>NZ_CP107938.1:0-4800000 GCF_036044095.1 Actinomycetospora sp. NBC_00405
AAGGTCGCCTTCCGGAAGGTCTGGCCCTGTGGGTCGGCTTGTACGGTGGTGTGGTTGTCCTTTGAGAACTCAACAGTGTGCTGAATGTTTGGTGGGTTTTTCCCGTCGGCATCCGGGGTTTGTTTTCGGGTGTCGTGGGTTTCTTTGGGTGCACCTGGTCTTGTTTGCCAGTGGGGCTGGGTGCTTTTTGCTGGGACTGTTTTGTTCCAATGTTTTTTGTTGGAGAGTTTGATCCTGGCTCAGGACGAACGCTGGCGGCGTGCTTAACACATGCAAGTCGAGCGGTAAGGCCCTTCGGGGTACACGAGCGGCGAACGGGTGAGTAACACGTGGGTGACCTGCCCTCCACTTCGGGATAAGCCCGGGAAACTGGGTCTAATACCGGATATGACCTTGAAGCGCATGTTTCTTGGTGGAAAGTTTTTTCGGTGGGGGATGGGCCCGCGGTCTATCAGCTTGTTGGTGGGGTGATGGCCTACCAAGGCGACGACGGATAGCCGGCCTGAGAGGGTGATCGGCCACACTGGGACTGAGACACGGCCCAGACTCCTACGGGAGGCAGCAGTGGGGAATCTTGCGCAATGGGCGGAAGCCTGACGCAGCAACGCCGCGTGAGGGATGACGGCCTTCGGGTTGTAAACCTCTTTCGCGATCGACGAAGCTCCATCTTCTGGGTGGGGTGACGGTAGGTCGAGAAGAAGCACCGGCCAACTACGTGCCAGCAGCCGCGGTAATACGTAGGGTGCGAGCGTTGTCCGGAATTATTGGGCGTAAAGAGCTCGTAGGCGGTGTGTCACGTCGGCCGTGAAAACCTGGGGCTTAACTCTGGGCGTGCGGTCGATACGGGCATCACTAGAGTTCGGCAGGGGAGACTGGAATTCCTGGTGTAGCGGTGAAATGCGCAGATATCAGGAGGAACACCGGTGGCGAAGGCGGGTCTCTGGGCCGATACTGACGCTGAGGAGCGAAAGCATGGGTAGCGAACAGGATTAGATACCCTGGTAGTCCATGCCGTAAACGTTGGGCGCTAGGTGTGGGGTCCATTCCACGGGTTCCGTGCCGCAGCTAACGCATTAAGCGCCCCGCCTGGGGAGTACGGCCGCAAGGCTAAAACTCAAAGGAATTGACGGGGGCCCGCACAAGCGGCGGAGCATGTGGATTAATTCGATGCAACGCGAAGAACCTTACCTGGGTTTGACATGCACCAGACGCGTCCAGAGATGGGCGTTCCCTTGTGGCTGGTGTGCAGGTGGTGCATGGCTGTCGTCAGCTCGTGTCGTGAGATGTTGGGTTAAGTCCCGCAACGAGCGCAACCCTTGTCCTATGTTGCCAGCGGGTGATGCCGGGGACTCATGGGAGACTGCCGGGGTCAACTCGGAGGAAGGTGGGGATGACGTCAAGTCATCATGCCCCTTATGTCCAGGGCTTCACACATGCTACAATGGCCGGTACAGAGGGCTGCGAAGCCGTGAGGTGGAGCGAATCTCGTAAAGCCGGTCTCAGTTCGGATCGGGGTCTGCAACTCGACCCCGTGAAGTCGGAGTCGCTAGTAATCGCAGATCAGCAACGCTGCGGTGAATACGTTCCCGGGCCTTGTACACACCGCCCGTCACGTCACGAAAGTCGGTAACACCCGAAGCCCGTGGCCCAACCCGCAAGGGGGGGAGCGGTCGAAGGTGGGACTGGCGATTGGGACGAAGTCGTAACAAGGTAGCCGTACCGGAAGGTGCGGCTGGATCACCTCCTTTCTAAGGAGCTTCACCGAACACCATCAGCCGGCGTGTTCACAGGCGAGTGTTCTGTGCGCGCTGTGGCTGGTGGTGGAGGGCCTCAGTACCTCCCCGAGCTCGGGAGTCTTCGGACTCCGTGGTCGGGGGTGGGAGGGGGTTGCTCGAGAAATGTGGAATCACCAAACTCCCGACCTTCGGGTTGGGCAGCACACTGTTGGGTCCTGAGAGGACGACCCGGCCCCCTGTGGGGGGCTTTGTTGTTGTCTCGAGGGGCGATCGTTCACCTGCTTCCCCTGTGGGGGTTGTCGGGTGGCGGTTCGTGTGGTCGTTGAGAATTGTACAGTGGACGCGAGCATCTTTTGTTTCTGTGCACATTTGTGTCGTGATTTCTTGATGTGTGTGTTGGTCAAGTTGTTAAGGGCGCACGGTGGATGCCTGGGCATCAGGAGCCGATGAAGGACGTGGGAGGCCGCGATAGTCCTCGGGGAGCTGTCAACCGAGCTTTGATCCGAGGGTGTCCGAATGGGGTAACCCGGCACCCGTCATGGGGTGTCACCGCCGTCTGAATGTATAGGACGGTGGGAGGGAACGCGGGGAAGTGAAACATCTCAGTACCCGCAGGAGAAGAAAACAAGAGTGATTCCGTGAGTAGTGGCGAGCGAAAGCGGAAGAGGCTAAACCCCGCCAGTGTGAGAGCCGGCAGGCGTTGCTGGTGGGGTGTTGTGGGGTTCCGCGTATCAGGGCTGCCGTCCTGGTGCGGGTGTTCGTGGTGTTAGTCGAAGGCGTTGGGACGCGTCGGCGTAGAGGGTGAGACCCCCGTAGACGAAAACACTGCGTTCTCCCGTTGCGGTGTCCCCGAGTAGCAGCGAGCCCGTGAAATTCGCTGTGAATCTGCCGGGACCACCCGGTAAGCCTAAATACTCCCTGATGACCGATAGCGGACGAGTACCGTGAGGGAAAGGTGAAAAGTACCCCGGGAGGGGAGTGAAACAGTACCTGAAACCGTGTGCCTACAAGCCGTCAGAGCCTTGCGGGGTGATGGCGTGCCTTTTGAAGAATGAGCCTGCGAGTTAGTGGTACGTGGCGAGGTTAACCCGTTGAGGGGTAGCCGTAGCGAAAGCGAGTCCGAACAGGGCGATTCAGTCGCGTGCTCTAGACCCGAAGCGGAGTGATCTACCCATGGCCAGGGTGAAGCGCCGGTAAGACGGCGTGGAGGCCCGAACCCACCAGGGTTGAAAACCTGGGGGATGAGCTGTGGGTAGGGGTGAAAGGCCAATCAAACTCCGTGATAGCTGGTTCTCCCCGAAATGCATTTAGGTGCAGCGTCGCGTGGTACTCACCGGAGGTAGAGCACTGGTTGGCCTAGGGGGCCTACAAGCTTACTGAAGTCAGCCAAACTCCGAATGCCGGTGAGCGAGAGCGCGGCAGTGAGACTGCGGGCGATAAGGTTCGTAGTCGAGAGGGAAACAGCCCAGATCGCCGGCTAAGGCCCCTAAGCGTGCGCTAAGTGGGAAAGGATGTGGGATCGCCCAGACAACCAGGAGGTTGGCTTAGAAGCAGCCATCCTTGAAAGAGTGCGTAATAGCTCACTGGTCAAGTGGTCCTGCGCCGACAATGTAGCGGGGCTCAAGCGCACCGCCGAAGCCGCGGCAACACCGCGTGAACACTGCTTGCCCTTGATGGCGTAGCTGGTGGTGGTGTTGGGTAGGGGAGCGTCATGCGGGCGGTGAAGCGGCGGAGTGATCCAGTCGTGGAGCCCGTGTGAGTGAGAATGCAGGCATGAGTAGCGATAGCAGAGTGAGAAACTCTGCCGCCGGATGACCAAGGGTTCCTGGGCCAGGTTTTTCCGCCCAGGGTGAGCCGGGACCTAAGGCGAGGCCGACAGGCGTAGTCGATGGACAACGGGTTGATATTCCCGTGCTCGTGTAGGCGCGTCCCTGGCGAATCCAGGTGTGCTAACCGCCCGAACCTCGGGTGTCTCCTTCGGGAGCACCTCGAGGGGAGCGCGGGACCCCGCCTGGTAGTAGCCAAGCGATGGGGTGACGCAGGAGGGCAGCTCCGCCAGCTAGTGGTAGTGCTGGTGCAAGCGTGTAGGCCGGTGGACAGGCAAATCCGTTCACCATGAGGCTGAGACGTGACGCATAGCCGTTTGAGGCGAAGTAGAGTGATCCCATGCTGCCGAGAAAAGCCTCTAGCGAGTTCCTACGCGACCCGTACCCCAAACCAACACAGGTGGTCAGGTAGAGAATACCGAGGCGTTCGAGCGAACTGTGGTCAAGGAATTCGGCAAAATGCCCCCGTAACTTCGGGAGAAGGGGGGCCCTGTCCCGTGAAACCCCTTGCGGGTTAGCGGGGTGGGGCCGCAGAGACCAGGGGGAAGCGACTGTTTACTAAAAACACAGGTCCGTGCGAAGTCGCAAGACGATGTATACGGACTGACGCCTGCCCGGTGCTGGAACGTTAAGGGGACCGGTTAACCCTCCGGGGTGAAGCTGAGAACTTAAGCGCCAGTAAACGGCGGTGGTAACTATAACCATCCTAAGGTAGCGAAATTCCTTGTCGGGTAAGTTCCGACCTGCACGAATGGCGTAACGACTTCCCCGCTGTCTCGACCACAGACTCGGCGAAATTGCACTACGAGTAAAGATGCTCGTTACGCGCGGCAGGACGGAAAGACCCCGGGACCTTCACTACAGCTTGGTATTGGTGCTCGGTTCGGCTTGTGTAGGATAGGTGGGAGACTGGGAAGCGGTCACGCCAGTGATCGTGGAGTCAACGTTGAAATACCACTCTGGTCGAATTGGGCATCTAACCTCGGACCATGATCTGGTCCAGGGACAGTGCCTGGTGGGTAGTTTAACTGGGGCGGTTGCCTCCCAAAGGGTAACGGAGGCGCCCAAAGGTTCCCTCAGCCTGGTCGGCAACCAGGTGTCGAGTGCAAGTGCACAAGGGAGCTTGACTGTGAGACCGACGGGTCGAGCAGGGACGAAAGTCGGGACTAGTGATCCGGCACCACCACGTGGTTGGGGTGTCGCTCAACGGATAAAAGGTACCCCGGGGATAACAGGCTGATCTTGCCCAAGAGTCCATATCGACGGCATGGTTTGGCACCTCGATGTCGGCTCGTCGCATCCTGGGGCTGGAGTAGGTCCCAAGGGTTGGGCTGTTCGCCCATTAAAGCGGTACGCGAGCTGGGTTTAGAACGTCGTGAGACAGTTCGGTCCCTATCCGCCGCGCGCGCAGGAGACTTGAGGAAGGCTGTCCCTAGTACGAGAGGACCGGGACGGACGAACCTCTGGTGTGCCAGTTGTCCCGCCAGGGGCACGGCTGGTTGGCTACGTTCGGAAAGGATAACCGCTGAAGGCATCTAAGCGGGAAGCCTGTTCCAAGATGAGGTCTCCCACCCCTTCGAGGGTTAAGGCCCCCACCAGACCAGTGGGTTGATAGGCCAGACATGTAATCGCCGCAAGGCGTTCAGTGGACTGGTACTAATAGGCCGAGGACTTGCCCACACACACGTCAAGCAATCACGACGAGCTTGTGTGTGAACACGGCAAACAACTGCGTAACGAACAAACTGTTCGCGTCCACTGTGCATATCCCAGCGACCACACACCCCACCCCACAACCGGGCAACCGGCTCGTGGGGGTGGTGGGGTGTTCCGGTGGTCACAGCGGAGGGGAAACGCCCGGACCCATCCCGAACCCGGAAGCTAAGCCCTCCAGCGCCGATGGTACTGCGACCGACAGGTCGTGGGAGAGTAGGACACCGCCGGAACACCCGACCACCCCCACACACATCACCACCCCACAAAAAAAAGGGGCGAGGACTCCACCAGGAGCCCCCGCCCCTTTTTCGCGCGCCCAGGACCTGTCGATTCCCGGCCCGTGTCCCATCGTCTGTCCGCAGGCGCTGTCGAGGCCGTCCGGACCATTCGACGGCTCACCACGACGTCGGTCCGTCCACACCCCTCGCTCTCGTCCCCAGGCTGGCGGTCCGTGCTCCCGTCGCACGCGCCGGCGGCGTGATGCTGCGTCGTGCGGGCAGGGAATCGTCCCGGCCCCGGACAGGACGAGCGGAGTTCGACGTGAACGAGACGATGGTGACCGTGACGGGGAACGTCGCGGGCGACGTGATCGCACGGCGGGTGGGTGCCAACCTGGAGCACATGCTCGTGACCTTCCGGGTCGCGAGCTCGGAGCGTCGCTGGGACAAGGCGTCGGAGTCCTGGGTCGACGGCGACCGATTCACCGCGTCGGTCAACTGCTGGCGGCGGCTGGCCGACGGTGCGCGCTGCCTGACGAAGGGCGATCCGGTGATCGTCACCGGGCGCCTCTCGGTGCGCGAGTACGAGGCGGAGGGCGTGCGGCGCTACATGACCGAGATCAGCGCCGTGGCGGTCGGGCCGGACCTCGCACGCTGCACCGCGGACGTCCACCGCCGTCGCCCTGACGGCGCCCAGGCTGCCGAGGGGGCGGTGACCGAGGGCGACGACGGGCTCGCGGGACCGGCGGGGCTCGGAGAGGGGACGTCCGACGTCGTCCCCGCGTTCGCCACGGTGCCGAGCAGCGAGCCGACCCTGGTCACCGAGGACGCCCCGGAGGTCGCGTCGGTGGTCGACGGACCGCAGTCGGAGGGGGCGACGGTCACCGGTATCACGCCGGGTGACCGGCGGCGTTCCGGCTCGTCGCGCGCGAGCGCCTGAACGGCCCCGGGGCCGGTGGACGCCGAGCGGTGGGAACTACCATCGGAGGCGTGGCTGAGTTCATCTACACCATGAAGAAGGTTCGCAAGGCCCACGGGGACAAGGTGGTCCTCGACGACGTCACGCTGAACTTCCTCCCCGGCGCGAAGATCGGTGTCGTCGGCCCCAACGGGGCGGGCAAGTCGAGCGTTCTGAAGATCATGGCGGGACTCGACCAGCCGAACAACGGCGAGGCGTTCGCCGCCCCGGGCGCGAGCGTCGGCATCCTCCAGCAGGAGCCGCCGCTGAACGAGGAGAAGACGGTCCTCGGCAACGTGCAGGAGGGCGCGGGTGACGTGGCCACCAAGCTCGCCCGCTACAACGAGATCGCCGAGCTCATGGCCACCGACTACTCGGACGAGCTCATGGAGGAGATGGGTGCCCTCCAGGAGGACCTCGACAACGCCGACGCGTGGGACCTCGACTCCCAGTTGCAGCAGGCGATGGACGCCCTCCGGTGCCCGCCGGGCGACTCCCCGGTCACGCACCTCTCCGGCGGCGAGCGCCGGCGCGTGGCGCTCTGCAAGCTCCTGCTGAGCAAGCCGGACCTGCTGCTGCTCGACGAGCCCACCAACCACCTCGACGCCGAGAGCGTCCAGTGGCTCGAGCAGCACCTCGCCAACTACGAGGGTGCGGTCCTCGCCGTCACCCACGACCGGTACTTCCTCGACAACGTCGCGGGCTGGATCCTGGAGCTCGACCGTGGGCGGGCGATCGGCTACGAGGGCAACTACTCGGTCTACCTCGAGAAGAAGGCCGACCGCATCGCGGTCCAGGGGCGCAAGGACTCCAAGCTGCAGAAGCGCCTCAAGGACGAGCTTGCCTGGGTGCGTTCGGGGGCAAAGGCGCGGCAGGCCAAGAGCAAGTCGCGTCTGGCCCGCTACGAGGAGATGGCGGCCGAGGCGGAGAAGACCCGGAAGCTCGACTTCGAGGAGATCCAGATTCCGCCGGGCCCGCGTCTGGGCAACGTGGTGGTCGAGGTGAGCCACCTCGACAAGGGTTTCGACGACCGCCTGCTCATCAAGGACCTGTCGTTCTCGCTGCCGCCGAACGGCATCATCGGCGTCATCGGGCCGAACGGTGTCGGCAAGACGACGCTGTTCAAGACGATCGTCGGGCTCGAGAAGCCGGATTCGGGCGAGGTGCGGGTCGGCGACACGGTCAAGCTCTCCTACGTCGACCAGGGACGTGAAGGCCTCTCCGGGACCGACAACGTCTGGAAGGTCGTGTCCGACGGGCTCGACTTCATCCAGGTCGGCAACGTCGAGATGCCGTCCCGCGCGTACATCTCGGCGTTCGGATTCAAGGGGCCGGACCAGCAGAAGCCGGTGAACGTCCTCTCCGGCGGGGAACGGAACCGTCTCAACCTGGCGATGACGCTCAAGCAGGGCGGGAACCTCCTGCTCCTCGACGAGCCGACCAACGACCTCGACGTCGAGACGCTGTCCTCGCTCGAGAACGCGCTGGAGAACTTCCCGGGCTGCGCCGTGGTGGTCTCCCACGATCGCTGGTTCCTCGACCGCGTCTGCACCCACATCCTGGCGTGGGAGGGCACCGACGATCACCCTGCCTCGTGGTTCTGGTTCGAGGGCAACTTCGCCGACTACGAGCAGAACAAGGTCGAGCGCCTCGGCCCGGACGCCGCCCGCCCGCACCGCGTGACGCACCGCAAGCTGACCCGGGACTGAGGGACTCCCCGAGGTGGAGGTGCCGGCCGGGCAGCCCGGTGTCCCAGGGCTCAGCGCGAGCGCGATCCTCGCGGTCGCGGAGGGCCTGCGGTGGACGGATCCGCAGCTCAGCGTCGCCCTGGCCGAGCACGTCGCCCGGGTGGCCGGCGCGGACACGAGCGCCCGGACCGCGGCCGAGCGGTCGACGGTCCTCGCACTCGGACAGTCCGACCGGGGTGCCGAGCTGATCGTGCGCGCCCTTCCTCACCTCCGAGCGGCCGAGCGCGAGGGCCGCATCGCCGACGCCGGGACCCTGCGGTGCGAGCTCTCCCTCGCGGCCCTGCGGTGTGGCGACACCGACGCCGCGGAGAGGTTGCTCGAGCCGCTCGCCGCCGGACGTGTGCTGCCGCCGGTGGTGCGCGCGGAGGCCCTGGTCGCGTGGGCGGCGGCGCGGGCGACCCGGGGTGACGTCGCCGGGGTGGACGCGGCCGGACGTCAGGTCGACGACCTCGTGGGCGACACCGCGGACGACGCCCGGCGCCTCGCGATGCGGCGCGCCCGGGCGGAGGCTCGGCGGTACGCGGGGGACACCTCCGGGGCGCTCGAGGTCCTCCGTGTCGCGGTGTCGGACGCGAACGTCGCCGACGGGGGGCGCCAGGCCGCCCTGCTGTTCGCGGACCGCGTCGAGCTCCTCACCGGGCTCGGCCGTCGCGACGAGGCCCGCGAGGCGGGGACGCCGGCGCTGGCGGACACGCCCCAGGCGACGACCTCGCTGGCGCTGGGTCGCCTGCGATGTGTGCTGGCGCAGCACGTGCACCTGCCGGCCGGCGAGTTCGAGACCGCGGAGCGCCTGGCGCGTGAGGCGGAGACGGACCTGGCGGCGCGGGGCCACGAGGCGCAGGTCGCCGTCGCGGTCGAGGTGCTCGCCGCCGTGGCCGAGGGACGTGGCGACGCCCGTCTGGCGTTGGAGGAGCTCCGTCGCGCCCGCCCCCACCTGGAGGCGGCGCACGAGGAGGTCACGCGGGCCCGTGTCGCGCTGGCGGCCGTGCTCTCCCGCGACGAGGACCGGATCCCCGCGGCCACCGGGGACTCCCCGGACCGGGCCACCGGCGAGGACGCCGACGGCGCCTGGGCGCTGGTCACCGGCGGTGCGGGCCCTGCCGAGATCGCCACCGACGCACCGTCCCCGGTGGTCTCGGAACCCGCCCAGGCGTTCGCGCTCGACGGCCCTCCGACAAGCGCGGAGCCGGGGGAGCCCGAGGAGTCGGTGCCAGGGAGCGACGCCGTCCCCGACCTGTCGGAGCAGGCCACGGAACCGGCCGCCGAGCCGCGCCGCCGCCGGAACCGCTACCGCGAGGAGGGCGACCCGGGCGACCTGCTGGCCGCCGCGCTGGCCGCTGCCCGCGGCGAGTTCGTCGCCTTCTCGACCGCGTCCGCCACCGCCGAGCCGGCAGCGACCGACACCGAGCCGCCGGAGTACGGCCCCGCCGAGGCACTGACCGATGCCCCTCAGGACGACACCCCCGGCGACGACACCCCCGGTGACGGCACCCGGAGCGACGACGGCCCGGGCGACGACGACCCCGCGGCCGCCCGGAGCCGGCGGCTCGCCCGGGCCCACGCGCGGTGGGAGGCGCCGGAGTCGATCCTGCCCCGTCGTGACGACGTGCCCTGGTCCTCCCGCTCCGACGACCGGCGCGACGACCCCCTCGGCTCCTGGGACGACGAGCACGGGTCGACCCACCGGCGGGCCGACGAGGGCGGGACCGATCCCCTCGCGGATCGTGGACACGGGGACACCGGCCGGGGGGCGGCGACCCCCGACGACAGCGATCCGCTCGGCCTCGAGCGGCCCACCACCGGGACGCGGGACGAGGACCGGGAGCGGTCCGGGCGCCGGCGGCGTGACGCCCTCGACGACCCGGACCCGGTGACCGCCACCGCGCAACCGGGTGCCGGCCACGCAGGCACGAACGGCCGGAACGGCCAGGGCGCCCGCGGTGTGGACGGTCGCAGCCCCCTGGGTCGGAACGCTCTCGGCCAGGGCGTCACCACCGGGCCCGGCGCCGGGCCGGGAGGTGCCGACGACGAGCTGGCACGGGAGCTGGCGCTCACCCTGGTCGACCTCCTCAGCGAGTACGAGGACGCCGGGGTGCCGCTCGGGGGCGGCCTCACGAACGGCTCGCCGAAGCCGCTGAACGGGACCAACGGCCACACGGCCGTCACGCCGAGCGCCCCCGGCGCCCGTCCGGCCGGGCCTGCCGCCGCGCCCCGGACCTCGACGGGCACCGGCGCCACGCACGACACCCCGACCTCGGCCACCCCGTCCCGGAACGCCGGGCCGCCGGGCTCGCGCAACGGCGTGCCGTCGGCGCGCGGCGCGGACGACTCCGGCCCGCGGCTGGCCGATCTGCTCGCCGACGCCATGGACGCCTACCACTCCGCCGGCCCCGGGCCGGACGCCGCCGACGACCGACGGGCGCGCCGGTGACCGGCCACCGGGCGGACGCCGGGCCTTCCTCGAGCCCCGGCTCGGCGCCCCGGGGCGTCGTTAGGGTGGCTCGCGTGACCCCTCGGTCGTGCCGCGAGCGGCGCACCGGGGCAACCTCCGCCCACCGACGTGCGAGGTGTGTGAGCACGCCATGACGACGACCACCAGCCGTGACGCCGCCCGGGACGGGACGGCGGGCTCCTGGCCCGGCGTGCGGGAGGTGCTGCGGGCGGTCGCCGCCGACCAGGACCCGCCGGACAGTGAGCTCGGCGAGCTCGCGATCACCTACTTCGCCCGGGTGCCCGACAGCGAGCTCGTCCCCGAGCCGGCGGACGCCCTGGCGACCGTGCGCGCGCACCGCAGCCTCGCCCGCCTGCGGGTGCCGGGCAAGCCGGTGACCGCGGTGCTCGACACCCCGGGCGCCGCGGGGCGCATCTCGGTGCTCGTCGTCACCGACGACATGCCGTTCCTCATCGACTCGGTGCTCGCCGAGATCGACCGGACCGGCGCGAGCGTGCACCGCGTCGTGCACCCGGTGATCGTGGTGCGCCGGGACGTGCGCGGCGAGCTGCTGGACATCCTCCCGCTCGCCGACCCCGCGGCACCGCCGCCGGGCACGGTCGCCGAGTCGTGGATGAACATCGAGCTCGGCGACCTGCCCGGCTCGGACCCGGCGCGCGACCTGGCGGCCGACCTGCACGCCCGCCTCTCGGGCGTGCTCACCGACGTGCGCGAGGTCGTCGAGGACGGCGACCGCATGGTGTCCACCGCGCGCGCCCTGGCCGACGAGCTCGCCGCGGCCGGCGGCGGCGCGGACACGGCCGACACCGTCGCCCTCCTGCGCTGGTTCGCGCAGGGCAACCTGATCCTGCTCGGCTACCGGCGCCAGGAGCTGATCGACACCCCGGAGGGGCCGGCCCTGCGGGGCGTCCTCGCCACCGGGCTGGGTGTGCTGCGCCGCGACAGCCTCGTCGCGCGCACGCTGACCGCCAGCCCGGACAGCGTGCGCCCCGCGGGTGTCGCCGCCGACGCCGCGCCGCGCAAGCTGCTCGTGCTCACCCGGGCCAGCGCCCGGTCGACCGTGCACCGCCCGGAGCACCCGCTCTACGTGGGCGTGAGCATCCACGACGAGGAGGGCCGCCTCGTCGGGGAGCACCGCTTCCTCGGGATCCTCACCGTCGCCGCCCGGCACGCCGACGTGCTCGGCATTCCCGTGGTGTCGCGGCGCGTGCAGGAGGTCGTGGCCGAGGCCGGGCTCCCGGTCGACTCGTGGTCGGGCCAGCGCCTGCTCGAGGTGCTGCAGACCTACCCGCGGGCCGAGCTGCTGTGCACCGACCGCGACTCGCTGGAGTCGACGGCCACCGGTGTGCTCGACCTCGCCGAACGGCGGCGGGTCCGGCTGTTCCTGCGCCGCGACCCGTACGGCCGCTACTTCTCGTGCATGATCTACCTGCCGCGCGACCGGTACACGACGGCGACGCGCATGCGGATGCAGGACGTGCTCATGCGCGAGCTCCGCGGCACCGACCTCGAGCACACCGCCCGGGTCACCGAGGACCAGCTCGCGCTCCTGCACGTCACGGTGCACACCGGGCGCGAGGAGCCGGTGTCGCCCGACCTCGAGGCGCTGACGAACGAGCTCGCCGAGGCCGCGCGCACGTGGTCGGACCGTCTGCGCGAGCTCGCGACCGGCGAGGAGCGCGCGGTCCTCGCGAGCATCGGCGAGCCGTTCGCGGAGTCCTACAAGGAGGACTTCGGCCCCGAGCGCGGGCTCCTCGACCTGCGGGTCCTCGACGGCCTCACCCCGGAGGGCACCGACGGGGACGGCCACCACACCGCCGTGCGTCTCTACCGCCCCACGAACCCCGACGCCGGCGACCGCCGTCTCAAGCTCTACCTCGCGGGCCGGCGCGCGACGCTCTCGTCGGTGCTGCCGGCGCTGCAGTCGCTGGGTGTCGTCGTCGTCGACGAGCGGCCCTACGGCGTCACCCGCAGCGACGGCGTGAGCTGCTGGATCAACGACTTCGGCCTGCGCCTCGGCGACACCGACACGGTGCCGCCGGGCACCGAGCACGACCTCACCGAGCGCTTCGCGGAGGCGTTCGACGCGGTGTGGAGCGGGCACGTCGGCGCCGACGGCTTCAACGCGCTGGTGCTGCGCGCCGGGCTCTCCTGGCGCCAGGCAGCGGTGCTGCGCGCGTTCTCGCGGTACCTGCGCCAGGTCGGCAGCGCCTACGGGCAGAGCTACATCACCGACGTCGTGGGCGCCCACCGCGACGTCGCCGTCGGGCTCGTCGAGCTGTTCGAGGCCCGGTTCGACCCGGCGCTGTCCGACGACGAGCGCGAGCGGCGCGTGGCCGAGGTCGACGGCCGGGTGACGGACGCGATCGCCGAGGTCACGAGCCTCGACGCCGACCGCATCCTGCGCTCGCTGCTGGGCGTCGTGCGCGCGACGCTGCGCACCAACTACTTCCGGCGCAACGCAGGCCAGGGAGGGATGGAGGCTGGCGCGCCGCGGCCGTTCCTCGCCCTCAAGCTCGACCCCGCGCAGGTGCCCGGGGTGCCCGAGCCGGTGCCGGCCATCGAGACGTTCGTGCACTCCAACCGCGTCGAGGGCGTGCACCTGCGGTTCGGGGCGATCGCGCGCGGGGGTCTGCGCTGGTCGGACCGCCTGCAGGACTACCGCACGGAGATCCTGGGCCTGGTCAAGGCGCAGGCCGTGAAGAACGCGGTGATCGTCCCGGTGGGCGCCAAGGGCGGGTTCGTTGTCAAGCGGCCGCCCGCACCGACCGGCGACGCGGCCACCGACCGCGATGCCGCCCGCGCCGAGGGTGTCGCCTGCTACCGCATGTTCGTCTCGGGGCTGCTCGACCTCGTCGACGACCGGGAGGGGCACGCGGCGCAGTCGGCGATCCGCACCCCGGACGGCGTGGTGCGCTACGACGGCGACGACTCCTACCTGGTGGTCGCCGCCGACAAGGGCACCGCCACGTTCTCCGACCTCGCGAACGCCGTGGCCACCGACTACGGGTTCTGGCTGGGCGACGCGTTCGCCTCGGGCGGCTCGGTGGGCTACGACCACAAGGCCATGGGCATCACGGCCCGCGGCGCGTGGGAGAGCGTGCGGCGGCACTTCCGTGAGCTCGGCACCGACGTCGCGAGCGACGAGATCACCGTCGTCGGCGTCGGCGACATGTCCGGCGACGTGTTCGGCAACGGCATGCTGCTCTCCGAGCACCTGAAGATCGTCGCCGCGTTCGACCACCGTCACGTCTTCCTCGACCCCGACCCGGACCCGGCGGTCTCGTTCGCCGAGCGTCGCCGGCTCTTCGAGCTGCCGCGCTCGTCGTGGGCCGACTACGACACATCGCTGATCAGCGAGGGCGGCGGGGTCTTCCCGCGCACCATGAAGGCGATCCCGGTGTCGGCCCGCGCGGCGGAGGTCCTGGACGTCGAGCCGGGCAAGCTCGACCCGCCGGCGCTGGTCCGCGCGATCCTGCGGGCCCCCGCCGACCTGCTGTGGAACGGCGGGATCGGCACCTACGTCAAGGCCTCCACCGAGACGCACGCCGACGTGGGCGACAAGAGCAACGACGCGGTGCGGGTCGACGGGGACGAGTTGCAGGTCGCGGTGGTCGGCGAGGGCGGCAACCTGGGCCTGACCCAGCGCGGTCGTATCGAGTACGCCCGCGCCGGGGGCAAGGTCAACACCGACGCGATCGACAACAGCGCGGGCGTCGACTGCTCCGACCACGAGGTCAACATCAAGATCCTGCTGGACTCGCTCGTCGAGCGCGGCGAGCTCGCCCCGGCCGACCGTGACGAGCAGATCGCCGCGACGACCGAGGACGTGGCCGGGCTCGTGCTGGCCGACAACGTCGCCCAGAACGAGGTGCTGGGGGTGTCGCGCGCGCACGCGGTCGGCATGCTCCACGTGCACCGCGACCTGGTCGCCGACCTGGAGGCCCGCGGGCGGCTGGACCGCGAGCTGGACGTGCTCCCCTCCGAGGAGGAGTTCGAGGCCCGCTGGAACGACGACCGAGGGCTGACCAGCCCCGAGCTGTCCACCCTGATGGCGCACGTGAAGCTCGACCTCACGGACGCGCTCGCCGCCTCCGAGCTGCCCGACCTCGAGGTGTTCGCCCGCCGGCTGCCGGCGTACTTCCCACCGGTGCTCGCCGAGCGCTACCCGGACGCCGTCGCCGCGCACCCGCTGCGCCGCCAGATCGTCACCACCATGCTCGCGAACACCGTCGTCGACGGCGGGGGACTGACCTACGTCCACCGCCTCGTCCAGGAGGTCGCGGCGTCTCCGGGTGACGCCGTGCGGGCCTACCACGTGGCCACCTCGGTGTTCGGGCTCGACGACCTGGCCGCCGACCTCGCCGCGGGCGAGCACGTGCTCCCGACCTTCGTCGCCGACCGGATCACCCTCGCCGCGCGTCGCCAGCTCGACCGCGCGGCGCGCTGGTTCCTCACGCAGCGGCCCCAGCCGCTCGCGGTCGGCGCCGAGATCCAGCGGTTCAAGCCGTGGCTCGCGATGCTCGCGCCTCGCGTCCCCGACCTCCTGCGCGGGGGCGAGGCCGAGAGCCTGTTCGCCCGCACCCAGGACTTCGTCGTCGCCGGCACCCCGGTCGAGCTCGCCCGGCGGGCCCTCGGCGGGCTTTCCGCGTTCGGGCTGCTCGACGTCGTCGAGATCACCGAGATCGCCGAGCGGGAGCAGGGCGGGGTGCTCGCCGCCGACGGCGAGGTCACCGACGACGAGGTGCTCGCCGTCGCCGAGCTGTACTACGCGCTCTCCGAGCACCTCGGGCTGGACGCGCTGCTCACGGCCGTGGCCGGGCTCGACCGCTCCGACCGCTGGAACGCGCTGGCGAGGCTCTCCCTGCGCGACGAGCTGTACGCGTCGTTGCGCGCGATCACCCTCGACGTGCTGGCCGACACCGGCCCCGAGGAGTCGGTGGACGAGAAGATCGAGCACTGGGAGCAGGCCAACGCCTCGCGGCTGGTGCGCGCGCGCACCGCGCTCGCCGAGATCGCGAAGGAGCGCCGGGCCGACCTCGCCACGGTGTCGGTGGCCGCCCGCCAGCTGCGCAGCATGGTTCGCTGAGAAGATCCGTCCGAGCGCAGGAGGAAGCAACCGCGTGGCTCCGTACGTCAACGACGTGGCCGTCCGATGGTCGGACCAGGACGCCTACGGGCACGTCAACCACGCCCGCGTGGTCACGCTGCTCGAGGACGCCCGCACCGGCATGTTGTTCGACGCCGCGACCGAGGCCGGCGTGGGGGACTTCGAGGGCGGCCTGCTCGTGTCCGCCCTGGACGTGGCCTACAAGCGCCCGATCACGTGGTCACCGTCCGGGGTGCGCGTCGAGATGACCGCGCAGGACGTGCGGGCGGCGTCGTTCCGCGTCGCCTACCGGCTCCTGCTGCCCGATGGCGACGGCGGCTGGGACGCCGCGAAGCCCGCGGTCACCGCGACCACCCAGCTCGTGCCCTACGACCTCGCCAGCGAGCGGCCGCGACGCCTGACCTCGGTGGAGCGGGAGTTCCTCGCGAGCTACTCGTGAGCCTGGCGGTCCCCGGGGCGGCGGACCGGGCGGCGCTCGCCGACGTCGTCGGTCGCGTGGTGCGGCTCGACCCGGCGGCCGTGGTGCGGCTGCGGGACACGGGCGACGGGGTGGCGCTGTGGGCGGGCACACCGTTCGACGTGCTCGTCGCCGCCCGGACCCGCGGGTCGGTGGAGCCGCGCGACGTCACGGTGACGGGGTCGGACCTGCTCGCCGCGCTGAGCGTCGTCGACGCCCCGCAGGTCGATCCCGGGGCGGCCGTCGACGGGCGCTGGCGCGGCGACCTGCCCGACGAGGGGCCGTGGCGGGCGGTGGGGTCGATCCCCGCGGAGGAGGTCGACGCCCTGGTCGCCCGCATCACCGAGGCCGGCCTCGACGACACCGCGTGGGAGGGCGGCGGGGTGCGGGTGCCCGTGCGCTGCCTCGTCGCGGTGGCGGGGATGGGCTGGCCGGAGGACCCCGCGGCGCTCACCGTCGCGCTGTCCGAGGACGACGCGTGGATGCGGGTCGAGGTCGGCGACAGCGCCATCGTGCGCCGCCGCCGACCCCGGCTGGCCCTGCTGAGCTGACGTCAGCCGAGGTTCGCGCGCAGGAAGTCGCGCGTGGCGCTCCAGGCCTTGAGGGCCTGCTCGGGGTCGTAGGTGCCGAGCAGGTTCTCGTCGTTGAAGAAGGCGTGGTCGGACGGGTAGAGGCGGAAGTCCGGCCGGATCCCCGACTCCTTCTCGATCCGCTCGGCGAGGTCCTCGACGGCCTCCGGCGGCGCCATCTCGTCCTCCTCGCCGAAGTGCCCGAGGAGCGGGGCGGAGAGGTTCTCGAAGCTGGGGTAGTCCTCGCCCAGCACGCCGTAGAACGGCACCGCCGCACCGATCTTGTCGCCCTGCTGCGCGGCGAGGACCAGCACGAACCCGCCGCCCATGCAGAAGCCGACCGCGCCGACCTTGTCGCCGGTGACGGCCTCGTGCTCGATCAGGTAGTCGACGGCGCCGCCGAGGTCGGTCGCGGCCTGGTCGACGGGCAGCTCCTGCATGAGCCGTCCCGCTTCGTCGGAGTCGTGGGTGGTCGTGCCGCCGTAGAGGTCGGGGGCCAGCGCGACGAAGCCCTCGGCCGCGAGGCGGTTGGTCACGTCGGCGATGTGGCTGGTCAGGCCCCACCACTCCTGGATGACCACGACGCCGGGTCCGGAGCCGGACTCGGGCAGGGCCAGGTACCCGTGGGCGGTCCGTCCGTTGCTCGGGAAGGAGACGTTCTGGAGCGGGTTCTCGGCCATGCGGGCCATCCCACCAGGCGTCAGGCCCGGGCGCTCACCAGGTCTTGTTCATCATGCTCGTGGCGGCCATCTCGAAGTACTCCCACATCTGCCGGCGCCGATCCTCGGGGAGGTTCGCCTCGTCCACGGCGACGCGCATGCAGCGCAGCCAGGCGTCCCGCTCGAGGGGACCGATGGCGAACGGGCCGTGCCGCATCCGCAGCCGCGGGTGTCCGCGCTGGTGGGAGTAGGTCTGCGGCCCGCCCCAGTACTGCTCGAGGAACATGAGCAGGCGGACCTCGGCCGGGCCCAGGTCCTCCTCGGGGTAGAGGGGACGCAGAACAGGGTCGTCGGCGACCTGCTCGTAGAAGCGGTGCACGATCGCCACGAAGGTCTCGTGCCCGCCCACGGCGTCGTAGAAGGTCTCGGGCCGTCCGGCCTGCGGTGCACTCACCCCACCACGGTCCCAGATCCCGCCCCGGCCCGTCAGACCGCCGGGGTCCCGGGGCCCGCGACGCCGGGCCGGCCGCCGAACGGGTACGGCGCCGGCACCCCGGCGTCGTCGAGGGCGCTCTTGACCTCGGCGGCCACGGCGCGCTGCACCGCCCACTGCTCGCCGGGACGGGTGCGGATGGTCAGGCGCATGAGGACGCCCTCCGCGGTGACCGACTGGACGCCCAGCATCTCGGGCGGGGCGATCACCTTGCTCGCGATCTTCGGCTCGGCGCACTCGGCGTTGGCGGCCCGCTCGGCGATCTCGAGGGCGTCGTCGACGTCCGCCGAGTGCCCGACGGGGATGTCGACGACGGCCACCGAGAAGCCCTGGCTGGAGTTCCCGACGCGCAGCACCTCACCGTTGCGGACGTACCAGACGGTGCCGGCGATGTCCCGCAGCGTCGTGACGCGCAGGCCGACGGCCTCGACGGTGCCGGTGGCCTCGCCCAGGTCGACGACGTCGCCGACGCCGTACTGGTCCTCGAGCATCATGAAGATGCCGGACAGGAAGTCGCGCACGAGGTTCTGGGCGCCGAAACCGATGGCCACGCCGACGATCCCGGCCGACGCGATGATCGGGGCGAGGTTCACCCCGAACTCGCCCAGGATGAGCACGAACGCGACGCCGTAGATCAGGATCGTCGAGAACGACCGCAACACGGAGCCGATCGCCTGGGCGCGCTGCGTGCGGCGCTCGACCATGAGCGGGGCGGCGTCGCGCAGGGTGCGCACCGCGCGGTCGCGCAGGGGACGCAGCAGCGTCGGGACCCGCCCCTCGCCGGCGCCACTGGTCAGGCGGTGGATCGCGCGGTGCACCGCGAGGCGCAGGATCACCGCGACGACGATGATCAGGAGGACGACGACGGCGTGCGCGAACAGCTCGTCGGCGGACCGGGACAGCCAGTCGGTCTGCGTGAGCCGGTAGACGCGCGCACACAGCGAGCCCTGGTCCGCCGCGCAGGCGGGCGCCTCGGGCGGGATCACGCTCGAGAGCGGGTTGTCCAGGAAGCCCGACGGCGCCGGCGCGGTGCTGCTCGGGGCCGGTGGCGGTGTCGGCGGCGGCACGGTCACGTTCCCCGACGCTAGAGCACGCCCCGGCATGCCCCACCCGAGCCCCGACCCTCGCCGGTCGCTCCGCGCAGGCGATCAGAACACGCGTGCGATCGCGCGAGTTGTGTGGTCGTATAGGGCCAACTCCCCGGGAGGTGGTCGTGTGCACGAACGACAACCCGGCAGCGTGACTCCGCTGGTCAGCGAGGTCCCGCCCACCACGCCGCCGTACGGCGCGTTCGACCCTCCCGATCCCGTCCCCGAGCTCTCCCTCGCTCCCTCGCTCCCGGCCCCGCTCTCCCCGACGCCGACCGCGCCCACCGCGCCGTCCTGGGGTCGCCGCCGGGTCCTCCTCCTCAACGCCACCTTCGAACCGCTCACCGCGCTGCCGCTCCGGCGCGCGATCGTGCTGCTGGTCTGCGGCAAGGCCGAGGTGGTCCACGGCGACGCCGCCGGGCTCGTCCTGCACTCGGCCACCGGCTCGGTCGACGTCCCCTCGGTGATCCGGCTCCGCACCTACGTGCGCGTGCCCTACCGCGCGCGGGTGCCGCTGACCCGCGCCGCGCTCATGCACCGCGACCGCTTCCGGTGCGCCTACTGCGGAGGGCGCGCGGAGACCATCGACCACGTCGTCCCGCGCAGCCGGGGCGGCACGCACACGTGGGAGAACTGCGTCGCGTGCTGCGCCCGGTGCAACCACCGCAAGGCGGACAAGCTGCTCGCCGAGCTCGGCTGGCCGCTGCGCACCATGCCCACCGCGCCGCGGGGCCGACACTGGCGCCTTCTCGCGAGCGTCGTCGACGCCGACCCGCTCTGGCTGCCGTACCTGGGGGAGACGGCCGCCTGACACCTCGTGGACTCCTGCGTGCACGATGGTGCACCCGTGAGCGACCTCCACGAGCTGACCGCCCTCGAGACCGCGGCGGCGGTGCGCAACGGTGACGTGACCGCGCTCGACGTCGTCGACGCGGCCCTCACCCGTGCCGAACGCCTGGGCCCCGAGCTCGGGGCGTTCGCGGTGCTCGCACCCGAGCGGGCCCGGGACGCCGCGCGGGCGCTCGACCGGGCCGGTGTCGTCGGCGGCGGACCGCTCGCCGGGGTGCCGACGGCGATCAAGGACCTCACCGCGACCGCCGGCGTGCCGACGGCCCGCGGCTCGGTGATCTACGACGGGTACGTCCCCGCGCACGACGACGACGTCGTCGGCCTCCTGCGCGCCGCGGGCACGATCAGCATCGGGAAGACGGCGGTCCCCGAGTTCGGCCTGCCCTGCTACACCGAGCCCGCCGGCATGCTGCCGGCCGTGACGCCGTGGGACACCACGCGGTCGGCGGGCGGGTCGTCCGGCGGGGCGGCCGCCGCGGTGGCGGCGGGGATCCTGCCCGTCGCGCACGGCAGCGACGGCGGCGGCTCGGTGCGCATCCCGGCGTCCGTGTGCGGGCTGGTCGGGCTCAAGACCACCCGCGGGCGCGTCCCGGCCGGCCCGGCGGGCGGTGATCCGGCGGGGCTGTCGGTGCACGGTCCGCTCGCCCGCACCGTCGCCGATGCGGCCGCGTTCCTCGACGCGATGACGAGGTCCGCACCCGGGGAACCCTTCGTCCCCGCGCCCCCGCCCGACGGCGGCTTCCTGGGGGCCGTGGCCCGACCCCCGGAGCGGCTGCGGATCGCGCTGGCCGTCGACGCGCCGCTGGACGGTGCCGTCGTCGACCCCGCCTGCCGCCGGGCCGCCGGGGACACGGCCGCCCTGCTCGCCGAGCTCGGCCACCACGTCGAGCCGGTGACGCTGCGCCTGCCCGACGACGCGGTCGCCGCGTTCCTGACGCTGTGGACGGTGCTCTCGCTCGGCGACCCCGTCGCGCCCGCCGACGAACCCCGCCTGCAGCCCCTGACCCGCCACCTGCGAGCCCGCGGCCGCCAGGTCGGCGGGTGGGAGGCGATGGCGGCGCTGCACACCCTCCAGGTGTCGACCCGCGCGCTGGTGGCCGAGCGCACGGCGTACGACGCCGTCCTGACCCCGACCGTCGCGCTGCCGCCCCGCCCGGTCGGGTGGTTCACCGCCGGCGGCGACCCGGCCGACGACTTCGCGCGCCAGATCGCGTTCACCCCCTGGACCGCCATCGCCAACCTCACCGGCGAGCCCGCGATCTCCCTGCCGCTGTCCTGGTCGGACGGCCTGCCGATCGGCGTCTCGCTGCGCGGGCGGCGCGGCGAGGAGGCGGTGCTGCTCGCCCTCGCCGCCGAGGTCGAGGTGGCGCGGCCGTGGGCGCAGCGACGTCCGCCCGGGATGTGAGGCGACCCGGGGCCTCCTACGACGGGACGTCGTGGGCCGGATCCACTACGGTGCTCCGCGTGAGCCCGCTGACCACCTTCCTGCTCTACGGGGTGACCTCGCTCGGGGGGATCGGCCTGATCTCCGCCCTGACGCTCGTCCGCCGTCCCACGCGCGGCGCCCGCTACCGCTCCGGCGACGCGTGGGACCACGAGCCGCTGTGGTGGATGGGCAACCCCCGCGGTTCCGGGGTCCCCGCACCGACCGTCGAGGCCGTGCCCGCCGGGGCGGCCGCCGAGCACACCGCCCGAGGAGGCGCTCGTGGCACGTGGTGAGGTCGTCCCCGCCAGGCAGGACGCGCCGGGCGAGACCACCCGGCAGAGCGGCGCGCCCGGGATGCTCGAGGACCCCGTCTACGGGGAGGCGCGCGTCGCGACGCTGTCCGGCCGCATCTCCGAGGCGACCGACGTGCTCGCGGAGGACTCGCGCACCCCGTTCTCGCCGTCCCAGCTCTCGCGGCTCGACGAGGCGCTCACGCTCGCCGGTCGCGAGACCGGGCTGCTGTTCACGCTCTGGATCGGGGCCCTGGGCCCCCGCTCCCGCGAGCGGGCCGAGGAGCTCCACGCCTCGCTCGGCGACAGCGCGGCCGAGGCGGTCGTCGTCGCCGTGTCACCGGGCGAGCGCGTCGTCGAGGTCGTCACCGGTGCCGAGTCCAGCCGCCGCATCGACGACCGCGGCGCCAAGCTCGCGGTGATGAGCATGGTCGCGTCGTTCAAGGAGTCCGACCTCGTCGGCGGCATCGTCGAGGGTGTCACCATGCTCGCCGACCAGGCGGGCGCGGCGCACCACCAGCACTCCTGACGCCGCGGACGACACGAACGCCGACAGGGCGTTCGTGTCGTCCGGGTGAGCCTCAGCCCCGGTCGAACTCCCGGGCGGCGAGGGCGCGCACGACGCCCGCGCGTCCCTCGGTGACCAGACGGCGCAGAGCCGACGGGTGGTCGCCCTCGAGCCAGGCGTCCGCCTGCTCGACCGTCGCCTGCTCGACGGCCCAGGACGGGAACAGCCCCTGCACCATGGGCTGCGCCTGCTCCGAGGACCGGCGGGCCCAGACGTCGTCGACGGCCGCGAAGTAGCGCGGCACGTAGTCGACGAGCAGGGCCTGCTGCGCCGGGTGCGAGAAGCCCATGATGATCGCGGAGTTGATCGCGTTCGGGAGCGAGTCGTCCTCGACGGCCCGGCGCCACGCCTCGGCCTTGGCCTCCGGCGTGGGGATCAGCGCGCGGGCGCGCTCGGTCATCCGCCGTCCGGTGGCGGTGTTGTCGAGCGCGTACTCGGCCTCGATCTCGGCCTCGCCCGCGGCACCGTGCGCGACGAGCGCGTGCAGGAGACGCCAGCGCAGGTCGGTGTCGACGGTGAGGCCCTCGAGCGGCTTCTCGCCCGAGCGCCAGCCGGCGATGGTGTCGATCGCCTCGCCCGTGAGCACCGACCCGGCGAGCGCGTTGACGATCGCCAGCTGGTGGTCGGAGCCCGGGTCGGCGTGCGCCAGCTCGAGCAGGCGCGCCACGAACGTCGGCCACCCCTCGGTGACCGCCCAGCCCGGCTCGGCGTAGGAGGCGAGCGCCGTCTGGGCCTGCAGCAGGAGGCGCTGGACCACGCCGACCTCGGACTCGGCGGCGAGCCCCGCGGTGACGAGGGCGACGAAGTCGCGGGCGCGCAGCTCGGCCTCACGGGTCATCTCCCAGGCCGCCGACCAGCACAGGGTGCGGGGCAGCGGCTCGGCGATGTCGCCGATGCGGTCGATCAGCGTGGTCAGCGAGCGCTCGTCGAGACGCATCGTGCAGTAGGTGAGGTCGTCGTCGTTGACCAGCACCAGCGCGCCGGCGTCGACTCCGACCAGCTCCGGCACCTCGGTGCGGTCGCCGGAGACGTCGAGCTCCACGCGGTGCTGCCGGACGAGCTTGCCGGAGCCCCGCTCGTCCCCGTCCTGGCTGTCGCCGTAGATCCCCACCGCGAGCCGGTGGGTGCGCAGCTCGCCCGCGCCGGGCCGGGCGCCGCCCTGGACGACCTCGAACGCGGTGTACTTGCCGTTCTGACCCACGCTGAACGAGGGGGAGAGCGAGTTGAGCCCCGTCGTGCGCAGCCACTGCGCGCTCCAGCCCGACAGGTCGCGGCCGGAGGCCTCGGTGAGGGCGCCGAGCAGGTCGTCGAACGTCGCGTTGCCGTAGGC
This sequence comes from Actinomycetospora sp. NBC_00405, assembly GCF_036044095.1. Lineage (NCBI taxonomy): Bacteria > Bacillati > Actinomycetota > Actinomycetes > Pseudonocardiales > Pseudonocardiaceae > Actinomycetospora > Actinomycetospora sp. NBC_00405. Next base: position 23,494 of record NZ_CP107938.1, read on the forward strand.
GTGGCGCGAGAAGTAGAGCCGCAGCCCCGACAGGAACTCGTCCTGCCCGACGTAGCTGACCAGCTGCTTGAGGACGCTCGCGCCCTTGGCGTAGGTGATGCCGTCGAAGTTCACCTCGACGGCCTGCAGGTCGGGGATGTCCGCGGCCACGGGATGGGTGGAGGGGAGCTGGTCCTGGCGGTAGGCCCACGACTTCTCGACGTTGGCGAACGTCGTCCACGCGTTGCGGTACTCGGTGGCCTCGGCCTGGCTGACCACGCTCGCCCAGGTGGCGAACGACTCGTTGAGCCACAGGTCGTCCCACCAGCGCATGGTCACGAGGTCGCCGAACCACATGTGCGCCATCTCGTGCAGCACGGTCTCGGCGCGGCGCTCGTAGAGGTAGCGGGTGACGCGGCTGCGGAAGACGTAGTCCTCGAGGAACGTCACGGCGCCGACGTTCTCCATCGCGCCGGCGTTGAACTCGGGGACGAAGAGCTGGTCGTACTTCCCGAAGGGGTAGGGCACCCCGAAGTTGCGGTGGTAGAAGCCGAAGCCCTGCTTGGTCTCGGTGAACAGCCGCTCGGCGTCCATGTGCTCGGCGAGGCTCGCGCGGCAGAAGATGCCGAGCGGGATGGTGCCGTGCTCGTCGGTGTAGGTGTCGTCCCAGCGGGCGTAGGGCCCGGCGATCAGCGCGACGAGATAGGTCGAGATCGGCGCCGTCGTGGCGAAGGCGTGCCGCTTGGCGCCGTGGTCGGCGTCGGTGACGGCCTCGGTCGCGCCGTTGGAGATCACCTGCCAGCTCGGCGCCGCGGTCACCGTCGCGGTGATCGTCGCCTTGAGGTCGGGCTGGTCGAAGCAGGCGAACATCCGCTTGGCGTCGGCGGTCTCGAACTGGCTGTAGAGGTAGACGCTGCCGTCGACCTGGTCGACGAAGCGGTGCAGGCCCTCGCCGGTGTTCATGTAGCGGCCGTCGGCGTCGACGACGAGCTCGTTCTCGGCGGCGAGGTCGGGCAGTGCGATGCCCTTCTCCTCGTCGTAGTCGGCGACGTCGAGCTCGCGCCCGTTGAGCGTCGCCGAGCGGACGCCGGCGGCCACGATGTCGATCCAGGTCGAGGCGCCCGGCTCGGCAGCCGTGAACCGCACCGTCGTCGTCGTCCGGAACGTCGACTCGCCGGGCCCGCCGGCGCCGTCGGTGAGGTCGAGGTCGATGGCGTAGGACTCGACGTCGAGCAGCTCGGCGCGTGCGATGGCGTCGTCGCGGGTCAGGTTCGGGGCAGCCACGGCGCCACCCTACGACCGACCGGGAACATCACGGGCCCTCGCCGGGGTTGCGCGGGTGAGACCTTCTGGAAGGGGAACCCGATCGCCATGGCTGAGAAGACCCGCGTCGACTTCTGGTTCGACCCGCTGTGCCCCTTCGCGTGGATCACGTCGCGCTGGATGCTCGAGGTCGAGAAGGTGCGTGACGTCGAGACGCACTGGCACGTCATGAGCCTCGCGGTCCTGAACGAGGGCCGGGACCTGCCCGAGGAGTACGCCGAGATGATGGAGAAGGCGTGGGGCCCGGTCCGCGTGTGCATCGCCGCGGCGCAGCAGAAGGGCGACGACGTCCTCGCGCCGCTCTACACCGCGATGGGCACGGAGATCCACAACAACGGCAACAAGGACTTCGACGACGTCATCGCGAAGGCGCTCTCGGAGGTCGGGCTCGACGCCTCGCTCGCGGAGGCCGCGCACACCGACGAGTACGACGACGCGCTGAAGACGTCGCACCATGAGGGCATGGACCCGGTAGGCATGGACGTCGGCACCCCGGTGATCCATGTCGACGGCTCGGCCTACTTCGGCCCCGTCATGACCCGCATCCCCAAGGGCGAGCAGGCCGGCCAGATCTTCGATGGCGCCAAGCTCCTGGCGGGCTACGAGTACTTCTACGAGCTCAAGCGCACGCGCGACACCGAGCTGCAGTTCGACTGACCCCTCAGGTCACATCGAGGCCGGCGCCTCGTTCTGCTGCAGCGCGAACAGGCTCGTGTAGCCGCCGGACCAGTCCGGCGGGATGAGGCACGGGCGCGGGTCGTGGTGCGCCCACCGCGCCCGCTGCCCGCGGACGATCTCCTCGGCGTGGCTCGAGGGCAGGGGGTTCGCGGTGTACGGCATGGCGTCGGCCGCCTTGTAGACGTTGAGCAGCAGCGGGCGGCCGATGGGCGAGTCGTTCGCCGCCGAGTGGTGCGCGGTGCGGCAGTTGTGGATCGTCACCGACCCGGCGGGGCCGGGCAGGTAGGCGGTCCGCGCGGTGTCGAGGCCGGCGGCGTCGCGCGCCGAGAGCGCTCCCGCCCACGCGCCGTCGGCGCCGTAGAGGTCGTAGAGCGGGCCGTCGTGGCTGCCGGGCAGGGCGCCGAGCGGCCCCTGCTCCATGCCGCAGTCGTACAGGTACGTCCCGAAGGTCAGTGGCGTGTAGTTGGTGTGCGGCCAGTACTGGATGTCCTGGTGCCACTTGACCTCCGCGCCGCCCCGGGCCCACTTGAAGTTGAGCTTCGAGTGGTGGAAGGCGACGTCGGGCCCGACGAGGTCGGCCGCGACGTCGGCGAGCAGCGAGTCCCGGGCGTAGGCCCAGTAGTCCGGGTGCTGGTCGACGGGGCTGGTGACCCGGCGCAGCCGCGGCGCGTCGGCGGTGTGGTCGGGCTCGAGGTCGAAGACGCGGTCCGAGGCGGTCAGTGCGCGGCTGCGCTCGACCATCTCGTCCGTGGCCGCCCGCAGGCGCACCAGCCACTCCTCGGGGATCAGCCGTTCGAGCAGCAGGTAGCCGTTCTCCCAGTAGGACTCGCGCTGCTCCTCGGTGACGACCTTCGCGGGCGTCCGTCGGATCTCGTCGATGAGCATGGGGGAACCTCCACCTGTGTCCGTCATCACACGGTAGGGCAGACCAGGGGCCACGTCGCCCCGTCGGGCAGGGTGGAGGGCGCACCCCACCGACTCGGAGGCACGAGATGACGACCGGTACGGACACCCTCGCGCGGCACTGGATCGACGGGGCCTGGCAGGGGGGCTCCGGGTCGATCGCGGTGGTGAACCCCGCGACCGGGGAGACCGTCGCCGAGGTCCCGGCGGGCGGTGCGGCCGAGATCGACGCCGCCGTGCTCGCCGCCCGGCACGCCTTCCCGGGCTGGGCGGCCCGGCCGCTCGCCGACCGGGTGGCGGCGGTGACCGCGATCCGCGAGGGCATCAAGGCCCGCAGCGCCGAGATCGCCGCGTCGATCACCGCGGAGATGGGCTCGCCGACGAAGTTCGCCAACTCGGTCCAGGTCGGCATGCCGATGGCGACGTCCAAGGGCGTCGCCGGGCTGGCCGAGTCGTTCCCGTGGACCGAGGAGATCGGCAACTCGCTGGTCGTGCGCGAGCCGATCGGCGTCGTCGGGGCCGTGACGCCCTGGAACTACCCGCTGCACCAGGTGGTCGCCAAGGTCGCGCCGGCGCTGGTCGCGGGCTGCACGATCGTGCTCAAGCCCAGCGAGGTCGCGCCGCTGACCGCGAGCATCCTCGCGCAGATCACCGCCGAGGCCGGGCTGCCCGCCGGCGTCTTCAACGTCGTGCACGGCACCGGGCCCGAGGCCGGCGAGGCCCTGGCGAAACACCCGGGCGTCGACATGGTGTCGTTCACCGGCTCGGTGCCCGCCGGGCGCCGGGTGCAGGAGGTCGCGGCGGCCACGGTCAAGCGCGTGGCCCTGGAGCTCGGCGGCAAGTCCGCCAACATCGTCCTCGACGACGCCGACCTCACCCAGGCCGTCAAGCTCGGCCTGGGCAACTGCTTCATCAACGGCGGCCAGACCTGCACGGCGTGGACCCGGCTGCTCGTGCCCGCGTCGCTGCACGACCAGGTCGTCGAGATGGCCGTGGAGCAGTCGGCGAAGTACACCGTCGGCGACCCGACCGAGGAGTCCACCCGCATCGGCCCGATGTCCTCGGAGCGCCAGCGCGAGCGCGTCGAGGGCTACATCACCGCGGGGGTCTCCGAGGGCGCCGAGCTCGCCGCCGGCGGCCCGGGTCGTCCCGACGGGCTCGAGCGCGGCGCCTATGTCCGGCCGACGATCTTCTCCGGCGTGCGCCCGGACATGAGCATCGCCCAGGAGGAGATCTTCGGGCCCGTGCTGTCGGTCATGCCGTACGACACCGAGGACGACGCCGTCGAGATCGCCAACGCCACGGTCTACGGGCTCGCGGGCGCGGTGTTCGCCGGGTCGCAGCAGCGCGGGGTCGAGGTCGCGAAGCGCATGCGGACCGGGCAGGTCGACGTCAACGGCGGCGCGTTCAACCCAGTGGCGCCCTTCGGCGGCTACAAGCAGTCGGGCACCGGCCGCGAGCTGGGCCGCTACGGGCTCGAGGAGTTCCTCGAGGTCAAGTCCATCCAGCTGTAGCGGGCCGAGCGCTCACGAGGCGGAGCCGAAGTGCTCCTCCAGCCAGTCCACGCACTCGTGGATGAAGCGCACGCGGTTCTCGGTGCGCTGGATCTCGTGGCCCTCGTCGTCGAAGAGCAGGTACCTCACCGGCACGTCGGCGGCCTTGGCGCCGTGGACGGCGAGCTCGGCCTCGTGCACCGGGACGTTGGTGTCGAACTTCCCGTGGACCACCAGTAGGGGAGCGCGCAGGTGCTCCATGCGGTGCACGGGGGAGAGCTCGCGGAGCAGGTTGCGGTCGTGGATCGGGTGGCCGTACTCGCCGACCGCGGCGTCGGCGATCCAGGGCTCGGTGCGCGCGAAGAACGTCTCGAAGTCCGCCATGCCGCACACGTCGATGCCGACCGCGAAGAGCTCGGGGTGGTTCACCAGCGCCGCGAGGGTCAGGTAGCCGCCGTAGGAGCGGCCCATGACGCCGACCCGCTCGGGGTCGGAGACGCCGGTGTCGACGAGGTGCTCGGCGCACGTCGCGACGTCGCGGATCGCCGCGAAGCGTCCCGCGCCGTTGTCGGCGTTCACGAACGAGCGCCCGAACCCCGAGGAGCCGCGCACGTTGGCGGCGTAGACGGCGATGCCCCGGGCGAGCAGGTGCTGGTAGAGCGGGGTGAACACGGGGCGCTCCTGCGCCTCCGGCCCCCCGTGCAGATAGATCACCGTGGGCAGCGGCCCCGACTGGCCCCGCGGCCGGTAGAGCCACCCGGGCAGGCGCAGGCCGTCGGGGGTGGTGACGACCTCGAGCGTCGGGTGCACGAGCTGCCCCGGCGACCAGGACGGCTCCTCCTGCGGGCAGATCAGCGCGGTGGTGTCCGACGAGAGCTCGTGGCACCACACGGCCGCGGGCACCTCGGGGGCCTGGATGCCCATCACCAGCGAGTCGCTGTCGTGGCTGAAGACCGCGCTGGTGACGACGTCGCCGGGCGGGGCGTAGGCGCTGCACTTGCCGGAGGCGATGTCGAGCAGGTCGACCTCGCTGCGCCCCTCGGCGTTCCACACGAGCGCGGCGATCGCCGCGTCCTCGGTGAGGGCGAAGCGCTCGAGCTCGGCGTCGAGGCGCTCGGCGAGCACCTCGGGCGTCATCGGCCGGGCGTCGGTCGCGACGTCGACGCGCACCAGCGCCGCGCGCTCGCGCCCGCCGTCGGTGAGCAGGTACATCTGGGTGCCGTCGGGGCAGAACCGGCCGGCGACCACGCTGGAGTCCCGGGTGATCGCCACCGGGTGCTCGACGGCGCCCGGCGGGCCGCCCGGGCCGCGCCCGGAGTCGATCTCGTGCCAGCCCTCGGTGCCGTCGAGGTCGACGATGCCGACGTGGCGTGACCCGCGCCGCCCGCGGCGCAGGAGCACCCGGCGCCGGTCGCGGCTCACGTCGAGGATCTGCAGGGCGTGCCCGGAGCCCACGCGCTGGCGCTGCGAGGACTCGGCGTCGACCAGCCAGGCGGTGGTGGTCTCGTAGTCGGACTCGGTGATCGCCAGCACCGAGCCGGTGTGGGTGAAGCGGTCGAGGGTCACCGCGCCGCGGTCGGCGTCGCCGACCCCACGGACCGGCCGCAGGTCGCTGCCGTCCGGGCGGACGATGGAGACGTTGCTCCGCTCGCCGCCGTCCGGCGCCGTCTCGACCGCCAGCCACAGCCCGTCCGGCGACCAGCGCACGGTCGAGACGAGCTCGTCACCCGTGTCGAGCGACCACTCCTCGCCGGTGGCCCGGCGGTGCATGCGCACCTGCGGCCGACCGTCCCCGTCCCAGACGAAGGCGATCGTGGTGCCGTCCGGGGAGGGGCTGGGCGACCAGCAACGTGTGGCGCTGATCCACTCGTCCACCGGCCCGCGTCCTCCTTCGGTCGACCACGATTCACCGTCGGGGGCACGGTACCCAGCCGGTGGCTACGTGATGCCGTGCTCCTGCAGCCACATCTCGAGCAGGGCCACCTGCCACAACGCATTGGCGCCGAGGTTGGTGCGCCCCGAGTTCGGGTCGTCGAGCATCGTCGCCACCGCGTCGGCCCGGAACAGGCCCCGCGATGTGGCGGCCGGGTCGGTCAGCGCGCCCCGCACCCGCTCCAGGACCGGGCCCGAGAGCTGGCGGATCGCCGGCACCGGGAAGTAGCCCTTCTTGCGGTCGATGATCTCGTCGGGCAGCACTCCGCGCGCGGCGGCCTTGAGCACGCCCTTGCCGCCGTCCGCGAGCTTGTACTCCGGCGGGCAGGCGCCCATCGTCTCGACGAACTCGTGGTCGAGGAACGGCACGCGCGCCTCGAGGCCCCACGCCATGGTCATGTTGTCGACGCGCTTCACGGGGTCGTCGACGAGCATGATCGTGGTGTCGAGGCGCAGCGCGGCGTCCACCGCGGAGTCGGCCCCCGGCCGCCCGAAGTGCTCGGCGACGAACGCGCGGCTGACGTCGTCGTCGACGAGGGCCTCGGGCGTGAGCAGCTGCGCGACCTCGGAGTGCGGGCGGTCGAAGAACGCCTTCTGGTACGAGTCGAGCGCGGCGTCGCGCGCGATGCCGGCCAGCGGCGGGTACCAGTCGTAGCCGCCGAGGATCTCGTCCGCGCCCTGGCCCGACTGCACCACCTTGATCGACTTCGAGACCTCGCGGGAGAGCAGGTAGAAGGCCACGACGTCGTGGCTGACCATCGGCTCGGCCATCGCCGCGACCGCCCCGGCCAGGGCGTCGTCGGTCTCGTGCTTGGGCACCGTGAACTTCACGTGGTCGGTGCCGTAGGTCTTCGCGACGAGGTCGGAGTAGTCGAACTCGTCGCCCGACTCGCCGCCCTCGGACTCGAAGCCGATCGAGAAGGTCTTGAGGTCCTTCTGGCCCATCTCGGCGAGCAGGGCGACGACGATCGAGGAGTCGATGCCGCCCGAGAGCAGCACCCCGACCGGCACGTCGGCGACCATGCGCCGCTCGACCGCGGTGCGCAGCGAGTCGAGCGCCGTCTGCGCCCACTCCTCGGCAGAGCGGTCGCCGTCGCGCGTGAACTCGGGCTCCCAGTAGGTCCGGTCGGTGGTGCCGCCGTCGGGGGAGATCGTGCGGATCGTCGCCGGCGGGAGCTTCCGCACGCCCTGCAGGATCGTGCGCGGGGCGGGGACCACCGAGTGGAAGCTCATGTAGTGGTGCAGCGCGACGCGGTCGACGTCGGTGTTGAGCCCGCCGCCGGCCAGCAGCGCGGGCAGCGACGACGCGAACCGGATCGCGCCCGGCACCTGGGCGACGTAGAGGGGCTTGATCCCGAGGCGGTCGCGGCCGAGCACCAGCTCGCCGGTGCGTCGGTCGGAGACCGCGAACGCGAACATGCCCTTGAAGTGCTCGACGCACGACGGGCCCCAGCGGTGGAAGGCCTTGAGCAGCACCTCGGTGTCGGAGGTGGAGAAGAAGCGGTAGCCGTCGGCGTGCAGCTCGTCGCGCAGCTGCTTGTAGTTGTAGATGATCCCGTTGAAGACCGCGGTCAGGCCGAGGTCGGAGTCGACCATCGGCTGGGCGCCGGTCTCCGACAGATCGATGATCTTCAGGCGCTGGTGGGCCAGCGCGAGCGGCCCGTGGCCGACGACCCCCCAGCCGTCGGGCCCGCGGGGCTCGAGGACCCGGGCCATGTCCAGCACGGTGGCGACCTCGGCCGCCCGGCCGTCGAAGCGGAACTCACCGGCGATGCCGCACACGTGTGGCCTCCTCGGTCACGGTCGGTCGGGGAACGCGCTGGTCAGCGCAGGATCCAGGTGTCCTTCGAGCCCCCGCCGCGCGAGGAGTTGACCACGAGCGAGTCGGCGGGCGCGACCCGGGTGAGCGGGGTCGGGAGGACGGTCGGGGTGGGGGCGAGGACGACGAACGCCCGCAGGTCGACGACGCGCGGCTCCAGCGTCGTGCCGGTGAACGTCGGGTGGGTGGAGATCCGGATGGTCTCCTGCGCGACGAACGATGCGGGGTGCGCGCGCACCGCCGCCGCGACCTCGTCGAGCTCCTGCGCGCCGGCGTGCGGCCCGACCACGATGCCCGTCCCGCCGTACCCGTCGACGGGCTTGGTGACGAGCTGGTCGAGGTGGGACAGGACGTACTCGCGCTGCTCGGGATCGGCGCACGACCAGGTCGGGACGGCCGCGAGCGTCGCCTTCTCGCCGAAGTAGTACTCGGTGAGCGCCGAGATGAAGGGGTAGACGCCCTTGTCGTCGACGAGGCCGTTGCCGGGCGCGTTGGCCAGGGTCAGGCGACCGGTGCGCACGGCCTCCTGGACGGGGTCGCCCAGAGGGACCCCCTCGGAGTCGAGCGCGCTGAACAGCACCTCCTCGTCGATGCGCCGGTAGATCACGTCGATCGGGCGCCCTGTGGCGGCCACGGTGATCATCCCGGCGACGGCGCGGAGCTCGCCCGGGGTGAGCAGCGGCACGCCCATCTCCTCGGCGAGCATGCGGTGCTCGAAGTGCGCCGAGTCCGTCGTTCCCTCGGTGACCAGGGCGAGGACGGGGTCGTGGCCGGCCGCCGGCGGGGCGCACGCCAGGAGTGCCTCGCGCAGCATCGCCGGGCCCTCGTCGGCGTCGAGCACGCCGTTCGGGGCCTGGAGCTCCGGCAGGACGCTGCGCACGACGCGGCGGTCGGCCATCGCGAAGCCGATGCCCGAGGGGATGCGCAGGTTGTCCTCGAGGATCTTCCACTCGCCGGCGGCGTCGCAGACGAGGTCGAGGCCGCTGACCAGGGCACGGACGGCCCCGGGGTGCAGGTTCATCGCGGCCTCGTGCGGCTGGGGCAGCCAGCGCAGCGCGTCCTCGGGCAGCACGCCGTCGTGCAGGCAGGCGCGCTCGCCGTGCAGGTCCTGCAGCAGCGCCTCGCACGTGCGGGCCCGCTGGATCAGGCCCTCGGTGAGCGTCTCCCACTCGCCGGGGGTGATGAGGCGGGGCACGAGGTCGAGGGGGAACAGCCGCTCGTCGTCGTCGTCCTGGGGGAAGAACATGCCGCGGGCGCGCTGCTCGGCGTCGCGGCTCTTCTCGTGCACCAGCAGCCCGGGCGGGCCGATCCGCTCGAGCGTCGCGACCAGCCACGAGTACGCGGGGCGGACGGTGCCGTCCTCGGCGACGGCCTCGTCGTAGGCGGGCGGCGCGTAGTCGGCGAGCAGGACCGGCGCGACCGTCTCGGAGATCGGCGCGTCCACCGGCGAGTCCGGCGCGCCCCGGGTCTCGGCGAGGAGCATGTCCACGACGGCCTCGAGGTTGCCGTTGCGGTTGGCGCGCTGGCGCTGACGGGCCGCGGAGCTGCCGCGGGCGAGGGCATCGAGGGCCAGCTCCTCGACGACGTCGCGGTCACCGGCCTCGTCCAGGTCGTCGGCGAGGTGCTCGAGCATGAGCCGCACCGCCCGCGACGGCGGCACCAGCTCGCGTCCGGGGACGTCGACGAGGTCGCCCTCGAGGCCGGAGCGCGCCGCCCGCCAGCTCGCGGCGCGCAGCAGCTCGGGGCGGTACCGGGGCATCGGCCGGCCCTCGACGTGCGCGCGCACACCGTGGCGCACGAGCGCCCGCGAGAGCCCGGCGATCAGCACCACGCCGTCGACGCTCGGGCTGGCGTCGCAGATGCGCACCTCGACCGTGTCCTGGTGCGCCGACGGGCGCATGTCGAAATAGACCATGCCCGGGTCGGACATCGTCCCGGAGGCGAGCAGGTCGGCGATCAGGGCGTCGTAGTCGGCGGCGTCGCGCAGCGGGGCCGGGGGACCGGCGGTCGGCCAGCGGTGCCACGCCAGTGTGCGGGAGCTGGCGTAGCCGGTGTCCTCGCTCTTCCAGAACGGCGAGCTCGACGAGAGCGCGAGCAGGACCGGCAGCCACGGCGCGCTGTGCTGCATCACCGCGACCGCGGCGTCACGGTCGGGGACGTCGATGTGCACCTGGGTGCCGCAGATCTGCTGCTCGAAGGCGAGCATCTGGTACTCGTCGCGCATCCGCTCGTAGCGGGGCGACGGGGTGATGCCCTCGGCGGAGCCGTCGATCAGCGGGACGCTGCCCGCCCCGACCACGCCGAGACCGTGGGAGTCGGCGATGTGCGCGAGCATCCCGCGCAGGCGCACGAGGTCGGTGCGCAGGTCGGCGAGGTCCGAGGTCGGCTGGGAGTTCGTCTCGATGATCGAGGGCTTGAGCTCCGGGGCGAACGCCTCGCCGTCCAGGGCCTGCAGCTCGTCGAGCAGCTCCGGGACGCGCGGCACGGCGGATCGTGACTCCAGGTCGACGAGGTGGAACTCCTCCTCGACGCCCATCACGACCTCGCCCGCGGGGGTCGGGCGGCGGTCCGGCGGTCGCGCTCCCATAACGGGTCAACCTACGATCGGTGTGTCACGGGGATGTTTCCGAGCCGCCGTCCACTACCCCTGCGGCGGCATGTCTCACACCTGACAGACTGCGCGCCGTGCGCGTCTTCGTCGGATCGGACCACGCTGGGTTCGAGCTCAAGGGCCATCTTCTGCGCGAGCTCGCGAAGGCGGGTCACGACGTCGTCGACGTCGGGCCCGAGGAGTTCGACCCCGTCGACGACTACCCCCCGTACTGCGTGGAGACCGGGCGCCGCACCGTCGCGACCCCCGAGGCCCTCGGCGTCGTCATCGGCGGCTCGGGCAACGGCGAGCAGATCGCGGCCAACAAGGTGCCGGGGTGCCGTGCCGCCCTGGCGTGGAACGTCGAGACCGCGCAGCTTGCGCGCAAGCACAACGACGCCCAGGTGGTCTCGATCGGCGCCCGGATGCACACCGCGCAGGAGGCGACCGAGATCGTCACGGCGTTCCTCGCGACGGCCTTCGAGGGCGGGCGCCACCAGCGGCGCATCGACATGCTCACCGCCTACGAGCAGACCGGCGAGCCCCCGGCCCTCCCCCAGGAGTGACCGGTCGGGTGGCGGGGTAGGCAGGCCCGGTGCCCGAAGGCCACACCATCCGTCGCCTCGCGCGCACCCACACCCGCCGGTTCGTGGGCCACGAGGTGGCCGTGTCGTCCCCGCGGGGCCGCTTCAGCCGGGACGCCGAGCTCGTCGACGGCCGGGAGCTGCGCGCCGTGGACGCGCACGGCAAGCACCTCTTCCACGTCTACGCCGACGACCTCGTCGTGCACGTCCACCTCGGGCTCTACGGCAAGTTCACGATGCACACGGGCGACGTGACGCCGCCGCGCGGCCAGGTGCGGATGCGCCTCGTGGGGCCGACGCACTGGGCGGACCTGCGCGGCCCGATCGCCTGCGAGGTGCTCACCGAGGGCGAGGTCGACGGCGTGCGGGCCCGACTCGGCCCCGACCCGTTGCGCGACGACGCCGACCCCGAGGCGGCTTGGCGGCGGATCGGCCGGTCGAAGGCCCCGCTGGCCACCCTGCTCATGGACCAGTCGGTGATCGCGGGCGTGGGCAACGTCTACCGGGCCGAGGTCCTCTTCCGGCACGGCCTGGACCCGCTGCTGCCCGGCCGGGAGCTCGGACGGGAACGGTTCGACGCCGTCTGGGCCGATCTCGCCGCTTTGCTCGCCGACGGCGTCCGCCGGGGCGCGATCGACACCGTGCGCCCCGCCCACCGTGGTTGTGGTCACGCCCTCGACGAGCCGCACGGCCGCGGCTGCGGCCGGGAGGTCTACGTGTACCGCCGGACGGGGGATCCCTGTCGGGTGTGTGGCACGGAGGTCAGCCGCCGTACGCACGCAGCCCGGAACCTGTTCTGGTGCGCGACCTGTCAGGCCGCGACCTGACCGTTACGTTTCGCCCTCAGCGTTCGATGCCTCACCCGGGAGGGTGACACGTGCCCCGTCCGTGGCGGGGTGCTCGGGCTGGACTCGGACCATGCGTCGACCTCCCGTGACCCCCCTGTCCGTATGGTGCGGGTCGTCCGATCTGTCGAGGAGGTACGTGTGGGCCGGGAGACGAAGCGGAGCGCACCTCGGTCCGTCGCCCGCCCGCGGCCCCGCTGGCAGATGACGACGCGCTCGCGGTTCGCCCTCGTGCTCGGCGTGGCCGGGCTCGGCGTTGCCGGCGTGCAGCTGGCGATGATCAGCGATCCGCCGACGGTCGTGCAGCTCCTCGTGCTCTCGTTCTGGAGCCTCGTCGGCGTCGCCTACCTCATCTCCGCGGCCGGTCAGATGATCCGCGGCCGCCGGGCGCCTGCGCCCGCCCCAGCGCCGGCGCCGGCGCCGGTCGAGGAGATCGTGCCGGTCCCCGTGCGCCCCGCCCGGCCCCGCCCGGCGGTGCAGCGGGCGGGCGAGAAGGTGGCTGACACGGAGGTCGGCAAGGAGGTCGGCAAGGAGGCCGGCACGGTGGCCGGCACGGTGGCTGACCGGGAGGCCGACCGGACCGAGGCGGTCGAGCCCGCGACGGCGGCGGCTGCGGCCGCTCCGCCGTCCCGGACCGGGCGCCGGGCGGCTCCAGCAGCGCCGGCTCCGGCCCCGGCTCCGGCTGCTCCGGCCCCGGCGACCGCGACCGTGCGCCCCGCACCGGCGACCGAGGCCGTCCGGCCCGGCCGTCCCGCGCCCGTCGCGACCGAGACCTCGCGGGTGTCGATCCGCGCCCGCCGGCCGGCGCCCCGGGCGACCCCGGCGGCGACCGCCGCCCCGGCCCCGGCCCCCGCTGCGACCCCCGTCGCGGCGACCGCAGGTCCCGCCGCAAGGCCCACCGCAGCGCCGGCCCCCAAGCCGGCCCCCAAGCCGGCCCCCAAGCCGGCCCCGAAGCCCTCCCCGAAGCCCGTCGCGACCCCGGCGCCCGAGGAGACCACCGACGCCTTCACGGTCCGTGCCGCGGCGACCCCGTCGCCGAGGCCCGGGCCGGCTCCCATCCCCGCCGGCTTCGCCTCGTCGCTGTCGTTCGGCTCGTCGCGGCCCGGCCCCGATGCCCGGCCCGCCCCGCCGCGCGTGCCCGCAACGCAGGACGACGAGCCGGCCGCCCCGACCTCCATCGCGTCCCTCGACGACCTACGGCGCGTCCGGGCCGAGGCGGCGGCGGCCGCCGCCCTCGCCGAGGCCGCCCCTGCCCCGCGGGCGCCGTCGCCCGTGTCCGGCCCGCTCCCCGTCACCCGGAGCCGGCACGCCGCCACCGGCGACGTCCCGGTGCCGCGCCGGGCCCGGCACCGCTCGGCCGACGAGGACCCCGACGCCCCCCGGCGGCACCGTGCCGAGCCGCCGTCCGGTCGGCACGCGAGCGGCGAGGTCCCCGTGGCCCCGAGGCGGGCCGCGACCGGCCGGTAGCCTCGTCGGTGTCCGATCCGTCCCCTTCCGTGAGGAACGCCGATGACGCGGCCCGACGAGCGCAGCGACCCCACCGAGGGCGTCTCCGAGCCCTCGACGCCCACCCCGCACCGGCCCTGGGTGCGGGTGGCGACGGTGATCATCCTGGCCGTCTTCGTCCTGTCGATCCTGGTCGGCTCGCTGCTGGCGTAGCCGGTCCGCCGCGGGCCACGATGCCCGCGTGGACGCCGGCGAGCTGATCGACGGGCTGCGGGCCGTGTGCGTCGCCCTGCCCGAGGTCACGGAGAAGATCAGCCACGGGACGCCGAGCTGGTTCGTGCGCAAGATGTTCGCCAGCTACGTCGGCCGCCACCACGGCGACGAGTACCTCTGCCTCTGGGTCGCCGCCCCCGAGGGCGCACAGGAGGAGATGGTGACGGTGGAGCCCGACCGGTTCTTCGTCCCGCCCTACGTCGGCCACCGCGGCTGGCTCGGGCTGCGGCTCGACGTCGAGCCCGAAGGGCCGGACTGGGGTGAGGTCCGCGAGGTGGTCACCGACGCCTACCGGCAGGTGGCGCCCCGTCGGCTCGCCGCCCTCCTGGGATGAACCCCCCCTTGACCTGCAGCAAGGTCGAGGTCCCAGGCTGCACGTCATGACCACCGACCTGCCGCCCCTTCCCGACGACTGGTCACGCGCCCTCGCGATCGCGGCCCACCCGGACGACCTCGAGTACGGCACGAACGCCGCCGTCGCCGCCTGGACCGCCGCGGGGCGCTCGGTGTCGTACGTGCTCGCCACCCGCGGCGAGGCGGGCATCGCCGGCACGCCGCCGGAGGTCGCCGGCCCGCTGCGCGAGGCCGAGGAGCGGGCGAGCGCCGCGGCGGTCGGGGTGCACGACGTCCGGTTCCTGGGCCATCGCGACGGTGTGGTCACCGAGGGGCTCGACCTGCGGCGCGACCTCGCCCGCGAGATCCGCCGGGTCCGCCCGCAGCTGGTGGTGGTCAGCAACCACCGCGACACCTTCGGGCTGAGCACACGTGGTCTGGGCACGTGGAACAGCGCCGACCACCGCGCGGTCGGCCGGGCGACCCTCGACGCGGTGGGGGACGCCGGCAACGAGTGGGTCTTCCGCGAGCTGATCGACGAGGGCTTCGAGACCTGGCCCGGCGTGCGGCACGTCGTCGTCGCCGCCTCCCCGCAGCCCACGCACGCCGTGGACGTGACCGGGTGGCGCGACGTCGCGATCGCGTCGCTGGCCGAGCACCGCGCCTACCTGGCGGCCCTCGACCCGCGGCCCGTCGTCGAGCAGGCCCGCGAGGTCGTCCTGATGACCACCGGCGGCGAGGACGGGCCGGCGCGGGTGCCGTTCGAGGTGTTCGGCTGACGCCGGCGCCGACCGGGCTCAGCCGGGGAAGAGCGGGGCCGGCGGGTCGTCGCGGCGCCCGTCGGACGGTGGTGCCGCCGGCCGCGTGGGGGAGGGCGTCGTCGGGGTGGGCGTCGTCGGGGCGGGCGCGGCGAGCGCGGGCAGGACGCCGAGCGCGTGCCCGGTCGCGGTGGCGCCGCCGGCCAGGAGCGCGTCGGGGCCGGTCAGCGGGGTGAGCCAGGGGTCGGGCGCGCACACCCCGTGCCCGGCGAACGCGGACCGGACGTCGACGAACCGCATGCCGGCCGCGGCCACGCGGGCGGCGAGCGCGGCGTCCAGGCGCGTGACGGCGTCGTCGAGACGGGCGGCGCGGGTCGCGTCGGCGGGGCCGCTCGGGCACGCCCGTCCCTCGGCGAGCAGGGGGTAGCCGACGAACGTGATCGCCGCACGTGGGGCGCGCTTGCGGATGTCGGCGAGCGACGCGTCGAGGGCCCGCGGCAGGGAGGTCAGGGCGCGGTCGAAGCGGGTCGTCGCGTCGTCGCAGCGCGCCGCGCTGCCCTGTGCCGAGCAGGCGGACGCCAGCGCGCCGAGCCCCGTCGCGTCGGCCCCGACGGTGGCCGTCACGACCTCGGTCTCCGGGCCGAGCGACGTGAACTGGCCGTTCCCGCCGCCCGTCGCGGAGGCGCACGCCCGCGAGGTCCACGAGGTCTCGCCGGCGGCGCGGGCGACGACCGCGGGGTACGCGCGCGGGCTGCGCCGGCACGTCCCGGACGCCGCCTCGACCTCGCCGGCCGCGGTCCCGGCGGCCCAGGAGTCGCCGAGCGCGACCCGTCGCGTCCCGTCGCCGCCGCTCGCGGGGCTGCTGCCCGGCGCTCCGGTCGCCGACGCGGACCCGAGGACGAGCGCGGCCCCGACGAGCGCCGCCACCACCACCGATCGACAGCCCATCGCCGCACCCCCGACACGTCGTCCCACCCCGCTGACGCCGCCGAGTGTCGGTCTCGACGCCCACAGGAGGGAGAGCCGTCACGCCATCGAGCAGCGACGACCACCCGATGGGGACTCCCCGGTCAGGCGGAGCGGGCGTGTGGGGGATCGGCGAGCGCGTCGACGTACCAGTCGAGGAACCCCTCGACCGAGGCCTCGACCACCGGGGAGAGCGGCCCGGGACGGTAGCCCCGCGACGCGATGCCGGCGTAGTTCGCCTCGCAGAGCGCCCAGTCCTGCTCGGAGGTCGCCCGCCACACGGCGGTCATGGCGTCCTCGTCGACGGTCGCGTCGCGGGCGACGAGGAAGCACAGCTCGACGTCCGTGGTGCCGGCGTCGACCGGGGTCAGGCGCGTGGTCATCGCGTAGTCGCCGTTGGCGTGGGCCCAGAGGTTGGGCAGCGACACCACGCGCAGGCTGCCGACGTCGGGGTCGGTGAGCCGGCCCATGGGCGGGGCGAGCGGGCGGCCGTCGAGGGTCTCCGAGACGAAGCCGTCACGCAACGGCAGGCGGGCGACGCGGTACCAGGCGCCGTCGGGGAAGTTGACGTCCTCGCCGGGCAGGCCCTGCGCGCTCCAGCGGGCGCGGGCGGCGGTGAGGGCCCGGTCGTAGCGGGGGTTGGTGCGCACGTCGCCGTTCATGCCGACGTCGAAGTTCGACAGTGAGAACTCGGGGTGGCTGCCCGCGCAGTGGTAGCACTCGCGGTTGTTCTCCACGAGCGTCTTCCAGTTCGCGGCCACGCGGTAGTGCTGGCGCACGGCGACCCGCGCGTCGGCCAGCCCGTGCGGACCGAGCCGCGGCTCGAGGGCGGCGGCGAAGGCGTCGAAGTCCGGCGGCTCGTCGGCGAGGCAGACGAACACCAGTCCGGCGACCTCGCGGACCGCGACCGGGGCGAGCCGGTGGGACGCGGTGGCGAAGCAGTCGCCCATCAGCCGGGCCGCGCGCAACGAGCCGTCGAGGGCGTAGACCCACTGGTGGTAGGGGCACACGAACGCCTTGACCTGGCCGCGGGGCTCCGAGGTCACCCGGGAGCCGCGGTGGGCGCAGACGTCGTGGTGGGCGTGCAGGACGCCGTCCTCGCCGCGGACGACGATCACGCGGTCGCGGCCGACGTCGACGGTGAGGTAGCGGCCGGTGGCGTTGAGCTCCGCGGTGTGCCCGGCGAAGAGCCAGTGCGCGGCGAAGACGCGGTCGAGGTCGGCGGCGAAGACGTCCGCGTCGGTGTAGGCCGCCTGCGGGAGCGACCACCCGGGGGAACGCTGGACCAGGTCAGACATGGAACGTTCGCCCCCAGGTCGGGTAGGTCAGCGCGGGGCGGTCGAGGCCGAACGCGCCGATGGGGTGCCGCGTGCCGCCCGTCGTCGCGAGGTCGGCGAGGATCTTGCCGATCAGCGACGCGAACTTGAACGCGTGCCCGGCCCCGACCCCGACGCTGACCCGGGGCTCGCCCGGCACGGTGTCGATCACGTAGTGCTGGTCGGGCGGGATCGTGTAGAGGCAGGTCTTCGTGTACAGCTCGGGGCCGCCGAAGCCGGGCAGGTGCTCGGCGAGGAACGCCTCCTGGCGCTTCTGGCGCAGCGGGTCCGGCTCGAACGTCCGGGAGCCGGCCGTGACCTCGTTCCCGCCCATGTGCTGGCCCAGCTTCGTGGCCACCTCGCCGTACACGGGGAAGCCGTAGAAGTTGTCCGCGCCGTGCCACATGAACACCGGGAACCGGGCGGGCGAGAAGTCGAGCAGGTTCGGCGTCGCGTAGTACGTCACCTGCTCCTGCAGGACCGTCAGCGGGATCTCGACGAGGCCGTCGAGCACCTCGTTGGTCCGCGCGTCGGCGGTGACGACGACGTGCTCGGCGCGCACCACCTCGTCGTCGAGCACGACCTCGACGCCGTCGCGGGTGGGGTGCAGGGCGCGGACGGGGGAGTGCTCGCGGATCTCCGCGCCGTGCCCGCGCGCCAGCGCGACGTGGGTGGCGTTGGCGCGCGCCGCGTCGACGATGCCGGTGCGCCGCTGGTACATCGCCTGCTCGGTGCCGGCGAGACGGAACTGCGGCCAGCGCGCCTCGATGCCGCGGGCGTCGAGGAGGTCGAAGTCGACGCCGTGCCGGTCGGCCACCGCGGCGTACCCGCCGAGGTCCCGCCCGCCGGTGTCGAGGCCCGAGCGCGCATCGACGTCCTCGATGACGAGGCCGCCTGTCTCGGTGACGAGCGTCTGGGCGGAGACGCGCTCGACATCGCGCCAGGCGGCGTAGGCGGCGGGGGCGAGGGCGGCGTAGGCGTCCTGGTGCTGGGCGTAGCGGATGATCCGCGAGTGGTCCTGGCTCGCGCCGTGGACGTGCCCGAGGCCGTGCCGCTCGAGGGCGAGGACGCGACCCCCGGCCGCCCGGGAGAGCCAGTAGGCGGCGGCGGAGCCGAGGCCGCCGCAGCCGATGACGACGAGGCGGCGGTCGGGCCGGGTTCGTGAGCTGTGCACGGTGATCACTCCGGGTCGGTTCTCGGATGTGTCCTCAGCGTCACCGCTCACCCGGTCGCGTGGTGGGGATCCGTGATCACCCCTGCCACTGCTGTCATCAGGGCGGACTTATGCCGCTCGCGCGGGGCAGTATCACGGTCATGGACGTCGAGCTCCGGCAGCTGCGGGTGTTCCTCACCGTGGCCTCCGAGCTGCACTTCAGCCGCGCGGCACGGCGGCTGCACGTCAGCCAGCCTGCGCTCTCGCAGCAGATCCGCGCGCTGGAGAAGACGCTCGGCGCCGCGCTCTTCGACCGTTCCAGCCGCGCCACCGAGCTGACCCCGGCCGGGCGTGTGCTGCTCGACGCGGCGCCGCGCGTGCTCTTCGAGGCCGAGCGGGCGCAATCGCTGGTCACGCAGGCGGCGGACGGGGCGGTGGGACTGCTGGTCGTCGGGTCGGTCGGCACCGCGCTGGCCTCGATCACGCCGCAGATCCTGAGGGTGATGCGGGCGTCGTTCCCCGACCTGCAGCTGGAGGTCTCCCAGCAGGACACCGCGGCGCAGATCGTCGCCCTCGCCGACGGCCGTCTCGACGTGGGGCTGGTGCGCGCCGCGTCGCCGACGGTGGCCGTGGAGGTCGAGCATCTCGTCTCCGAGCCCCTGGTGTCGGCGCTGCCCGGGGACCACCCGCTGGCCGAGCAGGACGAGATCGACCCGGCGCTGCTGGCCGACGAGCCGTTCGTGCTGTGGCCGCGCTCGCTGGGCACGGCGTTCTTCGACATCATCACGAGCTACTGCCGCGAGCACGGCTTCAGCCCGCGCATCGTCGCCGAGGGCGCCGACATCGAGACCCAGCTCGGGCTCGTCGCCGCCGGGCTCGGGGTGTCGCTGCAGCCGGCGTACTACGCGAACCTGCGGCCGCCGGGTGTGGTGTTCCGCCCGCTCTCGGGGCCGGTGCCGATGGTCGCGCTGCAGGTCGCCTGGCGCCGCGCCGACCGCTCGCCCGCCGTCGCCCACTTCGTGGAGGTCGCGCGCAGCCTCGGCACGTGAGCGATGTTCCCGGCTATGGCCGGGAACATCGCTCACGGGTCACCAGGGCACGTGCTCGCCGTCCTGGAGGAACGAGCCGGAGGGGGCGGCGCCGGGGGAACGGACGACGTCGACGATCCCGGCCGCGCCCTCGGCGACCGGCCGGCCGCCCGAGCCGCCCATGTCGGTGGCGGTCCAGCCCGGGGACACCGCGTGCACGGCGATGCCGTCGCGGGTCAGGGCGTCGGCGAACACGCGGGTCAGCGCGTTGATCCCGGCCTTCGAGACGCTGTAGGCGGGGGAGTGCCCGCCCATGCGGGCCAGCGAGCCGAGCCCACTGGTCACGTTGACGATCACCGCGTCGTTCCCGGCGCGCAGCAGCGGCACGAAGGCCTGCGTGAGGCGCCAGGGCGCGAGGACGTTGGTGCGCCAGGCGCCGTCGGCGACGTCGAGGTCCTCGGTGAGGGGGTCGGCGCCGGGGTCGAAGTGCACCGCCGCGTTGTTCACCAGCGCGTCGAGGCGCCCGTGGCGACGGTCGACCGCCTCGACCGCGGCCTGCACGGACTCCGGGTCGGTGACGTCGAGGTGCAGCGCCCACGCGTTCTCGCCCAGCTGCTTGGCCACCGCGGCGCCCGCCTCGGGGTCGCGCGCCCCGACGACCACGACGTGCCCGGCGTCGACCAGCTGGCGGGCGATCTCCACGCCCAGCCCCCGGCCCGCGCCGGTGACCAGGACGATCCGCTCGGTGCTCTCGCTCATGTCGTTCGTGTGCCTCGCGGCGTCCGCGGCCAAACCGGCAGCACACTCCCACTTGGCGTACGGTCCCGACGATGAGCACGAGCACCGACGGGGCTCCTCCGGTTCCCCGCCACATGCAGCGCGACCGGTTCGCGCCGGTGCCGGAGACGCAGGCGGCGCGCGACGAGCCGGGGCTGATCGCGATCCGGACGGGGTTCGGCACCCCCGCCCGCCTCGTGACGCGCTACGCCGACGTGCGCGAGGTGCTCGGCGACGCCGAGCGCTTCACCAACACCGGCCTGCCCCGCCTGCCGATGCCCGAGGACGGGATCGACCCGCGCGCCGGGAACCTGCTCGCCACCGACCCGCCCGAGCACACGCGGCTGCGCCGGCTGCTCACCGGCGAGTTCACCGTCAAGCGCATCCGGCGCCTCGAGCCGCGCATCGTCGAGATCGTCGACGACCACCTCGACGCCATGGCCGCCGCCGGCCCGCCCGCCGACCTCGTCGAGGCCGTCGCGCTGCCGGTGCCGAGCCTCGTCATCTGCGAGCTGCTCGGCGTCCCGTACGACGACCGCGCCGAGTTCCAGGGGCGCGCGGCCCGCCAGGTCGACCTCAGCCTGCCGATGGAGGAGCGCGGGCGGGTGGCCGCCGAGTCCCGCACCTACATGGGCGAGCTCGTCGACCGTGCGCGGACCGAGCCCGGGGACGACATGCTCGGCATGCTCGTGCGCGAGCACGGCGACGACCTCGCGCGCTCCGAGCTGATCGGCACCGCGTCCCTGCTGCTCATCGCCGGGCACGAGACGACCGCGAACATGCTCGGGCTCGGCACCCTCGCTCTGCTGCGCGCACCGGAGCAGCTCGCCCTCGTGCGCGACGAGCCGGGCGCGGTCGCCCCGGCGATCGAGGAGCTGCTGCGCTTCCTGTCGGTGGTGCACTCCGGCATCCCGCGCACCGTCCGGCACGACACGACGGTCGGCGACGTGCCGGTGGCCGCGGGCGAGGTCCTCGTGCTGTCGCTGCCCGCCGCCAACCGCGATCCCGCGGCGGTGGAGCACCCCGACGACCTCGACGTCACCCGCACGATCGCGCCCCACGTGGCGTTCGGGCACGGCGTGCACCACTGCCTGGGCGCGCCGCTGGCCCGTGCGGAGATGGCCGTGGCGTTCCCCGCCCTGTTCCGGCGCTTCCCGACGCTCGCACCGGGCATCCCGTTCGAGGAGATCGAGTTCCGCTCGGCCACCATCGTGCACGGACTCCGTGCCCTGCCCGTCACCTGGTGACCCACCACCACCGAGGGAGAACCATGCACATCCAGGCCGACCGTGAGGCGTGCATCGGCGCCGGCAACTGCGTGCTCGCCGCCGAGGACGTCTTCGACCAGGACGACGACGCCGTCGTCGTGGTGCTCGAGGAGGAGCCGTCGGCGGACCAGGTCGGCGAGGTCCGCAACGCCGTCGCCCAGTGCCCGTCGGGCGCGCTGAAGCTCGTCGACGACTGATCGCGGGCGATACGGTGTCGCCGATGTCCGCGCCGTCCGATCCGCTGGTCCGCGTGGATCGGCCCCTGCGCGCCGACGCGGCCCGCAACCACGCCGCGATCCTCACCGCCGCCCGGACGGCCATCGAGGTCGGCGGCCCGGACGTGTCGCTCGAGGAGGTCGCGCGCCGGGCGGGCGTGGCGCCGTCGACGCTCTACCGCCGCTTCGCCGGGCGGGACGAGCTGGTGGCCGCGGTGCTCGAGGACTACGTCGCCGAGTTCGTCGAGCCCCTGCTCGCCCGCGCCGCCGGGGTCGCCGATCCGTGGGCGGCGCTGGTCGGGGTGCTCGAAGGGCTGGTCGACGGGGTCACCCGCCACCGCGCGCTGCTCGCGGCCGCCAAGGCCACCGGCGCGTTCACCCCCGAGCTCGCCGCGCGCACGCTGGCCCCGCTCGGCGAGCTGCTGGGCCGCGGGCAGGCCGCGGGGGTGGTGCGCGGCGACCTCGTGCCCGAGGACCTACCGACCGTCGTGCACATGGCCGTCGTCACCGCCGAGGCGGGCGAGGGCCGCTGGCCCCGGTACCTCGGCCTCCTGCTGGACGGGATGCGCGTGCCGCGCACGTGAGTGATCCGGGTCGCCATGGCGACCCATTTCACTCACGTGGCGAAGCCCTAGCCTGTCGCCCGTGATCAGGGGATGGACGATCCACGGTGACGGGCGGGCGCCCGCGCCCGGTGAGGTGGTGCGGCCGGAGGAGCGGCTGTCGTGGGGGCGCACGGTCGGGCTCGGCGCGCAGCACGTCCTGGCCATGTTCGGGGCGACGTTCGTCTTCCCCGTGCTCATGGGGCTCGACCCCAACCTCGCGATCCTGCTCTCGGGGCTCGCGACGATCCTGTTCCTGATGATGACGCGCGGGCGGGTGCCGAGCTACCTCGGGACGAGCGCCTCGTTCGTCGGCGTCGTCGCCGCGGTGCGCGCGGACGGGGGCACCAGCGCCGAGGTCACCGGGGCGATCGCGGTGTGCGGCGTGGTCGTCGCCCTCGTCGGGCTCGCGGTGCACCTCGGCGGCGCGCGGACGGTGTCGGCGATCCTGCCGCCCGCCGTCACCGGCGCGGTGGTCATGCTCATCGGCTTCAACCTCGCCCCGGTCGTCGCCGGCACGTACTGGCCGCAGGACGAGCTCGTCGCGCTGATCACCATGCTCGTCGTGATGATCACGGCGGTGGCCGGGCGCGGGATGTTCGGACGGCTCGGCGTGCTGGTCGGCCTCGTCGTCGGGTTCGTCCTGTCGCTGCTGCTCGACGCGGTGCTCGGACCGATCACCGGGCCCGACGCGTCCGGCGTGGTCTCCACGCACCCGCGCGTCGACCTCTCCGGCGTCGCCGACGCGTCCTGGATCGGCCTGCCGCTCGGCACCCCCGAGGCGCCCGGCCTGCACCTGCCCGCGTTCAGTGCCTCGGCGATCCTGCTCATCGTCCCGGTGGCCATCGCGCTGATCGCGGAGAACACCGGGCACGTCAAGGCCGTCGCGAGCATGACCCGCGAGGACCTCGACCCCTACCTCGGACGGGCGCTCGCCGCGGACGGCATCGCGACGGCCGTCGCCGGCGGGGTCGGCGGCTCGCCGACCACCACCTACGCCGAGAACATCGGCGTCATGGCCGCGACCCGAGTCTACTCCACCGCCGCCTACGGGGTCGCCGCGCTCGTCGCGATCGCGATCGGCTTCTGCCCGAAGTTCGGCGCCGTCGTCGCGGCCACTCCCGGCGGGGTGCTCGGCGGCATCACCGTGGTGCTCTACGGGATGATCGGCCTGCTCGGCGCGCGGATCTGGGTGGAGAACAAGGTCGACTTCGCCCGGCCGGAGGTCCTCGTACCGCTCGCCGCCGGGATCGTCATCGGCATCGGGGACGTCGCCCTGACCATCGGGGGCGGGTCCCTGTCGGGGATCGCGCTGGGCACGATCGTCGTCGTCGCGGGCTACCACCTGCTGCGCCGCCTGGCCCCGGGCCGCGCCGACGAGGCCGAGCCCTGGAGCGCGCCCGGACCGGTGGAGGAGTCGCCGTCCGAGGAGGGTCGCCCGCGCGGCTGAGCGTCCGGGACGATCGACGGGGCGGGCCCCGGTGGCGGTTCCAGCGCCACCGGGACCCGCCCCGGTTCGTCGCTGCCCGTCCCGCTCCCCCGAGCGGGGGACCGGCAGCGGACGGCCCGATCTAGATGTACTGACCTAGACCAGGCCGTCCACGACGTCGCCGACGGCGTCGCTCCCCAGCACGCTGCCGACGGCGCCGTTGACGCCGCCCACGAGGCCGCCGACGCCCTCCGCGAGCTCGCCGCCCGCACCGACGAGGCCGCCGACGAGGCCCTTGTGGTCGCTGCGGGTGGAGTGCCCCTCGTCCCCGTGGGCGTGCAACTCGCTCGCGCTCGCCACGCCGGACAGGGCGAGGCTGCCGGCGCCGGCCAGGGCCGTCGCGGCGACGAGGCGCTGCAGTCGGGTCATGGTGGATCCCCTCTCGATCGGTCACCGCGGTGATCGCGGCACGACAGGAGTCTCCCGAGCCGGTGAGCGAAGATTCATCGAGGGTGCGTTCACTGAACGACGACTCAGTCAAACGATCAGCCCCCTGGAGCACGTCCGAACAGACGAGGCGCGCGTGCCGATCGGAGTCACGAGGCGCTCGACGGGGTAATGCGCCACTCGTTGGAGTGAAACTGCACGCGTGTCGTTCGCGGTCCGTGACATCTCCTTCTCGGAGCGGTCAGGGAGAGGTCAGAAGGAGGTCAGGCCGCGTCCATCGTGACCACGACCTTGCCGAGGACGTGCCCGTCCTCGACGCGCGCGAGCGCCTCGCCGGTGCGTGCGAACGGCAGTGTCGTGCGCACCCAGGGGTCGAGATCGCCGTTCGCCACCAGCGCGGCGAGGGCGTCGAGCACGGCGGTGCTGCGGTCGCGCGGGACATCACCGCCGCCGAGCTCGGCCACCAGCGGCTTGTCGGCCACCGAGGCCAGCCGCGCGGGGTCGACCAGCGGGGCGACGGCGCGCAGGGCCTCCCCGCCGACGAGGTCGAACACACCGTCGACGCCGTCGGGGGCGACCGCGCGGACGCGGTCGGCGACGCCCTCGCCGCCGGTGACGGGCACCGCGCCGAGCTCGGTCAGCAGGTCCCGCTTGCCGGCGCTCGCGGTGCCGATCACCCGCAGGCCGCGGGCCCGCGCGAGCTGGACGGTCGGGATGCCGACGCCGCCGCCCGCGCCGTTGACGAGCAGCGTGGCGCCCGGGGGCAGCGCGAGGGTGGTGAGCGCGTCGTCGGCAGTGCCGGCGGCCACCGGCAGCGCCGCGGCGTCCTTCGGTGACACCGCCGGCGGCCGGTGCGCGGCGAACGAGGCGGTGACGAGGGCCTGCTCGGCCCAGCCGCCGACCATCCCGGGGCAACCGCCGAAGACCTCGTCGCCGACCGCAAACCCGCTGACGCCGTCACCGACCGCCGTGACCGTGCCGGCGACCTCCCGCCCGAGCACCGCGGGCCCGGTGGTGCCGTACTCGCCGCGGCGCATCCGGAAGTCGCCCGGGTTCACCCCGGCCACCCGGACGCGCACCCGCAGCTCACCGGGACCGGGGTCGGGCACCGGGACGTCGAGGAACGCCTCCTGGTCAGGACCACCGACACCGAGGAATCCGTAGGCGCGCACGGTCCCGTTCTACCCTCGTGTGCGCCTCCGACGGACGACGGCGGTCACGGCGGTCACGGCGGCGCCCGCCAGACAGAGCCCGGAGACCGCGAGCAGGTAGGCCGCGAGCCACGCGTGCTTGAACACCTCGAAGTAGCCGTCGCCCGCGACCGCCACCACGATCAGCGCGAGAGCCGTGCCGGCGGCGAGACCGGCCGCGAGGGACCAGCGGGCCGCACGTCCCTGCCACCGCGCGGTGGCCGCCGCGACCAGGGCCAGCAGGACGAGCGCCGAGGGCAGCCACGGGGGCCGGCGCGTGTCGTCGAGGACCTGCGCGAGGTCGGGCTGGCGTGCGCCCGACCAGCCCGGGTGCCCGTCGGGCGACGACGGGGCGTCGAACGGGGCCGGCAGCGAGTCGAGGTACGGGAGGTCGGCGAGCGTCGTGGCCTGCAGGCCCACGCCCACCGCCCGGGCCGCGGTCGCGGGGTGCTCGGCGAGCAGCAGCAGGGCCGCGTTGCGGGTCTCGGACGGTCGCTGCAGGATCGCGCCCTCCCACCACGCGACGCCGTCGGGGCGCGGGGGGCCGTTGAAGTAGCCGTTGCCGGTGAGCGCCGCGGCCTCGGGCGGCAGGCCCAGCGCGCTCGTCGCCGTCGGGCCCATCTCGAGCAGGGTGGTCGTGAACACCAGGTTGTGGGCGTTGACCGGCGCGTAGAACTGGGCCTGGCGCTCCAGGGCGGCGAGCACCGGGGCGACGGCGAGCAACGCCGTGACCACGGCGATCGCGGGCCCGACCCGGCGCGGGCGGCGGACCCCGACCGCGACGAGTGCGCAGACCAGGATCGCGGCGCCGAGCACCGGGATGTAGGCGACCTTCGCGGTGGTGGCCACCAGCCCGCCGGCCGCGGTGAGCACGAGCGCCACCACCCGTTCCGCGCGGTGCTCGCGGCGGGTGACGAGCAGGGCGGCGACGCCGACGGCCGTGGTGACGCAACCGAGCAGGCCCGCGGGCTCGCTGTAGGTGGAGACGAAGAACCGGGGGAAGGTCGCGGCCGCGAGGGGGAGCACCGGGACGGCCACCGCGAGGGCGCGCCGGCGTCCGCCCGCCGACGCCACCCACGCCGCGAGCCCCACCACCAGCCCGACGAGCACGGCGTAGGCCCAGCCGAGCGCCGTCGGCGACCAGGTCCCGCCGCTGACGAGGGTGGTCGCCCGCGCGATGACCAGGGCCGACGAGGGCACCGGGTCGGGGCAGGTCGGCGCCCCGATGGCGAAGTCGGAGGTCCAGCCGCCGCGCCAGCTCGCGTAGCCGTCCGCCGTCAGCGGGGTGAGCCCCGCGCCGCAGAAGAGGCGGTAGCCGTCGCCGTTGTCCTCGACGCCCAGCGGGCGACCCGAGAAGAGCCGCAGGGCGAGGACGACGAGCAGCGTCGCCGCGAGCCCGGCACCGACGCCGAGCGGCACCCGACCCGAGGGCCGCGGAGCCGACGCGGGCCCGGACGGCGGCAGGGTGTCGGTCGCGTCCGCCGTCCCGGTGGCCATCGACGCCATGATGCCGGAGTGCCGCGCCTCAGCCGGAGCGGGCGTCGTGGAGGTCCATGAGCAGCGCGATCTCGGCGCCGTGGTGGAGCAGCTCGCGGTTGATGTGCAGCACCAGCACGCCCATCGGCTCGGCGGCGAACGGGCCCTCGGTGGGGCCGCACGGCTCGGCCAGCCCGGCCTCCCCGAGCCCGCGCACCCCGGCCGTCCACGCGGCGTAGGCGTCGTCGAGCTGCGCGACGGCCTCCTGCGCGGTGGGGGCGTACCGGTGGCTGCCGTAGTCGACGGGCGGGCCGCCGAAGTGGCCGGCGACCCGCATCGCGAGGACGCCGACGACGATGTGGCCGAGCCGCCACGCGATGGTGGTGACCGGCGGCGGCTCGGGGGCGGGGAACTCGAAGTCGATCACGAGGTCGCCCGTGCCGGCCGCCATGGCGGTCGTCGCCTCCGCGCGGGGGCGCACGCTCCAGGCGCCCGGCGCGGGCTCCCAGAAGTACTGCTCGTCGGTGAGCCCGTCCAGACGCGCCCGCCACTGGTGGGCCCAGAGCCAGTCGACCTGATCGCGCAGCAGCGCGTTCCACTCCAGTGCCATCGGACCCTCCCCGCGGTCGGCACCCCGCACGCTAGGAGACGACCCCGACAGCCCGGCGTCAGCCCGCGTCGCCCACCCGGACCGCGAGGGCCACGACGTCGTCCTCCCCCGGCGAGAGCTCGGCGACGAGCCGCTCGGGCATCGTCGCGACGTCGTCGTCGCGCATCCGGTGCAGGGCGTCGAGCAGGCGGGCGGACCCGACGTCGAGGTCCTCGCCGCGGCGCTCGACGAGCCCGTCGGTGTGCAGGACCACCAGCGAGCCCGCCGGAACGGCGACGCAGTCGTCCACCCGGTGGCCGGGGAGCAGGTGGGGGAACCCGAACATCGGGTCGGGCCCGCCGAGTGCCTGCGGGACACCCCCGGGCACGACCAGCACCGGCGGCGGGTGACCGGCGTTGCTCCACGCCATCGACCAGGTGCCGTCGGACTCCCGGCGCAGGTGGGCGACCACCAGCGTCCCGCGCGCCCGGGGACCGACGGCGGCGTTCGCGTCCTCGAAGGCGGCGACGACGACCGACGGCGGCTCGCCGCGGCGGTCCCACGCGGCCTGGCGCAGCATCGAGCGCACCTGGCCCATCTCGGTGGCCGCCGAGAGGCTGTGCCCGGCGATGTCGCCGACGGACAGGACGACGTCGGTGGTGGTCCCGGAGGTCGCCGGCAGGCGGGTGACGTCGTACCAGTCGCCGCCGACGTCCTCGCGACTGTCGGCCGGCGCGTAGTGCGCCGACATCGCGAGGCCCTCGATCCGCGGCAGCGTCGACAGCATCGCCCGCTGCAGCACGTGGTTCACGGTCGTGCGGTGCTGCAGCTGCTCGCGCAGGCGGACGTCGAGCTCGTCGCGCCGCCGGCGCTCGCGGTCGGCGTCGACGGTGGCCAGGCGCAGCCGCAGGGCGACCGAGCACATGCGGGCGAGGTCCTCGAGCGCGTCGAGCTGTCCCGGATCCCACCGGCGCGGCACGACGTCGATGGCGCACAGCGAGCCGAGGACGTTGCCCGCGCCGTCGGTCAGCGGCATCCCGGCGTAGGCGATCACGCCGAGGTCGCGGATCGCGGGGTTGTCGGCGACGAGCTCGTGCTCGCGGGCGTCCTCGACCACCAGCGGCTGGGCCGTCATCACGACGTGCTTGCAGAACGAGTGGGTCAGCGGGGTGCGACGCCGCTCGGTGAGGTCCGGCGGGAGACCGGTCGCTCCCGGGAAGACCTGCTCGTCGGGCGTCACCAGGGTGACGAGGCCGATGGGCACCCCGAGCCAGCGCCGGACCCGGCCCGCGAACAGCTCCATGTCGGGGTCCGGGGCGGCCGACAGACCCGCGTCGCCGAGGGCCTCGAGCCGGGCGGGATCGGCGAGGTCGCTGCAGGCGAGCGCGCCGGGGTCGTCCACGACGGCCGTCCCCGCCGACCGGGAGGTGGTCATGAGATCGGCTCCTGTCCCGTCGCCCGGTCACCGAGCGTACGGGACCGGGAAATCACCCGGCCCCGTCCCGGCGGCGCACATCCGTTCGTGGAGGTGCGCCCCTCGGTGTCCCGCTCAGTGACCGGGCAGGAAGAGGCAGAACGGGTGCCCGTGGGGGTCGCGCATGACGACCACCCCGTCCGCCGGTCGGTGCTGCTCGCGGGTGGCGCCGAGGGACTCGGCGCGCGCAGCCTCGTGCTCGACGTCGTCGACGAGCAGGTCCAGGTGCGCCTGCATCTGCTGCGTGCCCGCCCGCGGCGGCCAGGTGGGCGCGACGTGGTCGGGCTCGAGCTGGAAGCTCAGCCCCGGGCGCTCCTGCTCGGGCGCGCGGAGGCGGAGGAACGTGGGGTCGCCGCCCTCGACGGTCGTCCAGCCCAGGAGCTCGCGGTAGAACGCGGCGAGCCGCGCCGGATCCGGCGTGCCCAGGACGAACGCTCCGAG
Organism: Actinomycetospora sp. NBC_00405; assembly: GCF_036044095.1. Taxonomy (NCBI): domain Bacteria; kingdom Bacillati; phylum Actinomycetota; class Actinomycetes; order Pseudonocardiales; family Pseudonocardiaceae; genus Actinomycetospora; species Actinomycetospora sp. NBC_00405. The sequence goes on from NZ_CP107938.1 coordinate 52,821, forward strand.
ACCGATCACCGGGCCATGGTCGCGCGGGGACCCGGGCGGGGTTCCGGACGGGGCCGGGGATGGGTCCATGGGGGATCATCGCGAGATCGACTCGGCCGCCCTCGTGATCGAGGTCAACGCGTGACCGATCACGGGTTGCGCGGCCCCGCCCGCGCGGGTGACGGCCACGATCCGACGGACGGGGGCCGCCGCCCCGCTCAGGCGCAGACGCACCACGTCGGTGCCGGGGTGCACCGGGGCCAGCCGGGGGAGCATGAAGATCCCGAAGCCGTGGGCGACCAGTGCCGTGCCGGTGTCCCACTCGTCGGCGTAGTGGGCGACGGTCGGGCGGAAGCCGGCGGCCTGGCACGCGGCCAGGGTGAGGCGGTGATAGGCGCTGTCGGGACGGCAGGTGATCCACGACTCGGCGGCGGCGTCGCGCAGCGTCACCTCGGACCGGGTGGTGAGGTGGTGCCCGATCGGGACGGCGAGGTCGATCGGGTCGTCGAGCACGGGGTGCTGCTCGAAGCGCTTGTCGGTCTCGGGCGGGACACGGTCGTCGACCACGAGCAGCGCGAGGTCGCAGTCGCCGGCGAGCAACAGATCGATGCAGCGTGCCGGTTCCGCCTCGACGACCTGGATCACCAGCTCGGGGAAGCGCTCGCGGAGCGCGGCGGCCGTGGGGACGAGGAACCTCGTCGCCGCGGTCGAGAACCCGCACAGACCGATCGTGCCCGGCGCGTCCTCGGCGCCGGCCAGCTCTGCGCGTGCGACCTCGGCGCGGGCGTGCAACGCCTCGGCGTGACGCAGCAGGACGTGCCCGGCCGCCGTGGGCTCCATGCGACGCCCGACCTGCCGCACCAGCGCCACCCCGAGCTCGTCGGAGAGCCCGCGCAACTGCTGGGACACCGCGGACGAGGTGAAGTGCAACGCCCTGGCCGCCGCACTCACCGAGCCGTGGTGGGCCACGAGCTGCAGCGTCCTCAACCGCGGATCGATCATGTAGAGATGCTACGCGCTCGGTGTAGAAACGTGCGCTGGTGCTAACACCCGCGCCATCGCATCGTCGTGGTCATGAGCGCCGCCGCGTCCTCGCCCGCCACGACCGAGGGCGTGCGGAGCCCGTCCCGGGAACCGTCACGGTCCGCACGGGCGTGGGCGCTCGCGCTGCTCGCCCTGGGTGCCGCCGGCGCCGGTATCCCGAGCCCGCTCTACCCCGCGTACCAGGCGCAGCTCGGCTTCAGTGACGTGACACTGACGGCCATCTACGCGGTGTACCCCCTGGTCAGCGTTCCCGTGGTCTACCTGCTGGGCCCCCTCGGGGACCGACTGTCCCCGCGTCGGGTCATGCGCTGCGGCATCGCGATCGCCGCCGTCGGATCGATCGCCCTGGCCCTCGCGACGAGCACCGCCTGGCTGATCGTCGGTCGTGTCGCCTACGGCATCGCGCTCGCCGTCATCACCGGCGCCGGGGTCGCGGTCGCCACCAGCGGCGCGGACAAGGTGCGCGCTGGCCTGGTGTCGGCGACGGTGTTCATCCTCGGCACGGGCCTGGGCCCCGTCCTCGGGGGCGCGCTCACCGGGTACGGCCCGGGTCCCGGCGTCCTGCCCTTCGGCGTGAACCTGGTGCTGCTCGCCGTCGTGTTCCTCGGGCTCCGCTGCGTGCGCGGGCCCGGGCCCTCGACCGACGACGGGGCGTCCGTCGTGGACCCCGACGGCCACCCCGGCATGACCCGCACCGTCCGGCGGGCCCTCGTCGTCGCGGCCGTGAACGGGTTCCTCGGCTGGGCCGTGGTCGGGCTCTTCCTCGGGCTGATCTCCTCGGTCGCCGAACGCTTCCTCGACCTGGGTGACCCGCTCGCGGCCGGAGGTCTCACCGCGGCGCTCCTGCTCTGCTCGACGCTGACCGTTCCCGCGGTCACCCGACTGGGACCCCGTCGAGCCCAGCTCGTGGGCCTGGTCGCCCTGGCGGTCTCGCTCGTCGTCCTCGCGCCCGGCGTGGACTCCCTCGTCGCGGTCCTGGTGGCCTGCGTCGTCGCGGGCCTGGCCAACGGCCTGCTCTACAGCGGGGCGACCACCATCGTCGCGACGATGGCCCCACCCCACCGAGCCAGCGGCACGGCCGCGGCCGTCTACTCCGCCTTCTACCTGGGCGCCGGACTCCCGACCCTGTTGGTCGGGGTCCTCACGAGCGTGCTCCCGCTCGACACGGCACTGTCGGCGACCGCCCTCGGGGCCCTCGCCCTCACCGCACTCATGATCGTTGTCTCCACCGTCGACGGCCGTCGTGCCGCGCGACGGCAGGATCTCGGTGAGAGGGAGCGGTGACGGTCGCTCCTCGCTCCCGTCACGCCCCCGGGGGGCGGTACCGGATCTCCTGGGCGCGCTGCATCGCCGTCATCGTCTCCTCGACCGTCAGCAACACGGTCGTCTCGTACTTGCTGAGCGCCCCGCCACCCGAGATCGCCAGGGCGACCGCGGCCATCGACACGTTGTCCGGCGCCTCCCAGAGGTTGTAGCCGTCGTACTCGCCGAGGGCGTACCAGAAGCCGTGGAGCTTCCCGCCCGCCGCCTCGATGTACGTGCGAGCAGCCTCGCGTCGATCCTCCGGCTGCTGTGACAACCTCGCCCAGGTCTCCGGGGTGTAGCTGAACCGGGCCAGGTAGAGCGTCATTCTCGGGCCTCCGGGCTCCACGACGTCGACGCCCACTCCACCAGGGTGAGAGGGACTCAGTCGCCAGTCACGAAGGGTGACACGCCGGACAGTGCGGCCTCAACCAGGAGACTCGAATGGCGCAGAGGACGAGGACGGCGCCGAAGCGCGGCTACGGAGCGGGCGACGGGAATCGAACCCGCGTAGCCAGTTTGGAAGACTGGGGCTCTACCATTGAGCTACGCCCGCGGCGGGCCAACCGGCCCGGGTCCACCGTAGCGGACGCCCCCGCCCCACCCCGGTCGGTGGGGAGTGCGGCCTCCATGATCACGACGTCGGTGCCGGGACCTCGCGGATCTGCGGTGGTTCGTCACCGGGACGGCGATCTCGGCAGCGGCGGACCCGGAGGTTGCCCGGTGTCCCACGGTCAGGTCTTGACCGATCGACTTGACCGATCAGTAGAACGTGACCTCTTACCGATACCCCCCGGTAGGGCTCTACTCCTCGTCACGATGAGGAGACCGGCACGCGACCGGGAGAGGAGCCGGAGATGAATACGGAGATCAGGGACGCCGACAGCATCGACGACGAGCACATCGTCCGCGGTCTGGACTAGCCGTCACGACGTTCGGTACCGGGCGCGTCGCTGCAGCAACGCGCACGGCACGCGGCCGGGAGGCACCGTCGCCTCCGCGGCCCGCGCCACGCCCCTAGACTCCCTCGCACGGGGTGTAGCGCAGCTTGGTAGCGCACTCGCTTTGGGAGCGAGGGGCCGTGGGTTCGAATCCCGCCACCCCGACCGTGTGTGACCTGCACGAACCCCGGCGGCCACCCCTTCTGCGCCGGGCCCTGCCCAGCTCCCCGGATCGATGTCTCGCCCCGTACGCGGCGCCTCCACGGCTCATGATCGCGCCCGGTGCTCCACCGGGCCGGTGTCACGGCCTCGCCGGAGCACCCCGACCGATCATGCGGGCAACAGGTCGTCCGACGGTGGTGGTTCGACGGACACCGCACGTCCCCGTTCGTGCCCGAGCGCCCGGGCCGCCGCCGAGGTGCGGAGCTCCTGCTGCGCCGACCGGACCTTGTGGACCCGAGTCGGACCCAGCACCGTGAGCCCCCTGCTCGCGGCGAGGCGGGCGGACCCCCGCACCCCGCCTGGAGGCCCCGTGAGCACCCCGAGCACGCCCGTCGAGCTGACCGTCGTCGACACCACGTCCGCCTCCTGGCAGGGCTTCCCGGTGGAGTTCATCGGGGCGAACCTGGAGCACGTCCCGCTCATGGACGACCCGGAGACCGGGATGATGGTGCTGAAGATGGTCTACCGGGCCGGCTTCACCAACCCCTGGCACAGCCACTCGTGCGCGCACGGCGTGTACGTCCTCGAGGGCGTGCTCAACACCCACCAGGGCGACTACCCGGCGGGCAGCTTCGTCTGGTTCCCCGAGGGCGGCGTGATGCAGCACGGGGCGACGCAGGACCAGGACGTCACGTTCCTGTTCATCACGAACAAGCCCTTCGACATCCACTTCGTCGGCGACGGCTCCGACCCGGACGCCCCGACGATGTAATCCGCTCGCCCGCCGGGGCCGGTCCTGGTGGGGTCGGGGCATGACCCCGAACACGACGTCCGTCCGCCACGGCGTGCGGGTCCTCGTCCTCGCGGAGACCGGGCCGGTGATCGGCGACGAGCAGAGTGCCCTCGACGTCATCGGGGACGCCTTCGGCGAGGAGGCCGAGCTCGTCGCCGTGCCGGTCGCACGGCTCGACCCCGGGTTCACGCGTCTGGCGAGCGGGGTCGCCGGCGCGGTGGTGCAGAAGTTCGTGAACTACCGCGTGCGCCTCGTCGTGGTGGGGCCCCTGGACCACCACGGCGAGCCATCGGGTCCCGTGGCCGACTGGGTGCGCGAGGCGAACGAGGGTCGCGAGCTGTGGTTCGTCGACGACCTCGAGGAGCTGGACCGTCGCCTCAGCGGGGCGCGTACATGATCACGCCGACCCCGGCGAGGCAGATCAGGGCGCCGAGGACGTCGTAGCGGTCGGGCCGGTAGCCGTCGAGCACCACGCCCCAGGCCAGCGAACCGGCGACGAAGACGCCGCCGTACGCGGCGAGCACCCGGCCGAACGCGGCGTCGGGCTGGAAGGCGGCGACGAAGCCGTAGAGGCCGAGGGCGAGCACGCCGACCGCGGCGAACCACCACGCCCGCCCCTCGCGCAGGGCCTGCCAGACGAGCCAGGCCCCGCCGATCTCGAGGACCGCCGCGAGCAGGAAGAGCCCGATCGACCGGAGCGTCACGGCGCGGACGGTATCCAGTGCGGCGGACGTCGCAGGTGCCCCGGGACGGTCGTCGCGGCGTCGCCCCGGGCCGCGGCGAGCTGGGGGTCGGTGAGCAGCAGCGCGCCGGCGAGCCGCGCGCCCCGGACGTCGGCGCCGCGGAGATCGGCGCCGAGCAGCTCGGCGCGGTCGAGGTCGACGCCGCGCAGGTCGGCGCCGAGCAGCAGGGCGCCGCGCAGCCGGGCGGCGCGCAGGTCGCGCCGACGCAGGTCCTGCCCGACGAGGTCGGCGCCGCGCAGGTCGCGACCCTCGAGTCCCGCGTGGGCCTCGGCCACCACTCCGTCGAACACCGCGCCCGCCTCGCGCCGCACGGCGCCCACGTCGACGGCGGCGAGCGCGTCGGCGTCCCGGGTGACCATCTCCTCGACACGGGCGCGCAGATCGGCGGCCACGGGACCGTGGGCGGGGGAGGCGACGGCCTCGTCGAGCAGGGCGAGCACCTCGTGCAGCGGGCGCAGCACCTCGAGCGCGGCGAACATCGCGGGCTCGCGCCGGGACGCGCCGCCGAACGTCACCTCGACGACCTGCTGCCCGGCGCCGAAGCAGTCGAACGTCACGCACCCCGGGAAGCCGCGTTCGTGCAGCTGCGCGTGGATGCCGCACGCGTGGTCCGGGAGACGAAGCGAAGCGGAGCTCGACCCCTGGGTACGACGCAGGTGCGGGCAGGGCGTGCCCGCCGGCTTGTCGATCGCGAAGTCGGCCGAGGCGGCGAACGCGGGCCCGACGCAGCACAGCGCGAGGCACCGGGAGCAGTCCGCCGACCTCGGGGCCGACCCCGGACCGGGCGACGTCGGGGCAGGCCCCGCGGCCGCGCCGCTCACACCGTCAGCGCCGGGTGCGCTTGCGGCGCTTGGTGCCGTAGCCGGCGAGCACCTCGAAGGTCTCGAGCGCGCGCTCGATGCTGCCGCGGATCTTCTTCATCCGGCTCACTGCTCCTCCTCGTGGTGGGCCCCGGCGGGGGCTTGCTCCACCACCGTGCCAGCCCGGACCGCGGGGGCCGGACGCTGCGTCGGGCAGGGCCGTCGTGGTCCGAACGGTGGTATCTCCGGGCGTGTCGCCCTCCGGACGAGCGACGCGTCGGCGGGTGCGGGAGACGGGCGGTCCGCGCGTCGCGGAGCCGACGGGGACGCCGGTGCGGGATCGTGAGATCGGCGGTCGCCGCGCGGAGATCGGCGGTGGACGTGCTCCGCCACACGCCGCGGACCGGGCGCCACGGCGCGCGGTCGGGGGTCACGTCTAGACTCGCCGCCACGCCCGGGCGGGCGCGCAAAGCAGGTACAGGCTCCGGTTCTCCGGTGCTCCTCGACCGTGAGCGGTGAGGGCGGCTGCCCGCGTCACGCCACGGACCCGACCGGTCCGTACGACTGCCGTACGGGCCGGACACCAGCACGATGCCCTGCCCCGAGGAGACCGACCAGTGAAGTCCACCGTCGAGCACCTGTCGCCGACGCGCGTCAAACTCGCCGTCGAGGTGCCCTTCGACGAGCTCAAGCCCAACTTCGACCGGGCCTACAAGAAGATCGCGCAGCAGGTGCGCATCCCGGGCTTCCGGCCCGGGAAGGCGCCCGCCCGCATCCTCGACCAGCGCCTCGGTCGTGGGGTCGTGCTCGAAGAGGTCGTCAACGAGGCCGTGCCCGCCAAGTACGGCGAGGCCGTCGAGGAGGCCGAGGTCCAGCCGCTGGGCCAGCCCGACATCGAGGTCACCGAGATCGGGGACGGCGACAAGCTCGCCTTCACGGCCGAGGTCGACATCCGTCCCGAGATCACGGTGCCGGACTACTCGTCCATCTCCGTGTCGGTCGACGCGGCCGAGGTCACCGACGACGACGTCGACGAGCAGCTGACGGGCCTGCAGGCGCGCTTCGGCACGCTCACCGGCGTCGAGCGGCCCGCGAAGAGCGGCGACTTCGTCGTCATCGACCTCTCCGCCACCGTCGACGGCGAGCCCGTCGAGGAGGCGCAGACCACGGGCATGTCCCACGAGGTCGGCTCCGGCCAGCTCATCGAGGGCCTCGACGAGGCGCTCGAGGGCATGAGCTCCGGCGACACGAAGCAGTTCACGACGACGCTCGTGGCCGGTGAGCACGCCGGCAAGGAGTCCGAGGTCACGGTCACCGTCTCGCAGGTCAAGGAGCGCCAGCTCCCCGAGGCCGACGACGAGTTCGCCCAGCTCGCCAGCGAGTTCGACACGCTCGACGAGCTCAAGGACGACCTGCGCACCCGCTTCGCGCGGGTGAAGAAGATGGAGCAGGGGAGCCAGGCGCGCGACCGCGTGCTCGAGGCCCTCCTCGAGCAGGCCGACGTGCCGCTGCCCGAGTCGGTCGTGCAGTCCGAGGTCGACGTCCGCGCCCACGAGGCCGTGCACGAGTTCGACCACGACGAGGCGCGCCTCAACTCGTACGTCGAGTCGCAGGGTCAGACCCGCGAGGAGTTCGACACCGAGCTGCGCACCAACGCCGAGCAGGCGGTGAAGACGCAGCTGCTCCTGGACAAGATCGCCGACGAGGCGAACGTCCAGGTGGAGCAGAACGAGCTCATGGAACGCATCATGATGCAGGCCCAGCGCTTCGGGGTGAGCCCCGAGGAGTACATCCAGCAGGCGCAGCAGGCCAACCAGCTCGGGGCGGTCTTCGCCGACGTCCGTCGCGGCAAGGCGCTCGCCACGGTCGTCCAGGCGGCCACGATCACCGGCCCCGACGGCGACCCGGTCGACCTCTCCGAGCTCTTCGGCACCGGCGGCGCCGGCGACGAGGAGGCCCCGGAGGCCGAGGGTGCCGACGCCGCCGCCGGCCCGACCGACGACGCCGGCCAGGTGGCCGGCGCCGACAGCGACGCCAGCGACCCCGCGTCGCCGTCCTCGCAGGTGGAGGCCGACGCGGACGCCGACACCGAGGTCGTCGGCGCGCCCGACTCCACCACGCGGGCCTGATCCGCATCCGCCGCCCGGGCCATCGATCGGCCAGGAGCGAACACGGGCCTTCGACGGACTGTCCGGCCGGTCGCGATGGTTACTGTCGAGGTCGGTGGGCCCGACCGACGCCAGACCGATACCTCAGTACGAGAAAGCAGGGACACAGGTGAGCCAGCACCTCTCCGACCCGGCCGGGGCGGTCATGCGTTCCGCCGGCGGGTCGATGACGCTGAACGACTCGGTCTACGAGCGCCTCCTGCGGGAGCGCATCGTCGTCCTGGGTCAGGAAGTCAACGACACGATCGCCAACCAGATCTCGGCGCAGCTCCTGCTGCTCTCGGCCGAGGACCCGAAGTCCGACATCACGCTGTACATCAACTCGCCCGGCGGGTCGGTGTCCGCGGGGATGGCGATCTTCGACACGATGCAGTGGATCGAGCCCGACGTGTCGACGGTCGCGATGGGCCTCGCCGCGTCGATGGGGCAGTTCCTGCTCTCGGCCGGCCAGCGCGGCAAGCGCCTCGCGCTGCCGCACGCGCAGATCATGATGCACCAGCCCTCCGGCGGCCTCGGCGGCACGGAATCGGACATCACGATCCGCGCGGAGTCGATGCGCAAGCTCAAGCGCGAGATGGCGGAGCTGATCGCCGAGCACACCGGACAGACCTTCGAGCGCATCACCGAGGACTCCGACCGCGACCGCTGGTTCTCCGCGGCCGAGGCCCTCGAGTACGGCTTCATCGACCACGTGGTGACCCGGTCGGCAGACCAGCCGAGCACCAACGGCAACGGTCAGTCCTGAAGGAGACGCAGATGAGTGAGCTCCACGTGCCCGGCGGTACGGCTCCGGCCTCGCCGCAGGCGCGCTACATCCTCCCCTCCTTCGTCGAGCGCACGAGCTACGGCGTCAAGGAGTCGAACCCCTACAACAAGCTCTTCGAGGAAAGGATCATCTTCCTCGGTGTGCAGATCGACGACGCGTCGGCGAACGACGTGATGGCGCAGCTGCTGTTCCTGGAGTCGAACGACCCGGACCGCGACATCACGATGTACATCAACTCGCCCGGTGGCTCGTTCACCGCGCTGATGGCGATCTACGACACGATGCAGTACGTGCGTCCCGACATCCAGACGGTGTGCCTCGGCCAGGCCGCCTCGGCGGCGGCGGTCATCCTCGCCGCCGGCGCGCCGGGCAAGCGCCTCGCGGTGCCGAACGCGCGGGTGATGATCCACCAGCCGGCCACCGAGGGCTTCTACGGCCAGGTGTCTGACCTCGAGATCCAGGCCAACGAGATCTCCCGGATGCGTCGCCTCATGGAGGAGACGCTGGCCCGGCACACCAACCGGAGTGCCGAGCAGGTCCGCACCGACGTCGAGCGCGACAAGATCCTCACGGCCCCCGAGGCCAAGGACTACGGGCTCATCGACGACGTCGTCGCGAGCCGGAAGCTCTCCGCGACCCGTTCGTAGGCCGCCGACACGACGCACCTCCCGGGCCCGTCCCGCCGCCCCGGCGGCGGGGCGTCCGGGGCGGTCCGGCGGCCGTCGACGCACGCGAGCGCAGCGGGCCGACCGCCCGTCGCGGGAGCGTCGCGTGGCGCGAGCCGCGGACCGGGTTCCGGGCCCGCGACCAGCACGATCCACCGGGCCCGAACCTCCCCGTCCGACCGGGCGGGCAGGTACGGTCAACCACGACGGAGCGCACCGACCGGGTGTGCCGGAGGGAACAGGTCTGCTGCGATGGCACGCATCGGTGACGGCGGGGACCTGCTGAAGTGCTCCTTCTGCGGGAAGAGCCAGAAGCAGGTCAAGAAGCTCATCGCCGGCCCCGGTGTGTACATCTGCGATGAGTGCATCGACCTCTGCAACGAGATCATCGAGGAGGAGCTCGCCGAGGCCGGTGAGGTCAAGCTCGACGAGCTGCCGAAGCCGACCGAGATCCACGAGTTCCTCGATCAGTACGTGATCGGCCAGGACGACACCAAGAAGACGCTCTCCGTCGCGGTCTACAACCACTACAAGCGCGTGCAGGCCGGCGAGAAGAACCGTGAGGGCTCCCGCAACGAGGACGTCGTCGAGCTCGCGAAGTCGAACATCCTCATGCTCGGCCCCACCGGCTGCGGCAAGACCTACCTCGCGCAGACGCTGGCGAAGCTGCTGAACGTCCCGTTCGCCATCGCCGACGCCACCGCGCTGACGGAGGCCGGCTACGTCGGCGAGGACGTCGAGAACATCCTCCTCAAGCTGATCCAGGCCGCCGACTACGACGTGAAGCGCGCCGAGACCGGCATCATCTACATCGACGAGGTCGACAAGATCGCGCGGAAGTCGGAGAACCCGTCGATCACGCGCGACGTCTCCGGCGAGGGCGTCCAGCAGGCCCTGCTGAAGATCCTCGAGGGCACCACCGCCTCGGTGCCGCCGCAGGGCGGGCGCAAGCACCCGCACCAGGAGTTCATCCAGATCGACACGACGAACGTGCTGTTCATCGTGGCGGGCGCGTTCGCGGGTCTCGAGAAGATCATCGCCGAGCGCGTCGGCAAGGGCGGGCTCGGCTTCGGCGCCGACATCCGCTCGAAGGCCGAGATGGAGTCGGCGGAGTCCTTCGGCGACACGCTGCCCGAGGACCTCATCAAGTTCGGGCTCATCCCCGAGTTCATCGGCCGCGTGCCGATCGTGGCGTCGGTGTCGAACCTCGACCAGCCGAGCCTGGTCCAGATCCTCACCGAGCCGCGCAACGCGCTGGTGAAGCAGTACCAGAAGCTCTTCGAGATGGACGGCGTCGAGCTCGAGTTCGCCCCCGAGGCGCTCGAGGCCATCGCCGATCTCGCGATCCTGCGCGGCACGGGTGCCCGCGGGCTCCGCGCGATCATGGAAGAGGTCCTCAACCCGGTCATGTACGACATCCCGGGTCGTGACGACGTCGCCAAGGTCGTGGTGACCGAGCAGACGGTCAAGGAGAACGTGAACCCCACGATCGTCCCGCGCCAGCCCTCGCGCCGGGAGCGCCGCGACAAGTCGGCCTGACCGGCCCGACGGCCCTCAGCCCACGCCGCGGTCGGCCGCGCCGGCGACCCTGTCGCGGGCGTGGCGGCCCAGGAACGTCGCCATGTCCGGCAGCACGCGGGCGTAGTAGACGCCGTCGTGGCGGCCCGGGCTCACCGCCCCGACCTCGGGCCGGGCGAGCGCGATGTAGCGGCGGGTGGCGTCGACGAACGGGTCGCGGTCGCCGCACCACACGCCGGTGGGCACGCCCGCGAGCTCGGGGAAGAAGCGCAGCGGGTCGTGGGCCTCCCAGTCGCGCCGTCCCGCGAACGGGCGCCGCGAGGCGACGCGCCAGTCGGTGAACAGGCCGGGGCTGACCGCCGACACCGCGCGCACCGGCCGGAGCAGGCGCATCCGCTCGCGGGCGTAGACGAACGCACCGGCCCCGCCCATCGAGATGCCCGTGACCAGCGCCGGCTCACCGGGCAGGTCGCCGGGTGCGGGCCGGGTGGCCAGCCCCCGTTGCCGCAGCCAGCGCGGGAGCTCCTCGAGCAGCATGCGCAGGGGGTCGTCGTCGTCGTCGTAGGCGTGCCAGTAGTTGTCGCCGCCGTCGACGCCGACCAGCCCGAACGTCGGCACCCCGCGCGCCCAGGCGTCGCCGAGCAGGCCGCGGTTGCCGGGCTCGGACCACCACAGCGCGTTGCCCCGGAGCCCGTGCAGCCCCACGCAGATCGGCAGGCCCACCGTGTCGGCCCCCGGCGGGAGGACGGTGACCAGCCGGACCCTCCGCCCGCGGGCGGGGGAGAAGACCCAGTCGACGGTGGCGACGGCGTCGGTCGGCGCAGGCAGGCGCGGTGGGTTCGGGATGCGCTGGGGCGGCGGGGCCGGGCTGTCCTGGTTGACGAGCAGCCCGCCCAGTCCGACGGCGCCGGCGACCCCGGCGGCTCCCGCGGCGCCGACGAGGAACTGCCGTCGGGTCGGCATGTCGGGCGTTCTCCCCTCGGCGCGGCTCAGCGGGACTCGGCGGTGGCTGCGCAGAGCCACGGTACGGGCCGGTGCCGGGGGAGGGTGGGAGCGTCAGCCCGGCACGGGCGAGGCGTCCGGCGTGACGATCCGTTCGGTGCCGGCGTAGACGTTCATCGAGGTGCCGCGCAGGAAGCCCACGAGCGTCATCCCGGACTCGCGGGCCATCTCGACGGCCAGGGACGACGGGGCCGACACGGCGGCGAGGGCGGGGATGCCGGCCATGACGGCCTTCTGGGTCAGCTCGAACGACGCGCGCCCGGAGACCATGAGGACGGTGCCGCGCGCGGGCACCCCGCCCTCGAGCAGCATGTGCCCGACGACCTTGTCGACGGCGTTGTGGCGCCCGACGTCCTCGCGGGCCACCAGCAGCGTCCCGTCGGCACGGAAGAGGCCCGCGGCGTGCAGCCCGCCGGTGCTGTCGAAGACGGCCTGGGCGGCGCGCAGGGTGTCCGGGAGACCGGCGAGGACCTCGGTGCTGAGGCGCAGCGTGTCGTCGGCGGGCGCGAAGCGGGTGCGGGTGCGCACGGCGTCCAGCGAGGCCTTACCGCACACCCCGCAGGAGGACGTGGTGTAGAAGCGCCGCTCCACCGAGTCGTCGGGCGGCGGCACGCCGGGGGCGAGCGCCATGTCGAGGACGTTGTAGGTGTTGCGGCCGCTGTCGTCCACCGAGTCGCAGTAGCGGGCGATCGAGATGTCCTCGCGAGCGCCGATCACGCCCTCGGTGAGCAGGAAGCCGTGGGCGAGCTCGACGTCGTGGCCCGGGGTCCGCATGGTCACCGCCAGCGACTGCCCGTCGACCCGGATCTCGAGCGGTTCCTCGGCGGCCAGCACGTCAGGACGGCGACGGGTCTCCCCGTCCACGATCCGCATCACCGGGCGTCGCACCGTCACGCGTCCCATGCCCGGATCCTCCCACTTCGTCGCTGTGTGTGTTCGGTGTGTGACTGATCGCCCGATCGGGTACCGGCCCTCTACCGGATGGTGTCGTTGAAAAGGAGCCAACACATGGCCGGCGGATTCTTCGACCGCTCCTCCATCGTCGCACCACCGGGATGGAGTCGCTGGCTCGTTCCCCCTGCCGCCCTCGCGGTCCACCTCGCGATCGGGCAGGCGTACGCGTGGAGCGTGCTCAAGGCGGGGCTGGGTACCGGGCTGGGCCTCTCGGGCACCGCCACGGCGCTGCCCTTCCAGCTCGCGATCGTGATGCTCGGTCTCTCGGCGGCGTTCGGCGGCACGATGGTCGAGCGGCGCGGGCCCCGCTGGGCGATGTTCGTGTCCACCGTGTGCTTCTCCGCGGGCTTCCTGATCTCCGCGGGCGGCATCGCGATCGGCCAGTTCTGGCTGGTCGTCGTGGGCTACGGCTTCGTCGGCGGCATCGGGCTGGGCATCGGCTACATCTCGCCGGTCTCGACGCTGATCAAGTGGTTCGCCGACCGGCCGGGCATGGCCACCGGCATCGCGATCATGGGCTTCGGCGGCGGCGCGCTGATCGCGCAGCCGATCGAGAAGGCGCTCCTCGCGGCGTTCGGCACGACCCAGATGGGCCTGTCGCAGACGTTCCTCGTCATGGGGATCGGCTACGCGATCTTCATGTCGGTCGGCTGGCTGCTCGTGCGCGTCCCGGCCGACGACTGGCAGCCCCCGAACCCGCCGCAGGCCTCGCCCGGCGCCACCGGCTCCGGCCCCGCCGTCTCGGCCGCGCAGGCGATCAAGCTCCCGCAGTTCTGGTTCCTGTGGGTCGTGCTGTGCTTCAACGTCACCGCGGGCATCGGCATCCTGGAGAAGGCCCAGCCGATCTACCAGGACTTCTTCGCCACCTCCGGCCCGGCGCCGGTCATCGCCGCGGCGGCCGGGGCGTTCGTGTCGATCCTCTCGCTGTCCAACATGCTCGGCCGGTTCATCTGGTCGTCGGCCTCGGACGTGGTCGGGCGCAAGAACATCTACCGGATGTACCTCGGGGTGGGCGCCCTGCTCTACCTCGTGATCCTGCTGTTCGGCGAGGGCAACAAGGTGATCTTCCTGATCGCCTCGATGCTGATCCTGTCGTTCTACGGCGCCGGGTTCGCCACGGTGCCCGCGTACCTCAAGGACCTCTTCGGCACCTACCAGGTCGGCGCCATCCACGGTCGCCTGCTGACCGCGTGGTCGGCGGCGGGCGTGCTCGGCCCGCTGATCGTCAACGCCGTCGTCGAGGCCCAGGGCGACGTCGCGGGCCCGTCGAAGTACACGGTGTCCTTCACGATCATGATCGTGCTGCTGGCCATCGGCTTCGTCGCCAACGAGCTCATCCGTCCCGTCGACCCGAAGTACTTCGTGGCCGACTCCGAGCGCGGCGGCGTCGAGGACGCCGCGGTGTCCGGGCCCGGGTCCGACCGCAACCAGGAGGTGTCCCGATGACCGCCGGACGCACCGTGCTCACCGTCGTCGTATGGGCCTGGGTCGTGATCCCGTTCCTGTACGGCGTGTGGTCGCTCCTGGAGAACGTGGGCGCGCTCTTCTAGGAGACTCGGGTGCATGAGCACCCTCTCCGACTGGATCGACGAGGTCGTCCGCGAGCTCGGTATCGACGAGCTCGGGGAGCTGGTCGATCCCGAGAACGTCCAGCCCCTCGTGCTCGACATGACCAAGGACGTCGCCCACGGCGTCGCGCGCCCCGCCGCCCCGATCTCCGCCTACCTGCTCGGCCTCGCGGTCGGGCGGGCGGCGGGGTCGGGTCCCGGGGAGCAGGAGCTCGCCCAGGGCTTCGCCGACCGGCTGGCGGCGCGCGCCCGCGGCGACGACCAGTCGTAGCATCGTGGGTGATGACCAGCGACGACCGATGGGGCGGAGTCTCCCCGGGAGACGAAGCGAAGCGGAGCTCGACCCAGTGGCAGGACCAGGATGCCGCCGGTGACGGCGACGCCGACGAGCTCGCCCAGATCCTCGCCATGGCCGGTGGTGCGGACGACTCCGGCTCCGGCCCGGGCGGCGGCGCGCTCGCCGACGCTCTGAGCCAGGGCGTCACCACCGGGCCGACCGGCGACACGCCCGGCCACGAACCCGACGACGCCGAGTCGCTCGCCGCGCTGCGCGCCGTCGAGGCCGAGCTCGACGAGCGCTGGCCCGAGACGAGGATCGCCCCGTCCCTCGACCGGATCCGGGCGCTCGTCGAGGTGCTGGGCGACCCGCAGCGCTCCTACCCGGCGATCCACGTCGCCGGCACCAACGGCAAGAGCTCGGTCACGCGGATGATCGACGCGCTGCTCACCCGCATCGGTCCGCGCACCGGGCGCTACACGAGCCCCCACCTGCAGCGGGCCACCGAGCGGATCGCGATCGACGGCGCCCCGATCAGCGCGCGCCGCTACGTCGAGATCTACCGGGAGATCGCGCCGTTCCTCGGCATCGTCGACCGGGCGCAGGAGAGATCGACACAGGGCGACGGCCCGCGGCTCTCGAAGTTCGAGGTGCTCACCGGGATGGCGTTCGCGGCCTTCGCCGATGCCCCGGTGGACGTCGCCGTGCTCGAGGTCGGGCTCGGCGGGAGCTGGGACGCCACCAACGTCGCCGACGCCGTGGTCGCCGCGATCACCCCGGTGGACGTCGACCACGTCGCCTACCTCGGCTCGGACATCGCCGGGATCGCCGCCGAGAAGGCCGGCGTCATCAAGCCGGGCGCCGTCGCGCTGATGGCCCAGCAGACCCCCGAGGCCGCCAAGGTGCTGCTCGAGCGGGCGGTGGAGGTCGAGGCCGAGGTCGCACGCTCCGGGATGGAGTTCGGCGTGCTGGCGCGCGAGATCGCCGTCGGCGGGCAGCAGCTGCGCCTGCAGGGTCTCGGCGGCGAGTACGACGACATCTACCTGCCGCTCTTCGGCGAGCACCAGGCGGCGAACGCGTCGCTGGCGCTCGCGTCGGTGGAGGCGTTCTTCGGGGCCGGCGCCTCGCGCAAGCTCGACATCACCGCAGTGCGCGAGGCCTTCGCCTCGGTGCGCGTGCCGGGGCGGATGGAGCGCCTGCGCTCGGCGCCCACCGTCGTGGTCGACGCCGCCCACAACCCGCACGGGGCGCGGGCGTCGGCGAAGGCGGTGCGCGAGGAGTTCTCGTTCCGCCGGCTCATCGGGGTCGTCGCCGTGATGGGCGACAAGGACGCCGAGGGCATCCTCACGGCGCTGGAGCCGGTGCTCGACGAGGTCGTCGTCACCCAGGTGGCGTCGCCGCGGGCCATGGATGCCGACGAGCTCGGGAGCCTGGCGGTCGGGTTCTTCGGCGCCGACCGCGTCGTCGTCGAGACCCGGATGGACGCCGCGCTGGAGACCGCGATCGGGCTCGCGGAGGAGACCGACGACGACGAGGCCCCGATGGCGGGCGCGGGGGTGCTGGTCGTCGGGTCGGTGGTCGCCGCGGGCGAGGCCCGGACGCTGCTGGGGCGGGAGCCGGCATGACCGAGCTCGCCCCGGGCGAGGCCGCGAGGAAGGCCTTCCGCGGCCCGGCCAGCGCGGCCCTGAGCCTCGAGATCGTCATCGTGCCGCTCGCCCTGCTGGTGATGGACAAGGTCGAGGGCGGCCTGACGCCCGTGAAGATCGCCTGGGTCGTCGTGCTGACCGTCGGGATGATCGTCGCGATCGCCCGGTTCTCGCGCCCGTGGGGGCTGCCGCTGGCCCTGGGCCTGCAGGTGCTGATGGCGCTGGGCTGGATCGTCTCGCCGTCGCTCGGGGCCCTCGGCCTCGTGTTCTGCCTCGTGTGGGCCGGGATGCTGTGGATGCGGCACGAGGTGCTGCGCCGCCACGCGCTCTGGGCCGACCGGGAGGCCTGAGGGCGGCTCGTTACGCTCGCGCACCGACAGGTGTCCACGAGAGAGGATCCGCAGTGAGCGAGCGCACCCTGGTGCTGGTCAAGCCCGACGGCGTGGAGCGTGGCCTGGTCGGGGAGGTCGTGTCGCGCATCGAGCGCAAGGGCCTGCGCCTCGTGTCGCTGGAGCTGAAGACCGTCGACCGCGGCCTCGCCGAGCAGCACTACGCCGAGCACGAGGGCAAGGGCTTCTACGAGGAGCTGATCTCCTTCATCACCTCGGCGCCCGTCGCCGCCCTGGTCGTCGAGGGCCCGCGCGCGATCGCGGCGTTCCGCCAGATCGCCGGCGGCACCGACCCCGTCGAGAAGGCCGCCCCCGGCTCGATCCGTGGTGACCTCGCCCTGGAGACCGGATCGAACATCGTGCACGGCTCGGACTCGCCCGAGTCCGCCGAGCGCGAGATCAAGCTCTGGTTCGGGTAGCGGGAGGGTCGGTTCGCCGAGCGTGAGCCCATCGTGATCGACGAGCCTTGTCGACCATGATGGGCGCACGGTCGGCGTTCGAGGGAACCGCGGAGGGGTCTCCTCTCGCCGATGGAGACCAGCACGCGTCTCGTCGTCGTGCTGGGCGGCCTGCCGACCCCGGGGCTCCAGCACGAGGTGTTCGACGAGTACCGGTTCATCGCCCGCCTCGACATGGCGTGGGTCGAGTTCCGGGTCGCCCTCGTGTACGACGGCCGGGACCACGCCGTCGACGATCGCCGCGGACGCCCCCTGGATCGGCGTGAGGCGCTGCTCGCCCGGGGCTGGGCGCCGAGCGTGCGCGCATCGTGATCGATAAGGCCTATTGATCATGATGGGAGCACACTCGGCGGCCGAACGGCGGGTGGTCGGGGCCCGGCGCGGGTCTCGTTACCCTGGGTCCGTGGCCGAATCCGTGTTCGAGAGCCTGGAACCGCTGCTGCCCCGGGTGAAGAAGCCGGTGCAGTACGTCGGCGGCGAGCGCAACGCGGGGACCAAGCCGTGGGACGCGGTGCCGGTCCACTGGGCGCTGTGCTACCCCGACGCCTACGAGGTGGGGCTGCCCAACCAGGGCCTCATGATCCTCTACGAGGTGCTCAACGAGCGGGACGACGCCCTCGCCGAGCGCACCTACGCCGTGTGGCCGGACCTCGCCGCGCTGATGCGCGAGCACGGGGTCCCGCAGTTCACCGTCGACGGGCACCGCCCCGTGGGTGCGTTCGACGTGCTGGGCATCAGCTTCGCCACCGAGCTCGGCTACACGAACATGCTCTCGGTCCTCGACCTCGCCGGGATCCCGCTGCACGCCGCCGACCGGGACGCGAGCCACCCGATCGTGCTCGCCGGCGGGCACGCGGCGTTCAACCCGGAGCCGATCGCCGACTTCGTCGACATCGTGGCGCTGGGCGACGGCGAGGAGGTCGTCGGCGAGATCACGGACGTCGTCAAGGCGGCCAAGGTCGACGGCCTGTCCCGCCGCACGACCCTCGAGCGCCTCGCCGCGGTCCCGGGCGTCTACGTGCCCGGCCTCTACGAGGTCCGCTACGGCGACGACGGCGCGATCGCCGCGGTCACCCCGACCAGCCCGCACGCCCCCGAGCGCGTCCACAAGCGCACCACCAGTGACCTCGACGACTGGCCGTACCCGAAGGCCCCGCTCGTCCCGATGGCCGAGACCGTCCACGAGCGGATGAGCGTCGAGATCTTCCGCGGCTGCACCCGCGGCTGCCGCTTCTGCCAGGCCGGCATGATCACGCGGCCCGTCCGGGAGCGCTCGCCGCAGGGCGTCGGCGAGATGGTGGAGCAGGGGCTGCAGAACTCGGGCTATCACGAGGTCGGCCTGCTCTCGCTCTCCAGCGCCGACCACTCCGGCATCGGCACGATCGCCAAGGACCTCGCCGACCGCTACGAGGGCACCGGCACGGGCCTCTCGCTCCCGAGCACGCGCGTCGACGCGTTCAACGTGACGCTCGCCGAGGAGCTCACCCGCAGCGGCCGCCGGTCCGGCCTGACGTTCGCGCCCGAGGGCGGCTCCGAGCGCCTGCGCAAGGTGATCAACAAGATGGTCTCCGAGGAGGAGCTCATCGCCACGGTCTCCACCGCCTACGAGCACGGCTGGCGGCAGGTGAAGCTGTACTTCATGTGCGGTCTGCCCACCGAGACCGACGAGGACGTCCTGCAGATCGCGTCGATGGCCCACGAGGTCATCCGGGCCGGGCGCAAGGCCGCGGGCCGGGGCGACGTCCGCGCGACGGTGTCGATCGGCGCGTTCGTGCCGAAGCCGCACACGCCGTTCCAGTGGGCCGCCCAGACCGCACCCGACGTCGTCGACAACCGTCTGCGCAAGCTGCGCGAGGCGATCAACAGCGACCGCTCGCTGGGCCGCAACATCGGGCTGCGTTACCACGACGGCCAGCCCAGCCTCATCGAAGGCCTGCTCAGCCGGGGTGACCGGCGGATCGGGCGGGTCATCGAGCGGGCGTGGCGCGACGGCCAGCAGTTCGACGGCTGGAGCGAGCACTTCTCGTTCGAGCGCTGGGTCACCGCGGCCGAGGCGGCGCTCGAGGGCGTCGACCTCCACTGGTTCACCACCCGCGAGCGCGGCGCCGACGAGATCCTGCCCTGGGACCACCTCGACTCCGGGCTCGACCGGGGCTGGCTGTGGGACGACTGGCAGGACGCGCTCAACTCCGAGGAGCAGGACGACTGCCGCTGGACGCCGTGCTTCGACTGCGGCGTCTGCCCGACGATGGGCACCGAGATCCAGATGGCGCCCCCGGGGCGACCGTCGCTGCCGATCACGCCCGTCGAGCAGCGCAGGTCGACGCCGGTGCGCAACCCCGCCCTCGCGGCCGACCGCGGGGTCTGACCGCGTGGCAGGACACCGGTGAGCGACGGACCGGAGGTGCGCGTACGCCGGGCGGGAGCCCCGGACGGCGACGCCGTCGCCGCCCTGCGCCGGGCCTGGGTCGAGCAGCGGGGCCGCGTCCGGCCGGGCGCCGACCCGGGCTTCGAGCACGGGTTCGCGACGTGGTGGCGCGCGGAGCTCTCGCACCACGCGGTGTGGGTGGCGGAGGTCCCGTCCGGCAGTGCGTGGGACGTCGTCGGATCCCTCGACGTCGCCGAGGTCGCCGCCATGCCCGCGCCCGGGCGGCCGGGGGAGCGCTGGGGCTACGTGGGCAGCCTCGTCGCCCTGGGCGCCGCGCCGCGCGGGGTGCCGCGCCGGCTCCTGGGCGCCGCCGTGGCGCACGCCCGCGACCGCGGGCTCGCGCGGCTCGTGCTGCGGCCGTCCCCCGCGGGGGCGGCCTTCTACCGTGCGGCCGGGTTCAGCCCGGCCGGTGACGAGATCGTGGTCCTCCCGACCGGGGGACACGGACCGACCGGAGGGACGGCCTGATGGCGACCCGCACGACGAAGGCAGGCGAGGCGGCACACCCCTCGGCGCCGATCGTGGAGAAGCTCCGGATGCGCTACGCGAAGCGGGGCCGCGCGCGGTTCAGCTCGCACCGCGACATCGCCCGCACCATGGAGTGGACCCTGCGGCGCGCCGGGGTTCCGGTGGCCCTGTCGCACGGCTTCAGCCCGCACCCGAGGCTCTCCTGGATCGGCGCGGCGCCCACCGGCGCGGCGAGCGACGCCGAGTACGTCGAGATCGGCGTGACGGAGTACCTCGACCCGCTCGTGGTCGCCCACGAGGTGGACGCCGTGCTGCCCGAGGGGCTCTCGGTGATCGAGGTCGTGCCCGCCTCGCCCGGGGCGCTCGCCGACCGGATCGACGCGAGCCACTGGGAGATCGAGACCCCGGGCGTCTCCGACGAGCTGCTCGCCCCGGCCCTCGCGGCGTTCCACGCCGCCGACGAGGTCATCGTGGAGCGCCTCACCAAGAACGGTCCGAAGCCGCTGGACGTGCGAACGGCCGTCGCCGAACTGCGGCTGACGCTCACCCGTACGGACGAACCGGAGGCGCCGGAGCGGGAGGACCGTGCACGAGCGGCGACGTGTGGGAGACTGACGGCGGTCGTACGGCACACCACGCCGGCCGCACGACCCGACGACGTGTGCGGTGCCCTCCGCGCCGTCGCCGGCCTCGAGTTCCCGGAACCCGTCAGGGCCACCCGGAGGGCTCAGGGTCGGCTCGACGAGCGCGGGGAGCTGATCGACCCGTTCGCGACGGACCGCGCGGCACCCACCGCGTAGCCCCGCGAAAGGTCCCCGGTCGGCCGCGGTGCACACACATCGCCGAACCGCACGGATCGACGGCACCCGGGCCCACCGGCTCGACCCGCCGAATCGTGCCGCAGTCGGTGGCCGTCCCCTGCGGCCGCCACGGCGAGCCCACGCGAGGTCCCCGTGTGGCCGCGACCCCCGGGTCGCGCCCGGGGGCGAAGGAGATGGATGACCGACACCGACACCCCGTCCGGCGGTAGCACCGCCGCGGGGGATTCCGTCGCACCCGGACGCCCCGACGAGCAGGCCCTGGCCGCGCTCCCGGACAAGGTCCGCGTGCACGCCCTGGCCCGTGTGGTGGGCACCTCGAGCCGCGAGCTCCTCGCCGTGCTCGCCCGGATCGGCGTGGGGGCGCGCAGCGCGCAGTCCAGCGTCGACCGCGGCGTCGTGGCGCAGGTGATGGACGACCTGTTCCCGCCGCCCGGCGGCCCGGTCGCCGACCCCGTCGCCGAGGCCACCGCGGCCCTCACCCCCTCGCCCGACGAGGAGGCGAGCGAGCCGGAGGCGCCGCTCACCCTGAGCGCCGGCACCCCGACGGCAGGCGGGCCGGCCAGTGCCCCGGCCTTCGCGGCACCGATGTTCCTGGCGCCCGACTCGACGTCCGAGGAGGCCGTCCCGACGCGCGCTCGGCGCCGTCGCGGCAGCCGCTCCACCGGCGTCGTGACCCCCGGGGAGTCCACCGAGACCGAGATCACGGGGGACCACACCCCGGCCTCGGCCGAGGAGGAGACCCCCGCCGCTGCGGCGGAGGACTCCGGAGAGACCGCAGCCGACACGGGCGGACCCTCGCGACGCCGCCGCCGTCGTTCGGGGGCCGACGAGTCCGCGGAGGCCTCCGACACCTCCGAGACGCCCGACGCCACGGACCCGTCGGACTCCTCCGAGTCCTCGGACTCCTCGGATTCCGCTGATTCCTCCGACTCCGACGACGACGACGAGGACGGCAGCCGCCGGCGCCGTCGTCGCGGGCGCCGCGGCCGCGGCCGCGGTCGGGGTGGTGCCGACGACGCCGAGTCCGGCGACGGCTCTGCCGACGGCGACGGCGAGGCGGGCACGGACTCCTCCGAGAAGTCGGAGTCGGAGTCCGGGTCCGGGGAGGGCGACGACGACGAGGAGGACACCGATTCCGGCGAGTCCGAGGACTCCGACGGCTCGTCGGGCGGCTCGCGCCGCCGGCGCCGGCGGCGTCGCCGGTCCTCGGAGGGCGACGGCGACGGCGAGGTCGAGGACCCGCCGAACACCGTCACCCACGTCCGCGACCGCGTCGAGCGTCCCGAGGGCGGCAAGTCCTCGAACGACGAGATCCGCGGGGTCAAGGGCTCGACGCGCCTCGAGGCCAAGCGCCAGCGGCGCCGCGACGGGCGCGAGTCCGGTCGCCGGCGGCCGTCGATCCTGTCCGAGTCCGAGTTCCTCGCCCGGCGCGAGGCCGTCGAGCGCACCATGGTCGTGCGCCAGCACGCCGGCCGCAGCCAGATCGGGGTGCTCGAGGACGGGGTGCTCGTCGAGCACTTCGTCGCGGGCGACGGCCAGAACTCGATGGTCGGCAACGTCTACCTCGGCCGGGTGCAGAACGTGCTCCCGTCGATGGAGGCCGCGTTCGTCGACATCGGCCGCGGGCGCAACGCCGTCCTGTACGCCGGCGAGGTCAACTGGGACGCCTCCGGCCTCGAGGGCAAGCAGCGCAAGATCGAGCAGGCGCTGTCCTCGGGCGACCAGGTGCTCGTCCAGGTCACCAAGGACCCGGTGGGTCACAAGGGCGCACGCCTGACCACCCAGATCAGCCTGCCCGGCCGCTTCCTGGTGTACGTGCCCGCCGGCGGCGCGACCGGGATCAGCCGGAAGCTGCCCGACACCGAGCGCAAGCGCCTCAAGGAGATCCTCAAGCGGATCGTCCCCGACGAGTCGGGCGTGATCATCCGCACGGCGGCCGAGGGCGTCAGCGAGGAGGACCTCGAGCGCGATGTCCGGCGTCTGACCGCCCAGTGGGAGGCCATCGACAAGTCGGCCTCCGAGGCGGGCAACAAGAACTCGAAGGGCCCGACCCTCGTCTACGAGGAGCCCGACCTCCTCATCCGTGTCGTGCGCGACATGTTCAACGAGGACTTCTCCTCGCTCGTCGTCTCCGGCGAGCGGGCGTGGGAGACGCTGGAGGGCTACGTGTCGCACGTGGCCCCGGAACTCGCGGGGCGCCTGTCGCGTCACGTTGGACCTGAGGACGTGTTCGCCGCGTACCGGATCGACGAGCAGCTGATCAAGGCGCTCGACCGCAAGGTGTGGCTGCCCTCGGGCGGCACGCTGGTCATCGACCGCACCGAGGCGATGACGGTCGTCGACGTCAACACCGGCAAGTTCACCGGCTCCGGGGGCAACCTCGAGGAGACGGTGACCCGCAACAACCTCGAGGCCGCCGAGGAGATCGTGCGCCAGCTCCGGCTGCGCGACATCGGCGGCATGATCGTCATCGACTTCATCGACATGGTGCTGGAGTCGAACCGCGACCTCGTGCTGCGGCGCCTCACCGAGTGCCTGGGCCGCGACCGCACCCGCCACCAGGTCTCCGAGGTCACCTCGCTGGGCCTGGTGCAGATGACCCGCAAGCGCGTCGGGCAGGGCCTGCTCGACGAGTTCTCGACCACCTGTGAGCACTGCCGGGGCCGGGGCGTCATCGTCTCGTCCGAGCCGGTCATGGCGAACGAGCAGGGCGGGAGCAACGGCGGCGAGAAGGCCGGCTCGGCGGAGAAGAACGGCTCGGGAGACAAGAACGGCTCCGGCGAGAAGGTCGCGAGCGGTACCGGCGGGGGCTCGTCCTCGCGCCGGGGTCGTCGCGGGCGCCGGGCCGAGCGTTCCGAGGGCGCCTCGCCGTCGGTCGTCGCGGCGGCCAGCGGTCTCACCGCCGGCCGGGACGACGACGACGCAGTCTCCGAGGAGATCGGCGCCGACGAGACGGCCACCGACGTCGTCGAGACCGTCGACACCGTGGACACCTCCGACTCGGGGACGGCCGAGAGCCCCGAGACGGCCGCGGTGCCCGTGGAGGGCGCCGACGAGACCGAGGTGGCCCTCGAGGCCGGGCTGGCCGAGGCGAGCCCGGGCGCGGGCAGCGTCGAGGAGACCGACGAGGCGCCCGCCGAGGCGGACCTCCCGGCGGCGGCCGAGACCGAGGACGTCGAGGAGGCGATCCACGAGGCCGTCGAGGCCGAGGTCGCCCTCGAGGCCGACCTCGCCGAGCACGTGCCGGGGGGCAACGGGACGACCCCGGAGCCCGCCACCTCGTCCGCGCCGCGCGTCACGGGCGCCATCGGGGCCGCGACCGGGAACGGCAACGGCCACGGGGGCGACACCGTCATCACCCCGGCCGGGAGCCCGGCGGAGCCCGAGGACGAGGCGACGCCCGAGCCCGCGGTGGTCCCCACCGGGAGCGGCTCGGCGCGACCGCGTCGTCGACGGGCGGCGTCCCGTCCGGCCGGTCCGCCGGCCGGCGGATCGAGCGACTGATCACCACCCGCGGACGGTCGGGCCCACCCGGGGTCCGGCCCGCGGAGGCCGGGCGGGTACCCTAGGAGATCGGTGCCCGCCGGGTCGCTGCCCGCGGCACCGGCGCGCCGCGCCCGCCCCGTACGGGACGCGCGCCGGGACCGGAACCCCACGCCAGACAGGAGTCCACGCGGAAGATGTACGCGATCGTGAAGACCGGCGGCAAGCAGTACAAGGTCGCGGTCGGCGACGTCATCGACGTGGAGCTCCTCGACGGTGACACCGTGGACCTCCAGCCGGTCCTGCTCGTCGACGGCAGCACCGTCCTCAGCTCGGCGTCCGACCTCGAGAAGGTCAGCATCTCCGGCAGCATCGTCGGGGAGCACAAGGGCCCGAAGATCAAGATTCTGAAGTACAAGAACAAGACCGGGTACAAGCGGCGCGTCGGCCATCGCCAGCGCTACAGCCGCCTCGAGGTCACCGACATCTCGAAGTAAGGGGAGCAGGAATGGCTCACAAGAAGGGTGCGTCCAGCTCCCGCAACGGTCGCGACTCGAACGCCCAGATGCTCGGCGTCAAGCGTTACGGCGGCCAGGTCGTCAAGGCCGGCGAGATCCTCGTCCGCCAGCGCGGCACCAAGTTCCACCCGGGCGTCGGTGTCGGCCGCGGCGGCGACGACACGCTGTTCGCCCTCATCCCGGGCGCCGTCACCTTCGGGACGAAGCGCGGACGCAAGAACGTCAACATCGTGCCGGTGGAAGAGACCGTCTCCGCCTGAGCACCGTGTAGCAGCAGTACCGTCAGGGGTGGGTCCGGGACTCTCGGACCCGCCCCTTTCGTTCGTCTCCACCCCCGTTCTCGGAAGGACACCGCACACCCGATGGCCCGGTTCGTCGACCACGTGACGCTGCACGTCACGGCGGGGAGCGGCGGCCACGGGTGCGCGTCGATCCGCCGGGAGAAGTTCGTGCCCCTCGGCGGACCGGACGGTGGGAACGGCGGGCGCGGCGGGGACGTGGTGCTGGTGGTCGATCCCGGCGTCCACACGCTGCTCGACTTCCACCACCGGCCCCACGCGGTGGCCGGCAACGGGAAGCCGGGCATGGGGAGCTTCCGCCACGGCGCGAACGCCGAGGACATCGAGCTCGCCGTGCCCGAGGGGACGGTCGTGCTCGACACCGACGGCGAGGTCGTCGGCGACCTCACCGGCATCGGCACCCGGCTCGTCGCGGTCCGCGGCGGTCGCGGGGGGCTCGGCAACGCCGCCCTGGCCGGGCCGTCGCGCAAGGCCCCGGGCTTCGCGCTGCTCGGCGAGCCGGGGGAGTCACGCGACCTCGTGCTCGAGCTGCGCTCGATGGCCGACGTCGGGCTGGTCGGGTACCCGAGCGCGGGCAAGTCGTCGCTGGTCAGCGCCATCAGCGCGGCCAAGCCGAAGATCGCCGACTACCCGTTCACCACGCTGGCGCCCAATCTCGGGGTGGTCTCGGCGGGCGGCAGCTCCTACACGGTGGCCGACGTCCCGGGCCTCATCCCCGGCGCCAGCGAGGGCAAGGGCCTGGGGCTGGACTTCCTGCGCCACATCGAGCGCTGCTCGGTGCTCGTGCACGTCGTGGACTGTGCGACGTTCGAGCCCGAGCGCGACCCGGTGTCCGACATCCGCGCGCTCGAGGCCGAGCTCGCCGCCTACACCCCGGCGTTGGGCACCGACCTCGCCGCGCGCCCCCGGATCGTCGCGCTCAACAAGATCGACGTGCCGGACGCCGCCGACCTCGCGGAGATGGTGCGCGCGGAGGTGGCCGAGTTCGGGTGGCCGGTCGTGGAGATCTCCACCGCGAGCCACGCCGGCTTGCAGGAGCTGGCCTACAAGATGGCCGCGGCCGTCGACGAGGCCCGGGCCACCGCGGCCCCCTCGACCGCCCCGCGCGTCGTCTTGCGCCCCACCGCCGTCGACGACACCGGCTTCACCGTCGGCCGCGACCCCGAGGATGGCCGAGAAAAGCAATCCTGGCTGGTCCAGGGCGAGAAGCCCGAGCGCTGGGTCCGGCAGACCGACTTCACCAACGACGAGGCCGTCGGCTACCTCGCCGACCGGCTCGCCCGCCTCGGGGTCGAGGAGGCCCTCGCCGAGGCGGGGGCAGTGCCGGGCGACATGGTGACGATCGGCATCAACACCTTCGACTGGGAGCCCTCGACACCGGCCGGCGTGGCGGCGATGCGGGGCAACCGCGGCACCGACCCCCGCCTCGAGGGCATCGACAACGTCGACCGGGCGTCCGCGGCCGAGCGCCGAGCGGCCCGCGACGAGCGCCGCCGCCACCGCGACGACGACGAGCTCGGCATCGCGCCGTGGCACGAGGAGTACGAGGACGTGCCCGCCGAACTCCGCGGCGACGATCGATGACTGCCCGCGAGGCCGTCGCCGGGGCGCGGCGGCTGGTGGTGAAGATCGGGTCGACGTCGCTCACGTCGGTCGACGGGGGGCTCGACGTGGGGCGCCTCGACGCGCTGGTCGACGCCGTGGCCGCCCGCGCGGCGGGCACCCAGGTGGTGCTCGTGTCGTCCGGGGCGATCGCGGCGGGCCTGCGTCCGCTGGGGCTGCCGCGCCGGCCCCGGGACCTCGCGACGCAGCAGGCCGCCGCGGGTGTCGGGCAGCTGCACCTGACCCGCGCCTACGCCGAGGCCTTCGCCCGCCACGGCCGCACCGTGGGGCAGGTCCTGCTCACCTCCCACGACGTCGTGCGGCGCCAGCCCTACCGCAACGCCCAGCGCACCTTCGAGCGCCTGCTCGGGCTCGGTGTCGTCCCGGTGGTCAACGAGAACGACACCGTGGCCACCGACGAGATCCGGTTCGGGGACAACGACCGGCTGGCCGCGCTCGTCGCCCACGTGATCTCGGCCGACGCGTTGGTGCTGCTCAGCGACGTCGCCGGGGTCTACGACGCCGACCCGCGCGATCCCGGGGCCACGCTGGTCCGGGAGGTCACGGGCGGCGCCGACCTCGCCGGGGTGCGCGTCGGCAAGACGTCCTCGCTGGGCACCGGCGGGATGGCATCCAAGCTCGCCGCGGCGGACCTCGCCAGCGGCGCCGGCGTGCCCGTCCTCGTGGCCGCGGCCGCCGACGCCCCCGCGGCGCTCGACGGCGCCGAGGTCGGGACGGTGTTCGCGCCCCACGGCCCGCGGCTGTCGGCCCGCCGCTTCTGGCTGCGGCACATGGCCGGCACGCGCGGGCGGCTGCACCTCGACGCCGGCGCGGTGAAGGCCGTGGTCGGGCGCCGGCGCTCCCTGCTCGCGGCCGGGATCGTGGGTTCGGACGGTGACTTCGAGGCCGGCGACGTCGTCGACCTCGTCGACCCGCGGGGGGACGTCGTCGCCCGCGGGGTCGTCGCGTTCGACGCCGAGGAGCTTCCGGAGATCTCCGGGCGGTCCAGCGAGGACCTGGCGCCGGAGCACCGCCGCGAGGTCGTGCACGCGGACGATCTCGTGCCGGTCGGTTCGCCGGTCCCGGCCACCGATCCCGCGACCACCAGCCCCTCGAGCTGACGCGCTCCCGGAGCGGTCGGGCGGCCGCGCCGCGTCAGAAGGGCGGCGGGTCGTCCGCGGCGTGCACCGCGGGCGGGATCGCGGGTGTGTGGGTGATGGTGCCCAAGCCCGCCCTCCGGAGGAACCGCTGCCGCCAGCCGGGATCGTCCTCGCTCCAGCCCTCGTCCGGCAGGGGCCGAGGCCGCGTGGACGGTCGGGGCGGCGGGAGCGGCTCGAGGATTCTCTTGGGCAGGGTCGTGTGGCGGACGCCGGCGCGGGTGCGGATCTCGAAGCGGCCCGGGGCCGGTTGCCGGACCCGCCAGCCGCCGTGGTGCTTCGCGCGGTGGTGGTGGCGGTCCCAGACGCCCAGGTTCCAGGGTGAGGTCGGACCGCCCAGGGCGTGGTCGACCGTGTGGTCGAGGTCGGCCTTGTGGGCGGGGCGCCGGCAGCCGGGCGCGACGCAGTGCCGGTCGCGGACCCGGACCCAGCGGTCGATCTCGGCGCGCGGGCGCCGACGTGCGGGATCGCCGGCCTGCTCCCGCGGCGGGCGACCGAGGCCCGAGGTGACCTCGCGGAGCCGCTGCTGGAGCTCGGCGAGCAGCGGAGCCCAGGCTCCTGCTCGTGAGGACTCAGGGCGGCCAGCAGCGTCGTCGGGACCTGGAGCTCGACGATGGCGGTGCACGGCTCGTCCCCGGGGCGCCGTGGTGGGCCTGGGCCGCAGGGGTGGGGTCGTCGGCGGGCGAGGAGAACGTGCTGGAGGCGGCCGTCGTCGTCGGTGAGCACCACCCGCCACTCGCCGCGGTGATGCCGGAGGAGCACGGCCCGGGCGTCGCCGGCGAGCACGGTCCCGTAGCCGGGGACCGTGCCCGGGAGCTGGTCGAGTCCGAGGGCCGTCGAAAGTCGCAGGCGGAGCTCGGAGGTCCCGCTGCGAACGCGACCCGGGCCGGGCTCGGGCCCGTCGAGCATCGGCGGGAGGTCCTGCTCGGGAAGGTCCCGGAGGTCGAGGACGCCCTGCGTCGGCGCCTCGCCGGCGGTGGCCCCCGCGGCGTCGGGACCGCGGTCGTCGGAGGGGTGGTCGTCCGGAGTGGGGTCGTCCGGCGGGCCCGATCCGCCGTCGGGCCCGGAGCCGTCGGGTCCGGAGTCGTTCGGTCCGGAGTCGTCGGGCGAGCCTGAACCGTCGTCGGGCCCGGAGGGCGGCGGGTCGCGGTACTCCGCGGCCAGCGTGAGAGCCACGTGCCGGTCGTCGAGGCCCGCCACGGAGCCGTCGAGCAACCGCGCGGCGACCGCGGCACGCACGGCACCGATCGGGATCAGCACCCCCAGCCCGCGCACCGCGGCGGCGAGGGCGTCGACCCGGTCGCGCATGGACAGGCCGTCGACGGCGTTGACGTCGCAGATCGACAGGGTGGCCGTGCCCGACGGGTTGGGCGAGAGGATCACCCGGGCGTTCTTCTCGGCGCGCTTCTGGCGTCGCTTGGCCCACTCCGGATCGAGCGCGGCCGCGGTCTCCTCGATACGGCGTATCAGCTCGCCCACCGGCAGCTCGGGAGCCTCGGGCAGGAGTTCGGAGCAGACGAGGCGGGCGTGGTCGTCGGCGAGGTCGCGCGTCCACTCGCAGAACCGCTGCGCCTTGGGCTCGTCCAGCCACCCGCTCCGGAGCGCGTCGCCGACCTCGGGCAACCGACCGAACAGATCGTCGGCCAGGTCGAGCTTGCGGCCGGACATCGTGGGCGACCATCCCAGGATGGCGGCGATCTCGTCGCCGGAGAACTCGTCGAGCTCCGGGCGCCGATCGGTGCGGCCGGCCTGCGCGCGACCCAGGTGGTGGATGGCCTCCAGGAAGCCCGCCGCGGCCTGGCTCTGGGCCCGTGCGCAGGCCCGGACGTAGGACGCCAGGTCCTCACCGGTCAGCGCCGCCGGCGACAGCCGCTCCAGGGCGTCGACCAGCCCCGCGCCCGGCGCGAGCGCGTCCAGCTCGGCCGCGAGGCCGCACCGGACGTCCTGGTCGATGCTCACGGGAACGACGTTAGGGGCGACCCCCGACAGCGACGGCCGAAAAAAGTGGCTCCCAGGACCCCCGCGAGGTCACGGAACGGTCACGATTCCCTGCTCGAGAGCCCGGGGTCCCCGGAGCGCGTGGGGTGGGCACAATGGCGGGCGTGCCGAGCCCGACCGCGACCACCCCGACCACGCAGCGCACGCCCACCGAGATCGTCACCGACTGCGGCCGCCGCGCCGCTGCGGCCGCCCCGCGGATGGCGGCGGCGACCGACCACGAGGTCGCGACCGCCCTGCGCGGGATGGCGACGCTGCTCGTCGAGGCCGCCGACACCGTGCTCGAGGCCAACACCGCGGACGTCGAGGCCGCCGAGAGCACGGGGACCACCTCGGCGCTCGTCGACCGCCTGCGCCTCGACCGGGCGCGCCTCGAAGGCATGGCCCAGTCGCTGGTCGAGCTCGCCGACATCCCGACGCCGGAGATCGACACCGTCCTCGAGGAGCGCCCGGACGGGCTGCGCCTGATCGAGCGTCGCCGGCCCGTCGGCGTGATCGGCGCGAACTTCGAGGCGCGTCCCAATGTCGTGGTCGACGTCGCCTCCCAGCTGCTGAAGTCCCGCAACGCGGGCGTCCTGCGCACCGGCGGCGCGGCGCTCGCCTCGGCCACCGCGCTGATGGAGGCCGTCGTCGCCCCCGCGCTCGCCGGCGCGGGACTGGACCCCGACTCCGTCGTGCTGGTCACCGACCCGCGCCGCGAGTGCGCCGTCGAGCTGGTGCGCCGCCCGGGCCTGATCCCGCTGGTCATCCTGCGCGGCTCCGGCGACACGACGCGCTCGCTCGGTCTCGAGGCGGCCCAGCACGGGGTGCGCACGCTCGCCCACGCCGACGGCGGGGGCGTGCTCTACGTCGACCGTGCCGCGCCCCTCGAGCTCGCGCACACGCTCGTGACCTCGTCGATCGACCGGCTCGGCGTCTGCAACCGCCTCAACCTCCTGCTCGTCGACGAGCACCGCTGGGACGAGCTGGTCCCGGACCTGGTCGCGCTCCTCGAGGGGCACGGCCTGCGCGCGTCGCTGCCCCCGCACGAGCACGCCCTCGGGCACGAGTGGGCGCTCGACGACGGGAACGAGGCGACGGTGACCCTGGCGCCCGTGGACGGCCCGGCCGACGCGGCCACCACGGCCAACCGTGAGACGTCGGGGCTCGCGGCGACGATCGTGACCTCCGACGAGGCCTCGGCACGGGAGTTCCTCGACACCTACGCCGGCACCGGCGCCTTCTGGAACGCCACAACCCGCCTGCTCGACGGCGTCAAGCTGCGCCGCGTCCCGGAGACCGGCATCAACGTCGACCACGTCCCGGGCCCCCGCGGCCCCGTGGTCTTCACCGATCTCTGCCTGCGCCAGTACGTCGTGGTCCCCGCGTCGACGGCGATCGGGCACCCCGAGTAGCTCAGGCGTTCGTCGTCACGGCCCCGGAGCTCGTGTTGAGGCGCAGGTAGCCGCGCTCGAAGTTCTGGCGCACCCCGCCGGTGACCGCGAACTGGTCGCCCTTCGGGTAGCCGAGGCTCGACCGCTCGGAGCCCAGCTGGGCCCAGCGCGTGAGGATCGGGCCCCGCACGGGCCAGGCCCCCGTCGCCGAGGTCCAGTAGACGACGCCGGACTGGAACTGGTTGTAGCGCCCGCGCCGGTCGGGGGTCGCCTTCTCGTCGGTCCGCGGCAGACCGAGCACCGAGCCCGCGGCGCCGAGGGCGTCGTAGCGGGAGTTGATCACGCCCTGCACCGACCAGGCCCCGGTGGCGCTCGACCAGTAGACCGCGCCGTTGCTCCCGGAGAACCGGGTCATGCGCGCCGACCTCGACGTCGGGCTCTCGACCACCGACGGCTCGGCGAGCACGCTGCGCTGCGCCAGCCACTTCTGCCGGATCGGGTAGGTCGCGAGGTTGCCGACCAGCGCCGCGGTGCGCGAGCGGATGGTCGGCATGGAGCGGATGCCGGTGTTGCCGGGGCACTCGGTGGCGCCCACGTCGCGGTGCGCGAACACGGTCGGCAGCGTCACCGCGCGGCCCTTCGGGTAGCGCGACGTGCCGCCCCCGCCGCTGGTCAGCGTGACCGTGGCGTTCGGGTCGCGGTAGAGCCCGCCCAGCTTGTACGCCGCGAGCTGCGCGGTCGCCTCGACGGTGGCGGCCGGCGGGGCGACCGAGGTGAAGTCGCCCATCATCCCGATGCCGAAGGTCTCGCGGTTGAACCCGCCGGCGTGCGCGGCGATCACGGAGCGGGCCAGGCCCCCGGCCCGGCCTTCGAACACCGTCCCGTACCGGTCGACGAGGACGTTGTAGCCGATGTCGCCCCAGCCCTGCGTGCGGGCGTGGTAGGTGTAGATCCCCCGGACGATGGCCGCGGACTCGGCGGCCGAGTAGGCGTTCGTGCCCGCCGTGTGGTGGATCGTCACCGCCCGCACGGTGGGCGTGTACTCCGGTGTCCACGTCATCAGGCGCTCGTCGGCGCCCCACTGCGCGCGGGTCACGACGGCCGGGCTGCTCGGGCTGCCCGTCGCCCCGCCGGGGGTGACGGCGGCCGCCGCGATCCGGGCGTCGTTGCTGCCGGTCCCCGGGTCGATCGAGGTGAGCGCCACCCGCTGGGTCACCGGCTGCCCGTCGGTGCTCGCCCGGACCTGCACCTCCTTGCTGTCGGCCACCCAGACCGGCTCGGTGCCGGTCGAGGCGGCGCGCCGCCCGTCGCGCTCGGTGTCGACCGGGTCGACCCGCGTCCACGGCCCGAACAGCCCGGTGGCGAGCCGGCTGCGCAGCTCGATGAGCTGCGGTGTCGCCCCGGTCCAGGTCACCGCGACGAGCTTGAGCGGATCGGGGCTCGTGGCCTGGCGTGCGCCGCCCGAGTCGGGGGAGGGGCTCGGCGTGGTGAGGCGCTCGTCCTCCACCTGCGCCGGCGTCGCCGCCGCGGACGGGAGCCGGGCGGGCTCGACGTCCTCCGTCTCGCCCGACGGTGGCGCCATGCCGATCGACGGGGCGGCCGACGCCGGCACCCCCGTCGCCACCAGCACCGCCGCGAGCGGGGCCACGAGCCCCGCACCCACCCAACGCCCTGCAGCCCGCGTCCTTCGGCCCACGATCCCCCCGATCGGTCGTCCACAGGGAGAACGCGCCGGGCATGCGGGAGATACGGGGCGTGCTCGAGGAGCCTGATCAGCCGCCGGACTCGGCGATCGCCTTGATCTTCTGCAGCGTCGCGCGCATGTTCGCCCGGTTGGTCCGCCCGCGCGCCCAGCCGGCCAGCGTCCAGTACAGCCGCGTCCCGATGCTCGGGGTGAGGCGGAACGACTCGGTGACGTCGGTGCCGTCGTCCTCGGGCTGGAACCGGTAGTGCCAGTTGTTGATCGAGCGCCCGCCCACCAGCACCTCGAACCCGAACTCGCGGCCCGGCTTGCACGCGGTGATCCGGCAGGTCGACCAGTAGGTCGGGCCCCGGCCGTTGCGGTGCACGTGCCCGCGGAAGCGCGTGCCGACCGCCGGCCCGGTCGCGCCGTCGAGCCACTCGGCCTCGAAGGTCTCCTCGCTGTAGCGGTGCGTCTGCGCGACGTCCGAGACCAGCTCCCACACCGTCTCCGGCGACGCCCGGATGTGCTCGGTCACCGCGTCCTGCATCGCCCACTCCTCGGTCCGGTTCGGCTGCGCCGCACCGTCCCACACACGATCAACGGCCGAGCACCACGGCTCGGTCGCGCACCTGGTCCCAGATGTCGTAGGGCAGGTCCGCCCAGACGAACACGTCCTCGACGGTGGCGAACCGGCCCGCCGCGGAGCGGCACGCGACGATGCGCTCGGCGTGCTCCGGCGCGATCCCGCAGACCCGGGCGATGGCCTGGGCCGGCGCGGCGTTGAGGTCGACGAGACCGCCGTCGTCGTAGGAGCGCGGCAGGTCCGGGCGCCCGACGCGCAGCTCGTGGGCCAGCAGGGGGTCCTGCGCGGCGAGACGGCGGGCCTCGTCGCGACGACCGCGCGCCGCGAGCGCGGCGGTGACGGCCGGGTCCGGCAGCGGGCGGTCCCAGCCGGTGGGCCGGGCCCGGGGACCGAACACCTGGTGCCGCACCACGATCAGCGTGGCCAGCCCGCCGACGAGGAGCGTCAGGATGCTCATCGAGGAGAGGGTCGCGAAAAGGCCGGTCGTGGAGCCGTCGGGTCCGCGGTCCGCCGCGCCGACGAACACGAAGGTCGCGACCACGAGGATGAGCGACGCGACCGCGGCGACCACGTGCCACGGCCGCCGGGTGCGGACGGCGGCGGAGGCCAGCGGCACCGGGAGCAGGAGCCCGGCGCCGAGCAGGTGGACGAAGAACCACCAGCCGCCGCGGGTGAACCAGTTCCCGGTGGGCGGGCCGGCCACCCGCGGGCCGCTCAGGACGGCACCTGGTCGCGCAGGACGCGCTTGAGCAGCTTCCCCGACTGGTTGCGGGGCAGCTCGTCCACGACGTGGATGCTCTTCGGCGTCTTGTAGCCCGCGAGCCGCCCGCGGGCGTGCGCGATCAGCTCCTCGGACGACACCTCGCCCTTGAGCACCACGAACGCCGCCACCGCCTCGATCCAGCGCTCGTCGGGCACCCCGATCACCGCGGCCTCGGCGACGGCCTCGTGGGTGTAGAGCGCGTCCTCGACCTCGCGGGACGCGACGAGCACACCACCGGTGTTGATCACGTCCTTGATGCGGTCGACGACGGTGATGTAGCCCTGCTCGTCGATCCGCACGAGGTCGCCGGAGTGGAACCAGCCGTCGCGGAAGGCCTCGGCGGTCTCCTCGGGCTTGTCCCAGTAGCCCTCGCAGAGCTGGGGCGAGCGGTAGACGACCTCGCCGGTGCCGCCGGGCTCGACGTCGTCGCCCTGGTCGTCGATCACCCGGAGCTCGACGAACAGCACCGGGCGCCCGCACGACTCCGGGCGCTCCTCGTGCTCCTCGGGCTGCAGCACGGTGGCGAGCGGGCCGATCTCCGACTGCCCGAAGCAGTTGTAGACCGCGAGTCCCGGCAGGTGCTCGCGCAGCCGGGCGAGCACCGGCCCGGGCATGATCGACGCGCCGTAGAACGCCTTGCGCAGGCTCGAGAGGTCGCGCGTGCCGAAGTCCGCGTGGTTCGCCAGCGGCACCCACACCGTTGGGGCGAGGAACAGCGCGCCCAGCCGGTCGTCCTCGACCCGGCGCAGGATCTCCGGGATGTCGGGCGCCTCCATGAGGTGGTTGACCGCGCCGACCATCAGGTAGGGCATGAGGAAGCAGTGCATGCCCGCCGAGTGGTACAGCGGCATCGGGTGCAGCGGGTCGTCCCCGTCGCCCATCCCCATCGCGTGCACGCACGAGACGTACTCGTGCACCAGCGCGCGGTGGGTCATCATCGCGCCCTTGGGTCGCGACGTGGTGCCCGACGTGTAGAGCAGCTGGACGAGGTCGGTGTCGGCGACGGTGCTGGTCAGCTCCGGGAGCTCACCGGTGCCGGCGCGCTCCAGCAGGGAGCCCGCCGCGTCGCGCAGCGGGACCACCTGCTTCGGCTGGCTGTCCAGCGCGTCGACGGGGCCGGCGAGCGCCGGGTCGATGAGCAGCAGGCGGCTGCCCGACTGCTCGACCAGGTAGCCGAGCTCCTCGCCCGTGAGCGCGTAGTTGATCGGCACGTGGACCGCGCCGAGCCGGGCGCACCCGAGGAACGCGAGCAGGTAGGCGTCGGAGTTGCGCCCGTAGGCGGCGACGCGGTCGCCGGCGGACACTCCCAGCTCGCCGAGGTAGCCCGCGGCGCGGGTGACGGCGTCGTCGAGCTTCCGGTAGGTCCACGTCCGGTCGGCGAAGTGCAGGGCGACACGGTCGGGGGTGCGGCGCGCGCTGCGCGCCAGCACCCCGTCGACCGTGCTCGAGCGGGGATCCACGGGGTGTGTCCTCCTCGACGGCGCGGGCGGTCAGGCGTGGGCGTCGCCGACGGCGACCTCGCCGCCCGCGGCGACGTCGGCGTAGACGCCGGCGCACGCCCACTTCCCGGCGACCTCGGGCTTGTCGATCTGGATGCGGTTGTTCTTCGCGACCGTGCGCAGGGTGTTGCGGTCCTCGGGGAGGTCGCCCTGGGCCATCGTGGTCATGACGCAGCGCATGGTCTGGAAGGTGTACGCGACCCGCACGTCGTCGCCGAGCGTCATCTCCTGCCCGGGCCAGTCGTTCTCGACGAAGCCGGGCGGGGTGTCGGCGAGGACGACGTTCGGCCGATAGCGGCGCACGTCGAACTCGCTGTCCGGCGCCAGCTCCCGCAGCCGCGCGAGGGTCGACTCGGTGACGACGTGCAGCGCCGCGAGGTCGTAGAAGCGGCCGGGCGGGGCGAAGGCGGCGACGTCGAAGTGGCTGATCGCCTCGCCGGTGTCCTCCTGGCGCTTGGTGGTCGCCTCGATGATGTGCTCCGGGCCCAGCTCGGCGCGCTCGAGGCCGTCGATGTCCACCCAGAGCTCCTCGAACGCCACGCCGTCCGGCGGCGTCGTGATCAGCTTGACCTCGCGGCCGAGCACGTCGGAGAGCGCCTGGTCGATGTCGGCGTCGTCGCTGCGGCGCGTGGACCCGTCGGGGAACGTGATGACCACGGGCGGGGCCGCCTCCCCGGCCACGGGCTCGCCGGCGAACGCCGCCGAGAACTCGAGCAGCTTCGCCCAGCGCTTCGGGACCTTGGCGCTGGCGACGATGCCGGTCTCGACGTCGAGGACGGCGTAGGCGCGGTCGCCCAGCACCCCCCGCTCGTCGAACGTGGCGCGCGACAGGGACTCTCCGAGCATCGACTTGACGGGGTAGCGGTACAGAGCGGCGATGGTCACACCCGAGTGGTTACCATCCGGCGGCGCCGTCGGGAACCGGCCGCGCGGTCGGGTCTGTCCGATCGTCTGTCCGGTCTCCGCGATCCCCTCGGCCGCGGAACCACACGGCGCCGGCGGCCACACCGCTCGCGACCAGCGTCGCGGCCGTGACGACGAGCAGGTACGAGCCGAGCCACACGTGCTTGGCGACCTCGCAGTACCCGTCGCCGAGCACCGCGACGAGCACGATCCCGAGCGCGGTGACGGCGAGCGTGCCCGCGGTGAGCGCGAGCCCCCTGCCCGTGCGGGTGGTCGCGGCCGACAGGCGAGGGACCCGGGAGGCGATCAGCGCCAGCGCCGCGGCCAGGAGGGCCAGGACGACGACCGTCGGCGGCACCCAGCGCCCCGGCAGCCCGTCGAAGTAGACGAACGTCGGGCCCATCAGCTGCGAGCCCTCGGGGAACGCGGGCCGGGGGATCTCGCCGCTGACGGTGCGCGGCCCGCCCGTCTCGCTCGCGAGGTAGGGGATGTGGGGTCGCAGGGTGGCGACGAGGCCCCGGTGCACCATGCGGGCCAGCACGAGCGGGTGCTGCGCCACCCACAGGCGCGCCGCGGAGCGCAGCTCGTCGGGCCGCGCGCCCACCGTCTCCGCCCAGCCCGGCACGCTGCGCCCGCCGTCGAGGTAGAAGTGCTGGCCGGCCTGCCGGAACGCCTCGGGGCGCAGTCCGAGTGCAGCCGTCGCCGCAGGCCCCGACTCGGGGAGCACGGCGGTGAACGCGAGGTTGTGGGCGTTGACCTTGTCGTAGGCCGCGTCCTGGGCCGCGATCCCGGAGAGGACCGCCGGCGCGGCGACGGCGACGGCGAGCAGGGCGACGGCGAGCCCCGGCGTCCGGCGCCACCACCGCCGGGTGCCGACCGTGACGACCGCGCAGACCCCGACCGCCACGAGCCCGACGGGCAGGAACCCCGGCTTGCCCGTGGCGGCGACGACGCCGCCCAGCGCGATCAGGCCGAGGGCCGCCGCCCGCGCGCCCCGGTCGGTGGGGCGGGTGACGGCGACCGTGAGCAGGCCCCACGCCATCCAGGCGGCGCCGAGCAGGCCGGCCGACTCGCTGAAGGAGGAGACCAGGAAGCGGGACCACCACGGGACGGCGAGCAGCGGGAGCAGGGGTGGCACGACCACCGCGAGCAGGACCGGGGCGACTCGTCGGACGCGCCGACCAGCCAGGGAAGGGGCGGACGTGGCGGCGAGGGTGGCGACCCCCGCGCCGGCGGCGAGGAGGCCGACGTAGACCGCGGCCAGCCACTCCAGCGAGAAGCGGTCCGAGCCGTCCGGGGCCGGCGGTGTGGCGTCGAGCGCGGTGGTGACCGCGACGGTCGCCTGCAGCACCAGCCCGGCGGAGGTGGTGGGCGCCTCGCGGGGGCAGTCGGGCCCGCCGGTGCGGTACTCGGTAACGGCGACCCCGTGGCCCGGGGCGGCGCGGTCGGAGGTGTCGGGCACGAGATCGGCGACGCAGTACAGGCGGATGGCGTCGCCGTTGTCCGCGGCGCCGATGGCGTCCCCGCCCACCAGGCCCAGCCGGGCGAGCAGCCCCGCGCCCACGAGCAGCGCGACCCCGACGGCGAGCAGCAGCCGGATCCCGCGGCCGACGACCGGCTCCCGGGGTGGGCCCTCGGGGCGCAGGTCTCCCTCGACGGGGTGCTCGGTGTGCTCACCGACCGTCGTCCCGGCGGTCATCGTCCCCCTCGTGCGCGGTGCGACCCGTGTCCCGGGCAGGGTGCCAGACCCCTCCTCGAGCCCGGCACCGACAGGCTCAGCCGGTGGTGGCCAGCACGAACGGGAGCACGGCGGGCGCCCCGGCCCGGCGCAGGAGCATCGAGGCGACGGTGAGCGTCCACCCCGAGTCCGCGACGTCGTCGATCAGCAGGACGGGGCCCGCGCCGAGGTCGAGGCCGGCCGGCACGGAGAGCCGCCCGTACACCTCGGCCAGGCGCTGCGCGGAGTTCGGCGGCTCGGGCTCGCTGTCGTCCTCGGGATCGGAGTAGCGCGGCGGGGCGCTGTCGGCCAGCGCGCCCAGGAGCGGCAGCCGGCCGATCGAGGCGATGCGCTGGGCGAAGCTCTCGACGAGGGCCGGACGCCCGCGGCTGGGCAGCCACACGATCCCGGCCGGCCGCTGCGCCCAGTCCCAGCCCTTGAGGACCTCCACGGCCGCGTCGACCAGCGCGTCGGGCACGAGGTCGTCCCCTTGCAGCAGCGGCCGCAGGCGCGGGCCCCACCCGACGTCGGTGAGCCGCCCGATCGCGCGCCCGTCCTCGGCCGCCTCCTCGGGCTTGATCTTGCCCTTGAGCGGGACGTCGAGGGCGTCCATGCCGCTGGGCCACTGCTTGCGCGGCGCCAGCGGGACCCCGGGCCGGTCGAGCGTCGCCTGCGCCTGCACGCGGACGTCCTCGCCGATCGCGGGGTCGGCGTGCCGGCCGGTGCAGTTGTCGCACCGCCCGCACGGTGTCGCGCCGGGGTCGTCGAGCTGGCGCCGGAGGAACTCCATGCGGCAGCCGTCGGTGGCGATGTAGTCGAGCATCGCCTGCTGCTCGGCGCGGCGGGCCTTCGCGAGACCGGTGTAGCGGGCGCCGTCGTACTCCCACGGCTGCCCGGTGGCCTCCCAGCCGCCCTTCACGCGGCGGACGGCGCCGTCGGTGTCGAGGACCTTGAGCATCATCTCCAGCCGGCCGCGGGAGAGCTCCACGCGCGGCTCGAGCGCGGCGGTGGACATCGGGCGCCCGGCGTCACCCAGCACCGAGAGGGCCACCCGCACCTGCGGCTCGGCCGGGAAGGCGAGCGAGGCGAAGTAGGCCCAGATGTCGCGGTCCTCGGGGCCGGGGAGCAGCAGCACCTCGGCGCGCTCGACGCCACGGCCTGCGCGGCCGATCTGCTGGTAGTAGGCGACGGGGGACTGCGGCGCCCCGAGGTGGACGACGAACCCGAGGTCGGGCTTGTCGAAGCCCATCCCCAGCGCCGACGTCGCCACCAGCGCCTTGACGCGGTTGGCCAGCAGGTCGTCCTCGGCGCGCTCGCGCTCGGCCGGGTCGGTCTTGCCGGTGTAGGCGGCGACGGGGTGCCCGCGTTCGCGCAGGAACGCGGCCAGCTCGTCGGCGGCCGAGACCGTCAGCGTGTAGACGATGCCCGAGCCCGGCAGGTCGTCGAGGTGCTGGGCGAGCCAGGCGAACCGATCGGCGCCCTTGGGCAGCGGGAGCACCCCGAGGCGCAGCGACTCCCGGTCGAGCTCGCCGCGCAGCACCAGCGCCTCGTCGTTGCTCTTCGACACGCCCAACTGATCGGCCACATCCGTCGTGACCCGGTCGTTGGCCGTGGCCGTCGTCGCCAGCACCGGCACGCCGTCGGGGAGCTCGGCGATCAGCGTGCGCAGCCGCCGGTAGTCGGGCCGGAAGTCGTGCCCCCAGTCGGAGATGCAGTGCGCCTCGTCGACGACGAGCATCCCGGCGGTGCGCGAGAGCTCGGGCAGCACCTGGTCGCGGAACTCGGGGTTGTTCAGGCGCTCGGGGCTCACGAGCAGGACGTCGACCTCGCCCGACTGGACCTGGCCGTAGACCAGCGACCAGTCGTCGGTGTTGGCGGAGTTGACCGTGACCGCGTGGATGCCGGCGCGGCCCGCCGCCTCGATCTGGTTGCGCATGAGCGCGAGCAGCGGGCTGACGATCACCGTCG
Source organism: Actinomycetospora sp. NBC_00405 (assembly GCF_036044095.1). Lineage (NCBI taxonomy): Bacteria > Bacillati > Actinomycetota > Actinomycetes > Pseudonocardiales > Pseudonocardiaceae > Actinomycetospora > Actinomycetospora sp. NBC_00405. The sequence goes on from NZ_CP107938.1 coordinate 93,260, forward strand.
GGCCCTTCCCGCGGGCCCGGAGCAGCGCGGTGGCCACGAAGTAGACCGCCGACTTGCCCCACCCGGTGCGCTGCACCACCAGCGCCCGCCGGCCCTCGGCCACCAGCGCGTGGATCGCCGACCACTGGTCCTCGCGCAGCGCGGCGTCGGGACCGGCCAGGCGCTGGAGCGTGGCCTCGGCGTCGGCGCGCAGATCGGACTCGGTCGCAACGGTCATGGCTCCATGGTGGACGACGGGTCCGACAGGCCGGGTGGTGCCGTCGGCCCGCGCGGAGTGAGGGACTCGCCGTCGTCGTCCGGCACGCACGTGCCCGCCGCGGCGATCGACGCCGCCCCGGCCGTCGACGCGCGGAGGAACCCCTACTAGGCCCCGGCCCCCTCACACCGGGTCCGGCGCGGCCTCGCGCTGACGCGTCAGCTCGGCGATCAGGGTGTCGGCGTCGTAGGGGCCGAGGTGGCGCACCGGCGGCGAGCCGTTCGCGCCGAGGTAGAAGGTCGGGGTCCCCGGCAGCTCGCTGGTGCGGGCGTCGATCTCGTCGTCGGCGACGCGGTTCTGCGCGCCTCCGTCGCGCAGGTCGTCCTCGATGCGGTCGACGTCGAGGCCGAGATCCGAGCAGTAGCGCAGCAGGTCCTCACGCTCGAGCGCGTCGTTGTGGATGAAGAAGGCGTCGTGGACGTCCCAGAACCGGCCCTGCTCGGCCGCGGCCTCGGAGACCTCGGCGGCGTCCCGGGCCCGCGGGTGGACGTCGTCGAGCGGCATGTGCCGGAACACGTAGCGCACGTCGTCGCCGAAGTGCGCCCGGACCTGCCGGATGCTGCCGGTGGCCTTGCTGCAGAACGGGCACTGGAAGTCGCCGTACTCGACGACCGTCAGCGGCGCGTCGACCGGCCCGCGGACGTGGTCGCGCTTCGGGTCGACCGGCCGGAGCAGTTCCATGGACGGCTCCTCGGGCTCCAGCCCGAGCCGCGCGCCGACGCGGAACACGCCGGCGCTCAGCACGAGTGCGATCACCGACGCCGCCAGCACGCCCACGCGCGCCTCGTCGGCGAGCAGGGGCTCGTCGTCGAGCGCGAGGTCGACGATGAACAGCGAGATCGTGAACCCGATCCCCGACAGCGCCGCGCCGCCGGCGACCTGCGGGATCCGGAGCCCGGGAGCGAGGCTGCCGGGGCGGAGCCGGGCGAACAGGGCCGTGGCCCCGGTGATGCCCACGAACTTGCCGAGGACGAGGCCGAGCACGACGCCCCAGGTCAACGGGGAGGTCAGGGACGCCCGGAGCGTCTCGGCGGTGAGAGGCACGCCGGCGTTGGCCAGCGCGAAGACCGGCACGATGATGAACGCGGTGTAGGGCTGGTAGAGCCGCATGAGCCGTTCGTTGACCGACACGGCCCGCTCCAGCCCGAGCCGCGCGGAGCGCGCGTACTCGGGGTTCGGCGACTGCCGGAAGGCCCTCGTGAGCGCGGCGGCCCGTTCGACCAGCGCGCGCTTGGGCGGGTAGACGGGCAGCAGCAGGGCGATGAGGACCCCGGCGAGGGTGGCGTGCACGCCGGACTCGTAGAAGGCCACCCAGGTGATGAGCGAGACGATCAGGTAGCCGCCGCCACGCCATACCCGCAACCGCCGGAGCTGCCAGATCGCGAGCAGTCCGAGCACACCCACCGCCAGCGGCACGAGCGACAGCTCGTCGGTGTAGACGACGGCGATGACCGCCAGCGCGCCCACGTCGTCCGCCACGGCGAGGGTCAGCAGGAAGATCCGCAGGCGCTCGGCCCGCCCGGGCCCGACCACGGCGAGCGCGCCGAGCAGGAACGCGGTGTCGGTGGAGATCACGACGCCCCACGCGGACGCGGCCGGCCCCGACGGGTTGAGCAGCAGGTACAGCAGCGCCGGGAGGACGAGGCCCGCGACGGCCGCCGCGAGCGGGACCGCCGCCTTCGACCGGTCGCGCAGCTCGCCCATCGCGAACTCGCGCTTGACCTCGAGCCCGATGACGAAGAAGAAGAGCGCCATCAGGCCGTCGTTGACCCAGTGCTGCAGGTCGAGGTCGATGCCCGCGTCGCCGACCGTGATCGCGAGCTGGATGTTCCAGAACGCGTCGTAGGTCCAGCCCCAGGGGGAGTTGGCCCAGACCAGCGCGATCACGGTCGCCGCCAGGACGAAGACGGCGGCCAGCGACTCGCTCGAGTCGCCGCGACGGGCGGCCTCGATGCGGTCGAGCACGCCTCGCCACGGGGACGGGCGGGTGGTCGTCACGTCGGCCATGGGGCCCGGTCCTCCTCGGGGAGCAGCACGATGCCGGCTACCGGGCGCGTCGTCGATGACCGACCGGCCGTCGCCCGTGCTGCCCTCGCGGACCGGGACGTGGGCGCCGCGTGGGGAACGGGACGGTTTCGGACGTCGAGGATACCCACGCCCGGCGACCCTGGGTCCCGTCCACGACGGCCGATGGCCATCGCGTCACCACGCCGGGACAAGCGCCCGGTCACCGGGCAGGATGCCGGGGCGTGAGCACCGAGCCGGTCGGCCAGAAGGCCCAGAAGGCCCTGTTCGACTCCGTCGACGACGTCGCCACCCGGCTCGCCGACGTCGGCTACATCGCCTCCACCGCCGTCGCGACCACCGTCTTCCTCGCCGACCGCCTGGGCAAGCCGCTGCTCGTCGAGGGCCCCGCGGGCGTGGGCAAGACGGAGCTGGCGCGCGCGGTGGCCGAGGCGACGGGCAGCGGCCTGGTGCGCCTGCAGTGCTACGAGGGCATCGACGAGGCCCGCGCGCTCTACGAGTGGAACCACGCCAAGCAGCTGCTGCGCATCACCGCGAGCCAGGGCGAGGCGTGGGACGACACGCGCGACGACGTGTTCTCCGAGGAGTTCCTGCTCCCGCGCCCGCTGCTCACCGCGATCCGGCGCACCGATCCGACCGTCCTGCTCGTGGACGAGACCGACAAGGCCGACGTCGAGGTCGAGGGGCTGCTGCTGGAGGTGCTCGGCGACTTCCAGGTCACCGTCCCCGAGCTCGGCACCGTGGTGGCTGCGCAGCGCCCGTTCACCCTCCTGACCTCGAACGCCACCCGCGAGCTCTCCGAGGCCCTCAAGCGCCGCTGCCTCTACCTGCACCTCGACTTCCCCGACGCCGAGCTCGAGCGGCGCATCGTGCTCACCCGCGTGCCGCAGCTGCCCGAGGCGCTCGCCGAGGAGCTCGTCCGCATCGTCGGGGTGCTGCGCGGCATCCAGCTCCGGAAGGCGCCGTCGGTGTCCGAGACGATCGACTGGGGGCGCACGCTGCTGGCCCTCGGGCTCGACACGGTCGACGACGCCACGGTGCGCGCGACGCTCGGCGTCGTCCTCAAGCACCAGTCCGACACCGAGCGCGCCGTCGCCGAGCTCCGTCTGAACTGATGGGGTCGAACTGATGGCCTCTCCCGTCGTGCACGGCGGCCTGCCCGCCCACCTGGTCGACTTCGTCGGCGCGCTGCGGCGAGCGGGGATCGCGGTGGGGCCGGGGGAGTCGGTGGACGCCGCGGCGGTGGTCTCCGAGCTGGACCTGCTGCGCCGCGAACAGCTGCGCGAGGGCCTCGCGGCGGCGATGCTGCGTCGCTCGGGGCAGCGCGCGGTGTTCGATGCGCTCTTCGACCTGTGGTTCCCGCTCGGGCAGGGCGCGGCGCTCGGCGAGGTCGCGCTGCCCTACGCCGAGGACGGGTCGGTGGACGTCGAGGCGCTGCGCGACCTGCTCGCCGGGCTGTTGCGCGACGGCGACACCGCGGCGATGGCCGAGCTGGCGCGCGCGATCGTCGACGGGCTGGGCGCGGTGGGCAAGGGCCAGGGCGGTCAGGGGCAGGGCCGGGGTGGCGGGGGCGGCGACCGCGGCCAGGGAGGTGGGGGACAGCCCTCGACGTGGTCGGCGTACCAGGCGCTCAACGCGGTCCGGCCCGAGACGCTGCTGGCGCGCGTGCTGGCCGACCTGCGCGGCGGGGCCGACGCGGCGTGGGACAGCCCGTTCGCCGAGGAGGTCTCGCGCCGCGAGGTGCGGGACCGGATCGCGTCGTTCCGGCGCATGGTCACCGACGAGGCCCGCCGCCGCGGCGCAGAGGTCCGCGGACGCGAGGCGGCCGCGCGCACGGGCGTCCCGAAGCAGGGCGACCGCGTCGACTTCCTGACCGCCAACTCCGAGCAGCTCGCCGACCTGCGTCGCCGCGTCGCCCCGCTCGCCCGGCACCTCGCGTCGCGGCTCGCCGCCCGGCGCCGGCGGGCCCGTCGCGGCCCGATCGACCTGCGCCGCACCCTGCGCCGCTCGATGTCCACCGGCGGCGTGCCGATGCGACCGGCGTACCGGCGCCCGCGGCCGGGGCGTCCCGAGCTGGTGCTGTTCTGCGACGTCTCGGGGTCGGTGGCGGGGTTCAGCCACTTCACGATGATGCTGGTCCAGGCCCTGCGCGAGCAGTTCTCCCGCATCAGGATCTTCTGCTTCGTCGACGGGTGCGTCGAGGTCACCGACCTGTTCGGCCCGGGGTCGGACCTCGGCGGCGTGATGGCCGAGATCACCGCGCGCCCGGGCCTCATCGCCTTCGACGGGCACAGCGACTACGGCTCGGCGCTCGGGCGCTTCCGCGAGGGCTGGCCGGACGTGGTCGGCCCGCGCACGTCGCTGCTGCTGCTGGGCGACGGCCGCACCAACTACCGCGACCCGAACCTCGCGGTCCTGGGCGACCTCGCCGAGCGGTCCCGTCACGTGCACTGGCTCAACCCCGAGCCGCAGGCGCAGTGGGGTACCGGCGACTCCGCGGCCCGCCGGTACGGCCAGGTCGTGCCGATGCACGAGTGCCGGACGGCGGCCCAGCTCGCGGGGGTCGTCAGCGGGCTCCTGCCGGTCTAGTCGAGATCACTAGGCTGACCGGGTGGGACAACGCCGGATCGGGGTCATGGGCGGCACCTTCGACCCCGTGCACCACGGGCACCTGGTGGCGGCCAGCGAGGCCCAGGTCCGGTTCGCGCTCGACGAGGTCGTGTTCGTGCCGACCGGTCAGCCCTACCGCAAGGAGGGCGAGTCGGTCAGTGCCGCCGAGGACCGCTACCTCATGACCGTCGTCGCCACGGCCTCGAACCCGCGCTTCACCGTCAGCCGCGTCGACGTCGACCGGGACGGGCCGACCTACACCGTCGACACCCTCCAGGACCTCGCGACGATCTTCCCCGACGACGAGCTCTTCTTCATCACCGGCGCCGACGCGCTCGAGCAGATCCTGTCGTGGCACCGCGCCGAGGAGATGTTCCGGCTCGCGCACTTCGTGGGGGTCACGCGGCCCGGGTTCGACCTCGACGACGGCCACCTCCCGAGCGGCTCGGTGAGCCTGCTCGAGGTGCCGGCCATGGCGATCTCGTCGACGGCCTGCCGCGAGCGCGTCGCCGCCGGGGAGCCGGTCTGGTACCTCGTGCCCGACGGCGTCGTGCAGTACATCGCGAAGCGCGGGTTGTACCGCCGGCGAGGTGAAGGGTCGGTGCTCGGTCCGACGGAGCACGTGTCCTCCGAGTAGTGGCCGACTGCGCCGATCGGGGTCGATCCCACTCGAACGAGTGACGATGGTGCGCGCCGACTAACGCGCTGTGTGTGCTTTCCGAGATCCTTTCGAACGTCGGCGCCCAGTCCGGGGCCCGGCCGCTCGGGGGAGAGTGATCTCGGTGCTGACGCCGCCGCAACCCGTCGTCCCGCAGGCTCCGCCGCCGCCGGCGCGGGGCCTGTCCCGCGGGATGATCGCCCTCATCGTCGTCCTCGGGATGCTCGTGGCCGCCCTCGGCGGCGTGATCGTCGCCCGCGAGATGAGCGCGCCGTCCGAGGTCGCCCTCGAGCCCGTGGCCACCGCGGGCGCCAACCCGTTCATGGACAGCGTCGGCACCGACGTCCCCGACGTCCGGCCCGTCGCGAACACCGGCGGACGGCACTCCGGCACGACCCCGGGCCTCTACGGCGGCACCGGTGACGACTCGTCGTGCGACCGTTCCCAGCTCACCCGACACCTGAGCGCGCACCCCGACCGCGCCGCCGGCTGGGCCTCGGTCCTCGGCCTGCGCGACGGGTCGTCGTCGACGATCTCGAGCTACGTCGACGGGCTGACGTCGGTGGTCCTGCGCTCCGACACCTACGTCACCAACCACGGCTGGAGCGACGGCAGCGTCACGTCCTGGCCCGCGGTGCTCCAGGCCGGCACGGCCGTGCTCGTCGACCAGTACGGCAACCCCGTCACCCGGTGCTTCTGCGGCAACCCGCTGACCGCCCCGCAGTCGTTCACCACCGTCGCATACGTCGGCCCGCGCTGGTCCTCGTTCACCTCGAACTCGGTGACGATCATCAACCACCAGACGACGACCGTGACGAACAACTACACGATCATCGACGTCCACACCGGGCGCGGCCACGACCGCCCGCGGGGTACGGACGGCGAGCGGGACCGGGAGAACCGGGACGTGCGCGAGGCCTTCACCGGGGGCGGGGAGCAGCAGGAGAGCGACCAGGCGGCCGGCGGTGGCACCCAGGACGGCGCGGAGAACGGCGGCCCGGCCCCGGACGTCGTCGCTCCGGCCGCCGGCGGGGAGGGCGCGGGGGCGACGGGTGTCGCGCCGGGGGTGACCGGTCCCGGGACGTCCACCAGCCCGGAGTCGTCGACCACCACGACGACCCCGTCGACCTCCAGCGCCGGGACGGCGCTCGCCGGCACCAGCTGGACGGCGGGCTCGGAGTGCCCCTTCGGCCCGGGGACCGTCGCCTTCGGCTCGGGTGGTCAGCTCACCGGCGCCGTGTCCGGGACGTACACCGCCATTGCGGGGACCCTGAGCCTCACGACGTCGGCGGGGAGCACGACGTTCGACCTGCCGAGCGCCTCGACCACGACGCTGACGTCCCTGAGCAGCCCTGCCTGCACGCTCACCTCGACCTCGTCGTGAGCCGCCACCGTCAGCCCGAGGACGAGGCGCCGGCGGACGTCGCCGTCGATCCCCCGACCGGGCCGCTGACCCTGCCGCCGGCGGTCGTCGTCCCGCACCAGCGGCCGGCGTCGGAGCCGGTGTCGCCGTCTGGAGAGACCCCGCCCACCCGGCACTCGGTCACGATCGTCACCTCCCCCCGACGAGCCGTGATCGCCCCGACTGCTCCTGCGGACCCGCTCAGCGGGCTCGACGGAGCACCCGGAGCGATCATCGGCCCGGCGCGGGACCCGATCACGCCCCGGACGGGGATCGTGCTCCCGGCCGAGGTGCGCCGGGAGTGGGCCGACGCTCCCGGGAGCTTCGCCCGGTGGGGCGCCGAGGGCCCGCGGACCGTCCCGCAGGCGGCGCTCCCGGCCCTCCCGCCGCGGCCGGCGCCGCCGGTGGTGTGGGGTCCGTGGCCGCCGGAGCCCTCGATGGGCCCGCCGCCGCAACGCCGGAGATCGAGCGGCTGGATGCTCGCGGCGGTCGCGGTGCTCGTCGTCCTGCTCGTCGGGCTCGGCGTGGGGCTCGTGCGCCCCGAGCTCTTCGGGCTCTCGGCCCGGTCGCCCTTCGCGGCGTCCGGGGAGGCGGCACCCGGCACCGGCACGACGTCCCCGCAGATCGCGCCCGCCGCGAGCGCGCCCGCCGACCCCTCGGCGGAGCTGGAACGCCTCGCCCGCTCCGACGCGGTCGCGCTGGCGGCCGTCGAGAACGGCTGGGTGCCGCAGCTGTCGTCCAAGCGGCCGGGCACCGTGGCCTCGGGACGCACCTACGACGCGGCGGCGATCCTCGCCGAGCACGAGCAGCTCCGGGCCCGCCATCCCGGGGCGCGCCTGCTGTGGTCGGGCGACTGGCCGGTCTTCGGCAGCGACGACTACTGGGTCACGGTGCTCGCGACGCCGTCGTCCTCGGCGGGCGGGGCCAACTCCTGGTGCGACCGCCAGGGCTTCGGCGCCGACGACTGCTTCGCCAAGTGGCTCGCCCGCAGCGGCGGCAGCGAGGGCACCGCGGTGCACCGCTAGGCGTGCTCAGCCCGGGCGGTGCACGGCCGTGGGCGCGATGCGCAGGATGCGTCGCGCGTGCCCCGGGCCGTCGTTCCAGTGGTACGGACCGCCCAGGTAGCGACGCGACAGCGCCTCGATGTGCTCGGCCGCGCCCTGCGGCGTCACCTCGACGACCCGGCCGCGCAGCGTGACGTAGCGCTGCGGGCGGCCCGCGTCGGCCACCGCGACGGAGATGCGCGGGTCGCGCCGCACGTTGGCCACCTTCTGGAAGCCCTCGACCGAATTGATCACGACGTGGGTGCCGTCGGTGTCCACCCAGGTCTCCGTGGTCTCCGGCGACCCGTCGGGCATGACCGTCGCGACCACGCAACGGTTCGGGCCCCTCAGGAGGGACACGACGTCCTCCGGGAGGGGCTCGGCCTGCGGGTGCGCGAGGCTCATCGGGCGCTCGTGGTCCTCCGGGCGGGTGGTGGCGGGCCCGACCACGGTAGGAGAGCCCCGCCGCGGCGTCGCAGCGGCCCCCGGTTCCGCGCCGTCAGTCCCCGAAGGCGAGCACCGACGCGGTGAACGCGTGGAGGTGGTTGCGGGACGCGACGGGCCCGATCTCGCCGGCGGCGAAGAACCCCGCGACGCCCTCGGGGCCGAGGCCGCGGCGCACCGCGTCGACGTCGTGGTCGGCGTCCGGGAACATCGCCCGTCCCCGCCCGTTGCACGAGAACAGCAGCGCGCCGGCCGTCGTGCCCTCGCCGCGGAAGCGGCTCATGAGCCAGTCGAGATCGGCGTCGGCGCTCGTCGCGTCGCGCACCTGGAACCGCACGGTGCGGCCCACCTCGACGACGTCGCCGACGGTGATGGAGCCCTGCTCCGGGTCGGCGCCGACGACGCCGCGGATGAGGAAGTCGCCCTGGCGGTGGTCGTCGGCGTACTCGTCCATCGCGATGCCGAGGTGCAGGCCCCGCGCGACCATCTGCTGATCGGCCTCCTCGAGGCCGCGGACGATCTCCTCGAGCTTCGTGTAGGCCGGCGTGCCCGCGAGTCCCATCAGGTGCGGGCCCTCGGCGGCGGTGACCGTCATCGTCGGCCCGATCGGCCGGCAGCCCTGGCTGACCAGCGTGCGGACCCGCACGTCGCCACCGATCGTCACGCCGACGACGCCGCGCTCGTGCACGACGCCGTCGAGGAACAGGCGCGTGCCGCCCGCACCCCCAGGGCCGGACGCGAGGCCGCCGACGAGGGGCAGGCCGCCCAGGACGTCGGCCGACTGCTCGACGAAGCCCTGGATGGGGAAGGTGTACGGGTCGGCGAGCAGGAGGCCGACCTCGTCGGCGCCGGCGCTCTTGGGCATGCCGCCGACGACGAGGCCGGTCTCGGTGCGGCTCGCGTCGAGGCGGAACGGGGTCAGCGTCGCGTCCGGCAGCGCGGCCGCCCAGACGGCGACGGCGGGCCGCGCCTCGACGCCCCGGCCGTCGCCGATCACGCCACCGGCGCTGCAGCCGACGGCCACGCGGGCGCCCGCCACCTCCATCGCCCGGGCCCCGGCGCGCCCGATCTCCTCGGGGTCGGGATGGCAGACGAAGACGGCGAGCAGGTCGGGTCGCCGACCCCCCAGCGGAGCGGTGGCCTGCGCGACGGCGTCCTCGGCGGCGGCCACGAGATCGGCTCCCTGGGCCAGCCCGTCCCCGAAATCCGGCATCGCCCCAGTATGCGCGGAGCCCGGCCGGGGCGCGGCTCGCGACGGCGACGAGCCCTCGAGCGGCGTCGAGTAGGATCGGTGTGCCCCCGCTCCCTGACCTCGAAGGGTTTCGTGCCCGCCACCGATCGCGCGCGCCGTCTGGCCGAGACCGCCGCACTCGCCGCTGCCGACAAGCTCGCCCACGACGTCGTCGCCATCGACGTGTCCGAGCGGCTTCCCCTCACCGACTGCTTCGTCATCGCCTCGGCGCCCAACGAGCGCCAGGTGCAGGCCGTGGTCGACAACGTCGAGGAGAAGCTGCGCGCGCTCGACGCCAAGCCCGTGCGCCGCGAGGGCACGCAGGAGGCCCGCTGGGTGCTCCTCGACTTCGGCGACGTCGTCGTCCACGTGTTCCACGGCGACGAGCGCGAGTTCTACGGCCTCGAGAGGCTGTGGAAGGACTGCCCGGCGCTGACGTTGCCGGACGAGGTGTACGGGCCGCCCCGCGACCAGACCGCCGCCGGCGAGTGAGCCTGCACCGGCTGGTCCTGGTCCGGCACGGTCGGACCACCTGGAACGCCGAGAGCAGGATGCAGGGTCGTCTCGACCCCGACCTCGACGACACCGGCCGTGCCCAGGCCCTCGCCGCGGCGCCGGTGCTCGCGACGTACGAGCCGGTGCTGCTCGTGGCGTCCGACCAGGTCCGGGCCTGGCGCACGGCCGACGCCATCGCCAAGGAGGCCGGCCTCGTCCCGCGTCCCGACGGGCGGCTGCGCGAGACGGCGCTGGGCGACTGGGAAGGTCTGACCGGCGGCGAGGTGGAGGCCGGCTGGCCCGGCGGGCTCGCGTCGTGGGGGAGCGACCCGGAGTGGGCGCCGCCCGGCGGGGAGTCCCGGGTCGAGGTGGCCGAGCGGGCCCTCCCGGTGCTGGCCGAACTGAACGACGAGCTGGCCGACACCGACGAGCGGCAGACCGCGATGGTGGTGGCGCACGGCGGCACCATCAGCGCGCTGACGGCCTCGACGCTCGGCTGGCCGGTGCAGGCGTGGCACTCGTTGCAGCCGCTGCACAACTGCGCGTGGGCCGTGCTGGAGCAGCGGTTCGACCGGTGGCGCCTGCGGGCCTGGGGCCTGGCGGCGACGTGAGCTCCGGTCCGGTGCTCGTGGTGATCGCCGACTCGCTGTCGTTCCACGGGCCCGGCCGGGCCGAGCCGGCCGACGAGCCGCGGCTGTGGCCGCACGTCGCCGCGTCGGTGGTCGGCGGACGGGCCGAGCTGCATGCCGGCCTCGGGTGGACCGCCCGACACGCGTGGCGCGCGATGGTCGGCGACCCGCGGATCTGGGCGTCGCTGCGGCACGCGGACGCGGTGGTCCTCGGCGTCGGCGGCATGGACACGCTGCCGTCGCCGGTGCCGACGGCGCTGCGCGAGACGATCCCGGCGCTGCGCCCGGCCCCGCTACGGCGGGCCGTCCGCGACGCGCACGGGTGGCTGACGCCGCGGGCGGCGCGCCTGCTCGGCGCCGCCGGACCGGTGGCGCTGCCGCCGGGGGAGACCGTGCGGCACCTCGAGCGCCTGCGCGTCGCCGTGACGACGCTGGTCCCTGGCCTGCCCGTCGTTGGGATGCTGCCCGCGGTGCACCGGGCGCCGGCCTACGGCGGCGTGCACGCCGGGCGGGAGCGGCACGTCGCCGCGCTCACCGCGTGGGCGTCCCGGAGCGGGGTCGCGCTCGTCGACCCGGTGCCCCTGGTGGCCGACCACGTCCTGCGTGGCCACGGCAACCCCGACGGCATCCACTGGGGCTGGGCGGCACACGCGGCCGTGGGGGACGCGGTGGGCCGCACGGTGGAGAAGGCCCTGGCCGACAGGGGCTGAGGCCTGTGCGCGAGGGGGCCGCGGTCCGAGGGGCCGAGCGCCGTGGGCCGGGCGGGTGCGGAGCGCGCCCGCCGTGACCGGTGTCCGTCCCCATCCCGTCCCGTCGTCCCCAGGCGGCTCCCGCGTGCTGTCCCGGGTGGCCGGCGCGTTCCTAGCGTCCCGGGCATGCGCTACCCGTCCGCGCCCGCCACCGGCGGCGCCCGCACCCGGCTCCGCTCCCTCGAGGGCCGTGGGCGCTCCTCCTCGGCGGCGGGGTGGGGCGGGCCGGAGGACGTCGAGGTCGGCGAGCCCGACCCCGGCGGTCCTGGCGATGACGGGCCGGTGCGGGTCGGCTGGCCGGGCGCGCCGCCGGGGACGCCAGCGGCGCGGCTCAAGGTGCCGGTCGGCGGCTCCCGGCCCGCCGCCGACCCCGAGCCGGAGTGGTGGGACGACGAGGACGACGATCCGCCGCGGGCGGCGCGCGCCAGCGCGTGGGACCCGCCGGAGCGTGGCCGGCGGGCGCAGCGATGGGTGGCCCGGTGGCTGCCCGCCTCCTGGGCCGGCGCGCGCTGGGACCCGGGCCGGACCGGTGCGCTCGCCCTCGCGGCGGTCGCGGCCGTGGCGGCGGTGGTCGCCGCCGTGGGCGTGTGGGCGGAGCGCCCGGTGCCGGAGCCGGTGCCGTCGTTGCCCCTGGTCGCGGGAGCCCCACCAGCGGGTCCGGTGCTGCCCGTGGCGGCGCCCGCCGACGCCGGGCCGCTCGTGGTCTCGGTGTCCGGGCGCGTCGCCCGGCCCGGGCTGGTGCGGCTCGCCCCCGGCAGCCGGGTGGGCGACGCCGTGGACGCCGCCGGAGGTGCGACGCCCGACGCCGACCTCACCGGGCTCAACCTCGCCGCGCGCGTCACCGACGGCGAGCAGGTGGTCGTCGGTGTCCCGACGCCGGTCACGCCGCCGGCGGGAGCCGCCGCGGGCGGGGCCGCGCCGGGGTCGGGTGGCGGGTCGGGGGGAGCGGGCGGCGCACCCGGCGGGCGGGTGGACCTCAACACCGCCACCCTCGAACAGCTCGACCAGCTGCCCGGCGTCGGCCCGGTCACCGCCCAGCGGATCCTCGAGTGGCGGACGCAGAACGGGCGGTTCGCGGCCGTCGAGCAGCTGCAGGAGGTCAGCGGCATCGGCGACGCCCGCTTCGCGACCCTGCGCGACCTGGTCGCGGTGTGAGCGCCCGGCGTCCACCACCGGCGCTCGTGGACCCGGAGCTGCCGCCGCCCGACCTGCGCCTGGTGCCCGCGGCGCTCGCGTCCTGGGGCGTCGCGATCGCCGCGCTGACCGCCGGGTGGGGTGCCGCGGCGGTGCTGGTGCTCGCCGGCGCGACGGCCGCGGTGGTCGCCGCGCGTCGGCCCGCGGGCACGGGGTCCCGGCCCGGGCTGCGTGCGGTGGTCCTCGCGACCGGCGGGTGCGCGGCGGCGGTCGGCCTGGTGGCCGGGCTCGGCGCCTTCGCCGTCGCGAGCCATCCCCTGCGCCCGGCCACCGGGAACGGGGTGTCCGCGCGACTCGACGTCGTGGTGACCGCCGACCCGCGCCCGGTCCGGTCGGCGGTGCCGGGGCCCGGCCGGGTGGTGGTGCGGGGCGAGCTGGTGGGCGGGCAGGTCGGGGCGGGCGTGCCGTGGCGGGCCGGGGGACGGGTGGTGCTCCTCGCGCCCGCCGAGGACTGGGCGGGGCTGCTGCCGGGCCAGGTCGTCGCCGCTCGGGGCCGGCTCGGTCCGCCCGATCGCGCGGACCTCACCGTCGCGGTCCTGCAGGTCCGCGGGCCGCCCGGGGAGGTCGGGCCGGTGCCGCTGGTCCAACGGGTCGCGGGCGACCTGCGGGGCGGGCTCCGCGACGCCGCCCGCGCCGTGCTCGCCGAGGACCCGGCGGGCCTGCTCCCGGGCCTCGTGGTCGGCGACACGGCGGGCGTCTCGCCGGGGCTCGCCGACGACTTCCGGACCGCCGGCCTGACCCATTTGACGGCCGTGTCCGGGACCAATGTCGCGATCATCTGCGGCGCGGTGCTGTTGCTCGCACGCCTCGCGCGGGCCGGTCCGCGCACCGCGGCCGCCCTGGCGGCCCTGGCGCTCGTCGGTTTCGTCGTCCTCGCCCGGCCGTCCCCGAGCGTCCTGCGGGCGGCGGTGATGGGCGGGGTCACGGTGCTCGCGCTCGCGGTGGGTCGGCGACGGTCGGTGGTGCCGGCCCTGTGCGCGGCCGTGATCGTCCTGCTGCTCGTCGACCCGGGGCTCGCCACCGATCCGGGGTTCGCGCTGTCGGTGCTCGCCACCGGGGCGCTCGTGCTGCTCGCGCCGGGGATGGTCGCGCGGTGGCGGGCCCGCGGGGTGCCGCCCGGGATCGCGGAGGCGCTCGCGGTGCCCGTCGCCGCGCACGTGGTCACCGCGCCGGTGATCGCGGGCCTGTCCGGCGAGGTCAGCCTCGTCGCGGTCGTCGCCAACCTGCTCGCCGCGCCGGTGATCGCGCCGGTCACGGTGCTCGGCGTGCTCGCCGCCGCGGTCGCGCCGTGGTGGGCCGGGGGCGCCGAGGCGCTCGTGTGGCTCGCGGGGCCGGGAGTGTCGTGGTTGGTGTGGGTGGCCCGGCGGTGCGCGGCCGTCCAGGGCGCGACGCTGGCGTGGCCGGGCGGGGTGCCGGGCGCGCTCGCCCTCGCCGCCGTGGTGCTGCTCGTCGGGGCGGCGTTGCGGTGGCGCCGGCTGCGGGCAGTGGTGGCAGCGGTGCTGGTCGGCGCGCTGCTGGTGCTCGTGCCGACCCGGGTCGTGCCGCCGGGGTGGCCGCCCGCGCGGTGGTCGTTGGTGGCGTGCGACGTCGGTCAGGGCGACGCCCTGGTGCTGGCCACCGGTGAGCCCGGCCGAGCGGTCCTCGTCGACGTCGGCCCCGACGCGGGCGCGATCGACGGCTGCCTCGCCCGCCTCGGCGTCCGGTCGCTGGCCCTCGTGGTGCTGACGCACCTGCACGCCGACCACGTCGGCGGCCTCGCCGGCGCGCTCGCGGGCCGGGCGGTGGGTGGGGTCGCGCTCGGGCCGGCGCGCGAGCCCGCCGACACCCTGGCGCAGGTCACCCGCCGGACCGCGATCGCCCGCGCGCCCCTGGTCGGCCTCGGGCGCGGGACCGTCCTGCGCTGGTCCGGCCTGGTGCTCGAGGTGCTCGGCCCCGTCCGCACCGTCGCCCACGTCGACGGCGAGGACGGGAGCGCGGTCAACGACACGTCGGTGGTGCTGCGGGCGCACACCCCCGTCGGTCGCGTGCTCCTGCCCGGCGACGCGGAGAGGTCGGCCCAGTCGTCACTGCTCGGGACGGCAGGCGACCTGCACGCGGAGATCCTGAAGGTGCCGCACCACGGTTCGCGGTCGTCGCTGCCGACCTTCCTCACCGCGGCGCGGGCCTCGTTGGCGCTGGTCAGCGTCGGACGAGGCAACACCTACGGGCACCCGAACCCGGGCGTGGTGGGCCTGCTCGCCGGCAGCGGCGCCCTCGTCCGGCGCACCGACGAGTCGGGCGACCTGGCCGTGGTGGTCGGCGCCGACCCCCGCGCCGGCCCCGCCGTCGTCGCCCGCGGCGATCCGCGACCGGACCCGAGGCGACGGTGAGCGCGGGACGACGCAGGGCCGGTACCTGCGTCGAGGTTCCGGTGACGCTTCGGAAATCGAAGCGTCGCCCACCACGTGGAGTCATCCGTCGGGTCATCCGTCGGCGGACGCCCGCCACGTCGGGAGGGTGCGGAGCATGCCCTGCCCGGGAGGGCCTCGGCGGCCGGGCCGCTACAGCCCCAGCGCCTCGCGGACCGCCTTCGACGTCGCCGGGATCGTCGCCTTCGGGCCCACCTGGTGCTCGATGGCGTCGAGGGTCTTGAGGCCGTCGCCGGTGATGAGCAGGACGGTGTCGGCGTCCGGGTCGAGCTCGCCGGACTCCACCATCTTCTTGGCGTTGGCCACGGTGACGCCGCCGGCGGTCTCGGCGAACACGCCCTCGGTGCGGGCGAGCAGCCGGATGCCGTCGCGGACCTCCTCGTCGGTGACGTCGGAGATCGAGCCCCCGCAGCGGCGCACCGCGTCGAGCACGTACGGCCCGTCGGCGGGGTTCCCGATGGCCAGCGACCGGGCGATCGTGTCCGGCTTCTGCGGACGGACGACGTCGGTGCCCTCGCGGAAGGCGGTGGACACCGGCGAGCAGCCGGCGGCCTGGGCGCCGAACACCTTGTACTCGGCGTCGTCGACGAGTCCGAGCGCGATCAGCTCGCCGTAGGCCTTGTCGACCTTGGTCAGCTGCGAGCCCGAGGCGATCGGGATGACCGTCTGCGCCGGGATGCGCCAGCCCAGCTGCTCGGCGACCTCGTAGCCGAGGGTCTTCGAGCCCTCCGCGTAGTAGGGCCGGACGTTGACGTTGACGAACGCCCAGTCCTCCTGGTCGAAGGCGAGCTCCGTGGCCAGGCGGTTGACGTCGTCGTACGTGCCCTCGCAGGCCAGCAGGTTGGTGTCGTAGACCGCGGTCATGAGGATCTTGGCGCGCTCGAGCGACGCGGGGATCAGCACGACCGAGTCCCAGCCGGCGCGCGCCGCGGCGGCGGCCGTGGCGTTCGCGAGGTTGCCGGTCGACGGGCACGCGAGCGTGGTGAAGCCCAGCTCGCGGGCGGCGGCGAGGGCGACGGCGACGACGCGGTCCTTGAAGGAGTGCGTCGGGTTGCCGGTGTCGTCCTTGACCCACAGGTTGCGGATGCCGAGCTCGGCGCCGAGGCGGTCGGCGCGCAGCAGGCGGGTGCAGCCCGGGTCCATGTTCGGGTGCGACTCGACGGTGGTGGGCACCGGCAGCAGCGACCTGTACCGCCAGATGCTGCGGGGTCCGCGCTCGATGTCCTCGCGGGTGACCCTGCCGAAGTCGTAGGCGATCTCGAGGGGCCCGAAGCACTGCGGGCAGGCGAACTCGGCGGCGAGGTCCATGCGGTGGCCGCAGGCGCGACAGGCGAGAGCGGTGGCCGGGCCGAGATCGAACGACGTCGTCGTCGGCTGGGCGGTGAGCGTCATGAAAGGAAAATCCTTCCTCATCTTCCCCGCGAACGGGTCGGAATTGGCACCGTGATCGCTGCGTGCGGAGCGCGCTGCGCCGGTTGCCGGGGTGTCGTCGGGCCGTTCCCTCTACCCCTCTGGATGAGCCGTATTCGGTTGTCGAGCGCCCCCTGGACGCCCGCCGGAGCACATTACGGCACGGGTCACACCTCGACCACCGAGCGCGCCGAGGCGAGACGTCGCTCACGGCGCCCCTCACGTCAGCACGCCCCCCGGGGTCGTCGGACCCACGTGACACGATCGGTCCGTGAGCCCCACGAGCGCGCCCGAGGTCACCGCGCCGTTGCACCTCGTCGTCGGCGACGAGTCGCTGCTGGTCGAGCGGGCGGTGGCGCGGGCTGTCACCGCGGCCCGCGAGACCGATCCCGCGGTCGAGGTGGCGCACCTCCCGGTCGGCGAGATCACCGCGGGCGTGCTGGGCGAGCTCGTCAGCCCGTCGCTGTTCGCCGAGTCGCGGGTGGTCGTGATCGAGAACGCCCACGACGCGAGCGCCGAGGTCACCACGCTGCTGCTCGACTACGCCCGCGCCCCGAGCGACGGCGTGACGCTCGTCGTCGTGCACCGCGGCCCGCCCAAGGGGGGCAAGGCGCGCAAGCCGCCTGCCAAGGGCGGCAAGGGGGGCGGCGCGAAGGGTGACGCGCTGCTCGAGGGCCTACGCAGCGCCGGGGCCACGGAGGCCTCGGCGGCGGGGCTCTCCGACGACCAGCGCGCCGATTTCGTGCGCAGCGAGGTCCGCCAGGCCGGCGGGCGGATGACCGGCGAGGCGCTCGGGCTGCTCATGGACGCCGTGGGCTCGGATCTGCGCGAGCTCGCCGCGGCCGCGTCGCAGCTCGTGTCGGACTCGGGCGGCCAGGTCGACGCCGACGCCGTGCGCGCCTTCCACCGGGGCCGCGCCGAGGTCACGGGGTTCGCGGTCGCGGAGCGGGCGATCACGGGGGACCGGACGGCGGCGCTCGAGTCGCTGCGCTGGGCGCTGGAGACCGGGGTGCCGCACGTGCTGCTGGCCGACGCCCTCGCCGACGCCGTGCGCACCGTGGCGCGGGTCAACGCCGCCGGCCGCGGCGACCCGTACGCCATGGCGTCGTCGCTCAAGATGCCGCCGTGGAAGGTGCGCAAGGCCCAGGGCCAGGGTCGGGGCTGGGCCGACGAGGGGCTCACGCGGGCGATGGGCGTGGTGGCCGACCTCAACGCGAACGTCAAGGGCGCCGCCGCCGACCCGGCCTACGCCCTGGAGTACGCCGTCGAGCAGGTCCTCGCGGCCCGCGGGAGCTCGCGGCGCTGAGCTGCCGGCGCGGTCGTGATCGACGCGGCATTCCTGGCACCCAGTGCAAGCGTGGACGCAGGGCTTGCACGGGCCCGTGCCGCGCCCGCCCACGAGGTCAAGAGGAGCACACCGATGGGGGCCCGTCCCCGGCGAACCGGGGACGGGCCGTTGTGATTGCTGGAGTGGCTCAGGCCGGGGTCTTGCCCGCCTTGGCGTCCACCGTGAAGCGCTCGGCGCGGTGGGCCATGCGCGACTTCTTGTTCGCCGCCTGGTTCTTGTGGATGACGCCCTTGCTGACGGCCTTGTCGAGCAGCCGGCCGGCCTCGCGGCGGCGCTCGCCGGAGAGGTCGACGTCGCCGGCCTCGGTGGCCTCGCGGTAGCGGCGGATCGCGGTCTTGATGCGCGACTTGACCGCCTTGTTCTTCTGGCGCGCTTCCTCGTTCTTGCGGTTGCGCTTGACCTGCTGCTTGATGTTCGCCACGGGGTGTTCGAACCTTCGTCCGTCGGAGTTCTGTGCACGGGAGCGCGCGGGGGCGCTCGACCGCACCACGCAGTGCCGCCCAGATTACCAACCTCACCTCGACGCTCCGCCGACCGGCCCCGGAGCGGCGTCGTGGGACGATGGCGGGTGAGCCCGACCGTGCGAGACGTGAGGATCCCGTTGACCCAGACCACCCAGCAGTCCGCGAGCAACCCCGGACGGCCGGGCACGAAGGGCTACGCCGACGAGACGTTCACGCCGCCGGACCGTATCCGCAACTTCTGCATCATCGCCCACATCGACCACGGCAAGTCGACGCTGGCCGACCGCATGCTGCAGATGACCGGCGTGCTGGGGGACCGGGCCTACCGCGCCCAGTACCTCGACCGCATGGACATCGAGCGCGAGCGCGGCATCACGATCAAGGCGCAGAACGTGCGCCTGCCCTGGTGCGCCGCCGGCCCGGACGGCGAGGTGCGCGACCACGTGCTGCACCTCATCGACACCCCGGGGCACGTCGACTTCACCTACGAGGTCAGCCGCTCGCTCGCCGCGTGCGAGGGCGCGATCCTGCTGGTCGACGCCGCGCAGGGCATCGAGGCGCAGACCCTGGCCAACCTCTACCTGGCCATGGAGCACGACCTCGAGATCATCCCCGTGCTCAACAAGATCGACCTGCCGGCCGCCGACCCCGAGCGCTACGCCGCCGAGATCGCCCACCTCATCGGCTGCGACCCCGACAGCATCCTGCGGATCAGCGCCAAGACCGGTGACGGCGTCCCCGCGGTGCTCGACTCGGTAGTCCACCGGGTGCCCGCGCCCGTGGGCGACGCCGACGCGCCGGCCCGCGCAATGATCTTCGACTCGGTCTACGACACCTACCGCGGCGTCGTCACCTACATCCGCGTCGTCGACGGCAAGATCACCCCGCGCGAGCGCATCCGCATGATGTCCACCAACGCCGTGCACGAGCTGCTCGAGGTCGGGATCATCTCGCCGGACCAGAAGCCCTGCCAGGGCCTGGGCGTCGGCGAGGTCGGCTACCTCATGACCGGCGTGAAGGACGTCCGGCAGTCCCGTGTCGGCGACACGGTGACGTGGGAGCGCAAGGGCGCCACGGAACCGCTCGGCGGCTACCGCGACCCGCAGCCGATGGTCTACTCCGGGCTCTATCCCATCGACGGCACCGACTACCCGCTGCTGCGCGACGCGCTCGACCGCCTGCGCCTCAACGACGCCGCCCTGTCCTACGAGCCCGAGACGTCGGCGGCGCTGGGCTTCGGCTTCCGCTGCGGCTTCCTCGGCCTGCTGCACCTGGAGATCACCCGCGACCGCCTCGAGCGCGAGTACGGGCTGGAGCTGATCTCCACCGCGCCCAACACCGTCTACCGCCTCGAGCTGGACGACGGCTCCGAGGCCGAGGTGACCAACCCCGCCGACTGGCCCGAGGGCAAGGTCGCGACGATCTTCGAGCCGATCACCAAGGTCTCGGTGCTGGCGCCGTCGGACTTCGTCGGCCCGATCATGGAGCTCTGCCAGTCGCGGCGCGGCCAGCTCGAGGGCATGGACTACCTGTCCGACAGCCGCGTCGAGCTGCGCTACACGATGCCGCTCGCCGAGATCATCTTCGACTTCTTCGACATCCTGAAGTCGCGCACCCGCGGCTACGCGTCGCTGAACTACGAGCCCGCCGGCGAGCAGGCCGCCGACCTCGTGAAGGTCGACATCCTGCTGCAGGGCGAGCCGGTCGACGCGTTCTCGGCGATCGTGCACCGCGACGCCGCCTACGCGTACGGCAACTCGATGGCCACGAAGCTGCGCGAGCTCATCCCGCGCCAGCAGTTCGAGGTGCCGATCCAGGCCGCCATCGGCGCGAAGATCATCGCGCGCGAGACGATCCGCGCGATCCGCAAGGACGTGCTCTCCAAGTGCTACGGCGGGGACATCACCCGCAAGCGCAAGCTGCTCGAGAAGCAGAAGGAGGGCAAGAAGCGGATGAAGACGATCGGCCGTGTCGACGTCCCGCAGGAGGCCTTCGTCGCGGCCCTGTCCACCGACCAGAACGCGGTGGACAAGGCCAAGAAGAAGTAGTGGGGCGCCGCCGGTGATCGGCGGGGAACAACCGCTCGCGTAGACTGGTTGTCAACGCCGAGCTGTCGGCCTGGGAAGGACCCTGCGTGTCACCGGGTCCGCGGACAGCTCACGTGTCCGCCGCACCCTTCCTGAAAGAGATCTGTGACCAACGCTGCTGTCCTGTCCGATCACGACGTCGAGCTCGTCGACGTGATCTCCCACTCCACCGACGAGAGCCCCGCGGACGCGACGTCCGCCGAGGACGCCCCCGTCGCCGAGACCCCCGACGCCACCGGCTCCGAGGAGCCGACCGTCGACGCGTCCGAAGACACCACCGAAGACGACGACGCCACCGTCGACGCCACCCCCGACGAGCCCGCCACCGGGTTCGCCGCGCTCGGTGTCGCGGAGCGCCTGCTCCCCACCCTGGTCGAGTCCGGGTTCGACACCCCGACCCCGATCCAGACCGAGACCATCCCGCTGCTGCTGTCGGGCCGCGACGTGCTCGGCCTCGCGCAGACCGGCACCGGCAAGACCGCCGCGTTCGCGCTGCCGATGCTCTCGGCGATCGACCCCGCGCAGCGGCGCGTGCAGGCCCTCGTCCTCACGCCCACCCGCGAGCTGGCGATCCAGGTCGCCGAGGCCATCGAGCGCCTCGGCGCCGGCGTCCCCGGGCTCAACGTGGTCCAGCTCTACGGCGGCGCGCCCTACGGCCCGCAGCTGCACGGGCTCCGGCGCGGCGGCCAGATCGTCGTCGGCACCCCCGGTCGCATCGCCGACCACCTCGAGAAGCGCACCCTCGATCTGTCCGGCGTCGCGCACTTCGTGCTCGACGAGGCCGACGAGATGCTGCAGATGGGCTTCCTCGAAGAGGTCGAGGCCATCTTCGAGCTGCTGCCCGCCGACCGTCAGGTGGCGCTGTTCTCGGCGACCATGCCCGGCGCCATCCGCGAGGTCTCGCGCCGGCACCTGAACTCGCCGGCCGAGGTGTCGATCAAGTCGAAGACGCAGACGGGCATCAACACTCGTCAGCGCTACGTCGTGCTGCCCGAGCGGCAGAAGGCGGACGCGCTCGCGCGCATCCTGCAGGTCGAGGACTTCGACGCCGCGCTGGTCTTCGTGCGCACCCGCCAGAACACCACCGACGTCACCGACGCCCTCAACCGGCGCGGCTTCTCGGCGGTGGCGATCTCCGGCGACCTGTCGCAGCCGCAGCGCGAGAAGACCATCAACGGTCTGCGCAGCGGTGAGATCGACGTCCTCGTGGCCACCGACGTCGCCGCCCGCGGGCTCGACGTCGACCGGATCTCGCTGGTCGTCAACCACGATCTGCCGCCGGACTCCGAGTCCTACGTGCACCGCATCGGGCGCACCGGGCGGGCCGGGCGCAGCGGCGAGGCGATCTCGTTCGTCACCCGCGGCCAGATCCGCACCATGCGCATGATCGAGTCGGCCACCAAGCAGAAGGCCGAGGAGATGTCGGTGCCGGGCACCGACGAGGTGAACGCGGTACGCAAGCGTCGCTTCGCCGAGCGCATCACCGGCACGCTCGAGGGCACCGTCACCGGCGGCGACCCGCTCGACGTCTTCCGCGGCATCGTCGGCGACTACGTCGCCGAGACCGGCGCCGACCCCCTCGAGCTGGCGGCCGCGCTGGCCAAGATGGTGCAGGGCACCAAGCCCCTGCTCGTCGAGGACCTGCCCGCCGCGCCGCCGCGCGGCGAGAAGCGCAGCCCGCGCGAGGGTGGCGGCAAGCCGGACCGCGGCCAGGGTCGCAGCGGCAAGGCGCCCGAGTGGACCGTCGGCTCGGGCACCGACACCTACCGGATCGACGTCGGCCACAACCAGCGGGTGCGTCCCGGTGCGATCGTCGGCGCCATCGCCAACGAGGCCGGCCTCGACTCGCAGCACATCGGCCACATCGACATCCGGCCCGACCACACGCTGGTCGAGCTCCCGGCCGACGTGCCGGGGCACGTGGTCAAGCGCCTGCAGCGCGCCCGCGTCGCCGGTCGCCCGATGGGCCTGCGTCGCGCGTCGGGCGCCGAGGCGGCCAGCCCGTCCTCGCGCCCGAGCCGCCCCCGCCGCTGAGGTTCCGCGCTGCGCTCTCGTGCGTGCGCACGTGCAAGCGCTCACAGGCGCGGAGCGCGGAGTGGCCCGGCCCCGGGCGCGGACCTACCGTGGAAGTACGCGGAGGGAGCGTCATGACGCGATCGGTGGTGATCGTCGGGGGCGGGCCTCGCGGGACCGGCGTGCTCGAACGCCTCGCGGCGAGCGCGCCCGAGTTCGTCGAGGATCTCGACGTCCACCTCGTCGACCCCTACCCGGACGGCGCGGGACGCATCTGGCGTGAGGACCAGTCGGCGCTGCTGTGGATGAACTCCATGGCCGCCGACGTCACGATGTTCACCGACGACAGCGTGCGCTGTGAGGGCCCGATCGTTCCCGGCCCGTCCCTCTACGACTGGGCCGTGGCGGTCCGCGACGGCGAGCTCGACGGCGAGTCGGTGCCGGACGGGCCGGTCGGCGACGAGCTCCGCGCGCTCGGGCCGGCGACGTTCGCCACCCGGCGCCTGCAGAGCCACTACCTCGACTTCGTGCTGCGACGCGTGCTCGCCACCCTCCCGCCGCAGGTCCGGGTGCACCGCCATCGCACGCGGGCGGTGGGCCTGCGACGCGGCGCGCCGGACGTCGTGCTGCTCGACGGCGACTCCGACCAGAAGCCTCCGGAGCTGCCCGCCGACGTGCTCGTGCTCGCCTCGGGCCACCTCGACGCGGCGCCGACGGAGGCCGAGGCCGCGCTCGCGGCGCACGCCGCCGAGCACGGCCTGCGCTACTTCCCGCCCGAGCAGACCACCGACTCCGACCTCGACCGCATCCCGGCGGGGGAGACGGTGATCGCGCGCGGGATGGGCCTCGCGTTCATCGACCTCATGGTCCTGCTCTTCGAGGGCCGCGGCGGCCGCTTCCACGACCGCGGCGACGGCACGCTCGACTACGAGCCCTCCGGCCGCGAGCCCGTCGTGCACGTCGGGTCGGGACGAGGGGTGCCGTACCACGCGAAGACCGAGTACGCGCTGCGCGGACCGCGGCCCCCGCTGCCGCGGTTCCTCGGCCCGGAGGAGATCGCCGGGTTCGTCCGTCGCGGGTCGGTCGACCTGCGCCGCGACGTGTGGCCGCTCATGGCCAAGGAGGTCGGCTGGGCGTACTACCACGAGCTCTTCGCCGGCCACCCCGACCGCGTGCGCGGTGTGTGGGACGACTTCGCCCTGCGCTTCGCCGCGCTGGACTGGTACACCCCGGCGATGCACGAGCTGGTCGCCGGGTTCGTGCCCGACCCCTCCGACCGCCTCGACTTCGAGCGCATGGACCGCCCCCTCGACGACGTCAGCGCGCCGGATCTCCCGAGCCTGCAGGAGAGCCTGCGGTCCTACGTGCTCGACGACCTCGCGCGCCACGTCGACGACCGCTACACCGCCGAGCTCGGGGCGTTCGTCGGCCTGCTGTCGGTGTTCGCGCAGGTCGCGGAGCTCGCGGGTACGCCGGCCCTGACGCCGCGCTCGCGGGCCCAGGACCTCGCATGGTGGCAGAACTTCTTCAGCTCGCTGGCGAGCGGCCCGCCCGGACCGCGGCTGCGCCAGCTGCTCGCGCTCTCGCGCGCGGGCTACGTCGTCTTCCTCGGCGCGGGCGTGCAGGTGCACCCCGTCGACGGCGGCTTCCGGGCCACCAGCGCCTCGCTGGCCCGCGTCGCGGTCACGGCGCGGACGTTCGTCGAGGCGCGCCTGTCCTCCCCGAGCGTGAGCCGCAGCGACGACCCGATGCTCGCCGGGCTCCACGCCGAGGGCCTGCTCGACGAGGAGACCCTGCGCGAGGAGCACACCGACTCCGCGACGGCCGTGCACGCCGCCGACGCGGCGGTCGCGCACTCCGGCGCCGCGGTCACCCTGCACAACACCGGCCTCGTCCGGGTGCGCACCTCGGACTTCCGCCTCGTCGACGCCGAGGGCCGGCCCGACCCGTGCCGCTTCGCGATCGGGCCGCACACCAACGTCCGACTGCCCGGGGCCTTCACGCGCCCGAACACCAACGCGCTGAGCTTCCGGGCCAACGACGCCCTCGCCCGCGCGGTCCTCACCCAGCTCGCCGAGTCCGCGCCCGCCGAGGGCCGCCTCTCCGCCTGACCCGTGAGCGATCTTCACGGTGATAGCCGTGAAGATCGCTCACGTGGGACTAGCGCGTGAAGACGATCTTGCCGGCCGTGACGCCGTCGAGCATCGACTGGAACCCGTCCTTCGCGTCCGCCATCGGGATCTCCTGGCCGATCTCCGGGACGATGCCGGTGGCCGCGACGAACTCGAGCAGGTCGCGGAGCTCGGCGAGCGTGCCCATCGTCGAGCCGACGACGTTCTTCTGCAGGAAGAAGACCTGGGCGAGGTCGGCGCTGGGCGCGTTGCCCGAGGTCGCGCCGGAGCAGACGATCGTGCCGCCCGGGACGAGCGAGCGCAGCGAGTGCTTCCAGGTCGCCTCGCCCACGGTCTCGAACACCGCCTGGACCTTGCCCGGGAGCTTCGCGTTCGACTCGAAGACCTGGTGTGCGCCGAGACGCAGGGCCAGCTCGCGCTTCTCGTCGGAGCGACCTGTGACCCACACCTGCATTCCGGCCGCGCGGCCGAGCTGGATGAGCGCCGTCGAGACACCGCCGGAGGCGCCCTGCACGAGCATCGTCTGCCCGCCGCGCAGCCCGGACTTCGTGAACAGCATCCGGTAGGCGGTCAGCCAGGCCGTGCCCATGACCGCGCCCGTGGAGGCGGTCATGCCCTCGGGGCGGGGGAGTGCGTTGCGCTTCGGGACGACGACGTAGTCGGCGAAGCTGCCCTGCGCCCACTCGGTGAGCATCTTGCGCTTCGGGTCGAGGGTCTCGTCGTCCTTCCAGTCCGGGTCGCCCATCAACGAGTGCAGGACGACGGGCGTGCCGTCGTCGAGCGTCCCGGCGCCGTCGCAGCCGAGGATCATCGGGAACTGGTCCTCCTTGATCCCGACGCCCCGCAGGGTCCAGAGGTCGTGCATGTTGAGGCTCGCCGCCTCGACCTTGACCCGTACCCAGCCCTCGGGGACGTCGGGATCGGGCCGCTCGCCCACCACGAGGGAGGCGATCGGGTCGTCGGCGTTGGGCTCGGAGGCGTAGACCGCGAACATGCCCCGCAACCTATCCGGGACGACTTGCCCGATGCCCGATGAGTTCGGTGGGCGGACGCAGTTCCATCGGTGAGAGCCCCGAAACGAACCGAGAACCTCCTGGAGGACCCGTGTACGCCCAGCTGCCCGGTATCGACGTCTACTACGAGGACCACGGCACCGGCACGCCGTTGGTGCTGCTGCACGGCGGGATGATGACGCTGGACCTGAGCTTCGGGGCGCTGATGCCCCGCCTGCGCCCGACCCGCCGCCTCGTCCCCGTCGAGCTGCAGGGGCACGGCCGCACCGCCGACGTCGACCGTGACATCACCCTCGCCAACCAGGCCGGAGACGTCGTCGGCGTGCTCGACCACCTCGGTCTCGAGCGTGCCGACGTGCTCGGGTTCAGCTGGGGCGGGCTCGTGGCCCTCGAGACCGCGGTGCGCCATCCCGACCGCGTCGACCGGTTGGTGCTCGGGGCCGTCCACCGGCGCAAGGACGACTACCACGCCGAGATCCACGACCCCTCGCAGTACGCGACGTCGACCCGCATGCCCACCGAGGCCGAGTTCGGCGCGATGTTCGCCGAGTACGAGCGCCACGGTCTGAGCAGCTTCGAGACCGTCGCCGCGAAGCTGGACCCCATCGTCACCGCCGAGGAGAACTGGTCGCTTGCCGACCTCGAGCGCATCACGGCGCCGACGCTGCTGATGATCGGCGACCACGACTTCGTCCGGGTCGACGCCGCCGTGGCGATGGCCGAGGCGATCCCCGACGCCGGTCTCGCGGTCCTCCCGCGCACGAAGCACACCGAGCTGATCAGCCGCGTGGACCTGGTCGCGCCCCTGGTCGAGGACTTCCTGGCCCGCTGACCGGGGCCCCGGTGCCCCGCGTACCGTCGACCACGTGCTGCGTGCCGTCGCGACCTGGTGGGACGGCGTCGAGCTGTGGTTGACCCAGCTCGACTTCACCGTCCAGGTCGTCCTCGTCGTCGCCGTCGTGGGCCCGGTGTGCTGGGGCGCGGCGGCGATCATCGACACGGTCGTCGAGCGCTCGGTGGCCGCCCGCCTGGAGGCCCAGGAGCGGCGTGAGCGGCGGCGCACCGACGCCACGACCGCGCCCGAGGCCTGAGGTGGACCGCCGGGTCGCGCGGATCTGGGTCACGGCCACGCTGCTGGCCCTGCTCGTGCTGGTGGTCGTCGTCAACCTCGTCTGACGAGGGATCACTCGGCCGCCGGGCCCGGCACCCAGGACGGCGCCCGCTTCTCCGCGAACGCGGCCATGCCCTCCTGGCCCTCCTCGGAGGCGAAGAACTCGGCCGAGAGCCCGAGCATCGCCTCGAGGTCCTGCTGCAGGTGCTCCCCCCGGTCGCGGCGCAGGAGTGCCTTGGTGGCCGCGAGGGCGCGGGGCCCGCCCCGGGCGAGCATGTCGGCGTAGCGGGTGACCTCGGCGTCGAGACCGTCGGCGTCGACAGCGGCGTTGATCAGGCCGACCGCCTCGGCGCGCGTGGCGTCGAACGTCTCGCCGGTGAGCATCAGCTCGCTGCCGGCGCGGGGGAGCAGGCGGGGGAGCACCACCGACGAGATCACTGCGGGGACGACGCCGATGCGCACCTCGGTGAACGCGAAGGTCGCCTCGCGCACGGCGACCGCGATGTCGCAGGCGGCGACGAGACCGACGCCACCGGCGCGTGCCGGG
This sequence comes from Actinomycetospora sp. NBC_00405, assembly GCF_036044095.1. Taxonomy (NCBI): domain Bacteria; kingdom Bacillati; phylum Actinomycetota; class Actinomycetes; order Pseudonocardiales; family Pseudonocardiaceae; genus Actinomycetospora; species Actinomycetospora sp. NBC_00405. Next base: position 120,529 of record NZ_CP107938.1, read on the forward strand.
CCCGCGACACGGGCGATGACGGGCGTGTCCGACGTCCAGAGCGTGCTGAGGATCGCGGGGAACTCGTTGACGCCCTGGTCGTCCGACCCCGCCCCGCGCGACTCGCGCAGATCCATCCCCGAGCAGAACACGGGCCCGGTGTGCGTCAGGACGATGACGCGCACCGTCTCGTCGACTGTCGCGGTGTCCAGGTGGGCGGAGAGCTCCCGGCGGACCTGCGCGGAGAGCGCGTTGCGGTTGCGCGGCGAGTCGAGCGTGATCGTCGCCATGCCGCCCGAGACCTCGAGGTGCACCAGTTCGTCGTCCATGGCCGTCACTGTGGCAGCCGACCGATCTCGCTCACACGGTGGTGGCGCCGGGGCGTCGGCCATGCGTACCGTCCTGTCCCGTGACCGAGGCGCCGACCACCGTGTGGCACGCGTGGCGCCGTCATGTCGATCTCTGCCGGACCTCCGCCGCGATCTGTCGATCCTGACCGCATGAGCACCGCCCGGGTGATCCCCGGGTGCCGCCCTCCTGCTCGTCGGAGTCGACATGACGCCCTTCCGGGCCGTTCGTACGCGCCTGCTCGACGACCTGTGTCGTCGCGCACCGCTGCTCGCCCTGGTCCACACCTCCTCGCCGTGCGCCCCGACCGCGCCCGCCGAGGTCCACCGGAGGAACCCCGCATGGCCACCGTCATCCCCCGTTTCAGCCCCCGGTTCAGTCCACGGGGCGCCGCTGTCGCCGAGCTCCTGACCGACCTCGACGGCCTCGTCCGGCGCGAGGTCACCCGCGACGGCGCCGGCGCGGAGCACTGGGACCGCGACGCCGAGCGCATCGCGGCCGAGGTCGCCACGGCCCTGGCGCGGCTGCGCGACGACCTGCGCCGCCACCCGCTGCCCACCCGGCGGTGACCGAGCGGACGCGCGGGGAGCACGAGGTGCGCGTCGCGACGGTCACTGCGCGCCACGGAGGTGGCGCTCGAGATCACGAGCGGCATCTTCGAGGTCACGGGCCGCGCGTTCCACGGCGTCCGCGTTGCGCTTCGACCGCTTCTGGCGCAACGTGCGCGCGCCTGCACGACCCCCGTGGCATACCAGCGTCGCGAGGTCGGCCGGTTCATCCCGACCCACGGGACGCACCTCAGCGGCGTGAGCGCCAGCGCAGGATGCGTTGCGGGGCCGCCACGACGGGCACGTTCCGCAGCCGGATCCAGCGGTCGATCATGCGGAACGTGCCCGTCGTGGGCGTGGTCGTTCCGGCGAAGGGTGGCCCTCGCCGCTCTAACCGGCCGAAGGTGCCCGTCGCGCGGAATGGAGGCCGGCGCTCAGCTCCAGAAGCGCGCCGCCACCGTCGGGTGCGAGCGCAGCCAGCCGACCAGCGCGTTCTCGCCGTACGCCGCGAGCAGGGGGTTGTCGGGGTCGTCGTTCGGGTCCCAGTCCGCGGTCTCGGCCGCGAGCTCCGGTGGCAGGTCCACCGGCTCGACGACGGCGTCGAGGCGCGGGCCGAGGAAGAACGGCACCGAGTAGCGGTCGACGCCCGGCGGCGGGCTCGCGACGCGGTGGCGGGTCGCGGTGAGGTAGCCGCGCGTCGCGACCTCGAGCATCTCGCCGATGTTGACGACGTAGCCGTCCGGCACGGGCGCGGCGTCGAGCCACTCGTCGGTGCCCGGGACCTGCACCTGCAGCCCGCCGACGTCGTCCTGGTGCAGCAGCGCGAGGAACCCGTAGTCCTTGTGCGCGCCGACGCCCTGCCCGGTGGACGCCCCGCCGGGGTAGTGGACGACCTTGAGGTGCAGGTGCGACTCGTCGTCGAACCAGCGGTCGAAGTGGTCCTCGGGCCGGCCCAGCGACGCCGCCAGCGCGCGGAGGATCTCCCGGCTCACGCGCAGCGCCTCGTCCTGCCAGGCGAGCACGGCGTCGCGCAGCGCGGGCTGCGCCGGCGGCCACTGGTTCGGCCCGACCAGCCCCCAGTACCGCGCCTCCCCGTGCCGCACCGGCGACCGCTCGGGCCCGACGTCGATCTGCTCGCGCTGGTCGGCCTCGCCGCCGGTCCGCTCCGTGCCCACCCGGCTGTAGCCGCGGAAGTGCGGCGAGGCGGTGTTCTCGATGGCGAGGCGCTCCTCGAGCGGCAGCGCGAAGAACCGCCGCACCTCCTCGTCGAGGCGCGCCGTCAGCTCCGGCGCGATCCCGTGGCCGACGACGGTGAAGAAGCCGACGTCGCGGGCCGCGCGGCGCAGGTCGTCGAGGAACGCGTCCCGCTCGGGGGAGCGGAAGCGGGCGAGGTCGAGGACGGGGAGACCGGTCACGTCCCCAGGCTCCCGCACCGGCGTGGGCGGTCGCATCGTGCTGTCGTGGAGAAGCGAACGGGCCGTTCGCTGCGACAGAGGCAGCGAACGGCCCGTTCGTCCCGAATCTCGGGGGCCCGTCAGACCGCGGCGGGCAGCTCCGCGCGGGTCCAGTTGTTCTCGAACTCCAGGCCCGAGCGCTGGAAGAGCTGCGTCACGGGGCAGCGGCGCGCGGTCTCGGAGATCAGCGTGGCGAACTGCTCCTCGCTGGCGTCGGTCTCGACGGTCGCGCGCACCTCGACCCTGTCGAAGTTCGCGTTGCCCTCGGCGCCACCGACGAGCACCGCGGTGTCGAGGTCGCCCTGGATGTCGAAGGTCCACTTCCCGAGCTGGATGCCCAGGTCCTTGGCGACGAGAGCGGCGGTGACCTGGTTGCACGAGGTCAGCGAGCCGAGCGCGTAGAAGAGCGGGCTGGGGGCCTCGTCGGCGCCGCCGAAGGCGGGGTAGGCGTCGGTCGTGAAGACGTGACCGCCGGCGGTCAGCTCCTGCGCGACGCCGGTGCCCTCGCCGTGCAGGGCGAACGGGACGACGGATTCCTTGGGGCGAACAGCCATGGGGGACCTCTCTGGAGGCGTGGGGGAGCGCCCGGACGCGCGTGACGGGCGGGCGTGAGAAGGGGGAGAGACGCGGGCAGATCAGCCGCGACGACAGGTGCACGTCGCGAGCCGGCAGAGGTCGACGTGGAGACGTCGCACCAGTCCGCCACCGAAGCCCACGATCACCTTCCTACCCGATCGCGCACAACCGGACCAGTACCCAGCGAGCTCGATCACCTACCGACCGTGGCCAGGGCGGCGTCGAGGTCGGCGATCAGGTCGTCGGGGTCCTCCAGGCCCACGGAGAACCGCAGGTGCCCGTAGCGCCGGAACTCCTCGGGCCAGTGCGCGGCCCGCGCCCCGGTCGTCCCGACGTGCACGATCAGGCTCTCGTCGTGGCCGAGCGACACCGCCGAGGTGATGACGCGCAGGTCGGCGACGAAGCGGTTCTGCCGGTCGGCGTCCCCGTCGAGGGCGAAGGCGAGCATCCAGCCGTACCCCCGCCCGCCGAGCACCCGGGTCGCGAGCTCGTGCTGCGGATGGCCGGCGAGCCCCGGGTACGCGACGTAGGCGACGCCCGGGTGGCCGGCGAGGAACTCCGCGGCCCGCTGGGCCGAGGCGAGGTGCTGGCGCAGCCGCAGCGGCAGGGTGATCGCCCCGCGCGCGATGAGCCACGCGTTGAACGGCGACACCACGCCGCCGACGTCGACCATCGCCTCGGCGCGGATCGCGTCGATGTGCTCGCGGGCCCCGATCACCGCCCCGCCCATGGCGTCGCCGTGCCCGTTGATGACCTTGGTCAGCGAGTGGACGACGAGGTCCGCGCCGTCGGCGAGCGGGCGGTAGAGCGGCGGCGGGGTGAACGTCGAGTCGACCGAGAGCAGCGCGCCGCCCTCGTGCGCGATCTCCGCGATCGCGGCGACGTCGCACACCCGCGTCGTCGGGTTGGCGATCACCTCGGTGTGCACGAGCCGCGTCGTCGGCCGCATCGCCGCGCGCACGGCCTCGGGATCGCTGGTGTCGACGAACGTCGCCTCGATGCCGTAGCGCGCCGGGAGGATGTCGGCGAAGAGCCGCCACGACGCCTCGTAGGTGACGTCGGAGACCACCGCGTGGTCGCCGGTGCGCAGGAACGTGAAGAACACCCCGTGCAGCGCCGCGACGCCCGACGCGAGCACGACGGCGTCCTCGCCCTGCTCGAGGTGCGCGAGCTTCTGCTGCAGCGCGCGCTGGTTGGCGCCGGTGTTGCGCGTGTAGAGCGGCACGTCGAACCCCGACCACGACAGCTCCGAGGGGTCCTCGGGCAGCGCGTAGGAGTTCGCCATCACCAACGGCGTGCGGATCGCGCCGCTGCCGGCGTCGACGGCGTTGCCGGCGTGCACGGCCTGGGTCGCGAAGCCCAGCGACTCGGGGCGTTCCTTGTCCGGGCGGGGGTCGGCCACGCCGCGGATCGTCTCACCCCGGCCGGTCGCGGGTCAGGCGCGCGCCTCCGCCGGGGCGGTCGTGGTGGGCGAGGGCTGCAGGCCGAGGTGCTCGCGCAGCGTCGTGCCGTCGTACTCGGTGCGGAACGAGCCCTTCTCCTGCAGCAGCGGCACCACCTCGTCGGCGAACACGTCCAACCCGCCCGGGGTGACGTGCGGGACGAGGACGAAGCCGTCGCTGGCGTCGGACTGCACGAACTCGTCGATGGTGTCGGCGACCCGCCGGGGGGTGCCGACGAACGTGTGGCGCCCGTTCTTGCGGATCACGACCTCGCGCAGCGAGAGGCCCTCGCGCTCGCCGAGCTCGCGCCACTCGTTCGCGATCGCGACCGGGTCCTTGTACATCCGCACGCTCGCGCGGCCCTTGGAGATGTGGGCGCCGCTGTCGACGTCGTCCTCGGTCCTCGGGTCGAACGACGGCACCGGGCCGTCGGGGTCGACGTCAGAGAGGTCGCGGTTCCAGATCTGCTCGGCGAACGCGATCGCGGTCTGCGGGCCCACCTGCTGGTACTGCACCCCGCGCGCGTTCTCCGCCGCCTCCTCCTCGGTGGCGCCCAGGACGAACGTCGCGGCCGGCAGGATCTTGAGGTCCTCGTGGCGACGCCCGAACTTCGCCAGGCGTCCCTTCACGTCGGCGTAGAACTCCTTGCCGGCCTCCAGCTCCGCATGCCGGGTGAAGATCGCGTCGGCGCTCGCCGCGGCGAACTCGCGACCCTCCTCGGAGTCGCCCGCCTGGATGATCACCGGGTGGCCCTGCGGGCTGCGCGGGGTCGCGAACCGCCCCGAGATGTCGAACTGGTCGGAGTGCACCTCGAACCGGCCGGCGTCGCCGTGGCGCAGGTACCGCCCCGACGTCGCGTCGGCCAGCACCTCGTCGACGTCCCAGGCGTCCCACAGCGTCTTCGCGGTCTCGAGGAACTCCTGCGCGCGCAGGTAGCGCTTGTCCTTCGGCAGGTAGCCGCCACGGCGGAAGTTCTCGCCGGTGAACTCGTCCCAGCTGGTCACGACGTTCCACGCGGCGCGGCCGCCGGAGAGGTGGTCGAGCGAGGCGAGCTTGCGGGCGACGTCGAGCGGCTCGTTGAACGTGGAGTTCACCGTGCCGGCGAGGCCGATCCGCTCGGTGACCGCGGCCATCGCCATGAGGATCGAGACGTTGTCGGGGCGCCCGACGACGTCGAGGTCGTAGATCTTGCCGCCCTGTTCGCGCAGGCGCAGGCCCTCGGCGAGGAACAGGAAGTCGAACTTCGCGCGCTCCGCGGTCTGCGCGAAGTGCCGGAAGGACTCGAACGCGATGTGGCTGCCGGCCGCCGGGTCGCTCCAGACGGTCGTGTTGTTGACGCCGGGGAAGTGGGCGGCGAGGTGGATCTGCTTGGGCACGGGGTCCTCCTCAGGCCGTGGCGTAGCGGTCGGCGGGGCGCTCGAGACCGAGCAGCCCCCTGAGGGTGTCGGCGTCGTAGGCGGTGCGGTGCAGGCCCCGGCGCTGCAGCTCGGGCACGAGCTCGCGGGTGATGCGCGGCAGATCGTGGGCGGCGACGGCCGGGCGCAACCGGGCGCCGGTCAGCCCCGCGTCCCGCCACGACGCGAGGACGTCGGCGACGTCGCCCGCGGTGCCGGCGAGGATGCGGGCGTCGCTGCGCAGCTCCGTGCCGTCGGCGGCGTCGAGGCGGCGCAGTCGTTCGCGGGCGGCGTCGGCGGTGTCGTCGAGGAGCACCAGCAGGTCGCCGAACACGTGCAGCGGGGTCGTGCGGTCGGTCGCGCCCTCGGCCGCCCGGACCTCGGCGAGGATCGACGCCGCGTCCCCGGTCGGGCCGTCGCGGCCGGTGCCGTCGGGGGTCACGAACACGACGTCGGCGCTGCGGGCGGCGAGCCGGTACGCGGTGTCGACGTGCGCGAGCGCGGTGACCACGGGCTGGCCCTGCGGCGGGCGCGGCGTGATCGACGGGCCGCGCACGGAGAAGTGCGGGCCCTCGAAGTCGATGTAGTGCAGCTTGTCGCGGTTGATGAACCGGCCGGTCGCGGCGTCGCGGATCTCGGCGTCGTCCTCCCACGAGTCCCACAGCCGGCGCTGGACCTCGACGTGGTCGGCGGCCTCGCCGAAGAGCGACTCGCGGTCCTCCGGATCGCGGCGACCGAACAGCGCGTACTCGGCCGGGTCCGCCGACACCTTGATCCGCTGCCCGGCCCGCCCGGACGTGACCCAGTCCAGCGTCGCGATCTGCGTCGACACGTGGAACGGCTCGGTGTGGGTCGCGATCACGGTCGGGACCAGCCCGATGTGCGAGGTGACCGGCCCGACGCGCAGCGCGGTCAGCACGGCGTCGACGCGGCCCTGGACGCGGTCGGCGCGCTCGCTGCCGGGCAGGGCGAAGGCGTCCTCGAACGTGACGAGGTCGGCGAGCCCGGCCTCGGCTTCGCGGACCTGGTCGACCCAGAAGCCCGCTGTCAGCAGCTCGTCGGCGCGGGCGCCGGACTCACGCCAGGACGCCGGATGCCAGCCGGTGCCGTCGAGGGCGACCGCGAGGTGGAAGGTCATGGTCCTCCTGTCTCAGGGCTCGTCAGGTTCGGGCCGCGACGTCGCTCGGGACGGTGAGCGCCACGAAGTCCGGCCGGGCGCGCAGCCGGAACCCGAGGTGCTCGTAGAGCCGGATCGCGGTGGTGTTGTCCGCCGCGGCGTGCAGGAACGGGACCTCGCCGCGGGCACGGATGCCGGCCGCGACCGCGAGGACGAGCCGGGTCGCGAGCCCCCGGCCGCGGTGGGCCGCGTCGGTGCACACCGCGCTGATCTCGGTGTACCCGGGCGGGTGGAGGCGCTCACCCGCCATGGCGATCAGCACGCCGTCCTCGACGAAGCCCAGGTAGGTGCCCATCTCGACGGTGCGGCTCCCGAACGGCCCGGGCCGCGTGCGGGCGACGAGGGCGAGCATCGCGGGCACGTCGTCGGGGCCGAGGCGGACGGCGTCGGGGTCCGGACGGCCGGGGACGGCGTCGCCCACCATCTGCACGCCGGGCAGGAACATGCCGATCTCGAGGGGATCGGGCGGGTCGAGGGGCGCGAACGCCGGGATCACCGAGCGCCCGTCGCCGACCAGGGCGGCGACGTCGTCCCACTCCGCGACGCTGTGCGGCTCCGCGAGGAACGGGGAGACGTCGGGCTGGTAGCGGACCGCGTTCCCGTGGCGCTGCGCGAGGTGCGCGTGCGGACCGAGCAGGGCGGCCCGGACCGGGTCGTCGAGCGGTCCTGTCGCTGCGGGTGCCACGTCGAGGACAACCGCCCCGTCCCGACGACCATTCCGCGACCCGTGCGTGCGCCGACCCCGACTTCGGGAAAGGGGCACGGTGACCACGACACCGGACGAGCAGGTCGACGCCGACGTCGGTGAGGAGGAGGGCGGCTGCGCCGGCACTTCGGAGTCGGGGCCCTGACGGCGATCGGGTTCTCCAACATCGTCGGCTCGGGCTGGCTGTTCGCCGTCCTCTACGCCGCGCAGATCGCCGGCCCGGCCGTGCTGCTGTCCTGGGTGGCCGCCGGGTCCCCCGGTCGCCGTGCGCTCGGGGTCAGGGAGCCTACGGAGCCGTCCCCCGAGGTGCCGTAGCGGGCGAGGCCGCACCGACCTGCGGAGAAAGCTTCGGAAATCGAAGCGTCGGTGCGAGGTGTCGACGGCACCCACTGCTCCGACCGCGTCTCCGGAGCTCGTCGTACCGCGCCACCGCCGTGCGCGACGTGTGCTCGCCTTCGAGGTCCCCCCGGCACCTACCTGAGACGCCGCCGGCCTGCGAGGTGTGCCCGGCTGTCACGAGCCTCCCACCGGAACCGGAGCAGACCCGGTGGTTCCGCGGTCCTCGCCGGGTTGCCCGGGAGATGGCGACGGGATGGCGTCGTCGATGAGGACCGCGGCGATGGCGGCGGCGGTGGAGAAGGATTCGCTGTCGAGGACCCGGGTGCGGGCCGAGGCGCCGTCGAGCAGGAGCGCCAGTTGTTCGCCGAGTCGTCCCGGGTCGGAGGCACCGGCCTCGCGGGCGGTCTCGGTGAGCCGCGCGGCGATGGCGGTCTTGTACTCGCGTGCGTACCGCGACGCGGGGTGGCGGGGGTCGTGGAGTTCGACGGCCGCCGCGATGTAGGGGCACAGGGGCGTGGACGCAGGCACGTCGAAGGCGGCGAGGAGTCGTTCGCGGGGCGTGAGGTCGGTGCGGTCGAACACTCCGGACATGACGTCGGGATCGAACCGGCGCAGGTACTCGGCGACGAGTTCGTCCTTGCTGGTGAAGTGCTGGTAGGCCGTGCGCTTGGACACCTGGGCCACCGCAGAGAGCTGGTCCATGCCGGTGCGGTTGATGCCCTGATCACGGAAGAGCTGCTGTGACGCGCTGAGGATGCGCTCGCGCGCGCCCCGGCCGCGGCGCCGGCCCAGGGGGCCCTTCTCCGGCTCCGTCATGTCCCCGACTGTAGCCCCGTGGGGTACGCAGCGGTGTACCTAGCTTGCTCTTCCGCCCGGGGTCACCTACGTTGCAGAAACAGATCGGTGTACATAAAGGAAGAGAGCGCACCTCATGGGCAGCATCACCATCCTCGGTACCGGGAACATGGCACGGACCATCGGCACGCTGGCGGTCGCGGGCGGCAACACCGTCGAGGTCCTGGGCCGCGATCAGTCCAAGGCCGACGACCTGGCCAAGGCTCTGGGCGGCGGCGCGACGGCGGGGGAGTGGGGCGCCGTCCCGGCCGGGGACATCGTCATCACGGCCCTGTTGTACGACGGAGTCGTCCCGGTCGTCGTCGAGTACGGGGACGCCCTCGCGGGCAAGATCATCGTTGACATCAGCAACCCCTTCAATGCGACGTTCGACGGGCTCGCCCACGGCGAGGAGACCTCGATCGCGCGGGAGGTCGCCGAGGTGGCCCCGGCCGGCGCCGGCGTCGTGAAGGCGTTCAACACCATCTTCCGCGGCGTCCTGGAGAAGGGCCGACCCGACGTCTTCATCGCCGGCGACGGTGCGCAGGCGAAGGCGAGCGTGGCGGCGTTCATCGAGAGCCTCGGGCTGCGTCCGCTCGACGTCGGCGGCCTGACGATGGCGCACTGGCTGGAAGGAATGGGTGTGGTCACGGTGGGACTCGCCGGCCACGGGGTGGGCCACGGGGACTTCGCCCTCGGCGTCGACGACGTCGCCGGCTGACCAGTCCGCCCCGGCCGTCGCCGCCCTCGTCCGTGGGCGAATTCTGGGCCGATAGGCCCAAAGTTCGCTCACGGGGGCTCCGAGCAGCGAGCATGGTCGTCCACCACCACAGCCGGGACGAGGACGACCAATGCTGAAGCTCTCCCTCGACGCCATGGCCCGCCAGCAGCTCACGGCGGCGCGCGCGAGCACCGCGGGCCGGGCCGCCCACACCGTCGTGGGCGGGCACTCGAACGTCATGCGGCAGACCGTGATCGCGCTGACCGAGGGTCGCCAGCTCGGCGAGCACGAGAACCCCGGTGAGGCGACCCTCGTCGTCCTCAGCGGCCGCGTCCGACTCGTGTCGGACAAGGACTCGTGGGACGGGCGGCGCGGCGACCTGCTCGTCGTCCCCGACGAACGCCACCGCCTCGAGGCCGTGGAGGACGCGGTCGTGCTGCTGACGGTGGCGAAGCTGGGTCAGAAGTAGCCGTTCACCGGCAGCGGCTCGCCGGTGACGAGGTGACGCCCGATCGCGGCGGCCTTGTACGACGCCGGGTTGTGCAGCGTGAGCGTGCGCAGGTTGCGCCAGTGCCGGTCGAGGTTGCGCGCGCGGCTCGACGCCGACGCGCCGCCGACGTCGAAGAGGTCCGAGGCGGCCGCCAGCGACGCCGGGTCCAGGTGGATCTTCACGGCGCAGTGGGCCAGCGCCGCGGCGGTGCGCAGCTCGTCGGTCGGCTCGCCGCGCCCCGCCGCGTCCATCGCCCCCTGGACGGCGTCCGCCGCGGCGAGCACCGCCGACTCGGCGATCCACGCCGTGGCGGCCAGGGTGCCGACCTTCTCGTGCAGGATCGGGTCCTCGACGGCCCGGGGCGCGGGCGCGTGCTCGAACGTGCGGCTGCGCGAGCGCACCACCCCGGTCGCGTCGGCGACCACCGAGCGCAGGATGCCCGCGACCAGAGCGTGCAGGTAGAGCTGCAGGAACGCCACGTCGCCGGGGGCCCGCGGCTCGAGACGCGGGCGGCGCGACAGGACGTCGTCGGGGTCGACCACGACGTCGGTGAACGTCGTCGTCCCCGTGCCGGTGCGGCTCTGCCCCATGCCGTCCCAGTCGTCGACCACCGAGACACCCGCGCGGTCGGCCGGGACCATCACGGTCGCCACGAGGTCGCCCTCGACGCGGGCCGCGACGGCAATCCAGTCCGCGTAGAGGGTCCCGGTGCTGTAGTACTTCGTGCCGTTGAGCACGAGGCGCCCGTCGACCTCGTCGAGGCGCGTGTCGTACTCGTGGCCGCCCGCCGCGGACGGGCCCGTCTCCGAGATCGCGTTGCCCAGCACCGTCCCGGCGCGGATCCGGTCGAGCCAGCGGCGCCGCACGTCGGGGTGCGGGCTGCGCAGGAACCCGAGCACCTGGCTGTAGTGGGTGCGCAGGACGTGGGCGACGATCGGGTCGGCCTCGGCGAGGTCGATGACGAAGGCCAGGAGCTCGCGCACCGAGGCGCCCTGCCCGCCCTCGTCGACGGGCAGCGACAACGCGCCCAGCCCCGCCTTCGCGACGGCCGCTACCTGCGCGAACGGGCTCTCGTCGCGGCGCTCGCGCTCCGCGGCGCCCTCGGCGATCCCGGCCAGGAGCGTGCGGACGTCGGGGGAGCGGGCCGCGGCGCTCACGGCGGCGGAGGGCGTCGTCACGCCGGGACCCTCTCGCGCCGGGCCAGCTCCTCGCGCACGAGGGGGAGCAGCCGCCGGCCGTAGTCGGCGACGTCGTCGAGCGGGTCGTACCCCCGCAGCAGGAACGTCGTCGCGCCGATGTCGACGTAGTCCAGCAGGGCGGCCGCGACCGTCTCGGGCGTGCCGACGAGCGCGGTCGAGTTCCCGGCGGCCCCGGAGGCCGCCGCCGTCGGGGTCCACAGCGCGCGGTCGTGCAGCTCGCCCCGCTCGGCCGCGGCGAGCAGGCGCTGGGAGCCGGCGTTGGTGCGGGTGGTCTCGTGGCCCCGGCGGTGGGTCGTCCGCCCGGTGAACGACCCACCACCGCCGTCGGCGGCGACGATGCGGTCGAGGACGTCGTGGGCGCGTTCCCAGGCCTGCTCCTCGGTGGTGCCGAGGATCGGGCGGAAGGAGACGCTGATCCGGGGCATCGTCGACCGGCCCGCGGCGCGCGCGGCCTCGTGCACCGCGGCTATCTGCTCCGCGGTCTCGGCGAGCGGCTCGCCCCAGAGCGCGAAGACGTCGGCGTGCTTGCCGCCGACGCGGTAGGCCGCCTGCGACGAGCCGCCGAAGTAGATCGGGATGCGCGGCTGCTGCACCGGCCGGGCGACCGCGTGGACGTCGGCGACGTCGTAGAACTCGCCCCGGTGGTCGAAGGGCTCCTCGGCGGTCCAGGTGCGCTCCATGACCTCGAGGTACTCGTCGGTGCGCCGGTAGCGCCCCTCCTTGTCGAGGTGGTCGCCGTCGCGGGCCTGGTCGGCCTCGCTGCCGCCGGAGACGGTGTGCACGGCGACGCGCCCGCCCGAGAAGCGGTCCAGCGTCGCGAAGGCGCGCGCGGCCATCGTCGGCGCCATGAAGCCGGGCCGGTGGGCGACGAGGTACCCGAGACGCTCGGAGTGCGCCGCGGCGAAGGCCGCGACCTGCAGCCCGTCGGCGGACGACGCGCTGTGCCCGACCAGCACCTTGTCGAACCCGGCGTCCTCGTGGGCGCCGACGAAGCGGCGGACGAAGTCCGGGTCGATCGCCGGGCCCGACGACGGGTGGATCTCCGAGGCGAACTGGGTGCTGATCTGGCCGATGAACTCGACGGGCATGGGCAGGGCTACCCCCACCCCGAGGGATGCGCACCCGGCCGAGCGTTCTTGCACGTGTCGGCGGAGTGCGATCCTCAGGCGTGGTCGAGCGGCGCCGTGAGGAGCGGGCGGCCGACGAGGCCCGCGCCGAGGGTGTCGCCGGCCTGCGGGGCGACGAGCAGGAACGAGCCGGTGGCGGCGACGACGTCGTAGTCGTCGAGCGGCAGGGGCTCGGACACCGTCAGCGACACCTGGCCCATGTCGTTGATCGCCAGCTCGCCGGGGTCCTCGTCGAGGGTGAGGGTCTCGGTGTCGAGCCGGTGGGTCACCGCGCTCACGATCGCCTGCACGGTGCGCGTCCCGTGCTTGAGCAGCAGGCGCGCGCCGGGCTTGAGCGGCTTCTCGTGCAGCCACGCGAGCGTCGCGTCGAACTCGGTGACCGGCTCCGCCGCCCCCGGGGCGGCGATGACGGCGCCGCGGGCGATCCCGAGGTCGTCGGCGAGGCGCAGGACGACGCTCTGCCCGTCGTGGGCGGCGTCGAGCTCGCCGTCGAAGGTGTCGATGCCCTCGACCCGGGTCCGCTGCCCGTCGGGCAGGACCATCACCTCGTCACCGGCGCGCACCGTGCCCGCGGCGATGAGGCCGGCGTAGCCGCGGTAGTCGGGGTGGGACTCGGTGCGGGGGCGCACGACGTACTGCACCGGGAAGCGCAGCGGCGCGGAGTGGTCGGCGCCCGCGACCGGCACCGACTCGAGGTGCTCGAGCAGTGTCGGGCCCTCGTACCAGGCCGTGTTCTCCGAGCGCAGGACGACGTTGTCGCCCTTCTTCGCCGACAGCGGGATCGCCACGACGTCCTCGTCGGCGTAGCCGAGGGCCTCGGTGAGCCCGAAGAACTCCTTGGCGATGCGCCAGTAGGTGTTCTCGTCGTGGTCGACCAGGTCCATCTTGTTGACCGCGAGCACCAGGCGCGGCACGCGCAGCAGGCCCATCACCGCGACGTGCCGGCGCGTCTGCTCGACGATCCCGGCGCGGGCGTCCACCAGCAGCACGGCGAGCGCCGCGGTGGACGCGCCGGTGACCGTGTTGCGGGTGTACTGGACGTGCCCGGGGGTGTCGGCGAGGACGAACGAGCGCCGCGGCGTGGCGAAGTACCGGTAGGCGACGTCGATCGTGATGCCCTGCTCGCGCTCCGAGCGCAGCCCGTCGACAAGCAGCGACAGGTCGGGGTCTCCGCCGCCCTGCGTGGCGCGCTCGACGGCCTCCATCTGGTCGGCGAGCACCGACTTGGTGTCGTAGAGCAGACGTCCGACCAGCGTCGACTTGCCGTCGTCGACGCTGCCCGCGGTCGCGAGCTTGAGCAGGTCCGGCATCAGAAATAGCCCTCTCGCTTGCGGTCCTCCATGGCGGCCTCCGAGAGACGGTCGTCGGCCCGGGTGGCACCGCGCTCGGTCAACCGGCTCTCGCGGACCTCGTCCAGCACCTCGTCGAGCGTCGACGCGTCCGACTCCACGGCGCCGGTGCAGGAGCCGTCGCCGACCGTGCGGTAGCGCACGGTCTTCGCGACGACCTCCTCGTCGTCGCGGGGCCCGAACCACGGCCCTGAGGTCAGCCACATCCCGTCGCGGGAGAACACCTCACGCGTGTGCGCGTAGTAGATCGACGGGAGCTCGATGCCCTCGCGCCGGATGTAGCGCCAGACGTCGAGCTCGGTGAAGTTCGACAGCGGGAACACGCGCACGTGCTCGGCGGGCTTGTGGCGCCCGTTGTAGAGGTTCCACAGCTCGGGCCGCTGGCGCGACGGCTCCCACTGGCCGAAGGCGTTGCGCAGGCTGAACACGCGCTCCTTGGCGCGCGCCCGCTCCTCGTCGCGGCGCCCGCCGCCGAACACCGCGTCGTGGCGGTGCTCGGCGATGGCGTCCAGCAGCGGGGTGGTCTGCAGCGGGTTGCGAGTGCCGTCCGCGCGCTCCTCGAGCCGCCCGTCGTCGATGTAGTCCTGGACGCGCGCCACCTCGAGCTCGAGGCCGTAGCGCTCGACGACGGCGTCCCGGAACTCGATCACCTCGTCGAAGTTGTGCCCGGTGTCGACGTGCAGCACCGGGAACGGGATCGGCGCGGGCCAGAACGCCTTGCGCGCGAGGTGCACCAGCAGCATCGAGTCCTTGCCGCCGGAGAAGAGGATCACCGGGCGGTCGAACTCGCCCGCGACCTCGCGCATGATGTGGATCGCCTCGGACTCGAGGGCGTCGAGCTGGTCGGTGTGGAGCGTCTCCACCGCGGCGGCGGTCATCCGTGCAGCCCGCACTCGGTCTTGGAGAAGCCCGCCCAGCGCCCGCTGCGCGGGTCGGCGCCCGGGGCCGGCTTGGCGGTGCAGGGCGCACAGCCGATCGAGGGGTAGCCCGCCTCGACCAGCGGGTTCACGAGCACCGCGTGCTCGCGGATGTAGGCGTCCATCTGCTCGTCGGACCAGTGGGCGATCGGGTTGATCTTGACGAGGTCGTGGCGCTCGTCCCAGGTGACCAGGGGCGTCGCCGCGCGGGTCGGCGCCTCGACGCGGCGGACGCCGGTGACCCAGGCGTCGTAGCGCGCGAGCGTCCTGCGCAGCGGCTCGACCTTGCGCATGTTGCAGCACTGGCCGGGGTCGATGTTGAAGAGATCCTTGCCGAAGGTCGCGTCCTGCTCGGCGACCGTCAGCTCGGGCTCGGCCTGGACGATGGTGACGCCGTAGGTCTGGGCCACCGCGTCGCGGGTGCCGAGCGTCTCGGCGAAGTGGTAGCCGGTCTCGAGGAACAGCACGTCGACACCCGGACGGGCGGCGGCACCCAGCTCGACGAGCACGGCGTCCTGCATGTTCGACGCGACGATCAGGCCCTCGCCGAACGTCTCGGCGGCCCAGGCGAGGATCTCGCGGGTCAGCTCCTCGTGGCTCACGCTGCCCTCGCGGGCGGCGAACCGCTCGCCGGCGGCGAGCGCCTCGGTGCGCAGATCGTCCCGCGTGCCTGTCGTGGTGGTCATGCGGATCCTCTCGCCGGAGCCGGTGCCGGGGTGACGACGAAGGTGCTGCGGCAGTCAGCGCACTCCCAGGCGCCCGCAGGCTCTTCCCGGGGCCGCAGGTCCTGCTCGCCGCAGTAGGGGCAGTACTGGAGGACCAGCCTCATGTCAGCTGTCCTTCTTCCGCCCGCACGACCCACTGGGCGAAGCGCTCGCCGGCCTCGTGCTGCTCGGCGTAGGCGCGCACGACGCGCTCGACGTAGTCGCCGAGGTCGGCGGAGAGCACCTTGTGACCGCGCAGCTTGCGGCCGAAGCCCGCGTCGAGGCCGAGCCCGCCGCCGAGGTGCACCTGGAACCCGGCGGCCGGGTTGCCCTCGGCGTCGTTGACGATCTGGCCCTTGAGGCCGATGTCCGCGACCTGGACCCGCGCGCAGGAGTTCGGGCAGCCGTTGAGGTGGATCGACACCGGGTGCTCGAGGGCGTCCTGGACGTCGGCGAGACGCCGGTCGAGCTCCTCGACGAGCTCGCCCGCGCGGTTCTTGGTGTCGACGAACGCGAGCTTGCAGAACTCCAGGCCGGTGCACGCCATCGTCGCCCGGCGCCACGGCGTCGGGCGGGCCGGGAGGCCGAGGTGGTCGAGCGCGGCGGTGAGCCCGTCGAGCTCCTCGCCGGGCACGTCCAGCACGAGGATCTTCTGGTACGGCGTGAGCCGGACGCGGCCCGACCCGGCCTCCTCGGCGGCCTTCGCGACGCCGACGAGCGTCGACCCGCTGGTGCGGCCGGCCGGCGGGGCCACGCCGACGTAGTGGTTGCCGTCGATCTGGTCGTGGATGCCGATGTGGTCGATGGTGCCGGCGATGGCCTCCGGCGCCGGGCCGTCGAGCATCTTCCGGCCCAGGTACTCGTCCTCCATGACCTGGCGGAACTTCTCGGGGCCCCAGTCGGCGATGAGGAACTTGATGCGCGCGCGGGTGCGCAGGCGGCGGTAGCCGTAGTCGCGGAAGGCCTGCACCACGGCGTGCCAGACGTCGGCGACCTCGTCGAGCGGCACCCAGGCACCGAGGCGCACGGCGAGCTTGGGGTTGGTGGAGAGCCCACCGCCGACGTGCACGTCGAAGCCCGGGCCGTGCTCGGGGTGGTCCACCCCGACGAAGGCGACGTCGTTGACCTCGTGGGCGACGTCCTGCTGCCCGGAGATCGAGGTCTTGAACTTGCGGGGGAGGTTCGCGAGCGAGCGGTCGCCGATGAAGCGCTCCACGATCTCGTCGATCGCCGGGGTGCCGTCGATGATCTCGTCGGCGCTGATGCCCGCCACCGGCGAGCCGAGGATGACGCGGGGGCAGTCGCCGCAGGCCTCGGTGGTGTAGAGGTCGACGGCCTCGAGCCGACGCCAGATCTCCGGCATGTCCTCGACGCGGATCCAGTGCAGCTGGATGTTCTCGCGGTCGGTGACGTCGGCCGTGTCGCGGGCGAAGGTCTGGGAGATCTCGCCGATGACGCGCAGCTGCTCGGTGGTCAGGCCGCCGCCGTCGACGCGCACCCGCAGCATGAAGTGCGGCGCGTCGAGCTCCTCCTCGTCGACGTGCCCGGTGTCGGTGCCCGGGAAGCCCTCGGCGCGCTGGGTGTAGAGCCCCATCCACCGGAAGCGTCCGCGCAGGTCGGCCGGGTCGATCGAGTCGAAGCCGCGGTGGGCGTAGATGTTCTCGATGCGCGCCCGCACGTTCAGCGGGTGGTCGTCCTTCTTGGACTGCTCGTTCTTGTTCAGCGGCTCGCGGTAGCCCAGCGCCCACTGGCCCTCCGCCTTGCCCTTGCGCGCCCGGGCGGGCCTGGGCTGCGGCGGGGCGTCCTCGGTGGCCCCGGAGTGACGCAGCGGAGTGGTCTCCGCGTACGACTCCTCCGAGGTGGCGGCCTTCTCGGACGAGGGGGCGCCAGAACTAGCAGCCATGTCTCGGGGTTCCTCCGGGGTGGTGCACGGCCGCGCGCAGGCATGACGAGGCGGCCCTCGATGCCGTGGCGCGCGGGACCCGCTGGGATGTGGTGGCGGTGCTTCGCGCTCAGTGAGCCCGGCAGAGGGAGCTCGCGAGGCGCACGAGGTCGACGTGACGTCGGCTCACGAGGAGCAGTCCGGTCGCGCGCACGCCTCCCAGACTGCCATGAGGAGGGGTCTTTCTCCACGTGACCTTCGCCCACAGTGCTGTTGCGCGACGGGGACGGCGGCCGGGGGGCGTCGGGAGTGTCAGCGGCGTGGCGCCGCAGACACTGGGTGTCCGTCACGCCACGCACTCGCTCAGCGGCCGGAGCGCACGCACTCGTAGGTCACCGGGACCTCGGGTCCGTGGTCGCATCACCTCGAACGCGTCGATCGGCAGACCCGCGAAGCTCTGCGTGTCGATGCCCAGGTCCGGCCCACTTCGCGGTGCTCGTGCGGTCGTCGGCGAAGGTCAGTGCGATCTCGCCGGGTGGACCACGGCAAGCGCGCGACGGGACTACGGATTGCGCCGGCCGGGCCCGCCACGAGCGGGGGCACACTGGATCCGTGCCTTCCGTCCCCCCGTCCGGCGAGCCGGCGCCCCCCGACGGCGCCCTGCCGGCGTCGTCGCTCACGGCGCTCGGCACGCGACCCTTCGGGATCTACGTGCACGTCCCGTTCTGCGCGACCCGGTGCGGCTACTGCGACTTCAACACCTACACGGCGTCCGACCTGGGTTTGACGTCGTCCGACGACCCCGCCTCGCCCGCCTCCTGGCTCGAGGGCCTGCGCCGCGAGCTCGACCTCGCCGCGCAGGTGCTCGGCACGCCCCCGGCCGCCGACACCGTCTTCCTCGGTGGCGGCACGCCCTCGCTGCTCGGCGCGGAGGGTCTGGTCGCGGTGCTCGACGCGGTCCGGAGCTCGTTCAGCCTGCGGCCCGGCGCCGAGGTGACCACCGAGGCCAACCCCGAGTCGACGACCCCCGAGCTCCTCGCCGCGATCACCGACGCCGGCTACACCCGCCTGTCGCTGGGCATGCAGTCCGACGTCGACCACGTCCTCGCCGTCCTCGACCGCCGTCATACGCCCGGCGCCGCGGCGCGGGTCGTGGGGGAGGCCCTCGACGCGGGGATCGGGCACGTCAACCTCGACCTCATCTACGGCACGCCGACCGAGACCGACGCCGACCTGCGTCGCTCGCTGGATGCCGTGCTGGCCTCCGGCGCCGACCACGTCTCGGCGTACTCCCTGATCGTCGAGGCGGGCACCGCGCTGGCCCGCCGGGTGGCACGCGGCGAGCTGCCGATGCCCGACGACGACGTGCTCGCCGACCGCTACGAGATCGTCGACGACACGCTCGGCGCCGCCGGGTTCGGCTGGTACGAGGTGTCGAACTGGGCGCGCTCGACCGACGCCCGCTGCCGCCACAACCAGATCTACTGGGGCGGCGGCGACTGGTGGGGTGCCGGACCGGGCGCGCACTCCCACGTCGGCGGCACACGCTGGTGGAACGTGCGCCACCCTGCGCGCTACTCGGCTGCTCTCGCCGAGGGGCGCTCGCCCGCCGAGGCCCGCGAGCGCGTCACGCCGGAGGAGGCCCACCTCGAGCAGGTGCTGCTCGAGGTCCGCACGGTCGACGGTCTCGCCGCGGAGGCCCTCGACGGACCGGGTCGGGCTGCCGGCGAACAGGCCGCCCAGGAGGGCCTGCTCGCTCCCGACGCCTGGGCGGGCGGGCGTGCGGTGCTCACGAGGCGGGGGCGGCTGCTCGCCGACGGTGTCGCGATCTCGCTCGCGGGGGCGTGACGCTGCGGCTTCGGTGCCGGATCCCGCGCTGAGCACGGGTTTCGCCACCGAGGTGGCGTTGCAGCGCCCGCCGACGACCGTCAGGGCTGCCCGGCGCGCTCCGTGTTCCGGACGTCGAGGGAGGGCGGCTGTCCGCCCCTCGCCGCGTTCCCTGCGTGCTTGCGTCAGAGGAGTTCCCCATACCCCCGGAGGCTCGACTCGTCCGACCCGGATGCTTCGGGAACCGAAGCATTCCGGGGTCTCGCTCGGCAGGTCGAGGGAGGGAATGACGGCGTGGGCGTCCACTCAGGACAGGACGACCTCGGTGACGATTCCCGCGCTGAGCGCGGGTATCGCCACCGAAGTGGCGTCTCAGCGCCCCAGCGCGGCGCGCAGGTCGCCGAAGAGCTCGCTGCGCGTCGCCGACCCGAGCCGGTGGCGCAGGCGGGCGACGTGGTGCTCGACGGTCTTGGCCGACAGGAACAGCCGCGCGCCGATCTCCCGGTAGGTCAGGCCCTCGACGACCAGGGCGGCGACCTCCCGCTCGCGCTCGGTCAGGGCGACCCGGGGCGTCGGCAGGTCCGGGGTGGCGTCGTCGGCGACCGGCTCGGTGGCGGGGTTCAGGTCGCGCGCGCAGGCGAGAAGGGTCGAGATCGCGCGTCTTCCGGGCCCGCGCGGCCCTCGGCGCCCTCGAGCGCGTCCTGCGTGCCGTCCCGCACCCCCGGGCCGGCGGGGAGGCGGCCGCCACCGAGCTCGGAGGTGCCGTCGAGCGGGTGCTCACCGGGGCCCACGAGTTCGTCGAGCAGGACGCGCTGGTCGCCCTGCACACCCGACCGGGCACCGGCGAGCGCGGTGAGGTCGAGGACGCCCGCCGGCTGCTCGGCGGCGACGGGCCGTCCGCTGCCGCCCGCCTCGGCGCCCCGCCGGACCTCCCGGCGGCCGACGTCCGCGGGCTGGCCCTCGACGCCCTGATTCGCTGGCGCCGCGCCGGGGAGGACCCCCGCGCCGACCGCGCCCGCACCGACCTCGCCCGCGTCGTCGCGCGCAGCGTGGAGGGCATCCTGGCGGCGGTCCCGGCAGTGGTCCCGGCAGCGGTCCCGGCGACAGAACCGGCGCTGCCCTGACGCCCCCACCCGCCCGCCGCACCTCGCCTACCATGGAAGGTCGGGACGTCAGCCGGGACGTCACGGAGGCTCGGGAGGTGGACGCGGTGAACGCCGAGGAGCGCCGCGTCGCCGTCCTGCGCGCGATCGTCGCCGACTTCGTGGCCACCAACGAGCCGGTCGGGTCGAAGGCCCTCGTCGACCGTCACAACCTCGGCGTCTCGAGCGCGACGGTGCGCAACGACATGGCGGCGTTGGAGGAGGAGGGCTACATCGCCCAGCCCCACACCAGCGCCGGGCGCATCCCCACCGACAAGGGCTACCGGCTCTTCGTCGACCGCCTGCACCAGGTCAAGCCCCTCTCCGGGGCCGAGCGCCGGGCGATCACGCAGTTCCTCGAGGGCGCGGTCGACCTCGACGACGTGCTCAAGCGCAGCGTGCGGCTGCTCGCGCAGCTCACCCGCCAGGTGGCCGTCGTCCAGTACCCGACGCTGTCCCGCTCGACCGTGCGCCACCTCGAGGTCGTCCGCCTGACCCCGGCCCGCCTGATGCTGGTGCTCATCACCGACGCCGGACGGGTCGACCAGCGCGTCGTCGACCTCGGCGACGTGCTCGACGAGCAGGACGTCGCACGGCTGCGTGCCCTGCTCAACAATTCGCTGGTCGGCCAGCCTCTGGCCACGGCCTCGACGAGGATGTCCGAGCTGCCCGAGGACGCCCCCGACGGCCTGCGCTCCCCGCTGCTCAGCGTGGCCGCGGTGCTGGTCGAGGCCCTGCTCGAGCGGCCCGAGGAGCGCCTGGTGCTCGGCGGCACGGCGAACCTCACCCGGGCGGGCACCGACGCCGGTGCGCTGCGGGGGATGCTGGAGGCGCTCGAGGAGCAGGTGGTGGTACTCCGTCTGCTCACCTCGGCGAGCGACCCGGGCACCGTGACCGTGCGCATCGGCGAGGAGAACGAGTCCGAGGACCTGTGGAGCGCCGCCACGGTGTCGATCGGTTACGGAGCGGGGACTACTGCCCTCGGCGGCATGGGCGTCGTCGGGCCGACGCGGATGGACTACCCCAGTGCGATCGCGGCGGTGCGTGCGGTGGCCCGCTACGTCGGTGAGATCGTCGGGGGACGCTGAGCGCTCGCCTCGCAGGGCGGCGACAGCACGCAACGACAGGACGGACGAGGACCAGCGTGGCGAAGGACTACTACGGAATCCTGGGCGTGTCCCGGGACGCTGACGACGGCGAGATCAAGCGGGCCTACCGCAAGCTCGTCCGGGAACTGCACCCCGACGTCAATCCGGACGACGAGACGCAGGCGAAGTTCCACGACGTCAAGAGCGCCTACGAGGTCCTCACCGACCCGCAGAAGCGGCGGATCGTCGACCTCGGCGGGGACCCGCTCGAGACCGCGCGCGGTGGCGGCAGCGGTGGCGGCGGCTTCTCCTCGGCCGGCTTCGGCGGGCTCGGCGACATCATGGACGCGTTCTTCGGCGCGGCGGGCGCCACGGGCGGCCGCGGCCCGCGCAGCCGCGTCCAGCCCGGCGAGGACGCGCTGATCCGCATCGACCTCACGCTCGAGGAGTGTGCGACCGGCGTCGCCCGCGACCTCACCGTCGACACCGCCGTGCTCTGCGAGAAGTGTCACGGCGGCGGCGCCGAGCCGGGCACGCACACCGAGACCTGCGACACCTGCGACGGCCGCGGCGAGATCCAGAACGTGCAGCGCTCGTTCATCGGCCAGGTCGTCACGGCGCGGGCCTGCCCGGTCTGCCGCGGCACCGGCGAGATCATCCCGAGCCCCTGCAACCAGTGCGGCGGCGACGGGCGCGTGCGCTCGCGGCGGACCGTCACCGTGCAGGTGCCGGCCGGCGTGGGCGACGGCATGCGCATCCGGATGGCCAGCCAGGGCGAGGTCGGCCCCGGTGGCGGGCCGGCGGGCGACCTCTACATCGAGGTCTCCGAGGAGCGCCACGAGTACTTCACCCGCGACGGCGTCGACCTGCACTGCCACGTCAGCCTGCCGATGACCGCGGCGGCGCTGGGCACCACGCTGCCGCAGCGCACCCTCGAGGGCGACGAGGAGCTCTCGATCGAGCCCGGCACACAGGCGAACACGACGATCACCCTGCGCGGCAAGGGGATGCCGCGGCTGCGGTCCACCGGGCGCACCGACGGGCGGGGCGACCTGCTCGTGCACCTGGACGTCCAGGTGCCCGACCGGCTCGACGCCCGCCAGACCGAGCTGCTCCGCGAGCTCGCCGAGCTCCGCGGCGAGGAGCGCCCCGACCTCGCCGCGCACCGCAACGGCCTGTTCGGCCGGCGGCGGTCGGGTGGCCGCGCTCGGTGAGCCAGAGCTCGGACCCGGATCGAGGAAGCGGCTTTCCTGGCGTTGAGTGCAAGCGTGGACGCAGCGCTGGCACGGCGGCGGCCTGGACCCGCCCGGCGCTGTTCTGGGTCGACGACGTGCCGGCCGGGGGCGAGGTCGTCCTCGACGGGCCGGAGGGGCGGCACGCCGCGGACGTCCGCCGGGTGCGTGCCGGCGAGGTCGTGCTGCTCGGCGACGGCGCAGGGACGCGGGCCCGCGCCGAGGTCGTCGACGTCGCCAAGGGCCGGGTGACGGCGACGGTGCTCGAGCGGCGCCACGACGAGGAGCCGGCGCTGCGCGTCGTCCTCGCCCAGGCGCTGGTCAAGGGCGACCGCGGGGAGCTCGCGGTCGAGACGGCCACCGAGGCCGGGGTCGACGCGGTGCTGCCCTGGCGCGCCGAGCGCAGCGTCGCCCGCTGGGACGAGGGCCCGCGCGGGGAGAAGGCCATCGCGCGCTGGCGCGCGACCGCCCGCGAGGCCGCCAAGCAGGCCCGACGGGCGCGCGTGCCCGAGGTGGCCGCCCCCGTGACCACCCGCGAGCTGGCCGACCGCGGCGCGGCGATGCTCGTCCTCGAGGCCACGGCGGCCGAGACGCTGGCCGGTGTCGCGCTCCCGGACGGGGGCGAGCTCGTGCTCGTCGTCGGCCCCGAGGGCGGGGTGACCGACGACGAGCGCGCGGTCCTCGCCGACGCCGGGGCCCGCGAGGTGCGGATGGGCCCGGACGTGCTGCGCACCTCCACCGCGGCCGTGGTCGCGCTCGGTGCCCTGGGTGCCCGGACGGCGCGGTGGGGGTGAGCATGCCGCGACGGACCCTGCTCGGTGCGGTCGGACTCGGGGGCCTCGGCGCGGCGTTCGGCCTGGCCGCGTGCTCGACCGTCCCGACGCCCGGCGGCGGCGTGCAGGTCCCCGCCACCCAGCCCGGTACCCCGACGCCCGGCCGCCTGACCTACGGCACCGACCCCGCCCAGTACGGGGTGCTGCACCTGCCCCCCGGCGACGGCAAGTCCCTGCCCGTGGTCGTCGTGGTCCACGGCGGCTACTGGCGGGCGTCGTACGGGCTCGAGCTCGGCACCCCGCTCGCGGTCGACCTCACCAACCGCGGGATCGCGGCCTGGAACATCGAGTACCGCAGAGTCGGCGCCGACGGGGTCGGCGCCGGCGGGGGCTGGCCGACGACGTTCACCGACGTCGCCGCCGCGATCGACCTGCTGCCCGACGCGGTCCAGAAGGCCGCGGCGGGCCGCCTGGACCTCGACCGGGTCGTGTTCCTCGGGCACTCCGCCGGCGGGCACCTGGCCACCTGGGCCGCGAGCCGCGACCGGTTGCGCGACGGCTCGGTGGCCGCCGCCCCCCGCGTCCGGCCGGTCGGCACGGTCGCCCAGGCCGGGGTGCTCGACCTCGTCGCCGGCGCCGCCCAGGGCCTCGGCGGCGGCGCGGTGGTCGACCTGCTCGGGGGCACGCCCGCGACGGTCGCCGACCGCTACGCGCTCGCCTCGCCCGCGGCCCTCGTGCCGGCCGCGGGCCCGGTGGTCTGCGTGCACGGCGACGCGGACACGATCGTGCCGCTGGACCAGTCGCAGCGGTACGTCACCGCCGCGGCGGCGGCCCGGGGCGACGCCCGCCTGCGTGTGGTGCCCGGCGCCGACCACTTCGCCGTGATCGACCCCGCGCAGCCGGCGTGGACCGCCGTGCGCGCGGAGGTCGAGAGCCTGCTGTGAGCGGCGGTCCGGAGCCCGGGGACCGGGCGGTACGATGACGGGGTACGGACGACGGCGAGGAAGCAGGACTGTTCAGCACGTGACCGGTGACGGAACCTCCCGGATCGTGGTGCCCGAGGCGGCGCTGCTGGCGCTGCTGGGCAAGCGCGACGAGAACCTGCGCGAGGCCGAGAGCCTGCTGGCCGCCGACGTCCACGTCCGCGGCAACGAGCTCACCCTCAGCGGCGAGCCGGCCGACGTGGCCTTCGCCGAGCGGGTGTTCGCCGAGCTGGTCGTCCTGGCCAGCCGCGGCCAGCAGATCGACCCCGACGCGGTGCGCCGCTCGGTGCGCATGCTGCAGGACGACAGCGACGACGGCGGCGACACCGGCCCGTCGCCGGCCGAGGTGCTCAGCCTCGACATCGTGTCCCGCCGCGGGCGCACCGTCCGGCCCAAGACGCTGAACCAGAAGCGCTACGTCGACGCGATCGACGTCAACACCATCGTCTTCGGCATCGGTCCGGCCGGCACGGGCAAGACCTACCTGGCGATGGCGAAGGCCGTGCAGGCGCTGCAGGCCAAGCAGGTCAACCGGATCATCCTGACCCGCCCGGCCGTCGAGGCCGGCGAGCGGCTCGGCTTCCTGCCCGGCACGCTGTCGGAGAAGATCGACCCGTACCTGCGCCCGCTCTACGACGCGCTGCACGACATGCTCGACGCGGAGTCGGTGCCCAAGCTGATGGCGGCCGGCACGATCGAGATCGCGCCCCTGGCCTACATGCGCGGCCGGTCGCTCAACGACGCGTTCATCATCCTCGACGAGGCGCAGAACACCACGCCCGAGCAGATGAAGATGTTCCTGACGCGGCTGGGCTTCAACTCGAAGATGGTCGTCACCGGCGACGTCACCCAGGTCGACCTCCCGGGCGGCTCGACGTCGGGCCTGCGCATCGTCCGCGAGATCCTCGACGGCGTCGACGACGTCGAGTTCGCCGAGCTGACCAGCCAGGACGTCGTGCGCCACCGCCTCGTCGCCGACATCATCGACGCCTACGGCCGCTACGACGCGGCCCAGGAGCAGCGGCGCCCCCAAGCCGTCTCGAGCGCCCCGCGCACCGGGCCGCCGGTGGGCCCGCGCAACCGCGAGCGCCGGGGACGATGACCGCACCCGAGCCCGACGGGACCGACATGAGCATCGAGATCGCGAACGAGTCCGGCGTGGCGGTGGCCGAGGGCCCGATCGTCGAGGTCGCCCGCTACGCCCTCGACCGCATGGGCGTGAGCCCGCTCGCCGAGCTCTCGATCATGCTGATCGAGCTCGAGCCGATGGCCGAGCTGCACGAGCGCTGGCTCGACGAGCCCGGGCCCACCGACGTCATGTCGTTCCCCATGGACGAGTACGACTCGGCACGCCGTCCGGACGCGCCGTCGTCCGGCCCGGCGCTGCTCGGCGACATCGTGCTCTGCCCCGCGTTCGCCGCCGACCAGGCCGCCACCGCGGGCCACGGCCTCGACGACGAGCTGCACCTGCTCACCGTCCACGGCGTGCTCCACCTGCTCGGCTACGACCACGCCGAGGCCGACGAGGAGCGCACGATGTTCGGGCTGCAGGCCGAGCTGCTCGCCGACTGGCGCACCCAGCGCGCGGCCGCGGCGCGCTCCGCCCGCGAGCGGGCCGCGGACGACCGTCTGCTGGGCACCGTGGGCCTCGGGGACGACGCCGCCGGCGGCGCGCCGCGGTGACGGGGTCGCTGGTCGGCCAGCTCGTCGCGGCGATCCTGCTCGTGCCCCTGGCCGGGGTGTTCGCGGCGGCCGACGCGGCGCTGTCGACGGTGTCCCGCGCCCGCGTCGACGCCCTGGTCCGCGAGGGGGCGACGGGCTCGAAGGCGCTCTCGGCGATCATCGCCGACCGTCCGCGCCACCTCAACCTGCTGCTCCTGCTCCGGGTGGCCTGCGAGGCGACGGCCGCGGTGCTCGGGGCGTTCGTCTCGCTGCAGCTGATCGGTCCCGACGGGCTCGCGCTGCTGGTCGCGGCGCTGGTCGTGGTGCTCGTGTCCTACGTGCTGATCGGCGTCGGGCCGCGCACCCTGGGTCGCCAGCACCCCTACGGGCTCGCGCTCGCCGTGGCCGGGCCCGTGCGGATGCTCGCGCGCCTGCTCGGCCCGCTGGCCACCCTGCTGATCCTCGTCGGCAACGCGATCACGCCCGGGCGCGGCTTCCGTGAGGGACCGTTCTCCTCCGAGGTCGAGCTCCGCGAGATGGTCGACATGGCCGAGGCGGGCGGGCTCGTCGACGACGACGAGCGGGCGATGATCCAGTCGGTGTTCGACCTCGGCGACACCCGCGTGCGCGAGGTGATGGTGCCCCGCACCGAGATGGTGTGGATCGAGCGCGAGAAGAGCGTGCGGCAGGCGCTGGCCCTGGCGCTGCGCAGCGGGTACTCCCGCATCCCCGTCATCGGGGAGAACGTCGACGACACCGTCGGCGTGGTCTACCTCAAGGACCTGGTGCGACGCACCGTCGACCACGGGGACACCCCCCCGGGTGCGGGAGCGGGGGCCGGCTCGGTCGGCGAGGTCATGCGCCCCGCCAACTTCGTGCCCGACTCCAAGCGCGCCGACGCGCTGCTGCGCGACATGCAGCGCGACCGCAACCACATGGCGCTCGTCGTCGACGAGTACGGCGGCACCGCGGGCCTCGTGACCATCGAGGACCTGATCGAGGAGATCGTCGGGGAGATCACCGACGAGTACGACTCCGCCGAGCACCGCCCGCTCGAGCACCTCGACGAGTCGACGTGGCGGGTCGCCGCGCGGCTGCCCGTCGAGGACCTCGAGGAGGCCTGCGGCGTCGAGTTCGACGTCGAGGACGTCGACACCGTCGGCGGCCTGCTCGCCCAGCGCCTGGGCCGCGTGCCGCTGCCCGGCGCCGAGGCCGAGATCGCCGGCCTGCGCCTGCGCGCCGAGGGCGGCGAGGACGCCCGCGGCCGGATGCGGATCCGGAGCCTGCTGGTCCGGCGTCCCGCGCCGGACGAGGACCCGGTGCCCACCGACGACGCCCCGGCCCGTCCCGCCGACGGGGCCCCCACGAACGGCGCTCACCGGGACGGCGACGATGGGGACGATGCGGGTGGCTCGATGAGTGACGACTTCGCGAGCGACACCCAGGGCGACCTGGCCCAGGCCGGCGCCCGCGACGGAAAGGACGACCGTGGCTGACGCCGCTGCGACCCTCACCGAGCCCGTCGCCCCCGACGCGCTCGACGCCGAGGACGCGAAGATCGTCACGCTGGCGCGCTCCGCCCGTGCGCGCACCGGCGCGGCCCACGGCGCGGCGGTGCGCGACCTCGACGGCCGCACCTACGCCGCCTGCACCGTCGCGCTGCCCTCGCTGTCGCTCACGGCGCTGCAGGCCGCGGTCGCCGCCGCCGTCGCCGCCGGGGCGCCGGGCCTCGAGGCCGCCGCGGTGGTCGGGGTCGCGGACCTCGCGAACGGGTTCGACGACCCGGGCCTCGCCGCCGTCGCCGACGTCACGGCCGGGGCGACGGTGCTGGTCGCGGGCCCGGACGCGTCGGCGGTCCACCGGGTGGCGTCGTCGTGAGGTCGTCGTGAGTCTGCCGGTCGCGTCCAACCCGCGTCACGACGTCGTCGTCGTGGGCGGCGGGATCGTCGGGTTCGCGGTGCTGCACGAGCTGCTCGCGGCCGGGCACACGTCGGTCGCGCTGGTCGAGCGCGAGGACACCCCCGGGACGCACCAGACCGGCCGGAACTCCAACGTGATCCACTCCGGGCTGTACTACGCGCCCGGGTCGCTCAAGGCGCGCCTCGCCGTCACGGGCTGCGCGGAGACGAAGGCGTTCTGCGCCGAGCACGACCTGCCGTGGTCGGAGTGCGGAAAGGTCGTCGTCGCCACCGAGGAGGCGGAGCTGCCGCGGATGGCCGAGCTCGTGCGCCGCGGGCGCGCGAACGGCGTCGAGGTCACCGAGCTCGACGAGGCCGGGGTCCGCGAGCGCGAGCCCGCCGTCGCCGCGCTCGCCGGGCTCTGGGTGCCGTCCACCGGGATCTGCGACTACGGCGCGATCACCCGCACGCTCGCGCGCCTCGCCGTCGACCGCGGCGCCACCGTGCACACGGGGCGGGCGGTGACGTCGGTGACCCGGCGGCGCCGCGATGCCGTCGTCCACACCGACCGCGGCGACCTGCTCGCCGGCCAGGTCGTGGTGTGCGCGGGCCTGCGCTCCGACGAGATCGCGCGGGCCTCGGGCTTCGACCCCGGCGTGCGCATCGTGCCGTTCCGCGGCGAGTACTCCGACCTCGTCGGGTCACTGGCCGACCAGGTCCGCGGGCTCGTCTACCCCGTGCCCGACCCGGCCTTCCCGTTCCTCGGCGTGCACGCCACGCGGGGGGTCGACGGGTCGGTCCACGTGGGCCCGAACGCGGTGCTCGCCCTGGCCCGCGAGGGCTACGACTGGCGGACGCTGCGGGCGGGCGAGCTCGCCGGGACGCTGGTCGACCCCGGGTTCGTCAAGCTCGCCGGGAAGCAGTGGCGTTACGGGCTGGGGGAGATGTACCGCTCGCTGTCGAAGCGCGCGATGGCCGCCGCGGTCGCCCGGATGCTGCCCGGCGTCACCGCCGACGACCTGCGGCCCCCGCACGACGTCGCCCGCCGCGCCGGGGTGCGCGCGCAGGCCGTCCGGCCCGACGGGTCGCTGGTCGACGACTTCCTGTTCGTGCAGGACGGGGACACGGACTCCGGCGCAGGCGAGGGGCCGGCGGTGCTGCACGTGCTCAACGCCCCCTCCCCGGCGGCGACCGCGGCCCTGCCCATCGGGCGCGAGATCGTGGCGCGGCTGGAGGGGAAGTCCGTTGACGCAGCCTGAGTCTCCTGAGGGCTTCCGGTCCGGCTTCGCCTGCTTCGTCGGGCGTCCCAACGTCGGCAAGTCGACGCTGACCAACGCGCTGGTGGGGTCGAAGGTCGCGATCACGTCGTCGCGCCCGCAGACCACCCGGCACGCGATCCGGGGGATCGTGCACCGTGAGGACGGCCAACTGATCCTGGTCGACACCCCCGGCCTGCACCGCCCGCGCACGCTGCTGGGCGAGCGCCTCAACGACGTCGTGCGCACGACGTGGGCCGAGGTCGACGCCATCGGCTTCTGCGTCCCGGCCGACCAGACGATCGGGCCCGGCGACCGGTTCATCGCCGGCGAGCTGCGCGAGATCGCGGGCCGCACCCCGGTGCTGGGCGTGCTCACCAAGACCGACCTCGTGAAGCCCGAGGTGATCGCCGAGCGGCTGCTGGCCCTGCAGGAGCTGGCGGAGTTCGCCGAGATCGTCCCCGTCTCGGCCACCGGGAACGTGCGGATCGACCTGCTCACCGACCTGCTGCTCGCGCAGATGCCCCCCGGCCCGCCGCTCTACCCCGACGGCGACCTCTCCGACGAGCCCGAGACGACGATGATCGCCGAGCTCGTCCGCGAGGCCGCGCTCGAGGGCGTGCGCGACGAGCTCCCGCACTCCCTGGCCGTCGTGGTCGAGGAGATGACGCCCGGCAAGGTCCTCACGATCCGCGCCGAGATCTTCGTGGAGCGCGACAGCCAGAAGTCGATCGTGATCGGCAAGGGCGGCTCGCGGCTCAAGCACGTCGGCACCGAGGCCCGTCGCCAGATCGAGGCCCTGTTGGGCGAGAAGGTCCACCTCGACCTGTTCGTCAAGGTCGCGAAGGACTGGCAGCGCGACCCCCGCCAGCTCCGCCGCCTGGGCTTCTGAGCACTCGTCAGTGCAAGCCCTGCGTCCTCGCTTGCACTGGGTGCCAGGAAAGCCGCTTCGTCGCTCGCGTTCCCGCTCAGCCCAGGAGCGCGAACAGCGGCGCCAGCTGGCCGGTGTCGACGTACTCCTCGATCCGCGTGACCATGCCCCCCTCGACGTGGACGACCAGCGCCGCCGGGGCCCTCAGCGTCGACCCGTCGGGCAGCGTCCCCGTGACGACGTACTGCGCGTAGCCGTCGCCGGTGCGTAGCTCGGTCATCGTGAAGTCCGGGACCACCGCCCGGATCGCGACCAGCGACGCGAAGGTGTCCGGCACCGTCGGGGCCTCGACCTCGTCGAACGAGTGCCAGGTGACCGCGCCGGGGGCGAACAGGCCCTCCGGCGGCGTCGAGGAGGGATCGGCCAGGGCCTCGACGACCTGCCGCGCGATCGTTCCGCTCATCCCCGGAGCCTCCTACAGGACGTGATCGCGAACCACCCCGTGCGACGATGACCGCGTGGGCTTCTATCGCGACACCGGCGTGGTGCTGCGGCTGCAGAAGCTCGGCGAGGCCGACCGGATCGTCACGCTCCTGACCCAGCGCCACGGCAAGGTCCGCGCGGTCGCGAAGGGCGTGCGGCGCACCAGCTCGCGGTTCGGCGCCCGGCTCGAGCCGTTCGGTCACGTGGACCTCCAGCTGCACACCGGCCGCAGCCTCGACATCGTCACCCAGGTGCAGACCCTCGACGCCTTCGGCGGCGGGCTCACCGGCGACTACCCGCGCTACACGGCGGGGTGCGCGCTGCTCGAGACCGCCGACCGCCTCGCGTCCGAGGAGGGCGAGCCCGCCCGCGAGCTGTTCCTGCTGCTCGTCGGGGGCCTGCGGGGGCTCGCAGGCGGCGTCCGCGACCCCTATCTCGTGCTCGACGCCTTCCTCCTGCGCGCGATGGTCATCGCCGGCTGGGCGCCCGCGATCACCGAGTGCGCGCGCTGCGGGATCGAGGGCGAGCGGTACCACCGGCGCTTCTCGGTGCCCGCGGGCGGTGCGGTGTGCGAGGGCTGCCGCCCGTCGGGTGCCGTCGTCCCGTCCGAGGAGACGTGGCGGCTGCTCGAGGCGCTGCGCGACGGCGACTGGGGCACGGCAGAGGGCACCGACCCCGCCGCCCGTCGCGACTCCGCGGGCCTCGTCGCCGCGCACCTGCAGTGGCACCTCGAGCGGACCCTGCGTTCCCTCCCTCTCGTCGACCGCCGCGGCGGCATCCCCCGCGTCGACCTGGCCGGGGGCATCCCGGCGACGGTCGAAGGTGCGCACGACGACGACGAGCCGGCCCTCCGAGACGAACCGGGAGTGACCCTGTGAGCCCCCGCCTGCGCCCCGAGCGCGGACGCTCGACCGGCCGCGCGCTGCGCGGACGCGACGACCCGACGGTGATGGCGCCGACGCCGCACCCGAGCGGCGCCACCCCGCCCGACATCCCGGCCGAGCTGGTGCCGAACCACGTCGCGCTCGTCATGGACGGCAACGGCCGGTGGGCCAACCAGCGCGGTCTGCCGCGGATCGAGGGGCACCGCCAGGGCGAGGGCCAGCTGCTCGACGTCGTGCGCGGGTGCATCGACATCGGCGTCAAGTGGATCTCCGCGTACGCGTTCAGCACCGAGAACTGGCGGCGCAGCCCGGACGAGGTGCGCTTCCTGCTCGGCTTCAACCGCGACGTGATCCGCCGTCGACGCGACGAGATGCACGCGATGGGGGTGCGGGTGCGCTGGTCGGGCCAGCGGCCGCGGCTGTGGCGCAGCGTCGTGAAGGAGCTCGAGATCGCCGAGGAACTGACCCGCGACAACGACGTCGTCACCCTGACGATGTGTGTCAACTACGGCGGGCGCCAGGAGATCGTCGGCGCCGCGAAGGAGCTCGCCCGCCGGGCCGCCCGCGGGGAGATCGACCCCGACAAGATCGACGAGAAGGCCCTCGCCCGGCACCTCGACGAGCCGGACATGCCCGACGTCGACCTGTTCCTGCGCAGCTCGGGGGAGCAGCGCACGTCGAACTTCCTGCTCTGGCAGTCGGCGTACGCCGAGATGGTCTTCCTCGACACGCTGTTCCCCGACTTCGACCGTCGTCACCTGTGGGAGGCGTGCGAGATCTACGCAGGCCGCGACCGACGCTACGGCGGCGCCCTCGACCGCACCGACACGAACGGGACGTCGTGAGCCGCGAGGCGGCGACCACCGCCGGGCTGCTCATCACCGCGCGGGAGTCGCTGGAGCAGTTCGTCGAGGTGCACGTCGACGACGACGGCGCCCTGTCGTTCCGGTCCGGCGCCGTGCCGTGCGCGGTGCAGGGGGTCGAGCTCGTCGAGGGCCTCGCCGTCCTGAGCCTGACCTGCGTCGTCGCCTGGGACCTCGAGGACGCCGACACCCCGCGCCGGGTCGCCGAACGCGCGGGTCAGGGCCTGTTCGGGACGCTCGGCGCCGTCGCGACCGACCGCGGGTGGGACGTGACCCTGCGCTACGCGTTCCCCGCGGAGGGCCTCGCGACGGGCCCGCTCGGGACGCTGCTCATGCTCGTCGTGTCCACGGCGGAGCGGGTGCGGGACGACCTGGTGGCGGAGAGCTGATCCGCTGAACGGTCCCGCGCCGGTCCCGGCGCGGGACCGCGGCCGTCCACACGCACCCCGGCCGTCCACAGGCCGCTCGGCGGGGTGCGGTCGGGCCCGGTGGCGGCTGGCAGCATCGCCGTCCGTGAGCGCCCCCGGTCCGGCCACGACGACGTCCCGTGGGACGGCGTCTCTCGTGGCGCTCTGCGCGACGCTGCTGCTGGCGACGCTCCTGCAGGGCCCGCTCGTCGGCCTGCTCGACGCCCCCACCGTGCGCACCGGGGCCACCGTGTTCGTCGCGATCTGCGTCCAGGCGCTGCCGTTCCTCGTGCTCGGGACGCTCCTGTCGGGGGTGCTCGCGGCGTGGGTCTCGCCGGCCGTGCTCCGCCGGGTCCTGCCCGCACGCCCGGCGCTCGCCGTGCCGGTCGCCGGGGCCGCGGGGCTGGTCCTGCCCGGGTGCGAGTGCGCGTCGGTGCCGGTGGCCCGCCGGCTCATCGGCCAGGGCGTGCCCGAGGCGGCCGCCCTGGCGTTCCTGCTCGCGGCCCCGGCGATCAACCCCGTGGTGCTGGTGGCCACCGCCGTCGCGTTCCCCGACCACCCCGAGATGGTCGGCGCGCGGCTGCTCGGGTCCGCCGCCACGGCCGTGGGCGTGGGGTGGCTCTGGACTCGGGTCGGGCGCCCGGGATGGATCCCCGCCCGGCTGCGCCGGCCACCGCCGGACGACGGCACGCCGCGGTGGGCCGTGTTCTCCGAGACCGTGCGCCACGACGTCGTCGACGCCGGCGGGTTCCTCGTGCTCGGCGGTCTCGCGGCCGCGGCGTTCACGGTGCTCGTGCCCCGCTCCTGGGTCGACGGCCTCGCCGGCCACGTCGTCCTCGCCGTCGCCGTCATGGCGCTGCTCGCGGTGCTGCTCGCCCTGTGCAGCGAGGCCGACGCCTTCGTCGCCGCCTCCCTCTCGGCGCTGCCGCTGCTGCCGCGCCTGGTGTTCCTGGTGGTCGGGCCCGCGGTCGACGTCAAGCTGATCGCACTGCAGGCGGGCACCTTCGGGCGCGCGTTCGCGCTGCGCTTCGCGCCGCTGACGTTCGTCGTCGCCGTGTCCTGCGCCGTGCTGGCGGGCCTGCTGGTGTTCGGGGGCACGGGATGACGGCATGACCCGCGACACCCAGCACGTCCTGCTCGTCCTCGTCGGCGGCGTGCTGATCAAGATCGTGCTCGACGGCTCGTACCTGCGCTACGTGCGGCCCTGGTCGGCGACGCCCGTGCTCGTCGCCGGAGTCGTCCTCGTCGCGGTGGCCCTCGTGGCGCTGGTCCGCGACCTGCGGGGCCGGCCACCGACGGGCGACCACGGGCACGATCACCACCCCGGCGGGCGCGCCGGCCCCGCCGCCTGGCTGCTGGTGCTCCCGGTCCTCGCGCTGCTGCTGGTGGTGCCCCCGGCGCTGGGGTCGGGCGCGCTCGCCGGGTTCGGGGCGCGCGCGGCCCCGACCGTCGCCACGCCCGCCGACGAGCCGCTGCCGCCGGGGGCGGCGCCCGCCCTGGGCCTGCTCGACGTCGTCTCGCGGACCGCGGCGGACCCTCACGGACCGGTCACCGAGCGGGAGATCACCGTCACGGGCTTCGTCGCGCCGTCGGTCGCGACCCCGCCCGCCGGCCCCACGGGCCTCGACGTCGCACGGCTGGTGATCTCGTGCTGCGCGGCCGACGCCTCGGCGGTCCGTCTGCACCTCGACGACCCCTCGGGACGGCTCGCCGGGGTCGTCCCGGGTGGCGCGGAGGGCGACCGCTGGGTGACGATCCGGGGCCGCGTCGTCGCCGGGACGGGGACGCCGGCCGACGGCCACGTGCCGACACTGTCGGTCACCGGGTGGTGGCCTGTTGCGACACCCGATCCGGTGTACGAATACTGACCCGAAACGACGCGCGGGGTCTGCGAACGGCCGAAAGCGGGACGAACCCGCTGGAACGACACGTAGACTCCGCACCTGCCGTCCAGCCGGAGAGGAGGGGCGTCTCCCGTCGGTGAGCCCGACGGGGAGGCGCGACTCGCGATGACACAGGATCTCTCATCACCGCCGGGCCCCCCGGCCGGTGATCCCGGGGCCGACCCCGGAGACGTCCCGGCCGAATCCGCGGCCGACCGCAAGCACGGCACCGACTGGGTCGTGTTCGGCGTCGGTGCGGGGCTCGCGGTCATCTTCGTCGCCTGGGGGGTCATCGGCACCGAGAGCCTGAGCGCGGCCTCGAGCGCGATGCTCAGCGGCGTCATCCGCGGCGGTGGCTGGGGCTTCATCCTCGCGGCCACCGGCTTCGTGGTCTTCGCGTTGTGGCTGGCGTTCAGCCGCTTCGGGCGCATCCGACTGGGGCGCGACGACGAGCAGCCCGAGTTCAGGACCGTCTCGTGGATCGCGATGATGTTCAGCGCCGGCATGGGCATCGGGCTCATGTTCTACGGTGTCGCCGAGCCGCTGTCGTTCTTCACGGAGCCCCCGCCCGGCTCGGTCGTGCCGGGGGACCAGGTCGGCGCCCTGAACACGGCGATGGCGACGTCGCTGTTCCACTGGACGCTGCACCCCTGGGCGATCTACGCCGTGGTCGGCCTCGCGATCGCGTACTCGACGTTCCGCAAGGGCCGTCGCCAGCTCATCAGCTCTGCGTTCATCCCGCTCATCGGTGAGAAGGCGGCCAACGGGGTCATCGGCCGGATCATCGACATCATCGCGATCTTCGCGACGATCTTCGGTTCGGCCGCGTCCCTGGGCCTCGGTGCCCTGCAGATCGGCGGCGGCCTCGACGCGACGGGCTTCCTGCCCGGCGCCGGCAACGAGGTCCTGGTCCCGCTGATCATCGTGCTCACCGCGGCCTTCGTGCTGTCGGCGGTGTCCGGCGTCGCCAAGGGCATCCAGTGGCTGTCGAACATCAACATGGTGCTCGCGGGCGTCCTGGCGCTGTTCGTGTTCGTCGTCGGCCCGACGGTGATCATCCTCGATCTCCTGCCCACCGCCGTCGGCGCCTACTTCGGCGACTTCGCGGAGATGGTCGGGCGCACCGAGGCCACCGGCGGCACCGCGATGCTCGACTGGCTGAGCAGCTGGACGGTCTTCTACTGGGCGTGGTGGATCTCCTGGACGCCCTTCGTCGGCATGTTCCTGGCCAAGATCAGCCGGGGCCGCACGATCCGCCAGTTCGTCGGCGGCGTGATCCTCGTGCCGAGCCTCGTGAGCCTCGTCTGGTTCTCGATCTTCGGCGGCACGGCGATCACCCAGCAGCAGGCGGGTCTGAACCCGGCGGCGGCGGACACCGAGACCCAGCTGTTCGCGGTGCTCCAGGCCTACCCGTGGGCGACCTTCACCGGGCTGCTCGTCATGATCCTCGTGGCGATCTTCTTCGTGTCCGGCGCGGACGCCGCGTCGATCGTCACCGGCACGCTCTCGCAGCGCGGGACGGACGAGCCGTCCAAGTGGGTCGTGATCTTCTGGGGCTCCGTGATGGGCGCCGTCGCGATCATCATGCTGCTGGTCGGCGGCGAGGACGCCCTGTCCGGTCTGCAGAGCCTCACCATCCTGGTCGCGGCCCCGTTCGTCGTGATCATGGTGTTCCTCTGCATCGCCTTCATGCGCGACCTCAACCACGACCCCGTGATCCTGCGCGAGCGCAAGGGCCTCGAGGTCATGGAGCAGGCGATCGACCACGGCACCGACAAGCACGGCGAGGACTTCTACCTGAACGTGCAGGCCTTCCCGACGACGAGGGCCCGGCAGCGGGCCACCGGCGAGGGCACCGGGCCGACGTACGCCGAGGTGTACGGCGTGCAGGACCCGTTCTCGACGGGGGAGACCCCGGCCGTGCCCGCGGACCCGGAGGAGGCGCGGGCCCGGGCCCGCTCCGTGCCCAAGGACGACGACCCGAGCGGCACCGAGGTCGTCGACACCGGGCCGGGTTCCCGGGCCGAGGCCGCGGGCCGGCCCAGCGCCGACCGGGAGTAGGCGCGCGCGACGGCAGACGGAGCCGGGTCCCCTCGCGGGGGCCCGGCTCCCGTCGTGTCCGGAGTCAGCGGGCCCGTTGCGCGGGTCCGGTGGAGGAGCGAGGGACTCCCTGGCTGCGTGGGAGGCAGCGAGGGACGCCCTCGCTGCTCGGGGCCGGGGCCGGGCCGGTCAGCCGGTCGCGCGGCAGGCCGCGCAGACGCCGAGGATCTCCACGGTGTGGGAGATCTCGGCGAAGCCGTGCAGGGTGGCGACGCGGTCGGCCCAGTGCTCGACGGCCGGGCCCTCGACCTCGACGGTCTTGCCGCAGACGCGGCACACCAGGTGGTGGTGGTGGTGCTCGGAGCAGCGCCGGTAGGACGCCTCGCCGGTGCCGGTGCGCAGGACGTCGATCTCGTCGGCGTCGGCGAGGGCCTGCAGCGTGCGGTACACCGTGGTGAGCCCGATGCCCTCGCCGCGCCGGCGCAGCTCCTCGTGGATCTCCTGCGCGGAGCGGAAGTCGGCGAGCTCGTCGAGGAGCCCGGCGACCGCGGCGCGCTGTCGGGTGGCCCGCAGGCCGGGCACCGAGGGGGTGCGCGAGCCGGAGGTCGTCACGACTCCTCCTCCACGTGGGCGACGGCGTCGACGACGATGTGGGCGAGGTGGTCGTCGACGAGGCGGTAGACCACCTCGCGCCCCCGGCGGTCGCCGCGCACCACGCCGGCGGCCTTGAGCACCCGCAGGTGCTGGCTGATCAGCGGCTGGGTGACGGCGAGGGCGTCGACCAGCTCGTGCACGCAGCGCGGCGACGTGCGCAGCTGCAGCACGATCGCGATGCGCACCGGTGCGGCCAGGGCGCGCAGGAGGTCGCCCGCGGCGACGAGCGCGTCGGAGCCGGGGGGATCGGGCGCCTCGGCCGGCGGCTCCACGAAGTGGTCGTCGTGCAGTCCCACCGCGGCGGGGCCGGTGGCGGTCACCGGAACACCAGTCCCACGGCGATGGCCACGAGCACCACGAGCACCAGCACGCGCACGGCCCGCGCGCTCGGGGTCAGGCGCGGCCACGTGGCGGCGAGCAGCCCGGCCACCCCGAGTGCGAGCAGCCCGAGCAGGAGCGCCCCGACGACGCCACCGAGGATCACGGCCGCGGTGAACACCACGACCACGGCCAGGAACACGACCAGCGGGGGCACGCGGGCCAGCGGCCCCTCGCCGGGGACCATCGGTCCCCGCCGGCGGGCGAACGGCGCCCGGACGCGCCCCGGGCGGGGTGTCCTCCGGTCGCTCACGGGTGCCTCCCGATGCTGCTCGTCGGTGTATCACTCCGATAATGGCACCCGTTGTCGAAGGGGTGTCGATCCTGGGGGAAGCGAGGAGGTCCGCGATGCTGCTGGTCTGTCGCTTCGTGCCCGCGGAGGCGGAGCACGAGGCGTTCCTCGCCCGCGCCCGGCGCGCCGTGGCCCTGCTCGCCGCGCAGCCGGGGTGCGAGGGCGTCGACCTGGGCCGCGCGATCGAGGAGCCGGGGCAGTGGGTGCTCGTCGCCCGCTTCACGACCGTCACGGCCTACCGTCGCGCGCTGCAGCCGTTCGAGGTGCGCGAGCACGTGGTGCCGCTGCTCTCCGAGGCGCTGACCGACGCGCCCGCCGCCCACGAGCGCGCCCTCGTCGCCGACGCCGACGGCGTCACCGAGCACCCGAGCCTGCTCACCGACCGCTGACGCCGCTCACGAGCCGCGGCACGGAGCTGGGCGGGGCGCTCGCTACGCTGGGTGCACCCGCTTCACCCAGCGATCCCTTCACCCAGCGATCCCGGAGTACCACCGTGCCCACCCCCACCGGCAGCGCCCGCATCGAGACCGTGGTCAACCTCTGCAAGCGCCGCGGTTTCGTCTTCCCGTCCGGGGAGATCTACGGCGGAACGCGCTCGGCCTGGGACTACGGCCCGCTCGGCGTGGAGCTCAAGGACAACATCAAGCGCCAGTGGTGGAGGACGATGGTCACCGGCCGCGAGGACGTCGTCGGCCTGGACTCCAGCGTGATCCTCCCGCGCCAGGTCTGGGTCGCCTCCGGCCACGTCGACGTGTTCACCGACCCGCTGGTCGAGTGCACGAACTGCCACCGCCGCTTCCGCGCCGACCAGCTCGCCGAGGACTTCAGCGAGCGCACCGGCGGCCCGTCGCTGGAGTCCGTCGACGCCGAGGGCAAGGTCGGCTACGACCTCTCGACCGTGCCCTGCCCGAACTGCGGCGTGCGCGGGCAGTACACCGCGCCGCGCGAGTTCAACATGATGCTCAAGACCTACCTGGGCCCGGTGGAGTCGGAGGAGGGGCTGCACTACCTGCGCCCGGAGACCGCCCAGGGCATCTTCGTCAACTTCGCCAACGTCATGTCCGCGGCGCGCAAGAAGCCGCCGTTCGGCATCGGCCAGATCGGCAAGAGCTTCCGCAACGAGATCACGCCCGGCAACTTCATCTTCCGCACGCGCGAGTTCGAGCAGATGGAGATGGAGTTCTTCGTCGAGCCCGGCTCCGACGAGCAGTGGCACCAGTACTGGATCGACGAGCGCACCCGCTGGTACACCGAC
Organism: Actinomycetospora sp. NBC_00405; assembly: GCF_036044095.1. NCBI lineage: Bacteria > Bacillati > Actinomycetota > Actinomycetes > Pseudonocardiales > Pseudonocardiaceae > Actinomycetospora > Actinomycetospora sp. NBC_00405. Next base: position 159,586 of record NZ_CP107938.1, read on the forward strand.
CTGGGCATCGCGCCGGAGAACCTGCGGCACTACGAGCACCCCAAGGAGAAGCTCTCGCACTACTCCAAGCGCACGGTGGACGTGGAGTACAAGTTCCAGTTCAACGCCGGCCAGGAGTGGGGCGAGCTCGAGGGCGTCGCCAACCGCACCGACTTCGACCTGACGACCCACTCGAACCACAGCGGCGTGGACCTGAGCTACTACGACCAGGCCACCGACTCGCGCTACAAGCCCTATGTCATCGAGCCGGCGGCCGGTGTGGGGCGCCCGATGATGGCGTTCCTGCTCGAGGCCTACACCGAGGACGAGGCACCGAACGCCAAGGGCGGCGTCGACAAGCGCACGGTGCTGCGCCTCGATCCGCGCCTCGCCCCGGTCAAGGCCGCGGTGCTGCCGCTGAGCCGCAACGCCGACCTCTCGCCCGTCGCCCGTGACCTCGCGACCACCCTGCGCAAGCACTGGAACGTCGAGTTCGACGACGCCGGCGCCATCGGCCGTCGCTACCGGCGCCAGGACGAGATCGGCACCCCGTTCTGCGTCACCGTCGACTTCGACTCGCTGCAGGACCAGGCCGCCACCGTCCGCCACCGCGACACCATGACCCAGGAGCGCGTGGCCCTCGACCAGCTCGAGTCCTACCTCGCCGCCCGCCTGATCGGCTGCTGAGCCGCGCTCGCCTACCCTGGGAGGCGTGAGCGACCTGACCGAGGTAGCCGACGTCCTCGCCCGCGGCGACGAGGCGCGGTCCGTGGTGCGCGTGCTCGACCGGCACGGGTTCGGCACCGTCGAACCCGGCCAGCTCCTGGTCGCGGGCGCCGACGGGACGCTCGGCGGGGTGCTGCTGCGCGGCGCGCTCGACGACCGCGCCGCGGCCCTCGCCCGCGACGCCCAGCGGGCGCCGTCGGTGGTCGAGGCGCACGTCGCCGAGGACGACGCCGTGGCCGCCGGCCTCGCGTGCGCGGGCGGCGCCACGCTGCTCGGCCACCCCCTGGACGCCGCGCCGGCCCGCGCGCTCGCGCAGGCCTTCGCGGCCGGGGTGCCCGCGGCGCTCGTGACGCGCGCCGACGGCTCGGCGTCGCTCGCGATCACCGGCGGCGACCTCGACGACGTCGAGGGCTCGCTGGGCTTCGCCACGGTCGACGCGGAGGCGGCGTCCCGCGTGCGGCAGCTGCTGCGCCGCGGCGCCACCGTCACGGAGCGGGTGAGGCTCGAGGCGGGCGCCGACGTGCTCGTCGACCTCTGGGTGCCGGTGCCGACGATGGTGATCGTCGGCCCCGGCGCGATCGCCGACGCGCTGATCGCGCAGGCCGGACTGCTCGGCTGGGTCGCGGGCCGCGCCGACACCGTCGCGGAGGCCGACGCCGCGGTCGCCGCGTTCACCGACGCCGACGTGCTGGTGCTGCTCGACCACGACCCCGCGTTCGACGCCGTCCTGCGCACCGGCCTGGAGGGGCGCGGGTTCCTCGGCGCCCTCGGTTCGCGGCGCACCCAGGCCGCCCGCCGCGAGCGCCTGCTCGCCGCCGGCGTGACGGAGGACCGGCTCGCCCGCATCCACGGCCCCGTCGGGCTCGACCTCGGCGCGCGCACGCCGGCCGAGACGGCGGTGTCGATCGTCGGCGAGGTGCTCGCCGTCCGCAGCGGGCGCGACCCCTCGGCGCTCGGCGTGGCGGCGGGGCCGATCGGCGCGTGAGCCGCATGTCGGGTCCCCGTTCCGCTCCCGCCCCGTCCGGGTCCGCGATCAAGGCCGTCGCCTGGGCGCCCCGGATCGTCCTCGGCGCCCTCGTCGTCGCGCTGCTGCTCGTCGGCGGCACGGCGTTCCGGGTGTGGCAGCTCGGCCGGGTCGACGAGCGCGAGCCGGTCGACATGATCGTCGTCCTCGGTGCCGCGCAGTACGACGGCGAGCCCTCGCCGGTGTTCCGGGCCCGACTCCAGCACGCGCTCGAGCTCTACGAGCAGGGCGTCGCGCCGCGCATCGTCACCGTGGGCGGAGCCGCCGCAGGCGACGCGTTCACCGAGGCCCAGGCCGGCGAGCAGTGGCTCGTCGAGAACGGCGTGCCGGGTCAGGCGCTCCTGCCCGTCGACGAGGGCAGCGACACCTACGGCAGCTTCGAGGCCGTCGCCGGCGTCGCCGAGGAACGGGGCTGGCGCTCCGCGGTGCTGGTCAGCGACCCGTGGCACTCGCTGCGGTCGCGCACCATGGCCTCGGACGTCGGGCTGGAGGCCACCACCTCGCCGACCAAGCGCGGCCCGGTGGTGCAGACCCGCGAGACCCAGCTGCGCTACATCGTCCGCGAGACCGGCGCGCTGATCTACTACCACCTCACCCACGGTTCGTCGGACTTCTCCGACCCCGGGCTGGGATGAGCACCCTCGGGCACCGCGCCGCGCGTCTGTTCGACGAGGCGCCCAAGCCGGGCCGCGACCGGCGCTCGCCCTTCGCCCGCGACCGGGGACGCGTGCTGCACTCGGCGGCGCTGCGCCGCCTCGCCGGCAAGACGCAGGTCGTCGGTCCCGACGAGGACGCCGAGGTCACCGGCGTGCCGCGCACCCGGCTGACGCACTCGCTCGAGGTCGCCCAGATCGGGCGGGGCATGGCCGAGGACCTGGGGGCCGACCCCGACGTCGTCGACACCGCGGGCCTCGCCCACGACATCGGCCACCCGCCGTTCGGCCACAACGGCGAGCGGGCCCTGCACGCGATCACCGCCGACGCCGGCGGCTTCGAGGGCAACGCGCAGACGCTGCGCATCCTCACGCGGCTCGAGCCCAAGATGCTCGACGATGAGCGCTGTCGCGGGCTGAACCTCACCCGCGGCGTGCTCGACGCCTGCCTCAAGTACCCGTGGCCCCGGCGGACGGGCATCCGCAAGTTCGGCGTCTACGCCGACGACCTGCCGGTCTTCACCTGGGTGCGCGAGGGCGCGCCGGCCGACCGCCGGTGCCTCGAGGCGCAAATCATGGACTGGGCCGACGACGTCGCCTACTCCGTCCACGACCTCGAGGACGGCATCCTCGCCGGCCGCATCGTCCTGGGCTGGCTCGCACGCCCGGCCGAGCGCGCCGAGCTCGCGGCCCTCGCCGCCGAGGCCTTCTCGAGCGCGTCACCCCGGGACCTCGAGGACGCCGCGGGCACCCTCGCCGAGCTCCCGTCGGTGCGGGCCGCCGCGGCGCACGGCGCGCACGACGGCTCGCTCGCGGCCACCGCGGCGCTCAAGCGGCTCACCAGCGAGCTCGTCGGGCGGTTCGTCACCGGCACCGTCGAGGCCACCCGGACCGAGCTCGGCGACGACGTGGTGCCCGCCGGGTACGACGCCGACCTCGTGGTCCCGGCCCCGCTGGGCGCGGAGGTGGCGGTGCTCAAGGCGGCGGCGCTGCGGTGGGTCATGCGCGATCCCGCCCGGCTCGCGGTGCAGGCGCGGCAGCGCGACCAAGTCACCGAGCTGGTCGAACGGCTGGTGGCCGGCGCCCCGCACGCCCTCGACCCCGCGTTCGTGCCCGCGTGGGAGGGCGCCGCCGACGACGCCGGCCGGCTGCGCGCCGTGGTCGACCAGGTCGCGGTGCTCACCGACGCCGGCGCCGAGCGGTGGTGGGCGCGCCTGCGGGACCCGTCGAGCAGGAGCTCCCCGCCCGCGGCGACGGCGAGCCCGGGCCCGAACGCCTCGGCCGGCGTGTAGGTCGTGCTCCGACGCGGCGGTCGGCGAGATCACGGCGCGGCGGCGTCCGGACGCTAGGCTGCCCCGCGTGCAGCTGATCACCGTCGACGGCCACACCCCCGAGATCGACGAGGCCGCGTGGGTCGCGCCGGGCGCGGTCGTCGCGGGCCGCGTGCGCCTCGGGCCGGAGACGGGTGTCTGGTACACGGCCGTCGTGCGCGCCGACCTGGAGGCGGTCACCGTGGGGGCCGGCACGAGCGTCCAGGACGGCACGGTGGTGCACGCCGACCCGGGGTTCCCCGCGACGATCGGCGACAACGTGACGGTGGGGCACCGCGCGGTCGTGCATGGCTGCACGGTCGAGGACGACTGCCTGGTCGGGATGGGCGCGGTGATCCTCAACGGCGCGACGATCGGCCGCGGCTCGATCGTCGCGGCCGGCGCGGTGGTGTCCCAGGGTGTCGTGATCCCGCCCGGCTCCCTCGTCGCCGGCGTGCCGGGCAAGGTCCGCCGCGAGGTCACCGACGACGAGCGCGCCATGATCGCCGCCGGCGCCGCGACGTACCGCCACCTGCTCGGGGTGCACCGCTCCGCGGTGTGAGCTCACGAGCCCGCGGGCCACAGCGCCGCGACGACGAACAGCGCCAGCGCCGTCCACGTGGCCGCGCCGCGGATCCAGTTCAGGCGCAGGTAGCGCGCCCGGACGTCGCGCCAGTCCGCCGGCGGCGCCTCGGGGTCCCAGGCGAGGATGACGTCGTAGTTCGGCTCCGCGCCGTAGCGCGAGGTCAGCAGGGGGCCGGCGACGATCACGACGAGGCCCAGGGCGGTCAGGACGAACGGGACGCCGACCGGTGGCGGCCACAGCCCCACGAGGGCCACCACCGGGGCGACGGCCATCGCGACGACGAGCACGTAGTTGGTGGGCGAGCGCCGCGCGATCGGCAGGAACCGGTGCATGTCCCGCGCGAACCCCGCCGCGTCCCGACGGACGTAGAGCGGGTGCAGGATCGTCGTGAGGGTCAGCAGCAGGCCCGACCACAGGGCGGTGGCGACGACGGCGGCGAGCAGACCGTAGGTGGCGAGCACGTCATCCCCCGAGCACGCGGCGGGGGACCGCGAGGGCCAGCAGGGGCACGAGCAGTGAGACGGCCACCAGCAGCAGCGAGAAGGTCGTGAGGGCCACGACCGGGATGACCACGAGCTTGAACGAGTCGATCGCGGTGTGGACGATCGCGGGCGCCCACAGGGTGCCGCGCCCGGTCTCGAACAGGTAGGCCAGCGGCACCGCGGTGGTGGCGGCGACGGCCATGGCGCCGAGGCCGATCACGGGGCCCGACACCACGGCGATCGGGACGTGCGTGACCGCGATCAGGGGCATCGACAGGGCGGCCGCCGCGGGGAACGAGCGGCCGACGCGCAGCCGGCGGAAGACGTAGCCCCGCCACACGATCTCCTCGGCCAGACCGTGCAGGGCGAACACCCCGACCAGCAACAACGGCCACCCGGGACGCAGCGCGATCGGGGCACCGGTCACCGCGGTGGTGAGCGGGTAGACGAGCAGGATCACGGCGGACACGCCCGCCGCGAGCCACAGGCCGCGGGTCGTCGGACGCCCGAACCCGAGGCGGCGCAGCGGCCGTCCGGAGCCGTACAGGACGCCCTCGACGACGACGCCGACCACCAGGACCGCGGCGAGGACCGCGACGCCCCACGCCGCCGTCGGGTCGAGTTGCGCGGCGCCCGCGAGCACCGTCCAGAGCAGCCCGAACCCGACGAGGAACCGGACCCAGGCCGGCCCTCCGCGCACCGACCCGTCAGCCATCGGTGCGGCACCCGCGGTGACCATCCCGACCTCCCGCAGCCGTACGAACGGGATTCCGGTGACGGTGACGGGCGACCGGGCGGGGCCGCATCACCCCGGGAGGATGAGGGCCTCCGGCCACGTGAGGGATATGGGTCGTCCCGACGACCCATATCCCACACGTGGGCCGCAGGCCCCTCACCGATCTAGGGTCCGGCCGACGACACCGCCCGGGCGCTGGGCAGCGGCGAGATCGAGGTGCTCGGCACCCCGCGGCTGCTCGCCTGGCTCGAGGGCGCCACCGTCGAGGCCGCCAGGCCCCTGCTCGCCGACGGCGAGACGACCGTCGGCACCGGGGTCCGCATCCGTCACCGCCGTCCGACGCGCGTGGGCGGGCGGGTCGAGGTCACCGCGGAGCTGCGCGAACGTGACGGCGCCAAGCTCTGCTTCACCGTCAAGGCCGAGGACGGCGACGGCCAGGTCGTCGGCGACGGCGAGATCGACCGGGCGGTCGTGGACGTCGGGTTCGGGCAGTGAGCTCGATCCGTCAGGGGATGATCGAGTCCACGTAGCCGCCGTCGACGCGCACCGCCGCGCCGGTGGTGGCCGACGCCAGCGGCGACGCCAGGTACGTCACCATGTGGGCGATCTCCTCGGGCTCGATCAGCCGCTGGATCAGCGACTGCGGCCGGTGCTTGATCATGAACTCGCGCTGCGCCTCGTCCCACGGCAGCTCGTCGCCCACCAGCTCGCGCACGAAGCCCTCGACGCCGCCGGTGTGGGTGGGCCCGGCGATCACGGAGTTGACGGTGACACCCGTGCCCGCGGCCTCCTTCGCGAACCCGCGGGACACCGCCAGCAGGGCGGTCTTCGACATGCCGTAGTGGATCATCTCGGCGGGGGTGACGACGGCGGAGTCGCTGGCGATGTCGAGCACCCGGCCCCAACCGCGGGCGGTCATGCCCGGCAGGTAGGTGCGGATCAGCCGGGTCGCGGCCAGCACGTTGACCTCGAAGTAGCGCCGCCAGTCGTCGTCGGTGATCTCGAGGGCCGGCTGCGAGCCGAAGATGCCCAGGTTGTTGACCAGCACGTCGACGTGGGGTTCACGCGCGGCGAGCTCCGCGGCGCCCTCGGTCGTCGCGACGTCGGCGACCACGCCGACGACCTCGCCGCCGGTCTCGTCGCGCAGGTGCGTGACGGCGCCGTCCACCCGCGGCTCGGTCCGCCCGTTGACCACCACCCGGGCGCCTGCGCGGGCGAGGTCGGCGGCGATGGCCCGGCCGATGCCGCCCGTCGAGCCGGTGACCAGGGCCGTCCGCCCGGACAGGTCGAGCTGCATGGGTCCTCCTCGCGATCGTGAGCGGTGCTGGGGCTGCAACCGCACGGGACGCCCCACCCTTCCCGAGCCCGATCCCTACACTCGGGGCCATGGCGGGACGCATCCGGGACGCGGACATCGCGGAGGTGCGGGACCGCAACCGGGTGGACGAGGTCGTCGGCGAGTACGTCGCCCTGCGGCGGGCCAGCGCGGGGTCGGTGAAGGGGCTCTGCCCGTTCCACGACGAGAAGTCGCCGTCGTTCAACGTCCGCCCCACGCACGGCACGTTCCACTGCTTCGGCTGCGGCGAGGGCGGCAGCGTCATCGACTTCATCATGAAGATCGAGCAGCTGGGCTTCGTCGAGGCCGTGGAGAAGCTCGCCGACCGCGTCGGGTTCCGGCTGACCTACGAGGGCGGCGGGTCCAGCGTCCAGAAGGACCGCGGCACCCGCACCCGGCTGCTGGCCGCGAACAAGCTGGCCGCGGAGTTCTACGCCGCCGAGCTGCGGACGCCGGGGGAGGCGCAGAAGGCGCGCGAGTTCCTCGCCGAGCGCGGGTTCGACCAGGCCTCGGCGGAGGACTTCGGCTGCGGGTTCGCGCCGTCGGGGTGGGACCGGCTGACCAAGCACCTGCTCGCCCAGGGCTACACCCTCGACGAGCTCGAGAAGGCGGGGCTCTCGCGCCCCGGCCAGCGCGGGCACATCGACCGCTTCCACCGCCGGCTGCTCTGGCCGATCCGCGACCTCGGCGGCGACGTCGTCGGGTTCGGCGCCCGCCGGCTGTTCGACGACGACCGCATCGAGGCCAAGTACCTCAACACCCCCGAGACGCCCGTCTACCACAAGTCGAAGGTCCTCTTCGGGCTCGACAAGGCCAAGCGGGAGATCGCGAAGACCCGCCAGGCCGTGATCGTCGAGGGCTACACCGACGTCATGGCGATGCACCTCGCCGGCGTCCCCACCGCCGTGGCCAGCTGCGGGACGGCGTTCGGCGACGACCACGTCGCCGTGCTGCGTCGCCTGCTCATGGACGACTCGTTCGACCGCGGCGAGGTCATCTACGTCTTCGACGGCGACGCCGCGGGCCAGGCCGCCGCGATCAAGGCGTTCGAGGGCGACCAGCAGTTCGCCGCGCAGACCTACATCGCCACGGCCGCGGACGGCATGGACCCGTGCGAGCTGCGGCAGGCCTCCGGTGACGTCGCGGTGCGCGACCTCGTGGCCCGCCGCCAGCCGCTGTTCGCGTTCGCCGTGCGCACGATCCTCGCCGAGCACGACCTCACCACCGTCGAGGGCCAGACCGCGGCGCTGCAGCGCACCGTGCCGCTGGTGGCGCGGATCCGCCGCGAGGACCTGCGCGACGGGTACGCCCGCCGCCTCGCGGGGTGGACGGGCTGGCCGGACGAGAACACCGTGGTGCGCCGGGTGCGCGAGAGCGCCGGCGCGCCCGTCGACACCCCCACCCGCCGCACCCAGCGCCGCACGCAGGCCCAGGCCACGCGCACCGAGGGCCCGGAGATGCCCGATCGCCGCGATCCGCGCCTGCGGGTGCAGCGCGAGGTGATCAAGGCCGCGCTCCAGGCCCCCGCGCTGGCCGGTCCGGTCTACGACACGCTGCCCGACGACGCGTTCAGCCACCCCGGCTATCTCGCTGTGCACCAGGCGGTGCTCGCCGCCGGGGGCACGGCGTCCGGGCTGTCGGGCCACAGCTGGCTGAACGCGGTGGCCGACGAGGTCCCCACCGGCTTCCGCCCGCTGGTCTCCGAGCTGGCCGTCGAGGCGCTGCAGTCGCGGGAGTCCGACGATCACCGCTACATCTCGGGGATGCTCGCGGGCCTGCAGGAGTCGCTGGTCGGCAAGCAGGTCGCCGAGATCAAGTCGCGGCTCCAGCGGCTCTCGCCGGTCACCGACGCCGACGAGTACCACGAGCTCTTCGGCGACCTCGTCGCGCTCGAGCAGTACAAGAAGGCCCTGCGCGGCCAGGCGGCCGGGGTGGTGGCGCTGTGAGCGGGGTGCGTGCGCGGCTCGCGGCCCTGCTGACCGGCCGCGAGCCCGTGCCGGAGGGGTTCACGGGCACGCTCGACCAGGACGAGCGCGTGCTCGCCGACGGCCTCGGGCCGCGCGGGTCCGTCGTGCTCGCCACCGACCTCGGACTCTGGCTGCCTCCCGCGGCGTCGGGGGAGGGCTCGCGACGCGTCGACTGGCACCTCGTGACGAAGGCGACGTGGTCGGGCGGCGCGCTCGAGGTCGTCGAGGCCGACGAGGTCGAGGAGCTCGAGGGCGGTGTCGTCCTGCTCGCCGACCGCCCGCCCCGCCGTGTGCCGCTGGTGACGCCGGGACGCCTGCCCGAGACCGTGCACCGCCGCGTCACCGGCGCGGTGAAGGACAGCCAGCACCACGAGATCGGCGACGGCGGCGCGTGGTTCGTGCAGCGACGCGTCCCGGGCGCCGGGATCACCATCCACGTGCGTCCCGACCCCGGCACCGATCCGGAGGCGGTGCGCACCGTCGCCGCCGGGGTGGGGGAGAAGCTCCGGGGCGCGGGCCGGCCGTGACCCACACGTGGGACCCGGCGCTCTACCGCCACCACGACGACCACCGGGCGCGCCCGTTCCTCGACCTCGTGGCCCGGGTGGGCGCCGAGGCGCCGCGTGAGGTGGTCGACCTCGGCTGCGGGCCGGGGCACCTCACCGGGGTGCTCGCGGAGCGCTGGCCCGGCGCCCGGGTGCACGCCTCCGACGCGTCGCCGGACATGGTCGCCGCCGCGCGGGAGAACGGGGTCGACGCCGAGCTGGCCGACATCCGCGACTTCGCGCCGGGCCCGGAGACCGACGTCGTGGTGAGCAACGCGGTGCTGCACTGGGTGCCCGAGCACCGGGACCTGCTCGCCCGCTGGGCCGCGGCGCTCCCGGACGGGGGTTGGCTCGCGATCCAGGTGCCGGGCAACGAGGTCTCGCCGTCGCACACCACCGCCCGGGACCTGCTCGCGTCCCCGGAGTGGTCGGGCCTCGTCACCGAGGGCCTGCCCGCGTACGGCGTCGGCACCCCCGAGGAGTACGCCCGACTGCTCGCCTGCGCGCGGCCGGGCGCGCACGTGGACTGCTGGGAGACGACGTACCTGCACCCGCTGACCGGCGACGATCCCGTCGGCCACTGGATCGCGGGGTCGACGCTACGGCCGGTGCGTGGGGTGCTCGACGACGCGGCGTGGGACCGCCTGCGTGCCGAGCTCGCCCCGCGCCTCCGTGCCGTCTACCCACCGGACGACGCGGGCGTCACCTGGTTCGGGTTCCGCCGCGTGTTCGCGGTGCTCGGCGCTCGCTGAGCCGGCCTCAGCGCCCGGGGGCATGCGACCCGTTGGCCGCGGCGCGACCCGGCGCCGCCGGCTCGTGACCACCGGTGGGCGCGACCCGCTCGCGGGCCTTCGACACCCCCACCTGGACGGCCTCTCCGGCCTTCGCACGAGCCACACCCGCGGCTCCCTGCACGCTCGGGTGGTCGGCCACCCGGCGGTACGCACGGGAGAGCTGCTCGTAGCGCTCACGGCCGGCCCGTGTGCCGAGGACGTACCCCACACCGGCGCCCAACAGGAACGGGATCACCATCTGACGTTCTCCTCCCCGACATCGTCTCGGGGCCCATCCTGCCCCACCCCGAGCGGGAAGGCGGTGGGGCGGGTGTTGTAGCGTGTTTCTCGTCCGGGAGCACGACGGTCCGGGCGTGACGGTCCTCCGTAGCTCAATCGGCAGAGCATTCGACTGTTAATCGAAGGGTTACTGGTTCGAGTCCAGTCGGAGGAGCCGAAGCCCCAGGTCACAGCGCTGACCTGGGGCTTTCTCGTGGAGTGGGTCCCTCAGAACGGCGGGCGCTCGCCGGACACGTCGAACAGGCCGACGTCGACCGCGACGAACTCGTCGCCGACGTCGGGCGCGTCGGCCACGGCACGCCACCGGTCCAGGTGCTCCTGCGACTCCCAGCGCTCGAAGTTGTTGATCCGGCCCGGGTCGATGGAGTCGGCCGTCACGGCGACGTCGAGGCAGCCCGGGGCGGCCCGGGAACGCCGCACGAGGTCCTCGAACTCCGCGACCAGCGCGTCCCGTCGATCCGGCGCGACCCGGACGTGCCCGGCGATGATCAGCATCAGGAGTACTCCCCGCGGCGCTGCGCCCGGTACGGCGGGAGCTGCGGCCGGCCCTCCGGCGTGTCCTCCCAGGTCTCCTGCCGGCCGAGCGGGGTGAGGTCCAGCAGTCCCAGCGTGGGGAGGACGGGCTCGACGCCGCGGCCGTTGACGAAGTACGTGCGGAACACCCGGTCGTGGTCGTCGCGGAGGAACACGTTGAGGCCGAACATCTCGGCGACACCGAAGTCGTGGCCGAAGGCGTCGCCGACCAGCGTGTACCAGGGGACGTGGTCCCAGCCGCTGCGCCGCCGCAGGTCGACGATCTTCTCCTGGTCGGCGGGCGAGGCCATCACGAAGTTCGTGTCCCAGGCGCGGAGGTGGTCGAGGTACGGGACGTGGTCGGCCAGGTAGGAGCAGCCCGGGCAGCCCTTGTCGGGCCAGCCGTCGACGTCGGGCTGGTAGAAGAAGCGGTAGACGACGAGCTGGCGCCGGCCGTCGAACAGGTCGAGCAGGCCGACCTCGCCCTCCGGTCCCACGAAGCGGTGGTCGGTCTCCACCGGCGTCATCGGCATCCGACGGCGCCGGGCCGCGAGGGCGTCGCGGGCCCGGGTGAACGCCTTCTCCTCCACCAGCATGGCCTCGTGGGCGGCGGCCCACTCCTCCGGCGCGACGATGGGCGGCAGGGCGGAGTCGAGCAGGGGTGGCGACGTCATGAGTACTCCTGAGGACTATGTAGTCCTATATCTGTATCAGTCACACGACGGGTGCTCAACCCGCGAATCTCCGGGCACGGGTCCGACGAGGGCTCCCTGCTCGACGACCGGGCCGGCTTCCCGACCTCGCCACGTCACCGCTGGTCAGTACCCGGGGACGCCGTCGTCATTAGCCAGGTCGAGTGAACCCGTGCCCTCGTCGAGTGAACCTCGGGGGAAACCCCTGGTGCCCGGGCCGAACTGCCCGCACGCTCCTCCGTACACCGGTGAGGACCTTCCCGGTGTCCGGTGCCCGGGGGCACCGTCCGCGTGGTGGTGGGCCGGAACAGGCAGCTGGGGAGCGGGCCCCGGCCCACCATCATCGCAGCGGTCGGAGCAGCTCAGGGGCAGGTCACGGTCTTGCTGACGGTGCTGCTCGGCGTGCCCGTCCACTTCCCGGCGCTCGCCGTGACACGCACGTGGATGGTCAGCCGCAGTGTCGAGGTCGTGAGCGTCGTCGACGTGCCGGTGACGCCGGTACTTCCCCGACATTCCGGACAGGAGGCAGGCCGAATGGCCTAAGACACACGTGCTGACGGGCTAGTTCACCGGATCGGCGAGCGCGGCGTTGCCGTGCGACCCGGACCGGCGACGCTGGACGCGGTACAGCCGTTGCGCGCCACGGACGCCCTTGAACTTGCGGGGTGCCGCCGCTCGGAAGCGGAACGGCGGGTCGTCCGGCGCGCTCGCCATGATCGCGTCGTGGACGGCCGCGGTGACGGTGACGTGGCCCGGACGCGCGGTCTCGGTGACGCGGCTGGCGAGGTTGACCGGCGGCCCGAACCAGTCGCCGGCGTGCGGGACCCCGACCCCCATCGCGACCCCGACGCGCAGCGCGGGACGGCCGTCGTCGGCCTCCGACCAGGACTCGACGAGGTCGAGCGTGGCCCGCAGCAGGGCCGTGGGGTCGGGCGAGACGAGCATGACGGCGTCGCCGATGACCTTCGCCAGACGCACCGGCCACACCGCGACCTGGGTGGCGGAGGCGGACAGCATCTCGGCGACCTCGCTGAGCTCCACCGCCGTCACCGTCTCGCCGAGGTCGGTGAACCCGACGAGGTCGGCGAAGCAGACGGTGACCTCCTGCGCGCCGCGCAGCCGCCCCGCGTTCGACTCCTCGACGGCCAGCGCGTGCGAGCGGATGCGGTCCGCGAGGGCGGCGGCGACGAGGTGCACCAGGTGCAGCGAGTCGTCCTCGACGATGCGCCGGGCCTCGGTGGCGTACCGCAGGGCCAGCTCCGGCTCGGGCTCGCCGGGACGCAGGAGGGCCTCGCCGAGCAGCCCGCCGAGCGCGTCGGCGATGTTCAGCACCCCGCGCCCGATCGCGCGGACGACCGGCATCATCTCCTGGTCGCTGAAGCCGAGGCTCCGGTAGCGGTGGATCCGCTGGGCGATCTCGACGTCCTCGTCGGTGTAGATCGGGTCGTCGGGGCTCGGGGCGAGCGGTCGTCCGAGGGCCTGGAACCAGAGCCGGACGACGTCGGGCTCGATCCCGGTCAGCGTGCAGACGTCGGTGAACGAGTGCCCGTCCTCGGGCCGCAGGGTCCGCTCGAGCAGGAGCAGGCCGAGGCGGTCGCCGTCGATGGCGTCGCGCATCGCGTCGATGGCGACGCCGTCCGCGGCCAGCGACTCGAGCACCGACACCCGCGTGCGGCGGTCCTCGCCCGTGAGGCCGTGGAGGAGCCCGGCCCGCTCGTAGTCGCCCTCGGCCATCACCGACCGGATCCGCGCCGGGATCGGCAGCGATGTGCGGTGGCGGGGCGGCACCGGCTCATGGTGCCAAACATGCGAGGTGGGGACACGGTGTGGGAGTCCGCTCACGAGGGCGATGTCCCGGTAGAGCAGGCACGTAGCGTGCAGGTCGGAGACAGGGAGGACCCCATGAGCAGCGGCCCGCGTCTGCTGGCCACGAGCGACCTGCACGTGAACCGCTCGGAGAACGAGAGCCTGGTCCAGGACCTCCACCCCACCCACCCCGGGGACTGGCTGATCGTGGCCGGCGACGTCGGGGACCGCGTCGCCACCACCACCTGGGCCCTGGAGATCCTGGCCGAGCGCTTCGCGCGGGTGATCTGGGTGCCGGGCAACCACGAGCTGTGGACCCCGCCCGGCGACGAGGTCGATCTCGTCGGTCCCGCCCGCTACGACCACCTCGTCAAGGTCGCCCGCGACCTCGGGGTGCTCACGCCGGAGGACCCGTGGCCGGTGTGGGACGGGGCGGGTGGGCCGGTGCTCGTCTGCCCGATGTTCCTGCTCTACGACTACTCGGTGCGCCCGCCGTCGATCCCCGCGGACTGGTCGAACGAGGCCGCGCTCGAGGTCGCCCGCGAGTCCGGCGTCGTGGCCACCGACGAGATCCTCATGTCCAGCGACCCGTTCCCCGACGCCGCCGCCTGGTGCGCCGACCGCGTCGCCGTCACCGAGGCGCGGCTCGCCGAGCGTCCGGCGGGGATGCCGACGGTGCTGGTGAACCACTGGCCGCTCACCCCGGAGCCGACGCGCATCCTGCGGTATCCCGAGTTCTCGCTGTGGTGCGGGACGACCGCGAGCGCCGACTGGCACGTCCGCCACGACGCCGTCGCCGTCGTCTACGGCCACCTGCACATCCCGCGCACCACCGAGGAGGACGGCGTGCGCTTCGAGGAGGTGTCGGTCGGCTATCCGCGCGAGTGGCAGCGCCACGGGCTCGTGCGCGGCGCGCTGCGCGAGATCCTGCCGGGCCCCGTCGACGAGGGCCCCGATCCCTTCACCGCCTGGGCCGCCGAGCGGTCCGCCCGATGGGCACGGTCGTGACCCCCGTCCTCGGCTCCCTCTCCGACGTCCTGCCGTCGGCCGTGGTGGTCGCCGCGCGCACCGACGACGACCCGCACGCCGTGCTCGCTCCCGAGGAGGAGCCGGCGGTGGCGAACGCCGTCGCGACCCGGCGGGCGGAGTTCACCACCGCGCGGGCGTGCGCCCGCGACGCCCTCACCCGGCTCGGTCTGGCCGCCCCGGCCGTGCCGGTGGGGGAGAGGCGCGCGCCGGTGTGGCCCGACGGGGTGGTCGGCGCGATCACCCACTGCGCCGGGTTCCGCGCCGCGGCCGTGGCGTGGCGCGAGCAGGTGCGCACGGTCGGGCTCGACGCCGAGCCGCACACGGCCCTGCCCGACGGCGTGCTCGAGGCGGTGTCGGACGCCGGGGAGCGCGCGCTGCTCGAGCGTCTCGACCGCGAGCAGCCCGAGGTGCGCTGGGACAAGGTCCTGTTCAGTGCCAAGGAGAGCGTCTACAAGGCCTGGTTCCCGCTGACCGGGCGGTGGCTGGGGTTCGAGGACGCCGACCTCGCGCCCGCCCCGGACGGCACCTTCCGGGCGACGTTGCGCGTGCCCGGCCCGGTGGTCGACGACGCCGAGATCACGGCGTTCACCGGGCGCTGGGTGGTGCGCGACGGTCTGGTGATCACGGCGATCGCCGTGGGGGCCGGCTCGACGTAACGTGGTGCCCGATGGCGGACGAGGCCTACTGGGAACGTTACGAATCGGTCGTGGAGCAGCGGATCCGCGACGCGCAGGACGAGGGTGCGTTCGAGAACCTGCGCGGCGCCGGGCGTCCCCTGCGCGGCCTGCACGGCCCGCACGACGAGAACTGGTGGCTGCGGTCCTACCTCGAGCGCGAGGGCCTGCCCAACGACGTCCTGCTGCCGACACCGCTGCGCCTGCGCCGCGAGATCGACCGCCTCCCCGAGACCGTGCGGGACATGGACACCGAGCGCGAGGTCCGCGACGCCGTCGCCGCCCTCGCCCGCCGTGTCGCGGAGTGGCTGCGCTTCCCCGACGGCCCCCGGATCAGCGTCCGCATGCCCCGCGCCGACGACGTCGTCGAGGCCTGGCGGGCCGGGCGTGCGGCGCGGTCGTTGCCCGGGCCGACGGCCGACGTGCCGCTCCCCGAGGCTCCCGGGCCGTCGGCGTGGGCGCGTGTCCGCTCGGCGCTGCGCCGGCGGCGCTGACGCGGGCGGTCCGGGTGACGGAGCGAGGGTCACCCTGACCGCGCGGGACGCAGCCGGGGCGTCCTTCGCTCCCCACGGGCGTGCGGCGACCCGGAGCGGGACGCGTGTGGGGTCAGCCCGCGCGGGGTGCGCGGGGGAGGTCGAGGACCGTGCCCGGCGTTGCGGCCGGCGTGTCCTCGGCCGCGTGGACGACGTCGGGGCCCGAGCGCTCCGAGGCGGCACGCTCGCCGGGCCTGCGGGACGGCGCGAGCGGCACGATCGTCGCCGCGCCGATGCCGTGGTAGCGCTCGGG
Source organism: Actinomycetospora sp. NBC_00405 (assembly GCF_036044095.1). Classification (NCBI taxonomy): domain Bacteria; kingdom Bacillati; phylum Actinomycetota; class Actinomycetes; order Pseudonocardiales; family Pseudonocardiaceae; genus Actinomycetospora; species Actinomycetospora sp. NBC_00405. The sequence goes on from NZ_CP107938.1 coordinate 175,503, forward strand.
GGTGCAGGTGAGCACCACGACCTGGGCCGCGCCGTGGGCCGAGGTGGCGGCGGTGAACACGGCGCCGAGGCGGGCGAGCCGCTCGGGGTCGGAGTGGCCGAGCGCGTCGTCGATGACCACCGGGACGCCCTCGGACGGGTCGACGAGCGCCGCGCAGGCCAGCCGCGCACACAGCCCCAGCTGCTCCTGGGCGCCGCTGGAGAGCGCGCCGAAGGGCACGGTGGTGCCGTCGAGCGTGCGGTGGGTGATCCGCAGATCCTCATCGATCTCGAGTGCCAGCGAGGGGCCGAACACGATGCGCGCGAGCCGCTCGACCTGCGCGCGGAACGGCGCCACGTAGGAGCGCCGGACACGCTCGCGGTGCCGCGTCAGGGTCTCGTGCAGGCGTCGCGCGGCGGCGGCGCGCCGGGCCACCGCGGCGTGCTCGCGCACCGCGGCATCGAGCTCGAGCTCGGCGGCGGCCAGCTGGTCGTGCCAGCCCGCGAGCCCGGCGGCCTGCAGGCGGCCCGTGGTCTCAGCGTGCTCACGCTCCAGGCGCGCGCCCTCGCCGGCGAGGCGCTCCGCGACGGCGCGGGCGTTCAGGACGCGGGCCTCGACGGTGTCCGGGTCGTCGTCCGCGAGCGCGGCGGCCATCGCCTCGTGCTCGCGCTCGGCCTCGCGGGCGCGCGCGAGCCGTGTGGTCTCGGCCTCGGCCAACGTCGCGTCGGGCTCGGCGGCGCGGGCGGCGTCGAGCTCCTCGAGCCGGCGGGTGTGCGCGTGGCGGGCCTCGGCGGCGCGCTCGGCGAGCACGGCGGCGCGGGTGTCGGCCTCGCGGACCGTGTCCTCGGCGCTGCGGCACGCCGCGTCGGCCTCGTCGGCCCGGTGGGCGGCGTCCTCGGCGTCGGCGCGCGCGGTGTCGGCGGCGGCGCGCAGCTCCGTCACGTCCGCCGGGGTCACGTCCGCCGGGGTCACGTCCGCCGGGGTCGCGGACGTCACGTCGTCCGGCAACCGGCTCCGGACCGCGTCGTGGGCGGTGCGCAGCGAGGGGGCCTCGCCGTGCCCGGCGAGCTCGCGGGCGAGGGCGGCGCGGTGCTCGTCGGCCCGGCGGGCCGCGTCCTCGGCGTCCCGGCGGGCGGCGCGGGCGGCCTCGAGATCGGCGACCCCGAGGTCCTCGCACGCCTCGGCGAGGGCGCGGGAGCGCTCGCGAACCGCGTCGTCGCGGCCGGCGTCGTCGAGGCCCGGGGTGACCCGCACGTCGAGGACCCCGGGCAGCGATAGCGCCCGCGACACGGCGACGGGCAGCGTGCGCGACCCGCCGGGCGCGAGCACCACGGTCTCCCCGTCGACCACGAGGGTCAGCTCGCCGGCGCCGTCGGGCACCGCGAGCTCGACCCGCGCGGCGGCCGCGTCCCGGGCGGCCTCGGCGCGCACCACGTCGCGCGCGAGGTCCTCGAGCTCGTCGAGGTCGTCGGCGTCCACGGTGCCGGCGGCGAGGGCCCGCTCGGCGGCGGCCAGGCCGGCGGCGGCCTCGTCGACGCGCCGTAGCCGCTCGGCGAGGTCGGCGAGCTCGGCGCGGTCGCGGGCGGCGGACACCGCCCGCTCGGCCGCATCGGAGGCCCGGCGGGCCTCGCCCGCCCGTGCGCGGGCCGCGGTGTCGGCGGCACGGCGGGCGTCGCGCTCGTCGCGAGCGCCGGCGTGCTCGGCCTCGTGGGCGGCGACCGCCTCGGCCGCGCGGGCCGCCGCGCCGGCCTCGTCCTCGACGGCGGCGATCAACGCGTCGCGGGCTTCCCGGCGCTCGCGGGCCGCGTCGGCACGCTCCCGGGCGAGCACCGCGTGCTGGCGGGCGGCCTCGACCTCGCGCAGCCGCGACTGCAGGGCGGCCCAGGTGTCCTCGAGCCCCGTGACCTCGGCGGTGTGCGCGTGCTTGCGGGCCTTGAGGGCCGCGGCGTCCGCGTCGAGGCGGTCGCGGGCGGCGACGTCGCGCTCCACCGCCTCGAGCGCGGCGCGGCAGCGACCCTCCTCGGCCTCGGCGTCGGCGAGGCGCACCTCGGCGGCCCGCAGCTCGCCGGTGGCCCGGCCGCTCGGGGTGCGGTAGCGGCGCAGCTCCTCGGCGGCGCGCTCGATCAGCCCGTCGTCGGCGCTCGGGTCGGCGCGGGAGGCGCCCGGCCCCGACGCGGCCCGGTCCAGCGCGCGGGTCAGCGCGTCCTGCCCGCCGAGCTCGGCCTGCCCGACGACGCTGTTCTGCTCGACGCGCAGGCCCCGCCAGAGCGCCCGGTCCATCGTCTCGTCGAGGATCGCGGTGACGCGGGCGTGGGCGTCGGCGCCGGTGAGCTGCTCGGGGGCCGGCGAGGTGACGTGCAGCTCGGTGCGCGGCCTGCGCAGCCAGCGCTTGCGGTACACGAACCGGTACGGGCCGGTGGAGACCTCCGCCTCGACCTCGGGCCCGGCGTCGACCCCCGCCGGCTGGGCGGCGCGGATCTCCGCGCGGCGCGACGAGTCGGCCGCGTCGAAGAGCAGGTCGAGCGCCACGAGCGTGGAGGTCTTGCCGACCTCGTTGTCGCCCTGCAGCACGGTGACCCCGTGCTCGGCGAGCGACACCTCGCGGTCGTGCACGCCGCGGAAGTCGCGCAGCCGGATCCGGTGCAGCCTCATCGGGGGCTCCCGACCAGCCGGTGCAGCAGACGGAGGGCGTCCCGGGACTCGGCGTCGCCCGTGCCCTCGGCCGGCGCAGCCGCGGCGAAGAGCTCCGAGGCGGCGTCGGCGGCGAAGCCGTGCAGGTCGAGCTCGTGGAGGTCGGCGTCGTCGGGCACGGTCGCGAGGTCGGAGTGCTGCTCGACCACCTCCACCGCCGCGAACGCGAGCCCGTGCCCGGCGAGCAGGTCGTCGAGGCGGGAACGCTGGCGCAGCGAGAGCGTGCCCACCAGGGCGAGCCGCACCGCGGTGCGCTCCTTGTCGGACAGCGCGGCGAGCCGGGCGTCGAGCGCGTCGAGGTCGGCGTCGGTGTCGAGCGCGGCGTCGTGGCGCACGAACCGCCAGCGCCCCACGGTCTCCGTGCTCACGCGCGCGGCGCGGTCGTCGAGGTCGACCACCAGGACGTGACCCGGGTCGACCTCGTCGAAGTCGGTGACCTCCGGCGTGCCCGCGTGGCGGATGCGGTCGTCGACGGCGTCGGTCCAGGCGGAGTGCCGGTCGCCGAGCGCGGCGTAGTGGACGCGGCCGTCGGCCAACGCCGCGAGCACGCCGTCGCGGCGGATGCGGGCCGGCTCGTCGTCGTCGGGGTCGAGCACGTCGAGCTCGCCGTGCCCCGCGAGCACCCGCAGCGTGCCCGCGGGTGCAGGCTCGAGCGCGGCGAGCTGCTCGCCGACGAGGTCGGTGAGCGGGTGCTTGGAGCGCCACGGCGCGGCGACGACCTCGACGCCGGGCGCGATCTCGTGCACCCCCGGGGTGTCGAGCACCCGGACGTGCGCGGGGCACCGCCGCACGAAGTCCGGCCTGCGGAGCACGCAGGCGGCGTCGGCGGGGTCGTGGTTGCCGGGCAGGAGCAGCACCGGCGTGCGGAACGAGCCGAGGGCCTCGCAGGCACGGGCGACGACGTCCGGGCCGACGAGGTTCGACTCGAACACGTCGCCGCACACCAGCACGAACGCGGCGTCCTGCTCGTCGGCGAGGCGTCCCAGCGCGCGGACCGCGTCGAGCCGGGCCTCGGCGAAGCGCGCCTGCGCCTCGCCGGTGAGCCCGCCGGCCTCCTTGGGCGGGCGCGCGCCGAGGATCCGGCGCGTCATGCCGAGCTGCCAGTCGGCGGTGTGCACGAACCGCACGCGCTCGCCTCCCTCCGCTGCTCGACCTTCGACCGTAGAACGACGCCGCGACCCGGGCGGGTAGCGACATGCACCGGATCGCACCCGATCCGGCATGGGGTTCGACGCAGCGACCGCGCCGACGGTTCCCGGTCCTCGTCGAATCGTCCGAGCTGGGGGCTTTTCTGACGTTGAACGTCAGCGTGGCCCCCAGGCTGACAAACCCCAGGGACCCGTCAGGTCAGAGGGAGCTCCGCGACCGCCTCGAGGCCGCCGCGGGTGCCCGAGCGCTCCACCCGGACCCGCGCTGCGCGGCCGTTGACCTCGAGCGTGGAGACGGCGTTGCCGAACCACGGCCCGCCGATCGGCGACCAGCTCATCGGCAGGTCACCGATCCCGGCGGCCCGGGCGACGCGGGCCAGCGCGGAGGTGAGGCCCTGCCACCAGCCCACGGCGAACACGTACTCCATGAACCACGGGACGCCGTTGCGCACCGGCGAGCAGGTGAGCTGGTAGATCCGCGAGCGGGTGGGGGAGGGGTAGCGCACCTCGGCGGCGTAGCTGTGGTGGACGTCGCCGGAGAGCACGCAGACCGTCGCGGGTGCGTCCGGGCCGGACGCGACGCCGCGCACCAGGTCCGCGAGCCGGTCGAACGACGCCCGGAACGCCGGCCAGTGCTCGAGGTCGACGGCCTGGCGGACGGTCTCGGCGAGCTTGCTGCCCCGCGCGGCCGCCCACTCGTCGAGCGACTGGAAGTGGCTGACCGCGGGCGGCATCAGCCACGGGATCGACGACCCGAGCAGGAGGTGGTCGACCTCCTCGCCCGCGTCGGGGGTCGCGTTCTCCTCGATCCAGGTGAACGAGTGATCGTTGATCATGAGGCGGTCGTTCTCGTTGAGCACCCGGGCGCAGCGCGAGTCGACCATGAGCAGCCGGGTCCTCCCGAGGTCCCAGCGGTAGCTCCAGCGCACGCCGCTGGGCTCGCCGACCTCGGCGTCGGCGCGGCCGGCGAAGTCCGCGAGCAGGTCGTAGACGTCGCCGTCGGCCTCGAGGACCTTGCGGTAGAGCGGGTCGGCGTCCCGCGTCGCGGGGTCGAGGTTGCCGAGGTGCTGGTAGACCCAGTACGACGACAGCCCCGCGCGGATGCGCTGCGGCCACCACGGCTTGCTCGCCATCTCGTCGCGCCAGGCCTGCGAGGTGTTCCAGTCGTCGCGGACGTCGTGGTCATCGAAGATCATCGCGGTGGGCACGGTGGAGAGCAGCCACCGCATCTCGCGGTCGGTCCAGGACTCGCTGTAGAGGTGCGCGTACTCGCCGAAGTCCGCGATCTCCATGCCCGGGCCGGACTCGTCGTCGGGGTCGCGGTGGTTGCGGATCCACTGCTCGGTGCGTGGGGTGATCTCGTCGGCGTACACCTGGTCGCCGAGCAGGCAGAGGGCGTCGGGCAGGACCGACGCCGGGTCGTCGGTCGCCCGGACCTCGTCCATGAGGCGCACCGAGAAGGCGTCGAGCGCGTCGATGCCCAGCGACGCCTCGAGGTCGGCGTCGTCGGTCGGGGGGTAGCGGCAGGAGCCGAAGACGAACCGCAGGCGCCCGGTGTCCTCGACCTCCGTGCGCGTGCGCAGGTAGCTCGGCGGCGTCCCGGTGCCCTCGAGGGGCCACACGAGCTCGCCGTCGAGGCGGACCTCGTAGGGACGGCAGGTGCCGGGCTCGAGCCCGTCGACGACGACCAGCGCGTAGTGCTGCCCGCAGACCTGGAAGGTGGGCGCCGACGCGCCCAGTACCTCGACGGTGCACGCCTCGCTCGTCTCCACCCAGATCGTGGCGGTGGTGGTGCCGACGTGGCGCAGGAGGGGGCCCAGCTCCAGGGTGCTCACGGGTCCTGCCTACCCCAGCCGGGGGGTCGCGGCACGTCGCCCGGGGCCGGGCGTGGCGCGATCACTCCGAGCGGTGGGTCAGTTGCTCCAGGCGGCTCTGCACCTGGTCGAGGCGGGCCTGCAGGAGCGCGACCTCGGCGGAGAGCAGCGGGACCAGCGAGGCCTCGTCGACGTCGTCGGCCACACCGGCGAGCGGGGCGAAGACGGCGTCCGGGTCGTCGCCGGCCTGGTCGCTGCAGACCGTGATGCCGTCGCTCAGCGTCCCGAACGCCGCGAGGGTGAGGACGGGCCGCGGTCCGGCGCACAGACCGCACACCGGGTGCAGCCGCCGCCAGCCCACGACGCCCGGCCCGCCGTCGGCCAGGGCCGTCGACACCCGGCCGCAGCCACAGCGCCCGAGACGCACCGTGCGGACCGTCTGGCGCGCGTAGCGCAGTCCCAGCTCGTACCGCACGAAGCGGCCGGACGCGGCGATCTCGAGCAGGACGCAGTGCTGGTACTGCGGGTCGCAGGCGAGGTCGCGCGCGTCCTCGAGGGTGTGGAAGCAGTAGAACCCGCAGTCGCACCAGGACGACGGCGGATGGTGGCGGGGACTCTGGATGCAGACGGCGTCGGCCACCTGGCCGTAGACCTGGGTGCGCCCCAGGGCCACGCCGTTGAAGCCGACGCGCCGCGAGTCCGCCGAGATCATCGGGTAGGCGATCTTGTACCCGGTGAGCGGACCCTCCGGCCCGCGGTGCCTAGCGATCGACCAGCTGCTCGACCGGCCCACGCTGCCCCGTCCCTGTCTCCGCCGCCCTCACGTCGTCGGCCCTGATCGGGGCGACCTCGTCCGCGGGGACCTCCGGGGTGTCCGGCGGGTCTTCCGCGATGCCGGCGGAGAGTCGACGTCCCAGGCGCATGGCGGCCTCCGAGCGTTCGGGGTGACGTCCCCACAGAGTCGTCGGCGATCGCGACCATGTCCAGCCCCTGCGCCACCCTGGCAGCGCCGAGGGCCCGGGTCGGGCTCCTCGTGGGGAGCTGATCCGGCCCGGGCCCTCGCGAAGCTGCTGTGGGGAGCGGCTCGTCGTGCTGGTGGTGCTGTGGGTGCTGTCCTACTCGGCGGCGAAGCCCAGGTCGTCGACGACCGCGCCGACCTCGGCCTCGGTGGCCGCGACGTCCTTGTCGAGCTGGTGGGCGTAGGGCGCCAGCTCGACCGCGTTGGCCGCCGGGGCGGCGAAGCCGGTGACGGCCGCCGGAACGGCGACAGCGGCGAACGCGAGACGCATCGTGCTCTTCTTCATGGGGGTCCTTCCCGATCAGGACGGTGAACACGTTCGGACCAGCAGTGGACCGAACGGCCGAACCGTGACCGCCGTCAGGCGTCCGATTCAAGCCGGAACGGCCCCTTCGGCCGGTCGGTAACGAGATCATCACGAGCCGTGACGACCGCTCGTCGTCCCTCGTCGTCGATGTCGCATGTCAAGCCCGTGTTCGCTCGCGTGCCGGTGGATCTCGGGGATGTCACGCCTCGGTAACGGGGCGTCACATGATCGACACGGTGGCGGTGCCTCGTCCGGCGAGGGGCACGTTTCCGCAGGGGTTCCGGCCCGTCGATCATGCTCAAGGTGCCCCTCGTGCGAGGTGGACGGTCGGGCGCGGTGGTCGCGCCTGCCTCACCCGGCGGTGTCGTACGCTCGCCCCGCCGCGACGCCCGGGGGCGGGTCGCCGGAGGTCCGCGGTGCCCGGGGGGCAGTAGCTCAGCTGGTCAGAGCAGCGGACTCATAATCCGTCAGGTCGTCGGTTCGAGCCCGACCTGCCCCACCATCTCCGCAGGTGGCGACGGCCGGCGCTGCTGCCCGGCGCCCGCCCCTCCGGGCCGGGCGCGCTTCCGCTCCTGTGTCCGATCCGCCGCGCGCGCCCGACCCAGGGGCCGGGCGGGGGCACAATGGCGACGGCCTCCACCACGGTGGGGTCCGACCCGAAGCGCGACGACCATCGCGGGGGAACAGCTCATGCGTACCTCGGACACCGACACCGGCGCCCACGCCGCTCTCCGTGAAGCCACCCGGGCGCTCAGCGTCCGCCGGGACGGCACCACCCATGCCGAGCTGACCGAGACCGCCTACCGGACGCTGGCCGCGGACCTCGCCGTCACGCTCGACGCGGTCGCCGGCCTCCTGCGCTCGGTCGGCGTCGGCGTACGCCCCAACGCCACCACCCACGGCCTGCTCACCGTGGCCGAGCACCTGGACGTGGGCGCGCTGATGGCCCGCCGGGCCGGCGTCGACCACGACAGTCAGCCGCAGACGACGATGCACGTCGAGCCCGAGCGCTGTGGGTGCACTGACAGCTGACGGCTCCTCGCACCCGGTGCTCCATCGGCGAACCGGGCGCTCGCACCGCACGAGCGGCATGGCCCGCGCCGCCGAGGGAAAGACCCCGGGACGGACCCGTCCGCCAGGACGCGGTCGTCGTCGCGTTTGCCGACGGCCCCGCGACGGCAATTATCCCGTTTCGTCGTCCAACGCGACGTCCGGTCGACCTGACGGCCGCTTGTCGGACACGGGGTGCTGTCTCCTCGACGCTCCCGCCGGTCCCGTACTTCATGTGCATCCCCGACCTCCGCCGTTCGGTGGGGAGGGCAGATCGCGGCGCATGTCGCTTCGGCTCTGCCCGACCAGCGCTCGTCCTGCGCTGCTCCCCGTGTACCCCGCACCTCGCCGAACCCACGGGAGCAGCCACATGAAGGACCAGGACCACGACGACCTCGTGGCCGCCCTGCGACGGACCGCCCGGCAGCTGGGGGATCGCCGTAGCATCCGCGACCTCGAACACACCCTCGGACAGATCGTCACCTCGGCCGTCGCGACGATCCCCGGGGTGGACGCCGGAAGCATCTCGATCACCCATCACGGGCGGGTCGAGACCCGCACCCCCACCACCGAGGCCATTGGCAAGCTGGACAGCACCCAGAGCGAGCTCAACGAAGGGCCCTGCCTGTCCGCGATCGAGGACCCTCCTGAGGACGGGACCGTCATCGCCCGCGACTTCACCGGCGACGACGCGCAGCGGTGGCCGCGATTCGCGCCGTACGCGGTCGAGGCCGGCTACCGGGCACTGATGTCGACCCAGCTGTCGTCCGAGGGGGGTCCACGGGCCGCGCTGAACCTGTACTCGGCCGGTGCGGACGCGTTCGACGAGCACGCCCGCACCCTGGCGGGGCTGTTCGGCATCCAGGCCGCGATGCTGCTCTACGGCGCCGACACCGCGGCCCATCTGCAGCGGGCCGTGGACAGCCGGGACCTGATCGGGCGGGCCAAGGGCATCCTCATGGAGCGCTTCTCCCTCGATGACGAGGCCGCGTTCCAGTTGCTGGTGAGCTCCTCCCAGGACACCAACATGAAGCTCACGGACGTCGCGACGTGGCTCACCGACGAGGTGAGCGGCCGACAGACCACCGGAAAGTCGGAGATCGACGGCCGCTGACCGCCGCACACCTGTGATCCGCCGCGACCGGTGACCCGGACGAGCGAGACCCGGCTTCGCCGCCACCAGATCGGTTGGGCACAATCGATGCGCGGGCCCCAGGGAGGTCGGTTCACTCCGAGAGCCGACGGCTACGACCCGGCCGACGAGCCGCTCCCCGAGCCGGCCTCGATGTCGGACTGGCTGCGCGACCAGGACGTCCTCGACCTCGCGGTACACGCCCGCGCGTCCCGGTTGTCCGGGGCTTCGTTCGTGACGCACCTGCTCGACGCGGACTGACGTACGCCGGACCCGTCGGCCGACCGGCGGTTCGCTGCAGGCCGGCGAGAACAGGACCCCGACTTTGAGCACACGCATCGACGACGAGAAGCTGCGCGTGGTCGCGCACGCCGTCCTCCAGAACGTCCATCGGCTGGTCGGCGAAGGACTCCAGATCGCCGCGGTGGAGAAGATCACCGCTCACGCGCTCGCTCTCACCGCCAAGGCCGCCGAGATCGTCGACAGGCCCGAGCGCCAGCGCATGCACGGCCTCGGGCTGTGGGAGCTGCTCTCGGTCCTCGCCGGGCCGGTGTCGACCACCCTGCTGCACTGGCTCGACGACGCCCTCGGGTCGGCACCCTGACAGCCGACCTTGCGGCGACCTGTCCACGAGCGCCGGCGTCCGATCGAACCCGCCCTCATCCCGGTCCCCCGACGGTGGTCGCCGTCCCCTCCGACCTGGTCAACTCCGGAGGCGGCGGCCACCCTGGGGGCATGGACCACGCCACGATCCGATCGCTGCGTCGGTGGCTCCTGGTCGCGACGGTGCTGATCGCCGGGTTGATCGGCTCCGGCTGGGCGGGAGCCGTCGGCGCCCCGTCGAGTCCTCGGGTGTGGATCGATGTCGCCCTCGCAGTGGCCGCCCTGGTCTGCGTCGGCGTCGTCGGCGGGCGCCTGCGACGTCGGGAGCGGACATCCGACAGCGGCAGCACGGGCGCCGAGCGGCGCACGACGGCCTGGCCGGTCACGAGGGGGAACCCGTCATGAGCAGTTCGGGCCGGCCGTCTCGCGCGCTGCTCGCCGCGGTCGTGGCGTCCCTCGTCCTGACGGGCTGCGCACGCGGATCCGGACAGCCACCGGCTCCGGGCGGCCCGGTCGGCGGCGGCCCGCTCGCCGAGCGCCTCGCCACGGAGACGACCGTCGACGGGGCCGTCGGACACCTCGAGGCACTCCAGGCCATCGCCGACCGCACCGGCGGCAACCGCGCCGTGGGCACTGCCGGCTACGTCCAGAGCGTGGAGTACGTGGCGGACACGCTGCGTCGCGCCGGCTTCCGGGTGGAGACCCCCACCATCGCCGTGACCGGCGAGGACGACGAGGGCGAGGGCGCCGAGGGCACGGCCGGTGCCCGGACCACCCGCACCGTGATCGCCCAGACCAGCACCGGCCGGACCGACGAGGTGATCCTGAGCGGCGCCCATCTCGACAGCGTCCCCGAGGGGCCGGGCATCAACGACGACGGCAGCGGGGTCGCCGCGAACCTCGAGATCGCCTTGCGGCTGGGGGCCGCGGCGCCGGTGACGAACGCGGTGCGCTTCGTCTGGTTCGGGGCCGAGGAGGAGGGCCTCGTCGGTTCGCGGCAGTACGTCCAGGGGCTGACGGCCGACCAGCGGCAGGACATCGCCCTGATGCTGAACTCCGACATGATCGCGTCCCCCAACGCCGGGTACTTCGTCTACGACGGCGACGGGTCGGACGCGGGCAACACCGAGGACGCGGCGGCGGGATCGCCGACGATCGAACGCCTGCTCGTCGACCGCCTCGCCTCGCTCGGCGTCGCGGCGCAGGGGACCCCCTTCAACGGTGACTCCGACTACGGCCCGTTCGTCGAGGCCGCGATCCCGTCCGGGGGCGTCTTCACCGGCGACGCCCCGAGCAAGACGCCGGAGCAGGCCGCGCTCTGGGGCGGTCGGGCCGGCGTGCCCTTCGACGCCTGCTACCACCGGGCGTGCGACACCGCGAGCAACATCGACCGCGTCGCGTACGGACGCATGCTGAACGCCCTGGCCTTCGGCATCGGGTCGTTCGCCTCCGACCTCGACGGCCTCCCTCCGCGCGCCGAGCGCGGATGAGGGGCCGGGCCGACCCACGGCGCTCTGGACGCCGCCGCCCTGCTCGGGCACCGTGCCGGACATGACCGAGCGGGAGCAGGCCCAGGCCCAGGGCGAGCAGGACGCCGCGATCGCGCTGGCCGAGGAGGAGCACCGGCGCGTCGCCGGCGGCGGGATGCTCACCGTTCACCCCGTCGAGGAGTGGGTCCCGCGGGCCCACCGCCGGACCTACCTCGACGGCGCCGCCTCCGTCCTCGGTTACCGGCCGTTGATCAGGGCCTGACGGAGGTCCGGCGCGCCTGCTGGACGGCCCGGCGGACCGCGATCACCGCCCGGTCCCGCTCCGCGACGAGGGTCGCGTAGTCACGCCCGTCGGCCTCGGCCGCCGTGCCCTCGACCATCGCGTCCCGCAGCGCGTCGGTGAGCTCCGGGGCCTCCAGGTGGGTCCAGGGCGCGCGCAGCGACGGCCCGAAGTGGTCGAGCATGTGGGCCATGCCGCCCTCGCCGCCGGCGAGGTGGAAGGTCAGGCATGGGCCGTGGACCGGCCAGCGCAGGCCCGGACCCTGGGTGATCGCGTCGTCGATCTGGTCGACGGTGGCGTCCCCGTTCGCGACCATGTGCAGCGCCTCGCGCCAGAGCGCCTCCTGCAGCCGGTTGGCGACGAAGCCGGGGACCTCGCGCTCCATCTCGATCACCGTCTTGCCGACCCCGCGGTAGAACCCGGCGGCGCGGCGCACAGCGGCGGGGTCGGTCCCCGGGCCGCCGACGACCTCGACGAGCGGGATCAGGTACGGCGGGTTGAACGGGTGCCCGACGACGAGCCGGGAAGGATCGGCCGCCGCCGTCGCCATCTCGCCCATCGGGAAGCCCGAGGTGGACGAGGCGACGACGACGTCGTCCGTGGTCGCCGCGACGAGGTCGGCGAGCAGCCCGCGCTTGAGCCCGAGGTCCTCGGGGGCGCTCTCCTGGACGAAGACCGCGTCCCGGCACGCCTCGGCCAACGAGTCCACCACTCGAAGCCGGGAACGGTCGGCGGCATCGTCCAGACCGAGCTCCGTCAGGGCGGGCCAGGCCGCGTCGACGATCCGGCGCAGGCGGGACGCCGCGTCCGGCGCCGGGTCCCACGCGACGACGTCGAAGCCGCGGGCGAGGAAGAGCGCGGCCCAGCCGCCGCCGATGACGCCGGCGCCGATGCAGGCGATCGGCCTGCTCACCGTGCACCCGCCAGCCCGAAGATCTCGCGCGCCTGGGCCGGGGTGGCGACGGAGGCGCCCAGGCCCTCGACGATCGTCACGGCGCGGTCCACGAGCTGGGCGTTCGTCGCCTTCACCCCGCGCGCGAGGTAGAGGTTGTCCTCGAGCCCGACGCGGGCGTGCCCGCCGAGCAGCACCGACTGCGCGACCCAGGGCAGCTGGTCACGGCCCAGCGCGAACGAGGTGAACTGGGCGTCCTCGGGCAGCAGGTTCACCATCGCCTGGAGCAGGCCGGGGTCGGCGGGTGCCCCGTACGGGATACCCATGCAGAGCTGCACCAGCGCCGGCGCGTCGATCAGTCCCTCGTCGTGCATGACCTTCGCGAACCAGAGCTGGCCGGAGTCGAACACCTCCAGCTCGGGCTTCACCCCCAGCTCCTGGAAACGCTTCGCGCCGGCGCGCAGCATGTCGGTGGTGGAGACGTAGAGGGCGCTGCCGTCCCCGAAGTTGTAGGAGCCGCAGTCCAGCGTGGCGATCTCGGGCCGGAGCTCCTCGACGTGGGGGAGCCGGTCCATGGCATTGACGAGGTCGGTGCCGTCGACCGGCTTGAGCGGGTCCTCCTGGTCGATCACGAGGTCGCCGCCCATGCCCGCGGTCAGGTTGAGGACGACGTCGACCTCGCTGGCGCGGATCCGGCGCGCGGTCTCGCGGTAGAGGGCGACGTCGCGGGAGCGGATGCCGGTCTCGGGGTGACGGACGTGGACGTGGACGACGGCCGCCCCGGCCCGGGCGGCGGCGATCGCGTCGTCGGCGATCCGGGCCGGGGTGACCGGCACGTGGGGGCTCTTGCCGACGCTGTCGGCGGCCCCGGTCAGCGCGGCCGTGATGACGACCTGGCGGTTCACGGGTCGGGGCATGAGAGGTCCCTCCGGACGATGAGGTGGTCGATGACGTCGTGGAGCGCGGCGCGCATGGCGGCGGCGTCGGAGGCCCCCGTCATGACGCCGACGCCGAGCCCGTCGACGAGCGCGGTCAGCTGGCGGGCCCGCAGCTCGACGTCCAGGTCGGCCCAGAAGATCCCGGCCTCGACGCCGTCGCGCAGCGTCATACGGACCGTGCGGCTCCACCGGTCCTGCGCCAGGGCGTACAGCTCGCGACGGTCGGCGTCGACGACCGCCTCGACCCACACCTGCATCCAGATCGACCACTCGGGCCGCAGGACGGGGCCCTCGGGCATCTGCAGGTCGAGCAGCGTGAGCAGCCGCCGGTGCGGGTCGTCGATGTCGCGCAGGGCGTCGGACTGGCGCGCGAACGCGAGCTCCACGTTGTGCCGGAGGGCCTCGCCGAGCAGGGCCTCGCGTCCCGGGAAGTGGTAGTGGACCGCGGCGCTGCTCGTCCCGGCGCGCTCGGCGACGTCGGCGACGCGGACCCGGTGGTATCCGGCCGTGGCGATCAGCGTCCACGCGGCGTCGAGGATGCGCGCGCGGGCACCGTCGGGGTCGGGCGCGACGTTCTCGCGGATCGCCGGCCCGGGGGTCGCCGTCACCGGCGGGTCGTCACCACGGGTCAGCCAGGGGAGTGGCACGCCGGTGACGCCCGCGATCGCGGCGAGCTCCCCGGCCGTGAACCGGCGGCGACCGGCCAGGGCCTTCGACAGCTTGGTCTCGTCGAGCCCGATCGCGCTCGCCACCCGGCGTCGCGGGCCGATCCGGTCGACGGCCGCCCGCACCCGCCGCCGGACCTCCTCGTCCTCGGACACCCCCGGACGGTAGGTCGCCCGTCCCGCGAATCGCAAGCCCTCAACTGACGAGTCAGTCAGTGCTTGCGATCAGAATGTCAGCAACAGTGCTCCCCGCGCCAGGAGGTGATCCCCTCCCGCACGGCCACGGCGGCGATGACGAGGGCGACGACGGGGTCGGCCCAGCTCCACCCCAGCGTGGCGTTCAGGACGAGGCCGAGGAGCAGCACGCCCGACAGGTAGGTGCACAGCAGCGTCTGCTTCGAGTCGGCCACCGCCGAGTTCGAGCCCAGCTCCCGGCCGGCCCGGCGCTGCGCGGCGGACAGGAACGGCATGACGACCAGGCTCAGCGCGGCCAGGACGATGCCGACCGTCGAGGGCCGGGGGTCGGCCGCGCCGAGCAGGGTCCGCACCGACTCGACGCCCACGTAGGCGGCGAGGGCGAAGAACGAGAAGGCGATGACGCGCAGCGCCGCGCGCTCGCGGGCCTCGGGGTCGCGGCCGGAGAACTGCCAGGCCACGGCGGCGGCCGAGGCGACCTCGATGGTCGAGTCGAGGCCGAAGCCGATGAGGGCGGACGACGACGCCACCATGCCGGCGCTGATCGCGACGATCGCCTCGACGACGTTGTAGGTGATCGTCGCGGCGACCAGCAGGCGGACCCGCCGTGTGAGGACGGCGCGGCGGTCGGCGTCGCCGCTTGCGCGCTGCGCGACGGGGCCGGCGCAGCACTCCTTGTCGCACTCCGCGCCCGAGGTCAGGGGCAGCGAGTGCCGCGCCTGGTGTCCGGCGCTCACGGCCGGACCACCTCGTCCAGGCACTCCTGGGACGGCGACACCGCGAGGACGACCCGGGCCATCTCCCGCAGGGCCGTCGCGAGGTGGGGGTCGGCGATCTCGTAGCGGGTCTGGCGGCCCTCGAGCGACGCGACCACGAGCCCGCAGCCCCGGAGGCAGGCCAGGTGGTTCGAGACGTTGGACCGCGACAGCCCCAGCGCCCCGGCGAGCTGTGCCGGATAGCCCGGGCCGTCGAGCAACGCCACGAGGAGCCGGCAGCGGGTGGGGTCGGCCAGCGCCCGTCCGACCCGCGCGAGGGCGGCGTCCTGGGTCTCACCGGTCAGCATGCGCTGAACCGTACAGCGAGGACTGAACAGTGGGGAAGGGTCAGCGCGGGGGTCAGCCACCGCGCCGCGGCGTCGGCGCAGTCGGCCGGGGTGGAGTTGAACGCGATCGCGGCCCGAGGCGCGTGCCGTCGGACGAGGTTGACGACGACCTCGAAGAACTCCAGCAGCTCCTCGTCCTTCCGCAGGCCGCCGCCCACGACCACGCACTCCCACGGCTCGCGCCGCAGGTGCTCGACGATCGTCCCCTCGGCGCTGTCGTCGAGCGGCACCAGGCACATCGTGTGGGAGATCCCGAGCTCGTCGAAGCGCCGACGTCCGCGCTCGAGCGCCTCGAGCACCGGCGCCGGGTCGTGGCCCGGGATGGTGACGGGGTCGAGCCCGAGGACGAGCGTGGAGGGCGGAGCCACGCCACCCTTCCTAGCACCGTGCTCGTTTCGGCTGGACGTCGTCGCGGTCGTGCGCAATCGTGGACGCGGACGACCAGGACCCCGTCGCCGACCCGCCCCCGCCGAGATCCGGGGGCCCGTCGATCGCACCCGGGGGATCAATGGCCCACAGGAGTCCCGAAGACCTGCAGGACCGGCGCGACATCCATCGCGCGCAGGTCCTCCTCGGTCTGGCGCGCGGCCTCACCGATGTCGAGAGCGCCGAGGCGCTCCGTCGCCGCGCCGCCGCGGAGAGCGTGTCGCTCCACGCGGCGGCCCTCGCCGTCCTCTCGGACAGCCCCGCGGACGACGAGCCGGCGTTCCGCGGTCCGGTCCGCACCGGTCGCCACCTCTCGGCGGTCGCGAGCTCGCCGCCACGGCTCGACCCCTGACGCACCGATGAACACTCTGCAGCCGTCCCACGGTCCCTCCGGGCCGGCGCGCCCGCAGCCGCCGGAACCCACGGTGTCGTACGTGCTCGTCCACTCCGGCACCGATCCCGCTCGGCCGCCCGACCCGACATCGTCCGCCCTGACGCCCCCGATCCCGGGGCTGGGCCTGTGCGGGCCGGGGTGGACCGTGCTGGCCGCCCACGGCAGCCGCTGGAGCTGGTCGATCCGCCTCGACGCGCACGGTGCCGCCTACGCCGCGCCCACCCGTGTCGCGCAGGCGGTGGCCGTCCGCGTCCTGTCCGCCCACGGGATCGACGTCCTGGGATGGAACCCGGCCGACCCGGAGGCGCGAGCCTATGCCGCCGTCACGGTGGCGCCACAGTTCCCTGCGCAACGCCGCGACACGTGGCGGTGGTGGCGGTGAGTGCGCAGCCCGGGCGGGGCCCGTGCCCGGGTGTAGGGTTCGCCGGACCTGCTCCTCCGGGACCTCTCGGCGGGGGCGGGGAGCCCGGCCTGGACCTCGTCGGGGCGTGAGCGGGGGAGCCCGCCCACGCGGCGACCATGGGCGGCGGGTGCGAGGTGGATCAGGCCCGGTTGAGCCAGGCCCTCGCCGACGCCGTCGCCGGGGGCGGCTCCGAGGCTGCACTGGCCGTGTGCCGGGCCTGCGTGGAATGGCTGCCGATGACCGGGGCGTCGATCACGATGATGACCGTGGCCGAGGTGCAGGAGCCGGTCTGCGCGACCGACGCGGTCTCCGCCCGCATCGACGAGCTGCAGTTCGGCCTGGGCGACGGCCCGTGCGTGGAGTCCTTCCGCACCGGCCGGGCCGTGCTCGTGCCCGACATCGCCGACCCGACGGAGACCCGGTGGCCGGTGTTCGCCGCGGCCGCGGCCGCCACCGGCGCCCGCGGCATGTTCGTGTTCCCCCTCCAGGTCGGCGGCGCGCGCATCGGGGTGCTCGACTGCTACCGCGACGCTCCCGGCCCGCTGGACGACGAGGACCTGACCGGAGCCCTCCGCACGGCCGACGCCGCGGTGTGGTCCCTGCTCGACCGCAGCGACCCGGGGGGCGCCGTGTCGGCCGGCGCGCCGGACGGCTCCGCGCTGGTGCGCGCCGAGGTGCACCAGGCCACGGGGATGCTCATGGCGCAGGCACGGCTCGACGCGCCGTCGGCGCTGGCCCGGCTGCGCGCGTAC
This sequence comes from Actinomycetospora sp. NBC_00405, assembly GCF_036044095.1. Classification (NCBI taxonomy): domain Bacteria; kingdom Bacillati; phylum Actinomycetota; class Actinomycetes; order Pseudonocardiales; family Pseudonocardiaceae; genus Actinomycetospora; species Actinomycetospora sp. NBC_00405. The sequence goes on from NZ_CP107938.1 coordinate 192,782, forward strand.
TCCTTCAGCACCGGACGCACGATCACCGAGGTCGCGGACGACGTCGTCGCCCGCCGCCTCCGTCTGCACCCCGACGGGGTGTGGAGCAACGATGCTTCCGGACACACTGATCACCGCGACGCCCGTAGCGACGACCCGGTTGACCCGCCCAGCCGGGACGACGAGGAGAAGCCATCATGAGCACACCGTCAGCCGCCCGCGAACAGGCGTTGGTGACGGCGTTCGTCCGTCTGGCCGACACCCTGGTGGCGGACTACGACGTGATCGAGCTGTTCCACGGCCTGTGCGGCGACTGTGTCTCGTTGCTCGGCGTCGACGCCGCGGGGCTGCTGCTGACCGACCAGCGCGGCACCCTGCAGGTCGTCTCCGCGTCCACCGAGGCGGCCAACCTGGTCGAGCTGTTCCAGCTCCAGGCCGAGGAGGGCCCGTGCCTGGACTGCTTCCGCACCTCGGCCCAGATCCATGCCGGCGACCTCGCGACCGACACCCGCTGGCCGCGGTTCGCCACGCTCGCCGACGAGAACGGGTTCACCGCGGTGCACGCGCTCCCGATGCGGCTGCGGGGGGAGACCATCGGCGCGCTCAACCTGTTCCACCGCAGCCGCACGGACATGAGCGCCGACGAGCTCGCCATCGGTCAGGCCCTGGCCGACGTCGCCACCATCGCCATCCTCTCGGACCGCAACACCCGCGAGCGGGAGCGGCTCACCGAGCAGCTCCAGGCGGCGCTGACCAGCCGCGTGATCATCGAGCAGGCCAAGGGCGTCCTCGCCGAGCGCGGCCAGATCCCCCTCGACGAGGCGTTCTCCCGCCTGCGGGCCCACGCCCGCTCGACCCAGCAGCGCCTCTCCGACCTGGCTCGCGCCGTGACCGACGGGTCCTTCGACACCGCCCCGCTCCTGCGCTGAGCTCAGCTCGTCACGAGGGCTCGCCAGCACATCCGCACCGTCGTGCCGAGCTCCGACCCCAGCACGGCGTGGTGGTCCGAGAGCTCGCGCACGAGGTCGAGCCCGCGGCCGCGGAAGCCCGGGTCCGCGTCCGGCGGCGACCAGACCCCCTGGTCCTCGACGACCACGACCACGCCGTTCCCGCACGGGCGGGGCGCCGCGAACAGCGAGACGTCCCCGACGGGGCCCGGATAGGCGTGCTCGACGACGTTGCTCACCGCCTCGTCGACCACCAGGACGATCGACTCACCGATCTCCTCGTCCAGCACCGTCGCCACCGTCCACCGCCGGACGAGACGGCGGAGCGCGAGGATGGTCTCCGGCCGCGCCGGGCGGCGCTCCCACAGCCAGGCCCCGCGGACCCCGGCGGAGTCCGTGCCGGCCGGGCACACGCATCCCGTGGACCGTCCGAGGCACTCGAGATCGCGGTTGGTGATCATCAGCTGTCGGCCGGGCGCATCTCGGTGGGGGGCATCGACCGCGGTGCCGGGACCGCGGGTGCGACGACCGGGACGCGGTGCGGGTCGATCATGAGCGGGCGGCGGAGCTCCCGGACCGTCCCCCGGAGCGTCTCGGTGCCCTCGGCGGCCTCGCGGGCCAGGATGTCGGCGAACTGCGGCCAGCGCGCGCCGACCACGTCCACCACGCACTCGGGATGGGCGTCGAGCCTGCCGCGCAGGCGGGCGAGGCCCAGGAGACCCGCGCGGTCGCACGACACGATCCCGCGGATGTCCAGGACCACCCGCGTCGAGCCCTCGCGGGCCTCGGACTCCGCCCGGGCGCGCAGGGACGGGACGGCGGCACCGTCGACGGCGCCGCCGATGACGAAGATCGTCTTGCGGTGGTGCTCGCCCACCCATCGCGAGGAGCTCGTGCGGGTGACGGTGGTCCGACTCATCGGTGGCCCCCTGGACGCGACGCAGTGATGACGGAGCGCCAGGGGTCCGGGGCGCGGCACGGCCGAGTGCGGCCGTCTGAGCCGCATATGCTAACGCTCCGAGCACCGCTCGTCACCAGGTCTACACGCACCGGGACGAGCAGCCAGGTCAGCTCGTGAGGCGCTCCAGGACGAAGTCGACGGAGCGCTCGAAGGCGGCCCGGGCGACGTCGGGCCGGCCGAGCCACAGGTGGTCGGCGCCGTCGAGGAGCTCGAGCGTCACCGCGGCGCCGACGCCGTCCAGGGCCGCGCCGAGGCGCTCCGACTGCCGGGTCGGGACGAGGCGGTCGGCCGTGCCGTGCAGCAGCAGGAACGGCGGCGCGTCGACGTGGACGTGCGTCACCGGGCTCGCGGCCCGGGCTCGTTCGGGGTCCGACGACGGCGCGACGCCCAGCAGCAGCGCCTCTCGGGAGTCCGGCGCGCCCGGGTCGACGGCGCTGATGCCCCCGGCGGCGGCGTCGGCGGCGACCGTCGTCAGGTCGGCCGGGCCGTACCAGTCGACGACCGCGCGGACGCCGGGGTCGGTGAGGCCGAGCAGGGCGGCGAGGTGCCCGCCCGCCGACTCGCCCCACAGGGCGATGCGGGTGGGGTCGATCTCGAGGTGCTCGGCGTGTGCCCGCAACCAGCCGAGGCCCGCGGCGGCATCCTCCAGCGGCGCCGGGAAGCGGGCCTCCCCGCTGAGCCGGTAGTCCAGCGACGCCACCGCGAACCCGTGCGCCGCGAGCTGCAGGAACGGCGACGGGGACCAGTCGGCGTAGGCCGGCCCGAAGCCCGCACGGCTGCCGCCGCGCCAGCCGCCGCCGTGCAGGAAGACGATCAGCGCCGGCAGCGGCCCGTCGGGTCGGTGCAGGTCGAGCAGCAGCGGCCGGTACCCGGGGACGGCCGCGTACTCGACCGCGCGCCAGGTCGTGACGCCGTCGGCGAGGACGGGCTGGGGAAGGTCCGGCGGCTCGCTCGGCGGCCCGCTCGGTGCTCTAGCCGAGGAAGCGGACATCGTGGTGGAACTCGTTGCGGTAGCGGCGCGCGGCGTCGCCGAGCTGCTCGCGGGAGGGGATGACGGGCTCGGCGGGCGGCATCGTCGAGGCCGTCCGCTCGCCGGCGGCGGCGAAGAAGCGCTCGAAGCCGCCGGTCGACACCCCGAGCGTGCGCGCCCGGTGCGACTCGACGCGGAACGTGTGCTTGCGCCCGGCCGGGACGTAGCCGAAGTCGCCGGTGGTGAGGACGCGGTCGAGCAGCCGGCCGTCGGCGTCCTCGACGGCGACGCGCACACGCCCGTCGAGCACGTAGAAGATCTCGTGGACGTCGTCGTGGGAGTGCACCGGGATGGCCTGCCCCTTCGGCGCCTCCATCGTGAACACACCGAACTGGCCCTCGGTCTCGTCACCGGACAGGAGCACGGTGAAGAGCTGGTCGAACAGGTGCGCCCGCTCGCCCTCACCCGCCGCGAGGAAGAACGGGGACGGACGCCCCGGCAGGGTCTCCTCGGACGTCGGTGTCACGAACTCCGCGGTCACGGGTGCTCCTCGTCGGCAGGGGGATGACCTCGGCACTCTGCGCCACGCGGGGCCCTCCGTCACTGTGGCTTCCGCCCACCGGCACGGCCTACGCGTGGCGCAGGCGGGGGAGGACCTCGCCGGCCACGAGATCCAGCATCCGCTCGCGGGCGGCGTCGTCGACCGCCGGCGCGAGGACCACCGAGTCGGCGCCGGCGTCGGCGTACTCCGCGAGACGGGCGGCGACCTGCTCGGGCGTGCCGTGGGGGACGACCGCGTCGAGGATGCGGTCCATGTCCTGCCCGTAGGTCGCGGCGAGGCTGTCCCGCGCGCGGCGACGGGCGACCGCGGGGTCGGGGTCGACGGCCGTCCACGCGAAGTAGGCGCCGGAGACCTCGGCGGGGTCGCGGCCGTGGCGCTCGGCCTCCTCGCGGGCGGTGGCCAGGCCCCGGGCGACGCGGTCCGGGCTGCCCAGGTACGGCATCCACACGTCGCCCGCGCGACCGGCGCGTCGCATCGAGGCCTCGGAGCGCCCGCCGACCCACACCGGTGGGCGCGGGCGCTGGATCGGCAGCGGGTCGAGCGTGGCGGGCGTGCCGTCGACGTCGATCGGCTCGCCGGCGAAGAGCGTGACGAGGACGTCGAGCGCCTCGTCGGTGCGCCGCCCCCGCTCGCGGACGGGCACCCCGCACGCCGCGAACTCCACGGGGTTCTCGCCGCCGACGCCCACGCCGAGCTCGAAGCGGCCGCCGGAGATCCGGTCGAGGGTCGCGGCCATCTTCCCGGCGAGCGGCGCGGGATAGAGCGGCAGCAGTGTGACGGCGCTCAGCAGGCGCACGCGGGTGGTGACGGCCGCGGCGGCGGCGAGGGCGACGAACGCGTTGGGCGTCGGGCTCCCGAACAGCACGTGCTCGCCGCTCGCGACGAGGTCGAAGCCCTGCTCCTCGGCACGCCGGGCGGTGTCCGGGACGTCGGCGGGGTCGCCGGTGGGCGGCAGGACCACGCCGATCCTCACGTGTCGGCCCTCACGCCTCGACGCCCGCTCGCGACAGGACCGCCCTCGCCATCGTCAGGTGCACCGCATCGACCATCTCGCCGTCGACGACCCCGACGCCCGACGAGCCGGCCTCGATCACGAGGCGGGCGTGGGCGATCTCCTCGTCGGTCGGGGTGAAGGTCTCGTGCGCGAGCGCGACCTGCGAGGGGTGGATGCAGATCTTGCCGTCGTACCCGAGGTCGCGGCCGACGGCGGCGTCGGCGCGGAAGGCCTCGGCGTCGTGGGCGGCGACGACGGCCTGGTCCAGCAGCCCGACGCCGGCGACCGCGGCTGCGAGCACCACCTCGCTGCGCGCGAACAGCACCTCCTGGCCGCCCGCCGTGCGGCGGCCGCCGACCGAGGCGATGTAGTCCTCGGCGCCGAAGTACGCCGCCAGCAGGCCGGTCATCAGCTCCCGGCACCGCGCCACCCCCCGGGCGCTCTCGAGGCCGCCGATCACCGGGCGGTCACCGAGTCGCCCGCGCAGGTCCTCGAGCTGCTCCGGGGACTCCAGCTTGGGCAGCACGACGCCGTCGGCGGCCGACTCCGCGACCGCGGCGACGTCGTCGGCGTACCAGGGCGTCGTCGGGCCGTTGACGCGGATCAGCACGAGCGTCCCGCCGTCGCGGGGCAGCTCGGTGACGGCGCGGACCGTGGCGTCGCGCGCGGACTCCTTGTCGCCCGCGGCCACGGCGTCCTCGAGGTCGACGGCCACCGCGTCGGGGGACCAGCGCGGCACCTTGGCCACCATGTCGGGCCGCGCGCCGGGCACGAACAGCAGGCTCCGCGGAACCCTCATCCCGGCCGCCGGTGCATCAGGCCGGTCCGCGTGCAGGAGCACACGACCTCCTCGCGCTGGTTGTGGGCGCGGTGGGCGAACACCACGATCCCGGCGTCGGGCCGCTTGCGGGACTCCCGGGCCGAGACGACCTCGGTGGTCACCCGCACGGTGTCCCCCTGGAACACCGGCGCGGGGAACGTCACCTCGTCGAGCCCGAGCTGGGCGACGATCGTCCCGAGCGTCAGCTCCGGCACCGAGAGCCCGACCACCAGCGCGAGGGTGAACATGCTGTTCACCAGCGGGCGCCCGAACTCCGTGCCCTCGGCGTACTGGTGGTCCAGGTGCAGCGGCGCGGGGTTCATCGTCATGGTCGTGAACAGCACGTTGTCGGTCTCGGTGACCGTGCGACGGACGGCGTGCTCGACCACGAGGCCCTCGGTGAGGTCCTCGAACCAGAGGCCGGCCATCAGGGTCGAGCTCCCGCTTCGCTTCGTCTCCCGGTCATCCGCGCACCGCCGCGGCGAGGGTGTCCAGGCTGCCCGGGTCCTCGAGCGCGCTGGTGTCGCTGCGGGCCTCGCCGTGCAGCAGGACCTCGCGCATCAGCCGACGCATGATCTTGCCGGTGCGGGTCTTCGGCATCGCCGAGGTGACGATCACGCGGTCGGGCCGCGCGAGCCCGCCGATGGTCTCGCCGACCAGGTCCCGCACCTCGTCGGGCACTCCCTCGACCTCGCCGGACACGGTCACGAACGCCACCGGCACCGTGCCCTTGGTGGCGTCGGGCACCCCGACGACGGCGGCCTCGACGACGCGCGGGTGCGTGCCGACGACGGCCTCGATCTCCATCGTCGACAGGCGGTGGGCGGCGACGTTGATGACGTCGTCGGCGCGCCCGAGCACCCAGAGGTGCCCGTCGGCGTCCACGACGGCCTCGTCGTTGGTGGCGTAGCGCCCGGGGAAGCGCCCGAAGTACGTGGAGAGGTAGCGGTCGTGGTCGTCCCAGACGGTGCGCGCCAGGGTGGGGAACGGCCGGGTCATCACGAGGTTGCCCTTCACCCCCGGCGCCACCGGCGCGCCGTCGTCGTCGACGACGTCGAAGGCGTGGCCGGGCACCGGGGTGCCGGCCGAGCCCGCCTTGAGGTCGTCGACGCCGGTGACCGGATAGGTCCACGTCGAGCCGGTCTCGGTCTGCCCGTAGGCGTTGACGATCGGGACGCCGAACGTCTCGTTCGCCCAGGTGAACGTCTCCCCGTCGAGCGGCTCGCCCTGCACGGTGATCAGCGCGAGGCGGGGGAGCGGGTGGGCGGCGGCGAGGTCTGGGTCGTTGCTGCCGAACTTGCGCAGCATCCGCAGCACCGTCGGCGCGCACAGCACCTGGGTGACGCCGTGGCGTTCGCAGACGTCGTAGAACCGCGAGGGCGACGGGGTGTCCAGCGCGCCCTCGTAGCAGGCGATCGTCGAGCCGTGGGCCAGCCCGCCGATCACCGCCTGGATCGGGAAGGTCAGCCACCCGACGTCGGCGGCGACCCAGTAGACGTCGCCGTCGACGGGCCCGGCCTGCCAGTGCACGTTGGCCCAGGTCCCGAGCAGGAACCCGCCGACGGAGTGCACGACGCCCTTGGGCTTCGACTCCGTGCCGCTGGTGAAGATCAGGAACGCCGCCTCGTTGGGGTCGAGCGAGGCCATCGGGGCACCCTCGGGGTGCTCGGCGAGCAGGGCGGCGTAGGAGACCTCGTCACCCTCCAGCGGCACGCCGCGACCCGTGCGGTCGACCACGACGACGTGCTCCACGGTCGGGGCGTCCGACCGCGCCGCCCGCAGGGTCCCGAGCAGCTCGACGGGCTTCCCGCGCCGGTAGATCGCGTCGGCGACGACGACGGCCTTCGCCCGCGCGGCGGAGAGCCGCGAGGCGACGGCGTCGCGACCGAAGCCGGAGAAGAGCACCGTGTAGATCGCGCCGATCCGGTTGCAGGCGTGGATCGCGGTGAACGCCTCGACGAGGTTCGGCATGTAGACCGCGACGACGTCGCCACGCCCGACGCCCAGGGCGACCAGGCCGCCGGCCAGCCGGTTCACCTCGTCGGCGAGCTCGGCGTAGGTCACCGTGCGGGTGTCGCCGGGCTCGCCCTCCCACACGATCGCGGCGCGGTCGGCCGTCGCCGGGTCCTCGGCCCAGCGATCGACGCAGTTGTCGGCGACGTTGATCCGCCCGCCCTCGAAGTAGCGGAAGTCGCCCAGCTCGCCCGAGCGCACGGTGTGCCAGGGCTCGAGCCACCGGTGCTTCTCGGCCACCCAGACCCAGTAGTCGTCGGGGTCGGCGTCGTGGCGGGCGCGGGCCGTCGCGAGCTCGTCGACCCGTCCGGAAGAGCGCCATCGCTGGTCCAGCGGCTGCAGCGGTGCGGAGATCAGGGTGGCGAGGGTGTCGCGATCGTCCATGATCGGGTCTCCTCCGTGGGGATCACACAGGGCTGACGGGGTGGTGACGGCGCCCGCTGGTGCGGGTCCAGCCGTCGGCGTGGCGCAGGCGGGCGATCAGCTCGTCGCGCAGGCCCTCGCCGGGCACGACGGCGTCGACGACGAGCTCGTCGCCCATGCGCAGCAGGTTGACCTCGGCCCGGTGCTCCTCGACGCGCGCGGCGAGGAACGCGGCGCGCTCGTCGGAGTCCTCGATCGCGGCGATCTTGCCGGCGTAGACGGCGTTGACCGAGGCCTCGGGGCCCATGGCGCCGATGAACGCGCTGGGCAGCGCGAGCGTCGCCCGCGGCTCGAAGCCCGGCGCGCACATCGCGTAGTAGCCGGCGGCGTAGGCCTTGCGCAGGACGATCGTGAACTTCGGGACCTCGGCCGAGGACATCGCGAGGATCATCTTGGCGCCGTGGCGGATGATCCCCTGGCGCTCGACGGCGACGCCGACCATGAAGCCCGGCACGTCCTGCAGGAAGAGCAGCGGGACGTTGAAGGCGTCGCACAGGGCGATGAAGCGGGCGGCCTTGTCGGCGGAGTCGACGTGGATCGCGCCGCTGCGCACCTGCGGCTGGTTGGCGACGAGGCCGACGACGCGGCCGTGCAGCCGGGCGAACCCGACCACCAGCTCCTGGGCCCAGTCCGGCTTGATCTCGAAGAACGTGCCGCCGTCGACGAGCCGGTCGATCACCGTGATGACGTCGTAGCCGATGTTCGGGTCCTCGGGGACCAGCCCGTCCCAGCCGGTGGCCTCGGGCTCGACGGGCTCGACCTCGGGCGGCGTTCCGGTGAAGTCGTCGGGCAGGTAGGTCAGGAGCAGCCGGGCGGCGGCGAGCGCCTCCCAGTCCTCCTCGAACACCGAGTCGCCGCAGCCGGAGACCTCGGCGTGCATCCGCGCGCCGCCCATCTCCTCGGCGGTGGTGTGCTCGCCGGTGACCTTCTCGGCCACCCGCGGCGACGCGAGGTACATCGACCCGCGGCCCTCGACCATCCCGACCCAGTCGGTGAACGCCGGCATGTAGGCCCCGCCCGCGGCCGAGGGGCCGTGCAGGCAGCAGATCTGCGGCACGCGCCCGGACAGCCTGACCTGCAGGTGGAAGATCCGCGAGGCGCCGCGGCGTCCGGGGAAGAAGCCCATCTGCTCGGTGAGCCGCCCGCCGGCCGAGTCGACGAGGTAGAACACCGGGAGCAGGTCGCGGTCGGCCCGCTCGAGGATGCGGATCTGCTTCTCGCAGGTGCGCTCGCCCCACGACCCCGCCTTGACGCCGAAGTCGTGCGCGATCACCGCCACGGGCCGGCCCTCGACCGTCCCGACGCCGGTGACGACGCCGTCGCCCGGCATCCCGGGCTCGGTCGCCGCGGCGAGGAGCCCGTCCTCGACGAAGCTGCCCGGGTCGAGCAGCACGTCGAGGCGCTGCCGGACGGGGAGCTTCTCGGGCCAGCGCCCGCTGTCTCCGCCGAGGCGCGCCCGGTCGGCGGCCGCGAGCACGTCATCCCCCGAGGGAGGTGCCGGCGCCCCGGGGGGATGGGGCGCCGACACCTCCCACGCGGGACCCGCGCCGTTGGCCGCCGTCTCGGTCACGGCACCAGCCGCTTCGACAGGATCTCGAGCTGGATCTCGTCGGTGCCGCCGCCGATGCGCAGGATGCGCACGTCGCGGTGGTGGCGGGCGATCGGCGTCTCCTCGAGGTAGCCGGCGCCGCCGTAGAGCTGCACCGCCTCGTCGACGATCCACGCGGCCGCCTTCGCCGCGAAGTACTTCGCCGCCGCGACGGACCGGCCGGCCTCGGGGTGGCCGCGGTCGAGACGGTCGGCGGCCTTGTAGGTCATCACGCGAGCGGCCTCGAGCTCGATCTCCATCGCGACGATGCGGTGCCGGATCGCCTGGCGCGCGGTCAGCGGCTCGCCGGCGACCTCGCGGCCGCGCAGGTACTCGGTGACCGTCTCGAGCGCCTCGGCGGCGTGGCCGACCCCCATCGCGGCCAGCACGACGCGCTCCAGCTGGAACGCGTCCATGATCTGGTGGAAGCCGCGGCCCTCGACGCCGAGCACCGCGTCCTCGCCGAGGGCGACGCCGTCGAGCACGACCTCGCGGGTGTCCGACGAGTGCCAGCCCATCTTCTGCAGCGGGGCGCCGAACGAGAGCCCCGGCGTGCCGGCCGGCACCACGAACGTCGTGATCCCGCGGTGCCCGCCCTCGGGGTCGGTCTTCGCGCCGACGACGAGGACGTCGGCCAGGCCCGCGTTGGTGATGTACATCTTGCGGCCGTCGAGCACCCAGCCATCCCTATCGGTGTGCTCGTCCTTCACGCGGCGCGCGCGGGCGGAGATGCCCGCGACGTCGGAGCCCGCGCCGGGTTCGGTGACGGCGATCGCCGCGATGGCCTCGCCCGCGGCGAGCGCGGCGACCCAGCGCTCCTGCTGCTCGGTGGTGCCGTGGCGCACGAGGTGGGGCGCGGCCATGTAGGCGCTGACCAGCGCGCTCACGGCGATGCCGCCGCAGGCGCGGGTGAGCTCCTCGGCGAGCACGGTCACGGCGGTCGCCTCACCGCCCTCGCCGGCGGACCCGCCGAACTCGGCCGGGGTCAGCAGGCCCAGGAGCCCGGCGTCGCCGAGCTCCTTCCAGAGCCGCTCCGGGGGACGTCCCTCGCGCTCGGCCTCGTCGACGACGGGGCGGACCCGCTGGTCGGTGAACGCGCGGACGCTGCGACGGAAGTCCTCGTGGACTTCGTCGAGATCGTGGGTCACGCGGGCTCCTTCGCTTGCGTTCGACCGACCGGTCGGACGAAAGTACCCCACATCACAGGAGTCGGGTCAACCGCACGGACCGGGGGAGGCCGCGGTGAGTCGTGCCGATGAGGTCCGCGCGCGGATCCTGGCTGCCGCCGTGGAGGTGTTCAGCCGCCGCGGGTACCGCGCGGCATCGATGAACGACGTGGCGGAGAAGGTCGGCCTGCGCAAGCCGACGCTCTACCACTACGTCCGGACCAAGCAGGACCTGCTCGTCGCGGTCTACGAGGAGGTGCTCGACGAGAGCCTGACGAGCGCCCGCACGATCGTCGCCGGGGCGTCGTCGACGCGCGAGGCCGTGCGGGGGCTCATCGTCGAGCGGGTCGCCTACACCTGCGAGCACCGGGACCTGCTCACGATCTGCTTCGAGGAGGAGTCCGAGCTGCCCGACGAGCTCGCCGCACCGATCCTCGCTCGCCGCCGCGCGTTCGAGGACCTCGTGCTCGAGGCGGTGCACGCCCACCTGCGCGCCACGGGGCGGACGCTGCCGATGACGCCGCGGACCTACGTCAACGCGTGCCTCGGCGCCGCGAACTGGACCTACAAGTGGTTCGACCCCGCCGGCCCGCGCTCGCCGCGCGAGCTCGGTGTCGACGTCGCCGCCGTGCTCCTGCCGGTGCTCGACGGCTGATGTGAGCGTCGTGGCCATGGCCACGACGCTCACATCACTCCACCTCGGTGAAGACCGGCGCCCGCTTCTCGAAGCCCGCGGTGACCGCCTCGACCTGGTTCGGGCTCCCGATCAACGCGCCGATCTCGGTCTGCTCCGCGGCGAAGCCGGTGGCGAGGTCGACCCGGCCTGCGGCGTCGATCAGGCGCTTCGCCGCGCGCACGGCGTGCGGGCTGCGCCCGGCGATCTCGCGGGCGAGCGCGAGCGCGGCCTCCCGCGGCTCGGGGTCGGTGCGCGTGCAGATCCCCAGGGCCGCGGCCTCGGTGCCGCTGACGACCCGCGCGGTCAGCGTCAGCTCCTTGGCGACGTCGCGGCCGACGAGCTCGGGGAGCACCTGCGTCCCGGTCATGTCCGGGATGAGGCCCCACTTGACCTCCATCACCGAGAGCCGGGCGTCGGGGGCGACGATGCGGAGGTCGGCGCCCAGCGCGATCTGCAGGCCGCCCCCGAGCGCGTTGCCCTGGATCGCGGCGATCACCGGGACCTCGAGCTCGGCCCACACCCACGCCGCGCGCTGACCGGTGGCCCGCGCCGGCCCGTCCGCGGGCGGGAGCTGCGCCGACGCCGAGAGCCGCTCGCCGTTCGCCATCGCCCGGAACGAGCCGAAGTCCAGGCCCGCGCAGAAGTCGGGGCCCTCGCCGGAGAGGACGACGGCGCGCACCGCGGGGTCGGCCTTCAGCCGCTCGCCGGTTGTCACCAGGCCCTCGAACATGGCCGGGTCGAGCGCGTTGCGCTTCTCCGGCCGCGCGAGCCGCACGTCGGCGACCCCGTCGACGACCTCGACCCGGACCCGCTGCTCGCTCATGCCGCCAGTTTCGCAGCGAACGCCCTGTTCGCTGCTTCTAGGCGCACGAACTCCGCGTTGATCACAGACTGGTTCGGCGGGCCGCCGCGACGACGCGGAGATCACGGGCACCTGGTGCACCTCGTCGTCGACCGCACCGTGGATGAGGCGCCCGTGATCTTCGAGCGCGGGCGCCCTTCCGTCCGCGTCGACGGCGCTGGCATGCTCGCTGAACGCCCGTTCAGCAGGAGGTCAGCGTGGACTTCGAGCTCCCGGCCGAGCTTACGCAGCGGCTGGCCGACCTCGACGACTTCATCGAGGCCGAGATCCGCCCGCTCGAGGAGCAGGACGACAACGCCCGCTTCTTCGACCACCGGCGGGAGTGGGCGCGCACCGACTTCGAGGGCGGCGGGGTCCCGCGACGGGACTGGGAGGAGCTGCTCGGCGAGATGTTCCGCCGGGCCGACGCCGCGGGGTGGCTGCGCTACGGGCTGCCGGCGGCCGTCGGCGGGTCGGACGGCACGAACCTCGACATGGCCGTCATCCGCGAGCACCTCGCCCACCGCGGGCTGGGCCTGCACAACGACCTGCAGAACGAGTCGTCAGTGGTCGGCAACTTCCCGTTCGTGCACATGGTGCTCGAGTACGGGACGCCCGAGCAGCGCGAGGAGTTCCTCGAGCCGATGCTGACCCGCACCGCGCGCGTCGGCTTCGGCCTCTCCGAGCCCGACCACGGCAGCGACGCCACGTGGATGGAGACCGCGGCCGTCCGCGACGGCGGCGACTGGGTGATCAACGGGACGAAGCGCTGGAACTCCGGGATGCACTCGGCCACGCACGACGTCGTGTTCGCCCGGACGTCGGGCACCGACGGGAGCGCGAGGGGCATCACCGCGTTCTTCGTCCCCGTCGAGACACCGGGGTTCTCGGTCGACTTCCACTGGTGGACGTTGAACATGCCCACCGACCACGCCGAGGTGACCCTGCGCGACGTCCGTGTCCCCGACTCCGCGATCTTCGGCGACGAGGGTGGCGGCCTGGCGGTCGCGCAGACGTTCGTGCACGAGAACCGCATCCGGCAGGCCGCGTCCGGCGTCGGCGCCGGCCAGTACTGCGTCGACCGCAGCGTCGCCTACGCCCGGGAGCGCCGGACGTTCGGCGAGCCGCTGGCCACCCGGCAGGCGATCCAGTGGCCGCTCGTGGAGCTGCAGACCGAGGCCGAGATGCTGCGCGGGCTGGTGCGCAAGACGGCCTGGGGGCTCGACCGCGTGCCGCACACGGAGATCAGCGACCGCGTCTCGATGTGCAACTACCGGGCCAACCGCTTCGTGTGCGACGCCGCGGACCGCGCGATGCAGGTGCACGGCGGCCTCGGGTACTCGCGGCACACGCCCTTCGAGCACATCTACCGCCACCATCGCCGCTACCGGATCACCGAGGGCGCCGAGGAGGTCCAGATGCGCAAGGTGGCGGCGTACCTGTTCGGCTTCGCGGGGCCGAACAAGCGGTGAGCAGCAACGACCCCGACGCCCTGCGCGATCAGCTGGCGGCGCACCTCGCCGAGATCTCCGGCGCCGCCGTCGCGGTGACGGACCTGCGCCGGCTCACCGCCGGGGCCAGCCGCGAGACGTGGGCGTTCACCGCGACGTCCGCCGGCGGGCGGCACGATCTCGTGCTCCGCCGCGACCCGCCGGGCAACGACCGGCCCGAGGGGATGGCGCTCGAAGCGGCCGCGATCGCCGCCGCCGCGGACGCCGGCGTCCGGGTCCCGCGGCTCGTCGACAGCGGCACCGACACCGCCACGGTCGGCTCGCCGTACCTGATCACCGAGCACGTCGACGGCGAGACGCTCGGGCCGCGGCTACTGCGCGAGGAGCGCTACGCGCACGCCCGGGAAGGCCTCGCCGCGGAGCTGGGCCGCACCCTGGCCCGCATCCACACGATCCGGCCGAACGCGCTCCCGGGTCTGGCGGCGGGGGACCCGGTCGAGGACCTCCGGGCGACCTACGACGCCCTCGACGAGCCGCTGCCCGTCGTCGAGATCGCGCTGCGCCGGCTCGACCGGCACCGGCCTGCGCCGGTGCCCGACACCCTCGTGCACGGCGACTTCCGCCTCGGCAACCTCATCGTCGACGAGACCGGGCTGCGCGCGGTGCTCGACTGGGAGCTGGTGCACCGCGGCGACCCGCGCGAGGACCTCGGCTGGCTCTGCGTGAAGTGCTGGCGCTTCGGCGCGCCACTGCCCGTCGCCGGCCTCGGCACCGTCGACGAGCTGCTCGACGGCTACGCCGAGGTGGCCGGGCACCGGCCCGACCCGGAGGCCGTGCGCTGGTGGCAGATCCACCGCACGACGTGGTGGGCGCTGGGGTGCCGCGAGATGGCGCAGCGGCACCTGGACGGGACGACGCCGTCGGTGGAGCTCGCGGCGATCGGGCGGCGGGTCGCCGAGAACGAGCACGACCTCCTGCTCCTGCTGGGCGTCCCGGCGCAGAAGGGGGCCGTCCCCGAGGCCGTCGAAGCAGGGCCCTCCGACCTCTACGGGCGCCCGAGCGCGGTCGACCTCGTCGACGCCGTGACGTCCTTCCTGCGCGAGGACGTCGTGACGGGCGACGACGAGCGGGTGGCGTTCCTCGCCCGCGTCGCCGCGAACGTCCTCGGCGGCGTCGGGCGGGAACTGCGGCTGGGCCCCGAGCACGAGCGTCGCCACCGCGAGCGGCTGGCCGCGCTGGGGTACGCCGACCAGGCCGCCCTGGCCGCGGCCATCCGCGCCGGGGAGATCGACGACACCGACCCGGCGCTGCTCGCGACCGTACGCGCGGCGACGACCGACCGGCTCTCCGTCACCAACCCGCGCTACCTGGCCCAACCCGGATGACCGCCCGGATGACCGCCCGGATGACGGGCCGTTGCGCGGGACGGCCGTCGCGAAGGAGGCTCCGGACATGCGCGCGGTGACGGCCGGTCTGCGGTTCCCGGAGGGACCGATCGCGCTGGCGAACGGCGACGTCCTGGTCGTCGAGATCCGCCGGGGCACGCTGACGCGCGTCGCGCCCGACGGGACCACGACGGTGGTCGCCGAGCTCGGCGGGGGTCCCAACGGGGCCGCGATCGGCCCGGACGGCGCGGTCTACGTCTGCAACAACGGCGGCTTCGCGTGGCACGACCGCGAGGGCGGGATCACCGCACCCGGCCACCAGCCGCCCGACTACATCGGCGGGCGCATCCAGCGCGTCGTCCTCGAGGGGCCGGACGCCGGCTCGGTCACCGACCTCTGCACCGCCTGCGACGGGCGCCCGCTGCGCGGACCCAACGACATCGTCTTCGACGCCGACGGCGGCTTCTGGTTCACCGACCTCGGCAAGAAGCGCGAGCGCGACCAGGACACCGGGGCGCTCTACTACGCGCGACCCGACGGCAGCGCGGTCACCGAGGTCGTGCACCCCCTCGTCGAGCCCAACGGCGTCGGCCTCTCCCCGGACGGCTCGCGGCTCTACGTCGCCGAGACCGGGCCGGGCCGGCTGTGGGCCTGGGACGTCGCCGGCCCGGGGCGCCTCGACGGGCCCCGGCGGCTCCTGCACGGGTTCGCGGGCCACCAGCCGCTCGACTCGCTGGCGGTCGACGGGGAGGGCAACGTCTGCGTCGCGACGCTGGTGACCGGCGCGATCAGCGTCGTCTCGCCCGACGGCACGCTGCTGCGGCAGGTGCCCGTGCCCGACCCGGACCCCTACGTCACCAACATCTGCTTCGCCGGCGCGGACTCGCACTCAGCCTGGGTCACCTCGTCGGGACGCGGCGTCCTCTACGCCCTGGAGTGGGACACCCCGGGGCTCGACCTGGCCTTCAGGGCCTGAAGGAGCGACACATGGCCTGGGACTTCTCGACCGAGCCGGAGTTCGAGCAGCAGCTCGCGTGGATGCGGACGTTCGTCCGCGAGGAGATCCTCCCGCTGGAGACCCTCGACCTCGACGGGCCCGCCCTCCGGGCGGCGACGGCGCCGATGCAGGAGGAGGTCAAGGCCCGCGGGCTCTGGGCCGCGCACCTGTCGCCGGAGCTGGGCGGGGGCGGGTTCGGCCAGGTCAAGCTGGGCCTGATGCACGAGATCCTCGGGCAGTGCGTGTACGCGCCGTCGGTGTTCGGCAACAACGCCCCCGACTCGGGGAACGCCGAGCTGCTGGCGCTGGGGGCGAACGAGGCGCAGAAGAAGCAGTGGATGGAGCCGCTGCTCGACGGCCGCCTGCGCAGCGCGTTCTCCATGACCGAGCCGAACGCCGGCGCCGACCCGACCCTGCTCACCACCCGGGCCGAGCGCGTCGGCGACGAGTACGTGATCAACGGGCACAAGTGGTTCACGTCGAACGGCTCGGTGGCCGACTTCCTCATCCTCATGGCCGTCACCGACCCGGACGCGGCGCCGCGGCGGCGCGCCTCGATGTTCGTCGTCCCGGTCGGCACGCCCGGGGTGGACGTCGTGCGCGACATCCCGACCATGGAGCACCCCGAGGAGGGCACGGGCTACGCCGGCGGGCACTCCGAGGTGCTCTACCGCGACGTGCGCGTGCCGGCGGAGAACCTCATCGGCGCCGAGGGAGACGGCTTCCTGCTCGCCCAGAAGCGGCTGGGCCCCGGGCGCATCCACCACTGCATGCGCTGGCTCGGGCAGTCGCGCCGCGCCTTCGACATGCTCTGCGAGCGCGCCGTCTCCCGGCACACCCACGGGTCGCTGCTCTCGGAGAAGCAGATGGTGCAGGACTGGATCGCGACGTCGACCGCGGAGATGACCGCGGCGCGCCTCATGACGCTGCAGGCGGCCTGGAAGATGGACCAGGGCGGCACCGAGGCGGCGCTCACCGACATCGCGATGATCAAGTTCTACGGCGCGTCGGTGCTCTACAACGTCATCGACCGGGCGATCCAGGTGCACGGCTCGCTCGGCTACACCACCGATCTGCCGCTCGAGTCGATGTACCGCCACGCCCGGGCCGCACGGATCTACGACGGCCCCGACGAGGTCCACAAGGTCACCGTCGCGCGCCGGGTACTGCGCGACTACGAGCCCCGCGAGGTGCCCACGGAGCACGTGCCGACCCGCCGCGAGGCGGCGCGGCGCAAGTTCGCGCACCTGCTGGACGCGGCGTCGGTCAGCTAGGGGTTGGTCATCTGGGGGCGTCGACGATCCGCAGGGCGATCTCGCCGTAGCGCTCGACGAGGTCGGGCACGGCGAGGTCGCCGGCCGGGTCGTACCACTGCGCGATGGCGTTGCAGGCGGCGACGATCGCGCGCCGGGCGTCCTCGGGGTGGGCGCACCGGAAGTGCCCGCGCGCGACGCCGTCGTCGACGATCTCGGTCCACAGCCGGCCCGCGGACTCCCGCAGCCCGTCGAGCCGCACCCGGTGCTCCGGGGCGAGGTTGCGCCACTCGGCGGCGGCGACCGTGCTCTCCACCCGGCGGCTCACGCGGTACTCCACGGTGGCGCGCACGAGCGCGAGCAGTCGCTCGGAGGGGTCGTCGCCGACGCCGTCCAGCGCACCCTCGCAGCGGCGGAAGTACTCGGCGGTGCTCTCCTCGATGAGCAGCACCAGCAGGTCCTGCTTGCCGGAGTGCCAGTGGTAGAGCGCCGAGAGGGACAGACCGGCCCGGCGGGCGATGTCGCGGATCGAGGTGCCGTGGTACCCCTGCTCGGCGAAGCTCTCGCGCGCCGCGCGCGTGATCGCGTCCCGGCCGCCCCCGCGCGGCACCGGCGCGGCGGTGCTCATCGGGTCAGCATAGGGCGATCGCTTGGCAACCTGAACGATCGATCGATAGGTTTCGCACCATGGCCGACGAGGTCCTGCTCGCCCACCGCGAGAGCGGTGTCCTGACCCTCACGCTGAACCGGCCGGAGCGCCGCAACGCGATCGACGGCCCGACGTGGGACGCGCTGCGCGCAGGGTTCGAGCGTGCGCGCGACGACCCGGAGACGCGGGTCGTGGTGATCACGGGCGCGGGCGGGGCGTTCTGCGCGGGCGCCGATCTCTCCGTGAAGCGGGAGGGCCACCCGCTCGACCGGATGCGCTCGATCAACGAGATCGCGCTGCTGCTGCACGAGCTCCCGAAGCCCACCGTCGCGCGCGTCGACGGCGTCGCGGTCGGGGCCGGGTGGAACCTCGCCCTCGGCTGCGACCTCGTCGTCGCCACCCCGACCTCGCGCTTCTCGCAGATCTTCGCCAAGCGCGGGCTCTCGCTGGACTTCGGCGGTTCGTGGCTGCTGCCCCGCCTCGTGGGGATGCAGCAGGCCAAGCGGCTCGCGCTGCTCGCCGAGATGATCGACGCCGCCGAGGCCGAACGGCTCGGGCTGGTGACCTGGGTGAAGACGCCCGAGGAGATCGACGCGTTCGTCGCCGACCTCACCACCCGGCTCGCGGCCGTCGCGCCCGTGGCGGCGGCGCAGTCGAAGGCCCTGCTGCACGAGAACGCCGACCGCACCCTGCGCGAGGCCCTCGCGAGCGAGGCGCGCACCCAGGCCGTCAACTTCGCCACCGCGGACGCGCCCGAGGCGTTCGCCGCGTTCACCGAGAAGCGCGACCCGGACTTCACCGGGGAGTGGTCGATCCGGTGACGGGGCTCTTCGACCTCACCGGCCACGTCGCCCTCGTCACCGGCGGCAACTCCGGGATCGGGCTCGGGATGGCGCGCGGGCTCGCGCGCTGCGGCGCCGACGTCTGCCTCTGGGGCACCCACGCCGAGCGCAACGCGACGGCGGCCGACGAGCTCGCGGAGTACGGCACCCGCGTCCGGGCCCTGCGCTGCGACGTCGGCGACGAGGACGCCGTCGAGGAGGCCTTCGCCGCGACGCTGGAGCACTTCGGCCGCGTCGACTCCTGTTTCGCCAACGCCGGGGTGACCGGCTCGGGCGCGCGCTTCGTCGACACCACCCTCGAGGACTTCCGCGCGGTGACCCGCGTGAACCTCGACGGCGCGTTCCTGACGCTGCGGGCCGCCGCCCGGCACATGGTCGAGCGCGGGGGAGGCGGCGTGCTCGTGGGCACGTCGAGCGTGTCCACCGTCCACGGTGCCCCGCGCGCGGAGGCCTACGCGGCCAGCAAGGCGGGGCTGACCGCGCTGATCAAGGGGTGCGCGGTCGAGCTGGCGCGGTACGGCATCCACGCGCACTCGATCGTCGCGGGCTGGACCGAGACCCCGCTGGCCTCGCCGCGGCTGCAGGACGAGCGCTTCGAGCGCGCGGTCATGGCGCGGATGCCGCAGCGGCGCTGGGGCGAGCCCGATGACTTCGCGCGGCTCGCCGTGTACCTCGCCGGCGGCGTCGGCGGGTTCCACACCGGCGACGAGATCGTCGTCGACGGCGCGTACTCGATCTTCTAGGCGGTGCTGGGCGAGGCGGGGCTGCTGCTCCTCGCGGTCGTCGGCATCTCGTTCTCCGCGCCGCTCGCGGCCGCGGCCGCCGTCCCGTCGCTGGCCATCGCGTTCTGGCGCACGGCGATGGCGTCGGCGGTCCTCGCGCCGGTGGTGGGGGCGCGTCCGGCGCGTCGGCGGGTCGGCGCCCGGGACGCGCGCACCTGCGCCGTCGCAGGGGTGCTGCTCGCGGTGCACTTCGGGACGTGGGTGCCGAGCCTCGTGCTCACCTCGGTGGCCACCTCGACGGCCCTGGTCTGCACCGCGCCGCTGTGGACCGCGGTGCTGACGCGGCTGCGCGGCGGGCGGGTCGCCGGTGCCGAGTGGGCGGGCGTGGCGGTCGCGCTGGCGGGCGTGCTGCTCGTCGCCGGGGTCGACCTCGCGGGCTCGCCCCGTGCCCTGCTCGGCGACGCGCTCGCCCTGCTCGGCGGGCTCGCGATGGCGGGCTACCTGCTGGTGGGCGCCGCGGCACGGGAACGGCTCGCGACCTCGACGTACACGCTGCTCTGCTACGCGACCGCGGCGCTGGTCCTGCTCGCCGCCGTCCTCGTCGCGGGGGTGCCGCTCGCGGGCTGGCCCGCGGCCGGGTGGATGTCGCTGGTCGCGATCACCCTCTGCGGGCAGTTCCTCGGGCACTCGCTGCTCAACCGCGCCCTGCGGACCGTGGGTGCGCCGGTGGTCGCCGTCGTCTCGCTGCTCGAGGTGCCCGGCGCGGCGCTGGTCGCGGCGCTCTGGCTGGGGGAGCGGCTCGCGCCGGCCACCCTCGCCGGCCTGGTGGTGCTGCTGGGCGGGGTGGCGCTGGTGGTCCGGGGCAGCCGGCGCACCTGAACGGGCGCTGCAACCTGGCTGCAACCCCTGCCGCGGGGGCGCGTGAGCGGCTTCACTGTCCCTCACGCCACACGACCGCGGGCGGGTGTGGGCGAGTGCCCGCGGTCGGCCGTACGTCGCCCGCGTGGAGGTAGCAGTGACCCAGACGGTCGAGAGTGGCCGCACCCAGGCCGGCACCCGCGTCGATGCCTGGCTGACCCAGTTCACCGAGGCGCTCAACGCCGGGGACGCCGACCGCGCCGCGTCGCTGTTCGCCGACGAGTCCTACTGGCGCGACCTCGTGTCCTTCACCTGGAACCTGGTCACCGTCGAGGGCCCCGCCGAGGTGTCCGAGCTGGTGTCCGCGGACGCCGCCCGGCAGGTCGCGCCGGTGTCCTTCGAGGTCTCCGGTGAGCCCTCGGAGGCGGACGGCATCACCGAGGCGTGGCTGAAGTTCGAGACCGCGATCGGTCGCGGCACCGGGCACCTGCGGCTGAACGCCGACGACAAGGCCTGGACGTTCCTCACCACCCTCGACGAGATCAAGGGCCACGAGGAGCCGGCGAGCCCGAACGCCGACCGGCCGTTCGGCACCGAGCACGGCGCCAACCCCGACCGCGTCACCTGGGCCGAGCAGCGCGAGGCCGAGGCCGCCGAGCTCGGCTACACCCGCCAGCCCGAGGTCGTCGTCATCGGCGGCGGCCAGGGCGGCATCGCCCTCGGTGCGCGGCTGCGCCAGCTCGGCATCGAGACGATCATCGTCGAGCGCAACGAGAAGCCCGGCGACTCGTGGCGCAAGCGCTACAAGAGCCTCGCCCTGCACGACCCGGTCTGGTACGACCACCTGCCCTACCTGAAGTTCCCGGACAACTGGCCGGTCTTCTCGCCGAAGGACAAGATCGGCGACTGGCTCGAGATGTACGCCAAGGTCATGGAGCTCAACTACTGGGGCTCCACGACCGCGCAGAGCGCGACGTACGACGAAGCGTCCGGCCAGTGGAACGTCGTCGTCGACCGCGCCGGCGAGACGGTGACGCTCAAGCCGCGCCAGCTCGTGTTCGCCCTCGGCGTCTCGGGCAAGCCGAACATCCCGTCCGTCCCGGGTGAGGACGTCTTCCAGGGCGAGATCCAGCACTCGTCGCAGCACCCGGGCCCGGACGCCTACAAGGGCAAGAAGGTCGTGGTCATCGGGTCGAACAACTCGGCCTTCGACATCTGCGGCTCGCTGTGGGAGGTCGGCGCGGACGTCACGATGGTGCAGCGCAGCTCCACGCACATCATCCGGTCCGAGACGCTGATGACCTACGCGCTCGGGGACCTCTACTCCGAGGAGGCCGTGCGCAACGGCGTCGACACCTACACCGCAGACATGATCTTCGCGTCGCTGCCGTACCGGATCATGCACGACTTCCAGAAGCCGGCGTACGACAAGGCCCGCGAGGTCGACGCCGACTTCTACCGGCGCCTCGAGGAGGCGGGCTTCGACCTCGACTTCGGCGACGACGACTCCGGCCTGTTCATGAAGTACCTGCGCCGCGGCTCGGGCTACTACATCGACGTCGGCGCCGCCGAGCTCGTGGCCGACGGCAAGGTCAAGCTCGCCAAGGGCCAGATCACCGAGCTGACCGAGAAGGAGGTCGTGCTCGACGACGGCACCCGTCTCGAGGCCGACCTCGTCGTCTGGGCCACCGGCTACCGGTCCATGAACGGCCTGGCCGCCGACATCATCGGCCAGGACGTGGCCGACAAGGTCGGCAAGGTGTGGGGCCTGGGCTCGGACACCACCAAGGACCCCGGTCCCTGGGAGGGCGAGCAGCGCAACATGTGGAAGCCGACCCAGCAGGAGAACCTCTGGTTCCACGGCGGCAACCTGCACCAGTCGCGCTTCTACTCGCTCTACCTCGCGCTGCAGCTCAAGGCCCGCGCGGTGGGCATCCCGACCCCGGTGCACAGGCTCCAGGAGTCGCACCACACCTCGTGACGGGCCTCGCCCGACCGTCGCCTGATGACGCGAACGGCACCCTCGCTTCGTTCACCGGAGCGAGGGTGCCGTTCGCTTCGTCCGGGGTCAGGTGCGGGCGGGCTCCCGGGACAGGTCGAGGACGACGTCGCCGCGCGTGGTGAGGCCGTCGACGAGCACGATCTGCTGCGCGGTCGGGGCACGTCCTGCGGCCCCGGCGACGAGCAGGTGGTCGCCGGGCGTCGCCCGCAGCGTGTAGCCGCCGGCGTCGTCGGTGACCGCCCGGCCCGCTTCGCGCCCGGCCGTGTCGACGAGGGTCAGTGTCGCCCCGGCCACGGCGCGGCCGCCGCCGTCGCGGACCGCGCCCACCAGCCCCGTGCCGACGGGCTCCGCGGGCTCCGCGGGCTCCGCGGGCTCGGCGGGGGCCGTCCGGGTGGTCACGGCGCCCCGTCCGGTCGTGCGGCCGGCAGGGATGAGGAACCCGACGACGACGGCGCCGACGACGAAGATGCCCGCGGCGACCGTGAACGCGGTCGTGTAGCCGTGCAGCGCCGCGGCGAGCGGCGGCCCCGCGAAGCCGGCGGCCGCAGTACCCGCGATGCTCGAGAGCAGCGCGGTACCGACCGACCCGCCGACCTGCTGCATCGTGTTCACCGAGGCCGACGCGACGCCCGCGTCGCCGGGATCGACGCCGTAGGTGGCCGTGTTGATCGACGTCGACATCGCCGTGCCCATGCCGAGACCGATCATCAGCAGCGGGCCGAGGACGTGGGCCGCGTAGCCCGACTCCGGGGTGAGGAACGAGAACCAGAAGAGTCCGCCCGCGCCGAGCAGCATCCCGGCGACCACGAGGGGCTTGGGCCCGGTCCGCGGGAGCAGGAGCGCCGGCACGGTGTTCGCCGCCAGCACGATGCAGGCGACCATCGGGAGGAACGCGACCCCGGTCATCAGCGGCGAGAAGCCGAAGACCTGCTGCATGACGTAGGCGAGGAACAGCGTCACGCCGAACATGCCCGTGGTGAGCACGAGGATCGTCAGGAACGACCCGCCGCGGAAGCGGTCGAGCACGACACGCAACGGCAGCAGCGGGGCCTCGACCCGGCGCTGGACGAGGACGAACGCGACGAGCAGCACGAGACCGGCGGCGAGGAAGGCGTAGACCAGCGGCGAGGTCCAGCCGTCGGTCTCGGCGCTCGCGAAGCCGTAGACCACGCTGAACAGCCCGGCCGAGGCCAGCACCGTGCCCACGACGTCGAGGCGCGGACGGTGCTCGACCGGCTGCGCCGGGAGCAGCAGCGAGGCCCCGAAGAAGGCGACCGCCGCGAAGACCGCGTTGACGTACATGCACCAGCGCCAGTCGACGTACTGGGTCAGCGCGCCGCCGAGCAGGAGCCCGATCGCGGCGCCGGAGCCGGCGAGGGCGGCGAACACCCCGAAGGCGCGGGCCCGCTCCCGTCCCTCGGTGAACGTCGTCGTCAGCAGCGAGAGGGCGGCCGGGGCGAGCAGCGCGCCGAACACGCCCTGCAGGGCGCGCGCCGCCACCAGCAGCTCGAAGCCCGGCGCGAGACCGCCGAGGATCGAGGCCACGGCGAAGCCCACGAGGCCGACGAGGAAGGCGCGCTTGCGGCCGAAGAGGTCCGAGAGGCGGCCGCCCAGCAGGAGGAGGCTGCCGAACGCCAGCGCGTAGGCCGTGATGATCCACTGGCGCTGCGCGTCGTCGAAGCCGAGGTCGGCCTGCGCCGAGGGCAGGGCGATGTTCACGATCGAGTTGTCGAGGATCACCATCAGCTGGGCGATCCCGATCACGGCGAGGATCAGCCAGCGTCGCCGGGCGGGTGGTGCTTCGGGGGTGCTCACGTGGCGTACGACCGTTCTGGGCGATTCTTGAGGGGTTCGACCGAGTCGGGAACGGCGTTGTCCCTGGCTGCCGACGCTGTGGTCGAGCGCGGACGGGGTCCCGTCGATTCCCGCGGGGACGTGTGAATCGATCGGCGGTTCGTGGGGCAGGCTGACGGCATGGAGTTCACGAAGCTCGGCATGACCGGTGTCGACGTGTCGAGGGTCTGTCTGGGGTGCATGAGCTACGGCGTCCCCGACCGCGGCACCCACCCGTGGTCCCTCGACGAGGAGGCGTCGAAACCCTTCTTCCGCCAGGCCCTCGACGCCGGGATCAACTTCTTCGACACCGCGGACGCCTACTCCGACGGCACGAGCGAGGAGATCACCGGCCGCGCGCTGCGCGAGATGGCCGATCGCGACGAGATCGTCGTCGCCACCAAGGTCTTCATGCCGATGCGCCAGGGCCCGAACGGCGGCGGCCTCTCGCGCAAGGCGATCATGACCGGCATCGACGCCTCGCTGCGGCGCCTCGGCATGGACTACGTCGACCTCTACCAGATCCACCGCTGGGACCACGGCACGCCGATCGAGGAGACGCTCGAGGCGCTGCACGACGTCGTCAAGGCGGGCAAGGTCCGCTACATCGGGGCGTCCTCGATGTGGGCCTGGCAGTTCGCGAAGGCGCTGCACCTGCAGGACGTCAACGGCTGGACCCGGTTCGTCACGATGCAGGACCACTACAACCTGCTCTACCGCGAGGAGGAGCGGGAGATGCTCCCGCTGTGCGGCGACGAGGGCGTCGGCGCCATCCCGTGGAGTCCGCTCGCGCGCGGTCGACTCACCCGTGACTGGGACGACTCGACCAGCCGGCAGGAGACCGACGAGGTCGGCAAGTCGCTCTACCGCGACACCGACCGGCACATCGTCGAGGCCGTCGCCGAGATCGCCGAGAAGCGCGGCGTCTCCCGCGCGCAGGTGGCGCTCGCGTGGGTGCTGAACAACCCCGTCGTCGACGCCCCGATCATCGGCGCGACGAAGGAGCACCACCTCGCCGACGCCGTCGCCGCGGTCGACCTGCGCCTCGAGGACGACGAGGTCCGCGCTCTCGAGGAGCGCTACGAGCCTCGCGGGGTCGCCGGGCACCGCTGAGCGGCCCGATCAGCTGCGCGCGCACCGCACGCGGCAGGTGTGGGAAGGGGCCGGGAAGGGCTAGGACCCCGCCAGCGCCGCCCGCACGTCGGTCTTCAGGATCTTGCCGACGGTGGAGCGTGGCAGGGCGTCCCAGAACTCGATCTGCTTGGGCGCCTTCACGCTGCCGATGCGCGCCTTGACGAACGCGACGAGGTCGTCGCCGGACACCGAGCGCTCCGGCACGAGCTCGACCACCGCCGTCACCCGCTCGCCCCACTTCTCGTCCGGCAGCCCGATCACCGCGCAGTCGCGCACGGCCTCGTGCGCCATGAGGGCCTGCTCGACCTCGGCGGAGTACACGTTGAACCCGCCGGAGATGACCATGTCCTTCGCCCGGTCGACGATGAACAGGTAGCCGTCGGCGTCGAGATAACCGATGTCGCCGGTGTGGTGCCAGCCGTGCGCCGACACCTCCGCAGTGGCCTCGGGGTTCTTGTAGTAGCCGGCCATCACCAGCGACCCGCGCACGACGATCTCGCCGCGCTCGCCGGCCGGCAGCAACGCACCGGCGTCCGACATGATCGCCACCGTCACCAGCGGCGACGGCCGGCCCGCGGACGCGAGGCGGGACCGCGCGACGGACCCGTCCCGCCGGCGGTGCTGGGCGGGCGACATCGTCGAGACCATCATCGGCGCCTCGGACTGCCCGAAGAGCTGCGCCATCGGCCCGATCCGCTCGAGCGCCTCCTCGAGGCGCGCCACCGACATCGGCGCGGCGCCGTACCAGAAGCAGCGCAGCGAGCGCAGGTCCGTCCGGTCCAGGTCGGGGTGCCCCAGCACCATGTAGATCAGCGTCGGCGGCAGGAACGTGTGGGTGACGTGGTGGCGCTCGACGAGGGCGAGGAACCGGCCCACGCCGGGTCTGGCCATCACGACGATCTCGCCGCCGAGGGCCATCACCGGGAAGCAGAGCACGCCCGCGGCGTGGGTGAGCGGGGCGAGCGCGAGGTAGACGGGCCGTCCCTCGAACGGATAGCTCATCAGCGTGATCGCCGACATCGCCTCCAGGTTGCGGTCGGTCAGCATCACGCCCTTCGGCCGACCGGTGGTGCCTCCGGTGCCGACGAGGGCGACGACCTCGTCGGGCGGCTCGGCCTCGGCGGGCGGGTCGCCGTCGGCGGCAGCCAGCCACTCGGTGAGCCCGGGGGCGTCGCCGCGCGGCCCGTCCAGGCACACCACGGTGTGCAGCTGGGGGAGCGCCGGGGCGATGGACGCGACGAGCTCGCCGAACCCGCTCTGGAAGATCAGGGCCGCGCAGTCGAACAGGTCCAGCAGCTCGCGGTTCTCGTCGCCGGCGTTGCGCGGGTTGATCGGGCACCAGACGGCGCCGGCGCGGGCGATGCCGAAGACGCAGGCGAACGCGACGGGATCGTTGGCCGAGAGGATGCCGACCTTGTCCCCGGGCCGCACGCCCGAGCGTCGCAGCGCCCGGGCGACGCGGTGGCTCAGGTCGACGACGTCGCCGTAGGACAGCGACGTGCCGTCGAGGGTCAGGCAGGGGGCGTCCGGCCCGAGCGACGCCCCCTTGTCCAGCCAGGACGTCAGGGCCACGACTACATGCCCATCCCGCCGTCGACCGGCAGACCGACGCCGTTGACGAACCGGGACGCGTCCGAGGCGAGGAAGACCGCGGCGTCGGCGATGTCGGACACCTCGGCGAGGCGTCCGGACGGGGTGAGCTCGACGACCGCGCCGACGGCGGCGTCGGGGCTCTCGAACAGGCCGAGGGCGGAGGTCTCGACCGCGAGCTTCACGCCCATGTCGGTGGGCACCAGGCCGGGGTAGAGGCAGTTGACCCGCACGCCGTAGCCGAGCTTGCCCGACTCCATCGCGGCGACGCGGGTGAGCCGGTCGACGCCGGACTTGGTGGCCGAGTAGCCCCCGATCGCCGGGAAGGCGATGGTCGCGGCCACCGACGAGATGTTGATGACCGACCCGCCGTGCCCGGCGGCGCCGCCGGGGCGCATGGCGCGGAAGGCGTGCTTGAGCCCGAGCATCGTGCCCAGGAGGTTGATCTCGAGCATCGGACGGACGTCGTCGGGCTCGGTGTCGACGATCAGCGAGGTGACCTCGATGCCGGCGTTGTTGACCACGACGTCGAGCCCGCCGAGCGCGGTGACGGTGTGCGCGACGGCCGCTTCCCACTGCGCGTCGTCGGTGACGTCGAGCTCGACGAAGCGCGCGCCCGGGATCTCGGCCGCGGTCTGCTCGCCGACGTCCTTGAGCACGTCCGCGAGCATCACCGGGGCACCGGCGGCCGCCATCGCCGTCGCCATCCCGGCGCCGAGCCCGCGGGCGCCGCCCGTGATCAGCACTCTCCGGCCGGCGAGTTGCTCGCTCATCCGCTGTCCCTCCCGCCGGCCGTGTCGTCGGCCGCCAGATCCACGTGCTCCGCTGGTGCGACGCAGGTCACAACGTAGGGAGGGCTTTGGACGATCGTCAAGGAATCCTCGGACGGGTGTCCAACGCAGGTCACGAGCTACGCTGAGGTGCTCCGGCGCCGACGAGGGGCCCGCCCGTGACCAGCACGAACGACACCAGCACGACCGCGAGCGGCCCGACCGCGGCGGGTTCGACCGCGACGGCTGACCGCATCGCGCGGCGGCAGGTGGACAAGTTCTCCGAGCGCCGTCGCCGGCTCGCCGACGCGGCGCTGCTGACGCTGTCCGAGCGCGGCTACGCCCGCACGAGCCTGCGCGAGATCGCGAAGGACTCCGGCTTCTCCCACGGGGTGCTGCACTACTACTTCCGCGACAAGGTCGACCTGATCACCTACTGCGTGCGGCAGTACAAGGCCCACTGCGTGGAGCGCTACGACGGCATCGTGGCGACGGTCGACGACCCCGAGGCGCTGCTGGCCGGGGTCGCGGACGCCCTCGCGGGGACGCTGGCGCAGGACACGATGATGCACCGGCTCTGGTACGACCTGCGCACCCAGTCGCTGTTCGAGGAGTCGTTCCGCGCCGACGTCGCGGAGATCGACGGCAGCCTCGAGCGGATGATCTGGCGGACGGTCGACGCGTACGCCGGGCTGGTCGGCCGGACGCCGTCGTGCGACCCGTCGTTCGCCTACGCCACCGTCGACGGCCTGTTCCAGCAGGCGCTGCTGCGCCACCTCGCCGGGTCGTCGGACGCCCTCGACGGTCTGCGCGCCGGCGTCCGTCGTCAGCTGCCGACGCTCGTCGCCTGAGGGGTCACGCCCCGCGCGGCGCCGCCCCCGACGCGACCTTCTTGCGCAGCTCGCCGACCTCGGTGGCCGTGAAGCCGTGCGCGCCGAGCCACTCCCGCACGGTCTCGCCGTCGGGATGGCGGGTGGGGACGACGTTGTAGACGTAGTTGAGCTGCCGGGACGCGGCCTCGCGCTCGAGGTTCTCCAGGACGAACGCCCCGACGCCGGTGCCGCGCGCCTCCGGCGCGGCCACGATCAGGATCTCGGCGTCGCCCCACGTGTCGTCCAGGCGCCCGTAGCCCACGGGCGCGCCGGCGTCGTCCTCCACGCGCCACCACGTGTCCCCGAGGTGCTGGCCCACCTCGGGGTAGCCGAGCCCGAAGAGCGTCGGCGGCAGGTCGCCCAGCGCCGCGGCCTTGCCCTGGTCCCAGCGGGGTTCCTGCTCGGCGATCCACTGCCACGTCATCGGGTCCTCCAACGTTCTACAGCTCTATGCACTGGCGTCGAATTCTCGTAGAGTGTGGTCCGCACGACAAGAGAGGACCACCACCGTGACCGTTCTCGAGGACGCTCCGGCCGCTCCGCAGGCTGCCGGTGCCGACGCTCCGCCGCAGGTCGACTTCGACACCGACCCCTCGCGCTACCGCCACTGGCGGTACGAGGTCGAGGGTGAGACCGCCTGGGTCTACCTCGACGTCGCCGAGGACGGCGGGCTGGTGCCCGGCTACGAGCTCAAGCTGAACTCGTACGACCTGGGTGTCGACATCGAGCTCTACGACCTCACCCAGCGGCTGCGCTTCTCCCACCCCGAGGTGCGCAGCGTGGTGCTCACCAGCGGCAAGGAGTCCAACTTCTGCGCCGGGGCGAACATCCGGATGCTCGCCCAGTCGAGCCACTCCTGGAAGGTGAACTTCTGCAAGTTCACCAACGAGACCCGCAACGGCATCGAGGACATGAGCGCGCACTCGGGCCAGACCTGGGTGGCCGCGCTCAACGGCACCGCGGCGGGCGGCGGCTACGAGATGGCGCTCGCGTGCGAGACGATCCTGCTGGTCAACGACCGGTCGAGCGCCGTCGCGCTGCCCGAGGTGCCGCTGCTCGGCGTGCTGCCCGGCACCGGCGGCCTCACCCGCGTCACCGACAAGCGCCACGTCCGCAAGGACCGCGCCGACATCTTCGCCACCAAGTCCGAGGGCTTCCAGGGGCCGAAGGCCGTCGACTGGAAGCTCGTCGACGAGACGGTGTCGCGCAAGCAGTGGGACGTCACGGTGCGCGAGCGCGCGGCGGAGGCCGCGGCGGGGTCGCACCGCCCCGTCGGTGGTCACGGCATCAGCCTGCCGCCCCTGGCGCGCGAGGTCACCGCTGAGTCTGATTCTTTGGCTTCCATCCGCTACCCCAACGTGCGCTGCGACATCGACCGCGGCGCACGCACCGCGACGATCACGGTGCTCGGCCCGGAGCCCCACGCCGTGCCCGAGTCGCTCGAGCGCATCCACGCCCTCGGCGCCGACTTCTGGCCGCTGGCGATGACCCGCGAGCTCGACGACCTGATCCTGCGGCTGCGCACCAACGAGCTCGAGATCGGCACCTGGCTGGTCAAGACGCAGGGCTCGATCGAGGGCGCGCTCGCGTTCGAGCGGGTCATCGCCGAGCACTCCGGCTCCGACTGGCTCGTCAACGAGATCCGCCACTACTTCAAGCGGACGCTCAAGCGCCTCGACGTCACGAGCCGCACGCTGATCGCGCTGATCGAGCCCGGCAGCTGCTTCGCCGGCGCCCTGCTCGAGCTGGCCCTCGCGTGCGACCGGCAGTACATGCTCGAGGGCACGTTCGAGGACCACGACGAGGAGCAGGACCCGGCCCAGCTCGTCCTCACCGCCTCGAACTTCGGCACGTTCCCGATGGGCAACGGCCTGACCCGCCTGCAGTCCCGCTTCTACGGCGACGACGAGACGCTCGCGGCGCTCGAGTCCGGCTCGCGCTTCACCGGCGCGCAGGCCGAGGAGGCCGGCCTGGTCACCGACGCTCCCGACGACATCGACTACGAGGACGAGATCCGCATCCTCCTCGAGGAGCGCGCCTCCCTGAGCCCCGACGCCCTCACCGGCATGGAGGCGAACCACCGTTTCGTCGGCCCGGAGACGATGGAGACGCGGATCTTCGGCCGCCTGACCGCCTGGCAGAACTGGATCTTCATCCGCCCCAACGCCTCGGGACCGGAGGGCGCGCTGCGCCGCTACGGCACGGGACGCAAGGCCGACTTCGACCACCAGCGTGTCTGATTCCCGGGAGTAGTGACCACACCATGACCTCTGCACGCCCGAAGATCGACTTCGATGCGAAGATCCCGAACAACGTCGACCTCGCGTCCGACCGCAAGCTCCAGCGCGCCCTCGAGCGCTGGCAGCCGAACTTCCTCGACTGGTGGGGCGACATGGGCCCGGCCGTCGACACCAAGGACGTCTACCTGCGCACGGCGGTCGACGTCGGCCGTGAGGGCTGGGCGCACTTCGACCACGTCCCGATGAACGAGTACCGCTGGGGCGTCTTCCTCTCCGAGCACGACCCGGACCGCAAGATCGCCTTCGGCGAGCACAAGGGCGAGCCGGTCTGGCAGGAGGTGCCCGGCGAGTACCGCGCCGACCTGCAGCGCCTGATCGTCATCCAGGGCGACACGGAGCCCGCGTCGGTCGAGCAGCAGCGCTTCCTCGGGGCCACCGCGCCGTCGCTCTACGACATGCGCAACCTGTTCCAGGTCAACGTCGAGGAGGGCCGTCACCTCTGGGCGATGGTCTACCTGCTGCACGCCTACTTCGGCCGGGCCGGGCGCGAGGAGGCCGACCAGCTGCTGGCCCGCAACTCCGGCTCGGACGACTCGCCGCGCATCCTCGGGGCCTTCAACGAGGAGACCCCGGACTGGCTGTCGTTCTTCATGTTCACGTACTTCACCGACCGGGACGGCAAGTACCAGCTCGGGACGCTGAAGGAGTCGGGCTTCGACCCGCTCTCGCGCACCTGCGAGTTCATGCTCAAGGAGGAGGCCCACCACATGTTCGTGGGCACCACCGGCATCGACCGCGTCGTCACCCGCACCGCGCAGCTGATGAACGAGCACGACTCCGAGGAGGTCGCCGGCGCCGGCGGCATCCCCCTGGACATGATCCAGAAGTACATCAACTTCCACTACACGGTCTCGCTGGACCTCTTCGGCAACGAGTCGTCCACCAACGCCGCGAACTACTTCACCGCCGGCATCAAGGGCCGGTGGCAGGAGGAGCGTCGCAAGGACGACCACCTGCTCACCGACGACGCCGGCGCCGTGGACGCCGTGCGCGACGGGCAGATCACCACCACCGAGGTGCCGGCGCTGCTGGCCCTGAACCAGGACCTGCGCAGCGAGTACATGAGCGACTGCCGCGGCGGGCTCAAGCGCTGGAACCGCATCCTCGAGAAGCACGGGATCGACGCGCGACTGTCCCTGCCGCACGTCGGCTTCAACCGCCAGGTGGGCGCGTTCGCCGGCAGCCACATCACCCCCGAGGGCAAGATGATCTCGGCGGAGGACTGGAAGGCCCAGGAGTCGAACTGGCTGCCCACCGACGTGGACAAGACCCACGTGCGCGGGCTCATGCACCCCGTCCTCGAGCCGGGGAAGATCGCCGGCTGGATCGCCCCGCCGTCCAACGGGATCAACGACAAGCCGATGGACTTCGAGTACGTGCACTTCAACTGAGCGTCACCCCGCTCGGGGCGAGCTGGGGGCTTTCCTGACGTTGAGTGCCAGCGTGGCCCCCACGCTTGCACTGGACGTCAGGAAAGCCACATCCTCGCCGTCACCACCCGTCACGCCGACCACCACGGAGCTGGCGCCCATGTCGGAGTCGTTCAACGCCACGGACTACCTCGTCGGTCGTCGTCTGGCGGCCGGTGAGGGCGACCGGGTGGCGGTGCGGGCGCCCTCGCGCACGCTGACCTATGCGGAGCTGGACGCCGAGGTCGGGCGCGTGGCGGCGGGGCTGGCGGCGCTGGGCGTCCAGCCCGAGCAGCGGGTCGTCATGTGCATGGTCGACGAGGTCGAGCTGTTCACCGGCATCCTCGCGACGATGCGGCTCGGCGCGGTGGCCGTGCCGGTGTCGACGATGCTGCGCGGCCCGGAGCTCTCGGTGCTCGTGGCCGACTCGCGCAGCCGGCTCGTGCTCTGCTCGCAGACCTTCGCCGACGTCACCCGCGCCGCGGTGCTCGCGGCGCGGGAGCGGGGCCGCGACGTCGGCGAGGTCGTCGTCACCGGCGACGACCCGTCCGGCTTCGGGCCCGAGGTGGGCTCGCGCACGTGGGCCGAGATGCTCGCCGCCGGCGACGCGCTGGGCGGCACCCCGCCGGCGTACGACACGTGGGACGAGTCCCAGGCGCTGTGGCTCTACACCTCGGGCACCACCGGCAAGCCCAAGGCCGCGATGCACCGCCACGCCGACATCCGGATGGTGTGCGAGACCTACGGCCAGCAGGTCCTCGGCATCCGCCCCGACGACCTCTGCCTCTCGGTGGCCAAGCTGTTCTTCGCCTACGGCATCGGGAACTCGATGTTCTTCCCGCTGTCGGTGGGCGCGGCCGTGGTGCTGGAGCCGTCACGGCCGACCCCGGCGCTGCTCGCCGAGCTCGCCGCGCGGCACCGGGTGACGATGTTCTTCGGTACCCCGAGCTCCTACGGCCCGCTGCTGGTCGCCGCCGAGTCCGGACAGATCGACGCCGCGGCCTTCGCGACCGTGCGCCGGGGTGCTTCGGCGGGCGAGGCGCTGCCCGCCCGGATGGTGAACGGGATGCGCTCGGTGTTCGGCGTCGAGGTGCTCGACGGCATCGGGTCCACCGAGGCGCTGCACATCTACCTGTCGAACCGGCCCGGCGAGGTCGTGCCCGGGACGTCGGGCGTGCCGGTTCCCGGCTACGACGTCGAGATCCGCGGCACCGACGGCAGGCCCGTCCCCGACGGCGAGACCGGGACGCTCTACGTGCGCGGCGACTCGATCTGCACCGGCTACTGGTGCCGCACCGCCACCAACCGCCTCGTGTTCGAGGGGGAGTGGCTGCGCACCGGCGACACCTACGTCCGCAACGCCGACGGCACCTACACCTGCCTCGGGCGCACCGACGACGTGCTCAAGGTCGGCGGCATCTGGGTCACGCCGGCCGAGGTCGAGGAGCGCCTGGTCGCGCACCCGAGCGTGGCCGAGGTCGTGGTGGTCGCGGTGTCGGACGACGACGGCCTCGACGTCCCGGTGGCGTGCGTCGTCCCGGGCGAGGGCCACACCGTCGACCCCGAGGCGCTCGTGGCCTGGTGCCGCGAGGGCCTGGCGTCGTTCAAGCGCCCGCGCCACGTCATCGCCATCGACGAGGTCCCGCGCACCGCGACCGGCAAGGTCCAGCGCTACCGGCTGCGCGAGCTCGCCGCCGAGCGTGTCGGCGCGGGCCGCGCCCTGCAGGCGGCGCTCTAGATGGCCGGCGACCGCAGCGACCGGACCGACCCGCTCGCGACGGCCGACCAGCCGCCGACCCAGGGCGAGCCCGACCACCGCCCCACGGTCGGGCCGGGCGGCGACGTCCCGGGCGCGGTGCGGGGCTCCGACCACGAGGAACCGATCGACGGGCCGGAGCCCGAGCCGGAGAGCTGACTCTCAGTCGGCGAGGTTGCTCATCCGGCGAGCCGCTTCGCGGGGTCGGACGGCGCCGCGTCGAGGGCGACGAGGGCGTCCGACCAGTCGTCGAGCTGCTTGGTGATCCCGGGCAGGTCGGGGCCGATCGCGTCGACCACGGACTGCTGCATCGCGTCGGTCCGTCCCTCGAGGTCGGCGCGATGGCGCAGTCCGACAGCGCTGAGCTCCTGGCCCTCGAGCAGCCCGCGGCGACCCAGCCCGGCGACCGCGGCGTCGATCTGCGCCGGGCTCCACCCACGCGACGCCGTGTAGGCGCCGAGCGGATAGCCGCACCAGAGCTCGGTGAGCACGTTCATCTGCACCGCGTCGAGCCCGTCCACCGCGCACACGGCGAGGTGCGAATCGCCGCGGTGCTCGCGCAGGACGTGGGACGCGTGGACGACGCCGGCGAGCGGGTCGGCCGGCCACGGCTCGGTCGTCAGGCCGGTGAACAGGGGACGGGCGGTGCGGCCGGCGGCGTCGATGCCCCGGCGCAGGCCCTCGACGACGGACGCGGCCTCGGCGTCGACGTCCCCGAGCAGGCGGCGCAACGTGGCGCCCGGGGCGTCGATGCGCACCCGGACGAGGTCGGCGAGCGGCACCGCGGCGACGCCCGCCTCGTACTCGGGCCCGACGAGGTCCGGCGCGAAGACGCCGAGCGCCTCCACCGCGACGGCCGTCGGCGGTGTCCCCAGCGGCGCGGTGCGCTCGCGGACGTAGGCCGCGAAGTAGTCGTCGAGGCCCAGCCGCGCGTAGCCCTCCGCGGCTTCGGGCGACCAGATCGACAGGCACGCCAGCGGCTCCATCGCGTCCCGCAGCGCGCGGGCCGGCGAGGGATCGCGCCCGGCGGGCGGGTCGACGGGACGGGGACGGTCGGGCGGGGCGAAGAACAGGCCGCGCATCGTCAGGTAGTCCACGGGGTCTCCTCGGGTTCGTCGTCGAGGGCGTTCCAGACGACCCCGGCCGAGACGGCGTCCGGCGCCGACAGGACGCCGTGGACGCGGGCGACCTGCGCGACGAGCCGCTCCGGCTCGCGCTCGTGGACGGCCGCTTCCTCGCGCAGGACCGCCGTGACGACGTCGGCGACGCCGCTGACCCGCCAGCGGCACAGCGACGTCGCGAGCACGCGGGCGGTGCGCCCCACGAGGGCGAGCACCTCGGGCCGCGCGCCGGTGATCGTGATGCGGTCGGGGTCGCGGAGGACCGGCCGGGTGAGCGCGCTCCAGGCCCGCAGCGCCAGGCCGCCCGCAAGGGGGTCGGGCGGGGTCGCGCCGTTGGCCTCCGTCTCGCGCAGGGAGAGCAACAGCCCCGAGACCTGCTCGAGTGCCACGACCCACTCGCGACGCGTGCCGGGCGGCGTGGAGGTGTGGTCAGCCGCGTCGTCGGCGGCGGAGCGCGCGTGCGGAACCGCCGCCTCCCGATGCTGGACCGCCTGATCGTCGTCCCCCATCGATGCCCCCCCCGACGCGCCCGAACGGCCCACTGCGGGACCGTCGTCGACGGACGGTAGAGCGCTTCGGTCGCTCTCTGCATCGGGGAAACCCCCCGGATGTCCGGTATCCCCCGAACGCGCAGCGGTACTGGTGACGGAGAGTCTCCTCGGTGGGCGCGGCGGGGCATGCCTCAGCGACGAGCTCCTGTGCGGGGCGCTGTCGGAGTGCAGTCGGACGGACCGTGGGCTATCCGCCCGTCTCGTGGACCGGCGAGCTCACCGGTCACGCGGCGGCGCGGGTCGCCGACCTGCTCGTCGGCCTGGCCGAGGCCCTGCCCGACGACGCGCTCAGAGCGCCGACGCGAGCTCCGGGTACCAGGCACTGACCGTGAGGTCGAGCTCGGCCAGGTCGGGGTGTCGGAAGAGCAGGGACTCGTCGGGGCTCAGCCGCTGCGGGTGGCGTCCGCCGGTGGGGCAGCCGTCCTCGTGGCGGATCGGGTAGAGCTTCCAGACCCGCACGGACTCGCAGTAGTGGCACTCGCCAGTGATCATCGGGAACTCCGGGCACGTCGGCGATCTCGGGGGAACGACCCCGTCGCGTCGACGCTGAGCGCGGGACCGCCCGTGAGTGTGGTGCCCGAACGTGCCCGTGCGATCCCGTCCCGTGACCGCGCCCACCCTGTGACGCGCGCCCACCCGTGAGCGAAGTTCACGGCTATGACCGAGAACTTCGCTCACGTGGGGGTCAGTCGCCCAGCTCCGCCAGCGCGGTCTCGGCCTGCACGATGATCGCCTCGGGGCCCGTGACCTCGTCCGGGTCGGCGTCGGCGCCCATGTCGCCCGCGCGGTAGCGGGTCCAGACGCCGGCGTGGATGCACGCGGCCCGCCAGCGCGCGAAGGCCAGGTAGTAGGCGATGTCGACGTCCGCGCCCGTCGCCGCGGTGTAGCGCTCGATGAGCTCGCCGCGGGTGGGGTAGCCGCCGGCCGGGGTCGGGCTCGGGAGGGCCTCGGGCACCGTGTCGCCCGGCTCGGTCCACGACACGAGCAGGTGCCCGAGGTCGCAGAGCGGGTCGCCGATCGTCGCCAGCTCCCAGTCGAAGACGGCGACGGCCTGCCCCTCGGGGGAGTAGGCGATGTTGCCGGGCCGGTAGTCGCCGTGGACGATCCCCACCGCGCCCTCGGGGACGCGCGCGGCGAGGGCGTCGTGGGCCGCGTCGAGGGCGGACAGGTCGTCCATCGCCGACGAGTGGGCCTGGCGGTGCCAGCGCTTGAGCTGGCGCGCGACGAAGTTGCCGGGCCGGGCCAGGTCGTCGAGCCCCACCTCGCCGGGCTCCACCGCGTGCAGGGCGGCGAGGACGTCGATCGTCGAGGTGCCGACGACCGCGCGCGCCTCCTGCGGCACCTTCTCGCCGGACTCCGTGTCGTTGAGGACCTTCCCGGGCGCGAAGTCCATGACGTAGAGGTCGGCGCCCCAGACGTCGTGGTCGTCGCAGAACGCCCGCGGCGTCGGGACGGGGACGTCCGTCGGGTTGAGCGCGGAGAGGAACCGCCACTCCCGGCCCATGTCGTGGGCCGTCTCCAGCACCCCGCCCAGCGGCGGCCGCCGCAGCGCCCACGCGTGCCCGGCCTCGTCGGTGACGCGGTAGGTCAGGTTGGAGCGCCCGCCGGCGATGCGGGTGAACTCGAGCGCGCCCTCGATCTCGTCGATGTGGTCGCGGAACCAGCGCACGACGACGTCGGGGACCTCCTCGGCGCTCACGACGCACCGCCCGGGCGCAGCACGATCTTGCCGACCTGGGTGTTGGACTCGAGGTGACGGTGCGCGTCGACCACCTGGTCGAGGCCGTCGAACACGCGGTCCACCTGCGGGGAGAAGGAGCCGTCACGCAGACCGGCGCCGACGAAGGCGCCGACGCGGCGGAGCCGCTCGGGATCGTGGGTCATCGCGAACAACGTATAGGTCCGCATCCACAGATCGGGCAGCGTCTCGGCCGGGAACGGCGTCGGCTGCCCCGAGAGCAGGCCGTGGATCGTGACGGTGCCACCCGCCGCGGTCGCCCGGGCCAGGTCGGCGACGGCGGGACCCGCGACGGCGTCGAAGACGTGCTCGCAGCCCCGGCCGTCGGTGATCTCCAGGACGCGCTCGACGAGGTCCTCCTCGCCGGTGGCGACGACGTGTGCGGCGCCGGCGTCGCGCAGCTGCGGCGCCTTCGAGCTCGACCGGCTGGTGGCGATGGGGACCGCGCCGACGCGGTTCGCCACCGCGATCGCCGCGAGCCCCACGCTCGACGTGGCGGCGGTGATCAGGACGTGGTCGCCGGCCCGGAGCCCGCCCGTCTCGACCAGACCGCCGTACCCGACGAGGAACGGCATCCACACCGCGGCGCCGTCGACCCAGCTCGTCGCCTCCGGCAGCGGCACGAGCGCGCGGGCGGGGACGACGGCGCGGTCGGCGTAGACGCCGTAGTCGTTCATCGAGAACGCCGGGACGACGCTGATCCGGTCGCCCACCGACCAGCGCGTGACGCCCTCGCCGAGCGCGGCGACCGTGCCCGAGCACTCGTAGCCGAGGCGGGCCGGGAGCTGCGTGGCCTCGATGTACTCGCCGCGCCGGAACATCGACTCGGCCCGGTTGAGGCCGATGGCGGCGACGTCGACGGCCACCTCGCCGGGCCCCGGGGCCGGGTCGGGTTCCTCCTCGATCCGCAGCACATCGGGGTCGCCGAGCTCGGAGAACCGCACCGTCCTCGTCATGAGCGCAGAGCTTGCCGCCTCGACGATCACGACGCACGGTCTGTCGCCGCGCCCGCCGCGGGTCTACCGTGACTCGTGACCGGATACGAATTCCGGTCACGAGTCACGAGTCACGAGGAGGTCCCGCGTGAGCCGGGTGGCACGGATGCTGGACGCGGCGGGGGAGCTGCTGCTCGCCCACGGCTACCGCCGGGTGACGATCGAGGACGTCGCCCGTCGCGCCGGCGTCGGCAAGGGCACCGTGTACCTGCACTTCGCGAGCAAGCTCGACCTCTTCGCGGGGGTCCTCGTCCGCGACTCGATCGGCACGACGCGCGACCTGCTGGCCGCACTGCACGCCGATCCACGCGAGGCCGCCCTGGACGCGACCCTGCGCTCGACGTTCCTCGCGGTGCACCGCCGGCCCCTGAGCCGGGCGCTGCACACCGGTGACGTCGAGATCCTGGGCGCGGTCGTGACGGACACCAAGGCGGGCCTGGAGGTCGTCACCGACAAGACGGAGTTCGCGGCCGAGCACTTCGCGATGCTCCACCGCCACGGCCTGCTCGCCGACGACCCCGCGACGACGCCGGACCTGACCTACCGGCTGCGCGCCGCGGTGCTCGGCTTCTTCCTCGACGACCTCGTGCCCACCGACGGGATGGGTCTCGTGGCCCGGGCCGACGCCCTGGCCACCCTCGTCCGCGCGGGGTTCACCCCGCCGGGCGAGCCCGACCCGGCCGCGCTCGCCGCGGCCGCGCCCGAGCTCGCCGCGCTCTACGAGCGCACCATCCACCACCTCACCTCGGCCCTCCCGGAGGAGCCATGACCACGCACCCCGATCTCGACCTGCCTCCTGACCTGCCTCCTGACACTGCCGACCTGCCCGTCCTGCTCGACTGGCTCGCCGCACACCGCGCCGACGCCCCCGTCTGGCGCGACCGCTACGGCCTGCACCACGTCTTCCGGCACGCCGACGTCGAGGTCGTCCTGCGCGACGTCGCCACCTTCAGCTCCGACTTCTCGGCGGTCATGCCGGGCTCCGAGGCGATGAGCAAGGGGATGCTGACGCGGCTCGACCCGCCGGAGCACAAGGCCCTGCGGCACCTGGTCAGCGCCGCGTTCACGCCCCGTCGCGTCGCGGCCCTGGAGCCCCGGATCCGGGAGCTGACCCGGTCGATGCTCGACGGGGCGGGCGCGTCGTTCGACCTCGTCGACACGCTCGCGTTCCCGCTGCCGGTCACGGTGATCGCCGAGATGCTCGGGCTGCCCGCCTCGGACCGTCCCCGCTTCCGCGGTTGGGCCGAGGGCCTGTTCTCGATGCAGGTCGACGACCCGAAGGAGGCCGTCGTCGACCCGGAGGTCCGCGCCGCGATGGACGAGATCACCTCCTACCTCGGCGACTGGTGCCGGGCACGGCGCGCGGACCCCACCGACGACCTCATCTCCGCGCTGGTCACCGCCGAGGTCGAGGGGCGGCGCCTCGACGACGAGGAGGCCGCCAACTTCTCGATGCTCCTGCTGCTCGCCGGGCACATCACCACGACGCTGCTGCTGGGCAACGCGGTCCGGGTGATCGACGAGAACCCGGGCACCTGGACAGGGCTGCGCGCCGAGCCGTCGACGATCCCGGCCGTCGTCGAGGAGGTGCTGCGGCTGCGCCCGCCCTTCCCGATGACCGCCCGCGCGACGACCCGCGACGTCGAGATCGCGGGGACGACGGTGCCGGCGCGGTCGATCGTCATGCCCTGGCTGCTCTCGGCGAACCACGACCCCGACGCCCACCCCGACCCCGAGCGCTTCGACCCGACGCGCACCGGCATCGGCGGCGGCTCGCAGCTCGCGTTCGGGCACGGCATCCACTTCTGCCTGGGCGCCCCACTGGCCCGACTCGAGGCGCGCGTCGCGCTCGAGGAGATGACCTCACGGTGGGCTGGGCTGTCCGTGGGCGAGGGGGAGCAACGCCCGTACACGGGTCGTGTGCTCGGGACGCGGCGGCTGCCGGTGGTCGCGACCTGATCGGGTGACCGCCACCCCCGGTGACCGAACGTCGATTACCGATCACGACCAGTCACTATGACCCGGTGTCCCGTGCCGCGCTCGCGCGCTTCGTCCTCGGGGTCGCCGTCGCCGTGTGCGCCTCGGCCGCCGTGTTCACCCTGGTGACCCTGCGCGGGCCCGTGGTGGCCGCCGTGCCGGCACCCGATCCGGCCGCCGTGCTGAGCGGCCCGGCGGCCGCGCCGGTGGGCGAGCGAGTGGTCGTGCAGACCGTGGTCGACGCGGTCACCTTCGACGCGCGCCTGCCCGACGGCGGGCCGGTCGTCCGGGTGCGCGCCCTGGGCGTGCAGCCGCCCGGCGCCTGCTACGGCGCGCAGGCCAGGGCGTTCGCGGCGCAGGTGCTCGACGGCCGCGCGGTGATCCTGGGCGCCGGGGCGGGACCTGCGACCGACCGCTTCGACCGCCGGCTCGCGGCCGTGGCCCTCGTCGGCGGCGCCGACTACGCGGTGCTCGCCTCCGAGGCCGGCATCGCCCGCGCCTACGCCGCCGATGCCCGGCCGGAGGCCATGGCCCCGGTCCGCGCGGCGCAGGACCGCGCCCGTGCGGCCGAGCGCGGCGTCTGGGGCGAGCCCTGCCGCGGCGCGGAGACGACGAGCAGCGCGCCCGGTTCCTGACGTGCCAGCCCTGCGTCCACGCTGACACTCAAGGCCAGATCAAGGGGAGCACGCCGATCGGGCCACATGGTCGCGAGCGCGACACGCCGTGCGGGCTCACCTCGAGCTCAGAGGACCTTGCCCGGGTTGAGGATGCCCTGCGGGTCGAGGGCGGCCTTGACCGCGCGCTGCATCGCCAGCACCTCGGGGCTCTGCTCGCGCTGGAGCCCCTCGCGCTTGAGCAGCCCGACGCCGTGCTCGCCGGTCACCGTGCCCCCGAGCGACAACGCGTCGGCGAGGATCTCCTCGAACGCGGCCTGGGCGCGCCGGCGGGCCGGCTCGTCGCCGACCGGGGTGATCAGCAGCGGGTGCAGGTTGCCGTCGCCGGCGTGGGCGAGGTTGGCGATCGTCGTCTCGTAGCGGCGCCCGATGTCCTGGATGCGCCCGAGCATCTCGGGTACCGCGGCCCGGGGCACGCAGACGTCCTCGGTGAGCACCGGGCCGAGGCGCTCGAGCGCCGGGTACGCCAGCCGGCGGGCGGCGAAGAGCGCGTCGGCCTCCTCGGCGTCGGCGGCCTGCGCGGCGAACGTCGCGCCCGCCGCCTCGAAGTGCGCCAGCATCTCCGCCGCCTCGGCGTCGCCCGCCGCGCCGGGCGCGTCGGAACGCCCGAGCAGCACGACGTCGGCCTCCGCGGCCAGCCCCATGTTCTTCCACGCGTCGACGGCCTCGAGGCACGTGCGGTCGACCAGCTCGAGCGCCGACGGCGTGAGCCCGGCCGCGGTGATCGCGGCGACCGCCCGGCCCGCGTCGACGACGGAGTCGAAGTAGCCCGCGACCGTGTGCTCGGGCGCGCGGGCGGGACGCAGCTTCACGGTGACCTCGGTGATCACCCCGAGCGTGCCCTCGGACCCGACCATCAGCCCGGCGAGGTCGAGCCCCGCGACCCCCTTGGCGGTGCGGCGGCCCAGGCGCACCAGCTCGCCGAGCCCGTTGACGACCTGCATGCCGAGCACGTAGTCGCGGGTGACGCCGTACTTGACGCAGCACAGCCCGCCGGCGTTCGTGGCGACGTTGCCGCCGATCGTCGACCAGGGGGAGCTCGCGGGGTCCGGCGGGTACCAGAGCCCGCGCTCGGCGCAGGCGGCGCGGAGGTCGTCGTTGACCACACCGGGCTGCACGACCGCGAGGCGCTCGGAGCCGTCGATCTCCACGATGTCGGTCATGTGCTCGGTGGAGAGCACCACGGCGCCCTCGCTCGCGTTCGCCCCGCCCGAGAGGCCGGTGCCCGCGCCGCGCGGCACCAGCGGCGCGCGGTGCTCGAGGCAGGCGCGGACGACGGCCTGGGCCTCCTCGGACGTGCGCGGGCGCGCGACCGCCGCGGGCACCGCGTGCGGCGCCCACTCCGCGTCGTCGTGGGCGTAGCTCGCCAGCACGTCGGGGTCGTCGAGCACGTGTCCGGCGGGCAGCGCCGCCAGGAGCGCTCCCACGACGGGGGCCGGTGTCGCGGCCGGAGGTACGGCGGTGGTGCTCATGGCGCGCCCCTTCGTCGGGTCGGTCGATCCACGGTAACCGCGGTCGGGCGTCCACCGAAGGGGCGACGTGACGCCACCGCACACACCGAGTGAGAGCGCAGGCACGCACCGTGCCAGGATCGTCCCGTGTCGCGCCCGATCGCCCGTCTCGCCCTGCTCGTCGGCGGAGCCGCCCTCGTCGCCGCCTGTTCCGGACCCGCGGACGCCGCGGGCCCGCTGGTCACCGAGGGCGCCCTCGCCACGCCTGCCCAGGGGGGGCCGGCGCTGACCTACGCGCCGGCCACCGCACCCGAGGGGGCGCAGGTCGCCCTCGAGGTCGTGCCCGGCGACGGGTCGACGACGGCGACCTTCCGCGTCACGGGGATGCTCCCGGACCGCGGTTACGCCGTGCACGCGCACGTTCGCCCGTGCGGGACGGCCGGCAACGACGCCGGCCCGCACTTCCAGAACCGCGTCGACCCGGCCGCGACCCCGCAGGCCCCGTCGTCCGACCCCGCCTACGCCAACCCGCAGAACGAGGTCTGGCTGGACCTGCGCACCGACGGCGACGGCGCCGGGACGGCGACGACCACCGTGCCGTTCGCGTTCCCCGACAGGGCGCCGGCCTCGGTCGTCGTGCACGAGAAGGAGATGACGGCGACCGCCCCGGGCCAGGCCGGCACCGCGGGCGGACGTCTGGCGTGCCTCACATCGACCTGGCGCTGACCGCCCCAGCGGCTAGCGTTCCCGCTCGATGAGCGCCGGACCGACCCTGACCGTGTGCCGCGACTGCTGTTGCGGCACCTCGCGCAAGCACCCCGGCGTCGATCACCGCGCCCAGCTCGACCGCTTCCGCGGCGCCCCCGGGCGGGTCCGGGTCAGCGACTGCCTCGACGCCTGCGCCTACTCCAACGTCGTCGTGGTGTCGCCCTCGCCGGCCGGCCGCGCCGCCGGCGCCCGCCCGGTGTGGCTCTTCGGCGTGCTCGACGACGAGACCGAGGCGGAGGTCGTCGCGTGGGTCGAGGCCGGCGGCCCCGGGGTGGCCGAGCCGCCGGGCCTGCTCGACCTCCGGATCTTCACGCCGGCCCGGAAGGTCCGCGCCGCCGTCGACTGAGCCCCGACGGCCGTGTAAGAGGGTCACATGACCGACGAGCAGCGCGTGGCCGTGCTCCAGGAACCCGAGCACATCACCGTCGAGACCCGCCCGGTGCCGACGCCGGGCCCGAGCGAGGTGCAGGTCGCCGTCCGCGCCGTGAGCGTGTGCGGCTCCGACGTGCACTACTACGACCACGGGCGCATCGGCGGGTTCGTCATGCACGCCCCGCTGGTGCTGGGTCACGAGACGTCGGGCGTGGTCAGCGCCGTCGGCGACGGCGTCGAGGAGCCGGTCGTCGGGACGCGGGTGGCCGTCGAGCCGCAGCGCAACTGCGGCCGCTGCGAGCAGTGCGTCCGCGGGCGCTACCACCTCTGCCCATACATCTCGTTCTTCGCGACGCCCCCGGTGGACGGGTCGTTCGCGCAGTACGTCGTGGTGCCCGCGAACCGGGCCCACCCGGTGCCCGACGCGCTCTCCGACGACGCCGCCGCGATGATCGAGCCGCTGGCCGTCGCCGTGCACGCGGCGGGCAAGGCCGACATCGGGCCCGGGACGCGGGTGCTCGTCACCGGCGGCGGCCCGGTGGGTCTGCTGTGCCTGCAGGTGGCGCGGGCCCGCGGCGCCGAGCACGTGACGGTGTCCGACCCGGTAGAGCGTCGGCGGGCGGTGGCGCGCGACTTCGGGGCCGACGCCGTGCTCGACCCGTCCGTGCAGACCGCGCAGGACGTGCCGCCGGTCGACGTCGTGCTCGAGTGCAGCGGGGTGCAGCCGGCCGTGGACCTCGCGGTCGCCGCGACGGCCCCGGCCGCGACCGTCGTGCTGGTGGGCACGGGCGCGCAGGTCACGCTGCCCCTCGACGTCGTCCAGTCCCGCGAGCTCGTGCTCAAGGGCGTGTTCCGCTACGCCCACGTCTACCCGGCGGCGATCGCGCTCGCCGCGTCCGGCGCCGTGCGTCTCGACGACATGGTGACCTCGCACCACGACCTCGACGGCGCGGTCGACGCGCTGCTCGCGGCCCGCCGCGACCCCGATGCCATCAAGGCGGTCGTGCGTCCGGGCTGAGAGACACCTCCGGCGAGACACCTC
The DNA here is from genome assembly GCF_036044095.1 of Actinomycetospora sp. NBC_00405. Lineage (NCBI taxonomy): Bacteria > Bacillati > Actinomycetota > Actinomycetes > Pseudonocardiales > Pseudonocardiaceae > Actinomycetospora > Actinomycetospora sp. NBC_00405. The sequence continues at coordinate 237,234 of NZ_CP107938.1, forward strand.
CGGCCGGGCCGCGCGTGGCGGTCCCGGCCGGAGGTGGTGTGGTGCGGAGGGTCAGGCGGCGACGGCGTTGCTGACGGCCTCGGACGCCCGGCGGGCGATGCCGCGGATCTGGTCGCCGGGACGCTGCTGCTCGCTGGCCTGCGCGGAGAGCACGACGATCGCGCCGGTGAGCGCGGGGATCGCGTACTGCAGGGCGTGCAGCTGCCGGTTGGCGCGGGCGACGTCGACGGGCAGCGACTCGGCTGCGGCGCTGACGGACTGGCCGACGCGCTTGTCGGCCTCGCGGACGGCCTCGGCCGCGTCGCTCGCCCCGCCCTGCTTGGCGGTGTCCGACGGCACCGGCGAGGTGGTCGACGACGAGACGCCGTTCGACTGGTGGATCACGGCGTCCTCGACCTTCTTGCCGACGAGGCGCGTGTAGGCCGAGGCGGCGAGGGCGGCCGCGGTCAGCGCCAGCTTGGCGTTGACGGTGCCCGTGTGGCCCTTCTGCGCCACCGCCCGCTTGCGGTTCTCCGCGAGCAGGCCGGCGCCGCCGACGACGTGGGCACCGATGGCCAGTGTGTTCACCGGGCTCCACTTGGCCCAGCCGATGCTGGAGACGCGGTCGGCGGTGCGGCGGTCGCCCGACTCCTCGGCCGCGGCGTTCAGGCCGGCGAGGCCGAACAGCGAGCCGCCGAACCAGGCCGCGAGGCCGACGTCGTGCATGGCGTGGAGGACGGTGTTGCGAGTGCTCATGAGGACTCCCTCGTGTCAGGACACGTCAGAGCGCCGCGGGACCATCGCGGATGTCGTGACGGGGGTGGCGGACGGACCGCCGGACGGGGCTGAGCTGCTCAACCCGTTGCGCCTGGGCTATCCGGTCAGGCGCCGCGCAAACCGTCCTCGGGGCGTCGGTAGCCACCTCGGGGAGTCGGGTAGCCGACCGCGTGCAGCCTTCCGCAGATCAGGGGCGCCCGGTGGCGCTCGTCCTCGGAGCGAGCCGGGGGCTCGGCTTCCTCCTGGCGCAGGAGCTGGGTCGGCGGGGCCACGACCTCGCCGTCGTCGCCCGCTCCGCCGACGGCCTGGAGGCGGCGCGGACCGACCTCGAGGCCACGGGGGCGACGGTGCTCGCCCTGCCGGCGGACCTGTCGTCGCGACCCGGCGCCGAGGCCGTCGTCGAGACCGTCGCGCAGCGGTTCGGGCGTCTCGACGTCGTGGTGGCGAACGCCGGCATCATCCAGGTCGCGCCACTGCGCGCCCTGGACGCGGGCGACATCGCCACCGCGCACGACGCGATCTTCTGGAGCGCCGTGTACCCCGTCATGGCGGCGCTGCCGATCCTGCGCCGCGGTGGCGGCGGGCGGATCGTGGTGATCACCTCGATCGGCGGGAAGATCCCCACGCCGCGGCTGCTGCCGTACACGGCGGCGAAGTTCGCGGCGGTCGGGTTCGCGGAGTCGCTGCGTACCGAGGCCGGGCGCGACGACATCACCGTGACGACGGTGGTGCCCGGGCTGATGCGCACCGGGTCGACCCGCAACGCGCTCGTCGGCGGTGACCGGGAGGCCGAGCTGCGGTGGTTCACCGCGCTGGCGTCGCTGCCGTTGCTGTCGATGGACGCCGGGGCGGCGGCCCGCCGGATCGTCGCGGGCGGGCTCGCCGGGCGCCCCGAGGTCGTGCTGACGCCGGCGGCGAAGGTCGGGCTGCGGGTGCACGGGATCGCCCCGGGGCTGACACAGAGGGCGCTCGGCCTGTTCGATCGCCTGTTGCCGGAGCCGGGGGAGGCGCTGCCCGAGCCGGGTCACACGCTCCCCGAGCAGCCCTGGTGGCAGCGCCTGCTGACCACGCTCGACCGCCGCGCCGCCGTCCGCCACCACGAGCTCGACGACGAGATCCCGCGCCGCTGACCCACGTGCGTGATCTTCCCGGTCGGCACCGGGAAGATCACGCACGTCGTCGGTCAGCTCGAGGTCTTCGAGGTGAGCTGGGCGAGGAACCGGTGGCACTGGTGCGCGCGATCGGAGTCCTGGCTCATCACCTGACGGAAGAAGTCGGCGACCTCGTCCAGGCCGGCGTTCTCCGCGTCGCGGACGTACTGCCCGTAGTCGTGCCCGGCCTTGAGGGCGTGGTACTGCACCGACACGAGGTCGAAGTTGACGTCGTCGAAGCCGGTCTCTCCGGTGGCCATGTGAACCTCCAGGAACGAGGGTGTGCTCCGGGCTGCTCGCTCAACTCGGGGCCTTCGGCGTACCCGTCCACGGGTGCGCCGGTAACGCCCCTCAGAAGTCCCGTGCCACCTCGTTCGGCGTGCCCCGGGTGAGGCTCCGGAGCCGGATCCGCCGGGTGAGCCGGATCAGCGGCCGGATGCCGAGCTGGACACTGCCGATGACGAACAGCGTGACGCCGACGTTGAAGAGCTCGTGCCAGTAGAAGGCGACGCTGCCGACGGTGAAGAAGAGGAAGATCCCGATGTCGTTGATGATGCTGAGCAGCTCGTAGCGCTGACGGAGCACGAGCTCCTGGTTGCCGAGCGTCAGGGTGATGGGCCCGCCCTCGTGGCCGGCGTCGGGGTCCTGCTGACCGTCCTCGGTCTTCTCGGTGTCCTTGCTCGTGTCCTGGCTCATCGATCCTCCACGGGGTCGGGCGGTCGGTGCGTCGTACGAGGTGGGTGATCCGGGAGCCGGACAAACCTCGACCGCCTGCCCTCTGCGTTTGCGGTGGTGGTGGGTCGGTGACACCGTTCTCCCGACCGGTTCACCCGATGCAGCCGGCGCCGACCACCACCCGGAACGTCCCGGAGGCGCCTGCCGTGAGCCTGCCCCGTCGTGCTGCCGACCTCGTCCGGTCGTGGCCGTTGTTCCGTCAGCTGACCGGCCCGGACCCGCTGGGCCGTGGCGCCGCGGTGGAGTCCAACTCGTCCGACGAGTGGCACGCGCGCACGGACGAGGCCGACTCCGTGACGCGCTCGGTGTGTCCGTTCTGCGCCGTCGGCTGCGGCCAGAAGATCTACGCCAAGGAGGGCCGGGTCACCCACATCGAGGGCGACCCCGACTCCCCGATCAGCCGCGGCCGGCTCTGTCCCCGGGGGTCGTCGAGCCTGTCGCTGGTGACCTCGCCGTCGCGCATCACGAAGGTGCGCTACCGGCGCCCGGGCGGGACCGACTGGGAGGACCTCGACCTCGACACGGCGATGGACATGATCGCCGACCGCGTCGTCGACACCCGGTCACGCACGTGGCAGGACACCGACGACGAGGGCCGCGTCCTCAACCGCACCCTGGGGCTCGCGCACCTCGGGGGCGCGACGCTGGACAACGAGGAGAACTACCTCCTCAAGAAGCTCTACACCGCGCTCGGTGCCGTCCAGGTGGAGAACCAGGCGCGCATTTGACACAGCTCCACCGTCCCCGGTCTGGGGACCAGCTTCGGTCGCGGCGGCGCCACCAACACGCAGCAGGACATCGCGCAGGCCGACTGCGTCGTGCTCGAGGGCTCGAACATGGCCGAGGCGCACCCGGTCGGCTTCCAGTGGGTGATGGAGGCCAAGGCCCGCGGGGCGCAGATCATCCACGTCGACCCGCGGTTCACGCGGACCAGCGCGGTCGCCGACGCGCACGTGCCCATCCGCCCCGGCACGGACATCGCCTTCCTCGGCGGGCTGGTCCGCTACGTGCTGGAGAACGAGCGCGACTTCCGCGAGTACGTCGTCGCCTACACCAACGCGCCGATGCTGGTCAGCGAGGAGTTCGTCGACGCCGGTGACGACGACGGCCTGTTCTCCGGCTGGGATCCGGAGACCGCGTCGTACGACACCTCGACCTGGCAGTACGAGGGCGCCGACGTCGCGGCCGCCTCGGGGGACCGCGACCAGTGGGACTCCGACGCCCACCAGCCCGAGATGCGCCGCGAGTCGAACCGACTGACCCACCTGCTCGGGCAGTCCGAGGCCGCGGGCTCGGGCGGGGCGAACTTCTCCGGCGAGCCGAGCCGCGACGACACGCTCCAGCACCCGCGCTGCGTCTACCAGGTGCTGCGGCGCCACTTCTCCCGCTACACCCCGGAGATGGTCTCGCGCGTCTGTGGGATGTCGCCCGAGCAGTTCACCCGGGTCGCGGAGGCGATCTGCGCGAACTCCGGGCGCGAGCGGACCACGATGTGGGTCTACTCGGTCGGGTGGACGCAGCACACGGTGGGCGTGCAGTACATCCGCTGCGCCTCGATCCTGCAGGGGTTGCTGGGCAACGTCGGGCGGCCCGGCGGCGGGATCATGGCCCTGCGCGGGCACGCGACGATCCAGGGCTCGACCGACATCCCCACGCTCTACGACCTGCTGCCGGGCTACATCCCGATGCCCCACGCCCACAAGCAGATGGAGCTGGCGGACTTCCTCGAGGCCGACGCGGCCTCCAAGGGCTTCTGGGGCAACATGCCCGCGTACATGGTCAGCCTGCTCAAGGCGTGGTTCGGCGACGCGGCGACGCCCGAGAACGACTTCGGTTTCGACTGGATGCCGCGCATCACCGGGGACCACAGCACGTTCACGACCGTGCTCAACATGATCGACGGGCACTGCGAGGGCTACTTCGTGCTCGGCGAGAACCCCGCGGTGGGCACGACGAACTCCAAGCAGCAGCGCCAGGGGCTCGCGGCGCTGAAGTGGCTCGTCGTGCGCGACCTGCAGGAGATCGAGACCGCCACGTTCTGGAAGAACGGGCCGGAGGTCGAGACCGGGGAGATGCGCACCGAGGACATCGACACCGAGGTGTTCCTGCTCCCCGCCGCGACGCACGTCGAGAAGGCCGGGTCGTTCACCAACACCCAGCGGCTGCTGCAGTGGCGGCACAAGGCCGTCGAGCCCCCGGGCGACTGCCGCAGCGACCTCTGGTTCGTCTGGGAGCTGGGCCGTCGGATCCGGGCGCGGTTGGCCGACTCCGGCCTGACGCGGGACGCGGCGATCAAGAACCTGACCTGGGACTACCCCACCGAGGGTGTGCACGAGGACCCGGACGCCCACGCGATCCTCAAGGAGATCAGCGGCGTCGACGAGCACGGCGAGCCGGTCTCGGGCTACACCGCCCTGAAGGACGACGGTTCCACCTCGTGCGGCTGCTGGATCTACTCCGGGGTCTACGCCGACGGCGTCAACCAGGCGGCACGGCGCGAGCCCGCCGGCGGGGAGAGTCCCGCCGCGCTGGAGTGGGGCTGGGCGTGGCCGATGAACCGGCGGGTGCTCTACAACCGGGCCTCGGCCGACCCCGAGGGCCGGCCGTGGAGCGAGCGCAAGGCCTACGTCTGGTGGGACGAGGACCAGCAGCGCTGGACCGGCCACGACGTGCCCGACTTCGAGGCCGACAAGCCGCCGTCGTACCGCCCTCCGGAAGGCGCCGAGGCGCAGGACGCGATCGGTGGGGACGAGCCGTTCATCATGCAGGCCGACGGCCGGATCTGGCTCTACGCGCCGACGGGGCTGGCCGACGGGCCCATGCCGGTGCACTACGAGCCGGAGGAGGCCCCGACGCGCAACGCGCTGCACCCGAAGACGCGGTCCAACCCGGCCCGCGAGCGCTTCGAGCGGCCCGACAACCTCTACAACCCGTCGGACCACCAGCCGGGATCCGAGGTCTTCCCGTACGCGTTCACGACGTTCCGCATCGCCGAGCACCACACGGCGGGCGGGATGAGCCGGTGGACGCCCTACCTCGCCGAGCTGGCGCCGGAGATGTTCGTCGAGGTCTCCCCGGAGCTGGCCGCTGAGCGCGGGCTGGAGCACACGGGGTGGGCGACGATCGTCACCGCGCGCAGCGCCATCGAGGCGCGGGTGGTGGTCACCGCGCGGATGAAGCCGCTGCGCATCGCCGGCGAGACCATCCACCAGGTGGGCCTGCCGTGGCACTGGGGGCCGAACGGGCTGGTCACCGGCGACGCGGCCAACGAGATCATCGGCATCTCGCTGGATCCGAACGTCCACATCATGGACACCAAGACCGGCACCTGTGACGTCGTGGCCGGGCGTCGCCCGCGGGGACCGGCGCTGCTGTCCTTCGTCGACGGGTACCGGCAGCGGGCCGGGCTCACCGACGCGACCGGCTGACCTACCCCACGCGCCTACCCCACGCGCAGCTCGACCCGCCGGCTGGCCTCCAGCGAGCCGAGCGGGTCCCGCGGGCCGACGCCGACGGCGGTGAGGCTCCCGGCGGGCACACCGGCGGCCTCCAGCCTGCGTACGACGTCCTCCGCGCGCTGCTGCGAGAGCACCCGCGCGTCCCCGCTGTCCTCCCCGGTGGGGGCGGTGTGCCCCTCGACGGTGACCGCCGGCCCGGGGCTCGCCTCCAGCACGGCGGCGAGCCGGTCGACGACGTCGTCCGCCCCGGGGTTCGGCGTCGCGCTGTCGGCGGGGAAGCGCAGGGGCGTCGCGACGAGGACCTCGTCGATCGTCTGCTGGAGCACCGCGACGTCGGGGGCGCCCGCGGCGCGGGAGGTGGTGGACGGCCCGGGGGCCGGCGCGACGGGCGACGCCGCGGTGGGGGAGGGCGTGTTGGACGTCCGCGTCAGCGCGACCGCGGCGGCCACCCCGCCCAGGAGCAGCACCGCGAGCAGGGCGATCAGGAGCACGCCCCGCCGGCCGCCGACCCGCGCCGCGTGGGTGCCGCCGCCGGCCGGGCCCCGGCCGCCCCACCAGTGCGCGCCCGTGCCGGGCCCGCCCGTGACGCGCCCGCGATGCAGCCCGCCGCCTCCGCCCGTCACCGGACCTCGCCACCTCCTCCGCAGTCGTGACGCACTGTGCCCGGTCCGGTGCCCGACTCGCCCGGGTCCGGACGGAAAGAGGCCGGACGGCGCTCAGTGGCTGGGCCGAACGGCGCTCGCTCACGGGGGTCGGTGTGTGGGGGCGCCGGTGCCGTCGGCCCGCGACCTCGGCACGGTCCTCGAGCCCTGACCATGTGAGCGAATCTCGTGCCGATGGCCACGAGATTCGCTCGGGGCTACTCCGCGCCCGTGCGGGGCACCAGGCCCGCGGCGCGGACGCCGGCGACGACGGCCTCCTCGTCGGCCAGGGACGCGTCGCCGCTGGCCCCGGCCGCGCCGAGCAGCTCGCCCGCCTCGTCGTGGATGAACACCCCGCCCGGCACCGAGAACACCTTGCCGCCGGTGAGCGAGGCGACCGAGGTGAAGAACTCCGCCGAGTCCGCCGCCCGCGCCGCGATCGCCCGGCTGTCCATGCCCAGGCCGAGCACCCCGTAGGCCTTGGCCGTCGCCACGTCGGGGCGCAAGAACCCCGACCCGTCCTCGCGCCCGAGCGCCACCGGCGCGCCCCCGGGGTCGAGCACGACGACGGTGAGCGGCTTGAAGCCCTGCGCCCGGGCGTGGGCGAGCGCGGCGGACACGATGCTCTGGGCCTGCTCGAGGTGGATGCTCATGGCGGGCCGGTACCCACCCGGCGCCCACGGATCACACCGGACCCCGCGCGACGTCGTCGCGTCACCGGCCGGTCGCCGTGCGCGATCGGGTGACGGACTCGGTGGTCCCCGTACGCCCACCGCTCGTCCGCTCCTCGCCGACGGTTCGTCGTGCCGTCGCGCGTTCGCCGGGTCGGTGGTGATCGGCATCTATTAGGGTGTTCGCGACCGTCACGGAGGGAGGCGACGGCGATGGACGGACGTCACGGCGTCCCCACCCGTGTCGCCGACGTGCGCACCCCCGCGGACGACACCGCCTCCACGGCCCCGTCCACCGCGCCGCCGACCACCGTCGATCCCGGCCTGATCGACGGGCTCGACGAGGGCGTCGTCGTCTGCGACCGGGCCGGCGTCGTGCGCGCCGCCAACGCCGCCGCCCGTGCCCTGCTGCCCGACCTGCGCGTCGGCGAGGTCGTCGACGTCGCCCGCTGCGAGGTCCTCGCCCGCGCCGTCCGCGGCGAGGGCCCGGGAACGGGCAGCTTCGAGGCCGTCGTCGACCACCCCGAGGGCGAGCGCCACGTGCGGGGCCGCCGCGGCCCGGTGCTCGGGCCGACGCCGCCCCCGCCGCCCGAGCCCGGCGAGGGCGACTCCACCTGGTTCCTGCGCGACGTCACCGGCGAGCACGCCCGCACCGACACCCTGCTCGCCGCCCAGGAGCGCGCCGCGTTCCTCGCCGAGGCCGGGCGCGCGCTGCACGGCGTCCTGCACCTCGACCGGACGGCCCGCCGCGTCGTCGCCCTGGCCGTACCGCGCCTGGCCACCGGGGCCGTACTCGTGGTGCGGCACGACGACCAGGTCAGCTGGGCGGCCACCGAGCTCGGCGCCGGCCGGCCGCGCCTCGGGCACACCGGTGCGTCCGCGCTGACCCGGGTCCCGCGTGTCGCCGCGGCGCTGGCCGACGAGGGCGGCGGCGTCGACGTCGACCCGTGGCTCGCCGAGGAGCTCGCCACGCTGACCGGTCTCGAGGGCCCCGGGTCGGGGGCGCCGCTGCGCGCCTGCCCGGTGCCCGTCACCGGGGTCGTCGACGCGCTCGTCGTGCTCGCCGCCCCCCGCGCGGCGGGTGACGACGCGACCGATCCCGAGGAGGACCTGCTCTCCTCCTACGTCGCGCGCGCCGGTGCCGCCCTCGCGGCCGCGGCGCTGCACGCGGAGCAGGCCCACCTCGGCGCCGTCCTCCAGGAGAGCCTGGCCGCCCCGCGCCTGCCCGACACCGACGGCGTCGTCTGGGGCGCCGCCTACCGCCCGGCCCGCGAGACGATGCGCGTCGGCGGCGACTTCTACGAGGTCGCGGGGCCGCGCGGGCCCGAGGGCCGCTCGGCCTTCCTGCTGGGCGACGTCTGCGGCAAGGGGATCGAGGCGGCGGTGCTCTCCGGCCGGGTCCGCCAGTCGTGGCACGCGCTGCGCCTGCTCGAGGACCGCCCGGCCCGCCTGCTGCCGCTGCTCAACACCGCGCTGCTCGACGCCGTCGCCACCCGTGACGAGGGCCCGCGCTTCGCGACGATGGTGCTCGGCGACGCCCGGCCCGAGGACGACGGCACGGTCGCGCTGCGGCTGGCCACCGGCGGCCACCCACCGCCGCTGGTGCTGCGCGCCGACGGTGCCGTCGAGACGGTGCCGGTGGCCGGGATGCTCGTGGGCGGCCTGCGCGAGGCCCGGTTCGGCGAGGCCGAGGTGCTGCTCGGCCCCGGCGACACCTGCCTGCTCTACAGCGACGGGGTGGTCGAGGCGCGCGGCGCCGGCGGCTTCTTCGGCGAGGAGCGCCTGGCCGCCGCCCTGCCCGCCTGCGCCGGCGCGCCCGCCGCGGTGGTGTGCGAGCACCTCGAGCAGACCGTCGTGGAGTGGCTCGACGGGCACGACCACGACGACGTCGCCCTCCTGGCGATCCAGGCGCCCGCGTGACCACCCCCGACGCCCTGCGCGTCGCCTACCTCGAGCGCGTCGCCGTCTCCGACGAGCCCGGCGCGATCGCGGTGGCCGTCGACGCGCTCGACGCCGGCGTCGACCCCGAGGTCGTGCTGCTCGACGTCGTCGCCGCGGCGCAGCGCGAGGTCGGCGAGCGCTGGGCCGCGGGGGAGTGGACGGTCGTCCAGGAGCACGTGGCGACCCACATCAGCGAGCGCGTGGTCGCCGCCGTCGCACGGCACGCCCCGACGCCCCCGCCGGCCGGGCCGGACACCGTCGCCGTCGCCTGCCTCGACGGCGAGTGGCACGGCCTGCCGGCGCGGCTGCTCGCAGAGGTCCTCACCCGGCACGGCTGGCGGGTGGAGTTCCTCGGCGCCTCGGTGCCCGCCGCGCAGCTCGCCACCCACGTGCACCGCGCGGGCCCGGACCTCGTGGCCATCTCCAGCTCGCTGGCCTCGCGGCTGCCCGCGGCGCGCCGGATGGTCGAGGCCTGCCGGGCCACCGGCACGCCCGTGCTCGCCGGCGGACCCGCGTTCGGTGAGGACGGCCGCTGGGCCCGGGCCGTCGGCGCCGACGGCTGGGCGCCCGACGCCCGCGCCGCCGCCGCGATGCTCGCGGCCGATCCGGAGGGGCCCTGGTTCACCGAGGAGCCCACCGACGGGACGCCCGTCGACCGCACCGCCCGCGAGGAGCAGGCCGTGCTGCACGCCCGTCGCGCCGAGCTGGTCCGGCTCGCGGCCGCCGCGGTCCGTCCCGACGACGACGGCGTGCCCGACGAGCTCGCCGACGACCTCGGGCACCTCGTCGACTTCCTGGCCGCCGCCGTGTTCGTCGACGACCCGTCGCTGTTCGACGCGTTCGTGCGCTGGGTCGGGTCGGTGACGATCCCGACGGGCCTGCGGCTCGACGAGGTCGGTCCGGTGCTCGACGCCCTCGCCGACGCCCTCGCCGACTCGCCGCGCACCGCGGCGCTGCTGCGCGGCGCGCACGGCGGCCTGCCGACGCCGGTGGCGTGATGACCGACCTGACGATCCGGACCGAGCGGACCGACACCGACGCCGTCGTCTCCGTCGGCGGCGACCTCGACTACGACTCCCACGGCCGCCTCGAGGAGGCGGTCGACGCCGCGCTCGACGGCGGGCGGCCGCCGTCAGGGCTGGTCCTCGACCTCGCCGAGGTCACCTACTGCGACTCCTGCGGGCTGCGCGTGCTGCTCGGCGCCCAGGCCCGCGCCCACGACGTCGGCGCCACCTTCGTCCTGCGCGGCGCGCACGGCCAGCCCGCCCGCGCGCTGAAGCTCACGGGCCTGGACCAGGTCTTCGGCTAGAACGCCGGGGTCGGCAGCGGCGTGCGGCGGTCGAGGTCGACCGACGTCACGGCGAGCCGGACCCGGACGAGGACCACGCCGGCCCGCGCACGTGAGCGAGTGCTCCCATGCGTCAGCGCACCGAGTCCAGGAAGCTGAAGAACGTCGCCGACCACCGCTGCGCGTCGTCGACGTGCGGACCGTGCCCCGACTCCTCGAAGACCTCCATCTCGGCGCGCCCACCGGCGGCGCGGTAGGCCTCGAGGACGTCGCGGATCTGGGTGACCATCGGCTGCGGCGGGAAGACGTCGGCGCCGGGCCAGCCGGGGACGACGCCGCCCGCTCCGAGGGTGCCGAGCTCGAGCGCCGAGTTGTCGGCGACCACGACGTCGGCGCCGCCGTGGGTCCAGAGCACCGGCGGCTTCTCGGCGAGCGTGGGCAGCCACGACCAGTCGCAGTACTTCGGCGACAGGGCGTTGAGCAGGCCCCGGGTCCCCGGCGCGGCCCCCGGCCAGTTGTCCGACGGCACGGCGTCGCCCGGGTAGCCGTCGTCGGAGATGGTGGTCAGCAGGATCTCGTCGAGGAGCACGTCCTCGCGCGCGGGCGGCTCACGGTGCCCGGCGCGCCAGTACGTCGCGTTCATGACGTTGCGCGGCGAGAGCGGGCTGTCCTCGGAGCGGTCGCCGTCGCGCAGGCGCTGCACGAACTCGGGGTTGGCCACGCCGGCGCCGGAGCCCGCGACGTCGGGCCAGCAGGGCCGGCCGTCGCGGAACACACCGCCGAACCCGTACGGCGAGACCGGGTCGAGGAACGTCAGCGACGCGACCCGCCGGGCCCGGGCGACCAGGGCGATCGCGGCGCCCGCGGTGGACCAGCCGACGAGGTGCACGGGGCGGTCGATGCCGAGCGCGTCGAGGAAGCCCCCGAGGTCGTCGGCCCAGTCGCCGAGCCCGCGGGTGGCGTCGATCGGCGCCGCCTCGCTGCGCCCGAAGCACCGCATGTCCGGGGCCAGCAGCCGGTAGCGCTCCGGCGCGCCGGGCATGAGGTGCTCGTAGAACCGGCCGGTCGAGAGGTTGCCGTGCACGAGCACCACGGGCTCGCCGTCGGACGGGCCGGACTCGAGGTAGTGGGTGCGGATGCGCCCGTCGACCTCGGCGGCACGCACACCGGGCATGAGATCCATCAGGCGCTCCTGGAGGTGTCGGGCAGGCGGGCGAGCAGGGCGGCGACGTCGACACCGCGGGGGAGCGTGCCGAACGCCTGGCCGTGGTCGCCGGCGACGCGCGAGGACACGTAGGCGTCGGCGACGGCCGTCGGCGCGTGGCGCACGAGCAGCGCGCCCGAGAGCAGCACCGCCATCCGCTCGGTGAGACGCCGGGCGTCGCGCTCGTCGGCGTGGACGAGGTCGGCCTCGACCTCCTTGCGGCCCGCGTCGATCCGGTCGTCGACGCCCGAGACCTCGGTGCGCCACGCCTCGAGCGAGGCCGGCTCGCGGGCGAGGATCCGCAGCAGGTCGAGGGCGTTGACGTTGCCCGAGCCCTCCCAGATCGAGTTCAGTGGCGACTCGCGGAACAGCCGCGGCATCCCCGACTCCTCGACGTAGCCGTTGCCGCCGAGGCACTCGAGGGCCTCGCCGACCACGGCGGTCTGGCGCTTGCAGATCCAGTACTTCCCGAGCGTCACGCCGATCCGCCGGAACGCGGCCTCGTGCTCGTCGCGCGGTGCCCGGTCCTGCGCCCCGGCCAGCCGCAGCGCCAGCGTCACCGCGGCCTCGGACTCGAGGGCCAGGTCGGCGAGCACCTCGCGCATCAGCGGCTGCTCGAGCAGCGTCCGCCCGAATGCCGAGCGGTACCGGGCGTGGTGCGCCGCGCGCGACACCGCCGCCCGCATGCCGGCGGCCGAGCCGAGCGCGTTGTCCAGGCGCGTGCAGGCGACCATCTCGATGATCGCGCGCACGCCCCGGCCCTCGTCGCCGACCCGCCAGGCGACGGTGTCCTCGAACTCGGGCTCGCTCGACGCGTTCGACCGGTTGCCGAGCTTGTCCTTGAGCCGCTGGATGCGGAACGTGTTGCGCGTGCCGTCGGGCAGCACGCGGGGCACGAGGAAGCAGGTCAGCCCGGCTCCTCCGCCTCGTCCCGTCGCTCCGCTCGCCCCGCCAGCCTGGGCCAGCACCAGGAACAGGTCGCACATCGGGGCGCTGGTGAACCACTTGTGGCCGGTGAGCAGGTACGTCCCGTCCGAGGTGGCGACGGCCCGGGTCGTGTTCGCCCGCACGTCCGAGCCGCCCTGCTTCTCGGTCATGCCCATGCCGGCGAGCAGGCCCCGCTTGGTGGACGGCACCCGCAGGCCGGGGTCGTACGTCCGGCTCGTCAGCCCCGGCCCGTAGGTCGCGAGCAGTTCGGGGGCGGCGCGCAGGGCGGGCAGCACGGCGTAGGTCATCGAGATCGGGCAGCCGTGCCCGGCCTCGAGCTGCGACCAGGTCAGGAAGCCCGCGGCGCGGGCGACGTGGGCCCCCGGCCGCTCGTCGGCCCAGGGCGCGCCGGCGAAGCCGTGACCGACGGCCTCGGTCAGCAGCGCGTGGTAGCCGGGGTCGTGGTCGACCTCGTCGACGCGGTGCCCGACGCGGTCGTGGGTGCGCAGACGGGGCTCGTTCCGGTGCGCGGCGTCGGCCCACTCGGTCGCGAGGGCCGAGCCCGCGAGCCTGCCGACGGCGTGCAGGTCGTCGCGGGCCCACCCGGCGCCCTCGCGCTCGAGGCCCTCGAGCAGCGGCGGGTCGGCCGCCACGTCGTGGCCGACGAGATCGGGCACCTGGTTCGAGACCTCATGCGTCGCGGGCACGGGACGATCCGACCACGCCGCGCGCCCGTGAGCCAGGCCCGGGCGCGGGCTCGCCGCGGGCCAGCGCGACGAGCGCGGGGCGGTCACGCAGGTGGTAGACGCCGCGCCCGACCGGCTCGACGATGTCGCGCGCCGCGATCGCCGCCAGCGCCTGGTTCACCGACTGCCGGGCGGCCCCGAGCCGGCTGGCCAGCTCCGCCTGCCGCAGGGGGATGACGATGAGGTCGGAGCCGGCCTGCTGCGAGGCGAGCAGGAACTTGGCCACCCGGCGGGTCACGGGCAAGGAGCCGAGGTCGGCCATCTGCTCGGTGAAGGTCTGCAGACGCTCGGCGATGTGGCGGGCGATCGCGATGCCCAGCTCGCGGTCGGCCTCGAGGAGCCCGGGCAGCACGGACGCGGGGATGCGCAGCACGCGCGTGCCGTCGACCAGGGCGCGCATCGTCGCGTAGTACGGGATGTCCGCGACGACGTTCTCCAGGCACAGGCTCTCGAACCGGCGGTCGCTGACGAAGTAGAGCATCGACCCGGGATCGGTCGGGTCGCCCCGCCACGCCCCGACCCGCCCCTGCAGGAGCACGAAGAACGCGTCCGGGGCATGACCGGACCCGTAGAGCACCGCCTCCCGGCCCAGCGTCTCCACCGTGCACAGGCGGGCGACCGCGGCGAGGTGACCGGGATCCAGGCGACGGAACCACTCGATCGCTCCGAGCTCCTCGACCGTCGGCCGCATGGCCGAACCTTAGCGTGGCTGACGATCACTGCACCCGATCGGAAGACCGCCGATCGCGCAGTCGCCGAACGGCACCGCGCAGGAGGCCGCGGGCGACCGAGCCGATCGCACCCGGCGCGCCGGGCGGACGGGCGTAGCGCGGCGGCATGCCGAGCACCACCCACCGGCGCAGCAGGCGCGGGGTCTCCGGGACGGGGCGCCCGGCCGCGACCTCCTCGAACGCGTCGGGATCGAGGCGCTCGCCCGCCGAGGTGTAGGTGCGCATGACCGCGTTCTCGAAGGCGTACCAGGCCGAGGGGTAGTCGAAGACGAGGTGCACCGCCCTGTCGTCGCGATCCACGCGGAAGATCGGGTTGACGCGCAGCGACCCGGCGCCGTGCGGCGTGCCGGCGATCTCGTCGGTGTCGGCGAAGACCCGCTCGTCGCGCGAGCTGACGAGGTAGAGCCACTTCTGCTCGGCGAGCCCGGCGGTGTCGCGCTCCCGCGTGAGGTCCAGCCCCCGGCCGGCGCGGTAGGCCCCGATCAGCTCGTCCTCGGAGGTCAGGCGCACGGGGGCGTCGCCGGCGAGGTCGGCGTAGCCCTCGGGGGAGCGCTCGAAGGCGCTGTCGAACGGCTCGAGGAGTCGGTTGCCGAGCCGGTCGAGGATGATCGTGTCGTCGGCGGCGACCCGGCGCATCTCGTCCGCGGCACCCTGCTGGGCGTCGAAGAGGTGGAAGGCGTCGGAGCACAGGGACGCCGCGAACGCGTCGTCGGCGAAGGGCAGGGCGTCGACGCGGTCGGCGCACACGAACCGCTGGTCGGGGGCGATGTAGCGGCGGCCCACCCAGAGCTGGAAGAAGTTGCGGTCGACCCCGACCGTCTCGACGGCCTCGTCGCGGGCGCCCAGGTGGTACATGAGGTGCCCGAAGCCGCAGGCCAGGTCGAGCACGGGGCCGCGGCCGACCGGCAGGTGGCGGGCCATCTCGATCGAGGCGACGTAGCGCGGCTGGCCGAAGCGCGCGAAGAAGTACGGGAAGATGTCGCCGGCGATCTGCTCGGAGGAGCGCGCGTAGCAGAGCTCCATCCAGTCCTGGGCCGTCAGCGCCTCGAGGTCGGCCAGCATCTCCGCCACCTCGCCGCGGCGGGCCTCGCGGGCCAGGCGCGGCCACGGGCCGCGCGTGAACGGCAGGCGCAGGCCCCGGCGTCGCGCGAGGCCGAACGGCACGGCCGGCGGGAACGTCAGCATCTCGACCAGCGCGTCGAGCCCGCGGTCGGCCTCCAGCATCGCCACGAGCGTGTCGTGGTCGGGGCCCTCGATCTCCGTGCGTCCGGTGACGTGGTCCTGCACGTCGATCGGTCCGCGCCGCAGGATCGGGATCGAGTCGAGCACGGGGTCGGTGTGGCAGTCGCACCGCAGGACCCCGAACCACCCGCCGGGCAGGGGCTGGGTGGGGGTGGGGGTGAAGGTCGGGGTGGCCCGGCAGTCCGGGCAGCGCAGCGGGCACCGACCGTGTCCGGCGGCGGTGGCGGTCTCCTCCGGCAGCAGCAGAGAGTTCGTCATCGGTTCCCCCAGGTGGTGCGTCACAGCAACCTCGTCGAAGCGCCGCGGACCGTACGAGCCGATCACAGACAGGGGACCCGCCCGGCCCCTCGTCGATCTCGTCGGCCGATGTGCTGGCCCCTTGTCCCGGCCTCGGGCGAGGGGGCACGGTGGTCCGGATCACCCGCGTGGTGACCGCGTTCTCGAAGAGGAGAAGACACATGGCCGACGTCCCGTCGATGCGGGAACTGCTGGGCGACAACCCCCCTCAGAACTGGGGGAAGTGGGGTTCCGACGACGAGGTCGGCTCGCTGAACTACCTCGACCCCGCCCAGGTGCTCCGGGGCGTGGCGAGCGTGCGCGACGGCCAGGTCTTCACGCTCCAGTGCCCGATGGGCCACCCGCACGGCGACCCCGTCTTCCCGGGCCGCGAGGGCATCAAGCGCGAGATGGTGTGGGACCAGGAGCTCTTCGAGTCGGGCAACGGCCCGAGCTTCCCGGGCGGCATCCGCGCGACCGACGACAAGGCGGAGATCTTCCTCCAGGGGTCGTCGCAGTACGACGCGCTCGGCCACGCCTGGTACGACGACACGCTCTGGAACGGGCGCTCGGCCGACACCACCAACGGCGGCGGCATGAGCTGGGCGTCGATCCTCCCGATCGCGGAGCGGGGCGTCGCCGGACGTGGCGTGCTGATCGACATGGCGCGCCACCGCGGCAAGGACTGGCTGGACAAGGGCGAGACGTTCACGCACACCGACCTCGAGGACGCCGCCGCGACCCAGGGCACGACGATCGAGGACCGCGACATCCTGCTCGTGCGCACGGGCTTCCTGAAGTACTTCTACGCGACCCCGGCCGAGGAGTTCTACGAGGGCTTCATCGAGCCGGGGCTGACCTACTCGCGCGAGCTCGTGGAGTGGTTCCAGGACAAGGAGATCCCGAACCTCGTCACCGACACCATCGCCAACGAGGTGACGGCCGACCCCGAGACCGGGGTGCTGCTGCCGCTGCACGCGTCACTGCTGCGCAACCTCGGAGTCAGCCTCGCCGAGATCATCTGGCTGGACGACCTCGCCGACGCCTGCGCCGCCGACGGGCGCTGGGACTTCCTCTACACCGCGGCCCCGCTGAAGATCCACGAGGCGACCGGCTCCCCGGTCAACCCGGTGGTGATCCGCTGATGGGGATCTACGATGAACGGCCCTGGCTGCCGCGCTACCGGGACGACTACCCGCACGACGTCGAGCCGGAGT
Organism: Actinomycetospora sp. NBC_00405; assembly: GCF_036044095.1. NCBI lineage: Bacteria > Bacillati > Actinomycetota > Actinomycetes > Pseudonocardiales > Pseudonocardiaceae > Actinomycetospora > Actinomycetospora sp. NBC_00405. The sequence continues at coordinate 254,218 of NZ_CP107938.1, forward strand.
ACCCGAACGCGCTGGCGATGTTCTCGGCGTCGCTCGAGCGCTCCCCGGACACCGAGATCGTCCGGTACTTCGACGGCACGCTGACCCTGCGCGAGCTCGACCGGCTCTCCGACCGGTTCGCGGTCGCGCTCGCCGACCGCGGCTTCGAGAAGGGCCACCGCCTCGCGACCTACCTGCAGAACATCCCGCAGGTGCTGATCGCCGTGATCGGGACGTGGAAGGCCGGCGGCATCGTGGTCTCCATCAACCCGATGAGCCGGCAGCGCGAGCTGACGACGCTGCTCGGCGACTGCGAGGCCACCGCGCTGCTCGCCGAGGAGGACCTCTTCGGCCAGGTCGCCGCCGAGGTCGTCCCGACGATCCCGTCGCTGCGCATCGCGTGGACGACCTCGCCGCTGGAGTACCAGACGCGTCACGACCCCCGGCTGTTCGCGTCGGTCGAACGCGTGCGCCACGAGGGCACCGAGGACCTCACCGAGGTGCTCGCCGCCGTCGGCGACCGCACGCCCGAGCCGGTGGAGCTCGGCCTCGACGACGTCGCCTTCCTCGGCTACACGTCGGGGACGACCGGCCCGCCGAAGGGCGCGATGAACACCCACCGCAACGTGGTGTTCAACGCCCGCACCTACCGCGACTGGATCCAGCTGGGCCCCGGGGACTCCGTGCTCGGCGTCGCCCCGCTGTTCCACATCACAGGGGTCATCGGGCACCTGGCGATCGCCCTGCTCGTCCCGATCCCGCTCGTGCTCGCCTACCGCTTCGAGCCGCAGGTGGTGCTCGACGCGATCCGCGAGCACCGGCCGACCTTCTCGATCGGCTCGATCACCGTGTTCATCGCGCTGATGAACGCCCCGGGCGCGCAGCGCGACGACCTCGCGTCGATGACCCGGCTCTACTCGGGCGGCGCGCCGATCCCGCCGTCGACGATCAAGGCGTTCTCCGACCAGTTCGGGCTCTACATCCACAACTTCTACGGGCTCACCGAGACGAGCTCGCCCTCGCACGGCGTGCCGCGCGAGGCCGACGCGCCGGTCGACACGGCGTCGGGCGCGCTCTCGGTCGGCGTGCCGGTGTTCTCGACCGTCGTGCGCATCGTGCGCGACGACGGCACCGACGCCGACGTCGGCGAGGTGGGCGAGATCGTCACCCGCGGGCCGCAGGTGGTGCCGGGCTACTGGAACAAGCCCGAGGAGACCCAGAACGCCCTGCGGGCCCCCGACGGCTCGGTCGAGCTCAAGACCGGCGACGTGGGCTACATGGACGACCAGGGCTGGTTCTACGTCGTGGACCGCAAGAAGGACCAGATCAACGCGGGCGGCTACAAGGTCTGGCCCCGCGAGGTCGAGGACGTGCTCTACGAGCACCCCGCGGTCCGCGAGGCGGCGGTCGTCGGCGTGCCCGACGAGTACCGCGGCGAGACGGTGAAGGCGTTCGTCTCGGTGCGCCCGGGACAGGAGGTCGACCCGGACGAGCTCATCGCGTTCTGCAAGGAGCGGATGTCGGCGTACAAGTACCCGCGCCAGGTCGAGCTGATGGACGAGATCCCCAAGACCGTCACCGGCAAGCTGCTGCGGCGCGCCCTGCGGTCCTGAGGTTCGGTCCTGAGGTTCCGGAGCGAACGGGTATCTCGCTGCTTCTAGGCGCACGAACTCCCCGTTCGCTCCGGCACCGGGCCCCGCACGGCGGCGTCACGCGGAGTCCGCCAAGATCGCTCGCGATGCTCCGTGTGCTCGCCGCCGTGCTGCTCGCCCTCGTCGCCGTGGCGGGGTGTGCCGACGAGCCCGTGACCGCGCCCGGGCCGACCCCCGACGCGGCGTTCCTCTCGGGGATGATCCCGCACCACGAGCAGGCGCTCGAGCTCTCGGCGATGGTCGGGGGACGGGGCGGTTCGCCGGGGCTCGAGGCGATGGCGCTGCGCATCGACCGCGAGCAGGTCGAGGAGATCGGCCAGATGCAGGGCCTGATGCGCGCCCGCGGGCTCACGCCGGTGGCGGCCGGGATGATGCACGGGATGGCCGACCCGGCGACGCTCGCGACGTTGCGGTCGTCGCGGGGCCCGGCGTTCGAGCGCCTCTGGCTCGACACCATGATCAGCCACCACGACGGCGCGCTGATGATGGCCCGCGACTACCTCGCCACCGGCACCGACGACACGCTCCGCCGGTACGCGCAGACCCTCGTCGTCGCCCAGGCCGGTGAGATCGAGGCGATGCGCGCGATGAGGACTAGCATCGCCGGGCCATGAGTCCTCCGCCGTCGCGGCCCGCGGTGCCGATGCTCTTCGTCGAGGTCGAGGGCGTGCTGCGCAAGACGCCCGAGGACCTCGGACGGCCGTGGAAGGGCCCCTTCGACATCGAGGTCTTCCCGGACGCCGTCGAGCGCCTGCGGCTGTGGAAGGGCGCGGGCGGCCGGATCGTCGGGTTCAGCCACCAGGGTGGGGTCGCGCTCGGTGAGACCGACGAGCAGACCGCCGTGCGGACCCTGTGGACGGTGCGCGAGCGCGTCGCCAACCTCCTCGACCACGTCGTGCTCTGCACCCACCACCCCGATGCGACGATGCCGGACCAGGCGCGCTGCTGGTGCCGCCCGCCGAAGCCCGGGATGATCATCGCGGGGCAGCACGAGGTGGCGCTGCGCCAGCAGGAGCACTACCCGATCTGGATGGCGCTGCTGGTCGCGCGCTCGCCTGCGGCCCTGCAGGCCGCCGCGGACCTCGACCTCGACCACATCGAGGGCGACGTCTGGCGCCGCGACGGGGGCGCGGCGACCCCCGGAGTGGCGACCGAGGCGTGAGCGAGGGTCACCCTCGCTGCGTCCCACGCAGCCGGGGCGTCCCTCGCTCCACCACGCCGGCGCCTCAGCTCGAGAAGCGCGTCTCCATCTCCCGGATCTCGGCGAGGCCCTCGCGGTCGGCGAAGCCGTCGAGACCGCCGATCTCGTCGAGCACGCCCGCCGGGGTGCCGTCGGCACGCAGCCGCGCCAGCACCGAGCGCATCGCGGTGTCCGCAGCCAGCAGCGTCGAGACGGGGAACAGGACGAGCGCGAAGCCCATCTCGGTCAGCCGCTCCAGCGACAGCGGCGGCGTGCGCCCGCCCTCGGCCCAGTTGAAGACGAGCTGGTGGCCGGCGAGCGCGGTCGCGACCTTCTCGATGTCCTGCTCCGAGGTCGGGGCCTCGACGAAGAGCACGTCGGCGCCGGCGTCGGCGAAGCGGCGGGCGCGGTCGACGGCGGCGTCGAGGCCCTCGACGGCGGCGACGTCGGTGCGGGCGATGATCACGAGGTCCGGGTCGGTGCGCGCCGCGACCGCCGCGCGGATCTTCGCCTCCATGTCCTCGCAGGGCACGACGACCTTGCCTGCGAGGTGTCCGCACCGCTTGGGCATCACCTGGTCCTCGAGGTGCAGGCCCGCGACGCCCGCCTGCTCGTACTCGCGGACCGTGCGGACGACGTTGATCGGGTTGCCGTAGCCGGTGTCGGCGTCGGCCACCAGCGGCACGTCGACGGCCCCGGCGAGGCGGCGGGCGTTGTCGACCATCTCGGCCTGCCCGAGCAGCCCGACGTCCGGCCGGCCGAGCAGCGAGGCGGTGGTGCCGAAGCCCGTCATGTAGACGGCGTCGAAGCCGGCCTGCTCGACCAGGCGCGCCGAGTGGGCGTCGAAGGCGCCGGGGGCGAGGACGGGCCGACCGGAGCCGAGCAGCTCCCGCAGGCGGGCGCGGCGGTTCCCGGGGTGGCTGAGCAGATCTCCCACGGCACGGCTCCTTGTGCACAACGACGGACGGGGCGTGGCGATCGTGCCTTGTCGCGGGCGGCCGCGCACCCTACGTTGCGTACAACCCGAGGGGGAGGGTCATGGCGACGGCGGTCGAACGAGGGGCGGGGCGCGCGTCCGAGCGCGCGCTCGCCGACCTGCGCGAGGCGATCCTCACCGGCGATCTCGCGGCCGGGGCCCACCTCGGCGAGGTCGAGCTCGCCGAGCGTCTGGGCCTCTCGCGCACCCCCGTGCGGGAGGCGCTGACCCGGCTCGCCGCCGAGGGCCTCGTCGAGACGACGGCGCACCGCGGGGCCCGGGTGACGTCGTTCTCCCGCGACGACCTCGACGCCATCTTCGACGTCCGCCGCGCCCTCGAGCCGCGCGCCACCGCCCGTGCCGCGGACCACGCCACCGCGGACGACCTCGAGGACCTCGCAGCGTTGGCCGACCGCATGCTCGAGATCGGCGCCCCGGGCCCGGGCCAGGACCTCGACGCGCTCGTCGGGCTCAACCGGGCGTTCCACGCGCGGCTGCTCGACCTCGCGCATGCGCCCGCGCTGGCCGCCGCGCTCGCCGGTGTCGTGCACACGCCGGTGGTGACGCGGACCTTCCACGCCTACGACCCGGCCTCGCTCGCGCGGAGCCTCGCGCACCACGTCGAGATCGTCGCGGCCCTGCGCGCCGGCGACGGCGACTGGGCGGGCGCGGTGATGGCGAGCCACATCGGCAACGCCCGCGCGGTGATGGTGGGTCCGCGGTGAGCAACCCGCACGGGTCGACCTTCGCCGGCCGCGTCGGCTGGGGCGCCCGCCCCGCGGTGGTCGTCGTCGACCTCGTCCGCGCCTACACCGAGCCCGACGGCCCGTTCTGGCTCGACGAACCGTCGGTGGTCGACGGCTGCGCGGAGCTGGTCGGCGCCGCCCGGGCCGGCGGCCACCCGGTGCTCTGGACGATCGTGCGGTTCGCCGCGGACATGGGCGACGCGGGCTTCTTCGCCGCGAAGGTGCCCGCGCTCTCGTGCTTCGCCGACGGCGCGCCCGGCGGGTGGGGCGAGCTCGCCCTCGCGCCCGGGCCGGGGGAGCCCGTCGTCGCCAAGCAGCACGCCTCGTCGTTCGCGTGCACCTCGCTGGCCGCGACCCTGCGCGCCCGCGGCGTCGACACCGTCGTCGTGGCCGGGGTGTCGACGTCGGGCTGCGTGCGCGCCACGGCCACCGACGCGTCGGCCGCGGGCTTCCGCCCGGTCGTCGTCGCCGGCGCCTGCGCCGACCGGAGCGCGGCGCTCCACGAGCAGAACCTCGCCGACCTCGACGCCAAGTACGCCGACGTGATCGACCTGGCCGATGCCCGGACCCATCTGCGTGGCGCGCCCTGATCAGGTTTCCCCGCCGCTCCGTGCCGGGGCGTGCCGAGGTGTCCCGGCGTGTCCCCGCGAGTACGGTTCGTCGTGCTCGACGGCGGTGGCCGAGAGGGTGTATTCCGGACCCCGACGACCCGGTGCGTCGGACCCGACCGGGCCGCCCTTGCCGCCCGAGTCCGTGCGAGGAGCGTGATCGCCGTGAGCGAGCGTCCCCTGTCCGATCGTCGTCCCCACGAGCACGATGTCCTGGCCTGGGAGGTCCGGGGGTGGGCCGAGCCGCCGGGGCGCCGGCGCGACGTCGAGGGCTGGCACAGCCTCGCGTGGAGCGCGACGCACGACGACGCCGTCGCCGTCGCGCAGGCCGTGACGACGGCGCATGCCTACGAGTTCGCCGAGGTCTGGGGGCCGGCCGAGGCGCCGGCGGCCGGCCGGGCGCGCACGTGCGAGCGCTTCCCGGTGCCCGACGGCGACGAGCGCCGTGAGATGTGGCTGCGCGCGGCGGCCGAGCACTTCACCGACGGGATGGACCTGCCGCGGCGGACGACGGTCTGACCGTCTCCGCGAACGTGCCCAGGCGGGCGAGGTCGAAGCCGTCCGGGTAGGAGCGCACCTCCGGCAGGTCGTCGACGGTGATCGGGGTCGTGCGCGGGGACATGCGGCGCTCGACCGCGGCCCGCAGCCGCATACCGGCCCGGGTCGCGGCGCGCTCGGCCCGCGTCGGCACCGGGTAGTGCAGCGCGCGCAGCAGGTGCGGGTCCATGAGGCACGTGGTCGAGCGCCGGACGAGCGCGGCCGGGAGCGCCGAGAAGGGGGGAAACGTCGCGAGCAGGGCGAGCGTCGCGTCGGCCACCTCCCGCCCGCCGGAGGTGTGCGCGAACCGCTCGGCCTCGACGCCGTCCATGAGCGCGGCGAAGCCCGCCTCGTCCTCGGGCATGTCGCGGATGCCCATGCGCCGGCCGAGCGCGCGGTAGTGGGTCACGGTGGCCCGGCGCTCGTGCGGGTGCAGGCGCCGCCAGCCGAACTCGTCGAGCCAGCGCAGCGGGGTGACGACGAAGGTCGACAGCACGTAGAGCATGTCGTCGTTGCCGATCCCGTAGCGGCGGTGCATCTGGTTCATGCGCCGGATCGCGGTGCGGGAGTCGGGGTCGTCGAAGCCGCGGTCGACGGTGGCGCCGAGCAGCAGCACCGTGTCGTCGTAGCGCTTCTGCGTGTGCGCGGTGAACTCGCCGGTGCGCGCCAGGAGCTCGCCCACCGAGGGCACCGCATAGGTGCGGAACAGCGCGAGCCCGAGCGCCTGCCGCACGTCCCAGGGGAACTCGATCGCCGCGGTGATCTTGTGGATCTCCTCGGCCTCGGTGGGGTGCGCGGGGTCGAGGGCGGCGATGCGGCGCAGCCAGGCGAAGCGGTCCACGGCGCGTCTCCCGGGAACGTCAGAGCGATCATCTTCGGCTGCCCGAGAACATAGGAGCTGCTACGTTCTCGCGGCAAGGGGGTGGGGACGTGACGGTGACCAACCGCGACGGCTTCTTCGCCGCGGCCATGGCGCTGCTGGCGCGCGACGGCCGCTCGGGGCTGCGGCTCGCGACGCTGTGCCGTGACGTGGGGGTGACCAGCGGATCCTTCTACCACCACTTCGGCGGCTGGGACGGCTTCGTCGACGCGCTGCTCGAGCACTGGGAGACCGTCGACACCCGCCGTCTCGCCGAGCTGGCCGCGCGCGAGCCCGACCCCGAGGGACGCCTCGACGTCCTCAAGCACCTCGCGCTGACGTTCCCGCACGAGGCCGAGACCGCGATCCGTGCCTGGGCGCACGGCGACGAGCGGGTGGCCCTCGTGCAGGCGCGCGTCGACGACCAGCGCCGGCGCGTCGTCGCGGAGGCGCTGGTCGGGGCGGGGATCGACGGCGAGCGCGCCGATCGCCTCGCCGACCTCACCCTCGCCGTGCTCATCGGCCACCAGCAGCGCCTCGGTCCCACCGACGTCGGCGAGCTCCTGGCGCTGTTCGACGAGTTGAGGGCCTTCGGCCACGTGAGTGTTCTGGGTCGTCCCGACGACTCATAACACTCACGTGGAGCCGGAGGCTCCCTCGCTGCGAACGCCGCCGAGTTGGCCGGCCGAGCCCGGCTGGTCTACGGGCCCGAGGAGGTGGAGGGCGAGCCGTGTCGCACCGCACGTGAGATCGCCACGGTGCTGACCACGCTGGGCCGGACCGAGGGGCTTCGCCCCTGTGTGCGATGTGGGTCGCTCTGACGACCCATGTCACTCACGTGGGGACCATCGCGGGTCGTGGAGCAGATCCACGAAGTTGACGTTGTTGAGCGCGCCCGTGCGGGCCTCGCGGACCAGGGCGATGGCCTCGTCGGCGTCGTGGCCGCCGCGGATGAGTGCGGCGGCGGAGAGCAGGCCGGAGCGGTTGATGCCGGCCGCGCAGTGGATCAGGACGCGCTTGCCGTCGGCCCGCAGGTCGTCGACGAGGTCGGCGAGGCTGCGCAGCGTCGTGAACGACGGCGCGGGCCCGTCCTCGATCAGCCAGTGGACGTAGAACTCGACGTCCTCGAGCGGCGGCGCGCTGCCGTGCAGGTCGAAGACGGCGTCCCAGTGCTCGCCGGGCTCGGGGCTGCCCGACTGCCAGACGCCCGGCACGATCTCGTGCGGCGGCCAGGGCGGCGGCTCGTCGGTCAGGTCGTCACGCAGGTGTGCCGGGATGTAGTCGTCGTCCCGCAGCTCTGCCACCGGTGGCCCTCCAGCCTCGTCGCGCGCCGTGCTCTTCGCCCTGCTGTTCCACGCTGCCCGTTACGCTGTCTGTTCCGCCGTGAGGGGCGCTCCGAAACCCTCAGGTCGATCGGGCCGCGTCCGCGAACGCCCGGGCGGTCGCGGTCGGCGCCACGCGTCCCGACCACCCCATCACGATCGGCAGCGGCGCGGGGTCCTCGGCGATGGGGACGGCGGCCACCTCGTCGCGACCGCCCGGCTCGGGCTGGGCGAGCACCGTGAACCCCAGCCCCTGCCCGACGAGCGCCCGCGCGGTCTCGGCGTTGACGGTGCGGTACCGGATGCGGGGGGACAGCCCGGCGGCCAGGCACACGCCGAGCGCGTGCTCGGAGCTCGGCGGCAGGTCGAGCAGCACCATCGGCTCGTCGACGAGGTCGGCGAGGGCGACGGGCGCGGACCCGTGCACCAGCGGGTGGTCCCGCGGGAGCACGAGGTGGGGCGTGTTCGACGACAGGGGCGTGAGCTCGAGGACGGGGTCGAGGCGGTGGTCGTAGAGCACGGCGACGTCGAGCTCGCCGTCGAGCAGGCCGCGCTGCAGGACGTCCTGCGACCCCTCGACGAACTCGACGCGCGCCCGTGGGTGGCGCGCGGTGAACCGCCCGATCGTCGCCGGGAGCAGCCCCGGGGCGAGCGTGGTGTAGCAGCCGACGCGGACGGTGCCGGCCACCTCGCCCGGATCGCCGCCCGCGGCGTCGGCGAGCTCGTCGGCCTCGCGCAGCAGTCGCCGGGCCCGTCGCAGCGTCTCCTGGCCGGCCGGGGTGAGGCGGATGCCGTGGGCGCGGCGGCGCACGGTGAGCTGGGCGTCGAGGGCCCGCTCGAGCTCGTCGAGGGCGAGCGAGAGCGCCGAGGCGGAGACGTGCAGCGTCGCCGACGCCCCGGCCAGCGTGCCCGCCTCGGCCACCGCGACGAAGTACGCGAGCTGCCGGAGCGAATACGCAGGATTACTCATGTATCAGCCCACATACCTGAACTTTACAAGGGATGTGGCGCGGCGCACCGTGGTCCCATGACCACCACGCTCGACGGCTCGGCGGCCGGCCCGGCGTCCGATCCAGCCCCGCCGGCCCGCACCTACGACGTCGGGGCGTCCGACGAGGTCGCCGAGCGCGGCCGTCTCGTCGTCACGCTCGGCGGGGGACCCGACGCGGTCACCGTCGGCGTCTTCCGCTTCGGCGGCCGGCTCTACGCCTACGAGAACCGCTGCGCCCACCAGGGCGGGCCCGCCTGCCAGGGACGCATCGTCTCCCGGGTGCGCGAGCGGCTCGACGACCAGCAGCGCAGCCTCGGCACCGTGTTCGACGAGACGACGATGCACATCGTCTGCCCGTGGCACGGCTTCGAGTACGACGTGACCACCGGGCGCCACCCCGGACGGCCGGACTTCGCGCTGCGCGGGGTGTCGGTCGACGAGGAGGGCGGGCGGATCCGTGTCACCGTCTGAGCGGGCCACCCGCATCGCGACCCTCGTCGACGAGCTCGGCACGGAGGTCGACGCCGGGCTCGGGGACGGCGCGATCGCCGCGCTGGACCCCGACGTCGCCCGGCACCTGTTCGCGGTCGCGGGACGCCTCTACGCCGTCGCCGCCGAGGAGGGTGCGCACCCGCCGACCGGCACCGACCTGACGCCCACCGAGTCCGTCGTGCTCGCCACCGCGGCGCTGCGGGCGCACGACCTCAACCCCTTCGACCTCGCCCTGTGGTTCTCGAGGAGCACGTCATGACCATCGACGACGATGTGCGTCGCCTGCCCACGCAGGAGATCACCACCCACACCGACAGCCGCGAGATCCTCGCGAACGCCGCCCGCGACACCGAGCGCTACGCGCTCGACGAGTACTTCATCGTCGACGTCGACTCCCACCACGTGGAGCTCGACTCGTGGCCGGAGATCCTGAAGTACCTCGACAGCCCCGTCCTGCGCGACACGGCCGAGCAGATGATGAAGAACTGGCCGAACGCGGCGCGGCTGGCCCTCCACAACCACTCACCGGGCCTGACGATGCAGGACGTCTCCGGGCGCATCCCGCACCAGGCCGCGCTGGGCGAGGAGACCCCCGGCACCGACAACGGCGCGCACCGCGACGTCACCCTGGTGCGACGGGCGATGGACGCGATGTCGATCGACGTCCAGATCGTGTTCCCGCAGCCGATGCTCGAGACCGGCCTGCACCCCCAGCCGCAGATCGCCACCGCGCTGCTGCAGGCCTACAACCGCTGGTTCACCGCGGAGGTCCTCCCGCGCGAGCCCCGCATCAAGACCATGCTGGGCCTCCCGTTCGAGGACCCCGACGCGTGCCTGGCGACGGTCGAGGAGTTCGCCGACCACCCGGGCGTCATCGGCTTCCTCGTCACCAGCCAGCGCCACGCGGGCGTGCACCGCAACGCCTACATGCCGCTCTACCGGATGCTCGAGGAGCGGGGCCTGCCGATCGGCTTCCACGCCGGCCCGAACCAGGCCGACTCGATGACGTCGACGATGAACAAGTTCCTCTCGGCGCACGCCATGAGCTTCGTGACCTGCAACATGACCCACATGACCAACTGGGTCATCAACGGGATCCCCGAGCGGTTCCCGGGCCTCAAGACCATCTGGATCGAGAGCGGCCTCGCGTGGGTGCCGTTCATGATGCAGCGGCTCGACCACGAGTACTACATGCGCCAGTCCGACGCGCCGCTGCTCACGAAGCCGCCGTCGCACTACATGCGCGAGATGTTCTACACCTCGCAGCCGATGGAGTGGACCGACGACGCCCTGCTCGAGTCCACGCTGCGGGCCATCGACGCGCCCAACTCGCTGATGTACTCCTCGGACTGGCCGCACTGGGACTTCGACGTGCCCGGCCGCATCGCGTCCCTGCCGTTCCTCGACGACCACGCCAAGCGCAACATCCTCGGCGAGACGGCCCGCAAGGTGTTCGGGCTGTAGCACGCGGAGCGTGCAAGCCCTGCGTCCTCGCTTGCACTCAACGCCAGGATTTCCGCATCGATCATGTGACCGGTCCCGCCCGGCGCGGGAGATCCGTCGATCGGCGCCCCGATCGCGGAGTGGGGTGGCACGCACGGGTGAAGTGAGGCTAGCCTTCCTCGCATTCGGGTGAGGGAGGGGAGCCGCGTGGCGCGGATGTCGGTGCTGCCGCTGTTGGAGGTCGTGGCGTCGGAACGCCTCACTCCGCGCATGCAGCGCGTGACGCTGGGTGGCTCGGGGAGCCCTGCCCTGCAGGCGCTCGATGCCGTCCCGCCCGCCGCCCACGTCCGCCTGCTGTTCGCCGAGCCCGGCGCGCCGGTGGTCCTGCCGATTCCCGGGCCGCACGGCCTGAGCTGGCCCGACGACCGCGACCGTCCCTACGCGCGCAGTATGACCGTGCGCTCCCTCGACGGTGTCCGCGGTGAGATGACGATCGACATCGCCCTGCACGGCGACTCCGCCGCCGGCCGCTGGGCCACCGCCGCGCGCCCCGGCGACCCCGCCGGGATCGTCGGGCCCGGTAGCGGGTGGACCCCGCCCGCCGACGCCACGGAGGTCCTGCTGGCGGGCGACGAGGCGGCCCTGCCCGCGATCGCCGCTCTGCTCGAGTGGCTGCCGAAGCACGCGCTGGTGCACGCGGCGATCGAGGTCCAGGACGCCCTCGACGAACAGGAGCTCGCCCGACCGGTGCGCTGGGTGCACCGCGCGCGGGGCGAGACGCTCGTCGACGTCGTGCGCGCCCGGCCCGTCCCGGACGGCGCCGCCGCGTGGGTCGCGGGGGAGGGGCACGTCGTCAAGGCCATCCGCGAGACCCTGCGCCTCGGCCGGGGCCTGGGACGCAGCCACTGCCACGCCATCCGCTACTGGACGCAGGGCCGCTCCCACGAGGACTCCGAGAAGACCTTCGGCGCCGCCCGCGCGGAGGCCGCGCGCCGGGGCATCGAGCTGGTCACCACCCAGGACGTCCACGAGATGAGCTACGAGCTCATGACCGGTGGTTTCCGGCTCCCGGTGGTCTGAACCGACGTCCCCCACATGATCCCCGCCCGTCTCGGGCAGACTCCCCGCACCGACGGTGGACCGAGGCGAGGGGTGGCAGGTGGCGGACGAGGGCGAGCTGATCGCCGAGCGCTACCGCGTCCGCACGCGTGTCGGGCAGGGCGCCATGGGCGTCGTGTGGCGGGCCGAGGACGAGCGCCTGCAGCGGGAGGTGGCCCTCAAACAGGTGTCGCTGCCCGCGGGTGCCGACGACGAGGCCCGCGACCAGGCCCATCGCCGGGTGTTCCGCGAGGCGCGGATGATCGCCCGGCTGCACCACCCTCACGCGATCGCGGTCTACGACGTCATCGAGCACGACGGGCAGCCGTGGCTGGTCATGGAGTACCTGCCCTCGCGCAGCCTCGCCGAGGCCCTCGTCGCCGACGGCCCGCTGGACCCCGAGCGCGTCGCGCACATCGGGCGCCAGGTGGCCGACGCGCTGGCCGCCGCCCACGAGGCCGGGATGGTGCACCGCGACATCAAGCCCGGCAACGTCCTGCTCGCCGACGACGGACTGGCCAAGGTCACCGACTTCGGCATCGCCCGCGCCGTCGACGACGTCACCATCACCTCGACCGGCATGATGGCGGGCACCCCGGCCTACCTGGCGCCCGAGGTGGCGCGGGGCGGGACGGCCGACTTCCGCTCGGACGTCTACTCGCTGGGGTCGACGCTCTACACGGCGATCGAGGGCGTGCCGCCCTTCGGCACGGGCGACAACCCCCTCGCCGTCCTGCACCGCGTCGCCTCCGGCGAGTACGCCCCGCCGTCCCCGCGGGGCCCGATCACCCCGCTGATCGAGCACCTGCTGCAGCCCGACCCCGCGAGCCGCCCGGGCATGCAGCGGGTGCGCGGCGACCTCGCCCGGCTCGTCGCCACCGAGGCCGGCACCGAGGAGGGGCCGGTCACGCCGTTCTTCGTCCGTCCTGAGGCTCCGCCGGGTCCAGGGCCGGGCCCAGGGCCGGGACCAGGACCGGGTTCAGGACCGGGCTCCGGGCCGCCCACGCCCCCGCCCGTTCCGCCCGCCCCGTCCACGGGGGTTCCCCAGCCGTCCGGCTCCGGTGGGCGTGCGACGGCCGAGGTGGTTCCCGACAGGGTCGTGGCGACGCAGCCCGCCGACGTCCCGCCCCTCACGCGGCCGGCGACGACGGCGCCGGTGTCCGCGCAGGACCGCGACGACGCCACCCCGGAGGACGGCGCCCCGGACGACGGCCCACGCCGCCGGCGCTGGCCGTGGGTGGCCGCGGTGGCGGCCGTCGTCGTCGTGGTCGTCGCCGTCGTGCTCGCCGCCCTGCTCGGGACGCCGGGCAGCCGGCCGGGGGCCTCGGTCCCCGGGACCACCGCATCGCCCGAGGCCGGCGGCGGGAGCGCGACGACGTCGCAGGCGGAGGCGGGGGCGGGGGCGGGGAGCGGCGGCGCGCTCGCCGGCGGTCCGGACGACCAGGCCCGCCAGCAGGCGATCATCGACTACTACGGCCTGCTGCCGAACCAGCTCGACGAGGGCTGGCAGCGACTGACGCCCTCGTTCCGGTCCTCGACCGCGGGCGGGATCGAGAACTACCGCAGCTTCTGGGCGACCATCCAGCAGGTCACGGTGCGCGGGGTGTCACCCGCCGGCGGCGACGAGGTCGACGCCACCGTCACCTACCGCTACGCCGACGGCCGCGAGGTCGACGAGCGCACGGTGTTCCGGCTGGCCTTCGTCGACGGCATCTGGAAGATCGACGGGCAGCGGCAGGCCAACTAGCGCGTGGGGAAGGCCCCGCCGCCGTCGTCGGACTTCTTCGCCTTCTTGATCGCCCGCTTCTCCTTGAGGCTCTTGTCGGACTTCTTGGAGGAGGACTGGCGAGGGGACTTGTCGGACATCGGGCACTCCCGGCGGTTCGGATCACGGTGGATCGAATCCGAGGGGGTTCACGCGCCGATCGTCGTTCCCGGATGCGACTTCCGGCGCTGCGCACCGGGTGGTCGGGCCGAATCTACCGCGCGGGCGTCCTCCGGGACAGGAACGCCGGGATCAGCCCGCGAACCATCCCGAGGGGGCGAGCGCGCCGCCCTCGACCAGCCGCGGGACGTAGTGGTCGGTGTAGATGCGCGCGATGAGCTCGCGCCTGCTGCGGACGCCGACCTTCGCGAAGATCTTCTTGAGGTGGTCCTGGACGGTGTAGGCCGACAGGTGCAGCCGCTGCGCGACGTCCGCGGTGTCGACGCCCGCGAGGACGAGGCCGACGACGTCGCGCTCGCGGCCGGTCAGTCCGTAGGACGCGACGATCAGGGGGATCACCTCGGGCGGGCGGGCGTCCTCGAGGGTGACGACGACGTCGGTGCCGCGGTCACCCCGCCCCACCAGCGGTGAGGCGTGCGCGACCACCCAGCGCCCGGACCGCGACCGCAGGCGCGCCCGGGGCGGCGGCGCCGTGGGGTCGAGCGCGCGCCGCCGGGCGGCGCCGACGATCGCGCACACGATCTGCGGCAGCGGCGCCTCCCCGAGCGTCCCGCCGCCGAGCTCGGAGATCCGGGCCTCGGCGCCGGCGTTCGCCGACACGACCTCGTCGTCGCTACCGACCACGAGCACCGCCGGACCGTCACCGTCCCCGGCGGCCGTCAGGTCGACCGCGCCGGCGACGAGTCCGGCGCGCAGTCCCCGGGCGAACCCGCCGGCCACGGAGCTGACGAACTCCTGCTCGGCAGGGGTGAAGGTGCGCCCGCCCTGGTGGAAGAGCGCGATCCCGCCCCACGTCGCGCCGTCGGCGGACAGGCCGGCGCGCAGCTCGTCGGAGTAGTCCCAGAGCGGCGAGAACATCTCCGCCCACCGTCGCGAGCGCGCGAGGTCGCCCCCGGTCTCGGTGCCGAGCGCCGTCACGGCACCGGGACGCCGGGCCACCACCCGGAAGTCGTAGACGTCGTCGACCTCGTACTCGTAGTACGACCACTGCAGGTCGTGGTCGTCGTCGACGTCGCCCCACTTGACCGTCGCGGTGACGAGCTCGGTCGCCGGGTCGAGCGTGGCGAGGCACGCCGCGGAGAACGGGAGCGCCCGCCGCAGCGTCTCGATCGCGGCCGTGCCGAAGGTCGTCCAGTCCAGGCCCGCCGCGGCCAGCCCGTCGATCTGATCGCGCACCCGCTCGGCGCTCATCACAGCCATATCACTCAGCGTAGTACTGACTGGGCTGGACGAGGTATCCCAGATTCCTGGGAGGGCAGGACACCAGGAGGCTGGGATGGGCGGGCGCGCACCGACGGCGCAGGCTCCTACTCATGCCGAACCCGCAGCTCCTCGTCACGCAGAGGATCAACCCGACGACCTGGAACGCGCCCTTCCGCTACGACCAGGCACAACTCCGCCCGGCACCGCGACAGTTACTCACCGTCGCCGGTCAAGGGTCGGTCGACGCGGACGGGGTGGTCCTGCACGAGGGCGACATGACGTCGCAGATGGCGCTCGCGATGGGAGGAGTCGAGGACCTGCTCGCCGCCGCCGGGATGGACCTGCGCGACGTCAGCCGCCTCGTCGTCTACGTCACCGACGTCGACGCCGCCCTCGCGGCCTACGGCGCGATCACCGAGCGGCTCGAGGCCCTCGACGCCACCCCGCCCGCGACCCTCGTCGAGGTCACGCGCCTCGCCCTGCCAGGGATGGCCGTCGAGATCGACGCCACCGCCGGCCGCTGATCCCTCTCCACCCACCCCTCCCCATCCACCCCCGGAAGGACCTCCCGTGACCGCCCCGACCGCCCCCGCCGCCCTGCTCCCCGGTGACCCTGCCTTCGCCGCCGCCGTCACCCCGTTCGTCACGACCCTGACCCCATGCCCCGATCTGGTCGTGGCGGCCCGCAGTCCTGCTGACGTCGTCGACGCGGTCCGGTGGGCGGGCGCCGAGGGTCGTCCCGTGACGGTCCAGGCCACCGGCCACCAGCTGCTCTCCGACCTCGCCGGCTCGGTGCTGGTCTCGACGCGCCACCTCGACGGCGTCCGCGTCGACCCGGGGGCGCGCACGGCCGTCGTCGGCGGCGGCGCGCAATGGCACCAGGTGATCTCGGCCGCCGCCCCGCACGGCCTCGCCCCGATCTGCGGCTCGTCGTCGAGGGTCGGCGTCGTCGGCTTCAGCCTCGGTGGCGGGCACGGCCCGCTGTCGCGGGCGTTCGGCACGGGCGCCGACCAGGTCCGCCGCGTCCGCCTCGTCACCGCCGACGGGGTCGAGCGCGACGTCGACACCGTCCGCGAGCCCGAGCTGTTCGCCGCGCTGTGCGGCGGCAAGACCGGCTTCGGGGTCGTCACCGAGATCGAGATCGCGCTGCACCCCGTGGCGCGCCTCTACGCCGGCGGGATCTTCTTCCCGGGCGCGGCGTCCCCCGAGCTGCTGCACGCCTGGCGCGAGTGGGTCACGACGCTGCCGGCTGACACCTCGAGCTCGGTCGCGCTGCTGCGCCTGCCCCCGGACCCGGCGCTGCCGCCGCCGCTGCAGGGGCAGTTCGTGGTGCACCTGCGCTTCGCGCACCTGGGGTCGGCCGAGGAGGGGGCCGCGCTGCTCGCGCCGATGCGCGTGGTCGCCGGGCCGATCGCCGACATGGTCGACGAGATGCCGTTCGCGGCGATCGACGCGATCCACGCCGACCCCACCGATCCGATGCCGATCTGGGACGAGTCGGCGACGCTCTCGGCGCTGCCCGCCGAGGCCGTCGACGCGCTGCTGGCCGTCGCGGGGCCGGGGGTGGAGACGCCGCTGGTCATGGCCGAGCTGCGCCAGCTCGGCGGGGCGATCGCGCGCGGTCCGGAGCGGGCGTTCGACGCCGTCGCCGGTCGGGACGCGGCGTTCAACCTCTACGCGCTCGCGCCGATGGTCCCGCCGCTCGCCGGGATCGCCCCGGCCGCGGCCCGCGGGGTGGTCGACGCCCTGCGGCCGTGGGCGGTCGGCGGGCTGCCGAACTTCCAGGGCCCCGCGTCCGGCGGGCGGCTCGGGGCGCTGTGGGACGAGGAGACCCTCGCCCGCCTCACCGCCGTCCGCGAGGAGTACGACCCGACCGCCGTGTTCCGGACCGTCGGCCTGCGCTGACCCACCCGTGAGCGAAGTTCCCGGCCTGGCCGGGAACTTCGCTCACGTGCGCAGGGGGTTCGGGACGCGCGCGACGCCGGCGGGCATGCTCGTGCCGGGCGAGGGCCCGCGCTCGAGCAGCGGGCGCAGCACCGTGCGGTAGGGCCAGGTGTCGGCTTCCAGCAGGACCGCCTGCAGGGTGCCCCGGACCTCCGGGTCGGCGGTCCGCGCGACGGCGCCCTCGACGGCGCGCCGGATCGTCGCCCACCACCGCGGCTCGGGCGTGCCCGTGTGCCGGACGAGCGCGTCGACCACCCCGCCCAGCCCGACCTCGACAGCCAGGGTCGCGAAGAAGCCGATCAGCTCCGCCGGGGTGTCGAGCACCAGCGACTGGCTGCCGCCGGGCGTGAACCGGTAGCCCGGCCCGGGCACCGTGAGCCGGCCGGGGTGGACGCGCACGGCGTCGTGGTCGCGCAGGACCAGGCTCGTCGAGCGGGCGTCCAGGTCCAGCAGCACGTTCTGCCCGTGCATCTCGGGCAGCACGCCGTGGCGCAGGAACCCGATCCCGACCTCGACGACGGCGTCCACGACCGCCCCGAACACCGCCTCCGGGTCGCCGATCGCTGCGAGCGGCCCGTCCCAGGCGGGCGCGGAGAGCGCGGCGAGCGGCATCCGGTGCGACCCGATCGGGGGCGGCAGCACGCGCAGCGCCGCGGCGAGGTGCCCGGGGCGGTCGTCGAACTCGTCGGAGCCGTCGGGACGGGCGAAGCCGGCCCAGGCGGTCTCGTCGGTCACGGCGACGCGGGCGGCGAGGTCCGGGTCCGCGGCCAGCACGTCGCGCAGCACCCGCTCGCCGCGCTGCGCGAAGTCCAGCGAGCGGGCCCCGAGCAGCCGGGTCGACCCCAGCGTCGTCACCCCGAGGGGCAGCTTGAGGTGCCGGCCGCCGCCGAGGTCGAGCGTCCGCAGCGACGACGTCACCCGTCCCTCGCCGGCACCGCGGTCGAGCGGGACGACGATCCCGTCGGCGATCTCGGCGGCGAACGCGACCGGCAGCACGTGCGCGCGGTCGAAGGGGTGCACGGGGAGGACCCGGTAGCCGTCGGGGGCGTCGAGCAGGTCCGGGAAACCGCCGACCCCGAGCCGCAGGTGGTCGGACCGGACCGCGACCGCGTCGACGGCGACGGTGCGCCCCGGCCCCCAGCGCGCGAGGTCGTCGGCACCCCACCCGGACACCGCCCGCGCCGTGGGGTGGAACGGCCGTCCGCGCACCGCGGCGAGCACCTCGCCCACGTTCTCGGTGAGGTCCCCGGACGGCGGCTCGAGGGCGTGGCCGACGGCCGTGTCGAGGTCCCGCGCCACCGCCTCGACGTACGGGGCGTCGGGGGCGAGCAGCCGCAGGACCGCGGACGGCGCGGACACCGGCACGCCGTCGAGCAGCACCGGGCCGTCGACGGCGCGCGCGGCCTGCAGGACCCCGCCCGGCCGGGCCGGCCAGCTGAGCTCCCGGCCGTCGGGGAGCGCCACACGCACCCGCCCGGCGACCAGCGGTGCGGCCGCGAGGCCCTCGGCGACCGCCGCGTCGAGCAGGTCGCGCATCACGAGGCGCTCGCTCACCGCGGCAGGGCCACCCGCCTCGCCCGCGCCCGGTCGAGCCAGGCGTCGTCGTAGACGCGGTCCAGGTACCGGTCGCCGCGGTCGGGGAAGATCGCGACGATGCGCGCGGGCGGAACGACGTCGTCGAGCAGGCGCGCCACCGCGGTGACGACGGCCCCCGTCGATCCGCCGGCGAAGATCGCCTCGGTGGCCAGCAGCTCGCGGCACGCCTCGGCCGCGGTGGCGTCGTCGACGTGCTCGACGCGGTCGATCTCGTCGGGGGAGTGCAGCTCCGGCACGCGGCTGGACCCGAGGCCCGGCAGCTCCCGGTACCCGCCCCGTCCGCCGAAGATCACCGACCCGACGGCGTCGGCGGCGACGACCTGCAGCGGGTCGCACACCTCCCGCAGCCGGCGCGCGCAGCCCAGCAGGCTGCCCGTGGTCGACACCGCCCCGACGAGGTGGGTCGGCGGGACGAGGAGCTGGTCGACCAGCTCGGCGCCGGTGCCGTGGTAGTGCGCGAGCCAGTTCCGCTCGTTGGCGTACTGGTTGATCCACACCGTGTCGGCGGTGGTCGCGAGGATCTCGTGCACCCGCGCCAGGCGGGTGTGCAGGTACCCGCCGGCCTCGTCGGGCTCGTCGACGACCTCGACGTCCGCGCCGAGCCCCCGCATGATCGTCTTGTTGGCGGCGCTGGCGTTGCGGTCGACGACGCAGGTGAACGAGAGGCCGTGCAGCTGCGCGGCCATCGCCACGGCGACGCCGAAGTTGCCCGAGCTCGACTCGACCAGCCGGCTGCCGGGCGGGATCGACCCGTCGGCCAGTCCGCTCGCCACGATGTAGCGGGCAGAGCGGTCCTTCATGCTGCCGCCCGGGTTCATCAGCTCGAGCTTGGCGAGGACCTGCACCCCCGGCCGGGCGAACAACCGTCCGAGCTCCACCAGCGGCGTCGCCCCGACCGTGTCGAGCACCGAGCCGTGGACGGCCTCGGGACCCGGATCGAGGCGCCCCGGGTCGAGGGCACCCGGGTCGAGGGCACCCGGGTCGAGGGCACTTGGATCGAGCCAGGCCAGGTCACCGGCGGGGCCCGGTCGGGGCCCACGGGCGAGGGTCACTCACACCTCCGTCGCGACGTGTCCGGACCGGAGCGGGAGATCCTCGCGGAGGACTCCCGCCCCGAACCCAGGCAACCCTAACCACGGCGGAGGCCGTGCCGATCAGGTGATCGGCGGTGACCGGAGGAGGGTCGATCAGCCCGCGTTGTCCGGGACGTCCGAGGCCTTGACCGCGCCCCACCCGTGCCAGCGGTCCACCTCGATCCACGCGGCCACACGCCCACGGTCACGGATGGGGTAGGGCTTGCCGGTGTAGTGCTCCGAGCACCGATCGATGATCGTCAGATCGTCGTCGTCGGCCCACTCGACGATGTGGCCCTGGATGCTGACGTGGGTGTACCAGTCGTCCTCGGACAGGATCGAGATCGACACCCGCGGGTCCTTGCGCAGGTACTCGACGCGCTTGCGCGCGTTGTCCATGTTGACCAGCACCCGGCCGTCCTCCCAGAGGTACCACGTCGGCACCGACACCGGCTGGCCGTCGGGGCGGACCGAGACGATCACGCTGGGGTTCGGCTTGCGCAGGAGTTCCTGGACCTCGTCGGGCAGCGGGGGCTTGGGCATGTCGTCCTCTCGTCGGGGGTGGTGCACGGTCTCGGGCAGGAGTGCTCGATGCGCCCCGATCTCACACGCGCCCGGCCCCCACGGAGCGGCGGCGGCGCACCACCAGGGCGCGCGCGACGACCGCCGTCAGGCCGAGGGCCACGACGACGAGGCCGTAGACCTCGGCGACGGGCCGCAGCCCGAGGTGCACGGTCGCGATGCCCGCGACCACCGCCGGGAGGCTGAAGGCCAGGTAGGCGACGACGTAGGCGACGGCCATGAGCTCGCCGCGGGTCTCGGGGGCGGCGATCCGGGCGAGGGTGCCGAAGCAGGCCAGCGAGGCCATGCCGAACCCGACGCCGGCGACGACGGTGCCCGCGGCGGCGCCGAGCGGGACACCGAGCACGAGCCCGCCCAGCGTGACGAGGGTGCCGACGGCGAGCAGCCCGCCCGCAGGGGCGAGCAGCGTCGCGGGGGAGCGGCGCAGCACCGCGACGGCGGTGACCGCACCCACCCCGCAGAGCAGGGTGACGACGACGCCGCCGACGAGGTGGCTGCGCAGCCCGAGGATCTCGGCGGCCACCGACGGGCCGAGCGAGAGGTAGAGCCCGCCGAGCGCCCAGCTCGCCGCCAGCGTCGGCACGATCGCGAGCACCTCGGCGCGCAGGCCCGCCGGGATCCGGACGCGTGGACGCAGTGAGGCGAGCGCACCGGTGCGTCGCGGGGCCGTCTCGGGCAGCAGCGCCAGGACCACGCCGACGACGGCGAAGCCCAGGAGCAGGACGCCGTAGACGAGGCGGGTGGGCGCCGGGGCGTACTCGACGAGCAGCCCGCAGCCCAGCGCGCCGAGCGCCAGGCCGATCAGCGGCGTCGTCGCGTTCGCGAGCCCGGCGCGCCGCGGGCTGAGGTCCACCAGCGTCGCGGCCATCGCGGTGATCGCCGCGCCGGTGGCCGCCCCCTGCACGGCGCGCGCCACGAGCAGCATCGTCACGTTCGTCGCGAGCAGGAACAGCACCACGGCGACGGTCTGGACGCCCAGCGCGACCGCCAGCACCGGCCGTCGTCCCACGTGGTCGGACAGGCCGCCGACCACGAGGAGCGAGGCGAGCAGGAAGACCACGTAGACCGCGAAGATCGCCGTCAGGGTCGCGGCCGAGAAGCCCCACTGCGCCTGGTAGACGACGTAGAGCGGGCTCGGGACGCTCGAGGCGGCCAGGAAGAGCACGACGACCCCGGCCACCGCGGCGAAGAGCCGGCCGCGGCGGACGGGGTCGAGGCTGTCAGCGGGTGCCGTCACCCACGGCGCAACACCCGCGTCGTCGGTTCTATGTCCGGGCGTAGCGGGAGAGGTACTGCTCACGCCGGCGCGGGTGGATGTTGGCCAGGGTGACGTCGCCGTCGTAGTGCGCGAGCACCTTGCGGTCCATCATCGCCCGCCACACCGGCGGGAAGAGCGCGACGACGATCATCGAGCCGTAGCCGCTGGGCAGCTGCGGCGACTCCTCGAAGTGCCGCAGCGTCTGGTAGCGCCGCAGCGGGTTCGCGTGGTGGTCGGAGTGGCGCTGCAGCTGGTAGAGCAGCAGGTTCGACACGGTGTGGTCGGCGTTCCAGCTGTGGCGCGGGTCGGTGCGCTCGTAGCGGCCGTCCTCGCGGCGCTGGCGCTTGAGCCCGTAGTGCTCGAGGTAGTTGACGACCTCCAGCAGCGAGAAGCCCACGAACGCCTGCAGGATCAGCCAGGGCAGGATCACCGGCCCGAACGCGACGACGAGCGCGAGGAACAGCACGACGGTCATCGCCCAGGCGACGCCGATCTCGTGGTCGAAGGGCGTGTGGCTGCCCTTGGACCGGCGCTTCGACTCCAGGTGCCAGGACGAGCGCAGGCTGCCCCAGACCGTGCGCGGCAGGAACATCCAGAAGCCCTCACCGAGCCGCGAGCTCGCCGGGTCCTCCGGGGTCGCGACGCGGACGTGGTGGCCGCGGTTGTGCTCGACGTAGAAGTGCCCGTAGGCGGAGCTCGCGAGCGCGATCTTCGACAGCCAGCGCTCGACGTCCTCGCGCTTGTGGCCCAGCTCGTGGGCGGTGTTGATGGCGACGCCGCTGACGACGCCCATGGTCAGCGCGAGACCGAGGTCCGCGTGCCAGGGCAGGTCCCAGCTCGCCCAGACCCAGCACGAGAACACCAGGCTCGCGTACTGGATCGGGATGAACAGGTAGGTCACCCAGCGGTAGTAGCGGTCGGCCTCGAGGCGCTCGCGCTCGGACTCCGGCGGGTTGTCGTCGGTGGCGCCGAAGACCAGGTCGAGGCCCGGCAGGATCACGAAGAGGATCATCGGGCCGACCCACCACCAGCCGGCCCAAGCGGTGGCGGTGGACAGCCCCGCGCCGACGAACGGCATCGCCGGCATCAGGGTGGCCAGGGGCCACAGGTAGCGCTTGCGGTCTCGCCAGGGGTGCTGCGGGGCATCGTTCCCCCGCGCGGTGTCCGGCACGAACTCGGTACTCATGGGCCTGTCTCCCTCGACACGACGGCTCGTGACGAAGTGTGCGTGGTGATGCGCTTAGAGACAATACCCGATTTTTGTCTCAGTTTCGCGGATGGACCAACAGCGCTGCGACCAGATGGGCCATGCGCTCCCCGACGTCTACGGGGTCCAGGGCCGGCGCCACCACATGAGAGATGACGAGACGGACGAGCGCGTCCACGGTCTCCTCGACCCGGGACGGGAGGAGCTCGGGCTGCCGCCGTCCGAGCCACGCCGCGAGGAGGGCGCGGGCGGACTCGCGGATCGACTCCGACCGCGAGGTGAGGAACGGCAGCAGCCCGGCGTCGCCGGACCGGCTGCCCGTGAGCACCGCTCGCAGGAGGGGGTTGTCCGCCGCTTCCTGCAGGGTCAGGCGGGTGGCGGCCGCGACGGCGCGGGGGACGTCCTCGTGCTGATCGAGGGCGTCGGCGATCGCGGCGAAGAACCGCTCGGCCTCGCGGGTCATCAGCGCCTCGCCCAGGCCGTCCTTGTTGCCGAACTCCCGGTAGAGCGTCGGGCGCGAGACCCCGGAGTCGACCGCGACCTCGCCGACGCGCACCCGCTCCCAGCCCCGCTCGACGGTGTGCTGGTGGGCCGTCTCGAGGACCCGTTCGCGCACCTGTCGCCGAAACTCCAGGCGCAACGACTCGCCGCTCATCCGGTCAGTGTCACTCACCGCAACCGGCGCGATGCGAGGAGCAGCCCTCTCGCACCCGGTTGGTGGTGCCGGTTGGCCTGCGGGAGGCACTCAGGTTGGGCCGATCAAACGTCGCGGACGGCGCAACGTCAGCGGCCGGTCGCCGAGAGTCACTGGGCCGAAGCGCCCCACTTCCTCAGGATGTCCGACTCGCGGGTAACAACGGTGACCGGATGCCGATGTCCGCGCAGATCACCGGGATGCACCTGGTGGTCCACCGTCCGGCCGAAGGGGTCCGCACATGGTCGTTCGATCCGGTCGTCTGCTGCCGAGTGTGATCGTCGGTGCCCTCGTCACTGGCGCCCTGACCTTGGGGGCGGGGACCGCGTCAGCGGACCCGATCACCGATCTCCTCGGGTCTACCAAGTGTCTTCTCGACAACGTGCCGACGCTGCTTGGCGACGAGTACAGGCGCGACCCCGTGACCAATGAGTGCGAGCGCATCTCGTTGCCGGTTCCGCAGACCGGATCGGGCGACACGGGTGGCGAGACCGCCGATTCGTCGCCCGGAGGAATCCCGATCATCCTGCCTTCCGTGCCGGAGATCCCGGGGAACAGCACCGGCACCCCGTCTGAAAGCAGCGAGAACTCAGGCGATGGCTCGCCCGCCGTCACGAACGACGCAGGCAATGCTTCGGAAATCGTGAGCAACACCGCCGCGTCGACCGGCGGGCCGGCCCAGGCCGCCGTCCCCGCGCCGTCCGGAGTCCAGGCCCCCGACGTCCGGGCCGGCCTGCTGACCCCCGCCGTCTCCGCGCCCGGCGGGCTGGCCGCCCGTGTGCCCGCGCTGGGCTTCGGCACCGTCGACCCCCGCCTGCTCATGGTGCCGACCGGTAGCCCGCTGCGGACCCTCACCGGCGTCACCCCGGGCTCGCCGGTCACGACGTCGAGCGACGTCCAGGCGATGGCGCTCGACGGCCTCCCGAGCGGGCTGGGGACGCCGGCGGTGCTGGGCGTGCTGATCCTCTCCACGCTCGCGGGCTTCGCTCTGCGCCACCGGGTACTGCGCCGGGTCCGGCTCGCCGCCGCTCCGGAGCCCGAGTCGGCGGGCTGAGAGCTCGGTGGCGAATCCCGCGCTCAGCGCGGCTTTCGCCACCGAAGACGCCAGGAGCGGCGATGATCGCGACGTCGGTGACGAAGCAGTGCAGATCTGCCATGTGTCGGCACCGAATCGGGCGATCACCGCGGCGCCGAGCCGCGAGATCTGGGTCCGTGGAGCGAATGCTCCGCTCAGCGGAACGCTCGCTCCACGAACTTGGATCTCGCGCTCGAACCCGGCGCGCCGTTCCGGCCAAGGGCGCCCTTCGCCTCTCTAGTCGGCCGGAGGTGCCCTTCGCGCGGACACGACCGCGCCCCACACGCACGCTCCACGAACGGGTACCTCGCGCGCCCATGGTCACCGAGCCCTCACGGTCGCCCCGGAGATCGTCATCGACCACGGCTAGCTGATCACCGCGCCGCGTCGGTCCCCGCGAGCGCGACGGGGAGGTGCTTGATCCCGTTCACGAAGATGCTGCGCAGGCGGTCGGGCTCGCCGGCGACGCGCAGGTCGGGCATGCCGGCGAAGAGCTCGCGGAAGAGCACCGCGACCTCGCGACGGGCGAGGTGCGCGCCGAGGCAGAAGTGCGGGCCGTGGGCGCCGAAGCCCTGGTGCGGGTTGGGGGAGCGGCGGAGGTCCAGGCGGTCCGGGTCGGCGAAGACGGCGGGGTCCCGGTTCGCCGCGCCGTACACGAGCAGCAGCTTCTCGCCCGCCGAGACGGCGACGTCGCCGACCGTCGTGTCCGCCACCGCCGTCCGCCGCATCCAGTTGATCGGCGAGGCCCAGCGGACGATCTCGTCGACCGCGGTGGGCGTGATCCCGTCGACGTCGCCCGACCACAGCTCCCACTGCGACGGGTCGAGGTGCATGCCCCAGACGCCGTGGGTGATCGCGTTGCGGGTGGTCTCGTTGCCCGCGACGCAGAGCAGGATGAAGAACGACGCGATCTCCTGGTGCGTCAGCCGCTCGCCGTCGACCGTGCCGTGGACCAGCGCCGAGGTGATGTCGTCGGTCGGCGACGCCTCGCGGGCGGCGGCGAGCTCGGTCATCAGGCCCGAGAGCCCGGCGCCGGCGGTGAGGTAGTCGCCGAGGGGGTTGTCCGAGGTGACGTACTCCGGGTCGTCGCCCGCGAGGATGACGTTGGAGTGGGCGAACACCTCGTCGCGCCGGGACTCCGGCACGCCCATCATGTCGCAGATGATCAGCAGGGGCATCCGTGCCGAGACGTCGGTGACCAGGTCGAAGGAGCCGTCGCCCGCCAACGCCTTCTCCCGGGCGGAGACCACCACCGAGTGTGCGACGCGCGTCACGTCGGACAGCAGCGCCTCCGTGCGCCGTGGGGTGAACGCCTGCGCGGCGATGCGCCGGATCTTCGTGTGGCGTGGGGCGTCCATGCTGATCAGCGAGCCGAAGAACTCGTGGGCCTCGGCGGGCAGGTCGAGGATCGAGACCGCGCCCCGGCCCGAGCAGAACAGGTCGGGGTTCTTGCTGACGTACTCGACGTCGGCGTGCCGGGTGACGGCGCGGAAGCCGGGGCCGCGCTCGAACCCGGGGAACTCGGGCTCGGCGAACCACGGCAGCCCCGCGTCGGCGCGCAGGGCGTCGAACGCCTCGAACCGGCGCGCCCAGGGCGCGGCCCAGAACTCGCGGTCACCGAGGTCGACGGTCGGGAGCGTCATAGTTGGCAGGATGCCAACACTGGGTGCCGCCCGCCATGCGCACGACGTGACACCCGTGACCCGGGGGTGTCGGTTGTGCCCCGTCCTCTGCGGCGGGAGGATCGCCGACGTGGTGCGGGTTGATCTCGAAGGTTTCTGGCCGAGCAGGCGCGGTGACGCGTTCGACGAATGGTGTCGCTGAGGGGCAGCACCCCGCCGGCGACGTGTACGACCGAGAATCCCCGATCCCCCACGATGGAGTGAGCACCCCATGACGGACGCGAGCACCGGCTGGTCGTTCGAGACCCAGCAGGTCCACGCGGGCGCGAGCCCGGACCCGGCGACGAACGCCCGGGCCACGCCGATCTACCAGACGACGTCCTACGTCTTCCGCGACACCCAGCACGGGGCGGACCTCTTCAGCCTCGCCGAGCCGGGCAACATCTACACGCGGATCATGAACCCGACCCAGGACGTGCTCGAGCAGCGCGTCGCCGCCCTCGAGGGCGGCGTCGCGGCCCTGGCGTTCGCCAGCGGCAGCGCGGCCACGACGGCCGCGATCCTCAACATCGCCCACGCGGGCGACCACTTCGTGTCGAGCCCGAGCCTCTACGGCGGCACGTACAACCTGTTCCACTACACACTGCCCAAGATGGGCATCGAGGTCTCGTTCGTCGAGGACCAGGACGACCTCGAGCAGTGGCGCAACGCCGTGCGGCCGAACACCAAGCTGTTCTTCGCCGAGACGATCGCCAACCCGGGCTCGAACGTCCTCGACGTCGAGGGCGTCGCGGGTGTGGCGCACGAGGTCGGCGTCCCGCTGGTCGTCGACAACACCGTGCCGACGCCCTTCCTGCTGCGCCCGATCGAGCACGGCGCCGACATCGTCGTCCACTCGGCCACCAAGTACCTCGGCGGCCACGGCACGACGATCGCGGGCGTGGTCGTCGACGGCGGAACGTTCGACTTCGGCGCCCACGGCGACCGCTACCCCGGCTTCACCGAGCCCGACCCGAGCTACAACGGCCTCAAGTACTGGGAGGCCCTCGGACCGGGCGCGTACGCGGCCAAGCTGCGTGTCCAGCTGCTGCGCGACACCGGGGCGGCGATCGCCCCGTTCAACGCCTTCCTCATCATCCAGGGCATCGAGACGCTGTCGCTGCGCCTCGAGCGCCACGTGCAGAACGCGCAGGCCCTGGCCGAGTGGCTCGAGCAGCGCGACGAGGTCGAGAAGGTCTACTACGCGGGCCTGCCCTCGAGCCCCTGGTACGAGGCCGGCAAGAAGTACCTGCCCCGCGGCGTCGGCGCGATCGTGTCGTTCGACCTGCGCGGCGGGGTCGAGGCCGGGCGCGCGTTCGTCGACGGCACCACCCTGCACTCGCAGCTGGTGAACATCGGCGACGTCCGCAGCCTCATCGCCCACCCGGCGTCGACGACGCACAGCCAGCTCTCGGAGAACGAGCAGGAGTCCGCGGGCGTGACCCCGGGCCTCGTGCGCCTGGCCGTGGGCATCGAGCACGTCGAGGACCTGAAGGCCGACCTCGAGGCGGGCTTCACGGCGGCCAAGTCTGCCCAGTGAGAGATCTGGCTGCGTGACCGACTCACTCCAGCGTGTCGACGGCGACACGTCCGTCCAGGTCCTCCCTCCCGCCACCGGTGCGTGGCGGGAGGGGGACCCGGTCGGCGGCCGTCACTTCGTCGACCTCGGCGCGGTGACGCTCGAGAGCGGCGCGACCCTGCCCGACGTGCGCGTCGCCTACGAGACGTGGGGACGCTTCGACGGGACCAACGCCGTCCTCGTGCTGCACGCGCTCACCGGCGACAGCCACGTCACGGGGGATCCCGGTCTCGGGCACCCCACCCCGGGCTGGTGGTCGGCGATCATCGGGCCGGGTCGGGCGATCGACACCGACCGCTGGTTCGTCGTCGCCCCCAACGTCCTCGGCGGGTGCCAGGGCACGACGGGACCGGCGAGCCCGGGACCGGACGGGCGCCCGTGGGGCTCGCGGTTCCCGCGGACGACGGTGCGCGACCAGGT
Organism: Actinomycetospora sp. NBC_00405; assembly: GCF_036044095.1. Classification (NCBI taxonomy): domain Bacteria; kingdom Bacillati; phylum Actinomycetota; class Actinomycetes; order Pseudonocardiales; family Pseudonocardiaceae; genus Actinomycetospora; species Actinomycetospora sp. NBC_00405. The sequence goes on from NZ_CP107938.1 coordinate 282,338, forward strand.
CGCGGTCGAGGAACGCTTCGCCGACGCCGTGGGGATCGACCGGTGGGCCGCCGTGCTCGGCGGTTCGATGGGGGGCATGCGGGCGCTCGAGTGGGCCGTGATGGCGCCCGAGCGGGTGGAGCGGCTGCTGCTGCTGTGCTCGCCCGCGGCGGCGTCGGCCGACCAGATCGCGTGGGCGGCCCCCCAGATCGCGGCGATCCGCGAGGACCCGGGTTGGCGCGGTGGCGACTACCACGACCGCCCGCGCGGCCAGGGCCCGCACGCCGGGCTCGGCGTCGCCCGGCGGATCGCGCACAACACCTACCGGACGGGCGAGGAGTACGACACGCGCTTCGGACGCCGGCCCCAGCCGGGTGAGGATCCGGAGGACGGCGGGCGCTTCGCGATCGAGAGCTACCTCGACCACCACGCCGAGAAGCTCGTCCACCGCTTCGACGCCGGCAGCTACGTCGCGCTGACGCTGGCGATGAACGGGCACGACGTCGCCCGCGGGCGGGGGTCGCTGCGCGAGGCGCTGGGCCGGATCACGGCGCGCACCGTCGTCGCGGGCTCCGTGTCGGACCGGCTCTACCCGCTGCACCAGCAGGAGGAGCTGGCCGAGCTCATCCCCGGCGCGGGCGAGGTGCACCGGATCGAGTCGCCGTACGGGCACGACGCGTTCCTCATCGAGGCGCGCAGGCTCGAGCAGATCCTGGGCGAGCTGTTCCGCGCCTAGAGACGACCCGTCGCTCCGGCGGGGAGCTACAACCGCGCGGGCTGCCCCGCCACCTCGTGGAGCAGCGCGTGCACGGTCTCGTCGTCGAGGCGGTAGCGCACCACGCGGCCGCTGCGCTGGGTGGCGACGAGACCCTGCGCGCGCAGCAGGCGCAGCGCCTGCGAGGTGGTGGTGTCCTTCAGCCCGGCGGCCAGGGCGAGGTCGGACACGCAGATCTCGCCGGCGGCGTGGATGCAGAGCAGCAGCGTCAGACGCGTCGGGTCGGCGAGGAGGGCGAAGCGGGTGACCCAGGCGTGCATCCTGTCGCCGTCGGGCAGGGCCTCGACGGCGTCGCAGATCCGGTGGTCCTCGTCGAGCGCGCGCTGGCGCTGCTCGGCCCGGGCGGCGTCCTCGTCGGTGCCGTCCGGGGGCTCGGTGAGGTGCACCGACACATCGTGTCATCCTCGCCCGGCCGCCGGGTGGCGGCGCCGGGAGACACGGCGGTGGAGACGGGGGACGCGCGCGGTGACGGGACCGACGGGACTCTCCGCGCGGCGTACCGCCCCCGACCTGGCCCGGGGTCTGATGCTCGTCCTCATCGCGGTGGCCAACGCGCACCTCTACCTCGTCGACCGCCCGATCGGCTACCGCGGCTACCCGGCGGGGCTCGTCGGCGGCGACCGCGTCGTCGCGGTCGTGCAGGTGGTGCTCGTCGACGGCCGCGTCTACCCGCTGTTCGCGGCCCTCGTCGGCTACGGGCTGGCGCGGCTGGCCGACCGCGCGCCCGAGGGGGTGCTGCGACGGCGCGGGGTGGTGCTGATCGGCGTCGGCGCGCTGCACGGCGTGCTGCTCTTCCCCGGCGACATCATCGGCGCGTACGGGCTGGTCATCCTGCTGATCGCGCCGGTGGTGGCGACGGGGCCGGCGGCAGGGTCCTCAGCAGGGTCGTCCCGCGGGCTCCTCGCGGCGGCCGGGGCGATCGCGACGTTCGGGGGCCTGCTGAGTACCGGCCAGGGCACGCCGCAGGGGGTCCCGACCGTCCCCTCGATCGGGGCGCCCACCGTCGGCGCCTTCCTGGCCGCGCACCCCGGGGAGTGGCTGACGACCACCCTGTTCTCGGCGCTGCTCACCGCGCCCGCCGTGCTCGTGGGCGTCGTCATCGCCCGCTCCGGCACGCTCGACGAACCGGAGGCCCACCGGCGGCGGCTCGCCGTCTGGGCGGTCGGGGGGCTCGGGGCCTCGGTGGTGCTCGGGCTGCCGCTGGCCCTGGCCGTCGCGGGCACGTGGGTGCCGGCGGGTGTCCTGGCGGGCCTCGCCGGCGCGGCCCACACCGCGGGCGGCTACGCAGGCGCGCTCGGGCTGCTCGGCGTCATGGGCCTGCTCGCGAGCGTGTCCTGGCCCGGGCGCGACCTGATCGCGGCCGCCGGGACCTGGTCGATGACCCTCTACCTGTCCCAGTCGGTGGTGTTCGTGGCCGTGTTCGCGGCGGTGGCGGGCGGGCTCGGGTCGTCGGCGAGCCTCGCGGCGGCGACGCTGATCGGCCTCGCGACCTGGCTGGCCGGCGTGCTCGTGGCCGGGCTCCTCGCCCGCGCCGGCCACCGGGGCCCGGCCGAGCTGCTGGTGCGCCGCCTGACCTACCCCCGTGAGCGATCTTCACGGCTATAGCCGTGAACATCACTCACATAGGGTCGGGGGCGTGGCCGAGCTCCCGCCCCCGCTGCGCTGGTGGGGCCGCCCGTTCGGCGAGGCGCGGGTGCACCTCGAGCTGGCGCGCCTGCTCGTGAGCGACACCTGGCGCGGGCACGACGTGCCGCACGGCGACGGCGCGCCGGTGCTGCTCGTGCCGGGGTTCCTCGCCGGGGACGTCACGCTCACCGTCCTGCACGACTGGCTACGGCGCATCGGCCACCGCTCCTACCGCTCGGGCATCGCCTGGAACGTCGACTGCTCGGAGGCCGCGGTGCGCCGCCTCGACCGGCGCCTCGCCGAGGTCGCCGACCGCGCCGGGGCGCCCGTGACGATCATCGGGCACAGCCGGGGCGGCCTGCTCGCCCGCGCGCTCGCGTCCCGGAGCCCGTCGCTGGTCCGCCGGGTGGTCGCGCTCGGCAGCCCGCTGGCCTCGCAGCTCGACGCGTCGGTGCTGACCCTGGCCGCGGTGAGCGGGGCCCGGGTCGCGCAGAACGTGGTGCGCCCACACCGCCCGCTCTGCCTCACCGTGCGCTGCCCGTGCCCGTTCGGGGCCGACCTCGTCGCGCCCGCCGCCCCGCCCGTCGTCGCCATCTGGAGCGGGCAGGACGGGATCGTGCGGCCCTCGGCGTGCCGCCCGGAGGACGCCGAGGCGCTCGAGGTCCGCGGCAGCCACGTCGGGCTGGGTGTCAACGTCGAGGTCTACCGGCACCTCGCCGAGGTCCTCGTGCGACGGTGACCACCGTTTCGGGACCACCGTTTCGGCCACCCGTACGCCGGGCACGGGAGCCACATGGCCGCGTGGACTCCTGCAGACATCGGAAACCAGACCGGACGGACATTCGTCGTCACCGGTGCGAACTCGGGCATCGGCCTCGAGGCGTCCCGTGCACTCGTCCGTGCCGGCGCCCACGTCGTCCTCGCGGTCCGGGACACCGAGAAGGGCACGCAGGCGGCCACGGAGATCGGCGTGGACGCCCCCGGCACCACCGAGGTCCGCCGGCTCGACCTCGCCGACCTGTCATCGGTGCGCTCCTTCGTCGCCGAGCTCGACGGACCCGTCGACGTGCTCATCAACAACGCCGGCCTCATGGCGATCCCGGAGCGGCGCACCGCCGACGGGTTCGAGATGCAGGTCGGCACGAACTTCCTCGGGCACTTCGCGCTGACTGGCCTGCTGCTCGACGTGATCACCGACCGCGTGGTGACGCTCTCGAGCGTCGCGCACCGGCTCGGCAGCATCGACCTGTCCGACCTCAACTGGCGCCGGCGCCGCTACCAGCGCTGGTTCGCCTACGGGCAGTCCAAGCTCGCCGACCTGATGTTCGCCTACGAGCTCGAGCACCGGTTCGTCGCGGCCGGCTCGCCGCTGCGGTCGATGGCCGCGCACCCCGGCTACAGCGCGACCAACCTGCAGAGCCGTACCGAGTCGGTGCAGGACGCCGCGATGGGCCTGATGAACAAGGTGATCGCGCAGGGGCCCGAGTCGGGCGCCCAGCCGACGCTCTACGCCGCGACGATGCCCGACCTGCCCGGCGGCACCTTCATCGGCCCGAGCGGGTTCCAGGAGATCGCGGGTCCGCCGGTGCCGGTGGGCTCGACGGTGGCGTCGCACGACCGCGAGGTCCAGGCGCGCCTGTGGGACCTCGCGTCCGAGCTCACGGGCGTCACGCCCCACATCCGGGCCGGGGCACGCTCCTGAGCACGCCCACCGCCGACGAGACGCCGCTGGGGGTCCTGCGGCGCTGCGTGGCGGACGACATCCCGCTCGCGCCCGTCCACGCCACCGTCCGGGCGCGGCTCCGCGCGATCGAGCCGGGACGGGCCGAAGCGGACATGCCGGCCCCGGACGGGGACGTCGACAGCGCACTCTGGCTGCTCGGCGACTTCGTCTCCGGGCTCGCGGTCACCAGCACGCTCGCGGCCGGCGAGCGGATCACCACGCTGCGCCTCACCCTGCACGTCGTCGCGCGGGACGCCGTCGCCGGGACCCTGCACGCCGTCGGGTGCCTCGACGAGCGCGATCCCGAGGTGGCGCTGAGCACCGCGGTGATCACCGATGACGACGGCCGGACGGTGGCGCGAGCCCACGGCCGCAACGCCGTACTCCGCGACGAGCAGGCCGCCGAGTACCGAACGGCGACCCCGGACTGGTCGCCGACCGCGCGGGCGCCCCACACGCTGGTGGGCGAGGGCGCGGCCCCCGACCCGGAGGCCGTGAACCACGCCGGCGTGGTGCAGGGCGGCGCGCTGGCCTCGCTGCCCGCCCGCGCCCTCGCCGACGTGCTCGGCGGGCCGCCCGACGAGGCGACGGCGACGTTCCTGCGCGCCGTCCCCGCCGACGGGCGCACCGTGCGCACCGAGGTCGAGGTCGAGCACGACGGGCGCCGCCTGCGCAGCGGGCGCGCGCTTCTGCGCGACGACCGCGACCGCACCGTGCTGACGATGACGGGCCTGCGCTACACCCCGGGCTGAGCCTCACGCGGGGTGACGAGGCTCCCAGTCCGGGAGTGCCCCGGTCCGTGATGAGGTGTCGCGGTGACCGTGACGGTGGTCGGCATCGGAGCCGAGGGGTGGCCGGGGTTGGGGGAGCCCGCCCGGGCCGCGCTCGAGGCCGCGGACGTGGTGCTCGGCGCCCCCCGTCAGCTCGCCCTGCTGCCCTCGCTGTCCGCGTCGCACGCCACCTGGCCCTCGCCGCTGGTGCCGGCGCTGCCCGGGCTGCTCGCCGAGCACGCCGGCCGGGCGCTCGTCGTGCTCGCCAGCGGCGATCCGACGTTCTACGGGATCGGGTCCACGGTGCTCGCCCACGACCCGACGGCGGCCGTCCACCCGGCGCCGTCGTCGCTCGCGCTGGCGTGCGGGCGCCTGGGCTGGGCCGCGCAGGACGTCGAGGTGCTCTCGACGGTCGGCCGGCCACCGGAGGCCGTCCGCGCCGCGCTGGCGCCCCGCCGGCGTCTGCTCGTGCTCGTGCCGGACGGCGACGCCCCGAAGACGCTGGCCGAGTCGCTCACGTCGTGGGGCTACGGGGCCGCGACGATGACGGTGCTCGGCTCCCTCGGCGGGCCGGGGGAGAGCCGGGTCGACGGCCACGCCGCGGGCTGGGTCCACCCGCCCGGAGACCCGCTGGCCGTGGTGGCCGTGACCTGCCCGGACCTCCCCGAGGACCCGCTGCTCGGACGCGCGCCGGGCCTGCCCGACGACGCGTACTCCCACGACGGTCAGCTCACGAAGACCGAGGTCCGGGCCCTGTCCGTCGCCGCGCTGCGCCCGGTGCCGGGCGCCCTGCTCTGGGACGTCGGCGGCGGGGCGGGCAGCGTCGGCATCGAGTGGATGCGCCACCACCCGGCGTGCCGGGCTCTGTCGGTCGAGGTGCGGGAGGATCGGGCGGCCCGCATCCGCGCGAACGCCGCAAGGCTCGGGGTGCCGGGGCTGCGCGTCGTCCTCGGACGGGCGCCGGACGTGCTCGCCGACCTCGAGACGCCGGACGCGGTGTTCGTCGGCGGCGGGGTGTCGGTGCCGGGGATGCTGGAGGCGGCCCACGGGTCGCTGCGTCCCGGCGGGCGGCTGGTGGCCAACGCCGTCACCGTCGAGGGCGAGGCGGCTCTCGCCGCGTTCCGCGCCGCGCACGGCGGCGCGCTGCGGCGGATCGGGATCCAGCGCGCCGAGCCCGTCGGCCGCTTCTCGGCGTGGCGTGCGCTGGCCGGCGTGACCCAGCTGATCCACCGGAAGGACCCCTCCGCGTGACCGTCCGCTTCGTCGGCGCCGGGCCGGGCGCGCCCGACCTCATCACCGTGCGCGGCCTGCGCGCCCTGGCCACCAGCCCGGTGTGCCTCTACGCGGGCTCCCTGGTGCCCGAGGAGCTGCTCGGGCAGTGCCCGCCGGGAGCGCACCGGGTCGACACCGCCCGCATGACGCTCGACGAGATCACCGCCGAGCTCGTCGCCGCGCACGAGGCGGGCCACGACGTCGCGCGCCTGTGCTCCGGGGACCCCTCGGTGTTCTCCGCGGTCGCCGAGCAGACCCGCCGCCTCGACGCCGCCGGCGTGCCGTGGGAGATCGTGCCGGGCGTCCCGGCCTTCGCCGCGGCGGCGGCCGCGCTGCGCACCGAGCTGACCGTGCCCGGCGTCGGCCAGTCCGTGGTGCTCACCCGGGACGCCGCCAACGCGACGCCGATGCCGACGGGGGAGTCGCTCGACGTGTGGGCCGCGGCCGGCGGGACGCTCGTGCTGCACCTGGCCGTGCAGCGGTGCGCCTCGGTGGTGGAAGCGCTCCTGAGGCACCGCCCGGCATCGGAGCCGGTCGCCGTCGTCGCGCGGGCGTCCCGGGACGACGAGGTGGTCCTGCGCGGCACGCTCGCCGACATCGCCGAGCAGGTCGCCGCGGCGGACGTCCGCCGGACCGCGGTGATCGTGGTGGGGGCGGTGGTCGGGACCTCCGGTGGCGACGAGTCGCACCTCTACTCGGCGACCCGCGCGCGGCCGTGAGGGGGCGGTTTTCGCGCGAAGGGCACCTTCGGCCGGATAGAGCGGCGAGGGGCGCCCTTCGCCGGAGCGTCGCGGGCCCTCGATGACGCGGCGGGTACTCGTGCTCGGGGGGACGGCGGAGGCGCGGGCGCTGGCGGCCGAGCTGGCCGCGCGGGGATTCGACGTCACCACGTCCCTCGCCGGCCGGACGCGTCACCCCCGGCTGCCCGCCGGCGAGGTCCGGACCGGCGGCTTCGGCGGGGTCGCCGGGCTGGCCGACGCGTTGGCGGACGTCGACGTGCTGGTCGACGCGACCCATCCCTTCGCGGCGACGATGACCGAGCACGCGGCGGCGGCGGCGTCGCTCGCCGGGACGCCGCTGATCGTCCTGCGTCGGCCCGGGTGGACCCAGGGACCGGGGGACCGCTGGACGCGGGTGCCGTCGCTGGCGGCGGCGGCTGCGGCCATCCCTGTCGGTGCGCGGGTCCTGCTCGCGACCGGCCGCCAGGGCGTCGGGGCGTTCGTGGACGTCGACGCGTGGTTCCTCGTGCGCGCGATCGAGGCGCCTGCGGTGCTGCCTCCACACGCCGAGCTCGTGCTGGCCCGCGGCCCCATCGCCCTCGACGACGAGCGCGCCCTGCTCGACCAGCATGCGATCACGGTCGTCGTGGCCAAGGACTCCGGCGGCGCCACGGAGGCCAAGCTCGTCGCGGCCCGCGAGCGGTCGCTGCCGGTGGTGCTCGTCGACCGCCCGCCCCTGCCGGAGGGCGTGACGGCGGTGAGCTCCGTCGATGAGGTGCTCGAGCGCCTGTGATCGACGGAAGAATACGGACACTCAACGTCTGCGGCGCCACGCCGCTGACATCTCGTCCTCAGCCCCACAACCCCACAGCCAGGACCGCGGCGACGACGAGGAGGACGGCGAGGTCCCGCCACCCCGGGCGCTGGTCCGGGCCGGCGACGGCGCCCAGGCCCCCGCGGGCGGTGATTGCCTCGCCCGTCTCGGCCGCCCGCCGGGTGGCCATCGCGCACGCCTGCATCGCCGCCCGCACGGCCGTGCGCACCTGCTCGCGCAGCGGGGTGACCGCGCGCCCGACCGGTTGGCGCTGGGCGATCAGGAGCCACGCCGTCCGACCCTCGGCGAGCAGCAGCGGCACCAGGCGCAGCCCGAGCGCGATCGCCGTCGTCGGCGTCCGCAACGGGATCCGCACGCGCCTCCCGAGCCGGGCCAGGCGCTCGAGCAGCGGCGGGAACGCACCGAGCGGGGTCGTCGCGATCAGCAGGGCCGCGCCGAGCAGCGAGACGAGCGTCGTGCCGAGGAAGAGCACGACGCGTTCGAGCCCGCCGAGGCTCAGCTCGGTGCCGAGGACGTCGACCAGCGGCGGGCGCGTGCCGATCGTCGACAGCACGATAGCCGGCAGCCAGAGCAGCAGCCAGCGGGGCGGGCGCGGCACGGCCCCGCGGGGCAGGCGCGCCGCGACGGCCCCGACGACCAGGAGCAGGGCGGCGGCGCCGAGGGTCGGCCAGGTGGGGTCGACGAACAGCGCCAGCGCCGTCGCGGCGAGCGCCGCGATCTTCGTGCCCACCCAGGTCCGGTGCAGCACCGACGGCCCCGGCAGCGTGCGCACCGCGCCGACGGCGCGGGGCCGGCGCTCCCGCTCGGACGAGGACGAGGACGAGGACGAGGTGCTCGACGGCCGCACGAGCTCCGGCGGCCCGTGCACCGCCCCGTCCTCGACGCGCAGGACCGCGTCGCCGAGGTCGGCCAGCGGCGCGATGTCGTGGGTGACCACCACGAGCGTGGTGCCCGCCGCCCGCGCCGCGCGCAGGGCCTCGCGCACCGCCGTCGCGGCGTCCGTGTCGAGGCCCGCCAGCGGCTCGTCGAGCACGAGCACCCGTGGCCCGGCGCCGAGCAGCCCCGCGAGCAGGACGCGGCGCTGCTCGCCGCCCGAGAGCTCGTCGACGGATCGGTCGCGGTAGATCGCCGGGTCGAGGCCCAGGGCGGCGAGGGTCGTGTCGGCGGTGCGCGGGCCGACGCCGGCGGCGTCCTCGACCTCCTCGCCCACGGTGGGGCGCAGCAGCGCGGGGCGGGCGTGCTGCACGGCCAGCAGCGCGCCGGCGCGGCCGTTGCGCAGCGGCGCGCCGTCGAGCGTCGCGGTGCCGCGCGCGGGGGTGGCGAGGCCGGCGAGCACCCACGCGAGGCTCGTCTTGCCCGCCCCGTTCGGGCCGGTGAGCAGCACCATCCGCCCGGCCGGGACGTCGAGGTCCACCCCGGAGAGCACGGGCCGACGCCACGGCGTGCCGGCGTCGTGGACGATGTCGACGCCCCGCAGGCGCAGCGACCCACCGGCCGGCGGGCGCGGCGGACCCCACGGCACCCCGCCGGCCCCCGGCGGCGCTGGCGCGCCCGGGAGCGCGAGCACGGTGTCGGCCTCGCCGGGGTCGTGGTGGGTGATGTGCAGGACCCCGACACCCTCGGTGCGTGTGAGGCTGCGGAGCAGGTCGGTGACCTCGGTGCGGCCCTCGGGGTCGAGCATCGCCGTGCTCTCGTCGCTGACGACGACGGCGGGGGAGCGCGCGAGCAGGGCCGCGACGGCGAGACGTTGCAGCTCGCCGCCCGAGAGCGTCGCCGTCTCGCGGTCGCCGGCACCCTCGAGACCGACCCGGGCGAGCAGCTCGTCGACCGGCACGGGGTGACCGGAGGGCAGGCCCCAGCGCAGGTCGTCGGCGACGCGCACGCCCAGCACCTGGCTGTCGGGGCGCTGGAACACCATCCCGGTGCCGCCGACGACGCCGAGCCCGGCCTCGCCGGGACGTTCGACCGTGCCCTCGGACGGTGGACGCCCTGCGACGACGCGCCCGAGCGTCGACTTGCCGGCCCCGTTCGGCCCGGTGACCACGACGAACCGGCCGGCGTCGAGGTCCAGGTCCACCGGAGGTCCCGACGGCAGCGCGACCCCGCGCAGGTGCAGCGGCAGCGGCGCCACCGGCGCGCCGGCGCGGGTGGTGGGCAGCCGGCCGGCGAGGTCGGTCGGCAGCAGGCGCTGCACCGAGCGCAGCGGCCGCGCGAGGATCCACGCCGCGACCGCCACCCCGAACAGGGTGCTGACGACCGCGATCGCGGGCAGCGTCACCCACCAGTAGTCGGTGATCGCCCGCACCGCGCGGTCCCCGGCCGCGACGACCTCGGGCAGCCCGCCGCGCAGCAGGCGGGCCAGGCCGCTCCACGAGGTGCGCAGCTGGTCGAGCACGAGCTCCCGGTACGCGGGAAACGCGGCGAGCAGCGCGGTACCGACCACCGAGGTGGGCACGGCGAGGGCGACGACGCCGGTGAGCGCGGTGCGCACCGTCGACCACCCGCGGCGCGCGCCGACGCCGACGAGCCAGCCCAGCGACGCCGCGGACGCCGCCGTGCCCGCCGGGCCGACGCCGGCGACGAGGAACGCGACGACCACGGCGACGAGCGCCCCGACCGGCCCCGCGCGCCCCGCCCGACGCGACGACAGCACGGCCAGCGGGAAGGCCGCGACGACCACGCCGATCGGGCCGACCGGGAACAGGCGGGTGAGCACGCACACGACGGCGACGAGATCACCGAGGGCGGCCGCCTCCGCGAGCTCGACCGCGTCGAGCGGCCGGCGGGGAGGGGACCGGCGGAAGCGCCGCATCTCACCCAGTATGCGGGTCAGCGCCCGCGACGAGCCGTCCGAGCAGCGTGCGCAGGCGCGCGCGGTCGGGCGCGTCCAAGGGATCGAGGAAACGGTCGTCGCACGCGGCGAGGGCCGCGGCGGCCCGGGCCCGCACCCGTTCGCCCTCGTCGGTCAGCGACACGAGGTCGGCGCGCCGGTTCCTACGGTGCCTCGGGCGCGGGAGCAACTGGTGGAGCTGCGTGCGCGTCGGTCAGCGTTGCGGCGACTCCATAAGCGTGCGTTGACGCTAACGAAAGCGAACGCTAACGTTAGCAATTCCGACAAAGCACGAGCAGGAGGTCACCATGGGCCAGCCGGTCGCGTTCTTCGAGATCACCAGCACCGCACCCGAGAAGGTCCGCGGGTTCTACACCGAGCTGTTCGGGTGGTCGGCGGAGCCCGACCCCGACATGGACGGCTACGCGATGGTCGACACCGGCGCCGGGCCGGACGCCATCGGCGGCGGCATCGGGCCGTCGCAGGCGCCGGGCGACACGGGCGTCAAGTTCTACGTCCGGGTCGACGACCTCGAGGCCGGCCTCGCCCGCGCCTCCGAGCTCGGCGCCGACACCCTCGCCCCGCCGATGGATCTGCCCGGCGGCTACGGGCGCATCGCCGTCGTGTCCGACCCCGACGGCAACCCCGTCGGGCTGTGGGCGTGAGCCCTGGCGAGGATCCTCGCGACCGCGCGCTGCGGGCGCTCGCCGAGCCGCGCCGGCGGGCGATCCTGCAGCTCGTGGCCCACGACGAGCTGGCCGCGGGGGAGATCGCGGCCGCCTTCGACGTGACCCGCCCGGCCGTCAGCCAGCACCTGACCGTGCTCAAGGAGGCCGGCCTGCTCACCGAGCGCCGCGAGGGCACGCGCCGGCTCTACGGTGCGCGCCCGGAGGGGCTCGCCGAGCTGCGGGAGATGCTCGACGACCTGTGGGGCTCGGCGCTCGACCGCGCGCGCCGGATCGTCGAGGCCGACCGGGGCGTCGCCGACGACCAGCACGAGGAGGAGACCGGATGAGCCCGCCCGACCACAGCGACGGCACCGTCACCCCGTTGCGCCGGCCGCCGATCCGCCAGTCGACGCTCGTGCGCTCGAGCCGCGAGCACACCTTCGGCATCTTCGTCGACACCATCGGCGACTGGTGGCCGCTGCAGCCCTACTCGCTGGGCGGCGAGCGTGTCCGCGCCGTCGGGTTCGACCGCCGCGAGGGCGGCCGGGTCCACGAGACCTGGGCCGACGGCACCGAGGTCACCTGGGGTCACCTGCTGGCCTGGCAGCCGCCCGAACGCTTCGTCATGACCTGGGAGGCCACCCCGGTCACCACCGAGGTCGAGCTGACCTTCCGCGCCCTGGGGCCCGCGTTGACCAAGGTCGACGTCGAGCACCGCGGCTGGGAGCAGCTGACCGCCGAGCAGTTCGCCGCCGCCACCACCGCGGGCGGCGGTTACTCCGCAGGCTGGGCCGCGATCCTCGCCGCCCTGGCCGCCGCCGCAGACCCCGAGAGGAGCTCGCCATGAGCCGTGTCCTGTTCCAGGTCGTCCACTTCCCGAAGCCGGAGCACCGCGACGACATGCTCGCCGCGATGGACGTCATCCGGGAGACGTCGGCGCACATCGACGGGCTCGACGAGATCGGGGCCTACGAGGAGCCCGACGGCTCGCGCATCGTCGCCGTGTCGATCTGGGCGTCGCCCGAGGCGATGCAGGCCGGCATGGGCGAGCTGTTCGCGTCCGTCGGCGGGCTCCCCCTCGAGCGGTGGGAGACCCGCCCCTACGAATCCGCGACGCTGACCCAGGTCGCCTGACACGATCGGGCCCGTGAGCGACGGCGACGAGCGGTGGCTGTGCCTGGGCGGGCGCCAGCACTCCTGGGTGGTGACGGGGTGGGCCGTCGCCGACGAGTCGATGGGCGCCAACGAGCTGTTCTGCGCGACGTGCGGGCAGCTGGTCGGGCGCGACCGGACCGACCAGGACTGGATCTGGGTCCCCCTCGCGGGCGACTGACCTACCCGTGCCGTCGCGGCGTGTAGACCGTGCCGGTGGCGGGCCACCGCGTGCTCGACGACCCGACGATGAGCAGGGTCCGCATGTCGACCTCGCCCGGCACGAGGTCGGCGAGGCGCACGACGCGCACCGACTCCTCCGGCCCGTCGACGTCACGGCCGACGATCACCGGCGTGGACGGGTCGCGGTACTTCAGCAGCAGGTCGCGGGCCGCCTCGACCTGCCAGGTCCGTGACCGCGAGCCCGGGTTGTAGAGGGCCATCGCCATGTCGGCGTCGGCGACGGCGGCGAGCCGGCGCTCGACGACCTCCCACGGCTTGAGCCGGTCGGAGAGCGAGATCATCGCGTAGTCGTGGCCCAGCGGGGCGCCGACCCGGGCGGCCACCGCCTGCGCCGCGGACACGCCGGGGACGACGCGGACCGGGACGTCGGGGTAGTCGTCGGCGGCGACCTCGACCACGGCCGACGCCATCGCGAACACCCCGGGGTCGCCGGACGACACGACGGCCACGCGGTGCCCGGAGCGGGCCAGGTCGAGGGCGAACGCGGCACGCTCGGACTCGACCTTGTTGTCCGAGGCGTGTACGCGCTGGCGGGGGTTCGGCGGGACCCGCGCGGTGTAGGTCGCGTAGCCGACGACGTCGTCGGCCCACGCGAGGGCAGCGGCCGCCTCGGGGGTCAGCCGGTCGCGCGCCCCCGGCCCCAGCCCCACGACGACGACCTCGCCGGGCGTCCGGCCGGCGATCACCTCGGCGGTCTCCGTCCGCGCGGCCGGGGTGGTGTCGGCGTGCACCCGCGAGGGCACAATGCCGACGGAGAAGTACGGCACCGTGCCCGGGTCGACGTCGGCGAGGGCCGCGGTGCGCTCGGTCTCGGTGGAGGCGCGCTCGACGTAGAACGCCTCGTCGAGGCGTCCCGAGGTCGCGAGGGCCGCGCGGACCCCGGTGAACGTGCGGCCGAGCTTCATCACCGCCGCGGCGTCGGTGTCGGCGAGGCGGGCCGCCAGCTCGTCGGGCGGCAGCGTCCCGGGCAGGACGGTGAGGACCTCGTCGCGCTCCACGAGCGGGCGTCCCAGCGACGCGGCGGCCGCGGACACCGAGGTCACGCCGGGCACGACCTCGGTGGGGAAGCGGTCGGCGAGGCGCTTGTGCAGGTGCATGTAGGAGCCGTAGAAGAACGGGTCGCCCTCGGCGATCACCACGACGTCGCGGCCGGCGTCGAGGTGGGCGGCCAGCCGGGCGGCGGCCTCGGCGTAGAAGGCGTCGAGGCGGCCCTGGTAGTCGTCGGTCTGCTCCGTGGTGACCGGGTAGGTCAGCTGCTCCTCGGTCTGCGTGCCGAGGTACTGCGCGACGATCGAGCGCGCGTGCGAGCGGCCGTGCCGCGCGCAGTGGTAGGCGACGACGTCGGCGCCGCGCACGAGGTCCACCGCCCGCACCGTCATGAGCGAGGGGTCGCCGGGGCCCACCCCGACGCCGTAGAGCCGTCCGGTCACTGAGCGACTCCCTGGGCGCAGCCCAGGGTGAGGGCGTTGACGGCGCCCACGGTCATCGCGGACCCGCCGCGGCGGCCGTGGACGACGACGTGCTCCAACGAGGCCGGATGCCCCACCAGCGCGGCCTTCGACTCCATCGCCCCGACGAACCCGACGGGCAGGCCGAGCACGACCGCGGGGCGCGGGGCGCCCTCCTCGATCATCTCGAGCAGCCGGAACAGCGCGGTCGGCGCGTTGCCGATGGCGACGACCGCGCCGTCGAGCAGGGGTCGCCACAGCTCGAGGGCGGCGGCGCTGCGGGTGGTGCCCATCGCGGCGGCGCGGGCCGGGACCTCGGGGGCGTTGAGCGTGCAGACGACCTCGTTGCCCGCGGGCAGGAAGCGCTGCGTGATGCCGCTCGCGACCATCATGGCGTCGCAGAGCACCGGAGCGCCGGCCTTCAGGGCGTCCTGCGCGGCGGCGACCGCACCGGGGGAGACCTCGGTGTCGGCGGCGAGGTCGACCATCCCGCACGAGTGGATCATGCGGATGACGACGTCGTGGGCGTCCCCGGGGAGGTGCGCGAGATCCGCCTCCGCGCGGATGATCGCGAACGACCGGCGATAGATCTCCGGGCCGTCGGCGACGTAGGAGGGGACAGCGGACCACTCCGTCGCTGCCGTTTGTGTGTGGCCGGCGCTCACGGGGACACCCTCCCTGCTCGGACGGTCGTGCGATAGGTGCCGCCGGGCGTGCCCTCGACCACGGCGACCGGACCGGCCGGCGTGCCGCACGCCCGCGAGCACCCGACCCAGTGCGCGTGCAGGAGCCCGCCGGCGCAGCCCGTGGCCACGGCGTGGGCGAGGTCGCCGCGGACGTCGGTGTGCGAGCGGGCGCAGCGCGGCGCGCCGACGCAGGCCGACAGGCTCGACCACGGCGACGGCCCGGTCTCGACGAGGTCCGCGAGTCGGCGGAGGGCGTCGTCGGGGTCGGCGAGCTCGCGCAGCACGACCGTGCGCCAGGGCGTGACGCGCAGGGTGGCCCCGGCGTCGGCGAGGTCGGCGAGCACCGCGGCGGTCGGTGCGTCGATCTCCCCGAGGCGGGGGAGCACCTCGGTGATCTCCGGGCCGGCGCCGTGTCGTGCGGTTACTGGCTGGTATCGCTCGCTCAGCGAGCGATACCAGCCAGTAACGCCCGGGCGGACCCTCTCGGGGCCCACCTCGGCCACGCGCCAGGCGCTGCCCCGGACCTCGAGGAACGCCTCGACCGCGGCGAGGGCGAGGGCGGCGGGGTCACCGGTGAGGTCGGTCGGGGTGCCGGCGAGCACGAGCGCTCCGTCGACCACCGTGACGTCCCCGTCGAGGGCGGCCACGTCGCCGGCGCCGTCGTCGAGCGCGACGAGCAGCCGGCCGGGCACCTCGGTGCGCCCGCGCAGGGCGTCGGCGACGGCACGGGCCGCGTCGTCGAGCAGCCCCGAGGGCGAGGCCACGACACTGCAGGGCACGTCGCGGCCCTGGGTGTCGAGCAGCGCGGCGTCCCCGCCGAGCGCACTGAGCGTCGCCGCGAGCCGGTCGGCGCCCTCCGCGGTCAGGCCGCGGACCTGCAGCGATCCCCGCGAGGTCAGCTCCAGCGGCGAGCCGCCGGTCGCGGCGGCGTCGGCGAGCACCCGGAGCTCCGCGCCGGTGACGGCGCCGCCGACGGGGCGGAAGCGCGCCAGGGCGCCGTCGGCGGCGTCGTGGCGTCGCCAGGCGCCCGGACAGGCGTCCGGCACGGTCCGCGGGGTCGTGCGCGGGTCCGTAGGCTCGGCGCCGTCACGTCGTCGGGAGTCGGGCATCGTCGACACAGTATCTAGTCAGATGCTCAGATGAGAGTGCCCGGCGACACGGACCTGCACCCCGGTGCCCGTGTCACGATGTCTGATCAGATGATGAGGCGTCCGAACTCCCGGGCGCCCGCCACCGACCCCCGGGAGCGCCGGTGCTGCTGCTGCTGTCGACGTCCGACACCGACCTGCGCTCGGCGCGGGCCAGCACCCCCGGGCAGGAGGGTGCCTGGCGCTGGGCGAACCCCGCCCGGGTCGCGGTGGAGGACCTCGAGGCCCTGCTCGAGGGCGTCGACCTCGTCGTCGTGCGCCTGCTCGGCGGGCGCCAGGCGTGGGAGGCGGGCCTCGACGCCCTGCTCGCGCCGTCGCAGCCCCGGCCGGTCGTCGTCCTCGGCGGCGAGCAGAGCCCGGACGCGCAGCTCATGGAGTCGTCGACCGTCCCCGTCGGCGTCGCCACCCAGGCGCACCTCTACCTCGCCCAGGGCGGGTCGGAGAACCTCACGCAGCTGCACCACTTCCTCTCCGACACCGTCCTGCTCACCGGCCACGGCTTCGACCCGCCGGCCGAGATGCCGAACTGGGGCCGGCTCGAGGGCTGGGACGCTGCCTCCGCCGAGGGAGCGAACGGGGAGTTTGCGCGCATAGAAGCAGCGAACAGCGCGTTCGCTGCGGACAAGGCCCGCCCCCGCGTCGCGATCGTCTACTACCGCGCGCACCACATGGCCGGGAACACCGCGTTCGTCGACGCCCTGTGCCGCGCGGTGGTCGACGCGGGCGGGGTGCCCGAGCCGGTGTTCTGCTCGTCGCTGCGCGCGCCGGAGGACGAGCTCGTCGCGGTGCTCCGGCAGGCCGACGTCCTGGTCACCACCGTGCTCGCGGCGGGCGGGTCCCGCCCGGCGTCGGCGAGCGCGGGCGAGGACGACGAGAGCTGGGACACCGGAGCGCTCGCGGCGCTCGACGTCCCGATCCTGCAGGCCCTGTGCCTGACGCGGTCCCGCGAGGACTGGCTCGGCGACGACGACGGCGTGAGCCCGCTCGACGCCGCGAACCAGGTGGCCGTGCCGGAGTTCGACGGGCGCGTCATCACCGTCCCGTTCTCCTTCAAGGAGACCGACGCCGACGGCCTGCCGGTCTACGTCGCCGACCCCGAGCGGGCGGCGCGCGTGGCCGGCCTCGCGGTGTCGCACGCGCGCCTGCGCCACGTCCCGAACGCCGACAAGCGCATCGCGCTGGTGCTCAGCGCCTACCCGACGAAGCACGCGCGGATCGGGAACGCGGTCGGTCTCGACACCCCGGCGTCGGTGGTGCGGCTGCTCGCCGCGATGCGGGAGTCCGGCTACACCATCGGCGACGTCCCCGGGCTGGACGTCCAGGACGGCGATCTCCTGATCCGCGCCCTCATCGACGCGGGCGGCTACGACCAGGACTGGCTCACCGAGGAGCAGCTCGCCGCGAACCCCGCGCGCGTGCCCGTCGACGAGTACACCGCGTGGTTCGCGACGTTGCCCGAGGACTTCCGCGCCGGCGTCGAGGAGCACTGGGGCACGGCACCCGGCTCGATGTTCCTCCATGAGGGCGCCATCACCGTCGCCGCGCTCCAGCGCGACAACGTCGTCGTGATGATGCAGCCGCCCCGCGGGTTCGGGGAGAACCCGATCGCGATCTACCACGACCCCGACCTGCCGCCCTCGCACCATTACCTCGCGGCCTACCGGTGGCTGCAGACGCAGTTCGGGGCGCACGCGCTGGTGCACGTCGGCAAGCACGGCAACCTCGAGTGGCTGCCGGGCAAGACCGCCGCGCTCTCGGCGTCCTGCGCGCCCGACCCGATCCTCGGGAACCTGCCGCTGGTCTACCCGTTCCTGGTCAACGACCCGGGCGAGGGCACGCAGGCCAAGCGCCGGGCGCACGCGACGCTCGTCGACCACCTCGTGCCGCCGATGGCGCGCGCCGAGTCGTACGGCGACCTCGCCCGGCTCGAGCAGCTGCTCGACGAGTACGCCTCGATCCAGGCGATGGACCCCGGCAAGATCACCGCGATCCGCGGGCAGATCTGGCAGCTGATCCAGGCCGCGAAGCTCGACAGCGACCTCGGCGTCTCCGACCAGCCCGACGACGAGCGCTTCGACGACTTCGTCATGCACCTCGACGGCTGGCTCTGCGAGATCAAGGACGCGCAGATCCGCGACGGCCTGCACGTGCTCGGCCAGGCGCCCGGCGGGCAGGAGCGCGTCGACATGGTGCTCGCGATCCTGCGCGCGCGGCAGCTGTGGTCGGGCACGAACTCGCTGCCCGGGCTGCGCGAGGCGCTGGGCATGGAGGAGGACGGGAGCACGTCGCGCGCCGACACCGACCGTTTCGAGGAGACCGCGCACTCGCTGGTGCTCGGCATGGAGAAGCAGGGCTGGGCGGATCCCCGGGGGGTCGGCGCAGTCGCCGCCGACGTCACCCTCGAGGTGCTGGGGACCGAGCACCCGGTCGTCACCGACATCCTGACCTTCGCCGCCACCGAGGTCGTCCCGCGACTGAACCGGACCACCGAGGAGATCACCGGGGTCCTGCACGCCCTCGACGGCGGGCACGTGAAGGCGGGGCCGAGCGGGTCGCCGCTGCGCGGGCTGGTCAACGTCCTGCCGACCGGGCGGAACTTCTACTCGATCGACCCGCGCGCGATCCCGTCGCGGCTGGCCTGGGAGACCGGGCAGATGCTCGCCGACTCCCTGCTCGAGCGGTACCGCGAGGACCACGAGGGCGAGTGGCCGACGAGCGTCGGCCTGTCGCTGTGGGGCACCGCGGCGATGCGCACGAGCGGCGACGACATCGCCGAGGCGCTCTCGCTGATGGGCGTCCGGCCGGTGTGGGACGAGGCGTCGCGCCGGGTCACGGGCCTCGAGGTGACGCCGACCGAGGAGCTCGGCCGGCCCCGCGTCGACGTCGTCCTGCGCATCTCCGGGTTCTTCCGCGACGCGTTCCCGCACGTCGTGGCGACGATGGACGACGCGGTGCAGCTGGTCGCGGGGCTCGAGGAGGCCGACGAGGACAACTTCGTCGCCGCTCACGCCCGGGCCGACGTCGCCGGCGGGTCGGACTGGCAGGCCGCGACGACGCGCATCTTCGGCTCGCCCCCCGGTGCCTACGGCGCGGGTCTGCTCCAGGCGATGGACTCGCGGGAGTGGCGCGGCGACGCCGACCTCGCCGAGATCTACACGACGTGGGGCGGGCACGCGTACGGGCGCGGGCGCCAGGGCGAGTCGGCGGTCGACGAGATGCGCGCGGCGTACCGGCGGATCGCGGTGGCGGCGAAGAACATCGACACCCGCGAGCACGACATCGCCGACTCCGACGACTACTACCAGTACCACGGCGGCATGATCGCGACGGTCCGCGCGCTGACCGGGGCCGCGCCGGCCGCGTACGTCGGCGACTCGACGCGGCCGGAGAACGTGAAGACCCGGTCGCTGATCGAGGAGACGGCGCGCGTCTTCCGCAGCCGCGTCGTCAACCCGCGCTGGATGGCCGCGATGCGCCGCCACGGCTACAAGGGCGCGTTCGAGATGGCCGCGACCGTCGACTACCTCTTCGGCTGGGACGCCACCGCGGGGACGGTGAGCGACTGGATGTACGGCTCGCTCACCGAGAACTACGTCCTCGACCCGGAGAACCGCGCGTTCCTGCGCGACGCCAACCCCTGGGCGCTGCACGGGATGGCCGAGCGCCTGCTGGAGGCCGTCGACCGCGGGCTCTGGGCCGAGCCCGACCCCGCGATGGTCGAGCAGCTGCGCGAGGCCTTCCTCGAGGCCGAGGGGGATGCCGAAGGTGCCTGACGGCGCGTGAGCAGCACCGATCGTCGGCCAACCGCAAGGTTCGTCCCCCGGAGGTGTGAAGGCCCGGCCCTACCGTGACGGGTCACGCCGCACCGACCGACGGGGGGTCGCGATGACCGAAGGCCGCACCACGCCGCAGCCGGACGCGGACGACACCGCGGACGACACCGCGGACGACACCGCGGACGACACCGCGGACGACACCGCGGACGACACCGCGGACGACACCCCGCACGACTCTGCGGACGACCCTGCGGACCTCGGCGGGCGCGAGCACCGTTCGCCGGGTCTGCAGGCCCAGCCGGAGTCGCCCCGGATCGTCCGTCGCCGGCGGATCGGCCTGCTCGCCGGCCTGGTCGCGGCGGTGCTGGTCTACCTGCTGCTGCCCGCGAGCCTGGCCTCCGAGGCGCGTCTGACCGCCGGGGTCGCGGTGCTCATGGGCGTCTGGTGGATGACCGAGGCCATCCCGATCCCGGCCACCGCCCTGCTGCCCCTCGTGATCTTCCCGGTGTTCGGCGGGCCCAGCGTGAGTGATGTCGGGGCCTCGTACGGCGACGACATCATCTTCCTGTTCATGGGCGGGTTCCTGCTGGCCCTGGCCATGCAGCGGTGGAACCTGCACCGGCGCATCGCCCTGGTGACGATCCGGGCGATGGGGACCGAGCCCACGATGCTCGTCGCCGGGTTCATGGTGGCGACGGCGTTCCTGAGCATGTGGGTCTCGAACACCGCGACCGCGGTGATGATGCTGCCGATCGGGATCTCGGTGCTGCTGCTCGTGCTCGACCCCGCCACCACGGGCCGGGGCGGCTCCGCCCCGGCCGGCGACACCCCCGACGACGAGAGCGCGCGCCGCACGGTCGTGCAGTCGACGTTCGGCACCGCGCTGATGCTCGGGATCGCCTACGCCGCCTCGATCGGCTCCCTGGCGACCATCATCGGCACCCCGCCCAACACGCTGCTGGTGGGCTACCTGGAGACCCAGGGCATCCAGATCGGGTTCGGCCAGTGGATGCTCGTGGGCCTGCCGCTCTCCGTGGTGTTCCTGGCCATCGCGTGGTTCGTGCTCACCAAGGTGCTGTTCAAGCCCGAGATCGACCGCATCCCCGGTGGGCGGGCGCTCATCGACCGCGAGCTCGAGCGGCTCGGCCCGCCCTCGAGCGGGGAGAAGCGGGTTCTCGCCGCGTTCGTGCTGGCCGCGCTGAGCTGGGTGGTCATCCCGCTGGTCTGGGAGAACCCGGCCATCAGCGACGCGGGCATCGCCATGACCGTCGGCGTCGTGCTCTTCCTCGCCCCGGCCGGTGCCGCGCTCGGCGTGCGGCTGCTCGACTGGAACAGCGCGCTGCAGCTGCCCTGGGGCGTGCTCCTGCTCTTCGGTGGCGGGCTCGCGCTCTCCGAGCAGTTCGACTCGAGCGGGCTCTCGCAGTGGATCGGTGAGCAGGCCGCGGGACTCGGGTTCATCCCGACCGCGCTGTTCGTGCTGCTGCTCGTGGCCGGGGTGCTGTTGCTCACCGAGCTGACCAGCAACACCGCGACGGCCGCGACGTTCCTGCCGCTCGTCGGCGGGGTCGCGATGGGCATCGGCACCCCGGTGCTGCTGCTGACCGCGCCCGTGGCCCTCGCCGCCACCTGCGCGTTCATGCTCCCGGTCGCCACCCCGCCCAACGCGATCGCCTACGGCTCGGGGTACGTGACGATCGGGCAGATGGTCCGCGGCGGGGTGTGGCTCAACCTCGTCGCCATCGTGCTGATCACGCTCACCGCGATGACGCTGCTGGTCGCGGTGTTCGGGATCGCCTACTGAGCCCGGAGTGCTCGCGGAGCGCGCTCAGACCCCCTCCGCCCACCGGATCAGCGCGATGGCGGCGACGACGAGGACGCCGCCCGCGACCTGGGTGGGCGTGGGCCGCTGGGACACCAGCCACCACGCGCCCAGCACGGCGAAGAGCACCTCGCTGAGCCCGACGAACGACGCCAGCCGGGACCCCAGCCGCCCGACGGCGGCGATCCCGGTGAGGTAGGCGAGCGTCGTCGACAGCGCGGCCACGAGCACGACGCCGACCCACCACGGCGCGGTCCACCCCGCGAGGGAGATCGGGGTCGTCGTCGCCGTGAGCGGCAGCAGACCGACGGCCCCGACGAGCACGACGACGGCGCTGCCGACGATCGCGCCTCCCGCGGTCAGCACGAGCGCGGGCGGGCCGTTCTCGTCGGAGGCGTCGGCGGACAGGCGGAAGTACGCCGCCAGACACACCGCGGCGGCCAGGCCCCACAGCACGCCGACGACGTCGAACTCCGCGCCGCGGGCGACGTCGAGGACGAGCACGAGACCCGCCACCGCCAGCCCCGCACCCAGCAGCGTCGCCGGTTTCGGACGCGCGCCGCCGCGTGCCCACATCCAGCCGAGCAGCAGCACCGGCGCGGTGTACTCGATGAGCAGCGCGACGCCCACCGAGAGGTGGTCGACGGCGTTGAAGTAGCAGACCTGCGCGCCGGCGAGGGGGACGATCCCGTAGACCACGACGGCGCGCAGGTGGCCGGCGCGCGGACGCCACCCGCGGACGAACACGAGCGCCAGCGGCACCCCGAGCAGGACCGCGGTGCCGGCCAGCCGGCCCAGCGCCACCGCGAGCGGCGACCAGCCGACCGCGAGCAACGCGGCCGCGAACGGCCCGGCGAGCCCGAAGGAGAACGCGGAGAGCAGCGCGATCGCCAGGCCGGACGCGGTGCGCGTCGGACGTCGGTCGGCTCCGGCGCGGCCCATGATCCCCAGATCAGAGCAGCACGATCACCGGCACGGCAAGGGCCGGTCAGGAGGGCGAAGACCATCGCGCCGCGCGGGGTGTGCCGCCGGTCGCCGCGCTGGCTCTGCTCGTGTTCCTAGCTGCCGCAGGCCCCGCCGTAGGCGGTGATCTTGTAGTCGACGACGGCCAGGGCGGCCTGCAGTTCACGGAGGCGGACGAGCACGTCGGCGCGGTGCGCTTCGAGCAGTGCCAGGCGTTCCGGCTCGGTCTCCGGGCCCTGCTTGACCAGCTCGACGTAGCGCGCGATCGACGCGATCGGCATGTCCGAGTCGCGCAGCCGCGTGATGAACACGACCCGGCCCACCGCGTCCCGGTCGTAGACCCGACGCCCGCCCGCATCCCGCGCGACATCGACGAGCCCGATCCGCTCGTAGTAGCGCAGGGTGTGCGGCGACAGGCCGGTCAGCGCCGCGACGTCCGCGATCGCCAGGTGCTCGGCGATGTCGAGATCGCGCACCAGCTCGACCGTGAGCGGCGGCAGCTCGGCCGGCATCGTCTCGATGAGGTCCCGCAGACGTTCGGTCGTCACGCTCACGCCTCGACCGTAGGACTTCGAGTGCGGTCGAAGGCAAGCGTTCCCGGGCAGGATGGTCGTCGTGAGGGACGCCACCGAGACGTTCACGGCGCAGCGGCCGCGGCTGTTCGGGCTCGCCTACCGCATGCTCGGGTCCGCCCACGACGCCGAGGACGTCGTCCAGGACGCCTGGCTGCGGTGGTCGGGCCACGGCGACGCGGTGGACAACCCCGCCGCCTGGCTGACCACCGTCGTCACCCGCCTGTGCCTCAACCGCCTCGACTCCGCCCGGGCCCGCCGCGAGACCTACGTCGGGCCGTGGCTCCCCGAGCCGATCCTCACGACGGACCCGGCGACCGGCCCGGCCGCGACGGTCGAGGAGCGCGAGTCGGTGTCCCTCGCCCTGCTGACGACGCTGGAACGGCTCACGCCCCCGGAGCGGGCGGTCTACGTGCTGCGCGAGGCGTTCGGGCACAGCCACGCCGAGGTCGCCTCCGTCCTCGACGTCACCGAGGCCGGGTCCCGCCAGCTGCACACCCGGGCCCGCCGGCACCTCGCGACGGCGCCCGCGGCCCCGCCGCGCGCCGACGTCGGGCCGCTGCTCGCGCGCTTCGTCGCGGCGGCCCGGAACGGCGACGTCGCGGGCCTGGAGTCGCTGCTCGCCGCCGACGTCACCGTCTGGTCCGACGGCGGCGGCAAGGTCAGCGCGGCCCGGCGCCCCGTGCACGGCCGGGACGCCGTCGCGCGGTTCCTCGTCGGCATCCTCGGGCCGTCGCGGTGGCGGGGGACCGGCGCGGCCGCCGAGGTCAACGGTGCCCCGGCCCTGCTCGGTTACCAGGACGGCGAGCTCGTCGGCGTGGTCACGGTCGACACCGAAGGCGACCGCATCCCAGGGTGTCCGCTTCCTGCGCAACCCCGACAAGCTCACCTTCCTCGCCGGGCAGGTGTCACGTTCCGAGGGGCTGTCCGGTCGACCCTCCTGACGGGCGCCGCACCCAGGCGCCCGACGGCCTCGGGAGGACACATGACCGTGCTCGTGACGGGCGGGACGGGGAGGCTCGGCGGCGCGCTCGTCGCCCGGCTCGATCGGCCGCGCGTGCTCAGCCGCCGGCCGGGGCCCGGCCGCGTCGTCGGCGACCTGGCGATCGGCGAGGGCCTCGACGAGGCCGTCGCGGGCGTCTCGACGATCGTCCACTGCGCGACGGCCCCGAGGGGCGACGCCGCCGCGACCGAGCACCTCGTCACGGCCGCCCGACGGGTCGGCACCCCGCACCTGGTGTTCGTCTCGATCGTCGGCGTCGACCGCATCCCGCTGGGCTACTACCGGGAGAAGGTCCGGGCCGAGGGCGTCGTACAGGGATCCGGGCTGCCGTGGACGCTCCTGCGCGCGACGCAGTTCCACGACCTCCTGGTCCAGATCTTCACCGCCGCCGCCCGCACCGGACTCCTGCCCGTGCTCGCCGGCACGTCGTTCCAGCCGGTCGCGCTCGACGACGTCGCCGACCGCCTCGCCGATCTCGTCGACGGCCCGGCGCAGGGCCGGGCGAACGACCTCGGCGGCCCCGAGGTCCGCCCGATGGCCGATCTCGCCCGTGACTGGCTCGCCGCCTCCGGCCGGCGCCGCGCCGTCGTCCCGCTGCGCCTGCCCGGCGCGATCGCCCGCGGCTACCGGGACGGCGCCCACCTCACGCCGGAGCATGCCGACGGCGTCGTCACCTTCGAGCAGTTCCTCGCGGCCCGGGCGGAGGGCACGCGATGAGGATCCTGCTCGGCGCCCTCGCGGCGATCCAGTTCGTCGTCGGCTCCTGGGCGCTGTTCCTGCCCGTGGCCTTCTACGAGGCGTTCCCGTACGGCGGCACGCCCTGGGTCGCCCTGCTCCCGCCGTACAACGAGCACCTCGTGCGCGACGTCGGCGCCGGCACCCTGGCCATGGGCGTCGCCCTGGCGCTCGCCGCGTGGTGGCTCGACCGGCGGGTGGTGATCACCGCGGTCGTCGCGTTCCTGACCTTCACCGTGCCCCACACGGTGTTCCACTGCCTGCACCTCGAGCACTTCCCGCTGCTCGACGCGGTGCTCCAGCAGACGGGGTTCCTCGTCGAGATCGTCCTGGCCGTCGCGGTGCTGGTGCTCGTGGCCCGGGATCGGCGGGTGGTCCCGGTGACGTGAGCTCTCCATGTCGATCTCCCGACAGTGTCACCAGTGCTGTCCGCGGCGGGAGCACTCACGACACTCTCGGGAGATCGAGATGGAGAGCCCTCACGGTGACTCCTCACGGCGACCCCGTGAACCCCCGCACGACGTCGGTGATCGCGGCCCGGAGCGCCGCGGAGTCGCGCGGGGCCCCGGCGCCGGCGAGCTGGTCGAACGCGAGGCCGTCGAGGCAGGCGACGAGGTCGTGGGCCCGGCGCTCGGGCTCGACGATGCCCAGGGCGGCGAGCGTCGCGGCCACGCGCTCGCGCACCCGGGCGCCCGCCGCCTGCAGGGCCGCGCCCAGCTCGGGGCGTCGCGTCGACTCCAGCGCGAGCTCCCAGCGCGCCAGGAGGCGTTCCTGGTCGTCGGCGAGCCAGCGCCCGACCGTCGCCACGGCGGCCGCGACGAGACCGTCGAGCGTGGCAGGCCCCGCGGGTGCCCCGCTCGCCATCTCCGACAGCGTCCGCGCCGCCATCCGGTCGACGCAGGCCTGCAGGAGCGCCGAGCGGGTGCGGAAGTAGTACGAGCTCGTGCCCTCGGGCAGGCCGGCGGCGCCGTCGACCGCGCGGTGGGTCAGACCGCGGCTGCCCGCCCGGGCGAGCACCGTGATCGCGGCGTCGGCGAGGACGTCCCGGCGTTCCACCATCCGTCCCCTTCCGGCGGCATCCTCTACAGCCGTAGAGTAGCTGCTACTACAGACGTAGAGGAGTGAGGGTCATGGCGCGAGCGGTGGTCGTGGGCGCGGGGCTGGGTGGACTGGCGGGCGCAATCGCGCTGAGCCGGCACGGATGGGACGTCACGGTCCTGGAGCGCCGGGCCGAACCGGACGAGGCCGGCGCGGGGATCGCCGTGTGGCCGAACGCGCTGCGGGCGCTGGACGTGCTCGGGCCCGGTCCGACGGGGATCGGCGCGCAGGCCCGCGCCGCGGGCACCGTCGAGGTCGGCGGCGGCATCCGCACGATGTCGGGCCGCTGGCTCGCCCGCACCGACACGGCCGACCTGCGCCGGCGCCAGGGCGACCGCGTCGTCGTGCTGCGGCGCCCCGACCTGCACGCCCTGCTGCGCACCGCGGCCCCCGAGGTCACGACGGGTGTGGAGGTGCGCCGGGTCGACCCCGGCGACGCCACCCGGCCCGCGGTGGTCCACGACGACGCCGGCCGGGAGCACCCCGCCGAGCTCGTCGTCGCCGCGGACGGCCTGCGCAGCACGATCCGGGCCGCCGCGTGGCCCGAGGCCGTGCCGCGACCCACCGGGCAGACCGGGTTCCGGCTCATCGCCGCCCACGACCTGGCCGAGGGCGGCGAGAGCTGGGGGAACGGCGCCCTCGTCGGCCTCGGTCCGCTGCCCGGCGCCCGCACCTACCTCTACGCCGTCGTGCCCACCGCCGAGGTCCCGGCGCGCGACGACCCCCTGCCCTGGCTGCGCGCGCGACTCGCGGGCTGGCACGACCCGATCCCGTCCGTGCTCGACGCCGTCGAGGGGCCGGTCCTCGTGCACGCGCTCGAGGACCTGCGCCCGCCGCGCTCCTGGCACCAGGGACGGATCGCCCTGCTGGGCGACGCCGCCCACGCGATGACCCCGAACCTGGGCCAGGGCGCGGCCCAGGCGTTCCTCGATGCGGTGGCCCTCGCCGAGGAGGCCACCGACGACCCGGCGTCCCTCGCCGCCTACGAGGCCCGCCGGCGCCCCGGCGCGGAGGCGGTGGCACGACGCTCCCGCCGCGCGGGCGAGGTGGCCCTGTGGCGCTCGCCGCTCGCGGTGGCCGCGCGGAACGCGCTCGTCGCGGCGCTCCCGGCGGGCGTCGCCGCCGCCGGTCTCGACCGCATGCTCGGCACCCCCGACACCCCGCACCAGAAGGACATGAGCTCATGAGCACGCACGTCGTCGTCGGCGCCGGCGGTGGGATCGGGCGGGCGGTGTGCGCCGACCTCGTCCGCCGCGGACTGCCCGTCCGCGCGGTGACGCGGTCGGGCACCCCGGTCGACGGCGCCGAGGCGGTCGCCGCCGACGCACGAGACGCCGCCGCGATGCGAGATGTCTGCCGCGACGCGGCGGTGGTCCACCACTGCGTGAACCCGCCGTTCACCACCTGGCGGGCCGCGTTCCCGGCGGCCACCCGGGCGCTGCTCGCGGCCGCGGGCGCGGCGGGGGCGCGGCTGGTGTTCGCCGACGACACCTGGATGTACGGGAAGGTCGACGCCCCGATGCGGGAGGACACGACGGTCGCGCCGGTGTCGTCCAAGGGCGTTCTGCGGGCCTGGCTCGCCGAGATGGTGCTGGCCGCGCACGCGCGGGGGGAGGTGGAGACCGTGATCGGGCGCGCGCCGGAGCTGTGGGGCCCGGGCGTCGAGTCGCTCCTGGCCGCCGGGGTCTTCGGTGAGGCCGCGCAGGGCCGGACGGTCCGCTGGCCGGGCGACCCCGACCTCCCGATGACCGCCGGCTACACCCCCGACGTCGGGGCCGCGCTCGTCGAGCTCTCCCTCGCCCCGGCCGGCGCCACCGGCCGCGTCTGGCACACGCCGGTGCCGCCGGCGATCACCGGCCGCCGGTTCGTCGAGCGCGTCTTCGCCGCCGCGGGTCACGAGCCCCGGCTCGGCCGGATCACTCCGGCGATGGTCGCGGCGATGCGCCTCGTCTCGCCGATCGCGCGCGAGGGCGCGGAGCTGCTCTACCAGTTCGAGCAGCCGTTCCTCGTCGACGACTCCGCGTTCCGGGCCTCGTTCAGCACGCGCGCGACCGACTGGGACGACGGCATCGCCGCCACCCTCGCCTGGTACCGCGCCGACCCCGACCGCACCCGCCGGCGGCTGGTGCCGGCCTGAGGTCCCGGCCCCGGTTCCCGGCATGGGCGAGGGCAGAATGCGGGGGTGAGCACGCCCCTGGTCCTCGGCATCGAGACGTCCTGCGACGAGACCGGGGTGGGCCTGGTCTCGGGCGGGGTGCTCCTCGGCGACGCGCTGGCGTCGAGCATGGAGGAGCACGCGCGCTTCGGCGGCGTCGTGCCCGAGGTCGCGGCGCGGGCGCACCTCGAGGCGATGGCGCCGATGGTGCGCACGGCCCTGCAGCGCGCCCAGGTGGACCTCGCCGACGTCACCGCGGTCGCCGTCACGGCGGGGCCCGGTCTGAGCCCGGCGCTGCAGGTCGGGCTGGCGGCGGGCAAGGCGTACTCGCTGGCCGCCGGGGTGCCGCTCTACGCCGTGCACCACCTCGCCGGGCACGCGGCGGTCGACGTGCTCGACCACGGCCCGCTGCCCGAGCGCTGCGTCGCGCTCATCGTGTCGGGCGGGCACACGTCGCTGCTCAGCGTCGGCGACCTGGCCCGCGACGAGATCGTGCACCTCGGCGACACCGTCGACGACGCCGCGGGCGAGGCGTTCGACAAGGTCGCGCGCCTCATCGGCCTGCCCTATCCGGGCGGTCCGGCGATCGACCGCGCCGCCCGCGACGGCGACCCGCGCGCGATCGCCTTCCCGCGCCCGCTCACGGGTCCGTCCGACCCGCCGTGGACATTCTCGTTCTCGGGCCTCAAGACCGCCGTCGCCCGCTGGGTCGAGGCCCACGACGGCACGCTGCCCGTGCCCGACGTCGCGGCGTCGTTCCAGGAGGCGGTGGCGGACACCCTCGCCCGCAAGGCCGTCGCCGCCTGCGCCCACCAGGGCGCCGACACCCTGCTCATGGTCGGCGGGGTCGCGGCGAACTCCCGCGTGCGCTCGCTGATGGAGGAGCGCTGCGCCGCCGCCGGCCTGACCCTGCGCGTCCCGCCGATCCGGCTGTGCACCGACAACGGCGCGATGATCGCCGCCCTCGGTGACCTGCTGGTGCGCGCCGACGTCGAGCCCGACCCCCTCGACGTGGCCGCCGACCCCCGCGCGCGGCTGACCGGGGCCTTGCTGCACGGGACTCGGGCGTTACCCGTGGCGTGAACGCGAGCTGTCGGAACGCTCACGTTGTCGATCGTGGCGAGCCCCGGTACCCGTGGAGGGATGCCCGGATTCCGCGCCGTCCTGGACGGCGAGCGCTTCCCGCTGCGGCGGTGGCAGGTGCTCGCCGTCGCCGACGACTACGGCGTCGACCCGCGCACGCGCACGAAGCTCGAGCAGATCCCCGACCGGGCCTACGTCGACTCCGGCGAGGTCATGATCGCCCTCTCGATGACACCGACCCACCTGGCGGCCCGCACCCCCTTGTGACCGCTCAGGCCCCGGGGGCCGGACCGACCGCGAGCAGGATGGCGGTGGCGTTGTCGTGGCCGCCGTCATCGAGGGCCGCGTCGACGAGGGCGAGCGCACCCGCGTGCACGCCGTCCGCGTCGGTGGGCGTCGTCGCCGACGGCAGGGCCGCGGCGAGCACCGCGGGGTCGGGCAGGTGGTTCCACACCCCGTCGCTGCACAGCAGCAGGACGCCGGTGTCGTCGAGGACCCAGCTGCGGTGGCGGGCGACGACGTCCGGGGCGTCGGCCGCGAGCCAGCGGGTGATGACGTGCGCGCGCGGGTCCGACAGGGCGTCCTCCGCGCCGACGACGCCGGCGGCCACCATCTCGGCGGCCCACGAGTCGTCCTCGGTGAGCACCGCCGAGTCCTCGGGCGTCGCGGGGCAGAGCCAGTAGGCACGGCTGTCGCCGACCCAGCTCACCACCGCGCGCTCGGCGTCGAGCACGGCCGCGACGTAGGTGCACGCCGGGGCCTGACCGGCGCCCGGCGCGAGCGCGGCGACGGCCCGGCGCGCGGCATCGGCGGTGGTGGCGGCGGCGTCGTCGAGGTCCTGCCCGCCGGCCAGCGCCTCCCGACCGGCGGCCACCGCGACGTCGCAGGCCGCGCGCGAGGCCGTGGCCCCGCCGGGTACGGAGGCGACCCCGTCGCACACCACGGCGACGACCACGTCGCCGGTGTCGGTGGCGACGCGGACCAGGTCGAACGCGTCCTCGTTGCGCCGGCGGCGGTGTCCGCGATCGGTGACACCGGCGCCCAGCACGATCAGGTCGGCGGTCCCCGCACCAGGGCTCTCGAGGACGTCCTCGGCGTGCTCGACGCCGGCGGGACGGCGCCCGCAGGCCTCGCAGCGCGCGTCCTCTCCGGTGGTGGGCTCGCCACAGGCTCCGCAGGACACGGAGGGCGAGACGGACGCGGGCTCGATCGGCACGGGCACTCCTTACACCCTCGGGCCCGGCCGAGCAGCCGCGACGCGGTGACGGAGGACGATCGAAACCCGGACAGGGCGCCGGGTCGGTGGCTGGAGGGTAGCGGCTCGTCGCGTGGTCAGCGCCAGCCGTAGCCGCTGCGCAGCTCGCCCGCCACGTGCTCGAACGCGCCGGCGGGCATGATCGCGCCCTCGCGCCGGATGCCGTCCTCCGGAATCTCCAGGACGCGGTCGAGTCGGACGAAGGACTCGCGCCCCTCGCGGTCCCACGGGCCCGACCCGACGCTCAGCCAGTGCGCGTCGTCGCGCCGGTGGCCCTGGCTCGAGAGCATCAGGCCGAGCAGGTCGCCGCCCTTCCCGCGGGCGACGACGAGCACGGGACGATCCTTGCCCTGTGAGGCGTCCTCCTCGTAGGGCACCCAGGTCCACACGACCTCGCCCGGATCGGCGGCACCGTCGAGGTCGGGCTGGTAGGAGATCGCGCCGGCCCGCTCGTTCGCGGCCGCGCTCCGTACGCCACCGCCCGCCGGCGACGGTCCCGGCCGGCCCGAGGGAGGCCCGCCCCGGCCCTGCTCCCGACCCTGCTCCCGACCCTGCCCCCGGTCCTGCTGCCGACCCTGGCTGTCCGCCTGCTTGTTCAGCAGGTCCAGCCCGGCCTGCAGTGCCCGCCCCACGAGGTCCCGGAATCCCGCCATGGGGATCAGCATGCCGCGTCGGTGCGCCGGTGCTCTGGCAGGGTCCGGCCGCATGACCGTGCTGGCGCTCGTGGTCGCGGCGTTGCTCGTCGGGGTCGTGCTCGTGGGCGTGGGTGACCGCCTCCGGCTGCCGTGGCCGGTGCTGCTCGTGCTCGTCGGCGCGGGAGCCGCGTTCGTCCCCGGCATCGACGCCCCGCAGTTCGACCCCGAGCTGATCCTGCCGCTGTTCCTGCCGCCGCTGCTGTTCGCCACCGCGCAGCGGGCGTCGTGGACGGTGTTCCGCGAGCGCTGGCGCTCGGTGCTCTTCCTCGCCGTGCTGCTGGTGGCGGTGACCATCGCGGCGGTGGGCGCCACGGTGGTGTGGCTGGTCCCGGGCATCGCGATCGGCGCCGCCCTCGCGATCGGCGCCGCGGTCGCCCCGCCCGACCCCGTCGCCGTCGAGGCCGTCGCCGGGCCGTTGCGGATGCCGCGACGGCTCGTCTCGGTGCTGCAGAGCGAGGGGCTGTTCAACGACGCCACCGCGCTGGTCGTGTTCCAGGCCGCGATCGCGGCGACCGTGTCGGGGGAGGCCGCGGGCGCGGGGACGCTGCTGGAGCTGGTGTGGGCGGCCGTGGGGGCGGTGCTCGTCGGTCTCGCCGCGGCCTGGCTCGCCGGGCGCCTGGCCGACCGGCTGACCGACCCCGTCGCCCCGAGCGCCCTGACCCTCGTGCTGCCCTTCGCCGTCTACCTGGCCGCCGACGGGATCGAGGCCTCCGGCGTGATCGCCGTCGTGGTGGCCGCGCTGCAGACCCGCGAGCGCGCCGACGCCGACGACGTGGAGCAGCGCCTCACCGGAGGGGCGTTCTGGAACGTCGTCGAGATGCTCGTGACCGCGGCCGCGTTCGCGCTGATCGGGCTCGAGCTGCGCGCGGTGGTCGCCGACGCCGGCACCGGGCTCGGCGGGATGGTGGCCGACGCCGCCGTCGTCGCCGTCGTCGTGATCGCGGTGCGGGCGGTGTGGGCGCTCGCGGCGCTCGTGGTGGTGCGCCGGCGGGGTGGTGCCGAGCTCGCCGCACCACGGACCGCGGCCGAGGCCGCGGTGCTGACCTGGTCGGGGATGCGGGGCCTCGCCACCCTGGCGCTGGCCCTCGCCCTGCCGCGCGTCACCGCCGACGGCAGCCCGTTCCCGTTCCGCACCGAGCTGGTGATCATCGCTGCCGGGGTGCTCGTGGCGACGCTCGTCGTACCGGGCCTGACCCTGCCGCTGCTCCTGCGCCGGCTCGGGGTGCAGGAGGGCGAGGAGGTCGGGCGCGACGCCGAGCAGCGCCTCGCCGGCCGGGCGCGCCGGGCGGCGCTCACCGAGCTCGCCGGCCTCGACCGCGAGGCCCTCGGCCTCGACGACGGCGTCGGCGAGGAGGTGCTCGGCGAGCTGCGCGCCCGCTTCGCCCGCCTCGGCGCGGGGGAGGGCGGGCCCGGCGGCGGGATGGGCGGCGCGCCGGGGGACGACGCGGCCGGCCGCGCCGACTACGAGCGCCGCCTCGAGACCCTGCGCCGACGTCGCGACCAGTGGAACCGGGTGCAGTCGCTCGCCCTCGCCGCCGCGCGCCGTGAGGTGCTCGCCGCCCGCAGCGAGCCGGGCGTCGACCCCGAGGTGGCCGACCGGGTGCTGCGGCGCCTCGACGTCCGGTCGATGGTCTCGCTGCGCTGAGCTGGAGGCCGGTCAGCGGCTGCCGAGCGCCTCGAGCGCCGGGTCGGTGAGGGCGGCCGCGCGCTTCGGCGTCGACGTCGTCGTGGTGGCGCTCGACGCCGCGTCGGTGCTCGCCTCGGTGCTCGCCTCGGTGCGGGAGGCCTCGGTGCGGGAGGCCTCGGTGCGGGAGGCCGGGGCGCTGCTCGTCGGGTCGGCGGCGGTGGTCGACGACGGCGCCGCGCTCGAGGTGCTGCTGCTCGACGTCGTGCTGCTCGACGAGGGCGCCGGGCTGGTGGTCGACGACGTCCCGGTGGGCAGGGGCAGCGACACCGACGGGACGGTGACCGACGGCAGCGACAGACCCGGGGCGAGCGACGGCGTCGACGGCTCGGTGCTCTCGCTCGGCTCGGACGACGGCGAGGGCGTCGACGACGAGGTCTCCGGGGTCGTCTCCCGCGTCGGCTCCGGGGACGTCTCCGTGGTCGGCGCGGCCGACGTGGTCTCGCGGGGCGCGGAGGACGCCGCGCCGCCGTCGGTCGAGGTGGTCGCGGCGGCGCGCTGCGACGCGCTCGATCCGCGGCGCACCGTCACCGGCTCGTCGTCGCCGCGGGAGCCGCGGTCCTCGTCGCGTGCCTCGGACCGGCCGGACCCGCGGCCGACGAGCGACCCCGGGCCGGGGTCGGCCACGACCTCCGCGGTCGGCGGGGCCAGCGTGGCCGCCGGCGGGGCGGAGGCGGCGACGCTGTCGACGGTCCAGGCCGAGGCGACGACGACGCCACCGGCGAGCAGGACCGCCGCGGCCACCGAGGCCGCGATCACGAGACCGCCGGACCGGGCGAGCACGGGGCGCGGCTCGCGGCGCGGGGTCTCCGCCCGGGCCG
This sequence comes from Actinomycetospora sp. NBC_00405, assembly GCF_036044095.1. Taxonomy (NCBI): domain Bacteria; kingdom Bacillati; phylum Actinomycetota; class Actinomycetes; order Pseudonocardiales; family Pseudonocardiaceae; genus Actinomycetospora; species Actinomycetospora sp. NBC_00405. The sequence goes on from NZ_CP107938.1 coordinate 315,871, forward strand.
CGGCCGCGGTGCCGCCCGCGGTGGCGCCCGCGGTGGCGAAGGTGTCGGTGGTGGCGGACGTGTCGGTCGTGGCGTGGAGGAGGCCGGGCAGGCCGAGGCCGGCGAACGGGAGGGGCGCGCCGTTCGCGGGGAGGGTCTCGGCGGCGAGCGCGGCCCGGCGCAGGCCGATGCACACGTTCTCGGCGGGCGGGCGGTGGGCCGGATCGTCCGCGGTCATCGCCTCGAGGAGTGTCACGATCTCGAAGTCGAGGCCCTCGGGGACCTCGGGACGACGCTCCAGGCGCTCGCGGGCGGCGGCCAGGGGCGCGCCCTCGTAGGCCGGGCGCCCCGTGAGCGCCTCGATCATCACGAGGCCCAGGGCGTAGACGTCGGCGGGCGGGCCCACGGGCTCGCCGCGGACCTGCTCGGGGGCGAGGTAGGGCGCCGAGCCGACGACGATGCCGGTGTCGGTGATGCGCGGGGCGTCGGCGACGAAGGCGACACCGAAGTCGGACAGGTGCGCGCGCCCGTCGCCGTCGAAGAGGACGTTGCGGGGCGTCACGTCGCGGTGCAGGACGCCGGCCCGGTGCACGTGACCGAGCGCGTCGGCCACCGCCGCCACGGCCAGCAGCGTCTCGGCCACCGGGAGCGGGCCGTCGGCGAGCCGATCGGACAGATTGCCGCCCTCGAGCAGCGCCATCACCACGAACGCCCGGCCGTTCACGCCGCCGACGTCGTAGACGGGCACGAGGTTCGGGTGGTCCATCGACGCGGTGAGCGAGACCTCGCGCTCGATGCGCGGGTCGTCGGCCACCGGGAAGATCTTCACGGCGGCGTCGCGGTCGAGGAGGAGATCGTGGGCGCGGTAGACCTCGGAGCACGTGCCCCGGCCGATCAGCTCGCCGAGGGCGAAGCGCTGACCGAGACGCTCGGGGAGCGGGCCGGGTGCGGAGGGGCCGGACGGGGACGCGGACGGATCCGACTGGCCCATCGTCCACCCCCCCTACTCGACACCGAGTCCCATCCTTCCACCACACATACCCGGATCGGGCCACAGCGACATACCGAGTCCACGAATTCGGGTGATCGTGGGCACCTCGTCACCCGACCGTCACCCGCGGATCACTCCCTCCGGGTGACACGCCCTGCTCGTGTCTCGTTGAGCGTTGACAGAAATTGCAGTGGCGAGTAGAACTTCGGGACGTTCGCCCTGCGCAACGCGGTGCGGACGCACGCAGTGCACGAACTTGAGGACGCGACGGAAGCCGTGGGCGCCGAGAGCCTCGACGACGAGGAGACCCCCGCTCTGACCACCGGTCAGGCAGCGGAGTTCCTGGGTGTGAGGCAGGCGTTCCTCCGGAGTCTGGATGCGGGTCGCATGGTCCGTCCGGATCGTTCCGCCGGCGGGCACCGACGCTGGTCGCGTCGGCAGCTGGCCCTCGCCGCCCGGATCCGCGAGCTGTTCGACGAGGGGCTGACCCTCACCGCGGCCGCGATGGTCGTGTCGCTGCAGGACGAGGTGGCCCTGGTCACGCGCGAGCGGGACCAGGCCCACGACGAGCTCGATCAGGCCCGACGTGAACTGTCACGGGTCCGGACGGAGCTCGTCGCGGCCCGGGGCGGGACCACCGCCCACCCCGTGCCGTCCGCGCGTACCCACCGTGCGCGCGGGCACGAAGTGCCCACGACCGCTCTTCGACCGCCCCTGCCGACCCCTCCACCTCAACGGACCTCCTCCACATGAAGCTCATCGACCACCGTCGGTCACACCGTCCCTTCCTCCGCGCCCCCATCCCGCCGTCCCTGGCCCGGGTTCCGCTCGTGGACCTCTGCTCCTGTCGGCACCCGCGTGAGTCGCACGAGCACTACTACCTCGGCGACCACTGCGCCCAGTGCGAGTGCGCGCACTTCCGCCGCAGCGAGCCGGCGCGCAGCTGAGCTCTCCTCCCGGCCCCGTCACGCCTCGCCGGTGACGGGGCCGCGTGCTGTCCGGAGCCCCCTGTGAGAGCGGGCCCACGCGCCCGCCCACGGGTCCGGCCCTGCGGCGACGCCTACTGTGGGGATCGTGGAGCGCACCGGGCGTGACGGACCGCCGCGGGCACTCGTGGTCGGCGCCGGCGTCGCGGGGCTCGCCGCCGCGGCCTCGCTGGACCGTGCCGGCTGGAGCGTCGACGTCTGCGAGCGCGCCCCCGCCCGGCGCACCGGCGGGTACTTCGTGCGCCTCGCGCCCGAGGGCCTCGCCGCGGCCGGCCGCCTCGGGGTCTCCGGCGCGCTGCGCACCCGGCTGCCCGCCGACGGGATCATCACCGGGGTCGACGGCCGCGGGCGCACCGTGTCCCGGGTCGAGGCGTCGCTGGCCGACGACCCGCGCGCGCTCGCGCTCGTGCGGGGCGACCTCGAGGCCGCGCTCTGGGCGGCGCGCCCCGACGACGTCACGGTCCGGTTCGCCACCGCCCCCCGCAGGCTCGACCCGCGCCGCGACACCGTCGACGTGGTGCTCGACGGCCCCGACGGCTCCACGCGCGAGCGCTTCGACCTCGTCGTCGGCGCCGACGGGGTGCGCTCGGCGGTCCGCGGGATGGTCTTCGGCCCCGACGAGCACTTCCGCCACGAGTTCGACCAGGTCGTGATCTCCGCGATCCTGCCGCGGCTGCCCGGCGAGCTGCGCGAGGGCGACTACGTCGTGCCCGCGGAGGTCGGTCGCACCGCGCACCTCATGGCCGTCGCGGAGCACGACCCCGTCGTCTTCTTCACCTTCCGCGCGGACCTGCTCGGGGCCGACGGCGCCGACGCGGCGTCCCGCGCGGCCCGCGACCCGGTGGGCGCGCTGCGCCGGGTCTACGGCGACTTCGCGGGGCTCATGCCCGAGATCCTCGACGGCGTCGAGGAGGCCGGCACCACCCACGTCGACACCGTCGCCCAGATCCGCATCGGGTCGTGGCGGCGCGGTCGCGTCGTGCTCGTCGGCGACGCCGCGTGGTGCCCGACGCTCTACTCCGGCCAGGGCTCGGCGCTCGCGCTCGTGGGCGGCGAGACGCTGGGGACCCACCTCACCGCGCACCCCGACGACCCCGAGGCCGGGCTCGCGCAGTGGGAGCAGGCCCACCGGCCCGCGGCGCTCGCGGCGGGCAGCGCGGCCCGGCGGTCACGCCACTTCTTCCTCCCCGGCAACCGCCTCGTGGCCGGGGTGCGCCGCGGAGCGCTGCGCGTCGCGTCGTGGCCGCCGGCCGGCCGGGTGCTGCACGCCCTGGCGTCGCGGGCCGCGGGACCCGGCGGCCCGGGTGGTTCAGGCGCCGACGCCGGGATCGGCGCGCCGGTCTGCGGGGGACGCGCACCCGATCGGGGCGACGTTCACCCGGGCGCCACGTCCGGGACGCGTGCGATGGGGCCTCCTGCACTGGGTCGCCCGTAAGCTGGTCGCCGCCGGTGTCGGCGCTGGGCCGAGCGTGTGCCCCGGCGGAGACGTCGCGAGGCCCTCGACACCACGGGCGCCGACCCGCTCGCTCCCCTTCGACGAGAGGACGTCAGCCACTCTCATGGCTTCTCTCCCCGCGCCCCGTCCGTCCCGCGGCCTGCTCGCCCGCGTGGTCGACCCGTTCGGGATCGCCGGCGGCGTGCTCGACCGCGTCGACCCGTTCCGCCACCGCGGCCGCCGCGTGTGGCGTGGAGCCGGTCGCCTGCAGATCGGTGTGCCCGCCGTCGTACGCGAGTCGGGGGAGGAGCTGGCGCGCGCGGTCGAGAAGGCGCTCGCGGCGCACCCGCAGGTGGCGTGGGCGGCCGTGAACGCCGCGCTCGGTGCGGTCGTCGTCGGCCTCGTCGACGAGGGTGAGGGCCCCGTCGGTCTGCCCGACGACGAGACCGTCGACGACCTGATCGACCTCGTCGAGATCCTCGAGGAGCGCGAGGGCGGGGACGCGGTCGCCGCCGCGTCCGCGCCCCTGATGAACGCCGCGCAGCAGGCGTTCACGATCCTGGCCGCCGACATCGCCGGCCTGGGCGTCGCCGCCCTCGGCAGCATCCTGCGGCGCACCCCGCTGCCCACCGAGCTCGCCTCCGCGGCCACCTTCGTGGACCACCAGCCCCGCCTGCGCGAGGCCGTCGAGCGCGCGGTGGGACAGGAGCGCGCGAACGTCCTGCTCGCGCTGTCCAACGCCGCCGCGCAGGCCCTCGGCCAGGGCCACGCCGGCCTGCTCGTCGACGCCGCCTACCGGGCGATGCAGGTCGCCGAGGCCCGCGCCCGCCAGCAGACCTGGACCGAGGCCGAGCCGCGGCTGCTCTCCGGCCCCGAGTGCGCGGCGGCCCGCGCCGACGACGCCCTCGCCGAGCCCCGCCCCGTCGCGCTGCCCCTCGGCCCGGTCGAGCGCCACGGCGACGTGGTCGGCGCCGCGGCCCTCGCCGGGTTCGCGGGGGCGTCCGCGGTCACGACCTCCCTGCGCAAGGGCGCCGGCGTCGCGCTGTCGACGCTGCCGAAGGCCGGGCGTCTCGGCCGCGAGGGCTTCGCCACCACGTTCGGCCGGGTGCTCGCCCGCCGCGGTGCCGTCGTGGTCGAGCCGAGCGCGCTGCGCCGCATGGACCGCCTCGACACCGTCGTCCTCGACGCCGAGGCCCTGACCACCGGCGTGCTCATGCTCGGCGACCTGCTCGCCCTGCCCGGCGCCGACGGCACCGCCGACGCCCTCGACGAGCTCGTGCCGCGCGTGCACGAGCTGTTCGACCCCGAGGACGCCACCGCGCCGCGCCGACTGACCGCGGACGGCGAGTACTGGCTGCTCACCGGCCTCGACGACATCCCCGGCGGCGACGACCCGCGGGCGGTCGAGGCGGGCGAGGCCCTGCTCGCCGACGGCGCCACCCACGTCCTGGGCCTGCGCCGCGACGACCGGCTCACCGCCGTCGTCGGCGTGCTGCCCGAGCCGGCGTCCGCCGCCGAGGCGCTCGCCGCCGCCGCGCGCCGCGCCGGGCTGACCCTCGTGCTCGGCGACAGCGAGGGCACCGGACCCGGCATCGCCGACCGCGCGGTGCCGGGGGGCGAGGCCCTCCGGAACTCCGTGCGCGCGCTGCAGGCCGCCGGGTCGGGCGTCCTCGTCGTCTCCCGCGACCGCCAGGCCCTCGCCGCTGCCGACCTCGGCATCGGCGTCTCGCGCGCCGACGGCGTCGCCCCCTGGGGTGCCCACGTGCTCGTCGGCGAGGACCTCGGCACTGCCGCGCTGCTCATCGAGGGTGTCAAGGTCGCGCGCGGCGTGTCCTCGCGCTCGGTGAACCTCGCCCGCGCCGGCACGGTGCTCGGCACGATCATGGCGACGGCCGGCACCGCCCCGCGCGGCCCGGGGCTCGCGGGGCTCGCCGTCAACGGCGCCGCCGCGGTCTCGCTCGGCAACGGTGCCTGGTCGGCGACGGAGCTGGGACGCCGCGTCGTCGTCCCCGGCGTCAGCCGGACGCCCTGGCACGTCATGCCCACGAGCACCGTGCTCGCCCGCCTCGACGTCACCGAGGGCGGCCTCACCTCCGCCGAGGCGCACCGCCGTCAGCGCGACGACCCCGCCGCGGCCGAGACCGAGACCTCGCTGGGCCGCGCGTTCCTCGACGAGCTCAACAACCCGCTCACCCCGGTGCTCGCCGGCGGCGCGGTGCTCTCGGCGGCCATCGGCGCCGTCGTCGACGCCGCGATCGTCGTCGGCGTCACCGCGTTCTCCGCGCTGATAGGCGGCGTGCAGCGCGTCGCCACCGACCGCGCCGTGGCCGGGCTGCTCGAGCGGTCGTCGATCCGCGCCCGGGTGGTGCGCGACGGCACCGCGGGCGGCGTCGGCGCCGACGAGGTCGTCGTCGGCGACATCATCGATCTCGGGCCCGACGACGTCGTGCCCGCCGACTGCCGCGTGCTCGCGTCCGACGGGCTCGAGATCGACGAGTCGTCGCTGACGGGCGAGTCCCTGCCGGTGCCGAAGTCGCCCCTGCCGGTGATCGCGCGCACCGTGGCTGACCGTCGCTCGATGCTCTACGAGGGCTCGACCGTCGCCACCGGGCGCGGGCGCGCGGTCGTCGTCGCCACCGGGTCGAGCACCGAGGTCGGCCGCTCCACCGCCGCGGCGAGGGCGGCCGCCCCGGTCGCCGGCGTGGACGAGCGTCTCGCCGGCCTCACCAGCGTCACCACCCCGCTGGCAATCGCGTCGGCCGGTGCCGTGGTCCTCGCGGGCGCGGTGCGCGGTCTGCCGTTCCAGCAGAACCTGCACTCCGGGGTCGGGCTGGCCGTCGCCAGCGTCCCCGAGGGCCTCCCGTTCGTCGTCTCGGCGGCCCAGCTCGCGTCGGCCCGGCGCCTCTCGGCCGAGGGTGCCCTGGTGCGCAACCCCAAGACGATCGAGGCCGTCGGGCGCACCGACGTGCTGTGCTTCGACAAGACCGGCACGCTCACCGAGGGACGCCTCGCGCTCTCGGCGATCTCCGACGGCGTCAAGTTGCGGCCCACCGACCGTCTGCGCAAGCGCCAGCGCCGCGTGCTCGCGGCCGCGCTGCGCGCCACCCCGCGCCCGGCGCCGGGGGAGCGCCTCGCGCACCTCACCGACCGCGCGGTGGTCTCCGGCGGCCAGCAGTTCGACGTCGACCCGGCCCACAAGCGGCCGGGCTGGTGGCCGGTGGCCTCCCTCGACTTCGACCCGTCCCGCGGGTACCACGCGACGCTCGGCGAGGTCGACGACCCGCAGGAGGACGGGGGCCCGTTCCGGCTGATCTCGGTCAAGGGTGCGCCCGAGGTGGTCATCGCCCGCGCCACCAGCTGGGCGGGCACCCCGCTGGACGACGAGGCCCGCCAGCGCCTCCTCGAGCACACCGAGCTGCTCGCGGGGCAGGGCATGCGCGTGCTCGCGGTGGCGGAGCGGGTGCTCACCGCCGAGCAGCACGCGGCCCTGCACGGTGCCGACGGCGCCGACGACCGCACGCTCGACGACGCCGACGTCGCCGACCTCGAGTTCACCGGGTTCGTCGGCTTCACCGACCCGGTGCGCGCCGGCTCGCAGGCCACCGTGCGCGACCTGCGCGACGCCGGGGTCCAGGTCGTCATGATCACCGGGGACCACCCGAGCACCGCCGAGGCCGTCGCCGAGGAGCTCGACGTCCTCAACGGCGGCGTCGTCGTCACCGGCACCGAGCTCGACGCCCTCGACGACGACGCGCTCGACGAGCTCATCCCGCGCGTCCGCGTCATCGCGCGCGGCACGCCGTCGCACAAGGTGCGCGCGGTGCAGGCGTTCCAGCGCCTCGGGCGCACGGTGGCGATGACGGGCGACGGCGCCAACGACGCGCCGGCCATCCGGCTCGCCGACGTGGGCATCGCGCTGGGTCGCCGGGGCACGCCCGCCGCCCGCGCCGCGGCGGACCTCGTCATCACCGACGACCGGCTGGAGACGATCCTCGCGGCGCTGGTCGAGGGCCGGGCGATGTGGGCGTCGGTGCGCGAGGCGCTCGGCGTGCTCGTCGGCGGCAACCTCGGCGAGATCGCGTTCACGGTGCTCGGCGCGAGCACCACGGGCACGTCGCCGCTGAACGCCCGCCAGCTGCTGCTGGTCAACCTGCTCACCGACCTGGTGCCCTCGCTGGCGCTCGCGGTGCGCGCGCCCGAGCCCGGGTCGGCGGCCGCGCTGCTGGCCGAGGGGCCGGACGCGTCGCTGGGCGAGGCCCTCAACCGCGAGATCGGGCTGCGGGCCATGGCGACCGCGGGCGGCGCGAGCCTCGCGTGGCTGGCGGCGCAGACCACCCCGTACGGCAGCCCGGCCCGCTCGCGCACCGTGGCGCTCACGGCGCTCGTCGGCACCCAGCTCGGGCAGACCGTCGTCGCCGGCGGCGGTCGCAGCCCCATGGTGATCGGCGCCGGCGTCGTCTCCGCGGGCGCGCTGTTCGCGGTGGTGCAGACCCCGGGTGTCAGCCAGTTCTTCGGCTGCACGCCGCTCGGCCCGATCGCCTGGGCGCAGGCCGCCGGATCGGCCACCGTCGCCACCGCGGCCTCGGTGGTGGGACCGGAGCTGGTGCGCCGGTACGGTCCGGTCATCGTGCCGGAGGGATCGCCGCAGGAGGCGTGGCTCGCCCGCCTCGAGGAGGTCCGCGACGAGGCCACCCGGCGGTACGTCGAGCTGCAGGACCGTGCGGCGGCTGCGCTGAACGGGTGAAACCAACCTCGGCCGCCGGCGCGTTTGTGCAGGTCGCGGCCTGGGAAACACACGGCTTGAAGAAGCCGTCAGACAGGAGTTGAGACCGTCATGGCCGACCGGTACGTCGTTCCCACCGAGGACGGCTGGCAGGTGCAGAAGAAGGGTGCCCAGCGAGCCAGCGCCAAGGCGGCCACGCAGGCCGAGGCCGTCGATCGCGCCACCGAGATCGTGTCGAAGGACGGCGGCGGCAAGGTCGTCGTGCACGGCACGGACGGCAAGGTGCGCGACACCCACAATGTCGCCTCCGGCGAGGACAACACCACCGCCGAGGCCGCCAAGGCCACCACCAAGGCCAACGCCGAGGGCGCGCGCGCCAAGGCCGAGTCCGCCTCGGACAAGGCCTCCAGCAGCGCCAAGAAGGTCGGTGCGGACGCCAAGGCGACCGCGCAGAAGGACGCCGATCGCGTCCAGGCCTCGGGCAAGAAGGCCGCGGCGCAGGCCGAGGCCGGCGCGGCCGGTGTCGCCGACCAGGCCAAGAAGGCCGCGGACGGCGACAAGTCGGTGTCCGCCGCCGCCAAGGACGCGGCGACCGTCGCGCAGGTCACCGGCGACCAGGTCGCCACCACGACCTCGCGCGCCGGCGAGCGCGTCGCGAAGGACGCCACCCGGGTCGCGCAGCACGCCGGCTCGGAGGCCAAGGTCCGCGCCGACGAGGCGGGCGAGAAGGTGGCGCAGGCCGGCGATCGCGCCGACTCCGTCTCCTCGGGCATCGCCTCGGAGCTCGACGGGGCCGGCGACGCCGCCGCGGCGCGCGTCGGACGGGCGAGCGAGGCCGCGGCCCAGCAGGTGGACCGCAACGTCCGCCAGGCCGCGGACCAGGTGCGCGACAACGCGCCGGGCTACAACCCGGTGCGCATCGTCGGCAACGCCGCCGCGATCGCCGTCAAGACCGGTTTCAGCGTCGCAGGCGCCGTGATCTCCACCGGGGGTCAGGTGCTGCAGTTCGCGGCCCGCAAGGTCACCGGGCGCTGACGAGCGACCCGCACACGACGAAGGGCCCGTCCCCCTCGGGGGACGGGCCCTTCGTGCGTGTGGTGTGCCCGCCTCAGGCGGCGCGGGCGGAGTTGCCGATCCGGGCACCGCGACGCATCGCACGGCGCTCGTCCTCGGAGGTGCCGCCCCAGACGCCGGCCTCCTGGCCGGTGTCCATCGCCCACTGGAGGCAGCCCCGCTGCAGGGGGCATCCGCCGCACACGGCCTTCGCCTCGGCCAGCTGGGCCGAGCCGGGACCGTGGGCGGTCAGGGGGAAGAAGAGTTCGGGGTCGTGGTCGCGGCAAGCCGCGAGCTCCCAGTCCATGATCCTGCTCATCCAATCTCGCTCGTGGTGGTCGAAGCTGTCGGTCGGTCTGTCCGCGCCGGGGCGGCCAGGCGCCGCGGGCCGTTGTCGGGCGCGTGCGCACCCGGCGACGGACCCTGCGGCACGGTCGTGCGCCGGGCGTCGGTACGTATCCGGAGGTCCTGCGTGACGGTCCTCGACGGCGACCCGCGTGGGAACGACGTCTCCGGGACCGGAGCACTCGATGTACTCGGTATGACGCCGGGGTCCCCGTATCGGTTCCCTCGACCCGCGACGTGTGTCGTCGCGGAACGGGTCCCCGGGCGTGTGGGGGCACCGCGTCAGCCGAACACCATGATCTAGCCGTACAGCGCGTCGGGCAAACGCATTGGATCCACACCACCCTGTCGCAGTCGTGTGTTGCTGGTCACAGGTCCTGCTCACGCTGCGCCGACGGAGGTCGGGCGATCGGGTGTCAGGGCCCCCACCGGGCACGATCGGCTGCGGTCCGGGCCCGGACGGGTCACACTGGCCGCGTCGCCGCCACGATCGGGCGACGCACGATCGTGGGGACGGGTCCCGGGTCTGAGGAGGACGTCATGCGCGCACGGCGCACGGCGCGCGACACCGTCATCTGGATCGCGGCCACGGCGGGCATCGTCGCCCTGGTGCTCGGGGCGTCGATCATCGGCGCGGTGCTGCTCGCGTTCGCGCTGTGGCAGCTGGTGCTCGTGGCGCGTCGCGGCGGCGGCCTGTTCGTCGACCAGCGCCGCGCCGACCGCCCGGGCAAGCCCACCGTCAGCTGACCCGACCCGGGGGTGCCCCCGGGGTGCGCGCGCGGAGATCATGGCTCCATGCGCTGCGCGGTGATCGGGGGCACGGGCTACGTCGGGGTCCGGTTGGTGTCCCGGCTGCTCCACGGCGGCCACGAGGTCGCCGCCCTGGTCCGCAGCCCGCACAAGCTCGCCGCGACGGGATGGGCCGACCGCGTGGACGTCGTCCCCGGCGACCTCGCCGACCCGTCCGCGATCGCCGCCCTCGTCGCCGGCGCCGACGTGGTGGTGTACCTCGCGCATGCCCTCGACCAGCCCGACTTCCCCGAGAGGGACCGCGACGCGGCCCGGGCGGTGGACGCCGCGGCGGCGGACGCGGGCGTGCGGCGCGTCGTCTACCTGGGCGGGCTGCGGCCGTCGGGCCCGTCGTCGCGGCACCTCACGTCGCGCGCGGAGGTGGCCGACGTGTTCCTCGCCGGCCCGGTCCCGACCGCCGCGCTCGAGGCGTCGATCGTGGTCGGCTCGGGCTCGGCGAGCTTCGAGATGATCCGCTACCTCGCCGAGCGCGTGCCCGTGCTGCCGGCCGTGCCGTGGCTGGCGCACCGCACCCAGCCGATCGCGATCGCCGACGTCCTGCACTACCTCGTCGGCGCCCTCGACCTGCCGCCCGAGGTGAACCGCCGCTTCGACGTCGGCGGGCCCGACGTCCTGAGCTACCTCGAGCTCATCCGCCGCTACCTGCGCCTCGCCGGGCTGCCCCAGAGCGCCGCGGTCCCGCTCCCCGTGCCGGTGCCGCCCGGGGCGCCCGCGCTGGCCGGCTGGGTGGTCGAGGCGCTGACCCCGCTCTCGCGGCAGCTCGTCACCCCGCTGATCGAGTCGCTGTCCCAGGAGCTCGTGTGCGCCGAGGAGGACGTGCTCGCGGTGGTCGGGCCGCCGCCCGGCGGGCGCACGACCTACGACGCCGCGGTGCGGGCGGCCCTGGGGCGCCCGCGCGACGGCGACCTCGCCGGGCCCGTCCCCGTCGACGACCCGGCGCTCGCGGGCCCGACCGACCCGGAGGGCTCCGGGGGGGCGGTGTACCGCTGGAGCACCACCGAGCCGTGCGCGGCGGACGCCGACGCCCTGTGGGCGGTCGTGGACGGGATCGGGGGAGACGCCGGCTGGTACGTCCCGCTCGGCGCCTGGACGGTGCGCGGCTGGACCGACCAGCTGCTCGGGGGCGTCGGGGGCTACCGGGGACGACCGCACGGACGCCCGCTGCGGACCGGCGACGTCGTCGACGGCTGGTGCGTCGCGGCCGTCGAGCCGGGCTCCTCGCTGCTCCTGCGCTCGGAGCTGCGCCAGCCCGGGCGGATGTGGCTCGAGCTCGCCGTCGACCCCGACGTCTCCGGTCGCGGGTCGCACCTGCGTTTGGCGGTGCGCTTCGCGGCCTCGGGCCTGCCCGGCGTGCTCTACGGCCGCGCGGTCCAGGCGGGCGCCCCCGCGATCTTCGGCGCCATGGCCCGGGGCATCACCGCACGTGCGTGATCTTCTCAGTGATAGCTGAGAAGATCACGCACGAGGGGTCAGGGCAGGAAACGCTCGCGGGCGTCGCGGACGACGGCGGCGAGGTCGCCGTCGGCGCGCCGGGCCGCGGCGCGCTGGCGCTCGGAGCCCGTGCCGTCGGCGAGCAGGCGGGCGCAGCCGTCGGCGGCCCGATCGGCGTCGCCGGCGTCGGTCAGGGCGTCCGCCACGTGCTCGCGCAGCGCGTCGAGCACCGTGCCCGCGGCGGCGGTGCGGCCCTCCCGCGGGTCGACGAGGGCGTCGGTCAGGCCCCAGCGCGCGGCACGCCAGTGCGCCAGGCGCAACGCCTCGACGGGCGCGCTCGGCACCGGCGTGCCGCGACGGTGGTCGCGCGCGGCGGTGGCGACGAGTCCCCGGGCGAGGACGGCCACGAGCACCGCGTCCTCGACCTCGAGCGCCACGTCGGTCACCCGCACCTCGACGGTGCCGAGCTCGCGGGAGAGCCGGGCGTCGAAGTAGACCATCGCGTCGTCGAGCACCGTGTCGGTCGCGAGCATCGCCGCGACGGCCTCGTCGTAGGCCGCGAGCGAGCCGAACACCCGCGTCGGGCCCGCCGACGGCCACCGCGACCAGACGACCGAGCGGTAGCTGGCGTAGTCGGTGTCCCGGCCCCGCCAGCAGGGCGAGTTCGCCGCGAGCGCGCGCAGCACCGGCAGCCAGGGACCGATCCGGTCGAGGACGCCGACGCCCTCCTCCGGCGAGGCGACCTCGACGTGCACGTGCTGCCCGCTCGTGAGCTGCGACGTGGCGATCGCGCCGAAGCGCTGGGCGATGCGCCCGTAGCGGCCCTCCTGGTTCGGCCCCGACCCGCCGCCGTCCTCGGCCGCCAGCGGCGAGGTCGCGAGAGCGGCCACGTCGACGCCTCGCGCCGCGGCGGCCTCGCGGGCCTCGATCCGCCGACGGTGCAGGTCCGCGGCGAGGTCGTCGGTCTTGGTGTGGGGCGCGGTCGCGGTCTCGACCTGCTCGGTGCGCATCTCGCCGTCGAGCGATCCGTCGGCCGCGTCGCGCACCGCGCCCGCCCATCCCCGCGGCGCGCCGCTCGCGGGGTCGACCAGCAGCAGTTCCTCCTCGGCCCCGAACGGGGGCACCTCGCTCATGCTGCGAGCTTCCCACCTGCCCGGCGCGCGAACCGTCGGCGGCCTACCGTGATCGTGTGGGTGGTGACGGCGACGGCTGGGTGGTCTGCGACGGCGGGCACCGGCACTGGGGCCGGTTCGGGGCCGCGGGGCTGCTGCTGCGTCACGCCGGGCACCGCGGGCACGCCGACTGCGTGCTGCTCGCGCACCGGGTGTGGTGGAGCCATCACGGCGGCACGTGGGGCATCCCCGGCGGCGCGCGCGACAGCGGCGAGACGGCGCGGGACGCGGCGCTGCGGGAGGCCGTCGAGGAGACCGGCATCGACCCGGCGCGCGTGCGGCTGACCGGCGACACCGTCGACGACCACGGCGGATGGTCCTACGTCACCGTCCACGCCCGGCTGGAGACCGACGTCCCGCCGGCGCTCGAGCCCACCGACGGCGAGGCCACCGAGCTGCGCTGGACACCCGTCGAGCAGGTGTCGGACCTGCCACTGCACCCGGGATTCGCGCAGTTCTGGGCGGGTCCGGACGCGCTGGAACCCCTACCGTGAACCCATGGCGACCGCTCCTCCCGACCCCAGCGACTTCCTCGGTGTCGACGCCGACCTGAGCGCCGAGGAACGCGACATCCGCGACGCGGTGCGCGACTACGCCGCCGCGGAGCTCAGCCCCCGCATCGCCGAGTGGTACGAGTCGAACACCCTGCCCCGCGACATCGCCAAGGGCCTGGGCTCGCTGGGCCTGCTCGGCATGCACCTCGAGGGCTACGGCTGCGCGGGCACGAACGCCACCTCCTACGGGCTGGCCTGCCGCGAGCTCGAGGCCGTCGACTCGGGGCTGCGCAGCTTCGTCAGCGTGCAGGGGTCGCTCGCGATGTACGCGATCCACCGCTGGGGCTCCGAGGATCACAAGCAGCGGTGGCTGCCGTCGATGGCCACGGGCGACGCGCTGGGCTGCTTCGGGCTCACCGAGGCCGACGCCGGCTCCGACCCGGGCTCGATGCGCACGCGCGCCCGGCGGGACGGCGACGACTGGGTGCTCGACGGGTCCAAGATGTGGATCACCAACGGCACCCTCGCGGACGTCGCGGTGGTGTGGGCGCAGACCGACCCGGATGCCGGCAGCAAGGGCATCCGCGGCTTCGTCGTGCCCACCGACACCCCCGGCTTCACCGCCAACGAGGTCAAGCACAAGCTCTCGCTGCGGGCGTCGCTGACCGCCGAGCTCGTCCTCGAGGGCGTGCGGCTGCCCGCCGACGCGGTGTTCCCCGACGTCGCGGGGCTCAAGGGCCCGCTCTCGTGCCTCAACGAGGCGCGCTACGGGATCCTCTGGGGCGCCGTGGGCGCGGCGCGGGCCTGCTACGAGTCGGCGCGGGCCTACTCGATCGACCGCGAGCAGTTCGGGCAGCCGATCGCCGGGTTCCAGCTGACGCAGCGCAAGCTCGCCGACATGGTGGTGGCGGTGAACCAGGCCGGCCTCACGGCGTCGCGCATCGGGCGGCTCAAGGACGCCGAGCAGCTGCACCCCGCGCAGGTCAGCTTCGGGAAGATGGCCAACGTCCGGGCCGCGCTCGACGTCGCCCGCACGGCGCGCACCGTGCTCGGCGGCAACGGGATCACGCTCGAGTACCCCGTGTTCCGCCACATGACCAACCTCGAGACCGTCCTGACCTACGAGGGCACCGAGGAGATGCACGCCCTGTCGATCGGGCAGGCCGTGACGGGCATCGCGGCCTTCCGCTGACCGGCTCTAGCGCGGGGGCGCGCACTCCACCCGGTTGCGGCCCCCGTGCTTGGCGGCGTAGAGCGCGGCGTCGGCGCTGACCATGAGGCCGTCGAGGTCGCGGGAGGCCTGCGGGAACGAGGCGGTGCCGATCGAGGCCGTCATGCCCCGCACCGTCCCGCCGCCGAGGGTCGGGGCCACGACGACCTCGCACTCGGCGATGCTGCGCCGCAGGCGCTCGGCGGTGCGCACGACCTGCTCGGGGTTCGCCTCGGCGAGCAGCACGATGAACTCCTCGCCCCCGAAGCGCCCGACGGCGTCGTAGGGGCGGACCTCGGCCCGCAGGGTGTCGGCGACGGCGCGCAGGACCGCGTCGCCCACGAGGTGACCGTGCCGGTCGTTGATCGCCTTGAACGCGTCGATGTCGACCATGATCACGCCGAGCTCGCCGCCCCGGCGGCGGAGACGGGCGAGCTCGCGGTCGGCCTGGTCACGCCACGCCGTGGCGTTGGCGAGGCCCGTCTTGGGGTCGGTGCGGGCGGCACGCGCGAACTGCTGGATCAGGAAGCCGCGGTGCATGCCCATGACGGGGATGAGCAGCACCGGCAGCAGCCACGGCGTCGTCACGGCCACGACGGCCAGGGCGGCGCCGAGGGCGAGCGCGCCGATGCCGATGAGCGTGTCGGTGGGGGAGCCGAGCCGCTTCCACCAGGGCGTCCCGGGCGCGCTGAGACAGATCATGAAGACGACGAGCCCGTGGTTGACCACCCAGCGGGTGACGCCCGCCGCCACGAGGACGAGGAGCCCGAGCGGGCCGGCGACCTTCACCAGGACCCCGCCGGGCACGAGTTCGAGGACCCGCCACGCCGCGACGGAGGCGATGAGCACGGTGGCGGCGGAGTACGTCCACCGGTGGGGCACCGGGCGCTGGCTGACCCGGAGCCACCAGTACGCGAACGTGACGACGACCAGGGCCAGGGCCAGGCCGATGGGGAGCAGGAGCAGCCCGGCGAAGCTCCAGACGGATTTCAGCTCGATGTAGGGCTGGCCGTCGGCGACGACCTCGCGCCGTCGCTCGATCCCGCGGGCGGTCTCGACGTGGATGACGAGGCCGAGCACCAGGAGCGCGAGCGCCCGCCAGTCGGCAGGCCCGATCGGCTCCGTCCCGGCGACGCCGAGGGACAGGCCCACCGCGACGAGGTCGACGAGCAGGACGGCGACGACGACCCGGCGCGGCGCCTGCCACAGGCTCCAGCGGCGCGGGTCGAGGCGGCGGGGGTCGAACCGGCGGAGGGCGGACCGGCCGGCCTCCGTGGCTGCCGTGCCGGCCGTGATGTCGGACACGTCGACGTCGGGACCGTCCACCGGGCCGTCGGCGGTCGCGCGGGCCGGTCGGACCGGCTGCACCCCGTCGCTCTCCCCGGTCTGGATGGCCCCCTCCGTCACAGGACGTACCGAACGTTCGGGCTGCGCTGCTCCGGACGCGGGAGAGAGCGCGGACCCGGGGTCGCCAGGACCCCTCACAGGTTCACGCGCCGTCACGATGAGTGACCTCCTCCGAGCCGACGAAGCGCCGCAGGGGCGGTCTCCGCGTGCGGAACACGGTACCGACGGACTGTGGATCTCGTCATCTCGCATCACCCGTTGGGCAGTAATCACTCCGATGGTTGACGCCCAGTCGCCGTCTGGTCACGCACAGCACCCTTGACGAGCATCGAGGGGCGGATGCGCCGCGACGCACCGCTGGATGTGACAGTCCGGTCGCTCTCCGTCAGCGCGGAGAGCGGTCGGTGGTCGCACCGACGTCGCGGCTCGGCCCACCACACAGCGTGTGCGATGGGCCACGTCCGTGGCGGCGGGCCCGACCCGTCCGACCGACCCCCAGAGATCCGAAGGGAACCCCCGTGGCCGACTCGAACTGGCACCGCGACTCCAACTGGCACTTCGCCGACTCGAACTGGCACCGGGACTCGAACTGGCACTTCGCGGACTCCAACTGGCACTTCGCCGACTCCAACTGGCACCGGGACTCGAACTGGCACTAGGTCCGGACCCCGGGAGTCGTGTTACTGGCTGGTATCGCTCGCGATGCGAGCGATACCGGCCAGTGATCACGCCCGGGCCCGATCACGACCCGCGGGCGCGGTTCCAGGCGACGGCGCACAGGAGCGCCACGACGGCGCCGAGCGCTCCGGCGAGGGCCACGGCCGTCGCCGGCCCGGTCCGCTCGGCGAGCAGGCCCGCGACGAGCACCCCCACGCCCTGCGTGACGCGCAGGGCCGTCACCGCGAGCCCGAAGGCCTGGCCGCGGTGCGCGTCGGGCACGGCGGCGACGAAGGCGGCGTTCGCCGGCACCTGGTAGGCGCACGCCAGCCCCGAGACCACCCACAGCGCGATCACCCCGCCCAGCGGCGGATCGAGCGCGGAGGCGACGAGCGGGACGCACGAGAGCACCGCGAGCGGCCCGAGCAGCCGGTCGCGCCGCGCCGGCGGGACGAGGCGGGCGAGCAGGACGATGCCCAGCGCCGCCCCGAGCGGGTTCGCGGCGAGCAGCAGGCCCACGGTCACCGGCCCGCCGCCCAGCGACGCCGCGTACGGCGCGGCCAGGCCCTCCACCGTCACGACGAACGCCGACACGCAGGCGAGCGCGACCAGGGAGCGCAGACGCCGGTCGCCCACGACGATCCGGGCGCCGTCGCGCAGGCGGATGCCGGCGTCGTCGGGGACCCCGCCCGTGGCCCGCTGCTCCGCCACCCCGATCTGCAGGATCAGCGCCGAGACGACGAACGTCGCGGCGTCGGCGAGCAGGGCGACCGGCACCCCGACGAGGGCCACCAGCGGCCCGCCGAGCGCGAAGCCGAGGACCTGCCCGCTCTGGTACGTCGTGCCGGACACCGCGGAGGCGACGACGTAGCGCTCCCCGGTGAGCACGTGCGGGAGGATCGCCGCCCGCGCCGCGGCGAACGGCGCGGCGATCAGCTGGCCCGCGACGACCAGCCCGCACAGCGCCGCGAACGGCATCCCGGGCACGGCCATGAGGGCGAGCACCCCGGCGCGCAGGAGGTCGCTCACGACCATCGTCAGCCGGCGCGGGGCGCGGTCGGCGATGCCGGAGAGCAGGGGACCGGCGACGAGGTCGGGCAGGAAGGTCAGGGCGTAGGTCAACGCGGTGAGCCCCGCCGACCCCGTCTCGGTGAACACGAGGACGGCGAGGGCGACGCGGGCGACCTGGTCGCCGAGGACCGAGAGCAGCTGGGCCGCCCAGAGGGCTCGGAACTGGGCGTCGGCGAAGACGTCCCCGAACCGCGCACCGCCCGTGTGCGGACCGTGATCGTCGGTCACGGTACGACGACTCTACGGACAGGGAGGCCGACACGCCCGAGATCCCGGGGGCACTGGCGCCACACCCGTCCCACGGTGCACACTGCAGCGCTGGGTGATCCAGAGGACCGAAAGTCCGGACGAGGACGTTGGGGAAGGCGCTTCTCGTCGAGCCGGAGGTCAGCAGTGAGCACCCGTGGCGTTGTCTACGTCCACTCGTCGCCGTCTGCGGTCGGACCGCACGTCGAGTGGGCGCTCTCGAGCGTCCTCGACGCTCGGGTCGTGCTGAACTGGTCCGCGCAGGACGCGGCACCAGGGACGGTGCGTGCCGAGTGCACGTGGGTGGGTCCCACGGGCACCGCGGCCCGTTTGGCGACCGCTCTGCGCGCCTGGGGGATGGTGCGCTTCGAGATCACCGAGGACCCCTCCCCGGGCACCGACGGCGAGCGCTTCAGCCACGTCCCCGGCCTGGGCCTGTGGCACGGCCGCACGAGCGCCAACGGCGACATCGTCCTCGGTGAGGACCAGGTCCGGACCGCTCTCGCCGGCGCCGGGACCCGCGAGGCGCTGACCCGTCGCCTCGACGACCTGCTCGGCACCCGGTGGGACGCCGCGCTCGAGGAGTTCCGCTACGCCGGCGACGGCGCCGCGTCCGCCCGCCTGCACCAGGTCGGCTAGTCCTGGCCTCCCCACCTACCGTCGGGAGCGTGTCGGGGGGTACTGGCAGGGTGGGAGCCATGCTCGGTCGGTTGCGGGACGGCGCCCTCGCCGACCGCCTGCGTCCCGGCCTCGTCGTGCCCGTCGTGCTGGCCCTCGCGCTGGTGGTGATCGTCGTGGCCGGGGCCGTGCTCGGCGCCCGCGCCGCCAGCGTCGCCCGGGCCGCGGTGGGCGACACCGGGCCGGTGCTCGTGGGCGCGGAGCTGCCGGCCGACGGATCCGCGGGCCCGCCGACCGTGGTGCTGTCCGCGTCGGCGGCCGCGCACCCGCAGTCGGGCGCGGTCCGCGACCTCCTCCAGCGCTGGACCGACGCCCGCAACAGCGGCGACCTGTCCGCCTACCGGGCGACGCTCGTGCCGGACGCCCGCGTGGACGCGACCACCTTCGCGGCGGCCGCGCGCACCCAGCGCGTGGGGTCGGTCGTGGTGCGCCGCATCGACCCCGTGGCCGGGGGCGAGCTGGTCGTGCCGCTGGGGTACGTCACCACCCAGGACCCGGCCGACGCGCCTGCGGACGTGCGGGTGCCGCGGCTGTGCTGGCAGGTCGGGGCCGTCGTCGAGACCGACGGGGGCGAGCCCCGTCTCGTCGACCCCCGACCCGGCAGCCAGTTGCGGACGCCCTGTTAGTGATCGCGCCGAATGGTGCGACCCGCCCCGCTCCTGCGTCGCGGGGCGCGCCGACCGCGGCGCGGGGCTAAGAGCTAGGCGGGCGTGATCGCCAGGCACACGTTGTGCCCGCCGAAGCCGAACGAGTCGCTGATCGCGGCGTCGAGCGACACCTTGCGCGCCTCGCCCGCCACGACGTCGAGGGTGACGTCGGGGTCGAGCTCCTCGAGGTTCGCGGTGGGCGGCACGAGGCCCTCGCGCACCGACAGGATCGTCGTGATCGCCTCGACGGCGCCGGCGGCGCCGAGCAGGTGACCCAGCGAGCCCTTGGGCGCGGTGAGCACGGGGTGCTCGCCGATCGCCTTCTTGACGGCGACGGTCTCGGCCACGTCGCCCACCGAGGTGGCGGTGGCGTGGCAGTTCACGTGGCCCACGTCGGACGGGTCGAGACCCGCGGTCCGCAGCGCCGCCGCGATGGCGCGCGACTGGCCCGTTCCCTCGGGGTCCGGCGCGGTGATGTGGTACGCGTCGGCGCTGGTGCCGATGCCGGCGATGCGCCCGTGCACCGTGGCCCCACGGGCCTGCGCGAACTCCTCGCGCTCGAGCACGACGATGCCGGAGCCCTCGCCGAGCACGAAGCCGTTGCGGCCGGTGTCGAACGGGCGCGAGGCACGCTCGGGCTCGTCGTTGCGCATCGCCATGGTGCGGGCCTGGCTGAAGCCGGCGAGCGTGATCGGGTGGATGCACGCCTCGGTGCCCCCGGCTACGACCACGTCGACCTCGTCGGCCTGCAGCATCCGCCAGCCCCAGGCGATGGCCTCGGCGCCCGAGGCGCACGCGGACACGGGTGCGTGGACGCCCGCCGCGGCGCCGAGCTCCAGGCCGACGTGCGCGGCCGGGCCGTTCGGCATGAGCATCGGGATGGTCAGCACGGACACCTTGCGCAGGCCCTGCTGCTCGAGGATGTCGTCCTGGCCGAGCAGGGTCAGCGCACCGCCGATGCCGGTGCCGATGATGACGGCGAGCCGCAGCCCGTCGACCTTCGGCGAGCCGTCCTCGGCGGACGGGTAGTCGCCGAGGTCCGCGTGCGCCCAGGCCTCGCGGGCCGCGACGATCGCGGTCTGCTCGCTGCGGTCGAGGCGCCGGGCCTCGACACGCTTGATGGTCTCGGTCGGCTCCGTCGCGAGCTGCGCGGCGATCTTCACCGGCAGCTCGAACGTGTCGACCCACTCCGCGTCGATGGTGGAGACGCCGCTGCGACCGGCCAGGAGGCCGTCCCACGTGGTCGCCACGTCGCCGCCGAGCGGGGTCGTCGCTCCCATGCCGGTGACGACGACCCCCTGGCCGGTGGCGCTCACGAGTGCGAGGAGATGTAGTCGACGGCGTCCTGCACCGTGGTCAGCTTGGCGAGCTCGTCGTCGGGGATCTTGACGCCGAACTTGTCCTCGGCCTGCACGGCGATCTCCACCATGGAGAGCGAGTCGATGTCGAGGTCGTCGACGAACGACTTCTCGGAGGTGACCTCCGCGGCGTCGACGCCCGCGACCTCCTCCACGATGCTCGCGAGGTCGGGCAGGATCTCTTCGTTGGTCGCCACTGGCTCCCTTTCTCGTGCTTCTCTTCGTTCGGTGCGCGCCGTGCGGTGCGCACCGTAGGACGTTTCAGGGCAGGACGACGACCTGCCCCGCGTACGACAGGCCGGCGCCGAAGCCGATGAGCAGCGCCACGTCGCCGGACCGCGCGCGCCCGGCGCCGCGCATGTGGTCGATGGCCATCGGGA
The DNA here is from genome assembly GCF_036044095.1 of Actinomycetospora sp. NBC_00405. Lineage (NCBI taxonomy): Bacteria > Bacillati > Actinomycetota > Actinomycetes > Pseudonocardiales > Pseudonocardiaceae > Actinomycetospora > Actinomycetospora sp. NBC_00405. The sequence continues at coordinate 336,884 of NZ_CP107938.1, forward strand.
TCGACGCCGACGACGTGTTGCCGGAGTACTGGATGTCGTCGGCGACGCGCAGGTCGTCGCGGGCCCCGGCCTGGCGCAGGCGCTTCGCGATCGCCTCGACGATGCGCAGGTTGGCCTGGTGGGGGACGAGCACGTCGATGTCGGCGGGGGTCAGGCCTGCGGCCTCGACGGCGCGCAGCGCGACCGGCGCGATCTTGGTGGTGGCCCAGCGGAAGACCGCCTGGCCCTCCTGGCGCAGCGCGTCGGTCTCGTCGATGTGGATCGTGGAGACGAGGTCGCCCGCCGCGCCCCAGATGACCGGGCCGACGCCGACCTCGTCCTCGGAGGTCGCCGGTCCGATCACCGCGGCGCCCGCCCCGTCGGCGAAGATGATGCAGGTCGAGCGGTCGTCCATGTCCAGCCAGTCGGAGAGCTTCTCCGAGCCGATCACCAGCACGTGGCGCGCGGTGCCCGAGCGGATCATGTCGCCGGCCATGCCGACGCCGTAGCAGAAGCCGGCGCAGGCGGTGTTGACGTCGAACGCCCCGATGCCGTTGACCCCGATGCGGTCGGCGGTCTGCGCCGCGGCGTTCGGGATCGGCTTGGACATCGTGCAGGTGGCGACGATGACGGCGTCGAGGTCGGTGGGGGAGACGCCGGCGTCGGCCAGCGCCTTCGATCCGGCGTCGACGCCCATCGACACCACCGAGTCCTCCGCGGTGCCGAAGCGCCGCTCGATGATCCCGACGCGGCTCTGGATCCACGCGTCGTTGGTCTCGACCCGCTTCTCGAGGTCGTGGTTCGTGACCACGGTGTCGGGCTGCATGCTGCCGAGCCCGAGGATGCGGGCCCCGGCGACGGGTGGCGTCAGCTGGATCTTCACGCGTGCTCCCCGATCGTCTGCGCGGCCTTCTCCAGGTCGTCCGGTGTGTTCACGTTGACGACGGCGGTCCCCTTGATCGCGCGCTTGACCATCCCGGTGAGCGTGCCCGCGGGCGTCAGCTCGATGACCGCGTCGACGCCCCGGGCGGCGAGGGTGTCCATGCAGGAGTCCCAGCGCACCGAGCGCGTCACCTGGGCCACGAGGCGGTCGAGGAACTCGCCGCCGTCGGTGACCACCGCGCCGTCGGCGTTCTGCACCAGCGGGTGCGAAGGGTCGGCCGGGGCGAGCTCGTCACGGTGCTCGCCGACCCAGGTGCCCAGCGCCTTCTCGGCGGGCTCCATGAACCGTGTGTGGAACGCGCCGGCCACGGATAGCGCGCGGACCCGGGCGCCCTCGGGTGGGTTCTCGACGAGCGCGTCGATGGCGTCCTTGCGGCCGGCGGCGACCACCTGGCCGGACCCGTTGCGGTTGGCCGGCTCGAGGTCGAGCTCGGCGAGACGGGCGAGCACGGCGTCGGCGTCACCGCCGAGGACGGCGGCCATCGACGTCGGCTCCTCGGCGCACGCGGCGGCCATCTCCCGCCCGCGCACGGCCGCGAGGGCGACGGCCTGCTCGGCGTCGATCACCTCGGCGATCGCCGCGGCGGCGAGCTCGCCCACCGAGTGCCCGACCACCACCGCGTCGTCGGGGACGGTCACCTCGAGCCGGAGCTGGTCCCACGCGAGCAGCGCGGACGCGACGAGCAGCGGCTGCGTCACGGCGGTGTCCTCGATGGCGGCGGCGTCGGCCTCGACACCGAGGTGCACGAGGTCGAGCCCGGCCGCGTCGGAGAACGCCTGGAGCCGTCCACGCGCCTCGGGGCGGTCGAGCCACGGGGCGAGCATGCCGGGCTTCTGGGCGCCCTGACCGGGGGCGAGGATCGCGATCACGTGGCCACCTCATCACGACCCCACGTCGGGCCGAAGGCGTCGGGGCGACGAACTCGCGTCCGCCGTGGTTGTGGAGTTCCCACAATGCCCCGGATCACACACCCCCGACCAGAGGCGGTGTGGACCACATCGATGCAGGTCAGGGGCTCATCCCGGTGATGTTCCGGACTGCAACCGATCGAGGACGAGTGCGAGCCGTAGCACCAGCGCACCGCGCGCCTCGCCGGGGTGACGGCCCGTGACCTCGGCCACCCGGCGGAGCCGGTAGCGGACGGTGTTGGGGTGCACGTAGAGCGCGCGGGCCGCGGCCTCGAGCACCCCGGAGACGTCGAGGTAGCTCTCGACGGTGGTCGTGAGCTCGCCGCCGGCCTCCCGCAGCGGCGCCGCGACCTCGCGACGCAGCTGCTCGACGGCCCCGGCGTCGCCGTCGAGCACCCGCTCGGGGAGCAGGTCGTCGGCGGCCACGGGGCGCGGGGCGCCCGGCCACGCCCGGACCGCGCGGTGCCCGGCCAGGGCGCGCGTCGCGCTGAGGTGGGCCTCGGTGAGCCCCGCGACCGTGGGCCCGGCGACGACCGCCCCCGGCCCGAACGACGCCGACAGCTCGTCCAGCGGCGCCCCCGGCCCGGCGATCATGACGAGTTTCGCGCCGTGCGTCCCGAGCAGCACCGTCGCCCCGGCGCGGTGGGCCGCGCGCCGCACCGCGTGCAGCGGCTCGGGCGGCTCCTCGGCGGGTGGCTCACCCACCACGACCGTGGTCTCGGCGGCCGGGTCCCAGCCCAGCGCCGACGCACGCGAGAGCAGCGTCTCCGCCGCCTCGCCGCGCACGACGGCGTCGACCACCAGCGCCTCGAGCCGCGCGTCCCACGCGCCGCGGGCCTCGGCGGCGCTCGCGTAGACGGTCGCCGCGGAGAACGCGACCTCGCGCCCGAAGCGCAGCACCGCGTGCTCCAGCGCGGCCCGCTCGGCCTCGTCGGCGCCCAGGCGGGGGATGCGCTCCTCGAACACCGCGATCGCGATGCGCACCAGCTCCACGGTCTGGCGCAACGTGACGCGGCGGGCGAGATCGAGCGGGGCGCTGCGGAAGGCCTCGGCGGTGAGCCGGGGAGTGGCGTCGGGGTCGCGCAGCCAGGCGACGAAGTTCGCGGCGCCGGTCTGGGTGACCAGCAGGACCCCGGAACGTTGCTCGGCGGTCAGGCGCGTGAACCAGGGCAGGCGGGCCGCCATCGCGGCGACTCCGGCGTTCGCGACCTCCCCCGAGGAACGCTCGAGGCGGCGCAGCGTCGTGGCCCGCACGGGGCCGCGACCTCCCGCGGCACGGCCGGGCAGCCCCGGGACCGCGGCGCTGGTCATGGACGGGGAGCATGGCACGGATGGCGACCGTCCGGATCCGTCCACGTGACGCGCGCCCGGTCAGCGAGGGCGACGGGGTGCGCTCGCGCCACGGGCTGTCGTTCGGGGCACACTACGATTCGGAGCGCACCTCGTTCGGCGCCCTCGTCGCGCACAACGACGACGAGCTCGCCGCGGGCGTCGCGTACGGGGCCCACGAGCACCGCGACGTCGAGATCCTGGCGTGGGTCGTCGACGGGACGATGATCCACACGGGACCCGACGGCGTCGACACCCCTGCTCCCGCCGGCACCCTGCAGCACCTCGTCGCCGGCACCGGCTGGCACCACGACGAGCGGGCCGCCCCGGACTCGTCCGCACACCTCGTCCAGGTCTGGATCACGCCGGGGATGGACGACCCGCCCCCGGGGGAGCCGTCGCTGACCCACCACCGGCCCGACCTCGCCGCCGGGCCCTTCGTGCTCGGGCTGCGCCGTCCCGGCGTGACGGTGACGGTCGCGCGGCTCGCCGCGGGCGACGCGTGGTCCCCGGCCGACGGGGAGTTCCGGCACGTGCACGTGGCCCGGGGCGCCCTCACCGACGCGACCGCCGGTGACAGCCTCGAGATCACCGGCACCGGGGCGGTCGAGCTCCGTGCGGGCCCCGACGGCGCCGAGCTGGTCGTCGTCACCACGGCCTGACCCGGGCGCGCGATGGTGGGAGCGAGGGCGTCCCTCGGTGCGTAGGACGCAGTCGAGGTGACCCTCGCTCCGCGTGCCCACCCGACCCCGGACACACGACGGGGGCGGCGCGTCTCCCGACGCCCCGCCCCCGATCTCGTGAGGTGACTCCGCCGAGTCCTTACAGCGGCGTGACCTGAACGGCCTGCAGGCCCTTCTGGCCCTGCTCGACGTCGAACGAGACGCGCTGACCCTCGTCCAGGGTGCGGAAGCCGCGAGCCTGGATGGCCGAGTAGTGGACGAACACGTCAGCGCCACCACCGTCGGGAGCGAGGAAGCCGAAGCCCTTCTCGCTGTTGAACCACTTGACGGTGCCTTCTGCCATTCTTGCTCCTCATACCGATGTCACGAGGCGTCGATCAGCCCCGACCTTCAGATCCGCCGCCGGAGCCGGGAGCTCCGGAACGTCGGAGCCGCGCCGCCAGGATCGTCCGGGGGCGTCCGGGCGGCGTGACGGCGACAGCCTATCCGGAAGGACGGGGTGGGAGACCAGCCCCGACATCGACTCCCGCGACGAACGGTCATCGAACGATTACGCCGGGCGCGCCGAGGCGGCCCCGTCCACCGGGTCGGCGTGTCACCGCCGCCCCGGTGGACGCGACTCAGGCGACGCCGGAGTCCGAGGTCTGCGGGCCCGCCGCCTGGGGGTCGTCGATCCGGTACTGCTGGGCCGCCCGCACGACGGTGTCGTGCCCGACCTCGCCGCGCCGGGCGAGCGCGGCGAGGATGCCCACGGTGATGTTCTCGGCGTCGACACCGAAGTGCCGCCGCACCGCCGGGCGGGTGTCCGACAGGCCGAACCCGTCGGTGCCGAGGACGGTGAAGTCGCCCGGCACCCACTTGCGGATCAGGTCCGGCACGGCCTTCATCCAGTCCGACACCGCGAGCACCGGGCCTGCCGCGTCCGCGAGCGCCTGCGTCACGTACGCCGTGCGCGGGTCGGCGTCGGGGTGCGCGTGGTTGTGGTCGTCGGTCTCGACGCCGTCGCGGCGCAGCTCGGTCCACGACGTCGCCGACCACACGTCGGCCTGCACGCCCCACTCCTGCGCCAGCATCTCCTGGGCCTTGAGCGCCCACGGCATGGCGACGCCGGAGGCGAGGATCTGGGCCCGCGGGCCTGGGCCGCCGGGGGCCTGGGCGTAGCGGTAGAGCCCGCGCAGCAGGCCGTCGACGTCGAGGCCCTCGGGCTGCGCCGGCTGCTGGTAGGGCTCGTTGTAGACCGTCAGGTAGTAGCTGACGTTGGGGTCGCGGTGCGGGTCGGGCTCGCCGTACATGCGGGCCAGGCCGTCGCGCACGATGTGCGCGATCTCGAATCCGTAGGCCGGGTCGTAGTGCACGATCCCGGGGTTCGTGGCCGCGAGCAGCACCGAGTGGCCGTCGTTGTGCTGCAGGCCCTCGCCGACCAGCGTCGAGCGGCCCGCGGTGGCGCCGAGCAGGAAGCCGCGCGCCATCTGGTCGGTCGCCGCCCAGATCCCGTCGCCGGTGCGCTGGAACCCGAACATCGAGTAGAAGATGTAGATCGGGATCATCGGCTCGCCGTGGGTGGCGTACGACGTGCCGACCGCGGTGAACGAGGCGACCGAGCCTGCCTCGTTGATGCCCTCGTGCAGCAGCTGGCCGGCCTCGGACTCGCGGTAGGCCAGCAGCTGGTCGTGGTCGACCGACGTGTAGAGCTGGCCCTGCGGGTTGTAGATCTTGAGGTTGGAGAAGAACGAGTCCATCCCGAAGGTGCGCGCCTCGTCCGGGATGATCGGGACGACGCGCTTGCCGATCTCCGCGTCCCGCGTGAGCTCCTTGACCAACCGGACGAAGGCCATCGTCGTCGCGATCTCCTGCTTGCCCGAGCCCCGCTTCACGACGTCGTAGGCCTTGTCCCCGGGCAGCACCAGCGGCTTGTTCCGCAGCCGGCGCTCGGGCTGCGGCCCGCCGAGCTGACGACGGCGATCGAGCATGTACTCGATCTCCGGGGCGTCGGGGCCCGGGTGGTAGTACGGCGGCAGGTAGGGGTCGCGCTCGAGCTCGGCGTCGCTGATCGGCACGCGGACCTCGTCGCGGAACGTCTTGAGGTCGTCGAGGGTCAGCTTCTTCATCTGGTGGGTCGCGTTGCGGCCCTCGAACGTCGGGCCGAGCGTGTAGCCCTTGATCGACTTGGCCAGGATGACCGTCGGGCGGCCCTGGTGCTCCATCGCGGCCTGGTAGGCGGCGTAGACCTTGCGGTAGTCGTGCGCGCCGCGCTTGAGGTTCCAGACGTCGGCGTCGGACAGGTCCTTGACCAGCTCCTTCGTCCGCGGGTCGCGGCCGAAGAAGTGCTCGCGGACGTAGGCGCCGTCGTTGGCCTTGTAGGTCTGGAAGTCGCCGTCCGGCGTGGTGTTCATGAGGTTGATCAGCGCGCCGTCGCGGTCGGCGTGCAGCAGCCGGTCCCACTCACGGCCCCAGATGACCTTGACGACGTTCCAGCCGGCGCCACGGAAGAACGACTCGAGCTCCTGGATGACCTTCCCGTTCCCGTGCACCGGCCCGTCGAGGCGCTGCAGGTTGCAGTTGATGACGAAGGTCAGGTTGTCGAGGCCCTCGGCCGCCGCCACGTGGATGGCGCCGCGCGACTCCGGCTCGTCCATCTCGCCGTCGCCGAGGAACGCCCAGGTGTGCTGCTGGCTCGTGTCCTTCATCCCGCGGTTGTGCAGGTAACGGTCGAACCGCGCCTGGAAGATGGCGCCGATGGGCCCGAGGCCCATCGAGACCGTCGGGTGCTCCCAGAACCACGGCATCAGGCGCGGGTGCGGGTACGACGGCAGCCCACCGCCCGGGCCCGCGTGCGAGAGCTCCTGGCGGAAGCCGTCGAGCTGCTGGGCGCCCAGGCGGCCCTCGAGGAACGCGCGGGCGTAGATGCCGGGGGAGGCGTGGCCCTGGTAGAAGACGTGGTCGCCGCCGCCGGGGTGGTCCTTGCCGCGGAAGAACCAGTTGAAGCCGACCTCGTACAGCGAGGCCGCCGAGGCGTAGGTCGAGATGTGCCCGCCGACCCCGACGCCGGGGCGCTGCGCGCGGTGCACCATCGCCGCCGCGTTCCACCGGATCCACGCCCGGTAGCGCCGCTCGGTCTCCTCGTCGCCGGGGAACCACGGCTCCTGGTCGGTCGGGATGGTGTTGACGTAGTCCGTGGAGTACAGCGACGGCACGGCCACCCGGCGGGCCCGGGCGCGCTCGAGCAGCTGCAGCATGAGGTACCGCGCCCGCTGCTCGCCCTGCCCCTCGAGCACGGCGTCGAAGGACTCGATCCACTCCGCGGTCTCGTCCGGATCGATGTCGGGCAGGTGCGACGAGAGTCCGTCGCGGATGATGTGGACCCGGCCGGTGTCCGCGTTCGCGGTGCCCTTCTGGGTGGTCACGGCTCGATCTCCCTGTCGCTGGTGGGTCGACGGCCCGGGCCGGGTCCGGATCACGGGGTCCCTGGCCGGTGCTTCGGAACCGATTCTGCCCGGTCGTCCGGACCCGCGCCGTCCCGTCCCGGTGCTCCGCGAGGTACTCCGGGGGCCCATGGTCACCTGCTCCGCCCCCGCCGTCACGTCTACCGACGGGTAGGACGGCCGCGCCCACATCGACCGTCCCCGCGTGGCTGGTTGCGCTGCGTGCGACGGCCGTGTTCTCTAAGCGCTTCAGACGGGTGACGTGCACCTAGCGGCACCCGAGGACGAGGAGGGGGCACCAGGCGTGGTCGCGGCCACGGGAGATGCGGACAAGTCCGATCTCGCCGGGAAGCTCGGCATCGAGCCGGGGATGATCGTGCAGGAGCTGGGCTGGGACTCGGACGTCGACGAGGAGGTCCGGTCCGCAGTCGAGGAGCGCTGCGGCGAGGACCTGCTCGACGAGGACGCCCAGGAGGTCGTCGACGTCGTGCTCCTCTGGTGGCGTGACGGGGACGGGGATCTCGTCGACACCCTCGTCGACGCGCGCACCCCGCTGACCGACACCGGAGTGGTCTGGGTGCTCACCCCCAAGACCGGCAACGACGGTCACGTCGAGCCCTCCGACATCGCGGAGGCGGCCCCCACTGCGGGGCTCTCGCAGACCTCGAACATCAGCGTGTCCGAGGCCTGGGTCGGCACCCGCCTCGTCGCGCCGAAGGCGTCGGCCCAGCGACGTCGGTGACCTGCGCTCCTCGCTAGGCTGGCCGGGTTCTCGACCCGGACGGAACAGGAGACTGGTCAGATGACCGTCGAGGTGGGCTCGAAGGCCCCCGACTTCACGCTCAAGAACCAGGACGGGCAGGAGGTCTCGCTCGCCGACTTCGCCGGCGACAAGGCCGTCCTCCTGGTGTTCTTCCCCTTCGCGTTCTCCGGGATCTGCACCGGCGAGCTCTGCTCGGTGCGCGACGACCTGTCGTCGTTCCAGAACGACGAAGTCCAGGTCGTCGGCGTCTCCTGCGACACCACCTGGTCGCTCAAGGTCTGGACGCAGCAGGAGGGCTACGAGTTCCCGCTGCTCTCCGACTTCTGGCCCCACGGCGCGGTGTCCGAGTCCTACGGCGTCTTCAGCGCCGACCTGGGCTTCGCCTTCCGCGGCACGTTCCTGATCGACCCCGACGGCGTCGTGCGCTTCGCGGAGCACAACGGCCCCGGCGACGCCCGCGACCAGCAGGGCTGGCGCGACGCGCTCAAGCAGCTGGCCTGACCGAACTCCCTGGCTTCCGGAACGAACGTGCTGTTCGCTGCTTCTAGGCGGACGAACTCCCCGTTCGCTCCGGACCGGGCGCGTAGCTCAGCGGAAGAGCAACGGCCTTACAAGCCGTCGGTCGCAGGTTCGAATCCTGCCGCGCCCACGCATGTGCTGGCTCAACCCATCCCGGACGGGGGTCTCAGGACATGCCGGACAGATGTCGCGGGTGATCCCGGACAGCAGCGACACGCTCGTGCATGTCGTCGAAGGCACGTCTGGTGATCATCGCGGTCGTCGTCGAGAAGCCTCCAGTCCGAGGCTTCGACCATCGTCGGCATGGTGCTGATGGAGACGATGACGAGCGCTGGGGCGGCGCCGACTGATTCAGGGCTCGACGGTCGTGCCTCGACGACGCGGATGCCGCGCTCTGGGCCCTGTCGGAGCGCGCCCGCGACGGGACGGCCGTGGTCGCTGCTCTGATCGTGGCCATCGCTGTCTCGCCACCGCCCTGGGCGTGCTGGGTCGGGCCGCGGTCCACGCGGGCGGGACGCGCCTCGCGACGTCGGACTGACGCCGCCAAGCGACCGCAGCCACCGCGGTGCGTCGTGATCGGCGGGGTTCTCAGTGGCGACGATCCCATTGAGCGGGTCGATCCCGACGTCGTGTGGCAGGGGCGATGAGGAGCTCGTGCTCTCCGTAGGGAGAGCGCCGTCGTCCCCGGGCCTCGGGCACCGGGGCGACGGGCGCCCGCTCAGTGGCGCAGCCCGGCCTCGCGCATGAGCGGCATGACGGCTTCGCCGAAGTGGTCGATCTCCTCGTTGTAGTCGAGGAAGCCCATGATCATGCCCTCCATGCCGGCGTCGGAGAGCTGCTGGAAGCCCTCGACGACCTGCTCGGGGGTGCCCACGAGGGGCTGGCCGGCCCAGCCGGCGATGAAGCGTTCCTGGAACTTCTCGATCTGCTCGTTGAACGACTCGCTCTCCATCCCGATGATGCTCATCAGGTTCCGGGCGCCGGGCCAGTCACCCTCGTCGATGATCCGCTGGTGGTCCCGCTTGGCCTCTTCCTCGGTGTCGCGGCACACGACGAGGCCGTAGGTCATGGTGCTGATCTGGCGGAGGTACTCGTCCTGGGCCTTCTTCTTGATCGCCTTGGTGTAGTCGGGCATCTTCTCCATGTCCAGCGACGCAAAGTTGATGTCGACGTACTTCGCGGAGAAGTCGGTGCCGGCCGACGAGTTGCCGGCGTTGATCAGCACGGGCCGCGGGTTTTGGATCGGCTTGGGCTCGGACTCCAGGTTCTTGGCCTGGAAGTACTTCCCGTCGAAGTTGAACTCTCCTTCAGCGGTCCAGAGACGTTCGACGAGCTCGAGCCACTCCCCGCCGTAGACGTATCGCTCGTCGTGCTCGAGCTGCTTGGGGTTGAACATCCCCATCTCCGGGGTGAACCAGCCCATCACCAGGTTCATCCCGAATCGCCCGTTGGAGATGTGGTCGTTGGTCGTGGCCATGTTCGCGGCGACCACGGGGTGAACGGTCGGGATGTGGGTGGTGGTGAAGACGGTGATCTGCTCGGTGGCCTCGGCGATGCCGGCGGCCCACGTGAACGTCTCGAAGTTGGTGCCGTTGAAGTTGACGTTGCCGCCGAAGCCCTTCCAGCGGGCGACCGGGACCATGGCCTCCATGCCGAGCCGGTCGGCCTTCTGAGCGATCGACCTGGTGTGCTTCCAGGTGATCTCGTACGTGGTCGGGGCGTCGGTCATGCACAGCCCACCGGAGCAGTTCGACCCGAACAGGCCCAGCTTCATCTTCTGGTCGTTGAAGATGGAGGGTTTGCCGTTCTCGCGGGGGTGCTTGAGCGGAATCTCCTGCTCGCGGCCACGAGTGATGGTCTGGGCCATGGCGACAACCTCCAGCGACGTTGGTGTCTCGCGAAACCGGTGCGTCCGCCGTCGGAATGAGCGGATCCTGTGCCTTCCGGCCGTGATCGGGACCACGCTAGGCAGCGGTACGGCCATCGACCATCCGTGATGCGCAGGTCTGCGTCCGAAACGCGCAACGGAGCGAGCGCGAGCTTCAGCCTCGCAGCGTCTGGGACGGCAGTCGGCCGTACTTGTGGCGGTACTGCTCGGAGAACCGGCCTTGATGCAGGAAGCCCCATGCGGCGGCTCGTTCGGTCACCGAGGTGTCGGCCGGGTTGGCTGCGGCCAGCTCGGCGTGGACATGGGAGAGGCGCACGTCCCGGACGTACTCGCTGGGGGTGATGCCGACGTTGCGCGCGAAGGTGACCTGGAGCGTGCGGGTGGAGACCCCGAGCCGGCCGGCCAGCTGCGGGATCGTGAACGACTCGTGGGCGTGTGCCTCGATGTAGTCCACCGCCTGCCGCACGACGGCCGGGCGGTCCTCCATGTGCGGAGCGTGCAGTGCGTCGGTGTACTGGTGGCGCACGCCGTGGAGCAGGGCGGTCATCACGTAGGTCTCGAGCTGTGCCCGCGCGAGCGGAGCGTGGCTGATCCCGCCGGGACGGTCCATCTCGGCCTGCATGAAGCGCACGGCGGCAAGCAACGCCGCACCGGGTCCTGCGGTGAGGTCCATCGACACGTCGAAGTCGAGGGGGTCGCACACCGGTTGCCCGAGCAGCCCACCGAGGTGCTCCTCGAGCGGTCCCCGCGGGAACTTCATCGCGAACTGGGTGGCCTCGGGTGTCCAGGTCACCGTGGAGTCCTCGGTGGGGAGCAGGACCGCGCCGCTCCGCCCGCCCTCGGTGACCGCGTGGTCCTTGCCGGCGCGGCGGGTGACCTGCGTGCGACCGCTCAGGGTCAGGTTGACGTGGTAGCAGTGCTCGAGCGGGGGCAGATCGAGTGAGGCGTTCGCGCCGTAGACGAGATAGCCCAGCGTCAGCCGGTCGGACGCGACGCTGTTGAGTCGTGCGTCGAGCGGACGGCCGCCCAGCGAGTCGAGCTCGTGCGGCACGTAGACCTCGGTGACGACGTGCTGGGCCTCGTCGACGTCGGCGGTGTTCATGACCGCGTAGGCGGACAGCGGCTCCTCCGCGTTCGGGCTCTGCGGGCTCCCGACAGTGGGTGCGCTCACGCTCGGCCTCTCGCCGCTGGACCGTGTCCCGCACCACACTGACACGTATACGATCGAGCGGCAAGGACGAGTGAGGAGTGCTGTGAGGTGGGGTGACGGGAGAGTTCCTGTGAATCTGGAGAGCTTGTCGCATGCGATTTGTCTGCCGAGGAGCCGGGAGTGACGCCCCGCAGCACGACCAACCACGGCGCAGCCCGACCCCTGCGGAACGAGGCGCGCGCCGCTCCAGAGCGGGGAGCGCGCTCGATCGCCTACCGCGCCATCCGTGACGACATCACCGACGGCTCGCTGCTCCCGGGGCACTGGGTGCGAGAAGGCACGCTGGCCGAGCAGCTCGGTGTGAGCCGCACTCCCGTCCGAGAGGCCCTCAACGCGTTGGCCGCCGAGGGCCTTGTGGAGATCGTTCGTCATCGCGGTGCCCGCGTCGCGTCGTGGACGGTGCGTGACGTCGACGAGGTCTATTCGCTGCGTGCCCTGCTCGAAGGGGAGGGGGCGCGCCTGGCGGTGAGCCGGGCCACCGGCGCCGTGTTGCAGGAGATTCGGCGACAGGACCACCACTTCGAGACCGCTGCCCGGGAGCTCTCCGACCTGCGAGCGGAGGGCGGCGGGCACGACGCGCCGGCCCAGCGGGCCCTCGATGCCGCTGTGGAGGCCAACGGAGCGCTGCACCGGGCCGTGCTCGAGGCCGCCGACAGCCCGCGGCTCGTCGCCCTGCTCGGCGCCGTGTCGTCGGCTCCCCGCGTCCAGCAGGCGTTCCACCACTACACCGACGCCGACCTCAGCCGCAGCATCGCCGGCCATCACGACATCGTCCTCGGCATCGAACGAGGGGACGCTTCGTTGGCCGAAGCAGCCATGCGTTCCCACATCCTCGGTGCGCGTCACGCCGCCGCCCGCGGGGCCAGCGAGGCACGTGCGCAATTCGGCTGCGACGGTGCGCAGGACGGATGGGACCAGCACCGCCACGCTCCCTAACCTCGGTCGACCGACGAGGTCCCGGTGCTGGAGGAGCGCGCATATCGAAGCCCTTCTGCCCGTTGCCTGCGTCCTCTCCGACGCCGCGGGCTGACGGCGCCTGGTGTCAGTGCGCCGAGCGTTCGCCGGCTGATCGAACCTCGAAACGATCCAAGGGAAGGGACGTGAGTGCGATGGCCGACCTCGAGCAGTTCCGGATGCTCATCGGGGGCAAGCCGGTCGACGCTGTCTCCGGGAGGACCTTCGAGTCGCAGAACCCGTACACCGGTCAGCCGTGGGCGTCGATCCCCGACGGCGGGCCCGAGGACGTCGACGCCGCCGTGGCGGCGGCGCGGGCGGCGTTCGACGGCGAGTGGGGGCAGATGACGGGCTTCGCCCGCGCCGCGTGCCTGCGCCGCCTCGCCGACCTCATCGGCGCCAACGCCGAGGAGCTCGCCCGTCAGGAGGTCAGCGACTCCGGCAAGCTCTATCGCGAGATGCTCGGTCAGCTCAACGGCCTGGGTGGCTGGTACCAGTACTTCGCCGGCCTGGCCGACAAGATCGAGGGCCAGCAGATCCCCTCGCCGAACCCGAACTATCTCGTCTACACCCGTCGCGAGCCGGTCGGGGTCGTCGCCGCGATCACGCCCTGGAACTCGCCGCTGCTGCTCATGACCTTCAAGCTGGCGCCGCTGCTCGCCGCCGGCTGCACCGTGGTCGTCAAGCCCTCCGAACACGCGCCGGCCTCCACTCTCGGCTTCGCGGAACTGATCGAGCAGGCGGGCATCCCGGGCGGCGTGGTCAACGTCGTCACCGGACTGTCGCGCGATACCGGCGCTCACCTCGCGGGCCATCCCGGTGTCGACAAGGTCGCCTTCACCGGCTCCACCGCGACCGGTAAGGCCGTCGGCAGGGCCGCGATGGACAACCTCAACGCCGTCACGCTCGAGCTCGGCGGGAAATCCCCGCAGGTCGTCTTTCCGGACGCCGACCTGCAGGCGGCGGCGAACGGTCTCGTCGCCGGCGTGTTCGCCGCCACCGGGCAGACGTGCATGGCCGGCTCGCGCCTGGTCGTCCACGCCGACGTCCACGACGAGCTCGTCCGGCTCGTCGCGGAGCGGGCCGCGTCGATCAAGCTCGGCGATCCCATGGCCGCCGAGACGGAGATGGGTCCGGTCGCCAACCAGCCCCAGTACGAGAAGGTCCTCGGGTACCTCGACAAGGCCCGCGAGGAGGGCGCCACCATCGCCTACGGCGGTGTGTCGAAGGAGAGCCTGGGCAGCTACTTCGTCCAGCCGACCGTCCTGACGGTGAAGCCCACCGACACCGTGTACCGCGAGGAGGTGTTCGGGCCGGTTCTCTCCGCGGTGACGTTCACCGACGAGGACGAGGCGATCAAGCTCGCCAACGACACTCCCTATGGTCTCGCCGGCGCCGTGTGGACCAAGGACATCCATCGCGGGCACCGCGTCGCCGGAAAGATCAAGGCGGGCACCGTCTGGATCAACGCCTACCGCGTCCTGTCCCCGAGCGTGCCGTTCGGCGGCTTCAAGGCCTCCGGGCTCGGCCGCGAGAACGGCATCCACGGCATCGACGCCTACCTCGAGACCAAAGCCGTCTGGGTCGAGCTCACCGGCGGTACCCGCGACCCGTTCACCTTGGGGTGAGGGCGCGGTCGAGGCAGTCTTCGCCCAGCTGATCGCTGGAGGCGTAGTCATCGAGGTCGTGGAGACAGCGCCTCGGAGTGTGCGTCGGCCCCCGACAGCTGGCTGCGGCCACTGCCCCTGACGTCGGCCGGGCCGCGTTCCGACCGGGCTCCTCAGGTGTCGTGCCTCTGTCCCAACGGGCAGACCGGGCACCATGAGTGCCTCGGAAGACACGGCTGCCGTTTCGCGTGACTCGCAGGGTCGGCACGACGCGATCCGTGAGCACGAGGTGGAGCGCACGTTCGACCAGGTGGTGGAGAACGGGCGACCGCGGCTCTACCGCACCCCGACCGAGCTGCTGGCGAGCGGGACGATCGCCGGGGTCGAGATCGCGCTCGGCGTGCTCGCCTTCCTCGCCGTCGAGCAGGCGACCGGGTCCAAGTTGCTCGCGGGCCTGGCGTTCTCGGTGGGCTTTATCGCCCTGCTGCTGGGCAACAGCGAGCTGTTCACCGAGGGCTTCCTCGTGCCGGTCGCCGTGGTCGCCGCCAAGGAGGCCACCTACGGGCGGTTGGTGCGCTTCTGGGCGCTCACGCTCCTCGGCAACCTCGTCGGCGGGTGGGCCACGATGTGGGCGGTGGTCACCGCGTTCCCGGCCCTCCGGTCCACAGCGGTCAAGGACGGCGCCACCTACGCGACGTCCTCGCTGAGCCTCTCGACGTTCCTGCTCGCGGTGATCGCCGGGGTGACGATGACCCTGCTGACCCGCATGCGCAACGGCACCGACAACGACGTCGCGAAGGTCGTCGCCTCGGTCGCCGTGGCCTTCCTCGTTGCCGGGCTGTCGATGTACCACTCGGTACTCGACACGCTCTTCATCTTCGGAGGGATCCACGCCGGCGGGACGTACGGCTACGGCAACTGGATCGTCTTCTTCGGCTGGTCGGTGCTCGGCAACGTCATCGGTGGCCTGGGGATCACCACCGCGCTCCGCCTGCTGCGCAGCAGCGAGCGCCTCCAGGAGTGGCGTCACAGTCCCGGCCCGCACCACTCCGCGTAGCACGGGCGGCGCCCGGACCGGTGGCGGCGGCTTCAGGGCGCGGTGGGCGGAGCGGTGGCCCAGCACAGCCGTACGGCTGTGCCGCGTTCGGTGGTCTCGACGCTGCTGTGGTCGGAGAGCTTGCCCATGAGGGCGATGCCGCGGCCGGTGACACCGGGTTCGGTGAACTCCTGCCAGAGCCCGTCGTCGGTCACGAGCACAGCGACCCCCGCCGCCACAGGCACGGGGCCCGGCGACCAGCGTGACGTGACACTCCGTATGGGGGCAGGCGTGCTCGACGGCCGTCGTGCGGCGGGGGCGAGCCGAGGGCGTGCCCCGGGGCCGGCGCAGTGACGACGACGCAGCACCGAGGTCGCCGCGCCGCCGAGCACGTGGCGGACCCCAGTAAGGCAGCCCCGGGTCTCGGGGTTGCGGTCAGACGACGAGGCTGAGCCCGGCGGCGATCAGGAAGCCGATCACCCCGATGAGGGTCTCCATGACCGTCCAGGTCCGCAGGGTGGTCCAGACGTCCATGCCGAGGAATCGGCCGACCAGCCAGAAGCCCGAGTCGTTGACGTGGGAGAGCGCGGTCGAGCCACCGGCGATGGAGATGACCACGAGCGCGACGTCGAGGGGGGACATCCCCGCGGCCGCGACGGCTGGCGCGACGAGGGCCGCCGTGGTCAGCAGCGCGACCGTCGCGGAGCCCTGCGCGACGCGCAGGCAGAGCGCGATGACGAACGCCGCCACGATGATGGGCAGGCCGAGCGCGCTCAGCGACTCCGTCAGCGCCGTCCCGATCCCGCTGGCCTGCAGGACCTCGCCGAACATGCCCCCGGCGCCGGTGATCAGGATGATCGAGCAGATCGGGCCGAGCGACGAGTTGAGCAGTTCCTCGACCTCGTCACGGCTGAACCGCTCGCGGGCCAGGACGACCACGGCCACGAGCAGGGTGATCAGCAGGGCGATCGGGGTCTCCCCGATCAGGCGCAGCGACACGACCCACGTGGCGTCCTCGGGCACTGCGCCGACGGTGGCGAGCGTGTTCAGTCCGGTGTTGAGCAGGATGAGAACGAGCGGCAGCAGCAGCAGCGCGACGACGGTGCCGAACGCCGGAGCCCGTGCCGGGGCCCCGGTCGTCACCGTGGTCTCGGTGACGGTGCTGGTCGATCCGCTCCCGGAGCCGTCGTCCTCGTCGTTCTCGCCGGGCTGCGGGGCGGGATCGTTCGCGTACCGCCCGAACAAGGCTGGCACCGGGAGGTCGATCCGTTTCCCGATCCACCGGGAGAACAGGTACGACGCGAGGAACCATGTCGGGATGCCCACCACCAGCCCGACGATCACGAGTAGCCCGACATCGGCCCCGAGCAGGTTGCCCGCGCCGACCGGGCCCGGGTGCGGCGGCACGAAGGCGTGCATGACCGCGAATGCCCCGGCCGCGGGCAGCGCATAGAGGAGCAACGATCCGCCGAAGCGCCGTGCCACGGTGAAGACGATCGGCAACAGGATGACGAAGCCCGCGTCGAAGAAGATCGGGAAGCCGAACAGGAGGGAGGCGATACCGAGCGCGAGCGGAGCGCGCCGCTCGCCGAACCGGGAGATGAGGCTGTCGGCGAGCACCTGCGCGCCACCGGTGACTTCGAGCAGCTTCCCGAGCATCGCCCCCAGCCCGACGAGCAGGGCGACCTCGGCCAGGGTCGAGCCGAACCCGTCGAGCAGGGTGTCGACGAGCTCGGCCACCGGCAGCCCTGTGGCGACACCGGTCAGCACGCTCACGAGGATCAGCGCGACGAACGCGTGCAGCCGGAGCCACATGATCAGTAGGAGCAGGAGGGCGACCGCGCCGACCGCGATGAGCAGCAGCGGTGTCGTCCCGAGTGTCGGAGCCGGTTGGTCCACGGTGTCCTCCCGGATGAGTGCGGGCCGGCGCGCCTGGCCGAACCGCCGGGCCGGTGATCAGATCACAGAACCGAGATGTCCGCGTCGGCGATCCGGACCAATCGCCGGCGCAGGCTGCGAACCCGGTGCGCTTCATCCGGCGATCGCGGGAGGTGCATCGGAGCGAGCACCGGCGCGCACGTAGGGATCTTGGTCACGAATTCTTGCGGGAGGCCGGCAAGCAGAGCACACGCCTAAGCTGGCCGCCTCGAGCCAGGCGCGGGCTTCGGGTTGTTGAGGTGCACCAGGTGCAGGTCGATCTCGGCAGTGTGAGCGTGCTCGCGGGCTCCCGGTCCGGGCTCGGGGCGCAGGTCGTCCTCGGCGGCCCACCGATGCCCGCCGACGCCGGTCTGTGTGCGTGGGTCCCCGCCCTCGTCTACGGGGGTTCATCGCGCAGGCGACCGTCCTGGGGGTGGCCTTCGCGGCGCACGTGACCGCGCGCTGGCCGCGACTCGGTCCCGTGCCCGAGCCCGACAGGCCCCGGCCGTTGCGCATCGCGCTGGCGTCGCTGGGAGCCGTGGCCGCCACCGCCGTGGCGAGCTGCCAGTGGGTGTGGGTCGTGCTCGGTCCAGGACACGGCGGACCCTCGGGCTTCGTGACCGCCGGGCAGCGCAGCGCCCTGTCCGTCACCGCGGCGGTGATCGTCGTGGGCGCGGTCGCGGTCGTGGTTCAGGTGCGCCGCGGCCGGCGGTCACGGACCTGGAGGTGGGCCGTCGGCGTCTGGCTCGGATAGTCCACCGCTCTCACCGGCGTCCTGCTCGAGCCGCACCTCACCAGGCCGCTCGCGCTCGTCTGCGTCGTCGAGGCCCTGGCCGGGCCGGCTCTCGGGGTTGCCGGGCTCCTGTCCGTCGCGCCCGCTGGCGGGGGCGACCCGTGCTCATCGCAGGGCGAGCGAGATCTCCGAGGCGATGCGGGTCAGCTTGTGCGGGTTGCGGACGTAGTAGAGACCGGCGATGTGCGCGTCCTCGACCCGGACCGCCATGACGCCGTCGGTCTCGCCGTCCACGCGCAGGACCAGTGCCGGGTTGCCGTTGAGCACGGTCGGGTCGGTGCTGACCGTGACCTGGGCCTTCCCGATGCCGCCGAGCATGTAGCGAACCAGCTTCTCCGCGCCGACGATCGGCCGCAGCGCGGCCCGCTTGACACCGCCGCCGTCGCTGACGAGGACGACGTCAGGCGCGAGGACGTCGAGCAGACGCTGCGGGTCCCCGGCCTCCAGAGCGTGTCGGAACGCCTCCAGCGTCGCCCGGGCCTCGGTGGGGGACACCACCTCCCGCGGGCGGCGGGCATCGACGTGCTGGCGGGCGCGGTGCGCGATCTGCCGCACGGCGGCCGGGGTCTTGTCGACGGCGGCCGCGATCTCGTCGTAGCCGACGTCGAAGGCCTCGCGCAGCACGAACACGGCCCGCTCGGTCGGCGTCAGCGTCTCGAGGACGAGCATCATTGCCACCGACACGGACTCGGCCAGCTCGACGTCCTCGGCCACGTCCGGCGCGGTGAGCAGCGGCTCGGGCAGCCAGGGACCGACGTAGGCCTCCTTGCGACGTCGCAGGGTGCGCAGCCGGTCGAGCGACTGCCGAGTCGTGATCCGGACCAGGTAGGCGCGCTGGTCACGCACCTGCCCCAGGTCGACCTTCATCCACCGCAGCCAGGTCTCCTGCAGGACGTCTTCCGCGTCGGCCGCGGACCCGAGCATCTCGTAGGCGACGGTGAACAGCAGGTTGCGGTGCGCGACGAACGCCGTCGTCGGATCCGTGTGCTCGTCCATGACTGGCTCCTCCTGTCCGGCACGAGACGCCGGCCACCACTGCTGTGTGACACCCCGACCTCGGTGGCCTACACCACATCCTCGCTCTGTCACAGGGGCCGGGCCGCCGACGCCTGGTGTGCGTCGGAAGGCAGCACGCACGACTGCCACCGCAGAGATCGGAAGGACACCATGAGCAAGGTCTGGTTCATCACCGGTGCGTCCCGCGGCCTCGGCCGCGAGTTCGTCGAGGCCGCCCTGGCCCGCGGCGACCAGGTGGCCGCGGCCGCCCGGGACACCGCGAGCCTCGACGGTCTCGTCGCCGCCTACGGCGGGGCGGTGCTCCCGCTGAGGCTGGACGTCACCGACAAGGCCGCCGTCTGGGCGAGCGTCGAGCGGGCCGCGGAGCACTTCGGCCGCCTCGACGTCGTCGTGAACAACGCCGGCTACGCCCAGGTCGGCGCGGTCGAGGAGCTGTCGGAGCAGCACGTGCGCGACCAGCTGGAAACCAACCTGTTCGGCGCGCTGTGGGTCATCCAGGCCGCGCTGCCCCACCTGCGTGACCAGGGCTCGGGGCACATCATCCAGCTCTCCTCGGTCGCCGGGCTGCTGGCGATGCCGCTCGGCAGCGCCTACCACGTCTCCAAGTGGGCGCTGGAAGCGCTGAACGAGTCTCTTGCCCACGAGGTCGCCGACTTCGGCATCAACGTGACGGTGGTGGAGCCCGGCGGTTTCGCCACCCGGGACGGCAAGAACCCCGATCCCCTCGCCAACGGGCACATGGCCGCGCCCGACCCGGTCTACGACGGTCTCCGTCGGCGCCTCGCCGGGCTCGTGGGGAAGCAGCCCGCCGGCGATCCCGCCGCCGCGGCCCAGGCACTCCTCAAGATCGTGGATGCCGACGACCCGCCCCTGCGCGTGCTCTTCGGCCTGGGCTTCTACCCGATGCTCCAGCAGGTCTACGCCGACCGGCTCAAGATCTGGGTCGACTGGCAGGACCTTTCCGCCGAGGCCCACGGCGCGCCCGATCGCGCAGACCGGTGACCGGCCACTTCGAACGAAGAACGGAGGAAACCCATGGACATCGCACTCTGGATTGCTGCCGGACTGCTGGCTGCGGTCGCCCTGGCCGGGGGCATCACCAAGACGTTCCTGCCCCCGGAGAAGCTGGCGGCGCACGAGGGCGGGCGATGGACCGCAGACGCCCGCGTCGGCTTCGTCAAGACCCTCGGGATCCTCGAGCTCCTAGCCGCGATCGGCCTGATCCTGCCTGCCCTGCTCGACATCGCACCGGTCATGGTGCCGGTGACCGCCACCTGCTGGGTCGTGCTCATGGTCGGCGCCATGATCACCCACGGCCACTACGGCCAGGTCAGGCTCGCGATGGTGAACGCCGCCTATCTCGCCCTCGCGGCCTTCATCGCGTTCGGCCGCTTCGGCCTCGAGTCCTTCACCGTCTGATCACCGAACGACACCGCCGGCCAGGTCCACCCGGCAGCCACCCTGCGGATCCTGGCCCGCGTGTCACACCCAGCGGGCGCTCGCCGTCCCGTGGGTGCCCCCAGCTCGCCGCCGGATCCCCGCGACGTCGCCGATGTCCGGGCCATCGATCCCCTCGAGGCTGGGCCGCCCGGGAGACCCCCGGCCGCAACGACCTCGGAGAGAGAGCCATGACCTCGACCTTCCTGCTCACCGGTGGCACCGGCACCCGAGGGCGCCACGTCTTCCGGGTGCTGGACGCCACCGGCGCACGGCTCGGGATGCTGAGCCGCACGTCGCCCGACCCCTTCGCCGGCGTCGACCACGTGACCGAACGCCCGACCCCAGCGGAGACGGGGCGGCGATGAACGCGGCGACCTCGAAGTACACGGTCGCGGAGGCGGCGGACGGGCTCGACAGCTCCACGTCGGCCGGAGGCCTCCGACGACGACTGAACAGGGTCTTCCCGACCCACTGGTCGCTCATGTTCGGCGAGATCGTCGTGTACAGCTTCGTCGTCGTCCTGGTCTCGGGCACCTGGTTGGCGCTCTTCTTCGATCCCTCGATGACACAGACCGTCTACGACGGGGTGTATCCCGGTCTGCGCGGCGTCACGGTGAGCAGGGCCTACGAGTCCACGGTCGACATCTCGCTCGAGGTGCGGGGCGGCCTCTTCGTCCGTCAGGCCCATGCCTGGTCGACGCATGTCTTCATCGCGGCGATCCTCGCCCTCCTGCTGCGGACGTTCTTCACCGGTGGGTTCCGGCGTCCCCGCGAGGCCAGCTGGGTGGTCGTCGTCCTGTTGCTCCTCGCCGGCATGATCGAGGGGTTCACCGGGCACGCCCTGCCCGACGATCTACTGTCCGGAACAGGTCTGCGGAGCGGCCTGTCCGGGATCACGCTGTCGATCCCGGTGATCGGCACGTGGCTCCACTGGGGCGTCTTCGACGGCGACTTCCCCGGGACGTCGATCATCCCGCGGCTCTACGCCGTCCACGCCTTCGTGCTGCCCGCGGTGATCGCGGCGCTCATCGCCCTCCACGCCGTGACGGTCTGGCTCCAGGGACATCCCCAGTTCCCCGGCCCACACCGCACCGAGAGAAACATCGTCGGTGCGCGCCTGGTACCGACGTTCGCGGTGCGGGCGATCGGTCTCTTCGCGATCACCGCCGGGATCCTCGCGGCGATGGCCGGTCTTTTCCAGATCAACCCGGTGTGGACACTCGGTCCCTTCAGAGGGGCTCACGTGTCGGCGGGATCCCAACCCGATTGGTACATGGCATTCTTCGAGGGCGCGGTCCGCCTGTGGCCTCCGTGGGAGATGTACCTCTTCGGTCGCTACACCGTTCCGTCGGTGTTCTCCGCGGCGGTGGTCGGGATGGGATCGCTGATCGTACTGTTGATCGTGTACCCGTTCCTGGAGCGTCGGCTGGCGGGCGATCGGGCGCACCACGATCTCGTGCAACGCCCACGTGACGCACCGGTGCGGACGTCGACGGGCGTGATGGCGATGTCGTTCTACGGCTGGCTGACCCTCGCCGCGGGCAACGACATCATCGCGCTCACCTTCGATGTCTCCCTGAACGCCATGGTGTGGATCGGCCGGATCGGACTGTTGCTCGTCCCGCCGGCGGCCTACGTCCTCACCTACCGCATCTGCCTCGGGCTGCAACGCGCCGACCGCGAGGTCCTCGCCCACGGCATCGAGACCGGCCACATCACACGCCTGCCCACCGGCGGGTACATCGAGGTGCGCCAGCCGCTCGGGGGGACCGACCGCTCCGGACGCGCCATCGGACTCAGCTACCAGGGCGCCAGGGTCCCGAAGCAGCCGAACGACCTGGGGGCGAGCGGCAAGCCCGTCGAAGGGGGCTGGTTCCGTCCGGACCCCGCCCCGGAACTGCTGTCGCCTCTCCGAGATCGCGTGGTCACCGACGCGACCGACCCAGCCACGACGGGGCTCAGCGAACGCGTTTCCGGTCATCGCCGTCCGGCCTGCTCCGGGTCGCGTGGATCGTGACCAAGCCGGACTCGGGCCGCTGTGGGCGACCCGAGTCCGATGGTCACGAGCGGGCGCACGGTCCGCCGCGACCCCACCGGGGACGGACCGGAATCCCACGATCCGGACGCTCTCGCGCCGGCCACCGCGACCCGGTGCCGGTCGCGCCGCAGACGCCGGTGCACGACCCCGCGGAGTGATCCGGGTGACCGTGATCGCGTGGTGGGTCTTGCGGCACCTCCCGGGTCGTGCCGCACCATCCTCGTCCCATCCCGGGACCTCGCGTCGACAGGAACGCCGTCCTGGTGGGGTCACAACCGCTCGTCAACGGGAGAAGCAGTGGTTGATGTCGAACGCAGTGCGGAGATGACTGGCTCGCCCGGCCGCGTCGTCCTGCCTTTCGGGGAGATCGATCGGAGCCGGGTCCGTGACGTCGGGGGGAAGGGTGCGAACCTCGGCGAGCTCTCGCGGATCGCCGGCGTCCACGTGCCCGCCGGCTTCTGCGTGACCACCGATGCTTTCCGTCGGGCCATCTCGGCAGTGCCGTCGCTCGAGGATCGCCTCGATCGGCTGTCGGGCCTCGACCCCGACGACCGGGACGCGGCTGCCGCCGTCAGCGCGGAGATCCGCGAGGCGATCGGCGACCATCCCGTCTCCGCGGACCTGGCGGTGGCGATCATTCGGGCGATCGGACACATGGGCGCCGACGCCGACGCCGCGTACGCGGTGCGGTCCAGCGCGACGGCCGAGGACCTGCCCACGGCGTCCTTCGCGGGGCAGCACGACACGTTCCTGAACGTCGTGGGGCCGGTGGCGGTCCTCGAGCACGTCAGGGCGTGCTGGGCGTCGCTGTTCACCGAGCGGGCCGTGAGCTACCGCGTGCGCCACGGCGTCGACCACCGGACGGTCCACATGGCCGTGGTCGTGCAGCAGATGGTGACGCCGGATGCGTCCGGGGTCCTGTTCACGGCTGATCCCGTGACGTCGAACCGCGAGGTCACGACGATCGAGGCCGTCCTCGGACTCGGCGAGGCGCTGGTGTCCGGTCTGGTGAGCGCGGACACCTACACGGTGCGCGAGGGCGAGGTCGTCGAGCGGGTGATCGCGGTCAAGGAGGAGCCGGCGCGCCGACCGGCGCTGACCGACGCGCAGGTGGTGGGCCTCGCGCAGCTGGGGCGGCGGATCGAGGCGCACTTCGGCCGACCCCAGGACGTCGAGTGGTGCCTGGTCGACGGTGGGTTCCGGATCGTGCAGAGCCGCCCGATCACGACGCTGTTCCCCGTCCCGGTGGTCGATGACGGGGACTTCCACGTCTACGTCTCGGTCGGCCACCAGCAGATGATGACCGACGCGATGACGCCACTGGGCCTGTCCGTGTGGCAGATGACCACACCACGGCCCGTGGCCGAGGCCGGCGGGAGGCTGTTCGTCGACGTCACCCCGTACCTGGCCTCGCCCGCCGGCCGCGAGTGGTTCCTGGAGGCGGCGGGGCGGTCGGATCCGTTGATGCGGGACGCGCTGCAGACGGTCATCGACCGCGGCGCCGTCGTCCCGGCGCCGTCGGGGGAGGGTGCCTGGACCCCGCCCGGGGGTGAGGCGTCGGCGATGATCGACGCCGATCCGGGCCTCGTCGAGGAGCTGATCGCCGCCAGCGAGGCATCGGTCGCCGCCGCCGCCTGCGCCATCCGGACCCATCACGGCCCGGACCTGCTCGACTTCATCGTGGAGGACTTCCGAGAGCTGAGGCGGCTGCTGTTCGACCCGCGCAGCCGCCAGGTGTTCACGACGGCGATGGACGCGGCGTGGTGGATCGACGAGAACGTGCACGCTTGGCTGGGGGAGGAGAACGCCGCCGACACGCTCACGCAGTCGGTCCCGAACAACGTCACGTCGGAGATGGGGCTCGCCCTCCTGGACGTGGCCGACGTGATCCGGCCGCACCCGGAGGTGGTGGCATACCTGCGCGGCGTCGAGGACGACGACTTCCTCGACGGCGTGGCCGGGGTCGCAGGTGGCCGCGAGGCGCACGACGCCATCTGCACGTACCTCGACCGCTACGGCATGCGCTGCGTCGGGGAGATCGACATCAGCAGACCGCGGTGGAGCGAGCGCCCCGCCGCCCTCCTCCCCGCGATCCTCGGCAACGTCGAGAACTTCGGGCCCGGCGCCGGCCGACGGCGCTTCGAGCAGGGCCGACAGGAGGCGTGGGCCAAGGAGCAGGAATTGCTCGAGCGCCTGCACGCTCTGCCCGACGGAGATCGGAAGGCCCACGAGGTCAAGGCGATGATCGACCGGTTGAGGACGTTCATCGGGTATCGGGAGTACCCCAAATTCGCCATGGTGAGCCGCTACGCCATCTACAAGCGAGCCCTGGTGGCCGAGGCCGAGCGCCTCGTGCGGAACGGCGTGCTCCGCGATCGGGACGACGTCTTCTTCCTCCGGTTCTCCGAGCTCCGCGACGTGGTCCGGGCCGGACGCGTCGACGATCAGCGGATCCGTGAACGCAGGGAGGCGTTCGTCGAGTACCAGACGTTGGCACCTCCCCGCGTGCTCACCTCCGACGGCGAAGTCATCGCCGGGGCCTACCGGCGCGACGGCCCACCGGCCGACGCCCTGGTCGGATTGCCGGTGTCGACGGGATCCGTCGAGGGGCGCGCCCGCGTCGTCCTGGACATGTCCGAGGCCGATCTCGTCCCGGGTGACATCCTCGTCACGGCCTTCACCGATCCCAGCTGGTCGCCGTTGTTCGTCACGATCGCCGGCCTGGTCACGGAGGTGGGCGGTCTGATGACCCACGGCGCGGTGGTGGCGCGGGAGTACGGTCTGCCCGCCGTCGTCGGGGTGGAGGGTGCGACCCGACGCATCCGGGACCGACAGCGGATCCGGGTGGACGGCACGAACGGGTACGTCGAGATCCTCTCGTAGAGGTGCCGATCACCCCCTGCGCAGCCCGCTGCGCAGGCTCGTCCAGCGCGAACGACGAGCGGTGTGGGCACCGATGGCCGGTGGTGCCGGCAGGCTTCCCCCTCACCCGCCAGCCAGCCTGGTGGCGGCGCCCGCGTCGTGGCAGAAGGACCTTGTGCGCGCGGCTAGCGTCGTCGCTGTACCCATCGACGGCTCTCGCGCCGCGCCACCGGGAGGCTGGAAGAGGCAGGACCGTGGCCCACACCGTGCTGACCCCGCGGGCGGAGAACTTCTCCTCCTGGTACCAGGACGTCGTCGCTCGGGCGGAACTCGCCGAGAACGGGCCTTCGCGGGGGACGATGGTCGTCCGACCCTGGGGCTACGCCATCTGGGAGCTCATGCAGGCGGACATGGACCGGCGGATCAAGGCGACCGGTGCCCAGAACGCCGCGTTCCCCCTGTTGTTCCCCGTGAGCTTCCTGGAGAAGGAGAAGCAGCACGTCGAGGGCTTCTCCCCGGAGCTGGCGGTGGTGACGCACGGCGGCGGGACCGAGCTGCCTGAACCGCTGGCGGTGCGCCCGACGTCCGAGACGGTCATCAATCACTACTTCGCCAGGTGGGTGCAGTCGCACCGGGACCTGCCGCTGATGCTCATCTCTGGAACAACGTTGTCCGGTGGGAGCTGCGGCCGCGGCTGTTCCTGCGGACCACCGAGTTCCTCTGGCAGGAGGGCCACACCGCGCACGCCACCTACGCGGACGCGGTCGAGGAGACCCGGCGCATGGTCGAGACGTACCGGCAGTTCATGGAGGAGTCGCTGTGCGTCTCGGTGGTGGTGGGGGAGAAGTCGCCCGGGGAGCGGTTCGCCGGCGCCGATCACACCTTCACCTGCGAGGCACTCATGGGCGATGGCAAGGCGTTGCAGATGGGCACCAGCCACAACCTGGGACACAACTTCGCGCGTGCCTTCGACATCCGGTTCCTGGACGCGGCAGGCGCGCGACGCCACGTCTCCAGTACCTCATGGGGTACGTCGACGAGGATGATCGGCGGGGTGATCATGGTGCACGGTGACGATCACGGGTTGCGCCTACCGCCGACGATCGCGCCGCACCAGGTGGTGATCATGCTGCTGGACGACCAGCCCGAAGCGGCCGAGGCGGCCCGGCGCATCGAGGCAGCACTGCATGGAGCCGGCGTCCGCACGCACCTCGACGCCCGCCTCCACACGTCGTTCGGCCGGCGCTCGGTCGACTGGGAGCTGAAGGGCGTGCCCGTCCGCATCGAGTTGGGCGCGCGGGAGCTGGCCTCCGGCCGGGCCACGCTGGCACGGCGCGACACCCGCACCCGGAGCTCGGTCCCGCTCGAGGGCGCCGCCCCGGCAGCCGCGAGCCTTCTGGAGGAGATCCAGCGGGCGCTGGTCGCGGGACTTCCGGCGAGAGCACACCTCTCCGGTCACCGACTACCGCGCGTTCAAGCAGTGCATCGGCGACGGCGGGTTGTTCGTCGCTGCCTGGTCCGGCACACCGCAGTCGGAGCGGGCGCTCAAGGAGGACACCGGCGCGACCATCCGCTGCATCCTCGACGCGCCCCCGCCCGCGCCCGCGTGTCTGCTCACCGGGAAGCCCGCGCAGCACACCGTGTTGATCGGCCGGGCCTACTGACATCGCCCCCAGACGGCGTCGTCGTGCAGGAGATCGGCGCCCGCCTGCTCGAGGTGGAGGTGTCCGGCGACCGGCTCATGATGCATCACGAGGTGACGCGGCTGGGCGCGCGGGTCGAGGGGGCCGCCGTCGCGGCCGCTGTCGGTGTCGATCCGCGCTCGATCGACTCAGCCGTTCCTCCGCGCGTGGTGGGCACCGGCGCCGACCACCTGATCGCCGCCGTCGACACGGTGCCAACGCTGCGACGGGCGTCCCCGGACAAGGGAGCGGTGCGTGCTCTGACGACCATCGCAGGCGCAGAGGGCCTGTACCTGACGGTGATCGGCCGGCAGTCGACCGTTGTCGAGGCTCAGGCGCGCTTCTTCAATCCGGGCATGGGCCTGGACGAGGACGCTGCCACCGGGACAGCGGCCGGCCCACTCGCCGCCGACCTCATGGGCCTGGGACGGCTGGGACCCGACGGGGCACTCACCATCCGGCAGGGGGAGACCATGCAACGGCCCAGCACGATCCGTGCGGTGGTGGCTCCCGGCTGCTCTGTCGCGATCACGGGCACCGCGACCCTGAGCGCGCGGGGCTGGCTGGCCACGGCGCCGTGAACGCTCTCGGAGCGACCTCCTCATCCGGCCGGCCCCTTCACGCCGATCCCCACCGAGAACCCGCGGATGCCACGGCGAGCGGTGCGCTCCGGAGAGGCGTTGCGCGATGATGGCGGTCATGGCCTTGTCGGCGGAGGACGTCGACCGATTCGAGCGGTCAAGGCCCCATCTGCAGGCCATCGCCTACCGTCTCCTGGGCTCCGCAGGCGAGGCAGAGGACCTCGTGCAGGAGACGTTCTTGCGCTGGCAGGCCACCGATGTCGATCGCATCGAGGTCCCCGAGGCCTGGCTGACGAAGGTCCTCACCAACCTGTGCCTCCACCAGCTCACCTCCGCGCGGGCACGTCGCGAGACCTACGTGGGCCCGTGGCTCCCCGAGCCGCTGCTCGCGGGGGACCCGATGCTCGGCCCGGCCGACACCGCTGAGCAGCGCGAATCGGTGTCGTACGCGGTCCTCACTCTCATGGAGCGACTGTCCCCCAGCGAGCGGGCCGTGTACGTGCTGCGGGAGGCCTTCGCCTACCCGCACCGGGAGATCGCCGAGATCCTCGACATCACCGAGGCCGCCAGCCAGCAGAACTTCCACCGTGCCAGGAAGCACGTCGCGTACGGCACCGCCCGCAGCGACATCGACCGTGCCGCCGCCCGGCGGATCGTCGAGGAGTTCCTCGCGGCCGCCACCAGTGGCCAGACCGATGAGCTCGTCCGCCTGCTGACCGAGGACGCCACCTCCATCGGCGACGGCGGAGGAAAGGTTCCGGCGCGAACCACGGCGTTCGAGGGAGCCGTCGCGGTCGCGAAGTTCGTGTGGGGCATGTTCAAGCCCGCCCAGGCCAAGCGCGCCATCGTGGGCGGCTTGCCCGAGGTCTACGCCTGGGTAGCCAATGGGGAGCCCGCTGTCGTGGCCGCTGTGGAAGGCCGGGTCGTCGCGATCATGTGCCTGGAGGTCACCGCCGGGGGCATCACGGCCTGCCGTACCCAGGCGAACCCCGACAAGCTCGAACGCGCGACCGAGCAATGGGCGGCGGCCGACCATGGAGAACCCCTGCTTGGCCTGTGACGCGGATCACTCTGGCTCCTGTCAGGCATCGGTAGGTCATCCGGTTCGGGTGACATCCGAACCGGAGAGCAAGGGAGCCGACAATGAGGGTGCTGGTGGCAGGAGCGACCGGAGCGATGGGGACGGAACTGGTGCCGCGTCTGGTCGATGCGGGACACGAGGTGTTCGCGATGGTCCGGAGCGAATTCAACAAGACTCGGGCGTCAGAGCTGGGCGCGGTACCGGTCATCGCCGATGCGCTGGCTCGGGCCGAGGTCGAGATGGCCGTGCGCCAGGCGGCCCCGGAGGTGATCGTCCACCAGCTGACCGCGATCGGGCAGATCAACACCCGCCACTTCGAACGCAGCTTCGCCGCCACCGATCGGCTGCGGATCGAGGGCACCGACAACCTGCTCGCGGCCGCGCGCATCACAGGAGTACGACGGTTCGTCGCCCAGAGCAACGGCGCGTTCACCTACATGCGGACCGGCGGGCCGGTGAAGGACGAACACGACCCTCTGGATCGCTCGCCGGTCCGCCAGATGGCCCCGATGATCGCCGCGATCGAGCACTTGGAGAAGGCCGTGCTGGGCGCCCACTGCACCGAAGGGATCGTGCTTCGCTACGGCGCGTTCTACGGACCCGGCACCTCCATGGCGGCAGGCTCCGAGCAGCTCGAGATGATCCGCAAGCGCAAGTTCCCGGTCGTCGGTGACGGCAGCGGGCTGTGGTCGTTCGTCCACATTGCCGACGCCGCCGAGGCCACGGTCGCAGCGGTGGAGAACGGCGGCCGCGGTGTCTACAACATCGTCGATGACGAACCCGCCCCCGTCGCCGAATGGCTGCCGGAACTGGCAGCGATGCAGGGCGCCAAGAAGCCCGTGCGCGTACCGCGATTCGTCGGACGGCTGGCCGCCGGACGGGCTGGCGTCGTGCTCATGACCGAACTGCGGGGCGCCTCCAACGCCAAGGCGAAGCGCGAGCTGGGCTGGGTGTTGCGCTACCCGTCGTGGCGACAGGGCTTCAAGGAGGAGTTGGCCTGACGGCGAGGCGGATGTCGTGAGCCGCAGCGAGGGGTTCGAGGAGTTGCAGCCGATCTAGGACCAACGGGACCGAATGCTCCCGCATCTCCTCGGGGTACTTCTTCGGCGCTGCCACGCTCCACTCCCTCTCGGGCTTCAGAGCCGCCACTGAACCGGGGGCACTTCAGAAGTCACCCCTACTCCTTGAAATCAGGCGGCCGGCGGCGGCGCGGTGGGCGGCTGCTGGGTGGGTGGCAGCTGGGTGGGCAAGGTGTGGCGGCCGGTGAGCCGGGATCTGGCGCCGTAGTGCTCCTCGCGCCAGAGCGGGGCGTAGACGGTGTCGAGGTAGCGCTCGCCGGCGTCGGGCGCGAGGGTCACGGCGGTCAGGCCGGGCGTGCCGTGCTGGGCCAGCCAGGTGGAGGCACCCGCGACGACGGTGCCGGTGGAGCCGCCGAACAGGAACCCGCGCATCGCCAGGCGCTGGCACATCCGCAGGGTCTCGGTCTCGGGGACGATGACGACGTCATCGACCATCGAGCGGTCGAGCGCGAACGGCGTCATGGCCATGCCCAGGCCTGGGATGTGGCGGGGGGCGGCCCTGCCGCCGAAGCTCACCGAGCCCTCGACATCGATCGCGACGATCTTGACGTCGGGACGGTGCTGCTTGAACCAGCGAGCGGTGCCCATCAACGTGCCGCAGGTGCCCGCGCCGACGAACACGACGTTGACGCGCGGGAAGTTCGCCGCGATCGCCGGCCCGGTCTGGGCGTAGTGGGCGCCGGCGTTGGCCGGGTTCTCGTACTGGTTGAGCCAGACGGCGTCGGGGTTCTCCGCGCAGATCGAGTCCAGGTGCTCGAGGCGGGCGCCGAGCATGCCTGTCTCGGAGTGGGGCACGTCGACGACGTGGACCTCGCCGCCGAAGGCCTCGATGAGCTTGCGGGTCTGGGAGTTGCAGCGGTCGTCGGTGACGCAGATGAAGCGGTAGCCACGGTTCGCGCACACCATGGCCAGGGCGACCCCCATGTTGCCCGACGACGACTCCACGATGATCGACCACGGGTTGAGGCGGCCCTCCGCCTCTGCCGCCTCGATCATCGAGGCCGCCGCCTTGAGCTTCACCGAGCCGGCGAAGTTCATGCCCTCGACCTTCAGGAACAGCGCCTTGTCGACCACCATCGCGCTCAGGTCCACGAAGAGGCCGTTGGTGTTGAACTCCTGCGGGGCGGAGATGATGGTCATGGCGACCTCTTCGGTTTCGCTGTCGTCGTTTCGGTGAGACCCGAAGAATCCGCTGCGGCGCCCCGTGCCGACATCGCCCGGCAGTTACGCTTCCCGGTGCCCGAGGTCAGGGTTCTGTCACTCCGAGGTGAGGGTGTGCGTGCGGCCGGGTGCCGCGCCAGCTGCCGACGTGCGCTTCAGAGGTGAACGCGGTCAGCCAGTCGTCGGCTCTCTCGGCACGAGCAGCGGTGACCTCGCCGATCTGCGCGGCGCTACCGGTTCCGGTCAGATCCCTGCCACGGGCCGACGGTGCAGGTCGGGTCGACGCCGGGCTACATGGAGATCGCGCCGAGTGGGGAGTTCGCGTACATCGCCAACCGGGCGGCCGGTGTGCTGACGGTGTTCGACACCACGCGCAACGTCCCGACCGGGTTGATCCCCGTACCCGACGGTGGGCCACAGTTCGTCGCGTTCTCTCCCGACGGCGCCCGTGCCTACGTCAGTATCTTCAACCAGGACTTCAGCGTGAACGAGGTCGGTGTCCTCGACACGTCCAACGGCACGTTCATCGCGCGGGTCCCCACCGGGAAGCGCCCGTTCGCCCTCGACGTCAGCCCGGACGGCCGGAAGGTGTACGTGCCCAACCACGACTCGGGCTCTCTCACGGTCATCGACACGGCGACGAACACCGTCACCAACACCCTCACCCTCGCGCCGAACCCGCACTGGGTGGACTTCTCCCCGGACGGCACCAGGCTCTATGCGGCCAACCACGAGTCCGACGTGATCACGACCGTCGACACGAGCAGCGACGCCGTGCTGGGCACCGTGGCGGTCGGGAAGAGTCCACACTCGATCATTCGACACACCACCAGACCGCTGGTGTTCAACGCCAACTACGACGACAGCACAGTCTCCGTCACCGACATCAACGGCGGACGGGTCGTCGCCACCGTCCCGGCCTGCGCGAGCGGGTTGTCAGGCACCGCGCGCCCGCGTTGCGCGTCATGTTGGTGTCCAGCGAGGGCTTGAACCAGCATCTGGAACGCTGCCTCGGCACAGGTGTCGAAGTCCAACGTCACTAGATCGGCGGGTGGTTCGTACCGCTTCCCGTGACAGGCCCCAGGTGTTTCAATGCCAGCCTCGGCGTGCCGAACGGCGTAAGCCTCGGCCGCGGGACGGGGGGCGAGATGGAGGGGCAACGGTTCGGTCGGTACCGCCTCGAGCGGCAGATCGGCAGCGGCGGGATGGGCGATGTCTACGAGGCCGCTGACGTCGACCGTGATCGCCTGGTTGCTCTGAAGCTCCTGCCCGAGCTGTTCAGCAATGACAACGAGTTCGAGCAGAGGTTCCGCCGCGAGTCGCGTCTGGCGGCCCGTCTGCGCGACCCGCACATCATCCCGATACACGATTACGGCGAGATCGACGGGCGCCTCTTCATCGATATGCGGCTGGTGGAGGACGGCGTCACCATCGCCTCGCTGCTGCGTGACGGCCCTCTAGCTCCTGAACGGGCGGTTCGGCTGCTGATCCAGATCGCCGAGGGTCTGGACGCAGCCCACAGCGACGGTCTCATTCATCGCGACGTGAAGCCGTCCAACGTTCTGGTCACCCCCCGTGACTTCGTCTACATCATCGACTTCGGTATTGCCCGCGCGACCGGGGACACCAGAGCTGGACTCACCACGGCCGGATCGACCGTCGGCACTCTGGACTACATGGCGCCGGAGCGCTTCGCGAACAGTCACGTTGATTCGCGGGCAGACATCTACTCGCTTGCGTGCCTGCTGTATCAATGCCTGACGGCTCGGCCCCCTTTCCGTGGCACCGATCTGCCGACGTTGATGAATTCGCACATCTGCGCAGAGCCTCCAAGGCCCTCCGGCCTCGTCCCGGACATCCCGGGCAACCTCGACACGGTGGTCCTACGAGGTATGGCGAAGAAGCCCGAGGACCGTTACCAGACGGCTGGAGCACTGGCCGACGCCGCGTGGCGAGCCGTCGAAGAAGCCGGCCAGATAGAGCGCCGACCGACCCGTCCGGCTCGGGCCGAGGCCACGGGCCCAGATGCCACGCTGCCCGCTCCGACTGCTCGAGTCGGACGGGTCGGGACCGGATTCGAGGCCGCTGCAACGGAGGTTCCGCGCGAGGCACAGACTCACGTGCACCCCGTCCCGGCGGTCGTGGCCGCCGCGTTCGCGTCGGGCACACGACCGGACAGGTCCGGGACGGATGCCACCGAACTCGTCCACTACGGGCAGGGGGCCGCCGAGCCTGAGGTCACCGCGCCGAAGGGCACGGGCCCAGGGGAGGGGGCGCCGCGCAGTGCTGCTCGAACGCCACCGTCGGACGCGACCGAACTCCTTGACGACGGACAGGGCGCCCCCGAGTCCGATGGCACCGCAGCGAACAGTGCGGGCTCGGGGGAGGGGCCGCCGGTGCCCCTCTCCGACGCGCGACCTCGGAGCCGGAGACCGCTCGCCGTCGTCGGCGCTGTGCTCGTTCTCGTCCTTGCCGTCACCGTCTTCGCGGTAGTGGCTGCGATCAGAGAGACGGACCGACCTGCTGGGAGCTCGGAGCAAGTGGCGAGCCGTGCCGTGCCCGAGGTGACGGGCTCGATCGCGACGCCCCCCACGCCCGGCTACATGGCGATCACCCCGGACGGCCGCTTCGGCTACGTCACCAACCGCGACCCCCGTGTGCTGACGGTCCTCGACCTCGGCACTCGGGCGACGGTCGCGGCGATCCCCATGCCTGCTCCGCCCCGGTTCGTCGCCTTCGACCGAGCCGGGGCCCGTGCCTACGTCAGCTGCTACGACGAGGCCGGCACCGTCAACCAGGTCGTCGCGGTCGATGTGCAGGCTCGCACCGTGGCTGCCGCCGTCCCGGTCGACGAGCAGCCCTACGCCCTCGCGGTCGCGCCGGATCAGCGCACCCTGTGGGTTCCCAGCCACGCCGCGGGCTCCATCGACCTGGTGGACACCGACACCGACGCCGTCACGCGCACCGTGCCCGTGGCACCCAACCCCCACTGGGTCGTCTTCGCCGCAGCTCGCGCTTACGTGGTCAACCACGAGTCGAACCTGGTCACCGTCCTCAACGCCACGGACGCCAGACTCCTTGCGACGATCCCGGTCGGACGTAGCCCGCACTCGATGGCCCCGTCGCCCGACGGTTCCCGCGTCGCCGTCGTCAACTATCAGGGCAACACGGTCTCGATGATCGATACGAAGACGAACCAGGTGACCGCGACGGTGTCGGTCGGTCGGGGCCCTCAGCACGTCGCCTTCGCACCTGATGGGCGGTCCATCTACACCGCCAACGTGGACGACGGCAGCGTCTCGGTCATCGAGGCCGCCACCGATCAGGTCACGGCCACCGTGCCGGTGGGCGGCTCCCCGACGAGCATCGCAGCAGCCCCCGACGGGCGGCTGGCGTACGTGACTCTGCTGGACGAGTCGCGCATCTCGATTCTCTCGATCGGCGGATGACGGTGGAGGAGAGATCGCCGACGTACGACGGGGGGTCGAGGCGGGCCTGGGACTCGAGGCCTCCGAGAGCCGGTTGCCGTGTCGCCGAAGCCGGACACTTCCAGCCCAATGACGTCAGCCCCCGCCGTGCCCCGCTGAACCGCAAGCACCATGATCGAGACAAGGGGAGGCCGCATGAGCACCAGCGAGAGAGGTGAAGCGCTCGCTGTCACCCGTCGGAGCGCACTCGTCGCCGGCGCGGCGTTCGGGTTGGCAGGCTGCGCCGGATCGGACCCGGCACGGCCGGAGCCGACGAGTTCGCCGGGTGGGGGACTTCCGTGGACGGCCGGTCCCGGGGCCGGCTCCGGTGGGACCGGCACCGTGCTCGGACCGGCCGCCGACGTCGCCGTCGGCGGCGGCAAGGTCTTCAAGGATCTCGAGGTCGTCGTCACCCAGCCGACCGTGGGTCGGTACGAGGGTTTCTCGGCGGTCTGCACCCACACCGCCTGCATCATCGACACGGTCGCGGAGGGGACGATCAACTGCCCGTGCCATGGCAGCCGCTTCAACCTCGATGGGACGGTCGCCAACGGGCCCGCTGAGCGACCACTCACCGTAAGGGCAGTGCGGATCGACGGGGGACAAATCGTGCTCGAATGATGTAACCTTGCTCACTCTAGGTGGCGACAATGGCCTGTCGCTTCGGTGTGGCGACGACACCGTGGGCCCTTGGTGGGGGGAGCAGGATGCAGCGCTTCGGGCAGTACGAGGTCCAATCGTTGATCGGTCGCGGCGGGATGGGCGAGGTGTACCTCGCCCACGATTCCCGGCGTGATCGAGATGTCGCTCTGAAGCTGCTCCCGGAAGCGCTGGCCAAGGACCCGACCTACGAACACCGATTCCGTCGCGAGTCGTACGCGGCGGCACGGCTGAGTGAGCCCCATGTGATCCCCATCCACGACTACGGGGAGGTCGACGGGCGGCTCTACATCGACATGCGACTGGTGGACGGCCAGAGCCTCGCGGACCTCCTCAGCGAGGAGGGTGCGCTGGGGCCGGAACGCGCAGTGGCGCTCGTCGGCCAGATGGCCGAAGCCCTCGACGCCGCGCACAAGAACGGCCTCGTCC
Source organism: Actinomycetospora sp. NBC_00405 (assembly GCF_036044095.1). Taxonomy (NCBI): domain Bacteria; kingdom Bacillati; phylum Actinomycetota; class Actinomycetes; order Pseudonocardiales; family Pseudonocardiaceae; genus Actinomycetospora; species Actinomycetospora sp. NBC_00405. Next base: position 372,332 of record NZ_CP107938.1, read on the forward strand.
ACCGCGACGTCAAGCCCGCGAACATCCTCGTCACGCCGAGCGACTTCGTCTACGTCGCTGATTTCGGGATCGCCCACAGCATCGGCCAGACCCGGGCGACGGCAACGTCGAACGGTGCCGGCGTCGGAACGATGGACTACATGGCCCCGGAGCGCTTCACCAACGGGTCCATCACCCCTCGGACCGACGTCTATTCCCTCGCGTGCGTGCTCTTCGAGTGCCTGACCGGGAGCAAGCCCTTCCTGGGCGCCGACTTCCCCTCGCTGGTCTACGCCCACGTGTACCGCGAGCCGCCTCGACCGAGCGAGGTCGAGCACGGCGTGCCTCCGGAGCTCGACGCCGTGGTCGCCCGGGGCTTGGCGAAGGACCCGGAGGCACGTTTCGCCAGCGCCGGCGACCTTGCCCAGGCAGCCAAGGAGGCCCTGCGGACCGCACAGCCGGTCACAGTGGCGACGCCGACAGCGATGGCACCCGCGACGCCACCGTCGCTGTCGGCGCCCGTGGCCGCGGCCTCAGGAGTCGACGGGACATCGATGCCAGCCACGGCACGCGTGACCTCGCCGCCGTCGGTCACGCCGGGCGCGGCGACACAGGCCGTCGCGGCGCCGGACCAGTCCGGCCGTACTGTCACGCTGCCCGCCAACCCGGCGAACGGGACCGTGCAGGACCCCGCGGCGGGCTACCCCTCGACGACGGGGCCCGCCCGGACCGTGGACGGCGGGCCGCCTCCGACATCACCCCCACCAGCACCACCGAGCGGGGGTGCGTCGGACGGCGCCCGTCCGCGGTGGTCGCTGTCGAAGCCGCGGACGCTCACGACCGTTCTGATCGCGATCACTGCGGTGCTGGCGATCGTTGCGACGGTGAGCCTGGTGCGCCTCTTCGACGACCAGGGTTCGGGCGGGGGCACCTCTACACCGTTCCCGCCAACAGGCGGGGACGGTCCGCGCGCCGTCGCGACCAGCGTCGCGCGACCCACGGTGGGGCCGACCGTGCAGGTCGGGTCGACGCCGGGCTACATGGAGATCGCGCCGAGTGGGGAGTTCGCGTACATCGCCAACCGGGCGGCCGGTGTGCTGACGGTGTTCGACACCACGCGCAACGTCCCGACCGGGTTGATCCCCGTACCCGACGGTGGGCCACAGTTCGTCGCGTTCTCTCCCGACGGCGCCCGTGCCTACGTCAGTATCTTCAACCAGGACTTCAGCGTGAACGAGGTCGGTGTCCTCGACACGTCCAACGGCACGTTCATCGCGCGGGTCCCCACCGGGAAGCGCCCGTTCGCCCTCGACGTCAGCCCGGACGGCCGGAAGGTGTACGTGCCCAACCACGACTCGGGCTCTCTCACGGTCATCGACACGGCGACGAACACCGTCACCAACACCCTCACCCTCGCGCCGAACCCGCACTGGGTGGACTTCTCCCCGGACGGCACCAGGCTCTATGCGGCCAACCACGAGTCCAACGTGATCACGACCGTCGACACGAGCAGCGACGCCGTGCTGGGCACCGTGGCGGTCGGGAAGAGTCCACACTCGATCATTCGACACACCACCAGACCGCTGGTGTTCAACGCCAACTACGACGACAGCACCGTTTCCGTCACTGATGTTGATACCGACCGGGTCGTCGCCACCGTCCCGACGGCGAGCCACCCGCAGGACATCACCCTCAGCGCGGACGGCAAGCACGCCTACCTGGCGACCGTCGACGCGAACATCATCCAGGTCCTGGACACCACGACCTACGCCATCGTCGGCGAGGTACCGACCGGCCGGGGGCCCACGAGCATCGCGGTGACTCCCGACGGGCGTCAGGGCTACGCCACGAACCTCTTGGACGGCAGCGTCACGGTGATCAACCTCGCCGGCACCGCCTGACGCCCCGAACCTCCCACGGGTTGTCGGCGTGCAGACGGGACGGGCAGCGGGCGCGGAGCCTCGTCTGTTCGGTCGCTACCGCCTCGAGCGGCTGATCGGGTCCGTGGGAACGGGGGAGGTGTACGAGGCCACCGACCTCGAACGAGACCGCCTGGTCACCCTGGAGCTCTTCCCGGAGCTGCCCCGCACCGAGGAGGTCGAGGAGCGGCTGCGCCGCGCATCCCGACTCGCCGCTCGCCTCCGAGACCCGCACGTCGTCCCGATCCACGACTACGGCGAGATCGATCGCCAGCCCTACGTCGAGATGAGGCTCCTCGAAGACTGCGCGACCCTGACATCGCTGCTGAGCGCTCACGGCGCTCTACCGCCCGAGCGTGCGCTGCGGCTCGCCGCGCAGATCGCCGAGGCCCTCGATGCGGCCCACCTCGGCGGTCTGGTGCACGGAGACCTCACGCCGTCCAACGTCCTGGTCACCTCCCGTGATTTCGTCTACGTGGCCGACTTCGGCATCGCGCACGCGGTCGGCGACCTGGTGGTCGACTCCCGATCCGACATCGCCTCGTTGGCGTGCTTGCTTCGAGAGTGCGTCACGGTCGGTGGAGCCGCCTCGCCCGCGCTGATCGCCCCGGACCTCGACGCGGTCCTCGCACGTGCCGTGGCGACGGACCCGGATGAGGGCTACCCGACGGCCGGCGCTCTGGCTGCCGCCGTGCGGGGGGTCGTCGAAGGATCGGCTGTGGTCGAGCGACCGCCACCGCGCTCTCTCGTCGGATCGCCTCCACTCGTCGGGTCGGACGCGCCGAGCGGGACGGGATGGAGCCCGCTCGAACTCGTCGTCGGAGCCGTCGTCCTCGTGGTCGCCGTGCTCCTCGCAGTGTTCACGGTGGCCGGACCTGCGGATCGGTCACCGTCGGCGCCACCGGCACCCCCACCGTTGGCCGGGCCGGTGCGTGCGGCAACGAGCCACCCTGTCCCCGAGATCAGCGACGTGGTCGCGACGCCACCCACTCCGGGCTCTCTGGCCATCACGACCGACGGGGTCTTCGGCTACGTCGCGAACCGCGACATGCACGCGGTGACGGTCCTGAATCTGCTCTCCCGCACGACGGTGGCGACGATCCCGATGCCGGCGACGCCTCGACATGTGGCTCTCGACCGCGCTGGGATGCGCGCCTTCGTCACGTGCTGGGACGACGGCGGCGCCGTCCATCAGGTGACGGCGGTCGACATGCGCACCTACGCGCCGACAGCAGCCATCCCGGTCAACGCCCAGCCCGCCGGGCTCGCCCTGGCGCCGGATGAACGGACAGTCTGGGTGCCGGGCCGAGGTGCCGGGTCGATCGACGTGGTGGGCACGGACTCCGACACGGTGCTCCGCAGCTCGCCGGTCGGGCCCGACCCCAATGACGTGGCCTTCGCCGTAGAACGCGCCTGGCTCGTGAACGGCTCGCCCGGCGTCGTCTCCGTGCTCGATCCCGACTCCGCCATCGTCCTCGCGACCGTTCCGGTCGGACGAGGCCCACGCTCGATTGCTCCATCACCGGACGGGTCTCGGGTGGCTGTGGCCAACCACGGGGACAACACCGTCTCGGTGGTCGACACCAGCACCCACAGCGTGGTGGCAACGGTTCTTGTCGGCCGCGGTCCCCAGGACGTCACCTATGCGCCCGACGGACGCTATCTCTACACCGCCAACGCGGACGACGGCAGCATCTCCGCGATCAACGCCAGCACCAACCAGGTCTCCGCCACCGTCCAGGTCGGCGGCTCCCCGACCAGCGTTGCCACGGCCCCCGGTGGCCGGCTCGCGTACGTGTCGCTGATCGACGAGTCGCGCCTCGTGACGCTGTCGATCGGTCACTGACAGAGGAGGCGATCTCAATGGCGAGAGGCGAGGAGCCCGACGCGTCGGGCTCGGGGCCGCAACCTGTCGGACAGGGGAACGACGTCGCCGGCCCCCTCTCCGGCGACGTCGCCTCCCCCCCGACGCGGATCAGGGCCCCCGACGCTCCGGCACCGCTGTCGAGAACCGTACCCAGCGGTACGGTTCGAGCGGAAGGGTCTTCTCCGCGTCGGACCGCACGTTGCGCCAGTTGCCCTGTCACGGCGCCGATCCGGGGATGGCGTGTCGCCCGGACGGGCTCCACACTTCTCGGACCGGTGCAGGCCGACACCGCGCGGCGTCGGTGCGCCGGTCGACGGGCCTGGGGGAGATGTCGTGGCGAGTGAGGCCGCTTCGGCGGCGGAGGGAGCGCGGGTGCCGCAGCAGGCGCGCTCCCGTGCCACGAGACGCGCCCTGCTCGCCGCGGCGGGAGAGCGCTTCGCGATCCAGGGCTTCCACGGCACGGCGCTCAACGACCTGGTGGGGGACGGCGTCCCGACCAAGGGTGCGCTCTACTTCCACTTCGCGTCCAAGCACGCCGTCGCCGAGGCACTCGTCGCGGCGATGAGTGAATCGTGGGACCAGGTCCTGCCTGCGGTCCGTCGAGTCGCCGGTGACCGTCTCGAAGCGCTGGTCCTCCTGACCGACGCCGTGATCGTCCGTCTCGACGACCCGATCGTGCGCGGTGCCGGCCGCCTGTTGCGCGACCGCATCGTCGCCACGCCGACGCTGGCCGAGGTCATCGCCTGGTGGCGTGACCAGGCCGAGGAGTTGCTCGCCGACGCGCAGACCGACGGCCTGCTGCGCCGTGGGGCGGACCCGGGCTGGATCGCCGACGAGGTCGTCGCCAGTTTCGCCGGCCGGGCGACGGTCGCCGATCCGGGCGGCGACGCAGCACCCCTCTGGGACCTGATGAACGAGTTCTGGGCCGGTTTCCTCCCGTTGATCGCCGCTCCCGCGTGGCGCGAGCGCTGGATGGCGCAGCCCTGGCGGCAGCGCCGGCGTCCTGTCGGTGTGGGTCCGCACGACATCGACCGCCTCGAGATCCACGGGATGGGCAGTCCGGTCGGCGCCTCGGGGGCCACCGCTGGTCAGAACCCTCGCTGACCTTCGCCGGCCTCTCCGAGCGAATCAGGACGCGAGCCTGATGGGCGCCGCTCCCTCCTCGAGGCGCCGGTCCCGGAGGACCCCGACGATCCCGGGTCGGCCACCGGGGCCCCGCTCCGCCGGCGCTCAGCTCCGCCGGAGTGCTTCGGCCAGGCGGCGCAGGTCGGGGAGCAGGGGATCGCCCTTCGCCACGAGGACCTGCGCGCACACGTGGTCGGCGCCGGCGTCCAGGTGCTCGTCGAGCCGTGCTGCGACCGCGTCCGGCTCGCCGTGGGCGACGAGGGCGTCGATCAGGGCATCGCTGCCCCCGTCGGCGATGTCGGCGTCGGTCCAGCCGAGACGCTCCAGGTTGCTGACGTAGTTGCGCAGCCCCAGGTAGGGCTTCTGCACGGCGGGGCGGCCGATCCCGCGCGCGGTGGCGGGGTCGGGGTGCAGGACGACCTTGTTCTCCGGGGCGAGCAGGACCCCGTCGCCGAGGATGTCGCGGGCCCGGCGGGTGTGCTCGGGGGGAACGAGGTAGGGGTGCGCGCCCGCTGCGCGCTCGGCGGCGAGGCGCAGGACCTTCGGGCCGAGTGCCGCGAGCACCCGGCGGGAGACCGGGACCTCGGCGGCGTCGAGGGCATCGAGGTACTCGACGACCGTGGCGTAGGGGCGGGTGTAGTCGCTGGTGGCCTCCGGGTGGCCGACACCCACGCCGAGCAGGAAGCGGCCGGGGTGCTTGGCCTCGAGCCGGTGGTAGGAGGCGGCGACCTCGTCGGCGGGGGTGGACCACATGTTGACGATGCCGGTCGCGATCACGAGGTGGTCGGTGGCGTCGAGCAGCGACTCGGCGAGGGCGAGGTCCCCGGGAGGGGAGCCGCCGATCCAGATCGTGCCGAACCCCAGCGACTCGACCTCGCGGGCCAGCTCGGGGTCGAGCTGCCACGCTCCCTGCCAGATGCCGTACCGGCCCAGATCCATCGACATGATCGTTAGCTCCTGATGTCGGGTCGTCGTGCTCGGCGTGCGGGTCAGACTGCCGACGCGGCGAGGGGAGCCTCGTCGCGGACCCCTCGCCCCGCCTGCGGGGCGAGGAGCTCGAGGGCGCGGTGCTGCTGGTCCTCGTCGACCGCGGCGTTGACGAGCATGAGCTCGTCGGCCCGGACCTCCTGGGCCAGCGCGTCGAGCCCGGCGACGACCTCGGGCCCGGTGCCCACGAGGGTGCGGGCGAGCATGCCGAGGACCTGGCGCCCGGAGGGGTGCTCGCGGAGCTCGACGAGCTGCTCGTCGGACAGGTCCCGGCCACGGCCCAGGATCGAGCGCAGCCACTCCAGCTCGGTCCGCCGGTACTGCGCGGTGGCGGTCTCCGCGTCGTCGGCGGCGACGACGTTGGCGGCCGCGATGAAGTGCGGCGTCGCGTCGGGGCCGGCGAGGGACCGGGAGGCATCGAAGCGGTCCCGGTAGATCGTGGCCGCCTCGACGAGGGCCTCCGGGGCGAAGTGCGAGGCGAACGCGTACGGCAGGCCGAGGTGGGCGGCGAGCTGGGCGCCGTAGAGCGAGGAACCGAGGATGTAGAGGGGGACCCCGCCCGCGTGGTGCGGGTAGGCCTGGACCCCGGGCACGGTGGTCTCGCCGGTGAGGTAGCCGTGCAGCTCGACGATGTCGGCCGGGAAGTGCTCGGAGGCGGCGGCCCCGCGACGCAGGGCCTGCATGGTCGCCCCGTCGGTCCCGGGCGCCCGGCCCAGCCCGAGGTCGATCCGCCCCGGGAAGAGCGTCTCGAGCAGGCCGAACTGCTCGGCGATCACGAGCGGCGAGTGGTTGGGGAGCATGATCCCGCCGGACCCGACACGCAGGTTCGTGGTGTTCGCGGCCAGGTGCTGGATGTAGAGCGACGTCGCCGAGGACGCGAGCCCGGGCATGTTGTGGTGCTCGGAGACCCAGAGCCGGTGGTAGCCGAGGCCGTCGGCGGTGCGCGCCAGGCGCACGCTGCGGGCGACACCCTCGGCGGCGGTCTCGGCGGGGCGGACCCGGGCCAGGTCCAACAGGGAGAGCGGGACGGACGTCGCCACGGCGGTCCTCTCGTGGTCGTGATGGGCTCGGAGCCGCGCCCACTCGAGCGGAGGCTCCCTCCATTTACGGTACACGGAGGCCGCCTCCGGTAACCTGCCCGCAGTGGCCACCCACGGGGGTCGACACGCAACGGCAGGGGAGGACGCACATGGCGGACACCGACCGGCCGATGCGCTCCGACGCGCGGCGCAACCGCGAGCTGCTGGTCGCGGTCGCCCGGCGGCACCTGCGGCGGCACGGCGTCACGACGTCGCTGGAGGCCATCGCCCGGGAGGCCGGCGTGGGTCCGGGGACGCTCTACCGACACTTCCCCGACCGGGACTGCCTGGTGGCCGAGGTCCTCCGGGTGGAGAACGACGAGCTCCGCGCGGCCGGCGAGCGCATTGCACGGGACGTCGGGCTCGCGGAGCGACTCGACGCCTGGTTGGGCGAGGTGGAGAGACACGTCGCGAGCTACCGCGGTCTGTCCGGCCCGCTGGTGGGGGCGTTGGAAGGTGGGCAGCCGACCCCGCTCGGCCTCGCGTGCGAGGAGATGATCGCCACCACCACGAGGTTCCTCGCCGAGTCCCAGCAGGCCGGGGTGGCGAGGCCGGAGGTCACCGCCCACGACCTCGTGGGGTGCGCCGCCATGCTGGCCTGGCTCGGCTCGACCGGCCCCCAGGGGACCCAGCAGGCCGACGGGGCACGCGACATCCTCCGACACGGCTACAAGGTCTCCGGCTGACCGACGTCCTCAGGTGTCAGGACCGCGAGCTCGCTGAGGCGCACCGTGACGTGCCGGCCCGGGGCGGACACCGATCAATGGACCAGGGCGGACACCCCGAAGGCAATGGCCAGGAACAGCAGCATCCGTCCGACGAGGACAGCAAGGCCGAAGGCGGTGACGGACATCCGCGTCGCGGCTACGGCGAGCGTCAGCGGATACAGCGGCGGGATGAACACGCAGGCCGAGAGGAAGACGACCGCCACTCCCCACCGGGATTCACCGAGAAGCCCCATCATGCGGTCCGACCGGACTCGGACCGTCGTCCGGACCTTCCCGGCCGGTTTTCGGGGGCGGTCGCGCATCCGCCGGACCCACCCGGAGGGGGCGCCCCGCCGTAGTCCGAGGACCACGCCGACCTTCCCGATGCTCTGGCCGAGGGCGCAGCCGGTCGCCGCCGTGACCTCTTCGGCGAACCCTCCGATCTGTGACGCCACGATGTAGATCTCGCTGTTGAAGATCGGGATCAGTGCGGACAACACGCCGTACGCGGTCGAGCCCACGAACTCCAGGAGCAGCTGCCAGCTCATACCGTCTCCAGGATCGCCTGCTTGTCGACACGGACGCGTTCTACCTCCGCGTCGTGGCGTCAGGGATCACGAGAGACGGATCACCGAAGCTGCCGCCTGCCGGGCCCTCCACGTCGTCGAGCATCGTCCTCTCCCCTCGGGGACGCCGTGTGCCGTTCATCCTTCTGTGGAGCCGGTCCGGTCGAGCACGGCGCCGTCGTGGCCGTAGGGCTTCGCCGCGAGGAGCGTGATCGAGATCGTCTGCCCGTCGGGGAGCCGGCAGGTGCGGGTGTCGCCGTCGCGCGCGCCGAGCACGGCCCGTCCGATGGGGGAGGCCGGCGAGTAGACCTCGATCTCGGAGTGGGCCGGGACGTTGCTCTCTCCGAGCAGGAACGTCTCCGTCTCCGGGGCGTCGTCGATGCTGACGGTGAGCACCATGCCCGGCCCGGCGATGCCGTCGTCCGCCGGTGCGGTGCCGACGGTCGCGCCGAGCAGGAGCTCCTGGAGATGGCGGATCCGCCGTTCCCGCCACCGGTGACGAGCTCCGGCGTCGTCGTCGACGTCGAGTCGCGTGCTGTCCGAGCGGTGGCTCAGCAGGAGCCGCTCGAGCTCGGTGCGGGCCTGCTGATGGCCCTGCGCGCTCAGCCACGCTCCGCCGTCGATCCCCACGATGCGCCTCCCTGTGGCTGCCCGGCGTGAGCTCGCCGGAGCGCGGAGTCCGCCTCCGTCGCCTCAGGATGCGGCCCCGGCCGCGAGCGTGAGTTGTGCGCTCCGGCCAACGACTTTCGGAGGCTTTGTCCGCGACGGACAACGAGTCCTCCTGCGGTCTCGGCCATCGTCGGAGAGGTCTCTGGTGTCGTAGGGAGGTCGGCCATGTCGGGGTTCGGTGGCGACATCACGCCGCGCAGTGCGGTCGTCGTCGGGGCAGGAGTCGTCGGGCTGTCGACGGCGTGGTTCCTGCAGGACCGTGGTGTCCACGTGACGGTGGTCGACCGTGACGAGGTGGGCAGCGGCGCCTCGTGGGGCAACGCGGGGTGGGTGTCGCCGGGGCTCGCGCTCCCGCTGACGTCGCCGCACGTGCTGGGGGAGGGGTTGCGGGGGCTGTTCGATCCCCATGCTCCGCTCAGCGTCCCCGCGCGGCCGGACCCGCGGCTGTGGACCTTCCTGCTGCGCTTCGCCGCCCACTGCACCACCCGACACCGGCGTCGGGCGCTCGAGGCCTCCTTGCCTCTCCTCGTCGAGAGCCTGGCGGCCTACGACACGCTGTCCCACGAGGGCGTCGACGTCGGGGACGTCGAGTCCCCGATCGTCGCGGGGTTCTCGGATCCCCGAGCGGCCGCGGGCTTCCGGCGCGAGCTCGCCCTCGTGGAGGCCGTCGGTGTGCCGGTGTCGTCCCACCACCTCGACCGGGCGGAGCTGCACGCTGCGCGTCCACAGCTCTCGGACCGCATCGTGGCGGGGGTGCGGGTCGACGGGCAGCGCTTCCTCGACCCTGCGCGGTTCGTCGACCAGCTGGCCCACGCCGTCATTCGGCGCGGCGCCACCATCCGGTCCCGGATGACCGTCTCGGCGCTCCGGGTCGACCGGGGTCGCGTCCTCGTCCGCGCGGACGAGGGCCCGCCCATCGGCGCGGACGTCGCGGTGCTCGCGACCGGCGCGCACCTCGGCGATCTCGCCCGCCACCACGGTGTGCGCCTCCCCGTGCGCGCCGGGCGCGGCTACTCGTTCACCGTGCCGACCGACGCCCCGGTACCCGGGCCGATCTATCTGCCGCACGCGCGCGTCGCGTGCACGCCGTACCGGGGCCGCCTCCGGGTGGCGGGCACGATGGAGTTCCGCGCGGCCGACCGACCGGCCGACGCCACCAGGGCCGACGCCGTCGTCGCCTCGTTGCGCGACCTCCTCACCGGGGTCCGCTGGGACGAGCGCAGCAGCCCCTGGGTGGGTGCCCGCCCCGTCACCACCGACGCGCTCCCGCTCGTGGGCGCCACGCGCCGGCCCGGCGTCTACGTCGCAGGCGGCCACGGCATGTGGGGCGTGACCCTCGGGCCGGTGACCGGACGCCTGCTGGCCGAGCAGATCACCACCGGGAAGCAGCCGCCCGCGCTGCTCCCGTTCGATCCCTTGCGCTGACCCCGACCGACCCGAGGCCCGATGGGAGGCCCGACGTGCTCGACGACCGAGAACGCGCGATGTTGCTCGACATCGAGAACCACCTGCTCGCCGAGGACCCCGGGTGGTCCACGGCCTTCTCCACGTACGCGTGGCGGGCCCGGCGGCAGCGCACCTTCGAACTGGCGTTCCACGCCGTGGCTTCCGTGGTCTTCGCGGCCCTCGCGCTGCTGATGGTCGTGGCGCAGGCCCCGGGCCCTGCGGTGTTCTTCGCCGCGGTGGTCGTCCTGTTCATCTGGCTCCTGCACCGACTCCGACGGGCGCCGGTGCTCGCGGGTCCCGGCGCCGCCGGTGCACCGCCGTCGCCGCCCGGGCGGACGTGAGCTACGAGAGCTGGTCCTCGTCCGTCGCGGCGAGGGCGATGATCAGGGCGAGTCGCTGGTCGGGGTGATCGGTGGCGAGGGGAGTGGCCTCGTCCATCTTCCGCAGGCGGTACCGCACCGTGTTCGGGTGGACGTCGAGGGTGGCCGCGGCGACACCGATGTCCCCGTGGGCGGCCAGCCAGGCCCGCAGCGTCTCGACGTGGTGTGTCCCGTGGCGCCGGTCGTGGCGCTGGAGCTCCGCCACCGGACCGCGCTCGGGCATGCGGCCCGCGGCGGTGACGGCACGCAGACGGCGGAGCACGATCCGGTCCCACGACTCGTCGTACGCCACGGGCGGGAGCTCGGGATGGGCGGCGTGCAGCGCCAGGCACTCGTCGGCCTCGCGGCGGCTGGCCGGCAGCAGCGGGGCCTCGGCCGGACCGCCGATCCCGGCCACCAGGCCCACGTGGGCGGGGAGACCGCCGCGCACCGACGCCAGCCAGTCGCGCGCGGTCCCGACGGTGTCGTCCCCGGCGGGGAGCAGGGTGTAGACGGTGTTGGCGAACAGGGCACTACGGCCCGGCCGGGACCAGCCGAAGCCCGTCGTGACGTGCTCGAAGGCCAGCAGGACCCCGGCGTGCTGCTCGTCCTCCACGTGCGCCTGCAGCGCCACGACGCGCAGGCCGTGCCGGGGCAGCCCGAGCTGGCTGATCATGGCCGGGGCGTCGCCGATGCCCTCGAGCAGGCGGGTGACCAGGTCGGACTCCACCTGACGCTCCAGGTCCGCGCTGGCACGTGAGCGCAACAGGTGCAGCGCGGCGGTCCGGGCGCCGTCCTCGAGCACCCGGCGACGCGCGGCGTCGAAGGGGACGGCGGTCTCGACCCACAGCGAGCCCAGGAGCTCCCGGCCCGCGCGCACGGCGATGACCATGCGTCCGCCGAAGCCGTGCCCCGCGGAGGGCTCGACGAACAGGGGCTCGTCCGAGGCGGCGAGGTGGCGGAACACCCCGCGCTCGGCGAAGAGCTCCCGGACGCGGTCGGGCAGCCGTCGCCCCAGGATGGTCTGCGAGCGCACCGTGTCGACGACGTCGTCGGAGCTCGAGTAGGCCAGCACGCGGGAGAGCTGGTCCTCGATCACGACCGAGGAGTCGCGGAGCGCGGCGGCGAGGGTGTCGGCCAGGGCGAACAGGTCGGTCGGGCCGCGGCCCGACTCGGTCTCGCGACCCTCGAGGACCAGCCCGTAGGCCAGCCCCGTGAGGTGGCTCCACGAGACCTCGGGGTCGGCCAGCACGACGGCGATGCCCGCGTCCTCGGCCGCCGCGGAGATCGCGGGTTCGAGCGGCGCCGGGGCGCGGACGAGCACCACGGCCGCGTGCGCCGAGGCGGCCAGGTCGACCGCCTCCGCCGTCGAGTCGACCCCGACGGCCAGGAAGACGTCGCCGGTGGCCGTGCGCGGATCGGTCGGGTCGTGCACGACCAGGCTCCGCAGCATGACCTCACGCCCGCGGGCTCCGCCGGCGAGCCGGGTGCCGCTGCCGGCCAGCACGTTGACGAGACGATCCAGGGTGATCATCTGTCGACTCCCGACAACGTGGGGCCATCCAATTGTTCGACTCTACAACCAGGGCTGGGCACCTCGCGGCCATCCTCGGTGGTGAGGGCGGCGTTGCCGCCTCGCGACGAGCAGTGCGACGTGAGTGGGAGGAGCGCGGTGATGGGGAGCGTGGCGACGGGTCAGGACGTGCGGGCGATGGCCACCGCCCACCTCGAGGAGGAGGCACGGCGGTTCACCCGTCGGACCCGGTTCTCGATGGCGGTGGAGGGCGTCCTCGCGCTGGCGCTCGGTGGCGTCGGCCTCGGTGTCCTGGACGCCGGGGATGCCGCCACGGCGACGGTGGCCGGCGTCCGGCTCGGCCTGCCCCAGTTCGCGGTCCTCGCCGCGGTCGGACTGGCGATCCTCGTGACCCTGCGCCACCCCGCGTGGCTGCGCCGCGTCGCGGTGTCCAAGGCGGCCGTGGCCGCGGCGATGTTCGCCGCCGGTGCCGTGTACCACCCGGTGGGTGCCTGGGACATGAACCTGGCCGGGATCTTCCTGCCGGTGGTGATCGCCCTGGCCGGCTTCGTCCAGTTCGTGTTCCTCGGCAGCGCCCACTTCGTGTCCGAGCCCAGCGACGTGCCGTAGGGGCGCGGCGACCGCTGCGCCCGTCCGCGGGATGTGCTCGCGAGGCAGAGCCGAGAGGGTGGGGGAGTACCGAGCAGGCCCCCCGAGGGGGCCACGGGAAGGTGGTGGACCGCGATGGCCGACCCCGGCACCACGACAGCGCCGGCACCGGAGGACGCGCTGATGCCGGCCGCCTTCCTCGGGCACGGGAACCCGATGAACGCGCTGGCGGTCAACCGCTACACCACGGCCTGGCACTCGCTGGGGGCCGCCGTGCCACGTCCACGCGCGATCCTGGTGATCAGCGCGCACTGGTACATCAACGCCACCGCCGTCACCGTCATGCCGCGACCGCGCACCATCCACGACTTCTACGGCTTCCCGGCCGAGCTCTTCGACGTCCAGTACCCGGCACCGGGACTGCCCGAGCTCGCCGACGAGATCAGCGAGATCGTCCATCCGACCTGGGTCGGGGCCGACGTGGACAGCTGGGGGATCGACCACGGCACCTGGTCCGTGCTCCTGCACGCCTTCCCCGACGCCTCGATCCCCGTCGTGCAGCTGAGCATCAACGCCGACAAGCCCTTCGACTACCACCTCGCGCTGGGCGCGAAGCTCGCCCCGCTGCGCCGGCGCGGCGTGCTCGTGATCGGCAGCGGCAACGTGGTGCACAACCTGCGGGCGATGGACTGGCGCCTCGCCGACGACGGCTACGACTGGGCGCGGCGGTTCAGCGACGTCTCGCGCGAGCGGATGCTGACGGCGCCCACGGAGTTCGCCTCGCTCGACGCCCACGCCGACTTCGGGCACGCGGTGCCGACGCCGGACCACTTCATCCCGGCCCTGTACTTCGCCGGGATGGCCGGGGCGAGCACCGACCCGACGATGGACGTCCTCGTCGACGGGTACGCGTACGGGTCCCTCTCGATGACCGCCTACACCCTCGACGCCTCCTGCGCGGGCGGGTCCGGCGGGGTCGCCATGCCCCGGCCACCGGCGGAGCTGCCGCCCGACGCATCGAACATCTGAGGGATCGGTCGAGGCGCTCGGGTCAGGCCGGTTCGGGCTCGGGGCGTGTCGTGGTCCGGCGCGCGTGGGTGGAGAACACCCAGAGTCGCAGCACGACGAACCGCACCGAACCGACCGCCCCGGTCACCGCAGCGATGAGCAGCAGCTGCGCCCACCAGGCATCGCTCACCACGGGTTCGAGCACCGCCAGGGCGGTGGCGGTGGCGATCAGCCCGGCCGCCGCCAGTCCGCCGCCCTCCCATTGCGCCGTCCACCAGCTGACCCGTTCCCCGGCGTGGAAGGTGAGCCGCCGGTGAAGCTCGTTGGCCAGGACGGACGAGACGACGGCGCCGGTCAGGTTGGCCAGCTGGATGCCGAGCGGGCGCAGCAGCAGGAACAGACTGAAGTAGACCAGCGAGCTGATCACGCCCACGGTGACGAAGCGGACGAGCTGAGCGGCCGGGTCGTCGCCGTGCAGCCGGGCCCGGGTGCCGCACAGGGCCACCTGCCAGGGCTGCGACCCCTTCGGGCACAGCCGGCACGAGCTCGCGACGGACACTCACCCACGGTACGTCGAGCCACCACGCCGCTCTCCCGAGATCCACGGCAGGCGAAGGGCGGTTGCTGGTGCCGGTCAGGCCCCGCCCGCGTCGAGTCGCGCGCGGACCGCCTCCAGGCGGGCGGCCAGCTCGGTCTCGTCGATGACGTTGCGGGCGACCAGCGAGTGCGCCAGGGCGACGAGCTGGTTCTCCGGGTGGGGCAGCGAGGCGTACACCTCGCGGGTGATGCGGTCCTCGTCGTCGCGACGGGTGAGCACGGGCAGCGCCGCCCCCTCCTCGTCGAGCGCGTCGCACATCGCGTCGAGGCTGGATTTCCAGGGCGGCACCGCGTGGGTGACGCCGTACTCCGCGGCCACCCGTTCCCAGACCTGGTCGTGCTCGACGATGTGTTCCAGCGTCCGGACCCGGACGGAGGCGATGTCGTGGTCGGTCGTCATGTCCTGTTCCCGTGGACTATTCGCTCGTCACCGGACGGATCGCGGGGTGCACCGGGCGGACCGCGTTCGAGGTCACCCCCGGCTTGGGCAGGGCGACACCGATCAGGCAGTCGCGGGTCACGATCTCCGCGAGCTGCTCCTCGCTCCACCCCTCCGTACCGTCCGGCCGGACCGGAAGGACCATGAACCTGTGCTTCGAGTTGGAGTCCTCGACGCGGACCTCGACGTCCTCGGACAGATAGAGGCCGAACTCCGCGAGCACCTGCCGCGGCCACCGCACGATGCGGCGACGGTAGTTCGGCGTCCGGTACCACTCCGGCGACATGCCCAGGATCGGGCGGGGATAGCAGGAGCACAGGGTGCAGACGATCACGTGGTGCAGCGTCGGGGTGTCCTCGAGCACCTCGAACGCGGTGAAGTCACTGGGGGTGCCGAATCCGGTCGGGTGGAGCCAGTCGACGCCCATCTCGCGGGAGGCGGTGATGGCATCGTCGAGCGCCAGCCGTCGGAACTCCGTATCGAGCCACGCCTTGGCGACGAATCGGGATCCGGCGGCCGGCTCGAGCTGCTCCACGTGCTCGGTGTAGCGCCGGTGGTCCTCGGCGGTGAACAGGCCCTTCTCGATGGCGAGCTCCCGTAGAGCGATCTCCAGCACCTCGAAGTCGGTGACCTCCTCGACCATCGGTGCCGTGCCGGCGTGCTGGTGCGTGTCGTGCCCCGACCCGTTCAGGTGCGTGTCCGTCATCCGTGTCCCCCTCCTCGTCCCCGCGGCGCGCGCCCGCGGGTTAGACCGCCGGTCGGAGCCACCGCTCCGAGATCTCCGCCTGGAGCGTGTCGTTCGGAGGGCCCGTGTACGCCGTCCACAGGTCGGCCATCCGGAAGCGCACGATGTAGAACCACTCCGATTCCTGGTCCTCCCGGTCGAACGCCTCGTCCTCCGGCGCCAGGCTCTCGTAGGAGACCTTGGCGACCGTGCCGCTCGCGCCCCTCAGGTATTCCTGGGTGCGCGTGTAGAAGATCGTGGGTAGCTCGCGCACGAGCACCGCATCGCCGACCGCGAACCCGGGCGTGCCCGCCGTGTCGGCGAAGCACTGCGGATCGCCCTTGCCGACCGCGTCCACGTGATGGTGGTTGCGGGCGACCACCTCGGTGTCCCCGGTCGTGCGGGGTGCGGCGTCGAGAGGGCCGCTGATGCCGCCGGCGTACCGATCCCGGACCTCGCCCACCCGCTCGATCAGCTCGCCGAGCGTGATGTGCCGCTTGTCGACCAGGCAGCGGGCGATCGCCCACAGCCAGCGGCCGTAGTAGGGCAGGCCGAGGTAGTTCGTCCGTCCGAGGTCGACGTTGCCGATCCTCCTGCGTTCCTCCGAGGTCCAGATGCCCCGCCAGCCCAGGACCTCACAGGTGACGAAGGTGTTGAGCTCCCATTGCTCCTCCTCCTTGTCCTCGAACAAGGCAGGCGGGTCCGGCTCACCACCGACGTCGTGCGGCGTCTTCATGTAGGCCCGGAACGCTCCATGATCGACCTGATCCGGATACGCCCAGTCCTGGACACGGTGGAACGCCACACGCAACTGACTCGAAAGATCGTTCAGGACAGAATTGCCCACGACGCCCCCCGCTGAAAGGCCCTCTTCGCTACTCCAAACGCGAGTTGAGCGTAACGTGGAGCACGTCACCCGGGGAAGTGCGCGAACGGCTGTATCGGCGCCCGGATGGCGTATCGACGCCGTCGGGCCGCAGGCCGCAGGCCGCACCCGCCGACGGCCGCTGCCGCTGCCCCGTCAGGGAGTCGCCAGCATGCCGCCGTCGCAGCGCAGCACCGTGCCCGTGATGTACCCGGCCGGGGCGCTGCAGAGGAACGCGGCGGCCGCGCCGAACTCGGCGGGGTCGCCGTACCGCCCCACGGGGATGGTGCCGCGGACCTGCGCCTCGACCTCCTCGCGCGAGCGGCCCGTGCGTTCCGCGGCCGCCGTGTCGACCTGTTCCGCCCGCGCCGTCGCGATGCGCCCGGGCAGCAGCGAGTTGACGGTGACCCCGGACGGCGCCACCTCCGTCGCGAGGGTCTTGAGGTAGCCGGCCAGCGCCGCGCGACCCAGGTTCGACAGCGCGAGCCCGGGGATGGGGGCCTGCACACCGCTGGAGCTGATGCTCAGGACGCGACCCCACCCTCGGTCGATCATCCCGGGCAGCGCCCGCTCCAGCAGGACCTGGTGGGGCGCGACGAGGGTCGCGATCGCCGTCCGGATGCCGTCCGGACCGACGTCCCGGGCGGAGCCGGGCGCCGGGCCCGGGCCGTTGAGCACCAGGATGTCGGGCTCGCCGACCTGCTCGACCGTGGCCGCGTACAGCCGCTCCGCGCCGCCCTCCTCGACCAGGTCCACCGCGATCCCCACCGCACCGGGCAGTCCGGCCGCGGCGTCGCGGACGCGCTCGTCGGACCGTCCGCTGACGACCACCGTCGCGCCGTCGTGGGCCAGGGCCGACGCCGTCGCGAGGCCGAGGCCCGAGGTGGAGGCGCAGACGAGTGCCGTCCGCCCCGCGATGCCCAGATCCATGTCCGCTGCCTTCCCGTCGTCCGACCTGTGGGGTCAGTCGGCCAGGTCGGGGCGGCCGCGTCCAGCCCGGGCCGGGTCATGCCAGGACCCCCACGCGGCGCGCGCTGCTCGTACCGTCGAGCGCGTGGACCACCGCCCCGACAACCTGAGGACCACACCGTGAAGACCGCGAAGCTGGGCGACCTCGAGGTCAGCCGCATCGGCCTGGGAGCCATGGGCATGTCCCACGGCTACACCGGGGCGGGTAGCGACGACGACGAGTCGATCCGCACCATCCACCGCGCCCTCGACCTGGGTGTCACGTTGATCGACACCGCCGAGGTCTACGGCCCGTACGTCAACGAGGAGCTGGTCGGCCGCGCGATCCGGGGCCGGCGCGACGAGGTCGTGCTGGCCACCAAGTTCGGCCTGATCTCCCACACCGGGGGACAGGGCGCCGACTCGAGCCCGGACAACGTCCGTGCGGCGGTCGAGGGGTCGCTGCGGCGGCTGGGCGTCGACCACATCGACCTCTACTACCAGCACCGCGTCGACCCGGGCACCCCGATCGAGGAGACCGTCGGCGCCCTGGCCGAGCTCGTCGAGCAGGGCAAGGTCCGCCACATCGGCCTGTCGGAGGCGTGGACCGACACGATCCGCCGCGCCGCGGCGACCCACCCGATCGCGGCGCTGCAGTCGGAGTACTCGCTGTTCACCCGCGACCAGGAGGAGATCCTGCCGCTGCTGCGCGAGCTCGGCATCGGTCTCGTGCCCTACTCGCCGCTGGGACGCGGGTTCCTCACCGGGCAGATCCGGTCGATCGAGGACTTCGCCGACGACGACTTCCGCAAGGACAACCCGCGGTTCGTCGGGGAGGCCTTCCGGCGCAACCTGGCCCTCGCGGACGAGGTCCAGGCCGTCGCCACCGAGGCAGGCGCCACCCCTGCGCAGGTCGCCCTCGCGTGGCTGCTGAGCCGGGGCAGCGACATCGCGCCGATCCCGGGCACCAAGCGGGTCGGCCGGGTCGAGGAGAACGCCGCGGCCGACGGCGTCGAGCTCACCGACGAGCAGCTGCGCCGCCTCGACGCGCTGCCCCCGGCCGAGGGTGGGCACCACACCGAGGAGCAGATGCGGCTCATCGAGCGCTGAGGAGCGCACGACATGGCCCGGGGTTCGTCGCCCCCTCGGTAACCCCCGACGCCCGGGCGACGACACAATGACGACCGCGTTCGCCCCCTGACCCCGGGTCGACGCGCTGGAGGGGCAGTCGCTCGACTGCGCCCGGGCGCAGACTCGAGGGGGGTCGATGGCGATCAGCCTCGCCGTGACGCCGTCCGGACTCCGGATGCGGTTCACCGGGGTCGACCGGGTGGCCGCGTGCTCCCGCGGGATCGACGTGTCGTTCGAGCGGATCGTCGGCTCGCGGGTGATGAGCAGGGCCGAGGCGGTGGCCTCGAGCCCGCACGTGCCGTGTCCGGGCTCCTGGTGGCCCGGGCGGCTCCGCGCGGGTTCCTGGGGGATCGGCGAACGCCGCCAGCTCTGGGGCGTACGCCGGAGCCCCCGCGTCATCGTCGTCTACCTGTCGGGACGTCCGTTCCACCGTCTCGTCGTGGACGTCGAGGAGCCCGACCGGACGCACCGCGTCGTCGAGGCCGCCCTCCTGCACAGCAAGAAGACCCAGGCCCGCCGGTCGGTGCGCGGGCTCCTGTCCGGGCCCGACGCCGAGGGCAGCGGTCGTTCGTCCACCGCGCCCTGATCACTCCCGCGGAGCCCCGGGTCGCCGCCGACGTCACCGACGGGGAGCAGGTCCGGGCCGCCGTCGCGCGCATCCAGGAGGACGGCGGCGAGTTGCGGCTCGCCGTCAACTGCGCCGGGATCGCCCCGTCCGCCCGCGTGCTGTCCCGCCGCGGGCCGCACGACCTGGATCTGTTCCACACGGTCCTGAAGGTCAACCTGCTCGGCACGTTCAACGTGATGCGCCTGGCAGCCGAGGCCATGGCCGCCCTGTCGCCGGATGCCCAGGGCCAACGGGGCGTGGTGGTGAACACCGCGTCGATCGCCGCCTACGAGGCGCAGGTCGGCCAGGTCGCCTACGCCGCGTCCAAGGCCGGCGTCGCCGGGATGACCGTCACCGCCGCCCGCGACCTCGCGCAGTACGGCATCCGCGTCATGACCATCGCGCCGGGCATCGTCGACACCCCGATGATGGCCGGCTTCAGCGACGAGGTCCGCGCCGGACTCGGGGAGAGCGTGCCCTTCCCGCAGCGCATCGCCGCGTCCGAGGAGTACGCCCGGCTGGTGGCGATGATCGTCGCCAACGACTACCTCAACGGCGACGTGATCCGGATGGACGGCGCTCTGCGCATGGGCCCGCGCTGACGAAGTGATGCGATCGGTGCACAGGTGTTGACATGTACAGATCGCGCCGGGTTGGGTCGGGGTGGTCGCACGCCCCGCCGTCTTCGAGGAGAAACCATGACCTCTGGTGTCGCCGCTGCGAAGGGCCGCGCGACGGCCGTGGCCGTGCCGGCCTCCGAGACGCTGCCGTGGCTGGTCAGCGCGGTGGTGGTCGGGCTGGTGCTCTACTACCTGATCGGCATCGACCAGGGCGCGACGTCGCTCTTCGGCGACAGCTCGGTGATCCACGAGCTGGTGCACGACGCCCGCCACTTCCTCGGGTTCCCCTGCCACTGAGGGACGGCGCCGCGCGGGCGCCCGACGTACCGGCGGGTCTCAGGTGGCCAGGTACAGCGCGATGAGCGCCGGCGGCGCGATGACGTCGAACGTCGGGCTGCTGGCCCTGCGCTGGTTGCTGGCCCATGAGCGGCCTTCTCTCGGGCGGGAGGGCGGGGTGGCTGGGGCGTCGCCCAGGCCGCGGCCGGCCCGCTGGTCGACGAGGTCGGGACCTACCCCGGGGTGCACCGCGCCTCGGCGCGGCTCGCCGGGACCGCGACGCGCCCGACGCTCTACCTCACCGTCGGCACCGAGGACGCCGCCGACGTCACCGACTTCCGCCGGCGCATCGACACCGAGGCCGTGCCCCGGCTGTGCCGGGCCCTCGACCTCGCCCACCTGCCCGTCGAGCTGCTGATCCGGCTCGACGACGCCCGCAGCGCCCGGCTGTCCTGACCCGGGCCGCGGAGCCTCGGTCGCCGTCGGGCGCTGGTCCCGGGGCGATCCGGTCCTTCGTCGTCACGGGAGTGGCTCCTCTCGGGCTTCGCGATGTGGCGGGCCGGGATCAGTCGTCGAGGGGGACTCCGCCGAACGACAGGAGGCTGGTGACGAAGTAGATGACGTACAGACCGAGCAGGACGATCCCGTGCCAGCGGAGCAGCCGACCGGTGGAGAGGAAGAGCGCCGCGATCAGCGTGATCACGATCAGCGCCGGGAGGTGCCAGACCAGGACGGAGTGGTCGACGACGATCGCCCCACCGACGAGCAGGATGATCCCGAGCTTGCCGGTCACCGAGAACACCACGCTGCCGATGACGTTCGCGACGGCGATCTCCGGCGCGCCCCGCCGCTGCGGTTCGGCGGTGAGGAAGATGTCCTCGAGGGAGAGCGCCAGCGTCGCGATCGTGACGCCGAAGACCGTGCCGTCGAGGGCGAACTCGTCGAGGATGCCCTCGGTGCCCCGACCGGCGACGAGGGCTCCGGCCACGAGACCGATCAGGGCGAGGACGGCGAACGCGAGGGTGGCGCCGGGCGAGTGCTGCCGGGCCTTGAGGAAGCCCTGATCGACCTTCAGGTCCGCGGGCAGGTCGAAGCCGGGGCGCCCGTCAGCGGGCCCGCTCGGGGTACCTGCCGTCGTCGCCACGGTCGGGGCGCTACCTCCCCTGCCCCCGACGCCGACCCCGACGTTGTCGATCTGCTCGTAGAGCTCGGCGTTGCGCCACACCGGGCGTCGGGCGGAGTGCTCCCGGTAGGCCACCCAGCCGACGAACGCGACGAACGCGACGATGAGCACGATCCCGGTGAGCAGTGTCAGGGCCCCGACCAGTGCGAGGGCGTACATCACGACCGGTGCGGCGACGAAGAGGACGAGATAGCTGGTGGGGACGTCGACCGGTGTCGGTGCGACGATCGCCGCGATGGCGAGCACGACACCGGTCATGGCCACCGTCGTGCCGATGACCGTGCCGAGGGCGACGTTGCTGAGGTCCTCGAGGTTCAGCACGATCCCGAAGGCGAGGTCGTCGAACTCGATGCCGGTGAAGACCACCGCGACGAGGAACAGCGAGATCGCCCATCGACTCGCGATGCCGACCAGATGGCCGATGAGCTTCTCGGCGCTGTACACCAGCACGGCGATGCCCAGCACGAATTCGATGATCGGGATCACGGGTTCGCTCCATCAGCGGGGGAGTGGCGAGGTGGCATCTCAACGTCACCTGTCACCAGAACTTGATCCCGACGGACTTGAGTCGGCGCTTGTGGAGCTGGTCCACCTTCTCGATGTCCTTGG
The DNA here is from genome assembly GCF_036044095.1 of Actinomycetospora sp. NBC_00405. Classification (NCBI taxonomy): domain Bacteria; kingdom Bacillati; phylum Actinomycetota; class Actinomycetes; order Pseudonocardiales; family Pseudonocardiaceae; genus Actinomycetospora; species Actinomycetospora sp. NBC_00405. The sequence goes on from NZ_CP107938.1 coordinate 394,164, forward strand.
AGGAGATGAGGTCTCCCCAGGCCCACGCCGCCTTCGAGCCCTCGTTGAGGATCTTCTCGAGGTCGTTGTCGACGAGGTCGGCGCTCTGGATGACCCGGGAGCCGAAGCCGATGTGCCAGCGCTCGTCGCGCAGCACCAGTTCCATGCCCTTGCGCATCCCCGGCATCGGGACCGAGAGCTTCTCGAGGGCGTCGAGCAGCGCGTGCTGCCCGGCTGTGAGGACCACGCCCTCGAGGATCATGTGGTAGAGCCCGACCGCGGTGGTGAGCTCCTCGTCGGAGTCGGCGAGGCCGCGGGCGATGGCCGGCAGGCGCTCCTCGAACAGCTCGACGAGCTCGGTGCTGATGCGGTCGCGCAGCGCGTCGACACGCTCGGTCAGGTTCTCCCCGGGAACGCCGCAGACCTCCCGCACCACGCGGTCGAAGAAGCGGGCGTGCCGGGCCTCGTCGCGAGCCTGGGCCGCGAAGACCTCGGCCATCATGTCGTCGGTGCTCGCCGCGGCGCGGAACGACGTGAGATGGGTGGCGACCGACGTCTCACCGATGCAGAAGCCGGCGATCAGCCCGAGGATCTGGTCGTACTCGGTGTCCTCGAGCTCCGTCCAGGACTCGATGTCGGTGCTGAGGTCGATGGTGGTCTCGTCCCACTGCAGTGATTCCGCGAGCTGGGCGAAGTGTCCGTATCCAGTGATCATCAGCCGAGCACCTCGCCGGGCTCGGCGAGCGTCTGCTCGCCCATCGACACCACTCCCCGAACATCGCTGACCGCAAGGAAGGGCGCCGGACCCGTGTGGAACGGGTCCGGCTGCCCCCGACGTCATTCAGTCGTCCATCCGGGCGACGTACATCGTCACCTCGGGGGCGACCCCGATCTCCTCGAACTCGGGGGTTCCCGAGCGCGCATCTCCACGTGGATTCACCTCCCCAGGAATCGACGTGGTTCACGGGCGCGGCTCGCGTCGTGCGTGGCCGTTAGCCGGGGTGCCTCTCCGCGGATGCGCGGGGCCACATCGGCGACATCTCGGGCTGATCGTCGTCCACCAGACGATGCGCCAGGGCGATCGCTTCCTCGCGGTCGACCCCGTCGGAACCGTTCGTGGACGCCGTCGCCTCGAGGGTGACCACCAGGTCCGCCGCCTCGGCCGACGACACGTCGACATAGCCCTTACCGAGCTCGTATCGCGTCCGGAGAATTCTGGCGGCCTGCTTCAGCAGGTTGTCCTGGCTTTCCCTCACCGAGAACTGGTCGGTCATCATGGAGAACTCCTCTACGTCATTCCGGCGCGCCGGTGTGCTCTCGCCGGGGCTTCCTTCTCCACAGCTATGTCAGGGACGACGCCTGCGCCAGCACCTGACGAATCTCTTCGGTCGCAGTCTGTTTTCCCGACGGGTGGTTGAGCAGCGCGGAACCGACGACGAGCAGCTCCGCGCCGGCTCGCCAGGGCCCTGCTGCCGTCTTCGCCGAGATTCCCCCGTCCACCTCGATCTGGATCGGCCGCTCGCTGCGGTCGGCGAGCTCGCGCGCCTCGGAGACCTTGTCCTCCATCGCGCTGATGTACTCCTGACCGCCGAATCCGGGATTCACCGTCATGATCAGGATGTGATCGAGCTGGTCGAGGACGTGAGGGACGAAGTCGAGCGACGTCGACGGGTTCACGGCCACCCCCGCTCGAACCCCGAGGTCCCGGATGGTCGAGAGCGTGCGATGCAGGTGCTTGCAGGCCTCGACGTGGACGATGACCGTGCCGCACCCGGCGGAGACGAACTCCGCCAGCCCTGCGTCCGGGTCCTCGACCATGAGGTGCGCTTCGAAGGGCAGGTCGACGTAGGGTCGGCACGCGCCGACGACCGCGGCTCCGAACGTCAGGTTCGGGACGAAACGGCCGTCCATCACGTCCCACTGGATGCGGTCGACGCCGGCGGCCTGGAGATCGAGGACCTCTCCGGCCAGGCGGGAGTAATCGGCGCCCAGCACTGATGCGACGATGGCTGGTCCGGTCATCGATGCCCTCCGTCTACGACTCGTCGTGCCCGTCCTGGGTGAACCGTGCAGGCCCTCGTCGATCGCCCGTCGCTGGTGGAGCGTCCAGGTCGCCATTGGTCGTGGAATCCTTTCCGCGTGCGCTTGCGATTCGGCGCCCGACGACGGACGAATCGCCGTGTCCGGCTCTCGTCGCGAATTCGATCCACACTTCCACGACGTCGCCGGCGGTGGTCCTCAGACTGGCGAGAGTTCAGCGCAACCGATCGGCCGACCGAGAGAGTGGTCTCCTTGAAGTGATCATCATCTTATCATCCGGCAGTGGAGCGGGATAGTGTTCCGGCGAGATCCGATGAACGTTCTCGATTGCTGTGACCGGGCAGGTGTTGTTTCGGCGGAACGACTGTCAGACTTGCGGCATGCGCGTCTACCTCGCTTCCGACCATGCCGGGTTCGAGATGAAGAACCATCTGCTCCGGCGTCTCGACGAACTGGGACACGAAGTACGGGATCTCGGTCCCGCCGAATTCGACCCCGACGACGCCTACCCGCCGTACTGCATCGAGGCCGGTATCCGGGTGATGGCCGACGAGGGCAGTCTCGGTGTGGTCGTCGGTGGCTCCGGGAACGGGGAGCAGATGGCTGCGAACAAGGTCCGCGGAGTTCGTGCCGCCCTCGCGTGGAGCACCGAGACCGCGTCCTTGGCGCGGGAGCACAACGACGCCCGGATCGTGGCGATCGGTGCTCGCATGCACACCCTCGACGAGGCCGCCGAGATCATCACCTCCTTCGTCGACACCCCTTTCTCGGAGGACCCACGTCACCTCGACCGCATCGCGATGCTCGATCGGTACGAGGAGAGCGGGCAGCCGCCGCCGCTGCCCGAGCGCTGATGCCGGTGCGGTGATCACGGCGGATCGAGGGGGGCGCATGCCGGGTCACGCGCCGAGGACGTCGTGGAGACGGTCGATCTGGTGATGACCCTCGACGACCAGGACCGTGCCGGTGCTCGAACGCATCGCCACGGAGTGCGTCGTGGCACGGTCGGCGCGGTACTGCAGGCCGGGGACGTCGTCGCTGCCGGTGACCCCGGTGGCGCTGAAGAGGATGTCCTCCCCACCGACGAGGTCCCCGGTGTGCAGGACCGCATCGACGTCGTGCCCTGCGTCGAGCGCCCGTCGACGCGCGTCGGCGTCGCGTGGCCACAGGCGGCCCTGGATCGAGCCGCCCACACAGGCCAGCGCGGCGGCCGCGAGGACGCCTTCGTGTGCGCCGCCGACACCGACGAGCATGTCGCTGTCGCTGTCGGGGTGTGAGGCCGCGAGTGCCCCGGCGATCTCACTGCCGAGGAGGAGACGCACCCGCGCCCCGGTGGCCCGGACCTCGCGCTCGATCTCCTGGTGCCGGCCGCGCCCGAGGACGGTCACGGTGAGCCCGGAGACCGGCCGCTGCCCGGCCGCGGCCACCGCCCGGACGTTCTCGGCCACCGGGCGGTCGATGTCGACGACGTCGCACGCACCCGGCCCGACGACGAGCATCTCCAGATCGGTGATCGGTGCTGCCCTGAACATCCCGCCGTACTCGGTCGCGGCGATCACCGCGAGAGCGTCGGGCATGCCCTTGGCGGCCATGACGGCGCCGTCGAGGGGGGCGAGCGCGACGTCGCGCGCCGGGCCGGTGCCGTCACCGACCTGATCGCCGACCCGGAAGGGGCCGACCTCGCCCCCGACGCTGGCGACCGTGCCCCGGAGGGGGATCGATCCCGTGAGGGTGCGCGCGGCGGCGGCGGCCGCCGCGATGCCGCTGCTCTCGTCGCCCAGCCCGACCCACCGGCCCGCGGCGAGTGCCGCGAACTCGGTGACCCGGGCGAGCTCGAGGACGAGGTCGGGCGTCCCACGCTCGACGGCCCGAGGGGCCGAGGAGCGGAGGGAGTCAGCGGACGGCGGCATTCGCGACCGCCCGCTCGGAGAGGGCGTCCTGCGCGGCGCCCCACTGGTCGCCGCTGCCCCGCCAGGTCTCGAGGGCCGGACCGACCAGCGCCCGACCGAACGAGTACGTCAGCTCCCAGGGAAGGGGAGCGAGCTCCTTCATCGCGGCGAGGTTGTCGGTGGCCTCCTGCGGGTCCTGTCCCCCGGAGAGGAAGGCGATCCCCGGCACCGCCGGCGGTACGGTCTCGCTCAGGGTCTCCACGGTCGCGCGGGCGACCTCGGACGCCGTGGGCTTGTCCGGGCACCCGTCGCCCGCCACGACCATGTTCGGCTTGAGGACGATGCCGTCGAGCTGGACCTCCATGAGGCTCAGCTCCTCGAACACCGACTGCAGCACCGCCCGCGTCACCTGTCGGCACTGCTCCAGCGAGTGGTCGCCGTCCATTACCACCTCGGGCTCGACGATCGGCACGAGCCCCGCCTCCTGGCACAGCCCGGCGTAGCGGGCGAGTGCGTGGGCGTTGGCCCGCTTCGTCCGGTCCGTGGGGAGGCCGTCGCCGATCGAGTACACCGCGCGCCACTTGGTGAAGCTGGCTCCCATGGCCACGTACTCGTCGAGCCGCTCGCGGAGTCCGTCGAGCCCCTCGGTCACCGTCTCACCCGGAGCGCCGGCCAGCGGCTTGGCCCCGGTGTCGACCTTGATCCCGGCAAGCACCCCGATCCCGGCGAGTGCTGCGGGGAAGGTGGTCCCGTCCGAGAGCACCTGGCGGAACGTCTCGTCGGCGAGGATGGCACCGCTGATGGACTCGGAGAGCTCCGGAGTCGTGAGGAGCAGCTCTCGGTAGAGGCGCCGGTTCTCCTCCGTCGGCTCGACCCCGACGCTCTCGAGGCGCTTCGACATCGTCCCGATGCTCTCGTCGGCCGCCAGGATGCCTCGCTTGTTCGACACCAGCGTCCGAGCGATCTCGGTCAGAGATGACATGAGTTCCCCTACCTCTCCGTGGAACACCGCCCCTGTGCGGCGGCGAAGAATGGTCCAGCTGTGGGCGCCGAGCCGGCGCAGTGCCGGGTCGGCTGCGCGGCCGTCACCGTCACGTGCGGGATCGACCTGCAGCTGGAGGAATCGCGGCTGGAGGTGCACGGAGGGGCGCCGTCTACGGACGGCCCTCCGGCGAGGCACGGTCCCCCACGGGGGCGATGGGGACCGGCCGGGCGCCGGGCAGCTCGAGGCGCCCGACGGATGACAGTTGTAGCCGTCGCCGACGACGGAGCGCAAGCATCTCGTCGCAACCGGTCGTCACGGCCCGGCCGGCCGCGGGCCTGTCGAGCCGACGGTCCTCGCTGCTCAGCGTCGGGTCGGTGGGTGGGAGCAGAGGGCGCAGGAAGGCGTCCTGACCGTCTCGGCGCTCGCGCGTCCACGAACGCAGAGCGACGTGGATCGGGACGTCCCGTGACGGTTCGGATCCGACGGGCATCACGACCGAGACCGCCCTCCCGAGGGGCGTCATCGCGCATTGTCACCCTCCGACTCCCCCGCGTAGGGGAGCCGACTGCCCCGCCAGCGTGCCTAGCGTCTGGCCCATGACCTCGATGTTCGTTCGTCATCCACGGGCACCGGACGCCTCGGGGGGGGACCCCACGTCCCCCGCGGTGAGCGCCTGAGCGCCGGTCCACGACCGGTCCGCACAGCGTGCTCGCCGCAGCACAGCTCGGGGCCACGGGCAGGCAGGGGCGCCTGTCCGGGGCCGGGACCGGGCACCGAGGCGAGGAGGTCGCGACGCGACCTCGCTCGTCGCCACCGCGGGCTCGAGGACCCGGTGGCGTGATCCGGCACTCCAGTGCCCGGTCTTCCGCGAGGGCGACGTATCGCTCTCGTCGACCGGGCTGTCCTGACGTGCATCGAGTCCCGGGGCGACCCGGTGCAGATGAGCACGGGCATTCGTCCCATTCAGTGTGGAAAGGGGTTGTGTCAATTGTCCGCATCGACATCGGACACCCATGGCGAGAACGCCGCGCAGTTCGGCGACGCCGCCGACCTGATCATCGGCGAACACGCCAAGGTCCTCCAGGGCGTCGACGCCGCCAGCTGGGAGCGGGCAGGAGCGTTGCTGGTCGATGCTCCCGCGGTGTTCACCATCGGCACGGGACGCAGCGGGCTGGCGTTGCAGATGGCAGCCATGCGTTTCATGCATCTCGGCAAGGCCACCCACGTCGTCGGGGAGACGACCGCCCCGGCGATCGGCGCCGGCGACGTGCTGGTCGCGGCCTCCGGCTCCGGCTCCACCAAGCGGGTCGTGACGGCGGCGCGGACGGCGTCCGAGCAGGGCGCCCATGTCCTGGCGATCACCACCAACCCCGACTCCGATCTCGCCGGGCTGGCGACCGAGACGTTGCTGGTGCCCGCCGCCGACAAGCAGGACTTCGAGGGCACGACGTCCTCCCAGTACGCCGGGAGCCTGTTCGAGCAGTCCCTCCTGATCCTCACGGACGCGCTCTTCCACGTCCTCTGGCAGACCAGCGGGACCCAGGCCCAGGAGCTGTGGCGCCTCCACGCGAACCTCGAGTAGCTCCCGCGCCTGCCGTCGATGCCGCCGATGCCGTCGATCCCGTGCAAAGGATGCGGTCATGCAATTGCAGTTCGCCATGGATGTGTCAACGCTCGACGAGGCGCTGGTCCTCTGCCGCCAGGTGGCCGAGCACGTCGACATCCTCGAGATCGGAAGCCCTCTGATCAAGAACGAGGGCGTGACGGCGATCCGCGCGATCACGGCGTCGTACCCCGACAAGACGATCTTTGCCGACATGAAGACCGTGGACGCCGGGGAGCTCGAGGCCGACCTGGCCTTCGGTGCCGGGGCCGACCTCGTGTCGGTGATGGGCGGGGCCGACGACGACACGGTCCGGGGAGCGGTCGCCGCGGCTCGACGCCGCGGCAAGGGCGTGGTCGCCGACATGACGGATGTCCGTGGCTGCGTCCTGCGGGCCCGCGAGCTCGCAGGCCTGGGCGTGGAGTTCTGTGAGCTCCACGCCGGCACCGCCGAGCAGGCCCTGTGCCGGTACTCGGTCCGGGCCGTGATCGAGGCGGGCCGGCAGTCGGAGGCGCCCTTCTCGGTCGCCGGCGGCGTGGACCTCGACAGCATCCTCGATGTCCGGGCGTCGGGGGCGGTGGTCGCGGTGGTCGGTGACGCGATCCGTGGCGCTCCGGACCCGCGCGCCGCGGCCGGCGCGTTCCGCCTCGCCGTCGACACGGCCTCCCTGTTCGGCGACGTCACGTCGGTCCGGCAGGGACGACCCCACGGGATTCCCTGCGGGCCCGGCCCCGGACCCGGGCCGTGGCGGGCTCGCCGCGCTCGGCTCGCCGACCGCGCCCCGAACGTCTAGCCGCCGGGACTGTCCGTCGACGCCATGCACGACGCGGTCGCTCTCGCAGAGCGAGCCAGGAGATGTGGAGACCCGATATGCCATCCCAGAGCGACACATTCCTGCCAGCGCGTCTCGACCTCGAAGCCTTGGAGTCGGCGGCGGTCGCGGCGACCCACCGCGCCGCTCTGGCCTGTTCTCCCTGGGTCGGTAGGCACGACGCGGATGCCGCCGACGGCGCCGCGACCGAGGCCATGCGTGGCGCTCTGGCGAACGTCCCCGGACGCGGAACGGTGGTCATCGGGGAGGGGGAGAAGGACAACGCGCCGATGCTGTTCAACGGCGAGGTCGTCGGGGACGACAGAGGCGGGCCCGACTTCGACATCGCCGTCGACCCCTTGGAGGGCACGTCCTTCTGCGCGAAGGGGCTTCCCGGAGCGCTGTCCACGATCGCCTTCGGCGACTCGGGATCCTTCTGGTCCCCGGGACCGGGCTTCTACATGGACAAGATCGTGGTCCCTCCGGCGGCGCGTCATGCCATCGACCTCGACGACTCGCCCGAGCACACCGTGCACAAGGTTGCCGAGGCCCTCTCGAAGAAGGTCGACGAGCTCCGTGTGGTGATCATGGACAAGCCTCGCCACCAGGGGGAGGACGGGCTGATCGCGCGGGTGCTGGCGACAGGAGCTGCGGTTCACACCCCGGCGGGGGGCGACGTCGGGGGAGCGCTCGAGGTCCTCCTGCCGACCTGCGACGTCGATCTCCTGCTCGGTGTCGGCGGCACGCCCGAAGGAGTGATGACCGCCGCCGCGGTCCGGGCCCTCGGCGGCGGCATGCTCGGGCGCCTCGCGCCCAAGACCTCCGAGGAGGCCGACGCGATCCGTGGCGCCGGCATGAGTGTCGATCGCATCTACGAGCGCGACGAGCTCGTCGGCGGAGGCGCGCTGTTCGCCGCCTCCGGCATCAGCGGGGGGCCACTGCTCGCCGCGCCGCGCCGCGTCGACGGGACCACTCTCGTCGAGTCTCTCCTGATCACCGACGGACAGGTGCGGATCATCCGGCACACCACCTTCGAACCGATCCCGACGCGGTGACTCCGAGGTTCCGGCCCGAGCCCCTCGCGACCACCGACCACCCACTCCCGAGGGAGAATCCGTGACAGTGCAACTGGAGGATCTCCAGATCCGCACGCTCGGCGAATGCCGGCACACGTCGCCGTTCTCCGCGTGGCTCGCGGACAAGCAGACCACCCCGCATTTCGTCCACGAGGACGACCGGGTGATGCTCGACGACACGACCTCGATCATCAGCGCGAACACCGCCGAGGCCCTCCCGTCCTTCGAGTGCGCCGGGCCTCGCAAGAAGATCTACTTCGACCCGGCCCGGACGACGGTCGGCATCGTCTCCTGCGGCGGGCTCTGCCCCGGCATCAACAACGTCATCAGGGGCGTCGTCCAGGAGCTCACCGTGCATTACCGCGTGCGTCGAATTCTCGGCTTCCGCAACGGGCTCAAGGGACTGACCGCCAAGTACCGCGACGACACGATGGATCTGACCCAGAGCAACTTCCAGGACATCACCCGCTCCGGAGGGACGATCCTCGGCAGTTCTCGTGGCGACCAGGACGCCGACGAGATGGTCGACACCCTCATCGCGCGCAAGATCGACATCCTCTTCGTCATCGGCGGCGACGGGAGCATCCGGGCGGCGATGCGGCTGGTGTCGGCGATCACGCAGCGCGGACTCGACATCGCGGTCGTCGCGATCCCCAAGACGATCGACAACGACCTGCCCTACACCGACCAGTCGTTCGGCTTCCAGAGCGCGTTCGAACGGGCGACCGACTTCATCGAAGCGGTCACCACCGAGGCCGCGGCCCACGAGAACGGCGTGGGGATCGTGAAGCTCATGGGTCGGCACTCCGGCTTCATCGCCTGCTACGCGGCGCTGGCGAACCACGGCGCCGACATGGTGCTCATCCCCGAGGTCCCGTTCGAGCTCGAGGGGCCCGACGGCCTGCTGGCCAAGGTCGAGCACCACCTGCTCACCCGTGGACACGTCGTCATCGTCGTGGCCGAAGGTGCCGGGCAGGAGCTGCTCCCGGCGGCCGGAGATGCCGACGGGAACGGTGCCACCGACGCCTCGGGAAACCAGCGCCTCGGCGACATCGGCCAGTTCCTCAGCGACCGCGTCTCGAGCCACCTCACCCGGATCGGCCTGAAGCCCGCGCTGCGCTACGTCGACCCGAGCTATTCCATCCGGAGCGTCACCGCGAACGCCTACGACAGCGTCTACTGCCTCCGGCTGGCCCACGCCGCCGTCCACGCGGCCATGGCCGGCCGGACCGAGACCGTCGTCGTTCGTTGGCGGCGGCGCTTCGTGCACGTCCCGATGCCGCTCATCACGAGCCACCGCAACCGGGTGGACCCCGACGGGGATCTCTGGATGTCCGTGCTCGAAGCGACCAATCAGCCCGAGACGCTCGCGCGGCAATGTGAGCCCGGGTCCACGACAGCAACGCTCACCGAGACCTCAGGAGTGAATGCCCCGTGAACAGCATCGAAGCCACCTCCGTCCGGCCGGGGCACGACATCTTCGACGAGGTCGCCTCCCTGCTCGCGGTCACGGTTCCCGACGGCTGGTCGGACCTCGACACACGGGCCGTCAACACCGCTCGGATCCTCGCCGCGGACGCCGTCCAGCGCTGCGGGAGCGGTCACCCGGGGACCGCGATGTCGCTGGCGCCACTGGCCTACGCACTGTTCCAGCGCGTCATGCGCCACGACCCGACCGACCCGGGATGGGCAGGTCGCGACCGGTTCGTCCTCTCCTGCGGCCACTCGAGCCTCACCCTGTACGTGCAGTTGTTCCTCGCGGGGTACGGGATGCAGCTCGAAGACCTCGAACAGCTCCGCACCTGGGGTTCCCAGACGCCGGGTCATCCCGAGTACGGCCACACGCCGGGTGTCGAGATCACGACCGGTCCGCTCGGCCAGGGCCTGGGCGCGGCGGTGGGCATGGCCATGTCCGCGCGCCGCGAGCGGGGTCTCTTCGACCCCGACGCCGCGCCCGGGGCCAGCCCCTTCGACCACTTCGTCTACGTCATCGCCTCCGACGGCGACATCGAGGAGGGCGTCACCGCCGAGGCGTCGTCGATCGCCGGCCGCCAGCAGCTCGGGAACCTCGTCGTGATCTACGACGACAACCACATCTCGATCGAGGACGACACCTCGATCGCCCTGTCCGAGGACGTGGCGCAGCGCTACGAGGCCTACGGGTGGCACGTCCAGACCGTGAGCGGTGGCGAGAACGTCGCCGGCATCTGCGACGCCCTGGAGCGCGCGGCCGCCGAGACCGACCGGCCGTCCTTCATCGCGCTGCGGACGGTGATCGGCTACCCGGCCCCCGAGAAGATGAACACCGGCGCCGCCCACGGCGCGGCTCTCGGCGACGACGAGGTCACACGGGTCAAGGAGATCCTGGGGTTCGACCCGGAGGCCAGCTTCGCCGTCGACGACGAGGTGCTCGCGCACACCCGCGCCCTCGCCGGGCGAGCCCGGGAGACCCGGCGCGCTTGGGGCGAGTCGTTCGACGCGTGGGCGCGGAAGAACCCGGAACGCCACGCGCTGTACGAGCGGATGGCCCGCCGTGAGCTCCCCGCCGGCTGGACCGACCACTTCCCGGACTGGACCGCCGGGGATGACCCCCTCGCCACACGGAAGGCTCTCGCGAAGGTCCTCGAGTCGATCGGTGACGTGCTGCCCGAGCTGTGGGGCGGATCGGCCGACCTCGCCGAGAGCAACAACACGACGATCAAGGGCGCCGACTCGTTCGGCCCGAGCACGATCGACACGGAGATGTGGGGGCAGGCGTCGCCGTACGGCCGTACCCTCCACTTCGGCGTCCGAGAGCACGCCATGGGCGCCATCCTCAACGGCATCGCGCTGCACGGCGGCACGCGTGCCTACGGCGGCACCTTCATGATCTTCAGCGACTACATGCGTCCGGCGGTGCGCCTGGCCGCCCTGATGAAGCTGCCGACCATCTACGTCTGGACCCACGACTCGATCGGCCTCGGCGAGGACGGACCGACCCACCAGCCGGTCGAGCACCTCGCGGCCCTGCGCGCGATCCCCGGACTCGCCGTGGTCCGCCCGGCCGACGCCCGCGAGACCGCCGCGGCCTTCCGCGGCATCCTCGCGAACCCGACCGGGCCCGCCGGGCTCGCCCTCACCCGCCAGAACGTCCCGATCCTCGAGGGCGTCACGACGGACGGCGTCCTGCGCGGCGGGTACACGCTCGCCGAGGCCGGCGATCGCGCCCCGGAGCTCCTGCTGATCGCCACCGGGTCCGAGGTCTCGCTGGCCCTCTCCGCGCGCGAGGTGCTCCAGGCCGAGGGCGTGCCGACCCGGGTCGTCTCCATGCCCTGCGTCGAGTGGTTCGACGCCCAGGAGGAGTCCTACCGACACCGCGTCCTGCCCCCGGAGACGACCGCCCGCGTGGCGGTGGAGGCCGCGATCGGCATGCCGTGGCACCGCTTCGTCGGTGACCGGGGCGAGATCGTCTCCCTCGAGCACTTCGGGGCCAGCGCCGATTACCAGACCCTGTACCAGCAATTCGGGCTGACGGTCGACGCCGTCGTCGACGCCGCGCGCCGCTCGTTGTCGCGCGCCCGGTGACGGCCGTCGAGCAATCAGTTCACCAACCCCGGAATGGCAGAGAGGAGAGGATCCGTGCGTGGTGTCGGCACGCGCCCGGTGACGGGCACGAATTCGTCCGGTACGGCCGGGAATTCCGCTGTCGATTCGCTCGCGCGACTGGTGGTGAACGGCCTCGTCGATTATGATGAGTGATGTCGGAGCGTGCGCTGCTGTCGCAGTGGCGCTGCCTATCGAGAGCTCCGCGCCCCGCCGACGATGGCAATCGGTCGGCGGAGAGCAGCCCGTTCTCGGGCGAGAATTCCAGGCCCAACCTGTCGAACAATCAGGAATGGGCTGACCGCTGAGACGCCTCGAACGAGGAACACGTCGAAGACAGATCAGGAGATGCCAGTGAAGCTGCAGGTAGCCATGGATGTCCCGAGCCTCGCCGACGCACTGACGCTGGCGCGCCAGGTCGCCGACTACGTCGACATCCTCGAGCTGGGAACGCCGTTGATCAAGAACGCCGGCCTCGCTGCGGTCGCCGCGATCAAGGCCGCGCACCCGGACAAGCTCGTGTTCGCGGACCTGAAGACCGCCGACGCCGGCGAGCTGGAGGCCGACCTCGCCTTCGCGCAGGGCGCGGACCTCGTGACGGTCATGGGCGCGCTCGACGACGACACCATCAAGGGTGCCGTGGATGCCGGCCACAACGCCGGCAAGAAGGTCGTCGCCGACATGATCGGCGTGGTGAACAACCGGGTCCAGCGAATCCAGGAGGTCTCCAAGCTGGGCGTGGACTTCGTCGAGATCCACGCGGGGCTCGACGAGCAGGCTCGGCCCGGATACTCGATCGAGACCCTGCTCGCCGACGGCCGCGCGGCCGGCGTCCCGTTCTCCATCGCCGGCGGCGTCTCCGTCGACACCATCGCCTCGGTCAAGGAAGCTGGCGCGGACGTGGCGGTGGCCGGCGGGTCGATCTACAACTCCGACGACCCCGCGGCCGCCGCGAAGGCGCTCCGGGACGCTGCCGGCCTCCCGGCGGCGACGTAGGACGTACCCACCCCCGCGCCAGGTGATCGAGCAGTAGCCTTCCGGCGCCCTGCCTGTCTCCTGACCGGCAGGGCGCCGGGTTCCAGCTCTGCGAGGACGATGTCGTCGAGCGAGAACGGGAGCTTTCCGCGAGCCTTCGGCGGAGAAGGCGACGGAACGCACGGAGGTCTGGACCGGTGTCGGGAACTGTGCGGGTGGTCCTCGTCGAGAACCACGAGATGGTTCGTGTGGGCCTGAAGCAGATGCTGGCGGAGTACCCGGGAATCCGAGTGGTCGGGGAGGCCGAGGACGCCTCCGAGGCCCTCCGGATCGCCGAGAGCCTCGCTCCGGACGTGGTGCTCACCGAGGTGCGTCTGGGGAGCACGAGCGGCCTGGAGCTCTGCCAGGATCTCCTCACCTGGTGCGCCGACTCGCGCGTCATCATGCTCACCGTCTACGACGACGAGCAGTACCTGTCACAGGCGCTGCAAGCAGGGGCGCGGGGCTACCTCCTCAAGCACATCTCCGGCGAGGAGCTCGTCGCGGCGATCCACCGGGTCCACGCGGGCGAGCTCGTCGTCACCTCGACCGCGGCCGGGCACGCGGCCTCGATGGTCCCCCGCATCGAGTCGGGGGAGTACTGGCCCGGCGGACGTTTCGGGCTGACCCTGCGTGAGAGCGAAGTGCTCGCGCTGATCGTGATCGGGATGAACAACCACGCGATCGCGGGACGCCTGATCGTCGGCGAGGAGACCGTGAGGACCCACGTCCGGGCGATCTACCGCAAGCTCGAGGTCAACGATCGGACCTCCGCGCTCGCCAAGGCGCTGCGCGAGGGGCTGTTCCAGTAGTCGCACCCTCCGGCTCGGGGCACTCGACGCGGGGTCCCCGCCGATGCGGGCTGCAGCTCGCCGTTCTCGACCACGCACCCGATGCCGGAGATGCGTGGCGCCCGTCGGCCCGGAGGGTGGCGACGGTCTGGTGCCCGGGCGCGTCGAACAGCGTCCGGACGCGGCGGGCGAGCTCCGACGCCGCCTGTTCGACAACCCGCCAGGTCGTCACCGGATGACGGTGGCACCGGCCGCCGACGACGCGGCCGGAAGCGGGGGAGGACCCTCACGGCGCCACGCCCACCGCAGCGTGGCCCGGACACCGTCGCACCAGCCGGGGCGGGCGGCGAGCTCCGGGAGGAACTCCTCCGCCCGCTGCGCGGCCTGCCACTCGGCCTCGATCAGGTCCGCGCGGGCCGGCCAACCGCGCAACCTGACCGGTGATCGTGCCTGGCCTCCGCAGAGTGCGGTCCGCATCGGCAGCGCCGCCATCCATCGACAGGTCTGGGCCACCGCCTCGAGGTAGCCGTCGGCCGGCTCGTGATCACCGAGCTCGACGCGGCGCAGGGCTTCCCGCCATTGGGTCACGAACTCGTCCCGCGGCACGCGGACGTTGCCCACTGGGATGCGGGCCGCGTCGGAGTCCGTCGGGTGCACACCTCAGGGTGACACTTCCGCGCGCCCACGGTCTCGCCGGTCGCCGAGCGCAGGCGGCCGACCTCGCCGGGTACACCGTCGGACCGCGGGGGTCGGCGTGTCGACGACCCCTCTCGGCCCGAACCACCGATGGTCAGCGACTACGAGGCCGAGACGGCCTTCGACTGCTCCACGGCGAGCTTGTCGACGAGGTCGTTCATCTCGTCGCCCGAGTGGCCCTTGGTCCAGCGGAAGGACACGTCGCCGCGCTCGTTCACGAGCGTGATGAGCGGTTCCCAGAGGTCCCGGCTCACCACCGGCTTCTTGGCGCTGGTGACCCAGCCCCGCGCCAGCCAGCCCTTCCACCAGCCGTCGCGGAAGCAGTTCACGACGTACGTGGAGTCGCTGACGACGACGAGCGGGCCGTCCAGGGCACGCACGGCCTCGAGGGCGGCCCGGATCTCCATCCGCTGGTTCGTGGTGCCGAGCTCGCCACCGCTGGCCTGGCGGCCGTCCCTGGTGGCCCAGGCCCATCCACCGGGGCCGGGGTTGCCCGAGCACGCGCCGTCGGTCCACACCTCGAGGGCGCCCTCGGCGGCCGGCATGTCCGGACGCGCCGGCTTCTTCGGCTTCGCGGTGCTCGCCGTCGTCGTGGACGGTGCCGAGGCGCACGCCGCGTGCGCCCAGCGCTCGCCCGAGCGCGCGATCTCCTCGCCGGGGCTCACGGGCGAGCCGCAGACGCCGCAGGTGGTCGCGTACTTCGCGGTCATCGGCACGGCGACCACCTTAGGCGGGGGCCGAGAGCGCCTCCGTCAGCATGGCCACGAGCGCGGCGTGCTGCGCGTCGGTCGACGATCCGACCTCCTCGTCGCTGCCGTCGAGGGCGACGGCCGCGAGGCCGGCCTTGTCGTCGATCAGCGCCGCGATCCGGGCGTCGATCGTCTGCGCGGCGAGGATGCGCCAGGCGGTGACCGGCTGCGACTGCCCGATGCGGTGGCTCCGGTCGATCGCCTGGGTCTGCTCCGCGGCGGTCCACGGCAGCTCGGCGAGCACGACGTTGGAGGCGACCTGGAGGTTGATGCCGACGCCGGCCGCGGTCAGCGAGCAGACCACGACGCCGACCTCCGGGTCCTCGACGAAGGCGTCGATGTTGCGCTGCCGCACGCTCGGGGTCTGGTCGCCCCGGATCGACGCGTACCGGACGCCCTGCTTGGCGAACGTCTCCTCGGCGGCGTCCATGACGTCGACGTGCTTGGCGAAGAACACCACCTTGCCGGCGCTGCGCGCGAGCTGGGCGGCGTAGTCGGCGGCGAGGGCCGCCTTCGCCTGGCCGATGCGCCGCATCATGCTGAACACGTTGTCGCCGGACGACGAGCCGGCCGCGTCCTTCTGCTCCCACGTGGCGACGCGGCGCACGAGGTCGTGGTCGATCTCGTCGGTGGCCGCGGCACCGCGCGCCGCGAGGGCGTCGGTGTAGCGCTTCACCATGCGGGCGGCGAGGTCGCGCTCGGCGGCGCGGATCGATCGGCCGGTCGGCCCGTCCAGCTCGACGGGCAGGTCGGCGATGCGGCGCGGCGGGATGTCGGCGGCGACGTCGACCTTGCGGCGACGGACGATGCCGAGGTCCACGACGCTCTCGCGCGCCGAGGCGGAGAACCCGGGATCCGCGGGCGTCAGACCGGTGGCGGTCAGGGCGTCCATGAGGTCGGCGAGCGGTTTCTTCTCGTCGATCCAGCCGAGGAACTCCCAGATGGCGAGGAAGTCCTCGATGTCGTTGATCAGCGGCGTGCCGGTGAGGGCCATCAGCAGCGGGCGCGCGGTGAACGCGCGGATGCGCTCGGAGAGCCCGAGCACGTGCTGCGAGCGCTGCGAGGTCTTGTTCTTGATGAAGTGCGCCTCGTCGACGACCATCCCGCGGAACCCGAACTCGCGCAGCCAGCCGACGTGCCGGTCGAGCACCTCGTAGTTGACCACCACGATGTCGGCGAACCCGTCGACGGAGTCGCCGTTGCCCTGGATCACGGTGGCCTTGCGGCGGGGGGACCACAGGCCGGCCTCGCGCACCCAGTTCGTCTTGACGACGTTCGGCACGACGACGAGCAGGGGGTAGGCCTTCGCCGCCTCGGCGGCGAGCAGCGCCTCGGCCGTCTTGCCCAGCCCGGGCTCGTCGGCGAGCAGGAAGGTGCGGTGACCTTCCGCGGCCGCGGCGACCAGCCGGGCCTGGTGCGGCATGAGCTCACGGCCGCCGGGCGCCTTGCGGGAGCCGGGCTCGGGCAGGGGCATGCACACCGAGGTGCCGTCGCCGGCGCGCTCGAAGGAGCGCAGCAGCGGGTCGAGCAGCTCCCAGCCGCTCAGGGGCGTGGGCCGGGGGGCGGCCGGTCGCGCGGCCGAGAAGTCGGGGGCGAGGAACGGGTTCGCCATCTGCCGCGAGACCACGGACTGCGGCACCACCGCGGGCTTGGTGGGCGCGGCGGCCGGCTCCTCGACGGGCTCCGGGGCCTCTTCGGCCTCGGCCTCGATGCCGGCCTTGCGCAGCATGTCGCGCTTGAGCGACCGGGCGTCGTCGGTGACGACGGCGTCCTCGGACAGCAGCGCCAGGAGCGCCGGGTGGCGGACGGCGGTCTTCGCCAGGGTGGTCGCGATGTCGTCGAGACGCTTGAGCTTCTCGGTGCGCCGTGAGTCCCCGATGGTGTCGTCCGCGCGGACGCGGGCGCGCTCCTCGCGCAGCACCAGGGCGACGGCCTGGAACTTCGTGCGGGTGGACGTCGTGACCCGGCCGCCGCGCAGGGCGGCCCGGACGTCCTCGACGGCGTGGGCGAGCACGGACATGACGTCCTCGCGCCTGCGTCCTCGCCGCCGCTGCCCGGGAGCGCCGTTGCGCCCGCCGGACTGGGGTTGGCCTCGTCGAGCCATGTACCTCCTCCGGAACGCCCGGCAGGGGACTGCCGGGCATCGTGCTGCGGGTGGTGTGTCGCAGGGGGAACCGGGACGGTTCCTCCACGATTCCCACTGGGCCGCGGGCCCGCGTCGCCGCGGGCCCACGGGGTCCGCGTCACCGGTCGAGGGTGACGGCATCCACCGCGCTCACTGACCGCACCGCACGACGAGAGCGCAGCGCGTCAGGCTCGATCTCTATCATACCGTCCGGCGATCGGTGGGACACGCGCCGGAGCGAAATCGATCATCCGCCGGACGACGGACCCGCCGCGCGCTGCTCCTTGCCCTTCCGGTTCTGGGTGGCACCCGCGCGATAGGCCACGAACACGGCGATCGCGATGGTGATCCAGAGGGCGTAGCGGTCGACGGCGAGCACGACGTCGACGGCGTACTGGCCCAGCCCGTACCCGAGCCCCGCCACCAGGCCGGCGACGAGGGCGGCGCCGACCGCGTTGGCCAGCAGGAACGTGAGCAGCCGCATCCCGGCGAGTCCGGCGAGCAGGTGCACGAGCAGGGACGGGACGCCCGGCAGGGCCGCCGCGACCACCAGCAGCGGCATGATCCAGGTGGGCCAGGACCGGACGCGCTCGACGAACCGCTGCGCCCGCTCGCTGGGCACGAAGAAGCGGACCCCCTTCGCGCCCCAGCGTCGGCCCGCCCACCAGAACAGCCAGTCGAACTTGATCATTCCGATGACGCCTGCGCCGATCACCAGCCAGAGCGCGGTGTCGCCCACCCGGGCGAAGGCCGCGCCGGCGCCGATGGCCGAGAGGCTGCCGGTGGCGAGGCTGAGCAGCACCGGGTGCGAGGCGAGGAGGAACGGCCGGAACGGGAGCGACGCGAGTCCGAAGACGATGACCGCGACCGTGGCGCCGATCAGCACCTTGTCGGCGCGGGCCATGGGGCTGTCCCACGGGCGCATGTCGCGCCACTGCTGCTTGGCGGCCTCGATCTCCTCGGGGCTGTGCTCCCGGCCGCCCCAGCGCCGGCGCGCGGGCGACGACGTCCCGGTGGCCTCGGCGCGGCTCTCGGCGGGGCCCCCGGCGGCACGCTCGGTGGTCGCCCCGTCGGAGCCCGATCCGTCCGCGGCCGACATCGGCGCGCTCCTCCCGTTCGGGGCGTGCGCCCCCGGCGGGCCGGGAGAGACGTGCACGCTGGCGATCTCCACTATGCCGACGGCGCGTCGCCCCGGTCCACCGGGGACCCGGTCAGACCGGCAGGACCCGGCGGAAGGCCGGGACGGCGACCGCCGCGCACACGACGTGCATGACCATGAGCCCGAGGACCAGGAGCACGGACAGCCCGTACTGGAGCAGCAGCAGGTCCGGGATGAAGCTCAGGACGACGACCAGGGGCACCAGCCAGCGCAGCACCGCGGCCGGCCGGGGCGCGACGGCGCGGACGAGCGCCCAGCCCGCGGCGCCGATGAGGACCCCGATCACGCTGTAGGCGATGGCGGTCGTGGGGTTGTAGCCGGTGCCCTCGATCACGCCGATCAGGAGCCCGATGAGGGTGTTGGCGACCGCGGCGACGACGGCCGCGAGCACGATCGCCAGCGCGATGCGTGCCGGCGGTGCGGCGGGCGGCACGGTCTGCCGCACGGAACTGGTCACGAAGCACCCTCCCGGAGCGGTCGGTCTGTCCGACTCCGTGTCAGGGTAGCCTTACCTCGCCGGTGGAGCGATCATGGTCAGCCCGGGACGGCGGTCGACTGCTCGAGCGCGGCCGGGTCGAGGCCGTCCTGGAGGCGCCGCAGCAGCGTCCCGAACTGCTCGGCGTCGGCGCCGAGCAGCTCACGGAACTGGGTGCGGACCTCGGCGGTGGCCTCGTCCCATTCGGCCAGGGCCCGTCGTCCGCGCTCCGAGACGACGATGAGCACCCGGCGCCGGTCCTCGTGGTCCTGCCGCCGCAGGATGAGGTTCGCGGCGACCATGCGGTCGACGAGCTTGCTGAGCTTGGGCGCGAGGAGCATCGCGTGGTCGGCCACGACGTTCATCGGGCTACCGCCGCGGTCGGCGAGCAGGCGCAGGATCCGCCACTGGTCGAGGCTGGAGTCGCAGCTGCGCAGGGCCTCCTCCAGCCGCCCCGTGAGGGTCCGCTCCACGAGCGAGAGGAGGCGGAGCGACTCGTCGCCGTCCGGCGAGGGCCGTTCCGCGCTGCTGGGCACCGATCGATGGTAGCGGCGACGGCATGGTGATCGGGCAGTCGCGATCGGGGAACGGAGAACTCGTACGATCGGAGCAGCCCGGGAAGGCGGCCCGCTCGCTAGCGTCGAGCAATGGTCGACTCGACGGCTTTACGCGGCAGCGCCGCGCGCGGTCGCGACGTCCTCGACATGGCCCTCGTGATCCCGCTGCAGGGGCCCGCCGGGATCTTCGGGCCGTCGTGCGAGAGCTGCGCCGCGCTGGCCGCGCAGGAGATCAACGCCGAGGGCGGCGTCCTCGGCCGGGAGCTGAACCTGGTGCCGGTCGACGGTGGCCGCAGCCCGGCGGAGGTCGCCACCGAGGTCGACGCGCTGGTGAGCGCCGGCGCCGTCCAGGCCGTGACGGGGTGGCACATCTCGGCCGTCCGCGAGGCGGTCGCCCCTCGCATCGGCGGCCGCGTCCCGTACGCCTACACGGCGCTCTACGAGGGCGGCGAGAACCGGCCCGGCGTGTTCCTCACCGGCGAGACGCCGGACCTCCAGCTCGGTCCGACCCTCGACTGGTTCTCCGGCACCGCGGGCGTTCGGCGCTGGACGATCGTCGGGGACGACTACGTCTGGCCCCGACGGACGGCCACCACGGCGGCGCGCTACCTGCGGCGGATCGGCGGGACGGTCTGCGACGAGGTGTTCGTGCCGCTCGGGACGACCGACTTCTCGAGCGTCGTGCACCGGGTCGAGGCCAGCGGGTGCGAGGCCGTGCTGATGCTGCTCATCGGCGACGACGCCGTCGCGTTCAACCGCGCCTTCAGCGCGTCGGGTCTCGACCGCGACATCCTGCGGTTCAGCTCCCTGATCGAGGAGAACGTCCTGCTCGCCTCCGGGGCGGAGTGCACGCGCGGCCTGATGACCTCCGCGGGCTACTTCGAGGACCTCGCGACGAGCTCCGGGCTCGAGTTCGCCGCCACCTACTTCCGCGAGTTCGGGAACGACGCGCCGGTGCTCAACAGCCTCGGCGAGTCCTGCTACGAGGGCGTCCGACTGCTCACCGAGCTGACGCGACGCGCCGGCTCGACGCACGTGCCGACGATGATGTCGGTGTCCGAGGGCCTCGCGTACGAGAGCCCGCGCGGCACCGTCGAGGTCCACGACCGGCACCTGCGACAGCGGGTCTTCCTGGCGATCGCCGACGGTCTGACCTGGGACGTCGTCCAGCAGCTGTGACCGTCCGAACCCGGCTCGCGACGGGCCGCAACGGCCGTTGACAGTCTCGTCGGCACGCGTCTAGTTTCCCAGGAAATCATTTCTCACGCGTGACATCTGCCACCTCTCGGCGGTCGGTCGCGACGAAGGGAGCTCGACGGATGCCCCTGTACGCGTACCGGTGCGGTGAGGACGGGCCCGCCGAGGTCACGGCGCCGATGGGCGCCGCGCCGGCGACGATCTCCTGCCCGACCTGTGGCGGCGAGGCCCGGCGGATGATCACCGTGCCCCGGCTCGGTCTGGCCGACCGCACCCGGGTCGCGGCGATCGACCGCGCCGAGGCCTCGCGCACCGAGCCCACCGTGGTCTCCGCGCCGCCGGCCCGGGCGTCGCGCCCGCGGCCCGCCCCCCGTCTCGACCCCCGCACCGCGGCGCTGCCGCGCCCCTGAGTCCGTCCGCTCCCCGCGACCGTCCGCTCGCCCCCACCGTCCGGCCTGCCGGAACGGCCCTGTCGTCCTGCCCTCGTCCGAAAGGGAATCCCATGCTGCTCACCCGAGTGAGGCCGCCCCGTGGCTAGCGTCGGCCTGCTCTTCGTCGGCGCCGTACTCTTCAT
Source organism: Actinomycetospora sp. NBC_00405 (assembly GCF_036044095.1). NCBI lineage: Bacteria > Bacillati > Actinomycetota > Actinomycetes > Pseudonocardiales > Pseudonocardiaceae > Actinomycetospora > Actinomycetospora sp. NBC_00405. Next base: position 415,466 of record NZ_CP107938.1, read on the forward strand.
CAACGGCGTCATGCTGCTGGGGTGGATCGACGCGAAGTCGGCCGCGCCGATGAACTTCTTCGTCGGCGGACTGCAGATCATCACGCCGCTCTACCTGATCTTCACCGCGAACGGTGACGCCGACGTCATCCTCGCGGCGTCGGGCCTCTTCCTCTTCTCGTTCACCTACCTCTACGTGGCGGTGAACCTGACCTGGGATCTCGACGGCACCGGCCTCGGCTACTTCTGCCTGTTCGTCGCGATCACCGCCGTCGTGTTCTCCGCGCTGAACTTCTTCCGCTTCGCCGACCCGGCCTTCGGCGTCATCTGGCTCTACTGGGCCTTCCTCTGGTCCCTGTTCTTCGTGCTCCTGGGCCGCAAGCGCGACGGGATCGGGCGCTACACCGGCGCCGTGTGCGCCATCCAGGGCTGGGTGACCGCGTGGATCCCGGCGTTCCTGCTGCTCACCGGCGTCTACACGGAGATCGGCGTCCCGCTCGCGATCGGCCTCGCGATCTTCGGCGTCGTCGTGTTCCTCGCCCTGATCCCGTGGGCGCGCCGGCAGCCCGCGCCCGCGGCGCCCGCCGCCCCCACCGGCGACCACGCCGCCGTCGCCTGACGGTCCCGGCCCCGTTCCCAGCTCGCCCAGCCGCCCCAGCCGCCCCAGCCCCGCCCACCAAGGAGAGTCCGATGCCCCAGAAGGTCTTCCCGCTCGACAGCACCAAGACGTTCACCGACCAGGAGATCGTGGGCCACAACCGCTGGCACCCCGACGTCCCCGCCCGCGTGCACGTCAAGCCGGGCGACTCGTTCCGGGTGGACTGCCGCGAGTGGTTCGACGGCGCGATCCACAACGACGACTCCGCCGACGACATCCTCAACGCCCCGCTGAACAACGTGCACGTGCTCTCCGGCCCGATCTCGGTCGAGGGCGCGCAGCCCGGCGACCTGCTGATCGTGGACATCCTCGACGTCGGCCCGATCCCGCAGGAGGACTCCGGTCCGCTGGCCGGCCAGGGCTGGGGCTACACCGGGGTGTTCGCGAAGACGAACGGCGGCGGCTTCCTCACCGACCAGTTCCCGGACGCCTACAAGGTGATCTGGGACTTCCAGGGCGGCCAGGCCACGTCGCGGCACGTGCCGGGGGTGGCCTTCACCGGCATCGTGCACCCCGGCCTCATGGGCACCGCGCCCTCGCGCGACCTGCTGAACAAGTGGAACTCCCGCGAGCAGGCCCTGATCGACACGAACCCGCAGGCGGTCCCGCCGCTCGCCCTGCCGCCCCAGCCCGAGGCGGCGATCCTCGGCTCGCTCACCGGTGACGACTTCGAGCGGGCCCGCCACGAGGCGGCCCGGACCGCACCGCCGCGCGAGAACGGCGGCAACCAGGACATCAAGAACTTCACCAAGGGGAGCCGGGTCTTCTACCCGGTGTTCGTCGACGGGGCGAACCTGTCGATGGGCGACCTGCACTTCTCCCAGGGCGACGGGGAGATCACCTTCTGCGGCGCGATCGAGATGGGCGGGTTCATCGACCTGCACGTCGACCTCATCAAGGGCGGCATGCAGACCTACGGCGTCTCCGAGAACGCGATCTTCGTCCCGGGCAACACCGACCCGCAGTACAGCGAGTGGATCGCCTTCTCCGGCACCTCGGTGACCCTCGACGGCGAGCAGCGCTACCTCGACTCGCACCTGTCGTACCAGCGGGCCTGCCTGCACGCGATCGACTACCTGACGACCTTCGGCTACTCGGCGATCCAGGCGTACATGATCCTCGGGGCCGCGCCGATCGAGGGCCGGCTCTCCGGCGTCGTCGACATCCCGAACTCGTGCTCGACGGTGTACATCCCGACCGGGATCTTCGACTTCGACGTCAAGCCCGGCAAGAACGGGCCGGCCCGGATCGACCCGGGGATGGGCGTGCCGATGTCGCGCGCCTGAGTTCCGGCTCCCGGGCGACCACCCCGATCGCGCTCCGCGGTCGGGGTGGTCGTGTGTCGGCGGCCCGAGCCGAGGCCGGACACCTCAGAGCGGTGGCTCGTCGTCGTAGCAGCTCCGGGTCGGGACGGTCGCCGTCGGACGGGTCTTCTGGGTGAGCTTCCGGGACCAGTCGGGGTCGATGTCGTCGTGGGTGTCGGTGCGGTCGTCGGACCAGCCGTCGTCGGGCAGCGGGCGCGGGTGGGCGGCCAGCTCTGGGACGGGCAGTGACTCGGTGACCCGTTTCGGGTGGCTGGTGTAGGTGACGCCGGCGCGGGTGCGGATGACGAACCGCCCGGACACAGGCCCTCCGACCGTCCCCAGAAGATGACAGACAGGTAACGATCCCCTGCTCGACGGCACGGCCGCGACTGCCCGGCACAGTGCGCCGAAGGTCAGCAGGATGAGCACCGGGGAGCTCGTCCAGCCGCACGACTCGCCCGTTCACCCGCGCGGGTCCTCCGTCGCCGGACGGCAGGTCCGGATCATCGCGGCTTGGCCGCACCGCTCACCGGCGTCGTCGAGGAGGTTCCACATCAGCACGTCCTCGATCCGGAACCGCCGCCCCGTCCGGGAGACGCGGACGCCGCGGTAGCCGTCGGACCAGCCCCGGCGCGCGGCCTCCGCGAGCAGCCGGTCGCGCTCGGCCTGCTCCTCGGGGCCCGCCGACTGCCGGGAGGGCCGTCCGATCAGGTCGTCCCAGGCGTACTCGAACCACCGCAGGGCGGTGAGGTTCGCGTAGACGAACCGTGGATCCGGTTCACCGTCGTGGGCGAGGAGCCCGAACGGCGCCTGCTCGTACAGCCACCGCTCCCGCGCCTCGGCGTCCCCGGCGATCGGCACCAGTGCCCCGCCGACCATGCTCTGATGGCTCTGCTCGATGCGCAGGAAGGTCTCGAGCGCGGACCGCATGACGGCAGAGCGTAGGTCGTTGTGGCCCGGAGTGATCGAACGGTGTGGAGGTGCGCATCGCCGGCGGACCGGCCCGGCTGCGGGTCATGAGCTTCAACGTCCGGGGCTTCTCGTCGCCGGTGGACGGCCGGCTCCGGTGGTCGCGGCGGGCCGGGCTCAACGCCGACGTCGTGCGCCGCCGGGCGCCGGACGTCCTCGGGGTGCAGGAGCTGCAGGCCGAGGCGCTCGCCACCTACCGCGAGCAGCTCCCCGGGTACCGGCTCGTCCTCGGTCCGGCGGCGGGGACGCGCCGGCGTCCGGAGTACAACGCGATCCTCTACGACCCCGACCGGCTGGAGGTGCTCGACGCGAACGGCTTCTGGCTCAGCGAGACCCCCGACGTGCCGTCCACCGCGTGGGGCTCGCGCAACGTCCGCACCGCGCACGGGGTGACCTTTGCCGTCCGCGGCACCGGGATGGTCTTCCGGCACGTCAACACCCACCTCGACCACTGGAGCGCCCTCGCCCGGGAACGGGGCGCCGCGCTGGTGCGTGCGCGCACGGACGGTGGCCTGCCGACGGTGGTGACCGGGGACTTCAACTGCCCGGCCGACTCCGCGCCCCACCGGTCGTTCCTCGCGGAGGGCTTCGAGGACACCTACCTCGTCGGTGGGGGCGGGCGCCGGGAGGAGGCCACCTTCCACGGCTTCGGGGGCGTCCGGTCCCGCGTCGTGCGCTCGTTCCACCGCGCACGCAACGGCCGCGGACCCCTGCGCCTCGACTGGATCCTCGTCGGGGGGCCCGGGGGATCCTGGACCGTCGAGGCGTCCGCGATCGTGCGCGACCGCGACCCCGCCTCGGGCGCACCTCCGAGCGACCACGACCCCGTCGTCGCCGATCTCCGCCTCGAGGGACCGCAGCGCCCGAGCGGTACCCGCCAGTAGGGTCCTGGCGCGTGGACGTCGACGACCTCGAGGCCTACGTCGACCGGTGGTCGCGGACGCACGGGGGCTACGACGTCCGCTCCTCCCGGCCCACCATGGCCTGGCTCCGCCTCGCGCACGGACTCGGTGCGCCGCTGGCCCGTCGCGGCATCCCGGCGACGTGGGTGACGGCCGCCGGCGGGGTCGGCGCGGTCGCCGTCGGCGGCGTCGCCGCTCTCGGGGGCCGGTGGGCCCTGCTCGCCGCGGCGCTCGTCGTGGTCGTCGCGGTGCTCGACGGGATCGACGGCGCCGTCGCGGAGCTGACCGGCAGCTCGAGCGCGTGGGGTCAGGTGCTCGACCAGCTCGTCGACCGCATCGGCGACGTGGCGATGATCGCCGGGCTGTGGGTGCTCGGGGCTCCCGGGCCGCTGTGCGCGGCGGCCGCGGTGCTGACGCTGCTCGACGAGTCGATCCGGTCCAGCGCGGGCGCGGCCGGCATGGTCGAGATCGGCGTGGTCACGCTCCCCGAGCGCCCGGCCCGGTTGGTGGTCGGCGGCCTCTCGCTGGCCGCCGCGGGCATCGTGCCCTCGGCGGCCGCGCCGATCGTCACCGTCGGCGCGGCTCTCTGGACGGTCATGACCCTCGTGACCACCGTGCAACTGGTGGTGAACGTCCGGCGACGGCTGCGCGGACAGCCGCGGAAGGTGCTCGACGCCGACCCCGGCGACTAGCGACCAAAGCGCCGCATCACCCGGGCACAGGTAGTGTCCGAGGAAGCCGCCCGAGCCTCGGACCCTGGTTCTGCGCAGGTCACCGCCGTCGATCCGCGCCCCCGGGGGACACATCTCCATGAGTTCACTGCCGAATCCTGCTGCCGTGACGAGGGCGAACCTCCCGAAGGGCGGCGGGTACGCAGAGCTGTTCGCGCAGGTCCGCGAGGCCGGGCTGATGGACCGCCGCCGGGCCCGCTACCTCGTGAAGATCGTCGTGACCGCGCTGGTCTTCGGCGCCGTCGCGGTCGCCTTCGTGGTGATCGGGGACTCGTGGTGGCAGCTGGTCACCGCGGCGGTCTTAGCGGCGCTGTTCGTCCAGTTCGGGTTCATCGGCCACGACGCCGGCCACCTCCAGATCTTCGCCAGCAAGAAGGCCAACGACGTCGTCGGCTACGTCCACGGGGACCTGCTCATCGGTCTCGGGTACGGGTGGTGGGTCGGCAAGCACAACGCCCACCACGCGAACCCCAACCACGAGGAGCGTGACCCGGACGTCGACCTCGGGGTCTTCGCCCTCACCGACGCCCAGGCCACCGGCCCCTCGGCGCCGCGCCGCGGACCGATCGGCCGCTTCGTGATCCGCCACCAGGCGGGCCTGTTCTTCCCGCTGCTGCTGCTCGAGGGCGTGGACCTGCACATCTCCGCGGTCCGGTCGCTCCTCGCCCGCCGGGTGCCCCGGCTCCGGCTGGAGATCGTCCTGCTCGTGGCGCACACCGCGCTCTACTTCGCGGCGGTCTTCCTCGTGCTCTCGCCGGGCGTGGCCGTGGTCTTCATCGTCGTCCACCAGGGGCTGTTCGGCCTCTACCTCGGCTGCTCGTTCGCGCCGGGACACAAGGGCATGCCCATGCCGAGCGCCACGGAGAAGCTCGACCCCGTCCGCAGCCAGGTGCTGACCTCGCGCAACATCCGGGGCGGCCGCGTCGTCGACCTCGTGCTCGGCGGGCTGAACTACCAGATCGAGCACCACCTCTTCCCGCGCATGCCGCGCATGAACCTGCGCCACGCCCAACCGATGGTCCGCGCATTCTGCGACCGCCACGCGATCCCGTACACCGAGACGTCCCTGATCGAGTCCTACGCACAGGGGCTGCGGCACTTGCGGGCGGTCAGCGCCCCGGCGCGCCTCGGGACCTGAGGGACGGTCAGCCCGTCGCGACGAAGCAGTACCGGTTGACGGTGAACAGGTAGTCGGTGCCGCGCGAGCGCAGGTCGTCGGCCCAGTGCGCGACGTCCTGCTCGGTGAGGCCCTGCCGGCCGGTGACGAAGTCGCCGATGACCTCGATCGTCCCCGCGCTGTAGGTGTTCTCGTCGTAGACGGGGTTGAACAGCGGGATCAGCACGCGCTCGGCGACGCGGAAGCCCGCCCGCTCCAGCAGCCCGGGCAGGACGCGGGGCAGGCGTGGGTCGACCAGGTGCTCCTCCCAGGCCGCCAGGACCCGCCGGTGCAGCTCACGGTCGGCGGCGTGCCACACCATCGACTCCCAGTCGGTGTCGAGGACGACGAACCGACCGCCCGGGCGCAGGACCCGCCGGGCCTCGACGAAGGCGCCGAGGACGTCGGTCACGTACTCGTAGACCTGCGTCGAGACGACGGCGTCGAAGGCCTCGTCGGGGTAGGGGAGCGCGCCGGCGTCCCCCTCGTCGATCCGGACCTGGGGACGGTCCGCGCAGTGCGCGGTGGCCATGGCGTTCATCGCCGGGCTGGGGTCCAGCCCGCGCACCACCCCGTCGGCCCCGACGGCGTCGGCGATCGCGGCGACCAGGAAGCCCGGACCCGAACCGACGTCGAGAACGGTCTCACCGGCGGTGGGACGGAGCAGCCGGAGCACCTCGGCCCGCTGCGCGACCACGTCGGGGGTGGAGTAGACGCGCTGCAGACGTCGGGCCCCCTCGTCGTCGAACCCCAACATGGTCATCGGGCCCCCCGTCCCTCGTCGGACGAGCGACGGTAGTGAAGGACGGGATTCGAGGACAGGGGTCGGGGTCGCCGCCGATCGAGTGGCGCCCCGGTCGTCGTGCTGCGGTCGCCCGCTGCTGCGACCCTCGGACGGTCCACCGCGCCTCGCGAGGAGATCCCCGTGCCGACCACCCCGACCGCCCGCCGCGTCGCGCTCGACGGCATCACGCTCAACGTCGTCGAGGGCGGTGAGGGGCCGGCGGTGCTGCTCCTGCACGGCTGGCCCGACCGCGCGACGCTCTGGCAGCACCAGATCGACGCCCTGAGCGCCCGGGGGCTTCCGGGTGATCGCCCCGGATCTGCGGGGGTTCGGGGACTCCGACCGCCCCGCGGAGGTCGAGTGCTACGGGCTGCGGACCGTGCTCGGCGACCTCCTCGGGCTGCTGGACGCGCTGGAGGTCGGCGAGGTCCGCGTCGCCGGGCACGACTGGGGCGCCCTGGTCGCCTGGGCGCTGGCCGCGTTCGCGCCCGAGCGGGTCACGCGCCTCGCCGCGTTCTCGGTGGGCCACCCGCAGGCGTTCGCTTCCGCGGGTTTCGTCCAGAAGCAGCTCTCCTGGTACATGCTCTGGTTCCAGTTCCCCGGGGTCGCCGAGGCGCAGCTGCCCGCCGACGACTGGCGGTGGTTCCGGGAGTGGGCCCACGACGGCGTGCCCCGCGGCGCCGACGCGCTGGTCGACGCGCAGATCGCGGACCTGGACCGGCCGGGCGCGCTCGTCGCGGGCCTCAACTGGTACCGCGCCAACATGCCGCCGGGGATCTTCGCGGCCACCGACGGGCCGCTGGAGATGCCGGCGATCGGGTGCGCGGTGCTCGGGGTGTGGAGCGATCGGGACCCCGCCCTCACCGAGCGGCAGATGACCGACTCGCAGCGCTTCGTCGTCGGCCCCTGGCGCTACGAGCGCCTGCCCCGCGTCGGGCACTGGATCCCCGCCCACGCCCCGGAGCGCACGACCGCGCTCCTGCTCGAGCACTTCGCGTAGAACGGTGAAGCTCCTCGTCGCCAACCGGGCCGAGATCGCGGTCCGGATTCTCGGCACGGCCGCGGCGCTCGGCGTCCCGACCGTCGCGGTGTACCCCGACGACGACGCCGACGGTGCGCACGTCGCCCGCGCCGACGAGGCCGTGCGGCTCCCGGGAGTCGGCGCCGCGGCCTACCTCGACGTCGACGAGATCGTCGGGGCCGCCGTGCGCACCGGCTGCGACACCCTGCACCCGGGTTACGGCTTCCTCGCCGAGAACCCGGCGCTGTCGCGGGCCTGCGCGGACGGGGGGATCGCCTTCGTCGGCCCCGACCCGGAGACGCTGGCGCTGTTCGGGGACAAGACCCGCACCCGGGAGCGTGCTCGCGAGCTGGGGATCCCGGTGCTCACCGGCACCGAGGGGCCCACCGACCTCGCGACGGCCCGGGCGTTCCTGGATGCGCTCGGTCCCGGGGGCGCGGTGATGGTCAAGGCGCTGGCCGGGGGCGGCGGGCGGGGGATGCGGCCGGTGACCGACGCGTCGACCCTCGAGGCGACGATGCGCCTGTGCGCCTCCGAGGCCCGCGCGGCGTTCGGCGACGACGCCGTCTACGTCGAGCAGCTGCTCCCGCACGCGCGACACATCGAGGTCCAGGTGCTCGGCGACGCCCGGAGCACCGTGGTGCTCGGCGACCGCGACTGCTCGGCGCAGCGGAGCCGTCAGAAGCTCGTCGAGATCGCGCCGGCGCCGGCGTTGCCCGACGACGTCCGTGCCGAACTGCACGATGCGGCGACGCGCCTCGTCATGGTGTACGCCGGGCTGGCGACGGTCGAGTTCCTCGTCGCCGACGGGCGGTCGGCCCTCCTCGAGGTGAACCCGCGCATCCAGGTCGAGCACACCGTCACCGAGGAGACGACCGGCCTCGACCTGGTCGAAGCCGGCCTGCGGGTGGCCCACGGCGAGACCCTCGCGGACCTCGGCCTCACCGCCACCCCCGCGCCGCGGGGCACCGCGCTGCAGGTGCGGGTCAACACCGAGACCGTCGCGGCCGACGGCACGGTGACGAGCGGGGCCGGCACGCTCGTCCGGTTCCAGCCCCCGAGCGGGCGCGGGGTGCGCGTCGACACCCACGGCTACGCCGGGTTCGCCGTCGGCCCCCGCTACGACTCGCTGCTCGCCAAGGTGATCGTCACCGCCGGCTCGGTGGCGCAGGCCGCCGTGCGGGCGCGGCGCGCACTGGCCGAGCTCGACGTCGACGGCGTCCCGGTGAACGTCGCCCTGCTCCGGGCGCTGCTCGACCGGCCCGAGCTGGTCGACGGCACCCTCGACACCGCCTTCGTCGACGCGCACCTCCCGGAGCTCGTGCCGGATCTCGGGCGGGACGTCGCGGGGGCGGAGCGGGCGGCGGCCCCGCCCGGCACCGGGGCGGCGCTGAGCACCACCCACGGTGTCGTCGTCGCGATCGAGGTCGCCAGGGGCGACGTGGTCCCGGCCGGCGCCGAGCTCGTGGTGCTCGAGGCGATGAAGATGCAGCACGTCGTGCACGCCGGGGCCGCGGGCCGGGTCGACACCGTGGCGGTGAAGGTCGGTGACACGGTCGCCGCCGGCGTGCCCGTCGCGTTCCTCGCGCCGGTCGACGACCTCGACGCCCCGGCGCAGGACGTCACCGCCACCGACCTCGACCACGTGCGCGCCGACCTGGCCGAGTCCCTCGGCCGCCACGAGACCGGCCTCGACGCGGGGCGCCCCGACCCGACCCGTCGGCGGCACGAGGCGGGCCGGCGCACCGCGCGCGAGAACGTCGACGACCTGCTCGACCCCGACAGCTTCGTCGAGTACGGCGCGCTCACGATCGCCGCCCAACGCGCGCGCCGCAGCGTCGAGGACCTCGTCGCCCGCACCCCCGCCGACGGGCTGGTCACCGGCACCGGGACGGTCGGGGGCCTGCCGGTGGCCGTGATGTCCTACGACTACACGGTGCTGGCGGGCACCCAGGGCGTCCACAACCACGCCAAGACCGACCGCCTGTTCACCCTGGCCGCGCGCGAGCGCCTGCCCGTCGTGATCTTCGCGGAGGGCGGCGGCGGACGTCCCGGCGACACCGACACCTCGGCGGTCGCCCAGCTCGACGTCCCGACCTTCCGGCTGCTCGCCGAGCTCCGGGGCGTCGTCCCCACCCTCGCCGTGGTCTCCGGCTACTGCTTCGCCGGCAACGCCGCGTTGGCCGGGAGCTGCGAGGTGATCATCGCCACCAAGGGCAGCAGCCTCGGGATGGGCGGGCCGGCGATGATCGAGGGCGGCGGTCTCGGGACCGTCGCGCCCGGCGACGTCGGCCCGATGGACGTGCAGTGGGCCAACGGCGTCGTCGACGTCCTCGTGCCCGACGACCCGGCCGCGGTCGCGGCGGCGCGGCGCTACCTGTCGTACGTCGCGCCCTCCGGCGGCGGGACGACGGCGGTGGAGCACGCCGACCCGCGGGCGCTGCGCCACCTCGTGCCGGAGAACCGGCTGCGCGCCTACGCGATCCGGCCCGTCCTCGACGCGCTGTTCGACACCGGCAGCGTCCTGGAGCTGCGCGGCGGCTTCGGCGCCGGGATCGTCACCGCGCTCGCCCGCCTCGACGGGCGCGCGGTCGGCGTCCTGGCCAACAACCCCGAGCACCTCGGCGGCGCCATCGACGGCGACGCGGCCGACAAGGCCACCGCGTTCCTCGACCTCTGCCGGGCGCACCGGCTCCCGGTGGTCAGCATGTGCGACACCCCCGGGTTCATGGTCGGCCCGGACGCCGAGCGCACCGCGACCGTGCGCCGGTTCTCCGCGATGTTCGTGGCCGGGGCCCGGCTGACCGCGCCGCTGTGCACGATCGTGCTGCGCAAGGGCTACGGACTCGGTGCGATGGCGATGGCCGGCGGCGACCTCAAAGCCCCGGCGCTCACGGTGGCGTGGCCGACCGGCGAGTTCGGCGGCATGGGGCTGGAGGGCGCGGTGCGGCTCGGGTACCGCAAGGAGCTCGACGCGATCGACGACCCCGACGCCCGGCGCGAGCGCTACGACGAGCTGGTGGCGACGTACTACGAGCGCGGCAGGGCGCTCAGCGTCGCGACGGTCTTCGAGATCGACGACGTCCTCGACCCCGCCGACACCCGCGTCCTCCTGGCCCGGGCGCTGGGCCGCGCCGGTCCCGCCTGAGCGGATCCCGCGGTCAGCGCCGCCCTCGGAGGGTCGTCCACCACGGCCGTCGTGCGGCGGCGGCCTCGGCCTTGCGGCATCGCGCCTCCCACCGGTCGGCCCACCCCGGCATGTGCGCGGCGAGCAGGGCCTCCACCTCGGCGATCTCGCCGTGGCGCAGCACGTCGGCGTCCGGGCCCAGGAGCGCGGCGAGGCCGCGCGGCGGGATCTCGGAGCGGTGCACCGGCATCCCGTAACGGCGGGCCAGTGCGGCGCGCTGCTCGCCGGGGATGGCCGGGCCGGTGAGGACGAAGCGCGGGTAGGCGTGCGAGGCGCGCCAGCCGCGGGCGCCCTCGAGGACCTGGCCCCAGAGCGCCACGACGCCGAGCACCTCGTGGTCCGAGGGACCCCACTCGAGCGTGCCCGGGTCGGTCACCGCGTAGAGCCCGCACGCGCACCGGTCACCCGGAGGCGTGTGCCGTTGCGACCCGCACGTCGCGATCATGGGCTGGCGGGCGGGCCAGGTGATCCCGGCGAGCGGGGCGACGAGCTCGGTGCGGCGTTGGGCCCGCCGGCCGACGCGCCACGTGCGCCAGCCCAGGATCGGGGCCGGGATGTCCGGGACCCCGGGGGCGCTCGCGACCGGTCCGCGCCGGACGGGATCGAGCGGCGGGAGGGTCACGACGACCGCACGTCAGGTGCGGGACGTCGCGACGGTCTCGGGATCGTCGTGCTCGACGGCTGGTTCGATCATGACGGGCTCCCGCTCCGGGGAGTCCTCGCCGGGCACGGGTGAGCTGATCGGCTCTGCGGTGAGGCGCCGACGGACGGGGCCGATGTCCATGCCGCAACGCTGCCACGCCGGGGGTCGCCGGACCAGGGGTCCGTCCGGGCGGTTGTCCCCGACGACGTCACCTCGACTCGTGGGGCGCCATGGGCGAGGATCCGGCGACCGTCAGGCGCTCCCCGAGCCGGCCGATGAGGATGCGCTCTCGAGCTCGGGATGGATACCGCGCAGGCCCCTCGCCCGGGCCAGCGGACCGAGCGTGCGGGAGAGCAGTCGCTGGGCCCACGCGGGCGGGGAGGCGGGGCGCATCGTGTCGGCCCACTCCTCGGCGAGCAGGGCGAGCTGGAGCAGGCAGGGGCGCCCGCTCGGCGTGGTGTGCCCGGTGGCGGCGAGGCCCCAACTGGTCATGATCGCTTCCTCGAACCGGCCGGCGGGCCGGACCTCGACGAGCACCCGCGCCGGCTCGTCCCCCTCGATCCACCAGGCGTGGACGTCGCCCGCGGGGATGGTGACGCGGTCGCCGGGCAGGGCGGTGCTGATGCGGGAGCCGTGGCGGACCCCGAGCCGGCCCTCCAGCACCTCGAAGCGCTCGCTCTGCCCCGGGTGGATGTGCGGAAAGGCCACGGCCGCGCCCGGCGGTGCCCAGAGCTCGGCGCGGACGCGTTCGCCGCCGGTCTCGGCCGCGCTCTCCAGCACCGCGGCGCGCTCCCGGCTCACGGGATTGACGTAGACGTTGCCGGTGCGGTTCACCTCGGTGGCCATGCGGACTCCCGGTGTCGTCGTCAGGTCGACCGTAGGGGCGTTCCGCACCCCTGTATGGCCTGCAGATGGCCGCTTTTCGCCCTGCGATCCCGGTGGCCGGGCGCGGCTGGTGATCGGCGCGCTCCCGGCGGTGAGTGTGCGGGCGTGGAACGCGCCCGAGGACCCCCGACCTGGGGGGTCGGACAGAGTGGCGGGGCGACCCGAGGACGGGGTGAGCGTCGGTTGTTCGAGACGCTTCGGTTTTCGAAGCATTCTCGGGTCGGCTCAGCAGAGAGCGGCGGCTGATCGTCCGCCGGGTCTGGGTTGTCGGTCGGGGTCGATCCAGGGTGGTGGGGTGAACCAGGGGAGCCCGTCGATCATGTTGATCGTCCAGTGGCCGTGGTGGATGACCTGGTGGTGATGCCGGCAGAGCAGCGTGAGGTTGTCGAGGCAGGTCGGTCCGCCCTCGCTCCAGTGGTCGATGTGGTGGGCGTGGCAACGCCTCGGTCGGCGGGTGCAGCCGGGGAAGGCGCAGCCGCCGTCGCGGAAGGTCAGGGCCCGACGCATCGCATCCGGGATCAGCCGGGAGCGACGCCCGATGTCCAGCGGCTCGGACTTCGAGCCCAGGACGAGGGGGACGATGTCGGCGTCGCAGGCCCACCGGCGGACGGTGGCGGGGTCAGTCAGCGCCCCGGAGTCCAGGGTGCCGTGCCCGATCGCCAACTGCAGCCAGCGGTGGTCCATGGTGATCGTCAGTAGCGCCCGCCCGGGTCCGCGATTGGTCTCCGGTGCCGGCGCTGGTGCTGCCGCGGGCTCGGGGCGGCGGGGTTCGGGGATCAGCGCGTCCTCGAGCGGCGGGTCCTCGCCGGCGTCCACGGCATCGGCCTCGTCGGCGGCCGTGTCGTCGGCTTCCGGGTCGGTGCCGTGCTCGTGATCGGGTCCGGGTTCGGTGTCGGCTTCGGTGTGGCGGGTGTCGGTGACCAGCCCCTGGGGTCCGAGGGCGTCGGCGAACACCTCCTTGAACGCGCACGCCTGCCGGTTCCCCAACGACCGGTGATCATCCGAACCGGTCCGGGTGGCCAACACCCCGATGCCCTCGCGGATCGACTCGGCGTCGACCGCGTCGTGGATCCGGATCCGCATCTCCAGGGTGCCGTCCTGACCCGAGGACATCGTCAGGTCGTCGAACAGGTCGGCGTCCTCGTCCGGCGCCGCACCATCGGGATCCAGCTTGGCCAGCAACGCCTCGGCGAGCCGCCGCAACGTCGCCGGCGGGAACAGCGTCGCCTTCTCCGCCAGATACGCATCCGCCGCCGGGACCTCGGCCGGGTCGACGTGCTCCATCCTGTGAATCTTGGTCATGGTGCGGCGGATGATCGCCACGTGCTCCGGGGAGATCTCCCCCGACGCCAGCACCGTCGCGGTGCACGGCAGCCGCGGCGGCAGCGGCTGACCGTGCAGCGTCATCCGCGGAGCCAGGTCCTCGGCCTCGTCGCACCACCGACCCGCCGTCGCCGGATCGACCCGCCAGTTCTCCTGCAGCAACCGCGCGGTGCTGCGGTCCCCCGTCACGTGGGCGACGCCGAGCCGGTCGAGGTGAGCGATCCGCTCCAGGCGCCGGTAGTAGGCCTGGTGGGCCGCGGTCTGCTCCGCGCGGGCAGCGTCGAGCGCCTCCCGCTCGACCAGCCCGACACCACCTTCGCTCATGTGTTCGATCCTAGAACCGACCCCCGACAACGAGGGGCCGGTTCGCGGAGGACGCCGGGTCGGAGCCGTGGCTACTCCGGCCGGCCGGCGCCGGGCTGCTCGCCACGATGCCCGGGTGCAGCCCGCGGTTTCGAGGTGCTGGGCGACCAAGCTGGCTGACCGTCTACCGCGACAACGAGGCGCAGGGCTTCCCGGTCCACCAGGCCGCGATCGCCGTGTTCGATCCGGCCACCGGCGCGATGCTCGCCCTCGTCGACGGCGACCCCTCACCGCGACCCGGACCGCCACGTGCTCCGCACTGTCGATCCGGCACCTCGCCCGGCCCGGGTCGCGCATGCTCGCCGTGCTCGGGAACGGCCCGCAGGCGCGCGAGCACGCCCGGTACGCGTGCCGGGTCCACGACTTCACCGACGTCCGCATCGGCGCCCGCGATCCCGCCAAGGCGGCCGCCCCGCCCCGGACCTCGAGGGCGAGGGCCTGCCCGCGCGCGGGACCACCATTCGACGACGCGATCGCGGACGCCGACGTCGTGTGCGCGGCGACCAGCTCCGTCGAGCCCCTCCGCCCCTCCTACGACGGAACCACGTCCGGCCCGTCACGCCCTCGGCGTCGGTCGGCTACGTCCCGGACGGCCGCGGGGTCGACGACTCGCTGTCGCTCAGCCCGGCTCCGCCGCCACGGGGTGCCGGGGCTCGTAGAGGCCGAGCGTCCCGCCGCCGGGGAGCCGGATGCCGGTGAGCAGGCCCCAGCCCTGGTCGGTGACCGGGTCGACGGCGATGCCCCGTCCGCGCAGCTCGGCGGTCGTCGTCTCGACGTCGTCGCACATCAGGTAGAGCTCGTGCGACGGGGCCTCGTCGGTGGGGTGGACGGCGACCTCGGCCGGCGGCAGGGCGGCGATGGTCCAGCCGCCGCCGGCGTCGACCGTGCGGGTGCCGAGCAGGTCGCGCAGGAACGCGCGGTCGGCGTCGGCGTCCGCGCTGTACAGGATGACGTGCGCACCGGTGATCATCGTCGGCTCCTCGTCGGGCGGGGTGGGAGCCCCAGTCTGACCTGGTCAGCGCCCGGCGAGCTCCAGGAGCGGGTTGTGGGCGCTGGTAGCGGGCTCGCCCGGCGCGGTGTCGGGGACGAAGAGCCCCCAGTCGCCGCTGACCATCGTGGGGTGGTCGACGATCCGCGCGCCGTCGGCGTAGTACGTCGCGCCCAGCACCATCCGCGAGCGGGTGGAGCGGTTGGCGCCGGCGGTGTGGAAGCACAGCGTCGAGTGGAAGCTGACGTCCCCGAGCGCGAACGGCTCGTCGCACACCTCCACCCCGGCCGCGGAGAACGTCTCGGCGACCCGGCGGTCGTAGGACGTGCCGTACTTGTCGAAGGCGAGGTCGTCGACCCGCCGCCACGCGTCCATCCCGCGCGCGAAGGCCAGCGGTCCCATCGCGGCCGGGACCGCCTGCAGCGGCATCCACGTGGAGATCACGTCGTGGGACGCCAGCGGGAAGTGGTGCGCGTCGTGGTGCCGGGGCGTCCGGCCCGCGCCGGGCTCCTTGCGAGCGCGCTGTCGTGGTAGAGGCGCAGGGCGTCGACGTCGAGCAGCGCGGCCGAGATGCCGGCGAGCCGCGGCCGAGATGCCGGCGCGCACCAGCGGGTCCTCGCGCCACATCATCTCGCGGCTGCGCAGCCCGGAGCCGGACCCGCCGCTGTCCAGCAGCGCGATCAGCCGGCGTCGCAGCACCTCGGCGGCCCCCGGCGACACGACGCCGGGCAGGCGCACGAAGCCGTCGGCCGCGAAGGACGCGACCGCCGTCGACGGCACGACGTAGGGCTCCGCGAGCCCCGCCACGATCTCCGCGTCGTCCGGTAGCGGACCGGGATCGGGGGCGTCGACCGCGACGAGCGGCTCTGAGGCCCGTTCACGTTGTCGGCGAGGGACATGTACCAGTCCCACCACTGCTCGTTGTCCCCGTCCCAGGCCGCGGTGACGTCGGACGCCTCGCCGCGCGCGGTGGCGACCCCCAGGTGCGGGTTCACGCCTCCGCCGTCCACGTGATCACGTGGACCTCCTGCGCGAAGAGGTAGGTCCCGTCGTCACGACAGGAGGCGAGGTATCCGGCGAGCGGCTCCTGCGCCTCCATCGTGGCGAGGTCGACGGTGTCGTCGAAGACGCAGCGCTGGAGGAAGCCCTCGAGGACGGCGCGGTCGTCGGTCCCGACCGTGTACCGCAGCGTCGACGACGACGGGTCGAGGCCGGCCGCGCGCAACGCGTCGGTCACCTGCTCGGCGCTGGTGAAGGGGGTGGCCTCCGGCACGAACGTGGCGCGGAACGCCTCGGCGAACCGCAGGTAGTGGGACGCGGTCGTGGCGTGGACGATCGCGCCGAACCCGCGCGGTCGCAGCGCCTCGGCCATCCGCGCGACGCCGGCGCCGATCTCGTCGGGCGGGATCGCGTAGAGGGCGTGGGTGGCCCACGCGACGTCGAAGCCGCCGATCGTGCGGTCGAGGTCCTGCAGGCGCACCGGGTGCTCGGCGCGCAGCACGAACGGCGGACCGAGCACCGACCGGGCCTCGGCGATCGAGAAGACCGACGGGTCGAGGAGGTCGATCTCCACCTGCATCCCGTCGACCCCGGACGCGAGGCCGCGACGCATCAGCTCCGCGGGGAACTTGCCGCTGCCGCAGGCCACGTCGAGGACGCGCACCCGGCCGTCCACGGCGCTCCCGCGCAGGTCGGAGGCCCAGTCGCGCGCCGCCACCATCTGCCGGTAGTCCTCGACGGCGAGCGCGTAGAACGCCTCCATCCCGGCCCGGCCGGCCTCGTCCCAGTGCGCGAGGCTGCGTGCCTCGGTGTCCGCGGCACGGCTCGACACGTGCTCCACCCGCTCTCCGGCGTCGTGCTCGACAGGACGCCACCGGGGGCAGGGGTGGCCGGACGGGGGCCGGATCCCGGCGCACGAACCTGAGATCACCGTGGCATGCGGACGCGGGAGCGGCAGCGCGGACGCCTGTCACCGACGTCCGCCCGACGCGCCGCCGAGGTGCCGGGTGATCTCGGCGGCGGTACGGCCGACGACGCGCGCGAGCGGGGCGAAGGTGTCGCCGCACGCCGGCTCGCACTGGTGCGGGAACGTCACGCTGATGGCCGCGACCGCCTGCCCGCCGGCGTCGCGGATCGGGTGGGCGACCGAGGCGTAGCCGCGGCTGACCTCCCCGTCCTCCACCGACCAGCCGCGCCGCGCGTCGGCGGCCAGCACCGCGGTGAGCGTGCGCTGGGACGTCGGGCCGCGCTCGGTGCGCCGGGTCAGCGGGCCCCCGCCGGCGAGGACGGCGCGGCGCTGGGCCGGGGCGAGGCCGGCGAGGACCGCCCGCCCCGAGGCCGTCAGGTGCGCGGGGAGCCGGACGCCGACGGCGGTGACGAGGGTCTGCGGACGCGGCGGGCGCTCGCGCAGCAGGTAGAGCAGCTCCCGCCCGTCGAGGACCCCGAGGTGGACGTCGTGGCCCACCCGGCGTGCGAGGCGCCGCAGCGACGGCCCCGCCACCTCGTCGACCGGGTGGTGGCGCAGGTAGCCCGTGCCGATCTCGAAGGCGCCGATCCCGACGGCCCAGCGACCCCGGTCGGGGAGGTGGGCGACGACGCCGGCCGCCTCGAGCTCGGTGAGCAGGTGATAGGTGCTCGAGCGGGGCAGGTCGAGGCGGGCCGCGAGCGTCGTCGCGGTCAACGGCTCGTCGGACGCCGCGAGCAGCCGCAGGATCGCGAGCCCGCGTCGCAGCCCCGGGACGCCGGCCATCGGCCCAGTCTCGTATCCCAGACACCGGACGGCCAGAGCGTCTGTCCCCGACGGCGGCAGGGCGCTGCACTGGACCCATGCCAGCAGCGCGGGGACGGACGATGACGGCACGCACGTGGGGCGCCGAGGGCGCGCTGCGGATGCTCGACAACAACCTCGACCCCGAGGTGGCCGAGCGGCCCGAGGACCTGGTGGTCTACGGCGGCACGGGCAAGGCCGCCCGGGACCACGCGAGCCTCGCCGCGATCCGGCGCTGCCTGGTCGACCTCGCCCCGGACGACACGCTGCTGGTGCAGTCGGGGCGTCCGGTCGGCGTCTTCACCACCCACGACTGGGCGCCGCGGGTGCTGCTGGCCAACGCGAACCTCGTCGGCGACTGGGCCACCTGGCCGGAGTTCCGGCGGCTCGAGCACCTCGGGCTGACGATGTACGGGCAGATGACCGCCGGCTCGTGGATCTACATCGGCAGCCAGGGCATCCTTCAGGGCACCTACGAGACGTTCGCCGCCGTCGCCCGCGCCCGGGGCGGTTCGCTCGCGGGCACCCTGACGCTCACCGCCGGGCTCGGCGGCATGGGCGGTGCGCAGCCGCTCGCGGTGACCATGAACGGCGGGACGGCCCTGGTCGTCGAGGCCGATCCCGCCCGCGCGCGCCGGCGGGTGGAGACCGGCTACCTCGACGAGGTCGCCGACGACCTCGACGCCGCGCTCGCCCGGGTCGAGGCGGCTCGGAGCGCCGGAGAGGCCGTCTCGGTCGGCGTCATCGGCAACGCCGCCGAGCTGCTGCCCGCGATCCGGCGCCGGGGCGCGCCCGTCGACGTCGTCACCGACCAGACCTCGGCGCACGACCCGCTGTCGTACCTCCCGGTCGGCGTCGACCTCGCCGACTGGGGCGAGTACGCCCGCACCAAGCCCGAGGAGTTCACCGACCGGGCGCGGGAGTCGATGGGCGCGCACGTCGAGGCCATGCTCGGGTTCCTCGACGACGGCGCCGAGGTCTTCGACTACGGCAACTCGATCCGCGCCGAGGCCCGCCTCGCCGGCGTCGAGCGCGCCTTCGAGATCCCCGGCTTCGTCCCCGCCTACATCCGCCCGCAGTTCTGCGAGGGCCGCGGGCCCTTCCGCTGGGCGGCGCTCTCCGGCGACCCCGCCGACATCGCGGCCACCGACCGCGCGGTGCTCGACCTCTTCGGCGACGACGAACCGCTCGCGCGCTGGATGCGCCTGGCGGGGGAGAAGGTGCGCCACCAGGGCCTGCCCGCGCGCATCTGCTGGCTCGGCTACGGCGAGCGCCACCGCGCGGGGGAGCGGTTCAACGAGATGGTCGCGTCCGGGGAGCTCTCGGCCCCGGTGGTGATCGGCCGCGACCACCTCGACGCCGGCAGCGTCGCCTCGCCCCACCGCGAGACCGAGGCGATGATCGACGGCTCGGACGCGATCGCCGACTGGCCCCTGCTCAACGCCCTGCTCAACACCGCGTCCGGCGCGAGCTGGGTGTCGCTGCACCACGGTGGCGGGGTCGGGATCGGGCGCTCGATCCACGCCGGGCAGGTGTGCGTCGCCGACGGCTCGGAGCTCGCCGGGCGCAAGATCGCGCGTGTGCTCACCAACGACCCCGGCACCGGCGTGATCCGCCACGCCGACGCCGGCTATCCCCGCGCCCTCGAGGTCGCCGACGAGCGCGGGGTGCGGATCCCCCTCCGAGAGACACTGCGGGAGGGCTCGTGAGCGCGCTCCTCGCCGACCTCGACGACGTCGGCCGCGACCCCCGCCGGGGCGGCTGGTCCCGCCACCTCGGCGACGACGCCGAGTCGACCCTGCGGGAGTGGTTCACCGAGCAGGCCGGGCGGCGCGGCCTGCAGGTGGAGACCGACGCGAACCTCAACCTGTGGGCCTGGTGGGGCGACCCCGAGGGGCCCGACGCCGTCGTCACCGGAAGCCACCTCGACTCCGTCCCCGGTGGCGGCGCCTACGACGGCCCGCTCGGCGTGGTGTCGGCGCTGGCGGCCGTCGACGCGCTCCGGGCCCGCGGCGTGGTTCCGGGACGCCCGCTCGCGGTGGTGGTCTTCGCCGAGGAGGAGGGCGGGCGCTTCGGGGTGCCGTGCCTGGGCTCGCGGCTGCTCACCGGCTCCCTGGACCCCGACCGGGCGCGCGGGCTGCGCGACCCCGACGGCGTGACGCTCGCCGAGGCGCTGACGAGCCGTGGCCACGACCCGGGTCGGCTCGGACCGGAGCCGGAGCGACTGGCGCGCCTGGGCAGGTTCGTCGAGCTGCACGTCGAGCAGGGACGGGCGCTCGGACCGCGCGGGGACGCGCTGGCCGTCGGGTCGACGATCGTGGCGCACGGCCGCTGGCGGCTGTCGTTCACCGGGCGCGCCGACCACGCCGGCACCACGCGCCGCGCCGACCGTCGCGACCCGATGATCCCCGCCGCGACGACCGTGCTCGCCGCCCGCGCCGCGATGGAGGCCCACGGCGACGACGCGCGCGCCACCGTCGGGCGCCTGCACCCGGTGCCCGGCGGGACCAACGTCGTCGCCTCCCGGGTGGACCTGTGGCTCGACGCCCGCGGCCCGCTCCCGCAGGCGCTCGTCGACGACGTCACCGCCGCCGCGCAGGTTGCTGCCGCCGCCGAGGGGTGCGCCGTCGAGGTGCGCGCCGAGTCGGTGTCCGACGAGGTCACCCTCGACCCCGGGCTCGCCGACACGCTGGCGACGATCACGCGCGCCGGCCGTCTCGCCACCGCCGCGGGCCACGACGCGGGCGTCCTCGCCGCGCACGTGCCCGCCGGGATGCTGCACGTCCGCAACCCCACCGGAATCAGCCACGCCCCCGACGAGCACGCCGAGGACGCCGACGTCGCGGTCGGCGTCCGTGCCCTCGCCGACGTCCTGGAGGAGCTGTGTCGCTGATCTGGTGCGAGCAGGCGTGGTTGGCGGGCGGGCCCGCCGACGCGGTGGCGCTGGAGATCGTCGACGGCCGGATCGCCGCGGTCACGCCCGGGGCGCCCCGCCACGGCACCGTCCTGCCCGGGCTCACCGTCCCGGGCCTGGTCAACCGGCACTCCCACGCCTTCCACCGCGCCCTGCGCGGCCACCCCGCCCGGGCGGCGGGCTCGTTCTGGAGCTGGCGCGAGGGCATGTACCGCGTCGCCGCGGCGCTCGACCCGGACGGCTACCGGGCGCTGGCGACCGCGGTCTACGCCGAGATGGCGCTCGCCGGCCACACCGCGGTCACCGAGTTCCACTACCTGCACCACGCGCCCGGCGGGCGTCCCTACGCCGACCCGCTCGCGATGGACCGCGCGCTCGTCGACGCCGCCGCGGCGGCCGGGCTGCGGCTCACCCTGCTCGACACCTGCTACCTCGCTCCAGGAATGGGGCGGGCGGGGTCCGGTCGCGCACCCGAGGGTGTCCAGCGCCGCTTCGCCGACGCCGACGTCGAGGCCTGGGCGGCGCGGGCTGCCCTGGTCGCGGAGCTCGACGACGGCGCCGGCGACCTGGGTGGCTGCGTGCGCGTCGGCGCGGCGATCCACTCGGTGCGCGCGGTGCCGCGCGACGCCCTGCCGGCGGTCGCGGCCTGGGCGCGGGGCCGGCCGCTGCACGTCCACCTCTCCGAGCAGCCCGACGAGAACGACGCCTGCCTCGCCGCCCACGGCTGCACCCCGACCGCGCTCCTCGACGACGCCGGCGCGCTCGGGCCCGCCACCACCGCGGTGCACGCCACCCACCTCACCGACGACGACGTCGCCCGCCTCGCCCGCACCTGCGCCCGGGCCTGTTTCTGCCCGACGACCGAGCGCGACCTGGGCGACGGGATCGGGCCGGCAGGCGCGCTGGCGGAGGCCGGCGTGCCGCTGTGCCTGGGCAGCGACAGCCACGCCGTCGTCGACCCCTTCGAGGAGATGCGCGCGCTGGAGATGCACGAGCGGCTGCGCCACGGCGTCCGGGAACGGTTCATGCCCGGCGAGCTCCTGCGCGCCGGCACCGACGGCGCCGAGATCGCCGTCGGCGTCCCCGCCGACCTCGTCACCGTCGACACCGCCTCGGTGCGCACCGCGGGCGCGCGGTCGGACGGGGTCCTGCTCGCCGCGTCGGCGGCCGACGTCCGCGAGGTCCGGGTCGGCGGGCGCCTGATCGTCCGCGACGGCGTCCACCAGCTCGTCGAGCGGCCCGCGGCCCGCCTGGCCGCGGAGATCGGCGCCCTGCACGCCCGCGCGCAGGAGGCGGCATGACGACCCAGCTGATCACCGGCATCACCGAGCTCACGACGCACGACCCGGACGGACCGACGGGCCCGGGTCCGTTCGCCCTCGTGGTCGACGGCGACCGCGTGGCCTGGACGGGGCCCGCACGGGACGCCCCCGCCTGCGACACCGCGGTCGACGTCGAGGGCCGCGCGGTGCTGCCCGGCTGGGTCGACAGCCACACCCACCTCGTCTTCGCGGGCGACCGGCGCGAGGAGTTCGCGCAGCGGGCCGCCGGCCGGCCCTACACGGCGGCGGGGATCCGGACGACGGTGACGGCCACCCGCGCCGCGTCCGACGCCGACCTCGCCGCCCGGCTGCGCCGCCACGTCGCGGAGGCCGTGGGACAGGGCACCACGTGCCTGGAGACCAAGACCGGCTACGGGCTCTCGGTCGCCGACGAGGCCCGCGCGGCCCGGATCGCCGCGGAGGAGGTCGACGAGGTCACCTTCCTCGGCGCCCACCTGACCCCCGCCGACACGACCACCGACGAGTACCTCGACCTCGTCTGCGGCCCGATGCTCGACGCCGTCGCGGACGACGTGCGCTGGATCGACGTCTTCTGCGAGGAGGGCGCCTTCGACGCCGACGCCGCGGCCCGGGTGCTCGCCGCCGGCGCCGCGCGCGGGCTCGGCGGGCGGGTGCACGGCAACCAGCTCGGACCCGGCCCCGGGGTGCGGGTCGCGGTGGAGGCCGGCGCCGCCTCGGTCGACCACGCCACGCACCTCACCGACGCCGACGTCGACGCGCTCGCGGGCTCGTCGACGGTGGCGACGCTGCTGCCCGCGTGCGACCTGGTCACCGGCCAGCCCGCACCGCCGGCGCGGCGCCTCACCGACGCCGGCGCGACGGTCGCGCTGGCGAGCAACGCGAACCCCGGGAGCTGCTACACCACGTCCATGGCGCTCTGTGTGTCCCTGGCGGTGCTGCGCTCCGGCCTGTCCGTCGACGAGGCCGTGCGCGCCGCGACCCTCGGCGGTGCCCGGGCGCTGCACCGTGAGGACGTCGGGCACCTGCGCGTCGGTGCCCGCGCCGACCTGCACGTCCTCGACGCCCCGACCGTCGTCGACCTCGCCCAGCGCCCCGGCGTCCCGCTGACCGCGGCCGTGTGGCGCGCCGGCCGCCGCGTGCGCCCCGCACCCCGTCTCGAGGAGGCCCGAGCGTGAGCACCCACATCCCGGTCCGCCCGGAGGCCGACCCGCCGATGGTGGAGGGACGTCCGCCGCTGTGGCTCGACGGCGCCTCGCTGACGGCCCGCGACGTCGCGGCCGTGGCCCGGACGCTCGGGCCCACCGACGTCCACCTCGACCGGGCCGCCCTCGCCCACGTCGAGCGCGCCGCCCGGCTGGGCGCGGACCTCAGCACCCGCCGCGCGGTCTACGGGCGCACCACGGGGGTCGGGGCGAACCGCGACGAGCACGTCGGAGAGGACGCCGAGCCCGCCGACACCGCCGGTCACGGCCTCCGCCTGCTGCGCAGCCACTCCGGCGGCGCGGGCGACCAGCTCGATCCCGAGCTCGTCCGCGCCGCGATGCTCATCCGGCTCAACCAGCTCCTCACCGGCCGCTCCGGGGTGTCGCCGCGCCTCGTGCACGCCCTCGCCGACGCCGTGCGCACCGGCGCCCGGCCCGTCGTCCACCGCCTCGGCGCCATCGGCACCGGCGACCTCGCGCCGCTCGCCCAGATCGCGCTGGCGCTCGCGGGGGAGGGGGCGTGGGACGCGGCGCCGCCGGTCGCTGCGTCACGTCCCGAGCCGGTCGCCGTCGACGCCGGCGACGCGCTGGCGTTCGTCTCGAGCAACGCGGTGACGCTCGCCGAGTCCGCGCTCGCCGCCGGCACCCTCGACGTCGTCCTCGCCTCGAGCCACGTCGTCGCGGCCCTGTCGTACCTCGCGCTCGACGGCAGCCCCGAGGCCTACGCGGACCCGGTGCACCGCGCCCGGCCGCACCCCGGCCAGGTCCGGTGCGCCCAGCGGATGCGCCACCTGCTCGGCATGGAGCGGACCCCGCCCAAGGGCCGCCGCATCCAGGACCCGTTCGGGCTGCGCGCGTTCCCGCAGGTCAACGGCCCGGCGATCGACGCCCTGGAGACGCTGCACCGGGTGCTCGACGTCGAGATCAACGCCGGGGCCGAGAACCCGATGATCGCCGTCGCCGAGGACGACGTGTACCACCACGCGCACTTCCACACCGCCTACGTCGCGGGCGCGCTCGACCACGTCCGCGCCTGCATCCACGGCGTCGCCGAGCTCTCCGCGGCCCGTCTCGGCGACCTCGTCGAGCCCGAGCAGACCGGCCTGCGCGCGTTCCTCGTCGACGGACCGCCCGGCAGCTCCGGGGTGATGATCCTCGAGTACATGAGCCACGACGCGCTCGCCGCGCTCCGCCAGGTCGCGCTACCGGTGACGCTGGGCAGCGCCGTCGTGTCCCGCGGCCTGGAGGACCACGCGAGCTTTTCCACCCAGGCCGCGCGGGCCACCACCGAGGTGGCCATCGCCTACACCCGCGTCCTCGCGTGCGAGCTCGTCGCCGCGGTCCGGGCCCTGCGCCTGCGGCGGAGGAACGTCGGGGTGGCGGCCGCGAGCGCCGGGCCCGCCCCGGTCGAGGAGGCGCTGGCCCGCGCCGAGGAGGTGCTCGACCCGCGCACCGAGGACCGGCCGCTGGCCGACGACGTCGCCGTCGCCGTCGACCTCCTGCTGGACCCCACCTGGGCCCTGGTCTGAGCCGTACGGATCCGGGCCGTGCTGGACCGACCGCCCCGCGCGTGGTCGGATCGCGAGTCCCCCTGATCACTGGAGGACCCGTGGACGTGTCCTGCGCCTTCCCGACCGCCCTGAGCTCGCCCGACGACATCGCCCTCGCCGAGTCCCTCGGCTACGCCCGCGCCTGGGTCTACGACACCCCCCAGCAGAGCCCCGACGTCTGGATGACCCTCGCGCTGGCCGCGCAGCGCACCGAGCGGATCGGGATCGGCCCGGGCGTCCTGATCCCGAGCCTGCGCCACCCGATGGTCAACGCCGCGGCCACGGCCACGCTCGTCGACCTCGCGCCCGGCCGCGTCGCGGTCGCCTTCGGCACCGGCTTCACCGGACGCCGCGCGATGGGCTACGGGGCGATCACCTGGAAGTTCATGGACGCCTACATCCGCGCCTACCGCGACCTGCTGCGCGGCGAGGTCGTCGAGTGGGAGGGCACCCGGATGCAGATGCTGCACCCGGACGGCCACGCGCCGGCGCGTCCGGTGGAGGTCCCGATCCTCGTCGGCGCGCTCGGACCCAAGGGCAACGCGGTCGCGCGCGAGCTCGGAGACGGCCTGTACGCGACGCTGCAGGTGCCCGACTTCCTCGGCGAGTACTCGTGGGTGCCCTACCTGCTGTGGGGCACCGTCCTCGACGAGTCGGAGGGTGCGGACTCCGCCCACGCCCGGGAGGCGGCCGGCCCGGGGTGGGCGCTGGCCTACCACGGCGCCTACGAGTTCGGCGGTCCCGACGCCGTGCGCGGGCTCCCCGGCGGCGACGCGTGGATGGACGTCGTGGAGTCCGCCCCCGAGGGCGAGCGGCACCTCGCGGTCCACTCCGGCCACTGCGTGGAGCTCAACACGGCGGACGAGGCGGCCTGGGCCGCGGGCGGCCACTCGATGCTGCGCGACGCGACGATCACCGGGACCGGCGACGAGGTCAAGCGCCGTCTCGACGAGCTCGGCGAGCAGGGCGTCACCGAAGTGGTCTTCCAGCCCTGCGGCTCCGACACCCGCCGCGAGCTGGAGCGGTTCCTGGAGGCCGCGACGTCGTCCTGAGACGAGGGGGTACCCCGGCGGCGTGATGTGAGGTTAGCCTCACCTCATGCCGCCGAGGACCGCCGACGTCTCCCGCGCCGCGGCGGGCCGTCTCAGGTTGACACTCGGAGACCCTTCCCTCCTCTGTCGTTCCTGCCACAGTCGATGGCGAGCGGGGCGCGACGATGCGTGAGGGGGTCGAGATGCACCGGGCGGATCTGTGTGAACGCGAGCAGCTCGCGCTGTCGCGTGATCGCGATCCCGCCGTGCTCCCGCACCGGCTCGTCTCGTCGTGGAAACGCAGCGCCGATTACGCGGTGCCGCTCGACGCGGTGAATCCGGCGTTCGTCGGGGACGTCGACGACCGTTCCCTGTTCTACGAATCGGGCCACCAGGTCCTCACGGAACTGCACCAGACGCTCGCCGACGAACCGGTGAGCCTGATGCTCACGGATCCCGACGGCCTGGTGCTCAACCGCGTGTGCAGCGACCGGTTCCTGCTGCAGGCCCTCGACGACGTGCGCCTGGCGCCCGGGTTCGACTTCTCGGAGCGCAAGACCGGCACCACGGGGCTCGGACTGGCGCTCGCCGACCGCGTCCCGACGCTCGTCCGCGCCGACCAGCACTACTCGACGAGCCTCTGGGGCTACACGTGCGCCGCGGTGCCGGTGGCCGACCCGGTCACCGGCGCGATGGTCGGCGCCGTCAACCTCACGACCTGGTCGCAGCAGTCGTACAACCTCCTGCTCGCGCTGGCGCAGACCGCGGCCCGCACCACCGAGGCGCTGATGCTCGCGCGCGGTCGCGGCCGGGAGACCCGGCCGGCCACCCGGGGCCGGGTCGTCCGGGTGCGCACGGCGGTCGACGACGACAGCGCGCCGTGCCTCGAGGACCTGGGCGTCGCGTGGTGCGCGGCGATGGACGTCGTCCGGGCGGCGCTGCGCTCGGGCGAGGGCGTCGCGATCGTGGGCGAGCCCGGCGTCGGCAAGGGCGCGCTGCTGGGCGGGGCGCACGCACGCACCCACCGCGGCCGGCGCGTGCTGCACGCCCGTCCGCCGGAGCCCGAGGGCGTGGCGTCGTGGCTGGCGCTGTGGTCGCCGGAGCTCGGCAAGCCCGGGACCAGCGTCATCGTCTCCGGCGTCGACCAGCTCCCGGCCTGGGCGGCCACCGACCTGGCCGACCTCGTGGCGGGGCTCGACGGCGCTGCCGGGCTGTCGGTCACGGCCCACGACCTCGCCGAGGTGCCCGACGGGCTGCGGGCGGCGGTCGGCACGGTGGTCGAGCTCCCGGCGCTGCGGCACCGTCCCGGCGACGTCGTCCCGCTGGCGTCCTGGTTCGCGCGCGAGGCCCGCGGACGCGCGGTCCGGTTCGCGGCCGACGCCCAGCACGTCCTCGCGACCTACCACTGGCCGGGCAACGTCACGCAGCTGCGCGAGGTCGTCCGGCAGGCCGTGGCGCGCACCGACCTCGTCTCCGTGCGCGATCTCCCGCCGGAGGTCTTCACCGGCGCCCACCACAGGCTCACGCGCATGGAGACCCTCGAGCGCGACGAGATCGTCCGCGCTCTCTCCGATCCGGGGGCCACCGCCGCGAGCGCCGCCGAATCGCTCGGCATGAGCCGTTCCACCATCTACCGGCGCATCGGGAAATACGGCATCCGGGCCCCCGCGGGAGCGGACCAGTAGCCAGCACATCCACCCACCGACGTCCCACGCGAGGACGCCGGGCGAACAGTCCTGCCCTCATTTCCCAGAAGGACCTGAATCCCCCAGAGAGAGGTGCGCGATGGGAAGTACATTGTTGACCGCACAGCATCGCCAGACCCTGGTGAACGTGGTGTACGCGGCATTCCCGCACCGCACGTTCCCCCGCGGCCCCTACGAACGCGCCGCCGACGCGGTGATCGACCAGGCGGGCAAGGACCCCCGATTCCTCGCGCAGCTGATCCAGGGGCTCACCGATCTCGACGCCCAGCGTGAGGCCCCGTTCGCCGAGCTCGACGCCGACGTCGCGGCCGCGGTGCTGCGCGGGGCGGACGGCACGCCGTTCCTGACCGCCATCGTCGACAGCGTGGTCGTGACCCTCTACAGCGACCCCGAGGTGTGGGAGCTGCTGGGTTACGAGGGCCCCTCCTACGCCTCGGGCGGCTACATCCACCGGGGCTTCGACGACCTCGACTGGCTCCCCGACCCCCGCATCGAGCACGAGGAGGAGATGACGGCATGACGCGCTTCGAGTACGACGACTCCGACGTCGTGGTGGTGGTCGGCTCCGGAGCCGGCGGCGGCACGGTGGCCAACGAGCTCTGCCAGCGGGGGTTCAAGACCGTCGTCCTGGAGGCCGGGCCGCACCTCACCGGCGAGGACTACCACCAGGACGAGTGGCCCGCGTTCGGGCAGATGGCGTGGAGCGACCCGCGCACCACGTCGGGCAGCTGGCAGGTGGCCACCGACTTCCCCGGCCTGCCCGCGTGGCTGGTCAAGGCCGTCGGCGGCACCACGACCCACTGGGCAGGCGCCTGCCCCCGCTTCAAGCCCCACGAGTTCACCGCGCGCTCGACCTACGGCGACCTCGACGGCGCGAGCCTGCTCGACTGGCCGATCACGCTGTCGGAGCTCGCGACGTACTACGACAAGGCCGAGATCAAGATGGGGGTCACCCATCGCCACGGTCGTCCGCCGCTGCCCGCGAACAACAACTACAAGGTCTTCGCCAACGGCGCCGAGAAGCTCGGCTACCGGTACTACTCGACCGGGCCCTACGCGACCAACGCCGAGCCCTACGACGGCCGCCCGGCCAGCATCCAGGACGGCTTCAACTTCCAGGGCGACAAGAACGGCTCGAAGTGGTCGACGCTGGTCGCCGAGCTGCCGAAGGCCGAGAAGACGGGCAACCTCGACCTGCGTCCCGACAGCCACGTCGCGCAGATCGAGCACGACGCGACGGGCCGGGCCACCGGCGTGCTCTACGTCGACCGCAACGGGACACTGCGCCGCCAGCGCGCCGCCGTCGTCTGCGTCGCCGGCAACTCCATCGAGACACCGCGGCTCCTGCTGCTCTCGGGGTCGGCCCAGCACCCGGACGGGCTGGCCAACTCCTCCGGGCAGGTCGGCCGGAACTACATGCGCCACACCACCGGCACCGTCTGGGGACAGTTCGACAAGCCGGTGAAGATGTGGCGGGGCGAGACGATGGCTGGCGTCATCGCGGACGAGTCGCGGCTCGACACCGACCGCGGCTTCGTCGGCGGCTACTACATGGAGACGATCTCCCTCGGGCCGGCCTTCCTCGCGAAGTTCATCGCACCGGGACGCTGGGGCGAGAGGGTCACCGAGCTGCTCGACGGCTACCGCAACACCGCCGGCATGTGGATCACCGGCGAGGACATGCCGCGCGCGGACAACCGCGTCTCGCTGTCCGGCGAGACCGTCGACCAGCACGGGCTGCCGGTGGCCAACGTCCACTTCGACGACCACCCCAACGACGTCGCCATGCGCCGTCACGGGCAGCGCCAGGGCGCCGCCGTCTACAACGCCGTCGGCGCGCAGAAGACGATCGAGACGCCGCCCTACCCGTCGACGCACAACCTCGGGACCTGCCGCATGAGCCAGCGACCCCGCGACGGCGTCGTCGACCGCTTCGGGCGGGCCCACGACGTGCCGAACCTGTTCATCTCGGACGGCAGCGTCTTCACCACCGGCGCCGCGGCGAACCCGACCCTGACGATCGTCGCGCTCGCGACGCGTCAGGCGGAGTACATCACCACCGAGCTCCACAAGACCCTCACCTAGCCCCGAGAGACACCACGGAGATCCCTGTGTCCACAGCCGCACCGCCCGTCGCTCCGCCCGACCCCTACGACTTCCTCCCGCAGGTCACCACCTTCACGCTGACCAGCACCGACGTCGCCGACGGCACACCCCTGGCCCCGCCGCACACCAGCGGGATCATGGGCGTGCCCGGCGGGGAGGACCGGTCCCCGCAGCTCGCCTGGCAGGGCTTCCCCACGGCCACGCGCAGCTTCGCCGTGACCTGTTACGACCCCGACGCGCCCACCGCCAGCGGCTTCTGGCACTGGGCCGTGGCCGACATCCCGGCCGACGTCACCTCGCTCGTCGCGGCCGCGGGCGACCCGGACGGGTCCCGGCTGCCGCAGGGGGCGATCGTGCTCCCGAACGACGCCGGCATCCACCAGTACCTCGGGGCCGCACCACCCGAGGGCCACGGGGTGCATCACTACTACTTCGTCGTCCACGCGGTCGACGTGCCGACGCTGGGCATCCCGCGGGGCGCTAGCCCGGCCTACCTGGGGTTCAACCTGTTCAGCCACACGCTGGCCCGGGCGACCATCACGGCCGTCTACGAACGCTGACCGTCCACGAGCGCTGACCGTCCATGAGCGCCGGGCCGCCGCCACGGGTCCCCCGTGCCGGCGGCCCGCGCGCGCTCCTCCGTCCACCGGGATGCCGGCGAATGCTGATCGTGCGTGTCTGTCTCCACCCCGAGGCCGGGATGGCGGCCGTCGGGGTGTTCGACGCGGATCCCGGGACGGCCCGACGCCTGCCGTCGGCGGTGCGGGTCGTCGACCTCGACGTCGGGATCCTCGTGGCCGCGATCGTCCCGGCGCGCGGGTGCGCGGGCGGGTGCTGTCGCCGGAACGTGTACCGGCTCCTGGACGACCTCGTCGCGCGGGCGTGCACCCCTGGCGGTCCCGGAGGCGAGTGAAGCGGGCTCCGGGCGGCGGGTGGACCCCGACGTCTAGGGTCGGGCGATCCGTCAGTACCCCGTGGACGAGGAGAACCGGTGTTCGCCGAGGACGACGCACGCCTGCGCGACTTCCTGAGCACGGGGCGCCGGTTCGCCGTGGCCTCGAGCATCGAGGACACGCTGGCGCTGGTGCTCTCCGCCGCCGTCGACACGTCGCCGGCCACCGACCTGGCGGGCGTGCTCCTGCTCGAGGGCCGCGGGACGATCACGTCGCCGGCGACGACGGACGCGGTGGTCAACGAGCTCGACCAGGTGCAGGCCGACCACACCGAGGGCCCCTGCGTGGACTCGATCTACGACCAGGAGCTGGTGGTCGTCGACGACTTCGCCGACCACCTCGACCGCTGGCCCCACTTCGCCCGGCGCGCCCTGGACCTCGACGTCCACAGCTCGCTGTCGTTCCAGCTGTACAGCGAGGGCCGGAGCGCCGCGTCGCTCAACCTGTTCAGCCGGCGGGCGAACGCCTTCGCCGAGGAGGACCGCATCTTCGGCTCGCTGTTCGCGAACCAGGCGGGGCTCGCGCTCCGTGGCGCGCAGCGGGCGGCGCAGCTCGATCGCGCCGTGGCGTCCCGTGACGTCATCGGCACCGCCAAGGGCATCCTGATCGAGCGCTTCGGCGTCGGTGAGGACGAGGCGTTCCAACGACTCGTGCGCAGCTCGCAGGACACCAACATCAAGCTCGTGGACGTCGCCCGGTGGCTGGTCGCGGAATCGACGCCGACGGCGGAGGACTGAGCAGGAGAGGTCGGCGCCGCCCCGGTCGTCAGGGCACGAGCGACCCCGTCAGGGCCTGCTCCCGCAGCACCGTCTTCTGCACCTTCCCGGTCGCGTTGCGGGGCAGGGCGTCGACGACCGCGAGGCGGCGCGGGCGCTTGTACCGGGCGAGGTGGGCGAGGCAGTGCTCCTCGAGCGCGGCGAGCGTCGGGGGATCGGCCGGGTCCGCGGGCACGACCACCGCGAGCGGGGTCTCGCCCCACCTCTCGTCGGCGACGCCGATGAGGGCGACATCGGCGACCCGGGGGTGCGCGGCGAGGACGTTCTCGACCTCGGCGCAGTAGATGTTCTCGCCGCCCGATATGATCATGTCCTTCTTGCGGTCGACGACGTAGTAGTAGCCCTCCGGGTCCTGCCGGACCAGGTCGCCCGAGTGGAACCACCCGCCCCGGAACGCCTCGGCGGTCTCGGCGGGCTTGTTCCAGTAGCCGCTCATCACCAGCGGCCCGCGATACACGATCTCGCCGACCTCGCCCGGGGCCACGTCGTTCATGTCGTCGTCCACCACCCGGACCTCGACGTTGATCATCGGTGTCCCGACCGAGCCGATCTTCCGCACCGCGTCCTGCCCGCGCAGGGTGGTGGTGACGGGGCTGCACTCGGTCTGGCCGAACGAGCTCACGATCTCGGCGTCCGGGAAGCTCGCGCTGAGCGTGCGCAGCAGGCCGGTCGAGGCCGGGGCCGCGCCCCACCCGCACTTGCGCAGCGCCGAGAGGTCGCGCTCCCGCGCGCCCACCCGCTCGCAGATCGCCGTCCACTGCGCGGGGACGAAGAAGCACGACGTGACCCGCTCGCGCTCCAGGACCGCGAGCGCCTCCTCGGGGTCGAACCCGCCCGACGGCGGGATGACGGTGGTCCCGCCCGCGAACAGCGACGGGAGGAAGCCCGCGACGCCCGCGATGTGGAACAGCGGCGTCCCGGAGAGCCAGACGCTCGGCCCGCCGGGCCCGCCGAGGTGCATGGTCGACGAGAACGCGTGCAGGTACAGGTTGCGGTGGGTGAGCATCGCGCCCTTGGGCGCCCCGGTGGTGCCGGAGGTGTACATGATGAACGCGGTGGCGTCGTCGGGGACGGCGAGCTCGCGGTAGGTCGGGTCGGCGGCGGCGAGGACGTCCTCGAGGTCGCCGCCGATGGTGATCGTCCGGCGGACGGCGGGCGCCCCGTCGCGGGCCGCGGCCATCAGGCCCGCGGTGGCCGTGTCGGCCACGGCGACCACCGCGCCGGAGTCGACCAGCGCGTAGGCGACCTCCTCGGGCACGAGGCGGAAGTTGACCGGCACGCAGATCGCGCCCGCGCGCAGCACGGCGATGTAGGACTCGAGCAGGTCGACCCCGTTGAGACCCAGCACCGCGACCCGGTCGCCGGGGGCGACGCCTTCGCCGGTCAGGGTGTCGGCCAGGCGGGTGACCCGGTCGTCGGAGCGGGCGTACGTCCGGCGCTCGCCGGTGGTGGCGTCGACGAGGAACTCCGCCTCCGGCGTCACCCGCGCCCAGCGGGCCAGGATGTCGCTGAGGGTCATGCCCCGGCCGGTGATGGACGCCGTCGTCGTCGCAGTCGTCATGCGCCACCCCGTGCTCGACACCGTTGTTGTCCACCAGACGTAGGTCTCGCCGGGCGACGGTGTCAAGGGGATCAGCGCTCCCTGACGACGCGCGTGGCGCGGGCTCAGACCATCTGCAGCCGCTGGGCGAAGACGATCGCCTGGACGCGGGTGTGTGCACCGAGCTTGGTCATCAGGGCCTGGGTGTAGGTGCGGATGGTGTTGAGTGTGAGGTCCAGCTCGGCGGCGATGTCGCGGGTGGTCATCCCCGCCGCCATCAGCCGGAGCACGTCGACCTCGCGGGGCCGCAGGCGCGGGACCGTGGGGCTGCCGGGGCTGCCGGGGCTGCCGGACGTCGGGAGTCCGGCGACGGCGCCGAGCGCGCAGGCGATACCGTCGTCGACGACCACCCGCCCGTCCCGCACCTCCCGCAGGGCCTGCGTCAGGTCCAGGTCGAGGGAGCCCTTGAGCAGGACGCCGGCCGCACCGGCATCGAGGCAGCGGCGCAGGTTCTCGGTGTCGCTGAACGCCGTCAGCATGACGACCTTGGCGTGCGGGACCTCGATCCCCAGCGACCGGCAGACGTCGGCGCCGTCCATGTCCCCGAGCCGGACGTCGAGCAGCACCAGGTCGGGGGCCTCCCGGGCCGCTGCCGCCAGGGTCTCGGCACCCGAGTGACAGGTGGCGAGCACGGCGAACTCCGTGTCCGCCGCGGCGAGCACCCGGTGGATCCCGTGCGCGACGAGCGGATGGTCGTCGGCGATGAGGACCGTCCGCACCCGCGGCTCCGCGACGGTCACGCCCGTCGGCCGCACGGCAGGGTGGCCCGCAGGGTCGTTCCGCCGTCGTCGTTGCCGCTCAGGGTGAGGGCCCCGCCCACCCCGGTGACGCGCTGCAACAGCCCGGGGACACCGAGCCCCGCCTCGCGTCCGGGCACCGGGTTGAGCTCGAAGTCGTCGGGCAGACCCTTGCCGTCGTCCTCGACGGTCAGGCTCAGCTCTCGCGGTCGAGAGGTCAGGGACACCAGCACCGCACCCGCCCCGGCATGCTTCTCGACGTTGTGCAGTGCCTCGCGCAGGACGCTGATCAGGACGCCCTCGACGTCGGTGGTGGCGGGCACCGCCTCGCCGAGGGTGACGACCTCAGCGATGATCCCGGCGCGTGTCGCGAACGCGGCGACGTCCCGGCGCAGGGTGACCGGCAGGGCGTCGGCGGCGGGCATGAGGCTGTGCATCGCGCGTCGCAGGTACCCCGACGCCTCCGCGGCAGCCAGTTCGATCGACCGGGCCGCCGCCACCGCGCCATCGGTGTCGGTGGCGTACTGCTGGATCTCCTTCGCCGACATGGAGATCCGGAAGAGCAGCTGGCCGGCGGTGTCGTGGAGCTCCTGGGCGATCCGTTGACGCTCCTCCTGCACCGCGATCTCCCCGGCCCGCTCGGCGCGCCCCGCACTCACGAGCAGCGGTGCGAGGGTGGCGGCGAACTCGGTCATCAGGAGCGTCGTGCGCGGGGAGACGCGGCGCCCGCGCATGCCGGTGAAGAGCACGCCCAGCCAGATACCGTCGACGATCAGCGGGACGGCGCCGAGGCCGCGCACGCCGTCCGTCGCGACCGTCCGCGCGAGCTCGTCGGCCTCGGGGTCCGCGGCGCAGTTGCCGGTGGTGGTGACCATGGCACGCCGGAGGGCGCGCCAGCCGAGCCCGGAGCCGCGGGGGAGACGGAGGCCGTCGAGGCCGACCGTGCCCGCCGACGCCCCGATCACCAGGGTGTCGGGCCCGTCGTGCAGGGCGACGGCCACGACGTCGGCGTCGACGAGGTCGACCAGCCGGCGGCACGCCGTCGCGACGAGCGACGGCGTGCCGGAGTGCCCTGCGAGCCCGCGGGTGGCGACGACGAGGCGCCGGACGTCCTCGATCGACTTGACGGTGTAGCACACGGCTCAGCCGCTGATCACGAAGAGCTTCTTGAACGGCGCGGTGACCGTCCACGTCGACTTCGTGCCCTTGGTGAACGACGCGATGTCGCCGGGCCGCAGCACCACCTGCTCACCGCTCTCGACGAGGTCGATCACGAGCTCTCCCTCGAGGGCATGGATCGTCTCGTCGGCGGTGAACGGGTACGGGAAGCTCTGCGGCCCGGAGCGCCAGAGCCCGACGTTGAGCGTCACGCCCTCCGCGCCCTCGGTCCGGACCCAGTGCACCTCGCCGACGGCCTCCCCGCCGGCCATGAAGGGCTCCCACTCGTCGGCCTCGGTCACCGAACGGGCGTACTCGGCGGTCTGCGTCGCCATGCCACACTCCCTGTCGTCGAAACGGTGCTCGGGAACGTATCGAGAGACGTGCGTCCCGCGACAGCTGCAATTGTTGACGGTTGGTCGTCCTGAGTCTCTGACCAGGTGGTTCACCGCAGAGAAACGTTCTCGTAGCGGCCCCGCCCGCGTATGCCTGCAGATGCAGATATCGATTCCCGATTTACACGGCGTTACCCGTCGCGTCATGAGTGCGCAATTCCCCGCTGCGTGACTGGGACAGCGCTCGACGGGCTCCGCCCGTCCCGCAGGACCCCCGACACCGCCACGCGGAGGTACGCGATCATGACGCTCGCCCGGGACGCCGCCACCACCGGTCTCGATCTGACGATCATCCGAGGTGCCTGTCCGCACGACTGCCCGGACACCTGCGCAATGCTCTACCACGTCGAGGACGGCCGCCTCATCGACGTCAAGGGCGACCCGGAGCACCCGATGACCAGGGGTGGGCTCTGCGTCAAGCTCAAGGACTTCCCGGAGCACCACTACCAGCCGGACCGTCTGATGCACCCGATGCGGCGAGTCGGGCCCAAGGGAGCCGGCGAGTTCGAGCGCATCAGCTGGGACGAGGCGCTCGCGGAGATCCGGGAGCGCTGGACCGCGATCATCGACGAGTACGGCAGCCAGGCGATCATGCCGCACGCCTACCTCGGACATCAGGGCGTCATCAACGGCCTCACCTCCGGCGACGCGTTCTTCAACCGTCTCGGCTCGAGCGTCGCGGAGAAGACCTACTGCGAGTCGGGCTCCTCGACCGCGTGGCACATGACGGTGGGCGGCACGGGTGGCCTCGACGTGGAGTCGATGGCGCACTCGAAGTACATCATCGTCTGGGGTATGAACATGACCAGTACGAACCTCCACGGCTGGCCGTTCCTGCTCGAGGCCCGCAAGAACAACGGCGCCAAGATCGTCGTGATCGACCCGGTGCGGACGCGGACCGCCCGGCAGGCCGACTGGCACATCCGTGTCCGCCCCGGGACCG
This sequence comes from Actinomycetospora sp. NBC_00405, assembly GCF_036044095.1. Taxonomy (NCBI): domain Bacteria; kingdom Bacillati; phylum Actinomycetota; class Actinomycetes; order Pseudonocardiales; family Pseudonocardiaceae; genus Actinomycetospora; species Actinomycetospora sp. NBC_00405. The sequence continues at coordinate 451,501 of NZ_CP107938.1, forward strand.
ACGGCGCGCTGGCGATGGGGATGATCCACGAGATCGTCGCGCAGGGCCTGGTCGACACCGACTACGTCGATAAGTACACCGTGGGGTTCTCCGAGCTCGCCGAGCGGGCCGCGCACTACCCGCCGGAGCGGGTGGAGGAGATCACGGGCGTCCCCGCCGAGGACGTGCGGACGCTCGCCCGCGAGTACGCCACGTCCCAGCCCGCGGCGATCCGCCAGGGCGTCGCCATCGAGCGCAGCCGCGGCGGCGGCCAGGCGATCCGTGCGATCACCTCGCTGCCCGCCCTGGTCGGCGCGTGGCGTCACGTCGGCGGCGGCACGATGGAGATGCCCATCTGGGAGTTCCCGACCCTCTTCGACAAGATCTGCATGCCGGAATGGATCCCCGAAGGCACCCGGGTGATCAACGAGCTGGACCTCGGCATGGCGCTGACCGGTGAGATGGAGCTCGACCCGCCGATCAAGTCGTTGTTCGTCTACAACTCCAACCCCGTCTCCCAGGGGCCGGCGCAGGCCAAGACCATGGCCGGGCTGATGCGCGAGGACCTGTTCACGGTGGTCAGCGACCACTTCGTCAACGACACCGCGAAGTTCGCCGACCTCGTGCTGCCCGCGACGATGCAGGCCGAGCAGCTCGACATCATGGTCACCTGGGGGCACCTCTACATCTCGCTCAACCAGCCCGCGATCACACCGCCCGGCGAGTGTGTCCCGAACTCGGAGCTCTTCCGCCGGCTCGCGCGGACGATGGGCTTCACCGACGACTACTGGGACCGCACCGACGAGCAGATGCTCCGCGACTTCCATGACTGGGACGCCCCCGCCCTCGAGGGGATCACCTACGACTCGCTGAAGGAGACCGGCTGGGCGCGGCTGAACGTCGGGCTGCCCCACGAGCGCGCTCCGCACGCGGAGGGCAATTTCCCGACGCCGTCGGGCAAGTGTGAGTTCCGGTCGAGCCTCGCCGAGGGAGGCAACTTCGTGGTGCCGGTGTGGCGCTCGATGTACGAGGCGATGCAGCCCGGGGGCGAGATCGACGCCCTGCCGGACTACGTGCCGCCCTTCGAGTCGCCCGACTCCGACCCGGAGCTGGCGAAGAAGTACCCGATGAACATCGTCTCGCCCAAGCCGCACGCCTTCCTCAACAGTCAGTACGCCAATGCGGAGAGCAAGCAGCGGGCCCAGGGCGACCAGCGGGTGTGGATCCACCCCGACGACGCCGCCGAGCGCGGCATCATCGACGGGGAGATGGTCCGCGTGTTCAACGACCGCGGCAGCTTCGAGGGCCCAGCGGTGCTCGACGACGTCGTCATGACGGGCCTCGTGATGGCGAACGTCGGACACTGGCAGAACAAGGCGTCGGGCAGCACCGTCAACACGATCACGCTCGATCGTCACAACGAGCTGGGCAACGCCGGGGTCTACTCGGACAACCTGGTCGAGGTGCAGAAGATCGAGGACGACCTGACGCAGGAACCCCTCGCCGGCCTGTAGATCGTCGGCACCCAGGAGGCCTGGCATGCCCCGCACGCGCGTGAGGGTCTGCCGGAGCGACGCCGTCCCGGACGGTGCGGTCGTCGCCGACGTCATGCTCCGGCGCCCGAGGGTGTGCGCCGCGGACACCTCGGTCGCGGACGCACGTGCGATGTTCGCCGACGACCACCTCCACGCTCTGCTGGTCGTGGGGTCGGGCGTCCTCCTCGCCGTCGTGGAGCGTCCGGACCTCGAACGTGCCGACGGGCGGGCTCCGGCGCACGAGCAGGGCCGGCTCGCCGGCCGGGTTGTCGGGCCGGACGCGGACCTGGTCGCCACCTGGCGAGCGATGGTCGGCCGCCGCCGCCTCGCGGTCGTGGATCCGCAGGGCGCCCTCCTCGGTCTGCTGTGCCTCAAGCGCAGCGGTCGCGGGTTCTGCTCCCAGGCCGACGTCGACGCGCGTGCCAGGGAGCGCGGTGCCGACGGCTCGTTGCTGCCGCTCCGCGTGGCGACCGCCGGGTAGCGGCGGTACGGCATGCTCGAGATCGACATGATGGAGGGCGGCAGGCCGATCAGCTCCGAGGAGGCCCCGCGAGCATGGACTCGATCGCCGACATGGGTGGCACCCAGGGGTGGGGGCCCGCGCAGGTCCCCACCGACGAACCACCCTTCGCCGAGCCCTGGGAGGGCCGGAGCTTCGCCATCACGGTGCTGACGATGGGGCGGATCTCGGGGCGCAACCTCGACGCGTTCCGCCACGCCCTGGGCCGGCTGCACCCCGTCGACTACCTCGTCGACGGCTACTACGGCCGGTGGCTCAACGCCGCCGAGCTGATGCTCACCGACTCCCGGATCCTCGCGCCGGGGGCCGTCGACGCCCGCGCACGGCGCAACCTCGGCGAGGACGTGACGGAGCCGGCCTTCCCCGAGCCGGACCGCCCCGACTACAAGCCCACCGCGGCGGGCTCGCTGCGCGAGGTCGAACGGGCGCCGGCGTTCGCCGTCGGCGACGCGGTCGCGACCAAGGACCTGCAGCCCGAGGGCCCGACGAAGCTCCCGGCGTACGTGCGCCGGCGCTCGGGCACCGTGACGGCGGTCCGTCCCGCGCACGTGCTGCCCGACACCCACGCCGTGTTCGAGGGCGAGAACGCCCAGCACGTCTACACGGTCGGGTTCGCCTCCACGGAGCTGTGGGGCCCGGACGCCGAGCCCTTCACCCTGCACGTCGACCTGTTCGAGAGCTACCTGGAGCCGCAGTGAACGCCCCTGCAGGAGACATCTCCGACCGTCTCTCCCCGGCCCTGCGCACCGAGGCGCTCGAGCAGCTCCTCGTCGAGCGCGAGCTGATCGACCCGGCGGTGATGGACAAGTTCATCACGACCTACGAGCGGGACGTGGGCCCGCGGGGCGGCGCCAAGGTCGTCGCCCGCGCGTGGACCGACCCGGAGTACCGCGAGTGGCTGCTGCGCGACGGCACCGCCGCCATCAAGGACATGGGGTACGGCGGGCCGCAGGGCGAGCACATGGTGGTCGTCGAGCAGAGCGACGACGTCCACCACGTCGTCGTCTGCACCCTGTGCTCCTGCTACCCGTGGCCGATCCTCGGGCTGCCGCCGAGCTGGTACAAGGACCCCGCCTACCGCGCGGGGATCGTGCGCACGCCGCGCCGGGTGCTGCGCGAGATGGGGCTCGAGGTTCCCGAGGGCAAGGACATCCAGGTCTGGGACTCCAGCGCCGAGGTGCGCTACCTCGTGGTGCCCCAGCGTCCCGCCGGCACCGAGGACTGGGACGCCGAGGCCCTCGCCGGGATCGTCACGCGGGACGCGATGGTCGGGGTCGCCCTCGTCAGCGCCGTGAGCGCCCCGTGACCGCGGTGCTCGACGTCGCGGGCGCGGCGGCCCCACCGCGGTCCAACGGCGAGCTCGTCTTCGTCGAGCCCTGGGAGAGCCGGGCGTTCGGGATGGCGGTGACCCTCGCCGACGACGGCGTCTTCACCTGGGACGAGTTCCGCGACGCCCTGGTCGCCCGCATCGCGGCCTGGGAGGCCGACCACGCGCCGGGCGAGGACTTCCACTACTACCGCTGCTGGCTCGGCGCCCTCGAGGACCGGCTGGTGGCGGCGGGCACGCTGCCCGGCGCCGCGGTGGCGGAGCGCTCCGCGCTGCTCGCCGAGCGCCCTTCGGGGCACGACCACGCCGACGGCGAGGACCACGGGCACGGGCACGGGCACGGACACGGGCACTGAGGTCGCGGCGCCTCACAGGTCGACCCGGCACGATCCCGATGGCCACCACCGCCGCGGCGACCACCCGGCTGCGCCGATGACCGCGGGCCAGGCGGCGGTGTGGAACGCCGTCGCGCACGGGGTCCCCGACCGGCTCGCCGGCTTCGCCCTCGGTCGGGGTCACGGGGACGCTACTCGTGCGGAGGCCCCGTCGACTCGCGTTCAGCCCGGCGCCACCGACGACTCCGGACGGCTCTGATACGTTGATCCCGTTGCCGTCTCGTAGTCCTCGCTGTGCTCTGAGCTTCGTGGATCATGTTGACATCGACCCGCTCGCACAGCTCGCCACATTTCCGTGCCGTGTCTCGAGTGGATCGGGCAACGCTCGAGAGCGGGCGAGGCCCGCTCTGTCCGACCTGAAAAAGAGGATGCATGTCCGACGGCACAGTCAAGTGGTTCAACGCCGAAAAGGGCTTCGGTTTCATCGCCCCGGATGACGGCGGCAAGGACGTCTTCGTCCACTACTCGGCCATCGAGGGTGGCGGCTTCCGCTCCCTCGAGGAGAACCAGCGGGTGAGCTTCGAGTCGAGCCAGGGCGCCAAGGGCCCCCAGGCGGACTCGGTCCGCCCCGCCTGATCTTCCCCAGCCTTCCCGGAGACTCCTCCGGACTGGCCTGGTCGGACGCCGCCGTCAGGGTGCGCCTCCGACCTGCCGGGCTGTGATCCCGCGCCTCATACCCGCGGGATCACAGCCTTTCGGTATTTCTGGACCCCTCACATCTGTACCCCTCACATCCGGGCCCGTCTGCGGTAGGAACGGCCTGTGAGTCGCATCAACGACGTGGGCGGGATGGTCGGGTTCCCGGCCGTGATCGAGGAGCCCGACGAGCCGGCGTTCCACGCCGACTGGGAGGCGCACGTCTTCGCCCTCAACGGGGTGCTGCTGCGTCGTGGTGTCTACAACCTCGACGAGTTCCGCGACGCCATCGAGCGGATGCCGCCTGCGGAGTACCTGGCGTCCTCGTACTACGAGAAGTGGTTCCACGCGATCACCACGCTGCTCGCGGAGAAGGGGATCGCCACGCCGGAGGAACTCGCCGGTGGCTGATCGCTTCGCGCCGGGCGACCGCGTCCGGACCCGCACCGCCGACCCGCCCGGGCACACCCGGCTGCCGCGCTACGCGCGCGGGGTGTGCGGCGAGATCGTCGGCACCTGCGGGCGGCACCCGCTGGCCGACGAGCGCGCGCAGGGTCTCGCGTCGAGCCCGCGCGCCGTCTACCAGGTGCGGTTCGCCGCCGGCGACCTCTTCGGCCCCGGCGAGGACGGGCGCGACCACGCCGTCGTCGTCGAGCTGTGGGAGGACTACCTGGAGCCCGCCCACCTGCACCCCGCCGCGGAGGGACGACCGACATGAGCACCACGCACGACGACGGCCCTCTCGCCGCACGGGTCCGGCACGTGGAGACGCTGCTGGAGGAGCGCGGGTGGCTGGCGGACGGCGAGCTCGACGAGCGCATCGACGCGTTCGCCGCCGGCGGCTCCCCGGCCAACGGCGCGGCGATCGTGGCGCGGGCCTGGGTCGACCCGGGGTTCCGCGGGCGCCTGCTCGCCGACGCGAGCACCGCGATCGAGGAGCTCGGGATGTCGATGGCGGCGGGCCTGCAGGTGCAGCCGCTGGTCGCCGTCGCCAACACCGACGACGAGCACCACGTCGTCGTCTGCACGCTGTGCTCGTGCTACCCGGTGTCGCTGCTGGGGCCGTCGCCGACCTGGTACAAGAGCGAGGCCTACCGGTCGCGCGTGGTCCGTGACCCCCGCGGTGTCCTGCGCGAGTTCGGCCTCGAGCTGCCCGACGCCGTGCGCATCACCGTCTGGGACGCGAGCGCCGAGACGCGCTACATGGTGGTGCCGCGCCGTCCGGAGGGCACCGACGGCCTGTCCGAGCAGGAGCTCGCCGCACTCGTGACGCGCAAGGGGCTGATCGGCACCGCTGCTGTGTGACGCGGCTGTGTGACGCTGCTCAGCCGGCGCCACAGGCCCCGGGATTCGGTTAGCGTTGCTCACGATGCCAGAGCAGCCAGCGCAGCCGGGGACGGAGCAGCAGTCGGCGGTGCGCGTCGGGTCCGGTGCCGTCGCGATCACCACCGCGACGGTGCTGCCGATCTTCCTGCTCGGCGCGCTCTCGGTGCAGGTCGGTGCCGAGCTGGGCTTCGACCCGGCGGCGCTGGGCCTCATCGTCTCGGCGTACTTCGGGGTGTCCGCGCTGGTGTCGCTCCCGGTGGGGAAGCTGGTCGAGAAGCTCGGGTCCCGGCGCACGAGCCGGATCGCGCTGGTGGGGGCCGCGATCTCGATGCTGCTGATCGCGGCCCTCGCGCGCAGCTACGCGGCCGTCGTGGGGATCGTGCTGCTCGGGGCGTGGACCAACGTCATGGGCCAGCTCAGCACGAACCTCACGCTCGCGCGGGCGATGCCGGCCCGTCGCCTCGGGCTGTCGTTCGGGGTCAAGCAGGCGTGCGTCCCGCTGGCGACGCTGCTCGCGGGCCTGGCCGTGCCCGCCGTGGGTCTGACCGTCGGATGGCGCTGGGCGTACGTGATCGCGGCCGGGATGGCGCTCGGCGCCCTGGCCGTCGCGCCCCGCGGGTCCGGCCCGGAGGAGCGCTCGGCCGCCAGGAAGGCGGACCGCGCGACCGGGGCCCTGGCCGTGGTCGGGATCGCGGCGGGACTCGGCGCCGCGAGCTCGACCGGCCTGAGCATCTTCCTGGTGGCCTCCGCGGTCGACCAGGGCGTGGCGCCGGGCCTCGCCGGCCTCGTCCTGACCCTCGGCAGCGTCGTCGCCGTCGTGATGCGCATGCTCCACGGCTGGCTCGCGGACCGGCGCGCGGGCGGTCACGTCGCGGTGGTCGCCGGCTCCCTGCTGCTCGGCGCCGCCGGGGTGGTCCTCCTCGCGGTCCCGGGGTCGGTGGCCCTGGTCGTCGGCACCGTCCTCGGCTTCGGTCTCGGCTGGTCGTGGCCCGGTCTGCTGCAGTTCGCCGTGGTGCGCCTCAACCCCTCCGCCCCGGCGGCGGCCACCGCGATCGTGCAGGTCGGGGTCTACGCGGGCGGGTGCCTCGGTCCGGTCGGGTTCGGGCTGCTCGCCACCGGGATCTCCTTCGCGGCGGCCTGGATCGTCGCGGCCGTCGCGATGCTGATCGCCGGGATCGGGGTGCTGGTGGGGCGGCGCATGCTGCTGCGGCACCGGGACGCGGCCCGGGCCCGCGACCTACCCGCCGGGGTCCCGGCCGGCCGGTAATCGGTTGTGCACCATTGACCGGAGGACGGCCCGTCGGCCACAGTGAGCGTGATCACGCCGCCGGTCCACCACGTCACCGGCGGTCACCTCGGGGGAGGACCCGGTCATGGCGGAACAGACCCTCTTCGACCGTCTCGGCGGCGTCTACGGCATCTCCGGTGCGGTCGACGTCCTGGTCGACCGGCTCTTCGAGAACGCCGCGGTGAACGCGAACCAGGCCGTCCACGCGCACCACGGGGTGGCGGCGAACGCCCCGGGCTACAAGTTCCTCGTGACCGCGTGGTCGATCGAGGCCACGGGCGGGCCGACGTGCTACGTCGGCGAGGACATGGTCGAGGCCCACGACGACCTGGCCATCGACGAGGCGGGCTTCGACGCCGTCGCGATGGAGATCGCGGCGACCCTGAGCTTCCTGGGCGTCCCGGCGGCCGAGCACCGCGAGTTCATGGACATCATCGAGGGCTACCGCTCGCAGGTCGTGCAGGCGACGGCGGCGTGACCCCGGCGTCCTGCCGCACCGGCGGGACGTTGTGGTTGATCCGGAAGACGTTGCGCGGGTCCCAGGTCGTCTTGATCTCGACGAGGCGGTCCCAGAGGTCGGGCTCGTAGGCGGCGCGGACGTCGTCGGTGCTGACGTGGGCGCCGGCGAGGAAGTTGACGAGCGCTCCGCCGTCGCTCCACGGCGCGAGGTCGGCGAGCAGGGCCCGCTCCGCGGCGCCGTCGGAGGCCGACGGTCCGGTGGGGTGCGGGTAGGCCGTGACGTAGAGGGTGGCGACCGCCCCGCGGTGCCCGACCGCGTTCGGGACGGCGGGCGGACGCCCCAGCGCGCCGCCGAGCTGGCGCACCTCGATGACGAAGGGCGTGTCGGGCCGGGCGTGGCGCAGCAGCGCGGTGACCGTGTCGGCGTCGACACGGCGCAGCGTGAGGGAGTGGCTGTTCGTGGCCGTCGGGGTCACGGGGTCGTTGTGGATCGTCCCGAGGTCGGTGACGGGCATCGTCCGCACCGTGTCCAGGAACGGTGTGGCGGCCGCGCGGACCGGCGCGATGACCTCCTCGCACCGCGCCGGGGTGCCCGACGAGGTGACCCGGACCCAGCAGGACCACCGGCCACGAAGGGGGCCCGCGGCGGGGCGGTCGGGGAACGACACCATCGCCACCGACAGGCTGACCTCGTCGGGGGCGTCGCGGCAGGCGGCGACCACGGCGGGCAGGACCACGCCGGCGTCCTCGCCCGCGAAGAACAGCCCGCCGCCGTAGACCTCGGCGAGCTCCACGAGCCCGACCTGCATCCCGGTGACGACCCCGACGTTCCCGCCGCCCCCGCGCAGCGCCCAGAACAGGTCCGGGTGGTCCTGCGCGGTCACGCGACGCGGGACGCCGTCGGCGGTGACGACGTCGAGCCGGTGGACGTGGTCGGCGGAGAACCCCCAGCGCCGGCCGAGCACCCCGATCCCGCCCCCGAGGGTGTAGGAGACGGCGCCGACCGCCGGCGCCGAGCCCGCGAGCGGGGCCAGGCCGAACGGCGCCGCCTCGTGCAGCACGCGGCTCCAGATCGCGCCGGCGTCGACCCACGCGGTGCCGTCGGACGGGTCGACCCGGACGGCGTCGGCGCGCCGGGTGGTGATCAGCAGGGCGTCGTCGGCGGGGACGGTGATGCCGTGACCGGTCGCCTGCACGCCGACCGCGAGCCCCGCGTCCCGGGCGTACCGCACGGCCGCGATCACGTCGGCGGCCCCCGTCGCGCCGACAACGACCGCGGGGCGCTGGCTGACGGCGAGGTCGAAGCCTGCGAGCTCGTCGGCGTAGCCGTCGTCCCCGGGGTGCAGGACGGGCCCGGCGACCCGGGAGGCGAGGTCGTCGGTCATGGTCGTGATCGTAGGGAGCGCCCGGTGTCCCGGGGAACGCCCAGGCCGCACCGGCGGCTCGGTCTCAGCTCGACCCGGTCGCGATCCGCACGAGGTCCTCCGACGGGCCGGTCAGCGGGCGGCCGCGGTGCCAGACGGCGGACAGCGCGCGGTGCAGCGCCACCCCGCGGACCGGGACCGCGACGAGGGTGCCGGCGGCGAGGTCCGGGGCGACGGCCAGCGAGCTGAGCACCGCGGGCGCCACCCCGCCCGCCGCCGCGTTCTTGATCGCCGTCGTCGAGGCCAGCTCGAGGACGGGCTCGGCGAGCGGACCGATCGCCCGCTCGAGGTGCGACCGCGTCCCCGAGCCGTGCTCGCGCGCGACGAGCGGGGTGGTGGCCAGGCGGGCGGCGTCGATCCCGTGCCGGCGACGCGCCCACGGGTGGTCGGGGGAGACGACGACGGTGAGCTGGTCCCGCGCGACGACCTGGGCGTCGAGCTCGTCGGGCACGGTCGGCGCCTCGACGAAGCCGACGTCGGCGCGGTCGGCGAGCACGTCGGCGGCGACGTCGGTGGAGTTCTGCGACGACAGCGACACCGCGGTGCCGGGGTTGCGGGTCCGCAGGGCGACCAGCCAGCGGGGGAGCAGGTACTCGGCCACCGTGAGGCTCGCGGCCACCCGCAGCCGGCTCGACTGCTCGGCGCGCAGCGAGGCGATCCCGGCCTCCAGCGCCTCGGCCGCGTCGACCGCGGAGCGCGCCCACCCCGCGACGAGCGCCCCGGCCGGGGTCAGCGTGGTCCCGCGCGGGGAGCGCTCGAGCAGCGTCACGCCGAGGGCGGCCTCCAGCGAGCGGACGCGGGCGCTGACGGCCGCCTGGGAGACGCCGTGCGCCGCCGCGGCCCGGCCCATGCTGCCGCGCTCGGCGACCGAGAGCAGCAGGTCGTAGGGGCCGAGGTCGGCCACCCGGGGCGGGAGGGGCACAACCGCAGCTTATGGGTGCACGAGGTCGGGCCACCTACTCGGGGACGTCGCCCGGCACCAGCATTCCTGTCATGACGGTGATGAGCGACGAGCGACCGACGAGCCCCACGGCTGCTCTCGCAACGGCCCCCACGACGGCCCCGGTCGCTCGTCCGCGCCTCCTCCTGCGGGACCTCGAGCGACCGGGCGCGGTGGTCGCGAACCTCGGCCCGAACTGGTTCTCCAGCGTCATGGGCACCGGCGTCGTCGGCGGCGCCGCGGCCGGCCTGCCGGTGGCCGTCCCCGGTCTGCGGGTGTTCGCGACCGTCGTCTGGGGCCTCGCGTCGGTGCTGCTGGTCGCGCTCGTCGCGGCGTGGGCCGTGCACTGGCTGCGTCACCCCGCCGCGGCCCGCCGCCACGCGAGCAACCCGGTGACGGCCCAGTCCTTCGGGGCGGTCGCGATGGCCGTCATGACCGTCGGCGCCGGGACCGTGCTGCTCGGCGGCCCGGTGCTCGGGGTCGGCGCGGCGGTGGCCGCCAGCAGCGTGCTCTGGAGTGTCGGCACCGCGATCGGGCTCGTCACGGCCGTCTGGATCCCGTACCGGATGATCACCGAGCACGAGATCGGCGCCGACGGCGTGTTCGGCGGCTGGCTGATGCCGGTGGTGCCGCCCATGGTCTCGGCCGCCGACGGGGCCCTGCTCCTGCCGCACCTGGACGCGGGCACGGCCCGGACGACGCTGCTGCTGGCCTGCTACGCGATGTTCGGGATGAGCCTGCTCGCCACGCTCGCGATCCTGCCCCAGATCTGGCACAAGCTCGTCGTCCACGGCACCGGCCCGGCCGCGGCGGTGCCGACGATGTGGATCGTGCTCGGCCCGCTCGGCCAGTCGGTGACCGCCGCGAACCTGCTCGGCGGCCAGGCCGCCGGCAGCCTGCCCGAGCCCTACGCCACCGGGGCCGCGGTGCTCGGCCTGCTCTACGGCGTGCCCGTCTGGGGCTTCGCGATGCTCTGGCTCGCCCTCGCCACGGCCGTCACGATCCGCACCGCCCGCCGCGGCCTGCCGTTCTCGCTGACCTGGTGGAGCTTCACGTTCCCCGTCGGCACCTGCGTCACCGGCACCAGCGCCCTCGCCGCCCGCCTCCCGCTGCCCGCGCTCGCCGGCGCCGCGGTCGTGCTCTACGTCGTGCTCCTCGCCGCGTGGGTCGTCGTCTTCGTCCGCACCGTGCACGGCGGCCTGGTCCGCGGGCACCTGTTCGCCTGACCGGTTCGTCTCTCTGGCGGCGTTCGGGAACTCCGCCCACGGGGCAGCCGTTGTCCTGACGACGAAGGAGGCTCCATGGGATTCCGACTGCTGCCCCACGTCCACCCCCGCCACCACCTGCGGCGGACGTTCAAGCTCGGCCCGGTCCGGCTCCACGCCGGGCCCGACGGCGTCAGCTGGGGACTCGGCGCCGGACGCTGGTCCTGGAACGCGAAGAGCCGGCGCCACACCGTCGACACCCCCGGCCCTGGCTACTGGCAGAGCAAGGGCCGCCGGTAACAGCTCACATCACGGCTCACACCACAGAAGTCGTGGTTCCCGGCTCGCCGGTACCGAGCCAGCGCCGTCCCGGGCGGGCGAGCGTGCCGTCGGCGCGCAGCCCGTCGAGGGCGTCGTCGATCGTCCCCTCGTCCACGCCGGCAGTGTGCTCGGCTGGTGCGGTCGGGGGAAGGCTCTCGGGCATCCACCGCTGCGGCTGCGCCGCTCGCCGGTATCCGGGTGGAAAGCGGCGGGTGGAGGCGGTGTTCAGACTCGGGACCAGGCAGGATGTCGTCCGTCAAGGAGGCGGCGGCCGGAACGGCGAGGATGAGCGCGGACGACGAGCACGGGCGGCACCGTCAGGGCGGTGCCGACACGCTGATCCATCCTGCGCTGTTCTACGCCGACGACGAGGCCTACCTCGCCGGCACCGTCCCCTTCCTGCGCGAGGGGCTCGACGCCGGTGAGCCGGTGATGATGGCGGCGCCGCCGCACCGGCTCGACCTCGTGCACGCCGCGCTGGGCCCGCAGGCCTGCGACGTCGTCTTCCACGACATGACGGTCGCCGGCCGCAACCCCGGGCGCATCATCGCCGGCGTGCTGCGGGCGTTCGTGGACGAGCACGCCGGCCGGAACCGCGTGCGGATCATCGGCGAGCCGATCTGGGCGGGCCGCAGCCCGGCGGAGTACGCCGCGGCGGTGCAGCACGAGGCATTGATCAACGTCGCGCTGGCGGACCGCCCCGCCACCGTCCTCTGCCCGTACGACACCACCGCGCTCGCCCCGGCGGTGGTGGCCGACGCGGAACGCACGCACCCGGTCATCCTCGAGCGGGGCACCAGCTCGGCGAGCACGCACTACGCCGACCCCGCGGAGCTCGCGCAGTGGGTCAGCGGACCGCTCGCCGAGCCCGAGGAGATCGGCGAGACGCTGGTGTTCGCCGCACCGGACGGGCCGCGGGTGGTGCGCCGGGCCGTCGCCGAGCACGCGCTGCGCGCCGGGCTGGACGAGGACCGCGCCGCCGACCTGAGCCTCGCCGCCTACGAGGTCGCGGTGAACACCGTGGTGCACACCGGGCGTCCGGGCCTGCTCGCGCTGTGGACGCGCGAGCCGGGCCGGGGCGCGGAGGAGCCCGCCGCGGTGGTGTGCGAGGTACAGGACAGCGGGTGGATCCCCGACCCCCTCGTCGGGCGGCACCGCGCCGGCCCCGCCGAGGGCCGCGGGTACGGCCTGAGCCTCGCCCACCAGCTGTGCGACCTCGTGCAGATCCACAGCGATCCGTCGGACGGGACGACGGTGCGGATGACCGCGTGCCTCCCGGGCGCGCCGGACCTCAGCGCTCGCGGCGCATCAGCCAGGCGTCCGTGACCAGCTCGGTCAGCCGCGCGACGTCCACCTTCTCCAGACGCAGCATCACCAGCGGCAACCCCTCGTAGGACGGGGTCGAGAAGAACAGGTCGGGCTCGCCGAGCAGCAGCGCCTGGCGCTCGGCTTCGTCGCCGACGAACAGCACCGCGACGTCGGTGCGCAGCACCCGGCGGCCGCCGCTGCGGTCCGGGTACGACCAGACGAAGCCCCGACCCTCCACGCGGAAGTCGAAGCCGTCGCTGTCGATCTCTTCCACGCCGTCGAGCCCCAGGGCGAGTCGACGGACGTCGTGCACGTCGGCCATCGCCGGTGAGCTTCCCAGACGCGGGTCCCGGCGAGGAGGGTCGTGCCCATGCCATACCCCCACAGCGCCGACCCCCACAGCGCCGACCCCCACAGCGCCGACCCCCACAGCGCCGACCCCCACAGCACCGACCCCCGTGCACTGGTGCCCGCTGCCATCGACCGGTTCACGATCCGGGTCCGGGACGTGGATGCCGCCGGCGCCTGGGACGCGCCGACGCCCTGCTCCGAGTGGTCCGTGCGCGATCTCGTCGGCCACCTCTGCTTCGAGCACCTCTGGGCGTCGCACGTCCTGGCCGGGACGCCGATGGACGAGGTCGGTGACCGGTACGACGGCGATCTGCTCCAGGGCGACCCGGCCGGGACGTGGCGGCGCGCCGTCGCCCGGTCGCGGCCGCTGTGGATCGCCACCGAGGGGCACGCCGCGCAGGTGCACACGTCGTTCGGGTGGCTCCCGGTCGGGGAGTACGCCGAGCAGATGCTGCTCGACCTGACCGTGCACGAGTGGGACCTCGCCCGGGGGGCGGGGCTCGACGAGACGCTGGACGAGGTGGGCGTCGACCGCGCGCTGGCCTACATCCGCAGCGACCCGATCATGCTCACCGGGGCGGGGCTGTGGGGCGAGCCGGTCGCTCCCGCCGGCGACACGGCGCGCGACGAGCTGCTCGCGCTGCTCGGCCGGCGCGGGTAGGGCAGGTTCTCCGGTCATGACGACCCGCCCCGTGACGGTCGATGTCGATCCCGCAGGCCTGGCCCTCGTGACCGTCGACCACCCGCCGCTGAACCTCTACGACCAGGCCCTGCACGAGGCGTTGCGCGACGCCGTCGCCGAGCTGGAGCGCGCACGGCCCCGTGCGGCGCTGGTGCGCGCCGAGGGCAAGGTCGTCAGCGGCGGCGTCGACGTCAAGCAGATCTTCCACCCTATGGCGCAGGCCGGTGACGTCGACGCCGGCACCCGCTACTTCGACGAGCTCGTCGACCTCGGCCGGCGGATCCACCGGCTGCCGTTCCCGACGGTCTTCGCCGCGCACGGGCTGACGCTGACCTGGGCGTTCGAGGTGGCCCTGGCGTGCGACCTCATCGTCGCGAGCCCGCGCGCCTCGTTCGGGCTGATCGAGGCGACCGTGGGCCTGACCCCGGCGATGGGCGGCACGCAGCGCCTGGCCGAGCGCGCCGGCCCGGGGCGTGCGCGGTTGCTGGTGATGACCGCCGGGCGCTTCGGCGCCGAGGAGCTCGAGCGGTGGGGCGTGGTCGACCGCCTGCTGCCCGAGGACGGCTTCGACGACGCCGCCCGCGAGCTCGCGGCGTCCCTGGCCGCCGGTCCGACGAGGGCGCACGCGGCCACCAAGGAGATCCTGCGCCACCTCGCCGAGGGCGGCCTCGAGGCGGCCCACCGCGTGACGCCGGGCGCCGCGGGGCAGCTGTTCGCCACCGCCGACCTGCAGGACGCGATGGCGTCGTTCGTCGAGCAGGGCCACGGGAAGGCGACGTTCCGGGGCGAGTGAGCGGGCGGGTCCGGCGGGCGGGTCCAGCGGTCGGGCTGCTCAGCCCCGCAGCGGCTCGACGTAGCGCCCGTCGAGGTGCAGCTCGCTGCGTGCGGCGAACCCGGCGTAGGCGGACTCGACCTCGACCAGCGCCGTGCTGGTGCCGATCGGGACCTCGAAGCGCTTCGCCGTGAGCCACAACCGGCCGGTCGCGACCACCTCGGCGTTCCGGCGCACCTCGATGCCGCCGGTCCACGTGCTGTGGTCGACCTCGATCTCGAACTCCCTGCCGTCGACGTCCACCCGCCACACCCGGCTCGCTTCGCTCATACCGCCCTAGTGCCCCCGCAGGAGTTGGATCAACCCGTGGCTCCGTTCGCCCGTGTGTTCGCTCGTGCGCTCGGCCCCGTCCTGCGCGGGCGGGTGCTGTTCGTCGTCCCGACGCGGGCGCCACGGTTCGCCCTGACGATCGACGACGGACCCGACCCGTCGACGACCCCGGCCCTGCTGGACGTACTGGCCCGGCGGGGCGCCCGCGCGACGTTCTTCGTCCTCGGCGAGCGGGCCGAGCGCCACCCCGACCTCGTCGCCCGCCTCGTGGGGGAGGGCCACGAGCTCGGGAACCACACCTGGCGCGACGAGCCGAGCTGGCGCCTTCCGGAGCAGGCGTTCCGGGCGTCGCTGCGGCGTTCCCAGCGGACGCTGGAGGCGCACGCCCCGGTGCGGTGGTTCCGGCCGGGCTCCGGGTGGCCGACGGCGGAGCACCTCGCGATCACCGAGGAGGAGGGCCTGCACGCCGTGCTCGGCAGCGCGGTGGCCGTCGCCGGGGCCGGCGCCGGGACGGCGGGGACCGCGCGGTGGCTGGACGCGGTGGTCCGGCGTGGCGCCGTCGTCGTCCTGCACGAGGGGCCGGGACGCGAGCCGGTCGCCGGCACCGTCGACGCCCTGCTCGCGCGGACCGGGCGACGCGGGCTGGCGGCGGTCACGCTCTCGGAGCTGGCGCGCTGATCGGATTCGTCCAAGTCGCGCCCCGGCCGGTGACGCCATGATGTCGACCATGAGCGACGTCGTGGTGGTGGGGGCCGGGGTGATCGGCCTGTCGAGCGCGATCCGGCTGGCCGAGGCGGGTCACCGGGTGCGGGTGCTCACCGACCGGGCGGTGGAGGACACGACGTCCGTGGCGGCCGGCGCGATGCTCGGGATCAGCGGGGCCGGACCCGCCGACCCGGTGACGGCGTGGACCGAGCGCTCCACCCCGGTCTTCGAGGAGCTCGCCGAGGACCCCGCGACCGGCATCCACCGGCGCCACGGCCGGATCCACGTCGATGTCGCCGACGAGCTGCCGCCGTGGGCCCGCGTGCTCCCGGACTTCCGGGCGCTCGGCCCGGACGAGACGCGGGGCCGCGTCGGCATGGCCGTCACCCTCCCGTTCGCCGACATGCCGACCTACCTCGCCCACCTGGCGGACCGGGCCGCGCGGCTCGGGGTCGTCGTCGAGCAGCGGCACGTCGCCGACCTCACCGACCTCACCGACCTCGCCGACGCTGCGGAGCCCGGACCCGTGGTGGTGAACGCTGCGGGCAGCGGCGCCGGGGTGCTGGCCGGGGACCCGACGGTGACCGGGGTGCGCGGCGTCCACGTCGTGCTCGACGACGCCGGCATCGAGGAGTTCGAGATGGAGGTCGTCGCCGGCCCGCGCTGGACCAACGTCTTCCCGCACCCCGGTCGCGTCGTCGTGGGCGGCGCGGCCCTGCCGCCCGACGACGAGACCCCCGACGCGCAGGTGGCCGAGGAGATCCTCGCCCGCGCGATCGCCGTCGAGCCGCGCCTCGCCGGCGCCCGGGTGCTCGGCCGCGAGGTCGGGTGGCGCCCGGTGCGGCCGTCGCCGCGGGTCGAGGTCGACGACCGGGGCGTCGTCCACGCCTACGGCCACGGCGGGGTGGGCGTCACCGTGTCGTGGGGCGTGGCCGACGAGGTCGTGGGCCTGGTCGCCTGAGCGCGGGTCAGCGCTCGTCGTCCACCAGGTGGATCGCGGCCTCCTCGGCGCTCGCCCCTGCGCCGTCGACGCCGATGTCCTCGGCGAAGAAGTCCTCGCCGCCCTCGCTCAGGACGAGCCGCCCGGAGCGCTCGTCGCCGACCTCGTCGTCGCGGAGCTCGCCGTCGGTGTCGGACTCGTCGCCGAGGCCGTCGCCGTCGTCGGTGTCCTCGTCGTCGGGCACCTCGCGGCGCAGGCGGCCGGCCAGCGGCTCGCCCTCTTCCTCCTCCTCGGGAGTAACGCCCCAGGCGGTGGTGCCCCAGGGCTGCTCGTTCGGGGAGACGCCCTCGTCGAGCGGATCGTCGAGGTCGGGGTTGTCGAGGGACTCGGCCTCGTCGAGCTGCTCGAAGACGGTGTCGTCGTCGGTGTCGGGGTCGTCCCCGGCGGGGGTGTCGGGCGTGGTCACGTGCCCAGTGTGCCCGTGGCCGGTGTGCCCGTGGCTGGTGTGCCCGAGGCCGGTGTGCTCGAGGCCGATGTGTGCAGGGTCGTCAGTCGCCCGGCGGGGTCCGGTACCGGGCGGCGTAGCGCTCGGCCGCCGCGGCGTCCTTCTCGGCCGTGCGCTCGGCGCGCGTCGCGGGGCCGGTGCCCGCCGGGTAACCGGCCTTGACCAGGCGGTGCTCGGCGGTCTCGTGCAGGTAGCTGATCGAGAAGATCAGACCCATGATCGCCCCGCCGAGGGAGCACATGAGGCGCAGCCAGAGCGGACCGGGGACGAGCACGACGATCGCGATGACGAACGGGGAGATCTGCACGACCGCGCGCAGGACGTGGCGCAGCCACCACGTGCGGCAGGTGGTGTCGTGCAGCACCCACGGCGCGTACCGCGCCGGCAACGTCCCCCCGAAGGCGTACCAGAGCCACTGCAGGGGGTTCGGGCGGCGGACGGTCACATCGGTCTCCATCGTTGGTGCACCAATGGTTTGCACACCAGTATTATGACAACGAAGCGGCGACGAGGGGACGTGGGATGGGCGACACCGCTCTGGAGGAGCTCGATCCGCTGGCCCTCGAGAACCAGGTCTGCTTCGCGCTCGCGGTCGCGGCCCGCACCGTGATCTCGGTGTACCGGCCGCTGCTCGAGCCGATGAACCTCACGCACCCGCAGTACCTCGTGATGCTCGCGCTCTGGCAGGACGCGCCGCTGTCGGTGACGGAGCTCAGCCGCCGGCTCGAGCTCGACCCCGGCACGCTCTCGCCGCTGCTCAAGCGCCTCGAGGTCGCCGGCTACCTCACCCGCGAGCGTGACCCGGGCGACGAGCGCTCGCTGGCCGTGCGCCTGACCCCGGCGGGTGTCGCGCTGCGCGCGCAGGCCGAGCAGATCCCGCCGGCCATCGTCGAGCGCCTCGACATGGAGCTCCCCGAGCTGCGCGACCTGCACGGCGCGCTCACCGAGGTCATCGCCGCGGCCCGGCGCGCCCAGGCGCGCTGAGGCCGTGGGTCGCCCTCCCTGCTCAGTAGGAGCGGGGCAGGCCGAGGACGTGCTGGCCGAGGTAGGCGAGCACGAGGTTGTTGTTGACCGGGGCGACCTGGTAGAGCCGGGTCTCGCGGAACTTGCGTTCGACGTCCCAGGTGTCGACGAACCCGTAGCCGCCGTGGGTGTCCAGACAGGCGTTGGCGGCCTGCCAGCTGGCTTCGCTGGCCAGCAGCTTGGCGAGGTTGGCCTGCTCGCCGCACTTCTCGCCGGCGTCGAACAGCGCCGCGGCGCGGTAGCGCATCAGGTCCGCGGCGGTGACCTGCCCGTAGGCGCGGGCGAGCGGGAACTGCACGCCCTGGTTCGCCCCGATCGGGCGGCCGAACACCTCGCGGTCGTTGGCGTAGGTGGTGGCGCGGGCGATGAACCAGTAGCCGTCGCCGACGGCCTCGGCGGCGAGCAGGATGCGCTCGGCGTTCCACCCGTCGAGCACGTAGCGGAAGCCCTGGCCCTCCTCGCCGATCAGCGCCGACGCCGGCACGCGCATGTCGTGGTAGCGGACCTCGTTGGTGGCGTAGTTGAACATCGTGCGCACCGGGGTGACGTGCAGCGTGTCGGGCTGCTCGGCGCGGATCGCGCGCAGGTCGACCAGGAACAGGCTGATCCCGCGGGTGCGCTCGGCCGGGTCGTCGGCGCGCGGGGTGGTGCGGGCCAGCACGAGGGCGAGGTCGGACTGCTCGATGCGGCTGGTCCAGTTCTTGTGCCCGCTGATGACGTAGTCCTCGCCGTCGCGGACCGCGGTCGTGGCGATGTCGGTGGTGTTCGACCCGGCCTCGGGCTCGGTGATCGAGAACGCCTGCAGCCGCAGCGTCCCGTCCGCGATCGCCGGCAGATACGTCTGCTTCTGGGCCTCCGAACCGTGCTTGAGCAGCGCGCCCATCGTGTACATCTGGGCGTGGCACCCCGCGGAGTGCCCGCCGGAGCGGTTGATCTCCTCGAGCACGATCGAGCCCTCGGTGATCCCCAGCCCGCCCCCGCCGAACTCGGAGGGGATCAGCACGGCCAGGTACCCGGCCTCGGTCAACGCATCGACGAAGGCGTCGGGGTACTCCCGTGCGCGGTCGCGCTCGCGCCAGTAGGAGTCGGGGAACCCCGCGCAGAGCTCGCGGACCTCCCCGCGCAGTCGCTCCTGCTCGGGGGTCGTGACGATCGTGGTCGCGCCGTCCGTCATGGCGCACACTCCATCACCGCGTCCGACCGGGTGCTCGACGACGGCTCCTTGACAACCTCGTGGTTGATCGCAAAACTAGAACTGTTTGGTTCGATATCCGTACTTCACTCCGGGGGAGCAGGCCGTGACCGAGACGAAGGTCCTTTCCGTGGACGGCGCCGAGATCGCCTACGACGTCTACGGCCCGCTGCCGCCGGCCGACGGGCACCCGGTGCTGCTCATGATCGGCCAGCCGATGGACGCGAGCGGCTTCCACGCTCTCGCGGCGCGCTTCGAGGACCGCACCGTCGTCGCCTACGACCCCCGCGGCCTCGGGCGCAGCACCCGCAGCGACGGTCGGACCGACAACACGCCCCACACGCAGGCGGAAGACCTCCACGCCCTGATCGCCGAGCTCGGCGCCGGGCCGGTGGACGTGTTCGGGAGCAGCGGGGGAGCGGTGACCGGCCTGCAGCTCGTCACCGCCCACCCCGAGGACGTCGTGACCCTCGTCGCCCACGAGCCGCCGATCAACGGCGTGCTGCCCGACGCGGAGGCCGCGGACCGGGCGAGTCGGCAGTTCCGCGACGCCTACCAGGCCAAGGGCTGGGGCCACGGCATGGCGGGCTTCATGGCCCTCGGGTCGTGGCAGGGCGAGTTCACCGAGGAGTACTACGCCCAGCCGACACCCGACCCCGCCATGTTCGGCATGCCGACCGAGGACGACGGCTCGCGCGACGACCCGCTGCTCTCGGAGCGCTCCACGGCCGTCATCGAGTACGTCCTCGACGTCGACGCGCTGACCTCGGGTCCGGCGCGCGTCGTCCTCGCGGTGGGCGAGGAGTCCGGCGACACCTACACCGCCCGCACAGGCCGTGCCGCAGCCGCGGCGCTCGGCCAGGAGGCCACGGTCTTCCCGAGCCACCACGGCGGCTTCCTCGACGGCGAGTTCGGCTGGCCGGGCAAGCCCGACGAGTTCGCCGTCGTGCTCCGGGAGGTGCTCGACGGGGCGTGAGCCGCCGGAGCGGCTCGGCTGCCAGCGGCTCTCAGTGGCTGACGCGACCGCGGTGCGACTCGAGGTCGGGCGCCACCAGGCGCTCGGCCACGACACCGGTGACGAGCGAGTAGACCGCCTTGTGCGCGACGTCGACGGCCTGTTCGCGCCACGGCCACGTGTGCGGCGGCGCCCCGACGCCGGTCGCGTTCTCGAGCGTCTGGTCGGTCGCGAGCCGGACGGCGGTGTGGGCGAGGTGCGCGCGGGGTCCGCGCAGCCCGGTCGCGGCCCACACGCCGTGCAGGGTGCCGAGGAGCGCGCCGGTGCCCCAGTGCATCGCGTGGTTCCACGCCGGCGGGCGCTCGGCGTCGGACGGAGCTCCGCCGGTGAGTGCCCGCAGTGTCCGCGCCGGGACGTACGACGACGGCCGGCCCAGCGCCGCCTGCTCGATCTTCTCCAGCGCCGTCATCGCGGCCACGCCGACCAGGCCGGCTCCCGCGCCCGCGAGGGCGGCCGCCGCCAGCGTGCGTCCCCTGCTCGTCCCGCTGCTCGTCCCGCTGCTCGTCCCGCTGCTCGTCATGGCCGTCGGGATGCCCGGCGCGGGCAACCGGCACGCTGGCGGGCCGGAGCGGCCCCTATCCGTCGGCGAGCAGTCGTAGGAGCCGGGTGAGCTCGGCGCGGTCGTCCTCGCCGAGGGTCGCGAAGACGCGGTCGGCCTCGACGGCGCGCGCCGCCTGCACCGCGCGCCCGAGCTCGGTGCCGGCCTCGGTGGCGACGACCTGCGTCGCCCGCCGGTCCTCGGGGTCGGGCCGGCGCTCGACGAGGCCGCGCTCGGCGAGCGCGTCGACGACCTCGGTGGCCGAGCGGGGCGCGATGCGCAGGTGCTCGGCGAGCTCGCCCGAGCGCACCGCGCCGTGGCGCAGCAGCACGCCGAGCGCCCGGAGCTGGGACGGCGAGATTCCCCAGGGCGCGAGCGCCTCGCGCGACTGGTGGCGCAGCCGGCGCGCGACCTGCCAGAACGCCTCGGCGAGCGAGCCCTGCTCCGGAGCGTCGCTGCGCGCGTCGTCCACGGGGAATACCCTTCGCGAGTTGTTGTTGTAGCCTCACGTTGAGGTTACCTCAGCAATCCACCACCGAGGAGTCGCCCCTTGCCCCGCCCTCCTGAACCCAGCCGCGAGACCCGTGCCGAGGACGCCGAACTGGCACGCCAGGTCTCCCTGCGCCGCGTCGCGCGCCTGTTCCGTCAGGACCGCCGGCCGCTGGCCGTCGTCGTCGTGGTCATCGTCGCGTCGTCGATCGTCGCCATGGCCTCGCCGTTCCTGCTCCGCGCCGTCATCGACGAGGCGCTCCCGCAGCGCGACCTGCGCCTGCTCGTCCTGCTCGCCGCCGGGATGATCGGCGTCGCCGCCGTCACCGCCGCGCTCGGCGTCGTCCAGACCTGGATCTCCACCGGCGTCGGTCAGCGCGTCATGCACCGCCTGCGCACCGACGTCTTCGCCCACCTGCAGCGCCAGTCGCTCGGGTTCTTCACGCGCACCCGCACCGGCGAGGTGCAGTCGCGCATCACCAACGACATCGGCGGCATGCAGACCGTCGTCACGTCGACGGCGACGTCGATCGCCGCCAACCTCACGACGGTCGTCGCCACCGCCGTCGCCATGGTCGCGCTGTCCTGGCAGCTCGCGCTCGTCACCCTGGTCGTGCTGCCGCCGGCCGTGCTCGTCAGTCGCCGCGTCGCGCGCATGCGCCGCGAGCTGACCGCGGCACGCCAGCGCGAGCTCGCCGACCTCAACGTCACCATCGAGGAGGGCCTGTCGGTCGACGCCGCCGCGCTGCATCGCACGCTCGGCACCGGCCCCGCCCTCATCGAGCGCTTCACGTCGTCCTCGGCACGCCTCACCGACCTCGAGCTGCGCTCGCAGCTGGCCGGGCGCTGGCGCATGGCCACGATGGGCGTCGTCTTCGCGGCCATCCCGGCCCTGATCTACGTCGGCGCCGGTCTGCCCTGGACCGTCGGCGCGCTCTCGATCGGCACGCTCGTCGCCTTCACCTCGCTGCAGGCGGGGGTCTTCCGGCCGCTCTCGGGGCTGCTCGACGTCGGCGTCCAGGTGGCCAGCTCGCTGGCGCTGTTCGCCCGGATCTTCGAGTACCAGGACCTGACGGTGGACATCGCGGACCCGGACGAGCCGGTGTCGCTGACCGACGTGCGCGGCGACCTGCGCCTGTCGGGCGTCACCTTCACCCACCCCGGCGGCCACCGGCCCGCCCTCGACGACGTCGACCTGACGGTGCCCGCCGGCACGACGCTCGCGCTGGTGGGGGAGACCGGGTCGGGCAAGACGACGCTCGGCGCGCTCGTCGCCCGCCTCCACGACCCCGACGCCGGGCGCATCACGATCGACGGTGTCGACCTGCGCGACCTGCGGCTGGCCGATCTCGCCGGCGTCGTCGGGGTGGTCAGCCAGGAGACCTACCTCCTGCACACCACCGTGCGCGAGAACCTGCGCGCGGCGAAGCCGGACGCGACCGACGCCGAGATCGAGGCCGCCGCCCGCGCGGCCCGCATCCACGACGTCGTCGCCGCCCTGCCCGAGGGCTACGACACGATGGTCGGCGCCCGCGGCCACCGCTTCTCCGGCGGCGAGAAGCAGCGCATCGCCATCGCCCGCACGCTCCTGCGCGACCCGCGGGTGCTCGTCCTCGACGAGGCCACCAGTGCGCTCGACACCGAGACCGAGCGGGCCGTGCAGCTCGCGCTCGACGACCTCGCGCGGCACCGCACCACGCTCACCATCGCGCACCGCCTGTCGACCGTGCGTCACGCCGACCAGATCGCGGTGCTCGACCACGGCCGGGTCGTCGAGACCGGGACGCACGCCGAGCTGGTGGACCGCGAGGGGCGCTACGCGGCGCTCGCGGCCTGACCCCGAACACACTGACCCTGAAACACGGAAGCCCGCCCCGACCAGGTCGGGGCGGGCTCATGGAGTGGACGGGTCAGCGAGCGGCGCGGTCGATCCAACGGGGGTCGACACCGTTGCGGTGCTGCTCGATGCGGCGAAGCCGCGTGCGCGCCTGGTGGGTCAGGCCATCGAGGCGGTCGAGGAGCTGGCGCAGCTCGGAGAGCTCGACGTCGAGGGCGTCGACCTCGGATTCGGGCGTGGTGCGTGCGGGCACGGCAACCTTCGTTCGGGTGCGGTGTACGGGGTGACGTCCGGACCGGTCGGACACTACCGGATCGATCCAGACGCCATCCAGCCTACGCCGTTCCTGTCACCTGGTTGCGCACCACCGTTTCCGTCGCCGTCACCTTCGTCACCTTCGTGCCACGCCACGGACCACCTGGGCGACGAGGGTGCGGGCCAGGTCCTCGGTCAGCGGCTGATCGGGGATGAGCAGCCGGTGGTAGCAGGCGCCCCACAGCTGGTCGACCACCGCTTCGGCGTCGACGTCGTCCCGGAGCTCGCCGCGGTCGCGCGCCTGCTCGATCGCCGTGACGGCGAGCGCCCGGCGCGGTGCGGAGTAGTGCTCGCGGTAGGCCGCGGCGAGCTCGGGGTCGGTCTGCGCCGAGCCGATCAGCTCGGCGATCACGCGTCCTGCGGGCGTCTGCGTCATCAGCCGGACGAAGGCCGTGAGCTGGTCGGTGAGGTCGGCGGCGATGTCGCCGGTGTCGGGGAACGCGAGCGTGCTCTGCACCGAGCGGAAGTAGGCCTCGAGGGCGAGGGCGCCGCGCGACGGCCACCACTTGTGCAGGGTGGTCCGGCTCGCGCCCGAGATCGCCGAGATCCGCTCGAACGTGAAGCCGGCCATGCCCTCGGCGAGCAGGAGCTCGCCCGCCGCGGCCAGTACCTCGCCGCGCACCTCGTCGGCCGGGCGACGGCCGCGGCCACGTCCCCGGCGCTCCGCGGTCCCGGCCACGTCAGGCGAGTCCACCGTTGGCGAACAGGGTCTGGCCGTTGACCCAGCGGGCGGGTCCGGCGAGGAAGGCGACGGCCTCGGCGATGTCGTCGGGCTGCCCGAGGCGCTCGAGCGGCGGGGCCTTCGCGAGCCCGGCCACCTGCTCCTCGGTCTTGCCGTCGAGGAACAGCGGGGTCGCGGTCGGGCCGGGAGCGACGGCGTTGACGGTGACGTCGCGGCCGCGCAGCTCGCGGGCGAGGACCGGGACGAGGGCCTCGACGGCAC
Organism: Actinomycetospora sp. NBC_00405; assembly: GCF_036044095.1. Lineage (NCBI taxonomy): Bacteria > Bacillati > Actinomycetota > Actinomycetes > Pseudonocardiales > Pseudonocardiaceae > Actinomycetospora > Actinomycetospora sp. NBC_00405. The sequence goes on from NZ_CP107938.1 coordinate 475,801, forward strand.
CCTTGCTGGCGACGTACGCGCCGTAGGTGGGGAACGACAGCCGCGTCACCGATGTCGAGAACGCAACGATCGCGCCGCCGGCACGGACGCGGCGGGCGGCCTGCTGGGCGACGACGACGGTGCCGCGGATGTTGGTGCGGTGCATGCGGTCGAGGTCGTCGAGGTCCAGCTCCGCGATCGGCGCCAGGATCATGATCCCGGCGGTGTTCACGACGACGTCGATCCCGCCGAACGCCTCCTCGACGGCGTCGAACGCGGCCTCCATCTCCGCGGGCTCCGCGACGTCGCCGCCGACGGCGATCGCCCGGCCGCCGGCCGCCTCGACGGCGGCGACGACCTCCTCGGCCCGGGCCTTGTTGCCCGCGTAGTGGACGGCAACGGCCATGCCGTCGCCCGCCAGGCGCTCGGCCACCGCGCGGCCGATCCCGCCCGAACCCCCGGTGACGAGGGCGACGCGAGTGCTGCTCATGGGTACCTCCGGTGTGGATGTGGACGCCGTGCCCATATAGAGAGAACCACGAAAAGAACACGCTGTCCATATCAGTGGGAGTGGTGCGGGGCACCCGCCCGGCAGGGGGTCGATCCGGCCTCGCGGCCGTCAGTCCGCGGCGACCTCGAGCAGCGTCCCGCCGGTGAGGGCGACGAGCTCCTCGGCGGTGGTCGGGAACATCGAGTGCTCATCGCCGGCGCCGGCCCAGACGGTCGGGTAGGCGGTCAGGGCGACGTCGACGAGGCAGGGGAGCGGTGCCGGGTGACCGACCGGCGCGACCCCGCCGACGTGCTGGCCGGTCGCCCGCAGGACGGTGTCCGGGTCGGCGCGCTTGACGCGACGCTTCGCGACCCCGAGGTGGGTGGCGAGGCGCCGGGGGTCGACGCGGTGCGCGCCGGAGGCGAGGACGAGGACCGCCCGGGCCTCCTCGCCGGCGGTGAAGACCAGGCTGTTGGCGATCGCGCCGACCTCGCACCCCAGCTGCTCCGCGGCGGCCGCCGCCGACGGGACCGGGGTATCGAAGGTCCGGATCTCCCGCGGCGCCCCGGCGGCCTCCAGGGCCCGCTCGACCGCGTCCCGGCCGGTGACGTCGTGCGTGCTCACTGCGCCGGAGGGTACGAGGCGCTCGCACCGCGGGCCGCATGGACCGTCCGGCCTTCCCGGCTGGGCCCAACGGCCCCGTTTGCCGGATCGTCGCGCAGGGCCATCCTGACCTTCATGACCACGACGACCCGCCGCGCCTCCGCTCCGCGCGCCCGCATCCGGGACCGGGGCCAGGTCGATGCGCTGGTCCTCGCCGCGCTGGCCGACGCCCCGCGACGCCACGACGAGATCGCGGACCGTCTGCGCGAGCAGGCCGGCGGCACCCTCGACATGCCGCTCTCGCGCCTCGTACCGACGCTGCACCGGCTCGCCCGCAACCGCCTGGTGTCCCGCCAGTCCCGCGATCCCCGTCGCTACCGCCTCACCGACACCGGCCGGCGCTCGCTGACCGCCCGCCTCCGCGCTGCCGACTCCTTCGCCGACGCGGTGCACAGGCTCGCCGACGGGTCGGGGGACTGACCTCGGCCCTCTGTCCCGTTCGGGCCCGCGGTGTCGGGGGTTCGCTCTAGAATCGAACACATGAGCGAACGGGCGGTGGGGACGGCGGAGCGCGCGGCGCTCGACCGTCTCCAGGCTCGGATGGTCGCCATCCGGTGCGAGCAGTACCGGCTGCTGGAGGACGTCGCGGAGCTGGAGCGGCTCGGGGTGGCGGTGTCGACCGGGAACCGCACGACGGAGCGGTTGCTGCAGGACTCGTTGCGGATCGACCTCAAGGACGCCCGCCGGCTGGTGGGCGAGTCCGAGGACCTGACGCCGCAGCTGTCGCTCCGGGGTGAGCCGCTGCCGGTGCGGATGCCGAACACCGCGCGGGTGATGGCCGAGGGTCTGGTCGACGACGACCACGTCGAGATCATCCGCAAGGCGATGGCGCGGCTGACGAAGGCCGAGAACGTGGACCCGTGGGACGTGGTCGACGCGGAGCGCATCCTCGCGGACGAGGCCACGCGGTTGCCGCCCCGCGCGTTGGACAAGGTCGCGAAGCGGCTGCTCGATCACCTCGATCCCGACGGGGCCGCGCCGGACGAAGGCGCGGACCGGTGGGACGAGCTGTACGTGACCCGCCGCCGGGACGGATCGCTGGTGATCAAGGGTCGGTTCCGCGACCCGGTGGACGCGGAGCTGATCTGGGAGGTCTTCGACACCCTCGCCACACCGACCGGCCCGGACGACGACCGCGACCGCCCGAGCCGCAACGCCTCCGCGCTGAAGGACCTGGTCGAGGACGCGGCCGGGCCGGGCGGCCTCGCGGCCGAGGCGCGGCGCGAGGGGGCGACCGAGCCGGACACCGAGCCGGACACCGAGCCGGACGGCGACGCCGGGGCCGACGGCCGGTCGCCTGCCGACGACGTGCAGCCCGCGCTGATCCCCGAGCCGCGCCGATCCGAGGCGCCCGCGCCGACCGGCGAGGCGCTGCGGAGCCCGGGCCGGCCGCTGCTGACGATCACCATGGATCTCCGGTGGCTGCAGCTGGCGATCGGACACGGCACGCTCGACTCCGGCGCCCTGTCCGACCCCGCCACGATCCGCCGGTGGGCCTGCGATGCCGAGATCGTGCCGATGGTGCTGGGCTCGAAGTCGGAGCCGTTGGACATCGGCCGACGCTCCCGCCTGGTCCCGGACGCGATGCGCCGGGCGCTGACCTTCCGCGACGGCGGCTGCGCCTTCCCCGGCTGCACGCGCCGACCGCGGCGTTGCCACGCCCACCACGTCGTGCACTGGGCGGCGGACGAGGGTCCGACGTGCCTCGAGAACCTGACGCTCCTCTGCCGCCATCACCACCAGGTGATCCACCACGGCCACTGGACCGTGCAGATGATCGACGGGCTCCCGTGGTTCACGCCCCCACGATGGGTCGACCCCGAGCGAAGACCCCGACCCGGCGGACAACGCCGCCTTCTCTCCCGGTAGCCCCGGCGCCCTTGCCGGGGTGCGGTCCGGTCCGGCCCTGGTCAGGCCTGCCGGCGTCGCCCGCCCTGACCGTGGACGTGATGATTCACGAGACCGCGATCGGTGTGCGCCCGGCGTCGAGGGGGAGGTGTCGGTGAACGAGGACGGAGCGTCCATCCCACGGGACGACGAGGGAGTCGGCAAGGAGGTCGGCGAGGAGGTCGGCGAGCTCTCCGACGGGCGGACGATCCGGTTCTTCTCCTGGGTGACTCCGGGGGACGTACGGGGGGAGGACGCGTGAGCGAGCGCCGCTACGACCCCACCCACGGCGAGTGGGTCACCTTCGCGACCGACCGCCAGGACCGGACGTACAAGCCCGCGGCGGCGGCCTGCCCGCTCTGCCCGACGCCGCCGGGTCAGACGTCGGCGGGCCACGAGCCCACCGAGATCCCGCGCGAGCACTTCGAGATCGCGGTGTTCGACAACCGCTTCCCGTCGCTCTCGCCGCACCCGCCCGAGCCCGCGATCCCCGGCACCGACCTCGTGCCGATCGAGCCGGCCTACGGGCACTGCGAGGTCGTGGTGTTCACCGACGACCACGACGCGACGCTCGCCGACGTCGGCGTCGCCCGGGTGCACCTGCTCGTCGAGGCCTGGGCGCGCCGGGTCGCCGACCTCGGCGCCGACCCCGGCGTGCGCTACGTGCTGCCGTTCGAGAACAAGGGCGAGGCGGTCGGCGTGACGCTGCACCACCCGCACGGCCAGATCTACGCCTACCCCGACGTGCCGCCGCGCCCGGCGCGGGAGATCGCCGCCGCCCGCGCCCACCACGACCGCACCGGGCGGTGCGTGTTCTGCGACGTCGTCGCGGCCGAGGCCGGCGGGGTGCGCGAGGTCGTCGCCGGCGAGCACTTCGTGGCCGGCGTCCCACCCTGGGCGCGCTTCCCCTACGAGGTCGACATCTGGAGCCGGGCGCACGCCCCGTCCCTGCCCGACCTGGCCTCCGAGGCCCGCGCCGACCTCGCCCGCGTCCTGGCCCGGGTGCTCGCCGGGTACGACCGGTACTTCGGCGTCGCGACGTCGTACCTGATGGGTGTCCACGGAGCGCCGACCGACGGCGCCGACCGCGACGTCACCCACCTCCACCTGGAGATCTGCCCGCCGCACCGGGGCGGCGGCAAGCTGAAGTACCTCGCCGGGTCCGAGACGTTCGGCGGCGCGTACCTCACCGACGTCGCCCCCGAGGTGGCCGTCGAGCGGTTGCGGGCGGCGTGCGCGGACGCGACGGTGCCGGCGTGAGCGCCGAGGTGACCGCCGACGTCGGGCAGACCTTCCGCGACGCCCTCGGCCGCGACCCCGACGGCGTGTTCTCGGCGCCGGGGCGGGTGAACCTCATCGGCGAGCACACCGACCACAACGAGGGCCACGTGCTGCCCTTCGCGATCGACCGGCGCTGCCGGGTCGCCGCCGCCCCGCGTGCCGACGACACCGTGACGGTGCGCTCCGCCCAGGAGCCCGACGACGTCGTCACCACCACGCTCGACGCGCTCGCACAGGCCCGCGGCTGGTCGGCCTACGCCCTGGGGACGGTGTGGGCGCTGCGCGAGGCGGGCCTGCCGGGCGCGGGGTGGGACCTGGTGGTGGACGGCGACGTCCCGCTCGGCGCGGGGCTCTCGTCGTCGGCGGCGTTGGAGTCCGCGGTGGCGCTGGCCGTGGCGGAGCTCTCCGGCTCCACGCTCGATCGCCACACCCTGGCCCGCGCCGGGCGCCGGGCGGAGAACGACGTCGTCGGCGCACCCGTCGGGATCATGGACCAGGCGGCGTCGCTGATGTGCGGGGAGGGCGCGGCGCTGCTGCTGGACTGCCGCACGCTCGAGGCCGAGCACGTCGCGCTCGGTCTGGAGGAACACGAGCTCGTGACGCTCGTGGTCGACACCCGGGTGCGTCACGACCTCGCCGACGGCGGCTACGCCGACCGCCGCGCCGCCTGTGTCGCCGCCGCGGAGGCGCTCGGCGTCCCGGCCCTGCGCGACGCGACGCCGGAGATGCTGGACCGGCTGGACGGGACGCTGCTCCGGCGCGCCCGCCACGTCGTCACCGAACAGGCCCGGGTCCACCGCGTGGTGGACCTGCTGCGCGGCGGTCGCCCCGCGGACGTCGGGCCCGAGCTGACCGCGTCGCACGCCTCGCTGCGCGACGACTTCGAGGTCTCGGTGCCGGCGCTCGACGCCGTGGTGGAGACGGCCCTCGAGCACGGGGCGCTCGGCGCGCGTCTGGTCGGCGGCGGCTTCGGTGGCAGCGCGCTGGTGCTCACCCCGGCCACCGCCGCCGAGGCCATCGCCGAGGCCGTGACGCGCCGGGCCACCGTCGACGGCCACCCCCGACCGGTGGTGCGTGAGGTCCACCCGGCCGGCGGCGCCCGGCGGGAGCGCTGAGCGGGCCGGGTGAGGAGTCGGTCTCACGCCGGCAGGACGCCGCACGGGGCCGGGTAGTCACCCCGGATGCCCCCGCACCCCGTCCTCCTGCCGCCGGCGTGCCGCCCCGTCGCGGTTACGGTCCCCGGCCTGGGTCTGACGGCCGCGTCGTACGGGGGACTCGTCGACGCGCTCGGCGTCGCCGTCCCCACGGCGGTCGTCGCCCTGCCCTCCATGGGGCTCCGCGCGGAGCCTGGCGCGGCGCTGGACCCGGAGTCGTCGGCCGACGAGCTCGCGCGGCGCCTGGACGAGCACGGCCTCGCGGACGAGCCGCTGGTCCTGGTCGGGCACTCGGCGAGCTGCCAGGTGGTGGCCGAGCTCGCGCGGTGTCACCCGCACACGGTGCGCGGGCTCGTGCTCGTCGGCCCGACCGCCGATCCGCGCATGTCGCCACGGCGCCGCCTGGTCGTGCGCTGGCTGCGCACCGCGGCGCGCGAGGACCCGCGTCGCGTGCCGAGCATGCTGCGCTCCTACGCGACGACCCGGCTGTCCGGCTTCGCCCGTGCGCTGCGCGCCGCCCGTCGCCGCGACCTGCGGGCCACCCTCGCGGCGACGACGGTGCCGGTGCTGCTGGTGCGCGGCCCGCACGACCACCTCGCCCCGTCCGGCTGGCTCGACGCCCTGGCCGCGACCCGGCCGGGGATCGAGGTCGTGACCACGACCGCGGGGGCGCACAACCTGCCGCAGACCCGTCCCGCCGAGCTCGCCCGGCACGTCGTGACGCTCACCCGCCGCGTGTGCCGGGAGGCGTCGACGGGGTAGACGCCGACCATGGCCGCACCGTCAGGACCCACCCGCATCACGATGACCGAGGGCGGGCCCTTCCTCGTCGAGGGCCCGGTCGAGCTCGAGCTGCCCGACGGGACGACGGTGACCAGCGAGCGGCCGGTCGTGGCCCTGTGCGCGTGCCGGCGGACCAAGCGCTACCCGTTCTGCGACACCAGCCACCGGCGGAAGATCCGCCCGGCTCAGACCGCCGAGAGTGCCCGCGACACGAACGACGACTCCCCGGACGACCAGGCCGCCATGAGGTGATCGGCCATCCGGTCCTCGAGCAGGGTCGACGCCTGGATACCGAGCACGACGTCCGCGGCCAGCTCCGGCTCGGACTCGAGCAGCCCGGCGATGAGGTCCCGGCGCACGAGCTGCTCGTGCACCGCGTCGGCCTCGACGTGCTCGGCGTAGAACGCCGTCACCTCGGCCGGCAGGCCGAGCCGCTCGATCGCGCGCACGAGGCGCGCCGACCCCGGCGGTGACGTGATCTCGATGAGCGCGAACTGGCCCACCGACGCCCCGCGCCACCGGCGGTGCAGCCCGAACAGCGACATGATGTTCACGGTTGCGAGCGTCTCCGCGGGCGCCACGTCCAGGTAGGCGCCGTAGGTGGTGTCGAGCCCGAGGCCCGCCATCATCTCCGCGTAGATCCGCGCGTGCACCCGCTCGGGCCGCCCGGCGCCGTACTCGTCGTGCTCGACGGTCATCAGCGACGCCTTCGCGCGGCCCTCGACGCCGTCGAGCCGCGGGATCACCCAGGCCTGGGGGTCGGCCTCCTTGAGGTGGTAGATCGAGCGGTGCGCGACGTACTCGTCGAGCTGCCAGCGCTCGCCGTCGCGGGCGAGGTGCCACGACGGCCCGCTGCCCTCGACGGGCTCCACGAGCAGGGCGTCGACGGCCGCCTCGACGTCGTCACCCCCCTCGACCTGCGCACGCACGGCACCGAGGAACAGGTCCTCGAGGTGGCCGCGCAGGCCCAGCAGGTCGGGATCCCACTCCAGCGCGTCGTCGACGCCGTCGAACGACCGGTAGTGCAGCTCGTAGCAGCAGTACAGCGCGAGCTGCAGGTCCTCCCCCAGCGGTTCGGCGTCGGGACGCCGGGGCAGGTCCGACGCCGGCCGACGCCCGGACAGCACGTCGAGCACGGCGGTCGAGACCGGTCCTCGGGGACGGGGCAGGACGGGCACGGAGACGCTCCTTCACATCGACGGCGTCCGGGGAGGTACCCGATCGGGCCGCCCCATCCGACGGATCTCGCACGTGATGTCCGAGACCCCATGCGCGGACCCCCGGTCGGGTAACGCCTGCCCCTGGGTCGACGTCGAGGTCGGCGACCGGCGCGCCGTCCGCGGCGCCCGCGACCCGACTCGCCCACCACCGAGCCGAGCCGAGGAGCCCATGACGACCGTCGCCCCCGACCCCCGCAGGACCTCGCCCGCCGCCCCCACCGAGGTCCGGCCGCACCACCAGGTGCTGCGTGTCCCCGGCGTCTATCCGGTCCAGAGTGACACGTGGCTGCTCGCCGACGTCCTGCGTCGCGAGCTGACCGACCACGGCTGCGGCTCCGTGCGGGAATGCCGCGTCCTCGAGCTCGGCGCCGGGGCCGGCGCACTGTCGGTGGTCGCCGCGGGTGTCCCGGGGACCGACGTGACCGCGGTCGACGTCTCGCGCCGGGCGCTGCTCTCGACCCGCCTCAACGCGCTGCGGCACGGACGTCGGGTGCGCGTGCGCCGTGGTGACCTGACGGCGCCGGTGGCGGGGGAGCGGTTCGACGTCGTCGTCTCCAACCCGCCCTACGTGCCCGCTGCCACCGACGACCTGCCCGAGCACGGGCTCGCGCGGGCCTACGACGGTGGCCGCGACGGGCGCGCCGTGCTCGACCGGGTGTGCGACGAGGCGCCGCGGGTCCTGCGTCCCGGCGGCCGGCTGCTCGTGGTGCACTCCTCGCTCAACGACCCGGCCGTGACCGTGGCCCGGCTCCGCGAGCAGGGCATGGACGCCGAGGTCGTCGTGCGCCACGAGCACCCGTTCGGCCCGGTCCTCACCGCTCGCCACGCCCTGCTGCACGCGCGCGGCCTCGTCGCGGACGACCAGAGGACCGAGGAGCTGGTCGTCGTGCGCGCCGTCGTGCCGCCCCTGACCCAGCCCCTCACACAGCCCGTCACCACCGAACCCACCACCGAGCGCTGAGGAGCGAGGACAGATGCACCACCAGATCGACGTGACGGTGCCGGCCGAGGCGACCGACGAGGTGCTCGGGGAGCTCGAGGACCACGACGGCGTCCTCGCGCTCACCCTGCAGCGCGGCGGGTCCCTCAAACCGGCGGGGGACGTGCTGACCCTCCACGTCCTCAACCGCTCCATCGACGCCGTGCTGGCCACCGTGGAGCGCGCCCGGGAGCACGGGCCGGTCACCGTCGCCACGGTGCGCACCGAGAGCGTGGTGGCCGACGGCGCGCAGGACGCCGTCGAGGACGACGCCGACGAGTCGCCCTGGGAGGAGTTCGAGCGGACGCTGCGCCACCACGGCCGCATGAGCGTCAACTACCTCGTGCTCATGGGCCTCGGCGGCGCGATCGCCGTCGCGGGCCTGCTGTCCCCGCCGGTGCCGCAGGCCCTGGCCCTGGCCGCGTCGGCGATCATCGCCCCGGCCTTCGAGCCCGTCGCCAAACTGGGCCTCGCCCTGATCCGCACCGACCTCTACCGCATCCGGCGGGCCCTGGTGTCCGTCCTCGTCGGCTACGGGATCCTCGCCGCGGCGGGCGGCGTCGCGTTCCTCGTGCTGCGGGCGCTGGGCCTCGCGAAGCCCGGCGTGCTCGCGAGCAGCGAGGGCGTGCACATGGTCATGGACCCGACGGCCGCCGACTGGCTGGTCGGCGCGGGCGGCGCGCTCGCGGGGCTGGTCATCATCACGTCGTTCCGCGAGGCCGTCCTCGCCGGTGCCCTCATCGCGCTGGCGCTCGTGCCCGCCGCCGGCCTCATCGGTGTCGGGCTCGCGGCCGGGGATCTCGCGGTCGCGCTCGGTGGTCTCAAGCGCGCCGCCGCGGACATCGGCCTCGTGGTGGTGCTCGGCGGGATGGTGGTGCTGGTCAAGGACCGCATCCACCACGGCCGCCGCCGACCGCTGGCGTGAGTGCTCAGCGCTGCTCGTTCTCGTTCTCCTGCGCGCTCGGCACCGCGTCCGGGTAGGGCAGCGGCCCGGGCGGTGGCTCGATGATCCGGGCGCTCGAGATCATCAGGACGATGAACCCGAGGACCGCCAGCACCCCGTACAGGATGAGGTCCGGGGTGTTGAGGTCCAGGAACGTGGCGCTGCCCGTGTTCACGCTGTACGCCGCGCCGAACACGAACAACAGCAGGTAGGCCACGGCCTGGAGGCCGGCGAAGCGTCGCAGGAGGCTGCGGGACTTCAGGCTCGCCGCCGCGAGCACGGCGGTGACCAGCAGCAGGACGCTGTTGGCGGGGTTGAGCCGCAGGGCGAGCACGGTGTCCGGCACCTGGGCGGTGAAGCCCGCGCCCCAGGACGTCACGAGGCCGGCGACACCCACGGCCGCCAGCACCACCGCCTCGCCCGCGACGAGCGACGTCGCGATGCGCCCCAGCAGTCCCTCGTGGGGTACGGACGGGACGGGGTTGCCCTGGTCGTCACGCCCCGCCGGGGCGTAGGGCCCGGAGCCACGACCGGCGCGGTCGTGCTGCTCCGGGGTCCCCTGCGCGTCGGGATTCGGGGGTTCGCGGTGGGCATTCGACGGGTCCGACATGGCCGTCGGGATGCCCACCGGTCCCCCTCGGACAACCTCTGCTCAGGCGAACTGGCTGGACTCGGTCGAGCCCTCCATGGCGCCCGTGGAGCCGTGCGGGTCGACGGCGAGCGCGATCTGGTCGAAGTAGCCCGCGCCGACCTCGCGCTGGTGGCGCGTCGCCGTGTAGCCGTTCTCCTCGGAGGCGAACTCGGCCTCCTGCAGGTCGACGAACGCGGTCATGTCCCGCTCCGCGTAACCGCGGGCCAGCTCGAACATCGAGTGGTTCAGGGCGTGGAACCCGGCCAGCGTGATGAACTGGAACACGTAGCCCATCGCGCCCAGCTCCCGCTGGAACTTGGCGATCGAGCTCTCGTCCAGGTGCCGCCGCCAGTTGAACGACGGCGAGCAGTTGTAGGCCAGCATCGCGTCCGGGTGCTCGCGGTGCACGGCCTCGGCGAACTCGCGGGCCTCGTCGAGGTCGGGGGTTCCGGTCTCCATCCACAGCAGGTCCGCGTACGGCGCGTACGCGTTCGCCCGGGCGATCACCGGTCCCATGCCGGACTTCACGCGGTGGAAGCCCTCGGCGCTGCGCTCCCCGGTGAGGAAGCGCCGGTCGTCGTCGTCGACGTCGGTGGTGAGCAGCGAGGCGCCCAGGGCGTCCGTGCGCGCCACGACGAGGCTCGGCACCCCGGCCACGTCCGCCGCGAGCCGTGCGGCGTGCAGGGTGCGCAGGTGCTGGCTCGTCGGCACGAGCACCTTGCCGCCCATGTGGCCGCACTTCTTCTCCGAGGCGAGCTGGTCCTCGAAGTGCACTCCGGCGGCGCCGGCCTCGATCATCGCCTTCATCAGTTCGTAGGCGTTGAGCGCGCCGCCGAACCCGGCCTCGGCGTCGGCGACGATCGGCAGGATGCGGTCCGGGTCGGGCTCCTCGCCCTCGGCGACCAGGATCTCGTCGTTGCGGCGCATCGCGTTGTTGAGCCTGCGCACCACGGACGGCACGGAGTTCGCGGGGTAGAGGCTCTGGTCGGGGTAGGTCTCGCCGGCGAGGTTCGCGTCCGCGGCCACCTGCCACCCCGAGAGATAGACGGCCTGGAGGCCCGCCTTGACCATCTGCACGGCCTGCCCGCCGGTCAGCGCGCCGAGCGCCCGCACCGGCTCGTCACCGTGCAACAGGTCCCACAGCCGCCGCGCGCCGTGGTCGGCGAGCGTGTGCGTCTCGGGGAGGCTGCCGCGCAGGGACACGACGTCCTGCGCGGAGTGCACGCGGTGCACGCCCGCCCATCGCGGGTCCTGCGCCCACTGCTGTTCGAGGTCCTCGGCGGTCTGTGTCATCACGAACCACTCCCTCCCGGCCGTGGAGGCCGGAGCTCCGTACTGGCCCGGTTGCCGGAGTGTCGACAGGACCAATGGGGCCTGTAGTTGCCATCACGGGGAGGACGGCAAACGCCTCGGTCGGGTGGGCAGGACGCCGCGGCGGGGTCGCGACGCTGGTCACGGGCCCGTCGTACGACTCACACCGGGTCCGGGCGGCGCCGGATGAATAGGCACCGCGACCGGCGGATATCCCAGATATGACCGGCTCACGGGCCGCATCTCGAAGCACACGCAACGACACTGACCGAGTTCGAGGAGAAGTGTGAGCACTACGAACGACATGATCGCCCAGCTCCGCGCCATGGTGCAGCTGACCCAGACCGAGGTCCAGGTCGCGCGCATCCGCGTGAGCCAGGCCCGCACTGAGGCCGTGCGGCGCGAGCTGTCCGAGAACGCGCGGAACGCCGAGCGACGCACCCAGGAGCTCACCCGCGAGCTGCAGCGTCTCGGTGGGGTGGCCGACGTCGTGTCGCCGGTCGTCGGGCGCGTCGGCGCGGTCGTCAAGGCCACCGTCGAGCAGGCCGGCCCGGTCGACGAGGCGCTGCTCGGCGACCTGACGCTGGAGCACCAGCTCCGGGACCGCGCCGTGTACCTGCGCGCGCTGGCCGAGGCCGCCAAGGACAACGGCGTCACCAAGCTCGCCGAGCGCATCCAGAAGGCACACGAGGCCACCATCGAGTGGCTGACCACCGTGCTGGCCGAGCACGCGCTCGGCGGCCCGCCCGCCCTGCGGCCGACGCCGTTCCAGATGGTCGCCGGCGGCGCCACCCGCGCTGTCAGCCTCCCGGTGAACTTCGCCCGCGAGCAGGTCAGCCGCTTCGCCGCGCGTCTGCAGCAGCGCGGTGACCAGGTCCGCACCGTCGTCACGGACACCGCGGGCCGCGCCGCGCGCTTCGGCGAGGACGCCCGCGACGTGGTCGTCACCGGCCGCGACGCCGCGCTCGACCGCGCCGAGGAGGTCAGCCGCCGTGAGGGGGCCACCGACACCGCGGCGGCGCTGCACGAGGCGCGCACCCGCCTCGGGGCGCTGCACGCCTCGGAGCTGCCGATCTCGAACTACGACGACCTCGGCGTGAACGACGTCGTCGCGAAGATCAAGCAGCTGGACGAGGTCGAGGACCTCAACAAGGTCATCGTCTACGAAGAGGCGAACAAGAACCGCTCGGGTGTCGTCTCCGCCGCCCAGACGCGCCACGCCGCGCTGGCCCAGGAGGTCGTCGGCATCCGCTGAGCGGAGCCCTCGACACACGCACCCGCGGACCGGCCGACCACGGCCGGTCCGCGGACGTGTGTCCAGGCCGACACCGCACCCCGGGAGGACCCGTGCCCGCGTTGGAGATCGTCACGAGCGTCGCGCAGACGCTCTCGCCCCTGCTCTACGCCGCCTTCATTGTGGTGATCTGGTTCCAGCTCCGCGCCGCGCGCGAATCGGTGCGTGAGGTGCGACAGGAGTTCCTCGCCGGAGGCCGCCCGGTGGTCGCCGTGCACGACGAGTTCGACCACGGGACCAGGGCCCTGAGCCTCGCCGTCGAGAACGTGGGTCAGGGGCCGGCCAAGAACATCACGTTCGAGTTCTCGCACCCCATCGAGAGCTCCGACGGGGTCGAGATCTCCGGTTTGCCCCTGTTCACCATCGGCTTGACCTCGCTGTCACCCGGTGCGCGCATCACCTGCTTCTGGGACGACCTGGACGACCAGATGACGTTCCTGCGCAAGAACGGGCTCGACGGTGAGGACTTCAACGTCACGGTGCACTACACCGACCTGCCCGGGGCGCAGTACTGGAATACCTGGGACATCCAGCCCGCGATCTACGAGGGGCTGCGCGCGCCCGCGAGGCCGGCGCAGCACGCCCACGACCAGGCGGGCGACGTCGCCGAGTCGGGCGGCGGCGCCCAGGGTGCGCCCCCCGAACCGACGGGCGAGCCGGCCATGGCCACCGCCTCCACGGGCTCGACCGAGGGCACCTGAGGCGGTCGACGAGCCCCTCAGCCCTTGACCGCCCCCACGATCGCGGCGACGAGCAGTACGAGCGCCAGCACGAGCAGCGCCACGGGGGAGAGGACCGCGAGGAGGATCAGCGCGAGGGACAGCCACACCTTGGTGCCGGTGCTCATCGCGCCGAAGGCACCCTTGAGCGCGGCGATGACCGGGTTCTTGCCCTCCATCTTGGCGAGGACGCCCTTGATCAGGGCGTTCGCGCCCACCCCCGTGGGCATGGTGCCCGAGACGGCGTCGGCGGCCATGTCCCCGAGCTTGTCGGAGAGCTCCTCCACCTTGACGACGGCCGCGCCGGCCAGCTTGTCGAGCGCCGCGACGGCCACCTGCTTGAGCCGGTCCCCGGCGGAGGGCATCTCCCCGGCGGAGGGCATCTCCCCGGTCGGCCGGGGGGCCTCCGCGACTGCGGGGGCCTGCGGAGCCGGTCGGTCGTCGACGGCGGCCGCAGCGGTCATGGTGTGTGTCCTCCAGGCAGGGAGCGGCCTCGGGGTGGACCGCTCGGAACGCAGGTGTCAGTCGTCCTGGCCGGCGTCGCCGGCCAGACCCCGCGCGAGCGCGATCCCGTCGCGCATGCCCTCGGCGTAGGAGCGCGTCTCGCGCTCCTCGACGGTCGGGTCCTGCGCCGGCTCGCTCTCGATCAGGGTGGTGAGGACCTGCTCGACCTCGGCCACACGTCCGGCCTCGATCAGTTGCTGCAGGCCGCTCAGGACCTCGTCGGTCTTCTGCGACGTCTTCGCCACGGTGGGCCTCCTTCGTCGGCGGGCCTGTTGTGCGCAGCCAATCAGTAGCGCGGCCCCGGGGGACAGCGCCGCCACGGCGTTGGGCCCCGATGGCCGGTCGAGTTCGGCCGTTCGACCCGGGTGGGTGGACCGCCCGGATCAGTCTCCTGACACCGGGTCACCGGTTCTGCACGTGCTGGAATCCGAACCGGCCCTTGATGCAGAGGTGGCCGTGGGTGACGGAGTGGTCGGACGGGCTCGTCACGTTGACGATCTCGTTCTGCTGGACGTGCAGCTCGAGGTTGCAGCCGACCCCGCAGAACGAGCAGATCGTCGTCGTGACGGTCTCCTCCTCGGGGTGCCAGTCCTCGGCCTCGCGCAGCTCGTGCTCGCGGACCGAGACGAGCGCGCCGGTGGGGCACACACCGATGCAGTTGCCGCAGTAGACGCACGCCGAGTCGGGCAGGTCGACGTCGAACTCGGTGGCGATGCGGGCGTCGAACCCGCGCCCGGCCGCGGCGATCGCGAACGTGAACTGGGCGTCGGTGCCGCAGGCGTTGACGCACTTGTAGCACATGATGCAGCGCGAGTAGTCCCGCACGTAGAGCTCGTTGTCGATCTTCACCGGCTGCTGGACGGTGGCCGCGGTGGCCCCGTCCGGGGCGTCGTGGTGCCCCGCGTGGCGACGGTCGCGCTCGCCCGCGGCCGCCGGGGGCGCGGGCGGGCCGTAGCGCGCCGCGTCGACCTCGTACTCGCGGATCCAGCGCTGCACGTCCGCGCTCGCGCGGTCCATGTCTACCGACGACGTGAGCAGCTCGAGCACCATCCGCCGGCTGTGGCGGACCTTCTCGGTGTCGGTGCGCACCTCCATGCCGTCCTCGCACTTGCGTGCGCACGACGGCACGAGCGCCCGCGAGCCCTCGACCTCGACCACGCAGACCCGGCACGCGTTGATGGGGTCCATGTTCGGCGCCCAGCACAGGGTGGGGGTGTCGGCCTGGGCCGGCGTCCCCTCGTCGTGCAGCGCGTCGAGGATCGTGGCGCCCTCCGGTACCCGCACCTCGCGGCCGTCGAGCTGCAGCGTCACCCGTCGCTTGATCGTCCCCAGCATCACGGGACCGCTGCTCAGGCGCTCCTCGGTGGTGCGGGTCTGCGCGGCGGGGTCGATCACGGTGGGCCCGACCGGGGAGGGTGGGTTCGTGTCGCCGTCGACGCGCTCGCCGGGGGGCGGGCCCTCGTCGAGGGCCGTGCCCACCGCAGCACCGCCGACGGCCTCGTCGGCGCCGTCGATCGTCTCTCCGGCGGGCGCACCCGAGCCCGCTCCCGGTCCGGCCGGTCCCTTGCCCGTGGTGGTCATGACGTGGGCACCTTTCCGTTGCGGGCCCCATTCGTGCTCGGCCGGTCGAGCAGCCCGAGCTGCAGCGCCGACGTGATCGCGGCGGGCGCGGTCTGGCCGAGGCCGCAGATCGAGGCGTCGCGCATCACCCGCGCCAGGTCCTCGAGCAGCGCCATCTCGGTCTCCCGCGAGCC
Source organism: Actinomycetospora sp. NBC_00405 (assembly GCF_036044095.1). NCBI lineage: Bacteria > Bacillati > Actinomycetota > Actinomycetes > Pseudonocardiales > Pseudonocardiaceae > Actinomycetospora > Actinomycetospora sp. NBC_00405. Next base: position 491,393 of record NZ_CP107938.1, read on the forward strand.
GATCGGCGCGTCGCGCTCCAGGCGGGCCAGGGCCTCCTCCTGGCGCACGGTGCCGACACGGCACGGCACGCACTGGCCGCACGACTCGTCGCGGAAGAAGGCCGCGATCCGCCGCAGCGTGCCGGTGAGGTCGGCGTGGCTGTCGAAGACGAGGACGACGCCCGACCCGAGCGTCGCGCCGATGTCGCGCGCGCCCTCGAGGGTGAGGACGACGTCGAGGTCCTCGGGCATGACGAACCCGCCCGCCGCGCCGCCGAGCAGGATCGTGCGCAGCTCGCCCCGGACGCCGCCTGCGAGGTCGAGCAGCTGGCGCAGCGTGGTGCCGAAGTCGACCTCGTAGACGCCCGGCGCGCCGACCGCCCCGGACAGGCAGAACAGCTTGGAGCCGGTGGAGCGCCCGCCGCCGACCTCGGCGAACGACTGCCCGCCGATGCTGAGGACCTCGAGGACGTTGTAGAGCGTCTCGACGTTGTTGATCGCCGTCGGCTTGCCGAACAGCCCGGACACGCTGGGGAACGGCGGCTTGTTGCGCGGCTCGCCGCGGAACCCCTCGATCGACTCGAGGAGCGCGGTCTCCTCGCCGCAGATGTAGGCCCCGGCGCCCCGGCGCAGCTCGATGTCGAAGGCGAAGCCCTCACCCATCACGTCCTCGCCGAGATAGCCGCGGGCGCGGGCGGCGTCGATCGCGGCGATGAGCCTGCGGGTGGCCAGCGGGTACTCGCCGCGGATGTAGAGGTAGCCGACGTGCGCGCCGGTGACGTAGCCGGCGATCGTCATCGACTCGACGAGCGCGAACGGGTCGCCCTCCATGAGCACGCGGTCCTTGAACGTCCCGGGCTCGGACTCGTCGGCGTTGCACACCAGGTAGTGCGGGCGCTCGGGAGCGCCGGCGACGCCCTTCCACTTCACGCCGGTGGGGAACGCGGCGCCGCCGCGGCCGGTGAGCGACGAGTCCTCGAGCTCGGTGATCACCCGCGTCGGACCCATGTCGATCGCGCGGCGCAGCGCCGCGTACCCGCCGTGGGCCCGGTAGTCGTCGAGGCTCCCCGGGTCGACGACGCCGACCCGGCGCAGGAGCCGCAGCGGGCCCCCGCCCGGGAGCGTGCCCCCCGGCCCGGTCTGCGGCGCGCTGACCCGGGTGTCGCCGAAGGCGGCGTCGGCCTGGTCGGCGGCCCCGGCAGCGGCCGCCCGCGTCGTGGCCAGCACGTCGTCGGCGGCCGCCGGGGCCTGGCTGAGGTCGGGCTCGTCGGCGCGCTGGTGGAGCACCACGGGCGCGCGCTCGCACATCCCCAGGCAGGGGCTGCGCACCCAGCAGGCGTCCTCCCCGGTCCCTTCGGGACCGAGCGCGTCGGTGAGCGCCGTGGCGATGTCCTCGCCGCCGTACGGGCCGCAGGCGACGTCGTCGCAGACGTGGACCACCCGCGGCGCCCGCGGCTCGACCGAGAACATCGCGTAGAAGGTGGCCACCCCGTAGATCTCCGCGGGCGGCACGGACAACGTGCGGGCGATGTGGTTCAGCGCGCCCTCGGAGATCCACCCCGTGGCGTCCTGCGCCGCGTGCAGCACCGGCAGCAGCAGGTGCCGCCGGGCCCGCGCGTCGTGGCCGGCGTGGGCCGTGCGGGTGGGCCGGTCGTCGTGCACCGTCGGGTGGGCGAGCCCGGCGAACGCCCCGTCGATGGCGTCCCGCTCGAGGGCGGTCGGCTCGGCCTGCGAGAGGTGCAGGTCCATCCGTCAGCTCCCCGCTGCCGGCAGCGGGCGCGGGTGGGCGGCCGTCCTGGCGTCGATCTTCTCGACACGGACGGCGGTGGCCTTGAACTCCGAGGTCCCCGACTTCGGGTCCCACGCGTCGTTCGTCAGCACGTTGACGTCGACCTCCTCGCTGAAGTGCGGTGTGAACGACGCGAGCCCCGGACGCAGGGACGCGTCGATGCCGATCGGTGCCTCGACCGCGCCGCGACGGGACACGACGCGCACCCGCTCGCCGTTCTCGATGCCCAGGCGGGCGGCGTCCTCCGCGTCGATGCGCAACGACTCCGGCCGGCGCATGGGGGAGGCGTAGCCACCGGTCTGCACGCCGGAGTTGTAGGCGTCGAGCAGCCGGACGGTGGTCAGGCGGATCGGGAACTCGTCGTCGAGGACGTCGACGGGCGCCACGTGCTCGACCGCGGTGAACGGCGCCGGCGTCCCGCGATCGGCGGGGTCGTCGGCCCAGAGCCGTGCGTGCATGAGCGGCGTGCCGGGGTGGTCGAGCGACGGGCACGGCCACTGGATGCCACCGAGCTCGTCGAGGCGCTCGTAGCTCATCCCGGCGTGCCAGTTGAGCGACACCGAGCGCAGCTCGTCCCACACCTGCTCCGCGGTGGGCTCGCCCCAGTCGTGCCCGAGTTTCGTGGCCAGCGCGCAGATGGCGTGGGTGTCGGGACGGGCGAGCCCCGGCGGGTCGATCGCCTTGCGGACGCGCTGCACCCGCCGCTCGGAGTTCGTCACCGTGCCCTCGTACTCGCACCAGTCCGCCGTCGCGGGGAACACGACGTCGGCGAGCTCCGCGGTGGCCGTGCGGAAGATGTCCTGCACGATCAGGGTGTCCAGGCCCTCGAGCATGTGACGGGCGTGCGTCGCGTTGGCCTCGGACTCCGCCGGGTTCTCCCCGATGCAGTAGAGGGCCTTGAGCTCGCCGCGCTCCATCGCCTCGAACATCTGGGACAGGTGCATCCCGGGCTCGCGCGGGTAGTCGTCGGTGCCCCAGACCGACGCGAAGCGGGCGCGGGCGGCCTCGTCGTGGATGTCGTAGCCGCCCGGCAGCTTGGCCGGGATGGAGCCCATGTCACCGCCGCCCTGGACGTTGTTCTGCCCGCGCAGCGGCACCAGCCCGGACCCGTAGCGGCCCACGTGCCCGGTGAGCAGCGCGAGGTTGATCAGCGCGAACACGTAGTCGGCCGCGTTGTGGTGCTCGGTGATGCCGAGCGTCCAGCAGATCTGGGCGCGGTCGGCGCGGGCGTAGGCGTGCGCGAGCTCGCGGATCGTCCCCGCCGGGACGCCGGTGATCTCCTCGCCGCGCTCCAGCGTGTACGGCTCGACCGTCGCCCGGTACTCCTCGAACCCCGTGGTCGCGCGCTCGACGAACGCCTCGTTCACCAGGCCGGCATGGATGATCTCGCGGCCGATCGTGTTGGCCAGCGCGATGTCCGTGCCGACGTCGAGCCCGAGCCAGGCGTCGGCCCACTGCGCGGTGGAGGTGTGGCGCGGGTCCACGGAGTACATGCGGGTGCCGCGGCGGATGCCCTGCAGCACGTGGTGGAAGAAGATCGGGTGGGTCGCCCGCGCGTTGGAGCCCCACAGCACGATGAGGTCGGCGTGCTCCGCCTCCACGTAGGCGGAGGTGCCGCCGCCGGCACCGAACACCGTCGTCAGACCGACGACACTGGGAGCGTGTCAAGTGCGGTTGCAACTGTCGACGTTGTTGCTGCCCATCACCACCCGCGCGAACTTCTGCGCGGCGTAGTTCATCTCGTTCGTGGCCTTCGAGCAGCTGAACATCCCGAAGGCGTCGGCGGGCACGCCGCGCAGACCCGCGGCGGCGCGCTCGAGCGCCTCGTCCCAGCTCGCCGGCCGCAGCTCGCCGTTCTCGCGGACGAGGGGCTCGGTCAGCCGGACGTGGCGGGGCCTACGAGTGCGCATGCGGAGATCTCCTTCACCGACGATGTCGTCGTCGTCACCACTGTAGGTGTCGATGGGAGCCCCGTCACACGACACGTACCGGCCGTCGGAACAGCCGGCGGCGCGGCGACCCGTCCGCCCCCGGAACGTTGACGGCGCTGATCTGTTTGGGGGACACCCCTGTCCGGGAAACGAGCGTCTGCTTGTGCAGCGAGGCACACATCCCCAGGAGGAGTCATGGCGGGCAACCAGAAGGTCGAGCAGGTCGTCGAGCAGGTCCGCGGCCTGAACGAACAGATCATGAGCCGCGCGCGCCAGGGCGGCGAGGAGTCGCTGCGCGCGTACAAGGAGCTGCTCGAGAACGTCGCCGAGGCCGAGGAGGCCGCCGGCAACCGCACGGCCGAGTGGGTGCAGGCCTTCGCACGCGCCCAGGCGTCGTTCACCCGCGAGCTCGCCACGGCCTTCCCCGCGCTGCTCGAGCGGCTCGGGTCGGGCCTGGGCAGCGTGGCCGGGACCGCGGCGGACCAGGCGCGCAAGGTGCCCGGCGCCGAGACCGCCGAGGGCGAGGCCAAGGGCGCGGTGTCGGTGGAGGACGACCTGCCGATCAAGGACTACGACGACCTGAACGTCGGCGACGTCACCGCGAGGCTCGAGGGGCTCTCGGCCACCGATCTGGGCAAGGTCGACGCCTACGAGCGCCGCACCAAGAACCGCAGGACGGTGCTCGACAAGATCGCCAGCCTGCGCTGACGAGCGCACCCGCACGTTTCGGGGACGGCCGTCGTCGTCAAGACCGTCGGGCATGAGCAGCGAGCAGCCCCCGCCCCAGGAACAGACCTACCCCGGCAGCACCGGGTCGATGGACCCCGAGCCGAACGACGAGATGACCGGCTACGTGGGGCGCGACCTGCTGGCCGGCCGGAAGGCGCTGATCACCGGCGGCGACTCCGGCATCGGGCGCGCCGTGGCCGTCGCCTTCGCCGAGGAGGGCGCCGACGTCGCGCTGGCCTATCTCGACGAGGGCGACGACGCGTCCCACACGAAGAAGCTCGTGGAGGCCCGGGGCCGTCGCTGCGTGTGCCTGCCCGGCGACCTCGCCGACCGTGACCACTGCCGTCGCACCGTCGAGCGCGCCGCCGACGAGCTCGGCGGGCTCGACATCGTCGTCAACAACGCGGCCACCCAGGAGACGGTCGGGTCGCTCGAGGAGCTCTCCGACGAGCAGTGGGCCCGCACGTTCGACGTGAACATCCACAGCTTCTTCTGGGTGACCAAGGACGCGCTGCCCTACATGGGGGAGGGCTCCGCGATCATTAACACGGGCTCGGTGAACGGGCTGCGCGGCAACAAGTCGCTCATCGACTACTCGGCGACGAAGGGTGCGGTCCACGCGCTGACGTACTCGCTCGCGCAGGTGCTGCTGCCGCGCGGCATCCGCGTCAACTGCGTCGCGCCCGGTCCCGTGTGGACCCCGCTGATCCCGGCGACGATGCCCGAGGAGAAGGTCGACTCCTTCGGGGCCCAGGCCCCCATGGGTCGCGCCGCCTCGCCCGACGAGATCGCGCCGTCCTTCGTGTTCTTCGCGTCGGACCGGATGTCGTCGTACTACACCGGCGAGGTGCTCGCGCCCATCGGCGGCGAGACGCTGCCGGGCTGAGGCAGGCAGCACCGATATCGGTCGCGGGCGGCGGGTAGCCGCCCCCATGAAGGTCGTCTACGTGTCCTACCCGTCGTCCGACGCCGTCGACGTCGACGTCCCCGCCAGTGCGGATCGGGCCCTCGGGCTGCGCGAGTTCCTGTCGGAGCGCGGCCACGAGCTGGTCACGACCACCGACACCGGCGAGGGGCTCGACGCCGAGCTCTCCGATGCCGAGGTGCTGATCACGACGCCGTTCTGGCCCGTCTACCTCGACGAGGAGCGCCTGTCGAAGGCGTCGAACCTCGAGCTGGTGATCACCGCGGGCATCGGCTCGGACCACACCGACCCCGAGACCGCGAAGCAGCACGGCGTCACCGTCGCCGAGGTCACCGGCAGCAACGTCGTCAGCGTCGCCGAGCACAACGTCCTGCAGATCCTCGCGCTGGTCCGGAACTTCGTGCCGGCCCACACCGAGGCCCGCGAGGGCGGGTGGGACGTCGCGAAGATCGCCGGGCCGGCGCACGACCTGGAGGGCAAGACCGTCGGCATCGTGGGGCTCGGGGCCATCGGCGCCCGCACCGCGCTGCGGCTCAAGGGCTTCGACGTGCGAATGCTCTACTACGCCAACCACCGGCGCTCGGCGGGCGAGGAGGCCTCGCTGGGCGTGCGGTACGCCCGCCTCGACACCCTGGTCGCCGAGTCGGACGTCATCTGCCTGGCCCTGCCGCTCATGGAGGGCAGCCAGGCGCTGTTCGGCCCGGAGCGGCTGACGGCGATGAAGCCCGGTTCCTGGCTGGTCAACACCGCCCGCGGTGCCATCGTCGACCGGGACGCGCTGGTCGAGGCGATCGGGTCGGGGCACCTCGCGGGCTACGCCGGCGACACCTGGTACCCCCAGCCGGCGCCGGCCGACCACCCCTGGCGCTCGCTGCCCGAGGGCTCGGAGGCCATGACCATCCACTGCTCGGGGATGACGCAGGAGGCGCAGGCCAGGATCGCCGAGGGCGTCCGCGAGATGCTCGAGGCCCACCTCGGCGGCCGCCCGATGCCCGACGACTTCGTGGTCGTCGACCCGGCGGCCTGACCCCACGTGAGCGAAATTCACGGCCATAGCCGTGAATGTCGCTCACAGGGCTAGGCGGCGACCGGCTCCTCGACAGAGACCTCGGTACGGGGAGCCGGGACGTCGGCCGGGGCGACCGGCTTCTCGCGGCCGGTCAGGCGGTCGACGAAGCGCTTGAGCTCGCCCGCCACCGGCAGCGAGAGCTTCCAGATCGACCGGGTCGACTGCCAGAACTGCTTCGGGAACGGGCCCGTCGTGTAGGGCAGGTCCCAGCGGGCGCAGATCTCGCGCACCTTCTCCGCGATCTCTGGGTAGCGGTTCGACGGCAGGTCGGGGAACAGGTGGTGCTCGATCTGGTAGCCGAGGTTCCCGCTCATGAGGTGCATGAGGTTCCCGCCGGTGAAGTTCGCCGACCCCAGCAGCTGGCGCAGGTACCACTCGCCCCACGTCTCGCCCTCGAGCTCCTCCTCGGTGAACACCTCCGCGCCGTCGGGGAAGTGGCCGCAGAAGATGATCGCGTAGGACCAGACGTTGCGGACGAGGTTCGCCGTCGCGTTGGCCGCGATCGTCGCCGGGAAGAACGGGCCGGACAGGGCCGGGAAGAACACGTAGTCCTTCACCGCCTGCTTGCCGGCCTTGCGCCCGATCTGGCGGAGCTTGGCCTTCATCTCCTCGGGGTCGGCGTCGAGCTTGGCGGCGCCGTCGATGTCGAGGTCGTGCAGCGCGACACCCCACTGGAACAGGAACATCAGCAGGGCGTTGTAGAGCGGCTGTCCCAGGTAGTACGGGTGCCACGGCTGGTCGGACGAGACCCGCAGGATCTCGTACCCGACGTCCTTGTCCTTGCCGATGACGTTCGTGTACGTGTGGTGCAGGTAGTTGTGGGAGTGCTTCCACTGCTCCGAGGGGCAGACGTTGTCCCACTCCCAGACGGCCGAGTGGATCTCCGGATCGTTCATCCAGTCCCACTGGCCGTGCATGACGTTGTGGCCGATCTCCATGTTCTCGATGATCTTGGAGGCGGCCAGGGCGGCGGTGCCGGCGAGCCACAGGGGCGGCAGGATGCTGCCGACGAGCGCCACACGCCCGCCGATCTCGAGGCGGCGCTGCAGCTTGATCACGCCGCGGATGTACGCGGCGTCGTCCGCACCGCGCGACGCCTCGACGTCGCGGCGGATCGCGTCGAACTCACGTCCGATGGCCGCGACATCGGCCTCGCTCAGGTGCGTGAACTCCTTGATGTCCGAAATCGCCATGACGGCGGTGACCTCCGCGTCGAATCGAGTACTTGAAGTACGCGGTACCGACGGTACCGACTCTGCGGTCTTGTCGGGGTAGTGATCGCTGTGTCCCCGCGCACCGCAGGCGGCATGGCCCAGGTCACAGCGTCGGCCCCGGGGCGGGCGGCGGCGCCGGGTGGGGCGGTCGGCGTCGCGCGGCGGAGGTCGGCGAGGATGCCGCCGGACACGAACGGGTGACGTCCGGCCGGACCCGGATCGCTCGGTAACGGAACGGTCACGGCCCGCGATACACGGTCACGGAGCAGAGGGGAGGGGCATGTCGACACCGACCTCGGTGCCGAGCGCCATCTGGGACGCCCGGGCCACGATCGAGCCCGGACGCCGGGTCGCCGGCCGCTACCTGCTGCTCGCGCCCGTGGGGCGGGGCGGATCGGGTTCCGTGTGGCGGGCCCACGACGAGCTGCTGGACCGCGACGTCGCGATCAAGCGGCTCCACGGGGGCCACGCGCTCGACGAGTCCCGTGCCCGCCAGATCCGCGACCGGGCGCACCGCGAGGGGCGCGTGGCCGCACGGCTGCACCACCCCCGGCTGGCCGCCATCTTCGACATGACCGAGCTGGACGGCGAGGTCTGCCTGGTCATGGAGTACGTGGCCGCGCCGTCGCTGGCCGACCTCCTCGACCGCGAGGGTCTCCTGCCGCCGGCCCGGGTCGCCGCCATCGGCGCGCAGGTCGCCGACGGCCTGTGGGCCATGCACGGCCGCGGGATCGTCCACCGCGACGTGAAGCCCGCCAACATCATGATCGGCCACGACGACGTCGTCACGGTCACCGACTTCGGCATCGCCGTCGTCGACACCGACCCGGGCACCTCCGACCAGCTCGTCGCCGGCACGCCCCACTACATGGCGCCCGAGCTGGCCCGTGGCGGCATCGCCACCGCGGCCGCGGACGTCTTCTCCCTCGGCGCGACGCTCTACGCCGCGCTCGAGGGCGCGCCGCCGGCCGGTGACGGGGGCAACGCCCTCGAGGTGCTCTCCCGGGTCGCCACCGGGCACGTCCAGCCCGCCCGCCGCGCGGGTGACCTCACGCCCGTGCTGCGCAGCCTGCTCGACCACGACCCGACGCGGCGGCCGAGCGCCGCGGAGGCGGCGCGGATGCTCGCCGCCCTGGCCGGGACGCCCGCGTCCGGCCCGGTGCCCGCGATCACGGCGCTGGCCGGGCTGTCGGCGCCCTCCGGGTCGGTTCCTGCCGTCCGAGTCGCGAGCGACGCCCGGGCGTTCGATTCCCGGCCATCCGATCGCCAGCCGGAGACCGACGAGTCCCACACCGGGCCCATCGCCGTCCCGGCGGCCGTCTCCGCCGCCCTCGCCGCCTCCCGGGCACGGACCCGCGCGGCCACGTCCGTCGACGAGGGAGCGGGCGCCACGCGCTTCCGTCCCTCGCGCAGGGTCGCCGCCGTCGGCGCCGGCCTGGTCGGGATGCTGGGCGCGGCGGGGCTCGTGGCGGCGGCGACGAACACGTCGGACCCGTTGCCGATCGCGGCGCCCGAGGTCGGCGCGACGCCCCTGGCCGCCCCGGTACCGATCGCGGCGCCGCCGGTGATCCCCGCCGGCCCCGAGCCCACCACGACCACCACGTCGTCGTCCCGGGCCTCGGCCGTCGAGGACGTGGCCTCGTCGTCGGAGGCCTCGGAGTCCACGTCGACCACCACGCGGCGCTCCCGCGACGCCGACGCCCGGGCCGCCGAGGCCTGGGACCGCTGGTTCGACCGCTGGCGGGCGCAGGCGCGCGCGGACGACGGCGACGACGACCGGGACGACGACCGTCCCCGCGGTCGGGCGCGCGGTCACCACCGCTGACCGACGCTTCTCCCGTATCGAGCACGGACCGGGCACCGACCGCACACGGTCCGGTTCGGCCGGACGAGGACGGCCCGCTGCGCCGATCGGGGAGCCAGGCCTAGGCGGTCGCGCGGTCCTCGTCGCGGGGGCTGCGGGGCGCGGGCACCCGCGGAGCCGGCTCCTCGTGGCGCGGCGCGGGCGTGCTCGGCGTCGCCGGCCTGCGGGGGACCCGGCGGATGCGTGGTTCGTGGATCAGGTGATCGTGGCCCCGGCGTTGCATCATGCCTCCCCCGTGCCCGTCGATGACGGGCGTCGACCAGCGAGGTTAGGGCCACCCGTGCGGGTGACGCTGTACGTCATTGTGCGTACGCCGCTGCGCAGTCGGGCTCGCGGCGACGACCTTTCCGCCGAGGGGACCGCCCGGTACGTTCCGACTCCGGGGCGGCCGGTGCGGACGAGGGGCCCGCACCGGCACATGCGCCCGGCCGTGGTCGGTGCAGGCGAGCCGGGGGTGCTCAGGCCAGCGCCTCGCAGAGCTCCAGGGGATCGGCGTCGGCCGCCAGCGGCAGCGGCGACCAGCGTGGCGCCCGCCGCGAGGCGGCATCGCCGGTGACGGTCCATCCGGTGTCCGGCGTCCAGTGCAGCGCGCGCACGGGCGGCGGCGGGTCGGCGAGCACGTTCAGCGTGAACCCGGGCCCGGTCGTGTCGGGCACGGTCTCGACGTCGTCGCCGTCGAGCAGGTCCAGGGCGTGGACCACGGCCTCGGCACACCGGGTGGCGTACTCCGGCACCCACGAGTCCATCCGGGTCGTCGTCCAGGACTCGGCCCGGGACGTGGCGGTGCCGGTCTCGGCAGGGGGAGCGCTCATCGGTCGGTCACCTCCGGAGGTCCCCTCCGGGGGACCGCGTGGTTACCGGCCAGTATCCCCCCGTGGGACGGGTGGTTCACTCCGGGTCGTTGTGGCTGTCGCCACCGACGCGATACGGCGTCGTCACCCCGTCGTACATGAGGTGCGCCATGAGCCCCTCGGCCGGATGGGTCAGGTTGTGGCAGTGGTCCATCCAGAGCCCGGGGTTGTCGGCCACGAACGCGATGTCGTAGGTGTGGCCGTCCTGCGCGTCGAGGCTGTCGACCCACCACGGGCTGCCGGTGGCCGGCACGCCGTCGCGGGCGAGCACGACGGCGTGGTGCCCGTGCAGGTGCATGGGGTGCAGCTCGCCGCTGCGGTTGTCGATGTGCATGCGGACGACGTCGCCGGTGCGCACCACGTACATCGGCACGTCGGGCCACATGTGTCCGTTGACGGTCCAGAACAGACCCGGCGTCCCGTCGATGAAGCCCGGTCGCCGGCCGATGACGTAGTCGAAGCGCCGGGTCGCGGCGTCCGGGTCGAAGGCCAGGGCGGCGGGGGTCCCGTAGCTGATGGGGTCCAGGTCGCGGGCCGGGCGCGGCGTCACGGGCAGCGGCCGGCCGAAGGTCACGGCCGAGGCCCCGCCGATCTCGACCCGCACGCCGGCACCGTCGGTTGGCAGGTCGATCTCGAGGTCGGCGCGCGCCCCGGCCGTGACCGACAGCGAGTCGGTGGTGGGCGTCGGGGCGTCGACGTCGTGGCCGTCGATCGCCACCAGCCGGTAGGGCGCGCCGCCGACCCACGCCTGGACCGGGCCGTTGTCGGTGTTCACGACGCGGACGCGCACCCGCGTACCCGGGACGCCCGCGACCGGGACGTCGCCCTCGAGGCCGTTGACCGTGCGGCGGCCCTCGTAGACGTGGGTCACCGCGGTGACGTCGCCGGTGTCGCCCAGCCCGTCGGTCGGCGTCACCACGAGGGCGCCGAAGAGCCCGCCCCGGACCTGCGGGTCCGCCACCTGGTGCGAGTGGTACCAGTACGTCCCGGCCTGGTCGGCGCGGAACCGGTAGACGAACGAGCCGCCGATCGGCACCGCGTCCTGGGTCACGCCGGCGACACCGTCGTCACCCGCGGGCACGTCGTAGCCGTGCCAGTGCAGGGTGACGCCCTCGGCCACGTTCTCGTTGACCAGGCGGACCTGCACCATCTGTCCCTGCACCGCGCGGATCTCCGGGCCGGGCGTCGTGCCGTTGAGGGTGAAGCCGTCGATCACGCGCCCCGACGGCAGCGTCACCCGCCCGCCGCGCGCGACGAGCGTGACGTCGATGTCGGCCGGACCCGGCGGCTCGCGCAGGGCGTCCACCGACGGGCCCGCCATCCCCGCCATGCCGTGCATCGCGTGGTCCCCGGCGGTGTCCCCGGGGGCGGGGCCGCCGCCGAGGTCCGGCGTCCCCATGTCCGCCACGGAGTACGAGGCGGGCACGAGGCTGCCGGACCACATCCACCCGAGCGGCACCAGCACCACGAGCGCGACGACGACGGCCACCAGGGACCGACGGGGAACCCCGGTGCGCCACGTCCGGCGCCGCGCCCGCAGCATCTGGTGTCCCGGGAGTCCTGGCCCGTCCGATCAGCCGGTCCGGTCAGGCCGTCGCGACCGGCTCGCGCGCGGTCCGCGGGACGCCCGCGAGGCGCGCGGAGAGCACGGCGGTGACGAGGATGGCCAGCGCCAGGGCGCCGTGGAGCATGCCCAGGGCCGGCACGGAGTGGGAGACGATGCCGAGGAGCACCTGGGCCACGACCATGACGAACAGGGCCGCGGCGAACGCGACGCCCCGGGGCAGCTTCGCGAAGAACGAGACGATCAGCAGCAGCAGCGCCACGACCGGCACGATGATCGTGCCGTTCATCCCGTGGACCATGAAGCCGACGACGCCGTCGAACTGCACGCCGCTCTCGCTGGCTAGGCCATTAGGGTGACCGACCTGCCGCGAGGCGAAGAAAGGTGACGGAGCGTCGACAAAGCGGGCGTCCCCGACCGCGGACCCCGAGACGTCGGGGATGAGGTCCGGGGTCGAACCGGGGACGGACCCGGAGGCCGGGCGCCCGTCGCCGCAGCAGGCTCGGAGCCATGAGCACACCTGGAGTCCCCGCCCCGTCCACCCTCGGCTTCCGGCGCAGTGTCGGCGACCGCTGGATCGCCGGCGTGTGCGGCGGGATCGCCGCCCGCACCGGGCTCGACGTCAATCTCGTCCGCGTGGTCGTGGTACTCCTGGCGGTGTTCGGGCACCTGATCGGTCTGATCGCCTACCTGGCTGCCTGGGCGCTGGTGCCCGAGGAGGGCCCGGAGGACCGCACGGACCGCACGGACCCGGCCGGTCCGTCGACACCTCCGGCGGCCCCGACCACGGTCTGAGGCCCGGCGCGCGGGCGGGCGATCTACGCTCGCCCGCGTCGTCGCGCAGGAAGGCCAGGAGGACACCCGGACATGCCCAGCCCGCCCTTCACGTCGGTGTACCACCAGGGCTTCGTGCGCGTCGCCGCCGCGACCATCCGCACGACGATCGCCGAGCCGGCCGCCAACGCGTCCTCGCTGCTCGCGGTGGCCCGCGAGTGCCACGACGACGGCGTCGGCCTCGTGGTGTTCCCGGAGCTCACGCTCTCGGGCTACTCGATCGAGGACCTGCTGATGCAGGACACCCTGCTCGACGCGGTCGTCGACGCCCTGGGCGACGTCGTCGCGGCGTCCACGGAGCTCACCCCGGTGCTGGTCGTCGGCGCGCCCCTGCGCCACCGGAACCGGATCTACAACTGCGCGGTCGCCGTCCACCGCGGGCGGGTGCTGGGCGTGGTGCCGAAGACCTACCTGCCGAACTACCGCGAGTTCTACGAGCCCCGCCAGCTCGCCGCCGGCGCCGGCGAGGGCGGCACCACGCGGCTGCTCGGCGAGGACGTGCCGTTCGGCTCCGACCTGCTCTTCGCCGCCACCGACGTCGACGGCCTCGTGGTGCACGTCGAGGTCTGCGAGGACATGTTCGTCCCCATCCCGCCCAGCGCCGAGGCGGCGCTGGCCGGCGCGACGGTGCTGGCGAACCTCTCGGGCAGCCCCATCACGGTCGGGCGCGCCGACGACCGCCAGCTCCTGGCCCGGTCGGCCTCGGCGCGCTGCTCGGCGGCCTACGTCTACGCCGCGGCCGGCGACGGGGAGTCGACCACCGAGGTCTCGTGGGACGGCCAGACGAGCATCCACGAGAACGGCGCGCTGCTGGCCGAGACCGAGCGCTTCCCGGCCGGCGAGCGTCACGCCGTCGCCGACGTCGACCTGCGGCTGCTGCGCTCCGAGCGCCTGCGGATGGGGACGTTCGACGACAACCGCCGCCGCCACGCGCAGACGTCCTCCACGACGTTCCGCACCGTCGAGTTCACCCTCGACCCGCCGACCGGCGACCTCGGGTTCCGGCGCGACGTCGAGCGCTTCCCTTTCGTGCCGACCGACCCCGCCCGCCTCGAGCAGGACTGCTTCGAGGCCTACAACATCCAGGTCGCCGGCCTCCTGCAGCGGCTGCGGGCGATCGGCGACGCCAAGGTCGTCATCGGGGTCTCGGGCGGACTCGACTCCACCCACGCGCTGATCGTGGCCGCCCGCGCGATGGACCGCGCCGGCCGCCCGCGCTCGGACATCCTCGCCTTCACGCTGCCCGGCTTCGCGACGGGCGAGCGCACGAAGTCCAACGCGCAGCGCCTCTCGGAGGCCCTCGGGGTCACGTTCGAGACGATCGACATCACCGAGACCGCCCGGCTGATGCTGCGCGAGCTCGGCCACCCGTTCTCCTCCGGCGAGCCGGTCTACGACGTGACCTTCGAGAACGTCCAGGCCGGGCTGCGCACCGACTACCTCTTCCGCGCGGCCAACCAGCGCGGCGGCATCGTGGTCGGCACCGGCGACCTCTCCGAGGCCGCGCTCGGGTGGTCGACCTACGGCGTCGGCGACCAGATGTCGCACTACACGGTCAACACCGGCGTCCCGAAGACGCTCGTGCAGCACCTCATCCGCTGGGTGATCAGCTCGGAGCAGTTCGACGACGACGTCGCCGAGGTGCTGTCCGACGTGCTCGACACCGAGATCAGCCCCGAGCTCGTGCCGGCGGACTCCGACCAGGAGATCCAGTCGAGCGAGCAGAAGATCGGGCCGTACGACCTGCAGGACTTCACCCTCTACTGGGTGCTGCGCCACGGGTTCCGGCCCTCGCGGATCGCGTTCCTCGCCTGGCACGCGTGGCACGACCTCGACGCCGGCTCCTGGCCGCCCGGCTTCCCGGAGGGCGACCGGGAGGCCTACGACCTCGCCGAGATCCGGCAGTGGCTGCAGGTGTTCGCCCGGCGCTTCTTCGGCTTCGCGCAGTTCAAGCGCTCGGCGATGCCCAACGGACCGAAGGTCGTCGCCGGCGGGTCGCTCTCGCCGCGCGGGGACTGGCGCGCGCCGTCGGACTCGTCGGCGACGATCTGGCTCGAGGAGATCGAGCGGCACGTGCCGGAGTCGTGACCCAGCCGGCGGCCCCGGGTCGGTCGGTCCGCCCACCGGAAACCGGACTCGACGGACCCCACGGCGTCTGATCTTCTGTGCTCGGCGGCACAGGGAGCGACGAGGAGGACGCGTGGGGCAGGTCGGTGACGGCGCTCGGGCGCCCGCGGGCCCCGTCGTGCACGGACGCCCCCGCACGCCCATGCTGACCGGGAACCGCCGGCATCGTCCCCGTCGTCGGCGCGACGACCGCCTGGCCCGGCCGGTGCCCACGGGAGCACCGCCCCCGATCACCACCACGATCACTCTCGAATCTCAGGCACTCTCGAATCTCAGGAGCAGCACCGATGACCATCACTCCCAGTCGATCCGGATCGATCTTCGGTCACTCGGTCAAGCGCACCGAGGACCAGGGCCTGATCACCGGGGCCGAGAGCTACACCGGTGACCTGCCGATCGAGGGCTCGCTGCACGTCGTCTTCGTCCGCTCGCCCATGGCGCACGGGACGCTGAACTCCGTGGACGTCGAGGAGGCGCGCACGAAGCCGGGCGTCGTCGGGGTGTACGTCGACGGCGACCTGCAGATCGCCGACCGGCCCGGCCTGCCCGGCGTCGTCCCCGACGCGATGTCCCGCCCGCCGCTGGCCCGCGGGCGCGTGCGGTTCGTCGGCGACATCATCGCCGCCGTCGTCGCCGAGACCTCCGGCCAGGCGCTCGACGCCGCCGAGTCGGTGTTCCCCGACATCGACCCGCTGCCCGCGGTGGTCGGCATCGAGGAGGCCATGGCCGAGGGCGCCCCGGTGATCTTCGAGGAGCACGGCTCCAACGTCGTCGCGGGCGCCGGCACCGGCGAGGTCGAGGGCATCTTCGACACCGCCGACACGGTCGTCTCCGGCAAGTTCTACAACCAGCGCATCGCGGGCGTGCCGATGGAGCCGAACGCGGCCGTCGCCGTCCCCGGCGAGCCGAACGGCGGCGTCACCCTCTGGCTGTCGGTCCAGACCCCGCACGGCGCCCGCGACGCGCTCGCCGGCGACCTGGGCCTCGAGGCCGAGCAGGTCCGCGTGATCGCCCCGCGCGTGGGTGGCGGCTTCGGCCCGAAGGCCACGGCCTACCCCGAGTACTCGATCGCCGCCCGCGCCGCGATGGACCTCGGGCGCCCCGTGCGCTGGACCGAGACGCGCTCGGAGAACATGCTCTCGATGGTGCACGGGCGCGCCCAGGTGCAGCACGTCGAGCTGGGCGTCAAGAACGACGGACGCATCGTCGGGCTGCGGGCCTCGGTCGTCGGCGACGGCGGCATGTACCCGGCGGTCGGGACGATCCTGCCGAGCCTGACCCAGCTGATGGCCCAGGGCGTCTACGACATCCCGGCCATCGACTTCGCCTGGAAGTCCGTGGTCACCAACACCACGACCACCGGGGCCTACCGCGGCGCCGGGCGCCCCGAGGCGACCCAGCTGCTCGAGCGCATCATCGACATGGCCGCCGACGAGATCGGCATGGACCCGCTCGAGATGCGCCGGAAGAACTTCCTGCAGCCCGACAAGTTCCCGATGACCAGCCTCACCGGCGCCGAGTACGACAACGCCGAGCACGAGAAGGCGCTCGACGCGGTCAAGGTCGCGGCCGACTACGACGGCCTGCGCGCCGAGCAGGAGCGCCGCCGCGCCGAGGGCAGCCGGACCGCCATGGGCATCGGTGTCGCGTCGTACGTCGAGGTCACCGCCCCGCTGGGGCTCGACGGGGAGTACGGCTCGGCCCAGGCGCACCCCGACGGCACGTTCACGGTCATGGCCGGGACGAGCGCGCACGGCCAGGGCCACGAGACCGCGTACGCCCAGCTCGCCGCGGGCGTCCTCGGCGTGCCGATGGAGAAGATCAAGGTCGTCCAGTCCGACACGTCGCTGGTGCGCAGCGGCGCCGGCACGCTGGGATCGCGCTCGCTGCAGACCGGCGGCAGCGCCATCCACAACGCCTCCGAGCAGCTGGTGGCGCGGGCCAAGGAGATCGCCGCGCACCTGCTCGAGGCCGGGGTGGAGGACATCGAGCAGACCGACGGCGGCTTCGGCGTGAAGGGCATCGCCGACCGCGAGATCACCTGGGCGCAGGTGGCGACGGCGTCGGAGGACGGGTCGGGCACCGAGGACGGCGCCGCCGCCCCGATGCTCCAGGAGCTCGACTTCAAGCAGGGCCAGTCCAGCTTCCCGTTCGGCTCCCACATCGCCGTCGTGGACGTCGACCTCGACACCGGCATGGTCCGCCAGCGCCGCCACGTCGCCGTCGACGACGCGGGCCGCATCCTCAACCCGATGCTCGTCGCCGGGCAGCAGCACGGCGGCATCGCCCAGGGCATCTCGCAGGCCCTCTACGAGCGGGTGACCTTCGACGAGGACGGCAACCCGACCAGCGGCAACCTCGCCTCGTACACCATCCCGTCGGCGGCGGACCTGCCGTCGTTCGAGACGTCGAACACCGAGACCCCGACCCACCTCAACCCGATCGGCGCGAAGGGGATCGGGGAGTCGGGCACGATCGGCTCGACGCCCGCGGTGCACAACGCCGTGATCGACGCGCTGTCCCACCTCGGGGTGCGGCACATCGACATGCCGCTGACCCCGGAGGCGGTGTGGCGCGCGATCGCGGGGGCGTCCGGCGGCGACCCGGCCGACCGCTCGCCCGCCGGCCCGGAGTACGCCGGGGAGCCGGGCTCCCAGCACTGACGACCCCTCCGTGAGCGATCTTCGGGCCTGTGGGCCCGAGG
The DNA here is from genome assembly GCF_036044095.1 of Actinomycetospora sp. NBC_00405. Lineage (NCBI taxonomy): Bacteria > Bacillati > Actinomycetota > Actinomycetes > Pseudonocardiales > Pseudonocardiaceae > Actinomycetospora > Actinomycetospora sp. NBC_00405. Next base: position 508,973 of record NZ_CP107938.1, read on the forward strand.
ATCGCTCACGTAGCCTCCTGCCGTGCGCGCTCGTCATCGCCGTGCTGGTCCTGGCGCGGCGGTGGGGGTACGGCGACGTGCTCGGCCCGCTGAGCCCCGGCCTGCTGGCCCCGATGGGCCTCATCTTCGGCCTGCTGACCGGGTTCCTCGTCGCCGACGTGTGGGCCGACCGCGACGACGCCGCGGCCTCCGTGGGCCAGGAGGCGAGCGCCCTGCGCGACATCGACCTGCTCATGGGCACGTTCCCCGCCCAGCAGCCCGAGGTCCGCGCGCTGCTGCGCGGCCAGATCGAGCAGTACGTCGCCGTCGAGTGGCCGCAGATGGCCGACGGGCAGGCCACGATCAGCGTCGCGCCCGGCGGGCTCGTGCAGGTGCAAAACGTCGTGCTGTCCCTGCCGGTGCAGACCGAGGGCGAGCGCGTGGCCGAGGATCGGCTCGTCACCGCCGTCGACGCCGCCCTCGAGGCCCGCCGGACCCGGCTCGTGCTCAGCGGCTCGGCCATCGGCCCGCTGCGGCTGACCGCGCTGTTCCTGGTCGCGGTCACGACGCTCGCCGCGACCGCCTGCGTCCACGCCGACCGGCCGCGCCGCGCCGCGGTGTCCCTCGTCCTGCTCGGCACGGCGATGGCCCTCGCCCTCACGTTGCTCTGCGCGCAGGCGGCACCGTTCGCGGGCTACTTCGCGATCGACCCCGATCTCCTGCTGCAGGTGCGCCCCGCGCCGTGAATCAGCCCGGCAGCACCCAGCCCACGGGATCGGCGAGGCGCTCCGCCGACGCGGGGCCCCAGGAGCCCGGGGCGTAGCTCTCGGGCTGCCGGTGGTCGTCGAGCACCTCCGCGGCCGCGATCCAGACGTCCTCGAGGCCGTCGGGGCGGGTGAACAGCGCGCGGTCGCCGGTGAGCACGTCGTGGATCAGGCGGACGTACGGCGGGAGGGGGTCGCCGCCGGAGAGGCCGTCGAGCGGGATCTGGGTCCACGTCGTGCCCAGGTCGATCGAGGCGCCGGGCGTCTTGACGTTCATCGACAGCGCCAGGGCGCCGTCGCCGGCGAGGTCGAAGCACAGGACGTTGCCGCGCGTCGGCAGGTCGCCCGGGTCGACGGGGCCGTCGTCGGGGTCCCGGAAGATCAGGTTGACCTTCTGGTGGCTCTCGGCCATCCGCTTGCCGGTGCGCAGGAGGAACGGCACCCCGCGCCAGCGGTCGCTGTCGATCCAGAGGCGGGCGGCGACGAAGGTCTCGGTGGTCGAGTCGTCGGCGATGTGCTCGAGGTCGCGGTAGCCCTCGAACTGCCCGCGGACCACCTCGTCGCGCTGCAGCGGGCGGAAGCGGCGCACGGCCTCGTCGCGGGCGGCGGCGACGTCGTCGGCGCGGAACGACGCGGGCGGCTCCATCGCGACCTCGGCCGCCACCTGGAACAGGTGGGTGACGAGCATGTCGAGCACGGCGCCGGTGGCGTCGTAGAACTCGGCACGGTCGGCGACGTCGAGCGTCTCCGGCACGTCGATCTGCACGGCCGAGACGTGGTGGCGGTCCCAGGAGCTGCCGAACAGGCCGTTGGCGAAGCGCAGGGCGCGCAGCTCCTGGGTGGCCTCCTTGCCGAGGAAGTGGTCGATCCGGAACACCTGCGACTCGTCGAGCACCTCGTGCACGACCCGGTCGAGCTCCCGGAAGCTCTCCAGCGACGTGCCGAAGGGCTTCTCGTAGACCACGCGGGCGCCCTCGGCCAGCCCGTGCGCCCCGAGGGCGCGCGTGTAGTCGCCGAAGGTGGTCGGCGGCAGGCCGAGGTAGTGCACGAGCTGGGCGTCCTGCCCGATCTCGCCCCGCACCTCGGCGATGCGGTCGAGCAGCTCACCCGGGTCGTCGGCGGTGAAGCCGCCGCCGGCGAAGCGCAGGCCCGCGGCGAACTCGTCCCACGGTCCGTCCTCGGGCGTCAGGCCGCCGAACTGCTCGAGCGCCGCCCGGACGTCGTCGCGGAACTCGTCGTCGGTCTTCTCCCGTCGCCCGCTGCCGATCAGGCGCCACTCGTCGGGCAGGAGCTTCTCCTGCACCAGGCGGAAGAACGACGGAAGGACCAGGCGCTTGGCCAGATCCCCGGTGGCGCCGAACAGCACGAAGACGGTGGGGCCGGGGGAGTCGGGTGCGGACACGGGGCCATCGTGCCCGTCATCGTCGCGCCCGACACCCCGGGCCACCACCATCGGGGACGCCGCTGCTGCGACATCACTGCTGCGACGCGACCAGCTCCCGGGCCTCCTGGGCGGTCGACACGGCCGGGTGCGAGCCCGGCAGCGGCCTCCCGGCGGTCTCCCGCAACGACAGCAGCACCACGGCGCCGACCGCCCCGGCGAACACCAGGTACACCGCGGGCCAGTAGGCCCAGCCCGTCCCGAGCACGACAGCCGTCATGATCAGCGACGTCGTCCCGGCGAAGGCCGACACGAAGATGTTGAACGAGATCGCCAGCCCGCCGTAGCGGATCTCGGTGGGGAACAGCGCCGGCAGCGTCGACGGGCAGGTCGCCGAGAAGAGGATCAGCAGCAGGCCCATCACGGCGAGGCCGATGCCGACCAGCGGCACCGAGCCGCTCTTGAGCACCAGGATCATCGGGAAGGCGAGCACGACCGTGCCGATCGATCCCACCCACAGGATCGGCTTCCGGCCGACGCGGTCGGAGAGCCGCCCCAGGAACGGGATGATGAACACGGCCACCCAGAGCACCCCGATCTGGAGCCACTGCGACGTCGTGCTGTCGATCGCGGTGCCCCCGACCACCTCGACGTTGTCCTCGAGGTACGTCGGCATGTAGCTGGTGAGCATGTAGTTCGGGATGTTCCACGCCACGACGAGTCCGCCGGCGGCGAGCATCGCCGGCCAGTACTTGCCGAACAGCTCCTTGAGCCCGCCGCCGGCCTGTTGGCCCTCGCGTTCCTCGGACTCCGAGAGCAGCGTCTGGAACGACGGGGTCTCCTCGAGCTTCACGCGCAGGTAGACGCCGACGACGCCCAGCGGCAGCGCGATGAAGAACGGGATGCGCCACGCCCAGGTGGACGCGAACTCGGGCGAGGAGACCAGCGGGATGACCGTCGCGACGGTCGCGCCCAGTGCGTAGCCGATGAACGTCCCGCACTCGAGGAAGCTGCCGAAGAACCCGCGCCGCTTGTCCGGGGAGTACTCGGCGATGAACGTCATCGCGCCGGCGTACTCGCCGCCGGTGGAGAAGCCCTGCACGACGCGGCAGAGCACGAGCAGGATCGGCGCCCAGATGCCGATCGACTCGTACGGCGGGATGAAGCCGAGCAGGAACGTCCCGATCGCCATCATGATGACCGTGATCGAGAGGACCTTGGTGCGGCCGATCCGGTCGCCGAGCGGCCCGAAGAACAGCCCGCCGAGCGGCCGCACGAGGAACGACACCGCAAATCCGGCGAACACCCCGACCTGCGCGAGCGTGGGGTTGTCGGGCGGGAAGAAGTTCTCCTCGATCGTCGTCGCCAGATAGGCGTAGACCCCGAAGTCGAACCACTCGGTGATGTTGCCGACCGCCGCCGCGCCGACGGCGCGCTTCATGGTGGCGTCGTCGGTGACGGTGATGTTCTCGGGGGTGTCGGGCGCCCCGCCGCCCCCACCGGAATCGGTCGTCGTCATGTGGTCTCCCCTCATGACGCGGGGGCTCCCGACAGCACTACCGGAGCGCCCTCGGAAACGTCCCGCGTCCTCCGACCGGGCCGTCGCCGGCCCGGCTGCCCCGACAGGGAACGCATTCTGTCCGATTTGACGGAAACAACCCGAAAGTCGTTAACGTCCGTTTACTTCTCGTGGTCATCGGACACTACTGAATGGGGGTCGCCCCCACACGGTGAAACGGTGCCGTCGCTGTGAGTGGGGTCATCCGCAGGGTCGCCGACGCCGTGGAACACACCCCGGGTCCGACGCGTCCTACAGAGCGGGTGCAGATAGCGCCCGACGTTCCGCAAGCGTCCGCGGACCGCTCGGATCAACCGGATCCGGTCACCGGCCAGGACGCGTGCACGTGGTGAGGAGGAGCCGTCATGGCGGCAGTGTTCATCGGCATGATCGTGAGTGCGGGAGCGGGCGTCGGGGTGGCTTCGGCCCTCGCCCGGCACGCCCAGCGGAACTGGGGCCGTCGCTCCGTCGCCGCGGAGGCCTGAGCCGCACCGATCACGCTCGACGGGCCGCCCCGCACCGCGCGGGGCGGCCCGTTCGTGCGTCCGGGGCCTGTCGGTCGTGGGGGCCTGTCGGTCGTGGGGGCCTGTCGGTCGTGGGGGCCGGTCGGTCGTGGGGCCGGTCAGCCGTCGGGGCGCAGGTCGGCCTGCATGAGCACGGTGTCGGCCCACTGGCCGTTCTTGTAGCCCACCGACGGCATGCGGCCGACCTCGACGAACCCCAGCCGGCGGTGCAGCACGATGGACGGGGTGTCGTGCTGCGACCCGGCGATCGCGGCGATCACCGCGACCACCTGGCGCACCTCGGTGCCCCGCAGCCCGTCCAGCACCGCCGCCAGCAGGCGGGAGCCCACGCCCCGCCCGGAGGCCTCCGGCGCGATGTAGATCGAGTCCTCGACCGTGTAGCGGTAGGCCGCGTGCGGCCGGAACCGGGTGACGTGCGCGAAGCCCTCGACGGCGCCGTCGAGCACGGCGACGAGGAACGGCAGCCCCGCGGACCGGGCCTCGGCGATGCGCTCGCGCCACATCTCGTCGGTCGGCGGGGTCTCGACGAACGTCGCGATCGAGTGCAGGACGTACCCCGCGAAGATCGCACCCACGCGCTCGGCGTCCCCGGCCTCGGCCGGGCGCAGCGAGAGCGAGGTGGCGGTGCTGGGGGAGGAGCGGTCGGCGGCCACGGGGCGATTCTGGACCTTCGCGCCGTCTCCTGTCCCGGGCCGTCCCGGCGGGGCCTGCCTACTCGACGCGGACGAGCGTGAACTCCCACTCGCCGGCGTCGTTGTGCCCGGTGCGCTCGTAGATCGCGTGCTGCTGGTTGCCGACGACGTCCGAGATCGTGCGCCGCACCCCGTGCTCGGCGCTCGGGAGCGGGATGCGCTGGACCAGCGGCGGCTGGTCTCCGGCCTCGTCCGGCTGCGTGATCTCCCCGACCCCCTGCAGGGGGCCGTTGACGTACCGGACCGCGAACTCCCTCATGTGCCCTCCCTGGCGCGTTCGGTGCACCCTACGACCCCGGCGCGCAATGGTCATCCTCGCCTCGCCCGGGTGATTGCACCGATCGGTGTACTGCTCGGGCGGATTCGACCACGTAGCGTGGTTCCGTGCGGTCCGCTCTCCTCCTGCTCGGTGGTCTGGTCCTCCTCGGGGCCGGGATCGTCGTGCTCGCGATGGGCATGCCCGGCGCCCTCGTGGTCGGGCCCGCGCTCATCGTGGCCGGCGTCCTGGTCAAGATCGCGGGCTTCGCGCTCACCGGGGACACCCCTCCGTCCCCGTCGGGGCGCACGCTGACGACGCTCGGCACACCGCCCGCGGAACGCGGCCGCACCGGGACGCCCTCGGGCCGCACCTCCGCGCTGCGCCGCGCCCGCTCGGCGCGCGCTGAGCGGGCCACGGCCCGCGCCACCGAGGCCGCCCGCGCCGTGGTGCTCGACCCGGCGCAGGCGGTCCGCCGCGGGCGGGGACGGCGGGCGTCCTGACCACCTGGGAGTACGCGACGCTGGAGATCTCGGCGGTCGGCCTCTCCGGGGCGCAGGACGCCGAGGCCGAGTGGCAGATCTACGCGATCGGCCCGGCGGGCGAGCTGATCCTCGAGGAGTTCCGCCCGTACCGCGTGGCCTGGGCGCGTGTGTACGCCGAGCAGCTGAACCTGCTGGGCCGCCGGGGCTGGGAGCTCGTGGCCCTCGCCGGTCCGCAGAACGCGCTCGTGCCGAGCGCCCCCGGGGGTGCCGCCGCGAGCGCGCACCACGTCGTCGAGACCCGGTTCGTGCTGCGGCGGCCCGCCGCGGGCCCGAACGGCTAGACCGGCCAGGTCTCCTGCCGCCAGGCCGCGTCCCAGAACATCCACTCGTACCGGCACGTCGTCACGAAGTGCTCCCGGACGCGGGCGCGCTCGGTGTCGGCGAGGGTCGGCCCGATCCGGTCGGCCAGCGCCAGCACGGCGTCGACGACGGCCTGGAACTCCTCGCCGCCGTACATCGCGATCCAGCGGGCGTAGAGCGGGTCGGGGGAGCCGGCCCCGAGCAGCGCCTCGCCGACCTTCGCGTAGACCCAGTAGCACGGGAGCACCGCGCCCAGGCCCTCGGCGAACGAGCCGCCGTGGCAGGTCGCGAGCAGGTAGCTCGTGTAGGCCGTGGTCGTGGGCGCCACCGGCTCGGCGGCCGCCTGCTCCGCGGTGAGCCCCAGCGCCCCGGCGAGCTCGGCGTGCATCTCCTGCTCGGCGGCGATCGCGCCGGCGGCGTGCGCGCTGAACATCACCGTGTCGTTCGCGGACGGGGCGCGCGCCGCGAGCAGCGCGAGGGCGCGGGCGTATCCGCGCAGGTAGTGCGCGTCCTGCACGATGAAGTGACGGAACGCCGCGTGCGGCAGGGTCCCGTCCGCCAGGCCGGTGAGGAAGGGGTGCGCGCGGACCTCCGCGTACACCCCGGCGCCCGCGTTCCAGAGCTCGTCGCTGAAGGCCACGGCGAGCACCCTGTCACGGGCCGGGTGGGAACGCGGGGTGAGATCATCGGCGTGTGCTGGTCACGCCGAGAGCCGCCGGGCTCGCGCTCGGGGTGCTGGCGGACGCGGTGCTCGGCGACCCACGACGGGGCCACCCGGTCGCGGTGTTCGGATCGCTGGCAGGCCGGCTCGAGCGCCGGTGGTGGGCGGACCGGCGCGGGCCCGGCGTCGCCCACGCCGCGGTGCTCGTCGGTGGGGCCGTGGCCGGCGGGATGCTGCTCGAGCGGGCCACGGCCCGACGTCCGCTCGCGCACACCCTCGTGACCGCTGCGGCCACGTGGACGGTGCTCGGCGGTACCTCGCTGGCGACCGAGGGCTCGGTGATGGCGGCCTCCCTCGCCGCCGGGGACGTCGCGGCGGGCCGGGAGCGCCTGCCGCACCTGTGCGGCCGGGACCCGTCGGCCCTCGACGCCGACGGTCTCGCCCGGGCGGCGCTGGAGTCGGTCGCGGAGAACACCGCCGACGCCGTCGTCGCGCCGCTGGTGTGGGGCGCGCTGGCGGGGGTGCCGGGGCTGCTCGGGCACCGCGCGGTCAACACCCTCGACGCCATGGTCGGGCACCGCTCGGCGCGCTACGAGCGCTTCGGGTGGGCCTCGGCGCGCGCCGACGACGTCGCCGGCGTGGTGCCCGCGCGCGTGTCGGCGCTGGTCACGGCCGCCTGCGCGCCGTTCGTCGGCGGGCGTCCGGGCGACGCCGTCCGTGCCTGGCGCCGCGGCGCCCCCGCGCACCCGAGCCCGAACGCCGGCCCGGTCGAGGCGTCCTTCGCCGGCGCGCTGGGCCTGCGCCTGGGCGGGCGCACCGTCTACCCCTACGGCGTCCAGGACCGCCCGGTGCTCGGCGACGGCCGCCCCCCGGCCGTGGCGGACCTGCCGCGGGCGGTGCGCCTGTCCCGTCTCGTCAGCGCTGCGACGACGGCTCTGGCCGTGGTGCTCGTGTCAGCCTGGGGGCCACGCTGACGTCCACCGTCAGGAAAGCCCCCATCTCACGCGCTCAGCGCCGCCCGTAGCGGTCGGCGAGCTTCTCCTCCGTGCTCGTCGCGCGGGCGTCCCACGGGGTGCCGTCGGCGGCGTCGCGGGGGTCCTGGTCGTCGGCGTCCCGGCGGGCGTGGGGCTCGAGGCCGTGGGCGCGGCGGTACTCGAGGCGCGCGAAGTAGATCCACGCGCCGATCGCCATCAGCCCGAAGATCAGCCACTGCCAGGCGTAGGAGTACGAGGGGTTCGGGTCGGGCTGGGGGAGGGGGACCGCGGTGAGGACGCCGGGGCCGTCGCTGAGCTGGACGTAGCCGGGGCTCGTCGGCACGCCGCCGACGGCCGCGATCGCCCCGGCGTTGGCGGAGTAGACCTGCCGGCGACCGTCCGCGACGACCGCCGGCCGGTCCGAGGGAGCCTCGTCGCGGCGCAGGTACCCGGTGAGGGAGACCGCGCCGGCCGGGGCGGGCGGGATCGCGCCCAGGCCGCCCTGGTCCTCGGAGCGGACGTAGCCGCGGTCGACCAGCACGGTCTCGCCGGTCGTCGTGGTCAGCGGGGTCATGACCTCGACCGCCGGCTTGCCCTCGATGCTGCGCAGCCGGACGAGGACCTCGCCCTCGGGCCGGTAGGTGCCGGTGAGCGTGACACGGCGCCAGGCGACGTCGTCGGCGGGCTCGGTGCCGGGGGCGACGAGGTCGGAGCGCGGCACCGGCGCCGTCACCACCGCCCGCGTGAGCGCGGCGTTGACCCCGTCGCGCTCGTCGCTGCGGTGGAACTGCCAGGGCGCGAGCAGGTAGGCGCACGCGAACGCGAACGCCGCCACGACGAGGGTCAGCGCGATCCATCCGGGTCGGAGCAGGAACCGCACGACAGACAGGTTACGTGGAGCGCGCGAGAGGCTTGCAGATCGCGAGCGCCCGGCTCCCGTAGCCGCCGCCGAAGAGCACGGTGTGCACGAGCAGCGGGAAGAGCTGGTGCAGGCCGACGCGGTCGCGCCAGCCGTCCGCGAGCGGGGCCGCCTCGTCGTACGCGGCGAGCACCGTCTCCAGCTGCGGAGCGCCGAACAGTGCCAGCATCGCCAGGTCGGTCTCGCGGTGACCGCCGTGGGCCGCCGGGTCGATCACCCACGCGCGGTCGCCGTCCCACAGCACGTTGCCGGTCCACAGGTCGCCGTGCAGGCGCGCCGGGGTCTCGGCCGGGCCGGCGACGTCGGGGAACGACGCGCACGCCCGCTCGACCACGGCGACGTCGTCGGCGGAGAACGTGCCCTGGTCGCGGGCCTGCCGGGCGTAGGGCAGGACGCGGTGCTCGGCGTACCAGGACGGCCAGTCGTCGCCGGTCTCGTTGACCATCCGCGCCTCGCCGATCCAGGCGTGCACCGGGCCCCCGGGCGGCGGCGACCCGACGGCCGGGGCACCCGCGGCGTGCAGGGCGGCGAGCTCGCGACCGAAGCGCGCCGCGGCGCCGGCGTCGGCCCGCCCCGAGGGCACGCGGGTCGAGACCATCCGCCCCTCGGCGGTCCCCAGCACCTCGGGGACGCCCACGGCGCCCGGCTCGGCGAGCCAGCGAAGCCCGGCGGCCTCGGCGGCGATCGACGACGGCTCGCCGCTCTTGACCACCACCTCGGTGCCGTCGTCCAGCGTGGCCGTCTGCACGCCGCGACCACTCCCGGCGAGCAGTGACTCCACCGACGTCACGGGCGGACCCGGTCGACCAGGCCGGGCATCGCGGCCTCGACCATCCCGATCACCTCGTCGAACCCGTCGGGGCCCCCGTAGTAGGGATCGGGCACCTCGGCGCCCTCGGGGGCCTCGGGGTCGAACGAGCGCAGCAGCATCACGCGCTCGGACGGGGCGCCGGCCGCGACGAGGTCGCGCACGTGGTCCTCGGTCGCGGCGACGAGCAGGTCGGCGTCGAGCTGACGGCGGTCGACCTGCTGCGCCCGGTGTGCGGTGTCGTAGCCGCGACCCTCCAGCGTCGCCGCCGCGCGCCGGTCCATCGGCTCGCCGGCGTGCCACGAGCCGATGCCGGCGCTCGAGACCTCGACGGCGTCGGAGAGCCCGGCGTCGGCGAGGCGCGCGCGGAAGACCTTCTCCGCGACGGGGGAGCGGCAGATGTTGCCCGAACAGACGAAGACCACGTGCACGAGCGCCATGATCCCGGCGCCGTCCCCGGGCACGCCGCACGGGGCTCCGCCGTGACGCTGTGCGTTCGTCGTGGCTGGGCCGAACGGGCGATCTTCCACGAACGTGCTACGGCGCGTCATAGATTGAGCGCCCGCGGGCGGGGGCGCCTGCACGGTCGAGGGGGATCGACGTGGGGGACGACGGACGCCCGGCACAGGACGAGGCGGCCCAGGACGAGCAGGCCCAGGACGAGCAGGCCCAGGACGAGCAGGCCCAGGACGAGCAGGCCCAGGACGAGCAGGCGCCCGGGCCGGAGACGGTGTCGGATCCGGACGTGCTGCACCGGGTGCTCGCCCGGCTCGACGACCTCGACCGCCGTCTGGGCGCCGAGCAGGAGCGGGCGCAGGCACGCGAGGAGGTCATCGCCCACCAGCGGGCCGAGCTCGACGCGCTGCGCGACGAACGCCGCGGGCGGCACCTGCGGCCCCTCGTCGTCGCGCTGGCGAAGCTCCGCGCCGAGCTGCTGGAGGACGCCGCCCAGGACCCCGCCGCCGACGACCCCACGGCCGGCCGTCGCCGGGACACCCTCACCTACTACGCCGACAGCGTCGCCTCCGTGCTCGAGGGCTGCGGCTGCGAGCCCGTCACGGTCGCCGTCGGCGACGTCTTCGACGCGTCCGCCCACCGCGTGCGCCGGCCCGTCGCCACCGGCCCCGAGTCGCACGGCCGGGTCGTCGCCGTGCTCTCCGAGGGGTGGCTCGAGCGCGACTCGGGCCGCGTCCTCGCCCCCGCCGGGGTGGCCGTCGGGCGCCACGAGCCCGCCGGGGACATCCAGCCCGTCGAGAACACGCAGGACCAGGAGGTGGCGCACCATGCCTGACCGCGGACGCAGGGTCTACGGGATCGACCTGGGCACGACGTACTCGGCGGTCGGCTTCGTCGACGAGACCGGGCGGGCGTCGATCGCCCGCAACGGCGAGGGGGAGGAGACGACGCCGTCGGTCGTCTACCTGGAGAGCCCGACGAACGTCGTGGTGGGCACGCAGGCCAAGGCGATCGCCAAGATCGAGCCGGACCACGTCGTCAGCCTCGTGAAGCGCCAGATGGGGACGTCGGCCGTCTACTCCTTCCACGGCCAGGAGCACACGCCGGAGTCGCTCTCGGCGCTGATCCTCAAGCACCTCGCGGCCGGGGCGGAGGTCGACGACGAGGTGCGTGACGTCGTCATCACCGTGCCCGCCTACTTCGGGATGCGGGAGCGCGACGCGACACGCAAGGCCGGCGAGATCGCGGGCCTCGAGGTCCTCGGGATCGTGCCTGAGCCGGTCGCGGCGGCCGTGCACTACGAGACCAGCCAGGGTGCGGTCGGGCGCACGGTGCTGGTCTACGACCTGGGCGGCGGCACCTTCGACACCTCGGTGATCCGCATCGACGACAACGCCGTCGACGTGGTGTGCACCGACGGCGACAAGGACCTCGGCGGCGCGGACTGGGACGCCCGGCTCGCCGAGCACCTCATGACCCGCTTCGTCGAGGAGGCCGCGCCCGACGAGGACCCGCGCGAGAGCGAGGACCTCGTGCAGGAGGTGGCGCTGCTCGCCGAGTCGGTGAAGAAGCAGCTCTCGAAGCACGAGTCGCGGCCGGTCAACCTCAAGCTCGCCGGCGCGGCCGCCCGCTTCGACGTGACCCGTGCCGAGTTCGAGGCGATGACCGAGGACCTGCTCGACACCACCGTCGCCATCCTTCGCCGCACGCTGGACACCCTCGAGGACAAGAGCCCGGGCACGACGATCGACGAGGTGCTGCTCGTCGGCGGCTCCACCCGCATGCCCGCGGTCGCGGAGCGGCTGGCCGCGGAGTTCGGATGGACGCCCCGGCTCTTCGAGCCCGACCTCGCCGTGGCCAAGGGGGCGGCGATCTGGGCGCTGTCCCGGCGGGTGGTGCAGGAGACCGCGCGGGCCCGCGACGCCGCGCCCACCCTAGAGGCCGGCGACGAGAGGGCCCGCGAGGCGCTGTCGGCCATCGCCGCCGCGACGGGGATGAGCGAGGCCGACCTGGGCCGCCTCTCCGCGAAGTCCACCCGCAACGTGCTCTCGAAGGCCTTCGGGGTGCAGCTGGTCGACGGTCCGCGCCCCGACGACCGCGTCTACGTGCACCACCTCGTCGCCGCCAACGACCCGCTGCCCACCGGCGATCGGACCCTCGAGGCCTTCACGGTCGTCGCCGGCCAGCGCAGCGTGGACATCGCCCTCTACGAGCAGGCCGGGACGGTGGCCAGCGAGGAGATGGAGGACAACGTCGCGGTCTCCGACGGCGCCGGCCGGATCGAGGGCATCCCGCCGGGGCCCGCCGGGGCCCCGGTGGACATCGTGCTCGGCATCGACGAGCAGGGCCTCCTGCGGCTGCGCGCCACGCACCGCTCCTCGGGGCGGAGCCTCGACATCGCGGTGACCATCGGCGCGCTGAGCCCCGAGGAGGTCGAGCGTGCGACCCGGGTGGTCCACGGACTGATGGTCACGGGCTGACGGCCGTGGACCAGAAGCCCCTCGACCAGAAGCGATACGAGGAGGAGGTGGTCCGGCCCCTGCGCGGGCGGACCGCCCAGCTCCCCGACGACCTGCCCACCCGCTACGCCGTCGACGCCCGGATGACCGGGCCGGAGATCGAGAAGCGGCTGCGCGAGGTCCGCGCCTACTGGACCAACAAGGCCCGCAGCGCGAGCCACGTCGGGCAGGTCTGCCAGGCGTTCCTGCGGGCCGACGAGCGCCTGCGCGGCGAGCACGGCGACCAGCTCGCCGACCCGGCCTTCTGGCGCCGGCGCCGGCGCGACGGCGACCGGGCGCGCCGCCGGGCCACCGACCAGCTCGCGGCCGAGCTGTCGGGCTTCTACGGCGACCTCGGCCTGCTCACCCGCGAGCAGCTCGACGCAGCCGCGGGCGCCCACGCGGACCTGGAGGCCGACCAGGCCGAGCAGGCCGCGTCCGCCGCGGGCCTCGAGGTGGTCGCGGCCCGGGAGCTGCCGGGGGTGAACGGGGCGAGCGGGGTGTCCCGTGACGCGGTCCGGACGCTCACCGACGGGCTGGCCGCCGCCGGCGCGCCGTCCGTCCCGGCGCTGCTCCACCCCGAGGCCGGCGCGTTCACGCTGCTCGACGCCTTCTCCGCCACGCCCGCGGCGCCGGGCGGTCTGGACCTCCCCGCCGTCGAGGCCCGGATCGAGGCCGTCTCCCGCGGCCGCGACACCGCGACGAGCGGGCCGGCCAAGCACGTCCTCGGACGCCTGCGGACCGCCGCCGTGCAGGGCGTCGACCTCCGCATCCTGTCCCTCGTGCTGCTCCTGGAGCCGGCGCGCGCGCAGCGGGCGGCCGGGGCCGTGCCGTCCGGGCTCGTCCGGCGTCTGGAGGCCGGGCGGCTCGCGCCCCGCGAGGCCCGCCGGGTCGTGGTGCACCTGCTCGCCGAGAGCACCGCCGTCGCGCCCACCGACCCGCTCACGGAGCTGCGGACGCTGCTCGCGGAGGGCCGTCCCGTCGCGGCGGCGCGCCTGCTCGCCGTGCTGGACGACGAGGCGGCCGTCGAGGCGCGCCGCCTGCTCGAGGCGCGGACCCGCGAGGTCGAGACGCTGCGGGACGAGGCCTCCGCGGCGCTGCGCGACGGCCGCCCGGATCTCGCCGAGCAGAAGCTCCGCGCGGCCCTGGCGGTCGCCGCCGACCGGGAGGACCTGGCCGAGGAGCTCGCCCACGTCCCGCTCGCCCCGGTCACCGGCGTGGAGGTCGTCCCCGACGGGGCCGGCGTACGGATCTCCTGGACCGCGCCGCCGAGCCACGCCGACGACGCCGTGTACCGGGTCGTGCGGCGCACCGACCGCGCCCCGCGCGACGCCGACGACGGGACGGTCGTCGCCGACGTCGCCGGGGCCCGCTTCACCACCGACCCGGCGCCGCCGGTGGGACGCCCGGTGCACTACGCGGTGCTCGCCGGCCGGGCCGTCGGCGCGGCCCGGTCGTCGGCGGTCGCCGCGAGCGTCACTGTGGTCCCGCCCGTCGCCGACGTCGAGATCGTCGGCGAGCCGGGGGCGGTCGTCGGGCGCTGGCGGGCCCACCCGGACGCGGTGGCGGTCCGGGTGCGACGGCACGCGGGGGCCGACCACGCCGAGGTGACCGCGACCCTGCGCGGCTTCACCGACACCACGGCGCTCGAGGGCGTCGAGTACCACTACGAGATCGCCGCGGTCTACGCCGAGCAGGGCCGCGAGCTCGTCGCCGAGCCGCAGGCCGGGCACGGGGGTGTCCGCGCGGACTCGGCGCCGGTCACCGCCCTCGAGGTCGCGCCGGAGCAGGACGGCACCGAGGTCCGGCTGCGCGTGAGCTGGCGGACCCCGCGCGGGGCCGACGTCGAGATCCGCGTGGCCCGCACCCCGCCCCCCGGGGACGTCGGCGCGGTGCTCACCGCGCGCGTCGTGGAGGCCTGGGGCACCGAGATCCCCGGGGTGCCCCGCACCCGCGACGGCTGGGACAGCCTGCTCGCGGACGTGCCACCGGGCCGGGTGCACGTCGCCGCGTTCACGCGGGCGCCCGCCGGCCGGGTGCGCGGCCGCGATGCCGGCCACGACCTCGTCCCCGCGCCGACGCAGCTGCGCGCCCAGCGCCGCGGCGACGACGTCGTGCTGTCCTGGGTCTGGCCCACCGGGGTCGCGGTCGCGGAGATCGGGTGGTCCGGGGGCGGCGACCGGACGACGCGGGCGCGCTACCGCGACACCGGCGGGTTCCACCTGCCCGCCGGCGTGACCGGCGCCGTCGAGGTGTGCGCCGTCGTCGGCGCCGGGCCCGACCGGAGCGTGTCGGCGCCGGTCGTCGTGGCGGTCGAGGCGCCGGCCCGGCCCGTCCGCTACACCGTCGCGCAGCAGGGCTCGCGGCTGCGCGGCACCCGCGAGTGCGTCGTGTCGGTGCCGCCGGGCCAGGGCAGCGGGAGCGTCGACGTCGTCCTCGTGGCCAGCGAGGGCCGCGTCATGCCGCTGACGCCGGGCGCCGGGGTGGAGCTCGTGCGCCACCGCGTGGAGCTGTCCTCGGCGCAGCCGACGGTCTTCTCCGCGCCGCTGCCCCGGATGCGGCGCCCGTACTGGCTGCGCTGCTTCTCCTGCGGGGACGAGGTCGCGCTCGTCGACCCGCCGGTCTCGGCGCTCAGAGTGTCGTGAGGGAGGTCTCCTGATGGCCGGGGTCCCGTGTCCGTACTGCTACCACCGGATCGACGCCTGGGCTCTCGCGTTCCAGTGCACCGGGGTCGGGGCGCCGGGGGTGGAGGGGTGCCGGCGTGCGCCCGATCCCGAGCGGGCCCGGCACACCGGCTTCGTCGGCGACGTCCACCACACGTTCGTGCCGACGCGCTCCCTGCGCTCCGCGACGCAGGCCGACTGTCCGCACTGCCACGGCCGCACCGGGGTGCGCGCGTGCCCCGTGTGCCACACCCCGCTGCCCACGACGTTCGTCGGGAGCCGCAGCCCGCTGGTCGGCATGGTCGGCGGCAAGGGCGCGGGCAAGACCGTCTACCTCACGGTGCTGAACCACCAGCTGCGCACCGTGGTCCGCCGCCGCTTCGACGCCGACGTACGCCTCGTCGGCGACCGGCAGGGCGGCGAGACGAGCACCGAGGAGTACCTCGCGCGCTACCAGCGCGCGCTCTTCGAGGACGGCGAACTGTTCGAGAGCACCCCCGCGGCGCAGGAGAGCCGCAAGGAGCCGCTGGTGGTCGAGTGGCGCTCGCCCCGCCGTGGCCTGCTCGGGCGGACCTCGCTGCGCACGACGATCCTGTCCTTCTACGACACCGCGGGCGAGGACCTGACCTCCCAGGAGTCGGTGCACACCCAGGCCTACCTCGGCTCCGCCGACGGCATGATCGTCCTGCTCGACCCCTGGCACCTGCCCGGTGTGCGCGACCGTCTCGACGTCCCCGACGCCGCCGTGACCGGGGCGGACGGCCCGCTCGACGTGCTGATGCGGGTGACCGAGCTGCTGCGCGCCACCGGCGGGGTGAAGGCCCACCGGACGGTGACGACGCCGATCGCGGTCGCCTTCGCGAAGATGGACGCGCTCTTCCCGATCCTCCGGACGTCCGACCCGATCTTCGCGCCGGTCCGGCCGGGCGCGGGGTACGACGACGAGGCCGGCGAGGCGGTCCACGAGTACGTCGCCTCGCTGCTGCACCGCTTCGACGCCGACGACGTCGACGCCCACCTGCGGCTGAACTACCGGACCTTCCGCTACTTCGCGGTCTCGGCGCTCGGCGCGCCGCCGGACTACAAGGTCAAGCAGGTCGACCCCGGCGGGGTGCAGCCGTTCCGGGTCGAGGAGCCGCTGCTCTGGCTCCTGCACCGCCTCGGCGTCGTCGACCGGAGCCGGTCGTGAGCGGGCGTGAGCCGGCGGCCTTCGCGTCGCTGTACTACACCGACTGCCTGCCGGGGCAGGGTCTCGGCGGCGGCGCGGGCTTCGGGTTCCAGGCCCGCTCGGAGGGCGCGGGCGAGGACGAGCAGCGGCTGGTCCAGCGCGGCGCGCTCTACGAGGTGCCCGTGCGCTGGATGCGCGACCGGCGCCCCGTGGCCGACTTCCCGCCCTCGCTGGCCCACCTCCACGACGGGGCGGGGACCGAGAGGACCTACGTGACGGCGGGTGGCCGCTACCTCGGCCGGGAGGCCAACGGGTACCGCGACGGCAACCAGTTCACCCACGCCGTCGTCACCCGTGAGGCCGGGTCGTACGGCCTGGTCCGGCCCGCCCAGCTCTGGGGCGCGTCGTGGTGGGCCTCGGCCCCGGCGCCGACGACGTCGTGCGCCCCTGTCCCGCCCCACCCGGACCCCGGGCCGTGGGACACCGAGACCGTCCGCGAGCGGATCGCCGCGGTCCCCGACGGCCGGGAGCGCCTGCTCGCCCTCGTGACCGCCCTCGGCGGCCTGCAGGCAGGCGCCGACCGGCGTCGGGTCCTGCTCGTCACCGACCGCGGTGACGACGCGGCCTGCTGGCTCGCGGCGGCCACGCTGCTCCTGGACCGCGAGCGCGCCCTCGCGATCAGCTTCAAGATCTTCGCCACCGACCCCGACCGGAGCCCGCACGACGTCGTCGTCGCCCACCCCGACTGGGCCGGGCCGTACCGGCGCCAGGACGGCTACCTCGTCCTCGACCTGCTCGAGCACGCGCCGCCGGAGATCGCGCCGCCAACGATCGTGCCGTCGGCGGAGGCGCTGTTCTGGGTGCCGCTGTTCCTGGGTGCCGACGACCCGCTCGACGTCGTCGACGCGGTCGAGGTCGCGGGCCAGCTGGCCCGCGAGGGCCACCCCGACGGGCGCGCCGTCCCGGGGGAGGTCGAGCGGGAGGCGGCGGCGCTGACGGTGGGGCTGCCCCTCGGCGTCGACCCCGGCGCCGCCGTCCGGATCGCGGGCTGGCTGCGGACGGCGGGGCCCGGGGCGGTCGACGTCCTCGGGGCGCCGCTGGTCGGGACGCTCGTCGCGCAGACGCACGACCACACCGCGCTCCTCGACCTCGACGCCGTCGCCGCGATCCGGGCGGCCGCGCTCGGCGCCGCCGAGCTCGGCTGGGACGCGGTCGCGGCCGCCGCGCGGCGTCGCCTGTTCGACCGTGAGGCCGACCTCGCCGCGGACGGCGGGCACGTGCCCGACACCCCGCTGCGCCCGGTGGCGGGGGAGCCTGCCCCCGCGGACACCCTCGGGCAGGTGGCTGCACTCGAGCGCGTGGCGCAACGGGCCGACCCGGCCGCGGCCCTGCGCCTGGCCCACCGTCACGCGCTGCCCGTCCCGGACGGCGTGGCCCGGCGGTTCGTGGGCTGGTGGGCCGACCACCCCGACGCCGACGTCGACCCGGACGGTTGGGCCCTCGACCCCACGGTGGTCACGGACCTGCAGCGCGAGCTCGAGCGCCGGCTCGGCGAGCCGGACCTCCGCGAGCGGACCGCCGCCGACGTCGAGCGCCGCTGGTGGCGCCGTCCTGAGCCGCTGGCCGGGCGCATCCCGGTGCTCGGCGCGGTCGGGCGCCTGGACCTCGCGGTGGCCCGGGCCGCCGTCGCCGCCGGGGGCGAGCCCGCCCGGGCCGCGCTCACCGGGCTGGCCGCCGCGGTGGCGCCGGGGCCGAACGGGCGCTGGGTGTCGACGTGGGAGCGGCTCCTGGGGCGCGACCCGGTCGACAACGCCACCGTGCGCCGGTTCCTCGAGGCGAGCCCGCCGCAGGCCCACGACCGGGCGCTCGCGGTGGTCGCCTACCACTCCCTGACCCGGGCGCCCGCCGTCGACGAGGACGCGCGGGCCGCCCTCGACGTCCTCGAGAAGGCGGGACTGCCGCCCCGGGCCCTGGGTCACCAGGACTGGCCCCCCGCGGACGCCTCGGTGACCGAGGTGGTCGAGCGCCTGGGGCAGGGTGCGCGTCTCGACGAGGCCCGCGACCTCGGCCTGCTCCTGGCGAAGGCCGCCCGGCCCACCCGCGCCGACCGCAACCGGCTCGTGCGGGCCCTGCGCGGGGCCGGCCCGTCCGTGGGCGGGCGGGTGCTGGTTGCGGCCGGCCCGTCCACGCTGCGGGACACGATGCTCACCCAGCTCTACGCGTGGGCCCAGGGCGACCCCGACCACGCCCCGGACCCCCGGAGCACGGCGGTGCTGTTCGTCTTCGCGACGAAGGAGACCGCCGTCCGTGCCCGCGTCGGCCACGGGCACCTCACGAAGCTCGACGCGGTCCGCTCGGGGCTCGACGCGGACGTCACCCGGGCCGTCACCGATCTGCTCGCCGACGACCGGGAGCGGGCGGCCGACGACGGGGTCCTGGAACTCTGGCGGGAGCGCCGGCGACCCGCCTCGTCGCTCGCCGCGCACAGCGGCCCGTCCTGGCGCGACCGGTTCGGCCGGCGGAAGAAGGGCTGAGCCGTGCCGCAGGCGGCCCTCGCAGCCCTCGCCGTCCTCGGGGTCACGGCCTACCTCGGGCTGTGCGCCGCGTTCCTCTGGTTCGTCGTGTGGCCCTTCGCGGGCTGGCTGGTGCTGGTGGGCGTCCTGCTCGGGGCCCTCGGCGCGCTGGTCGTCCTGCTCTCCGGCCCGTTCGCGGCCGACACCGACCTCCTCACCCCCGACGACGTCGACGGGCCCTGGTTCCCGCCCGCACCCCCGGGTCACGGGCGCGACCGCGCCTGGCCGCACTACCTCGCCGGGCAGGCCCGGGTCGACGTCGGCGCGATGGCCCGCCGCGGGCGCGTCGCGCTCGGGGCGCTCTGGTCGCCGCTCGGGGACCTGCTGAACCCGCGGGCGTGGCTGGCCCTCTGGCCGCTCGGGATCGCCGGGTTCCTGTTGCTGCTCGCGGTCACCGTCGGCGCGATCGTGACGGGGGTCGCGGTGCT
Source organism: Actinomycetospora sp. NBC_00405 (assembly GCF_036044095.1). Lineage (NCBI taxonomy): Bacteria > Bacillati > Actinomycetota > Actinomycetes > Pseudonocardiales > Pseudonocardiaceae > Actinomycetospora > Actinomycetospora sp. NBC_00405. The sequence continues at coordinate 528,120 of NZ_CP107938.1, forward strand.
CGCCCTCGTCGTCACCGGGCTCGCGCTCGCCGCGCTCGTGTGGGGCGCGGCCGGGCGGCTCCTGCGGGCCGTCGACGCCCTGCTGCGGCGCCGGAACCGCGCCGCAGCGCGGTGCCCGTACTGCTTCTGGCGGACCACCCTGCCCGGCTACTCCTGCGCGTGCGGCGTCGTGCACCACGACGTGCGGCCGAGCCGGCTCGGCGTGCTGGTGCACCGCTGCCGCTGCGGGCGCCCGATGCCGACGACCGTGTCGCGCGCCGGGAGGGACCACGCCCCGCGCTGCCCCCAGTGCGACGAGGTCCTCGAGGACGGCTCGGGTGTCTGGACGGACGTCAGCATCCCGGTGCTCGGTCCCGTCTCGGCCGGCAAGACGAGCCTGATCTACGCCGGGCTCGAGGCGTTGCGCCGGCAGGCGGTCGCGGGCGGCGGCACGCTGGAGCCCCGCCGGGAGGCCGACGCCGCGCGCTTCCGCGAGGGCGTGGAGCAGGTGCGCGCGGGCCGCGTCGCCAAGACCGAGGCGGCCGCGCCGGTGGGTCTCGTGTGCACGGTGACCCAGGGCCGGCGCCGCGCACTGCTGCACACCTTCGACGCCGCCGGCGAGCTCTTCTCCACCCGCTCGGCCACCGAGGACCTGCGGTTCCTGGACGAGGCCGGGCAGATGATCGTGGTCGTCGACCCGTTCTCGATCCCCGAGGTGGCCGACGAGGTGCTGCGCGGCCCGGTCGACGAGGCCGAGGCGGCGCCGGCCGTCGATCCGCCCGAGGTCGCCTACGAGGCGACGGTGCCCCGGCTGCGCGACTTCGGCGCCCGCCTCGACCGCACCGACCTCGCCGTCGTGGTGGTCAAGGCCGACCTGCTCGTCGACCACCCGATCGCTGCCGACCTGTGCCCCGACCGGCTCGCGGTGCGCCGCTGGCTGTGCGACCACGGCCAGGACCAGCTGGTCGTGGCGGCCGAGCGCGACTTCGCCGCCGTCGGGTACTTCCTCGTCTCCTCGCACACCGGCTGGGAGCCCGACGACCGCCACACCGCCCTCGCCCCGCTGCGCTGGCTCGCCGAGCGGGGCCGCCTGCCGCTCCCGCCGGCGCGGACTCCGGTGCCGGTCGCCGCCGTCGGGGAGCCGGGGTGAGCACGCCGCCGGCGCACGTGCGGGCGTTCCGGGCGGCGCTGGTGGTGTTCGTCCTGCTCGTCGTCCTCGTCGCGCTGTGGCAGGCCCCGTGGGACGGGATCGTCGCCGCCCTGGACCCGTGGGTCGACGGCCTGCGCCGGCAGGTCTATCCCTGATCCGGCCCCGAGCCGGCCCTGATCAGGCCCTGGCCCGCCCGCCCGGTGGCGCCCGGCGACGGTGGGCAGAATGGGTGGCCATGCCCCCCGTCACCGTTGCTGACAGCGTCCGCGCCCTCGAGGCGGCCTACCCGCCCGCGCTGGCGCAGGACTGGGACGCGGTCGGCCTGGCGGTGGGCGACCCGGCCGAGGGCGTCCGCCGCGTCCTGATCGCCGTCGACCCCCTGCCCGAGGTCATCGAGGAGGCCGTCACGGTCGGGGCCGACCTGCTCGTCACCCACCACCCGCTGCTGCTGCGCGGCGTGCACGGGGTGGCCGCGACCGGCCCGAAGGGCACGGCGGTGCACCGGCTGATCCGCCACGGCGTGGCCCTGTTCACCGCGCACACCAACGCCGACGCCGCCCGCCCCGGGGTGTCCGACGCGCTGGCCGAGGCGCTCGGGGTGACGGTCGAGGCGCCGTTGGCCCCGCAGGACGACGGAACCGTGGGCATGGGCCGGATCGGGTCGTTGAGCGCGCCCGAGTCCCTCGCCGACTTCAGCCGCCGCGTCGCCGACGCCCTGCCGGCGACGGCGTGGGGCGTGCGCACCGGCGGCGACCCGCAGCGCACCGTGCGGCGCGTCGCCGTCTCGGGCGGCGCGGGCGACTCGATGCTCCACCTCGCCCGCGCGGCCGGCGTCGACGTCTACGTCACCGCCGATCTGCGCCACCACCCCGCCACCGACCACCTCGCCGAGGCCGGCGCGCCGGCCCTGGTCGACGTCGCCCACTGGGCCTCCGAGCACCCGTGGTGCGCCCAGGCGGCGGCCGTGCTCGCCGCGGCCGCGCCGGAGCTGGAGATCACGGTGTCGACCACCCGCACCGACGCCTGGTCCCTCGGCAGCCCCTCGCCCGAACCGTCCTCAGCAGGAGCCGTGATCTCGTGAAGGCCGACCCGTCCGCCCAACGCCGTCTGCTCGACCTCGCCGGGCTGGACGCCGAGCTCGCCCGCGCGCAGCACCGCCGCCGCACCATGCCCGAGCAGACCGCGGTGGAGGACGCCGAGACCACCGTCCGCGCCCACCGCGACGCGGTCGTCACCGCGCGCACCGCGGTCGGCGACCTGGGCCGGGACGTGGCGAAGCTCGAGCAGGAGGTCGCCCAGGTCACCGCGCGCGAGGAGCGCGACCGGGGGCTGGTGGACTCCGGGAGCGTCTCGGCGAAGCAGGTGACCGACCTGTCCCACGAGCTCGACACCCTCGCCCGGCGCCGCGGCGTGCTCGAGGACTCCCAGCTCGAGGCCATGGAGCGCCTCGACGCCGCCGAGACCGACCTCGCGCACGAGCAGGCCGCCCTCGACGCCGCGGAGACCGCGCTCGCCGACGCCGTCGAGCGGCGCGACGGCGTCCTCGGCGACATCGACGTGCTGGAGGCGCGCCGCGGTGCCGAGCGCGCCGAGCTGGCGACGACCCTGCCCGAGGACCTGCTCGCGCTCTACGACCAGCTGCGCGCCCGCACCGGCACCGGCGCCGGCGAGCTCGTCGGCGCGCGGTGCGGCGGGTGCCGGATCGAGATGGACCGCAACGAGATCCGCGCCGTCGCGGCGGCCGCGCCCGACGACGTCGTGCGGTGCGAGCAGTGCGGGACGATCGTGGTGCGCACCGAGAAGAGCTCCGGGAAGGCGAGCGTATGACCACCGCGGGCTCGTGGACGGGGCGCGGGTCGACGATGCCCACCCGCCTGCTGCTGCTGCGCCACGGGCAGAGCCCGCTGTCGGTCGAGCGTCGCTACTCGGGCCGGGGCAACCCGGAGCTCACCCGCGACGGGCTCGAGCAGGCCGCCGCGGCGGCGACCTCGCTCGCGGCCCGGCACGTCGGCAGCAACGGGGACATCCGCGCGGTGATCAGCTCCCCGCTGATGCGGGCCCGCCAGACCGCCGAGCCGGTGGCCGGGGTGCTCGGCCTGCCGGTGGGGGTCGACGAGCGCCTCACCGAGACCGACTTCGGCGCGTGGGAGGGCCTGACCTTCTCCGAGGCCGCCGCGCAGGACCCCGACGTGCACCGTGCCTGGCTGGGCGACAGCAGCGTCAGCCCGCCCGACGGGGAGAGCTTCGACGTCGTCGCCCAGCGCGTCGACGCCGCGCTCGGTGACCTCCTGCGCCGGTTCCCCGGCCAGACCGTCGTCGTCGTCAGCCACGTGACGCCGATCAAGCTGATCCTGCGCCGCGCCCTCGACGCCGGGCCCTCGCTGCTCTTCCGCCTGCACCTCGACCTGGCGTGCCTGTCGGTCGTCGAGTTCTGGCCCGACGGCGGCGCCTCGGTGCGCCTGGTCAACGACACGTCGTACCTGGCCTAGCGGGCCCGAGCACCTACAGCCACTCGATCCACGCGCCGCCGGGGTGCGCGAGGCCGAGCACCTCGCCCTCGGCCGTGCCGTCGCGGGACACCGAGAGCTGCCCGACGACCCCGGTGACGCCGGCGCGCGAGGCCTCGAGCGCCCGCGCGGGGACGGGCAGGTACTGGACGCTCTCGGTGCCCTCCGGGCCCAGCGGCACGAGCGGGTCCACCGAGATCCACACGAGGTCGCGGCCCAGCTCGGTGAGCTGGCGGCGGAACCGCGCCCGCTGCTCGTCGGTGAGGAACACGTGCACGTAGGTGTCGACGAGCACGAGCAGCGCGTCCTCGGGCATCCGGGCGCAGAGGCCGACGACGTCGTCGACGACCTCGGCGCGCACGAGGTCCGCGGGGTGCGCGCGGGCGACCTCCGAGGCGGCCGCGAACCGGTCGACGGCCGTCGTCTCGGGCGGGATGCAGGCGGCGAGCCACTCGCGCACCCGGTGGTCGCCGAGGTCGAGGGGCTCGACGTCGACCCCGAGGCGCGCGGCGATCGTCGGCATCCGCGCCGGCAGGGGAGCGGGGCGGCCGCGCAGCTCGGGGGTGATCGTCAGCGCGGCGTCCGGGTCGCCGAGGGTCCGGTCGCCGAAGCGGTACCGGTAGCGGTCGAGCTGCAGCCCGAGCCCCGCGCCGGTGCCGAGGTCGACGAGCGCGATGGGACGCTCGGGGTCGAGTCGCCCCGCGCCGAGGACGGCCCCGAGGACGGCCAGGACGTCGGCGCTCCGCGCGACCTCGTTCATCTGGTAGCGGTGCTCGGCGCAGAGCTGGGCGAGCTCGCCCGCGTGCTCGCGGGCGAAGGCGACGAGCGCCGGCCGGAACCCGTCGTCGAGGCGCGGCTGCCCGGACCCGGGCGTCGGGAAGTAGCCGGCGAGCGGCTCGGGACTCCGCCGCGCCACGAGGTACCGAACGGCGGCGCTGAGCAGCAGGGGCGGGAGCCGGTCGGCGGGGATGCCCGCGGCGATCCCGAGTAGGTCGGGCTCGGTGGCGATCGCGCGGAAGAGCTCCGCGGTGAGCTCCCAGGTCGCCGGGGCGTCGGCCGGCGACCAGCCCGCCGCGATGCCCAGCGCCTGCTCGCGGACGTGGGCACGGTCGGCCGCCTCGGGGGTCGTCACGTCGGCAGAGCCTGCCGAGCACCGGGCCGGTCGCGCAACGCGTCCGGCCCGGGTCGGTCGGTTCAGCCCTGGCTGATCGCGTCCAGCTCGGCGACGGCCTCGGGCGGCAGGACCAGGTCGGCGGCCGCCAGGTTCTCGCGCAGGTGCTCCCGCGACGACGTCCCGGGGATGAGCAACATCGTCGGGGAGCGCTGCAGCAGCCAGGCCAGTGCGGTCTGCTGCGGCGTCGCCCCGACGTCCTGCGCGACGCGCGCGAGCGTGTCCGACTGGAGCGGCGAGAACCCGCCGAGCGGGAAGAACGAGGTGTAGGCGATCCCCTCGGCGGCGCAGTGGTCGACGAGGTCGTCGTCGGTGCGGTGCACCAGGTTGTAGTGGTTCTGCACGCACACGACCGGGGCCACCTCGCGGGCCTCGGCGAGCTGGGCGAGAGAGACGTTGCTGACCCCGAGGTGGCGGATCAGGCCCTGCTCCCGCAGCTTCGCCAGCGTCGCGAAGGCCTCGGCGAGCGACTCGTCGTGGTCGTCCGAGACGCGCAGGTTGACGACGTCGAGGGTCTCCAGGCCGAGTCGCCCGAGGTTCTCGTGCACCTCGCGGACGAGCTCGTCGGGCGAGGTGTCGAGGTTCCACGACCCGTCGTCCCCGCGCCGGCAGCCGACCTTGGTGACGATCCGCAGGTCGTCGGGATAGGGATGGAGGGCCTCGCGGAGGATCTCGTTGACGATGAACGGGCCGTAGTAGTCGCTGGTGTCGATGTGGGTGACGCCGCGGTCGACGGCCTCGCGCAGGACGGCGATCGCCTCGTCGCGGTCGCGCGGCGGGCCCATCACGTGGGGGCCGGCGAGCTGCATGGTGCCGTAGCCCATCCGCGTGAGGACGAGGTCGTCGGCGAGCGCGAGGCGGTCGGTCAGTGCCGGTGTGGTCATGTCCCCACCCTGCGCCAGGCGGCCCGCCGGTGGGGAGTGCCGGGTCGTCCTGGTACATCCCGTACCCCCCACGGGGTGGCGGCGAGGCGGATGATCGGGGTGTGAGCACCGGTGAACTCGCCGCGTCCCTGCGCACCTGGCGCGACCGCACCGACCCCACCGAGGTCGGCATGGCCGTCAACGCGCCGCGCCGCGCGCCGGGCCTGCGCCGCGAGGAGCTCGCGCTGCTGGCCGGCATCTCGATCGACTACGTCGTGCGCCTCGAGCAGGGCCGCACGCGCACCCCGTCGGCGCAGGTCTGCGCCTCGCTGGCCCGGGCGTTGCGCCTCTCCGACGCCGAGCAGGCCCACCTGTTCCGCCTCGCCGGGCACGCCGCCGACCGCGGGCGGATCTCCCGGCGCATCGCCGCCGGTGTGCGCCGGATCGTCGAGGCGCTGCACGACAGCCCGGTCGGCGTCCTCGACTCACCTGGACGCTGATCTCCTGGAACCCGCTGTACGCCGCGCTCATGGGCGACCCGACGGCCCTCGAGGAGCGCCGCCGCAGCACGCTCTGGCGGATCTTCACCGAGGGCGAGGCCGGTGACCGCGTACGCCACACCCGCGAGGAGCGCGACGTGCTCGCGGCGTCCCTCGTCGCGGACCTGCGCGGGAGCACCAGCCGCTACCCGAACGACCCGGAGCTGAGCACGCTCGTCGACGACCTCTACCGCGCCAGCGACGAGTTCGCCGGGCTGTGGGACTCCGGCGTCGTCGCCGGGCACCACCAGAGCCACAAGACGGTCGTGCACCCCGACGTCGGCGACATCGAGCTCGACTGCGACACCCTCACCACCGCCGAGGACGACCTGCGCCTGCTGGTCTTCACGCCCACGCCGGGCACCGACGCGCGCGGCCGCCTCGACCTGCTGGCGGCCGTGGGGACGCAGGCGATGGCGGCCCGTACGTAGTTCGCGCCCTGTCCGGCGCCCCTGGTCCGGTCCCACGCTTCTCCTGCAGCCCGCACCGAGCAGGGGAGCACCCATGACCACCACCACCGACAACGCCGTCCTCGTCCGCAGCGCCTACGAGGCAATCGGGCGGGGCGACGTCCCCGCCGTTATCGAGTTCCTCGATCCCGAGGTGCTCTGGGTCGAGACCCAGGGTGGGCCGTACGGCGGCGTCTACCGGGGTCCGCAGGCCGTTCTCGAGGGCGTCCTCGCGCGGATCGGCGACGAGTGGGATGGGTTCGTCGTCGACGTCGAGCGCGTGCTGTCCGAGGGTGACACCGTCGTCGGGATCTGCACCTACCGCGGGACGTACCGGGCGACGGGCCGGCCGATGGTCGCGCGCGTGGTCCACGTCTGGGAGATGCGCGACGGCCGGGCCGCGCGCTTCGAACAGTTCGTGGACACCGAGCAGCTCAACGCCGCGGTGCGCTGAGTCGGGGCTCAGACCACCAGCGCCAGCGCGGCCGTCCCGGCGACGAGGCACGCCGGGACCGTCGCGAGCCCGGCGAGCGTGAACGTCCCGAGCGGCGCCGGCACGCCGCGGACGGCCAGCACCCGGCGCCAGAGGAGCGTGGCCAGCGAGCCGACCGGGGTGAGGTTCGGGCCGACGTTCACGCCGATCAGCATGGCCAGCACGGCGCCCGTCGCGGGGGTCGGGCCGAGCGCGGCGAGCAGGACGAGGGTCGCGGGCAGGTTGTTGACGAGGTTGGCCAGCAACGCCGCCACGACCGCCAGGCCGAGCAGCGCCGGGAACGACGTGCCCGCGGGCAGCAGCGCCGCCACGACGTCGCCCAGACCCCGCTCGGTCACCGCGGCGACGACGACGCCGAGGCCGAGGACGAACACGCAGAAGCCCGGCGAGGCCGCGGTGACGAGGTCGCGCACCCCGGTCTCCTGCGCCGCGAGCGCCCGGACCGCGAGCACCGCGGCGCCCGCCACCGCCACCCACACCGGCTCCACGCCCAGCGGCGACGCCATCGCGAACCCGGCGAGCGTGGCGGCCAGGACCCCGACGGCGAACCGGGGGAGCGGGGCGCCCTGGCCCTCCTCGTCGGGCCCGGCGGGCTCGGCCAGCTCCCGGCGGAAGGTGAGCCGCAGCCCGACGTACTCCACGACCAGCACCGCGAGCTGCGGCAGGAGCATCAGCGCGGCGAAGCCCAGGAAGTCCAGCCCGGTGGCCCGGAACGCGAGCAGGTTGGTCAGGTTCGCGACGGGCAGCAGCAGCGAGCCGCTGTTGGCCAGGTGCGCGCACGCGAACGCCGGCGGGGCCGGGCGCGCGCCGAGCCGTCGCACGGTGTCGAGCACGACCGGGGTCAGCAGCACCACCGTCGCGTCGAGGCTCAGCACCGCCGTCGTCAGCGCCGCCGCCACGACGACCAGCGCGAACAGCCGCTGCGGGCGTCCGTGCGAGCGCCGCGCCAGCACCCCGCCCGCCCACCGGAACACGCCCTCGGCGTCGGCGAGGTGGGCCAGGACGAGCACGGCGGCGAGGAAGCCGACGGTCGGGCCGAGCTCGCGCACCTCGTCCCACGCCGCCGCCGGCGTGAGGAGCCCGACGGCCAGCACCACGGCGGCCGCGGGCACCGCCGCGGCGGCTTCGGGGAGGCCCCGCGGCCGGGTGACCGCGACGACGAGGACGACGGCGAGGAGGCCGACCGCGAGGGCCGTGCTCATCCCCGCCACACTCCTACCCTCAGCGGAGCCAGAGGTAGATCGCCACGGCCACGCCGAGCACCACGACGCTCCAGCGCAGCACCCCGTCGGGCATCTTCTTGGCGACGGCCATGCCGAGGTAGCCGCCGATCAGCGTGGTCGGCGCGAGCAGCAGTACCGCCAGCCAGTCGACGGGCGCGAAGAGGGCGAAGAGGACCACCGTCACCGTGCTCGTCACCAGCGAGAGCAGCACCTTCACGGCGTTGAGCCGCCGCAGCGTGTCGTGGGCGAGCAGCGAGAGCACCGCGATGAGCACCACGCCCAGCGCCCCGCCAAAGTAGCCGCCGTAGACGGCCGCGAAGAAGATCGTCGGGAGCAGGACCTTCGGGTTGTCCGCGGTGCGCTCCGCTCGGCCCGTCCACCTCTTGATCCACGGCTGCGCCCCGAGCGTGAGGCTCGCGAGCAGCACGAGGACCGGCACCACGGCGTCGAACACCGACTGCGGGAGGATCAGCAGCAGCCCGCAGCCGAGCGCGGAGCCCAGCGCGGCGACGATGCTCGTGCTGATCAGCCGTGGTCGCTGCCCCCGGAGGTCGCGGCGCGCGTTGACCGTCGAGCCGGCGTAGCCCGGCCACTGCGCGACGGAGTTCGTGACGTTCGCCGGCAGCGGCGGCAGCCCCACCGCGAGCAGGGCGGGGAAGACGATCAACGACCCGCCGCCCGCCACCGCGTTGACCGCACCGGCCAGCAGCCCGAGGGCGGCCAGCAGCACGATCTGGAGCACCGACGGGTCCGACACGGTGCGCGACGCTAACGGTCCGGGTCCTTGTAGGCTCGGCGACGCGGACGAGTCGGCCGGGCGACCGCGTCGGACCCCACGAGGGTCCGTCGAGGAAAGTCCGGACTCCACAGGGCAGGGTGGTTGCCAACAGCAACCCGGGGTGACCCGCGGGACAGTGCCACAGAGAACAGACCGCCATCGGGCTCGAGCTCCGGGCTCTGGCCCGGTGGTGAGGGTGAAACGGTGGTGTAAGAGACCACCAGCGTCCTGGGTGACCAGGACGGCTCGGTAAACCCCACCCGGAGCAAGGTCAAGAAGGTGCCCCGTCCGCGGGGCGCTGCGCAGGTCGTTCGAGGGCTGCCCGCCCGAGACCTGCGGGTAGACCGCTGGAGCCCGCCGGCGACGGCGGGCCGAGATGGATGGTCGCCACCCACGGGACCGCGAGGACCCGTGGGGACAGGATCCGGCTTACAGGCCGACTCGTCCGCCCCGCACCCTTCGACCCGGATCGGACGGTTCTGACGACGGCGAGCTGTCCCTAGACTCCCGTCGTGGGCCTGAGCCTCGACACCGTCGCCGGCGAGTTCCCGCTCGTGCAACGGGTGTGGTCGGCGCGCTGCGACGCCACGACCAGCTTCGTCTCGGCGGCCAAGGGCGCCTCCATGATGGTGTTCGCGCAGCACGGCGACCGGATGACGGCGCACCTCCGAGGTCCGGAGACCGCGGCCACGACACTCACCTGTCCGGAGGGCTGGGAGTTCTTCGGGGTCGAACTGCAGTTCGGTGCCTATCTACCCCTGTTCCCGCCGGCCGGTCTGGCCGACCTAAACGATGCGCTCCTGCCGACCCTGCCGGGCCACCGGATCGTGCTGGCCGGCCGGGACTGGGAGCGGCCGACCGAGCAGAACGTCGACGTCTTCGTCGGCAGGCTCGTGCGGGCGGGACTGTTGTTCTTCGATCCGCTCGTCGACGGGATTCGCCACGGCGAACGGCCACGAGCGATGTCGGAACGGACTGCGCAGCTCCGGTTCCGTCGGGCCGTCGGGATCTCGCGCCGCAAGCTGGCCAGCATCGAGCAGGCACGGCACGCCGCGCAGCTCCTCGCGGCCGGCGGGTCGATCGCCGACGCCGTCACCGCCGGCGGCTACTACGACCAGCCGCAGCTCGCGCGGGCGATGCGGTGGGCGACCGACCACACCCCGGGCGAGCTGAGGGCCGGCGTCCCGTTCCTCGCGTTCTGATCCGCAGCCGGCGGGATTCGGCTCGATACAAGACCGACCGACCACTGCGGTGGTCGACTCCGGCCATGCGAAAACTGATCGAGTACGACCACCTCTCGATCGACGGGAGGATGTCCGGGGACGGCTTCTGGGCCGCGCAGATGGCGATCCCCACCAACGACGAGCACCTCGCCTACCAACGCCGGCTCCTGGAACCGGCCGTCGGTCTCGTGCTCGGACGCGAGACCTACGAGGGCTTCGCCGCGACGTGGCCGAGCATGACCGGCGGCATCGCCGACACGATCAACTCGCTGCCGAAGCACGTCGCCTCCACCACGCTGACCGAGACCACCTGGAACGCCGAGGTCCTCGCCGGCGACGCCGTCGACGCCGTCGCCCGGCTCAAGGAGTCCGGCGACGGCACGCTGGTGAAGTACGGCAACGGCCCGTTCAGTCGGGCGCTCGTCGAGGCGGGTCTGCTCGACGAGCTGCACCTGAGCATCTCCCCGTTCGTCGCGGGGGCCGGTGAGTCGTTGCTGGCCGGCATCGGCACGACCGCCCTGGACCTCATGGGTGTCACCGACCTCGGCAACGGCGCGGTGGTGCTGGCCTACACGCCGCGTCGGTGACCGTGCCGGGGCTGCGTCGGCTGTGTCAGCCCGCCGCCTCGACCAGCTCCTGCAGGAACCGCGGCAGCCGGCCGGCGCCGAAGTCGTAGAAGCGCGCCCAGCTCGGCGTGATCGCGATCCGTGCCATCCCCTGCGTGTAGGTCTTCCGGCACTGCTCGACGAACTGCTCCGCGGTCTCGGCGTCCATGCTGCGCCGGGCGGCCATGACGTACTCCTCGACGAGGCCGTCGACGATCTCGACGCTCGCCCGGCCACGGATCGACAGCGCCCGTGCTCCCGTCGCCGCGTCGCCGTCGATGGTCACGGCGACGTCCGGGCGGGCCGACAGCGTCGCGACCTTCGGGGAGGAGGTGGCCGAGGCGATCACCACCTGGTGGCCGGTCCAGAAGAAGCCGACCGGAATCACGCGGGGCGTGCCGTCCGCCACCGTGTAGGCGAGGTGGGCCACGGTCGTGGCGAGCAGTTCCTGCGCACCGGGCTGCGCGAGCTCGTCGGCGATCTCCTGAGCGTCCATCGGTCGTCCCTTCCTCGGTGTGCGTGGTCCCGACCGGGAGACGGAGCCGATCGTGCCGTCTCGACACGATGCCGCACACGGGCCGGCCGCTAGCCTCGGCGCCGTGGCTCGGGTGCTGGTCGTGAACTTCGTGAGCCTGGACGGCGTGATCCAGTCGCCGCTGTCGGCCGACGAGGATCCCGACAACGGGTTCGCCGCGGGGGGCTGGGTCCCGCCCTACGGCGACGACACGATGGCGTCGTTCATGAGCGAGGCGACCACCGCCGCCGCAGGCATGCTGCTCGGGCGCCGCTCGTACGAAATCTTCACGACCGCGTGGTCCGCGGCCGATCAGTCGGACCCGGCCGTCGCCGCGATGAACCGGATGCCGAAGTACGTGGTCACGCGATCCCCGGACGTCCCGTTGTCGTGGGGCAACTCCCGTCGCCTCGGCGGCCCGGCCGACGTCGCTCGCCTCAAGGACGAGGTCGACGGCGACCTGGTGGTCTTCGGGTCCGGTGGCCTGCTCGGCGCGCTCGCCGAGCACGACCTCGTCGACGAGTACCGCCTGCTGCTCTTCCCGGTGATCCTCGGCGCCGGCAAGCGGATGTTCGCCGACGGCGGTCCGCTCACCCACCTCACGCTGACCGCGTCGACGACCACGTCGACCGGGGTGGTGCTCCTGACCTACACGCGGCCGTAGGCGGCGAGGTCCTCCACGAGCTCGGCGAGGCGGGGGAGGACGGTGTCGCGCCAGCCCGGCCCCATGCGCTCGCAGGCGTCGCGCTGGCGGTGGTCGTCGATAGACGAAGCGCTCGTTGGGCTCGGACGCGACGACCCGGCACGGCACGGAGCCGAAGCCCGGCATCGTTCGAACGGGTGCAGCCAGGCCCCGACCTGCTCCAGCGGGTCCGGGTTCAGGGAGTAGAAGCGCTGCCGCCCGCGCGGTTCGTCGGTGACCAGGGACGCCTGACGCAGGACCGCGAGGTGCTCCGCCACCGACGGGCGGCTCATGGCGAACTCGGGGCCGTCCGGGTGTTGACGCGGACGGGCAGGGCGACGGTGTAGCCGCGGGTCACGTCACCGCTGACGGCGGCGAGCTGGCTCGCGCCGGAGTCGTCGCCGAAGACGTTGTCGCCGGCCAGGGTGACGTCGGCGAGGTCGGCGACCGACTGCTCGTAGCCCGGCTGTCCGTACACCTGGCGGCAGGTGTCCTCGGGCAGCGCGACCTGCGAGGTCGCGACCGCGTTGGCCGCGTCGACGATGCCTGCCGCGTCGGGGTAGACCTCGAAGTGGACGTGCGGCCACCGCCCCGCGTAGCAGGCCGGGACGATGCTGGTGAACCGCACGAGCCCCGACGCGTCGGCGATCTGGACCCCGCGCAGGTAGTTCTCGGCGGCGATGTCCTCCGAGTAGAGGGAGTAGCCCCCGGCGCGGTCGCAGTGCCAGACGTAGACCGCGGCGCCGGCGAACGGCACCCCGCCGCGCGCGAGGTCGGCGACGGTGAGCTCCAGGGTCATGGGGACGCCCTCGGCCACGCCGGTGGGCCCGCCGAAGCTCGAGCGGATGTCGCTGCGGACGATGCCGCTCTGCGTGAGCACGTTCGCGCCGTTCGACCCGTCGCCGGGGAAGGGGCCCGCCGTCTCGTCGGGGATCTCGCCGGGGGCGGTCGTCGGCGCCGCGGCCGACGTCGTACCCCCGCAGGCGGCGACGCCGACGGCGACCGCGCCGAGGCCGAGGACGCGCAGCATGCGCCGCCGCCCGAGGGTGCCGAGGTCGAAGCCGAGGCCCTGGTCCTCGACGTCGTCGGCGGGGCGGGGGAGAGGTCTGCCCTCGTAGGTCGGTCGGCGTGCCACGCGTCCTCCGTACAGGTCGGGCCGGGGTCGTCGGGCGACGGCCCGACGACGTGTCACCCCGAGAGTGACGCCCGTGCCTGTGGACCGGCTGTGTCCGGGGTCAGCTCCCGGCCAGCGCCCCCAGGACGACGGCCACCGCCTCCGCGCCCGCGTCGCGATGTCCGTGAGCGCGCTCGCCGAGGTAGCTCGACCGGCCCCGGCGGGGTGTCAGCTCGGCGGTGGCCTCGGCGCCCTCCGCCGCCGCCGACGCGGCGTCCGACAGGGAGCCGGACGACGCCAGCGCATCGGCAGCGGGGTAGAGCGCGTCGAGCAGCGTGCGGTCACCGCGGCGGGCACCCCCGAGATCGGCGATTCCGTCGGCGGCGGCCCGGAGGGCCTCGTCCGGCGTCCCGCCGGCGTCGAGGTGCTCGGCGGCGTGGAGGAGGCCCGTGGCGAGCAACGGCCCGGAGGTGCCGCCGATGGCCCGCCGGACCGCGGCGGCGATCACGCGCAGCGTCGTACCCGCGTCGTCGAGATCGGTGGTGTCGAGGCGTGCGAGGACCTCGGTCGCGCCGCGCGTCAGCGACGTCCCGAGATCGCCGTCGCCGGTGGCGGCGTCGAGCTCGGTGAGGTGGCCCTCGGCGTCCTGCACGGCGCGGCAGACGGCCTCGACCGTGCCGCGGTGGCGTCCCGTGCCGTCGCCGCTCCGCGGCTCGGCCTCCGACGGCACGGCCACGGTCGGGACGGGCTCCGACGCCGGCCCCGACACGATCCCCGACCCCGAGGGCCACCCCGCCGAGCGGGCGGGGGCGTCGACGAGGGCGAGGCGGTCGTCGTCGACGGGCAGCAGCGCGACCGAGACGCCGGGCATGTCGATCGAGGAGAGGAAGGTGCCCGACCAGCCGCGCTCCACGACGACGCCGCGCCCGCCCAGATTCTCCACCACGCGGCGCAGCACGACCGAGAGCTCCATCGGCGGCGTCGCCCCGGTGCCGTTGACGAGCGCGACGACGCGGTCGCCGGCGGCGATGCCGCGGTCGGCGCAGACGGTCTCGACCAGCTCGTCGACCAGGGCGTCGGCAGGCCGCAGCGACTCGCGCCGGACACCGGGCTCGCCGTGGATCCCGAGGCCGATCTCGATCTCGTCCTCGCCGAGCGAGAAGCCGGCCTCACCGCCCGGCACGGTCGCCGGGTCCAGGGCGAGCCCCATCGTCCCGACGGCCTGCGCCGCCGCGCGCGCGCACTCGGTGACCTGCTCGAGCGAGCGACCCTCGGCCGCCGCCGCGCCCGCCACCTTCGTCACGAGCACGGTGCCGGCCAAGCCTCGGCGGCCGGCGGTGACGTCGTCATCGGCATCGAGGGCGACGTCGTCGGCGACGGTGATCATCGCGCACTCCCGGCCCTCGGCGCGGGCCAGCTGGGCGGCCAGGCCGAAGTTCAGGCGGTCGCCGGTGTAGTTCATGACGACGAGGAGCGTCGGCGCATCGACGGCGCGGATCGCCGCGAGCACCGCGTCGACGCCGGGCGAGGCGAACACCTCGCCGCACACCGCCCCGTCCAGATGGCCCGGGCCGATGTAGCCGCTGAAGGCGGGCTCGTGGCCGGAGCCGCCACCGGAGAGCACGGCGACACGATCCGCCGGCCGGTCGGTGCGCACGAGAGCGCGATGACCGTCGACCAGCGCGGCGCCCTCGGTCACCCGGGCGACACCGGTCAGGGCCTCGTCGACGACATCGCCGGGGTCATTGATCAGCTTCTTCACGCGCGGGGTCTTCCCCGCCCGCCGTCGGCTCGAACGGGACCTTCGGACCGGCGGAGAGCGAGGTCCCGCACATCGGCGGGTAGGGCGTCGACGACGAGCAGGCGGGGGAGAAGGTCCGGCTCGAGGGTCATCGCCCGGAAGGTGAGGCCGATCGTGACGTCGTGGTCGGGCCGGTGCTCGACGACGACCGGGTCGCCGGCGCGCACCGCGCCCTCGCGGACGACCCGGAGGTAGGCGCCCGGCACGGCGGACCGCGTGAAGGTCTTCACCCAGCCCTGCACCTCGAGCCAGGCCGCGAACGTGCGGCACGGGATGCGGGGCACCGCGACCTCGAGGACGAGATCGGCGCCCACGCGCCAGCGCTCCCCGATGCGGGCGTCGGTGACCTCGAGCCCGCGCGTCGTGAGGTTCTCCCCGAACGCCCCGGCGCGCAGGTCGCCCAGCGTCGGGCGCCAGGCGTCGAGGTCCTCCCGGGCGTAGGCGTAGACCGCCCGGTCGAGGCCACCGTGGTGCTCGGGGTCGCCGATCGGGTCGCCCGCCACCCCGCTCGTCCCCGGAGCGGGGGCCGCGATCCACACCGCCCCGGACGTGGGTCGTTTGTCGATACCGCTGACGCCGGTGGTGGCCTCCATGGCCCGCAGGACCCCGACGTTCACCGACTCGATGGACGACACCGCTCCAGGTTACGAGGAGCTCGGCGACACATTCACTCGATCAGAGGTAGAGGGTCGCTCGCGGCGGCGTGTGAAGGCCCTCTATGGTGACGAGCGCTGTGACGCGTGTGGTGCTTGTGACTGATGGGACGGATGAGGCTCATGCTCACTGAACGGCAGCGCGTCATCCTGCGCCAGATCGTCAGTCCGCCCTACATCTATCGATGGGCCGGGCTGCTCACGACCGTCGGGCTGGTCGTCGGGGTCACGGCCGTCGTGCTCGCCGACGTCGGGCGCGAGACCGTGCTCGCCGGGAGCGCGGCGCCTGCCGTCTCCGCGGGTGCGCCCGCGGGCATCCGTGCGCGCACGGCGGAGGACGCTCCGGCACGCGGCATGCCCGGCTTCGCGCGGCCCGCGATCACGTCCTCGCTGCTGACCGTCACCGACACCGGCACCGACCGGCCCGCGGTCGCGCTCACGTTCGACGACGGCCCGACCCCGGAGTACACGCCGCAGGTGCTCGACCTCCTCGCGCAGTACGGGGCGAAGGCGACGTTCTGCACCATCGGCAACCAGGCCGTCGCCTACCCCGACCTGATGCGGCGCATCATCGCCGAGGGCCACCGCCTCTGTGATCACACGATGACCCACGACGCCACCGTGGGGTTCAACGCCCACGACCTCATGAGCAGCCAGCTCAGCACGAGCAAGACCACGATCGCCGGAGTGATCGACCCACCGGCCACGATCGACTACTTCCGCGCACCGGAGGGCGCGTGGACCCCGGCCCTCGACCAGGTCGCGGCCGAGACGGGCATGCGCCCGCTGGGCTGGTCGGTCGACACCCTGGACTGGACCCAGCCGGGCACCGCCGCGATCGTCGCCAGCGTGCAGCAGGGGGTGCACCCCGGTGCGGTGGTGCTCTTCCACGACGGCGGCGGCCCCCGCGAGCAGACCATCGAGGCGGTGCGTCAGCTCCTGCCCTGGCTCCAGGAGCAGGGCTACCAGTTCGTGCTGCCGAGCTGACCCCTCGTCCCGGTGTTCAGTGCTTCCGGATCACCGTCTCGGTCCCGCCCTCGCGCCACGTCGTGACGTGCATCTGGTCGTTCCCGACGGCCACGGACGCCGCCCCGACGATGTCCGCCCGGAAGAACTGGTCGAACGTCGCGCCGCGCAGGTCGAGCCCGATGTCCTCGTACACCGCCACGGCGAACCGCTGGTGCAGCGCATCGTCGCGCACGTCCTCGACCCGTCCCCAGATCTTCGCGTCGCCGTCGCCGACCTGAGTGTCGACCGTCGCGGTGTGGAGGGCGAAGCGCGGGTCGGCCGCGAGGTCGGCGAACTTGGCGGTGTCGGGCATGCCCACGAGCCACAGGTCGCCCTCGAGGAAGCGCGGCTCCATCGGGCTGATGCGGGGGAAACCGTCGGGGCGCAGCGTCCCGAGCATGCAGAGGTTGCCGGTGGCGGCGTGACGACGGGTGAAGACCTCGGCGATGCGGGGCGCGGCCGCGGCGAAGTCGGTCCAGAGTGCCATGGCACCGGACGGTAGAGCGGCCCCCCGACAATCCTCAGGGCCTCGCAGGCGGAAATCTCAGGTCAGGGACCGGACGTCGGCGACGTCGTACTCGGCGACCTCGGCCGAGAGCATGGCCGCGCCCTGCTCGTCGCTGGGCCCGCTGCCGCGGAAGGCCTCGACGGCCTCCTGCGACTCCCAGCGCTCGAAGATGTTGATCCGGCCCGGGTCGACGATGTCGGCGCTCAGCGCGAAGTCGAGGCAGCCGGGGGCGGACCGCGCCTGCGTGACGACGGTCGTGCACTTGTCCAGATAGGCCGCGCGGTTGCGGGGCTCGACCTCGAGGTGGCCGGCGACGATGACCATCGGTTCTCCTTCGATACTTATGAGTCCTTCATAAGGACTGTAGCGGCCGTCGCACCGTCGGGGGATGGCGGCTCGTTGATCCGAGTGAAGCGCCGGGTGACCGATCTGTCACGCCTGGCACGATCGCCCGCTTCATTCCTAGACCGGGGGGACGAGTTGTCGCAGCCACCGACGCCGCAATGGGACGCGCAGCAGGGCCGTTGGGTCCTGCCGGAGCAGGCGCAGTACGCGCCGCCTCCCGGCTACGCGCAGGCCCCGGCCGGCCACGGTCGAGCGCCGGGCGGCCCCCGGCACGGCGGTCAGAACCCGTCGTACGGCGCTCCGCAGGCCGGCTACGGGCAGCCGACCGGTCAGTGGCCGCCACCTCCGCCGGCTCCGAAGAAGACTCGCAAGTGGCCCTGGATCGTGGGCGGCGTGGTCCTGCTGATCGTCCTCATCTCCGCGATCAGTAGCGGGGGCTCGCCCGCACCGACCGGGACGACGGGCGCGGCACCGTCCGCTGCTCCGTCCTCGGCGCCGTCGGCTGCCGGTGGCGGTGCCGAGACCTCCGCGCCCGCGGCGTCGGGTGTGGTCTTCGAGGTGACGGGGTCGGGTCGCGCCACGTCGATCTCCTACGGGACGAACGGCGGGATCTCCCAGGCCAACGGCGAGCGCCTGCCCTGGACCGAGTCGGTCGAGGCGTCCGACGGTTTCGGGGTCTACTCGCTCACGGCACAGTCGAACGGGTCCGGCGAGATCACCTGCCGGATCACCGTCGACGGCGAGGAGATCGCGCGCCAGACCTCGACCGGCCAGTACGCCGTCGTCTCCTGCAGCGGGAGCGACACCGGCTTCTGATCTCGTCGTCAGCTCGGAGTCAGAGGGGGACGCGGGGTCGCCCGCCGAGGCGGGGTTGCTGGTCGGGGTCGATCCAGGGCGGCGGGGTGAACCACGGCCGCCCGTGGTGAATCTCGACGTTCCAGTGCCCGGCGTGGATCAGCTGGTGGTGGAAGCGGCAGAGCAGCACCAGGTTGTCCAGGCGTGTCGGACCACCGTGGAACCAGTACCGGATGTGGTGGGCGTGGCAACGCCGCGGCCGCCGTGAGCAGCTCGGGAACGCGCAGCCGCCGTCGCGCAGGTTCAGCGCGCGGCGGATCGCGTCGGTGACGGTGCGCTGAAGGCGCCCCACGTCCAGCGGCTCGGAGCGTGATCCGAGGACGATCGGGACGATGTCGGCGTCGCAGGCCAGGCGGCGCACGGTGTGCGGGTCGACCAGCGCCCCGGAGTCCAGGGTGCCGTGCCCGATCGCCTGCTGCAGCCAGCGGTGGTCCATCGTGATCGTCAGCAGGGCCCGTCCCGGACGATCGACCGGCCCCGGGCGCGGGGACGGCTCCGGGCGGCGGGGCTCGGGGATCAGGGCCTCGTCATCACTTTCGGTGTCATCAGTGCCGGTGTCATCGGTGCCGGTGTCGGGGTGTTCGTGGCTGGTGTCGTCGGCGAGGCCCCCGGGGCGCCGGGCGTCGTGCACGAGGTCCTTGAGCCCGTCGAGACGGCGACGCTCCAGGCTGCGCGGATCGTCGGGCCCGAACGGGACGGCCAGCCCGTCGATCACCTCGAGGAACGCCTCGGCATCGCTCGGATCATGCAGGTGACCCTTGAAGGCCAGCGACCCGTCCCGACGGCGCACCACCTGCAACTCATCACAGGCGCCCTCGCCCTCGGGAGGGACATCACCGTCCGGGTCGAAGTGCTCGATCAACGCCTTCGCATACCGGCGCAACATCCGTGGCGGCAACACCCGCGCGTGCTCCGCGAGCGTGCGCTCGGCCCCGAACCAATCCGCCACCGACAACCCGTCCACCCGATCCAGGCGGGTCATCGTCTCCCGGATCACCGTGACGTGCCCCGAATGGATCTCCCCCGATTCGGCCACGGTCGCGGTCACCGGTAACCTCGGCGGCAACGGCTCGCCCCGCAGCGACACCCGGGCCGTCAGGTCCGCGGCCTCACCCACCAGCCGCTTCGCCTCAGGCTGATCCACATTGCCGCACTCCTGCAGCAACCGGACCGAGCTCCGGTCCCCGGTCTGCTCGGCCACCCCGAGCCGCTCCAGCTCGGCGATGTCCCCCCACAACCGGAACTGCTCGACGCGCAACGCGACCAGGCGGGTGCGGGCACGGTCGAGCGCCTCCCGCTCCACCACCCCCAGCACCCGTTCGCTCATGTGTTCGAGTCTAGAGCCGACCCCCGACAACGCCGGACCGTCAACGGGCCCACACCTCCCACGCGTCCCGCACGATCCGGTCGAGCCCCGAGCGCCGGGGCACCCAGCCGAGCACCTCGCGGGCGCGGGTGGGGTCGACGGTGACGGCCGCGGGCTCGGCGGCGGCCTCGCGGTGGCGGACGGGGACCGGTCGGCCGAGGACCCGCCCGGCCGCGGCGAGGACCGCGCTGACCGACACCGGGTGGCCGCTGCCGATCGGGATCGCGCGGTACGAGCCGGGTTCCGCGGCGTCGAGCGCGGCGACGACGGCGTCCGCGACGTCGGCCACGTGCACGAGGTCACGCACGGCCGAGCCGTCACCGTTGATTGTGAACGCGCCCGGCCCGTCCGCGGCCGCGAGGATCGCCGGGAGCAGCCGGGTCCGGTCGGCGTCACCCGGCCCGGCGGCGTTCGCGAGCCGCAGCGAGATCGCGCCGAGCGCTCCGCCGACCGTGGCGTCGCGGGCGGCGAGGTCGGCGGCGAGCTTCGCGGCGCCGTAGGGGTGGGGCGGCGGACGGTGGTCGTCACCGATCGCCGCGGTGGACGCGAGCACGATCCTCGCCCCCGGCCGCAGCGCGCCGAGCACCGCGAGGGTGCCGTCGAGGTTCGTGCGCCAGGTGCCCAGCGGGTCGGCGAGCGAGTCGCGGACCCGCACGACCGCGGCGAGGTGGCACACGGCGTCGACGTCGGCGAGGGCGGCGGCGACCTCGTCCGGACGGTCGAGTGCCGCGTTCCGGGTGTCGACGCCGGGCACGGCCCCGGACCTCGTCACGGCGACGACGTCGCGACCCGCCCCGACCAGCGCGGACACCACCGCGCGCCCCACGAAACCGTTCGCCCCCGTGACCGCGACCCGCACGGCAGCAGCGTCCCAGACCGGGACCGGGCGCGAGTGAGGCTAGCCTCACCCGCGCCCGGACCCTAGTGTCGTCACGGAGACCGGCGACACCGGAGGCGGACCGTGAGCGAGCACCAGCCCTTCTCCCAGGTCCTGCGTCGGGCGACCGCCGCGGCCCACGACCGCGCGCACCACTCCACGTACATGGCCGCCCTGTTCGGTGCGCGCCTGCCGCTGGACGACTACGCGACGCTGGTCGTGCAGTACTGGCACATCTACGGCGCCCTCGAGGACGGGGCCGACCGCCTGCGCGACCATCCGGTGGCCGGCGGGTTCGTGGTCGACGCGCTGCGGCGACGGGACGCCATCGCGGCCGACCTCGCGTACCTCCGGGGCCCCGAGTGGGCCGACGACCTCACCGCGCTCCCCGCGACGGCCGGCTACGTCGAGCGGATCCGCGAGACGGTCGAGCACTGGCCCGCCGGGTGGGTCGCCCACCACTACACGCGCTACCTCGGCGACCTCGCCGGAGGGCAGGCGGTCCGCGGGCTGCTCAGGCGCACCTACGGGGTCAGCGGGGACGGGTCGCGGTTCTACGACTTCGCCGCGCTCGGCCCGGTCCCGCCGTTCCGCACGCGCTACCGTGCGCTGCTCGACGCCGCCCCGTGGGACGACGTCGAGCGCGTCCGCGTCGTCGACGAGGCGTGTCACGCCTTCGAGCTCAACATCTCGATGCTCGCCGAGCTCGCCGGCACGGTGCGACCGGAGTACCTCGCGGCGTGACTCAGCCCGAGGAGTCGCGTCGGGCGATCGCGAGCCAGGCGGGCAGGTCGACGTGCCCGCCGACCGGCACGCGCAGCATCTCGGCCTGCTCCTCGTCGGGCACACGGCCCCGGTAGGTGCTCTCGCGCAGGTCCTCGAGCGTCCAGCCGGGACGGGAGAACGCCCGCGTGAGGTCGTCGTCGGACACCTCGGGGCCGAACGCCGGGCCGGGGGCCAGGCCGAGGACGACGACGCGGCCGCCGTCGGTCACGACGTCGCGCAGCGCGTCGGCGTACCGGCCCTGGTCGTCGGTGTCGAAGATGTGGAACAGGGCGCTGTCGAGCACGGTGTCGAATCCCCGCAGCTCCGACGGGTGCAGGGCGTCGGCCTCGACGAACGTCGCCGCCACCCCGCGGGCGGCGGCGATCGCGCGGGCGCGGTCCAGGGCGGCCGGGGCCGAGTCGGCGCCGACGACGTCGTAGCCGCGGGCGGCGAGCAGGAGGGTGTTCTCCCCGGTGCCGCAGCCGAGGTCGAGCACGCGGCCGTGGAGGAGCCCCTCGGCCTCGGCGGCGACGACGGCGGGCTGCGGCTCGCCGATGATCCACGGCGGCTCGCCGGTGAGGTAGGCGTCCTGGAAGCGGGAGGGTGCGGGGATCGACATGGGGTCCTCCGGAGATCGGGATCGGTGCCGGGACCGAGCGTCCGACCTCGACGGGACTCGAGGTCAAGAGGCTCGAGTCCCGCCGTGGAGGAGGAGTGCAGGAGGACTAGTCGTGCGCGACGAACATCGTCACGCCGGCGCCCGCGAAGTTCGGCACGTCGGCCACCGCCGCCTGGCCCGCGTCCGATTCCATCCCGCCCTGGAGGTCCTCGAGCGAGTCGAACCCGAGCTCGGCGATGAGGTAGTACGGCGGGGTGGTGCCGTCCAGCGAGGAGCAGTGCCGGTACGTGAAGGACTTGACGCCGGGGATGGGCCCGACCATCGGCGCGTGCGTCGACTCGTAGTACTTGTCGAAGGCCGCCGCGTCGTCGGGGTGGTGGTAGAGGACCGTGAGGATGTGCATTGGATCACTCCACCACGCGCGACGGCCCCGGGTCCACGGAACCGTCGGGTAATGGTCCGCGGCCCCGGGGCCGTCGTGTGGAGCTGGGGAGCTCAGGCGCGGGCGTGCTTCTCGATCACGGCGCCGAGGCCCGGGAGCGCCTCGATGACGTTCTCCTGGGCCTTCGGGCGGAGCTTGCCGTAGACCGACGTGATCGCGGCGCGGTTGCTGCGCTCGGCGCGACGGTCGGTGACGGTCAGGAGGGCCTCGGAGGCCTCCTGCGGGCGGGTGCCCAGGAAGGTGCCGAAGTCACCGGCGGCCTCGATCGTGAACGACGCCCAGAAGGGCTCGAGCTGCTCGACGAACTCGTCGAGCATCTTGTCGATCGCCTCGGGGATGATGCCCGGCTTGACCTTCTTCACCGCGGCGTAGCCGGTCTTGACGATGCCGCCGGACAGGCCGCTCTTGTTCGCGACCTCCGCGTCGACGAGCAGCTGCAGGTCGTCGACGACGGCGCCGCGGCGGTCGGAGTCGAGAAGGCGAGCCTTGAGGGTCTCGGCCATCGGGGTCCTTCCTCGGGGTGCCAGGGAGCGGCGCCGACCGTACGGGAGGCGCGGGGTCCACGGACCGGCAGGGGGGCCGTGAACGACACCGGTGTGGTTCAGCCGGAGGCAGGCGAAGGGCCCCTCCGCTCGAGGGGGTCGAGCGAAGGGGCCCTTCGGTCAGTGCGGACGCCGGTCGGGTGTCACCGGCTGGTGACGAACCGGTCGTTCGGCACGCAGTGGGTCATGACGAGGTCGCCGACGTCCCGGGTCCCGTTGCTGCCGAGGTTCGCCAGGCGCTGCTGGTCCTCCTCGGTGAGCGTCTGGCTCTGCAGCGGCTCGAAGTGCGAGACGTCGGACGCCTTGATCCCGAGGCCGTCACCGACCCGGTTGCCCAGGTCGTCCTCGACGAGGAAGAAGTGCCAGACCATGCGCTCCTGGACGTCCCGCTCGCTCTGACCGAGCATCGTGACGAAGTTGGCGACGAGGTCGTCGCGCTCCCAGTCCTCCATGAGCAGGTAGCGCTGGCCCGCCTGCTTGTAGTCCTGCGTCAGCGGGATGCGGCTCCGGGTCAGCCGGCCGGAGATCTCCGGGCCGATCTCGTCGGCGTGCGGCGCCTGCGCCTCCCGCAGGCCGCCGTGGATCGACGGCTCGTAGTTCACGTGCGGGTTCGTCCCCGGCACGTGGTCGACGGTGTACTCCATCTGCCCGTCGCGCTGGTTCGTCCCCACCCGCGTCTTCGGCGCGTTCACCGGCAGCTGCAGGTAGTTCGGCCCGACGCGGTAGCGCTGGGTGTCGGAGTAGGAGAACGTGCGGCCGACGAGCATCTTGTCGTCGGAGAACTCCAGACCGTCCACGAGCACACCGGTGCCGAACGAGATCTGCTCGTTCTCGGCGAACTGGTTCTCGACGTTCCGGTTCAGCACCATCTTCCCGACGGGCTTGGCCGGGAACTCGTTCTCCGGCCAGGTCTTGGTGTCGTCGAGGGGGTCGAAGTCCAGCTCCGGGTGCTCGGTGTCGGCCATCATCTGGACGCGCAGCTCCCACTCGGGGTGGTTGCCGTTCTCGATCGCCTCGTAGAGGTCCCGGGTGGCGTGGCCGAGCTCCGTGGCCTGGATGTTGGCCGCGTCCTCCTCGGTCATCGACCGGACGCCCTCGCTGGGGATCCAGTGGTACTTGACCAGCACGGACTCGCCGTCGGCGTTGACCCACCGGTAGGTGTTCACGCCGAAGCCCTGCATGTGGCGGTAGTCCGAGGGGATCCCGCGCGGGCTGAACAGGTTCATGAGCATGTGCATGCTCTCCGGCGCCTGCGACATGAAGTCGAAGATCCGGTTCGGCTCCTGGCGGAACGTCACGGGGTCCGGCTTGAGGGAGTGGATGACGTCGGGGAACTTGATGGCGTCCCGGATGAAGAACACCGCCAGGTTGTTGCCGACGAGGTCCCAGTTGCCGTCCTCGGTGTAGAACTTCACGGCGAACCCGCGGGGGTCGCGGGCGGTCTCGGACGAGTCGCGCCCGCCGATGACGGTGGAGAAGCGGACCGCGACGTCGGTGCGCTTGCCCTGCTCGGCGAAGAGCTTCGCGCGGGTGTAGGTCGCGATCGGCTCGTCGCCCCAGGCTCCGTAGGACTCGAAGTACCCGTACGAGAGCGCGCCACGGGCGTGCACGACGCGCTCGGGGATCCGCTCGCGATCGAAGTGGCTGATCTTCTCGAGGAACTGGTAGTTCTCCAGCGTCGCGGGCCCGCGGGCACCGACGGTGCGCTGGTTCTGGTTGTCGTAGACCGGGTGGCCCTGCCTGGTGGTCAGCACGGATCGGTCATCGTCGGACGTCGGTCCCTGGCCGGACACGTCGGTCATGGGGACTCCTCGTGGTGGTGGGACTGCCACGGACCGGTCGGGCCTACCCGACCGCGGGCGAGCCCCAACCCGTGGCGTCAGTCGCCGTCGTGGGCCACGAGGAACTGCTCGAGGTCGCGCCAGGAGTTCTCGCGGGCCCGGCGGCCCGCGAGCACGCCGAGGTGGCCGCCGGGGCGCACGACGAAGCGCAGGTCGGGGCTCGCGGTGAGCAGGTCGGTCGCGCGCTCGACGGCGGCGACCGGCGCGATGACGTCGTCGGCACCGGCGACGAGCAGCACCGGCACCCGCACGTCGGCCAGCCGGACGGGGCGGCCGGCGAGGCGCAGGTCGTCCTCGGCGAGGTCGTTCGACCGGACGACGTGGTGGTAGATCTGCCCGAACGCGCGCCCGGGGTAGGCGGTCATGTTGGCCATGAGCAGGTCGACCGCCTCGATCTGCTCCAGGAGCTCCCGGTCGTCGAGGTGGGTGAGCAGCGTCACCGGCTTGGTCAGGTAGCGCTCGACGCTGGTCAGCTGGAACGCCCACTTCACCGCCGTCGCGGGGAAGGAGCCGAGCGTCCGGTAGGCCGTGGAGAAGATCCGCCCGCCGGTGTACTCGGCGACGGACCGGAACGGGGCCACCAGGGGCACCGCGGACACGTCGACCGGGGACGCGAGGGCGGTCACCGAGCGGATGGGGGCGCCCGAGACACCGCTGGCGGCGCAGAGCAGGGTGAACAGCCCGCCGAGGCTCCACCCGGCGAGGTGGACGGCCGTGCCCTCGTGGTGGTCCGACACGGCGTACAGGGCCGCCGGGAGGATCTCGTCCACCCACAGCTCCAGGCCGCGCCGATCGGCCGCCCGCCCGGAGGCCTCGTAGGTGACGATGTAGACCTCGCGACCGGAGGCGAGCAGGTCCTCGACCAGGCTCGCGCCGCGCCGCAGGTCGAACGCGAAGTCGGGGGCCCCGAGCGGGGGCACCAGCAGCAGCGGGGCGAGCGACGCGTCGGGGGCGACCGTCGGCTCGTAGCGGTGGACCGTGTAGCCGTCCGCGGTGAGCACCGGCAGGCGCGGCATCCGGCGAGTGTCGGCGAGGTGGCCGTCGGTCACCAGGTGCCGGACGTTGTCCCACGCGCGGGAGGCGGAACGCGCCGGTGCCGGCAGGACGCCGCCGGTCGTGGTGGCGCCGGTCGTGGTGGCGCCGGGCGAGGTGTTGCCGCTCGTGGACGCGGAGGCCTCGTCGTCGGGCAGCTGGTCGGCGGTCACACGGTCCGATCGTAGGGCCGCCCGTGGCGGGCGGCCGCGCGCCGTCACTCACGCGTCGTGTCATGCGATCACGGTGGGTGACCCGATCGAGGCGGTCCACGCGGCGTTCGCGCTGCTCGACGGGGTGATCCGGCCCATCGGCGCTGGGCCGTCCGGGCCTCGACCGCTCCGCCCGATCGTCCGAGCCACCGTCACGTCTCCGCCGCGTTGGACTGAATGGCGCCGCCCCGGGATGTCTGCTCGGGGCGGCGCGGCGCCCCGCGACGAGAGGACCCCCGTGTTCGAGCCCCCGTCCGAGACGCCCTGCGACCCGGTGCCGACCGCGGAGAGCGGGCGGGCGGGGCGACGGACCCGGCTCGCGGCGACCCTCGGTGTCGGGCTCATGGGCGCGGCGTCGTTGAGCACGGCGGTCTACCAGACGATCAGCCAGTCCTCGACGACCGTCGCGATGCCCGGGGCCGTCACCGAGCTCGACACCCCGCTGCCGTGGGGCGCGCCCGCCGCGGCGCCGGTGGGGTCCGTGACCTCCTCGCCGACGATCACGCCGACCGTCGCCGACCTCGCCCTGCGCTCCGAGCAGCAGCCACTGGCGCAGCCCGCGGCGCCCGGCGTGCCCGGTCCCGGCGCTCCCGGTCCCGGTGTCTCGGCCCCGCGTCCGGCCGTCGGGGATCCCGCCGGCCCGTCGCCGGTGGTCCGCGGCGGGGGCGGTGGTGGCGGGCGTCCGACGTCCGGGACGTCGACGAGCAGCGGGGCGCCGTCCACCTCGACGGGGACGGGATCGCCGTCCTCGTCCTCGTCCCCGTCCCAGCCGCCGGCGAGCAGCGAGCCGACGAGCCAGCCGACGACCCAGGCGCCCAGCGAGACGGCCAGCGAGACGCCCGATGAGACCCCGAGCGAGGTCCCGACCAGCAGCTCCCCGGCGTCCGGCGAGGCGCCGTCGTCGGGCACCACGACCTCACCGTCGGGGGACGGGGAGGGCTGAGGCCGCTGCGGGCCCGGAGACACCGACGGCCCCGCTCCCTCACGGGGGCGGGGCCGTTCGTCTGATCTGTGGCGATCCCGGCGGAGCGCTGGGGTCAGCCGCGTGGGGTCAGCGGCGTGGGGTCACCGGCGTGGGGTCAGCGGCGCGGGCGACGCAGGTTGGTCCGGCGCTCGGACTGCAGGTGGAAGACGACGGCCGGCAGCACGACGAGGGCCACGAACGGCAGGCCGACCATCGGCAGCACGAACAGCAGCGCCAGGCCGACGAGCATGACGACGAGCGCGGTGACCGGACTGGTCGCGAGGGCGCCGAGGCGGACGAGCGCCGGGTGGCGACGCGCAGCGGTGCCGACGCGATCCGCGACAGCGGCGAGACTCGCGGCGCGTCCGGCCGGCGCGGGCTGCGGTGCGGCGGGCACGGGACGGGGCAGGGTGGGCGTGCTGTGCGGCCAGGGGAGAGCCATCGGGGTGCGTCCGGTCCTTCGGGTTTCGTGATCCAGCGGGGGCGAGTCGGGTGCCGCGCCGGGGTGACCGGCCGTGGGGCCGGGGAGAACTCCGGGGCGTCGCGGGGATCGACACCGGGATGACGCCTGCGGCCCCAGGGAGGTTCCGCGGTTTCGGTATCGATTCGGCAACGACGGGTTCCGGGCCCGCCGCCGGACGACATCTTCGTCCCTCAACCGAACGGACGGGATGACCCGGAAAGGTGATCCTGAATCCTTCTAGGCTGGCCCGGATGAGCGCCCCGACCGAGCCCGCCGCCGAGTCCGCCCTCGACCCCGGCATCCGCGCCCTGCTCGACCGGTGGACCGACGAGCCGGAGATGTTCGACGGCACCGTCGACGAGTCCCGCGCCCGGTTCGTCGCGCAGATGCGCGAGGCCGGGGGAGCCCCGACGCGGGAGCCCGAGCTGGGCGAGGCCGGCGGTGTGCCGGTGCGGACGCACCGTCCCGCGAGGCGGACGTCGGACGCCCTCGTCGTGTTCCTCCACGGCGGCGGGTGGGTGCTGGGCGGCGGCGACGTGTACGACGCGGCCGCGGACCGGCTCGCGGACGACCTGGGCGCGGTCGTGGTGGCCGTCGACTACCGGCTCGCCCCCGAGCACCCGTTCCCGGTGCCCCTCGACGACGTCCTCGCCGCGGTCCGGGCGCTGCTGGCCGAAGGCCCGGAGCGCTACGCCCTCGTCGGCGACAGCGCCGGCGCCAACCTCGCCGCCGTGGCCGCCCTGGTGCTGCGCGACGAGGGCCGGGCGCCGGACGCGCTCCTGCTCGTCTACCCACCGCCGGACTTCGAGGCGCGCTACCCCTCGCTCGCCGAGAACGCCGAGGGCTACTGGCTCTCCGCCCGCGACGTGCGGGCGTGCTCGAAGCTCTACCTCGCCGGCCACGATCCCCGCGGCGACGCCCGGCTCTCGCCCCTGCGCGCGTCCTCGCTGGCGGGGCTGCCGCCCACGATCGTCGCGACGGCCGGCTTCGACCCGCTGCGCGACGCCGGGCACGCGTTCGCCGACGCGTTGATCGCGGCAGGTGTCGACGCCCGCCGCCGCGAGCACCCCGGCCTCGTGCACGGCTTCTACGGCTTCACCGCCGTGCCGGCCGCGGACGCGGCGGTGTCGGCGCTGCACGCCGAGCTGGCGGAGGTCCTGGCGTGATAGAAACAGTCCACTCTGACCGTTTGCAAGCAGGGAGCGACCCCGTGAGTGCACCGTCATCCGGTGAGGCCATCGACCCGACGACCCTGACCGTCGGAGTGCTCGGCGGCACCGGCAACCAGGGCAAGGGCCTGGCCCTGCGCTGGGCGGCCGCCGGGATCCGCGTGATCATCGGCTCCCGGGTCGCCGAGCGGGCCGAGAACTCGGCGAGCGAGTACTGCGAGGCCACCGGCGTCGACCACGTGCGCGGCACCGACAACGCCACCTGCGCCACCGAGGCCGACGTCGTGCTCGCCGCGATCCCGTGGGAGTCGCACGCCGAGACCCTCACGGGCCTCGCCGAGCCCCTGAAGGGCAAGATCCTCATCGACTGCGTCAACCCGATCGGCTTCGACAAGAAAGGGCCCTACCCCCTGCCCGTCGAGGAGGGCAGCGCCGCCCAGCAGGCCGAGGCGCTGCTCCCCGAGACCCGCGTGACCGCGGCGTTCCACAACGTCTCCGCGGTCCTGCTCGCCGACCTCGACCAGCCGAAGGTCGACTGCGACGTCCTCGTGCTCGGCGACGACCGCGAGGCCACCGACGTCGTCCGCGCCCTCGCCGACGCCATCCCCGGCGTCCGCGGGGTCTTCGGCGGACGGCTGCGCAACGCCTACCAGGTCGAATGCCTCACGGCGAACCTCATCGCGATCAACCGCCGCTACAAGGTCCACGCCGGCATCAAGATCACCGACCTCGATGGCTGACGCCACGTGAGTGATCCGGGTCGTCCCGACGACCCGGATCACTCACGTGGCCGGAGGCCCTCACTTCAACGGGTCGTGGCCCCAGTTCATGAGCGAGTAGCGCCACTTCGAGGTCTCGACGTCCTCCTCCGACGGCTTCTGCTTCAGATGCCGCGCGACGTAGCCGTGGACCTTCTTCATGGCGGCGAGGTCGTCGTCGTCGAGGTCGTCGGCCTTCTTCTTCTGGATCTCGACGATGCGCCGGCCCATGTAGTGGCCCGTCGACTCGTCGGAGTCGCCCGACGACTGGCCCACCGACTGCGACTCGTCGGTCCCCAACCACGTCTCGAGCTCCCCGGGGTCCATGTTGACGACCTCGTCGAACTCGTCGCGGATCTCCTGCGTGTCCTTTCCGGCCATGGTCCGCGTGTACCCGGGTCCGGGCCTCGACACCTCCGGATACCGGGTCGATGCGGGTCGGGCGCGGAGCGGCGCCGCTCGTCGGACGCGACGACGAGCTCGGTGTCCTGGTGGGCGCGGCCCTGTCCGGGCCCGGCGGGGTCACCCTCGCCGCCGGCGAGGCGGGCAGCGGGAAGACTCGGTTGCTCGACGAGGTCGCGGGTCGGGCCGCCGCGGCGGGCGCGCGGGTGCTGCGCGGGCACGCGGTGCCCGGGGGCGGCCCCTTCCGCCCACTCGCCGAGGCCCTGACCGACGACGCTGGTCTACGGCATC
This sequence comes from Actinomycetospora sp. NBC_00405, assembly GCF_036044095.1. Lineage (NCBI taxonomy): Bacteria > Bacillati > Actinomycetota > Actinomycetes > Pseudonocardiales > Pseudonocardiaceae > Actinomycetospora > Actinomycetospora sp. NBC_00405. The sequence continues at coordinate 558,323 of NZ_CP107938.1, forward strand.
GCCGGCGTCACGAAGGCGCACGAGGAGACCACGCGGACGCTGGCGGGCTGGCTGCCGAACGCCGAGCTGATCGCCCTGCCCGGCGTCGGGCACTCCCTGCCGCTCGAGGACCCGGCCGCCGTGGCACAACTGATCGCGAGGGCTGCCGCCACGTGAGGGATGTGGGTCGTCCCGACGACCCATATCCCTCACGTGCGGCGGAGCCGCCTCAGTCGAAGCTGTGCTCGGGGCCCGGGAAGACGCCCTCGCGCACCTCGCGGGCGTAGGAGCCCGCGGCCTCGGCGAGCACCGAGCCCATCTCGGCGTAGCGCTTGACGAACTTCGGCGTGCGCCGCGCGGGGTCGGACAGGCCGACCATGTCGGTCCACACGAGCACCTGGGCGTCGCACTCCGGGCCCGCGCCGATGCCGACGGTCGGGATCGGCACATCGGCGGTCACCCGCTTCGCGACGTGCGCGGGCACCATCTCGAGCACCACCGCGAACGCGCCGGCCTCGGTGACCGCGCGGGCGTCGGCGAGCATCTTGTCCGCCGCGTCCTCGCCCCGGCCCTGCACGCGGTAGCCGCCGAGGGCGTGCTCGCTCTGCGGGGTGAAGCCCAGGTGGGCCATCACGGGGATGCCCGCGTCGACGATCGCGCGGATACGGTCGGCGTAGTGCGCGCCGCCCTCGAGCTTCACCGCGTGCGCGCCGCCGCTCTTCATGAACTCGACGGCGGTGGCCACGGCCTGCTCGACCGAGACCTGGTAGCTGCCGAAGGGGAGGTCGGCGACGACGAGGGCGCGGGGGGCGCCGCGCACCACGGCGCGGGTGAGGATCAGCAGCTCCTCGGTGGTCACCGGCACGGTCGTGTCGTAGCCGAGCACGGTGTTGCCGGCGGAGTCGCCGACGAGCAGGACGGGCACGCCCGCGTCGTCGAAGATCCGTGCCGTGTTCACGTCGTAGGCCGTGAGCATCGGCCACCGCTCGCCGCGCGCCTTCATCTCCTGGAGGTGGTGCACGCGGGTGCGGCGACGTTGCGGGGGAGTGGAACCGGGTGACGTCATCGTCGTCCGTCCTTGCCTCGAGGCCCACCGAGCGCGGCGGGTCCCCGGGTCGTCGGGAGGTTGCCGGGCCAACGCTCGCACCGCCGCGGCGACCCGGCCGCCCGCTGGGACCAGCCTCACAGTGGGATGTCGGACACCGCTCGTGTCGCCGGGGAAGCCCGTCACCGGACGGTCACGGGGCCCGTGGCAGGGTGACCGCCGTGGGATCCACCGCGAGCCGGCAGCGCCGTCGTCCGAGGGCCCTCGCCGCCGCCGTGGTGGGGATCGCCGCCGTCCTGCTCGGGGGATGTGCGCAGGTCGTCCCGGGTGTCGCGGTGCCCGACCCCGCGGGCAGCGCCCCGCCCGGGCTCGAGGCCTTCTACGGCCAGCAGCTCGCCTGGGGTCCCTGCGCGCCGTTCGCCGCCACGGAGGAGGACCGCCAGATCTACGCGGACCCCTCGCTGCAGTGCGCGCGCATGCAGGTGCCGCTCGACTACGCGGCCCCGGACGGCCGGACCGGCACGATCGCGGTGCTGCGCCACGCGGCGCCCGCCTCGCCGGAGCGCATCGGCTCGCTCGTGATCAATCCCGGTGGTCCCGGTGCCTCGGGCATCCAGACCGCCGCCTACCTCTCGACGTCGCTGGCGTCGACCGAGGTCGGGCGCCGCTTCGACGTCGTCGGCTTCGACCCCCGCGGCGTCGGGGAGAGCGAGCCGACGATCCGCTGCCTCGAGGGCCCGGAGCGCGACGCCGACCGCCGCGACGACGACACCGACTCCTCGCCCGCCGGTGTCGCCCAGACCGAGACCGAGGAGCGCGAGACCGTCGACCGCTGCGCCCAGCGCACCGGCCCGGACGTCCTCGCCAACGTCGGGACGCGCGACGTCGCCCGCGACATGGACGTGCTGCGCGCGTCGCTGGGCGACGCCCGGCTGACCTACCTCGGGTACTCGTACGGCACCCGGATCGGCTCCACCTACGCCGAGCAGTTCCCCCGCAACGTGCGCGCGATGGTGCTCGACGGCGCGCTGGACCCCGACCAGGACCCGGTGACGGAGCTGGTCGAGCAGGGCCGGGGCTTCCAGGGGGCGTTCGACGCCTTCGCCCGCGACTGCACGACCCGCCCGAACTGCCCGCTGGGCCAGGACCCGGCGCAGACGACGGCCGCGTACCAGCAGCTCACGCGCCCGCTGATCACCGCGCCGCTGCCCCTGCGCGACGGCCGGGTGCTCTCCTACGCCGACGCCCAGCAGGGCACGATCAACGCGCTCTACGTCGAGGCGTACTGGCCGCGGCTGGTCCGTGCGCTCAGCGACCTGCGCGCCGGCCAGGGGTCGCAGCTCATGACGCTCGCCGACGAGTACTACGAGCGGAACCCCGACGGCACCTACGCCTCGTCGCAGGACGCCTTCGAGGCCATCCGCTGCGTCGACGACCCGCGCATCACCGATCCCGCGCAGTCGCTGGCCCGCGCGCAGGCCTACAACGAGGCGGCGCCGTTCCTCGACAGCGGCCGCGGCGTCTCGTCGGCGCGCGACAGCTGCGCCTTCTGGCCCGTGCCGCCGACGAGCCAGCCGCACCTGCCGCAGGTGCCGGGCCTGGCGCCGCCCCTCGTCGTCTCGACCACCGGCGACCCGGCCACGCCGTACCAGGCGGGCGTGGAGCTGGCGCGGGCCCTCGGCGGCTCGCTGGTGACGAAGATCGGCGACGACCACACAGCGGTGTTCCAGAACTCGCCGTGCGTCGACGACATCGCCACGCGCTACCTGATCGACAACACCCCGGCCCCGCCGAACGCGACGTGTCCGGCCACCTAGGGACGCGTGACCCATCCCCGGTTTCGGGGATCTGGACGCACACCTAGGGTCTGGCCCATGGATCGCCAGCAGGAATTCGTCCTGCGCACGCTCGAAGAGCGCGACATCCGCTTCGTGCGGCTGTGGTTCACCGACGTGCTGGGGTACCTCAAGTCGGTGGCCGTGGCGCCCGCCGAGCTCGAGGGCGCCTTCGCCGAGGGCATCGGGTTCGACGGCTCGGCGATCGAGGGCTTCGCGCGGGTCTACGAGTCGGACATGGTCGCGAAGCCCGACCCGTCGACGTTCCAGGTGCTGCCCTGGGAGACCGCGGGCGGCGGGCACTACTCGGCCCGCATGTTCTGCGACATCACGATGCCCGACGGCTCGCCGTCCTGGGCCGACCCGCGCCACGTGCTGCGCCGCGCGCTCTCGCGCGCCGCCGAGGCCGGGTTCACCTGCTACGTGCACCCCGAGATCGAGTTCTACCTGCTGCGCGACCTGCCCGGCGACGGCACGCCCCCGGTGCCGGCGGACACCGGCGGCTACTTCGACCAGGCCAGCCACGACGCCGCGCCGCACTTCCGGCGCCGGGCGATCGAGTCGCTCGAGGCGATGGGCATCTCGGTGGAGTTCAGCCACCACGAGGGCGGCCCCGGCCAGCAGGAGATCGACCTGCGCTACGCCGACGCCCTGACCATGGCGGACAACATCATGACGTTCCGCTACATCGTCAAGGAGGTCGCGATCACCCAGGGGGTGCGCGCGTCCTTCATGCCCAAGCCGTTCACCGAGCACGCGGGCTCGGCGATGCACACGCACATCAGCCTGTTCGAGGGCGACCACAACGCCTTCCACGACGCGTCGGAGCCCTACGAGCTGTCGAAGACGGGCAAGGCCTTCGTGGCCGGGGTGCTGCGGCACGCCCGCGAGCTCTCGGCGGTGACGAACCAGTTCGTCAACTCCTACAAGCGCCTCATCGTCGGTGGCGAGGCCCCCACCACCGTGTGCTGGGGCCACGCCAACCGCTCGACGCTCGTGCGCGTGCCGATGTACTCGCCGGGCAAGGCGTCGTCGCGTCGCGTCGAGGTGCGCACCATCGACACCGCGGCCAACCCGTACCTGGCGTACGCCGTGATCCTCGGCGCCGGGCTGCAGGGCATCGCCGAGGGCTACGAGCTGCCGCCCGCGGCCGAGGACAACGTCTGGATGCTCTCCGAGGGCGAGCGCCGGGCGATGGGCTACGAGACGCTGCCCCAGAACCTCGACGGCGCGCTCGCCGCGATGGAGCGCTCGGAGCTCATGGCCGAGGTCCTCGGCGAGCACGTCTTCGACTTCTTCCTGCGCAACAAGCGCGCGGAGTGGGACGCCTACCGCCGCAACGTCACGCCCTACGAGCTGGCGACGTACCTGCCGACCCTCTAGACGGCTCTAGACGGGGCGCTCGAAGGTGACCAGCAGACCCTCCACGCCGCCCGGGCCGAGGCGACCCTTGACGTCGGCGGCCGTGATGGCCTTGAGCTGCCAGCCGTCGGCCGCCTCGTCGTTGAGGATCCGCTCGAGCTTGTCGTCGGAGAGCTTGCCGCCCATCAGGCCCTCGCGGACCTGCACGACCTTGTACCGGAAGCGCTGCATGCCCGCGATCCTGCCAGTGGACGGGGCGGGCGGGCGGCAGCACGGGCCCCGTCCTGGAAGGCTCGGGGCATGACCGAGTCCGCGCCGTCGAGCCGCCCCGCCGGACGCACGGGGCGGGCCCCCGCCCGGCTCGGGCTCACCGACCCGGATGCGGGGACGCGGCTCGCCGACCTGGGCTGGTGGGACGGCGACGCCCCCGTCGAGGGCACCGAGCTCGCGGTGTGGGCCCTCGCCCGCAGCCCCGACCCGGATCTCGCGCTGCTGGCGCTCGAGCGCCTGCGCGAGTCGCTCGACGACGGGGAGTGGGCGGCGCTCGCGGAGGCGCTGCGCGGCGACCAGGGCCTGCGCGGCCGCCTGTTCGGCGTGCTCGGAGGCTCGACGGCGCTCGGCGACCACCTCGTCGCCCACCCGGAGCGCTGGCGCAGCCTGCAGAGCGAGAGCACACCAGGGCGCACCTACGACCCCTCCGTGCTGCCCGATCTCGCCGAGCGCACCCGCACGTTGCTGACCGCGGTGGGCGCCGAGCACGGGGACGCCGTGCCCCGCGCCACCGTGCTGGAGCCGGCCGGGGTCGGGGTGCTGCGCCTGGCCTACCGCGACGAGGTGCTGGCCCTCGCCGCCGCCGACCTGCAGTCGGTGTGCGAGCCCGAGCTGCCGGTCGTGCCGGTCGAGGTCGTCGCGGCCCAGCTCGCCGACCTCGCCTCCGCGGGCCTGCGGGCGGCGCTGGCCGTCGCCGACGCCACGGTCGCCGACGCCCTCGCCACCAAGGACGACCGGCAGCCCGGCGACCCGCTGCCCTGCCGCCTCGGGGTCATCGGGATGGGCAAATGCGGCGGCCGCGAGCTGAACTACGTCAGCGACATCGACGTGATCTTCGTGTGCGACGGCCCGACGGACGTCGCCACCCGGCTCGCCTCGACGATGATGCGCATCGCCACCGAGGCGTTCCTGGAGGTCGACGCCAACCTGCGTCCCGAGGGGCGGCAGGGGGCGCTGGTCCGCACCCTCGACGGCCACGTCTCCTACTACCGGCGCTGGGCGAAGACCTGGGAGTTCCAGGCGCTGCTCAAGGCCCGCCCGGTCGCCGGCGACGAGGAGCTCGCCCGCGAGTACTGCGAGGCCGTCGACCCGATGGTGTGGAGCGCCGCCGACCGCGACGACTTCGTCGCCGACGTCCGGGCCATGCGCCGCCGCGTCGAGGACCACATCCGCGCCGACCACGCCGACCGCGAGATCAAGCTCGGCCGCGGTGGGCTGCGCGACGTCGAGTTCGCCGTCCAGATGCTGCAGATGGTGCACGGCCGCGGCGACGACACGATCCGCAGCCAGAACACGCTCGAGGCCCTGGCCGCGCTCGCCGACGGGGGGTACGTCGGTCGCGACGACGCCGCCAACCTCGCCGCGTCCTACCGGTTCCTGCGGATGCTCGAGCACCGCGTGCAGCTGCAGAAGATGCGCCGCACCCACCTCTTCCCGTCCGACGACGACACCGCGGGCCTGCGGTGGCTGGCCCGCGCGGCCAAGCTGCGCGCCGACGGCTCCCGCGACGCCGTGGGGGTGCTCCAGCACGAGCGCTCGCGGCACACGGTGCGCGTGCGCCGGCTGCACGAGAAGCTCTTCTACCGCCCGCTGCTGGAGTCGGTGGCCCGGGTGCCGGGTGAGGACCTGGTGCTCACCAGCGAGTCGGCCAACCGCCGGCTCAAGGCGCTGGGGTGGACGTCGCCGCAGGGCGCGCTGGGGCACCTGCAGGCCCTGACCAGCGGGGTCAGCCGCGCGAGCCGCATCCAGCGCGCGCTGCTGCCCGTGCTCCTCGACGAGCTTGGCCACACCGCCGACCCCGACCACGGGCTGCTGGCGTACCGGAAGGTCTCCGAGGCGCTCGCCGACACCCCGTGGTTCCTGGGCTACCTGCGCGACGAGGGCGTGGCCGCCGAGCGGCTGATGCGCGTGCTCGGCACCTCGCGCTGGGTGGCCGAGCTGATGCCGCGCACCCCGGAGGTCCTGCGGCTGCTCGCCGGAGACGGCCCGCAGGCCGACCTCGTGGCCCGCAGGCCCGAGGAGGTCGCCGCCTCGTTGCGCAACGCCGTCGGCCGCCACACCGACCCGGCGTCGGCGGGCCAGGTCGGCCGGTCGATGCGCCGCATCGAGCTGGTGCGCGTCGCGTGCGCCGACCTCCTCGGCCTGATCGACGTCAGCGCGGTGTGCGAGGCGCTCTCGAGCATCTGGGTGGCGGTGCTGCAGGCCGCGCTCGCGGCCGCCGAGCGGGGGCTCGCCGACGGCGGGGACCCGCCCCCGGCCCGGATCGCCGTCATCGGGATGGGGCGGCTGGGCGGCGGGGAGCTCGGCTACTCGTCGGACGCCGACGTCCTCTTCGTCTGCGAGCCGGCCGACGGCCCAGGAGGTCGGACGGACGACGCGGAGGCCGTGCGCCATACGAAGGCCGTCGCGGAGGCCGCGATCGCCGCCCTGGGCGCGCCGAGCCCCGACCCGCCGCTCGAGGTCGACACCAAGCTGCGTCCCGAGGGTCGCAGCGGCCCGCTCGTGCGGACGCTCGCGTCGTACCGGGACTACTACGCGAAGCTCGCGAGCACGTGGGAGTACCAGGCGCTCCTGCGCGCCCGCCCTGTCGCGGGCGACGAGGCGCTCGGCGCGGCGTTCGTCGAGGCCGTCGACCCCTACCGCTACCCGGCGGACGGGCTGCCCGACGCCCAGGCGGTGGAGATCCGGCGGATCAAGGCGCGCGTCGACAACGAGCGCATGCCGCGCCGGGCCGACAAAGCCCTGCACACCAAGCTCGGCACCGGGGGGCTCGCCGACGTCGAGTGGACCGTGCAGCTCCTGCAGCTCCAGCACGCCGGCTCCGTGCCGTCGCTGCGGACGCCGTCGACGCTCGAGGCCCTCGACGCCGCGGCGAAGGCGGGCCTGCTCGACGCCGGCGACGCCGAGGAGCTCGCCGCCGGCTGGACCATGGCCACCCGCGCCCGCGGCGCCGCCACCCTGGTGCGCGGGCGTCCGACCGACGAGGTGCCGCACTCGGGGCGCGACCTCGCCGCCGTCGCCTCCGCGCTGGGCCACGACGCCGACGCCGACCCCGGCGAGTTCCTCGACGAGTACCGCCGCGTCACCCGCCGCGCCCGCGCCGTCGTCGACCGGGTGTTCTACCTGGTGGACTGACGCCGGGTCGCTGCACCTCCTGGTGCACCTCCGGCGCCAGCGCTGCGTCCACGCTGGCACCGGACGCCAGGATCGCCACCGGCTCGCTCGAGCGACACGCCGGCCCGCCGCACGGGGCGCACCCCCTCCGGCCCCGCACGACGGGCACGTTGCGCATGATCACCGAGCTTGCCGAGCTGCCGAACGTGCCCGTCGCGCGGGCGGAGCGACCTGCCCCGCCCCGGAACGCGCGAAACGGCACCCTCGCTTCGTCGAACGAAGCGAAAGTGCCGTTCGCTGCGGTGCGGTGCCTCAGCACACGGTGTCCGCCTGCGAGGGCGGGCCGTCGGCCGGGCGGGTCCTGAACGGGTCGTGGGGGAGCCGGGCGACCGGGATCGGGCCGGTCGGCGGGTCGACCGGACCGTGGGGGCGACCGGCGTGCGGCCCGTACGGGCTGGCCGGCAGCGGCGCGGGCCAGGTCGCCGGCGCCGTCCCGGGAACCGCGGCCGTGCGGCGACGCCGGCGGACGACGACCGTCGTCACCACGCCGCCGACCAGCAGGACGAGCAGCGTCGACCCGCCGACCACGCCCCACAGCAGCGCGCGCCGCTCGCTCGCGTCGCCGTCGCGGGCGTAGGCCTGCTCGGCGACGGCACCGGCGAGGACGGATATCCACGGACGGGTCATGGGGGCTCGCTTCTCTGGGTCGACCGCGGGACCAGGGGCTCTGACCTGCGGTGACGTCGAAACTACGAAGCGCGACGGCCCTGGGGATGCGTAGGACTACGGGCCCGGACCAGGGTTTCCGCGGGCGCGCCCCGCGCGTGAGGTGCGCCGCGATCGGGGGTGCGTACGGCCGGGTGGGTGGCGTTCGGGCCGTCGATGACCGACGATCGAACACGTGTTCGATGAGCGCGGTCCGGCGCAGCGCCGCAACGACCGGTCCGGCGCGCTGCAGCGCGACGAGGTCAAGCGCGTCTGGGTCGACCTCGCGATCGCCTACCCGCGCCCGGAGGAGCAGCCGGTCCGGCCGATGCCCGAGGGCGTCGACCTCCAGAGCCGGGTCCCCGGGGAGCTGCTCGCCTGGCGCCGCACGACGACGGGGGAGTGGGTGGGCTGGGTATGCCTGCCCGTCCGGCGCGGCGAGGAGATCCGCTACGTCTACCAGTACGTCGTCGCGGCGGCCCTGTCGCTGCGCGAGGACGTTCCGGACAAGAGATCACACGACCGTTCCCCCGGCCGCTGAGCCGGTCGTGCCAGCATGGCGGGCATGTACTCGGCTCTCGGCCTCACCACGATGCGCGGCTGTGTGATCGGCTGGGTGATCAGCGCCGTCCTCCTGGTCGTCGGCCTCGTCTTCACGTTCACGCCCAACCCGGTCGTCGGGATCGTGATCTTCGCCGTCGGCGTCGTGGGCATCGTCCTCGTGACCCTCGCCGTCCTGCGCGTGCGCAAGGGCCAGGCCGGCTGACCCACGGCCCGGGACGCACGACGGCCCGGCCACCACGAGGGTGACCGGGCCGTCGGCACTGCTCAGGAGATCAGCAGTTGTAGTACAGCTCGAACTCGTACGGGTGCGGCCGCAGGCGCAGGCCGGTCACGTCGTCGCGCTTGAGCTCGACCCACTTCTCGATCAGGTCCGAGGTGAACACGCCACCCTCGAGCAGGTAGTCGTGGTCGGCCTCGAGGTTGTTGATCGCGGCGTCGAGGCTGGCCGGGACCTGTGCGATCTCGGCGGCCTCCTCGGGCGGCAGCTCGTAGAGGTCCTTGTCGACCGGCGTCGGCGGCTCGATCTTGTTCCGGATCCCGTCGAGGCCGGCCATCATCATCGCGGCGAAGGCCAGGTACGGGTTGCCCGACGAGTCGGGACAGCGGAACTCGAGACGCTTGGCCTTCGGGTTGTCGCCGGTGATCGGGATGCGGACGCACGCCGAGCGGTTGCGGTTCGAGTACACGAGGTTGATCGGGGCCTCGAAGCCGGGCACCAGGCGGTGGTACGAGTTGATCGTCGGGTTCGTGAACGCGACGAGGCTCGGGGCGTGGTGCAGGATGCCGCCGATGTAGTGGCGACCGAGGTCCGAGAGGCCCGCGTAGCCGTTGGCGTCGTAGAACAGCGGCTCGCCGCCCTTGAACAGCGACTGGTGGCAGTGCATGCCCGAGCCGTTGTCGCCGGCGATCGGCTTCGGCATGAAGGTGACGGTCTTGCCCGCCTGCCACGCCGTGTTCTTGACGATGTACTTGAACAACTGCAGGTCGTCCGCCGCGTGCAGCAGCGTGTTGAACTTGTAGTTGATCTCGGCCTGACCGCCGGTGCCGACCTCGTGGTGCAGCTTCTCGAGCTCGAAGCCCGAGTTGATGAGGTTGGTGCCGATCGCGGCCCGGAGGTCCGAGCTCTGGTCGGTCGGCTCGACGGGGAAGTACCCGCCCTTCATCGAGACCTTGTTGCCCTTGTTGCCGCCGACCTCGTCGCGACCGGTGTTCCAGTGGCCCTCGACCGAGTCGACCTCGTAGAACGTGCCGTTCGGCTTCGAGTCGTAGCGCACCGAGTCGAAGATGTAGAACTCGGCCTCGGGGCCGAAGAAGCACGTGTCGGCCACGTCGACGGTGGACAGGAACTTCTCCGCCTTGCGGGCCACGTTGCGCGGGTCGCGGCTGTAGGCCTCGAGCGTCAGCGGGTCGTGGACGAAGAAGTTCATGTTCAGGGTCTTCTGGGCCCGGAACGGGTCGATCCGGGACGTCGCCGGGTCGGGCAGCAGCGTCATGTCCGACTCGTTGATGCTCTGGAACCCGGTGATCGACGAGCCGTCGAAGGCCAGGCCGTCGGTGAAGACGCCCTCCTTGAGCTCCGACGCCGGCACCGTGAAGTGCTGCATCTGGCCAGGGAGGTCACAGAACCGGACGTCGACGTACTTCACCCCCTCGTCGGAGATGTACTTGAAGACCTCGTCCTGATTGTTGAACACCCTCGGTGGCTCCTTCACACGCTTGCCGGGGACGACGGGGGTCGAGTGGTCAGCGGAGGGCACCGTACCCACCGATCGGGGGCAAGGTCCGTGACCGTTCCAGGTGATCCCGACGCTAGGTCGGTGCTGTTGCTCGCCCGTCACCAGCATGTTTCACAGCAGTTAACGCGCACAGGGTGGCCATGCGACGACGCAGCGCCCCCGGCCCCCGACGGCCGTAGCCTGTCACGGTGTCGTGGTTTCGTGAATGGCTGGACGGCGCGGGACGACCCGCTGGTGGTGACACGGCCGGTGAGGTGGCCACGGACCGTCCCGCCCCGGCGGCCGGACGCACCCGGCCGGCCTCCCCGCCCTCGGATCCCGGCGAGGCCCCCGGCGCCGACGGCTACCCCGGCGAGCGGTTCGGGCTCCCCGAGACCGGCCCCGGCTCCGTGGCCACGCTGCTGCGCCGCGGCGGTCAGTTCCTGCTCGACTCGCTGCTCGCCGGCATCGTGGCGCTGATCTTCACCTACCCGGCGCCGCCCCAGAACTGGAGCCTGTTGACCTGGGCGATCCTCATGGTCGTGCCGGTGGCGGTCATCGGTGCGACGCCCGCGATGGCCCTGCTGGGGATGCGCGTCGTGCGCCTGGACCGTCCGGAGTCGGCCGGGGTCGGCCTGCTCTGGACGCTGGTCCGCACGGCCTCGGTGTTCTTCATCGTGCCGGCGCTGATCATGGACCGTGACTCGCGCGGCATCCACGACCGTGCCAGTCGCACGGTGGTCATCCGGACCCGCTGACGAGGGCTACCGACGAGCTACCGGCGAGCTACCGGCGGCGCGCGGTGCGCTGCATGCCCTTCATCTGCTGCGCGTTGCGCGGCATCGGGCCCTTGGGCATCGCCGGCCCACCGCGGGCGGCCAGGGCGGCGAGACGCTTCTCGACGGTCTCCATCTGGCTCTTGTCGATGTTGCGCGGGAGCTTGGTGACGTGGCGCTGGAGCTTCGAGAGCGGCACCTGGCCCTCCTCGTCGCCGACGAGGACCTCGTAGATCGGCACCTGCCCGACGATGCGGGCGACGCGCTTCTTCTCCTGTGCGACGAGGCCCTTCGTCCGGTGCGGCACGCCCTCGGCGACCAGGATCACGCCGGGCCGGCCGATGACGCGGTGCACGGCGTCGAGCTGCGTGGTGCCGGCGACGGCCTGGGTGACGCGCCACTGGCCGCGCATGTTGTCGAGCGCCCAGCCGGCGGCGCCGGGCTGGCCCGCGGCCTTCGCGTAGACGTTCTTCTGCACCCGGCGGCCGAAGATGATCACGGCAAGGAGGACGCCGAGCAGGACGCCCGTGGGCAGCAGGAACCACTCCTGGCCGATGAGCAGGCCGATGCCGAACAGGACGAGGGCCGTGACGACGACCGCCCCGATCATCAGCGGCAGGAGGAGCTTGTCCTCCTTGCGCTGCATCTGGAACGCCTGCCAGATCTGGCTGAACCGCTCACGGCGCGCGGCCTTCGCGGCCTGCTTGGCGGCCTTCTTCTCTTCCTTGCTCGCCGCACCGGAGCCCTGCTTCGCCATGCGGACCATTCTGCCCTACGGGGGCATCACGCCGTCCACGCAGCGTGGGTCAGGAGCGAGAGCGCGCGAGCACCTCGCCGACCTCCTGGCGGGCCGGTCCCTCCTCGGCGAGCTCGGCCATGCCCTCGGGCAGCGCCTCGCCGCGGGCGATCTTCGCCTGCGCGTAGAGGCGTCCGGCGCGGTACGACGAGCGCACGAGCGGACCGGCCATCACGCCGGGGAAGCCCATGGCGAGCGCCGCGTCCCGGTGCTCCACGAACTCCTCGGGCTTGACCCACCGCTCCACGGGGTGGTGGCGCAGGCTCGGACGCAGGTACTGGGTGAGCGTCAGCAGGTCGCAACCGGCGTCGTGCAGGTCCTGCATCGTCGTCGTGACCTCGTCCGGCGTCTCGCCCATGCCGAGGATCAGGTTCGACTTGGTGACGAGCCCGGCGGCGCGGGCCTTGCGGATCACGTCGAGGGAGCGCTCGTAGCGGAACCCCGGGCGGATGCGGCGGAAGATGCGCGGCACGGTCTCGAGGTTGTGGGCCAGCACCTCGGGGGCCGCGTCGAAGACGGGGCCCAGCTGGTCGTCCCGGCCGTCGAAGTCGGGGATGAGCAGCTCGACGCCGGTGCCGGGGTTCTGGGCGTGCACCTGGCGGACGGTCTCGGCGTAGAGCCACGCGCCGCCGTCCTCGAGATCGTCGCGGGCGACGCCGGTGATCGTCGAGTAGCGCAGGCCCATCTGGCGCACCGACTCGGCGACCTTCCGCGGCTCCGTGCGGTCCAGCGGCGAGGGCTTCCCCGTGTCGATCTGGCAGAAGTCGCACCGCCGGGTGCACTGCTCGCCGCCGATGAGGAAGGTGGCCTCGCGGTCCTCCCAGCACTCGAAGATGTTCGGGCAGCCGGCCTCCTCGCACACCGTGGCGAGGCCGGAACCCTTCACCAGGCCCTTGAGCTCGGTGAAGTTCGGTCCGGTGGCGACGCGCGTGCGGATCCACTCCGGCTTGCGCTCGATGGGCGTCTGGGAGTTGCGGACCTCGAGCCGCAACATCTTCCGTCCGCCTGCAAGATCTTGACTGGGGCCGACCGTCACGTGCTCGACCCTACGCCGCACGGACGTGTCCTTCAGACCGATGTGGGCGGGGAAGGTTCGGACCGTGACGGGATGACTACCCTGATCGTGTGGACCTCCGGATCTTCACAGAGCCCCAACAGGGCGCCGCCTACGAAGATCTACTCCGCGTCGCGCGGTGTGCTGAAGCGGCGGGCTTCGACGCCTTCTTCCGGTCCGACCACTACCTCGCCATGGGCGACGCCAACGGCCTCCCGGGGCCCACCGACGCCTGGCTGACCCTCGCCGCCCTCGCGCGGGAGACGACCACGATCCGCCTCGGGACGCTCATGACCGCCGCCACCTTCCGCCTGCCCGGCCCGCTGGGCATCACGGTGGCGCAGGTCGACCAGATGTCGGGCGGACGCGTCGAGCTCGGCCTGGGCACCGGCTGGTACGAGGCCGAGCACCTGGCCTACGGCATCCCCTTCCCGCCGCTGCGCGAGCGCTTCGGGATGCTCGCGGAGCAGCTGGAAATCCTCACCAGCTCCTGGCGCACCCCGGTCGGCGTCACGTACTCCTTCGCCGGCGAGCACTACACCTTCGACGACAGCCCCGGCCTGCCGAAGCCCCTGCAGACCCCGCACCCGCCGATCATCGTCGGGGGCAACGGGCCGTCGCGGACGCCGCGGCTCGCGGCGGACTTCGCCACCGAGTTCAACATGCCGTTCGCCGGCCTCGACGCCCTCGTCGAGGGCCAGGAGCGCGTCGACACCGCGTGCCGCGAGCGCGGCCGCGACCCGGCGACCCTGGGCCGCTCCACCGCGCAGGTGCTCTGCGTCGGCCGCGACGAGGCCGAGGTCGCCCGCCGCGCGGACGCCATCGGCCGCCGTCCCGACGAGCTGCGCGCCAACGGCATCGCCGGCACCCCGGACGAGGTCGTCGACAAGATCGGCACGTTCGGCGAGCGCGCGGGGATGCAGCGCCTCTACCTGCAGGTGCTCGACCTCTCCGACCTCGACCACCTCGAGCTCGTGGCGTCGGAAGTGGCGTCCCAGCTCGCGGCGGTCTGAGGGGCTCGCCCGAGTGTCAGCGGCGGACCCCCATCGGCGTGCTCCCCTGATGCAGACGTTGAGTGTCCGTATCGTTCCGTGGATCACCGAGCAGGAGTGCTTCGGGCTCAGGCCCCGGCCGGTGTCCCCACGCGCACGGTGAGCCCGCCGACGGTGACCTCGCGCGGCTCGTCCACGGTCAGCGTGCGCTCGGTGACCTCGATATCGCCCTCCAGGGCCGCCAGCACCGCGTCGCGGGTGGCCGCGCGCACCTCGTCGACGCCCACGCGGCGCCCGAGCTCGGCGGTGAGGCTCGTGACCCCGGCGTCGCGGATCCCGCACGGCACGATCGCGCCGAACGCGGCGAGGTCCGGATCGGCGTTGAGGGCGAAGCCGTGCAGGGTGACGCCGCGCGCCACGCGCACGCCGATGGCGGCGATCTTGCGGGCGGGGCCACGGTCGTCGGCGGGCAGCCACACGCCGCTGCGCCCGTCGATCCGGCCGGTCGCCAGGCCGTAGGAGTCGCACACGGTGATGAGCGCCTGCTCCAGACGACGGACGTGGTCGACGACGTCGAACGGCTGGGCGAGCCCGATGATCGGGTAGCCGACGAGCTGGCCGGGGCCGTGCCACGTGATCTTTCCGCCGCGGTCGACGTCGATGACGGGGGTGCCGTCGGCCGGGCGCTCCTCGGGCAGCGTGCGCTTGCCCGCCGTGTAGACCGAGGGGTGCTCGAGCAGCAGGAGCACGTCAGGGCCGCCGTCGACCCGCGCGTCGGCGTGGGCCCGCTGGCGGTCCCAGGCCTCCTGGTAGTCGACGGTGCCGATCTCGTGCACCTCGACGGGCTCGGCGGCGGCGCGGCTGGAACGGCTCACGGGCTCGACGGTACCTCGGCTCCGAGGTACCGGAGCGCCTCCTGCGCCGTCCGCCGCCCGCTGACCAGCGCGCCCTGCACCGAGGGGGTGTCGCGGTGGTCGCCGGCGACGAACAGGCCGTCGCCCACGTCCACGGGATGCTGCAGGCCGGCCGGGGTCGGCGGGATCGCGGCGGGCAGGGCGCGGGGGACCCGGACCGTCGCCAGCTCGTCCCAGGCGCCGACGGGCGTGCCCCAGATGCGGGTGAGCTCGCGGCGCAGCTCGGTCTCGGCCAGCGGCTCGGGGCCGAGGACGGTGCTGGCGACGAGGTGCCGGTGGTCGGGGGAGTAGGACGGCGCGGCGGCGGTGAGCACCACGGTGTTGACCACCGGCCCGCGGGCGCCGTCGAGGTGCAGGAGCGCCTGACGGGTCGGGGGCTCGGCGACCACGTGGTACTGCGTGGTGAGCGCGAACGTGCGCGGCGGCGGGACGCGTCCCGGGAGCAGCTGCGAGGCCGCGGTGCCCTCGGTCGCGACGATCACCGCGCCGGCGCGCACCGAGCCGCGTGCCGTCTCGACCAGCCCGGGGCCGACCCGCTCGACGGGGGTGTCGAGGTGCACCGTCCCCGCCGGCAGCCGGGCGGCGAGCTGGGCCGGCACCGCGCCGATGCCGCGCGAGGGCAGCGTCAGGTCGCCGAGGGCGAAGCTGCGCCAGAACAGGGAGAACACCCGCGAGGAGGTCTCCAGGTCGCGGTCGCCGAGCACGCCGTTGAGGAACGGGCGCAGGAACGTCTCGGTCGGCGCGCCACCGAGGCCCCAGCGGGCGAGCTCGTCGGCGGTCGAGCGCTCGGGGGCGCGCGCCTGGGTGCGCGGTGGCACGACCAGCGAGCGCACGGCCAGCGCGGCGATCCGGGCCTTGGCGCCGATCCCGAGCAGCCGGTCGAGCGCGGTGCGCGGCGCCCACGAGGGGACGCGGCGCGGGTCGGCGAGGCGGTGCAGGCGGCCGTCGGCGTCGCGGACCGCGGCGCCGGGGACGAAGCGGCGCAGGTCGAGGGCGTCGAGGTCGAACGCCGCGCGCAGCGCCGGGTACGACGTGTTGAGGATCTGGAACCCGCGGTCGACGAGGAACCCGTCGACGACGTCGGTGCGCACCCGCCCGCCGACGCCGTCACCGGCCTCGCACACGACGACCGACCGCCCGGCCCGCGCCACCGTGCGCGCGGCCCGCAGCCCGGCGAGCCCGGCGCCCACCACGACGACGTCGACGACGTCGGGCAGGGGCTCCGGGACCGTCATCCGTCGAGCACCGCGTGCAGGGCCTCCGAGAGCGTGCCGTGGCGGAACTCGAAGCCCTCGCGCTCGAGGACGCCCGGCAGGACGCGCTGGCTCACGAGCACGCCCTCGTCGGCGAACTGCCCGAGCGCGGCCCGCATGGCGAACCCGGGGACGACCCAGGGCGCGGGGCGGCTCATCTGCTCGGCGAGCACCCGGGTGAACTCGTCGTTGGTGACCGGGTCCGGCCCCGTGGCGTTGAGCGGCCCGGAGACCGTGTCGTGCTCGAGCGCCCAGACGATCGCGCCGATCTCGTCGTCGAGGGAGATCCACGGCCAGTACTGGGTCCCGGGCCCGAGCTTGCCGCCGAGCCCGAACTGGAACAGCGGCTTGATCCGCCCCATCAGCCCGCCCGACGGGGAGAGCACGAGGCCCGTGCGGACGAGGACGACGCGCGCCCCGCCGTCGACCGCCGGCTTGGTGGCGGCCTCCCAGTCGCGGCAGAGGTCGGCGAGGAAGCCGGTGCCGCGGCGGGCGGTCTCGTCGACGGCCATCGCGCCCGTGTCGCCGTACCAGCCGACCGCCGACCCGTTGACCAGCGTCGGGACGCCGTGCTCGGCGACGGCGCGGGCGAGGACGTCGGTGGGGATCATGCGGCTGTCGCGCAGTTCCTGCTTGCGCGCGCCGGTCCAGCGCTTGTCGCCGATGCCGGCGCCGCACAGGTTGACCACCGCGTCGGCGCCCTCGAGCGCGCCCGGCGCGAGGTGCCCGGCGGCCGGGTCCCAGCCGCGCTCGTCCGGGGCCTGCGGGGTCCGGCGGACGAGACGGACGACCTCGTGCCCGGCCTCCCGCAGGCGGGGGACCAGGGCGGTGCCGATGAGTCCGGAGGACCCGGCGATGACGACGCGCATGGGGTGATCGTCGCGGAGTGTCCGGCCCGACGCGACCCGGGGTCGGCGTTCAGCGGTGTCGCGGGAGTACCGGGTCGGTTCCGCGCGAAGGGCACCTTCGCGCGGATAGAGCGGTGAGGGGCGCCCTTCGCCGGAACGGCGTGGCTCGGGCTGGACGACCGAAGGGCACCGTCACGCGGAGAGAGCGCGTGACGGTGCCCTTCGGTCGGAACAGGTGCGCGCGAGCTACAGGCCCAGCTCGCCCTCGAAGGCGCCGCCCTCGAGGCGGTCCTTGATCGTCGTCAGGAAGCGCGCGGCGTCGGCGCCGTCGACGATGCGGTGGTCGTAGGACAGGCACAGGTAGGCCGTCGAGCGGATGGCGATGACGTCGCCGCCCGAGTCGTCCTGGAGCACCACCGGCTTCTTCACCACGGCGCCGGTGCCGAGGATGCCGACCTGGGGCTGGTTGATGATCGGTGTGTCGATCAGCGCGCCCCGCGAGCCGGTGTTCGTGATGGTGAACGTGCCGCCCGAGAGCTCGTCCGGCGTGATCTTGTTCGCCCGGGTGCGCTCCGCGACGTCGGAGATCTTGCGGGCGAGCCCGGCGAGGTTGAGGTCCCCGGCGTCGTGGACCACCGGCACGATCAGGCCGGCCGGCGAGTCGACGGCGATGCCCAGGTGCTCGGCACCGTGGTAGGTGACCTCGCCCTTCTCGGTGTCGATCATGGCGTTGACCTGCGGGTGGGCCTTGAGGGCCTCCACGGTGGCCAGCGCCATGAACGGCAGGAACGAGAGCTTGACGCCCTCGCGCTTCTGGAAGTCGGCCTTCGCCCGGTCGCGCAGGCGCGCGATCCGCGTGAGGTCCGCCTCGACCACCGTCGTGAGCTGGGCGGAGATCTGCAGCGACTCCACCATGCGTTTCGCGATCGTGGCGCGGCGCCGCGAGAGCTTCTGCGTGGTGCCGCGCAGCCCCGAGGTGTCCGGCGCGGGCGCGCCGGCGGAGCCGCGGGAACCGGACGCCGAGGGCTTCTGTACCTCGCCGCCGTACACCGCCCCGCCGCCGGAGCCGCCCGCGGCCTGCGCCCCGGCCGGGGCGTCGCCCGCCGGGGCGCCGCCCGGCGGAGTGGCTGCGGCGCTGTCCTGCTCATCGGCGGCCTTGACGACGTCCTGCTTGCGGATGCGGCCGCCGACGCCGGTGCCGGTCAGCGACGACAGGTCCACGCCGCGCTCGGCGGCGAGCTTGCGCACCAGCGGCGTGACGTACGGCGAGCCGCTCTCCCCGCCTCCGTCGCCCGCGGGCGTCGACGCCCCGTTGCCCTGCGTCGAGGCCTGCGACGGCGCCTTCTGCGCACCCGCGTTCGCGGGCCCGCTCGGGCCGGTGGGCTGCTCCGTCTCGTGCGAGACGTAGTCGTCGGCGCCGGACGCGGCCTGGGGGCCGGCCGGGGCCTCCGCGGGCTCCGGCTCGGCCGGGCGCTCGGGCTCGGGACGCGGGTCCTCGCGCGGCGGGGCGGCCTCGGTCTGCTGCGGCTGGGTCTGCTGCGGCTCCGGCTGGGCGGGGGCCGGCGAGCCACCGCCCGACGCCTGCGACGCGTCGCCGATCACGGCGAGGGCGCCGCCGACCTCGACGGTGTCGTCCTCGCCCGCGCGCAGCTCGAGCACGGTGCCGGCGACGGGCGAGGGGATCTCGGTGTCGACCTTGTCGGTGGACACCTCGAGCAGCGGCTCGTCGACCTCGACGGTGTCGCCGACCTGCTTGAGCCAGCGCGTGACCGTGCCCTCGGTGACCGACTCGCCCAGCGCGGGCATCTCGACGGTCGTGCTGGCCCCGCCGCCGGAGGACGAGCCGCCCGACGACGACGCCGCCGCCGGCTGGGGCTCTGGCTCGGGCTCGGGCTGGGACTGCTGGGGCTCGGGTTCGGGTTCGGGTTGCTGCTGGGGCTCCGGCTCCGGCTGCGACTCCTGGGCCGGCTGGGCGTCACCACCCGACGAGCCACCGCCCTCGCCCTCGTCGCCGATCACGGCGAGGTCGCCACCGACCTCGACGGTGTCGTCCTCCTGCGCCACGATCCGCTGGAGCACCCCCGCCTGGGGCGACGGGATCTCGGTGTCGACCTTGTCGGTGGACACCTCGAGCAGGGGCTCGTCGACGTCGACGTGGTCGCCCTCCTGCTTGAGCCAGCGCGTCACCGTGCCCTCGGTGACGCTCTCCCCGAGAGCAGGCATCTGGACGGTGTAGGCCATCGTGCTCGTGACTCCTCGTGCGTGTCTCGGGTGTGGTCAGCCGTGGCCAGGATCAGCCATGACTGTGGAGGGGCTTGCCGGCGAGCGCGAGGTGCGCCTCCCCGAGGGCCTCGTTCTGCGTGGGGTGGGCGTGGACGAGGTTGGCCACGTCGGCGGGCAGCGCCTCCCAGTTGTAGATGAGCTGGGCCTCGCCGACCTGCTCGCCCATGCGCGTACCGATCATGTGCACGCCGACCACGGGGGCGTCGTCGCTGGTGCCGCCCTTGACGAGCTTGACGGCGCCGGAGGTCTTGAGGATCTGCGACTTGCCGTTGCCGGCGAGGTCGTAGGTGAGGGTCTGCACCTCGCCGTAGACCTCCTTGGCCTGCGCCTCGGTGAGGCCGACCGAGGCGACCTCGGGCTCGCAGTAGGTGACCCGCGGGATGCCCGTCTCGTCGATCACCGGCGGGTTCAGGCCCGCGATCTCCTCGGCGACGAAGATGCCCTGCTGGAAGCCGCGGTGGGCCAGCTGGAGGCCGGGGACGATGTCGCCGACGGCGTAGATGTTGGCGACGCCGGTGTGCAGGCGCTCGTTCGTCGGGACGAAGCCGCGGTCGAGGGTGACGCCGTTCTCCTCGTAGCCGAGGTCGGCGGTGTTCGGGCCGCGGCCGACGGCGACGAGGAGCAGGTCCGCCTCGATCTGCTCGCCGTTCTCCAGGCTGATCGTCACCGAGTCCGCGCCCTGCTCGACGCCGGTGAACTTCGTGCCGGTCTTGAAGGCGATCTTGCGCTTGCGGAACTGGCGCTCGAGCGACTTGGAGAGGAACTCGTCCTCGTTGGGCACGAGGTGCGGCAGGGCCTCGACGATCGTGACCTCGCTGCCGAAGCTCTTCCAGACGCTCGCGAACTCGACGCCGATGACGCCACCGCCGAGCACGACGACGCGCTCGGGCACGTAGTCGAGGTTGATGGCCTCGGTGGAGGTGAGCACCCGGCCGCCGAGCTCGAGGCCGGGCAGCGTCTTCGAGTACGAGCCGGAGGCCAGGACGATGTGCCGGCCCTGGTAGCGCTGCCCGTCGACCTCGACGGTGTCCTGCCCGACGAGCTTGCCGGCGCCCTCGATCAGCGTGACCTTGTTCGCCTTCACCAGGCCCTGCAGGCCCTTGTAGAGGCGGGCGACGACGTTGTCCTTGTAGGAGTTGACGCCGCTCATGTCGATGCCCGACAGCGAGCTCTTCACGCCGAACTGCTCGCCCTCGCGCGCCGAGTCGGCGACCTCGGCGGCGTGCAGGAGGGCCTTCGTCGGGATGCAGCCGCGGTGCAGACAGGTGCCGCCGACCTTGTCCTTCTCCACCAGCGCGACCGAGAGGCCCAGCTCCGCGGCCCGGAAGGCGCAGGCGTACCCCCCGGACCCGGCTCCGAGGATGATGACGTCGTACGTGTCGCTCACTGCTGCTACTCCCGCGTCGGCGTGTGGCGTGCGGTGGCCCCGGCCCGACATCGTGGTGTCGGGGAGGCGTTGTCCGGGTTCATCCTTCCACCTCCGCGAAACCGCCGCGGCCGACCTCAGCCGTTGCGGGAGATGTCGTCGAGCACGGCGGCGATCGTGCGCACCGGGACGCCGGTGCCACCCTTGGGCGTGTAGCCGTGCGGGCCGCCGGTGTTGAAGGCCGGGCCGGCGATGTCGAGGTGCACCCACGGCACGCCGTCGGCGACGAACTCCCGCAGGAAGATGCCGCCCACGAGCATCCCGCCGAAGCGGTGGTTGGTGACGTTGGCGAGGTCGGCCACCCGCGAGTCGAGGTCGCTGCGCAGCTCGTCGGGCAGCGGCATCGCCCAGCCGCCGTCGCCCGCCGCGACGGCGTGGGCGGCGACCCGGTCGCGGAACTCGTCGGTCCCCATGACCCCGGGTGTCCGCGAGCCGAGGGCGACGAGCTGGGCGCCGGTGAGCGTCGAGGCCTCGAGCAGGTAGTCGGGGGAGTCCTCGCAGGCGCGGGCGATGGCGTCGCCGAGGACGAGACGGCCCTCGGCGTCGGTGTTGAGCACCTCGACGGTCGTCCCGCCGTACATCGTGAGGACGTCCCCGGGGCGGTACGCGGTGCCCGAGGGCATGTTCTCGGCCATCGGCACGGTGGCGACGACCTCGACGTCGAGCCCGAGGTCGGCGGCCAGGCAGGTGGCGGCGACGACCCCGGCGGCCCCGGACATGTCCGAGGTCATGTGGTCCATGTTCGCCGCGGGCTTGATCGAGATGCCGCCGGTGTCGAACGTGATGCCCTTGCCGACGAGGGCGACCTTCTTCCGAGGGTTCGCCGGCGAGTACGTCAGGCGGACCAGCCGCGGCGGCCGCGAGGACCCGCCGCCGACGCCCAGGACGCCGCCGTAGCCGTGCTCGGCGAGCGCGGACTCGTCGAGGATCTCCACCGACACCCCGGCGGCCTCGGCCAGGGAGCGTGCCCGCTGCGCGAACGCGTCCGGGTACAGGTCGTTGGGCGGGGTGTTGACGAAGTCGCGGGCGTGGCGGACGGCCTTCGCGACCGCGGCTGCCCGGGTCACCGACGCGTCGTCGTTGCCCACGAGACCGACGATCGCGAGCTCGGTCGGCGCCGTCTCGGGGGCCTTCTTGTAGTCGGTGAAGGCGTAGTCGCCGAGCAGGGTGCCCTCGATCGCGGCAGCGAGGTCGAGCGCGGAGAGCGTGGTGACGATGCTGGCGGCGTGGCCGTGCAGGGTGCGCGCCGCGGCGCCGGCCGCACGCCGGACCTGCTCGGCGAGGTCGGGCGTCTCGCCCGCCGCGCCGGTGTCGGACGGCTCGGCACCGAGCCCGACGGCGACCACGAGCGGCGCCCCGATCGCCCCACGGGTGGGGACGCGGGTGACCTCCTCGGCCTTGCCCGTGCCGCCGAGCAGCGCGACCAGGCCGGGCAGCTCGCCGGCGAGGTCACCGAGCGCGGACGTCGGGCCGGCCACGACGGGGTCGCCGCCGTCGGTCCCGGGTCGCACGCCGACGACCACGGCGTCCACGTCGGCGAGCGCGTCGGTGCCCGGGTCGGGGCCGAGGAGCTCGAGGTCGGGGGTGCTGCTCACGTGGGGTGTCCTCCTGCGCCGGGCGGTGTCGATCACATGCTAGGACCGGGGCGGCTCCCGTACCGTGCCGCGGGTGTCCGAGACAGTGCCCGACTCACGTCGTAGCCCGCTGCACGATCACCACGTCGCCCTCGGGGCGTCGTTCGCGCCGTTCGGCGGCTGGGAGATGCCCGTCCAGTATTCGGGCACGGTGGCCGAGCACACCGCCACCCGCGAGGCCGTCGGCCTGTTCGACGTCAGCCACCTGGGCAAGGTCCGCATCAGCGGCCCCGGCGCCGCGGCGTTCGTCGACCGCTGCCTGACGAACGACCTGTCGCGGATCGTGCCCGGCAAGGCGCAGTACACGCTCTGCTGCGGCGAGAACGGCGGCGTCGTCGACGACCTGATCCTCTACCTCGTCGGCCCCGACGAGGTCTTCGCCGTCCCGAACGCCGCGAACTCCGCGGGCGTCGGACGGCGCCTCGCCGAGGTCGCCCCGTCCGGGATCACCGTCGCCGACGAGCACGACGACCACGTGGTGCTCGCGGTGCAGGGGCCCGCGTCGCCCGAGGTGCTCGCCGAGGTCGGGCTGCTGACCGATCCCGACCCGTTGGACTACATGGCCTTCGTCGACGCGGAGTGGGCCGGGCGCCCGGTGCGGATCTGCCGCACGGGCTACACCGGCGAGCGGGGCTACGAGCTCATCGCGCCGTCGGACGGCGCCGGGGAGCTGTGGGACGCGCTGGCCGCCGTGGTGGCCGAGAAGGGCGGGCTGCCCGCCGGGCTCGGCGCCCGCGACACCCTGCGCACCGAGGCGGGCCTGCCGCTGCACGGCCAGGACCTCGGCCCCGACATCACACCGCTGCAGGCCCGGTGCGGGTTCGCGGTCGGCTGGAAGAAGGACGAGTTCTGGGGCCGCGAGGCGCTGCTCGCCGAGCGCGAGGCGGGTCCGCGGCGCCGCTCCTGGGGGCTGCGCGCCACCGGCCGCGGCGTGCCGCGCGGGCACATGGCCGTGGTGCAGGGCGACGTCCCGA
Source organism: Actinomycetospora sp. NBC_00405 (assembly GCF_036044095.1). Lineage (NCBI taxonomy): Bacteria > Bacillati > Actinomycetota > Actinomycetes > Pseudonocardiales > Pseudonocardiaceae > Actinomycetospora > Actinomycetospora sp. NBC_00405. The sequence continues at coordinate 581,862 of NZ_CP107938.1, forward strand.
TCGGCGAGACCACCTCCGGGACGTTCTCGCCGACCCTGAAGACGGGGATCGCGCTCGCCCTGCTCGACACGGCGGCGGGTGTCGAGGAGGGCGAGACGCTGACCGTCGACGTCCGCGGCCGGTCGCTCGAGTGCGAGGTCGTCAGCCCGCCTTTCGTCCCGTCGCACGTGCGGTGAGGATGACCGGGTGAGCTTCCCGACCGAGGTCCCGGAGTCCGCGCCGGGCGTCTACCGCTTCCGCGCCGAGGTCGAGCAGGCGGGTCCTGCGGTGTTCACCGCGCCGAGCGACGTCGTCGGCGGCGGCTTCGGCCTGTTCGAGACCGCCGCCGTCCCGGGCCGCTGGGGCGCGATCCCGCACTACCACCAGGGGTTCTCGGAGTCGTTCTGGATGATCTCGGGCCGGCTCGCGGTGATGAGCGGGGAGAAGTGGCAGGTGCTCGAGCACGGCGACTTCGCCCACGTCCCGGTCAACGGCGTGCACGGGTTCCACGCCGTGGGCGAGGAGACGGCCCGCTTCCTCATCCTCTTCGTGCCCGGGGCGCCGCGCGAGGAGTACTTCCGGGGCCTCGTCGAGCTGTTCACCCGCGGCGCGAGCACGGAGGAGATCGACGCCTTCGCCCTCACGTGCGACCAGGTCAACCTCCGCGACTGGCCCCACGACCCGATCCCCACGTGAGCGGAATTCCCGGCCATGGCCGGGAACTCCGCTCACGGGGCACGGCGGCTCACCACCGGGATCCGTCGCGGACGCTGACGTGCACGTGGTCGAAGTGCCCGCCCGTGGCGTCCTCGGGGTCGTACACGCCGCCGCCGGTGTAGGGCCGGCCCCACCCGTCGCCGGCGTCGGAGCTCCCGGCGGACCAGATGCGGCCCTGCCAGATGACGTACCGGACGTCGAGCTCAGCGGCGTTCTCGCACAGCCAGTGCGCCACGGCCCACCCGGCGGCGAGGTCGTCGCCCTCCGGGAACTCGCCGTACCGGGCGGGGAAGAAGTCGCAGGCGCGCCCCTCGGGGTGGTCGCTCGACGGGTTCCACGCGTGCTCGGACCAGCAGGTGACCGACCGGATCGGGGCGTCCGCGCCCGGTGCACCGAACCGGGCGACGGCGGCGTCGTGCAGGCGCAGGGCGGTCGGTGTGAGGCAGCCCGACGTGGTCGGGTCCTGCTCGACGCACGACTCCGGCGGCGGGTCCACGGTCTCCCACAGGTCGCGGGCGGTGATCCCTCGCTCGACGGCGGTCCACCAGAGGAGGCCGCCGAGCAGTGCCAGCGCCAGGAGCGCACTCGCCCAGAGGGCGGCACGCGTCGTCGTCCCCACGATGGGGCGACGCTAGGCGATGGAACGCGTGGTGGCCGTGAGGGTCAGCGGCGGCGGCCCGGGCGGTCGGCGGTGTCGTCGAGGTCGACGCCGACGTGCTCGTCGAGCCACCGCCCGAGGGGCTCGAGGCGCCGCCACGTCTCGGCCACCCGCTCGCGCACGGCGGGCGTGTGCAGCTCGTCGGACGGCGGCCACGAGCGCCGGACGAACAGGCTCTTGTGGCGCAGCAGCTCCAGGCGGGGGTGCTCGGGGTCGGCGCCGCGCGGGCGGGACCTCAGCTGCTCGCCGTCGACGGTGAACCCGTCGGCGCGCAGGTCCTCGACGATCTTCTCGAGCTCCGGCCCGTGGCGGTCGTCGTCGATCGCGGCGCGGAAGCGCGCGACCTGCGCGGAAGTCATCCGGTAGTAGCCGACCGCCACCATGATCCCGTCGGCCGAGACCTGGACGTAGCGCCCGCCGACGGTCGCGCCGCACTGGACCTTGTACGGCGTCTTGTCCGCGGCGAAGCGCACGTCGCGGTAGGGGCGGAAGACCTTGCCCGGGCCGAACTCGGGCTCGAGGTCGGCGAGCATCGCGACCATCGGCGCGCGGACGTGGTCGTCGTAGAGCGCCTTGTTGTCCGTCCAATAGGCCTTGGAGTTGTCGGCCTCGAGGCCCTCGTAGAAGTCGACGACCGCCTCGCCGAAGCCCGGGAACGTCACGGGGCCATCTTTGCGTGTACACACGGGGCGTGCCCGGGAGCGTCCACGAATCGGTGCTCGACGCCATCGGCGCCACCCCGCTCATCCGCCTGCGGCGGGTGGTCGAGGGCCTGGCCCCGACGATCTACGTCAAGGCCGAGTGGCAGAACGCCGGCGGGAGCGTCAAGGACCGCGCGGCGCTGTGGATGGTCCGCGCCGCCGAGCGCTCCGGGGCGCTGCGCCCGGGCGGGGTGATCGTCGAGGGCACCTCGGGCAACACCGGGATCGGTCTCGCGCTGGTCGGCGGGTTCCTCGGCTACCGCACGCTCATCGTCATCCCCGACACCACCGCGGCCGAGAAGATCGCCGCGCTGCGCGCCTACGGCGCCGAGGTGCTGCTGACGCCGGGCGGACTGCCCCGCGACGACCCGCGCCACGTCATCAACCTGGCGGCGCGGATCGCGCAGGAGACGCCCGGCGGCTGGCTCGCCGACCAGTACGGCAACCCCGCGAACCCCCGGGCCCACCACGACACCACCGCGCCCGAGATCTGGGAGCAGACCGGCGGCCGCGTGACCTGCTTCGTCGCGGGCATCGGCACCGGCGGCACGCTGTCGGGCACCGGCGCGGCGCTCAAGGAGCGGGGCCCGGTGCGCGTCGTCGGCGTCGACCCCGTGACCTCGGCCTACGGCGGCGGGGACGGCAGCCCGTACTACGTCGAGGCGATCGGCCACTACCGCCACCCCGACACCGTCGACGACCCCTGGCCCGCCAACTGGGACCGGTCGGTGGCCGACGAGATCGTGCGGGTCGACGACCGCACGACGATGCACACCGCCCGTCGCCTGGCCCGCGAGGAGGGCCTGCTGCTCGGGGGCTCGTCGGCGACGGCCGTGGCGGGGGCGCTGGTCGCGGCCCGCGACCTGGGGCCCGACGACGTGGTCGTCGTGATCGCCCCCGACTCCGGGCGGGCCTACCTCTCGAAGTACTTCGACGACGGCTGGCTGCGACGTCTCGGCTTCCTCGACGAGCCGGACGCGGACGTCCCGGGGCCGCTGGTGGGCGACCTGCCGGTCGTCGCGGTGCCGGTGGTGCGCGCGTCCTGGACGGTGGCCCGAGCCCGGGCGGCGCTCGCCGGGACGCCGGGCCCCGCCCCCGTGACCCACGACCGGCCCGACGGCGCGGCGGCCCCGTCGGAGATCCTCGGCGCGGTGACCGCGGCGGCTCTGGACGGGCTGCCCGACGGCGACCCGGTGCGCCACCACGTCCGTCCGGCGCCGCCGAGCCTCGGCGCGGGGGAGGGGGTCGAGGGCGCGCGGGCCCGCCTCGACGGCGCGGCGGCGGCCTGGCTGGTGCGCGACGGACGGGTCGCCGGCCTGGTGACGCGGGCGGCGATCGGTCTTGCCCCGTCGGACTAGGCTGGAACCATGAGTACGGCCTTCGCCCACACCCCGCACCCCGCCCCGGCGACCGCGGAGCGTGTGGCGGAGGTACTCGCCGCACCCGGGTTCGGGAAGTTCTTCACCGACCACATGGTGACGATCTCCTGGGACGCCGCGCGCGGGTGGCACGACGCGACCGTCGGGCCGTACCAGGCACTGTCGATGGACCCGGCCGCGGTCGTGCTCCACTACAGCCAGACGATCTTCGAGGGGCTCAAGGCCTACCGCTGGGCCGACGACTCGATCCACGCGTTCCGGCCGACGGCGAACGCGGAGCGCATGGCCCGCTCGGCCGAGCGCCTGGCGATGCCCCCGCTGCCCGAGGACCTGTTCCTCGGCTCGCTGGAGGAGCTGCTCGCCGTCGACGAGCGCTGGGTGCCGGCCGCGGGCGGGGAGGACTCGCTCTACCTGCGGCCCTTCATGATCGGCTCCTCGTCGGGGCTCGGCGTGCGCCCGAGCGAGGAGTACCTCTACATGCTCATCGCCTCCCCGGCCGGCGCGTACTTCCCGCGCGGCTTAGCCCCGGTGACGGTGTGGCTGTCCACCGACTACGTCCGCGCCGTGCCCGGCGGCACCGGCGAGGCCAAGTGCGGCGGCAACTACGCGGCCTCGCTCGCCGCGCAGGCCCAGGCGTCGGCGCAGGGGTGCGACCAGGTGGTCTGGCTCGACGCCCTCGAGCACCGGTGGATCGAGGAGATGGGGGGCATGAACCTCTTCTTCGTGTTCACCGACCCCTCGGGCAACGTCGAGGTCGTCACCCCGGAGCTCTCCGGCTCGCTGCTGCCCGGCGTCACCCGCCGCTCGCTGCTCGAGCTCGCCGAGGAGGAGGGCGCGACGGTCAGCGAGCGCCGGATCTCCACCGACGAGATGGAGAAGGAGAACGCCGCCGGGCGCCTCACCGAGGTGTTCGCCTGCGGCACCGCCGCGGTGATCACCCCGGTCGGCACCGTGAAGTACGAGGGCGGCGAGTACGACATCGCCGACGGCAAGCCGGGCGCGATGACCCAGCGCCTGCGCGAGCGTCTCACCGCCATCCAGCGCGGCGCGGCCCCGGACACCCGGGGCTGGATGACGCGCCTGCGCTGACGCGCTCGGTCGCTCGCTCGGTCGCTCGCTCGTCGCTCGGTCGCTCGGTCGCTCGTGGAGCGAACGGGCCGTTCGCTGCTCCTACGCGTACGAACGGCTCGTTCGCTCCCGACGACGCCTCCTCGCCCCGACACCGCTGGGTGATCAACGGGGACTTCGGGCGCCTAGAAGCAGCGAACAGCACGTTCGCTGCGTCAGGCGATGGCGAGCGCCGCCAGGGCGACCGTGGCCGCGAGCTCGGCGCAGGCGCCGAACACGTCGCCCGACACGCCCCCGAGGCGCCGGCGGGCATGGGCGGCCACGAGGACGACCGACACCGCCGCCAGCAGGGTCGCGATCACCGCGCCGAGCCCCAGCACCGGGAACGCGGCGCCGGCGAGCACCACAGCCCACACCGGTGCCCGCCACGCCGGTTGGGTCCCGGCGACCAGGGCGCCGAGCCCGTCCGGGGACGCCGCCGGCACGCCCCGTCGCGCCACCCAGGCGAACGCGGCGCGCCCCAGCCCCAGGGCCAGCGCGGCCCCGACGGCCGCGGCCAGCACGCCCCGCTCCGCCAGCGCCCCGAACGCCGTGGCCTGTATCCCGAGCACCACGACCAGCCAGATCACCGCGAACGCGCCGGTGCCCGGATCGCGCATCACCGCCAGCGTGCGCTCCGCGTCGCCGTGGCTGCCGAGCCCGTCGGCGAGGTCCGCGAGGCCGTCGAGGTGCAGCCCGCGGGTGGCCGCCGCCCCGAGACCGACGGCCACGAGCCCCGCGAGCAGCCCCGGCGCCCCGGCGGCGACCAGGCCGGCGGCGCCGGCGCCCAGCAGGGCGCCGAGCAGCACGCCCACGACCGGGACCACCGCGAGCGCCACGGCGGCGGCGGGCCGGTCGATCCGCCGCGCGTGCAGGGGCACGACCGTGAACATCGCGACGGCCAGCGTCACCCCGCCGCGGAAGGGACCGGGCACGTCAGCCGACGCACACCGCGGCGCGCACGAGCCCGACCGCGGCCAGCGCCCCGGTGCCCTGGCCGGCGCGCATCGACAGGTCCAGCAGCGGCTCGAGGCCCAGGACGTCGAGCGCGAAGGCCTGCGCCGGCTCGGTGCACCGCGTGCCCGCCGTCCACCAGGCGCGCGCGCCCGGGACCTCCGTGTCGGCGAGCAGCGCGGCCACGGCCGTCGCCGCGCCGTCGAGCAGCACCGGGGTCCGGCGGCGGGCGGCCTGGGCGAGGAACCCGACGAGCGCCGCCAGGTCGGCGCCGCCGGCGACCCGCAGCAGCCCCTGGGGGTCGCGGCCCACGGGACGGGCGCGCCGCAGCCCGTCGCGGACCGCCGCGGCCTTGACCATCCACACGCGGTCGTCGATCCCGCTGCCGCGCCCCACGACGGCCACGGGCTCGCGCCCGGTCATCGCGGCCGCGAGCACGGCGACGGGCGTGCTGACGCCGACGGCCAGCTCGCCGGCGACGAGCAGGTCGGCGCCCTCGTCGACCTCCTCGTCGGCCACCTCGCGCCCGGCGCGCAGCGCGGCCGCCGCCTGGTCCGCGGTCAGCACGTCCTCGAGGTCGAGGCGACCGCCGCCGCGCACCACGGCGCGGTCGTCGCGCGCGTCGCCGGGCACCGGCGTGGCCAGCCCGACGTCGACGACCCGCAGCCCGGCGCCCGCGGCCTCGGCGAACCGGGCCACCGCGCCCGAGCCGTCGCGCGCGGCGGCCACCCGTGTCACGGTCTCCCCGGGCGCGTGGGCGGAGACACCGGCGGCGGCGATCCCGTGGTCGGCCGCGAACAGCACTGCCCGCACCCGCCGCGGCGCCCGGGCCGGCGCCCGCCCCTGGCAGGCGGCGAGCCACGCGGCGAGCTCCTCGAGGCGCCCGTAGCTCCCGCCGGGCAGCGCCGCGCGGGCCTCCTCGCGGGCGGTCTCGTCGGGGGGCGCGACACCCGCCGGGGCCGAGCTGGCGACCGGGTGCACGCGGTTCCTCCTCCTCGGCACGACGATCCGGCACAACGATGTGGGGCAAGCGATCTCGGCGCGACCGTAGCCGGTCAGCGCAGACGCAGGGGCACCCCGGCCACGAGCAGCCACACCTCGTCGCACACGGCCGCGAGCGCCTGGTTCACCGCGCCGAGCTCGTCCCGGAAGCGGCGTCCGGCGCTCGTCGAGGGCACGACGCCCAGCCCGACCTCGGCCGACACGAGCACCAGCGTCCCGGCGCATCGTCCGACCGCCGCCGTCAGCGACACGCGCGCCGCGTCGACCGACGGCGCGTCGCGCTCCCAGCCGGCGTCGTCCAGTAGCCCGGTCACCCAGGTGGCGAGGTCGTCGACGAGCACGGGTTCGCCGGGGTGCGCGTCGAGCACCGCCGGGAGGTCGGCGTCCTCCACCGTCCGCCACCCGGCGGGCCGGCGGGCGCGGTGCACGGCGACGCGGTCGGCCCACTCCGGGTCGGCGTCCGGGTCGACACCGCGCGCGGTGGCGACGTAGAGCACCGGTGCGTCGGCGTCGAGCATCCCCTCGGCGTACGCGGACTTGCCCGAGCGGGTCCCGCCGAGGACCAGCGTGCGCAGGATCGACCTCAGGCGATCGCGGTGCCGCGGGCCACCCGGGGCCCGGGCATCCGCAGGCGGCGCAGCTGGGTGGCGCGCGTGAACGCGTACCAGCCGTAGGACAGGCCGCCGATCTGTTCGTCCGGGAACTTCGCGCGCACCCGCGTCACGACGTAGCGGCCGAGCATGACGCCCTCGAGCGCCATCATCACGAGCATGACCAGGCAGATCAGGCTGCCGGCGGTCTGCACCTGGGGGATCGGGACGATCACCGTCACGAAGATGACGACGGCCAGGGGCATGAAGAGCCCCATGAGGTTGCGCCGGGCGTCGACGAGGTCGCGCGCGTAGGCGCGGGCGGGCCCGCGGTCGCGGGGCAGCAGCACCGAGTCGTCGCCGGCCATCATGCGCTTGCGGCGGTCGGCGGAGGCCTTGCGGCGGTCGTCCTTGGTGCCGCGCAGCGCCCGCGCGCGCTTCATGGCCTCGCGCTGGGTCTTGGGAGCAGGCGCCACCGGTCCGCGCCGCTTGCCCTGCGCGTCGCGACGGGCCGGCGTGGGGCGTCCCTTGCCGGTGGTCTGGCGTCCACCGCGCTCGCCGACGACGACCGTCTCGCGGTCGTCGGCCTCGGTGGTCGTGGCGTCGTCGGGCTCGGAGCCCGACCCGGTCGAGGTGCCACGGCGCAAGAAGTTCACGTTCCCAGAATAGGGCACCCGCACGGGGCTCCCCAGACCCGCGAGACCCCTACGGTGCGCCGTATGCGTGTGCTGCTCGCTCCTGACTCCTTCGGCGGTAGTCTGACCGCGGCGGAGGCGGCCACGGCGATGGCCGAGGGCTGGGCCCGGAGCGAGCCGAAGGACACCGCCGTCCTGCTCCCGCTCGCCGACGGCGGCACCGGGTTCGTCGAGGTCCTGCACACCGCGCGCGGCGGCACCCGTCACGAGGTGGAGGTCACCGGCCCCCTCGGGACGCCGACGCGGGCGACGTGGCTGGAGCTGGACGGGACCGCCTACCTCGAGTCGGCGTCGGCCTGCGGGCTGCACCTCGTCGACGAGCGCACGCCCCGCACCGCGGCGTCGGCGACGAGCAGGGGCGTCGGCGAGCTCATGACAGCAGCCGCCGGCCACGGACCGTCCGCGATCGTCGTCGGGCTCGGCGGCTCCGCCTGCACCGACGGCGGGGCCGGGATGCTGGCCGCGCTCGGCGCCGTGGCCCGGGACGCCGTCGGGGACGCCCTGCCCGACGGTGGCGGGGCCCTCGCCCGGGCCGCCCGTCTCGACGGGCTCGCGGACGTCCGAGCGCGGTTCGAGGGCGTCGACCTCGTCGTGGCCGCCGACGTCGACCACGTGCTGACCGGGCCGGAGGGCGCCGCGGCGGTGTTCGGCCCCCAGAAGGGTGCCGACGAGGAGACCGTGGCCGCCCTCGACGCCGCGCTGACGGCGTGGGCGGAGGTGCTGGGCGACGGCCTCGCCGACCGGCCCGGGTCCGGCGCCGCCGGCGGGCTGGGCGTGGCGCTCGCGGCGCTCGGGGCCCGCCGGGTCGCCGGCGGGGAGCTGGTGCGCGAGGTCGCGGGCCTCGACGAGGCCCTCGCCCGCGCCGATCTCGTGGTCACCGGCGAGGGACGCCTCGACGCCCAGTCGCTGCACGGCAAGCTCGTGTCGGTGGTGGCCGCGCGGGCTCGTGAGCAGGGCGTTCCGTGCATCGCGCTGGCCGGCCAGGTGGACATGAGCACGGGGGAGGCCCTGGAGGCCGGGCTCGAGGGCGTCTACTCGGTGGCCGCGGACGCGGGCTCCGTCGAGGCCGCCCTCGCCGAGCCCGCCGCCCGGCTGGCCGATCTCGCCGAGGGCGTCGCCAAGCGATGGGGGGCGCGTCCTCCCGGGTAGCCGGGGTGAGCGCGCGCACGCATGAGCACACGCCCGAGGTGTGCGACGATGGAGACCGGCCGCGGGGCCTTCGAGATCATGTGGCGCCCCGAAGGAACACACGGCACCGCGACCGGGTTGTGCGCAGCGGGTAGTGCACAGCGTCCGTCCCGGGAGCTCAAGGGAGAACCATGACCGTCGAGAACCCGACCGCGCCGTCCGCGGTCACCGAGGCCGCGCACGGTGTCGAGCTGACCGACTCCGCCGCCGGCAAGGCGAAGGCCCTGCTCGACCAGGAGGGCCGCAACGACATGTCGCTGCGCATCGCCGTCCAGCCGGGCGGGTGTGCGGGTCTCAAGTACCAGCTCTTCTTCGACGACCGCAGCCTCGACGGCGACCTCAACGTCGACTTCAACGGGCTGACCGTCTCCGTCGACCGCATGAGCGCGCCGTACCTGCAGGGTGCGGTCATCGACTTCGTCGACACCATCGAGAAGCAGGGGTTCACGATCGACAACCCCAACGCCGGCGGGTCCTGCGCCTGCGGCGACAGCTTCAACTGATCCGACAGCACAGCCAGGTAACGCACCACGGCCCCGGACCTCGCTCGAGGTCCGGGGCCGTCGTGTGTCCGGGGGGCTACAGGTCGGGTCCTACAGGTCGGGGACCTCCGCGGCGACCTTCTGCCGCAGGTCCTCCGGCGGCTGCGCCCCCAGCTGGGCGACGACGTGCGACGCGGCGACCGAGCCGATCCGGCCGGCCACCCCGACGTCGAGGCCGCGGGTCCAGCCGTAGAGGAAGCCGCCCGCGTAGGCGTCGCCGGCACCCGTGGTGTCGACGAGCTCGTCGGCCGGGCGCGCCTCCACCTCCTGGCGGGAGCCGCCGACGCCGTAGATCGTCGAGCCCTTCGGGCCGTGCGTGACGACGACGACCTCGCAGTTGCCGCCCTGGTCGCGCAGCAGGCCCTCGACCGGGTCGTCCCCGAGGAGCGCCGCGACCTCGTCCTCGTCCGCGATGAGGATCTCGACGTTCTCGCGGCACAGCTCGCGGAAGTACTCGCGGTGACGGTCGACACAGCCGGCGTCCGACAGCGTCAGGCCGACCTTCGCGTCGCTCTTCGCCGCGGCGTCGACGATCTTGCCGATCGTCCGGCGGGCGTGCTCGGTGTCGGCGAGGTAGCCCTCGATGAGGCTGACCTTGCTGCCGGCGACGTCGTCCTGCTCGATGTCGTCGGGCCCCAGCGCCGTGCAGGCGCCGAGGAACGTCGACATCGTGCGCTCGCCGTCGGGCGTCACCATGATCAGGCAGCGGGCGGTCGCCGGGCTCCCTGAGAGCGCCGGCGTCGTGAACGCGACCCCGTGCGAGCGGATCGAGTCGGTGAACGAGCCGCCGAGGCGGTCGTCCGACACCTTGCCCACGTAGCCCGTGTCCGCGCCGAGCGCGGCGGCGATGGCGATGGTGTTCGCGACGCTGCCGCCGGAACGCTCGGTGGTGTCGCTCGCCCCGGCGTACAGCTTCTCGGCCTGGGCCTCGTCGATGAGCGTCATCCCGCCCTTGGGCAGGTCGTGCCCGCGGATCGTGTCGTCGTCGCTGCGGAACAACACGTCGACGATCGCGTTGCCGATTCCCAGTACGTCCATGGACTGCCTCTCGCTCGGGTACGCGTCCCGCCACCGGACCGTCGGCGACTCCGCACGGTCCGTGACCAGCGGTCGACCCTAGGCGATGGAGCGGTCCGGTCGCGCCCGATGGAGGTCTGGCGCACGTCGGGGAGCCGTGGCAGACCGTCCGAGCGGAGGTCAGATGTACACGGGGTAGCTCGGCTCCGGGATCGCGGGGCGGATGCGCTCCTCGACGAAGATGCCGTGCCAGAGCATGAACACCAGGATCGTCCAGATCCGCCGCGAGTGGTCGACGGGGCCGGCGCGGTGGTCGTCGATGAGGCGCAGCACCGCGGCCTTGTCGAGGATCGCGTCGGTCTGCGAGTCGCGGACGATCTCCCGGGCCCACTCGAGCATGTCGTGGGCGAGCCAGTGGCGGATCGGCACCGGGAAGCCGAGCTTGCGCCGGTTCAGCACGTGCGGCGGGACGATCCCGTCGATGGCCCGGCGCAGCGCGTACTTGGTGGTGCCGTGGGCGACCTTCTGGTCGGTCGGCAGGTGCGACGCGACCTCGAAGACCTCCTTGTCGAGGAACGGCACCCGCAGCTCGAGGGAGTTGGCCATCGTCATCTTGTCGGCCTTGACGAGGATGTCGCCGCGCAGCCAGGTGAAGAGGTCGACGTGCTGCATCCGCGCCACCGGGTCCCAGGAGCCCGAGTCGACGTAGAGCGGCGCGGTGATGTCGACGTGCGAGAGCTCGGGGTCGTGCCCGCGCAGGACCGCGGCGAGCTGGTCGTTGCGGAAGATGCGGGCGTTGCCGTAGTAGCGCTCCTCGAGGGGGAGCGCGCCACGGCGCAGGAGGTCCTTGCCGCGCATCCCGTCGGGCAGCTTCGCCGACAGCGACCCGGCGAGCTTGCGCACCGCCCCGGGCAGCTTCTCGAAGGGCGCGAGCGAGAGCGGCTCCTTGTAGATCGTGTAGCCGCCGAACAGCTCGTCGGCGCCCTCGCCGGAGAGCACGACCTTGACGTGCTTGCGGGCCTCGCGCGCCACGAACCACAAGGGCACCAGCGCGGGGTCGGCCACCGGGTCGTCGAGGTACCAGACGATGAGCGGCAGCGCGTCCATCATCTCCTGGGCGGTGACGGTGCGGACGACGTGGCGCACGCCGATCGCCTCGGCCGACTCGCGGGCGACGTCGACCTCCGAGTAGCCCTCGCGCTCGAAGCCCGTGGTGAAGGTGATGAGGTCCGGGTTGTGCTCCTTGGCGAGCGCGGCGATGACCGTCGAGTCGATGCCCCCGGAGAGGAACGCGCCCACGGTGACGTCGGCGCGCATGTGCTTGGCCACCGAGTCGCGCAGGACCTCGGTGATCTCGGCGTGCACACGGGCCTCGTCGTCGACCGGCTTCTCGTCGAAGGTCGGGACGAAGTAGCGCTCCGTCGCCATCGGCTCGCCGGGGGAGACGGTGAAGCTCGTCCCCGACTCGACGCGGCGGATCGAGCGGTGCAGCGAGAGCGGCTCCGGCACGTACTGCAGCTGCAGGTAGTGCTGCAGCGCGGTCGGGTCGGGCGCGGTGGTCGGCTCGCCGAGGCTCTTCGCCAGCTCGAGCAGGCTCTTCTTCTCGCTGGCGAAGGCCACGCCGTGCGGCCCCGCGGAGACGAAGAGGGGCTTGATGCCGAACGGGTCGCGGGCGCCGAACAGCACGCGCTCGTGGGTGTCCCAGATCAGGAACGCGAACATGCCGCGCAGGCGGCGGACCGCGTCGGGACCCCAGACGTCGTAGGCCGCGACGATGGCCTCGGTGTCCCCGTCGGTGACGAACCGTGCGCCGTGATCGCGCGCCAGCTCCTCGCGCAGCTCGAGGTAGTTGTAGATCTCGCCGTTGAAGACGATGCGGTAGCGATCGCTCGCGTACGTCAACGGCTGGTGCGAGCCCTCGACGTCGATGATCGAGAGCCGGTTGAAGCCCAGCGCCACGTCGTCGTCGTGCCACACGCCGGACTCGTCCGGCCCGCGGTGGCGCATGCACTCGAGGCTCGCCCGCACCGCGTCGGCGCGCGCCGCGCCCTCACCGCCGGGCGTGATCAATCCCATCAGGCCGCACACGCGTCCGCTGACACCTCCGGTTCCGGGGCCACGCCGCCGCCCCGACGGGCGGGATGCGCTCAGTATGACGACCGCGATGTGCCGCTCCGTGACACCCCGCGCGCCCCTCCGACAGCGCGTAGTGGCTCGCTCGGATAGTCTCCGCTCCGACGTCGGGGCCCGGGTCGCCGGGCCGCTCGCCGCACCCTCCGGAGCCGTCCTCGGCCCCTGGTCGGACGGCGTGCACCGTGCGAGGAGGAAGGCAGCAGCAGTGCGCCGAGATGGGACGCCGCCCCGGGCCCGCACCGGGCGCGCACGCCGGGTGCTGGGACTGACTGCGGCCGCCGTCGTCGTGGCGGTGACCACCTCCGGGTGCTCGGTGGACGAGGTCCTCCGCTTCGGATGGCCGGTCGGCGTCACGCCCGAGGCCACGCAGATGCGCACGCTGTGGACCTGGGCCGCGGTCGCCGCCCTGGTCGTCGGCGTCATCGTCTGGGGCCTCACGGCCTGGACCGTCGCCTTCCACCGCAAGCGCGCCGGCGCGTCCGACCTCCCGCGCCAGTTCCAGTACAACCTGCCGCTCGAGCTCGTGCTCACGGTCGTGCCGCTGGTGATCGTCGCGGTGCTCTTCTACTTCACCGTCGTCGTGCAGAACGTCGTCGACCGCGATGCGGAGGGCAACGAACTGCAGGTGACGATCACCGGGTTCCAGTGGAACTGGGAGTTCGGCTACCCGCAGACCATCGCGCCCAACGGGCTCCCGGCCGCCGTCGTCGGCACCACGAGCTCCGTGCCGATCCTGGTGCTGCCCGTCGACCGGCCGATCGCGTTCACCCAGGAGTCGAAGGACGTCATCCACTCCTTCTGGGTGCCGGAGTTCCTCTTCAAGCGCGACGTCATGCCGTACCCGGAGGAGAACGACCAGAAGAACACCTGGGTCATCGACCGGATCGAGCGTCCCGGTGCCTTCGTCGGCCGCTGCGCGGAATTCTGCGGCGCCTACCACTCGATGATGAACTTCGAGGTCCGGGCGCTGCCGCCGGCCCTGTTCGAGCAGTTCCTCCAGATCCGCCAGCGGATCGATCCGCAGACGGGGCAGGGCTTCACCACCAACGCCGCCCTCGCGGCGATGAACTGCGGCGAGCTCTGCAACCCCGAGTCGATCACCACGCAGCCCGCCAACCCGGACCCGACCGCCCGGCAGGCGTTCAAGTGACCGCCCGCCCCACCCTGTCGAGAGCGAGGACCCGGTGAAGGTCGAATCCCGCATCTTCGAGATCCTCACGGTCTTCTGCTTCGTCTGCGCGATCGTGTACGGCATCCTCTCCGGTGAGGAGGTCGGCATCGTCGCCCTGACGCTGACCGGCGGCCTGACCCTCATCGTCGGCACGTACTTCCGCTTCGTCGCCCGGCGGCTCGAGGAGCGGCCCGAGGACAACCCCGAGGCCGAGGTGTCCGACGGCGCCGGCGACCTGGGCTTCTTCAGCCCCGGGAGCTACTGGCCCATCGCCGTCGCGGGCGGCACCGCCCTCACGGGCTTCGGCATCGCCCTGTGGCAGTGGTGGCTGATCGTCCTCGCCGGCGTCGCCCTCCTCATCGCCATCTGCGGCCTCGTGTTCGAGTACCACGCGGGTCCGTCGGCGCACTAGCTCGCTCGCGGGCCTCTCGCAGGCCCTCAGACGCCCTCACAGCCCCGCTCCGCCCGGTCGGAGCGGGGCTGTGGTGTGCCTGGCTGACGCGTCTGGCTGTCGCGTCTGGCTCGAGGCGGGCGTGGTCGGTGGAGCGAACGCGCTGTTCGCTGCTTCTAGGCGTACGAACGGCGCGTCCGTGTCGTTGGGGGCGGGGGTCCGCCCGGTTGGGGGCTCACCAGGTCGAAAGGCACCGGCAGCGGCACTCGGACGGGTGCGTCTTCGCCTGCTGATCGAGCCCCGAGGCCCCGGGCCGGCGGGCGGAGGTCGGGCGGCCGGAGGTCACGTCGCCTTCCTCCGAGCGGCGAGCAGCAGGTGCCCGCCCGGCGACGTCGTACGCGTGTGCCCAGCGGAACCACAGCAGCAGAGCTCGGCCGAGTGGCGACCCCCGCGGCACCGGCGCCCGTCCCCCGTGAGCGAGCTGAACGTGGCCTCCAAGGTCCTCTGAGGAGCTCAGGGCGGTTGCTTGGGCCCCCCTGCCCCCCTGCCCCCTTGGAACCGCTCATAAGCTCGCAGCGCCGTCCTCGGCGTGTCGCTCGAGCGACGCTGTGGCGATCCTGGCGTTCAGTGCCAGCGTGGACGCAGGGCTTGCACCAGCGGTGCACGCCCCGCCGGAAGCCGGGGGCCGGGGGAGGATCGACAACGCACGACGGGCCGGGAGCGTCGGTGACGCTCCCGGCCCGTGTCGTGCGGACGATCTACTCCTGGATGTCGCGCGGGCGCCCGGCGTCCGGACGGCCGGCGAGCTCGCGCTGCTCGCCGGGCTCGACCTCCATCGGGTCGCCGCCGCCGTGGCCGCCGGTGAGGGCTTCCTGCTCGTCGGCCGGATCCGGACGGAACCAGCCGCCCTTGAGGGGCTGGCCCGCGGCGCCGAGGTCGTTCATGCGCTTCGGCACCTTGGCGCCCTGGTAGGCGAGCGGGACGGCGTGGCCGTGCTCGTCGACGCCGCCCAGGGGCTGGTGCACCTCGACGAACTCACCATGCGGAAGGCGCTTGATGTGCCCGGTCTCGATGCCGTGCTCGAGCACCTCGCGGTCGGTGCGCTGGAGACCCAGGCAGATGCGGTAGGTCGCGAAGTACACCAGCGGCGGGCCGACGAGCAGCCCGATGCGCCCGATCCACGTCATCACGTTCAGGGAGATGTCGAACGTGTAGCCGATGATGTCGTTGCCGCAGGCCACGAGCAGCCAGAAGTAGAAGAACATCGCCATCATGCCGGTGGCGGTGCGGACCGGGACGTCGCGTGGGCGCTGCAGCAGGTTGTGGTGCGCATCGTCGCCGGTGAGCTTGCGCTCGATCAGCGGGTAGAGCGCCAACAACGTGGTGAGCAGGCCCATCCCGATCACGGCCGGGAAGAAGATGGCCGAGATCGTGTACCGGCCGAACAGGTACATCTCCCAGGCGGGCCACAGTCGCACCGCGCCGTCGAAGATGCCCATGTACCAGTCGGGCTGCGAGCCTGCCGACACCTTGGCCGGGTTGTACGGACCGAGGTTCCAGATCGGGTTGATCTGGAACACGCCGCCCATCGCCGCCATGAGGCCCACCGAGACGACGGTGAAGCCGCCGGCCTTGGTGGCGAACGTCGGCAGGATGCGGACACCCACGACGTTGCGCTCGGTGCGGCCCGGGCCGGGGAACTGGGTGTGCTTCTGGAACCACACCAGCGCCACGTGCACCGCGATGACCGCGGTGATGATCCCGGGCAGCAGGAACACGTGGACGATGTACAGGCGCGGGATGATGATCTCGCCCGGGTACTCGCCGCCGAAGATGGCGAACTGCAACCAGGTGCCGATCACGGGGATCGACATGACGATCGCCGAGACGCCCGTGCGGATGCCGGTGCCGGAGAGCAGGTCGTCGGGCAGCGAGTAGCCGATGAAGCCCTCGATCATCCCCGTGAGCAGCAGGACGACGCCGAGGACCCAGTTGGTCTCGCGCGGGCGGCGGAACGCTCCGGTGAAGAACGTCCGCATCATGTGCGCGATCATCGCCGCGACGAAGAGCAGCGCCGCCCAGTGGTGGACCTGGCGGATGAACAGACCCCCGCGGACCTCGAACGAGATCTCGAGCGTCGACTCGTAAGCCCGGCTCATGGAGACGCCCTGCAGCGGCACGTAGGGGCCGGCGTAGGTGACCTCGGTCATCGACGGGTCGTAGAACACCGCCAGCCAGGTGCCCGAGATCAGCAGCACGATGAACGCGTACATGTTGATCTCGCCCAGCATGAACGACCAGTGCGTGGGGAAGACCTTGTTGATCTGACGCCGGAGGGGCCCGGCGGGGTGGAACCGGCTGTCCGCCTCGTCAGCGGCGGTGCCGGCGAGCTTCATCGCCGTGCCGCCGCCCTTGCGGGTGGGTGTGGTGATCGCACTCATGAGCTTCGCTCCCAGAACGCCGGACCCACCGGTTCGATGAAGTCGCTGCGCGCGTACAGGTATCCCTGATCGTCCACCGCGATGGGCAGTTGCGCCAGTGGACGGGCGGCCGGGCCGAAGACGGGCTTGGCGTACTCGTTGGCCTGGAACTGCGACTGGTGGCAGGGGCAGAGGATGCGGTTGGTCTGGTCCTCGTACAGCGACGTGGGGCAGCCCATGTGGCTGCAGATCTTCGAGTAGGCGAACAACGCCCCGTAGTTGAAGTCCTCCTGGCCGGCCCGCTTGATGACGGTGACCTCGGGCCGCAGGTGGATGAGCATCACGGGCGAGTCGGCGGAGTGCAGGACCTCCTTCAGCTCCTCCTCGTTGTTCCGCATGGACTCCTTGAACGGGTACACGGTCTCGATCGCCCCCGGCGCGAGGTCGCCGGGACGCACGAGCACGACCTGGTCGGACTCGCCAGTGTCGCGTCGCATGTAGACGCGCTCACCGTCCTCGGAGTGCCACCCCGTGATGAGCAGGGGCGAGTTGGGCCCCTCCTTCCACGGGTTCTTGACGAGCCCTCCGAAGGCGGCGACCAGCACGCCGAGGCTGAGCACCCCACCGGCGGCACCGATCGACCGATAGACCAGCTTGCGCCGCGTGATGCCGCTCTGCTGTCCGGTCTGGACCAGGCGGGCGGCTGCGGTGCGCCGGTCGATCTCCGAGGAACGGCCGTCGTGACGCTGCTGGATCGTCAGGTCCTCGGGAAGGAGCTTCTTCGAGTACGCGATCACGCCCATGCCGACCGCGAACACCGAGAGACCGAAGAGGAATCCGATGACCGGCGTGTAGAGCGCGTAGAGGACGCCGCCCTCCTCGCCCGGGCCCACGTACTCCCACGGCCAGGCGATGAACGCCACGAGGAAGGCGATGCCCGACAGGGCGGCGATGATGAACCAGCCCGCGACCTGGCGCTCGGCCCGCTTCTCGGCGCGGGTGCCGGGTACGGGGAACCGCTCGCGGTCCGAGACGACCTCGAGGTCGTCGATCTGGTTGCCCAGACGGACGAGGTCGTCGGTGCTCATCCGGGCGAGCTCGTCGTCCGACGGGATGCGCGGGGTGGCGTCCGAGGGGTGGGGCTCGGTGGGCGCGTTGGCGCCGTGGTCAGCGGGGCGCGTGCTCACTGGCGGGATCCGATCCACAGAGAGATACCGATGAGGGCGGCGAGACCGACGAAGAACGCGACGACACCCTCCGGTACGGGGCCGAAGCCACCGAGCCCCGCGCCGCCGGGGTTCTTCGCGGGGTTCGCGGCGCCCACCGACTTGATGTAGCCGATGATGTCGCGCTTCTCCTCGGGGGAGAGCTGCGTGTCGGCGAAGGTGGGCATGTTGGCCGGGCCCGAGAGCATCGCCGCGTAGATCTGCGACTCGCTCGCCGGGTCGAGGTTCGGCGCGAACTTGCCCTGGGACAGCGCGCCACCGCGGCCGGTGAAGTTGTGGCACGACGCGCAGTTGAGGCGGAAGAGCTCACCGCCACGACCGAGGTCGCGGCCGCGCAGCGCCTCGCCGCTCTCCTCGGGCGTCACCGGACCGCCGCCGTTGGCCTGGATGAAGGCCCCGAGGGCGTCGATCTGGGCCTCGTCGAAGCGCGGGGGCTTGCGCTCGGCCACCGCACCCTGGGCCGCGAGCGGCATCCGGCCGGTGGAGACCTGGTAGTAGACCGAGGCCTCGCCGACGCCGATGAGGCTGGGGCCGCGCCCCTCCACGCCCTGCAGGTTCGTGCCGTGGCACGTGATGCAGGAGTTGTCGTAGATCTGCTGGCCCTCGCGCACGATCGCGGGGTCCGCCGCGAGCGCCTGGTCCGGCTCCGGGGTGAACACCGTGTAGAGGCCGCCGACGGCGACCAGCGCGACGCCCAGGGCCAGCATCCCGGACAGGCGCCGGCGCATCTTCGTCCCGCGACGCGCCCGGGTGGGGGCGGATCGCGGCTTCTCGTCACTCATCGGGTGCCCAACCTCGAGCTCTCCTCGGTGGTGGTGCGGTTGGTCCTGCGGGGCTTGCGGGGTCGCCGACACGGGTCAGCGGATGAAGTAGATGACGGCGAACAGGCCGATCCAGACCACGTCCACGAAGTGCCAGTAGTACGAGACGACGATCGCCGCCGTGGCCTGCGCCGGTGTGAACCGACTGAGGAACGTGCGGGCTATGAGCAGGATGAACGCGATCAGACCGCCCGTGACGTGCAGCGCGTGGAACCCGGTCGTGATGTAGAAGACCGACCCGTAGGAGCTGCTGGAGATCGTCGTCGCGTGCTCGGTGACCAGCGTGTGGTACTCGAGGACCTGCCCGAGCACGAAGATCGTGCCCATCACGAACGTGATCGCGTACCAGCGGCGCAGGCCGAACACGTCGCCGCGCTCCGCCGCGAACACGCCGTACTGGCACGTGAACGACGAGGCCACGAGGATGATCGTGTTCACCAGCGCGTACGGCACGTCGAGCTCGGTGGGCTCCGGCGGCCATCCCTCCGTGGCGTTCGCGCGCGCGACGAAGTACATGGCGAACAGCCCGGCGAAGAACATCAGCTCGCTGGAGAGCCAGATGATGGTCCCCACGCTCACGACGTTGGGCCGGTTGAGGGAGTGAATCCTCGCGCTGAAGGAAGGCGCCGGCGCACCCTGGGCGGTCGTCACGGGCGTCATGATGACACCTCTGCCCGACACCAGCCCGTCGGGGCGAGGGCGGATCGTGCCGGGTTCGGGGGACGGTCCGCACCCGCCGCGACCTGCACGCCCCTCACCTGCAGGTTCTCCTACCCGCCGTCGTACGTCGATTCGTCGTACCGATCGCCGGGCGTGGCGCGGCTGGTGGTCGTGGGGCTCGGTGCCGTCGGGGCCCGCCGGATAGCATCCGCCCCATGAGCGCCCCGAGCCCCACACTCACGGTCGTGGTGATGAGCCATCGTCCGGAGGTGCGCGAGGCCATCTCCAGCGCCGTGGGGCGCCGCCCCGCGCCCGACCTCCCGCGACTGCGCTTCGTCGAGGCGGACAGCATCGGGGACGTCCTCGGCTCCTTCGACGCCGGCGAGATCGATCTCGCGGTCCTCGACGGCGAGGCGCAGCCCACCGGCGGGATGGGGGTGTGCCGTCAGATCAAGAACGAGAGCGACGACCCGCCGCCGATCATCGTCGTCGTCCGGCGCCGTGACGACCACTGGCTCGCGACCTGGTCGCAGGCCGACGCCGTCCTCGTGCAGCCGCTGGACCCGGTGACCGCCGCCGAGACCGTCGCCACCGTCCTGCGGGAGCGGGCCGCGCCCGCCGTCCGCGGGTGACGGCCGCGGTGGGGACGCCACCGAGCTGGCCGGGCCTGCTCGGGCGCCTGCTGGCGGGCCAGGACCTCGCCGCGGACGACACCGAGTGGGCGATGGACCAGGTGATGTCGGGCGAGGCGTCGCCCGCGCAGGTCGCGGGCTTCGTCGTGGCCCTGCGGGCGAAGGGCGAGACGGCTCCGGAGATCGCGGGGCTGGCGACCGCGATGCTCGCCCACGCCCGGTCCGTCGACGTCCCCGGCCCGGTGGTCGACATCGTCGGCACCGGCGGCGACGGCGCGCACACCGTCAACATCTCGACCATGGCGGCCGTCGTGATGGCCGCGGCCGGTGCCCGCGTCGTCAAGCACGGCGGGCGCGCCGCGTCGTCGCAGAGCGGGTCGGTGGACGTCCTCGAGGCCCTCGGCGTGCCGGTCGACCTCGGTCCCGACGCCGTCGCCCGCTGCGTCGCCGAGGTCGGCATCGGGTTCTGCTTCGCCCAGGTCTTCCACCCGGCCATGCGCCACGCGGGCCCCGTGCGCGGCCAGCTCGGCGTGCCGACCGCGTTCAACCTGCTCGGGCCGCTCACCAACCCGGCCCGCCCGGGTGCGGCGCTGATCGGGTGCGCCGACGTGCGCTTCGCGCCGATCCTCGCCGAGGTCCTCGCCGCGCGCGGGGACCGCGCCGTGGTCGTGCGGGGCGACGACGGGCTCGACGAGGTCACCACCGCGACGACGACCACGGTCTGGCACGCCGGGCCCGGCGGGGTGCGGGTGGAGACGCTCGACCCGACCGCGCTGGGCGTGCCGGTCTCCGGCCCCGGGGCGCTGCGCGGCGGGGACGCCGCCCACAACGCCGCGGTGGCCCGCGCGGTGTTCGCCGGCGAGCCCGGCGCGGTGCGCGACGCGGTGCTGCTCAACGCGGGCGCCGCGCTGGCCGCCCACGAGGAGTCGGTCACCGGCACGGCGATGACCGACCTGCACGCCGGCGTGGCGACCGGGATGCGTCGGGCCGCCGAGGCGGTCGACTCGGGAGCCGCCGGGGCGCTGCTCGAGCGCTGGTCGGCGGTCGCCCGCGCCGTGCGTGACTGAGGCCGTGACCCGCTAGTCGAGCCCCATCGAGAACGCCGAGGCGTCGTCGCTCGAGGAGTAGGAGCGGAACGCGATGTGCGTGGACGTGCTGCGCACCCCCGACACGCGGCTCAGCCCGCCGGCGATGACGTCCGCGAGCTGTTCGTGCTCCCGGACGCGGACCACGGCGACCAGGTCGACGTCGCCGGCGCAGGAGTAGACCTCCGCGACGCCGTCGAGGTCCGCGATGGCCTGGGCGGTCTCGGGGATGTGGTCGGCGTCGGCGTGGACCAGCACGAAGGCCGTGATCAACGGGCCCTCCTCGTCGCTCGGGTGTGGCTCGGGGACCGGCCGCCCGGCCCCGGGTGCCGAGAGTCTAGGGCGGCTCGCCCGGCGCCCCCGCGGGCTCGCGCCGCGCCTCGCGGGCCCGCCCGACCCACCCGGCCCACGCGCCGGCCCCGGCGGCGGGCATCGCCCACGGGGTGGTGGTGCGGACCATCCGCGTCCCGGGCCGCTCGAGCCAGCGGGTGACGACGGCGACCTCCTCGGGCGGCGCGCCGCACAGCGGGCCGTCGCCGGGCCGCACGGTCTCGGCGGAGGCCACGAGCGCCTCGACCACCGGCATCGGCGGTACGCCCCGGCGGGCCCGCCCGGCGGCCGCCAGGCGTCCGTGCCGGACGACCGCGAGGTCCCACCCGCGCTCGCCGTCTGGCCGGGCGGCGATCATCTCCGGCGCCGCGGCCACGGCGGAGAGGCGCTGGACGCGCCCGAGGGCGGCGGCGAGGTCGGCGAGGCGGTCGCGGTGGGCCGCGGCGTCCTCGAAGCGCTCGGCGGCCGCGAGGTCGCCCACCGTCGCCGAGAGCCGCCGCAGCCCCGTGTCGTCGGCGCCGCGCACCAGCGCCCGGGCGTCGTCGACCACGGGCCGGTAGGCCGCGACGTCCACGTGGCCCGCGCACGGCGCCCCGCACCGGCCCATCTCGTGCAGCGCGCACGGCGTCCCGGACGCGCCGCGCGCCGGGATGCGCTGGGTGCACGGCCGCAGCGGGAGGGCGTCCTGCAGGGCCTGGACCGCCGCCACGGCGTCGGGACGGCGCCCGAAGGGCCCGACCGCGTCGGCGCGCGGCGTGCGGACCACCGAGAGCCGCGGGAAGGGCTCGTCGGTGAGCGCGACCCACCAGCCGCGGTGCGGGAAGCGCGAGCGCCGGTTG
Organism: Actinomycetospora sp. NBC_00405; assembly: GCF_036044095.1. NCBI lineage: Bacteria > Bacillati > Actinomycetota > Actinomycetes > Pseudonocardiales > Pseudonocardiaceae > Actinomycetospora > Actinomycetospora sp. NBC_00405. The sequence goes on from NZ_CP107938.1 coordinate 604,099, forward strand.
TAGCGGGGCGCGTGCCCGGCGAGCAGGCGCAGCTCCCGGACCTCGGCCTCGAGGGCGTGGGCGCACACCACCCAGTCGACCCGCTCGACCAGCCCGATCATCTCCTTGATGCGCGCCCGCTTGTCGCCGCCGGTGAAGTAGGAGCGCACGCGTCGTCGCAGGTCGCCGCTGGTGCCGACGTAGAGCACCTCGTCGCCGGGCCCACGGAACAGGTAGACGCCGGGCTGCTCGGGCACGGCGTCGGCCAGGTGGCGCTTGGCGCGCTGGACCGGGCTGACCTCGACCTGCAGCGCCAGGAGGTCCTCGAGCGTCGACACGCCGCGGCCGCCGACGCGCTCGAGCAGCCCGTGCAGGACGTCGACGGTGGCCCGCGCGTCGTCCAGCGCGCGGTGGATCGGGCGTGTGCCCGCCCGGAAGAGCGCCGCCAGGGCCGAGAGCCGGCACGACGGCGCCTCGTCGCGGGACAGGACGCGGCGCCCGAGCCGCGCCGTGCACACCACCGCCGGGCGCGGCCACGACGGTCCGTGGCGCCGGCAGGCCGCGCGCAGGTGCCCGACGTCGAAGGGCGCGTTGTGGGCCACGAGCACCGCCCCGGCGCAGAACTCCAGCAGGCCGGGCAGGACCGCGGGCAGCCGCGGGGCGTCCCGGACCATCGCCGTGGTGATGCCGGTGAGCGAGACGATCTGCGGGGGCACGGCGACGCCCGGGTCGACGAGCGTCGCGAACTCCCCGACGATCTCGCCGCCGCGCACCTTGACCGCGCCGATCTCGGTGATCGCGTCCGAGTCGGGCGGCCCGCCCGTCGTCTCCAGGTCGACCACGACGAACGTGACGGCCGACAAGGGCGTGCCGAGCTCGCCGAACGAGAGCTGGGGGTCCGGACCGGTGACCGGACGGGCGGGGGCGTCCATCGCGGCGGGACGCTAGGGGTGCCCCCCGACACTCCGCGGTCGAGCGCGCGCCGCACCGGGCTCACCAGCGCGGACGGTGACCCGGCAGGGCTAGCCTGGGCGGTCATGGAGGCCGGCGGCGACGGTGCGGCGACGGGGGCACCCGCCGCGGCCGCCGACGAGCCCGCGTCCGTGCCCGCCTCTGTGCCCGCCTCCGGGGAAGCCCCCGACGAGGCCGCCCGGGCCGCCGTCCGTGTCCAGCTCCTCGAGCGCGCGCCCGAGGCCGTGCGGGTCAAGGTGGCCGAGCTCGCGTCCGTGGCCGTCGGGCACATGCCCGTCACCGACCTGCCCCCGCCGGTGCGCGCGGTGTCCCGGTTCGCGCCGTCGAAGCGGGCCCGAGCGGGTGCGGGGCCGCTGCTCACGGCGCTGGGGAGCGTGGAGGGGTTCGCCGCGTCGGTCGTCGGCTGGTGGACCGAGGAGCAGCCGGCACGGTGGCGTCCGGAGGTCCCCGACCCGGTGCACGCCGCGGCCGTCGCCGTGCTCGAGGGCCGGGACGAGGGCTCGGTATTGGTCCGCGACCTCGGGGAGCGCGCCGACGCCGCCCGCGCCCGCTCCGAGCGCGACGCCGCGGTCGCGAAGGTCGAGAAGCTCGAGGGCGAGGTCCGGCGGCTCACCGCGGACCGCGCGCAGGCCCGCGCCGCGGTCGAGGCCACCGCCGAGGAGAACCGCGACGAGATCGCGAAGCTGCGCGCCCGCCTCCGGGAGCAGGGCACGCGGGTGCGGCGCGCCGAGGACGAGGCCGCCGAGCTGCGGGCCGCGCGGGACGCGGGGGAGGGCGGGCTGCGCGTCGAGATGGCGGAGCTGCGGCGCGAGCGCGACCGGGCCCGCGAGGCCGCGGCCCACGCCGAGGAGCGTACGCGTCGTGCCGCCGACGAGCTGGCCGCGGTCCGGCGCGCCTCGGTGGAGGCACGCCGCGCCGACGACGCGCGCCTGGCCCTGCTCGTCGACACCGTCGCGGGCGCCGCCGAGGGCCTGCGCCGGGAGCTCGGCCTGCGCCCGGGGGACACCGGCACGCGGCCCGCGGAGCTGGTCGGCGCGGGGGCAGGTGCGGCCGGGCCGGGTGGGTTGCCGAAGGCCCGGGTCACCGATCCGGCCGCGCTCGACCGGCTGCTCGCGCTGCCCGAGGTGCACCTCATGGTCGACGGCTACAACGTCACCAAGACGGGCTGGCCGGAGCTGTCGCTGGCCGCGCAGCGCGAGCGCCTGGTCGCCGCGGTCCAGCCGCTGGCGGCCCGCACGGGGGCCGAGACCACGCTGGTCTTCGACGGGGCGGGGATCACCGGGGTGCCGACGCACTCGGTGCGCGGGGTGCGGGTGCTCTTCAGCGACGCCGGCGTGCTCGCCGACGACCTCATCCGCTCCCTGGTCGGGGCGGAGCCGGAGGGCCGGCCGCTGGTGGTGGTGACGTCCGACCGCGCCGTCGTCGACTCGGTGCGCCGCAGCGGCGCCCACCCGGTGCCCTCCAGCGTCCTGCTGGGCCGGCTCGCGCGCATCTGAGGGGCCCCGCCCGGTCGCGCGGACCGGCGTTGTCGGGGGTCGCTCCTAGCGTGCTCAGCATGACCCCGGACCTGCCGGGGCCGAGGGCGTCGAGGCCGTCGAGAGGCCGTCGACACCACTGGGAGGCCGCTGTGCTCATCGACTGCGACACCTGCACGGTGCGGGACATCGCCTGCGACGACTGCGTCGTCGGGGTGCTGCTCGGCACGCCGACGGTCCCGGCCCGGGCCACGCCGTCCCCGGACGAGCCCGGCGGCCCGCTGCCGCTGGAGTTCGGTCCGGTGGAGCAGCGCGCGCTCGAGGTCCTGGCCGACCACGGGCTCATCCCGCGGCTGCGGCTGGTGCCCCCGGCGGCGCCGCCGCGCGAACGTCCGGCCGGCGTCGTGGGGGCGCGGCGAGCCCGGGGCGTGGGGTGAGCGCGCGCCGCCCGGTGCGCGCCGGGCCGTCCACCGCCCGGGCGCCCACCGATCGCCGCCGCCGCGCGCGGGAGGCCCAGAACGGTCGGTTAGAGTCCGCGCACCCACCGCGGCCCGAGCACGGCGCGGTGGGCTCCGGATGGTGGCCGTCGGGGGCCGAGACGTCCGGTCCCGGGCCGCCCTGTACTGGTGGCCGGAGGGTCCGGGGTCGCGGCTGTGCCGGGCAGCGCAGAGAGGACCCGACGACACCGTGGTGTCTCCCCGCCCCGCGGATCGCGGCGCTCGCCGCCGCCTCCCGGTGGCCGTGGTCGTCACGGCCGTCGTCGCCCTGCTCGGGTCCGGGGCAGGGCTCGGAGCCGGGCCCACGGGGTCCGCGTGGGCCGACCCCATCGTCCCGCCCGGAGCCTCCGACGCCGTCACGTCCCTCGCCCAGGCCAACGCCCGCGCGGCCGACGCCACGGAGGCGTCGCTGGACGCGGAGGAGCAGCTCGGGGTCCGTCGGGGCGAGGCCGACCGCACCCGCGGCGAGGCCGACGCCGCCCGCGAGGTCGCCGACGCCGCCCGCGCCGAGCGCGACGTCGCGTTCACCGCGGTCGACCAGGTCTCCCGCGCCGCCTACCAGGGCGGGCAGCTCGACCCTCTGGGTGCGCTGCTGGGCGCCGAGTCCCCGCAGGCCTACCTGGACCGCACGTCGCTGCTGGACACCATCTCCGAGGAGAACCGTGCCCTGGTCCAGCGCTTCCTGGACGCCACCGCGGTCGCCGAGGGTGCCGAGCGCGACGCCGACGCCCGCGCGCTCGACGCCGAGCGTTCCGCCGCCGATGCGCAGCGCACCGCCGACGACGCCCAGCGCCGCAAGGACGACGCCGACCGCGAGGTCGCCGCGGCCGAGCAGGCCCTCGAGGACGCCTCACCCGAGACCCTGGCCGCGCTGCGCCGCGGCGGCACCACGGACTTCCCCACCGACATCGCCGGCACCGGGATCGCCATCGAGGCGCTGAAGGTCGCGCTGACCCAGCAGGGCAAGCCCTACCTCTGGGGTGCCACCGGGCCGAGCACCTACGACTGTTCCGGGCTGGTGCAGTGGGCCTACCGCCAGGTCGGGGTCGGGCTGCCGCGCGTCTCGCGCCAGCAGGCCCTGATCGGTGTCCCGGTGTCCTTCCCGGACGCCCGGCCCGGCGACCTGCTGTTCTTCAACGAGCCCGTCACCCACGTCGGCTTCTACGTCGGTGACGGCAAGTTCCTCGAGGCCCCGCAGGCCGGCGACGTCGTCAAGGTCTCCGAGGTCCGCCGCAGCCTCTCGGGCGTGCGGCGCGTCGTCCTCTGACACGACCCCGCCGATGGACACGGCTGATTGACACGGCCGTGGTCCGGGTCACAGGCTCCGGAGCATGAGCGTCGCCGACACGGTCACCGTGCCCCACCTCGGTTCCTCGACCATCGGGTACGCGCTCGCCGCGCCGTACGACGCGTCGCTCCCGACGCTGGTGCTGTCCAACTCATTCACCACGTCGGTGGATCTCTACCGCCCGCAGTTCGACGACGAGGAGCTCCGGCGGACCGCCAACCTCCTCGCGATCGAGCCCTACGGCCACGGCAGCACCCGCGCCGGGTACGCCGACTACACCTACTGGGACAGCGCGGCGGCCGCCCTCGGCGTCCTCGACGCCCTCGGCATCGACCGGGCGTTCGTGCTCGGGACCTCCCAGGGCGGCTGGATCGCCGTGCGCATGGCGCTGCTCGCGCCCGACGTCGTGCAGGGCGTCCTCCCGCTCGGCACGTCGATGGACTTCGAGAGCCCGCGGAGCCGCGAGCTCGGCTGCTGGGACGGCATCTCGTTCTGCACCCCCGCGATCGACGCCCTCGCGGAGCCCGTCGGCGACGACTGGGTGATCCCCGTCGAGCTCGTCGACGCGGTGCTCGCGGAGGGCTTCGGCCCCGACGTGAGCCCGGAGGAGCGCGCCTTCTGGCACGCGACCCACCAGCAGAACTACACCGGCGACGCCGGGCGCAGGCGCCTGCGGACGAGCTCGATCAACCTGCGGGACCGCGACGGGCTGCACGGCAGGCTCGACGAGGTCCGGTGCCCGGTCCTCTGGCTGCACGGGACGGCGGACCCCGTCTACTCGGTGGCCAACGCCCAGGACGAGATCGGCCGCTTCACGCGCTCCCCGGAGGCCGAGCTGCGGGTCGTCGAGGGCGGGCAGCACTTCCTGAGCGCCTCGCACCCCGAGGTCGTCGACGCGGCGGCGGTCGAGTTCGTCCGCCGCTGGGCCTCGTAGCCCGTCGCGGGGCGCGCCGGGGGGCGTGACACGCTCCCGCGGTGGCGCGCACGCTGCTGGTCACCAACGACTTCCCGCCCCGGCCCGGCGGGATCCAGTCCTACCTCCACGCCCTCGCCACGCACCTGCCGCCCGACGAGCTGGTGGTGCTCGCGTCCACCTGGGCGCGCTCGCCGGAGGCCGTCGAGGCGTGCCGGACGTTCGACGCGGCGCAGCCGTTCGAGGTGCACCGCCTGCCGACCACGATGATGTTGCCGACGCCCGACGCCACCCGACGGGCCGCAGAGTTCGTGCGCTCCCACGGGATCGAGACCGTGTGGTTCGGGGCGGCGGCGCCGCTCGGCCTGATGGCGCCGGCGCTGCGCCGCCGCGGGGCCCGCCGGGTGCTCGCGAGCACCCACGGGCACGAGGTCGGCTGGTCGATGCTGCCGGGCAGCCGCCAGGCGCTGCGGCGCATCGGGGGCGACTGCGACGTCGTCACCACCGTCAGCCGCTACACGCGCGGCCGCATCGCCCCGGCCCTGGGTCCGGAGGCCGCCCTCGAGCCGCTGCCGTCGGGCATCGACACCGCCCGGTTCCGGCCCGATCCCGGCGCCCGCGAGGCGATCCGCCGCCGGCACGGGCTGGGGGACCGCCCGCTCGTGGTGTGCGTGTCGCGGTTGGTGCGTCGCAAGGGCCAGGACGTGCTGATCGCCGCCCTGCCGCGCCTGCGGACCCTGGTGCCCGGGGCGGCGCTGATGATCGCCGGTGACGGGCCCGACCGCGACCGGCTGCGTCGGCTCGCGCGCCGCCACGGGGTGGCCGACCACGTGGTGTTCACCGGCCCGATGGCCCCCGACGAGGTCGCGGGTCACCACGCCGCGGCCGACGTCTCCGCGCTGCCCTGCCGCACGCTCGGCGGGGGCCTCGACGTCGAGGGGCTGGGGATCGTGCTCCTCGAGGCCCAGGCGGCCGGGGTGCCCGTCATCGCCGGTCGCTCCGGCGGCGCGCCCGAGACCGTCCGGCCGGGGGAGACCGGGCGCCTCGTCGACGGCCGCGACGCCACCGACGTCGCGGACACCCTCGCGAGCGTGCTCGCCGACCCCGACGCCGCGCGCGCGATGGGCGAGGCCGGCCGGCGCTGGATGCGCGCCGACTGGACCTGGGACGCCCGCGCCGCCCGCCTGCGCGCGCTGGCCGCCGCGTAAGTCCGGCGATGCGAACGGGGACTTCGCGCGCGTAGAAGCAGCGAGTCAGGGGAGCACGCCGATAGGGCGTTCGCTGCGACCAGGACCGGGCGGCGTCAGCGCTGCTCGTACACCGCCTCGATGTCGGCGGCGCGGTTCTCGGTGATGACGTTGCGCTTGAGCTTCATCGTCGGGGTGAGCTCGCCGCTCTCCTCGGTGAAGTCGCTCTCGAGGATGCGCCACTGCTTGATGGCCTCGGCCTTGGAGACGGCGCGGTTGGCGTCGTCGATCGCGCCCGAGATCTCGGCCTGCAGGTCGGCGTCCTCGGCGAGGGTGGCCGCGTCGGAGGCGTCCTTGCCGCGCTCGGAGCTCCAGCCCGGCAGGGCCTCGGGGTCGAGGGTGATGAGCGCGCCGATGTAGGGCCGGTTGTCGCCGACGACGAGCGCCTGGCTGACGAGGCGGTGGGCGCGCACGCGGTCCTCGAGCACCGCGGGGGCGACGTTCTTGCCGCCCGCGGTGACGATCAGCTCCTTCTTGCGGCCGGTGATCGAGAGGTAGCCGTCCTCGTCGAGGCCGCCGAGGTCGCCGGTGTGGAACCAGCCGTCGACGATCGTCGAGGCCGTCGCCTCCTCGTTGTTCCAGTAGCCGCGGAACACGACGTCGCCCTTGGCGAGGATCTCGCCGTCCTCGCCGATCGCGATCGTGACGCCGGGGATGGCCTTGCCGACGGTGCCGACCTTGATCGCCCGGTTCGGGTTGGCGGTGATCGCCGCGCTGGTCTCGGTGAGCCCGTAGCCCTCGTGGATCGGGACGCCGATGCCGCGGAAGAAGTGGCCGATGCGAGCGCCGAGCGCCGAGCCGCCGGAGACCGCACCCGTGCACTTCCCGCCGAGCGCGGCGCGCAGCTTGCCGTACACGAGCTTGTCGAACAGGGCGTGCTGCAGGCGCAGGACGAGGCCGGGGCCGCCCGCGTCGAGGGACTCGCTGTACGACACGGCCGTCGCCTCGGCCATGTCGAAGATCCGGCCCTTGCCGTCGTTGTGCGCCTTGACCTTGGCGCCGTTGTAGACCTTCTCGAACACGCGCGGCACCGAGAGCAGGAAGTCCGGCTGGAAGCGGGGCAGCTCGGTGGTCAGCTTCTTCGTGTCGGCGAAGTGGCCGATCGTGTAGCGGTACTCCATCGCGGCGCACTGGATGACGCGGGCGAAGATGTGCGCGAGCGGGAGGAACAGCAGCGTCGAGTTCCCCGGCTGCATGAGGTCCGAGAACGTGTCGGCGACGGCGCGCACCTCGAACAGCAGGTTGCGGTGGGTGATCTCGCAGCCCTTGGGGCGGCCCGTGGTGCCCGACGTATAGATCAGCGTCGCGAGGTCGTCGGCGTGCACCGACGTCCGGCGCTCCTCCAGCGTCGCGTCGTCGACGCCCGCGCCGGCGTCGCGCAGGGCGCTCACCGCGCCGTCGGCGCCGTCGATCTGCCACACGTGCTCGAGCTCGGGGAGCTTCTCGCGCAGGTTCTCGACGATGGCACGGTGCTCGTCGGACTCGACGATCACGCCCTTGGCGCCGGAGTCGGACAGGCACCACTCGACCTGGTCGGACGACGAGGTCTCGTAGATCGGGAGGGTGACCGCACCGGCCGCCCAGAGGGCGTAGTCGAGCAGCGTCCACTCGTAGCGCGTGTGCGAGATGAGGCCGACGCGGTCGCCGGGCTGCAGCCCCGCGGCGAGGAAGCCCTTGGCGGCGGTGGCGACCTCGTCACGGAAGGTCGAGAACGTCACGTCCTGCCACTGGTCGTCGACCAGGCGGCGGTAGGCGACGTCGCTGCCGTGCGCCTCGGCGTTGGCCCACGGCGCGGCGGTGAGGTTGTCGTCGTCGGCCACCTTGGCGGTCGCCGGCTCCGTGTACTGCTGCATCTCGCTCCACTCCTGCCCCGCGCGCCTCGCTGCGTCGGCTGTGACCATAGTCGCGGGGCGCTACCTCCCGGTAGCCGGACAATCCGCCCATCCACGACCCCGGAGTCCCGCACGGCGTGCCGCACGGGTCCTGTCACGCTGGCGGCGTGGCGACCGTGGACGTGGTGGACGAGACCTTCCTCGCCGTGCCTCCCGAGCGCCTCGCCGCCGAGTTCGCCGACCCCGCCGCCTGGCGCCGGCTCTGGCCGGACCTCGCGCTGCGGGTGTTCACCGACCGGGGCGCGCAGGGCGTGCGCTGGAGCGTCGTCGGCGACGCCTGGACGGGCAGCATGGAGGTGTGGCTCGAGCCCGTCGGCGACGGGACGGTGCTGCACTGGTTCCTGCGGGTCGATCCCGTCGGCGAGCCCCTCTCGCGGCGGGCCGCGACACGCGAGGGCGTGCGCCGGCAGCGGGCCGCAAAGGTGGTGGCGTTCGCGCTCAAGGACCGCCTGGAGGCCGGGCGGCCGCCCGGTGTGCCGCCCGGCGGGGAGTCCCCGGTCACGTCCGTGTAACGGGGTGAGGCCGGGGTCACGGGTCATGTCCCCGGCCGCACGGCGCGTGCCGCCCGCCGGGGGCGCGGCGGTAGCCTCTCGCGCCATGGCCGACGAGTCGACGCAATCCATCACGATCGCGGCGCCGGCCCCCGACGTCCTCGGGGTCATCGCCGATTTCGACGCCTATCCCGAGTGGGCGGACTCGATCACCGCGGCCACGGTGCTCACCCACGACGACGAGGGACGGCCCGAGCAGGTCCGCTTCTCGCTCGACGCCGGGCCGATCAAGGACACCTACGTGCTGGCCTACGACTGGGTGGACGACGGCGTCACCTGGGACCTGGTCTCCGGCCAGATGCAGCGCTCCCAGCGGGGCCGCTACCGCCTGGCCGAGGACGGGGGGACCACGGAGGTCACGTACACGCTGTCGGTGGACCTCAGCGTGCCGCTGCCGGGCATGCTCAAGCGCCGTGCGGAGAAGCGGATCATGGATCAAGCGCTGACCGGGCTGAAGCGCCGCGTGGAGGGCTAGTGCGGGTCCTGCTGTTCACCGGCAAGGGTGGGGTCGGGAAGACCACCACGGCCGCGGCGACGGCGGTGGCGCTCGCGCGGGCCGGGCGCAAGGTGCTCGCCCTCTCGGCGGACCCCGCCCACTCCCTGGGGGACGCCTTCGCCGTGCCCCTCGACGGCACCCCCGCCGAGATCGCCCCCGACACCTTCCCGGGCCTGTTCGCGGCGCACATCGACACCCGCGCGCTCGTCGACGAGGCGTGGGAGCCGCTGCGCACCCAGCTCCGCACCCTGCTCGCCGGCGCCGGGGTCGACGAGATGGTCGCCGACGAGCTGACCGTCCTGCCCGGCGTCGAGGAGCTCCTCGCGCTCGAGGACGTCCGCCGGGCGACGGTCGACGGGCCGTGGGAGGTCGTGGTCGTCGACTGCGGTCCCACGGCGGAGACGCTGCGGCTGCTCGCGCTGCCCGAGGCGCTGGGCTCCTACCTGGAGCGCCTGTTCCCGACCCATCGTCGCGCGGTGCGCGGCGTGCTCGCCGGCATCGCCGGCAGCAGCGCGACCGTGGCCCGGTGGGACGCCGCCGCGGCGTCGCTCTCCCGCCTCGCGGAGCAGCTCACGGGCCTGCGGGCCCTGCTCGCCGACCACCGCACGACGACCATCCGCCTCGTGCTGACCCCCGAGCGCGTGGTCGCGGCCGAGACCCGGCGCACCCTCACGGCCCTCGCCCTGCACGGGCTGCACGTCGACGGGATGGTCGCCAACCGCCTGGTGCCCGACGCCGGCAAGGGACGCGGCGAGGCCGCGACGTGGGTGCGGGCACGGCGCGCGGAGCAGGAGGCGGTGCTCGCCGACCTCGTCGGCGCCGGGGGGGACGTGCCCGTGCGACGGGTGCCCCACCACGCCGGCGAGCCCGTCGGTGTCGACGCCCTCGCGGTGCTCGCCGACACCCTCTACGGCGACGACGACCCGCTCGACGGGCCCGTCGGGCGCGCGCTCGTCGCGGTGCGGCGGACCGCGGGCACCGGCACGCACCCCGAGAGCGAGTTCGTGCTCGACCTGCACGTCTTGGGGATCGGGGAGGCCGAGGTGGATCTTGCCCGCATCGGCGACGAGCTGGCAGTGACCGTCGACGGCCGCCGCCGGGCCGTGGCCCTGCCGCCCGTGCTCCGGCGCTGCGAGGTCACCGGCGCCGACCTCTCCGACGACCTGCTCTCGGTGGTCTTCCGCCCCGATCGCTCCGTGTGGATGACGTGACCGGGCCGCAGGGCGGGTTCGGGCGCGCCGACCGGGAGCACCTCACGGACGAGGCGCGGGCCACGGCGTCCGCGCTGCTCGACTGGCTCGGGACGCGGGTCGACGGGCTGGACGCCGGGATGCCCGACCCCGGGGCGGCGTCGGCGCGCCCGTCCCAGAGCCCCGGCCCGTGCACCTGGTGCCCGATCTGCGCGCTCGTCGCCGCGTTCCGGGGCGAGCAGCCGGAGCTGACCGCCCGCCTCACCGAGCACGCCACGGCGCTGATGGCCCTGCTGCGGCTGATGGTGCAGGCGCACCAGGACCCGTCGCACGGTCACCACCACGGGCACCACACCGCGGCGGGGCCGGCGGCACCCACCACGCCACCCCCGCCGCCCGGCTGGCCCGCCGAGTGGGGTCCGTGGGACGGCTGGGGCATGGGCGTGCCCGAACCCGCTCCCGAGGACGCGGCCCGGGCGGAGGAGCCCGGACCCGCTCCTGGACCCCACACTGCTGGCCCCCCGACCCCGGAATCCGGCACCACCGCGCCCGAGAGCCCGCGACCCGCCCCGACCCCCGCGGGCTCGCGCGCCCACGGCCGGCGGGTGCCCATCCGCCGGTCCTCGCCGCGCTCGGCCGCGTTCCGGGAGCCCTCGACCACCGACAGGCCCGCCACCGACACGCCCGCCACCGGTCCGACCGCCACCGGGCCGACCGCTACGTCCGCAGGCCGCGGCGCCGCACCCCGGCCCGGGCCGCGTCCCCCGGGTGGCGGACCCCGCCCCGCGCCCCGGCGCCCCGGTGTCGCCTCCGGACCACCGCCCGCCGCCGCCGGAGCCGAGCGGACCGCCCCCGAGGCGCCGGCCCCGCCCCCAGCGCGGCCCGCCCGCCCGACCGCTCCGCCCGCTGCCACCCCCACCGCTGCCACCCCCACCGCTGCCGCCCCCACCGCTGCCGCCCCCACCGCTGCCGGCCCGCCCGCCGCCACGCCGCGGCCGGCGGTGCAGCGCATCGCCATCCGGCGCCCCGCGCGGCCCGGCCAGACAGACCGGACAGATCGGACAGAGGGGAACGGGGAGTCCGCCGGCGACACCCCGTGCTGACCGTCGGGGTCGACATCGGCGGCACCTCGGTGCGCGCCGGCGTGATCGACGCCGACGGCACCGTCGTCGCCACGGCGGCCACGCCCACCGCCCGCGACGCCGCCGGCCTCGACGACGCGATCGTCGACCTCGTGCGCGATCTCGCCGAGCAGCACCGCATCGGCGCGGTCGGGCTGGCGATCGCCGGGTTCGTCGACCCGGACCGGCGCACCGTCGCGTTCGGCGCCCACCTGCCGTGGCGCGACGACCCCGTGGCCGATCGGCTGGCCGCCCGCCTCGACCTGCCCGTGGTGATCGAGCACGACGCGAACGCGGCGGGGCTGGCCGAGCACCGGGTCGGGGCCGCCGTGGGCGCCTCGGTGGCCGTCCTCGTCGCCCTCGGCACCGGGATCGGCGCGGCGCTGCTGGTCGACGGGGCCGTGTTCCGCGGGGCCCACGGCGTCGCCCCGGAGCTCGGGCACCTCACGGTCGTCCGGGGTGGCCGGCCCTGCCCGTGCGGCAAGCGCGGCTGCCTCGAGCGCTACTGCAGCGGGACCGCGCTGGGGCGTTCGGCGGAGGAGCTGGTCGCCGACACCGAGGAGTTCTCGGTGCTACGGGCGACGTGGGAGCGGGCGCAGCCGATCACCGGCTGGGACGTGGCCCGGGCCGTCGAGGCGGGCGACGTGCTGGCCGGGCGGGTCGTCGACGAGTTCGCCGACTGGCTCGGGCAGGCGCTGTCCCTGGTCGCCGACGTCTTCGACCCCGACGTCGTCGTGGTGGGCGGCGAGGTGTCCGCGTCGTCGGCCCTGTTCCTGGACCGGGCGCGCCGACGCTACGCCGAGGAGGTCACCGGGGGCGCGCACCGCCGGCTGGCCGAGATCCGGCCGGCGACGCTGGGTGGTCGCGCCGGGATGGTGGGCGCCGCCCTCGACGCCCGCGAGCGGTCCGGCGTCTAGAGGATCGCGCCGTCGTCGGAGCCGTCGCCGGAGCCGTCACCCGTGTCGCGCCCGCGGCGCAGACCGAACACGAGCCACCCGAGGCCGGCGGTCATCGCCAGCAGGCCGGGCACGATGCCGAGCCCGACGGGTCCGCCGAGCAGGCCCGGGACGGCGAGCAGCACGACCCCCACGATCAGCAGGCCGAGCCCGAGCAGGCTGCTCACGCCGAGGCGCGGCAACGGCGGGGGCTCCGGGGGCACGAAGTGCTCGTCGTGGGCCGGCTTCGGCGAGGGGCGGGGCACGTCGCGCGCGGGCGGGTCCTGGGCGGGCGGGGTGGCACCCGGACGCGCGGCAGGGCGGGGGACGTCGGCGTCGAACGTGTCGCGCGGCCGGCGCTGGCCGCCGGGAGGCGTCGCGGTGCCGAGACCGGTGGACGGGTGCTCCCGGCCCGACGCGTCGTCCGGGTCGGGCATCTCGTCCGGCCATCGCGGGGCCCCGGAAGCCGCCCAGTCGGCGACGATCGAGGCGAAGGCCGCGTCGATGTCGTCCGGCACACCGGGACGGTGGGGATCACCGACGCCGCTGTCCGCGGGGTCGGGGCGGGTGTCGTCCGGCTCGGGCGCGGTCATGCGGGGGTCCCTGGGGTGGCGACGGCGGTGTCCGTGGCGTGCGATCGGCCGATGCGGTCGTCGTGCACGCGACGGACGAAGGCCAGGCTGTCGGAGAAGATCCTCGGGGCGTCGTTGTCGAGGGTGGCCACGTGGTGGCTGTCGTCGAGCACGACGTCGGTGACGTCGTGCGAGGAGATGCCCTGGAGGACGAGGGTGCTGTTGACCGGCTCCACCACGTGGTCGGTGGGGGAGTGGAACAGCAATACGGGCAGGCGCACCCGTTCGAGATCGGCGCGCACGAGGCGCCAGAGCGTCGTCAGCGACACCGCGGCGCGGGTCGGCAGGCGGTCGTAGGCCAGCTCGGTGACGCCGGGCTTCTTGATGTCGTTCGCGACGCCCGGCACGAAGGGCACGATCCACTGGATGTAGGGCGCGATCGTCGCGTCCTTGCGCAGCGTCGTGACCGACGGGTTGACCAGCGCGATGCCCGCGAGGTCGTCCCCGCGCTCCTGCGCGAGGCGCAGCGTGAGCGTGCCGCCCATCGACTGCCCGAACACGAACACCGACCGGTACTCGCGCCGGAGGTCGTCGACGGCGCGCTCGACCTCGCCGTACCAGTCGGTCCAGCGGGTGCGGGTGAGGTCCTGCCAGCGCGTGCCGTGGCCCGGCAGGCGGGGCCCGCGCACGCCGATGCCGTCGGAGGCCAGGAACTCGCCCCACGCCCGCATGCTCTGCGGCGTGCCCGTGAGCCCGTGGCTGAGCACCACGCCGATCTCGCGCGAGCCGTCGCCGGGATCGGAGACGAAGGGCTCGGCTCCGGGCAGGACGGGCACGGTGGATCCTCCGACGAACGGCGTGGGCGGCGCGGCACAGGGACCGCACGAGGCGGTGGGAGCGGATCGGGAACCCTATCGTGGCATGTCCCACACGCCCGGGTCACGCGGTGGTGCCCGTGTCGCGCCGGGCGGTCCACACGACGGGGTCGCGGGCGGCCGTTCGCATGATCGCGAGCGTCCGAGAGGGCCGATCGGGTCGTGTGACGGGTGGCGCCGAGGCTGTGTCGGGCCGCGGGTGGGCCCTACGCTCGCCCCCGGCGACGAGGGCGGGGCGGACGGGAGCGCGAGTGCTGTACTGGATCATGAAGTGGGTGCTGCTCGGCCCGCTCATGCGCGTGGCGTTCCGTCCGCGTGTGGTGGGGGCGGAGAACCTGCCGCGGCGGGGCGGCGCGCTGGTGGCGTCCAACCACCTCGCGGTGCTCGACTCCTTCGTGCTGCCCCTGATGGTGCCGCGCCGGATGGCCTTCCCCGCCAAGGCGGAGTACTTCACGCAGCCCGGTGTGCTCGGCACCCTCAAGCGCTGGTTCTTCACCGGCATGGGCCAGGTCCCCATCGAGCGCGGCAACGGGCGCGCGGCGCGCGCGGCGCTCGACACCGGCATCGGGGTGCTGCGCGAGGGTCGGCTGTTCGGCATCTACCCCGAGGGCACGCGCTCACCCGACGGCCGGCTGTTCAAGGGCCGCACCGGGGTGGCGCGCATGGCGCTCGAGGCCGGCGTGCCCGTCGTCCCCGTCGCGATGATCGGGACGGACCAGGCGAACCCCGTCGGGTCCCGCTTCTGGCGCCCGGTCCGCATCGGCATCCGCATCGGCGAGCCCCTGGACTTCTCGCGCTACGCCGGCATCACCGACGACCGCCAGGTCGAGCGGGCGATGACCGACGAGATCATGGATGCGGTGCAGCGGCTGTCGGGCCAGGAGTACGTCGACGTCTACGCCAGCACGCTCAAGGACAAGGGCGCCGACGCCGAGGCCGCCTGATCGCGGCCGGATCCCACCGTCCAGAATCACCCTCGTGGCCCGGTACTTCTACGACTGCGAGTTCATCGAGGACGGGACCACCATCGAGCTGGTCTCGGTGGGCGTCGTCGACGAGCAGGGCCGCGAGTTCTACGCGATCTCCAAGCAGTTCGACCCCATGCGGGCGGGCCCCTGGGTCCGGCACAACGTCCTCGACAAGCTGCCCCCGATGTCGGACCCGGCGTGGCGCAGCCGCCTGAGCATCCGCGAGGCGTTCTACGAGTTCGTGACCGCCGGCGAGGGCCCCGTGGAGCTCTGGGCCTGGTACGCCGCGTACGACCACGTCGCGATCGCGCAGCTCTGGGGCGCGATGCCCGACCTGCCGCGGGCGCTGCCCCGCTTCACCCGCGACCTGCGCCAGCGCTGGGACGACGTCGGGCGCCCCGAGCTGCCGTCGGCGCCCGCGGACGCCCACGACGCGCTCGCGGACGCCCGCCACAACCTGGCCCGTTGGCAGGTCATCGACGCGCACTGGCGCGCGCTGCACGCGGGCGGCCCGCCGGACGGGGCGTGATCACCTTCCGTGATCACCGCGCCGGGGACGGTCGGGTCGTGGGGAACACGTAGCCACCGCGTCACCGCCCTCTACGCTGGCGGGTGTGAACTGGTCCGTCGACCTGCCCGTGGACGCTCTGCCGGGCCTGCCGCCCCTGCCTCCCGCCCTGCGGGAACGTCTCGACGCCGCGCTCGCGTGCCCGGCGGCGCAGCAGCCCGACTGGCCCGACCCGGACGCGGTCGCCGAGGTCCGCACCGTCCTCGAGCACGTGCCGCCGATCACCGTGCCCGCCGAGATCGACCGGCTGCAGTCCCAGCTGGCCTCGGTCGCGCGGGGTGAGGCGTTCCTGCTCCAGGGCGGCGACTGCGCGGAGACCTTCGCCGACAACACCGAGCCGCACCTGCGCGGCAACATCCGCACCCTGCTGCAGATGGCGGTCGTACTGACCTACGGCGCGTCGCTGCCGGTGGTCAAGATCGGGCGGATCGCCGGGCAGTACGCGAAGCCGCGCTCGTCGAACACCGACGCGCTGGGCCTGCCGTCCTACCGGGGCGACATGGTCAACTCGCTGGCAGCGCACGCCGAGCGCCGCATCCCCGACCCGGGCCGCATGATCCGCGCGTACGCCAACGCCGGCGCCGCGATGAACCTGGTCCGCGCCCTGACCTCCGGCGGCATGGCCGACCTGCACGAGGTGCACGAGTGGAACCGGGAGTTCGTGCGCACGTCGGCCGCGGGCGAGCGGTACGAGGCCGTGGCCGCCGAGATCGACCGGGCGCTGCGGTTCATGTCGGCGGCCGGGGTGAACGACCACTCCCTGCGCGGCACCGAGATCTTCGCCAGCCACGAGGCCCTCGTGCTCGACTACGAGCGCGCGCTGCTCCGGCTGGACTCGCGGGTCGAGGCCACCAGCCGTGAGGACGCCCGCCTGTTCTCCCTCGGCGCCCATTTCCTGTGGATCGGCGAGCGCACCCGGGCCCTCGACGGCGCGCACATCGCGTTCGCGGAGCTGCTGGCCAACCCCATCGGCATCAAGATCGGCCCGGGCACCACGCCGGAGCAGGCGGTGGAGTACGTCGAGCGCCTCGACCCTTACCACCAGCCCGGCCGGCTGACCCTGATCTCGCGCATGGGTGCGGGCAAGGTCCGCGACGTGCTGCCGTCGATCGTCGAGAAGGTCACGGGATCGGGGCACCAGGTCATCTGGCAGTGCGACCCGATGCACGGCAACACCGTCGAGGCGACCACCGGCTACAAGACGCGGCACTTCGACCAGGTCGTCGACGAGGTCCAGGGCTTCTTCGAGGTGCACCAGGGCCTCGGCACCCACCCCGGCGGCATCCACGTCGAGCTCACCGGCGAGGACGTCACCGAGTGCCTCGGCGGGGCCCAGGACATCTCCGACACCGACCTCGCCGGGCGCTACGAGACGGCCTGCGACCCGCGCCTGAACACCCAGCAGTCGCTGGAGCTCGCGTTCCTGGTCGCGGAGATGCTGCGCAACTAGCGAGAACCAGCTAGCCCGGGAGCCCGAGGCCCCAGCCGGCCGCCCCGGCGGCGACGGTCGCGATCGAGACGAGCAGCAGCCAGGCGCCGAGCAGCCGGCGGGAGCGGGTCCGCGCCCGCCGGCGCTCGATCCGCTCGATGGCCACGTCGACGTCGTCCACCGCGCCGTCGGGCCGACGGCGCACCCTCTGGGCCGGATCAGTGCCGGAGTCGGTTCCGCGATCGTCGTCCGGCTCGTCGTCGAGGTCGTCCCCGAGGTCGACGTCCTCGTCGTCGGTGTCCTCGGGCTCCGAGTCCCACGACCGGCGTCCGGTCCGGGGTGCCCCGCGGGGCGCGCCGTCGAGGTCGAGCAGCCGCGTGCCCCGCAACGGCCGGGACCCGGCGGTGCCCGTGCGGCGCGGGGGCGGCGGCACCGGGTGGTAGGGCAGGTCGGTGTCCATCCGCACCCCGCGGACGGCGGCCAGGAAGGCGCCGGCGTCGGCGAGGCGGGCGTCGGGGTCGCGGTCGGTCGCCGCGAGCACGAGGCGGTCCAGGGCGCGGGGGATGCCGCCGACGACGGACGAGGGCGGCGGGACGTCGTGGTGCACGTGCCGGCGGGCGACGGCCACGGCGTCGTCGCCGCCGTGGGGCGGCACGCCCGTGAGCAGCTCGAACAGCACGATCCCGGCCGCGTAGAGGTCGCTGCGGGCGTCGGCGCGGCCGTCGGTGACCTGCTCGGGGGCCAGGTACGCCACGGTCCCGAGAACCATCTCGCCGGAGCCCTCGGGGTCGTTGGGGTCGGCGGCGTCGGTCTCCCAGGCCGCGGCGACCAGCCCGAAGTCGGCGACCTTCACCGACCCGTCGGTGCCCACCAGCACGTTCTCGGGCTTCACGTCGCGGTGGACGAGGCCGCGGTCGTGGGCGACCTGCAGGGCGGTGATGACCTGCTCGATGACCGTCAGGGCGGCCGCCGGGTGGAGGCGGACCTGGTCGCGCAGGACGTCGCGCAGCGTCCCGCCCTCGACCAGCTCGAGGACGAGGAAGACGGTGCCGTCGGCGTCGCGTCCCTGGTCGTGCACGGCGACCACGCCGGGGTGCGCGAGACGGGCCGCGGCTCGGGCCTCCCGCTCGAAGCGCCGGACGAAGGCGGGGTCGGCGGCGAGGTCGCGATCGAGGATCTTGATGGCCACCGGACGGTCCAGGCGCAGGTCGCTCCCGCGGTGCACCACCGACATCCCGCCGCGCGCGAGGAGGCCGTCGACGCGGTAGCGCCCCTCCAGCACCGTCCCCGCGGGGTCGGCGGTCGGGACGGACGTCATGGCCCGATGCTACGAGGAGGTCGGTGACCTGCGGGGATTCTCGTGCCCGACGCGCGGCCGCTCGACCGGGTGCGCTTCGCTCACCTGCGTTGGAGGCGCGCGCCTAGGCTTCCCGGCCATGACGACGTGGCTCCTCGTGCCGGGCGCGGGCGGCGCGGCCTGGTACTGGCACCGCGTGGTGGAGCTCCTGCGGGCGCGGGGTGACGAGGCGATCGCCGTGGATCTCCCCGCCGACGACCCGGACGCCGGCGTGCCGCGCTACGTCGAGGTCGCGCTCGAGGCCCTCGGTGACCGCCCCGACCCCGTCGTGGTCGGCCAGTCGCTGGGCGGGCCCACCGCGGTGGAGATCTGCCGGCGCATCCCCGTGCAGCGGTTGGTGCTGGTCAACGCCATGATCCCCGCGGTGGGGGAGACGCCCGCGCAGTGGTGGACGGGGTCGGGGCACGCGGCGGCGAAGGAGGCCGCGGTCCGCGCCGCGGGCCGCGAGGACGCCGGGTTCGACCCCGGGTGGGAGTTCCTGCACGACGTCCCCGCCGACGTGGTCGCGGCCGGCGCCGAGCACCAGCGCGAGCAGTCCGATGGCCCGTTCACCGACGGCTGGTCGCTCCCGGCGTGGCCCGACGTGCCGGTCACCGTCGTCGTGGGACGCGACGACCGCTTCTTCCCGCCGGACTTCCAGATCGGTCTCGCCCGTGCGCGCGCCGGCGTCGAACCGGTGCTCGTGCCCGGCGGCCACCTCCCGGCGCTCGCCCACCCGGAGGCCCTGGTCCGCGACGGTCTGGACAGCCCGGGACACACGCGCGCACAGGAGGCCGGAGGGGCCTCACCTCTGGCACAGTGACGCGTGTGACCGAGTCCCTCGCCGCCCTCGTGGGCCACGACATCGAGGTCGTCTCGCTCGCCCAGGTCGCCGAGCGTCTCGGCGTGCCCCGCACGCGCGTCAGTCAGATGATCAAGCAGGGGCAGTTGCTGGGTGTTCGCGAGGACGACCGCTGGTCGGTGCCCGCCGCGTTCCTCACCACCGACGGGGTGGTCAAGGGCCTGCCCGGCACCATCCAGGTCCTCCGCGACGGGGGGTACGCCGACGGGGAGATCCTGCGCTGGCTCTTCGCCGACGACGACTCCCTGCCGGGCACCCCCATCGACGCCCTGCGCTCCGACCGGGGGCGCGAGGTCAAGCGTCGCGCCCAGGCGATGGCGTTCTGAACGGGCGCAGCCCGCTCAACGCCTCCCCGAGCAGGCCGTGCCGGCGCAGCGCCGCCGTCAGCCGGGCGGCACGCCGCACGCCGAGGCGACGCACCAGGGCGGGCGCCAGCGCCGGACCGGTCCACGCCCGCACGCGGTCGTCGCCCGTGGTGGGCGTGATCTCCAGCAGCGTCGGCGCGTCCCCCGCGACGCCGCACTCGGCGCACCACGCCGTCACCCGGTAGTCGGCCAGCGGCAGCACCTCGAGGTCCGGCCCGACGGTGTCCGCCACGGTGGTGCCCACCGCCCGGCACCGCGCGCAGGCGGCGTCGACGGCGAGCACGAGGGTCACGCCGCGAGCCGCCGTCGCCACCGCGTGCCCCACCGCGACCCGACGGCGTGGGCCAGGCGCGGCAGGGCGACCGCCGCGCGCCGCCCGTTCCCGACGGCCACGCGCCGGCGCAGCACGTCGTAGTCGGCGTCGACGATCTCGTCGAGGATGCCGCCGTAGAGCACGTGCGCGGTCCGCACGCAGGGCCGCGACACCGGGTGGAGCAGGGCGATACCGCGCTCGGCGCGCCGGTAGACCGCGCGGGTCCGGGCGACGAGGTGGGCCAGGGCCCGCCGGACCCGCGGGTCGGTGCAGCCGGTGGTGCGGCACCACGCCAGGAGGTCGCGGTCGACGCCGAACGCCGCGAGCTCCGCGGTCGGCAGGTAGACGCGGCCGCGGTCGAGGTCCTCGCCGACGTCGCGCAGGAAGTTGGTCACCTGGAAGGCGACGCCGAGGTCGGCGGCGTACGGCGCGGCCTCCGCCTGCGGGCCGACCGTCCCGAGCACCGGCAGCACCTGCAGCCCGATGACCGCGGCCGAGCCGTGCACGTAGCCGGCGAGGTCGTCGAACGTCGCATAGTCGGTGACCGTGAGGTCCATGGCCATCGAGTCCATGAAGTCCTCGAGGTGGCGGTGCTCGATGCCGAAGCGGGCGACCGTGTCGGCCAGGGCGGCGACCACCGGCTCGCCCTCGGTCACGAGCGTCCGCGGCTCGGTGCCGGCCAGGCCCCGGCGCATGCGGGCGCGGACCTCCTCGAGCCGCGCGGCGACGGCGGCCGGCGAGGCGTCGGCGTCCGGGTCGTCGACGACGTCGTCGGCCATCCGCGCGAAGCCGTAGAGCGCGTGGATCGCCGGGCGCTGGGCCGGGGCGAGCAGGCGCGTGGCGAGGAAGTAGGTCCGGCCGTGCACGGCGTTCAGCGCCCGGCACTGCGTGTAGGCGTCGCGCAGCGCCGGGTCGGTGATGCCGGCGGCGTCCAGCTCGGTGGTGCTCACCCGGTGATCCGCGCCGCCGCGAGCTTGCCCGAGACGAGCACCGTCGGGACGCCGACGCCGGGCGTCGTCCCCGAGCCGGCGAGGACGACGTTGCCCTCGCCGCGCACGAGGTTGCCCGCACGGAACGGGCCGGTCTGCGTGAACGTGTGCGCCGCCGAGAACGGGGTGCCCGCCGCGAGGCCGAGCCGGCCCCAGTCGTCGGGGGTGATGAGGTGCTCGGTGACCGGCTCACCGAGCTCGATCCCGCGGCCGGCCAGCACCCCGCGCAGCTCGTCGCGGTAGCGCGGGCCGATGCGCCCCCAGTCGAGCGGGGCCTTGTCGGTGTTCGGGGCGGGAGCGAGCACGGACACGAGCTCGTGCCCGGCGGGCGCCAGCGACGGGTCGGTGGCCGTCGGGTGCGTGACCAGCAGCGACGGGTCGGACATCAGCCGGCCCTCGGTGATGATCTCGTCGAACGTGCCCGCCCAGGCGTCGCCGAACGAGATGGTGTGGTGGCCCAGGCCGGTGCCGGCGGGCACCCCGGCGTGGAACACGAACGCCGAGGGCGACCAGCGCATCGGCACCACCCGCCGCGGGGTGCGCCCGAGCAGGCCGTAGGAGACGGGGAGATCGCAGGTCAGCACGACGGCGTCGGCGGCGAGGCGGTCGCCGTCGGCGGTCGGCTCGTCCGTCGGGACGGTGCGCAGCGCCCGCACGCGCCCGCCGGAGCGCTCCAGCCCGGTGACGGTCGTGCCGTAGCGGAACTCGGCGCCCGCGTCGGCGGCGGCGTCGGCGAGGGCCTGGGGCAGGGCCCGGACCCCGCCCTTCGGGAACGAGACGCCGGCGATGGTGTCCATGTAGGCGATCACGGCGTAGGCGGCGAGGGCCCTGGCCGGCGGGACACCCGCGTACAGCGCCTGGAAGGAGAAGATGCGCCGCAGGCGCTCGTCGTCGAGGAACCTCGCGATCCTCGACCCGAGCCGCCCGAAGCCCCCGAGCGCACCCAGCCGCGCGAGGTCGGGGCCCAGGACGTCGAGCGGCGAGTCGAAGTTGGCGTCGATGAACGTCGCCATCTGCACCTGGTAGAGCTCGGTGAGCCAGGCCCGCAGCCGCCGGTAGCCCTCGGCGTCGGACGCCGAGACCTTCTCGCGGATCTCCTGCTCCATCGCGCCGGGGTCGGTGTGCACGTCGATCGCGCTGCCGTCGGCGAACCGCGCGTGGTACGCGGGGTGGAGGTCGACGAGCTCGAGGCGGTCGCCGAGCTTCTCGCCGACGGCGGCCAGGGCCTCCTCGATCAGCTCCGGCATCGTGATCACGGTCGGGCCGGTGTCGAGGCGGAACCCCCTATCGGCGTGCTGCCCCCCATGGAGGTCGAGGCGGCCGGCGCGCCCGCCGGGGGTGGCGTCCCGCTCGACGATCGTGACGCGACGGCCCGCGCCGAGCAGGTGCAGGGCGGTCGCGAGGCCGGCGAGGCCTGCGCCCACGACGACGACGTGGTCGGTGGGGGACTGGACGGTGCGGGTCACGCGGCTCCTGGGAGGTGGATCAGCGGGCGCGCCGGGTGGCGGCGACGGCCAGATCGGCGAGCCGGTCGGGGGCCGGGACGGCCAGGACCGGGGCGTCGGCACCGCGCACCGCATCGAGTGCGGAGGCGGTGAGCTCGGTGATGCGGCGCTCGACGTCGTCGACGACGCCGAGGGAGACGAGGGCCTCGCGGGCCGCGGCGACGCCCTCGGGGTCGAGGTGGGGGTCGCCCACGGCGCGCTCGACGACCGCGGCCGTCGTGCGGTCGGGGTGCGCGCGGGTCAGCGCGACGAGCAGGGTCAGCTTGCCCTCGCGCAGGTCGTCGCCGGCGGGCTTGCCGGTCACGGCCGGGTCGCCGAACACGCCGAGCAGGTCGTCGCGCAGCTGGAAGGCGATGCCGAGGTCGGTGCCGTAGCGGCGCAGCGCGGCGATCGTCGTGTCGTCGGCGCCCGCGATCGCGGCCCCGAGGTGCAGCGGGCGCTCCACGGTGTAGGCCGCGGTCTTGTACCGGCTGATGCGCAGGGCGGTCTCGGGGCTCGAGTCGGACGACGCGTGTCCCTGGACGTCGAGGAACTGGCCGCCGAGCACCTCGGTGCGCATGGCCTGCCACGCGGGGCGGGCGCGGGCGAGCGCGACGGGGTCCACCCCGGACTCGTGGAGCATGTCGTCGGCCCAGGCGAGGGCCACGTCGCCGAGCAGGATCGCGACCGCGGCGCCGAAGCGCGTCGGGTCGCCCGTCCAGGCGGCGCCGGCGTGCCGCGCCGTCCACCGGGCGTGCACGGTGGGCTCGCCGCGGCGTGTCGCGGAGTCGTCGATGAGGTCGTCGTGCACCAGCGCGCACGCCTGGATGAGCTCCAGGGCGCTCACGGCGCGCAGCACCGCGGAGGGGTCGTCGAGGCCGCCCGCGGCCCGCCAGCCCCACCACGCGAACGTGGGACGCAGCCGCTTGCCGCCGGCGAGGACGAACCGTGTGAGGTCGTCAACGGCGTCGGCGTACTCCTCGGCGATGTCGGCGCACTCGTCGCGCCTGCCGGCGAGGTAGTCGGCCAGGTCGGCGGTCACCGCGCCGGGCAGGTCGTGCTCGATGGCGCGTCCGCCCTGCTCAGCAGGGCTGCCGAACGGGGCGCGGGCACCGTTGTCGGCTCGCGTCGAGACTCCGCCGAGCGTCATCCGCACTCTCCCCTCCGGACCGCAGACGTGTCCGGGACCGGAGCCTAGGGCCGTTCGGCCGACCTGGCCGATCGGGCGGTCCCGGTCACAACGGACCTCCGTAACGACGCCCCGTCACCGTAGGGTCGCCGGATGGCTACTGTGACGGAGCGCATCCAGCGCGGGGTGCCCACGTTCTCGGCGGAGTTCTTCCCGCCCAAGAACGATGAGGGCGAAGCCACACTCTGGCGCACCATCCGCGACCTGGAGCCGCTCGACCCGGCCTTCGTGTCGGTCACCTACGGCGCCGGCGGCTCGAGCCGCGACCGCACCATCCGCACCACCGGTCGCATCGCCACCGACACCACGCTGACGGCGATGGCCCACCTCACCGCGGTCGACGCCTCGCTCGACGACCTGCGCCAGGTGATCGGCTCCTACCTCGCGGCGGGCATCAGCAACGTCCTCGCGATCCGCGGCGATCCTCCCGGGGACAAGGACGCCGACTGGGTGCCGCACCCGGCGGGGCTGAGCTACACCGAGGAGCTCGTCCACATGGTGAACCGCCTGGGCGACTTCTGCGTCGGCGTCGCGGCCTTCCCGTACCTGCACCCGCGCTCGGCCGACGAGGACACCGACACCCGGTTCTTCGTGCAGAAGGTCAAGGCGGGCGCCGAGTTCGCGATCACGCAGATGTTCTACGACGCCGACGAGTTCCTGCGCATGCGCGACCGCATCGCCGCCGCCGGCTGCGACATCCCGGTCATGCCCGGACTGATGCCGATCACGACGCCGAAGTCGGCCGAGCGCGGGGCGGACTTCTCCGGAGCGCCGCTGCCGAAGCTCATGTCCGAGCGCCTCGACCCCCTGGCCGACGACGCCGCGGGCTACCGCGACGCCGGCATCGACCTGTGCGTCGAGCTGTCCCAGCGGATGTTCGACGAGGGCGTCACGAACATCCACTACATCAGCATGAACCGCTCGCCCGCGGTGGTGGACGTCGTCCAGCGCCTCGGTCTCGTGCCGGCGACGCCCCGCTCCTGAGGCCGTCCGGCCCCGTCGGCCCGTGGGTCGGCGGGGTCGGAAGGCTCGATCAGGGGCCCGATCAGCGGCGTGCGCGTGTCCGGAGCTGGGTGCGCGACGACGCGGCCAGCACCACCACGATCGCGACCGCGACCGCGACCACCGCGAGCAGCAGCAGCGACCAGGCGATCCACGACGGGGCGTCGGGGTCCGGGTACTCGATCACCGCGTTGACGTCGTTGACGGTGCCCGGCTGCAGCGTCCAGCTGATGAGCCCGGGCGTCGCCGTCCCGTCGGTCTGGCGGATCGAGCCCGGGAACGCCATCTTCAGCTGCACGTCGGCGCTCTCCGGCGACACCCGCGTGAGGTCGACCTGCCCGGACACGACCACCCGGTCGCCCGCACGGCGCATCTGGACGCGGATCGCCTGCGTGCTCGTCGGGCTGATCGAGGGCAGCAGGCGGGTGACCTCGTCGAACGACAGGTCGTCGAACTGCACCTTGGAGCCGATGTAGCCGTCCTGCTCGTAGCGCTCGACCGAGACGTTCCCGCTGAGGTCGTCGGGCACCTGGAGGGGCGGCCCCTGCCCGGCGGGGGCCCCGTCCGGGGTGGCGATGTCGACGACGCCCGAGACGCGGTCGTCCGGGGAGACGGCCATGCCCGCGCGCACCCGCACGCAGCCCGTGCCGAGGACGCCGACCAGGGCCAGCACCACGGCCAGGAGCACGAGGGTGCGGCGGCGCTTGCTGCTCGAGGGCGTGCTGCTCGGGCGGGTGCTCGGGCGGGTGTCGGTCGGGGGAGCGGACGCGGGCACCCGCGCATGGTGCCAGGCGCCCCCGACGGTCCCGGTCAGGTGCGGCCCGGGCGGTGCGGCGTGCCCGGGGGCTCGAGGGGCAGGGCCCGGCCGAGCACCGCGAACGGCCGCGGGTCGCTCGTGAACCGGTGGTGGCGCAGGACGTCGGTGAACCCGAGGCGGCGGTAGAGCGACCACGCGCGGGACGGCGGGTCCGCCTCGGGGGTCGAGAGCAGGACGTGGCGGTTCGCCGGTTGCGTCAGCAGGCGGCGGGCCAGCGCCTCGCCGAGGCCGTCGCCCTGGACGTCGGGCCGCACGTGCAGCTCGGTGAGCTCGAAGTAGTCGTCGAGCACGGTCTCGGCCAGCTCGCGGCCGGCGGCGCCGCCGGCGAGCAGGCCGCGGCGCACCTCCTCGAACCACCACTGACCCCGCGCGCCCGGGTAGCCGTACGCGATGCCCCACAGCGAGCGGTCGGGCCCGAGCGCGGCCGCGGCGTGCCAGCCCGGACGCCGGGAGTGCTCGACCCACATCGGGCGTCGCTGCCGCACCGTGCCCGGCGGATAACCCATCGCGCGCACGTAGACGGTCAGCGCCTCGTCGAGCCGGGCCGCCAGGTCGTCGGGCGTCAGGTCGACGACCGTCGCGCGGGCCGGCGCGGCGGTCATCGGCCGGCTCCCGCGGCGCGGGGGGAGTCGGAGGCGGACACGCCGATATCTCACCACGCCCCGGCCGCCGTCCACGGGTCGATCTCCCCGGGCGGGTGCTCCCGGTGCGGGCGCGGCGTGGTCCCGGCGCGGTCCCGGCGTGGTCCCGGCGTGGTCCCGGATCGCCTCCGAGGGACCGGCGGATCGACTTGACGGCGTCGGACCGACCGGGTTCACTGGATCCTATCGAACACGTGTTCGATCGCTCGGACGGCGGGGCGGGGGAAGCGCCCCGCCGTCCGGGAGTGCCGCCGGCTCCCCACGGTGGCAGGCACCCACTCGACCCGGGCCCCGGGTCGAGGAGCACGAGCCGCCGTGGAGGACGCATCGTGGTTCGCAGTCCGTCGCCGGTCCAGGTCCGCTGTGCGGACGGCGACCCGGTCGAGTTCCATCGCCGCCCGAACCGGCGGGACAGTCACTACCTGGTCACCGAGGTGCAGGAACGCTGGATCGAGGAGTCCCGGTGGCCGTTCCTCTCGGCCATGCCGGTCGGGGGAGACCGGTGCCGCTGCTGGCGCGTGCTCGCGTGCCGGTCCGACGAGCCGCACCTGCCGCCCGGCGAGTTCGTGCTGCGCATGCGCTCGGGTCCCGGCGTGTGGGACCTCCGCCGGGCCGGCTCCTGACCCGCTCGCGACGCCCGATGCCCTGAGGAGATCACCATGACCAGCGCTCTCGCCATGCCCGGACTGTTCGACACCACCCCTCTGGAGGCCGCCCCGCGCGGGGCGGCGCCCACCGACGCCGGACCGGCGGTCCCCGCGCCCGCCCGGTCCGGCTCGCCGGCGCGGTCGGACGAGCGCGGGGCCCCCACCCGCGCCACCCCGGCCGCGCCGGCCCCGCCGCCGTCGCGCACGGTGGTGCAGCTGCTCGGCGCCGCCCGCGACGAGCTGCGGGCCGCCCAGGCCGAGGACGACGCCGCCGAGCGCTTCCGTGCCGCCCACCTCGGGGCCCTGCGCGCCGCGGCGGCGGTGCTCGCCCTGCGGGCCCGCGCCAAGCGCGCCTCGCGCCCCACGGACGCCTGGACGCTGCTGGCGTCCGTCGCGCCGGAGTACGGGGAGTGGGCCGCCTTTTTCGCGGCACACTCGGCGACGCGCTCGGCCGTCGAGGCCGGGGTGCGGGGCAAGGTGTCCCAGCGCGACGCCGACGACATGGTGCGCCAGGCCGACCTGTTCCTCGCCCTGGTCACGCGCACCGTCGCCGGGCGCGGACGCTGACGGTCAGGCCTCGGGCGTCCGCCGGGCCCGCCCGCGGCCCGACCTGTTGATGCGGGAGCGCACGATGCGCCCGAGCAGCGAGTCGAACTGGCTCGCGATCTCGCGGGCGCCCGGGGTGTCCCAGCGCTGGATCGGCACCCCGGCGCCCTGGGCCTGCTGCACCGCGCTGCGGTCGGGCAACGCCCCGGAGATGACGAGGGGGCCGAAGAGCTCGCGCAGCTCACCCAGGCGGAACTCGTGCTCCGAGGAGCGCGCCCGGTACTTGTTCACCAGCACGCCCAGCGGCTGGAGGTCCGGGTTGTTCTCGCGCTCGGCCTGCACCGCCTCGAAGGCGCGCTGCACACCGGACACCGCGAAGATCGTGGGCTCGGTCACCAGGACGGCCCGGTCGACGGCCACGAGGGCGGAGCGGGTCAGCTGGCCGAGCGAGGGCGGGCAGTCGATGAGCACGAGGTCGTACTTCGCCAGCCCCGTCCGGGTGGCGCCCTCCTCGTCCTTGGGCAGGTCGCCGAGCAGGCGCGCCAGAGCCCCCAGCCGCTGCGACCCCGGATCGGGGTGGTTGTGACGCTCGATGTCCTCCGAGCCGACGAGGACGTCGAGCTCCTCGCCCCAGGCGCTGGGGGCGATCGACGACGCGAGCAGCGCCGCCGACGGCCGTTCCATGGCCTGCGCGATCGTCGTCTCGGTGGCCTCGGGCTCGAGCGCGGTCGTCGCGTTGCCCTGGGGGTCGAGGTCGACCACCAGGGTCCGCAGACCGGCCCGGAGGGCGGATCCGGCAAGGCCCAGGACGACGGTCGTCTTCCCGACCCCGCCCTTGAGGCTCAGCACCCCGGTGACGTGCACGGAGCGAACCTACCGGTCGGTGCCCCCGCGCACCCGTCACACGTTCTACGGTGTCGCGGTGAGTCGCGCCCCGTCGTTCGCCCCGGTCGACGTCGTCGCGCGCACGCTGCGGGTCGAGCTCAACGCGGCGCGGAGCCGTCGCGGCGGCGTGGCACCCCGCGTGCTCGACGTCGGCGGCGGCAGCGGCACCTGGGCGGTGCCCCTGGCCGCCGACGGGTGCGAGGTCACGGTCGTCGACTCCAGCGCCAACGCCCTCGCGGTGCTCCGCAGCCGGGCGCGCGAGTCGGGGGTCGCCGGCGGCGTGCGGGCGGTGCAGGGCGACGTGGACGCGCTGGCCGACGTGGTCGCCGACGCCGAGGCCGACCTGGTCCTCGGGCACGGGCTGCTCGAGTACGTCGACGACCCGGCCGAGGCGTGCCGGGCGCTCGCCCTCGCGACCGTCCCCGGTGGGGCGCTCTCCCTGCTCGTCGCCGGCCGGTTCGCCGCGGTGCTCTCGCGGGTCGTGGCCGGTCGGCTCGAGGAGGCCCGCCGGGTGCTCGTCGACCCCTCGGGGCGCTGGGGTGCCGACGACCCGCTGCGCCGGCGCATGGACGTCGAGGAGATCCGCACGCTGGTCGAGGCGGAGGGGCAGCTGTCGGTCGAGCGGGTGCAGGGACACCGGGTGCTCGCCGACCTCGTGCCCGACGGCGTCCTCGACACCGGCGGCGGCGTGCCCGACCCGCTCGCCGAGCTCGAGGACATCGCCGCCGGCACCCCGCCCCTGCGTGACATGGCCTCGCAGCTGCACGTCCTCGCGCGGCGGCCGGGCTGAGCACGCCCCCCTCGGGACACGCGCCCGGCCGGGACGCGGGCTGCGGCATCCTGCACGTCGACATGGACGCGTTCTACGCGTTGGTCGAGATCCGGTCACGGCCCGAGCTGCGGGGCCGCCCGGTCGTGGTGGGCGGCGGCCCGGAGCGCGGCGTCGTGCTCTCGGCGAGCTACGAGGCCCGGGCCCACGGGGTCCGCTCGGCGATGCCCTCGGCCCGCGCGCACCGGCTGTGCCCGCAGGCCGTGTTCCTGCCGCCGGACTTCGCCACCTACTCCGAGGTCTCCCGCGCGGTCTTGGAGGTGTTCCGCTCGGTCACGCCGCTGGTGCAGCCGCTGAGCCTCGACGAGGCGTTCCTCGACGTGTCCGGCGCGCTGCGTCGGCTCGGGGCGACGCCGCTGGAGATCGCGGCGTCGATCCGCGAGCAGGTCGCCGCCTCGCAGGAGATCACCTGCTCGGTCGGCATCGCGTCGACGATGTTCGTCGCCAAGCTCGCCTCGCGGGTGGCGAAGCCGGACGGGGTGCACCTCGTGCCCGCCGACGGTGTCCGCGCCTTCCTCGACCCGTTGCCGGTCGGCGCGCTGTGGGGCGTCGGGGCGCGGACGGAGGAGGTGCTCGCCCGCCACGGCATCGCGACGGTCGGCGACGTCGCCGCGGCCGGGCTGACGACGCTCCGGCGGGCGGTGGGGGAGGCCCACGCCGCCCATCTGTTCGCCCTGGCGCGTGGTGTCGACGAGCGGCGGGTCGACCCGCACGGCCGCGAGAAGTCCGCCGGCGCCGAGGAGACGTTCGCCCGCGACCTCGTCGACCGGGCCGTCATGCGGCGCGAGCTGCTGCGCCTCGCGGACCGCACCGGACGGATGTTGCGCCGGCGCGCGGTGCGGGCGCGGACCGTCGCGCTCAAGGTCCGTTTCGACGACTTCACCACGATCACACGATCGCGGACCCTCCCGGCGCCGACGGATCTCGCCCGTGAGCTGTACGCGACCGCGGGCGAGCTCCTCGACGCGCTCGGCCCGATCGCGCCGGTGCGACTGCTCGGTGTCCGTGCCGAGGGGCTCGTCCCGGCGGACCGCGCGCCCGAGCAGATCGTCCTCGGTGAGGCCGAGCACGGCTGGTCGGACGCCGAGCGCGCTGCTGACCAGGCCCGATCACGCTTCGGCGTCGCCGCGGTCCGTCCGGCGAGCCTGCTCGGCGATCCGGACCCGACCCGAGCCCGCTCACCCGTCGAGGCCGCGGATCCGGCGCGTGGTGACAGGTCGAATCGTCACCGAGAGCATCCGAGCGTGTCGCGAGCGGCGTCACCACGGGAGCCGAACGGATGATCAGGAGCGCAACACGCCGGTCCGGGTAGTGGGACTGCCACCGGACTCGTACGATGGGTGTCGGACATCCCGACGATGCCCGCCGGACCCCCCGAGGTCGGGCGTCTTTCCCATTCCGGTGCCGGAGGAGAAACATGCCGCTCTCCGAGCACGAGCAGCGCCTGCTCGAGCAGATCGAGCGCGCCCTCTACGACGAGGATCCGAAGTTCGCGTCCACCGTGCGGGGAGGCAAGCTCCGACGCCCGTCGCGCCGTCGCCGCGTGCAGGGCATCGCCCTCTTCGTCATCGGCGTCGTGATGCTCGTGCTGGGCGTCGTCTTCAGCTCCTCCACCGTGGGGATCATCGTCAGCGTCGCGGGCTTCCTCGCGATGTTCGGCGGCGCGATCCTCGCCATCACGTCCTTCGGTGCGCGTAAGAAGGAAGCCGCCGCCGCCGAGGGTGAGGCCCCGGCCGCGACCGAGAAGGAACGCAGCCGCTTCACCTCGCGGATGGAAGAGCGCTTCCGCCGCCGCTTCGAGCAGGAGTAGCCCTCCGCTCCTCGACGCCCCGACGCGCCGCCGGCCCCCGTGGTCGGCGGCGCGTCGTCGTTCCGGGGTCCGGGTGGGAGTGCTCATGATCAGGGGCACGTCGACACCCCGGAGGCGCGCCGGCGGGTGCGCACCGCGCCCGTGATCTCCCGATGGCCGTGGCGTCGCTGCGCGTGATCGCTGCGGGTGCTCCGGCGAGCCCGTGACGCGGGTCCGGGGGAGCAGCGGGCGCGGTCACGGTCCGGGCGACGTCCCCCACCCCGCCCCACCGGGCCGGCGAGCGGGTCCCCACCTCGCCCCACCCGGCGGGCGGCGACTGCGGCTGCGCGGGACCCGTGATCGCGCCGGGTGCTCCGGCGAGCCCGCCCCCACTCCGCCCCACCGGGCCGCCGAGCGCGCCCCCCACCTCGCCCCACCCGCACGCCCCGGGACTCCCCACCCCGCCCCCCACCCCGCCCCACCGGCAGGCCGAGGCGCCACATCCCCTGCTCAGACGGCCCCGGTCCCACCCCGGAACGGCGTGTCGACGGGCTCGCGGGGCCCGGAGGCGTCAGGGTCGCGCTCACGCCCCCCACATCACCCCACGGGCTCTGAGCAGGCAGAACACCCCGATGGGGGATCACGAGGTCCTCAGGATGGTTTGGTCGTGGGGGATCGTGGGGTATGGTGGTGAGCAGTGGGGCGGACGGGCCTCGCTAGGGAGGTGGGCGCCGTGTTCCTCGGCACCCACACCCCGAGATTGGACGACAAGGGCAGGTTGACCCTGCCCGCGCGGTTCCGGGACGAGCTCGCAGGGGGGCTGATGATCACGAAGGGTCAGGACCACTGCCTCTACGTGTTCCCCCGTGACGAGTTCGAGCAGATGGCCCGCAAGGTGGCCGAGGCGCCGTTCACCGACGAGCGGGTGCGCGCGTACCAGCGCTACCTGTTCGCCGGCACCGACGAGCAGCGCCCCGACTCCCAGGGGCGTATCCCGATCACGGCCGAGCTCCGGCGCTACGCCGGGCTCGACCGCGACTGCACGGTCATCGGGGCGGTCAACCGCCTCGAGATCTGGGACAGCGCGGCGTGGGCGCGGTACCAGGACGAGCACGAAGCCGGCTACGCGCAGGCCCAGCAGGAAGTGCTGCCCGGCGTCTTCTGACGCCGACCGCACCGACAAGCGAACACGTGGCGCCCTCGAGGGGCGCCGGGTCGGGTGCCGTGAGGCCCCGGTCCGCAGGGCGACGGCCCTGGCGCACCTTCCCCGGCGCCAGGTCCGTCGATCTGCGGGCCGGGACGTGACGGCATCCGGCCGCAGCAGCAGACGACCGGGCCGCGCGGCCCGGGACGACGAGTCGGTGGGGGGCGTTCGGTGGACGACGAGGGGCAGGAGCCGCAGTCTCCGCAGTCCCTGCCCGCCCGTCACGTCCCCGTCCTGCTCGACCGCATCCTCTCCCTCTTCGAGCCGGCCCTCGCCGATCGCGACGCCGTGCTCGTCGACGCCACCCTGGGGGCTGCCGGCCACTCCGCCGCGCTCCTTTCTCGGCACTCGAGACTCACTCTTGTAGGTGTTGACCGCGACCGGTCGGCGTTGCGGCTCGCTTCTGAACGGCTGAGCGACTACGCCGAACGCACTCACTTCGTCCACGCCGTCTTCGACGCGATCCCCGACGTCCTCGACGACCTCGGGTTCGACGGCGTCCAGGGCGTGCTCTTCGACCTCGGCGTGTCCTCGATGCAGCTCGACGAGGACGAGCGCGGCTTCTCCTACGCCCGCGACGCCCCGCTGGACATGCGGATGGACCCGACGACCGGCCCGACCGCGGCCGACGTCCTCAACACCTACGCGCCCGGTGACCTGGTGCGCGTGCTGCACGAGTACGGAGAGGAGCGATCGGCCCGGCGCATCGTCGAGGCCGTCGTGCGCGCCCGGCGGCGGGCTCCGTTGCGGACCAGCGCGGAGCTCGTCGCCCTCCTCGACGAGGCCATCCCGGCCGCCGCCCGCCGCACCGGCGGGAACCCCGCCAAGCGCACGTTCCAGGCGCTGCGGGTGGAGGTCAACGGCGAGCTGGACGCCGTCGCCGGCGCGATCCCGGCCGCGGTCCGGGCGCTGGCCGTCGACGGCCGGGTGGTCGTCATGTCCTACCAGTCCCTCGAGGACCGGATCGTCAAGCGCGTGCTCGCCGAGCACTCGCGCACCAAGGCCCCACCGGACATGCCCATCGTCCGGCCGGAGGACGAG
This sequence comes from Actinomycetospora sp. NBC_00405, assembly GCF_036044095.1. Lineage (NCBI taxonomy): Bacteria > Bacillati > Actinomycetota > Actinomycetes > Pseudonocardiales > Pseudonocardiaceae > Actinomycetospora > Actinomycetospora sp. NBC_00405. The sequence goes on from NZ_CP107938.1 coordinate 637,006, forward strand.
CCCGAGCTTCGCCTGCTGACCCGCGGCGCGGAACGGGCCGATGAGGACGAGATCGCCGCGAACCCACGGGCGGCGTCGGTGCGGCTGCGTGCCGCGCAACGTATTCGGGAGGCCGCATGAGCACCGGGACCCTGACCGGCCCCCGCCCGGGCACGACGAGCACCCGACCCGCGTCGCGGGACACCGGCACGGGCCGCCCCGCGGCCCCGGTACGGCCGGCGACGAAGCCCTCCACCCGGGCGACGGACACGCGCGCCTCCGGCACGGCGCCGTTCGTCCTCCTCATCATGGTGCTGCTCACCGGGGGACTGGTGGCGACGCTGTGGCTCTCGACGGCGGCCGCCGCCGACTCGTACCGGCTCGACGAGGCCCGCCAGGTGGCCCGCGACCTGTCCGAGCAGAGCGAGCGCCTGCACCGCGACGTCGAGGCCGCGCAGTCGGCGCCCGCGCTGGCCGCCGCCGCCCGGGCCCAGGGCATGGTGCCGGCGGGGGAGCCCGCGGTGCTGGTGATCGCGCCCGACGGGTCGTCCCAGGTCGTCGGGGACCCGAAGCCCGCACAGGCCATCGCCCCGCCGCCGCCGGTCGCCGTTCCCGCCACCCCGCCCGCCGGCGCGCAGGGCAACGGCGCCCAGGCCGCCACCGACGGGCAGCCCGCCCCCGCGCCGGCCGGCGCCGCCGCGGCCGAGGACCAGCTGGTCGCGGTCCAGGAGGCGACCCCGGACACCACCCCGGACCCGGCGAACTCCGAGACCACCCCCGACTCCGCAGCCGCCGCCGACGACGCCTCGCCGGCGGCCCCCTGATGCCGCGCGGCTCCACCACCATGAGCAGGGCCACCCTGAGCAGGGCCACCCTGAGCCGGCCGCCGGCGCGCGGCCCGGGCGTGCGGGGCCCCGGTGGCCGTCGCCCGTCACCGCCGCCGCCCCCGCCGCGGCAGCCCCGCCGTCGCCCGGCCCCACGGCCGCCGGACCCGCGGCGTCGCCTGCGGGTCGGTCGCGTGATCCTCGTGGCGGTGCTCCTGCTCTGCACCCTCAAGCTGATCGAGGTCCAGGGCCTGCGCGCGGGGGAGCTGTCGGAGGACGCCGCCCGCCAGCGCACGACGAAGCTCGTCGTGCCCGCCGAGCGCGGCGCGATCCTCGACCGCTACGGCACCCCGCTCGCGTTCAGCGTCGAGGCCAAGGCGCTCGTCGCGAACCCGCGGCGCATCACCGAGGACTGGAACGACCCCGCGATCCGCAGCCGGCCGGGCTCGCCGACCCCGGACCAGCGCAAGTCCGCGATCGCGCTGGGCATCGGCCGCATCCTCGGCCTCGACCCCGGCCCGATCTTCGCGTCGCTGACCTCGGACCGCAGCTACGTCGTGCTCGCCCCGCTGGTCGACCCCGGGGCGTCGCGCCAGGTGCGCGAGACGTTCCCCGAGATCGCCGAGGAGGACCGCGAGTCGCGGCAGTACCCCGCGGGTGACGTGGCCGCGACCGTCGTCGGCAGCGCCGCCTGGAACATGGACCGCCAGAAGATCCGCGGGTCGATCGGGCTGGAGAGCGCGCTCGACACCACGCTCGCCGGCCAGGACGGCTTCCGCGTCGTCGACACCGCGGAGGGCAGCGACGCCGTCATCCCCGGCACGACGCGCGCCGAGCAGCCCGCGCAGGCGGGCCGCGACATCGTCCTCACTCTCGACACCGACCTGCAGTACGCGGTCGAGCAGCGCCTGCGGGAGTACACGGCCCGCGTCGGCGCCCGCAACGGCAGCGCCGTCGTCCTCGACGCGCACACCGGCCAGGTGCTCTCGATGGCCAACTCCGGGTCGTTCAACCCCGCTTCCCCGGGCGCGCCCGGGGCCCAGCTGAGCAACCCGTCGGTGACGTCACCGTTCGAGCCGGGCTCGGTCAACAAGCTCGTGACGATGGCCGCGGCGCTCGAGGCCGGCGTCGCCCGGCCCGAGGACGTCCTCCAGGTCCCGGGCAGCATCCGCGTCGCCGACCGCACGATCAGCGACGCCTGGTCCCACGGCACGATCAACCTCACCCTCAACGGCGTGCTCGGGCGCTCCTCGAACGTCGGCACGCTGATGACGGCCCAGCGCGTGGGCCCCGACCGGTTCGCGTCGATGCTCGAGTCGCTCGGCGTCGGCACCCGTACGGGCATCGAGCTCCCGGGCGAGAGCCCCGGCTCGGTGCCGTCCCGCGAGGACTGGTCGGGCAGCACCTTCGGCAACCTGCCCATCGGCCAGGGCCTCTCGATGACCACGCTGCAGATGGCGAGCATGTACCAGGCCGTCGCCAACGACGGCGTGCGCGTGCCGCCGCGGGTGGTGGAGGCCGAGGTCGGCGCCGACGGCGTCCGCACCCCGTCGCCGACGCCCGAGGGCGTGCGGGCGATGAGTCCGGAGACCGCGCGGACGATGCGCGACATGCTGCAGTCGGTGACCCAGGACGGCCGCGGGGGCAACCGCGGCACGGGCCCGCAGGCGGCGATCCCGGGATATCCGGTCGCCGGCAAGACGGGGACGGCGCAGCAGGTCGACCCGGGCTGCGGCTGCTACTCCCAGTCGAACTACTGGATCACCTTCGCCGGCATGTTCCCGGCCAAGGACCCGCGCTACGTCGTCGCGCTGATGCTCGACCGCCCGCCGGGCGGCGACTCGGCCGCGCCGCTGTTCCACGACATCGGCGCCTACCTCGCCCAGCACGGGGCCGTGCCGGTGTCCACCGCGCCGCCGCGCCAGGTGCCGCTCACGCTGCCGTGAGTCCGCTGCAGGCCACAGGGCCTGCGGAGGGACGGTGGAGACGGTGAGTAGCCTTCGCCATCGTGCCCGCCGCACCGCCGAGAACCACCGATGACGCCGCCGGACCCGCTCCGGGGCGGGGTGGTGACGACACCGCCGGCGCGGCAGGCGCGGCCCCCGAGGACGGCCCTCTGCGCCCCCTGCGCGTCACGCCCGTGACGGTCACCGAGGTGGTCGCCCGGCTGCGGGAGACCGGCTCCGTGGAGATCGTCGGCGACGCCGACGCCCGGCTCACCGGGGCCACGCTGCGTGCGCACGAGGTGCGTCCCGGCGACCTGTTCGCGGCCCTGCCCGGCAGCCGTGCGCACGGCGCCGACTTCGCGGGCGACGCGCTGGCCCGCGGCGCCGCGGCCGTCCTCACCGACGCCGACGGGGCCGCCCGCCCGACGCTCCGCGAGGCCGCCCTCGAGGCCGCCGTGCCCGTCCTCGTGCACCCCGACCCCCGTGCCGCGATCGGGCCCGCCGCGGCACGGATCTACGGCGACCCCTCGACGCGCCTCGATGTGCTCGGCGTGACCGGCACCAGCGGCAAGACGACGACCGTCTACCTGCTCGAGGCCGCGCTCGCGGCGGCCGGGGCGAGCACCGGGCTGATCGGCACCGTCGAGACCCGCCTCGGCGGGCGACGGCTGCATCCGGGCAAGCACACCGATAGGGCCTTCACGACGCCCGAGGCGCCCGACCTGCAGGCCCTCCTCGCGACGATGGTCGACGACGGCGCGACGCACGTCGCCATGGAGGTCTCCAGCCATGCGCTGAGCCTCGGTCGCGTCGGCGGCACCCGGTTCGCGGTCGGGGCGTTCACCAACCTCTCGGCGGAGCACCTCGACTTCCACGCCGACATGGAGGACTACTTCGCGGCGAAGGCCCGCCTGTTCGACGGGCGCTCCGCGGCCGAGGTCGTCTGCATCGACTCGGCGTGGGGCCGGCGCCTGGTCCGCGAGGGCAGCAAGAAGAGAACGGTCACCGTCGGCACCCCCGAGGCCGACTGGCACGCCGCCGACGTCGTCGCCCTGCCGGACGGCACGCAGCGGTTCACCGCGCACGGCCCGGACGGGCTCGCACTGCCGGTCACCCTGCGCCTGCCCGGTGCCTTCAACGTCACCAACGCGCTGCTCGCCCTCGCCTGCGGGCACGCCGCGGGCCAGGACCCCGCCGTGCTCGCCCGCGGGCTCGCCCAGGTCCGCGTGCCCGGGCGCATGCAGCGCGTCGAGGCCGGCCAGCCGTTCCTCGCCGTCGTCGACTACGCGCACAAGCCGGCCGCGGTCGGCGCCCTGCTCGAGACGCTGCGCGCCCAGGCCGCCGAGACCGGCGGGCGCGTGCTCACCGTGCTGGGCTGCGGGGGCGATCGCGACCGCGCCAAGCGCCCGGTGATGGGCCGGCTCGGCGCCCAGCTCTCCGACCACCTCTGGGTCACCGACGACAACCCCCGCACCGAGGACCCGGCCGCGATCCGCGCCGCGGTGCTCGACGGCGCCCGCGAGGTTCCCGACGCCCTGGTCGACGAGATCGGCGACCGCCGCGCCGCCATCGCCGCGGCCGTGGCCGAGGCGCGCCCGGGCGACGTCGTCGTGGTGGCCGGCAAGGGCCACGAGACCGGCCAGCAGGTCGGGGCCGAGAAGCTCCCGTTCTCCGATGTCGAGGAATTGGAACAAGCGCTCCTGCGGACCCAGGGCGGTCCCCGGTGATCGAGCTGACCCTCGCCGACGTCGCCCGCGTCACCGGCGGGCGGCTGCACCGCGCGTCGGGTGACGAGCGCATCACCGGCTCCGTGGAGTTCGACAGCCGCGCCGTGACCCCGGGCGGCCTGTTCGTCGCCCTGCCCGGCGAGCGGGTCGACGGGCACGACTTCGTGGACGCCGCGACGGCGGCGGGCGCCGTCGGGGTGCTGGCCGCCCGCGAGGTGGACGCGCCGGCCGTGATCGTGCCGCCGGTCTCGGGGATCTCCAGCTCCTACGTGCTCGCCGCGGACGCCGACGGCGCCGGGGCCGGGGTCCTCGCCGCGCTGGCCGTCCTGGCGCGCCACGTCGTCGACACCCTCGTCGCCAACACAGGATCTCGGGGCGGCCTCTCCGTCGTCGGCATCACGGGTTCGTCGGGCAAGACGTCGACCAAGGACCTCACCGCGCACCTGCTGGAAGCCGGCCCGGACGGGAAGGGGAGCCCGACCGTCGCCCCGCCCGGCTCGTTCAACAACGAGCTCGGGCACCCCTGGACCGCGCTGCGCGCCACGCCCGAGACCCGCCATCTCGTCCTCGAGCTCTCCGCCCGCGGGCCCGGCCACGTCGCGGCCCTGTGCCGGGTCGCGCCGCCGCGGATCGGCGTCGTGCTCAACGTCGGCTCGGCCCACCTCGGCGAGTTCGGCTCGCGGGAGGCGATCGCACAGGCCAAGGGCGAGCTGGTCGAGGCCCTGCCGGCGGCTCAGGACGGCGGCGTCGCCGTCCTCGGCGCCGACGACCCGGTGGTGGCGGCGATGGCGCAGCGCACCGCGGCACGCGTCGTCCACACCGGGCGGGCGCTCGCGGCGACGGTCCGGGCGGTCGACGAGCGCCTCGACGACGCCGGGCGCGCGACGTTCCGGCTGGTCACACGCGCGGGCGAGACGCCGGTGACCCTCGGGCTGCACGGCGCCCACCACGTCGACAACGCCCTGGCCGCAGCGGCCGTCGCGCTCGAGGCGGGCCTGGACCTCGGCACCGTCGCCGCGCGCCTCGCCACCGCGGCGCCCCGCTCGCGCTGGCGCATGGAGCTCACCGAGCGTCCCGACGGCGTCCGCGTGCTCAACGACGCCTACAACGCGAACCCCGAGTCGATGCGCGCCGCGCTGGCGACGCTCGCCGCCATGGGCGGGCGCCACACCGCGGTGCTCGGCGTCATGGCCGAGCTCGGCGACGACGCCCCGCAGGCGCACACGGAGCTCGGCCGCGAGGTCGCCCGCACGGGTGTGCAGCGGCTCGTCGTGGTCGGGGGCGACGGCCCGGTGGCCGCGCTGCACGAGGCCGCGACGGCGGGGGGCGTCGACTCCCACCTGGTGCCCGACGCCGCGGCGGCGGCCGACATGATCAGCGCCGGCGTCGCTCCGGGCGACGTCGTCCTGGTGAAGGCCTCCCGCTCGGCGGGGCTCGAGCGGGTCGCGGACGCGCTGGTGAACGGGAGAGGAGCCCGATGAGGGGCGTGCTGGTCGCGGCGGGGGTCGCGCTGGCCGTGTCGATCCTTCTGACCCCGTACGTGATCCGGCTGTTCATCAAGCAGGGGTTCGGCCAGGAGATCCGCGAGGAAGGGCCGCAGAGCCACCGCGGCAAGCGCGGCACCCCGACGATGGGTGGCGTCGCGATCCTCGTGGCGGTGTGGGCGGGCTACCTCGTCGCCCACCTGGTCGGCGACGTCGCGATCTCGGCGTCCGGCCTGCTCGTGCTGATGCTCATGACGTCGCTGGGAGTCGTCGGCTTCCTCGACGACTTCATCAAGATCCGACGCCAGCGCAACCTGGGCCTGAACAAGACCGCGAAACTGGTCGGCCAGCTCGTCACGGCGGTGCTGTTCGGCGTGCTCGCGCTGCAGTTCCCGGACGAACAGGGGCTGACGCCGGCGTCGCCGAACCTGTCGTTCGTCCGCGACATCGCGGTGGTCAGCCTCGGCGCGGTCGGGTTCGTCGTCTTCTGCTACCTCGTGGTGACGGCGTGGTCGAACGCCGTGAACCTCACCGACGGGCTCGACGGCCTCGCCGCCGGGACGTCGGCGATGGTGCTGGCCACCTATCTGATCGTGTCGTTCTGGCAGTTCCGCAACGCCTGCGGGATGCAGATCGAGGCCGGCTGCTACCAGGTGCGGGATCCGCTCGACGTGACGCTCGTGGCGGCCGCGGCGATGGGCGCGTGCATCGGCTTCCTGTGGTGGAACGCGGCGCCTGCCCGCATCTTCATGGGGGACACGGGCTCGCTGGCGCTGGGCGGTCTGTTCGCCGGCCTGTCGATGGTCACGCGCACCGAGCTGCTGCTCGTCGTCCTGGGCGGCGTGTTCGTCGTCGAGGCGCTGTCGGTGGTGCTGCAGGTCGCGGTCTTCCGGACGACGCGACGGCGACCGTTCCGCATGGCCCCGTTCCACCACCACTTCGAGCTCGCGGGCTGGGCAGAGACCACGGTGATCATCCGGTTCTGGTTGCTCGCGGCGATCTGCTGCGCGCTGGGGCTGGGCCTGTTCTACAGCGAGTGGTTGGCGGCGTCGGGCGGATGACGGCCTGGCACGACCGGCACGTGCTGGTGGCGGGGGCCCGGCGGACCGGGGTCTCCGTCGTCGACGTGCTGCGGTACCTCGGGGCCCGGGTCACGGTCGCGGACGGCGACCAGGCCCAGCTGGACCTGCTCGGCGACCGCCCGGTGGCCCGCACCCGGGAGCTCGCCGCGCTGCCCGACGGGTGCGACCTCGTGGTGACCAGCCCCGGCTTCCGCACCGACTCGCCGCTGGCGCTGGCGGCCCGCGCGGCGTCGGTGCCGATGGTCGGCGAGCCGGAGCTCGCCTGGTGGCTCGGCGACGACCCGGCGATCTGCCCGGACGGGCCGCCGCGCTGGCTCGCGGTCACCGGCACGAACGGCAAGACCACCACCACGACGATGCTCGAGGCGATCCTGCGCGCGGCGGGGGAGGACACCGTCGCCTGCGGCAACATCGGCCTACCGATCGTGGACGCGATGCGGGCGGGCCACCGGGTGCTGGCGGTGGAGCTGTCGAGCTTCCAGCTCGAGTGGTCGCCGTCGGTGCGCCCCTTCGCCGGGGCGGTGCTCAACCTCGCCGAGGACCACCTCGACTGGCACGGCTCGATGGCCGCCTACGGCGCCGCGAAGGCCCGGGTGCTGCGCGGTGACGTCGCGGTCGCGGGCCTCGACGACCGCGAGGCCGCCGCACTGCTGATCGCCGCGCCGGCCCCGCGCCACGTCGGCTTCACCCGCGGCGAGCCCGGCCCGGGCGAGCTGGGGATCGTCGACGGGCACCTGGTGGACCGGGCGTTCGGGGACGCCGTGCCGCTCGCGCCCGCCGCCGACGTCGCCCCGCCCGGCCCGCCCGGGGAGCTGAACGCCCTGGCCGCGGCCGCCCTGGCCCGCGCGCACGGAGTCGCGCCCGAGGCGGTGGCCGCCGGCCTGCGCGCCGTCGCCCCCGGCCCGCACCGCGGGGCCGTGGTGGCCGAGGCCGGCGGGGTCCGGTGGGTCGACGACTCGAAGGCCACCAACCCGCACGCCGCCGCCGCGTCCCTCGCCGCGCACCCCCGCGTCGTCTGGGTGGCGGGCGGCCTGCTCAAGGGCGCCGACGTCGGCGAGCTCGTCGTCGCCCACCGCGACCGGCTCGCCGGCGCCGTCGTCCTGGGCCGCGACCGGGACCGCGTCCACGCCGCGCTCACGCGACACGCCCCCGAGGTCCCCGTCCTCGACGTGGGCGGGGGTGACGATGAGCCGGTGAGCGACGACCGGCAGGACCCCGACGCAGGCATGCGCGGCATGACCAGGGCGGCCCGGGCCGCCGCCACCCTGGCCGGGCCCGGCGACACCGTGCTGCTCGCCCCCGCGGCGGCGTCCATGGACATGTTCCGCGACTACGCGGCGCGGGGCGACGCGTTCGCCGCCGCCGCGCGCAGCGTCGCCGGCGGGGTGGGCCCGCACGGGGCGGCGTCGCCCCCCGACCCGGATCCCGCCCCCGAGACCGTGAGCGGGCCCGGCGGCACGGCGTGAGCGCGCCGGCCCGGCGGCCACGGCAGCGCCCGGCCCGTCCGGGCGTCCTGGCCCAGGCCCGTACGGCCCTGCACCAGTGGCTCGAACGCCCGCTGACCTCCCTGCACCTCGTGCTCGCGGTGTTCGGGCTGCTCACCGCCCTCGGGCTGGTCATGGTGCTGTCGGCGTCCGCGGTGTCGGCGTACGCCGCGGGCGGCTCGTCCTACGGCGTGTTCTTCCGGCAGTCCGTGTTCGCCATGATCGGGCTCGTCCTGTTCTGGGTCGGCGTGCGCGTCCCGCCCCGGCGCCTGCGGGCCGCGAGCCCGTGGCTGCTCGCGGGTTGCCTGGTGCTGCTGGTCCTCGTGCTGGTGCCCGGCCTCGGCGCCATGGTCAACGGCTCGCGCAGCTGGTTCCGCGTCGCGGGGCTGTCGCTGCAGCCCTCGGAGCTGACGAAGATCGCGCTGGCGCTCTGGGGCGCGCACGTCCTCGTCCGCCACCGCCCGCACCCGCGGACCTGGCGCGCGGCGCTGATGCCGTTGCTGCCCGTCGCGCTGCTGGTGCTCGTGCTCGTGCTGGCCCAGCCCGACCTGGGTACGACGATCTCGCTCATGATCATCGTCTTCGCCCTGCTGTGGTTCGCGTGCGCGCCGCTGGGCCTGATGGCGTTCATCGTCTCGAGCGGCGTCGTGGCCTCGGTGGTGCTCGGCGTCGTCGCCACCTACCGGCAGAGCCGGATCACCGCGTTCCTCAACCCGGACACGGCCGACCCGCTCGGCCCGGCCTATCAAGCGCGCCAGGCGCTGTACTCGCTCGCCGACGGGAGCCTGTTCGGCGCGGGCCTCGGCCAGGGGCGGGCGAAGTGGGACTACCTGCCCAACGCCGACAACGACTTCATCTTCGCGATCATCGGCGAGGAGCTGGGGTTCGTCGGGGCGGGCGCGGTGATCGCCCTGTTCGTCACGCTCGCCTACGTCGGGCTGCGGATCGCCGCGCGCAGCGTCGACCCGTGGATCCGCGTCGTCGCCTCGACGCTCACCGTCTGGCTGGTGGCCCAGGCCTGCATCAACATCGGCTACGTCGTCGGGCTGCTGCCGGTCACCGGCATCCCGCTGCCCCTGGTGTCCTCGGGCGGCACGTCGCTGGCGCTCGCCCTGCTCTCCGGCGGCCTGCTCGCGAACTTCGCCCGCCACGAGCCGGAGGCGGCCGCCGCGCTGCGCGCCCACGGGCAGGGGCGTCTCGCCCGGGCCCTGCGCCTGCCGGAGCCGAGCCTGCCGCGCGCGGCCGCGACCGACCGCCCGGCGCGACGGGACGGGTCCCGGGGAGGGGGCCGGTGAACGCGCCGGGGGCGGCCCCGGACGATGGGGGCATGACGTCGAACGAGCCCTCCGTGGTGGTGGCGGGCGGCGGCAGCGCCGGCCACGTCGAACCGGCCCTGGCCACCGCGGACGCGGTGCGCCGGCTGCGCCCCGACGCCCGGGTCACGGCGCTCGGCACCGAACGGGGTCTCGACACCCGCCTGATCCCGGCGCGCGGCTACCCGCTGGAGCTGATCCCGCCGGTGCCGCTGCCGCGCAAGCCCAACGTCGACCTCGCGAAGCTGCCGATGCGCGTGGTCCGCTCGGTGCGCCGCACCCGCGCGGTCCTGCGGGAGGTGGGCGCCGACGTCGTCGTCGGCTTCGGCGGCTACGTCTCCCTGCCCGCCTACCTGGCCGCGGCCTCGATGCGCCTGCCGATCGTGGTGCACGAGGCCAACGCCCGCGCCGGCGTGGCCAACAAGGTCGGCGCCCGCTTCGCGCGGGCCGTGTGCGCCGCCGTGCCGGGCAGCGGGCTGGCCGGGGCGGAGGTCATCGGCATCCCGCTGCGCCGCGAGATCACCGAGCTCGACCGGGCCGGGCTGCGCGCGCAGGCCCGCGCGCACTTCGGGCTCGACCCGCAGGGACCCGTGCTGCTGGTGTTCGGGGGCTCGCAGGGCGCCCGTTCGCTCAACGAGGCCGTGTCCGCGGCGGTCCCGGCGCTCACCGCGGCCGGGGTGTCGGTGCTGCACGCCCACGGGCCCACGAACGCGCCAGCCGTCGGGATCACCGGGGTGGACGCGCCCGGGTACCACCCGGTTCCCTACCTCGAGCGCATGGACCTCGCCTACGCCGCCGCGGACGTCGCGCTGTGCCGGGCCGGCGCGATGACCGTCGCCGAGGTGTCGACGGTCGGGCTGCCCGCGATCTACGTCCCCCTGCCGCACGGCAACGGCGAGCAGGCGCTCAACGCCCGGCCGGTGGTCGACGCCGGCGGCGGCATGCTCGTCGCCGACGCCGAGCTGACCGGCGAGACGGTCTCCTCGCTGGTCACCGGCCTCGTCGACGACCCCGACCGGCTCGCCGCCGCCGCCGCGGCGGCCCGGCGTTCGGGGCACGCGGGGGCGGACGAGACACTGGCCGCCACGGTGCTCGAGGCAGCGGGCTCGAGCGTGAGCGGGAGGACCCGGACATGAGCCCGACGGACCAGGTGGAGCAGCACCACCCCACAGCCGACCCCGCTACCGACCCCGCTACCGACTCCGCCGTGCCGCCCCTGCCGCGGCTCCTGTCGCGGGTGCACTTCATCGGGGCCGGCGGCGCGGCGATGAGCGGGATCGCGCGCATCCTGCTGGCGCGCGGGGCGATGGTCTCGGGGTCCGACGCCAAGGACTCGCGCGCGGTGCTCGCGCTCCGGGCGCTCGGCGCCGAGGTCGCGGTCGGCCACGACGCGCACAACCTCGACCTCCTGCCCGGCGGGCCCACCTGCCTCGTCACGACGAAGGCCGTGCACCAGGCCGACCCCGACAACCCCGAGCTGCTCGAGGCCGCGGCACGCGGCATCCCGGTGCTCCACCGCTCCGCGGTGCTCGCCGAGCTCATGGCCGACCACCGCGCCGCCTGCGTGTCGGGCAGCGCGGGCAAGACGTCGACCACGTCGATGCTCGTCGTCGCGCTGCAGGCCTGCGGCACCGACCCGTCGTTCATGATCGGCGGCGATCTGCTGTCGTCGGGGTCGAGCGCGCACCACGGTCTGGGCGACGTCTTCGTCGCCGAGGCCGACGAGAGCGACGGCTCGTTCCTCGCCTACTCGCCGGCCGTCGCGATCGTCACCAACGTCGAGCCCGACCACCTCGACCACCACGGCACCGTCGAGGCCTACGTCGCGGTGTTCGACGCCTTCGCCGCGCGGATCGAGCCGGGCGGGGCCCTCGTGGTCTGCGCCGACGACCCGGGCGCCGCCGCGCTCGGTGTCCGCGCGCAGGAGGCGGGCGTGCGGGTGCGCCGCTACGGGCGCACCGCCACCGGCCCCGAGGACGCGCACGTGCTCGACTACCGCGCCGAGGGCGCGCTCGGGGTGCTGCGTCTCGCGGTGGCGGGGGAGGAGATCGAGCTGCGCCTCGCCGTCCCCGGCGAGCACCAGGCCCTCAACGCCTGCGCCGCCCTGCTCGCGGGCCTCGACCTCGGTGCCCCGCTGGAGGGGCTGCTCGACGGTCTCGCCGGCTTCGACGGCGTGCGCCGGCGCTTCGAGTTCCGCGGCAGCGCCGACGGGGTGCGGGTGTACGACGACTACGCCCACGCGCCCACCAAGGTCGCGGCCCAGCTGCGGGCCGCCCGCCCGGTGCTCGGCGGGACCGGCCGGCTGATCGTGGCGTTCCAGCCGCACCTCTACTCGCGCACCCGCGACTTCGCCGCCGAGTTCGGCGCCGCCCTGTCGCTGGCCGACGAGGTCGTGGTGCTCGACGTCTACGGCGCCCGCGAGCAGCCCGAGCCCGGCGTCAACGGCGAGCTCATCGCCCGCCAGCTCACGCTGCCGCCCGAGCACGTGCACTACGAGCCCTCCTGGGGGCAGGTCCCGGCGCTGCTCGCGGACCTCGCCCGGCCCGGCGACCTCGTCGTCACCATGGGGGCGGGCGACATCACCGTCCTCGGCCCCGAGGTGATCTCCGAGCTGGAGCGCCGCGCGGACCAGGCCGAGGCCGGCGTGCCCCCGGGGATCGAGCCGCGGTGACCGGCCCGGCCCGCTCCACCGGACGCCCGGGTCGGGCGGGCCGGTCGGGACGGGCGGGCCGGGGAGATCGTCCCGAGCGGACGGCCCGGTCCGACGGCGCCGAGCGCCAGGAGCGGGCACGACAGCGCCGCACCGGGGGCGCCGGCGCCCGGCCCTCGGGTGCGGCGGCCGGCTCGCCGGGACGCGCCCAGCGGGTCCGGACCTCGGTGCCCCGTCCGGTGCGCCGCGGGCGGAGCCTCTGGGCCGGCCTCGCCGCGGCGCTCGCGCTGATCGCCGTGCTCGTGTGGCTCACCGTCTGGTCGCCCCTGCTCGACGTCCGCGACGTGGAGGTCGTCGGGGCGGCGCCCGACCAGGTCGAGGCGGTGCGCGCGGCTGCGGCCGTCGCGCCGGGCACGTCGCTGCTCTGGCTCGACGGCGACGACGTGGCCGAGGACGTGCGCACCCTGCCCCGGATCGCGTCGGTCGACGTGTCCCGCGACTACCCGGGGACCGTCGTCGTCTCGGTGACCGAGCGCGAACCGGTGCTCGCGGCGCCCTCGCCCGCCGGTGGGGTGCTGCTGGTCGACGCCACCGGCTTCGGCTACCGCACGATGCCCGAGCGCCCGCCGGGCATCCCGGCCCTCACGCTGCCGCCGGGCATGCTCCCGTCGCCCGACGACACGGGCACACGGGCCGCCGCCGACGTGGCCGTGGCCCTGCCCGCGGCGCTGCGGGCCGACGTCGTCGAGGTGCGCGCCAACGGCCGTTTCGACGTCGGCTTCGTCCTCACCGGCGGCCGCGAGGTCCGCTGGGGCGCCGACGCGGACAACGAGCGCAAGGCCGCGGTCCTCGCCGCCCTGCTGACCCGCCCGGGCGTGGCGTACGACGTCTCGACGCCCGACCTCGCGGTGGTGCGCTGACAACCCTCGAGGAGCACTCGAGAGTGTCGACCGCCCGGCGAGTGGGTGACGTGAGGTGCGGACACGCCCGGCGCGCCTCGTGGAAATGCCGTGCCACGCCTGCCTACCGTGCGCACGTCGGACAGCGGCCCCTCAACATAAACCTCCAGTCGAGGTCGAGGGTTGCGACACGCCGGACCCGGACGACGACCGCCGCCAGACCCCGCACGAAAGGCGAACTCATGACGCCCCCGCACAACTACCTGGCCGTGATCAAGGTGGTCGGCATCGGTGGTGGCGGCGTCAACGCCGTCAACCGCATGATCGAGGTCGGCCTCAAGGGCGTCGAGTTCATCGCGGTGAACACCGACGCGCAGGCGCTGCTGATGTCCGACGCCGACGTCAAGCTCGACGTCGGCCGCGAGCTCACCCGCGGTCTGGGCGCCGGGGCGGCCCCGGACGTGGGCCGCCGCGCCGCCGAGGACCACCGCGAGGAGATCGAGGAGGTCCTCAAGGGGGCCGACATGGTCTTCGTGACCGCGGGCGAGGGCGGCGGCACCGGCACCGGCGGCGCGCCCGTCGTCGCCAGCATCGCCCGCAAGCTCGGCGCCCTCACGATCGGCGTCGTCACGCGGCCCTTCAACTTCGAGGGCAAGCGCCGCGCCACGCAGGCGGAGAACGGCATCACCGAGCTCCGCAACGAGTGCGACACGCTGATCGTCATCCCCAACGACCGCCTCCTGCAGCTGGGCGACGTGGGCCTCTCGCTCATGGACGCCTTCCGCAGCGCGGACGAGGTGCTCCTCTCCGGTGTCCAGGGCATCACCGACCTGATCACCACCCCCGGCCTGATCAACCTCGACTTCGCCGACGTCAAGAGCGTCATGAGCGGGGCGGGCAGCGCGCTGATGGGGATAGGAGCGGCGCGCGGGGAGAACCGCGCGGTCGAGGCGGCGGGCAAGGCGATCAACTCGCCCCTGCTCGAGGCGTCGATGGACGGCGCCTACGGCGTCCTGCTCTCGATCGCCGGCGGCTCGGACCTCGGCCTGTTCGAGATCAACGAGTCGGCGTCGCTCGTCCAGGAGGCCGCGCACCCCGAGGCGAACATCATCTTCGGGACGGTCATCGACGACTCGCTGGGCGACGAGGTCCGCGTGACCGTCATCGCCGCGGGCTTCGACTCCGGCTCCCCGACGCACAAGAAGCTCGAGCCCCAGGCCCTCGGGTCGACGCAGGCCTCGTCGACGTCCACCGCGAGCGCCCAGGCCGGGCAGGTCCAACGGCCGCCGGCCGGCACCCACGCCTCCCACGTCTCCCACGTCGGCGGGCCGACGCCCGCGGTCTCGGCGGCCCCGACGGTGCCCGGCTCCACGCCGGCCGTCGACCGCGCGTCGGTGGAGCGTCCGGCGGAGACCCCGGCCGCGGCGACCGCCTCCCCGGGCAACGGGTCCCACGGCTCCCCGGCGGCCCCGGCGGCCCCGGCCAGCGCTCCCGCGGCGTCCACCGCCACCGAGGGCTCCTCGACCACCCCGCCGCGCGAGGCGCCGTCCGCCCGCAGCGCGGACGAGGACGACGTGGACGTCCCCTCCTTCATGAGACGCTGAGGGAGTGGCGGTCCGCTCCGGAAGCAGCAGTCCCGCGCGTCCCCGCGACCCCGGTGACGGGGGCGCGGCGCCCGTCCGGATCCGGCGGGTGGTCACCACCCGCGCGGGCGGCCGGTCGGCGGCGCCGTACGACTCGTTCAACCTCGGCGACCACGTCGGCGACGACCCGACGGCGGTCGCCGCCAACCGACGGCGCCTCGGGCAGGGCATCGGCCTGGGTCCCGAGCGCGTGTCGTGGATGAACCAGGTGCACGGCACCGACGTCGCGACCGTCACCACGGCCGACGGCCCGACCCCGACGGCGGACGCCCTCGTCACCGACCGGCCGCGCCTCGCGCTGGCCGTCGTCGTCGCCGACTGCGTGCCCGTGCTGTTCGCCGACCCCACGGCCGGCGTCGTCGGCGCCGCCCACGCCGGGCGGCGGGGGGCGGCCGACGGGATCCTCGCGCGCACGCTCGAGGCGATGGCCGAGGTCGGTGCCGAGACCGAGCACGTCGAGGTCCTCCTCGGCCCCGCGGTCTGCGGCCTCTGCTACGAGGTCCCGGCGGAGATGCGCGACGAGGTGGAGGCCGCGCTGCCCGGCAGCGCCGCCACCACGCGGATCGGCACCCCGGGCCTCGACCTGCGCGCCGGGCTGCGCCGGCAGCTGGCCGAGCTGGGTGTCACGCGCGTCGACACCGACACGCGCTGCACCTTCGAGGACGACCAGCTGTTCAGCCACCGCCGCGGGCGACCCACGGGCCGGCTCGCCGCCGTGACGTGGTGGGAGTACCCGCGGCCGTGATCGAGGCCGTGACGGAGACCCCGGACGGTGGCGAGCGGCGCGCGGAGCTGGCCGGATCGCTGGCCGCCGTGCGCGAACGCGTGGCGGCGGCCGCCCGCTCCGCGGGGCGGGACCCCGCCGAGGTCGGGCTGCTCGCCGTCACCAAGACCTGGCCCGCCGAGGACGTCGCGCTGCTCACCGACCTCGGGCTGACGGCCTTCGGGGAGAACAAGGAGCAGGAGGGCGCGGCGAAGGCCGCCGAGCTCGCCGCCCTGCGCCCGGACGTCGCGGTGCAGTGGCACGTCGTGGGCCGCCTGCAGCGCAACAAGGCGCGGTCGCTGGCGCGGTGGGCGCACGCGGTGGACTCGGTCGACTCCGCCCGCCTCGTCGACGCCCTCGAGCGCGCCGCTGCGGCCGCCTTCGACGCGGGGGAGCGGACCACGCCGCTCGAGGTCCTCGTGCAGGTGAGCGTCGACGCCGACCCCGACCGCGGCGGGACGCCGGTCGACGAGGTCCCGGCGCTGGCCGACCGCGTCGCCGGCTGCGCGCACCTGCGGCTGGGCGGGGTGATGGCGGTGGCGCCGCAGGACGTCGAGCCGCGCGAGGCCTTCGCCACGGTGTGGGAGGTCGCGCAAGGGGTACGCGCGACGCACGCGGGTGCGGTGACGCTGTCGGCCGGCATGTCCGGGGATCTGGAGGCAGCCGTCGAGTACGGGTCGACGGTCGTGCGTGTCGGAACGGCCTTGCTCGGGCGGCGGTGAGCTAGCGTCCCCTGTGAGTGAACGACACGGATGTGACTCATGCGCTGCACGGGGCGCGGGGTCCCCGTCGGACAGGGGAGACCGCCATGACCACTCTGCACCGAGTGAAGGCCTACTTCGGCATGGTCCCGGCCGACGAGCTGGACTCGTACGACGGCTACGACGACGACCGGTACGACTCCGAGCGTGACCGTCGCCCCGTCGATCGGCACACCGGCGACCGCCACCCGGTCGACCGCCACCGCTACGCCGCGGACCGCTTCGACGACCGGTTCGACGACCGCGACGGTGGCTACGACCGCTACGGCCGCGGCCGGCGCGACGACCGCGAGGACCGCGACGACCAGGAGCGCTACGACCGGTACGACCGGTACGAGGAGCGCCGGACGCCGCGCCCGCGCGACCCGGAGGTCACGGAGATCCGCCGCGAGGACGTCCGCCGCGAGGAGGAGCCCGCCACCGAGACGGTGTCGCGGGCCGGCCGCGGCCGCAGCTGGGCCCACAACACGGGGCCGAGCCACACCTCGGTGCGCCCCACCACCCACCGCACCCCACCGTCGTTGTCGTCGGCGTCCTCCACCGGCTCGTCCGGCCAGTCGTCGTCCTCGGCGTCCGACACCGCCGCCACCCCGGCCGTGAAGGGCCCGACGGCGGTGCCGTCGGTCGCCGCCGACCCCGACCCGGCGAGCGGCCCCGCCGAGATCACCTCGCTGCAGCCGAAGAGCTACAACGAGGCCCGGATCATCGGCGAGCGCTACCGCGACGGCATTCCGGTGATCATGAATCTCACGGAGATGGACGACGCGGGCGCCAAGCGCCTGGTCGACTTCGCCGCCGGCCTCGCCTTCGCCCTGCGCGGCTCCATCGAGAAGGTCACCAACCGCGTGTTCCTGCTCTCACCGCCGAACGTCGAGGTGTCCGCGTCGGACCGTCGGAAGCTGGCCGAGAAGAACTACGCGTCGACCTCCTGAGAGATCCGCCTGAGAGACCTGAGAAGATCACTCCGGGCGGCGGGTGTCACATCCGCGCCCGCCGGAGCGATGGACGGGGTGTGCGGCGCCCCGAGGGCCTCGCACGGCCGCGGCACGCGGCCGATCGGGCGATGCGACTTCCGGCGCGCCGGATGGGCATTCCCGTGCGCCGAGCGTGCTCTCGGGAGCTCGCCGCTGCCCTCCGGCCCCGGCGGTCCCAGGATCCGCTCCTGTCACCGCACGTAGAGGGACACGGAACGTCACGACCCGACCGGCGGATCGCCCCCCGACCCGAAAATCGGTAGGTCTGTGGGTTTCCGGGGGCCTGCTCGTGGCGCTGCGTCACCATTCGGGCGTCGAGGGCAGCGCGTCACTGGACCCGTCCATTATGGTTCTGTCGCTCGCAGCGGTCATACTCTGCGAGTGGCGGAGCTCGAAGAGCCCGAGGTACCTGGGGTTCCGCAGCCGAGGAGTGCTTGAGGAGATCCGATGCCGCTGACCCCCGCCGACGTTCACAACGTCGCGTTCAGCAAGCCACCGATCGGGAAACGGGGCTACAACGAGGACGAGGTCGACGCGTTCCTCGACCTCGTCGAGGCCGAGCTCGGCCGGCTGCTGGAAGAGAACAACGACCTGCGCGAGCAGGTGGAGCAGCTCGAGCAGCAGCTCTCGACGGCCCACGCCGATCTCGACGACGCGCGCAGCAAGGCCGCCGCCGCACCGAGCCAGAGCTCGGGTCCGGCCACGCAGGTCTCGGCGCCGCCGCCGAGCCGGCCGGTGGAGGACGCGCCGCGCACCGTGCAGCAGCCGATGCCGCCGCAGCAGCCCCAGCAGCAGCCGATGCCGCAGACGCAGGCCGTCGTGCCCCCGCCCTTCGGCATGTCCGAGCAGGGTGGCCAGGGTGCCGCCGCCAACGGTGGCGACCACCACGTGCAGGCCGCGAAGGTGCTCGGCCTGGCCCAGGAGATGGCCGACCGGCTCACCGCCGAGGCCAAGTCCGAGGCCGACGGCATGCTCACCGACGCGCGCACCAAGTCGGAGCAGCTGCTGTCCGAGGCGCGCACCAAGTCCGACAGCATGGTCAACGAGGCCCGCACGCGCGCCGAGACGATGCTGAACGACGCGCGCACCCGCGCGGAGACCCTCGAGCGGCAGGCCCGTGACAAGGCCTCGACCCTCGAGCGCGACGCGCAGCGCAAGCACAACGAGACGATCAGCCTCATCGAGCAGCAGAAGGGCGGGCTCGAGAAGAAGATCGACGAGCTCCGCACCTTCGAGCGCGAGTACCGCACCCGTCTCAAGACCTACCTCGAGTCGCAGCTGCGCGACCTGGACGGCCGCGGTTCCGCCGCGCCGGACAACGGCCGCAACGGCACCGGCGGGTACGCCACCAGCGGCTACGGCTCGCGGGCCGAAGCCGGCAGCTAGGGACGCCGCGGCCCGCGCCACCCTCCTCCTCGGAGGTGGCGCGGGTGAGAGACCCCTTGCCGCCCCGAGGTAGGAGTCCGACCGTTGCTGCTCCTCGTCCTTCTCTGCGTCCTGGTCGCCTTCGGGCTCCTGGTGGTCGCCGTCGTCACCTCGGTGGCGACGTGGGCCTGGGGGTCCGTGGTGGCCAGCGTGCTGGCCGCCGCCCTGCTGATCGCCGACGTCGTCCGTCGACGCAAGCGGGAGCGGGAGGGTCGACGCCCGGCCGACGAGGCTCCCGCCTCGTCCCCCGCGTCGTCGGGACCGTCCACGCCGGGTTCGCCGTCCTCCGGGTTCGCCCCGGGAGTCCACTCCTCGGGCCCGGGACAGGGCTCCCCGGAGACGGCGGCCCCGACGGCGGCCGGTCCGGCCTCGACGCCGGGCGCGCCCGTGCCCCCGGTCCAGGCCGGCGGGCGCGGTCCGCAGCAGGACGCGGGCACGGTGGCCGTCGGGACGGGGCCGCAGCAGCAGGGTCAGCAGGGTCCGGGTCAGCAGGGTCAGGGCCCGGCGTCGGGTCCGCAGGGCCCGAACGGCCAGGGCGGTCCGGGCGGACCGGCGCAGAGCGGTGTCGCTCCGCAGGGCCGGCCCGGTGAGCAGACCGAGCGCGACGGCAACGCCGCGCGCATCGCCGGGGTGGCCGGCGCCGCCGGTCTCGCCGGCGGCGCGGCGGCGGCCGGCGCGGCCTCCACGCGCGGTGGGGACGCCTCTCCGGGCACGGACCGGACGTCGCGCTGGATCACCACCAACGCCCGCCCCGGCTCCGAGCCGTCCCGCGTCGCCGGCGCCCCCGAGGGATCGCGGCTGCTCGGGACGCTCCCCATGCCCGGCACCCCGGCCGAGGCCCGCCTCGGCGGCGGACCCGCACGGACGGGCACCCCGAGCACCCCCTCCACGCCGGGCACACCGGGCGGCACGCCGTCCCGCGGTGCTCCCGGACAGCCCGGCGGCGACGATTCGGCCACCACCCGCCTCGACATGAAGGACCTCGCCCGCATGCGGCAGGTCGCGGACGACGGTCCGCCACCGGCGGGCCGGTCCGACGCGGGCGCCGCCAACGGCGGCCCGCCGACCGGGCAGCCGCCGCAGGGACCGCCCCCGGGCCAGGCTCCGCAGGGCCAGGCTCCGCAGGGTGCCGGACGTCCTCCCGGTGGTCCGCCGCCCGGTGGCCCGCCTGCTGGTGGCCCGCCTGCTGGTGGCCCGCCTGCTGGTGGCCCGCCTCCGGGTGGCCCGCCTCCGGGTGGGGCACCGAGCGCCCCGCCGCCCCCGCCGCCGGCGTCCCAGCCGGAGGAGGAGGTCGTCGACGATGCCGCCCGCCAGGCGATGGCCGAGCACGACGACGAGGTCCTCGTCATCGACGAGGAACCCCTCTTCCACCTGAGTCGCTGCAGCTACCTGTACGGGCGTGAGGTGATCCCGCTGCCCGCGTCCGAGGCGGTGGAGCTCGGGTTCACGGGCTGCTCCTGGTGCACGCCGGTCGCGGCGCTCACCGGGCCCCGCAGCGCCGACACCCGCCGATGATCGACCTCTGACCCACCTCTGACAGACCACAGCACGAGCGCGACGGGCCGGTGAATCGGCTCATCGCGTCCACATCCCGGACGAACCGGGCACTCCGCGATCGCTAGGGTCGTGCCCTCCTGGAGGGGAGGGGGCACGCCACGTGGACGATCTGCCCCTCCTGCTCGGCGTCGGTGCGGGCGTCGTCCTCGTCTCCGTGCTCGCGGTGCGCCTGTCGACGCGTGTCGGCCTGCCCTCGCTGCTGATCTACCTCGCGATCGGGGTGGCGCTGGGGGAGTCGGGCCTGGGCATCCGGTTCGACGACGCGGGCCTCACACAGGCGCTCGGCGTCGCCGCCCTCGTCCTGATCCTCGCCGACGGCGGCCTCTCCACCCGGTGGACGACGGTCCGCCCGGCCCTGGGCCTCGGTGTCGCGCTCTCGACGATCGCGGTGGCCGTGAGCATCGGCGTCACCGGGCTGGCCCTGTGGGCGCTGCTCGGGCTCGACCTGCGGATCGCCTTCCTCTGGGGCGCCGTGCTCTCGTCGACGGACGCGGCCGCGGTGTTCAGCGTGCTGCGCAACCTCGGCCTCAAGGGCCGGCTGGTCGGCGCGCTCGAGCTGGAGTCGGGGCTCAACGACGCCCCGGTGTTCCTCGCCGTGGTGCTGCTGTCCTCCACCGCCGCGCTGAGCTGGACCGACCCGCTGCTGGTGGTCTACGAGCTCGTCGCGGGCGGTCTGCTCGGCGGCGCGCTCGGGCGCCTGGGGGCGCTGGGACTGCGCCGGGCCGCGCTGCCGGCCACCGGGCTCTACCCGCTGGCCACGCTGTCCGTCTGCATCCTGGCCTTCGCCTCGGCGCAGCTCCTGCACGCGTCGGGCCTGCTCGCGACCTACGTCGCGGCACTCGTCCTCGGCAACTCGACGCTGCCGCACCGCGAGGGCAGCCGGTCGTTCGCCGAGGGTCTGGGCTGGCTCGCCCAGATCGGGCTGTTCGTGCTGCTCGGGCTCTTCGTCTCGCCGGACCGCCTGGGGGCCGCCCTCGTCCCCGCGCTGATCGCCGGGGCGGTGCTGGTGTTCGCGGCCCGCCCGCTCTCGGTCGTCGCGGCGTCCGCCTTCGCGCGCGTGCCGTGGCGCGAGCAGGTCTTCCTGTCGTGGGCCGGCCTGCGGGGGGCGGTGCCGATCGTGCTGGCCCTCATCCCGCTCACCGAGGGCCTGCCCGGGGCCCAGGCCCTCGTCGACGCCGTGTTCGTGCTCGTGGTGGTGCTCGTGCTGGTGCAGGGCACGACGCTGCCGCTCGTCGCCCGCGCCCTCGGGCTCGCCGGGGACTCGAAGGTCGAGGAGATCGAGGTCGACGCCGCGCCGCTGGACACCCTGCGCGCCGATCTCCTGCAGATGACCGTGCCCGAGGGGTCGAAGATGCACGGCGTCTACGTCCGCGAGCTGCGCCTGCCCGAGGGCTCGGGACTCAGCCTGGTCGTCCGCGACGGCGCGAGCTTCACACCCCAGGACGCGAGTCGCATCCAGGAGGGCGACCAGCTGCTCGTCGTCACCACCGAGACCGCGCGGGCCGCCGCCGAGGAGCGCCTGCGCTCGGTCGACCGGTCCGGGCGTCTCGCGCGCTGGCGCGGCGACACCGGCGGGTCCCCGTCGCTGCGCCGGCGGCGGGACGGCGACGACGGGACGGCTCCTGGGACGATGGGGCGGTGAGCAGCGCACCCACCGAGCCGGACAGCGTGCCGGAGGCATCCCGGGACCTCCCGCCGAGACGGCTCGCCACCCTCGCGGTGATCGCGGCGGTGGTCATCTCCCTCGACCTCGTCACCAAGATCGTGATGGTGTCGTGGCTGGCCGACGGCGAGCGGGTGCCGCTGATCGGCGACCTCGTGTCGTTCACCCTGGTCCGCAACCCCGGTGCGGCGTTCTCGTTCGCGACGGGCATGACCTGGGTGCTGACGCTCGTCGCGCTGGCCGTCGTGATCGGGATCGTGCGGTTCGCCCGGCGCCTGCGCTCGCGCGGCTGGGCGGTGGCGCTCGGGCTGGTGCTGGGCGGGGCGCTGGGCAACCTCGTCGACCGCTTCTTCCGCGGACCGGGCCCGCTGCAGGGCCACGTGGTCGACTTCGTCTCCGTGGGCTGGTTCCCGGTGTTCAACGTCGCCGACTCCGCGATCACGATCGGCGGGGTGCTGCTCGTGCTGCTCGCGCTGATGGGCCGCGACCTCGACGGCTCGTCGACGCGGGACGGGGCGACGGCGTGAGCCTGCGCACGCTGCCCGTCCCCGACGGGCTCGACGGGATGCGGCTGGACGCCGGGCTCTCGCGGATGTTGGGCCTCTCGCGCACCGTCGTCGCGGAGCTCGCGTCGGACGGCGCGGTTCGGCTCGACGGCGCGCCCGCCGGCAAGTCGGACCGTCTCGTGGCGGGGGCCTGGCTCGAGGTCGAGATCCCGGAGCCGGAGCAGGCCGCCCTCGTCGTCACGGCCGAGGCCGTCGAGGGCCTGGTCGTGCTGCACGAGGACGAGGAGATCGTCGTCGTCGACAAGCCCGTCGGCGTCGCCGTGCACCCGAGCCCCGGCTGGTCGGGCCCGACCGTCGTGGCCGGGCTCGCCGCGCTGGGCATCCGGATCGCCACCGGTGGCGCCGCCGAGCGCCAGGGGATCGTGCACCGGCTCGACGCCGGCACCACCGGGGTGATGGTGGTGGCGAAGTCGGAGCGCGCCTACTCGGTGCTCAAGCAGGCGTTCCGCGAGCGCACCGTCTCGAAGGTCTACCTCGCGGTGGTGCAGGGCCACCCCGACCCGAGCGAGGGCACGATCGACGCGCCGATCGAGCGTCACCCCAAGCACGACTGGCGCTTCGCCGTCGTCACCGACGGCCGGCCCAGCGTCACCCACTACCGCACCCTCGAGGCGTTCCGCGCCGCGTCGCTGCTGGAGGTCGAGCTCGAGACGGGGCGGACCCACCAGATCCGCGTGCACTTCTCCGCGGTGCGCCACCCGTGCGTCGGCGACATCACCTACGGCGCCGACCCGACGCTCGCTCGCACCCTCGGGCTGACCCGCCAGTGGCTGCACGCCCACCGCCTCGGCTTCCACCACCCCGGCGACGGCCGCTGGGTGGAGTACGTCAGCGAGCCGCCCGCCGACCTGGCGGGGGCGCTGGAGACCCTGCGGGCGGCGAGCTGAACACGCCCGGGGACGAGCCCGACGACGGGCCCGTCCTGCGCTGGCCGACGGTGGCGATCGTGCTCGCCGTCGTGCTGGTGGTCGCCCTGCTGACCGCGTGGGTGGCCGGAGCCGGCAGCACGCCGTCGCAGGGCGTGCCCGGGAGCACCGACGCCACCCGTCTCGGGCCGGCGCCGGGGGAGTCCGTCACGGGGTACCTGGCGCGCGCCGCCGTCGTGCCGCCGGGGCCGGCCGGGCCGCGCCCCGCGCTCGTGCAGTTCGCGGTCGAGCAGAATCTCCCCGGCGCGGCGGCGGCCGTCGCGGGCACCGGGGCGACGGCGCGGGAGGCCGTGTTCCGGGTGCCGCTGCCGCGGGTCCAGACGGCGTTGCGCGGGGTGTCGCTCGACGCCACGGGCACGGTCGACCCCGTCGCGGCCCTCCGCCTCGCCGAGGCCCGGGCGGGCAACCAGGCGGGTGAGCAGGCGCGCACGTCCTCGGGTCGCCCCGCCGCGGTGGCGGCCGCCGAGTCCGCCCGCCTGTCGGCCGGCTGCGCGTGCGTCGTCGCCCTCGTCGTCGAGACGGACCCGGCCGCGCTCCCCGCCCTGCGCGCCCGGCCCGGGGTGCGGGCGGTGGAGGTCGCCCCGCACGGGGCGCGGATCGGGGCGCTCGCGGTGTCGCCGCTGCTGCCGGAACAGACCGATGACGGGCGGGACCCGCCCGAGACCGTCGGCCCGGTGCCCGACGACGGCCCGGTGCCGGCGGGATGACCGCCCGGCGCGTGTGAGGGGTCCGACAACCGACGGGGAGCCGTCGCCCCCTCCGGTCCGGCGTGGTGGAGGACGATGGAGGGTACGACCCTGAGGTACCGCCCGACGGGCCGGTGGTCCGGCTCCTGAATCGAACCGGCCAGCACCGACGGGTACGAGCGCGAGAGGAGCACGGCACCATGACCGCCGATCCGTCGACCCGGGGCGAGCCCACGGGGACGTCGATCACGGATGCCGACCCGCGCCCGCACGTGGTCGTGCTCGGTGCCGGGTTCGCCGGCATCGCCGCCGTCCGCGCCCTGCGCAAGGCACCGGTGCGCGTCACCCTCGTCGACCGGCACAGCTACAGCACGTTCCAGCCGTTGCTCTACCAGGTGGCCACCGGCGCGCTGAACCCCGGCGACATCACCTACGGCGCCCGCGGGTTCGCCGCGCACACCGGCGCGCGCTTCCGCAAGGGCGAGGTCCTCTCGATCGACCCGGAGACGCGCACGATCTCCCTCGACGTCGGGCCCCACCTGCACTACGACTACCTCGTCATCGCCAACGGCGTGACCACCAACTACTTCGGGGTGCCCGGGGCGGCCGAGAACGCCTACCCGATCTACACGCGCGCCGAGGCCCTGGCCGTCCGCGACCGCATGACCGGCTACCTCGACCACATCGCCGCCACCGGCGAGCGCCGCGGCGCCTCGGTCGTCGTGGTCGGCGGCGGCGCCACCGGCGTGGAGATGGCGGGCACGCTCGCCGAGCTGCGCAACACCGTGCTGCCCGACCGGTACCCGGAGCTCGACCCGTCCGAGGTCAACGTCGTGCTCGTCGAGATGACCGACCGGGTCCTCCCGCCGTTCGCGCCGCGCCTGCGGGAGTACGCCGCCGCACAGCTGCGGGCGCGCGGTGTCGAGCTGCGTCTCGAGGCCGCGGTCAAGGAGGTCCGGCCCGACTCCGTGCTCCTCGCCGACGGCACCGAGCTCGAGGCCCAGATGACCGTCTGGGCCACCGGCGTCGCCGCGCACGAGCGGGTGAAGAGCTGGGGTCTGCGGCAGGGCAAGGGCGGCCGGATCGTCGTCGGCGGCGACCTCCGCGTGCCGGAGCACCCCGAGATCCTCGTCGCCGGGGACATCGGCGTCATCGAGGACGACCCGCTGCCCCAGCTCGCGCAGCCGGCGCTCCAGAGCGGCGGGCACGCGGGCCGGACGATCGCCCGGCTCCTGGCCGGCGAGCCCACCGAGCGCTTCCACTACAAGGACAAGGGCACGATGGCGACGATCGGGCGCGGCTCGGCCGTGGCCGACATCGCCCACGGGCCCAAGCTCGTCGGCGTGCTGGCGTGGCTCATCTGGATGTTCGTGCACGTCCTCGCGCTACTGGGTAACCGGAATCGGATCATGGTGTCGCTGGGCCTGACCTACCGCTATCTCGCGCAACGGCGCGGGCAGATGGTCGTCGGCGACCCGGGCTGACGCCCGCTGTGACCGAGGCGGCCTGCCTGCGCGTGCCCTCACCGGACATGCGAGGCTCCGCCGCGACCGACCACGACGACCGAGCAGGAGCTCCGATGGCGCCCACCCCCGTCAACGTCACCGTCACCGGCGCGGCCGGACAGATCGGCTATGCGCTGCTGTTCCGCATCGCCGCCGGCGACCTGCTGGGGGAGGGTGTGCCGGTCCGGCTGCGGCTGCTGGAGATCCCGGACGCCGTGAAGGCCGCCGAGGGCACCGCGCTCGAGCTCAACGACAGCGCCTTCGAGCTCCTCGACGGGATCGACGTCTACGACGACGCCACCCAGGCGTTCGAGGGCACCAACGTCGGCCTGCTGGTCGGCGCCCGCCCGCGCAGCAAGGGCATGGAGCGCGCCGACCTCCTCGAGGCCAACGGCGGGATCTTCAAGCCGCAGGGCCAGGCGCTCAACGGCGCCGCGGACGACGTCAAGGTGCTCGTGGTCGGCAACCCGGCGAACACCAACGCCCTGATCGCCCGCGCGAACTCCGACGTCCCGGCCGATCGCTTCACCGCGATGACGCGCCTGGACCACAACCGCGCCGTCGGCCAGCTGGCGACGAAGTTCGGCGTCCGGGTCGGCTCGGTCTCCAAGATGACGATCTGGGGCAACCACTCGGCCACCCAGTACCCCGACGTCACCTACGCCGAGGTCGACGGCAAGCCGATCGGCGACCAGGTCGACCGGAGCTGGCTGACCGACGAGTTCATACCGCGCGTGGCCAAGCGCGGCGCCGAGATCATCGAGGTCCGCGGCGCCTCGTCGGCCGCCTCGGCCGCCGCCGCCGCGATCGACCACGTCCACACCTGGGTCAACGGCACCAAGCCGAACGACTGGACCTCGGCGGCGATCGTCTCCGACGGCTCCTACGGCGTCCCCGAGGGCCTCGTGTCCTCGTTCCCGGTCACGGCGTCGAACGGCAAGTTCGAGATCGTCCAGGGTCTCGACATCAGCGACTTCTCCCGCGAGCGCATCGACGCGTCGGTCAACGAGCTGGCCGAGGAGCGCGACGCCGTGCAGAAGCTCGGTCTCGTCTGATCCTGGCTTCGTCTGATCCTGGCTTCGTCTGATCCTGGCTTCGTCTGACATCGTTGCTCGCGTGAGCAGCGAACCCGTCGAGGTCTTCCGCGGCGACCAGCTCGCCGAGGGCGACCCGACGCCCGGGATGCGCCGCGAGGTGGCGTTCTCGACCGACGCGTTGTGGGCCGGGCTCGTGCACACCGATCCCGGTGCCTCGTCGGGCTGGCACCACCACGGCGAGCACGAGACGAGCCTGTACGTCGTGCGCGGTGCGATGCGCCTGGAGTTCGGCCCCGGCGGCGGCGACGCCGTCGAGGCCGGACCCGGCGACTTCCTGCGCGTGCCGCCCCACACGGTGCACCGCGAGTCGAACCCGACGGGCGAGCGGTCGACCGCCGTCATCGGGCGCGCGGGCGAGGGCCCGCCCACGGTGAACGTCGACGGGCCGGACCCGGCGTAGACCGCGGGTGGGCCGGTCAGGCAACCTGAAAGCCATGAGCCTCGGCGCCGTCCTCACCGCCATCGTGACCCCGTTCGCCCGCGACGGTTCGGTCGACGAGAAGGCCTTCGTCGACCTGATGGACCACCTGTACGCGAACGGCTCCGACGGGCTCGTGGTGTGCGGGACCACCGGTGAGGCGTCGACCCTGTCCACCGAGGAGCACCTGCGCCTCGTCGAGCTGGCCGTGCAGCACCGGCCCGCGGGCGCCACCGTCGTCGCGTCCACCGGCTCGAACGACACCCGGCACGCCTGCGAGATGACCGAGCGGGCCACCGCGGCGGGCGCCGACGCGATCCTGTCGGTGACGCCGTACTACAACAAGCCGAACCGGCGGGGCATGCTCGCGCACTTCGGTGAGGTCACCCGGGCCACCGACAAGCCCGTCGTGCTCTACAACATCCCCTCGCGGTGCGTGGTCGACCTGCCCAACGACCTGCTCGCCGAGCTCGCCCAGATCGAGCGGATCGACTACGTCAAGCAGGCCAACAACGCCAACCTCGCGCCCGTCGACGGCCTGGGGATCTACGCAGGCAACGACGACCTGTTCGGCTCGGTGCTGGAGATGGGCGGCTGCGGCGGGATCCTCGTCGCGAGCCACGTCGTCGGGCCCGCCATGCGCCGCATGGTCGACGAGCCCGACCAGCGCGCCGAGATCGAGGCCTCGCTCAAGCCGCTGTTCGACGCCCTGGGCGTCACCACCAACCCGATCCCGGTCAAGGCGGCCCTCGACCTCCTCGGCCGGCCCGTCGGCGGCCTGCGCCTGCCGATGGTCGAGGCCGACGAGCACGAGCGTGAGGTCGTGCGCGCGGCGCTCGTCGGGGCGGGGCTGCTGTAGGCGGTGGTCGACAGGCATCGGCGCCTGCCGAACGTGCCCCTCGTGCGGAGAGGCACGCGTCGGTGGTCAGCGAGCCCGCACGGTCGGTGCCGATCTCTGTCGTGACCGTGCGGGCTGCCTGATCATCGAGGCCCCCGGCGTTGTCGGGGGTGCGGCGCATGCTGCGACTCGGGACGACCCCGAGGAGGAGCGATGGGCAGGCGCAGGCGCGACGGGCAGCGGCGGGCGGCGAAGGTGGAGGCGCGCCGGAGGCGCCGGGAGGCGATGGCGCGGCCGAGGCGCAGCGGTCACGGGCCCGCCGGCGTGGCGCCCGCGACGTCCCGGTCTCCCCGGATCGGTCCGGACGAGATCGTCCTCGGTCCCGGGGGGTGCGAGGACGGCCTCTGGGACGACCTCGAGGACGACGACGACGCCTGGGACGAGCCCGACGACGACCTGGACGACGCGCTCGACGACGAGCCCGGCCCGCTCGAGGCGCTCCAGGACCGCATCCGTGCCGTGGTCGCGGAGACCGTCGAGCGGCGTGACCCCGAGGTCGCCCGCCGGTTCGTCGCGGGCACACCCCACGACGAGACCCGCCCGTGGTCGGGCGACCGGACCCTGATCGACCTGTTCGTCGCGTCGTGGCTCCTCAAGGCGCGGCGGCGACGCTCGGACCCCGACCTGGCCCGCCGGTCCGTCACCTGGGTCGGCGAGCACCTGGGCGAGACGGCGCCAATCGTCACGGACGCGGCCCGGATGCTGGGGCCGGCGGCCGCCGAGGCGGCCCGCGAGCACTTCCTCCGGACACCGCCCGACCTCCTCGTCGCCCGCCTCTGGCTGTTGGCCGCGGTCGTCGCGCAGGCCCCGGTGCGCGACCCCGTGCGGATCGACCTCCTGAGCGCCGCCGACGACGTCCACCGACGTGCCCTGGGGCCCCTGTGACACGTGGGACGAGCCCGGATCCGGGCGACACGCCGGGCCCCGGGAGGTGAGCAGCGCGGACGGTCGGAGGGCTCGGGGAGGGGCGTCGCTGTCGGGGGGCGCGGATAGGCTGGGCCCGTCCCCGCCGACCCCGTCCCGCCTCCCGGGACCCCCTCGGCGGCACCCCGTTCCCGGCGCTCCTGGAGGTCCCGCGACGTGACCGGCGACTCGTTCGTTCACCTGCACACGCACACCGAGTTCTCGATGCTCGACGGTGCCGCGCGCCTGGACGACCTGTTCGCCGAGGCCGCGCGCATGGGGATGCCGGCGCTCGCGATGACCGACCACGGCAACACCTTCGGCGCCTACGAGTTCTGGAAGAAGTCGAAGGCGCACGGGGTCAAGCCGATCATCGGCATGGAGGGCTACCTCGCGCCCGGCAGCCGTCACGAGCGCAAGCGGGCCACGCTCGGCGGGCAGGTCATCTCGGACGACAACCCGGGCCAGATGTACACCCACATGACGCTGCTGGCCGAGAACACGGAGGGGATGCACAACCTCTTCCGGCTCTCGAGCCTCGCCAGCCTCGAGGGGTACTACTACAAGCCCCGCATGGATCGCGAGCTGCTCGAGACCTACGGCAAGGGGATCATCGCGACGACGGGCTGCCCGTCGGGCGAGGTGGCGCGCTACCTGCAGCAGGACGACTTCGACGGCGCCTGCCAGGCCGCCAGCGACTACCGCGACATCTTCGGCGCGGAGAACTTCTTCTGCGAGCTCATGGACCACGGCATCGAGATCGAGCGCCGGGTCCGCGACGACCTCTACGATCTCAAGAAGAAGCTCGACCTGCCGGGTCTCGCGACGAACGACCTGCACTACACGTACGCCAAGGACGCCAAGCCGCACGAGGTGCTGCTCTGCGTCCAGACCGGCAAGACGATGAACGACCCGAACCGCTTCCGGTTCGACGCGCAGGACTTCTACCTCAAGAGCGCGCAGGAGATGCGCGCCCAGTGGGACGGCGTCTTCCCCGAGGCGTGCGACAACACCCTGGCGATCGCCGAGCGGGTGCACGTCGAGTTCACCGAGGGCCGCGACCTGCAGCCGGTGGCGCCGGTGCCCGAGGGCGAGACCGAGGGCTCCTGGCTGGTCAAGGAGGTCGAGCGGGGGCTGCACTGGCGGTTCCCGAACGGCGTCCCGGAGAACTACCGCAAGCAGGCCGAGTACGAGGTCTCGGTCATCATGCAGATGGGCTACCCGGGCTACTTCCTGGTGACGGCCGACCTGCTCAACTACGCCCGCTCGGTCAACCTGCGCGTCGGCCCCGGCCGCGGGTCGGCGGCGGGGAGCCTCGTCGCCTACGTCCTCGGCATCACCGACCTCGACCCCATCCACCACAAGCTGATCTTCGAGCGGTTCCTCAACCCCGAGCGCGTCTCCATGCCCGACATCGACATGGACTTCGACGAGCGTCGGCGCGGCGAGATGATCCGGTACGTCACCGAGAAGTACGGCGAAGAGAAGATCGCGCAGATCATCACCTACTCCACGATCAAGGCGAAGGCCGCGATCAAGGACTCCGCGCGCGTGCTCTTCGGGCAGCCGGGCTACGCCGTGGCCGACCGCATCACGAAGTCGATGCCGCCCGCGGTCATGGGCAAGGACATCCCGCTCTCCGGGGTGTTCGACCCCAGCCACAAGCGCTACTCCGAGGCCGCCGAGATGCGCGCCCTCTACGAGTCCGACGCGCAGGTCAAGGAGATCGTCGACACCGCCAAGGACCTCGAGGGCCTCAAGCGGCAGTGGGGCGTGCACGCCGCCGGCGTGATCATGTCCAAGGAACCGCTGATCGACGTCATCCCGATCCAGCGGCGTGAGGCCGACGGCGCCATCATCACGCAGTTCGACATGGGGGTCTGCGAGACCCTCGGCCTGCTGAAGATGGACTTCCTGGGGCTGCGCAACCTCACGATCATCGACGACGCGCTCAACAACATCACGCTCAACGGCAAGGAAGCGCTCGACCTCGACAACCTCGGGCTCGACGACAAGGCCACCTACGAGCTGCTGTCCCGCGGCGAGACGCTCGGGGTGTTCCAGCTCGACGGCGGGCCGATGCGCGACCTCCTGCGCCGCATGGCCCCCACCGAGTTCGACGACATCTCGGCCGTCGGCGCGCTGTACCGGCCCGGTCCGATGGGCGCCAACGCCCACAACGACTACGCCGACCGCAAGAACGGCCGCCAGGAGGTCACGCCGATCCACCCGGAGCTCGCCGAGCCCCTCAAGGAGGTCCTCGGCGAGACCTACGGCCTGATCGTCTACCAGGAACAGGTCATGGCGATCGCCCAGGTGCTCGCGGGCTACTCGCTGGGCAAGGCCGACCTGCTGCGGCGCGCCATGGGCAAGAAGAAGAAGGAGATCCTCGACAAGGAGTACGAGGGTTTCGCCCAGGGCATGAAGGACAACGGCTACTCGGCCGCGGCGATCAAGACGCTGTGGGACATCCTGCTGCCGTTCTCCGACTACGCGTTCAACCGCGCGCACTCCGCGGCCTACGGCGTCGTCTCGTACTGGACGGCCTATCTCAAGGCCAACTACCCCGCCGAGTACATGGCCGCGGTGCTCACCAGCGTCCGCGACGACAAGGACAAGGCGGCGATCTACCTCGCCGAGTGCCGCAAGATGGGCATCACGGTGCTGCCGCCCGACGTCAACGAGTCGGTGCTCAACTTCGCCCCGGTCGGCTCCGACATCCGTTTCGGGCTCGGCGCGATCCGCAACGTCGGCACCAACGTCGTCGACGCCATCGTCACCTCCCGCCGCGAGAAGGGCCCCTTCACCGACTTCTCCGACTTCCTGCGCAAGGTCCCGCAGCAGGTCTGCAACAAGAAGACGGTCGAGTCGCTGATCAAGGCGGGCGCCTTCGACTCGCTGGGCCACCCGCGCAAGGGCCTCGCCCTGGTGCACGCCGAGGCCGTCGACGCGGTCATGACCACGAAGAAGGCCGAGGCCGACGGGCAGTTCGACCTCTTCGGCAGCTTCGACGGAGACCAGGCGGACGCGAACGCTGCTGATACGACGGGCATGTTCGACGTCAAGGTGCCCGACGGCGAGTGGGAGCCCAAGCACCGCCTCGCGCTCGAGCGGGAGATGCTCGGGCTCTACGTGTCGGGGCACCCGCTCAACGGCCTCGAGCAGGTCCTCGCCAGCCGGGCCGACACCGCGATCACGAAGATCCTCGAGGGCGACGTCGCCGAGGGCGCGACCGTCACGGTCGGCGGCATCCTCGCCACCGTCACCCGGCGGGTGAACAAGAAGGGCGAGCCCTGGGCGTCGGCGCAGATCGAGGATCTCGCAGGCGGCATCGAGGTGCTGTTCTTCCCGCGCACCTACGCCGCGGTGTCGATCGACGTCGCCGAGGACGCGATCGTGCTGGTCAAGGGCAAGGTCAACAAGCGGGACGACCGCGTCAGCCTGTTCGTCGAGGACCTCGCGGTGCCCGACCTGTCCGGTGGGGTCGGCGGCGCGCCGGTCAAGGTCGTCCTCGAGAGCGCGCGCTGCACCCCGGAGCGGGTCGGCAAGCTCAAGGAGGTCCTCGTCGCCCACCCGGGCCCGAGCGAGGTGCACCTGACGCTGATGGCCGCCAACGGGGCGAGCCACGTGCTGCGTCTCGACGACGGGCTGAAGGTCCAGAACTCCGGGGCCCTCATGGGTGACCTGAAGGCCCTGCTCGGTCCACGCTGTCTGGGCTGAGCACGCTGACCCACGCTGGGAGGAGCCGGTCATGAGCGGTCGGGTGGTCCATTTCGAGGTCCCGTTCGACGACGGTGACCGCGCGCGGGCGTTCTACGGCGCGATCTTCCGGTGGACGCTGCAGGACATGCCAGGCATGGACTACACGATCGCGATGAGTGGCCCGGTCACCGAGACCGGGGAGCCGGAGGAGTCCGGGTTCATCAACGGCGGGATGTTCCAGCGCGGCCCGGACACCCCCCGCAGCCCGGTGCTCGTCGTCGACGTCGGCGACATCGACGAGACCCTCGCCCGGGTCGCCGAGTACGGCGGCACGGTGGTGCAGGGCAAGCAGCCGGTCGGCGAGATGGGCTTCGCCGCGTACTTCCGCGACACCGAGGACAACGTTATCGGGCTGTGGGAGACCGCGGGCGGCTGACGGTCACACCGAGGGTCACACAGAGGGCCACGCCGAGGGTCACACTGAGAGCCCGTCCCAGGTCCACCGGGGCATCGCCGCTCCCGCGGGGACTTCGGCCCCGGGCGGTGAGTACAGGAGGACGTCGGCCACCGCCCACTCCATGTAGGCGCGCAGGCAGGCCCTCAGCTCGGGGTCGTCCGGCACGCCGGCGTCGTCGAGGGCCAGCAGGAAGCACGCGAGGAAGCGGCGCCCGAGGTCGTCGATCTCCCCGTTGCCGCTGTGCAGCCACAGCACGTGCGTCTGGTCGGCGCACCCCCGGGAGTAGCGCGCGGGGCCGCCGAGCACCTCCGCCCAGTACGCCGCGAGCCGCTCGACGTGCTGCGGGTGTTGGCCGGGGCCCGAGAACGGGTGCTCGAGCTCCGGGTCGGCGAGGCAGCGCCGGTGGTGCGCCCGGGCCAGGGCGAGGAACGCGTCGTCGCCGCCGACGGCGTCGTAGGGCGTCGGTCGTCCTGCTGCGGTCACGTCGGGAAGCGTGACCCGGTCATGAGCCTTCGACAAGCATCGGCCTCTTGACCCGGGCCGGGAACGCGGCGCACGGTCGAAGGCATGGCCGCCCCCACGCAGGACCGCAAGAGCGACAACGAGATGTCTGCCTTCAAGCCCTCGCAGGAGGGCATCACGATGCCGCAGCCGCCCACCTTCGCGACCAGCGCCGAGGAGCGGCTGCACCGCAAGCAGCAGCTCGCGGGTGCGTTCCGCATCTTCGGGCGCTTCGGGTTCGGGGAGGGGATCGCCGGCCACATCACGGTCCGCGACCCCGAGGACCCGCACATGTTCTGGGTCAACCCGTTCGGCATGAGCTTCCGGCACATCCGCGTCTCGGACCTCATCGCGGTGAACCACGACGGCGACATCGTGCACGGCACCAGGCCCGTGAACCAGGCCGGCTTCGTCATCCACTCCGCGGTGCACCACGCGCACCCGGAGGTCGTGGCCGCCGCGCACGCGCACTCGGTGTACGGCAAGGCATGGTCGTCGCTGGCCCGCCCGCTCGACCCGATCACCCAGGACGCCTGCACGCTCTACGAGAACCACGGCGTCGTCACCGAGGGACGCGGAGCCGTCGTTCTCGACCCGGAGGTCGGACGCGCGCTCGCGACGGGCCTGACCGGTCGGAAGATGGTCTTCCACCAGAACCACGGGATCTTCGCCGTCGGGCAGACGGTGGCCGAGGCCGCGTGGTGGTTCATCAACACCGAGCGCAACTGCCAGGCCCAGCTGCTGGCCGAGGCCGCCGGGACGCCGACGCAGATCGACCACGTGAACGCGAAGTTCTCCGCCGAGCAGACCGGCACCGCCTACGCCGGCTGGTTCTCGTTCCAGCCGCTGTGGGACGAGGTCGTCCGCACCGACCCGGACCTCTTCGACTAGCCCTGTCGGCGTGCTCCCCGGACTCCGTACCGAGAGCACGGGCGAGTGCGCACGGTCCCGCAGGGCAAGATGAGCCCGTGATCGTCGACGCCCACGTCCACGTCGCCCACCTCGCGCGGCTGAAGGTGCCGTGGGACCAGTGGATCGGTCCCGCGGGGGACACCGACGCGTGGGCGGCCGCCTACGACAGCGAGGGCGCGGCGATCCCGGAGAAGGTCTCGGGGCTGTTCGCCGCGGCCGGCGTCGACCGCGTGCTGCTGTTCTGCGAGTACTCGCCGAAGGCCACCGGGTGGCAGACGATCGAGGACATGCTGCCGCTGGTCGACGCGGACGCGGAGCGGTTCCGGATCGTCGCCAACGTCAACCCGCATGTCCACCACCCGGTGGCCCGGGAGGTCGATCGCCAGCTCGACCTCGGGGCGGTCGCGCTCAAGGTCCACCCCGTACACGCCGGCATCGCCCCGAACGACCCCCAGCTCTACCCGGCCTACGCGCGGTGCGTCGAACGCGGCATCCCCGTGATCGTGCACACCGGCCCGTCGACGTTCCCCGGCGCCACGGCCCGCTACGGCGACCCCGTGATCCTCGACGACGTGCTGCGCGACTTCCCGGACCTCACGCTCGTGCTCGCCCACGGCGGCCGGGGCTGGAGCTACGACGCCGCGGCGTCGCTCGCGCTCACCCGCGAGAACGTGTGGCTCGACCTCGCCGGCCTGCCCCCGCGCAAGCTGCCGGGGTACTACGAGCGCTTCGGCTTCGACCGCGTCGCCGCCAAGTCGGTGTTCGGCACGGACGCGCCGTCGGCCGACCCGGCCCGCAACATCG
The DNA here is from genome assembly GCF_036044095.1 of Actinomycetospora sp. NBC_00405. NCBI lineage: Bacteria > Bacillati > Actinomycetota > Actinomycetes > Pseudonocardiales > Pseudonocardiaceae > Actinomycetospora > Actinomycetospora sp. NBC_00405. The sequence continues at coordinate 672,555 of NZ_CP107938.1, forward strand.
CGGCGATCCGCGAGCTCGGCCTCGGCGACGAGCTGACCGCGGGCGTGCTCGGCGAGCACGCGCGCCGCGTCTATCCCGGTCTGGACACCCCGCCCCACCGCGTCTGACCGCGGCTGCCCCGGGGCGTGTACTGTCCTGCGTTGGGGGACCGATCGGTCCGGGACCGCGTGGTCCCGCAGAGGAAGGAGCGGCCGTGGCACGGACGCCCGCACCCGGCACCCGGGAGCGCATCCTCACCACCGCGTCGCGGCTGTTCTACGAGCACGGCGTCCGGGCCGTCGGGATGAACCAGATCATCACCGAGGCCGGCACCGGCAAGAACCTGCTCTACTCGCACTTCCCGACGAAGTCCGACCTCGTCGCCGCGTACCTCCGGCGTGCGCAGGAGTTCCGGGTCGCCGGCGCTCGCCGGGCCCGGGAGTCCGCGGACGGCGACGCGCGGTCGCAGCTGATCGCGACCGTCGCCGAGGTCGCCACCCTGGTGCAGCACCCCCGCTTCCGCGGGTGCGCGTTCCGCAACTACCTGGCCGAGTTCCCGAACGAGACGGGCACCGCCGAGACGGGCACCGCCGAGACCGGCACGACCGACACCGGCGACGACGCCCCACCCACGCCGGCCGCTGTCGCCCGCGACTTCCTCGCCGCCACGCGCGAGGACCTCGCCGCGCAGGTCGCGGCCCTCGACGTCGCCGACCCCGAGCGCCTCACCGAGGAGCTGTGGCTGATCGTCGACGGCCTGTTCCTGCAGGCCGCCTACCGCCGGCGCCTGGACGGGCGGGTCGGGGCGGACGCCGCCGTCGACCTCGCCGGACGCCTCGTCGACGCCGCGATCGGGGACCGATGACCACGTCCCCGCGCACCGTCCTGCTCATCACCTCGGCCGCGGCGTTCCTCTCGAGCCTCGACCTGTTCATCGTCAACATCGCCTTCCCCGACATCCGGGCGGACTTCCCGGGCAGCGACCTCGGCGACATCTCGTGGGTCCTCAACGGCTACACGGTGGTGTTCGCGGCCTTCCTCGCCCTCGCCGGGCGCCTGGCCGACCGCGTCGGGCACCGCCGGGTCTTCCTCGTCGGGCTCGCGGTGTTCACGGCCGCCTCGATCGCCTGCGCCGTCGCCCCGTCGGTCGGACTGCTCGTCGCCGCGCGGGCGGTGCAGGCCCTCGGCGCCGCGCTCGTCACGCCGACGTCGCTGTCCCTGCTGCTCGCGGCCTACCCCGCCGAGCGCCGCGGGTACGCGGTCGGGGCGTGGGCCTCGATCGGCGCGGTCGCGGCCGCGCTCGGCCCCCCGCTCGGCGGCCTGCTCGTCGAGGCGTCCTGGCACTGGGTCTTCCTCGTCAACGTGCCGGTCGGGCTGGTGGCCCTGGTGTGGGGGTTCCGGGTGCTGCCGGACAACGTCGTCGAGGGCGCCGGGCGGCCCGACGTCCTCGGCGCGGTCGGGCTCGTCGTCGGCGTGGGCGCGCTGGCCTACGCGTTGGTCCGCGCGCCCGACCTCGGTTGGGCGTCGGTGCCCGTGATCGTGGGGCTGGCGGTGGCCGTGGTCGGGCTCGCCGGGGTGGTCGCGCGGTCGCGTCGCCACCCGGTCCCGGCGATCGACCTCACCGTCGTCCGCACCCCGGTGGTGGGGCTCGCCGCCCTCACGATGGTCGCGTTCACCACCGGCTTCGCCGGCATGCTCGTCGTCAACGTCCTCTACCTGACCGGCACGTGGGGCTGGTCGGCGGCGGTCGCCGGGCTCGCGCTCGCGGTGGGCCCGGCGGTGGTCGTCGGGGTCGCGCGCCTCTCGGGCCGGCTGACCGCGCGGTTCGGCATCGGCCCCGTCGCCGCCGTCGGCGGGCTGTTCTTCGCCGCGGGGCCGGCGTGGTGGGCCCTGCACCTCGGCGTCGAGCCCGCTTACGCCCTGTCCAAGTACTTGGCAGGGATGCTGCCCGGCCAGATCGCCACCGGGATCGGGGTGGGGCTCATGCTGCCGACGCTGTCGTCGGTGGTCGGGTCGGCGCTGCCCGCGCACCGCTGGGGCAGCGGCTCGTCGCTCATCAACACCGCCCGCCAGGTCGGCTCGGTGCTCGGGGTGGCGCTGCTGGTGTCGGTGATCGGCACCCACACCACCGGGCGTCCCGAGGAGCTCGGGCTGGTGCGCGACGGCTGGGTGCTCCTCACGGCGGCCGGGGTGGTCGCCGCGGTCCTCGCGCTGGCCCTGGCCCGGGCGGAGCGCCGGCCGGCGGCCGCGGAAGTCGTTGAGGTCCGGACCGTCGGGGATTGCCCGGCGGGGCGAGCGGGGTAATCGAGGTCATGGCCATCGCAACGACGAACCCCGCCACCGGGGAGACCGTCAAGGAGTTCGACGCCCTCACGTCCGAGCAGCTGGAGGAGAAGCTCCAGCGCGCGTGGGACGCGTTCCAGAGTTATCGGGACACCACGTTCGAGCAGCGCGCCGGGTGGCTGCACGCCGCCGCCGACATCTTCGACGCGGAGAACGAGCGCCTGGCCGAGCTCGCCACCCTCGAGATGGGCAAGACCTTCGCCGCGGCCAAGGCCGAGGTCACGAAGTGCGCCCTGGGCTGTCGCTGGTACGCCGACCACGCCGCCGAGGACCTCGCCGACGTCGAGTGGCCGAAGCCGGCCAACGCGTCGGAGAACGCGCGGATCTTCACGCGCTACCAGCCGCTCGGGCCGGTCCTGGCGATCATGCCGTGGAACTTCCCGTACTGGCAGGTGCTGCGCTTCGCGGCCCCGGCGCTCATGGCGGGCAACGTCGGCCTGCTCAAGCACGCGTCGAACGTCCCCCAGGTGGCCATGGCCATCGAGGACGTCCTCACCCGCGCGGGCTTCCCGGAGGGCGCGTTCCAGACGCTGCTCGTGGGCTCCTCGGTGATCGAGGGGATCATCGACGACGACCGCGTGCGCGCCGTGACGCTGACCGGCAGCGAACCCGCGGGCCGCGAGGTCGGCGCCCGCGCCGGGCAGAACGTGAAGACCAGCGTGCTGGAGCTCGGCGGCAGCGACCCGTTCATCGTCATGCCGTCGGTGGAGGACCTCGACGCCGTCGTCACGTCCGCCGTGAGCAGCCGCATGCTCAACAACGGCCAGTCCTGCATCAACGCCAAGCGGTTCATCGTCCACGAGCAGATCGCCGACGAGTTCACGCAGAAGCTCGTGGAGAAGATGGAGTCGCTGACGATCGGCGACCCGATGGAGGAGAACACCGACCTCGGGCCGATGTCGCAGGGCAACGGCGTCACCGACCTCGACGAGCAGGTGCAGGACTCGATCAAGGCAGGCGCGCGGCTGCTGACCGGCGGCGAGCGCCTCGACCGCCCGGGCAACTGGTACCCGCCGACGGTCCTCGCCGACATCCCGAAGGACGCCCGCGCCTACCGCGAGGAGCTGTTCGGGCCGGTCGCGCTCGTCTTCCGTGCCCAGGACGCCGACGACGCGATCCGGATCGCCAACGACTCCGACTTCGGGCTGGGCGGCAGCGCCTGGACCACGGACGAGGCCGAGAAGGAGCGCTTCGCCAACGAGGTCGAGTCGGGGATGGTGTACATCAACAAGGTCACCGAGTCGACGCCCGAGGTGCCGTTCGGCGGCGCGAAGAACTCCGGCTACGGCCGCGAGCTCGCGAGCTTCGGGCCCCAGTCGTTCGTGAACGCGAAGACGATCTGGATCCAGTAGCGGAGGGCACTACAGGCCGAGGGCCCCGGCTGCGCGCATCGCGCCCGGGGCCCATTCGGCGTGCCGGCCGTGGAACACCTCGGCCGCGCGGTGGCCCACCCAGGCGTCGGGCAGGAGATCGTCCGGGAGCCCCGGGTCGAGGAACGGGAACCGGCGCCAGGCGTCGACGAGGCGCACCTGCGCGGCGAGGCTCTCGGCGTCGGTGGCGGGGGAGAGGTCGGCGAAGCGGGCGACGAAGTCGTCGTAGCGGGCCGCGAGGTCGCCCAGGTCCCAGGCGCGCGTCGCGAGCTCGGTGGAGGACAGCCCGCCCTCGTACTCTCCGGTGATCACGTGGGCGTCGGCCGGGTCGATCTCGGCGAGGACCTCGCGGACCTCGGCGAGCCGCCCGGTGTCCGTCGAGACCCACATCCCCGCGGCCGGTGAGCCCAGCCCGGCCCAGGCCAGGCGCGTGCGCAGTCGGTGGCGGCGGGCGCGCTGCTGCTCGGGGACGCTGGCGACGACCACCAGCCAGCGCCCGTCCCACGCCGGGCGGGCCCGTCCGTGCGCGTAGATGCGGGCCGCGCCCTCGGTGAGCAGCCCGTGGCCCCAGGGGGAGAGGTCCCACCGGACCCGGCGCCCGACCCTCTCCGAGGTGAGCATCCCGTCCGCCGCCGTGCGGGCGAGCGCCTGACGGGCGGACTTCTCCTCCACCCCGACGAGGCCGAGGACGTCGACGACGGTCTGGGTCCACACGGGCCGCCCGGCGGGCAGCACGACCTCGCCGAGCACCGTCATCAGCAGGGAGCGCGCGCTGGTGGCCGCGACCTCGCGACGCCGCGAGAACGGGTCGGGCCGCTCCTCGGGCTCGCTCTGATCGGCGGTGGACATCCCCGTGATCCTAGGGCTCGCGTCCCGACTCGCCGTTACGGTGCGCGGATGACGTCGCCGGTCACCTCTGGCCCAGTCCCCGCCGCCTCCCTGCGGGAGCTCGACCGGGCCCACGTCTGGCACCCCTACGGCCCGATGCCCGGGCGAAGCGATCCGCTGGTCGTCCGGTCGGCGCAGGGCGTGCGGCTCACCCTCGACGACGGTCGCGAGCTGGTGGACGGCATGTCGTCGTGGTGGGCCTCGGTGCACGGGTACCGGCACCCCGCGCTCGACGACGCCGTGGTCCGCGCGACGGGATCGATGAGCCACGTGATGTTCGGCGGGCTCACGCACGACCCCGGCGTCGCGATCGCCGAGCGGCTCGTCGCGATCACCCCCGAGCCGCTGCAGCACGTGTTCCTCGCCGACTCGGGCTCGGTGTCGATCGAGGTCGCGATCAAGATGTGCCTGCAGTACCAGCGGGCCCGCGGGCGCACCGACCGGACGCGGATGATGACCTGGCGCGGCGGCTACCACGGCGACACGTTCGCCGCGATGAGCGTGTGCGACCCCGAGGGCGGGATGCACGCCGCCTGGAGCGGGTTCCTGCCGCGGCAGGTGTTCGCCGACCGCCCCCCTTCAGCCTTTGACCCCGCCTACGACGAGCACCTCCGCGCCGTCGCCGAGGCCCACGCGGGCGAGCTGGCGGGCATCGTCGTCGAGCCCGTCGTGCAGGGCGCGGGCGGCATGCGCTTCCACGACCCGCGGCACCTGCGCACGCTGCGGGAGATCGCCGACGCCCACGACCTGGTGCTGGTGTTCGACGAGATCGCCACCGGCTTCGGGCGCACCGGCACGCTGTTCGCCGCCGAGCAGGCCGGGGTCGCGCCGGACGTGATGTGCGTGGGCAAGGCCCTCACCGGCGGCTACCTGACGATGGCCGCCGCGCTCTGCACCTCTGCCGTCGCCACGGCCGTCAGCGAGGGGGAGGCCGGGGGTCTCATGCACGGCCCGACCTTCATGGCCAACCCGCTGGCCGCCACCGTAGCCGCCGCGAGCGTCGACGAGCTGCTGCGACGGGACTGGGCGGGCGAGGTCGCGGGCCTCGGGGCCGGCCTGCGGGAGGCGCTCGCGCCCGCCCGCGAGCTGCCGGGGGTGCGCGACGTGCGGGTGCTCGGCGGGATCGGCGTCGTGCAGCTCGACCACCCCGTCGACGTGCCCGCCGCCCAGGCCGCGGCCGAGGGCGTCGGGGTGTGGCTGCGGCCCTTCCGTGACCTCGTCTACGCCATGCCGCCCTACGTCACGCCGGCCGACGACGTCCTGCGCATCGGGGAGGCGATGGTCGCCGCCGCCGCCGCCGGCGCCGGGTGAGCGGTGATGTGAACGCAACGTGACGTCGGCGTGAGACCGCGATGAGATGCGGATGAGGCGCTACGGCACGATCGTCCTCCTCGTCCGATTCGTCCAACTTCACCCGCCCGGCGTAGCGAACCGCTCGGGCCGGGACGGACCGACCGTGCATGATCAGCACGAGATGCCCTTCTCGGCGCCGGATCACACCCGGACGAGGGACTCGCGGTACCGCCTCGACGGTCCTGATCGGAACGCAACGTAACGATCAACTTCGCGGGCGGACCGGGTACGGCGGTCGGTAGGGCACAGTGAGCGCAGCGCCTCCGGCCCGCGGCGACGACGCCCGGCCGGTCACTCCGGGTGAACACCGTTCCCCGGACCCGCGAGCGCTCCCGAGCCTCCGGTGATCGACACAGATCACCCCCGCCGGGCCGGTCCACGGCCCCCCGACGGAGGACCCATGACCACCGGAGCGACCACCGTCCCCGAGCGGGACACCCCCACGTGGCGCGAGAAGCTGCGCGCCGACCTCCCCGCCTCCCTCGTCGTCTTCCTCGTCGCCGTGCCGCTCTCGCTGGGCATCGCGGTGGCCTCCGACGCCCCGCTGACCGCGGGGCTGATCGCCGCCGCCGTCGGCGGTCTCGTCGCCGGCGCCCTCGGTGGCTCCCCACTGCAGGTCAGCGGACCCGCGGCGGGCCTCACCGTCGTCGTCGCCGACCTCGTCGGCCGCTTCGGCTGGGGCGTGACGTGCGCGATCACCGTGGCCGCGGGGCTGCTGCAGGTGCTGTTCGGCCTCACGCGGACCGGCCGCGCGGCGCTCGCGATCTCCCCGGCCGTCGTGCACGGGATGCTCGCGGGCATCGGCGTGACGATCGTGCTCGGTCAGCTGCACGTCGTCCTCGGCGGCGAGCAGCAGGACGACGCGATCGCGAACGTCCTCGAGCTGCCCGGGCAGCTGATCTCCCTGCACGGTCCCGCGACCGCGCTCGGCCTCGCCGTCATCGCGATCCTGCTGATCTGGCCGCGGCTGCCGAGGAGCCTGCCCGGCTGGGTGCGCGGCATCCCCGCGCCGCTGCTCGCCGTCGTCCTCGTCACCGCCGTGGCCGGGCTGTTCGCGATGCCCGTCGAGCGCGTCGAGATCGGCGGCTCGCTGCTCGAGGCGATCACCCCGCCGGTGCTGCCCGAGGGGCAGTGGGGCGCGTTCGCGGTCGGCGTCCTGACCATCGCGATCATCGCCAGCGTCGAGAGCCTGCTCTCGGCCGTCGCCGTCGACCGGATGCATGCCGGCGCGAAATCCGACCTCGACCGCGAGCTCATCGGTCAGGGCGCCGGCAACACGCTCTCCGGGCTGCTCGGCGGCCTGCCGATCACCGGCGTCATCGTGCGCAGCTCGACGAACGTCGCGGCGGGCGCGAAGAGCCGCGCGTCGGCGATCCTGCACGGTGTCTGGATCGTCGTGTTCTCGGTGGCGCTGCTCGGGCTCGTCCAGCAGATCCCGATGGCCGTGCTCGCCGGGCTGCTCGTGGTGATCGGCGCGCGGCTGGTGAAGCTCGCGCACATGCGCGAGCTGCACCGCCACGGCGAGCTGCCGGTGTACGTCGTGACGGTCCTCGGGGTCGTGGTCACCGACCTGCTCACCGGCGTCATCGCCGGGCTGGCGCTCGCACTGCTGCTGGTGCTGCGCCGCGTCGTGTGGGCGTCGATCGAGGTCCAGGAGCCGGCGGCGGACGACCGTGTCGACGGGGAACGTCCCTGGCACGTCGTCGTCGAGGGTGCGCTGTGCTTCCCGTCGATCCCGCGCCTGGCCCGCCGGCTGGGCCAGGTGCCCGCCGGGGCGCCCGTCGTCGTCGACCTCGTCACCGATTACCTCGACCACGCCGCCTACGACCACCTCTCGGAGTGGATCGAGCGCCACGAGCGGGGCGGCGGGCACGTCCGCGTCGACGAGGTCGGGTCGATGGGCCTGCTCGACCGGCGCGCGGCGTCGTCCGGCGGGCCGGGCGCCCGGCGTCCCGGGCCGGTGCCGCGGTTCCTGAGCCCGTGGGCGGTGTGGCAGGCGGGGCACGAGGCGACGGGCGGCGGCCACGGCCACGCCCTCGACGCCGGCGAGGATGCTCGGGATGGGACAGGCGACCCGATCCTCACCGGCCTGCGGGAGTACCACCGGCGCGCCGCCGGCCTCGTCGCGCCGTACCTGTCGGACCTCGCCGACGGCCAGTCCCCGTACGCGTTGTTCCTGACCTGTTCGGACTCGCGGGTCGTGCCCAACGTGCTGACCTCGAGCGGGCCCGGCGACCTGTTCACCGTCCGCAACGTCGGCAACCTCGCGCCGGTCGGCACCGGCGCCGACGCCTCGGTGGGGGCGTCGGTGGAGTACGCCCTCGACGCGCTCGAGGTGCCGACCCTCGTGGTGTGCGGGCACTCCGGCTGCGGCGCGATGACCGCGGCCCTGCACGGCACCGGCGGCGACGGCGTGCTCGGCCGGTGGCTCGACGGTGCCGACGAGAGCATCGACCGGTGGCGCGCCGGCCACCCGGTGGCGGCGCCGGCCGCGGCCCGCGGGGCCTGCGACGTCGACCAGCTGGCGATGGTCAACGTCGCGGTCCAGCTCGACCGCCTCGCGCGGCACCCGGCCGTCGCCCGTGCCCTCGCGGAGGGGCGGGTGCGGCTGGTCGGGCTGTACTTCGACATCGCCTCGGCGCGCATGTCGGTGCTCGACGGCGACCGCTTCGTCCCCGCGTCGCGGGACCGTCTCGGCGCCGGCGCCGCGGGCACCCCGGGCGATCCCGTCACCGCGGCCTTCCCCGCCCCCGACCCGGTCTGACCCACCGCCACCCGTGAGCGATGTTCCCGGCTACAGCCGGGAACATCGCTCACGTAGGGCGCCTAGGGTGGCAGCCGTGAGCTGGCTGGGCGCGTGGCTGGAGGAGACGGCGGCGGCGCGCGCGGAGGCCGGGCTGCGGCGCACCCTGCGTCCACGCGAGGCGGTCGACCCCGTGGTCGACCTCGCCTCGAACGACTACCTCGGTCTCGCCCGCGACCGCCGCGTCGTCGAGGCCGCCGCGGCGGCGCTGCGGACGTGGGGGGCCGGGTCGACCGGATCGCGCCTCGTCACCGGCACCACGCGGCTGCACACCGACCTCGAGGACGCCCTCGCCGCGTTCACCGGCAGCGAGGCCGCGCTGGTGTTCTCCTCGGGCTACACCGCCAACCTCGGCGCGGTCACCGCGCTGAGCGGCCGCGGCGCGCTCGTCGTCTCCGACGTCGCCGCCCACGCCTCGCTCGTGGACGCTGCGCGGCTCTCCCGCGCGCGGGTCGAGGTCGCCCGGTGCGCCGACCCCGCGGCCGTCGACGCCGTGCTCGCGGCGCGCCACGAGGCCCGCGCGCTGGTGGTCGTCGACGGCGTCGACAGCGTCGACGGAGCCATCGCGCCGCTCGCCGAGCTCTACGCCGTCTGCCGGGAACGCGACGCCGTGCTGGTCGTCGACGACGCGCACGGGCTGGGCGTCCGCGGGCCGGGCGGGCGCGGCACGCTCGCCGAGGCCGGCCTCGCCGGCGCCCCCGATGTCGTGCTGACCGCCACGCTGTCCAAGTCGCTGGGCAGCCAGGGCGGGGTGGTGCTGGGCGCCCGCGCCGTCACCGAGCACCTCGTGGACGCCGCCCGCCCGTTCATCTTCGACACGGGCCTCGCCCCGGCCGCCGCGGGCGCGGCGCTCGCGGCCCTCGAGATCGTGCGCGCCGAGCCCGAGCGGGTCGCGGCGCTGCACGCGGCGGCGGCCTCGGTGGCGGCGTCCGCCCGGGCGGCGGCGCCCGGCGTCGACGTCCCGGCGCCCACCGCGGCGATGGTGCCCGTCGTCCTCGGCGACCCGGTCGTGGCCCTCTCCGCCGCCGCGGCCTGCGCCGAGCACGGCCTGCGCGCCGGCTGCTTCCGTCCGCCGTCGGTGCCCCCGGGCACCTCGCGGCTGCGGCTCACGGCCCGGGCCGACCTGACCGCCGACGATCTCGCGCTCGTCGACCAGGTGCTCCACAAGGTCCTGGGGCCGGTGGCGTCCGGCCGCTGACGACGCCCCGACCGGCCGCACCGGGCACCACCGAGCGTCGATCGACTCGTCACGCACCGTGGTGGCGGGATACCCTCTCGGGCGAGCACCGGCAGCAGAGGGGGGACGCGTGACCGCACCGCTGCGCGCGCGCCCCGACCTGGACGTCCCGGCCTCGCGCCACACGCTCAACGTCGCCGACGCCGTCGACCAGGGACGGCGCGGCACCGCGTCCTGGGTCGAGCGGGAGCTCGCGCACGGCTCCAAGGTCTTCTACAAGGGCTGGCTGCCCGACGGCCGCCGGCCCGACCAGCACTGGCTCACCGGACCGGCGGGCCCGCGCGGTGCCCGGGACGCGCTCGACTCCGGACAGATGGAGTTCCTCGACATCCCGACCGCGATCGAGCGCTCCGGCGGCACCGCGGACGGCGTGATCGGCCTCTATCGCGGCGAGGTCGAGCGGGCCCTCGACGACCAGTGGCCCACGATCGCCATGACCCAGGAGAGCCCCGAGCTCCCCATGGCCGACAACCCGGCGCTCGTCTCGGAGTACGTCACCTGGGAGGGCGGGTTCGACGTCCTCGCCCAGCAGTGGCCGGTGCGGCTGCTCTGCCAGCTCAGCGTCCCCCTCGAGAGCGAGACCTCGGTCTGGGAGACCGTCGCCGTCCACCACCGCGACGTCGTCGACGGGTTCTGGTCGGCCACCGCGGACGACGCCGGGGTCTGGAGCCCGCGCGGTGACCTCGATGCCCACGTCGCCCGCCGCTTCGGCGCCGCGGTGCACGGGGCGCTGCGCGCCGCCCGCCGGCGCGACGAGTGCACCGACCTCCACATCGACCTCTCCGCGATCGACTTCATGGACGTCGCCTGCGCGCAGATCCTGATGCTCGCGGCCCGCTCGGCCCCGGACGGCCAGCAGATGGTGCTGCACGGCGGCCCGCGGTTCCTGCGCCGGCTCTTCGACGCGGTCGGTCGACCGGTGTCCGTGCGCGAGAGCGAGGACGCGCGGTGACGGGCTCCGGGCTCGTCCACCTCGGGCTGCTCCACGACGGCCCCGAGGACCTCGTCGACAGCGCCGTCGGCGAGGTGCGGCGGGCCCTGGAGGCCGGCGACGACGTCCGCCTCGTCGTCGACCGCCGCACCGTGCGCGCCTTCCGCGAGGCACTGGGCGACGACGTCGAGGGCGTCACCTTCCCGTCACCGTCGTCGCTGCTCCCGCCGTCGGCGCCGGGGTTCCTCGCCACCGTGCGGGGCTGGGCCCGCCCGGACCGGCGCACGACGGTGCTGGGCCAGTACCCGGCGACGATGTCGGCGCCGGACTGCGGGTTCGGCGAGGACGCGGTGAACCTCGTCCTCGGCGACCTGCCCCTGACGCTGATCTGCTGCTGCCGCCGCGACCTCGACCCCGACCTGCTCGCCGTCGCCCGGCGCACCCACCCGCTGCTGGCGACGACGGCCGGCTCCGCCGACAACGCCGACTACCGCACGCCCGCCCCGGCCAGCCCGACGCCGGCCGCGCTCTGGGGGACGGTGGCGGCGCGGCTCGAGGTCGACGGGACCGGGGATCTGGCCGAGGTGCGCCGCCGGGTCGCCGACGTCGCCGGCCGGGCCGGCCTGGAGGGCGACGCCGTCCGCGCCGCGGTGCTCGCCGTGCACGAGGCGGCCGTGCTGGCCTGCCGCGGCAGCGACCCCGAGCCGGCCGGACTGACCCTGGAGATCCGCGCCCGTCCGGGCAGCACCCTGTTCTCCGAGGTCGTCGGCCCGCGCCGGGCACCGGTGCCCGACGGCGACCCGCTCTCCCACGTGCGGCCGTTCTGCTCGTGCGCCGCCCTGCACGACGACGCCGGCCGTCGCGCGGTCCGGGTGCTGACCACCGTCTGACCCCTGCACCGCTGGGCCTGCACCTAGGCTCTCGCGGCGTGCGAACCCTGATCGTCACCGGCACGGGCACCGACGTCGGCAAGACCGTGGTCGTCGCCGCGATCGCCGCCCTGGCCCGCGCGGCGGGGGAGCGGGTCACGGTGGTGAAGCCGGCGCAGACCGGGGTCGCGCCCGCCGACGACGGCGACCTCGCCGAGGTCGTGCGCCTCGCCGGGCCCGTCGACACCCTCGAGCTCGCCCGCTTCCCCGAGCCGCTCGCCCCGGCGACCGCCGCGCGACGGGCCGGTGCGACGCCGGTGATGGCGGCGCAGGTGGTGGACGCGGTGCGGGGGCTGGACACCGACCTCGTGATCGTCGAGGGCGCCGGCGGCCTCCTCGTGCGGTTCAACGACCTGAACGAGACCCTCGCCGACGTCGCCGCCGGCCTCGACGCCCCCGTCCTGCTCGTCGCGAGCGCCGGGCTCGGGGTGCTCAACACCGCGGCCCTGACGGCCGAGGCCCTCGCCCGCCGCGGAATCCCGTTGGCGGGCGTCGTCGTCGGCGCCTATCCGGCCGAGCCCGATCTCGCCGAGCGGACCAACCTCGAGGACCTGCCGCGCGTCACGGACGCACCGCTGCTCGGGGTGCTGCCCGCCGGTCTGGGCGGGGCCGACCGGGACGCCCTGCTCGCCGCGGCGCGGTGTGGGATCGGTCCCGTCCTCGGTGGTGGGTGGTCCCCGTCCGGAGCATCGTGAGGCACACTGCGGCGCGGGACGGGCACGGGCGGTGCGGTGCGATCATGGTCATGATCGCGGCCGCGTCGGCACGGACGTCCCGCGACACCGTGTCCGACGAAGGGAGCCCTGCGTGACGGCCGTGGAGACCGGCGGGACCGGTGAGGAGACGGGCGGCGACGGAGCGGAGCAGAGCTCGGCCGTCGGGTCCGGGGACGTGCTCGCCGTCGCCCGCGAGCAGGTGCTCGAGCGGGGGGTGGGCCTCACCGAGGACCAGGTCCTGGCCGTCCTGTCGCTGCCGACCGAGCGGCTCGAGGAGGCGCTCAAGCTCGCCCACGACGTCCGGATGCGCTGGTGCGGGCCGGAGGTCGAGGTCGAGGGCATCGTGTCCCTCAAGACCGGCGGCTGCCCCGAGGACTGCCACTTCTGCTCGCAGTCGGGGCTGTTCGAGTCCCCGGTGCGCGCGGCGTGGCTGGACAAGGACCGGCTGGTCGAGGCGGCCAAGCAGACCGCCAAGACCGGGGCCACCGAGTTCTGCATCGTCGCCGCGGTCCGCGGGCCGGACGCGAAGCTCATGGAGCAGGTGCGCGCGGGCATCGCCGCGATCCGCGCCGAGGTCGACATCAACGTCGCCTGCTCGCTGGGGATGCTCACCCAGGACCAGGTGAACGAGCTCGCCGCCATGGGCGTGCACCGCTACAACCACAACCTCGAGACCGCCCGCTCGCACTTCCCCGAGGTCGTCACCACGCACTCCTGGGAGGAGCGCTGGGAGACCCTGCAGATGGTGCGCGCGGCCGGCATGGAGGTCTGCTGCGGCGGGATCGTCGGCATGGGCGAGACGCTGGCGCAGCGTGCGGAGTTCGCGGTGCAGCTCGCGGCGCTCGAGCCCGACGAGGTGCCGCTGAACTTCCTGATCCCGAACCCGGGGACGCCGTTCGCGCACCTCGAGGTGCCCCAGGGTGCGGACGCGCTGATGACCGTCGCGGCGTTCCGCCTCGCGCTGCCGCGCACGGTGCTGCGCTTCGCCGGCGGCCGGGAGCTCACCCTGGGCGACCTGGGTGCCGAGCAGGGGATGCTCGGCGGGGTCAACGCGATCATCGTCGGCAACTACCTGACCAACCTCGGGCGCCCGGCCGAGCAGGACCTCGACATGCTCGAGACCCTCAAGATGCCGATCAAGGCCCTGAACGACACGTTGTGAGCGCCGTCGTGGAGCCGCCCGCAGCCGGCGCACAGTCCTTCTGTGCCTGGTGCGGGGGCGCCCGCGCGGAGGGCGACCACGCCGGGTGCGAGCGACGCCTCGCCACCGTCGACCCGCCGCGGCACTGCCCGGTGTGCGCACGGCGGATGGTCGTGCAGGTCGACCCCGTCGGCTGGACCGCGCGGTGCAGCCGGCACGGGGAGTCGGCGGGGACGAACGGGTTCGCATGACGGCCGTCGATCCGGGAGACGCAGCGGAGCGGAGCTCGACCATGACCGTGGACGACTTCCTGCCCCTCGAGCCCACGGGCCGGCTCGAGCGGGCCGAGCTGCGCGGGGATCTCCCGGGGGCGCTGCGCTACGCCGCGATCCTCGTCGTGATCGGGCTCCCGCTCGGCGCGCTGTGGGCGCTGCTGGCGCCCGTCGTGCACGTCGTCGCCCTGCCCGGCGCGGGGACGGGCTCGCCGGCGGGGGAGGCCGACCACGCCTTCGACGCCGTGGCGATCCACGTCCTGCTCGTCGCGTCGTTCGGGATCATCGCGGGCGCGGTGGCCTGGCGGCGCCGGCACCGGCGTGGCCCGGTGCTGCTCGTGGCCGCCGCCGGGGGATCACTGGTGGGCGCGGTCCTCGCCGGCCGCGTGGGTGGGCTGCTCGCGTGGGCGGCCTCGCCGGTGCCGGTGCTCGTCGACCCGCGGGCGCTCGGCACGGCCGGCGCTCCCGGGGCGCCCGTGCCCGCCGTCCTGACGAGCCTGCCGCCGTCGCCGGGACCCTGGTGGATCGCGCTGGTCGCGGGCCTCGGGGCGGCGCTGACCTACGTGCTCTCTGCCATCGTCGACGGGCACGAGGACATGGGGCGGGACGACCCGCTCTGACCCCTGCTGGAGGCATCCCATGAGTCCCACGGACGCCGTCGACCGGGCCTGCGAGCTGGTCCGTCTCGACACCCGGGGCGGTGGCGAGAGCGCGGCCGCGGCGCTGCTCGCCGGGCACCTGGAGGACGCCGGGCTGTCCGTCGCCGTCCACGAGACCCGGCCCGGGCGGGCGAACGTCGTCGCCCGCCACGGCGACGAGACGCCGGTGACGCTCACCGGGCACCTCGACACCGTGCCCGCCGACGAGGCGGTGTGGTCGTTCGACCCGCTCGCGGGCGACGTCGTCGACGGGCGGCTGCGCGGGCGGGGGAGCAGCGACATGAAGGCGGGCGTGGCCGCGGCGGTCGTCGCGGTCGCCGAGCACGTGCGCGCGGGCGGCAGCGGCGTGCAGGTCGTGCTGACGTTCGGCGAGGAGACCGGCTGCGAGGGCGCCCGCGAGATCCCGTCCGACGCGCTGACCCCGTCCGGGACGCTCCTCGTCGCCGAGCCCACGTCCAACCGCGTCGTCCTCGGCCACAAGGGCGTGCTGTGGCTCGTGCTGCGGGCCCGCGGCGTCCCGGCGCACGGCTCGCGGCCCGACCTCGGCCACAACGCGCTGGTCGACCTGGCCCGCGCCGCGGTGCGGATCCACGAGCACGACGGGTGGCCGACGAGCCCGACGCACGGCGCGACGACGGCGAACGTCGGGATGATGCGCGCCGGCATCCAGCCGAACGTCGTGCCGGACCGGGCCGCGCTCACCGTCGACCTGCGCCTGGTCCCCGGCGACACGGCCGACGCCGCCGAGGCCACGACCGTCGGGCTGGCGGGCTGCCCCGTCGAGACCGAGCGCCTCGTCGAGCTGCCGCTGATCGACACCGATCCGGCGCGGGTCACGCGCACGGTCGAGCTGCTCGGGGGCGGGACGCCGAGCTACGCCACGTACTTCACCGACGCGAGCGTGCTCGCCTCCGCCCTCGGCGGCGCCGACACGATCGTCTTCGGCCCCGGTGAGCCCGAGCAGGCGCACGTCACCGACGAGACCGCCCCGGCCGGCCTCATCGGTCCCGCCGCCGAGGCCTACCGCGCGGTGCTCGGCGCCCTGACCTGAGCGTGGGCTCCGCCTCAGGTGACCGTGTAGGCGTCGTAGACGACGGTCGAGGCCCGTCGGCGGGCCACGGCGACCGTGAGCACCCGGGTCATCCAGCGGTGCTGCGGCGCCGCGGTCTCGAACGTCGCCGTGACGCGGAAGTAGTACGCCGACGGGTCGACGTCCTCGCCACGGCCCAGGGCGTCGAGCACCGCGCGGGGCCCGGAGCGCACCCCGTTCGTACGGATGTGGACGAGGGCGCCGTCGTCGGCGCGCAGGGTGTAGCGGGTGTCGATGGTGACGGCGCCGTCGTCGTGGACGACCTGCCAGTCGGCGCCGCCGGGTAGGACGACGCCCGTGAAGCGCTCGCCGGTCACGGTGCCCCCGACGATCGGGACGATGCGCCGGTGACCGGCGTCGGTGACGCCGAGGTCGAGCAGCTCGCCGAGCTCGACCTCGACGTGGGCGAGGAACTCGAGGCCCGGGACGGGGAGGGTCACGCGCGCGCCGGCCTCAGTTCGGGCTGTGCTCGACCGCGAACTTGGCGCTCGGCGCCCACACCGCGCGCAGCTCGGCGAGCAGTACCGCCTCGCGGGTCATCGAGCGCCGGATGAGCTGCAGGCGCTGCATCGGGCAGGTCTCCTCGAGCAGCTCCTGGCGATCGGAGAGGGGCAGGAGGCAGTCGCCGGCGAGGATGTGGGCGAGCTCGGGGTCCGCGACGTCGGTCGCCGCCTCGTCGGTGAGGTCGGCGGGCATCTCGCCGTCCCCGCCGCCCTGCTGGCGCCAGGCAGTGGTGCAGTAGCGGCGGTGCGCGGCGCGGGCGGCCATCGCGAACGGCGCGAGGTCGGTGGCGGTGTCGCCCTCGGCGTCGGGGAGCCACTCCACGTTGGCGACGAGGTAGGGCGCCGTGGAGTCGTCGACGTCGACGAGGCGGAAGCGCCGGTCGCCGGTGGTCTGGAGGTCGAAGCGCCCGTCGGGCAGGCGCCGCACCTCGCGCAGCGAGGCCGTGCAGCCGACGTCGTGCAGGCCCTCGCGGCCGTCGTCGGGGCTCCAGCCCTCCCGCACCGCGACCACCCCGAACTGCTTGCCCGGGATCGTCCCGGTCACCAGGTCGATCGTGAGCTGGCGGTAGCGGGGTTCGAAGACGTGCAGTGGCAGCGAGGCGCCGGGAAGCAGCACGGTTCCCAGCGGGAACAGGGGCAGCGTCTCGACCACGTCGACCACGCTACGACCCCGGGGACCTCGCCGCCGGGTGGCGTCACACGGCGTCCCCGGGAGGCCGGAGCGCGGCGAAGGGATCGGTCACGCGCAACTCGTGCTCGGAGAACCGGTACATGGCCGCGGGACGCCCGCCGCTCGGACCCGGCGGCGCCGTCTCGCCGGTGGGCACCAGGACGCCGCGACGGGTCAGCACGCGGTGCAGGTTGGTCGCCGACACCCGGTGCCCGAGGGCCGCGGCGTAGAGGTCGCGCAGCTCGGAGACCGTGAACGCGTCGGGGGCGAGCGCGAAGCCGATGTTCGTGTAGGACAGCTTGGCGCGCAGCCGGTCGACACCGTCGCGGGTGATCGCCCCGTGGTCGAACGCCGTCTCCGGCAGCGCGTCCACCGGGTGCCACGCGGTGTCGTCGGGGACGGCCGGGTCGGCGTCGGAGGGCACGAGGCCGAGGAACGCGGTGGCGACGCGCCGCGGGGGCGGGCCCCGGTGGGGGTCGGAGAACACCCCGAGCTGTTCGACGTGGGCGACCTCGGCGAGGTCGACCTTCTCGGCGAGGTGGCGGCGTACCGAGGCCTCGACGTCCTCGTCGGGCCCCAGCCGTCCCCCGGGCAGCGCCCACCGGCCGGCGTGCGGCTCCCGCGCCCGCTGCCAGAGCAGCACGCTCGGCACCGACCCCGTGATGCGCAGGACGACGGCGAGCACGTCGTGGGCGTAGTTGCCCTGCTCGCCTGCGGTCTCCACGGAGAGTGATCGTAGGTGTCAGCGGCGTGGCGCTGCAGACGCTGGGTGTCCGTGGCGCCACGCCGCTGACATTCCGCGCGGTGGTGCGCGTCACTGCCCGTGACGGGTGCTGGCGTGGGGCTCGGGGTGACGGGTACGGTCGGGCATGTTTTCGACCACGAGGCGAAAACCACCGAGACCGGCCGCCCTCGACGCCGAGGGGCCGCCGGGGGAGGAGACGGCGATGACCGTCACCGCTGCCACGGACCTCGTCGGGCCGCTGACCGCCGGGCCGGGATGGGCCGACGAGATCCGCAGGCTCGCCCGGGAGCGCGACGCCGTGGTGCTCGCGCACAACTACCAGCGCCCCGAGATCCAGGACGTCGCCGACCACACCGGCGACTCGCTGGCCCTGAGCCGGATCGCCGCCGCGAGCGACGCGAGCACGATCGTCTTCTGCGGTGTCCACTTCATGGCCGAGACCGCCAAGATCCTCGCGCCGGACAAGACCGTGCTGATCCCCGACGCGCGCGCCGGCTGCAGCCTCGCCGACTCGATCAGCGCCGACGAGCTGCGGGAGTGGAAGAGCGAGCACCCGGGCGCGGTCGTCGTCAGCTACGTCAACACCACGGCGGCGGTGAAGGCCGAGACGGACGTCTGCTGCACGTCGTCGAACGCCGTCGAGGTGGTCGCGAGCATCGACCCCGACCGCGAGGTCCTCTTCCTGCCCGACCAGTTCCTCGGCGCCCACGTCAAGCGGATCACCGGCCGGGAGAACCTGCACATCTGGGCCGGCGAGTGCCACGTCCACGCCGGCATCAACGGCGCAGAGCTCACCGCGCAGGCGCAGGCCGACCCCGACGCCGACCTGTTCGTGCACCCCGAGTGCGGCTGCGCGACCAGCGCGCTCTACCTCGCCGGTGCGGGCGCCGTCCCCGCCGAGCAGGTCCACATCCTGTCCACCGGCGGGATGCTCGACGCCGCGAAGAACACCACCAAGCGCAGCGTCCTCGTCGCCACCGAGGTCGGCATGCTCCACCAGCTGCGTCGCGCCAACCCCGACGTCGACTTCCGCGCGGTCAACGACCGCGCCTCCTGCGGCTACATGAAGATGATCACGCCGGGCGCGCTGACGAGGGCGCTGCTCGAGGGGCGCGACAAGGTGCACGTCGACCTCGAGACGGCCGAGCGCGCCCGCGGCGCCGTCCAGCGGATGATCGAGATCGGGCGGCCCGGGGGCGGGGAGTGAGCGCCACCGACACGACCTGGGAGACCACCGCCGACCTCGTCGTCGTCGGCTCCGGGGTCGCCGGGCTGACCGCGGCGCTCGCGGCGCAGCGCCGCGGTCTGCGCGTCGTCGTGGTCACCAAGGACGCCCCGGACGCCGGGAGCACGCGCTGGGCCCAGGGCGGCATCGCGGTGGTGCTCGGTGACATCACGGGCGACTCCGTCGACGCCCACCTCGCCGACACGCTCGCCGCCGGCTGCGGGCTGGTCGACGCCGGCGCCGCCGCGGAGATCCTCGCCGCCGGCCCGGCCGCGGTCGCGGGTCTGCGCGCCGAGGGCGCGGTCTTCGACGGGCCCGCCGCGCGCCTCGCCCGCACCCGCGAGGGCGGGCACTCGGCGCTGCGCGTCGTGCACGCCGGCGGCGACGCGACCGGTGCCGAGGTGGAGCGCGCCCTGCTCGCCGCCGGCGAGCGCGCCGGGCTGACCGTGCTCGCCGGCCACGCGGCGTCGTCGGTGCTCACGGGCCCCGACGGCACCGTGCAGGGTCTGGAGGTCCGCGACGCGGACGGGCGCGCGGGGCGACTGGCGGCGCCCGCGGTCCTGCTCGCGACCGGCGGCGTCGGCGGGCTCTACGAGACGACGACCAACCCCGACGTGGCCACCGCCGACGGCTGGGCGCTCGCCCTGCGCGCCGGCGCCGCGCTGGCCGACGTCGAGTTCGTGCAGTTCCACCCGACGGCGCTCTACACGGGGCGGGGACGGTCGGGCCGTGCCCCGCTCGTCACCGAGGCCCTGCGCGGCGAGGGCGCGGTGCTGCGCGACACGACCGGCGCCCCGGTCACGGCCGGCGTCCACCCGCTCGGCGACCTCGCCCCGCGTGACGTCGTCGCCACCGCGATCACGCGGCGGATCGCGGCGCTCGGCGTCGACCACGTCTGGCTCGACGCCACGGGCGTCCCGGACGTCGCCGCGCGCTTCCCGACGGTCGCCGCCTCGTGCGCGGCGATCGGCGTCGACCTCGCCCGCGACCCCGTCCCCGTGCGGCCCGCCGCGCACTACTCGTGCGGCGGCGTCGTCACCGACACCCACGGGCGCACCGGGGTGCCGGGGCTCTGGGCGGCGGGGGAGGTCGCGCGCACCGGCCTGCACGGGGCCAACCGGCTCGCCTCCAACAGCCTGCTCGAGGGCCTCGTCGTGGGTCGCCGCGCGGCCGACGACGTCGCGCGGGCGCTCGCCGGCCCGCGGCGGCTCGCGGAGCCCACCGAGACCCACACCCGGCCCGTGCCCGTCGCCGACCGCGCCGTGCTCCGGGCCGCGCTGACCCGCAGCGCCGGGATCGGGCGCGACGCCGCGGGGCTCGCCGCCGCCTCCGACGCCGTCGAGGCCGCCAGCACCCTGCGGCTGCCCATGACCCGCGCCGAGACCGAGGACGCCGCCCTGACCCTCGCCGCGCACGCCCTGCTCGCCGCGGCCGGGTCGCGCACCGAGACGCGGGGCTGCCACGTCCGCACCGACCACCCGGCCACCGACGACCACTGGCAGCGCGCCTCGAGCACCGTCGCGCTCGACGCCGACGGACGGCTGCACGTCGGGACCACCGACGCCCGCCACGGAGGTGTGGCATGACCGTGCCCCTGCCCAGGACCCTGTCCCTGCCCGACACGCTCGGCGCCGCCGAGGTGGACGCGGTGGTCGCGCGCGCGCTCGACGAGGACCTGCGCGACGGACCGGACGCCACCACCGATGCGTGCGTGCCCGAGGGCGCTGTCGCGGTGGGGGAGTTCCGCACCCGCCCGGCGGGCACGCTCGCCGGCGTCGGGGTGGCCGTGCGGGTGCTCGAGCGGGTCTGCGGGCCGGACCTGGAGATCCTCGAGGCCCGCGCCGACGGCGACCGGCTGGCGGCCGGCGACGTCGCCCTCGCCGTCCGCGCCCCGCTGCGCACCCTGCTGACCGCCGAGCGCACGGCGCTCAACCTGCTCGGCCAGCTCTCGGGGGTCGCGACGGCCACCGCGGCGTGGGTCGACGCCGTCGAGGGCACCCGCGCCCGCATCCGCGACACCCGCAAGACCGTCCCGGGGCTGCGGGCGCTGCAGAAGTACGCCGTGCGCTGCGGGGGCGGGGTCAACCACCGGATGTCGCTCGGTGACGCGGTCCTGATCAAGGACAACCACGTCGCGGCCGCGGGGTCGGTGACCGCGGCGCTCGCTGCTGCCCGGTCCGCGGCGCCGGACCTGCCGTGCGAGGTCGAGGTCGACTCGTTCGCGCAGCTCGACGAGGCCCTCGGGCTCGGTCTCGCGCTGGTCCTGCTCGACAACTTCACGCCGGCGCAGACGGCGCAGGCCGTGGCGCGTCGCGACGCCCGCGCGCCGGGTACCTGCCTGGAGGTCTCCGGCGGCCTGACCCTCGACACCGCCGCCGCCCACGCCGCCGCGGGCGTCGACTACCTCGCCGTCGGCGCCCTCACCCACTCCGCGCCCGTCCTCGATCTGGGCCTCGACCTCCGTACGTGAGTGAAGTTCCCGGCTATAGCCGGGAAGATCGCTCACATGGGTGTGGTCGTCGTCGGTGGCGGGATCGCCGGGATGTCGGTCGCCGCGGAGCTCGCGCGCGACCGTGACGTGCTGCTCGTCGAGGGGGAGCGCGAGCTCGCCCGGCACACGACGGGACGCTCCGCCGCGAGCTACATCCCGGGTCACGGCGCGGCGCCCGCCCGCGCACTCGTGGCCGCCTCGCGCGACCGCTTCGCCGCCCTGGCCGAGGAGGCCGGCCACTCGTTCCTGCGACCGCGGGCGGTCCTGCACATCGCGCAGGACGACGACGAGGAGCGGACGCTGCGGGAGGAGATCCTGACGCTCGGCACCGTCGACGAGCTCACCGTCGCCGAGGCCGTCCGGCGCTGGCCGGCGCTGCGGGCGGACCGCGTGCGGGCGGCGGGCGTGGTCGAGGACGCCCAGGACGCCGACCCGCTGGGCCTGCACGAGCACTACCGCCGCGCCCTGCGCGCCCGCGGCGGGGAGATCCGGACCGGGGTTTCGGTCACGGCGCTTGACGCGACGGCGACCGGCTGGCGCGTCGGGATCGGGGACGACCACGTCGAGGCCGACACGGTCGTGCTCGCCGCCGGGGCCTGGACCGACCGGCTGCTCACCCTCGCCGGCGCCACGCCGATCGGCCTGCGCCCGCTGCGGCGCACGATCGCGATCGCCCGGATACCCGACGGCGCGCCGGTGAGCCGCGGCGACCCGTTCGCCGTCTCCGTGGGCGAGCGCTGGTACGC
This sequence comes from Actinomycetospora sp. NBC_00405, assembly GCF_036044095.1. Lineage (NCBI taxonomy): Bacteria > Bacillati > Actinomycetota > Actinomycetes > Pseudonocardiales > Pseudonocardiaceae > Actinomycetospora > Actinomycetospora sp. NBC_00405. The sequence continues at coordinate 694,646 of NZ_CP107938.1, forward strand.
CAAGCCGGAGGGCGAGTACCTCCTGGTCTCGCCGTCCGAGGAGACCCCCGCCGAGCCGGGCGACCCCCGTCCCGAGGAGCTCGACGTCGCCCGCGCGCTGGAGGCCGTCAACGACGTGACGACGCTGGGCCTGCGCTCAGTGGTCACCAGCTGGACGGGGCTGCGCACCTTCGCCCCGGACCGCTCCCTGGTGATCGGCGACCGCCCCGAGCACCCCGGCCTGCACCTGTTCGCGGGCCAGGGCGGCTCGGGCATCGAGACCGCGCCGGCGGCCGCCGTCCTGGCCGCCGCGGTGATCACGGGTGCGGACCCGCCCGCCGACGTCGTCGCCGCCCTCGAGGACCACGGCTCCGGGCTCGACGACGTGCTCGCCCGACGTGTCCCGACCCCCGGCGAGCGTCCGGATCGGCCTCGCTAGCCTCCCCCCGTATGGGTGACGCCCGGCGACTGCTCGCCGCCGCAGTGGCCGTGCTGGCCCTCGTCCTCGCCGGCTGCGGCGGGGCGGGCGAGGAGACCGAAGGGACACCGCCCCCGGCGACGATCCCGACCGCCGGGGCCCCGATCGTCAACGGCACGGGGGCGGGCGGACCGCTCGCGCCGCTGCCCCCGGAGGGCTCGCGCGAGGGTCAGCGGATCTGCGGGAAGTTCCAGTCGGTGCCCGTGGCCGGCGGGCGCTACGAGGTGCAGAACAACGCCTGGGGCGCGACGACCCCGCAGTGCACCACCGCGTTCGACACCGGCTTCTCGGTGCAGGCGAGCCACGACAAGGACTCCGGGCCGGCCGCCTACCCGTCGATCGTCGTCGGCTGCAACTACGGGACCTGCACCCGCGACGCGCCGTTCCCGCGCCCGCTGGCCGACCTCGGGGACGTGCGCTCCAGCTGGGCGGTCACCGTCCCGCGCCGCGGCGACTACAACGTCGCCTACGACGTCTGGCTCGACCCGACCCCGCGCCGCGACGGCGCCAACACCGGGGCCGAACTGATGATCTGGCTGGACCGCACCGACCGCGTCCAGCCGATCGGCTCGAAGCGCGCCGAGGTCGAGATCGGCGACGCACGTTGGGAGATCTGGCAGGGCGAGAACGAGGGCCTGCCGGTGATCTCCTACGTCCGCGAGGAGTCGACCACCACCGTCCTCGACCTCCCGATCAGCGACTTCATCACCGACGCCACCCGGCGCGGCGTGGTCGAGCCGTCCTGGTTCCTCACCAACGTGCAGGCCGGCTTCGAGCCCTGGATCGGCGGCGAGGGCCTGTCCACGGACGCCTTCGCGCTCACCCGGAACGGTGTCTGAGTGCTCCTCTGAGGTTCTTGTGGGGGAAGGTCCACCCGTTCGGACGGGGGACAAGACTGCTCCGACAGGCGCGACGAACGTAGCTTCAGGCGCGACGAACGGTCGAGCAGCGAGGATGGCGGCAGATGAACGGTCGACGACGGGCGACGAGCGGGATGATCGTGGCGCTCCTGGCCGTGCTCTCGGTGTTGCTGGGTGGGAGCCCGGCCACCGCCACGACACCGCGCGTCGAGGGGACCCGGGTCTGCGGCAAGACCGAGTCCACCCCGGTGGCCGGCGGGCGCTACGAGGCGCAGAACAACGTGTGGGGCGCCGACACCCCGCAGTGCATCACCGCGTTCGACACCGGCTTCGTCGTCGACCCGGCCGACCACCACAAGGAGAACGAGCCCGCGTCGTACCCGTCGATGGTCTGGGGCTGCAACTACGGCAACTGCACGAAGGACAGCCCGTTCCCGAAGCCGGTCTCGCAGCTCGCGGGGCTGCGCTCGTCCTGGTCGGTCGCGGTGCCGCCGACGGGCGACTACAACGTCTCCTACGACCTGTGGATGGACCCGACGCCGCGGCGCAACGGCCGTCCGACCGGTCTCGAGCTGATGATCTGGCTGAAGAACACCCCGCGCGTCCAGCCGATCGGGGAGAAGAAGGCCGAGGTCAGCATCGGCGGCACCACCTGGGACGTCTGGCTCGGCGCGATCGACCTGCCGACGATCAGCTACGTGCGCCAGCAGCCGACGCTCGAGGTCACCGACCTCCCGCTCGACCAGTTCGTCGCCGACGCCCAGCGCCGCGGCGTCGCCAGGCCCGAGTGGTTCATGACGAGCGTCCAGGCCGGCTTCGAGCCCTGGATCGGCGGTCGTGGACTGACGACGAGGTCGTTCTCGGCGACGCTCTGAGCTGCGCTCACACCTCGTCGGACCCGGCGCTCTCCCTCAGGGCGTCCTCCCGCAGGGCGTCGATGAGACGACGGTCCCGCTTGGTCGGACGGCCCGCGCCGCGGTCGCGCACCGCGACCGGCGCGGGCCGTTCCTCGGGCGGCGGGGGCGGCGGGGTGTGGTCGACGTAGCAGGTCACGGCCACGGGGGCGCCGACGCGCTTCTCGATGACCTTGGTGACCTCGACGATCCGGGGGATCTCGTAGACCCGCGTGCGGATCGTGTCGCCCGGCTTCACGGCGGTGGCGGGCTTGGCCGGGGTGTCGTTGACGCGCACGTGCCCACCGCGGCAGGCCTCGGCCGCGTCGGCGCGGGTCTTGGTCAGCCGCACCGCCCACAGCCAGCGGTCGACGCGTGTGGACTCCATCCCCGCCCAGTGTGCCGTCCCCCGCGACGGGATAACTGAGGGGACGTGGACCACGGCATCATGATGTTCCCGACCGACTACGCCATCGACCCGGCCGCGCTGGCCAAGGAGGTGGAGGACCGGGGCTTCGACTCCCTCTGGTTCCCCGAGCACAGCCACATCCCGACCAGCCGGGAGTCGCCCTACCCGGGCGGCGGCGACCTGCCGCGGATGTACTCCCACACCTACGACCCCTTCGTCGCGCTCACCGCCGCGGCGTGCGCGACGACGACGCTCAAGCTCGCCACCGGCATCTGTCTGGTGATCGAGCGCGACACGATCAACACCGCCAAGGAGGTCGCGAGCCTCGACCGCCTCTCCGGCGGGCGCTTCCTCTTCGGGATCGGTGGTGGCTGGAACCGCGAGGAGATGGCGGACCACGGCACCAACCCCAAGACCCGCATGCGCCTCATGGGCGAGCAGATCAAGGCCATGAAGGAGCTGTGGACGAAGGAGGAGGCGGAGTTCCACGGGGAGTTCGTGGACTTCGACCCGAGCTGGGCCTGGCCCAAGCCGGTGCAGGACCCGCACCCGCCGGTCTACGTCGGCGGCATGGGGCCGGGCGTCGAGGACCGCGTCCTCGACTTCGGCGACGCCTGGCTGCCGCAGCGCGTCGGCCCCGACAACATCGGCCAGTTCGAGGAGCGGGCGAACGCGCTCCAGCAGCGCGCCGCCGACGCCGGTCGCGACCGCATCCCGATGTCGCTGTTCGGCGCCGAGACCTCGTCCGAGGCCCTCGACGGCTACCGCCGCATCGGCCTCGACCGGGCCATCTACGGCGTGAGCTCGGCCGACCGCGACACCGTCCTCAAGGAGCTCGACGAGCTCGCGAAGCTCGTCGGCTGACGTGCCCACGCTCGACGTCGACGACGCGCGCCGCCGGTTCGCCGCGGCGCGCGTCGCCCGTCTGGCCACGGTGGCGGGGGGCGGGCAGCCCCACCTCGTGCCCGTCGTCTTCGCGGTCGAGGGCGACACCGTCCTCATCACCGTCGACGCCAAGCCCAAGCGCCACCGCGCGCTCAAGCGCCTGCGCAACATCGCCGACAACCCCGCCGTCGCGCTGCTCGCCGACCACTACGACGACGACTGGAGCGCCCTGTGGTGGGTGCGCGCCGACGGCGTCGCGACGGTGACCGACGACGCGGCGGACCTCGAGCGCGCCCGTGGGGCGCTCGGCGCCCGCTACCCCCAGCACCGCGAGGAGCCGCCCGAGGGGCCGGTGATCGTCGTCGAGGTCACGCGGTGGTCGGGGTGGTCGTGGAGCTGAGGTGCTCCGGGTCGCCTCAGCCGGTCTTGCCGACGCGCAGGTGCTCGACGAACCAGTCGCGGGCGGCGGCCGAGGTGATCTCGAAGCCCGGCCCCGTGTAGGCGTCGAAGTGCCCGCCCGGGGCGATCACGATCTTCTTCGGGTGCACGGCGGTCTCATAGGCGGCGGCCGCGATCTCGCCGGCGATGAGCCGGTCGTTCGGCGTCACCACCATCTGCACCGGGGTCGGGGAGATCAGCGGGAGGAACGCGCGCGGCTCGTAGCCCTGGAGCAGCTCGACCGACCGCAGCGTCACCTCGTTCCGCCACGACGGCGCACGGTCGCGCTGGGTGCGGGTGAACCACTCATAGGAGTCCGCGGTCGGCAGCGCGGCCGGAGCCGTCGGGTCCTCGGTGACGACGGGCATCATCGCCGGCTCGCCGCCCCGTGCCCGCTCGAGACGGTCGGCGGCGAACGCGTCCCAGGTGGGACCCCACGCGTCGATGCGCACGAGCGACTCGAAGCCCCGACGGCCCGAGACCAGCGGCGCCTGCCCCGACACCGCCTTCACGCGCCGGTCGATCGCACCGAGCACGTACACGTGCCCGCCCGAGTAGCTCGACCCCCACGCGCCGATCCGGTCGGCGTCGACGTCGTCGCGGCTCTGCGCGTACGTGATCGCGTGCTGGTAGTCGCGGACCTGCTCCCAGGGGTCGATCTCCTGGCGCGGCTTGCCCGGGGCGGCGTCGGAGGCGCCGAACCCGCGGTTGTCGTAGACCACGCACGCCAGGCCTGCGGCGGCGAAGACCTCGGCGTAGTCGTCGAGGTGCTGCTCCTTGACCGCCGAGAAGCCGTGCGCCATCACCACGCAGGGATGGCCACCGTTCGCGTCCGCGGCGTCGGGTGCGTAGAACCACCCGCGCAGCGTCGCGCCCTCGGCGTCGAAAGAGATGTCTTCGCGCATCGTCGCTCCCGGAAGTCGTCGATCGTGACGACCCGAGCCTGGCCTTCCGGGGTACGGCGCGGATACCGCTCCCGCGTCACGGTTCGGTCAGCGTGCGGCGAGATCGATCCGGCACTCGGGCGCGGCGCCCGGCGCCACCGGCTGCACGCCGACGATCTCGAACGTGCCGGTGAGCGCCACCCCGCCGCCGGCCGTGGCCGGTCGCGGGGCGACGTGGGCGGCGTCGGCACCCTCGACGGTGATGCGGGTCGTGGCGGGCCTGCCGTCGGCCCCGGGGCAGCTGTAGGTGCGCAGGACGATCGTCGCCGGCTGCGCCGCGGGGTCGCCGCCGCGCAGCGCCGCCTGGTCGATCTGGACGCCGAGCTCGGCCTGGCCCCCCGCGAGCGTGCCGCCACGGAACGAGTCCGGGTACGACACGAGCGCGGCGACCAGGCCGCTCGCGTCGACGTCGTTGCGGACCGTGCGGGTGATGTCCTTGGCGAAGAGGCCGCGGGTGACCCCCGTCAGCACGAGCACGGCGAGGACGACGATCACCACGAGGAGCGCGGCCAGCACCCCGACGACGATCCGTGTCCGCCCCCGCGGCGGCGAGCTCTCCTGCGTCGACATGGACATCCCCCGATGGTTGTGCTCGGCCTGTCAGCAGCACGATCGGAGCAGATCGACGGATCGTTAGCGAGCCGATACGCCGAACGTGTGGGGGTCGCCGACCGCCTCGGCACGTACCGCGCTGTCGGTGCCCGGTGCGATCCTCGGCGCATGGTGGCCTGGCAGGACGTCGAAGAGGCGGCGCCGCAGTTCGCGCAGCGGGTGCGCGCGCTGTTCGACGCCCACAAGCACAAGACCCTCGCGACGTTGCGGGCCGACGGCTCGCCGCGTGTTTCGGGGATCGAGACGGTCTTCGAGGACGGCCGGCTGACCTTCGGCTCCATGCCCGGCGCGCGCAAGGGCGCGGACCTGCGCCGGGACCCGCGGTTCGCCGTGCACAGCGCCACGGTCGACCCCGTCGAGGGTGCCGAGGCGCAGTGGCCGGGCGAGGCCAAGATCGCCGGCCGGGCCCTCCTCACCGGGGCGATCACCGAGGGCCCGGGCGGCGACCTGTTCCACGCCGACATCGACGAGGTCGTCCACACCCACCTCGACGAGCGGGCCACGCGACTCGTCGTCGAGTGGTGGACGCCCGCGCAGGGGCTACGGAGGGTCGAGCGGGAGTAGCCGGCTCACCAGCCCCGCTCGCGCCACTCCGGGAGGTGCGGGCGCTCGGCGCCGAGGGTCGTGTCGTCGCCGTGGCCCGGGTAGACGTGGGTGTCGTCGTCGAGGCGGCTGAACACCTTGTGCTCGAGGTCGTTCATCAGCGACTCGTGGTGCTCGAGGGTCGCCGTCTTGCCGTGGCCGCCGGGGAACAGCGAGTCGCCGGTGAAGATGTGGGCGCTGCCGGCCGGGTCGCGGTAGAGCAGGGCGATCGAGCCGGGCGTGTGCCCGTCGAGGTGGATGATCTCGACGAACGAGTCGCCGAAGGACACGGTGTCGTCGTCGCCGACCGTGTGGTCCGGCGTGACGGGCAGCTCCGGGGCATCCTTCTCGTGCGCGTAGGTGCTGGGGTGCACGGCGCCGACGACGTCCTCGAGCGACTGGATGTGGTCCCAGTGCTTGTGCGTCGTCGCGAGGACCGACAGCTTGTCCCGGGAGGCGACCGTGTCGACGGTGTCGAGCAGCCGGTCGGTCTCGTTGGCCGCGTCGATCAGCAGCGCCTGCCCGGTGGCCTTGTCGACCAGGACGTAGGCGTTGTTGTCCATCGGGCCGACCGACACCTTGGTGATCGACACGTCCTGGAGGTCGCGGCGCGCGGCGGGGCCGGCGGGCTCGACATGGCCGGTGTACTGGTCGAGGAGGTCCACGCCCGGAAGGATAGTGCCGACGGGGATCGTCGCGGTCAGGACCGCGCGGGCTTGTAGCCCGCCTTCCGCAGAGCGTCCGGGCTCAGTGTCTCGCCGCAGTGCTCGCACCGCGGCACCTCGCCCGAGGCGACCACGACGGCGAGGTGGCCGGCACGGGTCGCGGCGCACTCGGCGCGGCGTGCGGCGCGGTCCGCGCCGACGTCCTCGCCGACGTCCTCGCTCCAGGCCCGCCGCGACCGCAACCGGGCCAGGTCCGCGGGGTCGATCTCGCTCATGGACACCATCCTGCCCCCGCCGGGCAGGTCAGGGCCGCCAGGACGGGTCGCGTCCCGCGACGGCGACGACGCGGTCGAGCAGCGGCGCGTCGGGAGCGACGTCGACGGTAGGACCGAAGGCGCCCATCTGGCGACCCAGGGGCGTGAGCTGGGAGAGCGCCTCGTAGGCCTCCTCGAGCAGCCCGTCGTCCCAGGTCACGGTCGCGCCGAGCCCGCGGGCGAGGTCCCACCCGTGCAGCACGAGCTCGCAGAACGTCATCGTCCCGACGACCGCGGACGGCAGCTCGGAGCTCGTCATGGTGGTGGTGCCCTGCCAGGAGGCCGGGTCGCTCCAGACGGCGACGAGGTCGTCGCGGTCCTTGCCGAGGACGGCGGTCCAGTCGCCCTCGAGCGTCGGCGAGCCGGGCTCGGGCGGTGCGCCGCGGCCGGCGCCGGCGAGGACCGGTGTCCAGGTGAGCATGTGCTCGGCGAGGTCGCGGACGGTCCAGCCCTCGCAGGGCACGGGAGCGTCGAGGTGGTCGGCGGCCGCGGCGACGAGGGCCTCGTGCGGCGCGGCCGCGGCGACGACGAGGTGCGGGCGGGGCGTGAAGTCGGGGAACACGACACGGGACGCTAGTGACGTGCCGGCACCCGGTCATGGACGAACGCGACAACCCGACGAGCGGGACCCCCGCGAGCTCGGCGGGCACTGGCGCACGGCCCAGCGGATCGCGGTGCAGGAGCCGGACGCGGAGCTCGCCCCGTGGGTGGAGCGGCTGTGGACGGCGTCCTGGGAGTACGCCGAGCCCTACGCCCAGAAGATCGTGCCGCTGCCGCAGGTGCACGTGTCGCTCATCGACGGGGGGCCGCCGCGCGTCGTCGGGCCCCGCAGCCGGCACATGGTGCGCGAGCTGGCCGGGAGAGGCTCGGTGGTGGGCGCCGCCTTCCGGCCCGGGACGTTCCGGGCGCTCGCGGACGGGCCGGTGAGCGCGCTCGTCGACCGCGAGGTGGAGGTGGCCGACGTCCCGGCGCTGGCCGCCGGGCCGGCCTGGGACGGTGCGATGGCCGACTGGCTGCGCGCCCACCTGCCCGCCGAGGGTCCCGGACCCGCGGCGCGGGAGGCCGGCGAGCTCGTCGCCCGGGTCGCCGCCGACCCCACGATCGCGCGGGTCGATCGGCTCGCCGCGGCGGCGGGGCTGGGAATGCGCAGCCTCCAGCGCCTGTTCTCCGAGCACGTCGGGTTGGGTCCCAAGTGGGTCATCCGCCGGTACCGGCTGCAGGAGGTCGTCGACCGGTTGGAGGCGGGCACGCGGGTCGACTGGGCGGGCCTCGCCGCCGAGCTGGGGTACGCCGACCAGGCGCACCTCTCGCGCGATTTCACGGATCTGTTCGGCGAACCGCCCACCTGGTACGCCCGGCGCTACCCGACGCCCTGAGCCACACGCGGGACACCCGCACCCCCGGACCGGTCGTCGCCCCGAGCCCCCACCCGGCCGAGCGCACCCGGCCACCGGCGGCCGTTGTCGGGGGTCCCTCTTAGCATGGAGAACACCGGGGGAGAGGCAGCCGAACCAGACGTCCGCTCGGGCGTGTCCCCACCTCGGCGCGCTCTCACCGCAGACCAGGAGGCCCTGCACGTGGTCGATCGTCTCGTCGTTCAAGGCGCTCGTGAGCACAACCTCACGGGCGTCGATCTCGACCTGCCGCGGGACAGCCTCGTCGTCTTCACCGGCCTCTCGGGGTCCGGGAAGTCCAGCCTCGCCTTCGACACGATCTTCGCCGAGGGTCAGCGGCGGTACGTCGAGTCGCTGTCGGCCTACGCGCGGCAGTTCCTCGGCCAGATGGACAAGCCCGACGTCGACTTCATCGAGGGCCTCTCGCCCGCCGTGTCGATCGACCAGAAGTCGACCAGCCGCAACCCGCGCTCGACGGTCGGCACCATCACCGAGGTCTACGACTACCTGCGGCTGCTCTACGCCCGCGCCGGCACGCCGCACTGCCCCACCTGCGGCGAGATCATCTCGAAGCAGACGCCCCAGCAGATCGTCGACCAGGTGCTCGACATGGAGCCAGGCCGGCGCTTCCAGGTGCTCGCCCCGGTCATCCGCGGCCGCAAGGGCGAGTACGTCGACCTGTTCAGCCAGCTCCAGGGCCAGGGCTACTCCCGCGTGCTGGTCGACGGCACGGTCTATCCGCTGGCCGAGCCGCCGACGCTGAAGAAGCAGGAGAAGCACGACATCTCGGTCGTGGTCGACCGCCTGTCGGTGAAGTCGAGCGCCAAACAGCGCCTCACCGACTCGGTCGAGACCGGCCTGCGTCTCGGCGAGGGCATCATCGTCCTCGAGTTCGTCGACCTCCCCGAGGACGACCCGGACCGCGAGCGCCGTTTCTCCGAGCGGATGGCCTGCCCGAACGGCCACCAGCTCCAGGTGGACGACCTCGAGCCCCGCGCCTTCTCCTTCAACTCGCCCTACGGCGCCTGCACCACGTGCACGGGCCTGGGCATCAAGAAGGAGGTCGACCCGGAGCTGCTGGTGCCCGACGACGAGCTCTCGCTCGCCGACGGCGCCATCGCCCCGTGGGCCATCGGCCAGTCCGCCGAGTACTTCACCCGGCTGCTCACCGCGCTCTCCGAGCAGGTCGGCTTCCGCATGGACGCGCCGTGGCGCAAGCTCTCCGCGCGGGTGCAGAAGGCCGTGCTGCACGGCTCGGACGACCAGGTGCACGTGCGCTACCGCAACCGCTACGGCCGCGAGCGCTCGTACTACGCATCGTTCGAGGGCGTGGTGCCGTTCCTCGAGCGCCGGCTCGACCAGGCCGAGTCCGACAGCGCCCGCGAGCGCTACGAGGGCTACATGCGCGACGTGCCGTGCCCGGCGTGTGGCGGGACGCGGCTCAAGCCGGAGATCCTGGCGGTGACGCTGCGGCACGAGAGCCTGGGCGACCGCTCGATCGCCGAGGTCTGCGCGCTCTCGGTGGCCGACTGCGCCGAGTTCATGAAGGGCCTCGAGCTCGGGCCGCGCGAGCAGGTCATCGCCGGGGCGGTGCTCAAGGAGATCGACGCCCGCCTGGGCTTCCTGCTCGACGTCGGGCTCGACTACCTGTCGCTGGCCCGCGCGGCGGCGACGCTGTCCGGCGGCGAGGCCCAGCGCATCCGGCTGGCCACGCAGATCGGGTCGGGCCTGGTCGGGGTGCTCTACGTCCTCGACGAGCCGTCGATCGGGCTCCACCAGCGCGACAACCGCCGGCTGATCGACACGCTGTCGCGGCTGCGCGACCTCGGCAACACCCTCATCGTCGTCGAGCACGACGAGGACACCGTCCGTGCCTCGGACTGGGTGGTCGACATCGGCCCCGGTGCCGGCGAGCACGGCGGGCGGGTCGTCTACTCCGGCCCGGTCGAGGGCCTCGAGAAGTGCCCCGAGTCGCTCACCGGGGCCTACCTCTCGCGCCGCGAGCAGATCCCGATCCCGGAGATCCGCCGCCCGATCGACCGGTCCCGCCAGGTCGGCGTCGTCGGCGCGCGCGAGCACAACCTGCACGACGTCGACGTCGCGTTCCCGCTCGGCTGCCTCGTCTCGATCACCGGGGTGTCGGGGTCGGGCAAGTCGACGCTGGTCAACGACATCCTCGCGACCGTGCTGGCCAACAAGCTCAACAAGGCGCGCCAGGTCCCGGGCCGGCACACGCGCGTCACCGGCCTCGAGCACCTCGACAAGCTGGTGCGTGTCGACCAGTCGCCGATCGGCCGCACGCCGCGGTCCAACCCCGCCACCTACACCGGCGTGTGGGACCACATGCGCAAGCTCTTCGCCGCCACCAACGAGGCGAAGGTGCGCGGCTACGGGCCCGGGCGGTTCTCGTTCAACGTCAAGGGCGGGCGCTGTGAGGCGTGCGCGGGCGACGGCACGATCAAGATCGAGATGAACTTCCTGCCCGACGTCTACGTGCCCTGCGAGGTCTGCAGGGGCGCGCGGTACAACCGCGAGACGCTCGAGGTGCACTACAAGGGCAAGAACGTGGCCGAGGTCCTCGACATGCCGATCGAGGAGGCCGCCGAGTTCTTCAAGCCCATCGGCGCGATCCACCGCCACCTGCAGACGCTCACCGAGGTCGGGCTGGGCTACGTCCGGCTCGGGCAGCCCGCCCCGACGCTCTCCGGCGGCGAGGCCCAGCGCGTGAAGCTGGCCTCCGAGCTCCAGAAGCGCTCCATGGGCCGGACGATCTACATCCTCGACGAGCCGACCACGGGCCTGCACTTCGAGGACATCCGCAAGCTGCTCGGCGTCATCAACGGCCTCGTCGACAAGGGCAACACCGTCCTCGTCATCGAGCACAACCTCGACGTCATCAAGGTCAGCGACTGGGTGGTCGACATGGGCCCCGAGGGCGGCAACAACGGTGGCACCGTCGTCGCCCAGGGCACCCCGGAGCAGGTCGCGGCCGTCGAGGGCAGCTACACCGGTCAGTTCCTGGCCGACCTCGTCACGCCCGAGATCGCGCCGGTGCGCCGGGCTCGCGCACGCAAGGCCGGCTAGGAGCGATCGCCGAGGCCGTCGCGGATCGCGGCGGCCACCGCGCAGCCGGAGTCGCCCTTGCCCCGCCGGTCGACGAGCCAGCACGACCACCGATTCGCCAGGCCGGCGGCCACGGCCGCCCAGCGGGCACGCCGGGACGGGCCTCCCGGCACGAGGAGCAGGTCGCGGTCCCCGTCGGTCACCCGCTCGAGCACGATCTCGGTGCCGTCCGCGGAGACGACGCGGCGCAGGCGGTGCGTGCTCGTCGCAGGGGACGCGGACACCCCCGTCACCGCGGGCTCCCGGAGGACGTCGCGACGAGCTCGGTGTCGTGGCGGCGGTAGAGGTCGGCGATCTCCTCGGGCCCCGCACCCCGGCGCCGCAGGGCGTGCAGGCCCTCGACCAGCCGGGTGGCGCCGGGGGTGGTGACCACCAGGACGCGCGCCGGCTCCGCCGACGGGTTGCCGAACCCGTGCGCCACGCCGCGCGGGACGAGGACGCAGGAGCCCGGTCCACAGGTGGTGGTCTCGCCGTCGAGCAGGAACGCCACCGAGCCGGCGAGGACGTAGAAGGACTCGTCGTCGGCGAGGTGGCGGTGCGGCGCCGGCCCCGGCGCGCCCGGGGCGAGCTCGGACTCGAAGACCGCGAAGGCCGCGGCGTCCGGCTCGACCTTCATCGCGATGGTCGGGGCCGGGCGTCGGCCGCCACCGGGGACGAGCACCTGGGACGACATGGCGCCTCCCGAGGAATCGGGTACAGCTACGCTGTAGTGACCTGAGTGATACTGTTCCCGAATGGCCGGCGGCGTCAAGGGGTCACGACGCCCGTACCGCTCACCGGTGCGCGCCGAGCAGGTGGAGGCCACACGACGGCGCGCCGTCGAGGCCGCGACGCGCCTGTTCGTGCAGCACGGGTACGCGCGCACGACGGTCACGGCCGTCGCCGAGGAGGCCGGGGTCTCGCCGGAGACGATCTACACCTCGCTGCGCGGCAAGCGGGGCCTGCTCGAGGGCGTCATCGAGGCGGCGATCACGGGGCCGGACGGCGCGGTGATGCTGCACCAGCAGTGGGTCCACGAGGTCCGGGAGCTGTCCACGGCCGCCGAGCGGCTCCGGGGCTGGGTGGCGGCGAGCTGCCGCACCCTGGAGCGGACCAGTCCGGTGCACGCGGTGATCCGGGGCGCGGCGGATCGCGAGGAGTTCGCGGTCGACCTGCGCCGACGGCTCCTGGACCGACGGGTCGACGAGATCGTCCGCCTGGCCGCGGACCTGCTCGACGAGGCGCTCCCGGTCGGGATGACCGCCCAGGAGGCGGGTGAGCGCTACGCGGCGCTGGCCAGTCCGGAGATGCACCACCTGCTCGTGGTGGAGATGGGCTGGTCCCCGGAGCGCCACCGGGACTGGCTGACCGAGACGACCGTCGCCCAGCTCCTGGGTCCGGCGTGACGCCCCGCGAGGCCGGCTGACCCGCTGCCGGGGAACACCGCAGCGCAGTGGTACGTTGTGACCTGAGCGACCAGCTCGATGGATGTTCTGCGTCCACCGAGCGGCAAGTGGAGCCCCGGCTCCCACCCGTCCGCCGCACAGGCGAGCGGGTTCCGGTCCGCCACCGTGGCACGTGAGTGCCGGGGTGGACGCGTCCCCGAGACGGGACGCGGGATCGGTCGACCGTGGGCCCTGCAGCCACCTGACGTGGCGCGGGGCCCGACGTTCATCGGGGCTCCTCGCGCCAGGGTCGCAGAGACAGTGTCACGGACCCGAGGAGAGCTCATCAGCACAGAGACCCGCATCAACGAGCGCATCCGCGTTCCCGAGGTGCGACTGGTCGGTCCCAACGGGGAGCAGGTCGGGATCGTCCGTATCGAGGACGCCCTGCGCCTGGCCCGCGAGGCCGACCTCGACCTGGTCGAGGTGGCCGCCCAGGCCCGCCCGCCGGTCTGCAAGCTCATGGACTACGGCAAGTTCAAGTACGAGAGCGCGCAGAAGGCTCGCGAGTCGCGGCGCAACCAGCAGCAGACGGTGATCAAGGAGCAGAAGCTCCGGCCGAAGATCGACCCGCACGACTACGAGACGAAGAAGGGTCATGTGACCCGCTTCCTCGGGCAGGGTCACAAGGTCAAGGTCACCATCATGTTCCGTGGCCGCGAGCAGTCGCGCCCGGAGCTGGGCTTCCGTCTCCTCCAGCGTCTCGCCGAGGACGTCGGCGAGCTCGGCTACGTCGAGGCGACGCCGAAGCAGGACGGTCGCAACATGACCATGGTGCTCGCGCCGAACAAGAAGCCGCAGAAGGCGCCGCGCGCGAACCAGGAAGCCAACCAGGACGCGCAGGAGCCGGCCCCCGAGCCGGCGAGCTGAGCGGTCCGCACGACCGGCCGCACCCACCCCTTGGGTGGGCGTCGGCCGGGATCCCGGGCGTCCGTACCGTCGTGAGAACGACGGTGCAGGCGTCGACCACCCCGGCAGGAGACGGAGCGAAGCGGAGCTCGACCATCGACTCCGGAGCATCCCGATCCGCACGAGGAGCAAGGACAGGACATGCCGAAGAACAAGACGCACAGCGGCACCAAGAAGCGCATCAAGGTGACCGGCACCGGCAAGCTGCTGCGCGAGCGGGCGGGCAAGCGCCACCTGCTGGAGAAGAAGTCCAGCCACAAGACCCGCCAGCTCTCCGGCAACGACGTGGTCGCGCCGCAGGACACCGGGCGCATCCGGCGCATGCTCGGCAACAGCTGAGCCTCACCGGCCTCTGAGCCCCACCCGGCCCCGGCCGACCCACCCCGGACGGATCACCTCCGCTCCCTGATCAGATCGAAGGCAGGACCACGTGGCACGCGTGAAGCGCGCGGTCAACGCGCAGAAGAAGCGTCGCACCACCCTGGAGATGGCCAGCGGCTACCGCGGTCAGCGCTCCCGGCTCTACCGCAAGGCCAAGGAGCAGACGCTCCACTCGCTGACGTACGCCTACCGCGACCGCAAGCAGCGCAAGGGCGACTTCCGGCAGCTGTGGATCACCCGCATCAACGCGGCGGCCCGCTCCAACGACATGACCTACAACCGGTTCATGCAGGGCCTCAAGCTCGCGGGCGTCGAGGTCGACCGCAAGAACCTCTCGGAGATCGCCATCTCCGACCCGGCCTCGTTCACCGCGCTGGTCGAGGTCGCCCGGGCGGCGGTCCCCAATGACAAGAACGCCGGCGACAAGAACGCCGGCGACAAGAACGCCGGCGACAAGAACGCCGGCGACAAGAACGCGAAGAACGAGGACGCCGCCTGAGCGAGCTCCTCACCGAACGCACACCGCGCGTCGTAGCAGCCCGCAAGCTGCTGCGGCGCGCGGCGCGTTTCGAGGCCGGGCGTTTCCTCGTCGAGGGCCTGCGCCCCGTGCGGGACGCGCTGACCTGGGCCGAGGCCGAGCACGAGAAGCGCCGCGTGCACGACCTCTTCCTCACCGACGCGGTGGCCGACCGGTACCCGGAGCTGGGCGACCGCGCGGAGGCCGCCGGCGTGCGGGTCGCCCGTGTCACCGACAAGGCCGCGGCCGCCCTCTCCGACACGGTCACGCCCCAGGGCGTCGCCGCGGTGTGCTCCACCGTCACCGTCGGCCTGGACGAGGCCCTCGCCGGCGACCCTCGGCTGGTCACGGTGCTCGTCGGCGTGGCCGACCCCGGCAACGCCGGCACGGTCGTGCGCACCAGCGACGCCGCGGGCGCCGACGCCGTGGTGCTCGCGGGCGAGGCCGTCGACCCCCACAACGGCAAGTGCGTGCGGGCGAGCATGGGGAGCCTCTTCCACGTCCCGTTGGCGGTCCACCGCGACGTCGACGAGGTGCTCGACGCCCTGCGGGCCCGCGGTCTGACCGTGCTGGCCACCGCGGGCGACGGCGACACCGTCCTCGACGCGACCGCCGACGCCCTGCTCGCCGGGCCCACGGCCTGGCTGTTCGGCAACGAGGCCCACGGGCTCGACGACGCCGTCGCCCGCCGCGCGGACCGTCGCGTCCGCGTCCCGATCCACGGCTGGGCCGAGAGCCTCAACCTCGCCACCGCCGCCGCGGTGTGCCTGTACGCCTCGGCGAGGGTCCAGCACGTCCGGCCCGACGGGGCCTAGCAGGGCGGGCGGCACGGACCCCCCGATCACGGACCCAGGTCCGGACGGGTGCGGTGCTCACGCCGCCGCGACAGGGGTGTTCTGTGCCGCGGCCAGCCACCACTCCCCGTCACGCTTCGCGAGCACGTACATCGCCATCTCCGAGAACCCGCCCTCGCGCCGGGCCCGGCGGCGGATGTGCGCCACCGCGACCCCCGGGGCGGGTGCCAGGACCGCAACGACCTCGAACCGCGACGCCGGCGCCGTCCCGCGCCTCATGAGCTGATGATGGATCGCGTTGAGCTCGTCGAACCCGGCCAGGGTCGCGCCGTAGGGGCTGCCCCAGAGGATGTCGGCGCCGAACCACGCGTCGTAGGTGTCCGCGCTCGCCGCATCGAGACCGTCCCGCAGCTGCATCGCCAGATCCGCTGCCGCCGACTCGGCCTCGGCCCGTCCTGTGGCCAGGTCCAGCGCCGGTCGTGTTCCGTCGTGGGTCATCGGTGGGCTCCTCACTCGCTCGGTTCGAGAACGACACCGACGCTAGGAACTCGACGACGGTCGAGGTCAACCTCGCCACCGGAGACCGCTCGACCCCGAACCTCGGGGGCCTCCGGAGGCCGAGGAGGTTCCCCGCGCGTTCGACCTGCTCCGATACCATCGACGACGCACTCCAGACTGCCCGGCGAGCCCGCAGGAGCGAGACCACCTCGATGTCCGGCACCAACGACCTCTACGACCCCAAGCAGGTCGCGGCGCTCGACCCCGAGACCCTCGACGCGGCGCGCGCCGACGCGAGCGCGGCCTTCGCCGGCGCGACGACGCTCGAGGCGTTGACGGCGCTCAAGCCCGCGCACCTCGGCGACCGCTCGCCGGTGCTCACCGCGCGCCGCGAGATCGGGGCGCTGCCCCCGCAGGCGCGCTCGGAGTCGGGCAAGCGCGTCAACGAGGTCCGGCAGGCGATCCAGACCGAGTACGACCAGCGCCACGCGGTGCTGTCCACCGAGCGCGACGAGCGGGTGCTGGCCGAGGAGGCCGTCGACGTCACCCTGCCCGGCGACCGGCACGCGCGCGGCAGCCGGCACCCGCTGACCCAGATCTCGGAGCGGGTCGCCGACATCTTCATCGGGATGGGCTACGAGGTGGCCGAGGGTCCCGAGGTCGAGTCGGAGTGGCTGAACTTCGACGCGCTGAACTTCCTGCCCGACCACCCGGCGCGCACGATGCAGGACACGTTCCACGTCGAGCCGCCCGAGACCCGCCAGGTGCTGCGCACCCACACCTCGCCGGTGCAGATCCGCACGCTGCTCGCGCGCGACCTGCCCGTCTACGTCGTCTGCCCCGGCCGGACGTTCCGCACCGACGAGCTGGACGCCACCCACACCCCGGTGTTCCACCAGGTCGAGGGGCTGGCCGTCGACGAGGGCATCACGATGGCCCACCTCAAGGGCACGCTCGATGCGTTCGCCCAGGCGATGTTCGGCCCGGAGTCGGTGACGCGCCTGCGCCCGTCGTACTTCCCGTTCACCGAGCCGTCGGCCGAGGTCGACGTCTGGTTCCCGGAGAAGCGCGGCGGTGCCGGCTGGGTCGAGTGGGGCGGCTGCGGCATGGTCGACCCGAACGTCCTGCGGGCCTGCGGCGTCGACGCCGAGAAGTACTCCGGCTTCGCGTTCGGCATGGGTCTCGAGCGCACCCTGCAGTTCCGCAACGGCCTGCCGGACATGCGGGACATGGTCGAGGGCGACGTGCGGTTCACCTCGGCCTTCGCGGTTGAACCGTGATCTTGGCTGAGCCCTGACGCCCAGTCGTCCCGCCACCCCCACCCACGGAAGGTCCTGACCGAAGTGCGCGTCCCCGTCTCCTGGCTCCTCGAGCATGTCCAGCTGCCCCCGGACGGTGCTCCGGTGACGGCCGACGCCGTCGGTGAGGCGCTGATCCGGGTCGGGCTCGAGGTCGAGGACGTCCTCCCGATCCCCGCCACCACGGGCCCGCTGGTCGTCGGTCGCGTCGCGTCGATCGAGGAGCTCACGGAGTTCAAGAAGCCGATCCGCTACTGCCGGGTCGACGTGGGGCCCGAGCACAACGACACCGAGGGCGACGGCGCGGGCACCCGTGGCATCGTCTGCGGGGCCACCAACTTCGTCGAGGGCGACCTCGTCGTGGCCGCGCTCCCCGGCGCCGTGCTGCCCGGCGACTTCGCGATCGCGGCCCGTAAGACGTACGGGCACGTCTCCGACGGCATGATCTGCGCGCTCGACGAGCTGGGCCTCGGTGACGACCACAGCGGCATCCTCGTGCTCCCGCCCGGCACCGCCGACCCGGGCGACGACGGCGCGACGCTGCTGGGGCTGGACGACGCGGTCCTCGACATCGCCGTGACGCCCGACCGCGGTTACGCGCTCTCGGTGCGCGGGGTCGCCCGGGAGCTCGCGTGCGCGCTCGACGCGCCCTACGGCGACCCGGCCCTCATGGGGTTCGACCTGCCGACCCCCGACGGCGACGCCTGGCCCGTGCACCTGGACCCCGCGTCCGGCTGCCGTCGGTTCGTCGCCCGCCGGGTCACCGACCTCGACCCCACCGCCCCGTCGCCGTGGTGGCTGCGCCGCCGCCTGCTCCTGTGCGGGGTGCGTCCGATCTCGCTGGCCGTCGACGTCACCAACTACGTGATGCTCGAGCTCGGCCAGCCGATGCACGCCTACGACGCGACGACGCTCAGCGGCGACATCGTGGTCCGCCGCGCCGGCGCCGATGAGAAGATCACGACCCTCGACGACGCCCAGCGCGCGCTCGACCCCGACGACGTCCTCGTCACCGACGACTCCGGCCCGATCGGGCTCGCGGGGATCATGGGCGGGGCCAGCACCGAGGTCGGGCCGGAGACCGCCGACGTCCTCCTCGAGGCCGCGACCTGGGACGCGCCGTCCGTGGCCCGCGCCGCGCGACGCCACCGCCTGCCCAGCGAGGCGGCCCGCCGCTTCGAGCGCGAGGTCGATCCCGCGGTCGCCCGGGCCGCCACCGACCGCGCCGCCTGGCTGCTCGCGAACTACGGCGGCGCCACGGTGTCGCCCGGGGTCACCGACGAGGGCCCCTTCTCCGACCCCGTGCCCGCGCCCCCGCCCGTGCTCATGGCCCTCGACCTGCCCGACCGCGTCGCCGGCACCCGCTACGAGCGCGGCGCGGTGGTGCGGCGGCTGAGCCAGATCGGGTGCGCGGTCGAGGTCGCGGGTGCCGATCCCGGGGGCAGTGGCGAGGCCGGCGTGCGCGCCACCCCGCCGACATGGCGCCCCGACCTCACCCGGCCCGCCGACCTCGTCGAGGAGGTCCTGCGGCTCGAGGGCTACGCGGGCATCCCGTCGGAGCTGCCGGCGGCGCGCCCCGGCACCGGGCTGACGCTCGGGCAGCGCCGTCGCCGCCAGGTGTCGCGGGCGCTCGCCGACGCCGGGTACGACGAGGTGCTGCCGTCGCCGTTCGTCGCGCCGTCGGTGTTCGACGCGCTGGGTCTGGATGCCGACGACCCGCGCCGCCGCGCGCTGCGCCTGGCGAACCCGCTCGACGCCGACCGCGCCCTGATGGCCACGACGCTGCTGCCCGGGCTGCTCGACGCCGTGGTCCGCAACGTCTCGCGCGGCCTGCGGGACCTCGCGCTCTACCAGATCGGCCAGGTCGTGCGGCCCGGCGCCGACGGCCCGACCGAGGCCCCGGTGCTGCCGGTGGACGCCCGGCCCGACGACGCGGCGTTCGCGACCGTGCTCGAGGGCCTGCCCGACCAACCGCTGCGGGTGGGTGCGGTGCTCGCGGGGGCGTGGGACCGGGCCGGCTGGTGGGGCCCCGGACGCCCCGCGGACTGGGCGGACGCGATCGAGGCGGCGCGCCTGGTCGGCCAGGTGTACGGCGCGGAGCTGGCCGTGACCTCCGACCAGCACGCGCCCTGGCACCCCGGACGCTGTGCGGCGTTGCACCTGCCCGACGGCACCCTGGTGGGCCACGCGGGCGAGCTGCACCCGAAGGTGCTCGAGACCCTCGGGCTGCCCGCGCGCACCTGCGCGATGGAGCTCGAGCTCGACCGGCTCCCGCTCGTCGAGGCGCGCCCGTCGCCGGCGGTGTCGCCGTTCCCGCCGGTGCTGCTCGACGTCGCGCTCGTGCTCGACGCGGCCGTCCCGTCCGACGCGGTGGTCACGGCCCTGCGCGACGGCGGTGGCGACCTCGTCGAGGACGTGCGGCTCTTCGACGTCTACACGGGCCCGCAGGTGGGCGAGGGGAACCGTTCGCTCGCCTTCGCCCTGCGCCTGCGCGCCCCCGACCGCACGCTGACCCTCGAGGAGGCGTCCGCCCGCCGCGACGCCGCCGTCGAGACCGCCGCCGAGCGCCACGGGGCGCGGCTGCGCTGACGCGTCCAGGCGCGCAGCGCACGTAGCGGCCATGGCGGCGACCGGGGGCGGCGACCACCGCGCGGAGATCGTGCGGGTGGCGACGGCGACGATCGCCCGCGACGGCCTCCCGGCGCTGCGCGTGCGGGCGGTGGCGCGCGAGGTCGGCGTCAGCCACGCGACCCTGCACTACTACTTCCCGACGAAGGCCGACCTCGTCGCCGCGGTGCTCCACGGCCTGATCTACGAGGGCATCGCCGTCCCGCTGGTCGAGCGCTCGACTGCGACGACGGCCCTCGACGAGCTGCGCGGGGTCCTGCACGGCGTGGTCGCGGGCTACGGCGACGACGCGCGCACGGCGGCCATGCTGGAGCTCCTGCGCCACGGCGACGCGGACGAGGTCGTCACCTCCCTCGGGCGATACATGGACCGGTGGCGGGGCTATCTCGTCGCGCTCGTGGCGCGGGGGCAGGTGGCGGGCGAGCTCCGCGCCGACCTCGATCCCGACGCCACTGCTGGCCTGCTCATGGAGTTCTGCCTCGGCGCCCAGACCCGCGCGCCCCTGCCGGACGGCCTCGCCGCCGCCGGCGTCGAGCAGCTGGTCTCCCTGCTCAGCGTCTGAACGGCGGCGCGCGGACGTCAGCGGCGTGGCGCCGCAGACGTTGGACGTCCGAATCAGGGGAGCACGCCGAGAGGGCCACGCACCCGACGCGCGCCTGTCTACCACCTGGTTGACAAGCGAGCGGACGCCTCGGCATCCTGTCTTCCAGTTGGTAGACAGGAGGGCGACGATGTCGGCTCGAACGTGGCGGCAGCTGCTCGTGTGGCTGCACGTGGCGTCGTCGGTGAGCTGGATGAGTCAGGCCGCGGCGCTGGCCGTCCTGCTGTTCACGGCCATCGGGCCGGCGTCGGCTCCCGTCCGGGTCGGCGCGGCGACGTCGGCCGAGCTCCTGGACGCCACGCTGCTCGTGTACTCCGCGAACATCGCGACGGCGACGGGGCTGCTCCTGGCGGCCACGACGAGCTGGGGCTTCTGGCTGCACCGCTGGGTGGCGATCAAGCTGGTGCTCACGACCGGTCAGCTCTACCTCGGCATCGGCATCCTGTCGCCGCGCATGGACGCGGCGGTCACCACCGTGACGAGCGGGGGTTCCGCCGGCGTCGCCGGGCTCGGCGCTGCGGCCACGCTCATGGCGAGCGCCTTCGCCGTGCAGGTCTGGCTCTCGGTCGCGAAGCCGGGAGGGAGGACGCGTCGTGCCGCGACCGTCCGGCGCCCGGGTTCGGGGCCGGCGTGGCTGTTCGCCCTCGCGGTCCTCGCCCCGATCGTCGAGACGGTCCTGGGCGTCGTGGTCGCCGGGCCCTTGCCGGTGCTGTCCCTGGTCGTGCTGATCGTCGCCGCCGTGCTCCGCGCCCGGGAGCGGACACCCGTGCCCGGGCCCGGGCCGGCCCTCACGAGCCCGCAGCGCCGAGCAGCAGCCAGTCGAGCGTGACCCCGAGGTCGGCGCGGAGCTGAGCGGGGCTCAGCGTCGCGTCGTCGGCGGTGGCCAGGGCCGCGTAGCCGAGGGTGTGGACGATCAGCGCGCGCACCACGCGCCCGGCCGCGTCCTCGCCGACGCCGAGCCGCGCGAGCAGCACGGTCATCGCCTCGCCCAGCGCCCGGGCACGCGGCCCGCGCGCGCCCTGGCGCTCCAGGTAGGCGGGCACGAGGCCGGGTCGGGCAACGAGCAGGTCGAACGTCGCGAGCATGACGTCGCGGAGGCCGGCCACGGGATCCGCGTCGGCCGGCGGGGGAGCGAGGGCGCCGAGCACGTCGTCGAGCAGGGCGTCGACGAGCGCGGTCTTGTCCGCGACGTGGCTGTAGAGCGCGTTGGGGGCGACGCCCAGGTGCGCGGCCACCGCGCGCATCGAGAGACCGGCCCGTCCGCGCTCGGCGAACACATCGCGCGCCGCGACGAGCACGGCGTCGTACGTGAGTCCGGCACGCTGACCCGGGGTCCTGGGCATGGACGAACTGTACACCGTCCAGTAGACTGGACGCCGTACAGTTCGACGGAGGGAAGCGCCGTGATCACCAGCTCTGCCGAGGTCGGGACCGCCGCAGGTGTGCCGTTCGTCGTCGTGCCGCCGGAGAACGGGCCGCGTCCCGACGTGCCGGTGCTCGTCGGCTGGCACCTCATGGACGCGCCGCGCAGCGAGGCCGCGTTCGCCGCGGCGCTGCCGCTGGCCGGGCTCGACGCCTGGCGGGTCTACCTGGGCCTGCCGATGATGGGGGCCCGGCTGCCCGCGGGCGGGATGGACGAGCTCATGGGCCGCGGGTACGAGGACGCGGTCATGCTCATGCACGGGCCGGTCAACGCCCAGGCCGCCGACGAGTTCGACGCGGCCCTGGAGGCGTTGCGCGCGCGGTTCGGCGCCACGGGGCCGCTCGGGCTCTTCGGCGGCTCGGCCGGCGCGGGCGTCGCGTTGGAGGTGGCGACGCGGCGGGACGACGTGGCGGCGCTGGTGGCGCTGAGCCCGCTGGTGAGGCTCCGCCCGGTGGTCGCGATCCTCGGAGAGCTCTTCGGCGTGGACTACCGGTGGTCGCCCGAGTCGGACGCCGTCGCCGCGCGGATGGACTACGTCGCCCGGGTCGCCGAGCTGGGGGAGACGCCGGTGCGGCTGGTCGTGGGGTCCGAGGACGACGCGTCCGCGTTCCTCGGGCCCGCCCGGGACCTCGCGGCCGGCGCCGCCGGTCCCGCCGACGTCGTCGTGATCGAGGGCATGGGGCACGCGCTCGCCGAGGAGCCGGGGCTCGAGCCGGCGCCGCAGACCGCGCACGCCGCGGAGGCCGACGCCGCCACCGTCGCGTGGTTCCGGCAGCATCTCGGGGTGTGAGCACCCGGGGCGCCTCCGAGATCGGGCTGCTGCGGCTGGTCGCCCAACGCGTCGTCGGGCCGCGGGCGGACGACGTCGCCGACGTCGTCCGCCACCTCGGCGCCGTCCAGGCCCAGGACCTCCCCGGTGCGCTGCGATCCGTGGCGCTCCGGACGGCGAGCCGGTCGCGGGCGGCGGTCGTCGCCGCCTGCGACGCCGGCGAGGTCGTCCGCAGCTGGCCGATGCGCGGGACGTTGCACCTCGTCCCGGCCGAGGACCTCGGCTGGATGCTGCCGCTCGGCACGCCGCGGTCCCGCGCCCAGGCCGCCCGGCGACGCGTCGAGCTGGGCCTCACCGACGCCGATATCGACCGGGCCCGCGAGCTGGCCCTCCCCGCCGTGCCCGCCACCCGCGCGGAGCTCTTCGCCGTCTGGGAGGAGGCGGGGCTCGAGCCGGTGAAGGGCCGCGGCTACCACCTGCTCGCCGAGCTCGCCCAGACCGGCGTGCTGTGCTTCGGCCCGATGCGCGACGGCCAGATGTGTGACCGCACCGAGCCGGTGATCGTCGAGGTCGCCCGTTGGATCCCGGCGCCCCGCACCCTCGACCGCGACGAGGCGCTGGGGGAGTGGGCGCGCCGCTACTTCCGCTCGCACGGGCCCGTCCCCGCCGCCGAGTTCGCGCTCTGGACCAGCCTGCCCGCGGCCGACGCCCGCACCGGGGTCGCCCTCGCGCGGCCCGACCTCGCCGCGATGGACGTCGACGGCGTCGAGTACCTGCTGGACCCCGCCGTGCCCGACCTCCTCGCCGCGCACCGTCGCGAGGCCGCCGGGGTGCACCTGCTGCCGGGCTTCGACGAGTTCGTGCTGGGCTACCGGGGCCGCGACGACGTCCTCGACGCCGCCGAGCGCGACCGCATCGTCCCGGGCGGCAACGGGGTGTTCCGGTCGACCGTCGTCCACCGGGGCCGGATCGTCGGGACGTGGGCGGAGCCCCGGGGGCGGCTGGAGGTCACGCGGTTCCGGGAGACGTCCACGCCGTCCGACACGGCCGTCGCCCGGACGCACGCTCGGCTCCCGTGAGGACCGCTCGTCGCCGTTCCTGAGAGCCATGAGGGCCTCTGCTCCCCCGATCGGAGGATCACCCGACCGGTGACCGCGCGGCACGGGTGGATGGACGGGTCGCGGCGCGTCGCGTTCTCAGGTGGCGCCCCGGACATGATCGAGCTTCGTAGCGTGACCGAGTCGTGACCCCGGGGGCTCCCCCATCGCCCGGGCCGACCGCCTCGACCCCGATCGCGAGGAGATCCACGCATGTCCAGCGCGCCCGACGAGCCGCACCAGCTCGACCCGTCCCCGGACACGGGTGGCCGGTGGGCCACCGCGGACTCCGTGGTCGGGCGCGGGTCGCTGCTCGTCATCGGGCCGGTGGTCGTGGCGCTCTTGTGGGCGTTCGGCGCGCTGCCGGCGTGGGGCGCGGCCGCGCTCGGCGGCTTCCTGTGCGTCGTCGCGGTGGTCTTCCTCGTCCGGCTGCGCGGTGCGCGCACGGGTGACGGCGCCGAGGGGGCGCGCGTGGTCGTCGTCGGCGGCGGTTACGCGGGTCTGGTGGCGGCGCGGGCGCTGCAGGCGCGACTGCCCGGCGGCACGCGCGGTGGGCGCCACCTCGGCGCGGGCGAGGCGGGCTCCGGCATCGCCGGCATCACGGTCATCGACCCGCAAGCGCACATGACCTACCAGCCGTTCCTGCCCGAGGCGGCGGCCGGCGCGATCGAGCCGCGCCACCTCACGGTGCCCCTGCGCCGGGTCCTGCGACGCTGCGACGTGATCACCGGGTCGGTCGCCGCGGTCGACGACTCCAGCCGCCGCGTGGTGGTCAGCCTGCCCGACGGCGGCACCCGCGAGCTCACCTACGACGTCCTCGTGGTCTCGCCCGGCACGGCCCCGCGCCGCCTGCCGATCCCCGGTCTCGACGACCGCGCGTTGCCGTTCCGCTCGGTGACCGACGCCCTCGCCCTGCGCGAGCACGTCCTGTCCCGCCTCGACGCCGCCGCGTCGACGACCGACCTCGCCGAGCGCCGCCGCCTGCTCACCTTCACGGTCATCGGCGGCGGCTTCGCCGGCCTCGAGGTGCTCGGCGAGCTCGAGGACATGACCCGGCGCGCCGCCCGCCACCAGCCCGCCTACATCGGCGAGGAGGTCCGCTGGGTGGTGCTCGAGGCCGCCGGCCGGATCATGCCCGAGGTCAGCCCGGCGCTCGCCGCCCGCGTGCACGCCCAGCTCCTGCGCCGCGGCATCGAGGTGCGGGTCGGCGCCAAGATCAGCTCCGTCGAGGGCGGCCAGGTCGTGCTCGCCGGCGGGACGACGTTCGCCACCGACACGATCGTCGTCGCGGCGGGCTCGGTGCCCAATCCGCTGCTCGAGCGCACCGACCTTCCCCTCGACGCGCGGGGCCGCGTGCGCTGCGCGACGACGCTGCAGGTGCGCGACCGCGCCCACGTGTTCACCGCCGGCGACTGCGCCGCGGTGCCGGACGTGACCGTCCGGACCACCCGCACCGGCGAGCCGGCCACCACCGCGCCGACCGCCCAGCACGCCGTCCGTCAGGCCCGGCTGCTCGCGCGCAACGTCGACGCGTTCCTCTCCGGGCGCCTGCTGCGCGGCTACCGCCACAAGAACGCCGGCGCGGTCGCCGGGCTGGGGCGCCGCCGCGGCGCCGCGCAGATCGGGCCGCTGCGCATGACCGGGTGGCCCGCGTTCGTGCTCCACCGCGCCTACCACCTGTGGGCGATGCCGACCGCCGACCGCACCGTGCGCATCGCCCTGGACTGGCTCGTGTCCGGGCTGCTCGGCCGGGACCTCGTGGCCGTGGGCCGCCGCGACGCCGCCCCCGTGCCCGACGCCGACGCACCGCCGACGGTCGCCCCGCGCGTCGAGGAGGACGCGACCGGCGAGACCGGCGAGCTGCCCGTCCTCCCGGTCACCGGCGGCACCCCGACGTGGGGCGCCGACCCCACCGCGACCGGGTCGCGCCCCGTCGTCCGCCCGGTCCCGGCCGAGCCGCTCGGGAGCCCCACCGACTCCCAGGGCATCCCGGCCCTGCAGATGGCCGCCATGCAGTCGGGCGACGTCCCCGCCGTGCAGGAGCCGCACCCGTCGCTCCCGTTCGCCGAGCAGCGCACGGTCGAGGGGAACCCTGCCGACCGCTACCCGCTTCCCACCTTCCGCGAGCCCACCCCGTCGCTGTCGTTCGGGGAGCCCCCCTCCGAGAAGCCACCGGGCGACCCGAGCCCGTCCGGGTCGTTCCGCGAGCCGCACCCGTCGTTCCCGACGGCCGCCCGCGACGAGCCGGCGGCCGGGCCCCGCGCGCCGTACCCGTCGACGAGCAGGCCCCGCCACTCCCTGAGCGCCGACCACAGCCGCCGCAACTGAGACCGTTACTGGCTGGTGTCGCTCAGCGAGCGATACCAGCCAGTAACCGCGGAGGAAATCGCCTGCGCGCCCCGACCGGTCGGTGGTGGCATGGGGCCGTGGACGTCGCGTTCTCGAAGCGCCCCGACGGCGGGTCGCTCGCGCTCATCGACCGGGAGGACGGGGTGCGGCTGCGGCTGCGCTCCTACGACCGCACGGGCGAGGTCCCGCACGACGCGGTCCACCTCATCGGCGAGCGCGCGCTGGGCCTGACCCGCGGGCTCTGGGGCTCCCTGCAGGCGGGCGCGCTGTTCGACAGCGTCGAGGTCGTGTCCGGCCGGCTGCGTCACGACCGCCGGCAGCGCTCCGACGCCGTCCGGCGGGAGAACGCGGCGGAGCTGCGGCTCGCCGAGACCGTCGTCGGCGTCCTCCAGCAGAGCCTCGACAGCGACGGTCCGTCGACGAAGGCGGCGCTGGACCGGGCGTGGGGGATCACCGGGACCGGACCGAGCCCGTTCACGGCGGCGCAGGCCTCGGTCGCGGTCCAGGAGCTGCGCACCCTGCGGGAACGCTGGCGCGATCTCGCCCCGGACGAGACGATCACTTTCACCTGGCGTCCCGGGCGGCGCCGTCGCTGACCCCCTCGTTGCATGGATTTCCGTGAGCATGCATAGTGATGCGTATGCGCGTCGCCGTGGCCGGAGCCAGTGGATACGTCGGGGGTGAGGTGCTGCGGCTCGCCCTGGGCCACCCCGAGGTCGAGATCGGGGCGGTGACGGCGGGGGAGTCCGCGGGCACCGCGCTCGGCGGCCACCAGCCCCACCTGCCCACCCTCGCCGACCGGACGATCGCCGAGTCCACGCCCGAGCAGCTCGCCGGGCACGACGTCGTCTTCCTCGCCCTGCCGCACGGGCGCTCCGCCGAGCTGGCCGCCCAGCTCGGGCGGGCGGGCGGCGGCGCTGACGTGCTCATCGTCGACTGCGGCGCCGACCACCGGCTGACCGACCCGGCCGCCTGGCAGCGCTGGTACGGCGGCGAGCACGCCGGGGCCTGGCCCTACGGCCTGCCCGAGCTGCCCGGCGCGCGCGAGGCGCTGCGTGGCAGCCGTCGCATCGCCGTCCCCGGCTGCTACCCGACGGCGAGCACCCTGGCGTCCTTCCCCGCGGTCGCCGGCGGCCTGGTCCGGCCGGACATCAGCATCGTCGCCTTCTCCGGCACCTCGGGCGCGGGCCGGGCCGCCAAGCCCCACCTGCTCGGCTCCGAGGTCATGGGCTCGGCCACCGCGTACGGCGTCGGCGGCGGGCACCGGCACACCCCGGAGATCGTCCAGAACCTCGCGACGGTCAGCCCGGAGCCGGTGCGGGTGTCGTTCACCCCCGTCCTCGCCCCGATGCCGCGCGGCATCCTCGCCGTCGCGAGCGCGCCCCTGGCCGACGACGCCGTCACCGAGGACCAGGCCCGCGAGGTCTACGCCAAGGCCTACGCCGCCGAGCCGTTCGTGCACCTGCTGCCGGCCGGCGTCCAGCCCGCGACCAAGTCGGTCGTCGGGTCGAACGCCGTGCAGATCCAGGTCGCCGTCGACCCCGACGCCGGGCGCCTCGTCGTCACCGCCGTCATCGACAACCTCACCAAGGGCACCGCCGGCGGCGCGTTCCAGTCGGTCAACCTCGCCCTGGGGCTCGACGAGACCCTCGGGCTCCCGACGACAGGAGTGAGCCCGTGAGCGTCACCGCCGCCCAGGGATTCCGGGCCGCCGGCGTCCGCGCAGGCCTGCGGGCCCACGGTGAGCGCCCCGACCTCGCGCTGGTGGTCAACGACGGTCCGACGCAGGTCGCCGCCGGGGTCTTCACCCGCAACCAGGTCAAGGCCGCGCCCGTGCTGTGGTCGCAGCAGGTACTCGTCGAGCACGACCTGCGCGCCGTCGTCCTCAACGCCGGCGGCGCCAACGCCTGCACGGGGCCCGACGGGTTCGGCGACACCCACCGCACCGCCGAGAAGGTGGCCGACGTCCTGGGCTGCGGGGCGATCGAGGTCGCCGTCTGCTCGACGGGCCTCATCGGCGAGCGCCTGCCGATCGAGAAGCTCCTCGCCGGTGTCGACGCCGCCGCGGCGGAACTCGCTGACGGCGAGGAGGCCGGCACCGCCGCCGCCACCGCCGTGCTGACCACCGACACCGTCGACAAGCAGGCCGCCCGCACCCGCCACGGCTGGACGGTCGGCGGCTTCGCCAAGGGCGCCGGGATGATGGCGCCGAGCCTCGCGACGATGCTCGTCGTCGTCACCACCGACGCCATCGTGGACGCCGCCACCGCCGACGCCGCCCTGCGCGCCGCGGCGTCGACGACGTTCGACCGCCTCGACATCGACGGCGCCACCAGCACCAACGACACCGTCCTGCTGCTCGCCTCCGGGTCGTCCGGGATCGAGGCCGACGCCGCAGCCTTCACCGAGGTGCTCACCGAGGTCTGTGACGAGCTCGCGAAGGGGCTGCAGGCCGACGCCGAGGGCGTCACCAAGCGGATCGCCGTCACCGTGACCGGCGCCCGCGACGACCGCGACGCCCTGCTCGGCGCCCGCACGATCGCCCGCGACAGCCTGGTCAAGACCGCGCTCTTCGGCTCCGACCCGAACTGGGGCCGGATCGCCGCCGCGGTCGGGGCGAGCGAGGCGTACGTCGACCCGCAGAGCCTGAGCGTCACCGTCAACGGCGTGCTGCTCTGCGAGGCCGCCGCCGCCGTCGGCGACCGCTCGAAGGCCGACCTCTCCGGCCCGGAGGTCACCGTCGACGTCGACCTCGGGCTGGGCGACGGGCGGGCCACCGTGCTCACCACGGACCTGTCGCACGCGTACGTCGAGGAGAACAGCGCCTACAGCACATGACCGACATCGACACCGACCAGACGCTGACGTCCATCCCCGTCCCCGCCGACGTCCCCGACCGTCTCCACTCGGCCGCCGCCAAGGCCGGCGTGCTCGCCGAGGCGCTGCCGTGGCTGCAGCGCTTCCAGGGCGCGGTGGTCGTCGTCAAGTACGGCGGCAATGCCATGACCGACGACGCGCTGCGCCGGGCGTTCGCCGAGGACATGGTCTTCCTGCGCCTCGCCGGCATCCGCCCCGTGGTCGTCCATGGCGGCGGGCCGCAGATCACGAGCATGCTCGGCCGGCTCGGCATGGAGGGCGAGTTCCGCGGCGGCCTGCGCGTCACCACGCCCGAGACCATGGACGTGGTGCGGATGGTGCTGGTCGGCCAGGTCGGCCGCGAGCTCGTCGGGCTGATCAACGCCCACGGCCCCTACGCCGTCGGGCTCTCGGGCGAGGACGCCCGCCTGTTCACCGCGGCCCGGCGCACCGCGACCGTCGACGGCGAGGCGGTCGACGTCGGGCTGGTGGGCGACGTCGTCGACGTCAACCCGGCGGCGGTGCTCGACCTCGTGGCCGGCGGCCGCATCCCCGTGGTCTCGACGGTCGCGCCGGACGTCGACGGCGTCGTGCACAACGTCAACGCCGACACCGCCGCGGCCGCGCTGGCCGAGGCGCTCGGCGCGCGCAAGCTCGTCGTCCTCACCGATGTCGAGGGGCTCTACACCGACTGGCCGGACCGCTCGAGCCTGCGCTCGCAGATCGACGACACCGAGCTCGCCACGCTCCTGCCGAGCCTGGCCAGCGGGATGATCCCGAAGATGGAGGCCTGCCTGCGGGCCGTGCGCGGCGGTGTGCCGCGCGCCCACGTCATCGACGGCCGGGTCGCGCACTCGGTGCTGCTCGAGGTGTTCACCAGCGCAGGGGTCGGGACGATGGTCGTCCCGACGGACGGGAAGGAGGCCTGACGATGACGGCGATCGCCGAGGAGACGGCTGCAGCCGGTGACGACCTCCGCCGTCGGTGGGCCGCCTCGCTCATGGACAACTACGGCACCCCGCCGATCAGCCTCGTGCGCGGCGAGGGCGCGCGGGTGTGGGACGCCGACGGCACCGAGTACCTGGACCTGCTCGGCGGCATCGCGGTCAACCTGCTCGGCCACGCGCACCCGGCCGTGGTCGAGGCCGTGTCCCGGCAGGTCGCGACGCTGGGCCACACGTCGAACCTCGTCATCAACCCGCTGACCGTCGAGCTCGCCGAGCGCCTGCTCGGGCTCCTGGGCCACGAGGGCCGCGTGCTGTTCTGCAACTCCGGCGCCGAGGCCAACGAGACCGCCTTCAAGATCGCCCGGCGCACCGGCCGCCCGAAGATCATCGCCGCCGAGAACGCCTTCCACGGCCGGACGATGGGCGCGCTCTCGCTGACCGGGCAGCCCGCCAAGCGGACGCCGTTCGAGCCGCTCGTGCCCGGCGTGGAGTTCGTGCCCTACGGCGACGTCGAGGCACTGCGCGCGGCCGTCGACGACGACACCGCGGCGGTGTTCCTCGAGCCGATGCAGGGCGAGGCCGGCGTCATCGTCCCCGCCGACGGCTACCTGCGTGCCGCCCGCGACATCACCACCGAGCGTGGCGCCCTGCTCGTGCTCGACGAGGTCCAGACCGGGGTCGGGCGCACCGGCCTGTGGTTCGCCCACCAGCGCACCGACGTCGTCCCGGACGTCGTCACGCTGGCCAAGGGCCTCGGCGGCGGGCTACCGATCGGCGCCTGCATCGGGGTCGGGGCGGCCGGCGACCTCCTCGGCCCGGGCCAGCACGGCACGACCTTCGGCGGCAACCCCGTGTGCTGCGCCGCGGCGCTCGCCGTCCTCGACACGATCGCCTCCGAGGGGCTGCTCGACCGGGCCACCGCCCTGGGGCGCGACGTCGCCACGCGGATCGAGGGTCTGGGCCACGGCCAGGTCGACCACGTCGACGCGGTCGGCATCCTCATCGGGATCGCCCTGCGCAGCCCGATCTCCACCCAGGTCACCGCCGCAGCGCGCGAGTCCGGCTACCTGATCAACAACGCCGTCCCGGAGCGGGTGCGGCTCGCGCCGCCGGTCGTGGTCACCGACGCCCAGCTCGACAGGTTCCTCGCCGCCCTCCCCGAGGTGCTCGACCAGGGTGCGGCCGCCGCGGAGGCGGCGGGCTCGTGACGACGACCGACGCGCCCGGGACACCCGCCGGCGGAGCAGGCTCGACGCGACGGAGGAGCGGCGAGGGTGCTCTCGCCTCGGCGGGATCTTCGGTCCGCCATCTGCTGCGCGACGACGACCTGACCCCGGCCGAGCAGGCCGAGGTGCTGGAGCTCGCCGCGGCGATGAAGGCCGCCCCGTTCGCCCGGACGCCGCTGGCCGGTCCGCGGGCCGTGGCGGTGGTGTTCGACAAGGCGTCGACGCGCACGCGGGTGTCGTTCGAGGTCGGCATCGCCGCCCTCGGCGGCACGCCCGTGATGATCGACGGGAACGCCGCCCAGTTCGGCCGCGGCGAGACGATCGCCGACACCGCCCGCGTGCTCTCGCGCTACGTCGACGCGATCGTGTGGCGCACGAGCACCGAGGAGCGCATCCAGGAGATGGCCGGCGCCGCGACGGTGCCGGTGGTCAACGCGCTGACCGACGGCTTCCACCCGTGCCAGGTCCTCGCCGACCTGCAGACGATCGTCGAGCGCCACGGCCGCACCGCGGGCCTCACGCTGACCTACCTCGGCGACGGCGCCAACAACATGGCCCAGTCGTTGCTGCTCGGCGGCGCCACCGCCGGCATGCACGTCCGGATCGCCGCGCCGACGGGTTTCACCCCCGACGCGGCGGTCGTCGAGGACGCCGGGGCGCGCGCCGTCGAGACCGGCGGCTCGGTCACCGTCACCGACGACCCGGGTGCCGCCGACGGCGCCGACGTGCTGGTCACCGACACCTGGACCTCCATGGGCCAGGAGTCCGACGGACGCGACCGCGCGGTGCTCGAGCCGTTCCGCCTCGACGAGGCCGCGGTCGCCCGCGCGGGCGCAGGCGTCACCGTCCTGCACTGCCTGCCCGCCCATCGCGGGGACGAGATCACCGCGGGCGTCATCGACGGGCCCGCGTCGGCGGTGTGGGACGAGGCCGAGAACCGCCTGCACGCCCAGAAGGCGGTGCTGGCGTGGTTGCTGGAGCGGTCACGATGACCGAGACGAGAGGCATCCCGAGGAGCACGCCGATAGGGAGTCGCGCGGCGCGCCAGGCCCGGGTGGTCGCGCTGCTCACCGAGCGCGAGGTGCACAGCCAGGCGGAGCTCGCGGGGCTGCTCGCGTCCGAGGGCGTCGAGGTCACCCAGGCCACGCTCTCGCGCGACCTCGACGAGCTGGGCGCGGTGAAGCTGCGCGGGGCCGACGGCGGCGTCGGGCGCTACGTGGTGCCCGACGACGGCAGCCCGGTGCGCGGCGTCGTCGGGGGCACCGACAGACTGTCCCGGCTGCTCGCCGAGCTGCTGGTCTCCGCCGACCACTCCGGCAACCTGGCGGTGCTGCGCACCCCACCGGGGGCCGCGCACTACCTGGCCAGCTCGCTGGACCGCGCGGCCCTGGCCGAGGTGGTCGGCTGTATCGCCGGTGACGACACGGTGCTCGTCGTCGCCCGCGAGCCCCTCGACGGGGCAGGTCTCGCGGCGCTGCTGCGGACGTTGAGCACCCGGACGACGGCGCGGTCGTCCTCGACCATCGAGCGTGAGCAGGAAGAGGGAGAGCAGTGAGCGAGCGGATCGTGCTGGCGTACTCCGGAGGTCTCGACACCTCCGTCGCCATCGGCTGGATCGCGGAGGAGACCGGGCGCGAGGTCGTCGCGGTCGCCGTCGACGTCGGGCAGGGCGGCGAGGACCTGGAGGTCATCCGCAAGCGCGCCCTGGACTGCGGGGCCGTCGAGGCGGCGGTCGCCGACGCCCGCGACGAGTTCGCCGAGGGCTTCTGCCTGCCGGCACTGCGGGCCAACGCGCTCTACATGGACCGCTACCCGCTGGTCTCGGCGCTGTCGCGGCCGCTGATCGTCAAGCACCTCGCCGACGCCGCCCGCGCGCACGGCGCCTCGACGGTCGCGCACGGCTGCACCGGCAAGGGCAACGACCAGGTGCGCTTCGAGGTCGGCGTCGGCGCGCTCGCCCCGGACCTCGACGTGATCGCCCCGGTCCGCGACTTCGCCTGGACCCGCGAGAAGGCGATCCAGTGGGCCGAGGAGCGCTCGCTGCCGATCGACGTCAACAAGCGCTCGCCGTACTCGATCGACCAGAACGTCTGGGGCCGCGCGGTCGAGACCGGCTTCCTCGAGGACATCTGGAACGGGCCCATCGAGGACGTCTACTCCTACACCGCGAACCCCGCCGAGCCGCGTGACGCCGACGAGGTCGTCGTCGGCTTCGAGTCGGGCGTGCCGGTGACGATCGACGGCCAGAAGGTCACGGTCCTGCAGGCCATCGAGCAGCTCAACCGGCGCGCCGGCGCCCAGGGCATCGGGCGGCTGGACATGGTCGAGGACCGCCTCGTCGGCATCAAGAGCCGCGAGGTCTACGAGGCCCCGGGCGCGATCGCGCTGATCACCGCCCACCAGGAGCTCGAGAACGTCACCGTCGAGCGCGAGCAGGCGCGGTTCAAGCGCCAGGTCGAGCAGCGCTGGGGCGAGCTCGTCTACGACGGCCTGTGGTTCTCGCCGTTGCGCCGCAGCCTCGACGCCTTCGTCGACTCCACCCAGGAGCACGTCACCGGCGAGGTCCGGATGACGCTGCACGGCGGTCGTGCGGTGCCCACCGGGCGCCGCAGCGCGAAGTCGCTCTACGACTTCAACCTCGCCACCTACGACGAGGGCGACCTGTTCGACCAGTCGCTGGCCAAGGGTTTCGTGCAGCTCTGGGGCCTTCCGTCGAAGATCGCGGCACGGCGTGATCAGAATCTGGGGGATCAGGGCTGATGCCGGAAGGGTCTGCCCTCTGGGGCGGGCGGTTCGCGTCCGGACCGGACGCGGTGATGGCGGCGCTGTCGAAGTCGACGCAGTTCGACTGGGTGCTCGCGCCCTACGACATCGCCGGCTCCCGCGCCCACGCCCGGGTGCTGCACGGCGCGGGGCTGCTCACCGACGAGCAGCTCGAGGCCATGCTCGACGGGCTGCGCCGACTCGCCGACGACGTCGACTCCGGCGTGTTCCTGCCCGCCGAGGACGACGAGGACGTGCACACCGCCCTCGAGCGGGGTCTCATCGAACGGGCGGGGGAGGACGTCGGCGGGCGCCTGCGCGCCGGCCGCTCCCGCAACGACCAGATCGCCACCCAGCTGCGGATGTGGCTGCGCGACGAGCTGCGCGAGGTGGTGCGCGGCGTCGCGGGCGTGGTCGACGCGCTGCTCATCCAGGCCCGCGCGTACCCGGACGCCGCGATGCCCGGGCGCACGCACCTGCAGCACGCGCAGCCGGTGCTACTGGCCCACCACCTCGCCGCGCACGCCCAGGCCCTGCTGCGCGACGTCGGCCGGTGCCGGGACCTCGACCGGCGCCTGGCGTACTCGCCCTACGGGTCGGGGGCCCTGGCGGGGACCTCGCTGGGCCTCGACCCGGCCGCCGTCGCCCACGACCTGGGGTTCGTCGACGCCGTCGACAACTCCATCGACGGGACGGCGTCGCGCGACCTCGCCGCCGAGGGCGCCTACGTGCTGGCCCAGATCGCGGTGGACCTCTCGCGGATCGCCGAGGAGGTCATCCTCTGGGCGACCGCGGAGTTCGGGTACGTGACGCTCGCGGACGCCTGGTCGACCGGGTCGTCGATCATGCCGCAGAAGAAGAACCCGGACGTCGCGGAGCTCGCGCGCGGCAAGGCCGGCCGGCTCGTCGGGAACCTCGCGGGGCTGATGACCACGCTCAAGGCCCTGCCGCTGGCCTACAACCGCGACCTGCAGGAGGACAAGGAGCCGCTGTTCGACTCGGCGGCGCAGCTCGCGATGGTCCTCCCGGCGATGGCCGGCATGATCAGGACGCTGACGTTCCACACCGACCGTCTCGCCGAGCTCGCCCCGGCAGGCTTCACGCTGGCCACCGACCTCGCCGAGTGGCTGGTGCGCCAGGGCGTGCCGTTCCGTCGGGCCCACGCCGCGGCGGGCGCCTGCGTCCGCGCGGCCGAGGCCCGCGGCGTGGGGCTCGACGAGCTCACCGACGCCGAGCTGGCCGAGTGCGACCCGGCGCTGACCCCCGACGTCCGCGCCGTGCTCACGGTCGCCGGTTCGATCGCCTCGCGCGACGCGCACGGCGGCACGGCCCCGAAGCGCGTGTCCGAGCAGCTCGACCGCGTCTTCGCCGCCGCGATCGAGGCCCACGCCTGGGCCGGGCGCCCGATCGAACGCCGCTGAGGGTCACCGGTCTTCGTGTCAGCGGCGGTCCGTCGCAGACGTTGAGTGTCCGTATCGCCACGCACTCGATCGGAGGCGGGCACCCCGGGCTCACGCTCCGCGGTCGCGGTCGAGGCGCGCGATCAGGGTGTCGAGGCGCATGCCGACCCACTCGCGTCCGCCGAACCGCGGGACGAAGTACGGCCTCGGGGTCCGCGACGATCAGCTCGTGGCGGCCCCGGGCGGCCCCGCCGCCCAGAACGCGACTCTGCGCTCGTCGAGCGAGTGGCCGGCGGGATCGACGAACTCGCCGAACGACCGGCGCCGCACGAACCACGTCGGCGCGCCGTGCGTCGGGTGCTCGGTCACCTCGGGGAGCGCCAGGCAGCGGTCCCGCAGCCCCCGCAGCCCCCTCAGCAGGTCCTCCGTCCGCGTGGACGCGGTCATGAGCCCCGCCTCGGCCACCCCGACGATGCCCGACGTCGTTACGCTCGGACACCGTGAACGGGGGACGATGGGGCCGGCGACTCCTGGTGGGGGCCGCCCTGGTCGCCGCGCTCACCGGATGCGCCGACCAACCCCCGACGCCGCCTCCCGCCGCACCCGTCCCGGTGGCCGCGCCGGAACCGTCGACCGACGCGATCGGCCCCCACGGCCCGACGGTCTCCAGCGACCCCGCGGCCCTGGCCCGGGAGATCGACACGGCCCAGGCCACGATCGCCGACCCCGCCCGGTCGCCGGGTCAGGTCGCGGCCGCGGCGCGGACCGCCCAGGTCGCGTACGAGGAGCTCGCGTTCCACCCCGAGCGGCTCGCCCCCGTCCTGGCCGCCCTGCCGCCGGGCCCCGCCGACGTCACGAACCGCATCGTCACCGCGGGCCGCGACCTGCTCGCGATGGCGAAGGGCACCCCCGGCGACGAGCTGCCGGCGTGGCGCATCGCCGAGCCGCTCCCGCCCGACCGGCTGCGCGCCCTCTACGCCGAGGCCGAGCAGCGCTTCGGCGTCCCGTGGCACGTCCTCGCCGCGGTCAACCTCGTCGAGTCCCGGATGGGACGCATCGCCTCGCACTCCGAGGCCGGGGCGCGCGGACCGATGCAGTTCATGCCGTCCACGTGGGCGAGCTACGGGCTGGGTGGCGACGTCTACGACCCCCACGACGCGATCCTCGGGGCGGCGAACTACCTGCAGGCCAACGGAGCCGACACCGCGACGGGCGTGGACCGGGCGCTGCGCCGCTACAACAACGACCCGCGCTACGTCCGCGCCGTGCGCGCCTACGCCGACGTGATGGCGTCCGACGAGCGCGCGTTCCTGGCCTTCCACGCCTGGGAGGTGTACTTCCGGACGACCTCGGGCCGCGTCCACCTGCCCGTCGGGTACGACGAACCCCGCGCGATCCGGGCTGACGAGTACCTCGCGCGGACGGGGGCGCCGCGCTGACGGTCCGGTCGCACGGGGGAGGATCAGCGGCGATGACGCTGCTGGACGCCTCGGACCTGTCGGTCGACGTGCTCGAGGCCGCTCCCCGCCTGCTCGGCGCCGAGCTCGTCGCCGACACCCCTGAGGGGGAGGTGCGCGTCCGCGTGGTCGAGGTGGAGGCGTACCGCGGCGCGGACGACCCCGGATCGCACTGCTACCGGGGACAGACCCCGCGCAACGCCGTCATGTGGGGACCGGCCGGGCATCTCTACGTCTACTTCGTCTACGGCATGCACTTCTGCGCCAACGTCGTCTGCCTGACCGAGGGTGAGGCCGGCGCGGTGCTGCTGCGCGCCGGCGAGGTGATCTCGGACCTGGGGCTCGCGCACGCCCGGCGCCCCACGGCGCGGGGACGCGACGCCGAGCTGGCCCGGGGCCCCGCCCGGCTGTGCGCCCTGCTCGGGCTCGGACGCGAGCACAACGGCATCGACGTGCTGTCCTCGTCCTCGCCGGTCCGGCTCGAGACCGGGCAGCGGGTGCCGGACGCCGAGGTCCGCACCGGTCCGCGCGTCGGCGTCGCGGCGGGCCAGGAGCGTCCGTGGCGGTTCTGGGTCGCGGGGTCCCGGGCCGTGACGCCGTACAAGGCGGGACGGGCGCGGGCCGACGGTCCCGACTGGTGAGCCCGCGCGCGACAATGACGCCGTGACCGCTTCGACCGAGGGCCCGCACCTCCTCGACGACCTCGCCTGGCGGGGCCTGATCGCCCAGAGCACCGACCTCGACGCCCTGCGCCGCGACCTCGACGCCGGCATGGTCACCCTCTACTCCGGGATCGACCCCACCGCGCCCAGCGCCCACATCGGACACCTGCTGCAGTGGCTCACGCTCGCCCGGTTCCAGCGGGCCGGACACCGTCCGATCGCCCTCGTCGGCGGCGCGACCGGCCTCATCGGCGATCCGAAGCCGACGTCCGAGCGGGTCCTCAACGACCGTGAGGTCGTCTCCGAGTGGGTCGACAAGCTCGGCGCGCAGCTGCGCCCGTTCCTGGACTTCGACGCGGGCGAGAACGCGGCCCTGCTGGTCAACAACCTCGACTGGACCGAAGGCCTCTCCGCGCTGGACTTCCTGCGCGACGTCGGCAAGCACTTCCGGGTCGGGCGGATGCTCGCCAAGGAGGCGGTCAGCCGGCGCATGGAGTCCGACGAGGGCATCAGCTACGCCGAGTTCTCCTACCAGCTGCTGCAGTCCTACGACTTCCTCGAGCTCCACCGCCGGTACGGCTGCACGCTGCAGACCGGGGGGAGCGACCAGTGGGGCAACCTCACCGCGGGCACCGACCTCGTCCACCGCGTGGAGGGACGGTCGCTGCACGCGCTCGGAACACCGCTGATCACGAAGGCCGACGGCACCAAGTTCGGCAAGACGGAGTCGGGCACGGTCTGGCTCGATCCGAGCATGACCAGCCCCTACGCCTTCTACCAGTTCTGGATCCAGGCCGAGGACGCGATGGTGGGCACCTACCTGCGCGCCTTCACGTGGCTGGAGCGCGAGGAGATCGAGGAGCTCGAGCGGCTCACCGAGGAGAAGCCGCAGGCGCGCGAGGCCCAGCGGGCCCTGGCCCGGGCGGTGACCGCGCAGGTGCACGGTCAGCAGGAGGTCGAGCGGGCCGAGGCCGCGAGCCGCGCGCTGTTCGGACGGGGAGAGCTGCGCGAGCTGGACGCCGCAACGCTCGCCGCCGCGGTCGCGGAGATCCCCTCGTACACGGCGGAGCGCTCCGAGCACCCCACGATCGTCGACATGCTCGTCGGGACGGGCCTCGCCACCGGGCGCGGCGCGGCCCGGCGCACGATCGCCGAAGGTGGCGCGTACGTGAACAACGCGAAGATCGAGACCGAGGACTGGGCGCCGGCCGACGGCGACCTCCTGCACGGCCGCTGGCTGGTCCTGCGGCGGGGCAAGCGCAACGCCGCCGGGGTGGAGCTGGCCGGCGCCTGAGCTGTTTCGCCTGCTGGGCGCGGGGGAACCTCCGATGACCAGCGACGACGCGCTGATCCACCCCCCGCGTGAGGGCAGGTTCCGGGCGTGTGTAGAGTTCTGGTCATCGCGAGATCAGGGGTTGCCCCCGGGCCTCGCGGAGAACTAGGCTAGGAAGGTCGCCTTCCGGAAGGTCTGGCCCTGTGGGTCGGCTTGTACGGTGGTGTGGTTGTCCTTTGAGAACTCAACAGTGTGCTGAATGTTTGGTGGGTTTTTCCCGTCGGCATCCGGGGTTTGTTTTCGGGTGTCGTGGGTTTCTTTGGGTGCACCTGGTCTTGTTTGCCAGTGGGGCTGGGTGCTTTTTGCTGGGACTGTTTTGTTCCAATGTTTTTTGTTGGAGAGTTTGATCCTGGCTCAGGACGAACGCTGGCGGCGTGCTTAACACATGCAAGTCGAGCGGTAAGGCCCTTCGGGGTACACGAGCGGCGAACGGGTGAGTAACACGTGGGTGACCTGCCCTCCACTTCGGGATAAGCCCGGGAAACTGGGTCTAATACCGGATATGACCTTGAAGCGCATGTTTCTTGGTGGAAAGTTTTTTCGGTGGGGGATGGGCCCGCGGTCTATCAGCTTGTTGGTGGGGTGATGGCCTACCAAGGCGACGACGGATAGCCGGCCTGAGAGGGTGATCGGCCACACTGGGACTGAGACACGGCCCAGACTCCTACGGGAGGCAGCAGTGGGGAATCTTGCGCAATGGGCGGAAGCCTGACGCAGCAACGCCGCGTGAGGGATGACGGCCTTCGGGTTGTAAACCTCTTTCGCGATCGACGAAGCTCCATCTTCTGGGTGGGGTGACGGTAGGTCGAGAAGAAGCACCGGCCAACTACGTGCCAGCAGCCGCGGTAATACGTAGGGTGCGAGCGTTGTCCGGAATTATTGGGCGTAAAGAGCTCGTAGGCGGTGTGTCACGTCGGCCGTGAAAACCTGGGGCTTAACTCTGGGCGTGCGGTCGATACGGGCATCACTAGAGTTCGGCAGGGGAGACTGGAATTCCTGGTGTAGCGGTGAAATGCGCAGATATCAGGAGGAACACCGGTGGCGAAGGCGGGTCTCTGGGCCGATACTGACGCTGAGGAGCGAAAGCATGGGTAGCGAACAGGATTAGATACCCTGGTAGTCCATGCCGTAAACGTTGGGCGCTAGGTGTGGGGTCCATTCCACGGGTTCCGTGCCGCAGCTAACGCATTAAGCGCCCCGCCTGGGGAGTACGGCCGCAAGGCTAAAACTCAAAGGAATTGACGGGGGCCCGCACAAGCGGCGGAGCATGTGGATTAATTCGATGCAACGCGAAGAACCTTACCTGGGTTTGACATGCACCAGACGCGTCCAGAGATGGGCGTTCCCTTGTGGCTGGTGTGCAGGTGGTGCATGGCTGTCGTCAGCTCGTGTCGTGAGATGTTGGGTTAAGTCCCGCAACGAGCGCAACCCTTGTCCTATGTTGCCAGCGGGTGATGCCGGGGACTCATGGGAGACTGCCGGGGTCAACTCGGAGGAAGGTGGGGATGACGTCAAGTCATCATGCCCCTTATGTCCAGGGCTTCACACATGCTACAATGGCCGGTACAGAGGGCTGCGAAGCCGTGAGGTGGAGCGAATCTCGTAAAGCCGGTCTCAGTTCGGATCGGGGTCTGCAACTCGACCCCGTGAAGTCGGAGTCGCTAGTAATCGCAGATCAGCAACGCTGCGGTGAATACGTTCCCGGGCCTTGTACACACCGCCCGTCACGTCACGAAAGTCGGTAACACCCGAAGCCCGTGGCCCAACCCGCAAGGGGGGGAGCGGTCGAAGGTGGGACTGGCGATTGGGACGAAGTCGTAACAAGGTAGCCGTACCGGAAGGTGCGGCTGGATCACCTCCTTTCTAAGGAGCTTCACCGAACACCATCAGCCGGCGTGTTCACAGGCGAGTGTTCTGTGCGCGCTGTGGCTGGTGGTGGAGGGCCTCAGTACCTCCCCGAGCTCGGGAGTCTTCGGACTCCGTGGTCGGGGGTGGGAGGGGGTTGCTCGAGAAATGTGGAATCACCAAACTCCCGACCTTCGGGTTGGGCAGCACACTGTTGGGTCCTGAGAGGACGACCCGGCCCCCTGTGGGGGGCTTTGTTGTTGTCTCGAGGGGCGATCGTTCACCTGCTTCCCCTGTGGGGGTTGTCGGGTGGCGGTTCGTGTGGTCGTTGAGAATTGTACAGTGGACGCGAGCATCTTTTGTTTCTGTGCACATTTGTGTCGTGATTTCTTGATGTGTGTGTTGGTCAAGTTGTTAAGGGCGCACGGTGGATGCCTGGGCATCAGGAGCCGATGAAGGACGTGGGAGGCCGCGATAGTCCTCGGGGAGCTGTCAACCGAGCTTTGATCCGAGGGTGTCCGAATGGGGTAACCCGGCACCCGTCATGGGGTGTCACCGCCGTCTGAATGTATAGGACGGTGGGAGGGAACGCGGGGAAGTGAAACATCTCAGTACCCGCAGGAGAAGAAAACAAGAGTGATTCCGTGAGTAGTGGCGAGCGAAAGCGGAAGAGGCTAAACCCCGCCAGTGTGAGAGCCGGCAGGCGTTGCTGGTGGGGTGTTGTGGGGTTCCGCGTATCAGGGCTGCCGTCCTGGTGCGGGTGTTCGTGGTGTTAGTCGAAGGCGTTGGGACGCGTCGGCGTAGAGGGTGAGACCCCCGTAGACGAAAACACTGCGTTCTCCCGTTGCGGTGTCCCCGAGTAGCAGCGAGCCCGTGAAATTCGCTGTGAATCTGCCGGGACCACCCGGTAAGCCTAAATACTCCCTGATGACCGATAGCGGACGAGTACCGTGAGGGAAAGGTGAAAAGTACCCCGGGAGGGGAGTGAAACAGTACCTGAAACCGTGTGCCTACAAGCCGTCAGAGCCTTGCGGGGTGATGGCGTGCCTTTTGAAGAATGAGCCTGCGAGTTAGTGGTACGTGGCGAGGTTAACCCGTTGAGGGGTAGCCGTAGCGAAAGCGAGTCCGAACAGGGCGATTCAGTCGCGTGCTCTAGACCCGAAGCGGAGTGATCTACCCATGGCCAGGGTGAAGCGCCGGTAAGACGGCGTGGAGGCCCGAACCCACCAGGGTTGAAAACCTGGGGGATGAGCTGTGGGTAGGGGTGAAAGGCCAATCAAACTCCGTGATAGCTGGTTCTCCCCGAAATGCATTTAGGTGCAGCGTCGCGTGGTACTCACCGGAGGTAGAGCACTGGTTGGCCTAGGGGGCCTACAAGCTTACTGAAGTCAGCCAAACTCCGAATGCCGGTGAGCGAGAGCGCGGCAGTGAGACTGCGGGCGATAAGGTTCGTAGTCGAGAGGGAAACAGCCCAGATCGCCGGCTAAGGCCCCTAAGCGTGCGCTAAGTGGGAAAGGATGTGGGATCGCCCAGACAACCAGGAGGTTGGCTTAGAAGCAGCCATCCTTGAAAGAGTGCGTAATAGCTCACTGGTCAAGTGGTCCTGCGCCGACAATGTAGCGGGGCTCAAGCGCACCGCCGAAGCCGCGGCAACACCGCGTGAACACTGCTTGCCCTTGATGGCGTAGCTGGTGGTGGTGTTGGGTAGGGGAGCGTCATGCGGGCGGTGAAGCGGCGGAGTGATCCAGTCGTGGAGCCCGTGTGAGTGAGAATGCAGGCATGAGTAGCGATAGCAGAGTGAGAAACTCTGCCGCCGGATGACCAAGGGTTCCTGGGCCAGGTTTTTCCGCCCAGGGTGAGCCGGGACCTAAGGCGAGGCCGACAGGCGTAGTCGATGGACAACGGGTTGATATTCCCGTGCTCGTGTAGGCGCGTCCCTGGCGAATCCAGGTGTGCTAACCGCCCGAACCTCGGGTGTCTCCTTCGGGAGCACCTCGAGGGGAGCGCGGGACCCCGCCTGGTAGTAGCCAAGCGATGGGGTGACGCAGGAGGGCAGCTCCGCCAGCTAGTGGTAGTGCTGGTGCAAGCGTGTAGGCCGGTGGACAGGCAAATCCGTTCACCATGAGGCTGAGACGTGACGCATAGCCGTTTGAGGCGAAGTAGAGTGATCCCATGCTGCCGAGAAAAGCCTCTAGCGAGTTCCTA
Source organism: Actinomycetospora sp. NBC_00405 (assembly GCF_036044095.1). Classification (NCBI taxonomy): domain Bacteria; kingdom Bacillati; phylum Actinomycetota; class Actinomycetes; order Pseudonocardiales; family Pseudonocardiaceae; genus Actinomycetospora; species Actinomycetospora sp. NBC_00405. Next base: position 737,604 of record NZ_CP107938.1, read on the forward strand.
CGCGACCCGTACCCCAAACCAACACAGGTGGTCAGGTAGAGAATACCGAGGCGTTCGAGCGAACTGTGGTCAAGGAATTCGGCAAAATGCCCCCGTAACTTCGGGAGAAGGGGGGCCCTGTCCCGTGAAACCCCTTGCGGGTTAGCGGGGTGGGGCCGCAGAGACCAGGGGGAAGCGACTGTTTACTAAAAACACAGGTCCGTGCGAAGTCGCAAGACGATGTATACGGACTGACGCCTGCCCGGTGCTGGAACGTTAAGGGGACCGGTTAACCCTTCGGGGTGAAGCTGAGAACTTAAGCGCCAGTAAACGGCGGTGGTAACTATAACCATCCTAAGGTAGCGAAATTCCTTGTCGGGTAAGTTCCGACCTGCACGAATGGCGTAACGACTTCCCCGCTGTCTCGACCACAGACTCGGCGAAATTGCACTACGAGTAAAGATGCTCGTTACGCGCGGCAGGACGGAAAGACCCCGGGACCTTCACTACAGCTTGGTATTGGTGCTCGGTTCGGCTTGTGTAGGATAGGTGGGAGACTGGGAAGCGGTCACGCCAGTGATCGTGGAGTCAACGTTGAAATACCACTCTGGTCGAATTGGGCATCTAACCTCGGACCATGATCTGGTCCAGGGACAGTGCCTGGTGGGTAGTTTAACTGGGGCGGTTGCCTCCCAAAGGGTAACGGAGGCGCCCAAAGGTTCCCTCAGCCTGGTCGGCAACCAGGTGTCGAGTGCAAGTGCACAAGGGAGCTTGACTGTGAGACCGACGGGTCGAGCAGGGACGAAAGTCGGGACTAGTGATCCGGCACCACCACGTGGTTGGGGTGTCGCTCAACGGATAAAAGGTACCCCGGGGATAACAGGCTGATCTTGCCCAAGAGTCCATATCGACGGCATGGTTTGGCACCTCGATGTCGGCTCGTCGCATCCTGGGGCTGGAGTAGGTCCCAAGGGTTGGGCTGTTCGCCCATTAAAGCGGTACGCGAGCTGGGTTTAGAACGTCGTGAGACAGTTCGGTCCCTATCCGCCGCGCGCGCAGGAGACTTGAGGAAGGCTGTCCCTAGTACGAGAGGACCGGGACGGACGAACCTCTGGTGTGCCAGTTGTCCCGCCAGGGGCACGGCTGGTTGGCTACGTTCGGAAAGGATAACCGCTGAAGGCATCTAAGCGGGAAGCCTGTTCCAAGATGAGGTCTCCCACCCCTTCGAGGGTTAAGGCCCCCACCAGACCAGTGGGTTGATAGGCCAGACATGTAATCGCCGCAAGGCGTTCAGTGGACTGGTACTAATAGGCCGAGGACTTGCCCACACACACGTCAAGCAATCACGACGAGCTTGTGTGTGAACACGGCAAACAAATCTGCGTAACGAAACAGGAAACCTGTTCGCGTCCACTGTGCATATCCCAGCGACCACACACCCCACCCCACAACCGGGCAACCGGCTCGTGGGGGTGGTGGGGTGTTCCGGTGGTCACAGCGGAGGGGAAACGCCCGGACCCATCCCGAACCCGGAAGCTAAGCCCTCCAGCGCCGATGGTACTGCGACCGACAGGTCGTGGGAGAGTAGGACACCGCCGGAACACCCGACCACCCCCACACCTCTCCTCCTCGTGAGGAGGGAACCCTGAACAGCGAGACTGATGATGGGCAGGACTCCGGCCGGAGCCCTGCCCTTTTTCATGCCCTGAGGAGGCCCGCCATGTCGTCGGATGCGTCGGACGGGGCCGACTCGCGCGGAGCCGACGACGGCCCCCGCCAGGGCCGCGCCCCCGGCTCGTCGCGGGACGATCGGCAGGGTGGCCCCCGCCGTGCGGCCACCGGCCGCGACCGCGGAGCCCCGAAGGGCGGCGGCGCCGGCCGGCCACGCAACGGCGACCGGCCTGCTCGCGACGACCGCGGCGGACGTGGCGACGGTCCCGGCGCCGGTCGCGGCGACCGCCCTCGCGGAGGTGCCGACCGTCGTTCGGAGGGGCGCGAGGGGCGCGACACCGAGCGCTCCGAGGGTCGCGGTCCCGGTCCCCGGGGTCGCGACAACGGACGCTCCGGCGACGCCGCACCCGGTGCCCGCGGCGGACCCCGGCGTGGCCCGGGCGGCTCCGGCGGTCGCCCGACCGGAGGCGGTCCGGACCGCGGTCGCTCCGCCCGCGACGGCGGCGGCACATCCCGCGGTGGTGGCCGCCCGGACTCCCGCGGACGACCCGACGGCCGGGGTGACGACCGTCCCCGCGGCGGACCCCGCAGCGACCGGCCCACGTCGGACCGCCCGCGTGACGATCGACCGCGCGGTGACCGACCTCGTGGCGACCGCCCGCGCGACGACCGTCCCCGTGGCGACCGGCCGACCGATGGTGGCGGCGACCGCCGGCGGGACGACCGTCCCCGTGGCGAGCGGCCGACCGATGGTGGCGGCGACCGCCGGCGGGACGACCGTCCCTCGGGCGACCGGTCCCGCCAGGACCGTCCCCGCAACGAGCGTCCCCGCGACGATCGCCAGGGCGGGCGCCCGGCCGGGGCCCGCGGCGACGGACGCGACGAGCGCCGTCGTGACCCGCGCGCGGCCGATCCCGAGCGTCGCGGAGGCGCCGACGCGCGCCGCACGGCGCACGTCCAGGCGCCGATCGAGCGCCACCAGGACGCAGCCCCGCGTCCGGTCGCGCCACCGCTGCCCGACGACATCACGCCCGAGCTCCTCGACCAGGAGGCGCGGCGCGCCCTGCGCGGTCTCCCGAAGGACCTGGCCGACCTGGTCGCGCGGCACCTCGTCGCGGTCGGCGAGCTCGTGGACGACGAGCCGGAAGCGGCGCTCGCGCACGCACGGTTCGCGCGGCACCGTGCGAGCCGGGTCGCGATGGTCCGCGAGGCGTCGGGCCTCGCCGCGTACCACGCCGGCGAGTGGGCCGAGGCGCTCTCCGAGCTGCGCGCGAGCCGGCGGATGGGCGGCGACGGCCACCTGCCGGTGATGGCCGACGCCGAGCGCGCCCTGGGCCGCCCGGAACGCGCCATCGAGCTCTCGCGCAGCCCCGAGGCCCGCGACCTCGAGCCCGAGGAGGCCGTCGAGCTGCTGATCGTGGTCTCCGGAGCGCGACGCGATCTCGGCGAGGCCGACGCCGCCGTCGTCGGCCTGCAGGTCCCCGAGCTCGACGCATCGCGCGGCGAGCCCTGGGTGCCGCGCCTCTTCTACGCCTACGCCGAGGCGCTCCAGGCCGCCGGCCGCACCGACGACGCCATCCGGGCGTTCCTCGAGGCCGCCGGCACGGACGTCGAGGGCGAGACGGACGCCGAGGAGCGCGCCATCATGCTCGGCGCCGGCGAGGGGGTCGTCGCGGCGGAGGCCGAGCCCGGGATCGCCGAGACCCCGGACGACGACGGCGACGACAGCGAGGCCGACACCGACGAGACCGACGCCGACGCCGACGCGACGGGGCCGACGGCGTGAGCGGCTACGACGCGCTGCTCGTCGACCTCGACGGCACGGTCTACCGCGGACCGGACGCGATCGACGGGGCCGTCGAGAGCCTCGAGGCCGCGCGCCACGGCGCGACCGTCTCCTACGTCACGAACAACGCCTCGCGCGGCCCCGACGAGGTGGCCGAACACCTGCGCGAGCTGGGCCTGACGCTGGAGCCCGGCGACGTCGTGACCAGCGCCCAGGCGGGCGCGGCGGTCGTCGCCGAGCACTGCGAGCCCGGGGCGCCGGTGCTCGTCGTCGGCGCGGAGGCACTGGCCGAGGAGATCCGTCTCGTCGGGCTGACGCCCGTGCGCTCCGAGGAGGACGAGCCGGTCGCGGTGGTGCAGGGCCACTCGCCCGACACCGGCTGGCGCATCCTCGCCGAGGCGGCGCTCGCCCTGAACCGTGGCGCGTACTGGGTGGCCTGCAACGTCGACCCCACGCTGCCCAACGAGCGGGGCTTCCTGCCGGGCAACGGGTCGATGGTGGCCGTGCTGCGCACCGCGTGCCGTCGCGAGCCCGAGGTGGCGGGCAAGCCGGCGGCGCCGCTGCTGCGCCAGGCCATCGAGCGCGCCGGGGCGCAGCGTCCCCTGGTGATCGGCGACCGCCTGGACACCGACATCGCCGGCGGCCACGCCGTCGACGCCGACAGCCTGCTCGTCCTCACCGGCGTCTCCACGGCCGCCGACCTCCTCGGCGCGCCGCCCGAGCAGCGTCCGACCTACCTCGGCCCCGACCTGCAGGTCCTCGGCGGGGACCTCGACGCCGTCCGCGTGCTCGACGGCGACACCGGCGGCTGGACGGCGAGCCGCGAGAACGGCGTCGTCGTGCTGGCCTCGGGTGGCGACGACGACACCGCCGGCGCCCTGCGGGCCCTGTGCCGGGTGGCCTGGGACGCGCCGGCGGGCGGCGCCGAGGTCCGCGCCGCCGACGACCGTGCCGAGAAGATGATCAGCACCCTCGGGCTCGCGACCGGGTGACGCGTTAGCGTGGACGGCGACAGGACCGCCGTCCCGACGTCGGAGGACACGCCATGACCGAGCCCGGCGACGCCACCACGGCCGACGCCGAGCCCCTGGCCGTCCTGCGCGGGGCCGTGGGTGCCCTCCCGTCCGCGGACGGACCCGACGAGGCGTTCGACGCGGCCGAGCACGCCGTCCGCTTCGAGGCCGTGCACGACGCGATGGTCGCCGTGCTGGCCGACGTGGACCGGACCTGACCGCGGTGGCCCGGTCGACCGCGCGCCGGCTGCGACTCGACGCGGAGCTGGTCCGGCGCGGCCTCGCGCGCTCGCGCGAGCACGCCGCCGGGCTCATCGCCGACGGCCGGGTGACGGTCGGCGGCTCGGTCGCGACGAAGCCGGCCACGGCCGTCGAGACCGCCGCGGCCGTGGTCGTGCGCGACGACGTCGACGACCCGGGCTGGGCGTCGCGGGGTGCGCAGAAGCTGCTGGGGGCGCTCGAGGCGTTCGCGCCGCAGGGCCTCGCCGTCGACGGCCGCCGCTGCCTCGACGCCGGCGCGTCGACCGGTGGGTTCACCGACGTGCTCCTGCGCCGGGGCGCCCGCGAGGTGGTCGCCGTCGACGTCGGCTACGGGCAGCTGGTGTGGGCACTGCAGACCGACCCACGGGTCGCGGTGCACGACCGTGTCAACGTCCGGTCGCTGGCCCCCGAGGACATCGGGGGGCCGGTGGACCTCGTCGTCGCGGACCTGTCGTTCATCTCCCTGGGCCTCGTCCTCGACGCCCTGGTCGCGTGCACCGTGCCGGGCGGGGACCTGGTGCCGATGGTGAAGCCGCAGTTCGAGGTCGGCCGGGAGCGGCTGGGGTCGGGCGGTGTCGTCCGCGACCCGGTACTGCGCGCGTCGGCGGTGCTGGACGTGGTGGCCGCGGCCCGCACGCGGGGTCTCGTGCTGCGCGACGTCGTCGCCAGCCCGCTGCCCGGGCCGTCGGGCAACGTGGAGTACTTCTGCTGGCTGCGCCGAGCTGCCGATCACACGGCGGACGGGCCGGCGAGCGCCCAGACTGACGACGAGGCGCTCGTGCGACGTGCCGTCGAGCAGGGGCCGGCATGAGCGGACGACGGGGAGGAGCGCCGGTGACCGGGGTCGACGGGGCCGCGTCCGCGCCGACGAGCAGGGCGCACGTGCAGGACACCGTGTCCCCGGACGGGGCGCGCGACGCGCTGCTGGTGGTGCACACCGGCCGCGAGGCGACCCGCAAGGTGGCGATCCAGGCCGCCCGCCGGCTGGCCGAGGCCGGCTTCGCGCTGCGGGTGCTGCCCGACGAGTACTCCACGGACGAGGGCCTGTTCGACGAGCTGCCCGAGTCCCAGCGTCCGCGCAAGGTCGAGCCCGACTCCGACGCCGCCTTCGGCATGGAGATCGTCCTGGTGCTCGGCGGCGACGGGACGCTGCTGCGCGCGGCCGAGCTCGCCCGGCACGCCCGGGTGCCGATGCTCGGGGTGAACCTCGGGCGGGTCGGCTTCCTCGCCGAGGCCGACATCGACGACCTCGACGAGGTGCTCGACGCGGTCGTCGGACGCACCTACCGCGTCGAGGAGCGCATGACCGTCGACGTCGTCGCCCACCAGAACGGCACCGAGCTCGGCCGGACCTGGGCGCTCAACGAGGCGATCGTCGAGAAGATGAACTGGGCGCGGCTGCTCGACATCGTGCTCGAGGTCGACGGGCGCCCGGTGTCGGAGTTCGCGTGCGACGGTGTGCTCTGCGCGACGCCCACGGGCTCCACGGCCTACGCGTTCTCCGCGGGCGGGCCGGTGGTGTGGCCCGAGGTCCAGGCGATGCTGCTGGTTCCCAGCAACGCGCACGCGCTGTTCGCCCGGCCGCTGGTGATCTCGCCGGACTCGCGGGTGGCGCTGGAGGTGTCGGGCCGCGGCGACGCGGGCGTGCTCGTCTGCGACGGGCGCCGCACCATCGAGCTGCCGCCCGGGGCGCGCGTCGAGGTGGTCCGGGGCCGCAACCCCGTCCTGCTCGCCCGGCTGCGCGTTCAGCCGTTCACCGACCGGCTGGTCCGCAAGTTCGGGCTCCCGGTACAGGGCTGGCGCGGCCGGACCCACTGAGCGTCGGCCCGATGGGTGGCCCCGTCGACCGCCGGACACCGACCGTTCGACCATGTGTTCGATCGGATCGGCGTGTTCGGCCCCGCGGCGTCGGGGGCCCTGGTTATCGTGAGGCCCGTGCTCGCCGAGCTGAGGATCCAGGCCCTCGGGGTCATCGAGGACGCCACCCTCGATCTGCACCCCGGCCTCACCGTGGTCACCGGGGAGACCGGGGCCGGGAAGACGATGGTGGTCACCGGGTTGCACCTCCTGGGCGGTGGCCGCGCGGACTCGTCGCGCGTCCGTCGCGGTGCCGGGCGGGCCATGGTGGAGGGGCGCTTCCTGCTGCCCACCCCGGACGAGGTGGCCGACGAGGCCGACGACTCCGACGCGGCCGCTACGGAGGCCCCCGACGGCGAGCCCCGCTCCGCGGTCCGGCTCGCCACCGACGCGGGCGCCGCGCTCGACGACGACGGCAGCCTGATCGCCGCACGCACCGTCTCGGCCGACGGCCGCTCGCGGGCGCACCTCGGCGGTCGCTCGGTGCCGATGGCCGTGCTCTCCGACGTCACCGACGCCGCCCTCGCCGTCCACGGCCAGCACGAGGCCCTGCGCCTCCTGCGCGCCTCCGAGCAGCGCGCCGTGCTCGACCGCTTCGCCGGCGCCGCCGTCGCCGAGCCGCTGGCGGCCTACCGCCGCACGCGGACGGCGTGGCGCACGGCGACCACCGAGCTGACCCGGCGCCGCGAGCAGGCCCGCGAGCTCACCCGCGAGTCGGACATGCTGCGCCACGGCCTCACCGAGATCGAGTCGGTCGATCCGCAGCCCGGCGAGGACGCCGATCTCGTCGCCGAGGCCCGCCGGCTCGCCGACGCGGACGACCTCCGGGCCACCGCCACGGCGGCGCTCGCCGCGCTCGCGGGCCCGCCGGACGGGGTGGGGGAGGAGCCCGACGCGGTGGGGCTGCTGGGCGAGGCCCGCCGGCGCGTGCAGGGCAGCGACGACCCGGCGCTCGCCGGGCTCGATCCGCGCCTGGCCGAGGCCGCCGCGCTGCTCGGGGACGCCGCCGCCGAGCTCACCGACTACCTCGCGCGCCTCGAGGCCGACCCGCAGCGTCTCGAGCAGGTGCTGGAACGCCAGGCCGCCCTCAAGAGCCTGACGCGCAAGTACGCGGCCGACGTCGACGGCGTCCTGGAGTGGGCGACGTCCGCCCGGGAGCGCCTCGCCGGCCTCGACACCTCCGACGAGGCGCTTGCCGCCCTGGCCGCCGAGGCCGAGCAGCTGGCCCGCGAGCTCGCCGGGCACGCCGCCACGGTGTCGGCCGCCCGCCGCGAGGCCGCCGACCGCTTCGGCGCCGCCGTGTCCGCCGAGCTCGACGGCCTGGCCATGGGCGCGGCGTCGGTGGCGCTCGCGGTCGGGGTGAAGGAGGCCGCCGGCGCCGACCCGCAGGCGCTCGAGGTCGACGGACGCCGCGTGGTGGCCGGTCCCGACGGCGTCGACGAGGTGGAGCTGCTGCTCACCCCGCACGCCGGCGCCCCGCCCCTACCGGTGCACAAGGGCGCCTCGGGCGGGGAGCTCTCGCGGGTGATGCTCGCCGTCGAGGTCGTGCTGGCCGGCGCGGACACCACGCCGACGCTGGTGTTCGACGAGGTCGACGCCGGGGTCGGCGGGCGCGCGGCGGTGGAGGTCGGACGCCGGCTCGCCCGGTTGGCCGCCACCCACCAGGTCGTGGTCGTCACCCACCTCGCGCAGGTGGCCGCGTACGCCGACCGGCACCTCGTGGTCGACAAGGGCGGGCTCCAGGCCGTCACGGGCACCGACGAGCACGGCGTGACCCGCAGCGCGGTGCGCACGATCTCCGACGGCGACCGCGTGGTCGAGCTCGCCCGCATGCTCGCGGGCACCGAGGAGACCGAGACGGGGCGCGCCCACGCCGAGGAGCTGCTCGCCGCCGCGGCGGCGGACCGCGCGTCGAGCACCGGGGACGGCACGGCGCCCACCCCGATCGAGCGCGGTGCCGCCACGCGGCGTAGCGGAGGCCGCCGGAGTCGCCGGGCCGGGTGACCCCGGGACCCCGGTCCGGCGCGTCGGCGCCGCACATCCGGCCGCTCCGGCGACGATCGGAGGCATGGGTCGTGGCAGTGGCGCGGGGTGGCGGGCATGAAGTGGCCACGGGGACGCACCAAGGACGCACCGGTCGGTGTCGTGGGCACGGCGCGCCTCGGCGGACGCTCCGGCGGCGCGCTCGCCCCGGAGCTGCTCCGCCGGGTGGGCCGCGGGGACGTCGCGGTGATCGACCAGGTCGACCTGGACCGCGCGACGGCGCACGCGCTCGTCGACGCCGGGGTGGCCGGGGTCGTCAACGTCTCGCCGTCGATCTCGGGGCGCTACCCGAACCTCGGCCCGGAGATCCTCACCGACGCCGGCGTGGCGCTCGTCGACGACGTCGGCGAGGGCGTGCTGCGCCGGGTCCGCGACGGCGCCGCGGTGCGGCTGCACGACGGCGGGGTCTACCTCGGCGACCAGGAGGTCGCCCGCGGCTTCTCCCAGACCCCCGAGACGGTGGCCGACCAGCTCGGGGAGGCCCGCTCGGGCTTGGCCTCGCAGCTCGAGGCGTTCTCGGCGAACACCACCGAGTTCATGGGCCGCGAACGGGCGATGCTGCTCGACGGCGTCGGGGTCCCCGGCCTCGAGACCGCGGTCCACGGCCGCACCGTGCTGGTCGTCGCCCCGGGGGCGGACCGCGCCGCCGAGCTGCGGCGCCTCAAGCACTTCATCCGTGAGGAACGCCCGGTCCTGGTCGGCGTCGGCAGCGGTGCCGAGGCCCTGCGCGAGGCCGGCCACACGCCGGTCGTGGTGGTCGGCACCGCGCTGGAGATCGACCCCGAGCTGGCCCGCAAGGCCGTCGACGTCGTCATCCCCGCCGACCTCGACGGCCACATCGCGGGGCTCGCGCGGCTGCAGGACGCCGGCATCGACCCGGTCGGCTTCCCGTCGTCGGCGAACCCGGAGGACATGGCGCTGCTCCTGGCGCACCGCCACGGGGCGTCGCTCGTCGTGGCGTGCGGGTTCGACGGCACGCTCACCGGCTTCCTCGACCGTGGCCGGTCGGGCAGCAACCCCTCGACCGTCCTGACGCGGCTGCGGCTGGGGCCGACGCTGGTGGACGGGGCGGCCGTGGCGTCGCTGCACCGCCACCGGGTCACCACCGGCGCGGTGCTGTTGCTGCTGCTCGCCGTGGCGGCGGTCGGCGCCGCGGCGCTGCTGGCCAGCGGGCTCGCCGAGCCCATCGTGATGCTCGTGCGCGAGGGGTGGCTCGCCGTCCTGGCCGCGTTCCAGGGGGTCGCGGGATGATGTCGCTGCGCTACCACGTCGTCTCGATCGCGGCGATCCTGCTCGCGCTCGCCCTCGGCGTCGTCCTCGGCGCCTCGGCGCTCTCGGGTCGCGTGCTCGGCGCCCTCACCACCGACCGCGACGAGCTCGCCGGCCAGGTCGTCGCCCTGCGCGGCGAGCGCGCCGCCGTCGACACCCGCCTGCAGGCCACCGAACGCCTCGTCGCGGCCGGCGCCCCGTCGACCGTCGCGGGCGTGCTCCCGGGCCGGGGCGTGGCGGTGGTCGCCGCGCCCGGCGCCGACCCGGCCGACGTCGCCACCGTCTCCGAGCTCGTCACCCGCGCCGGCGGACGCGTCACCGGCCGCCTCGCCCTGACCGACGCCGCGCTGGCCCCCGACCGGGCCGACGCGCTGCGCGCGCTCGTCCCGCGGCTCCTGCCCGCCGGGGCGCAGCTGCCGACCACCACCGACACCGGCGCGCTCACCGGCTCGTTGCTCGGGTCGCTGCTCGTGGCCCGGCCCGACGGCATGGACGAGCAGACCACGGGGCCCGAGACCCGGACGGCGCTCCGGGCGCTGGGCGAGGCCGGGTACGTGCAGGCGCCCGACGCGCTCGACCCGGCGCCGGGCGAGCTCGCGCTCGTCGTCACCGGCGGCGGTGGCGAACCGGTGGGGCACGACCCCGCCCGCGACAGCACCCTGGCCCGCATGACCGGCGAGCTGGACCGCGTCGGGGCGGGCGCGGTGCTCGCCGGGCGCACCGGCTCGGGTGCCGTCACCGCCGTGCGCAACGACTCCGCCCTGCGCAGCGGGCTCTCGACCGTCGACGGGCTCGAGGGCCCGTCGTCGCAGGTGGCGACGGTCCTCGCGCTGCGCGAGCAGGCCGACGGGCGCACCGGGCTCTACGGCCCGGTCGCGGGAACGTTCACCCCGCAGACGGCGCCGGCCCCGTAGAGCGGGGTCACCCGGGCGGGGCGGCGACACGGGGTTAGCATTGAGCCCCGTGGATCGCGGACTGCCTGGACCGAGGATCGCTCGAACGGCCCTCGCGCACGGCCCGGTGGTGTGACCGTGCAGCCGGCGCGCACCACCAAGCACGTCTTCGTCACCGGCGGGGTCGCCTCGTCGCTCGGCAAGGGGCTGACGGCCTCGAGCCTGGGCCAGCTGCTCACCGCCCGCGGGCTGCGGGTGACGATGCAGAAGCTCGACCCGTACCTCAACGTCGATCCCGGCACGATGAACCCGTTCCAGCACGGCGAGGTCTTCGTCACCGAGGACGGCGCCGAGACCGACCTGGACATCGGGCACTACGAGCGCTTCCTCGACCGCGACCTCTCGGCGCGCGCGAACGTGACCACGGGGCAGGTGTACTCGAGCGTCATCGCCAAGGAGCGGCGCGGCGAGTACCTCGGTGACACCGTGCAGGTCATCCCGCACATCACCGACGAAATCAAGTCGCGGGTGCTCGCGATGCGCACGGCCGACCCGGCACCCGACGTCGTCATCACCGAGGTCGGCGGCACCGTCGGCGACATCGAGTCGCTGCCGTTCCTCGAGGCCGCCCGCCAGCTGCGCCACGAGGTCGGGCGGGACACCTGCTTCTTCCTCCACGTCTCGCTGGTCCCGTTCCTGGCGCCGTCGGGCGAGCTGAAGACCAAGCCCACGCAGCACTCGGTGGCGTCGCTGCGCAACATCGGTATCCAGCCCGACGGGCTGGTGCTGCGCGCGGACCGCGCGATCCCCGATGAGATGACCCGCAAGATCAGCCTCATGTGCGACGTCGAGGAGGACGGGGTCGTCGCCTGCCCGGACGCCCCGTCGATCTACGACATCCCCAAGGTCCTGCACGGCGAGGGCCTCGACGCCTACGTCGTGCGTCGCCTCGGCCTGCCGTTCCGCGACGTCGACTGGACGGTCTGGGGCGACCTGCTCGACCGCGTCCACCACCCCACCGAGACGGTCGAGATCGCGATCGTCGGCAAGTACGTGGACCTGCCCGACGCCTACCTCTCGGTCACCGAGGCGGTCCGCGCCGGCGGCTTCGCGCACCGCGCCCGGGTCGCCGTCCGCTGGGTCCCGTCCGACTCGTGCGAGACGCCGTCGGGTGCGGCGGCGGCGCTGAAGGGGGTCTCCGGTGTCCTCATCCCCGGCGGCTTCGGCATCCGCGGCATCGAGGGCAAGCTCGGCGCCCTGGCGCACGCCCACCGCAACGGCATCCCGACGCTCGGCCTGTGCCTGGGCCTGCAGTGCATGGTCATCCACGCCGCGCGGACCATGGCCGGGCTGGAGGGCGCGAACTCCGCGGAGTTCGACGAGAGCACCCCGCACCCGGTGATCTCGACGATGGCCGACCAGACCGACGTCGTCGCTGGCGAGCGCGACATGGGCGGCACGATGCGGCTGGGGTCCTGGCCCGCGGTGCTCGCACCGGAGACGGTCGTGCGCGCCGCCTACGGCACCGGGAAGGTCACCGAGCGCCACCGCCACCGCTACGAGGTCAACAACGCCTACCGCGACCGCCTCGTCGAGGCCGGCCTCGTGTTCTCGGGGACCTCGCCGGACGGGTCGCTGGTCGAGTTCGTCGAGCTGCCGCGCGACAAGCACCCGTTCTTCGTCGGCACCCAGGCGCACCCGGAGCTCAAGAGCCGGCCCACCCGCGCGCACCCGCTGTTCCGCGCCTTCGTCGCCGCGTCCCTGCGCCACGTCGCCTCGGAGCGTCTGGACCTCGAGACGGGGACGAACGGCGACCTGGATCCCGACTCCGAGGCGCGCGTCGACGGCGTCGACATCCCGGCGGCGGCCTCCTCGTGACGCGACCCCCCGTCACGCCCGACTCGCTCGCCGACCCGCACGGCGGCCGCCCGCCCCACGACTTCACGGTCGAGGGCACCGAGACGCTCTACGAGGGGCCGATCTTCGCGCTACGGCGTGACGACGTGCGCATGCCCGGCGGGCGGATCGCCGGGCGCGAGAAGGTCGAGCACTTCGGTGCCGTCGCGGTGGCCGCACTCGACGAGGACGACCGGCTCGTCATGATCTACCAGTACCGGCCCGCGCTCGGACGGCGGCTGTGGGAGATGCCGGCGGGCCTGCTCGACGGCCAGGGCGAGGACCCCGTCGAGGCGGGGAAGCGCGAGCTCGTCGAGGAGGTCGGGGTCGCGGCCGACGAGTGGTCCACGCTCGTCGACATCTCGGGCTGCCCGGGCTTCGCCGACGAGTCGGTGCGCGTGTACCTCGCCCGGGGCCTGCGTTCGGTGGAGCGCCCTTCCGGGGGCGACGACGAGGAGGCCGACCTGGTGATCCGCCGGGTGCCCCTCGACGACCTCGTGGCCGGCGCGATGTCCGGGGCGCTGGTGAACGGTCCGTGCGTCGCGGGCGTGTTCGCGGCCGCGGAGGTCGTCGCCGGCCGGTTCACGCCGCGCCCCGTCGACGCGCCCTGGACCGACCGCCCGACCGAGTACGCGGCGAGGCGCGCCGCGCGCTAGGTGTCGCAGCGAACGGGCGGTTCGCTGCGTCTACGCGCGCGAAGTCCCCGTTGATCACGGCATCGATCACCGCCGGCGACGGTCAGCTCGTCCGGCGCAGCACCTCGTGGATCAGGTCCAGCGCGGCCTCGATGCCGGGCGCGACGTACATCGGGTCGACGAACAGACGGGTGAAGCCCGTGCGGTCGGCGAGGCGCCGGACGGCGTCCGCGATCTCGGCGGCACCCACCCCGGCCGCGACGTTGACCCGCAACGCGGTGCGGATGCGCTCCGGGTCGCGGCCGGCGGTCCGGGCGGCGTCGTCGATCGTGGCGCGCAGGCGCAGGAGGCCGTCGATCTGCCCGTCCAGGTCGTCGCTGGGCAGGCGCGCCACCGGGAGCCACCCGTCCCCGCGCCGTCCGACGCGGCGCAGCGCGGCATCGGACCAGCCCGAGAGGTAGACGGCGGGCCGGCGGCGCGGGGTGTCGACGTGCACGGCCGGGAGGGGGAAGCGCGGCCCGGTCAGCGGAGCCGGCGTGCCGGACCAGAGGGTGTCGAGGCCGTCGAGCAGCTCGTCGAGCCGGGCGCCGCGGCGGTCGAACCCGAGCCCGGCGCCGGCGTACTCCTCGGGCGACCAGCCGATGCCCATGCCGGCGATCAGGCGCCCGCGGGAGACTGCGCCGATCGTGCCGAGCGAGCGGGCCAGCACAGCCGGCGGGTAGAGCGGCCCGACGAGGACGCTGGTGCCGAGCGTCATGAACGTCGTCCGGGCCGCGGCCACGGCGAGCAGGGCGAACGGGTCGAGCGCGCGGCGGAACTCCTCCGGGACGGTGTCGGTGCCGCCGTAGCCGATCTGCGGGTCGACGGCGGCCAGCAGCCGGTCGCCGACCCAGAGGCTGTCGACGCCGACGTCCTCGGCCATCTCGGCGAACTCGCCGATCCGGTCGGCCTCGTCGAGGGCGTTTCCGAACTGCGGCAGCGTGGTCCCGAGGCGCACGGTGATCAGTCTCCGCCTCGCACACACCGACGGCACGCCCGAGGGGGCGTGCCGTCGGTGGGTCGAGGGTCAGGCGGCGACGGGCTCCCGGCGGTCCTGCCGCGCCGGGCGGGACATGCCCCGGATCAGGCGCAGACCGAGCCCGCCCATGGCGGCGAGGAACAACAGGTCCGACGCGATCCCGACCGGCAGCAGCCCGCCGATCCGGGCGACCGGGAACAGCGCCGCGGCCACGGCCAGCGTCGCGGCCAGGGCACGTGGTGCCCGGCCGGCGACGCCCAGCAGCACGGCCAGCGCGATCATCGATAGCGGGAAGAGCAGGCCCGGCACCCGCAGGGCGATCACGCCCGCGAGGCTCACCTCGTCGAGCCCGGGTGTCCCGAACAGCTGGGCCTGGATGCTGTCGATGCCGAACCCGACACCCCCCGCGGTCCCGGCGAGCCCGAAGGCGGTGACGGCGGCCGTGGCGCGCGGGGCCACGGGCTCGGCCTGGCGAGCGAGCCCGACGAGCGCGATCGCGAACATGATCATGGCGAAGACGATGGCCACGCCGGCGACGGCGCCGACGCCGATGCCGCCGCCGAGCGTGGAGAACGCGACGGTGCTGACGAGGAGGAGGACGGGGGCGAGGAGCGCGGCGGTGCCGCTCACGCGCTCGAGCGGTGTGTTGTTCATGTGGACCAGTCCACCGGGGCGGCGCCTCCGGTCCATCGCCCGGAATGACGATCGCGGGTGAGCGGGGTGGTGATCCGCCGTGGGTGAGCGGTGCTCAGAGCAGGTGGTGTCGGCGGGCGAGGGCGACGGCTTCGCCGCGTGAGCCCGCGCCCAGCTTGGTCAGCAGGTGCCGGACGTGGGTCTTGACGGTGTTCTCGCTGACCACCAGCCGCTCCGCGACGCTCCGGTTGGAGGCGCCGTCGGCGAGCAGGCGCAGCACCTCCACCTCGCGGCCCGAGAGGACCTCGCCGCCACCGGGCACCGGCACCGGAGCAGGCCCGGCCGGACCGTCGAGCGCGGCGAGCGCGGTGGTGACCGTGGGTCCGCCGACCTCCTCCAGCAGGGGCCGCGCCTCGTCCCCGGCGAGGGCGAGCAGCCCGGGCATCCGCCACCGGCGCGCGATCTCCACCATGTCCCGGGCCCTCGCGACGGCCTCGGCGTGACGGCCGGCGGCGGCGAGGGCGAGGGCACGGTCGAGGGGCAGCGGCACCAGGAACGGCGCGAGGAGCAGGGGGCGGTCGCTCAGGTGCTCCACGGCCGCCGCCACGTCGCCCGCCGCCAGCGCGTGCTGCGCCCGGACCGAGGCCGCCGCGGCCGCGGAGAGCGGGTCGTGGTCGGACACCGTGCGGGCGAGCTCGGCGAGCTCCGTGGTCCGGCCGCGGCGGCGCAGGGTGCGGGCGAGGAGCGCCCGGCGCAGCGGCAGGAGCTCGCGATCCAGGTCGGTGGCGGCGGCGGGCCGGCACCGGGCCTCGGTGAGCACGAGGTCGCCCTGCGCAAGGGCGACGGCGGCGTCGACCCAGTCGAGCGTGGCGCGCAGGTAGGGCAGGCCGCCGAGACGTTCGGGCAGATCCCCCGCCTCCGCGGCGGCCGCGCGCGCCTCGTCCCACCGTCCCGCGAGCAGCGCGACGTAGGCGCGCTGCAGGAGCAGGCCGAGCCGGACGAGAGGGGTGGGTGCGGTGGTGCGGGCGGTGGTCCGGGCCATGTGCTCGGCGACGAGGTCCATGCCGCCCTCGTGGGCGATCAGCAGCGGGCTGAGGTGCCGCGCGAGGACCTCCGTCGCGGCGTCGTCGCCGGACCCCGCCGCCAGGGCGACGGCCTCCCGCGTCCGCGCGAAGGCGGCCGAGGGGTCGCCGGTGAACGTCGCGGCGTACGCCCGGGACAGGTGGTGCTCGACGCGGGCGGCGGGGGAGAGATCGGTGAACGCCGGGTCGTCCTCGAGGGCGGCCAGGATCGGCACCAGGCGCGCGTGGTCGGAGGTGGCGACGTGCAGCGCGCGGGCGGCGAGCCAGCGCGTCACGCGGTCGGCCCGCGCGGTGCCGGCGGCGGCGCCCTCGAGGGCGGGCTCGAGCAGGGCCGTCGCCTCGGCGAGCCGGCCGCGCTGCACGGCGGCGAACCCGGCGAGCACCCCGAGCCGGGGCCGGGCGGTGACCTCGACGGGCGGCAGGCGCCGTATCCACGTCTCGAGGTGGTGCAGCTCGGCCGGGCGGGGGAAGTCGGCGCCGGCGAGCGCGGCGACGGCGTCGGCGGCCTCCGCGCCGGCTCCCGCGGCCAGCAGGTGCTCCACCCGGCGGGCCGGGTCGGTGACCGCCCCGGCGGCGGCGCGGTGCAGCGCCGGGACCCGGGAGGGGGCCTCGACGGCGAGCCTGCGGCGCAGCGCCGCGCGGAGCAGGTCGTGGTGGCGCAGGACCGGCCGGTGCCCCCGGTCGTCGGCCACGAGCACCAACGGACCGAGCCGGGCACGGGTGGCGGCGAGCAGGGACGTGGCGTCGTCGCGACCGGTCACCGCCGCGCAGACGTCGGGCTCCAGGACGTCGAGGACGGCGGTGTCGAGGAGGAAGCGCCGCAGGTCGGGCGTCTCGTCGCCGAGGATCTCGCTGTCGAGGTAGTCGTCGAGCGCCTCCGGCGAGGTGCCGAGCAGGCGGACACCGGTGACCCACCCGTCGGCCGTCGCCACCACCTCGCGCACGCGCTCGGGGGAGAGGCCCAGCCCGAGGTGGTCGTTGAGCAGGGTCGCGGCGCGCGCGGGCGAGATGCGCAGGTCGGCGTCGCGGACCTCGTGCAGCTGCCCCCGGGCGCGCAGGCGCGCCGCCGGCACCGGTGGGTCGCGGCGGGCGGTGATCAGCAGGTGCAGCGCGGGCGGGAGGTTGGCGACGAGGTAGTCGAGCACCGGGCCCGCGTGGCCGACCGTGTGCAGGTCGTCGAGCACGAGGAGCAGCGGGGGCGGCCCGGCGACGACGAGGTCGTTGACCAGCACCCCGACGGCGCGGCGCGGGTCGGCCGCGGCGGGCAGACCGGTGTCGAGCAGCTGGCGCGAGCCGGCGCACCCGCCCTCGACCAGCGGGTCGAGGGCCCGGACGAGGAGCTCGACGACGCTCGCCGGGTCGTCGTCGAGCTCGTCGAACCGCAGCCACGCCGCGCGACGCCCGGTGCGTTCGACCACCGCGGAGGCGAGCGTGCTCTTCCCGGCGCCCGCCGTCGCGACGATCGTCGTCACGGGGACGTCGTCCACGGCCCGCGCGGTCCGGTCCAGCAGGTCGGGATCGAGCACGGTGTCCGCGACCGTCGGCGGTCGGAACAGCTTCGTCCGCGGCACCCAGTCCCACCGCGCCGGTCGGACGAGGGGGATCACGTCCGCGACGTCGTCGCGACGCGGTGTCGTGCCCATCGCCGCATCGTGCCAGCGTGCGGCGACAGGCGGGCCGGAGATCGACGAGGGGCGTGGTGGCGGGGCTAGAGTCGCGCTCCCCGAGGGAGGAGCCGGCATGCGGGTTGGCGTTCCACGCGAGGTCAAGGACCACGAGGACCGGGTGGCGCTCACGGCCATCGGCGTCACCGAGCTCGTCCGGCGCGGCCACGAGGTGCTTGTGGAGACGGGCGCGGGCGTCGGCTCCGCGATCACCGACGACGGGTTCCGCGAGGCCGGGGCGACCGTGCTCTCCGACGCCGACGAGGTGTGGGCGTCGAGCGACCTGGTGCTCAAGGTCAAGGAGCCCGTCCCGTCGGAGTACCACCGGCTGCGCCGCGACCAGGTGCTCTTCACCTACCTGCACCTCGCGGCGTCGCGGGAGTGCACGACGGCGCTGCTCGACGCCGGCGCGACGGCCGTCGCCTACGAGACGGTGCAGACCCCCGACGGGGTGCTGCCGCTGCTCGCGCCGATGAGCGAGATCGCCGGGCGCATGGCGCCGCAGGTCGGCGCGCACCACCTCGAGAACGCCCAGGGCGGCCGCGGCGTGCTGCTCGGCGGCGTGCCGGGGGTGCGGCCGGGGCGGGTCGCGGTGATCGGCGCCGGGACGTCCGGGCTGGCCGCGGTGACGATCGCGGTGGGCCTGCGGGCGTCGGTGGAGGTCCTGGACGTCAGCGTGAAGGCGCTGCGCCGCGTCGACGAGATCTTCAACGGGGCCGTGCGCACGGTGCTGTCGAGCACCCCGGAGATCGAGCGGGCCTGCCGCGAGGCGGACCTCGTCATCGGCGCCGTGCTGGTGCCCGGCGCGAAGGCGCCCGTCCTCGTGCCGAACCGGCTGGTCGGCGAGATGCGCAGCGGATCGGTGCTCGTCGACCTGGCCGTCGACCAGGGCGGATGCTTCGAGGACACCCGCCCGACCACGCACGCCGACCCGACCTACCGCGTGCACAACTCGATCTTCTACTGCGTCGCCAACGTGCCCGGCGCGGTGCCGACGACCTCGACCCGCGCGCTCACCGGCGTGACGCTGCCCTACGTCGTCGCGCTCGCCGACCACGGCCTCGCGGGGGCGGCCAAGGCGGACCCGGCGCTCGCCAAGGGCGTGAACGTCGTCGACGGCGAGCTCGTCACGCCCGCCGTCGGCGCCGCGCACGACCTGCCGGTGCGGCCGCTGTCCGAGGTGCTCCCGGGGGTGGAGGACCCGGCGTGACGAGGCCCGCGACGGCCGTCGACACCTACCTCGACCACCTGCTGGTCGAGCGGGGCACGGCCGAGAACACGCTGACCTCGTACCGTCGTGACCTGCGGCGCTACCTGGAGCACCTCGACGCGGCCGGGGTCACCGACCTCGCCGACGTCACCG
The DNA here is from genome assembly GCF_036044095.1 of Actinomycetospora sp. NBC_00405. Lineage (NCBI taxonomy): Bacteria > Bacillati > Actinomycetota > Actinomycetes > Pseudonocardiales > Pseudonocardiaceae > Actinomycetospora > Actinomycetospora sp. NBC_00405. The sequence goes on from NZ_CP107938.1 coordinate 756,667, forward strand.
AGCGCCACGTCGGCGACTTCCTCGTCGCCCTGCGCACCGGGCGCGACGGCGGCTCGGCGCTGTCGACGGCGTCGGCGACCCGCGCGGTGGTCGCGGTGCGCGGGCTGCACCGGTTCGCGCTGGCCGAGGGCCTGGTCGCGGTGGACGTGGCGCGCGAGGTGCACCCGCCGTCGCCGCCGCGCCGCCTGCCCAAGGCGCTCGACGTCGCCACCGTCGACCGGCTGCTGTCGGTCCGGGGCGGCGACGGCGACGGCGACGGCGGGGTCCGCGATCGCGCCCTGCACGAGCTGCTGTACTCGACCGGCGCCCGGATCACCGAGGCGGTGGGCCTGGATCTCGACGACGTCGACGTCACCGTGCGCTCGGTGCGCCTGGCCGGCAAGGGCGGCAAGGAACGGATCGTGCCGATCGGCCGCCCGGCGATCGCCGCGCTCGAGGCCTACCGGGTGCGGGCCCGCCCGGCCTTGGCGGCGCGCGGCCGGGGGACGCCGGCGCTGTTCCTCAACGCGCGCGGGGCGCGCCTGTCGCGCCAGAGCGCCTGGGCCACGCTGCGCGAGGCCGCCGACCGCGCGGGCCTCGACGTCGCGATCTCACCGCACACCCTGCGCCACTCGTTCGCCACCCACCTGCTCGACGGCGGCGCCGACCTGCGCGTCGTGCAGGAGCTGCTCGGCCACGCCTCGGTGACCACGACGCAGATCTACACCCAGGTCACCGTCGACACCCTGCGCGCGGTCTTCGCGATGGCGCACCCGCGCGCCCGTATGTGAGTGATTTTCCCGGCTATAGCCGGGAAAATCACTCACATAGGCCGTTCAGCGCAACGGCTCCAGGCGCAGCGGGAGGCCGTCGGCGGGGACGGGCAGGGACGTGTTGTCCCACCGCGGCCGGTAGCCCGGGGCGACGGTGATGCGATGGTGGCGCAGCAGCTCGTGCAGGATCGCCGTCACCTCGAGCGAGCCGAACAGCATGCCCAGGCACTTGTGCACGCCGCCGCCGAACGGGATCCAGGCGTCGCGGTGCGCGCGGTCCTCGCGGCGGTGCTCGGCGAAGCGCTCGGGGTCGAAGGTGTCGGGGTCGGTCCAGATCGCCGGGTCGTGGTGGTTCACCGCGCCCGCCACCATCACCAGCTGGCCCTCCGGGATGTGGTGGCCCAGCAGCGCGGTGTCCCGGACGGTGCGCCGCATGACGATCGGCACGGGCGCGGCGAGGCGCAGCGACTCCTTCATGACCAGGTCCAGCGTGCCCAGCGACTGCAGCGCCGCCGCGTCCGGCGCGCCGTCGCCGAGCGCGAGCGACTCCGCCCGGGCCCGCTCCTGCCACTCCGGGTTCGCCGCCAGGTAGTAGGCGGCGGCCGCACTGGTGATCGTCGACGTGTCGTGCGCGGCCATCATCAGGAAGATCATGTGGTTGACGACGTCGGCGTCGCTGAACGCCTCGCCTTCCGCGGTCCGGGCCCGGCAGAGCGCGGAGAACAGGTCGTCGCCGTCACCCGCCCGCTTGGCCGGCAGGGCCTCGGTGAAGTAGCGCTCGAGCAGGGCGCGTCCCCGCAGCCCGGCCCGGTAGCGGGTGCCGGGCAGGTCGCGGCGCACGATCGCGCTGGCCGCCTGCACGCAGTCCATGAACGCCCGGTTGACCGCCTCGGCCTCCGGTCCGGAGCGCCCGTCCATGAAGACGCGGGTGGCGACGTCGAGGGTCAGACGCTTGAGCATCGGGTAGATGCGCACCTGCCGGCCGGTCGGCCAGGTCGGGATCGTCTCGCGCAGGACCGGGACCGTGCGGTCGACGTAGCCGCGGACCCGGGGGGCCGTGAAGGCCTCCTGCATGACCCGCCGGTGCGTGCGGTGGTCGTCGCCGTCGAGCAGCATCAGCCCGCGGTGGAAGAAGTCGTCGACGAGGAAGCGCCACCCGTCCTGCGAGTGGGCCTTGTCCGGGTTGGTGAGCACCGCGTGGGTGGCGTCCGGACCGGCCGCGATCACCACGTCCTCGCCGACGAACCCGCACCAGGACACCGGCCCGAGCGCCGCGTGGCGCGCGCGGGTGAAGGCGTGGCCGTAGCGGATGTAGGACAGCGTGTGCCCGAGCACCGGCGGGCCGGGCGTGCCCGGGACCGGCGCGAGACCGGAGCCCGCCGGCGGCTCGGCCAGCGGCCGGACCTCCCGGGGGCGCATCCGCTCGAGCAGACGACGGTCGACGCCCGACGGCATCGGCGCGAGGACGGCGGACGACAGGCGCTCGCCCGTCACGGTGCGGACCGCGGACACGGCTACCTCCAGGGGACTCCGACAGCCGCGAACGTTAGACACGAACGGCGTCTGTGTCCACGGTGAGGACGCATTCGGCATCCGCGTCCACATCCGCTATCGTCCGACGCCGTGCCCAGCTCGTTCACCGACCGCACCCGTGGCCTCGTGCGCGACGAGGCCCTCGAGCGGGCCGCCGAGCTGCTCGTGGCCGGGGGATGGCGCGGGCTGCGGCTGCAGGACGTGGCCGACGGCATCGGGGTCAGTCGCCAGACGCTCTACAACGAGTTCGCGAGCAAGCAGGGGCTGGCCGCGGCGCTGGTGCTGCGGCGGACCGAGGAGTTCCTGGCCGACCTCGAGGCCGCGCTCGACGGCGAGGACGACCTCCACCGCGCGTGGTCCGGGGCGGTGCGTACGACGCTCGACACGGTCGCGCGCGACCCGCTCCTGCGGGTCCTGCTCACCGGGCAGGGCGCCGGCGACCTGCTCCCACTGCTCACCACCGAGGCCGAGCCGCTCGTGGTGGCCGCGCGCGACCGTGCCGCCCGCTTCCTCCTGCGGCGCCGCCCGGAGCTCGACCCGGCCACGGCGTCGGCGGCCGCGGAGATCGCGGCGCGGCTGACGATCAGCCACCTCGTGCTGCCCCTGCACCCGCCCGACGACGTCGCCGACCAGATCGCGACGGCGGTCGTGCGCTACCTCGCCGACCCGTGAGCGAAGTTCCCGGCCATGGCCGGGAACTCCGCTCACGTCGGAGCAGGCGCCCGACCCACCAGGACCACGCCGAGGGCGCCGAGGGCGGCGACGACGGCGAAGGCGTAGAAGCCCCACGGGTAGGCGATGCCCGCCTGGAGCAGGACGCCGCCGATGATCGGGCCGGCGATGGCGCCGAGGCGCCCGACGCCGCTGGCGGTGCCGAGCGCGGTCCCGCGGGCCTCGGCCGGGTAGAGCTGCGAGACGTACGCGTAGACCAGCACCTGGGCCGAGAAGACGAAGATGCCCGCGAGCAGCACGCTGACGTACACCCCGATCCCCGGCAGGCGGATCGAGAGCAGGGCCAGGAACAGGGTCGCGGCGGCGAACCAGCTGATGGTCGCCGGGCGCACGCCGATCCGGTTGGCCACGGTGCCCGCGAGCAGCAGCCCGAGGATGGCGCCGATGTTGAGCACGAGCAGCAGCGCGAGGGCCGCGCCCAGCTCGTAGCCCGCGGACCGCATGATCTCCGGCAGCCAGGTGTTGAGGCCGTAGACCAGCAGCAGGCCCATGAACGAGGAGATCCAGAAGGCGATCGTCGGGCGCGCGAACCCGTCGCGGAAGAGCGTGATCAGCGGGTTCCGGCGCTCGGCGCGCCAGCTGCTGTCCCGGCTCCCACCGCCCTGGCGGCGGGCCAGGAACGCGGCGGACTCGGGGAGCTTCGCCCAGAGCAGCGGCACGAGGATCAGCGCGGGCACCGTGCCGGCGACGAACATCGCGGGCCAGCCGAACGGCGCGATGAGCAGGATGCCGAGCAGGGCCGTCAGGACGGCGCCGACGTGGTAGCCGGTCATGAGGATCGTCGTGGAGCTGCTGCCGCGTCCGGGCGGCGCGTACTCGGCGACCAGGGCGAGAGCCACGGGCAGCACGCCGCCGAGCCCGAGGCCGGCGAGGAAGCGCAGGCCGCCGAGGACCTCCGGGTTCGGGGCGAACGCGCAGGCCAGGGTGAGCACGGAGAACCCGGTGACGGTGCCGATCATCGTCGCCCGGCGGCCGATCACGTCGGCGATCGGGCCGACGGCCAGCGCGCCGACCATGACGCCGAGCAGGCCGACGGTGACGACCACCGAGGCGCCGGCGGGGTCGAGGTCCCAGGTGGGGTCCCGGAGCAGCACGGGCATGACCACGCCGAGCACGACGAGGTCGAAGCCCTCCAGGGCGACCGCGGTCCAGCAGAGTGGTCGGACCCACCCGGTGGCGGCGTCGCGGGCGGTGGAGCCGCCGGTGGCGGCTCGGGGCTCGGTCGTCATCACGCACGTCCTCGTCGGGGTGGTCGGTGGCGGCCAGAATGTGTGGCGGCAAGTATGTGAGCCGTCACAAGACGGGTCACGGGCGCTTCCGGTGACCGGGAGATCGCCCCAGATCGGGCTGCCCGTCGCACCGGGTGACAGTCCGGTGAAGGCACCGACACCCCGGCGAGTCGCGCACGGACACGCACGTGGCGACTCCTAGGCTGATCGCACGAGTACTCGACCGGGCACGCGAGGGAGGGGCACCGCGATGGGGAACCCACAGGCGGTCCTCTGGTCACCCGATTCCGACGCCCCAGGACCCGCTGAACGCACAGAACCCCCAGAACCCGTGGCCCCCAGGCCGGTGAAGGAGATCGTGGACGAGGTCCCGCCCGGTCGGCCGCGACGCGAGGTGCCCGTCCCGGGCCCCCTCGACGGCCACGGGCCGGCGACGGTCCTCGCGATGTGCAACCAGAAGGGCGGCGTCGGCAAGACGACGTCGACGATCAACCTCGGCGCGGCGCTCGCCGAGTACGGGCGACGGGTGCTGCTCGTCGACTTCGACCCGCAGGGCGCGCTGTCGGTCGGCCTCGGTGTCCAGCCGCACCAGCTCGACCAGACCATCTACAACCTCATCGTCGAGCGGAAGACCACCATCGACGAGGTCATCATGCCGACCTCGGTCGACGGGATGGACCTGCTGCCGTCGAACATCGACCTCTCCGCCGCGGAGGTCCAGCTGGTCACGGAGGTCGGCCGGGAGCAGACCCTCGGGCGCTGCCTCGCCCCCGTGCTCGACCGCTACGACTACGTCCTCGTCGACTGCCAGCCGTCGCTCGGACTGCTCACGGTCAACGCCCTGGCCTGCGCCGACGGCGTGCTGATCCCGCTGGAGTGCGAGTTCTTCAGCCTCCGCGGCGTGGCCCTGCTGATGGACACGATCGAGAAGGTCCAGGACCGGCTGAACCCCAAGCTCGAGATCACCGGCATCCTGGCCACCATGTACGACCCCCGCACGCTGCACACCCGCGAGGTGATGACGCGCGTCGTGGAGGCCTTCGGCGAGCTCGTGTTCGACGCCGTCATCAACCGGACGGTCCGCTTCCCGGAGACCACCGTCGCCGGGGAACCGATCACCCGGTGGGCCACGAAGTCCGCAGGCGCCGAGGCCTACCGCGCCCTCGCCCGGGAGGTCATCGCCCGGTGACGCTGGCTCCCGAGGCACCCCAGGCGACCCCGACCGCGGAGCGCAGTCGCTTCCAGGTCAGCCTGCACAACTTCACCGGCCCGTTCGACCTGCTGCTCCAGCTGATCGGGCGCCACGAGCTCGACGTGACCGAAGTGGCCCTGAGCCGCGTCACCGACGACTTCATCGCCTACACCGCCGCCCTGGGCGACGACGCCGACCTCGAGGAGACCACGGGCTTCCTCGTCGTCGCGGCGACCCTGCTCGACCTCAAGGCCGCGCGCCTGCTCCCGCAGGCCGAGGTGGAGGACGAGGAGGACCTCGCGCTGCTCGAGGCCCGCGACGTGCTGTTCGCGCGCCTGCTGCAGTACCGCGCCTACCAGCAGGTGGCGGCGCTGTTCCGCGAGCTCGAGGGCGCGGCGCGCATGCGCTACCCGCGGGCGGTGACGCTCGAGCCCCGCTATGCCGAGCTGCTCCCGCCGGTCCAGCTGGGCGTCGACGCCGACGGCTTCGCGGAGCTGGCCGCCGCGGTCTTCCGCCCGGTCCCGCCGCCGACGGTGGGGCTCGACCACCTGCACGCGTCGACGGTCTCGGTGCCCGAGCAGGTCGAGATCCTGTCGGGCCGCCTGCGCCGGCGGGGGACGGCGACGTTCGCCGAGCTCGTCGAGGACTGCGAGCACGGCATCGAGGTCGTGGGACGCTTCCTCGCCGTGCTGGAGATGTACCGCTCCCGGGACGTCGCGCTCGACCAGCCCGAGGCGTTCGCCGAGCTGCGGGTGCGTTGGGCGCCGGGCGGTGACGCGGGTAGCGCCACCGACGAAGCGGAGCGGAGCTCGGCAGACACGGCGGGCCTGGTCGAGGAGGACGATTGACGGATCCCCTCGAGGAGATCGAGGAGGCCCTGGCATCGGACGAGGAGCTCCTCGCGGCGCTGGAGGCCGTGCTGCTCGTCGTCGACACCCCGGCCCCGACCGACCAGCTCGCCGATGTCCTCGGCCAGCCGATCCCGCGGGTCAAGGACGCCCTGGAGGGGCTCGCCGCCGAGTACGCCGAGCGCGGGCGCGGGATGGAACTGCGGTCGACCGGCGAGGGCTGGCGTCTCTACAGCCGCGACCGCTTCGCCCCGTACGTCGAGCGCTTCGTCCTCGACGGGCAGCGCACCCGCCTGACGCGCGCGGCGCTGGAGACGCTCGCCGTCGTCGCCTACCGCCAGCCGGTGACGCGCTCGCGGGTCGCGGCGGTGCGCGGGGTGAACGTCGACGGGGTCATGCGCACGCTGGCCGCCCGCGGGCTCATCACCGAGGCCGGGACGGACGGCGCCGGCGGCGGGACGCTGTACCGCACCACCGAGCTGTTCCTCGAGCGCCTGGGCCTGGACTCGGTCGACGACCTGCCGCCGATCGCCCCGCTCCTGCCGGACGTGGACGACATCGACGAGTAGTTCTCGGTGTGCAGGGAACGTGGGGTCCGTGCAGGAACTCCGCAAGACCACCGGCGGCGCGATCCGCGGCCGCATCGACGACGGGGTGGCGAGCTTCCTCGGCGTGCCCTACGCCGCGGCACCCGTGGGACCTCGCCGCTTCGCCCGTCCCGAACCCGCCGTGTGGGAGGGGGAGCGGGACGCGACCGCCCTGGGCGCGACGGCCCCGCAGCTGCCCACCGACCGCCCGGGCATGCCCGCGCTGAGCCCCGTCACCGGGCCGGGCTGGATCCCGGGCTCGGACTACCTCACCGTCGACGTGCGCACCCCGGCCACCGCCGACCGGCTGCCCGTCCTGGTCTTCCTGCACGGCGGGGCCTTCGTCGGCGGCGCCTCCCGGGCGACGATCTACGACGGGACCGCCCTGGCCCGCGAGGGCGCGGTGGTCATCGCCGTGAACTACCGGCTCGGGGTCCCCGGCTTCGCCGACCTCCCCGGCGTGCTCGCGAACCGCGGGCTCCACGACCAGATCGCCGCGCTGGCCTGGGTGCACGCCAACGCCGCGGCGTTCGGTGGCGACGCCGACCGGATCACGGTGTTCGGCGAGTCCGCGGGCGCCCTGAGCCTCGCCGCCCTCCTCGCGGCCGCGCCGCCGGGCCTCGTGCGGCGCGCGATCGTCCAGAGCGGCGGGGGATCGCACGTCCTCGCCCGGGAGCAGGCCGCCGTCACCACCGCCGCGCTCGCCGCCGACCTCGGCGTCGCGACGGCGGACCTCGTCGACGTCCCGGACGAGGGCCTCGTCGCGGCGCTCGGGCGCCTCGGCGCGCACCCGCCCGACCTCGCCGTCGACGGCCTGCGCGACCCGCTGATGGGCCTCGCGCCGCTCGGCCCGGTGCTCGACGGCGAGCTGCTGGACCGGCAGCCGGTCGACGCGATCGCCGCCGGCGCCGCGGGGGAGGTCGACCTGCTGGTGGGCAGCAACGCCGACGAGATGGCGCTCTACCGCATGGTTTTCGACGTGCTCGGGGTCCCCGCGCCCGACGAGGACGGTCTGCTCGCCGCGGTCGCCCGCCTGCACCCCGACCCGGCCGACGTCGTCGCGGCCTACCGGGCCGCGGGACGGGGCACGACGCCCGCCGAGGTGGCCGACGCCGTGGGCACCGACTGGATGTTCGGCGTCCCGACCCGTCGGCTCGCCGACGCGCACACCGGCTCGACCTGGCGATACCGCTTCGACTGGCGCTCGCCGGGCCACGACGGGCGCCTCGGCGCGAGCCACGCGATGGAGCTCCCGTTCGTCTTCGACACCGTCGGACGGGTCGACACGGCCGCGCTCGCGGTGCCCGACACCGACGAGACCCGGGCCCTCGCGGCGCGGATGCGCACGGCGTGGGTGGCGTTCGCCCGCGACGGCGACCCCGGCTGGCCCGCCTACACCGCGTCGACCCCGACCACCCGGGTCTTCGACACCGAGGACACGACCACCGACGCCCCCGACGGTCCGGAGCAGGCGGTCTGGGACGGGGTGCGCTAGCCCGCCGCAGGCCGCGCCGCAGGTGTGACGAGCAGGCCTGCGTACGCTGGAGGACTGATCGAGCAGGGGAGTGGTGTGGGCGAGTCGGGTGAGGGCGGTGAGGGGATCCGCCTGCAGAAGGTGCTGGCCGAGGCGGGTGTTGCCTCGCGGCGACAGGCGGAGATCCTGATGCGGCAGGGCCGCGTCGAGGTCGACGGCAAGGTCGTCAAGGAGATGGGATTGCGCGTCGACCCCGACCGCTCCGTGATCCACGTCGACGGCGACCGCATCGTCACCGACCACGAGACCGTCCACTTCGCGCTGAACAAGCCCGAGGGGATGCTCTCGACGATGTGGGACGACCAGGGTCGCCGCTGCGTCGGCGACGTCATCCTGGAGAAGTCCGAGGGGCAGCGGCTGTTCCACGTCGGGCGGCTCGACGCGGCCACCGAGGGCCTGCTGCTGCTGACCAACGACGGCGAGCTGGCCAACCGCCTGATGCACCCGTCCTACGAGGTGCCCAAGACCTACCTCGCCGAGGTCCGCGCCCCGATCCCGAAGGACCTGGGCCGTCAGCTGCGCGCCGGCGTCGAGCTCGACGACGGCCCCGCGGCCGTCGACAGCTTCAAGGTGATCGACCGCGACGGCGCCCGCGTCATGGTCGAGGTCGTGCTGCACGAAGGCCGCAAGCACATCGTGCGCCGCATGCTCGAGGCCGTCGACAAGCCCGTGCAGCGCCTCGTGCGCACCGCGGTGGGCGACGTCCGGCTCGGCGAGCAGCGCCCGGGCACCCTGCGCAAGCTGGGACGCGACGAGGTGGGCGCGCTGTACCGGGCGGTGGGGCTGTGATGGCTGGCCTGTAGTCGGACGGCCCGGAGGAGATCGCCCCCACCCGCACCGGACAACGCCCTGCACCGCAGGGCACAATGGACTTCCGAACGGGGTGCGGGCGACGTTCGGGAGGCGGGACGGCATGCACGGGATGCTGCGCGGGGTGGTGGCCGTCGACGGCCCCTCCGGAACGGGCAAGTCGACCACCGCACGCGGGCTGGCCATGCGCCTGGACGCACGCTACCTCGACACCGGCGCGATGTACCGGGCGGCGACGCTCGCGGTGCTGCGCTCCGACGTGCCGCTCGACGTCGCCAAGACGGCCTCCGAGGGCAACGACGACGTGGTCGCCGTGGCGCTCGGGGCCCGGGTGGAGCTCTCGACCGACCCCGCCGAGCCGCGCGTGCGCCTCGACGGCGAGGACGTGGACGCCGAGATCCGGGGCACGGAGGTGACCGCGGCGGTGTCCGCGGTCTCCGCGCTCACCGCCGTCCGCCAGCACCTGGTGGACGAGCAGCGGCGGATCGTCGCCGAGGTCGTCGAGGACGGCGGCGGGATCGTCGTCGAGGGCCGCGACATCGGCACCGTCGTGACGCCGGACGCTGGCCTGAAGGTCTTCCTCACCGCCTCCGAGCTGGTCCGCGCGGGCCGGCGCGACGCGGAGAACACCGCCGCCGGACGGCCGGGAGCCGCGGATCCGTCCGGCACGCAGGCCGACCTCGCCCGTCGCGACCGGCTCGACTCCTCCCGCACGGCGTCCCCGCTGCGCCCCGCGGAGGACGCGGTCGAGGTCGACACCTCGACACTGGACATCGACGGCGTGCTCGCACGCCTGCAGGAACTGGCCGAGGACCGCGGACTGGTCACCGGCCTCGCCGACGCAGGAGTCGGCCACATAGGAGGATGACGTGACGCAGGACCTGCCCGCTTCGCTTCTCGGCGAAGGCACGGGCGACCTGCCCGACGACGACGGAGCACCGGTCCAGCCGGTGCTCGCCGTGGTCGGGCGCCCCAACGTGGGCAAATCGACGCTGGTCAACCGCATCCTGGGACGTCGCGAGGCCGTCGTCCAGGACGTCTCCGGCGTGACGCGGGACCGGGTGGCCTACGACGCCCTGTGGAACGGGCGGCGGTTCACCCTGCTCGATACCGGCGGCTGGGAGCCCGGCGCGAAGGGCATGCAGGCCGCCATCTCGGCGCAGGCGGAGACGGCGATGGCCACCGCCGACGTCATCCTGCTCGTCGTCGACGGCCAGGTCGGCGCGACGGCGGTCGACGAGGCCGTGGCGCGCACGCTGCGCCGCTCGGACCGCCCCGTGATCCTGGCGGCGACCAAGGTCGACGACATGCGGGCCGAGGGCGAGCTCTCGGCCCTGTGGCGCCTCGGGCTCGGCGAGCCGCACCCCGTCTCGGGTCTGCACGGCCGCGGGTCGGGCGACCTGCTCGACCTCGTGCTCGAGGCCATGCCCGAGAGCCCCCGCGACGACGGCCTCCTGCTCGAGGGTGGTCCGCGACGGGTGGCGCTGGTCGGCAAGCCGAACGTCGGCAAGTCGAGCCTGCTCAACCAGCTCACCGGCGAGTCCCGCTCGGTGGTCGACCCGACCGCGGGCACGACCACCGACCCGGTCGACTCGCTCGTCGAGATCGACGGCGAGATGTGGAAGCTCGTCGACACCGCAGGCCTGCGGCGCAAGGTCGGCCAGGCCTCGGGCACCGAGTACTACGCCTCGCTGCGGACGAAGGCCGCGATCGAGGCCGCCGAGGTCACGGTGCTGCTGCTCGACGCCTCGGAGCCGATCAGCGAGCAGGACCTGCGCGTGGCCTCCCAGGTCGCCGACGCCGGCCGGGCCCTGGTGCTGGCCATGAACAAGTGGGACCTCGTCGACGAGGACCGCCGCGACGCCATGGTCCGCGAGCTCGAGCGGGCGCTCGTGCGCTTCCCCTGGGTCGAGCGGATCAACATCTCGGCGAAGACGGGGCGGGCGGTGCGCAAGCTCGCGCCCGCCATGCGCACCGCGCTGGAGAACTGGGACCGCCGCGTGCCCACCGGCCAGCTCAACCAGTGGCTCGCCGACATCGTCGCGGCGACGCCCCCGCCCGTGCGCGGCGGCAAGCAGCCGAAGATCCTCTACGCGACGCAGGCGCAGAACCGGCCGCCGACGTTCGTGCTGTTCACCTCCGGCTTCCTCGAGGCCGGCTACCGGCGCTACCTCGAGCGCAAGCTGCGCGAGACGTTCCCGCTGACCGGCACCCCGGTGCAGATCAACGTGCGCGTCCGCGAGAAGGGGAAGCGCGGCGGGCGCGGACGCTGATACATTTCCAGGACCAAGCCGTCCTGAGGAGTGATCGACGTGCACGATCTCAGCCCCGCCGCGCAGGAGATGGCCCGTCTGGTCGCTCTCGTCCCCGACGACCACCTCGACCGGCCCACCCCGTGCGGGACGTGGACGGTGCGTGACCTGCTCGGACACCTGCTCGCCTTCAGCGCCCACTTCATCGGCGTCGCCCGGCACGAGGCGGGGCAGGCGGGCGGGCCGCCCGCGGAGCTCCCGCCCGACTGGCGTGGTGTGGCCGACGCGCGCCTCGCCGACCTGGCCGCCGCCTGGCGCGAGCCGTCGGCGTGGGAGGGCGAGGGCAGCGCGGGCGGGCTGACGATGCCCCGTGCGCAGCTCGGCGTCGTTGCCACCGAGGAGCTCGTGCTCCACGGCTGGGACCTCGCGCAGGCGATCGGCGCCGGCTTCACCGTCCGGGACGAGGACCTCGCGATCGTCGCGGAGTTCGTCGCCGGTTTCGAGCACGTGCCGCAGGAGGGCCGCGCCGGGCTCTACGGCCCGGTCGTCGAGCCGCGGGGTGCCGGCGAGCTCGATCGCGTGCTCGCGCTCGCGGGCCGTGACCCGCAGCGGCCGGTGGCCGCCGGGGCCGGCTGAGGTCACCGGCGCTGCCGATGCCGCCGGTCGTCACGCGCGGCGCGACGGCACCACCGCGGCGGCGAGTGCGGCGCGGTCGGCCAGGCCGAGGCGGGTGCACGCGCGGTAGATGTGGCTCTCGACGGTGCGCACCGAGACGTGCAGGCGTGCCGCGATCTGACGGTTGGACAGACCCTCGGCGGCCAGCACGGCCACTTCCCGCTCGCGGCTGCTGACCGGGAGAGGAGCCCGCGCCAGCGCGAGCGCCGGGGTGCTCGCGCCCTCGCAGCGCTCGGCCAGGGCGCCCGCCCGGTCCGCGGCGTCGCCGCCGAGCGCGAGCTGCCCCCGGTCGCGGGCCGCCCCCGCGGCGTGCGCCGCCGCGTCGGCTGCGGCCAGCAGGAGCCCGCACGCCTCCAGGTCGTCGGCCGCGGCGAGCAGGGCGTGCGGGTCCTGGGCGGCGAGACCGGCGGCGTGAACCGCGGCCGCTCGGGCGCGCGGGGTGCCGAGGGTCTCGGCGAGCACTCGCAACGGCGCCTCCTGGTCGCGGTCGCCGGCCCGCACGGCGGCGTGCCGGGCCACCATCTCGACCGCCCGCTGGCCACGGGACGCCGCGGTGACCGACAGGCGCCGGGCCGCGGCCACGGCCTCGAGCGCCGACCCGCGGGCCGCCGCGATCCAGACGTGGGCCAGTGCGGCGTCGCCCTCGTCGGCCCGGAGCTCGGGGTGGCGGGTCTGCTCGCCGTGGCGGAGGGACTCCGCGGCACCGTCGGCGTCCCCGAGCTGGGCGCGCGCCTGGGCGATCATGGCGTGGAACCAGGCCGTCCAGCCGCCCCCGTGACCGGGGAAGGTCGGGAGGATGCTCTCGAGCAGGCGCCGGGCCGTCGCCGCGCGACCGGCCTCCAGCGCGAGCCGTCCGTGATAGAGCGCCGACCAGGTCGCCCCGTGCTGCCCGGGCAGGTCGTCCACCCAGGCGAGGCGCGCCGACGGCCCGTCGAGGGCGCCCGAGTACCCGGCGTCGAGGATCTCGGCGAAGCCGAGGTTGCCCAGCATCGCCCCGAGCTCCGGCGCCCGTCGCGCGGCGTCCATGCCCCGGGCCACGAGCTCGCGCACCCGGCCGCCGTGCCCGCCGGCGAAGGCCTCGCCGTAGGCCGCGGCCCAGCACGCCCAGGTCGACGTCTGCGGGGACGCGCCCGGCCCGTCGAGCGCCGAGGTCGCCGTCTCGATGCCCGGGTCGACGTCCCCGGAGCCCACCAGCAGCGCGGCGCGGAACGCGAGGGACTCGGGCAGCGGCGCGCCTGCCGCGTCGACGCCCTCGCGGTCCAGCAGGGCGCGCGCGTCGTCGCCCCGGTCGAGGATGAACATCAGGACGTGGGCGCGGGCGAGCACGGCGCGGGCCCGTTCGGGCTCGGTGACCGCGGCCGCGGTGGCCGTGGCGAGGGCGGTCTCGGCCTCCTCGACGCGCATCATCCAGGCGAGCAGGAAGCCGAGGCCGAGGTGCGCGTCGAACCCCCCGCCCCCGTCCGCCGCGGCGCGCAGGAGGCGCTCGGCGAGCGCGAAGTCGGTCAGGTTCATCGCCTGTTCGGCGGCGAGCACCAGCAGCGTCGCGTCGGGCGGGGTGTCGCTGTCGAGGTCGAGGACGGCGCGCCGGAGGTCATCGCCGGCGCGCCGGGCCCCCGTGGTGCGCAGCGCGCGGGAGATCTCCCCGCGCAGCCGTCGCGCCCGGGGGACGCTCAGCCGCACCCGCGTCACCTCGCCGTAGAGGGGGTGGGCGAGGTGCACCTCCGATCGGGCGCCCGCCGTGACCACCCTGATGAGCTCGCGTTCCGCGACACGCTCCACGTCGCCCGCCGTGGCGAGCTCGGTGAGCAGGCCCAGCCCGACGGGCTCCCCGAGGGCGACGAGGTCGAGCACGCGGCGCTCGCCCTCGTCGAGGGTGCCGATGCGCTCGACCAGCAGGTGCTCGAGCGCGGGGGACAGGGCCACGGGACCGTGCCATTCCCAGTGGCCGTCGACGGCGACGAGACGCTGCGCCGCACGCTCGCCGTCGACGAGGTGTCGGAGCCACAGCACGTTGCCACGCGTCGTGTCGTGCAGCCGTCGCCGGGCCTGGGCGTCGAGCGGGCCACCGAGGGCGGCGCCCAGCAGGTCCGCGGCCTCGTCGGGGGCGAGCGGCTCCATCTCGAACCGCTCACCGACCCCGTCCTTCCAGACGGCGGTGATCGCCTCCGGGCACGGCTCGCCGGTCCGGACGGTGAGCACCAGCCGGACCGCGTGCTCCACGGCGAGCTGGTGGACCAGCGTGGCGGAGACGTCGTCGAGCATGTGCGCGTCGTCGACGAGCAGCAGCATGCGGGGACCCTCGGCGCGCAGCGCCGCACCCACCCGGGCGAGGGCGGAGACGGCGCCGGCCTCGTCGTCGGCGGCCAGCCAGGGTGCGAACGCCCCCAGGGGCACCTCGCGGGACGACGCGGACGCCGTCGCGACCGCCACCGTCTCCTCGGTCGCCGTGCGGGCGACGAGCTCGCGCGCCAACCGGCTCTTGCCCACCCCGGCGGCACCGGCGACCACGACGACGCCGTCACGCTCGAGGAGCGACCTGACTGCCCGGAGCTCCGCGTCGCGTCCGGTGAACGGCCAGGCTCGACCGGGAGCGGGACGCGCGGGTCGGGGCACCACGGTCCTCCGGGGACGGAGTGGGGGAGCCCGAAAGTCTGCCGCAGCAGGCCCGAACGTGTGAAGCCAGGGTCAGCTCAACGGGGGAGCCGACCCTCCAGCTCGGTGACCGTGGTCCGGGAGCCCCGCTCGTGCAGGGCGTCGAGGTGGGCCCGGTAGGCGCTCGTGAACCGCTCGTCGTCGATCAGGTCGCCGAAGAGGTCGCGGTCGGCGAGGAACGCCAGCGGCTCGTCGGGATAGCGGCGGGCGGCGGCGATGCGGTCCTCGGCGCGGCCGGTGTCGACGACCTCGATGGGCTCGCCCTGCTCGTCGACGCCCTCGGCGTAGCGGGCCCAGGCGGCGACGATCAGCGCCGAACGCTCGACCTCCCCGTGGTTCTCCAGGTTGATCCGGATGACCGGCACCAGCCAGGTCGGGATGCGGTCCGAGCTCTCCGCGGCCAGCCGGGCGAGCGTGTCGCGGATCTCCGGGTTCGCGAAGCGCTCGATGAGCGTGGCCTTGTAGTCGTCGAGGTCGACGCCGGGCACCGGCGCGAGCGTCGGCGTGGCCTCGCGGTCCATGTAGGCGCGGGTGAACCCGGCGAAGAGCTCGTCGCCCGCGACCTCGTGGGCGTAGCGGTACCCGGCGAGGTAGCCGAGGTAGGCGATGGCCTGGTGGCTCGCGTTGAGCAGGCGCAGCTTCATGAGCTCGTAGGGCTCGACGTCGTCGACGACCTGGACGCCGACGTCCTCGAACGGCGGGCGGCCGGCCGCGAACCGGTCCTCGAGCACCCACTGCGTGAACGGCTCGCAGACCACCGGCCAGGCGTCGACGATGCCGGTCGCCGCCTCGAGCTCCTCGCGGTCGGAGTCGGTGGTGCGCGGGGTGATCCGGTCGACCATGGAGTTGGGGAACGGGACGTTCCCCTCGATCCAGTCGGCGAGCTCGGGGTCCTTCCGCCGCGCGTAGGCGGTGATCATCGCGTGCGCCACGTGCCCGTTGCCCTGGATGTTGTCGCAGGACATCACGGTGAAGGGCCCCGTGCCGGCGTCGCGTCGACGGCGCAGCGCCTCCACGATGTAGCCGAAGGTGGTGCGCGGGGGAGTGCCGGCGTCGGCCGCGACGTCGGCCTGGATCGCCGGGTCGCGGTCGTCGAACTCCCCGGTGCTCGCGCTCTTGTGGTAGCCGCCCTCGGTGACGGTGAGGCTGACGATCCGCGTCGCCGGGTCGGTCATGCGGTCGAGCACGGCGTCGGGATCGTCGGGGGCGTAGAGGTAGTCGACGATCGAGCCGATCACCTGCGCCTCGCGCCGGCCGTCGGCGTGCTTGAGCACGAGGGTGTAGAGGTCGTCCTGCGCCTCGGTGACCTCGGCCATCCTCGTGTCGGACTCGAGGACGCCGACCCCGCAGATCCCCCAGTCCAGGGCCTTGCCCTGCTGCATGAGCTGGTCGAGGTACATCGCCTGGTGCGCCCGGTGGAACCCGCCCACCCCGAAGTGCACGATGCCGACCGACACCGCGCTGCGGTCGTAGGTCGGACCCGGGACTTCCGCGGGCAGATCGGCCAGGGTCGCCGCCGTCAGCATCGTTGCAGCCACCCGGCCACTATGTCGTGCGACGGCCCGTGCGCGCAGCGCTGCGTTCAGACCGGGCGGGTCGCCCGCCGCCGCAGCAGGCCACGACGGGGACGGGCGCCGATCCGCCCGCCCTTCCCGTCCTCGATCAGCGACGCGACGGTCTCGGCGGCGTCCCGGCGGTTGACGCCGATGCCGCCGCCGGGGCCGCGCTTGATCCAGCCCACCACGTAGGTGCCCTCGCGGCCGTCCACACGCCCGCCGCGGTGCGGGACGGTGCCGGTCTCCTCGTCGAACGGCAGGCCCGCGAGCGGGCGTCCCCGGTGGCCGACAGCCCGCACGACGAGCCCCGCGCGCAGCTCGGTCGGCCCGTCCGGCCCGCCGACCCGGACCCCGGACACGTGCTCGTCGCCCAGCAGCGCCAACGTCGGCGCGTGGAACCGCAGGACGACCCGCCGGCGTCCCGTGCTCGGCGGGGCGTCCTCGGAGCGGACACGCCGCAGGCCCTGCAGCAGCGCCGCGTGGTCACCGGGCGCCGCGGCGTCGATCGCCTCGCCCACCCGGGGGTCGTGGTCGTCGACGACGACCTCGAGGTCGTCGCGGTGGCGCAGGGCGAGCAGCTCGCCGCGGGTGTAGGCGGCGTGCTCCGGCCCGCGCCGCCCGAGCAGCACGACCTCGCGGACACGGCTCGATCGCAGGCGCTCGAGGGCGGCCGGGGCGATCGCACTGTTCGCGAGCCGCGCCGGGTCGGCGGTGAGGACCCGGGCGACGTCGAGCGCGACGTTGCCGGTGCCGACCACCGCGACCCGCTCGGCGCCCGCCGCGTCCACATCGACGGCGTCGGCGCCGATCTCGGGGTGGCCGTTGTACCAACCGACCACCGTCGTCGAGGGCAGGTTGCCGACGAGCTCCTCGCCCGGCACGCCGAGGGTCTTCGAGGTCGGCGCGCCGACCGCGTAGACGACGGCGTCGTGGCGACGGGCCAGCTCGTCGACGTCGACGTCGGTCCCGATGTCCGTGCCGAGACGCAGGCGCAGCCGGTGGTGGTCGTGGTAGCGGGCGAAGGACTCACCGATGCGTTTGGTGTCCGGGTGGTCGGGCGCCACCCCGAACCGCACGAGGCCGCCCGCGACCGGGAGCCGGTCGTAGAGCGTGACGCGGGCCGTGGTGTGCAGGAGCAGGTCCTGCACCGTGTACATCCCGGCGGGCCCGCTGCCGACCACCGCGACGTCGAGCTCCGGGAAGTCGGCCGGCAGGACGCGGTCGAACCGCACCGGGCCCCAGTCGTGGAACAGCGGCGAGCCCTCGGGCGGCCCCGCCGGTTCGGTGCCGGCGAAGTACTCGGCGTTGATCGCCGGGTAGTCCGCGAGCGCACCGGTGAGGGACTC
The DNA here is from genome assembly GCF_036044095.1 of Actinomycetospora sp. NBC_00405. Lineage (NCBI taxonomy): Bacteria > Bacillati > Actinomycetota > Actinomycetes > Pseudonocardiales > Pseudonocardiaceae > Actinomycetospora > Actinomycetospora sp. NBC_00405. The sequence goes on from NZ_CP107938.1 coordinate 774,365, forward strand.
GACGGGATGGACCGCGTCGACCGGGCACACCTCGGCGCACGCCCCGCAGTCGATGCACGTCCGCGGGTCGACGTAGAGCATGTCGGTGGTGCCGAAGTCGGGTTCGTCGGGCGTCGGGTGGATGCAGTTGACCGGGCACGCCGTCACGCACGAGGCGTCGGTGCAGCACAACTGCGTGATGGCGTAGGGCATGCCTGGTCCTCGGTGTTCCTTCTGGGTCCTAGAGGACGTGCGCGGCGCGGTAGATCGCCTTGGCCGGCGCGGTGAGCAGGCCCGCGGAGTCGAGGAACTCCATGAGGCCGGCGCAGCTCGAGCGCAGCAGGGCGCGGTGGTTCTGGTTGCGCCTGGCCTCGCGCTTGGCCCGCTTCGGGTCGAGGCCCGCGTTCTCGTAGACCTTGCCGTTCCACATGCTCGTGACGATGAAGTAGCCGGCGAAGGCGACCACGAGGGCGTTGAACTGCCGGCGGGCGGCGCCCGCACCCTGCAGCCGCTCGCGGGTCTCCTCGCGGGCGAAGCGCATGTGCCGCGCCTCTTCCACGACGTGGATGTTGTTGATCGTGCGCGCGAACGGGGCGATGCGCTCGTCCCGCATCCAGTCGCGCTGCATGACGTCGAGGACCTCCTCGGCCACGAGGATCGCGGCGTAGGCGGCCTCGCCCCGGGCGAGGGTCTTGAACACGCGTCCGCCCTCGACCACGTACTGCGGCGGGCGGTACGCCGGCGCACCGAGCTTCTCCGCGCCGCGCGCGAACATGATCGAGTGTCGGCACTCGTCGGCGATCTCGGTGAGCGCCCACTGGAACGCGGGGTCCGTCGGGTCCTTCGCGTAGAAGTCCCGGATCACCATCTGCTGCAGGATCATCTCGAACCAGATGCCGGTGCTCGCGACCGACGCCGCCTCCTGGCGGGTCAGGGCCGCGCGCTGCTCCTCGGTCATCTCGTCCCAGTAGGACGTGCCGTAGAGCGTGCTCCACTCCGGACTGGCTCCGTGGTGCAGCGGGTCGACGGGGCTGTCCCAGTCCACCTCGCGCACGGGGTCGTAGGAGAGCTGGTCGGACGAGTCGAGCAGCCGTGTCGCGACGTCCGCCCGGTGCGAGATGTCCTTCTCTGCGGTCGTCATGATCTCCTCCAAGCCGTACCACGGGTCACTGTTACCTGTGGTTAGTGATACCCAAGGTAGCGGTAACACCATGTCCGGCTGTGCGCACGTGTGACCGCCGTCATGGGGACGCCGATCACGTAGGGGAGTCGTCCCGACGCGCGTCGCCGCGGGGGCGGAGCCCGGGCTACGGAGGATCGTCAGCGCACCAGCGTCGGGGCCGACGGCTGGGCCTCCAGCGGCGGCTGCACCACGGTGCGCGGCGGCGGCTCACCCAGGGGCGGCAAGAGGGGTTGGCGGGGCGTCCCTCCGCCGCCGACGCTGTCGGGCCCGTTGTTGTCGACGACGTGGAGAAGCGCGCGGATCCGCTTGACGTCCTCCGCCCACGGGTTGTCGGTGACGTCGGAGCCGACCTCGAAGTCGTATCCCCAGTCGGAGCGGAACTGCTCACGCATCGACCCCGCCGGGCCGACCTCGGCGTTGAGGGCGAACTGCGGACCGAAGGCGTCGTCGACGACGTAGGCGCCGTAGTTCTGCAGCGTCCACGCGAGCTGGCGCCCGGGTTCGGTGGTGAGGCCGATACCGTCCAGGTCGACCGACGGGGGCAGGGTCAGCAGGGCGCCCAGCCGCATGGCCGGGTTCTGGTTCCCCTCGGTGCCGTACTCCTCCGGGCCGTAGCGGTCGGCCTTACGTGCCGGCCAGCGGGAGCAGTCGGCGGAGTCCGCGCACCGGGTCAGCTCGCCGCGGGCGTAGACGTTGACCTTCAGGGCATGGCTGGGCCCCTGCTGTCCGGGCCGCAGCTCCCCGAGCCGGATCGAACCGCCGAGGGACGACAGCCCCGAGCCCCCGTGCGAGCCGTCGACGCCCGGCCCGTACAGATCGGTGTCGGGGAAGTACACGAGGCTCGTCGCGGGACCCCCCGGCGCGCAGCGGGCGAGCGGCTGCACGTTGATCACCGTCCGACGGTCGGCGCCGAGGATCGCCGCGCTCTGGTTGTTGTTGTCGCTGGGCAGCACGTAGCCGGCGGGGATCGGTGCGGTCCGCAGCACCGTCCGCGGGTCGCCCCCGCAGCGATCGCCCTCGAAGGCGGCGTCGCTGAACAGGATGGGCGTCTCCGGGGCCTCGGGGGTCAAGATGATCGGTTCGTCGTCGATCTGGGGGACGCGCCCCGTGCGCCGCCCGCCGGGCAGCGGCTGGAGCCCGGCCGGCACGTAGACCGCCGCACTGCCGACCGGTGTGTTCCAGATGCTGTCCGACGCGAACGGCTGGCGCAGCGGGTCACGCCCCTCGCCGCCGCTCGCCGGTGGCGGCGTCGTCGTCGTCGGTGCGTCGGGTCCTGCCGCACTCCGGCTCGTGCCGCACGCTGCGAACAGGAGGACGAGGACGGCGACCCCGGCGTGGGCCGCGCGCCGCCGGCGCGACGCGCGAGCTGCTGCTGCTGCCATCCTGCGTCTCCTCCACCACCGGCACGATCGTGGTGCCGGAGGGTAGGCGTCGGGACGTGGTCAGTGGGGCCACCGACCACTGCGCGTCCCGGCGATCGTGGGCGGGCGGCGGTCGCCGTGTCGGCGGTCCGAGGTCATCGTCCGCGCGGTGGAGCAGGGGACCGTCAACGGGGTGCTCGAGCACCCGTCCCTGGACCCACCCGGGGACCGCGTGGACCTCGTCCACGAGCTCACCGTGCTCGTGACCCGCTACCTGGAGGCGACGCCGGCGTGAGGTATCGTCAGAGCCGTCGCACCCACGTGTGCGAATGTTCGGGACGTGGCGCAGCTTGGTAGCGCACTTGACTGGGGGTCAAGGGGTCGCAGGTTCGAATCCTGTCGTCCCGACGCAGCTCAGCGCTCGATGGATCTCCGTCGAGCGGCTGAGCGAGTCGGATGTGGAGCGGGTCGTGGTGCGACCCTCTCGAGGTCGGTCCGACCGCCTCGCCTGGGTGACGCTAGGTCGCTCGCGGGCTCGTGTCGAATGGCCCGGAGGCTTCGGTGCGGTTCGCTGAGACCGAAGTCCCGTCGGGTGCACTCGTGCCTGGTATGCCTCCGCGCTGTGAGGGAACAGACGCTGGCGGAGACGTGAGTCGCCCAGGTGGGACCGACGGGGCGGTCGGCTCACGCCTCGGCGGGTGACCGAGTCACGACGATCTTGCCCTTTCGCGTGTCCCTGTTCGTCGTGGTCGAGGGCCGAGGAGCGCAGGTCACGGCAGGCGAGATGCCGCTTCGGCGAGAGCGTCGCGCAGACCCGCCAACTTCGCGCCGCCGACGAGGCGCTCGAGATCGGCCTCGACGGCACCGACCGCGCCGCGGGCTCGCGCGTGCGTCTCGAGGCCGCGGACCGTGCAGGAGACGAGGACGCGGCGCCGGTCGGTGACGTCGACCCGACGATAGGCGAGGTTGCCGGCCACCATCCGGTCGACCACCTTGGTCAGCGTCGGCTTGGGCAGGCCCGCAAACTCGGCGATCTCGTGCATCGGGCGCCCGCCCTCCCGGGCGAGGAACGTCAGCACCCACCACTCCTCGGCCGTGCACCCGACCGTCCGTAGGGCTTCGTTGTAACGGCGGAGCACCTCGTCGTACAGACGAGCGAGCAGGAGGGGAAGAGCGAGATCGGTTCCCGTCGCCACGACGGAAACGTTACTCGTGAAATGTTCACACCGGCACTGTTCTGCTGGTGAACCAGTTCCTACGGGCGGCTAGCATCCGTGACGGGAACCACTGACCGCTCGAGAGGGACGGTGGTGACGTGCACGAATCGGTACGCGTGGCGCTGGTCGTCCCGCTCCAGGGCAGCGCGGGGATGTACGGGCCGTCGTGCGAGCTGTGCGCGGACCTGGCCGTTATGCAACTCAACGCCGCCGACGGCCTCCTCGGCCGCGAGGTGTCCCTCCGCGTCGTCGACGGTGGTCGCGACCCCGGCGCGGTGGCGGACGAGGTCGATCGCCTCCTGCGTGCGGACCACATCGACGCGGTCGTCGGATGGCACATCTCTGCCGTCCGCGACGTCGTGGCCCCGCGGATCGCCAGCCGGGTGCCGTACGTGTTCACCGCGCTCTACGAGGGCGGGCTGCACCAGCCGGAGGTGCTGTTCACCGGGGAGACGCCGGACGCCCAGGTCGTACCCGCCCTGCACTGGATGGCCAGGGAGTTCGGGACGCGCCGGTGGTCGGTTGTCGGCAACGACTACGCCTGGCCGCGCCGGTCGGTCGTGGCCACGCGAGCCGGCGCCCGCGCCGCCGGCATCGACATCCTCGACGAGGTGTTCGTGCCCCTCGGCACCACGGACTTCGGGCCGGCCCTCCGGCAGATCGAACGAGCGGACTCCGAGGGCGTGCTGATGTTCCTCGTCGGCACCGACGCGGTCGAGTTCAACCGGCAGTTCGCCGAGGCGGGGCTAGAGACGCGGTGGCAGCGCCTGACTCCCCTGATGGACGAGAACATGCTGATGGCGTCGGGGGCGTCGGCCACGCGAGACCTCTACACAGCGGCTGGCTACTTCGAGGCGCTCCCGACCGCGGACAACCTCCGCTTCAGCGCGGACTTCGTGAGTTCCTTCGGCGTCGAGGCGCCGGTGCTCAACAGCGTCGGGGAGTCCTGCTACGAGGGGATGCAGCTGCTGTCGACGCTCGTCGAGCGCGCACAGAGCATCGCGCTCCCCGAGGTCATGGCGGCCGCCGAGCGACTGACCTACTGCGGCCCGCGCGGTCGCATCGATGTCCGCAACGGGCGCGTGCACCAGAACGTCTACATCGCCGCGCCGTCCGACCTCGAGTACGACGTCCTCGCCTCGCTCTGACGTGCTCGTCAGGTCGCGAACAGCCGCGCCGTCCGCGTCTCGTGGGTCATCGCGTAGAGGTCGAGCTCCGGGACGCTGCTCCCGAGGTCGTCGAGGCTCCGGGACGCGGCGAGGCCCGCGAGCTCGGAGAGCGCCGCGCGGTGGCGGTGCACCAGTCGCTGGACGGCCACCGGTCCGAGGCGACCGAGACGGACCCCGGCGGACAGGAAACCGGCGTACGCCGCCCGCAGGTGACCGAGGACCGCGTTCCGTACCGGGACACCGAGCTCGGCGTGGACATGACCCTCGACCACGGCGAGGTTGCCCGGCACGGCGCCGGCGGCGACCTCGGCGAGGTAGGGCGAGGCGTCGAGCCCGTCGAAGGCGTCGATCGCGAGGCGGGCGAGGCGCTGCCCGCCGGTCTGCGACGAGCTGCGGGCCGATGCCGCGGTCTTGTACGAGAGCAGGAGCCGATCGAGGCGGACGAGCTCGGTGTGGTCGGCGTCGGCGGTGTGGGCGAGGACGACGGCGTCCAGCGTCGCCACCGACCCCGCGACGAAGCGCCCGGCGAGCGTCGCGACCTCGGCCTCCCCTGCGGCCGGGAACGCCGCGAGCCAGGCCTCCAGCCCGTAGGAGTGCACGAAGCGTCCCGAAGGGAGCGCGCTGTCCTGGAGCTGCAGCCACGAGAGCGCGGCGTGATCGGGGTCGGTCGGCTCAACCATGGTGGTGACCCTCCCGGTGGTCGGCCGAGGTCGACGCCCATCCGCGCGCGGCGAGCGGTACGCGCCGCACGCCGCCGGGGAGACCCAGCGCGGCCAGCGCCGCCTCGGCGGTGGGGGCCCCGGTGACGAGCGGGGTGCGCAGCTCCGTGCCCACGAACTCCAGCGGCGCATGCTGGTTGCCGAGCCGGTGCCCCAGCAGGAGCGCGCGGCGGCATGCCTCGGGCCCGCGCAGCTCGTCGAGCGGGATCACGATCGCGTCCTCCGCCGGGCGTCGCACGGCCACCACCACGTCCCCGTCGTCGACGAGGACCGCCCCGTCGACCAGGAAAGTCCCGCGCGGGAGGTCCAGGGCGACCGTCCGCCCTCGGGCCGTCGCCGCGAGCCTGCGGTGCTTGGTCGCGTCGCCCCACCCCACGTCGAGGTGGTCGACGACTCGGTCGGCGAAGTCCGGATCGTCACGGTGTCCCAGGATCGCGCTGCAGGTCGCAGGCATCCCGTCGGGCATCTCAGATCCTCCCGGGTAGCCGGTGCCGTCCCAGCAGCTCGCGTCGGGCGAGTGCCCAGGCGGTGCGCAGCGCGGCCCGCAGGGCGGGCGCACGGGTGGCGAGCACCCGGACGGTGACACCGACCGTCTCGGGCAGCGGGCTGGCCGCCCCGCGCACGTACGGGACGTCGGCGAGCGCGGCGGTCAGCATCGGAGCCAGCGCCTCGACGACCTCGGTCCGGGCGGGAGCGGCGAACACGGCCGTGGCCAGGTGGTCGGCGGCGCCGAGGGTCCCCGGCGTCCGTGGGTCGGCGCCCGCCGGCACGAGCGTGAGGTTCTCCCGGGCGACGGGCTCGCCGTCGCAGCGCAGGCACAGGCGCTGCGACACCGACGCGTAGACGAAGCGTTCGCCGTGCCCGACACGACCGGGTGCAAGGATCTCCCAGCCGAGGTAGACGGCGTCGCCGCGCAGGTCGATCTCCGTGTCTTGGGCGAACGTCGCGCCCCGGTGCGGGACGACGGGGTGCGGGATGTGCTCCAGGACACCGCCGCCGTCGACGCGGAACGCGAAACGTTGGGACGCCGAGCGGCTCGGCATCACCTGGGTCGCCGACTGGTCCCCGAGCTGCAGGCCAGCCCCCGGGCCGACGTGGACACGGGTCCGGAGATGGTCGCCGTCGAAGAGCGCGCCGGTCGGGTTCTGCACGCAGAGGTACGCGGCGCCCGGGGCGTCATCGTCGAGGTACATCGGTGCCGTGACGCGCTGCGGGAAGCGCTGCACGAGCGCGGCGACCCCGGTGCGCCCGTCGACGCGGCGGACTAGGTCGATCTCCAGGCTGCCGTCGCCGGTCTCGACGTCCACGGACTCGGGGTTCGCCGTCACCGCGCCGCCGCCGCGGGCAGGCGGGCCTCCCGGACGAGGAGGTCGAAGAGCTCGGCGAGCCCTCGACCCGAGGCGAGGTCGGTGAAGACGGTCGGGCGGTCCGGCCGTGCCGCGGCCGTGTCGGCGTGCATCCGGTCGAGGTCCGCGCCGACGTGCGGGGCCAGGTCGATCTTGTTGACGACGAGGAGGTCGGCCTGCAGGAGCCCGAGACCTCGCTTTCGCGGGACGTCGTCGCCCCCGGCCGTGTCGATCACGAAGATCCAGTAGTCAACCAGCTCGCCGGTGAAGGTGGCGGCGAGGTTGTCCCCGCCGGACTCGACGAGCAGGACGTCGAGCCCGGGGACGGCCGTCTCGAGCTCCTCGGCGACGGCCTGGTTCGCCGACGGGTCCTCGCGGATCGCGGTGTGCGGGCAGGCGCCCGTCTCGACCGCGCGCACCCGGGCCGGGTCGATGAGCCCGCTCGCACGCACCCGCCGGGCGTCCTCGTCGGTGACCAGGTCGTTCGTGATCACCGCGACCTCGAGGCCCACGCCGGCGAGCAGCGGCAGGAGGCTCTCGACGAGGCGGGTCTTGCCCGATCCCACCGGGCCCCCGACCCCGATCCGGACGGCGCTCGTCATCGCGTCCTCCCTACTTCAGCGTGTAGCGACGGCCGAGCGGGACCGATGTCATGGGCACGCTCGTGCAGAGCTCGCCGTCGACCACGACGCGGTAGGTCTCCGGGTCCACGGTGATCTCGGGGCTGTGGTCGTTGTGCAACAGGTCCGCCTTCGTCAGCGAGCGCGCGCCGCGACAGCCGACCATCGGCGTCGCGAGATCGAGGCTCTCGGCCAGCCCGGCCTCCACCGCGGCCTGCGCACCGAAGGTGACGGACACGTCGGCCGGGGTACGACCGAACGCGGCCCACTGGGGCCGGTAGCGCAGGGGCTCGCAGGTCATCAGCGAGGCGTTGGCCTCCCCCATCACCGACCACGCCGGGAAGCCGCCCTTGAACACGACCTCGGGCCGGATCCCGAAGAACTTGGGGTCCCAGAGCACGATGTCGGCGAGCTTGCCGGGCTCGAGCGACCCGACGGTGTGGTCGATCCCGAAGATCCGCGCAGGGTTGATCGTGATCTTGGCGAGGTACCGCAGGATGCGCGCGTTGTCGGCTCCGGTGCCGCGGTCCTCGGGCAGCTGTTCCCGGTTCGCCCGCATGTGGGAGGCGAGCTGCCAGGTCCGCGCGACGCTCTCGCCGATCCGGCCCATCCCTTGCGAGTCCGAGCCCATGGCCGAGATGGCACCCAGATCGTGCAGGACGTCCTCGGCTGCGATCGTCTCCCGGCGGATCCGAGACTCCGCGAAGGCCACGTCCTCGGGGATCCGCGGATTGAGGTGGTGGCACACCATCACCATGTCGAGGTGCTCGTCAAAGGTGTTGCGCGTGTACGGGTTGGTCGGGTTGGTCGACGAGGGCAGGCAGTGGGACTCGCCGACGACCCGCAGGATGTCTGGCGCGTGACCGCCGCCCGCTCCCTCGGCGTGGTAGGCGTGGATGGTGCGGCCGCCGATGGCGCGCATCGTGTCCTCGAAGAACCCCGCTTCGTTGAGGGTGTCGGTGTGGATCTGCACCTGCAGGCCCAGTTCGTCGCCCGCGTCGAGCGAGGCGCGGATCGCCGCGGGTGTGGCTCCCCAGTCCTCGTGGATCTTGTACCCGATGGCGCCGGCGAGTCCCTGCTCGAGGAGCGGGGCGGTGCTCGCCGCGGATCCGTTGGCGAGGAATCCCATGTTCATCGGGAACGCCTCGGCCGACCGGAGCATGCGGGCGAGGTTGGTCGGACCCGAGCTGGTGATGCCGACGGTGACCGGTCCCAGCCCGCCGCCGATCATCGTGGTGACACCGCTGGAGATCGCCTCCTCCACGAGGCCCGCGCTGTCGAAGTGGACGTGGACGTCGATCGCGCCGGGGGTTGCGATCATCCCCTCGCCGGCGCGCACATCGGTGCCGGCCCCGATGACGAGGTCCGGGTCGACGCCGTCCATCGTGCGCGGATTGCCGGCTTTGCCGACGCCGACGATCCGGCCGCCGGCGATGCCGATGTCGGCCTTGCGGATGCCCAGCACGGGGTCCATGAGCAGGACGTTGGTGATCACGAAATCCAGCGCGCCCTCGGCGGTGGTGGCCGTGTTGTGCACGGCCATGCCCTCACGCATGGTCTTGCCCCCGCCGAAGACCGACTCGTCGCCGTAGCGTGTGTCGTCCCGATCGATCCGGGCCAGCAGCTCGGTGTCGGCCAGCCGCACGCGGTCGCCGGTCGTGGGTCCGAACAGTTCCGCGTACTGCCGCCGCGAGATGCGCGTCGCCATGGATCCTCCCAGGTTCGGGTTTCAGGACGCGCCGGTGTCGAGGAATCCGGCGGCGCGCAATCGGGTCATGAGGTCGTCGCCGGGCTGACCGTCCAGCGGACCGTCGGTCATCTCGTTCAGTCCGTACACCTCTCGCGAGCCGCCGAGAGGAACGAGCGTCACGTCGTGCTCGGAGCCGGGCTCGAAGCGCACGGCGGTGCCGGCGGCGATGTCCAGGTGGGTGCCGAAGGCAGAGCGCCGGTCGAAGCGCAGGGACCTGTTCACCTCGAAGAAGTGGAAGTGCGAGCCCACCTGGACGGGCCGGTCCCCGGTGTTCACGACGGTGAGCTCCACGGTGTCCCGACCCTCGTTGAGCTCGATCTCGCCGTCGGCGACGAGGAGCTCGCCGGGTTCCGGCATCGCCTCACCTGCGCCGGCGCCCTGACCCGGTCGGATCGGGTCGTGAATGGTCACCAGCTTCTGGCCGTCGTCGAAGAAACCCTCCACCTGCACGGTCCCCACCAGTGGGGCGACGCCGGGGAGCAGGTCGTCCTCGGTGAGTAGGCCGGCACCGGCTGCCGCGGCCTCCGGGACGCTCGCGCCAGACCGCGCGGCCTCGACGACCTCGTCGGCGATGAGGGCGCGGGCTTCGGGATAGGAGAGCTGCAGGCCCCGGTCCCGGCGACGTCGCGCCAGCTCCGCGGCGCAGAACAACAACAGCCGGTCCTCGTCCTTGGGCGTGAGGTGCACGGAACGAGTCCTCTCTCGCGCAACCGGCCGAGGACGCCGTCCCGGGCCAACCTGTTCGAGAGGAAATAGTTCCTACGGGAACGTTTGCCGTCAAGCCTCGTGGGGTGCGGTTGGCGGCGGTCAACCGAGCTGACCTCGCGGGGACTGTGGCCCTGCCGCGTGCTCTAATGGGGCCCGCCGGGGCTGGTTCTGCCAGGCTTGGCTGCGGTAGCGGCCAGTGGGTCAGCACTCCGCTGTTCCGGGCGATGGTCAGCTCTAGCCTCAGATCGTGCGCCCGCCGGTCGTGAGCAGGCCGTGGATCGCTGATGGGATGACGTGCCCCGCCCTCGAGTGCGGCGGCGGTGAGCACTTGACCATTAGGTCGCGGCTGGTCTGCTCCGCGCTGCCGGACGGGAAGTTCGACTGGCGCGCTCGGAGGTCGCGACGTGGTGCTGTTCGTGGGTGATGACTGGGCCGAGGACCACCACGACGTGGAGATCCTCGACGACGCGGGGCGCCGGTTGGCGAAGGCTCGGCTGCCTGAGGGCATGGCGGGCATGTCGCGGTTGCACGAGCTGCTGGCCGAGCACCTCAGCGAGGAGGTGATCGACCCGGAGACCGGGATGCTCGCCGAGGGCGAGGTGATCGTGGGGATCGAGACCGACCGGGGCCCGTGGGTGGCCGCGCTGGTCGCGGCCGGGTATCAGGTGTTTGCGATCAATCCGATGTCAGCAGCCCGGTACCGGGAGCGGCACTCGACGTCGGGGGCGAAGTCCGATTCGGGTGATGCCCATGTGCTGGGCGAGATCGTGCGCCTGGACCGGGCCCATCACCGCCCGGTGGCCGGCGACAGTGCCGAGGTCGAGGGGCTGAAGCTGGTCGCGCGGTCGCACCAGTCGCTGATCTGGGAGCGGACCCGGCATCTGCAGCGGCTGCGTCAGGCGCTGCGGGAGTACTTCCCCGCCGCCCTCGAGGCCCTCACTGCGGCGAAGCTGGAGCTCGCTGACCCCGACGCGCTCGAACTCCTCGAGCGCGCCGGCGACCCGGACCGGGCTGCGCGGCTGTCGCGCTCGAAGATCGCCGCGGTCCTCCAGCGGGCCCGGCGCCGTGAGGTCGAGGCCAAGACCGAGGCGATCCAGGCGGTGTTGCGGGCGCCGGCGCTGCGCCAGGCGGCGGCGATCGAGGCGGCCTACGCCACCATCGCCGCCTCGCAGGTGCGGCTGATCGTGGGGCTCAACGCCCAGATCCCGGCGTTGGAGGAGGTGGTGGCGCAGGGTTTTGGCCGGCACCCGGACGCTGAGGTCTACCTCAGCCAGCCGGGTCTGGGGACCGTGCTGGGCGCCCGCGTGCTCGCCGAGTTCGGCGACGACCCGCACCGGTACCACGATCACAAGGCCCGACGGAACTACGCCGGGACCTCCCCGATCACCCGCGCTTCGGGGCGCAAGACCGTCGTGCTCGCCCGCTACGCCCGCAACCGCCGCCTCGGCGACGCCACCCATCAATGGGCCTTCTGCGCCCTGACCGCATCACCCGGCGCCCGGGCCTACTACGACCAGCTCCGCACCCGCGGCACCAGCCACCACGCCGCGCTACGACAACTCGGCAACCGCCTCGTCGGCATCCTGCACGGCTGCCTCAAGACCCGAACCCCCTACAACGAGACCACCGCCTGGGCCCACCGCACCCTCGCGGCAGCTTGACCTCACAGCCCATGGGATGTCTGAGGGGTCAGGGACTGGCGCTCGCGCTCGCCGCCCTCCTGAGGGCGCTGGCCTCTGCGGCTGGCGGCCTGATGCCAGCGCTCAGCTCAGCAACTTCTCGCCCCCGAGCCCTCTGTCCACCTGCCCGCTGGGACCTGACTTCGGCTGTCGAACCTCCCGACGGCCGGAAGCGCTTGGTGCTTCGAGCGATTGGTTCCGCCGCCCACGTTGTTGATCTCCGTCGTGGTGAGAGTCGTGGTGCGAAATGCTGCCGCTCGGTGCCCGTGGTGCGAGTTGTGCGACGCTGAGCGCCTCTGTTGTCGCTGGTAGCAGCGTTGGTCGACGGGTTCGCGGGCTCTGGGGGTCAAGGGGTCGCAGGTTCGAATCCTGTCGTCCCGACGCAGCTCAGCGCTCGATGGATCTCCTTCGAGCGGCTGAACGAGTCGGATGTGGTGCGGGTCGTGGTGCGACCCCGCGATGTTGGTCCAACCGCCTCGCCTCGATGACGCTAGGTCGTCCCGAGGCTCGTGTCGAACGGTCCGGAGCTCTTTAAGGCGGGCCGCAGGAACCGTCGTGGCCTCGAGTGCACTCGTGCCTGCGATGCACGCGCGCTGTGAGTGATGAGACGCCAGTCCCCTCAGCGCCGTCGGTGGACAGGCTCGATCGGACCCCTGATGGCGACGCCTCCGCCAGCGAGGCTCCCGACCCGCAGGCTCTGAGGGCAGGGGGTCGCGGTTCAAAGTCTGGTCGTCCCGACGAGCAGGGCAGGCCCTCTGACACTGGTACGAGACCAGATCAGCGGGCCTTCCCATGTTCGGGTCGGTCGTCGAGCCGGTCGTCGGCGCTCGGAGCGCCTACGGCGGGAGGTTCGGCTCCTGCACCGGCGAAGCGGCGAGCTCGCGGGAAGCGCTCACTCTCGTGGGAGATCGAGATCCGGCCCCCTGTTCACCCAGCGCCCGGCCGAGTTGCGGCGAGGGACGGACCACCTACGGCAATGTCTCTGTCAGGCCGCCTTCGCGAGGTGGCTCGCGACGGTGGCTCGGAGGTGGTCGGCATGCCGGTAGATGTCCTCTGCGCTCTCGATCGGAAGTCGCGTCTCGACCTTGTTCTCGTCGAAGACTCCGAGGTACTTCTTCGAGCGGTTGAACCACAGTCTGGCGATGGACTTGCGGTTGTTGTCGTCGAGGAGGACGGCGAAGTAGGTCTTGCTGTCACGGCCGATCACCCTGGCCGCGGCTACTTCGCTGCAGACGATGGCCTTGATGACGCGGTAACCCTCGAGTTCCTCGTCGGTGGTCTCGACCTCACCCTTGCGGTCCGCGCCGTCGTCGGAGTCCGCGATGTCGGTCGTTGAGCCGACGGGATCGGAGTTCGGTGCCGCCGGCTGCGCCACTGGCGTGGTGTCGTAGGTCGCGTCGTTGCCGCCGAGGGCAGTCTTGAGTCGGGTGTTGACCTGCTCGTTGATGAACTGGTTGGTGGCCTTGCCGACGAGCGGGCTGAACTGCTCCCGCACGCGCTGGGTGAACGATCGCCCGCTGTACACCTGGGCGGCGAGGAACCGCACGAGCTCGTCGGAGGGGTTCTTGAACTCGGCCGCGAGGATGCGCTTGATCTGTCCGATGTACTTGAGCTCACCGGCTGCACTGATGACCGAGTCGACGTCGAAAGACTCTCTGGTCAGCTTGGCGACCTCGGGGAGCAGGGTGCTGTCGACGGCCGCGAGGTCCAGGACCAGGAAGGGCTTGTCGTCCATGCGGTTCGGCGCGTCGAGGTCAGTGTAGAACTCGTATACCTCGCCGTTGGTCAGGATGGCGACGCGAGCGTGGGTGACGGCGAAGTAGCGAAAGAGTTGGGAGGCGTGCTCGACGCGCAGCGGCTCGGCGATCTTCTTGACCTCAATGAGGATCTGGACCTCGCCGCCTTGCACGAGGGCGTAATCGATCTTTTCGCCCTTCTTGGTGCCGACGTCGGCGGTGAACTCCGGGACGACCTCCGAAGGGTTGAAGACGTCGTAGCCCAGCACGCTGCTGATGAACGGCATCACGAACGCATTCTTCGTGGCCTCCTCGGTCTGGATCCCCGCCTTCTGGCTCCGGATCTTGGCGCTGAGCTCTTGGACGCGTTCCGCGATCCCCATGCTTGGTCCCCCTGCGTGGCTGCCCGAGATCTTGTCGGCAGGGCCATCGCTCGGTCTCCAGCCGATGTTTCACCATCCCGGGAAGTTCTGTGGCAGGCCCGGCCGTCTTGTGTTCGCTCGCCTCAGCCAGTCGAGGTCTCGCGAGCGGCCGCGGCTCCCGAGCGGTGTGCCCCTCGCGTCCGCGTCGGCCCCGCGTCGACTTCGTCCCGGACTGGGGTGAACGGCCCCCCTTTGGCGCACCCACGACTCTCGGGTCGCACCCGCCGTGGCAGCCCCGACCGGGCAGGTGAGGGCCCGGACGGGTGGTGGTGGTCAGCGATGAGTAACGGTCTTCGCGTACACCAGCGACACCGGTCGGAAGGCCCGCCACGTCGGTGGGCTCTGTCCGTCGGGGGACGCATAGACATGCCGAGCAGGCCGAGCAAGTGGCTCTGGGTGACCGCGCCGGAGTACTACAGCGATGAGGACGGCCGCGACCGGGCAGAGCTCGAACCACGCCGCGGATTCGGCGCCCGTGGCTGGTGGACCTGTGATCCGCGGACCCGAGCAGGCGACTTGGTGCTCCTCTACCGCGCGCGGGTCCGGAAGGACCTCGCCCGCCTGCTCGTGGCGCGATCGGACGCGGAGGTCCTCGATCTCCCCGACTCCGAGTTCGATGGACGATCTGTGTGCTCGTACGAGGTACTCGAGAGCTTCGATCGACCGGTGCCTTTTGCGACGATCAGCCGCGACCCATTCCTCGGCGCATGGGGACCGGTGCGTCTCCGTCTCCAGGGATCGAGCTTCCCGGTGCCACAGGACATGTGGGCTCGGCTGCTCGATCTCGCCGGCGAGGATGGAGGCGACGTCGCAGACCAGGCGCTCGACGGGCTGCGACGGTTCCGGCTCGAGAAGGAGCTGCAACGCCGGCTGGCGTCCCGCACGGACCTCTGGGATGACGCGCGGTGGCGGGGGCTGCGCCTTGTCGAGTCCGAGTACCGCTTCCCGGATCGTCGTCGAGCGGATCTCCTGTTCGAGCAGTACACAGGGTGGCGGCGGCGGCTGGTCGTCGTCGAGGTGAAGCGAGGGCGGGTCGACCTCGAGGCCGTTGAGCAGGTCCTCGGCTACCGCGAGGCGCTCGACAAGGGCGTCGCGAGGCAGCATCTTCGTCGGCCGCAGGCGATCCTCGTCGGAGAGTCCCTCCACGACGAGGCTCGAGCGCGCATCGCACGCACCTCGGGTCTGCACTTCCTCTCGTCCGATCACTTCGACGCACTGCGACGGTCCGCCTGACGGATCGCGCAGGTCAGGTCCCGCACCGGCACCCCGTCCCGGTCGGTCCGAAGATCAGCATCCACACCGTGGGTGGGTCGAGCGGATCGTGCAGGCCGGACTCTCGGGCAGGTCTAGCTGTACTGACCGGACACGTTGGTTGAGTACGTGTGACGACACGGTCTGAATGATCTTGAGGGGAGGGCCTCTCGGGAGTGCTGTGGAGCTGTCTGACGGCATCCACTCACCACCGGGAGGTCCTCCGTGGCCCACGCTAACGCTGCGCTGACTCCGCGAGCTCGATTGAAGCTGGCGCGTCTGATCGTCGAGGGCGGCTGGCCGATCGCAAGGGCGGCCGAGCGGTTCCAGGTGTCCTGGCCGACCGCGAAGCGCTGGCGGGATCGCTATCTCGAGCTCGGTGCGCCCGGCATGGCCGACCGGTCTTCGCGCCCGCATCGGATGCCGCGGCTGACCCCGCAGCCGGTGGTGCGCAAGATCGTGCACCTGCGCTGGAAGCAGCGCCTCAGGCAGCTCGAGATCGCCGCCCGGCTCGGGCTGGCGGCCTCCACGGTGCACCTGGTGCTGCGCCGCTGCGGGATCAGCCGGCTCAACCAGGTCGACCGGGCCACCGGAGAACCGGTGCGCCGCTACGAGCACCCCCACCCCGGCTCACTGATCCACGTCGATGTGAAGAAGCTCGGCAACATCCCCGACCAGGGTGGATGGCGCTTCCACGGTCGCCAGGCCGGCAACAAGAACCGGGCGGCGACCCCGGGCAAGCCCCGCAACCGTCACCACAACCCGATGATGGGCACCGGGTTCGTGCACACCGTGCTCGATGACCACTCCCGGGTGGCCTACGCCGAGATCCACGACGACGAGAAGGCCCTGACCGCCATCGGGGTGCTGGATCGGGCGGTGGCCTGGTTCGCCGCCCGCGGCGTGGTCGTCGAGCGGGTCCTGTCCGACAACGGCTCGGCCTACAAGTCGTACGCCTGGCGCGACGCCTGCCGCGAACTCGGGATCACTCCGAAGCGGACCCGGCCCTACCGGCCACAGACCAACGGGAAGATCGAACGCTTCCACCGCACCATGACCGCCGGCTGGGCCTTCCGACGCCTCTATCTCAGCGAAACCCAGCGACGGAAGGCCCTACCCGGCTGGCTACACGAGTACAACCACCACCGGCCCCACAGCGCCATCGACAGGCAAGCCCCGATCACCCGCTTGACCAACCTGTCCGGTCAGTACATCTAGCCGCACCCCCGGCCCGGAGCTGCCGCCGGGCACCCTCGGCGGCCCGGATACCGTGACGGCGCCGATCACGACCGGAGGGGGACCGTGGGGGAGCAGGATGTTGTCGGTCTGGTGGCCGGCACGGAGGACTCGACGCCGCTGCAGTTCTCGGTGGGGCTGGCGCCCGAGCAGTACCTGCAGCTCGACGACGTGGTGGTGACCCACCGCTCGGTGCCGGGACAGGGGGTCGTCGCGACCTCGGGGATCGTCACCGAGGTTCGCGCGCGCCACGAGGGCGCGACCTACGGCTCGGATGTCTTCCTCATCGCCGACGGTGTGCTGCCCGCGCACGTCCAGGAGATCGCCGAGATCACGACGACGCGCGTCGAGCCCGAGTGCTACGTCCCGCCGACGCCGGGGTCACCGGCCCGGCGCGCGACCGGCCGGGAGCGCGCGGAGGCGCTGTACTTCGACCAGATGGACCTCAAGCTCCCGGTCGGGCTGGGGCGCGACGGGGAGCCGATCTACGTCAACCTCGAGTTCCTCGACGGCACCCGCGGCGGGCACGTCTCGATCAGCGGGATCTCCGGGGTCGCGACCAAGACGAGCTTCGCTCTCTTCCTGCTGTACTCGATCTTCCGCAGCGGGGTGCTGGGGCGGCGCAGCGTCAACGCCAAGGCGCTCGTGTTCAGCGTCAAGGGCGAGGACCTGTTGTTCCTCGACCACGCGAACGCCAAGCTCGACGACGAGCAACGCGCCCGCTACGCCCGCCTCGACCTGCCCGCGGAGCCCTTCGCCTCGGCCGGCTTCTTCGCCCCGACGATGCCCGACGACCCGAGCGGGCGGCCGTTCGTCGCGGGCCGGACCAGCGGTGTCGTGCCGTTCTGGTGGACGCTCGCCGAGTTCTGCCGCCAAGAGCTGCTGCCCTACGTCTTCGCCGACGCCGAGGACGAGCGCAACCAGTACACGATGGTCATCCACCAGGTCGCGGCGCAGCTCAAGCGGCACGCGGTCGAGCTCGACCAGGGCGCGGTCTCGCTGGACGGGCGCACGCTGCGGACCTACGAGCAGCTCGTCGAGTACGTCTCCGACCAGCTCACCGACGAGGACGCCCGCCGCGACTGGGCCGGGCCGGTCACCGGCACCGGCACGATCAACGCCTTCCTGCGCCGACTGCGCTCGAGCCTCAAGCCGATGCGCACGCTGGTGCGCGGCGACCTGCCCGACGTCCCGGGCCGCCGGGTGAGCACCGAGAACCAGCAGGTCACGGTCGTCGACCTGCACAACCTCCCGGAGCGGGCGCAGCGCTTCGTGGTCGGTGTCGTGCTCGCCGACGAGACGACCCGCAAGGAGGCCGCGGGCACGGGCGGGCTGCTGTTCACCATGATCGACGAGCTGAACAAGTACGCCCCGCGGGAGGGCTCCAGCCCGATCAAGGAGGTGCTGCTCGACATCGCCGAGCGCGGCCGGTCGCTGGGCATCATCCTCATCGGCGCCCAGCAGACCGCCAGCGAGGTAGAGCGCCGGATCGTCTCCAACTCCTCGATCAAGGTCGTCGGCCGGCTGGACCCGGCCGAGTCCGGGCGCCCCGAGTACGGGTTCCTGCCGCCGTCGCAGCGGGCGCGGGCCGTGCTGGCGAAGCCGGGCGCCATGTTCGTGTCCCAGCCGGAGATCCCGGTGCCGCTGGCCGTCGAGTTCCCCTTCCCGGCGTGGGCGACCCGGCTCTCGGAGTCCGCGGGCGAGCCCGCCCGTCGCAACGGGGCCGCGCCCGATCCGTTCGCCCGGCTGCCGGTCGACGACGACGACGCGCCCTTCTGACGTGAGGTTCCTGCACACCGCCGACTGGCACGTCGGCAAGATGCTCAAGGGACGCAGCCGCCTCGAGGAGCAGGAGCAGGTGCTCCGCGAGATCGTCGCGGTGGCCCGCGCCCACGAGGTCGACGCGGTGCTCGTCGCCGGCGACCTCTACGACACCGCCGCCCCGAACGCCGCCGCCCAGCAGCTGGTCGTGCGGACCCTGCTCGGGCTCGCGCGCGACGGCGTGCAGGTCGTCGCGATCGCCGGCAACCACGACCACGGTCCGACCCTCGACGCCTACCGCCCGCTCGCGGGCGCCGCGGGCATCACGCTGGTCGGGTCGGTGCGCACCGCCGACCATGGCGGCGTCGTCGAGCTCACGGCTCGGTCGGGCGAGCGGGCCACCGTCGCGGTGCTGCCGTTCCTGTCCCAGCGTTACGCCGTCCGCGCGGCCGAGCTGGTCGGGCAGACGCCCGCGCAGCACACCAGCGGCTACGACCAGCAGCTGCGCGACGTCCTCACCTCGCTGACCGCCGGCTTCCGCGACGACGCGGTGAACCTGGTGCTCGCCCACCTGACCGTGGTGCACGGGCAGTTCGGCGGCGGCGAGCGCGAGGCGCAGTCGATCTTCGAGTACGCCGTGCCCGCCACGATCTTCCCGGTGGAGGCCCATTACGTGGCGCTGGGCCACCTGCACCGCCGGCAGCGCATGGACGCCCCGTGCCCGGTGCACTACAGCGGCGCCCCGCTCTCGGTCGACTTCGGTGAGCAGGAGAACGAGCCCGTCGTCTGCCTCGTCGACGCGTCGCCCGGCACGCCGGCGCACATCACCGACATCCCGATCAGAGCCGGCCGGCGCCTGCGCACCGTGCACGGCACGGTCGCGGAGCTGGCGTCCCGCACCGACGACCTCGGCGACGACTACCTGCGGGTCTGGGTCCGTGAGCCGGCTCGCGCGGGCCTGCGCGACGAGGTGACGGCCCTGCTCTCGCACGCCCTCGAGGTGCGCATCGACCCCGAGTTCGCCGCACCGGTGACCGTGTCGCGGCCCCGGGTCGGCACCGGCACGGAGCGCGCGCCGTCCGAGTTGTTCGCCGAGTACCTCGCCGACCAGAATGTCCAGGACTCGCGGGTGGAGCGCCTCTTCGCCCGCCTGCACGACGAGGTCACCGGGGGCGAGCGCTGATGCGCCCGGTCCTGCTACGGATGGACGGCTTCGCCGCGTTCCGCCACGAGACGACCGTCGACTTCTCTGATGCCGAGTACTTCGCGCTGGTCGGGCCCACCGGGGCGGGCAAGTCGACGGTCATCGACGCGATGGTCTTCGCCCTCTACGGCTCAGTGCCGCGCTGGGACGACCGGCGCGCCGTCCGCCTCGCGCTGGCGCCGACGACGATGCGCGGCACGGTCAGCCTGGTCTTCGACGTCGGCGGCGAGCGCTACGTCGTCGCCCGCGAGCTGCGGCGCGCAGCCTCCGGAGGTGTCACCGTCCGCACCGCGCGCCTGGAACGGCTGCTCGACCCCGCCGGCCTCGCGGCCGCCGAGGAGGAGACGGCACCGCTGGCCGACGGAGCGCCGAAGGTCACCGACGCGGTCACCGAGCTCCTCGGGCTGCCGTTCGAGGACTTCTGCACCTGCGTGGTGCTGCCGCAGGGCGACTTCGCCGAGTTCCTGCACGCCGCCGCGGGCAAGCGGCAGGAGAAGCTGGAGCGCATCCTCGGGCTCGGCGTCTACGACCTGATCATGCGACGGGCCAACACCGAGGCCGCCACCGCGACGCAGCGGGCGGGGCTGCTCGCCGACCAGCTCCAGGGCGTCGCCGACGCGACGCGGGAGGCCGAGGAGGCCGCGCAAGCCCGCGTCGGCGCGCTCGCGGCCCTGGCCGAGCAGGTGGAGGCGGCGGTGCCCCAGCTCGCCACCGCCGAGACGACCGTCGCGCAGGCGGAGGCCGACCGTGCGCGCCTCGCGGGCGAGCAGGCCGCGCTCTCCGGGCTCACCCCGCCGGCCGGGCTCGCGGAGCTGGCGGACCGGCATCGTGATGCGGCTCGGACGGTGGCCGCGGCGACCGAGCACGCGGCCGTCGCCGAGGACGACGAGAGCGCCGCCCGCGCACGGCTCGACGCGGGACCGGACCGGGCCGCGCTCGAGCAGACCCGCCGCGCGCACACCGAGCTCGTCGAGCTCCGCGAGCAGCTGCCGCCCGCCCGGGAGCGACGCGAGGACGCGGGCGACGCCTACCGTCGCGCGGCCACCGCGGCCGTGACCGCCACCGGAGAGCTCGAGGTCGCCCGCGCGGCACGGGACACCGCTCTCGAGGCGGACAAGGCGGCCGGCGCGGAGGTCCAGCGGCTCGTCGGCGAGCGTGACGCCCTCCGCGCCCCGACCGTCCCGGACGGGCTCGACGACCTCCACGCCCGCACCGGGGCGGCGACGGAGGCGCTGGAGCGGGCCGCGGAGCACCTCGCCGCCGTGGACACCGCGGAGGCGCGCGCTCGGGCGGCTCTCGCCGGCGCCCCGGTCCGGGGTCTGCTGGAGCAGGCGCGCCGTGACCACCGCGACCTCGCCACCACCCGCGAGGAGCACCGGAGCGCCGGCGACCGGCACGCCGCGGCGGAGAAGAAGGCCGCCGAGGCCGCCGCCCTCGTCGGCGACACCCGCGCCCGCCTCGACGCCGCCCGCGAGGAGCACGACCGCCTCCTGCGCTCCGACCTCGCCGCCGCCCTGCGCCCCACGCTGATCCCCGGCGCGCCCTGCCCGGTGTGCGCGCAGGACGTCGCGCACCCACCCGAGGCCCTCCCCGCCGCGGACCTCGACGGCGCGAACTACGCCCTCGCCGCGGCGGAGCAGGCCGACGAGCAGGCGCGGGCCGCCCGTGCCGACGCCGACGCGGCGGTCGCCCGGGCGGCCGACGACCTCGCCCGGTGGGGGACACGGATCGAGGCGCTGACTGCGGCGCTCGCCGACGCCCCGGCTACGGCGGCCGCCGTCGACGCGGCGCTCGCCGAGCGGGACCGAGTCGAGGCCGCCGCCGACGACGCCGCCACCGCCGCGCGCACGGCCCGTCGTGAGCGCGACACCGCCGCTGAGGCCCGGGAGGAACTCCGGCGGGAGTCCGCGGCCGCGGCCGGCGCACTGCGGACGGCCCGCGACCCGCTGGTCTCCCTCGGTGCCCCGGCACCGGACGAGGCGTCCCCGCTCGCGGGATGGCGTGCCCTGGTCGACTGGGCCCGCGGACGGGCCGACGAGCGGGTGACAGCGCTGACCGCCGCCCGCGCCGGCGCCGACGTGGCGGGACGGGCACGCGAGGAGGCGGACCGGCGCCACGCCGCGTCGCAGAACGCCGCCACCGATGCCCGGCGCGCCGAGACCGCGGCGGCCCGCGCCGATCAGGAGGCCGAGGGGGTCGTCGCCGATCTGGAGCGCCGGACCGAGGCGCTGGGCGCGACCCTCGACGGGGCCCCGACTCTCGAGGAGGCGACCACCGCGCTCGCCCGGATCGCCGAGCTCGAGGGCACCGCCCGGGCCGCGGCCGCCGCCGCGCGTGCCGCCCGGACGGCCGTCGCCGACGCCCGATGGGACGCGAGCGCGATCGACCAGGAGGTCGCCCGCGCCTGGGAGGTGTGGCACCGCGCCCGGGACCCGCTCGTGGCCCTCGGTGCCCCGCCCGCCCCGGGCGACGACCTCGGCGCGGCCTGGACGGCGCTCACGGCGTGGGCCGCGGGCGAGACCGCGACCCGTGAGCAGGCACTGACCGGGGCGGGCGAGCTCGTCGAGCGCCGGCGCGACGAACGCGACGCGGTGGAGCGTCGGCTTACCGACGCCCTCGTCGCCCACGAGCTCACCGCGCGCCCCTCGTCGGCGCCGATCGTCGTCGCGACCGCCCTGGAGCGAGCCCGGGGCGAGCTCGCCCGGATCACCGAGCGCCGCGCCCGGGCCGCCGACCTCGACCGTCAGCGCGCCGAGGCCGAGGAGGAGGGCCAGGTCGCCCGGATGCTCGGCGAGCAGCTGCGCTCCAACCGGTTCCCGCGCTGGCTCGTCGCCTCGGCGCTCGACACCCTCGTCGCCGACGCCTCGGCGAGCCTCGCCGACCTCTCTGGCGGCCAGTTCGAGCTGACCCACGCCGACGGGGAGTTCCTCGTCGTCGACCACGCCGACGCCGACGCGCCCCGCCCGGTGAAGACGCTGTCAGGCGGCGAGACGTTCCAGGCGAGCCTCGCGTTGGCGCTCGCGCTCTCCTCGCAGCTCCAGGGCCTCGCAGCCCGCGGCGCCGCGCGCCTCGAGTCGATCTTCCTGGACGAGGGGTTCGGCACGCTCGACGAGACCAACCTCGACCTGGTCGCGAGCGCGCTGGAGAACCTTGCCGCGCGCGGCGACCGCATGGTCGGCGTCGTGACCCACGTTCCGGCCCTGGCCGAGCGGGTGCCGGTCCGGTTCGTCGTGGGGCGTGACCAGCGGACGTCCTCGGTGCTCCGGGAAGGGGCGTGATGTGCCGATGAGATTCAGCGTTGATCCGTGGGACCCGACCTACGGCACCAGCCTCGACCCCGAGCTGGGGTCCTCCTCAGCCGAGGTCGACCCGGAGATTGAGGTCCCGGCCGCCCGATGGGCCCCGGTCCGAGTCGACCCGGCGATCGACCGGCCGGAAGCCGTGCTGTTCGTCGACGGCGTGCGGCGGATCGACGCGCAGGTGTGGGTCGACGAACCCGACGGCGCGGCGTCGCCCGCGCTGTGTGCGTCCTACGCCGCGGGCGTCGTGTGCTGCTGCCGTGAGCGCGGTGCCCACCTGACCGTGGCCGAGGTCCGCCGCGGCCTCATCACCACGTCGGAGAGCGGCGGCAACGTAGTCACCCGCGCCGGCGCCTATCGCGTGGTCTCGACCCGTCCCCGTGAGGACGTCGCCCCCATGCAGGTGCTGTCCCTCGCGCTGCAGCGCGACCTCGCCGAGGTCGAGGTGCTCACTGCGGCGACCGCTCGCAAAGCCGGTGGAGGCGACCGGGATGACCTCCTCGTCGTCGACGGGCCGCTGCAGGGTCGCCAGCACCTTCCGCGCGCCATCGGCTTCGTCAAGAGCCACCGCAGCGACTACCTGCCGACCGAGTTGGGGAGGGTCGTCGCCGCGCTAGGGCCGGGGGAGCGCACCCCGGTATTCCGCCTGGCTGGGTCGTGGGAGCGGCACACCTGGTATCTGCGTCTACCCTGCCCGCCCGGGGCGCCCTGGGCCGGAGTAGTGCGCGTGGAGTGCCGCGCGGACCTCACTGCCGATGAGGCCATCGCGCTTGCGTCCCTGAGCCAGGCGACCCTGCCCCGCTACGCCTCGGTCGAGTACAAGGACGCCCGCGCCCCGCAGAACCTCTACCCGATCGCCGGGCTGGAGGACGCCCTGAGGAGGCGCCTCGGAGACCAGAACCTGCTCTACCGGGCGCTGCGGCAAGCAGCGCACTCCGTAGTCGCCGCCGCGACGGCCTAAAGGCGAGGAGTCAAGGCTCCAGGCGGCCCACCTCGTGTGAACGGCCGCGAGGCAGTTCGCCCGAGGGTGGCGGTCAGCTGCTCGATGGCGTCGTCGTGGCGGCCGGCGCTGTGGAAGGCGGTGGCCAACATCGCCTGTGCTCCATCCGCTCCGCGGTGTTTCGCGGCCGAGCTGGGGCGTGGCTGATTAGTCGGACCGCGTTCGTAGGGTGTCGCCAAGGAGATGTCGACCGAGGGGGGCACGTGCAGGCCACGGCGCGGACACCGAGCGAGCTGTTCGACACGAGACTCATCTACGAGATCCCGACGTTCCAGCGGCCGTACGTGTGGAACGAAGAGGACCAGTGGCAGCCGCTGTGGGACGACGTGGTGCGCGTTGCCGAGGCGATCCTTGATGCGGACGACGACGAGACAATCGCTCAGATCGCCCCGCACTTCCTCGGCGCGGTGGTGATCAAAAACGTCGCCGTCAACGCCGGCGACATCCAGCGCTTCTGGGTCATCGACGGGCAGCAGCGCCTGACCACCCTGCAGATCGTGCTCGACGCTGCGGCACTCGTGGTCGGCGAGCTCGGGCGGGAGGACGACGCCGAGCGCCTCGAGGATCTGGTGCTCAACTCGGGCAAGCGGTTCGCGCGCAAGCCAGAGCGGTTCAAGATTCGCCCCTCACGCGTCGACCGTGTCGCGTTCGAGGCAGCGATGGACGACGACCAGGAGCCCGACGTGTCCACGGCGACGGCACGGATCGTCTCCGGTCACGAGTTCTTCCGTCGATCGATCACCGAGTGGGCAGGGGAGAAGGGCGAGCCGGGGGACCGTCTCGGGGCCCTCGTGCATGCGCTTCGGAGCAAGCTCGCGGTCGTGTCGATTCTGCTCGGCGAGCACGACGACGAGCAGCTGATCTTCGAGACCATCAACGACCGCGGAACACCTCTGCTCGGCGCGGACCTGATCAAGAACTTCGTGTTCCGTACCGGGGACCAGCTCCGGGCCGACGTCGACCGCTGGAACGACGAGTTCTGGCGCGACCTCGACGACGACTGGTGGCGCGAACTGGTCTCCCAGGGCCGTCTCTACCGCTCGCGGATCGACATCTTCCTCCAGTACTGGCTGACCATGCGCACCCACGAAGAGGTGCCCGCCGAGCAGATCTCGTCCCACTTCCAGAACTACGCCAAGCCACGCCTCGTCGACATCCGCAGCGCCGAGACCTTCCTCGCCGAGCTGCGCCGGGACGCGGACGCCTTCCGCGACTTCGCACAGATGGGCTCGGACACCGCGCGCGGCCGCTTCTACTCGCTGGTGATCGAGTCGCTCCAGCTCGGCACCACCACCCCGCTGCTGCTCTGGCTGATCAGCAGTAATCACCGTGTGCCCGCCGAGCAGATCGACCGCGCGCTCGCCGCGGCGGAGAGCTGGGTGGTGCGGCGAATGCTGCTGCGACGCACCACCAAGGACGTCAACAAGGCCGTCGTGGCACTGCTCGCGCACCTCGATGCGGCCGGCACGGATCACGCGGGCGACGCGACCATCGAGTTCCTGGGCCAGCAGACCACCGACACCCGAGTCTGGCCGAGCGACGACGAGATCCGCGAGGAGCTCCCGGCGCTGCGCGCCTACGGCAGCATCAACCAGGCACGCCTGCGGTTAGTGCTGGCGGCCGTCGAGCGGCACTGGCGCTCGACGCGGCAGGAGGACGTGAGCCTGCCGACTGGCTTGCAGGTCGAACACATCATGCCGCGCAACTGGCGCACGCACTGGGGTGACGACGTTGTCGGGGACCCCGAAGGCGTCGCTCGCCGCGACCGGCTCGTCGAGACCGTCGGGAACCTGACGCTGGTCACCCAGCGTCTGAATGGAACGCTGTCCAACCGGCCCTGGCTCGGAACCGAGAAGCACCCCGGCAAGCGGGACCTGCTGAGCACGTACAGCCTCCTGGAGCTCAACAAGAGAGTGATCGAGCTTCCGGACTGGACCGAGGCGGACATCCGTCGCCGGGGCGAGGCCGTCGCTACGGCAGTGACCGAGATGTGGCCCCGTTCGGTGCTTGCGTCGGTGGGCTGAGGTGGAACCGGACGAGAACGCCAACTTGCTGCTGCTCGACCGCAAGCGAGCCCGCCTCGGCGAGCCCCACGTCGCGCCCATCGTGGCGCTGTGCGACGAGATCGCCGAATCGAGGCGGCTCCCCGCGGGCGCGGTTCCCTACCCTGACCCGGAACACGGCGGAACCGGCGCCCGCGCGCTGTTCGTCCTGTCCCACCCCGGTGCCGCGGCGCCGGAGACCCGGTTCCTGTCGCTTGGCAACCAGGACTCCAGCGCACGACTCGCGTTGGCCGAGTGCGAGCGGGTCGGGCTCGGGATGCACGAGATCGCGCACTGGAACGCCGTCCCGTTCCCCATCGCGGAGTCGACGCCAAGCACCACGGAGAAGCAGCAGGGCGCCCCGTGGCTGCCACGCCTAATCAAGCTGCTCCCCGAGCTGCTGGTCGTGGTGCTGCTCGGGAACCCTGCCAAGGCGAGCTGGCCGCGGGCCTTCCCCTGGGGCAGCGACCTCGCCGTGGTCGAAGGCCCGAGCCCGGGCCGCCCAGGCATCAACCGCCGAGGAGCGAAGGAAGAGCTCGCGGCCGCGTTCGACGAGGTTGCGAAGATCGTGAGGGCCGCGCGATGACGACGCGGGTCGCGGTACTCGACGTCGGCGCCGTCGATAGCCTCGGGTGGGCGGCACTCGATATCGACGAAGCCCCGGAGGGTCATGGTGCATTCTGCGGACGATCTGGAGAAGGTGGGAGGTACCCCTTCTCGGCATCGTTGTGGACCGAGGGGTGCGTCAGAAACCGGCCAGGTTAGCAAACTGTTCCCTGCTCATCCGCTCCCATCTTGACGCGGCATTCTTCTAAAGTGTTCCGTGACTGCAGTCGAACATTGAAATAGAGACCTACTTAGAAGGATGAATTCTGAGGCTTTGGTCGAAGCTGTTAGGTAACCGCAAGGCTATTCGGGTAACGAGCGATCCAAACGAGCGATCTATGGCTAACGGATTCAAGCCTCGGAAGGAACTAGATGAGCAACCCGAACCAACCGGCTGGCCAGCCACCTCCGCCCTACCATGGCGCAGCCCACGGGCAGGGGTCGCACCAGGGCGCTCACGCCCCGGATCGTCCTGAGATGCCGTATGGGGGGTGGGGACCTCCGGCGGCTGAGCACGGCCACTGGAACCCCGCCTCGCGAAGGCAGACCAGCCCTACGCCGAGTCGTCGGTGGCCGTGGGTCCTCGGGATCGTCGCCGCGTTCCTTGTCGGGCTTGCTATCCCCACGGGTGGCACGCCGTCGGGAACCGACGTGCGTGTGTCGGGTCCGGCGCCGCTTATCGGAGGCGTAGGGGGCCCCGAGTATCAAGCACCCTTCACTCTAGAGGTATCCAGCGAGCTAGGCCGCGAGATCAACGTCAACTACGCCAACGGAACCGGGGGAATGGACTCCGCACCTCGCGGAACGGAATCGACGTGGTCAATGACCATCCCACAGGCCACGGAATACAGTTCCGGATCGCTGACCGTTTCGTCCAGTCCATCGTTTGAGGAGTTTCAGAGCGGAACTAAGACCGACACTGTGAGGTGTCGGATCACTGACGCAGCCGGCGCGGTTGTCGATGAGGACATGGGCACCGGCCAGAACGCCAACGCTAACTGCTTTGGCTACTAGGCTAGCGGCGAACGCCCTGGAACCGAGGAGTGAAAGCGTGAAGCGATGCTCTGGTTTCTGCTCATGGCTGCGGCTGTAGCCATCAATTTGTCTGTATGCGGTTACTCTGGAGCAGAACGAGCAGTAGCGGTCCGCAATTAACTGACGAGAACAAGGTGACCGCGCCCGACCAGACCGCGCGCCGCGTCTACGGCAACGGAAAGTCCTCAGCGTCTGCCGCTGGCATCCGTGCGACTTGCCCAGAGAAGCACGGTCCTGTGGCGGTGTATCTGGACGACACCGCCTTAGTCACTCCCAGCGCCCGCAGCGTACAACGGGCCGCCCCGTGAAGCAGAGAAGGAAGGCGGCGTACCGAGCTTCGGGCGCGTGGTTGTGCTCAGGCTCCCTGGGCTTGGCGCACCATGTTCTCGGCGTGATTGACGACGGCCTGCTCGTATGGGTCGTCCGGGTAGTAGCCCGCCTGGCGGACTTGCTCGAGGACGTCGTAGGCCTCTTCCAAGGTCATCGTCCGGTAGTCAGGCTCGTCGTCGATGACCTGCTGTTGGCGCCGGCGAGAAGACGGCGTTTCCCAGTCGTTGAGCCACATAATGAACAGCCAGATGACGACGACAGCGATGACCGCGAAGACCAGGAGTCCAGCGATCGCTTCGCCGATGAACTGCAGGATTTCCCCCATGGGCTCCACATCGCTCGAGTTAGGCGCTTTCGTTACCGGCAGTTGTCCGAGCTGAGACCTGGTGGCGGTGAACCGGCGACCGCGGCGCGGCTCGGCGCGGCGCGGTCGCGAGGGCGACGGCGTCGACGGCTCGTCGTGCCCATTCCTCCCTCGCGCCCGTGCCCGAGAGGGTCGGTGTCGGGGTCGCCGGCAGGTTTTGGCATTGCGTAGGCGCGTGGGGTGCCCCTATCGGACGATCTCAAGGGCTAGCTGTTGATCTCCGGCGTGGTGCGAGTCGTGGTGCGAAACGCTGCCGACACGTGCCCGTGGTGCGAGTTCTGCGGCGTCGGGCGCCTCTGTTGTCGCTGGTAGCAGCCCCAGTGGGCATGATCGCAGGCTCTGGGGGTCAAGGGGTCGCAGGTTCGAATCCTGTCGTCCCGACGCAGCTCACAGGCCGATGGATCTTTATCGGCCTGTGAGCGTGGAGCTATACGTGGAGCCAGTGCCGTCTAGCTTGGCTTTCTGGCCACGAAGCCTGGCGCGCGCCGCCATCAGCGCGGCGAGATCGAGACCCTCCCGAGCGGGGCCCTGCGTGTGCGCGTCTATGCGGGGATCGACCCGGTCAGCGGCAAGCGCCACCACCTCACCGAGATCGTTCCGGCCGGCCCCAAGGCCGCTATGACGGCCGAGAAGGTCCGCATCCGGTTGCTCGGCGACGTGGACGCCGGTCGGCAACCGCGGACGTCCGCGACCGTCGCACAGCTCATGACGCGCTACCTCGAGGTCATCGACGTCGAGGTCGCCATGCGTACGGGCTACGAGAGCGTGATCCGTACCCACATCCTCCCGCTGCTCGGCTACCTCCCGGTCGCCCGTGTACGCGGCGAAGTCCTCGACTCCTTCTACGCGCAGCTTCGTGCGTGTCGGATCCATTGCCGAGGCGCTCGCGGGCTCGTCGACCACCGCACTCGCGCGCAACACGAGTGCGATCGGCGATGCCGACCCCATCAGTGCCGACCACTTGGGCCCAGCGGCATCCGCCAGGCCCACGTCATCCTCAACAGCGCGTTCGCCCACGCCGTCCGCTGGGACTGGGTCGGCACCAACCCATGCACGAAGGCGGTCGCGCCGCGAGCCGCCAAGCCGAAGCCACAGCCACCGTCGGCCTCACAGGCCGCGCGCATCTCCTCGGAGGCGTGGAAGGACCCGGTGTGGGGCCTGTTCGTCTGGCTGGCGATGACCAGCGGCGCGCGACGCGGTTAGCTGTGCGCTGGGAGCGCATTGACTTCGCCGCGGCCGTGGTGACCATCCGCGCGAGCATTGCCGAGGTCAACGGCCAGAACTGGGAAAAAGACACCAAGGACCACCAGCAGCGGCGCATCGTGCTCGATCCGCAGACCCTCGGTCTGCTCCGGGCTCTGCTCGTGCTCCGGGCCCAGGAAGCTGAGGCTCTCGGGTTCGAGTTGCCCGAGGACGGGTTCGTCTTCTCCCCGGATGTGGACGGCGCCATCTGGCCGAAGCCGGCCACGATGACCCGCCGCCTCACGCGTATGTGCGAGGGACTCGGCTACGACATCCACCTGCACCAGCTGCGGCACTACTCGGCCACGGAACTCATCTCTGGCGGGGTCGACGTTCGGGCGTCGCCGGCCGCCTCGGGCACGGAGGAGGCGGTGTCACCACGCTGCGCTACTGAACGGCGTGGGTCGCCGAAGCTGATCAGCGCGCATCTCGTGCCCTCGCTGACCGAGTTCCGCAGCTACCGAGTCCGGTCGCCCAGAACGGCGCGCCGATCCTGGAGTCGCCGGCACCGACAGCCGCTGCCGAGGACGAGGCCTCTGCGCCCTACCGGCGCATCGCCGCTGACCTCAGAGGAGCGATCCGCATCGGCGCTCTGCGACACGGCGACCTCTTGCCCACCGTGAAGGAGCTCGCCGAGCGGTACTCGGTCTCCGAAGCCACTGCGCACCGGGCCGTCACGCTTCTCGCCGAGGCCGACGAGGCCACTGTCTCGCGCGGACGCCGGGCAGTGGTCAGCCAGAAGCCCGTTGATGAGCCTGTGCGACCCATCTGACGTTCTGCTCGAGGCGTCCAGGCCATCGCCCCACGGACGCCGGGCCTAATGGGCCTTGTGGTAAGCCTCCGTGACCTCGGCGGGGATGCGACCACGATCGGACACCGTCATGCCCTGGCGGCGTGCCCATTCCCGAATGGCCTGGTTCTGCTCGCGGTCCGCGGCGGTGCTTCCGCCGCCACCCTTGCTTTGTCGACCGGACGCGCGAGTCGTCGGCGTGCTACGACGCCGTCCGCCCTTCCGACGGGCGTGCTCGACGTAGTCACTGAGAACGTCGCGAAGCATGTGCGCGTTCTTCTCGGACAGGTCGATCTCATACGAAACGCCATCGAGCCCGAACCCGACGGTCTCATCGGCCTCGCTCTGGTCAAGGTCGTCAATCAGCGACACCACGGTCTTCTGTGCCATCAGTTCACCTCTCGCATCCGGTCGGGTCGGGCCTGTGCCTTCTGTCGCTCAATTTTTACCACGGATTCTCTGGTGAGATCGGGATGGGGCTGACTCTCCACCGATGGCCTGATAACTACTGATACGAGCGGCCCGATGCCAGGCCAGCAATGGCCGCGGTCTAGCGTGTTCTCTGCGTCCCTCGAGAAGTGCTGCCGCAGCCCGCTCGTCGACCACCTGGTCGAAGGCGCTCCTGCAGGTCCGCGCGGCACTGGCCGCATACTGAACATGGCCCGAGGATTGCTGGAAGCAACTCACGGCAGTAAGCGTCCGCAGCCGATGGAGCGATAAACGGGTCGATGCGGTCTAGGTCCGGCGCTAGTCTCTGTGCGGATGTGCGTCCGGGGTAGCTGCCGCCCGTCACCCCGAGTCGAAACAACACCCAAAGGAGGGTTGGCTAGGCGTTAGGACGCCGCCCCCGCGTCTGCCCGCGCAGGCTCGACCCTCCGTTCTCCGCGCGGGTCCAAGCACCTACCTCAGCGTGGCACGACCGAAGCATCGAACCGTCCACTGCACTCTCGCGCTCTGAGGAGATCGTCGTGACACCTTTCGAGCGGCCGGTTCGAGTCATGGTCGTTGGTACGGAGATCGAGTGTTGCGTGCCGCCCCCGGAGCTGGGCGATGTCGTCTCCCGGCCGCTGATGATGTTCGTCGGACCGGACGACGGCCCGTTCGAGGGACCGTCGCCGCTGGCGGGTGGAGCACTGGAATGCCGGCGCGACGGTCCTCGTCGATGGTGGGTTCCACGTCTATTGGGCACCGCATGGTTCTCGACCGCCGAGCACAGAGAGTTCCGAGGTGGCTGGCCATCTGGTCGCGACCCTGCACCACCCAACGCCACCCGAGGCGCTGCCGGCGACGACAGGCCGCGTCGCACGGCTCTGGGTGACCTACCACCAATACCGCGAGCAAGGCCGCGAGCGCCGGTACCTCGAGCAGATGCGCATCAGCGCGACGCTGCGCGAGGTCGAGCGCAGCCCGCAGCGGTTCGGCGACAGCCTGGAGGACGGTGCCCGGGCCGACGGGATGCTCGTTGAACTGCGAGTACCTAGCTGATCCAACCGGTGCTCGAAGTCAACCTTGCGACACCCCGCTGACAGGAGGACGGTCCACCACGGGCTCCAGCGCTGCTAACAGGGACTATGCAGGTGCAGTGAGCTGCAGAACCCGCACACATGGCGGTGTCCGACCCCAGTTCGCACCCAGAGCCGCACCCTGAGCAAGATCGGAACGGTCGTGCCCGGGCGTGCCGGCACGCGTCGGCGAATGGGAGCATCGGGATGACGCGAACAGGATCCGCACGGAGCACGGTAGCGCTGCCCATTTCGTAGGTATCCTCCTCGCGGTGACCGAATCGGGGCCCACGTTCCAGGAGCTAGTGGTCGGCGTCGAGGGCCTGGCCGTGCTCCGGACGCTCTACGCCGACGCGGCCGAGGCGCGCGCGGCGCGTCTCGCCGAGACCCGGGCCGTGCTCGACGACGGGGCGGCCTCCGAACGCCTGGGCGTCGAGCTCGACCTCGCCGCGGGTTACACGCAGTGGGCGGCCACCTACGACCGTCCCCTGCGGCTGTTCGGGCTCGAGGAGCCGCCGATGCGTCGCCTGCTCGACGCGTTGCCCACCGGCAAGGTGCTGGACGCCGCCTGCGGGACCGGCCGGTGGGCGGCCCACCTCGCGGCCCGCGGCCACACCGTCACTGGGGTCGACCAGTCCCCCGCGATGCTCGACCTCGCCCGCGCCAAGCTCCCCGACGCCCGGTTCCTCGACGGCGCGCTGACCCGCCTGCCTGTGCCTGACGCCTCGGTCGACGCGGCCGTCTGCGCCCTCGCGCTGGTGCACGTCGCCGACCTTGGTGTCGCGATCGGCGAGCTCGCCCGCGTCGTGCGCCCCGGAGGCCGGATCGTCATCAGCGACGTGCACCCGTTCCTGGTGGCGCTGGGCTGGCAGGCGCAGTTCCCGACCGACCACGGGCGAGCGTTCATGCGCCTCCACGCCCACGTGCCGTCGGACTACGTGACGGCGGCGCTGGACGCCGGCCTCGTCGTCCGGAGCTGCGAAGAACCGCGCCTGACCGCCGAGGCCGCCGCCACCCCGACCGCCGACCTCGTCCCGGACGCGAACCGCGCCGCGTACGTGGGGCTGCCGGGTGTCCTCGTGTGGGAGTTCGAGCGGTGAGGAGCAGCCACACGACCGCCGCGAGAAGGCACTTGTAGAGCAGGGAGACGGCGAGCACTCAGAGCCAGTACGCCATCCTCGCGCGGCTGTCCTCGCGGGTGAACAAATCCTCGCCCATCACCGAGCTGGCCGTGGCGATGGACCACTCGCAGAGCCGCATGAGCCACACGGTGGCGGCACTGGTCGGCGGGGACCTCGTCCGTCGTGAGCCGGACCCGGACGACCGGCGCTTCGTCCGGGCAGTGCTGACCCCGACAGGGCGCGGCGCCTGAGCGGACTCGGCGCCCGACCACGATGCCGACGGGCTCAGCCCTCGATCGTGGCCAACGTGGCGAGGACGTCGTCCGGCGGGGTGGTCAGGTCGTCGACCCCCGCCAGGCCCTGCATCGTGCCGCGCTGCTGCAGTGGCAGGTCGGCCAGGGTCCTCTCGATCGTGTCGACGTCCCAGGCCTGTTCGCCGTTGCCGACGATGCTGCCGATGGTCCAGCCCTCGAAGAGGGTCAGGCTGTCGCCGACGACCCCGACGACCCCGACGACCCCGACGACCCGTCCGGTGAAGCGGCAGGCCGGTGACGCCAGGTAGGTGGCGAGTGTGGCCACATGGTCCGGGGACATCCGGTCAAACCCCTCGGGGATCGTGCTCATCAGGGGGCCTGCGACGAACTCGCTGATGCGCGTCCGCGCTACCGGAGCGAGGGCGTTCACCCGGACGCCGAGCTCGGCGAGCTCGAGGGCCCAGGACACGGTCAGGGCCGCGATCCTCGCCTTGGCTGCGACGTACATCGGGTTGCCGGTCCCGGGGGGAGGCCGACGGCGGACGAGGTGTTGACGATGCGCCGTCCCGCCTCCGGGTCCTGGGCGCGCCAGTGCACGGCAGCCCAGTGGCTCAGGGCCGCGGTGCCCGTGAGCGACACCGCGAGGAGCGCTCCCAGGCGACGATCTGGACGCACTGCAACTCGATGCGGTGCCGGCCGGGCCACGGCGTCACCCGTTGTGCGGGTGGCTGCCGACGAGCGAGATGGCGACGCCGAGCCGCGGTCAGGCCCGGGTAGCCGCCCGCGCGGTGGGCGGGTCCTCCTCGATCGGAACGCGAAGGGCGTCGAGGACCCTCGGGACCATCGCGTAGAAGCCCGCGGTGACCACCAGCTCGACCCGCTCCTGGTCGGAGAAGTGCCGGGCGAGCTCCTGGTGGACGTTGTCGTCGACGTACCCGGTCAAGATCGCGTCGGTCAGCATGAGCGCGGCCCGCTCGGGCTCCGAGAAGCACGTGGACGTTTGCCACGCCGGGATCGCGTCGATCTGCTCGCCGGAGGCCCCGGCCCGGTGCGCCATGTCCTTGTGCTGGTGCCATTCGTAGTCGGAGCGCATGACGTTCGCCGTACGCAGGATCATGAGCTCGCGCAGCACACGGGGTGTCGTGCAGTCGTCGCGGACCGACCAGGCGAACTGCAGCCAGGCGTCGAGCATGTGGGGTGCGTTGGCGAGGGCC
This sequence comes from Actinomycetospora sp. NBC_00405, assembly GCF_036044095.1. Classification (NCBI taxonomy): domain Bacteria; kingdom Bacillati; phylum Actinomycetota; class Actinomycetes; order Pseudonocardiales; family Pseudonocardiaceae; genus Actinomycetospora; species Actinomycetospora sp. NBC_00405. Next base: position 808,505 of record NZ_CP107938.1, read on the forward strand.
CGGTAGAGGTTGAGCTGTCGGGCACCGAGCTGGGCGATCTTCTCCGCGGCAGCGGGGTGTGGTTCCTGCAGAGGCAGGGCTGTTCCAGAGCGGGGCACGATGTCCTCTCCAAGCGGTGGACCGGCTGGTGGCCTCATGCCGCTCACCACGGGGGAAGGCTCGGCGAGTCGCCCTCGTACCGCAGACCCTCGTCCACCTGCCCGCGCACAAGGAACGGCAGCAGGGCCTCGTAGTAGCCCTCGATCCGGTGCGAGCCGTCGCCGACGGTCCACTCCTCGCCCTCGCGGGCGACGATGTGCAGGCCGGGACTGTCGGGATGGGCCTGCAGCCGTTGCACGCAGACCTCGATGGCGTCCACGGTCGCGTCAGGGTCGGCCTCGTGCCATTCCCAGGTGGTGCCGAGATCGTTGTGGTGGACGATCACTTCCGTGGTCCGCCGGGCCGGGAGCGAGAAGACGTCGACCTCGCCGGAGAAGAGGGTCGGCACCGTCTTCGTCCGGACCCCGCCCTTGAGCGTCCGGAGCGCGTTCAGCAGGCGCGCATCGGCTTGCTCCAGGGCCTTGGCGAGCTCGGTGGCGGACAGCTGGGAGGTCGCCTCGATGTCGGCGTCCCGCTGCTCCCGCGACTCGTACGCCGGTGCCTCCTGACCCGTGACCGCCCAAGTGACGAGGTTCGCCATGGCGTCCGCGTCGAGCGCGAGGTGAGCGATCAGGTGACCCCGTGTCCACCCCTCGCAGTGGGTGGGCTTCGCGATCTCGTCGTCGGTGAGGCTGGCGATGGTGGCCATCGCCATGCCTGTCTCCCGCTGGAGCACGTTGAGATCGCTGGTCAGGCTCCTCGTGGTCTTGGTCAAGGTCACGATTAGGCCACCCTCTCGAGGACCGAGGTAATCACGGTCAGGCCTCCGGCTCGAGCACGAAGTCGCGGTCGGAACGCACCTCGTCACCGTTGCCGGTGGGCTGGGGGTCGAGGGTGAGCTCGGGCTTGTCGGCGGAGGCGACGTCGTTGCCGAGGTAGGGGTCGCCGGTGAAGAAGAGCTGGCTGGTCAGGGTGCGGTGCCCGGGCGCGGTGACGAGCAGGTGGATGTGGGCGGGGCGCCACGGGCTCCAGCCGGCGGCCTGGGTCATCTGCCCGGTCGGCCCGTCGAGGGGGATCGTGTACGGCGCCGGCTTGCGGGTGTGGATCTCGAAGCGGCCCTGGTCGTCGCAGGCCACGACGCCGCGCAGGTTGCCGGCCGGCGGCTTCGCGGCGAAGCCGGAGTACCAGCCGTCGGAGTCGGTGTGCCAGATGTCGACCGTCGCGCCGGCCAGCGGCGTGCCGTCGGTGGCGGTGACCTGCCCGGCGAGGATCATCGGGGTGCCGGGCTCGTCGTCGCGCATCGGCAGCGTGGCGGGCGAGTCGAGCTGGGCCTGCCCGTCGAGCCAGAACGGGCCGAGGATGGTGCCGACCGAGCCCTGCCGGGTCGCTGCGGCGACCTTCTCGACCTCGAACTCGAGGTAGACGTCGAGGAACAGCGGCCACTCGCCGGTGTCGGAGACCGCGATCAGCCACTGCTTGAAGGCGTCGAACTCCTCGTAGGTGACCTTGTGGTCGCGGATGGCGGCGCGGATGCCCTCGAGCGCGGCGCCGACGACGGTCGCCACGCGCTGGGGGGCGACGCCGCCGCCCGCGGGGCCACGCAGGTTCGAGGCGCCGGAGCGGGCGATCTCAGTGGCGTGGGAGCCGGCGGTGACGGCGTCGGAGACGGGCTGGTCCTGGGTGCTGGTCATGGTGTCCTCGCTGTGGCTGTGGTGGTGGACGGCGTCATTGCTTGCCCCGGTGGAGGCCGGCGAGCTCGGTGCGGGATCGGACGCCGAGCTTCGTGTAGATGCGCGTGAGGTGGTACTGAACGGTCTTGGGGGAGACGTGGAGCTCCGTGGCGGCGTCCTTGTTGGACAGGCCCCGAGCGACGAGCTCGGCGACGGCGCTCTCCTGCGCGGTGAGGTCCCCGGCTCCGCGGTCCGGGCGGCTCTGGTGCACGCCGCCGGCGCGCAGCTCGCGGTCGCAGCGGGCGACGTAGCTCCTCGCTCCGAGGGCGAGGAAGAGCTCGCGCGCCGTGGAGAGGATGGTGTCGGCCTCACGGCGCTGGGACAGGCGCCGCAGCGACTGCCCGTAGGCGAAGTGCGCGCGGGCGCGGTCCCACCGCAGCGGCTGCGCGTCCAGGGATGCGATCGAGGTCTCGAAGGCCGAGCGGGCGGCGTCGAGGTCGCCGCGGGCGGCGTGGAGGCGGCCACGTGCCCAGGCCAGCCGCGCGAGCTCGGGGTGGTTCTGCTGGTCCTGGGCGCATTCCCCATGGCGGGTGAGGAACTCGTCGGCCTCGTCGAGGTGGCCCTCCATGACGAGGGCGTTGGCGTAGACGTCGCGCCAGGGGTACCAGCCGGGCTGGGCGACGGCGGTCTGCTTCTCCGCGGCCAGGGGCGCCAGGGCGCGGACGACCGCGCCGTAGTCCGCGCGGACCTCGGCCATCGACGCGCGAGCGAGACGGCGGGGGACCGCCATGATCTCGTAGTCGTCGGCGCCGCTGTCGGCGTCGCGCAGGACACGCTCGGCCCGCTCCTGGTCGCCCCGCAGACTGTGGACCTGGGCGGCGGTCCAGGCGAGCAGCGGGGTGACGATGACGATGCCGGTCCGGTCGGCCCGCCGTAAGCCCTGCGCGACGGTGCGCAGGGCGAGGTCCCAGTCGCCGGCGAGGAAGTGGACGCGGGCGAGCCAGCCGGAGGCCCACAGCGAGATCCGGGAGGAGCCGCCAAGGGTGGTCGTGGGGATGGCGCTCTCGAGCTCGGCGCGGGCCTCGTCGAGCTCACCGAGGACGAGGTGGAGCCACCCCTGGCCCATCGTGACGCGTTGGAGCTGTGCGCCACCACGCACGCGTCCGACCATCGTGCGGTACTCGACCAGGCCCTCACGTGGCCGGCCCGCGGCGGCGGTGCCCAGACCACGCACGGCGAGGGCCTCGACGGCCGCGGGGTGATCCGGCCCCACGAGGTCCGTGGCGCGGTCCGCCCAGGCGATCAAGGAAGGCCCATCGCCGCGGACCAGCGCGTCCAGGACGCGTCGCTGGCAGATCCAGGCGGCGGTGTCCGCGTCGGAGGCCGGGTCGCAGAGCTCCCAGGCGCGCCCGAGGGCGCGTTCGGCCTGTCCGGTGCGGCCGAGAAGGATGGCGAGATAGCCGAGGACCGAGTTGCGGATCGCGGTGTCGAGGAGGTTCTCGATCGCCGGGATCATCGCCTCGGCCTCGAACACCGCGCCCGCGCCGATCATGGCGTCGACGGCCCGGATGAGGAGGAGCTCGCGGTCGGCGTGCTGATCGGTGAGCCGGCTCGCCTCGAGGAGCGCGTCGGCAGCGTCGGACCAGGCGCCGTCCGCGGTCTTGACCTGGGCCATCTCGGCGAGGCGGTCGGCGAGCCCGGCGTCGGGCCCCGGGGTCGCCGCAGCGAGCAGTGCGAGGCGGCGGTGGGGTTCGGCGACGACCTCCGCGGCCCGCCGACGCGTCTCCGCCGCTTGGTGCGGGCCGAAGAGGTCGAGCACCGCGGCGCGGATCATGGGATCGCTCGGGCCCACGACGGGGAGCGACCGTCCGCCGAAGCGCTTCACGAGGTCGTGGCTCGCGGCCTCGCTGAGCGGGTGGAGGACGTCGTCGAGGCCGGCGGTGCGCGCGATCTCGTCGAGGCTCGCCGGTTCGCCGAAGCAGGCGGTGGTCTCCACGAGCCGCCGGGCCTCGGACGAGAGGGCGCGGCACGCCTCCTCGACGCGGACGGCGACCTCGCGAGGGGCCGGAATCCGGAGGTCCGGGACGTCCCACATCTCGCCGGGGAGCTCGTCCAGGAGGGCGAGGACGAGGCGCGGGTTCCCATTGGTGTGGCGACGGAGCCGTTCGAGCAGCCACGGGGGCAAGGGGCGCCCCCGGTCAGCGCAGAGTTCTTCGAGATCGCGCGACGAGAGCGGTCCGAGGGGCACGGCGGCGTCAGCGATGCGCCGCAGCAGGTCGGTCGTGGCGGACGGGCCTCGGCCGGGGTCCGCGGCGAGCAGCGCGACCACGGGTACCGGGCGGTGGTGGCGGATGAGGGTCGAGAGGGCCCGTAGCGAATCCTGATCGGCCCAGTGGGCGTCGTCGACGACGATGAGGACCGTGTCCTTGCCGGTCCGGTCGATGAGTCGGCGAGCGACGGCGAACGGGTCCTCGCCGTCGAGCGACGCGATGTCCTGATCGAGCAGCTGGGCGACGATCGCGTGCGGGCAGCCCGACTCCCACTCCGCGCCCGACGCCGCCAGGACCCGGCCCGGCGCGGCCGCGGTGGCCTCACCGAGGAGCCGGGACTTGCCGCTCCCGGACTCCCCGGTGACGAGGACGGCGCCGCGTCCGTGCTCGACCACGTCGAGCAGGGCCCGGCGGACCTCCTGGCGCTCGTGCGGCCCGCGAGGCACGTCGTCGAGTGCGCGGGTGTCGACGGGTGAGCGGTCCTCCTCGCCGGGTTCAGGTGGCAGCGCCATCGCCATGTCTGGTGATCCCGTCAGCCGAGGTCGCCGCCGGCCACGGGCAGCACCGTGCCGGTGATGTACGACGCCTCCGCGGAGGCCAGGAACGCGAGGGCTGCAGCCTGCTCGTCGAGGGTGCCGTAGCGCTTCATCAGCGACGACTCGACCGTCTGGTCGACGATCCCCTGGTACCACTCCCGTTCCTGATCGTCCTTCGGTCCGGGCCCGCGCGGCGTCTTCCGCTCGGGGGCGTTCGTGCCGCCCGGGGCGGTGGCCGCGACGCGGATGCCGTGCGGCGCCAGCTCGAGGGCGAGCGCCGCGGTGATGGCGTTGACCCCGCCCTTCGCCGCTGCGTAGGGCAGGCGGTGGATGCCGCGGGTAGCCACCGACGAGACGTTGATGATCGTCCCCTGGCCGCGCTCGATCATGTGCGGTGCGACGGCACGACAGCACCACAACGTCGGCCACAGGGAGCGGTCGATCTCGGCACGGATCTCATCGGGCGAGTAGTGCTCGAAAGGCTTGGCCCAGATCGTGCCGCCGACCGTGTGGATGGCGACGTCGATCCGGCCGTACTGCGAGATCGCCGCGGCGACCACCGACTCGGCCCCGTCCCAGGTCTCGAGGTCGGCGACCACCGGCACGGCCTGGCCCACGCCGGCGCTACGGTCCTCGGCCAGCTCGTCGGCGAGTTCCTTGACGGTCTCGGCCCGATCGGCGAGGACCAGCAGTCCGCCTTCCGCGTGCACCCGGCGCGCGGTGGCTTCGCCGATGCCCTGGCCGGCCCCGGTCACCACCACCACCTGGTCGGCGAATCGGCCCGGGGTGACGAAGCGCGGACGTCGTGCGGTGCGCCGGTCCTCCATCGCCCGGCGGGTCGTCTGCTTCGACCGCTCGGCGTGGTCGCTGATCAGGTCCCGGGCTCGGTCGCGGTCGCCGGCCTCGAAGGCGTCGACGATGTCGAGGTGGTCCTGGGCGCAACGGGGGTGGCACCAGGTGGCGTGCCGCAGCGACTCCTCCATGTGCCCCTTGACCCCGAGGTCCTGGTAGGCGTGCAGGAGGTGGGAGTTGCCCGTCATCGTGAACAGGAAGTCGTGGAACGCGGCGTTCGCCTCGGTGTAGCCCGCGGCGTCGACGAACCGCTCCGCCTCCACGTCGACGTACGGCACGGTCGACTCGGCGAGCAGCCGGTAGCCGGCGATCTCGCGCGAGGTGATGCGGCCGATGGTGAGTTCGAGGGCGCCCAGCTCGAGGGCCCGCCGCGCGTCGAAGATCGCGTCGGACTCGTGGATCGAGGGGTGCTGCTGGCCGATCTCGTAGCCGTCGTCGGTGACGATGCCGGCGGGCGCCTCCTTCGGAGGTGCCACGAGCGGCGCGAGCTCCGGGTCGGGGAAGGCATCCCGTCCGACGATCCCGCGGGCGTCCGCCGCGACGACGAGGGCGTCGACGTCGCCATCGAGGGCGGACGCGGACGGGCCCCCCTCACTACCCGCGAGGACCACCTGGCCGTTGAGGCGGCGGGCGAGGTCGGCGGTGTCCGACGGTTCGGGGAGGTCACCCGCGCCGGCGCTCACCCGGGCGTCAGCGCCCAGGGGCGCCAGCTCGCGGTCGGGCAGCACGGTCTGGCCGCTGATCGCCCGGCCCTCCCCGTCCAGGACGATCAGGCCCGGACCACCGATACCGACCAGGGTCGGGCGGGCGGGCTGTTCCTGGCCCGTCTCCTCACTGGTCTCCATGCTGTCCTTCTCCGCCGCGGCCTGGGCGTCGTCGGCGACCTCCGGGACCGTGGCGTCGTCCTCGGGCTGCGCGCCCTCGCCCGCCTGCTCCTTCGGGGCAGCCGCGAGGGCGAACTTCTCGTAGTAGAAGCCGGCTGGGGCGAAGCCCTGCTCGAAGAACGAGGAGCGCACCGCGTCGACCATCGGCGGCGGCCCGCACAGGTAGACGCTGGCATCGCCGTCGTGGAAGTGCCCCTCCTCGACCAGCGCGGTCACGTAGCCCTGGTTCGGGGCCGCCGTGCCCTCGGCCGCGACGGTGTAGGTCCAGGTCAGGCCGTCGAGGGCCGCCTCGAGCGCCCGGATCGACTCCAGCTCGACCACGTCGTCGTCGGTGGTCGCGCCGTAGATCAGGTGCGCCGGCCGGGAGCTGCCGGTGGCCTCGAGACGGCGCAGGATCGAAAGGATCGGCGCGAGACCCGTGCCGCCGGCGAGCAGCAGGATCGGTGCCTCGGACTCGCGCAGGAAGAAGCTGCCGTGGGGACCGGTGAACTGCACCGAGTCGCCCACCGCGGCCGTGTTCTCCAGCCAATCGGACATCACCCCGCCGGGCGATAGCTTGACCAGGAAAGTGAGCTGCTCACCATCAGGAGCGCTGGAGAACGAGTACGAGCGGGTCTGGTCGGTGCCGGGCACGGCGATGTTCACGTACTGCCCCGGCAGGAACACGAGCTTCTCGCGGTTCTCGCAGTCCAGGGTCAGCGACATCGTCGTCTCGGACAGCCTCTCGACCGCCGCGACCGTGGCCCGGAACTCGCCCGCGCTCGTCTTCGCCACCGCCGAGGTCGTCGGGATCTGGACGACGAGATCGGACTTCGGGTTCATGCTGCACGTCAGGACGTAGCCGGCAGCCTCCTCGTCGGGGGCGAGCGCGTCCTCGACGTAGTCGTCCATCTCGACCTGGCCGGACTCGAGGTAGGACTTGCAGGTCCCGCAGGCCCCGTCGCTGCAGTCGACCGGTATGTTGATCTTCGATCGGTAGGCCGCGTCCATCACGGTCTGGTCCTCGCGGCACTTCACGAAGCGGGTGACGCCGTCCTCGAAGGCCAGCGCGACGTCGTGCGTCGGTGCACTCATCGCCGCCCCCGCAGAAGTGGTAGATGTCGACGACGTGGTGGATGTAGTCGTTCTTGAGCACCACGGTCTTGCGGCGGATCAGCGGCGACGGCCCGGAGAAGTCGATCGTGTAGAACGACGTGCCGTAGTACGGGTCGACCGTCTTGTACCGGAAGTACATGGTGTGCCAGTTGAACCGGATGTCGACCAGGTCGCCGCGTCGCTCGATGACCTCGACGTTGGCGATGTTGTGGCTGGTCCGCGGCTCGGGGATCGAGGTGGCGCTCGAGCGCTCGGTGCGGATGCGGAAGACCCGGTCCTCGAGCCCGCCCTTGTTGGAGTAGTAGATCAGCGAGATCTCGCGCTGGGGGTCCTGCGTGAGGGTGTCGTAGTCGTCCCAGCACGGCATCCAGTACACGACGTCGTCGGCGTAGCACTCGAGCCACTTCTCGAATTCGCGGTCGTCGAGGTAACGCGCCTCGCGGTAGAGGAACTGCTCGATGATGTTCTGCGTGATCAACGCGGTCCCGCCGGCACCGGTGGAGCCCTGGGCGGTGGTGTTCTCGGTCGTCGTCATGATCAGGCTCCCGTCCCGTACGTGCCGGCGAGCTCGTCGTCGGTGGCCTTCTCCTCGGCGAGCGCGGCGCGCATGACCTCGAGCCAGTAGCCGTGCTGGACGGGGTAGAGGCCCTCATCCTCGTTCTTCGCGCCGGAGGAGACGACCCCGTCCATCCCGAGCGACTGCGCGACCTCGTCCGGGCCGTCGATCCAGTGCTGGAACCCGCGGCTCATGTCGTTCCATGGCGCGGTAGTGGCCTGGAAGGTCAGCTGGCAGGCCCGGAACTCCTCGAGGTCGTCGGGCGTGGCCATGCCCGAGGCGTTGAAGAAGTCCTCGTACTGGCGGATGCGGTTCGCGCGCGCCTCGTCGCTCTCGCCCTTCGGGGCGATGCAGTAGATGGTGACCTCGGTCTGGTTCGGCGCGATCGGGCGGAAGTGTCGGATCTGCGTCGAGAACTGGTCCATCAGGTACACGTTCGGGTAGAGGCACAGGTTGCGGGAGCCGCGGACCATGAAGTCGCCGGTGGCGTCGCCGAACTGCTCCTTGAGCTTGTCGATCTCGCTGTAGAGGGGCTGGTCCTGAGGGTTGGCCTTCCAGGTCCACAGGCAGAGGTGGCCGTTCGGGTACGACCAGTAGCCGCCACCGCTCTTGCCCCAGCCGCCGGCGTCGAGTGCCTTCGTCTCGTTCTTCGACTGACCGCTGCTGCGGCGCGACGTGGTGGCGGCGTAGTTCCAGTGCAGCGCGGTGACGTGATACCCGTCGGCGCCGTTCTCGGCCTGCACCTTCCAGTTGCCGTCGAACGTGTAGGTCGAGGAGCCGCGCAGCACCTCGAGCCCGTCGGGCGACTGGTCGACGAGCATGTCGATGATCTCGGTCGTGTCACCGAGGTGCTCGGACAGCGACACGACGTCGGGGTTGAGGCTGCCGAACAGGAAACCCCGGTAGCTCTCGAACATCGGCACCTTGACCAGGTTGTGCGAGCCGTTGGTGTCGAAGTTCTCGGGGTAGCCGGCGCCTTCGGGGTCCTTGACCTTGAGCAGCGTGCCGTCGTTGCGGTAGGTCCAGCCGTGGAACGGGCAGGTCAGCGTCTTGCGGTTGTCCCGCTTCTTGCGGCACAGCATCGCCCCGCGGTGCGCGCAGGCATTGATCAGGCAGTGCAGCCCGCCGTCCTTGTCCCGAGTGATCATGATGGACTGGCGGCCGATGTAGGTGGTGAAGTAGTCGCCCGGCTCGGCGACCTGGCTCTCGTGCGCGAGGTAGACCCAGTTGCCCTCGAAGATGTGCTTCATCTCGAGTTCGAAGATCTCTTCGTCGGTGAAGATCCGGCGGTTGGCCTTGATCACCCCGGCTTCGCGGTCGTCGACGACGGCGTCGGACAGGACCTTCTCGATGCTCGGGCCGACTCGGTCAAGGCTCTGCGTCATCGCACGCTCCCAGGTGGTGAGAGTCCGGGCGCTCCGGACCGGGAAGTTCGTGTCCTCGACGGTCCCTTGCCGTAGGCCCGGACACACCAGGCATGTACCTAGTCCTCACCTAGCAGTCGCCCCGGCGAACGCGGCCGACTACGACGTTCGGCTATGTGCGACCGCGTATGGCGTCCACGTCGATGCGCAACTCGCGGACGCGTCGATAGAGCGTGTTGCGGCTGATCCCCAGCCGCTCGGCCGCGTGCACCTTGTTGTCACAGCACTCCGTGAGAGCGCGGACCATCTGTCCCGCTCCGCTTGTCGCAACGCGCGCTGGACGCCTGTCCCGCGCTGCTCGCGGTAGCCGGGAGGCAGATCGGCGATCGAGACGTCACCCGCCGAGCGGTGTTCGGCGACCTGGTGGACGACAGAAACGGGCGCAGCAGGGGCGCGCCGTCCTCGGCGAAGCAGGTGATGTCCGGGACGCCGGCGTGGCGGCGGGTGATGGGGTCGCGGATCGGCGCGCCGAAGCAGGCGAAGCGCTTGAAGACCTCGAGGTAGTGCTCCTCGCCGTGCACGGCCACACCCCGCTGCGTCTCTCCGGCGGTCGGGATCGAGTTCGTCCCGGTGGTCGCTTCGGTGAACGTCTTCCCCGGGACAGCGCCCAGTGCGGCCAGCCGAGCCTCGAACTCGGACTGTCCGAAACGGGCGTCGACGATGCACGAGTCGGGGTCGGCGAGCACCACGCCGTAACGCGTACCGGCGAGGTGCTCGGCCACGGCGTCGAGGACCGGGGCCGCGGCCCGACGCAAGCGGCTGCCGTGGTCGTAGTAGGCGACGTCCTCGGGGTCCACGGTCGCGCCGGGGTCCAGGCCGGCCGAGGCCGTCCGTCGCCATGAACTGACGATCTCAGGTCGAAGTGCCATGGCGTCCCGATCATCGTCGATCACTGAAGTACTACACCAGTCGTAGTGTGCGACAGCTTTCCGTAGAACGAAAGTCCTCAGGAGTCTTGTGTCGGAACGTTGTGACTACCCATAGTGAGCCGTTCCCGGCCGAGTCATGCGGCCGGTTAGCCCCAGCGGAGCAAGAGAGGTGCCGATGTGAGTACTCCGAGCAAGCCGGTCGAGGTGACCGTGGTCGACACGAACGCGGAGTCGTGGCAGCTGCTCCCCATCGCCCACCTCAAGACCAACCTTGAGCACGTGCCGCTCCTCAACGACGAGGAGACCGGCGTCATGATCGTCAAGATGGTGTACCGGGCGGGCTTCACCAACCCCTGGCACACCCACTCCTGCGGTCACGGTTTCTACGTCCTCGACGGGACGCTCAAGACCCACCGCGGGAATTACCCCGCCGGCAGCTTCGTCTGGTTCCCCGAGGGCGGGGTGATGGAGCACGGCGCCACCGACGACGCCGACTGCACCTTCCTGTTCGTCACCAACAAGGGGTTCGACATCCACTTCGTCGGCGACGAGACCGATCCCGACGCACCCACGATGTCAGCCCGCGGAGCGGGCCGGCCCGGTCGGACCCGCTCCGTCTCACAGGCCCACCGCTGCTGTGCCGTTCTGGCGCAGATACAGGGCCGCGAGCCGGACCACACTCCTGCGCCATCAGTCCAACGGCTCGAGGAGTGCTGGTGAGCAGCGACGTCACCTACGACAAGCTCTACATCGGCGGGGAGTGGGTCTCCCCGTCCAGCTCGGCGACGATCGAGGTGACATCGCCGAACACCGTGAGCGGATCGGCGCGGTTCCCGAGGTCCAGGAGGCCGACATCGACGCCGCCGTCGACGAGCACCCCGGCGGGCAGGCCGGCCTCGATCGCTGCCTCGGCGAGCAGGTGCTCGTCCAGCACCGTCCCGCGATGGCCTGTTCGGTAGGTGGCCTTCACCGGTTCGACCGCGGCCGGGCGCCAGATCGCCGAGACCTGTGGCCGGCTGCTGCGCCCGGTCACGCTGGAGCTGGGCGGCAAGTCCGCGACCAATTGTGCTGGACGACGCCTCGCTCGACCTCGCCGCGATCGGCAACGACCTGCCCGTAGCGACTCTGGCCAACAATGGCCAGACCTGCTTCCTGGGTACGCGCGTGCTCGCACCCCGCAGCCGTTACGACAAGGTCGTCGACGTGTTCACCGCCTTCGCCGAGTCCACGGCGATCGGCGACTCGCTCGATCCCGGCACGCAGATCGGCCCGATGTCCAGCGACCCGGCGAGGCCAAGCAGGGCGACACCATGGCGGTGGTCGGGGTCGGGGGCATCGGCATCAACGCCGTCCAGGGTGCGGCAGCCGCTGACGCCGAGTACGTGATCGCGGTCGACCCGGTCGCGTTCAAGCGAGGAAGGCGCTCGAGCTCGGCGCGACCCACGCCGTGGAGTCCAACGAGGAAGCCAACGCTCTGATCCCCGACCTGACCGACGGCCGCATGGCCCAGGTGTGCGTGAACACCGCTTCGGCTCGTCCAACCCGCGGGCCGACATCCCGCGCATGCTCGAGCTGCACCGCAGCGGCAAGCTCAAGCTGGAGGAGCTGCGAACGAACACCTACGTGCTCGACGACGTCAACGCGGGCTACGACGACATGCGCAACGGCCGCAACCTGCGGGGTGTCATCTCCTTCGCCTGAGCCTCGGGACATTGCGGACCGTCGGGGCCGTGACCAACACGGCCCTGATGGCCCTGCTCTTCACGAGCGAGCGCGCGGCGAGCAGGGCCCGCTTGCCCGAGGCACTTGCTGGTGACCCGCCGGTGCGACGCGTTACGCCGGCCGAGCGGGCGGGAGATCGCGCTCCTGGGTGTGCGGTGCCACCTGCTCCGCTTGAGCGCGCCGCGCGGCCGCGATGATCTCGGTGAGGGCGCTGTGGAGATCGCGGAGCTCGGGGAGGTCCATGTCGAGGCGTTCGACGATTGCGGGGGGAATGCGCTCGGCCTGCTGCCGCAACGCCACCCCGGCCGGTGTGAGACCGACAGCCAGGGCCCGCTCGTTGCCGGGCTGCCGCTCGCGCGTCAGGTAGCCGGCGGTCTCGAGCCGCTTCAGCAGCGGCGACAAGGTGCCCGGGTCCAGGTCGAGCAGCCGGCTGAGCTCGGTCACGGTTCGCGGCGCGTGCTGCCACAGCGCGAGCATCACCAGGTACTGCGGGTGGGTGAGGTTCATCGGCTCGAGCAGGGGCTTGTACACCGAGATCACGGTGCGGGCGGCGACGGCGAGCGCGAAGCAGACCTGGTTCTCCAGCGCGAGCGGGTCGACACCGTCGAACTGATCGGCGGGCGGGCTCTCGCGCTGCTCGGTGAAGGCACCGTCAGCGTGGTCGTCCACGTGCTACCTCCCTGGTCTCCGCTGGGCTCCGCCGCGTGCCGCTGGGCCTGCCGTGTCGGGGCCCGGGACGATCGGGCAACCCGTGTGGCGGGCGCGTCATCGACACAACCTTAGCGCGTGGGGCACACTCTTGGTGTGCTGATTGTTAGTGCACCAACTGTGGAGGCTGCAGTGTCCGTCCAGCGACCGAACCCGGCGCAGTGGCTCTGGTACGCCTACGGCGGTCGGTTGCCCGCGCGCTACTCGCCGTGGGTGCTGCACGACACGACGTCGCGCACCTGGTGGCTGCGGCACGTCGTGCGCTGCGTCGTCCAGGTCGCCCCCTTCGTCATCGCCATCATCGTCTTCGTCCCTGGGCCCCTCTGGCTCCGCGTGATGTGCACGCTCGGCGGCGCGATCATGGGGCTGATCTTCTCGATCAGCTACATGCACGAGACCGCAGAGCACCGGCTGGTCAAGGCCGGGTATCCGCTGGGCACCGGCCCCGCGACGCGGGCCGAGCGCACGTCGGACAAGGACGCGGCCGCCGCCGAGCGCTACGCGGCCCGTTACCGCACGCCACCCGCCTCCTGAGCCTTGGGCCGCGGCCCCATCACGACTGGCCGGGTGGCGGCGTGAGGCTGAAGGCGGCGCGCTCGAGGTAGGTCCACAACTCGGTCTCGTGGCGAGGCTCCAGGCCAGGTCGTCGACGGCGCCCGCATATGGCGGAGCCAACGATCGCGAGAGGGTGACAGTGTGCAATCTGCTGCTGGCTGCGCTCAGCACCGAGGATCCTGCCGGGCTGTTGCCGGCCCGGCAGCAGATGGCGCTGTCGCTCGGCTGGCACATCGTTCTGGCCTCGTTCGGGGTCGCCTTCCCCGCCATGATCTTCGTCCTGCACCGGCGAGGCATCGTCCGTGACGACCCGGTGGCGCTCGGCCTGGCGCAGCGCTGGTCGAAGGTGGCCGCCGTGCTGTTCGCGGTCGGAGCGGTGTCCGGCACAGTCCTCAGCTTCGAGATGGGCCTGCTGTGGCCGGGGCTGATGGGCCGGTTCGGCGACGTGCTCGGGCTGCCGTTCGCGTTCGAGGGGCTGTCGTTCTTCATCGAGGCGATCTTCCTCGGGATCTACCTGTACGGGTGGGGCCGTATGCCCCCGCGGCGTCATCTGCTGATGCTGGTCCCGATGATGATCGCCGGGGTCGTGGGCACCTTCTGCGTGCTCTCGGTGAACGCGTGGATGAACGCGCCTGCCGGATTTCGGATCGTCGACGGCCGGGTGACCGACGTGGACCCGTGGGCCGCCATGTTCAACGACCTGGTGTGGCTGCAGTTCGCGCACATGTGGGTGGCCGCCTACCTGATGGTCGGGCTCCTCGTCGCGGGCGTCTATGCGGCCGGCATGCTGCGCGGTCGACGGGACGCGCACCACCGGCTCGGGTTCCTCGTGCCGTTCACGTTCGCCAGCGCGGCGGCCCTCGTCCAGCCGGTGATCGGTCACCTCCTCGGCGGCAACCTCGGCGACCGCCAGCCCGCGAAGCTGGCGGCGTTCGAGCTGGCGGTCACCACCGAGAGTCCGTCGCCGCTGCGGATCGGCGGGGTTCTCGTGGACGGTGAGGTCCGGGGCGCGATCGACATCCCGGTGCTGGGGTCGCTCATCGCGCAGAACTCCTTCACCGCACCGGTGCGCGGGCTGGACACCATCCCGGTGCAGGACCAGCCGCCGGTCAACCTCACCCACTGGGCGTTCCAAACCATGGTGGGCATCGGCACGCTGCTGGCCCTGGCCGCGGTCCTGTTCTGGGTTGCGCGCTGGCGTCGTCACGATTTGCTGGACAACCGGTGGTTCCTCCGGTTCGCGATCGCGGCTGGTCCGCTCGCGGTGCTGGCGCTGGAGGCCGGATGGGTGGCCACTGAGGTCGGCCGGCAGCCTTGGGTGGTGTACGGGGTGCTGCGCACCTCGGACGCCGCGGGCAGCAACTCGGGCCTCTGGTGGCTGCTCGCGGCCACGGTGGCGCTCTATGCCGCCATGACAGCCGGGGCGGTGACGGTGCTGCGGTCCATGTCCCGGCGATGGCGCGCCGGTCAGCTCGAGCTCCCCAGCCCCTACGGTCCGCAGGCCCGACTGCACGATGGCGCCGAGCATGTCGGCGCCGGTGGGCGCCGCGGTCCGGGCACAGCTGGGCGGCAGTCATGATGCTGGCGACCACGGTGGCCGCCGCACTGTTCGTCGGCGTGCTGGCGTACGCACTGCTGGCAGGGGCGGACTTCGGGTCCGGCTTCTACGACCTCACGGCTGGTTCGAGCAGCCGTGGCGCCGCACTGCGCACTCTGGTCGACCACAGCATCGGCCCGGTCTGGGAGGCCAACCACGTCTGGCTGATCTACATCCTCGTGATGTGGTGGACGGCGTTCCCGACCACGTTCGCGGTGACCGTGTCGACGCTGATCATCCCGCTCCTGCTGGCCCTGCTCGGCATCGTCCTGCGCGGGGCCGGATTCGCGTTCCGGAAGTACTCCGCCACGCTCGGGCAGGCGCGACTCTTCGGTGCGGTCTTCGCCGGCTCTTCGGTGCTGGCGCCGTTCTTCCTGGGCGCCGCCGCCGGCGCCGTCGCGTCCGGGAGGATCCCCGCGAGCGGCCGCGGCGACCTGTGGACCTCATGGCTGACCCCCACCTCCCTACTCAGCGGCGCGATCGCCGTCACCACGTGCGCCTTCCTCGCCGGCACCTTCCTCACCGCCGACGCGACCCGTACGGGCCGGAGCGACCTGGCAGAGCAACTGCGCGTCCGGACCCTGGTCGTCGGGTCGGTCACCGGGGTGCTGGTGCTGGTCGCGATCGTCCCGATCACCCGGGACGCACCGACGCTGGGCGAAGGGCTGACGGGGCGCGCGGCACCTCTGATCATCGCGTCGGCGCTCTCCGGCACCGCGACCCTCGCGCTGCTCGCTTGGCGCCGCCCCGGCCCCGCTCGCTTCACCGCCGCCGCCGCCGTCGCCGCGGTGGTCAGCGGGTGGGGCCTCGCCCAGTACCCCTGGCTGCTGGTCGACGAGGTCACCATCGTCGACGCCGCGGGCGCGCCCGCCACGCTCCGGGCGCTGCTCGTGGCCGTGGCGCTGGCCGGGGTCCTCGTCGTCCCGGCCCTGGCATACCTGCTGCGACTGACCCAGACCGAGGCGTGGAGCCACCACTAGCGGCCGCGACCGGGACACACCGGCACCGGGACTCAATCATGAGCGTTCCGTCCAGGTGTCGTGACCCGGCACCAAGTCGGTGGCCTCGGGCCCGAGCCCAGCCAGTGCGCGCAGGTCGCGGCGTCCGCAGCCAGGTGTTAAGCCCGTAGGTCAGCAGCAGCCCGCACGCGCTCATCAGCCCGAGCAGCAGCGTCGCGGCGATCCGGCCGCGGGTGAACAGGGCGAGCGGGCCGCGGCGGGTCTCCTCGGAGGCGTCGGCAGCCGCGGCCGGTGTTCTTCCTCGTCGCCGCCGCGGCGATGTGGCCGATGGTGGTCAACACCGCGGGCGGGGTGCGCGCCCTGGATCCCGGCCTCAACGCCCGCGACCAGCTCGCCTACGACCAGGTCATCGCGGTGATCCTCGTGATCGGCGTGCTGGGCTACCTGCTCGACGCGCTCGCCCGCCGGGCGCTGGACGCCCGGCCCCGCTCGGCCCGTCTCCGCGAGCGGGAGCCCCGCGACGCGGCGCCCGTCGGGAGCGTGGGGTGACGCCGACGGTCCGCTCGACGGTCGCGTGGCCGTCCCGGACGACCATGCAACGACCACCTTTCGCGTCGTCGCCACGTCGACCTCCAGCGGGTCGCCAGCGCGATCTGTCCTCGAGCGATCGCCCTGCTGCGACCCGAGAGCACACCGAGAGGACGGCCATGGCCGACACCGTGTACAGCAAGAGCGAGATCGCCGGATCGTCGACGGTCAGCATTGACGACGCGATCAAGGGCGCCGTCGCCCGCGCGTCGAGCACCATCTCGGAGATCGAGTGGTTCGAGGTCTCCGAGATCCGCGGCCACGTCGAGGACGGCGAGGTCGGGTACTTCCAGGTGACGCTGGAGGTCGGCTTCCCGCTGACCGACACCAAGGCCTGATCGACCGGCCGGGGTGCCCGCCGCGTCGCGGCGGGGCGGGCGCCTGCGGCGGTCCTCGTCGGCCGACACCGAGCGACCGACAGAGCAGCTCTACCGAGACCGCGACCGGGTCGGCTCCGCGCGGACGCGCAGGCGCGCCAGCGCCCGGGCCTGGTCGCGCATCTCGGGGAACCGCGGTGGTCTCGTAGAGGTGCCGCGACGGGTGGCGCCGAGGGTGTAGAGCCGTCGGAAGTCGTGCCAGCGGTGGGACTCGAGGGCGGCGCGGGGCCTCCACCACCTCGACGGCGTCGTCCAGGGTCAGCCCCGGCGAACCACAGAAGCGAGACCGGATCGGTCTGATCCACATTCTACAACTGATTGACGCGGCCAAATGCAGATGTAGATCATCGATGCTCCTACTCATCAGGAGCAGCCATGTCCCCTTCCACCGGGTGCGTGGACGGTCAGCGACTTGTCCAGGTTGGTGCCGCCGCGCGAATCGAGCACGATGTCGAAACCGCTGAGCACGTCGGTGAAGTCGGTGTTGCTGCTTCTTGCATGGTGGGCGATGTGGGCTCGTGGGCGAGGTCGTGCTCGTCGATCGCGATCCGCTCGGCGAAGGTGCCGATGCGCAGGTCGCGCGGACGTGCATAGACCTCGTCGCCGACAGCGAACTACAGCGCACCGGGTTCAGTGGAGGACTTGCTGGAACTACGTCAACCTTCGCGGAACCGTGCCCACGGTCTCGCCGTGCATGGCTCAGAAACACATCTGCACGCGCACGCGTGCACGAAGGCAGGCTGCATCGAGGGACACGGGACGACGTCGCCGGCCCCCTCTCCGGCGACGTCGCCGCCCCGCTCGCGGATCAGGCTCCCGACGCCGGCCCGCGTCAGAACCGTATGCAGCGGTGTGGTTCGAGAAATGGCGTCGGGTCCGCTCGGACGGGGTGTCGGTCTCGTCGTTCGATGAACGAGGTATCGCCCGGTCCGGACTCACGCCGAGGCTGGCTCGCGCCACATCCGGTACAGCGGAGGGCCACCTGCGGGTCCGATCTCGTTGATGAACGTGAAGCCGTGGCGCTCGTAGAGCCGGCGGTTCTGGAGACTGGTGGCCTCCGTGTACGCGGGCACGCCGTCGCGGTCGCAGCGCTGCAGCACCGGCTCCAGCAGTGCTGATCCGATTCCTCGCCCCTGCTGCTCGGGCAGTACCGCGGCCCACTGCAGGTAGAAGTGCGGGGCGGACGGGTGCTGCTCGGCGAGGGCCGCCATGATCTCGAAGACGCGAGGGAGATCGATCCCGGCGACGATCTCCTCCACGCGTGCGCCGAACGCCTCCTCGTCCTCGATGCCCATCGGGTTCGACGGCGGACCCCACACCACGGTGCCGGTGGTGTCCGCGTCGGCGTAGACCAGGCCGTGGACCACGAATGTCTCGACGAACAGCTCGAAGAACGGGGGAAGGGTGACGCGCCGACGGTCGGCGTCGGGAATCCACCAGGTGAACACCGGGTCCTCCTGGAACGCGCGGGCGAGCACGTCAGCGAGACCGCTGGTCTCGGCGGAGACCGGGCGGACCTGTGCGGGGATGGGAGTTGCTGCGGTCATCGTGCACCTCTCTCGACGGGGCCGGTTCGGTCCGGCCCTGCACGACGAGACTCGGCCGCGCGGCTGCCATTTTTCTTGCTTCCGCCTGTCGATCCGGGCTTGCTCACACGTCGCGCTGAAAGAGGCGGGGACGAGGGCGGCAGGACGCTCTGAAGGGTGAGCGGGAGGCCCGGGCCTGCCGCCCGGGTCAGCGCTCAGAGCGCCCGTGCCACCGCGAGGGCTTCGGACAGCGGAGGCGGCGGGCCGGCGGGCCCGGCAGCCGGCCGGTGCCGGGTCTGCGTGGGCTGCAGGACGTCCTCGACCACGTCGCCGCGGGCGGAGCCGCCGGCCTGGAAGAGGAGGTCCGCGGGACGCGGTCGGTCGCTGGCGTGGGCGAGCCGGGCGAGCCATCGCAGGCTGAGGGCGACCTCGGAGGCGTATCCGAGGCCGGTATACGCGTCGAGGGCCCGGCGTAGGTGGTCACGGGCCTCGGTGAAGTCGCCGTCTCGCAGGGCCAGCGCCCCGAGCGTGCGGCGGCTGACCCCCGTCCCGATGGGGTAGTCGAGTTCGTCGCAGGCCTGTGCCGCACGGGCGCAGGCGTCCCGCGCCTGCCGCGGGTCGTCCGCCGCGAGGAGGCATCCACGCACCGAGGCCGCCCAGGCGACGAGGGCGGGGCTTCCGGTCGCGGGCGCCGCGTGGTGGGCGACCTCGACCTGCTCGATCGCCTCGCCGGTCCGCCCCGTTGCGGCGAGGGCGATGGCGCGGAACGTCAGCAGCTCGTTGTGCCACGGGGCCATGTCGTGCCGCAGCGCGACGTCGATGCCCTCCTCGGCCCAGCGCAGCGCCTCCGCGTCACGACCGGACATCCGCGCCCGGAAGAACAGGGCGCGCCGCGCGTTCACCGCGGCCAGCTCGGAAGGCCCGGCCATCGCCTCGTGGGCCAGCGCCGCCCCGCGCTCTACCGAGCCCCGCAGGACGTGCGCGACGGCCGCCGCGGCGGCCGCCTCGCAGCGCAGCCGTCGGTCGGCGTCGGGCCAGCGCCGCAGCACGAGGTCGCCGAGCTCGGCGACCGGCAGCGCGCTGCGCCTCTTGAGGAGGCTGCACATGGGGATGTAGAGCGGCATCGCGCGCTCGGCCGCTTCGTCGTGCGCGACGCACCAACGCAGCGCGTCGCCGACGTCGGCGTGGAGGTTCTGGAGCGTGATGAACAGGTCCGGGGGCCAGGCGCGGACCATACGTCGGCGGGCGTCCTCGGCGGTGGCCAGGATCGAGTCGACCCAGCGGTCCCGGGCGGCTTGCCGGTCGCCCCGCTCGTCGAGCCGGTCCCGCGTGTAGCGGCGCAGGGTCGCGAGCAGGGAGTACCAGCTCCGTCCTTCCTGCTGGTGGACCGTGAGCACGGACGCAGCGACCAGCCGGTCGAGCTGTTCCAGGGTGTCGAGCAGGTCGTCGGCGGTACCGGCGACGGTGTGGGCGTGCTCGGCGGTGAAGCGGCCCGAGAACACGCCGAGCCGGTGGAAGAAGTGCTGCGTGGATTCCGGGAGCAACTCGCACGACCACCCGATCGCCGCGTCGAGGCTGCGGTGCCGCTCGGGGCCGGCGGGCCCGGTCCGCTGCAACAGGCGCAGCCGTCGTTCGAGGTGGTCGAGCACTTCGTGAGGGGTGAGGCTCCGGAGCCGGACGGCGGCGAGCTCGAGCGCCAGTGGGAGCCCGTCCAAACGGCGGCACAGGGCGTCGATCGCTGCCGCGTCGGCATCGAGGTCGATCCGGGCTCCGCACGCCTCGGCGCGGGCGCAGAGGAGCTGGACGGCCGGGCTGCGCCGAACCGCCTCGAGGTCCTCGCCCGCGGGCAGGGCGAGGACGTCGAGGGCGAGGACGTGCTCCTCGGGCAGGCCGAGCGGTTCCCGGCTGGTGGCGAGCACTCTCACACCGGGGCACTGTGCGCGCAGCGCGCGCACGGTGCGGGCCGCTTCCTCGAGCAGGTGCTCGCAGTTGTCGAGGACGAGCAGCCTCTGCGCGGTTCCCAGCGCCTGGGATGCGGCGTCCAGAGAGGGGAAGCCCAGGGCGTCGGCGACCGCGGAGGGGACCACCTCGGGCTCGGTGACCGCGTCGAGCTCGCACAGCGCGACGTCGCGATCCCCCTCGCGGGCGGCGGCAGCGCACGCCGTTCTCGTCTTGCCCACGCCGCCCATTCCGGTCAGCGTCACGACGGTGGACACCTCGAGCAGGCGCGCCACCTCGCCGAGCTCGGTCTCGCGGCCGTAGAGGGTCGTTCCCGGTCCGCGCAGCAGCTCGCGGGCGACCTTCGGCGCCGGCGGCAGGGCGTCGGCCACCGGTCCTCTGGACGCCCGTGTCACCGGCACCGCTGGCACCGCCGCCGACGGCGTGACGGACTCCTGCTGCTCGAGGACCGCCCGTTCCACGCCCGCGAGCTCCGTACTCGGGTCGAGGCCGGCCTCGTCGGCGAGGCGGGCACGGTAGGAGCGCAGAACAGTCAGGGCCTCCACGCTGCGGCCGGACCGGAAGAGCGCGGTGGCCAGCTGCAGGTGCGGTCTCTCGCGGAGCGGCTCGGCCCGCGCGGCGCGCTCGGCGTCGGGCAGGACCTCGTGATGGTGTCCCGCCGCCAGCTCGGCGTCGAGGAGCTCCGCGCGCACCGTGTGCTGCAACGCGTCGAATCGGACACGGTCGGCGGCCAGCCCGCTGGCCTCGAGGCCGGGCAGGTCGACGAGGTCGGCGAGACCGGGCCCGCGCCAGCACGCCAGCGCGTCGCGCAACAGCCGGATCGTCTCGAGCGGCGCGGAACGGCGCGCCACTCGGGCCCGCCGCAGGAGCTGCTCCGCCCGGTGGAGGTCGAGCTCGCCGGGCTCGACGACGAGCCGGTATCCACCCGGCTCGCGGAGCAGCCGGGTGCCGAGGACGCCGAGGGAGGCACGGAGGCGGGAGACATTCGTGTGGAGTCGGCTGCGCGCCCGGGCCGGGGCGTCATCCCCCCACAACGCATCGACGAACCGGTCATTGCTGACCCGGTTGCCCTCCGCGCAGAGCAACAACGCGAGCACGGAGCGTGGTCGGGTGCCGCCGAGGGGGACCACGCTCCCACGGTGCCGGACCTCGACGGGCCCGAGCACGCCGAACTCGACGGTCACGCTGGAATCCCCACCTCACGGCTGGGTTCATCGTAGGGACGAATCCGTACGAGGGCGACCAGATCCACCCGCATCCCCGTGGTCCGACCCCGGCCGCCCCGTGCAGTGCCCGGGCTCCGGCACCGACAGCGGGCTGAGAGCGGATTGGCAGCGCCGGCGCCGAGTCTCGATCCACCGGCGCCCTCGCCGGCACCGCACCCGAGGAGAGAGCCATGACCTCCGTCGCACCACCCCGCAACCACGTCCGCAAAGGCACGCCGTCCGACGCTCCAGCCGTGAGCTCCGCGCTCGCCGAAGCGTTCGATGACGACCCCGTCTTCTCCTGGATGCTGCCCGACGAGACCCGCCGCGGCTCCGCCGTCCGGGCGTTCTTCGACGTCGTCGTCGACGCCCTCGCCGTCCACGACGAGACGTGGACCACCGGAGCCGGCGTCACCGGCGCCGCCCTTTGGGTTCCTTACGGGCGGCCACCGATGTCGGACGAACGCGGCGAGCGCTTCGTCGACGAGCTCGTCGAGATCTGCGGACCGCACGCGGACCGCACGCTCGGGCTTGTCGACGCAATGGACGAGGAGCACCCATCTGAGCCGCACGAGTACCTGTGGTTCCTCGGTGTCGTCCCTGCTTCGCAGGGTCGTGGCCTCGGATCGACGTTGATGGCGCCGGTGCTCGCCCGCGCCGACCGGGAGGGACGCCCCGCTTATCTCGAGGCCACCACTGCCCGCAACCGGGCGTTCTACGAGCGGCACGGCTTCCGGGCACGAGCGCCCTTCTCCGTCGCGGATAGCCCGCCGTTGTGGCCGATGTGGCGAGAGCCGACCGAGAGCGGAACAGCAGGGGAGCGATACCCCGGCGCGACCGTCGTCAAGTGACGCCCGCGAGTCCCTACGCGACGGACGTCGAGTTCACCCCGGACGGGCGTTTCGGCTACGTCTTCGGTGACGGCGAGACCCATGACGACGGGGAGATCATGTTCATCGACCTGGCCGACGGGTCGACCTCTGTCGTCCCCGTCCCCGCCGCCACGGAATCGTGTCGTCGTCGTCGTCGTCGTCGTCGTCGCCCGACCGGCTCCTGCGCGCTTCTCCTGACCGTAGCCCGCGGAGCTCGTCACCGTGTCCTGCGAGCCCCACACGTGTCGGTCCGCCCCTGACCGGCCGCTCTTGCCGGCACTTCCCCTCACTGCCGCTACCCGGTCGCGGACGCGCCACGACCGACATCGGGCCCTACGTGATGAACCACCCGGACGGGCCGAGGGTTGCTCCGGTTCCGAGCCGGGGGGCGTACTGGTCGTAGAACACCTTGGCGAGCAGCTCGCGACGGCTGCGTACACCGGCCTTCTCGAAGATCGATTTCAGGTGGTCCTGCACGGTGTAGCCGGAGAGTTCCAGGGCGCGTGCCATGTCCGCGGTACTCACTCCCTGGAGGGCGAGGGTGACGACGTCCTGCTCGCGGCCGGTCAGGCCCAGTGCCGCGACGACCAGTGGCACGATCTCGGGCGGCCGGGCCTCCTCCAGGGTGACGACGACGTCGCTGGCCCCGCCGTCGGGGGAGAGCAGCGGTGAGGCGTGGGCGACCAGCCAGTGACCACTGCGTGAGCGCAGCCGCATCCGCGGGACCGTGGGGTGCTCGCCGCGCCCGAACCGTCGCGCGACCCCCACGAGGGCGCGCACGCTGAACGGCAGTGGGGACCGGCCGATCGGCTCGCCCGTCAGGTTCGCCAGTCCGTCCGCAGCGCCCACGCTGAGGCGCACGATCTCGTCCGCGCTGTCGACGACCAGCACGACCGGGCCCTGCACGGCCGGCAACAGCTCGGTGGCCGCCGACGCGATGGTCCCGGCGCGCAGTCCTACCGCCAGGGTCGCCCGCACGCCGCTGAGGTACTCCTGCTCCGCGCCGGTGAACGCCGACCGGGCTCCCTCGCGGAACAGCGCGAGGAATCCCCAGGACGCGCCGTCGCTCTGCAGCGCCATCCGCGCCTCGTCGCCGACATCCCAGTGGTGGTAGAGCTCGGTGAACCGGACCGAACTCTGCAGATCCCCACCGGTCTCCACCATCGCCGTGGCGACCCCACCCGGCCGTTCCGACACGACCTGGAAGTTGAACGGGTCCGGGCCCTCGTATTCATGGAAGATCCACTGATCGTCGCGCTCGTCCCCGACGCCGCCCCATTTCACATTGCCGGTGATCAGGTTGCTCGCGGGATCGGCCGGCGCGAGGCACGCGGCCGAGAACGGCACCGCACGGGTCAGCACGTCGAGGGCCGCTCGGCCGAAGGTGGGCAGGTCGAGGCCGGCCGAGGCCAACGCACGAATCTCGCGGCGTGCCCGTTCTGCGGCTTCCTGCACGATTTCAGTGTGCGGCGGCCAGGGGCCTGATTGGTATCCCCCAGAGTTCTGGGGGCCAGGTTCGTGGGATGGGCACAACAGTGCTGCGGGGCCACGCTTCTCGTCGACATCAGGGGACGATCGTTCGGCGAGGAGCAGCCATGGACACGACCGCAGTGCAGCGCAGCGGGCCGGCACGGATCGCCGGGATCGTGGGTCTCGTCGGGGCACTGCTCGGTCTGGCCGTCACCGTCTACGACCTGCTGACGCTCCCCATCGAGGTGAGCATGACCGCGAGCGTGCGTTACGCCCTGCTCCACCTGGCCGCGATCATCGCGCTCGGCGGGCTGGCTGCGCTCGGCGCCGTCGGAACGGCGTGGTGGGGCCGGGTGGGGATCGGGGCGGCGATCCTGGGTCTCGTCGTGCTGATCGGCGCCGAGTTCATCCAGCCCCACGACCCCACGATGGCCGGGACGATGTTCGCGATCGCCCCGCTCGTGACCGGGCCCGGACTGGTGGCGGCGGGTGTGGCGGTGCTGCAGGCGAAGCGGTGGTCGGGGTGGCGACGATTCGTCCCCCTCGCCTGTGGGGCCTACCTGCTCGTGGTCTTCGTGCCGGTGATGATCTCAACGGGCAACGACATCGGGTTCCTGGCTGCGGTCACCGGATGGGACCTGGGCCTGGCCGCGCTGGGGATCGCCGTCGCCCAGGAGGCGTCCGCCTCGACCGAGGCCCGCGCCCGCGCGCGCGCCCGCATTGCCTGAGCCGACGGTGGTCCGATCGGGTTGGCTGCTGGTCTCGCACTGATAGAGGCGGACACCCTGTGCCCGTACGGGCCGGCGCGTCGAGGCAGCCGGCTCCGCAGGCGAGTGCGCCCGTACTTACGACTCCTCAGAGTGACGGCAGGCGCGTTGTCGAGCTGGCGCACTTGCCGCGCCCGCGCAGAGGTCTGTGCCTGCCTCCTGACGCTATGACGTGGGGCTGGTCGTGGGGCGATCGGACTCCTCGCCGTCCTCGTGTCGGCAGGGTGCCGAGCGCGCGCGACCGGCGAGACGAGAGGTGGCTGGGCGGGGCCCTCCGGGTGCGCCGAGGTCGAGTGAGCTCGGTGTCGTGCTGATCGGCGGGACGTTCTGGTTCAGGCGGAAGACGTTGGTCGGGTCGTAGGTGCGCTTGAGGGCGGCCAGCCGGTCGTAGTTGGCGCCGTAGGCAGCCCGGACGCGATCGGGCCCTTCGCTACCGAGGTTGTTGACGTAGACCGCGTTCTCGAGGTGTGGGCGCAGGGCATCGAAGGCGTCGCGGGCCCAGGCGACGATCTCGTCGGAGCGGGCGGGGTCGGTCCACTGGGCGAGGATCAGCAGGTCGTCCTGGAGCGCTCGGTGGGGGAAGGCCGTGGCGTCGACGGGCACGCGGGCGGCGGCTCCGCGCAGGCCCTGCAGCCCGATCGCGGATTCCGAGGTCGGGATGGTCGGGATGACCTCGAGCAGCGTGTCGACGGCGGTGTCGGTGAGGTGCCGGAGGTACCCCGACCTCCAGTAGTGCTGCCGGCCGCGGGGGAAGGCGGCGTCCGGGGCGCGCTGCCAGTCGAGGTAGCTCACGAGACCGATCGAATCCACGGGCGCTCCGAGCCGGCGCAAGGGGCGCAGCACGCGTTCGCCCACGGCGGGGTCGCCGGACCAGCACAGGAGGACCGTCACGGCCGGTCGGCCGTCGGGGTCGAGGCCGAGGGAGACCAGGCTCGCCAGTTCGTCAGGGGCTGTCGCCATCAGTTCGTGGTGCGCGTGCAGCACGTCGCGCGCGACCGACCACGGGTACATCAGCGCACCAGCGAGAACGCGCTGCACAGGATGCAGCCGGTACCGGAACGAGGTGACGACACCGAGGTTGCCGCCGCCGCCGCGGAGTCCCCGGAGCAGGTCGGCGTGCGAGTCCGGATCGACGCTCAGGACATCGCCGTCGGCGGTCACGACCTCCGCGCCGAGGAGGTTGTCGCACGACAGGCCGTGTACGCCGTTGAGCCAGCCGAGGCCGCCGCCGAGGGTGAGCCCGGCGATGCCCGTGCCGGACATGACCCCGAGGGGAGTGGCCAGGCCGTACAGCTGCGTCCGCGTCCGGCTGCGGGTGCGTCGCGTGACCACGGATCACGTGGACCGGTCGGCCGCGGCGCGCGAGCGGGTCCGCGCCCGCTACGCCACCGCGGCCGGCCAGGTCCGGGCCGGCCGAACCCCGAGCTGCTCCGAGGCCGACCCCACCGGCATGTGCGGCGACGCCTACGACCCCGGCCAGCTCGCGGACGCCGGGGGTGCGGGTGCGGCCAGTCTGGGCTGCGGCAACCCGCTCGCGGTCGCCGAGCTCGTCGCCGGGGAGACCGTGCTCGACCTCGGCTCCGGCGCCGGCCTCGACGTGCTGCTCTCCGCCCGCCGCGTCGGACCCGACGGGTTCGCCTACGGGCTGGACATGACCGACGAGATGCTCGATCTCGCCCGCGAGCACGCCCGGGAGGCCGGCGCCACCAACGTCGAGTTCCTGCACGGGCACATCGAGGCCATCCCGCTCCCCGACGCCTCGGTCGACGTCGTCATCTCCAACTGCGTGATCAACCTGTCGGCGGACAAGCCGGCCGTGTTCGCCGAAATCGCCCGTGTCCTGCGACCCGGCGGACGCCTCGGGCTCTCCGACCTCACGGCCGACGACCAGGCCGACGCCGCCACCCTGGCGGAGGCGGCTGCGTCGGTCGGGGCCATCACCGGCGTCCTGCGCCAGAGCGCCTACCGCGCCGAGCTGGAGGAGGCCGGGCTCACCGACGTCGCCATCACCGCCACCGGTGAGGTCGCCGCCGGCGTCTTGTCCGCCATCATCCAGGCCTCGCGCCCCTGAACCAGCCAGGCGCACACTCGACCGATGGACCGGCAGGCGGTTCACCAGGAGCTCGACCGCACGCGGGCGACCTTCCACGACCTGCACGCGCAGGCGACGCCCGCCGACCTGCAGCGCCGCTCGCACGGCACCCGGTGGAACAACCAGCAGCTGCTGTTCCACATGCTGCTCGGCTACCTGATCATCCGGGCTCTCGGGAACCTCGTCAGGCTCTTCGGGCGGCTGCCGCCCGACGTGAGCCGCGCCTACGCCGCCGTCCTCGACGCCGGCACCCGCCCGTTCGACGTCGCCAACTACGTCGGCTCCTGGGCCGGCGGCACCGCATTGGGCCGTCGCGGGCAGACCGCGCTGTTCGACCGCGTCATCGACGCCCTGCACCACCGCCTCGACGCCGAGACCGACGCCGACCTCGCCCTCGGGATGCACTACCCCACACGCTGGGACCCGTTCTTCACGCCCTACATGACCCTCGCCGACCTCTACCGCTTCCCCACCCGGCACTTCGACTTCCACCGCCGACAGCTCACCCTCCACCCGAGCGAGCAGCGCTGAACGACAGGCCGGTGAGCGCCGTAGCGCAACGCCTGTTGGCCTTCGCGACCGGTCGACAGCTCCCGGCTCCGGCGTTGTGAGGAAGCGACGTCGGCGGGTCGGGCTCATGTCTCGGCCGGTGACCGAGTCACGACGATCTTGCCTTTCGCGTGTCCCTGCTCCATGTAGGTGAGGCCTGCCGGGGTCTGGTCGAAGGGGAAGGTGCGGTCGAGGGTGGGGCGCAGCGCGCCGGCGTCGTAGAGGGTGGCGAGTTCGGCGAGCCGGAGACCGTCGGCGTGCATGAACAGGAACGCGTAGCGCACGCCGAGTCTCCGGGCCCGAAGGCGGACCTTGGCGCTCAGTGCGGCCATGACCGGGGCGAGGATCGGCTTGCCCAGCTGGCGGGCGAAGGCCGGGTCGGGCGGGCCGACGACGCTGATGGCGAGCCCACCGGGAGCGAGGACGGTCAGCGACTTCTCCAGGTTGCTGCCGCCGCGCGAGTCGAGCACGACGTCGACGCCGCTGAGCACGTCGGCGAAGTCGGTGCTGCGGTAGTCGACGACCTCGTCGGCGCCCAGGGCGCGGACCTTGTCGGTGTCGGCGGCGCTCGCGGTGGTGGCGACGTGCGCGCCGAGGTGGTGGGCGAGCTGCACGGCGGTGGCGCCGAGCCCGCCGGCGCCGCCGTGGACGAGCACCCGCTGCCCGGGCCGGACCGCGGCGAGCTCCACCAGGGCCTGCCACGCGGCGAGTGCGACGAGCGGGACCGCCGCTGCCTCGTCCATCGTCAACGACGTCGGTTTGTGGGCGACGTCGTGCTCGTCGATCGCGATCCGCTCGGCGAAGGTGCCGATGCGCAGGTCGCGCGGACGGGCGTAGACCTCGTCGCCGACGACGAACCCGGTCACCTCGGCGCCGACGGCAGCCACGGCGCCGGCCACGTCGTGGCCCAGGGTGAACGGGCGCCGGTAGGGGAGCAGGAGCTTGAACTCGCCGTTGCGGACCATCGCGTCGAGCGGGTTGATGCCCGCGGCGGCGACGTCGACGAGCACGTCGCGGTCCCCGACGGTCGGCTCGGGCACGTCGGCGGCACGCAGAGCGTCCGGGCCGTACTCGTCCACCACGAACGCCCTCATGACGGCACTCCTCCATCGACCGACGACTGCTCTTGAGTCTCCCGGACCATCGGCCCCCTCAGAGCCAGTTGCGTCGCTTGAACGCGATGTAGAGCACCAGGGAGGCGGCGGCCATGAGGGTCAGTGCGAAGGGGTAGCCGAGGGTCCACCGCAGTTCGGGCATGTTGTCGAAGTTCATGCCGTACACCGCTCCGACGAGCGAGGGTGCGAAGAGGATCGCTGCCCAGGACGAGATGCGTTTGACCTGCTCGCCCTGCCGCAGGCTGCTCTCGGTGAGTCGGGTGATCTCTTCGTTCTGGCGCTGGCCGACGAGAGCAGAATTGACGTTGAGGATGTTCACCAGCAGCTGGCGGAACGCGTCGGCCTGCTCGATGACCTGCTCGACGTGGTCCCCGACATCCCGCAGGCCCCGATGCAGGTCGATGGCGTTGGGGTCGTCCTCGGTCGCGTCGCGCAGGTCCTCGAGGACCGCTCGCAGTGGGTCGATCGCGCGCTGCAGCTCGATCACCTCGCGGGAGAGGTGGTAGATGCGCTGGGACACGTTCGGGTCGCCCCCGAAGACCTCATTCTCGACCTGGTCGATGTCGTCGCGCAGCCCGGTGACGACCGGGCGGTACTCGTCGACCACGCGGTCCAGGACGGCGTAGAGCACGGCGTGCGGCCCCTGCCGAAGGAGGTCGGGATCGTTCTCCAAGCGGCGCCGCACCTCGGACAGGTCGGGGGTCTCGGCGTGCCGGACGCTGACGACGAAGTCCTCGCCGAGGAACAGGTGCACCTCGCCCACCTGGACGTCGTCGGTCTCGTCGACGTACCACGCCGGGCGCAGGACGACGAACAAGGTCTCGCCGTAGCGCTCGAGCTTGGGACGCTGGTGCGCCGCGATGGTGTCCTCGACCGCGAGCTTCGGCAGCTCGAACTCGTCGGCGACCTGGTCGACCTCGGCCTCGTCCGGGCGCAGCAGGCCGATCCAGGCGAAGCTGCGCCCCTCGCCGGGGCATCCACGCAGCAGCTCGAAGGTCCGGTCGAGGGAGTCCGGGCCCGCAACGCGCTCGCCGTCGACGTAGAGGGCGTTGTCCACCACTGTCATGAACTCATCGTCGCAGCTCAGGCGGGCCGCTCGGTTCCTTCGGCCCGTGACGTCGAGGGATGCGGAGACGATGGCGCTGGCTGCACCGAGATCGGCTCCTCTCCGGACTGCGACCGATCAGCCGTCCGGACCGCCTCTCCGCTCAGCCGACGATCCCGCCGACGAGGAGACCGAGGAGGTAGGTCAGGGTGGCCGCGCCGGCACCGATCGCGAGCTGGCGCAGCCCGCGGCGGAGCGGTGGTCCGCCGGAGAGCACCCCGACCGTCGCGCCCGTCGTTAGGAGACCGAGGCCGACGAGGACCATCGCGGCGATCAGTGCAGGTGGTCCCTCGAGGCCGACGAGGAACGGCAGGACGGGGATCGCCGCGCCGGAGGCGAAGAAGGCGAAGCTCGACACGGCGGCGCCGACCCCGGTGCCGACGACCTCGTGGCGGGTGTCGGGGACGGGGTCGGGTCGTGCATCGGCGCCGTGGAGCACGGCCTCGGCCTGGCGCTGTGCGTCCTCGGTGCTCATCCCGCGCGCCCGGTAGACCAGCGCCAACTCGTTGGCCTCGATGTCGAGGTCGGGGAGGACGCGTCGGGACGCGGGGTCGGGGGCCGACGCGGCGAGCAGCTCCCGCTGAGAGCGCACGGAGATGTACTCCCCGGCGCCCATCGACAGCGCGCCGGAGAGCAACCCGGCGAGACCGGTCAACAGCACGGCGCCGGCTCCGACGCCGCCGCCGCTCACGCCGAGCACCAGGGCCAGGTTGCTGACCAGCCCGTCGTTCGCGCCGAAGACCGCGGCGCGGAAGGTCCCCGAGGCCTGTTCGCGGCCGCGGGCGGCCAGCCCGCGCACCACCTCGGCGTGCACGCGTTCGTCGGCGACCATCGCGGGGGTGGTGTCGACGTCGGCCGCCGCGTCCTGGGAGGCACGGCCCTCGGCACGCTGGGCGAGGGCGAGCACGAAGACCGAGCCGAAGTGCCGGGCGAGCAGTGCGAGCAGTCGCAGGCGCACGTCGCCACGCGCCGCCGGGCCGGCCTCGTCGCCGAGGAGGGCCTGCCAGTGGGCGGCGTGACGCTCCTCGGCCTCCGCGAGGCCCAGCAGGATCTCGCGCTCGTCCTCGGAGGTCCGTTGCGACGCGAGGTCGCGGTAGACCCGTGCCTCGGCGCACTCGTCGGCGAGCCGCTTGCGGCGCCGGCGCGTGGTCGCGTCCAGGTCGGGCATGCGCCGAGGATGCCCGAGTTCGGCATGCTCAGCCTGACCGGTCGCTGGTAGACCGGGTGGGTGCCTGGCGCCCACGCTCAACCGCCGCAGGGGCGTGGGCTGGAGCGGGTGGCGCCGATGCTGGCCACGGCGGGGCCGGTCCCTCCCGGGCCGGAGTGGGCGTTGGAGCTCAAGTGGGACGGCATGCGCTGTCTGGCCTACGTCGAGGCGCCGAGCCCGGACGCCGTGGTGCTCGTGTCTCGGGCCGGCCGTCGGGTGTCGGGCTCCTACCCCGATGTCGCACGGGCTCTGGCGGCGGCGGTGGGGACGCGTCGGGTCGTGCTCGACGGGGAGATCGTCGTGCTGTCGGCTCCGTCGGCGGGTGCGCCGGCGCGGCCGAGCTTCGACCGGCTGCAGCTACGGATGGGTGTGCAGAAGCCGTCACCGCAGCTCGTCGACCGAGCGCCGGCCAGCTTCGTGGCCTTCGACCTGCTGTGCTGGGACGACGAGCCGCTGCTCGCGCTGCCCTACCTCGAGCGCCGGGCGCGGCTCGAGCGGCTCGGCCTCGACGGCCACCGGGGCCTCGTGGTGTCCCCGGTGCTGGAGGGACTCGAGGCGGGGACCGCGCTCGAGGTGGCGGAGAGCCACGGCATGGAGGGCATCGTGGCCAAGCGCCGCGACGCGGCCTACCGGCCGGGCCGCTCGCACGCCTGGGTCAAGACGCCGCTGTGGCGCACGACCGAGGCCGTGATCGGAGGCTGGGCCGAGGGCCGCGGCCGGCATGCCGGCGCCGTGGGCGCCGTCCTGCTCGGGCTTCCCACGCCTTCGGGCGGGCTGCGCTACATCGGCCACGTCGGCACCGGGCTGCGCGACAGCGAGCGCGACCGGCTGCACGTCCAGCTCACTGATGTCGAGACGGCCGGGAGCCCCTTCGACGGTCCCGTTCCCGAGCAACGATCCGCCCGGTGGACACGGCCGACGCTGGTCGCCGAGGCTCGCTTCCGCTCGTGGTCCGACGACGGGGTGCTGCGCCACTCCTCGTGGCGGGGGCTGCGCGCCGACCGCCACCCCGATGACCTCGCCCCTGGTCTCCCGGCCGCTGATCGAGGGGACGTCGCTCCTCGAGGGCACCGCTGGCACCACAGAGCGAGTGATCCGTGATGTCGCGGGCCGACAATTCGTTCAGTCCTCGGAGCACATCCGGACCGCGCTCCCGCCCGAATGCCGGGCGATCGTTCCGGCAACTGTCGTAATGGATCTGTGATGTAGCGAGAAAAGCCGGCGAATCGCAGCGCGGGGCTACCCCAGCACGCTGAGAGAGGGGAGGGTGGCCCCGCTGCGCCATCCGGGGGAGGTCTGACGGGCATGCCTGTTCACCATGGTCGACACGAGATGCCGGGGTGGCGGGGGTACCTGCCGGAGAGCGTGGACCGGGCCGCCCGCGCCAGGTCCGGTCGCCGTGACCGGGGTGTTCTCGGCACGCCGTCGCGCCGCGTCGTGGCCCTCGGCGCCCTCGCGGTCTGCGCCGTCGCGGGGGGAGCTGTGATCACCACGAGACCGGCCGGTCCGCCGGATGCCTCTCCGGGGGCGGCCGACGAGGCCGCCTCCGTGTCGGCCGGGAGCTCGGCATGGACGCGGGAGGCCACGACCGTCCTCGCTGCGCTCGAGACCGAGCTCGAGCGGACCGACGAGGTCCGGCAGCAGTGGGACACCTCCTCCATCGCCCGCCGCGACGGGCCACCGCCACACGCGGTCCTCGCCCTGCTCGGGCGGCAGAAGGAGCTGGCCGAGCATCGCGACGCGCTGCGATCCGCGTTGGCCGCGATCCGCTCCGAGTCGGCGTCGCAGGTCGCGATGGCCACCGCCTGGCAGCAGCTACGCGCCGCGCAGGAGATGCTGCGATCACTGGACGCCGGTCGCAGCGCCCTCGGCGACCCGGTGGAGGCCACGGTCCTGCGACTGGCCCTCGACGAGGACGCGTCTGTGGCGTCGGCCGCCGGCCCGGGGCCGGACCGCGACACACGGGGGCCGACCGCGAGGGCGTTCGAGGACACCGCGACCGTCGCGTTGGCGGCGACGACGTCGACGCTGCGCGCCCCGTCGATCGGGGCGACCACCTCGGTGGCCGGGGTCCCCTCGGCCTCGGGTGTGGCACGCGAGCGGACGGCGCCGACCGCGTCTCCGACCGCAGCGGCGTCGGAGGCCGTCGTCCGATCGGTCCCGGCCGACGGGGGTGCGGCCGACGCCGCCACCGGGACGGCCGGTCCGGACTCTCCGGGTCTGGCTGCTCCGGCGGTTCGGGACGGCGGGTCCGTGGACGACGGGAACCAGCGCACGCCGACGCAGGACACCCCGACGCAGGACACCCCGACGCAGGACACCCCGACGCAGGACACCCCGACGCCGCAGGACATCCCGACGCAGGACACCCCGACGCCGCAGGACCCGTCCTCGCTCGATCCGACACCCGCCGCACCGTCCGAGCCGACGATGCTGACCTTCGACCATTCGTCGACCGTCGCGCCGGACCAGGAGTCGACGGGGGACGAGGCGCCCCTCGTGTCCGACCCCGACCCCCACCCCGAGGCCGACCCGGAGGCGGGGGAGGAGACGACCGCGCCACCGGAATGAGCACGACGACGCCATTCCGTCGACAATTCCTACCGATGATATCGTGGCGAGCCGGAGCGCGATTCACGGAACAGCGAAGAAATCTCACGAGTGCCAGGGCAATCCCGCCGAACGTCGTCTGCTCACGACCGCCCCAGCGCCGGCAGCCCCGTCTCCGTCACGTGCCGCAGGGCGTCGAGCCCGGCGGCGATGGTCGGCTGGTCCTGTGACCCGGCCCGCACGGCGGCGATGACGCGTCGGGTCGGCACCGGGTCGGTCGTGATCGGGATGCGCCGGGTGTCGTGGTGCGCGGGGAGGTCGGCGAGCCGCGGGACCAGGGCGACGCCGAAGCCGCGGGCGACGAGGGCGGCTCCGGTGTCCCACTCGTCGGCGTAGTGGGCGATGTCGGGCGCGAAACCGGCCGCGGTGCAGGCGAGCGTGACGAGCTGGTGGTAGGCCCGGCCGACGTTGCCGCAGATCCACGGGTCACCGGCGAGATCGCGGAGGGCGACGACGCCGCGGCGGCCGACCAGGGGGTGGTCCGGGCCGACGAGGATGTCGAGGGGTTCGTCGAACAGCGAGTGCTGCTCGAAGGCGGCGTCGGAGGCCGGCGGGATGCTCGGCGTCGCGACGATCACGGCGACGTCGGCCTCGTCGGCGGCCAGCAGGTCGAACGACCGTCCGGGCTCGCTCTCGCGCAGGACCACGCGCAGCGCGGGGTGCTCGGTGCGCAGGTGCTCGAGGGCGCGGGGGACGACGACCGCGGCGGCCGACGAGAACGCCGCGAAGCGCAGCGTCCCGCCGACGGCGCCGGCGCGGTGGGCGGCGAGATCGGCGCGCGCCTGCTCCCACGCGGCGGTGAGGGTCTCGCCGTGCTCGAGCAGCGTGTGGGCGGCGGGGGTGAGCCGCACGTTGCGTCCGACCGGCTCGAGGAGCGGGACGTCGAGCTCGCGCGCGAGGGCCTGCATCTGGTGCGAGACCGCCGACGGCGTGAGCCGGCAGACCTCCGCGGCGGCGGTGACCGTGCCGTGGCGCGCGATGGCCTGGAGCACGCGCAGACGCCGATCGATCATGTACTCACCGTACAAGATCATAGGTTCGACGTTTCGATGGACGCGGACGAATCTCGCCGCTGACACTGCGGGAGCACCACAGGCCACGACGGCCTCCCCGGTGCTCCACCACGGCCTGAGCACGCCCGAGAGGAGCCCGACAGCCATGACGACCGACACCACGAGCGCAGCCGTCGATCCGTACGCCGCGCTGCCGGCGCGTCCCGTCGATCCGGCGCTGTTCACCCGCGAGAGCACCTACCGGCCCACCCGCCTGCCCGTCGAGCTCGCGTCGACGCTGCTGCCCGACGCGTACACGTCGCCGGAGTTCTTCGCGCTCGAACAGCAGCGGCTGTTCACCACCAGCTGGGTCGCGGTCGGCATCACGAGCGACGTCGCGAAGCCCGGTGCCTGCATCGTCGTCGAGGTCGCCGGCCGATCGATCTTCGTCACCCGCAACCGGCACGGCGCGCTGCGCGCGTTCCACAACCTCTGCCGCCACCGCGCGACGAAGCTCCTCGACGCCGACGCCCGCGAGGTCGGCAAGCGCGGGCGCATCCGCTGCCCGTACCACAATTGGACCTACGACACCGACGGGACGTGCCTCGGGACGCCGCTGTTCGAGGACTCCGACGTCCCCGCCGGCCAGGAGCCGATCTTCGACACGTCGGTGGCGAAGGGCTTCGACCGCGCCGACTACGGCCTGCTCGACGTCGCGGTCGACTCGTGGGGCCTGTTCGTCTTCGTCAACCTCTCGCCGGACCCCGCGCCGCTGGCCACCCAGCTCGGCGACCTGCCCGAGCGCTTCGCCGAGTACCGCCTCGACGAGTGGGTCACGCAGCGGACCAGCACCTACGACGTCGCCGCGAACTACAAGCTCATCGGCGAGAACTTCATGGAGTACTACCACCTGCCCTGGGTGCACCCGGAGCTCAACCAGGTCTCCAAGTTCTCCGACCACTACCGGTGGCAGGGCCCCGGCATGTACACGGGCATGTGCACCACGCCGGTGTCGCGCAACTCCGACGCGGGCGGCTGGGACGGGCTCAAGGCCCTGAGCACGCTGGGCCCGCAGGACGCCGACAGCGGGCGGTTCGTGTGGCTCTTCCCCGGCACTGCGCTGGTCGTGCTCCCGAACCACGCGTTCGTGCTGTTCAACCGGCCCGTCGCGGCGAACCGCACCGTCGAGACCGCCGTCCTGCTGGCGCACCCCGAGTCCCTCGACGAGGCGGGCGGGCACGACAGCGCCGAGGAGGGGATCGAGCAGCTCGCGAAGTTCTGGGATCTCGTCAACCGCCAGGACCTCGAGATCGTCGAGCGCGTCCAGGAGGGCCTCGAGAACCCGGCCTACCGCGGCGGGCGGATGTGCTTCCAATTCGAGGAGCCGCTGCACCGCTTCCAGAACATGGTCATCGACAAGATCGTCGGCATCGAGCGTGTCCCGGGCGGCGACGCCCTCGAGCCCGGCGACACCATGACCCGCATGTTCCCCGACCCGTGACCGCCACCCTGGCCCACGGTGCGGCCGCCGAGCACCGCATCGGCGGGCAGCGGGTCCCGTCCCGGCACGAGCCCCTCCCCGTCGAGGACCCGTCCACCGCGACGACGATCGCCCACGTCCCGCGCGGAGACGCGCGGGACGTCGACCTCGCGGTGTCCGCCGCCCGGGCCGCCGCACGCCGGACCCGTGTGACGACACCGGCCGAGCGCGGGCGCCTGCTGCGGTCCCTCGCCGCGGCGCTCGACGCCGACCTCGAGGGGTTCGCACGGCTCGAGACCGGCGACACCGGCAAGCCGCTGTCGCTCGCCCGCTCGGAGATCGCCGGGTGCGTCGGCTACCTCGACTACTACGGGGGCGCCGCCGACAAGCTGCACGGCGAGACGATCCCGATCGGGCCCGGCTCGCTGGCCTACACCGTGCGCGAGCCGGTCGGGGTCACCGCGCACATCGTCCCGTGGAACGCGCCGCTGTCGATGCTCTGCCGCAGCG
Organism: Actinomycetospora sp. NBC_00405; assembly: GCF_036044095.1. Classification (NCBI taxonomy): domain Bacteria; kingdom Bacillati; phylum Actinomycetota; class Actinomycetes; order Pseudonocardiales; family Pseudonocardiaceae; genus Actinomycetospora; species Actinomycetospora sp. NBC_00405. The sequence goes on from NZ_CP107938.1 coordinate 844,704, forward strand.
TCGCGCCGGCGCTCGCGGCCGGGAACACCGCGGTGGTCAAGCCCGCCGAGCAGACCCCGCTCACCGCCCTGCGCTTCGCCGACCTCGTCGAGGGCCTCGACCTCCCGCCGGGGACCGTCAACGTCGTCACCGGCCTCGGCGCCGAGGCCGGTGCCGCCCTCGCGGCCCATCCCGGCATCGGCTCGCTGACCTTCACCGGCTCGGTCGCCACCGGCCGGGCGGTGCTCCGCGCGGCCGCGGAGCACATCACACCCGTCGTGACCGAGCTCGGCGGCAAGTCTCCGCAGATCGTCTTCGCCGACGCGGACCTCGACGACGTCGCACGGCAGGTGGTCACCGGCTTCACCGCCAACAGCGGGCAGTACTGCGACGCCGGCTCCCGCCTCCTCGTCGCACGGACGGCGCACGACGAGCTCGTCGAGCGCATCGTCGCCCGGCTCGCCTCGCTCACCCTCGGCGCCGGGATCGAGGATCCGGACCTCGGTCCGATGGTGTCCGCCGAGCACCGCAGGCGCGTCAGCGACTACGTCGCGCTGGGCGCCCGCGAGGGGGCCACCGAGGTCGGCAGGCGCCGCGCCCTGCCCGGGCCGGGACACTTCGTCGCCCCGGTGGTGTTCACCGGCGTCACCCCGGAGATGCGCATCGCCCGCGAGGAGATCTTCGGCCCGGTCCTCGCGGTGCTCGGGTTCGACGACGAGGAGCACGCCGTCGCGCTCGCCGACGCCACCGACTACGGCCTCGGCGTCGGCATCCACACCCGCGACATCGACCGGGCGCTGCGCGTCGCCGACCGGGTCGACGCCGGCTACGTGATGATCAACGAGTACTTCGCCGGCAGCCCGGCCGTCCCCTTCGGCGGGACCAAGCTCAGCGGCACCGGCCGCGAGCGCGGGCTCGTCGCCCTCGACAGCTACCTCAAGAACAAGACCGTCGTCGCCCGCGTCGGTCCCGCCACCCAGCCCCACGCCACACAGCAGGGAGAACCATCGTGACTGCGGACGCGGCCGACGTCGTCATCATCGGCGGCGGCCTCGAGGGCTGCGCCGCCGCCTGGGCGCTGACCCGGCGCGGCATCACCGACATCACCATCGTCGAACGCGACACCGTGGGCTCCGGCGGCACGGGCAAGTCGTCGGGCGTCGTGCGCTGCCACTACGGGGTCTCGTCGCTCGCGGCGATGGCCACCCGCAGCCTGGAGACGTTCGAGAACGCCGAGGACGTCCTCGGGGCGGACGTCGGCTTCCACCAGACCGGCTACGTCGTGGGGGTCGGGCCCGAGAACGTCGACGCCCTGCACGCGTCGGTCGCCGACCAGCGCGCCGTCGGCGTCCGCACCGAGGACATCGACCACACCGACGTGCGCAAGCTGTGGCCCGTCGCCGACCTCGAGCCCTTCGCGGCCTTCGCGTGGGAGGAGCGCGGCGGGTACGGCGACGCCTACCAGACCGCGCAGGCCTTCGCGGGCGCCGCGCGCCGCGCCGGTGCGCGCCTGCGGCAGGGCACCACCGCCACCGCGATCCGCACGGACGGCGACCGCGTCACCGGCGTCGAGCTCGCCGACGGCACCGCCATCGCGACCGAGCACGTGGTGCTCGCCGCGGGCCCGTGGTCGGTCGGCCTGCTCGCCGCGCACGGCATCGAGCTGCCGATCACCCCGCACCGCGAGCAGATCGTGCTCGTCGACCCCGGCCAGGACCTCGGCCCCGTCCCGGTGTTCTCCGACCTGGTCTCGCTGCAGTACATCCGTCCCGAGGGCGCGGGCTCGCTGCTCTTCGGCAACTCCGACCTGTCCATCCTCGAGCCGGCCGACCCCGACCGGTACTCGAACCAGGCGACGTCGTCGTTCGTCGACCTGACCGTCGAGAAGGTCGGCGACCGCCTGCCCGGTCTGGCCGATCCGGCGATCGCCGCGAGCTACGCCGGCTGCTACGACGTCACGCCCGACTTCAACCCGGTCATCTCGGCGGCCCCGCTGGACGGGCTCGTCGTCGCCGCCGGCTTCTCGGGGCACGGCTACAAGATCTCGCCGGCCGTCGGGCGGCTCGTCGCCGACCTCGTCGCCGACGGCGTGAGCTCCGACGCCGACATCCCCGCCCGGGACTTCCGGCTCTCCCGCTTCGCGGAGGGCGACCTGCTCCGGAGCCCCCACCCCTATGTCGGCGCCGGCCAGATGCGCTGAGGACGGAGACCCGCGATGGACCTCATCATCCATGAGCGCCGCGACGAGGCCGACGGCGTCGTGTCCCTCGTCCTCGGGCGGGCCGACGGCGGCGAGCTCCCGGCCTGGGCGCCGGGCGCCCACGTCGACGTGACCCTCGCCGACGACCTCGTCCGCCAGTACTCCCTGTGCTCCGACCCGGGCGACCGGCAGCGCTGGCGCCTCGGCGTGCTGCGCGAGCCGGAGAGCCGCGGGGGATCGGAGCACGTGTTCGACAAGCTGCACGACGGCGACATCGTCGAGGTCGGCGAGCCGCGCAACCACTTCGCGCTCGAGCCCGCGCCGCGCTACGTGTTCGTCGCCGGCGGGATCGGGATCACCCCGATCCTGCCGATGATCGCGGCGGCGGAGGCCGCGAGAGCGGAGTGGACGCTGCTCTACGGCGGGCGCACCCGCACCTCGATGGCCTTCCGGGACGAGCTCGCCGCCCACGGCGACCGCGTCGTGCTCGGGCCGCAGGACGAGGTCGGCCTCCTGGACCTCAGGGGCCAGCTGATGGCTCCCCGCCCCAGCACGCTCGTCTACGCCTGCGGGCCGGAGCCGATGCTCGACGCGCTGGACACCGCGATGACGGCCTGGCCCGCCGGCAGCCTCCACGTCGAGCGGTTCACGCCGCGCACGATCGCGACGGACGGCGCCGACGGGGCGTTCGAGGTGGCGTGCGCGGCCAGCGGCGTCACCCTGGTCGTCCCGCCGGACCGGAGCATCCTCGAGGTCGCGCAGGACCGCGGACTGCCCGTGGACCTCTCGTGCGGGGAGGGCACCTGCGGCACCTGCGAGACGCCGCTGCTGTCCGGTCGGGCCGAGCACCGCGACTCGCTGCTCACCGACGAGGAGAAGGCGGTCCAGGACACGCTGTTCATCTGCGTGTCCCGGGCCGAGCGTGGCTGCCCGCGCCTGGAGCTGGATCTCTGAGCCATGCGCATCGCCGAGGTGCACGTGCACCAGAAGGATCGCCCGTTGAGCGGCGCGGCCTACCGCATGTCCGAGGGCGCGTACACGGCGCTGGACTCGACGATCGTGGAGATCGTCTCGGACACGGGGGTCTCCGGCTGGGGGGAGACGTGCCCGGTGGGCCCCACCTACGCGCCGTCGCACGCCCTGGGGGCACGCGCGGCGCTGCAGCAGATGGCGCCCGGGCTGATCGGGCTCCCCGTGACGGGTCCGCTCGCGATCCAGCGGGCGCTGCACGGGCTCCTGAACGGCCACGCCTACGCCAAGGCGGCGATCGACATCGCCGTGTACGACCTCGTCGGCAAGGCCCACGGCATGCGGGTCTGCGACCTCCTGGGCGGCGCGACGAGCGACCGGGTGGACGCCTACTACTCGCTCACCGTCGGCGAGCCGGACGACGTCGCGCGCATCGCCGTGGAGAAGATCGCCGAGGGCTATCCCCGCCTCCAGGTCAAGGTCGGCGGGCGGCCGGTCGACCTCGACATCGAGACGGTCCGGAAGGTGTGGGAGGCGACGGGCTGCACCCGCCTGGCCGTCGACGCCAACCGGGCCCTGACCTCCCGCGACGCCCTCCGGCTCAGCCGCGAGTGCGCCGACATCCCCCTCGTGCTCGAACAACCCTGCAACACCATGGAGGAGATCGCGGCGATCCGCGGGCAGCTGCACCACGCGGTCTACCTCGACGAGAACACCGAATCCGTGGGCCACGTGCTCCGGGCGATCTCCCTCGGGGTGTGCGACGGGTTCGGCCTGAAGGTCACGCGTCTCGGCGGGTTCGGCGCGATGGCCACCGTCCGGGACCTCTGCGAGGCACGCTCCCTGCCCCACACCTGCGACGACTCCTGGGGCGGGGACATCATCGCGGCCGCCTGCGCCCACCTCGCGGCGACGGTCCACCCGCGCCTGCTCGACGGCGTCTGGATCGCCGAGCCGTTCATGGACGGCCACGACGACTCGACCGACCCGGTGCGGGTCGAGAAGGGTCGCATCACGGTGCCGACCGGTCCCGGTCTCGGCGTCGTCCCCGACGAGGGCGTCTTCGGCGCGCCCGTCGCCTCCTTCGCATGACAACCCTCAGACGACCGAACAGGTGAGAGCCATGAACGTCCCCCCGAAGGCCAGGTACGTGATCGTCGGCGCCGGGATCCACGGGCTGTCGACCGCGTGGCACCTCGCCACGGAGCTGCAGGAGCGCGGCCTCGGTGACGGCGGCGACGTCCTGGTCGTCGACAAGACCGACATCGGCGCGGGCGCCTCGGGCGTGGCGTGCGGGGTGATCCGCAACAACTACTTCCAGCCCGCGATGCGCCGGCTCATGGCGCACTCGGTGGACGTGTGGGAGTCCGACCCGGAGGCATTCTCGTACCACGGCGTCGGCTACATCCAGGCCGCTCCCGACGCCATGCGCGACGACGTGGTGCAGATCCACGCCGAGCAGCAGGCGATCGGCTACGAGTCGGTGCTCGTCGAGGGCGTCGACGCCTGCCACGAGTACATGCACGAGATGTTCTCCGACTGGCAGGCGCCCGGCGTCTCGGTGATCCTCCACGAGAAGCGCGGGGGATACGCCAACAACGTGGCGTCCCTGCGGGGTCTGGCGGACAAGGTGCGCGACGCCGGGGTGACCATCGCGACCGGCGTGACCGTCACCGGTATGCGGCTCGACGGCGGTCGGGTCGCGGCGGTGGAGACCGACGCCGGGGCGATCGAGTGCGAGCACGTGGTCGCCGCGGCCGGCCCGTGGGTCCGCGACCTCTGGGCCATGCTCGACCTGCCGAGCACCGTCACGGTCCGCACGCCCGACGGTCGCGTCATCCCCGACGCGCCCATGTGGACCTACTGGGCGCTGCAGGAGGGGATCCTCGACGTCGACCCCCAGGAGTTCATGGACAACCGGGGCGAGTTCCCGCCGGTGATCCACGTCGACTCGGACGCGCCGCTCCACGACGACGTCGACGGCACGTTGATCACCGACCGGATCTGGGGCATCTACTACAAGCCGGACTTCCACTTCGGCGGCGTGCAGGGCGGCGCCTCACCGGAGCCGATCGCGCGCCCGGCCGACGCGGTCGCCGTCGACCCGTACGGGACGGCGAGCCCGGAGTTCGTCGTCGGCGAGGACTTCGTCCGGATGTGGACCTCCGCGCTGGCCGCGTGCCACAAGCGCTTCGAAGGGCGTCGCGACATCTACCGCAAGGAGCCCTCCGGCGGGATCGGCGCCTTCACCCCGGACAGCTTCCCGGTGTTCGACACGTTCCGGGAGAACGCCTACGTCATCGCCGACTCCAACCACGGCTACAAGATGATCGGGGTCGGCGCCCTCGTGGCCCGCGAGCTGCTCGGCGAGCCCCAGGAGCTGCTCGAGCCCTTCCGCCTCGCCCGGTACGAGCGCGGCGAGCTGCACCCGACCAGCCACTCGCCGTTCCCCTGGAGCTGATCGCGGTCCCCTGAGCTGCACCGGACGCGCGTCGGCGGCGACGGCGCCACCCAGCCGCGCAGCACCTTCGGCCTCGCCACCGGGATCGAGACGCCCGGACTAGGGCGTGACGATGGCGAAGTCGGGGTCCGGCGCGTCGGTCAACGCGTTCAGGCGCTCGAGCACGCCCGCGTCCCCGGCCAGCTCGACACCGTCGGTGGCGCCGGAGGAGAGCAGGGCGAGCAGCTGCGGGCGCGTCAGCGTCACGGCCAGGTCCGCGTCCCGTTCCGCGGACGTGGGGTGGTGGATGAGCGCGCCGTTGCTCACCTCCATGTGGAAGTGCTCGCCGGTGTCGCTCAGGGTCCAGGCGATCGCGAACGCCTCCTCCCAGGCCTTCTCCCCGACGAGGCGGATGGCCACCGAGTCGAACAGCTGGGTGACCGTCAGGGCCGGCGCCATCCCCGACGAGTCGAGCTCGGTGCGCCCGATCGAGGTCGCCCGGAGCTCGTGGGCGCCGGTGAGGTAGGCGTTGCGCCACGTCGCGTTCTCGGCGCCGTAGCCCAGCTGCTCCAGGACCTCGGCCAGCACCTCCCGCGCCGCCCGGTCGCCCGGATCGGCGAAGACGGCGTGGCTGGCGAGCTCGGCGGCGAAGCGCAGGTCGCCGTCGGCGCCGAACCGCCGCGCGGCGGCGACGGCGGCCTCCTGACCGCCCAGCGCCGCGACGTAGCGCTTGCCCGCTGCCTCGGGCGGGTGCTGCCAGAGGTGGGCCGGATTCGCGTCGTACCACCCGAGATAGCGCTGGTAGATCGCCTTGATGTTGTGGTTGACCGACCCGTAGTAGCCGTGGGTGTGCCAGGCCTTCTCCAGGGCCGGTGGCATCTCGACCATCTCGGCGATCTCCGCGGCGACGTAGCCCTTGTTGATCAGCCGCAGGGTCTGGTCGTGGAGGTAGGCGTAGAGGTCCCGCTGCTCGGTCAGGTAGCCGACGATGTCCTCGGTGCCCCAGGTCGGCCAGTGGTGCGAGGCGAACACGACGTCGCTGTCGCGGGCGAAGAGGTCGATGGCCTCGGCCAGGTAGCGCGACCAGATGCGGGGGTCGCGCACCTGCGCGCCCCGCAGCGTCAGCAGGTTGTGGAGGTTGTGGGTGGCGTTCTCCGCCATGCACAGCGCCCGCTTGTCGGGGAACGCGAGGTTCATCTCGGCCGGGCACTCGGTGCCGGGGGTCATCTGGAAGACCATCCGCACCCCGTCGATCGTCTCCTCCTGGCCGGTGTGCGTGATCTCGAGGGTAGGGGCGATCAGACCGGGGGTGCCGGTCGACCCACCCGCGCCCAGGCCGATGCCCACGGTGCCGGTCGGGCCCTTCGCGAGGTGGATCGCGGCGTAGTAGTAGCTGCGGCGCAGCATGGCGACGCCGGCGTAGACGTTCTCCGACACCGCGTGCTCGAGGAAGTGCTCGGGGGCGAGGATCGGGACGTCGGTGTCGGCGTCGACGACCCCGAGCACGCCGCCGAAGTGGTCGAGGTGCGCGTGGGTGTAGATCACGGCGGACACCGGGCGGTCGCCGCGGTGGCGGCGGTAGAGCGCCAGCGCGGCGGCCGCCGTCTCGGCCGAGATCAGGGGGTCGATCACGATGATGCCGCGGTCGCCCTCGACGAGGGTCATGTTGGACATGTCGAAGCCGCGGACCTGGTAGATGCCCTCGCTGACCTCGTAGAGCCCGTGCTTCGCCGTGAGCTGCGCCTGCCGCCAGAGGCTGGGGTCGGCGGTGTCCGGACACTCGGTGTCGAGGAAGGACCACTGGTCCATGTCCCACACGACCCGGCCGTCCGCGGCCGTGATGACCATCGGCTCGAGGGTCCCGATCAAGCCGCGGTCGGCGTCGGCGAAATCGCGCCGGTCCGAGACGTCGCCGCCGCGTGATCCGTCCATCGTCAGCATGGTGCCGACGCTAGGAACCACCGCCGGGATCCGGTTCACCCGCGCGGGATGAGTGGCGCGCTCGCCCGCGGTGCGCCCCCCCGCTCATCCCCCGCGGGGGAGCCGTGTCCGGCGCCGGCCGCCCTACCCTTCCGGCATGGTCGAACGCACCGCCACGACACCGCCGAGGGCGGGCGAGCACGCCGCCGGCCGGGTCCGTGCCGCGATCTACGGCACCGTGATCGCCATGTCGGTGCTCGCCTACCTCGGCGACCACGAGCCGGGTCCGTGGGTGACGGCGCTGACCGTCGCGGGCACCGGCGTCGTGATCTTCCTGGCCGAGGCGTACGCCGAGGTGGTGGGCCGTGCCTACACCGGCGTCGCGGCATCGTCGGCCCAGGAGGTCCGGGCGGCGCTGCAGCAGAGCTCCTGGGCCGCCGTCCCGGGGCTCGTGGCAGGGGTCGTGCTTCTGGTGCTGGCGCTGATGGGTGTCGACCTCTCCACCCGCATCGACATCACGCTCTGGGTCGGGGTCGCGGTGCTCGGACTCTGCAGCGCCCTCGCCGGGCGCTCGACGCACCGTCGACCGGCCGTCCGGGTGGCCTGGACCCTCGCGTCGATCCTCGTGGGTTCGGTCATCGTCGCGCTCAAGGCCGCGGTGCACTGAACGGGGAACACCGTCGGTGTCGACGCGGACGGCGGAGCCGACGTCTACTCGCTCGTGGAGCGCGGCTCCGGGTGGGTGACGTGGCTGCTGTCGAACCCTCGGCTCGACGCCATGCGGCGGGCGAGCTCGGCGCCGGCGTCCATGTGCTGGGCGATGGCCTGCATGGAGTGGCCCGGTCCTCCGGCTGCCGGCGGCTGGAGATCGACCGAGCGCAGGAGCCGGACGGCGGCGTCGAGCATGGTCGCCACGGCGTGGGCGACGTCGGGCTTGCCGACCTCGCTGACCTTGTCCCCGGTCGGCCGGGCATCGCGTCCGGCGGCCAGGGCGCGGGCGGCCTCGTCGAAAGCCGTGATCGCTACGTGCTCAGCGCTGTCCATCGAGGGGGATTCTGGCCGAACCCTCCGCGGACCGCGCGTCGATCGTCCCGCGTCCCGGGAGGCCCGACCGGGCACACTCCGACCGTGCTTCGGAGCCACGCCGCGGGCGGAGTGATCGTCGATCCGCAGGGCCGGGTGGTCGTCGTCCGTCAACGGGCGCGCACGTGGTCGCTGCCCAAGGGCCACGTCGAGGCCGGCGAGGGCGTGCTCGACGCGGCACGGCGCGAGATCGACGAAGAGTGCGGGCTCGCCGACCTCGAGCTCGTGCGCGAGCTGGGGTCGTACACCCGGTGGGGCTTCGGCCACGGCCTGCCCGAGCGCAAGACGATCACGTTGTTCCTGTTCCGCAGCCCCGAGGCCACCTTGCAGCCCCGTGACGCGGCCAATCCGGAGGCGCGGTGGGTGCCGCAGGAAGCGGTCGCGGGGACGCTCTCGAACCCGTCCGACGCCGAGTTCTTCCGACGGCACGTGCTGCCGCTGCTCGGTGAGTCCTGAGGCGCCCAGCCTGCTCCGCCCGGAGCAGCCCGCGAGGCGTTCGGGGCCACCTCGGGACGTCGTGTGATCGACGGGGCGTCCCGGGGTAACGCCTGGCCCGGACGGTTCAGCAGCAGCCGGTCACGACTTCCGGGCCTGTTGCAGGAGAGACACGTCATGACTACCGCCGATCGTCCCGTACCCATGTCGCCGGAGGCGCCGTCGCGTCGTGAGGGGGCGGACATCGCCGTCCGTCCCGTCGACGCCGCGCACGGCGTGATCATCACCGTCTCCGGCTCGGTGAGCGCACCGGACGCGACGGAGCTCGGCGAACACCTCCGGCGCGAGTTCGACCGCGAGCCCAGCGTGGTCGTCGTCGACCTGTCGGGCGTGCCTGCCTGCGACGGTGCCGGCCTCGAGGTCCTGGCGCAGGTCCGCGACCGAGCGCAGACCAGCGGGATCGCCCTGCACCTGGTCCATCTCGGGGCGCCCGACGCCAGGGCGTGGCTCGCCGACGCCCGGCTGCTCTGAGGCAGGGCGTCCCGCGCCGGCCGTCGGTCTATCGGCGTGTCCCGCCCACCTCGGGGCGGGAGCCGGAGGCGTCGGCGTTGTCGAGGAGCCACTGCGCGACGGCGGTGAGCTTCATGTTGGTGTCCTGGGAGGACGTGACCAGCATCTGGAAGGCGCCCTCGTCGTCGACCTTGAAGCGCTCGCGCAGCAGACCCTTGGCCTGGCCGATGAGGTCGCGGCTGTCCACGGCGCGCTGCAGGTGGACGGCGGTGTTCGCGCCGTAGAGCAGCATTGCGGCCTGGATGCCGAACAGTCCGGCCAGCGTCTGTGCTTCCTCGTCGAAGGCGTCGGGTTCGGCCGAGTAGAGGTTCAGCGCGGCCCGGACGCCGCCGTCGACCGAGAGCTGGGTCGACATCAGGGCCCGGTAGCCGGCTTCGGCGGCGTAGGGGGCGAACCGTGGCCAGCGGTCGGCGTCGGCCCCTGCGAGGTCCTGGGCGACGACGGTGCCGGTCTCGGGAGGGTCCTCGATCGCGGTGATGCACGGGCCCTCGTTGAGCTCGCTCTGCTTCTCGTCGAGCTTGCGGATGCTCTCGCTGGTGGGATGGCGGGTCTCGATGCGCCCGTGTTCGGTGATCGAGATGCTGCCCGCGTCCAATCCCGGGACGGTGACCACGGCCGAGGCGACGATCTGCTGGAGGGTCTGCTCGAGGTCGCGGACGCTGCGGCGCCGGGCCAGGTCCCGGGCCGCGGTGCGCAGGGCGGCGACGAGGTGGTCGTGATGCCCGGAGGTCATGGGTGTGCTCCCCGCTCGTTGAGGGGCCGGTGGGCACGAGGCGCGAGAGAGCGTGCGCGCTGTCGGGCAGGGCCGACGCGACGGGCGCGGCGATCTGCCCTGTTGACCGGCTGGCGGAGGTCGGGGATGCACATGAAGCACGGGACCGAGGAGAACGCTGTGGAACAGGCGCCCCGTGTCCGGGTCACGGCCGTGCGGTCGACCTGCGCCACACCGTACAGCTGTCCGTCCTCGCCGGTGGGGCGGCGCGACCCCGCCCCCGCGGCGCCTCGCGGCGTGCGCGGAAGCGGGGCCGGCCCCTCCGGCTGCGCTGGTGAACCGGACCTGCGGCGTACTCGCGTATACCGTCCGGTCCGGCTCCAGCCCACAGTCCGGCAGGGGTCGTCTACCCCGAGAGGCTGATCTCTCGAACCCCTGCTCCCGAGGATGGTGCGTTCGGCCGAGAGCGAACCCTCGTCTCCGCACGCGGCACGCTGGCTAGCGTCGGCTCAGTGTCAGGGTCAGCTCGCCGCTGTTGCGGTGGTTGGGAACCTGGCTGCTGGTGATCTGGCTCTTAGCGTCGGTGCCGCCCTAGAGGCTGGCGAGCATGCGTTGTGCCGATCATCCGTGGCTGGGACCGGCCGGCGTGACTTGATAGGAGCGTGGCTGCGCCCCCACTGAGGTGTGTCCGCCGGCCGGCCCAGCTGTGTCCCTCACGGCTCAAGAGAGGAGACCTCTCGATGGTGCTCACGGTCGGGGTCGATGTCCACAAGGACACCCATACCGCGGTGGTGGCCGACGAGCTGGGGCGCGAGTTGGCCAAGCGCACGGTGTCGGCCACCGATACCGGTCACCGCGCTCTGGTCGGCTGGGCCGCCCGGCACGCGGCGGGCGAGCGGACCTGGGCGGTCGAGGACTGCCGGCACGTCTCCACCCGCCTGGAGCGGGCCCTGCTCGGCGCCGGGGAGCAGGTGGTGCGGGTGCCGCCGAAGCTGATGGCCGGCGCCCGGTCCTCGGCGCGCACGCGGGGCAAGTCCGACCCGATCGACGCGCTGGCGATCGCGCGGGCCGCGCTGCGTGAGCCCGACCTGCCCGTCGCCGAGCACGACCAGAGCTCGCGAGAGCTCAAGCTGCTGGTCGATCACCGCGAGGACCTCGTCGCCGAGCGCACCCGGATGCAGAACCGGCTGGGCTGGCACCTGCACGAGCTCGACCCCGGGATCGACCCGCCCGCGCGGCGCCTGGGCGAGATCGGTCTGCTCGACGCGCTCGCGGCGCGGGTGGCCGAGCAGCACAGCGGGATGGTGGCCCGGCTGGCCGGTGAGCTGCTCGCCGACATCCGTGAGCGCACCCTGCGGATCCGGGCCCTCGAACGTGAGATCACCACGTTGACCCGGCAGGCCGCGCCCCGGCTGCTCGAGCTGCCCGGGTGCGGGGCGCTGACCGCGGCGAAGATCGTTGGGGAGACCGCCCGGCCGGGACGGTTCCGCTCCGAGGCCTGCTTCGCGATGCACGCTGGCGCCGCCCCCATCCCGGCGTCCTCGGGGCGCACCGACCGCCACCGCCTCGCCCGCGGCGGCAACCGGCAACTCAACGTCGCTCTGCACCGCATCGCGGTCACCCAGACCCGTCTGCCCAACAGTCTCGGGCAGGCCTACTACCAGCGGCGACGCGCCCGAGGCGACACCACCATGGAAGCCCTACGAGCCCTCAAACGACGCCTGGCCCGCGTCGTGTTCAACCTCCTCCAACCCCCGACGACCACCGTGCCTGCCTCGCAGCCCACGGCGGCTTGACATAGGAGCAACGCATGGTCGCCACGCGCGAGGTCACGTACGACGCCGACGGTCTGGTGATGGTCGGGCACATGGCACGGCCGGACGGTGCGGGACCGTGGCCCGCGGTGCTGATCGGGCACGACGGGATCGGTCTCGACGACTTCCAGCGCCGCCGCGCCGACCACCTCGCCGAGCGCGGCCACCTGGCCCTGGCGATGGACTACCACGGCGGCCGGTGGTTCGGCGGTGCCCCGGAGGCGATGCTGGCGCGGGTCCTGCCGCTGATCGGCGACGCCGACCGGATGCGGGCCGTCGGGCACGCCGCGCTCGACGTGCTGCTCGCCGAGCCCGGCGCCGACCCGGGCCGGCTCGCCGCCCTCGGGTACGGCGCGGGCGGCTCCGTCGTCCTCGAGCTCGCCCGTGCCGGGGTGCCGTTCCGCGGTGTCGCCGTCGTCCACCCCGGCCTGCCGCCCGCCCGCGCCGAGGACTGGGCCGCGGTCGGCGCCACATTCCTGCTCGCCACCGGCTCCGAGGACCCGCTGTGCACGCCTGACCAGGTCCTGGCGTTCACGACGGCGCTGGAGGACGCCGGGGTCGACTGGCGTGTGCACGTCTACGGCGGCGCCCAGCACGCGTTCTGGGCCGCGCCGGCCCACCCCGATGGTTCGCCGACCGGGGGCACCACCCACACGACGGCCACGGTGCCCGGGGTGGCGTACCACCCCGCCCACACCGCCCGGGCGTGGCGGGCGGTGCTCGACCTGCTGGACGAGACGATCGGCGAGCCGTCGACCCAGCCGTCGACCCAGCCGTCGGGACGACGCTGATCGGCCGTCGGCGCGCCGCGCACCCTGGACGCCGGCCTCCGTCGCCGGTCAGGCTCCACGCCGTGCGGGCACCGTCGGCCCACCTGGCCAACCTCGACCTCAACCTGCTCGTGTCGTTGCGGGAGCTGCTGCGCGAACGGAACGTCACGCGGGCGGCCGCCCGCATCGGGGTCTCCCAGCCGGCGGCCAGCGCCGCGCTGTCCCGGCTCCGTCGCCACTTCGACGACGAGCTGCTCACCCGGCACGCGGGCGGCTACGTCCTCACGCCGCTCGCGATCCAGCTCGCCGACCAGGTCGAGGGGGTCTGCACCGCGGCGGAGCGCCTGTTCGGCACCGGGCACCACTTCGACCCCCTGGCCTCGCGCCGCGGCTTCAGCCTGCTCATCGCCGACTACACCGTCGCCGTCCTCGGGACCGCGCTGTCCGGGGCGCTCGCCCGGCGCGCGCCCGGCGTGGAACTGCGACTGCGGCTGGTGCGCGAGTCGTTCTCCGCCGACATCGGCGAGACGATCAGGCTCATCGACGGCATGATCGCGCCGCCCGCCGCGCGCTTCGACCGCCCGGATCTGCGCTCGGTCGACCTCTTCACCGATCGTTGGGTGCTCCTCATGGACGCCGCGAATTTCGCGGTGCACCAGGAGCTGACCGCGGCCCGGCTGGCCGTGATGCCGTGGGTCGTGCCCTTCGCGCCGGAGCGCGGGTTCTCCGCCGCGGCGCCCATCACCCGCCAGTTCACCCGGCTCGGCGTCGAGCCGGACACCCGCGTGCGGGTGGAGAGCTACCTCGCCGTACCCCACCTCGTGGCCGGCACCGACCGGGTCGCGCTGGTGCAGGAACGGCTCGCCCGCGACGTCGCCGCGGGCCTCGGGCTGGTCGTCCGCGAGTGCCCCGGCACCGACGCCGAGGACGGCGCCGGCACGATCTGCGAGCGGTTCTGGTGGCACGCCGACCTCGACAACGACCCCGCGCACCGCTGGCTGCGGTCCTTGCTCGTCGAGCTGTCGGCGGAGCTGTGACCCGCTGACCTGGAAGTATCGACGCGGTTGATGCCCGTGCAGGCCGGTTGTCTATTTCCGTGTGGTCCAGAGCACTGCCTAGCGTGCGTGACATGCCACACCCGCTCACCGACCTCCCGGTCCGCACGGTGGTGCGGGAGGGGCCGGCCCATCCCGCCGATCCGGCCGACCACCGGGTCCGCGCCGACGTCTGTGTCGTCGGGGCCGGCATCGCCGGACTGTCGGCGGCGGTGGAGTCGGCGAAGCTCGGCCGTGACGTCGTCCTCGTCGACTCGCTGCCGGTGCTCGGCGGTCAGATGGTGAACTCCCTGATCGGCCTGTTCTGCGGTGTCTTCGGCAACGCGCCACAGCACCGCCGGCTGACCTACGGGCTCCTCGAGGACGTCTTCGCCGACCTCGGCGCGAGCGGGGACCTGTTCTACCGCGTCGGCCACACGACAACCGTGGGGTACGACGAGGTCCGCCTGGGCCGGTGGGTGGAGGACACCGTCCGGGCCCACGGGATCAAGGTGCTCACCGGGGCGTCGCTCGCCGGGGTCGATCGCGAGGGCGACCGCGTCGTCGGCGCCCGCTTCGCCACCCGGTACGGACCCGTCGACGTGCGTGCCCACGGTTTCGTCGACGCGAGCGGCGACGCCGCACTGAGCTGGGCGGCCGGGCTGCCCTGCCGCCTGCCCGACCGGGAGATCTACGGGAGTCAGCAGCTCGTCGTCGAGCACCTCGACGAGTCGGAGCCGCCCGACCCCGCGGACCTCTCCGCCCGGGTCGGGGCGAAGGCCGCCGAGTACGGCCTGCGCCGCCACGACGGCCTCGCGTTCTTCTTCCCCGGCCGGGGCACCGCCGTGCTGAACATGACCCACATCGAGGCGCCCCTCGACCCGATCGCCGCCGCCGAGGCCCAGCTGGAGGGCAAGGCCCAGGCCGACCGGGTCGTCGAGTTCCTGCGGGCCGAGTTCCCCGAGGTCTTCGGCAAGGCCGCCGTCCGCTCCTACGGGCTGCCCGGGCGTCGCCAGACCCGCTGGGTGCAGGCCGTCCACCAGCTCACCGTCGACGAGGTCCGGGCCGGGACCCGCTTCCCGGACGCCGTCGCCCGCACGGCCTGGCCCATCGAGCTGCACGACACCCCGGACGGCTATGTCTGGGAGACCTTCGGCGAGGACCACCTGCACTACGTGCCGCTGCGCTCGATGGCGCCTCCCGAGGTCGCGAACCTGCTCGTCGCCGGGCGCTGCGTGGACGGCGACGCGGCCGCGCTGTCGAGCGTGCGCGTGATGGGGCCCTGCGCGGCGATGGGCCACGCCGCCGCGCACGCCCTCGACATGGCGGGCTCCGACGGCAGCGTGCACGCGGTGCACGCCGATCGGGCTGCCGAGCTCCACGACCGCATCCGGGAGAACGTCGATGACTGAGCCGAGCCTCCGATGATCCTCACCGACGACGAGCAGCGCATGCGCGACGGCGCGGAGGGCCCGGCGGTGGCGGCCGCAATGGACCTGCTGGTGCGCTACGGGCAGGCCCTCGACGCCGAGCGCCTCTGCACCGTCCGCAACGTCGCCGGCACCACCACCCAGCCCTCGCCGGTCAAGGCCCGTCTGGTCGCCGAGGGCGGCTGGGACCGTGCGTTCTCGATCATCAACCTCGACGCGGACGAGACGCTGCCGATCCCGCCGATGGCCGTGCCGACCTGTCAGCTGCAGCAGGGCTTCGGGCCGGACTCGGTGGGCACGGTGCCCTATCCGCCGGAGTTCGTGGAGCTCCAGACCGACGGGGAGGCCTTCGTCGGCGCCCGCGGGGTGTCGGTGCTCGCGACCTGCACGCCCTACCAGGTGGGCAATCTCCCGGTGCGCGGCGAGCACTGCGCGTGGATGGAGTCCTCGGCCGTCGTCTACGCCAACAGCGTGCTCGGCGCCCGCACCAACTGTGAGGGCGGCGCCTCCACCGGCGCCGCGAGCCTCACCGGGCGCATCCCGTGCTGGGGCAACCACCACGACGCCCACCGCTTCGGCACACACCTCGTGCGGGTGGACACGCCGGTCTCCTCGTTCCGGGACTGGGGGCTGCTCGGTTACGCCGTCGGCGACGTCGTGCAGGAGGCCCGCCCGGTGATCACCGGCGACCACGCGCTGCCCGATCTCACCGACCTCAAGCACTTCGGCGCCGCCGCCGCGTCGTCGGGCGGCGTCGAGATGTACCACGTCGTCGGCGTGACCCCCGAGGCCCCGACGGTGACCGCGGCGTTCGGCGGGCGCCGGGTGCCCGAGCCGGTGGTGTTCGGCGAGGCCGAGAAGCGGGCCGCGTACGAACGGCTCAACGACCAGGGCAGCGACACCGACGTCGACTTCGTGCTGCTCGGCTGCCCGCATGCGTCGCTCGACCAGATCCACGACGTCGCCCGGGCCCTCGACGGACGTCGCCTGGCCGACGGCACCCAGCTCTGGATCATGGCGCCGCGGGCGCTCGCGGTGGTCGCCGAGCGCTCCGGCCACACCGCCGTCATCGAGGCCGCCGGCGGACGGGTGCTCACCGACTCCTGCCCGGCCATGTCGCGCGCCGCACCCGTCGGCACCCGGGTGTTCGCCACCGACTCGGCCAAGCAGGCGCACTACCTGCCCGCCATCCTCGGCATCCAGGCGTGGTTCGGCACCACCGCCGAGTGCGTCGACGCCGCGGTCACCGGCCGCTGGCGCGGGGACCTCTCGTGACCGGCCTGCGGCCGGCCCCGGCCCGGGTGGTGCTGCGCGGCCGGACCGTCGTGCCCGGCGTGGTCACCGGCGAGGTGCTGGTCTCGCCGGAGACGATCTCGGGTTGGGGCGGGATCGACCCGGCCACCGGGACGATCACCGAGGCGCGTCACCCCCTCGCCGGGGTCTGCTTCACCGGCCGGATCCTCGTCTTCCCCGGCGCCAAGGGTTCTTCGGGCTGGTCGGGCTTCTTCCAGACCACGCGGCTGCTCGGGACCGCGCCGATCGGGATGGTCTTCGCGGTCACCACGACGAAGGCCGCCCTCGGGGCCGTCGTCACCCGCGTGCCCGCCCTCGCCGACCTCGACGACGACCCGGTCGAAGTGCTGCGCACCGGCGACCGGGTCCGGCTCGACGCGACCGCGGGTGTCGTCGAGCTCGTGGCACGCACCGAGGAGGAGCAGTGAAGGTCGCGGTGATGGGCGCCGACGAGCTCGCGCCCGGCGAGCACCGGGTGGTGCAGGTGGGCCAGCGCTCGATCGGAATCTTCCGGGTGGGCGACGAGTACCACGCGCTCGCCGACCACTGCCCGCACCAGGGCGGGCCCCTCTGCCGGGGCCGCGCCGCGCCGCTCGCCGTGGCCGGCGCGCCCGGTGAGGTCGCGCTCGACCCCGACCGGGTGTTCGTCGCCTGTCCCTGGCACGGCTGGGAGTACGACGTCACCACCGGCCGGTCCTACTTCGGTCCGGGCGAGGCGCCCGTCCGCAGCTACACCACCGAGGTCGTCGCCGTCGACCCGGCCACCGGGCGCGTCCCCGGGCCCTACGTCGCCGACACCTTCGCGGTGACCGTCGAGGACCGCGTGGTCGTCGTCGACACCGCCGCACGTCGCCCCACCGACCCGGAGGAGACCGCATGACCACCGTCTCCGCGCCCGGCACCCACGCCCCCGCCGAGGGGCCGGATCCCGCCGTGCCACGACCCGCGGGCCGTCGCCCCCGCACCCCCGTCGTGGACGCGGACATCCACCCCGCGGTGGTCCCGGCGCGGCTGGCCGTCGAGCTGCCCGCGCCCTGGCGGCGGCGCTACGAGCGCTTCGGGGTGCGCGGGGCCCCGCCGCCCGCGATCTACCCGCGGGTGCGCAACGGCGGCATGCGCGCCGACGCCCACCCGTCGTCGGGCCCGCCCGGCAGCGACCTGGGGCTGCTGCGCGAGCAGCTGCTCGACGCCTACGACCTGGTCGCCGGCGTGCTGATCCCGTTGCAGGGCCACACCTGGGGCGCCGAGGAGCCCGCGTACGCCGCCGCCCTGTGCCGCGCGCTCAACGACATCCAGGTCGCCGACTTCCTCGACCCCGAGCCCCGGCTGCGCGCCAGCATCTGCATCCCCCACGAGTCGCCCGAGCACGCCGTCGCCGAGATCGAGCGGCGCGCGGGCGATCCCCGCTTCGTCCAGGTGCTCTTCCCCAGCGGCACGCACCTACCGGTCGCCGACGCCAAGTACCGGCCGGTCTACGCCGCGGCCGCCGCGGCCGGGCTGCCGATCGGGATGCACCTCGGCGGGACCGAGGGCCACCGCGGCGACGGCTGGCCGTCGTTCTACCTCGAGCAGCACGGCTGGTACGGCAACGCGATGGCCATGGCGCTCACCTCGCTCGTCGCCGGCGGGGTGTTCGACGAGCTCCCGGATCTGCGGCTGGTGCTCGTCGAGGGCGGGATCACCTGGCTGCCGTCGCTGCTGTGGGGCCTCGACTCGGGGTGGGCCGCGTTCCGCGACGACGTGCCGGGGCTGCACCGCCCGCCGTCGGAGATCGTCCGCGAGCGCTGCTGGTTCACCACCCAGCCGATCGACGAGCCGGAGAACCTCGCGCACCTCGCGACGACGCTGCGCCACGCCGGCCTGACCGACCGGATCCTGTTCGCCTCGGACTACCCGCACTGGGACTTCGACGACCCGGTGACCGCGCTGCGGGTGCTCCCCGCCGACGTCCGGCGCCCGATCATGGCCCGCAACGCGGCCGCGCTCTACGGCGTCGACCTCCCCGGGGACGCCCCGTGATCGCCGGGGGAGCGGTCGACGCCGACACCCACGTCGCCCCGGCGTCCCTGGCCGACCTCGCGCCGTACCTGCCCGCCTACTGGCGCGACTACGTCGAGGGTGCCGCGCTGCGCCTCGACCCGACGCAGGCCGGCGCCTACCCGCCGGGCGCCGTGACGGTCCCGGCGCCGGCCGACGTGGCGACGCTGCGTACGCAGGTGCTCGACGTGCCCGCCCCCGGCGGGACGCCCGTCGACGTGGCGGTCCTGAGCGCGACCTCCGCGTTCGACGTCAGCCGCAACCCCTACTACGACGCAGCGCTGTGCCGGGCCCTCAACGACTGGGTCACCGCGACGTTCCTCGACCACGACCCCCGGCTGCGCGGCAGCATCGCCGTCCCGTCCGGCGATCCGGAGGCCGCCGTCGAGGAGATCCACCGCCGGGCCGGCGACCCCCGCTTCGTGCAGGTCGTGCTGCCTGTGCGCGGGCACGACCACCGCTACGGGCACCGCCGGTTCCTGCCGGTGTTCGAGGCGATCGCCGAGCACGGCCTCGTCGCCGGGCTGCACGCCTGGGGCCGGGCCGGCTCCGCCGCGACCACCACCGGGTTCACCCACACCTACCTGCAGGACTACCTGGCCCAGGGGCAGATCGCCCAGGGGCATCTGACCAGCCTCGTCGTCGAGGGGGTGCTGGGCCGGCTGCCCGCGCTGCGGGTCGTCGTCGCCGAGTGCGGCTTCTCCTGGCTGCCACCCCTGCTCTGGCGCCTGGACAAGGAGTGGAAGGGCATCTGGCGCGAGGTCCCCTGGGTGACCCGCCCGCCCTCGGAGTACCTGCGCGCGCAGGTCCGCCTCACCTCGACCCCGGCCCACCTGCCGGCCGACCCGGACGAGCTCGCCGAGGCCCTCGAGATCCTCGACCCGGCCTCGCTCGTCCTCTACGCCGGCGATCACCCCCACGTCCACGGGGACGGCACGGAGCGCCTGCTGGCCGCGCTCGGTCCGGCCGACCGTGCCGCGGTCCTCGGCGGGACCGCGAGGACCTTCCTGCTCGAGCGGGGCGCTCCGGCCCCACCGCCCGGGACCCGTTCGTCCACGACCCGACCGCACCGTCGCGAGGAGGCTCCCCGATGACCCCCATCCGAGCTCGACGAGGACGGGTGTTGCGCCTGCTCGCCGTGGTGCTCGCCGCGTGCGCGGTGGTCACCGCCTGCGGCGGCGGCGACACCACCGACGACGGCCGCCAGCGCATGACGTTCCTGAACATCCTGCCGCTGGAGTCGCTGTCCTACTCCGCCGAGCTGATCGCGGACACGCAGGGGTTCTTCGCCGCGCGGGGACTCGACGTGACCTTCGAGACCACCCAGGGCTCGGCGCCGGCCATCCAGACCGTGCTCGCCGGATCGGCCGAGGTGACCCGGATCGGCGACATCGAGACGATGATCGCGGCCGGCAGCCGGAACGCCCCGCTGGTCGCCTTCGGCGAGGTCATCCACCGCGGCACCATCCGCATGGTCTCCGCGGCCGACGACCCGATCACCCAGGCGGGGCAGTTCCGCGGCAAGCTCGTCGGCACCCCGTCGGAGGGCGGCACCAGCTCCATCACCCTGGACCTCGTGGCCGGTTCGGCGGGGGTGCCGCCCGCCGAGGTCCGCCGCCAGGTCGTCGGGCTCGCCCCCGGGGTGTTCGACCTGCTCACCTCCGGGCGCATCGACGCCTACATCGTCTCGCTGGACACGTCCGTGCAGCTGCAGCGCACACGGCCCGAGGCCGTGGTCTTCGATCCGAACGACGCGATCAGCGCGGGAGCGCAGGTCTACGCCACGTCCCGGGCGACCGCGCAGGACCCGGCGGAGCGGGACAAGCTGCGTCGCTACATGGCCGCCATCGACGACGCCGTGCGGTTCATCGCGGCCGACGAGGCGAACGGTTTCGCGGCCACCATGGCCGCGATCTCGTCGAAGTACCGGGTGCCCGCGCTGGGCGACCCGGCGACGGCGCGGCTGGCGCTCGCGGGCTACGTCGACTCCTACACCGCGGGCGAGACCCCGGTGGGGATCTCCCCACAGCGCTGGCGGCAGACCTACGACGAGATCACGGGCATCGGCCAGCTGCCCCCGGGCCTGGACCCGGCGCAGTGGCTGGACACCGGGATCCCGCCGGCCGGGACCTCCTGAGGCCGGGACCGTGAGCACCGCGAGGACAGGAGCAACCATGACCCAGCAGACCGTGGCCCGGCGGTCGGAGCCCTCTCCGGTGGCGCCCCCCGATCCGGGGCGCGCCGTCGGCCTGCGCGTCACGGGCGTCGACAAGGTCTACCCGACCCGGCGCGGGGAGGTGCATGCCCTCTCGGGGATCGACCTCGACATCGCCGCCGGTGAGTTCGTCTCCCTGGTCGGGCGGTCGGGGTGCGGGAAGACGACCCTGCTGCGGGTGCTCTCGGGGCTGCTCGCGCCCACCACGGGCACGGTCGAGGCCGGTGGGCGCTCCGCGTGGGTGGGCGGACGGCGTGACGATGCCGTGTTCGCCGAGTTCGGCCTGGTCTTCCAGGAGGCCAACCTGTTCCCCTGGTTCACCGTCGTCGACAACGTCGCCCTGCCGCTCAAGCTGCGCGGGGTGTCCCGCGGCGAGCGCCGGGCCCGCGCGCTCGAGCTGTGCGCGACGGTCGGACTCACCGGCTTCGAGGACTCCTACCCGCGCGAGCTCTCGGGCGGCATGCGCCAGCGCGCAGCGATCGCCCGGGCCCTGGCCTGCGACCCGTCGGTCCTGCTCATGGACGAGCCGTTCGGTGCGCTCGACGCGATGACCCGGGACCGGATGAACCTCGAGCTGCAGCAGATCCACGCCGTCTCCGGGGCGACGGTGGTGTTCGTGACGCACTCCATCTCGGAGGCCGTGTTCCTCGCGGACCGCGTCGTGCTGCTGACGCCGCGGCCCGGCCGCATCCGTTCGATCACCCCGGTGGACCTGCCCCGTCCCCGGGAGGCCGAGGTCGAGGCGACCGCCGGGTTCGGCGAGCTCGTCGTCGCGTTGCGCCGCGAGCTGGACCAGGAGGACTGAGCCGTGACGACCATCGAGAGCAGGACCGACGGCGCGGTGTCGGCGGCCGAGCCGACCGGCGAGACGGAGGCGCCCTGGATGCGGCGGCTGCCCTGGGTCTCGGGGCCGATCATGCTGCTCGCCCTCCTCGGGATCTGGCAGTTCACCGTCTCCGTCGTCGGGGTCTCGGAGTTCATCCTCCCCGCCCCGGCCGCCGTGGCGGGCGCGCTCGGCGAGCTGCTCGCGGGCGACGACATCTGGGGCCACATCGGCATCACGCTGCTGGAGGTGGTCGCCGGATTCGGCATCGCCCTGCTGGTGGGGGTCGCCGTCGGGGCGGTGCTCGGCCGTGTCGCCTGGCTGCAGCGGGCGGTGCAGCCGGCGCTGGTCGCCCTGCAGGTCGTGCCGAAGGTCGCCTTCGTGCCGATCTTCGTCATCTGGTTCGGCTTCGGGCCGACCTCGAAGATCGTCATGGCCGCCCTGCTCGCGTTCTTCCCGATCATGCTCAACGTGATGTTGGGCGTGCGCTCGGTCGACAGCGGTCACCGGGACGTCATGCGCGGGCTCGGCGCCGGACGCTGGGCGACGTTTCGCAACATGGAGCTCCCGACGACGCTGCCCTACGTGTTCGCCGGCGCCGAGGTCGCCATCGTCTTCTCGGTGATCGGCGCGATCGTGGGGGAGTACCTCGGCGGCAGCGAGGGCCTCGGCTACCTCGTCGTGTCGAGCCTCAACGCCCTCGACGCGCCACGGCTGTTCGCGGTGATCGTGCTGCTCGCCGTGCTCGGGTCCCTGCTCTACGTCGCGGTCACGACGGTGAAGAAGCTCGTGATCCCCTGGCACGACTCCGTGCGCACGGGCGTCTAACCACCGGCGAGGACGCCGTCGAGCCAGCGGTACAGGCGCTGGTGGAACACCGCACGGCCGGTCATCTCGCAGTGCCCGGTGACGTCGTCGTCGTGGCCGAACTCGACGAACTCGGTGGGGCAGGTGAGGTGGTCGGCGAGCTCCTGCGCGCCCGCGCTGATGTCGTCGCCCGCGGTGCGGCAGACGAACGTCGGGCAGCGCACGAGGTGCTCGCGGCCCTTCATCGAGTACTGCCGTGCGAGCTCGACGTAGGCCATCGGGTCCTCGACGCCGTGCACCCAGAGGTTGCGCCGCAGCGCCCACCCCGCCGACGGCTTCTTCATCGTCGACTCGAGGGCCTTCTCCAGCACCGACAGCATGAGGCGGTTGCCGTCCGGGAGCTGGTGGGCGAGCACCCCGGGCACGCGGGCGATGACGGTGTCGTAGAGGTCGTAGGGCCCGGAGTCGGCGACGCAGGCGGCGAGGCGGTGCTCGCCGCCTGCCGCCCGCGGCGCGGTGTAGCCGCCGAAGCTCCAGCCGATGAGCACGAGCCGCTCGGCGTCCACCTCGGGGCGGGCCACGGCGACGTCGACGACGGGGGAGACGACGTTCTCCCAGTCCGGGCGGAACGGGATCCCCTGGTCGAGGATCACCGAGCCCTGCCCGGGCCCGTCGAAGGCGAGGACGTGGTAGCCGCGCTCGAGCGCCGCGACCGCGTTGGCGAAGTAGAGCTCCTCGACGGTGCCGTCGTAGCCGTTGGTGAGGATGACGGTCGGGCGGGGCGTGTCGTCACCCGCGTCCCCGGCGCGGAAGAAGTAGCCGGGCAGCGTCGTGCCCTCGTAAGGGATCGCGAGGATCTCGGGCGGCGCGTCCAGCAGTGCCGCGCCCGCCCGGAAGGTCTCCGTCTGCTTGTGCGAGCTGCTGCGCAGCCGGTCGTCGACGGGCGTGCCCATGAGGAACAGCCCAGCCGTGCGGTAGTAGTTCGAGGCGCGCAGGTAGGCGTCCCGTGCGCTCACGGAGTCGCCGGCCGCCGTGCTCGCCACTGCCGCCTGCTCGGCGCGCTCGGCGGTGGCGAGCCACTCGCGGTACCAGAGCTCGCCGTCGGTCTTCGTGATCCGCCGGGCGGTCTCCACGCACTCGCCGATCTCCGCGCCGCCCGAGCGGGCGTACGCGAGGGCGCGGACGAACTGGGCGTCGAAGAGGTCGTCGTGCAGGACCAGGGTCACCGGCGGGCTCCGTCTCGCAAGGGCGGTCAGTGATCGATCACCGTAGCCCGGACAGCGCGGTTCCGGATCTCGATCGCCTCCCGCGTGATCGGCCGTTCTGGATCGACCGTCCGGCGAGCTCGGACGGAGCCGCGCCACCGTGCCGCCGGACCGTGTCCTGAGGGCACGGTTCGCGCCAACCCCTCGACGGGTCGATCGCGCTCAGCGGGTCACGGCGTCGGACGCGGTGATCCCCGGGTCGTCGGCGAGGTCGTCGGACGACGTCTCCCGCAGCGAGACGGTGCAGACGATCGTGAGCAGGCAGCACGCCGCGAGGATGATCGCGACGGTGACGGAGCCGCCGCCACCGGCGAGCACCGAGGCGAAGACGACGGGCGCGATGCCCGCGCCGATCCCGGCGATCTGGTAGCCGAGCGACGCGCCGGTGTAGCGGGACCGGGTGGAGAAGAGCTCGGCGTAGAGCGCGGCGAGCGGCCCGTACATCGCGGGGTGCAGGACGCCCTGGCCGATGACCACCGCGAGCGTCAGCAGCAGCACCGCCCCGCTGTCGATCATCGGGAAGAGCAGGAAGGCGAACAGCCCCGTCGCGGCGGCACCGGCGAGCACCACCGGTCGCCGGCCGACGCGGTCGGACAGGGCCGAGAAGCCGATGATCCCGAAGATCGCGACCACCGAGCTGAGGGTGAGCGCGTTGAGCACGGTGGGGCGGGGGAAGCCCGCCTGCACGGCGTAGGAGATGACGAACGTCGTGAGCGTGCCCTGGACGGCGAACGCGGCGAACCCGACGCCGATGGAGAGCACGAGGTTGCGCGGGTGGTGCCGCAGGACGTCCATCAGCGGCGGCGACGCCGGCTTCATCCGCGCGGCGTCCTCGAACACGGGGGTCTCGGCGACGCGGAGGCGGACGAACAGGCCGACGCCGAGCAGCACGACGCTGAGCAGGAACGGGATGCGCCAGCCCCAGGCGAGGAACGCCGCCTCGCCGGTGAAGGAGGCCGAGGCCGCCAGCACGAGGCTGGAGAGCACCAGTCCGCTGGGCGCGCCCGCGTTGGTGAAGCTGGCCCAGAGGCCACGCCGCGAGGTGGCGTGCTCGGCGGACATCAGGACCGCGCCGCCCCACTCGCCACCGATCGCGATGCCCTGCACAACGCGCAGCAGCACCAGCAGGATCGGGGCCCAGACCCCGATCTGGGCGTAGGTGGGTAGGAGGCCGATCAGGGTGCTGCCCACGCCCATGATGCTCATGCTCAGCACGAGCATCTTCTTGCGGCCGATCCGGTCGCCGAAGTGACCGAAGATGATGCCGCCCAGCGGCCGGGCGATGTAGCCGGTGGCGAGGGTGCCGAAGCTCGCGACCGTGCCCACCAGCGGGTCGAGGTTCGAGAAGAAGACCTTGTTGAACACGAGCGCCGAGGCCGTCGCGTAGAGCAGGAAGTCGTAGTACTCGATGACGCTACCGAGGTAGCTCGACAGCACGGCTCGGCGGAGCTGTGGCCCCGATCGGTGGGTCTGAGTCATGGCGGGTGCCCTGTCTGCTCGTGGCGGGAGACGGCCGCAGGACCGGCGGAGTATCAAGGAACTTGACGTTAGAGAGCGCCTCCGGAGTGGTCAAGGCCACGTCCCATATCAAGTGTATTGATATGCTGACGCCGTGACCGAACCCGCGACCCGGACCGCCGTCGCCGGCGGCCAGCGCCTGACGTACCTGGTCAAGCGCCTGGAGATGGCCGAGCGGTCGCGGATGGAGGAGGTCCTGCGGCCGCTCGGGATGTCGCTGCAGCAGTACACGGCGCTGTCGCTCCTCGAGCACCGGGGCGGGCTGTCGTCGGCGCAGCTCGCGCGGCGCCACTACGTCACCCCGCAGGCGATGCACCTGCTCGTCACGGCGATGGAGCGTGACGGCCTCATCGCACGTCGCGTCGACGGGGAGAACCGGCGGATCCTGCGGGCCTGGCTCACCGAGCGGGGCGAGGAGGCCCTGGTCGCGTGTCACCGGGCCGTGGACGACGTCGAGGGGCGGATGATCGCCGCGCTCGGTGACGACGAGGCCACGTCCTTCGCCCGGGCCCTCGAGCGGTGCCTCGCCGCGCTCGCCGAGCCCCGCGAGGGGCGCATCCCGCCCGCCACGACTCCGTCCTGACCGCCCTCGCCGGCCGCCACGGCCGGCACCGACCTCCCGTGAGGACACCCTGATGGACCTCGACCAGCTGGACGCCATCGACGTGCACGTCCACGTCGAGCAGGACAGCCACGGCTGCTTCTCCGTCGACCAGGAGCTGCTCGACGCGTCGGCCAAGTACTTCCGGGCCGACCAGGACCGCACGCCGACCGTGGCCGACATCGCCGAGCACTACCGCGCCCGGCGCACCGCCGCGGTCGTGTTCACCGTCGACGCGCCCGCCGGCACCGGGCACGCGCCGCTGTCGAGCGAGGAGATCGCCGACCAGGCCGCCGAGCACCCCGACGTGCTCATCCCGTTCGGCTCGGTGGACCCGCACGCGGGCAAGGCCGCGGTGGCGCGCGCCCGGCGTCTCGTCGACGAGCACGGGGTGCGCGGCTTCAAGTTCCATCCCAGCCTGCAGGCCTTCGAGCCGAACGACGTGCGCTTCTACCCGCTCTACGACGCGATCCAGGAGCTCGGCGTCCCCGCGCTGTTCCACACCGGGCAGACCGGGATCGGTGCGGGCCTGCCCGGGGGACGGGGCATCAAGCTGCGCTACTCCGACCCGATGTTGATCGACGACGTCGCCGCCGACTTCCCGTACCTGACGATCGTGCTCGCGCACCCCTCGGTGCCGTGGCAGGACGAGGCCATCTCGATCGCCACGCACAAGCCCAACGTCTACATCGACCTCTCCGGCTGGTCGCCGAAGTACTTCCCCCCGCAGCTGGTGAAGGCGGCCAACTCGCTGCTGAAGCGCAAGGTGCTGTTCGGCTCCGACTTCCCCGTCCTCACCCCCGACCGGTGGCAGGCCGACTTCGCGAAGCTCGAGATCAAGGACGAGGTGCGGCCGCTGATCCTCAAGGAGAACGCGATGCGCATGCTCGGCCTGGAGCGCTCGGCCTCGTCCTGACCCGGTCCTCGCTCAGACGCCGGCTCTCTCGGCGGCGGGAGCGCGGGCGATCAGCCGGGACGCGGCGAGCGCACCGACACCGGTCAGCAGGGTGATGATCACGAGGTAACCGGACGCCCCGACGATCCCCAGCGGCGACGCCAGCAGCAGCGTGACGATGATCGGGGCGAGCGCACCGCCGACGATCGACCCGAGCTGGTAGCCCACCGAGGCGCCGCTGTAGCGGATGGCGACGGGGTAGCACTCCGCGGCCAGGGCCCCGGACGGTCCCCACATCGGGGCGGACGCCCAGCGCGCACCGGCCACCGCGACGGCGATGAGGAGCAATGACCCGCTCGCGAGCAGCGGCAGGAACGCGGCGGCGACGACGGCGGTGGCCAGGGCCCCGAAGAGGATCGTGCGGCCGTGCCCCCACCGGTCGGACGCGGCGGAGAACCACAGGATGATCGGCACCTCGATCACGGCGACGACCAGGACGATGCCGATGAGCGCGGCCCGCGGCAGCCCGAGCGAGCTGGTGCCGTACTGGATGGAGTACGTGGCGGCCATGTAGCCGATGCCGGTGATCCCGGTGAACATCGCGATCCCGCAGAGCACCTGCGGGAAGTGGTGGCGCAGCACCGACGCCAGCGGCAGGGCCATCGACCCGGACTTCTTGAC
Organism: Actinomycetospora sp. NBC_00405; assembly: GCF_036044095.1. Taxonomy (NCBI): domain Bacteria; kingdom Bacillati; phylum Actinomycetota; class Actinomycetes; order Pseudonocardiales; family Pseudonocardiaceae; genus Actinomycetospora; species Actinomycetospora sp. NBC_00405. The sequence continues at coordinate 872,195 of NZ_CP107938.1, forward strand.
CGCGACGAACTCCGAGCTCTCCTCGATGCGCAGCCGCACGTAGAGCCCGACGCCGACCAGCAGTGCGCTGAGCAGGAACGGGATGCGCCAGCCCCAGGAGCCGAAGGCCTCGGTGGACATCGAGGCGGCCAGCACGAGGAACATCGCGTTCGAGGCGATCAGACCGATCGGCACCCCGAGCTGGGGGAAGCTGCCGTAGAAGCCGCGCTTGGACTCGGGCGCGTGCTCCACCGAGATGAGCACCGCCCCGCCCCACTCGCCGCCCACCGCGAAGCCCTGCACGAGGCGCAGCACCACGAGCAGGATCGGGGCGAGCGCGCCGATCGTCGCGTAGGTGGGCAGGACGCCGATGAGTGTGGTGGCCACACCCATCGTCACCAGCGTCGTGACGAGCGTGGCCTTGCGGCCGATGCGGTCGCCGAGGTGACCGAAGACCACGCCGCCGATGGGGCGGGCGAGGAACCCGACGGCGAACGTCGCGAACGCCGCGAGCGTGCCGGTGAGCGACGAGACGTTCGGGAAGAACTGCGGCGCGAACACCGTGACGGCGGCGAGGCCGTAGATGTAGAGTCGTACCACTCGATGGACGTGCCCACGAGGCTCGCGAAGGCGACCTTGCGGACCTCGCGCCCCGAGGGTGGTGCGGCGTCGGGCGGGGTGGTGGTCACGGGGCCCTCCTCGGGCATCGGGAGCGGGCGGGCATCAGGTGTCGGGGATCGGGCGGGGGATCGGGCGGGGGATCAGGCGGGCATGCGCGCGGGCCGGCGACCCGGGCGGGCGGCGAGGGCGTGCGAGACGCCGCTCGCGCTGGTGCGCACCAGCGGCGCGAGCACCGACACCGGCGGCGTGCCGCGGTGCGCGACCACCGACAGGGCGGCGACGACCTCGCCCGAGGCGTCCCGGATCGGTGCGGCGACGGAGACGGCGTCCGCGGTGACCTGCCGGTCGCTCACGGCGTAGCCGCGCTCGCGGACCGCGGCGAGCGCCTCACGGATGTGCACGGGGTCGGAGAGCGTCCACGGCGTGTGGCGCAGGAAGGGCCCGGCGAGCACCCGCTCGACGACGTCGGCGGGGGCGTGGGCGAGCAGCACCAGCCCCACGCCGGTGGCGGTGAGCGCGAACCGGCCGCCGACCCGGGTGAGCACCCCGACCGCGCGGGTGCCCGCGAGCCGCTCGACGTAGACGACCTCGTCGTCCTCGCGGACCGCCAGCTGCACGTTCTCGCGGGTCACCTGGCAGAGGTCCTCGAGATAGGGCAGGGCGCGCTCGCGCAGCCCCGGCCCGCGCGGCGCGAGGGCGCCGACCTCCCAGAGCCGCAGCCCGATCTGGTAGCGCCCGGCGCCGTTGCGCTCGACCGCGCCCCAGGCCTCGAGCTCGGCGACGAGCCGGTGCGCGGTGGACAGGGGCACCTCGGCGCGACGGGCGAGCTCGCTGAGCGTCATCGTCGGGCGGTCGTCGGAGAACGCGGCGAGCAGGCCGAGCGCGCGGGCCACCACCGGGCCGGTGCTCGCGCTCCGGGCGGCCGCCAGGGCCGTGGGAGGCGGCGCGGTGGCGGGCGGCGGCGCCGGGTCGGTGACGTCCATGTCAACTCCGGGTGTGCTCGAGGGCGCGTCGGAGTCTGGGGGACGCTCTGTGATCGACCCAACACACGTTTCCGGATGCCGGAAGGGTGGATGGGCTCAGGCGGGGACGAACCGGACCGGCACCGACGCGAAGCCGCGCAGCCAGTTCGACAGGCGCGGGGTGGAGTCGCCCGCCGGCTCGAGCCGTGCGACCCGCCGGGCGAGGGCCCCGAGCAGGGCCTCGGCCTCCATCCGCGCGATCACCTGGCCGACGCAGTTGTGCACGCCGGCGCCGAACGCGGTGTGGCCGGCGGCCCGTCGGTGGAGGTCGAACGCGTCGGGGTCGTCCCAGCGCCGCGGGTCCCGGTTGGCGGCGCCGAGCATGAGCAGGATCTTGGTGTCGGGGGCGACCACGCCGTCACCGACCTCGACCTCGCGGGTGGCGGTGCGGCCGATCACCGGGCTGGGCGTGTGGAACCGCAGCCCCTCCTCGAACGCCGCCCGCGCGAGGCCGGGATCGTCGTGCAGGGCCGCCCACTGCGCCGGCCGCCGCGCCAGCTCGTGGATCACCGACGCGAACGCCAGGATCGTGGTGTCGATCCCCGCGGAGAGGAAGGAGCGCACGAGCAGCGCGGCCTCGTCGGCGGTGATGTCGCCGGAGCCGACGTAGGCGTGGATGGCCGCGCCGATCCCGTCCGGGGACAGGGCCTCGCGGCGCATCTGCCACGCCACGTACTCCCGGGCGCCCTCGCCGCGGCGTTCGGCCTCGTCGCGCAGCACCCCCGGCGGGCCCATCGACTGGAAGTTGAGGTCGGCGTAGGGCAGCAGGTACTCGCGGCCCTCGGGCGCCATGCCGACCGCATCGGGCAGGACCGTCATCGGGAACCGCTCGGCCACGGCGATCGCGGCGTCGACCTCGCCCGCGGCCAGGGCGTCGTCGACGACCTCCTCGGCCGCGGCCGCGAAGCGCTCGGCCAGCCCGGCGAGGGCCCGCGGCTGCAGCACGCGGTTCATCACGCGGCGGGCGCGGGTGTGGGCAGGCGGGTCGGCGTCGAGCAGGACGCTCGGTGGCCGCCACGTCTCGCCGCGCCGGATGTCGGTGAGCCCGGTGCCCGCGGCGGACGACCAGGTCTCCGGGTCGCGGAACGCCGCCGCCACCTCCTCGTGGCGCCCGGTGGCCCACACGCCGTGCGCCGGCAGCCACACGAACGGCGCCGCCTCGCGGATCGCGGCGTCGACCGGCAGCGGGTCGGCGAGCACGTCGAGGGCGAACGGGTCCACGTCGAGCTCCACCACGCCGTCATGACACCACCGCGCGGCCCGGTCGAGACATCGATCTCCCGGATGCCGGGAGGGGTCGTGGCGGGTGGCCGCGGGGCGTCCGCACGCTCGGACGACCACCACCACCGAGGAGCCGTCGTGACCGCCACCCCCAGCCCGCTGCGCGCCGCGCCCGAGACCTTCGCCCGCCGCGAGTGGCCCCGCGCCGCCTGGTACGCCGCCGCCTACGACGTCGAGGTGGGCGCCCACCTGCTCCCGCGCACCGTGGCCGGGGCGTCGCTCGTGCTGTTCCGGACGCCGTCGGGCGAGGCCCGCGCGCTGGAGAACGCGTGCTGGCACCGCCTGCTGCCGCTGTCGGAGGGCAAGCTCCTCGGCGACGAGGTGATGTGCGGCTACCACGGGCTGCGCTACGACGCCGACGGCCGCTGCACGTTCATGCCCTCGCAGAAGACGGTCAACCCGTCGGCCCGCGTGCGCTCCTACCCCGTCGCGGAGCGCCACCGCTTCGTCTGGGTGTGGACCGGCGACCCCGCCGACGCCGACCCGGCGACGATCCCCGACCTGCACTGGAACGACGACCCCGCATGGGCCGGCGACGGCCGGCTCATCCACGTCGACTGCAACTACAAGCTGATCGTCGACAACCTCATGGACCTCACCCACGAGACGTTCGTGCACGGCGGCAGCATCGGGCACCGGTCGGTGGCCGAGTCGCCGTTCGAGGTGACCCACGGCAAGGGCACCGTGACCGTCACCCGCTGGATGATCGACGTGGAGGCGCCGCCGTTCTGGGCGCGACAGCTCGAGTGGCGCGGGGCGCCGGCCGGGAACGTCGACCGTTGGCAGATCATCCACTTCACCCCGCCCGGGACGATCGCCATCGACGTCGGCGTCGCCCCCACGGGCACCGGCGCGCCCGAGGGCGACCGCTCGCAGGGCGTCAACGGGTTCGTGCTCAACACGATGACCCCGGAGTCGCCCAGCTCCACGCACTACTTCTGGGCCTTCGCCCGCAACTACGCCCTGGGCGACCAGCGGATCACCACGCTGCTGCGCGACGGCGTCTCCGGCGTGTTCGCCGAGGACGAGGAGGTGCTCGCCGCCCAGCAGCGCGCCATCGACGCCCACCCGGACAAGGAGTTCTACAACCTCAACATCGACGGCGGCGCGATGTGGGCCCGCCGGATGATCGACCTGATGCTCGCCGCCGAGGACGACTCCTACGCCGAGGCCGGCGCGCGGGCCGAGCGCGACATCGCCGAGCACGACCGCGCCGACCCCGGCGACGGCGCGGAGCGCGAGGTCGCGCGGGCACGGGCGGAGGCCGACCGCGCCCGGAGCGGGTCGTGAGCAGCACCTTCGTCGGCGCCCGGGTCCGCGCGGTGCGGGCCGTGGCCGACGAGGTGCGCCAGGTGGAGCTCGTCCCCGACGACGGCGCCCGCGCCTACCCACCGGGCAGCCACCTGGACCTCGCGCTGGAGATCGACGGGCTCCCCGTGGTGCGGTCGTACTCGGTGGTCGGGGCGGCGCCCGAGGACGGCGCCTACCGGATCGCGGTGAAGCTGCTGCCGGACAGCCGCGGCGGCTCGCGCCGGGTGCACGGGCTCGCGGCGGGCGACCGCCTCGAGCTGCGCCACCCCACCAGCCACTTCGAGCTCGACCCGCGGCGGCCCGGCTACCTGCTCGTCGCCGGCGGCATCGGCATCACCCCACTGGTGGGCATGGCCGAGGTCCTGGCCCGTCAGCAGGATCGGACCGGGGCCCCGGTCCGCCTCGCCTACGCCGGACGCCGGCGCGCGGCGATGCCGTTCGTCGACCACCTGCGCGGTCTCCTCGGCGACGCCGTGGTGACCGCGGCGGGCGAGGACGGCGAGCGGCTCGACCTCGCCGCCGAGATCGCGGCGCTGCACCCCGACGGCGAGGTGTACGTCTGCGGTCCGCCGCGGCTGACCGACGCGGTGCGGGCGTGCTGGGCCGCGCAGGGCCGCCCGGCGCGGCGCCTGCGCACGGAGACCTTCGGGACCGCCGGGCGGCACCCGACCGAGGCGTTCGACGTCGAGGTCCGCGACCACGGTCTGACCGTGCACGTCCCGCGCGACCGCACGCTGCTCGCGGCGCTGCACGACGCCGGGGTGGAGATGGTGTGGGACTGCCTGCGCGGCGAGTGCGGGCTGTGCACGGTCGGCGTGCTCGGCGACGCCCCCGTCGTCGACCACCGCGACGTCTTCCTCGACGCGGCGGAGCAGGAGGACTCGACCCGGCTCTGCGCGTGCGTCTCGCGGGCGGTCGGCGGGCGCCTCACCATCGACACCGGCTTCCGCCCGTGACGGTCGGTCCTGCCGTGGTCAACGTATAGCGCGGGACGGGGCTTGCGGCAAGCCCTCACCGGCGCCGGAGAATCTCCGCCCGCAGGCGGAGCGGGCGGCGAACCGGGGAGCGGTCATGGCGGGAGAGCAGGACACGAGCAGCGGGCCGACCCCGTTCGAGGTCCACGAGCAGGGCGTCCTCCTGCACGGGACCAGGGCGGACCTCGCGGTCGGCGACCTGCTGGTCCCCGGCCGCGAGTCGAACTACGAGGCGGGGCGGATCATGAACCACGTCTACGTGACCGCCACGCTCGACGCCGCGGCCTGGGGCGCCGAGATGGCGCCGGGCGACGGGCCGGCGCGCATCTACCTCGTCGAGCCCACGGGTGAGATCGAGGACGACCCGAACGTCACCGACAAGAAGCTGCCCGGCAACCCCACCCGCTCCTACCGGACCCGCGAGCCCGTCCGGGTCATCGGCGAGCTCGAGGGCTGGACGGGGCACACCGCCGAGCAGCTGCAGGCGATGAAGGACGGCCTCGCCGACCTGCGACGACGGGGAGCCGCGGTCATCTTCGACTGACCGGTGTCCCGGCGTCAGCGCCGGATGAGCCACCGGCTCCGGAACGTCAGGGCCCGTTCGGTGGCCGCGAGGGCCCCGGCGAACCCCACGGCGATCGTCCCGCCGGTGGAGAGGCGGATCGGCGAGGTGAACGTGCCGAGGTGCTGGGCGATCACCGGGCTGTGGGTGACCGTGTCGATGCCCTGCAGGAGCGCGACGGCGCCCGCGGCCAGGAAGACGACGACGGCCACGGCACCGAGGACGGTGCTGGTGCGCGGGAACCGCTCGCCGAACCGGGCGCGCAGGCCCTCCTGGGTCCGCGGGTGGGGGCGCAGCACGTGTTCGGCGCCGTCGTCGGTGACGTGGTGCATGCGCCTGAGCCCGTACTGGCTGGTGGCGACCTCGATGACGCCGCCGGGCACCGTGAAGGTCGCGGGGAGGTTCGCGCGAGCGACCTGCACGCCGTCGCGGTAGAGGGAGGCGGGGCTCCGCGCGGTGGTGCTGTCCGCCGAGTGCCGCACGTCGACCTGGAAGAGGTGGCGGTGCCCGGAGCCGTCCGGGAGCTCGAGAGCGAACAGGGAACGGCCCAGGATCTGCCAGAGGCGGAAGTCCTGGAGCGGGCTGCCGTCGCCGGGCCTGACCCTCGAGAGCTGCCGGCGCCGCCGGTAGGTGGTGAACATGGTCGTCGTCCCGTCGGGTGCGGTCGCTGTCCGCACCACCGTCGACCGTGCCGCCGCGGCACACTCCAGCCCGAGTGGTGCGGCTCACGGGAAGGCGGGCGTCGGGGCCGGGCGGGGACGGAACAGACCACCGATCGCACGTGGAGTTCCTGGTACCGCGTGAGTACGGTCAGGCCGTCCGTCGGGGTGACGCGGCCCACCCAGGGGCCCTGGAAGGGGCCGCCATGACCTCCGCGACGCCCCCTCCGGACAGCGCCGGCGGCCCGCTGGCGGGCGTTACCGTCGTCGACCTGACGTCGACCTTCATGGGGCCGTTCAGCACGATGGTCCTCGCCCAGTTCGGGGCGCGTGTCATCAAGGTCGAGCCGCCGTCGGGGGACATCGTCCGCGGTGTCGGCGACCGGGACGGCGACGGGCTGGGGCCGGTCTTCCTCAACGCCAACATCGGCAAGGAGAGCGTGGTCCTCGACCTGCGCGACCCGCAGGACTACCGCCGGCTCCTGCTCCTCGTCGAGGAGGCCGACGTCGTGGCGCACAACCGGCCACCGGGCTCCGACGAGCGACTCGGCATCGACCACGCGACGCTGCGCCGGGTCAACCCCGGCGTGATCGTCTGCTCCATGCACGGCTACGGCTCCGACGGTCCGTACGGGCCGCAGACCGCCTACGACGACGTCATCCAGGCGGTGTCGGGTCTGGCCGCCACCCAGACCGGACGCGGGGACCCGCAGTTCGTCCGCAGCCCCGTGTCCGACAAGGTGACGGGGCTGCTCGCGACGAGTGCCATCTGCGCCGCGCTCGTCGAGCGTGCCCGGTCGGGTCGCGGGCAGGCCGTGGAGGTCCCGATGTTCGAGACCATGGTCCAGTTCCTGCTGGTCGAGCAGCAGGGCGGCTACGTCTTCGACCCGCCCCGCGGCGAGGCGGGCTACCCCCGCACCGATTCACCCTTCCGCCGCCCCTACCGCACGCGCGACGGGCTGGTGGGCGTGCTGCCCTACACCGACGCGCACTGGCGCGCGCTGTTCGAGGCGCTCGCCGCGCCGGAGCGCGCCGCCGACCCCCGCTTCGCCACCATCTCCGGGCGCAGCCGGCACATCGACGAGCTCTACGAATGGCTGGACGGGCGCCTCGCCACCCTGACCACGGACGAGGCGCTCGACGTCTGCCGGCGCGCGCAGGTGCCGATCGCACCGGTCAACGGGGTCGCGGACCTCTTCGACGACCCCCACCTGGACGCCGTCGACTTCTTCCCCCGCCGCGAGCACCCGCGGCTGGGGACCGTACGGCAGGCGCGATCTCCGGTGCGGTTCTCGCGCAGCGGGTCCGCCGCGGCGACGCACGCCCCGGAGCTCGACAGCCACGGCCCCGGCGTGCGGGCCGACCTGGATCGCCGTGCCCACGAGGGGGGCCGACCGAGGTGACGACGATGGTGCACCGGTGGAGTCGCCTCCTCGCCCTGTTCGCCGCCCTCGGACTCGTCGCCACGGGATGCGCTGCCGAGCGCGAGGGGGCGCCGGAGGCGTACACGCTGGTCGTCGCCGACTCCTTCCCGACCTCGCACCCCTTCTCCCGGGACGGTGCGCGGTTCTTCGTCGATCGCGCCACCGAGCTCTCGGGAGGCCGGCTGCAGTTCGAGTACTACCCGTCGGAGAACCTCGGTGCTGCGCAGGACTTCGTGACCCTCGCCGACGCGGGTGTCATCGACGTCGCGATGATCTCGCCCGGCTACGTCTCGACCCAGCTGCCGCTCTCCGGTGTCGCCGACCTGCCGGGCATGAGCACCGACCCGTGCCGCGCGGCGCTCGCGCTCGAGCCCCTGCTCGCCGAGGGCGGCGTCCTCTGGCGGGCCGACTTCGCGCCGGACGGGCTGCGCCCGCTCGTGGTCGGCGTGGTCACCGGCTACGAGGTCATGACCGGCGGCGGGCGCGTGGTCACCGACCCGGCCGACGTCGTCGGGCTGACCCTGCGCTCGTCCGGCGGCACGATCGACCGCACCGTGCAGGACCTCGGCGCCGCGCCCGTGGCGATGCCGGTGACCGAGCTGTACGAGGCGATCGCGCGGGGGACGGTCGACGGCACCGTGCTGGGGCCGCTCAGCGCCCTGCCCTACCGCCTGGACGAAGCCGCCACCAACTCGACGCTCGGTGCGCAGCTGGGCAGCTTCACGATCACCTACTCGGTCGCGCAGCGGGTCTGGGACGGGCTGCCCCCGGACCTGCGGGGCGTCATGGACCGGGCCGGTCGCGACACGACCCGGCACCTCTGCGGGGAGGTGGCGGCCTACGACGCGCGGGCCCAGCAGCGGCTGCGTGAGGGAGGCCTCGCGTTCCACCAGCTGACGCCGGACGAGACCCGACGGTGGGGCGAGGCCGTCGCTCCCGTCCGCGAGCAGTGGGTCGCCGCCATGGAGCAGATGGGGCTGCCGGGTCGGGTCGCGCTCGACGACCTGCTCGCCTCGCAGCGGGCCGTGTCGGGGATCGCTCGGTGAGCGGTCTCGACGCCGGACTGCGGCGGGTGGAGGACGCGCTCGCCGCGGTCGCCGCGGTCGCCCTGCTGACGCTGGCCGGGCTCGTGGTGCTCGGCGTCGTCCTGCGCTACGTCGTGGGCCAGCCGATCGCCTGGGCGTTCGCGTTCACCACCGACTACCTGCTCGTCGCGGTCTTCTTCCTGGCCCTGCCCTACACGGTGCGCGTGGGCGCCCACGTCCGCATCGACATGCTGTACCGCGCGATGCCGCCGCGGGCGCAGCGCTGGTGCGACGTCGTCGGCGGCGTCCTGGCCGTGCTCTTCGCCGCGGCGCTGACCTGGGGCGGGATGGCGCTGACCACCGGCGCCTGGGCGGGCGGGGACGTCCCGCCGCCGGGCGGCGCAGAGCTGTCCTGGCCGGTCTGGACCTCGACGATCATGGTCCCGCTCGGCGCGGGGGTCCTCCTGGTGCGGCTGCTCCACGACCTCGTGGTCCACCCGACCGAGCCGGCGGGTGAGACCCGGACGGAGCCGCCGGCGACGGAGGCGGGGCACTGATGATCGCCCTCGTCGCCGTCGTCCTGCTGCTCGTCCTGCTGCTCATCCGGGTCCCCGTCGGCTTCGCCATCGGCATCGCCGGCGGCGTGGGCCTGCTCCTGCACGGCGGGTTCCCGGCGTTGATCGGGTTCTTCGAGGTCACCCCCTACACCACCGCGGCGGCCTACACGCTCTCCCCGATCCCGCTGTTCATCCTCATGGCGCAGTTCGTGCTGCACAGCGGGGTGGCGACGAGCCTGTTCGACAGCGCGCGGACCTGGGTCGGACGGACACCGGCGGGCCTCGGAGTGGCCACCACCCTGTCCGGGGCCGTGTTCGCGGCGATCTCGGGGTCGAGCACCGCGGCCGCGGCCACGCTCGCGTCGACGACGGTCCCGGAGATGAGCCGACGGGGCTACGACCCTCGTCTGGCGAACGGTCTGGTGGCGGTCGTGGGCACGCTGGCGGCGATGGTGCCGCCCAGCATCATCCTCGTCTTCTACGCCGTGGTCGCCGAGGAGAGCGTCGGCCAGGTGCTCATCGCGGGATTCGTGCCCGGCGCCCTCGTGGTCGTCGCGCTCGTCGCGACGACCTGGTTGCTGGTCTGGCGTCGTCCCGGCCTGGCGCCGCGCGGGGAGCGGTACCCGCTCGCGACCAAGCTGCGGACGCTGACCGCGATCGGTCCGGTCGCCGTCCTGTTCGTCCTGGTCACGGGCAGCATCTACCTGGGCCTCGCCTCGCCCACCGAGGCGGCGGCGCTGGGGGCGGTCGGCGCCCTCGTCCTCGGGCTGGTCGGCGGCGGCCTCGACCTCGCGGGCATCCGCGCGGCGTTGCGGGAGACGCTGTGCTCCACCGCCATGATCATGCTGATCATCGCGTCGGCGCACATCTTCGGCTACGTGCTCACGCTGAGCCGGGTGACCGGCGACGTCGTCGACGTGATCGCGGGGATCCCGGCGCCCCCGGTCGTCGTGTTCCTCGGTATCGCGGTCGGCTACCTGGTGCTCGGAGCCGTCATGGACCAGATGGCGATCCTCGCGCTGACCGTGCCGATCGTCCTACCGGTGGTCGAGGAGCTCGGCTACGAACCGGTGTGGTTCGGCGTGATGGTGGTGCTGCTCGCCGAGATCGGGCTCGTCTCCCCGCCGCTCGGGCTGAACGTGTTCATCGTGGCCCGCTCGACCGGCGCGCGGACGGAGGACGTCTTCCGCGGGGTGTGGCCGTTCGTCCTGGCCCTGCTGGCCCTCGTCGTGCTCTTCACCCTCGTTCCGGACCTGGTCCTGTGGTTGCCCGAGACGATGACGAACTGACGATCACGGGCCAGCACGTGTGAGGACGCCGCGTCAGTCGCCGTGCGGGCCCGTGTCCGGATGGGCGACGACAGACAGGAAGCGGATCGGCAGCTCCACCAGCTCGGTCGGACCGTGGACGCCCTCGCCGTCGAGCTGGAGCGCGTCGCCGCGGCGCATGTCGTAGCTCGCGCCGCCGTGGCTGTAGATCATGTGGCCCTCGAGCATGTACAGCAGCTCGGTGCCGGGGTGCTGGAAGAGGGGGAACACCTCGCTGCGCTCGGTGAGCGTCACGAGGTGCGCCTCCATCCGCTTGTGCTGCCCGCGCAGGCCGCCGAGCAGCGTGTAGTCGTGACCGACGCGGGTGCCCCGGGCGACGATCCGCGCGCCCGCGCCGGCCGGGGTGTGCACCGCCTCGCGGTCGACGTCGGCGCCCCGGAAGAAGGCGGTGACGGGGATGTCGAGGGCGTCGGCGAGCCGGGCGAGGGTCGTGAGGCTGCACGAGATCTGCGCGTGCTCGATCTTCGAGAGCATCGGCTTCGAGATGCCGGTGCGCACCGCCATCTCGGCCAGCGTGGCCCCGGAGGCCCGCCGCCGGGCGCGGACCTCCGCGCCGATCGCCCGCTCGAGCCGGCCTTCCTGCGACGCCGGGCGATCGACCTCGCGAGCCGCCGGGCCGTGATCGACACCCTGACCGGCGCCGTCCCCGCCCGCCGGGTCCACCGTCGGACCGTTCACCCTCGGGCCGGGGACGTCGCGGCGGCTCATGGGGCTCAGTATGCCGTCACCGCATCTGACCGGCGCCGACGTAGGGATGGGGACTGCGCAGCAGGTCGCCCTCGGCGAAGCGGGACAGCCGGAAGTCCGACTCCGGGATGTCGACGTCCCTGCTCTTGCCGTCGACGACGAGGTCGGCGACCAGCCGCCCCACCGACGGCGCGATCTTGAATCCGTGCCCGGAGAACCCGGCGGCGACGAACAGGCCGTCGACGGGCGTCTCGGAGATCGCGGGGTTGAAGTCCGGGGTGACGTCGTAGCAGCCGGCGTACGTCGAGGCGATCGACGCGCTCTCCAGGCCGGGGAACCGCGTCCCGACCTTCTCGACCGCGAGGTCGAGGAAGTCGGAGCTGGCCTGGTTGGAGTACCGGTCGGGGTCGGCCGGCTCGAGCTCGGCGAGGTCGGAGTTGCCGAAGAGGATCTCCCCGCCGCTCGCCTCGCTCCGGACGTACTGCAGCGAGACCAAGTCGGAGAACACCGGCACCGGCCCGAGGTCCTGACCGGGGTCGATGAGCACGATCTGCTCACGGTGGACGGTGATCGGCAGGTCGACGCCGTGCGCGGCGAGCAGCGGCACCGACCACGGCCCGGCCGCGAGGACGACGCGGCGCGCGTGGATCCGCGCTCCGTCGGCGAGCTGCACGCCCGTCACCTCGTCGCCCGCCGAGAGGATCCCGGTGACGGTCGTGCCCTGCCGGAGCCGGACGCCGGCCCGGCGCGCGGCCCCGGCGAAGGCCTGGGCGGTCTGGTAGGCGTCGCCGTACCCGCCGCGCTCCTCCCACGCGAAGGCGGCGAAGGGCTCGAGGTCGGCCACCGGCCACAGGCGCTGCACCTCGGCGCGGTCGATGTCCTCGGTACGGACGCCGACGGCGCGCTGGTTCGCCATCGACGCGTGCAGGGCCTCGACGTTCTGCGGGCCGACGCCGACGACGTAGCCGGTCTGGTGGAAGCCGACGTCCGCCCCGAGGATCTCCTCGGCGTTCTCGAAGACGTCGAGCGCCTGGGTGGCCATGGCGGCCAGGGACGCGACGCCGTAGTGGCAGCGCACGACGCCGGACGACTTGCCGGTCCCGCCGTCGCCCACGGTGGAGCGCTCGACGATGACGACGTCGGTGACGCCGCGCTCCGCGAGCGCCCAGGCGGTGGCGCAGCCCTCGAGGCCGCCGCCGACGACGACGACCTCGGCGGTGTCGGTGCTGGTGCTCATCGCTCACGCCCCGGAATCCAGTCGGTGCCCGCGAGCGGCACGCGGGCCATGGCGGCGGCCTCGATCGTCAGGGCGACGAGGTCCTCGGGCTCGAGGTGCTGCACGTGGGACTTGCCGCAGGCGCGCGCGATCGTCTGGGCCTCCATGGTCAGCACCCGCAGGTAGTTGGCGAGGCGCTTGCCGGCCCGGACGGGGTCGAGCCGCGCGGACAGCTCGGGGTCCTGGGTGGTGATCCCGGCGGGGTCGCGGCCGTCCTGGAAGTCGTCGTAGTACCCGGCGGCCGATCCGAGCGCCTCGTACTCGGCGGCGTACTGCGGGTCGTTGTCGCCGAGCGCGATGAGGGCGGCGGTGCCGATGGCGACGGCGTCGGCACCGAGGGCCATCGCCTTCGCCACGTCGGCGCCGGTGCGGATGCCGCCGGACACGACGAGCTGCACCTTGCGGTGCACGCCGAGCTCCTGCAGCGCCTGGGTCGCCTGGGGGATCGCAGCGAGGGTGGGGATGCCGACGTGCTCGATGAACACGTCCTGGGTGGCGGCGGTGCCGCCCTGCATCCCGTCGACGACGACGACGTCGGCGCCGGCGGCGACCGCGAGCTTCACGTCGTAGTACGTGCGCGTCGCGCCGACCTTGACGTAGATCGGCTTCTCCCAGTCGGTGATCTCGCGCAGCTCGAGGATCTTGATGGCGAGGTCGTCGGGACCCGTCCAGTCGGGGTGGCGGCACGCCGAGCGCTGGTCGATGCCCGCGGGCAGCGTCCGCATCCCCGCCACGCGGTCGGAGATCTTCTGGCCGAGCAGCATCCCGCCGCCGCCGGGCTTGGCGCCCTGACCGAGCACGACCTCGATGGCGTCGGCCTTGCGCAGGTCGGTCGGGTTCATGCCGTAGCGGCTGGGGAGGTACTGGTAGACCAGCGTCTTCGACTGGTCCCGCTCCTCGGGGGTCATGCCGCCGTCGCCGGTGGTGGTCGACGTGCCGACCTCGCTCGCCCCGCGGCCGAGGGCCTCCTTGGCCTGGCCCGAGAGCGCGCCGAAGCTCATCCCGGCGATGGTCACCGGCGTCTCGAGGTGCAGCGGATACGTCGCGTGGCGGTCGCCGAGGACGACGTCGGTGTCGCAGCGCTCGCGGTAGCCCTCGAGGGGGTAGCGCGACATCGAGGCGCCGAGGAAGAGCAGGTCGTCGAAGTGGGGGAGTGCGCGCTTGGCGCCCCAGCCCCGGATGTCGTAGACGCCGCTCGCGGCGGCGTGCTGGATGCCGGCGATGGTGGCGCGGTCGAACGTGGCCGACTCGCGCAGTCCCCTGCCCGCGGCGTCCATCAGTAGCTCCCCGAGTGCTCAGAGGTGAAGTGGTAGAGGCGCCGGGCCGAGCCGTAGCGGCGGAACTCGCCCGGGTCGTGGTCGAGGTCCGCGGCGGCGAGGAGCTCGGCCAGCTCGGCGCGGTGCTCGTCGCGCATCGGCTTCTCGACGCAGTCCGCGCCGAGGGCCCCGACGGCGCCGCGGACGTAGAGCCGGGCCTCGTAGATCGAGTCGCCGAGGCCGTCGCCCGCATCGCCGCAGACGACCATCCGCCCGGCCTGCGCCATGAACGCGCTCATCGAGCCCACGGAGCCGCCGACGACGATGTCGACGCCCTTCATCGAGATGCCGCAGCGCATCGACGCCGAGCCCCCGATCACGAGCAGCCCCCCGTGCGCGGTCGCGCCCGCCGACTGGGAGGCGTCCCCGGTGACGCGGACCGTCCCGGACATCATGTTCTCGGCGACGCCGGTGCCGGCGTTGCCGTGGATGGTGACCGTGCCGCCGTCGTTCATGCCGGCGGCGTAGTAGCCGGCGTGCCCGCGGACGTCGACGGTGATCCCGCGGTCGATGCCGGCGGCGACGGCGTGCGCGCCGGCCGGGTCGAGGACCTCGTAGACCTTCCCCGACGGATCGTGGAGCTCGGCGTTCAGGGCCCGGACCTGGTCCGACGCCAGGTCGAACGTGATCGTGTCGTCGGCCAGCCCATCGTTCACTGACGCTGCCATGCGTAGACCTTTCCGGGCTCGGGCTCGTAGAGCCGGGCGGACTCGATGCCGGGCAGGCCGGCGAGGGCGCGGAACTCCGACGCCATAGCGACCCACGCGTCGGTCTCGGCGACGACGGCCGGCTTGCAGGCGATGGGGTCGCGGACCACGGCGAAGCCGTCGGCGCTGGTGACGAGCAGCGTGTAGAAGCCGTCGAACGTCTCGCGCAGCGCGAGCAGCGCCTTCTCGAGGTCCTCGCCCTGGGCCAGCCGCGAGGCGACGAAGCGGGCGCCGACCTCGGAGTCGTTCGCCGAGTCGAACCGGACGCCCTCGCGCTCGAGCTCGCGGCGGACCGTCGCGTGGTTGGAGAACGAGCCGTTGTGCACGAGGCACTGGTCCGGGCCCACCGAGAACGGATGGCAGCCGGCCGGGGTCACGGCCGACTCGGTGGCCATGCGCGTGTGGGCGAGGCCCTGCCAGCCGTGGGCGTCCGCGAGGTCGTAGGTCGCGGCGAGGTCGCGGGGGTGGCCGGTGCCCTTGTAGACGGTGAGGTCGTGGCCCGAGCCGATGACCACCGCGGTCGGGAACGCCGTCCGCACGCGCTCGACGAGGGTGTCGACGTCGACCGGGGCGCCGACGATCGTGGTGTCGCCGGCCGGGGTGACGAGGGCCCCGTCGACGGAGAGCCCGCTCGTGTCTGCGCCCGGCGGCAGGAGCACCGAGACGGCGGCGTAGCCCTCGGGGCAGCGGCGGGTGTCGCCGTAGACGGCGACCCCGGCCGAGTCCGGGCCGCGCTCGACGACCCCGCACAGCATCGACTCGAGCAGGCGGCCGAGCTGCGGGTACAGCTCCGCGTCACGCAGGTGGAGTCCGACGATCCCGCACACGGGCGGTTCCTCTCTCTCGGACCTGATGGGTCGTACTGTGAAACATAATCTCCTGATAGGAGACAGGGAAGGGGGTGCGGTTCATCGGGCGGTGTGACGTCCGCCGTCTCCTCCGTGTGTCCCACCGGTGCGGGACACACGGCGCCCGGTGATCTCGTCCGTATCGTCGAGGCGTGCCCCGCTCGCTCCCCGGCGTGCTGCGCGCGGCCGTCGCCGCGTCCCTGCTCGCCCTCGCCGTCCTCGGTCGGCACATCCGTCGCAACATGGGTGCCTCGCGCGCCGAGCTGCGTCGCTCGGCGGCACGGTCACCGCACGCCCGCGACGGGGCGTTCGCCAACCGCGAGCCCGGCCTGCCCCGGCCGGACCTCACCCTGCGGCAGCTGGCGACGATGCTGCTCAACCGGTCGCCGCGCGGCAGGCCGCCGGGACCGATCCCGCTCGTCACGCACGACCCCCGGCGTGAGCGCTCCGCGCTCGCGGTCACCTGGCTCGGCCACGCGACCGTGCTGCTCGAGGTGGACGGACGCCGGCTCCTCATCGATCCCGTCTGGTCCGAGTACACGTCGCCGGTGCCCCGCTTCGGGCCCCGCCGGCTGCACGGGGTCCCCGCCTCGCTGGGGGAGCTGGGCGCGCTCGACGTCGTCCTCCTCAGCCACGACCACTACGACCACCTGGACCGGCCGACGGTCACCGCGCTCGCCGACCGCACCGACGCGGTGTTCGTCGCGACGCTCGGGGTCGGCGCGCACCTGCGGTCCTGGGGCATCCCGTCGGAGCGGGTGGTCGAGGGCGACTGGGAAGACGTCGTCCACGTCGCCGGCCTGACCCTGACCTGCCTGGAGTGCCGCCACTTCTCCGGGCGGTCCTTCCGCCGCAACACCACGCAGTGGGCGGCCTGGAAGGTGGCCGGGCCGGAGCACGCGGTCTACGTCGGCGGCGACACCGGCCCGACCGACGCCCACGCCCGCACCGGCGACGAGCACGGCCCGTTCGACCTGACGCTGCTCCCGATCGGTGCCTACGCCGACCTGTGGCCCGACATCCACACGACCCCGGAGCAGGCCGTCGCGGCGCACGTCGACCTCGGCGGAGCGGTCATGCTGCCCATCCACTGGGCGACCTTCGTGCTGGGGTTCCACCCCTGGGCGGAGCCCGCGGAGCGGGCCCTGCGCGCCGCCGCGGCCCACGGCGTGGCGCTCGCCCTGCCGGCCCCGGGGCGGCGTGTCGACCTCGCGGGGGCGGCGGTCCCCTCCGCGCCGTGGTGGGCGTCCACCGACGACCCCGGGGTCGACGAGCTGCGCGAGGTCACGCCGTCCGCAGTCGGAGCGCCGACCCCAGCGCCCCGGCCGCGACCATCGCGATGACCAGGCCGCAGAGGACCGTCGCCACCGGGGCGAGGCCCCAGACCTCGACGGCCACCCCGGCCAGCAGGCTCGAGACCGCGGCCGCGAGGTAGCAGAACAGGTAGACCGCGGCGAGGGTCCCGGCGTGCGCGCCCTCCGGGCTGCGGTCGAGCAGGACCCGCATCGCGCCGGCGAACGCGACGCCGAAGCCCGCTCCCGCGACCACCGCGCCCACGAGGTACACCGCGAAGCTCCCGACGGCGATGGCCGCGATGTAGCCCGCGATCCCGACCACCAGCCCGGCCGCGCCACCGGTCAGCGCGCGCGACGGGGCCAGGCGGTCGGCGGCGAGCCCCGCCACGGGACCGGCCAGGTGGTAGACGGCCACGGCCACCGCGCCGCTGAACAGGTCGTTCCGGCCCAGGACCGAGACCGCCAGCGAGGGCGCCAGCGCCTGGGTGAAGCCGCCGAGGACGTAGGTCGCCGAGATGAGCAGGCACACCGCGGGGAACAGCGGGCGGGCGCTCGACGGGACACGGACCACCGGCCGCAGGGACTGCAGGGCCCCGGGGCGGCGCGCGATCGTCTCGGGCAGCACGGCCACCGCCAGGGCGCCCACCGTCAGCAGTCCCGCCGTGACCAGGAAGGAGACGGTGGGCGCGGTCTCCGGCGCGAGCTGCACCGCGGCCCCCGAGGCGAGCGACCCGATCGCGATGCCCCCGGGGGGGCGCGCCGCTGGTGATCGCCCCGGCCAGCCCGGGACGCGACGGGGGAGCGAGGTCGACGACGAACGCCCCGAGCGCGCTGAGGGCGAGGCCGATCGAGAGGCCCTGGGCCGCGCGTCCGATGATCAGAGGTGCCGACGAGTCCACCGTCGAGAGGACCAGGCACGCCGCCGCGCCCACGAGGAGCGCCGGGACGGCGACGCGCCGCCGGCCCAGGTGGTCGGAGAGGCTGCCGCAGCACAGCAGCGCGACGAGCAGCGGGAGGATGTAGACCGCGAACGCGCCGGTGAGCGCGATCGTCGAGAGCCCGTAGGTCTGCTGGTAGACGACGTAGAGCGGCGCGGGGACCCCCGCCGCGGCGCAGATCGCGACCAGCGAGACCGATGCCGTCGTGAAGGACGTGGCGGGTCGGATGCGGGCGCGGCGGAGCACCAGGGCTCAGGCCGTCGCGGGGCGGACGGCGGCGGGGATCACGGACACCGAGGGTAGGCCGCGGGATGCGGTCCCGCTGCGGCTACCTCGGCGTCGCCCACGCCCCCTCGCGGCGGGACAGCAGATGGATCGTCAGCCCGACGCCCAGGATGATCGCGAGCCCGAAGGCCAGGGCCGCGCCCACGGAGACGAGCCGGACGAGGAGCGCCCCGACGAGGACGCCGACGGTGAAGGCCACCAGCGCGAGCCCCCGGCGGATCACCTTGGGGTCGCCGCGGCCGGCGCCGCGCTCGGTGAGCACCCCGGTCATCGTCAGGGTGAGCACCACGGTGAGCAGGTCGGGGACCTTGAGATAGCGGATCAGGGCGAGCTGACCGCCCATGGAGGCGGCGAGCAGCACGATCACCAGGGTGCGGACGCCCGCCGGGAGCACGTCGCCGACGGCCACCACGAGGACCGTGACCGGGAGGGCGAGGACAGCCTTGTAGACCGTCACGTTGCGCAGGGCCCGTCCGCGGTGCCCGCCCGAGCGCCGGCAGATCCACGCCCCGGCCAGCACCCCCAGGACGAACGACCCCAGCGACACCAGCGGCGACACCACCGAGAAGCCCTCGACGCCGGCGAGCCCGATGCCGATGAAGACGAGGTTGCCGGTCATCGAGGACACGAAGACGCGGTCGAGGGCGAGGATGCTGACGGCGTCGACCACACCGGCCAGCACGGTCAGGGCCAGGAGCATCGCCGGCAACGGCCCGTCCCGGTCGTCGATGAACGCACCGCCCAGTGCCGAGCCGACCGTCATCCGACGATCCTGGCGGTGACGGACGGTCGGGTCACACCGAGACCGGTTCGCCCCTCTTGAGCGCCGCCAGGTACGGGTCCGGCGAGAAGAGCGCCGTGACGATCGTGATCAGCACCATCGCCGACATGTACACCGCGATCCAGCCCCAGCCGCCGGTCGCGTCGAGCAGCGCGGTGGCGATCACTGGGGCCAGCCCGCCGGCGAACACGCTCGCGCCCTGCGCCCCGATCGACGCCCCGCTGTAGCGCACCTCCGGCTCGAACAGCTCGGAGAAGTAGGCGGGCTGCGGCGCGTAGACGGCCGAGTTGCCGATGTTCACCGCGATCACCGTCGCCACCACGATGAGGAACAGCGAGCGGGTGTCCAGCGCCCAGAAGTACGGCCAGCTCATGGCGAGCAGCACCACCGAGCCCCAGAGCACCACCGGACGTCGCCCGTACTTGTCGCACGCCCAGCCGTAGAACGGGATGCTGACCAGCCCCAGCGCCGACGAGATGATGACCGCGAGCAGGAGGTCGCTGCGGGCCAGCCCGAGCACGATGGTGCCGTAGGTCAGGACGAACGTGGTGTGGATGTAGAACGTGCTGTTCTCGGCGAAGCGCAGGCCCGCGGCGCGCAGGACGTTCAGCGGCTGGCGGCGCAGCACGGCGATCACCGGCTGCCGCTCGATCTTCCCGGCCGACCGGGCCTGCTCGAAGACCGGGGACTCGGCCACCTTGAGCCGGATCACGATGCCGACGACGACGAGCACGATCGAGGCCAGGAACGGGATGCGCCAGCCCCAGGAGAGGAAGGCCTCGTCGGACAGGACGGCCGAGACGATCAGCAGCGAGAGGTTCGCGAGGAGCATGCCGGCCGGCACCCCGGTCTGCGGGAAGCTCCCGAAGAACCCGCGGCGGTTCGGTGGCGCGTACTCGACCGCCATCACCGCCGCCGCGCCCCACTCGCCACCGAGGCCGATGCCCTGCACGATCCGCAGCAGCACCAGGATGATCGGCGCGGCGAGCCCGATCGCCTCGTAGCTGGGCAGCAGCCCCACGAGGAACGTGCCGCCGCCCATCATCACCACCGACAGCACCAGCATCGACTTGCGGCCGATCCGGTCCCCGAAGTGCGCGAAGATCACGCCGCCGAACGGGCGGGCGATGAACCCGACGCCGAAGGTCGACAGCGCGAGCAGGGTGCCGGTGAGGGGGTTCGCGGTCGGGAAGAAGAGTTTCCCGAACACCAGCGCGGCCGCCGCGCCGTAGACGAAGAAGTCGAACCACTCGATGGACGTGCCGATCAGGGTCGCCCCCGCGACGCGGCGGGTCTCCTTCGCGGTCGGAGCGGGCCGTGTGCTCGGAGCAGGCTGCATCGGGGGAACCGGCCTTCCGCGAGGAGGGTGTCCGTCTTCCGTGTGACGCGCATCATACGAAAGCAGGTGACCGGATCACCAGACGTGACTGCTCGCGAACCGTCGGCGACTTCGTCAGTCGCACCGGACGTTGAGCGCCAGCAGCGCCGGCGGCGCGTCGCCGTCGAGGCGCACGACGGTGCGGGCGGCGCTCTCCAGCCGCGGGAAGACCGTGCGGTAGCGGTCGAGCGGGATCTCGAGCAGCTCGCAGAGGAGCAGGCGCAGCAGCGACTGGTGGGCGACGACGAGGACCCGGCCGCCGGGGTGCTCCTCGGCCGCCTCGCGGAGCACCGGCAGGGCGCGCGCGACGGCGGCCTCGCCGGCCTCGCCGCGGGGGAGGGGATGGCTCGCCGGACACCCGACGAACGCCTCGAGGGCGTCGGGGAACGCCTCGCGCATCTCGTCGCGGGTCAGCCCGTCACCCTGGCCGAAGTCGACCTCGACGAGGCGCGGGTCGACACGACAGGTCAGCCCGGCCGCCCGCGCGGCCGGGGCGGCGGTCTCGTGGGCACGCCGCAGCGGCGAGGTGAGGACGGCGTCGAGCCCGGCGTCGGCCGCCCAGCGGGCGAGCTGCGCCCCCTGGTCGTGGCCCCGGTCGGTGAGCTCGACGTCCGAGCGGCCGGCGTACCGGTTGTCGACGTGCCAGACCGTCTCGCCGTGGCGGACGAGCACCAGCTCGGTCATGGGGCGTCCTCCGTGATCCAGCCGCGCTCCCGGAGCGCGCCGCGGAAGGCGGTGTAGCGCTCGTCGAGAGCGGTGTCGTCCCGGGGCTCGACGACCTCGGCGGTGTGCACCATCGCGGCCGCGGCGGCCACGAGGTCGGGCTCGCCGCCGTCGGCGTCGACCGCCGCGCGGGCCAGCAGCGCCATCCCGATCGCGGGTTCGGCCTGGTCGGGGCGCTCCAGCGCCGTGGACAGGACGTCGGCGCGCCGCTGGTTCCACCACCGGTTGCGGGTCGCGCCCCCGGTGATCGTGCGGCGGCCGCCGGTGTCGGCGCCGAGGGCCGTGACGTGGTCGAGGCAGAGACGCTCGACGAAGGCGACGCCCTCGGCGAGCGCGGCGAACGCGGTGCGTTCCCCGACGGCGCCGACCAGCTCGTCGAGCGGGCGGGGACGGTCACCGTCGAGCCAGAAGCCCCGGGCGTCCGGCGCGGCGAACGGGAAGCGCTCCCCGCTGCCCGCGAGGGGGTAGACGACGGGCAGGTCGGCCGGCGGGTCGGCGAGCAGGGCCTCGGTGTACTCCTCGAAGCGCGACGGCTCGATCAGCTCGGCCAGGACCGCGGCGCCGGTGCTCGACGCCCCGCCGGGGAACCACCAGCCGGCCTGGGGCCCCCGGTGGCAGTAGACGGTGCCGGTGGGGTCGTGCAGCAGGTGGTCGGCAACGCCCTTGAGGACGAGCGTGGTGCCCAGCACCGCGTTCCAGTCGCCGGGACGCACGGCGCCGGCCCCGAGCTGGGCGGCGCAGCCGTCGGTCATGCCGGCGAGCACGGGCGTGCCGGGGCGCAGCCCGGTGGCCGCCGCGACGTCCGCGCCGACGCCGCCGAGGGCCTGGCCGGGCAGGACCACGTCGGGCAGCGCGTCGACCTCGAGCCCCAGCTCGGCGAGCACCGCGGCCGGCCACCGTCCGTCGAGCACGTCGTAGCCGGTCTTGAGCGCGGTGCTCGTGTCGGTGGGGACGTCGTGGCCGACGAGGTGGGCGGTGATCACGTCGGTCTGGTGGCGCACCCGGCTCATCCGGCTATGGGGCTGCTCGTCGCGCAGCGCGAGCACGGTCGGCAGCGCCCACGTGGCGCCCACGCGGTAGCCCAGGCGGTCCCAGACGGCGGCGCCCGCCTCGCGGACCCGCGCGACGCGGTCGCTCCCGCGGGCGTCGTCGTACATCACCCCGGGCGAGAGCGGGGTGCCGTCGTCGTCGACGAGCACGACGGTGCCCGACGTGCCGTCCACGGCGAGGCCGCCGACCGAGCCGGGATCGACCGCGGCGACCACCTCGGCGAGCACGTCGTCGACGGCCCGGCACCAGGCGCGCGGGTCCTGCTCGTGGCGGGCGGACCCCTCGGGCCCGGCGGTGCGCCGGCTCCCGAGCGGGCGCGAGGCCCCGGCCCGCAGCGCGCCGACGTCGTCCACGGCCACGGCGCGGACGCTCTGGGTGCCGAGGTCGATCCCGATCCACGTGCGGTCGGAGCGGACCATCGGGGACCTCCACGCTCGTCAGCGGCGACTCAGATGTACCAAGTTCGGTGTGAACTTCACAAGCAAGATGGGCCGTTCAGCGTGCTGCGACCGTCACCTCCACGTGCTCGCGCATCTCCAGCAGCAGCTCGTCGCCGACACCGTCGTCCACCACGAGCGCGTCGAACGCGTCGAGCGGCCGGAGCTGGTGCAGGGCACGACGCGGGGCCTTGCTCGAGTCCATGAGCAGGACCGAGCGTGCCGCGGCGTCGAGCATCGCGCGCTTGACCAGCACGATGTCCTGCTCCTGGTGGTAGGTCATCGAGCCGGTCATCGACGACGTCGACACGAATGCCGCGTCCACCGACATCCGCGTGATCGACTCCGTGGCGGCGATCCCGCCGAACGAGTCGTGGGTGCGCGAGTAGTCGCCCCCGAGGGCGATCAGGCGCACCTCGGGGATCGTCTTGAGGATCTCGAGGGCTGGCAGGTAGTTCGTCACCACGGTCAGCGGGCCGACGTCCTCCAGGCGTTCGACCAGGGCCAACGCCGTCGTCGAGTCGTCGACCATGATCGAGGAACCGGGCTCCACCATGGCGAGGGCGGCGTCGGCGATCCTCGCCTTCTCGGCCCGGTGCACGGTCCGCCGGTACTCCGAGTGCGCCTCGAACACCGAGGTCGGCTGGGCCGACACGCCCCCGCGGTACTTCCGTACGAGCCCGCGGCGGGCGAGGTCGTCGACGTCGCGGTGCACGGTCATGAGGCTGACCCCGGTGAGGTCCACCAGCTCGGCCGCGCTCGCCGAGCCCGCCGCCAGCACGTGATCGACGATCCGCTCCTGGCGGCTGGTCCTCGCGTGCACCGCGCGGGGCGCGGGCGGTCGGCCGCTCACGGGGCCCAGCATCCCGCAGTCGACTCCGGGTGCGGTGCGGGTGGTCGTGCATCGTCTCTTTCTTCGATCACATCGACGATGTTAATTTCCCAGGACCGATGTGGGGAGAGACGATGACCGGTGACGTTCCCGGCCCCGCGGACCGGATCGCTCCGGCCGCCGTGGTCTTCGACCTCGACGGGGTGCTCATCGAGAGCGAGCACCTCTGGGAGGAGATGTGGACCCGCTACGCGGCCCGCTCCGGGGTCACCTGGACCGCCGAGGACACCGGCCACGTCCAGGGCATGAGCGCCCCGGAGTGGGCGGACCACCTCGCCCGACGCGCCGGCATTGGTGACGCCGCCGCGGCCGAGCGGGCCGTCGTCGACGACATGGTCGAGGCGCTCGAGCAGGGGCGGATGGAGCCCTACGACGGCGCGGTGGTGATGGTGCGCGAGGTCGCCGAGCGGGTGCCGATCGCGCTGGGCACCTCGGCGGCCCGCCGGCTGCTCGACGCCGTCCTCGCGCGCCACCGGCTCGACACCACGTTCACGGCCACCGTCTCGAGTGCCGAGGTCCCGCGCGGCAAGCCGAGCCCCGACGTCTACCTCGAGGCCGCGGGACGGCTGGGTGTCGACCCCGCCGCCTGCGTCGGCGTCGAGGACTCCAGCAACGGCATCCGTGCCGCCCACGCCGCCGGCATGACCGTCGTCGCGATCCCGAACCCCACCTACCCGCCGAAGCCGGACGCCATGGAGCTCACCACCCGGGTCGCCGACGGCGTCCCCGCGGCCCACCGCGAGATCCTCGCCCTGCTCGACGGCGTACCGACCGGAGCCGCCCGATGACGCGCGTACTCGCCGCCGGGGACGAGTTCGTCGTCTCCACCCTGTTCGACGAGGCCCTGCGGGCCGAGCCCGACGTGGGTGACCTCGACATCGCCCACCTCACGGCGGGCTGGCCCCACGAGCCCTTCGGCCCGGTCGGCCCCGAGGGCGCGCGGGTGGAGGAGGCGTCGGGGACCGAGGACGACCTCGTCGCCGCCCTCGACGGTGCGCGCGTCTGTCTGACGCAGATGGCGCCGTTCACGGCCCGGGTGTTCGACGCGGCGCCGGACCTCGAGATGGTCGCGGTGTCCCGCGGCGGCCCGGTCAACGTCGACCTCGCGGCGGCCGACCGGGCCGGCGTCGCCGTCGCGCAGGCGCCCGGCCGGAACGCGGCGGCGGCGGCCGAGTACGCGGTGGGCATGACGCTCGCCGCGCTGCGCCGCATCCCGATGGCCGACCGCGAGCTGCGCGACGGCGTCTGGCGCGGTGACCTCTACGCCTACGACGAGGCCGGTCGCGAGCTCGACGGCGCCACCGTGGGCCTCGTGGGGTACGGCGCCATCGGCCGGATCGTCGCCCGGGTGCTCGGCGCGTTCGGCGCGACCGTCCTCGTCGCCGACCCTTACACCGACGAGGCCACGGCCGGCGCCGACGGCGTCCGGCTCGTCGGGCTCGACGAGCTGCTGCGCTCCTCGTCGGTGGTCAGCCTGCACGCGCGGCTCTCCGACGAGACCCGCGGCATGATCGGCGCCCGCGAGCTCGACCTGCTGCCCGAGGGCGCGGTCCTGGTCAACACCGCCCGCGGCGGCCTGCTGGACTACGAGCCCCTCCCGGAGGCCCTCCGCTCCGGACGGCTCGGCGGGCTCGCGCTCGACGTCTACGACGTCGAACCGCCCCCGGACGACTGGCCCCTCCACCACGCGCCGAACGTCGTCGCCACACCGCACCTCGCCGGGGCGACGAAGGAGACCGCGCACCGCGCGGCGTCCATCTCCGCCGGCGAGGCCGCGCGGTTCCTGCGCGGCGAGCCGCTGCGGCATCCGGCGAACGAGATCGCCCGCGCACGCACCGAGGGGGTGGCGTCGTGATCGTCGGAGTGGACGTGGGGACGTCGATGACGAAGGCCGACGCGTACGACGACGCGGGCCGCAAGCTGGCGTCGGCCGAGCAGGCGTCGCGGCTCGAGCAGTTCGCCGACGGCCGGGTCGAGCAGGACCTCGAGGACGTCGTCTCCTCGGTCGTCGACGTCGTGCGCCGCGTGGTGGCCGACGCCGGGCAGCCCGTGCGGGCCCTGGCCCTCACGGGGCAGGGCGACGGGCTGTGGCTGCGTGACGCCGACGGCGCCGCGACGCGCCCGCCGATCTCCTGGCTGGACGACCGGGCCGCCGACGTGGTCCGCGGCTGGCAGGACGACGGCACCGTCGCCGAGGTCTACCGCCGCACCGGCGTCGGCCTGTTCCCCGGATGTCACGCGCCGCTGCTCACCGCGCTCGGACGCGACGAGCCGGAGTCGCTGGAGCGGGCCGTGGTCGCGGGCTACTGCGTCGACGCCCTGGTCCAGCGCCTCACCGGCGAGATCACCGTCGACGCCTCGGACGCGTCGCTGCCCTTCCTCGACGTCGTCTCCCGGACCTACGACGAGGGCGCGCTCGCGGCGTGCGGGCTCGGCGAGCGGCGCGGGCTCCTCGCGGACCCCGCGCCGTCGGGCACCGTCTTCGCCCTGGACCGCCGCGGCGCGGAGCTCCTCGGCCTGCCCGAGGGCACCCCGGTGACCGGTGGGCCGTTCGACCTGCCGGCCTGCGCGGTCGGGGCCGGGCTCTCCACGCCGGGCGACGGTCTCCTGATCATCGGCACGACGCTGGCCTGCGAGGTGTTCACCGACCGCGTCGACCCGGACGAGGTGCCCGACCCCGCCGGGATGTGGCTCTGCACGCCGGAGGACGGGCTCTGGCTGCGGGCCATGCCGGCGATGGTCGGCACCGCGGGGCTCGACTGGCTGCTCGACTTCCTCGGCGTCGGCATCGACGCCCTCGAGGACCTGCTCGCGGGCACGGGCCCGGGCGCGGGGGGCGTCTCGGCGCTGCCGTTCCTGGCGGCCTCGGGGGAGCGGGCGCCGTTCGTCGACACCCGCGCCCGGGGGCAGATCGAGGGCGTCACGCTGGGGACGGGGCGCGGCGACGTCGTCCGCGCCGTGTGCGAGGGCATCGCCTACACCGCCAAGCACTGCTTCGAGCGCGCGTCCTCGTCGGCCGACGCGCAGGGACGGCTCGTGGCCTGCGGCGGCGGCTCGCAGTCCGGGCCCTGGGCGCAGATCTTCGCCGACGTCCTCGACCGCCCCCTGGAGGTGCCCGACGACCCCGGTCTCGGCACGCGGGGAGCGGCCGTGACGGCTGCGCGGGCCCTCGGCGACGACCTCGACCCCGCCGCGTGGGCCGCGCCGTCGCGGACCGTCGAGCCCTCGCGGGACGCGCAGGGCTGCTATGCGGACGGCTACCTGCGCTACCGCGCCCACGTCGACACGGCCCGCGACTTCTGGGCGCGCCAGGCGCAGGGTTTCGCGCGGGAGCAGATGTGACCTAGGCGCGTCGCCGCGACATCTCGGCGAAGCGCAGGACCCAGCGCCGCTGCCAGGGCGTCTGCACCGCGCGGTAGTGGTAGTGCTCGCGCGTCCAGCTCACGGCGTGGCTGGGCGTGAGGCCGTCGAGGATCGCCAGGCAGGCGACGACGGTGCCGGTGCGTCCCTTGCCGGCCCTGCAGGCGGTCTCGACGTGCTCGCCGCCGTGGGCCCGCCGGTAGAGCCGCTCGATGGCCCGGACCGCGGCGAGCGGATCGCGCGGGACGCCGAAGTCGGGCCACTCGAGGCGCTCGTGCTCCCAGCGCGGCGTGTAGTCGACGCCGAGGTAGAGGCCGAAGTCGGGCTCGAGGCCGCCGGGAACGGGGTCCCGCACGCCGCGTCCGCGGACGACGGTGCGACCGGGCAGGACCAGCGTGCCGGACCAGACATCGGAGGAATCGGAGCGGGACGCCATCCGCTCACTGTGCACGAGGGGCGTGGTGGGCCCCGGTCGACGGTCGTGACCGGTACTGGGTCACCGCGGGTAGCTCTGCGCGGCAGACGGCGTATCTCGATGGGCCGCCGCGACATCGGATTGCGCACAAGCGTTTGTCGGGGCGTGATGCGTTGGCATCCTCCGGTGACCAGGAGGAACACCGCATGCCGCAACATCGCCTGCTCGACCGTCACGGTGAGGTCGAGGCCCGGCTCCGTCGGATGACCGGCGGGACCTCTCACCGTCGGCCCCCGCGCAACGCCCGCAACCTCACCGCCGTGGCGCTCGCCAGCGTCGTCGCCGGGGGAGCGCTGGCCTCCACCGTCGAGCTCACCTCCGCGGACGGTCCGCCGTCCCAGCGACCCGGCTCGGACGGCGGCCCCGATACCGGTCCCGGCCCCGCGACAGCCGCGGCGTCCGATCGCGTCGAGGAGCCCGACCCCGACGTGGCGGCCGCTCCGCAGAGCGACGGAGCCGTCGTCACCCCGACACCGGCCGTCGCCACCCCGAAGACGACCGCGCCGGCCGCCCCGCTGTGGCTCGCCGACGGCCCCGAGGCCTTCCGCGCCACCCCGTGGAACACGGTCGGCACCACGCCGCCGCGGATGGACGGCGACGCGCTGCGCTTCGCGGTGTCCGGTCCCTACCAGCGCACCGAGCTCGAACCCGCCGTGCCCGCGCTCGAGGAGGGCGACGAGCTCTACTTCGCGTTCTCCGTGCGGCTCGACGAGGCCTTCCCGGCCAATGGCTCGAGCCGCCAGGTGATCACGCAGTGGAAGAACGACAGCCCCGGCTCGGCGCCGGTCGACCTGCGGGTGTGGAACGGACAGCTCGTCCTCCACGGCGGCCACGGCCACCCCTCGGGCCCGTCCACGTTCACGCGCAGCCTGGGTCCGGCGCCGGTGGGTCGCTGGTCGGACGTCGTCGTCCGGGTCCGGTTCTCCGCGAACCCGGACGAGGGCAGCGTCAGCGCCTGGCAGGACGGCGAGCAGGAGGTCGGCTGCTACCACCCGCCCGGCGGCACCCTCTATCCCGGCCAGACCAGCTACCTGAAGACCGGCCTGGCCCGCGAGCCCACGATCACCCGGCCCGCCGAGGTCGCCTTCCGCGACTGGACCGTCGGGCCGACCCTCGGGTCCGTCCGCTGAGCCATCGCGTCCATGAGCTGGCGATCGTTGTCCTTCCGTGACCTGTCGGTGGGGCCGCCGAGGTCGTCGGCGCCCCGGGACTGTCAGGGGTCGCGGTTAGCGTTCCGGGTGTGAGCACCGACCAGGACGTCCGCTCCGGCCGGGCGGCCGAGCTGGATGCCCTGCCGCCCGGGGTGGGGCTGGTCGCTGCCCTGGAGCGGCTGTCGCCGGCGGCGCTGACCGGTGAGGACCTCGCTGCCTATCTGCGCGGGTGCGCCCGGGCCCAGAGCCGGGGCGCGGCCCGGGTCCTGGACGCGATGCACCACCTGGGGCGGGCGCGGGCCCAGGGGTGCGAGCGGCTCGCGGCGGTGGACGAGTTCTCCGGTGACGAGGTCGCCGCGGTGCTGGGCTGGTCCCGCACGATGGCGAGCCGCAAGCTCGATCTGGCCGAGGACCTGGCCGACCGGTTGCCGGCGGTCGGGGAGGCGCTGTGGGAGGGGTGGCTCGACGAGCCCAAGGCCACCCGGTTCTGCGAGTGGACCCGCGATCTCGCCGACGACCACGCCCGGCACGTGTGCCAGGTGGTGCTGCCCGAGGCGCCGGAGCTGCCGGTGGGGGAGCTGATCCGGCGGATCGAGCAGACCGCGGCGGCCCTCGATCCCGAGTGGGCGGCGCGGCGGGCCCGGCGTGCGGAGAAGAACGCCCGCGTCATCCTCTCGCCGAACCCGACGGGGACCGCGACGTTCTCGGTGTGCGACCTGGCTGCGCCCACGGGGTTGGCGATGCGCGACCGGGTCGACGCGCTGGCCGCGGCGGTCCGTGGGCTCGGGGTGCTGACGCCGATCGGGGCGCTGCGCGCCGAGGTCGCCGCACGCCTGCTCGACGGGACGACCGCCGGGCTCACCGACCGGGACGTCGCTCTCCTGCTCGCGGCCGAGTACCACCGGCAGGCCACCGAGCGGGGTGACGGCGGGCCGGGTGACGGCGGGCCGGGTGACGACGGGCCCACCGACGATGGCCCAGACGATCACGACCACGACGATCACGACCCCGATGACGGCGGGCCGGACGACGGCGGGCCGGACGACGACGGGCCGGACGACGGCGGGCCGGACGACGGCGGGCCGGACGACGGCGGGCCGGACGACGGCGCTCCGACCGACGGCACAGGTCCGGCCGAAGTGCCCGGCACGCCTGGCCCCGGGCAGGGCCTGCTGGACCTCCCCGATCTCCCCGACCTGCCGCCGATGATCGAGGGCCCCGATCCCCGCTCCGGGCGCGTCCGCTCCGGCACCACCGAACTGCGGCTGCGGCTCACCACCGCCCTCGGGCTCGACGAGCACCCCGCCGCGGTGCCCGGCTACGGCACCGTGCTCGCCCCTCACGCCCGCGCCCTGCTGCACCGCCACCACGGCGGCGAGTGGCGCATCGTGCTCACCGACGACGACGGCCGCCTGCAGCGCGTCCTGCTCGCGCGGCGCCGCCCCGGGCCTCGCCGAGATACCGGGCCCCGACCACGGGGCGAGCCGTGCAGCGCGATCGTCGAGCTCCAGGTCCCGACGACGGTGCTGGCTGCCCTCACTCCCGTCGACCACCGCACCCGGACCGGCGACTGGGCGTCCCTGCTCACCGAGCTCCACCAGCGCCTGGGAGCCGGCCGCGACGGTCCGCCGCGGGCAGGCCCCGACGACCACATCCGCCGCCGGCCCCGTGCCGAGACCGACCGCTGGGTCCGGGTCCGCGACCGGCACTGCATCGTGCCCGCCTGCCGTCGCCCCGCCCACCGCGCCGAGCTCGACCACACCATCGACCACGCCCTGGGCGGGCCCAGCGTGCACGCCAACCTCGGGGTCGTCGACCTGCACCACCACCGCGCCAAGCACCACGCTCGCTGGCGGATCCGCCAACCCGCGCCCGGGCGCTTCACCATCCGCACCCGCGCGGGCGTCCACCACACCACCCGCCCCAAGAAGATCCTCGAGCCGCTGCCGCGACCACGGCCCGCCGCGCGCCCACGGCCCTTGCCCGTCGACGGCCCCCACGGAGACCCCGACACCGACGACGTCAGCTGGCGACGGACCTTCCTCAGGAGGACCGCCGGGCCCGCGCCGTCGGGCGAGCCGCCGTCCGCGCCGCCGACCGCGCCGGACCGGAGCTCCGCCGACGATCCGCCGCCGTTCTAGGTGCTCGACTCCCCGACCCGTCGGGGATGACGGACGCGCGAGCGGCCGACTACCGTGGGAGCGAGGGGGAGGGGTTCGCCGTGCGGGACGAGGAACTGATCGTCGAGTTCGCGCTGACGCGCCTGGACAACCCCGGCCTCGAGCTGGAGGAGGTCGCCGCGCTGCTGGTCGCGCGGGTGGGGCCGGAGACGATGGTCGAGCTCGCGGGCCAGAACCTCGCCGACCGCGGCGAGCTGCGCGGCGCCCTGTTCGAGACGGCGGTCGAGCGGGTCATGCGCGTGGTGCTCGCGCTGCGCGACGCCCCGCTCTGAGGCGCCGACCCCGCGTCACACCCCCGTCGTCGACCCCGGGCGCACGATCATCAGCACGGTCACCGTCGCCCAGAGCAGGTTGAACACGCCCGTGGCCCCGGCCAGGCGCCCGGTGAGGGCGGTGACCGTATCGGTGGGCCCGCTCGCGGCGAGCAGCGCGCGCTGGCGGGGCAGCACGACGCCGGCGAGCACCCCCGCCGCGGCGGTGGTCAGCACGATCGACACGAGCACCCACGCCTCGGTCAGCACGCCCATGGCCGCCGCCGTGGCGAGGCCGAGCACCGGGACGGCGATGCCGATCAGCGCGTAGGTCCGGCAGATGCGCCCGAGCACCCGCAGTCGGGCTCCGGCGTCCGGGTCCGCCGCGGCCCGCCGGGCCTCCGGCGGGAACATGCTCGCCGCCACGCACACCGGCCCGACGGCCAGGATCGCGGCGAGGACGTGCAGGGACAGGAGGACCGCGGTCACGCCTCGGTCACCGCGACCCCTGCGGCCCGCCACACCGTGCCGCGCCGCTCGTGGCGGATGACCTGCTCGACGGCGTGGGCGACCTGGGGGCCGACCTCCCGCTCGATCAGGTGCAGCGCCAGGTCGATCCCGCTGGTGACGTTGCCGGCGCTGACCAGGTCGCCGCCGTCCACCTCGGGGTCCAGCGCGAGCGCCCCGACCGCGCCGGGCACCACGACGAGGTCCGCCGCCGGGTCCAGCGCCGCGGTGGCGGTGAGCGAGACGGCCTCGAGCCCGCTGGGCACCAGCCGGGCGCCCTCGGCGCTGACGAGCTCGACGGTCAGCCGGCCGCCGGTGAGGCCGGCCCCGATGTGGAAGACCTCGAACGGGCCGAGGACGTCGAGGGGATCGAATCCGTCGAACAGCACGATCTGGATACGCATGATCGCCACCTCCGTGGTTTCAGTCTGGCTGCAACAACCTACAGTGGCACTGAAACCGAGGCCAGGAGGGGAGACCGTGAGCCAGGCAGCCGCCGGGGGAGAACCGCGCGCGACCAGCCCCGCGTTCCTGCTGATGACCCTCGGCGGCCGCATCCGCGAGGAGGTCGAGGCCGGGCTCAAGGCCGAGGGGATCTCGTTGCGCCACCTCTCGGCGCTCGGGCACCTCGGGCCGAACCCGGGCATGTCCTACAGCGAGCTCGCCCGACGGGCGCGCATCACGCCGCAGAGCATGCAGGCGACGCTCCACGCCCTCGAGCAGCGCGGGGCCGTCGTGCGGGACACCGACCCCGGGCGCGGCCGGACCGCCGAGCTGCACGTCACGGCCGAGGGGGAGCGGCTGGCGCGGGCCGCCGCGAGCGTCATCGCGGGCGTCGACGAGCGCCTGCGCGCCCAGATCGGCGCCGAGTCCGCGGACGCCCTCGGCGGCACCCTGTGGACGTTGCTGCGCGCGGCGAGCGAGTGATCACCCGTCCAGCCGGCGCCCCTGCGACATGACCAGCGCATCGAACCGCGCCGGGCCGACGATGGTCAGCGCCCGCGCCGGGGCGTCGCCCACGACCTCGAAGCCGTGCTCCACGTCGCGGGGCAGGAAGAGGAACGCGCCCGCCGAGGCCGTCCAGCGCTCGTCGCCGCAGAACCCCGCCAGTTCGCCCTCGAGGACGTAGAACATCTCGTCCTCGCCGTCGTGGGTGTGCGCCGGCACCGTCAGCCCGGCGGGCGCCTCCTGCTCCATCACCGCGACGCGTCCCTCCGTGTCGCCGCCGTCCGCCTTCACCGTGAAGGTCGTGCCGTCGAAGTCGTACCGGTCGCCGGTGCCCGCGGGGCGCACGAAGAAGCTCACGCCCCGGAGTCTCGCCGATGCCGCCGGGCGATCGCGTCCGCACGCACGCCCCAGGCGTCGGCGACCGGTCCGAGGTGCTCGAGCTTGTCGGGGTTGATCACCGTGCGGATCGTCTGGATCCGCCCCTCGAGGACGTCGAGCACGATGATCGCGACGATCTTGCCTTCCTGGTCCCGCAGGATCGCCCCGGGCTGGTCGTTGATCGTGCGCGGGCCCATGTCGACGATCCCGGGCATGAGGGCGGCGAACCCGCCGATCAGACGGGCAACGTTCTCGGACCCGACCACCGGCCGGGCGAGCGCCGGGCCCTTGCCGCCGCTGTCGCTGACCGCCTGCACGTCGGGGGCGAGCAGCTCGCGGAGCCCGTCGAGGTCGCCGTCGGCGAAGGCGTCGAAGAACCGGGCCGCGAGCTCCTCGCGCTCCCGCCGGTCCGCCGCGAACCGCGGCCGGCCCTCCTCCATGTGCCGGCGGGCCCGCACCGCGAGCTGGCGGCACGCCGCCTCCGAGCGCCCCACCGCCGCGGCGATCTCCGGGAAGTCGAACGCGAACACCTCCCGGAGCACGAACACCGCCCGCTCCCGCGGGCTCAGGCGCTCGAGCAGCAGCAGCGCCGCCATCGACACCGAGTCCGCGAGCTCGGCGGAGCGTTCCGGGTCCTCGTAGGGGTCGGTCAGCAGCGGCTCGGGGAACCACGGCCCGACGTAGGACTCCCGCCGGACCCGGGCCGAGCGCAGGACGTCGATCGAGAGCCGCGTGACCACGGCCGACAGGTACGACTTCACCGACGCGGGCTCGACCGCGGACGACTCGTAGCGCAGCCACGTCTCCTGGACGGCGTCCTCGGCCTCGCTGACGCTGCCCAGGATCCGGTAGGCGATCGCGAAGAGCAGCGGGCGCAGCGCGGTGAACTCCTCGGTGCGGGTCACGGCGCCGATCCTGCGGTCGTCGGGGCGTCCTGGACCGGCCGGTCGGCGTGCGGCCAGCGGATCGCCCCGGGCAGGCGCCGCTCCAGGCCGATCGCGGCCACGGTGCCCCGGACCTGGAACCGCTTGGCCAGCACCGCCGCCCGTCCGGTCACGGCGCGTCCCCGGGCCACGTCGGTCGTGGTGGTCGGCTGCAGCACGGCGTGGCGGCGTCCGAGGCTGACGCAGCGGGCGGTGAAGCCGAGGTCGAGCGGCCGATCGTCGACGGCACCGTCGAACCCGATCACGGTGTCCCCGACCAGCGCGTCGGCGGCGTGCGCGGCGGACGGGAACGCGAACTGGCAGGACATGCTGAACCGTGCGCCGTCCGGCGCGGGCGTGTGCCCGGCGTCGCCCACGGCCAGGACCGCCGGGTGCGACAGCGAGCGCAGCGCGGCGTCGGTGAGGATCGCGCCCCGGTCGTCGACGGCGATCCCCGCGTCGCGGGCCAGCGGGGGCGCGGCGAACCCGCCGCACCAGACGGTGAGCCCGGACGGCACCTCGGCGCCGTCCTCGAGCACCAGGCGGTCCGGCGCCACGGCCCGCACCCGGGTCCCGCCGAGCGCCTCCACGCCGAGATCCTCCAACGTGCGGCGCACGTGCTCCGCCGCCGGTGGGGTGAACCACCCGCCGACCTCGCCCGCGGTCACCAGCCGCACCGGCACGTCCGGGCGGCTCTCGGCCAGCTCGGCCACCGTCTCCAGGCCCGTGAACCCGCCGCCGACGACGCTGACGGGCGTGCCCGCGGCCAGCGCGGCGAACGCCGTGCGCAGCCGGTGGGCGGACTCCAGGTCCCCGACGGCGTGGACGAGCTCACCGCCCGGGACCGGCGCGGCCGCGGTCGTGCTGCCCGTGGCCACGACGACCCGGTCGAACGCGAGGGTCCGCACGCCGTCGGGCCCGGCGACGGTGGCGCGCCCGGCGTCCGGGTCGAGCGTCGTCACGTGGCCCTCGACGAGGGTGACCCCCGCCCCCAGCATCCGGCGCAGGTCGGGGGCGGGCACCGCGCGGCCGATGGCGACGTGGTGCAGACGGAGCCGGTTGACGAACTGCGGGCGAGGGTTGACCACCGTGACCTCGGCCCGCCCTCGCGAGCGGCCGGCCAGCCGCACGGCGACCGTCGCGCCCGCGTAGCCGGCGCCGATGACCAGGACCCGCTTCTTCGATGTGCTCATGTCTCCCAGGACGAGATGGCGCGCTCCGCCGTGACATCTCCGGTCAGGCGCGGGGAACCAGACCTTCCCGTGCTCGAAACGGCGGTTGACGCAGGGTCCCTGACCAGGTGGGGTCCCGGAGACGATGACGATTCGGCGCCACGTGAGCACTCCCCGCACACCCTCCGAGCCCTGACAGGACTGCGCGCATGGTTGACGACGACCAGGACCCGACCGGGACCGACGAATGGCGGGAGGCGCTCGAGTCGGTCCTCGCGGTGGAGGGCCCCCAGCGCGCCCACGACCTGCTCGACGAGCTGATCGCGCAGGCCCGCGCGGCCGGCGCGCCCGTGCCCTATTCGGCGACGACGCCCTACGTCAACACGATCGCGCCGGAGGACGAGCCGCCGCACCCGGGTGACCGGGCAGTCGAGCACCGCATCCGCTCGGCCATCCGCTGGAACGCCGTCGCGACGGTGCTGCGCGCGAACAAGGAGTCCTCCGAGCTCGGCGGGCACATCGCGAGCTTCCAGTCCGCGGCGACGCTCTACGACACCGGCTTCCAGCACTTCTGGCACGCACCGTCGGCCGGCCACGGCGGCGACCTCGTGATGATGCAGGGGCACTCCTCGCCCGGCATCTACGCGCGCGCCTTCCTCGAGGGCCGCCTCACCGAGGAGCAGATGGACTCCTTCCGGCAGGAGGCGGGCAGCCAGGGGAAGGGGCACAGCGGCCTCTCGTCGTACCCGCACCCGTGGCTGATGCCGGACTTCTGGCAGTTCCCGACCGTCTCGATGGGCCTCGGCCCGCTGATGGCGATCTACCAGGCCCGCTTCCTGAAGTACCTGCAGGGCCGCGGGCTGGCCGAGACCGAGAACCGCCACGTCTGGGCGTTCCTGGGCGACGGCGAGATGGACGAGCCCGAGTCGCTGGGCGCGATCTCGCTGGCCGGGCGGGAGCACCTCGACAACCTGATCTTCGTCGTCAACTGCAACCTGCAGCGCCTCGACGGGCCGGTACGCGGCAACGGGAAGATCATCCAGGAGCTGGAGGGCGTCTTCCGGGGCGCGGGCTGGAACGTCGTCAAGGTCATCTGGGGGAGCCGCTGGGACCAGCTGCTCGCCAGGGACGAGCACGGCCACCTCCGGCGTCTGATGGAGGAGACCGTCGACGGCGAGTACCAGACCTTCAAGTCCAAGGACGGCGCCTACGTCCGCGAGCACTTCTTCGGCCGTTACCCGGAGACCGCGGCCATGGTCGAGGACTGGACCGACGAGGAGATCTGGGCGCTGACGCGCGGCGGGCACGACCCGTCGAAGATCTACGCGGCCTACTCCGCGGCGGTGGACGAGCCCGACCGGCCCACGGTGATCCTCGCCAAGACCGTCAAGGGCTACGGCATGGGCGAGGCCGGCGAGGGCCAGAACATCTCGCACCAGCAGAAGAAGATGGCGCAGGAGAACCTGCGGCTCTTCCGCGACCGCTTCGACCTCTCGATCGACGAGGACGCCATCGAGTCGCTGCCCTACCTGCGCTTCGAACCCGACAGCGAGGAGGGGATCTACCTCCGGAAGCACCGCGAGGCGCTCGGTGGGTCGCTGCCCGCGCGCCGCCGCACGTCGGAGGCCCTGGAGGTACCCGACCTCTCCGCCTTCGGCGGCCAGCTCGCCGGCTCGGGCGACCGCGAGAACTCCACGACGATGGCGTTCGTCCGCGTCCTGAACACGCTGCTGCGCGACAAGAAGATCGGCAACCGCGTGGTGCCGATCGTCCCGGACGAGTCGCGCACGTTCGGCATGGAGGGCATGTTCCGCCAGTTCGGGATCTTCTCCCGGGTCGGGCAGCTCTACACGCCCGAGGACGCCGGCCAGCTGATGTTCTACAAGGAGGCGGAGAACGGCCAGCTGCTCCAGGAGGGCATCAACGAGCTGGGCGCGATGTCCTCGTGGATCGCGGCGGCGACGGCGTACTCCGTCAGCGACGTCCCGATGATCCCGTTCTACATCTACTACTCGATGTTCGGGTTCCAGCGTGTCGGCGACCTCGCGTGGGCCGCGGGCGACCTGCGCGCCCGCGGGTTCCTGCTCGGCGGCACCGCCGGGCGCACGACCCTCAACGGCGAGGGCCTGCAGCACGAGGACGGCCACTCGCACCTGTTCTCGTCGGTGATCCCCAACTGCGTGTCCTACGACCCGACCTTCGCCTACGAGGTCGCGGTGATCGTCGCGGACGGGTTGCGGCGGATGTACGCCGAGCAGGAGGACGTCTTCTACTACCTGACCCTGATGAACGAGAACTACCACCACCCCGCGATGCCCGAGGGGGTCGAGGAGGGGATCGTCAAGGGTCTCTACCTCTTCCGGGAGGGCACCGGGCGGGCGGGTGGCGGCGCAGCGGCGGCGGGAGCCCGGAGGAGCCGTGCCAAGCAGAAGCCGCGCGCGCAGCTCATGGGCTCGGGGACGATCCTGCGCGAGGTGATTGCCGCCGCCGAGATGCTCGAGGACGAGTGGGGCGTCGTCGCCGACGTGTGGAGCGCGCCGAGCTTCACCGAGCTGCGACGCGACGGCATGGACGTCACCCGCTGGAACATGCTCCACCCCACCGAGACGCCCCGGCTCTCGTGGGTCGAGCAGTGCTTGGCCGACCGCCCGGCCGGCCCGGTGGTCGCGGCGACGGACTACATGCGCGCCTTCCCCGACCAGATCCGCGAGTGGGTCGGCGACCGGCGCTTCGCCGTGCTCGGCACCGACGGCTTCGGCCGCTCGGACTACCGCAAGGCGCTGCGCGACTTCTTCGAGGTCGACCGGCGCTACGTGGTGGTCGCGACCCTGTCCGCCCTGGCCCGCGACGGCGCCGTCCCGACCGAGAAGGTCGCCGAGGCCATCGAGCGCTACGGCATCGACCCCGAGCGCCCCGCGCCCGCGCACGCCTGACCCCCGACGAGATCGACGAGACCGCGAGGCATCCCATGACGGCCCCCGCCACAACACAGGTCGAGGTCCCGGACATCGGCGACTTCACCGACGTCCCGATCATCGAGCTCCACGTCGCGGTCGGCGACGTGATCGCCGTCGACGATCCGCTGGCCACGCTCGAGTCCGACAAGGCGACGATGGACGTGCCGTCGTCTCACGCCGGGCGCGTCACCGAGGTGCTCGTGGCCGTCGGCGACACCGTCAGCCAGGGTACGCCGGTGCTGCGGCTCGACGCCGCCGAGGGCGAGCCGGTGGAGGACGGCCCCACCGAGACCGACGCCCCGGTGCCGAAGGACGCGCCCGCGGCCGCCGACGCCGAGATCACGGCGCAGGAGCCCGAGACGGAGAAGGCCTCGTCAGACGCGGCCGCGCCGGCACCGTCCACCAACGGCTCGGGCAAGGGCTCCAGCAACGGCTCCGGGCTCCCCGTCCACGCGGGCCCGAGCGTGCGCAAGCTGGCCCGCGAGTTCGAGGTCGACCTGGACCAGGTGCCGGCCACCGGGCCCAAGGGACGGATCACCAAGTCCGACCTGCTGGCCTACGTCCGCGGCCCCGCGCAGGCGCCCGCCGCGGCCCCGGCGGCGGCCCCGTCCGGCGGCTCGGGCATCCCCGAGATCCCGGCGCAGGACTTCTCGAAGTTCGGGCCCGTCGAGACGCAGCCGCTGTCGAGGATCACGCGGATCTCGGGCCCGTTCCTGCACCGCTCGTGGCTGAACGTCCCGCACGTCACGCACAACGACGACGCCGACATCACCGACACCGACCGCTTCCGCAAGGAGCTCGACACCCAGGGCAAGGCCGAGGGCTACCGGGTCACGCTGCTCGCGTTCCTCATGAAGGCGTCGGTCTCGGCGCTCAAGGCCTACCCGACGCTGAACAGTTCGCTCACGCCCGAGAAGGACGCGCTGATCATAAAGCGCTACTTCCACCTCGGCGTCGCCGTCGACACCCCGGGCGGGCTGGTGGTCCCCGTCATCCGCGACGTCGACCGCAAGGGCATCGTCGAGCTGTCGAAGGAGCTGGGGGAGGTGTCGGCGCGGGCGCGCGACGGCAAGCTCACGGCCGACGACATGAGCGGCGGCACGTTCACGATCTCCAGCCTCGGCGGGATCGGCGGCACGGCGTTCACCCCGATCGTCAACGCGCCCGAGGTCGCCATCCTCGGTGTCGTGCGCTCGCGCGTCGCGCCGGTCTGGGACGGCGAGGCCTTCGTGCCGCGCACCCTGCTGCCGCTGTGCCTGTCCTACGACCACCGCGTCATCGACGGCGCCCTGGCCGCGCGCTTCACCCGCCACCTCGCCCACACCATGGGCGACGAGCGCCGCCTGCTGCTGTGACACCTGCCGAGGAGATTCGCCGTGGCTGACACCGTGGTCGTCGAGGTCCCCGACATCGGCGACTTCACCGACGTCCCCATCATCGAGATCCACGTCGCCGTGGGCAGCGAGATCGCCCTCGACGAGCCGGTCCTCACCCTCGAGTCCGACAAGGCGACGATGGACGTCCCCGCCGAGACCGCCGGGACGGTCACCGAGATCCGCGTCGCGGTCGGCGACACGGTCTCGCGGGGCACACCGATCCTGGTCTTGACGCCGAGCGACGTCGAGGCTCCGGCGACGCCGGCACCCGTCGCCAAGACGGGCGCCTCCGAGCGGGTGCCGTCGCGGAACCAGACCGCGCCGGCGGCCGCGGACGACGGTGCGGTCGGTGACGCGGATCGCCACGTCGGGCTGGTCGTGCTCGGCGCGGGGCCGGGCGGGTACACGGCCGCGTTCCGGGCCGCCGACCTCGGGCTCGAGGTCCTGGTGGTGGACGCCCGCGACTCGCTCGGCGGGGTCTGCCTGAACGTGGGCTGCATCCCGTCGAAGGCGCTGCTGCACGCGGCGAAGGTCATCGCCGAGACCAAGGAGATGAGCGGGCACGGCGTGAAGTTCGGCGCGCCGGAGATCGACCTCGACGAGCTCCGCACGTGGAAGGACGGCGTCGTCGACCGGCTGACGGGCGGGCTGAAGGGCCTGGCCAAGCAGCGGAAGGTCTCGACGCTGCAGGGGACGGGACGGTTCCTCTCGCCGCACCGCCTCGAGGTCACCGCGCCCGACGGTGCGACCACCGTCGTCGGCTTCGACCAGGTCATCGTGGCCGCGGGCTCGGAGCCGGTCCGCCTGCCGTTCGTGCCCCACGACGACCCGCGCGTGCTCGACTCGACCTCGGCGCTCGAGATCGCCGACGTGCCCGAGCGCCTGCTCGTCCTCGGCGGCGGGATCATCGGCCTCGAGATGGCGACGGTGTACGCCGAGCTGGGCTCGAGGATCACCGTGGTCGAGCTGATGGACCAGCTCATCCCCGGCGCGGACAAGGACATCGTGGGCCCGCTGGCCAAGCACATCGGCGCGCGCTACGAGGACATCCACCTCTCCACCAAGGTCACGGGCGTCGAGGCCACGGAGAAGGGTCTCGTGGTGTCGTTCGAGGGCCCGGCCGGGGGGAGGAAGACAGCGCCCGAGACCGACACGTTCGACGCCGTGCTGGTGGCCGTCGGGCGGCGTCCCCTGGGCGCCGCGCTGGACCTCGACGCGGCCGGGGTCTCGGTGGACGAGCGCGGCTTCGTCGGGGTGGACGCGCAGATGCGGACGAACGTCGCGCACGTCTTCGCGATCGGCGACGTCGTCGGCCAGCCGATGCTCGCGCACAAGGCCGTGCACGAGGGCAAGGTCGCCGCCGAGGTCGCCGCCGGGCAGAAGAGCGCCTTCGACGCCCGCTGCATCCCGTCGGTCGCCTACACCGACCCGGAGGTCGCGTGGGTCGGGGTCACCGAGACCGAGGCGAAGGCGCGCGGCCTGTCGTACGGCTCGGGGACGTTCCCGTGGGCGGCGTCCGGCCGCTCGCTGTCGCTCGGGCGCTCGGAGGGCTCGACCAAGGTCCTCTTCGACACCGAGACCGACCGGATCCTCGGTGCCGGCATCGTCGGCCCCGCGGCGGGCGACCTCATCGCCGAGGCCGCGCTGGCCATCGAGATGGGTGCCGACGCCGCCGACATCGGCCTGACGATCCACCCGCACCCGACGCTCTCGGAGACCATCGGCATGGCCGCCGAGGCCTTCGAAGGCACCCTCACCGACCTCTACATCCCGAAGAAGGCCGGGAAGAAGTGAGTCCCGTGACGGCCGGGCACGGTCCACCGGACCCGTGACGCCGTCCCGGCGCGTGCCGCTCGGCTCGGGCTGGGACTCCCACGCCGTCCTGGTCGACGGCCGGTGGGTCGAGCGCACGGCCCGGCGTCCCGCTGCCGAGGCGGGGCTGCGGCGGGAGGCGCGCCTGCTGCCGTGGCTCGCGGCGTGGCTCCCGCTCCCCGTGCCACGGCCGGTCGTGGTCGGCGAGACGCCGCTGACCGTGCGCCATCCGTGGGTGCCCGGAACGGCGCTCGACGCCCCGTCCGCCGACCAGGGGCGCAGGCTCGGGGCGTTCCTGCGCGCGCTGCACGACGTCCCCGTCGACGGGGCCGTGGCGCACGGGCTCCCGGACCCGGCGACGACCCGCGGGTGGCGGGACCGGTCGGTCGCGCGGTTCGAGGACGAGGTCGCGCCCCGTCTGCCCGACGACCGCCGGCTGCGCGCCGCGTTGGACCGTCTGCGCGTGGCACCGGCCGACGCCGTCGTCCACGGTGATCTCCGGGCCGAGCACGTCCTGGCCGCCGACGGCGGGCTCACGGGCGTCATCGACTGGGGCGACGCGCGCGCCGGCGACCCGGCCAAGGATCTGGAGTGGCTGCTCCTCGACACCGGCGTCGCCCCGGCCGTGATCGAGGCGTACGGCGCCGACCTGACCGTCCGCGCCCGCGACTGGCGACGCGTGGGCCCCTGCTACGCCGTGGTGCACGGCCTCGACACCGGCGACGACGCCCTCGTCGTCAGGGCTCTCGGGGACCTCGCGTCTGGGCTGTGACAGTGCTGTTCAAGGTCTCTGGCGAGGAGAAAGCCCGCGCCGAGGCGTGGGAGAAGGAGCAGGAACAGCGTCGGCTAGCCAAGGAAGCTGAGAAGGAGCGGCGTGAGTTCCACGAGTCCCCGGTCGGCCAGGCACAGCAGGCCTTCGCGAACGGTGACCTGGTGTTCCAGACGTCCGTCGATGTCATGAGTCAGCAGGCCATCATCCTTGCCATGACCGGCGGAACGACTGCGCAACGCACTCACGATCCGTCGCAGGTCCTCAATGCGGTGTGCAGAGAAGGATGGGACTTGCTGACCGCATCCTTCACTTTCGTGGAGCAGGGCCAGGAGAGTCGCGACAAGTTTCTCTCGACCGGGCAGAACGTTTCTGTCAAAGGGAAGACCGTGGGCTACTACGTCTTCAAGCGAGAGCCAAGCCTCCGTCTACAGCCCTCGGATGAATGACTACGGTGCGGGCGCTCGCGCCCGCGCCCGCGCCGCTTGAGCCACGGGGCCGCCACGGGTACCGCCGAGGTCAACGTCCCTTCCGAACGCGATAGCGCAGGTGCGTGACCCGCCGGGCCAGGTCCTCGGTGTCCGGGGTCTCCCGCCGCCGTACGAGCTCGAGCTCGACGAGCTCTGCCGGGAGACCCTCGAACAGGCGGCGCCCCCGGCCGAGCAGGACCGGCACGACGTGCAAGGCGATCTCGTCGAGCGCACCGACGCGCAGCAGGGCCTGCGCCGCGCCGGCCCCGAGGACCAGGACGTCGCCGCCCCCGGCCGCCGCACGCGCCCGGTCCGCCGCTTCCGTCGGGTCGGTGGCGTACTCGACGGTCCCCGGCGGCGGCTCGTCGGGGACGTCGTGGGTCAGCACGACGATCGGGACGCCGTCGTGGTGGTCGCCGCCCCAGCGTCCAGCCAGCTCGTACGTGCGGCGCCCGGCGAGCACCGCGCGGGTGGCCGTCGCCTCGGCGTAGACCTCGCCGCTCGGCCCCGGGTCGTGGCGCCGGTCGAGCCAGTTGAACAGGCGAAACCCGCCGCGACCCAGGGGCGCGTCGGGGCCGTCGTCCGGGCCGGCGACGAAGCCGTCGAGGGAGACGGTCATGTCCAGACACAGGGCCGTCACGACTCCTCCCCGGACTCGGTGCCGGGGAGCACGCGGTAGCGCAGGGCCACCGTCCCCGGCCCGTCGAGGGTGCGGATCGGCTCGAGCTCGACGAGCTCGGCGGGCATGTCGTCGAACAGGCGCCGGCCCTGCCCGAGCAGGACAGGCACCACCTGCAGCGCCAGCTCGTCGACCTCCCCGGCCCGCAGGAACGCCCGGGCCGCCTCGGCGCCGTGCAGCAGCACGTCCCGGTCGCCCGCGGCCTCCCGGGCCGCCGCCGCGGCCTCCCGCACGTCGGTGACGTAGCGGGCGTGGCCGGGGGCGGGCGCATCCGGGACGGAGCGGGTCAGCACGATGATCGGGACGCCGTCGTGGTGGTCGCCGCCCCAGTGCCCGGCGTGGTCGAAGGTCCGCCGGCCGGTGAGGACCGCGCCGGTGGCCATCGCCTCGGCGAGCACGAGGGCGTCCACGTCGTCGTCGCTTCGGGCGGTGGCCGGATCGTCGCCCGCAGCGAGGACCAGGGACTCGTGCAGCCGTTCCCCGCCGATCCCCAGGCCCTGATCGGGCCCGTCCTCCGGTCCGGTGACGAAGCCGTCCAGGGACATCCACATGTACAGCACGATCCTGCCCATGGTGGGCCCTTCCGTGGGAGGTCCGGGGACGACAGTGTGAACCCGGTCGTCGACGAGGACGAACCGTCACTCGGACACCCGACGGCGACCGGCCGTTCCCAGAAGGAGAACCTGAACGATGATCTCAGTGGGAGACAAGATCCCCGACGTGCCGCTCGCGACGGTCGGCGCCGACGGCGCCAACCCCGTGCGTTCCGGCGAGCTCTTCGGGACGGGCCGCACCGTCCTGTTCGGCGTGCCCGCCGCCTTCAGCCCGACCTGCAGCGACGCGCACCTCCCGGGCTTCGTGGCCAAGGCCCAGGAGATCAGCGCCAAGGGCGTCGACCGGATCGTCTGCGTGTCGGTGAACGACCCGTTCGTCATGGGCG
This sequence comes from Actinomycetospora sp. NBC_00405, assembly GCF_036044095.1. NCBI lineage: Bacteria > Bacillati > Actinomycetota > Actinomycetes > Pseudonocardiales > Pseudonocardiaceae > Actinomycetospora > Actinomycetospora sp. NBC_00405. The sequence goes on from NZ_CP107938.1 coordinate 915,899, forward strand.
CCTGGGCGAAGGACCAGGGGGTCGGCGACAGCGTGATCATGCTCGCCGACGGCGCCGCGCTCTTCGCCACGGCGATGGGCCTGAGCATCGACGCCTCGGACTTCGGGCTGGGCGTCCGGTCGTCGCGCTACGCGGCGATCATCGACGACGGCACCCTGACCTGGATCGACGTGGAGGCGGCCCCGCCGGACCACGAGGTCTCCACCGCCGACGCGGTGCTGACCCACCTCTGACGGACCCCGGCGCTGACGGACCTGGGCCCGCGTCCCGCACCTCCGGGGCGCGGGCTCAGCCGTCCCGGTAGGCGCGCACGATCTCGTCGTACGACGTGTCCGCGGCCAGACCGAGCGCCGCCGCGCGCGGGGTCTCGAACCGCGACGGCCAGCTGCCCACGATGGCGACGACAGCCGGGTCCTCGACCCAGTCGACGAGCGCGCTCGTGCCCGGGCCGGCGACGCGGTCGAGGGCCGCGGTCATCTCGCGCGGCGTGGTGGTGAGCGCCGGGAGGTTCATCGCGGTCCGGCTGCCCCAGGTGGCGTCGTCCACCTCGGCGGCCCGGAGGATGCCCTCCAGCGTGCGGTGCGGCGACGAGAGCGCCACCGGCATGTCCGGCGGCGCCGGGCAGACGGCGCGCTCGCCGGCCAGCGGCTCGCGGATGATCCCGGACAGGAAGCTCGAGGCCGCGGCGTTGGGACGGCCGGGCCGCACCGACACCGTCATCAGCCGCACCGTCCGGCCGCGCACGAAACCCTTGCGGGTGTAGTCGGCGACGAGCTGCTCGCCGACGAACTTCTGGATGCCGTAGCTCGACTGCGGGCGCGGCAGGGTGTCGTCGTCGACGGGGCCGACCGGTCCGATCGCCGGATCGCTGCCGAACACCGCGAGCGAGCTGGTGAAGACGAGCACCGGGGGCACGGCGTGGCCGCGCGCGTACTCCAGCACCGCGCGGGTGCCGTCGAGGTTGGTGCGCATGCCCAGATCGAAGTCGGCCTCGGCGGCGCCGCTGACCACCCCCGCGAGGTGGAAGACCGCATCCGCCTCGTCGGCGAGGGTCCGGCTCAGCCCGCCCGCACCGAAGTCGATCGTGAGGGCCTCGACCCGCGGGTCGGCGGCGACGTCGTCGGCCGGTGCGACGAGGTCGACGACGACGAGCCGCGTGACGTCGGCCGGCGCCGCCCCGCCGAGCGCGACCGGCCCGGCGAGCAGGCGGCGGCACAGCAGCGTCCCGAGGAACCCGGCCCCGCCGGTGACGATCACGCGCATGCGGCCTCCTCGAGGCGGTCGACGACGTCGGCGAGCGCGTCCTCGCCGCCCACGTTCCCGGCGAACACCACCAGGGGCGGGCCGCTCGCCGCCGCCCAGAGCGACACGATCCCGGGCAGCAGCGATCCGCGCACCCACGCCCGGTCGGCCCGCAACGATTCGGTCGCGACGTCCGAGGACGTGATCCCGCCCTTCGCGAGGACGTAGGCCGGCGGGCTCGCGGCGACGATCCGCCCGACGACCCCGGTGAGGGCGGCGCTGACCCGGCGTGCGATCTCCAGGCTCTCGGCCTCGTCGCGCCCGGTCACGAGCGTGCGTGAGGTGCTCAGCACGGTGGTGCGGTGCTCGAGGGATGTCGCGACCTCCGCGACCACGTCGTCGAGGTGCCGCGGGTCGGAGGCCAGCACCGTCGGGACGTCGATCTCGACGCGGGCGAGCTCCCGCCGCGCACCGAGCCGGTCGAGCTGGCGGCTGGTGCGGGCCACGTGCGAGCCGACGACGACGAGCCCGTGACCGGTCCCGACGGCGTCACGGAGGTCGGCGTCGGCGATCGGCGGCTGCTCGCCCTGGCCGACGCGGGCGCGGACGAACGACGGGCCGACGCGGTAGACGAACCGGGCGCCGTCCCGCTCGGCGGCGAGGATCGCGAGCACCCCGGCGCGCAGGTCGTCGTCGACCACGGCGTCGAGGACGATCACCCGGGCCCGGGGCAGCGGCACCGGGCCCGCGCGCAGGCTCGCGATGCCGACCTCGGCGACGTCGGTGGCCGGGATCGCCCCGCCGCTCTTCTCCGCGACCCAGTCGGCGAGGCGGGAGTGGCGGTAGCCGAAGGTGGCGTCGGCGGCGAACTCGCTCTCGGCCACCGGGGTCAGCGTGTCGCCCTCGCGCAGCCAGTGCACGCCGTCGAGGGTGACCCGCCCGGCGTCGGGGAAGGCGGGCGCGAGGACCACGGCCTCGGCGCCGATCTCGGCGGCGACCACGTCGGTCTCGAGCGGGAAGTGCCCGCGCAGCGTCGAGTCGCTGCGGCTGGCGACGATCACCTCGACGCCGCGGCGCCGGGCGACGTCGAGGCACGTCCGCACGACCTCGCGGGTGCGCGCCGCGGCGTCGTCGGGGGCGAGGCTGCGGGTGTTGGTCAGGACGAAGAACGCCGGCGCTCCCTGCGCGAGGGCCCAGTCGACGTCGTCGGGGCTCCAGCGGGTGAGCACCGGGAGGTCGCGGACGGTCTGCGTGCCGGTGGGGTCGTCGTCGAGGACCACGACCGTCGGCGTCCCGGCCAGCGCCGCCCGGACCTCCCCGGCCGGCACCGCCCGCACCGGCGGCAGGCCCGCCAGCCGCTCACCGTCCTGCTGCATCGGCCCATGCTCCCCGATGGCGGGGCGGGCGGTCAGGAGGAGCCGGAGTCCAGCAGGGTGTGGAGCCGGGCGATGCGGCCGTCCTCGACGAGGCCGATGTCGGTGCCCGTGACGACGGGCGCGCCGCCCGCGGGCCCGAAGCCCCACGGGAGCACGCCGAGGTCGCCGCTCACCCGCACGAGGCCGGTGGGGCGGAACGCGAAGTCCGGCGCGCCGTCCAGTAGCGCCGACACCTTGGCGTCGATCTGGTCGCGACCCCGCACGAGGCCCTCCGGGTCCTGGAACAGGACGTCCTCGGCGTACACCGCGGCGATCGCCTCCCGGCGGCGCGCGGCGTCGCGCTCGTTGAACACCCCGAGCAGGTTGCGCTGCATGAGCTCCTCGACCGTGGCCATCCGGCGATCATGCCTCGGCCCCGCCGACACGTGTCGATCGGTGCCGGCGAATTCGAGATCTCGGCACGCCGAATATTCGAATTCGCGCCGGCGACCCCGGTGAGGAGTGCCACCGGGAATCGCAGTGCGCGGCGAACGGGTGCTACGTTCGTCGCAGCGAAGGGGAGTAGCTCCCAACATCGCGGTCGACACACTGACGCCCTGCGTCCGGCCGCGGCGGCCGCCGGTTGTATCGGTGGCGGGCGAGACCTTCGGCACCGACCCGTGCAACGGGTTCGGGCCGGAGCATGCGCCCTCGGTCCGATCCGACCGAGAGGAGCGCGCCCCCGTGACCGGCTTCCTGGCCGCCGCTGCCCTGAGCTTCGCCGTCATCTTCGTCGCGGAGCTCGGTGACAAGTCCCAGCTGATGGCGCTGACGTTCGCCACCCGCTTCCGGGCCCTGCCCGTGCTGCTCGGCATCACCGCCGCCACGGCGGTCACGCACGCGGTCTCGGTCGGCGTCGGTTACCTGCTCGGGGCCACGCTCCCCACCTTCTGGATCTCCCTCGCGGCGGCCGTCGCGTTCGTCGTGTTCGGGCTGTGGACCCTGCGCGGCGACTCGCTCTCCGCCGACGAGGAGAAGAAGAGCGGCGCCACCACGCGCTCCGCGTTCGTCACGGTCGGGGTCGCGTTCTTCCTCGCCGAGCTCGGCGACAAGACGATGCTCGCCACCGTCACGCTCGCCACCCAGTACCCCGGCACCGGCGGCGTCACGGGCGTCTGGCTCGGCTCGACGATCGGCATGGTCGTGGCCGACGGCCTGGCGATCATCCTGGGCCGGGTGCTGGGCCGGAACCTGCCGGAGAGGGCGATCCGGATCGGCGCCGCGGTGCTGTTCTTCGTGTTCGCGGTGTGGCTCGCCGTCGAGGCATTCCTGAACGGCTGAGGATCCATTCCCGCACTTTCTCCCACGGCCCGTCGGCAACGCTTCCCACCCGGGGTGGCGTGACGCGACGGACGCCGTCGGAGGATGGACCCATGACCGCGCCGTCCCTCCCCGCCGACGCCGTCGTCCGGGCCCGGGCCGCCGCGCGCGAGCGGCTGCTCAACGCGGCGGCGCGGGAGCTCGAGCTCCCGCCCGGCGGGCCGGGGCCCTGGCGCCTCGACCTGCTGGAGAGCGGCGCCCTGGTCGCCGAGGTGATCGGGTGGTCGCCGTCGGGGCACCACCGGTGGGGCGAGGAGATCGTCCTCGACACGGGGTCGCACACCCGGCCGGTGTCGCACGAGGAGTTCGTCCACCTCCTGCTCACCCTGCTCGACGAGGCCCTTCCTGACCCGGCCCTGCCGGACCCGGCCCTGCCGGACCCGTGCCGTGCCCCGACGGACCGGGTGGGGGCCCTGGGCGCGCAGGTCCGCACCAGCGTGGCCCGCACGGCGCGCTACCTCGCCGCCCCGGTCCGCCCGGAGCCTGCGGACGCCGCCGGCCGGACCCGGCACGCCGAGCAGGCCGTGCGCACCGGGCACCCCTTCCACCCCGCGCCGAAGAGCATCGAGGGGGTCGACCACGAGACCGCCGACCGCTTCGCCCCCGAGCTCGGGGTGTCCTTCCGGCGCCACCACCTCGCCGTCCACCCCGACCTCGTCGTGGAGGAGCGGGTCGCGCCCGGTCCCTGGACCCCCGGCGAGGTCGCGGCGCACGCCCCCGACGGCTGGTCCGTCCTGCCCGTCCATCCCTGGCAGATCACGCACCTGCGCGGGCTGCCGGGGACGTCGGCGCTGCTGGCCGACGGGCGGCTCCGGGACCTCGGCTCCCTCGGGGCACCCGTCTACCCGACCTCGTCGGTGCGCACCGTCTGCGACCCCGCGTTCCCCACCGCCTGGAAGCTCCCGCTGCACCTGCGGATCACCAACTTCGTGCGCACCATCCCGGTCGAGCACGCCCGGCGCGCGGTCGACGCGAGCCGGCTGGCGTCGTCCCTGCGGCCGGGGTGGCCTGCGCCGGGGTTCGAGGTGCTGATCGAGACCGGGTGGCGGGGGGTCGACCCGGCCGCGGTGGGGGAGGACGAGGCGGAGGACCTGGTCACGTTGTTCCGCGAGAACCCGTTCGTCGTCGACCCCGCCGCCCCGCGCGTGCTCGCGGGGCTCCTCGAGCCGGGGCCGCGGGGCGAGGAGCCGGCGCTCGTCGGGGAGGTCCGGGCGGCCGGGAGCGACACCGAGGCGTGGCTGCGGGCGTACCTGGGCGTCTCGCTGGTGCCCATGCTGACGATCTTCGGCGCGCACGGCCTCGGCTTCGAGGCCCACCTGCAGAACACCCTGCTGCACACCGAGGACGGGGTCCCCGCGCGGTTCTGGGTGCGGGACATGGAGGGTGCGCACGTGAGCCGCGACCGCCTCCCCGCCGGCCTCGACGCGGCGAGCCCGCTGGTCTACGACGAGGACGAGGCGTGGCAGCGGCTGCGCTACCACGCGGTGGTCAACGGGCTGACCAGCGTGGTCGCGGCCCTCGGCGCCGCGCTCCCGCCGGGGGAACCGGCGCTGTGGCGGGTGGTCGCCGAGGTGCTCGCGGAGGTCGCCGGCCCGGGCGCTCCGTACGCTGCCGACCTGCTCACGAGCCCCGCCCTGCCGGCGAAGGCGAACCTCCTGAGCCGCTTCGCCGGACGCGGGGAGAGCCCCCTCTACGTCGACCTGTCCAACCCGATCAGGAAGGCCGCGGGATGACCGATCGGGTCGACGACGTCCTCGTGCCCGCGCTGCGCGCACCCACCGCGACCGCGGTCCGCCGCCGCCTGTTCCGCCAGACCCTCGCCTCGCTGGTCTACGAGGGTGCGGCGGACGTGTCGGCGGACGGCCGGGAGCACGTGATCGCCGGGATCGACCGCGACGGCCGCCCCGTCCGCTATCTCTTCGAGGCCGACCGAGCCGTCGGGTTCGACCGCGTGCGTCTGTCGGCGGAGCCGGTGCGTCGCGAGGACGCCGACGGCGCGGTGGCCGAGGCCGCGTCGCTGCCGCAGTTCCTGGGCGAGGTCCGTGCCGCGATCCTCGGCGGTGAGCACCCCGAGCAGCTGGCGCGCTTCGCCGTCGAGCTCGAGGAGACGCGCGTCAAGGACGTGCTGGCCGAGTACGTGCGGGCGGGCCGCCACCAGCTGCTCGCCGACGCCGACCACGAGGCGCTCGAGGGCCTGATCACCGACGGGCACCGCTACCACCCGGCCTACAAGTCGCGGATCGGCTTCGACCTCGACGACGACGTCGCCTACGGCCCCGAGTTCCTCCCGGTGCTCCACCCGTTCTGGGTCGCCGCGCACCGCTCGGTCGCCGAGGTCACCACCTCGTCCGTCGACCCGCCGGATCCCCGTGCCGAGCTGGGCCCGACGGCGGCGGCCGCGTTCGACGCCCGGATCCACGACGCCGGCGGCGACCCGGCCGACTACGCGTGGCTGCCCGTCCACCCGTGGCAGTGGCGCGAGCGCCTCCGGCGGGCCTTCGCCGACCTGCTCGCCGACGGCCGCCTGGTCGCCCTCGGCCCGGACCCCGCGTCGTTCTCGCCCCAGCAGTCCATCCGCACCCTGAGCTGCCGCGACGACCCCGCGCGCAGCCACCTCAAGACGGCGCTCTCGATCACGAACACCTCCACGTCCCGCCGGCTCGCCCCGCACACGGTCCGCAACGCCGCCCCGATCTCCGACTGGCTGGCCCGCATCGTGGCGCGCGACGACTTCCTCGCCCGGGACGCGCGGGTGATCGTGCTCGGCGAGGTCCACGGCGTCGCCGTGGTCCCGGCGCCCCCGTCGGACCTCGTCCGCGCCGAGACCGAGGGTGCGCTGGCCGCGATCTGGCGCACGAGCCTCGCGTCGCGGCTCGACACGGGAGAGCGGGCGGTCCCGGTCACCGGGCTGACGACGACCGAGGACGACGGCACCCCGCTGATCGCGCCCTGGCTCGCCGCGCACGGCGCCCGGACGTGGGTCGAGGCCCTCGTCGACGCCGTCGCGCTGCCCCTGGTGCACCTGCTCGTGGCCCACGGGTTGGCGCTCGAGTCGCACGCCCAGAACATGTCGCTGGTCCTGCGCGACGGCCTGCCCGCGCGCGTGGCGCTCAAGGACTTCCACGACGGCGTCCGGTTCTGCCGGCGCCTGCTCGCCGACCCCGACGACGCCCCGGTGCTCGCCCCGCCGCCGGCGCACCACACCAACCGGAACTCGTTCGTCGAGACCGACGAGCCGACCCTCGTGACCGACTTCCTGCTCGACGCGTTCTTCTTCGTCAACCTCGGCGAGCTCGGGCTGTTCCTCGCCTCGCACGGGCTGATGGACGAGACGGAGTTCTGGACGATCGTCGCCACGCGGGTCCGGGCCCACGACCGCCGGCACGGCTCCGGGGCGTTCGACCTCTCCGCGCCCACCCTCGAGGTCGAGAAGCTGACCACCCGGCGGCTCACGCCCGACACCGAGCTGGCCCTGCACCGCGTGTCCAACCCGCTGCACCGGTTCGGGGGTCGCTGATGCTGCGCCCCAACGCCGTCCGGGCAGCCCTGGCCGGGGGCCGGGAGGTCCACGGGCTCTTCTGCGCCGTCCCGGCCCCGGCGCTGGTGGAGATGATCGGGTGCGCCGGCTACGACTTCGTCGTCCTCGACAGCGAGCACGCCCTCGTCGACCCGCAGGAGCTGGAGAACCTCGTCCGCGCGGCGGAGGCGGTGGACCTCACCCCGTTCGTCCGCGTCCCGGAGGCCGACCCCGGCGCGATCCTGCGCGCACTCGACGCCGGCGCGATGGGCGTCGTCGTCCCGCACGTGCGGACCCCCGACGACCTCGCCGCCGCCGTCCGCGCCGCCCGGTACGCGCCGGAGGGGATGCGGTCGCTGAACGGCGGGCGGGTGCCGGGCTTCGGGCGCCTCGACCTCGGCGAGTACCTCGCCCGGGCCAACGCCGAGATCATGGTCGTCGCGATGATCGAGGACGCCGAGGGCGTCGACGCCCTCGACGACATCCTCGCGGTGCCCGGCGTCGACCTCGTCCTCGAGGGCGCCGCCGACCTCTCGCAGTCCTACGGCGTGCCGTGGCAGACGCGGCACCCGGTGGTGCGCGAGGCCCTCACCCGCATCGCCGACACGTGCCGGGCGCACGGCGTGGAGTTCTGCGCCATCCCCCGGACCGCCGACGACCACCGGGCGTGGGCCGCCCGTGGCGTCCGGGCCTTCGTGCTCGGCGAGGAGCGCGGGATCGCCGCCCGGGCCCTGCGGGCCCACCTCGAGGCCCACCTCGAGGCCCACCGTGGCGTCCGTGCCGACCCGGAGGCCCCGTGACCATCCTCGACGTGACCACCCTCGACGCCCTGCTCCGCGACCGGGCCGCCCGCGACGAGCCCGTCTGCCTGTTCGCCTACGACCTCGACGGCCTGCGCCGGCACGTCGCCGAGGTCGTGGCCGCGCTCCCGCCGCGGTGCCGCATGTACTACGCGATGAAGGCCAACAGCGCCGCCCCGGTCCTCGACACCCTCGCGCCGATCGTCGCCGGCTTCGAGGTCGCCTCCGGCGGCGAGATCGCCAAGGTCCGGGCCGTCGCCCCCGCCGCGCCGATCCTCTTCGGGGGGCCGGCCAAGACACCGTCCGAGATCGGCCAGGCCCTCGACGCCGCGGTCACGCGCCTGCACGTGGAGAGCGTGCTCGAGCTGCACCGGATCTCCGCCGCGGCGGTGGCCCGCGGGACGACGGCCGAGGTGCTGCTGCGCGTCAACCTCGCGGGCCCGTTCCCGTCGGCCACCTTGGCGATGGCCGGGCGCCCGACCCAGTTCGGCATCGACGAGGCCGATCTCCCCGCCGCGACGGAGGCCGCCACCACGCTGCCGGGCCTGCGGTTCGCGGGCTTCCACCTGCACTCGCTGTCGAACAACCTCTCCGCCGAGACCCACCTGGAGATGCTCGGTCTCTACCGCGACACCGTCGTGGGCTGGGAGAAGGAGCTCGGGGTCGTCGTGGAGGTGCTCGACGTCGGTGGCGGGATCGGGATCGACTACCAGGACCCCGCCCACCGCTTCGACTGGGACGGCTTCACCCGCGGGCTCGGCGACTGGGTCGACTCGGTCCCCGCCCACTGGCGCGAGATCCAGTTCGAGTGCGGGCGCTACCTCACCGCGGCATCCGGGAGCTACGCCGTCGAGGTGCTCGACGTGAAACGCACCCACGGCACGGCGTGGGCGCTCGTGCGGGGCGGGACCCACCACTTCCGGCTGCCCGTCTCCTGGCAGCACAGCCACCCGTTCACGGTGCTGCCCGTGGAGCGCTGGGACCCGTCGGTGCCCCGGCCCTCGGTCACCGACGACCGGGTGACGGTGGCGGGGGAGCTGTGCACCCCGAAGGACGTCCTGGCCCGCGACGTCCCGGTCGCGCGGCTGCGGGCCGGCGACATCCTGGTGTTCACGCTCGCCGGGGCCTACGGCTGGGACATCTCGCACCACGACTTCCTCAGCCATCCCCACCCGGAGCACGTGTTCCTGGGCGACGACCGGGCCTAGGCTGCCGGCATGCATCTGGTCATCGCCGGCCCGGGTCGCTACGACGGCGGGGTCGAGCGCCCGCCCGGTCCGGACGGCGGCCCGCCCGCCGAGGTCGAGATCGTCGGGTCGCGGGAGCTCGTCCGCACCGAACCGGACGGCACCGAGATCTACCGCGTCACGATCCTCGTCTACACCCACGCCGGGGTGAACAGGGACGGCGTGCCCCGCTACACGCGGGACCGGGACTACACCGAGGAGCGGGCCGGGTAGGCGCCGCGAGGCCCGCATGCTGACCGACGGCGTGATCACCCTGGCGGTGATGACCGCCGGCGACGCCGCGGCGCTCGTGGCCGGCGAGGACGACGCCATCGTCCGGCGGCTGGCGGGCGGCCCGGCGACACCGGCGTCGGCCCAGCGGCACATCCGCGAGCGCGCCGAGGACTGGCGCGGCGACTGGTACCGGGGCGGGACGAAGCTCGCCTGGGGTGTCCGGGACGCCGCGACCGGGGCCCTGGCGGGGACCGCCGAGGTCCAGCTCGTGCAGCCCGAGCTCCCGGCGGGCGCGGCGAACCTGTCCTACAGCGTCTTCCCGCCCTGGCGGGGCCGCGGGTTCGGGTCGCGGGCCGTCGCGCTGATGTGCGCGTTCCTCGCGACCCGGACCACCGCCACCCTGGCCGTCCTGCGCATCGACGCCGACAACGCCGCCTCGCTGCGCGTGGCCGAGCGCAGCGGGTTCCGGCCGGCCCAGGAGCTCGCGGGCCCCCGCGCGTCGATGCGGTGGTTCGCGCACGACTTGCGGACCCGTCCGGCGTCGGGCCTACAGTCACGCATGTTCTGTCCCACGTGCGGTCTCGACATGTACTGGGTGGTCGCCGACGACGACCCCGTCGGCGGTTGGTGGCAGTGCGACGACGCGCACCGCTGGCGGCGGGCGTTCGGCGGGTTCGCCCCGCTGGACCCCTGAGTCACGAGGCCGTCCCGCTCGCGCCGCACGCCCGCCGCACCATGGTCGCCGCCCTCGTGCCCGGGGCGGACGCGCTGGTCGGCCCGTTCCGGGACGAGCTGGACCCGACGGCCCGGCGGGGGCTGGGCGCGCACCTCACGCTCGTGTACCCCTTCGTCGAGCCGGCGGCCGTCACGCCCGCGACCGTCGACGCCCTGCGCGCCGCGGTGGCCCCGGTGGCGCCGTTCCCGTGCACGTTCGGGGCGCTGCGGTGGTTCGGGGCGCGGGTGCTGTGGCTCGCGCCGGATCCGGTGGCGCCGTTCCGGGAGATCGCCGACCGGACCCGTCGTCACGTTCCCGGCCTGGCCCCCGAGGAGCGCGAGCTCGTCCCGCACCTCACCGTCGGCCTGCGCCGCGCCGCGCCCCTGGCGGTGCTGCGGGCCGCCGAGGAGGCCCTCGCCCCGCGGCTGCCGCTGACGGTCCGCATCGACCGCGTCCAGCTCATGGTCCGCACCGACACCTGGGACGTCGGCGCCGAGGTCCTCCTGCGGGGCTGACCCCCGCTGCGGGTCAGCGCTTCTGGACGGTGCGGGCGAGGATGCCCAGCGTCGCCTTGAGCGCCTGCTCGGAGATCACCGGGAAGATGTCGCGCTCGGCCCACTCGGGGTGGATGGACGACCAGTCGTAGTACGAGACCACCCGGGTGCCGTCCTCGACGGGCTCGAGGCGGTAGCCGTAGACGTGCCCGATGTAGGGGCGCACCTGGCCCTCGATCGTCCAGGCGATCTCGTGGTCGGGCTCGTAGACGGTGATGACGACGTCGACGTCGTAGCGCCCGAGGGGGCGGTCGCCGAGCGCCTCGCGGTCCATGTGCACGGTGAAGCGGTCGCCGACGGCCTCCACCGGCTCGCCCGTGGCCTGCATGAGCATCCCCGAGCTGTCGATGGCGACGTGCCCGTGCGGGTCGCGCAGCACGTCGAAGATCGTCGCCGGCTCGGCCTCGATCCAGCGGGGGACCTCGATGCGCTGCTCGCTCACGGTGCGGAGCATGTCACCCCCGGTCATCCGATCGCGGCCGACCCGTCGGGGGACGAGCGGAAACGCCGCCGTAACCCACGGCACGTCCCGTCGGACGACGCTGTGGGGTGACGGACCGGAGGGATCGGTTCGGGGGCGGGAGGACATGACCGACGCGCTCGCCGACGCCGTGCCCGGACCGAGTCCCGAGGACACGGTCGCCGCCCAGGTCCGTCGCCGCCGCGAGGCGCTCGGCCTGTCCAACGGCGCCCTCGCGGCCCGGGCGGGGATCTCCAAGGCGATGCTGTCGAAGATCGAGCACCGCCGGACGTCGTGCAGCCTGTCCACCCTGGCGCGGCTGGCCGACGCGCTCGCGGTGCCGGTGTCCGCCCTGCTGGACGAGGCCCCGTCGGAGCGGCACACCGGGGGTCTCGTCCTCTACGTCCTCGAGGGCGCGTTGGTCTACGGCCACGGGGACGCCCGGCACACGCTGCGCGCCGGCGACGCGCTGGCGCTCGACGGCGAGGGCGAGCACGGCCCGTACGAGCTGCTCGAGGCGCCGGTCCGCTTCCGCTCGGTGGTCGGCCCGGAGAGATGAGGAACACCGCCCGGCCGGCGTGCGTTCGTCCGTAAGCACGCCGAGACCGAGGAGGTCCATCAGTGGCCACACAGACCGCCATCCTGGCCGGTGGATGTTTCTGGGGCGCGCAGGAGCTGCTGCGCAAGCGCCCGGGCATCCTCTCCACCCGGGTCGGCTACTCGGGGGACGAGAACACCCCGAACGCGACCTACCGTCGCCACGGCGACCACGCCGAGGCCGTCGAGGTCGTGTTCGACGACGAGGTGATCTCCTACCGCGAGATCCTGGAGTTCTTCTTCCAGATCCACGACCCGTCGACCCGGGACCGCCAGGGCAACGACATCGGCCGGAGCTACCGCTCGGCCATCTACTACACGAACCCCGAGCAGGAGCGCGTCGCGCACGACACCATCGCCGACGTCGACGCGTCGGGCCTGTGGCCCGGCAAGGTCGTCACCGAGGTGGAGCCGGCCGGTGCCTTCTGGGAGGCGGAGCCGGAGCACCAGGACTACCTGCAGAAGCAGCCCTGGGGCTACACGTGCCACTTCGTCCGTCCCGGCTGGGTGCTGCCGCGCCGCGAGACGACCTCGGCGTGACGGCGACGGTCGGCGCCGCGGACACGGATCTCGCCGGCGAGTGGGCCGCCTGGCACGCGGAGCGCGAGGACGTCCTGCGCGCTCCGCACGGGTGGCTCAGCCTCACCGGGCTGCACTGGCTGGTGGGCGAGCCCCGCTCGTACCAGGACCTGCCGGGCACCTGGCGCGCGCGTGACGGCGGTGCCGACATCGCGGCCCGGGCTGCGGACGGCATCGTCGTCGACGGTGCCGTGGTGGACGGCACGGCCCGCGTCGAGCCCGTTGACGGCAAGCCCGGCGTGCTCGTCACCGTGGGCGAGCGTCGGGTCGAGGTGATCCGTCGCGAGGAGCACGTCGCGCTGCGGGTCCGCGACCCGCAGGCGCCGACCCGGCAGCGGTTCTCCGGGGTGCCGGCGTTCCCCGTCGACGCGTCGTGGGTGGTCACCGGGCGGTTCGAGCGTTGGGACGTGCCGCAGCGCATCGACGTCGACACGGTGATCGACGGCCTGGGCTTCCACCCGACGGCCGTCGGCACCGTGCGCTTCACGGCCGGTGGCGCCGAGCAGGAGCTCGTCGCGCTGGCCGGGCAGGCAGGGGAGCTCAAGCTCCACTTCCGCGACGGGACGTCCGGGCACTCGACCTACGGCGGCGGGCGCACCCTGAGCACCGACGAGCCGGCCGCCGACGGCACCGTGCGGATCGACCTGAACCGCACGATCAACCTGCCGTGTGCGTTCAGCGCGTTCGCGACCTGCCCGCTGCCGCCCGGGGGCAACGTCGTCACGGTGCCCGTCGAGGCGGGGGAGAAGACCCCGGTGTGACGCCTGGTTCATTTTTGCAACCACCCGGTGCTACGGTCGAACCATGACCGAACGCACCGGGCGTCAGGTGGGCAGGGTCGTGCTCGTCACCGGCGCCGCCCGGGGGCAGGGCCGCAGCCACGCGCTGCGGCTCGCCTCCGAGGGCGCCGACGTGATCGCCGTCGACATCTGCGCGCCGCTGGCCGGCGTCGCCTACCCGATGGCCACCCGCGAGGACCTCGACGAGACCGTCGCGGGCATCCGTGAGCACGGCGGGCGGGTGAGCGCCCACGTCGCCGACGTCCGCGACGCCGACGCCATCGGCAAGGCCGTCACGGCCGGGGTCGAGGAGCTCGGCGGCGTGGACGCCGTGCTCGCGAACGCCGGGATCGGGATGGCGTCGCCCGAGGTCAGCGCCGCGCAGGCGTTCCGCGACCAGCTCGACGTCAACACCGTCGGCGTCTGGAACACCGTGCAGGTCGCCGCGCCGACCATGATCGCGCAGGGACGGGGCGGCGCGGTGGTCGTCACGAGCTCGTCGATGGGCCTGTCCGGACGCGGCGGCGACGGCAGCGGCCAGATGGACGGTTACATCGCGAGCAAGCACGCGCTGGTCGGGCTCGTGCGCGGGTGGGCGCACTGGCTCGCGCCGCACTCGATCCGCGTCAACTCGGTGCACCCCTCGGGCGTCGCGACGACGATGGTGCTCAACGACGCCGTCGCCGCCCTGTTCACCGACCCGCCCGCCGGGGAGGTGCCCGACGTCGGCAACCTGCTGCCCGTCGGGCTCCTCGAGCCCGGCGACATCACCGCGGCCGTGTCCTGGCTGATCTCCGACGAGGCCCGCTACGTCACCGGCGTGGCGCTCCCCGTCGACGCGGGGTTCACCGCGCGGTGAGCCACTGATGATCTGCTGCTGCTGATGTGCTGTGACGACGACCAGGTGCTCGACCTGCCCGCGGCGGCGATCGAGGCGCTCGCCCACTACCGGCGTCTGCGCGATCAGCGGGGCTGGGGATGGGGGGACGACGAGCTGCCGGAGTTCTTCCGGCTCGCGCGCTTCTCCCGCCTCGGGGACCTCACCGACGCGCTCGCGGCGACGGGCGGCGACTGGCCGGCCGCGATCCGGCGGGTCGCCGGGGACACGCCCGCGCCGGGGCTCGTGGTGCTCGACGTCGACGCCGGCGGCACCGTCACCCCGCGGGTCGGGGCGCCCCGGCTGGCGTGCGCCGGGCGTGCGGTGACCCTCGACGTCGTCGTGGACTCCCTCGTCGACGTCGAGCTGGACGTGGCCGGGACCCCGGTGACGGTCGAGGCCGGCGGCGCGGCCGTGGTGACGGTCGACGTCGACGGGCCGGAGCTGAGGGTCGGCGCGCTGGAGGTCGCCGGCGCGGTGGAGGTGCGGCCCGCGGCGTCCCTGCGGGTGCGGAGCTCGGCGTGGTCGCGGTGGTCGGTGGTCGACGAGGCCGGCGGCGGCTGGTGGCCCGAGGGCGTGCCGCCGAAGCACGACGGCGCGCACCGGCCGTACTTCCACGCCCGGGAGACGGTGCTCGAGGTGCCCGCGGGGTCGTTCACGGTCACGTGCACCCGGGGGCCCGAGCACGCGCCGGTGACGACGACGGTGACCGTGGGCTCCGTCGAGGGCGTCGATCTCGAGCCGGAGCGCCTCGTCGACCCGGCCGCCGAGGGGTGGCGGTCGGCCGACCTGCACGTGCACCTGAACTACTCCGGCGACCTCGTCGTCGACCCCGCCCGGGCCCGGGCGATGCAGCGCGGCGAGGGCCTCGAGCTCATGAACCTCACCGCCGGCAACCTCGGTGGCCCGCACGTCTACGACCGGGCGCTGTTCGAGAGCACCGTCGGCGAGGACCTGTGGACCGGGGACGCCGTGGCTCGTGCGTCCGTCGAGTTCCGCAACGACCTGCTCGGGCACGTGCACGCCCTCGCGCCGTCGCGGCCCCCGATCCGGTACCAGACCGGGCACCCCGGCACCGAGCACCCGCACGACTGGCCGCCCAACGCCGAGGCCTGCGCGGACCTGCGGGACGCCGCCGCCTCGGTGGCCTATGCGCACCCGGTGTTCGCGGGGTTCGGCGACGATCCCGACGACCCCTACGGCCCGTTCCTCGCCCCGCACCGGACGGTCGAGGCCCGCGAGCTCGTCGCCGACGTGGCCCTCGGGCTGGTCGACGGCCTCGAGGTGGTGTCGTGCTTCGACGACACGGCGGGCGCGGAGCTCTTCCACCGCCTGCTCGGCAGCGGCCTGCGCCCCGCGGCCGTGGCGGGCAGCGACGTCTTCCTCTCGTTCGCCCACGGCCCGGGCGTGGCGTCGAACCCCCCGGGCTGGGTCCGCATGTACGCCGACCTGGGCGACGCGCCGGTGTCGGCCGAGGCGGTCCGCGACGCCGTCCGGGCGGGGCGAACAATGGCGACGAACGGGCCGTTCCTGACGCTGACCGTGGACGGCGCCGGTCCGGGTTCCGTGCTGGACGCCGAGGCGGGCGACGTCCTGGACGTCCGCGCGCGGGTCCGGGGGAGCGGGGCCCAGGAGCTCGTGCTCCACGGCCCGGACGGGGAGCTGGCCCGGCGGGCGGTCGACGGTCCCGACGTCACGCTGACCGCGCAGGTCCCTGTCGACGGGCCCCTGTGGCTCGCAGCGAGCGCCCGGGGCGGGCCGCACCCGATGGACCCCGCGCGGCCGGTGTTCGCCCACACCTCGGCGGTGCACGTCGAGGTGGGCGGGCGGCGCGTCGCCCGGGAGGCCGACGTGCGGTGGTGCCTGGGTCTGCTCGACCGCCTGGAGCGCCTGGTGGTCGAGGAGGGTCGCCTCGACCCCGGGCGCCGCGACGCCCAGCTCGCCGACCACCGCGCCGTCCTCGACCGCGCCCGCGCCGTCTACCGCGCCGCCCTCACGGAGTGGCCGGACCCGTGAGTGAACTTCCCGGCCATGGCCGGGAGCTTCACTCACGGAGGGACGGACCTACGTGCGTGATCTTCTGAGCTATCGCTCAGAAGATCACGCACATGGGTCAGGGGCGGCAGTCGCGGCAGGGGCGGTAGCCGGCGGCGCGGGCCCGGTCGAGGCTCGCGAACCCGTGGCGGTGGGCGTCGGTGATCCGGCGCGCGTGGTGGCACGACGGGAAGCAGACGACGCCGGTGGTGTCGCTGCCGATCAGGCGGGTGCCCGCGGCGGCCAGGTCGGCGACCCGGTCGAGGTCCAGGCCCTCGCCCGCCAGCAGCGTCGCCTTGTCCCCGGCGCCGGAGAGGTACTGCCCGAGGCCACCGTCGCCGCGCACCACGCGGTGGCAGGGGATGAGCAGCGGGACCGGGTTGCGGGCGAGCGCCGTGCCGACCGCCCGCACGGCCGTCGGGTGCCCGGCCTCGCGGGCCACCCAGCCGTACGGGCGGATCTGGCCCGCGGGGATGCGCGCCGTCGCGGCGAGCACCTTCCGGGCGAAGTCGCCGACGTGGGTGAGGTCGAGCTCCGGCGGCCCGCCGGTCCCGCGCAGGGCGGGCAGCAGGCCCCGGGGCGGACGCGTCGCCGGGCGCACCGGGCGGCCGTGGCGCGTCCGGTAGTCCTCGAGGAAGACCTCCAGGTCGCCCGCGTGGGCGGCGGTCCGGACGAGACGCACCCCGCCGGCGCCGGCGACGGCGTACACCTCGCCGAGCGGGCTCGGCGCGCGCACCCAGCCGTCGACCACCCGGTCGGTCAGGGTGGCGGGGGCGGGCTCGGCGAGGTCGCGCAGGCCGGACAGCAGGGGGTCGGGGGCCGGGCGGTCGGCGGTCGGGGCGTCGGTCATGCCGTCTCCTCGGTGGTGTCGGCGGTCAGGCGGGTCCGGAGCGCCGCGAGCCCGCGGGCGGCGTGCGACCGGGCGGTGCCCTCGCTGCAGTGCAGGACGGCGGCCACCTCGGCGACGGGCAGGTCGACGACGTGGCGCAGCACCACCGCCGTGCGCTGGGCGACCGGCAGCTCGGCGAGCAGCCCGGCCAGTCGGTCGCCGAGGTCGCCGGTCTCGGCGTGCTCAGCGGGTCCGGGCGCCGGGCTCGCGCGGTCGGGCACGGGGGCGACGCCGTCGGTCCGGGGCCGGCGGGCGGCGGCGCGACGGTCGTTGCGGGCGGTGTTGAGCAGGATGGTCAGGAGCCAGGGCCGCAGGGTCAGTCCCTCGATGCGCTCCGGGGTGTAGCCGCGCAGGGCGCGGTAGGCCCGCAGGAGCGCCTCGGCGGCGAGGTCCTCGGCGTCGGCCGCGCGGTCGGAGGTCCGGCGCGCGACGGCGTGCACCACGTCGCCGTGGGCGCGCACCACCGCCTCGAACCCCGCGTCGAGGTCCTCGACCAGCGCGGTGCGCAGCTGCTCGTCGTCCGCCACGTCCAGGAGAACACCAGACCCACGGGATCCGTGGCGGGTCGGATTCCTCCAAGCCCTCGACGCCCCCGGGACGGCAGGCTGCCGGACATGACCCCGACCGTGCGTCGCATCGTCGCCAACCTCGCCGTCGCCGACCCCGTCGCCGACGCCCCGTTCTGGACCGGCCTCCTCGGGCTCGACACCCCGATGGACATGGGCTGGGTCGTCAACCACAGCGCGGGCACCGCCCAGGTGCAGCTCATCAGCCGCGACGCCACCGCCCCGGAGGACAGCCGCGTGTCGGTCGAGGTCGCCGACCTCGCGGCGTTGCAGTCGGTCCACGACGGTGCCGTGGCGGCCGGGTACGAGATCGTCCACCCGCTCACCGACGAGCCGTGGGGCGTGCGCCGGTTCTTCGTGCGCACGCCGCAGGGCGTGGTGGTGAACGTGCTCGCCCACCGGTGACCTGACAGGCTCGCGCCCCATGCGGACCTTGATCACCGGAGCGAGCGCGGGCCTGGGCGAGGGCATGGCCCGCGAGCTCGCCGCGCGCGGCCACGACCTCGCCCTCGTCGCCAGGCGCCTCGACCGTCTCGAGGCCCTGCGCGACGAGCTCGCGCCCACCGGCGTCCGGATCGTCGTCGCCACGCTCGACGTCGACGACCACGACGCCGTCTTCACGACATTCCGGGCGATGCGCGACGAGCTCGGGGTCCTCGACCGCGTGGTCGTCAACGCCGGGGTGGGCAAGGGCGCGCCGATCGGAACCGGTCGTTTCGACGTCAACCTGGCGACGGCGCGGACCAACTTCGTCGCCGCGCTCGCGCAGTGCGAGGCGGCGATGGAGATCTTCCGCGCGCAGAACGCCGGGCACCTCGTCGTGGTCTCGTCGGTGGCCGCCGACCGTGGCCTGCAGGGCGCCCAGACGACCTACGCGGCGACCAAGGCCGCGCTCTCGCACCTCGCCGAGGGCATCCGGGTGGACGTCGCGGACACGCCGATCCGGGTGACGACGCTCGCGCCCGGCTACATCCGCACCGAGCTCAACGGGGGGATGAGCCGGCCCTTCTCCGTGGACGCGGCGACCGGCACGAAGGCGATGGCGGACGCGATCGAGAAGGCGCCTGCCTTCGCCTACGTGCCGACGTGGCCGTGGGCGGCGCTCGGCCGGCTGCTGCGGGTGATGCCGACGCCGATTCTCCGTCGCCTCACGTGACTACGGTGGTTCGCGTGTCCCATCCCGGAGAACCACAGCTGAAGGAACGACTGCGCACCGACCTCACCACCGCGATGAAGGCCCGGGACCAGGTCCGGGTCTCGACGATCCGGATGGCGCTGTCGGCGATCAACACCGAGGAGGTCGCGGGCGAGCAGCACCGCGAGCTCACCGACGACGAGGTGATCACCGTCCTCGGGCGCGAGTCGAAGAAGCGCCGGGAGTCCGCCGAGGCCTTCGACGGCGCGGGCCGCACCGAGCTCGCCGAGCGCGAGCGCGCCGAGCAGCTCGTGCTGGCCGACTACCTTCCCGCCCAGCTCTCCGACGACGACCTCACCGCGATCGTCGCGGCGGCCATCGCCGAGACCGGCGCGGAGGGCCCGAAGCAGATGGGCGCGGTGATGAAGGTCGTGCAGCCCAAGGTGGCCGGGCAGGCCGACGGCCGGCGCGTGTCCGGCGAGGTGAAGCGCCAGCTGAGCGGCTCGTGAGGACCGCGCTCGTCACCGGCGGCGGCACCGGCATCGGGCGGGCCTGCAGCCTCGCGCTGCACCGGGCGGGCCACCCCGTCGCGATCTCGTACCGCCGGTCGGCCGACGACGCCGGGTCGGTCGTCGACGAGATCACCGCCGAGGGCGGCCGGGCGGTCGCCGTGCAGGCCGACGTGACCGACGACGCGGCCGTCCGGGCGATGGTCGCCGCGGCCCGCGAGCAACTGGGGCCGATCGGGGTGCTGGTGAACAACGCCGGCGCGACGGTCCCGATGCCCCTCGACGACCTCGACGGCGCCTCCGACGACGTCTGGCAGCGGATGCTCGCGGTCAACCTCATGGCGCCCTGGTACTGCGCCCGCGCCGCGGCCGGCGACCTGCGCGCCGCCGACGACGGCTGCGTCGTCAACATCGGCTCGATCGCCGGGCTCACCGGCAAGGGGTCCTCGCTGCCCTACGCGGTGAGCAAGTCCGCCCTGCACGGCCTGACCCGCTCGCTGGCGCACGCGCTCGCGCCCGTGCGGGTCAACGAGGTGGCCCCGGGCCTGGTGCTGACCCGCTGGTGGGCGGGCGACGAGGAGCGCGGCCGCGAGCTCGCCGCCTCGGCCCTGCTCGACCGGGAGACCACGCCCGAGGACGTCGCCGCCGCGGTGCTCGGGCTCGTCACGAGCCGCGCGATCACCGGCCAGACGGTCGTCGTCGACGGGGGCCAGACGCTGTAGCGCGCTCAGGTCGTCAGGGCCCGCTGCAGGAGGACCCCGGCCAGGACCAGGCCCGCGACGGCGATGCCGAGGCGCAGCACCGTCGGCGGGAGGCGGCGGGCGATCGCGGGGCCGCAGTAGTTGCCGACGAGCAGCCCGCAGGTCAACGGGAGCGCGGCCGACCAGGCGACCTCGCCGACCACCGCGAAGGCGATCGCGGCGACGGCGTTGGACGCGCCGAGCAGCACGTTCTTCACCGCGTTGACGCGCACGAGGGAGTCGGCGAGGGCGCGCACGAGCAGGGCCATCATCACGACGCCCGCGGCGGCGCCGAAGTAGCCGCTGTAGACGCCCACCGCGACGACCCCGACGACGGTCGCGGCGCGCCCGCCGCGCGTCGCCACCGGAGCCGCGTCGATCCGCGGGGGCCGGAGCAGCACGAGCGAGGCGCCGGCGACGAGGAACGGGACGATGAGGGCGAAGGCATCGGACGGGGTCAGGAGCACGAGGCCGGCGCCGATGGCCCCGCCCAGGATCGTCAGGGGAAGCAGGCGCAGGACGCGGGGTGCCTGCCCGCGCAGTTCGGGTCGGGAGCCGAGCATCGAGCCGACGCTGCTGACCGCGAGGGCGATGGTGTTGGTCTGGTTGGCCGCCACGGGGGAGAGGCCGATCGCCAGCAGTGCCGGGTAGGAGAACAGCGACGCGAGCCCGGCCATCGACCCGGTGAGCCCGGCGCCCAGCCCCGCGACCACCAGCAGCACGACGTCCATCGCGCGCCATCCCACCACCGGGAGGCACGCACCGCCCGGCACACTCGAGGGCGTGGAGCGCCAGCCCGTCCGTGACGTCGACATCCGCGACGAGGGGATCCGCCTCGGTCAGCTCCTGAAGCTCGCCGGTCTGGTCGAGCACGGCGCGGCGGCGCGGGAGGTGCTGGAGGCCGGCGAGGTGACGGTCAACGGCCGGAGCGAGACCCGGCGCGGCCGGCAGATCGCGCCCGGGGACGTCGTGGCCCTCGCGGGGGAGCGGATCCGGGTCCGTCGCTCGGAGGGTTGATGAGTACAAACAACGAGACTCGGGGTCGACGTCCCGGCGAACCGGGTGGAACGACGACGACCCCGAGTCTCGGTGGGAACAGCCCCACGGAGAGAGGTCAAGGTGGGGCTGAGCAGTAGCTTAGCGCCCCCACCCGACACCGTCGTCGCTGGACACGGCGGCCGATCCGGTTGACATCGGGTCGTCCTGCGGCCGTGATCCTGCCGTCACCGTGTGACCGGGACATCACGTTCGGTCACCGCTCGCGGTGCGGTCCGGGCAGACCGTGTGATCGGGCCGAGACCTGCTCTATCGTGGCTCCCGCCCTCGCGTCATGGTCACCATCCCGGCCGCCGCGCGAGGCGGCTCGGCCGGTGGGATACGCCGATCGGGACCACCGAGGGGAGCGGAGCGTGAGCGAGGACGACGGCACCGACCGGCCGCGTCGTCGCACGCGCGTCGGCCGCACCGGCGCCCGCTTCCCGCGCGGGATCGTCCAGGACGACCCCGAGGACCAGGGCCCGGTCTCGGAGCCCGTCCCCGTCCAGGAGCCCGCCCCCGAGGAGACGCCCGAGGACTCCACCCTCGGACGGACCGGGGCCCGGTTCGGCTCGCAGCGCCGGCGCACCCGCCGGGCGGCCGAGCGCGAGGCCGCCGAGGACGCGGTGGTGCCCGCCCAGGCCGCGCCGCCGCTACGCCGTTCGGCGGCGTCGCCGGAGCCCGAGGCCGACGACGCCCCGACCCTGCCGCTGTTCATCACCGCGACCCCGCCGCCGGAGAGCACGCGCACCCGCGTGCGTCCGTACGTCCGCACCGGCGGGCGCACGAAGGCGCGCGCCGACCTGGCCGTCGAGACCCTCGTGTCCATCCCCTCGCCGCGCCCGCCGCTGGAGGACCCCGAGCACGTGGCGCTCGGTGACGTGGTCGGCGACCCGCGCTCGGTCGCCGAGGTCGCCGCCCTGCTCTCGGTGCCGCTGGGCGTCGCCCGGGTGATCATCGACGACATGGTGGGCGCGGGCCTGCTGCTCGTGCACCCGCGGGCCGTCGCCGCCTCGGGCGCCCCGTCCCGCGACATCATGGCGCGCGTGCTGGAGGGCCTGCACAGGTTGTAGAACGGGGGCATGACCGCGACGTCCCCTGCCACGCGCCTCACCGGCTACGCCCATGGCGGCGGCTGCGCCTGCAAGATCCCGCCCGGCGAGCTCGAGGACGTGGTGCGCGGGCTGATGCCGTCCCCGTCGACGACGCGCGAGGGCGAGCTCCTCGTCGGGCTCGAGGACGGCGACGACGCCGCGGCCGTGCGGATCCGCGACGGCCTCGCGCTGATCGCGACCACCGACTTCTTCACCCCCGTCGTCGACGACCCCTACGACTGGGGACGCATCGCGGCGGCCAACGCCCTCTCCGACGTCTACGCCATGGGCGGGCGCCCGGTGATCGCGCTGAACCTGCTGTGCTGGCCGCGCGAGGTGCTGCCCTACGACCTCGCCGCCGAGGTCCTGCGCGGCGGCCTGGCGGTGGCCGACCTCGCCGGCTGCCACGTCGCCGGCGGGCACTCGGTGGACGACCCGGAACCCAAGTACGGCATGGCGGTCACCGGGATCGCCGACCCCGAGGCGCTGATCCGCAACGACGCCGCCCGCCCGGGCACGCCTCTGACGCTGACCAAGCCGCTCGGCCTCGGCGTGCTCAACAACCGCCACAAGGCCACCGGCGAGTCGTTCGCGGCGGCCGTCGAGGTGATGACCACGCTCAACGGCGAGGCCTCGCGCGCCGCCGTGGCCGCGGGCATCCGGGCGGGCACCGACATCACCGGCTTCGGCCTGCTCGGCCACGCCCACAAGCTCGCGCGGGCCTCCGGGGTCACCGCGGTGATCGACAGCAGCGCCGTGCCGTTCCTCGACGGCGCCCGCGAGGCCGCCCGCGACGGCTACGTGCCCGGCGGCTCGCGGCGCAACCTCGACTGGGTGCGTCCGCACGCGCGCCTCGACGTCGACGAGACCATGGCCCTGCTGCTCGCCGACGCCCAGACCTCCGGCGGCCTGCTGCTCGCCGGCGAGATCCCCGGCCACCCCGTGGTCGGCGAGATCGTCGCCGCCGAGGAGGGGAGGACGCTCCGCGTCACGTGAGTGATCCGGGTCGTCGGGACGACCCAGATCACTCACGTGCGGAGCATCCCTATCGGCGTGCTCCCTCTGATTGCTCCCAGAGGTCGAGCGCGGCCTCGCGGACCTCGGCGACGTCGACGTCGTGGGTCGCGCTCTCCTCGTGCCCGCACCAGCCGTCGAGCACCCGCATCCCGCACACGCGGCACCCGCCGTGCCAGGAGACGAGCACGCGGTGCCAGACGCGGGTCAGCGGCGCCACGTCCGCGAGGTTGGCGTAGGTGAACACGGCGACGGTCGGGGTGCCGACGGCGCCCGCGAGGTGCCGCGGGCCCGAGTCGTTGCCGAGCACCAGCGTCGCGCGGGACAGCAGCCCGACCAGTCCCGGCAGGTCGAGCGTGCCCACGGCCGTCTCGGGGGTCGAGCGCATGCCCGAGACCACGCGGGCGACCCGCTCGGCCTCCGACGGCCCGCCCGCGACGACCACCCGGGCGCCGCGGTCGGCGAGGTCCTGGGCGATCGCCCCGAGGCGCTCCTCGGGGTAGCAGCGCCGGGCGTCGGTGGCGCCGGGGTGGACCACGAGCAGCGGCGCGTCGCCGGCCGGCACCACCGCGCGCGAGGACGCCAGGTCCTCGGCCGTCACCTCGACGCACGGCTCCACCCGGGTCGGCGTGGCCCCGGCCGCGGCGGCCACCTCGAGCCAGCGCACCGTGTCGTGCTGGAAGGGCCAGTACGGCACCCAGCGGTCGGGGCGCGGCGCATCCGGGGTCGCCGACCCCGCCGTCACGCGGGCGCCCAGCCGCAGCAGCAGCGCGTTGGAGTTCCGCCCGCCGCCGTGCATCTGGACCGCGAGGTCGTAGCCGTACGCCCGCTGCTCGGCGGCCCACGCCTCGATCTCGTCCTCGCTCGCGTCGGGCTCGGGACCGACCCGCACGCCGGGCATCAGGGGCACGGTGACCACCCGGTCGACCGGCGACGGCCTGCCGGCGAGCAGCCCGACGTGGTGCTGGGCGCCGAGCAGCGTCACCTCGGCGTCGGGGTAGGTGGCGCGCAGGGCGGCCAGCGCGGGCTCGGCGACGACGTAGTCGCCGAGGCCGTTGGCCCGCAGCACGACGAGGCGCCGGACGTCGGGGACCGGGGGAGCGGGCTGAGCCGGCAGGCCCAGAGCGGGGCCGCTGGCGGGAGCGATCACGGCGCGACACCTTACGGTCGGGGGATGAGCAGCGAGCAGCGAGCAGCGGTGGTGACCGGATCGGGCAGCGGGATCGGCCGGGCGATCGTCGACCGGTTGACGAACGACGGCTGGTCGGTCCTGGGCGTGGACCTCAAAGTTGACGAGACCCTCCCCGGCCCCTCCCTCGCCGCCGACCTCACCACCCGCGAGGGCAACCGCGCCGCGATCGACACGGCGCTCGAGCAGTTCGGCCGCCTCGACCTCGTGGTGCCCAACGCGGGCTTCCAGCACGTCTCGCCGGTGGCCGACTTCGACGAGGACCGCTGGGACGCCCTCCAGGCGATCCTGCTGACCAGCCCGTTCCTGCTGGCCAAGTACGCGTGGGAGGCCCTGCGGGCGGCCCCGGAGGGCGGGCGTTTCGTCGCGATCGCCTCGGCGCACGCCCTGGCCGCCTCGCCGTACAAGGCGGGCTACGTCTCGGCGAAGCACGGCGTCCTCGGGCTGGTGAAGACCCTCGCGCTCGAGGGCGCCGAGGACCGGATCACCGCCACGGCCGTCTGCCCCGGCTACGTGCGCACCCCGCTGGTCGAGAAGCAGATCGCCGACCAGGCCCGCGCCCACGGGATCAGCGAGGACCGGGTGATCGAGGAGGTCATCCTCACGCCGCACGCCCGCAAGCGGCTGATCGAGCCCTCGGAGGTGGCCGACGTGGTCGCGTTCCTGCAGACCCCGGCCGGGTCCACCTTCACCGGATCCCCGGTGACGATGGACATGGGCTGGACGGCGCGCTGACCCTGCTGCGCCCGGAGGGTCCGGGGGATACTCGCCGCCGTGACCCTCCGCGAGCTCGCCGGCGAGCGCTGGCTCACCGTGCCCAACGCGCTGAGCTTCGTGCGCCTGCTCGGGGTGCCGCTGTTCCTCTGGCTGCTGCTGGGTCCGCAGGCCGACGGTTGGGCGCTCGTCGTCCTGGTCGCCAGCGGCATCACCGACTGGCTCGACGGGCGGATCGCGCGCGCCCTCGACCAGTACAGCCGCCTCGGTGAGCTGCTCGACCCGCTGGCCGACCGGCTCTACACCGTCGCGACGCTGGTCGCGTTCCTCATCCGCGGGATCGTGCCGTGGTGGGTGCTCGTCCTGATCATCGGACGTGACGTCGTCGTCTCGCTCGCGCTGCCGCTGCTGCGACGCAAGGGCTACCTGGCCTTCCCCGTGCTCTACATCGGCAAGGCCGCGACGCTCAACCTGCTCTACGCGTTCCCGCTGCTGCTGCTCGCGCAGATGGACTGGCCCGGCGCCGACATCGCCCGCCCGTTCGCCTACGCCTTCACGGTGTGGGGGGTCGCTCTGCACCTGTGGTCGGGCGCGCTCTACCTCGTCCAACTCGTCCGGTCACCGGTCGCGACGGCGTGACGTGCACGGTCCCGGCTTGGCCCGCCGGTGCCCGGCGCTCTAGCCTGCCGCCGCCCGGGGAGAACCCGGGCCGGACCGAGCACAACCCCTGACGTGAGGAGTCGCCGGTGGTCCCCGAGGGCCTGCGCTACACCGCCGAGCACGAGTGGATCACCACGAGCGAGGCCGACCCGTCGATCGTCCGGGTCGGCATCACCGACTACGCCCAGGACCAGCTCGGCGACGTCGTGTACGTCCAGCTGCCGTCGGTGGGGGCGACGGTGTCGTCCGGCGAGTCCGTCGCCGAGGTCGAGTCCACCAAGTCGGTCTCGGAGATCTACGCGCCGCTCGACGGTGAGGTCACCGCGGTGAACGACGGGCTGGCGGACACCCCGGAGCTCATCAACTCCGACCCGTACGGCTCGGGCTGGATGATGGAGCTGCGCCTGCCCGACCCGCGCGCCCTCGAGGACCTGCTGGACGCGGCCGCCTACCAGGAGATCGTCGACGGCTCCTGACCGTCCGCGGGCCCTCGTACGGGGACCCCGGACGGCCGCCACCGTTGACGCTCCGCCACGGCACGCGGACTCTCGCTCACGGTGGGTGGGGAGGGCCTCGACCCCGTGGCGGGGACCGGTACCGTGACGGCCACCTCGCGACGATCCGTCACCGAGGCCGGGGACGGGGCCCCCTTCCAGGGTCCCCGAGCCGGCCGGGGACGGGCGGGACACCTCGATCGAGCACGAGACCGAGCACGACACGACGGAGGAGCACGGTGAGCACAGGCGGTCCCCCGGTCCCCCCCGAGCGTCAGGGCGAGACGACGTCGGTCTTCCGGGCCGACTTCCTGGCCGAGCCCGAGACCGAGTCCCGCGGCGCTCCGGTGTCCGGGGTCGACGCGCTGCCCGCGGGCTCCGCGCTGCTGGTGGTCAAGCGCGGCCCCAACGCCGGGTCGCGCTTCCTCCTCGACCGGGACACCACGAGCGCGGGGCGGCACCCCGACTCGGACATCTTCCTCGACGACGTCACCGTCTCCCGCCGGCACGCGGAGTTCCGCCGCGACGGCGCGGAGTTCGTGGTGGTCGACGTCGGCAGCCTCAACGGCACGTACGTCAACCGCGAGCCGGTGGACACCGCGGTGCTCGCCAACGGCGACGAGGTGCAGATCGGCAAGTTCCGCCTCGTCTTCCTCACCGGTCCCCGTGACGGCGGGTCGGCCGGGGCGGGGGCGGGGCTGGAGTGACCGCCGCCGGGCTGTCCGAGCCTGGGGGATCCCCCCTCTCGATCGGCTCGGTGCTCGACGCGCTGCGTGCCGACTTCCCGGAGATCACGATCTCCAAGATCCGGTTCCTCGAGTCGGAGGGCCTGATCCGTCCGGCGCGCACCCCGGCGGGCTACCGGCAGTTCTCGCACGCCGACGTCGTGCGCCTGCGGTTCGTGCTGTCCGCGCAGCGCGACCACTACCTGCCCCTCAAGGTCATCCGGGCCCGGCTCGACGAGTTCGACCGCAACCCCGTCGACGGCGGCCCGACGCTGCCGGGGGAGACCCCGGGCGGTGTCGACGGCGCGCTCGCGACGGCGGCGCCGCCGGAGTCCGGTGGACCCGGACTCGGTGGACCTGGCGGGCCTGGTGGACCTGGCGGCCCCGGCGGACCCGGCGGTCCGACCACGCCCTCCGGCCCGAGCGCCGCGGCCACCGCCCGCGTGCGCAGCCTCGCCTCGGTGGCCGACCGCGTCGAGCCCGACGAGGACCCCGACGGCGCCCGCACCGCGCGCGGGGACACCGTGAGCCGCGACGTGCTGCTCGCCGAGGACGGCGTGGACGCCTCCCTGCTCGATGGCCTCGAGCACCACGGCATCCTGCGTCCCGACGCCGACGGCCGCTACGAGCCCGAGGACGTCCTGGTCGCGCGCACCGCGGCGTCCCTGGCGCGTCTCGGCGTCGAGCCGCGCCTGCTGCGCTCGGCGCGCGCCAGCGCGGACCGCGAGGTGGGTCTGCTCACCCAGCTCGTCACCCCCGTGGCCCGCAGCCGCGGCCCCGAGGCCGCCCGCCGCGCCGAGGAGCTCTCCGCCGAGCTGGCGGCGCTCTCCGGGCGGCTGCACGCGCTGCTCGTCGGGGCGGGTCTGCGCCACGGTCTCAAGCGCTGAACCGGCCCGTCACAGGGCCGTCACACGGCCGTCGGCCCGCTGGGCGACGGAGCCCTCGGAGGCCCGCGGAGGCCCTCGCGGACTCGCGCGTAGGGGTTCCCGAGCGTGTAGCGTCTCGATCCGTCGATCGAAGGAGGCGAGCCGCATGAGCGAGATGCGTGTCGTGGGGGTTCGGGTCGAGCTCCCCGCGAACCAGCCGATCCTCCTTCTCCGGGAGGCCGAGGGCGACCGGTACCTGCCGATCTGGATCGGCTCCGTCGAGGCCACGGCCATCGCCCTCGAGCAGCAGGGCGTCAAGCCCGCCCGACCGCTCACCCACGACCTGCTCAAGGACGTGCTCGGCGCGCTGGACCGCCGGCTCGAGCAGGTCCGGATCATCGACCTGCAGGAGGGCACCTTCTACGCCGAGCTGGTGTTCGACGGCGACATCCGCGTCTCCGCCCGCCCCAGCGACTCGGTGGCCCTCGCCCTGCGGGTCGGTGTGCCGATCCACGCCGAGGAGGGTGTGCTCTCCGAGGCCGGTCTGGTGATCCCGGACGAGCAGGAGGACGAGGTCGAGAAGTTCCGCGAGTTCCTCGACTCCGTGTCGCCGGAGGACTTCCGCGGAGCCGACACCTAGTCTCGCGCCAAGGCCGAGCGCTGACCTCACGCTCCTCCGTCGCGAGACGTCAGCCGTCGGACGGCGTGGAGTACGGGGGCTGTACTCTCACCCTGAAGTCAAGGTCGAGAGTCGCCGCGCGTCGCGTTGACCCCCATCTCCGCCGCTCGTACCGTCGGCGCCACAACGGAACGAGGGAGGCAATCGGTGAGCGGTGGTCAGGACGGCGGACCCGCCGGCCCCGAGCTCGAGCCCCTCGGTCCGGAGGGCGAGCAGGGCTCGCTGTTCGCCGAAGAAGTGTTCGGCGACGGGCCGCCCTCGGGTGACGTCGTCGGGTACCGCGGGCCGGCCGCGTGTCAGATCGTCGGCATCACCTACCGCCAGCTCGACTACTGGGCGCGCACCAAGCTCGTGGTCCCGAGCATCCGCTCCGCGACGGGGTCCGGCTCCCAGCGGCTGTACTCGTTCAAGGACCTCGCGGTGCTCAAGGTGGTCAAGAACCTCCTCGACACCGGCGTCTCGCTGAACAACATCCGCGTCGCCGTCGAGCAGCTGCGCCGCCACGGCGTGCGCGACCTCGCGCGCATCACCCTGTTCTCCGACGGGGTCACCGTCTACGAGTGCACCTCCCCGGAGGAGGTCGTCGACCTGCTGCAGGGCGGCCAGGGCGTCTTCGGGATCGCCGTGGGCGGGGCCATGCGGGAGATCTCCGGCAGCATCGCACGCTTCCCCGCCGAGCGGGCCGATACCGCCGTCGTCGACCCGTCGCCGGAGGACGAGCTGGCCTCGCGCCGCAACCGTGGAGCCCGCTCCGCCGGCTGACACCCACCGGGTGACACGGGCCACGCGGACGCTGGGTCCGACCGCCCGACTGCGCTACCCTCATCCCGTCGTACTTGGACACCGCGCGGGAGAGACCTGCACACAGAAGCCTCTGGCCGCAGGCGCCGAAGGAGCAACTCCTCCCCGGAACCTCTCAGGCATCCCAGACCGCGCGGAGGAGACGACCTCTGGAAAGAGGTGATCGGGCCCGGTTCCGGCCGGGGTCGACCACCCGCCGATGGTGCAAGCCGAGGGTGAGCCCACCTCACCGGCGAAGCTCTCAGGCGCCCGCACGGTAGCGGGCAGCGGCAGAGGGGGAGGCCGTACGCGACGGACGGCGACGTCCGCGGCGTGCGAGGCCCCTGCTCGCCCTGCCACCGGAGGCGTCATGTCCGCACCGCACGGTTCGCCCGCCCGCTCCTCCTGGGAGTCCGCTCCCCTCGCCGCGCTCGAGCACGGGGTGCCCTTCGCCGACCGGCACATCGGTCCGGACGCCGCGGGCCTCGCGCGCATGCTCGAGACGATCGGGGTCGGCTCGCTGGAGGAGCTCGCCGACACGGCGATGCCCAGCTCGATCCGCACCGACCCGGCCGACTGGTCGGACGACCCCACCGGCCACGCCCCGCCGCCGCCGGCGACCGAGGCCCAGGTGCTCGACGAGCTGCGCGGGATGGCCGCGCGGAACACCACGCTGGAGCCGATGCTCGGCCTCGGCTACCACGGCACGCTCACCCCGCCGGTGATCCGACGCAACGTCCTCGAGGACCCGGCCTGGTACACGGCGTACACGCCCTACCAGCCCGAGATCAGCCAGGGCCGCCTCGAGGCCCTGCTCAACTTCCAGACGATGGTCTGCGACCTCACGGGCCTCGACGTCGCCGGCGCCTCGATGCTCGACGAGTCGACCGCCGCGGCCGAGGCGATGCTGCTGCTGCGCCGGGCGGACAAGACGAAGTCCAACCGCTTCCTCGTCGATGCCGACACGCTGCCCCAGACCGTCGCGGTGCTGGAGACGCGCGCCGAGGCGCTGGGCATCGAGCTGCAGATCGTCGACGTCTCCTCCGGGGCGAGCGGAGCAACGGGAGAAGGGGTGGCGCTGCCCACCGACGACTTCTTCGGTCTCCTGCTCGCCGCCCCCGGCGCCTCCGGGGCGCTGCGCGACCACCGCGCGGTGATCGAGGCCGTGCACGACCGTGGCGCCGCGGTGATCGCCGCCTGCGACCTGCTCGCCGCCACCATGGTCACCCCGCCCGGCGACCTGGGCGCCGACGTCGCGGTCGGCTCCACCCAGCGCTTCGGGGTGCCGCTCGGCTTCGGCGGCCCGCACGCCGGGTTTCTCGCCGTCCGCCAGGGCCTCGCGCGCCAGCTGCCCGGGCGTCTCGTCGGCACGTCGATCGACGCCGACGGCGACCCCGCCCACCGCCTCGCCCTGCAGACCCGTGAGCAGCACATCCGCCGCGACAAGGCCACGAGCAACATCTGCACCGCGCAGGTCCTGCTCGCGGTGATCGCCGCGATGTACGCCGTGCACCACGGGCCGACCGGGCTGCGGACGATCGCGCGGCGCACCCATCGGATGGCCGCCGTCCTGGCCGCCGGCCTGGTCAAGGGCGGCGTCGAGGTGGTGCACCGCGAGTTCTTCGACACCGTGCTGGTGCGCGTGCCCGGCGAGGCCCCGGCCGCCGTCGCCGCCTGCCGCGCCGAGGGCATCCTCGTGCGCGAGGTCGACGCCGACCACGTCGGCGTCTCCTGCTCCGAGCGCACGACGCGCGAGCACCTGCGGTCCCTGTGGCGCGCCCTGGGCGCGGGCGACCTCGACGTCTCGGACCTCGACGCCGCCACCGCCGACGCCGTGCCCGCCACGCTGGAGCGCACGTCGTCGTACCTCACGCACCCGGTCTTCCACCGCCACCGCAGCGAGACCGCGCTGCTGCGCTACCTGCGCGAGCTCTCCGACAAGGACGTCGCGCTCGACCGCAGCATGATCCCGCTGGGCAGCTGCACGATGAAGCTCAACGCCACCGCCGAGATGGAGCCGATCACCTACCCCGGCTTCGGCGACCTGCACCCGTTCGCGCCGGAGTCCGACGCGCCGGGGATGCTCCAGGTGATCACGGACCTCGAGGACTGGCTGGTGCATCTCACCGGTTACCACGCGGTCTCGCTGCAGCCCAACGCCGGCTCGCAGGGCGAGCTCGCCGGCCTCCTGGCGATCCGCGCCTACCACCGCTCGCGGGGCGACGAGCACCGCGACGTGTGCCTCATCCCGTCGTCGGCACACGGCACGAACGCCGCGTCCGCGATCTCGGCGGGCATGCGCGTCAAGGTCGTGAAGACCACCGACCGCGGCGACGTGGACGTCGAGGACCTGGAGAAGGTCATCGGGGAGAACGCCGACACGCTCGCGGCGATCATGATCACGTACCCGTCGACGCACGGGGTGTACGAGCCGCGCGTGCGCAAGGTCTGCGCGGCGGTGCACGACGCCGGCGGGCAGGTCTACGTCGACGGCGCCAACCTCAACGCCCTGGTCGGGCTCGCCCGCCCCGGTCGCTTCGGCGCCGACGTCAGCCACCTGAACCTGCACAAGACCTTCTGCATCCCGCACGGCGGCGGGGGCCCCGGCGTCGGCCCGGTCGGCGTGGTCGAGCATCTCGCGCCGTTCCTGCCGAACCACCCGGCCCAGCCGTCGGCCGGTCCCGCGACCGGGATCGGCCCCGTCGCCGGCGCGCCCTGGGGCTCGGCGTCGATCCTGCCGATCTCCTGGGCCTACGTCCGGCTCATGGGCGTCGACGGGCTGCGCCGCGCGACGCTGACCGCCGTGGCCGCGGCCAACTACGTCGCGAAGCGCCTGGACGAGCACTTCCCGGTGCTCTACACCGGGCCGGGCGGCATGGTCGCCCACGAGTGCATCCTCGACCTGCGCCCGCTGACCAAGGCCTCGGGGATCACGGTCGACGACGTCGCCAAGCGCCTCGCCGACTACGGCTTCCATGCGCCGACGATGTCGTTCCCGGTGGCCGGGACGCTGATGGTCGAGCCGACCGAGTCCGAGGACCTCGCCGAGATCGACCGGTTCATCGACGCGATGATCGCCATCCGCGGCGAGATCGCCCGCGTCGAGGCGGGGGAGTGGCCGGCGGACGACAACCCGCTGGTCCACGCGCCCTTCACCGCCCGCTCGGTGCTGGGCGGGGCGTGGGACCACGCCTACTCCCGCGAGGAGGCGGCGTTCCCGGCCGGCGGGCGCCCGACGAAGATCTGGCCGCCGGTGCGGCGCATCGACGCCGCCCACGGCGACCGCCACCTCGTCTGCTCCTGCCCGCCGCTGGAGGAGCTCGCCGAGTGAGTCCTGAGGATGTCAGCGGCGTGCCGTCGCAGACACTCAACGTCCGTATCGCTCCGTCGATCACTCGGCGACCCCGGGGCGGTCAGCCGCTGGCCGCCCCGGGGGCGTCGTCGTCGAGGACCGCCCGCATCTGGTGCAGCGTGACGCCCCGGGCGTGCAGCAGCGGCGCCGCGCGCCCGGTCTCGCGGTGGAGCATGCCCAGCAGGACGTGCTCGGAGCCGATGGTCCGGTCGCCGCGGCGCACCGCCTCGCGAAGGGCGAGCTCGAGGACCTTCTTCGCGCCGCGGTCGAAGGGGATGTGACCCCACACCCGGCGTCGCCGCCCGCCCGCGGCCCGGGTGTTCTCGAGCGCACCCGGGCCGAAGGCCGCCTCGACGCGGGCGCGGACCTCGTCGAGGTCGATGCCCACGCCGGCCAGCGCCTCGCGGTCGGGCAGGCCGGGTGGCCCCGCGCGGCGCAGGTCCTCCTCGACCACCGCGAGGGTCACTCCCTGGGCGGCGAGCAGCGCCGCCCCGCGGGTGTCTCCCGCCCGGCAGAGGCCGAGCAGGAGGTGCTCGCTGCCGATGTGGTCGTCGGCGCGCTCGCTGGCCTCCTCCTGGGCCAGGACCACGATCCGGCGCGCCGTATCGGTGAAGCGTTCGAACATGGTCGGACCTCCTGGACGATCCCCTAGACGACCCCGCTGCGGCGGTACTTCTTGTGCACCGCCTGCCGGCTGACCGACAGCCCGTCGGCGATCTGCTGCCAGGACCAGCCCTGGTCGCGGGCGTTGCGGACCTGCAGCTCCTCGAGGGACTCGAGGAGCGCCCGCAGGGACACCACCGCCGCGAGACCCGTCGTCGGGTCCCGCGAGGACGCCGCTGCCGCCACCGCCGTCGCATCAGCCATGCGTGTCAATCTAGGTTGACAGGGCAGGAGGTGTCAACCGACGTTGACACCCACTCAGAGCGCCGTGGCCCCCGGGGACAGGACGATCGGCACCGGTGAGGCCTCGAGGACGGCGGCGCCGGGGTCGCCGATGAGCAGCCGGGTGGCGGCGCCGGCGGGCGAGGCCCCGGCGACGAGCAGGTCACCCTCGCCCCACTCCAGCGACCGCACGGCCTCCTCGACCGTGTCGTCCGCGACCGCGACGGTCTCGGCGCCGGCGATCCCCAGGCCCTGGAGCGCCTCGCGCTGCGCGCCGATCATCTGCTCGCGCCACTGCTCGACGACCACCCGCTCGGCGTGCAGGCCCGCCTCCGGCGGCACCGTCGGCCCGCGCTGCGGGGCGAAGGACGCGACGCGCAGGGCGGCGTCGGCCCGTCGGGCGAGGTCGGCAGCCGTGGCGAGCACGCCGCGGGCGCGGCGCCCGGGGCCGAACGCGCAGGTCACACGGGTGACGGGACCGTCGGCGAGCGCGACGTGCCCGGCGAGCGCGACCGGCACGTCGGCGGCCCGCGCGAGGCGGGCGCCGACCGAGCCCGGGCGGGGCGGGCCGTCGCCGAGCACGACGAGGTCCGCCTGGCGTGCGTGCGCAGCCCGGGCCAGGCCGCCGGGCACCGAGCGGTCCGCGATGTGCTCGACCTCGACGTCGACACCCTCGATCTCGGGGGTGGCCTCCGGGGCGTCGTCGTGCCCGGGCGGCGAGACGGTGCAGACGACGAGCGGGCCGCCGATCACGCGCGCCAGCCGCGTCCCGAGCGAGATCGCGGCGTCGGGGTCGGTCCCGGGCATGTGCCCGACGAGCACGGTCACGACGACGCCCCCTCGGTCGGACCGGCCGGGCTGGTCGACCCGATGAGCCGGGAGTGCCGGGCCCCGTAGAACCACCAGAAGATCAGGGCGACCGCCAGCCAGAGGACGAACACGACGTGGGTGATCCAGGAGAGCCCGAGGATGAGGTAGACGCAGGCCGCGATCGAGAGGACCGGCGTCACCGGGTAGCCGGGCACGCGGAAGCCGCGGGGGAGGTCCGGCGCGGTCCGGCGCAGCACCATGACCCCGATCGACACGACGCTGAACGCCACCAGGGTCCCCACGCTGACGAGGTCGGCGAGGACGTCGAGCGGCACCAGACCGGCCAGCACGGCGACGGCGATGCCGACGAGGATCGTCGTGGGCACCGGGGTGAGGGTGCGCGGGTTCACCCGCGAGAGCAGCGGGGGCAGCATCCCGTCGCGGCTCATGGAGAACAGGATCCGGCTCTGGGCGTACATCGTCACCAGGGTGACACTGAAGATCGAGATGACGGCGCCCGCCGCGAG
Organism: Actinomycetospora sp. NBC_00405; assembly: GCF_036044095.1. NCBI lineage: Bacteria > Bacillati > Actinomycetota > Actinomycetes > Pseudonocardiales > Pseudonocardiaceae > Actinomycetospora > Actinomycetospora sp. NBC_00405. The sequence continues at coordinate 950,911 of NZ_CP107938.1, forward strand.
GACGATCCCGGGCCAGCTGGCGCCCGTCACCTGCGTGAGGATCGCCGCGAGCCCGGCCTCCTGGCCCTCGAACTGCTCCCACGGCTGCGCGCCGAGCGCCGCGACGGCCACCAGCAGGTAGACCACGGTGACGACGACGAGCGAGAGCATCAGGGCGCGGGGGAGCGTGCGCCGTGGGTCCTTGACCTCCTCGCCGGCGGTCGACACGGCGTCGAGACCGATGAACGAGAAGAACACCGTGCCGGCCGCGGCGCCGATGCCGCCGACGCCGAGCGGCGCGAACTCCGCGAAGTTGTCGGCGGAGAAGGCGGTGAACGCCAGCCCGACGAACAGCAGCAGGACCGCGAGCTTGATCACCACCATGATCGCGTTGGCGGTGGCCGACTCGCTCACCCCGCGGATCAGCAGCAGGGTGCAGAGGACGACGAGGACGATCGCCGGGAGGTTGACGATGCCGCCGGCGCCGGGCGCCCCGGACAGCGCCTCGGGCACCCGTACGCCGACCGTGCTCTGGAGCAGGGCGTTGAGGTACTCCGACCAGCCCACCGAGACGGCGGCCGAGGAGACGAGGTACTCGAGGATCAGGCAGGCGGCCACGCCCATCGCCGCGGCCTCGCCGAGGGTGGCGTAGGCGTAGGAGTACGACGACCCGGACACCGGGACCGCCGAGGCCAGCTCGGCGTAACAGAGCGCGGTGAGCCCCGCGGTGATCCCGGCGATCACGAAGGACAGGACCACCGCGGGTCCGGCCTTCGGAGTGGCCTCGGAAAGCACGAAGAAGATGCCGGTGCCGACGGTCGACCCGATGCCGATGGCCACGAGCTGACCGAGCCCGATCGAGCGCTTGAGGTCCCCGCCCTCGTGGCCCGCGGAGGCGTCGGCGCCGGTCTCGGCCGCCATGGTGGCGATCGGTTTGCGCCGCAACCAGGCGGTGCGGTCCGGTCCGGGCACACGTCCCCCTCAGGGCCTCGGTCAGGTGGTGATCCGCGTCGCCGTCGAGCGGGTGGCGGGGAGCTTAACCCGAGGAGTCCGCTACGGCGGAAGGGTGACGCGTGCGCCCGACGACCAGCGCCAGGACGGCCGCCAGGATCGTCACGAGGCCGACGACCCAGAGCCCGGCACGCTGGCTGCCGGTGAGGTCGGCGAGCCCGCCGGTGACGTACGGCGCGACGAACCCGGAGAGGTTCCCCAAGGAGTTGATCAGCGCGATGCCGCCGGCCGCGGCCGCGCCGGTGAGGAACTGCGAGGGCAGGGGCCAGAAGGTGGGCAGCGCCGAGCAGGTCCCGACCGCGCAGACCGTCACCGCCGCCATTGTCCAGAAGGGGTTGCTCTGGTAGAGCGCGATCGGGATGGCGATCCCGCCGAGGATCATCGGCAGGGCGAGCCACCAGCGCCGTCCCGACTCGCCGGCGAGGAACCCGCCGTCGGTGCGGGCGGCGGAGCGGTCGGCCGCGCGGCTCCAGAGCACCATGCCGACCGCCGCCACCGCGTACGGCACGGACGTGACCAGGCCCTTCTCGACGATGCCGAGCTTGGTCCCGAACTGCTGCTCGAACCCGGCGACGATCGTGGGCAGGAAGAAGCCGAGCGCATAGAGCCCGTAGGTGACGCCGAAGTAGACGAAGGCCAGCACCAGGATGCGTGGCGCGGTCAGGGCGCGGCGCAGGGTCCAGTGCTCGGCCGCCTCCACCTCGGCGGACTCGGCGGCCAGCCGCCGGCTCAGCCACGACCGTTCGTCCTCGGAGAGCCACGTCGCCTGCTCGGGACGGTCGGTGAGGGCGAAGAACGTGACGATGCCGAGCAGGATCGCGGGGATGCCCTCGAACAGGAACATCACCCGCCAGCCCGAGAGCCCGAAGAGGCCGTCGCCCAGGGAGATGATCAGGGCGCTGACCGTCGACCCGACCGCGGTCGAGATCGGCACCGCGACCATGAACCAGCCGACCGCGCGGGCCCGGTACTCGGCCGGGAACCAGAAGGTCAGATACAGGATGATGCCGGGGAAGAAGCCGGCCTCCGCCACGCCGAGCAGGAAGCGCAGGACGATCAGCACCGTCGCGTTCGGCGCGAACGCCATGACCGAGGCGACGATGCCCCAGGACACCAGGATCCGGGTGATCCACCGACGCGCGCCGAAGCGGTGCAGCGCCAGGTTGCTGGGCACCTCGAGCAGCAGGTAGCCGACGAAGAAGATGCCCGACGCGAGCCCGAAGACCGTGGCCGTCATCTGGAGCTCGGCGTTCATGCCGTTCGGCCCGGCGAAGCCGATGTTGACGCGGTCGAGGTAGTTGATGAAGTACAGCAGCCCCAGGAGGGGCATCAACCGCCAGACGACCCGGCGCACCGTCCGGCGCCCGAGCTCACTGTCCGTGCTCGACCCGCTCGTCTCCGTCGACACCCGCTCAGTGGACCAGGTGAGTCAAGGGCGTGTGAAGAGCAGGATCAGCCGCAGCTGCGCAGGGCCGAGACGTCGGGGGAGCCGCCGCGCTCGAACGAGATGTGGACGTGGTCCTCGTGGTTGGCCGTGGCGCCGCCACGGTCCTCCATGCTCTCCCAGCCCGAGCCGGTGTTGATCCGCTGGTCCCAGATCACGTACTCGACCCCGAGGTCGCCCTTGTTCTCGATGACGCAGTCGGCGATCGCGTCGCCGCTGGTGGTCATGAAGTCGAGCGCGTAGCCGCCCGGGTGGTCGGACTGGCCGCCGCGGCTGCCGACGCCCAGGACGTCGTGGCCCGGGAAGACGCACTCCATCGCGTTGCCGACCTCCTGCACGGAGTCGGCGACGCCGCCGTAGGAGCCCGACGCGCCGCACCCGGTCACCGAGGCGGTGCGCTCCTCCTCGGCGGCGGCCTGCTGGGCCTGTTGCTGCGCGGCGGCGTCCGCCTCGGCCCGGCGGGCCGTGGCGGCGTCGGCCGCGCGGTCGCGCTCGGCGGCCTTGATGAGGTCCGCGGACGCGGCGCCCCCGGACGGCTCGCTCACGGGGGTGACGGCCGAGCCGACGGACGACGAGGACGCCGACGCGGTGTCGGCGAGGGAGGCGCCCTGCGCGGAGAGCTCGAGCGTGGTGGCCGCGTCCTGGGGGTCCTGGTCGGGCAGGGCGATGACCGCCGGGCCGACGAGCGCGAGCGCGCTGCCGGTCAGCCCGGCCGCGACGGCGCCGTGGCGCATCGCGGAGCGGGCGGGGGAGCGGTGGCGCGATGCGCCACGGACGGCGCCCTCGGGCATGACGAAGGGGACCGTTCGGGGCTCGCGTCGGCTCGTGCCTGCCTCTGCGTCACGGCCCCAGGGGGAGCGTTGCCGTGTCACGTTCTGCCTTCCGATCACGGAACGGCCTGGCGACACCGTCGGGGTCGGTGCTGCCGGACGGGGGAGCGAAGGTCCGTCGTGGGGAGCGCCGTGACCTTCTCGTAACCGTTCCGTGAGCGAGAGTAGACGAACCGGACGCGCCGACCAGGCCGGGTTGCCTCCCCGACGGCGGACGGGAGGAACCCCGCGGTCGGCGGTCACCGGCCGCGACGACCGGGTCCCGCAGCGCGACGGCGGCCGGTCAGCGGCCGGTCAGCGGCCGGTCAGCGGCCGGTCAGCAGGACACGCGGGCCGCGATCGCCCGGCCGAGCAGGGTGCCCGAGCGCCAGGCCGTCTCGACCTTCGGGCTGCCCCAGCCGTCGCCGCAGAGCCCGACGAGGTCGTCGTCGAGGGAGAACTCCTCCTCGCGCGGCTGGGCGGGACTCGCATACGTCCAGCGGTGCGCGTGGGTCCAGGCCGGCGCGTCGTCCAGGCCGAGAAGGTCCGTGACCGCGGCGACGACCGGGCCGATCGCGCCGTCGGGGTCGTCGAGGTGCCGGCGCGCCCGCTCCGCGGTGGAGTGCGCGACGAGCACCGGGGCGCCGTCGCCGCGGCGGTCGCCGTCGTCGGCGATGAGGTCGACGTCGGGATGGCCGTTGACGAACGCCGCCGGCAGGCGCTCCCAGCCGCGGTGCCCGTAGCCCAGCGCCACCGAGATGACGGGGTTCCAGGCCCGGTCGGCGACGGCCGCGCTCGCGCGCAGGGCGGGATCGAGCAGGCGGGCGGCCTGCGGGTCGGGCATGGCGAGCACGACGGCGCACGCGGCCTTCCCGTCCACCGCCGGGCCGGGGGTCACCGAGGAGACCGTGTGGCCGGTGCTGACCGAGACCCCCTCGGCGAGGTCGGCCACCAGCGAGCGCAGGCCGCCGGGCGCGGACCACCGCTGCGGGCCCGACGTCGACGACCACGTGCCGTCCTCGCCGCGGGCGGCGAGCGTGTCGGTCCACGGGACCGCCAGCCCGCGCCGCTGCCAGTCCTCGACGACGGCGACGAACTCGTCGTCGCGCGCGGTGAAGTAGGCGGCGCCGAGGTCGACGACGTGATCGGCCCCCTCGGGCAGCGGCCGCGCCGCCATCCGTCCCCCGAGGCGCTTCGAACGCTCCAGCACCCGCACCGGCGTCCCGGCGGCCGTGAGCGCGCGGGCACAGGCGATCCCGCTGATGCCGCCGCCGACGACCAGGACCTCGCGCCGCATCTCCGCAGACGTCACGAGCGTGCCCCCGACCTCGTCACGTGCGTGCTGTCGCGGACCGTGCCGACGTACTCCTCGAGGAGGTCCTCCATGGCCACCAGCCCGACCGTCGAGCCCTCGGCGTCCACGGCGCGGGCGAGGTGCGAGCCCTCGCGCCGCAGGGCCGCCAGCGCCTCGTCCACCGGCGCCGACAGCGAGATCTCCGGCAGGACGCGGACCCGATCGGCCGGCACCGGGCGGTCGGCGGCCTCGTCGTCCGAGGCCCCGTCGCCGTCGCCGTCCCCGAGGTCGAGCACGTCCTTGACGTGCAGGTATCCCGCGAGCTCGACGACCGGCGCGTGTTCGGCGTTCTCCCCCTCGGGCGTGATCGGGGTGGTGCCCGGCTCCAGGGGGTCCGTCCCCAGGCGGGGGTGGGCGTCGGGTGCGGTCGGCGCCTGCACGGGGAAGCGCGAGAACCCGGTGCGCGCCACGGCCTCCTCCACGGCGCCGACCGTGGGGTTCGGGGGCAGCACGGTGACCCGGTCCAGCGGGATCAGGACGTCGGCGACGGTGTGCTCCGCCGAGCTCAGCGCCTGGGTCAGCCGGCGGGTCTGCGAGGCGTCGAGCAGGCCCTCGGCGCGGGACTCCGAGAGCATCCCGGCGATCTCCTGCGGGGTGTAGGCCGACTCGCGCTCGTCCACCGGCGTCACACCGAAGGCCTTGAGAATGTGGTTGGCGACCCAGTTCAGCACCACGATCACCGGGCGCGTGACCTTGAGGAACGCGACGAGCGCGGGCACGAGCCACAGCGACGTGCGCTCGGGCCCGGCGATGGCGATGTTCTTGGGCACCATCTCGCCGATCACGATGTGCAGGATCGTGACGATCGTCAGCGCGACCACGAACGCGATCGGGTGGATCAGGAACGACGGGACGCCGATCGGCTCGAGGACGACCTCGAGCTGGTGGGCCACCGCGGGCTCCCCGAGCGAGCCCAGGGCCAGCGAGCAGATCGTGATGCCCAGCTGGGCGGCGGCCAGCATCATCGAGAGGTGCTCGGAGGCCCGCAGCACCGTCCCGGCGCCCGCGGCGCCCTCGGTGTGCAGGGCCTCGAGACGGTCGCGGCGCGCGGAGATCAGCGAGAACTCCGCGCCCACGAAGAACGCGTTCGCCCCGAGCAGGGCGAACATCAGGAGCAGGGCGACGCCGTCGCTCACGGGGAGGCCTCCTCGCCGCTCACGGCGACCGCGGCGGGCACCTTGGGTGGTCGCACCACGCGGACCTCGGCGATGCGTCGGCCGTCGACGCGCGTGACGATCAGCTGCCAGTCGTCGAGCGTGACCGCGTCGCCGACGTTGGCCAGGCGCTGGAGCTCCGCGGTGATGTAGCCCGCGAGCGTCTCGTAGACCTCGCTCTCCGGGAACGACCAGCCGACGACCTCGGCCATCTCGTCGGAGCGCAGCATCCCGGAGACGATCCAGCTGTCCTCGCCCTCGCCGCGCACCCGGGCCGCCTCGCCGCGGTCGTGCTCGTCGCGGACGTCGCCGACGATCTCCTCGACGAGGTCCTCGAGCGTGACGATGCCCGCGGTGCCGCCGTACTCGTCGACCACCAGCGCCATCTGGAGCCCGGCCCCGCGCAGACGGTCGAGCAGCTCGTCGCCGTCGAGGGAGTCGGGCACGGTGGTGGCGGTGCGCATGAGGTTGCGCAGCTTGGTGGTCGCGCGCCGGGTGCGGGGCTCGGAGAAGGCCTGCTTGACGTGGACGACGCCGCGGATGTCGTCGAGGTCGCGGTCGACGACGGGGAAGCGCGAGAAGCCGGTGCGGATCGTCGCGGCGATGAGGTCGTCCACGGTGTCGTCCTGGGACAGCGACTCGACCCGCACGCGCGGGGTCATCATCTCGTCGGCGTTGCGCTCACCCACCCGCAGGGAGCGGGCCATGACCTCGGCCGTGCCCTCGTCGAGCGTGCCCTGCTGGGCGCTGGTGGTGAGGAGCGATCCGAGCTCCTGGGGCGAGCGCGCCGAGCGCAGCTCCTCGGCCGGCTCGACGCCGAGGCGGCGCACGATCCAGTTGGCCGAGCCGTTGAGCCCACTGATGAAGAACGAGAGCACCCGGGAGAAGCCGGCCTGGATGCCGGCCACCATGCGCGCCGTGCCCATCGGGCGGGCGATGGCCAGGTTCTTCGGCACCAGCTCGCCGAACACCATCGACAGCGCGGTCGCGAAGACCAGCGCGATCACCGAGGCCGTCCCGCCCGCGGCGCCGGGCGGCAGGCCGACGTCCTCGAGCAGCGGGGAGATCAGGGTCGCGATCGCGGGCTCGGAGAGGTAACCGGTGATCAGCGTCGTGATCGTGATCCCCAGCTGGGCCCCGGAGAGCTCGAACGACAGGTTGCGGTGCGCGCGCTGCACGATCTTCGAGCGCCGGTCGCCGACCTCGTCGACGTGGTTGTCGACCTGGCTGCGCTCGAGGCTGGTCAGGGAGAACTCGGCCGCCACGAAGATCGCGGTGCCGAAGGTGACGGCGACGAACCCGATGAGTCCGAGCACCGACAGGAGGACGTCCACGGAGTACCGGGTCCCCCGTCAGCTGCTTGCCAACCGGGCGGGGAACCCGCCCGTGGCGATGGGGCCCCACCGCTGCACCGTCAACCGGATCAGGCTCTTGCCCTGGCGGGCCATCGCCTCGCGGTACTCGTCCCAGTCGGAGTGCTCGCCGGAGATCGAGCGGAAGTACTCGACGAGCGGCTCGAGCGCGTCGGGCAGGTCGAGCACCTCGGCGGTGCCCTCGACGTGCACCCAGGGGCCGTCGAAGTCGTCGGAGAGCACGCACATGGCCACCCGGGGGTCGCGGCGCACGTTGGTCACCTTCGCCCGCTCGGGATAGGTCGACACGAGCAGGCGGCCCTCCGCGTCGATGCCCAGCGTCACCGGGGAGGTCTGGTCACCGCCGTCGGAGCGGCGCGTCACCACGATCGCCTTGTGTCGGGTGCGCAGGAACGCGTCGAGCTCCTCGCGCCCCACCCGGTCGTTCGTCGCCACGTTCACCACAATCGACGAGCGTAGCCGCGTGCCCGGCCCGCCCCGACGCCGTGGGCCCGGGCTACGGTGATCGCGTGGCTTCCCTGGACGGCCGGCGGGTCGTGGTGACGGGCGCGTCCTCGGGCATCGGGGAGGCCGCGGCGCGGGCCGCCGTCGCCGCCGGTGCGCGGGTCGGGCTGGTGGCACGGCGGGCCGAGCGCCTCGCCGGGCTGGCGGACGAGCTCGGGGGCGCCGCGGTCGTCGGGGTCGCGGACGTCACCGACACCGCGGCGCTGACCCATGCCGTGGACCGCCTGGCCGTGGAGCTCGGCGGCCTCGACGGCGTCGTCGCCGCGGCCGGGACCATGCACCTCGGGGCCGTGGGCGAGACCGACCCGGAGCGCTGGCGCGAGGTGTTCGACGTCAACGTGCACGGCCTGCTCGCCACCGCGCGGGCGGCGCTGCCCCGCCTCGGCGAGGGCGCGAGCTGGGTGACGATCTCCTCGATGTCCGGGCGGCGCGTGCCCTCGGCCGCCGGCGGGGTCTACGCGGCGAGCAAGCACGCCGCCCACGCCGTCGACGAGACGCTGCGCCGCGAGGCGGGGGCGCGCGGCGTGCGCGTCACCACCGTCGCTCCGGGCTTCGTGGCCACCGATCTCATGGTGGGCGACCTCACGGCGGGTGACCTCACGGCGGGCGACGGGGCCGAGCGCGAGGACGTCGCCGCCTTCCGCGAGCGCATGCACGCCCAGGGCCTGACGCCCGAGCACGTGGCCGCGGCCGTGGTCCACGTGCTCGGGCTGCCGCCGGAGGTGTGCGTCGTGGAGTACGCGCTGACCTCGACCGCGCAGATGCGTTCCTGACCCCTCGGACGGTGACCTGCGCCGCACGTGGTGGCGCGGCACCGGGCGCCCGCGAGAACAATGGCCCGCCATGTGCGGGAACCCGGAGCGGGGAACGTGTCGTGAGCGGTAGCCCGTTCGTCGACTTCGACCGGGACTCCTGGTCGCAGCTGAGCGACACCAGCGCCGTGCCGCTCACCGCCGAGGAGCTCGAGGAGCTGCGCTCCCTGGGCGACCCCGTCGACCTCGACGACGTGCGCGAGGTCTACCTGCCCGTCTCACGCCTGCTCGACCTGCACGTCCGGGCCACGGCGGGCCTGCTGGACGCCTACCGGCAGTTCCTGCGCCAGGACGAGCAGGCGACGCCGTTCGTGATCGGGATCGCGGGGTCGGTCTCGGTCGGCAAGTCGACGACGGCCCGGCTGCTGCGGCTGCTGCTCGCGCGCTGGCAGGACCACCCGAACGTCGCGCTGGTGACCACCGACGGGTTCCTGCACTCCAACGCCGAGCTCGAGCGGCGCGGGCTGATGCGGCGCAAGGGCTTCCCGGAGTCCTACGACCGGCGCGCGCTGCTGCGGTTCGTCTCCGACATCAAGGCGGGCAAGCCCGAGGTGCCCGTGCCGACGTACTCGCACCTGACCTACGACGTCCTCGACGAGCACCGGGTCGTCGCGCGCCCCGACATCCTCGTCCTCGAGGGCCTCAACGTGCTCCAGCCGGCCCCGCAGACCGGCGAGCGGGCGAGCGCGCTCGCGGTGTCGGACCTCATCGACTTCTCCATCTACGTCGACGCGCACCCCACCGACGTACGCCGGTGGTACGTCGAGCGCTTCCTGGCCCTGCGGGAGACGGCGTTCCGCGACCCCGCGTCGTACTTCCGGCGCTACGCCGAGATGGACGAGACCGCGGCCCGGGCCCAGGCGGCCACCCTGTGGGACGAGATCAACGGGCCGAACCTGCGCGAGAACATCGCCCCCACCCGCTCGCGGGCGGACCTCGTCCTCACCAAGGGTGGCGACCACACCGTGCGGCGCATCCGGCTGCGTAAGCTGTGACCCGGGGAAAGCTGTGACCCGGGCAGAGCTGTGACTCGGGTGGCCCAACCGCGTGACACGGCCGTGACGGACGGCGACACCTCGCCCGTCGGGGCCGTGGGGATGGGACGATGAGGTATGTCCACTTCCGCGACCGGGACACAGGCCGACCCGACCGATAGGTCCGGTTCGTCCGACCCTGACCTCCCTTCGCGCCTGCGGCTGGCCGTCGGACGGCTCAACCGGCGCATCCGCGTCGACTCGAACGCGGCCCTGCCGCCGCTGCAGACGTCGGTGCTCGCGACGCTGGAGGACGCCGCCCCGCTGCGGCTCTCCGAGCTGGCGCGACGGGAGGCGGTCACCCCGCCCACCATGAGCCGGGTGCTGGCGGCGCTCGACGAGGCCGGTCTGCTCATCCGGACGCCGGACCCCCAGGACGCGCGGTCGGCCCTGATCCACCTCTCGGACCAGGGGCACCAGGCCATCCGGCACATCCGCACGGAGCGGACGGCCTCGCTGGCGCAGCGTCTCGACCGGCTCGACGCCGAGCAGCGCGCAGCCCTCGAGGCGGCGCTGCCGGCGCTGGAGCGTCTCGTCGAGGAGTGACCGAGGAGGCGCGCTGCGCCACGGGATGTAACGATCTGCGCTCGGCTGACGACAGAGGGTGTGTCAGGTGTGAACGATGCGACCCCGGGAGAGCCGGTGCGGTTCCAGGCACCCCTGCAACGCCGACCCACGCCACCCGAGGTGGCCGACGAGCGCGAGGCCCTGGAGGGATGGCTCGACTACTTCCGGGCGCTGGTCGTCCTGGCCCTCGACGGGCTGGACGAGACGGCGCTGCGCCGGCGCATCCCCGCCGAGCGGGGCTCCAGCCTGCTGGGGATCGTCAAGCACCTCACCGAGCTCGAGCGCACGTGGCTCGTGGAGCGCTGGGGGGAGCGTGGCAACCCGACGGCGCACGCGCCGAGCTACGTCGACGACCCCGATCCGGGCTTCCGCTTCGCCGACGTGGAGCAGCCCGAGGACGTCGTCGGCTCGTACCTCGAGGTGTGTGAGCGCGGCCGTGACGCGCTGGCCGGCTCCGAGTCCCTCGACGACGCCGTGCGCGACGACCGCCGCGGGCACATCGAGCTCCGCTGGATCCTGCTGCACCTGATCACCGAGACCGCGCGCTATGCCGGGCAGGCGCAGGTGCTGCGCGACGCCGCGCAGGAGGCCGAGCCGGGGACGCTCAGCTCGCCGTGACCACCAGGTCGTCGTGCGCGAGGCTCACGAGGTCCTTGATCGCCCGCGACTCGTCGGTCGGCGACTCGTAGGACCACGCCGCGTCGGTGAGCAGGCGCCCGTCGTCCAGGCGCAGCGAGTAGTAGGTCGCGACGCCCTTGTAGGGGCACACGGTGCGCTTCCCGCTGGGCTCCAGCGTGCCCCGCAGCGCCTCGCGCGCGATGTAGAAGCGGTCGACCAGGCCCGTCTCGCCCAGCAGGATGCCCCCGGCCGCGTCGGCCACGGCCACGCCGTCGGTGGTGGCGGCCGTGACGTGGCGGCTGGTGTTCCGCAGGTTCACGCGGTGGTACGGGTCGGGCAGGTGCCCGAGGACCTCGTCGTCCTCGTCGAGCCAGCGGTCGGCCGCCCCCGGCGCGAGCACGGCGCGCCCGGCCAGCCAGGACGACTCGGCGATCGGGGTGGGGTAGGCCCACACCGCGTCGGTGACCACCCGGTCGCCCACGCGCAGGCTGCGGTAGGTCGCGTCGCCCTTGAACGGGCAGTGCGTCGTGGTGTCGCTGGGCTCGAGGAGATCGGTGCGCAGGTCCTCCTCGGGCACGTAGAGCTGGGGCGGCAGGCCGGTCTCGAACAGCAGCGCCCCGCGGACCGTGTCGAGCACCGTCACCCCGTCCACCTCCGCGCGCACGCGCCGCGTGAACGGCTCGAGCAGCAGCGAGTGGGCGGGTCCCTCGACGGTGAACGTCCGCGTCTCCGGCACCTTGCGGGACAGCGGCCCACCGAACATGGTCAGCGCCACGACGACCTCCTCGACTCGACTCTCTCCGAGAGGCAACCCCCGCGATGGTCGGCGATGTTCCCGGCCCGGGTTCTCCTCAGGACGGATCGTGCGTGGCGGGCCTCCGCACCGGGGATGACCGGGGGCATGACCCCACCCGTCGAGCCCGTGACGCGCGAGGCACCGGGCTACTCCGGGCCGACGATGATGACCCAGCGCTGGTGCGACGTGGCGTTCCTGCACTGGGCGGTCGACCCGGCGGAGGTGGCGCCGCTGCTCCCGCCCGGGGTGCGCCCCGACGTCCACGAGGGCGTCACCTGGGTCGGGCTCGTGCCCTTCCGGATGGTCGGTGCCGGGGTGCTGCGCGGGCCGTCGATCCCGTGGCTGGGGACCTTCCCCGAGACCAACGTCCGGCTCTACACCGTCGACGACCGCGGGGTGCGCGGCATCGTCTTCCGCAGCCTCGACGCCAGCCGGCTGGCGGTGGTCGCCGGGGCCCGCGCCGCCTTCGGGCTGCCGTACCGGTGGGCGACGATGCGGATCGACGACGGCCCGGACCGCGTCTACGAGACGAGCCGGCCCCACCCGAGCCGGGTCCGGCTGCGGGTGGGGGAGCCGGTCGCGTCCGGCCCGCTCGAGGAGTTCCTCACCGCCCGCTGGGGCCTGCACGAGCGTCACCTCGGCGTCGACTGGTACGTCCCGAACGTCCACGAGCCCTGGCCGCTGCACCGCGCCGAGCTGCTGGAGCTCGACGACACGCTGCTGGCCCGGGCGGGCTTCCCGGGGCTCGCCGGGCGCCCGCCGGACCACGTCGCCGCCTCGCCCGGGGTGTCCGTGCGCTTCGGTCTCCCGCGGCCCTGGCGGCGCCCGGCGATCCTCACCGCCGCGCGTACTGGAGGTCGGCGAACACCGCGACGGCGGCGGCCTGGGCGAGCACGATGATCGCGCCGAGCACCGTGAGGCGGTCCCACGCGCCGACGACGAGGCCGAGGCTCGCGAGCACCCAGGCGGAGTTGCCGAGCACGACGACCCAGGTCGCCGGGCGGGGGATCACCGCCCGGCCCGCCAGGGCGACCAGCCCCGCGGCGTAGACGACGAGGAACACGCCGACGCCGAGGAGCAGGCTGCTCGGGAGCCCGAGGGCGGTGTCGAGCACGCCGGCCCCGGCGGTGGCGGCGAGGCCGAGGGCGCCGGAGGCGACGGCGTCGAGGCGCAGGACGGCGCGCAGGTCGAGACGGGTGGCGAGGGCGGTGGTCGTGGTCATCGGGTTCTCCTTCGGTCGCTGACTGCGTCGGGGAGAACCCTGCGGCGGCGCCGGTAGCCGCGTCGATGACCTCGGAGGTCATGGTCTCGGGTGCGGGGACCGTCCTACGGTCGACCTCGTGACCAGCACGCTCGACGCCCGCCCCGGCCCCGGCGACCTGCTGCGGGGCTGGCGCACCCGGCGCCGCCGCAGCCAGATGGACCTCGCCCTCGACGTGGGCGTCTCGACCCGCCACCTGAGCTTCGTCGAGACCGGGCGGGCCCGGGCCAGCCGGGAGCTGCTGATCGACCTGTGCGAGCACCTGGAGGTCCCGTTGCGCGAGCGCAACACCCTGCTCCTCGCCGCAGGCTTCGCCCCGACCTACGCGGAATCGCGGCTCGACGCACGGGGACTCGAGGCGGTGCGCGGGGCGCTGGAGCACCTCCTCGCCGGCCACGAACCGTTCCCGGCGCTCGTCGTCGACCGGTGCGGCGACGTGGTGATGGCCAACCGCGCCGTCGGCGCCCTGCTCGCCGTGCTCGACCCCGCCGTGCTCGCCCCGCCGATCAACATCTACCGCCTGAGCCTGCGTCCCGACGGCCTCGCGCCCCACGTGCGCAACCTCTCCGAGTGGGCCGGGCACCTGCTGCACCGCCTGGAACGCCTCGCCGACCTCACCGGCGACCCGCGCCTCGTCGCGCTGCGCGAGGAGCTGGCGGAGTTCGCGCCCCCGCCCCCGCAGGGCGGCCCGGCGGCCCGCGCGGCGCACGTCATGCTCCCGCTGCACCTCGACCACCCCGAGGGTGAGCTGCGCTTCTACTCGACGATCACGCACTTCGGCGCGGCCTGGGACGTCACGCTCGACGAGCTGTCGCTGGAGTCGTTCGTGCCCGCGGACGCAGAGTCCCGCGCGGTGCTGGAGCGGCTCGCCGCGGCCGCGGGCTGACTGGGGCTCTCCAGTTCGATCTCTCGAGAGTGCCGCCAGAGCGGCGCGAGGGGCACGTTCGGCAGGCACGTGGACCTGTGGATCATGCGGAACGTGCCCCTCGCGAGGGCCGCACGGGCGGCGCTCGCCACCCTCTACCGCCGGGCCGCGTGCACCGCGATCACCGGGTCCCCGCGCGACGGGCGGCGCTGGGCGACAGGCTCGTCGAAACCGCCCGCGTCGCGCAGGTAGGACGCGACGATCGCCGCGCGCCCCTCGTCGTCGGCGGCGAGCCAGCCGCGGACCGCCTTGGTGGGGAAGCAGCGGTTCGAGAAGGTCAGCGCGAACGTCCCGCCGGGCCGGAGCACGCGTGCGACCTCGGCGCACACCGCGACCGGCGCGACGAGGTAGTCGACCGAGACCGTGCAGATCGCGGTGTCGAAGGCGGCGTCGTCGAAGGGCAGCGCCGGGTCGGCGTTGAGGTCCCGCACCACCCGGGCGTCCGCCATCGGGTTGGCCTCGAGCTCGGCGGCGTTCATCCCGAGCACGGTGAGGTGCCGCGGGCGGGTGCGCAGGTGCGAGACCCACGAGCTCATGAGGTCCAGGACGTCGCCGGCGACGCCGACCTCGTCGTAGTACGCGCCGACGGCGGCGATCGCCTCGTCGTCGATGTGCTGCACCAGCCGCGGCGGGCCGTAGAAGCGGGCGTCGTCGCCGGTGTCGGCGCGGTCGAAGAACCCGGGCGGGTAGTCGGTCACGTCGCCCGGGTGCCCCGGGGGCGGTCGTCACATGTGATCCGGGCGGTGCCGCGTCGTCCGGCCCGCGCGCGGTGGGGAGCATGGTCGCCATGGCCGAGCCCGCACTGGTCCTCCCGCCCGCCGGTCCGTCGCCGGCCGGGGACGGCGGGGGCCTCACCGACCTCGCGGCGTTCCCGGTCCTGCGCCCGGTCACCCCGCGCTACTCCGACCTCGGTGGCGATCGGCGCGTGACGACGGTGGCGCTCACCCGCTGGCTCGAGGAGGCGCGGGTCCAGGCCGAGCTGCCGCGCTTCCGGGCACTCGTCCAGGACGGCGGCGGTCGCTTCCGGATCGTGCTCGCCGCGCAGCGCCTCCGCGCCCTCGCGCCGGTCCCGCGCGGGGCCGAGTACCGGATCGGGCTCGGCGTCCGGCGCATCGGCGGGTCGTCGTTCTCCTACGGGTACGGGGTGTTCGCCGGCGACCGCTGCGTCGCCGTGGCCGACTCGGTGACCGTGGTGGCCACGGGGTCGGGTCCGAGCGAGCTCCCGGACGAGCTGCGTGCCGACCTCGCGACGATGGTGATCGACGAGCCGGGCGGGGCCGCCGCCCCCCGCCCGGAGCAGGCCCGCCGCGACCGCACCCGCTACCCGGTCGTGCACCGGCTGACCTCGCGCATCGGCGACGTCGACACCAACCGGCACGTCAACAACGTCGCGATCCTGTCCTGGTACGCCGACGCGGTCGCGGCCTGGCAGTCCGGGCGCCTCGGCGACCCCGACGGCGGGCCGCCCGAGGAGCTGGCGGCGACCGCGTGGGAGGTCCAGTACGTCGACGAGGTCGCCCACCCGCGGACCTACGACGTCGTGCTCGCCGTCGACGCCGCGGCGGACGGCCTGCACTACCGGGCCGGCCTGTTCTCGGGCGAGCGGTGGGTGGGGCTCGCCGACGGCTTCGGCCCCGCCGGGCCGCTCGACCCGACCGGGGCCGGGCTCCGGTCCTGACGGGAACGCTGGCGGGAACACTGGTCGGAACGCAGGACGCGCCGTCGACGTTGGACCCGTCGTGACGACACCGACGACCCTGACGACGCCGCCGCGCGAGGCGGAGACGGTGGTGCGGTCCGGGGCGCGACTGGGTGTGGGCGCCGTGGTCCTGGCGCTCCTGGTCATCGGGGCCATGCACCTGGTGGGCCCGTCGTCGGCGGTCGACCCCGTGCGCCGGACGATCAGCGAGTACGCGCTCCTGTCGGGCGGATGGCTGTTCGACGTCGCGGTGGTCGTCCTCGCGCTCGGCTCGGCGGGCGTGCTCGCGGCGCTGGTCGCGGCGCGCCTGACGACCGCCCGCTCCCTGCCGTCGGTGCTGATCGGCGCGTGGTGCGTCGGCCTGCTGCTCGTCGTCGCGTTCGAGAAGACGAACTGGTCGATCGGGCCGAGCGTCTCGGGCTACATCCACCGGTACGCGAGCCTCGTGGCGTTCATCGCCCTGCCCCTCGGCGCCCTGCTGCTCGCCCGGCGCCGCCGCGGCGACCCGGCCGCCCGGCCCTTCCGGACCGGCGTGCGGTGGGGATCCTGGCTCGCGCTGGCGTCGTTCCTGCCGATCGTCGGGGCCATCGGCCTGCGCGGAATCACCGGGGTGCCCTGGTGGCGCGCGGTGCCGCTGGGCCTGCTCGAGCGGGGGCTCGCCCTGGCCGAGGTGCTGGTCATCGCCCTGCTCGGGCTCTGGGCCCTGGCGCACGCCCGGCGGTCCGTGGTCGCGCGGCCCGAGTAGCCGTACCGTCCCGCGAGGTGTGGGACGACAGCCTCGACCGGGCCCAACGGTTCGCGAGGGAGTGGCTGGCCTCGCTGCCGGGGCGTCCGGTCGGGCTCCCGGTCGACGCCGGCGCGATGCGCGCCCGCCTCGACGGACCCCTGCCGCCCGAGGGGCTGCCGGCCACGCAGGTGCTCGACGAGCTCGCCGCCGCCCTCGAGCCCGGCCTCGTGGCCACCGGGGGCCCGCGGTACTTCGGGTTCGTCACCGGCGGCGCGCTGCCCGCGGCGCTCGGCGCGGACTGGATGGTCTCGGCGACCGACCAGAACGCCGCCGCCGCGGTGATGTCGCCCGCCGCGGCCGCGGTGGAGGCGGTGACGACGCGGTGGGTACTCGACCTGCTCGGGCTCCCGTCCGACGCGGCGATCGGGTTCGTCACCGGCGCCCAGATGGCGAACGTGTCGTGCCTCGCCGCGGCCCGCCACGCCCTGCTCGACGCGCAGGGGTGGGACGTCGGCGCCGACGGGCTGGCCGGGGCGCCGGCGCCGACCGTGCTGGTCGGCGGCAAGGTCCACTCCACGGTGCTGCAGGCCCTGCGGCTGCTGGGGTTCGGGTCGGAGCGCGCGGTCCGGGTCCCGGCCGACGACCAGGGCCGGATGCGCCCCGACCTGCTGCGCGACCTCCTCGCCTCCCTCGACGGCCCGGTGCTCGTCTGCGCCCAGGCGGGGCAGGTCGACACCGGGGCGTGCGACCCGCTCGACGCCATCGCCGACCTCGTGCACGCCCGCGAGCAGGCCTGGCTGCACGTCGACGGCGCGTTCGGGCTCTGGGCCGCGGCCGCGCCGTCGCGACGTCACCTCGTCACCGGCGTCGAGCGCGCCGACTCGTGGGCGGTCGACGCCCACAAGTGGCTCAACGTCCCCTACGACTCGGGGCTGGCGATCGTCCGCGATCCGGCGGCGCTCACCCGGGCGCTGAGCCTCTCCGCCGCCTACCTGGCGGTGGACGCGCAGGACCCGTCCGGCCGGACCCCGGAGAGCTCACGGCGCGACCGCGCGCTCCCGGTGTACGCGGCGGTGCGCAGCCTCGGGCGCCGCGGCGTGGCCGACCTCGTCGAGCGGTGCTGCGCCCTCGCCCGGCAGGCCGCCGAGGAGCTGGGACGCCATCCCGGCGTCGAGGTCCTCGCCGAGGTCGAGCTCAACCAGGTGCTGTTCCGCCCCCGCGGCGTCGACCCCGCCGAGCTCTCCCGGGCGGTCGCGCGCGACGGCACGTGCTGGGTCGGCACCACCGTCTGGGCCGACCGCCCGGCCGTGCGCTTCTCGGTGTCGAACTGGTCGACGACGCCCGAGGACATCAGCCGGTCGGTCACGGCGATCACGGCGGCGATCGACCGCGCCACGGGCTGATCACGCCGGGGCGGGCTCCGGGGTCTCGTCAGCAGCACCGACGACAGGGGCGCCGACAACCGGGGCGCCGACGACCGGGACGTGGCCGGGACCGCGAGCGCGAGCCGCGCGCGGGTGGGTGTGGTGGTCATCGGAGCGTCTCTGTCCAGGCGGTCCAGCGGGGCTGCTCGCGGTCGGCGACCCGGGCGGCGTCGGTGCCCGGCGCGTCGAACACCGTCAGGTGGACGCCGACGCGGGTGTCGGCGCCGTAGGTCGCGAGGTCGGCGACGCCCGGGCCGGGGGAGTCCACGAGCAGGACGACGTCGCAGCGGTGCTCGCCGGGGGAGAGGACCTCGACCGTCCCCGCGAGCGAGGGCGTGCCGGCGAGGACGATGCGGTCGCCGACGTCCGCCCCGTCCAGGCCGACGACCCGGAGCAGGGTGTCGAACGCGGCGCGCGGGGGGCCGGCGACCGTCGTGCCGGCGTCGACGACGGCCGGGCGCCGCCCCGCGAAGTGCGCGAGGTAGAGGCGCAGGGTCTCCAGGGCGACGCCCATGCCCTCGCGCAGCGCGTCGATCTCGTCGTCCCAGTCGTCGCCGGGCCCGAAGCCGCTCATGACCATCCGGACCACGCAGGTGCCCTCGTCGCGGGCGGTGACCAGCCACTCGGTGGCGAGCGTCGTCGACTGCCCGCCGGCGGACCAGGGCGCCTCCGTGGCGAAGCGGTGCGGGGCGTCGTAGGCGGTGACGACGCCCTGCGGCGCCTGCTCGGCCGCCTCGACGGACCCGCCCATGTCGAAGCCGAAGGCGCCGCCGACGTGCTCGTCGACGCGGGTCGGGTGCAGCCAGGAGCTGATGCCGGGTCCGGTGGCGATCGCGTCCCAGACCTGCTCGGGGGTGCCCGGCACGGTGACCTCGAGGTCGACGGTGCGGGGGTCCTGGTCGGTCACGAGGGGTCCTCCTCGGATTCGGGGGTGGGGGCCGGGGTCGGGTGGACGCCGACGACGAGTCGGTGGGGTCGCCCGGCCGGGTCGTGGTAGCGCGCGGCGAGGTCGCGCACCGCGGTGCCGAGCTCGTCGGCGAAGGCCGATCGCTCGGCGGGCGAGGCGAACGCGATCTCGGTGTCGAGGGCGAGGGTCGCGAGGCGCTTGTCCTCGCGGTCGGCCCGCCGGGCGAGGTCGCCGACCTCGCGGACGATCCGGCCCGCGAGGGCGAGCAGGTAGCGGGCGGAGAGGCGGTCGGAGACCTTGGCGGGGTCGGTGGCCGCCGCTCCGAGGGCGGCCGGGGAGATCAGGTACGACGCCGCGGTCGCCTCGACCATCCGCTCGGTGAGCCCGCGCCGCGGACGCTGCCCCACCTCGCGGACCAGGCCGTGGGCCTCCAGCGTGCGCAGGTGGTAGTTGACCTTCTGGCGGGTCAGGCCGACCTGTCCGGCCAGGGTCGAGGCCGAGCCGGGCTCGGCGAGCGCGGCCAGCAGGCGCGCGCGCAGCGGGTCGAGGGCCGCGGCGGCGGCGGCGGGTTCGTCGATCACGTCCACGTCGAGCACGGACCCAGGACAACATTGACAAAAGAAGTTGTCAATATGGCTCGCGCCGTACGGTGTCGCCGTGGCACGGACCCGACGACACGACGCGGACGCCGGGGGCCCGGCGGAGATCGTGGAGGCGAAGCACGCCGTCCGCCGGCGCGTGTGGGACGCCCTGCGCGACGAGAAGATCGCGCGGTTCCCGGGGGCGCACGGCCGCATCCCGAACTTCGTCGGCGCCGAGGTGGCCGCGGAGCGACTGCGGGAGACCGACGTCTGGAAGCAGGCCCGCACGCTGAAGTGCAACCCGGACTCCGCGCAGTGGCCCGTGCGCCAGCGCGCGCTCGAGGACGGCAAGACCGTCTACATGGCGGTGCCGCGCCTCGCCGAGGAGGCGCCGTTCTTCCTGCTCGACCCCGACGACCTCGACGACACCCCGCGCAAGGCGTCGTCGATCAAAGGCGCCTCGCGGTCGGGGCGCACGGTGGCCGTCGAGGACCTCGAGCCGGTCGACCTCGTCGTCACCGGCTGCGTGGCCGTCGCCGAGGACGGCGCACGCCTGGGCAAGGGTGGCGGGTTCTCCGACCTCGAGTTCGCCGTCGCCGGCGAGGCCGGGCTCGTCGCGCCGGACACGCCCGTGGTGACGACGGTGCACGAGCAGCAGGTCGTCGCGACGGGGGAGATCCCCGTGACCGACCACGACGTGCGCCTCGACCTGCTCGTCACGCCCGACCGCGTCGTCACCTGCACCCGGGAGGTGCGCCACCCCGGCCGCATCGTGTGGGACGAGCTCACCGAGGAGAAAATCGCGGCGATCCCGCTGCTGCGGCGCTTACGCCCGTCCTGAGGGCTCGCCCGTTCGATCTCTCGAGAGTGCCGTCAGAGCTCCCGCGTCGGGGCCCGAGGTCTGCGAAACGGCCACGGAGGCCCGGGGCCGACCTCCATCGTGGGCGCATGACACTCTCACCCGAGCTCGCCGGACCCCTTCTCACCGACGCCGACGTGCACCAGCGCGTTGACGCGCTGATCGGTCGAGCCACCCAGGACCGCTGCGTCTGGCTCCTGCTCGTCGACGGTGACCGCCGCCAGACACCGGTGGTGATGCCCCTCGAGGACTCGCCCCTGCGGCCCGACCGCCGTCTCGTCGACGGGCTCCGCGAGGTCCTGTCGGGCCTCGTCGACCAGCTCGCCACCGGCGCCGGGCCGGGCTCGTGCGTGTTCGTCCTCGAACGTCTCGGTCCGGTCCGGGTGGGAGCGGCCGACGAGGAGTGGGCCGAGGCGCTCGTCGACGCCGCGACCGGCGCCGGCCTCGGCTCCCTCGGGGTGTTCAGCAGCACGACCGCGGGGATCCGTCGACTTCGGTAGGCGCTGGTGGGGACGGGGGAGGAGCGGGACGATGGCTTCCACGACCGAGCTCGCGTCGACGGCGGCCTCCGCCGTGGCCGACCTGCACGCGATGCCCGACGACGAGTGTCCTCATCCTGGCTGCTCGACCCGGACGGCCCGGGCGCACTCGAGGTGCTCGAGCTCGGCGACGACGGCCGGTACCGGACCGTGGCCGAGGCCGTCGGCGACGAGACCGTCGAGCTCGCACTCCCGTTCCCGGCGCGCTTGTCGCCCGCCCGGCTGCTCGAGGGCCTGCACCGACCCGGCTGACCCGGCTCAGCCGCCGATCCCGAGCACGGCGAGGCGGGCCTCGTCGAGGCAGGTCACGCGGGCGCTCGAGTTGGCCGGCGGGGCCATGACGACGCTCGTCGGCGAGCTGCAGACCGGGACGGTCGCGGTGGTACGCGACGTCGCGGTGTCGACCACCGACACCGTGCCGTCCTGGACGTTCGCGGTGTACAGGTGGCGGCCGTCGGCGGCGTAGCTGACGTACTGCGGACCCGCGCCCACCACCGGCGTGGCGACCACCTGGTCGGTGGCCGTGTCGACGATCGACACGCTGCCGTCGTCGTAGTTCGCGACCGCGACCCGCGCTCCGTCGGGGGAGGGGGCGAGCGCGTGCGGACTGATGCCGACGGGGACCGTCGCGAGCGTCGCGCCGGTGCCTGCGTCCATGACGGTGATGAGGTTCGACTCGTGGTTGGCGATGTAGGCGCGGTCGGCGCTGAACGCGACCCAGTGCGGGTTGGCGGCCACCGGGAGGCGCCCGGTGATCGTGTTGGTCGCAGTGTCGAGGAGGTCGATCGTGGCGTCGTCGTGGCTCGGCACCCACACCGTGCGGCCGTCCGGCGCAGCGGCGAGGGCGTAGGGCCGGCGGTCGACCGGGACGACGGCGACGATGTCGCGGGTGGCGGTGTCCACCACCTGCACCACGTTGACCGCGTCGTCGTCGGTGTAGGCGCTGATGTAGGCGCGGGCGCCGTCGCCGGAGAAGGCGATGAAGCGCGGGGGAGCGGCGGGCACCGGGATGGTGTCGATCGCCGCCCCCGCGGCCAGATCGACCACCGTGACCACCCGGGGGTCGCGGTTGGCGACGTAGGCGACGCGGCCGCCCGGCGCCACCGTCAGCGATCCCGGCGTGGCCGGTGTCGGGACCGAGCCGATGACCTGCGCCGTCCCGCTGCTCGCCGACGCCACGGCGGCGCCGGCCGGGGCGCCGACGGCACCGGTCGCGGGATCGTCCTCGCCCCGGATCGCCACGAGCAGGACGGCGAGCAGCGCCAGGACGACGACGGCGGACCCCGCGAGGACGACGATCGCCTGGGAGCCCGGGCGGGCGGCCCACGCCCTGACGCTGGAGCGGGTGTCGCCGGCGGCGGTGCGGGTGTCGGCGGGCGGGCCGTCGCCGGTCGGTCCGTCGGACACCGGGAGAGGGGCCGGCGCAGGCGCCGGGGACTGGTGCGCGGTGGGTGGATCAGCCGGTGGGTCAGCCGGTGGGTCAGCCGCCGGGCCGGTCGGCGGATCGTCGTCGGCCTCCACGTCGGGGCGGGTGCTCCGCGGCGTGACGATGGTGGCCCGCTCGGTGGTGGGGACGGCTCGCGGGGGTGTGGTCGGCGTGCCGCCCAGCGCCGCGCGCGCCGCGTCGCCGAGCTCGCCGGTGGTGGCGTAGCGGTCCGCCGGGTCCTTGGCCATCGCGGTCACGACGACCTCGTCGAGCGCGTCGGGGAGACCCGGCACGGCGGCGCTCGGGCGCGGGGGATCGACGTGCACGTGCGCGTACATGAGCGCCGGGGGCTCGGAGCCCTCGAAGGGCGTCCGGCCGGTGAGGCACTGGTAGAGCAGGCACCCGAGGGCGTAGACGTCCACCCCCGTGTCGATCGGCCCGTTGGTGAACCGCTCCGGGGCCATGTAGTCGATCGTGCCGACGGTCGAGCCCGACATCGTCAGGCCGAACGCCGTCTGGCCCACGGAGTGCGCGATGCCGAAGTCCATGACGTAGACGAAGTCGCGGTCGGTGATGAGCACGTTGGACGGCTTGACGTCCCGGTGGATCAGCCCGTCACCGTGCGCGGCGTCGAGCGCCTCCGCGATCTGGCCCACCAGGTGGACCGCGCGCTCCGGGGGCAGGGCGCCTTCGTCGCGCAGCAGCGTCGCGACGGTGCGGCCGCTGTCGACCAGCCGCATGTCGATGTAGAGGCGGGAGTCGATCTCCCCGAAGTCGTGGATCGGGATGATGTGCGGGTCGCGGAGCCGGGCGGCCACGCGGGACTCGCGGCGGAAGCGCTCCTGGAACTCGGCGCTGCCGCTGAACAGCGGGGGGAGCAGCTTGAGGGCGACGACACGGTCCCGTTCCGTGTCGACCGCCTGGTAGACGTCACCCATCCCGCCGGAGCCGATGAGACGCTCGAGGCGGTACCGCCCGAACTCGCTGCCGTCCACCCGTGATCGCCCCCTCGACGCCCGGCGGAATGGGCTGGATCGTAACGATCAACCGGGCACGAGGGGATGGTTCGCCGCAACGGCTCCCTCCTGTCAAAGTGACATAATGTCGATTATCGGATCGAGCCGGTGGTGCGGGAGGGCCGGCCGCTCCGGGTCGTCGCCACCATCAGGGCCACCGCGCCCGCCGACAGCGCCAGGGACCGCACGAGGTTCGCGTCGAGGAGGCTCGCGATCGTCGCCTCGTCCTGGCCGATCCGGTCGAGCCGGTCGTGCCTCGGGATCGCCCACGCGACCGTCGACACCAGCGACACGAGCCCGCTGCCCGCGACGACGCCCGCCAGCCCGCGCGGCACGTCGGCCGGCCGCGTCCACGGGAACGCCGTGCACGCGAGGAACGACAGGAACCCGGGCACGATGACGACGAGCGGGATCGCCTCGTCGTACTGCGCGTGGTACGCGAGGAAGTCCTCGGGCGGCACGGCCCGGAACAGCGGATAGGACACCGCCTGGGCCTGCCAGCCGACGCCCGTCGAGTACGCCGTCAGGGCCGTGAGGGCCACGAGGTGGGGACGGCGCCAGTCGGACCGGGCGCTCCCCCGGTCGATCGTCCGGGTACGGATGGATTGCCGGAGGCTCATCGCGAGTCTCCCGCGGACGTGGCCAGGACGGCCGCCTGCTCCTGCACGTAGGCCTCGTAGGCCCGCGGCGGGCGCCCGAGCAGCGCCGCCGTGGCGTCGGCCTCGCGGTCCATGCGGACGACGCGGGCGCCGAGCAGCTCCCCCGTTGCGACCCAGTCGTCGTGCTTGCGTCCGTGCAGGCGCTGCGCGAAGGCGACCCGCCACGCGACGTCGTCGTCACCGACGTAGGCCACGTCCCGGCCCAGCGCCCGGCTCCACGCCGCGGCGCAGTCGGCGCCGGAGAGGGTCGCCGGGCCGGCGACCGGGTACGTGCCGGGGTCCAGGCGCGGTGTGACGAGCTCGCGGGCGGCGAGCTCGGCGAGGTCGCGCACGTCGACGCGGTTGACCCCGCGCATCGGCATCGGGAACAGGCCCGCGCCGATCTCCGGGAGGAAGACCTCGTCGTTCTGGAAGAAGTTGCTCGGCGCGAGGACGACGGCGCGGGTGCGACTCTCCTCCACACGGCGGCCGATGCGCAGCTTCCCGCGGTAGCTGGGCAGCATCCACGAGAAGGCCAGACCCTGCAGGCGTCCGGCGAGGGTGCGCCGGGAGATGTGCACACCGGCGAACACGATGCGCGTGCCGGTCTGCTCGGCCGAGGCGAGCAGGTTCTCGGCGAACCGCTCCTCGTCCACGGCGTGCGGCGAGACGTACAGGGCGGACGCCGTGCCGTCCAGGGCGGTGCGCAGGGCCCCGGGGTCGCCGAGATCGGCGACGACCTGGTCGACGCCGGGACGGTCGAGCCTGTCGACCGGGCGACGGACGAGGGCTCGCACGGGCACGCCCCGTGCGAGCAGCTCGTCCAGGACCAGCCCACCGACGGTGCCGGTGGCACCGACGACGGCGGTCGGAGGACGGGAGGACGGGTCGGTGGTCATGACCGGGACTCCGAGGGTCTCGGCCCCCGGTCTCGCCGTGGGCCGCTGATTTGGATAGAGTGACACTAACTCGATTTGGGCAGGAGTCAAACGAAATGTCGGCACGACGTCGGTACGACGCCTCCGGGCGCGAGCGCCGGGCCGCACTGACGCGTCAGCAGATCGCCCTGACCGCCGTCGAGCAGTTCGTGGCGCAGGGGTACGCCACGACGTCGGTGGCCTCGGTGGCGAAGGCGGCAGGGGTCTCGGCGCAGACGGTCTACAACGGGTTCGGGACGAAGGCCGCGCTGCTCAAGGAGGGCTACGACCTCGTCCTCGCCGGCGACACGCAGGACGTCCCGCTGGCCGAGCGGCCCGAGGTGCGGGCGCTGTACGCCGATCCCGACCCGGCCGCGTTCCTGCGGGGCTACGCGCGGCTCGGGCGCTCGCTGCTGGAGCGCCTCGGGCCGCTGGCGCTGCAGATCGGCGCGGGTGCCCTCTCCGGCGACCCGGACCTCGTGGCCCTGCGGGCGACCACCGACCAGGAGCGCCTCATCGGCACCGGCATGGTCGTCGGGCGCGTGGTCGAGCTCGGGGCCCTCTCCCCCGGTCTCGACGAGGACGTCGCCCGCGACCGCCTGTGGACGCTCAACAGCGCCGAGGTCTGGCACCTCCTCACCGGGGCGCGCGGCTGGACCGGCGAGCAGTACGAGGACTGGGTCGGCGAGGCCATGTGCGAGGCCGTGCTGGCGCCCGACCGACGCGGTGCCACCTCGTGATCGAGATCCGCTCGTCGGAGCCAAACGACCGGTGACGGCGCGCACACGACGCATCGCACACGACCGATCGGCCGCTGACCGGTTCGTGGCGCCGCCGACCGCGCGCCTCCTTCACAGCCCGCGACGCATCCAGCACGGTGAGGACACGACCGGATCGCGCGACGGACTCCGTATCTCCGTGGAGTGATCGCCGGTCACGCTCAGTTGACGTGGGGGGACGTGTGGGACGCGCGGCGGTGGGGGCACCGCGGAACGGGCGGCGGGGTAGCTCGTGACCGAGGAGTCCGACGAGATCAACCGGCTGGTCGCCGCGGTGGTGGCCGGCGACAAGGCCGCGCTCAACCAGCTGCTGGTGATCCTGCGCCCCCTGGTCGTGCGCTACTGCCGGTCCCGGCTGGGCACCGAACGCTCCGGGGTCGCCGCGGACGACGTCGCCCAGGAGGTCTGCCTGGCCGTCCTCAAGTCGCTGCCGACCTACACCGACCAGGGCAAGCCGTTCCTGGCCTTCGTCTACGGCATCGCCGCGCACAAGGTGGTCGACGCCCACCGTCACGCGGGCCGCGACCGCTCCGAGCCCACCGACGACGTGCCCGAGGGCTTCACCGACGCCGCAGGCCCCGAGCAGCACGCGCTCGAGGCCTCGGCGAGCGCCGAGATGCGCGCCCTGCTCGCGCAGCTGCCGCCCAAGCAGCGCGAGATCCTGGTGCTGCGCGTGGTCGTCGGCCTCTCCGCCGAGGAGACCGCCCTGGCCGTCGGCTCGACGCCCGGCGCGGTGCGGGTCGCCCAGCACCGCGCCGTCGCCAAGCTGCGCGGTGTGCTCAACGACCCCGAGGACCGGGGCGGGCCGGACGACACACCGCCGCGCGGGATCTTCAGTACGCGGGACGCAGCGGGAAGCCGGAGCGGGCGTCGGGGCCGAGCTTGACCCCCAGCACCTGGTGCAGCTGGATGTTGTTCACGTCGAACCCCACCTGGCACGCGGGCATGTAGAGCCTCCACACCCGGGCGCGTCCCTCGCCGGCCTCCTCGACGCAGGCGTCCCAGTGCTCCTCGAGGTTCGCCGACCACCCGGCGAGCGTCCGGGAGTAGTGCTCCCGCAGGTTCTCCTCGTGGCGGATCTCGAAGCCGGCCGCGTTCATCCGCGAGATCAGCCAACCGATCGGCAGCAGCTCGCCGTCCGGGAACACGTAGCGGTCGATGAACGGGTCGGCCGCGGCGCGGTGGTGGTGATCGGGCCGGGTGATGCAGTGGTTGAGCAGGCGCCCGCCCGGCCGGAGCTTCGCGTAGAGGAACTGGAAGTACGACGAGATGTTGCGGCGTCCGATGTGCTCGGTGAGCCCGATCGAGCTGACCGCGTCGAAGTCGCCCTCGGTGACGTCGCGGTAGTCGGAGTGCCGAATTTCGACGAGGTCACCGAGCCCCCGGCGCGCCACCTCCTTCTGCGCCCAGGTCGCCTGGTCGCGCGAGAGGGTCACGCCGAGCGCCTGCACGCCGTGGTGCTCCGCGGCGTGCATCGCCATCTGGCCCCAGCCGCAGCCGACGTCGAGCAGTCGCATCCCGGGCTCGAGCGCGAGCTTCTCGGCGACGAGCGCGTGCTTGGCGAACTGCGCATCCTCGAGGGTCGCGGTCTCCGACGGGTAGACGGCGCAGGTGTAGGCCATGGAGGGGCCGAGCACGAGCTCGTAGAAGCGGTTGGAGACGTCGTAGTGGTGCTCGATCGCGGTCGAGTCGCGGTCCTTGGAGTGCCGCCGGCCGCGCTGGCGGTGCTCCTCGGGAGGGGGCGCGACGCGGTGGCGGAAGCGCAGCGGCGCCATGCGCGCCGCCATCTTCAGCAGCGTCGACGGCGTGACGTCGGAGACCGTCAGCTCGCTCATCGCGGTCAGCGCCTGGTACAGGCTGCCCTCGACGTCGAGGTGGCCGGAGACGTAGGCCCGGGCCAGGCCCAGGCTGTTCGGCGAGGCGGCGAGGTACGCGAGCGCGGTCTCGCTGCGGACGTCGACGGTGGCCACCGGCTCGGCGGCCGACGGCGTCGAGGCGCTGCCGTCGTAGGCACGGATGGCGACGGGGGCCTCGTCCCCCAGCACCGGTCGGAACAATTCGGCGACCTGCACGTCTGTCCTCCTAGCCCGTCACGGTCTTGGTGTAGAGGTCGGGGAGGCGACCGTCCGGGTCGTACCGCGCCTTGAGCTCGCGGTACGTCGCTCCCCCGTAGAGCGCGTCGAACTCCTCCCGCCGGTAGCTGGACGTGGAGTACAGCGACTTGTGTCCGTCGAGATCCATGAGGACCTCCTCGATGCGCCGGTTGTGGTGGTCGGGCGCCTGGCCCGGGGCGAGTTCGGCGTCCGACCAGAAGCCGACGTTGACGTAGGTGGTGGCCGGGTCCAAGGGGTACAGCGGCCACGCACGCCCGTCACGCTGTTTCAACGGGCACAACCACACCGGGCTGATGCCGATTTCCCGGTGGAAGAACTCGAGGAAACCCGGGAGCCGGTCCACCGGTACCTCGACGTCCTGGATGATCGGTTCGACGCCGGCCGCCCCGTTGCGGCGGGCGAGCGCCTGGGACAGGCCGAGGCGACGGTCCAGGGCGACGAGCCGGCGGTAGACGTCGGAGCGGCGGTAGCGCGACGGCCACAGGCGGCGCACCGCCGGGTTCTGCACGCCCAGGGCCCGCGAGCACCAGAACCAGTCGGTGTCCCAGCGCCACAGGTAGTCGTGGATCGTCAGGAAGTCCGAGTCGCGGTCCTGGATCGACCGGTAGTAGATGCCCTGGCCGGTGTAGTCCGACAGGTACGGCGCGGTGTCCACCATCTCGCCGAGCGAGAGGTAGTGCTCCTGCGGGGAGAACACGGTGCCGTCACAGAAGTCCACCCGCTCCCCCGCCCACCGCCCGGTCGCGGTGATCTCGGCGAGCGCGCTCGCGGTCTCCTCGGCGGTGTCGAACCGGATGTGGCGCAGCCGCACGAACGGGTGGACCGGGGCGAGCTCGATGCGCAGGCGCAGCGCGTACCCGAGCGTGCCGTAGGAGTTCGGGAGGCCGGCGAGGAGATCGGAGTGGTCGACGGTCGAGAGGATCTCGCCGGTGCCGGTGAGGACGTCGGCCTCGATCACCGACTCGTGCGGCAGGCCGTCGCGGAACGACGTCGACTCGATGCCGAGCCCGACGACGGCGCCGCCGAGGGTGATGGTCTTGAGCTGCGGGACCACGAGCGGCATCAGCCCGTGCGGGAGGGTGGTGGCGACGAGGTCCTCGTACGTCGTCATCCCGGCCACGTCGGCGGTGCGGGCCTCCGGGTCGACCGACAGCACGCGGTCCAGCCCGTCGACGGCGAGCCCGCCGCCGCCGTCCCGGAAGCGGAACAGGTTCGACGTCTTCTTGCGCAGCCGCACCGGGGCGTCCGGGGGGAGCTCCGCGAGCCCCCGCCGCACGGCGTCCACGGCCTCACGATGCGCGATTCCGGCGTCCGCGCCGACGGTCATCTGGGTGCCTCCTCCCGGATCTCGCGGAGCAGCGTATGCCCGGCGTGAGGCGGAGAGCACCGGAAATCCGATGTTCCGTACGCCACCTGAGGGATGGTGGCGCGTCAGGACGGTGCGTGGAGCGGGTTCAGCCGACCAGGTCGGCGACGAGCTCGATCCCGGTGCGACCGGCCTCGCTGCGATCCGAGACGGCGTCCGGCGCGCGGGTGTCGGTCCACACCGTGACGAGGAACAACCAGCGGACCACCAGGTAGACGATCAGCAGGAAGCCGATCAGGGCGCCCAGCGCCGCCACCGCGGGTGAGGTGCCGATCAGGCGGAAGTACAGGCCACCGATCTGCTGCAGGACGACGAGTCCCACCGCGGCGAGCGCCGCCGCCGGCAGCAGGGGGCGCAGGGCACGCGTCGGCCGTGGCAGGTGGGCCAGGCACCACGCGACGACCAGCCAGTTCGCGGCGAGCCCGATCGCGATCGACCCGACCGCCAGCAGCGCCCGGGCGCCGACGGTGCTGGTCAGGCCCAGGAGGTCGAGCAGCCGCCTCCCCAGGACGCCGGTCAGCGACGCCAGCGCGAACGAAACGGCCAGCGCGACGCCGATGCCCAGCAGCGCGCCGACGTCGGAGACCGCGTGGCGCAGCCGGTGCTCCGGGCACGGCCGTCCCAGCAGAGCGGTCACGGCGTCGCGGAGGTGGCTGATCCAGCTCCACCCGGAGATCGCCGCGGCCGCCAGAGCGAGCACGCCGAGGGTCCCGCGCTCGGCCACGACGACGTGGACGACGTCGACGACCTCCACGCTCACCGGCTGGGGCAGCGCCACCGCGAGGACGCTCTCCACCTGGGCGAACACGCTCTGGCTCGAGGACAGCACGAACCCGACCGCGGACACCGCCAGCATCAGCAGCGGTACCAGGGCGAGCACGGTGAAGAACGTGACCGCCGCGGCGAGGTGGTCACCGTGCCGGGCGCGGTAGAGCCGTCGGCTCTCGCGCAGACGCCGCCACGACGGCGCCATCCGGCCGGTCATCGGCCGACGGACCCGTGGCCGCCACCCCACCGGTGCCATCGGGTCAGGCAACCACGCCCGCCCCGGGACCCGGCACCGGGGTCCGGTCCGCCCGCGGATCAGCCGCTGACGGTGTCCCCGGTGACCGCCGCGAGCACCCGCGGGAGCGCCCCGTCGGCGAGCGCGGCCATCTCGGCGTCGGTGCGGTCCTGGATGGGGTGGGCGACGTAGACCGCGGGCACGCTCGCGAAGCCGAGGGCGCGCGCCTGGGCGTCGGTGGCGGAGACGAACTCCGTCGACGCGACGAACGTGGCCGTCACGCCGTCGGCCTCGAGGGCGGCGAGGTCGTGCACACTGCACGACGTGCACGAGCCTCAATCGGCGAGGGCCTCGATCACGACGTCGCACTCGGCGGCGATCTCGGCGCGCAGGTCGGCGGGCGCGGGCCGGGTGAAGGTCGGCTTGGCGTAGCGCCGGACCGCCGCGCCCCGCTCGGCGAGCAGGGTCTCCAGGCGGTCGAGGAAGACCTCGCCGCGGGGCTTCGAGATGTCGAGCAGCCCGACGGTGCGCCCGGCGAGGTCGTCGGGACGCGGCCCGACGGTGCGCGCGGCGGGGCGTGCCTCGTCGGTGGGGTCCAGGACGATCAGAGAGCTCACGGGTCCTCCTCGATGACGCGGGTGACGGGCGTGCTGCCGCCGGGGCCGCCGACCCAGCCGCCGAGGACGGCGGAGAACTTCCCCGCTCCCCCGCCGGCGACGGCGATCATCAGCCCGCTGGGACGGAACTTCGGACGCGGCCGCGACGGGGCCGGCATGCCCTCGTCGATGCCGTCGGCGCCGCGCGCGATCTCCTCGGGCGCCAGCAGGAGCAGCTCGTCGAGCTCGGCGTGCAGGCGGGCCCGGTCCCAGCCGGCCTCGGCGAAGACCGCGGCGTGCTCGGGGACGACCACGAGCACCGCGTCGAACCCGGGCGCGATCTTGGGATGCCCGACGCCGCGCAGCCCGCGGGCGAGCGAGCGCGCCAGCGACCCCGGCGTCCGCGAGATCTGGTCGACGACGCCCTGGGCGCCCTCCGCGGCGAACACCGTCACCGCCGAGGCCCCCGCCGGCACCCCGCGCGAGACCGAGAGCGGCTCCCACGGCGAGCCGTCCTCGTCCTCGGCGAAGCAGAGCCCGACCTTGCCGGGCTGGCCCAGGGTCGCGCGGTCGACCTCGCCGGGACGCCCGCCGCCGACGTTGCGGACCACCAGCTGCAGCGCGCGCCCGATCGTCGAGTTCGCCCGGGTGCCCTGCCCCAGCGCGTTGCCCCCGGTGTTGACCCCGATCCGGCGCGCGACCGGTCCGTGGACCAGGACCGCCGGCGCGGCACCCCAGGTGGTGGCCAACAGGCCGTGGGCGTTGAACTCCTCGGCGCAGGCGGCCTCGACGGCGGCGAGCACCACGGGGAGGTACTCGGGGCGGCATCCGGCGAGGACGGCGTTGATGGCGACCTTCTCGACGGTCGCGGGCACGAGGTTCGGGGGCACGGTGGCGACGACCTCGTCGGGTGCGCGCGACGTCCCGGCCAGCATCCGCAGCACCCGCGCCGGCGTCGGCGCCACCACCGGGAGCCCGTCGGTCCAGCCGCGGTCGTAGAGGGCCTCGGCCTCGTCCTCGAGCCCGGCGAGCTCGACGTGGCGGGCGTGCAGCTCGTGCCCGCGGGTGCGCACCAGCAGCTCCTCGGCCACCGCCGGGTCGTGGGTGCGGGAGCCGCAGCCCGGCTTCCAGTCGGTGAGGTCCGCGCCGAGGTCGGCGACGCCGGACAGCTCCCGCCAGCGCGCCCGGTCCCAGCCCTCGGCGCGGTCGGTCTCCGCGCCGGCCCGGCGGCGCAGCAGCGTCGGCACCACGTCGATGCCCAGCGCCAGGCTCGCGTCGAGGGCGGTGTCGTCGACGACCGCGACGCCGCCCGGGAACGCCGGGTCGTCCTGGCTGTAGACGGTGGCGTCGAGGGCCCCGAGCACCGGCGCGACCAACTGGCAGGTCGGGCAGTCCTGCTTGACCACCACGACGAGCCCGTCCTCGGGGACCGGGGCGGACACCGTCGAGGGCACGGACGGCACGCTACCCAGACCGGGCGCGGTCGTGTCGAGAATCCCGCGCGCCTCGGACTTGCGTGCGCGGCGCCCTCCGTGCACCATCCATATGGATGGCGCAGGGAGGGCATGATGGCCGGTGAGCCGGACCGTACCGAGAAGATCACCGTGAACCTCGGGCCGGTCGACCTCGGCCGGATCGACCTCCTGGTGCAGGAAGGACACTTCACCAACCGCACCGACTTCATCCGCACCGCCGTGCGCAACCAGCTCACGGCGAGCGCCCCCGCGATCGAGCACACGGTCGCGCGCCGCACCCTCGTGCTCGGTACGCAGCACTTCTCCCGCCGTGAGCTGGAGGCGATGCGTGACCGGGGCGAGCAGGTGCACATCCGGGTGCTGGGGCTCGCCACCGTGGCCGACGACGTCACGCCCGAGCTCGCGCTGGCCACGATTGCCTCGGTCGAGGTGCTCGGGGCGTTCCGCGCGAGCCGGGCCGTCAAGTCGGCGCTCGGGTCCCGCATCGTCTGACCGCTGTCCCTGGAGGCACCGTGTTCCGTACCGCCAAGCTGATCCGCGACACCCTGCGCGCCGGGACGGCCGTGAACGGGACGAGCGAGGCCGCGCGCCTGATGCGCTCGGGCCGGCTCATGGAGGCGACGTCCGCCCTGCAGGAGCGCCTCGGCGGCGGCCTGCCGATGAGCGAGGGCTCGATGCCGGCCTTCACGATGCCGACGAGCTCGATGCCGGGTGGTTTCTCGATGCCGGGCGGTTTCTCGATGCCGGGACAACGACCCGCCGGCGCCCGGACGTCCGACCGCGCACCGGGCACCGTCACCCGCGGCTCGGCCGGCGGGCTGGCCTACCGCCTCTACGTCCCCACCGGTGCCCGCACCGGCGCCCCGCTGCTGGTGATGCTGCACGGCGGCACCCAGGACGCCGACGCGTTCGCCGCCTGCACCGGGATGGACGAGGCGGCCGAACGGGCCGGTGTCGTCGTCGCCTACCCCGAGCAGTCGCGGTCGGCGAACGCGATGGGCTACTGGAACTGGTTCCGCCCCGGCGACCAGGCCCGCGACGCCGGTGAGCCCGCGATGATCGCCGCCGTGACCCGTGAGGTGACCGCGCAGCACGGCGTCGACCCGGCGCGCGTCGCCGTCGCCGGGTTCTCCGCGGGCGCGGCGATGGCCGCGGTGATGGCGGCGACCTACCCGGACCTGTTCTGCGGGGCCGGCGTGCACTCGGGGCTCCCCCACGGCGCGGCACGCGACGTGGGCTCGGCGTTCGCGGCGATGTCCAGCCCGCCCCGGACGGTGACGGACGCCGGACCGGTCCCGCTGATCGTCGTGCACGGCGACGCCGACCGCACCGTCGCGGTCGGCAACGGCGAGGCCGTGGTGCGGGCGGCGCTCGTCGCGAAGGGCACCACCGAGCACGTCCGCGAGACCGGGCGCACCGAGGGCGGGCGCGGCTGGACGCGGGAGCGCTGGTCGGAGCCGGGCGGACGGGTGCTCGCGGAGTCGTGGACGGTGCACGGCATGGGCCACGACTGGTCCGGGGGCCGCGCCGGGGAGAAGTACGCCGACCCCACGGGGCCCGACACCGCCGCGGCGATGTTCGCGTTCTTCGGGTTCACCGGGACCGGGGTGCACCAGGACCGCGAGGTCGGGTAGATATCCGGCATGCCCGACCTCTCCGAGTACAACGCGAAGCGGGATCCGGCGCGCACGCCGGAGCCGTTCGGGGAGGTCGGGGACACCCCCGCCGGGGAGCGCTTCGTCGTGCAGGAGCACCACGCGCGCCGCCTGCACTACGACGTGCGCTTCGAGCGCGACGGCGTGCTCGTGTGCTGGGCGGTGCCCCGGGGGCTGCCCGACAAGCCCGGAGCGCCCCGGCTCGCGGTGCACACCGAGGACCACCCGCTGGAGTACCTGGAGTTCCACGGCGAGATCCCCGCCGGCGAGTACGGCGGCGGGGCCATGACGATCTGGGACTCCGGGCGCTACGAGGTCGAGAAGTGGTCGGACACCGAGGTCGCGGTGACGCTGCACGGCGAGCGGCTGGAGGGCCGGTTCGTCTTCTTCAAGCCGGACCGGGACGGCAGGAGCGACCACGACGAGAAGGACTGGCTCGTCCAGCGCCGGAAGTCCGACGCCCCGGCGCCGGCGCGGAACAAGGCGGCGCAGTCCCCGCGGGTCGCGGTGGGCGGCCGGTCGCTGCGCCTGTCCAACCTCGACAAGGAGCTCTACCCCGACGTCCCCAAGGCGTCGGTGATCGACTACTACGCCCGGGTCGCCGACACGATCCTCCCCCACCTCGCCGGCCGGCCCCTGACGCTGCGGCGGTTCCCCGACGGCATCTCCGCCCCGTCGTTCTACGAGAAGAACGCGGGAGCCAAGGCGCCGGAGTGGCTGCGCAGCGTCGAGGTCCCCACCCCCGGCAGCAGCCGGGGCACGACGACGGCCAACTTCGTGGTGGTCGAGGAGGTCGCGACGCTGGTCTACCTCGCCAACCTCGCGGTGCTCGAGCTGCACGTGCCGCAGTGGCGGGTCGACGACGACGACGTCGTCCAGCCGCCCGACGAGCTGGTGTTCGACCTCGACCCCGGTGAGGGCACCACGGTGGTCGACTGCGCGCGCCTGGCCGAGCGCTTGCGCGACGTCCTCGTCGCCGACGGGCTCACGCCCTGCCCGAAGACCAGCGGTAGCAAGGGCATGCAGGTCAGCGCCGCGGTGCGGGTCGGCGACCCGGGGCGCACGTCCGCCTACGCGAAGAACGTGGCCGAGCTCCTGGCCCGCGAGACCCCGCGCTCGGTCACCGCGATCATGGCCAAAGACCGGCGGCGCGGGAAGATCTTCGTCGACTGGAGCCAGAACAACACGGCGAAGACCACCGTCGCGCCGTACTCGATGCGTGCCCGCGCGGCGAACGGCGCGCCGACGGTGTCGACGCCGCTGACGTGGGACGAGGTGACCGCGGCGACCGAGGTCCGGGAGCTGACCTTCTCCCCCGCGGACGTGCTGGCCCGCGTCGAGGCCGAGGGCGACCTCTACGCCGGGGCGCTCGGCGAGGGTGTCGAGCGCCCCGACCTGCCGGAGAAGCCGTCGGCGAGCTGAGTCGCGACCTCTCCATCTCGATCTCTCGGGAGTGCCGTCAGTGCTGGAACTCCCACAGCACTATCGGGAGATCGAGATGGAGAGCTCCCAGTGGGCCTCTCAGCCGAGCACGCGGTTGGTGACGCGGCCGACGCCGTTCACCACACCGCCGACGGTGTCCCCGAGCCCGCCGACGATCCCGCCACCGCGGGAGCCCGAGCCGGACCCGCCGCCGCTGCCGGACCCGCCGCCGCCCTCGGAGCCACCCGAGCCGCCGCCCCCGCCGGAGCCAGAGCCGGAGCCGGAGCCGCCGCCCGAGCCCCCGTCGGAGTCTGAGCCGCCGCCGGAGCCGCCGCCCGAACCCTCGTCATCGTCGGTGTCACGGGGCGTCTGGGTCTCGCCGGTGCTGCCGCCGGCCGTGGTCTCGTCGTCGTCCTCGGCCGCGGAGGTCGTCGTGGTGCGGCGCGTCGACGGCGTCGTGGTCTCGTCCTCGGCGTCGCGGGCCAGCACCCGCGGCGCGACGGTGACGGTGCGCGGGGGCTCGGCGAGCGCCACGCTCGGGTCCTGCAGCGGCGGGAGCACCGAGGCGTCGGCCGGCGAGCCCGGCTGCGGGCCGCGGGTGCCCGTGCCGGGGGGCACGGCGCCGTCCGGGAGCGTGCCCGGGGCGACGACCGGGAAGGTGCCGACGCGCGGCAGGGCGGTGTTCCCGCCGTTGTTCGCCAGCGTCGAGACGGCCAGCGGGACCACGGCGGCGGCCGCGGCGACCGAGGCGGCGGCCAGTCCCCAGCCCCGGAGACGGTGCGAGCCACCGGCAGCGACCGGGGCAGCAGCGCCGCGCCGGCGGTGCCGGGACCGCGGGGGCGGCGGCGAGGGCGCGAGCTCCTCGGGGGCCTCGTCGAGGCCACGGCGGGCCCAGCTCGGGAGGTCGTCGGGGACGGACCCGGACGACCACCAGGAGGGCTCACCCCCCGACCCCTTCGGCATCTGCGCTCCCCTCAGCCCAGCGTGATCGCCGAGACTACTGCATGTGTACGAACGCCTCCACGGTGGCCCGTGCCCCCACCGAAACGTGTCACGGGTCACGGCGCTGCGCAGCACCCATCCGGGGAACGAGCCCCGGATCGGGTGTGGTGCGCGGGATGGCCGTCCAGCGGGCAGACTCCGCGAGCGTGACCCCGGCGCAGCACCCGTACCTGGCCGGACGGACACCGCGCGCCTTCGCGCACCGCGGCTGGCACATCGGCGAGCTCGAGGGCCTGGAGAACTCGCTGGCCGCCTTCCGGCGGGCCGCCGAGGAGGGCTACACCCACGTCGAGACCGACGTCCACGCCACCGTGGACGGCGTCCTCGTCGTGCACCACGACGCGACCCTGCGCCGCATCGCCGGCCATCCCGGGGTGCTGAGCACGATGCCGTGGGCCGACCTCGCCGGCGTGCGGCTGCGTGGGCGCGAGCCGCTGCCGCGGCTCGAGGAGGTGCTCGAGGCGCTGCCGGACACGCGCTTCAACGTCGACCTCAAGGCGCCGGGCACCGTCGCGCCGATGCTCCGTCTGCTCGAACGCGACGAGGTGGCCGAGCGGGTGGCCGTCGCCAGCATGGACGAGAGCCGACTGCAGGCCGTCCGCGCGCGGTTCGGCGATCGCGTCGTCACCGGGCTCGCGAGCCGCTCGGCGCTGCGCCTGCGGGGTCGGGCCGTGACGCCGTGGATGCTCCGGCGCCCGTTGGACCGCGTGCTCCGGGTACACGGCGACCTCGCGCAGCTGCCGGTGCGGTTCGGTGCCCTGACGGTGATCGACCCCGCCATGGTCGCCGCGGCGCACGCGCTCGGGATCGAGGTGCACGTCTGGACGGTCGACCGGACCTCCGAGATGCACCGCCTGCTCGACCTCGGCGTCGACGGGCTCATGACCGACCGGCCCGATCTGCTGCGCGACGTGCTCGTCACCCGGGGGGCGTGGACCACGCCGGCCTGACCGGAGATCCGGATGGCACGCAATTCATCGCGCACGACCCGATACCGTGTGGAGGTGCGCCGGTCGGGGTACTCCGTGGCCGGTGTGCACCCGTGAGTCGGGTCACGCACGGGGTGAACGGCGGGCATCGCGGGAACGAACCGCGTTGGTGCGGCGTTGACCCACGCGTGCCCGGAGGCCGTGCGTCCTCGGGTGCACTCGCAGTCGAGGAAAGGACACCATCATGGCCGACCGCGTCCTCCGTGGCAGCCGTCTCGGCGCTGTCAGCTACGAGACCGACCGCGACCACGACCTCGCCCCCCGCCGTTCCTTCGCGTACCGCTGCCCCAAGGGCCACGACTTCGAGGTGCCGTTCTCGGACGACGCCGAGGCGCCCGTGACCTGGGAGTGCCGCCTCCACGGCGACGAGGGCAAGCGGATCGACGGCACCGAGCCCGAGCAGAAGAAGTCGAAGCCCCCGCGTACCCACTGGGACATGCTGCTCGAGCGCCGTTCGGTGCCCGAGCTCGAGGAGCTGCTCGACGAGCGTCTCGGCCTGCTCAAGGAGCGTCGCTCCGAGAGCGCCTGAGGAGCTCACATCGCAAGGCCGTCCCGGCGCCGCCGGGGCGGCCTTTCGTGTGTCCTCAAGTGTCAGCGGCGTGCCGTCGCAGACACTGAGTGTCCGTGTTCTTCCGTGGATCACCGAAGATCACGGTCGGCGGGGCCGCGCCCGCCGGCGTCGAGCCCGGTCGCGCACGGCCCAGGACGTGATCCGCCACAGCGCCTCGCGGACGACGGCGCCGCTCATCTTCGACTCGCCGTGGGCGCGCTCGACGAACGTGATCGGGACCTCGCGCACCCGCATCCCCGCCCGCTGCACGCGGAACGCGACGTCGACCTGGAAGCAGTAGCCCTCCGAGGCGACCGTCGCCATGCCCACCTCGGCGAGCGCACCGCGCCGGAAGCAGCGGTAGCCGCCGGTGACGTCGTGCAGCGAGAGCCGCAGCGCCCGGCGCGAGTAGACGTTGCCCGCGCGGGAGAGCAGGCGCCGGTGCCACGCCCAGCCCTCCGTGCCGCCGCCGGGCACGTAGCGGGAGCCCAGGACGACGTCGGCGTCCCGGGCCGCCGCCAGCAGACGGGGCAGCTCCTCCGGGGCGTGCGAGCCGTCGGCGTCCATCTGCACGATCCAGCCGACGCCCTCGGCGAAGCCGGCGCACCCGCCGTCCAGCACGGCGCCGAACGCGTCCACGTAGGCGGCGCCGAGACCGGCCCGCGGCGCGTGGTGGTGCACCCGGACGCGGGCGTCGGTCGCGGCGATCGACTCCGCGAGCGCCCCGGTGCCGTCGGGGCTGCCGTCGTCGACGACGAGGATCCGCAGCGCGGGCAGGGTGTCGAGCAGCCGCCTGACGAGGCCGGGGAGGCTCTCGCGCTCGTTGTAGGTGGGGACGGTGACCAGCACGTCGGCCCCGTCCGGACGCGGTCCGGTCACGCGGCGTCCCGCCGGCTCCGCACCAGCCCCACGGCCACCGCGGCGAGGCCCAGCGCGACCAGCCCCCACTCCGGGCCGGGCCCCAGCCGCGTGGCGAGCGTCGTCGTCGTCCGCAGCGGCACCGTCTCGACGAGCAGCCCTGGCGTGAACAGCGGCCCGGTGCGCGCGACGAGCGTCCCGTCGGGCGCCACGATCGCGCTCTGCCCGCTCGTGGCGGCGATGACGACGGCGCGGTCGTGCTCGATCGCACGCAGCCGCGACATCCCCTGCTGCTGGTAGGTCATGTCGCTGTACCCGAAGGTCGCGTTGTTCGTGGGCACCGTGAGCAGGTCGGCCCCGCCGCGGACGGCGTCGCGCACGGAGTCGTCGAACACGACCTCGTAGCAGGTCACGACGCCGAGCCGGGCCGGGCCTGCGGGCAGCACGCCCGTCCCGGTGCCGGGCTCGAAGTCGGTGACGCGGTCGACCAGCGGCGAGACGAGCTCGGCGACGCCGCGCAGCGGGATGTACTCGCCGAACGGGAGGATGTGGCGCTTCACGTACGTCGCGCCCGGGCCCTGACCCGGCACCCAGACGATCGAGGCGTTGCGTGGCCCCTGGACCAGCGTGCCGTCCGGGCCGCGGGTGCCGGACAGCACGGCGCCGACCACCACCGGCACCCCGATCTCGTCGGTCACGGCCCGGATCTCCCGGGCGGCGTCGGCGTTGCGGATCGGGTCGATGTCCGAGGCGTTCTCGGGCCAGATCACCAGGTCGGGCCGCGGGGTCCGGCCCGCGCGGACGTCGTCGGCGAGGCGGCGGGTCTGCGCGACGTGGTTGTCGAGCACGGCCCGGCGCTGGGCGTTGAAGTCGAGGCCCGCGCGCGGGACGTTGCCCTGCACGGCTGCCACCGTGATCGCGGGGCCCGGGGTGTCGGCGCGCACCGACGGCAGCGTCGCGAGGCCTACGAGGGGCCCGAGCAGGACGGCGACCAGGGCGCCCGCCGCCGCGCGGGGACGCCGCGGGGGGCGCAGTGCGCGCACGAGGGCCCACAGGCCGGCCCCGGACAGCGCCACGGCGAAGCTCACCAGGGGCGCGCCGCCCAGCGAGGCCAGCGGGGCGAACAGCCCGCCGGGCTGGCCGAACGCGACCTTCGCCCAGGGGAAGCCGTCGAAGGGCCACCGCTCGATGAGGGCCTCGCCCGCCACCCAGACGCACGCCACCCACACCGGCGCGCCGGGCAGACGCGTCACCAGCGGGAACAGCGCCACCGGGACGGCGACCACCACCACGAGGGCGACGAGCAGGAGCAGCCAGACCGCGCCGACGTACTCGCCGGTCCAGTTCAGCAGCGGCAGCTGGTAGGCGACGCCGACGAGTGCCCCGAGCCCGAACGCGCTCCGCACCCGGCACCCGTCGACGACGGCGACGACCAGGGCGAGGCCCAGCGGCGCGGCCCACCAGGCGCCGAACGGCGGGAACGCGACGTAGAGCAGGAGCCCCGCCACGACCGCGCCGAGCAGACGCAGCCAGACGGCGCTCCGCGCGGAGCGTGCGGGTGTCGTCCGGGCGGGCTCGGGGTGGGCCGTCAGCACGAGAGCAGGTCGTGGGGCTGCCGGTTCACCGGCTCGCAGCCGTCGTCGGTGACCACGACGATGTCCTCGATGCGGGCACCCCAGCGCCCCGGGAAGTAGATTCCCGGCTCGATGCTGAAGGCCATGCCCGGCTCGAGGACGAGGTCGTTGCCGGCCACGATGTAGGGCTCCTCGTGCACCTCGAGGCCGATGCCGTGCCCGGTGCGGTGCACGAAGTACTCGCCGTGCCCGGCGTCCCGGATGATCGCGCGGGCGGCCTCGTCGACGCTCTCGGCGGTGACGCCGGGGCGCGCCGCGGCGACCGCCGCCGCCTGGGCGCGCTGGAGCACCGCGTAGACGTCGCGGACCTCGTCGCCGGGCTCCCCCACCACGTAGGTGCGCGTGGAGTCGGAGTTGTAGCCCTCCGGCAGCGGCCCGCCGATGTCGACGACGACGACGTCGCCCGCCCGGATCACCCGGTCGGACACCTCGTGGTGCGGGCTCGCGCCGTTCGGCCCGGAGCCCACGATGACGAACGCCGCCTCGGTGTGGCCCTCCTCGAGGATCGCCGCGGTGATGTCGGCGCCGACCTCGGCCTCGGTGCGTCCGGCCACGAGCCAGCCCGGGACGCGGGCGTGCACGGCGTCGATGGCCGCGCCGGCCCGGCGCAGCGCGTCGACCTCCACGTCGTCCTTGCGCATGCGCAGCTCGCGCAGCACCGGGGTCGCCAGCTCGAGCGAGGCCGCCGGCAAGGCGTCACGCAGGCCGAGGACGTGCAGGGCGGGCATGTCGGCGACCACCGCGACGCGTCGGGCGCCGCCCATACGGGATGTGGCGAGCCGGGAGGCGGCCAGGGCGTGCGGGTCGACGCCATCGGTCCAGGTCAGCGTCTCCATCGCGTCGACGGCGGTGCCGTCGAGGCCGGGGCGCTCCAGCGTCGGGACGACGAACGCGGCGTCGCCGTCGACGGGCAGCAGCAGGGCCGAGAGCCGTTCGTGGGAGTGCTTGACGACGCCCGTGAGGTACTGGAGATCGGGCCCGGGCGTGATCACCAGGGCGTCGACCCCGGCCTGCCGGGCGGCGGCCCGGGCGCGCTCGAGCCGGGCCGTCACGCGGTCGGACGCGAGGGTGCTGCTCATGGTCGCCGAGCCTAGGACAGGCGGGGCCGTGCGGGGTGCGCCCCGGGTCAGGCCCGGGGCGCACCCGCGGGATCACTCGGCGAGCTTCGCGAACGCCTGCGCCCAGAGGAAGTACTTGTTCGTGCCCAGGTCGCGCACGGTCTTGATGTTGAACGCCTCCTTGAGCTTCTCGGCGTCGCTCTCGCTCACGCCCTGCAGGGCGGCGACCGGTGCGTCGGCGATCTCCTGCGCGGACTTGGTCTCGTATTCCTTGTCGAGCTTGGACGCGATGTCACCCATGGTGGGTCTCCCTCCGGTGTGTGGGACTGGCAACCGGCCTGTGCCCGCTCGTCGCGGGAGTCACGCGATACTCATCCTCCGGACTGAGTAGTCCTCCCCTGGGCGGGCCGGTCGCGGCAGGCCAGGCTCCGTGCCATGAACACCCCGGTGCCGCAGGACGCGCTCGTCGCCCGCCTCGGTGACGACCTCGCGGGCGTGGCCCGCGAGGTGGACCGCATCCGCACGACCCTCCTGACGCTGCAGAGCGCCCCGCGGCCGACCGCCCCGGCGCCGGCACCCCTGCCGGCTCCCCCGCCGCCCGGACCCTGGGGCCCGCCGGTCGCGTGGGCCCCACCGCCCCCGGGCTGGGGGCCTCCCTCGCCGCCGGCTCGTCCCCCGCGCGTGCCCCGCCCGCCCCGTGCCCCCCGCGCCGCCTGGTCGCCGGCCAAGCTGCTCGCGGTCACCGGCGCGGCGACGACGGTGCTCGGTGTCGTGCTGCTGCTCGTCCTCGCCGCCGGGCGCGGCTGGTTCGGACCCGAGGCGCGGGTGATCGGCGGTGCCGTGCTCGGCCTGGCCCTGGTCGGGATCGGGGTTCGCGTGCGGCGTCGGGCCGGCGGCGCCGACGACCCGGCCCCGGCCCCGGCGGTGCCGACCGCCGCGGTCGCCCTCGCCGCGACCGGCGTGGCGACGCTCTTCCTCACGGTCGCCGCCGCCGTCGCCCTCTTCGGGCTCCTCCCCCTCGCACTCGGCGCCCCGTTCGCCCTGGCGGTCACCGCCGGCGGGCTGGTGCTGGCCGACCACTGGCGCCACCAGGGCCTCGCCCTCGGCGTGCTCATCGCCGCCGGGCTGGCCGCTCCCCTGGTCGTCGGCGGACCGACGCCCACGCTCGTCGCCCTCGTGCTCGGCGCCCAGGTCGCCGCCGTGCTCGTCGCGCGCCGTCGCACCTGGCCGGCCGTCGCGACGACCGCCGCCGTCATCTCGACCGTCGCGGCCCTCGGCGCCGCGATCAGGCTGCTCGCCGGCGCCCCCGACACCCACCTCGCCACCACCGTCGCGGTGCTCGCGGTCCTCGTCGCGGGCGGCGTCTCGGCCATCCTGCTCGGCGCGTCCGGCCGGGTGACGGCCACCGCCGTGCTCGGGGCCCCGGTGCTGCCCGTCCTGCTCGTCAGCATCGGCCTGGCCCGCGTCCCGGGCACCCTCGTCGCCGGCGGGGTCGCGGTCGCCCTGCTGCTCGCCGTGGTCGCGCTCGACCGCGCCACCGCCGGGACGCCGGAGGCCGGACACCGCGCGCTCGCGCTCGTCGCCGGGGCCGGCGCCACCGGCGCGCTGCTGGTCGCGACCGTCCTCGCCATGGGCTCCGGCCCGCTGTCGCTGCCCCTGCTCGCCGAGGCCCTCGTGCTCGGTGTCGCCGCGGCGGTGACCCGCCGGGCCGGCCCGCTGCTCGCCGCCGCCGTGCTGGGCGCCGTCGGGGGTCTGGTCGCGCTCGGGCTGGACGCGCCGATGGAGCTCGTCGCGAGCTTCCCGGCCCGCCCGTTCGTCGTCACCCTGCCGGGCGGCGCCGTGACGGCGGGTGCGGTCGGCGAGCTCGCCGCCGCCCTCGTCGTCTACCTCCTGCTCTCCGCCGTCGCCCTGGTCGGCCTGGTCGCCCTGGGGCGGCTCGGGTGGCTGCGCGACCGCGGCCGGGCCGCGACGGCCGCCGGCCTGCTCGGCGTCGTCGCGCTCTACGGGGCGGCCGGTGCGGTCGTGACCACCGCGCTGCTGGTCTCGCCGACCCGCGACGCGTTCCTCGTCGGACACGTCCTGGTGACGGTGTCGTGGACCGCGATCGCGCTGGTCCTGCTCGCGCGGGGCCTGAAGGACTCGCTCTCGCGGGTGCTCGGCGGCGTGCTGGTGATCGCCGCGGTGGTGAAGCTCGTGACCTTCGACCTCACCGCCCTCGACGGCCTCGCCCGCGTCGCGGCGTTCCTCGGCGCCGGCCTCGTCCTGCTCGCGGCCGGGTCGCGCTACGCCAAGGCCGTCGCCGCCGCACCGGGAGCGTCCGGTGCGGACGGCGCGTCCGCCGGGCCCGGTCCGGCCGGCTCGTCGGAGGTCGGCCCCCCGGCGGGCGGCGGTCGCCGGCCGGAGGCGTGACCGGCTGCGTCCTCCCGGGCTCGCGCGCGCCCGTCCGTGT
Organism: Actinomycetospora sp. NBC_00405; assembly: GCF_036044095.1. NCBI lineage: Bacteria > Bacillati > Actinomycetota > Actinomycetes > Pseudonocardiales > Pseudonocardiaceae > Actinomycetospora > Actinomycetospora sp. NBC_00405. The sequence continues at coordinate 994,235 of NZ_CP107938.1, forward strand.
CGGGACACGGGCAGGCGCGCACGAGCGCGTCGCCACAAGTGGGAAGCTGCCGCTCATGGACGCGCCGGTGATGCTGCTCGACTCGGCCAGCCTGTGGTTCCGGGCCTTCTACGGGGTCCCGGCCACCCTGACCGCGCCGGACGGCACGCCGGTGAACGCGGCCCGCGGGTTCTGCGACATGGTCGCCCGCCTGGTCCGCGAGCGCCGCCCCGGTGCCGTGATCGCGTGCCTCGACCGCGACTGGCGCCCGGCGTTCCGCGTGCGGGCGATCCCGTCCTACAAGGCCCACCGGGTCGACCCCACGATGGGCGACCCGTCCTCCCCCGTCGGCGGCGCCCCCGACGCCGAGGCCGCGCCGCCCGAGCTCGGGCCGCAGGTCGAGATCATCCTGCAGGCGCTCGCCGCCGCCGGGATCCCCACCGCGGGGGCCGAGGGCTACGAGGCCGACGACGTCATCGGCACCCTGTGCGCCACCGAGACCACCGACGCCATCGAGGTGGTGAGCGGCGACCGGGACCTGCTGCAGCTCGTCCGCGACGAGCCCGCCCCGACCCGCATCGTCTACATCGCCCGCGGGGTGTCGAAGTACGAGCTCTACGGACCGGAGGACGTCGCCGCACGCTACGGCGTGCCCGTCGCCCGCGCCGGGGACGGCTACGCCGAGATGGCGATGCTGCGTGGCGACCCCTCGGACGGACTCCCCGGTGTGGCCGGCATCGGGGAGAAGACCGCGGCGCAGGTGATCTCCAAGTTCGGGTCGTGGGACGAGATGATCTCCGCGGTGCTCGACCGCTCCGACACCCGCATGTCCTCCGCCGTGCGCGCGAAGATGGCGCGGGCGGGCGAGTACCTCGTCGTCGCGCCCGAGGTCGTCCGCGTCGCCCCCGACGCCCCGATCGACTGGACCGGCGAGCGGCGCACCCTCCCCCACGAGCCCGCGGACCCGGACGCGCTCGCGGCCCTCGCCGAGCGCTGGAACCTCACCGGCTCGGTCGACCGGCTCGTCTCGGCGCTGCGGGGCGAGTAGGGCCGGTCAGCCGTCCTGGCCGCGGTCCTGCTCGGCGAGCCAGGCCTTCGCGACGGTCTTCGGCGCGCGGTCGACCCAGGCGTCCTGCACCAGCTCGCGCAGCTCGTCGACCCCGATCCGCTCCAGGCGCACCAGCACCGCGGGGAACCCGTCGAAGTGCGGCGTCGTGAAGTAGACGTCGGGGTCGTCGGCGATCAGCGCCTCCTTGACGCCGAGATCGGCCACCCGCACGCCGAGCACGTCGCCCTCGGGCAGCGGCACGCCCGCGGCCTCCAGGGCGGCCTCGTCGGAGCGGCGCAGCGGGCGCTCCCAGACGAAGCCCTTCTTGGACACCTGCCAGCTCGCCGAGCCCCAGGACACGGTCTCGTCGGTGCGCGGCAGGGCCAGTGCGAGACGGCGGACGTCGTCGAGCGTCGCCATCAGCGTGGTTGCCCGACCGAGTAGGTGCCGCTCGCGTCGATGATCGAGACGGGCACCTGGGCGGGCCGGCCGTCGACGGTCGCCGAGCAGGTGAACGTCGCCCCGGGCCGCACCTCCTGGTCCGACGGGCAGGTGACGCCGGTGATCTGGCGGCGCCAGTCCTCGGTGACCACCCGCGTGACGCCCTGTGTCACCGAGTCCGCGTCGAGCACGTCGACCCGCGCGAACCGTGGCCCGACGAAGAACGCCAGGAGCCCCAGCACGATCAGCGCGATCACGATGAGCGCCGCGACGACCAGGCCCACCGCCTTCCAGGGGAAGGGCTTGCGGGGCTGCGGCGGGTACGGGCCGCCCCAGCCAGGGCCCGGCCGGCCCCACCCCGTCCCGGTGCCGGGTGCCGCCCACACCGACGTCGGGTTCGGCCCGGGGCCGGGTGCGGGCTGCTGGACGTAGCCGGTCGGGCCGTAGCCGGGCTGGGGGCCGTGGCCCTGGTGCTGTCCGTAGGCCTGCTGTCCGTAGCCCTGCCGCCCGTAGCCCTCCTGCGGCCCCGGGCCCGGCGGACCCCAGGCGGCGGTCTGCTGGCCGGGCTGGCCGTAGCCGGCCTGGCCGTACCCCGACTGCTGCCCGTAGCTCGGCTGGCCGTACCCCGGCTGCTGCCCGTAGCTCGGCTGGCCGTACCCCGTGGGCTGGCCGGACGGCGGGGCCCAGGGCTGCTCGGTCGGGCCGGGCTGCCGGCCGGCCTGCTGCTGTGGCGCCGGGCCGCCGGGCGGCGCCCACGGGCTCGGCTCGCCGGCGGTCGCCGGCCCCGTCTGCCCGGGCAGCCCCTCGGGCGGGGTGTCGTCGCGGGTGGCCGCACTCTCGGGAGCCGGAGCGTCCGGCCCTGCACCGTTCGGCTTCGGGTCGTCCGCGGAACGCTCCGCCTGCGAGCCCTCCGTGCCCCCCGCCGCGGGCGGCGCCCAGGGCGACTCCGGCCGGGCGCTCGGCTCCTCCGGCGGCGTGCTCACGGCCCTAGCCCTCCCCCACGGCGACGACACCGCGCCGGATGGCGCGCACCGCGTCGCCCGCGGCCCGGCCCACGGTGTCCTCGTTGCCGGCGACGGCGCGGATCTGGTCGAGCAGGTCGACGACCTGCCGGCACCAGCGCACGAAGTCTCCCGCGGACAGCTCGGTGCCGTGCGAGGTGGCCCCGGCGAGCACGACCGCGAGCGAGTCGCCGCGCACCCACCGGTGCACCGGCCACGCGAAGCCGAGGTCGGGCTCGCGGGTGCGGTCGAGGCGGTGGCGCCGCTCGTCGGCAACGAGGTCGTGCCACAGGGCCACCGTCTGCTCGACCGCCGACGTGGCGTCCTCGGGCACGCGGGGCACGCCGCCGTCGTCGCGGCGGCTGTCGTAGACCAGCGACGACGCCACCGCCGCGATCTCCGCCGGCCCGAGCCCGCGCCACACGCCGTGGCGCAGGCACTCGGCGACGAGGAGGTCGGACTCCCCCCACAGCCGCGAGAGCCGACGCCCGTTCTCGGTGACGTCCTCGTCGTCGAGGTAGCCGCGCTCGCCGAGCAGCCCGCGGATGCGGTCGAACGTGCGGGCGAGCGAGTGCGTCGTCGAGCGCACGCGGTCCTGGAGCTGCTCGGTCTCGCGCTCGAGGCGCTGGTAGCGCTCGAACCACCGCGAGCGATCGTCCCGGTCGGCCAGCCCGTGACACGGGTGGGCGCGCAGCGCGCGGCGCAGCGACGCGAGCTCGGGGTCCTCGTTCTCGGCGCCCCGACGGCGGCGGGCCGACCCCGAGCGGGTCGGCGGCTCGATCCCCGTCTCGCGCAGCGCGTTGGCGAGATCGCGCCGCAGCCGCGGGACGCGGTGGTCCATCCTGCGCGGCAGCTTCATCGTGCCGAGCGCCGCGACGGGCTCGGGGAAGTCGGCGAGCGAGAGTCGCCCGGCCCACCGGTCCTCGGTGAGGACGAGCGGGCGCGGCTCCTGGTCGCGGGGGCTGCGGTCGATGCCGGGGTCGAGCACGACGGCCAGCCCGGCGCGCTTCCCACCTGGGACGGCGATGACGTCGCCCGGCTTGAGCGCCTCGAGCGACGCCGCGGCCTCGGCCTTCTGCGCCGACCGGCCCTGGCGCGACAGGAGCTTCTCGCGCTCGGTCACCCGGCGGCGCAGGTCCATGTACTCGGCGAAGGACCGGAAGTCGTCCTCGTCGCCGGAGTGCCCGCCGGCGGCCTCGGCGTAGCCGGCGAGGGCCTCGCGGTTGCGCTCGAGGCGCTTGGCCAGCCCGACGACGCTGCGGTCGGCCTGGAACTGCGCGAACGACTGCTCGAGCAGCTCGCGGGCGCTCTCGACCCCGACGCGGTCGACGAGGTTGACCGCCATGTTGTAGCCGGGGCGGAACGACGAGCGCAGCGGGTACGTGCGGGTCGAGGCGAGGCCGGCGACCTGTTCGGGGTCGACGCCGGGCACCCAGAGCACCACCGCGTGGCCCTCGACGTCGATGCCGCGCCGGCCCGCCCGGCCGGTGAGCTGCGTGTACTCCCCCGGCGTCAGCTCGACGTGGGCCTCGCCGTTGTACTTCACGAGCTTCTCGAGCACGACGGTCCGCGCGGGCATGTTGATGCCCAGCGCGAGCGTCTCGGTGGCGAACACCGCCCGCACGAGGCCACGGACGAACAGCTCCTCGACGGTCTCCTTGAACGCCGGCAGCATGCCCGCGTGGTGGGCCGCGACGCCGCGCTCGAGGCCCTCGCGCCACTCCCAGTAGCCCAGGACGTCGAGGTCGGCCTCGGGCAGGCCCGCGGTCTTGCGCTCGACGACCTCGCGGATGACGGCCGCGTCGTCCGGGCCCGTCAGCCGCAGCCCGGAGCGCACGCACTGCGTCACCGCGGCGTCGCACCCGGCCCGGCTGAAGATGAAGGTGATCGCGGGCAGGAGCCCGGCGGCGTCGAGGCGCTCGATCACGTCCACGCGCGACGGCGGCCGGAAGCCCGATCCCCCGCCGCGTCCCGGCGGCCCCGAACGTGCCGGCCCGCCGCGCCGGTCACCCGGGCGTCCGCCACGGCCGGGAGGCCCGGACCGCGCGCGCCCGCCCCGGATCGAGGGCCCGCGGTCGACCTCGGCGACGGCGCGCACGAGCGTCGGGTCGACCTTGAGCGCCGTCGTGCCGCCGCGCCGTTCCTCGGCGAACAGGTCGAACATCCGGTGCCCGACCACCATGTGCTGCCACAGCGGCACCGGACGGGTCTCGTCGACGACGACGGTGGTGTCGCCGCGGACGGTGACGAGCCAGTCGCCGAACTCCTCGGCGTTGCTCACCGTCGCCGACAGCGACGCGATCTGCACGTGCTGGGGCAGATGGAGGATGACCTCCTCCCACACCGCGCCGCGGAAGCGGTCGGCGAGGTAGTGCACCTCGTCCATGACGACGTAGGCGAGACCCTCGAGCGCCGGCGACTCCGCGTAGAGCATGTTGCGCAGCACCTCGGTGGTCATGACCACCACCGGGGCCGAGCCGTTGATCGCCGCGTCGCCGGTCAGCAGCCCGACCGCGTCGGCGCCGTGGCGCTCGACCAGGTCGGTGTACTTCTGGTTCGACAGTGCCTTGATCGGCGTCGTGTAGAAGCACTTCTGGCCGCGGGCCAGGGCGAGGTGCACCGCGAACTCGCCCACGACCGTCTTGCCCGCGCCCGTCGGCGCGCAGACCAGGACGCCGTGACCCTGCTCGAGGGCCAGGCAGGACTGCCGCTGGAAGTCGTCGAGCTCGAACGACAGCTCGGCGGCGAACCGCGAGAGCTGGGGGTGCGAGGAGCGGGTGCGAGCCTGCTCGTAGGCCTCGGCAGGAGAGCGAGTGGCCACGTCTCCACAGTGTCACACCCGGACGGGGCGCCGCCGGATCAGGTGGCGTCCCACCGGTCGGTCGAGCCGTCGCTGCCCCGATCGGGGGCCGGAGACGCCGGGGGGAGCGGCTCGATGCGCGGGGCCGGCGCGGGCGCGGGCGTCGACGAGCCCAGGCGGTCGTCCAGCGGTGAGGGCTGATCGGGGTCGAGGCCCTTCCAGTCCGGGATCTGGCTCCAGCCCTGCTCCAGTCGTCGTCGGGCCTCGCGCTTGTCGTGCACCCGCGCGACCTGGATGGCGAGCTCGAGCAGCAGCACCAGCGAGACACCCAGGGCGAGCATCGAGATCGGGTCCTGCCCCGGCGTCGCGAGCGCGGCGAACACGAACAGCCCGAAGACCAGCCCTCGCCGCCAGCTCGAGAGCTGGGCGTAGGAGACGATCCCGACGCGGTTGAGCATCACCACCAGCAGCGGCAGCTCGAAGCTCACCCCGAAGATGATCAACAGGGCGAGGAGCAGGCTGAAGTAGTCGGAGCCCCGCAGCACGGTGGTCTGGATGTCGCCGCCGACGGTGAACAGGAACTGCAGGGCCTGGGTGACGACGAAGTACGCGAGCACCGCGCCGGCGCTGAACAGCACCACCGCGAGGCTCACGAACGTGTACGCGAAGCGCTTCTCCTTCGCGTACAAGCCCGGCGTGATGAAGCCCCAGAGCTGGGCGAACCAGATCGGGCTCGACATCAGGACCCCGGCGGTGGCCGCGACCTTGAGCCGCAGGGTGAACTGCTCGAACACCCCGAACGCGACGAGGCGGCACTCCTGGCCGCCCCCGAGCTGCACGCGGTTCTCCGGCGGCAGCGCGCAGTACGGCTCGGTGAGGATCTGCCCCAGCGACGGCAGCCCGAACGGGTAGGCGGTGTACCAGAAGAACCCGAGCGCCGTGCCGATCGCGACGGCCAGCAGCGCGACCGCGAGGCGTCGTCGCAGCTCGTAGATGTGCTCGACGAGCGTCATCGTGCCGTCGGGATTGGCACGACGGCGTGACCCGGGCCGGCGCAGACCGCGCCACCACCGGGCACGCGACCCGGAGGACGCAGTCATCGAGGGTTCAGGAGGTGGAGCCGGGCCGCGTGGTCGGGGTGGCGTCCGGCGACGAGGGCGCGACGCCGTTCGTGCCCGACGAGCCCTCGTCCAGCGCGCGACCCGGAGCCTGCGGCGTGCCGGAGGCCTCGCCGGGCTTGGCGGCCTGCTCGTCCTCCTTCAGCCCGCGGGTCTCGGCCTTGAAGATGCGCATGGACTGCCCGAGGCCGCGTGCCATGTCGGGCAGCTTCTTGGCGCTGAAGAGCAGCACCACGCCCACGATCGCGATGATGACCCATTCGCTCACGGTGTGGCTCCTTCCACGGTGCTGCTGATGCTACGCCTGCGCCGCTGCTCGAGCCGGACCCGCAGCGCGGCGGTACGCGCCGTGAGCATCCCGGCCTCCCGGCCGAGCTGCTCCCGGGCGACGCCCGCGACGAGGGCGAACCGCTTGACCGGCTTGAGCGCGGCGACGACGACCAGGCCGAGCACGACCACCGCGGCGACCACCGCGACGATGCTCCACAGGTACGGCACGGCGCCGACCCTAACCCGGCGTCGTGACCCTGCGGTGAACGCCCGTCGGCACGGAGATCAGCAGTGCACGGGGGCACCTCATCGTCGCCGTTCCGGTGCCCGGCGCCCTCCTGATCACCGTCAGGCGCCCTCGCCGTACGCCGCCAGGGCCTCCCGGGCCCGGGCGCGGCGGGCCTCGACCAGGTCCGGCGGGGCCAGGACCTCGACGGCGTCGCCCAGGCCGAGCAGCAGGCGGACCATCCAGTCGCGGTCGCCGTAGCGCATGGTCACCCGCGCCGAGCCGTCGTCGTCGGCGTGCAGGTCCTCGACCGGGTAGTACTCGGCCACCCAGCGGGCGGCAGGGCGCAGCACGAGGGCGGCGACGTGGGCGCCGTCGTCGGGGCGCAGCAGGTCGTCCCCCGACCCCTCGCGGCCGCGGGCCCCGGGCGGCGGGGCGGAGGGTTCGTCGAGGACCTCCGCGTCGTCGACGCGGTCCAGCCGGAAGAGCCGCACGCCCTCGGCGCGGCGGCACCACGCCTCCAGGTACACCGAGGCGTCGACGAGCAGCAGGCGCATCGGGTCGACGACGCGGCGGCCGACGGCGTCGCGGGACGCCGAGTAGTAGGTCAGACGCAGCGCGCGGCCCGTCTCGACCCCGCGCCGCACCGCGTCCTCCGCCCGGCCCGGGGCGCGGCCGAGGCCGACGGCGACGCCCTCGGGCTCGGCGGGGAGCTCGGTCCTCGTGCCGACCCGGCCGGCAGCGTCCTCGATCTTCGCGAGCGCCCGCTGCACCGCGTCGGCGTCCACCACCCCGGGCGCGTCGGCCAGCGCCCGCAGCGCCACGGCCAGCGTCGCGGCCTCGTCGCCGGACAGGCGCAGCGGACGGCGCATGCCGGCGTCGAACGTGACGGTCACGGTGTCGCCCTCGAACGAGAGGTCGACCAGGTCGCCCGGCCCGTACCCCGGGAGCCCGCACATCCAGAGCAGCTCGAGATCGCGCCGCAGCTGGGCCTCGGCGACGCCGAAGTCCGCGGCCGCCTCGGCCACGGCGATCCCGGGCCGGGCGAGCAGGTAGGGCACGAGCGTGAGCAGGCGCGGCAGCCGCTCGGCCACCCCGGCGGTCACCGCGGGCTCCCGGCGTCGGCGGCCTCGGGGGCACGGTCCAGCGACCCCCGCAGCAGCGCCACCACGGCGTCCCGCAGCTCGGGGGGCTCGAGGACGACGGCGTCGGGGCCGTGGCCGGCGACCCAGCGGGCGGCGGTGTCGACGCGGGAGAGGTCGATCTCCACGACGTCCGGGTCGCCGCCGGGATCGGGCCGGGCGCCGCGCCGCAGGCCCTCCGCGCGTCCCGGGGTGAGGCGGATGCGGGCCAGGCCGGTGGGCGGCGGCGGACCCGCGGAAGCGGCGACGAGCGCGACGAGGTCGACGTCCGGGGGCGGCGTCACCGCCCCGCGCGGCCCGATGGCCCGGACGTCGTCGCCGATGCGCGAGAGCCGGAAGCAGCGGACGTCGTCGCGGTCGCGGTCGTGGCCGACGAGGTACCAGCGGCCGCGCCAGGACACGACGCCCCACGGCTCGACCGTGCGTGTCCGGGCGTCGGCGGAGGGGTTCGACCGGTGGGTGAAGGTGACGACGCGGCCCGCGCGGCTCGCGGCCAGCAGCGGCGCGAACGCCGGCTCGGTGGCGCGCAGCCGGGGCTGCACCGCCGACGCGGCGTCCGGGTCGACCGCGATCCCCGCCGCCCGCAGCTTCTGCAGCGCCGTGCGCGCGGCCCCCGCCAGCGCCGGCGAGTCCCACAGCCGCGCGGCCAGCGCGACCGCCGTCGCCTCGTCGGGGGCCAGGTCGATGTCGGGCAGCTCGTAGTCGCGGCGGGCGATCCGGTAGCCGTCGACGGGCTCGGCCATCGAGGACCGCCCCGTCTCCAGCGGCACCCCGAGCTCGCGCAGCTCGGCCTTGTCCCGCTCGAACATCCGGAAGAACGCCTCGTCGGACGCGACGTCGGCGTAGCCCGGCACCGTGGCCCGGATGCGCTCCGCGCTGAGGAACTGGCGCGTCGAGAGCAGGCAGAGCACGAGGTTGACCAGGCGTTCGGCGCGTGCGGACGGGCTGGTCGTCACCCCGGGCAGCCTACGGCCCCTCGCGCAGGTGTTCGAACGCCGGTGCCCCGGCGAGTCGGATCAGATCGAGTCCGAGCTGCGCTGCGCCCGCTCGATCCGCACCTGGCCGTCGTCGTCGCGGTCGACCTCGAAGCGGTAGCTCTCGCGGCTGGTGCGCCCGCTCGCGGTGGTGAACTCGATGTCGGCGGTGACCGTGTCGCGCCGCACCGCCACGTTCGTCGCCCGGACCTCGCGGATCCCGGTCCAGAAGCTGCGGTACTCGTCGTAGCCGCCCGACTCGTCACGGGCGCGGTCCGAGAGCACCCCCCAGGCGCCGTCGATGTCGCCGGGCAGCGACGAGTAGTAGTCCACGACCACGGTCCCGGGGTCTCCGGGCGCCGCCGGATCCGCCGGCGAGAGCGGCTCCGCGACCCGCGGGGTGGGGGTCGGGGACGCCGGGGAGCCGCCGCCGAGCGGGTCGGCGGGCGCCTCGGAGGACAGGGCGGGCTCTGCGGGCGCGGCGACGGGCGGGGGCGTCCGGTCGCCGGTCCCGACGGCCACCGCCACCCCGACGCCGACGGCCAGGACGGCGCCCGAGGCCGCGGCCGCGACGGCGACCCGGCGGGAGCCGAAGCGCGAGGGACGGCTGCGGTCGGAGCCGCCGCGCGAGGTGCGCCGTGGGCGCACGTCGGCGGGCCGCACCTCGATGGGACGCAGATCGGTGGGGCGCAGATCGGTGGGGCGCACGTCGGCCGGACGCGCGGCGGGGCCGGCGGCGACGGCCTCCGACGGGCCGGTCACGGACGGGGTCGGCGCGACGGCGGGCGCGCCCTCGGCGGGCGCGTCCTCCCCCGGCTCCTCGTCCGACGGAGCCGGCACCGGGACCTCGGCGGTGCCGGTCACCCGCGGGGCGGGCACCGCGGCCTCGCGCGGGGCCGGGACGAACGGGGCCGTCCCGCGGCTGCGCAGGGCCCGCTCGACGGCGCCGATGCCGGGCCGGTGGGCAGGGTCGAGGCGCAACATCGCGGCGAGGGGGCGTCCGAGCACGCCGGCGCGGGTGGCCGGTCGGAGCTTGCCCTCCGCCATGGCGTGGAGCACGGCGAGGGTGTTGTCGTGGTGCCCGCACACCAACTCGTTCTCGACCGCGGCGTAGAGCGTGGCGCCGAGGGAGAAGACGTCGGAGGCCGGCGTGGGGTCGCCGCCACGGGCGACCTCCGGGGCGAAGTAGCCCGGGGTGCCCGCGACGGTGCCGCCGCCGGTGGCCGTGGTGTCCCACGTGGCCCGCGAGACGCCGAAGTCGGTGATCTTCGCGACGCCGTCGTCGGTGATGAGGACGTTGCCGGGCTTGATGTCGCCGTGGACGATGCCCGCCTCGTGGACGGCGCCCAACGCGTCGGCCACCTGCGCGCCCACCCAGGCGGCCTCGGCGGGCTCGAGCGGCCCGTGCTCGGCGATCAGCGCCGCGAGCGAGCGCGACGGCAGGTACTCCATGACCAGCCACGGGCCTGCGTCATCCACGACGACGTCGAACACCGCGATGGCGCGCGGGTGCACGACGCGCGCCGCGATCCGGCCCTCGCGCATCGCGCGGGCCCGGGCGACGCGCTCCTCGGTGGCGTCGCGGTGGCCGCCGTCCGCGAGCTGCTTGACGGCGACGGTGCGCCGCAGACGCCGGTCCCAGGCCGTCCAGACGACACCCATCGCGCCGGCGCCGATGCACTCGCCGATCCGGTACCGGCCGCCGAGCACCGTGCCGGCCACGGACGCGTCGACCGGCACCGGTGCGGCGTCGTGCATCGTGCTCGGCGCCGCCACCGGGCGGTGCAGGCGGGAGGTGCGGGGCTGGTGCTGCATCGAGTTCTCGTGCCGTCCTCGGGCGTCGTCGGGCAGTGCGTGCTGGGGCGGTGCGTGCTGGGTTACCTCGTGCGCCCCGCCGCACGCTGCCGACGTGAGCGCGGTTACAGGGTCGCGATCAGTCGGTCGACGCGTTCGTCCACGGCGCGGAAGGGGTCCTTGCAGAGGACGGTTCGCTGGGCCTGGTCGTTCAGTTTGAGGTGGACCCAATCCACGGTGAAATCTCTCCCGGCGGCCTGGGCGGCCGCGATGAAGTCGCCGCGCAGCTTCGCGCGGGTGCTCTGCGGCGGGGTGTCCTTGGCCGCCTCGATCTCGCCGTCGTCGGTGACGCGGTCGACCATGTCCTTGCGCTGGAGCAGGTCGAAGATGCCGCGGCCACGACGGATGTCGTGGTAGGCGAGGTCGAGCTGGGCCACCCGGGGGCTCGACAGCCCGAGGTCGTGCTTGGAGCGGTAGCGCTGCACCAGGCGGTGCTTGATGGCCCAGTCGATCTCACGGTCGATCAGGGAGAGGTCCTGGCGCTCGACGGCGTCCAGCGTCCGGCCCCAGAGCTCGAGCACGCGCTCGGTGACCGGGTCCGAGCCGCGGCGGGCCACGTGCTCGACGGCGCGGGCGTGGTACTCGCGCTGGATGTCGAGCGCGCTGGCCTCCCGGCCGCCGGCCAGGCGCACCGGGCGGCGTCCCGAGAGGTCGTGGCTGATCTCGCGGATGGCGCGGATCGGGTTGTCGAGGGTGAAGTCCCGGAACTGCACGCCCTGCTCGATCATCTCGAGCACGAGGTGGGTGGTGCCCACCTTGAGCAGCGTGGTGACCTCGCTCATGTTCGAGTCGCCGACGATGACGTGCAGGCGGCGGTAGCGCTCGGCGTCGGCGTGCGGCTCGTCGCGGGTGTTGATGATCGGGCGCGAGCGCGTCGTCGCCGACGACACGCCCTCCCAGATGTGCTCCGCGCGCTGGGAGAGACAGAACACCGCACCCCGCGGCGTCTGCAGGACCTTCCCGGCGCCGGCGATGAGCTGGCGGGTCACGAGGAAGGGCAGCAGCACGTCGGCGATGCGGGAGAACTCCCCCGAACGGCCGACGAGGTAGTTCTCGTGGCAGCCGTAGGAGTTGCCGGCGGAGTCGGTGTTGTTCTTGAACAGGAAGATGTCGCCGCCGATGCCCTCGTCGGCCAGGCGCCGCTCGGCGTCGAGCAGCAGGTCCTCGAGGATCCGCTCCCCCGCCTTGTCGTGGGCGACCAGCTGGGTGAGGGAGTCGCACTCCGCGGTGGCGTACTCCGGGTGCGAGCCGACGTCGAGGTACAGGCGCGAGCCGTTGCGCAGGAAGACGTTGGACGACCGCCCCCACGACACGACCCGGCGGAACAGGTAGCGGGCCACCTCGTCGGGCGAGAGTCGCCGCTGGCCGTGGAAGGTGCAGGTGACACCGAACTCGGTCTCGACCCCGTAAATCCTCCGCTGCATGCGCACCACCCTAAGCGTTCGAGGGGCCCTGTGATGCTCCTCGAGCGGCCGGGTCCCGGGTCTCCCCGACCGGATCACTACGGTCGGCCCCGTGGCACTCCCGGGACGTGGACTGGCATCGGACTTCTCCCACGGCGTGGGACGACGGGTACGCCAGGGCGCGCGCGGCAGCCGGCGACGCCTCGCGGACGTCAACGAGCAGGACTGCCGGATCACCACCGCCATCGGTGCGCTGCCCTACACGGCCGCAGACCCTGCGCTGGCCGCGCTGAGCAGGTCGGCCAACCACAGCAAGCTCTGGTTCGGCGTCGCCGCCGTGCTCGCCGCCGGCACGCGCCACACCCGCCGTGGCGCCCTGCGCGGCACGCTGGCCATCACGGGGGCGAGCCTGCTGGCCAACGGCGTGCTCAAGCCCCTGGTCCCCCGCCGCCGGCCCGCGGCGGAGCTGTTGCCGGAGTACCGCTCGCTGGACTTCCCGCCCACGTCGTCGTCGTTCCCCTCCGGCCACGCCGCCTCCGCCGCCGCGTTCGCCACCGCCGTGGCGATGGAGAGCCCGAAGGCCGCGTCGTGGGTCGTGCCGCTGGCCCTGACGGTGGCGTACTCCCGGGTCCACGTCGGCGTGCACTGGACCAGCGACGTCGCCACCGGCGTGGCGCTCGGGGCGGGCGTGGCGCTGGCCACACGGCGCTGGCTGCCGGTGCGCGACATCGACGAGGCCGCCGCCCGCCCCGTGGCCGGCGCGCCGAGCCTCCCCGACGGCGAGGGCCTCGTCATGATGGTGAACAGCCGCTCGGGCAAGGCCGGCGTCGACCCGTACGACGAGCTCGTGAGTGCCCTGCCGCGCGCCCGGGTGCTGCGGCTCGAGGAGCACGCCGACCTGGGCGAGGCCCTCACCCACGCCGCCCGCCGGCCCGGGGTGCGGGCGCTGGGCATCGCCGGCGGCGACGGCTCCGTGGCCGCCGCGGCGCGGGTGGCCGAGGACCTCGACCTGCCCCTGGCCGTCGTACCCGCCGGGACCCTCAACCACTTCGGGCGCGACGTCGGCGTCTACGACACCCAGGAGGCCATCGACGCGACCGGGGCGGGCGAGGCCGTCGCCGTCGACCTCGGTGAGCTGCGCATCCACGCCGACGCCGAGGGCCGCCAGGAGCCCCAGCGCGTCGTCTTCGTCAACACCTCGGCCTTCGGCGGCTACCCCGAGATGGTCCGGCTCCGCGAGAAGTGGCAGCCGCGGTGGCGCAAATGGCCGTCGGCGGTGGCCGCTCTGCTGGTGACCCTCAAGCGCAGCCGGCCCATCCGCGTCCGCCTCAACGGCGTGGAGCGGTCGGTGTGGATGCTGTTCGTCGGCAACGGGCCCTACGTGCCGACCGGGATGGTGCCGTCGTACCGGCCCCGCCTCGACACCGGTGTGCTGGAGGTCCGCTACCTGCGTGCCGACCGGCGCTTCGCCCGTGCCCGCGCCTTCGTGGCGCTGGCCACCGGCGTGCTCGGCCACAACCGGATCTACCAGGAGAGCGCCATGCGGTCGCTGGACATCGAGCTGCTGGACGGACCGGTCGAGGTCGCCGCCGACGGCGAGGTCGTCGGCAAGGGACAACGCCTGCGCTACCGGGTGGCCGACCACCCCGTGCCGATCTACCGCCGCGACGAGGCGCTGTGGCCGCACCGCGCCACCGCCCGCTGACCCGAAAGCATCCCGTGACCCCAGCCGTACTCCCGGTCGTGGCCGCTCCCCGCTCCGACTCCCCCGCCTGGTCCTCCTGGCTCCGGCGCCTCGACCGCACCGCCGACCGCGGCCTCGTCTGGGCGGCCGTGGCCGGTGGCCTCGTGGCCTCCGGGCGCGGGCCGCTGCGGCGCGCCGGTGTCCGCGGGATCCTGGCCGCCGCCGCCACCTCGACCGTCGCCCACGCGCTGGCCAAGCCCCTGCTCCCCCGCTCCCGCCCGTGGTCGCGGCGCTTCCCGTCGGCCCACGCCGCGTCCTCGACGGCGTTCGTCACCGGCGCGGCCATGGAGTCGCCGGTGCTCGGGGCGGCGCTGGCACCGCTCGCGATCGGGGTGTCGTCCGCCCGGGTGTCCCTCGGCGAGCGGACCTTCGCCGACGTGGCCGCCGGCGCGGTGCTCGGCGCCGGCATCGCGACGCTGACACGACGCTGGTGGCCCGTGGTGCGCCACGCCCCGGCCCGCGCCCGTCCCGCGGGCGGTGCCCCGGCCCTGGGCGACGGCGCGGGGCTCGTCATCGTCGCCAACCGGTCCGCCGGCACCCCGGGCCCGCTCGAGACCCTCGGCCAGATCGTGGCGCCCGTGGTCGGGGTCGGCGGGGACGAGGACGAGGAGGACCCGGTCGCCGAGGTGCACGCCGAGATCCACGCGGTGCTCCCGAAGGCCCAGGTCGTCATCCCGACGGCGGGCGAGGACTTCGTCGTCGAGGTGGAGGCCGCCCTCGACCGCCCGATGGTCGACGGCGGCGCCACCCGCGCGATCGGGGTCGCGGGCGGCGACGGCTCGGTGGCGGCCCTGGCCGGGCTGGCCCAGCGCCGCCACGTGCCCCTGGTCGTCCTGCCCGAGGGCACGCTCAACCACTTCGCCCGCGACGTCGGCATCGACGACTCGCCCTCGGCGCTGGCCGCCGCCCGCGACGGCGACGCGGTGCTCGTCGACGTCGGGCTCGTCGACATCACCCCCGCCGAGGGCGAGGAGCGCACCGTCGCGTTCGTCAACACGGCGAGCCTCGGCGGCTACCCCGACATGGTCAAGCTGCGCGAGGACTGGGAGGAGCAGTGGGGCAAGTGGCCGTCGGCGGCCATGGCCCTCGTGCGGGTGCTCGCCGAGGCGACCCCGCTCGTCGTCGAGATCGACGGCCGGCGGCAGAGCCTCTGGCTCCTCTTCGTCGGCAACGGCGGCTACCAGCCGCGCGGCATGGCCCCGCTGTCCCGCCCGCGGCTCGACGCGCGGGTGCTCGACGTCCGCTACCTGCGGGCCGACGTGCCGTTCTCCCGCACCCGGTTCATGATCTCGGTCCTCGCCGGCACCCTCGCCCGCAGCCGCGTCTACGTGGCGAACACGAGGACGCGGCTGTCGGTGCGCGTGGTGGGCCCGCCGGTCGGGCTGGCCACCGACGGCGAGGTGCAGCCCGACAGCGAGCGCTTCGTCTTCCGGATCGCGCCCAAGCCGGTGCCGGTGTACCGGTCGCGGGAGGAGATCCCGCGACCGTAGGGCGCTCAGGCCTGCGGGTCGGCGCCGCCGGCGCCGGAGACCTCGTCGCCCGCGCCGGTGTCCTCGGCGGGGGTCTCCTCGGCGGCCGGGGTCTCGTCGCCGGGCAGCAGTGCTGCGAGGGCGGCGCCGGTCACCCGGCGGAACGTGCGGCGGGGACGGCGGGCGCGGTCGAGGACGGCGACCTCGAGCGCGTCGACGCCGAGGGGCTCGGCCGAGGCGGTCGACGAGGTCCCGTTCTGGGACTGCAGCGCCTCGAGGGCGATGCGCAGGGCGTCGCGCATCTCGAGATCCGGCTCGTACGACGAGCGCAGCGCCGCGCTGATGGGCTCGGTGGTGCCGCCCATGACCACGAAGCGGGGCTCGTCGGAGATCGATCCGTCGTAGGTGATGCGGAACATCTGGTCGCGCTCCGGCGTCGCGCCGACCTCGGCCACGCACAGCTCCACCTCGAACGGCTTCTGCTGCTCGATGAAGCTCGCCCCGAGGATCTGGGCGTAGGCGTTGGCCAGCGAGCGGCCGGAGACGTCGCGGCGGTCGTAGGAGTAGCCGCGGACGTCGGCGAAGCGGATGCCGGCGGTGCGCAGGTTCTCGAACTCGTTGTAGCGCCCGACCGCGGCGAACCCGAGCGAGTCGTAGATCTCCGAGACCTTGCGCAGGGAGTTCGAGCGGTTCTCCGCCACGAACAGCACGCCGCCGGCGAAGGTCAGCACGACGACGCTGCGCCCGCGCGCGATGCCCTTGCGCGCGAGCTCCGAACGGTCGCGCATCAGCTGGTCGACCGACGCGTAGAACGGCATCGTCATGGCGGGGAGCGCTCCTGGGGTCGGGCGGTCGGGTGGGGTCGGGCGGGAGGGGGTGCTGTCCGGAGGGTGCGGCTCAGCCGCCGGGCTTCTCGCGGCGGCCGGCGACGACGGCCTCGGCGACCGCGGCCGTCTCCTCCTGCGGCAGCATCGTGGCGCCCTCGGCATCGATGGTGACCACGATCGGGTAGATCGCGCGGATGGTGTCCGGGCCGCCGGTGGCGCTGTCGTCGTCGGCGGCGTCGTAGAGCGCCTCGACGAGGGTGCGCACGCAGTCGGCGGCCGACGCGGACGGGTCGTGGCGCTTCTTCAGCGACGACTTCGCGAACAGCGACCCCGAGCCGACGCCGGCGTAGTCGGTCTCCTCGTTGCGGCTGCCGACGACGTCGTAGGACACGATCCGCCCGGCGCGGGCCGGGTCGGCCGCGTCGAGGTCGTAGCCCACGAACAGCGGCACGAACGACAGACCCTGCATCGCGGCGCCGAGGTTGCCCCGCACCATGCCGGCGAGCTTGTTCGCCTTGCCGTCGAAGGTGAGCTGGACGCCCTCGAGCTTCTCGTAGTGCTGCAGCTCGACCGCGAACAGCCGGACCGCCTCGACGGCCAGCCCGGCCGTGCCCGCGATGCCCGCCGCCGAGTAGTCGTCGGTGACGTAGACCTTCTGCATGTCCCGCGAGGAGATGAGGTTGCCCATCGTGGCGCGACGGTCGCCGGCGATCGCGACGCCGCCGTCGTAGACCGCGGCGACGATCGTCGTGCCGTGCGCAGCGGCGACGTGCCCCGCCTGCTCGGCCGTCACGGGCCGGGCGTTCGCCCCCGGCAGGAGGTCGGGCCGGACCTCGCGCAGGAAATCGACGAACGAGGCCGTCCCGGCCTGGAAGTAGGCCGGGTGCAGGGCCGACGAGGGCTCCATCGGTGGGGGCGCTCCTAGGCAGGTCGTGTGGGCTGGGCGGGTCTGTCGGGTGATGGAACACCGCCCCCGAGACCCGGCGTACCGGGCCGCGGGGGCGGCGGGGTTCTCGATGTCTCCGGCGCGGGCTGCGAGGCTCCGCCGGGAGGTTACTGGCCGCCCTTCTGGACGTACGCGCGGACGAAGTCCTCGGCGTTCTCCTCGAGCACGTCGTCGATCTCGTCGAGGATCGTGTCGACGTCCTCGCCGAGCTTCTCGCGGCGTTCCTGGCCGGCGGCGGTCGAGTCCTCGCCGCCGTCGCCGTCGTCGCCCCCGCCCTGCCGCTGGGTCTGTTCCTGCGCCATGGCTGCCTCCCGGGTCCTCGGTACTGCAGGTCGAACCCTACCCATCGAGAGCGACATCCGCCCGTACCGCGGATCACCCCCGTGTCAGCGCCTCCACCAGCGCGCTGGCGTCCGCGGAGTTGTCGATGAGCTCGCCGACGTGCCCGCGCGTGCCGCGCAGGGGCTCCAGGGTCGGGATCCGCACCAGGGACTCGCGTCCGAGGTCGAAGATGACCGAGTCCCACGACGCCGCGGCCACCTCGCCGGGGTAGCGCTCGAGGCAGCGGCCGCGGAAGTAGGCCCGCGTGTCCTCCGGCGGGGACGTGACCGCGGCGCGGACGGCCTCCTCGTCGACCAGCCGCTTGATCGAACCGCGGGAGACCAGGCGGTTGTAGAGGCCCTTGGCCTGACGGACGTCGGCGTACTGCAGGTCGATGAGGTGCAGCTTCGGCGAGTCCCACGGCAGGTTGTCGCGCTGTTGGTAGCTCTGCAGCAGGTCGAGCTTGGCCACCCAGTCGAGGCGGTCGGCGCAGCGCAGCGGATCGGTGCCGAGGTCGTCGAGGACCTGCTGCCAGATGTCGAGCACCTCGCGGGTCATCGGGTCGATCTCGCCGTCCTGCGTGGTCTCCTCGTGCTTCCAGGCGCGCTCGAGGTAGGCGTGCTGGATGTCGAGCGCGGTCATCTTGCGCCCGTCGGAGAGCTCGACGACGGTCTTCAGCGTCGGGTCGTGGCTGATGCGGTGCACCGAGCGCACCGGCTCGAGCAGGCGCAGGTCGTCGAAGCGGACCCCGCCCTCGATCATCGAGAGCACGAGCGCCGCGGTGCCGCACTTGAGGAACGTCGAGTACTCGGCCAGCGTCGCGTCGCCGATGATGACGTGCAGCCTGCGGTACTTGTCGGCGTCGGCGTGGGGCTCGTCGCGGGTGTTGATGATGCCGCGCTTGAGCGTGGTCTCCAGCCCGACCTCGACCTCGATGTAGTCGGCGCGCTGGGAGAGCTGGAAGCCCGCCTCGTCGCCCGACGCCCCGAGCCCGACGCGGCCGGCGCCGCAGACGACCTGCCGCGACGCGAAGAACGGCGTCAGGCCGGTGATGATCGTCGGGAACGGGGTCTGGCGGGCGCAGAGGTAGTTCTCGTGCGAGCCGTAGCTCGCGCCCTTGCCGTCGATGTTGTTCTTGTAGAGCTGGATGCGCGGGGTGCCCGGGACGGTGGCGGCGCGCTCGGCGGCGTCCTCCATGACCCGCTCGCCCGCCTTGTCCCAGATGACGGCGTCGCGCGGGGTGGTCACCTC
The DNA here is from genome assembly GCF_036044095.1 of Actinomycetospora sp. NBC_00405. NCBI lineage: Bacteria > Bacillati > Actinomycetota > Actinomycetes > Pseudonocardiales > Pseudonocardiaceae > Actinomycetospora > Actinomycetospora sp. NBC_00405. The sequence goes on from NZ_CP107938.1 coordinate 1,013,049, forward strand.
GGGGGCGGAGAACTCCGGGTGCGCGTGGTCGACGTAGAGCCGGGCGCCGTTGGTCAGGATGACGTTGGCGGCGCCGAGGTCGTCGAGGTCGCCGGTGTCCGGCGGCGGGCCCGCGCTCGGCCCGAGGTCGAACCCGCGGGCGTCACGCAGCGGCGACTCGACCTCGTAGTCCCAGCGGGCGCGGCGCGCGCGGGGCACGTCGGCCGCCGCGGCGTAGGCCAGCACGATCTGGGTCGAGGTGATCACCGGGTTCGCCGCCGGGTCGCCGGGGACGGAGATGCCGTACTCGATCTCGGTGCCCATGATGCGCCGCGCGGTCATGCTCTCGACCCTACGGGTGCGACGGGCGCGCGGCCTGCTCCGACCCGGGGCCCCGTTCTGGGCCCCGCTCCGGGCCCCGCCACAGGACCGCGAACACCACCGCACCCGCCACGACCGCCCCCGCCATCGTCGCCGCCATGGGCACCGCGGAGCGGCCGCCGGCGATACCGACGAGCGGGGCCGTGCCCGCCCCGACCAGGAACTGGGCGGTGCCGAGCAGCGCCGAGGCGCTCCCGGCGTGCTCGGGGTGGTCGGCCAGGGTGAGCGTCGTGGCGTTCGGCAGGACGAACCCGACGCCGATGACGGTCACGACCAGGCCCGCGAGGATGCCGGCGAGGCCCACGTCGAGCAGCGCCGACGCCAGCAGCACGCCGGTGCCGGTGAGCGCGACGCCCAGCCCGACGACGAGCAGCCGCTCCGGGCGCACCCGCCCCGAGCCCGCGAGACGCCCTGCCACCTGCACCGACGCGACGATGGCCACCGAGTTGGCCGCGAACACCCCCGAGAACCCCTGCGGCGAGAGCCCGTAGAGCTCCTGCAGCGCGAAGGTCGAGCCCGAGATGTAGGCGAACATGGCCGCGAACAGCAGGCCGGCGGCCAGGACGCAGGCCAGGACCCGCCGGTCGGAGAGCAGCACGCGGAACGAGGCTGCGGTGGCCGCCGCGCTCCCCGCGCGACGCCGGGACCGGGGCAGCGACTCGCGCACCAGCAGCAGTACCGCGACGCCCGCCAGGGCCCCGTAGACCGCCAGCACGACGAACACCCCGCGCCAGCTCGTCACGCGCAGCAGCTGGCCGCCGAGCACCGGCGCGACGATCGGCGCCACCCCGGAGACGAGCATCAGCGTGGCGAACGAGCGTGCCGACGACGTCGCGTCGCTGGTGTCGCGGACCACCGCGCGCGCCACGACGATCCCCACCGCCCCGAGCAGGCCCTGCGCCAGGCGCAGCGCGATCAGGACCTCCACGCTCGGCGCCACCGCGCACAGCACCGAGGCGACCGCGAACCCCGCGGACCCGATCAGCATCGGACGCCGCCGTCCCAGCACGTCGGACAGGGGGCCCGCGACCAGCTGGCCCAGCGCCAGCCCGACCAGGCAGGCGGTCAGCGAGAGCTGGGTGACCGACGGCGTCGTGGCCAGGTCCGCGGTGAGCGCGGGAAGGGCCGGCAGGTAGGTGTCCAGCGACAGCGGGGCGGCGGCGGTCAGCGCACCGAGCACCACCAGCCGGGCGCGGTGCGCGCGCCTGCTGACGGTCGGGCTGCCGTTCCGGTCCTCCCCCGCCCCTGCCGTCGGGTCCTCCGACGGGGCGGGCCCGGTCACGCGGGCTCGTCCTCGGTGGGACCGACCGCGGGGTCCTCCGCCGTGAGCCATCGCAACAGGTGGTCGTGGACGTCCGGGTCGTTGAGCAGGTGGAAGTGGTGCGACGACGTCAGCGGCTGGACGTCGGCGATCGCGCCGCCCGCGGAGTCGACGGGCACCAGCAGGTCGCCCAGGGCATTGGCCAGCGGGTGGCGCTCGGAGCTGGTGACGCACGCGGCCACGGCGTGGTGCGAGGCGTGCGCGAGCAGCGGCACCTCGGCGTCGGACACCCCGGCCACGAGGTCGCGGATGCCGGCGGAGCGCCGGTCGAGGAACTGGCCCCAGGTGGCCGAGCGCGACCAGCGCGAGAGACCAGACGCGAGCTGGTCGACGCGGTGGGCCAGCGGCGCCCCGCGGTGCGGCGAGCCGAGGTAGATCATGCGCCGGACCGTGGTGACCCACGGCTGACCGGTCTCGACGGCGTGGTGGCAGGCGTGGCGCAGCAGGAGCCCGCCCATCGAGTGCCCGACGAGGTCGAGCCGGCGGACCTCGGCGGGCCACCGGTTCCAGAGGTCGGTGAGCAACAGGGACAGCGCGGCCCCGTTGTCGGCGATCCGCAGGCCGGAGTTGTAGCGCAGCAGCAGGGGCGTCGCGCCGGTCGCCGACGCCACCCGCTCGGCGTAGCCCTCGCCCGCGCTCGCCTCGCCGTAGAGGCGCCAGGCGTGCTCGGTCTCGCCGAGGCCGTGGACGAACAGCACGAGGCGGCCGAGGTCGCGCTCCGGGTGGTCGGCGACGGCCGCGCGGAGCTCCTCGGGGTCACCGGGCAACGCGTCGTGCTCGTCCTCGAGCGTCGAGGTGTAGAGCGCCATCGGCACGGCGAGGTCGTTGTCGAGGGCCACCATGTGGTCGCCGACCAGCCCGTTGATCGCCCCGGTGATCACGGCGCCCGTGGGGTTGCCGGTGATGGGACGCCACTCCCCGGGACGGGCCAGGCCCGCGGCGACACCGATGCCGCGCCCGGCGAGGTGGGAGATGCCGCGCACCGCGGCGTAGACGCCCGAGCTGATGCCGTCGTGCACCACCTGCACGGGCCGCGACGCCGGGCCGAGCCCGACCCTGCGCAGCGCGCCGAAGACGGTGCCCGCGACGGCCTCGTGCGTGCCCTGGACGGGGCGCGACACGATGTCGATCGCCTCCGACGCGACGACGGCCGCCCCGCGGACCTCGTTGCGATCCCTCGAGGGGGTGCGCTCCGGGGTGCGGGACGGCCGGGTGTGCTCGTCGGTCATGACCCGAGATTACCGGTACTGGGCGTACACAGCTTCTCGTGTCACAGGTACTGGCCGGTGTTCGAGGCCGTGTCGATCTCCTTGCCCTGCGCCGCGCCCTTGCCGGTGACGAGCGTGCGGATGTAGACGATCCGCTCGCCCTTCTTGCCCGAGATCCGGGCCCAGTCGTCGGGGTTGGTCGTGTTGGGCAGGTCCTCCGACTCGGCGAACTCGTCCACCACCGCGTCCAGCAGGTGCTGCACGCGCAGACCGGACTGCTGCGACTCCAGGTGCGACTTGATCGCGGCCTTCTTCGCCCGCCCCACGATGTTCTCGATCACCGCGCCGGAGTTGAAGTCCTTGAAGTACAGGACCTCCTTGTCCCCGTTGGCGTAGGTGACCTCGAGGAAGCGGTTGTCGTCGGTCTCGGCGTACATCCGCTCGACGACCCGCTCGATCATGCCCTCGAGGCACGCCGCGCGGTTGCCGCCGAACTCGGCGATGTCCTCCTCGTGGACCGGGAGCCCGTCGATGAGGTACTTGCCGAAGATGTCCATCGCCGACTCCGCGTCGGGACGCTCGATCTTGATCTTCACGTCGAGACGGCCCGGCCGCAGGATCGCGGGGTCGATCATGTCCTCACGGTTGGAGGCGCCGATGACGATGACGTTCTCGAGCCCCTCCACGCCGTCGATCTCCGAGAGGAGCTGGGGCACGATCGTCGTCTCGACGTCCGAGCTGACGCCCGAACCACGGGTACGGAAGATCGAGTCCATCTCGTCGAAGAACACGATGACCGGCGTGCCCTCGGACGCCTTCTCGCGCGCCCGCTGGAAGATCATCCGGATGTGCCGCTCGGTCTCGCCGACGAACTTGTTGAGCAGCTCCGGGCCCTTGATGTTCAGGAAGTGCGCCTTGACGTCGCGGCTGTCCTCACCGCGGGTCTCGGCGACCTTCTTGGCCAGGGAGTTCGCCACCGCCTTCGCGATGAGCGTCTTCCCGCAGCCGGGCGGGCCGTAGAGCAGCACGCCCTTGGGCGGGCGCAGCTGGTAGGTCCGGAACAGGTCCGCGTGCAGGAACGGCAGCTCCACCGCGTCGCGGATGGAGTCGATCTGCCGCGAGAGACCGCCGATGTCGGTGTAGGCGACGTCGGGGACCTCCTCGAGGACGAGCTCCTCGACCTCGGCCTTCGGCACCTTCTCGTACGCGTAGCCGACCTTGGAGTCGACCATCAGCGAATCGCCCGGCTTGAGCTCCGGCCCGTCCGCCCCGAGCAGCGAGTCGGCCAGGTGGATGACCCGCTCCTCGTCGGCGTGCCCGATGATCAGCGCCCGCGTCCGGCTGCCGTCCTCGTCGGTGAGGATCTCCCGCAGCGCGCACACCTCGCCGATGCGCTCGTACTCGCCGGCCTCCACGACGGTGAGCGCCTCGTTGAGCCGCAGGGACTGCCCGCGGGTCAGCTCGGCGGTCTCCACCGCCGGCGACACCGCAACCCGCATGCGGCGGCCGGAGGTGAACACGTCCACGGTCGAGTCCTCGTGGGCGACCAGGAAGACGCCGTAGCTCGACGGCGGCTGCGCGAGCCGGTCGACCTCCTCGCGGAGGGAGACGAGCTGCGCGCGCGCCTCCTTCAGCGTCTCCGTGAGCTTGTCGTTGCGCTCGGTCAGCTGGGAGACGCGCTGCTGCGCCTCCCCCAGTCGCTGCTCGAGGATGCGCGCGTGCCGAGGGGATTCGGTCAGCTTGCGCCGCAACAGCGCGACCTCGTCCTCGAGGAAGCGCACCTGTGCTGCCATGTCCGCCGAGCCACGTTCACCGCGGTCCCGGCCCTGGTCGGATCGGCCCCTGGGGTCGTCGTCAGTCGTCACGGCGCCCTCCTCCGCTACTCCGTGACGCAACCGTACCCGCGAATCGAGGTGTCCGTGGAGTAGCGTCCCGGTGACGGACTTCTCACGCCACCCCCTTGCGCGCTGTCACGGTGGGTGAGTTGACCACCACGGAACAGCACCCCTCGCTCACCCTCGGTCGACATCCGACCTGGTCGGGGACGGTCAGCCCCGACTGGGTCGCCGCTGCACGCGAGGGGGCGTGACGCCGTCCGCCAAGCGTCGCGCGGTCACGATGAAGGCCGTGTGCGCGATCATCCGGTGCTCCGGACGGACGGCGAGTCCCACCGCGTGCCACGGCCGGACCATGGCCTCCCACGCCTGCGGCTCGGTCCAGCAGGCCTGCTCGCGCAGCGCCTCGGTGAGCGACGAGAGCTGCGTCGTCGTCGCGACGTAGCCGACCAGCACCCCGCCGGGCACGAGCGTCGCGCGCACGACGTCGAGGCACTCCCAGGGCGCCGCCATGTCGAGGACGATCCGGTCGGCCGTCTCCTCGGGGTCGTGGTCGGCGAGGTCGCCGACGCGCAGGTCCCAGTTCTCCGGGCGCTCGCCGTAGAAGCGCTCGACGTTCGCGACCGCGTGCTCGGCGTGGTCGGCGCGCACCTCGTAGGAGCGCACGTGCCCCGCCGGCCCCACGGCGCGCAGCAGGCTGCACGTCAGCGCACCCGATCCGGCGCCGGCCTCGAGCACCCGCGCGCCCGGGAAGACGTCGCCCCACATGAGGATCTGCGCCGCGTCCTTCGGGTAGATCACCTGGGCGCCGCGGGGCATGGCGAGCACGTAGTCGGGCAGCAGGGGACGCAGGGCGAGGTAGGGCGTGTTCGCCGCCGAGAGCACCACGCTGCCCTCGGGGGCGCCGATCAGCTTGTCGTGCGCGATCGCCCCGCGGTGCGTGTGGTAGCTCTGCCCGCGCTCGAGCACCAGGCTGAAGTGCCGGCCCTTCGGGTCCGTGAGCTGCACCCGGTCGCCGGGACGGAACGGGCCGCTGCGGACGGGGCCGCGCTCGTCGGGGGTGTCGACGGGCGGGGTGTCCCCGGTGTCCCCGGTGTCGCTGTCCTCGGGCCCGGTGTCCGTGGCGTCGGTGTCCGTGGCGTCGCCGTCCTCGGGCGCGACGGTCTCGACCGGCGTCTCGTCGGTGACCGTTCCGTCGCTCTGCACGACGACCCACCCTAGGGACCGCGGGGTGCGGCGCCGCGAGGGGCACGTTCGGCAGGTCGCCGCGTCCGTCGATCATGCGCAACGTGCCCCTCGTGGCGGGCGAATGCGCGTCCCGCGAGGAGGACAGGAGCTGTCGGGGTGCCGACCTACCGTGGCGGACATGAGCGCAGAGACCGACACGGTCGACACCGGGGAGCAGGCCCCGCCGCGCCCGCCCGCGCTCTCGCCCTCGCGGGCGGTCGACTTCCGGCGCTGCGCGCTGCTCTACCGCTTCCGCGCGATCGACCGGCTGCCCGAGACGCCCTCGCCCGCCGCGCTGCGGGGCACGGTGGTGCACGCGGTGCTGGAGCGGCTGCACGCCCTCGCGCCCGACGACCGGCGCCCGGACGCCGCGCAGGACCTCGCCCGGGACGTGCTCGACGAGCTCGGGCCCGCCGATCGCGCGCTGCTCGGCGACGACCCCGGACTCGCCCCGCTCCTCGAGCGCTACTTCGCCCTGGAGGACCCGCGGGGCGTGACGTCGGAGGCGCGCGAGCTGCGGGTCGAGGCCGAGCTGGAGGGGCCCGAGGGGCCGACGCCGCTGCGCGGCCACGTCGACCGGCTGGACACCGGGCCGGACGGGCTCACGGTGGTCGACTACAAGTCCGGGCGGGCGCCGCCGGTGCGCGGCGAGCTGCGGGCGCTGTTCGGGGTGCGGTTCTACGCGCTCCTGCTCGCCCGCAGCCGGGGCGTGGTGCCGACGGTGCGGCTGCTGCAGCTCGGCGACGTGACGACGCTGACCCTGCGCCCCACGGCCGCGGAGCTCGAGCGGTTCGCCGGCGTGCTGCGGGCGGTGTGGTCCGCGATCCGCCGGGCCGCGCCCTCCGGCGACTTCCGCCCGAACCCCGGCCCCGGGTGCGCCTTCTGCGACCACCGCCCGCGGTGTCCGGCCTGGGGCGGGACGCCGCCGCCCTACCCGGGCTGGCCCACGCCGCTGCCCGTCCCCCGCCCTCGCGAGCCGGGGTGACGGACGTCAGTAACCGGACGTCAGCAGCCGGGCGGCGCCCCGCCGGTGCCGTCGGGGAACGGCAACGCGCACGGCGCCCGGCGCGGGGTACCCAGGGCCCCGCCACCGGGGGTGGCCTCGGTGCTGTTCGTGACGATGCTCAGCGAGGTGAACAGCCGCACCATCTGCCGCGAGTCGATGTTGGGGATCTCGTTCTGGGCGCCGGCCTGGGCGTTGAGGGCGTTGGAGGGCTCGCCGCCCGTCTCGTCGACGACGTAGGCGCCGTAGTCGCGGAACGCCTCGGCGATCTTGCGGGTGTCGGGCTCGGTGATCCAGCTCAGGTCGACGTCCGGGGGCAGCCCCATCAGCGTCCCCATGTGCACGCGCGGGTCCGGCCCGCGGTAGACGTCGCGGAAGGCCCCGTCGGCCTTGAAGGCCGGCCAGCGGAACCCCTCCTGCGCGGTGCTGCAGCTCAGCTCGCAGTTGAGGTTGATCTTCAGCGGGTGCCGGAGGGGCTCGGGCTTGGACATCTCGCCGACCCGGATGCTGCCGCCGATCCCGGAGAGGTTCGAGCCGCCGTGGCACCCGAGCCTGCCGTCACCGCGCAGCGGCACCGCGGGGAAGGAGAAGTCGTAGGACGGGTCGCCGCCGGGACGCAGGCGCAGCGGCTGCCCGGCCACCACCGTCTCCCCGTCCGGGGTGTCGGCGAGGAAGGTCGAGCAGTTGTTGTACGAGCCGTCGGCCGAGAGCCCGGGGTCGACGTGCACGTCGACGCGGCCGCGGGGCCACACCGCCTCGCGCACCGGGAACGCCGGGTCGACGCTGATGTTCTCGATGTCCAGGTAGACGTCGCGGGCCTGCGTGTTGAACGGCGCGAACTGTGCCGACTGCGCCAGCGGCAGGTTCCAGACGGAGTCCCAGGCGAAGGGATGCGTGTAGAGGTCGCGCGACGGCCCTCGATAGGGTTCCGGCCCCGAGCCCGCCCCGCCCAGCGACGTCGCCACCAGCACGCCCGCGATGGCCATGGCGGCGGTGAGCACCGCCAGCAGGACGCGTGTCCTGGCTCCCGTCACACGGTCCCCCTGGTCGGTGGCAGGCGATGATCGTAGCGAGGGCGAACCCCGACCCCGTCCCGCTCCCCTCCCCCGACCCCGCTGCGGAGAGCCCCCGTGACCCCGACCGAGCCCTTCTTCCGCCTGCTGACGCCCGCGGCCGACGACCCGCCCGGGACCCAGCGCGTGCTCGCGACCGACTCGACGGCGGGCCCCTGGTTCCCCGGGGCGCAGCACATGGGCCCGCCGAGCGCGCTGCTGGTCCGCGCGCTGGAGCGCTGCGAGCCCCGCGACGAGGTGGTGCTCTCGCGCCTGACCGTCGAGGTGCTGGGGCGGGTGCCGGTGGGCGAGCTGACCGTGTCCGCCCGCGTGGAGCGTCCCGGGCGCACGATCGAGCTGGTGTCCGCGGAGCTCGCCGCCGACGGCCGGGCGGTGGCGCGCGCCGCGGGCTGGCGCCTGGCGGTCACCGACACGTCCGCCGCCGCCACCGATCCCGGACCGACGATGCCCGGCCCCGACGAGGGCCGCGTCATCCCCACCCCCGAGGGCTGGCTGCCGGGCTACCTCGACGCCCTCGAGTGGCGCTGGATCGCCGGGCACCTCGGCGAGTCCGGGCCCGGGCAGACGTGGGGCCGCCTGCTGGTGCCGGTCGTCGACAACGAGGAGCCGACGCCGTGGCAGCGCCTCGCCTCGGTGGCCGACTCCACCAACGGCGCCGCGTCACGGCTCGACCTCAACGACTGGCTCTTCGTCAACACCGACCTGACGGTGCACGTCCACCGCGCCCCACGGGGCGAGTGGATCGGGCTCGACGCCGACAGCGTCATCGGCCCCGAGGGGCTGGGGACGGCGTTCTCGGTGCTCCACGACGAGCACGGACGGGTCGGGAGGGCCGCCCAGGCGCTGACCGTCCGGCCGCGCTGATCCCTAGCGCGTGCCGTTCGTGGCGCCGATGGCCCGGCAGGACTGCAGCGACGAGGTCACGATGCCCGTGGCCCCGAGGTCGGCGAGCTCGTCCATGATGTCGTTGACCCGCTTGCGCTCGACCATGGAGCGCACCGCGACGAACTTCTCGTTCGACAGCGGCGCGACGGTCGGCGACTCGATGCCCGGGGTCAGCTCGATCGCCCGTTCCTTGAGGTCGATCGGGCAGTCGTAGTCGAGCATCACGTAGCGACGCGCGTAGACGACGCCGCGCAGCCGCTCGACGAAGCGGGACTTCGAGCGCTCGATGTCCGCCGTGTCCGGCGCCTGGTCGAACTTGGCATTGCGATCGATGATCACGGCCTCGGACTCCGTGATCGGGTCCCCGATCGCCACCAGGCCGTGCTGGGCCAGGGTGCGCCCGGAGCTCACGACGTCGGCGATGGCGTCGGCCACCTGCAGCTCGATCGAGATCTCGACGGCGCCGTCGAGGCGGATGACGTCCTTGGCCGCGATGCGCTGCTGGGCGAGGTTCGCCCGCACGAGCCGGGGATACGAGGTCGCGATCCGCTTGCCCGCGAGGTCCTGCACGGTCCACTCGTTGCGCGCCGGGGCGGCGTAGCGGAACTTCGAGTGCCCGAAGCCGAGCCGCAGCAGCTGGTTCACCGAGGCGCTGGACTCCTCGGTGAGGTCGTGCCCGGTGATGCCGAGGTGCAGCTGGCCCTCGGACACGTACGTCGCGATGTCCTTGGGGCGCAGGTAGAAGAACGTGACGCCGTTGGCCTCGTCGTGGAGGGTCAGGTCGCGGCTGTCGGTGCGTTGCCGGTAGCCGGCGTCGCGCAGCATCGTCGACGCCTCTTCGGACAGGGACCCCTTGTTGGGTAGGGCGACGCGGAGCACGGCTCCTCCTCCTGACACCTGTGGGTGTCGACTACAGGTGCTTGTAGACCTCGTCGAGCGTGAGACCGCGCCCGAGCATGATCACTTGGACACGATAGAGCAGCTGGGAGATCTCCTCGGCCAGCTTGTCATCGGTCTCGTACTCGGCGGCGATCCACACTTCACCGGCCTCCTCGAGCACCTTCTTGCCCTGGGCGTGGACCCCGGAGTCCAGTGCCGCGACGGTGCCGGATCCCTCCGGCCGGTCGCGCGCCTTGGTCGTGAGCTCGTCGAAGAGCACGTCGAACGTCTTCACGTCGAGCCATCGTCGCACGGCGTCACGGGAAGTCGCACACCACGGGATTCTCCTCGTGCGTCCGGGCTGTTCGTCCCTCGCTCGTCCGGGGCGCCGTCCGGGCTCTCCGGCGCGCCGAACGGGCGGTCGGTCGGGAAACCGGTCACGACGCTGGTTCCTTCGTGCGGAGCCGCTCTGCCGACCGTGTGACGGAGCGCTCAGCGCGCAACGGCCCGCGTCCGGTGGTCGCTCCCCGACCCGTTCCGCAGGACGTCGCGGAGGTCGTCGAGGGTCAGTCCGACGAGGCTCTCGCGCAGGACCCGGCGCTTCCCCGCCGGCACGGGCACCTCGGCGGGGACGACGAGCACCGTCGCGCCGGCCGCCACGGCCGAGCGGGTGCCGGTCGGTGAGTCCTCGACGGCCACGCTGGCGCGGGGGTCGACGCCGAGCCTCTCGGTGGCCAGCCGGTAGGGCGACGGGTCCGGCTTCGTCGCCGGCACCTCGTCGCCGCACACGGTGACGTGGAAGAACTCGCGGCCGATCGTGTCGAGTGCGACCTCGGTGAGCTCCCGGTAGGTGCTGGTGACCAGCGCCGTCGGGAGCCCCGAGGCCCGCACCATCGCGAGGGCCTCCCGGGCGCCGGGGCGCCACGGGACGCCCCGGCCGAAGACCTCCGCGGTGCGGTCGGTCAGCCAGCGGCCGTCCCTGGTCACGCCGTCGTGGTCGTCCGGGTCGAGGCCCACCTCGGCCCGCACCGCGCGCACGGTGCGGGTGAGGCTGGACCCCGTCAGATCCTCGCGGGTCTCGGCCGACAGCTCGCCGCCGTGGTGCGCGGCGAGCTCCTGGATCGTCACCGACCAGAGGCCCTCGGTGTCGACCAGCGTGCCGTCCATGTCCCACAGGACGGCTTGCAACCCCACGGGGAGCTCCTCTACGTGATCGGCTGGACGCGGCGCCGCACGTCGACACGTCGCACGACGAAGGAGTGCGAGGGGTCGAACCGGCTTGCCGCGAGGCTAGGCGTTGAAGTACTTCGCCTCCGGGTGGTGCACGACGAGCGCGTCCGTGGACTGCTCGGGGTGCAGCTGGTCCTCCTCGGAGAGCTCGACGCCGATGCGGCCCGGCTCGAGGAGATCCACGATCTTCACGCGGTCCTCGACGTTCGGGCAGGCGCCGTAGCCCAGCGAGTACCGGGCCCCGCGGTAGCCGAGCTTGAAGTACTCCTCGACGTTCTCGGGGTCCGAGTCGGCCATGACCGAGCCGTCGGAGAAGCCGAGCTCCTCACGCACGCGGCGGTGCCAGTACTCGGCGAGCGCCTCGGTGAGCTGCACGCCGAGGCCGTGGACCTCGAGGTAGTCGCGGTAGGAGTTCTCCGCGAACAGCGTGTTGGCGAAGTCGGCGATGGGCTGGCCCATCGTCACCAGGTTCATCGGCAGCACGTCGACGCCGCCGAGCTCCTTGGCCTCCTCGCGGGTCCGGAAGAAGTCGGCCAGGCACAGGTGGCGGTCCCGCTTCTGGCGCGGGAACGAGAACCGGTGCACCTCCTTGGCGTCCGGGTCCGGCTCGGCGAGCACGATGATGTCCTGGCCCTCCGAGATCGCCGGGAAGTAGCCGGCGACCACGGCGGCGTGGGCGAGGATGCCCTCGGACTGCAGCCGGTCGAGCCAGTAGCGCATGCGCGGCCGGCCCTCGGTCTCCACCAGCTCCTCGTACGACGGCCCGTCCTCGCTGGCCTTGGAGCCGCGCAGGCCCCACTGCCCGAAGAAGGTGGCGCGCTCGTCGAGCAGCCCGGCGAAGTCCTTGAGCCGGATGCCGCGGACCACGCGGGTGCCCCAGAACGGCGGCTGCGGGACCTCGATGCGCCGGGCGACGTCGGAGTGGTCGGGGATCTCCTCCTGGCCCCCGGAGGCTGCAGCCTCCGCCTCCCTTTTCGCCTGGATGCGCTGCGAGCGCTCGCGGCGCTCCTTGCGCTCGGCCATCTTGGCCGCCTCGGCCTCGGTGCGCTCGGTGTCGCCGCTCATCACGGTGTCCATCAGGCGCAGGCCCTCGAAGGCGTCCTTCGCGTAGCGCACGTCGCCCTGGAAGAGCTCGCCGAGGTCGTTCTCGACGTACGAGCGGGTCAGCGCGGCGCCGCCGAGCAGCACCGGGTACTTCTGCGCGACCCCGCGGTCGTTCATCTCCTGCAGGTTGTCCTTCATGACCACGGTGGACTTCACCAGCAGCCCGGACATCCCGATGGCGTCGACCTTGTTCTCCTCGGCGGCCTCGAGGATGGCGTTGATCGGCTGCTTGATGCCGATGTTGACCACGTCGTAGCCGTTGTTGCTCAGGATGATGTCGACGAGGTTCTTGCCGATGTCGTGGACGTCGCCCTTGACCGTGGCCAGCAGGATCTTGCCCTTGCCGCCGTTGTCGTCGGCCTCCATGAACTGCTCGAGGTGGGCCACCGACGCCTTCATGACCTCGGCCGAGGCCAGCACGAACGGCAGTTGCATCTTGCCGGCGCCGAACAGCTCGCCGACGGTCTTCATGCCGGCCAGCAGCGTCTCGTTGATGATCTCGAGCGGGTCCTTCTCCTCCATGCCCGCGTCGAGGTCGGCCTCCAGGCCGTTGCGGTCGCCGTCGACGATCCGGCGCTCGAGGCGCTCGAACAGCGGCAGGGCCGCGAGCTCCTCGGCGCGCGCGTCCTTGGCCGACGAGGCCGAGACGCCCTCGAAGAGGTTCATGAAGTGCTGCAGCGGGTCCGGGGTGTCGCGGGACTCGTCGCGCCGGTCGTAGACGAGGTCGAGCGCGGCGTCGCGCTGGGCGTCGTCGATCTGCGACATCGGCAGGATCTTCGAGGCGTTGAGGATCGCCGAGTCGAGGCCGGCCTCGGTGCACTCGTGGAGGAAGACCGAGTTGAGGACCTGCCGCGCGGCCGGGTTGAGGCCGAACGAGATGTTCGAGAGGCCGAGGGTGGTCTGGACCTCGGGGTAGCGCTCCTTGAGCTGCTTGATCGCGTTGATCGTCTCGATGCCGTCCCTGCGGACCTCCTCCTGGCCGGTGGAGATCGGGAAGGTCAGGCAGTCGATGATGATGTCCTCGACCCGCATTCCCCAGTTCTCGGTGAGGTCCTCGATGAGGCGGAACGCCACGCGGGTCTTCCACTCCGCGGTGCGGGCCTGCCCCTCCTCGTCGATGCAGAGGCCGATCACGGCGGCGCCGTGCTCCTTCGCCACCGTCATGATCTTGATGAAGCGCGACTCGGGGCCGTCGCCGTCCTCGTAGTTCACCGAGTTGATGGCGCTGCGGCCGCCGAGCTGCTCGAGCCCGGTGCGCAGCACGTCGGCCTCGGTGGAGTCGAGCACCACCGGCAGCGTCGAGGCCGTCGAGACCTCGTGGGCCAGGCGGTCCATGTCGGCGTTGCCGTCACGGCCGACGTAGTCGATGCAGAGGTCCATGAAGTGCGCGCCCTCGCGGGTCTGCGCCTTCGCGATCTCCACGCACTGCTCGTAGTCGTCCTCGACCATGGCCTCGCGGAACGCCTTGGAGCCGTTGGCGTTCGAGCGCTCGCCGATCATGAGGAAGCCGGTGTCCTGCCGGAACGGCACAGCCTGGTACACCGACGCGAGGCCGGGCTCCGGCTTCGGGTCGCGGGTGCCCGGCGTGAGGTCCCGGCACTTCTCGGCCAGCGCCTTGATGTGCGCGTTCGTCGTGCCGCAGCAGCCACCGACGAGCTGGAGCCCGTAGTCGGTGACGAACGAGGCGCAGTAGTCGGCGAGCTCGTCGGGCTGCAGGGGGTACTCGGGGCCGTTGGCGCCCAGCTCGGGAAGGCCGGCGTTGGGCATCACCGAGACCGGGATGCGGCTCTGGCGGCTCAGGGCGCGCAGGTGCTCGCTCATCTCGGCGGGGCCGGTGGCGCAGTTCAGGCCGATGCCGTCGATGCCGAGGGGCTCGAGGGCCGTCAGCGCCGCGGTGATCTCGGAGCCGACCAGCATCGTGCCGGTGAGCTCGACGGTGACGTGGCAGATGACCGGGAGCCGCAGGCCGTACTCGTCCATCGCGCGGTAGGCGCCGAGGATGGCCGACTTGGCCTGGAGGAGGTCCTGGCAGGTCTCGACGAGCACGGCGTCGGCGCCGCCCTCGAGGGCGCCGAGGACCGACTCCTTGTAGTGGTCGCGCAGCAGCGCGAACGGCGCGTGGCCCAGCGTCGGCAGCTTGGTGCCCGGCCCGTTGGACGCGAACACGAAGCGCGGACGGTCGGTGGTGGCGTACTCGTCGGCGGCCTGGCGGGCGATCTTCGTGCCCTCACGGGCGAGCTCGCGGACACGGTCGACGATGTCGTACTCGTTGAGGTTGGCCCAGTTGGTGCCGAAGGTGTTGGTCTCGATGACGTCGGCGCCCGCCTCGAGGTGTCCCTGGTGCACACTGAGGACGGCGTCGGGACGCGAGACGTTCAGGATCTCGTTGCAGCCCTCGAGGTCCTGGAAGTCATCGAGCGAGAGATCCTGGTCCTGGAGTGCGGTGCCCATGGCACCGTCTCCGATGAGCACCCGGGAGTGCAGGGCAGACAGGAATGCAGACTCACTCGAAGTAGTCATCACACGATCGTAACGTGATCGGCGAGCAGTCCCGGACGCACTGCGAGCCTCGTCACGACCCGTAGGCTGTGCGGGTGCCCGAGTCCGACGACCACCTCGACGAGCCCGTGTCCAGCGACGAGGCCGAGGGAACGGAACAGCTCGAGGACCCCGACGACGCGTCGGAAACGGCCCCCATCAGCGACGACGCGCCCGTGATGCTGGCGGCGTTCGAGGGCTGGAACGACGCCGGGGACGCCGCGAGCACGGCCGTGGAGCACCTCGCCCTGCACTGGGACGCCACCGAACTCTCGGCGATCGATCCCGACGAGTACTACGACTTCCAGGTGTCCCGGCCCACCGCGCGGATGGTCGACGGGGTCAGCCGCGCCATCGACTGGCCCACCACCCGGCTCACCCGCTGCCGTCCCCCGGGATCGGCGCAGGACCTCATCCTCGTGCGCGGCATCGAGCCGAACATGCGCTGGCGCGCCTTCTGCGCGGAGATCATCGACCGGGCGCGCGAGCTCGGCGTCGGCACGGTGATCACGCTCGGCGCCCTGCTGGCCGACACGCCCCACACGCGGCCCGTCCCGGTCACCGGCACGTCGTTCGACAAGGCGTCGGCCGCCCGCTACCGGCTGCAGCGCTCGCGCTACCAGGGCCCCACCGGGATCGTCGGGGTCCTCCAGGACGCCTGCGTCCAGGCCGGGATCCCCGCGATCTCGTTCTGGGCCGCCGTGCCCCACTACGTCTCGCAGCCGCCCGCGCCGAAGGCCACGATCGCGCTGCTGCAGCGCGTCGAGGAGGTCCTCGACGTCGAGGTGCCGCTCGGCGGCCTCCCCGAGCAGGCCGAGAAGTGGGAGCGCACGGTCTCGGAGATGGCCGACGAGGACGACGAGGTCCGCGAGTACGTGAAGGCCCTCGAGGAGGCCGGCGACGCCGAGACCGACCTCGAGGAGGCCTCCGGCGAGGAGATCGCGGCCGACTTCGAGCGCTACCTGCGCCGGCGCGGCCCCGGCGGCGACGGTCCCGGCGGCACCGCGGGCGGCCCGCCCGGGCCCGGCAAGGCCCCCTGGGAGCGGTGAGCGCCGCTCCGGCGGCAGAACGCTCCGGGATCGCCCGGCTGCGGCTGGCCGCGCTCTACGCGGGCGGCTTCCTCGGCCCGTTCGGTGGCGGGGTCACCGCGTCGATGCTGCCCGAGCTCGGCGCCGACCTCGGACTGTCCCCGTCGGCCGCCTCGGCGTCGCTGACCGCCTACCTGCTGCCGTTCGCGCTGCTCATGCTCGTCTCGGGGACGCTCGGCCAGCGCTGGGGCGCGGCCCGCACCGTGCGCGTCGCCTACGTCGCCTACGTCGTGTTCTCGCTTCTCGGTGCGGTGGCGGGCGCGGGCTGGCTCTTCCTCGGGGCGCGGGCCCTGCAGGGGGCGGCCAATGCGTTCACCACTCCCCTGCTGCTGGCCTCGCTCGCCGCGGCCACGCCGCCGGAGCGCCTCGGGCGCTCGCTCGGCGTCTACGGGTCCCTGCAGGCGGCCGGGATGACGTTCGCGCCGCTGGTCGGTGGGCTCGCCGCGGAGGTCGACTGGCGTCTCGCCTTCGTCGGCGTGGCCGTGGTCGCCGCGCTGCTGGCGGTGGCCGGGCTGCCCGCGGACCCGCCCGCCGACCCGGGCGACCGGCCCCGCCTGCGCGACGCCTGGCGCCCGTCGGTGCTGCGGCTCGGGCTCGTCGCCGGGCTGGCGTGGGGCGCGCTGGGCGGGCTGTCGTTCCTCGTCGCCCTGCGCGTCGAGGACGCCTTCGCCCTCGGCGCCGGGCTCCGGGGCGCGCTGCTCACGGCCTTCGGCGTCGCCGGGCTGCTCACCGCGCGCCTCGTCGGGGCCGGCGTGGATCGCCTCGGACCGCGCGTCGTCGTGCGGCTCGGGGCGCTCGCCGCCGCGGTGCTCGTCACCGCGATCGGCCTGCTGCCCTCGGTGTTCGCGGTGGCCGCGGTGTGGGCGCTCGCCGGGGCCGCCGCCCAGCTGGTGCTCGTCGGTGTCAACGCCCTGGTCCTGCGCGGGGGCACCGCCGGCGGGGTGTCGGTGGTGCAGGCCCTGCGCTTCCTGGGCGCCGCCGCCGCGCCCGCGGTGTTCCTCGCGCCGTACCACCTCTCCCCCGTCGCGGCCTTCGGTCTCGCGGGCGTCCTGCTCGCGGGGGCGGCGGCGCTGGTGCCGCGGCGCTGATCCGTCGCGCCGGCTGTGGCGACGGCGCCCGGGGCTCGACCGACCTCGGCACGACGCTTCGGTCTTCGAAGCGTCGTGTGCCTCGAGGGGCACGTCCGGCAGCCGCTCGAGCCCGTCGACCCTGCGCAGCGTGCCCCTCGCGGACGGTCAGCGCGCCGACTGCGCGGCGACGGCGTCGAGGGTCGGGCCGCGCGGGAGGAGGTCGAGCACCCCGCGGGGGGCCGGGCGGGGCGCGCCGAGACCCAGGGCGGCGGCGCTCGCGGGGTCCGGGACGGCGAACACCCGCCCGCCGGGGTCGACGAGCACCCCGGCGGCAGGATGGGCAGAGGCGGGGTCGGCGGGTGCTCCGGGCGCGACCGGGACGACGTAGGTCCCGCCGCCGGCGACCCAGGCGCCGTCGAGCGGGGGCCCGACCAGCGGGGTGGGCTCGACCGGCCCGGGGAACGCGGACGAGGCGAAGACGGCGGCGGCGCCGGAGGCCTCGGCGCGCACGCAGGTGGTGGTGGCCTGGTCGTAGGTGACCAGTCGGGGGGTCGCCGACGGGTAGGCGCGCACGTCGACGACCCCGACCCGCGGGACGTCGGCGAGCCGGCCCGCCGGGACGGCGGCGATCCCGGGGTCGGCGGCCGGGTCGGGGTTGGCGAAGCGGGCGAGCTGGGCGATCACCGCCGGCACCTCCTGCACCCCGGTGGCGGCGACGAGGAAGAAGCGCCCGCCGTCGGGGCTCACGACAGCGCCGACGGGCACGCCGAGCGCGGCGGTGCGGGCGTCGGTGGGCGCTCCCCCGCTGCCGGGGACCTGCACGGGGACGAGCGGCGGACCCTCGGGCAGCGTGCCGAGCAGGGCCGGGCCGGCGTTGCGGGGACGCGCGCCGGTGAGCTCGAGACCGCGGACCACGGACCCCAGGGACGGGTCGATCCGCGCCCGGCGCCCCTCGGTGACGAGCCAGAAGCCGTCCGGGCCGCGCAGCAGCAGCGCCTCGTCGGTCGCGAGCGGACGCCCGGGCGCCGGGACCCCGCCGAGCGCCACGGTGGTGACCGCCGGGTCGGCAGCGGGGTCGGGCACCGAGGGGTCGAGCGTCGCGCGGTCGCAGATCGCCCAGGCGTCGGGGGCGGGAGCGCCCGGGTCGGGCAGCACCGAGGGCGCGCCGGGGATGCCCGCCGGCGCGGTGCGGGGCGCCTCGGCGAGGGCGTCGTCGCGGACCGGCACCGGCGGCCCGCCCACCTCGGCGTTGCCGGCGGCCCCGGCGAGCAGGCGCGCGGACGCGAGGTTCAGGGCCGGGACCAGGCGGTCCGGACCGTGCGCCACGGCGTAGAGCGCGCCGGAGGGCTCGCCGCGCACCACCGACTCGTCGCGCCACCCCTCGTCGCCGCGCACGAGCCCGACCACGGCGAACCCCACGAGCGCCAGCACCGCGAGCACCGTGCCCACGAGCAGCGCGCGGTTCTGCCGGCGCCCCGGGTCGTGGCGCGGCGTCGGGTCGCGTCCGACCAGCGCGGACTCCAGGCGGCGCACGGCGAAGCGGTGCGCCTGGACCTGGGTCGCGGAGGGCGGCTCGGAGAGCACAGCAGGATGCGTACCGCATGTGAGCGATTCGAGTCGTCGGAACGACCCAACTCACTCACGTGCGCGGTGCGCCTCCAGCTGGGCGAGGTCGACCCACTCGAGCGTGCGGGCGTGGGTGGCCTCGAGGACGACCGGCGGGGCGACGCCGCCCTCGAGCGCCTCCTGCCAGCGGCTCGCGCACAGGCACCAGCGGTCGCCCGGCGTCAGCCCCGGGAAGCCGGCGTCGGCGCGGGTCAGGTCGTTGCCGCGCTCCGCGGAGTAGGTCAGGAACTCCTCGGTGACGCGGGCGCACACGGTGTGCACGCCCGCGTCGTCGGGACCGGTCTCGCAACAGCCGTTGCGGTAGAAGCCGGTGACGGGGTCGTGACTGCAGTCGGCGAGCTCGCCGCCGAGGACGTTGCGGGGCATGCGCGGGAGGTACCCGCGTCAGCGCAGCGTGACCCCGAGCAGGGCGTCGGCGGCGTCGGCGAGGCGGGTCGGACCGTCGGCGATCCACCCCTCGCCGCCGCGGCGCAGGAGCACCTCGTCGGCCCAGGCGTCGATCGCCGCGAGCGCCCCGGGCGTGTCGAGGTCGTCCGCGAGGTGCGCGCGCACCCGGGCGATCGTGTCCTCGGGGTCCGGTCCGGTCGGGGCCGCGACCGCGTCGCGCCAGCGGTGCAGCCGCGCCTGGCCGCCGGTGAGCAGGTCCGCGGTCCAGGACCGGTCGGTGCGCCAGTGCCCGCTCATCAGGGCCAGGCGCACGGCCAGGGGGTCGACGCGGTCGGCCCGCAGGCGGGAGACGAAGACGAGGTTGCCCTTGGACTTCGACATCTTCTCGCCGTCCAGCCCGATCATCCCGGCGTGGCAGTAGTGCCGCGCCAGCGGGTGCGCGCCGGTGAGGGCCTCGGCGTGGGCCGAGCCGTACTCGTGGTGCGGGAAGGCGAGGTCCGAGCCGCCACCCTGGACGTCGTACTGGTCGCCGAGGCGGTTCAGGGCGATGGCCGCGCACTCGACGTGCCAGCCGGGGCGTCCCTCACCGAGGTCGGAGGTCCACGACGGCTCGCCCTCGCGGGCCATGCGCCACAGCAGCGCGTCGAGGGGATCGCGCTTGCCCCGGCGGTCGGGGTCGCCGCCGCGCTGCGGGAACACCTCGCGCATCCGCGCCTCGTCGTAGCGCGAGACGTAGCCGAAGTCCCGGGTGGCGGTGTGGTCGTGGTAGACGTCCGGGAACTCGGCGTCGTCGGCGCGGTAGGCCGCGCCGCTGGCCAGGAGCTTGCCCACCAGCTCGCTGATCTCGTCCATGGCCTCGACGGCCCCGATGAAGTCGCGCGGCGGGAGGATCCGCAGCGCGGCCATGTCCTCGCGGAACAGCGCCGTCTCGCGCATCCCGAGCACGACCCAGTCGTCCTTGTCCCGCTCGGCCCGCTCGAGCAGCGGGTCGTCGATGTCGGTGACGTTCTGGACGTAGTGGACGTCGTGGCCCGCGTCGAGCCACAGGCGGTGGATCAGGTCGAACGCCAGGTAGGTCGCCGCGTGGCCGAGGTGCGTCGCGTCGTAGGGCGTGATGCCGCAGACGTACATCCGGGCGGTGGCCCCCGGCGTGGTGGGTCGGATGTCCCCACCCGCCGTGTCGTGCAACCTCAGCGGGGGCGGGCTGCCGGGCACCCGCGGGACGTCGACCGATGACCACGCTCGCATGCCCCCGAGCCTAAGCCCGTCGGAGCGGTGCCCGCCCCGACTCGTGGCGAACCGCTCGCGCCTGCGGTGCGAACACCGTGGTGGACCCCGGCCGGGTCGAGTCAGCAGGACGTCGTGGGCGAGCACTCCGCCCTGCACGGGATGACGGACCCGGCCGGGGTGGCCAGGAGTCGCGGGGGGGATCGACTCCAGCCACGATCGAGCGTAACCGCTTTCGCTCCCGGTGGCGCCCTGTGGTCGAGGCAAGGTCATCGGACACGAGGCGTTGCACCGTGTGGTGGATGCGCGCCGCCGCCCGATGCCTCAGCGTCGTCTGCCTCAGCGTCGTCGGCGGCTCGCCAAATAGTCGCTCACGACCGCGGCCCCGAGACCGTCCAGGTCCGGATTGACGACCCGCCCGCCCGCACGCCGGGCGACGAGGTCGACGAACGCCTCCAGGCGCGGGTCCTCCCCGAGCATGAACACGGTCATCGCGGCGTGCAGGCGCGCCAGCGCGTCGACCTCGTTCAGCGTCGCGCGCAGTGTCTCCGGGCTCGGCGGGTAGTCGAACGCCGCGTGCCCGTCCGGCTCGAGGTGCGCGGTCGGCTCGCCGTCGGTGACGACGAGGACCACCGGCGCCGCATCGATGTTCTTGCGCAGGTGACGGCCCGCCAGCAGCAGCGCGTGGTGCAGGTTCGTGCCCTGCTCCCAGGCGCCCTCCAGCGCGGTCAGCTCCCCGAGCTCGACCTCCTTGGCGTGCCGGCCGAACGTGATGAGCTGCAGGGCGTCGCCCCGGAACCGCGTGGACACCAGGTGGTGCAGGGCCAGCGCCGTGCGCTTCATCGGCACCCAGCGCCCGTCGGCGACCATCGACCACGAGGTGTCGACGCACAGCGCCACCGCGGCCCGGGTGCGCTGCTCGGTCTCGACGATCTCCACGTCGGAGACGTCGAGATCACGGTCGTCCCCGCCGGCCTTGCGCATCTCCGCGTTCAGCAGCGTGCGCGAGACGTCCCAGCGTTCGGTGTCGCCGAACGACCACGGGCGTGTCGCGCCCGTCGCCTCCCCCGCCGCGCCGGAGCGCTGGGTCTCCCGCTCGCCGCGACGGGTCGACAGCGAGCCGACGACGTCTCGCAGTGACGACTGCCCGAGCTGGCGCAGCGCCTTCGGCGAGAGCATCAGCGAGCCGTCGGCGGCGCGCTGGAAGACGCCCTGCTCCTCCAGCTCACGCTGCAGCTCGGCCAGGCGTTGGGCGTCGACACGGGCCTGCTCGCCGAGGGTCGCCTCGAGGGCCTCGAGGTCGATGTCCTCCATCCGCGCGCCCGGGTAGGACTGCGAGAGCTGCTCGGCCAGGGCGTCCATCTGCCCCAGCTCCTCCATGGCCCGGGTGGCCTCGCCCATGCCCATCGGGTCGTCGCCGCGGAAGCGGCCGCGGCCCTGCCAGTCCTCGCCGGGGCGCATGCCCTGGAGCTGCTGGTCGAGCCGGGAGAGCTGCTCGGCCAGCCGCGGGTCGCCGAAGGCTTGCTGCATGAGGCCCTCGAGCTCGGCGCGCTGCTCGGCCGACAGCGAGTTCATCATCCGCTGGGCCGCGGCCGCCCTCTCGGCGAGCAGGTCGATCAGCTCGTCGGTGGTCTGCGGGTTCTCCGGGAAGAACTCGCCGTGCTTGCCCATGAACTCGCCGAACTGCTCCGCGGTGTCCTCGCCGCGCCCGTGCGCCTCGAGCAGGTCGTTCAGGTCCGAGATCATCTCGCGGACCCGCTCGACGTCCTCCGGCGAGGCGTTCTCCATCGCCTGCTTCATGCCCTGGAAGCGCTGGTCGAGCGCCTCCCGGCCCAAGAGGTCCTGGATCTGCTCGTACGCCTCGCGCGCCTCGGCGTTGCGCCAGTCGTAGTCCTGGAGCTCGGCCACGGCCCCCGCGGGTGACGGCGGCAGCGCGTCGAGCTGCATCTCGCGGAACCGGGCGTCGTCGGAGTCCTCGGCCTGCAGGGAGTTGCGCTCGGCCTCGAGCGCGCGCTCGAGCAGCTCGCGGACCTCCTGCAGCGTCCCGTCGAGACGGTGCTCGCGCTGCAGCTTGCTGCGCCGCTCGTTGAGCCGGCGCATGAGGTCGTCGAGACCCTGCTGGTCGCCCAGCCCGCGGCGCATCAGCTCGCGCATCGCCTGCCGCGGCGACGTGCCCTCCATGACGTCGCGGCCGAGCTCGTCCATCGCCGACCGCAGGTCGAACGGCGGCGCCAGGGGGTCCGGCCCGTCGTAGAAGCGGCCGTAGGAGTAGCGCCCGCTGCGTGGGCCGCCCTCGGGGCCGCCGCTCGGGTTCGGGTCAGCCGCCATAGGCCACCGTTCCGTCCTCGGCGTCGTCGTCCTTCGCCAGCTTGCGGGTGAGGTACAGGTGCTCGAGGGCGAGCTCGACGGCGCTGGCCAGGGGCCCGGGGGCCTCCGTGCCGGCGGCCCCGAGGCGCTCGGCGACCGTGTAGACGACAGAGATCGAGGGGAGGGCGTCGACGACGTCCTTGGCGGCGATCCGGTCGCCCGTGACGACCCGCCGGTCGCCCTCCAGGGCCGACACGCCGTCGGCGAGTGGGGCCAGGTCGACCCCGGCGAGGCGGGCGCGAGCGGTCTCGGAGATCGAGCGGCGCAGCAGGTGCGTGAGCAGCTCGGCCTCGCGGCCCTCCTCCCCCGACTCGAACTCGAGCTTGCCGCGCAGCACCGGCGGCACCGCCTCGAGGTCGACGGGACGCGCCACGGCCCCATACCCCGTCGCTCCGCTCGCCCCGCCGGCGTCCTCGCCGGTGACCGCGGCCCGGCGCAGCGCGGCGGCCGCGACGGTCTCGGCCGCTGCGATCGAGAACCGCGCGGACACGCCGCTGCGCTGGTCGATCGCGCCGGAGCCCCGGAGGTGGCGGGTGAAGCGGGCGAGGACCTCGACGAGGTGGTCGGGCACGTCGGCGACGAGGTGCGCCTCCTGGTGCACGAGCGCGATCTCGCCGGCGATCTCGAGCGGGTAGTGCGTGCGGACCTCGGCCCCGAAGCGGTCCTTGAGCGGGGTGATGATCCGCCCGCGGTTCGTGTAGTCCTCGGGGTTCGCGCTGGCCACGAGCATGATGTCCAGCGGCAGGCGCAGCGTGTAGCCGCGCACCTGGATGTCGCGCTCCTCCATGACGTTGAGCAGCGCGACCTGGATGCGCTCGGCGAGGTCGGGCAGCTCGTTGATCGTCACGACGCCGCGGTGCGCGCGCGGGACGAGGCCGTAGTGGATGGTCTCGGGGTCGCCCAGGCTGCGGCCCTCGGCGACCTTAACGGGGTCGACGTCGCCGATGAGGTCGGCGACGGAGGTGTCCGGGGTGGCCAGCTTCTCGGCGTAGCGCTCGGAGCGGTGCCGCCAGGTGATCGGCAGGTCGTCACCCTCGTCGGCGACGCGGCGACGGCTCGCCGGCGTGATCGGCTCGCCAGGGTGCTCACCGATCTCGGAGCCGGCGATCACCGGCGTCCACTCGTCGAGCAGGGCCACGAGGCTGCGCAGCAGGCGCGTCTTGCCCTGCCCGCGCTCGCCGAGCAGCACCACATCGTGCCCGGCGAGCACCGCGCGCTCGAACTGCGGGAGCACGGTGCGGTCGAACCCGACGATCCCCGGCCACGGGTCCGCGCCGGCGCGCAGCCGGGCGAGGAGGTTGTCACGCAGTTCGGTACGGACGCTCTTGGGCGTGGCCGCCGGGTGGCCGCTGCGCGCGAGCTCACCGGCGGTGGTGGGGAGATCTGCAGGAGCGGAAGGGGTGCTCACCCCTCCACGCTACGTCCGCGACGGCGATCCGGCTCCCGTGAGCGGAGATCGTCCGCAGGCGGCCCGGGTGTCCGGATCCCCCGAAGGTGTCCCGTGACGCCCGGTGACTCGAGCGGCACTCTCGACCACCACAGGGGTCTCCCCCGGGAGACGGCGATCCGCGGGGGACGCGCCCGAGTCCTCGGCGCTGAACCGCGTGCTGGCGGCCGCGTCGACGGCGACGGCCGCCGCGGGGTCTTCGCCGGCTCGAGGACCCTGCTTGCGCGCGACAGGGCGCGTCCGCTTCGCTCCGTGCCGCCGTCACGCGAGCGAGGAGAGGCCACCCATGGGCAGGATGGACGGGAAGATCGCGATCGTGACCGGAGCCGGGCGCGGCATCGGCCGCGGGATCGCCGAGAAGCTCGCCGCCGAGGGCGCCACCGTGGTGGCCACGGACGTCGACGAGGCCACGGCGAACGACACCGCAGCCACACTCGGCGACGGGGCCCCGGGCGGCGACGCGCTCGGCCTGACGTGCGACGTCGCGTCGCGGGAGTCCGTCGACGCGATGGTCGCCACCGTCCGCGACCGCTTCGGCCGCATCGACGTGCTGGTCAACAACGCGGGCTACGACAAGGTCGGTCCGTTCGTCGACTCCGACCCCGCCGACTGGGACAGGATCATCGGGATCAACCTCTACGGCGTCCTGCACACCTCGCACGCCGTGCTCCCGATCATGGTGGAGCAGGGCGGCGGGCGGGTGGTCAACCTTGCCTCCGACGCCGGCCGGGTCGGCTCGTCGGGCGAGGCGGTGTACTCGGCGGCCAAGGGCGGGATCATCGCGTTCACCAAGACCACCGCGCGCGAGATGGCTCGCCACCAGGTCGCCGTCAACTGCGTGTGCCCCGGCCCGACCGACACCGCGCTGTTCGCGTCGGTCACCGAGGACAACCCGAAGCTGCGCGACGCGCTGATCAAGGCGATCCCGCTGCGCCGGCTCGCGCAGCCCGCCGACCTCGCCCACGCCGTCGCGTTCCTGGCCTCCGACGAGGCCGCGTACATCACCGGCCAGACCCTATCCGTCAGCGGCGGACTCTCGATGAGCTGACGACGTCCACGACCACCGAGGAGTTCGCGTGCCCTTCGACGACCCCTTCAAGAACTACGAGCAGCTGACGTTCGAACGCCGCGACCACGGCGTCCTGCTGATCACCATCGACCGCCCCGACAAGTACAACGCGGCCGACGAGGGGCTCCACGGCGAGTTGGCCCGGGTCTGGCGCGACGTGGGTGCCGACGAGCAGACACGCGTCGCCGTGATCACCGGCGCCGGGAAGGCGTTCTCCGCGGGCGGGGACCTCGCGATGGTCGAGCGGATGGCCGGCGACTACGACCGCGTCCAGCACATGCTCCGCGAGATGTCCGACCTGGTCTACAACATCATCGACTGCGACAAGCCGATCGTCTCGGCGATCAACGGCGTCGCGGTCGGGGCCGGGGTGGTCGTCGCGCTGCTCGCCGACATCGCCATCGCCGCCGAGGACGCCAAGCTCGGCGACGGGCACGTCAAGCTCGGCGTCGCGGCCGGCGACCACGCCGCGATCATCTGGCCGCTGCTGGCCGGCATGGCGAAGGCGCGGTACTACCTGCTGACCGGCGAGATGGTCACCGGCGCCGAGGCCGAGCGCCTCGGGATGGTCGCCAAGGCGCTCCCCCGCGACCAGGTGCTCGACGAGGCGCTGCGCGTCGCCGACACCCTGGGCACCGGCTCCCAGCAGGCGATCCGGCTCACCAAGCGCAGCCTCAACAACTGGCTGCGCAGCGCCGGGCCGACCTTCGACCAGTCCGCGGCCTACGAGATGCTCACGTTCCTGGGTCCCGACGTCGTGGAGGGCTACACCGCGCTGCGCGAGAAGCGCGAGCCCCGCTTCCCGTCGGCGGCCGACTGAGGCACCGACCGAGCCGCCGAACGAGCCGACTGCGCGATCCCCGCCAGCGCGACGATCCACACCGGGACCTGCACGAGCATCGCCACGCGGAAGGCCGTGAGGTCGTAGGCGTCCGGGGTCCCGGCGCCCTGCAGGTCGAGGGCGAGGCCGACGCACAGCACCACGGCGATGGTCGAGACGAAGCCGCCGACGTTGACGATCCCGGAGGCCCGCCCGAGCCGTGCGGGCGGGACGGCGGCGCGGGCGAGGTCGAAGGCCACCAGGGACGCCGGGCCCCCGCCGCCGATCACGACGACGAGCCCGACGAGCAGGGCCATCGGTGCCGGGCCGGGCCAGGCGAGGACGACGATCCACGCGGTCGCCTGTGCGAGGACCGAGACGACGATCAGCCGGACGCGGCGCTGCGGCCGGCGCCCGGCCAGCACCCCGAACAGCGGGCCGACGACGATGCCCGCGCCGACGTAGAGCGCGAGCAGCCCGCGGGCGGTCCCGCTCGCGACGCCCTCGCCGCCGGTGAGGAACGGGAAGCCCCAGAGCAGCCCGAAGACGTTGCCCGGGAACGGGGCGGCGAGGTGGCACCAGAACGCCAGCCGCACCCCGGGCTCGCGCAGCGCCGCCCCCAGCCCGCCCGCGACCGCCGCCGCGGGGGGAGCCGCCCCCGCCGGGCCGTCGCGGACCACGACCAGCACGAGCACGGCGACGAGCACCGAGGTCCCGCCCGCGGCCAGGTACGCGGGCGCCCAGCCCGTGCCGACGACCAGCGCGGCGAGCGGGATCGCCGAGATCACCTGCCCGAGCTGGCCGAGGATGCCCGCGAGCTGGTTGTAGACCGGCACCCGCCGGGAGGGGAACCAGGCGGGGATCAGGCGCAGGACGCTGACGAAGGTCACCGCGTCCCCGGCCCCGACGAGCATCCGCCCGACCACCGCCAGCCAGAACGGCGCGGCGAGCGCGAGCACCACCTGCCCGACCGCGACCAGCACCGCCCCGCCGGCGATCACCCGCCGCGGGCCGACGCGGTCTACGAGCACCCCGGCAGGCACCTGCAGCGCGGCGTAGACCGCGAGCTGCACCACCGCGAGCAGCGAGAGCACGCCCGACGAGACGTCGAAGCGCTCGGCCGCGGTGACGCCGGTGGCGGCCAGCGACGACCGTCCGAGCACCGCGGCGACGTACGCGAGGACCGCGACGCCCCACACCACGAGAGCCCGCCCGGACCGGCGCGGGGGGACCACGGTGCTCACAGGACCCGCGTCCCGCCGATCGGGAGGTCCCAGAGGTCCGCGAGGTCGCGCCCGGCGCGCACCAGCTCGAAGGCCTGCCACGGGCTCAGCAGGTTCGACGGGCGGTGGTGGTGGACGTCGCGCGGCCGGCTCAGAACGCCGGCCACGGGATCGGGGGCCAGCGTCCTCCCGGCGCGGGCAGCTCGTTCGCGTCGAGCAGCTTCGACAGCCGTGAGCGCAGGGCGGAGACCTCGGCGCGCGTCAGGTGCTCGTGCAGGGTGTCGTCGAGTCCCGCCGTGTTGCCCGGGGACAGGGCCTTGCGCAGGCGGCGCAGGCCGTCGACGACGTCGTCGGAGAGCGGCTCGCCCACCCAGCCCCAGAGCACCGTGCGCAGCTTCTCCTCGCGGTGCAGGCAGATGCCGTGGTCGACGCCGTAGACGCCGCCGTCGACGCCGGCGAGCACGTGCCCGCCCTTGCGATCGGCGTTGTTGACGACGACGTCGAGCGCCGCCATGCGCCGCAGGGCCGGGTCGTCGGCGTGCACGAGCAGCGCCGGGTCGCCGGCGGCGTCGCGGGCGCGCAGCACGGTGCGCCAGCCCTGGCCGACCGACCGCGCCGGGACGACGTCGACGAGCTCGCGCTCCTCGTCGGTGTCGATCCAGCGCTGGACCATGCCGGGGCCGAAGGGACCGTCGCGCAGCACCGTCGTCGGCACCACCCCGAACCCGGCCGCCTCGCTGACCAGGTACGTCGCCACCTCGCGCCCGGCGAGCGTGCCGTCGGGGAAGTCCCACAGCGGGCGTTCGCCCCGGACGGGCTTGTAGACGCAGCGTCCCTCGACGCCGTTGAAGTCGATGACGCACAGCAGCGTGGTGTTGGAGGCCTCCGTGAGACGGCCCTCGACCTCCATCCGCCCGTGGAGCAACAGCTCCCGGTCGTCGGAGGACGACCCGTTCGTGCCCGTGTCCCCGTTCACGCGCCTACTCGGGGGAGGCGACGCGTCGGTAGCCGTTCTGCCGGGGGCACACGTGGCCGGAGGCGTCGAGCGGCTGGGTGCACAGCGGGCACAGGCGCCGTCCGGCGCCGACCACGCGCTCGGCGCGCGTGGCGAACGCCCGGGCGCCGGCGGGCG
Source organism: Actinomycetospora sp. NBC_00405 (assembly GCF_036044095.1). Taxonomy (NCBI): domain Bacteria; kingdom Bacillati; phylum Actinomycetota; class Actinomycetes; order Pseudonocardiales; family Pseudonocardiaceae; genus Actinomycetospora; species Actinomycetospora sp. NBC_00405. Next base: position 1,041,168 of record NZ_CP107938.1, read on the forward strand.
AGAGGAACACGCGCAGCGCGTCGGGGCCCTCGTCGGTGTCGTCGAGGACGACCGACTCGTCGACCTCCTCCTCCGTGACCGCGAGCAGCTCGACGACGACGTTGCGGGACTCGGCGTCCCAGCCCAGCCCCATGGTGCCGACGCGGAACTCCTCCTCCACGGGCACCTCGAGCGGCGAGGTGTCGACCTCGTCCTCGGGCACCGTGACGGGGACGTCCGCGCCGAAACGCCGGGAGACCTCCTCGAGGAGGGTGCCGATCCGCTCCGAGAGCACCGACACCTGCTGCTTCTCGAGCAGCACGCTCACCCGCCGGGCCTGTTCGGTGGCCTGGAGGTAGAAGGAGCGTTCGCCGGGCTGCCCGACGGTGCCGGCGACGAACCGGTCGGGCTGGCGGAAGACGTGGATCACCCTGGGCATGGCTTCTCGATCGTAGGACTCACGGAGGGACGCCGCTGGAGGAGGTGCGGATCCCCTGGCGTCAACGGCGCTCTCATGCTACTCCGGTCGACCCACCGACGGTGGCCTCCGCGGGCACGGCGGTATCGGACAGGGGGTCCCCCGAGGCGGCCGCGGTGGGGTCGTCGGCCGCATCGGATTCCTCGCTCTCCGGCTTCGGGACCAGCGCGGACAGGTCGCCGCCGGTGTCGTTGACCCGCACGACGAAGGGCCGTGTCGGGGTGTAGCTGATGACGCTCACCGAGCAGGGGTCGACGACGATGCGCTGGAACGAGTCGAGGTGCAGACCGAGCGCGTCGGCGACCGCGGCCTTGATCACATCACCGTGGCTGCAGGCCACCCACAGGGCGCGGTCGCCGTGCTCGGCGCCGATGCGCGCGGCCTGCCGGCGGATCGCCGCGACCGCGCGACCCTGCATCGCGGCGAGGCCCTCCCCGCCGGGGAACACCGCGGCGGACGGATGGGCCTGGACGACCTTCCAGAGGTCCTCCTTGCCCAGGTCGCCGAGCTTGCGCCCCGTCCAGTCGCCGTAGTCGACCTCGGACAGGTCGTCCTCGACCGTCGCCTCCAGGCCGCGGGCGGCCAGCAGCGGGGCCACCGTCTCCTGGCAACGCTGCAACGGCGAGGTCACCACGGCCGCCAGGGGCAGCTCGGCGAGCCGGTGGACCAGCTTCTCGGCCTGCGCGCGGCCGTGGTCGTCGAGACCGACGCCGGTGCTGCGACCGGCGAGCACACCCGACACGTTGGCCGTCGACCGGCCGTGCCGCAGAAGGATCACCGTTGTCACGACACGACCGTACGCGGGTGTCCGACTACGTCGCCGGGACGACCCCGTTGCTCACGGCGAGCAGGACCACCAGCCCGAGCAGCACCCGGTACCAGACGAAGACGTAGATCGTGTGGTTCTCGACGAACCTCAGCAGCCAGGCGATCGAGGCGTAGCCCAGGACGAACGCGATGATCGTGGCGACGATCATCTGCGGGATGCTCGGGACCACGACGAGGCTGCCCTGCACGTCGGCGGCGGACGGCTCGAGGATGTCGGGGATCTGCGTCAGCCCGGACGCGAACACCGCGGGCAGCGCGAGCAGGAACGAGAACCGCACGGCGACGGCGCGCTCGAGGCCGAGGAACAGGCCGGCGGTGATCGTGCCGCCCGACCGCGAGACGCCGGGGATCAGCGCCATCGCCTGCGCGCAGCCCATGACGATCCCGTCGCGCAGCGTGAGCTGGTCGGGGCCGCGGCGCTGGCGCGAGTAGCGCTCGGCGGCGGCGAGGACGAGCGCGAACACGATGAGCACGGTGGCGTTGAGGTACAGGTTGCGGGCCGGGCCCTTGATCACGTCCTCGAACGCGAGCCCGAGGACCCCGATCGGGATCGACCCGAGGATCACGTACCAGGCGAGCTTGTAGTCGTAGCCGCGCTCGTCCTTGCGCGCGAGGCCCACGAACCAGGCCCTGAGCAGGCGCCAGATGTCGCCGAAGAAGTAAATGAGCACGGCGGTCTCGGTGCCCAGCTGGGTGACCGCGGTGAAGGCCGCGCCGGCGTCGTTGCCGAAGAAGAACGCCGAGGTGATGCGCAGGTGCGCGGACGACGAGACCGGCAGGAACTCCGTCAGTCCCTGCACGATCCCGAGGACCACGGCCTCGAGCCAGCCCATGGGGGCACCCACCTGCACGGGCACGGACGGTAGCCCACGGTCACCCCGTTCCCGCCTCCCCCTCGGGCCCCTCGGAGGTGGTCGTGACGCCTTCGTAAGCTGGCCGACCGTGGAACAGCGACGGCTGGGCACGAGCGGGCTGCGGGTCTCGCGCCTGGCGCTCGGCACGATGAGCTGGGGCCGGGACACCGACGCCGACGAGGCGGGCGCGTCGCTGCTCGCGTTCCTCGACGCGGGCGGCACCCTGGTCGACACCGCGGACGTCTACGCGGGCGGCGAGGCCGAGCGGATCCTGGGCGGTCTGTTCGACGACGTCATCCCCCGGGGCGAGGTCGTCGTGGCCACCAAGGCCGGGGCCCGGCGCGAGGACGGCCCGTTCGGCGGCGGCGCCTCGCGGGGCGCGCTGCTGACGGCGCTCGACGACTCGCTGGACCGCCTGAACACCGACTACGTCGACCTCTGGCAGCTCCACGGGTGGGACGACGACGTGCCGCTCGAGGAGACCCTCGCGGCCGTCGACGTGGCGCTGACCACGGGACGCGCCCGCTACGCCGGGATCGCGAACTACGCGGGCTGGCAGGTCGCCTCGGCCGCGACCCGCCAGGCCCTGACGTCGCTGCCGCTGGTGTCGGTGCAGTCGGAGTACTCGCTGCTGGAACGGACGGTCGAGGACGAGGTGCTGCCGGCCGCCGGCCACCACGGGCTGGGGCTGCTGCCCTGGGCTCCGCTGGGCCGCGGGGTGCTCACCGGCAAGTACCGCGAGGGCGTCCCCGCCGACTCCCGCGGCGCGTCGGAGCACCTGGCGGGCTACGTCGGGCGGCACCGCACCGAGCGCACCGCCCGCATCGTGCAGGCCGTCGTCACCGCGGCACACGGGCTGGGCACCTCGCCGCTGGCCGTCGCGCTGGCGTGGGTGCGCGACCGGCCCGGGGTCGTAGCCCCGGTGGTCGGTGCGCGGGACGGGGCCCAGCTGCTGGGCTCGCTGGCCGCCGAGGACCTCGTGCTGCCCCCGGCCATCCGCGGCGCCCTCGACGACGTCAGCTCCCCGGCCGCCCCGGACGACGAGACCGACGAGCCGGACACCCCACCCTGGGAGTGATCCGGACCGGCCTCGCGGCACGTGCGCGGAGCGCGATCCGGTGCGTACGGTGGGATGTCGCTCCGTCACGTGTCCCGGAGGTGATCAGCTCGTGAACGATGCTGGTGATGAGGGTGCGCTCATCGGGGCGCCCGTGGTGGACGGCGACTGGGAGTACCAGCCCGTCCGCCTCCCCCCGGACATCACGCGCATCTCGGCCACCGTGCAGCTCGGCATCCGTGCCGAGTTCGGGGGCTGGGAGCTCGCCCGCACGCTGCTCTACAGCGACGGGACACGGAAGGTCTGGCTGCGCCGCAAGGTCTCCCGCGCCCTCCAGGCCGGCCTCGCGACCTGACGTAGCGGCTTTCCTGGCACCCAGTGCAAGCCCTGCGGCCTCGCTGGCACTGGGTGCGCGGAATTCCGCTTCGTCAGCGAGGCGGTAGGAGCACCACCCGCCCGGTGGTCCGGCGCGCCTGGAGCTCCGTGAACGCCGCCGGCAGGTCCTCGAACGCGTACTCGGCGCCGACGAGCGGGTCGATCGCCCGCCGGTCCCAGAGCGCCTCGATCTCCCGCTGCCAGGCCGCCACGAGCTCCGGCGCCCGCTGCTGGTAGGCCGCCCAGTGCACGCCGAGCACGCCGTAGTTCTTCACCAGCGCGTGGTTGGTGGGGGCGTCGGCGATCCGCCCGCCGGCGAACCCGATCACCAGCAGGCGCCCCTCGAACGCCACGACCCGCCGCGCCGCGTCGAACAGGTCGCCGCCCACCGGGTCGTAGACGACGTCGACGCCGCGGCCGTCGGTGAGGTCGCGTACGGCGGTGACCAGGTCGTCGTGACCGACGACCACCTCGTCCGCCCCCAGCGCCCGCACCACCGCCGCCTTGGCCTCGTCGCCCACCTGCGCGATCACCCGGGCCCCGGCGGCGCGACCGAGCTGCACCGCGGCCGCCCCCACACCGCCCGCGGCGGCCAGGACGAGCAGCGTCTCGCCCGCGTCCAGCGTCGTGCGGTGGTGCAGCGCGCACCAGCCGGTCTGGTACGCCACGAAGAAGCCGGCGGCCTGGGCCGCGCTCATCCCCTCGGGCCACGGCCAGGTGGTGCGCAGCACCGCCTCCTCCGCGAAGCCGCCGTGCGGCATCGTCACGGGACCGAACACCCGCCGGCCGTCGTCGGTCACGCCCGCCACCTCGAGGCCGGGGGTGAACGGGGGCGGCACGCGCTCCTGGTACTCGCCGGCGGTGTAGAGGATGTCGGCGAAGTTCAGGGCCGCGGCCGCCACCCGCACGCGCGTCCCGTCCCCCGCCGAGGGGCTCGGGACGTCGGCGATCTCGAGCACCTCGTCGAACGGCCCGTACCGCGGCACCCGCCAGGCGCGCACGCTCAGCCGTCCCCGTGCAGCGGCGGCGGGGCGCCGGCGTCGGCCGGGCCCGGGACGCCGCGGAACCGGAAGGGCGCCGGCTCGCGACCGGGCTGGACGAACCAGCACTCCCCCGATTCACCCTTCTCCACCATCGACGACACGGCGTCGGCGACGTCGGACGCGCCGAGCAGCGGGAACGCGCCGAACCGGTCGCGGACGTCCGCGATCAGCGCGGTGTCGGTGAAGCCGGGGCAGACCGCCATCACCCGGATCGGCTCGCCGGCCAGGCTCGCCGCCGCGGACCGCACGTAGCCGACGACGGCGTGCTTGGACAAGGTGTAGATCGCGTCGCCCGGCATGCCGACGAGGCCCGCGAGCGAGGACGTCGCGATCACGGTGCCGCCGCCCGCGCGCCGCAGCGCCGGGAGCGCGGCGTTGAGCCCGAACACGACGTGGTCGACGTTGACGCCCATCACCCGGCGGTAGGCGGCGACGTCGAGGGCGTCGATCCCCGACTGGCCGCCCACCGATCCGGCGTTGAGCACGACGAGGTCGAGGCGCCCGCCCCAGGTCTCCACCTCGTCGACCGCGGCCCCCATGGCCGTGTCCGACGTGACGTCGCAGGCCACGGCGAGCCCCGAGCACTCCGCCGCCACCCGCGTCGCGGCCTCGGCGTCGCGGTCGACCACGGCCACCCGGTGGCTCTCCGCGGCGAGCCGGGCGCACACCGCGGCCCCGATCCCGGCGCCTCCTCCGGTGACGAGAGCGACAGGGGCTCCGTCGCTCAGCACCGGCGCAGGATCTTCTCGAGCACCCGCGTCCCGAACTGCAGGGCGTCGACCGGCACGCGCTCGTCGATGCCGTGGAAGAGCGCGGTGAAGTCGAGGTCCGGGGGCAGCCGCAGCGGCGCGAACCCGAAGCAGCGCATCCCGAGCTTCTCGAACGCCTTGGCGTCGGTGCCGCCGGACATCATGTAGGGCAGCGTGTGGGCCTGCGGGTCCTCCTCCTGCACCGCCTGCGTCATGACGTCGACGAGCTCGCCGTCGAAGCTCGTCTCGACGGCCTGCAGGTTGCGGATCCACTCGCGCTCGACGTCGGGGCCGAGGATCTCGTCGAGCTCGCGCTCGAAGGCCTCCTGGCGCCCCGGCAGCACGCGGCAGTCGATGGTGGCCTCGGCGACCGACGGGATGACGTTCGCCTTGTAGCCCGCCGAGAGCATCGTCGGGTTCGCGGTGTCGCGGGTGGTCGCGCCGACGACGCGGGCGACCCCGCCGAGCTTCGCCACCGCACCGTCGAGGGCGGCCGCGGAGTCGGTCGGGAACTCGATCCCCGTGAGCGCCGTGATCTCGTCGAAGAAGCCCTGCACCGACTCGGTGAGCACCAGCGGGAAGCGGTGGCGGCCCAGCCGGGCGACGGCCTCGGCGAGGATCGTCACGGCGTTCTCGTCGTGGACCATCGACCCGTGCCCCGGCCGGGAGCGCACGCGCAGCCGCATCCAGGCGATCGACTTCTCCGCGGTCATCACGGGGTAGACGCGGACGTCCTCACCGAGGGTCAGCGAGAAGCCGCCGACCTCGCCGAGCGCCTCGGTGCAGCCCTCGAACAGATCGGGACGGTTCTCGGCGAGCCAGTGCGAGCCGTAGGCGCCACCGGCCTCCTCGTCGGCGAGGAAGGCGAACACGAGGTCGCGCGGGGGGACGGTGCCCTCGGCGGCGAACTGACGCGCGAGCGCCAGGATCATCGCGTCCATGTCCTTCATGTCCACCGCGCCCCGGCCCCAGACGTAGCCGTCCTGGACCGAGCCGGACAGGGGGTGGACCGACCACTCGCTCTCGTCGAAGGGCACGACGTCGAGGTGCCCGTGCACGAGCAGCGCGGGGCGCTCGGGATCGGCGCCCTTCAGCCGCGCGAACACGTTGTGTCGCCCGGGAGCCCCGGACTCGATCACCTCGGTCTCGTACCCCACCTCGCGCAACTTCGCGTCCACGTAGGCGGCGGCCTCGGCCTCGCCCGTGGTCGTCGCGAGCTCTCCGGTGTTCTGGCTGTCGATCTGGATGAGCTCGCTGGTCAGCGACACGACCTCGTCCTCGGCACGACCCATGCGCCGCATCCTGCCACCCACCGTGATCGGGCTGCGCGGCGTCGTCTACGCTCATTTCTCGCAAGTCCGAGTGGCGGAATGGCAGACGCGCTAGCTTGAGGTGCTAGTGCCCTAGTAGGGCGTGGGGGTTCAAGTCCCCCCTCGGACACCCTGTGGACGTCGAGGGCCCGGTGAGGGCCAGGCGGGTGAGCGTTCAGCTCCGCGACCGTCCGGCGAGCTTGTCGCGCATCCGGTCGACCATCCCCACCCCGGGCCCGGCCAGCTTGTAAAAGAGCTCGGCGTTCGGGGTGCGGCCGCGTCGGCGCCAGCTTCTTGGCCCGGTCCACTTTCTCGCGCAGATCGACGAGCGTCTCCCGCGGCAACTGCTCGCGCAGACGGGGGAACTGCTCGTCCTCGGCGTCGTGCTCGGTGACCTCCCGGCCGTCCGGCAGGTGCTCGCGCATGGCGGGGTAGACGTACATCTCCTCCGCCACCGAGTGCCGCACGAGTTCGCCGATGACCGTGTCGGCGAGGTCGCGACGCTCCTCGGGGTCCGTCGTCGTCCGCAGGCGGTCGAGGATGTCGAGCGCCTCCCGGTGGTCGGTGGTGAGCTCGTCGACGACGTCGAGGTCGGTGCGCTGGTCAGCCATGGTGGCCTCCTGCGTGGTGGAGCGCCCCGTGCTGGACGAGCCGCAGGGTTGCCCGCACGCTGCGCGGGACATGTCGGCACGCCGACGAAGGGACGCGGATGACGGACAGGCCGCCGGGCGCACCGTGCTGGGCCGAGCTCGACGTCGGGGAGCCGGACGCCGCCCGGGCCTTCTACGCCGCCGTGCTCGGTTGGACGTACACCGGACACGGCGTGGCGCCGCACCACCGGACCTCGGCGCTCGCCGACGGCCGGCCCGTGGCCGCGCTCGGCTCTCCCGGCGCCACGACGCCGCCCGCCTGGACCCTCTACCTGGCCGTCGACGACGTCGACGCCGCTGCGGAGCACCTCGAGGAGCTCGGCGGCGAGGTGCTCCACGGGCCCGAGGACGACGACGCCGGCGGGCGCCTGCTCGTCGCGATCGACGCCGGCGCCGCCGTGGTGGGCCTGTGGGAGTCCGACGACGACGTCCCGGCGCCGTCGCCCGGCCGGCTGTGCTGGGCCGAGGCGGCCTCGGCGGAGCCGGGCACCACGCGGACCTTCTACCGGGAGCTGCTCGGGTGGGGCTTCACCGACGGCGCCGACGTGGGTCACCTCGTGGCGAGCACCGGCGACCGGCCCGTGGCCGGGATCGGGATCGCGGGCGATGCGCTGCCCCACTGGCTCCCGTTCTTCGCGGCGACCGACGTCGACGCCGCGGTCGAGGCCGCCCGCGGCGCCGGCGGCGAGGTCGTGACGCCGGTGGCGCCGGGTCCGCGCGGGCGTCACGCCACCCTGGCCGACCCCGCGGGCGCGCACTTCGGTGTGATCGAGGTCGGCTGAGTCGTCGACCGTCCGGGCGGTCCTGGATCGGTACTGTCGATCCGGGATGCCGAACGCACGGGGGGACGTCGCCGCGCCCCCGTCGCGCCGTGCGCCGCGGGGTCCGTGGTGGATCTGGCTGCTCCTCGCGGTCCTGCCCTGGACGTGGTTCCCCTTGCGCGACCAGCTGGGGCTCGTCGGTGACGTGGTGGCGATCGTGCTGCCGGTGCTCGCCGTGGTGGCGGCGGTCGCCGCCCTCGTCGTGGGACGACAGCGTGGGCTCGTCGCCGCGGTGTCGGTGCTGGTCGCCGGGACGGTGGCGGTGGTGGGGCCCTGGACGCCGGTCGACACCGGGCCGGTCCGGCCCGGCGCCGCGGTGACGGTGGCGAGCGCCAACGTCACCGGGCTCGAGACGACGCTGCCCGCACTCCGGGCGGCCGCCGCCGACGTGCTCGTCGTCGTCGAGGACACCCGCAGCATCGACCGGGAGCTCGACGAGGACCACCCGCATCGCGTCTACAGCCGCGGGACGCCGTCCGTCGGGGTGTACAGCCGGTTCCCGGTGCGGCTCCTCGACGGGACCGGCCCGGACCTGCCCGGGTTGCGGGTGGCGGTCGACGCACCGACGCCGTTCGTGCTCTACGCGATGCACGTGCCGCGTCCGTGGTGGACCGGCGGCGGGAGCTACCAGGCCACCCCCGCCGAGCACCGCCGCCTCGTCGTCGCCCTCGCGGACCGCGTCGCCCACGAGCCGGGCCCCGTGGTGGTGGCCGGGGACCTCAACTCGACCGACCGCGGCCGCGACTACCGGCTGCTGGCCGACGACACCGGCCTCACCGACGTCATGCGCGACGGCTGGACCGGGCCCACCTCGGTCACGCAGTGGCAGGCGTTCCTCCTGCGCATCGACCACCTCATGGTCGGTCCGGGCTGGTGCGGCGAGGGCCCGCGGCGCTTCCCGCTCGCGGGCTCCGACCACGACGGCATCACCGCCGGCGTCGGGCCCTGCGCCTGACGGTCAGCTCGCGGACCCGACCTCGTCGCCGACCGTGATCGTGCCCGAGGTGAGGACGCGGAAGATCGCGCCGCCGCGGCCGTGCATCGCCCGGGCCGCGCCCGGCCCGATCGTCTCGTCCATCACCCGGCACGGGGCAGCCCGGCGGACCACCTCGAGCACGACGTCACCGACGACCAGGCGGCTGCCGGGCTCGGTCGGCACCTCGCCGTGATCGAGGGTCAGGGTGCGGCGCGTCCGGTCCTCGGGCACGGGGGCTCCGAGCGCCTCGGCGGCGGCCGCGAGGTCGTCACGGCTCTGCACGGAGACGTGGCGGTGCCGCGTGCCGTGGTAGCGGTCGCCGACGAGACCGCGCCCCGCCTCGGCCTCGACCCGGTCCACCGCGACCATCGGCGCCTTGCGCGCCGGGGCGGTGTGCAGGGCGGCGACCCGCATCGTCATGGCCCACCTCCACCTCGGAGAGGTCGGGCGTGGGCCTCGTCATTCCCCGGCGGACGCGCCGTTTCTGGCCCGCGGCGACGCGGGTAGCTTCGCCCGACCGACCCTGCCCGAGGCCGCGGAGACCTACCGGCGCGCCGGCCACTGGCGGGACCGGACGCACCTCGACGACCTCCGGGACGAGCTGGCACGCGACCCCGGCCGCACGCTGCTCGTCGACCGCTCGCGTGGCCGGCGGCGGGTCCTGTCCGTCGCGGACGTCGTCGACGGCGTCGACCGGCTGGCCGCCGCGCTGCGGCCCCACGTCGGACCGGGCGACCGCGTCGCCTACCGCCTGGCCAACCGCTGGGAGACCGTCGCCCTGTTCTACGCGTGCGGTTGGCTGGGTGCGGTGGCCGTACCCTTGCCGTCCTCGCTGGGGCCGGCCCAGGTCGAGCAGCGGGCGACGGCGGTCGGCGCGGTCCTCGCCGTCGACGACGACGGCGCCGGACTGATCGACCTGGACGATCTCCCGGACGCCGCCGACGCACCCACGCGCGACGCGGAGATCGGCCCCGACGACGTCGCGCTCGTGCTGTTCACCTCCGGGACGACCGGGACGTCGAAGGCCGTGCTCCACACCGCGAACACCCTCCACGCGAGCACCTGCGGTGCCCTGGGTGCGCTGGTGTGCGAGGACCCGGGCCCCGACCCGCGCGTCATGACCCCGTCGGTGGCGACCCACGCGATCGGCGTGATGACCAGCGCGCTGAGCCCGCTGCTGCACCGCCACTGCGCGGTGCTCGACGACGACGGCAGCCCGGAGGCGGTGCTGCGGGCGGTGCACGAGGAGCAGGTCACCCACCTGCTCGTCGGTCCCCGCGGCTACGACTCCCTGCTCGACGCGCTCGGTCCCGACGGCGCCGGTGATGCCCCGCCGAGCCTGCGGATGATCGCCCTCGGCGGAGCCCCCCTGGCCCGCAACGTCCTGCGCAAGGCCGACCGGCTCCCCGCCGTCCTGCGGATCCACTGGGGCATGACCGAGGTGCCCGGGGGTGGCGTCTCGCGCGGGCAGGAGGCTCCCGGCACCTCCTGGCACACCATGGGACACCCCGTCCCCGGCCTCGAGCGCGAGCTCCGCGCGGTGCCCGGCGGCGAGGAGGGACTCGGCGAGGTGGTCGTGCGCGGACCGCAGGTGACCGTCGGCCTGCTCGACACGGGCGACGGCCACCTCGTGTGGTCGCCGGCCGACGACGACGGCTGGTACGCCACCGGCGACATCGCCGACCGCGACACCACCGGCGAGCTCGCCTTCGTCGACCGCGACTCCGACGAGATCAAGGGCTCGAGCGGCATGATCATCCCGGGTGCGGAGGTGGAGGACCTCCTCGCGGGCCACCCGGACGTCGACGAGGTCGTCCTCGTGGCCTTCCACCCCTCGGAGCAGGCCGAGGCCCCGGCGGCGGTCGTCGTCCCGGTCGACGGGCGGGCGCCCACCCTCCAGGACCTCCAGCAGCACCTGCGCGACCAGGGCACCACCGAGTGGTACCTGCCCGAGCGCCTCGAGGTGGTCGACGTCCTCCCCCGCGACCCGCAGGGCAAGGTGGACAAGAAGGCCCTGCGCGCCCGGATCGACGAGGGCGCGTGAGCCCGCACCGACGCCGTCACCGATCACCGAGAACACCGAGGACACCTGGTCTCGGCCACGGCCGCGTCCTCACCGGGGAGCTCTGAGCGGGGCACCCCGGGACGTCAGTCCTCCTCGTCCTCGTCGTCGTCCTCGTCGTCGTCCTCCCCGTCGTCCTCCCCGTCGGCGTGCTCCTCCGCCTCGGACGAATCGGTGCTGTTCCGGTCGGTGCTGTTCCGGTCGGTGCTGTCCCGGTCGGTGGTGTCCCGGTCGGGGATCGCCCGACCCGCCGTGCTCTGTCCGGGGCGGCCCGTTCCGGTCCTGTCCGGCTCGTCACCACCGGACCGGGGCCGGGGATCGTCCCTGTCGGTCGCGGACGCGCTCGGGGTGCCACGGGACGGACCGGACTGCTCTGCCCGTTCGGCCCGGGAGCGTTCCGTGGTGGGACGTTCGGCCCGGGGCCGCTCCGTGGTGGGACGTTCGGCCCGGGGCCGCTCCGTGGTGGGACGTTCGGCCCGGGGCCGCTCCGTGGTGGGACGTTCGGCCCGGGGCCGCTCCGTCGTGGGACGTTCCGCCCGGGAGCGTTCCGTGGTGGGACGTTCGGCCCGGGGCCGCTCCGTGGTGGGACGTTCCGCCCGGGAGCGTTCCGTGGTGGGGCGTTCGGCCCGGGGGCGTTCCGGGGCGGGCCGTTCCGCACGGGGCCGCTCCGTCGTGGGCCGTTCCGCACGGCGCTCGGTCCGTGACCGGGCGGTCGACGGCCGGTCGGCGGTCGCCCGGTCCGACGCGCTCCCCGACGACCGCGCGTGGGAGGAGCGGTGCGGCGTGTGCCCTGCAGCGTCGCTCCGCCGGGCGGAACCGGCCCGCGGACCCTGCGGCCCACTCCCCTGGGACGTGCCGGCTTCGACCTCGTCGTGGAGCGCCCGGTACCGCACCTGGAGCCGCGCTGAGGTGCGGTCCTGCGACTTCACCGCCAGCCGGCGCTCGGCACGGGCCAGCGCGATCCGGGCCTCCGACAGATCGCCCCGTGCCAGGGCCGCCGAGGCGTGGTCGAGGTCGGCGGACGTCGCCACCGCGTCCGCGCGGCGAGCTCCCGAGGTCGGGCCCGTCGTGCCCCACAGGAGCACCACGACGAGGCCCGCGACGGCGGCCGCGGCCACCGAGGTGCCGGAGAGCAGCCGCCGGGGGCGGGGTGAGGTCGCGCGGGCACGGGTCAGCAGAGCGGCGGCCCGGTCCACGTCCACCGACCACGTCTCCGGGTGCTGCCGGACGGACCGCCGCCACACGATCAGGGTGACGGCGAGCTCGCGCTCGACGTCCTCGTCCAGGTCGCCGACGACCGGTTCGTCGACGGCGCGGCCCGCGACGACGCCGTCGAGGAGGGCGTCGTCCGCCGCGAGGTCGGCGCTCCACTCGTCGTGGGGACACGCGCCGTGGGGGCACGCTGCGCCGGGGCACTGCTCGTGCCCGCCGGTGGTCATCCCCGGCCCCGATGACCCGCCGGCGTGCCGGAGACATCCGGGTCGGTCGGCTCGGGCTCCCGCCGCCCCGGACGTCGGGCGGCGACGTCGACCGCCAGCATCTGGCGCAGGCGGCACAGCGCCCGGTGCTGCGCGATGCGGACCGCGCCGAGCGTGATCCCGGTGGCGTCGGCGACCTCGTCGACACTCAGCCCGACCACCGTGCGCAGGAGGAGGACCTCGCGCTGCCGGTCGGGAAGGTGCTCCAGCAGGAGGTGCAGCCGGTGCCGGACCGCGGCGTCGACCGCCAGCTGCTCGGGCCCCGAGGCGCTCTCGGTGATCTCGAGCAGCTCGGGGACGTCCGAGGTGGCCGCGCTGCGATCCCGGCCGAGCGACCGGAAGGCGTTCGCTGTCTTGTGGGCGGCGATCCCGTACACGAAACCGAGGAACGGGCCGTCCTCGCGTCGCCAACGGGAGAGAGCGGTGATCACGGAGAGCAACACGTCCTGGGTCAGATCCTCGGGTGACATGGTCGGCCGCTCACGCCCCCCGAGTCGGGCGCGGCAATACCGGTGCACGATCGGCGCGAGCCGGGCCAGCAATTCCTCGAGCGCTCGCGGGTGCCCCTGCGACGCCTCCGCCGCCTGCACGTCGAGGTCGTCGACGACCACGGTGTCCCCCATTCCCCCCGTAGCTCCGGGCGCTCCGGCGCACCATTCCTGCGTGGTGGCCGCCGCCGATCCGATCGCCGGACCGAGGACGTTGCCCTCTCGACGAGGCGGCCACTCCGCGCGCCGGGGAAGAAGGTCGACTGTGCTCCCCACCGGCGGCGCGGACAAGGAATCGTTATCGCTCCGAAGCCAGTGGCGACGCTCTCCGGTGTCAAGGCACGCGGGGAGCCGCCCGAGAAGACGGAGAGTGACGAGCCCGCTCCGCAGAGACGGCAGACGGACGAGTGGGCTCCGGTGGGGAACGCTCCGCGAGGCGGCTTCCAAGGGGCGTCGTCCGCGTCCTTTCGCGCGGCAGGGTGGGGCCGACTGTGACCGCCTGTGTTCGTTCGACGGCTTGCGGGCAGCACTGAGCGTTGCTATCGATCCTTTCCTAGGGCCGAACGAGTGAATGAATGACGGAGTTCGGACACGGAGTAACAGGCGCAGGGGCGCCGGTGAACTGGAACATGACAGTCGACACACGGTGATGGGCCCGGGGGGCGTCATGGAGGGACCGCGAGGAGACCGATCCTCTCGTCCGCGCGGGCGTGCCGGCCGACCCCGCACCGGGTCGCCGGGCGACGGGGGCTCCCGGGTACGGACCCGCTCCCATTCCGCAGGAACGGCCGTGCGCAACCGGACGCGACGGAGGGAAGCGGCATGACCATCATCTCCGATCCTCTCCAGTACAACGAGGACGACCTGTTCGTCGACCTGCATTCCGTGGTCGGCCACTCGCTGTTCCTCAAGTGCGAGGGATTCAACTTTGCGGGCTCCATCAAATTGAAGGCGGCCGTCGGGATGATCGAGGCGGCCGAGCGCGAGGGGCTGCTCAACCAGTGGTCGATCCTCGTCGAGTCGTCGTCGGGGAACCTCGGCGTGGCCCTGGCCATGGCGGCCGCGAGCAAGGGCTACCGATTCCTCTGCGTGACCGACTCGCGGTGCAACGACGCCACCCGCCGCCTCATCCAGGTCCTGGGCAGCGGTGTCCACGTCGTCACGGAGCCGGACCCCGTCGGCGGCCTCCTCGGCGCTCGGCTCGATCACATCCAGCGGCTCTGCGCGTCCAGCTCGCGCTACGTCTGGCTCGACCAGTACGCCAACCCGAACAACTGGATGGCGCACCACCGCACGACGGCGCCCGCGATCGGCCGCCAGTTCCCCGACCTCGACGTCCTGTTCGTCGGCGCGGGCACGACGGGGACGTTGATGGGCTGCGCGCGCTGGTTCCGTCGGTGGCGCCCGCAGGTGCACATCGTCGCCATCGATGCTGCGGGCTCGGTGAGCTTCGGCGGCACGCCAGGTCGACGGCTCATCCCGGGGCTCGGGATGAGCGTGCCCCCGCCACAGCTCCACGCGTCCCTCGTCGACGACGTGGTCGTCGTCGAGGAGGAGGAAGCGATCCGCGCCTGCCACCGGCTGGCCGGCCGTGGGTACGTGTTCGGTGGCTCCACCGGGACCGTCGTCAGCGGCGCCGCCGCGTGGTTGGACCGGTACGGCGGGGCCGACCTCACGGCCGTTGCCATCGCCCCGGACCTCGGAGAGCGCTACCTCGACACCGTCTACTCGCCGTCCTGGCTGGGCGAGCACTTCGGCGACGGCGTCCTCGAGCCGCCGGTCGAGGTCGTCGCCGACGTCCGATCGGCCTGACCGCCGTGGCGACCGATGCCGCCACGGCGGCGCCCCGTAACGGACGACACCGCGCGCACCGTGTGGTGCCGATGACGATCGTGTCGCGAGGGCCGACGACTCCGGTGCCGGCGCGCCCGACGCCCCGGCCCCGGCCTCGGCCCCGTGTCCTGGTGCCGCTGGCGTCGCGCCCCGCTCCGAGCCCCGCGGACGCGCCCGGGAGCACCGAGACGCTGCTCGCCGAGGTGCTCGCCGGCGTCCTCGAGCGCGCCGAGGTCCCCACCGACGCCCACGTCTTCGACGACCTCGGCGCGGACTCGATGGTGATGGCGAAGTTCTGCGCCCGGGTCCGCAAGCACCCCGACCTGCCCTCGATCGCGATCAAGGACGTCTACACCCACCCCACGATCGCGAGCCTCGCCGCCTCCCTCGCCCCGAGCCCGTCACGAGCACCGGCTCCCGGGAGCACCGAGACGCTGCTCGCCGAGGTGCTCGCCGGCGTCCTCGAGCGCGCCGAGGTTCCCACCGACGCCCACGTCTTCGACGACCTCGGCGCGGACTCGATGGTGATGGCGAAGTTCTGCGCCCGGGTCCGCAAGCACCCCGACCTGCCCTCGATCGCGATCAAGGACGTCTACACCCACCCCACGATCGCGAGCCTCGCCGCCTCCCTCGCCCCCGCCCGGACCACGGAGCTCGTCCCGGCGACCGTCGAGGCCGAGCCCCCGCCGCGCCGGGCCGGGCGGCTCGCCTACGTCCTGTGCGGCGCGGCCCAGCTGCTGTTCTTCCTCGGCTACACCTACCTGGCGGCGACCATCACGACCTGGGCCTTCGAGTGGATGGTCGTCGCGCCCGACGAGGTGCACCTCTACGCGCGCGCCGTGGCCGTCGGCGCCTTCGGCTTCGCCGTCCTGTCGCTGCTGCCGATCGCGCTGAAGTGGCTGCTCGTCGGCCGCTGGCGGGCGCGGGAGTTCCCGATCTGGGGCGTCGCCTACCTGCGCCTCTGGATCGTCAAGACGCTGGTGCGCTCGAACCCGCTGGTGCTGTTCGCGGGCACGCCGATCTACCCGCTCTATCTCCGGGCCCTGGGAGCACGGATCGGCAAGGGCGCCGTTCTGCTCACCGAGCACGTGCCCGTGTGCACCGACCTGCTGACCGTCGGGCCGGGCGCGCTGGTCCGCAAGGACACGTTCCTCTCCACCCATCGCGCCCACGACGGACGCATGAGGACCGGCGCGGTGACCATCGGCGCCGGGGCCGTCGTCGGCGAGAACGTGGTGCTCGACATCGACACCGCGGTCGGCGACGACGCCACCGTCGGCCACGCCTCGTCCCTGCACCGCGGGCAGGCCGTGCCCGCGGGCGAGACCTGGCAGGGGTCGCCCGCGCGGCCGACCGACACGACGTTCCCGACGGTGGCCCCGCTGCCCTGCGGGAGGCTCCGCAAGGTCGTCTATTCCCTGGTCTCGCTGGTGGTCCTGCTCGCCGTCCTCCTGCCCATCTCCATCGGCGGGGCCGCCCTGCTGCTGATGGAGATCCCCCAGCTGCGGGCGATCATCGAGCCCGGGCCCGAGGCGCTGACCAGCCGCCTGTTCTGGACCGAGACGCTCATCGTGTCGGTGATCGCCGTGTTCGGCCTGCTGCTCGTCGGCCTGCTGATCGTGCTGACGCTGCCGCGCCTGCTGGCCCTCGGGGTGCGGCCCGACCGGGTGTACCCCCTCTACGGGGTGCGCTTCTGGTTGCACCGCTCGGTGGCCGCACTGACCAACGTCATGGCGTTCACCTACCTCTTCGGCGACAGCTCGGCCATCGCCCACTACCTCGGGCGGCTCGGCTACCGGATGCGCCCGCTGGTCCAGACCGGGTCCAACTTCGGGATGGCGGTGAAGCACGAGAGCCCGTACCTCACCCACGTCGGCGCCGGCACGGTGGTCGCGGACGGGTTGTCGGTGATGAACGCCGACTACTCGGCGACGTCGTTCCGGGTGTCACGCACCTCGATCGGCGCCCGCAACTTCCTCGGCAACCGGATCGCCTACCCGGCGCAGGGCCGGACCGGCGACGACTGCCTGCTCGCCACCAAGGTGATGGTCCCGATCGACGGTCCGCTCCGGGAGGGCGTCGGCCTGCTCGGCTCCCCCGCCTTCGAGATCCCGCGGACCGTCGCTCGGGACAGCGCCCTCGACCAGAGCCCCGAGGACCTGGCCCGCGGCGTGGCCGGCAAGAACCGGCACAACGGCGTGACGATGGCGCTGCACCTGCTCGTGCGCTGGTGGCTCGTCCTGGGGATGGCCGCGATCGTCGCCTGCATCGCCGCCGTGCCGGTCCGGCTCGGCGCCCTGGAGATGCTGGCCGCACAGTTGGTGATCCTCGTGTGGGGGTCGCTGTGGCTCGTGCTCGTGGAGCGGAGCGTGACCCGGCTGCAGTGCCGGGCCCCGGAGGGGCGGTCGATCTACGACCGGGCCTTCTGGCGCCACGAGCGCTTCTGGAAGGTCGCCCTCCCGGACTGGGTGATGCTGTTCAACGGCACGCCGTACAAGAACCTGGTCTGGCGCATGCTCGGCGTGCGGATCGGCAAGCGCGTCTTCGACGACGGCGTGAACCTCACCGAGCGCACGTTCGCCGCGATCGGTGACGAGTGCACCTTCAACGAGGGCTCGGTCGTGCAGGGCCACTCGCAGGAGGACGGCGCGTTCAAGTCCGACCACGTGTGGATCGGTGCGCGCGTCACCTTCGGCGTCGGCGCGTTCGCCCACTACGGCACGACGGTCGGCGACGACGCCGTCCTCGCCCCGGACACCTTCCTCATGAAGGGTGAGGAGGTGCCCCCGGGCGAGCGGTGGGGCGGCAATCCGGCCCGCGAGATGGCGGCGACGGAGGGACAGCGATGAGATCGAGGAGTGCCGACGTCGTCGCGGCCGCCCTGGCGGTGGCCGTGCTCGTCCTCGGCGCGGGGTGCGCGTCGGGCTCGGGGTCGGCCCCGGCCCCCGCACCGTCGTCGGCGCCGGGTCCGGTCGCCTCGGCGGCGCCCGCCGAGGACGATGCCGCGTCCCCGGAGACGCCCGATGGCCCGGTGCTCGCGTTCGGTGCGACGCACGTCTTCGCCGACGGCAACGCGGTGACCGTGTCTGCTCCGGTCGCCGGGGCCCCGGTGGCGGGCGCGCCGTTCCCGCGTGCCCTCGAGGTGACGGTCACCGTCCGGAACGGGACCCCGGCCGTCGAGGACCTGTCCCGGTTCGGGTTCGACGCCTCGGTACCCGGGCCGCCGGGGGCGACGGAGGACCGGGAGGCGCCGGCCGTCGACGACGGCCCGTCCGGGGCGTTGGCTCCCGGAGAGCAGCGGACCTTCCCGCTGCGCTTCGGCCTCCCCGACCCCGGGCCGGCCGAGGTCACCGTCGAGGTCGCGAAGGCCGACCAGACCGCGCCCGGGCAGGACGTCCCGGGGAGCGACGAGGCACCGGGCGCGGTGGTCGACTACGAAGGGCTGGTCTAGCCCTTCTCGACGAGCGGGGCGACCTCGGTGCCCAGGAGCTCGATCGAGTGCAGGAGATCCTCGTGCGCCAGGCGCGGGTTGGTCATCTGCAGGTTGATCCGCTCCACGCCGCCCAGCTGCTCGGAGACGCGCAGGACCTTCTCCGCCACGGTGCGCGGGTCGCCGACGAAGAACGCGCCCTCGGGGCCGCGCATGGCGTCGAACGCGCGCCGCGTCGGCGGCATCCCGCCGCGCTCGGCGGCGACCGTCGTGAACATCTCCTCCCACCCGGGGTAGAAGGAGTTCGTGGCCTTGGCGACGTCGTCCCCGAGGAAGCCGAAGCAGTGCAGACCCACCCGCAGCGCCTCCGGCGGGTGCCCGGCGTGCTCGCCCGCGCGGCGGTAGAGGTCGACGAGCGGGGCGAACTGCTTCGGCTCGCCCCCGATGATCGCGATCATCAGCGGCAGCCCGAGCAGCCCGGCCCGCGCGAACGACTCGGGCGTCCCGCCGACCCCGACCCAGATCGGCAGCCGTTCCTGCGCGGGCCGCGGGTAGACGGGCTGGTCGGTCAGCGCTGGGCGGTGCTTGCCCGACCAGGTCACCACCGGCGACTCGTTGATCTTCAGGAGCAGGTCGAGCTTCTCGGTGAACAGCTCGTCGTAGTCGGAGAACGCGAGCCCGAACAGCGGGAACGCCTCGACGAACGAGCCACGGCCGACGACGAGGTCGACGCGTCCGCGCGAGATGAGGTCGATCGTCGCGAACTCCTGGAAGACCCGGACCGGGTCGGCGGCCGACAGCACCGTCACCGCGCTGCGCAGGCGGATCCGTTCGGTGCGCGCGGCCGCGGCCGCGAGGATCACCGGGGGCGCGGCGTCGTAGTACTCGCTGCGGTGGTGCTCGCCGATCCCGTAGGAGTGCAGGCCGACGCGGTCGGCGAGCGCGATCTCCTCCAGGAGGTGCTCGAAGCGCTCCTCCGGGCCGATCTCGCGTCCGGACGAGGGGTCGGTGACGCGGGCGACGAAGCTGTCGACGCCGAGGAGCACGGGGGCTGTAGGACCAGCCACTAGAGGGCCTTCTGCAGGCGCGCGGCCAGGGTCGTGACGAACGCGGCCGGCTCGGCGAGGTCGCCGCCCTCGGCGAGCAGCGCCATGCCGTAGAGCAGCTCGGCGAGGTCCTTCTCCGCCTTCCCCTCCGACTGCGCGGACTGCAGCCCGGTGACCAGCGGGTGCGACGGGTTGAGCTCCAGGATCCGCTTGACCTTGGGCGGCTCCTGCCCCATCGCCCGGTACATCTTCTCCAGGGTCGGAGTGAGGTCGCCGGGGTCGCCGACGAGGCAGGCCGGCGAGGTGGTCAGGCGCGAGGAGAGGCGCACCTCCTTGACCTCCTCGGCGAGCTCGGTGCCCATCCACGAGAGCAGGTCGTCGAAGCCCTCGGGCGTCTCCTCGTCGTTGCCGAGGTCGACCTCGCCCTTGGCCACCGACGCGAGCGGAGTGCCGTCGTACTCGGTGACCGCGTCGACCCACACCTCGTCGACGGGGTCGGTGAGCAGCAGGACCTCGTAACCCTTCGCGCGGAACGCCTCGAGGTGCGGGGAGTTCTCCAGGCCCGAACGGGAGTCGCCGGTGGCGTAGTAGATCGAGTCCTGGCCCTCGGGCATGCGCTCCTTGTAGGCCGCGAGCGTCGTCGGCTCGTCGGCGCTGTGCGTCGACGGGAACGAGCAGATGTCGAGGATGGCCTTCTGGTTGTCGTGGTCGGAGAGCAGGCCCTCCTTGACGGCCTTCCCGAGCTCGCGCCAGAACGTCGCGTACTTCTCGGGCTCGTTCTCCTGCATCGCCTTGACGGTCTGCAGGACCTTGCGGACCAGCCGCTTGCGGATCATCTGGATCTGGCGGTCCTGCTGGAGGATCTCGCGCGAGACGTTGAGCGAGAGGTCCTGCGCGTCGACGACGCCCTTGACGAAGCGCAGGTACTCGGGGACGAGCGCCTCGCAGTCGTCCATGACGAACACGCGCTTGACGTAGAGCTGCACGCCGCGCTTGTGCTCGCGCATGAACAGGTCCATCGGCGCGTGGCTCGGCAGGAACAGCAGCGCCTGGTACTCGAACGTGCCCTCCGCGGAGAGCCGCATGGTCTCCAGCGGCTCCTGCCAGTCGTGCGAGACGTGGCGGTAGAACTCCGCGTACTCCTCGTCGCTGACCTCGGACTGCGAGCGCGCCCAGAGCGCCTTGCGGGAGTTGACGGGCTCCTGCGAGCCCTCCTCCTCGCCCGGGTTCAGCCGGATCGGCCAGGTGATGAAGTCGGAGTAGCGCTTGACGATGCGCCGCACCGTGTCCGGGTTCGCGTAGTCGTGCAGCGAGTCCTCGGCGTCCTCGGGCTTGAGGTGCAGGGTGATCGCGGTGCCCTGCGGGGCGTCCGGCACGGGCTCGAGGGTGTAGGTGCCCTCCCCCGTCGACTCCCAGTGCACGCCCTCGGCGGTGCCGGCCTTGCGGGTGGTCATCTCGACGCGGTCGGCGACCATGAAGCTCGAGTAGAAGCCGATCCCGAACTGGCCGATCAGCTCGGCGGTCTGCTCCTCGGAGTCGGCCGCCTTCATCGACGCGAGCATCTCGGCGGTGCCCGACTTGGCGATCGTCCCGATGAGCTCGACGACCTCCTCGCGCGTCATACCGATGCCGTTGTCGCGGACGGTCAGCGTGCGCGCCTCGGCGTCGGTGACGAGCTCGACGTGGAGGTCCTCGGTCTCGACCGCGACGTCCTTGTCGACGTAGCTCGCGAGCCGGACCTTGTCGAGCGCGTCCGAGGCGTTGGACACCAGCTCGCGCAGGAAGACGTCCTTGTCGGAGTAGATCGAGTGGATCATCAGCTGGAGCAGCTGACGGGCCTCGGCCTGGAACTCGATCGTCTCGCTCATACGTCCTCTCCCCGGGGTGGGTCTCGCGGTGCGCTGTCGAGGATATCGACTGCTCGCCGCGAGCTCCGGGGAGCGGGGCGGGGTGCCGAGATCGACGGTGGCCCGAGGCGCGCCGTCGAGACGAGATCGCTCCGGCTGCTCCGTGAACCCGATGTGACAGGCTCAGTGGAGCACCCGGCGGATCACGGCTGTCAGCACGAGGGATCCGGCAGGAGGAGCGCTGCGTCGAACCGGTGTATGGACACCGAGAACGACCTCGCCGCTCTCCTTCGCCGTCAGGACGGAGTGGTCTCCCGCGCCCAGGCACTGGCCTGCGGCCTCACACGTGCGGCGATCGACCACCGACTCGCCCGGGGACTGTGGACGTTGCTGTGGCCGTGCGTGTACCTGTCGGCGGCGCATGCGCTCGGACCGAGGGTCCGGGTGCGGGCGGCGTCGCTGTGGCTGGGTCCGGGCGCCACGCTGATCGGCGCCGGCGCGGCCTGGTGGTGGCGGCTGCTCGAGGAGCCTCCCGAGGTCCTGCGCTTCGCCGTGCCTCCGGAGCGTCGTGTCCGCTCACGCATCGACGTCAAGGTTGTGCGACGGGCCCTCGAGGGGGCACGCACCATCCTGCACGGGGTGCCGGTGGTCCCCAAGGCGTACGCCGTGGTCGACGCCGCCGCGGAGCTGGGACTGCACGGCGGTGCGGCGCTCATGGATCGGGCCCTGCTCTCGGGTCGCGTCACCCTCGAGAGCCTGCGGCGCGCTCACCGCTCGCGCCTCGGTCGGCCGGGTTCGGCGATCGTCGCGCGTCTGCTCGCGCTCGCCGCCGGCGGCGCGCGGTCCGAAGCCGAGCGACGTGCCCACGACCTCCTGCGCGCGGCGGGCATCACCGGCTGGCTCGCCGACCACCACGTCGTGCTCCCGGGCTACGGGACCGCGGTGCTCGACCTCGCCTTCCCGGCCGTCCGTGTCGTCGTCGAGATCGACGGCTGGGCCTACCACCGCGACCTGCCGGCGTTCCGCCGCGACCACGCCCGCCAGAACGCCCTCGTGCTCGCGGGGTGGACGGTGCTCCGCATCGACTGGCACCAGATCGAGGGCGACCCCGACGCGATCCTCGCGCTCGTGGAGGCGGCCCTCGTCGCGTGATCCCTCCGAGTGCTCCGGGAACCCGATGTCAACGGGTTGCGAGAGCACCCGGAGCGATCATGACTTGTGGCCGGGCGCGCACCGCCCAGACCGCCAGGGGCGCCGCGGTGCCGACGATCGCGACGCCCAGCGGGACGTGGACCGCGAGCACTCCGGTGGCCCCGAGGGCGACCTGCGCGACCTCGCCGACGACGAGCGCCGCCGAGACCCCGATCGGCCAGGCCGGCAGCCGGCCGGGTCGCCAGGCGAGCACGGCGAGCGGGACCTGCACCGTCGCGACCAGCAGCAGCGTCCCGCCGACGGCCTGGTGGACGATCAGGCCGACCGCCGAGGCCTGCAGGATGCCGCCGGCGGCGACGGCCTGGACGATCGTCATGGCCGCGTGCAGCACGGCGACGATCCGGAAGAGGCCCACGGCCAGGCGATCAACCATGGTCGTGGCCCGCGATCGTGGTCGCGGCCCGCTGACCGGCGCCGACGACGAGGAACTGCAGCATCATGCCGTCGTCCTCGTGGCGCAGCAGGTGGCAGTGGAGCATGTAGGGCACCTCCGGGTCGGTGTGCGGGCCGACGCGTACCAGCGCGCGGACGGTGGTCGACGGGGGCACGGCGACGGTGTCCTTCCACGCGCGCGCGCCCGCCGGGACGTCCGGCTCGAGCACCTGCATCCGGGCGTCGTGGACGTGCATGTTGTGCGGCAGCGTGTGCCGGTTGGTGAACTCCCAGATCTCCGTCGCCGCGGCCGGCACGACCTCGTCGATCCGGGACATGTCCATCGCCCGGCCGTTGATCCGGTTGTTCGAGAGCACGAAGCGGCGGGTGCGGCCGGTGTCGGCCTCGGCGAGCGGGGTCTCGCGGGACAGCCGGGCGGGCACCGGGGGCGAGGCCGTCAGCCGGGCGGCGGGCCGCAGTTCGAGCAGGTCGAAGGAGTCGTCCGCCCCCGCCGCCCGCGCGACGCCGTTGACCGCCCCCAGGTCGTGGGACAGCGAGCGCAGCACCCGCCGTCGCCCGGGGGTGACGTCGACGACGACCTCGGCGCGCTCCCCCGGGGTCAGCACGACGCCGGTGACCGTGCGCGGCGCCGGGAGCAGGCCGCCGTCGGTGCCGACGAGGGTCAGCGGCGCCTCGTCCTCGAAGGCCACCCGGTAACTGCGCGCCGACGAGGCGTTGAGAACGCGCAGGCGCACCCGGGTCGTGGTGACCTCGAGGTACGGCGCGACGGTGCCGTTGACCAGCACCGTGTCGCCCAGCAGGCCGACGGAGTTGCGGTGCTGCTCGTCGAAGCTCCCGTCCGGGGCGAAGCTGCGGTCGGTGAGGACGAGAGGCACGTCGTCGACGCCGTACTCGGACGGGAGGGCGGCCCCGCCGGAGTCATCGACACCGAAGTCATCGACACCGAAGCCATCGACACCGTCGTCATCGACCAGGAACAGCCCGAACAGCCCCCGGAGGACGTGGCGCTCGGTCTGCCCGTGGGGGTGCGGGTGGTACCAGAGCGTCGCCGCCGGCTGGTCGACGCGCCATGACGCCTCCCACGTGGCGCCGGGGGCGATCGGCTGGTGCGGGCCGCCGTCGGCACGGGCGGGCACGCTCGCCCCGTGCCAGTGGGTGGTCGTGGTCTCGGGCAGCCGGTTGGTCACCCGGAGCACGACGTCGTCCCCGCGCGCCACCCGCACCGTGGGGCCGCCGAACGGCAGGCCGCCGTAGCCCCAGGTCGGGGTCGCGACGCCGGGCAGGAAGGAGCTCGTGCCGGGGGCGGCGACGAGCTCGACGACCCGCCGGCCCGCCGCGTCGCGGGTGGAGGGCGCGAGCGGCGGGATCGCGAGGGGGCGCGGCGCGGCTCCGAGGTCGCGGATGCCGGGGTTGCCGTTCGCGCACCCCGCGACGGAGCTGACGGCCACGGCGCCGGCGGCGGCGAGCGTGGCGCCCAGGAAGCGGCGGCGGGACAACGGGGACACGACGAGGAGCGTCGCGGCGGGCGGGGGTGGCGGTCGTCGTCGCGACGACGTGTCCGCGTCGTACGCCCGGGGGCGTAGGGACCCCGAGGTGTGCCTCCGGCACAGGTGAGCACTCCGGAGCGCCGGAGCACCCGAGGGTGCTCATCGGCCCGCAGGGCACCTCGGGGTGATGAGCCCGGTCTCGTAGGCGACGACGACGAGCTGGACGCGGTCGCGGGCGTCGAGCTTGGTCAGCAGGCGGCCGACGTGGGTGCGGGCGGTGGCCGGGCTGATCACCAGGCGGGCGGCGATCTCATCGTTGGTCAGGCCGCCGCCGACGAGCGCCAGCACCTCCCGCTCGCGCGGGGTGAGGACGTCGAGGCGCGCGGCGGGCACCCGCGGCTCCGGGCGTCCGGCGAACTCGGCGATGAGCCGGCGGGTCACCGCGGGCGCGAGCAGCGCCTCGCCGCGGGCGACGAGGGCGATCGCGCGCACGAGGTCGGCGGGCTCGCCGTCCTTGAGCAGGAATCCCGCCGCCCCGGCGCGCAGGGCGCGGTAGACGTACTCGTCGAGGTCGAAGGTGGTCAGCACGAGCACCGCGGTGCCGGCCAGCGCGGGGTCGGCGACGATCGTGTCCAGGGCGGTCAGGCCGTCGACGCCCGGCATCCGGACGTCCATGACGACCACGTCGGGACGGGTCTCGTGGACGAGCGCGACGGCCTGCGCGCCGTCGGCCGCCTCGCCGACCACCGCGAAGCCGTCCTCGGTCTCGAGCAGGACGCGCAGGCCGGCGCGGATCAGCTGCTGGTCGTCGGCCAGCACGACCCTGATCACCGGGTTGCCGTCTCCGCGAGCGCCGTCGCCGCGAGCGGGAGCGCGGCCTCCACGACGAAGCCGTCGGGCCCCGGCGCGGCCGAGGAGCGCCCGCCGAGCGCCGCGGCGTGCTCGGCGAGGCCCCGCAGCCCGTTGCCGGGGGTGGTCTCGCCGGCCGGTCCCCCGTCGTCCACGACCCGCAGCCGCAGCTCGGCGGCGTCGCGCTCGAGGTCCACGGTGACCCGCCGCGCGTGGCGCGCGTGGCGCACGGTGTTGGTGACGGCCTCGCGCACGATGCGGAACGCGGCGTCGTCGACGGGCGTGGCCAGGGTGCCGGGGCTCCCGCGCACCTCCACGCCGACGCCCGCGAGCCGAGCGACCCGCGCGACCTCGTCGAGGCGCTCCAGGCCCGAGGACTCCGGGCATTCCGGCTCGCGCAGCACGTCGAGGGTGGCGCGCAGCTCGGCCAGCGCGGACCGGCTCGCCTCCTTGATCTCCAGCAGCGCGGCGACGGCCTGCTCCGGGCGCCGGTCGGCGACGTGGGCGCCGACGCCCGCCTGCACCGCGATCATCGCGAGGCTGTGCGAGACGACGTCGTGCACGTCGCGGGCGAGCCGCAGCCGCTCCTGCTCCACGCGGCGCCGGGCCTGCTCCTCGGCGCGCTCGCCGGCCTCGTTCTGCCCGCGGCGCAGCCCGCCCACCGCGACGCCGACCGCCACCGTGACGATGATCCACATGAGGCGGTCGCGGTCGGGGGGCGCGACGACGTCCTCGCGGAACGAGACGACGCGCTCGAGCCCGAGCCACACCACGAACAGCACGACGCCGATCCCCACCGACCGGGGCCAGCTGAGCCGGGTGGCGACCGTGTACATGGCGACGGCGACCATCAGCGACGCCGGCCCGTCGGGGTAGCCCATCCAGTAGTAGGGCGCGACCGTGAGCAGGGTCGAGGCGAGCACCGCCACCGGCGCGCGGTGACGCCAGACGAGGGCGAGGGCGGCGGCGACGATCAGTGCGGCGCCGCCGGGCCACCACGGCCGGTCGTCGGGCTGGGCGGTGAGGGCCGTGCCCAGGATCGAGGCCGCGGCCAGCGCCGCGGCCAGCGCGACGTCGGTGGGCCGCGGCCACCACGACCGGACGTTCGGGGTCACCCCGGTCACGCTAGGGGTGCGCCGGGGCGTCGTCGTCAGCGTTCCGACGTACGCGACCCGGGGATCCGTCGGGGTGGACCCCGGTCCGGGCGCCGGGGACACCTACCATCGATGGATCAATCGGTGACGAGGAATCGGGATGACGATGGCGCGCGGCGACGGTACGACGTTCGAGAAGCAGGTCCTCGAGGCGTCGGAGCGTCTGTCGGGCATCGCCGAGCGCACCCCGCTCCAGCGCAACATCCGGCTCTCGGCGGCCACCGGCACCGAGGTGTGGTTCAAGCGCGAGGACCTCCAGGTCGGGCGCTCCTACAAGCTGCGCGGGGCCTACAACCTCATCAGCCAGCTCGACGACGAGGCCCGGGCCGCCGGGGTCGTGTGCGCGAGCGCCGGCAACCACGCCCAGGGCTTCGCCTTCGCGTGTGCGGCGCACGGGGTGCACGGGCGGGTGGTCATCCCGTCGACCACCCCGCGCCAGAAGCGTGAGCGCATCGTCGCGCTCGGCGGCGAGATGATCGACCTGGTGGTCGACGGCGACACCTACGACGAGTCGTCGGCCGCCGCCAGCCGGTGGGCCGAGGAGACCGGCGCGACGCTCGTACCGGCGTTCGACGACACCCGCACGGTCGCGGGCCAGGCCACGGTCGTCGCCGAGATCGTCGAGCAGCTCGGGCAGGCGCCCGACACGATCGTCGTGCCCGTCGGCGGCGGCGGTCTGCTCGCCGGCACCGCGACGTGGCTGCAGGCCACCCACCCGCGCACCCGCATCGTCGGCGTCGAGCCCGCGGGCGCCCGCAACGTGGCCGCCGCCCTGCACGCCGGGAGCCCGGTGGTGCTCGACGAGCACGGGTTCGACCGGTTCGTCGACGGCGCCGCCGTGCGCAAGGCCGGCGCGGTGACCTACCCGCTGATCCGCCGCTCGGGCGCCGAGCTCGTCGCGGTCGACGAGGGCCTGGTCTGCACCGAGATGCTCTCGCTCTACCAGACCGACGGCATCATCGCCGAGCCCGCCGGCGCGCTGGCCGGCGCCGCGATCCGCCCCGACGGGCCGGGCCTGGACCTCGTGCCGGGCGAGACCGTCGTCGTCGTCCTCTCCGGGGGCAACAACGACGTCTCGCGCTACGCCGAGGTCATCGAGCGCTCGCTGCGCTTCCAGGGCCTCAAGCACTACTTCCTCGTCGAGTTCCCCCAGGAGCCCGGCGCCCTGCGCCGCTTCCTCGACGAGGTGCTGGGCCCGGACGACGACGTGACGCGCTTCGAGTACGTCAAGAAGGACAACCGCGAGTCCGGCCCGGCGCTCGTGGGCGTGGAGATCGGGTCGCGCGACGACCTCGAGCCGCTGCTCGAGCGCATGGCCCGCTCGCCGCTGCAGATCGAGGCGCTGGAGCCGGGCTCGCCGGCCTTCCGCTTCCTGCTCTAGAGGTCCAGCGCCCAGCGCGTGGCGGGCGCCGACCAGCCGGGCCCCTGGTAGGGCTCGCCGTCGGGAGACCAGCCGCGGTGGGCGTAGAACGCCTGGGCACTCGCGTTCGCGGTGTAGACCCACAGGGTGGCCCGGGCGAAGCCTGCCCCGGCGAGGTGGGCGACGCCGATGTCGTGCAGCGCGCCGCCGGCGCCGGTGCCGATGACCTCGGGGTCGAGGTAGAGGGTGTACAGCACGCCGCTCGTCCCGGTGGTGTCGCCGGCGAGGTCGGGATCGCGCGACGGACCGACGGTGCAGTAGCCCCGCACCTGGCCCTGCTCGTCGTCCGCCACGAACACCGCCATCGGCTCGGGCGCGGCGATCGCCGTCCGGCGGAC
This sequence comes from Actinomycetospora sp. NBC_00405, assembly GCF_036044095.1. Taxonomy (NCBI): domain Bacteria; kingdom Bacillati; phylum Actinomycetota; class Actinomycetes; order Pseudonocardiales; family Pseudonocardiaceae; genus Actinomycetospora; species Actinomycetospora sp. NBC_00405. Next base: position 1,069,325 of record NZ_CP107938.1, read on the forward strand.
CTCGGCGATCTCGGCCGCGTCGAGGGCGTCGAGCCGCTCGTCGGCGACGATCCCGCGGTAGGCGTGCCGCCAGCCCGCGACGGTGATCTCCCCGATGCGCAGGGCGTCGGCGTCGACCGCGCGGCGGATGGTCCAGCGCACCCGATCATTCTCCGTCGGACGCCGCCGTGGCGCGCGCGGCGACCCGTTCCGGGACGGGCTCGGCGGCGACGGGGGTGACGGCGATGGCCGCGAGCGGGGCGAGGGCGGCCAGGGCGAAGCCCGCCGCGTAGCTCGAGACGCCGATGACCGCGCCGAGCACCGGCGGCGCGGCCGTCGCGACGATGTTCTGGGTGGTGTTCTGCACGCCGAGGGCCCGGCCGGACCAGGCGGTGCCGGCGATCTCTGCGGTAGCGGTGAACGCGAGGCCGTTGTCGGCGACGGTGATGATCGAGCCGGCGGCGATGGCGGCGACCGCGATGATCCCGGTGGTCAGGTCGCCGAACGCGAACACGAGCAGGACGGCGGCGCTGGCCACCGCGAGCTGGCGCATCGGGCGCAGGCGGGAGCCCACGCGGTCGGACCACCAGCCGCTGGCGATGCGCCCGCCGGCGCCGGCGATCTGGGCGCCCGCGACGAAGAACCCGGCCGCGGCGGGCGCCCAGCCCTGCTCGCGCACGAGGTACTCCAGCGAGAACGCCGAGATCGCGAACTGCGGGAGCACCAGCAGCGCACTCGCCGCGTGCACCCGGGGCAGGACGACGCTGCGGTAGGGCGAGGCGGGCGGGGCGTCGCCGGGTGCGCGCACCGCCCGCGGCGGGTCCGCGGCGACGACCAGCACGAGCACCGCGCAGACCAGGCAGGCGAGCGCGGGCCAGCCCAGCGCGGCGAAGGAGCCCTCGCGCAGCGCCAGCGTCGGCAGGGCGAGCCCCGCGGCGGCCACCCCGAGGGGCTGGGCGGTCTGGCGGATACCCATCGCGAGCCCACGCTCGTCGACGTCGAACCAGCCCATGATCAGGCGCCCGCTCGCGGCGTTGACCGAGGCCGCGCCGATCCCGGCGAGCACCAGCAGGCCGACGGCGACGGCGATCGACTGCGGCGCGAGGAGCGCGAGCACGCCGGTGACCACACCGCAGGCCCCGAGCCCGGCCGCCATCGGGAGGCGCTCGCCGACCCGGTCGACCACGGCACCCCAGGCGATCAGCGCGATGAGCAGACCGAGGGTCGGCGCGGCGACCACCACGCCGACGGCGGCGAGGGAGAGCCCACGCTCGTCGCGCAGCATCGGCACGAGGAACGGGACGCCGTACACGACCGCGGACGCCGCGGTCTGGGCGGCGACTCCGGCAGCGAGGACGGCCCAGCGTCGACGGGAGCGCACGGCTCCTTGTCTACGCGATCGGTGCCCATTCCGCAGGAAATCGCTCCCACATCGTGGGACAGCTCAACGTGATCCGAGACGCACCAGCAGATCGGCCTCCCCCGTCCGGGCCTGCCGCGACCACGCGACGAGCACGACGACCACCGCGGCGAGCAGCGGGAGGTCGCCGAGCAACCAGGTCAGGACCCCGGCCAGGTGTTGGTCGGCGAGCAGGTCCGGCGCCCACGGCAGGCGCAGGCGCACGAAGAAGTCGTCGACGAACACCTGCCCGCCGCCCCCGTCCGCGGGCAGCACCGGCGTCCGCGAGACGGGACGGTCGGTGGCGAGCAGGGCGAGCCCGACGAGCGCGTGCACCGGCATCGAGGCCAGAAGGAACGTCAGCCGCGCGAGGTACGGCAGACCCGGACCGTCGGGCGCGCCGCCCACCAGCGGGCCGAGGAACAGCACCCCGACCAGCAGGAACCACAGCGTCATCAGCGGCTGCAGCCAGCCCAGCGGCTGGGTCAGCGCGAACACCGGGGTCAGGTAGAGCAGCACGGGCGAGGCGACGACGAGCACGAGGGCGACGAACGGGTGGCTCGCCCGGCGCAGGGTCGGCGCGGCCAGGACGTGCTCGAGCCACTCCGCCGGACCCTCCGGACCGCCGGGCGGGGCCTCGCGCAGGGTGCGCCGGGCCAGCACGATCGGCGCGCCGAGTGCCCAGAGCAGGGGGACCGCCGTCGCCACCAGCATGTGGCCCGCGACGTGGATGCTGAGCACGGCCGGGCCGTAGCGGCCCAGCCCGGACGACGTCGCGACCACCAGCAGCGCGCACCCGCCGAACCACGCCAGCGAGCGCCCCGCCGGCCAGCGCGCGCCCTCGGCGGCGAGGCGGCGCAGCCCGCCGGCGTAGAGCGCGGCGAGGGTCAGGGCGAGCACCAGGGCGGTCAGGTCGGGACGCCAGGAGGTGGCGAGCACCTCGAGGTCCGGCGCCGCGGCCAGGCCGTAGCCGAGGACCGCGGTCGGGGTGCTCGTCGCGCCCGGGGCCTGCACGGGCGGAACCGCGCGGGTCGCGACCGCGGAAAGCCCCACGACGACGGCGAGGACGCCGAGCTCGACGGGCCGGGTCACCCGTCCGGTCCGCCGGCGCCACAGGGCCGCGCCGACCAGGACGCCGAGCGCCGCGGTGAGCAGGACGAGGGCCGTGTAGTCGGTGCCGCTGTCCGGGGCGCCGCGCAGGGCGACCGCCGCGGCCACGGCCCCCGAGGCGATCGTCGCCACGCCCGCGGCCGTGCCGATGCGGGCGGCGCGCCACGTCGCCCGCGGATCGCGCAGGCGCAGGACCGCGAGCACCCCGAGCGTCCCCGTCCACACCGCCGCCGCGACGACGTGACCCGCGAGCGCGGGCAGGGCGAGGTCGTGGCCCACCCCGTCCATGGCGTGCCCGGTCGCGACCGGGACGAGCAGGGCCGCGACGGCGAGCCCGAGGACCCCGGCGCCCCCGGTCCAGCGCCGCACCTCGCCGGCGGCCACGGCCGTCGCCAGCCCGAGGGCGGCGGCGACCATCCAGCTCACCGGCTCGCCGCGCGCGAGCATCACCGTCACGAGATCCGGCCCGCGCGGGAGCCCGCCGCCCGTCGAGTCGGCGAGCGTCGCGGGCACCGACAGCGCCGCACCGGCCGCGCCCACCCAGGCCGCCCACCGCGCGACGCCCAGGGCCCGCCGGCCCTGCGGGGTGAACGGCTCGCCGCCGGCGGGCGGGGTGGTGACGACGAGGGCGACGAGCAGCCCGCCGACCGTCGCCGCGCCGGCCAGGTCGACGACCGTGCGCAGCACCGGCACGGCGACGCGGACGGCGAGACCCGGGTCGGCGAGCCCGAGCTCGGGGTAGCCGACGGGCCCGCGCACGAGCACCGCGACCGCGGCGGCGAGCACCCCGAGCAGAGCACCCGCGATCGCCGCCCGCCGCGTCACGGGTCGATCTCGCTCGGGTACCGGGCGCGGTACTCGTCGAGGTGCTGGGACTTGCAGACGTGCTGTTCCTTCTCGTTCTGCGCCTGGCGCATGCACTCGTCGAGGGTCCGCACGCCGCCGGTCTCGAGGTACGTGACGGCCCCGGCGAGGGTGCTCCACTCCACCACGACCGCGATCCCGACGGCGACGAGACCGAGCGCGAGCCCCGCGAGGGGGCCGCGACGGCTCGCGTCCCGGGAACCGCGCAGGCGCGCGAACGCGGCCAGGGCGACGACGACCGCGAGCAGCCCCAGCCCCAGCCCGCCCCAGCCCGTCCACGCGCTGACCAGGGCCATGACGCCCAGCACCGGTGCGGCCGCGACGATGCCCGGACGCCGCGCGGTGTCGGGGCGGTCCGTGGGTGGCGCAGCGGGCTCGGAGGACACGGCCCCGATCGTGGCAAGCCGGTCCCGGTGGGCCGTCGCGGGGGTCGGCGGGGGTGCGGCGATGGCGTCGGTTCTCGACGGGTCTCGACCGGGTCGTCCGGTTTCCGGGAGCTCGGCTCGAGGCCCGACGAGAACGCTTCGCTCTCCGAAGCATCGCGCTGGGATCGGGCAGGACCCCGGACTCAGCCGGGTGGGGCGAAGCCGCCCGGCGAGGGTGCGGGCCCGTCCGGGGGCACGGGGGTGCGCGACGGGGTGGTCGTCGGCGGCGCCTCGGGTCCGGGGGCGAACGGCGCGGCGGGGCCCGCGTAGGGAGACGGCGGGGGCACGCCCGGGCCGGACGGCATGCCCACGGGTGCACCCGCCCCGTCCCACCCCGGTGGCCCGCTCCCCCGTGGCGCGGCGCCCGCCCCGGCCGTGAGGCGGTCGGCCTCGCGGCGACGGCGCTCGCCCAGGACGGCGAGGAGGTAGGGCTCGGGCGGCACGCCGGGCGGCGGGGGCGGGGCGACGCGGGCGGAGACGTCGGCCGCGAGCCGCTCGGCCAGCGACGCCCGCACCCCGCCCGCGAGCTGCGGGGCGCGCACGAGGAACTGGCGGGCGGCGAGGGCCAGATCGTCGGGGAGGCGGGAGAGCTCGCAGCCCCGCGCCCACGCCGCGAGGCCGGGGTCGGGGGGCGGGAGGCTCTCGAGGCCCGTGCGCGGCAGCCGTTCGCGGACGACGACCGTGCCGGCGAGGAGGTCGCCGATCCGCTGTCCGCGGGCCGTGCTCGCCGACACCACGATCCCGATCAGGCCCGTGAACAGCGACAACAGCCCGAAGTCGACGATGAACCCGGCGAGCGCGCGGGCGAGGGCGTGGCGGAACACGATCGGCCCGCCGTCGGTGCGCACCACCCGCAGCCCCATCGCGTACTTCCCCGGGGATCGACCGCGCGTGAGCGTCTCCCACAGCAGCGGATAGCCGACGAACACGCCGACGGTGGTGACCAGGGAGACCGCGGCGGCGAGCGCGGGGTCGACGTCCGCCCCGACCGCCGACATGACCAGCAGGACGACGAGCAGCAGCACCAGCATGATCAGGACGTCGAGCGCGAGGGCCAGCGCCCGGCTGGGCAGGCGGGCGGTGCGCACGTCCAGCTCGACCGCTTCCCCGATCACCACGCGGTCCACGACGGCCATCGTGCCAGCGTCGTGCTCGGTGGAAGGATCGGCGGTGTGGACGTCGACGCCTACGTGGCGGCCCATCGGCCCGACTGGGACCGCCTGGCCGCCCTGCTCGACCGGCGCCGCTGGACCGGCGACGAGGTCGACGAGGCCGTGGCGCTCTACGAGCGGACGGCCACCCACCTCTCGGTGGTGCGCTCGACCTCGCCCGACCCGGCGCTCGTGGCGCGGCTCTCGACGCTGGTCGCCCGCGCCCGCACCGCGATCACCGGCTCGACCGGCCCCTCGTGGCGTGACCTCACGCGGTTCGCCACCGTCGGCTTCGCCGTGGCGCTGGCGTCGTCGTGGCGCTGGTGGCTGACGACGCTGACGGTCAGCTCGGTGGTGATGGTCGCCGTCGGGGTCTGGGTGGCCCGCTCCCCCGACGTCCAGGCGGCCCTGCTCCCGCCCGAGGAGACGCGGCGGCTGGTGGAGGAGGACTTCGCGTCCTACTACAGCTCCGACCCGGCCTCGTCGTTCGCGGCGCGGGTCTGGACCAACAACGCCTGGCTCGCGGCCGTCTGCCTGATCACCGGCGTGCTGATCCTGCCGGTGCTCTGGGTGCTGCTGCAGAACGTCGTCAACGTCGGGCTCTCCGGCGGGATCCTCGCCGCCAACGGCCGGGCGGACCTGTTCTTCGGCCTGATCACCCCGCACGGCCTGCTGGAGCTCACGGCCCTGTTCGTCGCGGCGGGCGCCGGGCTGCGGCTGGGGTGGTCCTGGATCGACCCGGGCCCGCTGACGCGCTCGGAGTCCCTCGCCCGGCAGGGCCGCACCACCGCGGGGATGGCGCTCGGGGTCACCGTGCTGCTGCTGATCTCCGGGGTGATCGAGGCGTTCGTGACGCCCTCGGGGCTGCCGACCGCCGCCCGGATCGGGATCGGGGTGCTCGCCGAGGCCGGGTTCGCAGCCTACGTGCTGTGGGGCGTGGTGCTGGTGCGCCGCCACGGACCGTCCGCGCCCGCGCTGGCCGACCTCGCCGCCGATCGCCGCGGCCACACGCTCCCGACATGAGCACCGTCCCCGAGGACCTGCTCGTCGGGCTGCGCCGTGCGCGCGACCGCATCGACCGCGACTACGCGCAGGCCCTCGACCTCGACGCCCTGGCCGCGACGGCGGGCCTGTCGAAGTACCACTTCCTGCGCTGCTTCGCCCGCACCTACGGGCTCACGCCCCACGCGTACCTCACCGAGCGGCGCGTGGAGCGCGCCCAGGATCTCCTGCGCGCCACGAACCTCACCGTCACCGAGGTGTGCCGGCTCGTCGGCTACGAGTCGCTCGGGTCGTTCTCGACGCGGTTCCACCGGCTCGTGGGCGCCAGCCCGTCGGAGTACCAGGCGCGCTGGGCGCGGACCGGCCCGCCGCCTATCCCGGGGTGCTTCGTGCTCATGCACGGGCTGAGCGACCGAGCAATCCGCGAGAAGCCGGTCGACGGGGTCACGCGAGGAGAATCCTCCGCATGATCACCAACGTCTCGCTCGTCACCGTCTACGTCACCGACCAGGACGAGGCCAAACGCTTCTACTGCGACGTCCTCGGCTTCCGCGAGGGCACCGACATCACGATGGGCGAGGGCTTCCGGTGGGTGACGGTCGTGCACCCGGAGCAGCCCGAGCTGCAGGTGACGCTCATGGTGCCGGGACCGCCGTTGACCGAGGAGATGGCCGGCGCCGTCCGCCGCGCGCTCGCGGCGGGGTCGATGGGCGGCATCGGCCTCTCGACCGACGACTGCCGTGGCGAGCACGAGCGGCTGGCGAAGCTGGGCGTCGAGTTCGTCCAGGAGCCCGCCGAGCGCCCCTACGGCGTCGAAGCCGTGTTCCGCGACAGCTGCGGCAACTGGCTCGTCATGGTCGAGCCCAAGCCGTTCACCGGCGAGGACTTCCCGCACGCCTAGCTAGAGCCGCCCCGCCGCCTTGAGGGCGAGATAGCGGTCGGCGACGGCCGGCGGCAGCTCGTCGGGCCCCGCATCGACGACCTCGACGCCCCGGCGGCCGAGGCGCTCGGCGGTCCGGCGCCGGGCGGCACGGGCGGTCTCGGCGGCCGCCGCCGTGTAGACGGCCTCGGCGTCCCCGCGACCGGCGGCCATCGTCGCGAGCTCCGGGTCGTCGACGGCGGCGAGCAGCACGGTGTGCCGGCGCAGCAGGCTCCCGAGCACGGGGTCGAGGCCCTCGGTCACGGCCGCCTCGTCGAGACCCGTGACGAGCACGACGAGGCTGCGCTGCCCGGCGCGCGCGAGGACGGACGCGGCGAGCAGGCGCATGTCGGTCTCGACCAGCCGCGGCTCCAGCGGCGCCATGGCCGTCACGAGCGCGGGCAGCAGATCGCCCGCCGTGGCCCCGAGCACCGAGCCCCGGACCTCGCGGTCGAGCGCGAGCAGGTCGACGCGGTCGCCGCCGCGGGAGGCCAGCGCGGCGAGCAGCAGCGCGGTGTCCAGGGCGGCGTCGAGCCGCGGCGCATCGCCGACCCGGCCCGCGGAGCTGCGGCCGGTGTCGAGCACGACGAGGACGTGGCGGTCCCGCTCGGGGCGCCAGGTGCGCACCACGAGCTCGGTGGAGCGCGCCGACGCCCGCCAGTCGAGCGAGCGGACGTCGTCGCCCGCGACGTACTCGCGCAGCGAGTCGAACTCGGTGCCCTGGCCCCGCACCTGGATCGCGCGGCGGCCGTCGAGCTCGCGCATCCGCGCCAGCCGGGAGGGCAGGTGGCGGCGGGACCCGAACGGCGGGAGCACCCGCACGCTGGCCGGGACGGCGCGCCCGCCCTGGCGCGCGGCCAGCCCGAGGGGACCGAGCGAGCGCACGGTGACCCGGACCGCGTCCCGGTCGCCGCGGCGGGTCGGGGTGAGCGTGGTGACCACCCGGCGCCGCTCCCCCGCCGGCACGACGAGCCGGTGCCGCGCGGGCACCGCGCTCGCGGAGGGCTCCCAGGCGTCGCGCAGCACGAGGTCCGCGCGGCGGCGGCCGGGGTTGGCGACCCGCAGCGCGACCTCGAGCGAGGTCCCGAGGCGCAGGGTCGTCGCGCGGGCGGGGTCCTGCTCGCGGTCGAGGTGCAGGCTCCCGACGGGGACCGCCGCCAGCGCGTCGACGACCGCGAGCAGCGCGAGCGCCCCGGACACGACCAGGACCCCGAGCAGCGACGGGACGAGCAGCCCCACGACCAGCGCGCCGAGGGCCACCAGCAGGGCGAGACGCCCGGTGACGGCCATGTCGTCAGCCCACCCGCCCCGGGTCTACCGCGGGACCGGCACGGCGCCGAGCACCCCGGACACGACGCCGTCCGCGGTCACGCCCTCGAGCTCGGCCTCGGCGCGCACCGCGACCCGGTGGCGCAGCACCGGCAGGGCGAGGGCCTGCACGTCGTCGGGCGTGACGTAGGGACGACCGGAGAGCCACGCCCAGCTGCGCGCAGCGAGCAGCAGCGCCGTCGCCCCGCGCGGGGACACCCCGAGGCGCAGGGACGGCGACGCCCGGGTCGCGCGGCACAGGTCGACGACGTAGGCGAGCAGCTCGGGCCGCGCGGTCACCCGCGCCACGGCGGCCCGCCCGGCGCGCAGGTGCTCGGCGCCCGCGACCGGCGCGACGCCGGCGGCCGCGAGGTCGCGGGGGTCGAAGCCCTCCGAGTGCCGGGTGAGCATGCGGATCTCGTCGTCGCGGGCCGGCAGGGGCAGCACGAGCTTGAGCAGGAAGCGGTCGAGCTGGGCCTCGGGCAGCGGGTAGGTGCCCTCGTACTCGACGGGGTTCTGGGTCGCGGCCACCACGAACGGGTCGGGCAGCGGGCGCGGGACCCCGTCCACCGAGACCTGGAACTCCTCCATCGCCTCCAGCAGCGAGGCCTGGGTCTTCGGCGGCGTCCGGTTGATCTCGTCCGCGAGCAGCAGGTTGGTGAACACCGGGCCCGGCCGGAACGAGAACTCCGCGCTGCGGCCGTCGTAGACCAGCGAGCCGGTGACGTCGCCGGGCATGAGGTCCGGCGTGAACTGCACCCGGCGCTCCTCGAGCGAGAGCGCCGCGGCCACCGAGCGCACGAGCAGCGTCTTGGCGACGCCCGGCACGCCCTCGAGCAGCACGTGCCGGCGCGTGAGCAGGGCGATGACCAGGCCCGTCACGGCGGCGTCGTGGCCGACGACGGCCTTGGCCACCTCGCGGCGCAGCGCGAGCAGGGCCTCCCGGGCCTCGTCACCGCTGATCTCCCCCGTGCCGGTCACACCTTCATCCGATCACGCCCGCGGTGCGGGGCCCCCGGGGGTCGCCCCGGAGGCGTCCCGGACGGCGGAGCGGAGGCGGTCGAGCTCGCCCGCGAGCGTCACCAGCGCGGCGTCGTCGGACGGGGGCGGCCCGGCCAGGAGGACGCCCACCGCCCCGGCCGGCCACCCTGTACGGCCGGCGACGGCGTCGACGACGGCGCCGTCCCCGGCACCCCGCGGGACACCGAGACGCCCGGCGAGGTCGCGGCGCGCGTCGGCGCGCAGGGCGGCCGCGGCGCGGTCGCGTGCCCCGGCGCGGCGGTAGAGCCGGGCCCGGCCCCGCACGGTCTCGCCCGCGGGGACGACCACCGGCAGATCCTCGGTGACCACGCGCCCGAGGCGGCGCCCCCGCCACAGCGCGATCGCCAGTCCGGCCACGAGCAGCTGCACCGGGCCCCACACCCAGCCGGGCGGCAGGAGCTCCGAGGTGCCGCGCTCCTGGCCGGGCTCGGCCGGGGGCGGCACCGGCAGGTACCAGAGCAGGTCGGGGTGCGCGCCGAGGACGTCCATCGCGAGGGCGGCGTTCCCGCGCTCGTCGAGGACGTCGTTGGTGAACGGGGCCGCGTCCCCGACGACGGTGACCGTGCGCCCGCGGTCCCGGACCTCGACCAGCGACACCGCGCCGCTCGGGGTGCCCGTCGGGTAGCAGCGCGCCGCGGCAGGGTCGGCGGTGGAGTACGCGGCGCCGGCGAGGTCGACCGGCCCGGCGAGCACCGCGGCGCGCAGCCCGCACGCCGGCTCGGTGGGCTCGGGCAGCTCGACCGGCTCGGGGCGCACGGCCGGGGCCAGCGCGGTCAGGGTGCGCTCGTCGGGGCGCAGGAGGACGAGGTCGGCCCGGGACGCGGCGAGGGCGTCGCGCTGGCGCGTGCTGAGCTGCGCGGGCAGGGCGACGAGCACGGTGCGTCCCGCGCCGGCGGTCGCGGCGTCGAGGTCGGTGACGGTCTCGACCCGCACGCCCTGGGCCTCGAGGAGCGTGGCGAGCGCCCGCGCGCCGTCGGGCGAGGCGGCCTCCGGGTCCAGCTCCCCGGTGCGCGGCGCGGCGCCGAGCACGGCGATGACCAGCGCGGCGAGCAGCACGAGGCCGACGACGAGCGCGGGGCCGCGCCAGCGACGTCGCGCGGGGGTCGTGGGGGCGTCGGTGGTAGCAGCGAACGGCGCGTTCGCTGCTTCTACGCGCGCGAACTCCCCGTTGATCATGCGACGCCCACGGCCCGGGTGGCGGCCACCGCGTCGTCGGCGGCCCGCATCCGCTCAGCGGTCTCGGCGTCGGCGGGGCGCCCGCCGTACACCGTCTCGTCGAAGCGCCGCGCCGCGTCCTGCAGGGCGTCGGCCGCGGCGGGCAGCGCCCGGCCGCCCTCGCGGGCCGCGTCGCCGGCGGTGCGCCCGCGGCGGGGCTCGAGCAGCGTGCGCTCCTCGAGCGACCGGACGATGGCGCGCATCCGCTCGCGCACCGCGTCGTCGTACCGCCCGGCCGCGGCGTGCTCCGCGGCGAGACGCCGGTGCTCGGCGGCGGTGCGGTCGGTGGCGCCGAGCACGGCGCCGGGAGCGGCCGTGGTGCGGGCGAGCGGGCCGAAGCGCCGCCGCACCAGGATCACCACGACCACCAGCAGCACGACGATCACCAGCAGCCCCCACCCGCCGCCGGGCGAGACGCCGGACGCGGCGCGCAGCAGGTCCTCGATCCGCCGCGCGAGCCACTGCAGCGCCGCCGACAGCGGGTCGGGGGCGGCGTCGGAGTAGATCGGCCGCGCGAGCTCCTCGCGGGCGAGCTCCCGGGCGGGGTCGGCGCCGAGGTCGATCGGTACCGCGTGCGGGGCGGGACTCCCGGGCGGGGCCACCGGGACCACCGGGACCATCAGCGTCCGCCGCCCCCGCCCACGGCGGCCCGCTGCAGCTCGATGTCGAAGCCTTCCCGGCGCATGCGCTGATCGACGTAGAGCAGGCCGCTGACGCCCGCCTGGAAGGGGGTCGTGAGGGTGGTGGCGATGATCGCGCCGATCGCACTGATCAGCAGGACCGGGAGCGAGGTGATGGCCGCCGGGTCCCCGTTCGCGGTGGCGACGCCGAGCGCGGTGCCGATGAACTGGAACGGCAGCGCGATCACGGCCGCGATCACCGTGGCGATGATGCCGCCGAGGAGCTGGATGCCGAACACCGGCCAGAACCGGCCGGTGACGAGGAACCACGAGCGCCGCAGCGCCTCGGTGACGCCGACGCCCTCGAGGACGTAGGCGGGCGTGGCCAGCGACCACGAGACCGAGAGCCACACGACGACCACGATCGCCGCGAGCACGCCGATCCCGATGACCACGCCGCCCAGCACCCCGTCGACGGCCAGCAGCAGCAGACCCGGCACCGCGCCGACGACGAGGATCCCGAGGGCGATGAGCGCGACGAGCACCACGACCCCGAGCACACCCGGGACCCGCGGGCGGGCGGCACGCCAGACCTCGCCGGGGTCGACGGGCGCGCCGAGCACCGAGCGGCTGATGACCACCATGAGCACGCCGGTGAGCACCGCCGTCGCGACGAGCGTGATGATCGCGCCGACGAACCCGGTGACGCCCGCGCCGGCCACGAGACCGGTGACCTGCGCGAGGTCCGGCGACCCGCCCAGCCCCTCGGCCGACGACGTCACCACCAGCTGCAGCACCACCTGCACGATCTGGCTGATCACCGCGACGACCGCGGACGCGCCGAGCACCACCCGCGGGTGCGCGCGGATGTAGCCCAGCGCCCCGTCGAGGACCTCGCCGAGGCCCAGCGGGCGCAGCGGGACGATGCCGGGCTTGGGGGCCTGCCCGAAGCCGGGACCGAAGCCCGGGCCCGGCCCGGGGCCGCCGCCGAAGCCGGCGGGTCCGGCGGGTCCGCCGGGACCGCCGTAGCCGGGGCCGGGGCCGGGGCCGCCGGGAGCCTGGCCGCCGTAGCCCTGGCCGCCGTAGCCCTGGCCCCCGTAGCCGGGGCCGCCGGGAGCCTGGCCGCCGTAGCCCTGGCCCCCGTAGCCCTGGTTGCCGTACCCCTGGTTCCCGGAGGCGCCGTGGCCCGGGGGCTGGGCGCCGGCCCCGTAGCCCGAGGGGCCCTGGCCCGACGCGCCCTCCGCCGGGGACGCGAAGCCCGACGAGGGAGGTGCCGACCCACCGGCGCCGCCCGAGCCGCCCTCCGACGGATCCCAGGCCGGGACCGAGGTGTCCGGACCGGGCGTGCCCCGGGGCGGGGTGGGTTCGTCGGCGCGGGCCTCCCGTGGCTCGTCGTTCTCGTCGGACGAGGGACCACTCACCTCGGGCACACTCCCTCCGCGCCGGCGCGTCCGGCACCGGACCGATGACGCGGCGATCGTGCCACGCCGGTGCGACCGGCACGCGCGGATCGCCGTCGGGGCGTCTGCCACGATCCCCCGCGTGGCCCTGCACTCCGCGTTGTGGCGACGCCTCGACGTCGCCGACGGACTCGCGCACGGCGCGGTGTCCGACTTCGCCCCCGATCACGAGCACCCCGACGGCGCGCACCTCCTCGACGGGTCCGCCGTCGTGCGCGACGACAACGGGGCCTGGTCGCTCCGGTTCTCCGTGGTCGCCGACCGGGCGTGGCTGACCCGCACCGTGTTCGTCGAGGTGCTCGCCGACGACGGTCTCGAGCGGGTGACGCTGTCGGTCGACGCGCTCGGGGACTGGACCCTCGACGGGCGGCCCTGGCCGGAGCTGCGCGGGTGCACCGACGTCGACGTCTCCGCGACGCCGCTCACCAACGCGCTGCCGGTGCGCCGGCTCGACCTGCCCGTCGGCGGCGAGGCGGCGGTGGACGTGGCGTGGCTCGACGTCCCGTCGCTCGCGGTGCACCGCGTGCGGCAGGTCTACCGCCGCGGCCCGGACGACGCCCGGGGCCTCGCGACCTACACCTACGCCGACCCCACCTACGGCGAGTTCGCGGTGACCGTCGACCCCGTCGGCCTCGTCGTCGCCTATCAGGGGCTGTTCACACGCATCGGTTGAGTAGGCTCGCGTCCGTTCGGCACCCGACGCTGCGGTGGAGGCGGAATCCGTGCGCCTCCCGTCGCTGACCTCCGGTCGCGCCCGTTGGGTCGTGCTCGCGGTGGTGCTGCTCGCCGCGGTCGTCCTCGCCCTCCTGGTGCCGCTGCCGACGGCGCTGGAGCTGCGCGACCGGGTGCGGGACCTCGGCGCCTGGGCGCCGGTGACGTTCCTGCTGGCGCACGCGCTCGTGACGACCACGCCGATCCCGCGCACCGCGTTCTCGCTGGCCGCGGGCCTGCTGTTCGGGCCGTGGCTGGCGCTCGCGCTGTGCCTGGTGGCGAGCACGGCGTCCGCGGCCGCCGGGTTCGGGATCTCCCGGCGCCTCGGCGGGCGCGCGCTCCGACGGCTCGGGCCCGGGCGGGTGCGCCAGCTCGAGGCCCGCCTGTCGTCGCGCGGGCTGCTGTCGGTGCTGTCGGCACGCCTGGTGCCGATGATCCCGTTCGCGCCGCTGAACTACACGTTCGGGGTGACGAGCGTGCGCTGGCGGCACTACCTCGGCGGCACCGCGCTCGGGCTGGTGCCCGGCACCACCGCGGTCGTGCTGCTGGGCGACGCGGTCACCGGGACGCTCTCGCCGACCCTGATCGTGATCTTCCTGGTCAGCGGGGCGATCGGGCTCGCCGGCGTCGCCCTGTGCGCGCGGCCGGCGGCGCAGGGACCCGCGGCCTCCGAAGGACCGGAGTGACCGTCAGCTGCCGGGCGGCGGGGCCGGCGCGCCGGTGGGCTCCGGCTCACTGCCGCTGGTGCGCGGCCCCTCGGTGGGCACCGGGCCCTCGGGCGGGCGCGGCTCCTCCGACGGGGCGGGCGGGGCCACCGGGTCGGGGGTGATGACACCGGGCTGCGGCGCCGGGCCGGGCGGCGGGAAGCCCTCGGTGGAGAACTGGTCCGGGTTCGACGGCGATCCGGGGGCCGGCTCGGCCGGGAAGACGCAGGCGCTCAGGCTGATGCCCCCGGCGAGCAGTACGGCCGCCAGGGCCGCGGTGCGCCCGGCCGTCCGTCGGTTCGGCACTCGGTTCCCTCCCAGGTCGTCGCGCCGGTCTCCCCGGCGGCGCGCAGACGGTATCGCGTCAGGCCCCCACCTGCCGTGCACCCCACGTGCGTGATCTTCACAGCTATGACCGAGAAGATCACGCACGACGGCGGCCGGCGAGGATGCCCCGCGGGCGGATCGAGCGCATCGGTTCGGGGGCGACGCCCTCCTCGCGCAGGACGTCGTTCGCCGCCGTGACCGCGGTGACGGCCGCGCGCTCCATCAGGGCGGACGGGACGTCGCAGGCCACCCAGTCGCCGGCCAGGCGCAGCCCGCGGGCGTCGGTGAGGACGCCGGGCCGCACGAGGTGGTAGCCGGGGTCGAAGCCGGGCGCGTTGGTGTAGCGGTGCGCCTCGACGTCGATCACGCGCAGGTCGGCGCTCTCGGGCCAGAGCGCGGCGAGCTCGGTGCGCATCGTGGCGACGAGGTCGTCGGTCGGGGTCCCGGACGGGCAGGCGTACGAGTGCAGCTCGATCACGGACCCCCCGTGTTCCCGCGCCCACCGCGCGGACCCGCCCTCGAGCCGGTGGAACAACGTCACCGAGTCGAGGACCTCCTCCCGGGTCACGCCGGTGAACACCGCGCGCGCCGGGTCGACGTCGCCCTCGCAGAACAGCCGGGCCACGACGTAGGGCTCGCCGCTCGGCAGCGCCGCGATCCGCCGGGCCAGCCCCGGGGCCGCGGCGACGAGCTCGGGGGACGCGGCCACGAGGTCGCGCGTGGCCGGGACGTCGGTGGTGACGACGAGGTGGCGGGCGTGGCGGGCGGGCTCGCCCTCGACGTCGACGGCCCACCCGTGCGCGCCGTCGGGGCGCAGCGCCACCGCGCGCGTCCCGGTGCTCACCGTCGCCCCGTGCTTCTCCAGCAGGCGGGTGAACGGCTCCCACAGCGAGGTGCGGTAGTCCTCGGTCGGGGCGTCCATACCGAGGCCCTCGGGGTTCGCCGTGAAGTAGAAGTGGCACATCGCCAGGAACTCGGCCGCCGAGTAGCGCTGCTCGACGTTGAAGAACGAGTGCGCGAAGACCTCGAAGAGCATCGCCCGGCCGCGATCGGAGAAGCCGAGGGAGTCGAGCAGCTCCGCGGCACTGCGGTGGTCGTGCTCGGCGTAGGTCCGGACGGGGTCGTAGTGCAGCATCGCCAGCGCCTCGTCGGCGTTCACGTGCCGCAGCTCGCCCAGCTTGAAGCTCGGGCTGCGCAGGACGAGGGCGACGAGGTTGAGCAGCGGGGTGCGCGGCAGCGCGGTGAAGTCCTCGGACTCCCAGCCCACCGACGGGCGGCTCGCGATGGGATAGCCGCCGACGTCGCGCAGGAAGCCGAGGTCCGGGTCGAGGCGGCGCAGGATGTCGCGCAGCGTGTAGTACTGCCGGAAGAAGCCGTGGTAGCCGTGCTCGACCACCACCTCGCTGCCGTCGGCCAGGCGCCGGTCCCAGGTGCCGAGGCGCCCGCCGAGGTGCGGTGCCGCCTCGAGCAGCTCGACCTTCACGCCGCGCTCGGCCAGCACCAGCGCGGCGGCCACGCCCGCGATCCCGCCGCCGACGACGAGGGCACTCGCCTCCGGTGCCACCCGCTGGGGCAGGTCGGGCCGGGCGCGCACGTGGTGGTGGGGTCGGGACACGGGCCGGAGCCTAGGCCGGACGGTCGGCATGGGCCTGCGGAGACGGGGGCACCTAGCGGGGCGAAGATGGGTCGTGCACGTCCCGATCGGGACGTGACGAAGCGGGAGGGGACGCATGGCCGAGACCGACCGGGAACGTCGCGTGATCGACGAGGTCACGAAGGGACTGATCATCGGCGGATCGGTGCGCGACGCCACCGAGCAGAAGACGTTCGGTGTCGAGGACCCGTCGACGGGCGAGCTCCTCTGCGACGTGGCGGACGCCTCCCCGGAGGATGGGATGGTCGCCCTCAAGGCCGCGCACGACGCGCAGCCCGAGTGGGCCGCCACCGCGCCCCGCGAGCGCGGGGAGATCCTGCGCCGCGCGTTCGAGCTGATCACCGAGCGCGCCGACGACATCGCCCTGATCATGACTCTGGAGATGGGCAAGCCGCTGGCGGAGTCCAAGGCGGAGATCACCTACGCCGCCGAGTTCTTCCGCTGGTTCTCCGAGGAGGCCGTGCGGATCTCCGGCGAGTGGAAGGTCAACGCCACGGGGAACGGGCGCGTCCTCGTGATGCGTCAGCCGATCGGGCCGTGCCTGCTGATCACGCCGTGGAACTTCCCGCTGGCCATGGGCACCCGCAAGATCGGCCCGGCGATCGCGGCCGGCTGCACGATGGTCATCAAGCCGGCGAGCCTGACGCCGCTGACGATCCTCAAGCTGGCCGACATCCTCGCCGAGGCGGGCCTGCCCGACGGCGTGCTCAACGTCGTCACCACGAGGTCCACCGGCAAGGTGATGGGGCCGCTGATCGCCGACGGGCGCATCCGCAAGCTGTCGTTCACCGGGTCCACCGAGGTCGGGCAGAAGCTGATCGAGCAGTCGGCGCAGCAGGTGCTCAAGACGTCGATGGAGCTCGGCGGCAACGCCCCGTTCGTGGTGTGTGCCGACGCCGACGTCGACGAGGCCGTGCAGGGCGCGATGCTCGCGAAGATGCGCAACATCGGCGAGGCGTGCACGGCGGCGAACCGCTTCTACATCCACGCCGACGTCGCCGAGGAGTTCACGAAGAAGCTCGTCGACCGGATGTCCGACATGAAGGTCGGGCGCGGCACCGAGGAGGGCGTCGAGGTGGGCCCGCTCGTCGAGGCCGACCAGCGCGACAAGGTCGCCGAGCTCGTCGACGACGCCGTGCAGAAGGGCGCCACCGTGCGCACCGGGGGGCAGATCCCCTCGGGCGCGGGCTACTTCTACCCGCCGACGGTGCTCTCCGACGTGCCCACGTCGGCGCGCCTGGCCAAGGAGGAGATCTTCGGCCCGGTGGCGCCGATCTTCACGTTCACCGAGGACGACGACGCGATCCGCGCCGCCAACGACACCGAGTTCGGCCTGGTCAGCTACCTGTACACCAAGGACCTGAGCCGGGCGATCCGTCTGTCCGAGCGCCTCGAGGCGGGGATGGTCGGGCTCAACCAGGGCATGGTCTCCAACGCCGGCGCGCCCTTCGGCGGCGTGAAGCAGTCGGGCCTGGGCCGCGAGGGGGGCACCGTCGGCATCGACGAGTACCTCGAGATCAAGTACGTGGCGATGAACGTGTGAGGGGCCTCCGGCCCACGTGAGTGATTCGGGTCGCCCCGGCGACCCGAATCACTCACGTGGCCGCAGGCCAGAGGTCGCCCAGGAGGGTCTCGTCGTCCAGGCGGTGGGCGGCCGGGGTGTCGTGCAGGACGAGCAGACCCTCCGGCAGGACGGCGAGGCCCTCGGGGCGGTCGCAGCCCACGCCGACGGCCAGCTCCGCGACCGTCTCGATCTCCTCGCGCGAGATCGCCGGCGGGAGCGGGGCCGCCGCCGCCCCGGGCAGGCGCAGGACGCGGGCCGGCCCGTCGAGCACCATCGTCGGGCCCGCGAGGACGAGCAGGTCGTCGCCGGCGCGGGCGAGGTCGCGCACGCCGAGGCCGTCGAGGTCGAGGAAGACCTTGTCGATCCCGTCGAGCACGAGCTCGGTGCCGTCCACACCGGTCTCGACGTGCACCGCGAGCCCCAGCAGCACGGCCCACCCGCGCAGCACCGGGCCGCGCAGGCCGAGGACGACCCGCTCGCCCAGCACCGCGACGCCCTCGACGTCGAACCCGTTGTCCTTGCCCGGGATGCCGAGGAACGGGCCGAGGTGCTCGTCGTCGGCGAGCGCACCCCACAGGCCCCGCCGGCCCGACGGCAGGCGCGCCCCCGCACCAGGGGCGGGACGCGGGCCGTCCGCCCCGTCCCGCAGCGGCAGCCGGGCGAGCAGACGCCGCGACTTCTCCGCCGACGTCCGGGCGAGGCGCGCGGGCACGTCCGCCGGGTCGGTGCCGGGCTTGACCCGCTTGCGCTTCGGGCTGTGCGAGCCGACGACCCACAGGCAGCCGTCGACGACGTCGAGACCCTCGGCGTCCACCTCCTCGCCGGGCTTCCCCGGCAGGTCGACGGCCTCGCCGAGCGGCACCTCCTCGGGGCTCCCCCACCCCGGGCCGTCGCGCCGCAGTGCCAGCAGCGAGGAGCCCTCGTCCGGGGCCACGAAGAGCGTGTCGCCGACCGCGGCGACCCCGGAGAGGTCCACGCCCGCCGTCGGGGCGTGGGTTCCGAGGTGCAGGGGCACGGTCGTCGGGCTCATGGCGCTCACTGTCCCCGGAACGTGAAGACCGCGGTGCGCCCGTCCGAGGATTCGAGCCGCACGGTCGAGCCGTCCTCGACGAAGGTGCCGCCCTGTTCGACGCGGGTGACGATGCCGTCGTCGGAGATGTCCACCGAGCCCGGCGCCATCGCCTCCACCCGGAAGTCCACGCCGTCGCCGTCGCTCGCGGGCCGGCGGGTGGTGCTCCGGCCCGACCCGCTGCTCTGGTTGCTGCCGGGCTGGTCCACCTCGATCGGCGTGCCCGTGACCGTCGCGCGGCAGTCGTCGCCGGAGCAGCTCACCGAGCTACCGGTGCCTCGCGCGCAGCCGGCGAGCAGGCCGGCCGCGACGAGGGCCACGGCCAGCGCGCCGGTCCGCGCGCGGCACCCGGCGACGTGGCGGGCAGCGGGCGACTCGTGGATCGGGGCGGTCATGCCGGCACCTCGCCGTGGCTCGAGGGGAGGATCTCGACCCGTACGACGGTCCGGTCCGCCCGGAATGTTCCCGTCGACCCAGCAGCAGGGCCACAGCAGGACTAGAGCAGGACGTCAGCCAGCACCCGTGCGAGGTCGGCCGGTTCCCAGCCGTGCGCGGCCCCGGGCACCTCGCCGCGCTCGGCGTGCGGCAGCGCATCGACCAGCGCGTCGGCGGCCTCGACGAACACCGGCCAGGCGGCCGTGCCGGTCAGCACCGTCGTCGGCGCGGTGACCTCCCGGGCGAGCGTGCCGTCGCGCAGGGCGTCGGCCGCCCACGCCAGCGCCTCGGCGTCGGCCGCCGTCGTCGGCGCGAGCCGCAGGTAGCGCTCGCGGTCCGGGCCGGCGAGCATCCCGTCGAGCCACTCCGGCGGCATGCCGTCCATCGCGAAGCGCAGCACCGCCTCGGGGCCGGCGGACCTCGTGCGCTCGACGATGCCGGCGTGCCAGGCCCGGGCGTCGGCGGAGCCGTCGGTGCCGAGCGGGGTCTCCCAGAGCACCAGGTGGTCGACGCCGGGTATCCGGGTGGCGGCGGCCATGGCGATCGCGCCGCCCGACGAGCTGCCGTAGAGCGCCGCGCGCCCGCCGAGCTCGTCGACCAGCGCGCGCAGGGCCTCCACCTCTCCGGCCAGGGTGAACGGCGGGTCGCCGGTGCTGTCGCCCCGCCCGGGGCGGTCGTGGTGCACGACGTCGAACCGGCGGGCGGCGAGCTCGCCGGTCAGCGTGCGCGTCGCGGCGTCGGTGGCCCGCATCTGGCCCAGCCCGCCGACGAGCACGAGCGGCCGCCCGCCCGCGCCCTCGCGGTCGTAGGCGATGCGACGGCCGTCGCCGGTGCGGACGTACACGGGCGTCAGCCCGTCACGGCGCGCAGTCGGCGCACGACCTCGTCGGCACCGAGGGCCCGGGTGACCTCGTAGAGGTCGGGGCTGCGCTGCGCGCCGGTGATCGCGACACGGGCGACGTTGGCGGCGTCGCGCAGCATGCCCGGGTAGGCGTCCGGGTCCTTCTTGTACGTCTTCGGGTTGGGCGCGAAGCCGTGGCGGGTCGCGAGGTCGCGGATCTGCTGGAACCACGTCGGCTGGTCGCCCTCGTGAGTGTACGTGTCCGCGAGATCCGCCGCGACGGTGCGCACCAGCGACGCATCGAGCTCGCCGAACCGCTCGTCGCCGGGGTCGGTGACGTCGGTGAAGAGCTCGGGGAAGAAGAAGCCGTAGGCCTCGCGGAAGTCCGACCACTTCGCGAGGTCCTTGCGCGGGTTCTCCACGCCCACCCGCTCGACGTCGATCGCCGCGAGCGCGAGCTCGGGGTTCGCGTCGAGCACCTTGACGACCTCGGGGTCGTACTCGGCGGCCCACGCCCGCACCCCGGCGAGGACCTCGGGCCCGGGGAGCGTCGCGATGTGGTCGGCGGAGATGTCGCTGAGCTTCACCGTGTCGACCAGCGGGCCGGCGAGCCCGAACTCGTCGAGGCGCAGCGGCGTCGCCAGGGCCTCGGCCAGCGGGACCTCGGCCAGCCGCGGGTTGGCGAGCCCGCGCAGGTAGTACTGCACGGCGGGCACCGGGAAGCCGGCCTCGAGGTAGTAGTCGACGGCGGCCTCGGCGTCCTTGCGCTTGGAGAGCTTGCGCTTCGACCCGCCCTCCTGCTTCATCAGCGGCGCGAGGTGGGCGTAGTCGACCGGCTCGAAGCCGAGTGCGGCGAACAGCTGGCGGTGCGTCGGCACCGACGAGAGCCACTCCTCGGTGCGCACCACGAGGTTCGTGCGCATCAGGTGGTCGTCGACGGCGTGCGCGAAGTGGTAGGTCGGCAGCCGGACCGGGCTCTCCGAGGTCTTGAGGATGACCACGTCGTTGTGGTTGTCCTCCATCTCGACCCGCCCGCGCAGCCGGTCGGTGAACGCGAACCGCTCCCCCACCTTGCCCTCGGACCGGAACCGCGCGACCCACGGCTTCCCGGCGTCGAGCGCCGCCCGGACGTCCTCGGGGGACGCGTCGCGCCACGGCGCCCAGCGGCCGTAGTAGCCGGTCGGCAGCTTGAGCGTGCGCTGGGCGTCGGAGATCTGCGCGAGCTCCTCCTTCGTGGCGAAGTCCGGATACGCCGTGCCCTGGCGCATCAGTTCCCGGACGTAGGTCTGGTAGATCGCCGCGCGCTGCGACTGGTGGTACGGCCCGTACTCGCCGCGCGGGGCCGGGAGTGCGGTGTCGCCCTCGTCGGGGACGAGGTCGAACGCGTCGAAGGCGCGGGTGAACTGCGCGTCGGCGCCCTCGACCTCGCGGCTCTGGTCGGTGTCCTCGATCCGCAGGACGTAGACGCCGTCGGTGGAGTGCGCGAGGTCGCGCGACACCATCGCGGTGTACAGGCCGCCGATGTGCACGAACCCGGTCGGGCTCGGCCCGAAGCGGGTGACGAGGGCACCGTCGGCGAGCGCGCGCGGCGGGTAGCGCTCCTCGAGCTCGGCGGGCTCGGGCAGGTCGGCCGGGAACAGGCCGTCGACGAGGGCGCGATCGAGCATGACCCCCAATCTACGAGGTGGCCCCCGGCTCAGACGGTGTCGGTCGGCGGGAGCCCCGCGTCGCCGGTCGCGTGGCGCCCCAGCCCGTTCGTCTCGGGCTCCGCGACGGCGGCGTCGGCCCGCTGCTCGGCCGCCGCGACGACCTTCGCGATCTCGGGGTCGGTGCTGGTGTCGAACCAGTCCTCGACGTCGTCGTCGGTCTGGCCCGGCCGCGTGGCGGCCGCCGGGTCCTCGGGCGAGGGCTGGTAGCGGAACACCCCGTCCTCGCCCGGCGCCCCGAGCATCTTCGTGAAGCCCTCGAGCGCCTTGCCGAAGTCGCTGGGCACCACCCACATCTTGTTGCTGTCGCCCTGCGCCATCTGCGGCAGCGTCTGCAGGTACTGGTAGGCCAGCATCTCCGGCGTCGGGCGCCCGGCCTTGATCGCGGCGAACGTCTTCTCGATGGCCTTGGCCTCGCCCTGCGCCTGGTAGTACGCGGCGGCCCGCTCGCCCTGCGCGCGCAGCATGGTGGCCTGGCGGTCGGCCTCGGCGTTGAGGATCGCGGCCTGCTTCGAGCCCTCGGCGTTGAGGATCGCGGCCTGCTTGTTGCCCTGTGCCGCGGCGATCGACGACTCGCGGTGGCCCTCGGCGGTGAGGATCATCGCCCGCTTCTCGCGGTCGGCCTTCATCTGCTGCTCCATCGAGTGCTGGATGGAGGGCGGCGGGTCGATGGCCTTGAGCTCGACGCGGACGACGCGCAGACCCCAGGGCCCGGTGGCGTCGTCGAGGGCCCGGCGCAGGCGGGTGTTGATCGTCTCGCGGGAGGTCAGCGCCTCCTCCAGGCTCATCCCGCCGACGACGTCGCGCAGCGTGGTCGTGGTGAGCTGCTGGACGCCGTTGATGTAGTCGGAGATCTCGTAGACCGCGTTGCGCGGCTCGGTGACCTGGTAGTACACGACGGTGTCGATGGAGACCGTCAGGTTGTCCTGGGTGATCACCGGCTGCGGCGGGAACGAGACGACCTGCTCCCAGAGCGCCACCCGCTCGCGGATCCGGTCGATGAACGGCACCAGGATCGTCAGGCCGGGGGCGGCGGTGCGCTGGTAGCGCCCCAGCCGCTCGATCACTGCGGCCTCGGCCTGGCGGACGACCGTGACGCTCTTGACCACCGCGGTGATGATCAGGATGAGCACGATCGCGGACACGACGTACAGCACGAGCGTGACGGGGTCCATCGGCTAGCTCTCTCCCTGCAGGGGCGGGCGGGACGGACGCGCGGGCCCGGCGACATCCGCCGTGACCACCGCCGTCGCCCCGCGGATGTCGACGACGACCACGGGGTCGCCGGTGGCCAGCTCGGCGCCCTCGTGCAGCGCGCGCGCCGTCCAGAGCGCGCCGCCGATGCGCACGGTGCCCGCATCGGCGGCGGTGATCGGCTCGACCACCTCGGCCATCGCCCCGAGCAGCGCCGTCGGCCCGGCGTTGGCGGTGCCGTCCTCGCGCGTTCCGTGGACGCGGCGCAGCAGCGGCGGGCGCGCGAGCAGGACGAGGAGGGTGGCGGCCAGCCCGAAGACCGCGACGTCGGCCCCCAGGGGGACGCCGAGGGCGGAGGCGCCGGCTGCGAACAGCGAGGCGACGCCGAGCATCAGCAGCACGAGGGTGCCGGACATGAGCTCGACCGCGATCAGGAGAACTCCCGCGACGAGCCAGAGCAGCGGGATCACACCGGTGAGTGTGCCACGCCGGGGTGTCGGCGGAGGTGAGTTCAGGGACCGACGGTCACGAAGTCGATCAGCTGTTCCATGGACGTGATCAGGGGTGTCTCGAGGTCGGACCACGACGACACCGACGACAGGACCCGCCGGGCACCGTCACGGTCGTCGCCCCACCCGAGGGCCTCGCACACGCCGCGCTTCCACTCGATGCCGCGCGGGATGCTCGGCCAGGCCGCGATGCCCACGGCGGAGGGCTTCACGGCCTCCCAGATGTCGACGTAGGGGTGCCCGAGCACGAGGACGTGGGCCGCGGCGGACCCGAGCTCGCGGCGCAGGCCCTCGGCGATCCGAGACTCCTTGGAGCCGGTGACGAGGTGGTCGACGAGCACCCCGAGGCGCCGGTCGGGACCCGGGCCGAACTCGCGGGCGGCCTCGACGAGCACGTCCGCGCCGTGCAGCGGCTCGACGACGACGCCCTCGACGCGCAGGTCGTGGCCCCAGACCTGCTCGACGATCGCGGCGTCGTGCAGTCCCTCGACCCAGATCCGGTGCGGCAGCGCGGTCTTCGCGCGGACGTTCTCGACGCGGCGCGAGCCCGAGGCCGAGCGCTGGACCGCGGTGTCCGGCCCGGCGGCGCGCTGCGGCGGGATCAGGGTGGCGGGGCGGCCCTCGTGCAGGAAGGCCGCCGGCTTGTTCGGGAACAGCCGGCGGCGCCCGGCGGAGTCCTCGAGCACGACCTCGCGGATGTCCGCGCGGATCACCGCGCCGCAGAACGTCTCGGCGGCGTCCTCGACGACCAGCCCGGGCTCGGCGACCACCGACACCACCTCGCGGGCGGGCTTGTGCGGCGCGAGGCCCGGCAGCCCGCCGGTGCGCCCGGCACCGGAGGACGGCCCGCCGCCGCCCGCGCGGCCCGGGGCGCGCACCGCCCCGCCGGTCGTGCGGAAGCCGGCATCGCCGGAGGAGCCGTGCATGCCCCGGCCCTGAGTCCTCGCCACGGGCCGGGACGCTAACGGCGGGCCATGATCGTCCGGGGTCGACACGCCCAGGGGTGACGGCCGGGGTGGTCGGGGAGCCGGGCGCGAGGGTCACCTTCGCTGCGTCCGGAGCAGTCGGGGCGTCCCTCGCTCCGGCGGGTCGGGTGCGCGCCGGGTCACCGGAGCGGCGAGGGGCACGTTGCGCATCATCGACGGGGCGAAGCGCCTGCGGAACGTGCCCCTCGCGGGCCGGCCGGGTGGCGCTCGCCAGTTCGATCTCCCGGGAGTGCCGCCAGCGCTGTCGAGCGAGGGTCACCCTCGCTGCGTCCGGAGCAGTCGGGGCGTCCCTCGCTCCGGCGGGTCGGGTGTGCGCGCCGGGTCACCGGAGCGGCGAGGGGCACGTTGCGCATGATCAACGGGCCGGCGCGGGGGTCGGAACGTGCCCCTCGCCGATCGGACGACGCTCACGACACTCTCGAGAGATCGAACTGGAGAGCCCGCCGCCCGGCGGCCCCACCCCCGCGGCGCCCGTATCGTGATCGGGTGCCCTGCGCGAGTGCTTCCCTGGCCGTGTGGAGCGCGGCGTGGCTCGCGGGCTCCGCCGCGGCCGACGACGTCCTCGACGCGCTGACCCCGTGGTCCGAGGCCCACGACGTGGTCGCCGCCGACGCCGCGACCGCCGCCGTGACCAACCTGCCGACCCCGGACCGGGCCGGTACGGGGCTCGCGGTGCTGCTCGCGCTCGCCCGCAAGCGCTGCTCGCCGACGGGACCCGACGCCCGGATCGTCCTGCCCACCGCCGGGGACGTCCGCGGGCTCCCGGGCCCCGGCGCGCTGCGCGCCGCGGCGATGGAGACCGGCGAGTGCGCGGTGCTCGCCGGGGCGGGGCTCGCGACGGTCCCCGCGCCCGTCGCCGACGGCGTGCTGCGCTGGACCGTGCACCTCGTCGACGACGTGCCCCCGGCCGCGCACCCGAGCCTGCCCGACGCCGAGCACGAGCTGCGCAGCCTCGTGCGCGACGCGGCCGACACCCTCGCCGCGCTCGACGTGGCCAAGCCCCGGCGCGGGGTGCGCGAGGAGATCGCGGACTCCCTGCGCCGCCGGCCGCGCCCGACCTGGCCGACCGGCACCCCGCCCCGTCCGCTGCGCGTGCTCCAGCACGCCGACGAGGTGGAGGCGATCCTCCTCGCGGCGTCCGGGGACGACCCGGGCGGCGCCAAGTCCTCGTCGGCCGCGCTGGCCCGCAACGACGCCCTGCGCCCGTTGGCCACCGCCGTGCGGGGTGCCCGGGTCGCCGCCGTCGCCGAGACCGTCCGGGTGCTCAGCGCCGCCTAGTGCCCGTGCCCGTGGCCATGGCCGTGACCGTGGCCGTGCCCCTCGGACGACGACGACCCGGAGGAGTCCGAGCCGCCGGGAGAACCCGAACCCGAGCCCAGGATCGGCTCCCCCACCCGCAGCGGGGCCTGCTCGTAGCGCCCCTCGTGCGCGGCCACCGGCCGGGTGTCCCCGCGCAGCTCCGGGTGCTTGGCCTCGAGCCGCTCGCGCTGTTCCCACTTGCGCTGCATCCCGGTGACGTACTCGCGGTTGCCGTGGTAGGTGCCCCGCCAGGTCTGGGGCATCTGCTCCTTGGCCAGCCCCGCGTCGGCGCGCCCGTGCAGGGCGGGGCGTGACGGCACCTTGCGGGACGCGCCCCCGCACTCCGGACAGGCCGGGGCGGGGGCGTCGCGCCCGATCAGGCGCTCGAAGCGCAGGCCGCAGTCGCAGCGGTAGTCGTAGATCGGCACCGGGCTACCAGTTCGAGATCGACTTGCGGAAGATCTCCGCGAGGTCGTCCTCGGTCGGCGTCTTCGGGCAGGTGGCCAGCAGTCGCTGCTGCTTCATCGTCCCGTCGACCAGGTCGGGGATGTCGCCCTCGCCGAAGCCGACCTCACCGATGCCGTTGGGGATCCGGATGTCGCGCATCAGCTCGGTGACCACGTGCGGCAGCTGCTCGGACGCGTTCGACTGCGTCTCGGCGTTGGGCCCGAGCATCCGCGCCGCGGCCATGTGCCGGTCGGGCGCCGCCTCGAAGCTGAACCGGAACGCCTCCGGCGCCGTCAGCGACACCGACATGCCGTGCGGCACCATCGCCTCGTCCGACGGGTAGCCGGCGGGGTGGAAGTCCCGCACCTGCCCGGCGATGGGGTAGGCGTTGGCGTGGGGGATGTGCACCCCGGAGTTGCCGAAGCCCATGCCGGCGAAGGTCGCCGCCATCATCATGTCCATCCGGGCGTCGACGTCCTCCTCGCCGCGCTCCACCGCCGTGCGGAACGAGCGGGCGAGCAGTGACATCGACTTCTCGCACCACAGGTCCGACACCGGGTTCGAGCCGCAGTAGGTCACCCGCTGCTCGGGCGACTTGCGGTCGAACGTCGTGTACCACCGCGCGGTGTAGGACTCGAGCGCGTGGCAGACAATGTCCATGCCCGAGGCCGCCGTCACCTCCGGCGGCAGCGTCATCGTCAGCAGCGGGTCGACGACGGCGAGCGTCGGGCGCAGCCGCCAGTGGCTGATCCCCGTCTTCACGCGCAGCGAGAGGACGTCCAGGACGCACATCGCCGTCGACTCGGAGCCCGTGCCCGCCGTGGTGGGCACGGCGATGAGCGGCTTGAGCTGGCCCGGCGGGACCTGGGCGTTGCCGACCGGCTTGTTGATGTAGTCCATCAGGTCGCCGGGGAAGGTGGTCAGCAGGTTGACGGCCTTGGCCGTGTCGATCGCCGAGCCGCCGCCCACGGCCACGAACCCGTCCCACGGGCCCTGCTCGTGGGCGTAGCCGACGGCCTTGTTCATCGAGTCGTCGGTGGGCTCGACGTGCACGCCGTCGAAGATCTCGAC
This sequence comes from Actinomycetospora sp. NBC_00405, assembly GCF_036044095.1. NCBI lineage: Bacteria > Bacillati > Actinomycetota > Actinomycetes > Pseudonocardiales > Pseudonocardiaceae > Actinomycetospora > Actinomycetospora sp. NBC_00405. The sequence continues at coordinate 1,096,335 of NZ_CP107938.1, forward strand.
GGTCATGTCGTACCGGCGGATCTGGTCGGCGATGCGGTCGGGCAGGCCCGTCTGCTGCATGCCCGGGTCGGTGATCAGCAGGATGCGCTTCGCGCCGTACTGGGCGAGGTCGAAGCCGATCTCGTCGCAGGCGCCCGCGCCGAACTTGAGCGGCGGGGCACCCCAGGTGAAGACCGATTCTTCGGTGGGGACCGGGGGGACGGTCATGGGAGGCGTGCTCCGATCAGGTGTAGTGGCCGCCGTTGCCCACGGTCTTGAGCTGGCGGATCTGGTCGGGGTCGTGGCCGAAGACCACGGTCGCGTCCGTCTTCTCGGCGACGCCGCGGATCTTCTCCACCGACGAGTAGAACTGGCCCATGTCGTTGACGATCGCGGCCGGCGTGGTGGGCGGCCCGTAGCTCTCCCCCATGTACACGGCGTCGGACGTGAAGATCATGGTGCCGCTGTCGGGCAGGTCGACCTGCATCGACATGGTGCCGGGGGTGTGCCCCGGGGTCTGCAGGAGCGTGACGCCGGGGAGGAACTCGGTGTCGCCCGAGACCGTCTCCCAGTTCAGGTCCTCGTAGTCGGTCTTGAGGTGCGCGCCGGTGAACAGGCCGTCGAACCCGAACGCGAAGTCCTTCTCCTTGTCGGAGCAGACGAGCTTGGCGGTGGAGTCCTTGAACAGGCCGGCGTTGCCGCAGTGGTCGAAGTGCAGGTGCGAGAGCACCACGTAGTCGATCTGGTCGACCCCGACGCCGAGCTGCTGCAGGCGCGAGTCGAGGTACTCCTCGTCGCTGACCTTCTCGTAGGGGAAGAAGTCCTGCAGGCCCGTCGGGCCCCAGCGCTCCTCCCAGTCCCGCGGGCAGCTGGTGTCCCACAGGATCGTGCCGTCGGGGGTCTCGACGAGGACGCAGTGCGTCGGCACGTCGGCCCACTCGGTCGGCTGGTCGCGCATCTGGCGCGGGCGGATCGACCGCCCGGGCTTGAGCAGCAGCCACGTCAGGTCCGCCGTCATCATCCCGCAGTCCAGGATGCTGACCTTGATCTCGCCGCTCGCAGCCATTCAGGGCTCCTTCGCCGTGCCACCGATGGGAGGGGGACGCGGAGGCGATAGATGCATCTCCGGCCACGTGACGCCGGACACTAGCGACGCGAACGATCACTGGCAACACGCCGGATGGCGGCTGTCGGGCGACCGTTTCCCCTGCTCCTGCCCCTGATTGGCAAGAGCCCGGCGTCAGCTCCCCGGGCGCTTCGCGGGCTCGCAGCAGCCCGGGTGGCAGAGGGCGCCGTTGCACCCCACGCCGGCCCGCGGGGCGATGCCGAGCTTGCGCAAGGGAGCCCCGTCGACCTGCTCCGCGACGAGCTCCACGACCATCTCGACGAAGCGCGGATCCGAGCCGGCGCTCGCCGCGCGGGCGAAGCCCATGCCCAGCTTCCCGGCGTGCTCGGCGGCCTCGTTGTCGAGGTCCCAGACCACCTCGAGGTGGTCGGAGACGAAGCCCACGGGGCTGACGACGGCGGCGCCCACACCGCGGTCGTGGAGGTCGTCGAGGTGGTCGACGATGTCGGGCTCCAGCCACGGGATCTGGGGCGGGCCCGAGCGCGACTGCCACACGAGGTCGTGCTCCGGGGCACCGACGGCCTCGCCCACGAGGCGGGCGGCCTCGGCCATCTGCCGAGAGTAGCGGTGCCCGCCCTCCTCCGGCGGCCCGGCGGTCCGGTCGGCGGAGAGCGGGATCGAGTGCGCGGTGAAGACCACGCGCGGGTCCTCCAGGCCCTCCGAAGCGGCCCGCACCCCGTCGGCCACCGACGCGATGAACAGCGGGTGGTCGTAGAAGTGGCGCAGCTTGACGAGGTCCGGCGCCGAGCCGGTGCGCGCGATCGCCGCCTCGCGAGCCCGCGCGATGTCCTCGTGGTACTGCCGGCAGGCGGAGTAGCCGCCGTAGGCGCTGGTCGCGAAGACCAGGGCCCGGCGCACCCCGTCCCGCGCCATCTCCGTGACGGCGTCCTCGGCGTACGGGTGCCAGTTGCGGTTGCCGAAGTACACCGGCAGTCCGCGGCCCGACTCCTCCAGCGCCCGCGACAGGTCGGCGACGAGCCGCCGGTTGAGCTCGTTGATGGGGCTGACGCCGCCGAAGTGCTGGTAGTGCTCCTCGACGGCGTCGAGACGTTCCGGGGGCACGTTGCGGCCGCGGGTCACGTTCTCCAGGAACGGGCGCACCTCGTCGGGCGCCTCCGGACCGCCGAAGGACAGGACCAGGACGGCGTCGACGGGCTCAGCACTCACCGTCCCAGCATCCCCCGGTGCCCCGGGAGCTACACGGTGAGACCTCCGGGGCTAGGCACCCATGGCGTGGTAGCCGCCGTCGGCGTGGACGACCTCGCCGGTGGTGGCCGGCATCCAGTCCGAGAGCAGCGCGCAGATCGTCTTCGCGACCGGGGTGGGGTCCTCGAGGTCCCAGCCCAGCGGCGAGCGCTGGACCCAGGCCTCCTCGAACGTGTCGAAGCCCGGGATCGACTTCGCCGCCATGGTGCGCACCGGGCCCGCGGCGACGAGGTTCGCGCGGATGCCCTCGGGGCCGAGGTCGCGGGCGAGGTAGCGGGTGGTCGCCTCGAGCGCGGCCTTGGCGACGCCCATCCAGTCGTAGCCCGGCCAGGCGACGGTGTTGTCGAAGTCCATGCCGACCAGCGACGAGCCGCGCCCGAGCAGCGGCTTGCAGGCCATCGCGAGGGACTTGAACGAGTAGGCCGAGACCTCGACCGCGGTGGCGACGTCCTTCCACTCGGTGTTCAGGAAGTTGCCGCCCAGGGCCTCCATCGGCGCGAAGCCGATCGAGTGCAGGACGCCGTCGAGGCCGTCGACGTGCTCGCGGACGCTGTCGGCGAGGCCGTCGAGGTGCTCCTGGTCCTGGACGTCCAGCTCGATCACGGGCGCCTCGGTGGGCAGCCGCTTGGCCACGCGCTTGACCAGCGAGAGGCGCCCGAAGCCGGTGAGGACGACGGTGGCCCCCGCCTCTTGGGCCGCCTTCGCCGCGTGGAAGGCGATCGACGCGTCGGTGATGATCCCGGTGACCAGGATGCGCTTGCCCTCGAGCAGGGTCACGTTGTCTCCGTGTTGTCGCTGGCGGGTGTCTAGTGGCCCATGCCGATGCCGCCGTCGACCGGCAGCACCGCGCCGGTGACGTAGGCGGCGTCGTCGGAGGCGAGGAAGGCGACGGCCTTCGCGATGTCCTCCGGGGCGGCCGTGCGTCCCAGCGGGATCGAGGCGAGGATCTCCTCGCGCCGCTTGTCGGTGAGCTCGGCGGTCATGTCGGTGTCGACGTAGCCGGGGGCGACGACGTTGGCGGTGATGCCACGGCCCCCCAGCTCGCGGGCCGTCGAGCGGGCGAGGCCGACGAGGCCGGCCTTCGAGGCGGCGTAGTTCGCCTGCCCGGGCGCGCCGGTGAGCCCGACGACGCTGGAGAGGTAGATCAGCCGGCCGAACCGCGCCTTGACCATCCCCCGGATCGCGCGCTGGGTGACCCGCCAGGCCCCGGTGAGGTTGGCGTCGAGCACGTCGGTGAACGCGTCCTCGGGCATGCGCATGAGCAGCCCGTCGCGGGTGATGCCGGCGTTGGCGACCACCACCTCGATCGGCCCGTGCTCGGACTCGACCTGCGAGAAGGCGGCGTCGACGGAGGCGGAGTCGGTGACGTCGGCCTTGACCCCGTGCAGGCCCTCCGGGGGTTCGCCCGAGCGGTGGGTGACCACCACCGTGTGGCCCCGCTCGGCGAGCTCCCGCGCGGTGGCGAGCCCGATCCCGCGGTTGCCTCCCGTGACCAGCACGACGCGGCTCACGCGACTCCTCTCGTTCGGGTCCAGCGGCGGCGGAAGGGTAGCCGCTTTGGCTCCCCCTCGTGAGTCCTTGCCCGTGGCGGGCCACGGGCAACCACGCAGGGCCGTTCAGCGCCTTGCGCCGTGTGGCGTGGCTCATAGGGTCGATCCCCGGAGCCGACCCCGCCGCCCCGGAGGACCGATGACCGCGACCGACGTCCCGCCGACCCTCCCGGGCCGCCTCGGCGACCCCACCCTCGACCTGCGGACCGACCCGCGGGCGAAGCCGGATCTCGTCGCCGCGCTGGCGGCCTTCGGGCTCGACGGGCCGGCGGCCGCGCCCCCGGTCACGCGCGCCGACGGCCCGACGGCGGTGAGCGAGGCCGTCGGCGGGCTGCACGACGGGTTCAGCGCCGTCTACGCCGCGGTCCCCCTGGACCTGCCCGACGACGCCCCCGAGGACGCCGTCGAGGTCACCGAGACCTCCGTGGTCTCCCCCGACGGGCACCTCGTGCCCCTACGTATCTACCGCCCGGCGGGCGTGGCCGGCCCGCTGCCGGGCGTCGTCTACATCCACGGCGGCGGGATGACGATCCTCGACGCCGAGACCCGGGTCCACGACCGCTGGTGCCGCGACCTCGCCCTGAGCGGCGTCGTCGCGGTGCGGGTCGGGTTCCGCAACGCGTGGACGGAACTGGGCCCGCACCCCTTCCCCGCGGGCCTCGACGACTGCGCCGCCGCGGTGCGCTGGCTCGACGACCAGCGCGGCGAGCTGGGCCTGACCCGGATCGTGCTGCAGGGTGAGTCGGGCGGGGCCAACCTCGTCCTCGCCACCACGCTGCGCGCCAAGCGATCCGGCGACCTCGACGCCATCGACGGCGTGCACGTGTCGGTGCCCTACATCAGCGGCGGCTACGCCTGGGACGACGCGCGCAAGCTCCGCGAGCTCCCGTCGATGATCGAGAACGACGGGTACTTCATCAACTGCGCCCTCATGGACCTGCTCGTCGCCGCCTACGACCCCCACGCCCGCCACACCGAGGACCCGCTGGCCTGGCCGTACTTCGCCACGCCGGACGACCTCGCGGGGCTGCCGCCGCACGTGATCACGGTCAACGAGCTCGACCCCCTGCGCGACGAGGGCCTCGCCTACTACCGCAAGCTCCTGGCCGCGGGCGTCCCGGTCGCCGGGCGGACGAACCTCGGGCTCACCCACGGCGCCGAGCTGATCTTCCGGCAGGCCCTGCCCGCCGAGCGACGCGCGGCGATCGCCGACATCCGGGCGTTCGTGGACGGACTGCACGTCGTCCACGACTGATTCAGGGCAGGCGCTGCCCCGTCACGATCGCCGTGACGACGCCGAGCAGCACGAGGATCGTGGCCGCGAGGAACCAGCGCCCCGAGAGGTCGACGGTGCGCTCCTCGTAGCCGACCTGCTCGGCGAGGTTGGCGTAGGTCTCGCGCAGGTCGAGCTCGGTGGACGCGCGGCGGAAGTCGCCGCCCGAGAGCTGGGCGATCTCGCGCATCTGGTCGTCGGCCACCGCGACGGAGACGGGCCGGCCGTCGATCTCGATCTCGCCGTACTCGGTGCCGAACGAGATCGCCGAGATCGGGACGCCCGCCGCGCGCGCCTCGGCGGACGCGGGGAAGGCGCCGCGGTCGTCGGCCGGATCGGTGGTCGGCGTCGTCTGCTTGCCGTCCGAGAGCAGGATGATCCGGGCCGGCGGCGGGCCCTCGGGGCCGCGGATCTGGGAGCCGAACGCCCGGATCGCCGCCAGGCTCGCGCGGATCGCGTCGCCGGTGCCCGTGGACTCCGCGAGCTGCAGCGACCCGATCGCGTTCTTGATCGCCTGGCGGTCGGTGGTGGGCGTGACCAGCGTGCTCGGGGTCGCGGCGAACGACGAGAGCCCGAGGTTGATGCCGGCGGGCAGCTGGTCGGCGAAGGCCGAGGCGGCGGTCTGGGCCACCTGCAGGCGGGAGGGCTCGACGTCGGTGGCGCGCATCGAGAGCGACACGTCGATCGTGAGCATCACCGTGGCGCGGTTGCGCGGGACCTGCGCGGTGCCCTGCGGCCCGGCCAGCGCGATCGTCATGAGCACCAGCGCGACCAGCAGCAGCGCCATCGGCACGTGCCGCCACCAGCCCGGGCCCTTGGGGGCGACGCGCTCGAGCAGCGCCAGGTTGGTGAAGCGCATCGTGTAGCGCTGGCGTCGACGGTTGATCCACCAGTAGCCGACCGCGAGCGCGGCGACGACGACCAGCAGCAGGAACCACCAGGGGTGCGCGAACACGGTCACCGCCCCCCGGGCGCCGCGGTCGGCACGCGGCCGGTCGTCGCCCCGCCCGACCACCCGCGCTTGCGGGCGACGGCGAAGCGCACGACGTCGGCGATCCAGTCGCGGTCGGTGCGCAGCACGAGGTGCCCGGCGCCCGCCGCGCGCAGGGAGTCGGCGACCCGGCCCCGGTGGGCGGCGGCCTCGGCGGCGAAGCGCCGGCGCAGGGTCGGCGTCGTCGTCACCTCGCGGCGGCGCCCCGACTCGGGGTCGGCGAGCACGACGGTGCCGACGTCGGGCAGCTCCTCGTCACGGGGGTCGACGACCTCGACGGCGAGCAGGTCGTGGCGCGCGCGCAGGGCCCGCAGCGCGCGCTCCCAGTCGACGTCGCCGAGGAAGTCCGACACCACCACGACCAGGCCGCGACGGCGGGGCGGGCGGCGCAGCGCCTCGAGGGCGGCGGGCAGGTCACCGCGCGTGCCCTCCGGGGCGGGCGGCGTCGCCGCGATCCGCCGCAGCAGCTCGCGGGCCGAGGTCTCGCCGCCGCGCGCGGGCAGGCGGACCGTGCGCTCGCCCGTCGCGACCACGGCGCCGATGCGGTTGCCGCCGCCGCGGGTCAGGTGGGTGACCGCCGCGCACGCGGCGATCGCCAGGTCGCGCTTCTCGCAGGCGGCGGTGCCGAAGTCGAGGCTCGGCGAGAGGTCGACGACGAGCTGGGTCTCCAGCTCGCGGTCGGCGATGGTCTCGCGGATGTGGGGCTCGGTGGTGCGGGCGGTGACCGACCAGTCCATGCGCCGCACGTCGTCGCCGGGCTGGTAGGGCCGCGGCTCCCCCGGCTCGGTGCCCGGCCCGGGCACGAGGCCCAGGTGGTTGCCCTGCAGCAGGCCGTCGAGGCGCCGGCGCACCGAGAGCTCCAGGGTGCGCAGCGACGCCGAGAGCCGGGCCTGCGTGCGCTCCCCCGCGACCTCGTCGGGCCCGCTCGGGACCGGCGACGTGGGGGGCGGTGCCCAGCTCGGGCGGGGTCCGCCGGCCGGGCTCGTCGCCGGCGGCGCGCCCTCGGGCCGCGGTCCGGGCTCCGGGACCCGCGCCGCCGGGGTGTCCGGGGAGACGGGCTCGCTCACGCGGTCACCCGCTCGTCCGGCGCCGTCACCGTCCCGCCGCCGGGACGGGCGCCGGGCCCATGCCCACCGGGCGGGCCGACACCTGCGGGAGCGGGACGGTCTGGAGCACGCGGGTGACGACGTGGTCGACGGGGACGCCGTCGGCCAGCGCGTCGTAGGACAGCACGAGTCGGTGGCGCAGCACGTCGGGCGCGATGTCGACGACGTCCTGGGGCAGCACGTAGTCGCGCCCGCGCACCAGGGCCAGCGCGCGGGCACCGGCGATGATGCCGAGCGAGGCACGCGGCGAGGCGCCGTAGGCCACCCAGCCGCCGACGTCGGTCATCCCGTGCTCGGCGGGCGAGCGCGTCGCCACCACGAGGCGCACGACGTAGTCGACGAGCGCATGGTGCACGAACACCTGCGCCGCGACGTCCTGCAGGCGGCGGAGCTCGGCGGGGTCCAGCACGCGGTGCGGCGACGGCGGGCTCACGCCCATCCGGTAGACGATCTCCCGCTCCTCGTCCGCCGTCGGGTACTCGACGAGGATCTTGAACAGGAAGCGGTCGCGCTGCGCCTCGGGCAGCGGGTAGACGCCCTCGTTCTCGATCGGGTTCTGCGTCGCGAGCACCAGGAACGGGTCGGGCATCGGGTGGGTCTCGCCGCCGATGGAGACGTGGCGCTCGGCCATCACCTCGAGCATCGCCGACTGCACCTTCGCGGGCGCGCGGTTGATCTCGTCGGCGAGCACGAAGTTCGACACCACGGGGCCGAGCTCGACGTCGAACTGCTCGCGGCCCTGCCGGTAGATGCGCGTGCCGAGGATGTCGGCGGGCACCAGGTCGGGCGTGAACTGGATGCGCGCGAAGGACCCGCCGACCACGCGGGCGAACGTCTCCACCGCGAGCGTCTTGGCCACGCCGGGCACGCCCTCGAGGAGCAGGTGGCCCTTGGCCAGCAGCCCCACGAGCATCCGCTCGACGAGACGGTCCTGGCCGACGATCACCCGCTTGACCTCGAGCACCGTGCGCTCGAGCTGCTCGGCGTCGTGCGCCGGCGTCGCGGAAGTGCCCGTCGTCCCCGCGTCCGTGGGCTCGCTCATCGGCGTCCCTCCCCGACTCCCCGCACCCGGCGTCGTCCCCCTCGGTTGCTCGCTCTCCCACGGTCCGAGCCGGACGTGGGCGTCCGGGGCGGCACGCTACCTGCCCGGTAACCAGGCAACTCGTCGGCCGGTGTGGGCGTCGTGAACCTCCCGCTACACCAGTCTGGTGATCGTCGGGACGATCTCCTCGTCGAACCGCACCGGGGCGATCCGCACCTTCTTGCCCGACTCGGGCGCCTCCACCATCTGGTCGCCCCCGAGGTAGAGCGCCACGTGGTGCACGGCGCCCGCGCCGTCGTCGTCGGCCCAGAACAGCATGTCGCCCGGCCTGCGGTCCTCCAGCGGCACCCGTTGCCCGGACTCGGCCTGGTAGCCGCTGTAGTGCGCGAGATCCTTCCCGGCGCCGGCGAAGGCGTAGATCATGAGCCCGGAGCAGTCGAAGCCGGTCTTGTCGAAGTCCCCGAAGCTGTCGGCGACGCCGCCGTCGCGGATGCCCTTCGTCGGCCCCTGCCCGTCGCCGCCGCCCCAGGCATAGACGACGCCGAGCTGCGAGAGCGCCCGTTCGAGCACGAGCTCCACCTCGTCGCTCATCCCGGTGGTGTCGACGCCCGCCGCGGCGAGCGCGTCCGCACCCCCGGCGACACCCCCGGCGAGACCCCCGGCCCGCGCGGTGAGCCCGGCGGTCGCGGCGTCGCGCAGCCGGACGTCGCGGGCCGTGTCCCGCGCGGACGCGGCCTCGTCGAACGCCTCGGCGCGGACGCGCTGGGCGGCGAGGTCGGGGTCGGCGTCCTCCAGCTCGCGCAGCCGGGACTCGGCGGCGTCGCGCTCGGTGGTCAGCTCGCGCAGCCGGGCCTGCTGGGCCTCGGTGTCCGTGCGGACGCGGGTGACCTCGCCGTCGGCGGCGGTGCGTGCCTGCGCGGCCCGGGCAGCGGCCTCGTCGGCCAGGATGCGGGCGGCGCGGGCGCGGGAGTCGGCGTTGGCGGCCTCGATCCGGGCGTGCTCGGCGCCGTCGAGGGCCGCGCGCTGGTCGGCGGTGACGGCGTCGCGCAGGTGGGCGCGCGCCGCGACGTCCTCGGGGCCGGCGGAGCCCGAGAGCACCGAGAGCGGCCCGAGCACGTCGGCCTGCTGGAACCACGCGGTGATCCACGCGTCGGCGTCGGCGCGGGCCCGCTCGGCGGCCGCGGCCGCGGCGTCGGCCCCGCGCCGGCTCTCCTCGGCGGCGAGCCGCGCCTCGTCGGCGCGGGCCCGGGCGGCGGTGTCGTCGGCCAGGGCCCGGTTGGCGAGCTCCTGGCGCTGCCCGAGGTCCGCGGTGAGCGCGTCGAGCGCCGTCCTCGCCGTGGCGATCCGCGCGACGAGCGAGCCGGCCTCGCCGGCCGGGTCGTCGGGGGGCGGGGTCCCCGGAGCGGACGACGCGGGCGGCGGCGGCGGCGTGGGAGGCGTGCCCGGGCCGGCGTGGGCGGCCGGGACGAGCGCCGGCACGAGGACACCGGTGATGACAGCGACGAGGACCAGGCGGCGGGCACAGCGGCGGGTGCGAGGGGCGTGCACGCCGTCCTCCTCCGCCGGTCGTCGGTCTCGGGCGCAGTGGAGAGTGGCCGTCGCACGCCCCGTCACCGGTGCGACACGCAGAGGTGTGGCACGAATCGCCCGCCCGGGTGGGGTCTCCGGGCCGGCCGCGGTGCGCGGCGGCCCTCCGTCCTGGGTACTCCGAAGTAGGCTGGTGAGGGCGGGAGTGCGGCACCCCGGTGGGTGCGCGAGACTCCCGGCGAGACCCCCGTGTCGGGCGTCGTCACCGCGCCGGCCGGCACGAGCCGCGCCGTCGGACCACCACCGAGGACGACGCGGCAGACACCGAAACGACCCCGCGGGCGCGGCCGATCGCCACTCGCCGTCACCGTGAGGACCAAGGAGGAACGTGTCCGTGAGCTCGCCAGACCAGTCCGACGGAGCGACGGGGAGCGCCGACTCGTTCGGCGCACGGGGGACCCTCGAGGTCGGCGGCCAGTCCTACGAGATCTTCCGTCTGTCCGCGGTCGAGGGCTCGCAGCGCCTGCCGTTCAGCCTCAAGGTGCTGCTCGAGAACCTCCTGCGCACGGAGGACGGCCTCGTCACCACCGAGGCCAGCATCCGCGCGCTGGCGGACTGGGACCCGACGGCCGAGCCCGACACCGAGATCCAGTACGTCCCCGGCCGCGTCGTGATGCAGGACTTCACCGGCGTCCCGTGCATCGTCGACCTCGCCACCATGCGCGAGGCCGTCACCGAGCTCGGGGGCGACGCCCAGAACGTCAACCCGCTCGCGCCCGCCGAGCTGGTCATCGACCACTCCGTCGTCGCCGACCTCTTCGGCACGCCGGACGCCTTCGAGCGCAACGTGGAGCTGGAGTACCAGCGCAACGAGGAGCGCTACAAGTTCCTGCGCTGGGGCCAGACCGCGTTCAGCGAGTTCAAGGTCGTCCCACCCGGCACCGGCATCGTCCACCAGGTCAACATCGAGCACCTGGCGCGCGTGGTCATGACCCGCAACGGTCAGGCGTACCCCGACACCCTCGTCGGCACCGACTCGCACACCACGATGGTCAACGGCCTCGGCGTGCTGGGCTGGGGCGTCGGCGGCATCGAGGCCGAGGCGGCCATGCTCGGCCAGCCCGTCTCGATGCTCATCCCCAAGGTCGTCGGCTTCCAGCTCTCCGGCGAGCTGCCCGCGGGCGCCACCGCCACCGACCTGGTCCTGACGATCACCGAGATGCTGCGCGAGCACGGCGTCGTCGGGAAGTTCGTCGAGTTCTACGGCGAGGGCGTCGGCGCCGTGCCGCTGGCCAACCGCGCCACGATCGGCAACATGAGCCCGGAGTTCGGCTCCACCTGCGCGATCTTCCCGATCGACGACGAGACCCTCGAGTACCTGCGCTTCACCGGCCGCGACGACGAGCAGGTCGCGCTCGTCGAGGCCTACTGCAAGGAGCAGGGCCTCTGGCACGACCCGACGCACGAGCCGGACTACTCCGAGACGCTGTCGCTGGACCTGTCGACGGTCGTGCCGTCGATCGCCGGCCCGAAGCGCCCGCAGGACCGCATCCAGCTCGACGCCGCCAAGGAGTCGTTCCGCGCCGCGCTGCCCGACTACGTCGATGACGACGGGACGGCGCGCAGCCAGTCCGAGGAGTCCGACAGCGAGTCGTTCCCGGCCTCCGACCCGCCCGCCGAGCACCCCAATGGCGACGCCGACCGCCCCCGGGTCCACCGCCAGCCGGTCGACCCCGACGGCCGGGCGTCCAGCCCGGTGCCGGTGACCCTGTCCGACGGCACCGAGCTCGAGCTCGACCACGGCGCCGTCACCATCGCCGCGATCACCTCGTGCACCAACACCTCGAACCCCTCGGTGATGATCGGCGCGGCGCTGCTCGCGCGGAACGCCGTCGAGAAGGGCCTCGAGCGCCGGCCGTGGGTCAAGACGTCGCTGGCCCCCGGGTCGAAGGTCGTCATGGACTACTACGAGCGCTCAGGGCTGCTGCCCTACCTGGAGAAGCTCGGGTTCAACCTCGTCGGCTACGGCTGCACCACCTGCATCGGCAACTCCGGGCCGCTGCCCGAGGAGATCTCGCAGGCGGTCAACGAGGGCGACCTCGCGGTCACCGCGGTGCTCTCGGGCAACCGCAACTTCGAGGGCCGCATCAACCCCGACGTGAAGATGAACTACCTGGCCAGCCCGCCGCTGGTCGTCGCCTACGCGCTCGCAGGGACGATGGACCTCGACCTCGCCACCGAGCCGCTCGGCCACGACGCCGACGGCAACCCGGTGACGCTCGAGGACATCTGGCCGTCGCCGCAGGAGATCCAGGAGACGATCTCCTCGGCGCTGTCCCCCGAGCAGTTCACCGAGGGCTACTCCGACGTCTTCGCCGGCGACGAGCGCTGGACGTCGCTCGACACCCCCGAGGGTGAGACGTTCACCTGGGACCCGGACTCGACCTACGTGCGCAAGCCCCCGTACTTCGAGGGCATGGACCGCGAGCCGAGCGAGGTCACCGACCTCGACGGCGCCCGCGTGCTGCTCAAGCTGGGCGACTCGGTCACCACCGACCACATCTCCCCCGCGGGTGCCATCAAGGAGGACTCGCCGGCCGGCCGGTACCTCAAGGAGAACGGGATCGAGCGCAAGGACTTCAACTCCTACGGCTCCCGTCGCGGCAACCACGAGGTGATGATCCGCGGCACCTTCGCCAACATCCGGCTGCGCAACGAGCTGCGCGACGGCGCCGGCAGGGAGCTCCCGCAGGGCGGCTGGACCGTCGACTTCACCCGCGGCGGGGAGCAGACGGCGGTGTACGACGCGGCGCAGAACTACGCCGCCGAGGGCACCCCGCTGGTCGTGCTCGCGGGCAAGGAGTACGGCTCGGGCTCGTCGCGCGACTGGGCGGCCAAGGGCACGACGCTGCTCGGCGTGCGCGCCGTGATCGCCGAGTCCTACGAGCGCATCCACCGCTCCAACCTCGTCGGGATGGGCGTCCTGCCGCTGCAGTACCCGGACGGTCAGGACGCCGACTCGCTGGGCCTCACGGGCACCGAGACGTTCGCGATCTCGGGCGTCACGGCGCTCAACGACGGCGAGGTGCCCGACACCGTGCACGTCACCGCGACCCCCGAGTCCGGCGACGCGATCGAGTTCGACGCGCGCCTGCGCATCGACACCCCGGGTGAGGCGGCGTACTACCGCAACGGCGGCATCCTGCCGTACGTGCTGCGCAAGATGCTGGGCTGAGACCCGGGGTTTTTCCGCGCGAAGGGCACCTTCGGCCGACTAGATGTACTGACCGGACAGGTTGGTCAAGCGGGTGATCGGGGCTTGCCTGTCGATGGCGCTGTGGGGCCGGTGGTGGTTGTACTCGTGTAGCCAGCCGGGTAGGGCCTTCCGTCGCTGGGTTTCGCTGAGATAGAGGCGTCGGAAGGCCCAGCCGGCGGTCATGGTGCGGTGGAAGCGTTCGATCTTCCCGTTGGTCTGTGGCCGGTAGGGCCGGGTCCGCTTCGGAGTGATCCCGAGTTCGCGGCAGGCGTCGCGCCAGGCGTACGACTTGTAGGCCGAGCCGTTGTCGGACAGGACCCGCTCGACGACCACGCCGCGGGCGGCGAACCAGGCCACCGCCCGATCCAGCACCCCGATGGCGGTCAGGGCCTTCTCGTCGTCGTGGATCTCGGCGTAGGCCACCCGGGAGTGGTCATCGAGCACGGTGTGCACGAACCCGGTGCCCATCATCGGGTTGTGGTGACGGTTGCGGGGCTTGCCCGGGGTCGCCGCCCGGTTCTTGTTGCCGGCCTGGCGACCGTGGAAGCGCCATCCACCCTGGTCGGGGATGTTGCCGAGCTTCTTCACATCGACGTGGATCAGTGAGCCGGGGTGGGGGTGCTCGTAGCGGCGCACCGGTTCTCCGGTGGCCCGGTCGACCTGGTTGAGCCGGCTGATCCCGCAGCGGCGCAGCACCAGGTGCACCGTGGAGGCCGCCAGCCCGAGCCGGGCGGCGATCTCGAGCTGCCCGAGGCGCTGCTTCCAGCGCAGGTGCACGATCTTGCGCACCACCGGCTGCGGGGTCAGCCGCGGCATCCGATGCGGGCGCGAAGACCGGTCGGCCATGCCGGGCGCACCGAGCTCGAGGTAGCGATCCCGCCAGCGCTTCGCGGTCGGCCAGGACACCTGGAACCGCTCGGCCGCCCTCGCGATCGGCCAGCCGCCCTCGACGATCAGACGCGCCAGCTTCAATCGAGCTCGCGGAGTCAGCGCAGCGTTAGCGTGGGTCACGGAGGACCTCCCGGTGGTGAGCGGATGCCGTCAGACAGCTCCACAGCACTCCCGAGAGGTCCTCCCCTCAAGATCATTCAGACCGTGTCGTCACACGCACTCAACCAACGTGTCCGGTCAGTACAACTAGATCAGCGGAAGGTGCCCTTCGCTCGCTTGCGGGCTCGTCGTCGGCGGGCGCGCCGCCGTCCATCGCGGCGCGCACCTCCTGCTCCTCGGTGCGCCCGCGGCGCCAGTAGCCGGTGAAGCACACGTCCCGCTTGTCGACGCCGCGCTCGCGGACGACGTGCCGCCGCATCGCCTTGACCTCCGAGGCCTCGCCGGCCAGCCAGACGTACGGGCGCACGCCGGGGAGCTCGAGGTCGCGCAGACGTCCGGCGAGCGCGTCGGGCGTCGTCCAGTGCACGGTGACGTCCCCGGCGGTGTCCCAGGCCTGCTGCTCGGTGACGTCCCGGGCGGCGGCGAGGACCGTCGCGCGCTGCCCGGGCGGCAGTCCCTCGACGATCGCGGCCATCGCCGGCACCGCGGACTCGTCACCGGCCAGCAGCACCGCGTCGTGCTCGTCGCGCGGGGTGTAGAGGCCGTACGGCCCGGTGAACGCCACACGCTCGCCGGGCGTGGCCCGCAGCGCCCAGTCCCGCGCCGGGCCCTCGTCGTGCAGGACGAAGTCGACGTCGAACTCCACCGGGCCCTCGCGTCGCCGCCGCAACGTGAACGTGCGCATCGGGGGGCGGACGTCGTCGGGCATCGCGAGGTAGCGCCGGAACCAGCCGCCGACGTCGTCCCCGTCGAGCGCCGGGACCTGCGGGTCCACCTCGTCGGGCCGCGGGAAGAAGATCTTGAGGTAGCCGTCGGGTGCCGCGAGGGGCAGGTCGGCGAGGTCCGGACCCGCGAGGGTCACCCGGAGCACCCGCGGGGTCGGTCGTTCGATCGCGCGCACCACCGCGCGTCGCAGGCCGGTCGCCGGACGTGTCGCCGCCGTCGTCACGCGCTCACCCCTCCCCGCCACCAGGTGAGGTGACCCTAACTTCTGCCGGTGTGGTCGGGGCAAGGCGCATGTCGGACGCCGCCATCGGTCAACCCTCCGGCAGACGGAAGGAGTGGCCATGACGCTGCAGGAGACGGCACGCGAGATCCTCGCCGACGGCCGGGGCATCCTCGCCGCCGACGAGAGCACCGGGACGATCACCAAGCGCTTCGAGGCGGTGGGGATCTCCTCGACGGAGGAGACGCGGCGGCGGTACCGCGACCTGCTGTTCACCACGAAGGACGTCGAGCAGTACCTGGGCGGCGTGATCCTCTACGACGAGACCGTGCGGCAGGACGCGCTCGACGGCACCGGCATGGTCGAGACCCTGCGGCGGCGCGGGATCGTGCCGGGGATCAAGGTCGACGCGGGCGCCAAGGACCTCGCGGGCTTCCCGGGCGAGAAGGTCACCGAGGGGCTCGACGGTCTGCGCGAGCGCTTCGCCGAGTACGCCGACCTCGGCCTGCGCTTCGCCAAGTGGCGCTCGGTGATCACGGTGTCCGACACGCTGCCGACGGCGACGGCCATCGACCTCAACGCGCACGGGCAGGCGCGCTACGCCGCTCTGGCCCAG
Organism: Actinomycetospora sp. NBC_00405; assembly: GCF_036044095.1. Lineage (NCBI taxonomy): Bacteria > Bacillati > Actinomycetota > Actinomycetes > Pseudonocardiales > Pseudonocardiaceae > Actinomycetospora > Actinomycetospora sp. NBC_00405. The sequence goes on from NZ_CP107938.1 coordinate 1,112,003, forward strand.
GAAGCCGGCCTGGTGCCGATCGTGGAGCCCGGAGTCGATCATGGACGGCGACCACGGCATCGACCGGTCCGCCGAGGTCACGGAGGCCGTGCTGGCGGCGGTCGTCGAGCAGCTGCGGCGCCAGCGGGTCGCCCTCGAGGGCGTGCTCGTGAAGACCAACATGGTGGTGTCCGGCTACGGCGGACCCGACCAGGCCGGCCCGGACGAGGTCGCCGACCGCACGCTCGAGGTGCTGCACCGCACGATCCCCGCCGCCGTGCCGGGCATCGTGTTCCTCTCGGGGGGTCAGGACGACGAGCAGGCGACGGCCAACCTCGACGCCATCGCCCGCCGCGGCCCGCAGCCCTGGACCGTGAGCTTCTCCTACGCCCGCGCGCTGCAGGGCCGTCCGATGTCGGTGTGGGCCGGCGCGGAGGAGAACGTCGCGGCCGCCCAGGACGCCTTCGCGGAGCGCCTCCGGCTCACCGGCGCGGCCAACCGCGGCGAGTGGAGCCCCGGACGCGCGGCCTGACGGTGGCGCGGCGTTCCGCGCGAAGGGCGCCTTCGGCCGGATAGAGCGGCCGAAGGTGCCCTTCGCCGGAACCCGCCGGGCCTCAGGCCGTCGGTTCCTGGGGCTTCAGCGCGGTCACGTCGCCCGTCAGCTCCTCCACCGACGCGTACACCGACGTCGCGCCCGCCTCGCGCAGTTCGTCGTTCGAGAAGCCGCCGGTGCGCACGGCCACCGACGGGAGCCCGAGGCGCGCGGCGGCGCGGCAGTCCCACACGGAGTCGCCGACGACCACCGCGGCGTCCGCGCCCACGCGTTCCATGGCCACCTGCAGCAGATCCGGCGCCGGCTTGGTCTGCTCGACGTCGCCCGAGCTCACCCAGGCCTCGGGGAGGTCGCCCGCGTCGATCAGCTCGGCGTACCGCTCCACGTGGTGCGGCTTGCCCGAGCTCGCCATGACCAGCCCGAACCCCGCCCCGCGGACGGCCTCGAGAAGCGCGTGCGCGCCCGGCAGCGCGCTGATCTCGTCGAGCATCCTGTCGGCCTGCTCGAGCCACGCGGCGCGGATGTCGTCGCCGTGCTCGCGCTCGACGTCGTCGCCCGCGACGGCGCCGACGAGCTGGTCGCCGCCCATCCCGATGTGGCGGTGGATGGTCCAGACGGGCACCGTGACGTCGTAGCGGCGGAACGCCCGGTACCAGGCGAGCGCGTGGTGGTAGTTCGTGTCGACGAGGGTCCCGTCGACGTCGAGGATCACCGTGCCCTGGGTGTCGGTCATGAGGTCCGGGGTGCCCGAGAGGGCCCTCGGCGCATGCGGAGCGCGATCGGACACACGGCGACGAGGCCCCGGGAACCGTCACGACACCTCACCCGAGCCCGGATCGCCCGCCCCGCCGGGCCCGCCCCGTCGGTCGGGGCGGGCCCGGTCGGGCGCCTAGCGCGGGTTGGTGATGAAGTCGGCGCAGCGCTCGCCGATCATCATCGTGGTGATGCACGGGTTCACCGTGATCAGGTCCGGCATGACCGACCCGTCGGCGACGCGCAGGCCGTCGACGCCCTTCACCCGCAGCTGCGCGTCGACGGGGGCCATCCGGTCGGAGTCCGCGCCCATCTTCACCGTGCAGGACGGGTGGTAGACGGTGTTGTGGGTGGTGCGGATGTACTCGAAGAGCTCCTCGTCGGACTCCGCCCCGGTGCCCGGGGCGAGCTCCTTGCCCACCCAGTCCTTCAGCGCGGGCGCCGCCGCGATCTCCCGGGCCACCCGGATCCCGCGGATCATGACCTCGCGGTCGTGGTCGTGGCTGAAGTAGCGCGGGTCGACCTTGGGCTTGTCGTGGTAGTCGCGGGTCGAGAGCCGCACCGTGCCCTTGGACTGCGCCCCGGTGACGTTCGGCGTGAGGCAGAACGTGTTGTCCGAGGTCGGGTAGCCGTAGCGCACGATGTTCATGTCGAACGGCACCGAGCCGTAGTGGAACATCAGGTCCGGGGTGGTGCGGCCCTCGGAGCCCGCGAAGATCCCGATCTGCCACCACTGCGTCGACACCACCGGCATCGTCTGCAGGGCCTCCCACTGCACGAGTCCCTCGGGGTGGTCCTGGAGGTTCTCCCCCACGCCCGGGGAGTCGACGACGACCTCGATGCCGACCTCGCGCAGGTGCTCGGCCGGGCCGATGCCCGAGAGCATCAGCAGCTTCGGCCCGTCGATGGCCCCCGACGAGAGGATCACCTCGCGGCGGGCGGTCACGTCGATCGCGTGCCGGGTGTCCGGGGTGCGCAGGCGCGCGCCGGTGGCCCGGGGACGCGGGCCGGACGTGTCGAGGTTCAGCTTCTCGGCCCGGTAGCCGGTCATCAGCGTGAGGTTGGGGCGGCCCAGGTTCGGGTGGATGTAGGCCACCGACGCCGACGACCGCGAGCCGTCGGTCTTCGCGTTGACCTGGAACCAGTTCGCCCCTCGCAGCACCGTGCGCCCGGTGTTGAACGGGGTCGTCGGGAGCCCGACCTGCTCGCACGCCGCGAGCAGCGCTTCGCCGCAGGGGTCCTGGTCCCCGACGGTGCGGATGGTGACCGGTCCGTCGGTGCCGCGACCGGGGGCCTCGGCCTCCTCCGTCGTGTCCAGCGCGGTCTCGAGCTTGCGGTAGAAGGGGTAGCACTCCTCGGCGCTCCACCCCGTCGCCCCGCTCGCGGCCCAGTCGTCGAGGTTCTCCTTCGGTGCCCAGAAGGCGATCGCGGAGTTGTGCGACGAGCAGCCCCCGAGCACCTTCGCCCGGGCGTGGCGCATGTAGGAGTTGCCCGACTCCTGGGGCTCGATCGGGTAGTCCCAGTCGTAGCCGGACTCGAGCAGCTCCATCCAGCGGCTCAGGTCGAGGATCGCGTCGTCGCCGACGTCGGAGGGCCCGGCCTCGATGAGACAGACCGACACGTCCGGGTCCTCGGAGAGGCGTGAGGCCACCGCGCAGCCGGCGGTGCCCCCGCCGACGACGACGTAGTCGAACTCGTTCTCGGCCATCACGCCTCCTGGGTGGGGGTGTCGGTGGTGACGTCGGCGCGCGCGTGCTCGGCCACGACGCCGGTCTTGTGCCGCTGGACGGTCCAGTAGTACGCGAAGCCGGCGCCGAGGATGAGGCCCGGCAGCAGCACCCCGCCCCACTGCAGGTACCAGTGGAACGGCTCGGTGGCGTTGTAGACCTCGTTGCGGGGCCAGGCGAGGTTGATCGCCATGAACCCGCCCCAGAGCACCGCCACGATGTTGACCGGGATGCCCCAGCGGCCCAGCGAGAAGGCGCCTTCGCGGGGCTCCCACTGGCCGCGCAGGCGCTTGATCAGCAGCGGGACCGTCACCAGCAGGTAGGCGGTGTAGATCATGATGATCGCGATCGAGGTGACGACGGTGTAGATCTGCGGGCTGAAGGTCACCAGCAGCAGGACGATCGCGAGCGCGCCGATCACGACCGAGGAGACGATCGGGGTGCCGAAGCGCGGGCTGATCGTGCACAGCTTCGAGCCGGCGGGCAGGTTGTTGTCCCGGCTCATCGCGAAGGCCAGGCGGATCGCCGCGGCGTGCACCGCGAGCGCACAGACGATGACCGCGATGACGACCGCGACGAGGATGACCGACCCGCCGAGCGGGCCGAGCACGGCGAGGATGAGGTTCTGGAGACCACCGAGACTCGAGAAGGCCGGGTCGCTGAGGTCCGGAGCCGACATGAGCGCGAACAGCAGGATCAGCCCGCCGAGCAGGAACGAGAAGAACAGCGCGCGGAGGATCGCCTTCGGGGCGTTCTTCCGGGGCTCGTGCGACTCCTCGGCCAGCGAGCTCGCGGTGTCGAACCCGTACATGACGTACAGCGACGCGAACATGGCCACGAGGAAGGCTCCGGCGTAGCCGAGCGGTCGCCCGCTGGTGTCGACGCCGCCGGTGTCGAACACGATCTGCGGGCCGCGCACGATGTTGATCGCGAGCAGGATGATCAGCAGCACGGCCGCGATCAGCTCGATGAACACGCCCGCGGAGTTGATGCGCGCCATCAGCTGGGTGCCGAAGGCGTTGATCGCGGTGGTGAAGAGGATGAGGACCGTGGCCAGCACGACGCCGTTGAGGGCCTGCGCCGTCGTGTCCTCGCCGGTCGGGTCGGGGATGAACTGGAAACCGTCCCAGAGCTCCGGCAGCGTCGCCTGCAGGGCCAGGGCGACCGCCGCGATCGAGACGATCGAGGCCGTGAGCATCGTCCAGCCGGCCAGCCAGGCGGTGTGCGGGCTGGTCAGGCGCTTGGTCCAGTTGTAGATCGAGCCGGCCACCGGGAAGCGCGCGGCGAGCTCGCAGAAGCACAGCGCGACCATGAGCTGGCCGACGAAGACCAGCGGCCACGACCACCAGTACGCCGGTCCGCCGGACCCGAGACCGAAGTAGAAGAGCTGGAACGTGCCGGTGAGGATCGAGATGTAGCTGATCCCGGCCGCGAACGTGTGGAAGCTGCCGAGGGACCGCACGAGGCTCGGCTTGTAGCCGAATTCGTCGATGTCCGCGGCGTCGGTCCCCGCGTCCTTGTTCTCCGTACTCACGAACCACTCCCTTGGCTGGAAGAGGGGAACCACCCGGTCGGACCCGGTCGGGTGTTGGTCCAGATGTGCTTGGCCTCCTGGTACTCCGCGAGGCCCTCACGGCCGAGCTCCCGCCCGAAGCCCGAGTGCCCGAAGCCGCCCCACTCGGCCGCGGGCACGTACGGCCCGAAGTCGTTGATCCAGATGGTGCCGTGGCGCAGGCGCGCGGCGACCTCCTCGCCGTTGCCGTGATCGGACGAGAAGACCGCGCCCGCCAGGCCGTAGGCGGTGTCGTTGCCGATGCGGACGGCGTCGTCGAGGTCGGTGAAGGTCTCGACGGTCAGCACCGGGCCGAACGACTCGTCGTGCACCACGGACATGTCCTGGGTGCAGCGGTCGAGGATCGTCGGCGGGTAGAAGTAGCCGTTCTGCAGGTCCGGGTCGGTCGGGCGCTCGCCGCCGCAGCGCAGCACCGCGCCCTCGGCGACCCCGGCCGCGACGTAGGCCTCGACCTTCTCGCGGTGCGCGGCGGAGATCAGCGGGCCGGTCTCGGTGCGGGGATCGTCCGGCCCGCCCATGACGATGCGCTGCGCGCGCGCGACGAGGTCGTCGACGATCCGGTCGTGCGCCGACTCCTGGACCACCAGCCGCGCGCCGGCGGAGCACACCTGACCGGAGTGCAGGAAGATCGCCGTCAGGGCGTTGTCCACCGCGGTCTCGTGGTCGGCGTCGTCGAAGATCACCAGCGGGTTCTTGCCGCCCAGCTCCAGCGCGACCTTCTTCACCGTGGCCGCCGCCGACTCCATGATCTTCCGCCCGGTCTGCCGGCCGCCGGTGAAGCTCACGAGGTCCACGTCGGGGTGGCTCGACAGCGGTGCCCCGGCCGCCGCACCCGCCCCGAGGACGAGGTTGGCGACGCCGTCGGGCAGGCCGGCCTCGGCGAGCAGCTCCATGAGGATGATCGCGGTGTGCGGCGTCAGCTCGCTGGGTTTGAGGACGAACGAGCACCCCGCCCCCAGCGCCGGCGCCACCTTCCAGGCGGTCTGCAGCAGCGGGTAGTTCCACGGCGTGATGAGCCCGCAGACGCCGACGGGCTCGTGGACGACCTTGCTGCGCGCGGCGGGGATGCCGGTGTCGACCAGCCGCCCGTCGTCGGTGGCGGAGATGTGCCCGAACCACCGGAAGCAGTTCGTGATGTCGTCCATGTCGATCTCGGACTCGACCACCCGCTTGCCGGTGTCGTCGGTCTCGGCCTTCGCGAGCCGTGCCTTGTCGCGCTGCAGCAGGTCGGCCACCCGCAGCAGGAGTGCGCCGCGCTCCTGCGCCGGCACGGACGACCAGCGCTTGTCGTCGAAGGACCGCCGAGCCGCGGCGATCGCGAGCTCGGTGTCCTTCGGACCCGCCTCGTCGACCTCGGCCACGAGGGTCCCGTAGGCAGGAGATCGGATCTCCCGTCGTCCCCCGTCGACCGCCGACACCCACGCTCCGTCGATGAACAGCTGCCCCACGTCCGGCGCCTCCTCGGTCACATCACCCGGTCGGCCCTGTGCGGGCCGTGATGAGTATCGACCCTCTCCCACCGTCGGCACCATCTCTCGACACCGACCACACGCGTGGCCACGAGGAGTGACGCCGGAGCACGTGTCGCCCGGCGTGGCCCGGGAACACGACGGGGTGTCCGGAGGTGCGCTGGTGGTCGGCGGCGGCATCGGCGGCCTCGCGACGGCGCTCGCGCTGGGCCGGGCGGGGTGGGACGCCCCGATCCCGGGATGCCCGGCCGCCTGCCGACGGCCCTGCGCGACGGCCTGGGCCGCCTCGCGCCGTCCGCGCTGACGGTGCGGGGGCTCGACGGCGTGCTGGGGTGGCGCCCGCCGGACTAGCGCCGGGCGACCAGGCGCGCCTCGCCGTCGCCCTCCTCGTGGTGCAGCACCTCGAGGTGGGAGAAGGCGGCCAGCAGCTCGCCGGGCGGGGCCCGGAACGGACCGCCGGTGTCGCCGACCTCGGACAGCACGGTGACGACGAGCAGGCCGCCCGGCGCGAGGAGACCGGCGAGGGCCGGGTAGAGCGACGGCGCGCGGAAGCGCTGGCACACGGCGACGTCGTAGGGCCCGGCGACCGGCAGCCCGTCGTCGAGGTCGGCCTCGATCCAGTGCACGGGCGTCCCACCGGCGAGCTCCCGCCCGGCGGCGAGGCCCACCGGGGAGACGTCGACGGCGTCGACGGTCAGCCCGCGGCGGGCGAGCCAGACCGCCACCGTGCCCCGACCGCACGCGAGGTCCAGCGCCCGCCCGGAGGTCGGGACGAGCTGCTCGCGGCCGACCAGCGCCCCCGGCGGCCCGGGCTCCCCCGCGCCGAGCCCGCCGAAGCGGGCGTCCCAGCGGGCGCGATCAGCCCTGCTCACGGTGTGTCGGGCTCAGGGCTTGCGGCCCACGACGCCGACGATGCAGCGCTGGGCGGCGACGAGCGGCCGCAGCTGGGGTCCGTCCGGCCACCACTGCACGCAGAGCGTGAGGCCCGGGTCGACCAGGTCGAGACCCGGCATCATCGCGAGGATCTGCTCCTCGGTGCGGAACGTGCCGCTGCCCAGCGGGCTGTGCAGGAAGACGTTCTCCATGCGCCGCGCGAGCTCGCTGTCCTCGTTCTGCGGGTCGAAGAAGTGGCTCAGCGCGACGTACGAGCCCGAGGGCAGGGCGTCGATGTACTGCTGCATGATCTCGACGCAGGACAGCGGGCCGGACTCGTCGTAGTGGTGCAGCGTGCCGAGCTGCAGCAGCGCGATCGGCCGGGTGAAGTCGAGGTTCCGCGTGACCACCGGGTCGTCGAGCACCTGGCGGGGCTCGGTGAGGTCCGCCGGCGCGAAGAACGTCTGGTCGTTCTCCTCGAGCAGGGCCCGTCCGTGCGCGACGACCGTGGGGTCGTTGTCGACGTAGACGACGCGGGCCTCGGGGTTGAGGCGCTGAGCGGCCTGGTGGGTGTTCTCCGCCGTGGGCAGGCCCGAGCCGCAGTCGAGGAACTGGTCGATGCCGGCCTCGCCCGCGAGGAAGCGGACCGCGCGCACCAGGAAGGCGCGGTGGTCCATCGTGAACTGGCCGATCTCGGGAGCGACCTGGCGCAGGCGCTCGACGACCTCGCGGTCGGCCGGGTAGTTGTCCTTGCCGCCGAGGGCGGTGTCGTAGACCCGCGCGATGCTCGCCTTGGACGTGTCGATGTAGGCGGGAGCGGACCCCGGACGGGACGAGGAGTGCGCAGCGGTCATGACTTCCCATCGGGCGGTGCGATCACGGACGGTCGCTCACCCTAGGAGCCTAACCTCCGCTCCTCCGGGACGGGTCGATCAGCGGACACCGGCACGGGACGGCGTGTAACGTCTCGTGCCCGGCGGCACACGCCGTGGAGTCCCAGCAGTCGAACGGGGAGCGCACGAGCGTGGCGGATCGGGACCAGACCGAGCCGGCGGGCACCGGGCCCACCGCACGCCGGATCATCCTGGGGGCCCAGCTGCGGCGCCTGCGTGAACGGGCCGGGGTCGCCCGCTCCGACGCCGCGTGGTCCATCCGCGGCTCGGACTCCAAGATGTCGCGCCTCGAGGCCGGCAAGGTCGGCTTCAAGGAGCGCGACGTCGCCGACCTGCTGACCCTCTACGGGATCACCGACGACGCCGAGCGCGAGCTGCTGCTCGACACCACGCGCCGCAGCAACGAGCCGGGCTGGTGGCAGCCCTACGGCGACGTCCTCCCCGACTGGTTCGAGGACTACGTGGGCCTGGAGATGAGCGCCTCGCGCATCCAGACCTACGAGCTGATGTTCGTGCCCGGCCTGCTCCAGACCGAGGACTACGCCCGCGCGATCATCACGTCGGGCCACCCGGACCGCGCCACGCCCGACGACGAGCGTCGTCTCGCCGTGCGCATGCGCCGCCAGCAGACCCTCGGGCGCCGCGACGCCCCGACGGTGTGGGCGATCCTCGACGAGTCGGTGCTGCACCGCCCCATCGGCGGCCCCTCGGCGCTGGTCGCCCAGATCGAGCACCTGCTCGAGCTGTCGTCGCTGCCCAACGTCGTCGTGCAGGTCCTGCCGTTCGGCCTGTCCGGGTACGCCGCCGAGAGCACCTTCTCGATCCTGCGCTTCTCCGAGCCCGAGCTGCCCGACCTCGTCTACCAGGAGCACCTCACCGCGGCGGTGTACCTCGACAAGCGGGCCGACGTGGAGTCCTACAGCCGCGTGATGGACCGGGTCGCCGTCGACGCGCTGACCCCGGACGAGACGCGCCAGCACCTCTCCAAGATCGTCGCCGAGGGCTGACGGCCGGCGGGAGACCCGCCGGACGGCGTCTGCACGTGCACATGATCAAAGCGCTTGCTACGGTGGCTGCACTGTCGGATGCACGTGCAGATGAGCGAGGCGGTCGCATGGGCCAGGTGGCGAATGCACGAGTCGCCCTCCCCGGCGTGACGTGGCGCAAGAGCGCCCGCTCGGGCAAGCAGGGCAACTGCGTCGAGCTCGCGCCGGTGCGCGCGCGGGGTGTCGCCGTCCGCAATTCCCGCTTCCCCGAGGGGCCGGCGCTCGTGTTCTCGGTCGCCGAGATGAGCGCGTTCGTCGCCGCCGTCAAGGGCGGGGCCTACGACGACCTGCTCCCCGACGACCACACCGAGCGCTCGGCATGAGGCGGCCCGGCACCCGCGCCCTGTGGCTGACCTGCGCCGTCGACGGTGCGGACCACGCCGTGTCCGACGCCGCGTTCGTCGCCGCCCAGGGCGGCGACGGCCGGTACGAGGCCCTCTGCCGGGCCACCGTGTGGGCCTCGTCGCTGGCCGCGCCTCCGGCGGGACGCTGCCCGTCGTGCGCCATGGCGACCGGCGAGACCGCGGCGGCGGCACCCGATCGGCGCACCGGCGGGCTGTGGTCCCGGCTCGTTCCCCGCGCGTCGGCCTGAACGGCCCTCCGGAGACTCCGTTCGGCGCAGAGTAATCACTCCGGATGCGGACGATCGGTTGCATCACCCGGACAGTCCGGGTTCCCTGTTCGGTCGATTGCTCTCCGTAGGTGAGGAACCTAGGCTCGTGACCTCATCGAGAGGCGAGCGAGAGGAATTCGTGATCACGGAGGCGGCGCGACCGGCGGCCCGCCGGGGGGACACCCCCGGAGCCCCTGCGACCTCGGTGACCTCGGTGACCCCGTCGACCTCGGTCGCCCTCCCGGCCACGGCACCGTCGCCCGCCACGGCCGCCCTCGAGGCCCTCCGGGACCTCCCCGGTCTCGCCCACGCGTCCCTCCTCGACGAGGGCGGGCACGTCCTCGCCGAGATCGGCACCGACGGCTGTACCGCGGGCGCGGTGCTCGCCTGGGGCCGGCGCGCGGGCGGGGTGGCGTCGGACCGGGGGCTCGCCCTCGAGGACGTGATCGTCACCTCGGACACCGCCCACCACCTCCTGAGGGCGGTCGACGGCGCTCCGTCCCGCGGCTCCTGGGTCTACCTGCGGGTCGACCGGGAGCGCGGCAACCTCGCCCTCGCCCGGCGGCGCCTCGCCGCCGTCGCGTCCCCGTCGGCGGCACGACCGGCCCCGGCCGTGCCCACGCTCTCGTCGTCCACACACCGGCCTCCCGGCGCTCCGGTCCCGGCGCCCGTGGCGACAGCGCTGCCGGCCGCTGCGCCGGCGGCACCCTCGGCACCGCCCGCGGCGCACCCGATGGGCGGCACGTTCCCGCGTCGCGTGCCGGACCCCTCGAGCCCGGCCGCGGCACCCGCGGCCGCACCGGCGGCGATCGCCGCCGTGCCCACCCCGTGGCCCACCCGGGGACCGGCAGCGTCGCCGGCCGCGGAGGCCACCGACCCGCCCGCACTGCCGGAGCCCCGCCGCCCGGTGGGGCAGGCACCCACGACCCGGCCGGCGGGACCCGTCCCACCGGCCGACCACGAGCACCGGCGTTCACCACCCCAGGACAGCGCCGGTGTGCTCTCCCAACGGTGGCGCACCGATCCCGAGACGTTGCGTCGTGTCCTGGCGGGCCTGCTCCGCCTGGGACGCGGCACCGGGACACGCAGCGGAGCGGAGCTGGACCTTCCACCGCTGCCGGCCGGAGCCCCACCGCACGGTCCGCCGCCGGCCCTACCCGGCCGCTAGGCCACGACCACCTCTCCCGCTCCCAGGACCCCGGAGCGGACCCCGATACGGAGGCAATCCATGAGCGACATCGAATACGCCCTCAACCAGGCCGCCAACATCAAGGGCGCCTTCGCCGTGGCGATCGTCGACTACGACAGCGGCATGACCCTGGGCTCCCGCGGCGGCAGCGCCGAGTTCGACCTGGACGTCGCCGCCCCCGGCAACAGCGAGGTCGTCCGGGCCAAGTTCGACGTCATGCAGAAGCTGGGCCTGCGCGAGACGATCGAGGACATCCTGATCACCCTCGACTCGCAGTACCACCTCATCCGGCCGATCTACTCGAACAACGAGGACAAGCTCTTCTTCTACCTCGTGCTCAACCGGCAGCAGGCCAACCTCGCGATGGCGCGGCGCGACCTGCGGATGATCGGTCAGCGTTTCTACCTCGACGACCCGTCGTCGGCGGCGGCCGTCCCCGCGCAGGACCAGGGCTACTACCCCGCCGTGGGCCGGCGCTGATCACGACCGGCGGACGGGAGCGGCGAGGGTGGGGCGGCACCAGCATCTGACGTGTGTCCGTTCGGACGGGCTGTCGGCGGTGCTGCGCCCGTTGCTGGACGACCGCAGCATCGTCGCCGCCACCCTCGTCGACGTCGACAGCGGTCTCGTCCTGGACGGCTACGTCGACGCCCCCGACGAGCACCCCTCGCTCGCCGACCTCGAGCTGCTCGGGGCGAGCCACGCGGACATGGTCCGCGCGGCCGCCGCCGTGGCGGGCCCCGCGCTGGCCGAGCTCACCGTGAGCACCGACGACGGCCACCACCACGTCCTGCACGCCGTGCCCGACCCGCACGGCGACCGGCTGGTGGTGGCCGTCGTCGTGCGCGGGGCGGCCCGTCACGTCGCCAGGGCGCGCCGCCGTCTCCGCACGGTGTCGGTGGACGCCCTGACCGCCGGGCCGAGCCTCGCCAAGCGACCCGTCGACGGACGGTGGGTGCTGGACGAGCCCGGTCCCGAGGGGTCGTCGGAGTCCGGGGCCCCGGACGAGACCGGTGCCGACGAGGCCCTCCCGGCGGCGCCGGTCGGCACGTCGGCGCCCCTGCTCTCGGCCATGGTCCCGCGGAGCGCCACCGCACCCCCACCGGCGGCGACGGGGATCGTCCGCCTCTCGGGGACCGTGTCCTCGGTGGCGTCGCCGGCGACCGGCGGCGTGACGAAGGGCCTCGCGAACGGTTTGTCCTCGCCGCTGGTCCCGGTCAGCGGCGTACGGCCACCGACAGTGCGAAACGGCCCTGCGGGTCGGTGAACCAGCCGTCGTGGGAGAACCCCGCGGCGCCCAGCTCGTCCCGGATCCGCTCCCGCGTGAACTTCGTCGAGATCTCCGTACGCATCTCCTCGCCGGCCGCGAAGTCGATCTCGAGGTCGAGCTCCGGCACGCGCACGTGCATCGGGCGCCGGGCCCGCAGGCGCATCTCGATCCGGCTCGACTGCGGCACCCACACCGCGAGGTGGTCGAAGCCCGAGCGGTCGAAGTCGGCGCCCAGCACGCGGTTGAGCACCGAGAGCACGTTGAGGTTGAACGCCGCGGTGACGCCCTGGGAGTCGTCGTAGGCCGCGACCAGCGTCGACTCGTCCTTGGCGAGGTCGGTCCCGACGAGGAACGCCTCCCCCGGCTCGAGGGCGTCGGCGAGGGCGGCGAGGAAGGTCTGCCGGTCGGCGGGCTCGAAGTTGCCGAACGTCCCGCCGAGCAGGGCGACCAGGCGCCGGCCGCCGTCGCTCGGCACGCTGCGCAGGTCGCTGGTGAAGTCGGCGACCACCGCGTGCACGTCGAGCTCCGGGTACGCCCCGATCAGCCCCGGGATCGCCTCCTCGAGCGCCGACGGGGACACGTCGACGGGCACGTAGCGGCGCAGGGTGCCCGCGCGGTGCAGGGCGTCGAGCAGCACGGGGGTCTTCGACGACGACCCGGAGCCGAGCTCGACGAGGGTGTCGGCCTCGGCGGTCCGGGCGATCGCGTCGGAGTGGGCGGCGAGGGCCTCGCGCTCGGCGGTGAAGGGGTAGTACTCGGGCAGCGCGGTGATCTGCTCGAACAGCTCGCTCCCCCGGGCGTCGTAGAGCCACTGCGGGGTGAGGATCTTGGGGGTCGACGTCAGGCCGCGCCGCGCGTCGGTGCGCAGGGCGGCGTCGGCGTCGTCGGCGGTGAGGTGTACGTCGAGGGCGGGCAGGCTCATCGGTGTCGATTCACGTCCTGGGTGTCGGGGCGCGCGCCGGGTCGGCGCGCCGGCGTTCACGGCGTCGGGAACGGGTCCCAGAGATCTCGGGGGCGCTCCGGAGAGCGCCGGGCTGCAGCCCCGGACTACAAGGCGGCGACCGTGACGGACGGGGGGTCGTGCCCCTCGCCGGGCCGGGCGACGAGCAGCGACCCGTCGGGGACCGGGGTCCAGGCCGGGTCGTCGTCCAGGGGCTCCGAGGCGACGGTCACCCCGCCGTCGGGCCACGCCCGGTAGGACAGGGCGTGGTCGACGGCCGTGGCGACCACCTGCTCGCCGTCGCCCAGGAGCAGGTTGAGCCGCGAGCCGGGAGCGGCGGCCAGCGCGTCGGTCACCACGCCGGCGACGGCGTCGACGGGGTCCTTGCCCGCGGCGATCCGGGCGCGGAGCAGGGCCCACAGCAGCGCCGAGTCGGTGGCCGCCTCGAGGGTCAGCAGGTCGAGGGCGGGGAGCGTGGCCGCGAGGTCGGCCATGCTGTGCGGCCAGCCACGGACCACGCCGTTGTGGCTGAACAACCACGTCGACCCGCCGGCGTCGCCGCGGAACGGGGCGCAGGCCGCCGTGGACACCGGCATGCCGACCGTCGCCGAGCGCACCGCGGCGACCAGCGCCGTGGTCTCCACCGCCCGCACGAGGTCGAGGAACGACGCGTCGGTCCACATCGGGTCGTCGCGCCGGTAGAGGGCTACGCCTCGTGAGTGATGTGGGTCGTCATGACGACCCGTTCCCCTCACGTGGCGGAGCCATCCCGCCCCGAAGCCGTCGGCGTTCACGGTGCCGCCGCCGCGCATGTCGGCCGGGGCGTAGCTCTGCACGAGCAGGGAGTGCGACGGCTCGGTCAGCAGCGACGCCAGGGTCACCGGCGTCGGGCCCACGTGGGCCAGGTGGCGGCACACGCCGTTACGCCGACCGTGCGCAGCGGAAGCCGGAGAAGATCTGACGACGGATCGGCAGGTCCCAGTTGCGGAACGTGGTGCGGGCGTTGGGCGTGCCGACGCCGAACGACGACCCGCGCAGCATCCGGAAGTCGCCGCCGAAGAAGACCTCGGAGTACTCCTTGTACGGGAACGGCTCGAAGCCCGGGTAGCCCTCGAAGCCGGAGTCGCACCACTCCCAGACGTCACCGATCAGCTGGTGCACGCCGAGCGGCGAGGCCCCGGCCGGGTAGGCGCCGACCGGCGCGGGCTGCAGGTGGCGCTGGTCGAGGTTGGCGCGCTCGGGGCTCGGGTCCTCGTCGCCCCACGGGAAGCGCCGGGTGACGCCCGAGGCGTGGTCGTAGCGGGCGGCGAACTCCCACTCGACCTCGGTGGGCAGGCGCTTGCCCGCCCAGGCGGCGTAGGCCGCGGCTTCGTGAAAGCTGACGTGCAGCACGGGCTGGTCGCCGACGTCGGCGATCGCCTCGCGCACCCCGAACGACGTCCGGTACCACCGGTCCTCGACCTTCTCCCAGGTCATCGGCGCGTGCCAGCCCTCGCCGGTGATGTGCTCCCAGCCCGCCCCGGACCACAGCGAGCGGTCGGCGTAGCCGCCGGCGTCGACGAAGCGGGCGAACTCGGCGTTGGTCACCGGGGCGGCGTCGAGCCAGAAGTCGTCGACGCGGACGGGGTGCGCGGGCTTCTCGTTGTCGAGCGCGAACGGCTCGTCGGACGTCCCCATCAGGAACTCCGCACCCGGGTGGAAGATCTCGGTGCCGGCGAGCCCGGGCACCACCGAGGGCGGCGGCGGGTCGGCGTGCAGCACCGGGGCCCCGGCGCGCAGCTGGTGGGTGGCGAGCATCGTCTCCACGTGCTGCTGCTCGTGCTGGACGATCATGCCGAACACGAAGCCCCCGGCCAGGGTGCGGCGCTCGTCGAACCCTCCGGCCTCGAGGTGGGCGAGGGCCTTCTCGCGCACCTGGTCGCCGTACGCCCGCGCCTCGGCGGGGCTCAGCAGCGGGAGTTGGGGGCGCCCGGCGCGCGGGTTGGTGAACGCGTCGTAGTACTGGTCGAGGTCCTCGCGGACCCCGGCGGTCTCCTCGGTGTCCGGGGCGCCGCGGCGCACCAGCCAGTAGTCCTCCATGTTCGCGATGTGCGCGACGTCCCAGTGGAACGGCGACATCAGCGGCGAGTGCTGACGGGTGAAGTCGGCGTCGTCCGCGGCGAAGACGTCGTGGGTCAGGGCGCGCGTCCGGGCCCGCGCCGCCTCCAGGTCGGCGGCGAGGCGTCGGCGCAGCGCGGGGACGTCCCCGGTCTCGCCCTGGGTGTGGCTGGTGGCGGTCATGGACTGCTCACCTCCGAGGAGGATCGGTCGCCCGGCGACGGGTACAGGTCGTCGGGATCGGACGGCGGCGGGGCGGCCGCCGGGGGCAGGTGGGTCTCGGCGGGGTCGAGCGGCTCGTCGGCCGGGCAGCGCCCGTGCAGCACCCGCTCGCTGATCACGTGGTCGACCAGCTCGCGGACGTCGGCGTCGAGGTCGGCGAACGCGGGTCCGGCGAGCGTGCGGTGGGCCTGCGCGAAGACCTCCCCCGCGGCCCGGCGCAGGACGCGGTCGTCGAGCCCGTGGCGGGCGGCGGCGGTCCAGCGGTCGACGGCAGGCTCGGCCGCGGCGCGGGCGCGCGCCACCGTGTCCCGGTCGTGCATCAGCGCCGCGACGACGACGAGCGGCACCACCCACTCGTCACCGGCCTGCTGGTCGATGTAGCGGACCTCGAGGTGGCCCTGCGGGCGCACGGGAGGGAAGAGCGTGGTCAGGTGGTAGTCGAGGTCCGCGAGGGTGGGCGCGGTGTCGAGTGCGCCGTCGATCCACTGGGCGAACGTGACGTCGGGCGCCTTCCAGGACACCCCGCCGGCGCCGTCGCGGCGCACGCACAGCAGGTGGGTGTCGAGCGCCCGCCGCGCGTACTCCCGGCCGGGGTCGGCGCCCAGGCCGGCGGGGGGCGAGGTGCGCTCGGGATCGAGCGCCAGCCAGCTCGCCATGCGCGTCGATTTCCACCCGGTGCGGCGGCCGTGCACCGCCGGCGAGTTGGCGAACGCGGCGAGCAGGACGGGCCCGAGCTCGTGCAGCGCGGCCCAGCGCCGGGCGACGTCGGCACCCTCGCCGGCGTCGACGCACACCTGCACGGCGGTGGTCGAGCACATCATCGTGCGGCCGTGCGGGCCGATGCGGTCGAACGAGGCCTCCATGGCCTGGTAGCGCGGCACGTCGAGCAATCGCCGTGGCGGACGCAGCGGATCGCTGGCCCGCGGGACGGTGACCAGTCCCTCGGCGGCCAGCCGCTCGCGGATGGCGCCCGCGTCGAGGCGTACGGCCCGTACGAGGTCGCCGACGCTCGGCAGCGGGAGGCTGGCGATCTCCACCTGCCCGCCGGGCTCGACGGTGACCGCGGCCCCCGCGGGGAGCGGGGTGGGTCCGGAGCTCTCGGGGGTCTGACGGTGGGGGCGGTGGCCGTTGGTCTCGACCGTGCTCGGGGAGGGGAGGGTGGCGGGGGCGTGCGGGCCGAGGGCACGGGCCAGCAGCGCGGGATCGAGGGGGTGCGCGGGGTCGTGGGCGTCGCGGACGAGCCACTCGAGCTCGGTGCCGACGAGGCGCGGCGGCCCGTGCTTGAAGCACACGGAGGCGACGTAGGCCTCCGCGGTCGCGCGGTCGGTCAGCGGCGACGCGGGATCGAGGGCGACCGGGTGCCGCATCACGGGCGGACCCGCCGGTGGTGACGTCGGGGCGCTCGGGGCGCCACCGGAATCGCATACCGAGGGTGACGACTTCGGCACGGAGCCTCCCTGATCGACCGACCCGACAGGCTCGCCGGGAACTGCTGCGGACGCGCACGGACGCTCAGCGACGCTACACGCGCCCTCGGCGCCCCGCAGGGGGTCGAGCGCCGAGTGGCCGCGAAGCGAATGTCACTGTGAGTGGTTAGTCAGGCTGCGCTCGGACGTGAGGCGAACTGCGTGTGGTAGAGGTCCGCGTAGCGGCCGCTGCGGGCCAGGAGCTCGTCGTGCGTGCCCTGCTCCACCACGCGCCCGTGCTCGACGACGGCGATCGTGTCGGCCGCCCGCACCGTCGAGAGGCGGTGGGCGATGACGACGGCCGTGCGCCCGACCAGCGCCTCCGTGAGCGCCTCCTGCACCGCGTACTCCGACTCCGAGTCCAGGTGGGCGGTGGCCTCGTCCAGCACCACCACCCGCGGCGACGCCAGCAGCAGCCGCGCGATCGTCAGCCGTTGGCGCTCCCCGCCCGAGAGCCGGTGCCCGCGCTCCCCCACCACCGTGTCCAGGCCGGCCGGCAGCTCGTCGAGCAGCTCGCCGAGCCGCGCGCGCACCATCGCCTCGCGCAGCTGCGCGTCCGTCGCGCCGGGGGCCGCGTAGGCCAGGTTGGCCCGCACCGTGTCGTGGAAGAGGTGTCCGTCCTGCGTGACGACGCCCACGGCGCCGCGCAGGTCGGCGAAGGACAGTTCGCGCACGTCCACGCCGCCGATCTCGACCCCGCCGCTGTCGACGTCGTAGAGCCGGGGCAGCAGCGAGGCGATCGTCGACTTCCCCGCGCCCGACGGGCCGACCAGCGCGAGCATGCCGCCGGGCGCCACCGACAGGCCGACGCCGTGCAGGATTTCGTGCTCCACCCGGTCGTCGAGGCGTGCGACCTCCTCCAGTGAGGCCAGCGACACCTCGGAGGCCGACGGGTAGGTGAACCGCACGTCGTGCAGCCGCACCCCGAGGGGGCCGGCGGGCAGCGGCGTGGGCGTCGCCGGCTCGGTGAGGACGGGCTCCAGGTCCAGCACCTCGAAGACCCGCTCGAAGCTGACGAGCGCGCTCATGACGTCGACGCGGGCGTTCGCCAGCGAGGTCAGCGGGGAGTAGAGCCGCGTGAGCAGCAGCGCCAGCGCCACGACGGTGCCGGCGTCGAGGGAGCCGGTGACCGCGAGCCAGCCGCCGAGCCCGTAGACCAGCGCCTGCGCCAGCGCCGAGACCAGCGTCAGGCAGGTGAGGAAGACGCGGTTGACCATCGCCGTGCGCACCCCGACCGCGCGGACGCGGTCGGCCCGGTCACCGAACTCGTCGGCCTCGGCCTGCGGGCGCCCGAACAGCTTGACCAGCGTCGCGCCGCCCGCGGAGAAGCGCTCGGTCATCTGCCCGGTCATCGAGGCGTTGAGGTCGGCCGACTCCCGCTGCAGCGCCGCGATCCGCCGGCCCATGCGTCGTGCCGGCAGGATGAAGATCGGCAGGAGGATCAGCGCGAGGAGCGTCACCTGCCAGGCCAGCGCCACCATGACCACGACCGCCAGGACGAGCTGGATCGAGTTGGTGACGAGGCCCGACAGCGTCGAGGTGAACGCGCGCTGCGCGCCGATGACGTCGTTGTTCAGCCGGCTGACCAGCGAGCCGGTGCGCGTGCGCGTGAAGAAGGCCAGCGGCATCCGCTGGACGTGGGAGAACACCGCGAGGCGCAGGTCGTAGATCAGGCCCTCGCCGATGCGCGACGACAGCCAGCGCTCGGCGAGGGTGAGCCCCGCGTCGACCACGGCGAGACCCGCGATGACCAGGGCGATCATCACGACGGTCGAGGCCGGCGCGGCGCTGGTGATCGCGGAGATCACGCGCCCCGCGAGGACGGGCGTCGCGACGCCGATCACCGCCGAGGCGGTGGCCAGGGTCAGGAACACCGCCAGCATCCGGTGGTGGCGGTGGGCGAAGCGCCAGATCCGGGGCAGCGTCCCCTTCGGCACGGAGCGCGGCACGCTGTCCGCCTGCGCCGCCGACTGCATCAACGACCAGGCGTCCATGGTTCGCCCTCCGCTCCTCGGACCGTGTACCCCGAGAGCGTGCGACCTCGACCAATGTCGAGGTCAAGCGAGCCGTCCCGTGGCCGGCGGGTGGTGGGCCGCCGGATCCTCTGGAACGAGGTGTACCCCTCGCCGACACGGACGAGGGGTCGCGCCCCTACTTCTTCTTCGTCCGCGTGGCGCCCCCGCGCCCGCGCAGCGTCACGCCCGACTCGGACAGCACCCGGTGCACGAACCCGTACGAGCGGCCCGTGGACTCGGCGAGCGAACGGATGCTCGCGCCCTTCTCGTACTTCTTCTTCAGATCCGTGGCGAGCTTGTCCCGCTGGGTGCCCGTGATCCGTGCACCCTTCTTCAGATCGGCCATCTCGATCTCACCCCTTGCTCCGACCGCACGTCCGGTCGAACCATGGTGATCGAAAAGTAGGATGTGCGCCACGGCACATTCCGCGTGATCGGTAAGCGGTTCGGCCGATCGGAGTGGATCAGCGTCCGTTTGCGGTACGCCGTCTACCTGCGGGAATGTCAGCTACCTTGCGACCGTGGCCGACAGGGTCAGGCGAGCTCGACCAGTTCGAGGTGCTCGGTGGAGAAATGGTCCTCGGTGCCGTCGGGCAGCAGGATGACGCGTTCGGGCTCCAGGGCCTCGACCGCACCCGGGTCGTGGGTGACGAGCACGACCGCGCCCTCGAATCGGCGCAGGGCGTCGAGCACCTTCTCGCGGCTGGCCGGATCGAGGTTGTTGGTCGGTTCGTCGAGCAGCAGGACATTGGCCGCGCTGGAGACCAGACCCGCGAGCGCGAGGCGGGTGCGCTCGCCGCCGGAGAGCGTGCCGGCGGGCTGCTCGAGCTGCTCGCCCGTGAAGAGGAACGCGCCGAGCAGGGTGCGCAGCTGCTGCTCCGGGGTGTCCGGCGCCGCGCTGCGGGCGTTCTCCCAGACGCTGCGGTCCATGTCGAGCGTGTCGTGCTCCTGCGCGAAGTAGCCGGTGCGCAGGCCGTGGCCGGCCTCGACCGCGCCCGTGTCAGGGTCCTCGGCGCCCGCCAGGATCCGCAGCAGCGTCGTCTTGCCGGCGCCGTTGAGGCCGAGGATCACCACCCGGGACCCGCGGTCGACGGCGAGGTCGACGCCGGTGAAGACCTCGAGCGAGCCGTAGGTCTTCGACAGGCCCTGCGCCGTCATCGGCACGCGCCCGCACGCCGCGGGGGCCGGGAAGCGGATGTGCGCCACCTTGTCCTCGGTGCGCTGCTCGTCGAGCCCGTCGAGCATGGCCTGCGCGCGGCGGGCCATCTGCTTGGCGGCGACGGCCTTCGTGGCCTTCGCGCCCATCTTCGCGGCCTGGACCTGCAGCGCGCCGGCCTTCTTCTCGGCGTTGGCACGCTCGCGGCGGCGGCGGGCCTCGTCGTCGGCGCGGGCCTGCTGGTACTTCGCCCAGCCCATGTTGTAGCTGTCGAGCTCGCCGCGGGTGGCGTCGAGGAACCACACCTTGTTGACCACGGCCTCGATCAGCTCGGTGTCGTGGCTGATCACGATGAGCCCGCCGTCGTGGGAGAGCAGGAACGAGCGCAGCCAGCCGATGGAGTCGGCGTCGAGGTGGTTCGTGGGCTCGTCGAGCAGCAGCGTCGTCCCGGCGTTGCCGCCCGAGTCGCCGCTGGCGGCGAAGAGGATGCGGGCCAGCTCGACGCGCCGGCGCTGACCGCCCGAGAGCGTCTGCAGGGGCTGGGACAGCACGCGCGCGGGCAGGCCGAGGTTCGAGCAGATCCGCCCCGCCTCGCTCTCGGCGGCGTAGCCCCCGAGGTCGGCGAACCGCTCCTCGAGGCGGCCGTAGCGGGCGATCGCCCGGTCGCGCGCGGCGTCGTCGGCGAGCTCGGCCATCGCGGTCTGCGTCTTCTCCATGTCGCGCAGCAGCTCGTCGAGCCCCTTGGCCGACAGCACGCGGTCGCGCGCGAGCACCGTGAGGTCGCCCTCGCGGGGGTCCTGCGGCAGGTAGCCGACCGGCCCGGTGCGGCGGATCGTCCCGCCGTAGGGCTCGGCGACGCCGGCGAGGCTGCGCAGCGTCGTCGTCTTGCCCGCGCCGTTGCGCCCGACCAGCCCGATCCGGTCGCCCGGCTGGACGCGCAGCGACGTCCCGGACAGCAGGATGCGCGAGCCGGCGCGCAGCTCGAGATCGGACGCGGTGATCACGGGAGGAGTCCTCGGGGAGGGTCGGTGCGGGCGGACGGGGCGCCACGCTGACCTTCCCAGTGTAGGCGACAGTCACCACCGCCCCGGCCGCACGCTCCGATCTCACCGGCCCGCGCCAAGGAGATTCGCACGACAGCGCTCCTCCGTCGCGCTGCCCTACGAACTCCGGCGCCAGGAGGTGAACCTCCCTAGGGTCGCCCCATGACCGACGCCACTCCCCCTGCTCAGGACCTCGCCGGGCGCACCGCCCTCGTCACCGGCGCGAGCCGGGGCATCGGGCTGGGGGTGGCGCGCCACCTGCTCGACCGTGGTGCCGCCGTGACGATCACCGCCCGCAAGCAGGCCGAGCTGGAGGAGGCGGCGGCGTCGCTGGGCGCCCCGGAGCGGGTGCTGGCGCTGCCCGGCAACTCCGGCGACGCGGCCGCGCGGGCCGCCGCCGTCGACGCGTGCGTCGAGCGGTTCGGCTCCCTCGACGTGCTCGTCAACAACACCGGCATCAACCCGCAGTACGGCCCGCTCGTGCACGCGGACCTCGCGGCCGTCTCGAAGATCTTCGAGGTCAACGTGGTGGCCGCGCTCGGGTTCGTGCAGGAGGCGCACCGGGCGTGGATGGGCGCGCACGGCGGCGCCGTCGTCAACATGGCCTCGGTGGGCGGCCTGCGCTCGAGCGGCGTGATCGGCGCCTACGGGGCGTCGAAGGCCGCGCTGATCCGCCTCACCGAGGAGCTCGCCTGGGAGCTCGGGCCCGACGTCCGCGTCAACGCCGTGGCGCCCGCGGTCGTGAAGACGCGCTTCGCGGAGGCGCTCTACGCCGACGGCGAGGACGCCGTCGCGTCCCGCTACCCGATGCGGCGCCTCGGCACCCCGGAGGACGTCGCCGCGCTCGTCGGCTTCCTCGTCTCCGACGCCGCCTCGTGGATCACCGGGGAGACCGTCCGGGTCGACGGCGGGCTGCTGGCGACCGGCAGCACCTGAACCCCACGAGCACCTCAGGCGGACACGGGCAGAATGACGGTGAACGGGGAGGTGCACACCCATGGGCTTGTTCAGCAGATGGCGCCGCGGGGGCGGCGGCACGGGCGGTGACGGACGGCGCCAGGTGCTCGACCGCGAGGCCACGAGCGCCGACCTCGACCACCTCCGCGCGTTCGCCAAGTCCCGCGAGGGCGTCGCGTTCTACGTCGAGCCCGAGACCACGGCCACCGACACGACGGTCGTCGCCGTCGCGTTCGACGGGGAGTGGACGCGCCGGCGCGTCGGCACGCCGAAGGCCGCGGAGAAGCTGGCGCGCTCCTGCAAGGTCGCGATCCACGACGTCCAGGTCACCGGCTACCCGCCCGAGATGCGCGCGTGGAACGCCCGCGCGAAGGCCGACCGCGCCGCGCTCGAGGAGATGGCCCGCCTCGAGGAGGACCGCGACCGGTGACCCGTCCGTGACCGCTGCCATGCCGGCGGCCCCGGTCGCCGATGTCGTGATCGCCGGGGCCGGCCCGGCCGGTCGCGCCCTCGCCCGGGCCTGCGCCGCGCTGGACCTGCGGGTCCTGCTCGTCGACCCCCGCCCCCACCGCCCGTGGACCCACACCTACGGCGCCTGGGCGCACGAACTGCCCGACGACCTCCCGGCCGACGTCGCCGCCGCCCGCGGTCGCGGGGTGGCCATCGGCGAGCGGACGCACGAGCTCGACGACACCTACGTCGTCCTCGACACCGCGGCGCTGCAGGTGCACCTCACCGACCCGACGGTCGCCGTGCGGCGCGGCCGGGTCGTGGCCGCGGTGCCCGCCGCGCCCGGGCGGAACCCGGCGGTGATGCTCGACGACGGCACGAGCCCGAGCGGGCGGGTGGTGGTCGACGCCACCGGCGCCCGCCAGGCCCTGGCCCGCCGCGGCGCCGCCCGCGGCCTCGAGGGCGTCCGCCCCCGGGCCGAGCAGACCGCCTTCGGCGTGGTGGTGCCGCGCGAGGTGGCCGCCCGCGTGAGCGGCGACCGTCTGCTGTTCATGGACTGGCGCGCCGACCACGGGCACGAGGGCTGGCCCACCTTCCTCTACGCCGTGCCGCTGGACGCCGAGCGCGTGCTGCTCGAGGAGACCTCGCTCGCCCGGCGCCCGGGGCTGCCGATGCCCGAGCTGCGCGCCCGTCTGCGGGCCCGCCTGCTCGCCGCCGGGCTCACCGAGGCGGAGATCCCCGACGATCCCGCCGACGTGGAGAAGGTGCGCTTTCCCGTCGACTCGCCGCGGCACCGCTCCCCCGCCGGCGTGGTGGCCGTCGGTGCGGCGGACTCCCTCGTGCACCCCGCCTCGGGATTCAGCCTGGCGACCTCGCTGCGCATGGCCCCGCGGCTCGCCACCGTCCTCGCCGACGCCCTGCGGGGCGGCGCCGACCCCGCGGCCGCGGCCAAGGCGGCCCGGCGGGTCGTGCGCTCTCCCGCGGCGGCCACCGTGCACGCGCTGCGGCGCCGGGGCCTCGAGACGCTGCTCGCGATGCCGCCCGCCGACGTCCCGGCGTTCTTCGACCGCTTCTTCGCCCTCCCGGACGTCCACCGGCGGGCCTATCTCGACGCCCGGGAGGACGTCACCGCATCGCTCGCGGCCATGACCTCGTTGTTCGGAGGACTGACACCCCGTCTCCGTCTCCACCTGATCAGGGGAACGTTGCTCGGGGCCCGCAGCGTCCGAACGGAGCAATAGCGGTACGCTCGCGAACCGGGATCGTGACGGGATCGTGACCTGTCACCGATGAAAGGGGTTCTCCGCCATGGGTGCCTACCAGACCGTCGCCGTCGGGACCGACGGCTCGGAATCGTCCTACCGCGCCGTCGACCGCGCCGCGACGATCGCCGCCGACAGCAAGGCGACCCTGCTCATCATCTGCGCCTACAAGCCGGCGAAGTCCACCGGCGAGGCCGAGCAGGCCCTCGGCGAGGACGCCGCCTTCCACGTCGTCGGCTCCACGCCCGCGGAGGAGACGCTGCGCGACGCCCGCGAGCGCGCCGCCACCAAGGGCTCGCTCGAGATCGAGACCGTGGCGGTGCAGGGCGACCCGATCGAGCGCGTCATCGAGACCGTCTCCGAGCGCAAGGCGGACCTCGTGGTGGTCGGCAACCGCGGCCTCAACAGCCTCGCGGGCCGTCTGCTCGGCTCCGTCCCCCAGGGCATCTCCCGCCGCGCGGGCAGCGACGTCCTCATCGTCCACACCACGTGACGACGGGTCCGGACCCCACCTCCGCGGACCCGCAGCGGTGGGCGCGTGCCCAGGAGCGGATCGAGGATCTGCTCCTGGGCGGGCCCCGGACCATGACCCGCGGGGAGGTCCACGAGCGCACCGGGCTGTCCCCGGAGCACACGGCCCGGCTGTGGAGCGCGCTCGGCTTCCCCGCCGCCGGTGACGACGCCCGCGGCTTCACCGAGGCCGACATCGACGCGCTCGAGCTCTCCGGCCGGCTCCTCGACGAGGACACGTTCGACGAGGCCGAGGAGCTCGCCGTCGCCCGGGCCCTCGGGCAGGGCCTCGGGCGGCTCGCGGAGTGGCAGGCCAACCTCGTGCGGCGCACCATCGCCGGCTCGGGCCGCGCCGACGACCCGGACGCCGTGGTCGAGGCCGTCGAGGCGCTCGTGCCGACGCTGGAACGGCTCCAGTCCTACGTGTGGCGCCGGCACCTCGCCGTCACGGCCGGCCGGATGCTCGCCGTGCTCGCGCGCCCCGAGGGCGAGCGGGCCGAGGAGAACCGGGTCGTCGTCGGGTTCGCCGACATCGTCGGCTTCACCGCGCTGAGCCGGACGATCGACGAGACCGAGCTGCGGGCGCTGCTCGAGCGCTTCGAGACCGTGTGCACCGACGTCGTCGCCCGGCGCCACGGCCGGATCGTGAAGACCCTCGGCGACGAGATCCTCTTCGTCTGCGAGCGCGTCGAGGACGCCGTCGACATCGCCTTCCGGCTGCACGAGCAGGTGCCCGACGAGGGCGACCGCCTCAACCTGCGCGTCGGCCTCGCCCTCGGCGACGTCCTCCCCCGCTACGGCGACGTCTACGGCCCCGTGGTCAACATCGCCAGCCGCCTGACCTCCGAGGCCCGCCCCGGGACCGTCCTGGTCGACGAGGACCTCACCCACGCGATCCGCGAGGCCGACCTCGATGTCGAGGTCCGCGCGGTGCCCCAGCTCGCGGTGCGCGGCTACCGCCACCTGCGCCCGCACGTGATCCGCGAGCGCGCCACCTAGGTCGCAGCCGGGAGCGCGCCTCCTAGGTTGCAGCGAACGCGCTGTTCGCTGCTTCTACGCGCACGAACTCCCCGTCGATCACGGGGAGACCTCCGAGCCGCGACTCCCCCGTGCGCCTCGGGCGCCGCCGTTCGACGGCGACTGCCGACACCGAGATCTGCCTTCGTGGAGCGTCCGTACCGACCCCCGGACGAACGAACGGCGGGTCCGCTGCCAGAGAAGCAGCGCACCCGCCGTCGTTGCGTACACGAGGGCCGGTCTCAGACGGTGAACCCCAGGGCTCGCAGCTGCTCGCGGCCGTCGTCGGTGATCTTGTCCGGGCCCCACGGGGGCATCCAGACCCAGTTGATCCGCACGTCGTTGGCCAGGCCGCCACCGGCGCCCTGGGTCAGCGCCGCGCGGGCCTGGTCCTCGATGACGTCGGTCAGCGGGCAGGCCGCCGAGGTCAGGGTCATGTCGAGGGTGACTACGGGCCCGGCCGGGTCGCCCTGGACGTCGATGCCGTAGAGCAGGCCGAGGTCGACGACGTTGATCCCGAGCTCGGGGTCGACGACGTCGCGCATGGCCTCCTCGAGGTCGTCGACCGACGGCAGGGCGTCGTCCGACGTCGCCGGGGCCTCGGGCATGCCGGCGGCACCCCGCTGGACGGTGTCTTCGCTCATGCTGCTCCTCCGGTCTGTGCCGACGCCTGCGACGCCTGAGCCTGGGCCACCGCGTCCTTGAACGCCAGCCACCCCAGCAGCGCGCACTTGACGCGGGCCGGGTACGCGGCCACGCCCGCGAACGCGACGGCGTCGTCGAGCACGTCCTCGTCCGGTTCGACCTTGCCGCGGCTCTGGACCATCGCCTGGTAGGCCTCGAGGGTCTCGAAGGCCTCCCCGACGGTATGCCCGACCAGCAGGTCGTGGGCCACCGATGTCGCCGCCTGGCTGATCGAGCAGCCGAGCGCGTCGTACGACACGTCCTCCACCTTGGCGTCGAGCCCCTCGCCGCCGGTGAGGTGCACGCGCACGGTCACCTCGTCGCCGCAGGTCGGGTTGACGTGGTGGACCTCGGCCTCGAACGGGTCGCGCAGCCCGCGGCCGTGCGGGTTGCGGTAGTGATCCAGGATGATCTCCTGGTACATCGAGTCGAGCTTCATGGCGCCACCCCGAAGAACTCCTGCGCCCGACGGACGCCCGCCACGAGGGCGTCGACCTCCTCGAGCGTGTTGTACACGTGGAAGCTCGCGCGGATCGACGACTGCACGCCGAACGCCCGGTGCAGCGGCCACGCGCAGTGGTGGCCGACGCGCACGGCGATGCCGGAGTCGTCGAGCACCTGCGAGGCGTCGTGCGGGTGGATGCCCTCGATCTCGAAGGCCACGGCGCCGCCGCGGGCCTCCGTGCTGCGCGGGCCGATGATCGAGACGCCGGGCAGGTCCTGCAGCTTGAGCAGGGCCGCGCCGGTCAGCTCGTTCTCGTGCGCCTTGACGGCGTCCATGCCGATGAGGTTGAGGTAGTCGACGGCCGCGCCGAGGCCGATGGCCTGCGACGTCATCGGCACGCCGGCCTCGAAGCGCGCCGGCGGCGGCGCGTAGGTCGAGCCCTCCATGCGGACCGTCTCGATCATCGAGCCGCCGGTGAGGAACGGCGGGAGCGCCTCGAGCAGCTCGCGCCGCCCGTAGAGCACCCCGATGCCCGAGGGCCCGAGCATCTTGTGCCCGGAGAACGCGGCGAAGTCGACACCGAGGGTGTGCAGGTCGACCGGCGCGTGCGGCACCGACTGGCAGGCGTCGAGCACCGTGTAGGCGCCGACCGCGCGGGCACGGCGCACCAGCTCCTCGACCGGCGGGACGGTGCCCAGCACGTTCGACTGGTGCGTGAACGCGACGACCTTGGTGCGCTCGGTGATCGGGTCGTTCTCGAGGTCGAGCCGACCGTCCTTGGTCACCGAGAACCAGCGCAGCGTCGCCCCGGTGCGCCGGCAGAGCTCCTGCCAGGGCACGAGGTTGGCGTGGTGCTCCATCTCGGTGGTGACGACCTCGTCGCCGGGCCCGAGACGGAACCGTTCGGCGGCCGCGTCCACGCCGTCCCCGACCGAGGCGTTGCTCATGCCGTAGGCGACGAGGTTGATCGCCTCGGTGGCGTTCTTGGTGAACACCACCTCGTCGACGTCGGCCCCCACGAACGCCGCGATGCGCTCGCGGGCGGACTCGTAGGCGTCGGTGGCCTCCTCCGACAGGGCGTGCGCCCCACGGTGGACGGCGGCGTTGGACGTCTCGAGGAACGTCCTCTCCGCGTCGAGCACCTGGCGCGGACGCTGGGAGGTCGCGCCCGAGTCGAGGTACACCAGCGGCTTGTCGTCGCGGACGGTGCGGCTCAGGATGGGGAAGTCCGCTCGGATCTTCGCGACATCCAGGGTCGCACCCGCCGCGGGAGCGGATGCGAGTGCGGTCATGCCGGCTGCTCCTCCTTGTCGGCGCCGAAGGCCCCGACGAACCGCTCGTAGCCGTTCTCCTCGAGCTCGTCGGCGAGCTCGGGGCCCCCGGACGCGGCGACCCGGCCGTTCACGAACACGTGGACGCGGTCGGGCGCGATGTACCGGAGGATGCGGGTGTAGTGCGTGATCAGCAGGATGCCGACGTCCGACTGCGACTTGTACTCGTTGACGCCCTTCGACACGACGCGCAGGGCGTCGACGTCGAGGCCCGAGTCGGTCTCGTCGAGGACCGCGATCTTCGGCTTCAGCAGCGACATCTGGAGCACCTCGTGGCGCTTCTTCTCGCCACCGGAGAAGCCCTCGTTGACGCTGCGCTCGGCGAACGCCGGGTCGATCTCGAGGTCGGACATCGCGCCCTTGACCTCCTTGACCCAGTGCCGCACCTTCGGCGCCTCGCCGCGCGTGGCGGTGGCGGCGGAGCGCAGGAAGTTCGACATCGAGACACCGGGGACCTCGACCGGGTACTGCATGGCGAGGAACAGGCCGGCGCGGGCACGCTCGTCGACGGCCATCTCGAGGACGTCCTCGCCGTCGAGGAGGACCTGGCCCTTGGTCACGGTGTACTTCGGGTGGCCCGCGATCGAGTACGCCAGCGTCGACTTGCCGGAACCGTTCGGACCCATGATCGCGTGGGTCTCGTTCGAGTTCACGGTGAGGTCGACACCGCGCAGGATCTCCTTGGGACCGGACTCGGTCTCGACCTCGACGTGCAGGTCGCGGATCTCGAGGGTGGACATCAAGCCTCTTTCGGGAGTGTTCGTGGTGGTGGGGGGCGGAGCCGTCAGACGCCGACGACCTCGAGCTCGGCCTCGATGGCCGCCTCGAGACGGTCGCGCAGCGCCGGCACGCGGACCTTCTGGATGACCTCGCCGAAGAAGCCGCGGACGACCAGCCGGCGTGCCTGGGCCTCGGGAATCCCCCGCGCCATCAGGTAGAACAGCTGCTCGTCGTCGAACCTTCCCGTGGCGCTGGCGTGGCCGGCACCGACGATCTCGCCCGTCTCGATCTCGAGGTTCGGCACCGAGTCGGCCCGGGCGTTGTCCGTGAGCAGCAGGTTGCGGTTGAGCTCGTAGGTGTCGGTGCCCTCGGCCGCCTTCCGGATCAGCACGTCGCCGATCCAGACGGTGTGCGCCGCGGTACCGCCCTCGACGCCCTGCAGGGCGCCCTTGTACATGACGCGCGAGCGGCAGTTCGGCACCGAGTGGTCGACGAGCAGGCGCTGCTCGAAGTGCTGGCCGCCGTCGGCGAAGTACAGCCCGTCGAGCTCGACGTCGCCGCCGGGCGCCCGGTAGTTGATGACCGGGGAGAGCCGGACGAGGTCGCCGCCGAGCGTCACCGAGGTGTGCCGGATCGTCGCGTCGCGACCCACCGAGAGGTGCTGCGCGCCGACGTAGACCGCATCGTCCGCCCAGTCGTGTACCTCGACGACCTCGAGCTTCGCGCCGTCGGCGACCACGAACTCCGTGTTCGCCGCGACGGTGCCCGAACCGCGGTGGTCCAGGACCACGACGGCCTGGGCGTGGTGCTCGAGGCGCAGCTGCAGGTGCGCGAACGCGATGGCGCCGGCCCCGGGGCCGCCGACGGTGATCGTCAGCGGCTCGTCGTCGGAGCGGGCCTCGTTCACCGTGACCACGTGGGCCTCGGTGAACGACGACCACGCCTGCGCCGCGACACGGTCGGCGGGGATGCCGCCGTCGCCGAGCCGCGCGTCGTCCCGTCCGACGGTCTCGTGACGGGTGCCGGAGCCGGTGAGGTCACCGGCGGCGTCACCGAAGCCGGTGCGCACCGAGACCTCGATGCGGCCGTCGCCCGACGCCGAGCCGTCGTGCAGTCCGTGCAGGCGCCGCAGCGGCGTGAACCGCCACTGCTCCTCGCGGCCGCGCGGGACCTCGAAGGCCTCGACGTCGTAGGAGGTGAAGCGCAGCTCCCACGGCGCGAGCTTCGGGCTGCCCGCCGTCCTGATGCCCGGGTCCACGTCGAGGACCGGTGCTCCGGGGGCGTCGATGACGCCGCCCCCGGAACGAGCGACTGGCTCGCTCATCCGACAGCACCCTCCATCTGCAGCTCGATCAGGCGGTTGAGCTCGAGCGCGTACTCCATGGGCAGCTCGCGCGCGATGGGCTCGACGAACCCGCGCACGATCATCGCCATGGCCTCGTCCTCGGAGAGCCCGCGGGACATCAGGTAGAAGAGCTGGTCCTCGCTGACCTTCGAGACGGTCGCCTCGTGGCCCATCGTCACGTCGTCCTCGCGGACGTCGACGTAGGGATAGGTGTCCGAGCGGCTGATCGTGTCGACCAGCAGCGCGTCGCACTTCACCGTCGACCGCGAGTGGTGCGCGCCCTTGTTGACCCGGACCAGACCGCGATAGCTCGTCCGTCCACCGCCGCGCGCGACCGACTTCGAGATGATCGTCGACGACGTGTACGGCGCGAGGTGCACCATCTTGGCGCCCGCGTCCTGGTGCTGGCCCTCACCGGAGAACGCCACCGAGAGCACCTCGCCCTTGGCGTGCGGACCGGTCAGCCAGACGGCCGGGTACTTCATGGTCACCTTGGAGCCGATGTTGCCGTCGACCCACTCCATGGTCGCGCCCTCTTCGGCCTTGGCGCGCTTGGTGACCAGGTTGTAGACGTTGTTCGACCAGTTCTGGATGGTCGTGTAGCGGCAGCGGCCGCCCTTCTTCACGACGATCTCGACGACCGCGGAGTGCAGGGAGTCCGACGAGTAGATCGGCGCCGTGCAGCCCTCGACGTAGTGGACGTAGGCGTCCTCGTCGACGATGATCAGCGTCCGCTCGAACTGGCCCATGTTCTCGGTGTTGATCCGGAAGTAGGCCTGCAGCGGGATGTCCACGTGGACGCCCTTGGGCACGTAGATGAACGAGCCGCCGGACCAGACCGCGGAGTTCAGCGCGGAGAACTTGTTGTCGCCGGCCGGGATCACCGAGCCGAAGTACTCCTCGAACAGCTCCGGGTGCTCGCGCAGCCCGGTATCGGTGTCCATGAAGATGACACCCTGCTGCTCGAGGTCCTCGCGGATCTGGTGGTAGACGACCTCGGACTCGTACTGCGCCGCGACACCGGAGACCAGACGGCTCTTCTCGGCCTCGGGGATGCCGAGCTTGTCGTAGGTGTCCTTGATGTCGGCGGGCAGGTCGTCCCAGGTGGCCGCCTGCTTCTCCGTCGAGCGGACGAAGTACTTGATGTTGTCGAAGTGGATGCCCGAGAGGTCGGAACCCCACTGCGGCATCGGCTTCTTCTCGAACGTGTTCAGCGCCTTGAGCCGCAGCTGGAGCATCCAGTCCGGCTCGCTCTTCTTGTCCGAGATGTCACGCACGACCGCCTCGCTGAGGCCGCGCTGCGCGCTGGCGCCCGCGACGTCGGTGTCGTGCCACCCGAACTGGTAGTTCCCGAGCGCAGCGAGGGTCTCCTCCTGCGTGAGCTCGACGGGGGCGGTGGGGGTGGTCCGCTCCGCGGAGGTGGTCATACGACCTGCCTTCCCTTGACGGTGGTGGTGGTGACCTGCGCCGGTACGTGCGTGGTGCACGCGGCATCGCCGCGCGCGATCGTCGACAGACGCTGGACGTGGGTGCCCAGCAGCTCGGCGAAGACCTCGGTCTCGGCCTCGCAGAGCTGGGGGAACTCGGCGGCCACGCCGGCCACCGGGCAATGGTGCTGACAGAGCTGCGCGCCCGTGCTGGCGGCCCGGGACGAGGCGGCGTACCCCTCCCCGGACAGGGCGCCCGCGAGGGCTTCGACCCGGTCCGGGCGGTCAACCTGCGCCTCGATGTCCTCGCGGTGCTCCGCGAGGAGACCGAGGATGCGGCGGCGGGCGAACGCCCGGACGGCGTCCTCCCCCGCGGCGTCGGCGAGCTCGCGCAGCGCGGCGATCGCGAGGTCCGCGACGTCGTCCTCGCCGCGCCCGGCACGGCGCCGTCCCTGCTCGGTGAGCAGGTGCTGGCGTGCGGGCCGGCCGCGACCGCGCCCGGAGGCGCGCGGGGCGTCGCGGGTGGAGACGGTGCCGTCGGCGACGAGGGCGTCGAGGTGACGGCGCACCGCCGCACCCGAGAGACCCAGCACCCCGGCCAGGTCCATCGCCGTGGTCGGCCCGTGCTCGAGCAGGCGGCGGACGATGAGGTCCCGCGTGCGGCCGTCGTGTCCGTCGGCGCCCATGGTCCTCACCTCCTCGGTGTGCTCTCCACAGTCTGCCCTCTATTTGGCAACGTCAGTCTTGCTTATTTACCGGCGCCGGGCAAAGTGGCGGCCCTGATCGGCGTGGTGATCGCCCTCACGCAGGGTTACCTACCCTCACCCCGGCGTCCGGGGACGCCGACGGGGTCGCGCGGGGCCCTCGGTATCGTCCCGTCGCGTGACCGGGACGGCGCAGGCCCCGCAGGCGCCTGCCGAGGTGTCCCCGTCCGTCACCCCGCCCGGCGCCGTCCCGCCCCCGCCGACGCCCGACGAGCGGCGGCGCCTCCGCACCGTGCGCCGGTTCGGCACCACGGGCGCGCTGCTCATGGCCGTCGGCGCCCTGGGCTGCGGGGCGACGCCCGCCCCCGCCTACAACCCCCTGCTGGGCACGCGCGTGCTCGGCCTGTGGGGGCGCATGCCGACGGTCTCGCTGACGCTCGCGTACCTCGGCATGGGCATGCTCGTCCTCGCCTGGCTGTGGCTCGGGCGGCTCGCGTGGCCGGGGCGCGTGCGCCTGTCGGTGCGCCAGCTGACGCGGATCCTCGTCATGTGGATGGTGCCGCTGGCCGTCGCGCCGCCGCTGTTCTCCACCGACGTCTACGGCTACCTCTCCCAGGCCGAGGTCGTCTCGCGCGGGTTCGACCCCTACGTCTACGGCGCCGCCCAGGCCCTCGGGCTCTCCGACCCGCTCGTCGCGAGCATCCCCACGATCTGGCGGACGACGCCGTCGCCGTACGGGCCCGGCTTCCTCACCTTCGGGCGCCTCATCACCGGCATCGCCGGCGACGACATCGTGCTCGGCGTCTACCTGCACCGCGTGCTCGCGCTCGCCTCGCTGGGCCTCGTCATCTGGGCGGTGCCGCACCTCGCGCGCCGCGCCGGCGTCGAGCCGATCGCGGCGCTCTGGCTCGCGATCAGCCCGCTGGTGCTCTTCCACCTGGTCAGCGGCATCCACAACGACGCGATCATGCTCGGCGTCGTCCTCGCGGGCCTCGAGATCGGGATGCGCCGCTCGTGGGTGCTGGGCGCGCTGCTCATCGGGCTCGGCGCCTCGGGGAAGATCCCCGCGGTGCTCGCGCTGGGCTTCCTCGCCGCGCACGTCGCCCGCGAGCGCGGGGGTGGGTTCGGCCGTCTCGTCCGCTACGGCGCCGCCTGCTCGGCGCTCGGCCTGGGGATGGTCGCCGCGGTCTCGGTGGGCAGCGGGCTGGGCTTCGGGTGGATCCAGGCGCTGTCGGTGCCCAACCTGCTGCGCAGCTGGCTGTCGGTCACCACCGACCTCGGCGTCCTCGGCGGCTGGCTCGGCGGGGTCCTCGGCCTCGGCGACCACACGGACGCCGTCCTCGACCTCACCCGCGCGGCCGGGCTCGGCGTCGCCGCGCTGGTGTGCGTGCTGCTGCTGTTCATGGTCCTCAACGGCCGTCTGCACGCCGTCGCGGGCATGGGCTACGGCTTCGGCGCGGTCTTCCTCGCCGGCCCGGTGCTGCACCCCTGGTACCTGCTGTGGGCGATCGTGCCGCTGGCGGCCTCGGTGCGGAACCCGCGCATCCGCGGCTTCGCCGTCGCCATCTGCGCGATCGTCGCGCTGCTCGTGCCCCCGACGGGCGCCGACTTCTCGTTCCGGACCTACCAGCTGCCGATGGCCATCACCGCGGCCGCCCTGCTCGCGCTGGTCCCCCTGGCCGCGGTCCGTGGGCGCGTGCCGCGGACCCCGGCCGCCTAGGCTGTCGGCGTGTCGGGATCCCCGGCCGCGCTCTCGGTGCGCGGCCTCGTCGTGCGCTACCAGGGGCGTGCGGCGGTCGACGGTCTCGACCTCGACCTCGCGCCCGGCAGCGTGCTGGCACTCCTCGGGCCCAACGGCGCCGGCAAGACCACCACCGTCGAGGTGTGCGAGGGGCTGCGTTCCCGCGACAGCGGCGAGGTCCGGGTGCTCGGCGACGACCCCGCGGGCGGGCCGGACACCCTGCGCGCCCGCATCGGCGTCATGCCGCAGGGCGGCGGCGCCTACCCCGGTGTGCGCGTCCGCGAGATGGTCGGTCTGGTCGCCGCCTGCGCCGCCGACCCGCTCGACCCCGACTGGCTCGTCGACACCCTCGGGCTCGCCGGGTGCGCCCGCACGCCCTACAAGCGGCTCTCGGTCGGCCAGCAGCAGCGCCTCGCGCTCGCGTGCGCCGTCGTGGGGCGCCCGGAGCTCGTGTTCCTCGACGAGCCCACCGCGAGCCTGGACCCGCAGGGCCGGCGTCTCGTGTGGGACCTCGTGCGTGCGCTGCGCACCGACGGCGTCGCGGTCCTGCTCACCACGCACCTGATGCAGGAGGCCGAGACGCTCGCCGACCACATCGTGATCGTCGACCACGGACGGGTCGTCGCCGAGGGCAGCCCCGAGGACCTCACCGCCGCGGGCGCCGACCGCGAGCTGCGCTTCCGCGCGGCTGCCGGCATGGACCTGAAGCTGCTGACGGCCGCGCTCCCCGAGGGGTGCACGGTTTCCGAACCGAGCTCCGGCAGCTACCTCGTCGAGGGCGCCATCGACCCGCAGGTGCTCTCCACGGTGACGTCCTGGTGCGCGCGCCAGGGCGTGCTCGCCGACGACCTCCGCGTGGCCCGCCGCAGCCTCGAGGACGTGTTCCTCGAGCTCACGGGGCGGGAGCTGAGGTCGTGATCCCCCGCAACGATCGGCCCCCCGGTCACTCCTTCGTCGGGCCAGCAGGCCCGTCGGCAGGGGTGGGATCGTGAGCGTGGCACGGTTCGAGGCCGGCACCTTCACACCCGCCCCCGGGCGCGGGCCGCTCGGCCGGATGCTCGCGACACAGGTCGCCCTGGAGACGAAGCTGGCGCTGCGCCAGGGCGAGCAGGTGCTGCTCACGCTCATCATCCCGCTCGCGCTGCTCGTCGGGCTCTCGCTGCTCGAGTTCGTCCCGCTGCCCGAGCCGCGTGTCGACTCGGCCCTGGCGACGGTGCTCGCGCTCGCCGTGATGTCGACGGCGTTCACCAGCCAGGCGATCTCGCTGGGCTTCGACCGGCGCTACGGCGTGCTGCGGCGGCTCGCGGCCACCGCGGTGCCCCGCTCCATGATCGTGCTCGGGCGCCTGGGCGGGATGGCCGCGGTCGTGCTCGTCCAGGTCGTCGTCCTCGGCGCCGTCGCGCTCGCGCTCGGCTGGCGGCCCGGGCTCGGCTCACCGGGGTGGGCGCTGCTGCTCGTCGTCCTGGGCACCGCGGCATTCGGGGCCGTCGGCGTACTGCTCGGCGGCAGCCTGCGCGCCGAACTGGTGCTCGCCGTCGCCAACATCGTCTGGTTCGTGCTGCTGTTCGCCGGCGGGGTGCTCGTCCCCGCCGCGGCACTGCCGGGCCCGCTCGCCGTCGTCGTGCAGCTCCTGCCCTCCGGGGCGCTCGCCGAGGGCCTGCGCACCGCCCTGCTCGGCGGCACCCCGGCCCTCGGCCACATCGTCGTCCTGATCGTGTGGGCCGTCGTCGCCGGCGGCATCGCGACCCGCACCGTGCGCTGGACCTGAGCACCGCACCACGCCGCGCCGCACTACCGGGCGTCGTAGGATCGCGGCCGTGCTGGAGCGCCTCCCCGCCACACCTCCCGGCCTGATGCGCGGCCTCGCGATGGCCGCGGTCGTCGGCCAGGCCGGCATCGCGGTCACCGGCGCCGTCGTGCGGGTCACCGGGTCCGGTCTCGGCTGCCCGACGTGGCCCCAGTGCTTCCCCGGGAGCCTGGTCCCGGTGCCCCACCCCGAGATCGCCGTCCTGCACCAGTGGGTGGAGTTCGGCAACCGGCTCCTCGGCATCGCGCTCGTGGTCGTCACCGGGGCCTGCCTGCTCGCGGCCCTCAACCTGCGCCCGCGCCGCGGCCGGCTCGTGCTGCTCGCCGCCACGATGCCCCTCGGGGTGGTCGCCCAGGCCGTGATCGGCGGGATCACCGTGCTCACCGGGCTCGCCTGGTACACGGTCGCGCCGCACTTCCTCGTGACGATCCCGCTCATCTGGCTCGCCGTGCTCCTCGTGCGCGAGTCCTCCCCCGCCGCCATGGCCGCCCCGTCGGGCACCCCCTGGCGCCCGGCGGTGCCCGCGGCCCTGCGCGGGCTGCTCGCGGTCGCGTCCGTGGTGCTCATCGCCCTGCTCGTCGCGGGCACGCTCGTCACGGCGGCCGGCCCGCACGGCGGCGACGCAGCCACCCCGCGCCTCGCCGCCGTCCCGCTCCCGACGCTGGCGACGGCCCACGCCCACCTGCTGTTCGCGTTCCTGGGCCTGCTCGTGGGGGTCGGCTTCATGGTCCACGCGGTGTCCGTGCCGCGCGCCGTCGTCCTGCGCCTCCGGGTGCTCGTGCTGTTGACGCTCGCCCAGGGCGCGCTCGGCGGGATCCAGTACGCCCTCGGGGTGCCGGAGCTGCTCGTGGCCCTGCACGTCCTCGGCGCGGTCACGACCGTCGCCGCGGCGGCGTGGCTGTGGTCGGCCACCGCCGAGCCCGATCCCGTGACCTCGGCGCCCCCGGCCGACGCCGCCTCGGCCCCCGCCCTCGTCGGCAGGCCCTGACGTGCACGCCGTCCGCGTCCCGCGCCACGGCGGGCCCGAGGTCCTCGAGTCCGTCGACCTGCCCGACCCCTCGCCGGGCGACGGTGAGGTGCTCGTCGAGCTCGCCGCGGCCGGCGTCAACTTCATCGACACCTACTTCCGCGAGGGCATCTACCCGGCGCCGCTCCCCCTCGTGCCGGGCGTGGAGGGCGCCGGCACGGTGCGCGAGGTCGGCCCCGGCGTCACCGGTTTCGCGCCCGGCGACCGCGTCGCCTGGACCAACACCCTCGGCAGCTACGCGACCGTCGCCGCGGTGCCCGCCACCGACCTCGTCGTGGTGCCCGAGGCGATCGACTTCGAGACCGCGACCGCCGTCGTGCTCCAGGGCATGACCGCGCACTACCTCGTCCACGACACCCACCCCGTCGAGCCCGGCGACGTCGTCCTCGTCCACGCCGGGGCCGGCGGGATGGGTCTGCTGCTCTGCCAGATGGCGAGCGCACGGGGCGCCCGCGTCCTCGCCACCACCTCGTCGGAGGAGAAGGACGCCCTCGCCCGCGAGGCCGGCGCCCACGAGACGCTGCGCTACTCCGACGACCTCGCCGACCGCGTGCGCGCCCTCACCGACGGCGAGGGCGTCGCGGTCGTCTATGACGGCGTCGGCGCGTCGACCTTCGACGCCTCCCTCGCGAGCCTGCGCGTCCGCGGTGTCCTGGCCCTCTACGGCGCCGCCAGCGGGCCCGTCCCGCCCGTCGACCCGCAGCGCCTGAACAGCGGCGGCTCGCTGTACCTGACCCGCCCCTCGCTGCACTGGCACGTCCGCACCCCCGAGGCGCTGGCCGCCCGCGCCGACGCGGTGTTCTCGGCCGTGGCGGCCGGCGACCTGAGCGTGCGCATCGGCGGCCGCTACCCCCTCGACGCCGCCGCGGACGCCCAGCGCGACCTGCAGTCCCGCCGCACGACGGGCAAGCTCCTGCTGCAGCCCTGAGCGGCGCCCGGACCGCGTGGAGTCGGGCGAACCGGACGGTCAGTGCGCCGCGACCCGGGCCGCCGCCGCGAGACACAACGGGGGCTCTCCATTTCGATCTCCCGAGAGTGCCGTCAGTGCTCCCGCTCTGCTGACACTGCCGGGAGATCGAAATGGAGAGCCACGAACCGGAACCGCCGACGCGGCGGCGGCGTCGAACCCGGGTATGAGACTCGATCGACCGTTCCGTGGATCCGAGGCCGTGGCGCGCGGTGACCTGACCAAAGGGTGGCTGCGTGGGCCGGGGTTCGTGCCCCTTGCCCCCGACGTGTACGTCCCCGCGGATGTGCTGGTGGACCAGGTGACGATGGCGCGGGTCGCGATGCTGCGGCACCCCGAGGGCACGATCGCCGGCACCACCGCGGCGCTCTTCCACGGCGCGATCGACGCCGTGGTCGACGTCGGCCGAGGCAGCGCGTCGACCGAGGTGCTCGTGCCTGCCTCCGGCGCCCGCTCGCTGGCCGGGCTCCGTGTGCGGTGCGCCGACCTCCCGGCCGACGAGGTCGTGGAGTGGCCCGACGGCCCCGAGGGCGCCGTCCTCCGCCTCACGTCGCCGGCACGGACGATGGTGGAGGTCGCGCGCGCACTGCCCACCGTCGAGGCCGTGGTCGTGGGCGACGCGCTCGCCCGTCGCTGGGGCGTCACGGCGGCCGACGTCGTCGCGCTCGCCGATCGTCACACGGGCGAACGGGGCATGGCTCGCGTCCGGGCCGCCGCGGCTCTGCTGCACCGGGGATCGGACACCCCGCGACGCACCCGGGTGCGGCTCGGCGTCCTGCGGGCACGACTCCCGCCGCCACTCGTCGACGTCGTCGTGACCCGCGCGGAGGGCGGCGCGGCCGTGGGTTCGCTGGACCTCTCCTGGCCCGAGAGGTCGTGCGGCGTCCTCGTCGACCGCCACCCCGACGTCGCATGGGCGTGCGCGGAGGAGCTGCTCGCGCACGGATGGGAGGTCGCCTCGATCGGGTGGCGGGGCGAGCAGGCCGTCGACGAGGTGGTGGAGGACGTCGCGACGTTCCTCGCGCGCGTCGACCGCCTGCGATGGCGCGACCTGCCCGACATGCGGGGACGCTTCCCGCGCCGCCCGAGTGCGCCGAGGGTCTTCGACTAGAAGGGCCAGCCGAAGACCGGCCAGCCGACGGCGGAGTCGACCGCGACGGCGACGAAGAGGCCGGTCAGGTAGGTGTTCGAGAGGTGGAACAGCCGCATGGACTTCACGACCTCGTCGCGCCTCACGGCGCTGTCGAGGCGGTGGGCGGCGACCAGGAACCAGGCGCCGCCGAGGACGGTGGCGGCGAGGTAGATCCAGGACGTCGCGGGGACGAGGAGCGCCGAGCAGGCGACCATCGCCCAGGAGTAGGCGACGATCTGGCGGCTCACGCGCCGCGGCGAGGCGACGACGGGGAGCATCGGGATGCCGGCGGCGGCGTAGTCGTCGCGGTAGCGCATCGCGAGCGCCCAGAAGTGCGGCGGCGTCCAGAAGAAGATGATCGCGAAGAGCACCAGGGCCGGCCAGCCGACCGTGCCGGTGACCGCGGCCCAGCCGATCACCACGGGCATGCACCCCGCGGCGCCGCCCCAGACGATGTTCTGGCTGGTCCGGCGCTTGAGCAGCAGGGTGTAGACGAGGATGTAGAACGCGATCGCGGCGACCGCGAGCCACGCCGCCACCCAGTTCGAGGTGAAGCCCAGCCACACGGCCGACGCCGCGCCGAGCAGGAGCCCGAACACCAGGGCGTGGGAGCGGGGCACCGCGTCGCGGGCCAGCGGACGCTTGCTCGTCCGGGCCATCTTCGCGTCGATGTCCGCGTCGACCACGCAGTTCAGGGCGTGGGCGCTGGCCGCAGCGCCTGCGCCGCCGACGAGCACCGAGAGCACGAGCCAGAGCGAGGGGACGGAGCGCTCGGCGAGCATCATCGCCGGCACCGTGACCACGAGCAGCTGCTCGATGATGCGTGCCTTGGTCAGCGCCAGGTACGCCTTCACGGTGGTGAGGAAGCCACCCCGCCGCGTCGCGGGAACCGGGCCGACCGCCGTGCTCACTCGGTGGCACCTCGCTGTGGTGGACGGGACTGCTTCGGTCACGACCCGCGTCTCCTACACGCTGTCGTCGGGGAAGTCTGCACCCCCGCGGCCGCGCCCGCTCGCGGGGGGCGCCACCCGGTCGGTGCGGTGTCCGCCACGTCACGGCGGATGACGGCCCGGATGAGGATAGGGCCCGTGTCCGTGACGGGCCGTGAGGGTATTCAGCGCCGAGCGGGATGGACAGGATCGGTGCAGGTCCGAGTGGACTTGAATCGATCCCGTGGGAGCATCGCGCGAGCAGCCCGAGACGCTCAAGGAAGGCACGGTTCGTGACCGCGACAGACGTCAGCAGCACACAGCCCGCGAGCGAGTCGGCCGAGGAGATCGAGGCGCTGACGACGCCGCATCGTCCCGATGACTGGTCCGACCTCGACCAGAGGGCCGTGGACACCATCCGGGTCCTCGCGGCCGACGCCGTGCAGAAGGCCGGCAACGGCCACCCGGGCACCGCGATGGCGCTCGCACCGCTGGCCTACACGCTCTTCCAGCACACGATGCGCCACGACCCGTCCGACCCGGGCTGGCAGGGCCGCGACCGTTTCGTCCTCTCCGCCGGACACTCGAGCCTGACGCTGTACCTCCAGCTCTTCCTCGCCGGCTACGGCCTCGAGATGCGCGACCTCGAGGAGCTGCGCACCTGGGACTCGGCCACGCCGGGCCACCCCGAGTACAGCCACACCCCGGGCGTGGAGATCACCACCGGCCCCCTGGGCCAGGGGCTGGCCTCCGCCGTCGGGATGGCGATGGCCTCCCGTCGTGAACGCGGCCTGTTCGACCCCGACGCCCTCACGGGCGAGAGCCCGTTCGACTCCCACATCTTCGTGATCGCCTCCGACGGCGACATCGAGGAGGGCGTCACCGCCGAGGCGTCGTCGATCGCGGGGCGCCAGCAGCTCGGGAACCTCGTCGTGATCTACGACGACAACCACATCTCGATCGAGGACGACACCACCGTCGCGCTCGACGAGGACGTGGTGAAGCGCTACGAGGCCTATGGCTGGCACACCCAGGTGGTGCGCGGCGGCGAGAACGTCGTCGGCATCCGCGAGGCCCTCGCCAACGCGAAGGCCGAGACCGGGCGCCCGAGCTTCATCGCGCTGCGCACCGTCATCGGCTATCCCGCCCCCGACAAGATGAACACCGGCGCCGCGCACGGTGCCGCGCTGGGCGAGGACGAGGTCCGCTCCGTCAAGGAGATCCTCGGCTTCGACCCCGACGAGCACTTCGCCATCGACGACGACGTGCTCGCCCACACCCGCGCGGTCGGCGAGCGGGGCAAGGCCGCGCACGAGGCCTGGGACAAGCAGTTCGCCGACTGGGCGCAGGCCAACCCGGAGCGCCGCGCGCTGCTCGAGCGCATGGCGCGCCGCCAGCTGCCCGACAGCTGGCACGACAAGCTGCCGAGCTGGTCGGTCGGCGACGACGCCGTCGCCACCCGCAAGGCACTGCAGAAGATCCTCGGTGAGATCGGGCCGGAGCTCCCCGAGCTCTGGGGCGGCTCGGCCGACCTCGCGGAGAGCAACAACACCACGATCAAGGGTGCGGACTCGTTCGGGCCGGCGACGGTCTCGACGAACATGTGGGGGCAGATGAGCCCCTACGGCCGCACGATCCACTTCGGGGTCCGTGAGCACGCGATGGGCTCGATCCTCAACGGGATCGCGCTGCACGGCGGCACGCGGGTCTACGGCGGCACGTTCCTGATCTTCTCGGACTACATGCGGCCCGCGGTCCGGCTCGCGGCGCTGATGAAGCTGCCGACGACCTACATCTGGACCCACGACTCGATCGGTCTCGGCGAGGACGGCCCGACCCACCAGCCGATCGAGCAGCTCAGCTCGCTGCGCGCCGTGCCGGGCCTGTCGATCGTCCGCCCGGCCGACGCCAACGAGACCTCGGCGGCGGTCCGCGCGATCCTCGACAACCCCACCGGCCCGGCCGGTCTCGCCCTCACGCGGCAGAACCTGCCGATCCTCGAGGGCACCGACGCCGACGGCGTCGCCCGCGGCGGCTACACCCTCCAGGACGCCTCGGGCGGGCAGCCGCAGCTGGTGCTCATCGCCACCGGCTCGGAGGTCCAGCTCGCGGTCGAGGCCCGGAAGGTCTTCGAGGACGAGGGCGTTCCCACCCGTGTGGTGAGCATGCCGTGCGTCGAGTGGTTCCAGGCCCAGGACCGCTCCTACACCCGTCACGTCATCCCGCCGGACGTCAAGGCGCGTGTCTCGGTCGAGGCCGGGATCGCGCAGTCCTGGCACCGGTTCGTCGGCGACGACGGCGAGTGCGTCTCGATCGAGCACTTCGGTGCCAGCGCCGACTACAAGACCCTGTTCCAGCAGTTCGGCTTCACGACCCAGCACGTGGTCGAGGCGGGGCGCCGCACGCTCGCCCGCGCCGCGGAGCACTCGGCCTGAACCCGAGCTGATCCCGGACCTCCACGGTCCGGCGTCCCGAGGAGGACACCCCCCATGGCCAGCACCACGCCCCTCGCCGACCTCTCCGCGGCCGGCGTCTCCATCTGGCTCGACGACCTGTCGCGCCAGCGCATCGAGTCCGGCAACCTCGCCGGGCTGATCAAGGACTCCGAGGTCGTCGGCGTCACCAGCAACCCGACGATCTTCGCGAGCGCCTTCGCGGACGCCGATTACTACGCCGAGGACCTCGACGCGTTCGCCGCGCGGGGCGCCTCGGTCGAGGATGCGATCCGCGAGCTCACCACCGAGGACGTCCGCCGCGCCTGCGACGTCTTCCGCGAGGTGTGGCAGCGCACCGGCGGCGTCGACGGACGCGTCTCCCTCGAGGTCGACCCGGGCAAGGCGCACGACACCGAGGCGACCGTCGCCGAGGCGGCCGACCTGTGGAAGACGGTCGACCGCCCCAACCTGATGATCAAGATCCCGGCGACGCCCGAGGGCATCCCGGCGATCACCCGCACCCTGGCCGAGGGCATCAGCGTCAACGTCACGCTGATCTTCTCGGTCGAGCGCTACCGCCAGGTGATGGACGCCTACCTCGCGGGCATGGAGCAGGCGCGGGCCAACGGCCACGACCTCACGGGCATGGCCTCGGTCGCGTCGTTCTTCGTCTCCCGCGTGGACTCCGAGGTCGACAAGCGCCTGGACGCCATCGGCACCGACGCCGCGCGCAACCTGAAGGGCACCGCGGCCATCGCGAACGCCCGCCTGGCCTACGCCGCCTTCCTCGAGGTGTTCTCCACCGAGCGCTGGGCGGCCCTCAAGGGCGCCGGGGCCAAGCCCCAGCGGCCCCTGTGGGCCTCGACGGGCGTGAAGAACAAGGCCTACCCGGACACGCTCTACGTCACGGAGCTGGTCGCACCGAACACCGTCAACACGATGCCCGAGGCCACGCTGAGGGCGTTCGCCGACCACGGCGAGCTGCACGGCGACGCCGTGAGCGGCACCGAGGACGCCGCCCGCGAGGTCTTCGCGGGCCTGGCCCACGTGGGCGTCGACGTCGACGACGTCTACCAGGTGCTCGAGGACGAGGGCGTCAAGAAGTTCGACGACTCCTGGGGCGAGCTCACCCACACCGTCTCGGAGCAGCTCACGCGCCGCAGCCCGGAGCAGGCGTGAGCGCCGTGGGGGGACCTCAGGTCCGCATCACCGACGGCGCGCTCGCCGACGCCGCGTCCGCGCTGGTCGAGAAGCTGGTCGGGGACGGCGCCGCGTCGAAGCTCTCGGCCGGTGACCCCACCCTGTGGGGACCGGAGGCGGAGCCGGAGGCCAGCAAGCGCCTGAGCTGGGTGTCGCTGCACGAGAGCTCGCGCCCGCTCGTCGACGAGCTCGCGGCCCTGCGCCGCGGCCTGCACGACGAGGGCGTCGACCGCGTCGTGCTCGCGGGCATGGGCGGCTCGTCGCTCGCCCCCGAGGTCATCTGCGCCACCCGCTCGGGCGGGTCGGTGGGCGGCGATCACCCCCTGGTCGTGCTCGACACCACCGACCCGGGCCAGGTCTCCGACGCACTCGCCGGCGACCTGAGCCGCACCGTGCTCGTCGTGTCGTCCAAGTCCGGCGGCACGGTCGAGACCGACAGCCAGCGGCGGATCTTCTCCCAGGTCTTCGAGGCGAACGGCATCGACGCGGCGACGCGGATGGTCGTGGTCACCGACCCCGGCACGACGCTCGCCGACCTCGCCCGCGAGGAGGGCTACCGCTCGCTCGTCGAGGCCGACCCCGGCGTCGGCGGGCGCTACTCGGCGCTCACCGCGTTCGGCCTGGTGCCCTCGGCGCTGGCCGGCGTGGACATCGGCGAGCTCCTCGACGAGGCCGCGCAGGCCGCCCCGGAGCTCGCGCGCGACGCGTCCGACAACCCCGCGATCGTGCTCGCCGCCGCGATGGCCGCGGCGCACAGCGCGGGCGCGGAGAAGGTCGTGCTCGCCGACACCGGCTCCGGCCTGGTCGGGTTCGGCAACTGGGCCGAGCAGCTCATCGCCGAGTCCACCGGCAAGCAGGGCACCGGGCTGCTCCCCGTCGTCGTCGAGGGCTTGCCCCAATCTTCTCCTGGGAGTGCGCCCGGCTTCGCCGACCACGGGTCCGACGCCACCGCGGTGGCGATCGGGCCGGAGGACCCGGGCGCCCAGATCGCGGTGTCCGGCAGCCTCGGCGGGCAGTTCCTGCTCTGGGAGCACGCCGTCGCGCTCGCCGGCCGCCTGCTCGGCATCAACCCGTTCGACCAGCCCGACGTCGAGTCGGCCAAGCAGGCCACCCGCGACCTGCTCGCGTCCGCGTCCGACGGTGGCGGGTCGACCGGCTCCGGCGACGACACGCCGGTGCTCACCGACGGTCCGGTCGAGGTCCGCACCGCGGGCGACGGCAGCTGGCTCGGCACGCCGAGCACGCTGGCCGAGGCGATCCAGGCGCTGGTGGACCGGACGCCCGAGCGCGGCTACCTCGCGATCCAGGCCTACCTCGACCGGCTCGACGACGCCTCGTTCGAGACCCTGCGCCCCGAGCTCGCGAAGGCGACCGGCCTGCAGACCACCTTCGGGTGGGGGCCGCGGTTCCTGCACTCCACGGGCCAGTACCACAAGGGCGGGCACCAGAACGGTGCGTTCCTGCAGGTCACGGGCTCGGTTGCCGACGACCTGGCGATCCCGGGCCAGCCGTTCTCGTTCGGCACGCTCGAGCATGCGCAGGCCATCGGCGACGCCGGGGTGCTCGCGGCGCCCAAGAACGGCGGCACCGCGCGGCCCGTCCTGCGCCTGCATCTGGCCGACCGCGCCGCCGGCCTGGTGGCGCTCGCCAACGCGGTCCGGGAGGTGAGTCGGTGACCCGACGGTCGGTCACCGGGACGCCCGAGCACGACGACTGGGTCAACCCGCTGCGGGACGCCCGCGACAAGCGCCTGCCCCGCATCGCCGGGCCCTCGGGACTCGTGCTCTTCGGGGTCACCGGCGACCTCGCCCGCAAGAAGCTGATGCCGGCGATCTACGACCTGGCGAACCGCGGGCTGCTCCCGCCCGGCTTCGCCCTCGTCGGGTTCGC
This sequence comes from Actinomycetospora sp. NBC_00405, assembly GCF_036044095.1. Taxonomy (NCBI): domain Bacteria; kingdom Bacillati; phylum Actinomycetota; class Actinomycetes; order Pseudonocardiales; family Pseudonocardiaceae; genus Actinomycetospora; species Actinomycetospora sp. NBC_00405. Next base: position 1,156,860 of record NZ_CP107938.1, read on the forward strand.
CCGCCGCGACTGGGCGGACGAGGACTTCGCCGAGGTCGTCCACGACGCCGTGCGCGAGCACTCCCGCACCCCGTTCCGCCAGGAGGTCTGGGACCGCCTGGCGGAGGGACTGCGGTTCGTCCAGGGCACCTTCGACGACGACGAGGCCTTCGACCGCCTCGCCGCCTGCGTGCAGGAGCTCGACGAGCAGCGCGGCACCAACGGCAACCACGCGTTCTACCTCTCGATCCCGCCCTCGGCCTTCCCGACCGTCTGCAAGCAGCTCTCGCGCTCCGGCCTGGCCGACGACGAGGGTGACGTGTGGCGCCGCGTCGTGATCGAGAAGCCGTTCGGCCACGACCTGCGCTCGGCGCAGGAGCTCAACGGGATCGTCAACGACGTCTTCCCCGAGGACGCGGTCTTCCGCATCGACCACTACCTCGGCAAGGAGACCGTCCAGAACCTGCTGGCCCTGCGGTTCGCCAACGAGCTCTTCGAGCCGATCTGGAACGCCCACCACGTCGACCACGTGCAGATCACGATGGCCGAGGACATCGGCGTCGGCGGTCGTGCGGGCTACTACGACGGCATCGGCGCGGCCCGGGACGTCATCCAGAACCACCTGCTGCAGCTCCTCGCGCTGACGGCGATGGAGGAGCCGGTCTCCTTCTCCCCCGACGACCTGCGCGAGGAGAAGATCAAGGTCCTGTCGGCCGTGAAGCTGGCCGAGCCGCTGGACGAGACCACCGCCCGCGGGCAGTACGCCGCGGGGTGGCAGGGGTCGTCGGAGGTCAGGGGCCTCCAGCAGGAGGACGGCTTCCCCGCCGACTCGGTCACCGAGACCTACGCCGCGATCACCTGCGAGGTCAACACCCGCCGCTGGGCCGGCGTGCCGTTCTACCTGCGCACCGGCAAGCGGCTCGGGCGGCGCGTCACCGAGATCGCGATCGTGTTCGAGCGGGCCCCGCACCTGCCGTTCGACCAGACCATGACCGAGGAGCTCGGCCAGAACGCGCTGGTCGTGCGCGTGCAGCCGGACGAGGGCGTCACCCTGCGGTTCGGGTCGAAGGTGCCGGGCTCGGGCATGGAGGTCCGCGACGTCACGATGGACTTCGGTTACGGCACGGCGTTCACCGAGGCCTCCCCCGAGGCCTACGAGCGCCTGCTGCTCGACGTCCTGCTCGGCGAGCCGTCGCTCTTCCCCACCAACACCGAGGTCGAGCTGTCCTGGCGGATCCTCGACCCGGTGATCGAGAAGTGGCACCGCGAGGGCACCCCGGACAGCTACAACGCCGGCACCTGGGGCCCGCCGTCGGCCGACACGCTGCTCCACCGCACCGGCCGGCAGTGGCGTCGCCCCTGACGCGAGCGCGTCGACGAAGGAGACAACCGTGATCGTGGACCTGCCGTCGACGGACACGTCGGCGGTCAATCGGACGATGGTCGACCTGCGCGAGAGCGCGGGCGCCGTCGCGCTCGGGCGGGTGCTGACGCTCCTGATCATCACCGAGGACGGCCCGGACGCCGAGGCCGCCATCCAGGCCGCCAACGACGCCAGCCGCGAGCACCCGTGCCGCGTGCTGGTGCTGGCCCGCGGTATCCGCCGGGCGGCCTCCCGCCTCGACGCCCAGATCCGCATCGGGGGCGACGCGGGGGCCAGCGAGGTCATCGTCCTGCGCATGTACGGCCCGCTGGCCGACCAGGGCGGGGCGATCGTGGTCCCGCTGCTGCTCCCCGACGCCCCGATCGTCGCGTGGTGGCCGGGCGAGGCGCCGACGTCGCCGTCCGAGGACCCGGTGGGCAGTGTCGCCGGCCGTCGCATCACCGACGTGGGCTCGGCGAAGTCGCCGTCCAAAGCGCTGGCGAAGCTGCGCCAGCGCTACGCGCCGGGCGACACCGACCTCGCCTGGAGCCGCATCACCAGCTGGCGCGCCCTGCTGACCGCCGCGCTCGACCAGCCCCCGCACGACCGCGTGACGCGCGCGGCGGTGGGCGGCGCGCCCGACTCGGCGTCCGCCGACCTGCTCACCGGCTGGCTGGCGTCCCGCCTCGGCTGCCCCGTCTCGCGCACCACCCGGGACGTGCCGGGCGGTCAGGGCGGGCAGATCTCGATGGTCCGCCTCGAGCGCGCGAGCGGGCCGATCGAGCTGGTCCGCCTCGACGCGAAGAGCGCGATGCTCTCCCAGCCCGGGCAGCCCGACCGTCGCGTCGCCCTCTCCCGCCGCACGACCCGCGAGTGCCTGGCCGAAGAGCTGCGCCGGCTCGACCCCGACGACATCTACGCCGAGGCCATCGAGGCGATGCCGACGGCCCGCAGCCGGTCCAAGGGCTCCCCCACCGCGGCGAAGGCGGACGCATGAGCACCCCCGAGGTCGTCGTCCACCCCGACACCGACACGACGGCGTCCGACGCCGCCGACCGCCTGATCACCGCGCTCGCCGCGGCGCAGGCGGCCCGGGGCACCGCGTCGGTGGTGCTCACCGGCGGCGGGGTCGGGATCGCGATGCTGCGCGAGGTGGCGTCCTCCTCCCGGCGCGACACCGTCGACTGGAGTGCGGTCGAGGTGTTCTGGGGCGACGAGCGCTTCGTCCCCGCCGGCGACGCCGAGCGCAACGACGCCCAGGCCCGCGAGGCCCTGCTCGACGCGCTGCCGCTCGACCCCGCGCGGGTGCACCCGATGGCGCCCTCCGACGCACCCGAGGAGGTCGGCGGCGGCGACCCGGACCTCGCCGCCGACGTCTACGCCAAGACGCTGTCGTCGGCGGCGTCGCGGCTCGGCGGCGACGCGATCCCGGCCTTCGACGTGCTGCTCGCCGGCTGCGGGCCGGAGGGCCACGTGCTGTCGGTCTTCCCGGACTCGCCCGCGGTGCACGCGACGGCGGCCGGGGTGGTCGCCGTCCGCGACTGCCCCAAGCCGCCGCCCACCCGCGTCTCGCTGACGCTGGCGGCGGCCCGCCACGCCCGCGAGGTGTGGCTGGTGGCCACCGGCGAGGGCAAGGCCGAGGTGATCGCCCGGGCCCACGGCGGCGCCGCCGAGACCGACGTCCCGATCGCCGGCCTCCGCGGCACCGAGCGGACCCTCTGGCTCCTGGATGAGGCGGCGGCGGGCGACCTGTCGTCCTAGAGCCGCAGCGAACGCGCTGTTCGCTGCTTCTACGCGCGCGAAGTCCCCGTTCGCGCCACGGGCGCCGCCGGCGCCTCCAGCGTTTCCCAGGGACGCAGCGAGCGCTCGAAGAGCTCCCAGCAGCGGAGCTGGGCGAACCACGCGCGGGCGAGGCGGAGGTCCTGGCGCGGCGTGTGCTCGCGGACCGGGCCGGCGGGCCAGGCGGCGTCGCGACCGGTCGGGTCGCCGGACATCCGGGAGTCGGCGCCGTAGCGCGCGACGAGCAGGAGCCCGGCGACGACGAGGACGCCGAGCAGGGTGACCGTGAGGGCCATCGGGAGCTCCTAGGGGGATCGCAGTGGGCGGGACGTCCTCCAGGGTGGCTCCCGGTGGCAGGAGCCGCCACGGCCAATTCATGCCAAGTGGCAGTGCTAGTGGCAGAAGTGGCAGACTGCGGTCATGGACGTCCAGCTCGGTGCCGGGAGCCTCGCCCGCCTGCTCCGTGGGTGGCGTGACGACGGCGGCACGGGCGCGAGCGCCCAGGCCGCGCTGGCGACCCGGGTGTCGTCCCTGCTCACCGACGGGCGGCTCGCCGCCGGGACGCGGGTGCCCAGCGAGCGCGAGCTCGCCGCAGCCCTGGACATCGGGCGAGGCACGGTGGCGGCCGCCTACGAGCAGCTGCGCGAGAACGGCTACCTGGTGCGCCGCCGGGGCTCGGGCACCTGGACGGCCCTCCCGAGCGCGACACCGGCCGGCTCGGGCGGCGTCGTCCCGGCGGCCTTCGGCGGGGTCACACCCAGCCCGGCCGCCGGGTACACGCCGTTCGCGCCGATGGGGCCGGTGAGCGGGTGGTCCCCGGGCCGCGACGTCATCGACCTCGCCCACGCCGCGCCCTGGGCACCCATGGAGGCCGTGGGCGAGGCCGCTGCCCGCGCGCTGACCGAGCTGCCCGTGCACCTCGCGAGCACCGGCTACGACGTGCTCGGCCTGCCGGTGCTCCGCGAGGCCGTCGCGGCGCGCCTGAGCGCCCAGGGACTGCGCACCTCCGCCGACGAGGTCATGATCACCGCGGGCGCCCAGCACGCCCACGCCCTCGTCGCCCGCGCCCTCGTGCGCCCCGGCGACCGCGTGCTCATGGAGCAGCCCACCTACCCCGGCGCCATCGACCTCGCCCGCCACGTCTCGGCGCGCGCGGTCCCGGTGGCGATGGTGGAGCAGGACGGCGTCCACGGCTGGGACGTCGAGGCGATCGCGGCGGCGCTGCGGGCCGCCACGCCGGCCGTCGGCTACCTCGTGCCCGACCACCAGAACCCCACCGGCGCCGTGATGAACGCCGAGACCCGGGCCGCCGTGGTGGCCGCCGCGGCGCGGCACGGCGTCCCCCTGGTCGTCGACGACTGCCTGCGCGAGATGTGGATCGACGCCCCCGGCCCGCCCCCGCTCGGCGCCTGGTCCACCGGCGGTGCCACCCCGGTGATCACCACGGGATCGCTGTCGAAGACCGTGTGGGGCGGCCTGCGCATCGGCTGGCTGCGCGCCCCGCGGACCCTGCTGCAGCGGGTCGCGGCGGTGCGGGCGTCGGACGACATCTCGACCCCGGTGCTCGAGCAGCTCGTGGCCGTCGGGCTGCTCGAGAGGCTCGACGACCTCGTCGCGGACGGGCGCCGGGTGCTGGCCCACCGTCGTGACCACCTGCGGGCGGCGCTCGCGCGGGCCGTCCCGGAGTGGCGGGCCCCGAAGCCGTCCGGGGGCTTCAGCCTCTGGGTCGACCTCGGCGCGCCCCGCTCCAGCGCCCTCGTGGACGCCGCGTCCCGTCACGGTGTCCTGCTCGCCGCGGGCCCCCGCTTCGCCACCGGCGGCGCGTTCGAGCAGTACCTCCGCCTGCCCTACACCCTGTCCATCGACGCGCTCGACGACGCCGTCGCGCGGCTCGCCCGGGCGTGGGAGTCGCTGGGGGTCGGCGCCGCCCCGTCGCTCACGACCGTCGTGTGAGCCTATCGGCGTGCTCCCCTGGTCTCCGTCTCCCACGGCCGCAGGCTCCGGTCGTAGGCCTCCCACAGGCGGCGGTGCGCCGCGATCCGGTGCGCCAGCTCGCCCAGCAGGACCGCGTCGCCCCGCACCGTGTGCGGCCGGCGGGTCACCGGCCAGGCCGGGTCGCGCCCGGTCGGGTCCACCTCGGTGCGCGTGTCCGCGCCGTAGCGCGCCACCGCGAGGAACCCCAGCACCAGCAGTACTCCCCAGAACGTGACCATCTCCGCCATCTCCTTCGCCGCTCTGCCGAACAGCAACCATTCTCGAAGGCAGGAGCGCTGGACTCCATAACGTTCTCACGGGGATAGTGGCCGGATGACGACGAGTTCGGAAGTACGGACGGGCCCGCGCCTTGAGAACGACAAGGTGCTCGACGAGACCAACCGGCGCATCCTCACGGAGCTCGCCGACGACCCACGTCTGAGCATGTCGGCGCTCGGGCGCCGCGTCGGGATGTCGGCGCCCGCGGTCACCGAGCGGGTGCAGCGCCTCGAGCGCCTCGGGGTGATCCGGGGGTACCGGCTCGACGTCGACCCCGCGGCGCTCGGCTACCCCATCGCCGCCTGGGTCCGCGTCCGGCCCGCCCTGGGGCACGGGAAGATCGCCGAGCAGATCGCGGACCGGCAGCCCGAGGTCGTCGAGTGCCACAAGATCACCGGTGAGGACTGCCTGCTCATGCGTGTACAGGTGCGCGACGTCGCCGACCTCGACCGCGTCCTCGAGGGCTGGCAGGAGCACGCCTCCACCGTCACCTCGGTCATCAAGAGCACCCCGGTCGAGCCGCGGAACATGCTGACCGTGGCCTGACACGACGGGCCCGCGGGAGCATGATCAGGGACCCTGCTGGTCGTCGTGAGGAGCACGAGATGTCCGAGCCGGGTTCCGCCACGGGCGCCGTCGTCGTCGGCGTGGACGGCAGCGACGGGTCGCGCGCCGCCCTCGAGTACGCGATGGACGAGGCCGCGCGCCGCGGCGTCCCGGTGCGGGCGATCATGGCCTACGCGGGCCCGGACGTCTGGTCGAGCGCCGAGGGCGTCATCCCCGACGCCCGCATCCTGCACGACGCGGCCGCGCGCGACGTGCGGGCGATCGTCGACGAGGTGTCGGCGGCCCGTGCCGCCCGGGGCGCGCCCGCGCCGCCCGTCGTCGAGGCCGACATCGCCATGGGCCCGGCGTCGACCGTCCTGATCCACCACTCCCGCGGCGCCGCGGTGCTCGTGGTCGGCCACCGGGGCCGCGGCGGGCTCGCCAGCCGGGTCATCGGCTCGGTCGGCCTCAGCGCCGTCATCCACGCCGAGTGCACCGTGGTCGTCGTGCGGGACTGAGGCCCGCCCGAGCGCTCAGCGCACGATCACGTCCACCACGACCGGGCCCGACGAGCGCAGGGCCTCGGTGAGGGCGGGCGCCAGCTCGTCGGGACGCTCGACGCGCACGCCGGGGACGCCCTGGCCGGCCGCGAGGGCGACGAAGTCGAGCCCCGGGAGCGCGGTGCCCACCGGCTTGCTGATCCCGAAGTGCTCGGCGAACTGGTCGAGGGCGCGGTAGCGGGCGTTGTGCACCACGACGACGGTCAGCGGGACGTCCTGCTGCGCCGCCGACCACAGCGCCTGGATCCCGTACATCGCCGAGCCGTCGCCGACCAGCGCCACGACTCGGCGTGAAGTCCCCCGCAACGACCGCCCCCGCGGCCGCTCCTCCGTCGCGTCCGCGGAGCCTTCGGCGGGGGTGGCCTGAAGCCCCATCGCCATCCCCACCGCCGCGGGCAGGCCGTGCCCCAGCCCGCCGCTGGCGCAGGTGAAGAAGCTCGCCGGGCGGTCGAAGGGCAGGTGGTCGTGCATCGGCCCGCGGGTCGCCGGGGCCTCCTCGACGACCACGGAGTCGGCAGGCCGCAGGTCCGCGAGCGTCTGGAGCAGCAGCTCCTCGGTGATGCCCTCGTCCTCGGCCTCCACCCGCTCGACGGCCGGTCGCGCCCCCGGGAGCGGGCGCTCCGGCGGCGGCGGCCCCGCGAGCAGGGCGTGCACGCCGTGGCGTACGCCGGTGACGATCGAGGTGCCCACCGGCGTCCAGGCCGCGTGCGCCGGGTCGTCGGTGAGCTGCACCAGCGTCGTGCCCTCGGGCACCGCGGTGTCGCCCTCCACCGCGCCCTCGGTGTGGAACGGGAACACCGGGGCACCGAGCACCAGCACGAGGTCGTGCTCGCGCAGCGCCGCCCGGATGCCGTCGTGCGCGGCCGGGAGGAAGCCGCCGAAGAGCCGGTGGCGCTCGGGGAACCCGCAGCGCGGCGACATCGGGGCGGCGTACACCCGGGCGGCGTGCCGCTCGGCGAGGGAGACGACGTCGTCGAAGGCCCCGTCGCGGTCCACCTCGCCGCCGACCACGAACGCGGGCGCGCTCGCGGCGGCCAGGTGGTCCGCGACGTGGGCGATCGCGTCGGGATCGCCCGCCATCGAGCCGACGACGCGGTGGGCGGACACGTCGCCTGCGGGCCGGTCCCAGTCGTCGACCGGCACCGACACGAGCACCGGCCCGCAGGGCGGCGTGGACGCCACGTGGATCGCGCGGGCCAGGGTGGCGGGGACGTCGGCGGCCCTGGCCGGCTCGCGCGAGAACTTGACGTAGGGCTCGCCGAACTCGGCCGGGCGCTCGGCGAACAGGAACGGCTCCCCCACCAGCAGCGACCGCGCCTGCTGGCCCGCGACGACCACCAGGGGCGTGCGGTTGCGGAAGGCGGTGAAGACGTTCCCCAGCCCGTGGCCCACCCCGGCCGCCGAGTGCAGGTTCACCAGACCCGGACGGCGGGTGGCCTGCGCGAACCCGTCGGCCATGGCGACCGCCACCGACTCCTGCAGCGCGAGGGCGTAGCGGAAGTCGTCCGGGAAGTCCCGGAACATCGGCAGCTCCGTGGAGCCCGGGTTCCCGAAGATCGTCGTGATGCCGTGCTCGCGCAGCACGGCCAGGGACGCCTCGCGCACCGTCGCCATGCGGTCACCCCACCATTCCGCGCCGACTCCCGCGACCGTGACTCCCGCTCCCCGGAACCCGCCTGCTCTAGGGCTCGTCGACCAGGTCGCCCGCGAGGTACTCCTGGTACGCGGCGAGGTCGAGCAGCCCGTGGCCGCAGTAGTTGAAGAGGATCACCCGCTCCTCGCCCAGCCGCGTCGCCTCGGCCGCCTCCTGGATCACCGACGCGATGCCGTGACCCGCCTCCGGCGCCGGGATCTTGCCCTCGACGCGCGCGAACAGGACGTTGGCCTCGAACACCGCGCGCTGCTTGTGCGCCACCGCCTCCATCCGGCCCTCGTGCACCAGCTTGGAGATGATCGGCGAGTCGCCGTGGTAGCGCAGCCCGCCGGCGTGGATGCCGGGCGGCACGAAGTCGTGGCCGAGCGTGTACATGTTCATCAGCGGCGTCAGGCCCGCGGTGTCGCCGAAGTCGTACTCGTAGGTGCCCTTCGTCAGGGTCGGGCACGACGCGGGCTCGGCGGCGAGCAGGCGCACCGAGGGGTCGGGCAGGAACGGGAGCGCGACGCCGCCGAGGTTGGAGCCGCCGCCGCACGGGGCGATGACGACGTCCGGGCGGGTCTCCCCCGCGTTCGCCAGCTGCTGCTGGGCCTCGAGGCCGATGATCGTCTGGTGCAGCAGCACGTGGTTGAGCACGGAGCCCAGCGCGTAGTGGGTGTCGTCGCGGCCGACGGCGTCGCGCACCGCGTCGGAGATGGCGGCGCCGAGCGAGCCGGGGTGCGACGGGTCGTCGATCGGCGACGGGACGACGCTGCCGCCCCAGGTCTCCATGATCACCTTGCGGTAGGGCTTCTGCTCGAAGCTCTTGCGCACCATGTAGACCGCGCACTCGAGGTCGTACTGCGCGCACGCGAAGGCCAGCGCCGTGCCCCACTGGCCCGCGCCCGTCTCGGTGGCCAGGCGCGTGATCCCCTCGCGGGCGTTGTAGAACGCCTGCGGCACGGCCGAGTTCGGCTTGTGCGAGCCCGCGGGCGACACGGACTCGTCCTTGAAGTAGATCCGCGCCGGCGTGCCCATTGCGGCCTCGAGGCGACGGGCGCGCACCAGCGGCGTCGGCCTCCACAGGCGCAGGACGTCGAGCACCTCGCCGGGGATGTCGATCCACGGGTCGGCCGACATCTCCTGGCCGATCAGCTCCTGGGCGAACAGCGGAGCCAGGTCGTCCGGTCCCACCGGCTCACGCGTCGCCGGGTGGAGCGGGGGATCCAGGGGAGTCGCGAGATGCGGTGCGACGTTGAACCACGCCGTGGGGAGCTCGGACTGTGCGAGCGCGAACCGAGTGTCGAGAGCCGGGGCCACCATGGCCCCGGATGCTCTCAGCTCTCGCCGCGTCGCGCGCGGAGCTTTCCGAGCGCCTCGTCGAGCAGGGCCTCGCCGTCGGCGTCGGAGCGACGCTCCTTCACGTACGCCAGGTGCGTCTTGTAGGGCTCCGTGCGCTTCGCCGGCGGCGGGTTCTTCTCGTCGGTGTTGGCCGGCAGGCCGCAGCGCGGGCAGTCCCAGCTGGCGGGGATCTCCGCGTCGACCGCGAACGACGGACGGGTCTCGTGCCCGTTCGAGCACCAGAAGGAGATCACGGTGCGCGCCGCGCTCTCCCCGCGCTCGGACTCGCCCATGGGCCCCGAACCCACCCGGGTGCCTCGGATCGCGTTGCCAGTCGCCATCGCCGGAGTACCTCCGCGTCCAGGGGCGGCCCGGCCTCGACCGGGGCCGCCCGTCAGCCTTCGATCTTGACGAGCAGCCCCGTACCGACGATGGAGATCAGCCAGATGGCACCCACGAAGAGGGTGAGGCGGTCGAGGTTCTTCTCCACGACGCTCGACCCGGCGAGGCTGGACTGCACCCCGCCGCCGAACAGCGACGACAGCCCGCCTCCGCGTCCGCGGTGCAGCAGCACCAGCAGCACCAGCAGCAGGCTGGACGCGATGAGCAGGATGTCGAGGAACAGTCGCATGTCGGTGTCCGTGACCTCCGGGTGCCGACCCCGTCCGGGGCCGGACGGGGCTCTGACCGTCCCCGACGTGCGGGATCGGTGCCTGGAGAGGACGATACCCCGCCCTCGTGACGACTCCGTCATGACCCTGCGGCGAAACGGCTCAGGGCAGGGGACCGCCCGCGGCGAGTGCGCAGAGCTCCGCGAAGCCCTCGGGGTCGAGGCTGGCGCCGCCGACGAGGGCGCCGTCGACGTCGTCGGACTTCACGAGCTCGGCGACGTTGTTCGACTTCACCGAGCCGCCGTAGAGGATCCGCACGCCGTCGGCGACGGTCGCGCCGTGCACCTCGCGGATCCGCTCGCGCAGGGCGTGGCACACCTCCTGGGCGTCCGACACGCCGGCGGTCTTGCCGGTGCCGATCGCCCAGACCGGCTCGTAGGCCAGCACGATCTTCGCGACGTCGGCGGCCGTGAGGCCGTCCAGCGCCCCGTCGAGCTGACCCGTGCAGTGCGGCACGTGGGTGCCCGCGTCGCGGACCTCCTCGCCCTCCCCCAGGCACAGGATCGGGGTGAGGCCGTGGCGCAGGGCCGCGCGGACCTTGCGGTTGACGAGCGTGTCGTCCTCGCCGTGGATCGTGCGCCGCTCGGAGTGCCCGACGACCACCCACCTGCAGCCGAGCTTCGCCAGCATCGCGCCGGAGACGTCACCGGTGAACGCGCCGGAGTCCTCGGGTGAGAGGTCCTGGCCGCCGTAGGTGATCGGCATCGAGTCGGCGTCGACGAGGGTCTGCACGCTGCGCAGGTCGGTGAACGGCGGGAGCACCGCCACGTCGACGGCGTCGTAGTACTTGCCGGGCAGGGCGAAGGCGAGCTTCTGGGTGACGCCGATGGCCTCGAGGTGGTTGAGGTTCATCTTCCAGTTGCCCGCGATGAGCGGCTTGCGGCTCACGCGGAGCCCTCCTCGAGAACGGCGATACCGGGCAGGACGTGGCCCTCGAGGAACTCGAGCGACGCGCCACCCCCGGTGGAGATGTGGCCGAAGCGCTCCTCGTCGAGGCCCGCGGCGCGGATCGCGGAGGCGGAGTCGCCGCCCCCGATGACGCTGAAGGCGGGCGAGTCCGCGACGGCCTCGGCGACGCCGGTGGTGCCCGCCGCGAACGGCGCCATCTCGAACACGCCCATCGGGCCGTTCCAGAACACCGTGGCGGCGTCGGCGAGCTTCTCGCCGAACAGCCGGACCGTCTCGCTCCCGACGTCGAGGCCCATCCAGCCGTCGGGGATCTCCGACACCGGCACGGTGCGGGTGTTCGCGTCGGCCGCGAAGGCGTCCGCGACGACGACGTCGGCCGGCAGGACGAGCGTGTCGGGGTACTGCGCGAGCAGGTCCCGGCAGGTGTCGAGCTGGTCGGACTCGAGCTTGGAGTCGCCCACGTCCTGGCCCTCGGCGGCGAGGAAGGTGAAGCACATCGCCCCGCCGACCAGCAGCGTGTCGACCTTCGGCAGCAGGTTGGTCAGCACCGCGAGCTTGTCGGAGACCTTCGAGCCGCCGAGGATCACCGCGTACGGCCGGGCCGGGTCGCCGGTGAGCCGCCGCAGCACCTCGGTCTCACGGGCGACGAGGTCGCCGCCGTAGGCCGGGAGCTTGCGCGCGATCTCGACCACCGAGGCCTGCTCGCGGTGCACGACGCCGAAGCCGTCGGAGACGAAGGCGCTCGGCCGCGAAGGATCCGGGCTGGACACGAGCTCGGCGAGCTCCGTCGCGAGCTGCTCGCGCTCGCCCTCGGTGCCTGTCTCGCGCGGGTCGCAGCGCACGTTCGCGAGCAGCGCCACGCCGCCGGAGCGCAGGCCCTCGGCCACGCCCTGGGCGGACTGGCCCACCACGTCCTCGGCCAGCGAGACCCGCTGGTCGAGCAGCTGACCCAGCCGCGCCGCGACCGGCGTCAGCGTCGACCTCGGGTCGCGCCCCGGCGGCTCGCCGCCCTTCGGGCGCCCGAGGTGGGCCATGATCAGGACCTTGGCCCCGGCGCCCGCGAGCCGCGTGATCGTCGGCAGAGCCGCGCGGATGCGGCCGTCGTCGGTGATGGAGTAACCGTCGAGGGGGACGTTGAAGTCCGCGCGCAGCAGGACGAACCGGTCCTGCACCCCGTCGGCGATCAGGTCGTCGACCGTCCGCATCAGAGCTTGGAGCCCACGAGCGTCGTCAGGTCGACGACGCGGTTGGAGTAGCCCCACTCGTTGTCGTACCAACCGACGATCTTCACGCTGCGGTTGCCGAGCACCTTGGTCATGCCGGCGTCGAAGGTGCACGACGCGGCCTCGCCGACGATGTCGGTGGAGACGATCGGGTCCTCGGTGTAGACGAGGACGCCCTCGAGCTCGCCCTCGGCCGCCTCCTTGAACGCGGCGTTGACCGCCTCGACGGTGACGTCGCTGGTCAGCGTGGCCGTCAGGTCGGTGACCGAGCCGTCGCTGACCGGGACGCGGTACGCCATGCCGGTGACCTTGCCCTCGAGCGCGGGCAGCGCCAGCGCCGTGGCCTCGGCCGCGCCGCTGGTGGTCGGGATGATGTTCACGGCGGCGGCGCGGGCCCGGCGCAGGTCCTTGTGCGGCGCGTCGTGCACGCGCTGGTCACCGGTGTAGGCGTGGATCGTCGACATGAAGCCGGTCTCGACGCCGAACTTGTCGTTGAGCACCTTGAGCATCGGCGCGACGCAGTTCGTGGTGCACGAGGCGTTGGACAGGATGCTCTGGCTGCCGTCGTAGGACGAGTCGTTGATCCCCATGACGACGGTCAGGTCCTCGCCCTTGGCGGGCGCGGAGATGACGACCTTCTTGGCGCCGGCCTTGAGGTGCTTCCCGGCCGAGTCGGCGTCGGTGAAGATCCCGGAGGACTCGATGACGACGTCGACGCCGAGGTCGCCCCACGGCAGCGCGGCCGGGTCCTTCTCGGCGTAGGCCTTCACCTCGGTGCCGTTGACGATCAGCGCGTCGTCGGAGTACTCGACGGTGCCGTCGAAGCGGCCGTGCACCGAGTCGTAGCGCAGCAGGTGCGCCAGCGTCTTGTTGTCGGTGATGTCGTTGACCGCGAGCACCTCGATGTCGGCGGTGCCCGCCGCACGCTGCTTCTCCAGGGCACGGAACACGTTCCGCCCGATGCGACCGAACCCGTTGATCCCGATGCGGATCGTCACTGCGCCTCGCCCTACCTCTCGTGAGTCGGCCGTCCCCCCGGTTCCCCGTGGGGGTGCCACCCTAACGAACGCGGACCCGCTGTCCTGGTCGCGCGAACGACGTCACGTGCCCGGTCAGTGGTCCGCCAGCTCCGCCATCTCCTCGGTGACCACCGAGGACGTGTCGGGCACGCGCATGTCCTTGGCCTTCTTGTCGGCCATGGCCAGGAGACGCCGTATGCGCCCGGCCACCGCGTCCTTGGTCATCGGCGGCTCCGCCAGCTGGCCGAGCTCCTCCAGCGAGGCCTGCTCGTGCTCGACCCGCAGGCGCCCGGCCTGCACCAGGTGGTCGGGCACCTCGTCGCCGAGCAGCTCCAGCGCCCGGTTGACACGAGCCGTCGCCGTCACGGCCGCCTTCACCGAGCGGCGCAGGTTGGCGTCGTCGAAGTTCGCGAGCCGGTTCGCGGTCGCGCGCACCTCGCGGCGCATCCGGCGCTCCTCCCACGCCAGCACCGAGGTGTGGGCGCCGAGGCGGGTCAGCAGCGCGCCGATGGCGTCGCCGTCGCGGACCACGACGCGGTCGGCGCCGCGCACGTCGCGGGCCTTGGCGACGACACCCAGCCTGCGGGCGGCGCCGACCAGCGCCATCGCGGCCTCCATGCCCGGGCACGTGATCTCCAGGGCGGACGAGCGGCCGGGCTCGGTGAGCGACCCGTGGGCGAGGAACGCCCCGCGCCAGGCGGCCTCGGCGTCGCAGACGCCCCCGGAGACGACCTGGGGCGGCAGCCCGCGCACGGGGCGGCCGCGCGGGTCGAGGAGCCCGGTCTGGCGGGCCAGGGAGTCGCCGTCGGCGGCGACGCGCACGACGTAGCGGGTGCCCTTGCGCAGGCCGCCCTGGGAGAGCACGTGGACCTCGGGGCTGTGCCCGTAGAGGTCGTGGATCTCCCCGCGCAGGCGCCGGGCGCCGGAGCCGGTGTCGAGCTCGGCCTCGACGACGACGCGGCCGGCGACGATGTGCAGCCCGCCGCCGAAGCGCAGCAGGGCGGCCACCTCGGCGCGCCGGCAGCACGTCTTGGTCACCGCGAGCCTGCTGAGTTCGTCCTTGACCGCTGCGGTCATGGCCACCTTCGGTCCTCCTCCTGGTGGGGGCGGGCGGGGTCGGCACCGGGCGCGGCGGCGGCATGGATGCCGTTCGTCCCGCCGGGCCGGGCCGTGCCCAGGGGGTCGTGATGATCGACCCGGTGGTGCGCGGCGTCGGCGAGTGCCTCGGCGAGCGCCTCGGGGTCGTGTCGGGGGCTGCCGTCGGGGGCGCCGATCGAGGTGAGGAGCGTGTCCGCACCGAAGGCCTCGGCCCCGCGGCGAAGCCGGTCGGGCGCCGGGACGGCGTCGGTGTCGGCGACCACCACGTCGAGGCGCAGGCGCGGCGCGTGCGCGGCGAGCACCTCGAGGTGCTGCTCGGGCGAGAAGCCGGCGGTCTCCCCCGGCTGTGGCGCGAGGTTGAGGACGAGGACCTTCCGGGCCTCGCTCTCGACCAGGGCGTTGAGCAGCTCGGGGACGAGCAGGTGGGGCAGGACGCTCGAGAACCACGAGCCCGGCCCCAGGGTGATGACGTCGGCGGAGCGCAGGGCGTCGCACGCCTCCGGGCACGCGCGCGGCCGGCGCGGGTCGAGCCGCACGTGCTGCACCCGCCCGGGCGTGGTGGCGACGGCGACCTGCCCGCGGATCCGGTGGGCGACGTCGCGCCCCTGGTCGCCGCCCTCGGGGCCGAAGATGCCGGTGACGTCGGCCTCGATGTCCACCGGCTGGGTGCTCATCGGCAGCACCCGTCCGCGGACCCCGAGCAGGCCGCAGGCCTGGTCGAGGGCGGCCACGGGGTCGTCGAGGACCTCCAGCAGCCCCGCGAGCAGGAGGTTGCCGACGGCGTGCCCCGCGAGCGCCCCGTGCCCACCGAAGCGGTGTTCGAAGGTCCGCTGCCAGAGCGTGTTCTCGGGACCCGGGTTCTCCTGCCCGGCGAGCGCACCGAGCGCCATGCGCAGGTCGCCCAGCGGCAGGATGTCCAGCTCGCGCCGGATCCGCCCGGACGAGCCGCCGTCGTCGGCGACCACCACGACGGCCGTGATGTCGTCGGTCAGCCGGCGCAGCGCCGTGAGCGTCGCGTGCAGCCCGTGGCCCCCTCCGAGGGCGACGGCCTTCACTCGCGCCCCACGTCGCGGTGCGACACCGTGACCCGCACGCCGTCCTGGCCGGCCATGCGCCTCGCAAGCTCCTCGGCGATCGCGACGCTGCGGTGCTTGCCGCCGGTGCAGCCCACCGCGACGGTGAGGTAGCGCTTGCCCTCGCGCCGGTAGCCCGCGCCGACGAGGCGCAGCAGCTCCAGGTAGCGGTCGAGGAACTCCTCGGCGCCCTCCTGGGAGAGCACGTAGTCGCGGACCTCGGCCTCGCGCCCGTCGTGCTCGCGCAGCTCCGGGATCCAGTGCGGGTTGGGCAGGAAGCGCATGTCGACGACGAGGTCGGCGTCCGGCGGCAGCCCGTGCTTGTAGCCGAACGACACGACGGTGACGCTGTGCCCGACGTCCGCGGCGTGGTCGCCGAACGCGCTCTCGATCGCCGCGCGCAGCTGGTGCACCGAGCGGTTCGAGGTGTCGACGACGAGATCGGCCAGGTCGTGCAGCGGCGAGAGCAGCTCGCGCTCCGCGGCGATGCCGTCGGAGAGCCGCCCGTCGCCCTGCAGCGGGTGCGAGCGGCGGTTGGCCTCGAACCGGCGGATCAGCACGGCGTCCGACGCGTCGAGGAACAGCACGCGCGGCCGGTCGCCGCGGGCATCCAGCTCCTTGATCACCGCGCCGAGGTCGGCGGTGAACGCGCGGCTGCGCACGTCCATCACCACGGCGATGCGCGTGACCTGCCCCGACGAGCGGGTGCCAAGGTCCACCATCGTCTCGATCAGCTCCGGCGGGAGGTTGTCGACGACGAACCAGCCGAGGTCCTCGAGCACCTTGGCCGCGGTGCTGCGGCCCGCCCCGGACAGGCCGGAGACGATCGCGACCTCGATCCCGCCGGTGCGCACCGGTACCTCCGAGCGCCCGGTCATGTCGTTCCCCCGTCCGTCAGCGCCGACAGGATGGCCTCGGCGGTGCGGCGGCCGACGCCGGGCACCTCCATGACGTCCTCGACCGACGCGGCCCGCAGTTTCTTGACCGACCCGAAGTGCTTGAGCACCGCGGTGCGCCGGGCCTCGCCGAGCCCGGGCACCCCGTCCAGCGCGGACGCCGTCATCCGCGACGAGCGCTTCTGGCGGTGATAGGTGATGGCGAAGCGGTGCGCCTCGTCGCGCACGCGCTGGAGCAGGTAGAGCGCCTCGCTCTGGCGGGGCAGGATCGCCGGGTCCTCCTCGCCGGGCAGCCAGACCTCCTCGAGGCGCTTGGCCAGCCCGACCACGGCGACGTCGGAGACGCCGAGGTCGCCCAGGACCTCGGCGGCCGCGGCGACCTGCGGGGCGCCGCCGTCGACCACCAGCAGGTTCGGCGGGTAGGCGAACTTCCGCGGCCGGCCCGTCGTCGGGTCGATGCCGGGTAGCGGCCCGTCGAGCTCCTCGGGCGCGATCTCCCCGGACGCCGGCGCACCGTCGCTGGTCTCACCGGAGCACGCCGTGTCGGTGTGGTCGGGGGCCTCCTCGGCGGTCTCCCGCAGGTACCGCGAGAACCGACGCCGGACGACCTCGGCGATCGCCGCGACGTCGCCGCCCTCCGCGCCTCCGCGGATCGAGTAGCGCCGGTAGTCGGCCTTCTTCGCCAGCCCGTCCTCGAAGACCACGAGGCTCGCGACGACGTCGGAGCCCTGGACGTGCGAGACGTCGGTGCACTCGATGCGCAGCGGCGCGGTGTCGAGGCCGAGCTGCTCCTGGAGCTCCTCCAGCGCCGCGCTGCGGGCCGTGAGGTCGCCGGCGCGGCGGAGCTTGTGGCGGGTCAGCTCCTCGCGGGCGTTGCGCTCGACGGTCTCGGCGAGGGTGCGCTTGTCGCCACGCTGGGCGACGCGCAGCGACACCCGCGAGCCGCGCAGGTCGGAGAGCCACTGGCTCAGGGCCTGCGCGTCGGCGGGCATCGCCGGGACGAGGACCTCGCGCGGCACCGGCTGCACGGCGTCGTCCGCGGAGCCCGCGAGGGCGGCCTGCTCGCCGTAGAACTGCGCGAGGAACTGGCCGACCAGGCTCTCGAGGTCGCTGTCCGCCTCGGTCTCGACCACCCAGCCGCGCTGGCCCCGGACCCGCCCGCCGCGGACGTGGAAGACCTGGACCGCGGCCTCGAGCTCGTCGGTGGCGAAGGCGACGACGTCGGCGTCGGTGCCGTCGCCGAGCACCACCGCCTGCTTCTCGACGACCCGCTTCAGCGCCCCGGCGTCGTCGCGCAGCCGCGCGGCCTTCTCGAAGTCCATGTCGGCCGCGGCGACCTGCATGTCCTTCTCGATGCGGCCGATCAGCTGGTCGGTGTGGCCGGCGAGGAAGTCGCAGAAGTCGAGGACGATCTGCCGGTGCTCCTCGGCGTCGACGCGCCCGACGCACGGCGCCGAGCACTTGTCGATGTAGCCGAGCATGCACGGCCGCCCGATCTGGCCGTGGCGCTTGAACACCCCGTTCGAGCACACACGCGCCGGGAACACCCGCGTCAGGAGCTTGACCGTCTCGCGGATCGCCCACGCGTGGGCGTACGGGCCGAAGTACCGGACGCCCTTCTTGCGGGGCCCCCGGTAGACCCGGAGCTGCGGGTACTCCTCGTTCAGCGTCACCGCCAGCACCGGGTAGGTCTTGTCGTCCCGGTAGCGGACGTTGAACCGCGGGTCGTACTCCTTGATCCAGTTGTACTCGAGCTGGAGGGCCTCGACCTCGGTGTGCACCACCGTCCACTGGACGGCCGCGGCGGTGGTGACCATCCGTCGCGTCCGCGGGTGCAGCCCCGCCACGTCGGCGAAGTAGGAGTTGAGCCGGCTGCGCAGGTTCTTGGCCTTGCCGACGTAGATGACCCGTCCGTTCTCGTCCGAGAACCGGTACACGCCGGGCGCTTCCGGGATGGTCCCGGTGGCGGGTCGGTACGTCTGCGGGTCGGCCATGATGGCACCAGCGTAGGCGCGTCCGTCCGGAGCTTCGGCGTGCACCCAGATGGGTGGAATCGGCGTGTCGCACGGTGTGTCGCGGCGTGTCGCGCTGGCGCCGCGCCGTGACCGCCTCACCGCCGCCCTGCGCGCCTCCGCCGCTCGAGCGCCCTCTTGTGCGGGCGGGAGCGGCGTCCCCCCGGTCGCCGCGGGGACACGTCGTGACTCAGGTGCGGACGAGCGCCGCGCCCTCGGCCATCGCGTGCAGCTTCATCTCCGCCACCTGCGCGCCGACGCGACCGAAGCCGACGAAGGTGCCGAAGCCGCAGTCGGTGCTCGCGATGACGCGGTCGGGGCCGACGACGCCGGCCACGCGCTCGAGGCGCTGGGCGATGAGGCGGGGGTGCTCGACGATGTTGTTGAGGGTGTCGACGACGCCGGGCAGCAGGATCTTGTCGTCGGGGATGCCGAGCGAGGAGAGCACCTCCCACTCGTGCTCGTGGCGGGGGTTGGCCGCCTCGAACGAGATCATCGTCGGGCGCCCGGCGAGCACGGGCGGGAGCAGCTCCGCGAGCGGGGCGTCGAGGTGGTGCGGGCCCTCGTAGTTGCCCCAGCACATGTGCAGGCGCACCCGCGAGCCGTCGATCCCCTCGAGCGCGCGGTCGATGGCGGCCATGTGGCGCTCGGCGAACGCGACGAGCCCGCGGCGTTGGACCTCGTCGCGGCACCAGAACTCGGTGTGCGCGGCCATCGGGATGTCGGGGCAGTCGAGCTGGAGGATCAGGCCGGCGTCCACGATCGCGCGGTACTCCTGCGCCATCGCGTCGGCGAGCGCGTCGAGGTAGCTGTCGTAGTCGGGGTAGTGCAGGTTCGGGCTGCCGGTCGCGATGCAGCCCGGCGACGCGGCCGGGATGAACGCGCCGCCGTCGGCCGTATGCCCGGTCTTGTCCAGCGCGAGGCGCAGGGTGTCGATGTCGCGCTGCACCGCGGCGGCGCCGACGTAGCTCACCGGGCCCTCGCAGTTCGCCGGCATGATGTGCGCGCCGGCCTCCCCGCCGTACTGCGCGATCGCCAGCTCGGGGGTCGCCTCGAGGTCGTCGATGCTCCACGGCGGCGCCTGGCCACCGAAGCCGTCGAGGCGCTCGCGGACGTAGTTGACGAAGCCGGGCTTGCCCATCTCGCCGTCGGAGACGACGTCGATCCCCGCGCCGTGCTGCATCGCCACGACGTCGTGGACGGCGTCGGTGATCGCGGCCTCGAGCTCGGAGGCCTCGCCCTTGCCCTCCTGGTGCCGGTACATCAGCCGGGTCAGGGTCTCGGGCCGGGGCAGGCTGCCGACATGGGTGGTCCGCACGGTCATCGCGTGGTTCCTCTCTCGGGTCAGGAAGTCGTCGCCTGCGTGAAGGTGTCCGGGCTGAAGCCCTCGAGCGCGGCGATCTTGGTGAGCACCGTGAGCCGGTCCGGGCGCGGGATGCTCGGGTCCAGCTGCTGGTAGACGTTGAGCACGTTCTGCGCGAGGCGGCCGTGCTCGGGGAGATCGGCGAACTTCCCGAGCTCGATCGAGGCGATCGCGTCGTCGACGTCCAGACCGTCCTCGAACCGCCGGCGCGCCTGGGCCTCCACCGACACCAGGTACTCCCGCATCACCGAGACCTCGGGCTTGCCGCTGATCGGACCGTGGCCCGGCACGATCGTGTCCACCTCGAGGTCGAGGATGAGATCGAGCGCGGCGATCCAACGGTCGATCGGGCCCGCCCACGCGATCGGGGTGCCGCCGACGAACAGGATGTCGCCGGCGTAGAGCAGCCGGGCGTCCGGCACGTGGACGAGCGCGTCGCCGGGGGTGTGCGCGGGTCCGACCTGGATCAGGCGCACCTCGCGGCCGCCGACGTCGACGCTCTCCTCGCCGGTGAACGTCCGGTCCGGGCCCGTCGCGGTGATGCCCTCGAGCTCGAAGGGCCCGAAGATGTGCCGGGCGAACTCGCCGAGTGCGCCGTCCAGGTGCTTGACCTTCGCGACGGCGTCGAGGGCCTCCTGCGTCATCAGCTCGGCGGCCGCGGCGGAGGCGAGGATCTCGACGTCCCGGGAGGCGACGAGCTCGTTGCCGTTGACGTGGTCGGGGTCCGAGTGGGTGTTCACCAGCGTCCCGAGCGGGTGGGCGTCGGTGACCGGCCGGATCCCGTCGAGCATCTCCCGGGTCAGCGGGAGGTCGAACAGCGTGTCGACCATCAGCGAGGTGCCCGACCCCGTGATCAGGCCGGAGTTGCTCCAGCCCCAGCTGCCGTCGGGCTGCAACCAGGCGTGGCAGCCCCGGCCGAGGTCGTGGAGTCCCCTGCGGTAGTCCTGGGTGCTCATGCGGGGTGGTCCTCTCGGGGGTGCTCTCGCGGGTCAGAAGCCGGTGCGCAGGCGCGTGACCGGCGGGGCGGGGCGGACGACCTGACGCGTCTCCCCCAGCGCCTCCGACGCCAGGGAGACGACGTCGCCCGGCTGCAGCCAGCCCGTGAACGCGGCGGGGTCGGGGGTGTCGACGTGCTCGAGCAGGCACCCGCCGGGCACGGTGCCGGAGCCGATCACGTCGCCGGGCCGCAGGTCGGTGCCGCGCGACAGGAACGCGAGCAGCTCGCCGAAGCTCCAGTCCATGCCGGCCGGGGAGCCCTTGGCGATCCGGCGGTCGTTGACCGTCGCCGTGACCTCGAACGTGAACCCCTGCTCGCCGCGGTGGGGCTCGAGGTCGTCCACGGTGACGAGCGCCGGGCCGAGGGTGATCGCACTGTCCTTGGCCTTGCCCATCCCGATGCCCTGCGCCATGTCGCGCATCTGGTGGTCGCGCGCGGTCCAGTCGTTGAAGAACGTGTAGCCGACGATGTGGCCCTCGGCGGAGTCCGGGTGCAGGTCACGCCCGCCGCGGCCGATCACCGCGCCGATCTCGAGCTCGAGGTCGAAGAGCCCGGAGCCGGGGGCGATCGGGACCTCGTCGTACGGGCCGATCACCGCCGCGGGGTTCCCGAAGTAGAACGCGGGCGTCTCGGTCCACACCGGCGCGAGCTCGGTGGGCCGGCCGAGCGCCCGGTAGCAGCCGCGCAGGTGCTCCAGGAAGCACAGGCCGTCGCGCACCGAGGGCGGCCGCGGAATCGGGGCGAGCAGCCGCACGTCGTCGAGCGCCCGGACCTCGGCCGGATCGCTCCGCGCCGTGGCGCCGGCCTCGGCGAGCCGCTCGCCGTCGTCACCCAGGAGCCCCAGGAGCGTCGTGCCGGCCGGGAGGCCGCGGACCGTGTCGCCGTCCAGGAGCCCGGCCCGCTCGCCGTCCCCCGCGTCGTAGGCCACCCATCGCACGCCCGATCGCCTCCTCGCGGAACCAGGACGAAACTGGACCCAGGTCCAGCTTCCTGCTGCAACGTAGGTCACACCCGTGGGCCGGGACAAGACCCGGGTCCAGGTTCGTGGAGCGACGGGTGTGCTCTACTGATCGCGATGGACGCGCGAGCCGCGGGGACGGAGCCGGCCGAGACGGTGGACCAGGAGCCCGTCCTCGGGTTCCCGCCGCTGAGCACCCGGGCCCGCAAGCGCGCGGAGCGTCGCGACCGTGTCTACGAGGCCGCGATCGGTCTGTTCGTGGAGCAGGGCTTCGACGCGACGTCGATGGAGGACATCGCGGCCCGCGCGGGCCTCGCCCGCGCCACGGTGTTCAACCACTTCGCCCGCAAGGCGCTCTTCCTCGAGGAGTGGGCGCTGCGCCGGCGCCAGCGCGCGGCGCGCGCGACGAGCCGGTTCGACCCGTCGGTACTGCCGCTGCGCGAGGTCCTCGAGCGGTACTTCGCGGCGCTCGCGGCGGTGAACCTCGAGACGAGGACCGAGACCAAGGCGATGATGCCGGCGTCGCTGAAGAGCAACGACGTGTTCCTCGACCACGTCCTGGCCAAGGACCTCGCCGCGCTGGTGGAGGCGAGCGCGGCCGCGCTGCGCCCGCCGTCGGACGCGGCCCGGGTCGGAAGGCTCCTGGCGCTCGGCTACTACTCGGCGGTCGTCCGGTGGATCGATGCCGAACCCGCCCCGTTCCGGCTGGACGAGGAGCTCTCCGCCGTGCTGGAGGCGGTGCTCGGGGGCGCGCTGAACTCAGCCTGAGGGCGTCGCGTCCTGGGGCGCCGGGTCGGACGGCCGGCGGCCGAGGACCTCGGTGAAGTAGGTCTCGAGGTCGGTCGGCTGACCGGCGGCGTCGAGACGCGGGTGCTCACGGCGCCCGGCGGCCGCGTCGTCGACGGCGTCCTCGACCAGCGCCCACTCCTCGGAGCCGACGACGAGGTAGCCCCGCAGCGAGCCGTGCCACGGTCGGCGCCATTGCAGGTAGGTCAGGTCGGTGCCGTCGATCTCCTGGACCTCGACCCGGTTGCCGAGCCACGACATGTCACTCATGGGGTTCTCCCTCCACGGGCTCACGGGAAGGGAGCGTCGTCGATCCCGCGTTCCGTGCTCCAGGGTTTACCCACTCGGCCCTGGGCGACAGTCGTGGCGACGGTTAGGTCGCTCACGCAAATTCCCTCAGCGCGTGTCGAGCACCAGGTAGCCCTCGGCGAGGCGGTCCTCGCCGAAGCCCGCGGCCTTGGCCTGCACCCGGCCCCACGCCCACATGCGTCCCCGCAGGTCCTCCATGTGCGCGGTCTGGCTCTTGTGCGCGCGCAGGGCCTCGACCTTGCGCTCGAAGGCGTCGGTGGTGTCGACGTAGTGGTCGGCGCCCTCGCCCATGTGTGAGATCCAGACCTCGGACACGGAATGGGCGTCGAGCCCTTCCTCGGCCAGGAGCTCCGGGTGGGCGAACTGGTTGCGGGCGTCGGGGTAGACCGCGCACATCGCGGCCTCGCCGACGGCGGTGTGGTCGGGGTGGCTGCCGTACATGGATCGCAGATTGCGCGTCGGCGACTGCGTGACCACCCGGTCCGGGCGGACCGTGCGGATCACCCGCGTGAGATCGCGACGCAGATCGTGGGTGACGTAGATGCGACCGTCGGGCCAGCCGAGGAAGTGCAGGTCGCTCACGCCGAGGATCTCGGCCGCCGCGCCCTGCTCGTCGCGCCGCAGGGTGGCCATGTCGGGGCGGGTGATGCCTTCGTCGAACCCACCGGCGTCGCCGTCGGTGACGAGGCAGTACTCGACGCGGTGCCCCTCGCCCGTCCAGGTGGCGACGGACCCGCCGCTACCGAAGTCGACGTCGTCGGGGTGGGCGACGATCATCAGGATCGTCAGCGCCTCGGCGGGATCGGGCTGCTCGGGCTCCACCCCGATCAACCTACCCGTCCGGCTCGGCGAGTCGCCGATAGAGCGGGCGGAGCACCTCGCGGGCGTCGACACCGTCCACGTCGAGCGGCGGCAGCTCGTCCAGCAGGGCCTCCGGGTCGGGCCTGAGACGGGTCGTGCGCTGGGGCGGCGCGGGCACCGGGACGCCCGGACCGTGGAAGCGGTCGAGGAGGTCCTCGAGGGCCGTCGGGGTGCCCGCACCCGCGTCCCGGCGGTCGCGCAGCGCCGCGAGCAGGGTCGCCCGGTCGCGGCCGCGCCAGCGCAGCAGCGCGAACGGGTCGACGTCGAACTCCTCGGCCGCCAGGTAGGCGACGGCGGCGAGGTGCTTGCACGGCACCGACCAGTCGGGGCACGAGCAGTCCATCGGCAGCTCGCCGGAATGGTGGGGGAACAACGACAGGCCCACGCCGGCGAGGACGTCCTCGAGGTCGTCGGGCACCTCGCCGGCGAGCAGGGCCGCGGCGTACCAGGAGTCGGCGGCCAGCGCGTCGAGTACGGCCTCCCACGCCTCGTCGGCGAAGGGCCGGAGCCCGATCCGGGCGCGGTAGGGCTCGTCGCGACTGCCCTGCACGGTCGCGGTGATCGCGCCGGGCTCGATCGCGAGGTCGACGACCTGCCCGGCCCGGGCGTAGGTCTTGCCGCGGTCGAGGCGCCCGCCCACGCCCAGCTGCGTCAGCACGGCGAGGAAGCGCCCCGACCACCAGGACTCCCCGATCGCGCCCCGGCGGCTGCGGGCCACCACGCCGTCCTCGACGGGTTTGCGCTTGCCGTACTCGGCGTAGCTCTCGGGGAAGCGCTCCGAGAACCGGGGCCCGGAGCGGGTTTCACGCACCATCGTCGTCGTCGTCCTCCTCCCCCGGCTCGGGCTCGTCGGGTTCCGCGTCCAGGCTGAGCACCTTCGCGAGGTCGTCGGTGGACAGGTCGGCCAGCCAGTCCTCGCCGTCGCGCACCGCGAGGTCGGCCAGCGCCCGCTTGCCGGCGATGAGGTCGTCGATGCGCTCCTCCAGCGTCCCCGCGGTGACGAGCTTGCGGACGCCGACGGTGCGCTTCTGCCCGATCCGGTAGGCCCGGTCGGTGGCCTGGTCCTCGACGGCGGGGTTCCACCAGCGGTCGAGGTGCACGACGTGCTGGGCGGCGGTCAGCGTGATCCCGGTGCCGCCGGCGCGCAGGGAGAGCAGGAAGAGCGACGGCCCGTTCTCGCCCTGGAACCGCTGCACCATGGTGTCGCGAGCCTTCCGGCTCACCCCACCGTGCAGCCACGCCACCTCGGTGTCGAAGCGGGCGGCCAGGTGCGGGGCGAGCATGTCCCCGAACGCCGCGAACTGGGTGAACAGCAGCGCCTTGTCCCCCGCGGCGAGGACCTCGGCGAGGATCTCCTCGAGCCGCGCGATCTTCCCCGACCGCCGTCCGATCGGGGAGCCGTCGTGCAGCAGCAGCGCGGGGTGGTTGCAGACCTGCTTGAGCTTGGTCATCGCCGCGAGCACCCGGCCGCGGCGCTCGATGCCCGGCGCCACGTCGTCGATCGTGTCGAGCATCTGGTCGACGACGACGCGGTAGAGCGAGGCCTGCTCGCCGGTCAGGCCGCAGCGCTCGATGGTCTCGATCTTGTCCGGCAGGTCGTCGACGACCGTCGGGTCGGTCTTGAGCCGGCGCAGCAGGAACGGTCGGGTGCGCCAGCGCAGGTCCTCGGCGACGTCGGTGCGGCCGTGGCGCTCGACGGGCACGGCGTAGCGCTCGCGGAACGCCGAGGCGGTGCCGAGCATGCCGGGGTTGACCGCGTCCATGATCGACCACAGCTCGGCGAGCCGGTTCTCGACGGGGGTCCCGGTCAGCGCGAGGCGGTGCTCGGCGTCGAGGCGGCGGACGGCCTTCGCGCCGCGCGAGCGGTTGTTCTTGACCATCTGGGCCTCGTCGAGCACGACGCGGTGCCAGGCGACGCCCGCGAGGGCCTCGGAGTCGCGGACGAGCGTGCCGTACGAGGTGACCACGAGGTCGGCGTCGGCGGCGGCCGAGGCGGGGTCGGTGCGCCCGGTGCCGTGGTGCACGGCCACGCGCAGGTCGGGGACGAAGCGCTCGGCCTCCCGGCGCCAGGTGGAGACCACCGAGGTGGGGCAGACGAGCAGGGTCGGACCGGGTGCGTCGTCCGCCCCGCGCTCGTGGCTCTCCAGGGCCAGGACCTGCAGCGTCTTGCCCAGCCCCATGTCGTCGGCGAGGACGCCGCCGAGGCCCAGGCGGGCGAGGAACGCGAGCCACGAGAGCCCGCGGCGCTGGTAGGGCCGCAGCGTGGCGTGCACGCCGGGCGGGTCCTCGAGCGGCTCGAGGGACGAGCCGCCCGCGAGGAGGTCACCGAGCGCCCCGTCGAGGCGCAGCTCCTCCACCGGCAGCGGCGCGGGGACGTCGTCGGGGTGCGTGACGGCGAGGTGCAGGACGTCGCCGACGCTGGGGTGGTCGCGTCGCTCGGCGAGGAAGGCGAGGCCGTCGCGCAGCCGGTCGGGGTCGACGGCGACCCAGCGTCCCCGCAGGCGCACCAGCGGCGCCTTCGCCCGCACGAGGGCGTCCATCTCGTCGTCCGAGAGGGCCTCGCCGTCGACCGCGAGGCGCCAGGAGAAGTCGACGAGGTCGTCGCGGCGCAGCCGGGCGCTGGTGGTGACGACACCCTCGGGCCCCTCGGCCTGCCCGGCGCCGACGAGCCCGAGTCGCGCCGGCCCGCCCCGCCAGCCCGCGGGCAGCAGGACCCCGAAGCCGGCGCGGTCGAGGTCGGCGGCGACGTGGGCGAGGAAGTGGTGGGCGCCGGCGAGGTCGAGGTCCATGCCGGTGGGCCGCGGGGTGCGCAGCGCGTCGCCGATCTCGGGGTAGACGCGCGCGGCGCGGCCGAGCTCACCGAGCAGCAGGTCGGCGGGGTCGTCGAGCCAGCGGCGCAGGGCGGTGGGGTCGCGCCACACGGTGCCGGCGTCGACGGTGAGGCTGGGGTCCTGGGCCGACTGCAGAGCGAAGGTCAGCCGGAACACGGGCTCGGGATCCTCGACGGCGTGCCCGAGGTGGTCGACCACCACCTCGTCGAGCCGGAACGACGCCCGCGCCGGGCCGGCGTGCGGTGCGCCGACGACGGCCCAGCGCCGCAGGCCGGCGAGCAGCGTGGCGGGCGGGGACGTCCCGCCCAGCACGGGTTCGGCGCCCAGTGCGTGCGCCCAGTCCGGGGCCGACGCCAGCTCCTCGGAGCCCGTGATCCGGGCGCGCGCGTGGGCGTCCACGGCCGCGGCGAGGGCGGCCTCGACGACGGCGGCCGCAGTGGGCAGGTCCTCGCCGGGCACGCGCTCGCACCGGCACACCGGGGGCAGCGCGGCGGCGAGGGTGTCCGTGGCGACGAGGTCGGGGCCCTGGAGCACGGGGTGCCAGACGAGGCCGTGCCCGTCCCCCGCCTCGTCCGGAGCGGGCAGCACGCGGCCCCGGGCGATCAGGTCGGTGGCGAGCGCGTCGACGGCCCGCAGCGCCGCCACGGAGGGGCTCGCGCGGGTGCCGGCGGGGGCGACCGGCGGCACCGCGCCGGGCGGGAGCTCGAGGACCGGGACCGACCAGTCGGCGAGGACGGGGCCGCCGGCGTGGTCCCGCGGTTCCTCGCGCTCGAGGTCGTCGGAGTCGCGCGGGGCGTCGGGGTCCGAGGGCAGGGCGAGCACCGCGACGCCGGCCGTCGCCGCGCCGCCGGTGCCCCACACCGCGGCCAGCCGCTCGGCCGGCACCGCGAAGGGATGGGGGCGCGCACCGCGGCGCGCCCGGCTCGTGGTGCGCACCGGGCGCTCGGGGTCCTCGGCCCACAGGCAGACGCCGCGCCCGGGCGACCACAGGGCGTGCAGCGCGAGCACGCCCTCCATCACACCTGCACGGAGCCGTCGACGACGCGGACCGGGACCTCGGTGAGCCCGGTGGTGGCGGGTCCCTTGCGCAGCGCGCCGGTGGCGCCGTCGAACTGGCTGAAGTGGTTCGGGCAGGTGATGACGCCGTTCTGGGGCGGGTCGACCGTGGTGCCCTGGTGCGGGCAGGAGGCGTCGAAGCCCTTGACCGTCCCGGCCGTGGGCTGGACGAGCAGGATCGTCTGCTCGCCCTTCGTGACGATCGTGCCGCCGCCCACCGGGACCTGGGCCAGCGGCGTCCCGCCGCCGGCCGTGGTCTGCTGCGGTGCGGCCTGCGTCGGGGTGCCGGGCTGGAACTCCCCGGCGTCCGAGGAGCACGCGGCCAGCGCACCCGGCGCCGCGAGGGCGGCGGCGAGCCCGCAGAGGACCGTGCGGCGGTTGGGACCGGTGGTGGTGGACACCGAGACCTCCATGATCGTGGTGGTCCGTCCAGTCTGCCCGCCGCCCCCGTCACCGCCGGGTGAGGCCCTCCGTGAGTGATGTTCACGGCTATCACCGGGAACATCACTCACGGAGGGGGTCAGGGGGTCGGCTCGTCGGGGAGGGCGAGGAGGCCCTCGACGACGTCCTCGAGGGTCGGGCCGGCGACGTGCGGGCGGGCGACGGCGTCGGGGATCCGGCCCTCCAGGCGCTCGCAGAAGCCGCCGAGCAGGCCGGCGGAGATCGCGCCGTGCACGTCCCAGGAGTGGACGGCGACGAGGGCGGTGCGGGCGGGCGCGGTGGCGATCCGGTCGCACGCCCAGTGGTAGACCGCCGGCGGCGGCTTGAACTGCTTCAGCTCCGCGCACGACATGACGTCGGCGAACAGGTCGCGGACGCCGCCGGCCTCCAGCGCCGCGCCGGCGACCTCCGCCGAGCCGTGCGTGAACCCGTAGGCGGGCACCCCGGCCTCGCCCAGGCGCCGCAACGCGGGCGCGACGTCGGGGTGCACGGGCAGCTCGCGGAACCCGTCGAGCACCGAGGCGACCTGGTCGTCGGTGAGGTCGCGCCCGCTGGTGCGCCGCAGCATGTCGGCGGCGACGCTCGCGAACGGCGGCGCCTCGCCGGCGAGCGTCATCGCCATGCCCTGCTGCAGGAGGCGGGCGAAGAACAGCCACACCTCGTCCTCGGGGCGGCCCAGCGCGGCGAAGCGCGGCCGCAGGCCCTCGAGCTGCAGGCAGGTCTCGAACAGGTCGAAGAGGACGACCTGGGGACGGCGGGCGGGTGCGTTCACGTGAGCTCCTCCAGGACGCGGCGGGGCCAGGCGGGGCCGCCGTAGACGAAGCCGGTGTAGGCCTGCACGAGCGTGGCGCCGGCGTCGAGACGGGCGCGGGCCTCGGCGCCCGAGTCGACCCCGCCGACCGAGACCAGGGTCAACCGGTCCCCCACGCGCTCCCGCAGGCGCGCCAGCACCGCCCGCGCGGGCTCCACCAGCGGCGCGCCCGACAGCCCGCCGGAGCCCGCGGCGCTCACGACGTCGGGTGGCGAGGCGAGCCCCGTGCGGGCGACCGTCGTGTTGGTCGCGACGATCCCGTCGAGGCCCTGGGCCACCGCGAGGTCGGCGACGGCGTCGACCCCGTCGTCGTCCAGGTCCGCGGTGATCTTCACGAGCAGCGGCGTCGCGCCGACCTCGGAGCGCACGGCGGCGAGCAGCGGCTCCAGCGCGTCGACGCCCTGCAGGTCGCGCAGGCCCGGGGTGTTCGGGGAGCTGACGTTGACCACCACGTAGTCGGCGTGCGGGCCGAGGACCCGCGCGGAGTACCGGTAGTCGGCGACGGCGTCCGTCGCGGTCTTGGAACGTCCGATGTTGACCCCGACCACGGCCCCGGCGCCGCGCGCGCGCACCTCGGCCAGGCGGGCGGCGACGACGTCGGCGCCGGCGTTGTTGAAGCCCATCCGGTTGACCAGCGCCCGGTCGGCAGGCAGCCGGAAGAGCCGCGGCCGCGGGTTCCCGGGCTGCGGGCGGGCGGTCACGGTGCCGACCTCGACCGCCCCGAACCCCAGCCGCGCGAGCCCGCGCACGCCCTCGGCGTCCTTGTCGTAGCCCGCCGCGACCCCGAGCGGGTTGGCGAAGCGCAGGCCCATGGCCTGGACAGCCCGGACGGCCTCGACCGGCGCACCCCGCCCCGCCCCGCCGAGCAGCGGCGTCGCCGCCCGGAGCGCCGTCACCCCGACCCGGTGGGTCAGCTCCGCGGGCACCCGGGTCGCAACGTGGCGGAAGAGCAGGTCGTACGGGTTCATGCTCCCGCGGCGTCCGCTCCGGCCCGGTACTGCGCGTGCAGCCGGCGCAGGGCCGTCACACCGCGTGCCGCGTGCCCCCGGTCGACGGCCTGCAGCGCCGAGATCGTCAGGTACTCGTCGTCGGGCAGGTCGAGACGGGCGAACTGGGCGCCGTCGGGGAAGCTCACCGCGACGACGTCCGACCACGGCACCCGGCGGGTGAGGATCGTCGCGCGCACCTCGACCCCGCCCGGTCCGGCTCGCAGCCGCGGGCGGGTGAACAGCAGGGCGCAGCCGGCGAGGATCGTGCCGAGCACGACCATCGCGATCTGGTCGGCGGGGCGGAAGTTGAAGCCCGAGGACTCGACGAACACCAGCAGCGCGCCCACGCCGAAGAACGCGAACAGGAACACGGCCATCGCCCAGGCCACCCAGCGGATGCGCACGGGGCGCACCTCGAGCTCGACCTCGCCGATGTCGAACGGCTCCACGGGCGCGGTCACGACGCCAGCCCCCGCAGCGTCAGCGCCGCGTCCAGCGCCGCCACGGTGGCCTCGAAGCCCTTGTCCTCGGTCGACGTCGGCGTGCCCGCGCGCTCCCAGGCCTGCTCCTCGGTGTTGACGGTGAGGACGCCGTTGCCGACCGGGGTGCGGACGTCGAGCCCCACCCGGAGCAGGCCCGCGGTGACGGTGTCGCAGACGTAGTCGAAGTGCGGCGTCGACCCGCGGATGACGACGCCCAGCCCGACGACGGCGTCGTGGCCGTCGGCGAGGCCCTGGCAGATGATCGGGAGCTCCATCGCGCCCGCGACGTGCACGACGGTCGGCTCGGCCACCCCGGACTTGCCCGCGGCGTCGCGGGCCCGCTCGAGCAGGACGTCGGTGATCGCCGAGTTCCAGCGCGTCACGGCGATGCCCAGGCGCAGGCCGGAGGCGTCGGGGACGGAGGCGTCGGGACGACCGGTGCCGCTCACGAGCGCCCGCCCACCGCCGGCCGGTCGGTGTCGGCCGGCTGCGCCACGACACCGTCCTCCTCGCTGTCGAGGCCCTCGAGGTCGTGGCCCATGCGGTCGCGCTTGGTGCGCAGGTAGCGCAGGTTCTCGGGCGTCGCGCGGGAGGGCAGTGAGACGCGGCCGAGGATCTGCAGGCCGTAGCCCTCGAGCCCGGCGCGCTTCTCGGGGTTGTTGGTCAGCAGACGCATGCTCTTGATGCCCAGGTCGGCGAGGATCTGGGCGCCGGTGCCGTAGTCGCGGGCGTCGGCGGGCATGCCGAGCGCGAGGTTGGCGTCCACGGTGTCCGCCCCGGCGTCCTGGAGCTGGTAGGCCTGCAGCTTGTGGATCAGTCCGATCCCCCGGCCCTCGTGGCCGCGCACGTAGAGCACGACCCCGCGGCCCTCGGCGACCACCGCGGCCATGGCGGCGTCGAGCTGGGGACCGCAGTCGCAGCGCCGCGAGCGCAGGACGTCCCCGGTGAGGCACTCGGAGTGCACGCGGACCAGGACGTCCTCGCCGTCGCCGAGGTCGCCGTGCACGAGGGCGACGTGCTCGATGCCGTCGAGCAGCGAGTCGTAGCCGTAGGCGACGAACTCGCCGTGGTCGGTGGGGATGTTCGCGTGCGCGACCTGCACGACCTGCTTCTCCGACCGGCGTCGGTAGGCGATCAGGTCCTTGATCGTGATGAGCGAGAGCTCGTGCTCGTCGGCGAAGACCTGGAGCTCGTCGAACCGCGCCATGTCGCCGTCGTCCTTCTGCGAGACGATCTCGCAGATCGCACCGGCGGGCTCCAGCCCGGCCAGGCGCGCCAGGTCGACCGCGGCCTCGGTGTGCCCGGGCCGGCGCAGGACGCCGCCGTCGCGGGCCCGCAGCGGCACGAGGTGCCCGGGGCGCGCGAGGTCGGTGGGCCCGGACTCCGGGTTCGCCAGCACACGGATGGTGTGCGCGCGGTCGATGCCCGAGATGCCGGTGCCGATGCCCTCGCGGGCGTCCACGGACACGGTGTACGCGGTGCCGTGGCGGTCCTGGTTGATCGAGTGCGCCGGCGGGAGGTCCAGCCGGTCGCACGCCTCGCCCGTCAGTGGGACGCAGATGTAGCCCGAGGTGTAGCGCACCATGAACGACACGAGCTCCGGCGTGGCGTGCTGCGCGGCGAAGACGAGGTCGCCCTCGTTCTCGCGGTCCTCGTCGTCGACGACGACGACGGCCTTGCCCGCGGCGATGTCGGCGATCGCCCGCTCGATGTGCTCGAAGCCGTCCACGAACTCCTACTTCCCCTGCGATGTGCCGGCCTGGAATCCCACGAGCCGCTCCACGTACTTGGCGACCACGTCGACCTCGAGGTTGACCGTGGATCCCACGGTGCGCTCCCCCAGGGTCGTCTCCCGCAGCGTGGTCGGGATGAGCCCGACGGCGAACGAGTCGTCGTCGACCTCGGTCACGGTGAGGCTCACGCCGTCCACGGCGATCGAGCCCTTCTCGACGATGTAGCGGGTGAGGTTCGCCCCATGACCGTCGGGCCCCACCCGGAACCGCAGCGTCGTCCACTGCGCGTGCTCGGTGCGCTCGACGACGGTGGCCGTGCCGTCGACGTGGCCCTGCATGATGTGTCCGCCGAGGCGGTCGCCCGCGGCCACGGCCCGCTCGAGGTTGACGCGCGTCCCGGCCGTCGCGCCCGCCAGGCTGGAGCGGCGCAGCGTCTCGCCCATGACGTCGACGCCGAACTCGTCGGAGGTCGGCTCGGTGACCGTGAGGCACACGCCGTTGACGGCGATCGAGTCTCCGGGGCGGGCGTCGGAGATCACCAGGGGGCCGCGCACGCGCAGGCGCGCCGCGTCGTCCTGTCCGACGACGCCGACGATCTCGCCGATCTCCTCGACGATCCCCGTGAACACTGCGGTCTCCTCGCTGGCTGGTCCGGACGACGCTGCCCGCCCGCCATCATCCTCACGACGTCGTCACCCGGCAGCACCACCGTGGTGACTCCTCTCTCACCCCTCGTCGAGGTGGTCGGACGCCGCGACGGCCTGCGCCCGCAGGGCGGCGACCGCACGGTCCGGGTCCTCGGCGCCGTAGACCGCCGACCCCGCGACGAAGCAGTCGACGCCCGCCTCCGCGGCCTGCTCGATCGTGCTCGCGCTGATCCCGCCGTCGATCTCCACGAGCACGGTCAGGTGCCCGGTGTCGACCAGGCGCCTCGCCGTGCGCACCTTGTCGAGCACCTCGGGCATGAAGCTCTGCCCGCCGAAGCCGGGCTCGACGCTCATGACGAGCAGGGTGTCGAAGTCGCGCAGGACCTCGACCCAGTCCTCCAGCGGGGTGCCCGGCTTGATCGACAGCCCGGCCAGGGCGCCCGCCGCCCGGATGTCGCGCGCACATCCGCGGGGGTCGTGGGCGGCCTCCGCGTGCACGGTGACGTTGCGCGACCCGGCCTCGGCGTAGCCGGGGGCCCACCGGTCCGGATTGTTGATCATCAGGTGGCAGTCGAGCGGGATCGGGGTCGACCGCTCCAGCGCCTCGACCACGGGCAGCCCGAGGGTCAGGTTGGGCACGAAGTGCCCGTCCATCACGTCGACGTGCAGCCAGTCCGCACCCGGGACCGCGGCCGCCTCCTCCGCGAGCCGCGCGAAGTCGGCGGAGAGGATGCTCGGGGCGATCATCGGGGTGCGGGACACGTGACGGATGGTAGTGGCCCCGGCGACGGTCGCGGCGTCAGGCGGTCAGGAGGCCGGCGACCTGCCATCCGCCCACCCCGAGCCCGAGCACCCGACGGAACGGGTTCACCCCGCGGACGAGCTCGTCGAGCCCCCAGACGAGCAGCGCGCCCCGTCCGACCAGGACCAGCGCCTCCGCGGTGGCGGGGTCGGGGACCACGAGGCGGACCACCAGGGCGAGCAGGAAGACCGCCAGCGCGGGGTTCGGCCACTGCCCGACGACCCACGGCGCCGAGCCAGGCCCGCCACGCGTGCGGTCGGCGAGCCACCAGTCGAGGACCGGTCTCACCGCTTGCGCAGGACCGCGGCGTACATCGCGTCGGTGCCGTGGCGGTGCGGCCACAGCTGGAGGCCCGGCGCGCCGTCCGGCAGCGCCGTGTCCGGCACCTCCGGCAGCAGCTCCGGGGTGTCGAGCACCTCGGCCCCGGTCTCCGCCGCGACGGCGGCGACCACGGCGGCGGTCTCGTCGGGGTGCGGCGAGCACGTCGCGTAGGTGACGACGCCGCCGGGGCGCGTGCGCTCGAGGCCGGCGCGCAGGAGCTCGCGCTGCAGGGCGGTGAGCTCGGCGACGTCGTCGGGCTGCCGGCGCCACCGGGCCTCGGGACGCCGGCGCAGCGCGCCGAGACCCGTGCACGGGGCGTCCACGAGCACGCGGTCGTAGGCGGCCTCGGGCAGCGTGAGCTCGCGGGCGTCGCCGGTGTGGACCCGCACCGGCAGGCCCTCGGTGGCCTGCTCGACGAGCCGCGCGCGGTGCGGGGCACGGTCGACGGCGTCGAGGGTGCCGCCCTCGATCGCGACGAGCGCCCCGAGCATCACGGCCTTGCCGCCGGGCCCCGCGCACAGGTCGAGCCAGCGGGTGTCCTCGCCGTCCACCGGCGCGCGGGTCGCCAGGAGCGCGACCAGCTGGCTGCCCTCGTCCTGGACCACGGCCAGGCCCTCGCGGACCGGGGCCAGCTCCCCGGGGTCGCCGCCCTCGGTGAGCAGGACGCCGTAGGGCGAGTAGGGCGACTCCTCGCCGCCGGTGATCGCGGCGAGCTCCTCGGCGGAGATCTCGCCGGGACGGGCGGCGAGGTGCACGGCGGGGCGGGTGTCGTCGGCCGCGAGGGCGGCCGCGAGCTCCTCTTCGCCTCCGAGGGCGCGCGCGAAGACCTCGGCGATCCACCGCGGGTGCGCGTGGGTGAAGGCGAGCCGCCCCAGGTCGTCCGAGGGCGCGAGCCGCTCGACCCACGCGGCCTCGTCGTGCTCGGCGACCTTGCGCAGCACGGCGTTGACGAAGCCCGTGGGCCGCGACCCGGCGCGGGCGCGCACGAGCTCCACGGCCGCGCCCACCGCCGCGTGCGGGGGGACCCGGGTGCGCAGCAGCTGCTGGGTGCCCAGCCGCAGGGTGTCGAGGACGACCCCGTCGAGCCCGTCGAGGGGGCGGTCGACGCAGGCACCGATGACGGCGTCGAGCAGGCCCTGCGCCCGGCAGGCGCCGTAGGCGAGCTCGGTGGCCAGCGCCGCGTCCCGCCCGGAGATCCGGCGCTCGCGCAGCAGGGAGGGCAGGACGAGGTTCGCGTAGGCGGCGTCCTCGCGCACGGCGCGCAGCGTGTCGAGGGCGGCCTCGCGGGCGGGGTCGCCGGTCGGCGGGCGATTGGGGCCCTGGCGACCGCGGGGCGGCCCGCTGCGCCGCTTGTCGTCCCGCTTGCGGGGCCCGCGGCCCGAGCGGTGCCCGCCGGGCGGGACGGAGCTGTCGGTCATCGTGAGCCCGTCGCTTCGCTCGCCCGGGTCACGTGAACCGCTCCCCCGGCTCGGGACGCACGCCGCGGGCCCAGTCCACGGCGGGCATGGGGCGCTTGCCGCCGGGCTGGATGTCGCCGAGCGCGACGGCGGCGCCGGCCGTGCCGACGAGGACGCGGCCGCGCTCCACGCGGATCGCGCCGGGGTCGAGCCCGCCCTCGCCGGTGGTCAGCACGGGGCCCAGTTTGAGCCTGGCCTCGCGGAACGTCGTCCACGCCCCCGGTGCGGGCGTCACCGCGCGCACCAGGCGGTCGACGGCGGGCGCGGGGTGGGTCCAGACGACGCGGGCGTCGTCGACGGTCACCTTGGGGGCGTAGGAGACACCGTCGGCCGGCTGGGGCACCGGCGACAGCGTGCCGTCGGCGATGCCGTCGAGGGTGTGCTCCAGCAGGACCGCGCCCGACTCGGCGAGGCGGGCCAGCAGCGCCCCGGCGGTGTCGTGGCGCCCGATCTCCTCGGTGACCGTCCCGTACACCGGCCCGGTGTCCATGCCCTCCTCGAGCGCGAACGTGCTCGCGCCGGTCACCTCGTCGCCGGCGCGGATCGCGGCCTGCACCGGCGCGGCACCCCGCCAGGCCGGGAGCAGGGAGAAGTGGAGGTTCACCCAGCCGTGCACGGGGACGTCGAGGGCCTCGCGGCGCAGCAGGTTGCCGTAGGCCACGACGGGGCAGCAGTCGGGCGCGAGCGCGCGCAGCTGCTCGAGGAACGCGGGCTCGGAGGCCTTCGCCGGGGTCAGGACCGGGATCCCGGCCTCGTCGCCCAGGACGCCGACGGGGCTGCGCTGCGGCTGCTTCGACCGCCCGACCGGGGCGTCCGGGCGCGTCACGACGGCGACGACCTCGTGCCGGGCGCTGGCGAGCAGACCGCGCAGGGCGGGCAGGGCGGGCTCGGGGGTGCCCGCGAAGACGATGCGCACGTCTCAGGTGGCCCGGCCGAAGAGCGGGTGCGGGCTCGTCTTGACCGTCGGCGGCGCCGCCAGGTCGAACCACGGCGCCCGGCGGATCTCGGCCATCGCCTCACGCCGCGTCTCGGGGTCCAGCTTGTCGAGGAAGAGCACCCCGTCGAGGTGGTCGGTCTCGTGCTGGATGGCGCGGGCGACCAGCGCGGTGCCCTCGACGGTCTGCGGCTCGCCGTGGAGGTCCCAGCCGGAGGCGACGACGTGCTCGAAGCGGCGGCAGTCGAAGCGCAGCCCGGGGATCGACAGGCAGCCCTCGGGGCCGAACTGCTCCGTCTCGTCGGCGGCGTTCCACGTCGGGTTGACCATGTGGCCCTCGACCCCGTCGGCACGGAAGACGAACACGCGCAGCCCCACGCCGATCTGCGGGGCGGCCAGCCCGGCGCCGCCCTCCTCGCGCATCGTCTCGTGCAGGTCCGCGACGAGGGTGCGCAGCTCGCGGTCGAAGTCGACGACGGGCTCGGCCTTCGTGCGCAGGATGGGGTCGCCGAACAGGCGCAGGGGCTGGGCGGTCATCGGTCCTCTCTCGGGGCTTCGACCGTCCAGTCTAGGGAGTCTCGGCGATCAGGGCTTCCAGTCGGGGTCGCGACCGATGAACCCCAGCAGCCGGGTCTGCGCGTCGGCGTCGTCGGGGACCGGCACCCGCACACCGAACTGCCCGGAACTGCGCAGGACCTCCTCCATCTGTTCCATGCCCTCGACGAGCGGGCCGGCGACGGCGGGGTCGAGGCGGTCGTCCTGGCCGGTCGCGCGGGCCAGGTCCCAGGTGTGCATGACGATGTCGGTGGTGTAGATCCGGTCCACCATCACCGCGAGCTCCATCGTGCCCATGTGCGGGTTCTCGATCGTCCGCCCGGCGGTCTCCGGGTCGTCGAGGAGGGCCTGGATCGCTGCCGCGTGGGCGTCCCAGGCACCGACCGGGTCGTCGGCCGGGTCGGGGCCCGGGGGCAGCGTCACGC
The DNA here is from genome assembly GCF_036044095.1 of Actinomycetospora sp. NBC_00405. Lineage (NCBI taxonomy): Bacteria > Bacillati > Actinomycetota > Actinomycetes > Pseudonocardiales > Pseudonocardiaceae > Actinomycetospora > Actinomycetospora sp. NBC_00405. The sequence goes on from NZ_CP107938.1 coordinate 1,193,973, forward strand.
CGACACCGTGCAGGAAGCCGGCGGACCACGTCGTCAGGTGGCCGACGACGTCGCGCGCGGTCCACTCCGGCACCGGCGTCGGCACGTCCCAGTCGGCCACGCCGTGGACCCGGTCGGTGAAGACCGCGGCGATGGCGCGGTGGCGGTCGGCGGGGGTCTCGGTGGTCATGGTCGCCTCCTCGTGTTCAACCTACTGGTTGAACAGTGGCAGGCGGCGGCCGGATCGACAAGGGGTCGGGTCTACAAGGGGTCGAGCGGGTCGAGCAGCACGCGGACGGGCTCGCGCTCCTTGCGCGCCGAGCGCACGGCCTGGGCGGCGTGCAGCTCGCGGGCCAGCGTGCGGCCCTCGGTGCGGGGCACGCGGACGAGGCAGCGCTCGGCTCCCTCGGTGCGCTCCTCGGCGCCCGGGAGCTTGGTGCCCGGCGGCAGCTCGACCGGGCCCAGCACCTCGACGTCGTCGGGCAGGGCCGCGAGCAGGTCGGCCACGGCGGGGGGCGGGCCGTCGACCGCGGCCAGGCGCATCGCCGGCGGCAGGGACAGCTCGGTGCGCGAGGCGAGCTCGGTGGCGGCGTGCCCGACCGGGTCCCAGCGCACGAGCGCCTGGACCGCGGCCGTGGAGGACTCGGCGATCACGACCACCCGCCCGCCCTCGGACGCCGGGCGCACCAGTGCGGCCGCGCCGAACCAGCGTCGCAGCGTCTCCTCCCCCGCCCGCAGCTCGGGCCGAGCGAGCAGGACGGCGCCGTCGAGCAGCAGCGCCGCCCCGTAGCCGCCGTCGGCGATCGGCTCGGCGCCCGGCGTCGCGACGACCAGGGCCGGGCCGCCGGGCACGGTGTCGAGCACCGTCGCCCCGCCGCCGGAGCTGCGCACCACGGTCTGCGGGAAGGCGCGGCCCAGCTCCTCGGCGGTGCGGGCCGAGCCGACGGCCAGGGCGCGCAGCTGGGGCGACCCGCAGGCGGCGCAGCGGTAGGCGGCGTCGGGTGTCCCGCACCAGCGGCACGTCGGCACCCCGTCGGCACCCGCCGGCAACGCCATCGGACCCGCGCACCGGCGGCAGCGCGCGGGCTCGCGGCAGCGGGCGCAGGCCACGGCGGGCAGGTAGCCGCGGCGCGGGACCTGGACGAGCACCGGCGCGCCGGCGCCCAGGGCCGCCCGGGCCGCCTCGAACGCCACGCCGGGCATGCGGGCCGCCCGCGACGCGGGGTCGCGCAGCAGCTGGCGGTCGTCCTCGCCGATCGAGGTGACCCGGGGCCCGCGGGCGCGGACGGTGGCGCGGTCGGCGACGACGTCGTGGGCCCAGCCGCTCGCGACGAGCAGGGCGGCCTCGGCGGTGCGCGCGAAACCGGCCACGAGCAGCGCCGCGCCGTCGCGGTGCGCGCGGGTCATGGCGACGTCGCGGGCGTGGGGGTAGGGCGCGCGGGGCTCGGCGAGCGTGTCGTCGCCGTCGTCCCACACGGCGATCAGGCCGGGGTCGACGACCGGGGCGAACGCGGCGGCGCGCGTGCCGACGACGATGCGCACCTGCCCGCGCGCCACCGCCAGCCAGCGCCGGTAGCGCTCGGCGGGCCCGAGGTCGGCGGCGAGGGCGACGACGGCGTCCGCGCCCGCCACCTCCTCGCAGGCAGCCTGGACGCGGTCGAGGTCGCGGCGGTCGGGCACCACGAGCACCGCGCCCCGCCCGGCGGCGGCCGTGGTGGCGACGGCCTCGGCGAGGCGGGCGGGCCAGTCCTCGCCCGGCAGGGCCTGCCAGACGGCGTGCGCGGGCCGGTGCGCCGCGAGGGCCTCGAGGAGCGCCGGCCCACGGGGATAGGCGCCCCAGCCGTGCTGCTCGGGCGCCTCCGGGGCCGGCCGCTCGGTCGGCGTCTCCGCCTCCACCCGCGCGTGACGGGGCGGCACCGCGAGGCGCAGGACGTCGGCGAGCGTCCCGGCGTAGCGGTCGGCGACGGCCCGGCAGAGCCCGGCGAGCTCGGGGCCCAGGACCGGCTCCGGGGAGACGACCTTCTCCAGCCACCCCAGGCGGCCGGTGTGCTCGCTGGTGTCCTCCCGCGCGAGCACGAAGCCGTCGACCAGCCGGCCGGCGAACCGCACCCGCACCCGCGCGCCGGGGACCGCCTGGTCGGCGAGCTGCTCGGGCACCTGGTAGTCGAACGGCCGGTCGAGGTGCGCGAGGTTGACGTCCACGGCCACCTGGGCCACCGGGTGCTCGGCGGCGGGCAGGCGCTCGTTGCGCAGGGGCTTGCGGGGCTTCTTCTCCCGAGGCGCGGGCTCGGGCGGGCGCTCGGGCGCGGCGAACAGCGCGTCGCCCGCCTCACCCACCGTCACGACCTCACGTCTACCAGAGCGGTGCGACGCGCCCGGACGCCGGAGCGGCGGAGCGCGCCCGGGTTCCGGCGAGGGGCGCCGCTCGCCGCTCTATCCGCGCGAAGGGCACCTTCGCGCGGAACGTGTGATCGCGCGTCGACCCGGCGAAGGGCTCCGCTCGCCGATCTAGCCGCGCGAAGGGCACCTTCGGCCGAAATCCCGGAGCCGGCTCCACCGGACGCACGCCGGCCCGGCACCTCGGGGTGCGAGGTGCCGGGCCGGCGTGGGTCTGGCGCGCGAGGATGCGGAAATACTCGCGTTCAGTGCAAGCGAGGACGCAGGGCTTGCACCAGGAGGTGCAGCTCTACGTCGCGATCGACTTCAGGGCGTCGGCGCGGTCGGTGCGCTCCCAGGGGAGGTCGAGGTCGTCGCGGCCGAAGTGGCCGTACGCCGCGGTCGGCTGGTAGATCGGGCGCAGCAGCTGCAGGTCGCGCACGATCGCGCCGGGGCGCAGGTCGAAGACCTCGTGGATGGCCTTCTCGATCTTGGCCGGGTCCACCTGGGCGGTCCCGAAGGTCTCGACGAACACGCCCACGGGCTCGGCCTTGCCGATCGCGTAGGCGATCTGCACCTCGACGCGCTTGGCCAGGCCGGCGGCCACGATGTTCTTGGCCACCCAGCGCATGGCGTACGCCGCGGAGCGGTCGACCTTCGACGGGTCCTTGCCCGAGAAGGCCCCGCCGCCGTGGCGGGCGTAGCCGCCGTAGGTGTCGACGATGATCTTGCGGCCGGTCAGGCCGGCGTCGCCCATCGGGCCGCCGGTGACGAAGCGGCCGGTCGGGTTGACCAGCACGCGGGTGTTCGACGAGTCGAGGTCGATCCCCTCGAGCACCGGGTTGATGACCTTGGACTTGATGTCCGGGGTCAGCAGGTTGTCCAGGTCGATGTCGGCCGCGTGCTGCGTCGACAGGACCACGGTCTCCACGCCGACGGGCTTGTCGTCGTCGTAGGCGATGGTGACCTGGGTCTTACCGTCCGGGCGCAGGTAGGGCAGCGTGCCGTCGCGACGGACCGCGGTGAGCTTGCGCGCGAGCCGGTGCGCCAGCCCGATGGGCAGCGGCATGAGCTCGGGGGTGTCGGCGTCGGCGTAGCCGAACATCAGGCCCTGGTCGCCCGCGCCCTGTCGCGCGATCTCGTCCTCGGAGCCCTCGACGCGGGTCTCGTAGCCCTCGTCGACACCCTGCGCGATGTCCTTCGACTGGGCGCCGATGGAGATCGACACACCGCAGCTCTCGCCGTCGAAGCCCTTGGCCGACGAGTCGTAGCCGATGTCGAGGATGGTCTTGCGGACGACGTCCACGTAGTTGACCTGGGCGTTGGTGGTCACCTCGCCGGCGACGTGCACCTGGCCCGTGGTGACCATCGTCTCGACCGCGACGCGGCTCTTCGGGTCCTGCGCCAGCAGAGCGTCCAGGATGCCGTCGCTGACGGCGTCACAGATCTTGTCCGGGTGGCCCTCGGTGACGGATTCGCTGGTGAACAAACGCCTAGCGGGCACAATCTCTCCCTGCCTCGACAATGGGACCCGTCCACACTAACGGCATCCCCGGGAATCACGAGGCCCCTGACCAGGCTGAATGCCAACCGTGTCACAGAGCGGTTGTGTTCGACGACGAATCGTGAGAATGCGCCGATCAGTCGAACGCTTCAGGGCAACCGCTCGGCGACGGCGTCCCACACGCGGGCGGCCAGTGCTGCTTTCGAGCCCATCGGCAGGCTCAGCGACGATCCGTCGGCCCCCAGCAGCCACCCCTCGTTGTCCTCGACCTCGAAGGCACGTCCGGCCCCCACGGCGTTGACGACGAGAAGGTCACACCCCTTGCGCTCGAGCTTCGCGCGCCCGTAGTCGAGGACGCTGCCGCCCTCGTCGCCGGTCTCCGCCGCGAACCCGACGACGAGCCGGCGCGGGACGTCCTCGGTGACCAGTTCGCGCAGGATGTCGGGGTTGAACTCGAGCGGGATCGAGGGGGCGTCCTGCCCCTTCTTGATCTTGCCGACGGACGTCGACGCGGGCCGGAAGTCGGAGACCGCGGCGGCCATCACGACCACGTCCGCGGCCTTGGCGGCGTCGAGCACGGCGTCGCGCATCTCGCGGGTGGTCTGCACGCGACGGAGCTCGACGCCGGCGGGCGGGTCGAGGTCGGAGACCGTGCCGGCCACCAGCGTCACGTCGGCGCCGCGCTGGGCCGCGACGCGGGCCAGCGCGTAGCCCTGGCGCCCCGACGACCGGTTGCCGAGCGTGCGCACGGGGTCGAGCGGCTCCGCGGTGCCGCCGGCGGAGACGACCACGCGGCGGCCCTCGAGATCGCGCGGGAGGGGGAACGGCATGCCGCCGTCGTCGATCCCCCACTCGAGCAGCAGCCGGGCGAACTCGGCGATCTCGGGCGGCTCGGGCAGTCGGCCGCGCCCGGTGTCGGCGCCGGTCAGGCGCCCGGACGCGGGCTCGAGGACGACGGTGCCCCGCCGGCGCAGGGTGGCGACGTTGTCGACGGTCGCCGGGTGCTCCCACATCTCGGTGTGCATCGCGGGGACCGCGAGAACCGGGCACCGCGCGGTGAGCAGCGTGGTGGTGAGCATGTCGTCGGCGCGCCCCTGGGCCATGCGGGCGAGCAGGTCGGCCGTCGCCGGGACGAGCACCACCAGGTCGGCACGCCGCCCCAGGGCGACGTGCTCGACCTCGGGGACGTTCTCGAACACGCCGGTCAGCACGGGCCGGCCCGAGAGCGCCTCGAACGTGGCCGCGCCGATGAACTCGAGCGCGGACCGCGTCGCGACGACCTGGACGTGGTTCCCGGCCTCGCGCAGGCGCCGGAGCACCTCGCAGGCCTTGTAGGCGGCGATGCCGCCCGAGACCCCGAGAACGATCTCCCGGGGCCGGGTGGACTCCTCGGTCACTCGCCCTCGGTGTGCTCGAGCAGGCCGGCGTGGATCTCGCGCATGGCCACCGACAGCGGCTTCTCGCGCGGGCCGGGCTCGACGAGCGGGCCCACGTACTCGAGGAGACCCTCGCCCAGCTGGGCGTAGTAGTCGTTGATCTGGCGGGCGCGCTTGGCCGCATAGATGACCAGCGCGTACTTCGAGCTCACCGTCTCCAGCAGCTCATCGATCGGAGGGTTGGTGATGCCCTCCGGCCCCTCGATGATGCCGGATCGTCCGATGGGAATGCTCACTCGCTCGCTCCTGCGGGGGTGGCGCCGGACTCAAGACCGGTCCGGCGGGTCGGTGCGGTCCCCCGACCTGCACGGCTGACAGGAGGACCGGCGCTCAACTCTACCAACCGGTGCGCGGTCTCCCCGACGTCGTGGTTCACCACGGTGACGTCGAACTCGCTGCTCGCGGCCAGTTCCTCGCGCGCGGTCGCCAGACGGCGGTCGACGACCTCCGTCGCCTCGGTACCGCGACCGATCAGCCGACCGACCAGCACCTCCCACGACGGGGGCTCGAGGAAGACGAACAGCGCGTCGGGGCGCTGCTCGCGCACGGCACGGGCCCCGGCGAGATCCAGCTCGAGAAGGACGGGTTCGCCCCGCGCGAGGTGCTCGTCCACCGGAGCCCGTGGCGTGCCCGAACGGTGCATGCCACGGTGGATCTCCGCCCACTCGAGCAGCTCGCCCTCGGCGATCATGCGGTCGAACTCCTCGGCCGTGACGAAGTGGTAGTCACGACCGTCGACCTCACCGGGGCGCGGGGCTCGGGTGGTCGCCGAGACGCTGAACCACAGCGGCGCGGCGATCCGTCGCAGTTCCGCGACCACCGTGCTCTTGCCGACCCCCGACGGCCCGGCCAGCACCAGCAGCCGGCCGGGCCCGTGCGTCGGGGGTGGGGTCACCGGCTCACTCGCCGGAGAACTCGTCGAGCAGGGCCTTGCGCTGCCGATCGCCCAGACCGCGCAGGCGGCGGCTGGGTGCGATCTCCAGGCGCTCCATGATCTGCTGGGCGCGCACCTTGCCCACGCCCGGCATGGCCTCGAGCAACGCCGAGACCTTCATCTTGCCGAGCACCTCGTCCGAGTCGGCCTGCTCGAGCACCTCGGAGAGGCTGGTGCCTCCACGCTTGAGGCGCTCTTTGAGCTCGGCCCGGGCACGGCGAGCGGCGGCGGCCTTCTCGAGCGCCGCAGCCCGCTGCTCCTCGGTCAGCTCGGGTAATGCCACGTTCTCCTCCGAAGGTCGTGACGACGGGCTCCGGTCGGTGCGACCGGCCTCCCGTGGTGGCGTATTGGCTTGCCCAGTGATGGCGAACGTACCCCCCGCGGCCCGCTCCGACAGTCCGTGGGGCGGGAGTGTCCGCAGGTCGGACGGCCGTGGCGCCCACCGGCTCGTGATCGTCCGGTCAACGGCGTCACACGGCCGGGCTACCCCGCCAGTGACCCGTTCAGCGCTCCGACCGCGGCTCTCAGCGCTCCGAGGTCGGGGCCGGCGGTGAGGACCTCCCGGGCGCTGACGGGCACGACCGGTCCCGTGCCGGCGCCGAGCGCGTCCGGCGTGCCGAACGCCGCCGCCACGTCGGCGGGCGTGCCACCCTGCGCGCCCAGTCCCGGGACGAGGACGGGGCCGTCGAGGGCCGACAGGTCGAGGCCGTGGTCGCGGCCGGTGGTGCCCCGCGTCAGCCCGACGACCGCGCCGGCCGACCCGTCCCCGGGGCCGTCGCGGTGCGCCGCGTTGTGGTCGGCGAGCGCGTCGACCACCGACTGGGCGACCTCGCGCATACGGCGCCCACCCCCCGGGGCGCCCGATCCCCCCGACCCCGCGACCCACGCCTGCGCCGCCTGCACGCCCGCGGCCTCGGGGTTGGACGTCCGGGCGAGCACGAACACCCCGCGCCCGGTGGCGACCGCGAGGTCCAGGGCCGGGGCGAGGGAGCCGACGCCGAGGTAGGGCGAGAGCGTCAGGGCGTCGGCGGCGAGCGGGGCGTCGTCGGCCAGCCAGGCCCGGGCGTAGCCGGCCATCGTCGAGCCGATGTCGCCGCGCTTGGCGTCGGCCACGGTGAGCACGCCGGCCTCCCGGGCGTCGGCCAGCGTGCGCTCGAGGGCCGCGAGCCCGGCGGCGCCGTGGACCTCGTAGAGCGCCACCTGGGGCTTGAGCAGCGCCACGTGCCCGGCGAGCGCCTCGACCACCCCCCGGGAGAAGCGCTCCACCCCGGCGGCGTCGGCGTCCAGACCCCACGCCGACAGCAGACCGGGATGCGGGTCGATGCCGACGCAGAGCGGGCCGTACGCCGCGACCGCGTCGCGCAGCCGGTGGCGGAACGGGGCTCTGCGCACAGAGCTCGGGCTCACGAGCCGGCCACTGCCGCGGGCTGGGGCACCTCGGCCGTGGGGGTCGCCGCGTCCCGGGCGCGCGCCTCGGCGAGGCGGGCGTGCAGGACCTGCAGCGACGTCACCCCGACCTCGCCGGCGATCGCCGCCTCGACGGCCTGCACGGCCGCCGCGGCCCCCTGGACGGTGGTGACGCACGGGACGCCGACGTCGAGGCAGGCGGCGCGGATCTCGTAGCCGTCGATGCGGGGCCCGGAGTGGCCGACCGGGGTGTTGACCACCAGGTCGACCTCCCCGGCCAGGATCCGGTCCACGATCGTCGGCAGGCCCTCCCCGCCCTCGAAGTGCTTGCGCACGACCTCGCACGGGATGCCGTTGCGCTCCAGGACGCTCGCCGTCCCGGCCGTCGCGAGGATCGCGAAGCCGAGGTCGGCGAGGCGCTTCACCGGGAAGATCAGCGAGCGCTTGTCGCGGTTCGCGACCGAGACGAACACCTGGCCCGACACCGGCAGCGGTCCGGCGGCCGCGGCCTGCGCCTTGGCGAACGCGATGGAGAAGGCGCGGTCGATGCCCATGACCTCGCCGGTGGACTTCATCTCCGGGCCGAGCAGGGAGTCGACGCCACGGCCGTCGGGGCGACGGAACCGGTGGAACGGCAGCACCGCCTCCTTCACCGCCACGGGGTGCTCGCGGGGCAGGTCGGTGCCGTCGCCGACCGCGGGCAGGAGGCCTTCCTCGCGCAGGCCGGCGATCGTCGCGCCGAGCATGATCCGCGAGGCGGCCCCGGCCAGGGGCACGCCCGTGGCCTTGGAGACGAACGGGACGGTGCGTGACGCCCGCGGGTTCGCCTCGAGCACGAAGAGCACGTCGTCCTTGAGCGCGTACTGCACGTTCATCAGCCCGCGCACCCCCAGCCGGCGGGCCAGGGCGACGGTCGACTCCCGCACGGTCGCGAGCTCGGCGCCCCCGAGCGTGATCGGCGGCAGCGCGCACGACGAGTCGCCGGAGTGCACCCCGGCCTCCTCGATGTGCTCCATGACCCCGCCGAGGTAGACCTCGCCGTCGGCGTCGCAGATGGCGTCGACGTCGATCTCGATGGCGTCGTCGAGGAAGCGGTCCACCAGCACCGGGTGGTCCGGGGTGACCTCGGTGGCGCGCGCGATGTAGTCGGCGAGCGTGGCGTCGTCGTAGACGATCTCCATGCCCCGGCCGCCGAGCACGTACGACGGGCGCACGAGCACGGGGTAGCCGATCGACGCGGCGATCTCGCGGGCGCCGTCGAAGCTGGTGGCCATCCCGTACGGCGGGGCGGGGAGCCCCGCGTCGTCGAGCACGCGCCCGAACGCGCCGCGGGACTCGGCGAGGTCGATGGCCGCGGGCGGCGTGCCGACGACCGGCACCCCGGCGGCCTCGAGGCCCGCCGCGAGCTTCAGCGGTGTCTGCCCGCCGAGCTGGACGACGACCCCGACCAGCCCCGGGCTGTGCTCGTCCGGATCCTGGCTGCGCCCCGACTCCTGCTCCGCGTGCACCACCTCGAGCACGTCCTCCTCGGTGAGGGGCTCGAAGTACAGGCGGTCGGAGGTGTCGTAGTCGGTGGAGACGGTCTCGGGGTTGCAGTTGAGCATCACCGTCTCGAACCCGGCGGCGCGCAGGGCGAACGCCGCGTGCACGCACGAGTAGTCGAACTCGATGCCCTGGCCGATGCGGTTCGGTCCCGAGCCCAGGATGATGACCTTGGGCCGGTCGGTCTGCGCCACGACCTCGGTCTCGGCCGCGGGATCGGACTCGTACGCGGAGTAGTGGTACGGGGTCCGCGCCTCGAACTCCGCGGCGCAGGTGTCGACGGTCTTGTAGACCGGACGCACGCCGAGGCGGTGGCGCAGCGCGCGCACGCCCGTCTCCCCCGCGAGCTCCGGGCGCACGGCCGCGACCTGCGCGTCCGAGAGCCCCGCGCGCTTGGCCCGGCGCAGCAGCGCCTCGTCGAGCACCGGCGCGTCGGCGATCTCGCCGCGCAGCCCGACGAGGCCCTCGATCTGCTCGACGAACCACCCGTCGATGCCCGAGGCCTCGGTGACCTCCTCGACGCTCGCCCCGAGCCGCAGCGCGCGCTCGACGGCGTAGAGCCGCCCGTCGCGCGGCAGCGACGCCTGGTGCAGGGCTTCCTTCACGTCCTCGTCGGGATCGGGGAGCGTCCAGAAGCCGCCGGCCTTGGTCTCCGCCGACCGCAGCGCCTTGTTGAGGGCCTCCGGGAAGCTGCGGCCCAGCGCCATCGCCTCGCCGACCGACTTCATCGTGGTGGTCAGCGTGGGGTCGGCGCCGGGGAACTTCTCGAACGCGAACCGCGGCACCTTGACCACGACGTAGTCCAGCGTCGGCTCGAAGCTCGCCGGCGTCTCGCCGGTGATGTCGTTGGTGATCTCGTCGAGGGTGTAGCCGACGGCCAGGCGCGCGGCGATCTTGGCGATCGGGAAGCCGGTGGCCTTCGAGGCCAGCGCGCTCGAGCGCGAGACGCGCGGGTTCATCTCGATGACGACGAGACGCCCCGTGGTCGGGTGCACCGCGAACTGGATGTTGCAGCCGCCGGTCTCGACGCCCACCGCGCGCAGCACCTCGATACCGGTGTCGCGCATGACCTGGTACTCGCGGTCGGTCAGCGTCATCGCGGGCGCGACGGTCACCGAGTCGCCGGTGTGCACGCCCATCGGGTCGATGTTCTCGATCGAGCACACGACGACGACGTTGTCCTTGCCGTCGCGCATGAGCTCGAGCTCGTACTCCTTCCACCCGAGCACCGACTCCTCGATGAGCACCTCGTGCACCGGGCTCGCCGCGAGGCCCGCGCCGGCGAGGCGCTCGAGCTCCTCGGGGGTGTAGGCGAGGCCCGAGCCGAGCCCGCCCATCGTGAAGCTCGGCCGGATGACCACCGGGAGGCCGACCTCGGCGACGGTGGCCCGCACGTCGGCCATCGAGTGGCAGACCTCGCTGCGGGGGACGTCGCCGCCGATGCGCCGGACGATGTCCTTGAACTTCAGCCGGTCCTCGCCGCGCTGGATCGCGTCGATGTCCGCGCCGATCAGCTCGACGCCGAAGCGCTCGAGCACCCCCGCGTCGTGCAGGGCGATCGCGGCGTTCAGCGCGGTCTGGCCGCCGAGGGTGGCCAGCAGCGCGTCGGGCCGCTCCGTCTCGATGACCTTGGTGAGGTACTCGACGGTGATCGGCTCGACGTAGGTGGCGTCGGCGATCTCCGGGTCGGTCATGATCGTCGCCGGGTTCGAGTTGACGAGGCTGACCCGCAGGCCCTCCTCGCGGAGCACCCGGCAGGCCTGGGTGCCGGAGTAGTCGAACTCCGCGGCCTGACCGATGACGATCGGGCCGGAGCCGATGACCAGGACGTGGTGGATGTCCTCGCGGCGCGGCATCAGCGATTTCCCATCATGTCCGCGAAACGGTCGAAGAGGTCGGCCGCGTCGTGCGGACCCGCCGCGGCCTCCGGGTGGTACTGGACGCTGAAGGCGGGGACGCCCTCGCAGGTCAGGCCCTCGACGGTGCCGTCGTTGGGGCACGAGTGGCTGAGGTGCACCCGCCCGAACGGCGAGTCGACGCGCTCGCCCGGTGTGCCCGCGACGGCGAAGCCGTGGTTCTGGCTCGTGATCGCCACGGTGCCGTCGGTGTGGTCGACGACCGGGACGTTGATCCCGCGGTGGCCGTAGCGCATCTTGTACGTCCCGAGGCCCAGGGCGCGGGCCAGGATCTGGTTGCCGAAGCAGATGCCGAAGAGCGGCACCTCGCGGCGCAGCACCTCCGCGGTGAGGGCGACGGCGTGCGCCGCGGCGGCCGGGTCGCCCGGGCCGTTGGAGAGGAAGACGCCGTCGGGGGCACGGCCGTACTCATCTGGGCCGAGGAGCTCGTCGATCGACACCGACGCCGGCAGCACCCGCGTCTCGATCCCGCGCTCGGCGAGCATCCGCGGCGTGTTGGCCTTGATCCCGAGGTCGAGCGCCGCGACCCGCGCGCGCGTCGTGCCGGTGGCCGCGACCGTGTACGGCGCGCCGGTGCTCACCGCGCCGGCGAGGTCGGCGCCGGCCATCCCGGGGCTGTCCAGGACCGCGGCGCGCATCGAGGTGGGGTCGGCCAGCGCGTCGCCGGAGAACAGGCCGGCGCGCATCGAGCCCGCCTCGCGCAGCCGGCGGGTGATCGCCCGGGTGTCGACACCGGCGAGGCCGACGACGCCCTGGCGGGCGAGCTCCTCGCCGAGGTCGGCCGTCGAGCGCCAATTGGAGGGGCGCCGGGCCGGGTCGCGGACGACGTACCCGGCGACCTGGATACGGGCCGACTCGTCGTCCTCGTCGTTCCACCCGGTGTTGCCGATGTGCGGGGCCGTGGCCACCACGATCTGGCGGTGGTAGCTCGGGTCGGTCAGCGTCTCCTGGTAGCCGGTCATCCCGGTGGCGAACACCGCCTCGCCCAGCGTGCGGCCGCGGGCGCCGAAGGCCTCACCGCGGTGCATGCTGCCGTCCTCGAGGACGAGCACCGCGTCCTCCCGGCTCGTGCCGGCCTGACTCATTCCTGCACCTTCCCGTCCTGCACCGTCCACCGGCCCCGCAGCATGGTGTGCACCACCGAGACCGGCATCTCCATCCCCTCGTACGGGGTGTTGTTCGCCCGGCTGGCCAGCGCCGCGCCCCGCACCGTCCAGGCGGCGTCGGGGTCGACGAGCGTCAGGTTCGCGGGCTCCCCCACCGCCAGCGGCCGTCCCTGGTCGGGCAGGCCGGCGATCCGCGCGGGGGCCTCGCTGCACACCCGCGCCACGCCGCGCCAGTCGAGCAGGCCGGTGGTGACCATGGTCGCCACCACCACCGGCAGCGCGGTCTGCAGTCCCAGCATGCCTGGACGGGCGGCGGGCCACTCGCAGTCCTTGGCCTCCACGGCGTGCGGGGCGTGGTCGGTGGCCACGCAGTCGACCGTGCCGTCGGCCAGCGCGCGGCGCAGGGCCTCGGTGTCGGCGGCCGGGCGCAGCGGCGGGTTGACCTTGTGCACCGGGTCGTAGTCCTCGGCCGCCGCGTCGGTGAGCAGCAGGTGGTGGGGGGTGACCTCGGCCGAGACGCGGAATCCGTCGTCGCCGTCCATCGACTCCCGTGCCCACCGCAGGATCGCCGCCGAACGGGCCGTCGAGAGGTGGCAGACGTGCAGGCGCGCGCCGGCCGCCGAGGCGAGCATCACGTCACGCGCGACGATCGACTCCTCGGCGGTGGGGTCCCATCCCGCGAGCCCGAGCCGCGCCGCCACCGGTCCGTCGTGGGCCTGCGCCCCGACGGTGAGCCGGTGGTCCTCGGCGTGCTGGGCGACCACGGAGCCCAGGGCCCGCGCGTACTCGAGGGCCCGGCGCATGATCAGCGGGTCGTTCACGCAGCGGCCGTCGTCGGAGAACATCCGCACCCGCGCCGGGGACGCGGCCATCATCCCCATCTCGGCGAGCTTCGCGCCCTCGAGGCCGACGGTGACCGCGCCGACGGGATGCACGTCGACGAGCCCGACCTCGCGGCCGCGGCGCCAGACGTGCTCGACGACCACCGGGGAATCGGCCACCGGGTCGGTGTTCGGCATCGCGAAGACCGCGGTGTAGCCCCCGAGCGCCGCGGCGGCCGAGCCGGTGTCGACGGTCTCGGCCTCCTCGCCGCCGGGCTCGCGCAGGTGGGTGTGCAGGTCGACCAGCCCGGGCAGGGCGATGAGGCCGTCGGCGTCGACGGTCTCGACGGGGTCGTCGGAGTCTTCAGGGCCCTCGACGAGCATCCCGTCGCGGACGTAGAGGTCGGTGGGGTCCTCGCCGTAGGGCCTCGCCCCACGAATCCTGATCGTGCTCACGCCACGTCCTCCCCGGCGAGCAGGTGGTACAGGACGGCCATCCGCACGTGCACCCCGGCGGTGACCTGGTCGGAGATCGCGGCGCGGCTCGAGTCGGCCACGGCGCTCGCGATCTCCATGCCGCGCACCGCGGGCCCGGGGTGCAGGACGACGGCGTGGTCGGGGAGCCGGTCGGCGCGGGCCTCGGAGAGCCCGAAGCGGATCGCGTACTCGCGGGCCGACGGGAAGAACCCGCCGTGCATCCGCTCGGCCTGCACCCGCAGCATCATCACGGCGTCCGGGCCCCCCGCGAGGACGGCGTCCAGGTCGTGGCTGATCTCCACCGGCCACCCGGCGACGCCCACCGGGAGCAGCGTCGGCGGGGCCACCAGCGTGACGCGCGCACCGAGCGTGGCCAGCAGGTGCGCATTCGAGCGCGCGACACGGCTGTGGAGGATGTCGCCGACGATCGCGACGTGCGCCCCCTCCACCCGGCCGAGGCGGGCACGCAGGGTCGCCGCGTCGAGCAGGGCCTGGGTCGGGTGCTCGTGCGTCCCGTCGCCGGCGTTGACCACCGCGACGTGACCCTCCGCACCCAGGTGCGAGTGCGCGACGTGGTCGAGCCAGGCCGCGATGCGGTGCGGGGCGCCGGAGGCGGGGTGCCGCACGACGAGGCAGTCGGTGCCCGCGGCGGCCAGCGTGGAGGCCGTGTCGCGTAGGGACTCGCCCTTGCTCACCGAGGACGCGCTGGCCGAGACGTTGATGGTGTCGGCGCTCATCCACTTGCCCGCGACCTCGAAGGACACGCGGGTGCGGGTGGAGTTCTCGTAGAACAGCGTGACGACGGTGCGCCCGCGCAGCGTGGGCAGCTTGCGCACCGCGCGGCCCGTGAGCGCCTGCTCCATGTTCGCCGCGGTGTCCAGCAGGGCCAGGGCCTGGTCGCGGCGCAGGCCGTCGGTGGAGAGCAGGTGGCGCAGGCCGATGCCGGTGGGCTCGGGCCCGGTGGTCGGGGCGCTCATCGCAGGCTGACCCCGTCCTCGCCGTCGACCTCGACCAGGCGCACCGCGACGTCCTCGGTGCGGTTGGTCGGGACGTTCTTGCCGACGTAGTCCGCGCGGATGGGCAGCTCGCGGTGGCCGCGGTCGACGAGCACGGCGAGCTGGACCGCACGCGGGCGGCCGTGGTCGCGCAGGGCGTCGAGGGCGGCGCGCACGGTGCGCCCGGAGAACAGGACGTCGTCGACCAGCACCACCACGGCGTCGTCGATGCCGACGGCCGGGATTTCCGTCTCGGCGAGCGCGCGCGTCGGACGCAGGCGCAGGTCGTCGCGGTAGAGCGTGGGATCGAGGGTGCCGGTCGGCACGGTGGCCCCGGTGATCTCGCCGATGCGCTCGGCGAGCCGGCGGGCGAGGAAGGTCCCCCGGGTCGGTAGACCGAGCAGGACGACCCGGGCGGTTGCGCCATCGGGGGCATTGCGTTCGATGATCTCGTGGGCGACGCGGGCGACGGTGCGCGCGAGGTCTGCCGCCGAGAGGAGCTCGCGCTCACCCTCGGCACCCGCTGCACCCGACCCGGGCTCGCCCCGGCGCCGTGACGGCACGCGGGTGACCCTCCTTCTCCGCCTCGCAGGACGGCTCTTAAAGGATGTCGATCAGGACGTTTCCCAACACTATCAGCGACGACGGGACCCCTCGGTGCCGCCCACGGGACGCTCCGGACCGGGACGGCCCGGCCCCGGCACTACGCCCCGTGGTCCGTGTCCGGACGGAGTGCCACGAGCCACACCGGCCACGATCCGTCAGATCCCGGCTTGACCATGTGACGACCTGAGGCGCATCATCACTCTCCGTATCGACTTCGCTGGGTGCACGGGCGGGGCGAGCCGGGCGACGCGAGAGGACGGGGTGTCCGCCAGATGGGTGACTACGCGAAGGCGCTGGGGTCAAAGCTCCGGGGCATCCGCCAGCAGCAGGGTCTGTCTCTGCACGGCGTCGAGCAGAAGTCCGGCGGACGGTGGAAGGCCGTCGTCGTCGGTTCCTACGAGCGCGGTGACCGCGCGGTGACCGTCCAGAAGCTCGCCGAGCTCGCCGACTTCTACGGCGTGCCCGTGGCGGAGCTCCTGCCCGAGGGTCGCGTGCCCTCCGGGTCCGAGCCTGCAGCCAAGATCGTCATCAACCTCGAGCGCCTGCAGCAGCTGCCCGCCGAGAAGGCCGGTCCGCTCGCCCGCTACGCCGCGGCGATCCAGAGCCAGCGCGGCGACTACAACGGCAAGGTCCTCTCGATCCGCAACGAGGACCTGCGTTCGCTCGCGATCATCTACGACATGAGCCCGGGCGAGCTGTCCGACCAGCTCGTCGACTGGGGCGTCCTCCCGCCCGAGGCCCGCATCGCGCGCGCCCTGGACGAGTGACGACGCACTATCCGCTGGTGGGCTCGTCGTCGGCGGGCGGGGCGTCCTGACCCGCCGGCGCGAGCTCGACCCCGGCGGGCACCTCGACGCGGTCGGGGCTCGGCGGGGCAACCGTCCCGGGACGTCCCGAGGACACCCCGGCGAGCACGCCGTTGACGAACCGCGGCGAGTCGTCGGTGGACAGCTCGCGGGCGAGGTCGATGGCCTCGTCGATCGCGACCGGGTCGGGCACGTCCTCGGAGTGCAGGATCTCGTAGACCCCGATCCGCAGGATCATGCGGTCGACCGCGGGCATGCGGGCCATCGTCCACCCGCGCGCGTACGACCCGATGACCTCGTCGATGCCGTCGCGGTGCGAGATCACGCCCTCGACCAGCGACTGCGCGAACTCCGACACCGGCGGGGCGTCCGCACCGGCGATGCGCCGGGCGAGCACCTCCTGCGGGTCCTCACCGCGCGCCTCGGACTCGAACAGGATGTCCAGCGCCCGTTTCCGGGCCTTGGACCGGGAGCCCTTCCGCGCCTGGGGTGCGGTCACCTCAGCTGCTCACGCGGCCCAGGTAGCGCCCGTCGCGGGTGTCCACCTTGACCTTCGTGCCGGTCTCCAGGAACAGCGGGACCTGGATCTCCGCACCGGTGGAGACGGTGGCGGGCTTGGTGCCACCCGTGGAGCGGTCGCCCTGCAGGCCGGGGTCGGTCTGGGTGATCTCGAGCTCGACCGAGGCCGGGAGCTCGATGTAGAGCGGGGCGCCGTCGTTGAACGACACCTGGACCTCCTGGTTCTCCAGGAGGAAGCGGGCCTGGTCGCCGACGGTCTGCTCGGGGATCGGGATCTGCTCGTAGTCCGCGGCGTCCATGAAGATGAAGTCGGCGCCGTCGCGGTAGAGGTAGGTCATGTCGCGGCGGTCGACGTTCGCGGTCTCGACCTTGGTGCCGGCGTTGAACGTCTTGTCGACCACCTTGCCGGTCATGACGTTCTTCAGGGTGGTGCGGACGAAGGCACCGCCCTTGCCGGGCTTGACGTGCTGGAACTCGGTGACGGTCCAGAGGTTGCCGTCGATCCGCAGCACGAGGCCGTTCTTCAGGTCGTTCGTGGTCGCCACGGTGACGCTCTCTCCTACGGTTCGTCTCGGGACTGGGGAACCAGGTCCCGGGGGCTCTGCGTGAGGGCGGCGGCACCGTCGTCGGTGACCACGAGCGTGTCCTCGATCCGGACCCCGCCCCGCCCGGCCAGGTAGACCCCCGGCTCGACGGTGACCGTCATCCCTGCCTCCAGGGTAGCGGTCGCGGTCGACGACACCGCCGGAGCCTCGTGGATGACGAGGCCGACGCCGTGCCCGAGGCCGTGGACGAAGTGCTCGCCGAACCCCGCGGCCACGATGACGTCGCGCGCGGCGGCGTCGACGTCGCGGGTCGCGACCCCGGGCGCGAGGGCCGCCCGGCCGGCGGCGGCGGCCTCCGCGACGAGGTCGTGCAGGTCGCGCTGCCAGTCCTCGGGCTCCCCGACGATCAGGGTGCGGGTCATGTCCGAGTGGTAGCCGTCGACGAGCGCGCCGAAGTCCATGGTCAGCAGGTCGCCGTCGGCCAGGGGCGCGTCGGTGGGCCGGTGGTGCGGGATCGCGGCGTGGGCGCCCGCGGCGACGATGGTGTCGAACGACGGGCCCTCGGCGCCCGCCTCGCGCATGCGCTCCTCGAGGTCGCGGGCCACCTCCCGCTCGGTGCGCCCGGCCTGCAGGCCGCCGGCGGCGATCATCCCGGCGAGGGCGACGTCCGCGGCGGCGCAGGCCTGGCGCAGCGCGTCCACCTCGCCCGCGTCCTTCACCGCCCGCAGCGTCTCGACCAGGCCCGGGGCCCGCCGCAGCTCCCCTGCCGTCAGCGCCGCCGTCAGCTCGGCGTGGCCGTCGACGGTGACGTGGGCGCTGTCGAAGCCGACCGCGCCGTGCTCCCCGTCGGCCCCGAGGAGTCCGGCGGCGCAGGCGCGGGTGACCAGGACGCGCAGGTCGGGCGTCTCGTGCGCGGCCTGCTGGGTGTAGCGGCCGTCGGTGGCGAGGACGGTGCGGTCCTCGCCCCGGTCGGCGTCGTCGCCGGCGTGCACCAGCACCGCGGCGTTGGACCCCGTGAAGCCGGTCAGGTAGCGGACGTTGACCAGATCGGTGACGAGCAGGGCGTCGAGATCCGCCCCGCGCAGCAGGTCACGCAGCGCGTCGCGGCGCCGGGCGTGCCCGCCCGGCGCCCGTTCGGGACGGGTGGGCTCCACGCCCGTCAGCCTAGGTGAGGACGGGTGACAGGGGTCTCGTACGGTGTCGGTGTGCGTCCCTGGGTGCTCCGAACGCTGGTGCTGACCGTCGTCTACGGCGTGGCCGAGGCGTTGTTCGTCGCGCTGCGGTCCTCGGCCCCCGATCTGTCGAGCCTGTGGAGCATCGTGCTGCTCCTGGTCGTCGTCGCCGTGGTGATCGGCTGGGTGGGTGCCGAGATCGTCCTCGACCGGCGCCCGCCCGAGTGGACGTGGTTCATCACGGCGCTCGCCACCGCACCCGCGGCGGGGCTGCTGAGCTGGATCCTGCTCGCGTCCTTCGTGGACGACACCGGCGTCGCCGACCTCCAGGCCGCGCTCGTCGGGCGCGCCTCGTTCACCGCGCTGCTCATCCTCGCCGCGGTGTTCCTCGGGTCGCGCCTGGGCTGGCTCTCGATGCGCCGCCACGGCGAGGGTGCCGACGACCCGATGCTCGACGCCGACGACGACGAGGTCGCGCGACAGGCCGGCCTCGAGCGCCACGGCCCCTCCGGCGCCTCCGCCGGCGACGACCGCGCGGCGGCCGCGGCCCGCGCGGCGGCCCGCGTCGGCGTCACGCCCTCCCCCGCCCGGCGCCCGGACCGTCCGTCCCCGGCGTGCGCACCCCCGGGCGTCGCTCGCCCGAGCGCGTGCCCGCCGCGGCAGGCCCGGAGCTCGCCGAGCGCGACCGCATGCCCGAGGCGCCCCGCCTGGCGGGCGAGCGGCGGGTGTCGACGGTGCGCACGACCGCCCGCCCCGCCGAGCCGGTCTCCTCGCCGTTCGGGGAGGAGGCGAGCGCGCCCGCCCGCGAGCGGCCGACGTCCGACGCGCCCGAGTCGCTCGAGCCGCCGGTCGTCGCGGTCCTGCCCGCCTTCCCGATGCCGGGCGGCCCGCTCGACGACACCGGCAGCCAGGCGGCCGTGCCGGACCAGGAGCCCGCGCCCGAGCAGCCCTCGCGCCGCAAGTTCGGTCTGCGGCGCCCCACGTCCTGAGCGGCCCGACCCGGACCGGCCCGGCCCGGCCCTCGTGGCAGCGAGGGACGCCCCGACTGCGGAGGACGCAGCGGGGGTGACCCTCGCTCCTCGGGCGGGCGCGGGGGCTCAGCTCGCCAGGGCCGCGTAGGCCGCCGCGAGGTCGGCCGGGTCGGGGCCCTCGAGGCGCCCGGGCTGCGCGAGCCCGTCGAGCACGACGAGGCGCAGCAGGGCGCCGCGGGACTTCTTGTCCAGACGCATGGTGTCGGCGAGCTCGTCGAACGCCGCGGCCGGGTAGGTCACCGGCAGCCCCACGGACGCGAGCGTGGCGGCGTGCCGGTCGGCCGTCGCGTCGTCGAGGCGCCCGACGCGGCGGGCCAGCTCGGCGGCGAAGACCAGCCCGATCGACACCGCCTCGCCGTGGCGCCAGCGGTACTGCTCGCGGCGCTCGACGGCGTGGCCGAGGGTGTGGCCGTAGTTGAGGATCTCGCGCAGGTGGGACTCGCGCAGGTCCGCCGCCACCACGTCGCCCTTGACCCGGATCGAACGGACGACGAGCTCGCCGAGCACGTCGCCGGCGGGGTCCAGCGCCGCCTCGGGATCGGCCTCGACGAGCTCGAGGATCCGCGGGTCGGCGATGAACCCCGTCTTGATCACCTCGGCCATGCCCGCCGCGAGCTCGGGACGGCTGACGGTGGCGAGGGTGTCGAGGTCGGCGATCACGGCGGTGGGCTCGTGGAAGGCGCCGACGAGGTTCTTGCCCGCGCCGGTGTTGATCCCGGTCTTGCCGCCGACCGCGGCGTCGACCATCGCGAGCAGGGTCGTCGGGACGTGGACGATCCGCACGCCGCGCATCCAGGCGGCGGCGACGAAGCCGGCGAGGTCGGTCGCCGCGCCGCCGCCGACCGCCACGAGGGCGTCGGAGCGCGTGACCCCGAGGCGGCCGAGCTCCTCCCAGCAGGCGCCGGCCGTGGCGAGGTCCTTGCCGTCCTCGCTGTCGGGCAGGGCGAGCAGGTGGGTGCGCGTGCCCGCGGCCTCCAGGGCGTCGCGCACCGCGCCAGCCACGCCCGCGACGGCGGGCTGGTGGCAGACGACGACGGTCGCGGTGCCGGCGAGGGTCTCGGCGACCGCGCCGGTGATCCCGCGGCCGACGACGACGTCGTAGGGCGCGGCGCTGGCGACGTGGAGGCGCTCGAGGACCTGCTCAGCGGGCACCGTCGCCCACCTCCGCGCGCAGGGCCGCCAGGACGGCGTCGACGACGTCGTCGGGGCTCACGTCGTCGGTGGCGATCTCGTGGCGGGCCACCGAGCGGTAGACCGGCAGGCGCTCCTGCAGCAGCGCGGAGAACGTCGCGCGCGGGTTGACCCCGGCGAGCAGGGGCCGCGCCGTCGACAGGCCGACGCGGCGGACACCGACGGCCAGCCCGACGCCGAGGAACACCACGGGGTGCCCGTCGAGCACCTCGCGGACCCCCTCGGTCATCACCGCTCCCCCGCCGAGCGCGAGCACGCCGTCGTGGTCGGCCAGCGCCGCGGCCACCGCGTCGCGCTCGAGCGCGCGGAACACCGGCTCGCCGTCGGTGAGGAAGATGTCGCTGATCGCCCGGCCCGCCGTCGCCTCGACCAGCGCGTCGCTGTCGGCGAAGGGCACGCCCAGGCGCTCGGCGAGCAGCGTCCCCACGGTCGTCTTGCCCGCCCCGGGGGGCCCGACGAGCACCGCGACCGGGCTCACGGCAGGCCCGCGCCGTCGACGTCCCCGGTGTCGACGTGGCGACGCGGGTCGATCGCCGCGACGTAGGCCGAGGCGTTGCGGGCGGTCTCGCGCAGCGAGTCGCCGCCGAACTTCTCCAGCGCCGCCTCGGCGAGCACGAGCGCGACCAGGGCCTCGGCCACCACGCCGGCCGCGGGCACGGCGCAGACGTCGGAGCGCTGGTGGTGCGCGGTGGTGCCCTCGCCGGTGACCACGTCGACGGTGCGCAGCGCCCTGGGCACCGTGGAGATCGGCTTCATGGCCACGCGCGCCCGCAGGGGCTCGCCGTTGGTCATGCCGCCCTCGATGCCGCCGGCGCGGTTGGTGAACCGGGCGACGCCCGTGTCGTGGGAACCGTGAAGGATCTCGTCGTGCGCGGCGGAGCCGCGGCGGCGCGCAGTGGTGAACCCGTCGCCGATCTCCACGCCCTTCATCGCCTGGATGCCCATGAGGGCCGCGGCGAGGCGGGCGTCGAGGCGGCGGTCGGCCTGGACGTAGGACCCGAGGCCCACGGGCAGCCCGTGGGCGACGACCTCGACCACCCCGCCGAGCGTGTCGCCGTCCTCCTTGGCGGCGTCGACCTCGGCCACCATCCGCGCGGTGGAGGCCTCGTCCACCGCGCGCACCGGGCTCGCGTCGATGCGCTCGCCGTCGCCCGGCATCGGGATCACGTCCGGCGTCGCGTCGGCCGTCCCGAGGCTGACCACGTGCGAGAGCACCTCGACGCCGAGGGCCTGCGCGAGGAACGCCTTCGCCACCGCGCCGAGGGCCACCTTGGCGGCGGTCTCGCGGGCGCTCGCGCGCTCGAGCACCGGGCGGGCCTCGTCGAAGTCGTACTTCGTCATGCCGGCGAGGTCGGCGTGGCCGGGACGCGGACGCGTCAGCGGGGCGTTGCGCGCGCGGCCCTCCAGCAGCACCGGGTCGACGGGGTCGGCGGACATCACCGTCTCCCACTTCGGCCACTCGCTGTTGGCGATGCGGATGGCGACCGGGCCGCCCATCGTCAGCCCGTGCCGCAGGCCCCCGGAGAGCTCGATCTCGTCGGCCTCGAAGCTCATCCGCGCGCCACGGCCGTAGCCGAGACGCCGCCGGGCGAGCTCGGCCGACACCTCCTTCGAGCTCACCGAGACGCCCGCGACCATGCCCTCGAGCACGGCCGTGAGCGCCGCTCCGTGCGACTCTCCCGCCGTCAGCCACCGCAACACGGGCCCATCGTTTCACGTCGCCCACGGTCATCGGGCGATCACGGTCGCGGCGAGGGTGAGCCATGCCGCTCCGAGCAGCGGCGGACCGTACGGGACGCGGCGCGCACCACCGGCGAGCACGAGGACGAGGACCCCGACGGCGGCCAGCACCGGGGCCGCCACCAGCCCGCCCCAGGACGCGGCGGCCAGGAGCGCGCCGAGCGCGGGAGCCAGCTTGACGTCGCCCGCCCCCAGCGCGCCCGGGGCGGCGAGGTGCACCGCGGCGAACGCCCCGCCGAGGACGACGGCGCCGAGGAGGCCCGCGACGAGGTGCCCGGCACCGAGCGGGACCAGGGCGGCGAGGGCGAGCCCCGCCCCCGGCACCGTGACGGCGTCCGGGAGGCGCCGGGCGACGAGATCGGTGGCGCTGCCGGCGACGACGAGCACGCCGAGGACCAGCCACGCCGGGAGCCACGTCGCGGGCGCCAGACGGGCGGCGACGACGCCCGCCGGCGCGGCCCAGAGCGCCGCCAGCGCCCCGGCGGTCGGCAGGACCGGGACGAGCACCCCGCGCCGCACCCGCGCGAGCACGGCCCGCACGCCCACCCCCGCGAGAGCGCCCGCGGACCCGGCGACGAGGACCGCTGCGAGGACCGCGGCGAGGACCGTTCCGATGACCACGCCGTCGAGCCTGGAGCAGCCCGTCCACCCCCGTCACGCACCGTCTCGGGGTCTGTGGACACGTCCGGAGGATGGGGACGGCGGACGGAGCAGCGAGCAGGGTCGAGCCCTTCCGGCAGCGCCGCGCACGCTGCGGTTTCCGAAGCATCTCGCGCGGAGGAGGCCAGGCCCGCCGAGCCACGCGGGGGGCTTCCTGACGTCTGACGTGAGCGTGGCCCCCAGGCTGACACCTGCGCGCGCTCAGCCCGGCAGCGGCAGGAGGGTGACGTCGGTGGTGGCGGCGAGGGCCTCGTGCATCGCCTCGCGCGGCGCGGGCCGGCCCGTGAACTGCTCGACCTGGCCGAACGCCTGGTGCAGGAGCATGTCGAGGCCCGTGGCGACGGGCAGGCCCCGGGCCGCAGCGGCCGCGGCCAGGGGTGTCGGCCAGGGGTGGTAGACCGCGTCGAGGACCACCGACCACGGGGGCAGCGCCGCGACGATGCGCTGGGCCAGCCCGGGCTCGAGGGCGTCGGCCGGGGTGGTGTTGATCAGCGACTTGGCCGTCACCAGGTGGCCCACGTCGAGGTCGTCCCAGGTGACGGGGCGGCGGTGGAAGCCGTGGGCGCGGGCCACCGCGAGGGTGCCGGCGGCCCGGGCGACGTCGCGCACCACCAGCGTCACCGACTCGCTGCCGACCTCGAAGACGCCGGCGATCGCGGCGCACGCCGTGGCCCCGCTGCCCAGGACGACCACGTCCGCGATGCCCGCGGCGATGCTCGGGAAGTCGCGGACCCGCGCCGCGCGCAGGGCGCCGGCGATGCCGTCGACGTCCGTGCAGTCCGCGATCCAGCCGCCGTCCCGGGGCACCAGCGTGTTGGCCGCCCCGACCCGCCGGGCCCGGGGGGTCACGCTCGACGCCAGCTCGAGAGCCGCGCGCTTGCCGGGCATCGTCACCGACAGGCCCGCCCACGACGCGTCGCGGGCCGCGACCCAGCCGGGCAGCTCCTCGGCGGTGCACTCGACGGCCTCGTAGGTCCAGTCGTCGAGGCCCAGCGCGGCGTAGGCGGCGCGGTGCAGGACCGGGGAGCGGGAGTGCGCCACCGGCGATCCCAGGAGAGCGGCGCGCACGGTCAGTAGACCCCTCGTTCTTGAGCGAGGCGGCGGTTGGCGTCGTGCTCCTCCGGGGCGACCGCGAAGCAGGAGATGCCGTCGGTCTGGCACTTCACGAAGTACACCCACGGACCGGGCGTCGGCTCGAGGGCCGCCCGCAGCGCCTCCGGGCTCACGGCGCCGATGGGGGTCGGGGTCAACCCGAGGTTGAGGTACGTGTTGTACGGACCGGGCCGGGCGCGGTCGAACGGGCTGGTCAGGAGCGTCTGGCGGTCGAGGGGATAGTTCACCGTCGAGTCGAACTGCAGGCGCATCGGGACCGCGAGCCGGTTGTAGATGACCTGCGCGACCTTCCCGAAGTCGGCCGCGACGCCCTCCCGCTCGGCGAGCGAGGCGACGATCAGCGCGTCGTAGGGCGGCACCCCGCGCGCCTCGGCCTCCTCCACGAGACCGGACGCCTCGATCCGCGGCACCGACGCGCGCACCACCTGCTCCAGCGCCTCCCGGGCGCCGATCCCCGGTGCGAGGTCGACGGTGCCGGGAGCGAGCAGACCCTCCAGCCGGCGCGCCGGCTCCGCGCGCCGCACCCCGTCGAGCGCCCAGGTGGGCACCCCGAGCTCGGCGGGGTCGGTGTCGGCCATGGCGGCGCGCAGGTCCGCCACGGACGCGCAGCGCTCGGCGCCGGCGTCGTCGACCGTGCAGGTGGCCCGCGAGATCAGCGACAGGACGCCGGGCACCGTGGAGTCGCCGGCGCCGACGGTGTCGTCGAGCTGCACCCCGCTGCGGATCTCCAGGCGGCCGACCCGGGTGGCCGGGTCGAGCAGGGCCTCGACCGCGTCGGCGGAGGACATCTGGCGGCGCAGCTCGTAGAAGCCGGGCTGGATGCCCCGGCCGTTCGGGTTGTCCTCGGCGGCGTCGCCGAACGACCGGGCCGAGGCCACGACGTCGTCGGCGACGAGCTGCTCGCCGATCTCGCGGGTGGACGAGCCGTCCGACACCTCGACGACGACCCGGCCGGTGCCGGGGCCGTCGTAGTCGGGTGGGAAGACGATCGGGAGCAGGTCGCGGGCGAAGAAGACCCCGCCGGCGAGGACGACGACCAGCAGCACCGCGATCCCCGGCCACAGCAGACGTCGGCGTGGCCGCTCCTCGCGCCCCTGGGGCAGGGCCTCCGTGAGCGCGTCGCCCCTCGGGGCGGGCGGGTCGTCGCCGAGGAGCCAGCCGGGGTCCGCCTCGGGCTCGGCCGGCTCCGGGTCGGGCTCCGGGTCGCGACGGTCCGACCCACGCCCCACCGGGCGATCCGTCGCGTACGCGCCGACCGCGGTCCCGGCGACGTCGGTCTGGGCGTCGGCGTCGGCCGCGTCGCGCTCGATCTGCTCGGGGCGCAGCCACGCCGAGGCGTAGTGGCGCTCGGTCTCGGCGTCCCCGTGATCGGCAGAGCGGTCGGCAGAGCGGTCGGCAGATCGGTCGGCAGAGCGGTCGACGGGCCGCGCGACGACCGGCCGTCCCGTCGTCTGCCCGCGCCCGGCCACGGGGCGTCCGGCACGCACCCCCGGCCGCTGGGTGGACGCCGACATCTTCACGATCCGGCGCCCGGACGGCGTCCCGTTCTCCGGCGCGTCCGGCCGCCCGTGACGTCCGGTCACGTGTCCTCCGAGGTCACGCCGCCGGCGGGACGCGCGCGGCGGGCGTCGAGGTAGCCCTGCAGGATGCCGACGGCCGCGGCCTGGTCGATCACCTTGCGCTGCTTGCGGCCCTTCACACCCCGGTCCGAGAGCGTGCGCATGGCGGTGACGGTGGTCAGGCGCTCGTCGGACAGCACGACCGGGACGTCGCGCCCCGCCGCGGACAAGCGCCCGCGCAGGGCCGTCGCGTAGTCCTGGGCCTTCTGCGCGGCCGGACCCTCGCGTCCGGCAAGCGTGCGGGGAAGCCCCACGACCACCTCGACCACCTCGTGCTCGTCGACGAGCGCCACCAGCCGGGCCAGGTCGGCGCCGGCCGATTCATCGTGATCGAGGGTAACGAGCGGTGTCGCGAGCACCCCGCCGGGATCGGACAGGGCGACGCCCACGCGCACGCTGCCGACGTCCACGCCGAGGCGCCGGCCGTTGTCAGCCGCCAGCGCGGGCCACCTCCGCGCGCAGGGCGCCGATGGCGTCGTCGATCCCGGCGACACCGCTCCCACCGCCCTGGGCCAGGTCCGGCTTGCCGCCGCCCCGGCCGTTCACCGCGGGCGCGAAGGCCTTGACCAGGTCGCCGGCGCCCAGGCCGCGCTCGCGGGCGCCCTCGGTGGTGGCGACGACGAAGGAGACCTTGTCCCCGTCGGGCGCGAAGAGGGCGACGACGCCCGGCCGGGCCTGCAGCCGCCCGCGCACGTCGCCGGCGAGCGAGCGCAGGTCGCCCCCGCCGACGCCCTCGGGCGTGCGGGCGGCGACGAGCGCGATCCCGCCGACGTCCTCGGCGCCGTCGACGAGCGACCCCGCCGAGGAGAGCACCTCGCGGGCCCGGATCGTCTCGAGCTCCTTCTCCGCGGCGCGCAGGCGGTCGACGACTCCGCCGATGCGCTCGGGCAGCTCCTCGGGCTGGGCGCGGAACTGCTCGGCGAGCTGGTTGACCAGCACGTGCTCGCGGGCCAGGAACCGGAAGGCGTCGATGCCGACGAGGGCCTCGACGCGGCGGACGCCGGACCCGATGGAGCCCTCGCCCATCAGCTTGACCAGGCCGAGCTGCCCCGAGCGGCCCACGTGGGTGCCGCCGCAGAGCTCGCGGGAGTACTCGCCGACCTCGACGATGCGCACGGCGTCGCCGTACTTCTCGCCGAAGAGGGCGACGGCGCCGAGCTTGCGGGCCTCGTCCATCGACGTGACGAAGGCGCGCACCTCGTCGTCGCCGAGGAGCACGGTGTTGACCTCGTCCTCGACGTCGGCGAGCACGCTGGCCGGCACAGCGCCCTCCGGCGAGGTGAAGTCGAACCGCAGACGGCCGGGGGCGTTGAGCGACCCCGCCTGGGCGGCGGAGTCGCCGAGGGCCTTGCGCATCCCGGCGTGCACGAGGTGCGTCGCGGTGTGCGCGCGCGAGATCGCGGCGCGGCGGTCGACGTCGATCTGGGCCGAGACCGGGGCGTCGCGGGTGGCCTCGCCGTGCAGGACGCGACCGCGGTGCACCGACAGGCCGGGCACCGGGGTCTGCACGTCGGTGATCTCGATGGTGAACCCGTCGCCGAACAGCCGTCCGGTGTCGGCCTGCTGGCCGCCGCCCTCGGCGTAGAACGGGGTGCGGTCGAGCATGACCTCGACCTCGTCGCCCTCGGTGGCGGCGGGGACGCCGACGTGGTCGACGATCAGCCCGACGATCGTGGCGTCGGCGCGCTGGTCGGAGTAGCCGAGGAAGTCGGTGAGGCCGGTGCGCTCCAGGACCTCGCGGTAGGCGCCGGCGTCGGCCCCGCCGTGCTTGCGGGCGGCGGCGTCGGCCTTGGCCCGGGACCGCTGCTCGTCCATCAGCGAGCGGAAGGCGCCCTCGTCGACCGAGAGCCCGGCCTCCGAGGCCATCTCCAGCGTCAGGTCGATGGGGAAGCCGTAGGTGTCGTGCAGGGCGAAGGCGCTGGACCCGGGCAGCGTCGTCGAGCCGGAGGCCCGGACGTCGGACACCGCCGACTCGAAGATCCGCGAGCCGGTGGCCAGCGTGGCGAGGAAGGCCTCCTCCTCGCGGCGCACCACAGCGGCGATCCGCGCGTAGGAGGTGACGATCTCCGGGTACGAGGGGCCCATGGCGTCGCGCACGACCCCGACGAGGTCGACGAGCACCGGCTCGGTGATGCCGAGCAGCCGGGCGTTGCGCACGACGCGGCGCAGCAGCCGGCGCAGCACGTAGCCGCGGCCCTCGTTGCCGGGCACGACGCCGTCGCCGATGAGCATGGCGCCGGTGCGGACGTGGTCGGCGATGACCCGGAAACGGACGCCCTGCTCCTCGGTGCCCTCGTCGTAGGAGCGGCCCGAGAGCTCCTGGACGCGATCGATGACCGGGCGCAGCAGGTCGGTCTCGTAGACGTTCTCCACGCCCTGGAGCAGGAACGCGACGCGCTCGACGCCGAGGCCGGTGTCGATGTTCTTCTGCGGGAGCTCGCCGATGGGGGCGGCCCCGTACTTCGGGCTGGCCTCCCCGCGGATGTCCTGCATGAAGACGAGGTTCCAGATCTCGACGTACCGGTCCTCGTCGACCACCGGGCCGCCCTCGAGCCCGTGCTCGGGACCGCGGTCGTAGTAGATCTCCGAGCACGGCCCGCCGGGGCCGGGGATGCCCATGTCCCAGTAGTTGTCGCGCCCGTCGCGGCGCTGGATGCGCTCCGGCGGCAGGCCGGCGACCTCCTGCCACAGGCGCTCGGCCTCGTCGTCGTTCTCGAAGACGGTGACCCAGATGCGCTCCGGGTCGAAGCCGAACCCGCCGTCCTCCAGGGTGCCGGTGACCAGCGTCCAGGCGTGCCGGATCGCGCCTTCCTTGAAGTAGTCACCGAACGAGAAGTTGCCCGCCATCTGGAAGAACGTGTTGTGGCGGGTGGTGTGGCCGACGTTCTCGATGTCCCCGGTGCGCACGCACTTCTGGATCGACGTGGCCGTGTCGTAGGGCGCCGGGGCCTCGCCGAGGAAGTACGGCTTGAACTGGACCATCCCCGCGTTGACGAACAGCAGGGTCGGGTCGTCGAGGATCAGCGAGGCGCTGGGGACGGGGGTGTGGCCGGCGTTCTCGAAGTGGGCGAGGAAGCGTCGGCGGATCTCGTGGGTCTGCACGTCTGTCCTGCTTCGCAGCGATGCGGGTGGGGGTGAGCGGGCGCGGGGGCCTCAGCGGGCGTGCGAAGCTCCCCGCCGCGGCGCTCGCGCGTGACGGGCGTCCGAGGCGGGCTCGGGCCGCACCGGGATCTCCGTCGTGTCCTCCACCATCGCGTACAGCTCCTCGGAGCGTTCGTTCATTCCGGCGCGCACCTCGGCGCCGAACGCCCCGAGCCCGGCGCCGAGCTCGCGCAGCCCCTCGCCGAGGCTGGTGCCGATCCCCGCCGGCGTGGCCTTCTGCGTGATCTCGTTGACCTTGCGGGTCGCGGTGACCCCGACGGCCACCCCGACACCGACCCAGAACAGACGCTTCATGCGCGGGCACTCCGCTTCGACTTCTTCGGGGGCGGGGCGTTCTTCAGCCGGCGGGCCTGCTGGGCCTTGCGGACGCCGTAGGACAGCGCCGCGACCTTGACCAGCGGGCCGCCGAGCGTCGCGGTGAACAGCGTGCTCAGCGCCTTGGTGTTGGCCGCGACGGCCTGGGCGCTGGCGGTGACGCCGTCGACGCGCTCGAGCTGCGTGTTGACCGTGGTGAGCGTGACTCCGGCGTCGGAGAGCAGGGGCTCGGTGCCCTCGTGGGTCTTGCGGATCGCGATCGTGGCCTCGTCGAGCGTGCGACCGAGCTTGATCAACGGGATGGCGAGCAGCACCACCAGGATCACGAACGCCACCGCGGCGATGATCGCCGCGATCTGGCCGACCGACACGGGTCCTCCTCGGTGCTGGGTGCGATACAGGTCCCCGGACCGCCGCCCGGCGACACCACCCCACAGGGCGGGGTCGTCGGCCGACACCTGGCGCAGGTGGCGGCAGGTTACCGTGCGCCGTCCGGACCTCTCCGGGGGACGGGATCAGCCCAGTGATCAGCAGGGCGGCAGTCCGAGGCCCCCGCGGTAGGCCGGCGCGAGGTAGACCTCGGAGATGTAGCCGACCCGCCCGTCGGGGGTCCGCGCGCCCAGCCAGAGCTCCGAGACGGCCGCGTTCGGGTTCTGCCCGATGCTCGTCGACGTGAGGTCGGCATTGGTGATCGACTCGCCCGTGAGCTGGCAGACCGCGACGAACGTGGCACCGGTCCCCACGTCGGTGCCGGGGATCTTGCAGCCGGGCACGTTCGCGCAGCGCGCGACGGGCCGCTCCCCCAGGTAGGACGGCGTGCGGTCCTCGACCAGCTGTCCCTCCCCGATCGCCACCTTGTTCTGCACCACGACGGTGCGGGTCTCGACGGCCGGTGGGCTCGCCAGCACGACGACGAGGGCGGTCGCGAGGCCGACGACGAGCACGGCGAGCACGGCGACCACCGCGATCTCGATGCGCCGCCGGGTGGTGCGCGGGCCGGTCGGGGCCCCGGGGGCGCGCTCGGGCTCCGGCGCCGGCTCCGGCGGCACGGCGGGAGCCGTGTCCCGCAGCGCCTCGTGGCGGGTCCGCCAGCCCTCGACGTCGGCCGCCCCGACACCGATCGCGGCGAGCACGTCGGTGACGAGGTCGACGTTCGGCAGCCCGGGCCCGCGCGTCGCCGCCGCGATCGTCGACTTCCCCCAGCCCGAGAGCCCTTCCGCACGCCGGAACGAGACGCCGCGGCGCTGCATCGCGCCGAGGAAGTCGGCGCAGAACTGCGCGGGGGTGTCGCCGGGGCTCACCGCGCGGCCTGTCCGGGCCGCCGGCGTCGTCGCACGTCATGGGCGTCCGGACGGTGTCCGGGACAGCGGCGGACGCCGAGTCGCGAACCGTCGGGGATCACAGAGGGAAGGCTACGACGAGGCGGGCTCGCAGCGATGCGGGCCACGGGTGCTTCCGGGGGGCGCACCTGCGGGCCCTCACCGCTCGGGCCCGCCTCCCCGCACCACCTCGCGCAGACGGGCGAGCCGCTCGCCGCGGTTCCGTTCGTCGCCCCGGCCCGCCGGGCGGTAGTAGTCGCGGCCCACGAGCTCGTCGGGCGGGTACTGCTGGGCGACCACCCCGGCGCGGTCGGCGTGGGGGTAGACGTAGCCCACCGCGTTCCCCTGGGCCTCGGCCCCCGCGTAGTGCCCGTCGCGCAGGTGCGGGGGCACCGGCCCGGCGGCGCCCTGGCGGACGTCGTTCATGGCCTCGTCGATGGCCGTGATCACGGCGTTGGACTTCGGGGCCGTCGCGAGGTGGATCGTGACCTGCGCGAGGTTGATCCGCACCTCGGGCAGGCCGATCAGGGCCACCGCCTGGGCGGCGGCGACCGCGGCCGGCAGGGCCGTCGGGTCGGCGAGCCCGATGTCCTCGCTGGCGTGGACGACGAGGCGGCGCGCGATGAACCGCGGGTCCTCCCCCGCCACGATCATGCGCGCGAGGTAGTGCAGGGCGGCGTCCGGGTCCGAGCCGCGGATGGACTTGATGAACGCCGAGATCACGTCGTAGTGCTGGTCGCCGGCACGGTCGTAGCGGACGGCGACCTCGTCGACCACGCGCTCGACGTCGGCGAGGGTCAGCGGTCCGGCGTTCCCCACGGCGTCGGCGGCGGCCTCGAGCGCGGTGAGACTGCGGCGGCCGTCGCCCGCGGCGAGCCGCACGAGGTGGGCGCGGGCGTCGGGGTCCAGGGTCACCGCGCCGCCCAGCCCGCGCGGGTCGGCGACCGCGCGGTCGAGCAGCAGCCCGACGGCCTCGTCGTCGAGGGCGTGCAGGCCGAGGACGAGGCTGCGGCTCAGCAGCGGGGCGACGACCGAGAAGCTCGGGTTCTCGGTGGTGGCGCCGACGAGCAGCACCACGCGGTCCTCGACGGCGGCGAGCAGCGCGTCCTGCTGGGTGCGCGAGAACCGGTGGATCTCGTCGATGAACAGCACCGTGCGCCGGGGCTCGGCGGCGGCCAGGCGGCGGCGGGCGACCTCGATGACCCCGCGCACCTCCTTGACCCCGGCGTTGAGCGCGGACAGCGCCTCGAACGCGCGGCCCGTGGCCTGGGAGATCAGGCGGGCGAGCGTCGTCTTGCCCGTCCCGGGCGGCCCGTGCAGGACGACCGACGCCGGCGCCGCACCCTCGACGAGGCGACGCAGCGGCGCCCCCGGCGCGAGCAGGTGGTCCTGGCCGACGACCTCGTCGAGGCTCGCCGGGCGCATCCGGACCGCCAGCGGCGTCCCGTCCCCGCTGGTGGGGGCGGGGCGGTCGTCGACCACACCGCGCGTCACCGGGCGGCGTAGATCACTTCGGCTGGGATCGGGGCCCGTCACCGGCGCCTCCGGCACCTCGACCTCGAACAGCCCGTCGTCGCTCACGCGGCGCACCGTACTGCCGTCAGCCGACGCTCCAGGTCTCGCCGGCCCGCGGGACGACGTCGACCGCGACGCGGCCGTGGGCGTGCAGCCGTCGTGGCGCGCCGGGGTCGGGTCCGACGAGGAGCAGTGGCCCGTCCCGGTACAGGGCGGTCACCGAGACGCGCACGACGGCGTCGGCGAGAT
Organism: Actinomycetospora sp. NBC_00405; assembly: GCF_036044095.1. NCBI lineage: Bacteria > Bacillati > Actinomycetota > Actinomycetes > Pseudonocardiales > Pseudonocardiaceae > Actinomycetospora > Actinomycetospora sp. NBC_00405. The sequence continues at coordinate 1,226,028 of NZ_CP107938.1, forward strand.
CGAGGTCGTCCGCGGGCCCCGCGGCCAGGCCCGGCAGCTCCGGGCGGGCGGCCCGGGCACGCTCGACGACCTCGTCGATCCCGGTGGCGGGCGCCAGGGCCCCGTGCGGCCCGGCGAGCGTGTAGCCGCCCGCCCACGGCGCCACCCGCCAGCGCCACGGCTCCAGCCAGCGCGTGAGGGCCGCCGCGCGCCGCCGGGCCGCGCCGGGGTCGGGCGGGCCGAGGGTGTCCTCCCACGGGGCGCGGACGCGGCCCGATCCGCACGCTCCGCACATCAGGCGGGGCTCATCAGGCGGGGCGGGGGGACCGCGCGACGAAGTCCTGCGCGATCGCGTCGAACGTCGACCAGCGCACGCCCTCGTGGCCGTTGATGTGTTCGATGAGCCGCTCGAGGGCCATCAGCACCTGCGGGCGCCCGGAGACGTCGGGGTGGATCGTCATGGTGAACGCCGCGTAGTCGCACTCGCGGTGGGTCCAGTCGAACTGGTCGCGCCACATCTGCTCGATGTCGCGCGGGTTGACGAAGCCGTGGCTGTTCGGGCTGCCCTTGATGAACATCATCGGGGGCAGGTCGTCGAGGAACCAGTTCGCCGGGATCTCGACGAGATCGGTCTCGTGCCCGCGCTCGAGGGGCTTCATCCACGTCTGCGCCGGCTGGTCGTAGTCGATGGGCGTCCAGGTGTCCCCGACGCGGACGTAGTACGGCGTCACGTCGCGGTGCATGAGCGAGTGGTCGTAGCGGATACCGCGGTCGAGGAGGATCTCGTTGGTGACCCGGCTGAACTCCCACCACGGCGCGACGTAGCCGGTGGGACGGCGCCCGCTGCGGCGCTCGATCAGTTCCACGCAGTAGTCGAGGATCGTCTCCTCCTGCTCGCGGGACATGGCCAGCGGGTTCTCGTGGCTGTAGCCGTGCACGCCGATCTCGTGGCCCGCGGCGACGCAGGCGTCGAACTCGTCGGGGAAGGTCTCGACGGAGTGGCCGGGCCAGAAGAACGTCTGGGTCATGGCGTGGCGGCGGAACAGCTCCAACAGCCGCGGGACGCCGACCTCGCCGGCGAACAGCCCGCGCGAGATGTCGTCGGGCGAGTCCTGCCCGCCGTACGAGCCGAGCCAGCCGGCGACGGCGTCCACGTCGACGCCGAACGCCACGAAGATCTCTTTGGCCACGGTTCCTCCTCAGATCAGGTGCTCGTCGAGGAGTGCCCGCGGACGCGCCGGGTCAGCCGCCAGGGCCAGGCCGAGCAGCATCCGGGCCTGCCACGGGCTCAGGTCGCCGGCGAGGAGTGCCCCACGATCGACCAGCGCGCCGCCGCCGGCCGCGTAGCGCGGCGAGACCGGGCCCTCGGGGACACGGCTCGCGACGACCACGATCACACCGGCGTCGGCGGCCTCGCCGACCGCCGCGACGACGTCCGGGCTCGCGTTGCCGATGCCCACGGCGGCGAGCACGACGCCCCGGGCGCCCGCGGCGACGGCGGCGCGCACCAGCATCCCGTCGGCGCCGTGGTGGGCGGCGACGACGTCGACCCGCGGCGGGTCGGTCTCGGTCGCCGGCAGGGTCGCCGGGAGGGCGGGGCGGCGCTCCGGCCGGGTCACACGCCGGACCGTCCCGTCGACCACGCGGTGCACGACGGTCCCGCCGAAGGCACCGGCGGCGAGCGTGTGGCGCTTGGCGACGCCGCGGGCCGCGAACGCCTCGCCGTCGAAGCAGACGAGCACGCCGTCGCCCCGCGCGGCGGGGTCGGACGCCAGGGTCAGCGCCGCGCGCAGGTTGGCCGGGCCGTCGGCTCCGGGCTCGTCGGCGGCGCGCTGCGCCCCGGTCAGCACCACGGGGCGGTGCTCGGCGAGCAGGAGGTCCAGCCCGTACGCGCTCTCCTCCATGGTGTCGGTGCCGTGGGTGACCACGACGCCGTCGGCCCCCTCGTCGAGGGCCGCCGCCACCGCCGTGCGGAGCCGGCGGAGGTCGTCCCACCCCATCGCGAAGCTCCCGGCGGTCGCGAGGTCGGTGACCGCGACCTCGGCGTCCGCACCCGCCGCGGCCAGGAGCGCGCGCCCGTCGCGCGCGGCGCGCAGCGGGCCCGGGAAGCCGGTGCTGGCGATGGTGCCGCCGGTGGCGACGAGGTGGACGGGCATCGGTGCGCCTCCGCAGGCCGGGAACGACGGTGGACGACTAGGGTCGTTCCCCATGCGCGAGATCCTCACCGTGCTCGAGGCCGACGCCCGCGCCACGCCAGAACGGATCGCGGCGCTCACCGGGATCGCGGAGGACGAGGTGCGCGCGGCGATCGCGGCCTGGGAGGCCGAGGGCGTGATCCGTCGGTACAAGACGGTGGTCGACTGGGACCGCCTGGGCGACGAGCGGGTCACCGCGTTCGTCGACGTCACCGTCGCCCCCGAGCGGGGCCGCGGGTTCGACGACGTCGCCGAGCGGATCGCGCGGTTCCGGGAGATCCGCGCGGTGCACCTCGTGTCCGGCGCGCAGGACCTGCGGGTCGAGGTGGAGGGCTCCTCGATGAAGGAGGTCGCCGACTTCGTCGCGCAGAAGCTGTCGGGCGTCGAGCGCGTCACCGCGACGAGCACGCACTTCCTGCTGCGCCGCTACAAGGACGACCACCAGCTGCTCACCGAGCCCGAGCCCGACCAGCGGCTGTCGGTGATGCCCTGATGGCTCCCCCGGCCAAGCCCCTGTCGCGGGTCGTCGAGGCCTGCCCGCCCTCGGGCATCCGCAAGTTCTTCGACCTCGCCCAGACGATGACGGGCGTCATCACCCTGGGCGTCGGGGAGCCGGACTTCCCGACGCCGTGGGGCGTGCGCGAGGCGGCGATCCACGCGCTCACCCGCGGGGCCACCACCTACACCGGCAACTCGGGCCTGCTGGAGCTGCGCGAGCTGATCTGCGCCGACCTCGAGGCGCGGCACGGCACGAGCTACCGGCCCGCCGACGAGTGCCTGGTGACCTCCGGGGTCTCCGAGGGCCTCGACCTGGCCCTGCGCGCGCTGCTGAACCCCGGCGACGAGGTGATCGTCCCGGAGCCGTCGTACGTGGCCTACCAGCCGTGCGTGGCGTTCGCGGGCGGCGTGGCCGTGCCGGTGACGAGCGACCCGGCGCAGGGCTACCGCCTCGACGCCGCGCGGATCGCCGAGGCGGTGACCCCGCGGACCAAGGCGGTGCTGTTCGGATCGCCGTCGAACCCCACCGGGGCCGCCCAGTCCGCCGACGACCTCACCGCGCTGGTGGCGCTCGCGGAGCGCGAGGACTTCTGGCTGGTCAGCGACGAGATCTACGACCGGCTGACCTACACCGGGACCCACACCAGCACCGCGGCCGTACCGGGCGCCTGGGACCGGACGGTCGTGCTCAACGGCTTCTCGAAGTCCTACGCGATGACCGGCTGGCGGGTCGGCTACGTCTGCGCCCCCGAGCCGCTGGCGGCGCTGATGCACCGCATCCACCAGTACACGATGCTGTGCGCCCCGCACGTCAGCCAGGTCGCCGCGATCGAGGCGCTGCGCAGCGCGGACCCCGACGTCACCGAGATGGTCGCCGACTACGACCGGCGCCGGCGGCTGTTCGTCAAGGGCCTCGACGAGCTGGGGCTGAGCTGCCCGGAGCCCGGCGGCGCCTTCTACGCGTTCCCGTCCATCCGGTCGAGCGGGCTGTCCTCGCAGGACTTCGCCGAGCAGCTGCTCGAGGAGCAGAAGGTCGCGGTGGTGCCGGGTGACGTGTTCGGCCCGTCCGGCGAGGGCCACGTCCGCTGCTCCTACGCCACCGCGCTCCCCCTGCTCGAGGAGGCCCTCGAGCGCATGGGCCGCTTCCTCAGCACCCGTACGTGAGCGAAGTTCCCGGCTATGCCGGGAACTTCGCTCACGGGTCAGTTGAGCTTGCGGGTGCCGTCGGGCAGGCCGCCGCCGGCGTAGGCGTCCTCGGCCAGCTTGGCCAGGGCCGTGAGGGCGACGTTCTGGCTCCACGGGCCGAACGAGCAGCGGGCGACGCCGAGCTCGCCGAGACGCTTCGTGCTCGGCACCCCGGGCACGCCGATGACGTTCACCTTCTGCTCGCCGAGCTCGGCGACGAGCGCCTGGATCGTCTCCTCGTCGAGCTTGCCGGGCACGAAGAACGACGTCGCGCCGGCCTCGAGGTAGGCGCGGCCGCGCTCGATCGCGTCGTCGAGGATCACCTTCGGGTCGCGGTCGCCGCCGCGCACCCATGCGTCGGTCCGGGCGTTGAGGGCGAACGGCACGCCGGCGGTCTCCCCCGCCGCCACGGCCGCCTCGACGGCCTTCACCGCCTCGGACAGCGGCTTGAGCTGGTCCTCGAGGTTCGCCCCGACGATCCCGACGTCGATGGCGCGGGCGATCGTGCCGCCCGGGTCGCCGTAGCCGGCCTCGAGGTCGGCGGTCACGGGCAGCTCGGTCCGGCGAGCGATCAGCCCGACCTCGGCGATCATCTCGTCGCGTGGGATGACCTCGCCGTCGGGGTAGCCGCGCGAGGCGGCGATGCCGTGGCTCGCCGTGGCGAGGGCCTTCGTGCCCGGAGTGTTCGCGACCGTGGTCGCCGTGATCGCGTCCCACACGTTGACGACCACGAGCAGCTCGGGGTCGCTGTGGAGACGTTGCAGTTCCCGGGCCTTGTCGATGACGCTGTCGGCGGTGCTCATGCCTCCGTCGTACGCCTTCCGGGGGCGCACCTAGGTGCTCGCGTCACTTACCGGTGACCGGCGTCACTGACAGCCTGACCCGGCTGGCAGCCCACCACCTGCTGGCTCGCCCTCGACCAGCTGGGGGATCTCGTGACGACGTTCGCCGATCACCGCGACACCACCGTGCACATCCTCTGGATGAACGCCGGGCTGTCGTGCGACGGGGACTCGGTGGCCCTCACCGCGGCCACCCAGCCGAGCATCGAGGAGATCGCGCTCGGTGCGCTCCCCGGGCTGCCGACGGTCGCCGTGCACTGGCCGCTGATCGACTTCGAGTCCGGCCCGGTCGGCGGCTCGCAGTCGTTCATCGACTGGTTCTTCAAGGCCGAGCGGGGCGAGCTGGACGGGCCCTTCGTCCTGGTCATCGAGGGCTCGATCCCCAACGAGTCGATCAAGTCCGAGGGGTACTGGTGCGGCTTCGGCAACAACCCGCTGACCGGGCAGCCGATGACCACGAGCGAGTGGATCGACCGGCTCGCCCCCAAGGCCCTGGGCATCCTCGCCGTCGGGACGTGCGCGACCTACGGCGGCATCCACGCCATGGCCGGCAACCCGACCGGCGCGATGGGGGTCGCGGACTACCTGGGCTGGGACTGGAAGTCCTCCGCCGGCCTGCCGATCGTCAACGTGCCGGGCTGCCCGGTGCACCCGGACAACCTCTCGGAGACGATCCTCTACCTGCTCTACCAGGCCGTGGGCGACGCCCCGATGATCCCGCTCGACGAGGCCGGCCGACCGACGTGGCTGTTCGGCGCCACCGTGCACGAGGGCTGTGACCGCGGCGGTTACTACGAGCAAGGCCAGTTCGCCACCGAGTACGGCTCCCCGGAGTGCCTGGTCAAGCTGGGCTGCTGGGGCCCGGTCGTGAAGTGCAACGTCCCCAAGCGCGGCTGGATCAACGGCGTCGGCGGCTGTCCCAACGTCGGCGGCATCTGCATCGGCTGCACGATGCCCGGCTTCCCCGACAAGTTCATGCCGTTCATGGACGCCCCGCCGGGCAGCAAGGTCTCCGGGGCCGCGAGCGGCGCCTACGGCGTGGTCATCCGCAAGCTGCGCGACATCACGGCGAAGACCGTCGACAAGGAACCCCGCTGGCGTGCGAAGGGCCGGCGGCTGCGCACCGGCTACCAGCCCACCGCGTTCTGAGAGGCCAGCCATGACCGCCACCGCACCGAAGCCGACCACCGGTCAGAAGACCGGCCTCGTCGAGATGGCGTGGGACCCGATCACGCGCATCGTCGGCAGTCTCGGCATCTACACGAAGATCGACTTCGCGGCGAAACGCGTCGCCGAGTGCCATTCGACGTCGTCGATCTTCCGTGGTTACTCCATCTTCATGAAGGGCAAGGACCCGCGCGACGCGCACTTCATCACGAGCCGGATCTGCGGAATCTGCGGCGACAACCACGCGACGTGCTCGGTCTACAACCAGAACATGGCCTACGGGGTGCGCCCGCCGCACCTGGGCGAATGGATCATCAATCTCGGCGAGGCCGCCGAGTACATGTTCGACCACAACCTCTACCAGGACAATCTCGCCTGCGTGGACTACTGCGAGAAGATGGTCGCGGACACGAACCCCGGGGTCCTCGAGCTTGCGAACCGCACCCCGAGCCCGCACGCCGAGGACCACGGCTTCCGCACCATCGGCGACATCATGCGGGCCCTCAACCCGTTCACCGGCGAGTTCTACCGCGAGACGCTGAAGGTCTCCCGGTACACGCGCGAGATGTTCTGCCTGATGGAGGGGCGCCACGTCCACCCGTCGACGCTCTATCCGGGCGGGGTCGGCACGGTCGCCACGATCCAGCTCTTCACCGACTACATGACCCGGCTCATGTGGTACATCGAGTTCATGAAGCGGGTCGTGCCGATGCACGACGACCTCTTCGATTTCATGTACGAGGCGCTGCCTGGCTACGAGGAAGTGGGGCGCCGGCGCGTCATCATCGGCTCGTGGGGGGCGTTCAACGACCCGGAGCACTGCGACTTCGACTACTCGTCCATGTCGCACTGGGGACGGAAGATGTTCGTCTCCCCCGGGGTCGTCGTCGACGGGAAGCTCGTCACCACCGATCTCGTCGACATCAACCTCGGCATCCGCATCCTGCTGGGCAGTTCCTTCTACCGCGGCTGGGAGGACCAGGAGAAGTTCGTCGACCGCGACCCGCTCGGCAACCCGGTCTCGATGGACCACCCCTGGAACCAGCACACGATCCCGGCGCCCCAGAAGCGCGACTTCGACGACAAGTACTCGTGGACGATGTCGCCGCGCTGGTTCGACGGCACGGACCACCTCGCGATGGACACCGGCGGCGGCCCGCTCCCCCGGCTCTGGGTCACCGCGCTCGCCGGGCTGGTCGACGCCGGCGGCTACGTCCGGTCGACGGGGCACAGCGTCGAGCTCAACCTGCCGCGCACGGTGTCGAAGCCCGAGAAGACGTTCACGTGGACCCCGCCGGTGGACAAGCAGGGGCGCCCGCTGTCCAACGCCATCGAGCGGGACCGCGCCCGCACCTACTTCCAGGCCTACGCGGCCGCCGCGGCGATGCACTTCCTGGAGAAGGCGCTCGCCGAGGTCCGCGGCGGGAACACCAAGACCTGGGAGTCGTTCGTCGTGCCCGACGAGTCGGTGAGCGTCGGCTTCACCGAGGCCGTCCGCGGCGTCCTCTCGCACCACATGGTCGTGCGCGACGGGAAGATCGCGAACTACCACCCCTACCCGCCGACACCGTGGAACGGCAGCGTCCGCGACAAGTTCGGCACGCCCGGCCCGTACGAGGACGCCGTGCAGAACACCCCGATCTTCGAGGAGAACGGCCCGGACACCTTCAAGGGCATCGACATCATGCGGGCGGTGCGCAGCTTCGACCCCTGCCTGCCGTGCGGGGTGCACATGTACCTCGGGAACGGCAAGCAGCTGCACCGGGAGACCTCGCCGACCCAGCTGAACCTGCCCTGATGGAGCCGCCGGAGACCGAGCGGGTCGCCGAGACCATCGCCGAGCTGCTCGACGGGATGTCGGCCGACCCCGCGGCGCGCGAGGCCGGCGAGGACCTCGTGCGCGTCCTCATGGAGTTCTACGGCGCGGGCCTCGCCCAGATGGTGTCGATCGTCCGGCTCGGGTCCGGCGACGCGCTGGTCCACCGGCTCGCCGCGGACCCGCTGGTGGCGGCGCTGCTCGCCCTGCACGACCTGCACCCGGTCGACCTGCCGACGAGGGTCGGCCACGGGGTCGACACGGCCCGGCGGCGCCTGGGCCACCACGGCTCCGGCATCAGCCTCGAGCGGGTCGACACCCACACCGGCACCGTCCACGTCGCGCTGGCGCCGGGCTGCGGCTCGTCGTCGGACACCGTGCGCGACGTCGTCCGGACCGCCGTGTCCGAGCTGGCCCCGGAGGTCGTCGCCGTCGAGTTCGTCACCGAGCCCGCCGGGCCGGCGCTCCTGCAGATCGGGGTGCGGCCCCCGAGTTCGGTGGCGGGGTCGTGACGGCCTCGCTGCGCCGCTTCCTGGCGCCCCGTGAAGCCCCGCCGGCCGAACCCGCGGTGGAGCGCTGCGAGCTGTGCGCGGCCGAGGTCGCCCCTGAGCACCCGCACCTCGTCGACGTCGCAGGCCGGGCGCTGAAGTGCGCGTGCCGCCCGTGCGCGCTGCTCTTCGTCGACCGCCCCCGCGAGATGGCCGGCACCGCGTACCGCACGGTGCCCGACCGCTACCGGTACGACCCGGAGTTCACCCTCGCCGACGCGCAGTGGGACGCCCTGCAGATCCCGGTCGGGATGGCGTTCTTCCTGCGCAACTCGCTGCGCGACCGTGTCGACGGAGCCGTGGTGGCCTGCTACCCGAGCCCGGCGGGGGCGACCGAGAGCGAGCTCGACCTGTCGGAGTTCGTCGACGGCGTCGGCGCCGGCCGGCTCGGCGCGATGCTCGAGCCCGATGTCGAGGCGCTGCTCGTGCGCCATGACGCCACCCGCTCGGAGTGCCTGCTCGTGCCCGTCGACGCCTGCTACCGGCTCGTCGGTCTCGTCCGGCGGCATTGGCGCGGGTTCGACGGTGGCGCCGAGGCGTGGATCCACATCGACCGCTTCTTCGACGACGCCCGCGCGCGGGCCCGCGACGTGGGGAGCAGCCACCGAGGAGGGCCGAGCTGATGACCCTGCCCTTCCCCCGCGCCGCCCCGGGACCCTCGTTCGGGTTCGCGGTGACCCACGCCGACCACGACCCGCAGGCCGCCGGCCCGACCCTGCGGCTGCACACCACGATCACCGAGACCACGGGCACGCGCGTGCACGCCCTCGCCCTGCGCGCCCAGATTCGCCTCGAGCCCGCCGGCCGGCGCTACTCCCCCGACCAGCAGGAACGCCTCGTCGAGCTGTTCGGCGACCCGTCGCGCTGGGGCCGCACGCTCCAGCCGATGCAGCTGGCGACGGTGTCGACGGTGACGCCGTCGTTCTCCGGCGAGCAGGAGGTCGTGTTCGAGGTCCCGCTGACGTTCGACACCGACGTCGCGACCACCCGGTACTTCCGGGGCGTCGGCGACGAGGGTGACGCCCCGATGCGCCTGTTGTTCAGCGGCACCGTCTTCTACGAGGCCCCGTCGGGAGTGCAGATCGGGCTCGTCCCGTGGCATTCGGAGGCCACGTTCCGGCTGCCGGTCGCCGTGTGGACGGACATGATGGACGCCCACCAGGCCGGGATGGCGTGGCTGCGGCTCCCCGAGCACACGCTCGCCGAGCTCAGCGCCTGGCGGGCGGCGCGGGCGCTGCCCACCTGGGAGCAGACGTTCACGGCCCTGCTCGCCGCGGCGGGTGACGGGCCATGACCCCCGCCGGACCTGTCGGCACCGACCCCCTCGACGCCGTCGCCGCCATCGCCGACGCCGTGCTCTTCGAGGGCTACCTGCTCTACCCCTACCGCGCCTCGGCGCAGAAGAACGCGCTGCGCTGGCAGTTCGGCGTGCTCGTGCCGCCGGCGGTGTCGGCGGCCCTCGCCGAGCCCTCGGCCAGCCGCACCGAGTGCGTGATCGACGCCCGGCCCGGCGCGACGCTGCGGCTGCGCCTGCGCTTCCTCGGGCTGCAGCGCCGGAGCGTCGTCGACCTCGACGGCACGGAGCACGACCGCCTCGAGGTCGACGGGGTCCCCCACACCGCCTGGGAGGAGGGCGTGCCGCGCCAGGTCGACGCCTCCGTCGCACTCGAGTCCCTGGCCGACGTGCCGGTGACCGTCGACGTCACGTGCCCGGCCACCACGACGTCGGAGTGGATCCGCGACGCGACGGGCGCGCGGCGCGGGCACCTCGTCCGGCGTGCCGAGGCCGTCACCGGGCGGGTGGTGCTCGCGACCGAGCCGCTCCCCGGGCCCTACGGCGCGTTGCGGCTGCGCCTCGACGTGGTCAACGACGGCATCGCCGACCCGTCCGCGCCCCGCGCGGAGGCCCTGCGCACGGCCATGATCTCGGCGCACACCGTGCTGGGCCTCGACCGCGGCGCGTTCCTCTCCAGCGCCGACCCGCCTCAGTGGGCCGCGCCGGCCGTGGCGGCCTGCGTCAACGCGCACAGCTGGCCGGTGCTGGCGGGCACCCTATCGGCGTGCTCCCCTGATCGCGGTTCGCTGCTGCTGGCGACGCCGATCATCCTCGAGGACCACCCGCAGCTCGCCCCGGAGAGCCCGACGAACCTGTTCGACGGCACCGAGAACGACGAGATCCTCGCCCTGCGCACCCTCGCCCTCACCGACGACGAGAAGCGCGAGGCCCGGGCCACCGACCCGCGCGCCGCCCACATCGTCGACGCGGTGGACGCCATGGGGCCGGCGATGTTCGAGCGGCTGCACGGCGCGATCCGGCCCGACGGCCGCGCCCCGGACGACATCCCGACGATCGCCACCCCCGGTACGCCGTGGTGGGACCCGGGCGTCGACGCCTCGGTCGACCCCGACTCCGACGAGGCGATCGTCGACGGGCACCCGGTCGCGCGTGGCAGCTCCGTGATCCTCGTGCCGGGCCGCGGCAGCGACGCGCAGGACACGTTCCTGCGCGGCGCCGCGGCCACCGTCCAGGCCGTCCTGCACGACGTCGACGGCGGCACCCACGTGGCCGTGTCGATCGACGACGACCCGGGCGCCGACCTCCAGGCCACCCACGGCCGCTTCCGCTACTTCCGGCCGGACGAACTGGCGGTGCCCTCATGAAGATCCTGGTCGCCGGGGTGGGCAACGTCTTCTTCTCCGACGACGGCTTCGGCTCCGAGGTGGCGCGGCGCCTGCTCGCCGCCCCCGGAGCGCTGCCGCCGTCGGTGGACGTCGTCGACGTCGGCATCCGCGGCATGCACCTCGCCTACCAGGTGCTCGACGGCTACGAGGCGCTCGTCGTCGTCGACGCCGCCCCCCAGCTCGATGACACAGCGCCGGGCGAGCCCGGGACGCTGACCCTCGTCGAGCACGTCCTCACGGCCGCCACCGGCGACGCCGCCTTCGACCCCCACGGCATGGAGCCCGACGCCGTCCTCGATCTCGTCGGTGCGCTGGCCCGCGGGGTCGGCGAGGGCGGCCTCGACCGTGTGCTCGTCCTGGGCTGCGTGCCCGCCGACGTCGGGGCCGGCATGGGGCTGAGCCCGCCGGTGGCCGCCGCCGTCGACGAGGCCGTCGACGCCGTCGGCCGGATCGTCGAGCGCCTGATCGAGCACCGTCCGTTCACCGAGGTGGGAGCGTCATGACCAAGAAGATCCTGTTGCTGGGACTGCTCGGCGGTATCGGCTGGATCGCGTGGGAGTCGCGCACCGACGTCCAGCGCTACCTGCGCCTGCGGGCGATGTAGCGCCGTGCACGAGTTCGGGGTGGCCGCGTCGGTCCTCGAGACCGTCGACACCCGGGCCGCCGGACGGCGTGTGAGCGCGGTGCGCCTGCACGTGGGCGCGCTGCAGCGCCTGGACCGGGCGGTCTTCGACCAGGCCTTCGCGATGATCGCCGACGGCGGTGTCGCGCAGGGCGCGGAGGTCGACGTCGTCGAGGTCGCCGTCGAGGTCCGGTGCCGGGACTGCGCCGCAGGGGCCACCGCGGACCAACTGATCACCACGTGCCCCGCCTGCGCGGGCCACGACCTCGACCTCCTCCACGGCGACGACCTCGTCCTGGAGTCGATCACTCTCACCTACCAGGAGGTGGGCTGATGTGCCTCGGCATCCCCGGTGAGCTCGTCGAGCTCGCGGGAGACGACACCGACCTCGCGACGGTCTCCGTCGCCGGGGTCCGGCGGAAGGTGAACGTCGGGCTGCTGAAAGGGGAGCACGCCGATAGCGAGGAGCTCGCCGTCGGCGACTGGATCCTCATCCACGTCGGCTTCGCCCTCGCCAAGATCGACGAGGCGGAGGCGGCCGCGGCGCTGGAGATGCTGCACAGCATGGGCCCGGCCTACGACCAGGAGCTCGAGGAGTTCGTGGGCTCCTCGACGGGGAGGGAGGGGCTGTGAAGTTCGTCGACGAGTTCCGCGACGCCGACACGGCCCGATCGGTGGCCGCGCGGATCGCCGCGCTCTGCGAGCCCGGCCGGCGGTACGCCTTCATGGAGGTCTGCGGCGGGCACACGCACACGATCTACAAGCACGGTCTCGAGGACCACCTGCCCGACTCGGTCCGGCTCGTCCACGGCCCCGGCTGCCCGGTCTGCGTGCTCCCGATGGGCCGGGTGGACGACGCGATCGCGATCGCGCAGGAGCCCGACGTGATCATGACGGCGTTCGGCGACATGATGCGGGTGCCCGGCGGGGACGGGTCCTTCTTCGACGCCAAGGCCGCCGGGGCCGACATCCGGATGGTCTACTCGCCCCTCGACGCCCTGAAGATCGCGCGCAACAACCCGGACCGCCGCGTGGTGTTCATGGCCATCGGCTTCGAGACCACAGCCCCGTCCACGGCGATGACCGTTCTGCGGGCCGCCCGCGAGGGGATCGAGAACTTCTCGATCTTCTGCAACCACGTCACGATCATCCCGGCGATCAAGGCCATCCTCGACTCGCCCGACCTGCGCCTCGACGGCTTCCTCGGCCCGGGCCACGTGTCCACCGTGATCGGCTGCCGGCCCTACGAGTTCATCGCCGCCCGCCACGGGAAGCCGCTCGTCACCGCGGGCTTCGAGCCGCTGGACATCCTGCAGTCGGTGCACCAGCTGATGCTCCAGCTGCACGACGGCCGCTGCGAGGTCGAGAACCAGTACAGCCGTGTGGTGCCCTGGAACGGCAACCGGCGGGCGCTCGAGGTCCTCGGGGAGGTCATGGAGCTCCGGCCCTACTTCGAGTGGCGTGGGCTCGGGTTCATCTCCCAGTCCGCCATGCAGATGCGCGAGGAGTACGCGCGTTTCGACGCCGAACGGATCTTCGCGGTCCCGGGTGTCCGCGTCGCCGACCCGAAGGCGTGCCAGTGCGGCGAGGTGCTCAAAGGCGTCCTCGAGCCGTGGGAGTGCAAGGTCTTCGGGACCGCGTGCACCCCCGAGACGCCGATCGGCACCTGCATGGTGTCGTCCGAGGGCGCCTGCGCGGCCTACTACAACTTCGGCCGCTTCAGTCGCGAACGCGTCCGCGCCGGCAGCACCACGATGCTCGCGGACCCGGTGGTGCGCCGATGAGCACGAACGGCGTCCCCGCAAGCCCCACCGTCCACGCCGGCTGGGCCGAGGAGGCCGTGGCGACGCACGCCGGGGCCGAGCACCTGCGCAGCGAGGAGCAGGTCCTCGAGCGCATCGAGCGGGCGCGGCGGCGCAGGCCGCGGGTGCGGGAGGAACGCATCACCCTCGCGCACGGGGCCGGGGGCAAGGCCACCCACACCCTCATCGACGCCGTGTTCGTCGAGGCCTTCCGCAACCCCGTTCTCGAGCAGCTCGAGGACGGGGCGTCCCTGGACGTGGGCGGGGCGCGCTTGGCCTTCACCACCGACTCCTACGTGGTCTCGCCGCTGTTCTTCCCCGGCGGCGACATCGGCGACCTCGCCGTCAACGGCACCGTCAACGACCTCGCGATGTGCGGGGCGCGACCGCTGCACCTCTCGGCGGGGTTCATCCTCGAGGAGGGCTTCCCGGTCGCCGACCTACGTCGGATCGCCGAATCGATGGCCCGCGCGGCCGCGGCGGCCGGGGTGCAGATCGTCACCGGGGACACCAAGGTCGTCCCGCGCGGCAAGGCCGACGGCTGCTTCATCACCACGGCGGGGGTCGGAGTCCTGGACCGGCCCCTCGCCCTGAGCGCCGCCGCCGTCCAGCCGGGCGACGCCGTGATCGTCTCCGGGCCGCTCGGCGACCACGGCATCACGATCATGCTCGCCCGCGGCGAGCTCGACATCGAGGCCGACCTGGTCTCCGACACCGCCCCGCTGCACGAGCTGACCGCCGGCCTGCTCGACGCGGGCGGCGACGGGGTCCGGGTGCTGCGCGACGCGACGAGGGGCGGCGTCGCCACCATCCTCAACGAGATCGCCACCTCCTCGCAGGTCGCCGTGGTGGTCGACGAGGCGTGGGTGCCCGTGCGCGAGGTCGTCACCGGGGCGTCCGAGCTGCTGGGGATCGACCCGCTGTACGTCGCCTGCGAGGGCCGTCTGGTGGCCGTGGTCGACGCATCCCGCGTGGACGCGGTCATGGCCGCGCTCCGCGCACACCCGCTCGGCGACGGCGCCGCCGTCATCGGGCACGTCGCCGACGACCCGCCCGGGCTGGTGCTCCTGCGCACCGCGTTCGGCGGCACCCGGATCGTCGACATGCTCGTCGGCGACCCACTGCCGCGCATCTGCTGAGACGAGGAGGAGACGTGGACGACGCCAAGAAGGACGCCGCGGAGGGCGCCGCGCGGGCGTTCGACGCCTCGAACGCCCCGGCCCCGGGCCCCGGGCGCGAGCCCTCGCCGGAGGAGGCGGAGGGGATGAAGGACACCGACACGGCACCGAAGGGCCCCCTCGGGGTGGGCGAGAGCATCAACGCCAGCGCCGAGGACATCGCCCGCGCGGCCGAGGAGAAGCGGGGCTCCGACCGCGAGGGCACGAAGGGCGCGGCGGGGCGTCCCTACGGCAGCGGAGATCCGCAGGACGCCGAGGGCGTCGAGCCGAATCCGTCGGTCACCCCGGGGAGCCCGGATCTCCCTCCGGGCGACCAGGGCAGCTGAGCGCCCGGAGGATCAGTTCGCCCAATACCTGGTAGACGGTGGTCTGGGCCTCCTGGATGCGGTGCACGGACGACGACGGCATGACGAACAGGTGGTCGACGGTGTCGACCTCGGCCATCCGGCCGCCGTCGTACCCCGCCAGCCCGACCGTGAGCATGCCCCGGCGGCGCGCCTCCGCGAGCCCGCGCAGCACGTTCGTCGAGCCGCCGCTCGTCGACAGCCCGAGGGCAATGTCCCCCGGGCGTCCGGACGCCGCGAGCGGGCGGGCGAAGACCACCTCGAAGGACACGTCGTTGGACAGGGCGGTGAGGACCGCGACGTCTGCGGTGAGGGCGATCGCGGGGAGGCCGGCGCCCGGGTCCTCGGGAGCGGAGAACATCTCGGCGACCGCCTGCGCGTCGGTGCTGCTGCCGCCGTTGCCGAACGAGAACAACCGCCCGCCCGCCGCGAACGCCGCCGCCATCTCGCCGGCGCACGTCACGAGGTCGTCGGCGTAGCTCGCCAGCACCTGCTCGCGCAGCGCCGCGATCTCCGCGACCTTCTCCCGCGTGGAGCGGCGGACCTCGGCGAACACCTCCTGCTCGCGGGCCGTTTCGCCCTCCGGCTCCTCGTCGGCGGAGGGGTAGAGGAACGGGTAGAGCGACTCGACCCCGCTCACCGCGCGCTCCCCCGCTCGAGGAACACGTGCGCCAGCTCCCACAGCACGTGGTAGATCGTCACGTGCATCTCCTTGACCACGAAGGGGTCGGTGGAACGGGCCCGCAGCACGTGGTCCAGGCCCGGCACGGCTGCGACCGCTCCCCCGTCACCCCCGATCAGGGCGATGGTGAGCAGGCCGTGGTCGTACGCCTCCCCGAGGGCACGGGCCACGTTCGGGCACTCCCCGTCCACGGTGATCCCGACCGCGATGTCCTCCGGGCGGGCCAGGGCCCGGAGCTGGGCGGCGAAGGTGTCCTCGAAGCCGGAGCGGCGGGCGATCCCGGTGAGGGTCGCGGGGTCGGTGACCAGCGAGAGCGCCGGGAGGGCGCGCTTACCAACGATCACCGGGTGAACGAACTCGACGGCGAGGTGCGCGGCGTCCGCGGCCGCCGCGCCGTTGCCGAAGGTGATCAGCCGCCCGCCCCGGGAGAAGCGCTCGGCCATCGCATGACAGGCGTCGGCGATGCGCTCGGTCTCCTCGGCCAGGGCGGTGGTGGCCGGTGTCCGCCGGGCGAACGCCTCCACCGCGTCGTCCCGGGTCAGCGTCGTCGTCATCGATCGACCTCCGTCAGCGAGGGGGCAGTGGGTGCGGGGGCGCAGGCGGCCACCGCCGCCTGGCCGAGGCTCAGGCCGCCATCGGTGCACGGCACGCGCTCGTGGACCAGGACGCTCAGACCGGCGGCCTCCAGGCCGGCGCGGACGCGCTCGAGCAGGACGAGGTTGACGAACACCCCGCCGGACAGCGCGGCCGTCGTCACGCCGTGCTCCGCGGCCGCGGCGACCGCCGCGCGAACCGTCGCATCGGCGAGGCCGTGGTGGAAGCGTGCGGCGATGCGACCCCGGTCGACGCCGGTCCGGACGTCCGCCACGGCGGCGGCCACGAGGTCGCCGGCCGGGATCACGCCGTCGACGGCCTCGCCGACCGAGTACGCCGAACGCTCGGCGGGGTCGACGTACTGCTCCAGCTCCATCGCGGCCTGGCCCTCGTAAGTCGTCGTGTCCCGGACGCCGAGCACGGCCGCGACCGCGTCGAAGAGCCGCCCGGCGCTCGAGGTCCGCAGCGTCGACGCCGAGCGGGCCAGCGTCGCGACCGCCTCCCACCGCTCCTGACGCCGGGCCACGGCGAGGTCCGCCCCGGCCGCCCCCAGCCAGGCCGCCGCCATCCGCCACGGCGCCCGGACCGCCGCCGCTCCCCCGGGGAGCCCGACGGTCTCGAGGTGCCCGACCCGCTCCGCGCCCCGCAGTGACGCGAGCAGCAGCTCCCCACCCCAGATCGTCCCGTCGGGGCCCCAGCCGGTGCCGTCGTAGGCGACGCCGAGCACCGGGGGGTCGTCGGGACCCCGGCCGTGCTCGGCCAGGCACGCCGCGATGTGGGCGTGGTGGTGCTGGACCCCGACCGCCGTGAGGTCGTCCCGGTCGAGGGCGTAGGTCGTCGACCGGTACTCGGGGTGCAGGTCGTGGGCGACGACCTCGGGCTCGATGTCGAAGAGCCGCCCGATGTGCGTGACCGCGTCGGTGTAGGCGCGCAGTGTCGCGAGGTTCTCGAGGTCGCCGATGTGGGCGGAGAGGAACGCCCGCGTGCCGGCGGCCAAGGTGATCGTCACCTTCTGCTCGCCCCCGCAGGCCAGCACGGGCCGCCGGACGGCGAATCCCAGCGTCACCGGCTCGGGGGCGTACCCGCGGGCCCGGCGCACCGGCAGGACACGACGGCGCGCGACCCTCGCGACCGAGTCGTCGACCCGGGTCCGGATGGGGCGGTCGTGGGTCAGGAACCCGTCGACGAGCGGGGCGAGCCGGGCAGCGGCGTCGTCGTCGCGGTGGGCGATCGGCTCGTCGGAGACGTTGCCGCTGGTCAGCACGAGGGGGACGCCGACGTCCCGGGCGAGCAGCCGGTGCAACGGGGTCGGCGGGAGCAGGATCCCGAGCTCGCCCGTCGCCGGGGCCACCGCGGGCGCGACGGCGGCCCCCGGGCGCCGCGGGAGCAGCACGATCGGCCGCTGCCGCGACGTCAGCACGCCCGCGACGTCCTCGTCGACGACGACCAGCTCCGCCGCCGCGCCGAGGTCGGCGGCGAGCACCGCGAAGGGCTTGTCCTCGCGGTGCTTGGCCGCCCGCAGCCGGGCCACCGCGTCGGCGTCGTCGGCCCGCACCGCGAGGTGGTACCCGCCGAGGCCCTTCACCGCGAGGATCTCCCCCGCCCGCAGGCGCGCCGCGGCGCGGGCCAGCACACCGTCGGACGAGTCGGGTGAGCCGCCGAGGCGCAGGGTCGGTCCGCAGTCGTGGCAGCAGACGGGCTGGGCATGGAAGCGGCGGTCGGTCGGGTCGTGGTACTCGGCGGTGCAGGCCGGGCACATCGGGAAGCCGGCCATGGTGGTGGTCGCCCGGTCGTAGGGGACGTCGCACACGATGCTGAACCGCGGGCCGCAGTTCGTGCAGGTGATGAACGGGTGGCGGTGGCGCCGGTCGGTCGGGTCGTCGAGCTCGGCGAGGCACTCCGTGCACGGGGCGGTGTCGGCCGAGACCGTCGTGCGTGGACCCCCGGCTCCGGTCGCGCTCGACGCGATGAGGAAGCCGGGCGCTCCGGTGGACGCCACCGGACGGCGGCGCACGGACTCCACCAGGGCCAACGGCGGCGCGTCGGTGCGCAGGGCGACGACGAACGCCTCCACCGCCTCCGGCGCGCCCTCGACCTCCACCACCACGCCGGCGTCGTCGTTGCCGACGTACCCGTCGAGGGCGAGCCGCCCGGCGAGCCCGTGCACGAACGGCCGGAAGCCGACGCCCTGCACGATGCCGGTGACCGAGAGGTGCGCGCGCACGCGGACCGGTGGCGGGGCCGTCACGGCCCGGCCCTCCTCACGGCGGCCCCAGCGCGGCGATCGCCTCCCCGGCGTGCACGAGCACGACGTCACCGACCGCGGCGTCCACGAGGGCCACGGACACCTCCTCCTCACCGACCCCGGTGTCGACGCGTGCCGTGCCGTCGGGGTGCAGGGCCACGACGGTCACCCGGACCGCCTGGTCGGAGCAGGTGATGCAGACGGGGCCCTCGCAGGGCGCCCGGGGCGGGGCCGGCGGCACCGGTGGCCCAGCGGTCTCGCAGGCCAGGAACCAGGTCACGACGTCGCCTCCGATCCCATCGCGCGCCCGCAGCGCCCGAGGAAGGAGTGCAGCAACTGGTGGGTCGCCTCCAGCGTCTCGACCTGGCGGCGCAGGCTGTCCGACCCGGCCGGGGTCAGCGCGTAGGTCCGCCGGGCGGGCCCGGTGGCCGGGATGCTCCACGTCGACCGGACGAGGCCTTCGCGCTCGAACGACCGCAGGGTGCGGTAGACGCCGCCGGCGTCGGTGTCGTCGATCAACGAGGCGTGCAGCCGCTCCACGAGGTCGTAGCCGTGCGCGGCCCGCTCCTGGATCAGCAGGAGCAGGCATGGCCGCAGGAAGTTCCGGGGTTCGCACTCGCCCATGACCGCCCCCTGGCGAGGGTCCCGGGGGCTAGGGGATCCGTTGCTCGTGTGGTGTGTATCACATAGGGTCGCACTGGTCGTGACGCCGAGCAAGGCCGCGAGCGAGGTGCTGGGACCGATGGACGATGCGACACGGGCCCTGATGGGGCTCTGGGACGTGGCCGGCGAGAACGTCCGCGGGCTGGGTGCCGAGGACTGGGCCCGGCCGCTGCCCGGCGCCGGTGTCGGGCCCGCCGACGTGGCGGAGCTCGCGGTCCACCTCACCGGGGTGCACTACGCCGGCCCGGAGACGCTGCGCGAGGCGATCGCGGCGGCGCGTCACCGCGCGGAGACCCAGCTGGCCGGCCGCAGGAGCGGCGACCCGGTGCTGGGCGCCCAGTGCCTCGACATGTGCCTGCACGTCCACGACCTGACCGCGGCCCTCGGCGCCCCGGCCGACCTGCGCGACCACGAGGCGGCCGCCCGCGAGGCGTGCCGGCTCGTCCTGCGCGTGCTGCCGCGCCTGCTGGTCGCCGCGGTGGGGGCCGATGACGCGACACTGCGCGTGGCGGTTCGTCCCGGCGACGACCGCGCCGTGCACGTCACCCACGGCGCCGTCGTCCCGGGACGCCCGGAGGACACCGTCAACGCCGCGGACGCCGTCGAGATCGATCCGCACGGGCTCCTGCTGCTGCTCGCGGGGCGCCGCGACGCCGAGTCGTTGCGCGACGCGGGTGCGCTGAGCTGGACCGGCCCGGTCGCGGAGGCGTTCGTCCACCGCGCCCGGCTGGTCGCCGCGTAGCCGGCCTCTACTCCTGGCGGCAGCCGGCGAACGCCGGGTAGGGCGGCAGCACGGCCTCGCCGCCGTGGCGCCCGAGGGCCCCGACGACGGCCGCCGCGACCTCGGCGGTGGCGACGTGCCCGGCGCGCTCGGCGTCCATGCCGAGGCGCCGCCAGAGCGCGCTGAGCACCGCGGGCGCGTCCTCGCCAGGGTCGGCGACGACCACGCGGGCCACCCGGCCCGACGGCCGGACACCCACGACGGCGGGCAGCAGTGCGCGCGTCGAGAGCCACACCCAGAGCACCTCGGCCTGCAGCAGGCGCTCGCGCAGGACCTCGAGGTCCGCGAGCTCACCCCAGACGGGCGTGATCTCGGCCTGCCACGCGGCCACCATCGCCTCGGCCATGCCGGGCGGCTGGGCGCGCGCCGGGCCGCCGCTGGGCAGCGGCAGGCGCAGCGAGGCGCCCATGAGCGCGACGTCGCGGAAGCAGCCCCACTCGAAGTCGAGGAACCGCGCACCGCTGCCGGTGAGCAGGCAGTTGTCGGGCCGGACCTCCGCCGGGCTGAAGGCGCGGTGGCCGGAGCCGCCCAGCAGGCGGGCCGCCTCGCGCGCCTCGGCCACCCCGGCCGGCGCCGCCTCGACACGCAGCAGCTGGGCGAGCTGGTCGGGCACCTCGGCCAGCGCCGCGCGGGCGTCGTCGGCCAGCGGGTCGCGCCAGGTCCGCTCGCCGAAGCGGCGCAGCAGGGCCCCGAAGTCGTTCTCGCGGCCCGCGGTGGCCGCCTGCATGCGCCCGAGCGCCCGGGCCCAGCCGAGCAGCGCGCGCTCGGCGGCCTTCGGGTCACGCTCCTCGAGGCGGTCGGCCAGGGTGGCGCAGCGCCCGAGGTCCTCGAGCACCAGCAGGCGGTGAGCCGGGTCGTTGGCCACGAGCATCGGGCTCGCCCGCTCCTCCGAGGGCATCGCCGTCAGCAGCTGGCACGACGCGGCCTCGTAGTGGAACCGGTCGATGCTCTGCTCGCCCGCCCCCGGCTCGTCGAGGAAGTGCTTGACCACGAGCGTGCGCGGCAGCGAGAAGGGGTTCTCGGCGACGCGGACCCGCACGACCAGCGAGCGGGTGCTGCCGCCGAGGTCCTCCGGATCCGCGAGGCGCACCGTGGCGCCGTGGCGCCGTGTGAGGAGCTCTTCGGCCAGATGCACCACCTCGGTGATGCGATCGTCCGGCCCGGCCGGGCCGGTGGAGCGACCGTTCGAGGTATCCGCGTCGTCCGTCGTCAGGGGAGCCATCAGCCGGAGGAGTCTACCGGTCCGCGCGACGCCTCGGGAGGTGTTCGGGGAGCCCGCGGCGCCGGCGCGACGCCCGCGCGAGCAGGAGCACGACGGTGCCGGCGATGACGATCCCGACCACGTTGACCACCAGCTGGAGCAGGGACCCGCCCGCCCTGGGCCAGTCACGCAGGACGACGGCCACCGCCACGAAGCCGGCCGCGGGCACCGTCGTCACCGAGATGAACACCCCGACCAGGACCCCGGAGCCCTCCCCCGCCACGAGCGCGACCATGCCCGCGACGCCGGCGAGCAGCGCCACCACCAGCGAGAACGGGCCGACCTGGTAGACGAACTCGACACCCGAGAGGTTCGTCAGGGCGTTGTCCGGGATCGCGTCCACCGCCCGCGCTCCCGCGGCGGCCACGGCCGTCACGGGCACCGCGATCCCGAAACCCACCGCCAGGGCGAGCCCGGCCGAGCGGGCCATCGGGCCGTCCCGGCGCACCGCGGCCAGCGCGAGGGCGGCGAGCGGCCCGAACTCGGGGCCGAGGACCATGGCGCCGACGACGGTCACCGGCGAGTTGGTGACGACGCCGATCGCGCCGAGCAGGCAGGCGATCGTCAACATGATCACGAAGGTCGCCGACAGACGCGCGCCCTGGCCGGTGCGGGCGAGCAGCTCGTCCCACACCACCGCGTCGAGCCCCTCGCCCGGCACCGCCTCCTCCGCACGCTCGGCGGCGGCCGAGACGACGGTGTCGAGGGTCTCGAGCACGATGCCGCCGTGCTGCGCGCAGCCCAGCTCACGGAGCTGCTGGAGCACCCCGTCCACCGACTCGCGGGCCAGGTCGGCCTCCACCACGTCGCCGGGCGGAGACACCGCCGCACCGCGCAGCCGGACGACGTGCACGGCCCCGGGCTCGGCGTGCAGGACGGCGAGCACGTCGTCGACCGGGCCGGGCTCCACCTCCGGCTCCACGTCCGCCTGCGGGTCCGCCTGCGGGTCCGCCTGCGCGTCCTGCTCCGCGTCCGGACAGAGGACGCGCAGCCGGATCACTGCACCGGCCGCTCCGGCGGCTTCACCGGCGCTGCCGGTTTCGTCTGCGTCCCCGGTGCGGGCGCGTCGACGCCCGCCTCCTTGCGCTGCAGGGAGGTGATGGGGGCCGGCGCAGCCGTGAGTGGGTCGTACCCGCCGCCGGTCTTCGGGAAGGCGATGACCTCACGGATCGAGTCGACGCCGGCGAGCAGGGCGCAGATGCGGTCCCAGCCGAACGCGATCCCGCCGTGCGGCGGCGGGCCGTAGGCGAACGCGTCGAGCAGGAAGCCGAACTTCTCCTCCTGCTGCTCGGGCGTGAGGCCCATCAGCGCGAACACGCGCTCCTGCACGTCGCGCCGGTGGATACGGATGGACCCCCCGCCGATCTCGTTGCCGTTGCAGACGAGGTCGTAGGCGTAGGCCAGCGCGTTCTCGGGGTCGGACTCGAAGGAGTCGATCCATTCCGGGGTGGGCGAGGTGAACGCGTGGTGCACCGCCGTCCAGGTGCCCGACCCGACGGCGACGTCGTCCGTCGAGCCCGCGGCCTCGAACAGGGGCGCGTCGACGACCCAGACGAACGACCAGGAACCCTCGGGGATGAGGTCGAGGCGGCGCGCGATCTCGCCGCGGGTGGCGCCGAGCAGGGCGCGCCCCTCGGCCCGCGTGCCGGCGCCGAAGAAGATGCAGTCACCCGGGTTGGCACCCGCGGCCTTGGCCAGGCCCTCGCGCTCGGCGTCGGTGATGTTCTTGGCGACGGGGCCGGTCAGGGTGCCGTCCTCGCCGACCAGCACATAGGCGAGGCCCTTCGCGCCGCGCTGCTTGGCCCACTCCTGCCAGCCGTCGAGCGTGCGCCGCGCCTGGGAGGCGCCGCCGGGCATGACCACGGCGCCCACGTAGGGCGCCTGGAAGACCCGGAAGGTGGTGTCGGCGAAGAACTCGGTGAGCTCGGTCAGCTCGATGTCGAAGCGCAGGTCGGGCTTGTCCGAGCCGTAGCGGGCCATGGCCTCGGCGTAGGAGATCCGCGGGATCGGCGTCGGGATCTCGTGGCCGCCGAGCTCCGACCACAGCGCGCCGACGATCGCCTCGCCGAGCGCGATGACGTCGTCCTGGTCGACGAAGCTCGCCTCGATGTCGAGCTGCGTGAACTCCGGCTGGCGGTCGGCGCGGAAGTCCTCGTCGCGGTAGCAGCGCGCGATCTGGAAGTAGCGCTCCATCCCGGACACCATGAGCAGCTGCTTGAACAGCTGCGGAGACTGCGGGAGCGCGTACCAGGAGCCCGGCCGCAGGCGGGCCGGGACGAGGAAGTCGCGTGCGCCCTCGGGGGTCGACCGGGTCAGGGTCGGCGTCTCGATCTCGAGGAAGTCGCGCTCCGACAGCACGTCGCGGGCGATCTTGTTGGCGCGGCTGCGCAGGCGGATGGCCGACGCCGGGCCCTCGCGGCGCAGGTCCAGGTAGCGGTAGCGCAGGCGGACGTCCTCGCCGACCTCCGCGTGCTCGTCGAGCGAGAACGGCAGCGGCGCGGACTCCGAGAGGACCGTCAGCGCCGTGGCGCTGATCTCGACGTCCCCGGTGGCGAGGTCGGCGTTCTCGCTGCCCGCCGGGCGCTGCTCGACCGAGCCCGTGATCTGCACGCAGAACTCGGCGCGCAGGCGGTGCGACTCCTGCGCCACCTCGCCGGCGCGGAACACCACCTGCACCACGCCCGAGGCGTCGCGCAGGTCGATGAACACGACGCCGCCGTGATCGCGACGCCGGGCCACCCATCCGGCGAGGGTGACGGTGGCGCCGACGTGCTCGGCGCGCAGCGTGCCGGCGGGGTGCGTGCGCATCATCGGCGGTGGTGCTCCTGGATCGGGCGGGCGAGTCACCCTGCAGGCTATCGAGCGGGTCGACGCGGGACCTCAGCCGCTCTCGTCGGGGCCCGCGCGGTCGAGGTGCACCCGCAGGAGGACCCGGCGCTCGCGGTGCATGGCCTCGTCGAAGTCCGCCCAGTCGGGCTGCTCGCCGCCCTGCACCTGCCGGTAGAGGGCGCGCAGGCCGTCGAGCGCCGCGGGCAGCTCGACGATCTCGACGTCGCCCTCCACCTGGACCCACCGACCGAAGAAGGCGTCGGGCAGGACGCAGAGCCACGCCCGCCCCTCCCGGCGCAGGTTCTTCGTCTTGAGGGCGGTCTCGCGCGTGCTGATCGTCGCCGCGCCGTCGTCGTCGATGCCGACGACCACGGGCGAGAGCTGGGGCGCGCCGTCGGTGCGGCGGGCCGCGAGGACGGCGCGGTGCTGCTCGCGCAGCACCTGCCGGGCGTCGTCGAGGTCCACGGAGTCCTCCGTCGGGGGTCGGGGTGCTGCGAGGAGCAGACACCACCACGCCGGTCGACGGGAATGCTTCGATAACCGAAGCGTCCCGTTCACAGCAGGGAGAGCTGCTCCGGCGGCGCCTCGACCACCTTCTCCGGGATCTCGGGCACCGCACCCTCCGGCCACGACCGCTCGGTCTCCCGCCCCTCGTCCCCCTGCCGGCCGCCCATGGCGTGGCCGCCGCCGGTGAGGCCGTGGCGCGCGAGCAGCGGCCCGACGCGCGCGGCGAGGTCCTTGCGGTAGGCCGCGTCGACGTAGGCCCCGCGGCGGTAGAGGGCGGCGTAGCGCTCGATCAGCGCCGGGTGCTCGCGGGCGAGCCAGGCGTGGAACCACTCCCGCGTGCCCGGCCGCAGGTGCAGGGCGAGCACCGACGCGCCGCTCGCCCCCGCCGTGGCGATCTCGCCGAGCAGGGCGTCGAGCGCCTCGTCGGAGTCGGTGAGCCCGGGCAGGACCGGGGCGACGAACACCCCGCACGGCAGACCCGCGTCGCGGACGCGGCGCACGAGGTCCAGCCGGGCCCGGGGCGTCGGCGTGCCCGGCTCGACCCGGCGGTGCAGCTCCGGGTCCAGCAGGGCCAGCGACACCCCGACCCCGACGGGCACGTCGCGCGCCGCGGCCGCGAGCTCCGGCAGGTCGCGGGCGAGCAGCGTGCCCTTGGTGAGGATCGAGAACGGTGTGCCGCTGGCCCCCAGGGCCTTGATGATCCCCGGCATCAGCGCGTACCGGCCCTCCGCGCGCTGGTAGGGATCGGTGTTGGTGCCCATCGCGACGTGCTCGCGGGCCCAGCGCGGCGCGCGCAGCTCGCGGGCCAGCACCTCGGGCGCGTTCAGCTTGACCACGACCTGGCGGTCGAAGTCGTCGCCCGCGTCGAGGTCGAGATAGGTGTGGGTGTTGCGGGCGAAGCAGTTGTGGCTGATCACCCCGTCGGCGACGAAGTCGCCGGTGCCGGTGGTGAGGTCGCCGAGGGCGCGCTCACCGGGCAGCTCGTCCACCCCGACCACGACCCGCCCGCCCGGCTCGTCGCCGGGCGGCGCCGGGGCCACCGGCGGCGACCCGGGCCGCCGGAACGCCTCGTCGGCCAGGGTCTCGGCGCCGACCAGGGCCTCGCCGATCCGCAGGTGCGGCCGCTCGCCACCCTCGCATCCCTCCGGCCGCACGTGGACCCAGCCGCGGCGCGTGAGGAAGCGGTGGTCGGCGCTGGCGACGATCGCCGTGCCGTCGAGCAGACGGACGCGCCAGGCCGCCTTCGTCGTGGTCCACGCGGCGTGCACCGGCGTCGGCACCAGCGACCGGATGCCGTTGCTGCGCACCTCGGAGCCCACCACGAGATCGCCGACCCGGACGTCGGCCAACCGCACGCTGGTGCCGTCGACCATGAGGATCCGGGTGTCGAGCGAGAGGCAGTAGGTGCACGCGTGGCTGCACCCGCGGTAGGGGTTCACGGTCCACGCGAAAGGCATCGGCGAGGCCCCGGGCACGCGGTTGAGCACCGAGCGCGCGCGCACCTCGTGGAAAGTGATGCCCGCGAACTCCGGCGTGCGGACGCTGCGGACGAGGCCCTTGAGCGCCGGCATGCCCGGCAGCTCCTCGGGGCCTCCCGCGACCTTCTGCTCGTCCCACCGCACGCCCACCATTCGAACACGTGTTCGAGCGGTAGGCAAACCCCTATCCGGCGGCCACCATCGTGCCCGTGGACGACGCCCGGCGCCTCTGGACCTTGCTCGAGCCCCTGCACGCGGTCACCTACTTCGCCCCGGAGGCCCGCGCCGCCGCCGACGCCGTCGGGCTCAAGGGGTTCTGGATGGGCTACGTCGCCCAGCGCGCGGCACCGCTCGGGCCCGTCGGCCCGGAGGTGGCGTGGGCGTCGTTCCACGGCTTCCACCGCGACCGCATCCACCGCGCGCTGCCCGACGCCTGGGCGCTCGCCTCCCCCGCGACCTGCCTCGAGGCCCGCCTCGCAGGAGTCGACGCGACGCTGCGACGGCTCCTCGCCGACCTCCCCGGCGGCGTCGACTCCGAGGCGGTCGCCGAGGCCGCGGGGCTCGCCGGGGAGGCCGCCGACGCCGCGGACACGGCCGGGCGCGTCCTCGCGGCGGCGAACCAGGCCCTCCCCCGCCCGGCCCCGCCGCACCTCGCGCTGTGGCAGGCCGCGACGACGCTGCGCGAGCACCGGGGCGACGGTCACGTCGCGGCGCTCGTCGCCCACGACGTCGGGCCGGTCGCCGCGCACCGGCTCAAGATCGCCGCCGACGAGTCCTCGGACAGCCTCCCGGAGTCCCGGCAGCTCGACGACGGGACGTGGGCGGCGGCCGGCGAGGAGCTGGCCGTGCGCGGGTGGCTCGACGCCCACGGTGCCCTCACCGACGAGGGACGTCGTGCCCGCGACGAGGTCGAACGCGCCACCGACCGAGCCGCGTCCGGGCCGTGGCGGGCACTCGGCCGGGCGGGCACCGACCGTCTCGCCGGGCTCCTCGGGCCGCTCGTCACGGCCGTCGTCGACGCGGGCGCCGTCCCCTACCCCAACCCGATCGGCCTCCCGCGACCCTGATCTCGCGGGTTTCGGTACCAGCGGTACGCGGTACTAGTCGGTAACACCAGAACGGAGCAGCCGATGAGTGCCTTCACCCTGGAACTGACGCCCGCCCACCACGAGCTGGTCCGGCGGACCCACGCCTTCGCCGAGGACGTCGTCCGGCCGGCCGCGGCGAAGTACGACGTCGCCGAGGAGTGCCCCTGGGAGATCGTGGACCGGGCCGCGCAGGAGGGCTTCTACAACGCCCTCTTCTACGCCGACCTCATCGCCGACCCCACGGGTCTCTCGCTCCCGCTCTTCCTCGAGGAGATGTTCTGGGGCTGCGCCGGCATCGGGCTCACGATCGTGCTCCCCGCCCTCGCGCTCTCGGCGCTCAACCAGGCCGGTACCCCCGAGCAGCTCGCCCGCTGGGCGCCCGAGATGTTCGGCGAGTCCGGCGACATCAAGCTCGCCGCGCTCGCGGTGTCCGAGCCCCAGGGCGGCAGCGACGTCGCCAACCTGCAGACCCGCGCCCGCAAGGAGGGCGACGCGTGGGTGCTCGACGGCGAGAAGATCTGGATCGGCAACGGCGGGATCGCCGACGTCACGATCGTCAACGCCGTCGTCGACCCCGAGCTCGGCACCAAGGGCCAGGCGATGTTCGTGGTGCCCAAGGACACCCCGGGCATGGAGCAGGTCCGGCGGCTGCGCAAGCTCGGGCACCGGGCGTCGCACACCGCGGAGCTGCGGTTCGAGGGCTGCCGCATCCCCGCCGACAACCTCCTGGGCGGCGAGGACAAGCTCGAGCACAAGCTGGAGAAGGCGCGCCGCGGTGAGGGCAAGCCCGCGGCGCTCGGCACCTTCGAGCAGACGCGGCCGATGGTCGCCGCCATGGCGCTCGGGGTGGCGCGGGCGTCGTTCGAGTACGCCTGCTCCTACGCACGGCAGCGCGAGGCCTTCGGCAGCCCGGTCATCGACAACCAGGGCGTCTCGTTCCCGCTCGCCGACCTGGCCGCCGACATCGACGCCGCGCGACTCCTCACCTGGCGCGCGTCGTGGATGGCCGCCAACGGTGTGCCGTTCCAGGCCGGCGAGGGCTCGATGTCGAAGCTCAAGGCCTCCGAGGTCGCCGTGCGCGCCGCCGAGCAGGCCGTCCAGACCTGCGGCGGCTGGGGCTACGTCGACGACCTCCCGGTCGAGAAGTGGTACCGCGACGCGAAGCTCTACACGATCTTCGAGGGCACCAGCGAGATCCAGCGGATGGTCATCGGGCGCACGCTCACCGACCCCGAGGCCACCGCCACCCCGCTGCACCACCACCTGCCCGGCGACCGTGGCGGCCTGAGCCGGAAGTTCGGGCACGGCTCGCTCGCCCGCGCCCGCGCCGGAGGAGCGCTCATGAACCTCGCGAGGAAGGCACCGGACCCGGTGCTGCGGCTCGGCGGGAAGCTCGCCTCCCCCGGCGCGTGAGCGGATCGCTCCCGGAGATGATGGCCGGGTGAGCTCCTCCCGACCCACGGGGCGCCGCGTGCGGGCCGCGACCGCCGAGGAGGACGCCGGCGACGACGCGGTGACCGGTCCGATCGAGGTGCCGCGCCCCGAGGAGCCGTCGCCCCGCGACCGACCGGCCCGGCGGCGAGCTGGGGGCTCCTCTGACGCTGAACATCAGCATGGCCCCCAGGCTGACACTCCCCGGGCGACGCGACGGCCCACTGCCCGGCCCGCGCGACGGCGACGTGCGGACGCGCCCCTCGAGGCGGGCCACGGGCACGGGCACGGCCACGGGCACGGCGGCGGCTCGCTGGACGGGGCGTCGGCCACGCGGGTGCGTCGGCTCCTGGCCCTGCTGCTCGTGCCCTGCGGGCTCGCGGTGCTGGTGGGCCTCGTGGTGCTCGCCCCGTCCCCGTCCGAGTACGCCCGGGTGGCGGAACGGGCCGCGACCGGCCAGGGCGCACCCGGGCTCGGGGCGCAGACCCCGGTCGACGCCGAGGTCCTGCGCGCCGCCGGGGAGTCCGACTGCACCGACCCCAACCTGCCCTCCCCCGGGGAGGGCGAGGGCTGTGTCGCGGTGACGCTGCGCCTGCAGGACGGGCCGGCAGCCGGGAGCACGATCGTCACCCTGGCGCCGACCACGCCCGGCTCGCCGCGCTTCGCCGTCGGCGACGCCGTCGTGCTCGGCTGGGGCGGCGGGGACCCGGCGGACCCCCTCACCTACACGATCGTCGACTTCCAGCGCGGCCTGCCGCTGCTCCTGCTCGGCGGCCTCTTCGCGCTCGCGGTGCTCCTGCTCGGCCGCTGGCAGGGCCTCGCCGCGCTCGTCGCCCTGGGCGCGACGCTCGGGGTGCTCGCGGTCTTCGTCCTGCCCGCCCTGGCCACCGGGGGCCCGCCGGTCCCGGTCGCGCTCACGGCCTCCGGGCTGATCGTCGGCATCGTGCTGCCGCTGATGCACGGCCTCTCGGCCCGCACGGCGACCGCAGCGCTCGGCACGCTCGCGAGCCTCGGGCTCATCGGCGTCCTCGCCCTGGTCTTCGCCGCGCTGTCCCGCCTCACCGGTCTCGGCGAGGAGGCCTCGGAGCTCGCCGGGGTGGTGGGGCCGGGGCTCGACCTGCGCGGCCTGCTGCTCGCGGGCGTGATCATCGGCGCGCTGGGGGTGCTCGACGACGTCACCGTCACCCAGACCAGCGCCGTGTGGGAGCTGCACCGCGCGGACCCGGCCGCCCGGCTCGCCGACCTCTATGGTGCCGCCATGCGTGTCGGTCGTGATCACGTCGCCTCGGCGGTGAACACGCTCGTGCTCGCCTACGCCGGGGCGGCGCTGCCCCTGCTGCTGCTGTTCGCGCTGGCGGGCCGGGGTCTCGGCGACCTGCTCACCGCGGAGGACGTGGCACAGGAGGTCGTCCGGACGCTGGTGGGCAGCATCGGCCTGGTCGCCTCGGTCCCGCTGACGACCCTTGTCGCCGCCGTCGTCGTCCGCGCCGTCAGCCCCAGCACCACCCCGACCACGAGCCGGAGCCGTCCCGCATGAGCCGCCCCGCCCTGCCCCGGTCCGTCGAGGCCCCGCCGAGCGGCGTGCTCGACACCGCCCGCGCCCTCGTCGTCGCGTCGACCCGGACGGCCGTGGAGCTCACGCTGCAGGGACCGACGATCGTGCGGGGCCTCGCCGACCTCGCCCGCACCGGCGCCGGGACCGCCGCCGACCTCAGCCCCCTCGTCGTCGACGCCCTGCGCGCGCTCCCGCGGCTCGTGCGGCTGCTGGAGCAGCTGGCGCCGGTGGCGTCCGGGCTCCAGCACACGCTCGACGAGATCGCGCCCGACCTCACCCGCCTCTCCTACGCCGTCGACGCCCTCGACCGGCTCGGCGGTGCCGTCGACGACCTCCACACCCTGGCCCGCGCCGTCCCGGCGCTGCAGGCGATCGCCGGAGCGGCGCCCGACATCCGCGTCCTGGGCGAGGCGGTGCCGGCGCTGCAGGAGATCGGCCGGGCCCGCGAGGACATCGCGGCGCTGGCGAGCGCCGTGCCCGCGCTCCAGGAGATCGGCCGGGCCCGGGGTGACATCGCGACCCTCGCGAGCGCCGTGCCCGCGCTCCAGCAGATCGCCGGCGCCGTCCCCGACATCCACGCGCTCGGCGAGGCCGTGCCCGCGCTGCAGGAGATCGCCGCGGCCCGCGAGTCCATCGCGACCCTCGCGAGCGCCGTGCCCGCGCTCCAGCAGATCGCCGGCGCCGCCCCGGACATCCGCGCCCTCGGCGAGGCCGTGCCCGCGCTGCAGGAGATCGCCGCGGCCCGCGGCGACATCGCCGCCCTCGCGAGCGCCGTGCCGTCCCTCGAGCGCCTCGGCTACGCCACCGACGACCTGCAGGTCATCGCGAGCGCGGTGCCCGCCCTCCAGCAGATCGGCGAGGCGGCCGGGCAGCTCGAGACCCTGGCGGGCGCGGTCCCGGCCCTGGAGCGCCTCGCCGGCGCCGTCGACGACATCGGCACCATCGCGGGCGCCACCGGCACCGTCGAGCGGATCGCCGAGGGCGTGCCCACCGTCGGGCGCCTCGCCGACGCGGTCCCCACCGTCGTCCGGCTGGCCGAGGCGATCCCGACGCTCGAGACCCTCGGCGGCGCGGTGGACGACCTGCACGCGCTCGGCACCGCCGTGGCCGACCTCCACCACCTCGCCGAGGCCGCCCCGGCCCTGCAGCAGATGGCCGGCGCGGTCGACGAGGTGCGCAAGCTGACCGGGGCGATCGAGCACGTCGAGGTCCTCGCCCGGCACGCCGACACCACGTTCCCCGACGTCCCGCCGCGCCTGGCCAACCTCGACGCCGGGCTGTCGACCGCCGCCGGCGAGCTGCAGAAGGTCAGCCCCGACCTGCGCACCCTCGCCGGTCGGATCGACAACCTCGACGAGCAGATCAAGGTCCTCGCCGACGCCCTCGCGCCGCTCCAGGGCACGACCGAACGCCTCGGCCGTGTCGTCGACCGCCTGCCCGGGCGCAAGAGGCCGGACGACCGGTAGCCCGTCCCGGTCGAGCCGGCGGGTGCTCTCCAGTCCGATCTCTCGACAGTGCCGTCGGTGTTCCCGCGCTGGTGGCACTCCGGAGAGATCGAAATGGAGAGGTCACCGATGCCCGTGGCCGACCGGCGGCGCCCCCAACGCCGACGGCCCCCTCGCCGCGGGGGCGAGGGGGCCGTGGCGTCAGGAGTTCCTACTTGCAGGGGTCGTCGGGCTCCGGCTGGGGCTCCGGGTCCGGCTGGGGCTCCTCGTGGCCGCCGTCGTCGGGCTGCTCGTGACCGCCGCCGTCCTCGTGGCCGGCGTCGGGCTGCTCATGGCCGCCGTTGTCCTGGCCGCCGTCCTCGTGACCGCCGTCCTGCTGACCGCCGCCGTGCTCACCCTCGGGCACCTCGGGGAGCTCCGGCACCTCGGGCAGGGTCGGCTCCTCGCACTCGCCCCCGCCAGGGATGACCTCCGGCGCGGTGAGCTCGAAGTCGTAGGTCGTGCTCGGCGTCGAGACTAGGTCGACGGCGGCATCGAGCTCCGCGTTGCCGCTGCCCTGGTTGACGACCACGCCGTTGACGATGATGTCGGACTGACCCGCGATGTAGTCGGCGAGGGGAAGCGCACCGCCGTTCGAGCAGAAGGTCTTGGACGAGTCGATCACGTCGGGGATG
Source organism: Actinomycetospora sp. NBC_00405 (assembly GCF_036044095.1). NCBI lineage: Bacteria > Bacillati > Actinomycetota > Actinomycetes > Pseudonocardiales > Pseudonocardiaceae > Actinomycetospora > Actinomycetospora sp. NBC_00405. The sequence goes on from NZ_CP107938.1 coordinate 1,258,119, forward strand.
ACCTTCGTGGAGCACCAGCGTCCGGCACCCGCCTGGTAGCGGTGCCAGGTATCCGGGGTGGTGCTGGCGCCCTCGTTGTAGACCGGCTCGTAGAAGAGCGTCGCAAAGCCGCCCTCGGCCGCGCCGTTGAAGTCGACGATGAGCTGCAGGCTCGGGAACTGGAACGGAGCAGCAGGGTTGACCGCGCCCTGGTACGCCGAGTACGCCGCCGTCGGGATCCACTCCGCGAGCGGCGAGCCCGCATCCTCCCGCGAGACGATCGACGCCTTGTCGTTCGCACCCGGCGTCGTCAGCCGGAGCGCGGCGTCGCCACCGCCGGTGGGGGCGACGAACGCGTCCGTGACCTCCAGGGCACCCCCCTCGCGCGTCCCGTTGTCCGTGTACGGCGCGAGATCCGGCAGCACGTAGGTGGTGCCGACCACCGGCACACCCGGCAGGTCCAGCGGGTCCGCGTTGCCGGACCCGACCATCGCGACGGCACTGCCGCCGACGATCAGGGCCCCGGTGGCCGCGAGCGCGGCCATCCCCCGACGTCCGAGTTTCGCCCTGTGAAGACCCATGTGTGTGATGCCTTTCCGCCGCTCGGGTGATGTGGCCGCCGTCGGACCACACGCCGGAGTAACGAAGAGGACACGGAAGGGTGACGAAGAAGCCGTCCGAAAGACGTAATCCGGGGTCGGCGATCAGACGATCACGGTGGGATCCTCAGCCCGCTCCGGACGGGAGGGCGGCGCCGGTGTCCTTCAGCCCGATGCCCGAGAGCTGCAGGCGGAAGGACTCGGTCAGCAGGGCGGCGAGGATCTCCGCGGCGCCGTCGTAGGTCAGGCCGTCGGGCGGGCGGATGTTCGAGACGCAGTTGCGCTCGGAGTCCATGCGCCCCGGCCTCGGCTCGAAGGTCAGGTAGGCGCCGAGGGAGTCGGGCGACGACATCCCCGGGCGCTCGCCGATGAGCACGAGCACCATGCGCCCGCCGAGCGCGACGGCGATCTCGTCGCCCAGCGCCACCCGGGCCTGCTCGGCGACGACCACCGGGGCCACCGACCAGCCCTCCAGCCGCGGCAGCAGGGCGTCGACCACCGCCACGGCGTGGTCCTGCACCGCGCGGGCCGAGAGCCCGTCGGAGATCACGACGACGAGGTCGTGCTCACCGGCCTCGAGGCCGTGCTCGGGGGCGAGGCGACGTCCCAGGTCCGGGCGCTGCAGGTACTCGGCGCGGTCAGCGGCCTGCGAGTGCATGACGGGCCCGGCACGGTCGCCGAGCGCGGCGACGATCGCGTCGGTGTCCAGCGCGGTGTGCACGGCGTCGCGGGCCTGGGCGTGGGCGGCGGCGAGACGGAGGTTCTCGGCGGTGGACAGGCCGTCACCGGCCCGTCCAAGACCCACGCGCGCCCGCGTCGCGGCCCGCAGCGCGTCCCAGGGATCGACCTCGCTCATGCCATCAGCGCCCGGATCGGCTCGGGTACCAGCTGCGGCACGCGGCCGACATCGTCGAGCAGCCCCACCGACCCCAGCCACGCCTCGAACTCGGGCGCCGGTCGCAGCCCGAGCGTCTGGCGGACCTGCAGCACGTCCTGGAACGACAGCGACTGGTAGTTGAGCATGATGTCGTCGCCCCCCGGCACCGTGATCACGAACGAGCAACCCGCGGCGCCCAGGGTGAGCAGCAGGGTGTCGGTGTCGTCGGCGTCGGCCTCGGCGTGGTTGGTGTAGCAGACGTCGACGCCCATCGGGACGCCGAGCAGCTTGCCGCAGAGGTGGTCCTCCAGGCCGGCGCGCAGGATCTGCTTGCCGTCGAAGAGGTACTCCGGGCCGATGAAGCCGACGACGGTGTTGACGAGCAGCGGGTCGAACGCCCGGCACACGGCGTAGGCGCGGGCCTCGAGGGTCTGCTCGTCGACGTCGTGGTGGGCGTCGGCCGAGAGCGCCGAGCCCTGTCCCGTCTCGAAGTACGTGACGTTGTTGCCGACGGTGCCGCGGTGCAGCTCGGACGCCGCGGCGTGGGCCTCGCGCAGTTGGTCCAGCGTCACCCCGAAGCCCCGGTTGGCGGCCTGGGTGCCGGCCACGGACTGGAAGACGAGGTCGACGGGCGCGCCCTGTTCGAGCAGCTCCAGCGTGGTGGTCACGTGCGTGAGCACGCACGACTGGATCGGCGCCCCGAGCCGCTGCCGGGCGTCGTCGATCAGCTCGAGCAGCGCGCGCACCGTCGAGGGCCGGTCGGTGGCGGGGTTGATGCCCACCACCGCGTCGCCGGCGCCGTGCAGCAGCCCGTCCACCAGCGACGCGGTGATACCGACGGGGTCGTCGGTCGGGTGGTTGGGCTGCAGGCGCGTCGCCAGCCGCCCCTCGAGGCCGATCGTCGTGCGCAGGCCCGTGACGACGCGGGTCTTGCGCCCCACGGCGACCAGGTCACCGACGCGCATGAGCTTGCTGACCGCTGCCACCATCTCGGGCGTGAGCCCCGGCGCGAGGTCGCTCAGCACGGTGGTGTCGGCCTCCCAGGACAGCAGCCAGTCCCGGAAGCCGCCGACGGTCAGCGACCGCACGGGCGCGAACGCGGCGGCGTCGTGGGAGTCCATGATCAGCCGGGTGACGTCGTCGTCCTCGTAGGGCACGACGGCCTCGTCGAGGAAGTGCGTGAGCGGCAGGTCGGCGAGCACCGTCTGGGCGGCCACCCGCTCGGCGGCGGACTCGGCGGCGAGGCCGGCGAGCACGTCCCCCGAGCGCGCCGGCGTCGCCTTGGCGAGCAGCTCGCGCAGGTCGGCGAAGCCGTACGAGTGCCCGCCGAGCGTGGTCGTCCAGCTCATCCGATCTCCTCCTCGGCCTTCGCCAGGGCCGCGAACTCCTCGTCCGGGGCCGCCGCGACGAGGTGGTGGCGTGAATAGAACCCGAAGTAGGCCATGAAGACGGCGAAGGCGCCGAGCGCGCAGAGCGCGGCGACGACGTCGACCAGGAACGTCGCCACGACGGCGGCCAGCGCCAGCACCAGCGCAACGCCGGTGGTGATCCGCCCGCCCGGGGTCCGGTACGGCCGCGGCATGTCGGGGTTCCGGACGCGCAGCACCTGGTGCGCCACCATCATCAGCACGTAGGACAGCGTCGCCCCGAACACCGCCAGGTTGATGAGGATGTCGCCGTTGCCGGTCGCGGCGAGGACGAAGCCGATGGCACCGGGGACGACCAGCGCGAGCGTCGGCGCCTTGCGGCCGTTCGTGCGCGAGAGCACCCGCGGCAGGTAGCCCGCGCGCGAGAGCGCGAAGGTCTGGCGCGAGTAGGCGTAGATGATCGAGAAGAAGCTCGCGATCAGGCCGAGCAGACCGATGTAGTTCACGGTCGTCGACAGCCAGGTCGACCCGCCGGAGCCGGCCTCGAGGGCGCTGACCAGCGGGTTCTCGCTCTCCGAGAGCCCGAGGGAGCCCTGCGCGCCGGGCGCCAGGAAGAGCACGGCGGCCGCCGAGAGGGCCAGGACGCCCATCGCGACGATGATCCCGCGCGGCACCGCGCGCACGGGGTCGCGCGCCTCCTCGGCGGCCAGCGGGACCCCCTCGACGGCGAGGAAGAACCAGATCGCGAACGGGAAGCTCGCCCAGACGCCGACCAGGCCGAACGGCAGGAACGGGGACGCGCCGACGGCGTCGCCGGCCGGGATGTCGGTGAGGTTCGCGGTGTCGAAGGACCCGACGGCACCGAACGCGAAGAGCAGGAGCCCGGCCAGCGCGATCGCGGTGATCACGAAGGTGACCTTGAGGGCCTCGCCCACGCCGAGGAGGTGGATGCCGATGAAGAGCACGTAGCAGGCGAGGTAGACCCACCAGCCGTCGGTGATCCCGAACAGGCCGAGCGACTCGACGTAGCCGCCGATGAACGTCGCGATCGCGGCAGGCGCCACGGCGTACTCGAGCAGGATCGCCGCGCCCGTCGCGAAGCCGCCCCACGGGCCCATCGCGACGCGGGCGAAGGTGTAGCCACCGCCGGCCGCCGGCAGCGCCGAGGACATCTCGGCGAGCCCGAGCACCATGCAGGCGTACATCACGGCCATGAGCACGGCGGCGATGGCGAGACCGCCCCAGCCGCCCTGCGCGAGCCCGAAGTGCCACCCGGCGTAGTCGCCCGAGATCACGTACGCGACGCCCAGGCCGGCCAGCAGGACCCAGCTCGCGGAGCCCGCCTTCAGCTGCCGCGCAGCGAGGTAGTCACTCCCCGCGCCCGTCCCCGGGCTCGACTCCACCCGATCCGCCATGTGTGTCCCCTTCCGCCGTCCCTCGGATGCCACAGCGTGAGGCAGGTGTGAAGTCCGTGGGTGACGATGGGGTTGCGATCGCCGACGTGCGTGATCTCCTCAGCGATAGCTCAGAAGATCACGCACGACAGGTCAGTCGGTGAGGTTCGTGCGGCAGCGGTTGAGCAGGGCGCGCAGGTCGGCGCGCTCGTCGTCGTCGAACCCGTCGACCATGCTGGCCTCGACCTCGGCGGTCACCGGGGCGAGCCGCTCGAGCAGCGACCAGCCCTCGTCGGACAGGCCGATGAGCACGCGTCGCCCGTGCGCGGGGTCCGGGGTGCGCGTGATCCAGCGCCCGCGCTCCAGGGCGGCGACCAGGTCGCCCATCGCCTGGGCGCTGACGAAGGCGTTGCGGGCGAGCTCCGCGCTGGTCTGCCCCTCGCGGCGCGCGAGCACCGTCAGCGCCGTCCACTGCGGCACCGTGATGCCTGATCCCCGCAACCGCTCGTCGAGGCGGGCGCGCACCGCGAGCTCCACCTGCTTGACGGCGTAGAGCAGGGAGGGCGGTCCCTCGGTCCTCGTCACCGCACCCTTCCCGGCGCCTTCCGTCGAGGCGACCGCCCGGATAATATCAACCTCCTTGACATTTCAGGTATCGCCCGGAAGGGGATCGATGGCGCCGCAACTGCCCCAGTCGCTGACGCTGGAGCACGACGGACCGGTCGCCGTGCTGCGCCTCGCGCGGCCAGGCAAGCGCAACGCACTCGACGACGCCACCGTCCGGGGGCTGGAGGCGTTCTTCACCGCGCCGCCGGCGGACGTGCGCGCCGTGGTGCTCGACGCCGAGGGCGACCACTTCTCCGCCGGGCTCGACCTCGCGGAGCTCGGGGCCACCGACGGCGTGGCCGGTGTCGAGCACTCGCGCTTCTGGCACCGCGTCTTCGACCGGATGGAGCGCGGGCGCCTCCCCGTCGTCTCCGTCCTCAAGGGCGCCGTGGTGGGCGGCGGCCTCGAGCTCGCCGCGGCCACGCACGTCCGCGTCGCGGAGAGCTCCGCGTTCTACGCCCTGCCCGAGGCGCGCCACGGCCTCTTCGTCGGGGGTGGCGGCTCGGTGCGCATCCCGCGGCTCATCGGCGTGCACCGCATGACCGACCTGATGCTCACCGGCCGCGTGCTCGACGCCCACGAGGGCCTGGCGCTGGGCATCTCCACCTACCTCACCGAGCCCGGCGAGGGCTTCGCGAAGGCCCTCGAGCTGGCCCACCGCATGGCCGACAACCCGCCGATGAGCACCTTCGCGGTGCTCCAGGCCCTGCCCCGCATCGCCGCCGCGCGCGACGACGAGGGCTACCTCATGGAGTCGCTGATGGCCGCCATCTCCTCGAGCAGCGCCGAGGCCCAGGACCGCATGAGCGCCTTCCTGGACGGACGCGCGGGGAAGGTCCGCTGATGACGACGCCGGCTCCCCCACCGGCGGGCACCGTCATCGCCCGCTTCGTCGACTGGCTCGCGACCGAGCGCGGGCTGGTGTTCGACGACTACGACGCCCTGCAGCGCTGGTCGGTCACCGACCTCGACGGCTTCTGGTCGGCGATCGCCGAGTTCTACGCTGTCCCGTTCCACGAGCCGCCCCGCACGGTGCTCGAGAGCCGCCGGATGCCGGGCGCGGTGTGGTTCCCGGGGGCGACGCTGAACTACGCGGAGCGCGCCGTCGAGGGGCCCGAGCCCGACGACGACGTCGCCCTGCTCGCCTACTCCCAGACCCGCGAGCCCCAGCGGTGGACCCGCGGTGAGCTGCGCGACGCCGTCGCCCGTGCCCGGGCCGGCCTGGTGCGCCTCGGCGTGGGACGCGGGGACCGGGTGGTCGCCTACGCCCCGAACATCCCCGAGACGGTGGTCGCGCACCTCGCGGCCGCGAGCCTCGGCGCAGTGTGGGCCTCGTGCGCGCCGGAGTTCGGGGCGCGCAGCGTGATCGACCGCTTCGCCCAGGTCGAGCCGACGGTCCTGATCGCCGTCGCCGGCTACGTCTACGGCGACAAGCCCGTCGACCGCAGCAGCGAGGTCGCGGCGCTGCGCGCGGCCCTCCCGAGCGTGCGCCACGTCGTCGCCGTGCCCTACGGCCCCGGCGAGGTCCCGGACGCGGTGGCGTGGTCGGAGCTGGTCGGGACCCCGGCGGCGCCGGCCTACGACCCGGTGCCGTTCGACCACCCGCTGGTGGTGCTGTTCTCGTCGGGGACGACCGGGCCGCCCAAGGCGATCGTGCACGGTCACGGCGGGATCACCGTCGAGCACCTCAAGAACCACGGCCTCGCGTGGGACGTGCAGCCCGGGGACCGGATGCTCTGGTTCACCACGACCGCCTGGATGATGTGGAACGCGCTGGTCTCCGGGCTGCTCCACGGCGCGTCGCTGATCCTCGTCGACGGCAACCCGCTGCACCCCGACCTGGCGTGGCAGTGGCGCCTCGCGGCCGAGGCCCGGGCGACCCACTTCGGCTCCTCCCCCGGCTTCCTCATGGCCTGCCGGGCCGAGGGCGTGCACCCCGCGCGCGACCACGACCTGTCCCCGCTGCGCCAGGTCTGCGTGGCGGGCAGCCCGCTGCCGCCCGAGGGCTACCGCTGGGTCGCCGACGAGTTCGGCCCCGACGTCCTGCTGCTCGTCGGCAGCGGCGGCACCGACGTGTGCTCCGGGATCGTCCAGGGCGGGCCGTGGCAGGAGGTCGTCGAGGGCGAGATCTCCGGCCGCGAGCTCGGGGTCGACACGGCCGCGTTCGACGAGGCAGGCCACGAGGTGGTGGGTGAGCGCGGCGAGCTGGTGATCCGCGCGCCGATGCCGTCGATGCCGTTGTTCTTCTGGGGCGACGACGACGGCTCGCGGCTGCACGCCGCCTACTTCGACACCTACCCCGGCGTGTGGCGCCACGGCGACTGGGTGCGGTTCTCGCCGTCCGGGTCGGTCGTGGTCTCCGGCCGCTCGGACGCCACGCTGAACCGCGGCGGCGTGCGTCTGGGCACCGCCGAGTTCTACGCCGTCGTGGAGGAGCTGCCCGAGGTGGCCGACAGCCTCGTGATCCACCTCGAGGACCCGGCCGGCGGACCCGGCGAGCTGCTGCTCTTCGTCGTGCCGGCCCCGGGCCACGAGGTCGACGACGCGCTCGTCGCCCGGATCCGCGGCGAGCTGCGCTCGTCGCTCTCCCCGCGCCACGTGCCCGACCGGATTCACGGCGTGCCGGCGGTACCCCGCACGCGCACCGGCAAGAAGCTCGAGGTCCCGGCCAAGCGGATCCTGCTCGGCGCCGACCCGGACACGGTCGCGTCGCGGGACGCGCTCGTCGACCCGGGCGCGCTGGAGCCGTTCGCGGCACTGGCCCGACCGTGACGATCGCGGTCGTCGGGACCGGCGTCATCGGCGAGAGCTGGGCGCGGCTCTTCCTCGCCCACGGCCACGAGGTCACGGCCACCGACCCCGCGCCCGGCGCGGAGGACCGGCTGCGCGCGTCGCTCGGTCCCGCGGAGCGCCTGTGGTTCACCGACGACCTCGCCGCGGCCGTCGCCGACGCGGACTTCGTGCAGGAGAACGGCCCGGAGCGTCTCGAGGTCAAGCACGAGCTGCTCGCGATCGTCGACGCGGCTGCCGGGCCCGACGTCGTCGTCGCCAGCAGCTCGTCGATGCTGCGCCCCACCGACCTCGCCCGCGGCGCCCCGACGCACCCCGAGCGCGTGCTGGTCGGGCACCCCTTCAACCCGCCGCACCTGGTGCCGCTGGTGGAGGTGGTGCCCGGGGAGATGACCTCGTCGGCCGCGGTCGACGCCGCGATGGCCTTCTACGCCTCGGTCGGTCGCTCGCCGCTGCGCCTGCGCGCCGAGCTCCCGGGCCACCTCGCGAACCGCCTGCAGGCCGCGTTGTGGCGCGAGGCGTACTCGCTGGTCGCGCGGGGGGTGGCGACGGTCGCCGACGTCGACACCGCGATCACCGAGGGGCCGGGCCTGCGGTGGGCGGCACTGGGCCCGTTCACCAACCAGCACCTCTCCGGCGGGCCGGGCGGCATCGCGCACGTCCTCGAGCACCTCGGGCCCGGCACCGAGGCGCTCTGGGCCGACCTCGGGACGGTCTCGCACACCCCGGAGCTCGTGGAACGCATCGTGGCCGGCATCGACGAGGCCCTCGCCGGGAGCGACGGCGCCGACCTCCTCGCCCGCCGGGACGCGGTGATCGCGGCCGTGCTCGCCGCCCGTCGGGAGACCGGCCGGTAACGGGGCCGACCGCCCTATCCTGACCGGGCCGGAGGGGCGCGGACGGAGCGGCGATGGACGGCGAGCACGGGACGTCGCCGTCGATGTTGTGTCCGGACCTCGTCGACCGCTCCCGCGAGCTCACGGCGCTGCGCGACCGGTTGGCGTCGGCGTCGGACGGTCACGGCGGCGTCCTGGTCCTGCGCGGCGAGCCCGGCACCGGGAAGACGCGGTTGCTGCGCGAGGCGGTGGCGCTCGCCCACGACCTCGGTGTCCGCGTGCTCGCCGGGCGCTCGGTCCCGGATCGGGGCTCCGTGCCCTATCGCCCGCTCACCGAGGCGTTCCTCGCCGCGTTCCGCTCCGTGCCGCGGCCGACCTCCCCCGAGCTCGCCGGGTTCGGGGCCCACCTCGGCCGTCTCGTGCCGGCGTGGTCCGCCGCGGAGGCGGGCGTCGACGACTCGCCCCTGATGATGGGCGAGGCCGTCGTGCGGCTCCTGCGCCCGATGGGCCCGTGCCTGCTCGTCCTCGAGGACCTGCACTGGGCAGACGCCGAGACGGTGGCCGTCCTCGACCACCTCGCCGACGCGCTGACCGGCGAGCCGACGCTGGTCCTGGGCACGACGCGGGTCGAGGGCGCGCTCACCGAGGTGCTCGAGCGTCTCGTGCGCCGCGACCCGGCCTCGGTGCTCCCGGTCGCGCCCCTGGAGGACGGCGGGGTCGACCGGATGGTGACGTCGTGCCTCGCCACCTCGTCGCCGCCACCGGAGGTGGGAGCCTTCCTCCGGGCACGCAGTGAGGGGATCTCGCTCGTCGTCGAGGAGCTCCTGGCGGGTCTGGTGGCCGCCGGCGAGCTGCGCCTCGAGCAGGGCCGGTGGAGCAGCCCCGGCGAGCTCACCGCCCGCGTGCCCGCGAGCCTGCGCGAGTCGGTGGCCCGGCGGCTCGCGACGCTGGACCCCGTCCCCCGCCGGGTGGTCGGCGCCGCCGCGGTGCTGGGACGGCGCTTCGACTGGGAGCTGGTGCCCGGGATCGCCGGCGTCGACGGGCGCGCCGCGGCCGACGCGTTGCGGACGCTGGTCGACCGGCAGCTCGTCGAGGTCGACGGCCAGGGGTTCGCGTTCCGGCACGCCCTCACCCGCGAGGCGGTCCTCGACGACCTGCTGCCGCCCGACCGCCGGGAGCTGGCCCGGCGGGCCCGGCCGGTGGTCGAGCGCGCGAACCCCGGCCTCCCCGGCAGCTCCTGCGAGCTCGTGGCCGAGCTGGCCGAGGCCGCCGGGGATCCCGTGGCCGCCGCGTCCTCCCTCGTCGAGAGCACCCGACGCGCCCTGGCCGGCGGGGCGGTCGCCAGCGCCGAGATCACCTTGCGGCGCGCCCGCCGCCTCGCCGGCGACGATGAGACCGTGCGTCGCGACGTCGACGAGGTCGCCGTGGACGTGCTCGTCGCCGCCGGCAAGCCCCGGGAGACGCTCGAGATCGGGCGGGGCCTGGCGGGCCGGATGGGCGAGGCCGGGGTCGCGCCGGAGCGGCGTGTGGCGCTCCTGATCACCCTGGCCCGCGCCGCGGTCGGTGCCGGGGACGTGCCCGGCGCGGTGGGCGACCTCGCGGCGGCACGGGCGGCGGCGGACGGGCACGTCGACGACGCGCTGGCCGCCCGCATCACGGCGGTCGAGGCCCACGTCGCCCTCGAGCAGGGCCGCGCCGGCGACGCCGAGACGCTGGCGCGAGGCGCCGTGGACGCCGCCGTCGCCACCGGGCAGCCCGCCGTCGAGTGCGAGGGGCTCGAGGTCCTCGGGCGGATCGCGCCCGACCTCGGTCCCGGTGCCTCGACGGGCTGGCTCGAGCGCGCCGCGCGGGTCGCGGAGCGCGCGGGGCTGGCCACCTGGCACCTGCGGGCCCGGCACGAGCTGGCCCTGAGGACCTGGGAACCGGAGGCCCTGCGGTCGACCCGCGACCTCGCCGCGCGGTACGGGGCGCTGACGACGGTGGCGGTCATGGAGCTCAGCCTCGCCGACCTCGCGCTCGGCGACTTCGACCGGGCGGAGAGCCTCCGCGCCGCGCAGGCCTGCGTGGACGCCAGCACCCGGTACGGGCTGGCCACCGCGCCCGTCGCCCACCTGTGGCTCGCGGGCGCCCAGGCCCTCGCCGGCGACGACGGAGCGATGCAGGTCGCCCTCGATCGCGCGCTCGCCCCGGATCCCGCCGACCCGCGGGTCCTCGGTGACCTCCACGGACGGGTGCTCGCGACGCGCTCGTTCGTCGCCGACGACCTCGGCGCGCTGCGGGACCAGCTGGACACGATGATCGGCCACGTCCGCGCCGCCGACCCGGCCCGGTCGGTGTTCCCCGGGCGCGTGCTCTGGGCGATGGTCCACACCGCCGAGGACGACGACCTCGGGGTGGCGGCGCGCGCGGAGAACGCCGAGGCGACCGAGCACCTCGGCGTGGCGGTCTTCCGCTGCACCGCCGACATGATCGAGGCGGTCGCGCTGGGACGGGCGCGGGCCGGCGCCGACGCGGCGTCGCTGATGGAGCGGGCGCGCGCGACGGACCTCTCCGCCGGAGTCGTGGGCCTGCGCCAGTGCGTCCAGTTGCTGGCCGCCCGCGCCGCGATCCGGGACGGCTGGGGCGATCCCGTGACCTGGCTCCGCGAGACCGAGGCGTTCTTCGCCACGCGGGGCCACGAGCGGACCGCGCGCCGCTGCCGGCTCCTGATCGGCGAGGCCGGCGCACCCGTGCCGCGGCGCGGGAGGGACACGTCGGTCGTCCCGGCCGCGCTGCGGGCGCTGGGCGTGACGAGCCGGGAGGTCGACGTGCTCGAGCTCGTCGCGCTCGGTCTGTCCAACCGGGAGATCGGCGCCCGGCTGTTCCTCTCGCCGCGGACGGTGGAACGCCACCTCGGGAGCCTCTTCGTGCGCACCGGCCTGCACGACCGCGGGGCGCTGGGCGCGCTGGCCCGGTCGCACGGCGTCCAAGATGGGTGAGCCCCGGCGCTAAGTGCGGGGTCCGGTCCCGATGTCGGGCCACGGTGCGGGCCGCACGCTCGACGCCATGAACACCTCCGTGCACGAGATCGCCGACGGCGTCTACCGCCTGTCCACCTGTGTCCCCGACGTCGTCCCCGGCGGCTTCACCTTCAACCAGTACCTGATCGACGCCGAGGAGCCCCTGCTCTTCCACACCGGCCCGCGACGGATGTTCCCGCTCGTCGCCGACGCCGTCGGCCGCGTCATCGACGTCTCCCGGCTGCGGTGGATCAGCTTCGGCCACGTCGAGGCCGACGAGTGCGGCGCGATGAACGAGTGGCTCGCCGCGGCGCCCGAGGCCCGGGTGATGTTCAACCGGCTCGGCTGCCTCGTCTCGGTCGAGGACCTCGCCGACCGCCCGCCCGAGCCGGTGGACGACGGCGCCCGCCTCGATCTCGGCGGCCACGTCGTCCGCACCATCGCGACGCCCCACGTCCCGCACGGATGGGAGGCGCAGGTGCTGCACGACGAGACGACGGACACGCTGTTGTGCGGCGACCTGTTCACCCGCACCGGCGACGGCCCGGCGCTCGTCCACGACACCGATCTCATCGGCCCCGCCCTCGAGGCCGAGGACCTGTTCGGCGCCACGGCGCTCACCACCTCGACCGCCCCGACGCTGCGCGACCTCGCGGACCTCGAGCCGCGCACGCTCGCGCTCATGCACGGCCCGGCGTTCGTCGGGGACTCCGCCGGAGCCCTGCGCGACCTCGCCGACGCCTACGAGGCGCGCGTGACCCGGGCGGTCGCGTCGTGAGCGCGCCGTCGTCGCAAGGGCGCGTCCACGTCGAGGACGTCCCGGAGATCGCGCCGCCCGAGTCCGTCCGGCTCGCCGGGACCGAGACCGCGCGCATGCACGCCCTGCTCGCCGCGCTCGACGCCGACGAGTGGCGCCGGCCGACCGACTGCCCGGCGTGGGACGTCCGGGCCGTGGCCGGGCACGTGCTGGGCATGACCGAGGGCTTCACGAGCCTGCGCCGGATGGCCACCGGGATGATCACCGCCACCCGGCGGGCCGGGGACGGGCCCGTCGTCGACGCCCTCACCGCGCTCCAGGTCGAGAAGAACAGCGCGCTCGAGGTCCCGGAACTCCTGCGTCGGATGGAGGTCGCCGGGCCTGCGCAGGCGCGGTGGCGCGGGCGGGCCCGCCTCGTGCGCCCGATGCCCTCGAAGGAGGAGGTCAACGGCGCGACCGAGACATGGCGCATGGCCTTCATCCTCGACGTGATCCTCACCCGTGACACCTGGATGCACCGCGTCGACGTCGCGTACGCCACCGGGCGGGACCTCGCACCGACCCCGGAGCACGACGGCCGGCTGGTCGCCCACGTGGTGGCCGAGTGGGGGCGTCGCCACGGTCGCCCGTTCGCGCTCCACCTCACCGGCCCGGCGGGCGGGACCTTCGTCCAGGGCGACCGGTCCGGCCGGGGCGAGCAGATCACCCTCGACGCCGTCGAGTTCTGTCGGACCCTCTCGGGGAGGGCGCAGGGGCAGGGCCTGCTGGCGACCGAGGTGCCGTTCTGACCCGATCGGTCACATCCGTGCCCGCCCGTGCGTCTCCTCGTCGACGTCCCCGACGCGACCCGAGGAGCACCCCATGGACATCCGCACCCTCACCTACCGGACCACCACCGCCGTCACCGTGTTCGTGCTGCTCTCGGGCGGCGCGGCGTACCTGCTCGGTGCCGAGGGGGCCGTCGCGGGCGTGACCGCGCTCGGCTACCCCGCCTACGTCGTCACCCTCCTCGGCGTGTGGAAGGTGCTCGGCGCCGTCGCCCTCACCGTCCCCGGCTACGCGCGGCTCAAGGAGTGGGCCTACGCCGGGGTCGTGTTCGACCTCAGCGGCGCGACGGTCTCGCACCTGGCCTCGGGCAGCGCCGCGTTCCACGCGGTGGTGCCCACGACACTGCTCGTCGTCGCTGGGCTCTCGTGGGCGACCCGGCCCGCCTCCCGCCGTCTCGACGCCCCGGAGCGCGAGGCCGTCGCGGTGGGATGAGCGGTGGGGTGCTCAGCCGTCCTGCAGGGCGCGGTCCACCGCGGCCGCGGCGCCGTCGAGGGCGATGGCCTGCTGCGAGCCGTCGGTGAGGTCCTTGAGCTGGATCTCCCCGGCCTCGAGGTCGCGCTCGCCGAGCACGAGCGCGAAACGGGCGCCCGAGCGGTCGGCCGCCTTCATGGCGCCCTTCAGCCCGCGGCCACCGTAGGCGAGGTCGGCGCGGATGCCCGCGTGGCGCAGCGCCCCGATGATCCCGACGAGGCGGTCCTTGGCCGCGTCGCCGAGCGGCACACCGAAGACCTCGACCCGCGAGGCCGTGTCGAGCCCCGCCTCCTCCACCCGGCAGGCGAGGAGCGCGCGGTCGACGCCGAGGCCGAACCCGACCCCGGAGAGGTCCTGCCCGCCGAGCTCGGCCATCAGGCCGTCGTAGCGCCCGCCGCCGCCGATGCCCGACTGCGAGCCCAGACCGTCGTGGACGAACTCGAAGGTCGTCTTCGTGTAGTAGTCGAGCCCGCGCACCATCCACGGGTTCTCGACGTAGGCGACGCCGAGGTCGTCGAGGTGACGCTTGACCGCCGCGTGGTGCGCGGCCGCCTCGTCGGAGAGGTGGTCGATCATCAGCGGGGCGTCGGTGAGCTGCTCGCGGACCTCGGGGCGCTTGTCGTCGAGCACGCGCAGCGGGTTGATCCGGGCGCGCTCGCGGGTGGCCTCGTCGAGGTCGAGCTTCTCCAGGAACCGCGTGAGCTCCTGGCGGTACTGGGGCCGCGTGGTGGCGTCGCCGAGGCTCGTGATCTCCAGGCGGTAGCGGCGCAGGCCCAGCGCGCGGAACCCGGCGTCGGCGACGGCGAGGACCTCGGCGTCCAGGGCCGGGTCGTCGACGCCGATGGCCTCGACCCCGACCTGCTGGAGCTGACGGAAGCGCCCGGCCTGCGGGCGTTCGTAGCGGAAGAACGGCCCGGTGTAGCGCAGCTTCACCGGCAGCCCGCCGCGGTCGAGGCCGTGCTCGATCACCGACCGGACGACGCCCGCGGTGCCCTCGGGCCGCAGGGTCACCGAGCGGCCGCCGCGGTCGTCGAAGGAGTACATCTCCTTGCTGACGACGTCGGTGGACTCGCCGACGCCGCGCGCGTAGAGCGCGGTGTCCTCGAAGACCGGCAGCTCGATGTGGGCGTAGCCGGCGCGGTCGGCCTCGCGGACGAGGGTGTCGCGGACGCTCGTGAACTCCGGCCCGACGTACTCGGGGACGCCCTTGGGCGCGCTGAAGCCCCCGGGCGGGACGGCCGCGGTCACAGGTGGCGTCCGGGCGCGCTCGTGAGGCCCCGCACGAAGGGGTTGCTGTCGCGCTCCTGACCGACCGTCGTCATCGGCCCGTGGCCGGGCAGCACGGCGGTGTCGTCGGGCAGCGTCAGGATCTTGTCGCGCAGCGAGGCCATCATCTCCTCGGTCGATCCCCCGGGCAGGTCGGTACGCCCGATGCTGCCCTGGAACAGGGTGTCCCCCGCGATGAGGAACGGGCGGTCGTCCTCGGTGGCCGACCGGAAGACCACCGAACCGCGGGTGTGGCCCGGGGTGTGGTCGACGGTCAGGCGCAGGCCGGCGAGCTCGAGGTCGGCGCCGTCGTCGAGGACCTCGACCGAGCGGGGCTCGCGGAACTCCAGGCCCGGGTACATCTGCGCCAGCTGCGCGCCCATGGGTCCGACGGCCTTGAACGGGTCGGCGAGCATGAAGCGGTCCTCGGGGTGGATCCACGCCGGGATGTCGTCGCCGTCGCAGACCGGCGTCACCGACCACATGTGGTCCATGTGGCCGTGGGTGAGCAGGACGGCCACCGGGGTCAGCTTGTGCCGGGCGATCACCTCGCGCAGCCCGTCCTCGGCGTCCTGCCCGGGGTCGACCACGATGCACGGTTCCCCGGGGCCGGGCGCGACCACGTAGCAGTTGGTCTCGAACACCCCGGCCGCGAAGGCCTCGACCAGCACGTCCTCGTCCTCCTCGGACAGATCGGTTCGATTCCCCACCCTAGTCGAGCCCACACTCCGGGCCCGTCGGCGCGGTTCCTACGATGTCCGCCGTGCCGACGAACGAACAGCGCCGGAAGGCCGCCAAGAAGAAGCTGGAGCGTCAGCTCGAGCGACGCGCGGAGCGGGCGAGGCGACGTCGGCAACGTCTGACCATCATCTCGGTGGTCTCGGTCGTGGCGGTGGTCGCCGTGGCGGCGGGCATCTACTTCGTCGTGACCGCCGACGACGACCCGGCGCCGGTGGCCGCGCCGTCGACGTGCACGTACAACCCGTCGGAGGCGGCGGCCAAGCCCAACACCCCGCCCGACGGCAACCCCCCGACCACCGGCACCGTCGACGTCACCCTGCAGACCTCGCAGGGCGCGATCCCGATGACGCTCGACCGCGCGTCGGCACCCTGCGCGGTCAACGCGGTGGTCAGCCTCGCCTCGCAGGGCTTCTACGACGACACGCCCTGCCCGCGCCTGGTGACGAGCCAGGGCCTCCAGGTGCTCCAGTGCGGCGACCCGACCGGCTCGGGCTCGGGCGGCCCGGGCTACCAGTACGCCGAGGAGCCCCCGGCCGGCCTGCCGCCGTTCCCGGGCGCCGAGGGCCAGGCGTCGACCTACGCCCGCGGCCTCGTGGCCATGGCGAAGAGCTCGCAGCCGGGCTCGACGGGCAGCCAGTTCTTCCTCGTCTACGGCGACTCGGCCCTGCCGCCGGAGTACTCGGTGGTCGGGCGGATCGCGACCCCCGGGCTCGCGGTGCTCGACCGCGTCGGCGCGGGCGGGGACGACGGCTCGAACCAGGCCGGGGGCGGCGCGCCGCGCATCCCGGTGCAGATCCAGCGCGCCGTCGTCGCCGCGCCGCCGGCGCCCTGACGCAGATGTCAGCGGCGTGGCGCCGCAGACGTTGAGTGTCCGTAACGCCACGCAGACGACCGGAGCAGACGACCGGAGCAGACGACCGGAGCAGACGACCGGAGCGCGCGACCGGGACATCCGATTCGTCCAAGCCGGCGAGGCGCGCGTCGCCCTAGCGTCCTCCCATGGATGAGGACGCTGTCGCGCGCGAGATCGTCGCGCTCGCCCGGGAATGGAACACCGCGATCGTCTCGGACGACGCCGACCGCATCGCCGAGTTCATGACCGACGACTGGGTGATCGTCTCGTGGACCGGGGTCACGGGACGGGACGACTTCCTCGCGTACGTGCGCTCCGGCGCGCTCGGGCACACGCGGATGGAGCCCGCGAGCGAGCCCCGGGTGCGCGTCCTGGGGGACGTCGCGACCCTCGTCGTCCGCGTCCTGAGCACCGCCCAGTTCGGCGGCGCGGACATCGACGCCGACGAGTGGACCTCGGACGTCTTCGTCCGCGCCGACGGTCGCTGGCGCTGCGCTCTGACGCACATCACCCCGGTATCGCCGACGTCCTGAGCCGATCGAGTGCGTGGGGTTACGGACACTCAACGTCTGCGGCGCCACGCCGCTGACATCTCCGCTACGCCGACAGGGGCAGCGCGCCGGGGTGCAGGGGAGCCTGGAGGTCGGTGGTGCCGTCGGGGTCGAGGTAGCAGTCGACGGCCGCGGCGGCCGAGCGGCCCTCGGCGATCGCCCACACGATCAGCGACGCCCCGCGGTGGGCATCGCCGCAGACGAACACGCCGGGCGCGTCGGTCTGCCAGTCCGAGCCGCAGCCGACCGCGCCCTTGGGGTTGCGCTCGATCCCGAGGGCGGGCAGGAGCGCCCGGTCGTCGGGGCCCGTGAAGCCGATGGAGAACAGCACGAGGTCGCACGGCATCTCGTGCACCTCCTCCGAGGTCGGCACGACCTCCCGCCGGCCCTCGGCGTCCCGGCGCACCTCGACCGACGAGAGCTCGACCGCACGGACGTGGCCGCGCTCGTCGCCCACGAACCGGCGCACGGCGGTGGCGAACAGGCGCTCGCCGCCCTCCTCCAGCGCCGGCGGTGTCCGGAACACGTACGGCCAGGTCGGCCAGGGTGACGACGAGTCCTGCCGGGTCTTGGGCGGCGGGGGGTACTGGTCGAGCTGGTGGACGGCCAGGGCGCCCTGGCGGGTCGCGGTGCCGTAGCAGTCCGCCCCGGTGTCGCCGCCGCCGATGATGACGACGTTCGCGCCGCGGGCGTTGATCGGCGACGGGCCGTCGCCCTCGCACTCGCGGTTGGCGGGCACGAGGTACTCCATCGCCAGGTGCACGCCGTCGAGGTCGCGGCCCTCGATGGTGCGGTCGTCGCGGCCCTCGAGCGCGCCGACGGCGAGCACCACGGCGTCGTGCTCGCCCTGCAGCCGCTCCACGGGCAGCGCCGCGGTGCCGACCTCGCAGTTCGTCACGAACCGGGTGCCCTCGGCGCGCATCTGGTCGAGCCGGCGGTCGAGCTCCCACTTCTCGAACTTGAACTCCGGGATGCCGTAGCGCATGAGCCCGCCAAGGCGGTCGTCGCGCTCGAAGACGGTGACGTCGTGCCCGGCGCGCGTGAGCTGCTGGGCCGCGGCGAGCCCCGCGGGCCCCGACCCGACGACGGCGACGCGACGCCCGGTGCGGTTGCTCGGCATCTGCGGGACGACGTGCCCGTCGGTCCACCCGTTCTCCGCGATCGACCACTCGACGCGCTTGATCGCCACCGGGCCCGGCTGGCTGGTGATCGACAGGACGCAGGCCGCCTCGCAGGGCGCGGGGCACAGGGCCCCGGTGAACTCCGGGAAGTTGTTCGTGGCGTGCAGGCGCTCGCTCGCGCGGTCCCACTCGCCCCGGCGGACGAAGTCGTTCCACTCCGGGATGAGGTTGCCCAGCGGACAGCCCGCACCGCCGGAGTGGCAGAACGGGATGCCGCAGTCCATGCACCGCGCCGCCTGGGTCTGCGTGCCCTCGCGCGTCGCGGGGTCGGTCAGCGGCGCGTAGAGCTCGTGCCAGTCGGTGCGGCGCTCCTCGATCGGACGCTTGGGGTTGTCCTCACGGGAGTACTTGAGGAACCCGCGCGGGTCAGCCACCGGCCGCCACCTCCATGATCACCTCGTGGGGGTCGCGCCCCTCGGTCTGGGCCCGCTGGGTCGCGTCGAGGACGCGCTGGAAGTCGTCGGGCATCACCTTCGTGAACCGCGGCACGGCCGCCGCCCAGTCGTCGAGCAGCGCCGCCGCCCGCGGCGACCCGGTGAGGTCGCGGTGGCGCTCGACGATGCCGCGCAGCCAATCCGCGTCCTCGTCGTCCACCTCGAGCAACGACACCATCTCCGGGTTCACCCGCACCTCGGGCAGGTCGAGCACGAAGGCGATGCCCCCGGACATCCCGGCCCCGAGGTTGCGGCCCGTCGTACCGAGCACGACGACGCGGCCGCCGGTCATGTACTCGCAGGCGTGGTCGCCGGTGCCCTCGACGACGGCCAGCGCCCCCGAGTTGCGGACGCAGAAGCGCTCGCCGACCTGGCCGCGCAGGAACACCTCGCCCCCGGTGGCGCCGTAGGCGATGACGTTGCCGGCGATGACGTGCCGTTCGTCGTCACCCAGGAACGGGGCGTCCGGGTGTGGCCGCACGATCACCCGGCCACCGGACAGGCCCTTGGCCAGGTAGTCGTTGCTGTCGCCGACGAGGTCGAGCGTCATCCCGGGCGGCAGGAACGCCCCGAACGACTGCCCGGCGGACCCGGTGAACTCGACGTGGACCGTGTCGTCGGGCAGGCCTGCGTCGCCGTAGCGGCGGGTGATCTCGGCGCCGGTGAGCGTCCCGACGGTGCGGTTGACGTTGCGCACCGGCATCTCGAGGCGCACCGGCGTCGCGTCGGACAGGGCGCCCTCGGCGAGCTGCATCAGGGTGCGGTCCAGGGCCCGGTCCAGCCCGTGGTCCTGGGCGCGCGTGCGGATGCGGTCGGTGGGCGCACCCTCGGGCACGTCGGGGACGGTGAACAGCGGCGTCAGGTCGATGCCCTGGGCCTTCCAGTTGTCCACCGCCTCGGCGGCGTCGATCAGCTCCGCGTGCCCGATGGCCTCGTCCATCGTGCGGAACCCGAGCTCGGCGAGGTACTCGCGGACCTCCTCGGCGATGAACCAGAAGAAGTTCTCCACGAACTCCGGCTTGCCGGTGTAGCGCTTGCGCAGCTCCGGGTTCTGGGTCGCGACCCCCACGGGGCAGGTGTCGAGGTGGCAGACGCGCATCATGATGCAGCCGTTGACGATCAGCGGCGCCGTCGAGAACCCGTACTCCTCGGCCCCGAGCAGGGCACCGACGATGACGTCGCGGCCGGTCTTCATCTGGCCGTCGACCTGGACGGTGATGCGGTCACGCAGCCCGTTGATCATGAGCGTCTGCTGGGTGTCGGCCAGACCGACCTCCCACGGCGCCCCGGCGTGCTTGAGCGAGGTCAGCGGCGCCGCGCCGGTGCCGCCCTCCCACCCGGAGATCAGCACGACGTCCGAGTGCGCCTTGGCCACGCCCGCGGCCACCGTGCCGACGCCGACCGACGCCACGAGCTTGACGTGGATCCGCGCGTGCTCGTTGGCGTTCTTGAGGTCGTGGATGAGCTGTTTGAGGTCCTCGATGGAGTAGATGTCGTGGTGTGGCGGCGGCGAGATCAGGCCGACGCCGGGCGTGGAGTACCGCACCTCGGCGATCCACGGGTACACCTTCTGCCCCGCGAGCTGACCGCCCTCGCCGGGCTTCGCGCCCTGGGCCATCTTGATCTGGATGTCGGTGCAGTTGACGAGGTACTCGCTGGTGACGCCGAACCGGCCGGACGCCACCTGCTTGATCGCCGAGCGCTTCGACGGGTCGTGGAGCCGGACCGGGTCCTCCCCGCCCTCCCCGGTGTTGGACTTGCCGCCGATGTTGTTCATGGCGATCGCGAGGTCGGTGTGCGCCTCCTCCGAGATCGATCCGTACGACATGGCGCCGGTGGCGAAGCGCTTGACGATCTCCGTCGCCGGCTCGACCTCGTCGATCGGGACCGGTGTCCTGTCCCCGGTGCGCAGCCGGAACATCCCGCGCAGAGCGCCGCCGGAGGAGATCAGCCGGTTGACCTCGGCGGTGTAGCGCTGGAACACGTCCCACTGCTTGGTCCGCGTGGAGTGCTGCAGCAGGAACACCGTCTCGGGGCTGAACAGGTGCAGCTCGCCCTCGCGGCGGTAGGCGTACTCGCCGCCGACGTCGAGCGCGCGGTGGGCCCGCTCCCCCGGGTTCTCCGGGTGCGCCTGCCGGTGGCGCTCCGCGGTCTCGCGGGCGACGACGTCGAGCCCGCCCCCGCCGAGCTTGGACGACGTGCCGGTGAAGAACTCGTCGACGAACTCCTGCGAGAGCCCGACGGCCTCGAAGACCTGGGCCGCGGTGTAGCCCGACACCGTGGAGATGCCCATCTTCGACATCACCTTGCGGACGCCCTTGACCAGCGCCTTCACGTAGTGGTCGATGGCCTCCGGGCACTCGATGTCCTGCAGCCACCCGCTGGTGATCATGTCTTCGATCGACTCGAAGGCCAGGTACGGGTTGACCGCCGCGGCGCCGTAGCCGAGCAGCAGCGCGATGTGGTGCACCTCGCGGGCGTCGCCGCACTCGACGACGAGGGCGGCCTGGGTGCGCTCGCGGGTGGCGACGAGGTGATGGTGAACCGCCGACACCAGCAGCAACGCCGGGATGGGCGCCCACTGCGCGTCGGAGTCGCGGTCGGAGAGCACGAGGATGCTCTTGCCGGCACCGATCGCCTCGGACGCCTGGCGGCGCACGCGGTCCAGCGCGTCGGTCAGGGCCCGCTCGCCGCCGTCGACCTCGTAGAGCCCGGAGATCACCGTCGCGGCGAACCCGTGCATGTCGCCGTCGTCGTCGATGTGGATGAGCTTGGCGAGGTCGTCGTTGTCGATCACCGGGTCGGGCAGCACGACCTGCCGACACGAGGCGGGGCCGGGGTGGAACAGGTTCTGCTCCGGCCCGATCGCCCGCGTCATCGAGGTGACGAGCTCCTCGCGGATCGCGTCGAGCGGCGGGTTCGTCACCTGCGCGAACAGCTGGACGAAGTAGTCGTAGAGCAGCCGGGAGCGCGCCGACAGGGCCGCGGTGGGGGTGTCGGTGCCCATCGACCCGAGCGGCTCCGCGCCGGTGGTGGCCATCGGCGCGAGGAGGACCCGCAGGTCCTCCTCGGTGTAGCCGAAGGTCAGCTGCCGGCGGACCACCGACGCGTGGGTGTGCACGATGTGCTCGCGCGGCGGCAGGTCGTCGAGGTGCACCAGCCCGGCGTGCAGCCACTCGCCGTAGGGCGCCGCGGCGGCGAGCTCGCTCTTGAAGGCGTCGTCGTCGACGATGCCCGGGGAGCCTCCCCCCGTCGCTGCGCTCGCCCCGGAGCCCTCCCCCGTCGCTGCGCTCGCCCCGGAGCCCTCCCCCGTCGCTGCGCTCGCCCCGGAGCCCTCCCCCGTCGCTGCGCTCGCCCCGGAGCCCTCCCCCGTCGCTGCGCTCGCCCCGGAGCGGGTGTCGACCAGGAACATCCGTCCCGGCCGCAGGCGGCCCTTGGCCAGCACCCGCGACGGGTCGACGTCGAGCACCCCCGACTCGCTGGCCAGCACCACCCGGTCGTCGTCGAGGTGCCACCAGCGGGCCGGGCGCAGGCCGTTGCGGTCGAGGGTGGCGCCCATGAGCGTGCCGTCGGTGAACGTCACGCACGCCGGGCCGTCCCACGGCTCCATGAGGCTCGCGTGGAAGCGGTAGAAGTCGCGCTGGTCGGGCGGCATCTCGGCGTGGTTCTCCCACGCCTCGGGCATCATCATCATCACCGCGTGCGGTAGCGGCCGGCCGCCGAGCTCGAGCAGCTCGAGCACCTCGTCGAAGCTCGCCGAGTCCGAGACGTCCTCGGGACACACCGGCATCGCGCGCTGGAGGTCACCCGGGAACAGGTCGGTGGCGAGCAGCGCCTCGCGGGCCCGCATGCGGTTGCGGTTGCCCCGGATCGTGTTGATCTCGCCGTTGTGCGCCATCACCCGGTACGGGTGGGCCAGCGGCCAGCTCGGGAAGGTGTTGGTCGAGAACCGGCTGTGCACCACGGCGATGGCGCTGACCAGGCGCTCGTCGCGCAGGTCGGGGAAGAACAGCGGCAGCTGGTCGGTGGTCAGCATGCCCTTGTAGGTCATCGTGCGGCTGGACAGCGACGCGATGTAGAGCCCGCACCCCTCCTCGGCGGACTGACGCTCCGCGCGCTTGCGCACGATCCAGGCGAGGCGGTCGAGCGCGATCCCGGCGACCTGCCGGTCGGGAGTGGCGACGACGATCTGCGCGAAGTGCGGCATCGCGCCGCGCGCGACCGACCCGACGTCGGCGCCCTCGGGGTCCACCGGGACCTCGCGCCAGCCGAGGACGTCGAGACCCTCCTCGGCGACGATGCGCTCGAGCAGCGAGATCGCCTTCGCGCGGTCGTCGGGGTCGGCGGGCAGGAACGCGAGGCCGGTGGCGTACGCCAGGACCGGCGCGCCGCCGTCGGGCGACGTCCTGGGCTCGGGCAGCGCGACGTCGACCGTGGCCCGCAGCAGCGCGTCGGGCACCTGGAGCATGATCCCGGCGCCGTCCCCGCTGGTCGGCTCGCTGCCGGCGGCGCCGCGGTGGTCGAGGTTGTGCAGCACCACCAGGGCGTCGCGCACGATCGCGTGGCTGGCCACGCCGCGGGTGTGGGCGACGGCGCCGACCCCGCAGGCGTCGTGCTCGTACGCGGGGTCGTAGAGCCCCTGTGGGCCCGGGGCCGAGCCGGCCTTGGACACAGGCATCTCGTGCCTCCTCGTCGTCGCGCGGGTGGTGGAGACCCGGGGACGACGGTGGCCCAGGATGAGTGACGGCGTTGCCACCGCCGCGCGTCGTGCGTGCGGCGGGTCCGTGGATCGAACCCGGTGGAGAGGGTGACGGGCACGGAGACGGCGGCGCCGGACCCCGACGTCCTGCGCGGTGCGACCCGATCCTAGTCCGTCAGCGGGCCCGTGGCAGGCCCGCCGGTGAGGTGTGCGTCAGCTCTTCGCGGCCGACGGGGGCTCCGCCGGCGCGTCCTCCTCGCGCTCCTGCTCCGGGTCGGCCGGGGCGGCGTCGACGCTGCTGCTGCTCGCCGACCCGCCCTTGCCCCCGGACTCGGCCGCGGGCGACCTCTCCTGGCGGCGCGCCGTCGCCTCGTTGCGGGCGCGCTGGTCCTCGTCGGGATCGCCGGTGCTGTTGGTGCTGGCCACGGACTCCGGCGTACCCGGGTCGTCGTCGCCCGAACCGGCGGCGTTGCGGCCGAACACCTCACGCGGCCCGCGGACCCACCACAGGTAGAACACGGCGCCGAGGAACACGACGGCGGAGACCACGACGTTGATCCGCACATCGCCGAACACGCGGGTGGCCGGGTCGGTGCGCAGGAGCTCGATGACGAAGCGCCCGGCGGTGTAGCCGGCCACGTAGAGGGCGAACGCCCGGCCGTGGGCCAGGCGGAAGCGGCGGTCCGCCCACACGACGAGGGCCGCGACGGCGAGGTTCCAGAGCAGCTCGTAGAGGAACGTCGGCTGCACGATCGCGATCGGCGTGGTGTCGACCGCGATGCCGGTGAGGTTGTCCGGCGCGCCCGTGACGGGGTCGATCCGGCGGTAGATCTCCAGGCCCCACGGCAGCGTCGTGGGCGCCCCGTAGAGCTCCTGGTTGAACCAGTTGCCCAGGCGGCCGATGGCCTGCGCGGTGACGATGCCCGGCGCGGCGGCGTCGGCGAACGCCGTCAGCGGGATGCCGCGGCGCCGGCAGCCGATCCAGGCGCCGACCCCGCCCAGCGCGATCGCGCCCCAGATCCCGAGCCCGCCCTGCCAGATGAACAGCGCGGCCACGGGGTTCCCGCCGGGGCCGAAGTACGTCGACCAGTCGGTGGCCACGTGGTAGAGCCGCCCGCCGATCAGCCCGAACGGCACGGCGTACACCGCGATGTCGGTGACCGTGCCGGGCTCGCCGCCCCGCGCCACGAAGCGCCGCTCGGTCCACAGGATCGCCACGACGATGCCGGCGATGATGCAGAGCGCGTAGGCCCGCAACGGGACCGGCCCGAGCTCCCACACGCCCTGGGGCGGGCTGGGCAGATAGGTGGGCAGGGCCGCGGCAAGCACGGCCGCCACGCTATCTGCCCTGGGTCAACGACCCGTGTGCTGGCCCCGGACCCCGGCGGCGAGCTCGGTGGTGAGGCGGGCGACGGCCGCGCGCCCGTGCTCGGCGGCGCTCACCAGCGCGGAGCCCACGATCACCCCGTCGGCGAACTGTGCGACCTCGCCGGCCTGCGCGCCGTTGCGCACGCCCAGCCCGACGCCGATCGGGAGGTCGGTGTGCGTCCGGGCCCGCGTGACGAGGCTGGTGGCGGTGTCCGAGACCGCGTCCCGGGCGCCCGTGACGCCCATCGTCGAGGCGGCGTAGAGGAACCCGCGGGTGGCCGCCGTGGTGGACGCGATCCGCTCGTCCGACGACGACGGCGCGACGAGGAAGATCGGGGCGAGGCCCTCGCGGTCGGCGGCGGCGAGCCAGCCCCCGGCCTCGTCGGGCACGAGGTCCGGCGTGATCACGCCGAGCCCGCCGGCGGCGGCGAGGTCGCGGGCGAAGGCGTCGACCCCGTAGCGCAGCACCGGGTTCCAGTACGTCATCACCACGGCCCGCCCGCCCCGCTGCGCGAGCTGCTCGACGATCGCGAGCGTGTCGCGGACCCGGACCCCGCCCTTGAGCGCGGCATCGACGGCGTGCTGGATCACCGGACCGTCGAGCACAGGGTCGGAGTACGGCAGGCCGACCTCGACGAGGTCGGCGCCCGCGTCGAGGGCCTGGGTGAGCAGCCCGAGCGAGCCCTTGATCGTCGGGTAGCCCGAGGGCAGGTAGGCGATCAGGGCGGCGCGGTCCTCGGCCTTCGCGGTGGTGAAGACCTCGGCGAGGCGGGTGATGCCGGTGCCGGTCGTCGTCACAGCTCCCGCTCCCCGCTCGCGACGGCCCCGTCGGCGTCCTCGGCCGGCGGCGGTTCCTCGGTGGGCAGCGACTCGGGGTCGACCACCCCGAACCAGCGCGCGGCGGTGTCGACGTCCTTGTCACCCCGCCCGGAGAGGTTGACCAGGATCGTGGCCTCCGGACCCAAGGTCTTCCCGAGCCGCACGGCCCCGGCGATCGCGTGGGCCGACTCGATGGCCGGGATGATCCCCTCGGTGCGGCACAGGAGCCGGAAGGCGTCCATGGCCTCGGCATCGGTGACGGGCTCGTAGCTCGCGCGCCCGGAGTCGGCGAGGAACGCGTGCTCGGGGCCGACGCCCGGGTAGTCGAGGCCCGCCGAGATCGAGTGCGTCTCGAGCGTCTGGCCGTCCTCGTCCTGCAACAGGTAGGACATCGCGCCGTGCAGGGCGCCCGGCGTGCCACCGGTGATCGAGGCGGCGTGCCGTCCCGTCGCGACCCCGTCGCCCGCGGCCTCGTAGCCGATGAGGCGGACGTCGGCGTCGTCGAGGAACGGGTGGAAGATCCCGATGGCGTTCGATCCGCCGCCCACGCACGCGACGACGGCGTCGGGCAGGCGCCCGTACGCGGCGAGCACCTGCTCGCGGGCCTCCAGCCCGATGACGCGGTGGAAGTCGCGCACCATCCGCGGGAACGGGTGCGGGCCGGCTGCGGTGCCGAGGATGTAGTGGGTGTGCCCCACGCTCGCGACCCAGTCGCGGTAGGCCTCGTTGAGCGCGTCCTTCAGCGTGCGCGAGCCCGTGGTGACGGGCACGACCTCGGCGCCGAGCAGACGCATCCGCGCCACGTTGAGCGCCTGGCGCTCGGTGTCGACCTCGCCCATGTAGACCATGCACTCGAGGCCCATGAGCGCCGCCGCGGTCGCGGTGGCCACGCCGTGCTGGCCCGCGCCGGTCTCGGCGATGACCCGGGTCTTGCCCATCCGCTTCGTGAGCAGCGCCTGGCCCAGCACATTGTTGATCTTGTGCGAGCCGGTGTGGTTGAGGTCCTCGCGCTTGAGCAGGATGCGCGCCCCGCCCGCGTGCTCGGAGAGACGGCGCGCGTCGGTGACCGGCGAGGGACGGCCGGCGTAGTCGCGCTGCAGGCGGTCGAGCTCGGCGAGGAACGCCGGGTCGTGCCGCGCCTTCTCGTACTCGGCGGCCACCTCGTCGACCGCGGCGATGAGCGCCTCGGGCATGTAGCGCCCGCCCCAGCGTCCGAAGTGCCCGGTGTCGTCGGGTTCGTGCGTGGTCCCGGCGAGGCCCTGGCTGGCCGTGCTCGCCGTGCTGGCCGACGTCATCGTGGAGCTCTTCCTGCGGGATGTGCGGGGGTCGTCGGCGATGCTACGAGGCCGAGGGCCGCGTATTCAGGGCGACGGCGACTCAGCGCGCCGGCTTCGGGCACGCGGGGTGCGAGCCCGCGGTGACCAGCTGGCGCACCGCCGCCCGCGGGTCCTCCGCCGTGGCCATGGACTCGCCGACGAGCACGGCGTCGGCACCGTGGCCGGCGTAGGTCATGAGGTCGCCGGGGCCGCGCACGCCCGACTCGGCCACGCGCAGCACCTCGCCGGGCAGGCCGGGGGCGATCCGGCTGAACACCGAGCGGTCCACCTCGAGGGTGTGCAGGTCGCGGGCGTTGATGCCGACGAGCTTGGCGCCGGCACGCAGCGCCATGTCGGCCTCCTCCTCGTTGTGCACCTCGACCAGCGCCGTCATCCCGAGGGAGTGCACGCGGTCGACGAGGGCGTCGAGGGCGTTCTGCTCGAGCACCGAGCACATGAGCAGGACCAGGTCGGCGCCGTGGGCCCGCGCCTCGTGCACCTGGTAGGTGCCGATCACGAAGTCCTTGCGCAGGATCGGGATGTCGACCGCGGCCCGGACGGCGTCGAGGTCGTCCAGCGAGCCGCCGAAGCGCCGCTGCTCGGTGAGCACGCTGATGACCCGCGCACCGCCGTCGACGTAGCGGCCGGCGAGCCAGGCGGGATCGGGGATCTCGGCCATCGGACCCCGGGACGGACTCGCGCGCTTGATCTCCGCGATCACACCGATACCGGGGCCCTGCAGCGCGGCGAGGGCGTCGAGAGCCGGCGGTGCGGCCGCTGCGAGGTCCTTGACGGCCGCGAAGGGAACGGCGGCTTCGCGGGCGGCGAGGTCGGCCCGAACCCCGTCGAGGATCTCCTCCAGGACGCTCACGCCGGGTCTGCCCCTTTCCCCGTCCGAGTTCGCTCCATGTTAACCCGCTGCCCCTTCCGTGCTGCCCACCCCGTCGGGAGGGCCGGAGCCCTGCCTGCGGGCGGTGTCCGGCGCTGGTTCGCCCGAGCGATCGTGGGTCGGTTCCCGGGTCGGGTCCCGGCCGTCGTCGAGCGCCTCCCACAGCGCCCGGTCCGGGTCCGCGGGTGGCACACGTGGTGCGGCCGGGCCGCCCGGGGCGTCGTAGCGCGCCCCCATGCGCGGCAGGACCGCGGCCCACCGGGCGGCGAGCAGGCCCGCCGCCAGCATGAGCAGCCCGCCGACCACGCCGACGATCGGGCCCGCCGGCACCGCCTCGGCGGGCAGGGGCCGGTCGCCGGGACGCAGGCCGACCGGCAGGGCCGTGGCGGCCGGCGCGACGAGCCCGGCTGCGCCGCGCAGCACCGCCCAGAGGCCGGCGACGGCGACGAGGGTGCCGACGACCCGCCGGCCCCACCCCGACGTGGCGAGCAGCCCACCGACCGCGGCGAGGCACAGGAGCGCCCACGGCACGAGGATCGGTTCGGCACGCGCGCCCTCGGCGGTGTTCGTGCGGGGGCCCGGGAGGCCGTCGATCACCTGGCTCACCCACGTGGCGCGCGACGACCCCCACAGCACGGCGGCCGCGACCACGAGCAGCACCACGACGAGCCCGAGCAGGCGCGCCGGGGCGTGCCCGCCGGCGGGCTGCGGTGCCGCCGCGCTCACGGCGCCGCCGGGAGGGGATCGTCGAGCGGGACCGGGGCCGTGCCGTTCGAGCCCGTGCCCGCCGTGCCCGACGGCGCGGCGAGCGTGCCCGCGGCCGCGACGGCGGCGAGGACCGCGCGCGCCTTGTTGACGCACTCGGTGTCCTCGGCGACCGGGTCGGAGTCCGCCACGATGCCGCCGCCGGACTGCACGTGGGCGACGCCGTCGCGCAGCAGGCCCGTGCGGATGGCGATCGCGGTGTCGGCGTCGCCGGCGAAGTCGAGGTAGCCGACGATGCCGCCGTAGAGCCCGCGCCGGGTGGGCTCGAGCTCCTCGATGATCTCCAGCGCCTTCGGCTTCGGCGCCCCCGAGAGCGTGCCGGCCGGGAAGCACGCGGCCACGGCGTCGAACGCGGTGCGCCCGGCGGCGAGGCGCCCCGTCACCGTGCTGACGAGGTGCATCACGTGGCTGTAGCGCTCGATCTCGAAGAAGCGGCGCACCGTCACCGTGCCCGGCACGCAGACGCGTCCCAGGTCGTTGCGGCCGAGGTCGACGAGCATGAGGTGCTCGGCGCGCTCCTTCTCGTCGGCCAGGAGGTCCTTCGCCAGCAGCGTGTCCTCCTCGGCGTCCGCCCCGCGCCAGCGCGTGCCCGCGATCGGGTGCGTGGTGGCGACGCCGTCCCGCACGGTGACCAGCGCCTCGGGGCTCGACCCGACGATGTCGAAGGGCCGGCCGTCGGCGTCGGCGAGCCGCAGCAGGTACATGTACGGGCTGGGATTGGTCATCCGCAGCATCCGGTAGATCTCCATCGCGTCGGCCGACGTCTCGGTCTCGAAGCGCTGGGACAGCACCACCTGGAACGCGTCGCCGGCGCGGATCCGCTCCTTGGCGACCTCGATCGCCGCGTGGTGCTCCTCGGGTGAGCGGCGCC
Organism: Actinomycetospora sp. NBC_00405; assembly: GCF_036044095.1. Lineage (NCBI taxonomy): Bacteria > Bacillati > Actinomycetota > Actinomycetes > Pseudonocardiales > Pseudonocardiaceae > Actinomycetospora > Actinomycetospora sp. NBC_00405. Next base: position 1,287,375 of record NZ_CP107938.1, read on the forward strand.
GCCGCACCGCGGGAGGACCGGCGGGCGCGTCGACCGTGGCGACCGTCGACGGCGCGGGCGCCCCGAGCTCGGCGGTCATGCGCTCGAGCCGGGCGAGCGCGTCGTCGTAGGCGGCGTCCGCCCGCTCGGGGCTGTCGTCCCAGTTCACCGCGTTGGCGATGAGGGTGACGGTGCCCTCGTGGTGGTCCAGCGCCGCGACGTCGGTGGCGAGCAGCATGACCATCTCGGGCAGCTGCAGGTCGTCGGTGGCGTGCTCCGGGACGCGCTCGAGCCGGCGGACCGCGTCGTAGCCGACGTAGCCGACGAGCCCCCCGGTGAGCGGCGGCAGGCCGGGCAGCGGATCGGTGCGCAGGCGCTGCAGCGTCTCGCGCAGGACGACCAGCGGGTCGTCCGAGTGCGCCTCGTCGTCCGGGCCGCCGGGCAGACCGACCGGCACCTGCCCGGTCCACACCGCGCGGCCGTCGGCCTCGGTGAGCGTCGCGGCGCTGCGTGCCCCGACGAAGCTCCAGCGCGACCACGACTCGCCGTGCGCCGCGGACTCGAACAGGAACGTGCCGGGCCGCCGGCCCGCGAGCTTGCGGTAGAGCCCGACGGGCGTCTCCCCGTCGGCCAGCAGCCGCCGCGTCACCGGGATGACGCGGTGGTGCGCCGCCAGGGCGTGGAACCCCGCGCGGTCGGGCACGACCGCGCCGAGCGGGGCGGCGGAGGGGTCGGAAACGGCCACGACCCCATTCTGGCCCCCGGCCCCGACAGCCCTCGGCAACCGGGTCCGCGGTCGCGTGAGGGGCAACCGGTAGGAGCGAACGGGCGGTTCGCTGCTTCTATGCGCCGGAACTCCCCGTTGATCGCGGGCGCCGCGGCTCTGTCGGACGAGGGGCACGTTCGGCAGGCGCGCCTGCCCGATGACCATGCGCAACGTGCCCGTCGCGGCGGGTCGGACGGGCAGCTCTCCACCGGAGGCGGGGCCGCCCGTCCCCGGTGGAGCGACCGTCCCGATCACCGACGAGGGGGCGCGGGGGCCTCCGGTCCGGCCACGTCGGCGTCCGGCGCGGGCTCCCCCGCCGGCGCCGTCGGCGTGGCCCGGGTCCGCGCCGCCACCGCCACGGCGCCGAGGACGACGGCGCAGCCGACGAGCTGGAGCACCCCGGGCACCTCGGCGAGGATCAGCGCGCCGAGCAGGACCGCGCCCACGGGCTGCAGCAGGAGGATCGAGGCACCGGTGGAGGACGCGAGGCGCGGCAGCGCCGACGCGATGAGCACCCAGCCGACGACCTGGCCGACGATCGCCAGCACGACGAGCCACATCAGGGAGCGCGCGTCCGGCGCGAGGTCGATGCCCTGCCAGAACGAGCCGACGGCGAACGACGTCACCGCGGCCCCGACGGTGGCGATCGCGACCGGGGTGAACCGCTGGCCCGGGCCGGCGCCGAGGCGCACGAACAGCAGGTAGCCCGCGTAGGCGGCCGCGGCGACCAGCGCGGTCACGGTGCCGCGGACCGGGGCGACGCCGGTCACCGCCTCCGGGTCGCCGATGAGACCGCCCGCCAGGGCGACACCGACGAGCATCACCGGCACGGCGAGCACGAACGTGCGGCGCACCCGCTCGCCGAGGACGAGGAACGCGAGCAGCGGGAGGATGACCACCTGCACGTTGACCAGCACCGTCGACACCCCGGCCCCGACGGCGTGCACGGACTCCGCCCACAGCGTCATGTCGAGGCCGAGCAGCGCGCCGCCGACGAACAGCACGAGCGGACGGTTGCCCGTCGTCGGCGACGACCGCAGACGGCGCCGCCGCTCGAGCAGGGCCAGCGGCACGAGCAGCGGGAGCGCGAGAGCGCAGCGGAAGAACGTCGCCGTGCCCGGGCTGACGTCGGCGAGCGCGATGAAGATCGGCGAGAACGCGATGCAGAGGCTGCCGGCGACGGCGACCAGACGCGGGTCGACGCGGGGGACGACCGAGGCGGCCGGGGCGGGGCCGACGAGGGAGCGCGTCACGCCCTCGATGGTCGGTCCGATGACCGTTGAGGACCAGCGAGGTTTCCTGCCTCGAACTCGTTAGAGTCGCTACCGTGTTCGCCCTCGACCGGCTCCGGGCCCTCGACGCCCTCGCGACGCACCGGTCGGTGGCCGGCGCGGCGGCGGCCCTGCACCTCACGCCGTCGGCGGTGTCGCAGCAGCTGGCGAAGCTCGACCGCGAGGCGGGCGCGGTGCTCACCGAGCCGGCGGGGCGGGGCCTGCGCCTCACGCCCGCGGGCCGGATGCTCGCCGAGCACGCCGCGGACATCCTCGCCCGCGTCGCCGCCGCCCGGCTCGACCTCGACCGGCTGCGCGACGAGGTCGTCGGCGAGCTGCGGATCGGCGCGATCCCGACGTCGGTGCACGCCCTCGCCCCGGCCGCGCTCGCCCGCCTCCGGGCCACCTACCCGGACCTGCGGGTCGCGCTCGCCGACGGGGAGGCCGAGGAGACCGTGCCGGCCGTGCTGGCCGGCGACCTCGACCTGGCGATCGTGGAGAACTGGGACGGCTCGCCCGCCCCCGTCCCGGCCGGCACCTCGCGTGCCCGGCTCTGCGACGACGTCATCGACCTCCTCCTGCCGGCCGACCACCGGCTGGCCGGGCCGGGACCGGTCGACCTCGCCGAGGTCGACGACCTCGACTGGGTCGCCGACGGCGTCCACACCCGGGCCGGAGCCTGGCTGCTCCAGACGCTGCGCCGGGCGGGACTCCAGCCGCGGGTGACGTGCCAGGTCTGCGGCTTCGGGATGCACGTCGAGCTGGTCGCGGGCATCGGGGTCGCGGGGCTGGTCCCGCGCCTGGCCCGTCCCCCGCTGCCGCCGGGCGTGGTCGCGGCGACGACCACACCGCCGCTGCGCCGCAGCATCGACGCCGTGTGGCGCACCGACCGCGGGACGGCGGCGGTGCGGGCCGCGGTCGCGACGTTCACCGACGTCGCCGCGCAGCGGGACCCGCTGCCGAGCGGGGCGCGAGGTGCGGCCCCACGGGGGGAGGGCGTTCCTCACGGGTCGTGAGCGCGGGCAGTGCGCCGGCTCGATGTGATGGCGATGGCAGGGTCCGCACCGGGCGGCTGACCTGGGTGCGTCCGCGGCGGACCTACCGGTCCGCCCTCCGACCGCGCCACCATGCAGGGGTGCTGCTGGGGCGAGACCGCGACCTGGCGGCGCTGGGCGCGCACCTGGCGGAGTCCCGCCTGGTGACGCTGACCGGCGTCGGTGGGGTCGGCAAGACGACGCTCGCACTGGCGGTCGCGACCGAGGGGGCGGGGCGGGCGGCTGTGTGCGAGCTCGCCGCCGTCACCCGCGCCGAGGACGTCTCCGTCGCCGTCGGCGAGGGCCTCGGCTTCCCGTCGCTGGACGCCGCGCTCGTCGGGCTGAGCGGCGTTCGGATGCTCGTCGTGCTGGACAACTGCGAACACGTGCTCGACGCGGCCGCGAACGCCGCCGCTCGGCTGCTGGCGACGTACCCGGGGGTCTCGGTGCTCGCCACCAGCCGCGAGCCGCTGGACCTGCCCGACGAGCGAGTGGTCCCGTTGTCGCCACTGGCCCTGCCCGCCGACGACGACCCCGAGCGCCTGCGGGACTCGCCCGCGGCGGCGCTGCTGCTGTCGAGGGCGCGCGACGCCGGGAGCGAGCTCGCCCTCGACGTCGACACCGCGCCGTCGATCGCGGCGCTGTGCCGACGCCTCGACGGCCTGCCGCTCGCGTTGGAGCTGGCGGCGGCCCGGACCCGCAGCCTCACCCCGGCGGAGATCCTCGCCCACCTCGACCAGCGGCTGGACCTGCTGAGCCGGTCCCGCGACCGGGGCCCGTGGCGGCACCGCAGCCTGGAGACCGCGATCGAATGGTCCTACACCCGGCTGCCCGAGCCGACCGCGCGGTTCTTCGACCGGCTCGGGGTGTTCGACGGCCGCTTCACCGCGGAGGAGGCGCATGCCGTGGCCGGCGCCGTGGATGCGGACGCCCTCGGGGTCGTCGAGCAGCTGGACCACCTCGTCTCCCGGTCGATGCTGACCGTCCGCCAGCAGGTCGACCGCAGCTGGTACGGCCTGCTCGACACGCTGCGCGCCTTCGCCCGCGCTCGCCTGGCCGAGCGCGGAGAGCTCGCCGCCGCGCAGGACCGCCGTGTCGATCGGTTGGTCGAGCTGGCCACACGGACCCGGTGGGACGCGGCGCTCTCCGGGGGATCGGACGCGCAGCCGCCCGGACTCGGCACACAGACCGAGGTGCTCAACGCGGTGCGCTGGTGCCTCGATCGTGACGACGAGCCGGACCGCGCCGTCGTCCTGGTCCCGCTGCTCGTGCGGGTCGTGTACCGGGCGCGGCCGGAGCCGGTCGCCGAGCTCGGCGAGGCCCTGCTCGAGCGCTGGCCCGACCGGCGGGTCCCGGCATGGGCGGAGTTCGCCGCGGTCACCGCGTTCGCGCACATGGCCGTCCGGAACACCGGGCGCGCCGCGGCGATCGCCCGAGAGACGATGGCCGCCGAGCCGAGCCCGTTCGCCGAGGTCCTCGCGCTGCGCACCCTCTACTTCCACGAGGTGGTCGCCGGTCGCCCCGAGCGGGCCCTCGCGTGGACCGACCGGGCCATCGACGTCGCCGACGCCCGCGGCGCACCGGCGTGGGCGAGCGAGATGCGGACGTACCGGTCGAGCGCTCTCGTCGCCCTGGGCCGGTTCCGGGACGCGACACGGCAGGCCGACGACGCCCATGCCCAGGCCGTGGCGGCGGGCGGCGGGTTCCCGGAGGTCCTGGCAGCGGTGATCCGCGCCAACCTCCTCGTGGGTGCCGAGCCCGCGTTCGCCCGGCACGTGCTGACCGGGGTGGCCGAACGGTCGCGCGCCGGCGCCCACCCGCTGGTCGAGGGACCCTGCTACTGGTCACTGGCCCGGATCGCGCTCCGGGACGACGGCCCGGCGCAGGCCGCGGAGTGGCTCGCCCGAGCGCTGGAGCTGTTCGTGCGCATCGGGCACGCGGTCCCACTCCGGGTGACGTTGCGGTGGGTGGCCGTCCTGCTCCGCGCGGCCGGACGCATCGAGGCGGCCGCGGTCCTGCGCGCCGCGGCCGGCACGGCGCACACCCTCACCCTCTACGAGTGGCCGTGGTCCGACCTCGCCGACGAACCGACGGACGCGGACGCCGTGGCGCCGCCGCCGCGCGAGGCCGTCGTCCTCGCTCGGCGGGAGCTCGGCGCGCTCCGTCGGCCGGCGGCCCCGGAAGGCGCCGACGCCCGACCGGCGGTCCACGACACGGCAGTCCCGCCGGAACCGAACCGGTTCCAGCTCGACGGTGCGGTCTGGACGGTGTCGTTCGCCGGGCAGACCGTCCGGCTGCCGGATGCGAAGGGGATGCACGACCTGGCGACGCTCCTCGCTCGACCTGGCCGCGAGGTGCACTGCACGGAGCTGGTCGGGGCGGCCGTCGAGCAGCCCGCCGGCGGCGAGATGCTCGACGCCCGGGCCCGCCGCAGCTACGAGACCCGCATCCGAGCGCTTCAGGACGACCTCGACGAGGCCGAGCACACCGGCGACCGCGGCCGCGCCGAGGCGTCCCGGCTGGAGCTCGACCTGCTCGTCGACCACCTGGCCGCCGCCACCGGGCTGAGCGGACGCGCCCGGCGTCCGCGTGGCACCAGCGAGCGGGCCCGCTCGGCGGTGACCTGGCGGGTCCGTGCCGCGCTGCGCCGCATCGAGGAGGTGCACCCGCCGCTCGGCCGGCACCTGCGGGTCGCGATCCGCACCGGGACCTGGTGCTGCTACGCCGCCGAGGGCGACGTCGCCTGGCGCGGGGCCTGAGCCCACTCCGAGGGCGCTGGCCAGCAGGGCCGCGGTGGTGCCGGCCCGGAGCGCGGCCGCGGCGAACACCAGCAGCCCGCCAGGTTCGCCACACTCGTCACCGAGACCATCGCGGCGGTCCGGCCAGCCCCGTCGCCGTCGGGACGAGCACCGCGCTTCCCGCCGCGCCGCACGCGGACACGAGGGCGATCGCCGCCGCCCGCCCGCGGGCCGGGCCCACCCCGACGGTGGTCGGCATCGGCACGAGCACGCAGCCGGCACCGCCACCGACACCCAGGACGGCCGCCGCGGTCGCGACGGACGCCACGCCGGCCAGCACCCACGAGGTGCCCGGCTCGGCCTCCCGTCCGGCGGGAGCCCGATCACCGGCCCTCGCGGCCGGGGCGCAGGACGAGCCCGAGGTCGGCCACGCCCTCGACACCGAGGTCCGCGTACGGCGCGATGTCGACGAAGCCGTGCTCGCGGTAGAGCCGGTCCGCGTCGGCCATGGTGGCCGGCTTGGTCTGCAGCCGGAGCTCGAGGAAGCCGAGGTCGAGGGCCGCCTCGATCGCCTCGACGAGCAGGGCCCGACCGACGCCCAGGCCTCGCGCGTGCGGGCGGACGTACATCCGCTTGAGCTCACCGACCGCGCCGGCGAGCCGGTGCACCCCGGCCATTCCCGCCGGGGCCCGACCGGCCCACGCCACGACCAGGACGCCGTCGGGTGGCCGGTAGAACCGCTCGAGGTCGGAGAACTCGATGTCCGCGTCCGGCTGCGCGACCGTGAGGTCGATGGCCGCGGCGTCGGCCAGCCACCGCCGGTACTCGTCGAGCAACGTCGCCGCCGCCCGCCAGTCGCCGGCCGTACGGGCACGGGATACCGCGATCGGTGCGCGGGGCACGGCCGTGAGTGTGCCGTTCATGGTGCTGCCTCCGTCGAGACTCTCCAGGCCGGTCCGGCCTCTCGGAGATCACGGCGTGAGGCGGGCACTCACGGTGTGAGGGCCCGGGCTCCGTGCGACGTCACCCCTCGGGGCCGAGCAGCTGGTCGGCGTCGAAGCAGGTGTGATCGCCGGTGTGGCAGGCGGCGCCGGACTGGTCGACCATCACCAGGACGGTGTCGCCGTCGCAGTCGAGGCGCACCTCGACGACCTTCTGCACGTGGCCCGACGTCGCACCCTTGATCCAGAGCTCGTTGCGCGAGCGTGACCAGTAGGTGCCCTCGCGGGTCGCGAGCGTGCGCGCCAGGGCCTCGTCGCTCATCCACGCGACCATGAGGATCTCGCGGGTGTCGTGCTGCTGGGCCACCGCGCAGACGAGGCCCTCGGGGGTGCGCTTGAGACGGGCGGCGACGGCGGGGTCGAGCGTCCACGTCTCGCTCATCGGACCTCCACCCCCTCCTCGCGCAGGGAGTCCTTGACCTCACCGATCCGCATGATCCCGAAGTGGAACACGCTCGCCGCGAGCACCGCGTCGGCCCCCGCCGCCACGGCCGGCCCGAAGTGCTCGACGGCGCCCGCTCCCCCGCTGGCGATCACCGGCACGTCGACCAGGGCGCGCACCCTGCTGATCATCTCGAGGTCGAAGCCGGCCTTCGTGCCGTCGGCGTCCATGGAGTTCAGGAGGATCTCGCCGACACCCAGCTCCTGGCCGCGCTGCGCCCACTCCAGGGCGTCGATGCCGGTGCCGCGGCGCCCGCCGTGCGTGGTGACCTCGAAGCCCGACGGCGTCGGCTGCCCGTCCGCGGGCACGCGCCGGGCGTCGACCGACAGGACGATGCACTGCGAGCCGTAGCGACGGCTGGCCTCGCCCAGGAACTCCGGGCGGGAGATGGCGGCGGTGTTGATGCCGACCTTGTCGGCGCCGGCGCGCAGGAGCTTGTCGATGTCCTCGTTCGTCCGCACGCCGCCGCCGACCGTGAGCGGGATGAAGACCTGCTCGGCGGTGCGCCGCACGACGTCGTAGGTGGTCTCGCGCTCCCCCGAGGAGGCGCTGACGTCGAGGAAGGTGAGCTCGTCGGCACCCTCGGCGTCGTAGAGCCGGGCCATCTCGACGGGGTCCCCCGCGTCGCGCAGGTCGACGAAGTTGACGCCCTTGACCACCCTGCCCGCGTCGACGTCCAGGCAGGGGATCACGCGGACGGCGACACCCATACCGTCCAGCCTAACCGCGTCCCCCGTGAGTGATCTTCCCGGCTATGACCGGGAACTTCGCTCACGTACGGGTCGTCGCCAGCGCCTCGGCGAGGGTGAAGTTGCCGGCGTAGAGGGCCTTGCCCACGATCGCGCCCTCGACACCCTGGTCCGCGAGGGCGTTGAGGGTCCGCAGGTCGTCGAGGGACGACACCCCGCCCGACGCCACGACCGGGCGGTCGGTGCGCGCGCACACCGCCTCGAGCAGCTCGGTGTTCGGCCCCGTGAGCGTCCCGTCGCGGCCCACGTCGGTGACGACGTAGCGCGCGCAGCCCTCGGCGTCGAGGCGGGCGAGCACGCTCCAGAGGTCGCCGCCGTCGGACACCCAGCCGCGCGCCGCCAGCCGGTGGCGCCCCTCGGCGATCTTGACGTCGAGCCCCACGGCCACCCGGTCGCCGAACTCCGCGATCGCCGAGGCGCACCAGGCGGGGTCCTCGAGCGCCGCGGTCCCGATGTTGACCCGGCGGCAGCCGGTGTCGAGCGCCCGGCGCAGCGAGGCGTCGTCCCGGATGCCGCCGGACAGCTCGACCTTGATGTCGATCTTCTCGACCACCGAGGCGAGCAGCTCCGCGTTGGACCCGCGCCCGAAGGCGGCGTCGAGGTCGACGAGGTGCAGCCACTCCGCGCCGTCGGCGGCCCAGGCCCGGGCCGCGTCGAGAGGGTCGCCGTAGCCGGTCTCGGTGCCGGCGACGCCCTGGACGAGGCGGACGGCCTGTCCGTCGACGACGTCCACGGCGGGCAGCAGGTCGATGGTCACGGCGCGCGATCGTAGCCAGCGGGGTTCTCCGACCCGAGCAGAGCCGCCTTCCGGCGCTCCAGCAGCTCGCGTTCGGCAACGGTGCGGACGAGATCGAGGGCGCGCTCGAGCTCCGCGACGGCCTCGTCGACGCGGCCGAGTGTCGTGAGCATGTCGGCGCGCACGGCCGGCAGCAGGTGGTAGCGCGCGAGCGTCGGCTCCCTGCTCAGGGGCTCGAGCACGGCGAGCCCGGCCTCCGGGCCCTCGGCTCGGGCGACGGCCACGGCCCGGTTGAGCTCGATCACCGGGGACGGGGTGAGCGCCGCGAGCTCGGCGTAGAGGGCCGCGATCGCCGCCCAGTCGGTGTCGTCGGTGGACCGGGCGCGGGCGTGGCACGCCGCGATCGCCGCCTGCAGCACGTAGCGCCCGCGCCGCCCGTCCGCCTCGGCGCGGGCCAGCGCGGCCAGACCGCGTCCGAGCAGCACGCGGTCCCAGCGCGCGCGGTCCTGGTCGCCCAGCAGCACCGGCTCCCCCGACGGCCCGACGCGCGCCCGCAGGCGCGAGGCCTGCAGCTCCATGAGCGCCACGAGCCCGTGCACCTCGGACTCCTCGGGAGCCAGGGCGGCGAGGACGCGGCCGAGGCGCATCGCCTCGACGCACAGGGACGGGCGCGTCCAGTCCACGCCGGTGGTCGCGGCGTAGCCCTCGTTGAACACGAGGTAGATCACCTCGAGCACCGCCCCCAGCCGGGCGGCGAGCTCCTCGCCGACGGGCACGGCGAGGGCGTCGGGCCCCACGCCGGCGAGCCGCTTCTTCGCCCGCGAGATCCGCTGCCCGATCGTCGGCGACGGGACGAGGAACGCGTGGGCGATCTCGTCGGTGGTCAGGCCGCCGAACAGCCGCAGGGTGAGCGCGACCCGGGACTCGCGGGCGACCGCCGGGTGGCAGGTGGCGAAGAGCAGCGCGAGGACGTCGTCGCCCACCGCCGCCGCCCCGTCCCCGACCGCTGCGTCCGCCGCCGGGGCGACGCCCGGCTCGTCCAGGAGCTCGGTCTTGCGCGCGAGGTTCTGCTCCCGGCGGATCACGTCGATCGCCCGGCGCCGCGCGGTCGCCGCGAGCCACGCGCCGGGGTTGTCGGGGACCCCGTCGCGCGGCCACTGCTCCATGGCCGCGACGAGCGCGTCGTGGGCGAGCTCCTCGGCGAGGCCGACGTCGCGCACGACCCGCGCGACGCCGGCCACGATCCGGGCGGACTCCATGCGCCACACGGTCTCGAGGACGGCATAGGGGTCCGTGGCGGTCGTCGTCGTCATCAGCTCCCGTGCTGCTGGGCCTGCCGCGCCCGCAGCTCCTCCTCGGCGTCGAGCACCTCCTGCGGCGCGAGGCCCTCGAAGTCCTCGGCCTCGGTCACGCGGCGCACCTCGAGGCGCTCCCCGTCCCGGAACGGCGCGCGCTTGGCCCAGGACAGGGCCTCCTGGAGCGAGTCGACCTTGAGGATCCAGAACCCGCCGACCAGCTCCTTGGCCTCGGTGAACGGGCCGTCGCTGACGGTCGGCTCCTCGCCGTCGAACGTGACCGCAGCACCCTGCGAGCTGGGGGCGAGGCCCTCGCCGGCGAGCAGCACGCCGGCGTCGACCATCGCGGTGTTGAACCGGCCCATCTCCTCGAACAACGCGGGGTCCGGCGGCGTGTCCTTCTGGGCGTTCTCGTCGTACTTGAGCAGCAGCATGAAGCGCATCGGGATCTCCTGGTGTCGTTCTCGGGCGGGGGGTCAGACCTGCTCGCGCTCGGCCTCGTGGTCCGCGAGGCGCCGGCGCAGGGTGGCCTCGGCGTCCAGCACCTCGGCCGGGGCGACGTCCTCGAGGTCGCTCATCTCGGCGATCCGACGGACCTGGAGCGTCACGCCGGGACCGATCGGACAGCGCCCCGCCCACTGCACGGCCTCCTCGCGGGACGCGACCTCGAGCATCCAGAACCCCGCGACGAGCTCCTTGGCCTCGGTGAAGGGGCCGTCGGTGACGCTCGGGCCCTCGCCGTCATGGGTCACGAGGAACCCGTCGGAGCTCGGCGCCAGCCCCTCGGCGGCCAGCAGGACGCCGGCCTCGACGAGGTCGTGGTTGAACCGGCCCATCGCCTCGAAGACCTCCTCGGGCGGCGGGGCGTCCGGGCCGCCCAGCGCCATCGACTCGGGGGCCTCCATGATCAGCATGTAGCGCATCCGTCGCTCCTCGCGGCTCGTCGACAGGGCACTCTGCCCCGCCGCTCACCCACGCGTCGAACGGCCTCGCAGGTCTTCGACACGATCCTCGGGGAATTACCGGCGAAGTGCGCCGAGCCAGTTGGTCAGCAGCTCCGCGCCCGCGTCGCCCGACTTCTCGGGGTGGAACTGGGTGGCCGACAGGGGCCCGTTCTCGACGGCGGCGACGAAGTCCTCCCCGTGGTGCGCCCAGGTGACCCGCGCAGGCCGGAAGTGCTCCGGTGCCTCCTGCTCCCAGCGGCGCACCCCGAAGGAGTGGACGAAGTAGAAGCGGGTCGCCGGGTCCATGCCGGCGAAGAGCACGCTGTCCTCCGGCGCCGACACCGTGTTCCACCCCATGTGGGGCAGCACGTCGGCCTGCAGCTTCTCGACGGTCCCGGGCCACTGCCCCGCGCCCCGGGCCTCCTCGCCGAACTCGACCCCGCGCTCGAAGAGCACCTGCATGCCCACACAGATGCCGAGGACGGGGCGCCCGCCCGCGAGGCGCTGCTCGATGAGGCGCTCACCGGAGACCGAGCGCAGGCCCGCCGCGCAGGACGCGAACGCGCCCACGCCGGGCACGACGAGCCCGTCGGCGGCGAGGGCCGCGCGGTGGTCGGCGGTGACCTCGACGTCGGCGCCGACCCGCTGCAGGGCCCGCTCGGCCGACCGCAGGTTGCCCGAGCCGTAGTCAAGGACGACGACGCGCGGGGACCGGGTGCGGGCGGGGTTCTGCGTGGTCGACGGGGACGAGGTGGTCACGACTCCAGGCTACCGAGGCACCTGGAGCACGAGCAGGCGTCCCGGGCCGTCCGGGTCGGGCCCGTCGGCGCCCGCGACGGGGCTCGCGTACCCCTGCTCGGCGAGCCCGGCGACCTGGGCGTCGTACCCGGCGTCGTTCCAGGTGTCCTCGGGGATCGCGGCCACCACGTACCCGCCGGCGACGACGGCCCGCGCGAAACCGGTGAGGGCGCCCGGTCCGAGGTGGCCCGGGACGAGGGCGCCGACGCACGTGACGACCCCGAACTTGGCGCGGGCGCCCGGCACGCCGCGACGCAGGTCGGCGGGGCCGAGGTCGTGGTAGACCCGCCGGCGCCGGGCCTGGCGGATCATGCCCCGGGACAGGTCGAGGCCGTCGACCGAGCCGAACCCGCGGGCGGCGAGCGCGACGCCGACCAGCCCCGTCCCGCACCCGGCGTCGAGGACGTCGGCGCGCGGGTCGACGAGCTCGGCGACCCGGGCGGCGACGCGCTCGGGCCCGGCGTGTCCGAGGAGAGCCGCGACCTCCTCGCCGTCGTAGGTCGGCGCCCACTCGTCGTAGAGGCGCCGGACCTCCTCGACCTCGCCCGCCGCGAGGAGGGCCGCGAGCCGATCCTCGACGTCGGTGGCCACCTCAGGCGCCGGGCACGAGACGCAGCACCGCGGCACCGAGCGCCAGCACCGCGAGCACGGCGCACACGACCGCGCCGAACTTGTTGCGCGACCAGAAGCTGACCACGCCGCCGACGAGGAACCCGGCGAGCGCCAGCAGCCCGACGATTAGGAGATCACTGGAGTTCACGACTCCAGGACGCCCTTGGTCGACGCGGGGCCCTCGAGACGCGGGTCGGGCTCGGTCGCGGCGCGCAGGGCGCGGGCGAGCGCCTTGTACTCGGCCTCGGTGATGTGGTGGGGGTCGCGCCCGCCGGTGACCCGCACGTGCAGGGCGATGCCGGCGTGGAAGGCGATCGACTCGAAGACGTGGCGGTTGAGCACCGTCGGGTAGTTGCCGCCCACGACGAACCCGGCCATGGACTCGGGCTCGCCGGTGTGCACGCAGTAGGGCCGGCCGGAGACGTCGACGACGGCCTGCGCGAGCGCCTCGTCCATCGGGATCCAGGCGTCGCCGAAGCGCCGGATGCCGGACTTGTCGCCGAGGGCCTGCTTGAGCGCCTGCCCGAGCACGATCGAGACGTCCTCGACGGTGTGGTGGGCGTCGATGTCGACGTCCCCGCTCGCCCGGACCACCAGGTCGAGCGCCCCGTGCTTGCCCAGCGCGTCGAGCATGTGGTCGAAGAAGGGCACGCCGGTGGCGACCTCCGTCCGACCCGTGCCGTCGAGATCGATCTCGACGAGCACGCTCGACTCCTTGGTCACCCGCTCCACGCGTCCCGTTCGCCCCACGTGTCCAGGCTACGCACCCGGGTCGGGAGCACGCTGCCACCCCGAACGGCCGATCGTGGTGGCCCCGTCTGTCACCTAGCGTTGACATGGTCGTGTGAGCAGGGGGATCGGATCACACGGGCGAGGAACGCGGACGCGCGCAGTTGCAGGGTGTGACAGGGGGAGATCACGTGACGCCGACGACCTGGCTGATCGTGCTCGCGGCCGTCGTCGTCGTGGTCTACGTCTGGTCGGTCTTCCGCTGGCCCCGCAAGCGGTGCCGGCGCTGCTACCTCGCCAGCGGCCGGGACTTCGCACCGTTCCCGTTGGGCCGGTTCGTCTATCGGCGGTGCCGGCGCTGCAACGGCTCGGGGTGGCACGTGCGGCCCATGCGCCGGATCCTCGGCGGCCCCCTCGACGACGGCGCCGGGGTCTACCAGGGCCCGTAGAGCGTTACCGGCGCATGACCCGGGCGTGGACCTTCCCGCTCTCGCCCGGGACCAGCGCCTCGACCCGGTGCTCCGCACCGTCGCCGCGGAACGACGCGGGCATCCAAGCGTGGAGCCCGTCGACACCGTCGCCGAACGGGGCGTCCGCCCGCTGGTCCGTCCCCGCGGCGAAGCCGTCGAGCGTGAGCGTGAACGCGTGGACACGCAGGCGGGCCGTGGCGTCCCCCCGAATTCGATGGTGGTTGCAGTTCACAATCGGTGAAGAGAAGGTCATCACTTCCGGTGGTAAGTTGCAACCAGTCTTCCGGGAGGTCGGATGCGACAGGACGGCCGATCGGGCTGCCCGATCAACAGGGCGGTCGAGGCGCTCGGCGACTCGTGGACGCTGCTCGTGCTGCGCGACATCGTCTTCGGCGGGCGGCGCCACTTCCGGGAGCTGCTCTCGAACTCCGAGGAGGGCATCGCCTCGAACATCCTGGCCGACCGGCTCCAGCGCCTGGTCGCCGACGGCATGCTCACCCGCGACGACCCCGGCCGCGGCCGGCGCGCGACCTACAGCCTCACCGAGTCCTCGATCGCGCTCGTGCCGGTGTTCGCCGCCCTGGGCTCCTGGGGCCGTCGCCACCGCGAGACCACCGAGGAGCTCGCCGTGCGCGCCGAGCTGCTCGAGGACGGCGGCCCGGCGATGTGGGAGGACTTCATGGCCGAGCTGCGCGTGACCCACCTGGGCGCGCCGGACCCGCCCCACCCCCGCGAGCCGGTGCTCGCCCGCCTGCGCGCCGCCCGCGACGCTGCCCGGGAGCGCGCGGCGGGCTGATCGCCGGGCACGAGAGGCACGTTGCGCATGATCGACGGGCCCGAGCGCCTGCCGAACGTGCCCCTCGGCGAGACCTCTCCAATTCGATCTCTCGACAGTGCCGCCAGTGCACGAACGCTGGGTGCACTCCCGAGAGATCGTTCTGGAGAGCCCCGACTCAGGCGCGCAGCACGTCCGCGCTGACCTCGAGGAACCGGTCGTTCTCCTCCGGCGTGCCCACCGTGACCCGCAGCATCCCCGGGATGCCGACATCGCGGACGAGGACGCCGGCGTCGAGGTAGGCCTGCCAGGCGGCGTGGGCGTCGCCGTGCCGGGACGGGAACCCGCCGTAGAGCAGGAAGTTCGCGGTGCTCGGCACGACCCTCGCGCCGAGGTCGGTGAGCGACGTCGCGATCCGGTCGCGCTCGCGGGACAGGGTGGCGACGAGCGCGAGGGTGTCGTCGGCGTGCTCCAGCGCCGCCAGCGCCGCGGCCTGGGTCAGGGCCGAGAGGTGGTAGGGCAGCCGGACGAGCATCAGCGCCTCGATCACCGCCGGGGCGGCCGCGAGGTAGCCCAGCCGGCCGCCGGCGAAGGCGAAGGCCTTGGACATCGTGCGGCTGACCACCAGCTTGTGGCCCAGGGGCTCGAGCAGCTCGACGGCCGAGGGACCGGACGAGAACTCGACGTACGCCTCGTCGACCACGACGAGCCCGGGGGCGGCCTCGGCGATCGCCCGCAGCTCGTCGAGCTCGACCGACTGTCCCGTCGGGTTGTTCGGCGTGGTCACGAAGAGCACGTCGGGCTGCTTCTCGGCAATCACGCCGACCGCCTGGTCCGCGTCGAGCGAGAAGTCGTCACGCCGGGGCGCGGGCACCCACTCGGTGCGCGTGCCGGCGGCGAGGATCGGGTGCATCGAGTACGACGGCTCGAAGCCCAGGGCCGTGCGCCCCGGCCCCCCGAAGGCCTGCAGGAGCTGCTGGAGCACCTCGTTGGAGCCGTTGGCCGCCCAGAGGTTCTCGGTGGTGAGCCGGACGCCCGTGGCGCGCGTGAGGTAGGCGGCCAGCGCCGCGCGCAGGGCCGTGTGGTCGCGGTCGGGGTAGCGGTTCAGGGCCGCGGCGGCCTCGCGGGTGGCGACGGCCACGCTCTCCACCAGGGCCGGGGGCGGCGGGAACGGGTTCTCGTTGGTGTTGAGGGCGACCGGGACCTCGAGCTGCGGCGCGCCGTAGGGGCTGCGTCCCCGCAGGTCGTCGCGCAGCGGCAGGGCGTCGAGGGTCACCCCGGCGCCGATCACGTCGGACATCTCAGCGGTCCTTCCGACGCCCGAAGCGCGCCGTGACGGCTTGGCCGTGCGCGGGCAGGTCCTCGGCGTCGGCGAGGGCCACGACGCGGTCGGCCACCTCGGCCAGCGCGTCGGCCGAGTAGTCGACGACGTGGATGCCGCGCAGGAACGTCTGCACCGACAGGCCGCTGGAGTGCCGGGCACAGCCACCGGTGGGGAGCACGTGGTTGGAGCCCGCGCAGTAGTCGCCGAGCGAGACCGGGCTGTGCGGCCCGACGAACACCGCGCCCGCGTTGCGCACCCGGGCGGCCACGTCGCGCGCGTCCGCGGTCTGGATCTCCAGGTGCTCGGCGGCATAGGCGTCCACCACCCGGAGCCCGTCCTCGACGTCGCCGACCAGGATCGTGCCCGACTGGGGACCACCGAGGGCCGTGGTGATCCGCTCGGTGTGCTTGGTGGTGGCCACCTGGGCGTCGAGCTCGGCGTCGACGGCGTCGGCGAGCGCGGGCGACGTCGTCACCAGTACCGACGCGGCGGCGGGGTCGTGCTCGGCCTGGCTGACGAGGTCGGCGGCGACGTGCACGGGGTCGGCGGTGGCGTCGGCGAGGATCGCGATCTCGGTGGTGCCGGCCTCGGAGTCGATGCCGATGCGCCCGCGCAGCACCCGCTTCGCCGCGGTGACGTAGATGTTGCCCGGGCCGGTGACCATGTCGACCGGCTCGAGCGGCGACCCGTCGGTGTCGACGCCGCCGTAGGCGAGCAGCGCGACGGCCTGCGCCCCGCCGACGGCCCACACCTCGTCCACGCCGAGCAGTGCGGCCGCGGCGAGGATCAGCGGGTGCGGGCGCCCGCCGAACTCGGCCTGCGGGGGCGAGCAGACGACGAGGCCCTCGACGCCCGCGGTCTGGGCCGGCACCACGTTCATCACGACGCTCGACGGGTAGACCGCGAGCCCGCCGGGCGCGTAGAGGCCGACGCGGGACACCGGCACCCACCGCTCGGTGACCGTGCCGTCGGGCACCACCTGCGTCGTGGTGTCGACGCGGCGCTGGTCGGCGTGGACCGCGCGCGCCCGCTCGATCGAGGTCTCGAGGGCGGCGCGGACCTCGGGGTCGGTGGCGTCGAGCGCCTCGCGCAGGGCGGCGTGGGGCACGCGGACCGACTCCGGGCGCACCCGGTCGAACTGCTCGGCGTACTCGAGGGCCGCCTCGGCGCCGCGGTCGCGCACCGCGTCGATCACCGGGCGGACCCGCTCGACGACGGCGTCGACGTCGACCGCCGCCCGCGGGAGCAGCGCCCGCAGCTCGGTGGGAGCGGGGACGGCGGCACGCAGGTCGATCCGGGACAGCACGGCTCCAGGGTAGGTGCCCGCGGCAGGTGAGCACCGTCGCGGGTGATGGCACGCGAGGGTGCTCACCGGCGCGCAGCGCACCTCGCGAACACGAACCAGCGCATCGCGGCGTACACGTACACCGCCTCGCACGCCCCGGCCGCGAGCCGGGCGAGCTGGTACGGCACGCCGGCGGCCGCCAGCCCGTGGGTCACGCCGAGCACGACCACCGCGTAGTTCACGGCGACGACCGCGACGTAGCGCCCGATCTGGGTGCCGACGGGACGCTCCGGCTCGAAGTTCAGCCACCGGTTGAGCACGAAGCCCAGGGCGAAGGCCGTGCCGTAGGCGAGGGTGACCCCCGCCCCCAGCGGGAGGCCGAGGCCGTCGACCAGCAGGGAGAGCAGCAGCAGGTCGACGGCGAAGGTGACCCCGTTGACGACGGCGAACCCGATCATGCTCGGCACGACGACCGCCCGCAGGCGCCGCGGCAGGACGGCGACGACGGCCGCGCAGGCGCTGCGGAAGCGCGTCCGGGCGTCCGCCTCCGTCACCCGGCCATCCCACCGGGCGGCCGGTCCCCTCCGCGGAGGACCGGCGGACGGGGTCGTGACCGTCAGATGAAGATCAGGCGCCGTTGCGCGTCACCGAGAACGACGAGGTCCGCAGGCCGGTGCCCCCGGTCCAGGGCCGAAGCCGGCCTGGACGCCGGTGAGGGACCAGCTCGACCTCACGCCGCCGGCCCGGGCCGCCCAACTGCGGGCGCCCCGAAAGGATGTGATCCGAACGGGTGTGTTGCGGCCGGGGCGACGGGCCACACTGTGCGGCGTGAGTGCGAAAGCCGAGATCGGCGTCAGCGGACTGGCCACCATGGGGCGCAACCTCGCCCGCAACCTCGCCCGTCACGGGCACGCCGTGGCTCTGCACAACCGGACCTACCAGAAGACGAAGGACCTGGTCGAACACTTCGCCGACGAGGGCACCTTCGTCGCCGCCGAGTCGGCGCAGGAGTTCGTCGACTCCCTCGAGCGCCCGCGCCGGATCGTGCTGATGGTGCCCGCGGGTGCCGCCACCGACGCCGTCATCGACGAGTTCACCCCGCTGCTCGAGCAGGGCGACGTCATCATCGACGCCGGCAACGCCCACTTCCTCGACACCCGCCGTCGCGAGAAGGCGCTGTCGGAGAAGGGCCTGAACTTCGTCGGCATGGGTGTCTCGGGCGGCGAGGAGGGCGCCCTCAACGGCCCGTCGATCATGCCGGGCGGCCCCAAGGAGGCCTACGACGCGCTGGGCCCGCTGCTCGAGGACATCGCGGCGAAGGTCGACGGCGAGCCCTGCTGCACCCACATCGGGGCCGACGGCGCGGGCCACTTCGTGAAGATGGTCCACAACGGCATCGAGTACGCCGACATGCAGCTCATCGCGGAGGCCTACGACCTCCTGCGCAAGGGGCTCGGGCTCGACCCCGCGGCGATCGCCGAGACGTTCCGGTCGTGGAACTCCGGGCGCCTCGACTCCTACCTCATGGAGATCACCTCCGAGGTGCTCTCGCACGTCGACGCCGACACCGGCAAGCCGTTCGTCGACGTCGTCGCCGACGAGGCCGAGCAGAAGGGCACCGGGCGCTGGACCGTCCAGGGCGCCCTGGAGCTCGGGGTTCCCGTCACGGGCATCGCCGAGGCCGTGTTCGCGCGCTCGCTCTCGGGGGCCCGCACCCTGCGCGACGCCGCCCGCGACCTGCCCGGTACGTCCGGGGCGGTGCTCGAGGGCGCGGCGGCCGAGGGCTTCGCCGACGACATCGAGCAGGCGCTCTACGCCTCGAAGATCGTCGCCTACGCCCAGGGCTTCAACCAGATCCAGGCCGGCGCCGCCGAGTACGACTGGTCGATCGACCTGGGCGCGGTCGCGTCGATCTGGCGCGGCGGCTGCATCATCCGGGCCCGCTTCCTCGACGAGATCACCGCCGCCTACCGGCGCGATCCGGCGTTGCCCACCCTGCTCACCGACACCTCGTTCCGCGAGGCGCTGGCCGGCGCGCAGGACTCCTGGCGGCGCGTGGTGGCCGTCGCGGCGCAGCTCGGCATCCCGGCGCCCGGGGTCTCGACCGCGCTGTCCTACTACGACGCGCTGCGGGCCGAGCGGCTGCCCGCGGCCCTCGTCCAGGGTCAGCGGGACTTCTTCGGAGCCCACACCTACCGGCGCACCGACCGCGAGGGCACGTTCCACACCCTCTGGGCCGAGGACGGACGGCCCCAGGAGCAGCGCTGACACCCACCGAGGAGCCGCCATGACGCCACCGGAGGAACACCCGACGACCGGGTTCATCCGCATCCTGGGCAATGTCGACGCCCTGTTCCTCGCCTTCGGCGCCATGATCGGCTTCGGCTGGGTGGTGCTGACCGGCGGCTGGATCAGCGACGCGGGCAGCCTCGGAGCGGTCCTGGCGTTCGTGGCCGGCGGGGTGATCATGTGCTTCGTCGGCCTGGTCTACGCCGAGCTCGTCGCGGCGATGCCGAAGGCGGGCGGTGAGCACCACTACCTCCTGCGCGCGCTCGGTCCCCGCCTGTCGGTCGTCGGATCGTGGGCGATCATCGGCGGGTACATCACCGTCGTCCTCTTCGAGGCCGTCGCGGTCCCCAACACGGCGCTCTACCTGTTCCCGGACCTGAACCGGATCCGGCTGTGGACCGTCGCGGGCTTCGACGTCCACCTCACGTGGGCGCTGGTCGGCGTCGTCGCGGCGGTCGTGCTGACCTGGATCAACATCCGCGGCATCCGGATGGCGAGCCTGGTGCAGACCTACGTGGTCGTCTTCCTGCTGCTGGTGGCCGCGCTCATGGTGGTCGGGGCGCTCGTCGGCGGAGAGGGGGCGTTCGCGGCGCCGCTCGTCACGGGCGGCCCGTCGGGCTTCCTCGCCGTCCTCGTCGTCGTGCCCTTCCTGTTCGTCGGCTTCGACGTGATCCCGCAGTCGAGCGAGGAGGTGGACGTCCCGCCCCGTCGGATCGGCGTCCTCGTCGTGACGTCGGTGGTCATGGCGACGCTGTTCTACGTGGTCGTCGTCGTCACCACCTCGGTGTCCATGCCGGTCGGCGACCTGGCCGGTACGCAGCTGGCCACCGGGGACGCTCTGAGCGCCATGCTGGGCCACCCGATCTGGGGGAAGATCGTCATCGCCGGCGGGCTGGCCGGAATCCTCACCTCGTGGAACGCCTTCCTCATCGGGGCGTCCCGCCTGATGTGGGCGATGGCGAGATCGGGGATGTTGCCGGCGTGGTTCGGCAGGCTGCACCCGAGGAACCGGACCCCGGTGAACGCCCTGCTGGTCATCGGCGGGCTGTCGGCCGTGGCGCCGTTCTTCGGCTCGCCGCTGCTGGACTGGGCGGTCGACTCCGGCTCGCCCTCGATCGTCATCACCTACTTCCTGGTCGCCGTCGCGTTCCTCGTGCTGCGTCGCCGCGAGCCCGGCATGCCCCGGCCGATGCGGGTGGGCGGGGCCGGACGGCTCCGGGGGACGGTCATCGGGGTCGCGGCGGCCGTGCTGACCCTCGGGCTGCTCGCGCTCTACCTGCCCGGCATGCCGGCATTCCTCGACTGGCAGCCGTGGGTCATCTTCGGGGCGTGGTGGCTCGTCGGCCTCGTCCTCGTGCTGCGGACCCCCCGGGGCGTGGGTACCGGGGAGGGCGCCGAGGAACGCTTGCTGGCCCGCCTCGCCGCCCGCGACGGCCCTCGCTGACCCGGCTCCCCGGTGCTCAGGCCTCGGGACGCTCGAACAGCTCGGTCGGCGCGCTCATCGCCTTCACCTTGCGACGGTGGCGTCGGTAGCGCTTGAACAGCATGAACGCGACCAGGGCGACGAGCAGGACCAGCACGACGACCTGGAACACACCGGAGTACCGCTCGACGAGGTACCACCGCGTGCCCAGGGCGTAGCCGCCGTAGACGAACACGGTGTTCCAGATGAGGCTCCCGAGGAGCGTCAGGACGCCGAACTCCCACCACGGCATGTGCCGGGCACCCGCCGGGAGCGACACGAGGCTCCGGATGCCCGGCACCATCCGACCGAGGAACACCGCCCACCGGCCGTGCCGGTCGAACCAGCCCTCGGCGCGGCGCACGTCCTCGAGGTGCACCATCGGGATCTTCGAGAGCGCCTGGCGCACCCGGTGCTCCGGGGCGAGCATGCCGATGAGGTAGAGCGCGATCGCGCCGACCACGGAGCCGCCGGTGGTCCAGGCGATCGCCGCGTACACCGAGAACTCGCCGCGTCCCGCGGCGAACCCCGCCAGCGGCAGGATGACCTCGCTGGGGATCGGCGGGAAGACGTTCTCCAGCGCGACGATGATCCCCGCGCCGGGCGCTCCGAAGGAGGCCATCAGCTCCTGCGCCCACCCGGCGAGTCCTCCCCCACCGGATGCGGGTGCTGCTGCGTGCATGATCGTCCAACGTCCGCCCACGAGCGTGGGGTTCCCGGTCAGGCTGTGATCAGGCCAGCCCCTGCTTGGAGCGGTTGCGGGCCTTGTGGCGCTCGTTCGAGTCCAGGATGACCTTCCGGATCCGCACCGCGCCGGGGGTGACCTCGACGCACTCGTCCTCGGAACAGAACTCCAGGGCCTGCTCGAGGGAGAGGATGCGCGGCGGGGTGAGGCGCTCGAGGACGTCCTGCGAGGACTGACGCATGTTGGTCAGCTTCTTCTCGCGGACGATGTTGACCTCCATGTCCTCGGACCGGGAGTTCTCGCCGATCACCATGCCGGCGTAGACCGTGGTGGTCGGGCCGACGAAGAGGTCGCCACGGTCGGCGAGCAGGCCGACGGCGTGGCCGGTGACCGCACCCGGGCGGTCGGCGATCAGCGAGCCGGAGATGCGGGCGCGCAGCTCGCCGACCCAGGGGCCGTAGCCGTCGAAGAGCTGGTTCGCGATGCCCGTGCCCCGGGTCTCGGTGAGGAACTCGGTGCGGAAGCCGATGAGGCCCCGCGACGGGACGCGGAACTCCATGCGGACGTTCTGCGACGACGCCGAGTGCTGCATCTCGAGCAGCTCGCCCTTGCGGGCCGCGAGCAGCTGGGTGACCGCGCCGAGGTGCTCGTCGGGCACGTCGACCGAGAGGCGCTCGAACGGCTCGTGGACCTTGCCGTCGACCTCCTTGGTGACGACCTCGGGCTTGCCGACGGTGAGCTCGAAGCCCTCGCGGCGCATCTGCTCGACGAGGATGGCGAGGGCCAGCTCGCCGCGGCCCTGCACCTCCCAGGTGTCGGGGCGCTCGGTGGGCAGCACGCGCATCGACACGTTGCCGACGAGCTCGGAGTCGAGCCGGTTCTTCACCAGGCGCGCGGTGAGCTTCGAGCCGGGCTTGGGGTCCCGCCCGGCCATCGGCGAGGTGTTGGTGCCGATGGTCATCGCGATCGCCGGCTCGTCGACGGTGATGCGCGGCAGCGGGTGCGGGTCGTCCGGGTCGGCGAGGGTGTCGCCGATGGTGACCTCGGAGATCCCGGCCACCGCGACGATGTCGCCGGCGTCGGCGTACTCGGCCGAGACCCGCTCGAGGCCCTCGGTGCGCAGCAGCTCGGTGACCTTCACGCGGGTGACGGTGCCGTTCTCGCGGCACCAGCCGACCTGCTGGCCGCGGCGGATGCGCCCGGAGCGCACGCGGCAGAGCGCGATGCGGCCGAGGTAGGCCGAGGCGTCGAGGTTGGTGACGTGGGCCTGCAGCACACCGTTCGGGTCGTCGGCCGGGGCCGGCACCTCGGTCATCAGCGTGTCGAACAGCGGCTGGAGGTCCGGGGAGTCCGGGACCTCGCCGTCGGCGGGCCGCTCGGTCGAGGCCTTGCCGGCGCGGGCGCTGGCGTAGATCACCGGCAGGTCGAGCAGGTGCGCGACGACGTCGTCGTCGAGGTCGAGGTCGGTGGCCAGCTCGAGCAGCAGCTCGAGGGACTCGTCGACGACCTCGGCGCAGCGCGCGTCGGCGCGGTCGGTCTTGTTGACGACCAGGATCACCGGCAGGTGCGCCGAGAGCGCCTTGCGCAGGACGAAGCGGGTCTGGGGCAGCGGGCCCTCGCTGGCGTCGACGAGGAGCACCACGCCGTCCACCATCGACAGGCCGCGCTCGACCTCGCCACCGAAGTCGGCGTGGCCGGGGGTGTCGATGACGTTGATCGTCACGCCGTCCCGGTGGATCGCCGTGTTCTTCGCGAGGATCGTGATGCCCTTCTCGCGCTCGAGGTCGCCAGAGTCCATGACCCGGTCGACCAGCTCGGCGCGCGCGGCGAACGCCCCGGACTGACGCAGCATGGCGTCCACCAGGGTCGTCTTGCCGTGGTCGACGTGCGCGACGATCGCGACGTTGCGCAGGTCGGCGCGTCCCGAAGTGGACTCGGAACGCTCGGGGGCGGTGACGGACACGCGAGGGACTCCAGCCGGAGAAGACAGTTCGACCTCTCCAGGTTACGGCCCGTGATCTCGACCACCGGCGGCGACCGGGGTGTCCCCGGACACGTCGGCCGCGAGGACCTCCCCGATCCGGGGTGCGAGCTTCGCCAGATTGTCACCCCAGACGGCGTGCACGACCCCCGATCGGGCCCGGTGGACCCCGTCGCCGAGGCCCCGTCCGGACACGCAGCGCAGCTCCGCGACCGGCCTCGGGTCGAGGCGGGGCAGGTGCCGGCGGACGTGGTCGACGACCGCCTCCCGGGACCGGCGGGCGACCTCGTCGGCGCCCAGCTCCCACGCCGTGTCCTCGTCGGGCAGGTGCCCGCCGACGGCCCAGTGCCCCGAGCTCGTCCGGTGCTGATACGTGCTCGCGAGCGGCCCGTCAGGGCGTCCGTCGAGGTGGCAGGGCCCGTCGGCGGGGCCGTCGAACGCGAACCGGGCGTGGTGCTCGAGCGCGTCAGGCACGTCGATGCCCAGCGGCGCCGCCAGGGCGGGCGTCCCGATTCCCGCGGCGACGACGACGGCGTCCGCGGCGTCGCTGCCCCCGTCCGCGTACCGGACGGTGCCGTCGGCCGTCACGGCCTCGACGGCCCGGCGCTCCGGGCCGACGGCCTCGCGCAGGAACGCCCCGGCCCCGGCCAGGTCGAGCACCCCACCCGCGGCGTCGTGCAGGACGCCGCGCACGACCCGGTGGACCGCGCCGGCCTCGGCCATCGCCGCCGCCCACGCGGGCACCCGCGGCCCGCTGACCATCGTGCCGCCGGCGCCGAGGAACGTGCGGCCTGCCCGGAACGACCACTCGTCCCACAGCTCCGCGGCGCGCCGGGCCTCGGCGACCAGCGCGGCGTCGCCGTGGGCGGTGCGGAAGATGCGGGTGTCCCCCGCCGACCGCCCGGACATCGGCTCGCCCGCGTCGACACACCGCACCGTCGCGCCCGTGCCGCGCAGCGCGTACGCCGCCGACAGCCCGACGATCCCGGCGCCGACCACCACGACCCGCATGTGCACCCCTCCCGACCCCGAGTCGGGCTCAGGGTGCACCCCGATGCGCCGGGCCGCAGCGGCGCGCAGCATCGAGCTCATGAGGATCGTGGTGTGGGTTCTGGTGGGTGTCGGTGCGCTGGTGCTGCTCGGCGGGGTGGTCCTGCCGATCGTGCAGTGGCTGCTCGGGACGCTGGTGTGGCTGATCCCGGCGGCGCTGGTCGTCGGCGGCGGGGTCTGGCTCGTGAAGCGGTCGAGGGACCGCAAGGGGGTGGGCGCGCCGGGGCGGCCGCAACAGATCCGCTGAGGTCAGCCCTTCTGGGCCCGCGGCGACCGGGGTGAGAAGACGCCCTCGACGGCGAAGGCCGGCAGGACGGCCTTCGAGAGCGGGCGGGAGACCTCGGCGAGGCGCGCCATGCCCTCGGCGCCCAGGTGGCGCCAGGGCGCCAGGGACATCCGGGTGGTGTGCTCCTCGATCTCCCGGCGCAGCGCGGCACCGTCCTCGGTGAGCGCGCCGTCGCCGTCGAGCAGACCGCGCTCGACGAGCCCGGCGGAGGCGTCGCTCCACTGCTCGGGCGACCACCCGCGGCTCTGCTGGGCGAAGCCGACGGTGAAGCCCGTACCGGTGGCGACGTGGGTGATCAGCGCCTCGATGCCCGAGAGGCCGGCGGAGAGCAGCGCGTGCAGGTGGGCGTCGCCGCGGTGCTCGCGCAGCAGCGTCACCGCGTGCCAGAGCATGAGGTGCGGCTCCTCGGGCCAGGGCAGGTCGGCGTGGGCGGCGTAGAGCGGGCGGTCCTCGCCGGTGGCGCCCTCGCAGGCCTTGCGGGCGAGCTCGGCGGACTCGGTCACCGCGGCCGAGGACACCTGCTCGCCCAGCAGCCGCCGCAGCGAGGAGTCGGCGGCACGCAGCCGGGCGTTGACGACGTCGGCGGGGGCTACGGACGCCCAGACGCCCGGCACCGAGCGCGCGACCAGCGCCGGGTTGAAGTTGAAGAACGTGGCCGCCACGACGCCGGGCCCGACCGCGCCCATCGGGGCGGCACGTTGGGCGAAGTACTGGGCGCGCGGCTTCGTGATCCCCAGCGGCGCGAGCTCCTCGCCGACCTCCGGGACGAAGTAGATCTGCGAGTGCAGGGGCTCGAGCCGGCCCGTGAGGGCGGCGGCGTCGGCGGGGACGACGGTGTCGGTCGGTGCAGCCACGGCGATCACCGTCTCACGCGTAGCCCGCCCGCGCGCCCGGCACACTGGGAGCCATGGCGTCCTGGCCCCCGCGGGCCCCGCTCGGCGGGCTGGCCCCGCGCCGGCGTGCCTTCGTGCTCGCGCTGCTCGGTGTCGGCGCCGTGCTCCTGGTGCTGATCGGGATCGCGGTGGCCCGCGAGTACCGGGTGCCGCCGCCCGCCGACCCCGCGGTGCCCGGCGCCGTGGTGCTCGTGCCCGGCTACGGCGGCAACCGCGCGGCGTTCATCGCGCTCACCGAGCGCCTGCGCGCCGAGGGCCGCCGCTCGGTGATCGTCGAGCTGCCGTCCGGCGGCACCGGGGACCTCGTGACCCAGGCCGCCACGATCGACGACACCGTCCGCGGGCTGCTCGACGAGGGCGCGCCGTCGGTCGACGTCGTCGGCTACTCCGCCGGCGGGGTCGCCACCCGCGTCTACCTCGACCGCGGGCGGACCGCGCCGGCCGTGCGCCGCGTCGTCACCCTCGGCTCGCCGCTGCAGGGCGCCGAGCTCGCCGCTGCGGGAGGCGCGCTTGTCCCCGGGGCCTGCCCGCGTGCGTGCCAGCAGCTCGCGCCCGGCAGCGCGCTGCTCACCGGCCTCGCGACCGCGCCGGCCGGGGTGCCCTGGCTGTCGCTGTGGACCGCCGACGACGAGACCGTCACCCCGCCCGACTCCGCCGAGCTCCCCGGCACCGACGCCGTGCGCCTCCAGGACGTCTGCTCCGACGCGACCATCCCGCACTCGCGCCTGCCGGTGGACCCCCTGGCGGTCGGGCTCGTCCTGCGGGGCCTGGGCACCGGTCCCCTGCCCACCGCCGACCCGGACGCCTGCGACGCCCTGCGCGACGAGGGCCGGAGCTGACCCCGTCGCTCGTGATCGACGGAAGAATACGGACGCTCGGTGTCAGCGGCGCCACGCCGCTGACACTCGGACCTAGCTCGTCACGTCCTTCGTCGTGAAGTTCGCCCAGGCGGCGAGCATGAGCACGACGACGTAGCCCGCCTGGAGCCACAGCCCGGACGAGATGTCGCGCAGGAAGATCGGGTCGCGGAAGAAGTCGACCCAGGCCAGCCAGTACCGGGTCGGCAGGTAGGGCGTCACGGACGACGCCGCGTCGAGGCTGACGAGCACCTGGCTGGTGATCAGCGCGGCCAGGGCCCCGAGGGTCGCGCCGAGCGAGGACGCCGTGACCGTCGAGAGGAACAGGGCGATCGCCGCCACGCCGAGCATCGAGACGACGACGTAGCCCATCGCGCCGAGCAGGCGCGCCGCGAGGTCGGCGGGCCCGAGCGCCTCGCCGGACAGCGACGACACCGACGACTGCGCCCGCTCGCGGGCGGCCTGGTCGTCGGCGGCCGCCGTGGTGTCGGCGCCCGGCTGCGCCCCCGACTGCGACGCGTCGGAGCCCCCGACCTGGCCGCCCGCCGACGCCGGCTGCTGGCCACCGGCCGGTCCCGCGCCCGCGACCGCGTCGTCCCCGCCGGTGACCTCGGGCAGGGCCCGCACCACGGCCACCGGGTCGCCCGCCCCGAACAGCGAGACCCCGACGACGTACGACGTGCCGGCGACCGAGAGCACCGCGACGACGACGAACACCACGATCGCCACGAGCTTGGCGCCCAGCAGCGCGGTGCGGCGTACCGGGCGTACGAGCAGGTAGCGCAACGTGCCCTGCGACGACTCGCCCGCGACGGCGTCGCCCGCGACGACGGCGACGGCCACCGGCAGGAAGATCGGCAGGACGAGCGCCAGCGCCGCGGCGGGGTAGAGCGATCCGGACTGCAGCACCGCCGACAGGAACGCCGCGCCCTGCCCCGGCGGCGGGGAGATGCGGGTGGTCGCGAGGAAGACGGCGACCACGGCGGGCAGCAGGCACAGCAGGCCGATCGCCACCCAGGTGCGGGGACGGCCGGCGAGCTTGATCAGTTCGACGCGGATCACGCGCGGGCCCCCTGGGCGCGCGCGGTGTCCGACCCGGGCCCTGTCAGTGCGACGACGACGTCCTCCAGGCTGCGGCGCTGCTCGGCGAGCCCGTCGAGGGGCACGCCGTGCTCGACGAGGTGGCGGGCCAGCGCCGACGGGCCGCCGGGCGCCGCGTCGACGACGAGCGTGTGGTCGTGGCGCTCGGCCACCGCCCGGCCGAGCAGCCGGGCCGCGCCGTCGGGATCGGGGGTGCGCACCACGAGCCGTCCCGTAGGGCCCCGCACGGCGTCGAGGGCGTCCTCGAGCACGAGCCGGCCCCGGTCGACGACGCCGACGGTGGTGCACAGCGCCTCGATCTCGGCGAGCAGGTGGCTCGACAGGAAGACCGTGGTGCCCGCGGCGTTCAGCTCGATCAGCAGGTCCCGGACCTCGCGGATGCCGTGCGGGTCGAGCCCGTTCGTCGGCTCGTCGAGCACCAGCAGCCGCGGCCGGTTCAGCAGCGCACCCGCCAGACCGAGGCGCTGGCGCATGCCGAGCGAGTACGTGCGCACGGGCCGCCGGTCGACCGCGGCGAGCCCGACGCGCTCGAGGACCTCCTCGACCCGCCGGCGCCGGCGCCCGTCCCGGCCGCGCCGGGGCCCCGACGCGTCGAGCAGCGTGAGGTTGGTCCGCCCGGACAGGTGCGGGTAGGCGGCCGGTCCCTCGACCATCGCCCCGATCTCCGGCAGCACGTCGGCCACCCGGTTCGGCACCGTCGCCCCGAGCACCGTGATCTCGCCGCGCGTGGCGTAGACGAGGCCGAGCAGCATCCGGACCATCGTCGTCTTGCCCGACCCGTTCGGGCCGAGGAAGCCGTAGCGGGCGCCCTCGGCGACGTGCAGGTCGACGTCGTCGACGGCGACGTGCGACCCGAAGCGCTTGGTGACGCCGCGCGTCTCGATCACGAGCCCGGACGACGGCCGCGCCTCGATCCGCTGGGTCTCCCGCGTGCTCACTGGCGGCCCCCCGCCAGCAGGTCGGCGGCGCCGGAGTCGAGCGCGGCGGGCGGGACGAGCCCGGCCAGCACCCAGGCCCGGGCGCCGTCCTCGCTGCGCACCACGGCGAGCGAGAGCAGCGGGGTCTCCAGCGCCGAGCCCTGCCCGTCGACGGTCAGGGTGCGCCCGGCCCCGGCGCGGTCGATCCCGCCGAGGAGGGTGCCGGCGAAGTCGGCGGGCAGCGGCACCGCGATCAGCTGCCCGAGCGTCGTGCCGTACTGGCCGAGCGCCGGGAAGCGCCGCTCGGGCGGCACGCGCTCCCGGCCGGCGAGCACCGCGGGCAGCGTGCTCCCGTCGCCGCGACCGAGGACGCCGAACAGGTCGGACGTGGGGCTGCGGGTGACGCCGGCGCCCGGGCCCCGGCGCGGCTCGAGGGCCGTCGGGTCGGGCGGGCCCTGCTCCAGGTCGCCGAACGCCGTGCTGATCATCGGCTCGGCGACCCCGCGGGCCCGCACCTCGACGGCGACGGGGAGCCCGGTCGCCGGGTCGGCCCAGACGTCGAGCGCGTCGACCGTGGTCTCCGGGTCGGCGACCGTGACGCGGACCCCCGCGGCGTCGACGCCCGCGACCCGCCGCGCGGGCAGGGCGGTCGCCGGGTCGTCCGGCGCCGTGCCGGCGAGCAGGCGCCGGGCCAGGTCGGGCGGGAGGAGGTCCTCGGAGCGGGGCAGGCGGACCTCCGGGTCGCGGGCGACGATGGTGAGCAGCTCGGCGCCGTAGTCCCAGACGGCCTGGCCGCGCGGGGTGACGTAGCGGTCGCGCTCCCCCACCGCCGACAGCACGTCGGTGCGCGCCCGGTCCGGCCCCGCGTACCAGCCGCGCATCCGGGTCACGCCGGAGAGCAGTGTGGTGACGTCGGCGAGCGCGGCGATGCGCGGCAACCCCAGCGTCGCGCGGGCCTCGGCGTAGCCGGTCCACCCGACGCCCGCGGACGCCGCGATCCGGTCACGCAGTTCCTGCGGGTCGGCCTGCGCGTCGCCCGGACGCGCCGCCAGGAGCGCGGGGACCCCCACCAGGAGTGCGCCGACCACGGCCACCACGGCCCATCGCCACAGGGCACGCCCCGCGGCCGTCCCCGACCGTCCCGCCACCGGCGTCCCGACTCCCCTCGCTCACGTCCCCGTTCGAGGGTGCCACCGAACCGCGCGGGCGGTGGCTCCCTGGTGAGGCGCTAGTCGCCGGAGGTGCGGGCGACGGTGACGGGGTCGCTCGCTCCGGGCTGGTCGGCGGGCTGGTCAGGCTCGGGCGCCGTGAAGTACCGGACCTTGACGAGGCTCGCGACGGCCGTGATCAGCAACACACCGACGATGACCGCCAGCGAGACCTCGATCCCGATCACGGGGACGTCGAGGGGCCGGCCGTCGTTGAGGAACGGCAGCGTGTTGGTGTGCAGCGCCTCGAGGACGAGCTTCACGCCGATGAAGGCGAGGATCACGCCCAGGCCGTAGGACAGGTAGACGAGCTTCTGCAGCAGTCCGCCCAGCAGGAAGTAGAGCTGGCGCAGCCCCATCAGCGCGAACATGTTCGCGGTGAACACGATGTAGGGGTCGCGGGTCAGTCCGAAGATCGCGGGGATCGAGTCCAGCGCGAACAGCAGGTCGGTCATGCCGATCGCGATCATCACCATGAGCATCGGCGTGACCATGAGCCGCAGCCGGCCCCGGGCGTCGGGGCGCCGGACGACCGACCTGGTGCCGACGTAGTCGTCGGTCACCGGCAGCACCCGGCGCACGAGGCGCAGCGCGACGTTCTCGCGGAACTCCTCGTCCTCGTCGCTCGTCATGACGACCTTGATCGCCGTCAGCACGAGGAACGCGCCGAACAGGTAGAACACCCAGCTGAACCGCTCGATCACCGCGGCGCCGGCGAGGATGAACCCCCCGCGCAGCACGAGCGCGATGAGGATGCCGAACAGCAGCACGCGGTGCTGGTGCACCTTGGGCACGGCGAAGGCACCCATGATCAGCAGGAAGACGAAGAGGTTGTCGACCGAGAGCGAGTACTCGGTGACGTAGCCGGCGACGAACGCCGTCGCCGGCTCCTGGCCGGCCACGACGAACAGGCCGACGGCGAAGACCGCGGCCAGGGCGATGTAGACCGCCACCCAGCGCGCCGCCTCGCGGACACCCACCTCGTGGGGGCGGCGGCCGACGATCGCGAGATCGAGCGCGAGGACGGCCAGCAGGCCGACGATCGTGGCGGCCCACACCCAGAAGGGCACGTTCACGGGGGTTCTCCGATCTCCGGGGGGAACGTCGGGACAGACGCCATCCACCGGAGGTCTCTCCCGCCGCCGATCGGCGACCGAGGGCCCCGGGCACCGAGTCTCCGATGCCGTGCTGACGAGGCCGACGCGTGGGGATACTCCCCTCCGCTACGGAGTGTGTCACCGATGTGAGCGCAGGGCGAAGGCGGCCCTCGGTGGCGATGCGCACCGGCCCGGGGGGAATAGGTCGCTCACGACCGGTTCAGACGAACCGGGATAACGTGCGCGGGTGATCAGCCGCCCGTTCCGGGCCCTCGGAGTCCTGTTCGCCGTCCTGCTCGTCGGGACCGCGACGGTGGCCGCCGCCCCCGCGCCCGGCGGCTCGGTGCGCAGCGAGGACCTGCGCATCGACGTCCTCGACGGCCCGGCGCGCGACCAGCCGCAGACCCTCGACGCCACGCTCTGGCTGCCGGCGACCTCCGGGCCGGCGCCCGCGGTCCTGGTCGCGCACGGCTTCGGCGGCAGCAAGGACTCGGTGGCCGACGAGGCCCGCGCCTGGGCGGAGCGCGGCTACGTCGCCCTCGCCTGGTCGGCGCGCGGGTTCGGCCAGAGCACCGGGCAGATCGCCCTGAACTCCCCGGAGTACGAGGTCACCGACGCTCGCCAGCTCGTCGACCGGCTCGCCGCCCGGCCCGAGGTCCGCCAGGACGGGCCCGGCGACCCGCGGGTGGGCGTCACGGGCGCGTCGTACGGCGGGGCACTGTCGCTGCTGCTCGCCGGTGCGGACCCGCGCGTCGACGCGACGATCCCGATCATCACCTGGAACGACCTCGGGCAGTCGCTCTTCCCCAACCGCGCCGGCCCCGACCCCGCCACCACGCCCGCCGCCAGCGCCGCCGCCCCCGACGGGGTGTTCAAGCGGGCGTGGTCGGCGCTGTTCTTCGGCAGCGGCTCGCGTCCCGCGCCGGGGCAGGAGGAGGCCCCGCCGCAGGTCTGCGGGCGCTTCCTCCCCGAGGTGTGCGCCGGGTACGTCGCCGCCATCACCACCGGGCGCGAGCCCGCCGCGCTCGCGTCGTTCTTCGACCGCGCCTCGCCCGCGAGCGTGGCCGGCCGCATCACGGCCCCGACGCTGCTCGTCCAGGGCGAGCAGGACACGCTCTTCGGGCTCGACCAGGCCGACGCCACCGCGCGCCAGATCGCGGCCGGCGGCGGCACCGTCGCGGTGAGCTGGTTCGCCGGCGGCCACGACGGCGGTGAGCCCGACCAGCGCACCACCGACCGGATGCAGGCCTGGTTCGACCACCACCTCGCCGGGACCGGCGCCGACCCCGGCGCGGCGTTCACCTACGTCGTCCCGTCCGGTGTGCAGGCCCGCCGGGCGCCCACCCAGCGCACGATCACCGCGAGCGTCTACCCCGGTCTCGACGGCGGGCCGGGCACCGTCCGCACGCCGCTGCCGCTGCGCGGCGAGGCCCAGGACGTCGTCGCGCCGGCCGGCGGGGCCCCGGCCGCGATCTCGTCCGTGCCGGGCCTCGCGGGCGCGGCCGGCGGCTCCGGGGACTCCGGGGACGAGGAGGAGGACGAGGGCGGCGGCAGCTCCGGCGGTGGTGGGGGCGGCGGCGGTGCCGGCGGCGGTGGCGGCGGGGCCTCGGCGCTGCTGGGCCGGCTCGCCAACGACCTCCCGGGCCAGTCCGCGCGGTTCTCCACCGACCCGCTGCCCGCCCGCACGGTCGTCGCCGGCACCCCGGAGGTCCGGCTCGCGGTGTCGTCGGTGCCCGGGGCGGTCGCCGGCGAGCCGGTGCTGTTCGCGAAGGTCTACGACGTCGCGGCCGGGGACGGCGCGCCGGGCACCCGCACGCTGCTGGGCAACGCGGTCTCGCCGATGCGCCTGCCCGCCACGGGACCGACGCCGACCGAGGTGTCGGTCAGCCTCCCCGCCGTGGTGGCGACGCTCGCCGCCGGCCACCGCCTCGAGGTCGTCGTCTCGACCACCGACCAGGCCTACGCCGCCGCGACCGCCCCGGCCGTGCACCGGATCGGCCTGGCCGGCCCTGCAGGATCGGCCGCACTCTCGGTGCCGTCGGTGCCCGGCGACGTCCGCAGCGGGACCTCGGTGCCGATCGCCCCGCTCGTCACGGCGGGCGTGCTGCTGCTCGGCGTGCTCGTCGCCTGGCTCGTCGCACGGGTCCTCGCGATCCGCCGCCGGCGCCGGGACCTCGAGCCCGGCGGCACCCTCGCCCTCGAGGAGGAGCTCGCCGGGACCCCGCTCGTCGTCCGCGGGCTCTCCAAGACATTCACTCGAGGATTTCTGGGCACGAGCGGGCTCGTGGCCGTCGACGACGTCTCGTTCACCGTCGAGCGCGGCCAGGTCCTCGGCCTGCTCGGACCCAACGGCGCCGGCAAGACGACGACGCTGCGCATGCTGCTCGGGCTCATCGCCCCGTCGTCGGGCGAGCTGCGCGTCTTCGGCCGGCGCGTCGTCGCGGGCGCGCCGGTGCTCGGGCGCGTCGGCGCGTTCGTCGAGGGCGCCGGGTTCCTGCCGCACCTCACCGGGCGGGACAACCTCGAGCTGTACTGGGCGGCCACCGGACGCCCGCGCGACGAGGCGCACCTCGAGGAGGCGCTGGAGATCGCGGGCCTGGGCTCCGCCGTCGACCGCACGGTGCGCACCTACAGCCAGGGCATGCGCCAGCGCCTCGCGATCGCCCAGGCGATGCTCGGGCTCCCCGACCTGCTCGTGCTCGACGAACCCACCAACGGACTCGACCCGCCCCAGATCCACGCGATGCGCGAGGTGCTGCGGTCCTACGCCCGCGCCTCCGAGGGCCGCACGGTCCTGGTCTCGAGCCACCTGCTGGCCGAGGTCGAGCAGACCTGCGACCACGTGGTCGTCATGCACCGTGGCCGGGTCGTCGCCACCGGCGAGGTGACCGAGCTCGTCGCGAACGGGCAGGTCGCGGTGTCCGTGTCCCCGGACCGGCGCGACGAGGCCGTCTCGGTCCTGCGCGGGCGCAACGGGGTGCGCGACGTCGAGCCGGACCCGGGCGACGCCGACGTGGTCCTCGTCGACCTCGGCGACGTCGACCGCGCCGCCGTCGTCCGCACGCTCGTGGAGGCCGGCTTCGACGTGCGCGGCGTCGGGCCCCGGCGCCGCCTCGAGGATGCGTTCCTCGCGCTGATCGGTGAGGAGGTGCCGCGCTCGTGACCACCACCGTGGACGGGTCCCGCACGCTGCCCGTGCGTGTCGAGCTGACCCGGCAGTGGCGGCGGCGCCGCACGCAGGTGACGCTCGCGCTGTTCGCGCTGCTGCCGGTGATCCTCTGGATCGCCTTCTCCGTCGGCGACGCCCCCGACCAGGGCGCCGCGGCCACCAGCCTCACCGACCTCGCGCAGGCGTCGGGGGTGAACTTCGCGGTCTTCGCGCTGTTCTCCTCGGCGAGCTTCCTGTTCGTGGTGGTCGTGGCGCTGTTCTTCGGCGACACGGTCGCCAGCGAGGCGTCGTGGTCGTCGCTGCGCTACCTGCTGGCGATCCCCGTGCCCCGGGTGCGCCTGCTGCGCCAGAAGGCGATCGTGGCCGCGCTGCTCTCGCTGGCGACTCTGCTCGTGCTGCCGCTGGTGGCCGTGGTGCTCGGCACCCTGGTGTACGGGGCGGGCGACTACCTCTCCCCCACCGGCGAGTCGCTGCCCTACGGCACGGCGCTCGTGCGCATCGCCCTCGCCGTCGCCTATCTCGCGATCCACCTGCTCTGGGTGGCCGGCGTGGCCTCGCTGCTCTCGGTGGTCACCGACGCCCCGCTCGGCGCCGTCGGCGGCGCGGTGCTGGTGTCGATCCTGTCCCAGATCCTCGACACGGTCGACGCGCTGGGCTCGATCCGGAACGCGCTGCCCACCCACGACGTGTTCGCCTTCGCCGACCTGCTCACCCTCGACGTCGACGGCACCGACCTCGCCCGGGGCGTGCTCTCCGCCCTGGTCTGGTGCATCGCCTTCGGCGCCACGGCCGTCTCGTGGTTCCGACGCAAGGACATCACCAGCTAGCCCGACCGGCGCAC
Source organism: Actinomycetospora sp. NBC_00405 (assembly GCF_036044095.1). NCBI lineage: Bacteria > Bacillati > Actinomycetota > Actinomycetes > Pseudonocardiales > Pseudonocardiaceae > Actinomycetospora > Actinomycetospora sp. NBC_00405. Next base: position 1,322,159 of record NZ_CP107938.1, read on the forward strand.
TCCGTGTGCAAGCCCTGCGTCCACGCTGGCACTCAGCGACAGGAAATCCGCGTCGATCACCGAGGGCGACGCCCGGCGATCCGGGCCGCGACGTGCCGATCGCGGCGGTCAGGAGTACAGGGTCCGCTCGCGCGCCACCCGTCGCACGGACGAGCAACGCGCGCTGCCGGATCTCGACCGCCGCGAGCCGGGCGCGCACGGTGACGTGCCGGGTGTCGAGGACGACGACGAACGCGTCGACACCGCGGCGACGGTCGTGCAGGGCCCTACGGGCGACCTCTCCAGTTCGATCTCTCGACGGTGTCGTCGGTGCGGTCGCGCCGGAGAACACTGACGGCACTCCCGAGAGATCGACGTGGAGAGCTCCGGTCAGCGCGTGCGGACCCTCAGCCCGTGACCTCGATCGTCAGCGGCCCCTCGGCGTCGGGCGCGTCGATGGTCGCCTTGCCGCCCGGGCGCAGGGCGCCGGCGACGATGCGCTTGGACAGCGCGCGATCGACCTCGCGGGTGACGACGCGGCGCATCGGGCGGGCCCCCAGCGCCGGGTCGTGCCCGCGCACGACGAGGGCGTCGACGGCGGCGGGCGTCACCTCCAGCGACACCTCCTGGGCCGCCAGGCGCTCGCGCGTGCCGTCCAGCAGGAGCTCCACCACCCGGCGCCGGGCCTCCGGGTCGAGCGGGGTGAACAGCACGACCTCGTCGACCCGGCCGAGGAACTCCGGACGCAGCGCCCGGGCGAGGGCGGAGAGCACCGCCGACCGCGCGTCGTCGGGATCGCGACCCTCGGTCAGCGCGCTCGCACCGAGGTTGCTGGTGAGGATGACGACGGCGTCCGCGAACGAGACCGTGCGCCCGCGCCCGTCGGTCAGCCGGCCCGCGTCCAGCACCCCGAGCAGCAGCGCCAGCACGTCCGGGTGCGCCTTCTCGATCTCGTCGAGGAGCACCACGCACGACGGCGTGCGGCGGATCGCCTCGGTGAGCTCGCCGGGGCGGTCGTGGCCGATGTAGCCGGGCGGCGCCCCGGTGAGGCGGGCGACGGTGTGGGCCTCGCGGAACTCGCCGAGGTCGAGGCGCACGAGGCGCTCATCGGAGCCGTGCAGGGCCTCGGCCAGGGCGCGGGCGAGCTCGGTCTTGCCGACGCCGGTGGGCCCCGCGAACAGGAACGACGCCACCGGTCGTCCCGGCGCGCCCATCCCCGCGCGCCCGGCGAGCACGGCGTCGGTGACGGCGTCGAGCGCGTGGTCCTGGCCGACGACGCGCCGACGCAGGTGGTCGGCGAGGCCGAGTAGGCGGGTCCGCTCCGAGTCGGTGAGGTGGGCGACGGGCAGGCCGGTGCGGTCCGCGACGACCTGGGCGATGTCGGTGACCGAGACCGTCCCCGAGGCGCCCGGGTCCTCCGCGCGCCGCAGCCGCACCCGGGCTGCGGCGGTGTCGAGGGCGTCGATGGCCTTGTCGGGCAGGAAGCGGTCGCGCACGTGGCGGGCGGTGAGCTCGACCGCGGCGCGGCGGGTGTCCTCGGGCAGCCGCACGCCGTGGTGGTCCTCGTAGCGGCCCTTGAGGCCGTCGAGGATCGCCACGGTCTGCTCGATTGTCGGCTCGTCGACGGTGATCGGGGCGAAGCGACGCTCCAGCGCCTGGTCGGACTCGACGTGGCGGCGGTACTCCTCGAGCGTCGTCGCGCCGACCACCTGCAGCTCGCCCCGTGCCAGCGCCGGCTTCAGGATGTCCGCGGCGTCCATCGTTCCCTCGACACCCGCGCCCGCCCCGACGACGGTGTGCAGCTCGTCGAGGAAGAGCACGACGCCGCGGTCGGTGGCGGTGACCTCGTCGACGAGCCGCCGCAGCCGCTCCTCGAACTCCCCGCGGTACTTGGTGCCGGCGACGAGCCCGGCGAGGTCGATGGCCACCACGCGTCGGCCGGTCGGCCCGGGCACGGTGCCGGCGGCGATGCGCGCGGCGATGCCCTCGACGATCGCGGTCTTGCCGACGCCCGGGTCGCCGACGAGCACCGGGTTGTTCTTGGTGCGGCGTCCCAGGATCTCGAGGACGGCGGCGACCTCCCGCTCGCGTCCGACCACCGGGTCGAGCCGCCCCGCGCGGGCCTCGGCCGTCAGGTCGCGCCCGAAGCGGTCGAGCACCGGGGTGCGGGTGTCCCCGCGCGGACGCCCGGGCGGCGAATCGTCCCGCCCGTCCCGTCCGTCGGGGGCACCCAGATCACCGAAGCCCTCGACGAGCTTGCCGATCAGGTCCTCGAGGGGGTTGGACCACTCCCCGGGACGGTCGGGCCCGCGGCGGGCGTCGTCGCTCACCGCTCCATCATGCTCCTGCCGTGGTGACCACCGGCCGACTAGCAGGCGGGCTCCACCGACAGGACGCCCGGCAGGGTGCGGACGCGGTCGGCGAACTCCGCGCACTCCGCGCTGGTCAGCGCGACGGTGCACTGGATGCACGAGCAGCTGACGCCCTCGTGGACGTCGACCGAGAAGTCGGGGACGCGGTAACCGAACGAGCAGAGCGCCGACGCCAGGTCCATAACCCCGGGCATGCCGCCCGTGGTGAGGATCGTGAAGGGGCGCGGCAACCGTGAGGCGCGGCGGGGGGCGGGGGTGAACGCCGGGGTGGCGGGCTGCTCGAGCGTGGTCACGAGGTGACTCCAGGGATCCGTGCGAGAGGTGGATCCGAGCCAGGTCCCGGCGGACCGCTCACCCATCGTGAGCGGTGGTGCGCGCCGGGGCCCTGGCTACCCGGCGCGCCGAAGTACTACCTCAAGACGCTTCGCCTGCATGACGATGATGTTACCCCCGCCACTCCCACGGCGTCGAACCGACCCGCCGTCGGGATCAGACCATGACGATCCCGCCGTCGATCATCACCGCCTGCCCGGTCATGTAGTCCGCGTCGCGGCTCGCGAGGTAGGAGACGAACGACGCGACGTCCTCGGGCGTCTGCACCCGGCCCAGCGCGATGAGCTGCGAGTACTGCTGGAGCGCCTCGCCCTTGCCGGTGCCGAGGTAGCCGCCCAGCCCCTCGTCGATCTCGTCCCACATCGTGGTGCCGACGATGCCCGGGCAGTAGGCGTTGACGGTGATCTGGTGCGGCGCCAGCTCCTTGGCCGACGCCTGGGTCAGCGCCCGCACCGCGAACTTCGACGCCGAGTAGTGGCCGAGGTGGTCGAAGCCCTGGTGCCCGGCGATCGACGCCGCGTTGATGATCTTCCCGCCGTGCCCCTGCTCGATCATCGCCTCGGCGGCCGCCTGCAGGCACCACAGCACGCCGCCGACGTTGATCGACAGCATCCGCTGCAGGTCCTCGGGCGAGACCTCGAGCAGCTTCTTGACCTGGGCGATCCCCGCGTTGGCGACCATGACGTCGATCGACCCGAACCGCTCACGGGTCGCGGCCACGAGCGCCTGGCACGCCTCGCGGTCGGCGACGTCGGTGGCGGTCGACGCGGCCTGCCCGCCCTTGTCGGTGATCTCCTGCGCGACCTCGGCCGCGGTCGCCGCGTCGATGTCGGACACCATCACGGCCAGCCCGTCGGAGGCGAGCCGGCGGGCGATGGCCGCGCCGATCCCCCGTCCGGCACCGGTGACGACGGCGACGCGCGTCCCCGCGGCGGTCACGGGTGCACCAGAATCTTCACGTTGGTCTCCTTGTGGTCGATGAGCTCGCGGAATCCCTGGTCGACGATGTCGGCGAGGGCGATGCGGCCGGTGATGAACTGGTCGACGTCGACGACGCCGTCACGGATGAGGTCGATGACCTCGGGGTGCCGGCCGGCGTAGGCCAGCGACCCGAGGAGCCGGATCTCGGAGAACACCAGCGAGTTGACGTCGAAGGACGCCGGGTGGCCCCAGATCGAGACGTTGATGCAGGTCCCGCCCGGGCGGGTGGACGCGACGGCCTGCGCCAGGACGGGATCGAGACCTGCGCACTCGAACGTCACGTCCGCGCCCGCGCCGTCGGTGAGCTCGCGGATCGCCTCGGGCACGTCGACCTCGGTGGGGTCGAGGACGTGGTCGGCACCCGCGCCCGGCGCCTTGGCCTTGCGGGCGTCGGCGGGCTCGACCACGACGACCTGGCCGGCGCCCAGGGCCTTCAGCGCGGCCGCGGTGACCAGCCCGATCGGGCCCGAGCCGAAGACGGCGGCCGTCTGCCCCTTCTCGATCCCGGAGAGCTTGGTGGCGTGGTAGCCGACGGCCAGGGGCTCGACGAGCGCGCCCTGCTCGGCGGTGAGGCCGGCGATCGGGTGCACCCAGCGCTGGTCGATCACCATCTTCTCGGCGAACCCGCCCTGGTCGCCGTCGAGGCCGACGAAGCCGAGAGAGCGGCAGATGTTGTAGCGCCCGGCCCGGCACGCGACGCAGGTCCCGCACACGTCGTAGGGCTCCGCGACGACCCGGTCGCCCTCGGACACGCCCGTGACGCCCTCGCCGACACCGGAGACGATCCCCGAGAACTCGTGGCCGAGGGTGATCGGCACGGCGCCCCCGGTCAGCGGGTGCGGGGCCTGCGGCGTCGGCGCGAAGATCGGCCCGTCGAGGTACTCGTGCAGGTCGGTGCCGCAGATGCCGCACCACTCGACGGCGATCTGCACCTGCCCGGGCCCGGGTCGGGGCTCCGGGACGTCCTCCACGCGGACGTCACCGCGACCGTGGAAGCGAGCGGCCTTCATGGGTCCTCCTGGGGTGGGCGTAGCCCCATCCCACGGGGGTGACCCCAGTCACGACCAGGGTTGCAGCGGTGTTGCGTTGCCGGCACCGAACAGGCGGACCTCGTCCTGCGGCGTCGGCGCGAGCACCTCGACGCCGGGCGCGATCCGGTACGGGCGGGCGGCGATGAGGCCGCCGAGCACGCGCCGCAGCCGCGAGAGCTCGGCGCGGACGGTGACGAGGTGGGCGCCGTCGTCGTAGAGGACGCGGCTGATGGCCGCGGCGTCCATGCCGTGGCTCCCGGCGCGCATGAGGAGCGCGAGGATCTGCAGGTGGCGGCGGCTCAGGGCGTGCCGCCACACCTCGTTGCCCTCGACCACCGCGCCCGCGGGCTCCGCGTCGAGGTCGAGGCGCAGGCGCGTCCGACCCGGGCCGGCGGCGTCGGACGGGCGCAGCAGCCAGCCGCCGGGCACGCGGTCGGGCAGGCAGGCGCCCAGGCCGTGGACGAGCATCGCCTCGCCCGCCCGGGGCACGCCGACGCGCTCGCGCGGGGCGAGGCCGGTGGCTGCGGCGACCCAGCCGTGGTCGTCGACGACGAGCGCAGGCCCGGTGCTGCGCGCGAGCATCGGGGCCGCGATGGCGCGCAGGCCCTCGAGGCGCGTCTCGTGCGCGCCCCACAGGCCGGTCTCGGCGAGGCGGACCGCGGTGTGCACGAGGGCGACCGTCGTCGGGTGCACGATCGGCGCCGGCCCGGAGAGGTCGACCACGCCGAGCATCTCCCCGGTGCGCGGGTCGTGGATGGGGCTGGCCGTGCAGGTCCACGGGTGCTGGGCGCGCACGAAGTGCTCGGCGGAGAACAGCTGCACGGACGCGTGCTCGGCCAGCGCGGTGCCGATGGCGTTGGTGCCGACGGAGGCCTCGGTCCAGTCCGCACCCGGCATGAAGCCGAGGGAGTCGGCGAGCCGCCCGACCCGCACCGCGCCCTCGCGCCAGAGCACGAAGCCGTCGGCGGCGGTGACGACCATGATGTGCTCGGCGTCCTCGGCGACCGCCGTGAGGCTCGCCCGCAGCTGGGGCAGCACGCTCGCGATGGGCGACTCCGCCCGCCGGCGCTCGACGACGTCCGGCGCGGCAGGGTCCCCGAGGGACCGCCCGTCGGGGGCGACGCCGTAGGACAGGACCCGGTCCCACGAGCGGCTGACCACCCGGCGCAGCGCCGTCGTCGGCCGGGTGCCCTGCAGCCGCGCGTCGTGGGCCTGGTGGAGCAGGCGGGCGTGCTGACGGAGGTCGGTGCTGCGCGTGACTGCGCAGACCCCGTCGTCCCCGTGAGGCACGAGAACCCCCTCGACGTCGACGGACCTCGCCGCAGCCTAGGCAGCGCTCGTGAGCCGCGCCATAGACCAGCGTCCTTCCCTGCCCTCCGAACCTCGCGGCGAGGCGGACCGCACCTGTCCGCCATCGGTGCGAGCCTGCGGGCATGAGTCGCGACATCCAGATCACCGTCGACTGCGCGGACCCGGGAGAGCTGGCGACGTTCTGGGCCGAGGCGCTGGGCTACCGCGTGCAGGACCCGCCGGACGGCTTCGCCACCTGGGACGACGCCCTCGAGGCGTTCGGCGTCCCGCCCGAGCACCGCAACGACGCCTCGGCGGTCAACGACCCCGACGGCTCGGGTCCGCGGGTGTTCTTCCAGAAGGTGCCCGAGGGCAAGCAGGTCAAGAACCGCGTGCACCTCGACGTCCGCGCGGCGCCCGGGCTCGCGGGCGAGGAGCGCATGGCGGCCCTCGAGGCGGAGGCCGCGCGGCTCGTCGGCCTCGGCGCCACCCGTCTCGAGCGGCACGAGCCCTCTCCCCCGCTGCAGGCCGGGCACGTCATCCTGGCCGACCCCGAGGGCAACGAGTTCTGCCTGGACTGACACCGGGCACCCCGCCGTGTGACCGAGCCGCTGGACCTCTTCGCCGACGACGGGACGGCCGACGCCCCGCCGGCGCCCGACCTCGACACGTTGCGCGCGCAGGCCGCCGGGTGCACCCGCTGCGAGCTGTACCACGACACCACCGGGACGGTGTTCGGGTCGGGCCCGCCGCAGGCGCGCCTGGTGATGGTCGGCGAGCAGCCCGGCGACCAGGAGGACCGGCAGGGCGCGCCGTTCGTGGGCCCGGCCGGGCGCCTGCTCGACGAGGCCCTCGACGGCGCGGGGATCGCCCGCGACGACGCGTACGTCACCAACGCCGTCAAGCACTTCAACTTCCGCTACCAGGGCAAGCGGCGGATCCACGAGACACCGAAGGCCGGGCACATCAAGGCCTGCCGGCCGTGGCTCGACGCCGAGCTCGCGCTGGTGAAGCCCCAGGTGCTGCTGACCCTCGGCGCCACCGCGGGCAAGGCCCTGCTCGGGCCCAAGTTCCGGATCACCGCCGAGCGCGGCGAGCCGCGCCCGTGGAACGACCTGACGCTCGTGCCGACGATCCACCCGTCGGCGATCCTGCGCGCCGACCCGAGCCGCGGGCAGGACCGCGACGAGATGATGGAGGGCTTCGTCGCCGACCTGCGCCGGGCGGGCGAGCTGCTGCACGCCTGACTACACCGGCAGCCCCAGACCCCGGGCGATGAGCATGCGCTGCACCTCCGACGTGCCCTCGCCGATCGTGAGGATGCGGGCGTCCTGGTAGTGCCGGGTGACGGCGGTGTCGGCCATGAAGCCGTAGCCGCCCGCGACCTCGGTGGCGAGGTACGCCGCCTTGTTCGCCGCCTCCGAGGCCACGAGCTTCGCGGTGGCGGCCTCCTTCGCGATCGGCAGGCCGTGGTCGTACTTCCACGCGCCGTCGTAGGTCATCACCCGGGCGGTGGCGGCCAGCGCGGCGATGTCGGCGACCTGGAACGCCACCCCCTGGTGGCCCCCGAGCGGCGTGCCGAACGAGGTGCGGTCGGCGACGAAGCGCCGGGTGTCGTCCAGGCAGCCGAGGGCGAGCCCCGTGCTCATCGCGGCGATCGGGAACCGGGCCCACGTGAGGAACCCGAGCGCCTCGCGGTACCCCCGCCCCTCCTCGCCGAGCAGGGCGGAGCCCGGCACGCGGACCTCGTCGAAGAACAGCGGGTGGGTGTCGGACGACCGCCATCCGAGCTTCGCGTAGGGCGCGCCGACGGTGACGCCGGGCGCGTCGAGCGGCACGAGGAACGCCGAGACCGGACGTCGGGACCGGCCGTTCGCGCCCGGCGCGGCGTCGCCCGTGGCGGCGAAGAGGATCACATAGCGGGAGAACGGGGTGCCCGAGTTCGTGATGAACTGCTTCGACCCGGAGATCACCCAGTCGCCGCCGTCGCGGCGCGCCGTGGTGGCGATGTTGCCGGCGTCGGAGCCCCCCGTGGGCTCGGTGAGGCCGAAGGACACGAAGGTCTCCCCCGTGCACGCGCCGGGCAGCACCTCGCCCAGCAGGTCCTCGCGGCCGTCGGCCAGGTGGGCGAGCAGGGCGACGCTGATGGCCTGGACGTGGACGGTCACGGCCAGCGAGGAGTCGACCCGGGCGAGCTCCTCGGCGGTGAGGCAGAGCGTGCGGAGGTCGGCCCCACCGCCGCCGTACCGCTCGTCGGCGAGCAGCCCGTAGGCGCCGAGCCGGCCGGCCGCGCGGGCGAGGTCGGCGTCGAAGACCCCCGCGATGCTGCGCTCCGCCGCGCCCGGGGCGACCTCGCGCTCGCAGAACGCCCGCAACGTCGTCTGCCAGTCCCGGTGGTGGTCCTCGAGCGCCCAGGGCACCCCGTAGTCCTGGTCGTCGAGCGTGTCCGGCTCGAGCTCGGGGTCGATGCCGCTGGGACGGTCGGACGTCTGTGTCATCGCAGGCTCCTGGTCGTGGAGGTCAGGCGCCGGCCACCCGGCTGGCCTGCCCCGCCCAGTGCGGTTCGCGCAGGGCCTTGCGCAGCAGCTTGCCGACGACGTTCTTGGGCAGGGGGTCGTGGGTGAGCTCGACGGCACCGGGCTTCTTGTAGGACCCCAGGGCCCCGCGCACCAGCTCGGTGATCTCCGCGGCGGTGACGGTCGCGTCGGGCGCCACGCGGCAGACGGCCATCGGGGTCTCGCCCCAGCGCTCGTGCGGCACCGCGAACACGGCCACCTCGACGATCTCGGGGTGGTCGGCGATCGCGGACTCGAGCTCGGCGGGCCAGATGTTGAAGCCGCCGGAAACGATCATGTCGTCCGCCCGGTCGAGGACGTAGACGTAGCCGTTCGCGTCGATCCGGCCGATGTCCCGGGTACGGACCCACCCGTCGACGAGGCGGGTGGCCGTCAGCTCGTCGTCGTCCCAGAAGCCGCGCATCTGGCCCTCGACCTGCGCCCAGAGCTCGCCCTCCGCGCCGAGGGGCAGCACGGTGCCCTCCTCGTCGCGGACCTCGATCCGCGCGAACGGCAGCACCTTGCCCGCGGCGCGCAGCGGGGAGGACCCGGGGATGTCGGAGAACCACTCCTGCGGGGTCATCACGGTCAGCGGGACGGCCTCGGTCTGGCCGAACACCTGGTGCAGGACGTCGCCGAACGCCGCCCGTCCGGCCAGCGCGGTGGCGTCCGTGATCGGCGCCCCGCCGACCAGCAGGCACTCCAGCGGCCCCAGGTCCCGCCCGGACCGCGACGGGTCGGCGGTGAGCATCTGCACCATCGAGGGCGGCGCGAACATGTGCGTGACGCGGTGGCGCTCCATCATCGCCAGCACCTTGGCGGGGTCGAACGCCCCGAAGAGCAGGTTGGCGCTGCCGTGCAGCCACGCCGGCAGGAACAGGTACCCGGACGCGTGCGAGATCGGGCCGGCGTGGCCGACGACGCTGTGGTTCTGCAGGTTCGGCAGGCGGTAGTACCAGTTGCGGCAGTTCACGAGCCAGTCGTGCTGGGTGTAGCCGACGCCCTTGGGCCTGCCGGTCGTGCCCGCGGAGTGCCGGATGACGTACCAGTCGTCGCCGTCGACCCGGATCTCCGGGTCGACCGCGGACTGCGCCGCCAGCCACTCCTCGTAGCCCTCGTCGCGCACGAGCACGTGCTCCAGGCCGGCCGCTCCGTCGGTGGGGCCGTCGAGCCCCTCGACCTCGTCGGCGTGCGTCGCGTCGACGACCAGCACCCGTGTCTGCGTCTGCTCGACCATCTGCTGGTGGGCCCGGCGGGCGTTGCGGGCGTAGAGCGGGACGCGGACCGCACCCGCGATCGCGGCACCGAGGAACAGGTCCGCGGCGCCCAGGTCGTTGTCCTCCACGCTCGCGACGCGGTCGCCGGGCCGGACCCCGAGCGCCCGCAGACCGTTGGCGGTGCGCACCCCGCGGTCCCAGGCCTCGCCGAAGGTGAGGCTCCGGCTCTCGGTGACGAGGGCCGTGCGGTCACGGTGCAGCATCATGGCCTGGCGCATCAGGCTGGGCACGTCCACGGGCCGCTCCTCGTCGTCCGACCGGGTCCGACGCGGCGGACGCTATGAGGGGCGTCGCGCTCCCACTACCCACGAACGAGGGGACGCCTCAGGGCAGCAGGCCGCCCGCGCGGGCGCGGTGGACGGCCTCGCCCCGCGTCCGGCTGCCCAGCTTGGCCATCGCGGACTTGAGGTAGGACTTGACCGTCTCGACGGTGAGCCCGAGGCGCGCCCCGACCTCGCCGTTGGCGTGGCCGACCGCCACGAGGGCGAGGACGTCGAGCTCGCGGGCCGAGAGGTGCACGGCCGGCGGGGACGCCGCCCCGGGCCGGTGCAGCCGCGCCGCGAGGGCGTCGAGCCGACCCCGGGCGGCCGGGTCGGTGGTGCCCGCCCGCGCCGCCCGCAGGACGGCGTGCAGCTCCCGGGCCTCCTCGCGGGAGAGCAGGACGTCGCACCCGTCGGGAGCCGGGACGGGGTGGGTCCTCGACGGACCCGCGCGGACGGCGGCCCGCACCGTCGCCGCCATGCGGGCGAGGAACCGCTCGCCGAACTCGACCGGCCGCCGCATCGCGCCGTACACGGCGCCGTGGAGTGTGCCGTCGACCCGGACGGGCAGCGCGAACACCGCGCGCAGGCCCTCGGCCGACACGGCCTGGTCGAACTGGTGGGTGATGCCCGGGGCGCGGGCGTAGTCGGCGACCGCGAGCGGCCGCTCGACCGCCAGGACCTTGCCGCCGAGCCCCTGCCCGACCGCGGTGACCAGGCCGTCCATGCTCCCGGCCCGCGCGCCGCTCATGTGCCCGAGGCGGAAGGTGCCGTCCCGGGCGTCGAGCGAGGCGGCGAACGCCATGTCGAGGGCCTCGACCTCCGCGAGCGCCCGCACGGCGCTCGCGAGGGACGGGCTCGCCGCGGGACCGGGCACGGCGGGGACAGCAGCCACACCCACCTCCCCGAGCCCGGGACCGAGCCCATCGATGCTAGGTCATCGATGTGGTCCGGGTCACGGAACGGGCGCCGACGCTCAGCTGACCCCGGCCGCGTCCATCCCCCGCATCTCCTTCTTGAGGTCGGCGATCTCGTCACGCAGGCGTCCGGCCAGCTCGAACTGCAGGTCGCGCGCCGCCGCCATCATCTGGTCGGTGAGCTGCTGGATGAGGTCCGCCAGCTCCGCGCGCGCCATGCCCTCGGTGCTGCGGTGCTCGACGATGCCCGAGCTGCCGCGGCCGCCGGCCTCGCCCGCCGCGCGCCGCCCGCGGGAGCTGTTGCGGGCCGACCCGCCGACCTCCACCGACTCCTCGGTGTCCTCGGCCTCGCGGTAGACGCGGTCGAGGATGTCGGCGATGTTCTTGCGCAGCGGCTGGGGATCGACGCCCCGCTCGGTGTTGTAGGCGACCTGCTTCTCGCGACGCCGGTTGGTCTCGTCGATCGCGTAGCGCATGGAGTCGGTGATCTTGTCCGCGTACATGTGCACCTGGCCGGACACGTTGCGGGCCGCGCGGCCGATCGTCTGGATCAGCGAGCGCTCGCTGCGCAGGAAGCCCTCCTTGTCGGCGTCGAGGATGGCCACCAGCGACACCTCCGGGAGGTCGAGCCCCTCGCGCAGCAGGTTGATGCCGACCAGGACGTCGTACTCCCCCGAGCGCAGCTGGCGCAGCAGCTCGACGCGCCGCAGCGTGTCGACCTCGGAGTGCAGGTAGCGGACCTTGATGCCGAGCTCGAGCAGGTAGTCGGTGAGGTCCTCGGCCATCTTCTTGGTCAGCGTGGTGACCAGGACACGCTCGTCCTTCTCGACCCGCGTGCGGATCTCGCCGACGAGGTCGTCGATCTGGCCCTTGGTCGGCTTGACCACCACCTCGGGGTCGATCAGGCCGGTGGGGCGGATGACCTGCTCGACGAACTCGCCGCCGGCCATCCGCATCTCGTAGTCGCCCGGCGTCGCCGACAGGTAGACCGTCTGCCCGATGCGGTCGGCGAACTCCTCCCAGGTCAGCGGCCGGTTGTCGGTGGCCGACGGGAGCCGGAAGCCGTACTCGACGAGGTTGCGCTTGCGGGACATGTCGCCCTCGTACATGCCGCCGATCTGGGGCACGGTCACGTGCGACTCGTCGATGACCAGCAGGAAGTCCTGCGGGAAGTAGTCGATCAGTGTGGCAGGCGCGGTGCCGGGGCCGCGGCCGTCGATGTGGCGCGAGTAGTTCTCGATGCCGGAGCAGAAGCCGACCTGGCGCATCATCTCGACGTCGTAGCTGGTGCGCATGCGCAGCCGCTGGGCCTCGAGCATCTTGCCCTGGCGCTCGAGCTCGGCGAGGCGCTCCTCGAGCTCGGCCTCGATGGCCTTGATGGCCTTCTCCATGCGCTCGGGCCCCGCGACGTAGTGCGTCGCCGGGAAGATGCGGACGTCGTCGACCTGCCGGACCACGTCGCCGGTGAGCGGGTTGAGGTAGTAGAGCGCCTCGATCTCGTCGCCGAAGAACTCGATGCGGACCGCGAGCTCCTCGTACGCCGGGATGATCTCCACGGTGTCGCCGCGGACCCGGAACGTGCCGCGGGCGAAGGCCATGTCGTTGCGCTGGTACTGCACGTCGACCAGGGCGCGCAGCAGGGTGTCGCGGTCGAGCTCCTCGCCGACGGCCAGCTGCACCGAGCGGTCGAGGTAGGACTGCGGCGTGCCGAGGCCGTAGATGCAGGACACCGAGGCGACCACGACGACGTCGCGGCGGCTCAGGAGGTTGGACGTGGCCGAGTGGCGCAGCCGCTCGACGTCCTCGTTGATCGAGGAGTCCTTCTCGATGTAGGTGTCCGTCTGCGCGATGTACGCCTCGGGCTGGTAGTAGTCGTAGTAGGAGACGAAGTACTCGACCGCGTTGTTGGGCAGCAGCTCGCGCAGCTCGTTGGCCAGCTGGGCGGCCAGCGTCTTGTTCGGCGCCATGACGAGCGTCGGGCGCTGCACCCGCTCGATGAGCCAGGCCGCGGTGGCCGACTTGCCGGTGCCGGTGGCGCCGAGCAGCACGATGTCGTGCTCCCCGCCCTTCACCCGCTTCTCGAGGTCCTCGATGGCCGCGGGCTGGTCGCCCGCCGGGGAGTACGGGCTGACGACCTCGAACGGCACACCGGTGCGCTCGATCTCGCCCACCGGGCGGTGCTCGGAGTGCGCGAGCGCCTCGTCGGGCAGCCCCTCGGGGTTCTCCCCCTCACGGGCCGAGCCGGGAACCTCTGTCGCGAACGCCATGGGATCGAGGTTAACCGCGCCCCCCGACAGCGGGGTGCGCGACCGCGTCAGCCAGGGGTCAGCCGGAGCCGCCGCTCGCCACCCGCTGCCACGAGCTCCGCAGCGGGGCGGTGTCGTAGCAGATGGTGAGCCGCGCGATGAGGTCACGGTCGTCGGTGAGCGTCACCAGGTCGACGACGTCGAACGGGGCGGGCGTGCCGTCGCCGAGCACCCAGGCGTAGTGGAAGGCCAGCGCGACCTCCCGGTCGTCCCGGGGGTCGACGTAGATCCGCCGCAGCTCGGTGCTCGACGCCGACGAGTCCGCGAACAGCCCGGGGTAGAAGCGCGCGGCCGGCAGCGTCCCGTAGAGCGGGGACGCCACCTCGCCGCCCGGGGCGAAGCAGGCGATGACCGCGTCGACCGAGCCGGCGTCCAGCGCGGCCAGGTAGCGGTGCAGGACCTCCGGCGTCGTCACCGGGACTCCGCACGACGCCGGGCGGCCGCCGCGAACCCGTCGAGCAGGCACCGCAGGCCGAAGTCCCAGCGCGACCCGACAGGCCGGCCGGGGTCGGTCATCACCGCGGTGAGGGCGGGATAGCGGTCGGCGTGGGCGGCGACGAGGTCGCGCATGGTGCTCCCGCCCGCGGGGTCGGCGGTCCACGGCCGGGTGCCGGCCGAGGCGGTCGCGAGGGTGGTGCGCAGGTGCCCGAACAGCATCGACACCGCGTCCATCCGCTCGTCGGGCGCCAGCCCGAGCGGCTCGACGACCCGCACGGCGGCCTCGACCCAGCCGACCTCGCGGGGTCCCATCACCCGCTCGCCGACGGTGACCCACGGCAGCCACGGGTGCCTCGTCCAGACGTCCGACACCAGGCGGGCGAACTCCTCGGCCTGCTCGCGCCACGTCCCGACCAGCGCGTCCGGACCCGGCGGCTCCTCGACGGCGGCGTCGATCATGATCGCCTCGAGCTCGTCCTTGTTGGCGACGTAGCGGTACAGCGCCATCTTGGTCAGCCCCACCTCGGCGGCCACTCGCTGCATCGAGAGCCCGGCCAGCCCGTCGCGGTCCGCCACCTCGACGGCCGCCCGCGCGATCTCGTCGAGCGTCAGCCCGCGCCGCGGGCCCCGCGCCGGCTCGTCCGGTGTCCGCCAGAGGAGAGGGCCCCCCGACCCCTGCGCCGACGCCGGGGCGTCCGTCCCGGTCGTGCTGCTCATCCGATACGTCCCTTGCCTCGGCGGTCTTACTGTGTCTAGCGTACACAGTGTCCGCAGGACACAGTTTCCTCAGAGGAGGTCGCCATGACGCTCACCGCCCCGGCCCCGACCACCGACACCACGGCCTCCCGTGGCCGTGCCGCCGTCCGGCGCCGCCGGCGGGCGCTCGGGATCGTCCTCGCCCTCGTGGTGACGGTCGCGGTGTGGCTGCTGGGCCATCTCGCGGGCGCCGACTACTGGATCACCGACAGCCAGGGCAGCGTGCGCATCGGCATGCTGGTGACCGCCCAGGTCACGGTGGTGCTCGGGCTGGTCGGCTGGGGCGTGCTGGCCCTGCTCGAGCGCCTGGGCCGCCACGGCACCACCGTCTGGACCGTGCTCGCCGTGGTCGTCGTCGCGGCCTCGATGATCCCGGTCGTGCTGGTCGAGGCGACCACGGCCACGCGCGTCGCCCTCGTCGCGGTCCACCTCGCCGTGGGCGCCGTCCTCGTGCCCGCCTTCGTGCGCGCCCGCTCCTGACCCCCTGAACCACCCGACACCCCCGGAGGACCACCGTGCGCTCGATCTTCGTCAACCTGCCCGTCGCCGACGTCACCACCAGCCGCGCGTTCTTCGGCGCCCTCGGCTTCAGCGTCAACGAGCAGTTCAGCGACGAGAGGACCGCCTGCCTCGTCATCGAGCAGAACATCTTCGCGATGCTCATGACCCCGGAGCGCTTCGGCGACTTCGTCGAGGGCGACATCGCCGACGCGCAGAAGAGCACCGAGGTGCTGCTCGCCCTGTCCGCCGACAGCCGCGAAGAGGTCGACCGGCTCCGGGCCGCGGCGCTGGCCCACGGCGGCGGGGAGTGGAAGCCGAACCAGGACCACGGCTTCATGTACGGGTGCTCGTTCACCGATCCGGACGGCCACGTCTGGGAGGCCGTGTGGATGGACCCGGCCGTGGCCTCCGGCGAGCCGGCGCCGACGCACACCTCCTGACTCGCCCGTCCCGGCACCCGCCCGCCCCGTGTGGGCGGGTGCCGGGACGTCGTCGGGCACCGCCCTCGTGACCTAGGGTCGCCGCTCGTGGGCCTGCACCCTCCGAAGATCGAGACGTTCGACGTCGCCGCCGGCACGAACACCGACCCCAAAGGTTTCGTGCGCGCCGTGGAGGTCTACCGCGAGGAGCCGTTCGGGCTCTACGTCAGCCGTCCGATGGTCGACCACCCGACGCTGACCCACCTGCGGTCGTGGCTGCTGCCCGGTCTCGGCGTCCGGGTCACCGACTTCAGCTGGCGGCCCGGCCACGAGCGCCTGCAGGACCACTACCTCGACATCGTCGACATCACCCGCGACGGGACGACCTGGTGGACCGAGGACCACTACATCGACCTCGTCGTGCACACCGGGGAGGGCACCGAGGTGCTCGACCTCGACGAGTTCGTCGAGGCCGTCGCAGCGGGCGTGCTCGACGCGCCGCGGGCCGAGCGCGCCCTGGGGACGAGCCACCGCACGCTCGCCGGCCTGGCAGGTCACGGCCACGACCTGGACCGTTGGCTCGCAGGTCACGAGGTTGCCCTGACGTGGGAGTGATCCGTGTCACGCCGTGAATGACACCTCTGCCATTCGGGTAAGGCCCGCCTCGGTGACCCTCCATCGGGTGTCCTAGGGTCCTGCTCCGTGAGCCCCGTCGTCTCCCACCAGCTGGTCGAGGTCGTCGACATCCGTAGCGCGACCCGCACCCTCCCCCTCGCCCCGGAAGAGGTCCTCGAACAGGCCCTCGACCGATGGCAGGTCACCGAAGGTGGCCTGCGCACCACGGTCCTCAGCCCCGAGGACCCCTTCGTGCTGGCCGAGACCTGCTGGTACGTGCCCGAGCACGGCCTCCGCCTGCGGCGACGCCGTCCCCGCGACACCGACGCGGCCGACGTGACCACCGAGATCGGCGCCGTGCGCATCGACGTCGACGACGCGCGGTGGCGCTGCACCGATCTCCTGCTCGGACTCGAGATCCTGGACGGGCGCCCGGCGCGGGTGGCGCACCACGCCGACTTCGCCGCCGCCGTCGCGGGCGGGGTCCTCTCGGCCACCGACGCCGACGAGGCGATGAGCACGGTGCACCGGGTGCTCGGCGAGCTCGGCGAGGCCCGTCACGACCTCGACGCATGGACGGGGTCGCTGGGGATCGGGTCGCTGACCCGCTACTGATCGCGGTGGTCGTCCTGGGCCTGCCGAGCCCGGCTCAGGGCAGCGCGACCTCGGTCCGCACGGCGTCGGGGTCGCTGCGCGCGCGCCGCGGGTCCTTGCGGGCGGCGTCACGCGCCTTGACGATCGCCCGCGCCTGCTTGGCCTGACGCCGGTCCTTCGCGTCGAGCACGAGGATGCGCGCCGGGCAGCCGGGGTCGGCCGAGCCGTGCCGGCCCGCGTCGACGACGGGGAACCCGGACACCGTGAGCGCCTCGGCGAGCTCGATCCCGGGACGGTCGGCCTCGACGAGGAGGTCGACGACGGCCGGCGCCGGCAGGCCGGGCACGGCGCCCGGGCCGACGTGCTCCACGCGGCGCACGGTCCCGCCTCCGGCCACGGCGACGCGGGCGGCGAGCCGCCGGCCGACGGCGGCGCGGTCCTCGGCGGGGGTCACGACGTCGGTCGGCACCTCGACGGCGCGGCGGCGCTCGACGTTCCCGGCGAACGGGACGAGGCGCTCGTGCCACAGGCGCTCGACCTGTTCGCGCAACGCGCCCGCGGCCCCCGCGTTCTCCAGCCACACGTCGGCGGCGGCACGGCGGGCGTCGTCGTCGGCCTGGGCGGCCATCCGGGCCCGGGCGTCCTCGACGGTCATACCGCGCGTCTCCACGAGACGGGTGACCCGGACGTCCACGGGGGCGTCGACGACGAGCACCAGCGCGAACGCCGCCCCCATGCCGTTCTCGACCAGCAGGGGGACGTCGTGCACGACGACGGCGTCCTCGTCGGCCTCGGAGACGAGCTCGGCGGTCCGCCCGCCGATCAGCGGGTGCAGGATGCCGTTGAGCTTCTGCCTCTTGGCGTCGTCCGCGAAGACGATCTGCCCGAGCGCCGGCCGGTCGAGGGCCCCGTCCGCGTCGAGCACGTCCTCCCCGAACGCGGCGACGACCTCGGCGAGCCCGTCGGTGCCGGGTTCGACCACCTCACGGGCGATCGCGTCGGCGTCGATCACCACCGCGCCCAGTTCGGTCAGCGTCGCCGCGACCGTCGACTTCCCCGCCCCGATCCCACCGGTGAGTCCCAGCCTCAGCACCCCCGCAGTCTGCCCGAGCGGGGATGAACGTCACTCGACCCGGGGTCGAGACCGACCGGTGCGTCACTCGTGTCTCAGCCGTCACATCGCTATGGTGGCGCCTCACTAGCACCACACGCCTCGAGGAGTCACCGCCGTGTTCCGTTCGCGCCGCACTGCGGGCCGTCATCGCCTCGGCGACCCCGGACTGGTCTCCTGCCGGGCCATCCCCCAGATCGCGGCCGCCCTCGCGGTGCCCGAGATCGCCCGCCGCGGCCTGGTCGAGCGCCTGCTCGCCGGCTCCCGGCACCTGCGCCCGGCCTTCGAGCGCTCCGCCTCGCGCCCGGTCGCAGGCGCCGCCGTCCCGGCGTAACCCGGCGAGGGCGTCCCTCGCTGCGCGGTTCGCCGCAGCGAGCCCGGCGAGGGCGTCCCCCGCTGCGCGGTACGCCGCCGAGGCGTCCCTCGCTCCCCCACGTCCGTCCGCACCTCGGCCGCGAACGGGGACTTCGCGCGCGTAGAAGCAGCGAACAGCGCGTTCGCTGCAACCGCTCGAGGCCCTCGCTGCACCGCACGCCGACCCCGGGAACGACGACGGGCCCCCACCCCGCGAGAGGTGAGGGCCCGAGGTCGAGCAGTTCCGGGGCGATCAGCCGCCGGAGAGCTTCTCGCGGAGCGCCGCGAGCTGGGCGTCGCTGGCGAGCGCGCCACCGCCGCTCTGGGACGGCGGGCCCTGGCCCGGGTCCGACTCGTCGTCGCGGGCGGCGGGGGCCTCGTCGTCCCCACCCTCGGACGACGGACCGCCCGAGGAGTAGTTGGCCGGCGCCGCCTCGGCGGCCTCGGCCTCCTGCTCCTGCGTGCGCTGGAGCTGCGCGATGTGCTGCTCGTAGCGGGCGTACGCCGCGGCGTACTGGCGCTCCCACTCCTCGCGCTGGGTGTCGTAGCCCTCGCGCCAGTCGCCCGAGTCGGGGTCGAAGCCCTCGGGGTAGATGTAGTTGCCGGCGTCGTCGTACTCGGCCGCCATGCCGTAGAGCGCCGGGTCGAACTCGGTCTCCGTGGTCATGCCCTCGTTCGCCTGCTTCAGCGAGAGGGAGATGCGGCGACGGTCGAGGTCGATGTCGATGACCTTGACCATGACGTCGTTGCCGACCTGCACGACCTGCTCCGGCACCTCGACGTGGCGCTCGGCCAGCTCGGAGATGTGGACCAGGCCCTCGATGCCCTCGTCGACGCGGACGAACGCGCCGAACGGCACGAGCTTCGTGACCTTGCCGGGCACGATCTGGCCGATCTGGTGGGTCCGGGCGAACTGGCGCCAGGGGTCCTCCTGCGTCGCCTTGAGCGACAGCGAGACCCGCTCGCGGTCCAGGTCGACGTCGAGGACCTCGACCTTGACCTCCTGGCCCACCTCGACGACCTCGGAGGGGTGGTCGATGTGCTTCCAGGAGAGCTCGGAGACGTGGACCAGACCGTCGACGCCGCCGAGGTCGACGAACGCGCCGAAGTTCACGATCGACGAGACCTGGCCGGACCGGATCTGGCCCTTGGCGAGCTGGTTGAGGAACTCGCTGCGCACCGCCGACTGGGTCTGCTCCAGCCACGCACGGCGGGAGAGGACGACGTTGTTGCGGTTCTTGTCCAGCTCGATGATCTTGGCCTCGATCTCCTTGCCCACGTAGGGCTGGAGATCGCGGACGCGGCGCATCTCGACCAGCGAGGCGGGGAGGAAGCCGCGGAGGCCGATGTCCAGGATGAGTCCACCCTTGACGACCTCGATGACGGTGCCCTTGACCGGCTCGTCGTTGTCCTTGAGCTGCTCGATCGTGCCCCAGGCGCGCTCGTACTGCGCGCGCTTCTTGGACAGGATCAGCCGACCCTCCTTGTCCTCCTTCTGGAGGACGAGGGCTTCGACCTCGTCGCCGACGGCGACGACCTCGTTGGGGTCGACATCGTGCTTGATGGACAGCTCGCGCGAGGGGATGACCCCCTCGGTCTTGTAGCCGATGTCGAGCAGGACCTCGTCCCGGTCGACCTTGACGATGGTTCCTTCGACGATGTCGCCATCGTTGAAGTACTTGATCGTCTCGTCGATGGCGGCGAGGAAGTCCTCTTCCGACCCGATGTCGTTGATCGCAACCTGGGGGCTGGTCGACTGCGGGGCGGTGTGGGTGTCGATGGACATACGGTGGACGGCTCCGGGAACATGGTCAGATCGAGTGGGCAAGGGCTCCACGGGAGTGGGTCGTCTCTGCGACGCGTGCACCGGTGAAACCTCGAGCAGGACCGGAGACGAGGACCGCCGCCCACCGCTGCCACAGAGGGCACGCGGAACAGGGCGAGACCACTGACGTGGACCTTCATCGTAACCACGCCCGACAGTGCCCGGCAATCGGGGCACCCCTCGTCCGCGCCCGGCGTGTCGCAGGGCACCGCCACGGCGTGTCGCGCGCCTCGGGCCGCGGCGCCGGGGGGCACGACCCGCGCATCCGGGCGTGTCAGGATGCCCCGGTGGCGCCCCCTCCTTCTTCCGCGCGCGCGGAAGGGCCTGCGCAGTGGGTGCCCGCGCCGGGGGTCCCGGCGGAGCAGCTCCTCGGCGCCGCCGGCGTCGCGCGCCGGCCGGTGGGGCCTGCGGAGTCCAGCGCGGCCAGCCGTGCGTGGTGGGACGCCGATGCCGACGACTACCAGGACGAGCACGGCGCGTTCCTCGGCGACGACGACTTCGTCTGGTGCCCCGAGCGCCTGCGCGAGGAGGACGCCCGGCTGCTCGGCGGGCCGGACGCGCTGCGCGGCGCCCGGGTGCTCGAGGTCGGCTGCGGCGCGGCGTCGTGCTCGCGCTGGCTCGCCGGCCGCGGCGCCCGCGTCGTCGGTCTCGACCTCTCGGCCGGGATGCTCGCCCACGCGCGGGCCGCCGACCGGCGCACCGGTGCCGTCGTGCCCCTCGTCCAGGCCGACGCCGGCGCACTGCCCTTCCGGGACGGCTCCCTCGACGCCGCGTTCTCCGCGTTCGGCGCCCTCCCGTTCGTGGCCGACGCCGCAACGGTGGTGCGGGAGGTCGCCCGGGTGCTGCGGCCCGGGGCGCCCTGGGTGTTCGCCGTGAACCACCCGATGCGCTGGATGTTCCCCGACGACCCGGGCCCGGACGGGCTGACGGTGTCGCAGTCGTACTTCGACCGCACGCCCTACGCCGAGGTCGACGACGCCGACCGCGTCGTCTACGTCGAGCACCACCGCACGCTCGGCGACCGCGTGGCCGACGTCGTGGGCGCAGGCCTCGTCCTCGAGCGCCTCGTCGAACCCGAATGGCCCGAGGACCTCGACGAGGTGTGGGGCCAGTGGTCGCCCCTGCGCGGAGCCCTCTTCCCCGGCACCGCGATCTTCTGCTGCCGCCGGCCCGGGAGCGCGGTCGCGTGATCGGCCGGTCGCGGGCCACCCCGTCGGGCCGGGCGCCCGAGGTGGTGCTCGACGACCTCCTGCGCGAGCAGCAGGCCCGGTTCGCCGACCTCGACCCCGCGCTCCCGCCCGCGGTGCTCCCCCCGCCCGGCGATGTGATCGTGGTGGCGGGCGACGGCGGCGAGGCGGCCGGGGTCCTCACCCACCACAGCTGGCCCGCGGGCAGCGCTCCCCTGCTGTGGTCGGCGGCCGAGGTCACCGAGCTCCACCCCGTCCTGGGTTCCGCGGGCCTGCGCGGCGCGGAGGGCCTGGTCGCCGAGTGGCGCGCCCGCATCCCCGCCCGCGTGCGGCACGCGTCGGACTCGGCGGCCGTGGTGACCTGGCCCAGCCGGGACGTCGTCGCCTCGCGCGCGTTCCTCGACCACGGCCTCGTGCCCCTGGCGGTGCTCGCCGTGCGCCGCCCCGATCCGCCGGTGCCTCCGCCGTCCCCGGACCCCCACCTGCGGGTCCGGCGCGCCCGCGAGGACGACCTCGACCGGTGCGTCGAGCTGGCCATGCACGAGATCGCGTACTCGAGCCTCGTCGGCGGCAGCGTCATGCGCCCCGAGGCCGAGGCGGTGAAGCGGACCGCGCTGCGCGAGCGCTGGGGGCGCGACGAACCGATCTGGGTCGCCGAGCGCGACGGACGGATGATCGGGTTGCTCGAGTGCGGCCTCACCGACGCCTCGCCGGGCAGCTGGCTCGCCGGACTGCTGCCCGTCGGGCGCTGGGGCTACGTCAACTGCGCCTCGGTGCTGCCCGGTCGCCGCGGGCAGGGGGTCGGGCACGCGTTGGTCGCCGCCGCCCTGCCCGGCCTCCAGCCGCCCGGGTCCCGCGGCACGTACCTCTACTACAACCCGCCCAACCCGGTGTCCTCGGTGTTCTGGCCCCGCCTCGGCTACCGGCCGCTGTGGACGCTGTGGGAGGTCCGGCCCGCGACCGCGTTGCGGTGATCCCTCAGACGCTGCGCGCCAGGGCGTGCTCCACGAGCGTGATCAGCACGTCCGTGCAGGACGCGTCGTCGCGGGCGTCGACGTCGCGGATCGGGCAGCGCGCCGGCACGGCGAGGGCGTCGCGCACCACGTCGACGTCGACGCCGTCGGTGCCGGGGAACGAGTTGAGGGCGACGACGAACGGCAGCCCGCGGTTCTCGAAGTAGTCGATCGCCGCGAAGGAGTCGTCGATGCGCCGCAGGTCGACGAGCACGACGGCGCCCACCGCGCCGCGGGCGAGCTCGTCCCACATGAACCAGAACCGCGACTGGCCCGGCGTCCCGAACAGGTAGAGCACCAGCGAGTCGTCGACGGTGACGCGGCCGAAGTCCATGGCCACCGTGGTCGTCGTCTTCTCCGGCACGATCGAGGTGTCGTCGACGCCGTCGGACAGGCTGGTCATCTGCTGCTCGGTCGACAGCGGCGGCACCTCGGACAGCGCCGCGACCAGCGTCGTCTTCCCGACGCCGAATCCGCCCGCGATGAGGATCTTGAGCGGGAGCAGGCCGCGGGCCTCGCGGGTGGCGGTGCCCCCGGCGCTCACCCTGCGGTCACCGAGCTCGGAGTCCATCGAGCAGCCTCTCCAGGAGTTCACGGCGGGGACGGCCGTCGGACCCGACCAGCGGCAGGTGGACGGCGAGGTGGTCCTCGGCGGCGAGGTCACTGACGAGCACGCGGGCCACGCCGATCGGGACACCGAGCAGCGCGCCGATCTCGGCGAGCGACTGGGGCACCGTGCTGGCCTCGACGATCGCGCGGGCCTCGGGCGGGAGGCCGGGCGCCTTGGCGAGACCCGCCTCGGTGGCCGTCACCAGCGCCTCGATCGGCATGTCGGTCCCGGCCGCCGACCGGGTCCGACCCGCGGTGAACGCGTAGTTGGGGACGACACGGCCGCCGTCGGCGTGCGGACGCTGGCGACGGTCCACGGTCACGGTGCCATCGGGTCCTGGGCCCGCGCCGAACGCGCCGCGCCGGGGGTGAGGGCGTGTCCGACCCGCGAGGCGAGCATGGTCATCTCGTAGCCGACGAGACCCATGTCGGCCGTGCGGTCGGTGACCACGGCCAGCGTCGAACCGAGGCTGATCGAGGTCGCGAACAGGTAGCCGCCCGCCATCTCGACGATGGTCTGCGCGACCGGCTCCGACTCCAGCAGCGTCGCGGTCCCCCGGGCGAGGCTCACCAGCCCCGAGACGGCGGCGCACAGCTGGTCCGCCAGGTGCTGGTCGACCCCGTCGCTCACCGCGAGGCGCAGCCCGTCGGCGGAGACGACGAGGACGTGCCGCACCCCCGGCGTCCCGCCGGCGAAGTCCGAGAGGAGCCAGTCCAGCCCGCTGTCGGTCGGTGCACTCACGTCTGCCTCCCGGAGGCGGTCCCGCGGGGCGGGTGGTGGTCGTCGGCGGCGGAGCCGGACACGTCGGCGGGCTCGCCGATCGCGGACCGGGCCGCGGCGCGGCTGGCCTGGTAGGCCGACAGGGCGTCCATGGCGTTCCGCCCGGCCCCGGTGCCCGGCGTCTCGCCGGGCGGCATGGCCGGGCTCGCGGCGGTCGCCGCCGGGATGCCCGGCGTCACCGCGGCGGCCGGCTCCGGGGGCCGCCGGATGAGCTCGGGGGCCAGGTGGCTCTGCGGGCGGCGGCGGGCGAGGACGAGCCCGTTCGGGCCGACGACGGACGGGGCGTCCTCGTCGGACCGGCGCGGCGCCGGCGCCGTGCCGGCCGTCTCCGGCACCTCGGTCCCGGCGTGACGCCTGCCCCCGCCGTCGGTCTCGACGACCGTGGCTCGGGCCGGGTCGGGGACGGGGTCGGGGGCCGCCGGGGGCGGCACGACGATCGGGTGGATGAGACCCCGCCGGGCCGCGCCGGTCGGGCGGCCGGCAGCGGGCATGTCCTCGACCGTGGCGTGCCCGTCGGACCCGTCGGCGGCCTCGGCCTTCGTGGCGGACCCGGCCTTCGCCTCGGTGGTCACCGGGGTGTCCGGCGTCGCGGGGGTGTCGGAGGGCCGGTCGCCGTCCCGGTCGGTGCCGGGCGCCGCGTGCGCACCCCGCCGGGCGGGACCGTCCCCGGGCTCGGGGTCCGTGCCGTGGGTCCCGTTGGCCCCGTTCGTCCGTCGCTCGCCGGGCCAGGCGTGCCGGCCGTCGATGGCGATCGGGCCCGAGGCGGGGGCCCCGTGGGCCGGGGTGCGGTCGTTGCCGTCGCCGTTGTCGCCGGAGCCGCGACGCGGCACGGGCACGGCCGAGGCGGGCACCCGCTCGAGGCCCCGGATCCCCTGGTCCCCGACCGTCGGCACCGTCGGGGACGTCTCGGCGAAGAGGGTGGCCGGGACGACGAGGACGGCGGTCACGCCGCACCCGGGGGTCGGGGTCAGCGACACCTCGATCCCGTGGCGCTCGGCGAGCCGGGCCACGACGTGGAAGCCGAGCCGCCGCGCCGCGTCCGAGACGTCGACGTCCTTGGGGTTGTCCAGCAGCTCGTTGGCGGCGGCGAGCTCCACGGGCGGCATCCCGATGCCCGTGTCCTCGATGATCAGCAGGTGGGAGCCCGGCGCCCGGAGGTGGGGCCGGCTCTGGATCGACACCGTGGCCGTGGGCGGTGAGTAGCGCGCGGCGTTCTCGACCAGCTCGGCGATCATGTGCGTGAGGTCGGCGACGGTGCTGCCGACGATGCGGGGCCGTTCGTCGACGGCGAGGGTGACGCGCTCGAGGTCCTCCGTCTCGGCCACTCCGGCGCGGACGACGTCGCGCAGCGCCACCGGCGCCGACCACACGCGGGCCGGCTGCTCCCCGGAGAGCACGAGCAGGCTCTCGGCGTTGCGTCGCACCCGGGTGGCGAGGTGGTCGAGCCGGAACAGGTCGGCCAGCGCGTCGGGGTCGCGCTCCCGCTCCTCGAGATCGTTGATGATGTCGAGCTGCCGGTGGAACATGCTCTGGTTGCGCCGCGCCAGGTTCAGCAGCAGTTCCGAGGTGAACTTCTGCTGGCGCACCTGCGCGTCGTGCAGTTCCGTCGCCAGGTCCGCCCGCCGCCGCTGCTCGTCCTCGGTGAGCTTGCAGAAGATCGCCACGCCGAGGCAGGCGAGGAGCACCGCGCCGCCGTGGATCATCGACCACACCCACGGTGAGTGCTGCCCCGCGTGGTGGTTGAACATCAGCGAGGGCACCAGCAGCGAACCGAGGCCGTGGCTCAGCGTCGTGAAGGCGATGTTGAAGACGAACGGCGCCCAGTGCTGGTACAGCGTCAGGAAACCGATGATCACGAAGAACGAGAAGTGCGCCTCGATCGACCCGCCCGAGAGGATCACGAGCCCGACGCAGCACGACGACAGGCCTGCGGTGACCCACAGCGAGCCCGCCAGGCGGCCCTTCGAGAACCACCCGGCCGCCGCCGTGACCAGCGGGACCAGGGCGATCACGGTCGTCAGCGCCGGCGGGTTGCCGACGACGAGACCGAAGATCAGCAGGACCGGCGTCTGCGCGATCAGCACCGACAGCAGGAAATGGTGACGCCGCAGCCATGCCGCGTCGTCGACCATGTCCCCGCGGGGGAGGTAGTCCAGGACACGGACCATCCGGCGTTTCACCGTCCTACTCCGGAGGCGGATGACGAACGCGCGGAACCGTACACGCGCCGTTCACCATTCCTGCGGAGAACCGTGGAACGGGGTGCCCTCGTGCCGATCGGTCGCGCACGACTTCACGCACCGCATTCGCAGGTGTGTCCGTGGCGTCCGGACGCCGACGCCGAGAGTGTCGTTCGGCGCGTCGCCTCTGGGCCGTCCGGGCGTGTTCACGAACGCCGACAGGCCGTGGAAAAAGCGTCCGAAAGAGTCCGGGCGTGCGCCACCCGTGGGCCGGGCGGCGTCAGGGGCAGAATCGTCCCGGAGCGTCCGGTCCCCGCCCTTCGACCGGTCGGAGCACGCCGACATTGGCCGGATGCTCCGGGGACGGACGAGCACGTTGGGTGACGCCTCGGGCGCCCTTCGACGTCACTGACCGGGAATGCGGTCTGTTTCTCCTGAGGCGTCTCCCGGACGACGACGTGGACGCAGATCGGCGGGGTCGGCGAGGTCCGGCGGGACCTCGTCCGGACGCCGGGTGCCCCATCCGCTCGTGGCCAATGCGCGGTAGGCCTGAGCGAGTCCTTCGGCCAGCGCGGGCGGCAGCCCGGCGGCCTCCTGCGTCGCGGCGATCTCGGTCATCTCGTCGACGAAGCGCCACGCCTTGGTGGCCGCGACCGCCGCGGAGGCGACGCCCGCGTCGGGGAAGTCGAGGCGGACGTCGGCGAGCACCTCGTCCAGAACCCCGTGGGTCTCGGCGGTCACGAACGCCTGCGCGAGCAGCGCCTGGTATCCCTTGCGCACCGAGGCGGTGCACATCTTGGCGGCGCTCGCCGCGCCGACCGGCCCGTCGAGGACGATCCAGCGCACGCCCGGCGCGCGCAGGGCCGCGACGTCCCCGGCGCGGGGTCCGGACAGGAAGACCCGGGTCGGGGTGGACGCGTCCGGGCGCGGCGGCGGGCCCGAGATCGCGCCGTCGACGAGGTCGCCCGGCAGCCCCTCGGCCACGGCGCGGACGGTGTCCGGGGAGACGGCGTCCATCTCGACGGTCAGGGGCCGGGCGCCGGTGGCCTCGCACGCCGCGGCGAGGGCGTCGCCGGCCGCGCGGGCCTCTCCGGGCGGGACGACGAGCAGGACCACGTCGGCGGCGCGCACCAGGTCCTCGAGACCGCCCGCGTCCTCGAACACCCCGCGGGCGCGGGCGACGGTGTCCCCCGAGCGTCCCGCGAGGCTCGTCAGCACCCGGTGGCCGCCCTCGGCCAGGCACCGCCCGAGGGCCGTGCCCATGGCGCCGGGGGCGACGACGCCGAGGGTGGTCATGCCGCGATCATCCCGCCGCGCGCTCGGCCTCCGGTACCCGACCGGCCCGGGCCGGGACGAAGCGCACGGCGTCGTCGTCGACCCGGCTGCGGCGCAGCGCCACCGCGTCGATCGCATAGTTCATCGCGAGACGCCACGGCGCGTGCGTGCCCTGCTTGGGCAGCTCGTCGATGGAGCGCTGGACATAGCCGGCACCGAAGTCGAGGAACGGTGCCTCCTCGACGTCCGGGTCCCGCTCGGGCACCGCGACGCCGAGCCCGTGGTCGCGCAGGTGACGCAGGAGCCGGACGACGTACTCGGCGACGAGATCGACCTTGAGCGTCCAGGACGCGTTGGTGTAGCCGATCATGTAGACGAGGTTGGGCACCCCGCTGAGCATCATGCCCTTGTAGGCCATGGTGTCGGGGAGGTGCACGGGCTCGCCGTCCACGACGACCTCGGCGCCCCCGAACATCTGCAGGTTCAGCCCGGTCGCGGTGACGACGACGTCGGCCTCGAGCTCCTCACCGGAGGCGAGGCGGATGCCGCCCTCGGTGAAGGTCTCGATGGTGTCGGTGACGATGTCGGCCTGCCCGGAGCGGACGGCGCGGAAGAGATCGCCGTCCGGGACCATGCACATCCGCTGGTCCCACGGGTCGTAGCGCGGGTTGAAGTGGGTGTCGACGTCGTAGCCCGCTGGAAGGGCAGCCTGCGTCGCCTTGCGCAGCAGGCCGCGCACGAAGCGCGGGAAGCGCTGGCTGATCTGGTACAGCGCGATGATCTGGGCGATGTTCTTCGTGCGCGTCAGCGGATCGGCCACCGACCGCGGGAGCCACCGCGACAGCACCTCGGCCACGGGGTCGGTGCGCCCGATGGAGAGCACGTAGCTCGGCGAGCGCTGCAGCATCGTCACGTGCGCGGCGGCGCCGTGGTCCTCGGAGCCCTCGAGCATCGCCGGCACCAGCGTCACGGCCGTCGCGCCGCTGCCGATGACCACGACGCGCTGGTCGGCGTAGTCCATCTCGGGGTCCCAGAGCTGGGGGTGGACGACGGTGCCACCGAAGTGCTCGAGGCCGGGCAGGTCCGGCGTGTAGCCCTGGTCGTAGCGGTAGTAGCCCGAGCACATGAGCAGGAACGAGCAGGTCAGCGGTTCCTGGCCGGGCAGCTCGAGCGTCCATCGCTGGGTGTCGGAGTCCCAGGACGCCCGGGTGAGGCGGTGGCCGTAGCGGATCTTCTCGTCGACCCCGTACTCCTGCGCGGTGTCGCGCACGTACTCCAGGATCGAGGGGCCGTCGGCCAGGGCGGTCGCGCTGCTCCAGGGCCGGAACCGGTACCCCAGCGTGTGCATGTCGGAGTCCGACCGGATGCCCGGGTAGCGGAAGAGGCTCCAGGTGCCGCCCAGGTCCTCGCGGGCCTCGAGCACCGCGTACCGGGTGCCCGGCAGATCGCGCTCGAGGTGGCAGGCGGTCCCGATGCCGGACAGGCCCGCGCCGACGATGACCACGTCGAGGTGCTCGGTACTCACGCGTACCACCGTAGCGGGCGGTACGCGGCGGTACCAGCGGGCGGGCCCGCCGTCACACCCCGGTGGTCAGTGCGCCGCCTGGTCCCACGACCGGCCGAAGCCGACCGACACCTCGAGGGGGACGTCGAGCTCGAACGCGGCGCCCATCTCGCGGCGCACGAGCTCGGTGACCGCCTCCTTCTCGTCCCGTGCGACCTCGAGCACCAGCTCGTCGTGCACCTGCAGCAGGATCCGCGAGCGCAGCCCGGACTCGCGCAGCGCCTGGTGCACCCCGAGCATCGCGACCTTGATGATGTCGGCCGCGCTGCCCTGGATCGGGGCGTTGAGCGCCATCCGCTCCGCCATCTCGCGACGCTGGCGGTTGTCGCTGGTGAGGTCGGCCAGGTAGCGGCGGCGGCCCAGGATCGAGCTGGTGTAGCCGTCCTTGCGGGCCTGGTCGACCACCTGCCGCAGGTAGTCGCGCACTCCGCCGAAGCGCGTGAAGTACTCCTCCATCAGCTCCTTGGCCTCGTCGGTGGAGATCCGGAGCTGGGCCGAGAGCCCGTAGGCGGACAGGCCGTAGGCGAGGCCGTAGTTCATCGCCTTGATCTTGGCGCGCTGCGCGGACGAGACCTCGTCCTCGGCCACCCCGAACACGCGCGCGGCGGTGACGGAGTGG
Source organism: Actinomycetospora sp. NBC_00405 (assembly GCF_036044095.1). Taxonomy (NCBI): domain Bacteria; kingdom Bacillati; phylum Actinomycetota; class Actinomycetes; order Pseudonocardiales; family Pseudonocardiaceae; genus Actinomycetospora; species Actinomycetospora sp. NBC_00405. The sequence continues at coordinate 1,351,301 of NZ_CP107938.1, forward strand.
AAGTCGTAGCCCGACTGGAACGCCTCGATCAGCGCCTCGTCGCGCGAGAGGTGCGCCATGATGCGCATCTCGATCTGGGAGTAGTCGACGGTCATGAGCTCGCCGAACGCGCCGTCGGCGGAGTCGGACCCGACCACGAAGGTGTCGCGGATGCGGCGGCCCTCGGCCGTGCGCACCGGGATGTTCTGCAGGTTCGGCTCGGTGGAGGAGAGCCGGCCGGTGCGCGCGATGGTCTGGTTGAACGTGGTGTGGATGCGCCCGTCGTCGGACAGCGCGTCGAGCAGCCCCTTCACCGTCACCCGCAGGCGCGTGGCGTCGCGGTGCTCGAGCAGGTGCTCGAGGAAGGGGTGCGGGTTCGACTCGTTCAGCGTCTGCAGCGCGTCCGCGTCGGTGGTGTAACCCGTCTTGGTGCGCTTCGTCTTCGGCATCTCGAGCTCGTCGAACAGCACCACCTGGAGCTGCTTCGGCGACCCGAGGTTGATCTCCTTGCCGATGACGTCGTACGCGGACTGCGCCGCGGCCTGCACGCGCGCCCCGAACTGCGACTCGAGGTCGTGCAGCGCGCTGACGTCCACCGCGATGCCGGCGGCCTCCAGGTCGGCCAGCACCGCCAGCAGGGGCAGCTCGAGCTCGGTGAGCAGGGCGGTGCCGCCGAGCTCGGCGAGGTCCTCGTCGAGCTTCTCGGCGAGGTCGGTGACGGCGCGGGCGCGCAGCATCTCGGCCTGCGCCAGCGCGGTGTCGGCCTCCTCCTCGCCACCGTCGAGCGTGAGCTGGTCGCCGGCGTCGCCGCTCTCCTCCACCCGCAGCTCGCGGCGCAGGTAGCGCAGCGCGAGGTCGGCGAGGTCGAAGCTGCGCTCGCCGGGACGGGCGAGGTAGGCGGCCAGGGCGGTGTCGCTCGTGACGCCCTCGAGCGCCCAGCCGCGCGCCCGCACCGCGTGGCTCGGACCCTTGATCTCGTGGCCCGCCTTCGGCAGGGCGGGGTCGGCCAGCCAGCCGGCGAGGGCCTTCTCGTCGCTCTCGTCGAGCGTGCGCACGTCGACGAACGCGCTCTCGCCGTCGGCCGCGGCGAGCGCGATGCCCTCGAGGTCGCCCGCGCCGTGGGCCCACGTGCCGCGGAACGAGAGGCCGGTGCGCGAGCCGTCGCGGGCGTGGTCGTCCAGCCAGTCGGCCACCGCGCCGGGCTCGAGGGCGGCGCCGCGGACCTCGAAGCCCTCGTCGGCCTCCGGGAGCGCAGCCGTGAGCGTGGAGAACAGCCGCTCGCGCAGGACCCGGAACTCGAGCTGGTCGAACAGCTGGTGCACGGCGTCGCGGTCCCACTGGCGGACCTCGAGGTCGTGCGGGCCCGCGCCGATGCCCTCGACGTCGCGGACGAGCTCGGTGAGCTGGCGGTTGAGCACCACCGAGGACAGGTTCTCGCGCAGCGCGTCGCCGGCCTTGCCGCGCACCTCGTCCACGCGGTCGACCAGCGCGTCGAGGGACCCGAACTCGCGGACCCACTTCTGCGCCGTCTTCTCCCCCACCCCCGGGATGCTCGGGAGGTTGTCGCTCGGGTCGCCGCGCAGGGCCGCGAAGTCGGGGTACTGCTCGGGCGTGAGGGTGTAGCGCTCCATGACCTGCTCGGGCGTGTAGCGCACGAGATCGGACACGCCCTTGCGCGGGTAGAGCACCGTGACCTCGGGGCTGACCAGCTGGAACGCGTCGCGGTCGCCCGTACAGATCGACACGCTCATGCCCTCGGCCACGGCCTGCGTGGTGAGCGTCGCGATGACGTCGTCGGCCTCGTAGCCCTCGACCGCGAGCACCGGGATCGCGAGCACCCGCAGGATGTCCTTGATGAGGTCGATCTGGCCGCGGAACTCGTCGGGCGTCGCGGACCGGTTGGCCTTGTAGGCCGCGAACGTCTCGGCCCGGAAGGTCTGCCGCGAGACGTCGAAGGCCACCGCGACGTGCGTCGGCTCCTCGTCGCGCAGCAGGTTGATGAGCATGGACGTGAAGCCGTAGACGGCGTTCGTCGTCTGGCCCGTCGTGGTGCTGAAGTTCTCCGTCGGCAGGGCGAAGAACGCCCGGTAGGCCAACGAGTGCCCGTCGAGCAGCAGCAGACGCCCGCGCCCGCCCGCCGGGGCGTCCGGGACGGTCTCGGGCTGCGTCGATTCTTGCTGGGTCGCCGTGCCGGTCGGAGCCACGCCGCGAGTCTAGGGGCGACCCCCGACACACCCCGGGCGCCCGGGCGGCCGCGCGCGACCGGTCGCCCTACCCTGCGGGGATGACCAGCTCCCCGGCCCCCGAGTCCGCCGCGGTGCCCGAGATCGAGGTCCAGTACCCCGACGAGCAGCTCGCATCCCGGATGGGCATCGAGATCACCGAGTGGACCAGGGAGCGGGTGGTGGGCACGATGCCCGTCACCGGCAACCGCCAGCCGTTCGGCCTGCTGCACGGCGGCGCGAACGGCGTGCTCGCCGAGACCCTGGGCTCCACGGCCGCCGCGATGCACGGCTGGCCCGAGCGCCTCCCCGTCGGCCTCGAGCTCTCGTGCACCCACCACCGCTCGGCCCTCGACGGCCTGGTCACCGGCGTCTGCACGCCCCTGTCGGTGGGCCGCACGATCGGCACGTTCGAGATCGTGATCACCGACGCCGAGGACCGGCGCGTCTGCACCGCCAAGCTCACCTGCGTCTACCGCTCGCGACCGCCGGGCTCGACAGGCTGATCCCGGCCGAACGGGGACATCGCCCCTGGTCAGCAAGCCGCGAGCGCGCTGCAATGGGGAGATGGCCCGCCCCTGTCCCGTCGTCGGCCGGGACGCCGAGCGCGACCTGCTGCGCGGGCGGGTCGGGGCGCTAGCCGACGGCGCAGGCGGCGCGGTCCTGCTCAGCGGCGAGGCCGGGATCGGGAAGTCGCGCCTGCTCGGGGAGGTCGAAGACGCCGCCCAGGCCGCCGGGCGCCCGGTCCTGCGCGGCCGCGCGGTGCCCGGCGGCGGCGCGTACCGGCCCCTCGCCGAGGCCCTCGCGCCACCGCTGCGAGCCGGGCCGCTCCCGGGGACGCCGCGGCTGCGGCCCTTCCGGACGGCGCTCGCGCGGCTGGTCCCCGGCGCGGTGGACGGTCCCGTCGACCCGCCCGCCGGGCCGGGCGCCGACCCCGCGGTCGTCCTCGGCGAGGGGGTCCTCGCGCTGCTCGCCGAGCTCCACGGCGACGGGGGCGCCGTCCTCGTGCTCGACGACCTGCACTGGGCCGACGCCGACACCCTCGACCTCCTGCACTACCTGGCCGGCACCGTCGACGCGGGCCCGGTGCTGCTCGCCCTGGCCGCGCGGGACGACGAGGACCACCGCGGCGTGACCGCCCTCGCCGCCCATCCGAACGTCGCCGTCCTCGCGCTGGACCGGCTCGACGCCGACGGCGTGGCCGCCCTCGCGGGCGCCCGGGCCAACCCGCCGCGCGATCTCCGGGAGCTCCTCGCCCGCTCCGAGGGCCTGCCCTTCCTCGTCGAGGAGCTGCTCGACGCCGGCCCCGGCGCCGTGCCGCCGAGCTGGGCGGGGCTCGTCGCCCGGCGGCTGGGGGCCCTGCCCGAGGGAGCCCGCACGGTGGTCGACGCCGCGGCCGTCGCCCCCGGCGACCCCGACCACCGGCTGCTCGCCGCGGCCACCGGTGTCGACGAGGCCGGGGTGCTCGCGGCGCTGCGGGCGGCGGTGGCCGCGGGCCTGCTCGCCGCCGTCGACGGACGCCTCGCCTGGCGCCACGCCCTGACCCGCGACGCGGTGCTCGCGGCCCTCCTCCCGCCCGACCGCGCGGCGGTGGCCGGCCGGCTCGCGGCGGCGCTGGAGGCGCGGGCCTCCCCGGCGACCGCGAGGCGGCGGCCGCGCGCTTCGCCGAGGCCGGCGACCACCGGCGCGCGACGACCCTGCTGGTCGACCTCGCGCGCCGCGACGCCTCCCGGGGCGCCCTGGGCCACGCCGAGGAGCTGCTCGTCCGGGCCGGGGAGCTGGGCGCGGAGCCCGGTCGGGTGGCCGCCGAGCGGGTGCGGGTGCTCGGCCTGCGCGGACGGGCGGCCGAGGCGCTGACGGTCGGCGCGGCGGCGCTCGAGTCCGGCGAGGTGGTCGGCGACGAGCACGCCGAACTGTGTCTGCGCCTCGCCCGGGCCGCGGTGCTCGGGGGCCGTTGGGTCGAGTCCGAGCAGTGGATCGCGCGCGCCGGCCGTCCGGACGACGCCCGCTCGCTCGTGCTCGGCGCCGACGCCGCGTTCGGGGCCGGCGACACCGCCGTCGCCACCGTGCGCGCCCGGGCGGCCGTGACGGCCGCGGAGGCAGGGTCCGGCAGCGACGAGACCCTCGTCGAGGCGCTGCTGGTCCTCGCCCGCTGCGCCTTGACCGACGACGACCTCGACGGCACCGCGATCGGGGAGCGCGCGGCGCGCATCGCCGGCGAGCACGGGCTGACGCCCTGGCGGGTGGAGGCGCTCTTCGCGCTGGGCGCGCGACGCCTCAGCGCCGGCGACGTCCACGCGACGGGTCTCTCCCAGGCCCGGGAGCTGGCCGAACGGCACGGGATGCTCGCCCAGGCCGCCCAGTGCGACCTGCTGCGCTCGGACGCCGCGCTGCAGCTCGACGGACCGCGGGCGGCGCTCGCGATCGCGCGTCCGGCCATCGAGCGGCTCGGACTCCTGCACCTCACCTCGCTGCAGGGCATGGCCGAGCTGTTCGCCGGCGGGGCCGCCGCGCTCGCCGGCGAGCGGGCGGAGGCCGACGCGTTGCAGGCCGCCGGGCTCTCACGGGCGGACGTCTCCCCGGAGGTCGCCGTCCTCGGGCCGCTCGTGCCGGCGCTGGCCGCGCTGCTGGCCCACGACCTGCCCCGGTCCGCCGAGCTCCTCGACCGCGCCGTCCCCGCCGCGCTGGCCCACCGCAGCGCGGCCCCGCTCGCGTTCTACGGGCTCTGGCCGCTGCTGCTCACCGCGGTCGACGGCCGCCGCGACGCCCAGGCCCGCGACCGGGTGCGCGGGCACCACATGCTGATGGCGCGCTCCAATGCCGGGATGCTCGCCTACGCCGACGCGATCGCCGCCGGCCGCGCGGGGCGCAGCGCGGAGGCGGCGACCCTGGCCGCCGAGGCCGCGGGCTTCCTCGACGACACGCCCTGGTGGCACCGCCTGGTGCGCACCGTCGTCCTCGACGCCGCCGTGCGCGACGGCTGGGGCGACCCGGTGCCCGCGCTGCGCGCCGACCTCGCGGTGCACGCACAGGGCGACGACCCGGGCGCCCGCGCGCTCGCCCGCACCTGCCGCGACCTGCTGCGGGCCGCCGGCGCACCCACCCGGACGTGGCGCACCGCCGACCCGCTCCCGCCGGGCCTGCGCCGGCTCGGGATCACGGTCCGCGAGACCGAGGTGCTCCGGCTCGTCACCGAGCACCTGTCCAACGCCGACATCGCCGGACGCCTGCACCTCTCGACGCGCACCGTCGAGTCCCACGTCGCCCGGCTGCTGGCCAAGACGGGGACCACCGACCGCGGCGGGCTACGGACCTGGGCGCAGGGAACACCCTTGATTCCGTAGTCAGCACGGATCCGGCGCAGTGCCGGCACCGCGACGCTCCCTGTCATGAGTCAGCACAGCGACACCCACGTCCTCGTCGTCGGCGCCGGCCCCGCGGGCCTGGCGACCGCCCTGTCCGCCGCCCGGCACGGCGCCCGGGTGCTGGTCGTCGAACGGCATCGGAGCACCTCGATCCATCCACGGGCCTCCGGGCTGAGCACGCGCACCATGGAGATCTTCCGGACCTGGGGCGTCGCCGACGACGTGCGGGCCGCGAGCTCGAACGTCATCGCCCGGGCGATGTTCGGCCGGACCCTCGACGACCCCGGCCTCACCGAGAACCCGATCGGCTTCCCCCTCCCCCGCGAGGCGCTCGCCGTCAGCCCGGCCTTCCCGGCCTGCTGCGCGCAGGATCTCCTCGAGCCCATCCTGCTCGACGCGGCCCGTCGCGCGGGCGCGGAGATCCGGTTCGACACCGAGCTCGTCGACCTCGCCGTCGACGACGAGGGCGCCTGGGCGCGTGTCCGCGACCGGGCGACCGGCGCGACGACCGAGGTGTCCAGCCGGTTCCTCGTGGGGGCCGACGGTCCGCGCAGCCGCGTGCGCACGGCCCTCGGCATCGACATCGAGCACCTCGGCGGCATCGGTCGCCACGTCCAGATGCTGTTCCGCGCCGACCTCACCACCGTGATCGGCGACTGGGCCCACGGGCTCTACGCCCTGGAGGACGGCCTCATCATCGCCTTCGGCCGCCACCGGTGGGGCTACGCCCGCCCGTGCCCCACCGACGCCGACATCCCCGTCGACGACGCGCACTGGACGGCGCTGCTGCGGACGGCGACGGGTATCCCGGACCTGCGCCCCGAGATGCTCGGCACGGCCGTCTTCGACCTCGTCGCCGAGCTCGCCACGGCCTCGCGTGCAGGGTCGGCGTTCCTGGTCGGCGACGCGGCGCACCGGATGACACCGGTCGGCGCGGTCGGGCTCAACACCGCGGTCCACGACGGGCACAACCTGGGCTGGAAGCTGGCCCGGGCCGCGCGGGGCGACGCCGGCGAGCCGCTGCTCGCGAGCTACGCCGCCGAGCGCGCGCCCGTCGGTGCGCGGAACGCCCACCGCTCGGTGCAGCCGGGCGTGCCCCACCCCGCCGACGGTCTCGGCGGCGACCTCGGCACGGGCTACACGTCCCCGGTGCTCGACGGAGGCGCGCCGCCACTGACCGCCCCGGAGGACCTCGCCGCGGCACCCGGCGAGCGGGCCCCGCACGTATGGGTCACGGTCGACGGGCGGCGGTGCTCGACGCTCGACCTCTGGGACGGTCGCCTGACGCTGGTGACCGCCGACCCGACCTGGCGCGCGGCCGCCGAGGACCTCCCCCTCGCCGCTCCGGACCTCGCCGGTCCCCGGCTCATGAGCGCCTACCGGCTCGGCGACGGCGGCGCGGTGCTCGTGCGTCCCGACGGCTACGTCGCCTGGCGGGCGGACGCACCCGTCGCCGGCCCCGCCGGAGCGCTCTCCGACGCCGTCGACCACGCCCTCGGGCGCACCGGTGCCCGGGCGAACGGGGAGTTCGTGCGCCTAGAAGCAGCGAACCACTCGTTCGCTGCGACGACCGGCGAGCCCGAGCCTCAGCTCACGCCCAGGTAGGCGTCCTGGATCGAGGAGTCGGCGAGGAGCTCCGCGCCGGTGCCGGAGCGGGTGACCTCGCCGGTCTCCATGACGTAGGCGAAGTGCGCCAGGCCCAGGGCCTGCTTCGCGTTCTGCTCCACGAGCAGCACGGTCGTGCCCTCGGCGTTGATCTCCGTGATCACCCGGAAGATCTGGGCGATGAACTGCGGCGCGAGCCCCATCGACGGCTCGTCGAGCAGGAGCAGGCGGGGCCGGGCCATGAGCGCACGGCCCATCGCGAGCATCTGCTGCTCGCCGCCGGAGAGCGTGCCGCCGGTCTGGGTGCGCCGTTCGGCAAGCCGCGGGAAGAGCTCGTACACGCGCTCGAGGTCGGCGGCGAACTCCGGGCTGCGCCGGTCGGAGCGCAGGTAGGCGCCCATGTCGATGTTCTCGGCGACCGTCATGCCGGGGAAGATCCCGCGACCCTCGGGCACCTGGCTGATGCCCTTCGCCACGCGCAGGTCGGCCCGGACGGAGGTGAGGTCGGCACCGTCGAAGCGCATCGACCCCGACTGCAGGCCGAGGATCCCGGAGATCGCCTTCATGGTGGTCGTCTTGCCCGCGCCGTTCGCCCCGATCAACGAGACGATCTGGCCCTCCTCGACGCGCAGGGAGATTCCGCGCAGGGCCTGGATGCGCCCGTAGGCGACGTGGACGTCCTCGAGCTCGAGCAGGCTCACTGGTCGGTCTCCTCGTCGATGTCCCCGCCCAGGTACGCCGAGACGACGGCCGGGTCGCGGCGCACCTCGTCGGGCACGCCGTCGGCGATCTTGCGGCCGAAGTCGAGCACGACGAGGCGATCGGTCACGCCGAGGACGACCCGCATGTCGTGCTCGACGATGACGACCGTGTAACCGTCGTCGCGGATCTTGAGGATGAGCTCGGAGAGCCCGTCCTTCTCGCTCGACGAGAACCCGGCGGCCGGCTCGTCGAGGCAGAGCAGCTTCGGCTCGGTGGCCAGCGCGCGGGCGATCTCGAGCCGCCGCTGGTACCCGTAGGGCAGGGCCGTCGCCTTGTCCGCGGCGCGGTCGGCGATGCCCACGAACTCCAGCAGTGCCATGGCCTTCTCGACGGCCTCGCGCTCCTCGCGACGATGCCGCGGCAGCCGCAGCAGCGCCCCCGGGACCGACGTGCGGTGCCGTGCGTCGGTGCCGACGACGACGTTCTCCAGTGCCGTCATCGCCCCGAACAGCCGGATGTTCTGGAAGGTCCGCGCGACGCCCGTCTGGATGATCTTGTACCGCTTCATCCGCGCCAGGGACTCGCCCTCGAGACGGATGTCGCCCGAGGTCGGCCGGTAGACGCCGGTCACGACGTTGAAGCACGTCGTCTTGCCGGCCCCGTTCGGGCCGATCAGACCCAGGATCTCGCCGCGCCGGACGTCGAAGGTGACGTCATCGAGCGCCGTCAGGCCGCCGAAGCGCACGGTCAGACCGTCGACTGCGAGCAGCGTCTCGCCCTTCGCCACGGAGAACTCGCGTTCCGGCGCGACCGAGGCCGAGACCGCCGCGTCGTGCTCCGCCCGCTCCGCGGCGTCCATGTGCTCGAGGGACTCGAGGAGTCCTTCGGCCGTGGGGGGCGTGTCGATCGAGATGTCGGAGGGAGTGGGCTCGCTCATTCGCCACCTCCCCGTGGCGAGGTGCCGGCATGGTCGTCGGGCACGGCCTCCGGGAGATCCCCGCGAGCGCGCGAGGACGCCGACAAGCCGCTCGGCGCGACGGCGGCACCCGCTCCGAACAACTTCTGGTACGCCTTCCTGCCGTTGGCCAGGAGGTGCTGGCGCATCCCCAGGAGCCCCTGCGGCCGGAAGATCATCAGGACGATGAGCGCGACGCCGAAGATCAGGAAGCGGTACTGCGGCTCGAACTGGAACCGGTCGGGAATGTAGGACACGAGGAAGGCCCCGAGGATGACACCGACCTTGTTGCCCTGCCCGCCGAGCACCACCGCGGCGAGATAGAGGATCGACGTGGTGATGTCGAAGCGCTGGTTGTTCACGTATCCGACCTGCGCCGCGAACAGCGTCCCGGACAGTCCGCCCACGGCCGCGCCGATGGCGAACGCCCAGATCTTGAAGCGGTAGGTCGGGACGCCGGTGAGCTCGGCGGCGTCCTCGTCCTCGCGCACGGCGATCCACGCGCGCCCGACCCGCGAGCGCTCGAGGTTCCCCATGAGCAGCAGGACGACGACGATGATCATGACGGCGAGCCAGTAGAAACCGAGGGCGTCGGTCTGGCTGAAGATCGGCGTGCCGTCGGGGAAGTCGCCCCCCGGCCGCGCGATGTTCTGGAACCCGCGGTTGCCGCGCAGAGGGTCGACGTTGTCGGCGAGCAGCCGGACGATCTCGCCGAAGCCGAGCGTGACGATCGCGAGGTAGTCCCCGCGCAGCCGTAGCGTGGGGGTGCCGAGGATGACCCCGGAGATCATCGTGACCACCATGGCGATCGGCACGATCACCAGCCACGGGTAGCGCACGCCCAGTTCGGAGTCCGGACTGGACAGCAGCGCGGCGGTGTACGCGCCGATCGCGAAGAAGCCGACGTAGCCGAGGTCGAGCAGGCCCGCCTGGCCGATGACGACGTTGAGCCCGATCGCGATGAGCGCGAAGACCGCTGCGTTGAACAGCGAGATGGGGAAGTCGGTGTACGGCTCGGTCGTGATGATCGGCGGGTTCAGCACCGGCAGCGCGAGCATGAAGAGCACCACCGGGACCATGTAGGCCCACTGCACCGGCCTGCTCTGCGCGTTCCACCAGTGCGAGACGGTGGCCATGCGGTCCCTCATGCGCGGGACCTCGCCAACGACTCCCCGAGGATGCCGGTCGGTCGGAACATCAGCACGAGCACCAGCAGCACGAACGCGACGACGTCGCGCCAGTCGCCGCCGAAGAGGCTCTGCCCGTAGTTCTCGGCGACCCCGAGGATCAGCCCGCCGAGCAGGGCGCCCCGCAGGTTGCCGATCCCGCCCAGCACGGCCGCCGTGAAGGCCTTGATGCCGAGCAGGAAGCCGCCGTTGTAGACCGCGCCCTGCGGGATGGTCATGAGGTAGAAGAGCGCCGCGACGCCGGCGAGGATGCCGCCGACCGCGAACGTGATCATGATGACGCGCTCGCGGTTGACGCCCATCAGCGTCGCCGTCGCCGGGTCCTGCGCCACGGCGCGGATGCCGCGTCCGAGGCGGCTGCGGTTCACGAACTGGTCGGCGACGACGAACATCGCGAGCGAGGCCAGGATGATGACGATCTGCAGGTTCGTGACGGGCGCGCCGAAGATCGTGAAGGCCGGCGACGGCGGCAGCAGGCGGATCGTGCCCTCGGGGTTCGACCCCCGCCAGATGCGGATGACCTGCTGGATGGCGAACGAGGCGCCGATCGCGGTGATGAGGAACGCGAGACGTGGCGCGTTGCGCCGTCGTAGTGGCCGGTAGGCCACGCGTTCCAGGCCGACGGCGGCGAGACCGGACACGGCCATCGCCACGAGCCCGGCGAGGATCAGGTCCAGGATGATCGCCGCGAGCGGCAGGTTCGGGATCGCGCCGGGCTCGAAGCCGAGCCCGAGGAACGTCAGGTAGACCGCGAACACCCCGATCACGAAGATCTCGGAGTGCGCGAAGTTGATCAGCTGGAGCACGCCGTACACGAGCGTGTAGCCCAGCGCGATGAGCGCGTAGACGCTGCCGTAGGCGAGACCGTTGATCGTGTTCGCCCAGAAGCGGTCGGCGAGCAGACCGACGTCGAAGTTGATCCAGGGCTCGGCGTGCACGACCAGCGGTGCCGCGTGTGCCACGGCCAGGTCGAGGACGGAAGTCGGGATGACGCGCTCCCCGGGTGCGTCGGGCGCCCGCCGGGGCGGGCACGGAGGGGTGCCGGTAGGGCAGTGTCGATCAGCGTGGCATCAGCCGTCACCAGGGGTCCGCCACAGGGAGTCCGACACCCGACGGCCGCGCCCCCGCGCGACGGTGCGCGGGGACGCGGCCGAGGGTGTCGGACGGGTCGGTCAGCCGATCTGGGTGTCGGTGACGATCTGGTTGCCCTGCACCCGGTACATCCAGACCGGGGTGCTCGTGAGCTCGCCCGTCGGGCTCCACTGGAACTGCTTGGTGAGGCCCTGGCCGCTGTAGCCGCGCACGAAGTTCAGCAGCGCGGCACGGTCGGCGGCACCCTGGTCGATGCCCTGCAGCAGGATCGTCGTGACGTCGTACGACTCCGCCGAGTAGGTCTGCGGCGCGACGCCGAAGGCCTGACGGTAGGCGTTCGAGAAGTCGGTGAAGCCCTCCTGCGGCACGCACGGGCAGGACAACAGGCTGCCGTCGGCCGATCCGGCGGCGTTGACGACGTACTGCTCGTCCTTCACGCCGTCGGGACCGATGAACGTGGTCTGCACGCCGGCGTCACGCAGCTGCTGGATCAGCGGCGCGGCCTCCTGGTAGTAGCCGGCGTAGAAGATCGCCTGGGGGTTGGCCTGCTGGACCTGACCGATGATCGCCGAGAACTCGCGCTGGTTGGTCTTGACGTCGATCTGGCAGGACGCACGCGGGCCGAGGGCCTGCGTGACCGTGCCGGCGAGCCCGATGCCGTAGTCCGAGTCGTCCTTGATGACGCAGACGTTCTGGGCGTTGAGCCGGTTCTGGATGTACCCGGCGACGGCCGGGCCCTGGACCGCGTCGTTGCCCAGGCCGCGGAAGAAGTTCGTCCACCCGTTCTGCGTCAGGCCGGGGTTGGTGGCCGACGGGGTGATGTTGACGAGGCCGGCCGCGTTGAGGGCGGGGCCCATCGCGCGGGACTCACCGGAGAACGGCAGGCCCACGATGCCCAGGACCGCCGGGTTGTTGATCAGCCCGGTGGTCGGGCCCACCGCGGTGTCCGGGGTGCCACCGGTGTCGGCGCGCACCAGCGTCACCTGGCAGTTCGGGTTCGCCGCGTTGTGCTGGTCGACCGCGAGCTGCGCGGCGTTGACGATGGCGATGCCGAGCGCGGCGTTCTGGCCCGCGATGGTGCCGGCGTAGCCGATCGACGTGCCCGGAGCGCAGCGCCCCTGGCCGTTGCCGGCGGGCAGCACCGCGTTGGTGGGCTGGGACGGTGCCCCGGCCGCCGGACCGCCGCCCTGCTGCTCGCCTCCCCCCTGGTTGGCGCAGCCACTGAGGACCAGCGCCACCGCCGCCGCGAGCGCACCCGCGGCTGCGAGCCGTCGTCGGATCACGTCCACCTCCGTCACAGTTCACGTCGGGTTCGCGTGATCACCGCTCGCCCGGTCGGGTGTGGAAGGTATAGGCGTGTGAGGTCCCGGGCGCAAGCGCATGCGCGGTCGTGTTCGGACCGTGACATCCGAACCGGTCCAGAGATCCGCTCCGCGGACGCAGGGACACAGGGCCGGGTGGCTCAGTCGGCAGGGCCGACGACCGCCCACCGCCCCTGCTGGACGCGGTACACGGTCACCGCATCGGTGCTGACGTCCCCGAAACGGTCGAACGACAGCGGCCCCGTGATGCCGTCACCGTGGAATCCCTGCACCGCGCGCACCATGTCCGGGCGCAGCGCCGGCGTCCACTCGCCGTCCTCGGCGAGGCTCCGCACGGCGGAGTCGACGAGGACGTTCGCCGCGTCGAAGGTGAACGCCCCGTAGGAGCCGATGCTCTCCGGATAGCCCGCCCGGCGGTACGCCTCGACGAACTCGCGGGCGGCCGGGAGCGTCTCCGGCGGGGGGCCGACGGAGGTGCCGAGGTCACCCTCGCGACCACCCGCCGTGACGTAGCCGGGGTTGACGATGCCGTCGCCGCCCATCACCGGCACGCTCACGCCCCCGGCGGCGAGCGCCGCCGACAGCGGGCCGCCCTCCGGGTACTCGCCGCCGTAGAACACGGCGTCGGGGCGCGCGGCGGCCACGGTCGAGACGACCTGGGCGCGCGGTGTGCCCAGCGGCGCCCGGACGCGCGCGACGACCTGGCCACCCTGGGTGGCCAGCTGCTTCGCGAACTCCTCGGCGATGCCGTCGCCGTAGGTCTTGCCGTCGGAGACCACCGCGACGCGGCGCTTGTTCTCGGTGCGCGACAGGTAGGTGGCCGCGGCCGGGCCCTGGACGGCGTCGGTCGCGACGGTGCGGAAGAAGGTCTGGTACTGCCGCAGGGGCGCGGTCACGGCGTTCGCGCCACGGGTCAGGCTCGTCGCGGTGCTGCCCGGGGAGACCTGGACGACGTTGGCCTCGCCGAGGACCGGCTGCACGGCCTGCGCGACCGACGAGTTGAACGGACCGAGGACGCCGATCAGGGACGGGTCGCGGGCGAGCGTCGCCGCGGCGGACGCGCCGACCGCGGGGTCCGCGCGGTCGTCCTGGCTCTGCACGGCCAGGTGGTAGCCCGGCACCGCGCAGCGGGCGTTGGCCTGGTTGATCGCGACGTCCGCCGAGTTCTTCATGCCCAGACCGACCGACGCCAGCTCGCCCGACAGCGGCGCGACGAGCCCGACGACCAGCGTGCCGCGGCTGGTGTCGCAGTCGCCGCCGTCGCCCGACGAGCCGCCCGCTCCCCCGCAGCCGGCGACCACCAGCGCGAGGGTCGCGACGACCGCTCCGAGCGTCCCGACCCGACGTCGTCGCGCTCCCACTCGCCTCAACCCCTGCCGTGTCCGACCTCGATGCGTGGCGGGAGTCCACGGTAGGTCACAGCCGGGCCACGACCGCGACGGGGACCGTCACACCCGATCCGTGCTGATCAGCGCGTCGCGACCCGAGCAGGTGACGGCTGGTCACCCACAGGTCGCACTCACGCTCGGTGACGTCAGCCGAAGGTCTCGACGACGGCGTCGGCGACCGCCCGCATGGTGGTGCGCCGGTCCATCGCCGTGCGCTGGATCCAGCGGAAGGCGTCGGGCTCGGTCATCTTCTTCTTGGCCATCAGCAGGCCCTTGGCGCGCTCGACGGCCTTGCGGGTCTCGAGACGGTCGGTGAGACCCGCGACCTCGGCCTCGAGCGCGGCGACCTCGGCGTACCGGGACGCCGCGAGCTCGATCGCCGGGACCACGTCGGTCTTGGAGAACGGCTTGACCAGGTAGGCCATCGCACCGGCGTCGCGGGCGGACTCGACGAGCTCGCGCTGGCTGAACGCCGTGAGCATGACGACCGGGGCGAGGCGCTCGCCGGCGATCGTCCGCGCGGCCTCGAGCCCGTCGGTGCCGGGCATCTTGATGTCCATCATGATCAGGTTCGGGCGGAGCTCGCGGGCGAGGCGCACGGCCTCCTCGCCGTCGCCGGCCTCGCCGACGACGTCGTACCCCTCCTCGCGCAGCATCTCCACGAGGTCGAGACGGATGAGCGCCTCGTCCTCGGCGACGACCACCCGCAGCCCGGCGGGCGCGGCCTCGGCCTCCGGAGCGGCGGCGGCCTCGATGTCGGTCTCGGTGACGATGTCGGCCGACTGGCTCATGTGCGGCTCCCTCTCGATGCGCGTCGTCGCGCCACCCCAGCACGCGCGACGCTGCGTCGACCCCGGGCGGCGGTCCCGCCCGCCGGTCCGGCACAGGGCCGTGACGACCGGTTCGGGCAGGCCGTTTCGATTCAGGGACGATACCTCCACTACGGTGACCCACCGACGGTGACGCTTTTCTCCTGTGGATGCCGTAACACGCCCCCGTAGCCCAATCGGCAGAGGCAGCGGACTCAAAATCCGTCCGGTGTGGGTTCGAGTCCCACCGGGGGCACACATCGTTGCAGGTCAGCGTCTTGACCTGGTTCCATCGGTCAGAGCTAGTCGTCCTCTACTGGTCGAACAAGGCGATCCAGGAGCGCCAGCGAAGCACGGCCGGCGCCCTGTCGCCGCGCTCGACCTTTGCCGGGGCCGCCGAGCTCTACCTCGCCAAGGTCGCCCGCAAGCGCGAGGACACGACCCTGGTCGAGTACCGCGGCCCTGCTGGTCGACCTGAACTCCCGGCCGCAGCGTTGCCACCGCCACGCCGATGATCTTGACTGCTCCGCCGATGCTCAGGTCGTCGAGGTGGTTCGCCTCGCACCGGTACTGAGCAGCGGTGTACTGAGCAGCCACTCACGTGCGCCTCCGGTTCGCCGGCAACTCCGGCCAGCAAATCAGCGGTGATTTCCGGGACCAGCAACACGCCGCCCTGCTGGTCAGTCGTGCCGACGGGGCGGGCGATTTTCACGTTGAGGAGGCGACGAACCGCTCGAAGAGCTCTCCGGCGGTTGTGCGACGAGGTCGTCGTCGCAAAGGGTCGCCCGTCATGAGCGATCCCACGGTCCCGACGGCCACAGGGCTGCGCGCGGTCGCGCCCGTGTTCGCCACGACCGACCTTGTGCGCTGGACGAGCCACTACCGCGCCCTCGGTTTCGACGTCGACACCTACGACGAGAGCTACGCGTTCGCCCAACTCGACGACATCGCGATCCACGTGAGCGTCATGGCTGGCCACGACCCCGCCCGCACCGCAGCCTGCGCCTACCTGACCGTCGACGACGCCGACGCACTACACGCGCGCTGGGCCGCGATCAACCACGGCGGGCGCGACAAGGCGCCGGTCGACACCGAGTACGGCACCCGCGAGGGCGCCCACATCGACCCCGACAACAACCTCCTCCGCTACGGCACCCCCACGGGGTAGCCGGCCGGCGTCATACACACCGAGCCGGTCCGCACAGTCCTGCAGTGGAGGCCGACAGCGTCGACCAAACCTCTCCCCGTCGTACCTGTCGCGCCCAGTGTTCAGCAGTCGCCCTGACGAGCAAGCGCCTCCAGACCGCGGGGTCGTGGTGCGACGACTCCTACCACACCCCCGCCCGGCGCGAACTCCTGATCAAGGACCGCAGCGAGAACGACTAACCCGCCGTCACTCGACGCACGAACGCGCTCTTGGCCGCGGTATAGGCCTCCCGATCATCGTGGTGGTCGACGGCCAACCGTTGTTTGAGCGCTGCATACTCCGCCCGCAGCTCAGCACTCAAGCGCAACTGATCACGGAAGTGCAGCTGCTCGTCCCAGCGCGCCTGCCCGGGCGGCATCAGATGCAGATGAGCCAGCCGCGAGCAGCCCTGGGAATCCACGCGCACGAACAGCCAGCGCCACGGCTGTTGATCGAGCTCGCGAGGCACCAGCATCCAGCTCGCTGCCTCTGCTGCCACTCCCGCAGCGGTCACCGCCTTCACCGGATCCGCGGCCACCGACTGCAGATCGATGATCGGCTTCGCCGGCAGACCCGGAATCGCCGTCGACCCGACATGGACCACATCGCCGATCAGATACCGTCCGAACAGCTCGCGCACCTCGCCGGCGAAGCCCTCCGCTCGCCGCGCCCACGCCGGATCGTGCTCGACCAGCCGCACCGGTTCGACCGCCCACTCCGGGAAGCTGCCGCCCAATTCCTCGGCTCCTTCCATCGCCGCCGAACGAAGCATGCGACGCTGACGGAACTAAGATTCAGGACCCTTGTGGCCAGAAGTAGACGGCCGCTCAGGACCCCTGGTCCTCGTTCTCCGGCCATGTGTCTACCGGCGGCGCCGACGGCTCCGGCGGCTCGACCGTCTCGTCCTCGGGCACGGGCGGCGGCTCGTTCTCGGGAAGTTCGGGGACCTCCCGCTCCGCGACGCGTGGGACCCGCTGAGCGGGGATCGGCGGCACCTCGTCGTCGGGGTCGTCGGGGTCGTTGTGAACCCGTTCCCTGGCGGTGGTCATCGGAGCAACTCCCTTCTGATCCTTGTGACCGAGGTTACATACCGAGGCCTGAACAGCCCCCGGGAACGCACCGGCCTCGGGGCACGCCCTCGGCTCGCCCCCGTCGCACGACGCTGGTCGGCGTCGGCGGTCGGTAGAGGGCCACTGTGGTGCCGGCGATCTTGTCGAGCGCGGCCTGCCTGGCACAGCAGTGAGCGGCCCTCGCCCGAGGTGGGGCCGGCCTTGCTCGCCGAGCTGACGGTGGTGGCGGGTGGAGCGGCCCCGCCGGGCCGATGACAGGAGGCGGAGCGAGCCACCTCGAGGCCTGCCCAGGGAGTGGTAGGACGGGGTGCCGTGGAGCATCGCGACCTGCGCCGCTTGCCCAAAGCGCACCTGCACGTGCACTTGACGGGTTCGATCCGGGGCTCGACGTTCATCGAGCTCGGCGGGACGACGGCCTTCCCGCCTCGCTTCTCGACGTGGGACCAGTTCGCCACCACCTACGCAGCGACCAAGATGCGCAGCGACCAAGGCCGTGCTGCGGGGCCCGGAGGACCTCCACCGGCTGGTCGTCGAACTCGTCGAGGACTCCGCCGCCGACGGAGCGGTCTGGACCGAGGTGAGCGTCTCCGCCTCAGGGTTCCACCGCCGTCTGACCGGTTCGGATGAGGCCACGATGGAGCTCGTCTGCGACGCGGTCGCCGTCGCCGACGGACAGGCCGGGGTCGTGATAGGCATCGACCGCAGCCGTGACGCCGAGCAGCCCGGCGCTCTCGCCGGACTCGCTGCCACGTGGGCGGGCCGAGGCGTGGTCGGGCTCGGGCTGGCCGGGGACGAGCGGGCGTCGTGCGCGCCGTTCGCTCGTGCCGCGCAGATCGCCCGGGACGCGGGCCTGCAGGTCGTGCCCCACTCCGGGGAGCTGCGCGGGCCGGACTCGATCCGGGAGGTGCTCACGGTCCTGCGCCCCAACCGGCTCATGCACGGCGTGCGGGCCGCCGAGGACCCTGCGCTGGTGGCGGAACTGGCCGACCGGGGTGTCTGCCTGGACCTGTGTCCGACCTCGAACGTTGCTCTCGGCGTGGTCGCAAGGCTCGCCGAGCACCCGCTGCCGGGACTCGTCCGCTCGGGGGTGAGCTGCTCGCTCAACGCCGACAACACACTGGTGTTCAGCACCGACCTCGCCGACGAGTACCGCATAGCCCGCGAGGCCCTCGGACTCACCGACAACGAGATCGCCACGCTCGCCCGGGCGTCCCTGACGGCGAGCGCTGCACCGGCGGTGGTCGTGGCAGCGGGAGTCGCCGGGATCGACGACTGGCTCGAGCTCCATCCGGGGAGTTGATAGCGACTTGCAGCCAAGCTGCCGGAGGGCGCCGGGTAACGCTGCGCGCCGTGTTCGTCCTTCCATCGCGGGAAGCCAGACCCGACGGCGCCGCCGACGTTGTCCTGCGGCGCCTTCGTGGCAGGGGCGGGCGAACCAGGCCGCTGCTGCGCCCGGTCGGCGCTAGCGCACGCCCCAACGCCACCACCCAGGGGCTGCT
Source organism: Actinomycetospora sp. NBC_00405 (assembly GCF_036044095.1). Classification (NCBI taxonomy): domain Bacteria; kingdom Bacillati; phylum Actinomycetota; class Actinomycetes; order Pseudonocardiales; family Pseudonocardiaceae; genus Actinomycetospora; species Actinomycetospora sp. NBC_00405. The sequence goes on from NZ_CP107938.1 coordinate 1,369,682, forward strand.
CACCGTGGCTGAGTACATGGACATGGGCGCGTTGATGGCCCGCCAGTCCAGCGTCGACCACGACAGCCAACCGCCGACGATCACTCATGTCGACCCCGCGGGCTCCGCGGCTCATGGCGATTGACGGGTCGCCGGCGACGGTGCTCCGATGCGTCGGCATCTCTGGCGGCCAGGGGCCCATCCCTGGGTCTGGGCACCGCGAAACACCGTACGAGCGACGAGCTCGGCGACAGGGGCAGAGGTTGGTCGGGGCCGGTCCACCCTCATCGGGGCGCCCGCTCCAGGCCGCGTGCAGGCCGCGAGCGCAAACGACTGGCCGTGGGCGGCGGTGGTCGACGAACCGGCGCTTGCCCCGTCCGAACCCGTCGGCAGGACAGGGTTCGCGCCTCCGAAGGAGGCCCCGAGGCGGGCTCCCGCCACCCTCGCCGCGCCTGCCAGGCCCGGCGGCGGCAGCGGTTGCGGAGGTCGAGACCCTCATCGGCTGGACCAGGGTGACGTGCTGCTGGCGGGCCTGCCCGGTCGCGGGGTAGACGACGACGTGCTCCGGGTCGCTGAACACACCGGCCAGCCCGGTCACCGTGACCGTCACCCCGGTCTCCTCGCCGACCTCGCGCACTGCGGCCGCTCTGGCGGTCTCGGCTTCCAGCAGCGGAGGGCCCGTCACGACGCCCTCGAGCTGGTCGGGAGCACACCGGTCCCACAGCCTCCTCCAGTGCGCTGCCACCCATGCTGGACCTGGTGGTCCAACTGGCGCGTGTCCCGGAGGTAGCGGTGTCCAGCACGCCGGTGCGCTCAGCTGCGTATCGGCGCCGCGCTGGTCATCTGATCTGCCGGGGTTGCTCACTCGGCGTTCATCGCCTGCCCTCACGAGCGCGGTGGAGTGGCGAGTGCCCGTGTGACCCCAGGACCAGGGAGCGTCCTCGCCGCGATGACACGAGTCGCCCACCTCGCACCGCGCCCCCGTGTGCTGGTGCTCAGCGCTTCGATCGGCGTAGGTCACGACGGTGCGGCGCGAGAACTGGTGCGCCGCCTCGGACGACGTGGGGTGTCCGCCCAGGTGCTGGACTGGACCTCGCTGGTCCCCGCGTGGGGGAGGCAGCTGCTCCGCGAGCTGTACGCACCCTCGGTGCGCTACACGCCGGCGCTCTTCGACAAGATTTTCCTTGACCTCGAGCACCCGAACCGGGCGGCGAGCCGGCTCGCCGAGCGCCTGTGCCGGGCCGCCGAGCCCGGCGCCCTTGCCGCGGCGCGGGACGTGGATGCGGTGGTGGCGACCTACCCGCTGGCGGGCCGGACCCTGGGCGCGCTGCGCGCCGATGGGCGACTCGGTGTGCCGGCGCTGAGTTTTCTCACCGACCCCGCGGCCCACCGCACCTGGTGCCATCCGGGTCTCGACGAGCACCTCACGGTCACCGAGGCGACCGTCGTCCACGGTCGGCGTTACGGCGTGGCCATGCGCGCCGTCGGCCCTCTGTGCGCACCCCGCTTCAGCCGGCCGAAACCGCGGGCGACAAGAGAACGGGTCCGTGGCGAGCTGGGAGTGCCGTCCCAGGTACCACTTGCTCTGCTGGCGTCGGGATCGCTGGGGATGGGTGAGGTCGAGCACGCGGTGAGGGCACTCGAGTACCACCCGCGGGCCTGGAGTGTGGTCGCCTGCGGACGCAACACGAGGCTCCGGGGGCGGCTCGCAGGCCTGGAACGTGTCGTGGCCCTGGGCTGGCGCGACGACGTCCCCGATCTCATGGCCGCCGCAGATGTCCTGGTGCACAACGCGGGCGGCCTGTCGTGCACCGAGGCGCTGGTGGCGGGTCTGCCGGTCGTGACCTACCGACCCATCCCTGGCCACGGTCGAGCGAACGCCGCAGTCCTCGCTGGGGCCGGGCTCGCTGCGTGGCCGAGCAGCCCTGTCGAGCTGGCCGCAGCCGTCGAGCAGGGCCACCGGGAGCGGGCGTCCCTCCGCCAGAGGCGCCCCCGTGCGGGCATGTGGTGGATCGACGACGCCGACGCGTCGGCGATCGTCGCGCGATACGCCGGTGTCGATGGCCTTGGGGACGCAGCCGACGTCGCGGCCGGCTGAACGCGATGCTGGCCGTCGCATCGGCCGTCGTGTCGGCCGTCGCCGCCGGTGTCGCCGTCGTCGCCCAGCAGCGCGCCGCGCACGAGCTGGGCGGCGCCGACCGCCGCCTGCTCAGGAGCCGGTGGTGGCTGGCCGGGACGGGTGCGTCCGTGCTGGCGGTGGCCCTGCAGGCGGCGGCCCTGAGCAACGGTCCGCTCGGGATGGTGCAGGCCCTGTTGGCCGGAGCGGTCGCCTGGGCAGCCATCGGCGAGACGCTGCTGGTCCGCCGCGTGCCACCTCCCGCCACCGTGCTGGGTATGGGGCTCGCCGTGGCCGGGACGGGCTCCCTGGCCGTCCTGCTCAACTCGGCGACCACGACCGACCCAGGAGGACCGCACTCGCAGATCCCGGTCGGAGCGCCGGTGGCCGCGGTGGCAGTGCTCGTGGTCCTCGGACTGTGGTGGACGCAGCGCCACCCAGGGGCGGCCGGGGCACCGGGCCTGGCCTTGGCCTGCGGGGCGGGCTACGGCCTGGCCGCCGCACTTCTCGCCGTGCTCGCGCGCGCGCTCCCAGCCGACCTCGGCGGCGCCCTCGGCGACCCGACGCTGATCCTCGCCGCTGTCACCCTGGTGATCGTCGGGCCGACCGCCTTCGTGCTGAGCCAGCACGCCCTCGCCCGCGCTCACCACGCCGGACCCCCGATGACGCTCATCCTCCTGGCCGACCCCGTCGTCGCCACCGCCACCGGCGCGGTCTGGTTCGGCGAGCACGTCTCCCTGGACCCGCCGACCCTGGTCGGCGTCCTGCTCGGTCTGGGCGCGTCGATCACCGGCACGCTCCTGCTCACCGACTCCCCCGCGCCCGCCGGGCTCAGGTCATCGAGGAGCGCATGATCGCCTTGGTGATCTGGCTGGCCGCGATCTGGGGATGACGTCCCGTCGCGTGGTGATCCGCGGCGTCTGACGGGCCGAGGGTGAACGCAGTGACGGTCACGAAGCCCATCGCCCGACTGCGCCGATCCAGCTGGGCGTAGACCTCCACCCGGTCGCCGGCGTGGGCGGCGCGCAGGTACTGCGTGGCGATATGGCACGTCACAGCGTGCTCGTTGAGGTCGAGGGTTGGCAGCACGGCCAGGAATCCGGCGAGCTCGACGACCGCGCCCAGCGCGGCACCGTGCAGCGTCGCGAACGGAGTCACCGCCAGACCGTTCACGACGAACCGGACCCCGGCGCCCGGGTCATCGGGTTCCATGAACTCGACCTGGAGCGCCCGGGGCAGCGCCACGTCCAGGGCCTGCTCGGCCCGCTCCAACAGCATCGACACGTCCCCGAGGGTTGGACCGTGTGGGGTGACGCCGGCAGCCACACCGCGGTGAACGCTTCGAGAGTTCTGTACACAGCAGCCGGACTCCCCCGGGTCCAGGCCGGGCTCACCTGCCGGCAAGGCGTAGCCCTAGCCCGAGGTCAGTGAGCAGAAGGAGCACCGCGATCGTGGCCCCGCGCGGTGGAGGAGAGCCACGAAGTAGGTCCAGGCATCCCGGGGAACCTCACCCACAGCTGGCTCTGCGGGTCATCGCGGCGGTGAGGCGGGCCAGCAGGTCGCGCGTGATTTGCTCGGACTTCGGACAATGCCCGGCAGTCGCGAGCCCTCAGCCCGCGAGGAGAGTCCCAAGCTGCCCCTCCCCGAGCGGCTCGGCGCCGTAGCCCAGCACGTCGGGGTCCACGACGAGGCGCTCGACCCGCACGACGATCGGCCGCGCGCGGGCGTCCAGGGCGGGGACCGCACCGTCGCGACCCAGCGCCCGGAGCCGGCCGATGAGCTCGAGGTCGGCCTCCTCGACGAAGGCCCCGACCGCCCGCCGGCCACGGTAGGTCAGCGACACGTGAAGCATGCCTGGAAGTTAAGCGATCAACCGCTCGGCCGCCCCGACCCCGTGAGCATCGCCACCGTCGCGGCGCGGCGTCATGGTGCGCGTCGGCTCCCTTGCGAGGTCGTGTCCCGCCGGGCGCGCGCGACGAGGTCGTCGAGTTCGAGGCGCAGCGTGGTCCCGCTCGCTCGGGCGTGGAGGACCACCGCCTCGAGGACCTGCTCGAGGCGATCCGCCACCGCGGGCTCGACGACCCGACGTCCACCCGGCGCGGTGACGCCGGGAGCACGCGCACCCGGTCCGGCCAGGGACACGACGACGCGACCCTCGCGCGGGTACTCGACGCGCTCGACGTGGACCACGCACCCCACCCTGGTGGGGACGCGGCGCATCGGACCGAGACCCGGCCTGAGGTTGTCCGGACCGTCATCCGATGTTCTCGCTCGAGGCGGACGCGCGATGGCCGCACGCCGTCGGTCCCGCTCGTGTTCATCCACTGTTCGCGCGCCCAGGGACGGCTGTCGCCCTGGCCCTCCTCGCCAGGAGGGCATGCGTCATCGACGTGGACGCCCCGTACCTGTGGATCACTGGCGAGCTGGTCATCACCGGGTACGGCCCGGACGGCGATTCGGTGCGCTTCATCCCGTCACGGCCCTCCACGCTGCGCCGGCTGCAGGACGGCGATCGGGTCGAACCGGACTCCGACGACGGGCAGCGTGCAGCTGCGCCTGGACGGCATCGACGCCCCCGAGAAGGCCTTCCAGGGCGAGGCCCAGCCCCTGGCCCTTCCCGCCCGCGACCAGCTGGTCCGCCTGGCCGGCTTCACCGACGTCACCTACGGCCCCGACGACACCGTCACCGGAGCCAGCCCGGCCCGGGTGCCGGCCGTGGCGGTCGCGGCGCTCGTCGAGACGAACGGGCGACCGGTGGCGTTGTTGCTGTCCGCGGACCCCTCGCCCCGGATGGACGGCGACACCGTCCCCGTCACCACCGACCTGCTGGCCCGCTCGGTCAACGGCTCGCTGGCGCGCTCCGGAGCCGCCTACATCACCGTCTACGACAGCACCCCGCCGACGGTCCGGATGACGTTCACCGACCTTGGAACGCACCGCTCGCGACGCCGCGCGCGGCCGCCGACCGCTCGGCCGGGTTCACCCTCACCGACCAGGCCTCGATCGGACCAGACGGCGCGCTGATCCTGCCCAAGCTCTTCCGCCGCGCCACCGCCTACCTGGCCGCCGGGTCCGAGCGAGGCTTCGTGGACTGGCTCGCCGCGGGCGGTAGCGACGGCGAGCCGACCGAGGACGACCGGGTGACCGTCGCCGGGCTGGCCACCACTCTCTCCGCGCTGTTGACCCAGGCCGGCACGACCATCGCCCTCACCGCCGACCCTCTCGACCTCGTGTTCGCCGAACAGCACAAGAACGGCCCCAGGACGCGCAGCCACCCGCCGGTGAGCACCCCTGCACCCGGGCCAGGTGCCGGCGCGAGGAGACATCGGGCCCTGATCTCGGGCGTACGGTTTCGAGATGGCCAAGAACAAGCCCGACGACAAGAGCACGAGCACGACGGTCGTCCCGACGGTGCGTCCCGACGACCCGCCGCCCAGTGCTGCCTCCCCGTCGCCGACGAAGCGGCCGACCGGCCCCGGCGAGAACGTCCCTGCACGCAGCGCCCCCTCCTCGTCCGGGCGCGCCGCGGGTGACGTCGTGGCCCAGCTCGGTGACGTCGCCACGGCGTCGATCCGGGTCACCAAGCGGCTGCTGCCGGGCCGGACGCCCGCCTACCTGGGCGCGGGGGCCCTGCTCGTGGCCGGGATCATCGAGCCGCCGGCCCTGCTCGCGGGCGGACTGGCCTACGAGGCCCTCCGCCGCTGGAACCCGCCGTCGACCTGATCCCCCGCAACCCGCGGGGATCGAGGTCCAACTCGGTGCGGGCCGTGACGTCAGCGGTGCGGTTCACCGTTGGTTGCACCAGGGCCCGGTGATGGCGTAGCAGATGTCGGGTTCGTAGAGGTTGGCGAACAGGATGCGCTTGTCGCGGGAGTTGAGGTTGGCCCCTGGCACCGGACACCGACGGTGTGGGGTCAGTGATCTTGATCGGGGCCGGTGTGGTGGGCTTCGTACTCCAGTGGGCTGAGCATTCCGATACTGGAATGGCGCCGTTTGGGGTTGTACCAGCACTCTATCCATTCGAATATAGCGTTGGCAAGTTGGGCGCGGGTCTTCCAGGTCCGTGAGTCGAGTAGCTCGAGTTGCATGGTGCCCCAGAAGGACTCCATCATCGAGTTGTCGTAGCAGTCACCGATCGAGCCCATCGATCCGAGTAGTCCGGCGGCTTGCAGGCGTTGCCCGAACGCCCACGAGGTGAATTGCGAGCCGTGGTCGGAATGCATGATCGTGGAGCCGTTCTCGGGACGCCGGCGTGTGATGGCCATGCCGAGGGCGTCGGTGACCAGTGCGGTGCGCATGTTGTCATCGATGGACCAGCCGATGATTCTTCGCGAGTAGGCATCGAGGACCGCCGCGCAGTACAGCTTGCCTTCTTCGGTGCCGTGTTCGGTGATGTCGGTGAGCCACAGCTGATCCGGTGCCTCAACGCTGAAGCGCCGCTCGACCAGGTCGGAGTAGGGGTCAGCGGCGGGGTCGCGGACGGTGCAGCCGTGGCGTCGGCGCCGGTAGAGGCCCTGGATGCCGGCCTCGCGCATCAGCCGGGCGACCCGCTTGTGGTTGACCGCCAGGCCGAGCCCGAGGGTCAGCTCGGCGTGCACGCGCGGCCAGCCGTAGGTGCCGCGGGACTCCTCGTGGATCTTTTCGATGTGCTTGAGCAGCAACTCGTTCTCCTGCGCGCGGACAGACTTCGCCCCCGCGAGCCATTCGTAGTAGCCCTGACGACGAACATCGAGCACCCGACAGGTCACCGCGACGTCGAAACCGTCGTCGGCGAGTTCACGGACCAGCGGGAAGACTACTTTGGGAGGACGTTCTCCCGCGCGAAATACGCCGCAGCACGCTTGAGAATCTCGTTCTCGACCTCGAGGCGCTTGGACTTCTTGCGCAACTCGGCGAGCTCGACGCGCTCGTTGCTGGTCAACCGATCGGTGTGGTTGCCGTCATCGGCGTCGGCCTGGGCCATCCAGTTCCGCAGACACGACTCAGAGATTCCGAGGTCCTTGGCGATCGCGGCGACCGGCTGCTCGCCCAGACGAGCCAGCTCGACGGCGCGACGCCGGAACTCCGGCGGGTGAGGTGCGGGCACGAACGACATCCTCCCTGGCGGACCGGGTCCACCTCAGATGACGTGTCCGGTGCCAGGGGCCAACCTCAAGTAGACCGGGCCGGCCGTCTCGTTGGTGTTCAGTTCGTTGCGGGCGATCGGGTAGGTCTGGCGTCGGGGGTGGCGCCGACCAGGTGCTGCACGCCCTCGCCCGTCCTCGGCGAGGATGACCCCGCCCCAGGGGGACACGGTGATGTTGTCCGGCCCGTCGTAGTTCGGGCCGTCCTGATCGGGGCTGGGGTTGTCCCCGAATCGGAGCTTGAGGGTGAGCGTGGAGCGACGCGGGTCGTGGAACCAGACCTGGCCGTCGTGCGGCACCGGGCTCTCGGCGCGGGCGAAGCTCGTCACGACGTAGGCGCCGCCGTCGCCCCACCAGCAGCCCTCGAGCTTGCGCCCGCGGGTGACCTGCGGCGGAGCGACCTGGAGGCGGGTCGGGACCGCTCGCGCGTCCCGGTCCGGCACAGCGGTCCAGCTCACCCGGTAGGTCGTGCCGACCTCGACCACCCGCGACAGGTCATCGATCGGTGTCCCCGCCTGGTCGGTGCACCGCATGGCCTCGAACGCGCCGTCGGCGGGTCCGAGCCGGCGCAGGGCGCCCTTGCCGCCGCGGAACCCACGGGGCGGGGTCCAGCGGCAGAGCAGGCCGTGGGCGTCGCAGCGTCTTCGGTGAGGTACATCGTGGCGTTTCCCGGGTCCACGGCGACGGCCTCGTGCGCGGACCACCCGAGGGCCTTGATCGGCTGCGGGTTCCGGTTGGCGTTGCGGTCCTCGGGGTCCACCTCGAACACGTACCCGTGGTCCAAGGTGTAGCCGTTGACCCCTGCGAGGTCCTCGGTCTCCTCACACGACAGCCAGGTCCGCCACGGCGTGACCCCGCCGGCACAGTTGGTCGAGGTCCCTGCCAGCGACACGTACTCGCCCTGCCGGCGGCCCTCGCGGTCGACCGTGATCGTCGTGGTGCCGCCGGGCGCCTGCGGGTCGTAGGTGAACTCGGGCGGCGTCGGCACGACCAGCGGGCCGGCCGCGGCGTGGGCACCGCGTAGCTCGTGGTTCTGCACGAGCACCGTGCCGTTGCCCCGCGAGGGGAAGGCGCCCATGCCGTCGCTGTTGGTGGGGCTGGGCTCCCCCGAGTCCAGACGGGTCACGCCGGCCTCGGAGACGACGACGTACCGGAAGCCCTGCGGCAGCGCCAGCCGCCCGGCCGGGTCGGGCATGACCGGGCCGTACCCCGGACCACCCGGTCCCGGCGCGGCGCCCGCGTTGGGCGCGGTGAGCAGGCCCTCCGCGCTGCCGATCAGGGCGACACCGCCGGCGAGCACCGCGGAACGGGACAGGAAGCTACGGCGATCAGCCCCGCAGGCCCTCGGTCGTCATGTGGACCCGCGCGATGCGTCCGTCGGCGTCGTGGTGGAGGCGGTCGACGCACACCGACCGCCGCCGGGCGTCCCCGCCCGGCGCCGTGCCGTCGTGGTAGAAGCAGAACCACTCGCCGCCGAACTCCACGATGGCCACCCGGTTGGTCGCGCAGTTGCCGGGCACCTCGTTGACCAGGCCCTCCACCGTCCACGGGCCCTCCGGCGAGCGGCTGCGGGCGTAGGCCACGCGCTGGGGGTACAGGTGGCCGAAGGACAGGTAGAACCAGCCGTTGCGGTGGTGGACGTGGACGCCCTCCTCGAACGCCGGCAGCTCGATCTCGGTGACCGGCCCGGCGAGGGCGGTCATCGAGTCGTCCAGCGGGGCCCAGAAGCACCGGTGCTTGCCCCAGTACAGGTACGCCCGGTCGTCGTGCACGAGGACGAACGGGTCGTTGGTGTGGTCGCGACCGTCGTCGTCGGGGACGTCGTTGGTGACGAGCGTGGCGCCGATCGCGTCCCGGAACGGGCCCGTCGGGTGATCGGCCACGGCCACCCCGATGGCCCCGCCGGGTACCGTCGCGTGGTTCATCGCGAGGTACCACCAGAACTTCCCGTGCCGCTCGACCACGCACGACGCCTTGGCGCCGTCGCGGGCCCAGGCGAAGTCCTCGACGCGCAGCAGCGGGCCGTGCGGTGTCCACGACAGCAGGTCGGTGGACGAGAAGCACAGCCAGTCGCGCATCACGAACCGCTCAGCGCCGGGCCCTGCCTCGTCGTGCCCGGTGTAGAGATATGTGGTGCCGTCGTGCACGAGCACCGTCGGGTCCGAGGTGAAGGTCTCCGTGATGATCGGGTTGCCGTGCGTGATCACGTCGCAACGCATGCCCACGCACCGTAGGTGACGGGCGCAGCAACCTGTGCCGTACCCCAGGCGCAGGGCCGTGTTCGGTCAAGGGGCGGGGGCCTCTCCGAAGGCGTGCCGGTCATGTTGCGGTGAGCAGGGTCGTGAGGTGCCGGAGTAGCGGCTGTCCACGTAGAGGCGAGTGCCGCCCGCCGGCGAGCGACCATGGCCGCGCCTGGCGGGACCGGAGTGTGCCGGTGACCTGCCTGGTGCCGACGTCGATGTGCTGATCGCTGTGGAACGCCACGCCGCGCGGCGTCGCGCGGAACTGGGACCGCCCGTCGCGGCGTTCACGTTCTGGTCAACTGGGCCGGGCACGCTCCGGGACATGACCGACGAGCCCTTCATCGTCCCGGGCGCTCCCGACCCCGACGACGTTCCCGCGGCCGACCTGGGCGAGGGCGCTCCACGAAGGTCGCCGGGGTACGGGGAGGGAGTCGAGCCCGACGTCTTCCCCGAGGAGGAGCCGGGCGGCGACACGCTCGACGATGAGCTCCGGGACCGCCCCGCCCCGCCGTTCCGCACCCCACACCCAGGGCACTCCTCCTGAAGCCTGAGGTGCCCACAGCCCTGCGAGACCCACTGGAGGAGCGCGCCGTAGTCATCCGCCAAGAGAACGTGCGGTGAACCTCCTCGGGGAGTTCCCCTCTGGAGCACGGCGGTGTCCCCGTTCAGACCCCGGCGGCGGCGCGGGTGAGCACTTCCGCCGCGACCCGTAGCCCGTCGAGTTGGTCGAGCTCGACGTCCTCGTGCTCGATGTTGACGGCCATCTCGGGATCGATCTTCGCCAATGCGCGCAGGAACCGCGTCCAGAAGTCCTGGTCGTGCCCCTTGCCGAGGGCGACGAAGTCCCAGGCGGCGTTCTCGGGCCAGGCGGCGAGGGTGGCGTCGCCGCCGAGCCGGATCGGGTCCTCGGTGACTTCGCGGTGGCGGTCATCGAGCACGCCGTGGACGAGCGCGGCGGGGTTGATGCGGGTGTCCTTGGCGGCGGCGTGGAACACCAGCGGGCCCAGGTGCTCGATCGCGGCGACCGGGTCGATGCCCTGCCAGAACAGGTGGCTCGGGTCCATCTCCGCGCCGAGGTGGGTCGCGGCGGTCTGCTCCACCAGCCGTTCCAGGGTGGCGGGGTTGAACACGAGGTTGAACTGGTGCATCTCGAGGCAGACCCGCACGTCGTGATCGCGGGCCAGGGCGTCGATCTCACGCCAGAACGGCACGCCGACCTCGGCCCACTGCCGGTCACGGGCACGTAGGTACGTGGACTCGAACGGCATGGGGTTCCACGCCGGGACGGTGCCCCCGGCCTCGGCCGCCGGGAGGCCGGACATGGCCACCACACGCCGCAAGCCGAGCCGTCCCGCTGCCGCGATGGTGCGACGGAGGTCGGCGGCGTGGACCGGGCCGATGCGTGGGTCGGGGTGCAGCGGGTTGCCATTGCAATTCAGCCCGGTCAGCTCGACACCCGCGTCGGCGTACACCCCGAGGTGGTCCTCGACCGCCGTGTCACTGCTCAGGACCTCGTCGATCGGGAGGTGCACCGGGGGCAGGAAGCCGCCGGCATTGACCTCGGCGCCGGTGAGGCCGAGCCCCCGGATGGTCGCGAGGGCCTCGGGCAGCGGACGGTCGTGCAGGATCGCGGTGTAGACACCGAGCTTCATCGATGCTCCTCGAGAGGGTGCTGGTCTGCTCGGCGGGTGCGGCCGTGCACACCCGCCGAGCCGGGTGGTCAGTCCGCGGCCTTGACGGCGAGCACGGGGACGGGGCTGTCGAGCAGCAGGCGCTGGGCGACACTGCCCAGAAGCGCCTTGCCCACCGGCGAGCGGCGCCGCATCCCGATGACCAGCCGCTGGACGTCGGGCCGGTCCGCGATTTCGTCGAGGACGGCCTCGGCGGGGTCGCGGTCCTCCGGTCCACTGCGCTCGAGGTAGGTCACCTTGAGGTCCTCGGGCAGGCCCGAGACGTCGAGGGCGTGCAGGGTCATGTTGAGGACGACGAGGTCGGTGTCGAGCAGTCGTGCTTCGGCGGCTCCGGCGTAGAGGGCCTGCGGACCCTCCCGCCCTTCGGGGACGGCGACGAGGACGGTCACGGGATTCTCCTTCCGTGGGTTGGGGGTGCGGGATCAGGAGTACTGCCGGCGGAACTGCTCCTCGAGCTGCTCGAGCGAGTGGCCGCGGGTCTCGGGCACCAGGCGGTACACGAAGACCAGGGCGAGCAGGCCGAGGCCGACGAAGATGAAGAACGTCGACGCGATGCCCAGTTCCTCGACGACCACGGGGAAGCCGAGGGAGACCACGGCGTTGGACAGCCACAGCACCAGGACGCTGATGCCGATCGCCAGGCTGCGGATCTTGAGGGGGAAGATCTCCGAGAGCAAGAGCCACACGAGCGGGCCGATGGTGCCCTGCATGCAGAACACGAAGAGCACGACGAAGACGAGGATGAACCACGCCTTGGCGGTGCCGTCGGGCAGCAGGTACGCCGACAGCCCCACGAGCAGGTGGAAGAAGGTCGTCAGCGCGAACCCGCCGAGCAGCAGCGTTCGCCGGTTGACCTTGTTCATGATGAGCAGGCCGACGGTGATGCCCAGGACGCTGAAGAGGCCGTTGGCCGTGTTGGCGATGATCGCGGCGCTGTCGGAGAACCCGGCGTCGCCCAGCAGCTGGGTGCCGTAGTACATGATCGAGTTGATGCCGGTGAACTGCTGGAACATGCCCAGCCCGGCGCCGATGAGGATGAGCCGACGGATCCAGCGGACGCCGAGGTCGGTGGCTCCGGCGGTCTTGGAGGCGCGCTCCTCCTCGGCGAGCTGGTGGACCTCGGCCATCTCGGCCCGAGCCCGATCGGGCGCACGCACCTGCTGGAGGACCGCCAGCGCCTCGTCCTCACGCCCCTTCGAGACCAGCCAGCGGGGGCTCTCGGGCATCCGCAGCATGCCGATGAACAGGGCGATGGCCGGGAGCACGGCGACGACGAGCATGACGCGCCAGACGCCGGGGTTCTCGCCCCAGATGTTGAAGATCAGCGCGTTGATGACGAACGCGGCGAACTGACCACTGACGATCATGACCTCGTTGCGGGTGACGATGCTCCCGCGGCGCTCGACTGGCGCGACCTCGGCCAGGTAGACCGGCACCGTGGCCGACGCCCCGCCGACGGCGAGGCCGAGGACGAAGCGGAAGAAGGCGAGCACGGGCCAGCTCGGCGCCAGCACGCAGCCGATGGTCGCGACGCCGAAGACGATGGCCAGCATCAGGATGTTGTGCCGGCGTCCGAACCGGTCGGAGAGCGCACCGCCGACGATGGCGCCGATGGCCGCGCCGAAGATGAGGATGCTGACGACGACGCCCTCGGTGAAGGCCGTCAGCCCCAGGTCGGTGGTCATCGGCTCGAGAGCGCCGTTGATCACCCCGGTGTCGTAGCCGAACAGCAGGCCACCGAAGGTGGCCACGACAGCGATGATGCCGAGCCGCCTCGAGTGCGGCCCCGGGACATCCGGTGGCAGGGCCGGCGCGTCCGGCCTCTCCTCGTTGTAGGTGGTCATGATGGACTCCTCGTTGAGCGTGAAAGCCTCGTGGGAAAGCCGCCCGGCGGTGGCGCTGACGGCGACCCACGATTTCCTCGTCGGGCCGGGCGCAAAATCCTGCGCGTGCGGACTCGTCGACGATGACCGTTCGTGTGATCCAAGTCAATGCTGTCCCGCGCAATTCTTCGAGATTCGGGGAATCGGCGCAGAAACACGCCTGGCCAGGGAGAACAACGGCAAATGGGCAGCACAACGACCCGGACCGCAGGGACGCGATCCGGGTCGCCGGAATTGCTGTAGAGAATTGTCGACGTGTGAGATCAGCCGTTTCGCGGGAATCCGAGATCCAGCCCGCCCGATTCGCCACGGCGCGCCGGGTCGATCCAGCGCGCGGTGACGACCTTGCTGCGGGTGAAGAAGTGCACTCCTTCGGTGCCGTGGGCGTGGGTGTCGCCGAACAACGAGTTCTTCCAGCCGCCGAAGCTGTAGTAGGCCATCGGGACCGGGACCGGCACGTTGACGCCGATCATCCCCACCTGCACCTCGTTCTGGAAACGGCGGGCCGCGCCGCCGTCGTTGGTGAAGATGGCGGTGCCGTTGCCGTAAGGGTTCGCGTTGATCAGCGCGACGGCCTCGTCGTAGGTCTCCACGCGGACCACCGACAGCACCGGCCCGAAGATCTCGTCGGTGTAGATCGACATGTCGGTCGTGACGTGGTCGAAAAGCGTCGGCCCGACGAAGAATCCCTCCCCGTCGGCGTCCGGCTGCACCAGGCGGCCGTCGACGACCAGCGTCGCCCCGGCGGCCTCGCCAGCGTCGATGTAGCCCGACACCCGCTCCTGCGCGGCGCGGGTCACCAGCGGCCCCATGTCTGCTCCGCGACGCCCGTCGCCAGTGCGCAGGCCCTCGGCGCGCTCTCGGATCTTCTCCACAAGCGGGTCGCCGGCCGCACCCACCGCGACCACCGCGGAGATCGCCATGCACCGCTCCCCCGCCGAACCGAAGCCGGCGTTGACGGCCTGGTCGGCGGCCATGTCGAGGTCGGCGTCGGGCAGCACGACGGCGTGGTTCTTCGCCCCGCCGAGGGCCTGCACGCGCTTGCCGTGGGCGGTGCCGGTCTCGTAGACGTAGCGCGCGATCGGCGTGGAGCCCACGAAGCTGATCGAGCGGACCTCGGGGTGGGTCAGCAGCCCGTCCACCGCGACCTTGTCGCCGTTGAGCACGTTGAACACCCCGTCGGGCAGCCCCGCCTCGCGCCACAGCTCAGCCATCCACAACGCGGCCGAGGGCACCTTCTCCGAGGGCTTGAGCACCACGGTGTTGCCAGCGGCGATCGCGAGGGGGAAGAACCACATCGGCACCATCGCCGGGAAGTTGAACGGGCTGATGATCCCCACGACCCCGAGGGGCTGGCGGATCGAGGAGACGTCGATGCCCGTCGAGGCGTTCTCGGTGGCCGAGCCCTTGAGCAGGTGCGGGATGCCGCAGGCGAACTCGACGACCTCCTGACCGCGGGCGACCTCGCCGGCGGCGTCGGAGAGCACCTTGCCGTGCTCGGCGGTGATGAGCGCGGCCAGCTCGTCGGCCCGGGCGTTGAGCAGCTCCCGGAACCGGAACAGGATCTGGGTGCGTTTGGTCAGCGAGGTGTCGCGCCAGAGCGGGAAGGCCCGGACGGCGGCGTCGATGATCGCCGCCACCTCGTCCTCGGAGGCGAACGCGACCTGGCGGGTCACCTGGCCGGTCGCCGGGTCGGTGACGTCGCCGAACCGGTCGGAGGCCGACTTGAGGACGGCACCCCCTGCCCAGTGGTGGAGTGTCTCGGTCATCAGGGGTTCCTCCCGGGTGCGGGCTCGAGGACGGTGTCCGAGCCGAAGTGCTTGGCGACGAGGTCGGTGACGGTGGCGCGGTCGGCCGTGACGATCTCGGACGCGCGCTCCTCCCAGCCGAAGACGCAGTGGGTGAGCGTGCCGTCGAAGCCCGCCGCGGCCAGGGCGGCGAACACGGCGTCGAAGTCGACCTCGCCGGCGCCCATCGGGGCGTGCTGGTGCACGCGCGCGGTGGAACCGGGCGGGTTGACGATGTAGCGCAGGCCGCCCGAGGCGGTGTGGTCGAGGGTGTCGGCGAGGTGCACGTTGGTCACCCGGGCGCCGGCGCGGGCGATGATCCCTGCGGGGTCGTTGCCCTGGTGGAACGTGTGGGGGGTGCAGTAGAGGAACGAGACCCAGTCCCGGTCGAGCCCCGCGACCATGTCCACCGCGGCGTGCCCGTCCTCGATGAAGTCGTCGGGGTGCGGCTCGAGCACGAGGCGGATGCCCTCGCGCTCGAAGTCCGGCGCCAGCTCCTCGAACGAGCGCAGGAACAGCGCCTCGGCGTGCTCGGCGCCCTCCGGACGGCCGTTGAACTCGGTGTTCATCGTGTCGACGCCGAGGTCGACGGCGATCTGGATCGCGCGACGCCACGCGCGAACCGCGGCCTGCCGGCCGTCCTCCGACGGCCCCGACCAGCGAAGGACCGGCAGCACCGAGGAGATGCCGACCCCGGCGTCGGCGGCGCGACGTCGCAGCGTCGCGACCGTCGCCGAGCCGACCCGCGGGTACTGGAAGAAGGGGATGAAGTCCTCCTTCGGGGAGAGCTCCATCCACTGGTAGCCGGCGCGCGCGACGGCGTCGGGCAGGTCGGTCACCGCGTGGGTGCGGTGGAACATCTGGGCGTCGAGGGCGAGCCTCATGCTCGTGCCTCCATCGCGGTCTCGATGCGCTCGCCCTTGACCACGGCTGCCACGCCGGCCTCGCAGATCGCCGCGGCCGCGTAGCCGTCCCAACTGCCCGGGCCGTCGACGGCGTCGCCGCCCGTGGTGATGCCCTGGCTCGCGGCGTCCACCCAGCGCTGCATCTGGTCGTCGTAGGCCTGCCCGAAGCGGGCGACGAAGTCCGGGGGGATGGTGCCTCCCCAGGTCCCTCCCACCCGCTTGGTGACGACGCTCTGGTCCAGCCCGATCAGGGCCGAGCCGCGCTCGGCGACGACCTCGGTGCGCACCTCGTAGGCGATCCCGGTCCGAACGAAGATCTCGATCGTCACCAGGGCCCCGGACTCGGCCTCGAACAGCACGAGCATCGGGTCGGAGACACCGGGGGGCGCCTCGCCCGTCGGCCGGCCGCGGACGACGCTCACCGCGGTGATCTCCTCGCCGAGCAGGAAGCGCGCGGAGTCGGCCTCGTGGACGACCGAGTCGCGGATCATGAACTCGGAGTCGAAGAACTCCGGGACCGCGGGGTTGCGGTGGGTGCAGTGCAGCATCAGCGGCGCGCCGAGCTCGTCGCCGACGATCATCTGCTGCAGCGTGGCGTACTCGTGGTCGAAGCGGCGCATGAAACCGACCTGGACCAGGCGGCGGCCGAGCTCGGTCTCGCGGCGGTACACGGCGGCCGCGGTGGTGGCCTCGGTGGTCAGCGGCTTCTCGCACAGCACGGGCTTGCCGGCCTCGAGGCAGGCCAGGACCTGTTCCTCGTGCGCCGTCCCGGGGCTGGCGATCACGACGGCGTCGACGTCGTCGGCGGCGATCGCCGCGAGCGGGTCGGCGACGACCCGGGCACCGATCGGGTCGGCGACGCGGTGGGCCTGCTCGTCCGAGAAGTCGCTGATCACGGTGACGCGGGCGCCCCGGGTGCGCCGCGACAGGCTCTCGACGTGGAACGAGCCCATCTTGCCGACGCCGAGGACGGCGACCTTCAGTTCTCCGGTCATGGTGGCCTCCTATCGGGCCGGCGTGCCGATGCGGACCGAACCGGTGCCGCAGGAGCCGAGGTAGGTGTGGGTGCGCTGCGCGATCGGCAGCGGCTGGTCGGGCGGGCAGGGGTACATGTCCTGCTCGACGATGGCGAAGACGTCGAGTCCCGCCTCTTCGACGGCCTGCAGCACCTCGAGCATCGACGGCACGCCGTAGGGCGGCTCGATCATGGCGCCGGCCTTGACGGCGTCCGGGAACGGCAGGTCCTCGGCCTCGACGCGGTCGATCACGGCCGGGTCGACCTGCTTGAGGTGCAGGTAGCCGATGCGCTCGGGGTACTTGCGGATGATCGCGACGTTGTCGCCGCGGTAGTAGGCGACGTGCCCGGTGTCCAGGCAGAGGTTGACGTAGCGAGGGTCGGTCGACTCGACGAACCGCTCGATCTCGGATTGGTATCCGACGTGCGAGTCGGCGTGCGAGTGGAACTGCACGCGCAGGCCGTACTCCTCGAGCACCCGGCGGCCGAGCTCGTCCATCCCCGTGGTGAGGCGGTCCCAGCCGGCGGCGTCGAGGGTCGGCGACTCGAGCGGCGCGCCGGTCTTGTGGTCGCGCCACGGCTCGGGGATGACGACGAGGTGCTCGCCGCCGACGGCCCGGGTCAGCGAGGCGACCTCGGTGACCTGCTCCCAGACGTGATCGAAGGACTCGGGCCGGTGCAGGTGCTCGAAGACGGTGCCGGCGGACACGGTCAGGCCGTGGGTCCGCAGGGTGTCGGCGAGCTCGGTCGGGTCGGTCGGCAGGTAGCCGTACGGGCCGAGCTCGATGACGTCGTAGCCGGCGGCCGCGACCTCGGCGAGGAAGCGGTCGGCCGGGGTCTGGTCGGGGTCGCTGGGGAACCAGACGCCCCAGGAGTCGGGGGCACTGCCGACCCTGATCCTGCTGGTCGAGCTCGAGCTCACGAGGACACCTCTTCGCTGGGGTGGAGGAAGGTCTGCTGGGTGGACTTGGCGTCGTCGTAGGTCTTGCGGGCGCGCTGGGTCGAGTCGAGGGACGACACCTCGGCGACCGGGACGTCCCACCAGGAGCGGGAGTCGGGCGCGGGCACCAGCGGGTCGGTCTCGACGTGGACGACGACGCTGGTGGTGGCGGCCTTGGCCTCCCGCAGGGCCGCGGCGAACTCGTCGCCGGTCCGCACGCGCAGCACCCGGACACCGAGCGACTCCGCGTTCGCGGCGAGGTCGACTGGCAGCCGGTCGCCGTCGAGGCGCCCGGAGCCGGACCGGTAGCGGTAACGGGTGCCGAAGCGCTGCGAGCCGAGCTCCTCGGACAGGGCGCCGATCGAGGCGTACCCGTGGTTCTGCACGAGCACGGTGATCACCTTGACGCCCTCCTGGACCGCGGTCACCAGCTCGGTGGCCATCATCAGGTAGGAGCCGTCGCCGACCATGACGAGGACGTCGCGATCGGGACACGCCATCGCGACGCCCACGCCGCCGGCGACCTCGTAGCCCATGCAGGAGTAGCCGTACTCGACGTGATAGCCCTTCGGGTCCCGCGTCCGCCACAGTTTGTGCAGGTCACCGGGCATCGAACCGGCCGCACAGACCACGACGTCGCGCGGGTCGGTGAGCTCGTTGACCATCCCGATCACGGCGTTCTGGGTGAGCAGGCCGCCCGACGGGGCGTCCGCGTGCACGCGGGAGACCGTCGCGTCCCACTCGGCGTCGAGCCGCTGGTACTCGGCCTCGTAGTCGGCGTCGACGCGGAAGTCGGCCAGGGACGCGGTCAGCGCCTCAAGGGTTTCGCGGGCGTCGGCGACGACCCCGATCCCGGAGTGCTTCACCGCGTCGAGCCCGGCGACGTTGATGTTGACGAACCGGACGCCGTCGGCCTGGAACGCGGTCCGGCTGGCGGTGGTGAAGTCGGAGTACCGGGTGCCGATCCCGATGACCACGTCGGCGTCGCGGGCGATCGCGTTGGCCGCCGTCGTGCCCGTGGAGCCGATCGCCCCGAGGCACTGCGGGTGGTCGAACAGCAGCGTGCCCTTACCGGCCTGGCTCTGGCCGACGGGGATGCCGGTGGCCTCGCAGAAGGCCGCGAGGGCGGCGGTCGCACCGCTGTAGTGGACGCCGCCGCCGGCGACGACCAGCGGGCGTCGCGCGGAGCGGATCGCCTCCGCGGCCCGTGCCACGGCGGCGCGTTCGGGCAGGGGCCGGGCGACGTGCCACACCCGCTTCGCGAAGAGCTCCACGGGCCAGTCGTGGGCCTGGGCCTGCACGTCCTGCGGGAGGCAGACCGTCACCGCGCCGGTCTCGGCCGGGTCGGTGAGCACCCGCATCGCCGCGAGCATCGCCGACGACAACTGCTCGGGGCGCCACACGCGGTCGAAGTAGCGCGACACCGGACGGAAGCAGTCGTTGACGGTGACGTCACCGGAGTCCGGCAGCTCCAGCTCCTGGAGCAACGGGGACGCGGCGCGGTCGGCGAAGGTGTCGGCGGGCAGCAGGAGCACCGGCAGGCGGTTGATCGTCGCCAGCGCCGCGCCGGTGACCATGTTGGTGGCGCCGGGGCCGACACTCGTCGAGACGGCCCAGGTCTGGAGACGGTCCTTCATGCGGGTGTAGGCCGCGGCGGAGTGCACCATGGCCTGCTCGTTGCGGCCGAGGACGTAGGGCAGGAGCTCGGGTTCGGCGAGCTCGGCCTCGAGCAGCGCCTGCCCGATGCCAGCCACGTTGCCGTGTCCGAAGATGCCGAAGCAGCCGGCGAACAGCTTCTGCTCGATTCCGTCGCGCTCGGAGTACTGGGCCCCGAGGAAGCGGACGAGGGCCTGGGCGACGGTGAGACGGACGGTCTCGCTCATGAGGTGCCTGCCAGACGGGGATCGGTCAGACGGGGATCGGCTGGCTGGTCCGCCCACGTGGCGCGGACCCAGGCCTGGTCGGGGTGGTCGGTGATCTTCCAGGCGCGCTCGCCCGGGCCGGCCATGACGTTGAGGTAGTACATGTCGTGGCCGGGGGCGGCGGCGCATGGGCCGTGCCAGCCGTGGGGCACGAGGACCGTGTCCCGGTCGCGGACCTCGATGAGCACGTCGATGTCGCCCGCGTCCGAGGCGCTGGTGCGGTGGAAGCCGAGACCGGGCTCGCCGTGCGGGCCGGGCGCGATCTCGTAGTGGTAGATCTCCTCGAGCTGCGACTCGTGCTCGGTCGCCTCGTCGTGCTTGTGGGCGGGGTAGCTCGACCAGTTGCCGCCGGGTGTGATCACCTCGACGGCGATGAGGTTGCCGGCCTCGAACACGCCGGCGGCACCGAAGTTGCGCACCTGGCGGCTGCACTGCCCGGCGCCGCGCAGCTCGACGGGGACGTCGGCGGCCGGCACGTATCGGAACGGCAGGACGACCTCGGTGCGGGCGCCGGTCAGCGCGAGCCGGACGGGCCCCTCGTCCGCCCGGAGCGTGGCCGTCGTGCCGCTCGGGAGGTACGCGACGTCGGTGGGGCCGGCGAAGACGTCGGGGCGGCCCGCGAGCACGTACTCGGTGGTGCCGTCGCCGACGGTCACCCCGCCCGACAGCGGGACCACGATCATCTCCTCGTCGCCGGTCACGACCTCGCGCCGCTCCCCCGCGGCGAGCGTCAGCGTCCGCAGGCTCGACCAGGTCCAGCCCGCGGTGGCCGGGGTGATCTCGAGGTCGTACCCGGACGTGGCGGCGGTGCCGGCGGGGACGTGCAGCTCGGCACGGGTGGGCGCGCTCATGCCCGCACCCCCGGCCGGACCATCGCCACGGCGGTGTCGACGGCGCCCGCGACGTCGTCGTCGGACGGGTAGAGCAGCGTGCGGCCGACGATGAGCCCGCGCACGCTCGGCAGGGCCAGGGCGGTGCGCCAGGACGCGTAGGTCTCCTCGGGCGCGGAGGCGGGGTCGCCGCCGAGCAGCAGGGTTGGCAAGGTGGTCGCGTCCATGACGCGCTCCATCTCGTCGACCACGGGCAGCTTCATCCACGTGTAGGCGCTGCTCGCCCCGAGCCCCTGCGTGATGTGGATGGAGCGCACCACGGCCGCGGACGAGAGGTCGTTGACGACCTTCCCCTCCACTCGCCGGGAGATGAAGGGCTCGACCATGGCGACGGTCTGGGCCCGGTTGAGCTCGGTGACCGCGTCGGCGCAGGCCTGCAGGGTCTCGACGGTGCCCGGGTCGTCGTAGTCGATGCGGGTGAGCATCTTGGCGGCGTCGAAGCCGGCCTCGACCGTGCCGCGCACGTCGTAGCCGGTCATGCGGTCGTCCATCTCGAAGACCGCGCCGGCGAGTCCGCCGCGGTTGAGCGAGGACACGACGACCTTGTCCTCGAGGGCCCCGAGCAGCAGCAGGTCCTCGAGGATGTCGGAGGTGGCGAGCACGCCGTCGACGCCCGGGCGGGCGAGCGCGGCGCGCAGACGGTCGAGCAGCTCGGGACGGCTGGCCATGGCGTCGGCGCGACCGCCGGCCGCCAGGGCACCGCGGGCGGGGTGGTCCGCCGCGACGATCATGAGACGTCCGTCGGCGGGGACGAACGGCCGCCGGCGGCGGGCCGCGAGCAGCTTGGCGACCCGTTCCGGTTCGGTCGCGCGGATCGCGCGGACGTCGTCGTAGGTGGCGGCGAAGCTCATGCCGGGGAGCCCTTCTCGAGCAGGACGTCGATCTCGTCGGGGGTGGGCATCGCGGTCGAGCACTCGAGGCGGGAGGCGACGATCGCGCCGGCGGCGTTGGCGCGGTGCAGCACCGTCGCGAGGTCCCACCCGGCGAGCAGGCCGTGGGCCAGCGAGCCGCCGAAGCTGTCGCCGGCGCCCAGCCCGTTGAGCGGGGTCACAGGGATCGGCGGCGCCTCGACGCGCTCGCCGTCGCGGGTCTTGCCGAGCACGCCCCGCGGTCCCTGCTTGACGACGGCGATCTGCACGCCGGCGTCGAGCAGCGCGTCGGCGGCGCGTTCGGGGTCGGTCTCGCCGACCGCGACCTCGCACTCCTCGCGGTTGCCGACGGCGACGGAGACCTGGCCGAGGACCTTCTGGACCTCGGAGGTCGCGGTCGCGGCGTCGGCCCAGAACATCGGGCGGTAGTCGAGGTCGAGGACGACGTGGCCGCGGCGGTCCCGGGCGTCCAGGACGTCGTGGTGCGTCTGGCGGCTCGGCTCCTCGGAGAGGCCGGTGACCGAGAGCCAGAGCAGGTCGGCGGCGCGGGCGACGTCCAGGTCGACGTCGGCGGTGCGGACCTGCAGGTCGGGGGCGGTGGGGCGCCGGTAGAACCACAGGGGGAAGTCGTCGGGCGGGAAGATCTCGCAGAAGGTCACGGGAGTGAGGTGGTGCAGGTCGGTGACGACGTGGGCGTCGTCGACGCCGAGACGGCGCAGCTCGCGGCGCACGTAGCGGCCGAAGGGGTCGTCGCCGACCCCGGTGATGATCGCGGCGCGCCGGCCGAGCCGGCTCGCGGCCACGGCCACGTTCGCGGTGGTGCCCCCGAGGAACTTGCCGAAGGTCTCGACGTCCTCGAGCCCGACGCCGGTCTGCAGCGGGTAGATGTCCACCCCGCTGCGCCCGAACGTCAGGACCTCCGGCGCGATGCTGGCGGTGCTCATGGGCTGTCCTCGTCCGTCCGTCTCGAGGGCCTGCGGCGATGTGCCGTGGCGATGACGAGGACGTTAAGGAGCAACACGGGCCGACGTCAATAGTTTGTCCAGACATAGAGTCATAGAGACCAGTCGGTTCAGTCGCTATGCTCGGGACCATGACCGTCGCGTCCGGGGCCGTCGAGCTCGC
Organism: Actinomycetospora sp. NBC_00405; assembly: GCF_036044095.1. Classification (NCBI taxonomy): domain Bacteria; kingdom Bacillati; phylum Actinomycetota; class Actinomycetes; order Pseudonocardiales; family Pseudonocardiaceae; genus Actinomycetospora; species Actinomycetospora sp. NBC_00405. Next base: position 1,392,170 of record NZ_CP107938.1, read on the forward strand.
CATCGATCTCGACCGCTCCAGTCCGGTGCCGCTCTACCACCAGCTCGCGCTCTCCCTGGAGCAGGCGATCACCGAGGGGCGCCTGCGGCCGGGTGACCGGCTGGAGAACGAGATGGCAATGACCACGCGGCTCGGGCTCGCCCGTCCGACGGCCCGCCAGGCCATCCAGGAGCTCGTACGCAAGGGCCTGCTCGTGCGCAAGCGAGGCGTGGGAACCCAGGTCGTCGCCGCTCCGCCGATCCGGCGTGACGTGAAGTTCTCGAGCCTGCACGATGACCTCGCGTCGTCCGGACACGAGCCGGGCACCGAGATCCTCGAGCGGGCCACCGGCACCGCCTCGGAGCTTGGCGTCGACGACCTCGTCGAGGTCGACGAGGCCCTCACCTACCTGCGCCGCCTGCGACGGGTCGACGGCGAGCCGCTGGCGATCATGTCGAACTACCTGCCTGCGCGGTTCCGCCTCGACGACGAGGACCTGCGCGAGCGCGGCCTCTACGCCACCCTGCGTGCGCAGGGGGTCGGCTTCGCCATCGCGCACCAGACCATCGGCGCCCGCCTCGTCACCACAGAGGAGGCCGCGCTCCTCGGCGAGACCGAGCCGGCTGCCTGCGTGACGATGCAGCGCCTCGTCTACGACGACACCGGCCAACTCATCGAGCTCGGCCAGCACATCTACCGCGCGTCGCAGTACACCGTGCAGACCTCGCTGGTTGTGTGACGACGCGCGGTAGTGACACCGACCGTCCGGGGACGTCAGCGATGGCGACGGTCGTAGGGGTCTGCGATCTCGACGGCCAGGACGTCACACTGAACACCGGCCGGGGCTCAGGTGCGACGCCCCACACCCGGGTGACGGGTGCCGGCCTCTGGGCTGGAGCCGGACCGAACGGTGTGCCTCGCGTACGCCGCAGGTCCGGTTCAGCAGCGCAGCCGGCCGGGGCGGCCCCGTCGGCTTGAGATTCTCCTCGGTCGCCGGGGCCGTGTTCGGACCAAGACCGGACGCGCGACCAGGCACGCTTTCCTGCTGCTCCGTCGCCCAGCCCGGTGCGCGGTACGGTGATGGCGCGGTCGACCGCACGGCCACGATCCGGACACGGGGCGTCGGTTCTTCGACGATGTCTTCGACAGTCCCGTTCTTCATGTGCGTCCCCGACCTCCACCGACCGGTGGGGAGGGCAGATCGCAGCGCATGTCGCTTCGGCTCTGCCTGGCCAGCGCGCTCGCTCTCCCGCGGCCCCGTGCTCACCGCGCCTCCATCCACGGGGAGCACCATGAACACCGGGCAACACGACGACCTCGTCGTCGCCCTGCGCAGCGCCGCCCGCGGGCTGGCGCAGCAGCGCAGCATCCGCGACCTCGAGCAGACCCTCGAGCAGATCGTCGCCTCCGCCGTCGTCACCATTCCGGGGGTGGACGCCGGCAGCATCTCGATGACCGAGCACGGCCGCATCGAGACCCGCCACCCGACCAGCGACGCCATCGCCAAGCTCGACGCCAAGCAGAGCGAGTTGTACGAAGGCCCGTGCATCACCGCGATCGAGGACCCGCCCGAGAGCGGCACCGTCCTGGCCCGCGACTTCGCCGGTGCGGATGCCGAGCGCTGGCCGAGGTTCGCGCCGCTGGCCGTCGAGGCCGGGTACCGGTCGTTGATGTCGACCCAGCTTTCGGTCAACGGTGGCATGCGCGCGGCGCTGAACCTGTACTCGACCGGGCCGGATGCCTTCGACGAGGACGCCGAGACCCTGGCCGGGCTGTTCGGTATCCAGGCCGCGGTGCTCCTCTACGGCGCGAACACCGCCGTACACCTCCAGCGCGCGGTCGACAGCCGCGACCAGATCGGGCAGGCCAAGGGACTGCTGCGGGAGCGCTTCAAGGTCGACGACGAGGGTGCGTTCCAGATGCTGGTCAAGTCCTCCCAGGACACCAACCTGAAGCTCACCGCCGTCGCCCAGTGGCTCCTCGACAACGCTGACAACACCGGCGCCCGCCCCATTTCGGGTAGAGCGCGCTGATCGGCTGATCCGAAGCGGGTCAGACGCGAGGGCGGGAGCCCGAAGGGCCACGCTCCTTGATGGAGTCGGCGCCGCTGACGCTGACACCGTCGGCACGCCGGCTACGCGTTTCGGCACCGTGGCCGTCCGGGCACGATGCACGCAGCGGTTCACCCACGGTGCCGACGTCTGGTCCGACCAGCAGCCCGTACGCCGGAGGAGACCAATGTCCACCGAGAGGCCCATCGACGTTGCGAGAGTCCTGGAACAGGCGCACTCCGCGGTCGCCGCAGGCAAGCTCGTGACCGAGTACGACGACGAGGCCGCGCCGCACGCTCCGCTGCCGAGGAAGTGCGCCGAGCCCGTGCAGACCGACTCATCGACGGAGGCCTCGCTTCGGGAGCGCCTGGGCGTGGGCGTGCCGCAGCACAGGTGATGCAGTTCTGACTGTGGTCGTCGGTGAAGGTGCGGGCGCGCACCACGGAACCACGACGGAACAGAAGCGCGATCATAGGAGTCGTGAGGGGCTGTTCTGCAGGCAGCGGCGTAGGCCAAGATCGTCCGAGGTCCTGCGCAAGAACCTCGGCAGCCGTCTCGCATGCTCCTTCGGCGGACAGCGGTGCGGGAGACGGGCGGCCTTCGCCGACACGACGACGATCCCGACCCGCAGTTTCAAGCCGCTGTCCCGTCGGGCACCACCCAGACGCCGTTGGTCTCTGGCCGGCGGTCGGGGCGGCGCCGTCGGCCGTTGAGCAGCCAGCACCGGTGGTGTCGTCACCGTCCGTGACTCGTCGAGCCGAGCATGATCGGCCCATGACGTACTCATGAAGATTCGACTGGTGCTCAGTCGGATGCACTCGCAAGCGCCGAGAGGGAGAGCGGACGGTCTTCGCAATCGACTGTTCGTGCAGGTCAGCGACTTGACCTGTTTCCATTCGACGCAGCTGGACGTCCTTTACTGGTCGAGACCTCCTACGAGGAGCCCGGATGGGCCGGCCCCGGTGCCCCTCGGGCACCCGGCTCGATCGCAGTCACCGAGGACCTCGATGCGCTCCCGGGCCCCTTCGCGGCGGAGACCTGGCCGTGCTCGACCCCGCCCAGCTCGACGTCCTCCGGCGCGTGCGCGAGCTCGGTCGGGCTACGGCCGACCCCCGAGGTGCTCGGCCAGGAACTCCCCCGCCTCCCGGAACATCGTCATGAGGTTCTCGGGGTTGAGGAAGGCGTGGCCTTCGTCGTCGAACACGCGGTAGGCCACCTCGACCCCCCGGGTCCGCAGGCGCTCGACGACGTTGTCGGACTCCGACTTCTTCACCCGGACGTCGTTCGCGCCCTGGAAGATCATCAGCGGGGTCACGACACGGTCGAGGTGCGAGATCGGCGACCGGGCGAGCATGTCGGCCTCCTGCTCGGGTACGTCGGGGTCGCCGATGTAGAGGTGGTAGTTGTGCCTCAGGCCAGGCCGCACGGCCTCGGGAAAGCTGCGCATCGTGGCCGCGAGGTCCGACACCCCGACATAGTCGACGGCGGCCGCGAACAGGTGCGGGGTGACGGTGACGCCGATCAGGGCCGCGTAGCCGCCGTACGAACCACCGAAGATCGCGACCCGGGCCGGGTCGGCGTGGCCGTGGGTGACCGCCCATTCGACGGCATCGACCAGGTCGTCGTGCATCGCGCCGGCGAACTCGCCGATCGCTGCCTGCATGTGCTCACGGCCGAAGCCCGTGGACCCGCGGAACTGTGGCTTGAGCACGGCGTACCCGCGGGTCGCGAAGTACTGAGCGAAGAGGTCGAATCCCCAGGTGTCGCGCGCCCAGGGCCCTCCGTGCGGCATGAGGACGAGCGGGGGCGCCGCGTGCTCCTCCGGGTCCTGGCCCACCGGGAGGAACAGGTACGACGGGAGCTCGAGCCCGTCGCGTGCCGTGATCGACACCGGCATGTTCGGTGCGAGCGTGTCGGGGTCCACCCGCCGAAGTGGGCGGAAGAGCAGGCGGGCCCGGCCGGTGACGTGGTCGTAGAGCCACGACGAGGGGTCGCGGTCGTGGTTGAACGACGTCACCCAGTACCGCCCGGAGCGGTCCGACGACACTCCGCCGAGATCGCCGTCGGCCAGGCCCTCCAGGGCGCGGAGGACCTCGGCGAACGCCTCGGTGAGCGGTCGGATCACCTGGCGCTCACGGGAGTACCGCACCCCGATGAGCTCGCCGGTGCGCGCGTCGGTGATGAACGGGGCGGGCAGCAGCGGGGCGACCACCGAGGTCGTGTCGAGGTCGTGGGTCGGGTGGCGGTCGATCTCGGTCTGCTCGCCGGTGGCGAGGTCGAGTCGGGCCGGGCGGAGCCGGTCGCCGTCGCCGTAGGTGCCGGTCCAGAGACTCCGCCCGTCCGGCGCGGGCCGGGTCAGCGGGCCGTACGGGAAGTCGTCGCCGGCGAACTCCGCGACCCGCCGCAGTTCTCCGTCGGGGCGGCGTTGCCGCAGCTCCCACCCCTTCTCGGTGACCGTGACGCCGTAGACCTCGCGCGCGCTCGTCGTGAACCACGAGCTCCCGTCGATCCCGTCGGCGAGCACCGTGAGCTCGCCGGTGGCCACCTTGATCTCGCAGAGATCGATCAGGCCCGGGGCGCGGTGGTTGAGGCTGACCACGATCGAGCCGGTGAGCCCGGGGACCTGGGTGAGCTCCCAGACACGAGCCCCCGGGTAGGGCGTGAGGTCGACCGCCGCGGCGTCCGGGTCCTCCAGATCGACCCGGTAGACGTGGTGGTTCTCGTCGCCGTCGTCGTCCTGCAGGTAGAGCAGGAAGCGGGGGTCGTCGGTCCAGCGGTGGTCGAGGACGGTGCGGTGGTCGGCGGTGACGCGGCGCGCACGAGAGAGATCGAGGTCGTCGTCCCCGAGCCGCAGGACCCAGACGTTGAGGCGGCTGCGCCACGGCGCGAGGAAGGCGAGCCACCGTCCGTCCGGGGAGATCGCGGGGCGGGCGTACTCGGGCGGGGCGAACAGGTCTGCGACGGATACGGGCTCGGGACGCACAGGAGAACGGGTCACGGGTCCAGGAGAAACGATGCCCCTGCGGCACCCTCAAGCATCGCTGTATGCCGGACATGAGCGCTGGAGCGTGCCGGACGGCATGACCGACCGTCGCCAGCGTGTCCACCTCCGACGGGCGCCGCCGGCTGTCTTCACCGGTGACACCCCGTCGACGAGAGTCACGGCGTCAGCGGTCGTGGTGTGTCGATTCTTCGACGGTAGAGACGAACTCGAGCTGGGGTCCGGCGATCGGGGCTCGTTCTCGCCCGGCCGCCCGGAGCGCTCGGCTACGAGATGCGAGGGGGAAGCACAACAGTTTCGCCCGCCACATCGATCGCGACCTTGCGTGGAGGGCGACCTCGCCCTGCATGATCGTCGGTGGGTTCGGGAGAGCGTCGACCAGGCCGAGCTCGCCGATCGACGAAGCCATCGATCCCGCTCATCAGCCCTTGCAGCCTCGCGCCGTGTTGTCGAATCTGCTCGACGACGTCGCTGGCGTCGTCCTGGTTGTGACGGACCGTGGTGTACACGCCCTCTCCTCTCGTCGTGCTGCCCCGTGACCAGCCTCAGAAGGAGCGTGGGCCTACCTGCTGCCCAGGCGAGCGTCTCTCCCGGGGTGTCGTCGTGGGGGTGTAACAGCGTGCGGCGGCGGTGTCGCTGTGTACGCGTGACCGCACAGTGGCAGGAGCAGGGGCGATGACCCGGGCGTCGCCCGCCAGACGGACCGGCGAGCGAGACGGTCCCCCTCGAGGACATCCGGTCGAGGGCTCGGAGATCACGAAATGTGTCGATGCGACGACGCGCGCCGAGCTCGGTGCGTTCTTCGACCGGTTCGCCGCAGCGTTCGCCGGCGGTGACCTCCCGGCCCTCGTCGGCTGCTACGCCACTCCGGTGCTGTTCGTGACGGAATGGGACTCGACGACCCTCGATTCCGCCCATGCGATCGCCGAGGGTTTCCGCCACGTCGTTTCCGAGCACCGGAGTCGCGGGTTGGTGTCGCTGTCCCATCGGATCGAGACGATCTCGAAGCCGGCTCCCCGACTGGTCGAGGTCGGGATTCGGTGGACCTTCAACGACTCGGCAGGGCACGCGATGCTCCACGACCGCTACCGCTATCTGTTGAGGCTCGTCGACGACGAGGGTCCCCGCATCACCGTGGTCGTGGTGCTCGGCGGCGCGGTGGTGCCCACCCCGTGAGCGGCGAGACGCCGATCTACGACGCCACCTGCCGGGCCGTGGGGCCACCCCCCGCTGCGGGCGGCACGAGCGCAGAGGTCAGCCACGCGCCCACCGAGGCCGGTGACGCCCGCCCGGGGACGGTGGCTCGGTCGAGCCCTGCGGCGCAGTCCGGCGACCGGTCCTTGCCCTCCCCCGACGACGACCCCAGGACCGCCGATCTCTCGATCCCCGAGGGCGACCTGTCGGGCACGCACGCCGAGAGCCCATAGCCTTCCGATCCCGTGCGGCTGAGCACCGTGTCCGACCTGCTGGGAGAACCGCCTCCGCCCCCGTGGCCTTCCTTCGATGGTCATCGACAGGACCCCGATGCCCGCGTCGGGTGGTGTAACGGCACGGCGTGCTGTGTCGCTGGCTCTACATCGGGTCCGTGTGACTCATCGGGGGTTCGCGCGGCTCGTCGGGGGGCCGCGCGGGCGGGACAGGCCGGAAGGGGTGTGCTGTCGTGAACGGTCAGCACACGCGCGGTGCGGGGGTGCTGCGGGTCAGGCAGGGGCACCGGCACCCGAAGGGACCTCCCCGGATGGGCTCGGGCGCGATGCGTCCGGGCCTGTTGCGGGGCTCCAGACCCGCCCGGCGTCGACGTGGTGGGGAGCGGCGCCGGGCGGGCGGGGCCGGTGCAGAGTCGTGACCGGACCAGCGCGCACGCCGCCCGTTCTGCGAGCCGATGACACCGACTCCGTCGAGCCACGGCCCGGAGCGAGTGGCGTGGAACCCGATGATCTCGAGGACGCCCTGCGCAAGGCCATCGGCGGCGACGCGGCGGGGTTCGTGGCCCTCTACCGCGAGCTCCAGCCGCGGCTGTTCCGCTACGCGTGGGCACTGGTCGGGCAGGACGCCGACGACGTCACCGGCGAGGCGTGGCTGCAGATCGCCCGCGACCTGCCGTCGTTCTTCGGTGACCTCGACGGGTTCCGCGGATGGACGGCGAGCATCACCCGCCACCGAGCACTGGACCTGATCAAGGCACGCAACCGGCGACAGGCCGAGCCCCGAGGCCTGCAGGTCCTACCGGAGCTCGCGGACCTGACGGCCGCAGGCGACACCGCCGAGGCCGCGATCGCCGCTCTGTCCACCGCACAGGCGGTCGAGATCATCGCCTCGTTGCCCCGGGACCAGGCGGAGGCCGTGCTGCTGCGAGCGGTCGTCGGGCTCAGCGCCGAGGTTGCCGGCGTCGTGCTGAACAAGCGAGCCGGCGCGGTGCGTGTGGCAGCCCACCGGGGCCTGAAGACCCTCGCCCGGCAGATCGACCGGGTATCAGGCGGGGCGGAGGACCACCCATGACCGCCGAGGGTCGCCGCAGGCCCCCGCGCGGGCTGCGTCCGTCACGAGCAGAGTCAGAGGGTCTGCTCGACGGAACGGGCAGTGGACCGCTCCACGAGCTCCTCGCGGCCGCATCTGGACCTGCCCATCGCGAGGAGATCGCCGGGGAAGCGCTCGCCACCAGCGCGTTCGTCGCCGCCCACCGCAACGACGCGCCCGAGGTCACCATCGCCGACGACCTGCTGGGCCCCCCGGCGACCAGCCACCGGAGAACGGGTTGGTGGCGTACCGGGACCCGGCTGGTCGCCGCTCTCGTGCTCGCTCTGGCGTCCGCTGGCGTCGCCGTCGGGACGGCGGCGACGATGCTGCGTGACGCTCCCCCGGCCGCACCGCCGCCCTCGTCGGCCCCCGCCCCGGTGCCGGGCGGAGTGGGGACGACCGGTCCGCACCCGCTCACCGAGCCCGTCCGGATCGCGACCTGCCGGGCCTGGCAGGCAGCGGGCGCGAGCACCGCCACGAACCGCACGTCCGACACGGCCTTCACCTCGCTGATCTCGGCGGCCGGCGGTACCGACAACGTCGACGACTATTGCGCGGCGACGGCCGCACCGGACGCCGTGCCGTCGCCAGCCACATCGAGGGAGCACTCACCGGCCCCGGCGACGAGCACACCCCCAGGTGCCTCTCGCGACGAGGGCGCATCTCGCCCGGACGACCCCGAGCCGGCCGGAGCACACAACGGCAACGGCAACGCCAACGCCAACGGCAACGGCAACGGCAACGGCAACGGCAACAACAGCAACGAAGGACGCGGCGTCGGTCCGGCGGCCACGCCCCCGGGACGAGCCACGGACCGGAGCGGCCCGGCCAGTGGCCGGGCCGTCGGACCGCCGGAGACCCCACCCGGTCAGAACCGCGCGAATGAGAACGACGGCTCGACCTCGCACGGCCAGGGGTAGCGCAGCCGCAGTCTCGCCCCGCGCCACTCGCTGATGGTGGTCCGACGGGGTGATGTCAGTGCGGGCAGCCCTGTCCGCGGGCGGCGGCCTGGTCGTCGAGGCGGAACATCGGGCCGGTGTCGGTGGGCTCGTCGTAGTACCGGTGGAACACCGGGGTGAGCCCGCCGGAGATCGGCGGGACGATCCAGCTCCAGTCGACCGGGCAGTGGCGGCCCGCGGCCTCCTCCTTCTCCACGAAACGCAGGAAGCGCCGCGACTCGCCGTGGTGGTCGGCGAGCGAGACACCGGCCTCGTCGAAGGAGTGCTGCACCGCGGCGGTCAGCTCGATCGCCGCCCGGTCACGCCACAGGGTGCGGTCGCTGGAGGTGTCCAGGCCCATCGCCTCGGCCACCTCGGCGAGCATGTCGTAGCGGTCGCTGTCGGCGAGGTTGCGGGCGCTGATCTCGGTGGCCATGTACCAGCCGTTGAACGGCGCCGCCGGGTAGGAGACGCCCCCGATGTCCAGGCGCATGTTGCTGATCACGGGCAGGGCGTGCCAGCGCAGCCCCAGCTCGGCGAACCACGGGTGCTCGGCGTGGGCCAGCGCCACCTCCAGCACCGCGTCGCGGGGCACCTCGAAGAACTGCGGGCCCGCCGCCGCGTGCTCACCGCCGCCGCTGACGACCAGCGGCAGCACGTCGAAGCGCCCCATCGGGCTCGGCGGCAGCCACCCCAGCGACCGCGCGGTGTCGGTGAAACCCACATAGCGCGGGTCGCCGAGCACCCGACCCCCGGCGCGGTAGCCGGCGTAGCGGATGAGCTGCTCGTTCCACACCCGCGGCCCGGGCCCCGCCGGACCGTCCGGGGCGAAGATCGTGATCGTCGAGCGGATCCGCCCCCGGCGGGTCGCCTCACGCAGGTGCCCCACGCACTCGGCCGCGACCTGCTCGGGCGCGGTGACGTGCCGCCGGTCGCGCAGGTGCAGGCTGCGCCAGTACAGCCGCCCGATACACCGCGCCGAGTTGCGCCACGCGATCCGCGCGCCGAACTCGAGCTCGGCGTGGGTGTGCACATAGGTGCCGGTACGGGCGATCTCCTCGCGCACCGCCGCGACCCGCGGCTCGGCGGGACCGGCCGTGGGGTTCTCGGTGTGGAACAGCCGCACGAACTCCTCGGCCACCTCGGGATCCACGCCGGGCACCGGCGCCTCGACGACCGGCAGGGCGCCGGACTCGACCTCGACGATGCTCTCGCCGGGACCCGGTACGAGTGAGGAACCGACAACCGCCAGCGTCCGAAGGGGCCCGGAATCGAGGTCTTCAGGATCAGCGTAGACAGCCTCTGCGCTCATACCACCCCATGCGTCTCAACGGCCTCAACCGACGCTCGCGCCCCTCGCGCCAGCGGGCTTCATCGTGCGTGGCCGATCCCGTGCGGGGGACCTCCAAATGGTCACTCCTACGACGCGGATTCGGTGGCTTCCTGTGGTCGAGCAGATTCGTCCGGCCACGGAACGGAGCGTTTCCTCACCAACCGGGAGCACATGCCCTTCGGACGTTGCGCTCAATGCTCGGCGGCGGGAGCAAATGGACCCGCAGGCACCCGCATCCGGGCGCTTTCTCCCTTCGACCGAATCCGTTCCGTCATTTCAGCGGAGCGTCTCTCGATGCTCTGAACATCAACTCGGTGGTTCGATCGCCGGTCAGGTCGGCCGAGGACCGCCTGCGCGGAGTTCTGGACAATGCGACTTCCGCCACCGTGCGATTCGGCGCGGGGCTCGTACGTACCCCAGGCATGAAGATCCTTCTGCCCGTCAGCGCCCCACGGAAGACCGAGTCGGTCCACTCGTAGGTGGCGCGAGGAGAGTGTGGCGCACGCCACCCACCGTTCCGGACGATCTCGGACCCGACCCGAGCGTCAGGTGAACGCAAGGTTGAGGACTTAACGATCCGTCCGTGGTGAGCGAACCTTCCTCGAGCCCCGACAGGGCTGACTCCGTTCGTGAGTCCTGAGCCCGGAAGGACATCCGTGAACGATCCTGCTCCCCGGTTCGATCCGCACCGTCCTCCGCCCGGTTACCGTCCCGGGTCGGTGGCCTTCCCTCGTCACGACGAACACCCACCGCCCCGGCCCGAGCGCCACGACGAGGACGGGACCGAGGACGGGAACCGTCGGACGTCGTCCCACCTGTCGCCGGGGGTCCCACCGGTGCCGAGGGACATCCCGCTGACGACCCAGCGGCGCGATGACTCCCTGACACCTCGGACCCCGTCGCGGCACGGACGATCCCGGCCGGGTCACGCCCCGCCCAACTCCCCGCTGTTCGGCCCGCCCACCCCGCGCACCGGAGCGGGCAGCGTGCCGCCGGGCTACCGCCCCGGGTCGGTGGCGTTCCCGACGGAGGGACCGGCGCCGGCGCGGTGGCGGCTCCGGCTGTGGGTGATCCTCGCCGTCATGGTCGTCGCAGGCGTGGTCGCCGGGCTGGTGGCCGGCGGGTTCTCGTCGTCCCCGGCCGTCTGTCAGGCTCTCGACGACGGGCAGGACGCGCTGAGCGCCACCCGCACGACCTACGGCGCGGCCGGCACCTCGGAGGCCGGGCAGCGGATGCTGCGGGAGGCCGCGGCGACCGTTCGGACCGCCTGCCCGGAGCACTCCGGAGAAGCGGGTCAGATGGACGCGTTCGCCGACCTGCTCGACCTGGAGCGGGCTCTCGGTGGCTGAGCCTGTCACGAAGCGGCCCCGGTCCCGCGTGTTCGACGCCATGCTCGGTGCCGCCGTTCTCGGACTGCTCGTGGTGCTCGGGTTCGTGCTCAGTGGGGCCTTCCGCGTGACCCCGCTCTACGACGACGACCCCGTCCCGCGCAGCTCGACCGCCCGGAACGAATGCCAGGCACTCGTGATCGATCGGATCGGGGACCTGGACACCGTGACGTTCGACGACGGGAACTCGTCCGTCGTGCTCCGTCCGGATCGATCGTGGGTGATCCGCGGCGCGCTGGAGGTCCGAGAGCTCGGCGGGGACGAGCGCAGTGGCGAGTACGTGTGCCACGGGTTGCGGGAGCTGCCGCCGGGGTCGGACCGCTGGCGCTCGGATCGCGTGACCGTCCTCGGCGTCTAGCACCCCGCGCCGGCTCCGGAACCTCGACAGGACATCGCAAGCTGCGCGTCCTTCCACCTCGCGAGGGCGCGGGATTCCATGGTCACGACGACCGGACGATCTCGGACGGAGGGGCGCTCGGATGGACTTCTCGGCCATCGTCTGCCCGGAGACCGGGGTCTCGGCGAGCGAAGCCGCCATGGGGGCCCTCCTGGCCCGTGACCACCTGGGAGGCGACGTGACGCCCGCCTCCGGGGCGTCGTTGGCGGTTCGCCGCCGGGCGATGATCGAGGACGTCCGGGTCCTGACCGGTCTGCTGGCCGGCGAGCTCGTCGCCCTGGCGGACGACCCGGCCCCGCGCTTCGACGCCTCCCACCGCGCTGCCGAGGCGCACCGCGCGACCCTGCGATCCGACGAGTTCGCCTTCCACACGGCCCTGGCCATGCGCGCGCTCGACCGGGCGACGCGCTCGGACTGACCGCACCGCCGTTCGGGGCAGCACTCGATCCCCGCCGCTGACGTTCGCCTGACGAAAGCCCGACGGGGCTTGGTTCCGTGAGGTGCCTCGCCTGAGCTGGGCCCCATGTCCGTCACAGCATCCGCGGTCGGCGCGGTCGACCTCCTCGCCTCGGGCGGCGCCTCCGGCGGCACCCTCGCCGCGGTCGAGGACGCCATCGATGCGGTGTTCACGCCGCTCTCCGACGGCCTGTCCGCGCTCGTCTTCGCCGAGATCCCGCTGTTCGGCGTCTCGTTCCCCTGGATCGTCGGGTGGCTCATCCTGGCGGCGCTGATCTTCACCGTGTATTTCCGGGCGCCCCAGTTCCGCAACTTCCGCCTCGCCATCGGGATCACCCGGGGCCGCTACACCGGCGACGACGAGCCGGGCGAGATCCCGCACTTCCAGGCCCTGACCTCGGCGGTGTCGGGCACCGTCGGTCTCGGGAACATCGCGGGCGTCGGTGTGGCGGTGACCATCGGCGGCGCGGGGGCGACGTTCTGGATGATCTGCGCCGGCTTGCTGGGGATGTGCACCAAGTTCGTCGAGTGCACGCTCGGGGTGCGCTACCGGGAGTACCACGAGGACGGCACCGTCTCGGGCGGCCCGATGCACTACCTGCGCCGCGGGATCGCGGAGCGGTTCCCCTCGGTGTTCGGCCGCAACCTCGGCAAGGTCCTCGCGGTCCTCGCCGCGATCTTCATCCTGTTCTTCGGGGTGGCCGGCGGCAACATGTTCCAGGCCAACCAGACGTTCGCCCAGCTCACCGAGGTCACCGGCGGCGAGAGCGGCCTGCTCGGCGGCGACGGTGCAGCCCTGATCTTCGGGATCCTGCTCGCCCTCGTCGTCGGCGTGGTGATCTTCGGCGGGGCCCGCTCGGTGGGGCGCGTGACCAGCCGCCTGGTACCGGCGATGGCGATCATCTACGTCCTCGCCTGCCTCACCGTGCTCCTGGTGAACCTCCCGCTGGTGCCGGCCGCCATCGGCGCGATCTTCGCGGGCGCGTTCACCGGCGCCGGCGTCGCCGGTGGTGTCATCGGTGCGCTCGTCGTCGGCTTCCAGCGCGCCGCCTTCTCCAACGAGGCCGGGCTGGGCTCCGCGCCGATCGCCCACTCCGCGGTCAAGACCCGCCACCCCGCCACCGAGGGCTACGTCGCCATGCTCGAGCCCTTCGTCGACACCGTGGTGATCTGCACGATGACCGCGCTCACGATCGTCGTCGCCGACACCCCGTACTGGCGTGACGCCCAGGCTGCCGCCCTCGCCGGAGAGGATCCGGCCGGGGTCACGGTGACGTCGTCGGCCTTCGAGACCGTGCTGCCGTGGTTCCCGTACGTCCTCACCCTGGCGGTCGCCCTGTTCGCGATCTCCACCATGATCACGTGGGGGTACTACGGGCAGAAGGCCTGGACCTACCTCTTCGGCCGCACCGCCGTCTCCGAGCGGGTCTACCAGGTGGTCTTCTGCCTGTTCGTCGTCGTCGGGTCGGTCCTCACCCTCGGTGCGGTCCTGGACTTCGCCGACGCCGTCCTGTTCCTGCTCGCGCTGTTCAACATCACCGGCCTGTACCTCCTCGCCCCCGTCGTCAAGGAGGAGGTCGAGGCCTTCCGCGCTGCTCGCCGCAACGGCGACGTGGTCGAGATGGCGCCCGCGGAGCGTCGGGCGACGACGCGGACCTGACGATCGTCTGACGACGTCGCGCTCCGGCACTCCAGCAGGACGTCCGACCCCGAGCAGGCGGGTAGCGTCGTCGCACCGTCTGCCCGGGGAGGACCTGTGATGGCAACTCGCGTCCTGCTGGTCGAGGACGACGAGCGCGTCCGCCAGGCCCTCGGGCTCGCCCTGGCCGACGAGGGCTACGACGTCGTCGAGACCGCCACCGGGGAGGAGGCGCTCGAGCTGGTCGACCCCGACCTCGACATCGTGCTCCTCGACCTCATGCTGCCCGGCATCGACGGGATCGAGGTGTGCTCGACGCTGCGCTCGCGCGGTGACCTGCCGATCATCATCGCCACCGCGCGCTCCGACACCGCCGACGTCATCGCCGGCCTCGAGGCGGGCGCCGACGACTACGTCACCAAACCGCTGGTCGCCGGAGAGCTCGCCGCGCGCATCCGCGCTCTGCTGCGACGGCGCCGTCCCACGTCGGGTGGGCCACCCGAGGAGGACAAGGCGGGCCGGTTGCACCTCGGGGACCTCATCATCGATCCCGGTCGCGAGGTGGTGGCGCGCGGCGAGACCCCGCTGCACCTGACACGGACGGAGTTCCGGCTCCTGATGGAGCTGGCCTCGGCAGGCGGGAACGTGGTGACCCGGGAGCAGCTGCTGCAGCGGGTGTGGGGCTACGACTACTTCGGTGACACCCGTCTGCTCGACGTCCACGTACGGCGGTTGCGGCGCAAGATCGAGCCCGATCCCGACGACCCGGAGGTGGTGCTCACCGTGCGCGGCTCCGGGTATCGCGCCGGGCCGTGAGCGACCGGCTGGCCCGGCGTTGGCGCTCGGTGTCACTGCGCTGGCGCGTCGCCCTGGCCTTCGGACTCGTCACCACCGCGATCGCCGGACTGTTGTCGATCGCCACGTGGCAGCTGGCGTCGAGCTACATGCTCGAGCAGCGCGAGCGCGGGGCGACGAGCCAGGCCGTCGTCGACGCCCGGCTCGTCGCCGACAGCCTCCGGCGGGGCTCGGACGACCTGCCCACCCTGCTCGTCGGACTGACCGGGGAGACCGGGACCAGCGTGCTCCTGCGGACCGGCGGAGCGTGGACCACCGCCGGGCGTCAGGTCGAGGTGGACGACGTGCCCGTCGCCCTGCTCGCGGGGGCCCCGGCGCGTCAGCGTCTGGTCGTGGACGGTGCGCCGGTGCTGGCGATCGCCCTTCCGGTCACCCCCGCCGGTGACCTGCTCGTCCGGCTCGCGCCGCTCACCGAGCTCGACCAGACACTGCGGTTCGTCTCCGCCGTCCTCGTCGCGGGGACGATCCTGGCGGGACTGCTCGGTGTCCTGCTGGGGTGGTGGACCGCCCGGCGGGCCCTGCTGCCGCTCACCGAGCTCACCGACGCGGCGGGCCGGATGGCCGAGGGCGATCTCACGGCTCGGCTCCCCGACCGGCACGAGGCCGACCTCGCTCCGATCGCGACACGCTTCAACGCCACCGCCGACGCCCTCGCCGAGCGGGTGCACCGGGACGCGCGGTTCGCGGGCGACGTCAGCCACGAGCTCCGCACCCCCCTGACCACGATGATCAACGCGGGCGAGGTCCTGCGCCGCCGCCGCGACGACATGCCCGACACCGCGCGACGCGCCGTGGACCTCCTGACCGCCGACGTCCGGCGCTTCCACCGCATGGTCGAGGACCTGCTGGAGATCTCCCGCGGGATCCAGGCCCCCGACGGCCACGACGTGGAGCCGGTGGACCTGTCGGTGGTCGTCGAGAACGTGCCCGCCACCCTGGTCGAGGGCGGAGTCCTCGAGGTCGAGCGGCCCGCGCCGCTGGTGTCCGCCGACCGGCGCCGCCTCGACCGGGTCGTGGCGAACCTGTGCGAGAACGCGCGCCACCACGGCGGCGGTCTGGTGCGCCTCGGTGTCCGGCGGCGCGACGGACACGCCGTGATCGAGGTGGACGACGCCGGGCCGGGGGTCGCCGTCGAGCAGCGGGACCGCGTCTTCGAGCGCTTCACCCGCGGACCCCGTACCGGCCGCGACGGCTCGGACACCGGCGGCACCGGCCTCGGGCTCGCGCTGGTCGCCCAGCACGTCCGGGGTCACGGTGGCCGAGTCTGGGTCGAGGACCGCCCCGGTGGCGGGGCGCGCTTCGTGGTCGCCCTGCGCGAGGTGCCCTCATGAGGCGCCGCACCGTCGCCCTCCTGGTGGCGCTCTGCGCGGCTACGGCCGTCGGTTGCGGGGTCGAGCCCCAGAACGCGCCGGAACCCCTGCCCGCCACGACCCCGGTGGTGCTGCCGCCCTCGGTCACCCAGGAACCCCGCGTCGACCCCCCGCCGACGACGCCCGGCCCGACTCCGCAGCCGACGAGCACCGTCGCGCCGCCACCCTGAGCCGGCTCAGGCAGGAGCCCGTACCGAGGGCTCACCACGAGGGAGCCCTCTCGAAGTCGGCCTCTGCCCGCGGGGACGGACCACGGTGTCAGGCATCGTCAGGCGATCGTCAGCAGGTCAGGGTCACCTCGGGGAGCAGGACGTGATCACGTGGAGGGATGGCGAGACACGGCGGCGAGGAGCACGACCGTCCCGCCGTCGACCGGCCCGTCCTGCTCCTCCGGGGCGCCGCGGCCGTGGCCCTGGCGGGCCTGCTGGTCGCCGTGCTGATGGCACCGGTCGCCATCGGCGCCGGAACGCTCCTCGCGCGGGCGTCGTCCGGCGTGGACGCCACGTCCACCGGTGTCGTCGACGACGGTGCCGACGCGGCCACGGTCGTGACGGACGCGGCCGGGGCCCCGATCGCCCTGCTGTACCGCCGGTTCCGCCTGCCGGTCGGTGCCGAGCGCATCGCCGACACGATGCGAGCGGCGATCGTCGCGATCGAGGACCGGCGCTTCTTCGCCCACGACGGCGTCGACCCACGGGGGGTGGCCCGCGCGGTCGTGACCAACGCCGTGTCGGGAGCGCCGCTCGAGGGCCAGGGCGCGTCCACCATCACGATGCAGTACGTCAAGAACCAGCGCCTCTACGCCCTGGCCGACACCCCGGAGGAACGTCGGGCCGCCACAGCGGACACCGTCGGACGCAAGCTCACCGAGGTCCGTCTCGCCCACCGGATCTCCGACCGGCTCACGAAGGACGAGATCCTCACCCGCTACCTCGACCTCGTCTACTTCGGGCGTGGCGCCTACGGCGTCGAGGCCGCGGCGCGCACCTGGTTCGGGACGAGCGCCGCGACGCTCACCGTGCCCCAGGCGGCCTTGTTGGCCGGGATGGTGCGCTCCCCCGGCGGCTACGACCCTCTCGACCACCCCGAGGCGGCCCGCGACCGCCGCGACCAGGTCCTCACCGCGATGACCGAGGTCGGTGCACTCACGCCCGCCCGGGCCGCCGCGGCACGCGCCGCCCCGCTCGGGGTGCGACCTGACCCCTCGCTGCCGGCCGAGGGGTGCGTCGGAGCCCGACCGGGCACGGGCTTCTTCTGCCGAGAGGTCGTCGAGCGCCTCGCCGCCGCCGGACTCGACCCCTCCAGGCTCGCCACCGGCGGTTTCACGGTGCGCACGACGCTCGATCCCCGTGTCGCCGCGGAAGCGCGCGAGGCCACGGACGACGCGGTCGACGACCGGGAGGTGGCCGACGTCGCGGCGGTCGTGGCGCCGGAGACCGACCGCCGGCCGGTGCTCGCGCTGGCCGCGAACCGCGCGTACGGCAACGACGGCGACGCCGGCGAGACGGCGGTGCCGCTGACCACCGCTCCCCTGCGCGGCGCCGGATCGATCTACAAGATCTTCACGGTGGCCGCCGCCCTGGAACGGGGCCTGGTGGAGCCCGGCACCGAGCTCGACGTCCCCGGGCGCTACACCTCCCGCGTCTTCGACGACGCCGGCGACGACTACAGCGTCGAGAACCAGGGCTCGCACGACGACGAGCTCACGCTGCGCCGAGCGCTCGCCGAATCACCCAACACCCCCTTCGTCGCACTCACCGACCGCCTCGGCTCGGTCGACCCGATCGTCGACGTGGCACGCCGTCTCGGGATGCGCACGACACTCGCCGCACCCGGTCCCGACGGGCGACCGCTGGCCGACCGCGTGCGCGAGGCCGAGCAGGCGTCGTTCACCCTCGGGCCTGATCCCACCAGCCCGCTGGACCTCGCGAACGTCGCCGCCACCATCACCGCCGGCGGCGTGTGGTGCCCCACCTCGGTGGTCACCCGCGTGACCGACCGCAACGGCCGTGACGTCACCCCGCCCCTCCCTCCGTGCGAGCGCGCGGTGTCCGGCGAGGTGGCCGGCGACCTGCAGACCGCGTTGTCGGAAGGCAGCGTCGACGGGACCGCATCCGGCGCCGCCGACGACGCGGACTGGGACCGCCCGATGATCGGCAAGACGGGGACCACGCAGCGATCGACGTCGGCGGCCTACGTCGGGGCCACCGACCGCTACGCCGGGGCGGTCATGACCTTCTCGACCGGGGCCCCCGCGCCCGTGTGCGTCGACCCGGTCCGGACGTGCTCCGACGGGGACCTCACCGGGGGATCCGTCCCGGCCGGGACGTGGTTCGACCTCATGTCCCCGCTGCACCGCGGCGGGACCGACGCCGGGGCCGGCGGCGTCGACGCGTCCGACGGCGCGGAGGATTAGGGCACCGACCTCGAGGGGGAGACACGGATGTGAGGGCCTTCCTCCGGCGCGGACGCCCGCCGCGCACACGCCCGCCGCGCACACGGCTGCGGAGCCTCCTGGCCTCGGCCTCGGCCCATCGGGTCCCGGCGCTCGCGGGCGAGTCGGCGTTCTTCACCGCGCTGGCGGTCTTCCCCGCCCTGCTGACTGTCGTCGCGATCCTGCGCGCGGGCGGGCCGGCGCTCGGAGCGGGAGCCGACGCGGCCGCGGCGGACGGGATGACCCGTCTGCTGCGGGTGGTGCTCACGACCCGCGGGAGCGCCGCCGCCGACGCCGCCGCCACCCTGCTCGCGACGAGCACCACCGGACTGCTCACCGTCGGCTCCCTCGCGGCGCTGATCCTGCTGGTCCGGGCCCTCCGCTCGGTGCTGTACGCGCTGGCCACGATCGCCGGGCGTCCGCCCCGGTCCTGGCGCGCCGCGGCCGCGCTGGCCGTCCTGCTCCTGCTCGGCGGAGCCACCGTGACGGCGGCCGCGGTGCAGGACCCGCTGCTGGTGCTCGACGTCCCCGCCGGGCACCTTCTGTGGCGTCTCCTGCGCTGGCCGGCCGTCATCGCCGCCCTGTTGGGGTGGGCGGTGCTGGTGCTGCGGACCGGAATGGGTCCGGGGCGGCGGACCTGGCGGGTCACGGCGATCGGCGCGCTCGTCGCCGTCGGCGGCTGGCTCGCCGCCAGCGCCCTCTTCCCGCTCTACGTCTCGGTCGTCGGCCGGCTCACCTCGGGCCTCGGCGCCCTGGGCGGCGGGCTGATCCTGCTCGTCTGGCTCTACCTGCTCACGCTGTCGCTCTACATCGCCGCCGAGATCGTCCGCGAGCTGCGCGAACCGGGCGACGGGGCGGCCGCCTCGCGGCGCGCCCCGACCTGAGCCCTCGTCCCGGCCCGGGGACACGTCGCTCCCCGCCGCCTCGTCGGGCGGCAGGAGCGACGACGTCCCGCGGCGAGGGGCCTCTGCCACGTGGAGCTCCCGGCCAGTCCGCCGACGAACAGGGCGATGATCGCCAGAAGGGCACTCGCGATGTCGGCGGCGGGCCGTGGACCGCTCGGTGTGCCTCCGGGCCGCACCGCGTCCGTGCTCGATGCCCGCACCCCGGCCGAGTCCTCAACCGGTCGCGCATCGAGTGCCCGGGAGGCCGTCGCCGACAATCTTTCTGTCCGCTTGCGACGCGGTGCGGGACCGACATCGGTCGACCGTCAGCCCGCCGCAAGGGATCTCTGCGGCGAGGTTCACCTCGTCCGTGGTGATGTCGGTCGGAACGGATTCCCCGACGACGAGGACGCCCGGCGATGAGCCTGCTGCTCGGCAATCTGCGCGATCTCCTCGGCGACGTGCCCGACGACGGGTGGTCGTGCCCAGCCCCCGACGCTCCGCCCGTCGGGGAGGGCCACCGGCGCCTGACGTCGACACGGCCTCGGACCGACCGGTGCGGCCGGTCCGACGGCGCCACGGCTCCTCGCCGAGCCGCCGATGCTCGTGAGCAGTGTCCGGGTGTCGGCACGGCGGAGAGATGACGACGCACCCCCTCCCTCACCGTCGTGCGGCAACCGATCGCGCGACGGCACTGCTGGTCGCGAGGGCGACACCGCCCACACCGGCCGCGGTCGCGACCGGGGCCTGTCCGTGTCGGAGCGCCTTCACCGCGATACCGGTCAGGCCCCAGCACGCGGCGAGCGCGAACCCGCGGTGACCGCGGACCACCGCCGCGGCGGCGCCCCCGACCGTCGCGGCTGCCGCAACGAGCGCGACCGCGCTCCGGGTGGCCTGTCGATCCTCGGGACGCCCGCGACGGAGGTTGCGGGTGGTCTCGATGTTCGCGAAAGCAGCGACGCACAGCCACCCGGCCAGCGGGCCGATGTAGCGGGCCGTGGCGCGCCCCGCTCCTGCCCTCGGGTCCCGTTCGGCGAGGGCCACCGAGGTGGTCGCCGCCGACGCCGAACCGAGGATCAGAGCGACGCTGACCTCGTCGAGGCGCCGGAACTGCGCGTTCAGACTCCAGGCGACGTTCCCGGCCAACGCGGCGTTCGCCCACCACCCGGCGGCACCCGAGGTCTCCTCGCCCGCGCGTTCCCGGCGGAGGTCCGTCGCGGCGTAGGCGAGGCTTCCGGCGAACAGCGGCGCCCAGATCACGAAGGCCCACCCGGCCGGAGTGACCGGTCCCTCGGTGGCCGTTGCCTGTTCGACCTCCGTCCTCCCCCGGCCGGTCCACCGCGCCGCCCGGGTCGACAACGGCTGCGCCGTCGCCAGCGCCAGCGCCGTCGCGGCCCGGAGCAGCCCTGCTCGATTCCTCTCCCGCACCGTCACACCCCACTATCGCTCGGATACAGAGCGGCTCTGATATCGAGCGACCGTAGGATGCGCGTCGTGCCCCCGCAACCGACGGACCGTCCGACCACGTCCGCGGGCCCGCGGGCGGATCAGCTCGCCTGGGCCGTGCACGACCTCGCTGTGGCGATCGCGGAAGCCGACGTCGCCATGAGCGCAGTCCTCGGGGTCACGCCCGGGGACTACCTGGCCGTCAAGCACGTTCTGCTGCGTCCGCACGAGCTCGGTCCCGCAGAACTGGGCCGTGTGCTGGGGATGTCCTCGGGCTCGGCGACGGCGCTGGTGGACCGCCTGGTGGACGCCGGCCACGTGGTCCGTCACCCTCACGGACGGGACCGTCGACGGCGCGTCCTTGCCGTCTCCGAGGCGTCGCACCGGCGGGTGCTCCACGAGCTGGACAAGCGGGCTTCGGAGGTCGAGGAACTCGCTCGGGCCCACAGCGCCTCGGAGCAAGAGGCGATCACGACGTTCATCCGGGCGCTGGCAGCACGTCACCGCAGACGGTCCGGGTGACCACCGGCGTGATGCGTTGACCGAGCGGCCCACCCTGCTCGAACGCCCGTCACCACCGAGCTCGGCCGCGCCGACACCGCACACCCGCTGCCCGGGGTCGGCGGAGTCGGCGCAGCCGCTCGAGGCTCAGCCGTCCTCCGGCTCGTCCCGCCGCTCCGGCTCGCCGGGCCCGGTCGACGGGGACGGGTCCGCGTCACGCGCACGGGCGGCAGCCGGGCGGCCCGTGTCGTCGTACTCCTCGTCGGGCAGCCCGACGTTGCGGTGGGCGCGCTGGGCCGCCCGTTCGTTCTCCTGACTCATCACTCCTCCTCGAGTGGTCGTGTCGTGCGGGCTACTCGGTGTCGTTCACCGTGGTCGACCGGCTCCCGGCCGACACCGGTACCTGGGAGACCTCGGCGACGGTGGTCTCGCCGAGAGAGGGGTCGAGCTCCTCGTCCTCGTCGAGTCCCGAGCCCTCGGCCGGCTCCTCGAGATCCGAGCGGTCGTCCTGGGCGTGCTTGCCGTTGCCGTCGCCCGCCGCGGTCAGCACCGAACCTGCGGGCCGCGCCGCCGACCGCAGGCCCGGCATCGGGGAGGCCTCGGTGCGCATCCGGACGACGAACCGCTCGGTCGACAGCGCCTTGACGAAGCCGACGCACATGGCGATGAGTACGAGGCAGAACGGCAGGCCGGCCAGGATCGAGGCGGTCTGCAGGGCGCTGAGGGCGTCCGCCCCGCTCGCGGCGCCCGCAGCGAGGAGGACCGCGGCGATGACGCCCTCCATCACCGCCCAGAACAGGCGCTGCTGCCAGCGTGGGTTCGGGTCGCCGCCGTTGGTGAGGATGTCGACCACGAGCGACCCGGAGTCCGACGACGTCGCGAAGAAGAGCACCACGACGATGATCGCGACCGCCGACGCGAGCACCGAGGCGATGGCCCCGACCGGGAGCTGTTGGAGCAGCACGAACATGCCGGTGTCGGTCGACGCTTCGGCCAGGGGGTTGGCCGGGTCCTGCTCCAGCAGGTTCAGCGCGCTCTCCCCGAAGATGGTCAGCCACACCATCGAGGCTCCGACCGGGGCGAACAGCGCTCCGGCGATGAACGAGCGGATCGTGCGCCCGTAGGAGATCCGGGCCAGGAACATGCCGACGAACGGCGACCAGGAGATCCACCAGCCCCAGTAGAACAGCGTCCAACTGGCCTGCCACTCCTGGGCGGCCGGGTTGCCGGGGTAGGTCTGGAAGCTCTGGGCCGGGAGGTTCTGCAGGTAGTTGCCGACGTTGCTGACCGTCGTGTTGAGCAGGTCGCGGGTGGGCCCGAAGGCGAACACGAACACCATCAGCGCGAACGCGAGCCACAGGTTGATCAGCGACAGGTTCCGGATGCCCTTGTCGATCCCGAGCATCACCGAGACCACCGCGATCGCGGTGATGCCCAGGATCAACGTGATCTGCAGGGGCGTGGTGTTCGAGATGCCGAACAGGGTCTCCAGCCCGGCGCCGACCTGCTGGGCCCCCAGCCCCAGCGACGTCGCCAGGCCGAACAGGGTCCCGAACACCGCGAGCACGTCGACGAGGAAACCCGGCCACCGGTTGATCCGGTCCCCCAGCAGCGGGTACAGCGCGGACGCGGGGCGCAGAGGGAGGCCCTTGCGGAACGCGAAGTAGCCCAGCGCCAGGCCCAGCGCGATGTAGATCGCCCACGGGTGCAGACCCCAGTGGAAGAACGGCAGGAACATCGCGTTCTGGGCGGCCTCGGGGGTCCCCCCGACGCCGACAGGAGGCTCCTGGAAGTAGCTGACCGGCTCGCTCACCGCGTAGTAGACGAGCCCGATCCCCATGCCCGCGGTGAACAGCATCGCGAACCACGACATGGTGCCGTACTCGGGCTTCGAGTCCGCCGGACCGAGCCGGATACGGCCGTAGCGCGAGGTCATCAGCACGATGACGAAGATCAGGAAGGCGCTGGCGCTGAAGATGTAGAGCCAGCCGAAGTTCGTGACGATGAACGAGTTGACGGCACTCGCCGCCGTCGACAGCGAGGCCGCCGACAGGACTCCCCAGAGCACGAGGGCGAGCGCGATCAGCGCCGAGGAGACGAACACCGGCGGGCTGGTGTGCTCGCGGAGATAGCGGATCAACGAGGGGATCCCTCCTCCGGCCGCGGGAAGCCGGTCACGGGTCGCCGGCGCCGGGCGGCGCCGGTGGGGGGCTGAGCAGGACGAGGGGCACGCCGTGCTCGGCGTCGGCACCGAGGCGCTCGTAGGCGGCGGGCGAGCCGTCGATGTCGTGGCCCACCATCGCCATCAGCGCGGTCGCCGTCCGGGGGTGGTGCCGGGCGTAGTCGGCGAGGCGGCGGCCGGACTCCGCGGACGGCAGCGGGTAGGCCCACCCGTCACGGCGGCGCCGGCCGATCTGGTAACTCACCTCGGGATGGGCGAGGACGTTGCGGAACCACTGGGCCCTCGCGCCGTAGCCCGACGCGACCAGGTAGGAGCCCGGGGCCTCGCCGCGTCCGACGACCTCGAGCACCACGTGACGCGGACGTCCGGTCGTGCGCCCGACATGGGTCAGCAACACCAAGCGACGTCCGAGCAGCGCCCCGAGGCCGCAGCGGTAGGCGAGGATCGGCGCCCGGACGAGGGCGCGGGACAGCCCTCGCTGTGCCGGGCCGGCAGTCGGCATGCGCTCCTCCTCGCTCGTTGTCCGGGAACGAGTGCACCCCCGGATCGCCCGCCTCGCCATCCGCGGCGGGGTGTCGTCAGGCGATCGCAAGGCGGTGAGCACTCACGGCACAGGGGTCGGATTCGTTGAACACGAGGGGACGGTGCGCGGCCGGCGAGGGGGCGGTCGGCGCACCGTCCCCTCCGTTGTCACCCGTCACGAGGAGAGCTCGAGGATGAACGACCACCGCGACACCGACCGCCCCGGCGAGGTCGTGGGGAGGTCCTAGGCGTGCCGCGCTCCGCGCGTCGTCGCGTCCCGTCGGTGCTGCTGGGTGTGCTCGCCGCGGCGGTGCTGCTCGGGGTGAACCTGCCGCCCGCCTTCTCCTACGTCGCGCAGTGGCGCCACGACCGGTTGGTCAACAGCCAGCCGTACATGCAGCGGCACGGACGGTGGGACGTCGTCGACGTTCCTCCCGCGGATCGCGTCAACGCCATCCACGCCGCCCTGCTCCCGAGCGGGAAGGTGCTGCTGATCGCGGGCTCGGGCAACAAGGAGGACCTGTTCGCCACCAAGGCCCTCAAGAGCCTGCTCTACGACCCCCGCGACGGCTCGACGCGCATGATCCCGGTCCCCGACGACATGTTCTGCGGCGGTCAGACCCTGCTCCCCGACGGTCGGCTGCTCGTCGCCGGCGGCACCGCCCGCTACGAGAAGCTCTCCGGCGCGGTCACCCACGCCGCCGGCGCGATGCGGGTCAAGAACGAGAACCCGGACGTCGCCCGCCCGGTGCCCGCCGGCACCGAGTTCGTCTCCCCCGACGGGCAGCGCTACCGCAGCGCCCGCGACGTCCTCGTCCCGCCGGCCACCAAGACGACCACCGACGCGGGCGCGACCGTCACCGCGAGCGAGGTCACCGCCTTCGTGGAGGCCGTGGCGCCGGGACCCGGAGCGATCAACCCGAACCGCGACCAGTACGCCATCGCGGGGCTGCCTCCCGAGCAGGGCCGCAACCTCTACGGCCTCGGCGCGCCGATGACCCTGGACAAGCAGGACTACCAGGGCACGGACAAGGCGTTCACGTTCGATCCGGTCACCGAGACCTGGACGCGGGTCGGCGACATGGAGTTCGCCCGCTGGTACCCGACCCTGACCCCGATGGTCGACGGCCGCGTCATGGCCACCTCCGGTCTCAACGGCGTCGGTGAGGTCCTCAACGGCCAGACCGAGATCTTCGACCCGGCCACGAACACCTGGACCGAGCGCAAGGACCTCACGCACTACTTCCCGACCTACCCCGGGCTGTTCACCACCGGGGCGCCCGACCAGATGTTCTACACCGGCACCACCGCCGGCTACGGCCCGGCCGGCGAGGGCCGCGTGCCCGGGCTGTGGGACCTCGACGACAACGCCTTCGCCCCCGTCCCGGGCCTGCGCGACCCGGACCTGCTCGAGACCTCCGGGGCCGCGTGGGTCGGGCCCGTGCAGGAGCAGCGGATGGCGGTGGTGGGCGGAGGCGGCGTCGGCGAGAGCCCCCGCTCCACCGCCCGCATCGACCTCGTCGACCTCGACGACCCGGCGCCGCGTTTCACGCCGGGCCCGGAGCTGGCCGCGCCCACCCGCTACCCGAACCTCGTCACGCTGCCCGACGACTCGATGCTCATCAGCAACGGCTCCGGGGACTACCGCGGCAAGGGCGCCTCGGACCACCTGCTCGCACGCCTCTACCGCCCGGGCCCCGACGGCGGGACCCTCTCCGTCGCCGCGGATCCGGAAGTGGGCCGGAACTACCACACCGAGGGGCTCCTGCTCCCCGACGGCCGCGTGCTCACGGCCGGCTCGGACCCGCTGTTCGACGACGAGAACAACACCGTGCCGGGCACCTTCGAGCAACGCCTCGAGATCTACTCACCGCCCTACCTCTTCCAGGGGCCACGGCCCGAGATCGGCGAGGCGCCGGACTCCGCCGAACGCGGCGACACCCTCGCCGTCACCACCCCCGAACCCGAGCGCATCGACCGCGCCCGACTGGTCCGGCTCGCGAGCTCGACCCACGTGACCAGCGTCGACCAACGCTCGATCGCGCTCGACCTGCGTCGGGCCGGACGCGGCATCGAGGTGGACGTCCCGGCGTCGATCCAGACGGTCCCGGAAGGCTTCTACATGCTCTTCCTCGTCGACGACCGCGGAGTCCCCTCCACCGGGCGCATCCTCCGGGTCGGAGGGGACGACGCCGACCGATCGGAATGACGCGACCCCCTGACTTCTGGGCGCTGACTTCCCCGCCGGACCGGAGCACAATGAGCCGTGGTGTGCCGGGAAGCCTGGTCGGCGGCGACAGCGTGCTGACTGCGACCGGGAGGTGGCCCGATGGGCACCGACGCGACCGGACCCACGTCCCTCGGACCCGCCGCCGGGCGGCGTGCCCCATCGGACGTCCTGATCTCCGGGGCGAGCGTGGCGGGGCCGGTGACCGCCTACTGGCTGCACCGCGCGGGCCACCACGTCACCGTCGTGGAGCAGTCACCGCCGCGGCGCCGGACCGGCGGGCACGCGGTCGACCTGTTCACCCCCGCCATGGACGTCATCGAGCGGATGGGCGTGCTCGAGGCGGTCCAGGACCACGCCACCGGCACCGAACGCATGACCGTCCGGCGCGAGCACGCGCGCCGCGAGGTCACGATCGACATGACGCGGCTGATGGGCGCGCTCTCCGATCGCCATGTCGAGATCATGCGCGACGACCTCGGCGCGATCCTCTACGACGCCACCCGGGCGGACGTCGAGTACGTGTTCGACGACCGGATCACCGGGCTCTCCGACGACGGTGTCGCCACGTTCGAGCGGGCACCGGAGCGTCGGTTCGACGTCGTGATCGGCGCCGACGGGCTGCATTCCGGGGTGCGGGGGCTCGTGTTCGGCTCCGAGACCGAGTACTCGCACTGGTTGGGCGGCTACATCGCGGTCGCGTCCATCCCGGACCACCAGCACCTCGACGGCCACATGACCACCCTGCTCGGCGTGAACCGCATGGTCGGGCTGTACAGCGCGCGCCACATGACCGATGCCCGCGCGTTCTTCCTGTTCCGGCCCGACGCCGAGCTCGCCTACGACCACCGCGACGTCCCGCGCCAGAAGCAGCTGCTGCGGGAGGCCTTCGGCGACCTCGACGGCGAGGTGCCCCGCCTGCTCGACGAGGTCGATCGGGCACCGGCCTTCTATTTCGACGCGATCACCCAGCTCGCCATGGACCACTGGACCCGGGGTCGGGTCGCCCTCGTCGGTGACGCCGGCTACTGCCCCGGCCCCGCCGTCGGAGGTAGCACCAGCCTCGCCGTGGTCGGCGCCTACACCCTCGCGGGCGAGCTCGCCGCAGCCGGAGGCGATCCCGCGATCGCGTACCCCGCCTACGAAGCGGCGATGCGCGACTACGTCCACCGCAGCCGCGAGTTCGCGACGACGATGGCCCGGCGCCTCGTCCCGGGTACGCGAGCCGGCGCGTGGATGCTCACCGCCGGGACCTCACTCCTCACCCACCTGCCGACGGCCCTGGGCCGCCGGCTCGTCGCCCTCGGCAGCGGTGGTCTCGGACTCCACGAGTCGATCGAACTCCGCCACTACCCCGCGTTGGCACCCTGAAGAAGGCCGTCCCGCAGCGTCGTCTCGTGGACGGCGTGCCGAGCCGCTAGGGACCCTCGACGAGGTGCTCGATGTCGTCCTTGTGGCCGACGGCGAGGATGACGTCGTCGCGCGAGACGACGGTCTCGTTCGTCGCGTAGGTGAAGGAGCCCTCGTCCTTCTTGACCGCGACGACGGTGACGCCGTGCTTGCTGCGGATCTCGGTCTCGCTCAGTGGGACGTCGAGGATCTCCCGGGGCGGACGGAGCTTGGCGAGGGCGAAGTCGGCATCGATCTTCATGTAGTCGAGCACGTTGCCCGAGACCAGGTGGGCCACCCGCTGGCCCATGTCCTGCTCGGGGAACACGACGTGGTGCGCCCCGATCCGTTCGAGGATCCGTCCGTGGTGGGTGCTCGTGGCCTTGGCCCAGATGTCGGCGATCCCGAGGTCGACCAGCAGCGAGGTCACCAGGATGCTGTCCTCCAGGTGGTCCCCGATGGCGACCACGGCCCGGTGGAAGTCGCCGACGCCCAGCTGCTGCAACGCCTCCAGGTCGGTGCAGTCGGCGGTCACCGCGTGGGTGAGCTGGGAGGAGAGGTTCTGCACCGTGCGGTTGATGCTGTCGATCGCGAGCACCTCGGTGCCCTGTCGCTCGAGCTCCAGCGCGATCGCGCTGCCGAAGCGGCCCAGCCCGATGACCACCACCGGCTCGTGGTGCGTGTCAGCCAATGATCGTCCTCTCCTCGGGCCGCTCGTAGTGCCGGGGACGCTCGCGCAGGGCCAGCGCCGACGCCAGCGCGAGCGGCCCCAGCCGGCCCACGAACATCAGCACGACGAGCACCACCTGTCCGGCCGCCGGGAGCTCCGCGGTGATCCCCGTCGAGAGCCCGACCGTACCCAGCGCGGAGAGGACCTCGAAGAGCACGCGGTCGAGATCCTCGTCGCTCACCCCGAGCACGACGAACGTGGAGACCATCGCGAGTCCGATACCGAGCAGGGCGACGGCCAGTGCCTGGCGCTGGTTGGCGATCGGGATCCGGCGACGGCCGACGTCCACGTCGCGTTCCCCGCTCATCTCCGCCCACAGGACGGCCGCCAGCAGCCCGAACGTCGTGACCTTGATGCCCCCGGCGGTGCTGCCGCTGCCGCCGCCGATGAACATGAGGACGTCGGTGGCCAGCCAGCTCTCGGGGGTCATCGCCCCGATGTCGACGGCGTTGAACCCGCCGCTGCGCGGCATGACCGCGGAGAAGAACCCGACCAGCACCTTCCCGGCCACGCCCATCGGGCCCAGCGTCGCCGGGTTGCCGTACTCGAGCACGATCAGCAGCACCGTCCCGACGATCAGCAGCACCGCTGAGGTGACGATGGTGATGCGGGTCGTCACCGACCACGACCGGGGCCGCCACGCGCGGACCAGCTCGAAGATCACCGGGAAGCCGAGGCCCCCGACGATGACGGCGAGGGCCACCGGGAGCAGCATCCACGGATCGCCGGCGAACCCGATCATCCCGTCGGACCACAGCACGAACCCCGCGTTGTTGAACGCCGACACCGCGTGGAACACGCTCTCCCACATCGCCGTCGCCGGCGCCACGCCGTAGGCCGTCGCGAGCCGCAGGGCCAACGCCACCGCCGTCACGGCCTCCCCGGCGAGGCTGAAGAGCACGACGTTGCGCAGGACCCGACGGACGTCGGTGAGGTCGAGGTTGCCGGACTGGGCCTGCGCCACCAACCGGGCCCGCAGGCCCAGACGCCGGGACACCAGCACCACCAGCAGCGACGCCACGGTCATGATCCCCAGCCCGCCGACCTGCATCAGGGCGAGGATCACCACGTGGCCCGGCGTCGACCACGCCGTGCCGGTGTCCACCGTGACCAGCCCGGTCACGCACACCGCCGACGTCGCGGTGAACACGCTGTCGAGGACGCTCGCACTACGCCCGTCGGCCGACGACGCCGGGAGGAGAAGCAGCCCGGTGCCGATCGCGATGCCCGCGGCGAACGCTCCGGCGATGACCTGGCCCGGATTGCCCGCACGCGGGCGATGACCTCCGGGGCGCCGGCTGACCTTGACCACCGCCAGCTACTACCCCGTCGGGGACCTCCGATCCCACGTTACGACATCAGCCGCTGAATTGCTGGATGCGGACGTACTCGAGGTGCCGTTCGTACTGGTCGAGGATGTCGTCGGTCAGCTGCCCGTAGGTGTAGCCCATGACGTCGTAGTCCTGGCCGCCGTCCTGCAGGTGCACCTCGAGGCGGCAGTACGTGTCGGTGCCCTTCGGCACGGCGTGCCCGTACACGGGGATGGGGACCTCACGCGGCCGGATCCGGTAGAGGAACTGGTGCCCCTCCCCCAGGTCGGCGACCAGCTCGACGGTCGTCGTGCCGTCGTCGTCGCGGCCCTCTCTGGCCTCGGCCTCCACCCCGCGCTCCTGCAGGTGTGCGGCCACCTCCTGGACGGCCGGGAGGGCCACCTCCGCCAGGAACTCCTCCGCGCGGTGCTTGTCGGGGAACGACATGGCCCGATCCAGCCGCTGGCGCCATCCCAGTCCGCCGTGGTGGTGCCCGTCGGCCGGGCTGCGGCCCGAGATGGACGAGCGCAGGGCGTACTGCTGGCTCGCGGCATGCATGTCCTCCAGCCGCAGCGCCTTGTACAGGCCGTACATGACCAGCAGGATCACGAACGCGAAGGGCAGCCCCATGATGATGGTGGCGTTCTGCAGCGCGCTCACGCCGCCGACCAGCAGCATCCCCACGGTGAGCAGGCCCGTGGCCACCGCCCAGAAGATGCGGACCGCCGGCGCCCCGTCCGACTGCGGGGTCTTCAGGTGGGAGCTCAGGTTGGCCATCACCAGGGCGGCCGAGTCGGCCGAGGTCACGTAGAAGAGCAGACCCACGAAGGTGGCGACCCCCGCGATGAACGGGACCGCGGGGTACTGCGCGAGCAGCTGGTAGAAGCCCTGGGCGTTGTTGTCGATCGTCTCCTGCCCGAACGCCGCGTTGCCGTCGCGGATGACGTCGATCGCGCTGTTACCGAAGATCGACACCCACATCACGATGTAGGTGAACGGGATGATCAGTGTTCCCGCGACGAACTGCCGGATGGTGCGGCCCCGCGAGATGCGGGCCAGGAACAGCCCCACGAACGACGCCCAGGCGATCCACCAGGCCCAGAAGAAGAGCGTCCAGGCGTTGAGCCAGTCCTCGGGCCGGTCGAAGGCGAACGTCTCGAGCGTCAGGCCCGGGAAGGAGCTGACGAAGTCACCGACGTTCTGCACGAGCCCGTTGAGCAGGAACACCGTGTCGCCGGCGACGAGGAGGAAGAGGGCCAGCCCGATCGCGAGGATCACGTTGAGCTGGCTCAGCAACTTGATGCCGCGGTCGACGCCGGTCACGGCCGAGACCGTGGCGATGGCGACCGCCACGACCACCAGCCCGACCTGGGCCGCCGTTCCCTCCGGGATACCGAAGAGGAAGAACAGCCCGTAGTTCAGCAGCACCACGCCGATGCCGAGCGACGCGGCGACCCCGAAGATCGTGCCGAGGATGGCGGCGAGGTCGACGGCGGTGCCCAACCCTCCGTGGATCCGCTTGCCGAAGATCGGGTAGAGCGCGGACCGGATCGCGAGCGGGAGGTTGCGGCGGTAGGCGAAGTAGGCCAGCGCCATGCCCATCAGCGCGTAGAGCCCCCACCCGCTGATCCCGTAGTGGAACAGGGTCCATACGGTGGCGTCCTCGGCCGCCTGCAGGGTGCCGCCCTCGCCCCGGGGCGGGGTCAGGTACTGGGTTACGGGCTCCACGACGGCGAAGAACATCAGGTCGGTGCCGATGCCGGCGGCGAACAGCATCGAGGCCCAGGCGAACGTGCCGAACTCGGGACGCGAGTGCTCCGGCCCGAGCCGTGTCCGCCCGAGACGGGACGCCCCCACGATGATCACGAAGACCAGGACGAGAGTGGTCAGCAGGATGTAGAACCAGCCGAACCACTCCGAGGTCCAGCCGACCACCGCACCGATGGTGTCGGAGGCGGACGTCGGGGCGATGATCGCCCAGAGCGCGACCGCGAGCGTCACCGCGGCGGACCCGTAGAAGACGACCGGTTTGATCCGGGCGCCGGGCTCGGGGCCCGCCGTGGGCGCATCCGTCTGTACCTCGCTCATCGCGCCCTCCACTCGTCACCGCACCAGCGCCCCGAGTCGGAACCGGACGAGTTTCCCACGTCCGGGGATCCGTGCGAAGGGACTTCAGTGGGGTATCCGCCCGGACGAGGCCCACGTGTCCGCGGTGTGCCGGGAAGTCCGGTCCGCCTGGCGACGGTGACGCGCGACGGGAGGACGGCGACCCATGACGAACGGTGCGACAGGACCCACACCCCCCGAACCGTCGCGGCCGCTCACCGAACGGGAGAAGGCCGCGCTGGCGAAGCTCGCCGCCGACGCCCGCCGTGACGACCCCGAGTGGTTCGACCTCCTCGCGGCGCAGTCGGCACCGCGACGCCGGCTGAGCCCCCGCGTGCGGAACCTCCTCATCCAGGTGGTGGTCGTCGTCGTCCTGGTCGTGGCGCTGCTGCCCACCGAATGGCTGGGCGGCCTGCTCGCCGTGATGGTGCTGATCGGCCCGCTCGGTGTGGCGTTGTGGGCGATGCGGCGAGGCGTGCTCTGACCTCGATGTGGGTCGGCTCGTTCAGCGCGGCTCCGCCTCGGCGCCGCGCCGGCGTGCCGCACGGGCGATGGCGTGGCTGGCCACCGGGGCGGTGAGCACCGTGAACACGATGCCGACGGTCGCGTAGGAGATCGTCGCGACGTTCTCCGTGGCGACCGACGAGGCCAGCACACAGCACACCCCCGGCCCGGTGGCGAGGCTCTGGGCGTGAAGCTTGCTGTAGGTCCCGGGCATGCGCAGCACCCCGACCAGGGCGATCGTCATCAGGCCCAGACCGAGCACCAGGAGCAGCCCGCCGACGACGTCGAGCACGACGGAGATCATTCGAGCGGCCCTCCGATCGCCAGGTAGCGGGCCGTGGCCACGGTCGCGACGAGTGACAACAGCGCGAGGGCGACCGCGGCGTCGAGATAGTGCGGCACGTCCCGGAGGTAGGACAGCAGGGCCAGCAGCGCCACGACGAGCACCGCCAGCAGGTCGAGGGCGATGAGGCGCTGGAGCACGTCCTGGCCCCGCAGCAGCGCGAGGCCACCGACCACCACCAGCACCGTGACCCAGACCAGGGCCGGCACGGCGACGAGCGCGCTCACGGGAAGACCTTCCGCTGCCGGGTCCGGTAGGCCGCCATCTGCTCGGCGCGGACGGTGTCGGGATCGTGCGCGTCGAGCACGTGGACCAGCACCGCCCCGCGCTCCTCGTCGACGTCGACGACGACGGTGTTGGGGGTGATGCCGAGGCGGATGCCCCACGCCGCGAACGAGGACGGCGAGGTGGGCCCGGTGGGGAGCCACACCAGTCCCGGGTCGGGGGGCCGGCGCAGGCAGCAGCGGATCACGTCGACGCTGCCGGTGACGACGTCGACGAGCGTGCCGCCGACCAGGGCCGGGACCCCGGCGAGCCGGCGCAGCGTCGCGCGGGCCGAGGTCGGGGCCGAGGTCCCGCGGTGACGGCGCCCCACCGCGACGACCAGGGAGGCGAGCACGAGACCCGTCCCGATGTCGCCGGGCGCGGTGCTCGAGACGATCAGCAGGTAGAGGCCCGTGAGCACGGCCACCCGCAGGAGGATCCCGATCATCGTGTCGCTCCGTTCGCTGCGGCGGCCAGGCTGTCGGCGGCAGCGGCCGACAGCGCCGCCAGGGGCTCGGGCCAGGCCCCGCCGACGAGCAGGACCAGGGCGAGCGCGACGGTGATCGCCCGCAGGGACACCGATCGCGTGTGCTTCCCGCGGGCGTCGTCGCCGTCGGCCGAGACCTCGTCGTCGTCCTCGGCCCAGAACTCCCGCTGGTAGATGAGGAACAGGTAGAGCAGCGACAACGCGCTCCCCAGGACGAGCAGGGCCACGAGGGCGGGACTCCGGGCGTCGACCGCGGTGCGGAAGACGGCGAGCTTGCCGACGAACCCCACCGCGGGCGGGACGCCGGCCACGCTCAGCGCCCCGACGGCGAAGGCGGCGGCGACCAGCGGTCCCCGTACGGCCGTGGTCAGGAACAGCAGGGCCTTGTTGAGCGCGTTGACCACGCTGTAGAGCACCGCGGCGGCGAGCCCCACCGGGCCGCCCACCCCGACCGCGACGAGCACGTACCCGACCTGGCCGATCGCCGAGTAGGCGAGCATCTCGGCCGGTCGCCGCCGGGCCACCGCGAGGACTCCCCCGTAGATGATCGACGCGGCGCCCAGGACGATCAGGACCGTGGCGGAGAAGCGGAGCTGGTCGGTGAAGATGCCGGCGCCGAAGCGCAGCAGGCCGTACGCCCCGATGTTGGCGACCGCCCCGCTGAGGACGGCCGCGACGGCGGGCCGCGTGTCCGCGTAGACGGTGGGCAGCCAGTAGTGGAACGGGAACAGCCCGAGCTTGACGCTGAAGGCGACGAAGAAGCCGACCGCGACGGCGACGGCCGCGTTGGCCGGGACCCCGGTGATCCGCACGGCTACCTCGCTCATCGCCAGGGTGCCGGTGACCCGGTAGGTGCCGGCGACCGCGAGCAGGAAGATGAACGACCCGAGCAGGTTGACCGAGGCGAAGATGACCGCGGCCCGCAGCTGGGCACGCTGCGCGCCGTAGGCGGTCAGCACGTACGCCGCGATCATGGCCATCTCGAAGAACACGTAGAAGTTGAAGACGTCGCCGGTGAGGAACAGACCGTTCAGGCCGGCCGCGAGGAGGACCAGCAGCCCGGGGAACGTGCGTTCCCGGACGCCGACGACGGCCTCGGCGGCCGCCGCCACGAGCAGCACGAAGGCGGACAGCAGGGCGAAGGTCACGCCGAGGGCGTCGGCCCGCAGCACGATGCCCACCCCGGCGGGCCAGCCGCCCGTCACGTACTCGACGGCGCCGCGGCGCAGGACGTCGGCGGCGAGCGCGCCCAGCACCGCGAGGGTGGCCGCGAGCGCCGCCACGCTCAGCCATGCCACGGCGCGACGGCGCCCGTCGAGCACCACGAGCGCCAGTCCGGCGGCCCACGGCACGAGCAGGGCGAGCGAGAGGGCGGTCATTCGGTCTCGTCCCCCTCGCGGCGCCCGGCGCCCTCGGGCTCGGTGACCGCGGGTCGGTCGACGTCGCGCAGCTCGTCGCGCTCGGCCGTGCCGTGCGCGACGACGACCCGGTGGACGAGCGCGAGCAGCAGCGCGAGGGTCCCCATGCCGATGACGAGCGCGGTGAGGGCCAGTGCCTGCGGGAGCGGGTCGCTCAGCGGCCCGCCCTGCTCCGGGTCGATCGCCGCGCGTCCCTCCGACAAGCTCGACCCGATGATCGTGACGATGGCGCACTGGGAGATCAGCGCGATCCCGGCGACGACCCGGATCAGGCTTCGCTGGAGCAGCAGGTACGACCCCGCCCCGAACAGCACGGCGGCGATCACCGCGATCGCGAGCGTCATGTGGGGTGCTCCTGGTCGGGCTCGGCGAGCTGGTGGACGAGCACGGTGACCACGCCGACCACCAGCAGGAAGATGCCGACGTCGAAGCTGACGGCGGTCATCAGCTCCGCCGTGCCGACGCTCACCACCTTCTCGTCGGGCCCCGGCCGGTGACTGAAGACCGGCTCGTCCAGGGCCAGGGGGAAGAACCCGCTGACCAGGGCGAGCGCGGCGCCCGCGGCCGCCACGCGCGGCGCGTGACGCAGGACTGGCAGGGCCTCCTCGGCGCCACGGGCGCCCAGGGCGACCGCGTTGAGCGCCACGGCGAGGCCCACGACCATGCCGGCGGCGAACCCGTCACCGACCTTCGTGTAGCCCTTGACGATCAGCGCGACCGCGACCACGACGCTCGGTCCCAGCAGGAGCCGGGCGACCACCCGCACGATGACCGTCGGGCCCCGGGACGAACCGGGCGCGGTCACCAGAGCCTCCCCCGCCGCAGGAGCGTGGCCACGCCGACCGCCGCGATGAGCAGGACGGTGATCTCCCCGAGCGTGTCCAGCCCGCGGAAGTCCGCCACGATCACGGTGACGACGTCCTGCCCGTGCGCCGCCGGGGTGAGCCGGATCTGGTCGGCGGACACCGACGGGGCCTGCCGGGGCTCGGACAGGTAGCCCCAGATCACCGCGAAGGCGCCGAGGCCGGCGATCGCGCCGATCACGGGGTCACGCCACCGCCGTCCCGGGCGGGGTTCACCCTCCCGTCGTGGCTCGGTGCCCGGCAACCGGGCCAGCGCGGCGAGGAAGACCAGGGTCAGCATCGTCTCGACCAGCACCGCCACCAGCCCGACGTCCGGCGCCGCCCGCAGCGCGTAGACCCCGGCCAGCGCGAACCCGACCGCGGACAGCGCGAGCACGATGCTCAATCGCTCCCGTGTGCGGGCCGCCACGACGGTGGCGACGCCGGTCAGCGCCAGCAGGGGCAGCACGAGCCAGTCGGTCCCCGCGATCGGGCCCACCGAGTACGCCTGGGCGATGGGGGTGGTGACGAACGCGGCGCCGGCGAGCGCACCCGCCGGGACCAGGACCGCGGCGATGCTGCTCCGCAGGTCGCGCGTCTCCCAGTCGTGCACCCGGCCGGACCACTGCCGCAGTCCCAGCAGGGACGCGGTGTAGGCCCGTCGCGGCCCGAGGCGGTCGCCGGCGGTCGCGAGGGCGCGCGACGCCCGGTCCCGGAGCCCCGTGGCCGCGAGCAGGAGCCCGCCCAGGGTCCACGCCGCCAGGGCCATGACGTTGGTCGCGCGCAGGTCGAGGTGGTAGGCGGGCGACAGGGCGACCGGAGCCGCCAGGGTGACGGCGCCGGCGTCCTCGGCG
Source organism: Actinomycetospora sp. NBC_00405 (assembly GCF_036044095.1). NCBI lineage: Bacteria > Bacillati > Actinomycetota > Actinomycetes > Pseudonocardiales > Pseudonocardiaceae > Actinomycetospora > Actinomycetospora sp. NBC_00405. Next base: position 1,428,537 of record NZ_CP107938.1, read on the forward strand.
AGCCGGGTGATCGGCGCGGGGAGCACTCCCACGACGAGCGCCACGAGGGCCAGCAGCGCCACCGGGACGACCAGGACGCGGGAGAGGCGCCCCGGTGCCGTCGTCATCGGGCCGAGGAACAGCAGCATCCAGTACCGGCCGATGTAGGCGAAGGTCAGGGCGGCGGCGAGCACGGCGGCGACGACCAGGACCGGGCCCTGTTCCTTCGCGGCCCCGAAGAAGAGCTCGTCCTTGAAGAAGCCGCCCGTCAGCGGCAGGGCGGCCAGCGTGGCGGCGGCGACGCCCGTGGCGCCCGCCAGCAGGGGCAGGCGGCGGCCCAGCCCGCCCAGGTGCGAGAGCCGGTCCTCGCCGGTCGCCGTCGTGACGGCGCCGGCGGACAGGAACAACGCGCTCTTCGCCACCGCGTGCACGACCACGTAGAACGCGGCGGCGCCGCTCGCGGCCGCGCCGACCATGCCGTACAGCGTGACCACGTACCCGTACTGCGAGATCGTCGAGTAGGCCAGCACCTGCTTGAGCTCGTCGCGCCCCAGCGCCAGCACCCCGCCGACCGCGATCGACGCCAGCCCGACGACCAGCAGCACGGTGAGCACGACCTCGCTGCGCGCCAGCAGCGGGTGGACACGCCCCAGGACCAGCACGCCGGCGGCCACCATCGCCGCCGAGTGGAGGTACGCCGAGACCGGCGTCGGGGCCTCCATCGCCCGCGGGAGCCAGAAGTGGAGCGGGACCTGGGCGCTCTTGGCCAGCGCCGCCACCGCGATCAGGAGGCCCGCGACCGTGGTCGTCGTCCCCGGCTCCACGCGCTCGACCAGCTCCGGGACCGAGAACGTGCCGTAGGTCGCGTAGAGGAGCACGGCGCCGGCGAGCAGCGCCACCGCGGGCACGATCGTGACCAGGAGCGCGGTGAGGGCCGCGGTGCGGGCCTCGCGCCGCTCGCGGTCGAAGCCGATGAGGAAATAGGAGCAGACCGCGGTGAGGTCGAAGAAGACGAACACCAGTACGAGGTCGGTGGCCGTCGCCAGCCCGACCATCGCGATCGCGAACAGCAGCATCCACGGCCAGAAGCGCCATCGTTCGGAGCGCGGGCGCCCGTCCTCGGCGAGGTGCTGCGAGAGGTACCGGGCGCCGTAGCCGAAGACGATCGCGCCGACGCCGGTGGCGAGCAGCGCGTACAGCGCCGCGAGCCCGTCCACGGCGAACTCGAGGTCCAGGCCGAGCGTCGGCGCCCACGGCAGCGACACCGTGCCGCCTCCCCGCAGCCACCCCACGAGGCAGACGACGAAGCCGGCGGCCGCCGCGGCCGAGCACGACCAGCCCTGCCAGTCGCGCCGCGGGGCGCTCGACGGGTCGGCCTCGCCCGTGGTCGCGTCCGACATCAGGTGCCGGCGTCCGAGGCGACCGCACGACATGTCACGACGCGGTCCGAGGGCGCTCGCGCCGTGGGGGTGGTCACCCCCAGGACATTGCCGACGCCGGGGGTGGCGGAAACGCGCTCGACAGGACCGCGGGAGGGCGCTGTCCCGGAGTCGACCCGACCGTCAGCCCGGGGTCACGTCTGCTCCCGACGTTCCGCCGTGTCGGCGGTGTCCGGGACGGCGGGTGAGACGCCGGCCGCGGGCAGCTCGGCCCCGAGCTCGTGGCCCTCCCCGCCGACGTCACCCACGTCACCGGGCGCGAGCTCGTCCGTGGAGCGTCCTCCCGACCGCAGGGGCGCCGCCGCGTCTCCGGCCGTCCTGGACACGCCGCCGGCGTGCTCGAAGAAGCGCAGCAGCTCCACCGGGAACGGCATCACCAGTGTGCTGTTCTTGTCCGACGCCACGTCGGTGACGGTCTGGAGCAGCCGCAGCTGCAGGGCCCCGGGGGTCTCCCCCATGGCCGCGGCGGCCTGCGACAGCTTCGTCGAGGCCTGGAGCTCGCCATCGGCGTTGATCACCCGGGCTCGCCGGTCGCGCTCGGCCTCGGCCTGCCGGGACATCGAGCGCCGCATCCCTTCGGGCAGGGAGATGTCCTTGACCTCCACCCGGTCGACGCTGATCCCCCAGTCCTCGGTGGGAGCGTCGATGACGTCGCGCAGCTCGCCGTTGATGCGGTCCCGGTCGGAGAGCAACGTGTCGAGGTCGGCCCGCCCGATGACCGACCGCAGGGAGGTCTGGGCGACCTGCGAGGTCGCCTGCAGGTAGTTCTCCACGTTGATCACTGCGCGGACCGGGTCGTCGACGCGGAAGTACACGACCGCGTCCACCCCGACGGTCACGTTGTCCTGCGTGATCGTTCCCTGCGACGGGACGTCCAGCACGATCGTCTGCACCGGGACCTTCCGCATGCGGTCCGCGATCGGGACCATCACCCGGAGGCCGGGCTGCCGGACCTGGGGCAGCAGACGTCCGAAGCGCAGGACGACTCCCCGCTCGTACTGCTGGACCATCCGCACGCTCGATGCGATCAGCAGCAGTCCCACCACCGCGATCACCACGAGCACGATCAGTACGCCGTTCATGAATCCACCCCGTCGATGTGCAGAGGCATCACCGTCGAGGGACGCACCGGAGCGGGGACGGACAGGCACGGCCCGGTCCCGTTCGGCGCGCGCGACAACGGCGACGCCGACCAGACTTCCCGGCACTCCGTCGTCCATTGTGCCCGTCCCGTGGCGATGACGCGACCGAGCGTGGGCGGCCGAGCCGAGACCGCGTGACGCGCCGCCGGCGTCAGTCGTGCTCCTCGACGACGACGGTGCCCGCGGCGCCGTCGATGCTGACGACCTGCCCTGTCCTGATCAGCTGGGTCGCGTCGCGGACACAGATGACGGCGGGGATGCCGTACTCCCGGGCCACCGTCGGGCCGTGGGCCATGGGTGACCCGGTCTCGGTGACGAGCCCGCCGATCGTCATGAACAGGGGCGTCCAGCCGGGGTCCGTGGTCGGCGCGACGAGAATCTCCCCCGGCTCGACGTGGGCATCGGTGGGGTCGAGCACGACGCGCGCCCGTCCGGTGGCGACACCCGGTGCGGCGGCGGCCCCGACGAGGCTCCCGTCCGCGGCCGGGCCGACCGGGGCGAGTGCCTCGGGGACGGTGCCGTCGGAGAGCAGGAGCCCGGGGACGCTGCGCCGTGCGGTCTCCCGCGCGTACTCGCTGCGTCGGTCGGCGACGAGCGCCCGCAGGTCGGCGCCGGCGACGGCGTCGAGGGCCTCGCGGAGATCGAGGAACACGATGTCGTCGGCCCGGTCCAGCAGCTCGCGTGCGTGGAGCTCCTCCCCCACCGCGAGGAGCTGGCGGCGCATCTCGGCGAAGGCGTGGAGCCACGCGAACTTGGGCAGCTCGCGCAGCCCGGCGAGAGCACGGGAGCGGCGGAGGAAGAAGGCGGCACCGACGGCTCGCGCCGGGCGGGTGCGGCGGGCCCGGCCCACCAGCTCGTCGATCTTCGCCTCCGCCTCGCGGGATGCGGCGGCGAAGCGCCGATCCGGTGCCTGGGCGGGATCGGTGAGGCGCAGGTAGTTCGCGATCGCGGCGAACACGGGCGTCGGGTCCTCGCTCCAGCGCGGCACGCCGACGTCGATCTCCGCGGCGCTGCGGTGCCCGTACCGGGCCAGGAACTCCTCGAGCCCGAGGTCGGGCAGCGCCCCGGCGCGGTAGCGGGTGGCGAGCTCGGCGGGCGGGGTCGCGAGGAGCAGCTCTCGGTGTGCGCGCGCGTCCGTGGACAGCCGCCACAGGGCCAGGTCCATCTCGGTGGTGACGTTGTGCGGCATCCCCCGCAGGGTCTCGTCGACCTCGCTCTCGGTGGCCACCCCCGCGAGCAGGGCGAGCGCCGCTGATCGGCAGACGATCATCGCGTAGATGGGCCCGAGCATGTCGCCCATCCCGGCGCGCAGGAAGGCGCCCTGGACCGCCATGGCGAACCGCACGCGGTCGGCGGCGTCGGTGAGGCCCTCCGGCGGCCGGCTGTCGTGCCGGACCAGCGCGGCCGCGCGCATCGCCCGGGCTCGGGCGCGACCCGGCCCCGCGAGGGCCCCGACCAACCCGACGAGCAGGCCCGGCGCCACCCGGGCGGCGACCGGGGCCACCGAGCGCCACCGGAAGGGCCGGCCCCGTACCGGCGCGAAACGGGAGTCCTCGAGCACGCGCTCGAGGGCCGCGGTCACGCGTGGCCCGTAGATCGACATGGCGGCGGGGAGCCTGGTCCGGGCGCGGCCGTAGCGCACCACGCCCGTCATGTCGAGGTACATGCGCCCGGCCACGTCGACGATCAGGGGGTGGCCGAAGGGGTCGCTCGGGACGCCGACGCTCTCCAGGTACTGCGCCGTCGCGACCCGCATCGCGGACATGCCCATCGGCGTGAACGGCCGCAGCATGCCCTGCATGTGCCCGGCCTCGAGGTAGACGCGGTCGCCGGGTCGGGGATTCCGGGGCAGCGGGAACAACGTGGTGATCGCCCTGCTCTGGAGCAGCCAGAGCAGGCCGTCGCGGTCGAAGGCCCACTCGACGTCCTGGGGTGCGCCGGTGAGGCGCTGCAGCCGCTCGCCGGCGGCCCGCAGTTCCGCGAGCCGGGGCGCGTCCAGGCACCCGCCCGAGCCCTCGACCGACCGCCCCTCCGGCAGGACGTAGTGGTCCGCGGTCACGCTGCCGTCGACGACGGCGTCGCCAAGCCCGGGCACGGCGTCGACGACCATCTCCGTGCGGCACCCGGTGATCGGGTTGGCGGTGAACAGCACGCCGGCCGCGGACGGCTCGACCATGCGCTGCACCACGACGCCCATCGCCACCGGCCCGCCGACCGGCGTCGCCTCGCGGTAGGCGAGGGCGCGATCGCTGGACAACGACGCCCAGCACCGCTCCACGGCGTCGATCAGCGCGTCCGCGCCCCGCACGTCGAGGACGGTCTCGTGCTGGCCGGCGAAGCTGGCGTGCGGCAGGTCCTCAGCGGTGGCGCTCGACCGCACCGCGACCGGCCCCGCACCGAGACGCCGGTAGGCCTCCACGATCTCCCGGCGCACCGCCTCTCCGACGGCTTCCCCTGCCCCCTCCTGAGCCGGAGCCGTGACGCAGAACCCGGACGGCACGCGCTCGCCGGCACGGACGAGCGCCGCCAACCCCGCGGCCTTGCCGCCGACCAGGTCGGGTCGCGTCGGGTCCACCTCGACCAGATCGACGACGGTCCGGCCGACGGTGAGGGTGCTCATGGTGCGCTCCGTCCGGGATCTCCGACAGAAACGCCGACCAGGCTTCCCGGCACACCGAGGCGGACGGTACTCCGGGCCGGCCCGTGGTCAAGACCTCCTCGGCGGCGCTCCGGCGAGCGGTCGGCACACGGTCCTGCGGCCGGAGTCCCATGAGGTCAATGAGAACGAGCAGCGTTCGCGTGCGATCCACGCCTTGAACCTCTTCGACCTCGCCCCGGACGACGACGACGAGGCCTACTCGGAGCGGGCGGTGGCCGGCCGCTACCGACCGACGGGAACGGTGGACGACGGCGCCGTGGAGACGCCGCACGCAGCACTCGATCAGCCGATGTCGCCGTCGGTGAGGCGGGGCAGCGCGGGTAGGTGGTCGTCGAGTCGGGTGAGCCAGAGGAGGAAGGCCCGGGCTTGCGCGGTCGGTGTGGGGTCGTCGAGGGGCCGCAGCAGGTAGTGGGCCTGGCGCATGGGGAAGGACCGTGCGAGGGCGAGGCTGACCCGTCCGGCGCGGACGGCGGTGCGGGCGAAGCGTTCGGGGACCGCCGCGGTGGCGTCGCCTGCGGTGACGAGCTCGAGTGCGGCGATGGTGGTGTCGACGGTGGTTGCCTGCTCCGCGGGTCCGCTCGTCGGGGCGGACGGTAGGAGGCGTTGCCAGACGTCGTCGAAGCCGAGGACCTGGATGCGGGGTCGGTCGGCGAGGTCGGTGGCGTCGCCGACCGGACCAAAGCGTTCGACGTGGCCGGGCCCGTGGACGACGACGGCGTCGTCGTGGTGCAGCAGCTGTGCGTGGACGCCGGGCCAGGCACCTCGACCCTGGTGGATGTCGAGGTCGACCTCGCCCGGTGTGAGGGCCTCCGACCAGACCGCGCACACCAGACGCAGGTCGATCTCGGGGTGCTCGGCCTGGAAGAGGTGGAGGTGCGGCGCGAGCCAGGTCGTCGCGTACGACACCTGGGTCCGGACCGTCAGCTGCTCGCGGCGGGCGGGGGCGAACAGGCCGCCGGTGGCGGCGGCGAGGTCGTCGAGGCTCTCGCGGACCGCGGGCAGGTAGGCCCGGCCGAGCTCGGTGAGCTCCACGCTGCGCGCGAGTCGCTCGAACAGCGGGACACCGAGGTGGGTCTCCAGCGACCGGATGCGTTGGCTGACCGCGGCCGGCGACAGGTGCAGCTCGGCCGCGGCTGCAGCGAAGCTCCCGAGCCGCGCCGCGGCCTCGAACGCCTGCACGCCGGGCAACGGGGGCAGCGGGTCACGCACCACGCGACCCTAGGCGCGCAACTCGACGAGCCACACCATTTCGACGTCTCAGGCGCTGTTCCCGTCGTTTGAGTTCGTCCTGGCGCCCGGCCACGCTGGACGAGACCACGGCCCGTGACACCCACCTCCAGGAGATCCTCGGTGAGCCAGACCCTCGGCCGCGCCAGCCCCGAGACGACCCTGCCCGACGGCACCCTCGAGCTCGACGAGCGGAGCTTGTCCGTGGTGCTCGACGGCCAGGTCCGCCGGTTCCACTACGTGTGGCTGCGCGACAACAGCTGGGCCGCCGAGGACCGGGTCCGCCAGAGCGGCGAGCGCAAGCTGTTCACCGCCTCGATCCCGCCGCACATCGCCCCGACCGCCGCCTCCTTCGACCCCGAGCGGGGCCTTGAGGTGCTGTGGAACGACGGACAGGCCGCGAGCTACTCGCCGGCGTGGCTGCGCCGCTACGACTACTCCCCCACCGCGCGGGCCGCCCGGCGGCGCACCGTGACGCTGTGGCCCGAGACCGCGGGCGAGCCGCCGCGCTTCCCGCACGCCGAGGTCGTGGGCAGCACCGAGGGGCAGCTGGCCTACCTCGACGCCGTCCGCGAGGTCGGGGCCGCCGTCGTCACCGGCGTCCCGTCCGAGCACCACGAGGTCGAGCGCTTCGCCCGGACCCTCGGCCACGTCCGCGAGGTCGCCTTCGAGCGCGTGCACAACGTGCGCCACGACCCGGCCGGCTACAACGTCGCCCACACCCCCGGCGAGCTCAAGCCCCACACCGACATGCCCAGCTACAACTGGCCACCGTCCATCCAGCTCCTGCATTTCCTGACCAACCAGGCCGCCGGCGGCGAATCGACCCTGGTCGACGGCTGGGCCGCGCTGACCGAGCTGCGCCGCGACGCCCCCCGGCACTTCGACACCCTCACCCGCGTCCCGGTGCCCTTCCAGCTGTTCAGCGCCGACGAGGACACCTGGGCCGAGAACCCGATGGTCCAGCTCGGCACCGACGGCGAGGTCCGACTGTTCCGGTTCTCCAACCAGCTCGCCCAGCCCCTGTCGGCGCCCTTCGACCAGGTCGAGGCGTTCTACGACGCCTACCGCCACCTCGGACAGATCATCGACTCCGGCCGCTACCGAGCCACCTTCAAGTCCGCCGACGGCGACCTGCTCACCGTGCACTCCCACCGCGTCCTGCACGGCCGGATGCCCTACGACCCCACCAGCGGCGCCCGCCACCTCCAGGACGTCTACATGGAGTTCGACGACCTCATGGCCCGCCGCCGCGTCCTGCGCGGCGAGCACCAGCCGCTGCCCGCCCAGCCGCAGGAGGACGCGTGACCACCACACGCCCCACGGTGAGCTTCACCGCCATGGCCGACGGCACCGCCGCCGACTACCGGCTGCTCGAGACCTACGAGCACGACGAGCTCGCCCGGTTCCCCGAGCGTGTCCTCGGCTGGCTGCGCGCCATGGACGACCACACCGGCTACCAGGTCACCCGCCTGCAGCACAGCCTCCAGAGCGCCACCCGCGCCCACCGCGCCGGCGAGGACGAGGAGACCGTCGTCTGCGCCCTGGTCCACGACATCGGCGACGTGCTCGCCCCGGCCAACCACTCCGAGGTCGCCGCCGCCGTCGTGCGCCCCTACGTCTCCGAACGCAACCACTGGATCATGAAGCACCACGGGGTGTTCCAGGGCGTCTACTGGTTCCACCACGTCGGCGCCGACCCCCACGCCCGCGACCGCTACGCCGACCACCCCTGGTACCAGGCCTGCGTCGACTTCTGCGCGAACTACGACCAGAAGTCCTTCGACCCCGATTACCCCACCGAGCCCCTGGAGTTCTTCGAGCCCATGGTCCACCGCGTGTTCCACCCCGACCGGGTCAACACTCCCGATCTGACCTAGAGCTCGGAGAGGCCCCGGTCGCTTCGAGACCGCCGACCCCGAGGCGTCGCCGCGAGAGCACGCGGCGGGCCGCCTTGTGGGTGCGAGGCTCGCGGCGGTCGGGCGCGTGGGTTCGTCCGGGCCGTTCGGTCGTTAGCGTCGCCCCTCCGTCGCTGTCCCCAAGAACAACGGCATCGGGAGGGCACCACGTGACATCCCCGTCGCACTCGGCACGAGGCACGGCGTCGACCGGAGGCCTGGTCAGCCGTGACGGGACCGGACTACGCACGTGGACCAACGGCGCCGACGGCGTCCCACTCGTGATCAGCAACGGGCTGGGGGCGCCGCCGGCGGCGTGGCCCCGACTGGCAGAAGGCGGAGGCTTCTCCGCCGTGTCCTGGAGCCACCGCGGCCTCGGTGGCTCCGAGCGCCCCGACGACCCGGCCCGCATCTCCGTCGTGGACCACGCCGCCGACCTCGAAGCGACCATGGACGAGGCGGGCTTCGAGCGCGCGGTGCTGCTCGGGTGGTCCATCGGGGTCGACGTCGCCTTCGAGTTCGCCCGCGCCCACCCCGGACGGGTGGCGGGGATCCTCGGGATCGGCGGGCTGCCCGGCGGGTCGTTCCGGGCGTTCGGCCCACCGGGTCAGCCTGCGGCGGTGCGCGAGGGGCTCGCTCGGAGCGCCGCGTGGCTGCTGCGCCTGATGGGGCCGCCCGCCGCGGCGCTGGCGTACCCGACGGTGAACGTCGCGCGGGCGCTCGGGGTCGACCACGTCGCCCCCGTGCCGGACCTGGCAGCGTCGGCGCAGGTCGCCCGGCAGTTCGCGACACACCCCTGGACCTGGTACTCCGAGCTGCTCCTGGCCGCCGGGAACCATCCCCCCATCGACACCGGCTTCGTCTCCTTCCCGGTCACCCTCGTGGGCGGCACCCTCGACATCGCCGTCGCGGCGGCCGACATCCACGCCGTCACCACGACGATCCCGCGGGCCCGGTTCGTGCCTCTCGTCGGCACGCACTTCCTGCCCCTCGAACAGCCCGACCGACTCCACCAGGAGCTCCTCGCACTCGCAGAACGGGCCGGATCGTCCGGGCCGTAGGAAGCGGACGCCCGCGCGTGCTCAGCGCTGGTCGCCGACCCACGCACGGACGTAGCGACGGACGTGGCCGACGTCAGCCGGTCGGGGTGAGGAGCGGCGAGCGGGCCGGGCCCGTCGCCAGCGCCAGCACCTCGCGGTAGAGCTCGAGGTAGCCGCGGGCCATCGCAGCGGGGGTGAAGCGACGCCGAGCCGCGGCCCGACAGGCGTCGCGGTCGAGGGACCGGTCGGCGCGGGCGGCGAGCAGTTCGGCGAGGGCGTCCTCGTCGTCGCGCGGAACGAGCAGACCGGTGCTGCCCTCGTCGAGGAGCTCGGGCAGGCATCCGCGCGCGTACCCGACGACGGGTGTTCCCAGGGCGAGCGACTCGACGACGCCGGTGCCGCCGGGCTCCTCCCACTGCAGGGGGCAGAGCTGGGCCGTGGCGCCGGCGACGAGCCGGTCACGCTCGGCGCCGCGCAGGGCACCCGCCCAGCGGACGCGGTCGCCGTCGATCAACGGGCTCACCTCGTCGAGGAACCAGCGGACGTCGGGGTGCTCCCGCGCCTGCGGGTCCGTGGCCAGCGCGGCCTCGAGCGCGGCGGCGCTGTGGTGGGGTCCGACGGGACCGGCGAGGACGACCCGCCGGCCCGTCCGGTGCGCGAGCCGGGCCGCCGCGTCCTGGCCCTTGGCGGGGGTGAGGCGCGCGAGGACGACGAGGTGGTCGGCCGGGTCCACCCGCGGGCCCGGCTCGTCGGCGAGCGGGGTGGCCAGGTGCACGTGCCCGAGCGCGTGGCGGCGCAGCGCGGGCGGCGCCCCCGCGAGCTGGGCGCCGGACACGCCGTTGACGAACACCCGCCCCTGGCCGTCGAATCGGCCGTAGAGCTCGGGGTGCTTCGCGAGGTCCCAATGCAGGGTGTGCAGGACCGGTGCGCCGGCGTCGGCGTAGGAGACGAGGCCCCAGGCCTCGAGGTGCGAGTGCACGAGGTCGATGTCGTCGCGGCCCCGCAGCTCCTGCCGCACGCGGTCGACGTGGGCGGCGACGACGCCCATCACCCGGTTGTAGGGCGCCGCGATCGCCGCGAAGCGGGGCTCGTCGAACGTGGTCACCCGATCGTCGACGTCGATGCGGCTGGTCCCCACGGTCGCGAGCACCACCCGGACCCCGTGGCGCCTCAGTTCCGGGATGAGGGTGGCCAGCACCGCCTCGATCCCCCCGTACCCCTCCGGCGGCACCGGCAGCCACGGGCCCGCGTCGACGAGGACCGTCAGGGGACGCCCGGCCATCAGGCCACCGGCCGGTAGTGGGCGAGGACCTCGCGCAGCGGCGGCCGCTCCTCGACGGCGACGTCGGTCTCGACCACCTCGCGGTCGAGGCCGGCCGGTCCCGGCGTCGAGGGACGTCGGAACTGCACGAGCGTCGTCATCTCGGGAACGTGCGTCAGCGTGCCCTGACGGGCCAGCCGGGCGGACGCGGCGAGCTGGATCTGGGCCGACATCCGCCCGAGCGTCTGCAGGTCGTGGTGTCGGTGCACCCGCACGCCCAGGTCGACCTGGGCCATGGCGTCGAGCCCCACGCGGTCGAGGACGTCGACGAGCATGCCCAGCTCGACGCCGTAGCCGGTGACGAACGGGATGGCCTCGAGCAGCTCGCGGCGCGCGGCGAACTCGCCGGCGAGCGGCTGCACGAACCCGGCCAGCTGCGGCCAGGCGAGGTTGAGGAGCGGGCGGGCGACGAGCTCGCTCACCCGGCCGCCGCCGTCGACGTCGACGGTGCCGTCACCGATCAGCGGCCGGTGGTAGAAGCCCTTGACGAAGGCGACGCCGGGATCGTCGAGCAGCGGGCCGAGCAGTCCGGTGACGAAGTCCGGCTCGACGTCACGCAGATCGGCGTCGATCGCGGCGACGAGGTCGCCGGTGCTCGCGGCGAGGCCCTTCCACAGCGCCTCGCCCTTGCCGTGCGCGGGGGCGAGACCCGACATCACCGAGTCCTGCCCGACCACGGTGGCGCCGGCGGCCGCCGCGACCTCGGCGGTGGCGTCCTGCGACCGGGAGTCGACGACGAGGACCTCGTCCACGAGACCGGTGCGGTCGACGAGGGCCTCGCGGATGACGGCGACGATCCGGCCGATCGTGGCGGCCTCGTCCCGGGCGGGGAGCACGAGGCCGACCCGTCTGCCGGCCTTCTGCTCGACCATGCGCTCGAGTTCCCAGTCCTCGGTGCGGCTGGTGCGACGGGAGAGCCAGCTGCGGACCTCGTGGAGCATGTCGCGTGGTGCCCGATTCGCACGATCGGGTACCAGCGCCCTCGTGATCGATACCGAGGTCAGGGTGGGGATCGTCGGGGCGGGCGGTGTCGCGCGCCGGCATGCCGAAGCACTGGCCTCGATGCCGGACGTGGGTCTGGTCGGCGTCACCGACCCGGACGGCGGACGCGCCGCGGACCTGGCTGCGACGGTGGGCACGACACCGGCGGACGACCTCGACGCGCTGCTGGCGCGGGGTGTCGACGCGGCCTGGGTCTGCGTGCCGCCGTTCGCCCACGGCGAAGTGGAGACACGGCTCGCCGTGGCCGGCGTCGCCCTGTTCGTCGAGAAGCCCCTGGGGCTCGATGTCGCGGCCGCGGAGCAGGTGCACGCCGCCGTCGTGACGGCCGGGGTGCCGACGTCGGTGGGTCACCATTGGCGATCGTCGGCCGTGGTGGCCCGCGCGCGCGAGTTGGTCGCGGGCCGGACCATCCGGCTGGTCAGCGCGACCTGGCTGGACAAGGTGCCCCCGGTGCCGTGGTGGGCGCAGCGCGGGTCCTCGGGCGGCCAGGTCGTCGAGCAGGCCGTGCACGTGCTCGACCTCGCGCGGCTGCTGGCCGGCGAGGTCACCGCGGTGCACGCCGTCGCCGACGCCGCCCCGCCCTCCCCCGGCACGGATGTCGACTCGGCCACCGCCGGCACGCTGCGCTTCGCCGGTGGGGCCGTCGGAACGCTCGCCGCCACCTGCCGCCTGGCCTGGAAGCACCGCGCGGGCATCGAGCTCTACGCCGACGACCTCGCGCTGAGCGTCAGCGAGGAGCAGCTGACCGTGCGCGACAGCGAGGGGATCCGGACCGTCGAGGTCGACCCCGCGGACGCCCGCACCGCCGCGGACCGCGCCTTCGTCGACCACCTCCTCGGGCGTCCCCCGTCCGGGGGCGGCATCGTCGTCGACTACGGCGAGGCCCTCCGCACCCACCGGCTCGCGTGCGCGTTGGCCGACTCCGTGGCCTCCGGCGGGCCGGTCGCCCTGGACGGTGCCCGATGACGGCCCAGGTCCTCGTCGTCGACGGCCCGGGCGACGTGCGCTTCGTGTCCGACGAGCCCTCCGGACCACTGCCGGACAGCGGTGTCGACGTGCGGACACGGTTCTCCGGGCTCTCCGCGGGCACCGACCTCAGCTGGGTCAAGGGCACCAACCCGATGCTGTCGTCCGCCTGGGACGCGGAGCTGGGGCTCTTCGACGACACCCGCCCCGGCGCCGGCTATCCCGTGCGGAAGGTCGGCTACATGCAGGTCGGCGAGGTCGTGGCCGCCGGCCGGTCGTCCGGGCGCACGGTCGGTGATCTCGTGGCGATGACCTACGGGCATCGCACCGCCCACCGCGCCGACCCGGCGAGCGAGCGGATCGTGCCGCTCCCCCACGGCCTCGACCCGATCCTCGGTATCTACGCCGCGCACATGGGTCCGATCTGCGCCAACGGCGTGTTGCACGCGGCGGCCGAGGACGGCGCGGAGGACCTCGACGCCGGCGTCCGTGACCGTACGGTGGCCGTCGTGGGCGCCGGTGTGGTGGGCCTCCTGACCGGACTGTTCGCCGCCGAGCGGGGCGCCGCGTCGGTCACCGTCCTCGACCCGACCCCGGGCCGGCGCGCCGTGGCCGAGAAGCTCGGCCTCGTCGCCCGCGACCCCGACGACCCGGGCACCGTCGCCGACCTCAAGCGCGGCTGGCGCCACGGGCCCGGCGACCACGGCGCCGACGTCGTGTTCCAGTGTCGCGGCCGGGCGGCGGCGTTGGCGCTGGCGCTGCGGCTGCTGCGCCCGCAGTCCACGGTGATCGACCTGGCGTTCTACGCCGACGGTGCCGACGCGGTCCGGCTCGGCGAGGAGTTCCACCACAACGGCCTCGGCGTGCGGTGCGCGCAGATCGGGCGCGTGCCACGGGCGCTCCGCGGGACGTGGAACCGCGACCGGCTCTCCGCCGTGACGCTCGACCTGCTCGCCGCCCGCGGCCCGGACATCGTCGAGCACCTCGTCACCGACCGCGTCCCGCTCCTCGAGGCCCCCGAACACCTCGTCGCCCTCGCCGACGGGCGCCGCCACGCCGGGCTCCAGACCGTCTACACGGCCTGAGCGAGCGCCTACCTGCTCGTTGCGTCCTCCTTGGTCTTCCTCTTGTCCCTCCCGTCTTCGATCGCCCCCCACGCGAGGACACCGACGACCGGAGCCACGGCCATCGCGACGAACTTCAGGGCAGAGCCGAGGACTTTCAGGGCAAGGCCGGAGAGGACCATGACGCGCTCCTGGGGTCGCGGGGCACCTGACGGCACAACGCTCCTCGGTGCGCGCGGGTGACGGCGTCGTTCGCACCAGCGCCGTCAGCGCCCTCCCTCGGGGAGCAGCAGGCGGGCGACCGCGAGGTCCGACAGGCCCATCCCCACGGACTTGAACACCGTCAGCCGGGGGCGCTCGGGCCGGGTGGTCCTGCCGGCGACGACATCGTGGAACGACGGCGAGGCCGGGTCGAACACGGGCGCACCTGTCGACGTCATCGGAAGCCTCCGGATCGAGGTGACGCCCGGGGTCGATGGCCTCCGACGTCGCTGTGATCCGGTCCATGAGGCCGCGCCGACTCATCAGACCAATACCAGCTCACGGATGAAGCGATAACCAAGAGGCGATGCGTCTCGAGGACGTCCTCGGCATCACGTCGTTCGAGGGGCGGGCCGGCGGCAGGATCCTCACCGGCGAGGCGGAGCCGGAGCGGCGCGGCGCCGGTGGACGAGGACGATCGCGGCGAGGGCCACGCCCAGACCGGCGAGGCCCAGGGCGAGCGCGCCGAGCGTGGGACCCCAGGGCCAGGACCGACCGGTGACCCGGAGGTCCGCGGCCGGGTACTCCAGGATCTCCGCCGTCCACCGCGCGGTGGGCACGTCCGTCGCGAGCGCCATGTCCTGCAGAGCCCCGTCGAACGCGAAGCCGGGCCGGGGGTGCAGGCGCGCGGTGGGGACGCCGACGGAGCCCGCGGCCGTGAGGGCCGCGGTCACCTCCGCGCCGCCGCCGGAACCGGGCACGAGGAGGCGGTCGGTGCCGCCGACGGCGTCCAGGCCCGCGCGCGGGACGAACGTCAGGCCGTGACGCGACCGGACGCCCCGTGGGTCGGCCGCGAGCGAGAGGGTGCGCGCGACCTTGCCCTCGGCGTAGGGGTCGAACGCCGACGCCAGCTCGAGCTCCCCGACGCCGTTGGCGAGCAGGACGCCCATGGTCGTCGTCCCGGACCGGAAGCCCAGGTTCAGCACGTGCACGGCGCCGTCGGTCGGCGTCACCGCGTGCGCCGGCAGCGTCGCCGGGACCCCGGGCGAGTAGTGCTGCCACCCGACGTCGGCAGCGGCCGCGGCGGCGGTCGCGGGCCCCGCCAGTCGCTCGACGACCCGCAGCGTCCCGTCCACCGACGAGAGCAGGCCCCCGGTCGTGACGACGTCGCCGTCGTCGACGTAGCGCAGCCCGCGCTGCCAGCGCACCGACGGGTGGTCCTCCTCGAGCCCGGCGAGCCGGTACCAGTGCGAGGTGGCCGGGCGCCCGTCGACCAGGCCCGCCTCGGCGACCACGCGGGCGCCCGTGCACACGCCCAGCACCAGGCCCTCGCCCGCGACGTCCCGCAGCCACGCCGTCACCGGAGCATCGTCGGCAGTGGTGCCGGGGTCGGTGTCCGGCATCTCGGGCACGACCGTGACGTCCGGGGCCGCCCCACCGAGCATCGCGGAGAGCTCGGCGAGGCCGAGGTCGGGCACGA
Source organism: Actinomycetospora sp. NBC_00405 (assembly GCF_036044095.1). Lineage (NCBI taxonomy): Bacteria > Bacillati > Actinomycetota > Actinomycetes > Pseudonocardiales > Pseudonocardiaceae > Actinomycetospora > Actinomycetospora sp. NBC_00405. The sequence continues at coordinate 1,443,955 of NZ_CP107938.1, forward strand.
GGTCGAGCCCCCCGAGCAGCGGCACCGGGCGACGCTCCGGCGCCACCGTGTAGACGTTGAACGCCCCCGTCGTGGCCAGGATGTCGAACGGCACCAGCGCATCGGCCACGTTCGCCCCGTGGTGGCCGACGACCACCACCGCCGTCGGCTTCCCCGGGTCGTGCGGGGGCCGTGCGGCGCCCATCGTCGACGCGGGGGCGGGCGCGGACGGCGGAGGCGGCGCGTACCGGCTGCGGTCGAACCCGGCCGAGCCCACGGCCAGCACGGCCGCCGGGACCACGGCGAACGCCAGCAGCAGCACCAGCCCCAGGGCGGCCACCCGCACCGACCGGCGCGCCCGCCCGTGCTCAAGGTGGCCACCCCCGGCCGGCTCCGGCGTCGTCCCCGTCCCAGCGCTCATCCTCCGACCCCTCCTGCCGAGCACGCCACGTGTGCGCCTTGCCGGCGATCGTCGGTGGGTCCGGCCGATCGGGCGAGGCCGCGGCGGCGGAGAGGTCCGCAATCCTGGGATTCGTGTCGTCCGGACAACGGGACGTCGGCTCTACGGTGGGCGCATGACGGATCGGCGGGTGGTCGTCGTCGGGTACGACGGGATCGAGCTGGTCGACGTCGCGTGCGTGACCACCGGCTTCGACCACGCCAACCGGCTAGGCGCCGACCCCGCGTACCGGGTCGCCCTGGCGACGTCGGTCGGCCGGGCGATCCACACCGACTCACAGCTCGAGCTGCGGGCCCAAGAACGCCTCGACACCCTCGACGGCCCGATCGACACGCTGGTCGTCTCCGGGGGGCTGGGCCACGAGAACGCCGCTCGCGACCACCGGCTGGTCGGCCAGGTCCGTCGCCTGGCAGGGCTCTCCCGCCGGACCGCCTCGGTGTGTACCGGGGCGACCCTGCTCGCCGCAGCGGGCCTGCTCGACGGACGACGGGCCACGACGCACTGGTTCTACGCGGAGCGGCTGGCGGCCCGGTACCCGCGCGTCCGCGTCGACGCGGGGCCGATCTACGTGCGGGACGGATCGCTGGCCACGTCGGGCGGGGTGACCGCCGCCCTCGACCTCACCCTGGCGTTCATCGAGGAGGACCACGGACCGGAGCTCGCCCGGCGGGTGGCGCTCGGAATGGTGAGCTACCTCCAGAGGCCCGGCAACCAGGCCCAGATGAGCATGTTCACCACGCTGCCGCGCCCGGAGCACGCGATCGTGCGGCAGGTGTGCGACCACGTGGTCACCCACCTCGAGGACGACCTCGCCGCCACGCGGCTGGCGGGTCTCGTCGGTGTCAGCGAGCGCCACCTGGCCCGGCTCTTCAACGAGCACGTGGGCCGGACACCGGCACGGTTCGTGCGCGACGCGCGCCTGGAGGCGGCGTCGCACCTGCTGGTCGAGACCGACGAGCCGACGAGCGCGGTCGCGCGCCGGTGCGGGTTCGCCTCGGGCGAGTCGCTGCGGCAGGCGTTCGTGGCGAAGTTCGCGACGTCACCGTCACGCTTCCGGTCGGCCCACGGGTCGTCGCACGGACGGCGTCCGGTTCCATCGCCGTGAGGCGGTCCCGACGGCGGGTCGCGGCGTCGGACGAGAAGGCGGTGTCCGGATCCGCACCGAGCCGATGCGGATCCCTGATGACGGGCTGGCCCGTCCGACCGCTCCCCGCCGCTCAGGGACCGCTGTGGCGGACGTCGTCGACGAGACTGCGCATCGCCGAGGACGGGGGCAGCCCGAGCTCGGCCTGGAGCAGGCGACGGAAGCCGTCGTACTGGCGCAGGGCCTCGCCGGCGTTGCCCTCGGCGAGGTGGACCTGCATGACCTGTCGGTGCGCGGTCTCACGCAGGGGCTCGCTCTGCACCGCGAGCAGGCCCAGCCGCAGCGCGTCGGCGTAGCGCGACTGGTCGCGGTGGCGGGCGCACATGTCCTCGAGGGCGTGCAGGCGCAGCTGCCGGTAGCGCTCGCGCTCGAAGAACACCCACGGGTCGTCCCAGCCCGGGAGCAGGTCGCCGGCGAGCAGGTCGAGCTCGCGCCCCTCCGCGTCCCCGGCCTCCACCCGCCAGAGGTCGACGACGACGTGGTCGGCGAGCCCGATGTGCCCGCCCTCGGCCTCCACCAGCGGACCCGTGTCGGGTCGCGGCAGGCGCCAGAGCGTGGAGCGGAGGTTGGACGACGCCCGGGCCTCGCTCGAGTCCCCCCACAGGGCGCCGGTGAGCTGATCACGGCGCAGCGGCACCCGGTGCAGCGCGAGATAGGCGAGCAGGCGCTCCCCCCGCGGCGAGAGCAGCTGCGGTCGTCCTGCCACTCGGCACGAGAAGCGGCCGAGCACGGTCAGCTCCGTCGGATCCATCCGAGCCTCCGCCCGTCGGTGCACGGTGCGGCTCGCGATTGAACCCCTCGCCCCCAGCCTGGGGGCCCGGGGACGCCCCGGCAACCCGGAGTGGGGACGCGCGCGTGACGACACGGTGACGCGGCGCGTGATGCCCCGGGGCACGCGCGACGCCACGGCGCGCGGACGGCCGTTCGGCATGGTCCGTCGTGTCGTCGGCGGCTCCGCCGGCGCGTCCCGTCCGCGAGGAGTGCTCGTGTTCTTCCACTACAAGGGACTGCAGTTCGAGTCCACGCCCGAGCGCCCCGACCCGGTGCTCGCGATGAAGCTCCAGGAGCTCCTGGGGGGACACTGGGGCGAGCTCACGGTGGCGATGCAGTACCTGATGCAGGGCTGGAACTGCCGCATCCCCGGCAAGTACAAGGACCTGCTGCTCGACACCGGGACCGAGGAGCTGGCCCACGTCGAGATGATCTCGAACATGATCGCGAAGCTGCTCGAGGGCGCGCCCGCCGAGCAGACCGCCCGGGCCTGCGAGGACAACCCGATGCTCGCCGCGATCGTCGGCGGCCAGAACCCGCAGCACTCCATCGTCTCCGGCGGCGGGCCCGTGCTCGCCGACTCGGCGGGGACGCCCTGGAGCGGCAAGTGGATCGTCGCCAGCGGCAACCTGCTCGCCGACTTCCGGGTCAACGCCGCGGCCGAGGGCCAGAGCAAGATCCAGGCGGCCCGGGTCTATAACATGACCGACGACCCCGGCGTCAAGAAGATGCTCAAGTTCAACCTGGCCCGCGACTCGATGCACCAGAACCAGTGGCTCGCCGCGATCGAGGAGCTCAAGGACGAGGGACTCGAGTACGACCCGGTGCCGGCCGGGATCATCGACGAGGAGTTCGATGAGTACTCCGGCCAGCTGTGGAACCTCTCGGCCGGCAGCGACTCCTCGCAGGGGCGCTGGGCCTCCGGGGAGCGACCCGACGGGCGCGGCTCGTTCAGCTACGTCGACAGCCCGGAGCCGCTGGCCGCGGAGCCCACGCCGCCCTCGGCCGACCCGTACCTGTACGCCACGGTCCCGGGCGGTCCGAACGGTCAGCGGCCCGACGGCACCCGTGACGGCGTGTCGGCGTCCCGCGGCGTCTGACCGGCCGACCCCGAGGAGGAGACGTGCTCCAGCCCGCGCGATCGCGGCGGTGGCCGGACCCGAGCGCCGAGGTGCTCGCCGGCGGCGGCGCGGCGCTGGGGGCTCGTCCTCATCGGCGTCGGGATGGCGGTCCACGCCGCCGGCGGTCCGACGGCGCTCCAGCTCGTCCTCGCGGTGGCGGCGCCGGCGGTGCGTCCGCTCGCCGTCCTGGCCCACCGGCGCCGGCACCGCACTCCGCCGGCGCCGGTGGGGTACACCCCCGACGGTTGAGCTCCCAGCCGGCCTCGACGACCCACCACGAACCGACGGGAGTCCCATGACCACCGCGTCCCAGCACCGGCAGTCGACCGACCTGATCGACGTCCTCGCCGCCGAGCACCGCGAGGTGGAGGCCCTCTTCGCCGAGCTCGAGGCCCGCTTCGGCGCCTCGGGCCCGGAGGTCGAGGACATCGCCCAGCGTGTGGTGACCCGGCTGGTGCAGCACTCCGTGGCCGAGGAGGTGCACCTCTACCCGCTCGTGCGGCGGGTCCTCGACGACGGCGACGCGCTCGCCGAGCGCGAGATCGCCGAGCACGACGCCGCCGAACGCACGATGAAGCGCCTCGAGGCCCTCCCGGCCCGGAGCGCCGACTTCTGGATGACCTACCGCATCCTCACCAACCTCATCGCCCAGCACGTGGGCGAGGAGGAGCAGTACCTCTTCCCGCGTCTCGCCGCGGCGGTCGCGAAGGAGGACCGCGAGCAGATCGGCGACCGCATCCTGTCGACGGAGAAGACCGCGCCGACCCGTCCGCACCCCGCCTCACCGTCGGAGGGCGGCGCGCTGGCCGCGCTCGCCCCGGGAGCCGGTCTGGTGGACCGCCTCCGCGACGCGCTCACCGGGCGCGGCCGGTGAGCTGATCCGGACGGCGCACCGGCGCGGGTCCCGGGGGTGCGGGTGGGTAGGCCCCCCGGGACGGCGCTCGACCTCACGGGCCGCACGACCCGACCACCCGACCTGGGGGCCTTCCGTGACGTCCTACGGCTACTTCCTGTCGTGCGAGCAGTACGGCCCGCACGAGCTCGTGGACCAGGCGCGGCGCGCCGAGGCCGCCGGCTTCGAGCGCCTGTGGATCTCCGACCACTTCCATCCGTGGCTCGACGAGCAGGGGCAGAGCCCGTTCGTGTGGTCGGTGGTCGGGGCCCTGTCGCAGGTCACCACGCTGCCGATCTCGACCGCGGTGACCTGCCCGACGATCCGCGTCCACCCCGCGATCGTGGCGCAGGCCGCGGCCACCGCCGCGGTGCAGACCGAGGGACGCTTCGTGCTCGGGGTGGGCAGCGGGGAAGCACTCAACGAGCACGTCCTCGGCGACCGGTGGCCGCCGGTCGCCGAGCGCCTGGAGATGCTCACCGAGGCCGTCGAGGTGATCCGTGCCCTGCACGGCGGGGGCGTGGTCAACCACCGCGGGCGGCACTACCGCGTCGAGGACGCCCGCTTGTACACCGTGCCCGAGCAGCCGGTCCCCATCTACGTCTCGGGCTTCGGGCCGCAGGCCGCCACGCTCGCCGGGCAGATCGGCGACGGGTACTGCGGCGTCTCCCCCGACGCGTCGCTGGTGCAGACGTTCCGCGACGCCGGCGGCGGCGCCGCGCCCGCGCAGGCCGGGACCAAGGTCTGCTGGGCCGGCAGCGTCGACGAGGGCATCGACATCGCCCACCGGCTCTGGCCCAACGACGCCCTGCCGGGCCAGCTCGCCCAGACCCTGCCCCGCCCGCAGGACTTCGCCGACGCGACCGGCCTCGTCGACCGGGACGCGATCGCCGCCACGTTCTCCTGCGGCCCGGACGTCGACGCCCACGTCGGGCAGCTGGCCTCCTACGCCGACGCCGGCTACGACGAGGTGTACGTCCAGCAGATCGGGCCCGACCACGACGACTTCTTCGCCGCATACCGGAACGAGGTGCTCCCGGCACTGCGCGCCCGGTGACGCCGGATCGCGACACATCTGGCTCACAGCCCGGCGGAGCGGTGCTCGGTCTGCCGGTGGACGGCGACTGGCGGGCACCGTGGCCGGACCGGGACGGACGGCCCTGGCTCACCCGTCGGCGGGACGACCTGGCCTTCACCCGCGAGCACCTGCTGCCGTGGGCCGGCGAACGGCTGCGCAGGCGACCCGCGGGGATCGGTCGGGCGGCGAAGCGCCCCCACCTCCTGCCCTGGCGCACCGTCACCAGCCCCGAGGACGTCGCGATCAGCGTGCCGGATCGCTGACGGTGTCCAGCCGCGGGAACACGATCTCGTGGATCAGGAGGTGGACGGTGGCGGCCACCGGGATGGCGATCAGCACACCGACGATGCCGTCGAGCGGCCCTCCCACCAGGACCGCGACCAGCGTGAGCAGCGCCGGCACCCTCACCACCGTGGGCGCCTGATCCCGGCCGGTCATCACGGCCGCCCCCGGTCGGAGACCGCGAACCGGACGTCGAAGGGACTCAGGGTGGCCGGCAGCGGACGGGCCGGGTCCAGTCGGTCCGGACCGAGCAACCGGAACTCGTGGGATCGCAGGAGGCAGGCCAGGAAGGTGCTGGTGGTCAGCAGCACCAGGTTCTGGCCGGGGCACACGCCGGGCCCCTCACTGAAGGGGATCAGCGGCCAGTCGCCGTGGCCGCGCTCGTCGAGCCACACCTCCGGGGCGAACCGGTCGGCGTAGTCCAGCGTGCGGGCGTCACGGTGGAAGTACGGCGCGTAGATCAGGAACCCGGTGCCTGCGGGCAGGGTCCCGCTGGGCCAGGTCGTCTCGGTCGTGGAGTCACGCAGGACCGCAGGAGTGGTCGGCCACAGCCGTACCGACTCCAGCATCGCGGCCCGCGTCCGTCGCAGCTCCTGCGGGGTCGACAGGTCGACGCCGTCGATCTCCTCGCGGACCTCCCGGGCGGGCTCGGGGTGGGTCGCCAGCAGCGCCAGGGCCCGGATCGCCACCATCCCCGCCGGGTCGAACGCGAAGAGCCACTGCGGGACCTGGTCGACGGGGTCCGTGCGCGTGGCCCGGGGCGTCTCGGCGATCAGCGCGGCGAGGCTGCCGGGCTCGGCGCGCTCGAGATGGGTGCGCAGGCGCTGCTTGAAGCGGTCGTACACCGAGGCCCGACGCGGCAGCAGGTAGGACCAGTTGGCCTCCGCGCACAGGCGGCTCAGGAGGTCGGTTACGGCTGAACACCCTCGCGCACTGGGGCTACGGCACCGTCTGGGGGCTCGGGCGGGGCGCTCTCGACCTGGCCGGGCTGCGCGGGCCCCCCCCTGGCCTCCCTGCTGCACCTCGCCGCCGCGTCCTGGGCGCCGAGCAGGTGATGATGCCCGCACTCGGTCTCGGCTCGCCGACCCCTCGCTACGGGGCCTCGGCCGCCGCCACCGACGCCTGGCACCACCTGGTCTACGCCGGCGCCACCGGCCTGGCCTACGACGCGCTGGCCGGGCGCTGACGCTCCCGGCCGGCGATCCGCCCCAGCTCATCGGCGGCGGGGTCGCGCCGCCCCGCCGACCACGGTGAGCGGTTGTACGGTGGCTCTCCGGTCGACCTCACGGCCGTGAGCCGGACACGAGGCTGCCACCGCTGACCCGCCTGTCTCGGTCCCGGTCCCCGTGCGTTCCCGACCGTCGCGCCCGACTCGAGCGGGCAGATCGCAGCGCTCGGCGCTCCAGCCCTGCTCCACCGATGCACCTGATGCGTCGCGGACAGCCGCCACCTGTGCCTCGTCGACGAGGAGCATGATCATGACCACCGGACCCGACCAGATCGTCGTCGCCCTGCGGACGGCGGCGCGCCACCTGGCCGAGCGCCAGAGCATCCGCGACCTCGAAGAGACGCTGAGCCAGATCGTCGCGTCGGCCGTCCAGACGATCCCCGGCGCGGACGCCGGCAGCCTGTCCATGACCGACAAGGGCCGCATCGAGACCCGCCACCCCACCACCGATCTGATCGGCAAGCTCGACCACACCCAGAGCGAGGTGGGTGAAGGCCCCTGCATCAGCGCGATCGAGGACCCGCCCGAGAGCGGGATCATCCTCGCCCAGGACCTCGCCGGCGACGACGCGGAACGCTGGCCGAACTTCGCGCCGCACGCGGTCGAGGCCGGCTACCGGGCGCTGCTCTCGACCCACCTGGCCACCGACGGCAGCCTCCGCGCGGCCCTCAACCTCTACTCGACCACCCCGAACGCCTTCGACGACCACTCCCGCGTCCTCGCCGGCCTGTTCGGTGTCCAGGCGGGGCTGCTGCTCTACGGCGCCCACCAGGCGCACCACCTACGGCGCGCGATCGACAACCGCGACGTCATCGGCCGAGCCAAGGGCATCCTCGCCGAGCGCTTCGGGGTCGACGACGATGACGCGTTCCGGATGTTGGTCAAGTCCTCCCAGGACACCAACCTCAAGCTCACGGCGGTCGCGCAATGGCTCACCGAGAGCACGAGCCCGACCGTCGCACGCTCCGGGCACGACCCCTCGTGATCGGACGCCGCGGCCGCCGCTACTCGCCGAAGGCCACCTGGACGTCGTCGGTCGTGGTCGATGTCCGGCGTGCCGGACCCAGGGGGACGCTCGCGCCGGAGTCGGACACCACCTCGTCCGCCACGATCGCGGGGTCGATGCGGAGGACCGCGTAGCCACCCACCGCACCGGCCCCGAAGCCGGGGGCGAAGATCCTCGAGGGGCGATCGATCGCGCCGTCGCGCACGGCATCGTGGATGGCGATGGGGATGCTCGCGGCCGACACGTTGCCCATCGACTCGATGTTGAAGTAGAGCTGGTCGGCCGAGAGCCCGGCCTTCGCCGCCAGGTCGAGGATCATCGTCTTGTTGGCCTGGTGCGGGACGATGAGCTCGATGCTCTCCAGCAGGCTGCGGCCGGGGTCGTCGGGGTCGGTCTGCTCGGAGAGCTCGCCGAGCATCTGGTCCAGGTAGCGCTGCACCAACGACTTGACCTCGGGGCCGTAGACGGTGATGTCGTTGTCGAACTCCGGATTCGGCCAGATGATCGAGTTGACCTCCGACGCCGGCCCGCTCGCGTAGGTCTGCAGGACCTCGACGTCGACCGGAGCGCCCTCCGCGGCCGGGGCCACGACCATCGCCGCCGCCCCGTCGCCGAAGATCATCCTCGACGTGCGGGCGCTCCCGATCTTGTCGGAGAACTTCTCGACGCACACCAGGAGCACGGGCCGTCGGACCTCCTGGATCTGCCGGACCGCCTCGGCGAGCCCGTAGGGCAGCCCGGCGCAGGCCGCGACCATGTCCATCGACGTGTGGGTCTGCGCCAGCCCCAGCTCACCGGAGACCCAGCAGGCGATGGAGGGGATCTGGCGGTTGCTGGTGCAGGTGCTGACCAGGACCGCGCCGATCTCGTCGGGCGACCGGCCGGACTTCGCGAGGGCCGCGCGCCCCGCGTCCAACGCGAGGTGGTTCGGCTCGCGCGCCGTGTAGCACCGCCGGCGGATCCCGGTCTTCCGGGCGATCTCCTCGGCGCTCATCGGCGACCACGAGAAGCTGGCGTTGCGGATGACGTCGTCGTTGTCGCAGACGTGCTCACCGCGCACCACGGCGAGAGCCTCCAGCGCGGGGCGCACCGCGAAGGCTTCGCGCACCCGCACCGGGGGGTACGGCGTCCGGGGCGACACGGTCTCGACCGGCTCACTCGCCGTTCCCGCGACGGCGGGGCCCGTGTCGCGGGCCTGCTTGACCCGGTCGATGAACGCCATGACGTCGCGGTTGCGCGGGTGGAACGTGACGACGAAGTCGTCGGGGCCGATGTCGGCGGGGTGGCGCAGCGTCGTCCGGGAGCCGTCCCACGGATAGAGGTTGTGCAGCACCATCGCCCAGCGCATGAGGGCCTCGAGCTCGGGCACCTCCTCGTCGGCGTCGAGGATCTCGTCCACCGGGAAGAGGTGGTGATCGGGATCGTGGTCGGGCATGACGAAGGTCAAGGCATCGGGTTGCGCCAGGAACTCGGCGACGGTCGGCTTGATCGCCGGGAGCTCGGTGGCGTGGTGCAGCTTGTGCCGGAACACGTCGAACAGCAGGGCGAAGACCCGGTCCTCGGTGTCGGCGGCCCAGCGCGCCGGGAGCGCGTGGTACGCGCGCTCGACCGCCGCGACCTTGCGGTCGCGGTCCTCCCACGGGGTCAGCACCGGGAGGAAGATGTCGTCGCGGTGCCGGGGCACGTCACGCCACCGCATCGGACGCTTGTCGAACATCGTCATCGAGTAGCGGTTGACCCAGAACAGGTTCTGGCCGAGGTCGCGCAGCAGCTCGAAGCGGCTCGGGTAGGAGCCGCTCTCCACCCGGTGGAGGATGTCGGTCCCCGTCGGGGCCTTCGCCTCGAAGTCCCGCTCGATGACGGCGGTGAACTGCTCGAGCGTGTCGAGGACCGAGAAGTCCAGCTCGCCGAAGAAGTTGGCCGGGAAGACGAGGCGACCACTGCGGTTGATCACGAACGGCTTCACGGCATCACCTTCGGCGTCACTGCGCGATCGATGGCCGGTCAGCCACGTCGTCGCCGACTCTAGAAGAGTGGCGCGGCTGCGGGGCCTGCGCGCGCGTGCGTGACTCCGCTGCCGCTCCCGATGGACTCGCCCTCACACGGTCCCGGTCGTCGGTGTGACCTGCGCGCCCGCCGGCGGGAACAGTTCGACCAGGTTCCCGTCGGCGTCGGCGGACGCCGGCGTACTCCTCCGGGCAGACCTCCCGCGCCCTGCCGTACAAGGTGATGACGGGAGCACGCCGAGAGGCCACGGCATCGAGCACAATTCGTGGACCGTGGTCGGAGCTCGACCGAGGGAGCCGAGGTGACCGACCCCCCGCTGGCGCGCCGGCTCGGACCGACCGACGCCGTGCTGATCGGACTCGGCTCGATGATCGGGGCCGGGGTGTTCTCGGCATTCGCACCGGCCGCGGCGGCCGCCGGCGGCGGGCTGCTGATCGGCCTGGGGATCGCCGCCGCGGTCGCGTACTGCAACGCCACCGCCTCGGCCCAGCTCGCGGCGCAGTACCCGGTCTCGGGAGGGACCTACGTCTACGGCCGCGAGCGGCTGGGCGCCTGGTGGGGCTTCCTCGCCGGCTGGGGATTCGTCGTCGGCAAGACGGCCAGCTGCGCCGCGATGGCCCTCACCTTCGCCGCCTACGCCGTCCCCGCCGCATGGCAGCGCCCGGCGGCCGTGGTCGCCGTCGTCGCGCTCGCCGCGGTGAACTACCGCGGGGTCACCCGCACGGCCCGGCTCACCCGCGTGATCGTCACCATCGTGCTGCTCGCGCTGACGGTGGCGGTCGTCGCAGGGCTCACGGGAGGGACGCCGGGGATCGTCGGCCTGGTCGCGGTTCCGTCGCCGAGTCCTCTCGAGGTCCTGCAGTCGGCGGGGCTGCTGTTCTTCGCCTTCGCGGGGTACGCCCGGATCGCCACCATGGGCGAGGAGGTGCGCGACCCCCGGCGCACGATCCCGCGCGCCATCGTCACGGCGCTCGCCGTCGCGGTCGCGGTGTACGCCGTCGTCGCGGTGACGCTCCTGCTCGTGCTCGGTCCGGCCCGGCTCGCGACGTCGCGGGCCCCGCTGACCGACCTGGTCGCCGTCGGGGGCTGGGCCTGGGCCGTCCCGGTGGTGGCCGTCGGCGCCTCGGCGGCAGCGCTCGGGGCGCTGCTGGCGTTGATCGCCGGCGTCGGCCGCACCACCCTGGCCATGGCCCGCCGGGCCGATCTCCCCCCGTGGTTCGCTGCGGTCCACCCACGCCACGAGGTCCCGCACCGCGCGGAGGTCGCGGTCGCCGTCGTCGTGTCGGTCCTCGTGCTCACGGTGGACCTGCGCGACGCGATCGGTTTCTCGTCGTTCGGCGTGCTCGTGTACTACCTGATCGCCAACCTCTCGGCCTTCACCCAGCCGCCCGAACAACGGCGGTTCCCGCGCTGGCTGCAGGTCGTCGGGGCCGCCGGGTGCCTGCTCCTCGTGGCCACCCTGCCGCGGCAGGCCGTGCTGTCCGGACTGCTCGTCCTCGCCGTCGGCGTCGCGTACCGGGCCGGCAGATTGACCGTCGCTCGACGATGACGAGGACGACGTCCGGCTCCTGGGCGAGGTCGTTCCAGTGGAAGCGAACCAGCGTGCCTGCTACGGAGACCCGGTGCTCGATCTCGCTCAGTGGTGGGCGTGCACGACGGCGTGCCCCCTCCCCCGACCGATCATCCAGCGGTTGATCGGGGTGGTGACGACGAAGGCGACCAGCAGCGCGAACGCGAGCGCTCCCCAGAACAAAGCACTGGTGAGGCCGGCGTCCATCGCCCCGGGGACGCCGAGCATGACGGCGTTGTCGACGATCTCCATCACGGTGATCGAGACGGTGTCGGCGGCCAGGGCGACGCGCAGCGCCTGACGGAACCCGACCCCGGCTCGCAGGACGCCGCGCATCGTGAGGGCGTAACCGAAGACGAAGGCGAGCGCGATCGCCAGGACCACGGTGGCGGCATCGTGCAGTCCCAGCGCGGTCCCGATGACCATGCCGAGGACCTCACCGATCGCGCACCCGGTCAGGCAGTGCGCCGTCGCCCGGGCCGCCACGGACCAGGACACCGACGCCCAGCCACCGGCCGTGTCGTCTCCGTCGTGCGCGTGCGCCGACTCGTCGTTCGCGCCGACCGACGACGGTCCGTCCTCCATCGCGTGCCTCCCACGCCGAGTTCCTCCATGGGATAGGTACCCCCAGGGGGTATCAGTGGTACTCCTCGTCCGGACCCGCGACAACCCCTCCCGGTGACCCGGGAGACCCCGATCCGATCTCGCGCGACCGCCGACGGAGGCGGCGGGGCGCCGATCCGCCGAGGGGCGGGGCGCCACGGAAGCGCGTGTGGGTGGTCGAGACCCGAGAACCCCCCGGTCGGAGGCGGTGTCCCGGTACCGTCGCCGAGTGGGTCGGGGGACCCTCCTCGCGGTTCATCGGGGGTCGGCAGTGGCGTCTCGTTTCGCGGTTCCGCTCGCGCGGTTGTTGACATGGGGTCAGCCGCATCCCGGTGGTCAGGGGGCCGGCGCACCGCAGCGGCTCGGCCCGTGGGGCGCGCGGCAGCGTTATCACCGGGCGCTCTTCCTCGTGATCGGCTTCTGGGCCGTCGTCACGTGTGTCGCGGCCGCCGTCTATCCCCTGGCCGCGATCGTGGTCGCCCTGGCGGGCCTTGCTCACGTCGTCGCCGGCTACCGGGTCGAACAGAGGCGCCGAGATGATCGAGCGAGGCCCAGCGACCGGACATGACGCGCCGCAGCCGCGCAGGGCGCCGACGGTGTGGGTCAGCGCGTCGCTTCGCGGACGTCCGTTCCCTGCTCGGCGAACGCCTTGAAGTCCTGCATGTGCCGGCGCGTCTGCTTGCGGAAGGCACCGGGCATGACGAGCCCCACCAGTCGCATCGGGACGCTGCTGAACCGGTGTTCGTTCTCGCTCTCCCAGAGGGTCGTCTCCGGACCGGCTTCCGTCAGCCGCTCCCGCGCGGCGCTCCACATGCCCTCGGCGACGATCTCGCGGTCGAAGTGCACGACGCTGTCCCGCGGGATGCCGTGCAGGTCCGCCGGCTCCCGGCGCGTGATGGTCTCGGTCGCTTCCATCGTCTGCTTGCCCGTCTGCATCACGACACGCGACTCGGTACCGACCTGCCCGTGCGTCCCGCTCATCGGTTCGTGCAGCACCAGACCTCGTAGCCAGTTCGGCATGTGTGCGGGGTCGGCGAGCAGCTGGGCCACCCTCTCCCGCGGCAGAGCGATCTCTATCGAGACGGTGTACTTCATGGCGGAATGCTCCAGGTCGTCCTCGCCGGCCGACGCACACTAGCGACTTCGATTTATATTAGTCCAGTCTTATAGCATCGCCACCGCGCCCTCGTCGCCGTCCACCGGACGGCATACTCGAGGGCCGTGCCATCCCGACCCTGCCCGTGCGGCCTGCCCGAACCGTTCGACGCGTGCTGCGGCCGGTACCTCGGCGAGTCCGACACCGCGGCTCCCACCGCCGAGGCACTCATGCGCTCGCGCTACACGGCCTTCGCGCGTGGCGACGTCGACCATCTGCTCCGGACCTGGCACCCGTCGACCCGCCCGACGACGCTGGCGCTCGACCCCGCGATCCGCTGGACGCAGCTGGAGGTGCTCGACCGCATGGGCGGCGGCCTCTTCGACAGCGACGGAGTCGTCGAGTTCCGCGCCCACCACCGCGAGGGTCCGGGGAGCGGGGTCCTGCACGAACGCAGCCGCTTCGTCCGGGAAGCCGGGCGGTGGTTCTACCGGGACGGGACCGCCCGCTGACCCCGGGGCGGTGACCGACGACGTCCGGCCTCGACCCTCGACCTCCGGATGATTCTGTCGGGGTCTGCGCCGCACGTCGCCCACCCCGCATCAGGTGACGGCAGCCCGTGAGGTGGCGACGAGGACACCGCACCCCGGCGACCGAGAAAATCTCGCTCCGCCACGCTAGACATGGTCTCGGCGGCAGGTGTACTTTCTGCGTCGCGCAAGGAGAAGATCAAGAGACACGGGAAGGGAGGTCGGCGCACCGTCAGCCCGTCCGGGTCGGCCACGACCCGGGCTCATCGACTCGTCGGAACGGATGGTGATCTTCGGTTATCGAGCTTCCCCGATCCCCGCAGCACCCGCTCGTCGGTTCCTGCGGTACGAGGCCGGCCCCCGAGCCGGCCGACAGTGTGCAGACCTGATCCCCCAGGGGCCCCGGCGCAAGGTGCGCCGGGGCCCCTCGTCCGTGTGGAGGTGATGTTGGCCCGAGAGTCCGAGGCCGTGACGCAGCGGCTCGATGACGAGCACTACCCCGCGTACTCCATCGGTCGTGCCGCTGAGATGGTCGGCGCGACCCCCGGCTTCCTGCGCAGCCTGGACGAGGCGAAGCTCCTCGACCCCCAGCGCTCCGGAGGAGGTCACCGCCGCTACTCCCGCCACGAGCTCCGGCTGGCCGCCCGGGTCCGGGACCTCCTCGACCACGGCACCGCCCTCGACGCCGCGTGCCGCATCGTGGTCCTCGAGGACCAGCTCGACGAGGCGCGGCGCACCATCGCCGACCAGCGCGAGGAGTGAGGACTCTTTGAGGCAGCAGCACCCCGAGGAGACACGATGAGCGCCATCCCCCGACGACAACAGCCTGACGTGACCCGTGTGCTCCTCGCCGACGGGTGGCACGAGGTGGAACAGCGGACGTTCGAGGTCGACGGCCACAGCTTCGGGTTCGCCGAGCTCGTGCCGGTCGAGGGCGAGCACGGCGAGCTCATCGCGACCGGTCGCTTCATCACAGGTCCACTCACGTCGGTGTTCGCGGTCGAATCCGAACCGACCCCGACCGAGAAGGTCCCCGGGCAGCCCTCGCGACCTCCGGCATGGCCGTAGCCCGCAGCGCCCGCGTGCGCCGCGGAGTCAGTGCGACATGTCGTCCTGCTCGCTGGTGGCCGCGGGCCGGCTCGCCGTCCAGCTGGCGAGCAGGGACAGCGCGTCGGCCGACGGCGTGGCGGGTTCGGGGCTGTAGACGGTGAGGACGAGCCCGGGATCGGCCGGGATCGGCATCGTCTCGTAGCCGACCTCGAGGGCGCCGACGACGGGGTGGTGGAAGCGCTTGGTGCCGGTCTGGTGCAGGCGCACGTTGTGCTTGGCCCACCGCACCCGGAACTCCTCACTGCGTGTCGAGAGCTCTCCGACCAGGTCGGAGATGCCGCGGTCGTAGGGATCGCGCCCGGCCTCGGTGCGCAGGTTGTTGACCCCGACGTCGGCCATGAACTCCCAGTCCGGGTAGAACTCGTGCGCCCGGGGGTCGAGGAAGCAGAACCGCACGAAGTTCACCGGCACGCTCGGGTCGGGGTGCTGCGGGTCGGGGTAGAGCGGGGCGTAGAAGGCGTAGCCCAGCGCGTTCGCCGCCACCAGGTCCTGGCGGGCGTTGCCCACGATGGCCGGCACGGTCATCGCGTCGAGCAACCGTTGGACCATCGGCCGGACGGTGCTCGAGCGGCGGGCTCGGGGGCGTGCTCGTGCGGGGCCGGTGGCGATGCTGCGGTGCAGGTCGGCCAGGTGGGCCCGCTCGGCCTCGTCGAGCTGCAGGGCGCGGGCGATCGCATCGAGCACGGCCTCGGACACGCCGCCGGCCTTGCCGCGCTCGAGCTGGGTGTAGTAGTCGATCGACAGCCCGGCGAGGGTCGCGACCTCCTGGCGCCGTAGCCCGGGCACGCGACGCTTGCCGGCGTCGTACACCGGCAGCCCGACCTGGTCCGGGGTGATCCGGGCTCGCCGGGAGGCCAGGAACTCGCCGAGCTCGACGCGGTTGTCGGCACCACTCATGGCTCCACGGTAGGTCCGGCTCGCCGGGTGTGCGGGGTGCCGCCGCAAGGGGTGCTGGCAGCACCCCCCTGCTGGCACCCGTGTCAGGGGCTCCTCCCACGCGCCGGCGATGAGGCGTTGTCTCGTGGTCGTCGGTCCGCCACCCGGACCGCGACGCGATCACCCACGCACCGAGAAGGAACCGCCATGCGAGGAGCAGTACTGCACGCCCCCGGCGACGTCCGCGTCGAGGACCGTCCCGACCCCGAGATCGAGCAGCCCACCGACGCGGTCATCCGTCTGGCCGCCACCTGCGTGTGCGGCTCGGACCTGTGGCCCTACCGCGGCATCGAGGACGTCACCGGACCGGCGCCGATGGGCCACGAGTACGTCGGCATCGTCGAGGAGGTCGGTAGCGAGGTCCGCGACATCCGTCCCGGGCAGTTCGTGGTCGGTTCGTTCTTCGCCTCGGACAACACCTGCGAGATCTGCCGCGCCGGGTACCAGCCCTCCTGCCCGCACGCCGAGATCATGGGCACCCTCGGTGCCCAGGCCGAGCACCTGCGCGTCCCGCTGGCCGACGGCACCCTCGTCGCCACCCCCGACACCCCGTCGGCCGACCTCCTCCCGAGCCTGCTCGCCGCCTCCGACGTGCTGGGCACCGGCTGGTTCGGCGCCGTCGCCGCCGAGGCCGGCCCCGGCAAGACCGTCGCCGTCGTCGGCGACGGCGCGGTCGGGCTGCTCGGCATGCTCGCCGCGAAGCAGCTCGGCGCCGAGCGGATCATCGCCATGAGCCGCCACGAGTCCCGCCAGCAGCTCGCCCGGCACTTCGGTGCCACCGACATCGTCACCGAGCGCGGCGACGAGGGCGTCGCGCGGATCAAGGACATGACGAACGGGTTCGGCGCGCACTCGGTGATCGAGGCCGTCGGCACCCAGGAGTCGATGATGCAGGCGATCGACTCGACCCGCCCCGGCGGGCACGTCGGCTACGTGGGGGTCTCCCACGACGTCTCCCTGCCCGGCCTGCCGCTGTTCTTCTCCCACGTCCACCTCCACGGCGGCCCCGCCCCGGTCCGGCGCTTCCTGCCCGAGCTGATCGACCTCATCACCCGCCGCGAGATCGACCCGGGCAAGGTCTTCGACCTCACCCTCCCCCTCGACGAGGCCGCCGAGGGCTACCGCGCCATGGACGAGCGTCGCGCCATCAAGACGCTGCTCACCCCGTAGCCGGGTCGCCCGACCCCGGACACACCCACTCCGTCCCGAGGAGAGGTCCATGGAACTCGAACCCGTCGGTCCGACCGCGAAGGCGCCGGTGGAACGCTCCACCGGCGACGTCGACGTCGACATCGTCGAGCCCGTCACCGACGAGCAGCACCAGCAGGCCACGACGTGACCGGGCGGTTCGACGGCAGGGTCGCGTTCGTGACCGGCGCGACCACCGGCATCGGGCGCGCCACGGCCCTGGCGTTCGCCCGCGAGGGCGCCCGAGTCGTGGTCGCCGACATCAGGTTCGACGGAGCGCAGGAGACCGCCCGGCTCATCGAACAGGACGGCGGTCAGGCCCTCGCCGTGTCCTGCGACGTCTCTCGCGTCGAGGACGTCGACGCCGCACTCGCCGCCGTCATCGAGCGCTTCGGACGTCTCGATGTCGCGTTCAACAACGCCGGCGTCGAGCAGCCTCGCAAGCCCGTCCACGAGATCACCGACGACGAGTTCGACCGGCTCGTGGCGATCAACCTGCGCGGGACCTTCCTGTCGATGCGTCGCGAGATCGAGGTCATGGCCGGCACCGGTGGCGGCGCGATCGTCAACACCGCCTCCGGGGCGGGCGTCCGGGGCTTCCCCGACCAGGCCGCCTACGCCGCCACCAAGCACGCCGTGATCGGCCTGACCACCTCGGCCGCCCTCGAACAAGCGGCGCAGGACATCCGCATCAACGCCGTCTGCCCCGGCATCATCGACACCGAGATGATCGGGCGCCTCACCGGCGGCACCGAGGAGGGCTACGCGTCGGTCGTCGCCCAGGAACCGATCGGCCGCCTCGGCCGCCCGGAGGAGATCGCTGCGGCGGTGCTCTGGCTCTGCTCGGAGGAGGCCGCGTTCACCGTCGGGCACGCGCTGGTCGTCGACAGCGGCCAGACCGTCTAGTCCACGATCCGAGAGGACATCGCCATGCCGACCTACGACTTCTCCGGGCAGACAGCCTTCGTCACGGGCGCCGGCTCCGGCATGGGCTTGGCCACCGCGCGGGCCTTCGCCGAGTCCGGTGCGGCGGTCGCGCTCGCCGACCTCGCGGGGGAGGCGCTCGACGCCGCGGAGCACGAGCTGCGCGACGCCGGGCACCGCGTGCTCGCCCTGTCCTGCGACGTCGCCGACGAGGACCAGGTCGCCACCGCCGTACGCCGGACCGTCGAGACCTTCGGCGGCCTCGACCTGGCCTACAACAACGCCGGCATCCAATCGCCGGTCACCGACGCCGCCGACGAGCCCGCCGAGGTCTTCGACCGGGTCAACGGCGTCAACCTGCGCGGCATCTGGGCGAGCATGAAGCACGAGCTCGCCCAGATGCGGACCCAGGGCTCCGGCGCGATCGTCAACTGCTCCTCGCTCGGCGGGCTCGTCGGCCTGCCCGGCCGCGCCGCCTACCACGCGTCCAAGCACGGCGTCATCGGTCTGACCCGGAGCGCCGCCGTCGAGTACGCCCCCCGCGGCATCCGCATCAACGCCATCTGCCCCGGCACCATCGAGACCCCGATGGTCACACGAATGATCGACTCCGGGGACCTCGACCGCACGCAGGCGGAGGCCAACCAGCCCATCAACCGCCTCGGCACCGCTGACGAGATGGCCGCTGCCGTGCTGTGGCTCTGCAGCCCGGGCGCCGCCTTCGTCGTCGGCGTCGCCCTCCCCGTCGACGGCGGCTACACCGCCGTCTGATCCCGTGCCGACCGCGGGACGGAGTCCCGCCGCAGTCGGCGGACGCCCACCGGTCTCGCGGGACGGCCTCGCGAAGCCCTCACTCCATGATCGTGCAGCATGTCGCCCATGACACCGCGACCCACCGGCAGGATGCGGCTCCTCGCCGGGATGGTGATCGCGAACCGTCCGTGGCGTCTGGTGCTCGGTATGCGCAGCGCGCTGGCGGCCGTGATGGCCACCAGCGCCTACTTGGTGATCACCTCGACGATCTGGCAGCTCGCCGGCTCGTTGAGCACGACCAAGCTGGTCGTGACCATGGTGGCCGCCGTGCTCATGATGGTCGTCTGGATCATCGGCGCCCACCACCTCTGGCGGAGCCGGGACGAGCTGGGCGAGGGCTGGGACCCGGTCCTGTGGAACGCGTCCACCGTTCTGACCCTGCTGGTCGGGTCGTGACGATGTCGGTGGCCGTGCTCGCCTTCAACATCGCGGTGACGGTGTTCTTCCTCGAGCCCCCGGTCTACTCCAGCGATGCCGCCACGTGGCCGGGATTCGTCGACCACGTGCGGCTGGCGTGGCTGGCCACGGGCTTCGCGACGGTCGCGGGAGCGATCGGCTCGGGGCTCGACAGCGATGCCGCGGTCGAAGCCGCTGCCTACGACGGCGAGCAGCGCCGCGAAGCGTCACGCGAGAGATCGGCATCGTCGTCACCCTGACCGGTCCCCATCGGCCCCCACGGCTCGTCGTCGTTCCACGACGGTCGCGGTCTTGATCGGGCGCGGGTGACCCACCTGGCGCGGATCGACGAGGCGCGCCACGTCGCGTTCGGCGTCGCCCACCTCGAGCACCAGGGCCGGCGCGACCCGACGCTGCCCGGCAAGCTGCGCGCCGCGATCGAGCGACGCCACGACGCCCTCGTCGACACCGCCGGGCTCAATGCCGACGTCTTCGACGCCCTCGTCGTCCTCGCCGCCGGCGACTGGACCCCGGAGGCGATCGCCCGTGGTCACGACGCGGTCCAGGATCTGCACCACGCCATGGACGACGGCCGACGTCAACGCCTGGCACGCCTCGGCTTCCCGCCGGACGAGGCCGCCGAGCTCTCTGCCCTGCACACCCGCAACTTCATGTGACCATGGCGGGTGATCACGCCGCCGGGAGCGCTCATAAGGCGGACCTTCTCGAATCAGTGACGCTGCGCATCGATTGGACGGGGTCATCTCCCCCACCGACCGCGACTCTGGGAGATCCACGACGGCGAAGCGAGGCCACCATGACAGTTCCCCAGCCGGTGCCGGAGTCGCTGCGCGGTCCGGGCCTCACCGAGCGCCTCGCGGCCGGGCCGGTCGTGTGCGGCGAGGGCTACCTGTTCGAGCTCGAGCGGCGCGGCTACCTGCAGGCCGGGGCCTTCGTCCCGGAAGTGGTCCTCGACCATCCCGAGGAGGTCGCCGCCCTGCACCGGCAGTTCGTGCACGCGGGCTCGGACGTCGTCGAGGCGTTCACGTACTACGCGCACCGCGAGAAGCTGCGTGTGATCGGCAAGGGCGACATCCTGGAACCGCTCAACCGGCAGGCGCTCGAGATCGCCCGCGGGGTGGCCGACGGCACCGGCACGCTGCTGGCGGGCAACATCTGCAACACCGGCGTCTACGACCCGGGCGATCCCGCGACGCACGCCACCGTGCGGGAGATGTTCACCGAGCAGGTGGGCTGGGCCGCCGAGGCCGGTGTCGACTTCGTCATCGCCGAGACGTTCCGGTACCTCGGGGAGGCCGAGATCGCTCTCGAGGTGATCCGCGCGGCCGGACTGCCCCCGGTGCTGCTGCTGGTGGCCGGACAGGAGCCGGTGACCCGGGACGGGGTCGCGATCCCGCAGGCGTGCCGCGAGCTGGCCGCTCGTGGCGCCGACGTCGTGGGCCTCAACTGTGTGCGCGGTCCGGCCACGATGCTGCCGCTGCTGGGGCCGATCGCCGCGGCGGTGGACGTCCCGGTCGCCGCGTTGCCGGTGCCCTACCGCACCCACCCCGAGCAGCCGACCTTCCACGCGCTGCGCGACCACGGGCCGACCACGCTCCCGGAGGATCTCCCGTTCCCGACGGCGCTCGACCCGTTCACCTGCCACCGCTACGAGATCGCGGACTTCACCCGCCGGGCCCGGGCGGCCGGCGTGGGCTACTTCGGCCTGTGCTGCGGCGCGGCGCCGCACCACCTGCGGGCGATGGCCGAGACGCTGGGGCGCACCCCGCCGGCCAGCAGGTACTCACCGGACATGTCGAAGCACGTCTACCTCGGTGCCGACCCGCGGTTGCGGCCGTCGAACCAGGAGTACCGGACCTTGCTGTAGCCCGCTCACGGCGCCGCCGGAGGCTCCCGCTCCTCCCCCTCGTGGGCAGGGGCCGAGCCGACGGCGCGGAACCGGTCGAGTCCCATGAAGATCGCGACCAGGACGACGGCCACCCCGAGGACGACCGCGGTGTTGCGGATCGACGCCCAGTAGCCGATCACGTCGACGTCCAGGAACGGGTAGGGATACCAGCCGACCAGCGCGCCGCGGACGAAGGTGTAGGCGATCCAGAGCATCGGCCAGAGGAACGCCCAGGCGATGGTCCCGCGGTCGATGCGGGGGCGGGGGCCGAAGATCAGCCACCCGAGCAGGGTCGCCCAGGGGGCGATGTAGTGGAAGCCGATGGTGGCGACGAGCGGCCATCCGGTGGGGTGGACGTAGCGGATGAGGACCAGGTCGAAGACCAGGCCCGTGATGGTGATGCCCAGGAGCGCGTCGAGCCGGAGGATGCGCCAGACCCGTCCGTCCCGGGCGGGGTGGACCACCAGGGTGGCCGCGGCGATCAGCACGAGGATGTTGCTCTGGATCGTGAAGTAGCTCAGCGTCTGGATCATCCGGGTACCGATCCCGACCGAGGCGACGGCCTCGCCGGTGTTGGGATCGGGGCCCCCGGTGAGGATGAGCCACAGCTGGATGACCAGGGCGGCAGCGACGTCGACGACGATCAGCAGGTGCCAGAGGCGGGACGCACGGCCGGCCCGCCGATCCGTCGACGTCGGTCGCGTGGTGGTGGCGGTCATGGTGTGCGCCTCGCGGTCGTCGAGCAGGGTGATCGCTGCCGGCCCGGACTCTTCACGAGGGACGGCGCGCTGTGGGTGTCGCGACACGAAAGTGCCGCGCCGGGACGCCCTGACTAGGAGGGGGCGCCGACGTGGCCCGCGACCCTGAGCGCGAACTCGCTGTACTGCTCGGCCACCTGCTCGGCCGTCAACGGGCCCCCGGGCGAGAACCACCGGGCGACGCTGACACACATCTCCAGCACACCGAACGACGCGACCCGAGGGGTCTCGACGACGAGCACGCCCCGGTCCGCCCCCTCCGCGATCAGGTCCCGGACGGCGCGCTCGTGGCGTCGACGGAGCTCGAGGACCTGCGTCAGGACGGGTTCGTCGAGGCTGGCGACGTCCCGGTTCACGATCAACGCTTCGCGTCGGTGGGTGGCGTGACGCAGCGCGTAGACCCTCGCTGCCTCGCGTAGCCGGCTCACGACGTCGTCACGACCGTCGACGGCGGCCTCGAACTCGGCCCACACCTGCTGGGACGTCGTCAGCACGATCTCGGCCAGCAGCTCCTGCTTGGATCTCATGTGGTTGTAGAGGCTGGGCGTCCGTATCCGGAGCCGCGCGGCCACCTCGCTGAGCGCCGTCCCGTGATAGCCCTTCTCCGCGAACAGGGTCGTCGCCGCGTCGCGCACCGTGGCGGGCGTGACGGCGGCGCGATCACCGGGCGCGGCAGGGGCACTCACGGCCGTCATCGTCTCAGCGCGGTGGGAGCCGGGCGTCCCAGGCACCGACGATCCGGAGGGCGAAACGGCTGTACTGGTCGGCGACGGCCTCGGCCGTGAGCTCGCCGTCGTCGGAGAACCACCGCGCGATGCTCACGCACAGCTCCCGGATGGCGAACGACGCGAGGGCCGGCGACTCCACCCGGAAATCGCCCTGCTCGACGCCGCGAGCGATGACGGCGCGCAGGGCGTGCTCGTGCGCGCGACGACGGGCCTGCAGGTCGCTGCGCGCCGGCTCCTCGAGGCTGCCGGTGTCGCGGTTGACCACGAGCGCCTCGCGGCGATGCGTGGCGTGACGGTGGGCGTAGACATCGGCGGCCCGCCGGAGCTGCTCGACGGGTGGGTCGCCGGGGTCGACGGCCGCGTGGAAGTCGGCCAGCACGCCCGCGGTGGTGCGGTCCACGATGGTGCGCAGCAGCTCGTGCTTCGAGTCCATGTGGTTGTAGAGGCTCGGGGTCCGGACCTGGAGCGCGTCGGCGATCTCGCTCAGCGCCGTGCCGTGGTAGCCCCGCCGCGCGAAGAGCGTCAGGGCCGCGTCGAGGACGACCTCGCGGGTCAGCGCCGCGCGGGTGGCGCGCCGGGGCGCGAGGTCCGTCCGGTTCGTGCTCATCGATCACCGCCTCGGTCCGGACATCCCAGCCATGGTCTCAGAACGAACGAGCATTAGTAAGCCTTGCTCCCGTCCACCGCTCACCCCTACCGTTCCTAACGAGCGTTAATTGGTCGAGGAGGCGCGATGCTGCGTACCGAGGTGATCCGGCCGCTCCACATGCTGCTCGAGGGCCACGCCCGCACACGGGGCGAGGCCACGGCGTTCGCCGACGAGAACCGCGAGATCTCCTACGGCGAGCTCGCCCGCACCACCGCCCGCCTCGCCGGCCACCTCGTCGCCCTCGGCGTCGGGCCCGGCGACCGGGTGGCAATGGTGATGGCCAACGCCGTCGAGACCGCGGAGACCTACCTCGCCGTGCCCCGGGCCGGTGCCGTGGCGGTGTGCCTCAACCCGGACGCCGGACCGGGGGAGCTCGAGTACATGCTCGGCGACTGCGGCGCGCGCCTGGTCGTCACCGACGCCGCCCACGCCGACGTCGTCGCCGGTTTCGTCCCACCAGACGTCCCGGTGGTCCTGGTCGGCGGGACGGCGCCGCGCTGGCCGTCGTACGCCGAGCTGGTCGGCCGCGAGCCGGACGTGCCCGCGCCCGATCCCGACGACCTCGACGCCACGGCGTTCATGCTCTACACCTCGGGCACCACCGGGCGCCCGAAGGGCGTGGAGCTGAGCCTGCGCAGCTGCCTGTGGGTGGTGGCGGCCTGCTGGGCGCCGATCATGGGCCTGGGTCCGGACGACACCGTCCTGTCCGCGCTGCCGCTGTTCCACTCCTACGCCCTGGACCTGTGCGTGCTCGGGGTCGCGGCCACGGGAGCGGGCGAACGGATCCTCCCCCGCTTCTCCTCGAGCCGCGTCCTCGAGCTGCTCGCGACCGGCGACTACACGGTCCTCCCCGGTGTGCCGACGACGTTCTCCTACCTCCTGCAGGCCGCGAGCGCGCGCGACGGCGGCGGGACCCCCGCGCATCGTCTCCGTGTCGCGGTCTCGGCCGGCGCGATCCTGCCGGCGGCGGTCAACGAGGCGTTCGAGCGGTCGTTCGGCGCGATCCTGCTCGACGGCTACGGGATCACCGAGACCTCGACGATGGTGGTGATGAACTGGCCCCACGGGTCCCGCCCGTACGGCTCCTGCGGGCTGCCGATCCCGGGTCTCGCCGTCCGGCTGGTCGATCCGGCCACCGGGGTGGACGCGCCGCCGGGCGGCGAGGGCGAGCTGTGGGTGCGCGGCCCGAGCGTCATGCGCGGCTACCACGGCAAGCCCCAGCAGACCGCCGACGTGCTCGTCGACGGCTGGTACCGCACCGGCGACCTCGCCCGCACCGACGTCCACGGCTACCTCACGATCAGCGGCCGCACCAAGGAGATGATCATCCGGGGCGGGGAGAACATCTACCCCGCCGAGATCGAGAACGCCCTGCTCGGCGCCCCCGGCGTCGCGGACGTCGCCGTCGTCGGACGTCCGCATCCCGACCTGGGCGAGGTGCCGGTGGCGTTCGTGGTCGCCGACACCGAGGCCGGCGGAGGACCGGACGTCGAGGCCCTCCGGGAGCACTGCCGCCGACAGCTGGCGTGGTTCAAGGTCCCCGACGGCTTCCACCTCACCGACACCATCCCCCGCACCGGCTCGGGGAAGATCAAGCGCTTCGAGCTCGCCCGGCGCCTCGACGACCTCGCCGGGCCGCCGCTCCCGGCGCCCGCACCCCGGAGCCTCGACCAGGAGGTCGTGACGTGGAGCTGAGCAGCGCGCTCGTGACGGAGATCGCGAGATCGACCTCGCCCGCCGACGAGGGGGCCCGGCGGTGAAGGTCGGCGACGTCGAGATCCTGCCGGTGGTCGACGGCACCGGTCGCGAGAACGCGCGCGAGGTGCTCTCGGTGCCCGGCGAGGACCGGTGGGCCTGCCACC
Organism: Actinomycetospora sp. NBC_00405; assembly: GCF_036044095.1. NCBI lineage: Bacteria > Bacillati > Actinomycetota > Actinomycetes > Pseudonocardiales > Pseudonocardiaceae > Actinomycetospora > Actinomycetospora sp. NBC_00405. The sequence goes on from NZ_CP107938.1 coordinate 1,468,995, forward strand.
GCGAGCACCTCGACGCCGTCGGCGACCTCGAGCTGACCCTCGGCGGGTTCCTGCTGCGCACCGGGGACCGCACCGTGCTCGTCGACGCCGGGGTCGGGCGCATCCACAACGACCACTACGCCGGCGGCGGGTTCCTCGACGCGCTCGCCGCGCACGGCGTCTCCCCCGCCGACGTCACCGACGTCGTCTTCACCCACCTGCACTTCGACCACGTCGGGTGGGCCACCAGCAAGGGCGAGGTGGTGTTCGGCAACGCCACGTACCGCGTGCACGCCGCGGACTGGGCGCACTTCGTCGACGCCACGGACGCCGAGCCAGGAGCGGTGCGCAAGCTCGCCCCGCTGCGGGACCGTCTGGAGGTGTTCGACACCGACACGACCCTGGCGCCCGGTCTCGACGCCCGACCCACCCCGGGCCACACGCCCGGGTCCACCACCTACGTCGTGTCCGGCGGGGGCGAGCGCGCACTGCTCGTCGGCGACGTCGCGCACTCGGTGGTCGAGCTCGAGGAGCCCGACTGGGAGGCGACCTTCGACGTCGACCCCCGGGCCGCGCAGGCGATGCGCAACGCCCTGGTCCGCGAGGTCACCGACACCGCCGACCTCGTCGTCCCCGCCCACCTCCCCGGCCTCGCCCACGGCCGGATCGTCACCTTCGGCGATCGCCGCCGCTTCGTCACCGTCTGAGGAGCTCTCCATGGATCTGCAGCTCGCCGGCACCACCGTGCTGGTCACCGGCGCCGGGCAGGGCCTCGGCCGCGCCATCGGCGAGGCGTTCGCCGCCGAGGGCGCGCAGGTCGCGTTCGGCTACAACACCTCCGGCGAGGGCGCCGAGGCCGCGGCGGAGGCCGTGCGCGCCACCGGCGTCAAGGCCACCGCGGTCGCGGTCGACACCCGCGACGACGCCGGCGTCGCCCGCGCGCTCGACGCGGTGGAGTCCGAGCTCGGGCCGATCGGGGTGCTCGTGAACAACGCCGCGGTCACCAGCCGCGGTCGCTTCCTCGAGCGGTCGGCGTCCGACTTCGCGGCCGAGATCGACGTGACCGTCACCGGGACCCTGCGCATCTCCCACGCCGTCGCGCAGCGCATGGCCGCCCACGGCGGCGGGTCCATCGTGTCGCTCATGGGCGACTCCGGGCGCGTCGGGGAGTCGGGGCTCACCGTCACCGCCACCGCCCGCTCCTCCACCCTCGGGCTGACGAAGTCGCTGGCCAAGGAGCTCGCCCGCCACGGCATCCGGGCGAACGCCGTGTCGATCGGGCTCGTGCAGACCGACCGGTTCTCCGCCCACGCCGGCGGGACCGACGAGGAACGCCTCAAGAAGATCACCGCGCTGTACCCGCTGCGTCGTCTCGGCCGCCCCGAGGACGTGACCCCGACGATCCTGCTGCTCGCCTCGCCGTGCTCGGCCTGGACCACCGGCCAGGTCGTCTCGGTCAACGGCGGCTTCGCCATGCCCTGATCACTCGCGCCGCACGGACGCACCAGCGAGAGGAGGACCATGACCACCACATCACCGGCGCCGGAGGCGACCGCCAGCGGGACCGCGGTCCGGCGCAAGGAGGACGCCCGGCTGCTCACCGGCCGCGGCCGCTACGTCTCCGACCTCGCCCTGCCGCGGATGCGTCACGTCGCGTTCGTGCGCAGCCCGCTGGCCCACGCGCGGATCACCTCGGTCGACGTCGGCGAGGCGCTCGAGACCGGCGGCGTCAGCGCGGTGTTCACCGGCGATCACCCCGCCCTGGCGTCGGTCTCGCTGCGCGCGCAGTCGGGGCTCCCGGGCTACGTCGAGACCGACCAGCCGCCGCTGGCGCGCGGCAAGGTCCGCTTCGCCGGCGAGGCCGTGGCCGCGATCGTCGCCGACGACCGCTACCACGCCGAGGACGGCGCCGAGGGCGTCGACGTCGAGTACGAACCGCTGACCCCGCAGGTGTGCGCCTGGGCGTCCCCGGAGGAGATCACCGACCCGGTGCACGACGAGGCGCCGGACAACGTCCTGCTCTCCCGCACCTTTCGCGCGGGCGACGTCGAGGCGGCGCTCGCGGAGGCCGCGGTGATCGTGGACCGCGAGGTGACCACCAACCGGCACGGCGGCAACCCCATCGAGTGCCGGGCCGGGGTCGCGCTCTACGAGGTCGCCGACCGCAAGCTGACGTTCTGGTCCGGCACCCAGGTCCCCTACATCGTGCGCACCCAGCTCGCCGAGCTGCTCGACCTGCCCGAGGGCAACATCCGGGTCATCGCCCCCGACGTCGGCGGCGGCTTCGGGGTCAAGGCCGTGCTCTATCCCGAGGACGTCGCCCTGTGCCTGATGGCCATGGCGATGCCCGGGGTCGCCCTCAAGTGGGTCGAGGACCGCGTCGAGCACCTGCTGTCCGCGACCCACGCCCGCGAGCACCGCTACGTGCTGCGCGCCGGGTTCGCCGCCGACGGGGAGCTGCTCGCGGTGAAGGCCGACGCGTGGTGCAACGCCGGCGCCTACTCGGTCTACCCCTGGACCGCCGGCATCGAGCCCCTCATGGCCGGTGGCCTGCTCACCGGCCCGTACAAGCTCGCGCACTACGAGTGCACGGTCCGCGGCGTCACCACCAACACCAGCCCGTCGGGTCCCTACCGCGGCGTCGCGCGTCCCTCCACGGTGTTCGCGATGGAGGCGCTGATGGACTCCGGCGCCCGGGCGCTCGACATGGACCCGATCGCGCTGCGGCGGCGCAACCTCATCCTGCCCGCGGACATCCCCCACACGATGCCGTCGCGGCTCGTCGACGACTCAGGGGCCTACGAGGCCTGCCTCGACCAGGCACTCGAGACGTTCGGGCTCGAGGGCTGGCGGGCCGAGCAGCAACGGCGGCGGGCCGCCGGCGGGAAGCCGCTCGGCATCGGGATCGGCATCTACAACGAGCTCACCGGCCTCGGGCGGGCCGCGTCGGCAGGCCCCCGCATGGCGTTCCGCACCGGTCACGACGCCTGCACCGTGCGGATCAACCCCGACGGTGCCGTCACCGTCTTCTCCGGCGTCACGTCCCAGGGGCAGGGCCTCGAGACGACCATGGCGCAGGTCGTCGCCGACGCCCTGGGCGTCTCGTACGAGGCGGTCGAGGTCCGGATCGGCGACACCGACGAGTCGCTCTGGGGCTTCGGCGCGTTCTCCTCCCGCCAGGCCGTGATCGGCGGCGGTGCCGCGCACCTCGCCGGCGAGCACGTCCGGGGCAAGGCACTCGCGCTGGCGGCGGCGCTGAAGGAAGCCCCCGTCGAGGACCTCGACCTCCGTGGTGGCGAGGTCTACATGGCCGGGCAGGAGAAGCCGATCATCTCGCTGGCCGAGGTCGCGAGGGTCGCTTACCTGCAGTCCGACCGCTTGCCCGAGGGCTTCGAGCCGGGGCTCGAGGGCACGAAGTTCTACGACCCGATCCGTGGTGCCTTCGCCGCCGGCGTCCAACTCGGCGCGCTGGAGTTCGATCCCGCCACGGGCGAGATCGGCATCCTGAGCTGGGTGTGCGTCGAGGACGCCGGACGGATCGTGCACCCGGTGATCGTCGACGGGCAGATCGCCGGCTCGATCGCCCAGGGCATCGGCGGGGCGATGTACGAGCACCTCGTCTACGACGAGGCCGGGAACCTGACCACCGGCACGCTGCTCGACTACCTCATGCCGACCTCGGGCGAGATCCCCGAGCTGACGATCGGGCACGTCAGCACCCCGGCCGCCAATCCCACCGGCGTCCGCGGTGTCGGCGAGGGCGGCACCCTCGCCCCGAACGCCGTGGTCGCGGGCGCGGTGGCCGATGCGCTCGGGGTCGAGGTGGACGACCTGCCGGTCACCCCGGCGTCGGTGTGGACGCTCCTGCAGGGGGTGACGTCGTGATCCTCGACGACCGCCTTGCCGGGCCACCGACCACCGCTCCCGGGAGGACCCGATGAAGTGCCCGCCGTTCGAGTACCACCGGGCGACCGGCGTGACGGACGCCGTCGCCGCCCTCGACGCCGCCGACGACGAGGGGAAGATCCTCGCCGGGGGCCAGAGCCTGATGCCGGTCCTCGCGCTGCGCATGGCTCGGCCCGCGGTGCTGGTCGACATCAACCACGTCCCCGGCCTCGACCGGCTCGAGCGGCGCGGCGACACGCTCCACCTCGGGGCCCTCGTCCGCCACCTGACCCTCGCCGAGCAGGACCAGCACCCGCTGCTCGCGGAGGCCGCCCGCTGGATCGGGCACACCGCGATCCGCAGCCGCGGCACGGTCGCCGGCAGCCTCGCGCACGCCGATCCGTCCGCCGAGCTCCCGTCGGTCCTGCTCGCGTGCGACGGCGCCGTCCAGGTCGCGGGGCCGGGCACGACCCGGCGGGTCGGCGCCGCCGACCTCTTCGTCGGCGCACTCCAGACCGACCTGGGCGACGCCGAGATGATCACCGAGGTCGAGCTGCCCGTCCCCGACGGCTGGGGCTTCTCCGAGTTCGCCCGCCGCCACGGCGACTTCGCCATCGTGTCGGCCGTCGCCACCCGCTTCGGCGACCGCCTCCGCGTCGTGGTCGGCGGCGTCGGCGGCGTCCCGCACCTCGTCCCGCCCCCCGACAGCGCCCCCGACCTGCTGACCGTCTCCGGGGCGGTGCAGGACGACCGCGTCTCCGAGATCGCCGACGCCGCCGCCCGGAGCGTCGAGCCGGCCTCCGATCTGCACGGGAGCGCCGACTACCGGCGCGCCCTCACCCGCGAGGTCGTCCGCCGCGCCCTCGCCCAGCTCGCCGGGACCCCGGCGAGCGACCGCAGCCCCGTCCCCGCCTGAGGAGGCCGACGTGCAGATCTCCCTCACGGTCAACGGCGAACGCCACCGCGTCGACGTCGAGCCCCGCCGCACCCTGGCCGACGCCCTGCGCGAGGACCTGGGGCTCACCGGCACCCACCTCGGCTGCGAGCACGGCGTCTGCGGCGCCTGCACGATCGTGGTCGACGGCCGACCCGTGCGCGCGTGCCTCATGTTCGCCGTCCAGGCCGACGGCGCCTCGATCGCCACCGTCGAGGGCCTCGCCGCCGACGACGGCACCCTGCACCCGCTGCAGGAGGCGTTCTCGCGCTGCCACGGCCTGCAGTGCGGCGCCTGCACCCCGGGCATGCTCATGACCGCCCAGCACCTGCTCGACACCGAACCCGCGCCCAGCCGCGACCGCATCCGCGCCGAGATGGCCGGCAACATCTGCCGCTGCACCGGCTACGTCGGCATCGTCGACGCGGTGGAGTCGGCGGCCGCCCGGCAGCGCGAGCTCGCCGCCGAGGCCTGAGGGGTGGGCCCGACAGCGTCCGGCGACACGGACCCGGCCGCGGTCCGGGCGTGGGCCCGGCACCTCGGGCGCGCCTGCGATCCGACGACGCTGCGCCGGGAGCTGGCCGCGGGGTCGCTGCCCACCGCCGCGCAGGCCGCCGCTGCCCGAGCCGGCGACCGCACCGCGGTCGAGGTCGACGGCGACGCCCTCACCCACGAGAGGCTCGACGCCGTCGCCGGGCGCGCCGCGGCACGTCTGCGGGGCCGTGGCGTCGCCCGGGGTGACGCCGTCGTCCTCGTCGCCGGCACCTCCCTCGCCTTCGTGGTCGCCTACCTCGCCGTCCTGCGGCTGGGCGCGACGGTCGTGCCGCTCGACCCCGCCCAGCCCGTGGCTGCGAGGGACCGCGTCGCCGGGCTCGCCCGCGCCCGGCTCGTCCTCGACGAACCGGCGCTGCGCGACCTCCTCGAAGGAGCCGCGGACGAGCCCGATCCCGTGCCGGTCGGCGACGAGCCACTGCCCGGCGACGTCGCCGTCCTCGCGTTCACGTCGGGCACCACCGACGCCCCGAAGGGCGTGCCCATCACCCACGCCAACCTGCTCGCCTCGGCCCGCGCCGCGATGGCCGCGTGGCGCTGGGCCGACGACGACGTCCTCGTGCACGCGCTGCCCCTGTTCCACCAGCACGGGCTGGGCGGGCTGCACATGACGCTGATCGCCGGCACCACCGCGCGGATCGCCTCCCGGTTCGACCCCGACCGCCTCCTCGCGACCGGCGGCACCGTCCTGTTCGCGGTGCCGGCGATCTGGGCGCGCCTCGTGGACCACCCCCGGACCGGCGCCCTGCGCTCGCTGCGCCTGGCGGTGTCCGGCTCCGCTCCCTTGTCGGCCGCGCTCTCCGATCGCGTCGCGGCCGCGATCGGCCAGGTGCCGTTGGAGCGCTACGGGCTCACCGAGAGCGGGCTCGACGTCTCCAACCCCTACGACGGCCCCCGCGTCGCCGGGACCGTCGGGTTCCCGTTGCCCGGCATCGAGCTGCGCCTCGGTGACCAGGACGAGATCCAGCTCCGCGGCCCCCAGGTGATCTCCGGCTACCTCGCCGGGGCGGCCCCGGAGGCCTTCCTGCCCGACGGCTGGTTCCGCACCGGCGACCTCGGTCGCCTCGACGACGAGGGCCGGCTGACGATCGTCGGGCGTCTCAAGGAGCTGATCATCACCGGCGGGTACAACGTGGTCCCCCGCGAGGTCGAGGTGGTGCTCGAGGAGCAGCCCGGCGTGGTCGAGGTGGCCGTCGCCGGCCTCCCCAGCGAGCGCTGGGGCGAGGAGGTGACCGCGTTCGTCGTCCCCGGCGACCAGCCGCCCGACGAGGACGCGCTGCTCACGGCGGCCCGCGAGCAGCTCGTCGGCTACAAGGTGCCCAAGTCCGTGCGGTTCGTCGACGCGCTGCCCCGCAACGCCATGGGCAAGATCGTGCGCACCGCCCTCGGCACGCAGGAGCACCCGTGAGGATCACCACCGACGACGGCGTCGGCCTCGCCGTCCACGTCACCGGGCCGACCGACCCCGGCGCCGAGCACCGGCAAGCCCCGCCGATCCTGTTCGCCCACGAGTTCGGCGGCGACCACCGCTCGTGGGCTCCGCAGGTCGCCGACTTCTCGCGCGCGCACCGCTGCGTCACCTACGACGCCCGCGGCTACCCGCCCTCCGACGTGCCGGGCGACCCCGCCGCCTACTCGCAGGACCGCGCCGTCGCCGACGCCCTCGCGGTCCTCGACGCCACCGGCACCGAGCGCGCCGTGGTCGTCGGCAACTCGATGGGCGGGTTCGCGACCCTGCACCTCGGCCTGCGCCACCCCGAGCGCTGCCTCGGCCTCGTCGTCGCGGGCTGCGGCTACGGCGCCGCCCCCGAGCACGCCGACGCCTTCCGCGCCGACGCGCTCGCCCTCGCCGACGCCTACGACCGCGTGGGGGCCGCGGCGGTCGCCGCCGAGTACGGCCACCGCCCCGCCCGCCAGGCCCTGCGCCGCCGCGACCCCGCCGCCCACGAGCAGCACCTAGGCATCCTCGCCGAGCACGACCCCGTCGGCGCCGCCCTCACCATGCGCGGGGTGCAGGCCGCGCGGCCGTCGTTGTTCGACCTGCGCGTCGACCTCGCCAGGATGTCCGTACCGACCCTGCTCGTGGTGGGCGACGAGGACGCGGAGGCGATCGACGCCAACCTCATGCTGCGCGGGACGCTGCCCGACGCCGGCCTCGCGGTGCTCCCCCGCGCCGGGCACCTCACCAACCTCGAGGACCCGCCGCTGTTCGACCACCTCGTGCGGACGTTCGTCGCCGGGCTCGAGGGCGCACCGACGGGGTGACGAGCGGGGTCGAGCCGGGCGTCAGGACATCGATGGTGTGGCACAGACGGCGATGAACACCAGGCCGTCCGGGCCCGCACGCAGGAACCTGGAGGACTCCACCGTGACGGCGACGAACTGCCCGGGGCCGACCGGGATCTCCTCCTCGTCGACGATCACCCAGCCATCGCCCCGGAGGACGGCGTAGGCGTCCTCGGCGTGGTCGTCGACGTGGTCGTGGGGAACGGTCTCCTCCCCCGCGGGCAGCTCGATCTGGTAGAGACCGAATGCCGTGAGCCCGAGGGCCTCACCGACGCGCTTCTCGAACGGGCTCGCCGCGGGATGGGGCCCCCGACCGACACTGAGGTCGGCGGCGTCGACGCTGTAGTGGGTCACGGACGGAATCTAGGACAACGACCGCTCGAGCGATCTCAGGGCAGCACCGCCACGGCGTCGACCTCGACGAGGTAGCCCGGCGCGGCCAGCGCGGTGACCCCGATCCAGGTGCTCGGCTGCTGGAGCGCGACGCCCAGCGTCGCGGCCGCCCGCTCGCGGCCGAGGACGAACTGCTCGGCCTTCGCCTCGTCGAGCTCCACGACGTAGACCGTGACCTTCGCGAGGTCGGCCGGCGTCCCCCCGACCGCGTCGAGCGCGGCCGCGATGTTGAGGTAGCACCTCTCGGCCTGCGCGGCGACGTCGTCGCGGCCCACGAGGGTGCCCTCGACGTCCCAGGACACCTGCCCGGCGAGGTACACGGTGCGCGAGCCCTCCGCGACGGCGACCTGGTGGTGGACGTCGACCCGGTGGACCTGCTCGGGATGCACCAGCTGGACGGTCATCGGCGTGCTCCTCTCCCCTGACGAGCGTTCTCGCTCCGGGGACCAGGAGAAACCGTGCCGTCGCGGCACGGTCCAGCTCCTGTGAGCCGGAGAACACCTCAGCCGAAGAACACCTCGGCCTCGTCGAGGCGGGCCGTGGGGACCGTCTTGAGCTCGGCGGTGGCCTCGTCGAGCGAGACCCGCACGATGTCGGTGCCGCGCAGCGCGACCATGACGCCCGACTCCCCGTCGTGCAGCGCCGCCACGGCCTGCACGCCGAACCGTGTCGCGAGGACACGGTCGTACGCGGTGGGCGTGCCCCCGCGCTGGATGTGGCCGAGCACGACGGCGCGGGACTCCGCGCCGGTCTCCCGCTCGATCTCGTCGGCCAGCCACGTGCCGACCCCGCCCAGCCGACGGTGGCCGAAGGCGTCGGTGCCGCCGGCGGCGATGAGCTCGCCACCACCGTCGGGCACCGCGCCCTCGGAGACGACGATGACCGGGGCGTACTCGTTGCGGAAGCAGCTGTGCACCCAGTCGCACACCCGCCCCACCGTGAACGGCCGCTCGGGCACGATGATCGCGTTCGCGCCGCCGGCCATGCCCGCGTGCAGGGCGATCCAGCCGGCGTGGCGTCCCATCACCTCACAGACCAGCGCCCGCCGGTGCGACTCCGCGGTGGTGCGCAGACGGTCGACCGCCTCGGTCGCGATGTGCACCGCGGTGTCGAAGCCGAAGGTGTAGTCGGTGGCGGCGAGGTCGTTGTCGATCGTCTTGGGGACCCCGACCACCCGGACGCCCTCCGCCGCGAGCCGGGCCGCCGCACCCAGGGTGTCCTCCCCACCGATGGCGACGAGTGCGTCGACGCCCTGGGCCGCCATCGTGGCGCGTACGGCGTCGGCGCCGCCCTCGCCCTGGGCGTAGGGGTTCGTGCGCGAGGAGCCGAGGATGGTGCCGCCCCGCGCGAGGATCCCGGCCACGTCGGCGATGTGCAGCGGCCGCGACGCCCCCTTGAGCGGCCCGCGCCAGCCGTCCCGGAAACCGATGACCTCGTCGCCCGCGGCGTCGGCACGGTGCACGACGGCGCGGATGACAGCGTTGAGCCCCGGACAGTCCCCACCGCCGGTCAGCATCCCGATACGCACGATGTTCTCCTCGTCGAGAGTCGCCGCGCGCCAGTGTGCCAGGTCACCTAGACCGGTTCAGCTGCGGAGCCGGGCCGACGCGCGTCCTATCCGTCGATCAGCCCCTGCAGGGCCCCACCGACGGAGACCACCGCCTATTTCGTCGTCGCAGAGGCACTGACGAACGTGGTCAAGCACGCCGGCGCCCGCCGGGCCCGCGTGCAGGTCGACCTGGAGGGTGACGACCTAATCACCGAGGTCCGCGACGACGGTGTCGGTGGCGCGGACCCGACCCTGGGCACCGGGCTCGTCGGACTGCTCGACCGCCTCGACGCCGCGGAGGGCAGCCTCGCGATCACCAGTCCGCGCGGGATCGGCACCACCGTGCGGGCCACCCTGCCGTGCGGACCCGGGCCCCGGGGGAACGCCGGCACGTGACGCGTCCGAGGGGCTCTCAGGGCCGGAGCCGGAGGACGGCGTGTCCGACGCCGGTCCCGTGCGGGTCCGCGGGCAGGACGGCTCGTCGGACCGCCTCGCCGTCGAAGACCTCGACGTACACGTCCCCGCGCAGGCCGCGCAGGGCCGCCTCCACGGTCGCCGACTCGAGCACGATGCCGGCCACGACGGCCTCCCGGACGGTGTCGGTGCGGGTGCACACCGCCAGCACGGGGTCACGCCGCCACGGCAGATCGAGCGTGAGGGTGTCGGCGGGCGCCGAGCCCGGACCGTTCCAGGCCGGCTTCCCGTCCCGGGTCGGACCGTTGAGCAGGTGCAGCCAGGCGCCCCGGGATGCCGCCGCGTGGGCGACGTCGACGACCCGCGCCCGGCCGGCGGGTGCGGCGTAGCGCGGCGACGCCCCGTTCCCCCGGCACCGGTCGACGCGACGTCGCGCGAGGTCCGTCGGTGTCGCGGGTCGCCGGCCGGTGCCCACGACCACGGCCAGGGGCCGCGCGTCCGGGGTCCCGGCGATGACGGTGCGAGACGCCCACCCGAGTGCGCGCAGGGTGTTCTCGACCGCCCCGACGAGGCGCCCCGCCTGCACGAGCGCCTGGTGCCGCGGGGTCCCTGCGGGCGGATCCGGCGAAAGGTCGATGCGCCGGTCGTGGACCGACACCGAGCACGCGGGTACCGCCGGCCCGCCAAGAGGTTCGAGAGCCTGCAGGAGGGCCGTGATCTCGGACGGGGACCACCGGCCGGCCGAGGTCGACGGTGGACGGGCCGCTCTCGTGAGCCGGGGTGGGCCGCGGTCGGCGTGCGGCTCAGGCGAGCGGGTCGAGCCGTCGAGCCCCACCACGATCGTTGCGCCGCGGCCGTCCTCCGTGGCGTCCATCGTGCACTCCCCGTCGTCCGACCTGCGGTGCTGCAGGGACACAGCGTGCCGACGGGCAGGGCCCGGGCGCCGGAGGCGGACGGCCCCGCCTCGGGGGTCCTTCGGTCCCTGGTGACCCGCCGCGGCGCCACGGAGGCTGTGATCGAGGACGAGGAGGTGCCCCGTGCACCAGGACATGCCGAGCGCGCCGGTCCGCGGGAGCGGGCCGCCGACCGGGGCCGAGGTCGCGGAACTCCTGCACGCTGCGGCGCTCGCCCCGTCGAGCCACAACAGCCAGCCGTGGCGGCTGTGCTGGCACGAGGGCGCGGTCGAGGTGCACGGCGACCCGGAGCGGATGCTCACCGCCGCGGACCCCGGTGGACGGGAGCTCCGGATGGCGTGCGGGGCAGCGCTGGTCAACGTGCGGCTGAAGGCGCGCACGCAGGGCCGCCGGGTGCACGCGCAGCTGATGCCGGACCCCGACGACCCCTGGTTCCTCGGACGCGTGCGTCCCGGAGCGGCGCTGGTCCCGTCCGACCGGGACGTCGAGCTCGCCGCGGCCATCCCGCGCCGGCACACGGACCGGCACCCCTTCACCGGGCCACCGTTGTCGATCACCCTGCGCGCGGAGCTCGAACGGGCCGCCTGGCGGGAGCGCTGCCGACTCATCGTCGTGGCGGACCCCCGGGAACGACGCCGGCTGCGCGAGATCACCGTCGAGGCACACCGGCGGCAGCAGAGCGATCCCGCCTTCCTGGCGGAGTGGGAGCGTTGGGTCGGGCACCCCGACCGTGTCGACGACGGCCTCCCGCCGGCGCACGCCCGGCGCGCACCCCGCCCGGACGGGGCGTGGCGTCCGCGGGACTTCGCCGGGGCGGTCCCCGACGCCGACCGGTGGTCCGCGCCCTCGGAGCCGGGGCAGGACGAGCCCACGATCGCCGTGCTCACGTCCTACGACGACACCGCCCTCGCCCACGTCCGGGCCGGACAGGCGATGCAGCAGGTGCTGCTCACCGCGACCGCCCGGGGCGTGGGCGCCTCCTTCATCGCACCGCCGGTGGAGCTCCCGGACGTCCGGACCGGGGTCCGTTCCCTGCTCGGCGGCGTGATGTGGCCCCAGGGCCTGCTCCGGCTGGGGCGGTGCCGCCCGGTGTACCTCACGCCGCGACGTCACTCCGGACACTGAGGGTCGAGGGGGACCCACCACGAGAGCCGCGTCCCGGACCCGTCGGCCGAGCGGCTCACGTCGGCGTCCCCTCCGAGGGCACGGGCGCGGGCCACGAGGTTGGCCAGGCCGCTGCGCGCGACGTTCTCCGGGATTCCGGCTCCGTCGTCGGTGACGTCCACCGCGAGGATGTCGTCCACCGAGACGGTGACGACGACGGACTGCGGGGCAGCGTGTCGCACCGCGTTCGACACGCCCTCCCGCACGACGGCCTCGACCTGCACGACGAGCTCCTCGGGCACGGCGTCGACCGCCCCCGAGAGCCGCACCACCGGCTCGAGGGCGACGTGGGCGGACATCTCGGCGACCGCACCGCGCAGGCGCCCACCGAGACCGGTGCCCCCTCCGACGGCGTGCAGGTCGAAGATGCTCGTGCGGATGTCCCGGATGATGCCGTCGATCTGGTCGACCGCCTCGTTGACCCTGTGCGCCGCCTCGGGCAGCGCGGCGAGGCGGGCCTGCGTGGCCTGCAGCCCGAGACCGACCGCGAAGAGCCGCTGCAGCACGTGGTCGTGCAGGTCGGCGGCGATCCGCTCGCGGTCGGACGCGACGTCGAGCTGGCGGCGCGCGCGTCGCGACTCCGCGAGACGCAGGACGAGGGCGGCCTGGTCGGCGAAGGAGGCCACGGCGGACAGGCTCTCGGTGTCGAGCGCCTCCGAGCCCGTACGGCGCACGACGACGAGCACGCCGGTGATCGCCGTGGTGCCGTCGAGCGGCACCAGCAGGGCCGGGCCGAAGCGACGGTCCTGCCCGTCCACGGTCAGCACGAGGTCCTCCTCCACGCGGGGCGCGTGGATGCGTCCGACGGTGGCCAGCGCGGAGCCGTCGAGCCCGAGCCGGGCCCCGACCGGCAGCCGGTCCTCGAGACCGACGCTCACCGTCACCCGCACCGGAGGCGCCACGTCGCCCTCGGCCACGACGGGCGGCGGCGTCGTGATGATCGCGCCGGATCCGTCGACGAGCTCCGCCGCGCGCTCGGCCGCGAGCACGAGCGCCTCGCCCGGGTCCGCCCCGGCCAGGACCTGGGTGGTGATCTCACCGGAGGCCTCCAGCCAGCGCCGTCGACGCTGCCCCTCGACCACCAGCCTCTCCGTGGCCTGGTGCAGGCGCGCGTTCTCGACGGCGACGGCGGCCGCGGCCGCCAGGGCGACCGTCACGTCCTCGTCCTCGGAGGTGAAGTCACCGCGACGTTTGTCGGTGAGGTACAGGTTGCCGAACACCACGCCCCGGACCCGGATCGGCACCCCGAGGAAGCTCGCCATCGGAGGGTGGTGGGCCGGGAAGCCGACCGAGGACGGGTGCGCGTGGAGATCGCGGAGCCGGAGGGGTTCGGGGCGGCGGATCAGCTCACCGAGCAGCCCGAGGCCGCGGGGCAGGTCCCCGATCCGCGCCCGGGTGTCGTCATCGATCCCCGTCGTGACGAAACGGGCGAGTCCGGTACCGGCCTCGTCGAGGACGCCCAGCGCGCCGTAACGGGCGTCGACCAGCTCGGACGCCACCTCGACCACCCGGTGCAGGGTCGCGTCCAGGTCCAGGCCCTCGGCGACCGCGATCATCGAGGAGTACAGGGCCCCGGCGCGCTCCGGGCTCCCGGTGCCAACGCCGGTGCCGGCGACGGGACCCTCGTGCCGACCCGCCGACGTCACCTCGCACGGCCCGGCGCCGGTGCTGTCGCCCACGATGTGTGTCTCCTGCTCCCCGGGGCGGAGTCCTGGCCCCATCGTGTCCCCGGGCCTCCCGCGTGACCAGGGGGTCGGAGATCCCGCCGCTCGTGCGGACAGTCGGCCCGGTGGTGGGTGTCGACGTGCACGGTGCCGAGGACGGCGGCGGCGATGACCGTGGCGAGGTGCTGCTCCACCGGGTCGTCGAAATCGTCGCAGAGCGCGACCTCGCCCTCCCTCGCGTGCACCGTCCACCGGCTCCATCCGGCGTAGGCGTCGAGCGTGCGCTCCACCGCGGCACGCAGGTCGGCGTCGCTGCGGGCGAGGACCCGGGTGACGTCGAGCCGGGTCACGATGCCCACGAGCTGGTCGTCGGCGACGACGGGCAGGCTGCGCAGGCCGCGGTCCACCATGAGCACGGCGACCTCGGCGATGTCGGTGTCGGCGTGCACGACGTCCGCGGTCCGGGTCATCACCTCGCCGACCCGGACCGGCGACCCCGGGCAGGCGTCGCGGGCCCGCAGCACGTCGGACACGGTCACGACTCCCACCAGCGCCCGACTTGCGACGACCGGCAGCACGGCGAACCCGTACCGGGTCAGGAGCCCGGCGGCGTCGTGCACCGACGTCCCCGACGACACGGTGAGCGGTGCCGGTGTCATCACGTCGCGGATGAGCATCCCGGCGCCTCCTCCCAGAGATACGGGCGCCAGCGGACGTCGGCGACGATGAGGGTCCGACATGGCGCCGGTTCGCCGTCAGGGTCGTTGGTCCCCTCCCCTGCCGCCGCGCCGACCGACGCCCCGCGCCCGCGCTTGACTCCGGGCGGCGGCGGTCCACGATGGAGGATCCACACGCCGCGCGCGATGCCGTCGGAGAGAGGGTGGGCAGTGCTCGAGCACCCCGACCCCGCGATCCCCTCGGAGGGGCTCTCCTTCCCCTCGGTGGCCCGACTCGAGCTCGACGAGCTGCTCGACCAGCTCATCACTCGCGCCACCGAGGTCAAGCTCACCCAGGGTCGGCTCCGTGGGCTGCTCGACGCGACGCACCACATCACGGCGGGTCTCGAGCTCGACGACCTCGTCCAGCGGATCGTGGAGAGTGCCCGGGCCCTGGTGGGCGCTCACTACGCCGCGCTCGGCGTGGTCCGGGACGGCCGCCTCATCCGCTTCGTGCACGTCGGCATGGACCGCGCGACCGTCGCGCGCATCGGCGCGCTCCCGCAGGGCAAGGGGGTGCTGGGCTGCCTCATCGACGACCCGAAGCCCCTGCGTCTGTCGGACCTCGGCACCCACGCGGCCGCCGTCGGCTTCCCGGAGGGGCACCCTCCGATGCACTCGTTCCTCGGGGTTCCCCTGCGCGCCGGCGGCACCGTCTACGGCAACCTCTACGTCACCGAGAGCGAGCGCGGCGACGCCTTCTCGGCGGAGGACGAGCAGCTCCTCACCGCCCTGGCCGGCGCGGCCGGGATCGCCGTGGAGAACGCGCTGCTCCTCGACACCGCCCGCCGCCGGGAGGCGTGGCAGGCCGCCTCGGCCCGCCTCGCCAGCGACCTGCTCGCCGGCGAGCTCCCGCCCGAGAGGGAGCTCCAGCATCTCCTCGAGGCCGCGGTCGACGTGGCCGGGGCCCACGGAGCGGCCATCACCGAGGTCGCCGACGCCGATCCCGGATGCGCGGCGGTCACCGCCGCGGCAGGGCAGCTCGACGACTGGGCCGGGCGGACGGTCGCCACCCCGGGCTCGGTCACGCAGGCCGCCCTCGACGAGGACGGGCCCGTCCTCATCGCCGACGCCGCGTCGGACGCCCGCACGACCGGAGTGGTCGATCGGGCCCCCGACGTGGGATCGGTCCTCGCGGTTCCCCTGTCGCCCGCACGCGGCGGGCCCGGCACGCGCTCGGTGCTGGTCCTGACGCGCGCCGCCGGCGGGGACGTCTTCGGCGCGGTGGAGGCCGAGATGCTGCTCGGGTTCGGCGTCCACGCGACCACGGCCATCGAGCTGGCGCGGGGCCGGCGCGACCGCGAGACGGTCCGTGCTCTCGAGGACCGGGAGCGGCTGGTGCTCTCGCTGTCCGAGCAGGTCCTCCAGCGGGTCCAGCGGGTCGGGCTCGCCCTGACCAGTACGGCCTCGGTGGCCGATCCCACCCTGCGCCACCACCTGCTCGCCCAGGTCGCCGAGCTCGACGACGTGGCGCGCGCGGTGCGCGACACGGTCTTCCCCCGCTGAGAGGGCCTGCTCAGCGCGTGCTCTCGCCGCCTGCCGAGGACCCGGGACCTGCGCCGCTCCAGGAGGTGACCTCCGGACCTCGACCGCGACGAACACCGTCGGTGAGCTGGTGCGGAGGAGAGGAGTCGCCATGGAGACCACACCGCAGCGCCGGAGCACCGAGGCCTGGGAGCTCGTCGCCCACGCCGTGGATCTGTGTCGGGGCGGCGCGCCGCGCGTGACGCTGCTCGCCGCTCTCGACCAGGCCCGGAGGTCGCTGCACCACGAACCGTGCCGGAACGCCCGCCGCACGCTCACCTGGATCCTCGGCGCACTCGAGCACGGCGACGCCGACGCCCGCGTCGACGTCGCCCTGCAGGTCGCCGCCCGCGACCTGGCCCGTCCCTCGTCGGGGGATGACCGGCGATGACCACCCCGACCACGGAGGCCGTCCGGACCGCGCTGCGCGACGCCGTCGCCACGTCACTGCGCGCTCCGTCGGAGCACAACGCGCAGCCGTGGCGGTGGGTGCTCGGGCCCGACCACCTCGACCTCCACGTCGACCGGGGACGTCGCCTGCCCTTCACCGACGACCGCGGCCACGGCGTTCTCCTGGGCTGTGGGTGCGCCCTGCACCACCTGCGGGTGGCGCTCGCCGACCGCGGCTGGCACGCCGTGGTGCGTCACCAGCCCGAGGGCCCCGAGGGCCGCCCGCTGGCCCGGGTACGACTCCGTCCGGCGGGGGGCGCTGTCGACGAGGACGCCCACCGGCAGGCCGCGGCCATCGACCGGCGACACACGGATCGTCGCCGGTTCTCGAGCCGGTCGGTGCCTCCGGACGTCCTCGGTGCCGTCGCCGACGCGGCGCGGCCGTTCGGCGGGGTCCTGCACGTGGCGTTCGGCACACACCGCACCCTGTTCGCCGAGGCCATGCGTGAGGCCGCGGAGCGCCAGCGCGACCACGAGGGTTACGCCGCCGAGCTGTACCGGTGGACGCACCGCTACGCCGGGGCCCGTGACGGCATCCCGGCCGGCGCCCGACTCGAGGGTCCGCCTCCCCCGTACCGCGACCTGGTGCTGCGCTGGTTCCCGCAGGGCACGCTCCGCCAGCCCCACGGCGGGATGGATCACGAGGACGCGTCGATGCTGGCCATCATCACCGCGGTCGACGAGGAGCCCGTCTCCGTCCTGCGCGCCGGGGAATCCCTCAGCGCGGTGCTGCTCGAGGCGACCGCGTGCGGCCTGGCCACCACACCGATCACCCAGGTGCTCGAGGTCGCGGAGACCCGGGAGCGCCTCCGGCACCTGGTCGTCGGCGCCCATCGCCCACCGGTCGTGGCGCTGCGCCTCGGATGGCCCTCCGACCGCGCCGCACCCCTGCACCCGACACCGCGCCGCCCTCTCGACCATGTGCTGACCGAGGTGGACTGACCAGTGGTGCTCCGCTCGTGCCGTGGACCACCGTGGCGCGCAGGGGTGTCCCCGGTCGGTGCCGGACGGTCACACCTCGTCCCGGGCACCGGGGCCGGAGGTCCCGAGCGGGAGCGTCCGGGCTCGGGACCACCAGGAGCGCCGAGGTGGCCCGGGCGGAGGGATGACGAGGACGGGGCACCGGGCGCGCCGGACCGTCCGGGCGACGGGTGAGGGCGTGACCGTGCCCAGGAGTCGGCCCCGCGCGGAGCGCCCGACCACGAGGAGCCGGGCCTCGCACGTCGAGCCGATGAGCTCGACGGTCACATCACCGTCGCCGACCCGGACCTCGACGGGCACCGACGGGTGGGTGATGCGCCAGGCGGACAGCCGGTCCGTGCAGTCCCGTCGTTCCTCGTCCGCGCGAGCGGCGGCGTCCTCGGTGGTGACGACGGTCCACCGGGCGGGATCACGGAGGCGCAGGACGTGGACCGGCGCTCCCCGCTGCTCGGCGGCGTCGAAGGCCGCCCCGATCGTCTCCTCGGTCGTGCGGTGGGCCAGGGCGAGCACGACGGCACCGTGCGGGTGTGGCGGGTCGGTGGGCACGACCGTGACCGGTTCGTAGGCGGTGGCGACGAGGACGTCGACCTCGGGGAGCGACTGGGGGACGACGAGCAGCCGTGCCCCCGCCGACGCGCGACCCAGCCGTTCGGTCAGGGACCCCGGGTCCACGACCAGGCCCCACACGTGCCCGAGCAGGGCGCCGACCAGCGCGATCGGGCCGGCGGGGGCGTCGGTGGGCCGGTCGGGCGGAGGCTCGAGGTCGGGATCGACCAGGAGCTCGATCCGCGCGCCGGTCCGACGCGCGTGCCGGCGGGCCCAGGCGACGACGGCGTGCCGTCCCGGTCCGGGCGGAGCGAAGGCCCGGACGATCCCGGGGTCGGGCGTCGGGCTCCCACCCTCGTCCGGGACGGACGAGTCGATCATCCGGACGGTGCCGACGTGCGGGCGACGAGCAGGGGCCCGACGACGTCACGGATCGACACGATCACTCCGCCCGACCCGGGACGGGCTCGGCCACCGCCGGGGAGCCCGCCGGCTGGTGCACGGGGTGGGGCTCGACCCGGGCATCGGGGCCGGGGAACACCAGGCTGCGGTGGTCGTCGTCGAGCCACCGGACCCAGAACGGCGGCGTGCCGTCGGGGTGGGTGACCGCCACGATCTCTCCCTGTCGGCGGGACGACGCGTCGGTCAGCCCCTCCACGATCAGCCAGTTCCCGACCTGCGCCCTCATCCCGAGCCTCCTCGCCGCCGTCACCGTGTGGTCGTTCGAGGTCCTCACATCGGCGGAGCGCCGAACAGGGCCATCGGCACCGGCTCACTCGGGACCTCCGGCAGGGGCCGGGCGCCCGGGAACGCTCACCCGGTCCGGCCGGCCCCGAGCGCCGACCGGACCGACCCTGGCGTCAGCGCCGCGTGCGCAGCGGCTCGTCCCACGTGGTGATCAGCGCGTAGAGCACGACCACATCGAGCGCGATCACGAGGATCGACCACACCGGCGCGGCGGCGACGAACGTCAGGTGCAGGATCGCGGAGAGCGCCACGAGGGCGACCGCCGTCCCGCGCGCCCAGCTCGGCGCCTCGCCCAGCAGGCTCGCCCCGACGATCGCGACGAGCGCGCCGAGGGCCAGGTGCACCCATCCCCACCCCGCCAGCGACAGCACGAACACCGCGCCGCCGACGGAGACGAAGTACGACGGCGTCAGCACGGCGACCAGGCCCTCGATCACACCGAAGACACCGACGATCATCATCACGACGGCGCCGAAGCGCACCCACCCGGCCGCCCCACTCCCCTCCGGTCGGGTCCCCATCGGGGCCGGACCAGCACCCGTACCCGGTGCCCCGCGGTAGTCCCGCGGATCGGTCTGCTGGGTCATGACGTCTCCACCTCCCGGCGATACGACGGACACTCGTCGAGAGGACCGTCCCGCCACTCC
This sequence comes from Actinomycetospora sp. NBC_00405, assembly GCF_036044095.1. Classification (NCBI taxonomy): domain Bacteria; kingdom Bacillati; phylum Actinomycetota; class Actinomycetes; order Pseudonocardiales; family Pseudonocardiaceae; genus Actinomycetospora; species Actinomycetospora sp. NBC_00405. Next base: position 1,488,340 of record NZ_CP107938.1, read on the forward strand.
CCGGCGACGGGCAGGGACCAACGGCCCCTCCGGGGGCGCCCACGGTCCCGGACGGGGAGGACCGCGGCAGGAGTCCTCAGCAAACGCCGTCCTGCAGCCGCTGCCGGGCCAGCCTCTCGAGCAGTTCCGGCAGCGCACCGGGCGGCGCCCCGTCGAGGTCCCGCCGGCACTGGTCCACCGTGCGGGAGACGACCGCGGCGCGCCGGGCCGGGAACTCCACGGAGAGGCGCGCCACGGCGGCGGCAGTGGCGTGGGCGGCGTCGTCGTGGTGGCCGCCGGGCGCGGCGCTGCGGACGGGTGCGTCCGGCTCGGGGCCGCTCGGGCGGCGAGAAGTCAGCACGTCCTGTCGTGGTCCTTCCCGGGAAGGCGGTGACCCGGGGGCACGATCGCCACCGGGCACGTCGCCCTCCGCACGAGGCCGGGGCGCGTGCGCGGGTGGCGATGACGCAGCCGGCCGTGCTCCCCCACGCCCAGCACCACGAGCTCCGCGTCCCGGGCCTGGTCGGCCAGGACCCGGTCCGCGCGCTCCTCGGCGAGGACGACGCGGACCCCGGCCGGACGCGCCGGCCCGATCTCGGGGACGTCCTCGCCGAGCAGCCGCACGTCCTTGCCTGCCCGCACCACCACCAGGGGAGCATCGCGGGACACCGCGCGGAGAGCGGCGAACCGCAGGGCGCCCCGGCAGCCCTCCGAGCCGTCGTCCCCGACCACGACGGGGGCGTGGGCCTCCGCTCTCTCACGCGCCCGCGCGTCGCAGTGGTGCGGCACGATGACGACCGGGACGGCGACGTGGCCGGCGAGGGCCCGGGTGGTCCCGCCCAGGGCGAGCTCGCCGAGCCTGCCGAATCCGTCGCTGCCGAGGACGAGCAGGGAGGCGACGCGGGCCTGGGCCCGCAGCACGGCGACAGGATCACTCTCGACGAGGTCTTCGACGATCGGGAGGTCCGGGGACACCTCCCGGGCGACGAGCCGCATGTCCCGGAGCTCCTGACGGGCCAGGCAGAACAAGCCCCACTCGGCGTCGACGCCGACGACCGAGCGGCCCGGGTAGCTCCCGCCGGGGACGACCAGCCCGAGGACCAGCCGGAGCGCGACGCCGCGGTCCCGGGCCTCGGCAGCGGCCCAGCGGACGGCAGCCCCGGCCCGTCCCCCGAAAGGGACGCCCACCACGACGTCGGCGCCCGCCCTCGGTCTCGGCGCTGCGGTTTCCGGTGCGGGTTCGGGTGCGGGTCCACCCACCATCGGTGCGGAGACCATCGGATCCGACACGGCCCACCTCCTCGTCCTGCCGCGAGGGTCGCGCCTCCCGGCGACCGACGACCAGGGCCGGAGGGCCCGAGTCGACCGGCCGCACGACTCCGAGGGGTCGGTGATCCCGACGAGGTCCCCGTCAGTACTCCTCGGGCCTCACCTTGTTGGCGAGGACGGCGGCCTGCACCCGGCGCTGCATCCCCAACTTCGCCAGCAACGCCGACACGTAGTTCTTCACCGTCTTCTCCGCCAGGTACATCCGCTGACCGATCTCCCGATTCGTCAGCCCCTCCCCGATGAACCCCAGCACCTCCCGCTCCTTGACCGTCAGCTCCGCCAACGGGTCCGGAGCCTCACTGCGCGAGCGCAACCGAGCCATCAGGGCACTCGCCGCCCGTCCGTCGAGCAACGAACGCCCCGCCCCCACCTCGCGCACCGCGTTGACGATGTCGTTGCCCCGGACGTCCTTGATCACATAGCCCGCGGCCCCCGCCAGCACCGCGTCGAACATGGCCTGCTCATCGGTGTACGAGGTCAACATCAGACAGGCCAACCCGGGCATCCGGGACCGCAGCTCCCGGCACAGCTCGATCCCCGTGCCGTCCGGCAGGCGCACGTCGAGCACCGCCACCTGCGGCCGCAGCGCGGGGATGCGACCGAGGGCCTCGGCCACCGACCCCGCCTCACCCACGACCTCGAGATCCTCGTGACCGTCCAGCAGGTCCGACACCCCCCGCCGCACCACCTCATGATCGTCCACCAGGAACACCGTGGTCACGGCACGCTCCTTCTCCTGCAGCTCAGCGGGTTCGGGGGGAACGACCGGGGACGACGAGCGTGAACGCGACGACATCCGCGGTCGCCAGCATCGTCCCTCGCCGAGGCCCCAGGGAGGGCCGAACGTCCCGACGATCAGGACGACAGGGTCCCCCGCAGCACGCTCGCCGCGTGGGCGGGATCGCCGTCGTAGCGCTCGGCGGAGACGTCGACGACGGAGTAGCCGGCCATGTCCAGGCCCGCGGGCATCGTGAAGGTGCCGTGCCCGTTCTCGCCGAGGGCGCCGATCGCGATCATGCTGTTGGTGCGCTCGTCGAGCAGCCAGACCTCGTAGTAGCCCTGCTCCGGGGCAGGCGGCATCGTCGCGCTCACCTCGATGCGCCGCTCGCCGCCGGCCTCGACGACGCTGACCTGCCCGGTGGCACCGGGCGGTCCGGCCGCGAACGCGGACAGGGAGGCGGACGCGATCTGCTCCGTCGCGGGCGGGTCCTCGGTGAACGCACCGGCGACCGCGATCGCCACCGCGGCGACGAGCGCGGCGGCCGCGGCCAGCGCGCCGACGACGAGGCCCCGACGCCGGCGCGACGGCCGGGCCGAACGAACCGGGCCGGGCGCAGGGTCGGCCTCGAGGGCGAGCTCGGCGGCGATGCTGGACCAGACGTGGTCGGGGGGCGCTTCCAGCGGGGCCGGTCCGGCCTCGCGGGCGAGCGCGACCGTGTCGCGCATCGCCGTCACCTCGCTGCGGCACTGCGCGCACTGGTCGAGGTGGGTGGAGAGGGCGTCGACGACGGGCTGCTCGCCCAGGGCGACCAGGGTCAGTCGTTCACGGTCGGGATGCGGCACCTTCCACCTCCCTCCTCGTCCGGAGACGCTCGATCCCCCGCCGGAGGTGACTCTTGACCGTACCGAGGGGTAGACCGGTGACGGCGGCGATCTGTGCGTGCGTGAGGTCGTCGTAGAACGCGAGCTCGATGACGCGCCGTTGCTGGGGGACGAGGTGGGTCAGCTCGTCGGCGGCGACGATGCGGTCGAGGACGCGGTCCGCCGAGGGTTCGGGCGCGGGGGGGTCCTCAGTTCGTTCGAGGACGCGCTGGAGCCGGGCCTCGCGCTGGAGCACCCGCAGCCGGTCGGCGACCTGCCGGCGCGCGATGCCGAGCAACCACGCCGGCAGCGTGCCCCGGTGCGGGTCGAACGTGTGCCGGCCGCGCCACGCGGTGACGAAGGTCTGCTGGGTGATGTCCTCCGCGTCGACCCGGTCGGGCAGGCTTCGCAGGCCCAGGGCGAACACCAGACGTCCCCACCGGTCGTAGGCGGTGCGCAGCGCGGCCTCGTCGCCGGTGACGAAGCTCTCGGCGAGCCGGACCTCGTCGTCGGACGTCATGGCCCTCCCGTGGGAACCGCGGTGATCACCACGTTGTCCCGGTACGACCGGGTGCCCTCGTCGAAAGGGCCGCCGCAGGTGATCACGACGAGACGAGGCGCACCGGTCCGCGCGAACAGCCGCTCCAGGGGCACCTGGTCCTTCGACCACTGATCGCGGGAGACGACCGCGTAGGACCGGACCTGACCGTCCGGACCCGCGACGACCAGTGTCGCCTCCGGCTCGAGCTCCCGCAGGTCGAACAGCGCGCCCTCCTGCCCGGCACGGTCGACGTGGCCGGCCAGGACCGTCGAGCCCTGCTGCGCGTCGAACCCGGGGCCGTAGCGGTACCAGCCGACGGTGGCGACGTCCTCGGGGATCGCCATGCCCCCGCTCGCGCGGTCGACGCCGACCGGGACGACCGGCACGTCGACACCGAGGGAGGGGATCCGGAGGCCGACCGGTGACGCCTCCGGGCGCGGCGTGGACGCGGCCGCCGTGACGCGGGGTGGGGGCGCGGGGGCGGCGAGCGCCGCGGCGGCCGACGGGGACGAGGACGCGGGGTCGCCGGCCGGCCAGAAGGCACCGGCGGACAGGAGGAGAGCGCCGACGGCGACGCCGGTCAGGGCGGACACGCGTCGACGCCGCCCCGGGCGGGGCGGCGTCGGGCGTGATGTGTCAGGAGCGCGCACGGACCCAGGCCGCGCCGGAACCCGCGAGCACCAGCAGGCCCAGGACCCCGAGGCCGAGACCGACGGGCAGGCCGTCGTCCGCCAGCCCGCCGGAGCCGCCGGCCACGCCACCGGGGGCGCTGTGCGCACCGGTGATCGTCTGCGTCACCAGCTGCAGCGTGTCGTCGCTCGCCGAGCCGATGGCGTAGGCGATGTTGACCGTGCCCTCGCCGAGCTCGAGGGATGCCGGACCGATGACGACGTCGTCGGTCCCGGCGAGGACCACGTCGGCCGAGACGGTGCCGGCGGGGACGTCGGCCTGGGCGCTGTTCGGGTTGGTGAGCCCGCTCAGCGCCGCTTGCCCGTCGACCCGGGCGTCCACGGCGGGAGCCGCCGCGGTGTGCCGCACCACGAGCCGGGCGTCACCGGCCGGCAGCGAGCCGACGTCGTTGACGAACGGGGTGAGGGTCGGCTGGCCCTGCTCGGACAGGTGCGCGACGACGCTGATGTTCGCCCCGGCCGGGACCTCGGCGTCCTCGGCCGCGACGAGCGGGGCCTCCGACGCCGGTGCGCCCGCAGCCCGGACGGCGAGGTCGTAGGTGCCGGCGGGCAGCTCGAGCGGGCCCGCGACCGTGCCCGGCGCGAAGTCCGACACGGTCTCCGTGCCGTTGACGTAGACGTCGACCGGCTGCCCTGGAATGCCGTGCACCACCGAGACCTGCGCCGGCTGGTCACCCTCCGCCGCCTGTGCGGCTCCGGCGAGCGCCACGGACGTGCTGAGGGCGAGTGTCGCGGCGGCGACGACGGTGAGGATCCTGCGTGTCGGGATCATGGAGCTCCAACCTCGGGCGGACGGTGATGCCGGGTACTACGTCCGCTACGCCCGATACGGATGCGGCAGAACGCCGGGCGACCGATTCCTCTGCGGGGTCGCGGCGGTCTACAGGTGTGAGGCGTGACCGCAGGACAGGTCGGCCTCCCCCGAGACACCGACCCCGAAGGACGGATCACCATGGGCCTCCCCGCGACGATGCGCGCGCTCCAGCAGACGTCCCTGCGCGGCCCGCAGGACATGCACCTGATCACCGACGCGCCGGTGCCGAGGCCCGGCCAGGGCGAGGTCCTGATCCGCGTGAGCGCCGCGGGCGTCAACTTCGCGGATGTCTCGAAGGCCCACGGCGCCTTCGCGGAGGGACCGAGGCCGCCCTACCTGGCCGGCTTCGAGGCCGCCGGCGAGGTCGTCGCCCGCGGAGGGGCGGTGACCGGCCCGGAGGTGGGGGCGCACGTCGTCGGCGTCGGCGACGGCGCCTTCGCCGAGTACATGGTGCTCTCCGCCGCCGCGGCCGTGCCGGTGCCGGCCGGGTGGACGGAGCAGCAGGCGCTCGGGCTCGTCGTGAACTGGCCCACCGCTCTCGCGACCCTCCGGCTCCTGGGCGGCGCCACCGCCGGGCAGAGCGTGCTGATCCATGCCGCGGCCGGCGCCACCGGTCAGGCGGCGGTCACGCTGGCCAAGCACCTCGGCGCGACGGTCATCGCCACCGCGTCGCCGAGCAAGCACGACGTCGTGCTCGCCCTGGGCGCCGACCACGTCCTGGACTCGCGGGGCGGCGACATCGCGGCCGAGGTGCTGCGCCTGACCGACGGGGCCGGCGTCGATGTCGTGCTGGAGTCGGCGGGCGGGACCACGTTCGCGGCGAGCCTGAACGGTTCCGCCGGGAACTGTTGGCGCACTGCTACCGCATGGTCGGCTCGGCCCACGACGCCGAGGACCTGGTGCAGGAGACCTATCTGCGCGCGTGGCGGTCGTACTCGGGTTTCCAGGCCCGGGCCTCGCTCCGGACCTGGCTCTACGCGATCGCCACCAACGTCTGCCTGTCGGCATCGGCGGCGCGCCCGGTCCGGATGCTGCCGTCCGGCCTGGCCGGACCGGCCGACGGCACCGATCACCCGCCCGGTCCCGTCCCGCCGGGCGAGGTCTCGTGGCTGGAACCGCTGCCGGACGCCTGGATCGCCCCTCCGGCCGACGATCCCGCCGCGGTGGTGGTCGCCCGCGAGACGGTGCGGCTGGCGCTCGTCGCCGGCCTGCAGCACCTCCCCGCCCGCCAGCGCGCGATCCTCATCCTGCGTGACGTGCTGGCGTTCTCCGCGGCCGAGACCGCCGAGGTGCTCGGGACCACCACCGCCGCGGTCAAGAGCGGGCTCCAGCGCGCCCGCGCCCGCCTCGACGAGGTCGCGCCGGAGCCGAGCGGACTGCTGCCGCCGACCGACCGACGGGCCCGCGCACTGCTCGACGGGTACATCGCGGCCTTCGAGCACTCCGACGCCCGCCTGCTCGAACAGGTGCTGCGCACCGACGCCACCCTCGAGGCGACGCCCTTCCGGGACTGGCAGTCGGGCCGGGCGATGTGCCTCCACGTGCTCGACACGTACGTGCTGGGAGCCCCGGGCGACTGGCGCATGATCGCCACCACCGCCAATGGGCACCCCGCGGCGGCGGTGTACCGCCGGGACCGCGACGGCACCCCGCGGGCCGACGGCATCGTGGTCCTCGCCCCGACGGCCGGCGGCGTCTCCCGGGTGGTCAAGTTCCACGACCCGGCGCTCGTCGCAATGTTCGGCTTCCCGGACGTGCTCGCGCCCTGAGTCGGGGTCTCCGGACCCGTCCGGCGTCTGAGCCGCGATCCGGGGCCTCAGCCCGATCGCTCGGGTGGGAAGGCCATCTGCGGATGGTGCGGCACCTCGGGCGACGACGTGTCGAGGGGCACCGAGACCGAGCGGACCAGACCCAGCTGCGTCGACTGCCGCGGCAGGACGGCGTCGAGCACCCAGTCCGCCGCGGTGCGCAGCCTGTTGCCGGGCATCGACAGCAGGTGGTAGCCGCGGGTGATCGTCTTGGCGGGCAGGCCGGAGAGGCGCAGGTGCAGCGGGTTCGCCGCGGCGTCGGTGCTGCCGAGGTCGACGAGGAACCCGAGGTCCCGGTGGCGGTAGCGCCGGGCCCGGCCGTGCCCGAGGGACGCCGCGACGTTGCGGCCGGCCAGCTTCCCCTGGCGCTCCGCGTGCTGGGCGGTCATCGCGGTGAACTCCCCGGGCCTCCCGGGATCGGGGACGGCCGCCGCGTCGCCGCACGCGAACACCTCGGGGTGGCCGGGCACCGTCAGGGTGGGGTCCACGACGACCCGTCCCTCGGCGAGCTCGAGGCCGACGTCCTCGATCAGCGGGTCGGGGCGGACACCGACACACCACATCAGGGTGCGCGTCGGCACGTGCTCGCCGCTGTCCAGCCGGACCCCGTCAGGGGTCACGTGCTCGACGGTCTCGCCGGTGCGCACCTCGACCCCCCGCTCGCGCAGGACCCGGTCGGCGGTCGCCGAGAGGTGCCGGTCGAGACCGGCGAGCACCTGGCCCCGGCTGACGAGCACCCAGCGCACGTCGTCCTCGTCCAGCCCGCGGGCGCGGGCCAGGTCGCGGGTGAACAGCTGCCCCTGGGCGGTGACCTCGGTGCCGGTGTAGCCCGCGCCGACGACGACGAAGGTGCACCGGGCCCGGCGCTCGTCGGGGTCGTCGCTGCCGGCCGCGAGCGCGATCTGGCGGATCAGGTGGTCGCGTGTGTAGAGCGCCTCGGGGATGCCGCGGAAGCCGTGGGCGAACTCGCTGAGCCCGGGGATCGGCATGAGCTTGTGGACGCTGCCGACGGCCAGCACGAGGCGGTCGTAGGTCGTGGCGTGGTGCCGGCCCTCCGGGTCCATCCACCGCACCGTGCGCTGCGCGAGATCGAGCCCGTCGACCTCGCCCTGGGCGTGGGTCACCGAGGTCGCCAGCGTGTCGTCCAACGACACCGAGATGCGCCGGGGTTCCAGGACGCCGCTCGCCACCTCGGGCAGGAGCGGCAGGTAGAGGAAGTAGTTGGTCGGGCTGACCAGGACGATCTCCACCGCGCCGCCCATGGTGCGCGACAGGGAGCGGGCCGCGTTGTACCCGGCGAACCCACCACCGACCACGACCACCCGCGGGCGGGACCCGTCCCCCGGCGTCGTCGGCCCCGTCCCCTGCCATGCGGCGCGCGTCATGCAGCAGGCTTCCCCGGCGAGCGATCCCGGTGAAACGGTCCGATCCTCCGGGTGTCACCGCCGCCCGGCTGCGGTGCTCAGCGCTCCGGAGTCAGGGCCGCCACCGCCGCGCCCACGCGGACACGACGTGGTGGCCACTCCCCCGGCGAACGGGTACACCCACGAACGAATCGTCACAGCAGTCACATCCGTCCCTCTTGACGCATCTGCCACACCAGTCGCTACCGTGCGCACACGGGGTGGAGGAGGAGCGGTGCGCGACGACGGCTGGCGCGGCCCGGACGCGGTCACGGTCGGCCCTGCCCGTCGCGAGCCCCGGCGGCGACTCGTCGAAATCCGCATCGTCGAGTCCCGGCGCGCGCTCGACGACCAGCCCCTGCCCCGGGCGGTTCGCCCCGCGCCGCCGCGCGACCCGCCGACCGTTCCGCTGGTGGTGCCCCGCACCCGGGACATCGAGCCCCTTCGGCCGCGACGCCGAGCCCTCGGGCGAGCGTTCCTCCTCGTCCTGGTCCTCGCCCTGGTCGCCCTCGCCGCCGCCACCGATGCCGGTCGGCCGGCGGCGTCCGGTCCCACGCCGGTCGCCGCGCCGCGCCCCCCCGACCCCGCCCCGGTGGTCGACCCGGCCCAGGCCGCTCGCGAGGCGACCGCGGCGATCGACCGCCTCGTGCAGGGCGACTCGATCGGCCACGTCTCGGTGGCCGCACGCAACCTCGCGACCGGCGCGACGTTCGGCTACGCGCCCGACACACCGATCGCCACGGCGAGCGTCGTCAAGCTGGACGTCCTGCAGACCCTCCTGCTGCAGAGCCAGGACGCGGGCGGGCAGCCCTCGGAGGGCGACCGGGAGCTGGCCGCGCCGATGATCACGCAGAGCGACAACGACGCCGCCTCCACCCTGTGGGAGGCCGTCGGCGGCGTGCCCGCCATCGACGCCGCCAACGACCGTCTCGGGCTACGGGCCACCCGCCTCGTCGACCACTGGGGCAGCAGCACGACACCGGCGTCCGACCAGGTCACGCTGCTCGCGGCGCTGACCGGCCCCTCTCCCCTCGACCCGACCTCCCGCGCCTACGCCCTCGACCTGATGACCCGCGTCGCCGACGACCAGCGGTGGGGTGTCAGCGCTGCCGCGGACCCGGGTACGACGTCCGCGCTGAAGAACGGATGGACACCGGACGAGTCCGACGGCGGGCGATGGGTCGTCGGGTCCGTCGGCGCCGTCACCGTCGCCGGCGACCCGGTGCTCCTGGTCGCGCTGACCGAGCACCAGCCGGACGAGGCCACCGGCATCCAGCTCGTCGAGGATCTGTCCCGGTCCGCCGCGCGGGCGGTGACGCCGGCTGCTTCTCGCCGGTGATTCGACCTGCTCGGCCACTGCACCTCCCGGGCGATGACGGCGACGACGACGCCCACCCCGGAGCCGGCCCGCGTGCGCTGACGTCCGGGATCACTTGGCAGGCGTGCTCCGTCGGCCCCGAGCGCTCAGGTATCGGATCGGCGGGATCAGCAGCCGGTAGATCGGTCGCACCGCCTGCCCCGGGAGGCTGCCGTGGCGCTCCTCCTCCCAGACCCGGGCGCGCGGGTGCTCCTCGAGCAGCCGGTCCGCCAGGGACCGCGGAGCGCCGGTGCGCCCGGCGGTGCGCATCTCGATGCGACTCAGGTGCTTCGTGCTCATGAAGCCGTACTGGCTCGGGCTCACGAGCCGGGCCGGCGCGCCGTGGTCGGCGTCGAGCGGCCGGCCGTCGAGGTTCTCCGCGATCAGGACGTTCGCGGCCAGGGCGTCCTCGAGGGTCGCGACCGACCGGTGGCCGTCCAGTCCGACGAAGGCCACGTGGGTCACCGGGGCGCTCCGGTCGAGGACCGGCTCGACGACCTCCCGGAAGACGGTCTCGAAGGCCACCCCCTCCCACCGCAGGTCGACCGCCGACCACCCGGCGACGCAGTGGAGATCGGCGCGGATCTCGCAGCGCGGCAGCCGGGCGAGGTCCGCCGAGGTCATCGAGACCGCGGCGGTCACCGCCCCGCCGACCTCGATCGCGTGGTCGAGAGGGACCTCCGGGGGCGGGTGGTGGAGATGGGTGCCGAACCTCGGGAACCCCTCGACCGGGCGCTGGCCCGGCGGCATCCGCAGGCCGTGGCACGTCGTGATGCTCATGGTGACCTCGTCTATACGACGTCGTATACCGGGCTCGGGACGCTACCAGCATGTGTACGGTGCCGTATAGAAGTTGTCCGACAGAGAGGGCGGTCCATGGCGGTGGCCCGCACGGCCCGGCACCGGTGGATCGACGAGGGGCTGCAGGCGCTGGCCGCGGGCGGCCCGGACGCGGTCCAGATCGAGTCGCTGGCGCGGGCGCTGGGCGTCAGCAAGGGCGGCTTCTACGGCTACTTCGGCGACCGGCGCGCCCTGCTGGACGAGGTGCTCGACACCTGGGAGTCCCGGAGCACCGAGCGCGTCATCGAGAAGGTCGAGCGCGAGGGTGGCGACGCCATGGGCCGGGCGCGGCGGGCCGCCGAGCTCACCTTCAGCGCCGAGCTGCGGCCGATCGACCTCGCGGTGCGGGACTGGGCCCGCCGGGACGCCGCGGTCGCCGAGCGCCTGCGACGCGTCGACAACGTCCGGATCGCCTACCTGCGCACGCTGCTGGGGCCGGTCTGCGCCGACGACGAGGACCTCGAGGCCCGCTGCCTGATCGCCTTCTCGGTGGCGATCGCCGACCGGCTCATCGCCGCCGACCACGGGGCCCGCACGCGCTCCGACGTGCGCGAGGCCGTCCGGCGGCAGCTCTTCACCCCGGCGCAGGGGGCACCGGTCGTGCTCGCGGATCGCGGGGACGGGTCACTACCGTCGGGAGGATGACGGGGTCGGGGACGCGCGGCGGTACGCAGATCACCAGTCTCGAGCAGTTGCGGGCGGTCGTCGGCGAGCCCATCGCCCGCGCCCGCACCAAGGTCCGCGCGACGTTGGACGACGTCGACCGCGCCTTCATCGCCTGCTCGACCCTGCACTTCCTGGCCACCACGGGGGCGGACGGCTCGATGGACGTCTCCCCCAAGGGCGACCCGGCGGGTGCGGTGCTCGTGGCCGACGACCGGACCGTGCTGCTCCCCGACCGTCCGGGCAACCGCCGGGTCGACGGGATGATCAACCTCCTCGACGACCCCCAGGTGGCGCTGCTGTTCCTCGTCCCGCGACGCGGGGACACCCTGCGGGTGAACGGACGGGCGCGGCTCCTGCTGGACCCCGACGAGGCGGCGGCGTTCGAGATCCGCGGGCACCGTCCGCGCATCCTCACCGAGGTCACCGTCGACGAGGTCTTCTTCCACTGCCCCAAGGCCCTCATGCGCTCCCACCTCTGGGACCCGGACGCGTGGCCGGCCGTCGACCTCCCGAGCGTCGCCGAGATCGCGCACCGGACCAGCCCCGACTCCTCGCTCGAGGACCTCGAGAACCGCTACGCGCCGGAGAACTACCGCAAGCTCCTGTACTGACTCTGGTTCACTGCGCCGGGTGGGCCGCGCGGAACGTCATCCGGTGGGCGGCATCCTGGACGCCGCCCGGGAGCTGGTGCTCGGCGAGGGCCTGCGTGCCGCGACGGTCGACCGCATCGTCGTGGCGAGCGGGGCGCCGAAGGGCTCGATCTACCACCGCTTCGGGACGGTGGACGACCTGCTGGCCACGATGTGGCTGCGGGCGGTCCGGGCGTCGCAGGCCCGGTTCCTCGCCTCGCTGGAGGGCGAGGACGCGGTCACGGTCGGCGTCGCGGCCGCCCTGAGCCTCTACGACTTCGCCCGCGAGGAGCCCGACGACGCGGCCCTGCTGATCCTCCTCCGCCAGCAGGACGTCGGGCGGCACCTGCGCGACGAGGAGCTCTCCCGGCAGCTCGCGACGGTGAACTCCCCGCTCGAGCGCGGGCTGGAGGACCTCGCGACCCGCCTCCACGGCCGGGCGACCCGCGCCGCGGTCGAGCAGACGGTCCTCGCCGTCGTCGACCTCCCCCTGGGAGCGATCCGCCGCCATCTCCTCGTCCGGCGGCCGCCGCCCCCGGATCTCCGGGAGCCGCTCGGGCGCGCGGTGCGGGCGGCTCTGCAGCCCGCGTGACGACCTCGGCCGCACGGGGTGCCGATCAATTAGACGATATGGTCTACTAACTCGGTCGGACACGAGGGGGGTCCCCGATGTCGGAGCGACCGGACGTGGTGCGCCGGCTCTTCGCGGCCGTGGAGGCCGGGGACCTGCCGGCGCTGCTCGACTGCTACGGCGACGGGATCGAGATCCGCGAGGCGCCGTCGCTGCCGTACGGAGGGGTGTACCGCGGCCGGCGCGGGGCGCGCGACCACGCCGAGGCGTTCGTCCGGGCGTGGGGTCCCTACCGAGGTCGGCGGGAGCCGCTCGGGGCGAGCTTCGGGGAGACCGACGACGGGCGGGTCGTTGCGGTGTTCCGGCACCACGCCGTCGACCAGGCACGGGGGCGGCGGCTCGACGAGGACGAGGTCGGGATCTACGACGTCCGCGACGGGGTGGTCGTGCGATCGACGATGCTGCACGCCGATCCCGAGCGGCTCGCCCGGTTCCTCGCGGAGGGGAGCGGGCGATGACGGGACGGGTGCGCTGGGGACCGTGGGCGGGCGTCCTGCTGTGCCTGTGCTGGGCCCCGATGGCGGTGGCGGTCCCGAGGTTCCCCGACCTCCGGTCCGCGGGCACGGTGGTCGGCTACTGGTCCACCGACCTGGCCACGATGCAGGTCGTGGCGCTCTCGGTGAGCGTGGGCTACCTCTTCCTGCTCGTCTTCCTGGGCGCGCTCGCGGAACGGCTCGGCGCCGACGTCCGCGTCCGCGCGTGGTCCTGGACGGCGGTCGGCGCGGCGTGGATGTTCACGACGGCGCTGAACGTGGCGATCGGCCTGGTCCTGGCCGCCGGCCTGGTGGCGGGTGTCGATCCGGCGAGCGCCTACGCCCTGCACGTCGGCGGGTTCGTGCTCGCTGCACCGGCCGCGTTCGCCGGGGTCGCGTTCTTCCTGGCCGTCGCCGTCGTGGCGTTCGCCTCCGACGTCCTGCCCCGGTGGTCGGGGTGGATCGCGGTCGTCGGGGTGGTCGCCAACGTCGGCGCGGTCGGCGGCGTCGGCACGCTCACGGGCCCGTGGAACTCGGGCAACGGGATCCTCGGCGGGATCGCCGCACCGCTCGGCCTGTTCGTCGTGTGGATCCTGGCGATCAGCGTGTGGTGGCTGCGGGAGCCGGACGACCGGTCCCCGGCTCCCGCGGTGGCCGAGAGGGCGCGGTCATGACGCGCGACCGGCGACCCCGTGACACCGACGTCCTGGCGGCGATCTTCGCGGCGGCCGGCGTGGCCCACTTCGCGGTGCCGACCGTCCTCCAACCCGTCGTCCCCCCGTGGATGGCCGCGTGGGCGCGGCCCGCCGTGGCCGTCTCGGGTGCCGCCGAGCTGGCCGTCAGCGCGGCCCTGCTCCACCCCGCGACCCGGCGGCGGGGCGCACAGGGTGCCGCCGGCCTCATCGCGGTCTTCCTCGTCACCCACGTCGACGCGGCGCTGCGGACCCGGCCGGATCGCGGGCGCTGGATCGAACGCCCCACCGGAGTGACGCTGCGACTGATCAGCAACACGGCGTTCGTGGCCTGGGCCCTGAGGGTGGCCCGGTCCGCGGATCCGCGATGATGCCCGAGGGCGAGCGACACGTCGTCGTCGCCGCGGCGCTCGTGGACCACCGCGGCGTCCTGCTGTGCCACCGCCGGCCGGACCGGCGGTGGTACCCCGACGTGTGGGACCTGCCCGGAGGGCACGTCAACCCGGACGAGACGGCCCGGGCGGCCGTGGACCGCGAGTGCCGCGAGGAGCTCGGCGTCCGGCTCCTGGACGCGACGGGGGTCCCCGTGAGCACCGGCGACCCGCTCGTCGAGCTGACGCTGTTCACCGTGCGCGCATGGGTCGGGGTGCCAGCCAACAGCGCCCCCGAGGAGCACGACCGCATCGCCTGGTTCACGCGCGCGGACCTCGACACCGCGCGCCTCGCCAGTGATCGCTACCGTCCCCTGCTCGCGGAAGCGATGGAGCCGACACGATGACCGACGACCTCGAGGCCCGCTACCACGCCTACCTGGCCGTCCTCAACGAACGGCGCCTCGACGACCTCGTGCACTTCGTCCAGGAGCGCCTGACCTACAACGACGAGGAGATCACCGGGGGCGGCTACCGCGACATGATCGCCGCCGACATCGCCGCCGTGCCCGACCTCGTGTTCGACCCGCACCTCGTGGTCGTCTCCGGAGACCGGGTGGCGTGCCGCCTCGTCTTCCGGTGCACGCCCCGCGAGGAGTTCCTCGGGTTCACGCCGGACGGCGGGCAGGTCGCCTTCGCGGAGCACGTCTTCTACCGGTTCGACGAGGGCCGCATCGCCGCGGTGACCTCGCTGATCGATCGCTGGTCGATCGCGACCCAGCTCCGGGACCGCGCGCGACCCTCGCGGTGACGCACCCACCACGGCACCATCTCCGAGCATGAGCGCTCCCGGGGAACCGACGCTGATGCGACCGGCGGGCCCGGTGGACGGGACCGGGCTCGGGGCCTACCTCGAGCACCTGTCGTCGACGCGCGGCCTGGAGTTCGACGACCACCGGGACCTCTGGCGCTGGTCGGTGGCCGAGCCCGAGGCGTTCTGGGCGTCGATCTGGGACCACTACGGGGTTCCGGGGAGCTACGAGCGGGTGCTCGGCTCGTCGTCGGTGCCCGGCGCGCAATGGTTCCCGGGAACCCGCGTCAACTACGCCGCCCACATGATGGGCACCGAGGCCGACACCGACCGCACCGCGATCATCGCCCGCTCCCAGACGCGCGGGCCGCGGGAGCTCACGTTCGGCGAGCTGCGCGAGCAGGTGGGACGCGCCCGCGCCGGCCTGCAGCGCCTCGGGGTGGGGCGGGGCGACCGGGTCGTCGGGTACCTGCCGCACGTCCCGGAGACGATCGTGGCGTTCCTGGCGGCGGCGAGCCTCGGGGCCGTCTGGGCGGCGTGCGCGCCGGAGTTCGGTGCCCGCAGCGTCGTCGACCGGCTCGGCCAGCTCGAGCCGACGGTGCTGCTCGCCGTCGCGTCGTACCGGTACGGGAGCAAGGAGATCGACCAGCGCGACGAGCTGGCCACGATCCGCGAGGGGCTGCCGAGCGTCCGGCACGTCGTCGGCCTGGACTACGGGCCGCACCCCGTGCCCGACGCGATGGCCTGGGACGAGCTGCTCGCCGAGCCCGGGGAGCCGTCCTTCGACGAGGTCCCGTTCGACCACCCGCTCTACGTGCTGTTCTCCTCGGGCACCACCGGGCTGCCGAAGGCGATCGTCCACGGCCACGGCGGCATCCTGCTCGAGCACCTGCGGCTGTTCGGCCTGCACTTCGACATCCGCCCCGGCGACCGGACGCTGTGGTTCACCACCACCGCCTGGGCGATGTGGAACATCACCATCTCGGTGCTGCTGCACCGCGGCGCCGTCGTGCTGCTCGACGGCAACCCGCTGTGGCCGGACCTCGAGGCGCAGTGGCGGCTCGCGGCGGAGACGGGCGTCGCGCTGCTCGGCGCCAGCCCCGGGTACCTCACGGCCTGCCGCAAGGAGGGCGTCGTCCCGCCGCGGTGGCCGGAGCTCCGCCAGCTGGGGACCACGGGGGCGCCGCTGCCGCCGGAGGCGTTCGACTGGGTCTACGAGCACCTCGGGCCCGACCTCATCCTCAACCCCTTCAGCGGGGGCACCGACGTGTGCAGCGGCTTCGTCGGCGGCGGGACCTGGCAACCCGTCTACCGCGGGGAGATGTCCGGCCCGGGGATCGGCCACGACGTCGCCGCGTTCGACGAGGACGGCCACCCGGTGGTCGGGCAGCTGGGCGAGCTCGTGGTGAGGGCGCCGATGCCGTCGATGCCGGTCGGGTTCTGGAACGACCCGGTCGGCGAGCGCTACCGCGAGGCCTACTTCGACACCTACCCGGGCGTCTGGCGCCACGGGGACTGGGTGCGGTTCACCGACCGCGGCAGCTGCGTGATCACCGGCCGGTCGGACGCGACGCTGAACCGTGGCGGCGTGCGGCTGGGCACCGCCGAGTTCTACGACGTCGTCGAGGACATGGCGGAGGTCGCCGACTCCCTGGTCGTGCACCTCGAGGACGACGAGGGCGGTTCGGGCGAGCTGCTGCTGTTCGTCGCCCTCGTGCCCGGTGCCGAGCTGGACGACGACCTGCGCGCCCGGATCGCGAGCGGGCTGCGCCGCCACCTGTCCCCGCGCCACGTCCCGGACCTGATCGCCGCCGTCCCGGCCGTGCCGCGGACCCTGACCGGCAAGAAGCTCGAACGTCCGGTCAAGCAGGTGCTGCGCGGCCGTCCGGTCGAGGAGGTGATCAGCCCCGACGCGGTGAGCGGGGCGGACGCCGTGCCGGCCTTCCGGGACGCCTACCGGCGACGGTGATCGCGCTCAGGCCGGGACGACCCGCTCGTCGCGGAGACGGTCGAAGACGCGGGCGAACGCGTCGAGGGTGCGCACGTAGCCGGTGAAGCCCGCGAGACGCGACTTGGTCATGTCGGTGACGCACTCGACATCGCGACCCAGGTCGCCGTCGGTGTGCCAGAAGGACGCGACGCGGTCGAGCTGCGACTCACGCAGGCCCTCGCGCTCGGCGATCCGCTCCCACACCGGCGCCATGCCCTCCGTCTGCTGCTCGAGCGGGACGACCTCCCCGTCGAAGCCCTCCGGGGTGACGTCCAGGAGCTCGGCGAGCCGGGGCCACATCCAGCGCCAGCGGAAGACGTCGCCGTTGACGGTGTTGAAGGGCTCGTCCCGCGCGCCGGGCGTCGTGGCCGCCCACGTCATCTGGTCGGCGAGCTGGCCGGCGTCGGTCATGTCGGTGAGCCCGTGCCACTGCTGGGCGGAGCCCGGGAAGCGGAAGGGGCGGCCGGTCTCGCGGCAGAGCGCCGCGTAGGCCGCGAGGGTGGAGGCGATGTTCATCGCGTTGCCCACCGCGTAGCCGATCATGGTGTGGGCGCGGTGCACGCTCCAGCCGAACCCGTGCCGCCCGGCGGCGGCGATGAGCTCGTCCTCCTGGGCGTAGTAGAAGTTGGGCGCGTCCCGCCGCGGGGTGTCCTCGGTGAACGGCGTCTCCGGGAGGTCGACCTGCCCGTAGGCCTCGAACGGGCCGAGGTAGTGCTTCATCCCGGTCACGAGCGCGACGTGCTCGACGGTGCCGTCGGCGCAGGCGGCGTCCAGGACGTCGCGGACCATGGCGCCGTTGACGCGGATGTTCTCGTCCTCGGTCTCCTGCCGCGCCCAGGCGGTGAGGAAGACCGAGGTGGGCTTCGTCCCCTGCAGCGTCGTCCGCAGCGCCTCCGGGTCGGTGAGGTCGGCGTGCAGCGGCTCGACGCCGTCCACCGGGGACGTGCCCCGGCGCGCCAGACCGAGCGTGTGGCTCTCCTGGGGACCGAGTTGCTCGGCCAGCGCGTGACCGGCGATCCCGGTCACGCCGACGACGAGCGGGCGGGTCAGGCTGGACATCGCACTCCTCAGGTGGGGGTCACCGAAGGGTGCGCACTCACCGGTTCGTCCAATCCGTGACGGCGACCTCGGTCAGGCGGGAGCCGGCACGGCGTCGCGCAGCAGGCCGGTGGCGGGGTGGCAGTTGACGTACTCGTAGTACTGCTCGCCGGCGTCGAACACCGAGACCTCGTGGTAGAGCCGCAGGGTCGGGAGCCGTTTCGCCGTGCTGACGAACGCGACGAAGACCCGCAGGTGGCTGGGGTGGGTCTCGGCCCACTGCTCGAGACGGTCGAGCGAGCGCCAGTGGGAGATGGCGTAGGTCTTGTCGATCGGCACGCCGTCGAGGTCGACGGACCGGACGTAGCGGTTGCTGTAGCAGCCGAGGCGGTGCCCGCGGTCGCGCAGGAAGTCCATGGCCGCCCGCAGCGCCGGCTCGATCTCGGTCAGGTACAGCTCGCGCTCGTCGGGCTCCGCGTCCGGCCACTCCTGGCCGGAGCGGATCAGGGCCACGTTGTCGTGGCCCCGGACGATCACACGGCCGCCGCGCGCCGGGTCGCCCTCCGCCGACAGCTCCCCCGCCGGGCGCATCCGGTCGGTCTGGGAGAGCGGGATGCGGTCGCGCATCGAGCCCCAGTAGGCGTGCTCCTCGACCTCGTCGCTGACGCCGTCCATCACCCCGCCGACGCCGGGGAGGCGGTCGGTGAACGGGTAGAGCGTCTCGAACTGGTCGACCCGCGGGGAGGCGATCTCGCGGAAGAACCCGACGTTCGCGGTGAGCCGGTCGTCCGAGTCCCACCACCCGGCGACCTCGGGCCGCGCGAGCCAGCGCCCGTAGGTGTCGGGGTCGCGCCAGTAGCCGACCGCGACGAGGTTGTCGTAGCCCGCCGCGTCCTCGTGGTGGGTCGTGTCCCAGGCGCCCGGGCCGTCGTCGCACCCGAACCCGTCGACGATGTGGCGCAGGGCCGCGAGCGCCTCGGCCCGGTGCTCCTCGCCGCGGAACTGCACGCCGAAGTAGCCCATCACCACCTGCGTGAGGTCCTCGGCGCCGCGCGCGACCCACACCGGGAACGGCGGCCGGTAGTCCTCCCCCGCCCGGCGCGAGAACGTGCGCGGGCACTGCAGGTGGGTGTCGATCGCGGATTCCACGCGCGCCTCCCGGGGCGGTCCGTGCGGGGCGGGGGACGGTCGCCATCTCACCATCGATCGACCGGGACGCGACCACAGAACGGTCGCGACAACGGCGGCGCCCGGCCCGACGCGGACGTACGGTGAGTCCAGGGTCACCAGGTGATCCGGTGACGAAGGGGCCTGCCCGTTCGTCCTGCGGGCAGTCCCCTGTCGTACCCCCTTCTTGAGGAGCCCGCCCGTGTCCGATCGTCACGTCAAGCCCACCGACGACGGCTGGGCCGTCGAGAGGCCCGACGCCCAGCGTCCGAGCGCCAAGACCCCGACCCAGGCCGAGGCCGTGAAGCGGGCCGTCGAGATCGTCGCCAACGACGGCGGCGGCGAGGTCGTCGTGCACGGCACCGACGGCAAGGTCCGGGAGTCCCGCACCGTCGCGTCGGACGCCCAGGACACGGCCCGCACCGCGGCCGCCCTCGCCGCGAGCGCGGCGGGCGAAGGCGCGCGCACGACCGCCTCGACCGCCGCCGCCGAGGTCTCCGACACCGCCGAGGACGTCGCCGACGACGCGTCGGTGACCGCGAAGAAGGTGGCCGGCCACACCCGCACCGGGGCCGAGCACGCCGGCGCCACCGCCGACGCCGCCGCCTCCGGGATCGGCGAGCAGGTCGACGCCGTCAGCCGCGGCGAGAAGAGCCTCGAGGCCGCCGCCGACGACGCCGCGACCATCGCGGAGACCGCCGGCGCGCAGATCACCGATCAGGTCGACCGCACCGGTCGTGAGGTCGCCGGTGAGACCCGCGCCGCGGGCCGCCGCGCCGCCGCCCGCGTGGGCGCCACCGCCCGCGAGGCCGGTGACCAGCTCGTGTCGGGCGCCGACCGCGCCGCCACCATCGGTGCGGGCGTCGACGAGCAGGCCGAGACGGCGGCCGACCGCATCGGCAAGCAGATCCACGCCGTCACGGAGTCGGCCGCCGCGCCGCTCGACGAGCTCGCGAAGGCGCTCAACCCGGTGCGCATCGCCGGCCGCGTGATCGGCGTGGTGGCCGCGGGCGGCCTGTCCCTCGTGGGCCGCGGCGCGTCCCGCGGCACCGCCGCCGCCCAGCGCGGAGCGCGCACGGTCGCGCCGCGCTGACGGACCCCGAGCCGGCCCGCCGCCGGGCGCCGACAGGCCGTCGGCGCCCGGCGGGCGGACCGGGGTCAGAAGTACGTCTTGCGGCCCCCGACCCCGCGTCCCACCGCACCCAGGATCGTGAGGATCAGGCCGACGACGGCCAGGATGATGCCGATCGTGTAGAGGATCGGGATGCTGAGCACGTAGCCCAGGATGATCAGGATGACACCGAGGATGATCACGAGCGGTTGCTCCTCACGCGGGCACCGGTGCCCGCAGTAGTCGATTCGTCACGCGCTGAGGCAGCCCGTGCCGCGGATGGGACCACAGCGACGGCTCCGGAGCGTCGAGGCGCACCGACGTCATCCGGGTGTTCAGCCGGGTGTGTCGCCGGGATCACGACCGGGTCGGGTGCAGCTCCTGGGTGCCGATGACACGCAGCAGGTCGAACTTCTCCCGCGCGTCGGTGCCCTCGGTGGGGAAGAGCACGAGCAGCGCAAGGTCGGACTCCGGGGTGAGCAGGACCTCGCAGGTCACCGCGACGAGGCCGACCTCGGGGTGGTGGAACCGCTTGCGGTCGGCGCGACGCTCGGCGACCTCGTGGCGCTCCCACAGCGTCGCGAACTCCGCGCTCGCCGCGCGGAGGTCGGTCACCAGCGAGGTCACGTCCGCGTCCCCGCCCCGTCGCGACCACACCGCCCGCAGGTCGCGCACGTGCGACGCCGACAGGCCCGCCCGGTCCTCGGGCGGGCACATCGCGCGCAACGACGGATCGGTGAACCAGCGCCAGGCCCCGTTGTTGGCGCGCCCCGGCTCCGGCGCGAGCGGGCCCGTCAGGGCGTCGGCGAGCCGGTTCTGCCAGAGGACCTCGGTGAGGTCGCTGAGCACCAGCACGGGCACCTCGATGAGGTGGTCGACGAGGCGCATCAGGCCCGGGGGGACGTGCCGGCCGGCGCGGCGCGGGGGCGGGGTGTGGCCCGCGAGGTGGAACAGGTGGTCGCGCTCGTCGACCTCGCAGCGCAGCGCCCGGGCCACCGCCGCCACGACCGACGCGGACGGGTGCGGCCCGCGGGCCTGCTCGAGGCGCGTGTAGTAGTCCGCCGACACCCCGGCGATCGCCGCGACCTCCTCCCGGCGCAGCCCCGGCGTGCGGCGCCGCGCTCCCGGCGGCAGCCCCACGTCGGCCGGGCGGAGGAGCTCGCGGCGCCGACGCAGGAAGTCGGCGAGCCCGGCGCGGTCGATCACGTCCCCCAGCATCGACGCCCGGGGCGTGCCCAGCCAGGGTCGACCGCTCCCTGGATGGGTCGACCCTGCCCGTCCGCGCTCCGGCGACGCACGGTGGAGCCATGACGACCTCCCCCGAGCACTCCCCCGCACGGCGCCGCCTCGGCCGCACCGGCCCGCAGGTCACCTCGCCCGGCCTCGGCGCCATGGGCCTCTCCGGCGCGTACGGCGCCGTCGACGACGACGAGGGCCTCCGCGTCGTGCACGCGTACCTCGACGCCGGCGGCACCCTGATCGACACCGGCGACTTCTACGGCAGCGGCCACAACGAGGCGCTGATCGGGCGGGCGCTGCGGGGCCGTGACCGCGACGACGTCGTGCTCTCGGTGAAGTTCGGCGCCCGGCGCGGCCCCGACGGCACGCTGCAGGGCGTCGACGCCCACCCCGCGGCGCTGCGGAACTTCCTCACCTACTCGCTGCAGCGCCTCGGCGTCGACCACGTCGACGTCTACCGGCCCGCCCGTCTCGACCCGGCCGTGCCCATCGAGGACACCGTCGGTGCGATCGCCGAGCTCGTCGAGCAGGGCTGGGTGCGCCACGTCGGGCTCTCCGAGGTCGGGGCGGCGACGATCCGGCGGGCCGCGGCGGTGACCCCGATCAGCGACCTGCAGATCGAGTACTCCCTGCTCCAGCGCGACCTCGAGGACGAGATCCTGCCGACCTGCCGCGAGCTCGGCGTGGGGATCACCGCGTACGGGGTCCTCTCGCGCGGCCTCATCGGCGGCAGCGGGTCGCTCGAGGGCGGCCGTCGCATCACGCCCCGCTTCG
Organism: Actinomycetospora sp. NBC_00405; assembly: GCF_036044095.1. Classification (NCBI taxonomy): domain Bacteria; kingdom Bacillati; phylum Actinomycetota; class Actinomycetes; order Pseudonocardiales; family Pseudonocardiaceae; genus Actinomycetospora; species Actinomycetospora sp. NBC_00405. Next base: position 1,510,273 of record NZ_CP107938.1, read on the forward strand.
CCGACGGCAACCGCCAGCACAACGAGGCCCTGGTGGCCAGGTTGACGGAGACGGCCGAGCGCCGCGGCGCCACGGTCGCGCAGCTGGCCCTGGCGTGGGTGGCCGCCCGCGGCGACGACATCGTGCCGGTGGTCGGCGCACGGCGGGTCGCGCAGGTGGCGACGATGCTCGAGCCCGTCACCCTGTCCGCCGAGGAGGCGACGGAGCTGGCCGCGCTGATCCCGCGCGGCGCCGTCGCCGGCGAGCGGTACCCGGCGTTCGCGATGGCCGACCTGGACAGCGAGCGTCGGACCACCGCCTGACCTCGCGGCCCGGCTCATGGTGCCGCTCACAGCGCCTCGAGTGTGCCGTGGCGGCACGGCCTCTCCTGGACCGGTGCACGCCACCGGGAGGACCAGATGACCGTCACACCGCAGCTCTGACCGGCCTCGTTCCCCGACCGTGACCGGTGTTTGCGCCCATCGGCCCTACCCCGCCTCCGGCCCCCGGACGAGGCTCGACACACATCCGTGCTGGGGGCGAACAGGGAGGACGCGATGGGTGACGAGGGCGCGGCCGGGAACGGGGCAGCCGCGGGGACGGGAGCCCCGGCGAAGGACCGGCGGATCCCGTGGTGGGGCGTCGGCTTCGACGTGGTGCGCCGGGGCTACGACCGCGACCAGGTGGAGGCGGCCCTCGACCGCGCCCAGGCCGACCTGCGGGTGATGACCGCCGACCGCGATGCGATGGTGCGCGCCGAGGAGCAGGCGCGCGCGGAGCTCCGCGAGGCCCGGACCGACATCGACCGGATGGTGTCCCGGCCCCTCTCCCTCGACGGGGCGTCCACCCGGCTGCAGCACCTGCTGCGGCTCGCGCAGGAGGAGGCGGACGAGGTCCGCGAGCAGGCGGCCGCCGACGCCGGGGCGGTCGCCGAGCGGATCCGCGAGCGCGCCCGGGCGACCGAGGCGGAGGCCCTCGCGCGCGCCGACCGCATCGTCGCCGACGCCGACGGCCGGAGCCGCGCCCGCCTGACCCACGCCACCGAGCAGGCCGCGTTGATCGTCGCCGAGGCCGAGAAGCAGGCCCGGGCCCTGCGCCGTGACGCCGAACGCGCCCGCGACGACGCCGAGCGCCAGCACGAGGAGCTCGTCGCGGAGCAGCGAGAGCTGGTGGAGCGGACCCGCGTCGAGGTCACGCGGCTGGAGGACGAGGCGGCGACCGACCGCCGGCGACGGGACGAGGACGCGCAGACCCGCCGGCACCGCATCGAGGAGGACGTCGAGACCGCCCTGACCGCGCGTCGGGCGGAGGCGGCCGCGGCCCTGGCCGACGCCGAGGACCGGCGCCGTCGGGCGGAGGAGCGCGCCCGTGCGGCCGAGCAGGAGGCGGCCACCCGGGTCGACGCCGCCACCGCGGCGGTAGGCGCCCTCGAGGAACGCCGTCGCCGGGCCGCCGCCCAGCTCGGCGAGCTCAAGCGGGCGCTCGACCGGCACGCCCTCGACGAGCCCGCGGGCGACGACCCGGGGAGCCCCCCGGTCCTCGTGTCCGCCGGCGGTGACCAGGGCGTGGCCTGACCGTCAGACCTGGGCCTGCTCGCGGGTGTGGGCGACGAACGTCGTCGCCGCCGGGCCGAGGGTGTCGTCGCGCCGGAGCACGAGGTAGAGGCAGCGTTCGATCGGGTCGCCCTCGATCCGCGCGGTGCGGACGTCGCTGCGGGCGTGACGCTCCAGCGCCCACGAGCTGACGACGCCGACGCCCTCACCGGCGGCCACGGCCTCGATCACGCCCTCGTTCGTGTCCCGGATGACCCACTCCTGATCGGAGATCAGCGGCGTGCCCCGTGCGGCGAGAGCGTCGGTGAACGAGCGGCGCGTGCCGGAGCCCTCCTCGCGCTCGACCAGCGGCGTCGCGGCGAGCTGCGCCACGCTGATCGGCGCCGAGGTGTCCAGCGCGTGCCCACGCGGCACCGCGAGCACGATCTCGTCGGCGGCGACGACCTCGGCGTCCAGGTCGTCGCCGTCGGGCTCGGCGCCCGCGAACCCCACCTCCGCGCTGCCGTCGCGCAGCGCCGCGAACACCCCCGCCGAGTCCGTCACCACGGTGTCGACCACCACCTCGGGGTGATCGGTGGTGAAGGTCTCGACGAGGTCGGGCACGAGGAACTCGCCCGGGATGCTGCTCGCGGACACGGCCACCGCGGTGGCCGAGGCGTATGGGTCGTCGTCGACGGGGTCGGCGATGTCGTCGGGGGCGGTCATGCGGTCCTCCTGGGGGTCGTGCGGCACGTCGTCGCGCCGCGGCACGGGTGACGGCGTACCCACCATCGCCGCACCGATCGCACCCGTCGCACCCCCGATCGTCACCTCATGCGACGGCGGTCCCCTCGAGCTCGACCATCTGGCCGGGGATCGCCAGCCGCGTCACGCCGAGCATCGTGGTGGTCGGCGCCGCCCCGGCGGCGCCCAGCCGCGACGCGAGTACGCCGTAGTGCTGGAGGAGCAGGTCGACGTCGGTGGTGTAGACGGTGAGCCGGACGAGATCCGCCGCCGACATGCCGGCCTCGCCGAGCACGGCCTCCAGGTTGTCCAGGCTCAGGGCCAGCTGCGCCGCGAGGTCGCCGTCGTGCCGGGGCTCGCCCTCGCTGCTCATCGCCGTCTGCCCCGAGCAGTACAGGGTCCGGGTGTGCCCGGCGACCAGCTCACCCTGGTTGAACCCCATCGCCAGCGACCACGTCACCGGGTTCACCGCCGTCCGCTCCATCGCTCCACCAGCTCCGATCCCGTTCGTCGCGTCCCCTCGGACGCCGTGCGAGCACCTTCGCGACGAAGTACGACACCTCGTGTCGTGATTTCGCCTACGGTCTCGGTGTGCGCGCCGACCGGTTGATCTCCCTGGTGCTGCTGCTGCGCAGGCGCGGTCGGTCGACGGCCGAGACGCTGGCCCGCGAGCTGGACGTCTCCACCCGCACGGTGCTGCGCGACATCGAGGCGCTCTCCGCCGCCGGTGTGCCGGTCTACGCCGAGCGCGGCCGCCACGGCGGCTTCGCACTGCTGCCCGGCTACCGCACCGAGCTCACCGGGCTGCACCACGACGAGGCCCTGGCCCTGCTGACGGCGGGGTCGGGGCGCGGTGAGCAGATGGTGGGCCTCGGGCCTGCGCTCGCGTCAGCGATGCGCAAGGTGGTCGACGGGATGCCCGACGGGCACCGGGACACCGCCGGTGACGCGGCCCGGCGCATCCTCGTCGACCCGGAGACCGACCTGCTCTCACGCCGCCTGGTCGCCGACGAGGTGCCGGGCACGACGATGGGCGAGGTCCGGCGCGCGGTGGTCGCCGGACGCCGCCTGCGCCTGCACTACGCGGCCCCGGACGAGGCGCCGCGCTGGCGCACGGTGGACCCGATCGGCCTCGTCACCGTGCGGGACAAGGGCTACCTGCTGGCCACGAGGTCCGGCGCGGACCGGACCTACCGGCTGTCGCGGATCCTCGCCGCCCGGGAGCTCCCCGAGCCGGCGCAGCGCCCGCAGGAGGTCGACCTGGACCGGTTCTGGCGGGAGCGGTGCGCGCAGTTCCTGGCCGGCAGCGAGCACCTCGTCGTGCAGGTCCGGCTGGACCCCGCCCGGCGGGAGGAGCTGCTGGGCACCGCGCTCGCCGTCCGCGCGGAGGGAGCCGACCCCGACGGCCGGCGGTGCCTGGAGGTGACGTTCCAGGACGCCCGCCACGCCGAATGGGCCCTGTGGCAGCTCGGTGCCGACGCCGAGGCCGTGACCCCGCCGTCGTTGCGGGCCGCGCTGCACCACCGCGCCGCCGCGATGGCCGAGCGCTACGCGGTCTGACGCGCGGGCGTCGCCGAGCTCGTCGGTCCAAGGGCGGCGAGCTCGAGGAGCACCTCGTCCTCGCCCAGGGCAGCAGCGCGGTCTACGCCGTCCACCGGCGCAGCGGCGCGTTCCACGAGCTCGACGTGGTGCCGGGCCAGGTGCTCGCCGTGCACCCCGACCTCGCGACCCTGCTGATGACCGCCGTCGGCACCCGGAGCTGACCCGGCCCGGTCCCACTCCGGCCCGGTGGGTGGAGCCCGACGACCTCGCCACGAGGACGCCGACGTACGTGCAGGGAGCGCGCTGGCGTCAGGACGCCGGCGTCGTCTCCTGGGGTCCCTGCTCCACACGGCGCCTGCCGACGAGGGCGAGCAGGAACAGCACCGTGCCCACCACGACGAAGGCGCCGCCGAGCAGCCAGATCTCGAGCGACTGCTGGGTGAGGAGCACGATGCTCGCGATGATCGCGAGGACCGGGACGACGGAGGGCACCCGGAAGTGCTCGTGCGCCACCTCGTCGCGCTTGAGCACGAGGCACGAGACGTTCGTCGAGATGAACACGAACAGCAGGAGCAGCACGGTGGTGTCGGCCAGCGTGCTGATGGTGCCGACGAAGCTCATGCCGATCGTGGCCGCGCCGACGACGACGATGGCCACCCAGGGCGTGCGCCGGGTCGAGGCGACGTGGCCGAACACCGACGGCAGCAGGCCGGCCTCGGCGAGCCCGTAGGTCGCGCGGCTGGCCATGACCATGAACAGCAGCGCGCCGTTGGCGATGGCGACCAGCGCGACCAGCGAGAACAGCCACCCGGGGATCGGCAGCCCGGACGCGGTGATCACCTCGAGCAGCGGGCCGGTGGACGTCGCCAGGACGTTCGGTTCCACCACGATCGCGGCCCCGAGCGCGATCAGGAGGTAGACGAGGCCGGCCGTCGCGACCGCCCCGAACAGTGCGCGGGGGTAGGCCCGGCCCGGTCGCTTGACCTCCTCGGCCATGTTCGCCGCCGCCTCGAAGCCGAGGAAGGAGAAGAACGCGACCACCGAGGCGGCGAACCCGCCGACGAGCAGCGGCTGGTCCGGCGAGGGGGTGAGGACGCGCGACGGGTCGCCGCCGCCGCTGCCGAACACGATGGCCGCCACGACGATCACCAGCACGAGCCCGCTGGTCTCGATGATCGTCGCGACCGCGTTGGCGGCCAGGGACTCCCGGACGCCGCGGAGGTTGATGGCGGTCAGGAGCAGCAGGAACACGACCGTCACCGGGACGACCGGCAGGTCGACCAACGCCGCGAGGTAGTCGCCGGAGAACGCGTTCGCCAGCAGGGCCGCGGTGACGATGCCGGAGGAGAGCATGAAGAAGCCGACGAGGAAGGTGAGGAAGGGCGTCTTGTACGCCCGCTCCGCGTACCGCGCGGCGCCCCCGGCGTGCGGGTACTTGCTGATCATCTCGGCGTAGGTCCCGGCCGTCAGGAGCGCCACGACCAGGGCGATCACCAGCGGCAGCCACAGCACGCCGCCGACGTCCTCGGCCATCGTCCCGACGAGCGTGTAGATGCCCGCGCCCAGCGTGTCCCCGACGATGAAGAAGAAGAGCAGCACCGTGCCGACGGTGCGTGCGAGCTTGGTGTCCTCATCCGCCGAGACGGCCGTCTCTCCCCCGTCACTCATACGAGGCATGGTCGCTCAGACGGCGCCGGTTCGCGGGTCGGGCGGCACCGAGGTCAGGGCGTCAGGACGTCCAGGTGCGCAGCCACACCGTGTGCGGGGAGCGGCGCAGCTCGGCGAGCGTGTCCTCGGGGACGGGGCTGTCGGTGTCGGTGAGCACGTAGCCGCGCTCGCCGCGGGTCGAGAGCGCCTGGCTGACCACGTTCACCCCGCTGTCGAGCAGGACCTGGTTGATCCCGGCCAGCACGCCCGGCGTGTTGGTGTGCAGGTAGCCCATGCGCGACGCCGTCGGCGCCGCCGGCAGCGCCACCTCGGGGAGGTTCACCGAGAGGGCGGTGACGCCGGTGCCGGTGAACTGCAGGAGCTTGGTGGAGACGAAGCCGCCGATCTCCTCCTGCGCCTCCTGGGTGGACCCGCCCACGTGCGGGGTCAGGATCACGTTGTCGAGTCCGCGCAACGGCGACTCGAAGACGTCGCCCTGGGCCTTGGGCTCGATGGGGAACACGTCGATCGCCGCCCCGGCGATGTGACCCGAGAGCAGGTTCTCCCGCAACGACTCGTCGTCGATCACCATGCCGCGCGAGGCGTTGATGAAGATCGACCGCGGCTTCATCAACGCGAACTGCTCCGCGCCGAACAGACCCGCGTTCCCCGGGCGCCCGTCGACGTGCAGGCTCACGATGTCGGCCTCGGCCAGCAACGCCTCCAGCGACTCGACCTTGCGGGCATTGCCGTGCGCGAGCCGGTCGGCGGTGTCGAAGAAAATCACCCGCAGCCCCACCGCCTCGGCGATGTTCGACAGCTGGGTGCCGATGTTGCCGTACCCCACGATCCCCAGGGTCCGGCCGCGGAACTCGTGGCTGCCGCGCGCCGACTTGTCCCACACACCCTCGTGCATCCGCGCGTTCTTCTCCGGCAGCCGCCGGACCAGCGCGATGATCTCCCCGAGGACCAGCTCGACCACGCTGCGGGTGTTGGAGAACGGGGCGTTGAACACCGCCACCCCCCGCTCGGCCGCCGTACCCAGGTCGACCTGGTTGGTGCCGATGCAGAAACATCCCACAGCCAGCAGGTCCTTGCCGGCCTCGAGCACGTCAGGGGTGATCGTGGTGTTCGACCGGATCCCCAGCACCGACACCCCGGACAGGGCATCGGCCAGCTCGGGCCCGCTCATCGCGCCCGAACGCGCGTCGACGTCGACACCCTGGGCACGGAACGCATCCGCGGCCACAGGGTGGATGTTCTCCAGGAGCAGGGCTTTCACGCCGCGAGCGTAGGCCCGGGCGCGGAGGGTCGGGTGGGACGGCCGGGCGGAGCGGGCTCCGGCGACGTCAGCGGGGGACCTCGCGCATCGAGACCACGCGCAGCCCGAGCGACTGGAAGCGGGCGAGGATGCCGTGGAGGTGGGCCTCGTCCACGACCTCGCCGTGCATGACGGTCTCGGGTACCGCCTCGGCCACCTCGAGCTCGTCGAACTCGCCCGCGACGTCGTCGGAGAGCCGACCCTGGACGCGGAACTCGTAGCGGCCGCTCGACATGTCCGGCCTCCCTGGGCTCGCTGCCATCGAGGGAGACGATGGCGGTGGCGTGTGCGGGTGCGCCTCCTCCGACGGGGATGAGCCGGGACGACGGGGCGGTGCCGCGACGTCGCGACGCGGCGGGCGGAGGGACGCCGCCGACCTCGACCGGCCCGGCCGCGCAGCGCGAGGTCACCCGCGGGGGGTGAGGCGCCACCATCGTCGGCACCCGACGCTCTGACGTGCCTCGACCTCGCCGATCGCGCCGTCGCGTCGGGATCCTCGAGAAGGGAACCGACCATGGGTAGCGCGATCGGCGCCGTCCTCCCGCTCGCCCTCGGGGTGGCCCTGAGCCCGATCCCGATCATCGCGGTCGTGCTCATGCTGGCGACCCCGCGCGGCGGGGTGAACGGACCGTCGTTCCTGCTCGGCTGGCTGGTCGGCCTCTCCGTGGTCGGCACGATCGTCCTGCTCGTCTCCGGAGGTACCGACGGGAGCGACGGGAGCGCGCCGGCCACCTGGGTCGGCGTCGTGAGCCTCCTGCTCGGGGTGGCGCTGATCGTGCTCGCGGGGCTGCAGTGGCGCCGCCGCCCCCGCGGCGGAACCGCGGCGCTCCCCGGCTGGATGGCGAGCATCGACCGCTTCAGCCCCCTGAAGTCGGCGGGCCTGGGCCTCGCGCTCTCCGCGGCGAACCCGAAGAACCTGCTCATCACGGTGGGTGCCGCGGCGGCCATCGCCCAGACCGGCGTCTCCACGGGCGGGCAGGCGGTCGCCCTCGGGCTGTTCGTGCTCCTCGGCACCCTCGGGCCGGGCGTCCCGCTCGCGATCTACCTCGGCCTCGGCGCACGGTCGCAGCGGATCCTGGAACGCCTGCGCGGCTGGATGGCCGCCCACAACACCGCGATCATGTGCGTGCTGCTGGTGGTCATCGGGCTGAAGCTCCTCGGGGACGGCATCTCGGCCCTCGTCGGCTGATTCCCTATCGGGGATCGGGGTGTCAAGGAGCCTTGCGCGTGGTGGTGGGCCGGCGTGAGGATCCGTGGTGGGGAAGGTCGCCTCGTTTGTCGACGCCGCGTGCGTTTGACCGTTCATGTCCTGCGAGGACTTGCTGAGGGGCCTTCCCCGCCTTCGTCTTGGGGGGCTGGTGCTTGCGGCTGCGGCGGCGGGCGCGGACCTCGGTGGAGACGGTCCACCGCTCGGCGATGATGGTCTTGGCCCGCTCGGGGTTCACCGGGGTGCCGTCGGTGTCGCAGACGACGTAGGGCATCCGGCGGCGCATGACCGTCCAAGCCCGTTCGGCCAGGGCAGCGGCGACCACACAGAGCGCTTTGGTGTGTTCGGCGCCGCGCTCGACGACCTGGGTGTAGTAGATCCTTGCCAGCTGGGGGTCCTGCTTGCGGGCGTGGTCGGCGGCGCGGACCAGGGTGGTGCGCAGCAGCGCCGGGCCGGCCTTGCTCATGGGCTGGCCCTTGCGGTCGGTCTCGCCGGTCTCCGAGGCCCGCGGGGCGAGCCCGGTGAAGGACTTGAAGTGACGGGCCGACGGGAAGCGATCGGCCCGTCCCATGATCGCGGCCAGGGCCGGGCCACCGACGGCGGCCAGGCCGGGCAGGCTGCGGGCCAGCTGGCCGGGATCGGCCCACCGATAGGCCTCCTCGCGCGCCTGGGCGTGACCGGCGAGCTCGGCCTGGGTCGCGCGTAGCAGTCGCACCTCGCTGGCGACCTCGGCGGCCAGATCGGTGAACGGCATGGCCGGGTAGGCCCGGTAGAGCTCGACCGCCTCGGTCGCCGCCGCCCGCCAGGCCGCAGCCCGCTCGGCGCCCTGATGGCCGTGCGAGGCCTTCACGATCACGGCGGTGAGCCGGGCCGGCCCGGCCCGCAGCAACACGCGGGGGTCGGCGAAGCGCTCGAGCACGGCCAGATCGGCGACGCCGAGATCGCCGGTCAGCGCAGTGGCCGGCATCAGCTGGCGGGCCAGGTCCTTGATCCGCACCTTGTGCTCGGTGGCGGCCCGGGTCAACCGATCTGTGGCCCGCACCCGCCGGTCCAGCGCTGCGGCCTCGACCCCGGGCAACTCCACCGGCGCCAGCCCCTGTAAGGCGACCAGCGGCAGCCGGGCCAGGGTGTCGGCATCGATGCCGTTGCTCTTGGCGTGCCGGGACAGGAACCGCCGCAGGTCCGCGGCCTTGGCGCTCGAGACTCGGTAGACGGTGTGGCCGCGGCCGGTGAAGAACACCGCCACCGGTAACCACGCCGGTCCGGTCGGCTCGATCACCACCTCCAACCGCGTTCCCGCCTCGGCCCCGGCCAGCGCCGCGGACTCGACCCGAGCGAATTCCTCGACCGTCGGCGCACAACGACGCCGACACACCTGCTGACCCTCGCCGTCGAGCACCCGCACCGTGTGCGCGCTCGCGATCCCCAGATCGATCCCGACCAGCCGTCGACCCACGCTGCCCCACTCCTTCGTCGTCGCTGACATCAGCTCCGACCAGGCCCGGATCGGGCGGCGTGTCTGCTCGGCCACGGTCCCCAAAGGCGGCGTGCGCGTCCTGACGACGGCTCCCACTCATGTGCTGCAACCAGGCCCGACCTCGACCGGCATCGGCCTACTTCCCTCATCCGGGACACCGTGGCCAGGCCAGCGGTGGCAATCAGCCGAACAAGGCCCGAACGACCCTCAGATCGCCCGCCCTCAGAGGCACCTCATCGCCACCCACCGGACCAGCCGGGATGCGCATGCAACCCTGCAAGCCCGAGCTGATCAACGCCCGGAGCGCTTTACATGAGTCACGGACGGGCTCGCAGACGGACGATCGACCACCTGTTCGGGCGTCACCAAGCCGGGAGAACCGGGTGCGACACACGTGGCAACCCGCGAAATCCGACCTGATCAGTCGGCAGGCTGGGGATCCACGCGACCCTCCGGCGCGCTAGAACAGGCCTGACGACTGAACCAGACCGGTCGCGGGGGGTGGCATGCGCCGAGCGAAGATCACCGTGCCGCTCCGGCCGCCCGGCTTCGTGGAACGTCCGTCCGTGCGGGCGGCCCTGGAGGCCCAGAGCGTTCCCCGCGAGCGCGGTCGCGTCGTGCTCGTCAGCGCGCCGGCCGGGTACGGCAAGACGGCCGCGGTCACCGACTGGGTCCGGGCCGACCCGGACGTCGCCGCGGCGTGGGTGGGGCTCGACGCAGGCGACCGCGACGAGCGCCGGTGGTGGACCTCCGTGCTCGCCGCCCTGACGGTCTGCCCGGCCGTGGCCGAGGACAGCCCGCTGCACCGGGTCGCGCCCTCGTGGAGCGACGACTCCGCGCGCGTCGAGACCGTCTCCGCCATCCTCGAGGCGCTCGAGGCCATGACCGTCCGGGTCCGGCTGGTCCTCGACGACCTCCAGACGATCGCCGACCACGGCGCCCTGACCGGCCTGCAGGAGCTCCTGCGCCATCCCCTCCCGATGCTCACGATCGTGCTGTGCAGCCGGTACGACCCGCCCGTGGGGATCGACCGGCTGCGGCTCGACGACCGGTTCGGGGAGGTGCGCGCCGATCAGCTCGCGTTCACCGAGCCGCAGGCGGCGGAGCTGTTCCGTCGTGAGGGGCTCGATCTCGACGACGACCAGACCGCGACGCTCGTCGCCCGCACCGAGGGCTGGGTCGCTGCCCTGCGTCTCGCCAGCCTGTCCCTGCACCGCCGCGACGACCCGGCCGCCTTCGTCCGCGAGTTCGCCGGCGACGACCGGTCCGTGGCCGACTACCTCGTCGGCGAGGTCCTGGCCCACCTCGGGGAGCGGGAGCACGCGGTCCTCGCCGCCGCGACGGTGACCTCGCCGATGCACCTCGACCTCGCCGTCGCCCTCACCGGCCACGACGACGCCGGCGACGTCCTCGACGGGCTCGCGACGAGCACCGCCATGGTGACCGCCACCGACCGGCGTCGCGAGTACTACCGCGTGCACGAGCTGCTGCGGTCCCACACGCTCGCCCGGCTGCGGCGCGGTCAGCCGGAGCACCTCCGCGGCCTCTACCGGCGGGCCGCCGAGTGGCACGACGCCCGCGGCGACCACGTCGAGGCCCTCCGGTGCGCGGGCCTCGCGGGCGACGTCGAGGCCACCGAGCTCCTGGTCCGGACCCGCGCCGTCGAGCTCCTCGGACGCGGGGAGTTCACCGCCCTGGCGCGGTCCGAGCAGCTGATCGGGGCCGCCGCCGATCCCCGGGTCGGTCTCCTGCTCGGCCTCGCGGCCCTCGAGAACGGCGACCTCGGCCGGGCCGACGAGCTCGTCGCCGCAGCCGCGGCCGGGGCCCCCGGCGACGAGTGCGACGACGTCGCCGTCCTCCGCCGGGCCGTGACCATCCGGGCCTCCCTCGCGCGGGGACGCCCGGACGACGTGGGGGCCGCCGCCCGGGCGATCCGGCCGGAGGTCGTGGAAGGCGCCCCGCTGCGGGCCCTGGCGCTGATGGCGCGCGCCAGCGGGCTGGTGGACGGCGAGCCGGACCAGGCGCGCCGCGACGCCACCGAGGCGCTGGCCCTGGCCGAGCGGCACGACTGGCCGTACCTCGCGGTGCAGGCCCAGAGCACCCTGGGCCTGGCTCGGTCCCTGGGCGGCGACCGGTCGGGGTCCCGCGCCCACGCCCGGGCCGCGATCGTCCGCGCGACGAGCCACGGCTGGAGCCTGAGCCCCGGCCACCTGCGGGCCCGGGTGCTGATGGCCACGGACGAGATCCTGGGTGGCCGCCCCGAGGCCGCGCTCACGCACCTCCACGCCGCCGAGGACGCCCGCGACCGCGCGCACCCCGACGTGGCGTCGGCGCTCGGGACGCTGCGCGCCGCCGCCGACCACGACACCGGCCTGCCGCTCGCCGGCTGGCAGGGCATGCGCCACGCACGGATGGCGGCCGTCGACCTCGCCCTGCCCATCCCGCAGGTCGCTCTCGCGGCCGTCCTCGAGCAGCACGCGGCCCTCGGCCTCGGCCGGGCCCGGGAGGCCGGTGAGGTCACGCGGGCCGTCGCCCCCCGACTGGTGGGGTCCGCCGAGGCGGCGCTGCTCCACGCGCGGCTGCTGTGGGTGACCGCGCGCGACCCCGGCGCGCGCAGGCTCCTCGCCCCGGTGTTCGCCCGGCGGCTCCGTCTCCTGACCTCGCTCGGCATCGTCGAGCCGCTCCTGGTCGACGCCGAGATCGCCGCGACGCTCGAGGAGCACGCCCACGTCCACGAGCAGCTGCGCCGCGCGTTGCGCCTCGCCGCCCGGTTCGACCTCCTGCGCCCGCTCCGAGCGCTCGCCGAACCCCTGCGAGCCCACCTCGCGGCCCACCAGGGGGCGTTCGGCGCCCTGGATCCCCTGGTCGACGACGTGCTCGCCCACCGTCCGGATGATCTCGAGGCGGTCCGGGACCCCCTCACCGACCGCGAACGCGCGGTGCTCGCCTTCCTCCCGAGCCAGCGCTCGTCGGTCGAGATCGCCCAGGACCTCGCCGTCTCCCTGAACACGATCAAGACCCATCAGCGCGCGATCTACCACAAGCTCGGCGTCGGGAGCCGTCGCGAGGCCGTGGCCCGCGCCCGCCAGATCGGCCTCATCGACGCCCCGCGGACGACCTGACCCCGGGTCACGCGCTGCGGTGAGGACCACCCACCGGCGTCCCACCATGATCGTGCGTCACCGGCCTGCTCGCGGTCCTCGTCGGCGCGTTCGCGGGCGGGCTGCTCGGCGCGATCACCGCCCTCCCGGTCACCGCGGCCGGCAAGGTGATCCTGTCAGGCCCTCGCGGAGCGGCGACGGGACGACCCGCGCTCGCCGGGGCCGCGACCCCGGCGGAGACGTGACGCTGCTCCCCGGCGGTTGACTCGCCGGGTCTGGGGTCGCGAACATCCCCCGCCATGGGTGAGCGCAGGGTGCTGACGTGGCGACTCCACGTCGACCTCATGCGCGTCGTCAGCTCCGGCTGTCGCTGACACACGAGCCCGGCGCCGGGCTCACGACGCCTCCCCGTCCCTCCCCCGTCCCGGGAGCCCGTGTGTCCACGACCGCCAGCCCACTGCCGACCGAGTCGGCCCACACCCCGCGCCGCGTCGCCCTCGCGAGCGCCATCGGCACCACGATCGAGTGGTACGACTTCTACCTCTACGCCACGGCCACGGCCCTGGTGTTCAACCAGCTGTTCTTCCCGTCGATCAGCCCGACGGCCGGCACGCTGGCGGCGTTCGCGACCTACGCGGCGGGCTTCGGCGCCCGCCCGATCGGCGCGGTGATCTCGGGTCACCTCGGCGACCGGCTCGGACGCAAGGCCGTGCTCATCGCGGCGCTGGTGACGATGGGCGTCGCCACCACGGCGATCGGGCTGCTGCCCACCTACGCCACGATCGGCGTCTGGGCGCCGGCGCTGCTGGTGGTCCTGCGGATCGTCCAGGGCCTCGCCGTCGGCGGCGAGTGGGCGGGCGCGGCGATCCTCGCCGTCGAGCACGCCCCGCAGCGGCGCCGCGGGTTCTTCGGCAGCTTCACCCAGCTCGGGTCGCCGGCCGGGATGCTGCTCGCCACCGGCTCGCTGTTCGGAGTCCGTGTGATCGCCGGCGACGAGGCGTTCCTGGCCTGGGCGTGGCGTCTGCCCTTCGTCGCGAGCATCGTGCTCGTCGGCGTCGGGCTGTTCATCCGGCTGCGCATCCAGGACGCCCCCGAGTTCCGGGCCCTGCGCGAGCGCGGCGACGTCGCCCGCCTCCCGGTCGTCGAGGTGCTGCGCGCCGCGCCGCGCGACGTCGTCCTCACCACCGGGCTGCGGCTCTCGCAGATCGCCCTGTTCGTCCTGCTCACGACCTACGGCCTGACCTACATCGCCGGGGAGCTGGGCAAGGCCAGCAGCGCGGGCCTGCTCGCGGTGGTCATCACCTCGGCGCTGGGGCTCGCGACGACGCCGCTGTGGGCGGTCCTGTCCGACCGGATCGGCCGGCGGACGCCCTACCTCGTCGGCTCGGTCGGCGGCACGATCACGTTGACCCTGTTCTTCCTCGCGGTCGGCACGGGCTCGACGACGTTGATCGTCCTGGCGATGGTGCTCGGCATCAACGTCACCCACGACGCGATGTACGGGCCGCAGGCGGCGTGGTTCGCCGAGCTGTTCTCGACGCGCCTGCGCTACAGCGGCGCCTCGCTCGGCTACGGCATCGGATCCGTCGTCGCGGGCGGGTTCGCGCCGCTCGTGGCCGCCGCACTCGTCGGCGCGACGGGCTCGTTCTGGCTGGTCGTGGCGTTCCTCGCGGTGCTGTCGGTGCTCACGACGGCCGCCGCCCTGCTGGCGCGGGAGACTGCGCTCGAGCCGCTCGCACCCTAGGAGGCACGTGTCCCGCCGCATCCACCTCAACGCGTTCGCCATGAACTGCGCCGGCCACCAGTCGGCGGGGCTGTGGCGCCACCCGCGCGACGAGGGGTTCCGCTACACCGACGTCGAGCACTGGGTGGGCCTCGCCCGGGTGCTCGAGGACGCCGGGTTCGACGCGCTGTTCCTGGCCGACGTGCTGGGGATCTACGACGTCTACGGCGGCTCGCGGGACGGCGCGCTGCGCGCCGGCACCCAGGTCCCGCTCGGCGATCCGATGCTGCCCGTTCCGGCGATGGCCGCGGCGACGTCGCGGCTGGGGTTCGGCATCACGGTGTCGGTGAGCTACGAGCACCCCTACGCCCTGGCCCGCCGCTTCACGACGCTCGACCACCTGACGAAGGGCCGCGTGGCCTGGAACGTCGTCACCGGCTACCTGGCGAGCGCGGCGGCGAACCTCGGGCTGGGCGACCAGCTGGCCCACGACCAGCGCTACGAGATGGCCGAGGAGTACCTGGAGGTCTGCTACAAGCTCTGGGAGGGCTCCTGGGACGACGACGCCGTCGTGCGCGACGCCGAGCGCGGGGTCTACACCGACCCGGCGAAGGTCCACGACATCGGCCACCACGGCACCTGGTTCGACGTGCCGGGCCCGTTCCTCTGCGAGCCCTCGGCACAGCGCACCCCGGCGATCTTCCAGGCCGGCGCGTCGCCGCGGGGCCTGGCGTTCGCCGGGCGGCACGCCGAGGCGGTGTTCGTCTCGGGGCCGTCGACGACGGTGGTGGCGAAGTCGGTGGCCGGCATCCGCGCCGCGGCGGCGGAGGCCGGCCGCGACCCGGAGTCGGTGACGGTGTTCGTGCAGCTCGCGCCGGTGGTGGCCGAGACCTCGGAGCAGGCGCGGGCGCAGTACGAGGAGTACCTCGCGGTGGCCTCCACCGAGGGCGCGCTCGCGCTCTTCGGCGGCTGGACGGGCCTCGACCTGTCCGGCGTCGACCCGCACGAGCCCCTGCGCCACGTCGAGACCGATGCGGGCCGCTCCGCGCTCGCGTCGTTCACCAGCGACGACCCGGACCGGGAGTGGACGCTCGCCGAGGTCACAGCGCACCTCGCCGTCGGGGGCCGCGGTCCGGTGGCGGTGGGCTCGCCGGGCGAGGTCGCCGACGAGATGGAGCGCTGGGTCGACGAGACCGGCGCCGACGGCTTCAACCTCGCCTACGCGGTCACGCCGGGCACGTTCGTCGACGTCGCGGAGCTCGTCGTGCCCGAGCTGCGGCGCCGCGGACGGATGCCCGCCACCCCGGCGACCGGGACGCTGCGCGAGGTCCTCGGCGGGGCGGGCCCCCGGGTCGCGGACTCCCATCCGGCAGCTGCGTACCGGCGCTGAGCCGCAGGGAGCAACGCCGCGCCGAGGCGTCGCCTCGGGCGACGGGAAGGGCCGGCGCCTGGAATGATTGTGCGCGACCGTCGTGGGTAAATCGGTCGCGTCGGTCGCGCACAGCGAGGTCGTCAGGCACTCAAGCCGTCGTCAGGCAGCCGAGCCGCGTCAGGGAGGTGGAGAAGGTGAGTGGTGACGTCGAAGAGCACCGATCCCCCGTCCCGACCCCGCCGCCCGACCCGGCGGAGCCGTTCGACCGCCTGACCGAGCTGGCCTGCGACGTCGCGGCCGCCCCGATCGCCCTGGTGAGCCGCCTCGATGACGACGGCGTCCGGGTGTGGCACGCGGCCCCCGGCGCGGACGCGATCGACCGGGAGGTGCCGGTCGCCGAGACCCTCTGCCGGCTCGTCGCCGACGCGCAGCGCCCCGTCGTCGTCCCCGACGCCGACGGCGCCTCCCGCGACGGGGAGTCCGGCGCCGTGCTCGCCGTCGGCATCCGCGCGTGGGCGGGATTCCCGATCCGCGACACGGACGGCGCCGTGCTCGGCTCGCTCACGGTCGTCGACACCCACGCGCGACCCTGGACCGACGAGCAGGTCCGCCGGCTCGCCGGGATCGCCCGGGCGGCCGGGGACGAGATGGCCCTGCGCGCCGACCTCGACGTCTCGCAGCGCTCGGCCGACGAGCTCGCCCACCGGCTGTTGGTCTCCGACCGCGCCGCCCGCGCCTCCGACCGGGACGCCCGCCGGGCCTACGACCGCGCCGAGCGCGCCGACGCCCTCGCCAACGCCGCCCGCCGGCAGGCGGGTGCCGCGGTCGAGCTCGCCGAGACGCTGCAGCAGTCCCTGACGCCCCAGCACCCCCCGCGCGTCCCCGGCATGGAGATCGCCGCGCGGCACCGGGGCCCCACCGACGGGCACTCGTACAGCGGCGAGGTCCTCGGCGACTTCTACGACGTGTTCGCCACGCCCACGGGCTGGGGCGTCGTCGTCGGCGACGTCTGCGGGCACGGCGCCGACGCCGCCCGCACCACGGCGCTGGCCCGCTCCACGGCCCGCGCCCTCGGGCACAGCGAGCCCGACCCGGCCCTCGTGCTCACCGCCGTCAACGGCGTCCTGCACGACTGGTTCGACACCGCGCGGAGCTTCGTCACCGCCGTCTACGCCCAGATCACCGACCACGACGCCCCCGAGCCCGCGGGACTGACCGTCCAGCTCGCCGCCGCCGGGCACCCGCCGGGGGTCGTCTGGCATCCCGGGGGTGAGGTCACCGAGCTCGACGGCGGCGGGCGCGTGCTCGGTATCCGCGCCGAGGCCGACGTCGCCAGCCAGACGATCACGCTGCCGCCGGGCGCGGCGCTCGTGCTCCACACCGACGGGGTCACCGAGGCCCGCGCGGCGGGCAGGCGGGAGCAGTTCGGGGAGGACCGGCTGCGTCAGGCCCTCGAGGCGCTGCCGGCCGGGGCCCACGCCGACGCCGTCGCGGACGCCGTCCTGGCGGCCGTCGACGTGCACACCGACGGGCACCGCGACGACGACACGCTCCTGCTCGTCGTCCGCTCCCCCGGCGCCTGACTCAGCGGATCAGCTTCTGGACGTCGCGGAAGGCGGCGTGGTCGCTGTCGTGCAGCCACTCGAACAGCACCATCTCGGTGGTGACGACGTCGACGCCGTGCGCGCGCATGCGTTCGAGGGCCCGGCCGTGGTTCGCCGGGGCGCGGCTGCCGACGGCGTCGGCGACGACGGCGACGTCCCGTCCGGCGGCGCGCAGGGCGAGCACGGTCTGCAGCACGCACACGTGGGCCTCGCAGCCCGCGACGACGATCGTCCCCGGGCCGGGGTCGACGTTCGCGGCGAAGGACGTCTTCGGCTGCGCGGGACGGGGCAGCAGGTCGGCGATCTCGCCGACGGTGGGGCCGAGGCCCGCCGGGTTCTGCTCGGTGGCGTGGACGTCGACGCCGGTCAGGCCGGCGCCGTGGACGAGGCGGGCGGCGTTCTGCACCACCTCCGCCCCCGCGCTGATGGCCGGCATCAGGCGTTCCTGCAGGTCGACGACGAGCAGGACCGAGGACCCGGCGGACAGCAGCGGCATGCCCCGACCCTAGGACGGTTGACGCGGCACCCCCACCGGCCGTAGGGCATGACCGTGACGATCTCCCCCGCCGGCGCCACCGACCGCGTCGCCGACTACACCACGCGGTTCGCCGCCTTCCTCGCCGCGGAGGTCGAGCCCCTGGAGGCCGACCTCGCCCGCCGGGACGTCGGCTCGCCCTGGAACCCACGCCTCGACGAGGCCGGCCGCATGCACCCCGCCGTCTGGGAGGCGCGCCGGGAGGTCCAGCGCCGCTCGGCCGCGGCCGGGCTCTACAACCCGCACGTGCCGAGCGGTGGCGGCTTCACCCGGGCCGAGATGCAGCACGTCGAGGAGTTCGTCTACCGGCACTCGGGTCTCGGGCTGGGGCTGGCGGCGCTGGGCTGGACCGAGGGCGCCAACCCGGCGATCGAGCACTGCTCCGACGCCGCCCGCGAACGGTGGCTCGAGCCGCTGCTGGCCGGCGAGATCACCGCGGCGTTCGCCAACACCGAGATCTCCGTCGGCACCGACGTCCTGGCGATGGAGACCCATGCGCGCCGCGACGGCTCGGACTGGATCCTCGACGGCACCAAGGCCTGGATCACCAACGCCCACTTCGCCGACGTCGTCCAGGTCACCGCGGTCACCGAGCCCGGCGCCGGCACCCGGTCGCTGTCGATGTTCCTCGTCGACGCGAGCGCCCGCGGGTTCTCCCGCGGACGCGACATCCCGACGATGCTCGACGACGGCCTCACCGGCGAGCTGCACCTCGACGGCGTGCGGGTGCCGGCCGAGAACGTCGTCGGCGAGGTGGGCGACGGGTTCGCGCTGGCCATGGCCTGGATCAACTGGCGACGCCTCTGCCGGGGCGGGATGTGCGCGGGCTGGGGCGAGTGGCTGCTGGCGCGGGCGATCGACCGCGCCCGGGAGCGGACCTCGGGCGGGCGGCCGATCGCCGAGCTTCAGGCGGTGCAGCACATGCTCGCCGACATGGACGCCGACGTGTACGCGGCGCGGGCGGCGTCGCTGCAGGCGCAGACCGAGCTCGACGCGATGCCCGGCGGCGCCTTCGGGATCCCGCTGCACGCCGATGCGCCGCGTCTCATGAGTCTGGTCAAGGTGATCAACGACGAGGCGTTCTTCCGCGTCGCCGACCGCGCCGTCCAGGTGCACGGCGGCACCGGCCTGCGGCTCGGCTCGCCGGAGGAGAAGCTCTTCCGCCTCGCCCGCAACCTGAAGATCCCTGCGGGCACGGTGGAGATCCAGCGCAACGCGATCGCGCGCGGGCTGCTCCGGCGAGGGCGATGAGACTCCGCCCCCGCGGTCTGGCCGCGGTCACCGGACGCTTCCAGCCGGTCCACCACCAGCACCTCGAGCTGTTCGCGCTGGCGCTCGCCGAGCACGACCACCTCGTCGTCGCCGTCACCAACCCCGACTCCGGGGCCCGCCACGAGGCAGAGACGTCGACGCACCGTCACACCGACGCGGCCAACCCGTTCACCTACTTCGAGCGCCTGCGGCTGCTGCGCGCGGCCCTCGCCGGGGCGGGGCTGGCCGACCGCGCCTCCGTCGTGCCGTTCGACCTCACCCGCCCGCAGCTGTGGCCGGAGTACGTCCCGCTCGGGGCCCGCCACTTCGTGCGCGCCTTCTCGGCGTGGGAGAAGGACAAGGCGGGCCGGCTCGCCGACGGCGGCTACGCGGTGACGGTGGTCGACGGCGATCCCGCGACCAAGCTCGACGCCGCCGCGATCCGCGACGGCTTCGCCGACGGGACGTGGGAGGCGATGGCGCTCCCGTCGACGGTGCCGGTGCTGCGGGAGCTCCTGGCGGCGCGACCGTGAGGTCGCCCGGGTACGGCGAGACCCAGCCGCGTCTCGACGACGACCGGCTGCCCTTGGTGCTCGTCGTCCTCGACGGGCTGGGCGACCGCCCGGTGCCCGAGCTCGGCGGGCGCACGCCCTCCGAGGCCGCGGACACGCCCGTCCTCGATGCGCTGGCGGCCCGCGGGGCGTCCGGCTGGCACCTGCCCTTCGGCTGGGGTCGCGCGCCGTCGTCCGAGCTCGCGCACTGGGCGATGTTCGGGTTCGCCGACGTGCCGTTCCCCGGCCGCGCGGTGCTGGAGGCCCTCGGCGCGGGCGTCGACGTGCCGGCCGGGGTCGCGGTCACCCACGCGGCGCTGCGGACGGCGCAGACCGACGAGGCAGGCCGGGTCTGGATCACCGGGCGGGTCGGGCCCGACGACACCGACGACGCGGCGCGGCTGCTCGACGACCTGACCGGGCTCGCCCGGCGGCACGACGCGCAGCTCACCCCGCTCCCCCGTCGCGGCGAGGCGCTGCTGGCGCTCACCGGCCACGCGAGCGGCGCCGTCACCGACTCGGACCCGTTCTTCGAGGACCGCCACCCGTGGCTGCGGGTGCTGCCCCTGTCCGACGGGCCCGAGGCCCCCGAGGCCGCCCCGACGGCCGCGGCCCTGGAGGCGCTGCTGCGCGACGCCCGCGCCGCCCTGCGCGCCCACCCCGTCAACCGCGCCCGCGCCGACCGCGGTCTCCCGACGCTGGAGGTGCTCACGACGAAGTGGTCGGGCGCGCGGTCGGCGGTCCCGTCGTTCACGGAGCACAACGGCGTCGCCGGCGCCGCGGTGACCAGCACCGGGCTCTACCGGGGCCTCGCCTCCGTGCTCGGGATGGCGTCCCGGCACCTGCGGCCCGGCGAGGACGTGACGGCGGATCTCCGAGCTCGCCTGGCCGCGACGGACGAGCTGATCGACGCCGGCGCGCGCTTCGTCCACGTCCACATCAAGGCCACCGACGACGCCGGGCACACGAAGCGGCCGCGGGCGAAGCTCGACGTCCTCGAGGCCGCCGATCGCGGGCTCGCCGGCCTGCTCGACCGGGCCGATCGCGCGGTCGTCGCGGTCACCGGCGACCACGCCACCCCGTCCACCGGCGGGGTGCTGCACACCGGCGACCCGACCCCGCTCGTCGTCGCCGGCCCGACGGTGCGCCCCGACGCGGTCACCGCGTTCGGCGAGGCGCCCGCCCACGCCGGCTGGTACGGCGTCGTCACGGCCCGGGAGCTGCTCCCGCTGCTGATGGGCCATGCGAACCGGGCCGCGTTCCTCGGGCACCGCGCCGGCCCCCGGCGCACCGTCGCCCTGCCCGACGACCCGGAGCCGATGCTCGACCCCGGCCCGACCCCGTGCACCCCTGACCCGTGAGTGATGTTCACGGCCATAGCCGGGAACATCACTCACGTAGGGGGGCCGCGAGGGGGCCGGTCATCCCCGTGGCTCGGGCCCCACGTCCAGGCGCGTGACGATCACCAGTGCGTCCTGGAGCAGGACGGTGACCGGGGTGGAGTCGACCACCGCGGCGAGCTGGGTGCGCAGGTCCTGGTCGAGGTCGGCGACCAGACCGACGCGCCGGTGCACCGTCGGCGGGTGGCCGGCCTCGAGCGCGACGTCGACCTCCACGTCGCACGCCTCGACGTCGTGGCGCTGCAGGAACGTGCGCACCGACATCGCGGTGCACGACGACAACGACGCCGCGAGCAGCCCGAAGGCCGTCGCGCCCTCGGGCTCGCCGTCGCCGGTCGGCACGACGCAGTCGAGCGCGGCCCCGTTCACGTCGAGCGACACCACACGTCCGTCACCCTCCGGGAGGCGACCCCGGGCCCACGCCGCCGGCGCGTCCATGGCTCCCACCTTTCCACGGGTCGCTCGCGGGAGTTCGTTCAGGCGGAGCGATCGTGGTGACGGGCACGGGCGAGGTGCTCGCGCCGCTCCTGCTCGCTCTCCCCGCCCCAGACGCCGTACGGCTCCTCGACCCGCCGGGCCCAGTCACGGCAGGGTTCGCGCACCGGGCAGCCCGCGCAGATGCTCGCGGCCGCCGCGACGCGTTGGCTGCGCCGGGGGTCGCGTTCGCCGTCGGGATGGAAGAAGACCTCGGAGTTCATGCCGCGGCACGCGGCGTGGAGCTGCCAGTCCCAGTGGTCGTTGATCGCCCACGGCAGCCGGGAGACATCAGCCATTGATGACCACCTCCTACCGACCGTCGTACACCTCGGCGGCGAGCGTGGCGCTGTAATCCACGTCTCGCGCGCCGAGGCGTCTGCGACGGACCGGTCGTGGGCAACCGGCTTGGTTCAGGCGGCGGCGGCGACCGTCGGATCCGGGGCCTGGCGGCGGCCCCGACGACGCCCGACGACGCCTGTCGAGAGCGCGTGCCCCCACGCGAACGGGCGCCAGTCCTCGAGGCGAACCTCGAGGCGGTCGACCACCGCGACGAGTGCCGCCGGGTTGTGGGTGAGCCCGCAGTGGCTGCTCGGGACGACCACGTTCTCGCAGAGCTCGTCGTCGTCCAGCCGGCAGCCGTCGCCGTGCAGGAGGCCGTCCCACGTCGAGTAGATCGCCACCGAGCGCACGGGCACCGGGCGCCGGACCAGGTCGACGACCTCGCCCGTGCGGTCCGAGAAGCCCCAGTGCTGCTCGGCGAGGCGGAACGCGGCGGTCACCCGGTTCTCCTCGGCCTCCGCGCGCCACGGGGACCCGAGGCAGACGATGCGCTCGACGGCGTCCGGGCGGACGTGCGCGAGCCAGCGGGCCATGAGCCCGCCGAGGCTCCAGCCCACGATCGCGATCGGGCGCCCGTGGCGGGCGTGGAGCTCGTCGAAGCGCGCGAGCAGCCCGTCGAGGATCGTGTCGGTGAAACCCTGGTTGAGGCCGAGGGTCCACCGGTGGGTGTGGAAGCCGCGGTTGCGCAGGTGCGCCCGCAGCGCGCCCGTGGCGAGATCGCTGGTGAGGAACCCGGGCAGCACGAGCACGGGCTGGCCGTTGCCGCGGCCGCTGCCGGGCAGGACGTGCCGGACCGCGTGCCACGCGGCGGTCTCGACCGACGCACGTCCGAGATCGGTGACCGTGAGCCACCAGGCCGGGAAGGGGAGGAATGCACCGGCAGGGCCGGCCTCGGGACGCCGCGTCGTCGACGTCGATCTGGGGGCGTCCATCACGACCACCTCCTCGCGCGGAGTCGCCACGACGCGACTCCGTGTGGTCGTCAGATACCCGAACCCGAGTCCAGACACGCCCGTGCGGGTCGCGACCGACCCGATCGGTGCGGCGTGGGTCGGTGTAGGTCGGTGCGGCGCGGGTCAGAAGTACGCGCGGGTGACCAGGTCGGCGACGCAGGCCGGCTTGGTCGAGCCCTCGACCTCGATGGTCACGCGGGTGACCAGCTGCAGCCCGTCGTCGCCGACGTCGGTGGCGTCGACGAGCGTCGAGCGCGCCCGCACCCGCGTCCCGGACCGCACGACGTTCGGGAAGCGCACGCGCTCGAGCCCGTAGTTCAGGCCCATCCGCGTGCCCTCGACGCGGCGCAGGCCGTCGAGCAGCAGCGGGAGGAGCGAGAGCGTCAGGAAACCGTGCGCGACCGTCGCGCCGTACGGCCCGGTGGCGGACCGGTCGGCGTCGACGTGGATCCACTGGTGGTCGCCGGTGACCTCGGCGAAGCCGTCGATGCGGTCCTGGCCGATCTCCAGCCACTCCCCCGGCCCGAGCTCGCGGCCCAGTGAGGCGACGAGCTCGTCACGCCCGTGGAAGGTCTCCATGCGGCATTCCTACCGCGCGGGCCTACGCGCGCGCCGCACGGATCGCGTCGACGAGCGAGGTCGGTGCGCGCCCCAGCAGGTTCTCGAGCGCCGGGCTGTCGGTCTCCAGCTCGCCGCGTGCGGTCGAGAGCTCGAGGGACGTCACGAAGCCCGCCGTGCCCTCGTCCATGCCGGCCGCGCGCAGGATATCGGTGTACTCCTCGGCCGGGACGTCGCGGTAGACGACCTTCGTGCCGGTGGTCTCGGTGATCGCCTCGGCGAGCTCGGTCATGGAGAACGCCGGCCCGCCGAGCTCCCAGTAGCCCTGCTGATCGGCGATGTCGCCGGTGAGCAGCGAGACCGCGGCCTCGGCGTAGTCGGCGCGCGTGGCGGCCGAGACGCGCCCGTCGCCCGCGGCGCCGACGATCTCGCCGCGCTCGAGGTACTGGTCGAGGCGGCCGGTGTAGATCTCGACGTACCAGCCGTTGCGGGCCACCGCGAAGGGCAGGCCGGAGGCCTGGAGGACGTCCTCGGTGCCGGCGTGCTCGGGCGCCAGCGCGAGCTCGGTCTCGTCGGCGCGGAGCACGCTCGTGTAGACGACGAAGCCGACGTCGGCGGCGTCCGCGGCCCGGATGACGTTGCCGTGCTGGGTGAGGCGCTCGCCGACCGTGGGGCTGGAGACGAGCAGCAGGCGCTCGATGCCCTCGAGGGCGGCGTCGAGCGTCTCCGGACGGTCGTAGTCGGCCTCGCGGACGCCGACGCCGAGAGCGGCCAGCTCCTCGGCCCTGGCGGTGTCCCGCACGAGCGCGAAGACGTTGCGGGCCGGGACGCCGTGGCGCAGCAGGGCGTCGACGGCGAGGCGGCCGAGGTGACCGGTCGCGCCGGTGACGGCGTACGTGGCGGTGGGAAGGACGGGTGCCTCGCTCATGGTCGCCAGTGTGCCCGTGCGCCTCGCCGTCCAGACGTCACGGTCCGCCAGGGGTACAGGACGCGAGACGGCGGGCACCATGGAGGCGATGACGGTGGCGACGAGGGGCGGCGTCGCCACCTACGGAGCGGTGCTGCGCCTGCCGGGTCTCACGCCCTTGGTGACGGTCGGGTTCGCGGCCCGCATCCCGGCCACCGCGACCGCCGTCGTGCTCACCCTGCACGTCGCGGTGGGCCTCGACGCCGGGTTCGCCGCCGCGGGCCTGGTCGGCGGGTCGGTGACGGCCGGCATCGCGCTCGGGGCCCCGCTCCTGGGCCGGCTGCTGGACCGTCGCGGCCTGCGTCCCGTCCTGCTGGTCTGCGGGCTCGCGCAGGCCGCGTTCTGGGGTGTCGCCTCCCTGCTGCCGGTGGCGACGCTCGCCCCGACCGCGTTCGCGGCCGGGATGCTCATGCCGCCCGCGTTCTCGGCGGTGCGCCAGTCCATCTCCGCCTCGGTGCCCGACGAGCACCAGCGCCCCGCGTTCGCCCTCGACGCGATGTCCACCGAGGTCGCCTACGCGGTGGGCCCGGCGCTCGGCACCCTCGTGGCGATCGCCCTGCCCGGCCGTCCCGGTCTGTGGGCCGTGGGCGGGGCGTTCGTCCTCGCCTCGGCCGCGCTGGCCCGGCTCAACCCGCCACTACGCCTGCCGGGCACCGCCGGCGAGGACCGGACGGCGCCCCCGGTGCGCTCGTGGCTGCGCGGCCCGATGCTCGTCGCCCTGGCCTCGACGGGGGCGGCGATCCTCATGCTCACGGCCACCGAGCTCGCCGTCGTCGCCGGCCTGACCGCCCGCGGGGAGACGGCCTGGTTCGCGCTGGCCAACGCCGTGTGGTGCGCCGCGTCGCTCACCGGGGGCTGGATCTACGGCGGGGCCCGGCGCCCGCCCCCGACCGCGGTGCTGCTGGCCCTGCTCGCGCTCGGGTCGCTGCCGGTCGCGCTGGGCGGGCCCTGGTGGACCGTGACGCTCCTGCTGATCCCGGCCGGCGCCTTCTGCGCGCCGGCGCTGGCGTCGGCCACCGAAACCGTGGGCCGCCTGGCCCCCGACGGCGCGCGGGGCGTCGCCATCGGGCTGCACAGCTCCGCGCTCATGGCGGGCGCGGCGATCGCCTCGCCCCTGTCCGGCGTCCTGATCGACACCGTCGCAGCGGCGGCCGCGATCGCCGCCGCGGCGGCGGTCACCCTCGCGGTGGCGGTCGCCGCGGCCGCGGTCACGCGCGCCCGCACCCGGTGACACAGTCAGTTCCGACTGTTTATGGTGCGCGGGAGCACCTCGTCGACCACGGGAGGAACCCGATCATGGATCTCCAGGGCGTCTCGGCCCTCGTCACCGGCGGCGCGTCCGGCCTCGGGCTGGCCACCGCGCAGGCGATCACCGCCGCGGGCGGGCGGGTGGTCGTCGCCGACCTCCCGTCGTCGAAGGGCAAGGAGGTCGCCGCGGACCTCGGCGGGGAGTTCGTCGCCGCCGACGTCACCGACGCCGACGCGCTGGGCTCCGCGGTCGCCGCGGCCGAGGCCGCCGGCCCGTTCCGCGCGCTCGTGCACTGCGCGGGCATCGGCAGCCTCACCCGCGTCGTCGAGAAGAACGGCGACCCGGGGGACATGGAGTCCTTCGAGCGGGTCATCCGGGTCAACCTGTTCGGCTCGTTCAACGCCCTGCGCCTCGGCGGCGCGGCGATCGCGCGCACCGAGCCGGTGAACGGCGAGCGCGGCGCGATGATCATGACCGCCTCCGTGGCGGCGTTCGAGGGCCAGATCGGGCAGATGGCCTACTCGGCCTCGAAAGGCGGCGTCGTGTCGATGACGCTGTGCGCCGCGCGCGACCTCGCGTCGAAGCTGGTCCGCGTCAACACCATCGCGCCGGGGCTGTTCGACACCCCGCTGTTCGCGACGCTCTCGGAGGACGTCCGCAAGGCCCTCGGCGAGTCGGTGCCCAACCCGCGCCGCCTCGGCGACCCCGCCGAGTACGGGCAGATGGCGGTCGCGATGCTGCAGAACCCGATGCTCAATGGCGAGACGATCCGGCTCGACGGCGCGATCCGGATGCCGCCGCGGTGAGCTCGCCCGCGGGTGGCGAGGAGCCCGTCCTGCGCACCGAGCGCGACGGCACGACGCTGATCCTCACCATCGACCGCCCGAAGGCGCGGAACTCGGTGAACACCGCGGTCGCGGAGGGGATCGCCGCGGCGCTCGACGAGCTCGACGGCGACGACGCGCTCGTCGCCGGCATCCTCACCGGGGCCGGCGGGTTCTTCAGCGCCGGTATGGACCTCAAGGCCTTCCTGCGGGGCGAGCGCCCGCACGTCGGCGACCGCGGGTTCGCCGGCATCACCCAGCGCCCGCCGTCGAAGCCGCTGATCGCCGCGGTCGAGGGGCCTGCGCTGGCCGGTGGGTGCGAGCTCGTGCTGTCGTGCGACCTCGTGGTGGCCTCGGAGGAGGCGACGTTCGGGATCCCGGAGGTCAAGCGCGGGCTCGCGGCCGCGGCCGGCGGCCTGATGCGCCTGCCCGCGCGCATCCCGCGCACCGTCGCCATGGAGCTCGCGCTCACCGGCGACCCGATGAGCGCGGCCGACGCGCACCGGTGGGGGCTGGTCAACCACCTCACGCCCGTCGGCAGGGCCCTCGAGGGCGCCCGCGAGCTCGCCGCGCGCATCGGGGCGAACGGACCGCTCGCGGTGCGGGCGAGCAAGCAGGTGATCGTCGAGTCCCCCGACTGGAGCTCGGAGGACATGTGGCGCCGCCAGGGCGAGATCCTCGGCCCGGTGCTGGAGAGCGAGGACGCCCGCGAGGGCGCCGCCGCCTTCGCCGAGAAGCGCGCCCCGGAGTGGCGAGGGCGCTGACGCGCCACGTGAGTGTTCTGGGTCGCCCCGGCGACCCAGAACGCTCACGTGCGCCGGAGGCGCCTCAGAGGGTGTCCTCGCCGTACATCTCGCCCAGCGGGTCCATGATGAACTCGACGCGGGCGCCGTCGGGGTCGTGCGTGTAGATCGAGACGTCGGACTCGACCATGTACTCGATCCCGCGCTCGTCGAGGCGGCGCTTGATCCCGTACCACTGGCTGCCGGGCACCGAGATCGCGATGTGGTGCAGCCCGCCGAGCACCTCGGCGTAGGGGCTCGGGTCGACGCCGGGCAGGTCGAAGAAGGCCAGGTTGTTGCCGTTGCCGACGTCGAAGAAGAAGTGCGTCGAGCCCGCGAGGTCGCGGTTCTCGAACAGCACGGTGACCGGGAAGCCGGCCACGTTCTGGTACCACTCCACCGTCGTGCGCACGTCGCGGCAGACCAGGGCCGTGTGGTGGATGCCCTTGCCGGTCGACGGCGGACGGTGATCGGTCGGGACGAGGAACTCCTCGCGGATCCGATCGCGGGCGGCCGTCAGCCGCTGCCGCTCCTCTTCGCTGATCAACGACGACTTGTCCGCGCTCATGGCGCAGACCGTAGACCGCTCAACCGAGATCGTGGACCGCCAGCGATCCCGCGTCGCGCTCCGCCTTGCCCGCCACGCCGCCGTCGCGGGTGAGCTCGGAGAGCATGCGGTAGGTCAGGCTGCGCGGGCGCAGCCCGAGATCCGCCGCGGCCTCCTCGTCCAGCCGCTCGACGAGCGTCTTCGAGACCAGCCGCTGCCCGCCGGTGGCCACCTGCTCGGCGCGGGCGCACTCGTTGACCTCGTCGCCCAGCGCGGTCACCTCGAGGCGCCCGCCGGTGACGACCTGACCGATGAACAGGTCCGCGCCCCAGTGCGCCCCGACGTTGAGCCGGCAGTCCTCGCGGGCGACCTCGACGCCGGTCTCGGCGAGGTCGGCGACGACCTCGGCCACCGCGCCCGGCAGGCTCTGCACGACCCGCAGCGCCGCGCACGCCGCGTCGGAGTCCGACCCGTGGCCCTCGGCGAGGAAGTAGGCGCTCGCCCCGTCCCCGGCGTGCTTGCCGACGATGCCGCCGTGCCGGGCGACGAGCGCGTCGAACGCCGTCGTGATCCCGCGGATGAGCTCGAAGTAGACGGGCGTCGGCAGGCGGCGGGACAGCGGGCCGGAGGAGTCGACGTCGGCGAAGACGATGGCCGCCGGGCGCTTCGCCGGCTCCGACAGGTCGGCCATCCGCGTGAACATGGCCTCGTCGCCCTCGCTGACCAGGGCGAGCACCCGGGCCGGGAGGAGCGGCGCGTAGATCAGCGCGGCGCCCATCGGCGAGCCGTCGGCGTGGCGCAGGCCGACCCCGAGCATGCCCACCGACCGCTGACGGGCCCCGACCTGCAGGTCCAGCGACAGCACCCACAGCGGCGCGGCGGGGCCGGACTGGTCGTCGAGGCGTGGGTGCAGGTCGCGGCGCAGGGTCTCGGCGGCCTCGGGAGTGAGGAGGTCGCGCCACAGCGGGCGCTCGAGCACCTCGTCGACGTGCTCGCCGTAGCCGACGTCGGTGTCGTCGTCCGCGCCGGCGAGCATCAGCATCTGCTCCGACACCCAGGCCAGGCGCCCGTGCGCGTCGATCACCTGCGCGGCCGTCCGCCCCGCGGCCAGGGCGGTGGCGACCTCGCCCAGCGGTCCCTCGGGTCCCCCCACGGCGCGGGAGCCTACGGGCCACCGAACGGGTGACCCGTCATCGACCGGCGGTGCTCGGCGTCGTGGACGAGCACCCCGAGGAGCTCTCCGACGTGGTGATCACGGGCACGCGAGAGGACGTGACGTCCCGCACGGCGCTGGGTGATCAGGCCGGCCAGGCGGAGCTTGGCGAGGTGCTGCGACACGGCCGGGCGGGTCACCCCCAAGCGGCCGGCGAGGGTGGAGACGTCCAGCTCATCGCCGCAGAGCAGCCACAACATCCGCAGACGGGTGGGATCGGCCAGCATCCGCAGGCCCTCGACAGCCACGTCGACGTGCTCGGCGGGCGGGAGCTCGGCCCATCGCCCACCTCGTTGCACGTTGTCGTGTGCGCACACGCTTAAGTATTGTGCCAGAGGGACGGAGCCGAGCTGGCGTCCGTTCGGACGCCGGCCCGACGACGACCGCCCGCCCCGGTGGAGGACATCGACATGAGCAGTCCGCTCGACCGCCCGGTCCCCCGGACCGCGACGCGTCCGTTCTCAGGGGGCGGCCCGGCCCGGCCCGGCAGCGAGCGGTCGATCGACCTGCCGTCGCGCCTCGCGGTGCGGGCCTGCGGCACGGACCGCAGCCACGACAGCCACGAGGGCCCGGCCGGCCCCGACGAACAGCACAGCCCCGACAGCCCGTCCGGCCTCCTCGCCGACATCCTCGCCCTCCACGACGCCCTGGCCGCCGAGCCCTCGCTCGAGCCGGGCCCCCGCACCGACGCGCTGTTCACCGCGCTCGTGGCGCTCGCCGTCGCGCCGCGCGCGCCGCAGGAGGTGGACGCGGTGCTCGCCGACCCGCGGCTCACCGAGCGCCTCCCCGACCTGCGCGCCCGGTGTGCCACCGGCGAGTACGCCCTCGAGCGCGCCTGGGCACACCGGGTGCTCGCCGCGGACGACCCGCACACCGCGCTCGAGGCGTTCCCGTACCTCCGGAACTACCGCGACCTCACCCGCATCGAGTACCACGCCGTCGCCGGGCACGCCCCGCGCGCACCGCGGCGGGCGCTGTTCGTCGGCTCGGGGCCGCTGCCGCTCTCGGCGCTGCTGCTCGCCCGCCACGGCGTCCGGGTCGACGCCGTCGACATCGACCCGGAGGCGGTGGAGCTCGGCGGCCGGCTCGCCGCGGCGCTCGGTGACGACGTGCGCGTCGCCGCCGGCGACGTCCTGGACCTCGGCGACCTCGCCGACTACGACCTCGTCTGCGTGGCCGCCCTCGTCGGGCTCGACCCCGGCGACAAGGCCGCGGCCCTGGCCCACGTGCGCGCCCGCATGCGGCCCGGCGCCCTCGTGCTCGCCCGCAGCGCCCACTCGCTGCGCGGCCTGCTCTACCCCGTGCTCGAGGTGGCCGGCGGCGATCTCGGCGGACTCGACCCGGTGGCCGTGCTGCACCCCCACACCGACGTCGTCAACTCGGTGGTGCTGGCCCGCGTCCCGGCCTGAGCCGTCGCGACCCGGGCAGGGCAGGCTGGACCCGTGCCCACCACCCGCACCGGCCCGCACCCCGTGGCGGTCGGGGCCGTCCTGCTGCTGGTCGCGATGATCGCCGCGGCGCTGTGGAACTCCGACGCCTCGGGGACCGGCGCCCGCAACGTCGGCAGCACGGAGGGGGCCCCCGCCCCGATCGCCGCGCCGCCCGCCCTGATCGCCGCGCCGCCCGGCGCGACCTGCGCCCCGACCGTGACGAATCCCGGCGGGCGCAACAACTACAACGACGACGCGCCGCTCGACGTGCCGCTGGGCCGGGGCCTGGTGATCACCGGGATCGTGCGCGACACGGCGTGCCGTCCACTGCCCGGCGTGCCCGTGCAGGTGTGGCTGCAGACGGCGCTGGGCAGCGAGCGCGAGAACCGGACGACGGTGCTCACCGGCCCCGACGGGCGGTACCGCGTGGACACCGACCCGGCCGTCGCCCAGTTCGGCGAGCCGAACGTCCACGTGGCCCACGACGTGAGCGGCCCGTGGCGCGCCGTCTTCCAGCGCCACGTCGTCGACTCCGAGGACACCCTGGCCGTCGTCGACCTCACGCTGGTGCCGTCGTCGTGAGCGCGGTCCGGGTCGTCGGGGCCGCGGCTGCGCTCGGCGGGGCGTTCCTCGTCGCCCTCGCCCTCGCGGGTCCCCACCTCGCCGGGGCACCGGTGCTGCTCGTGGTGTCGACGCTGGCGGCGTGCCTCGCCGTCGCCGCGCTCGCGGTGCAGCCCTGGCTGACCCGGCGCCGCGTCGGGGTCCACGTCCGCCTCGGCGGGATCGTCGGGGTCCTGGTCGCCCTCCACGTCGTCGCCCTGTTCGTGGAGGACCCGGACGACGCCCTGTTCTCGATGTCGCCCGACGGGCCCACGCGGGCGCGCATGGCCCTGTTCGCGACCGTGCTGCTCGTCGTCGTGACCCTGCTCGGGGTGCTGCGGCGGCGCCTGCGCTGGTCACCGGCCACCTGGCGGTTCCTGCACGGGAGCCTCGCCGCGCTCGTCGTGGTGCTCGGCGTCGGCCACGCGGTCCTGATCCAGGGCGCGCTCGACGGGTGGGGCACCGTCGTGCTGCTCGTGCTCGGCGGCCTCGGGGTGGTCGGCGCGGTGTGGCGGCTGACCGTGGTCCTGCGCCGGGCTTCCTGACGCACCTCATCCCCTGCGGGTGAGGAACGCGCCCGCGCGCGGCGCGAGAGTGCCCCCATGACCGAGCGCCCAGCCGAATCCGGGCCCGCACCCGTGGGCGGACGACGCGCAGGGCGTGGGGTGCTCGCCGTC
Organism: Actinomycetospora sp. NBC_00405; assembly: GCF_036044095.1. Taxonomy (NCBI): domain Bacteria; kingdom Bacillati; phylum Actinomycetota; class Actinomycetes; order Pseudonocardiales; family Pseudonocardiaceae; genus Actinomycetospora; species Actinomycetospora sp. NBC_00405. The sequence continues at coordinate 1,541,875 of NZ_CP107938.1, forward strand.
GCCTGCGTCTCGACGTTCGTGGTCAACGCGAACACGTCGGCCGTGAGCATCCTGCTGCCGTCGATCGCGGCGGACCTCGACACCTCCATCGAGCTGCTCCAGTGGGCCGTCACCGGCTACCTGCTGGTGGGCGCCGCGGTGATCGTCACGTCCGGTGCGCTCGGGGACATCCTGGGGCGCCGGCGGGTGTTCCTCGCCGGGCTGGCCCTCTTCATCGCGTCCTGCGCACTGATCGCCCTGGCCGGATCGGGCGCGATGGTGGTGGTCGGGCGCGTCATCCAGGGAGCCGCGGGCGCGACGATCCTGGCGTGCGGCCTGAGCCTGCTCTCGGTCGCCTCGTCCGGAGCGCAGCAGATGCGGGCGGTCGCGCTGTGGGGCGCCGCCGCCGCGGCCGGCGCCGCCGCCGGCCCGCTGGTCGGCGGTCTCCTCGACGAGGCCACCGGGTGGCAGGGCCTGTTCTGGATCGACGCCGCCATCGCCCTCGTCTGCGTGCCGCTCACCCTGCGCACCGTGGCGGAATCGTCCGACCCGAACCGGCCCCGCTCGATCGACGTCGCGGGGACCGTCCTCATCGCGGGCATCCTCGTGCCGTTCGTGTTCGCCATGACCAAGGGCGCCGACTGGGGCTGGGTCTCGGTGCCGACGCTGTCGTGCCTGGTCGTCTCGGTGGCGGCCGCCGTCGGCTTCGTCGTCGTCGAGGGTCGGGTGACCGCCCCGCTGGTCGACCTGCGGCTGCTGCGGAACCTGGCCCTGGTCGGCTCGACGCTCGCGATCCTCATCGGCGCGGGCGCGATCGCCGCCCTGGGGCTGCTGATGAGCCTGTACTTCCAGGACCCCGCCGGCCTCGGCATGTCCAGCCTCGCGGCCGGTCTGGCCTCGCTGCCGGTGGCGGCGCTCGTCATCCTCGTCGCGCCCGCGATCACGCCGCTGACAGGGCGGTTCGGCACCCGGCCGATCATCTCCGCCGGGTTCCTGCTCCTCACGGCGGGCTTCGCCGTGCTCGTGTTCGTCCAGCCGAGCTGGACCTACGCGACGTTCGTCCTGCCGCTCCTCGCGATCGCCGTCGGGCTGGGGCTGTCCAACGGCCCCGCCTCCGCGGTCTCGACGTCGTGCGTCTCCCCCGCCGACGTCGGCGCCGCGTCCGGCATCTCGAACATGGCCCGGTACGTCGGCGGCGCGGTGATGACCGCCGTCGCCGCCGGGATCTACGGCAACGTCGGGCTGGCCCGCCAGGGGGTCGGCGAGTCGCCGGAGGACGCGCTCGCGAGCGGCTTCGCGGCCGCCTCGCTGGCCCTGGCGATCTTCTCGGCCACCGGGATCGTCCTCGCCGTCCTCGCGCGCCGCCGCGCCCGGCGCGGGCCGGCCGTCGTGGAGTACGCGGCGGCGGCCGCCGCGACCACCCACACCGTGCCGGTGCAGGAGGTCGTGGCGGAGGGCGCCGGCTCCCCGGTCCGCTGACGGGCTCTCAGGTCGGGAAGACGACGGCCCGGTCGTCCTCGACGCTGACGACGATCCAGCCGTCGGTCTCGGCCCGGCGGAGCGCCGCCTCCGCCCCGCCGGTGTACGCGAACTCGCGATCCGGGTCGTCGTGCAGGACGAGGAGCCGGAGTCGGCGAGCTGTACGTCTCGGTCACCACGGTGACGAGCCACCAGCGGGCGGTCTACGGGAAGCTCGAGGCCGCCGGTCGACGGGACGCCGTGCGCCGCGCCCGGGCGCTGGACCTGCTCTGATCCGGCCACGGTCGGGGCGGGGCGGCCCAGGGTCGGGAGGTGGTGCCTCGCCGCGGGTCGCCGCCCACGCCGTCGCGAAGAGGACGAGGCGTGCCCCCAGGTAGATCGCCACCAGCAGGCCGAGGATCGGCCCGAAGACGAGGCCGGCCGGGGAGCCGGTGACCCACCCGAGGTAGACGGCCCCGACCCGTTCGATCACCTCGAAGCCGACCGCGGCCATCAGCGCGGGGCGGACCGCACGTCGCAGGGGCAGCCGTTCCCGGGGCAGGCGCGCGATCACCCAGAGCAGGACCACCAGGTTCGCGGCGAGCGACAGCGCCAGCGTCATCGTCGCCGCGACGATCGTGCGGACCCAGACGGCGCCCTCGTCCCCGGCCACCGTGCCGGTGAGGGCCTCGCCGAGAGCGGTCAGGCCGAGCGCGACGGCCAGCACCACGGCCAGACCGAGGAGGGCGACGCTGTCGGAGAGGGCACCGGCGAGGTACGGCGGGCCCGCGGTGCGCTGGCCCCACTGGGCGGACAGGGCCTCGCGGACCCGGTACATCCAGACGAGTCCCGTGTACACACCCAGCACCAGACCGAGCACGCCGACGGTCTCGCTCTGGCGCAGGGCCTCCGCCACGAGCTGGTCGACGGTCGCGGCGAGTCCGGGCCCCACGGTCGCGACCACCGCCCGCTGGAAGTCCTCGAGCAGCTCGGGGTCGCCGAGCAGGACGCGTCCGGCGACGGCGAAGGCGATCATCAGCAGCGGGACGAGCGCGACCACGCTGAAGTACGTGATGGCGGCGGCGTAGTGGTCGCCGTGACGCTCGAGGTACTGGACGGCGGCCCGCACGAGGTGGTCGATCCACGCGTGGCGTCGGAGCCGCCCCAGACCCAGCAGCTCGCGGTCGGTCTCCGGGCCGGGCGCCGGGGTCGGTGGGCCGGCGTCCTCGGCCCTCACTCGACGCGGTCGGCGACCGCCGAGCCGACGGCCTGAGCGCGCTGCCGGGCCTCGTACCGCGCGAGGATCTCGCCGATCACGCCGACGAGCAGGCCCCACGACGCGACGACGAAGAGCCACGTGCCGGCCCGGGTGAGGGCGGGAGACAGGAAGAACAGGCTGCCGATGACGAACGCGACGTTGCCGAACAGGGCGACGCCCATGTGGACCCAGGGGACGTCGTGGGCGTAGCGGCGGATGTGCCGGACGTAGATGAAGAGCAGCATGATCGCCTCTCGCTGGCCGCGTGCTCAGGAACCGGGATCCGGGGCTCGTGGTCCGGGGGGTGTCAGCTCGTCCCGGATGGACTGGGGCAGCCGGGGACGCCACCCGACCCCGAGCAGGACCCCGACGGTCAGGAGCAGGACGATCAGCGCCTGGCCCGGGAGCCCGAGCCAGCACAGTCCGACGATCAGCAGCAGCCCGACGACCGCGACGGCGAGGTGCGCCCGCGACCGGCGGCGCCCGCCGCCCGACGCGCGGTGCCATCGGCGTGCGAAGGAGGGGTCGTCCGCGGCCAGGGCCCGTTCGGTCTCCGCGAGCACCGACCGTTCCGCGTCGTCGAGCGGCATCGTGGACTCCTCTCCCGGCCTCACTCGGGTCCCGCGCCGAGGCTCCGGCGCTCCACGAGCGTCGCGCCCCGCGCTCGCGGGCGGGTCACCCGGCGGAGATGAATCAGGCCGTTTCCGGGGCGGGCGCGGCCCGGGGGCAGGGGTCGGGCAGCCGGAGTGTCACCAGGTAGGAGACGACCACGCCGAGGATCACGAGCGGCATCACGGTCAGGCCGTCGGCGCCCAGGAAGAGCGTGGCCAGCAGGACCGAGGTCAGAGGCAGGCGGAGCATCCCGACGGTCATCGCGCCCATGCCGATGGCGGCCCCGGAGAGGGCGTCGAGACCGGGCAGGTGGGCCAGGGCGACGCCGCCGGCGGCCCCGATGAACATCGCCGGGAACGTGGGCCCGCCGCGGAAGCCGGCCAGCGCTCCCGCGTAGGCGAGCCCCTTGCACGCGATGAGGAGCAGCAGCGCGCCCACGCCGTAGGCGGCGGGATCCCGCAGCAGCGGGCCGAGGGCGTCCTGCCCGGAGAACAGCACCTCGGCGGCGTCGTGGCCGGTGACCCCGGCGTAGAGGATCGCGAGCGCTGCGATCCCCAGCCCCAGCACGGGGGTCAGGACCAGCGCGCGACGCACGATCAGCGGCCGCACCCGGAGCGCGGCGGAGCGGATCACCCAGCAGAGCAGGGCCGCGACAGCACCGGCCGCCACGGCCCACCCGAGCGACCAGATCGTCGGATCGTCCGCCGGCGGTAGGCCGGAGACGGCGAGCGAGAACGTCCCGAAGCCGGTCCAGGAGCCGAGACCGATGAACACCAGGGACCCGATCCCCGCTCCGAGCAGCCCGGGGACCAGCACCATCGTCGCCGTGGCGCCGCCGAGGCCGGCCGCCTCCATCATGAGGAAGGCCGCGGCCAGCGGGGAGCCGAACAGCGTGCTCACCGCGGCGAAGCTCCCGGTGGCCGCGACCACCGAGGCGACGCCGGCCGGTACGTTCCCCCGCCGGGCGAGGCGGACGGCCAGCACGGCGAGCCCGCCGCCGAGGGCGATCAACGGCGCCTCCGGCCCGACGACCACGCCGAGCCCGATGCTCGCGAGCGCCGCGGCGGCGATCCCGCCGAGCTCGCGCCCCGCGGGGTACCCGCCGGCGTGGAAGCCGTCGGCCGGGGACTCGCCCCCGTGGCCCGGCAGGTACCGGATCACGGGGGCGACGAGCACGCCCGCCACCCCGAGAGGGACGAGCGGCCACCACAACGGCGGTGCGGTGTACCCCAGCGCGAGCGGCGCCGTGGTGAACGCCCAGGTCTGGAGCGCCGCCGTCAGGAGGAGGAACCCGTAGGCGAGCGCCGAGATCGGGACCCCGAGCACGGCGGCCAGGCCCAGCAGGCCGAGATAGCGGCGCGACCGCAGGACGTCCATCGGCGCCATGGGCGCCTCCGCAGTCGCCTGCGGCGCAACCTCAGCGGTCACGTGTCGTCCTCTCCCCTGGTGCTGCTGTCCCTGGCGCCGGACCGACCCGTCAGACGGCGTGCGCCTCGGAGAAGACCTCGCGGAGCTGGGCCTCCTGCTCGGCACTGAGGTTGGTGTGCAGGAGCTCGCCGTCGACGCCCCGGAAGGCCTCGGCCACCTTGTCCGGCACCCCGTCGGAGGTCAGCGCGAACAGCGCGGACGTCCCGGGGGTGACCTTCTCCCGCACCTCCTTGATGAAGTCGTCGTCGATCCCCACGTCGGCCAGCGAGGCGGATGCCGCGCCCATCGCGGCACCCACGAGGAGTCCGAGGATCGGGACGAAGAAGATCAGCCCGAAGAGCAGGCCCCAGAAGCCGCCGCCGAGGGCGCCCGATCCGGCAAGGTTGTTCAGCTGGCGGGTCTTGGGCTTCTTCGCCCCGTCCACCCAGGAGACGACGGCGCCGTCGTGGATCCTGATCGCCTCTTCCCGCTGCAGACGCTCCAGGATCTGCAGGGCCTCGTCCGCCCCCACGGCCGTCGGGAACTTCACCGCGGTCAGTGTCGCCATCGATCTACCTCTCGTCGCGCCGTGCGGAGCCCTCGAGGGCACCGCCGTCCGACAGCGACTCTCGGCCGGGACCCGCCGCCTGGCATCACCTCATCGGGATGAGTCGGACGGAGGCGGCCCGCCGGAGATCGCGTCTCCTCCGCGGCGGGGGAAGCGGTCGACGGCGGACGCCCCCGACGCTGGGCCGATGCGCGTGGTGGCGGTGTCGGGTGCGGACATCGATCGCATGGCCGACCGGCTCTTCCTCGAGGAACGGCGCAAGCAGTCGGCCTTCTGGGTGCTGCTGACGCTGGCGGCGATCATCGCCGGCGCCGGGGTCGTCGCCGACTCCGACGCCACGGTGATCGGCGCGATGATCGTCGCGCCGCTGATGACCCCGATCCTCGGCACGGCCCTCGCCGTCGTCCTCGCCGACCGGGTGCGCATCCTGCGGGGCGTCACCACCGTCCTCGCCGGGGCCGCCCTCGTCGTGGCGCTCGGATTCCTGCTCGGGCTGCTCGTGCCGGAACCGGTGGTCGCCGCCACCAACTCCCAGGTCGCCTCCCGGGTCAGCCCCGACCTCGTCGATCTGGTCGCCTCGCTGGCCACGGGCCTGGTGGGCGCGTTCGCCCTGGTCCGCGACGACGTCTCGGACACGCTCCCGGGCGTCGCCATCGCGATCTCGCTCGTGCCGCCCCTGGCCGTCGTCGGGCTGACGCTCGAGTCCGGGGAGCCCGGCCAGGCCCTCGGCGCCCTGCTGCTCTTCGCCTCGAACGTGGCGGCGATCGTCGCGACGGGCACCGGGCTGCTCCTCGCCTACCGGCTCCGGCCCGCTGCGGAGGCGGCCGGCCGGCCGGTCGGCCGCCTCGGGCGCGGGACGATCGCGGTGGTCGCGGGCTTCGTGGTGCTCGTCGCCGTGCCGCTCGCGGCGGGCAGCTACCAGGTCTACCGGGACACCACCACGGTCGCGGGCGCGCGGCCCGTGGCCGAGCAGTGGGCGGCCGGGGCGTCCGCGCAGATCGTGACCGTCTCCGGGACCGCGGACGGGATCCTGGTCGAGGTCCTCGGCTCTCCCCCGGGCCCCGACGTCGACGAGTTGCGCCGCGCGCTCGACGCCGCTGGCTACGCCGACGTCCCGGTCGAGGTCTCACTCGTGCTCGGCGGAACACGGAGCCTCCCGGCCGGCGGATGAGCCCGGTGGTCAGAGCGCCGTCCCGTTGAGGCGTCCGCGGCCGCGGTCGACGGCGCTGAGAATGGTCCGCACGACGAAGCCCAGCAGGAGCAGGTTGGCGAGCATCTGGAGGGTCACCACGACGCGGGCGGCCGTCGACACCGGCGAGATGTCCCCGAAGCCGACGGTCGCGAACACCGTGACCGTGAAGTAGACCGCGTCGGTGCGTGCCATCGGCTCGGAGAACGAGGCCGGGTCCACCTGGGACAGGACGGTGTAGGTCCCCGCGAACAGCATCAGGAACAGCGGGAGCGCCACCGCCAGGGTCTCGAGGGCGCGCAGCGACGGGTACGGCGAGCGCGCGATCCCCCGCACCTGCCAGGCGATCAGCGCGCCCAGGACGGCCAGCCCGGCGACCAGCCGGAGGAGGGTCCCGACGTCCACGGCCATCCGCAGCGGGACGACGTAGAAGACCGCGACGATCAGGACGGCGTAGACGAGCGCCCGGGCGAGCGCGACGGCGGCCCGCCCGCGCGGGGGCGCGTGGGTGGTGGTCACCCCCGGACCGCCGGGTCATCGCCCGTCACGGGGTGACCTTCTCCGGAGGAGGCACGACCGCGCCGTCGACCTCGTCGGCGATCTCGTCGGCCTCGTCCTCCTCCGGGTCTCCCGGGTCGGACCGGAGCAGGGCGTCGGCCCACCTCGCGCCCGGGTCGATGTCGACGAGCAGGGCCTTGGCCAGCAGGGTCAGCGGGACCGCCAGCAGCGCCCCGAGCCCACCCAGCACCCACGCCCAGAACAGCAGCGTCACGAACGTGACGGTGGCCGACAGACCCACCGAATCCCCGATGAAGCGGGGCTGGATGAACGACTGGATGATCACGTTGAGCAGGCAGTAGACGACGATGACGGTGATGAACAACGACCAGCCGCCGGTGAGCAGCGCGAGGATCGCGGGCGGGATCAGCCCGAAGATGAAGCCGATGTTCGGGATGTAGTTGGTGATGAACGCCAGCACGCCCCAGAGGATCGCGAGCGGCACGCCCATGATCTCGAGGGCGATGACGTCGAGCACCGCGACGATCCCGCCGAACACGGTGGTGACGAAGAGGTAGCTCCGGGTGCCGCGGGCAAAGGTGTCGAGGGCGCCGACGATGTGCGGGCGGTCCCCGGCGATGCTCTCGAGCCGCTTGTCGAAGGTGGCGGCGTCGGCGATGAAGAACAGCAGGAGCGCGAGGACGAGCACGATCACGCTGGCCAGGCCCGACACCCCGGCGAGGGCGTCGCCCACGAGGCCGGCGACGGAATTGAGGCTGATGCCCTGCGTCGCGGCCTGGATCTGCGCCGGTCCGACCCCGAACCCGGCGAGTGTCTGCCTGAGCCCGTCGAGCATCGCGTCGAACTGGGCACTGTACTGGGGCAGTACGGTCGCGAGCTGGCCGACCGAGACCACCAGCACCGCGGCCAGGGCCAGCAGGCCCGCGTAGACGACGACGATCAGCGTCACCGTGGCCGCCCAGACGGGCCACCCCCGCCGGCGGGCCCACCGTTGCACCGGGTGCGCCGCGATCACGATCATCAACGCGAGGAGCAACGGCCCGATCAGCCAGGCGGCGGCCTGCATCCCGGCCACCGCGATCACGGCGGCCGCGATGCCCAGCAACAGGGTCAGCCCGCGCGGGAAACCCCCGGGCGACACGGGCGCGGACTCCCGCTTCGGGCGGTGCCGACCGTTCGACGGCGGCGTGGGAGCGGGTTCGAGTGGGTCCGCCGAGGGCCCCACGCCTTCCAGCGGTGTGGTCATGCCCTCAGTGTGGGCAGGTGGCGCGCCCTCACATCACCTTCAACAGATGATTCCGCCCCACCGGGGTTTCATCTGTTACGGGTGACGCCGAGCGCGGCGCCGGGGGCCACGCTGTCCGCGGTGCCCGAGGCAGGGGACGACAGCCCGGACGGGGGGCGCGTGCACACCGGAGTCGGCGGGACCCGCCGGAGGGTCGGCGTCGTGGTCGCGCGCCACGAGGGCGCGCTGGTCCTGCGCGTGTGGCGGCGCATGATGGCGATCAACGGGTACGACCGGGCGCTGGCGCTGGCGGCGCAGGCCTTCGCCGGGTTGATCCCGGTGCTGGTCGCGGTGTCCGCGCTGTCCCCGCGCCCGATCCGCACCTCGGTGGGGCCTGAGGTGATCGCCGCCCTGGGGCTGACCGGCGACGCGGCCACCGCGCTGACGGCGCTGGTCACGCGCCCACCGACGGTCCAGCCGCTGACCATCATCGGCGGTGCTCTGCTCGTGCTGTCGGTCCTGGGCTTCACCCGGGCCCTGCAGCGCACCTACGTCTCGGCGTGGGAGCTCCCGCCGGGCGGACTCCGTGGCCTCGGGCGCGGGTTCCTGGCCGCCGCGGCGCTCATCCTCGTGTTCGCGGCGCTCGTGGTGGTCGGACCGCTGCTCGCCGTCCTCGACGGCCACGTCGTGGTCGCGCTGATCGCCAACGCGGTCGTGGCCACGCTGCTGTGGTGGCCGGTCCTCCGGATCCTGGTCGGCGGCCGGGTCGGGTGGCGGGCGTTGCTGCCGGGTGCCGCACTCAACGGGTGCGGCCAGGCCGTGGTGTTCGGCCTCTCCGCGACCTACCTGCCGCCGGCCATCTCCGGCGCGGCGGCCGAGTACGGGCTGATCGGCGTGGCCGTCCCCGTGATCTCGTGGCTCGTCGTCCTCGGCTGGCTGCTGGTCCTGTCCGCCGTCCTCGGCGCCGAGCTGGTCCGGGGTGGTCCAGAGGGCGAGGGGACGGGCCACCAACGGGACGCCGACGTGAGAGCGACGTCGTGACTCCTCTTCCGTGGGATCCCCATCGGTTCCGGAGAATGGTCGGGGCGACGAGGCCGACCGGCCTCCGTGCGGATCCGAGCAGCGTCAGAACGCGCTACGACGTGCCCGATGGAGCCGAACGAACGCCCATTCCCTCGAATGGTGTGCCCCTCGTGAGTGGATTGGCGACGTACGACTCCGAGGCATAGGCTGACGTCGAGCTCACGCCCGGACCCCGCGTCGCACTCGCACCGAAGAGCGGACAGTCCCGGGGACCGATCATGGCGCAAGGTGTTCACAAACGATTCGGGTCGCAGGCCGATGAGCCGGCGCCTCCTCCGCACGACACGCCGATCGCCGGCGTGGTGGTCGAATACTCCGGTGACCGGCCGTCAGTGGCCGTGGCGGGTCAGGTGGACCGCGCGAAGGTGACCGAGGTGTCGGGCATCGTGCGAGGACTGGTCGCCGTGGGCGTCCGGGTCCTGACCGTCGACCTCACCGACTCGTGGGACAGCGCCGCCCTGCTCCCGGTGCTCGCGCGCGCCCGCGCCGAGCTCACCGACGACGGCGGTTCCCTGCACGTGGTCGGCGTGGCCCTGCCCGAGTTCCTCGCCGCTCTGTCCGTCGCCCCGCTCGACGAGGTCTTCCTGGTCTACGACACGGTGCGCAGCGAGATCTCCCCCGGGGCGCGGCAGTCGAGCTCGGTCCGGCGCCGCACGGACTGGTGAGACCACCGGTCGGTGCGGCGGGACCGGACGCGCTCACCCCCGGCCGCCGGAGCAGCCAGGGGTGAGTCGGAGTGACCGTGATCAGGCCTGCCGGCCGCGCCGGTCGGTCGCCAGCGCGTAGATGACGGCGACGTCGACGGCGATGATGATGATCGACCACATCGGGTAGGCGGCGATGAACACGAGGTTGGCCAGCGCGCTCAGGCCCGCCAGCACGATCCCGGTGAACCGACCCCACGGCTTCCCCGCCAGCACCGCGAACCCGGCGGCGAGGATGAGGATGCCGAGCAGCAGGTGCACCCATCCCCAGCCGGCGAACGACAGCGAGAGCACCAGTCCCTCGGCGCCCACGAGGAAGTAGGTGGGGCTGAAGAGCGCCACGAGGCCCTCGACGATCTGGAAGGCCCCCAGCAGGATCATCATGATCCCGGCGAAGGAGACCCACCCGCTGAAGTCGTCGGTGTCGTGCCCGTAGTGAGCCGGCTCCCTCAGGTACGCGGCCTGTGCCCCGAAGGTGGGGGTCCGGTCCTCCTTCTGCACTCCGTCCACGTCGGTCATGTCGTACTCCTCATCGGCTTCGGCCCCGGGGGCCGGCTCCGTCGTGCTCCCGTCGGGTGGCGGGGGCGAGGAGGCCACTGTCGTGCCGCGGGGGCCCGCGCGCGTCACCCACGGAAGATGACTCGGCGTGCGCGAACCCGCTCATCCTCACCGGGGGATGCCGGACCTCCTCCCTCCCGGTGTCCTGGAGGCCGGTCGGGACGGCCGGACGACATGAGGGAGAGCGGACATGACGGATGGGTCGGCAACGCGTCGCGGGGTTCTACCGATCCCCGACCGCCCGCACCTCGGGATGATCACCTACGACGCGAAGGACCCGGACACCGCGTTCCCGCCCATCGAGCCGCTGCTCCCCCCGGCCGGCGCCCCGAACGTGCTGGTCGTCCTGCTCGACGACGTGGGCTTCGGCGCGGGGAGCCCCTTCGGAGGCCCCGTGCGCATGCCGACCGCGGAGCGTCTGCAGCGCGGCGGCCTGACCTACAACCGCTTCCACACCACGGCGCTCTGCGCCCCGACACGGGCGGCGCTGCTCAGCGGGCGCAACCACCACTCCGTCGGCATGGGGATGATCACCGAGACCGCGACCTCCGCGCCCGGGTCGAGCGGACTGCGCCCGAACACGAAAGCGGCGGTGCCCACGACGCTGAAGCTCAACGGCTACTCGACCGCGCAGTTCGGCAAGTGCCACGAGGTGCCGCCGTGGCAGACGTCGCCGATCGGCCCGTTCGACGCCTGGCCCACCGGCGGTGGTGGCTTCGAGTACTTCTACGGCTTCATCGGCGGGGAGAACAACCAGTACTACCCCGCGCTCTACGAGGGCACGACGCCGATCGAGCCGGAGAGGTCCCCGGAGGAGGGCTACCACCTCACCGAGGACCTGGCCGACCACGCCATCGACTGGGTGCGCGCCCAGAAGGCGCTGGCGCCGGACAAGCCGTTCTTCATGTACTTCGCCCCCGGAGCCACGCATGCGCCCCACCAGGTGCCGCCCGAGTGGGCGGACCGGTACGCCGGAGAGTTCTCCGACGGCTGGGACGCCGAACGGGAACGGATTCTGGAGCGCCAGAAGCAGAACGGCGTGGTGCCCGCGGAGGCCGCGCTCACCCCGCGGCCGGAGCAGATTCCGGCGTGGGACGCGATGGACCCCGCGCTCAAGCCGGTGCTGGAGCGCCAGATGGAGGTCTACGCCGGCTTCCTCGAGCACACCGACCACCATGTCGGCCGGCTCGTCGACACGCTCGAGAGCATGGGGGCGCTGGAGAACACGCTCGTCTACTACATCCTGGGCGACAACGGGGCGTCCGCCGAGGGCACCGTCAACGGCGCCTTCAACGAGATGGCGAACTTCAACGGCCTCGCCGCGATCGAGACGCCGGAGTTCATGGCGTCGATGAAGGACAAGCTCGGGACGAAGGACGCCTACAACCACTACGCGGTCGGGTGGGCGTGGGCCATGTGCTCGCCCTACCAGTGGACCAAGCAGGTCGCGTCGCACTGGGGCGGAACGCGCAACGGGACGATCGTGCACTGGCCGGCCGGGATCCGGAGCCGGGGCGGGACGCGGTCACAGTTCTGCCACGTCATCGACGTCGCACCCACCGTGCTCGAGGCCGCCGGGATCCCGGAGCCCGACTTCGTCAACGGTGCGCAGCAGGCACCGATCGAGGGCACGAGCATGGTCTACAGCTTCGACGACGCCGACGCCCCCGAGCGCCACGACCTCCAGTACTTCGAGATGGCCGGCAACCGCGGCCTCTACTACAAGGGCTGGAGCGCGGTCACCCGGCACAGCACCCCGTGGCTGCCGAACCAGGTGCTGCCGCCGCTCGACGAGGACGTCTGGGAGCTCTACGACGGCGCGACCGACTGGACCCAGTCGCACGACCTCGCCGCCGAGATGCCCGAGAAGCTCGCGGCGCTGCAGCGCCTGTGGTTGATCGAGGCGGTGAAGTACAACGTCCTCCCCATCGACGACCGCCGCTTCGAGCGCCTCAACCCGACCATCGCCGGACGCCCGCAGCTCGTCACGGGCCCCACCCAGGTGCTGTTCCCCGGGATGCGGCGCCTGAGCGAGCACAGCGTGCTCGACGTCAAGAACCGGTCGTTCGCCGTCACCGCGGCGATCGAGACGCCCGAGAAGGACGCGACGAACGGCGTGGTCCTGGCGCAGGGCGGGCGGTTCGGCGGCTGGGCGCTCTACGTCGTCGACGGCCGCGCCAAGTTCACCTACAACCTCCTCGGGATGACGGAGTTCGTCACCGAGGCGGACGAGGACCTCCCGTCGGGTAGCCACCAGCTCCGCGTCGAGTTCGCCTACGACGGCGGCGGCCTCGCGAAGGGCGGCGACGTCACGCTCTACTACGACGGTCGCCCCGTGGGCCGCGGGCGCGTGGACCAGACCCAGCCGATGGTGTTCTCCGCGGACGAGACCACCGACATCGGGGACGACTACGGGATGCCGGTCAGTGTCGATTACGCCGGGGCGGCCCGCTTCAACGGACGCATCGACGTCGTGCAGATCGACCTCGGCGAGGACGACCACACCCACCTCATCGACCCGGCCGAGGTCGCGCGGATCGCGACGTCCCGGCAGTGACCGCCCCGCCCGCGGCGCCTGACCCCGCCACCCCTGACACCGTCGCCACCACCGGCTGGCACGTCGACATCCCGCTGGTCGGTCCGGTCGGGTGGCCCCCGACCGGCAACCTCGCCTTCCTCGCCGCCATCGGCGGCCTGGCCGCGCTCGAGGTCGTGGCGTGGCCGGTGGCGGCCGCCCTGGCGGTCGGCCACGTCCTCGCCCAGGCCCACGACCATCCGGCGCTGCGCGCGGTCGGCGAGGGCCTCGAGAACGCCTGAGCCGTACCGCACCGGGTCAGAGGAGTCCCCGGGCCTGGGCCGTCTGCACCGCCGATCGCCTGCTCTGCACCCCGAGCTTGGTGTAGATCGTCTGCACGTGGGTCTTGACGGTGCTGCGCGACACGCTCAGTGCCGCGGCGATGTCGTCCGACGACATCAGGGACGGGAGCAGCTCGAGCACGGCGAGCTCACGGTCGGTCAGACGCGCGTTCGCGAGGGGTTCGCCCGCGGTGACGTGGGCGGCGCGAACCCGGGCGACGAAGGCCTCGACCCCGTCCTGGTGCTCCGCCAGCAGCGCACCCATCTCCTCGCCCGCCTGGACGAAGGGCCGGACCAGATCGAGCGGTCCCGCCGTGGCCAGCGCGGCCCGGAGGCAGCGGCGGGCGGCCGCCACGTCGCCCGCCCGGGCGTCCACCGTCGCCTGCACCAGCTGCGCCTCGACGACGACGTGGGGCAGGAGAGGCACCTGGGTGCCGGCCACCACCCCGGCGACGCGGGCCGAGGCGGCGGCGCCGCGGTCCCGGTCGAGCTCGGTCCACGCGGCGAGGAGGGCGACCTCGGCCGACGTGTCGTCCCGCGCGGCGAGGCCGCTCGCCCCGTCCACGGCGCCCGCCGGGTGCCCGAGCCGCAGGGCCACCCGGCGCTCGAGGAGGGCGGCGAGCGCCTCGAGGCGCGTCGGGAGCGGGTGTCCGGCGAGCTCGCTGCGCGCACGCCGGATCTCCGCCAGCCCGTCCGCGGGCTCGCCCGCGTCCGCCCGCGCCGCCCCGTCCAGCACCCGCAGGGCGAACCGCAGGGTCGGCGGCACGGTCTCGTCCGGGCGGCTCAGCGCGGCCTCCGTCGCGGACCGGGCGGTCTCCGGATCGGCCTGCTGGAGCGCGGCGTAGGCGTGCAGGACGTGGGCGAGGGTCACCCACGCCGACGGTTCCCACGGTGACCGGGGAGCCGGCGCCGCGGCGTCCTCCCCCAGCGCCTCGCCGCTGCGTGTCCGCGCCGCGACGTGGTCGCCCTGCACCGCGGCGACGTAGGCGAGCAGCGTCCGGCACTGCACGGCGGCGAAGTCGAAGCCGTGGCGGTCGGCGATCGCCAGCGCCTCCTCCAGCACGTCGCGGGCGCCGTCCAGGTCACTTGTCTGGAGCTCGCCGAGCCCCCGGCCGAGCGCGTCCAGCACGGCGAGGACCGGGGCGTCGGGCGAACCGGCCGTGAGCACGTGCGCGACGGCCGCACCCAGCGCCCGGAGGTCCTCGGCGTCGAGGACGAGGGCGGCGCCCAGGGCGGTGGCCGCGGTCGTCGGCGTGCCTCCCGGCGGGCCGTCGCCCGGCGTCGACGCCAGGGCCCGGCGCAGCGGCGCGTGGTTCCCGGTCAGGGCGAGGCGCAGCGCGAAGCGGTCCAGCAGCTCCGCGAGCAGGGCGGGGTCGTCCCCGCGGCCGGCGTGCCCCAGGGCGGCGACGGGGACGTCCCGGCAGGCCCACCACCGCGCGGCCCGGCCGTGCAGCGCCGCGGCCACGACGGGGCGGCGGCGGTGGAGCTCGGCGTCCAGGTAGGTCCGGAGCAGCTCCAGGATGCGGTACTCGTGCTGGTCCCCGGCGAGCTCCTCCACGAGGGACGTCTCGCGCTCGAGCCGCTCGAGGACCTCGACCGCGTCCTCCCGTTCCGTGAGCTCCACGGCCAGCGCCCCGGGGAGCGGGTCCGTGATGCTCGCGACGGTCAGGAACTCGCGGGTGGGGGCCGGCAGCGTGTCGAGCACCTCGCCCACGAGGTAGTCGGCGACCGAGCGGTCGTCGCCCGAGAACGCCGCCAGGAAGGCCTCCGGCGACTCCGCGGTCCGCATCGCCTGTACCGCGAGCCGGAGGCCGGCGGCCCACCCGCCCGTGCGCCGCTGCAACCGCCGGGTCTCGTCGATGGACAGAGTCAGGCCGGCGCGCTCCGTGAGGACGGCGGTCTCGGCGGGTGAGAAGGCGAGGCGATCCGCGCGCAGCTCCCACAACCGGCCCTCGAGCCGCAGGCGCGGGAGCGACAGCGGGGGGTCGAACCGACTCGACAGCAGGAGCCGCAGACCCCGGGGGCGGTACAGGACGAGCGACCGCAGCTCGCTCATCGCCGCCGCGTCATCGACCGCGTGGATGTCGTCGAGGACGAGGGTGATCGGCGGATCCGGGACGTCGAGCGCGTCGCAGAACCGGGCGAGGAAGTCCCGATCGTCGGCTCCCCGCGGCGGCGCGAGATCGCGGACCTCGGCGCGGGCTTCCGCGTCCCGGACCAGTGCCGCCAGGATCGCCGACCAGAGCAGGTGGGCGTCGTCGTGACGGTCCAGCGACACCCAGGCGGTCGGGGCGTGCCCGGCGGCCCACCCGGCCAGCGCGAGGGTCTTCCCGTACCCGGCGGGCGCGCTCACGAGCCCGACGCCCGCCGCGCCCGGCGCGTCGAAGCCCGCGAAGAGCTCCGGGCGGGCCACGACGTCGGTCGGCACGCCCGGCACGGCCGTCTTGCCCCGCGGGATCACGCCGCTCGCTCCCCTCGTCCGCTGGGGACGAGGCTAGAGGCCGGGCGGTCAGCCGCCCAGGATGCGGCGCTTCTGGGTCTCGAACTCCGCCTCGCTGAGCACACCCTGGGCCTTGAGGTCGCCGAGGTCCTTGAGCTGCGCGAGCACCTGGTCGTAGCCGCCACCGGCGGGCGCCGCCGGCGGGGCCTGCTGCGGTGGAGCCTGCTGCTGCGGGGGGTACTGCTGCTGGTAGTCCTGCTGCTGGTACTCCTGCGGGGGGTACTGCTGCTGCGGGTACTCCTGCGCCGCCCACCGACCCGCCTGGCGCCGCGAGACGCGGTTGGAGACGGCGGTCGCGGTGCCCGCGACCATCGCGGTGCGGGCGAGGCCGCGGAGAAGACCGGGCATGGTGAGGGTCCTTTCGCTGGTGGGGTGGGGGCGGTCAGGCGACGTACTCGGTCGCGTCCAGGGCGCCGAGGAGCGCGTCGACCGTGATGCGACCCCCCGCGACGACCTCGGCCCCGCTGCGGCGCAGGGCACCGACCAGCGGTGCGGCCCACGAGTTCTCGTAGACCACGAGGACGGCGACCCGCCCCTCCGCGAGGACCTGGCCTGCCTCGACGATGTCGTCCTGGTCGACCAGTCCCGACCACGCGCCCTCGAACACCGTGAGGTCGAGGCCCTCCTCCGCATCGATCTCGGCGATCGTCAGGGTGCTGACCACGCCGCCGGTCTTGCGGACGAAGACGAGGTCGAGGACGCGGATGATCCCCCGATCGACCAGGTCGACCAGCAGCGGCAGGCTCTCGCCGGTCATCCGGTCCCCGTCGAACTCCATCATGATGAAGTCGATCGGGCCCATCTCGCTTCCGTCGTCGGTCATCGTGGTCCTCCCGGAGGCCGTGGGGCCTGCTGTGTGCGTGGTACCGAGGACGATCCACGGGATGCCTGCCGCGCAGCATCACCCGGACCGGAGGAGGTCGGTGCGGCCCGGAACCTCGATCTCGGCGAGCAGGCCCGCGTCGTAGGCCGCGACGACGGCGGCGCGCCGGTCGTTCACCCCGAGCTTGCTGTAGATCGCCCCGACCTGGGTCTTGATCGTGTTCGGTGAGACGCGCAGGTCCTCGGCGATCTCGGTGGTGGTCGACAACGAGGGCAGCAGCCGCAGGATGGTCGACTCCCGGTCGCTGAGGGCGGACGCGCCGGCCGACCGGCCCCGGACACCGGCGGCCAGCGCCCTGCGGGCGAACCCGTCGGCGGCGCCGAAGCTGCCGACCTGGTGCGCCAGGAGCTCCCGCACCGTCCCGGAGGCGTGCGTGAACGGGCGCACCAGCTCGAGCGGAGCGGCACCGTCGAGGGCGTCGATCAGGAGGCGACGGGCGCGGGCACGGTCCTGCGCCAGCTCCGCCTCACCGGCGGCGAGGAGCAGCGCCTCGACGGCCGCCTCGGGGAGCAGGGTCGGCACGGCACCGTCGAGCACCGGACGGAGCCCACGCTCCGAGGACACGGTCCCCCGCTCCGCGACGACCTCGCGGGCGGCCATGAGGGCCACCTCGGCGGTCGGGCCGAGGCGCGCGGCGAGCCATCGCCGAACCGCCCGGGCGTGCGCGGGGCGCTCCAGCACGACCGCGGTCTCGTGCTCGAGGATCGCCGCCATGGCGGCCTGCGGGGCCGCCAGCTCCCGGTCGGCGAACGCCGTACGCGCCCCCTGCATCTCCTCGAGGCCGAGGGCGAACCGTCCCTCGTCCACGTCGGCAGCGCCGTGGACGACGTGCATGAGCAGCGTCTCGGCCGGGTGCAGGCCGTGGCCGGCCCGGGCGAGGAGATCGGCCGCGTGGTGGCGGGCCTCGTCCGGCCGTCCGCGCAGGAGCGAGCCGTAGGCCAGCGAGGACAGGGCGGAGACCGACCAGACCGAGCCGTCCCGTCCGCAGGGGTCGCTCGCCGCGAGAGCGGCGGTGGCCGCCGCCGTCGCCGCCATCGCCCTCCTGCCGTGCCGGACCATCCCGGACGCGTCGCCGTCCAGGACGGCCGCCGTCGCGAGCAGGGCGGCGCACTGCTGGGCGAGACGGTGGTGTCCGAGCTCGGCGGCCCGCGCGGACGCCACCTCCAGCGTGGCGACCGCGCCGCGGCCGTCCCGGAGGACGAAGAGCCGGTTCGCGCCGTCGAGCGCCTCGGCCAGCGCACCCTTCGCGGCGGCACGGGCGCGTCGTGCCCGCTCGTCGCCGGGTGTCCGTCCTCCCGACGGGTCCGCGGGCTCGGAGGTGGCCGCCGCGAGGTCGGCGACGGCGCGGAGCGCCCGGAGCTCGGCCGCGTCCTCCGTCGGGGAGCCGCGCAGTGCCACCGCATCCGCCTCCCCCACGCCGCCGTCCAGGGCCGGCAGCACGAGGCGCAGCCCCGGGTCGGCGTCCACGGCGGCGGGCGTCAGCGCCGCCCAGGCACGGCGCAGCGGCTCGCGGTCACCGGTGAGGACGAGCGGGACGGCCCAGCCGCGGACCAGCCGGGCCAGGAGCGCGTCGTCGTCGGCCGCCCGGGCGTGCTCGAGGGCCTCCACGGGGAGATCGTTCGCCGCGGACCACTCGCCTGCCCGGGCGTGGAGCCGGGCCCGGTGGGCCGGCCGCCGGTCGAGCTCGCCGTGGAGCCACGCGCGCAGCAGCCTCGGCATCGCGTGGTGGCCGTCCCGGGGGTCCACGGTGACGAGCGAGGTCTCGCGCTCGAGCCGCTCGAGGGTCGGGAGGGCGTCGTCGCGGCCGCTGAGCTCGGCGGCGAGCGACGGCGCGACGCTCGTCGCCACGCTGAGGTCCTGGAGGAACGTCCGGTCGTCGTCGGGGAGCCCGCCCAGGACCTCGTCGCGCAGGTAGGCCGCGGTCGCGCGCTCGCCCCGCGGGAACGCGGCGAGGAGGCCGGTCACCTCGACGGACCGTCGGGCAGCGGCCGCGACGAGGCCGAGCCCGGCGGCCCACCCGCCGGTCAGGACGTGCGCCCTCTCCACCTGGCTCGACGACATCCGGGCCCCGCCCCGTGACAGGAGCGACCCCGCCTCCGGGACGGAGAAGTGCAGCCGCTCGCCGGGCAGATCGACGACGCCACCCTCCAGACGCAGGCGGGCCAGGGACACCGGCGGGAGGGTCCGTCCGGACAGGACCAGCCGGAGGCGGCCCGGCCGGTAGCGGATCATCGTTCCCAGCTCGTCGAGCACCGCGGGGTCGGTGAGCTCCTGGACGTCGTCGAGGACCAGCCGGACCTCCTCCGGGAGCGTGTCGAGCACCGACAGCAGACGTCCGGTGTTCAGGGGGTCGGGGTCGTCCGGTGAGGAATCGACGAGGGCGCCGGCGAGGTCGGGCACGCACGCCGCGACGGCGTGGGCCACCGCGGCGGGGAGGCGGCCGGGCCGGTCGTCGGTCGGATCGAGGGAGACCCACGCCGTCGCGACGGGCGACGTCCGTGCCCAGTCGGCGAGGAGCAGTGTCTTGCCGGCGCCGGCATGGCCGCGCAGCGTGGTCACCGGCGCCACCGTGGCCGCGGCCTCCACCAGGGCGCTCAGGTGGTCCCGGGGGACGAACCCGGTCGGCAGCGCCGGCGGAGCGACCTTCGCCGCGGGGACGCGCCGACCGGCGACGCAGACCATGCCGACCTCCACGCCCGTCCGCGAGTGCTCCCCCGGGGGTGGAAGAGACGTCTCTGAGCGTCCGGGGCGCAGGGTGAGAAGGACTCATTCTCGGAGCATGAAATGAGGCCCCGGAATGACCGGGGCCACCGGCGTGGGTCAGAGCAGCCGGAGCTCGCGCGCGCGGCGCACGGCCTCGCGTCGTCCGCCGACGCCGAGCTTTCGGTAGACCGTCTGTTGGTGCGTCTTCACCGTGTTGATGGAGACACTCAATTCTGCGGCGATTTCGGAGTTCCCGAGCGTGCTCGAGAGGTAACGCAGGATGACGGTTTCGCGCGGGGTGAGGGGGGCCGGCGTCCGGCGTGCCGGATCCGGCGCGGGATCGAGCTGACGGCTCAGGCGGCTCATCAGCTCGACGGCGAAGGCGGCGGCGCCGGTGCCGTGCTCGATCCGCCGGCTCAGCAGCCGGTGCAGACCATCGGCGCGGAGCGTGAAAGGCCGGCACAGGCCGTGGGGTGCGGCCGCGCGCAGCGCACGGTCGAGGGCGCGCAGGGCCGGCTCGTCGTCGCCGCGGGCCACCGCCGTGAGGGCCCACAGCAGGTCGGTCGTGACCTGGACCCGCACGCTCGACGGCTCGCCGTCGAGCGCCGCGAGGTGCTGCTCGGCGCCGTCGGGATCGCCCTCGAGCAGGAGGATGCCGACGGTGGCGGTGACAGCCTCCGGGGAGGTGGGCACGTGCAGTCCCGCCAGCGCGGCCCTCCCGCGCACCGGGTCGTGGAGCTGTTCCGCGAGCTCGGCCTGGGCGAGCAGACTGCGGTCGCGGAGTCGCGCCGGCACGACGGAGGCGGCGAGCGCCCGGGTCCGGGTCTGCAGCGCGAGCAGCGCGGCCTCCGGGTCGGCCTCGGCCCGCCGCCGGGCTCGCAGGACGGCCGCGGTGAGCTGCACGTGCGGCTCGGGCGCCGCGGCCTCGACCTCGTCGGCCCTCCGCAGCCACGTTTCCGCCTCCGGGAGCTCCCCGCTGTCGATGTGGGCCCACGCCAGGGCGAGGTAGGCCGACACCATCTGCGCGGTCGACGTCGAGCCGGTCGCGGTGGCGCGGGCCACGACCTCGCGGGCCTCGGCCAGTGCCGTCGTCAGGTGCCCGCGTTCGCACTCCAGCAGGGCCAGCTGGGCCTGGGCGTTCAGCCGGGGGAGCAGGACGCCCGCCGCGGGCTCCGCATCCATCGCGGTCCGCAGGTGGACCTCGGCGGCGCCGAGCTCGCCCAGCCACAGCTCCGCCGTGCCCTGGTTGCTGAGGGTCAGGACCCGGACGAGGTCCCAGCCGGCCAGACCCAGCTCCGCGAGCTCGGCGGGGTCGAGGGGGATGCGCCGGCACGCCGCCGCGAGCCCGTCCAGGTCACCGCGTAGACGCGCATCGGCGAGGGCGATCAGGTCCAGCACCAGGCGGACCCGGCGTGCGCGGAGGGCCGGGAGCGCACCGAGCCGTGCCTCGCCCGCAGCGATCAGGTCCGCGAGCTCCTCGTCGTGTCCGTGCACCATCCGGGCGGCCGCCAGCCCGACGGCGAGCTCGGGGTGGGTCAGCAACCCGTCGCGGGGCACCGCGGAGAGCAGCGTGTCGAGCTCGCGCCCCCGGCCCCGCAGCACGAGCCCGACGACGTGGACGCCGACGAGCTCGGCGGCCAGCGGCAACAGGCCACCGGCGAGTGCGAGCCGGATGGCCGCATCGGGCAGGGACCGGCGCCGGTACCACTCCGCGGCCCGTCGGTGCAGGTCACGACGTGCACGCGGCTCGACCATCCTGCTGCGCAGGACGTCGGACACGAACCCCGGGAGGCGGAACCACCGTCCGCCCTCCCCCACGGACTCCACGAACAGGTTCGACGACGACAGCTCGGCCAGCATCGCGGCGCCGTCCTCGTCGCCGGTCACCGCGTCGGCCAGCTCGGCGCAGACCAGGTCGAGGACGCAGATCTTCTCGAGGAACCGCAGCACGCGCTCCGACTGCGGAGCGAGGACCTCGCTCTGCAGGTAGGCCGTCACCGTGCGGTCGTCACCGGAGAAGGACGCGAGGAAGCCCGCGACGTCCGCGCCGGGGACCCGGAGCGGCAGCGCGGCCAGCCGCAGACCGGCCGCCCAGCCGTCGGTCCGAGCCACCAGGAGGTCGAGCTGGTCGGGCGTGAGCTCCACGCCGACGAGGGCGAACAGCTCCCGGGCCTCGGGCGGCACGAACGCGAGGTCGGCGGCGCACACCTCGGCGAGCAGCCCGGCGAGCCGCAGCCGGTGCAGCGGCCAGGGCGGGTCGCGGCGGGTGAGCACCACCAGGCGCAGCCCCCCGGACGGCGCCGTGACCAGTCGTTGCAGCCCGGCCCACACCCGGGGCGAGGTGACCCGGTGGACGTCGTCGAGCACGAGGACGGTCGGCCCGACGACGTGGCGCACGGCGTCGGCCACGCGGTCGGCCGGGTCCGGGCCCGACCCCCGGCCGTCGGCGACGCGGCGCAGGAGGGCGTCCGCCGGCGCGTCCACGACCGCCGCCAGGGACGTCGCGACGGCCCGCCAGAAGGTGTCGGGGGTGTCGTCCCCGGGACCGACCGTCAGCCAGGCGGGACGCTCCACCGCCCGCGCGGTGAGCCAGGAGCCGACGAGCACCGTCTTGCCCCACCCCGCGGAGGCGGAGAGGAGCGTGACGGGTGATTCCGCGCCGCGATCGAGGAGATCGTACAGACGAGGGCGGTCGACGACGTGCAACGCGACGGGAACGGCGTACTTCACGTCGTCGTGGGCGTCACCATGGTCCGCGGCGGGCATCGCCACCCCCGGCCTCGGAACGCCTCTCATCCTCGGGGTGAGAGTATCATTCTCCTGGAGTGAGCCGGGAAACCGGAATGTCGTACATCATTGAACAGGTTTTCTCGGATCCTCGGGCGTCAACGTTCGGCGCAGGAAATGCGTGCGACACCTCGACGATTCCGGAGGGTGTCCGAACGATTCCGGTGGGTGGCCCCGGCACGCGCCGACGCGCCACCCTCCTCCCGAGGTGATGGCGCAGGGCGCGAGGTGGTGCGAGGGTCCGCCCCGTGAGCGCCGACGTCCTCGTCCTGGGCCTGGCGAGCGTGGTGCGCCCGACGTCGGTGGCCGCGGTGTACGCGTTCCTCGCGGCCCGGTCGCCGACGCCCCTGCTGCTGGCCTACGTCCTCGCGGGCCTCGCGCTCAGCCTGTCCGTCGGCGTCGCCGCCGTGACGATCGTCCACGTCAGCCCTCCGCCCCCGTCGGTGACCAGCACGGGCCGCGCCGTCGCCTACCTCGTGCTCGGGGCGGCGTCGGTGGGGATGGCGCTGTACTACGCGTTCCGGGACCCACCCGACCGCCCGGCGGCGCAGCGACCGGCCCGCCCGCCGGGCGCGTTGCGGCGACGCCTCGCCCAGCCGACCGTCACGAACGCCGCGGTGGCCGGGGTGGCCACCCACCTGCCGGGCGTGTTCTACCTCGGGGCACTCGCCGCGATCGTGGCCGACCGGCCCGGCCTCGTCAGCGGCCTGCTCCAGGTCGGTGTGTACAACCTGCTCTGGTACGCGGTGCCGCTGGCCGCCCTGGCGTCCTGGACCTGGCACCCGGAGACCACCCGCGACAGCGCGGCGCGCCTGACCGCCTGGGTCCAGGCCCACAAGAAGCACCTGATCGTCACGGTGTTCGTCCTCGTCGGGGTGTACCTCGTGGTCGTCGGCGTCGTCGACCTGGCCACCGGGTGAGAGGGTGCCCCTCGTGCGTGGGGGGATCGGGTGACCGGGGACGTCCAGGAGCCCGCCGCGGCCGGCGGGGGCCACTACGGGCTCGTCCTCGCCCTGCTCGTGGCCGGGTACCTGGTGGGCGCGCTGGCCACCGACACCTGGGTGAGCCTCCTGACGGTGCTGCTCTACCTCGGCGCCCTGGTCCTGGCCCTCCGGGCGGCCCGGCTGGGCCGGCCCCTGGTGTGGGGGCTGCGGGTCGGGGCGACGGTCGGCTCGGCAGGGGCGCTGGCCGTGCTGCTCTCGAACCCCGGGGACGGGTTCCGCGGAGCGGCCGCGCTGTGGCTCGCCCTGATCCTCGGCGCCACCGTGGTGCTCGTCGTCCGGCACATCCTGCGGCACCGCGTGGTGACGCTCCAGACGATCGCCGGTGCGCTGAGCGCCTACCTGCTCATCGGGCTGATGTTCGCCGAGGTCTACACGGGCATGTCGCGGCTCGGGACGGCGCCGTTCTTCGCGAACGGCGAGGCCCCCGACACCGCGACGGTGCAGTACTTCAGCTTCACGACCCTGACCACGCTCGGGTACGGCGACTTCACCGCCGCCCGCGACGCCGGACGGGCCGTCGCCGTGCTCGAGGCCCTGCTCGGCCAAGTCTTCCTGGTCACCCTCGTCGCGCGGCTCGTGTCCAACTTCGGCAACGCGACGGCCCGCGCGACCAGCACGCCCGAGGACGACTGAGGGCCACCGGGGACGACTCCTACGGCACCACGCGGTGGAACGACGTCACCTCGAGCCCGAGGGAGCGGCACAGGGCGAGGAGCCCGTGCAGCCCGGACTCGTCGACCTCCTCCGTGGAGATGACGGTCTCGGCGGGGACGACGTCGATGGTCGTGTCGGGGAACGCGTCACGCGCCCGCTCCGAGAGCCGGCCTGCGACCCTCAGCTCGTACCGGTGCCCGCTCACCTCAGTCCCGCCGTTCGGCCCGGCGCTCCGTGCGGCGCCGGTGGCGGCGCATCACGCCCAGCCCGAACCAGATCAGCGCCCCGACGAGCGCCGTCACCACCGTGAACAGCCACAGCGGCCAGGTGAAGCTCCAGAACAGGAACGTCAGCGTGATGCGATCGGTGTTCTGGATCATGAAGATGACGAGCAGACCCACCCCGACGAGCGAGGCGATCGCCCCGGCGCCGAGCCGGGCTCCCCCTCTCCGAGCTCCCGCGGAGCCACCCGCGGTGGCTCCGGAATGCTGCTGGACCATGGGACGTCCTCCGGGCCGGCCGTGACGATGGGGTCCACCGGAGCGTGGCGCAGCCGCCCGGGCCCTGGCATCACCCCGCCGGGATGACGTCGGCGCATTCGCGTCCGCGCCCTCACGCCATGGCCCGGCGTCGCCGGTAGGCGCCGCCGCCCGCGTAGCTCGAGAGGTCGACCGCCAGCGCCAGCGCCAGGAACAGGAAGTCGAGGCCGACGACACCGCCGGAGGCCACGAGGAAGTAGGTCAGCGTCGTCCAGGGCAGGAAGAGGAAGCCCAGGACCGGGACCAGGAACGAGCCGAAGACGGCACTCCACTGCAGCGGCGAGACCAATGCCCATACCAGGATGACCGCTCGCGGCCCGATGAGCAGCAGGATGATGAACAGGCACATGCCGTCTTCGTAGACAGTCGCGCCGCGTGCGTCCCCACCCCGCGGGGATGAGATCTGCGGGACGACTCCCCCGGGTGAACGGACCCGCCCGATCGTGGGCGAGCCGGGACCGCCCGACCCGGCGCGCCACTAGCGTCACCCGCGATGGACACCCCGATCTTCAGCGAGGTCGCCCGCCGCGGGACGGACACCGGGCCGAGCACCGCGACGAGCGCCGTCACGAGAACCCAGGGCGCGCACGAGGCGGGCCGTGACGGAGGCACCTCGGTGACGGATCTCCTCCGCCGCCAGGCCGAGAACGCGCGGACGGACGCAGGGCGGTCGGCCGTCGCGGTGTACGTCGGCCACGTCCCGGGCCTGATGAGTTTCCGCCTGCCGGCCTAGAGGCCGTCGCGAGGGCCGCACAGCACCCCCGGTCGCGGTTAGGGTCCGGACCGTGAGCGCGCCACCTCGTCCGTTCCAACGCCTCGCGATCGTCAATCGTGGCGAGCCCGCGATGCGATTGATCAACGCGGTCCGGGAGTGGAACGCCGAGCACGACGGCGACCTGCCCCCGATCCGGACGATCGCCGTCCACACGGCCGTGGACCGCCACGCGATGGCGGTGCGCGAGGCCGACGAGGCCGTGCTCATCGGCCCCGACGACCCCGACGACATGGGCCCCGTGCCCTACCTCGACCTCGCCGAGCTCGAGCGCGTGCTGGTCGCCCGCCGGGCCGACGCCGTCTGGCCCGGCTGGGGCTTCGTCTCCGAGCGCGCCGAGTTCGCCGCCCTCTGCGAGCGGCTCGGGGTCACGTTCGTCGGCCCGGGCTCCGAGACCATGCAGCGGCTCGGGGACAAGATCGAGTCCAAGCGGATCGCCGAGAGCGTGGGCGTCCCGATGGCGCCGTGGAGCGGCGGGCCCGTCCCCGACGCCGAGGCCGCGAAGGAGGCCGCCGAGAAGATCGGCTTCCCGCTCATGGTCAAGGCCACCGCCGGCGGCGGGGGCCGCGGCATCCGGTACGTGGCCCGCGCCGAGGACCTCGAGGACTCCTTCGCGCGCGCCTCCGCCGAGGGCGAGCGCACCGCCGGGGACGGCACCGTCTTCCTCGAGGGCGCGGTGAGCGGCGGGCGCCACGTCGAGGTGCAGGTCGTCGCCGACGCGCACGGCGGCGTCGTCACGCTCGGGGTCCGCGACTGCAGCGTGCAGCGGCGCAACCAGAAGGTCCTCGAGGAGTCCTCCTCCACCGCGCTCGACGCCGAGCAGGACCGGCTGCTGCGCCGCAGCGCCGCCGACCTCGCGCGCGCCGCGGGCTACGTCAACGCGGGCACCGTGGAGTTCCTCTACGACCCCGCGCAGGACGTCCTGTCGTTCATGGAGGTCAACACCCGGCTCCAGGTCGAGCACCCCGTCACCGAGGCCGTCACCGGCGTCGACGTCGTCAAGCTCCAGCTGCACGTGGCGATGGGCGGGGCGCTCGGCGACGTGCTCGGCGACGAGGTCATGGCGGACCCGATCAACCCGCCCGCCTCCGGCCACGCCATCGAGGCCCGCCTCACCGCCGAGGACCCCGAGCACGGCTTCGCCCCGGCGCCCGGCGCCATCCGCCACCTCGTGCTGCCCGCGGGGCCCGGCATCCGCGTCGACACGGGCGTGGCCACCGGCGACGTCATCCCGCCGCAGTACGACTCCATGATCGCGAAGGTCATCTCGTGGGGGCGCACCCGCGACGAGGCGCGGGCCCGGCTGGCGCGCGCGATCCGCCAGACCGCCGTGGTCGTCGAGGGCGGCACCACCAACAAGGCGTTCCTGCTCGACCTGCTCTCGCGCCCGGAGGTCACGCAGGGCACCGCGGACACCACGTGGCTCGACAGGATGATGGCCGAGGGCTACACGCCGCCGCGCCGCGTCGACATCGCGCTGCTGGCCGCCGCGGTCGAGGCGCACGGCGCCCACGAGTTCCGCCAGCAGGGCCGGCTGTTCCTCTCGGCCGAGCGCGGGCGCCCCGAGGTCGGCCACGAGGTGTGGCACCAGGTCGACGTGCGCGTCGTCGGCGAGTCCTACCGGCTGCGGGTGGCCCGCGCACGCCCGTCGCACTACCGCGTGGTGCTCGACGGCGACGGCCCCGAGGGGGTCGACGTGGTCGTCGAGCGCTCCGGGCGCTTCGAGCGCCGCCTCACCGTCGGCGGCCGCACCTTCGGCGTCCTCTCGGTCACCCAGGGCTCGGACTACCTCGTCGAGGTCGACGGCGCCGTCCACCGCATCGCCGGCGGCGAGGCCGGGCTCGTGCGCGCGCCCGCCCCGGCCATGGTGGTGTCGATCCCCGTCTCCCCCGGCGACACGGTCGCCGAGGGCGACACCGTCGCCGTCGTCGAGAGCATGAAGCTCGAGACGGCGCTGCGGGCCCCGGTCTCCGGCCGGGTCGCCGAGGTCATCGTCGACGCCAACACCCAGGTCGAGGGCGGCACCCGGCTCGTCCGGCTCGAGCCCGACGCCGACGACAGCGCCGGGGGCTCCGGCGCGGACCGCGTGAGCCTCGCCGCGCTCGCCCCGCCCGTCGCCGACGCCGACCGGGCCGATGCCCGGACGCGTGCCCACGACGCGCTGGACGCCCTGCACGCCCTCGTCCTCGGGTACGACGTCGACGAGCGCGAGGCCCGCCCGCTGCTCGCCGCCCTCGACCGCGCCCGCGACGAGCTCCCCGCGGACGACCCGGACGTGCTGCACGACGAGATCGACATCCTGCGCACCGTCGCCGACCTCTCGGCCCTCTCGCGCAACCGCCGCCTCGAGGGCGGCGGCGAGGTCGACGACACCGCCGTCGACGAGGAGTCCACCCGCAACCCGCAGGAGTACCTCTACGCCTACCTGCGCTCCCGCGACCCGGACGCCGAGGTGCTGCCCGAGTCGTTCCGCCTCAAGCTGCGGCGCGCGCTGGCCCACTACGGCGTCACCGACCTCGACAGCGCCCCGGAGCTGCTCGGCCCGGCGCTGTACCGCATGTTCCTGGCGCATCGCCGCGCCGGCGCCCTCCAGCCGGTGGTCGCGGCGCTGCTCGGGGCCCGGCTGCGGCACCCCGAGTCCGCGGCCCGCGAGGGCGAGGCCTACCGCACGGTGCTCGACCACCTGGTGGCCGCCACCCAGGTGCGGCACCCCCAGATCGGCGACCTCGCCCGTCAGGTGCGGTTCCGCTGCTTCGACGCGCCGCTGATCGAGTCCGAGCGCGCCCGCGTCCAGGCCCGGGTGCGCAGCGAGCTCGACGCGCTCTCCGACGACCCCGACGAGCGTGCCACCCAGATCGACGACATCGTCGCCTCCGGGGAGCCGATCCTCGGGGTGTTCGCCGAACGCCACCACGCCGTGATGCTCGAGGTGATGACCCGGAGGTACTACGGGCTGATCCGCGACGTGGGCGACGTCCGCGTCGTCGAGCACGGCGGCCGCCCGGTGCTGACGGCCCGCTACACCCACGACGGGCACTCCTACGTCGTCGTCGCCACGGTCGCGACCGTCGACGAGCCCGAGGGCGCCACCGCCCCGGCGACCGTGTCGACCGACCTGCACCAGCTCGTCGAGGCCCTGCCCGCCGGCGACCGGGTGCTCATCGACCTCTACGTCGCCTCCCCGCGGGGGCCGGAGGCCAGCGACGGTCCCGACGACCGCGCCGCCCGGATCCAGGACAAGATCGCGACGGTCCCCGCGGCGGTCGCCCGGGTGACCGTCGGGGTCCGGGGCACCGACGGCCAGGGGGACGGCGGGACCAGCTGGTTCACGTTCCGTCCCGACACCGCCGAGGGCACCGACCCCGGCCCTACCGATGGCGCTGACCTCACGCCCGTCGAGGACCGGACCCTGCGCGGCCTCCACCCCATGGTCGCCGAGCGGCTCGGGCTGTGGCGGCTGCGCGACTTCGAGCTCACGCGCCTGTCGTCGGCCACCGACGTCCACCTCTTCCACGCGCAGGGCCGCAACGTGCCCGAGGACCGGCGGCTGATCGTCACCGGCGACGTCCGCGATCTCACGGTGCTGCGCGACGACGACGGGAACGTGCGGGCGCTGCCGCAGGTGGAGGCCGTGCTCGACGCGGCGCTCGACAGCCTGCGCTCGGTCCGGGCCGCCGACACCGACCTCGCCGGCCTGCGCTGGAACCGCGTCCTGCTCTACGTGTGGCCCGTCGTCGAGGTGCCCCTCACCGAGCTCGACGGCATCGTGCGCACGCTCGCGCCGCGCACCGACGCCCTCGGGATCGAGCAGGTCATGGTGCGGTTCCGGTCCCGCGACGGCGCCGCGGAGGACCCCTCGGCGCCGACGCACGACTACGTGCTGCGGATGACCCGCCCACCGGGCGCCGGCCTGACCCTGCGGGTGACCGAGCCGCCGTCGCACCCCATGGCCGAGCTCGACGCCTACACACAGAAGGTGATCAAGGCCGAGCGGCGCGGCGCGCTCTACCCCTACGAGCTCGTCCCGCTGGTCACGCGCAACCCCGACCTCGACGGGCCGCCCGGCACGTTCACCGAGTACGACATCGACCCGGAGACCCTGCGCCCGGTGCCGGTCGACCGTCCCTACGGGGCGAACACCGCCAACATCGTGCTCGGCATGGTCACCACGCCGACCCGGCGCCAGCCCGAGGGCCTGACCCGCGTGCTGCTGCTCGGTGACCCGACGCGCGCGCTCGGGGCCATCGCCGAGCCGGAGTGCCGCCGCGTCCTCGCCGCGATCGACCTCGCCCGCGAGCACGGCGTGCCCGTCGAGTGGTACGCCGTCTCGGCCGGCGCCAAGATCGCGATGGACTCCGGCACCGAGAACATGGACTGGATCTCCCGGGTGCTCCGGGCGATCATCACGTTCACCCAGGACGGCGGCGAGATCAACGTCGTCGTCACGGGCATCAACGTCGGCGCCCAGCCGTACTGGAACGCCGAGGCGACGATGCTCATGCACACCCGCGGCATCCTCGTCATGACGCCGGACTCCGCGATGGTGCTCACCGGCAAGCAGTCGCTGGACTACTCCGGCGGCGTCTCGGCCGAGGACAACTACGGCATCGGCGGCTACGACCGGATCATGGGCCCGAACGGGCAGGCCCAGTACTGGGCGCCGGACCTCTCCGGCGCGGTGGAGGTGCTGCTGCGTCACTACGCGCACACCTACGTCGTGGCCGGCGAGCGCTTCCCGCGCCCGGCGCCGAGCCAGGACCCGGTCGACCGCGACGTCCGCAGCTCGTCCCACCACGGCGACGGGTTCACGACGCTCGGTGAGATCTTCGACCCCGCGTCCAACGCCGAGCGCAAGAAGCCCTTCGACATCCGCTCGCTCATGAAAGGCGTCGCGGACACCGACCACGCCACGCTCGAGCGCTGGGCCGACATGCACGCCGCGGAGTCCGTCGTCGTGCTCGACGCCCACCTCGGCGGGAACCCGGTGGAGCTCATCGGCATCGAGTCCAAGCCGCTCCCCCGCCGGGGCCCGCCGCCGGTCGACGGGCCGGGCCAGTGGACGGCGGGCACGCTGTTCCCCCGCTCGTCGAAGAAGACGGCACGGGCGATCAACGCCGCCAGCGGCAACCGTCCGGTGGTCGTGCTGGCCAACCTCTCGGGCTTCGACGGCTCGCCGGAGTCACTGCGCGGTCTGCAGCTGGAGTACGGCGCGGAGATCGGCCGGGCGGTGGTCAACTTCGACGGCCCGATCGTGTTCTGCGTGGTCTCGCGCTACCACGGCGGCGCCTTCGTCGTGTTCTCCGGGACGCTGAACGACCAGATGGAGGTGGCCGCGGTCGAGGGCTCGTACGCCTCGGTGATCGGCGGAGCCCCGGCGGCCGCGGTGGTCTTCGCGGGCGACGTGGCCAAGCGCGTCGCCGCCGACCCGCGCGTCGCGGAGCTCGAGGCCCGGATCAGTGAGCGGCTGGAGCGCGGCGAGGACGTCGCCGAGCTGCGCACGGAGCTGAGCGCGATCCGCCCGGTGGTGCGCTCGGAGAAGCTCGGCGAGGTGGCCGACGAGTTCGACACGAAACACTCGGTGGCCCGCGCCCAGGAGATGGGCTCGGTGCACCGGATCGTCGAGCCCGAGCGCCTGCGGCCCTACCTCGTCGACGCGGTGCGACGCGGGATGGCGCGCACGACGGAGTCGGGGTCGTCGTCGTCGGGGTCCGGATCGGCGGACCCGGTGGTGTCACAGACCTGAGCCTCGGCGGGCTCCCGCTGCCCGGGCAGCGGGAGCTGGTCGTCCCCGGCGCGCTGGGGCCGTCGGTAGTGGCTGACCACCCACCCCGACTCCCGCGCGTGACCCCGGACGAACGCCATGCGTCCAGGAAAGCACGTGTGGCTACCGGACGACGAGGACGAGGCCCCTGCTCTCGGCGGACTCGCGGGCGCAGGTGAGCACGCGGGCGACGTCCGGGTCGGCGGCCCGGTCGCCCGCCTCGACCACGAGGGTCAGCGACGCCCCGGGGCCGGCGCCCGCGATGACGCCGTGGAGACGGCAGCTCAGCACCGCGGCGGCGCGGGGGCCTGCGGGCACGGCGATCACGATCTCGCCGGTGTCGGGGGTCGTCGGGCTCTCGGACATCACGGTCGTCACGGGTCCTCCTCGGGCGCCTGCGGCGCCGCCGCGGTGATCGGATGACCGCTGCGTCGACCCGGCCTCCTGATCGTGGTACCCCATCCGTGGCGCGTCCACGCTCTGCGACACGCGGGACCCGGTCGTCGCGTGGTGATCGCTCGTCCGACCCAGTACCGGTCACCGTTGACCGTTACCGCGACCTCCGAGAGGGTGCGGGGCGTGGAGTTCACCGAGATCGACTATGCGGTCGCCGACGGGATCGCGACGATCGTGCTCGACCGGGAGGCGCGCATGAACGCGTTCACCGGACGAATGTGCGACGAGCTGGTGAGCGCCTGCGACGCGATCGACGCCGACGACGCCGTGCGCGCGGTGGTGATCACCGGACGGGGCCGCGCCTTCTGCGCGGGCGCGGACCTCGGCGGGGGCGGCAGCACGTTCGACGCCCGGGGCCGCGAGAAGGCCGAACGCTACGGCGAGGTCAACGGGGTGGGCCGCGACCGCGGCGGCGTGGTGGCGCTGCGCTTCGCCGCCCTGACCGTGCCCGTGATCGCCGCGATCAACGGGCCCGCGGTCGGGGTCGGCGCGACGATGACGCTGCCCATGGACGTCCGCATCGCCGGGGCGTCGGCGCGCTTCGGCTTCGTCTTCGCGCGCCGGGGCATCGTGCCCGAGGCCGCGTCGAGCTGGTTCCTCCCGCGCGTCGTCGGCATCTCGCAGGCGATGGAGTGGGCGATGACCGGCCGGGTGTTCGGTGCCCGCGAGGCCCTCGAGGGCCGCCTCGTCTCGAAGGTCGTGCCCGACGAGGACCTCCTCGACACCGCCTACGCCCTGGCGCGCGAGGTCGCCGAGAACACCTCGGCGGTGTCGGTGGCGGTCACCCGGCAGATGATGTGGTCGATGCTCTCCGCGTCGTCACCCTGGGAGGCGCACGCCCTGGACTCGCGGGCGATCGTCGAGCTCGGCCGCGACGGCGACGCCGCCGAGGGCGTCACGGCGTTCCTCGAGAAGCGCGCGCCGGAGTTCCCGCTGCGGCGCACCCGCGACCACACCGATCTCGTACCGCGGTGGCCGCAGAGGCCCTGACCAGGTCTCCGGGTCAGGCGGGCTGGGACTCGACCGGCAGGGGCTCCGGCATCCGGACGGCGCCGACGAGGCGCGCGATCACCGACGCGTCGCCGGTGTAGGCGAGCGACCCGTCGTCCTGCGCGTCCTGCAGCGGGCGGCCGCCGTAGACGATGCCGGCCAGTGTGATGGGCGCGCAGCGCACGGTGACGTCGGCGCCGGGCAGCTCGCCGCGCTCGATCTCGAGGGCGCCCCGGCCGAGGTGCACCCGGAACGGCTGCTCGTCGAGCACGAGCTGCATCGTCACCACGTCGTCCCCGGCCTGGTCGGGGGCGAACATGGTGCGCAGCGAGAGGATGAACGAGTCGACCTTGATGCTGTCGGACTCCGGGAGCGAGCGCGCGGCCCAGCGACCGAGCGACTGCAGCACCGGCTCGAGCTCCTGGCCCCACTCGGTGAGCTCGTAGACCGCGGACGCGGCGGGCGGGGGCAGCCGCCGGCGGCGGAGCACCCGGGCGTCCTCGAGCTCGCGCAGGCGCTGCGAGAGGACGTTGGGGCTGGCGTGCGGGAGGCCGACGCGCAGATCGGTGAAGCGCTTGGGCCCGAGCATCAGCTCGCGCACCACCAGCAACGCCCACCGCTCCCCGACCAGGTCGAGCGCGTGGGCCGCGCCGCAGCCGTCGAAGTAGTCCCGTCGTGCAGCCATATGGCGACCCTACCACCGGATACGTCTATCGACCTGCGGAGTTGCTTTGTAGGACCATCACGATCCGTGCTCGGCCGCCACCACTCCGTGCTCCCAGGCCCGGGCGATGAGCCGGGGACGGTCCGGCTGATCCAGCGCGCCTCGGCCCGCGTCCGCCGCGAGGAGCTCGCCGCCGCCCGACCCTCGCCGATCAGGTGCCGGGCGCGATGAAGAACTCGAGGGCGATGTTGTCGGGGTCGCGGAACGAGACGCCCGAGCCGTAGTGCGCCTTCTTGATCCCGCCGTGCTGGATCCCCAGCTCGTCGAGGCGGTCACGCCACTTCTCGAGCTCGGAGGTGCCCGACAGGCCGAAGCTGATGTGGTCGAGGCCGGTGCGGCGCTCGTCGGCGCGGTCCTTGGCCTCCCGGCCCATGTGCGTGTGCAGGCCGAAGAGCAGGCCGCCGTCGAGGGCGTAGACGACGTGGTGGAACTCGCCGCCCTCCTCGTCCTCGTCGAGCACCGGGTCGGCGCCGAAGAGCCGGGTGTACCACTGGGTGCTGGCGTCGAGGTCGGAGACCGTGATCGCGACGTGCTGCAGGCCGGGGAAGGCCATGGGATGAAGCTCCTTTGCTTCGCGGGAGTGGTGCCTCGCCGGAGTGGGACCGGCGGAGTGGGACGGGCCGGGTGGACGGGCCGGGTGGACGATCAGTCGTGGTGCTGCCAGACCGGGTCCCGCTTCGCCAGGAAGGCGGACATGCCCTCCTGCGCGTCGCAGGTCATCGCGTTGGTCGCCATCGTCTCGCGCATCTGCTCGTAGGCGGCGTCCTCGGGCAGGTCGACCTGCCGGTAGAACGCCTCCTTCCCGATGCGCAGGGTGACCGCGCTGGCGTCGGCGACCTTCGCCGCCATCCGGGCGACCGCCCCGTCGAGTTCGTCGGGGGCGACGACCTGGTTCACCAGGCCCCACTCGGCAGCCGTGGCGGCGTCGATGACCTCGCCGGTGAGCAGCAGCTGCATCGCCCGCTTGCGCCCGATCGCGCGGGTGACCGCGACCATCGGCGTCGAGCAGAACAGCCCGATCTTGACGCCGGGGGTGCCGAAGACGGCGTTGTCGGCGGCGACGGCGAGGTCGCACGCCGCCACGAGCTGGCACCCGGCGGCCACCGCCACGCCCTGCACGGCGGCGATGACGGGCTGGGGCACGGCGTGCAGCGCGCTCATGAGGTCGGTGCAGACGGCGAAGACCTCGCGCTCCTCGTCGAGCGTCCGGTCGACCATCTCGGAGAGGTCGTGGCCGGCCGAGAACGCCGGGCCCTCGGCGCGCAGGACGATCACCCGCACGCCGTCGCGACCCGAGACGTCGGTGATCGCGGCGTGCAGCGCGCGCATCGTGGCGACCGACAGGGCGTTGCGGCGCTTCGGCTGGTCCAGCGTCAGTACGGCGGTCGGCCCGTCCACCTCGATCCGGACGGCGGTGTCGGCCGGCGCGGACTCGGCGGCGGCCCGGGGCGCAGTCAGGCTCATGCGTCCACGTCTATCAGTCGCGCGGCCTGCGGACCAGGTCGGAGCGGGCCGGTCGGCCCCCTCCGACAGGAGGGGCGACCTCAGGCCATGGCGCGGCCGTGGGACGTCGTGTCCCCGCCGCCCGAGGAGTCGAAGCGCATCCAGATGGCGCGACGGTCCTCGTGGGAGCGGGCCTCGTCCAGCGCGGCGAGGCGCCGCCTCTGCTCGTCGTCGGCGGTGCCCTGCGCCAGGGCACGGGCGGCCTCGGCCATCGCGGCGTCCGCGTCGGCCTCGGCCGGTGACGACGGATAGGACTGGCGGTGGGCGTCCTCGGGCTCCTCGTCGTCCGCCCCGCGCTCCCGGCGGTACGGGTTGTCCGGCGGCAGCTTCGAGGAGATGCGCCCGTAGGCGCCCAGGAAGAGCAGCACGAGGCCCGCGCCGATCGAGAAGAAGACGTTGGGCAGCCGGAACGCCAGCAGGTTGTAGGGCGTGCCCATGACCGCCAGGTTGCCGAACGCCGAGACGAGGAAGAGCACGCCGATCACGATCATGACCGTCGACGCGAGCTTGCCGCCGCGGATGGCGGCGGCGAGCAGGATCGCCGCCGTGACCACCGAGACGGTGGACAGCGCCCCGTTGGTCGACAGCCCACCGAACGTCGTCGCGCCCCGGGTGTCGAAGAAGCCGAGGCCGCCGATGAAGCCGAGCACGCCGATCGTCGCGATCACGAGCGCGACGACGACCGCCGCGACGCGGTGGACCCAGAGGACGGTGTGGCCCGGCCGCACGGCGTTGCCCAGCCGTGAGCGGTCCCCGTCGCCCTCCCGGGCGGTCATCGTCGGCCCCTCTCGGCCTCGTGGCGGGCCTCGGCGCCGGTCTCGCCGGCGTAGCCGAGGTCGCGGCCGGCGGCGCGCCCGACGAACTCCTCGGTCTCGCCGGTGCCCGTGACACCACCCTGGTCGCCCTCGTTCTCGGGATGCTCGCCCCCGGTCACACGGGAGGCGGCCGTGCGCGGGTCGTGACCGGCGTCGGACTCCGAGGGGTCGGACACCGGGGACGGCCCGACGGGACCGTGCTCCCCGGTCAGGCGCGCACGCCATCGGGCGAGGGTGTCGGCGACGGACATGGCGGTTGCTCCCGGGGCCGGGCGGTGCGGACCCTGAGGCATAGGCACCGCACGGGGGGCCGAAACGTCACGCTCGGGTCGCGCCCCGGCACACCCGCCCCCCGGCGGGTCACCAGCGGTGCGCGGCGCGCTCCCCCCGGTCGAGGTACGCCGGGTCCAGCCACGGCGGCACCTCGGCCGGGACGTCGACCTCGGCCTGCTCGTCGCGGTAGGTGACGGTCGCGCGGCCCCCGTGGAGCTCGACGTCGACGTGCTCGAGGTTGGCCGGCTCGCCGACGTCGTGGCCCAGGGCCGCGCTGGCGAAGGCCCGCAGGAGCGCCGAGTGCGAGCTGGCCAGCGCCACGGTGCCCGGTTCCTGCGCGCGGACCCCCGCCCAGGCGCGGTAGGCGATCACCTGGGGCGGCTCGAAGTGCAGGTCGGTCGACACCATCCAGCGGTCGATCGGCCCGCCGAGCTTGGAGCCCGCGCCGAAGTCGGTGTCGAAGCGGTCGAAGGCGCGCGCCCAGTCGGGGAGCTCGCCCTCGAGCCCGAGCCGGTGCTTCGCGACCCCGGACGACTCCCGCGCCTCGCCCCCGTGGAGGAACTGGAGGCTGTCGAAGCGGGCGTCGGGCACCAGCTCGCCCACGGAGACGTCGGAGTCCGGGCCGAGCTCGGCGAGCAGCACCTCGCGCAGCGTCACCGCCGTCGCCGTGCCGCGCGCGGTCGGTGCGTGCGGCATCGTCACCCGCGCCCCGGCGGGCAGGACGGCCGCGAGCTCCTTGCCCTTGGCCCGCGCCTGCGCCTCGCCGTGGTCGGTGAGCCCGACGTCGTCGAAGTAGCCGTGGGTCTCGCCGTGGCGGATCAGCAGCACCCGACTCATGGGCTCCACCCTGTCGCGATCATCTCGACGCCGGCACCCCGGGTTCCGTGGTGGCGAACGGGGCGAGCTCGAGGTCGGCCGGGGTCCGCGCGCCG
The DNA here is from genome assembly GCF_036044095.1 of Actinomycetospora sp. NBC_00405. Classification (NCBI taxonomy): domain Bacteria; kingdom Bacillati; phylum Actinomycetota; class Actinomycetes; order Pseudonocardiales; family Pseudonocardiaceae; genus Actinomycetospora; species Actinomycetospora sp. NBC_00405. Next base: position 1,578,587 of record NZ_CP107938.1, read on the forward strand.
GCGAGCGCGAGCGTGAGGTCGAGCTCGGCGAGCACGTCGCGGGTCACCTGCGCGACCCCCGTGGCCCCGGCCACCGCGAGGCCGTAGGCGAACGGGCGCCCGAGGCACACCGCCGTCGCGCCGAGGGCGAGCGCGCGGGCGACGTCGGACCCGCTGCGGACCCCCGAGTCGAGCAGCACCGGCGCGCGCCCGTCGACGGCCTCGACGACCCCGGGCAGGGCGTCGAGGCTGGCCACCGACCCGTCGACCTGTCGCCCGCCGTGGTTGCTCACGAGCACCCCGTCGACGCCGACGTCGAGCGCGCGGCGGGCGTCGTCGGGGTGCAGGACGCCCTTGAGCACGATCGGCAGCCGGGTGCGGGAGCGCAGCGTCGCGATGTCGTCCCAGCTCAGCGTCGGCCGCGAGTACACCCGCAGGAACGTCTCCACCGCGGCGCGCGGCAGCGGCGAGCGCAGGTTGTCGGCGAAGCGCCCCGGGTGGTTGCGGCTGATCTCCACCAGGGTCCGGACCGCGGCCGGGGTGGGGGGCGGGGTCGGGCGCCGCGGACCCGCGGCGGTCTCGCGGGTGAGGCGCGCGAACACCGGGTCCGACGTGTACTGCGCGATGCCCAGGCCGCGGGCGAACGGCAGGTGCCCGAGGTCGAGGTCGCGGGGGCGCCAGCCGAGCACGGTCGTGTCGAGGGTGACCACGACCGCGCCCGCCCCGGCGGCCTCGGCGCGGGCGAGGAAGCTGTCGACGAGGTCGTCGGACGTCGACCAGTAGAGCTGGAACCACCAGCCCGCGCCGGCCCGCGCACGTGGCCCGATCTCCTCCATCGGGAAGCCCGCCTGGTTCGAGACGATCATCGGGACGCCCGCGTCCGCGGCCCCCTCGGCGACGGCGAGGTCGGCCCGGCGGTGCACGAGGTCGAGCGCCCCGATCGGTGCGAGCAGCAGCGGGTGCGCGAGGCGCTGCCCGAACAGCTCCACGGAGGTGTCGCGCTCCCCCACCCCCCGCAGCATCCGCGGCACGACGCGCAGGCGCTCGAACGCGGCGCGGTTGGCGCGGACGGTCTCCTCGCTGCCGGCCCCGCCCGCGACGTAGGCGTACGCGCGCCGCGACATCGACCACCGCGCCCGGCGCTCCAGCGCCGGGAACGCGGTCGGCACCGCGGGCCGCCGCCCCGCGATCCCGCCCCGGTAGACCTCGTCCTGCCGCACCCGCCCGCTCGCCGCCACGCGGGCATCCTGGTGCAAGCCCTGCGTCCACGCTTGCACTGAACAACAGGAAATCCGCATCCTCGCCCCACACGGGTCCACGGAAGGAGCGCGGTGAGCGCAGCAGCAGGTTCGGTCGGCGGCACGACGGCGGCGGCGCTGGAGGCGACGGTGCGGGGCTACATGGACGCCTGCACGGCCGGCGACGCCGACGGGATCGCCGGCTTCCTCTCGGGCAACGCGCGCCACTACTTCCCGCCGGACATGTACGACGGGCCGTGGAAGGGCGCTCGGGTGATCGCGCAGCGCTGGGCCACCGCCGTGCGCGAGCGGGGGTCGTCGTGGACCGTCGACGCGATCGTCGTCGACGAGCCCCGCCGGCAGGCGGTCTGCGAGTGGACCCACCACAAGGGCTCGCTCGGCGTGATCCTGCGCGGTGCCGAGTGGTACGAGTTCGACGACGACGGCCTCATCGCCGAGATCCGCGCCTACTACGCCTCGCCCCAGGCACCCGACCACACCCGCCTCGAGCTCGGCGGCTTCGACTACGCGGGCCGGGGCTATCCCCACGCGTAGTCCATGATCGACGCGGATTTCCTGTCGTTGAGTGCCAGCGAGGACGCAGGGCTTGCACTCAGCCCAGGAGATCGGTGATCTGCCCGAGCACCACGGGCCACGTCGGGTGGGTCGGGTCGACGAGGGTGAAGTGGTCGCCAGGCACCTCCACGAACACCGCGTCGTCGCCGGCCGCGCGGGCGGCGGCGACGTAGCGGCGGCTGACGGCGATCGGTACCCGGTCGTCGTCGGGGGCGTGCACGGCGCGCACGGGCACGTCGAGCGGCAGGTGCGCCACGGGGTCGGCCTCGGCGTAGCGCTCCGGCATCTCGTCGGGCATCCCGCCCACGAGGTCGGGCACGGCCGTGCCGCCGACGCCGTCGCGCGCGGCGTCGGCCAGCGTCAGCACCCCCGCCAGCGACACCATGCCCGCCACCGGGACCCGGGACGCCACCCACGTCGCCAGGTGCCCGCCCGCGGAGTGGCCGACGACCACGCACGGCCCTCCGACCAGGCCCACCGCCGCCGCGACGTCGTCGAGCGTCGCCGGCCACCCGGCCTGCCCGACGCGCCGGTACTCGACGTTCCAGACCGAGTGGCCACGGGCGTGCAGGTCCGCGGCGACCGGCGCGATGTGGTCGAGCCCGACCCGGGCGCGCCAGAACCCGCCGTGCAGCAGCACCACGGTCCCGGCGCCCGAACCCCGGCGGACCTCCACGAACTGCGACGGGTCGTCCCCGTACGTCACGCGCTCAGCGGACACGGACCATCCCGTCCAGCTCGACCGCGAACCCCCGCGGCAGCGCCCGCACCCCGATCGCGGTGCGCGCGTGCTCCCCGCGCGCCCCGAACACCTCGGCGAGCAGGTCGGACGCCCCGTCGACCACGCCCGGCTGGTCGGTGAAGTCGTCGGTGCACGTGACGTAGCCGCGCAGGACGAGCACCTGGGCGACGCGGTCGAGCGAGCCCAGCGCGTCGCGGGCCTGGGCCAGCAGGTTCAGCGCGCACCCCCGGGCCGCGGCGTAGCCCTCGGCGACCCCGAGATCCGCGCCCAGGCGCCCGACGTGCCCGTCGGCACCCTGGCCTGCGAGGTGCAGCGTGTCCCCGGCCATCGTCCAGCCGCGGTAGCGCCCCGCCGGGCGCCGCAGGGGCGGCAGCTCCAGCCCCAGCTCGCCGAGTCTCTCCTCCGGAGTGCTCACGGCGACCACACCCTCCGACGCGCCGGCTCGTCCGCCGGCAGCCCGAGCGCCCGCGCGACCCGGGCCGTCGATCCTGCCGGATCGGTCACCTCGAACAGCTCGGCGGCCATCCCGGCCCGGCGGGCGCCGTCGAGGTTGGCGGCGAGGTCGTCGACGAACAGGCAGCGCCGCGGGTCCTCCCCGAGCGCCGCCGCGGCCGCCCGGAAGGCCTCCGGGTCGGGCTTGAGCACCCCGAGCTTCGCCGCCTCGAGCACGCCGTCGAACTCGGCGACCGCGGGGAACCGCCGCGGCCAGTCGTCGCCGAACCAGTGCGCCATGTCGTTGGTGAAGGCGACGACCCGCACGCGCCCGGCCACCCGCGCGATCAGCCGCAGCACCTCGGCCCGCACGTAGGAGCAGTCGCGCCACAGCGACCCGATGTCGATGTCCGGGCGGCGCGCGGCGAGCTTCGCCCAGTAGTCACGCTCCTGGAGCTCGCCCCGCTCGACGGCGCGGTAGTCGGCGTCCACACCGGTCGGGCCGGCCGGGAACCCGGGCACCGCCGTCGACTCGAACAGCGTCGGGATGACGACGCCGCCCATGTCCAGCAGCAGCGTCCCGCTCGCCCCGCGCGTCCGCCGCAGCGCCTGGCGACGGCGCGCCCGGACGACGTCGACGGGCGGGGGCGGGCCCGGCCGGTCACCCGGCGGTGGCGCACACGACGTCACGCCGGCTCCAGCACCGTCACCACTCCGGCGCTCCCGTCCACCCGCACCCGCTGCCCCGTGCGCAGGGTCGAGACGGCGTTCCCGGTGCCGACGACGGCCGGGAGCCCGTACTCGCGGCAGACGATCGCGGTGTGGCTCATGATCCCGCCGACGTCGGAGACCGTGGCCGCGACGCGACCGAACACCGGCGCCCACGACGGCGACGTGGCCGGGCAGACGAGGATGTCCCCGGGCTCGATCGACGGCAGCTCCGAGGGGTGGGTGACGACCCGGACCGGGCCCTCGACGACGCCCGGCGAGCCCGCGGTCCCCCGCAGCACGCCCTCCTCGGAGTCGGAGCGCAGCCACTCCGCCACCGTCGACGTCGTGATCCCCCAGAGCATCACCGTGAACGGCTCGTCGATCGTCGTCGGCGGCGGCCCGAGCGCCGGCGGCGGCTCCCACGCCCGCAGCGCCGTGTAGATCTCGCGGCGCCGGGCGATGATCGGGCGCCAGTACTCCGCGCCGCGGGGGCGCGAGCCGACCGACCAGCCGGCGACGCAGTCGTAGATCGCCTCGGCGACCTCGTAGCGCCGCAGGAAGAACATGTCCTCGGGCTCGTCGAACTCGCCCATCGCGGCCAGGGCCCGCGAGAGCTCGTGGGACTTCGCCCAGAACGTCGCCCACATCCAGTGCTCGATGTAGAGCACGTGCTCCTCGATGTAGACGAACACCTGGCGCGCCAGCGCGAGGGTGTCGTCGAAGGTCGCGCGCTCGGCCTCGGGGAGCAGCTCGCGGTAGCCCGCGGTGATCCGGTCGCGCTCGGAGAGGACCTCCTCGGTCGGCCGGTCGATCGTCGTCCCGTCGGCGAGCCGGCGCAGGTACTCGCGCACCGAGGCCAGCGGGATGTTCGGGTCGTCGGCCCAGGTGGGGTACGTGTGGTACCCGCCGGGGTGGCCCGGGTCGGTGTTGATGAGGAACCACGGGTCGGCCGTGCGCTCCCAGTCGGTCACCCACTCGGTACCCACAGCGTCGGAGCGCAGATCGGCGAACAGCGACGCCGCGTCCTCCGTGGCGTTGATGCGCTCGGCCAGCCCGAGGCGCACCGCCTCCTTCGCGAGCCGCTTGAGCTCGTCGTCGGGACGGTAGAGATCCACCCGCAGGCCGCCGACCATCCTCGAGATCGACTGGTCGGAGATGTCGGGGAACGCCGAACGGCACATCCCGAAGAACGTCAGGTAGGCCGCGTAGCCGATGTTGAGCAGCTCGAAGTGGTACTGGTACGTCTCGTACATCGTGAGCACGAGACGGTCGAAGTCCCGGATCATGCGGAACCCGGCGGAGTGCCCCGTGTGCTGGTAGACGGTCTCCTCGGGCTCGAGGTCGGGCAGCGGGTCGAAGCGCAGCGCGCGGATCTCCTCGAGCTTCGCCGTGACCTTGGCGCGCCACTCGTCGTAGATCGCGTCCCAGCGCTCGTAGTAGTGCCCCGCGCGCTTCCCGAACTCCTCCGCGCGCGCCGCGATGTCCTCCGGCGGGGCCGGCACCGGGGTGACGTAGAGGCGCCCGTTGACGATCCGCTGGTCGACGCCGAACGCCGGTGGCATCGCGAAGACGCGCGTGTTGAAGGCCCCGAGCGCCTGCCACCAGCACTCGCACTGGATCTCGTCGTAGGGGTGCAGGACGTCGGGGTGGTGCAGGCGATCGGCGAACCAGAACCGCTGCTCGTCGAGCTCGCGGCGCTCGGGACCGAACAGGTGGTACCAGTCGTACATCGACTCCCACCCCTCGGCGCCGTCCGGCGTCGGGACCTCGAACGGGCTGGGGAAACGGTCAGCCGCCATGGTCGGAGCCTTCCTGCCGGGTGGTGCGGGTGAGGGTGGCGAGGACAGCGGACAGCGCCGATCCGGCGCCCGTCGCGCCGGTCGCCGAGCGGGGCGCGCGGGCGCTCCACACCGTCTCGGGTCGGGTCTGGAGCAGGTGGATGTGCGACGGTCCGCCCGGGTCGGCGACGGCGAACTCGCCGTCCTGGGGCGTCCCGGCGTCGCGTTCGACGCGTCGCGCGACGGCGAGCAGCTCGGCGAGCTCGGCGTCGTCGAGGCACGGACGGTCGCGGTCCTCGGGCGGGACGTCGGCGACGACCGTGCCCGGCCGCTCGTCGGTGCGCGTCATCCGCGTCGGCTTGACGGCGATCTCCCGGCGCAGGATCTCCCCGCTGATCTTGTCGAGGACGAAGCGGTCGGGGGTCACCTCGCCGGAGACCAGCGGCTCGCCGAGACCCCAGACGGCCTCGCAGACGACGGTCGAGCGGTCGCCGTTGGCGGGGTTGAGCGTCATGAACACGCCGGCCGCCCGCGCGGTCACCATCTCCTGGACGACGACGGCCATGGCGCCCGCGTCCCCGCCCGCGCGCTGGCGGTAGGAGACCGCCCGCGCGGTGTAGAGGCTCGCCCAGCAGCGCGCCACCGCGTCGGCGACGGCGTCGGGGCCCCGGATCTCGAGGTAGGTGTCGTGCTCCCCGGCGAACGACGCGCCCGCCGCGTCCTCGCCGACGGCCGAGGACCGCACCGCGACACGGGTGTCCGGGCCGACGAGCGCGGTGTAGGCCTCCCGCACGGCCTCGAGGACGAGACCGGACCGCGAGGCGTCGAGCAGGGCCGCCCGCGCTCGACCGGCGGCCTGCTCCAGGACGTCGACCGGGGTGTCCGGACCCACGTCGCGCAGGGAGGCGTCGAGGTCCTCGGCACCCTCCATCGCGGCGGCGAACGCGGCGGTCGACACGACGAAGCCCCTCGGTACGCGCGCGTCCAGGGCCACCAGGCGGCGCAGCCCGGCGCCCTTCCCGCCGACGAGGGCGGCGTCGGCGGCCGCCGGATCGTCGAGGCCGACGATCCACGCTGTACTCACGGCTCATCCCACCCGGCGACCAGCGCGATCACGGCCGCGTCCACGCAGCTGCGCCCGGTCACGGCGGCGGCGGCCTCGTCGGTGGCGACGAGCACCGTCGAGCCCGTCCCGGCGTCGAGCAGGTCGACCGCGACCCGCCGCTCCCCGGACTCCGGCTCGCGCACCAGCACCATGCGCACACCGCCGAGCCCGTCCACCGAGCGCTCGGACCAGACCCGTCCGACGACCTCCCCGAGGATCACTGAGACAACCCGGGAGACTCGATCGCGCGCGTGAGCCGGTCGGCGCTCCCGTTCTCCAGCAGCCCGACCGAGACCCCGTGAGGCTTCGGGTACACCTGGGCCGCGCGCAGCTCGCCGTACTGCTCGACGGCGGCGGACCCGGCGTTCACGGCCTGGCGCACGGCGGCGAGCGAGCCGCGGACGGCGACCGCGAGGTAGCCGCTCGAGACCCGGTCGACGGTCACGGTCTCGACGTCGGCGGTCTTCATCATCGCCTCGATCCCCGCCGCGAGCGCCACCACGCCGCGCGTCTCGAGGATCCCGATGGCTCCGGCACCACGTTCGGCCACGATCAGCTCCCCACCATCGCCATGTCGCCCGCGAGCGCCTGCACCGGCAGGCACGGGCTCGCGAAGACGATCGACTTCACGGCGCGCCCGGAGACCGCGCGGGCGACCTCCTCGCCGACCTCGACGGCCTCCTCGACCGTCGCGAGGTCGCCGGTGACGGCCACCGCCACCAGCCCGCCGCCGAGGCGCACGGCCCCGCGGACCTCGACCTCGGTCGCCTTGACCATGGCGTCGACGGCGTCGAACACCGGCACGAACCCCTCGGCCTCGATGAACCCCACTGCCCGTGCCATCAGGACTCCTTGTCGGTTGACTCGCCCCACCACACGACCGCCGCCCCCGTGCCCCACACCGGGCCGTAGGCCAGGACCTCGCCCGGGCCGTCGACCACCCCGGCACCGTCGAGGAACGCGAACGCGCGGAACTGGCTGTCGGCCTGCGCCGCCGCGGCGTACTGCGGGCTCATGGCGAGGACCTCGTCGCGGTCACCGGCCCGGATCGCGTCGAGGACCTTGCGGTTCCAGCGGTCGTGGGCGTCCTCGACGCGGTCCTCGACCGGGGTGATCCAGCGTCCCGTGAGCCCGGAGGACAGCCCGCTCACGGCGACGACGCCGAGCGTGCGGCCCAGATCCCGCGCCGCCCGCACCCCGGCCGCCGCGACCTCCGCCATCGCCGAGGGCTCGGCGTAGAGGTTGCACGAGACCAGCGCCCAGCGACCCTGCCCGTGCGGGTCCAGCAACCGCGACGCGACGATCGTGCCGGTGTCGACGGGGAAGCCCTCGTAGAGCGTGCGACGGGCCTGCATCCCGGCGGCGTCGATCGCGTCGGCCCAGCGGTGGGCGAGGTCGGTGTCGATCGCCAGGTCGTGGTCGAGGTGCCCGTAGTCGTAGCGGTACCAGTTCTCGTCGGTCCGCCGTCCCCGCAGCCGGGCGTCGCACTGCACCTGGTGCCCGAGCACCGTGAACCACTGCGTCGAGAGCAGCAGGACGGTGTCGGCGCCGGCGGCGCGCAGGCGGTCGCCGACGGTGCGGGTGGCGCGCGCCAGCTCGGCCCAGCTCGGGGCGGGGTCGCCGGCCAGCAGGTGGGGCATCGCGGGGATCAGGGCCGCGGGCACTCGGCCTGACGTCATGGGGCGACCCACTCCACGACGGCGTTGCCGGTCGCGATCACCGTGCCGTAGGCCAGGACATCGCCGGCGATGTCGGGCCAGCCCATCGCGGCGAGCAGCCAGGTCAGGCTGCCGGCCTTGGTCTCCGACGCCGTCGCCTCGATGTGCTTCGGGACGGCGTCCTTGAGCCGCGACGTCGGGCCCTCGCGGATCGTCTGCAGCAGCTCCATGTCCCCGGCGTACTGCGCATGGTTGAACGGACGCTCGACGCTCATGTCCTCGGGGAGCTCCGGCTCGGTGTCCCAGTGCAGGTGCGACAGCGAGTTCGACCCCAGCAGCACCGCGCGCCGGCCGGTGCGCTCGATCGCGCGACGGGTCGCGGCGCCCAGCGTCTCCATCTCGGCCAGGGAGGCGTCGGAGTAGTAGTAGGGGTTGTTGTTGGCCGAGAGGGACACGACCGGCAGGTCCCACTCGGGGTTCGCCAGGTGCAGCGCGCCGATCGTCGCGTAGTCGACGCGGACGCCGTCCTCGCGCAGAGCGCTCGTCACGAGGCCGGCGCGGTCACCCTCCTCGACGATCGCCTCGGCGAGCTCGACGTCGGTGCGGAAGTCGTAGTGGTACCGGAACAGGTGCGGGAAGATCGGCTCGACGGAGATCCCGCGCGGGTTCGGGACGCAGTTGACGTGGTGGCCGACCATCGTGATCCAGTGCGGCGCGTGCACCACCAGCACGTCGGGGCGGTGGGCCCGCAGCCGGCGGCGCAGCTCCTCGTAGCCCCAGCGCAGGACCTCCCAGCCGCCCGTGGCGCGGGGCTCGTTCTGCGGCGGGTTCTCCGCGTACACGAGGTGCGGCGGGTGGGGCGCGAGGTAGCCCGCGACGATGCCGGCCCTCTGCTCGGCCGGCGCGGGGGCCGGCGCCGGGGCCGGGACGGCCGGCGTCCCCGCCGCGCGCCGCGCACCGGACCGGCTGCTGCCGGCCGGGACCTGGAAGACGCGGGCCATGACGGCGGACGCTAGGGCGGGCGGGCGACCCGGACCCAGCGTCGTGTCCCGCAGGGCTGGACACCGTGAGGACTGGACTTGGCTGCCTGCGCTGCGGAAACTCGGCCGATGGTGTCCGCGGTCGGCAAGGCGGCGGCGCTGCTGCGCGCCTTCGACCCGGGCGTCGACGTGCTCTCCACCCGCGCGCTGGCCGCCCGCACCGGCATCCCCCGCTCGACGGTGCACGTGCTCGCGACGACGCTCGCGACCGAGGGGCTGCTCGAGACGGTGCCCGGCCGCGGCTGGCGGCTGGGCCCGCTGCTCGTGGGCCTGGCCGGCCAGATCATCGAGCGCACCGGGCTCGTCGCCGCCGTCGAGGGCGCCCTGGGCGGGCTGCTGCGCCACGCCGGCCAGGAGGTCCACGTCGGGCAGCTCGTCGGCGGCTGGGTCGTCTACCTGCACCGGGAGGCCGGGCCGGACTCGATGGGCCGGGCGACGATGGACAACCGCGTCGGCCTGCGCGCGCCGGCCTGGCGGGGTGGCTGCGGGAAGGCGGCGCTGGCCCGGCTCGCGCCCGCGGAGGTCGACGAGCGCATCGCGCGGCTCTGCCGTGACGAGGGCCTGGACCCGCCGGACCGGGCGCTGCTCGCCGACGAGCTCGCGGCCGCCCGGGAGGCCGGCTACCTCGTCTCGTCGTCGTTCCAGGCGGGGCGGACCTCGGTGGCCGCCGCGGTCGTCGACGGCGACGCCCGCCCGCTCGGCGGGCTCTCGGTGGCCGGCCCGACACGTCTGTTCACGCGGGCCGTGCTGGGCCGCACCGTGGAGGACGTGGTCGCCGCCGCGGGCCGGGCCCGGCTCACGGTCTGCACGCCCGGAGCGAGGTCCGTCGCGGTGCCCGCACGGCGGCGCAGTCCGATCACCAGTCCCACGGAGCGGAACGCGGTGGTTCCACCCCGGCGCTGAGCGGTGCCAGAGTGCAGCCATGAGTGCGCCCGCAAAGGTCCCCGCCGCGATCGTCGGTCCGGGCAACATCGGCACCGACCTGTTGGCCAAGCTCGCGCGCAGTGCGCGCATCGAGGTCACGGCGATGGTCGGCGTCGTCGAGTCCGAGGGGCTGGAGCGGGCCAGGGCGATGGGCGTGGCCGCCTCCTCCGAGGGCGTGGACTGGCTCCTGCGCCGGGACCCGCTGCCCCGCATCGTCTTCGAGGCCACCTCGGCCAGGGCGCACGCGGCGAACGCGCCCCGCTACGCCGAGGCCGGCATCCGGGCGATCGACCTGACGCCGGCGCACCTCGGGCCGATGGTGTGCCCGGCGGTGAACATGCCCGACCACCTCGACGCCCCGAACGTCAACATGATCACCTGCGGCGGCCAGGCGACCATCCCGATCGTCGCCGCGGTCTCGCAGGTGACGACGGTGGACTACGCCGAGATCGTCGCGTCGGCGGCCTCGCGCTCGGCCGGTCCGGGCACGCGCGCCAACATCGACGAGTTCACCGAGACCACGGCGAAGGCCGTCGAGGAGGTCGGGGGCGCCGCGAAGGGCAAGGCGATCATCATCCTGAACCCCGTCGAGCCGCCGATGATCATGCGCGACACGGTGTTCTGCTCGCTGCCGCCCGAGGCCGACACCGACGCGGTTGCGGCCTCGGTGCACACGATGGTCGCCCGCGTCCAGCAGTACGTCCCGGGCTACGCGATGCGCGCCGAGCCGCAGTTCGACCCGCCCACCGACAAGTGGGGTGGGCGCGGGCGTGTGGCGGTGTTCCTCGAGGTCAAGGGCAACGGCGACTTCCTGCCGGAGTACGCCGGCAACCTCGACATCATGACGGCCGCCGCGGCGCAGGTCGGCGAGCTGGTGGCGGCGGAGATGACGGAGGCAGCGGTATGAGCGAGCGCGCGGGAGCACGGCCCGGGATCCGGCACGACGTCCGGATCACCGACACCACGCTGCGCGACGGCAGCCACGCGCAGGCCCACCAGTTCACCGAGGAGCAGGTGCGCGACACCGTCCGCGCGCTGGACCGGGCCGGGGTCGAGGTCATCGAGGTGACCCACGGCGACGGGCTGGGCGGGTCGAGCTTCAACTACGGCTTCTCGCACACCGACGAGCTCGAGCTGATCGCCGCCGCCCGCGAGGAGGCCACCCAGGCCCGGATCGCGGTGCTGCTGGTGCCCGGCATCGGCACCGTCGACGATCTGCGCCGCGCCCACGACGCCGGGGCCGAGATCGTGCGCGTCGCCACCCACTGCACCGAGGCCGACGTCAGCCCGCAGCACTTCGGGGTGGCCCGCGACCTGGGCATGGAGACCGTCGGGTTCCTCATGATGGCCCACCGCACGTCGCCGGAGGACCTCGCGAAGCAGGCCCGGATCATGGTCGACGCCGGCTGCCAGTGCCCGTACGTCACCGACTCCGCCGGCGCGCTGCTCATGCACGACGCCCGCGCCCGCTTCGAGGCCCTGCTCGCCGAGGTCGGCGACGAGGCCTGGGTCGGCTACCACGGCCACCAGAACCTCTCCCTCGGCGTCGCGAACTCCGTGATCGCCGCCGAGGTCGGGGTCAAGGAGATCGACGGCTCCCTCTGCGCCCTGGGCGCCGGGTCGGGGAACTCGCCCACCGAGGTCATCGCCGCGGTCTTCGACCGGATGGGCATCGAGACCGGGCTCGACGTCACGGCGCTGCTCGACGCCGCCGAGGACGTCGTGCGCCCCTACCTGCACCGCTGGCCCAAGATGGACCGCAACGCCATCACCCAGGGCTGGGCCGGGGTCTACTCCAGCTTCCTGCTCCACGCCGAGCACGCCGGCGAGCGCTACAAGGTCCCCGTCCCCGACATCCTGCGCCGCTGCGGCGAGCTGGGCCTCGTCGGCGGACAGGAAGACATGATCATCGACATCGCCCTCGAGCTGGCGCGCGAGAGGGAGCAGGGCTGACCGTGCCGGTCCTGGAGGTCCATCTCGTCGAGGGCGACCACGGCCCTGCGGCGATCGCCCGCCTGCTGGAGGCCGCGAGCCGTCGCTATGCCGAGGTGCTGGAGTCGCCGCTCGAGCGCATCCGGGCCTACGCGACGCTGCACCCGCGCGAGCACTGGGCGGTCGGCGGCGCGACGGGCCTGGGGAACGACCTGGCGCCGGCGCCGTACTTCACCGCGATCGTCCTCGAGGGCCGGCCGGTCGAGCAGCGTCACCGTCTCCTCGCCGACCTGACCGACCTGCTCGTCGATGTCCTCGGCGCGACGCGGTCGCGAGTGCGTGGCCGGATCATCCAGGTGCCGCACGACGACTGGGGCATCGGGGGCGTGCCCGCCTCCGGGGCGCGGCGGGACGAGATCGCCGCACGAGGGAGATGACCGGCCGCGAGCGCGGCGTCCCACCCCGGCGCGCGCTCGACAGCGGTCCCGAGTCCTTCCGCCGGCGGCGGTGGCAGGAGGCCTACGCCGAGCTGTCGCGCGCCGACGACGAGGCAGGTCTCGGGACCGCGGACCTCGAACGGCTCGCCACGGCCGCCTACCTCACCGGCCGGGACGGGGTGTGCGACGCACTCCGGGAGCGCGGTCATCGGGAGTACCTGGCCCGCGGCGAGGAGGTCGCGGCCGCCCGGTGCGCGTTCTGGCTCGGCTTCGGTCTGCTGCTGCGGGGCGAGGAGATCCGGGCCGGCGGGTGGCTGGGTCGCGCGCACCGGCTGCTGGACGAGGGCCGGTACGACTGCCCCGAACAGGGCTATCTGCTGGTGCCGGTCGCGATCGCGCAGCTGGGCGCGGGTGATCCCGCGGCGGCGCACGCCACGTATGAACGGGTCGGCGAGCTCGGCGAGCGCTTCGGCGACCCGGACCTGTGCGCCCTCGGACGACTCGGGCGGGGCGAGGCGCAGGCCGCGGCGGGCAGGTGCTCCGAGGCCGCGGCGTTGTTCGACGAGGTGATGGTCGCCGCCACGGCGGACGAGCTGTCGCCCGTCGTCGCCGGCATCGCCTACTGCGCGGTGATCCAGGCGTGCCAGGAGCTCCTCGACCTCCGGCGGGCCCGGGCGTGGACCTCGGCGCTGACGCAGTGGTGCGCCGCCCAGCCCGACCTGGTCCCCTTCCGGGGCCAGTGCCTGGTCCACCGGGCCGAGATCCTGGTGCTCCAGGGGGCCTGGTCGGAGGCCGCCGCGGCGGCCGGGCAGGCCTGCGAGCGCCTCGCCGCCCCCTCGGATCGCCACGAGGCCGAGCCGTCCGGGCACCCGGCGGCGGGCGGGGCGTTCTACCAGGTCGCCGAGCTGCACCGGCTGCACGGACGTGTCACCGAGGCGGAAGCGGCCTATCGCGAGTGCTCCCGGTGGGGCCGTCAGCCCCAGCCCGGGCTGGCGCTGTTGCGACTCGCCCAGGGCCGGGGCGACCTGGCGGGCGCGGCGTTGCGGCGTGCGCTCGCGGAGGCCCCCGCCCCCGGCCGGCCCGCGCTGCTGGCCGCGCACGTCGAGGTCCTCCTGGCGGCCGGCGACACGCCGGCGGCCCGCGCCGCGGCGGACGAGCTGGCCGTGCTCGCCGCACGGACGGACGTCGAGCTGCTACGGGCGACGGCGGCCCAGGCGTCGGGCGCCGTCCTGCGGGCGGAGGGTCGGCCGGTGGACGCGCTGGCCACCCTGCGCGCGGCCTGGCGGGGGTGGCAGCAGCTCGACGTCCCCCACCACGCCGCCCGGGTCCGGGTGCTCCTCGCAAGGACCTGCCGGGACCTCGGTGACCACGACGCCGCGGAGATGGAGCTCGACGCCGCCCGGCGGGTGTTCGCCGCGCTGGGCGCCGCACCCGACCTCGCGCGGGTGGCCGTGCTGACCCGCGCGGTGGACCCGGTGGGCGGCCTGACCGACCGCGAGGTCCAGGTCCTCCGCCTCGTGGCGACCGGCCGGACCAACCGCGTCATCGCCGCGGACCTGGTCCTCAGTGAGAAGACCGTCGCCCGGCACCTCGCCAACATCTTCGCCAAGGTGGGCGTGTCCTCCCGCGCGGCCGCCACGGCCTACGCGTACGAGCACGGGCTCGTGTAGGCCGCTGCACCGAACGACCCACGCCGCCCCCGCACGAGCTGCACATCCCGCCCGATGCGGCGCGGTGCCCGTCGTTCCTACCGTCGCGGAGTCCCCAGTCGCCCGCGTCGAGGTGAGGCACCGATGTCACCACCCACACCCACTGCTCTGGGCACGACCCCGCTCGACGAGGTCGCGGAGCGGCTCCGCGCACAGCTGCGCGGCGCGCTGCTCCGTCCGGGAGACGACGGTTTCGGGGACGCGACCGTGCTCTGGAACGGGATGATCGCGAAGACGCCGGCCCTGGTCGTGCGCCCGACCGGGACCGCCGACGTCGTCGCCGCGGTCGACGCCGCCCGCGAGCACGGCCTCGCGCTCTCGGTCCGGGGCGGGGGCCACCACATCGCCGGCACCGCGCTCGTCGACGGCGGGCTGACCCTCGACATGTCGGCGCTGCGCGGGATCGACGTCGACCCGGTGGCCCGGACGGCGACGGTGCAGCCCGGATGCGTGCTCGGCGAGGTCGACCGCGAGACCCAGCTGCACGGACTCGCGACCCCGCTCGGCTTCATCTCGGAGGTGGGGGTGGCGGGGCTGACGCTGGGCGGCGGCCTGGGTTACCTGAGCCGGCGGTTCGGGTGGACGGTGGACAACCTCCTCGAGGTCGAGATCGTCACGGCCGACGGCCGGGTCCGGCGGACGAGCCGGGACGAGTGCCCCGACCTGTTCTGGGCGATCCGCGGGGCCGGCGCCAACCTCGGCGTGGTCACCTCGTTCACGTTCCGGCTGCACCAGGTCGGGCCCATCGTCCACGGCGGGCTCATCCTGTGGCCGTTCGACCGGGCCGATGACGTCCTCCGCGCGTACCGCACGATCGCCGCCGAAGCACCCCGGGAGCTCAGCGTCTGGATGCTGATGCTGCACGCCCCGCCGGCACCGTTCGTCCCCGAGCCGTGGCACGGCCGCCAGGTCTGCGCCATGGTCGTCTGCTTCAGCGGCGCCCCCGAAGCCGCGGACGCAGCGCTCGCACCCCTCCGGGCGATACCCGACGCGGTCGTCGACCTGGTCGGGCCGATGCCCTATACCGGGGTGCAGTCCTACCTCGACGACGGCGAGCCCAAGGGCCACCACTACTACTGGAAGAACGAGTTCGTGGCCGAGCTGTCCGACGACCTGCTCACGGCGACACGGGACCTGTTCGCGGAGTGCCCGATCCCGGAGGCCGAGATCGGTTTCCTCCACCTCGGCGGAGCCATCGGCGACCACGCGGGAGACGACGGCGCGGTCGGCAACCGCGATGCCCGCTTCGTCTTCGCGATCACGGGCATGTGGGAGCCGGGCCACCCGGGCGCGGAGGGGTTCCCCGGCTGGGTGCGGGCCGGGTGGGAGCGCGTCCGGCCGTTCTCGACCGGTGGGAACTACGTGAACTTCCAGACCGCCGACGAGGGCGACGACAGGGTGCGGGCGACCTACGGTCCCCGGTACGACCGTCTGGCCCGCATCAAGGAGACCTACGACCCGGACAACGTGTTCCGCTCCAACCGGAACGTCGGTCCCCGTCGACCGAGCTGAACTTCATGCCTTGTGTGGCATATGCCGTATGAGGCATGCTCGACGCCGTGACCACCGAGCCGGACACCGGGACGTGGGCGGCGCTCGCCGACCCGCACCGGCGGGCGATGCTGGGGCTGCTGCGCGAGCGGCCCCGGGCGGTCGGCGAGCTCGTCGACGCCCTGGCGCTCAGCCAGCCCAGCACGTCGAAGCACCTGCGGGTGCTACGCGAGGCGGGGCTGGTGCGCGCGCGTGCCGACGCCCAGCGCCGGGTCTACGAGATCGACCCGGCGCCGCTGGCCGCGCTCGACGTCTGGCTCGCGCCCTACCGGCGCATGTGGTCCGACAGCCTCGACGCCCTCGGGCGGCGCCTCGACGAGACCTCCCCGCGGAAGGACACCCCGTGAACCCCACCGGCAGCTACCTCGAGATCGACGGTCGACCGGCCCTGCGCTTCGTCCGCGAGTACCAGCACCCCGCCGAGCGGGTGTTCGTGCTGCTCACCGACCCCGACGAGCTCGCGCACTGGTTCCCTGCGCGGCTCGAGGCGCCGACCTGGTCGGCGGGCGCGACGGTGACGTTCTCCTTCGAGGCCGACGGCGACGGCGGCACCGGCACGGTCCTCGCCCACGAGCCGCCGCACCGGGTCGCGTTCTCGTGGGACGGCGAGGAGCTGTGGTTCACCCTCGAGTCGCTGCGCGACGGCCGGTCGCGGCTGACGTTCACCCATCTCATGGACGAGCGGGAGGCGGCGTCGCGCAACGCCGCCGGGTGGGACGTCTGCCTCGAGGCTCTCACCGCAGCGATCGACGGGACGCCGGGCACGGCGCCGGACGGGCGCAGCCCTGACTGGGAGGAGCTCTACGAGGGCTACGTCGCCGCCGGCGTTCCCTCGGGTGCGGCGATCCCGGGCTGAGGGCCCGCGGCGACGGGCACGTTCCGCAGGCGGACCCACGAGTCGATCATGTTGAACGTGCCCCTCGTCGGCGGCGGCCCCGACGGGCGGGGACCGCGCCCGTCGGCCCCGGCGGGCAGACTCGGCGCCCGTGACCGATCCCCTCGACGCCCTCGACGCCGGCCCCGAGGTGGCGGACGCCGACCTCACCGGCGCCGACCCCGACCTCGTCCGCGACCGGCTCGAGCGCGGGCACGGCACCCCGTGGGTGCTGCGGCGCTGCGTCCTCGACGAGCTCGACCTCTCCGGGGTCGACCTCGCCGGGGCGACGCTCGACCGCGTCCGGGCCACCGGGGTGCGGCTGCGCGGCGCGGTGCTCGACGGGGTGCGGGTCGACGGCGGGTCGCTGGCCGCTGCCCAGATGCTCGACGCCGACCTCACCGACGCCGTCCTCACCGGCGTCGACCTCTCCCGCGCCCAGCTGGTCGGCGCCCACCTCACCGACACCGTCTTCCGCGACTGCCGGATGGTCGGCGTCGACCTCTCCGGCCTGCGCGACCTCGCGGTCAGCTTCACCGTCGACGGCTGCTCGCTCGCCCTCGCCCGGCTCTCCGACTCGCACCTGCGCGGCTGGCGCCTCGACCGCGTCGACCTCTCCGACGCCGACCTCTCGGGCGCCGACCTGCGCGACGTCGTCCTCACCGACTCGAAGCTGCGCGGCACCGACCTGACCCACGCCCGGCTCACCGGGGCCGACCTGCGCGGCGCCGACCTCGGCGAGATCACCCCGGAGACGCCCGCCGTCCTGCGCGGCGCGATCGTCTCGACCGAGCAGGCCGCCGACGTCTGTCGCGCCCTGGGACTCCAGGTCGTCTGAGTCGTCAGGTGCTCGGGGCCGCCAGGCGGTCCCCGCGCCGGAGGACTGCTCCCTCGGCGAGACGCCGGGGCCGGATCCACTCGTCGGCGGTGGCGACGAGCGGGCCCTCGTCGTCCTCGTCCACCTCGCCGGGGAGACGACCCGCGCACGACCGTCCGGTCGCCGCCACGCGGACCACCCCGATCTCCTCGGCACCGTCGCGGAGCGTGCGCGGCACGCCCCACGGGGACGGGTAGGGCCCGTAGTCGCAGGCCCGGACGAAGTCGCCGACCTCGCGGGCCGGGGCCGTCCAGGGCACCCAGCCGTCGTGCGGCACACCGCGCCCGTAGTAGCGGCGGGCCGTGCGGTCCTGGGGGTGCCGGGGCACGACGCCGTCCTCGAGGTGACCGAGGAACCGGTCGACGAGCTCCTGCCCGCGGGCCACGCAGCGCACCGCGACGGTGAGCGCCGTGTCCTCGGGGGTGATCGGGAAGCGCACCTCGTCGACGACGTCGCCGGTGTCGATCCCGGGCTCCATCCAGTGCAGCGTCACGCCGTGCTGCTCGTGCCCCCGCGCCACGGCCCAGCTGGGGGCGTTGAGCCCGGCGACCTCGGGCAGCGGCCCGGGGTGCAGGTTGAACGCGCCGACGCGGGGCGCGTCGAGGACCTCGGGGCGCACGAGGTGCAGCGAGTGGACGTTGAGCAGGACGTCGACGCCCCGCTCGCGGAGGTCGTCGGCCAGCTCCGGGTCGCGGACGCGGTCGGCGGGCAGTGTCGGCACCCCGAGCTCCGCGGCGGCCGACGCCACGGACACCCCGGGCGCGGTCGCGTCGCTCGCCGTCAGCACGACGCGCAGACGGTGATCGCTGCGCGCGATGCGCTGCAGCGTGCGGACCCCCGCCGCCTCCTCGGCCACGAGTGCGACCTCCATGAGCACCACCCTTTCGTGGTGGTCATGCCTACCAGAAAGAGACACATCGACAGGAAAGGCCCGGGGCGACGGGCTGCGGCACACTGCGCGGGTGATCCGCCGCGTCGCCGTCGTCGTCGGCGTGGTCCTGACCGTCGTCGTGCTGCTGGTCGGGGGCCTCTGGCTGTTCCAGCGCGAGCTGGTCTACATCCCCTCCCCCGGTCCGGTGTCGCCGGCGGCGACGGCCGTGGCCCGCGGACAGGACGTCGTGCTGACCACGGCCGACGACGTGCGGCTGGGCGCGTGGTTCGTCCCCGCGAGCGGCCCGCGGCGGGACGTGACGGTGCTGGTGGCGAACGGCAACGCCGGCGACCGCTCGATGCGGGCGCCCCTGGCGGCGGCGCTGCGCGCCCGGGGCCTCGACGTGCTGCTCTTCGACTACCGCGGCTTCGGCGGCAACCCGGGGAGCCCGAGCGAGGAGGGCCTGTACGCCGACGCCCGCGCCGCGCGCGACCACCTCGTGCGCGACCGCGGCGTCCCGCTGCAACGGGTGGTCTACGTCGGCGAGAGCCTGGGCTCGGCGGTCGTCGCCCGCCTCGCGACCGAGGCACCGGTCGGCGGCATGGTGCTGCGCTCTCCGTCGGTCGACCTCCCCGCCGTCGGCGAGCGGATCTACCCCTACCTGCCGGTGCGGGCGTTGCTGACCGACCGCTTCCCGGTCGCCGAGCCGGTCGCCCGGGCCGGGGTGCCGACGACGGTCGTGCTCGGCGAGGCCGACAGCCTCGTCCCGCCCGCCCAGAGCCGGGCGGTGGCCGACGCCGCCGGCGCGCCGGTCGTCGCCGTCCCGGGTGCCGACCACAACGACGCGGCGCTGAGCCACGGCCCGGCGGTGGTCGACGCCGTGGTCGACCGCGCGGCGGCGCTGGGCTGAGGTGCCGGCCGCGACGCGACGAGATCACCGGACCGTGGAGCACCCCCATGGCGCGACGAGGTGCCCGCCGACCTGCCGATCGTCCTTCAGAGGCCCCGCCGCGCCCCCATGTCCAGGGCCAGGGTCGAGCCGGTCAGCGCCGAGGCCTCGGGGTCGAGGAGGGTCGCGACGGCCCAGCCGACCTGCTCCGGCGTGACCAGCGCGCCCAGGGGCGACTCGGCGCGGCGCTCGGCGAGGATGTCCTCCACCTCGACCCCGCGCGCCGCGGCCCGGTCGGCGGAGAGACGGCGCAGGCGGTCGGTGTCGGCCGGGCCCGGTGCGACGAGGTGCGCCGTGATCCCCCGCGGTCCGTAGGCGTCGGCGAGCTGACGCACGAGGTTGGCCAGCGCGGCGTTCGTGACGCCCGCGCCCGGGACGTGCGGCGACGGCTCGGCGCCGTAGTGCCCGCCGAGCGCCACGAGCCGCGAGCCCTCCGCCAGCCACGGGTCGGCGGCGCGGACGAGGCGCAGCATCCCGCCGACCTTGAGCGCCACCGCCGCCCCGAGCGCCGCGGGCTCGACGACGTCCAGGCCGCCCACCGCCGGCAGGCCGGCCGCCTGCACGACCATCCCGACGGGCGCGTCCCAGGCGGCCAGGCCGTCGGCGATCGCCTGCTGGGCGCCGTCGTCGCCGATGTCGGCCGCGCACCCCACGACGCCCTCGTCGTCGGCGCTCAGGGCCTCGAGCGACGCCGACGAGCGGGCCACGGCCAGCACCGGGACGCCCCGGGAGCGCAGGCGGCGCACGATCGCGCCCCCGAGGGCGCCGGTGGCGCCGACGACGACGGCCAACGGTTCGCTCGTGCCCCTCGTGTCCACGGGCCGCGACCCTAGGGGTCACCCGGGAAGAGCACCCAGGCGCCCGTTCGGCGGCGGACAACGTTCCCGGGGGTGGAACGTGTTGCTTGCCTCACAGTGCCGCTGGGATGAACGGTGACCTGGCGCTCATCGTCGAGGAGGAACAGATGGCCAACGTGGTACCGGTGGACGAGTTCGCCACGGGCGAGTGGTACCCGGGTTACAAGCCGGAGCACTTCGACATGCCCTGGATCGTGGACCCGGCGAGTCCGTTCAAGCCGGGCGACGAGCAGGGGTTCTGGTTCCTCGACTTCCACTGGTCGCGAGGGCTCACCCCGCTCGCCGCCACCCTCTGGAGCGGCGACGGCTACTGCTGGGGCACCCAGCACGCGGCCGAGGCCCTACCGCTGCCGCCCGGCCGCGGGATCACGGCACGCTTCGCCGGCACCCACCTCTACGGCTGCGCGCTGCCCGAGACCGACCCCAACGAGATCGGCGCGCGGGCCAACCGCATCGCGACGAACCTCCCCCACTTCCTGCAGAACTACCGCAGCATCTGGGAGGGCGGCCGCGACGAGCTCGAGAGCACCTGGCAGTACTTCCGCGGCGTCGACTTCGCGGGCACGCCCGACCTGACGGACCTGCTGGTCAAGAGCCGCCGCTACCACAAGCGGTCGATGGAGATCCACTTCGGCGTCATGTACCCGATGCTGGCCAACTTCCTGGGCTTCTACGGCGCCTGCGCCGACATGGGGATCGACCCCGGCGAGATCGGCAAGTTCCTCCAGGGCGAGGACACCAAGATCATGGAGACCGACCGCGAGGTCTACCGGCTCGCCATGCGGGCCCGGGCGGCCGGGCTGTCGGACGTCTTCGACACCCACGAGCCGCACGAGCTGCGCGCCGCCCTCGGTCGCGAGCCCGGCGCCGGGCCCTGGCTCACCGAGTTCGACGACTTCCTGCAGGTCTACGGCTGGCGGGCCGAGGCCACCTGCGACGTCGGGGTGGCGAGCTGGATCGAGGACAACACGATCCCCCTCGGCCTGATCAAGACCTTCCTCAAGAAGGACGACGAGCACGACTTCGAGGTCGCGGCCCGCAACGCGCTGGCCGAGCGCGAGGCAGCCATCGAGAACGCGCGCACCGGCCTGACCCGCGAGGAGCAGGCCGTCTTCGACGCCGGCCTGCAGTCCAACCAGGAGGCGAACTTCCCCTGGTGGCAGGACGACCACAACTACTACATCGACCTCAAGGTCATGCTGCCGCTGCGGTGGGGCGCCCAGGAGCTGGCGCGGCGTGAGAACGCCGACCACAAGGACGACATGCTCTACCTCTTCTGGCCGGAGCTCCTGGACGTCGCCTCCGGCCGCACGCCCTACCAGGGTGAGCTGAAGAGCCTCGTCGCCGAGCGCCGCCAGTACTTCGACCACTGGCACGCCAAGCGCGGCCAGATGCCGAAGGTGCTCGGCACGATCCCCGAGGCCGTCGAGGACCCCGTGCTCATCGAGATCTTCGGGCTGAACCCGGCCTCGATCAAGGCCGTGCAGAACCCCGACGCCGCCAAGCAGACGGTGATGAAGGGTGTCCCCGCGGCCAAGGGCACCGCCCGCGGCATCGCCCGCGTCCTGCAGTCCTCCGACGAGATGCACCGCCTCGAGCCCGGCTCGATCCTGGTCTGCGAGTCGACGTCGCCCAGCTGGACGCCGGTCTTCGGCAAGATCGCGGGCGCGGCGTGCGACGGCGGCGGCATGCTCTCGCACGCCGCGATCGTCGGCCGCGAGTACGGCGTCCCCACCGTCACGGCGCTGGGCGTCGCCACGATCTCGATCGCCGACGGCGACGAGATCGAGGTGGACGGCACCACGGGCACGGTCACCATCCTGAACGAGGCAGGCACCACCACATCTGCAGCCACCACCACACCGGCACCCGCCGCCGACGCCCCCGCGGGAGTCGCCGGGTGACCGCCGCCCCGGAGGTACCCATGACCGCGGCCGACGTCAGCGAGCCCGACGGCACCAGCGAGGCCACCACCCACAGCTGCGACGCCGTCGTGTGGATCGACGAGGTGGACCCGCAGCAGGCGATCGCGGCCGGCGGCTCGAAGATGGGCAGGCTCGCCGAGCTGATGCAGTCGGGCGTGCAGGTCCCCCAGGGCTTCGCCGTCACCGTCGACGCCTACTCACGGCACTGCCGGGAATCGGGTCTCGACCAGCGCATCGACGCGGTGATCGACCGGCTGGGGTCGTCGCCGACCGACGCCGAGGTGGAGTCGGCGTCGGCGGAGATCCGTCAGATGTTCCGCGAGACCCCGGTGGGAGCCGACCTGACGGGTCGCCTCACCGAGGCCTACGAGGAGCTGTGCCTGCGCTGCGTCGACGTCAACGTGCCGGTCGCGGTGCGCTCGTCGGCGACGGGCGAGGACGCCGCCGACGCCTCGTTCGCGGGGATCTTCGACACCTACCTCGGGGTCTCGGGCATCGAGCGGGTGCTCGACGCGGTCCGCAACTGCTGGGGCTCGCTGTTCACCGGGCGCGCGCTGGCCTACCGGCTGCGCAAGGGCATCAGCCACCACGCGATGCCGATCGCCGTCGGGGTCATCGAGCTCATCCACGCCCGCGCGTCGGGGGTGGCGTTCTCGGTGCACCCCGTGACCGGCAAGACCGACCGCATCGTCGTCGAGACCAGCTGGGGCTGGGGCGAGGCGATCGTGCAGGGCCTCGTGGACCCCGACCACGTCGAGATCGGCAAGGCCGACGGGCGGGTGCTCAAGTACGACGTCGCGCACAAGCGGATCGTCTCGGCGTTCGACTTCGCGGTCGGCGCGGTCACCGAGATCGACATGCCGGCCAAGCTCGCCGACCGCCGGGTGCTCGACGAGGAGCAGGTCGGGGCGATCGCCTCGGCGGTGCGCTCGATCGAGGAGCACTACGGCTACCCCGTCGACGTCGAGTGGGTGATCGGTCGCCACCGTCGTGCCGGCGACCCGGTCTGCATCGTGCAGACCCGGCCGGTGACGGTGACCGCGGCGCCGGACGAGGCCACCCCGGCCACCTACGACCCGGTGGCGCTGGCCCAGAAGTACCTCTTCTCCGGAAAGCCCATTCCAGGGCGTTGATGGCCTCCGGCCACGTGAGTGATCCGGGTCGCCCTGACGACCCGGATCGCTCACGTGCGCGTGCGCCTCCCGCGGCCGGGGAACACGCCTTCCGTCGTGCACGACCGGACGGAGGATCGCCATCAGCTCGTCGGCCGAGACCACCACCCGCCCCGCCCGAGGCCTCCGCGGACCGACCGCGGCCGCCGTCGTCGCCCTCGCCTTCCTCATCACGATGCTCGGCGCCACCCTGCCGACGCCGCTCTACCCGATCTACGAGCAGGAGCTCGGGTTCGGCGGGGTGATGGTGACGCTCGTCTTCGCGGCGTACGCGGTCGGCGTCACCGGGGCGCTCGTGCTCTTCGGGCGGCTCTCCGACCAGGTCGGTCGGCGCGCGGTCCTGCTGCCGGGACTCGCGCTCGCCGCGATCTCCAGCGCCGTCTTCCTCATCCCCGACAACATCCCGACGCTGTTCGTCGGCCGGGTGCTGTCCGGCCTCTCCGCCGGCATCTTCACGGGGACGGCGACCGCGGCGCTGGTCGACCTGGCCCCGGAGGGCCGCCAGGCCCGCTACAGCCTGCTCGCGGCCTGCGTGAACATGCTCGGCCTGGGACTCGGCCCGGTGGTCGCCGGCGCCCTCGCCGAGTACGCCCCGGCGCCCCTGTACCTGCCCTACGTGGTGCACATCGTGATGGTGCTGCTCGTGGGCGCGGTGACCTGGTTCGTGGCCGAGCCGATCGAGACCTCCGAGGGCCCGATCAGCTGGCGCCCGCAGAAGGTCTCGGTGCCGCCCGAGGTCCGGGGCGTGTTCGTCCGGGCGGCGATCGCCGGCTTCGCGGGGTTCGCCGTCCTCGGCCTGTTCACGGCCGTCTCGCCCTCCTTCCTGACCCAGGTCCTGCGCATCGAGAACCACCTCGTCGACGGCCTGGTCGTCTTCACGCTGCTCGGGGCCTCGACGGTCGGGCAGATCGCGTCGTCCCGGCTGCACCTGCGCCCGGCGCTGCTCCTCGGCTGCGCGGCGCTCGTGGTCGGCGTCCTCGGGGTCGGCGCCGCCATCGCACTGGCGTCGCTGCCGCTGCTCGTCGCCGGTGCCGCCGTCGCGGGCGTCGGCCAGGGGATGAGCTTCCGGGCCGGGCTCGGCGCGGTGAACGCCGGCACCCCGCCGGAACGCCGCAGCGAGGTGGCGTCCAGCTTCTTCCTCGTCCTCTACGTCGGGATCTCGCTGCCGGTGATCGGCGAGGGCCTCGCGTCGGCGGCGTTCGGGCTCGTGGTGTCCGGCGTGGTCTTCGCGGGCCTCGTCGCGCTGCTGGGCCTCGTCGCCTTCGTCAGCCTCCTGCGGCAGCCAGTCGACGCGTGATCACGTCGGCGGTGTCGGTGACGAGCGTGGTGTAGCGGCGCATCGTCGCCGCCGCCGCGCGGTCCACGGGGACGGCGACGCTGACCGCCGCGACCCCCTCGCCGGCCCCGTCGCGGATCACCGCCCCCACCGAGACGACGCCGAGTCGGCTCTCCTCGCGGTTGTCCGCCCAGCCGCGCTCGGCGATCTCGCGCAGGCGCCGGCGCAGGGTCGCCGGGTCGGTGATCGAGTGCGGCGTCGGGCGCGCCGGGGTCCACCGGGCCAGGCGGGCCTCGAGCTCGTCGGCCGGGAGCGCGGCGAGCAGCACCTTGCCCGTGCTCGTCGTCGTCGCCGGCAACCGCGTGCCGACCCGCGCGAAGATCCGGACGGTGTACGGGCTCTCGAGGCGCTCGACGTACACCGAGTCCATGCCGTCGAGCACCGCGAGCTGCACGGTCTCCCCCGTCGCGTGGCGCAGCCCGGCCATCGCGGGCATCGCCGCCTCGTGCAGCCCGACGTGCGGGGCGACGCTCGCGCCGAGCTCGTGGACCGCCAGCCCGAGGCGGTAGGTCCCCTCCGGGCTGCGTTCGAGCAGGCGCTCGTCGGCCAGCGTCGCGAGCAGCCGGTGCACGGTGCTGGTGCCGAGCCCCAGCCGGCGGGCGAGCTCGGCGACCCCCAGCTCACGGTCGGCGACCGAGAACTCCTTGAGCAGCCGCGCGGCGTTGCGCACCGAGCTCAGTTCCCAGCTCGGGCGTCCCGGCACGTCAGGGACGCTCGTCGGGGATCGGCGGCGCCGGGACCTCGAAGGCGTTGAGCAGCGCCGAGGTCGCGAGGTACATGCCGATCAGGTGGACCATGTCGAGCACCCCGTCGCGACCGAAGGCCTCCTGCGCGGCGGCGTAGGTCGCGTCGGACACCCAGTGGGTGCGGACGAGCTCGTCGGTGAAGCGGTGGGCGGCGAGCTCGTCGGGGGCCCAATCGTCGGTCGATCCATCGGTCTCCCCCGAGCGCAGGCCGGCGATCACCGTCTCCGAGAGCCCCACGGTCCGGGCCACGGCGACGTGGGCGTAGATCTCGTAGTCGGCCTGCCACGCGACGCCCACGGTGAGGATGACGACCTCGCGGATCGTCTTCGACAGCGACGATCCGCGCTGGTCGGTCTGCACCCACTGGTTGAACGCCCGGCCCGGTGCCGGTCGCAGGGTGAAGGCGTTGAACGGCCCGATGAGCCCGCCCGCGTCGTCGGCCGGGGCGAACCCGGAGCGCTCGGCCCAGCGCGCGGAGCGCCCGACGATCTCGTCGCGGGCGGCGCGCTGGTCGTCGTCGAGGTCGATCGCCTCGTTGCGGGGCAGGCGGCCACCCCAGTCCCGGTCGTCGGCGCCCGGGTGCACGGAGATCGTCATCTCGCCGACGCTAGTGCTCCCGTCCGCCGCACCGCGAGCGAGAGCCCGGCGGCCACGATGCAGAGCGCGCCGGCCCCCCACCACGCGCCGTCGTAGGCGCCGGTGAGGTCGCGGACGAGGCCGGCGCCGACGGCGGCGATCGCGGAGCCGACCTGGTGGGCGGCGAACACCCACCCGAAGACGATCGGCGCCCGCGCCCCGAACCGCTCGCGGCACAGCGCGACGGTCGGCGGCACGGTGGCGACCCAGTCGAGGCCGTAGAAGATGATGAACGCCCAGAGCGGCGGGGCCGCGGACGGCGCGAGCAGGAACGGCAGGAACGCCAGGGACACCCCGCGCAGCACGTAGTAGACGGCGAGCAGCTTGCGCGGGTCGATGCGGTCGGTGAACCAGCCCGACGCGATCGTGCCCACGACGTCGAACACGCCGACGACCGCGAGCAGGCCCGCGGCGGTGGTGGCGGGCATGCCGTGGTCGTGGGCGGCGGGCACGAAGTGGGTGTTGAGCAGGCCGACGGTGGTCGCCCCGCAGATCGCGAACCCGCCCGCGAGCAGCCAGAACGTGCCCGTGCGGGAGGCGTCGCGCAGCACGGTGAGGGTGCGGCGGACGGCGCCGCCGACGACGACCTCCTCGGGCTGCACGTCGCCGGGCTCGGCGCCGTAGGCGAGCGTCCCGACGTCCGAGGGCCGGTTGCGCAGGAACAGCAGCACCAGCGGGACGACCAGGAGTGCGCCCGCCGCGATCAGCAGCGACGCCCCCCGCCAGCCCACCGACCCGGCGAGCGACGCCATGAGCGGCAGGAACACGAGGCCACCGGCCGCCTGGGCCGCGGTGAGCACGCCGGAGACCAGCCCGCGCCGGCGCACGAACCACCGCCCGGTGACGACGGCGACGAACGCCAGTGCCATGGACCCGGTGCCCACCCCGACGAGGACGCCCCAGAGCAGGACGAGCTGCCAGACCTCCGACATGAACACCGTCAGCCCGCTGCCCGCGGCCACGAGCACGAGCGCGACGGAGACGACCCGGCGCATGCCGAAGCGCTCCATCAGTGCCGCCGCGAAGGGTGACATCACGCCGTAGAGCAGCAGGTTCAGCGACACCGCCGACGAGATCGTCGCCGTCGACCAGCCGAACTCGGCGTGCAGCGGCTCGATGAACACCCCGGGCGCCGATCGGAACCCCGACGCCCCGAGCAGGGTGACGAACGCCGTCGCCGCGACGGCCCAGGGCCAGGCCGAGGGACGGTCCGGGGGGTCGACGGCGGGCGGGGAGTCGGGCCGCGTCTCGGTCACGAGCAGACAGCCTGCGCGAGGAACGATCGCCGAACCAGTGGCCCGAACGCCACAACGTGCAAGAATCCGGCCATGCCCGATCCCGACGGACGTCACGTCGTCGCCGTCCTCGCCCTGCCCGAGGTCGTCGGCTTCGACCTGCAGATCCCGCCGCAGGTCTTCGGCTCCGCGCAGAGGGACGGCACACCGCTCTACGACGTGCGCGTGTGCGGGCTCGAGCCCGGCCCCGTCCGGTCGACCGCGGGCTTCTCGCTGCTGCTCGACCACGGGCCGGAGGCCCTCGCCGCCGCGGACACCGTCATCGTCCCCGGCACCCACTACGTCCCGGCCCGCCGCGACGGGATCCTGCCGCGGGAGCTGCACGCCGCCCTCGACACGGTGCCCGACGGTGCCCGCTGGATGTCGATCTGCACCGGCGCGTTCGTGCTCGCCGCGGCGGGACGGCTCGACGGCCGGAAGGTCACGACGCACTGGGCCCGGGCCGACGATCTGCGCCGCCTGCACCCCCACCTCGACGTCGACGAGTCGGTGCTCTTCGTCGACGACGGCGACGTCGCCACCTCCGCGGGGCTCGCCGCGGGGCTCGACCTCAGCCTGCACGTCCTGCGCCGCGACCACGGGACCGAGGTCGCCAACGCCGTCGCCCGCCACCTCGTGATCGCGCCGTGGCGCGACGGCGGGCAGGCCCAGTTCATCGACCATCCCCTGCCGGCCGCCCCGGAGGGGGCGACGAGCGCGGTGCGGACGTGGGCACTGGAGCACCTCGACGCCGACCTGGACGTCGCCGGGCTCGCGGCCCGCGCGTCGATGAGCGTGCGGACCTTCACCCGCCGCTTCCGCGCCGAGACCGGCACGTCGCCGCACGCCTGGCTCGTCGCACAGCGGGTCGCGCGGGCACGCCGCCTGCTCGAGGGCAGCGATCTGCCGGTCGACCGCGTCGCGACCGCCGCCGGCCTGGGGACGGCCGCGTCCCTGCGGGCCCACCTCTCCGACGACGTCGGCCTGTCCCCGCTCGCCTACCGGCGGCGCTTCCGACGGCCCTGATCCCCGTCCGTACACTCCTGTACGGTCGCGCCTCCGTACAGTACTGTACGGAGGCGTGGCGACGGAGAAACGGCAGCTCACGACCCATGACTGGGCGGTGACCGCGCTCGCGGCGATGGGTCAGGGCGGCGCGGCGGCGGTGGCCATCGAGCCGCTGGCGAAGCGGCTGGGCGCCACGCGCGGCAGCTTCTACTGGCACTTCTCGTCGCGCGGCGACCTGGTCCGGGCCGCCCTCGCGCTCTGGGAGCGCCGCGAGACCGAGGACGTGATCGCGTGGGTCGAGGCGATGCCCGGACCCCGCGAGCGGCTGCGTGCTCTGCTGCTGGCCGCGCTCGAGAGCACCACCGGGCCCGCGGCAGACGTGGAGCTCGCGCTGCAGGCGAGCGTCGACGACCCGGACGTCGCCGAGGCCCTGGCGCGGGTGACGCAGCGACGGCTCGCGTACCTCGCCGACCAGTTCGCCGCCCTCGGCCACGACCCGGACGGCGCCCGCGAGCGCGCCGTCATGTCCTACAGCGCCTTCCTCGGGCACGCGCAGCTCGTGCACGCGACGCCGTCGCTCGCCCCCACCGGCTCCGCGCTGGCCGGCTACGCGGATCGGTGGATCGCCCTGCTCACCGACGAGGCGCTCGTCGCGGCCCCGGACGGTGCCCGGTGAAGGGCCCGGGTCGGTGGCTCCAGATCGTGGGCCTGGGACACGGCGCGCTCGGGCTCTGGACGTACCGCGACGTCCTCGCCGGCACCGCCCGGGAGGTCCGTGAGCGAGGGCCCGCCGCGATCGTCGGCGCCGTCCCCGACCGGGGGGACCGGGCGACCGCCTTCTGGTTCCTCGTCGCCGCGCCGGCGCTCTGGAGCGTCGGGCGCACGTTGCGACCCGGCGACCGCGCCGCGGGCGGCGTCCTCGTGGCCACCGGCGTCGTCGGCACCGTGCTGATGCCGACCAGCGGCTTCCCGGCCCGCGCCGCCCTCGGGGCCTGGGCGGCGCTCGGCCGGAGCTCAGGTCGGGCGGCGCCGCGCCTCCGCTGAGCGCGGCGGGGCCGCGCGCATGTGGTCGCGCACCGGCTCCAGCAGGTCGGCGAGCCGCTGCGCGTCGGCCCGTGAGAGCGGCTCGAAGAGCATCTGCCCGACGACCTCCTCGTGGCCCGGGAGCACCGTCGCGACGAGCGCCCGGCCGGCCTCGGTGATGGTGAGGGTGACGCCGCGCTCGTCGTCCACCGACGGCGCGCGGGCGACCAGACCGGCCTTCTCCAGCAGGCCGGCCTGGTAGGTCAGCCCGCTGCGGCTGTGGACGATGGCGTCGGCCAGGTCGGTCATGCGGTGGCTGCCCGTCGGGGACAGCCGCAGGCGCATGAGGATCTGGAAGCGTACGAAGGTCAGGCCGCCCGCCTCGCGCAGCTGCTGTTCGATCGCGTACCGCAGCAGGTCCGACACCTCGACCAGGGCGAAGTAGGCGCCGAGCTGCACCGGGTCGACGGAGTGCGGCGGCTCGGGCACGCCGGGAGTCTACTTGCTTCGAGTTCGAAGCAGAGCTAGCGTCGGAAGCGCTTCGAGTTCGAAGCAACCAGACCACCAGCGATTCCCCGAGGGCGAGGCCCGGACGTGAAGGCAGTGCGGTTCCACGAGTACGGCGGCCCGGACGTGCTCCGGTACGAGGACGTCGAGCAGCCCGTCCCCGGGCCCGGGGAGGTGCGGGTGCGGGTCGCCGCCACGACGTTCAACCTCGTCGACGACGGCATCCGCGGCGGCTACCTGCAGGGCCCCTTCCCGGTGGCGCTGCCGCACACGCCGGGGATCGAGGTCTCGGGCACGGTCGACGCCCTGGGCGACGGCGTCGAGGGGCTGTCGCCCGGCGAGGAGGTCGTCGGCTTCCTGCCGATGGTCGCGGACGGTGCCGCGGCCGAGTACGTCGTCGCGCCGGCCGCGGTGCTGACGCGCGCGCCGTCCGGCGTCGAGCTCACCGACGCCGCCGCCCTGCCGATGGTGGGCCTCACCGCCTGGCAGGCGCTCGTCGACGACGCGAAGCTGACGGCCGGGCAGCGCGTGCTGATCAACGGCGCGGGCGGCGCGGTGGGCGGCTACGCCGTGCAGCTCGCGAAGCACGCCGGCGCCCACGTCATCGCGGTCGGCAGCCCGCGCAGCAGTGCCGGGCTGCGCTCGGCGGGCGCCGACGAGGTCGTCGACCACACCACGACCGAGGTGACCGCCGCGGTGACCGAGCCCGTCGACGTCGTGCTCAACCTTGCCTCGATCGCCCCGGCGGAGCTGAGCGCGCTGGTCGGCCTCGTCCGGGACGGCGGCGTCGTCGTGAACACCGTGCCCGGGACGCCGGCACCCGCCGACGAGGCCCGTGGCGTGCGGGCGATCGACGTCTTCGTCCGCAACGACGTCGAGCAGCTGGCGCACCTGGTCGCCCTGGTGGAGGCCGGCGACCTGCGGATCGACGTCGCCCGCCGCGTGCCGCTGGCGGAGCTCGCGGGCGTCCACGCCGAGGCGGACGCGGGCACCCTGCGCGGCAAGGTGGTCGTCGTGCCGACCCCGGCCTGAGCATCTCGACCTGAGCTCCTGCGCGGGCCCCATCCCGCAGAGAGGGACGCAGCCCTTCTCGTGGCCCGGTCGGCTCCCTAGCGTCGTGGACACCGCCACACGCCCCGGAGGGCCGCATGCTGACCGCCGAGCAGAACGAGGAACTCACGGCCGTCGAGGCCGGCACGCCGATGGGCGAGGTGCTGCGCCGCTACTGGTACCCGGTGGCCTTCGCCCGGGAGCTCCAGGAGTTCCCCGTCAAGCGCGTCGAGCTGCTCGGGGAGTTCTTCGCGCTCTGGCGCTCGCCGTCGGGCAGGTACGGGATCATCCCGGAGCCGTGCCCGCACCGGAAGGCGTCGATGGCCTACGGCGTCGTCGAGGGCGACGGACTGCGCTGCCCGTACCACGGCTGGAAGTTCGACACCGACGGCGCGTGCACCGACCAGCCGGCG
Source organism: Actinomycetospora sp. NBC_00405 (assembly GCF_036044095.1). Lineage (NCBI taxonomy): Bacteria > Bacillati > Actinomycetota > Actinomycetes > Pseudonocardiales > Pseudonocardiaceae > Actinomycetospora > Actinomycetospora sp. NBC_00405. The sequence goes on from NZ_CP107938.1 coordinate 1,609,917, forward strand.
GAGAAGGAGAACACCAACTTCGCCGAGCGCGTGCGCGCCACCGCCGGGAAGGTCGAGGAGCTCGGCGGGCTCGTGTGGGCCTACATCGGCCCGGATCCCGCGCCGCTGCTCCCCCGCTTCGACGTCTACGTCATGGACGGGTACCGCGACATCGGCTGGGCCGACATCCCGTGCAACTACGTGCAGGTCATGGAGAACGCGGTCGACCCGCACCACGTCGAGCACCTGCACGGGCGCTACTTCGAGTTCATCGGGAACCACGAGGGCTTCGTCGCCCCGGCCTCGTTCGGCAAGAAGCACCAGCGCATCGGCTTCGACGCGTTCGAGTGGGGCATCATCAAGCGCCGCGTGCTCGCCGGGGCGTCGGAGGACAACGACGACTGGAAGGTCGGGCACCCGCTCGTCTTCCCGTACAACATGCGCGTCGGCGGTGGCGGCATCCACCAGATGCAGATCCGCGTGCCGATCAACCGGACGACCACCCGGTTCATGCTCTACACCGTCCACGCTCCCGAGGGCTACGAGCCGGTCGAGCAGCAGACGGTGCCCGACTACGAGATCCCGGTGTTCGACGACCGCGGCCACCACGTCGTGAACTACGTCGAGGGCCAGGACATCATGGCCTGGTGCACCCAGGGTCGGATCACCGACCGGACCACGGAGCACCTCGGCCGCTCGGACATCGGCGTCGCGCTGCTGCGCAAGATGTTCCGGCAGTCGATGCAGGCCGTCGCCAAGGGCGAGGACCCACTGGGCACGATCCGCGAGCCCCACGAGCGCATCGACCTGCCCTGCGAGAAGGACAAGTTCCACGCCGGCGGCGCCGAGTTCGCCCTCGACTTCTGCAACATGGGCTCGACGCGCTACTCCCCCGACCTCGAGGCCATCCGCCAGGTGCACATCACCGCGGCGGCCCGCGTGGCGGCGGACAAGGAGGCGGGCCGCACGTCGTTCACCCCCGTGGGCGGCATCGGCACGGCCACCCTCGCTCCGGAGACCTCCGCGCAGGTGGACTCGGGGACGATCCCTCGGTGAAGCCGTCTCGTGGGAGCGTGGCCGACGTGACCCAGGCCGACGGCTCGCCCGGCGCCCGCATCGACCGGCGGTTCGCGGCCGACGTCGAGGCCCACCGTCGCGACGCTCCGCGGTTCTGTCCGCAGTGCGCGCGGGACCTCGGGCTCGCCAACGAGTTCTGGGAGGGCGACCAGCGCCGGTTCTACTGCTGGTGCGCCACCTGCGACTGGACGGGCGAGGTCACCACCACCGGCGAGACGGCGATCGGGCACGAGCCGGAGCACTGAGCCTGCGCTCAGAGGGGGACGCGGGGTCGCCCGCCGAGGCGGGGTTGCTGGTCGGGGTCGATCCAGGGCGGCGGGGTGAACCACGGCCGCCCGTGGTGAGTCTCGACATTCCAGTGCCCGGCGTGGATCAGCTGGTGGTGGAAGCGGCAGAGCAGCACCAGGTTGTCCAGGCGTGTCGGACCACCGTGGAACCAGTACCGGATGTGGTGGGCGTGGCAACGCCGCGGCCGCCGTGAGCAGCTCGGGAACGCGCAGCCGCCGTCGCGCAGGTTCAGCGCGCGGCGGATCGCGTCGGTGACGGTGCGCTGGAGGCGCCCCACGTCCAGCGGCTCGGAGCGTGATCCGAGGACAATCGGGACGATGTCGGCGTCGCAGGCCAGGCGACGCACGGTGTGCGGGTCGACCAGCGCCCCGGAGTCCAGGGTGCCGTGCCCGATCGCCTGCTGCAGCCAGCGGTGGTCCATCGTGATCGTCAGCAGGGCCCGTCCCGGACGATCGACCGGCCCCAGGCGCGGGGACGGCTCCGGGCGGCGGGGCTCGGGGATCAGGGCCTCGTCACCATTTTCGGTGTCATCAGTGCCGGTGTCATCAGTGCCGGTGTCATCGGTGCCGGTGTCGGGGTGTTCGTGGCTGGTGTCGTCGGCGAGGCCCCCGGGGCGCCGGGCGTCGTGCACGAGGTCCTTGAGCCCGTCGAGACGGCGACGCTCCAGGCTGCGCGGATCGTCGGGCCCGAACGGAACGGCCAGCCCGTCGATCACCTCGACGAACGCCTCGGCATCGCTCGGATCATGCAGGCGACCCTTGAAGGCCAGCGACCCGTCCCGACGGCGCACCACCTGCAACTCATCACAGGCGTCCTCGCCCTCGGGAGGGACATCACCGTCCGGGTCGAAGTGCTCGATCAACGCCTTCGCATACCGGCGCAACATCCGCGGCGGCAACACCCGCGCGTGCTCCGCGAGCGTGCGCTCGGCCCCGAACCAATCCGCCACCGACAACCCGTCCACCCGATCCAGGCGGGTCATCGTCTCCCGGATCACCGTGACGTGCCCCGAATGGATCTCCCCCGATTCAGCCACGGTCGCGGTCACCGGTAACCGCGGCGGCAACGGCTCGCCCCGCAGCGACACCCGGGCCGTCAGGTCCGCGGCCTCACCCACCAGCCGCTTCGCCTCAGGCTGATCCACATTGCCGCACTCCTGCAGCAACCGGACCGAGCTCCGGTCCCCGGTCTGCTCGGCCACCCCGAGCCGCTCCAGCTCGGCGATGTCCCCCCACAACCGGAACTGCTCGACGCGCAACGCGACCAGGCGGGTGCGGGCACGGTCGAGCGCCTCCCGCTCCACCACCCCCAGCACCCGTTCGCTCATGTGTTCGAGTCTAGAGCCGACCCCCGACAACGCCGGGCCCGCGACCAGGGCCTACCGCTCGGCAGTGATGTTCCAGCTGGTCAGGTTGCCGCGGTCGATGGCGACACCGTCCGACACCGTCAGCGTCCACGGCCCGGAGACCGGCTGCCCGACCAGCGGTGCCAGCGGGCTCCCGGGCTGGCGGCTGTCGAGCTGCAGGTTGAGGTCCGGGTTGGCGCGGGTGCAGTCGTTGCTGTCGGCCAGGACCGTCCGCTGGCCCTGCGGCGAGCGCAGGGAGACGACGAGGTCGCAGGTGTAGGGATGCGTGATCGACACGCCCACCTGGATGGCCGAGACCGTGCCGGAGCCGTCGAGCTCGATCGTGTCCGTGACGCCGGCCGGGCTGGAGTCCGGGATCGCGAGGCTGCGCTGCGACGCGCCCGTCACCGTGCCGCCCGCGTCGAGGGCGATGACGAGCACGATGGCCACCACGAGGACGACGAGCAGCGCGACGCCGCCGAGGATCCAGGGCAGGGCCTTGTTCTTCTTCTGGGGCGGCGGCCCGTAGCCGTAGCCGGGCTGCCCGTACCCGGGCTGACCGTAGGGCTGGCCGTAGCCGGGCTGCCCGTAGCCCTGCTGGCCGTACCCCTGCTGGCCATAGGGCTGTCCGTAGCCGGGCTGGCCATAGGGCTGTCCGTACCCCTGCTGCCCGTACCCGGGCTGCTGGCCGTACCCGGGCTGCTGGCCGTACCCGGGCTGCTGGCCGTAGCTCTGCTGGGACGGGTCGCCGGTCTGGCCTCCGTAGTACGGCTGCGGACCGGACTGGCCGTACTGACCCGGCTCCTGCTGCCCGTATCCCGCCGCGGACGGGTCCGCCTGGGGCCCGTGCTGGGTGGGCTGGGACCCGAACGACTCGGGGCGGTTCGGGTCGCCGGACCCGCCGAAGGGGGAGGACACGCGCGGCAACTTACCTCTCGCACCCCGTACCGGACCCGGTCCCGTAATACGGTTCCCGGCGAATCCCGGCGTCGTTCGTCGACCTTGCCCGAGAGCGGACGTTCCGGGACGAACCCCTCACTCCTGGGCGTGCGCCCGGAGTCTCTCGGACCAGGACAGCGCCCGCGGCGGGTCCCCGACGTCGGCGTAGACCTGCCCGTCGACCTCGCGGACGGGGTGGACGCCGAGCACGTGCTGCGGCGAGGTCGAGCACTCCCCCGTGTCGACGTCGAAGCGGTACCAGTGCCACGGGCAGACGAGCGTGCGCCCGTCGCGCACCCAGCCCTGCTCGAGCGGCCCGCGGTTGTGCGGGCAGTGGGCGTCGACCACCCGCCACCCGTCGGGCATCTCGAGCGCGACGAAGCGCCGGCCGTCGCCACTCTCGACGACGCCCGGCCCGTCGACGCGCACGAGGCTCACCTCTGACCCGACGCCCTCAACGCGGCGAGCGACTCCCCGCCCACGAACCAGTGCTCGGGCTCGCACTCGGTGACGACGACCCGCACGTTCCCCGCGGGCGCCCCGACCGCGCGCGACACGGCGGCGGTGACCTCCTCCCCGAGCGCGGCGAGCTGCTCGGGGGTCCGACCCCGGGCGAGGGTGATCTGCACGAGCGGCATCCGAGTGCCTCCATTCGTCACCCGTGAGCGAAGTTCCCGGCTATAGCCGGGAACTTCGCTCACGTACAGGCGAGCTCCACCGTCCCGAGACGGTCGATGGTCACGGTCACGACGTCGCCGGGGACGACGGGCGTGGCGGCGGTGAGTCCGCCGGAGAGGATCACCTCGCCGGCGGCGAGGCCCTCGCCGGACGCCGCGAGACGGCGCACGAGCCAGGCGACGGCGGCGGCCGGGTGGCCGAGGGACGCCGCCCCCGACGCCGTGGCCACGAGCTCGCCGTTCTTCTCCAGCAGCACCCCGACGAGCCGGACGTCGACGCCCGCCGCGGGCACCGGGCTGCCGACGACGAACCGCGCGGCCGAGGTGTTGTCGGCGACGACGTCGGCCATCGTGAAGCGGTAGTCGCGGAACCGGGAGTCGAGGATCTCGATGCCCACGGCGAGGCCCGAGGTCGCGCCCAGCACGTCGGACGCGGTGACGTGCTCGCCCGCGAGGTCACGCCCCATCTGGAACACGATCTCCGGCTCGGCGCGCGGCTGGATGAGCTCGCCGGTGCGCAGCGGCTCGCCGAGGTCGAGCGCACCGGTGCCGGGCAGGAAGCCGAACACCGGGTCGGCCACCCCGACCTGGGCCTGCTTGGCCCGCGACGTGACCCCGAGCTTCCAGCCCACCCGCGGCCCGGCCTGCTCGCGCAGCACGCGCTGCACGGCGTAGCCGGTCTCGAGGTCCAGGTCGCCGACGTCGTCGGAGAGCGGCTCGATCGCCGTGCGCTCGGTGACGGCCTTGGTCAGGCGCGCGGCGAGGTCGTGGACATCCACGGAAGCCATCAGCTCGTCTCCTTCACACGGATCGTCACGGGGCCGAGGCGGTCGAACTCCGCCCGGAACACGTCGCCGGCCTTCAGCGGCACGGCGGCGTGGAGCGCGCCGGTCATGATCAGGTGGCCGGGCTCGAGGGCGGCGCCGGCCTCGCCGAGCACGTTGGCCAGCCAGGCGACGACGGCCAGCGGGTCGCCCAGCGCGGCGGCCCCGGCGCCCGTGTCGACGAGCTCGCCGTTGCGCGTGAACGTCATCCCGATCAGCCGGGTGTCCAGGCCCGCCAGCGGCACGAGCCGCGACGACACCGCGACCGCGCCGTTCGACGCGAGGTCGGCGACGGTGTCGGCGAGCTTGATCCGCCAGTCGGCGATGCGGGAGTCGACGATCTCCATCGCCGCCGCCACCCCGGCGATCGCGGGCGCGACGTCGGTCGGCGTGATCCCGGGCCCCTGCAGGCGCGACCCGAGCACGAACACGATCTCGGCCTCGACCTTGGGCGCGATGAAGCGGTCGAGCGGGATCGCGTCGCCGTCGCGGTAGACCGTGGACGAGAGCACCGGGCCGTAGTCCGGGGTGTCGATCCCGATCATCTTCTGCATCGCCGCCGAGGTGACGCCGACCTTGTGCCCCACCACCCGGTCGCCGTCGGCGAGCAGCAGCGGCACCAGCTCCTGCTGGATCGCGTAGCCGTCGGCCATGCCGAGGTCGGGCTCGGTGTCGGTGAACGGCGGGATCGGCACGCGGGTGCGACGCGCCTCGTACAGGGCCCGCGCCTTCGCGGCCGCGTCGGTGACAGGCACTCAGCTCTCCTTCTGCAACGACATGACGTCCTCCGACCAGCCCAGACGCCGGGACACGGCCTCGCCGGCCTCGACGACGACGCGGGCCAGACGTTTGCGGGGCATGGCTCGGAACCGGCTCACGGGCGCCCCGATCCCGATCGCGGCGACCACGGCACCGTGCCGGTCGCGGATGGGCGCGGCCAGGGAGGCGATCCCGATCTCGCGCTCGTCGACGGCGTCGGCCCACCCGCGGGCGCGCACGGTGCCGAGGGCCCGGCGCATCTCGTCGGGGTCGGTGATCGTCTGCGGTGTGTGGCGCGTCAGGGACGCGGTGGCGAGGAAGCGCTCGCGCACCGGCTCGGACGCGAACGCCATCAGCACCTTGCCGGAGCTGGTGCAGTGCACGGGCACGCGCCGGCCGGTCTCGGTGAACAGCCGCAGGGCGTGGCTGGACTCGAGGCGGTCGACGTAGACGACGTCGTGCCCGTCGAGCATCCCGACCTGCGCGGACTCGCCGGTCTCCTCCCGCAGGTGCGCGAGCACCGAGCCCGCGGCGGCGTGCAGGTCCATGTGGACGCGCACCGCCTCGCCGAGCTCGAAGACGACGAGCCCGAGCCGGTAGCCGCCGGTGGCGGGGTCCTGCTCGACCAGGCCCTCGGTGGCGAGCGTGGTGAGCAGCCGGTGCACCGCGCTCTTGCCCAGCCCGAGGCGCCGCGCGAGCTCCGAGACCCCGAGCGACTCCTCGCGCGTCAGGAACGCCTTGAGCAGTCGCGCGGCGTTGGTGACGGTCTGCAGCGGCGCGTCGGTCACACCGATTCCTCGGTGAACGCCTTCAGCAGCACCTTGCGCACCCCGTCCGGGTCCGGGGTCGCGCCCGGGCGCAGGGACGCGTCGACGGCCTCGCCGACGGTGGCGTCGTGGGGACGGATGGCCTGGGCCAGCAGGATCTGCGCGCGGGCGAGCCCGGCGACGGCGGCGCCCTCCATCTCGTCGACCAGCGCCTCGCGCCCGCGGGCCCGGTCGCGCAGGCGCTCGAAGTCGCGCGTCGCCGCGGAGTGCGCGCTCGCGAGCCCCGAGCCGACGTGGCCCGCGTGGTGCGGCGAGAGACCGGAGCCGGGCTGGGTGACCACGTGGTAGACGACGGTCGCGATCCCCAGCGCGCCGCGCACCTTCTCCGACGCCGGCCCCTCGGACTCGTCGATCAGCCCCAGCGCCGGCACGACCACCGGGTCGTAGAACCGGACCGTCCACTCGAGGCCCTCGAACTCGCCGGGCAGCTCCACCTCCTGCCCGCGCGGGGGCCCGAGTCCCTCCGTCGTCGCCAGGATGTGCAGGTTGCGCGCGCCGACCGCGGCCACCGTGAGACGCCCGGCCGCGAGCAGCGGCAGACGCCCCTGGACGGCGGGCGGGAACGTCGTCGCCTGCTTCACGTACGCGCGGTGGATGCCCTCGACGTAGCCGGCGACGGCCTTGCGCATCGCCATCGGGTCCGCCATGCCGACCCCTCCCGTCAAGCCCTCGCCGCGACCGTCGTTCCGTAAAGCGGAACGCACTGTCTTCCTTCCGGAACGCTAGGGCGGTTAGCGTCGTGGCGTCAAGGAAGCCGGCTCGCCCGGGAAAGGGCATCTCGCATGGGAATCCTCCGCCTGGCCCACGTCGACGTCCGCACGCCAGACCTCGATCTCTCCACCGCGTACTACACCGAGGTGATGGGTCTGCAGCAGGTGCAGCGCACCGACGACGCGGTCTACCTCAAGTGCTGGGACGAGGAGGACCACCATTCCCTGCGGATGCGCTACAACCCGCGCACGGGGCTGGACTCCTTCACCTTCCGCGTCGAGGAGGAGGACGACCTCCACGACTTCGAGAAGAAGGTCGAGGCCTACGGTTGCCCGACGCAGCGGGTCAGCCGCGGCGGGGCGATCGGGCAGGGCGAGTCGATCCGTTTCGAGGTCCCGTCCGGCCAGATCATGGAGCTGGTCTGGGACATCGAGAAGACCGGCAACATCCTCGGCAAGCACAACCCCTCGCCGGTCCCGCCCCCCGACATGCAGGGCATCGCGCCCCCGCGCATGGACCACATGCTGGTCAACGCGGAGGAGGTCGCGGAGTCGGCGGCGTTCTTCATCGACGTGCTCGGCATGCGGATGACCGAGCAGGTGCTCGACGGCAACGGCCACCAGCTCGGCGTCTGGCTCGCGGGCAACACCCGCTCCCCGCACGACATCGCGATCGTCAACGGCCCCAACGGCGCCCTGCACCACTGGGCCTACTGGCTCGACGACTGGGACCAGATCCGCAAGGCGGCCGACACGCTCGCCTACAACGGCGTGCAGATCGACCAGGGTCCGACGCGCCACGGCGTCACGCGCGGCAACACCATCTACTTCTTCGACCCGCTCGGCATCCGCAACGAGGTCTTCACCGGCGGCTACTGGGTCGACCCCGACACCGAGATCCTCACCTGGACCGAGGACAACTTCGGCAAGGGCCTCTTCTACTACGAGAACGTCATCAGCCAGCGGTTCCTGCGGATGCACACGTAAAGGGGACGACGACAGACGTGGCCACCACATCGGACCGGATCATCCGGCTGCAGCACGTCGAGGTCCGGGTCCCCGACCTGGAGCTCGCCACCGCCTACTACACCGAGGTCCTGGGCCTCGTGGAGACCGCGCGCGACGAACGCGACGGCGCCCCGCGGGTCTTCCTCAAGTGCTGGGACGAGCGCGAGCACCACTCGGTGATCCTGCGCGAGGCCCCCACCTACGGCCTCGACCACATGTCGTTTAAGCTCAACGAGGCCTCCGACCTCGACCACTTCACCACGAAGCTCGAGGCGGCCGGCGTGCCGGTCAAGCGGTTCGCCTCCCGCGAGCTCGGCCCGGGCTGGGGAGAGGCGATCCGCTTCGACTCCCCGTCGGGCCACCTCGTCGAGCTGACCCACGGCACGGAGCGGATCGGCAACATGCTGCCGAAGACGAACCCGCCGCCGCGTCCGCAGGACCTCATCGGCATCGCACCCCCGCGCCTGGACCACCTGTTCGTCATGGCCGAGGACGTCGAGGCCTTCACGGCGTTCTTCACCGAGCTGCTCGAGTTCCGGCTCACCGAGCAGATCCTCGCCAACGACGGCCACCAGCTCGCGACGTTCCTCGAGCACTCGCACACCCCCCACGACATCGCCGTCATCACGGGCCCGAACGGGGCGCTGCACCACTTCGCGTTCTGGCTCGACGACTGGAACGCGATCCGCGAGGCCGCCGACGCGCTCGCCTACCACGGTGTGAACATCGACGTGGCCCCCACGCGCCACGGCGTCACCCGCGGCTACACGACCTACTTCTTCGACCCGGCGGGCAACCGCAACGAGCTCTTCACGGGCGGCTACTGGGTGGACCCGGACTTCGAGCCGATCACCTGGACCGAGGAGGAGATGGGGCGCGCGATCTTCTACTACCACCGTCAGGTCAACGAGCGCTTCTTCACGGTGCACTCGTGACCGGCGTCGACGACCGCCCCGACGCCCGGTCCGTCCACCGCTACGAGGCCCCGGACTACCTGTCGCGCTATCGCTCGCGCCGGGGTGGGGACAAGGCTCGCCCCGGAGATCTCACGGAGTCCGCTGCGCCGGCCTCCCCCGAGGCACCACCGGAGGGCGACAACACCCCGCTCTACCTGCGCCGTTTCCGTGAGCGCGGGTCGGCGGCACCGGACACGACGACGGTCGAGTACGACGGGAAGACCTTCACCCCTGCGCTCGCCGAGGCCAGCCGGGGCAAGGAGGTCGCGGCACCCGTCGAGCGCCGGGCGTCCGAGAAGATCGTCTGCGAGATCTCGATCATCCGGCACGGCATCACCCAGGGCTACTCCACCGACGCCGGGCTGACGCCGATGGGCGGCTGGCAGGCCCACCGCCGCGGCCACGAGCTCGCGCGGCGCTTCGACGCCGGCGACAGCGTGCGCCTCGTCTGCGCCGACACCAACCGCGCCCGCCAGACCGCCGACCAGCTCTACAACGGCGTCACCGACGGGCTCGAGATGTGGGGCATCGACGCCCGGATCACGCGGCCGGAGCCGATCCCGGAGCTGCGCAACTTCGGCGTCTGGACCCCCGACGGGCTGCGCGACGTCACCTCGGCGTTCCGCCAGTACCAGGCCACGAACGAGACGCTCGAGCGCCTCGCCGTCGGCGACCGGCCGCGCTGGCTCGTCGAGATCGACCGCTTCTACCGGACCCAGCTGGGCGGGGCGGACCCGATCCAGGAGTGGCTCACGATCCCGATGATGTACTTCGAGCCGCCGGCGATGTGCGTCCGCCGGTTCTGGCGCGGGTTCCACCGGCTGATCACCGAGTCGACGCAGGACGACGGGTCGCTGACCCATCGCCGCATCCTCGCGGCGACCCACTCGGGCCCGATGCGCGCGTTCGCCACGTGGGCGCACGGCTACGACCCCGGCGAGCCGCTGAACACCGAGGAGATCCGGGTCAAGGTGCGCGAGGGCGGACGCAGCGCGTTCGTCTCCTACCGCAACCGCGTCACCGAGGTGAACGTCCCACCGCCCGACGAGTTCCCCCAATGGGAAGAGACCGGGGAGGCCTGATCCGATGACGGTGCTGTCGTTGCCCCCGCTCGACCTCGACGCCGCCGTCGCGCCGGCCGAGGACGACTCCCCGCTGCGGTCGGTGTCCACCGCCGTGGCGGTGCTCGACTGCTTCGCCGAGGAGGCCGAGCTCGGCGCCACCCGCGTGGCCGCCCGTCTCGGGATCGCCAAGAGCACCGCCTGCCGGATGCTGGCCGCGCTGGCCACCGGCGGGCTGCTCGAGCGCACCGGCTCCGGGCGCTACCGCCTGGGCCTGCGGCTGTTCGAGTACGGCCAGCTCGCCGTCGACCGCCTCATGCTCCGCGACGTCGCCCTGCCCGCCATGGGCGAGCTGCGCGAGCTGCTGCGCGAGACGATCCAGCTCGGCGTCGTCGTCGGCACCGACGTGCTCTACGTCGAGCGCACCGAGGCCGCGAGCATGAACGTGCGCTTCCGCAGCGAGCACCGCCGCAACCCGGCGCACTCGTCGAGCACCGGACGTGTGCTGGCCGCGGGCGACCCCGCGCTGGCCACGGCGGTCCTCGAGCGCGGGTTCGTCCGGTACACGCCGTTCACGGTGGTCGACCCGCAGCGCTACCGGCAGATCCTCGCGACCACCCGCGAGCAGGGGTACGCGACCTCGCGTGAGGAGCTCGAGCCCGGCTGGTCCTCCATCGCGGCGCCGATCACGATGACGCGGGGCGGTCGCCCGCACCCCGTGGCGGCGCTCTCGGTGGTGGCGCCGACCTCCCGCGTGCTCGGGCACCGCAAGCCGGCGGTGGTCCAGGGCATCCGCCGCGCCGCCGCCCGCGTCTCGGCGGACCTGGAGCGCGCCCGCAGTTAGTCCGCGTGGCACCGTCCCGGTGCAAGCCCTGCGTCCACGCTGGCACTCAACGTCAGGATCGCCACATCCTCGTCGGCGCGACACGCCGTGCGGACCGCGATCAGCGCCTGGCGGGCGTGTCCAGCACGGCCGTGAGGATGCCCGTCAGGACGCGCCGGAACAGGTCGTCCGACGGCGGGCTCGGGGCCGCGCCGGCCAGGAGGGCCGCGAGCCCGGGCTGACGGCCCGGCTCGAGGTCCCGGAAGAGCCCGGGTCCCGCCGACGACCCCGCGCTCGCGAACAGCGCGGCCGCACCGTTCGTCAGGGCCACCGCCTCCATCACCGCGCCGGCGGGCGCCCCGACCGGCGCGAGCACACCGATCACCCACTCGACGTGGTCCAGCACGTGCGGGCCCAGGGGCGACGGCAGGGCCGACACCGCCGCCAGCCACGGGTGCGCCCGGTGCAGGGCGACCTGCTGCTCAGCCACGGCCAGCACGTCCTCCAGCCAGTCACCACTCGGGTCCGGATGGTCCAGCGCCGCCGAGAGCTGACGGTCTACCTGCAGCAGGGACTGGGCTACTCCGCGCTGCTCGCCGGGCTCGCCACCATGCCGTACGCGGTGGGATCGGCCCTGGCCGCCGCGTGGGGCGGCCGCATCGTCGGGCGTGTCGGACGCCCGCTGGTGGTCGCCGGCACCGTCGTCATGGCGGCCGGGATCACGGCGACCCTGCTCATCGTGCGCGCCCGCACGGACCCGTCGACCGGTCTGCTCACCGCCCTGCCCCTGTTCGTCGCGGGGCTCGGGAGCGGGCTCGTGATCACCCCGAACCAGGCGCTGACCCTGCAGGACGTCCCCGTCGACCAGGGCGGCACGGCGGGCGGGATGCAGCAGACGTCGCAGCGCATCGGGTCGTCGATCGGGATCGCGGTGGTCGCGACGGTCTTCTTCGCCGCGCTGGCCGCCTCCGGACAGCAGTACGGGGCGGCACTCGCCGCAGGCCTGCTGGTCGTCCTCCTCTGCGTACTCGCGGCCTTCGCGCTCGGTCTCGCCGATGTCCTGCGTCGTCGCCGCGGGCGTTCCGCGACGCCCCCGATCGGTGACGTCGGGACCGGGGTGCTCTCCGGGACCGGGACGGATGTCGAGGCCCATGCGACCGGGCACCCGCACCACTGATGATCCCCGTCCCCGCTCCCCGGGCCCTGCTCGCCGTCGCGGCCGTCCTCGCGGTCCTGATCGGGGGTCTGCGCCGACCGCCCGGTCACGGAGGCGGCCCAGACCGCGGCAGCACCCGCCCCCGCGGCAGGCATCGACCTCCAGAGCGCCGACCTCGTCACCCTGCAGACCGCGATGGCCCAGAGCCGGCTCTCGGCGGCGGCGTTGACCGCGTTCTCCCTCGAGCGCATCCGGACGGTCGACCCGGGGATCCACTCGGTGCTCGCCGTGGACCCGACGGCGGTCGACCAGGCGGCGGCCAGCGACGGGCGGCGGGCCAGCGGCCGCACGGGGCCGCTCGAGGGCATCCCGGTGCTGGTGAAGGGCAACACCAGCGTCGGCCCCTCGCTGCCGACGACGGCGGGCTCGCTCGCGCTGGCCGACTCCCGGCCGCCCGAGGCCGAGGTCGTCCGGCGCCTGCGCGACGCCGGCGCGGTGATCCTCGGGACGGCGACGCTCTCGGAGTGGGCGAGCGCCCGATCCCCCCAGTCGGCCAGCGGCTGGGCGCCCTGGGCGCCACGACCGCCAACCCCTACGACCCGACGCGCACGGCGTGCGGTTCGAGCTCGGGCGGGCTGCAGGCGCGCGTCCCGCCACCGTCGCCGCCGGCCGTGCTGTCCGTTCGCCCCACCGGAACGCCGTGATGCCGCACTCCCGCCCGCGCTCCTAGCGTCGAGGTCAGTGTCAGGGTCAGCTCGCCGCTGTTGCGGTGGTTGGGAACCTGGCTGCTGGTGATCTGGCTCTTAGCGTCGGTGCCGCCCTAGAGGCTGGCGAGCATGCGTTGTGCCGATCATCCGTGGCTGGGACCGGCCGGCGTGACTTGATAGGAGCGTGGCTGCGCCCCCACTGAGGTGTGTCCGCCGGCCGGCCCAGCTGTGTCCCTCACGGCTCAAGAGAGGAGACCTCTCGATGGTGCTCACGGTCGGGGTCGATGTCCACAAGGACACCCATACCGCGGTGGTGGCCGACGAGCTGGGGCGCGAGTTGGCCAAGCGCACGGTGTCGGCCACCGATACCGGTCACCGCGCTCTGGTCGGCTGGGCCGCCCGGCACGCGGCGGGCGAGCGGACCTGGGCGGTCGAGGACTGCCGGCACGTCTCCACCCGCCTGGAGCGGGCCCTGCTCGGCGCCGGGGAGCAGGTGGTGCGGGTGCCGCCGAAGCTGATGGCCGGCGCCCGGTCCTCGGCGCGCACGCGGGGCAAGTCCGACCCGATCGACGCGCTGGCGATCGCGCGGGCCGCGCTGCGTGAGCCCGACCTGCCCGTCGCCGAGCACGACCAGAGCTCGCGAGAGCTCAAGCTGCTGGTCGATCACCGCGAGGACCTCGTCGCCGAGCGCACCCGGATGCAGAACCGGCTGCGCTGGCACCTGCACGAGCTCGACCCCGGGATCGACCCGCCCGCGCGGCGCCTGGGCGAGATCGGTCTGCTCGACGCGCTCGCGGCGCGGGTGGCCGAGCAGCACAGCGGGATGGTGGCCCGGCTGGCCGGTGAGCTGCTCGCCGACATCCGTGAGCGCACCCTGCGGATCCGGGCCCTCGAACGTGAGATCACCACGTTGACCCGGCAGGCCGCGCCCCGGCTGCTCGAGCTGCCCGGGTGCGGGGCGCTGACCGCGGCGAAGATCGTTGGGGAGACCGCCCGGCCGGGACGGTTCCGCTCCGAGGCCTGCTTCGCGATGCACGCTGGCGCCGCCCCCATCCCGGCGTCCTCGGGGCGCACCGACCGCCACCGCCTCGCCCGCGGCGGCAACCGGCAACTCAACGTCGCTCTGCACCGCATCGCAGTCACCCAGACCCGTCTGCCCAACAGTCTCGGGCAGGCCTACTACCAGCGGCGACGCGCCCGAGGCGACACCACCATGGAAGCCCTACGAGCCCTCAAACGACGCCTGGCCCGCGTCGTGTTCAACCTCCTCCAACCCCCGACGACCACCGTGCCTGCCTCGCAGCCCACGGCGGCTTGACATAGGAGCAACACATGCAGCGCAGCACCGACCGCGTCCTGACGACCCACGTCGGCAGCCTCGCCCGGCCCGAACCCCTGCTGGACACCATGCGGGAGAAGGAGCACGGGCGGCCGTACGACGCCGACCTCTTCGCCCGCCAGGTGACCGACGCGGTCGCCGAGGTCGTCGCGAAGCAGCGCGAGGTCGGGATCGACGTCGTCACCGACGGCGAGATGGGCAAGGTCAGCTTCGCGACCTACATCCAGCGCCGGCTCGGCGGGTTCGAGCCCGCGTCGTCGGGCGAGCGGCTGCTGCCGCCGTCGTGGCAGGTCGAGATCGACGCCTTCCCGGAGTACTACGAGGGCTACCTCGGCAAGTACTCGAAGACGGTGGCGCCGATGGTCAGCGTCGCCTGCACGGGCCCCGTCTCCTACACCGGCCACGACGAGCTGCAGACCGACATCGCCAACCTGCACAAGGCGGTCGCCGGGGTGTCCGGCGTGGTCGAGACGTTCATGCCGTCGACGTCGCCGCGCGGCTTCGGCCGCAACGCCTACTACGCGACCGACCGCGAGTACTACGAGGCCGTCGGCGAGGCGCTGCGCGAGGAGTACCTCGCGATCATCGAGGCCGGGTTCCTCCTGCAGATCGACGACCCATGGCTGATCGAGATCCTCTCCGACCCGACGCTGGAGCCCGCCGAGCGCGACCGCACCGCGCGCGAGCACGCCGAGATCGTCAACCACTCCCTGCGCGACGTCCCGATCGAGAAGATCCGTCTGCACACCTGCTACGGCCTCAACCACGGCCCGCGGGTGCACGACATCTCCATGGGCGAGGTCGCGCCCTACATGCTCGGCATCCAGGCCGGCGGCTACTCGTTCGAGGTCGCGAACCCGCGGCACATGCACGAGTGGAAGGTCTGGGAGGACCCCGCGGTCCGCAACGCGCTGCCCGACGGCGCGGTCCTGATCCCCGGCCTGCTCGGCCACGCCCAGAACTACGTGGAGCACCCGGAGCTGATCGCCGACATGATCGGCTGGTACGCCTCGTGCGTCGGGCGCGAGAACGTCATCGCCTCCGCCGACTGCGGCTTCTCCTCGCGCGCGAGCTACGCGCCGGAGGTGCACCCGAGCGTCGTGTGGGAGAAGTTCCGCGCGCTGTCCGAGGGCGCCGCGATCGCGACCTCGCGTCTCTGGTCGTAGGCGCGACGCGGAAAGGGGAGGCGGGTCGGCTGGGCGTCCCCCCGGGCGCCCGGCAACGACCCGCCTCCCCTTCCCGTCGCGCGCCCGGCCGGAGAGCACAGGGCGACCGCGAGGACGTCAGAGCGACCCCCGACGACCGTCGTCCCGCCCTCGCCGCCAAGACTCACCGATCTCCGTCGCCGGGCACATCAGCAGAAATGACTAGCCCGCCCGCACGGTGCCCATGCCGCTGGACGGCGTCCTGCCCGCCGCCTACCGTCTGTCGTCGTGCCAGGTCAGGGGGGTGTTCCCGGCGGCGCCGGGACGACGACGGCCGCGGCCGCCGGCCCCTGGCGCGCGACCGACGCCGCCGCGCTGGCCCGCTCCTGGGACCGGGCACGCGCCGGCAGCGCCCTCACCGTCGTGCTCACCGGCGACGCGGGCGCCGGCAAGACCCAGCTGGTGCGGGGCCTCGCGGCGCGTGCCGAGGACGACGGCGGGATCGTCATCTCCGGCTCCGCCGTCGACGTCGGCGAGCAGCTGCCGCTGTGGCCCGTCGCCACGGGTGTGCGGCGTCTGGCCCGTGCCGCCGACGACGCGCCGGACCGGGTGCTCGCCGCGCGCGCCGCCCTCGAGCCGTGGCGCGAGGAGCTGCGGCCCCTCCTCGACGGCGGGACGACGCCGGCGCCCTCGGGCGGGCAGCTGCTCGAACTGGTCCGCCGGGTCCTGGTCGGGCTCGCCGCCCGCGCGCCCGTGCTCCTCGTGATCGACGACCTGCACTGGGCCGACCGCACCACCCGCGAGCTCGTGGTGTCGCTCGTCGCCCACCTCTCCGACGAGCGCGTCATGGTGGTCGTCACCGCCCGCTCCGACACCCTCGACGTCACCCACCCGCTGCGCCGGATGCTCCCCGAGCTCGCCCGCGACCGGGCCGTCCGCCTCATCGAGCTCTCGCCGCTGCCCCACGAGGCCGTCGCGACGATCGTCCGCGACGACGGGGGCGACGCCGACCTCGCGGGCCTCGTCTGGCGCCGCTCGGGCGGCAACGCGTTCATCGTCGCCGAGACCCTCGCCGCCGTCGCCGAGGGCGCCGCCGACGGCCTCTCCCCCGGGCTGCGCGGTCTGGTGCTCGGTCGCCTCGCCGGTCTCGGCCCGGTGGCGCAGCGAGTCGTGGCGGCGCTCTCCCTCGGCGAGGAGCCGGTGTCCCACGGGCTGCTCGCCGAGGTGGTGCGCGCCGCGGACGAGGACGAGCTGCTCGCGGCGCTGCGCGAGTCGGCGGAGGCCGCGATGGTGGTCGTCGATCCGGACGTCGAGGGCTACGGGCTGCGCCACGGCCTCATGCGCGACGTCGTCGCCGCCGAGCTGATGCCCGGGGAGCGGCGGAGCCTGCACCGGCGCTACGCGCTGGCGTTCGAGACGACCTCCGGCGAGGGACGTGACCGCGCCGCCCCCGACCCCGCCGTCGCCCTGCGCCGCGCCCACCACTGGGCCCGCGCCGACGACCCCGAGCGCGCCCTGCCCGCCGTCGTGCACGCGGCGGAGGTCGCCGAGCAGATGCACGAGTTCGGCACCGCGCACCGCCAGTGGATGGCGGCGCTCGAGCTCTCCGCCGCGCGCCGCGCGCCGGCCACCGTGGCGCGCGCCCACGCTCCCCGCGCCCTGGCGCCCGCCGACCACGAGGCCAGCGCGCTGCTGCGCCACGCGGCGGACACCGCCCACCTCGCGGGCGAGTACGACGCCGCCGTCGACCTGCTGCGACGCCTCGTGCCCGACTCGGCGACCGTGGGGCGCACGGAGCTCCCGTCCGCGGTGCGGCTCGGGCGCACGCTGCTCGACGCGGGCCGGACGGGCGACGCGGTGCACGTCCTGCACGACGCGGGGCTCGCCGCGACCCGGATCGGCGACGACCCCGCCCTCTCGAGCGTCCACGCCGCGCACGCCGAGGCCCTGCTGATCACCGGGGACGTCCGGGGCGCCCAGCGGGAGGTCGAGCGGGCGCTGGTCGTGTCCCGCCGCCGCGGTGAGCAGCCCGAGCAGGCCCCGATGCTCGCCACCCTGGGCTTCGCCCTGGCCTACCTCGAGAGCCCCGACCGGGGCCTCGCCGCCGTCGCCGAGGGTCTGATGATCGCCGAGCGCACCGGCGACGGCGCCGCGGTCGGGCGCGCCTACCAGGCGTGGGCGGACCTGCTCTCCGGTCCGCTGGGCGAGCTTCACGAGGGCGTCGAGATCGCGCGGCAGGGCGTGGCGCGGATGCGTGACCTGGGCCTGGCCCGCTCGGCCGGGGTGCGCCTGCTGGCCACGACGGCCAACGGACTGTTCCGGCTCGGGCGCTGGTCGGAGGCCTCCGACGCCGTCGACGAGGCCTGGGCGCTGAGCCCCACCGGCGCGGACGCCCTCGAGGTGCGCCTGGCCCGCTGCCGTCTGCAGGTCGGGCGCGGCGAGTTCGCGGCGGCCGACGAGGACCTGCGCGCGGTCGACCTCCTCGCCCTCGACGGCACCGGCGAGGACCCCGTCGCCGAGGACCCCGCGACCGACGCCGTCGCCGACCCCGGCGACACCACCGAGCCCAGGCCGCTCGCGCCGCGCCGGGGCACCGTCGCGTCCCGGTACCGCGTCCCGCTGCTGACGCTGCGCTCCGGGGTCGAGATGTGGCGGGGCCGACCGGACCTCGCGCGCGACCTCGTCGCCCGCGGCCTCGACGTCGCCGAGCACACCCCGGACGACGTCTTCCTCGTCGCGCCGCTGGTGTGGCACGGGCTGCGGGCCGAGGCCGAGGCGGTCGCCCACGGCATGGCCACCGACCGCGCGGCCCTCGACCGCCTCGCCCGCCACGTGGCGCACCTGGAACGCAGGGTCCCGCACACCCTCCCCGCGCTGCGCCGCACGGTGCTCGCCTACGTCCGCATGTGCCACGCCGAGGCGGGGCGCGCCGCCGGGGCCTCCGACCCGGTGGCGTGGGCGCAGGTCGCGCAGGCGTGGAGCGCGCTCCTGCACCCCTACCCCGCGGCCTACGCGCTGCTGCGCCGCGCCGAGGCGCTGCTCGCCACCGGGGCACGGCGCAGCGAGGCCGCCCGCGCGCTGCGCACCGCCGCCGAGACCGCGACGGCGATGGGCGCGGCGCCGTTCCTCGAGGAGATCGCGGGCCTCGCGCGCCGCGCGCGCCTCGACGTCGTGCACGCCGGCGACGCGGTGGTCACCACGCGCGACGAGGGACCCGGGCCGGCGTCGCGACGAGCACCGGAGCTGTCGTCGCTGACCTCGCGCGAGCACGAGGTCCTCGCCGTGCTCGCCGAGGGCCTGTCCAACCGCCAGATCGCCCAGCGCCTCTACATCAGCGAGCGCACCGTCGCCGTGCACGTCTCCCGGGTGCTCGCCAAGACCGACACCCGCTCGCGCACCCAGGCCGCCGCCCTGCTCCAGCGCGTCCGTGCCCGTCCCACCGGCTCCGAGAGAGGTCCACGATGACCGACGACGACCACTCCCTCGCCGGGAACGTCGCCTCCCTGACCGGCCTCGCCCGCGACAAGCTGACCGACGTCCCGTCCGTCGTCGCCCGTCTGGACCGGATCTCGAGGGTGGCCGCGGCGCTCCGACCGCTGGGCGAGGACGACGGGATGGCCTGCTTCGCGCGCCTGTACCACCAGATCACCCAGGACGTCCTGACCTCCTACGACGACCGCTCGCTCTTCCGGTGCGGCAAGTTCATCATCGAGCTCGACATCGCCTTCGCCCAGCGCTACCTGGACGCGATCCGCGCCCACGGGACCGCGGGCGAGAAGGCCCCGGTGTGTTGGGAGATCCTCTTCGACCGCCGCCAGGATGCAGGCATCGACCCGTGGCGCTTCGCTGCCACCGGCGTCAACGCGCACGTCAACTTCGACCTGGCGTTCGCCCTGCTCGACGTCTGGGAGAAGTTCCCCGACGCCCCGTTCGGCACCACCGACGCGCAGTACGACGACTACCGAGCGATCAACACGATCTTCGAGCGGAACATGGACTCGCTGTGCCAGGAGTTCGACGCGCCGTGGTCGGACGTGGGCGGCCACGACTCGATCTTCGACAGGGCGGGCAACGTCCTCGGCGACCTGCTCGTCGTCGGCACCCGCGACCTCGCCTGGACCTTCGCCGAACGCATGTGGCGCAACCGGGGCGAGCGCGACTACCGCTCGGTCCCCCTGGCGACGCTGGACAAGGTCGCGACCGGCTTCGCGAGGGCGCTCATCTGAGCCGTCCGTAGGGTGGCGAGGTGCCCCGCCGCGACCCCCCGCTCCCCCAGCGCCACGGGCTCGACCCGGCGCGGGTGCGGATGCCCGACGAGGGTCCGTGGGCGACGCTGCGCGACCACCTCGTCGAGCGGCTGCCGGTGCCGCCCGCCCGGGTCGACGCGATGCTCGCCGAGGGGCGCATCGTCGACCACGACGGCCCGCTGGGTCCCGCGACGCCGTTCGTGCCGCGGTCGGTGGTGTGGTTCCACCGCGATCTCCCCGACGAGGCTCCGGTGCCGTACGACATCGACGTCGTGCACCGCGACGACGAGATCGTCGTCGTCGACAAGCCGCACTTCCTCGCCACGATCCCCCGCGGCCGTCACGTGCGCGAGACCGTGCTCGTCCGCCTCCGCGACCGGCTCGGGCTGCCGGCGCTGAGCCCCGCGCACCGGCTGGACCGGGTGACGGCCGGGCTGCTGCTGCTCGTCGTCGACCCGTCGCGGCGCGGGACCTACCAGAACCTCTTCCGCGACCGGCGGGTCGCGAAGGCCTACGAGGCCGTCGCTCCGCACGACCCGGACGTCGACCTGCCGCGCGTCGTGCGGAGCAGGATCGTCAAGGAGCGGGGTGTCGTCACCGCGCAGGAGGTGCCGGGCGAGCCGAACGCCGAGACGCTCGTCGAGCTGCTCGACGCCCGGGAGGGGCGGGCGCGCTACCTCCTGACGCCGCGCACCGGGCGCACCCACCAGCTGCGGGTGCACATGGCCTCGCTCGGCCTGCCGATCCTCGGGGACCCGTTCTACCCCGAGGTCCGCGACGTGCCGCTCGACGACTTCCGCGCGCCGCTGCAGCTGGTGGCGCGCGAGCTGTCGTTCCCCGACCCGCGCACCGGCGAGATGCGCCGCTTCACCAGCCGGCGCAGTCTGCAGGCATGGGACGACCCGCAGGGGTGGCGCACGGGACCGTGACCGACACCGATCCACTGATCGTCTCGGCCCTGCTCGACCCGGAGACGCAGGCCGAGCTCGACGCGCAGCGGCGGCGCCTGTTCCCCTCGAAGCGCCTCGTCGTCGGCGCGCACCTCACGCTGTTCCACGCCCTGCCCGGCGAACGCGCCGACGAGGTGGTCGCCGCGCTGGACGAGCTCGCGGCCCGCCCGCCGATCGCCGGCCGGGTCCGGGCGCCGTTCACGCTCGGGCGCGGCGTCGCCTACCGCATCGAGGCCCCCGGGCTCGACGCCGTGCACGCGGCCATCGCCCGGCGCTTCGCCGGCGACCTGACCCGCCAGGACAGCCGGCGCCCGCACCACCACGTCACGGTGCAGAACAAGGTCGACCCGGAGACCGCGAAGGCGACGCTCGCCGAGCTCGTCGCGTCGCACGCCCCGTACCCGGCCACGGTCACCGGCCTCGCGCTCTGGCGCTACCGCGGCGGGCCGTGGGAGCCGGTGCGCGAGTTCCCGTTCCGCGGCGAGGGCTGAGCCCTCCGCGGTTCTCGGGCACGATGCCGGGCGTGCCGGATCTGCCCCCACTCGACGTCCCCGTCGTCGCCGCGCCCATGGCCGGCGGCCCGTCCACCCCTGCCCTGGCCGCCGCGGTCGGCGACGCCGGCGGGCTGGGGTTCCTGGCGGGCGGCTACCTCACGGCGGAGGCGTTCGACGAGCAGCTCGCCTCCTGCCGCGGCCGTCCCCTGGCCGCCAACCTCTTCCTGCCCGCGGACCCCGACCCCGACCCCGAGGGGCGCGCCGCGGCGATCGCCGCCTACGCCGAGGACCTGCGCGGCGAGGCCGAGCACCGGGGCGTGGCGCTGGGCGAGCCCCGCACCGACGACGACGCCGTCGATGCGAAGATCGCGGTGCTGGCGCGGCACCGTCCGGCCGTGGTGTCGGTGACGTTCGCGCTGCCCTCGCCCTCGCGGTTCGCGGCGTTGCGGAACACGGGCGCGGCGCTGATGGCCACGGTGACCTCGGTCGACGAGGCCCGGGCGGCCGCGGCGCAGGGCTTCGATGCGCTGTGGGTGCAGGGCGCCGAGGCGGGCGGGCACCGGGGCGTCCACCGCGACACGGGCGGCGACCCCGAGGCCGGCGCCGCACCGCTCGCGCGCCTGCTCCCGGCGGTGCGCGCGGCGACGGACCTGCCGCTGGTCGCCGCGGGCGGGATCACCGACGGCGCCGGCGTGGCGCGGGTCCTCGCCGAGGGGGCGGTCGCCGCGGCGCTGGGCACCGCGTTCCTGTGCTGCCCCGAGGCCGGGACGTCGGCCACCCACCGTGCGGCGCTCTTGGGCCGGGCGGAGAGCCGATCCCGCGACACCGTCGTCACCCGGGCCTTCACGGGGCGGCCGGCGCGGGCGCTGGCCAACGCCTTCAGCGACGCGCACTCGGCGGCCGCGCCCGCGGCGTATCCGGAGCTGCACCACCTGACCCGCCCGCTGCGGGCCGCGGCGGCGGCGGCCGGGGACCCCGACGGGCTGCACCTGTGGGCCGGGACCGGCTGGCGCACGGTCACCGAAGAACCGGCGGGCGAGCTCGTCGCGCGGCTCGAGCGGGAACGGCGCGGGGCCTGAGAGGACGCCTCGGACGAGGGCCCGAACGACTGCGGCCCGTCCCCTGGGTGCGGGGACGGGCCACCGGGAGATCCGGGTCGAACTAGAAGTAGGTCTTGCGGCCACCCACGCCACGGCCGACGGCACCCAGGATCGTCAGCACGAGACCGACGACCGCGAGGATCGCGCCGATCGTGTAGAGGATCGAGATGCCGGTGACGGCCCCGATGATGATGAGGATGACGCCGAGAATGATCAACTTTTCTCCTTCGTGGTGCAGTGATCAGGCCTTGGGGACAGCCAGTTACCCGGCCACATGAACGAGAACACTCCGCAACCGGACCATTCCTGGATCGTCCATTCCCGTCACACCGTGTACGCCGGACGGACACTGCGTGTGCAAGTCGAGGACGTTACTGCGCCGGCCGGGGACCGATTCCGGCAGGATCGGGTAATAGTTCCCGCCGCGGCGGTTGCGCTCGTGCTCGACGAGGAGGATCGGCTCCTCGTCCTCCGCACACACCGGCACGTGGTCGACCAGGACGGGTGGGAGCTCCCCGGCGGCGTCGTCGATCCGGGCGAGGATCCCATGGCGGCGGCCTCGCGGGAAGCCGCCGAGGAGACCGGGTGGCGGCCCAGCGGTCCGGGGCGCATGCTCCTCGCGTTCGAGCCCCTGCCCGGCACCGCGGTCGCGCCGATGTCGGTGCACCTCTGGACGGGCGCGGTCCCCGGCGACGTCCCGCTCGACCCCCTCGAGCCGGGCCGGGCGCGCTGGATCCCGTTCGCCGAGGCCGTGCGCCTCACCCTGGCCGGCGAGATGCTCGGCGCCGGCTCGCTCGTCGGCGTCCTCGCCCTGCAGGCCGAGCGCACCGCGACCTGAGCCGGCTCCCGTGATCAGAGCGAGGGACGCCCTCGCTGCACTGGAAGCAGCGAGGGCGTCCTTCGGTCCTCGACGCGGGGTCAGTCGCTCCGGACCGTCAGGCCCCAGCCGGTGAGCGTGCCCTGGTCGATGCCGACCCCGTCGACGACCTGCAGGCGCCACTCGCCGCCGGCGGCCTGGCCCACGAGCGGCGCGAGCGGGCTGCCCGGCGTCGCGCTGTCGAGATTCACGGCGAGGTTCGGGTCGGCGCGGGTGCAGTACGTCGGGTTCGCGACCTCGACCTGCGTGCCCTGGGGCGAGACCAGGGTGACCGTGAGGTCGCAGGTGTAGGGGTGCGTGATCGTCGCCTCGACGTGCACGGCCTGCACCGCACCGGAGCCGTCGAGGGTGATCCCGCTGGTGACGCCCGCCGGGTCGGCGTCGGGGATCGCGACCGCGCCCGACGACACCCCGATCATCGTGCCGCCGCCGGAGAGCAGCACGACGGCGCCGACGATGCCGGCGACGACCACGAGGGCGATCCCGCCGAGCAGCCAGCCGATCCAGCCGTGCTTCCGGGGTGCGGGCGGAGGGCCGTAGCCCGTACCGGGCATCGCTCCGGTCGGCGGCTGGCCGGGCGGGCCGTAGCCGGGCCGGCCATCACCGGGCCCTCCGTACCCGGGCTGCCCGTACCCGGGCTGTCCGTACCCGGGCTGTCCGTACCCGGGCTGCCCGTAGCCGGCCGGGCCGTAGCCGGGCGGCGGGTAGACGCCGGCCTGCCGGCCCGGAGCAGGCTGACCCCACGCCTGGTCGTGCCCCGGCGGCACGGAGCCGGGTGGGTACGCCGGCGCTCGACCGACCGCGGTGTCCTGGGCCGACTCGGGGACCTGACCGACCGCCTGGGTCGGACGCGACGAGGGGTCACCCTCGGGGGCGGAGGAGCCGAACGGCGGGACGGTGGTGCTCATGGCGGTCTCCCGGGGAGGGCAGGGTGCGGGGGTCGCCCCGAGGGGTGAGCCCGGAGCGCATGGCACGCACAGTAATCAGATTCGCCTCGCTCCGGCCCCTTCTTCACTCGATCGGCCCTGCCACTCGCTTCGCTCCGTGAGTGACGCGAGTCGCTCGACGTCAAACACTTTGACGTCCTACTATTTGGAGCGAGGCCCGCCGACCCGTACTGCGAGGAACGATGACGGACGAGCTGTACGTCCCGACCCACCCGATCCGCTTCGTCACCGCGGCGAGCCTGTTCGACGGGCACGACGCGGCGATCAACATCATGCGGCGGATCCTGCAGCGGCAGGGCGCCGAGGTGATCCACCTCGGGCACAACCGCTCGGTCGACGAGGTGGTCACCGCCGCGATCCAGGAGGACGCGCACGGCGTCGCCATCAGCTCGTACCAGGGCGGGCACGTCGAGTACTTCAGCTACCTCGTCGACCTGCTGCGCGAGCGCGGCGCGGGGCACGTGAAGGTCTACGGCGGCGGCGGGGGCGTCATCGTCCAGGACGAGATCGACCGCCTGCACGCCCACGGCGTCGAGCACATCTTCTCCCCCACCGACGGCCAGCGCCTGGGCCTGCCGGGGATGATCAACACGATGATCCGGACCTGCGACGTCGACCTCGGCGCGCAGCCACCGTCGAGCTGGGACGGCGTCTTCGCCGGCGAGCCGGCCACGCTCGCGCGGGCCCTCTCCGTGGCCGAGGCCGGGCAGCTGCCCGAGGAGATCCGCCGGCGTGCCGCGTCGACGCTCGAGGGCCGGTCCGTCCCGGTGCTCGGCATCACCGGCACCGGCGGCTCGGGCAAGTCGTCGCTGACCGACGAGCTCGTGCGCCGCTTCCGCCTCGACCAGGAGGACAAGCTCCGGATCGCGGTGCTCGCGGTCGACCCGACGCGTCGCAAGGGCGGCGGCGCGCTGCTCGGCGACCGCATCCGCATGAACTCCCTCGGCGGGCCGCAGGTGTACTTCCGCTCGATGGCCTCGCGCGGGGGCGGGGGCACGCTCCCGGAGCACCTCGCCGACGCGATCGCCCTTCTGCGCGCCTCGGGGGTCGACCTCGTCATCGTCGAGACCCCCGGCATCGGCCAGGGCGACGCCGGGATCGTCGACCACGTCGACGCGTCGCTGTACGTCATGACGCCCGAGTTCGGCGCGGCCTCGCAGCTCGAGAAGATCGACATGCTGGACTTCGCCGACGTCGTGGCGATCAACAAGTTCGAGCGCCGTGGCGCCGACGACGCCCGCCGCGACGTCGCCCGGCAGCTCGTCCGCAACCGCGACGCGTTCAGCTCCTCGTGGGAGGACATGCCGGTCTACGGCACCAGCGCCGCGACCTTCCACGACGACGGCGTCACCGCGCTCTACGGGCACCTGCGCTCGATGCTCGCGAGGCTCGGGCTCTCGGTGGGCGACGGTCGGCTGACGATCCCCGACACGAAGACGTCGACCGACTACGCCGCCTCGATCCCGCCCGAGCGCGCGCGCTACCTCGCCGACGTCGCCGGCACGGTGCGCGACTACCACCGCGGGACCGAGTCGATGGTCGCGGCCGCGCAGAAGCGCCAGGCGCTGCGCCGGGCCACCGAGGCGCTCGGCGACCGCGACGCCGGCGCCCTGCCGGACGTGCTCGCCGAGGCGGAGCGCGACCTGCCGGGCGACGCCGCGGTTCTGCTGGACGCCTGGCCCGCGACGGTCGAGGCCTATGCCGGCGACGAGATGGTCGTCCACGTGCGCGACAAGGAGCTGCGCACGCAGCTGACCCGCGAGACGCTCTCGGGGAGCAAGGTCAACCGCGTCTCGCTGCCGCCGTACACCGCCGACGAGGAGATCCTGCGCTTCCTGCGGCGGGAGAACCTGCCGGGGCACTTCCCGTTCACCGCCGGGGTGTTCGCGTTCAAGCGCGAGGGCGAGGACCCGGCCCGCATGTTCGCGGGCGAGGGCGACGCGTTCCGCACCAACCGCCGGTTCCACTACCTCTCGCAGGACTCGCCGGCCAAGCGCCTGTCGACCGCGTTCGACTCGGTGACGCTCTACGGCCACGACCCGGCGACCCCGCCCGACGTCTACGGCAAGGTCGGCACCTCCGGGGTGTCGATCGCGTCGCTGGACGACATGAAGGTGCTCTACTCCGGATTCGACCTGACCTCGCCGACCACCTCGGTGTCCATGACGATCAACGGCCCGGCTCCGGCGATCCTCGCCTTCTACCTCAACACCGCGGTCGACCAGCAGGTCGACGCGTTCATCGAGCGCGAGGGCCGCGAGCCGTCGGAGGACGAGCGCGCCGAGCTCGCCGCCCACGCGTTCCAGAACGTCCGCGGCACGGTGCAGGCCGACATCCTCAAGGAGGACCAGGGCCAGAACACCTGCATCTTCTCCACCGAGTTCTCCCTGCGGATGATGGCCGACATCCAGCAGTGGTTCATCGAGAACAAGGTCCGCAACTTCTACTCGGTGTCGATCTCCGGCTACCACATCGCCGAGGCCGGGGCGAACCCCATCAGCCAGCTCGCCTTCACGCTGGCGAACGGCTTCACCTACGTCGAGTCCTACCTCGCGCGCGGGATGGACATCGACGACTTCGCCCCGAACCTGTCGTTCTTCTTCTCGAACGGCATGGACGCGGAGTACTCCGTGATCGGTCGCGTCGCCCGGCGCATCTGGGCCGTCGCGATGCGGGAGCGCTACGGCGCCAGCGAGCGCTCGCAGAAGCTGAAGTACCACGTGCAGACCTCGGGGCGGTCGCTGCACGCGCAGGAGATGAACTTCAACGACATCCGCACGACGCTCCAGGCGCTGTGCGCGCTCTACGACAACGCGAACTCCCTGCACACCAACGCCTACGACGAGGCGGTCACCACCCCGTCGCAGGAGTCGGTGCGCCGCGCGCTGGCCATCCAGCTGATCATCAACCGCGAGTGGGGCCTGTCGATGAACGAGAACCCGCTGCAGGGTTCGTTCGTCATCGACGAGCTGACCGATCTCGTCGAGGAGGCCGTGCTCAAGGAGTTCGACTCGATCGCCGAGCGCGGCGGCGTGCTGGGCGCCATGGAGACCGGCTACCAGCGCGGCAAGATCCAGGACGAGTCGATGCTCTACGAGTCGCGCAAGCACGACGGCACGCTGCCGCTGGTCGGCGTCAACACCTTCCTGCCCCCCGAGGACGCCGAGCAGGAGGCGCCGGAGCTCGAGCTCTCCCGCGGCACCGAGGAGGAGAAGAACTCGCAGCTGCAGCGCGTCGAGGACTTCCAGGCCCGGAACGCCGACGCCGCCCCCGAGGCGCTGCGCCGGCTCCAGGACGCCGCCACCTCGGGTGGCAACGTCTTCGCCGAGCTCGTCTCCGCCGCCCGCGTCTGCACCCTGGGCCAGCTCACCGACGCGTTCTTCGAGGTGGGCGGGCAGTACCGCCGCTCGATGTAGGCCGGTGCGCTCGGCGCCTCAGGACGCCACGAGCCACGTCCCCGCGGTCACGTGGGCCTGCGCGCGCACCCGGGCGGCCAGGGGGCGCAGCTCGGCCATCGCCGGCACCGTGTCGGCGAGGGTCAGCTCGGCCTCGATCACCGTGACGTCGCCGCCCCACACGTCGCCGAGGATCCGGACCAGCCAGCCGGTGCCGTGGTCCCAGCCCTCGCGGGGCGTGCCGGGCCCGTACCCGCCGCCGCGCGAGACCACGAGCGCGACGGGGCGCCCCGCGAGCGGCTGGTTCCCGGGCGCGAAGCGCGGGTCGGTGATGAGCACGTCCACCCACGTCTTGAGGTGGGCGGCGATGCCGAAGTTGTAGAGCGGCGAGCCGATGACGAGCGCGTCGGCGGCGACGACCTCGTCGGCCAGCTCGCCCACCAGGGCGACCGCCGCACGCTGCTCGGGCGTGCGGTCGGCCTCCGGCGTCGCGCCGGCGCCCATGGCCGTCGTCCACAGGTCGGCGGGCAGGGGCTCGCGGCCGACGTCGCGCCGGACGACCGTCCTCCCCGGGTGCTGCTCGAGCCACGTCTGCTCGACGGTGTCGGCCACCTCGCGGCTCACCGAGCCCTCGGTACGGATGCTGCTGTCCAGGCGGAACAGGGACATGGGGAACGACCTCCCGATCGTGGCGACGTGCTGTCTCCTAGATGTTCTGCTCGACAGACCATCGTGTCAACAGAAGGGTGGTGAGATCGCGTATCGTGAGACCGTGGCCACCCCGCAGCGCGTCGAGTCCGACCTCGGCTGGGCGCTCGGCCGGGTCGCGCGCGCTCACCTGCGGGTGGCGCAGGAGCACGTCGCGGGCCTGCCCGGGGGCCCGCGCGGCTACCAGGTGCTCGTGGCGGCGGCGCGCGAGGAGTCCAGCACCCAGCTCGCGCTGGCCCAGAAGCTGGGCGTCGACCGCACCGTGATGACCTATCTGATCGACGAGCTGCAGGCCGAGGGCCTCGTCGAGCGCCGGCCCGATCCGGCCGACCGCCGCGCCCGTCGCGTGGTGCTCACCGAGACCGGCGGCGCGCGCCTGTGCGACCTCGAGCGCCGCCTGCGCGAGGCCGAGCAGCACGTCCTGGCCCCGTTGACGCCCGAGGAGCAGGACGTCCTGCGCGCCCTCCTGCAACGCGTGGCCGAGGTGGACCCGGACACCGCGTCGGCGTGCGAGGTCGCCCGGGACCTAAGCCAGGAGTGCTGAGAGCTCCCCGTCGAGCGCGGCCAGGAAGCGGTCGACGCCCTCGGCGCCGCCCAGCACGGCGTCGTCCGCCGCGATCCCGAGACGCACCCGGCCCGCGTAGCTCAGGATGCTCACGCCCAGCGCGAGCTGCCCGGAGCACGGCACCCAGAACAACAGGTCGCGCACGCGTGTCCCGGCGATCTCGAGCTCCCGGACGGGGCCCGGGACGTTCGTGATGATGAGGCTCGCGGCCTCGGCGTAGCGGCGCACGAGGCCCTGGGTCCAGGCGGCGCGGCCGTGGCCCGCCGTGGCGATGCCGATGAAGGTCGCCAGCGCCTGGTTGGTCCGCTTGATCGACGACATCACCCGGTGCACGCGCTCCACGCGGCGGCCCGGGTCCGGCTCGTCGGTGGGGATCGTCGGGAGCACGAGGCCGAACTCGTTGCCCAGCCAGTGCGACACCGGGCGGTCGAGGCGGCGCAGGTTGGTCGGCATCACCGCGCGCAGGCGGGGACTGTCGCCGCCCAGGTACTCCCGCAGCGCGCCCGCGATCGCCGCGCACAGCACGTCGTTGACGCTCGCCCCGTGCTCCTTGCCGACGGCCTTGACCGCGTCGAGGTCGACGGCCCGGGTCCAGCGCGCGGACTTCGCGGTGCCCAGCTCGCCCTGCAGCGCGGTCGCGGCCTCGGCGGGCGGGCGGACGATGAGCGCGGTCGAGTGCCCGATCGCGCTGCTCGTCGCGGCGAGCTCCTCGCGGCCCTCCGGGCTCGGCCAGCGCGCGACCGTGCGCCCCAGCCGCCAGAGCCGCTGCGGGAGCTCCCGCCGGACGAGGCGGACGTCGCGGACCCCCCGCCGGCGCTTCGGGGGCGCGGCGTAGGCCACCGGGGTGCCCTCGTCGGTGCCGGGCGAGTCGTCGGCGAGCGCGTGGAAGAGGTGGTTGAGCGCGACGCCGTCGGCGAGCCCGTGGTGGATGCTCACGAGCACCGCCGAGCCGTCCTCGCCCGCACCCTCCGCCCCGCGGTAGCCGGTGACCACGTGGATCGCCCAGCAGGGCCGGTCGGTCGGCAGCGGGCGCGACATGAGGGTGCCGACGTGCTCGGCCAGCGCGGCGTCGTCAGCGGGCGCGGCGAGGTCCACCGTGTCGATGTGCGCGGCGAGGTCCGGCTCGTCGTCGACCCACCGAACCGGACCGAGACCGCCGGCGGGCCAGGTCGGCCGCTGCCGGAAGCCCGGGTAGACCGCGACCCATCGCTGCGCCACCCGCTCGCGCACCGTCGCGACGTCCACCGGTCCGTCGCAGAACAGCACCCCGTGCACGACCATCCGGTTCGTCGGCTGCTCGAGCTGCAGCCAGGCGGTGTCGATGCCCGACGCCCAACGGTCCACGGAAGTGCCTCCGGTCACGGGGAAGATGGCGGTACCGACGGTATCGGATGACTCCGGTGGCACCCTGGGGGCATGGACGTCGTCGACGATCAAGACCGCCGTGTCGCGCTCCCCGGTGCCGTCGACCGGGTGGTCAGCCTCGTCCCCTCGCTCACCGAGGCGCTCGCCGTGACCGCGCCGGGTCTCCTGGTGGGCGCCACCGACTGGTGCACCCACCCCGACGACCTCGACGAGCACGGGGTCACCCGCGTGCGGGGCACGAAGAACCCCGACATCGAGAAGATCATCGCGCTGCGCCCCGACCTCGTGCTGGCCAACGCCGAGGAGAACAAGCCCGAGGAGCTCGACAAGCTCCGCGAGGCCGGCCTGGCCGTGTACGTGACCGACATCCGGACGGTCGACGGCGCGCTGCGCTCGCTGGAGCGGATGCTCTCCGCGTGCGGCCTCGAGCGCCCTGCGTGGATCGACGGCGCCCGGGTCGCGTGGGACACCCTGCCGCTGCCCGACGGGCCGCGGCGCGCCGTGGTGCCGATCTGGCGCAAGCCGTGGATGGCGGTCGGCTCGGACACCTTCACCGGCGCCGTGCTCGCCCGTCTCGGCATCGAGAACGTGCTCGGCGACAGCCCGGAGCGCTACCCGCGGTTCGACCCGGCGGACCTGCCGGCGCACGACCTCGTCGTGCTGCCCGACGAGCCGTACCGCTTCACCGCCGACGACGGACCGGAGTCGTTCGCGGCCCCGTCCGCGCTGGTCAGCGGTCGGTTGCTCACCTGGTACGGGCCGAGCCTGCTCGAGGCCGCGCGGGTGCTGCCGGGCGCCCTGGCCGCCGCGGAGACGACGGGGGCGGGCGCGGCGTCGTAACCCGCCTCAGGACGAGGACGCCGCCCGGCGGACCTCGTCGTGGGCGCCCTCGATCTCGATGCGCGCGAGCGCCCCGGCGAGGCGGCCGATCTTCTCGGCGCCGCCACCGTAGCGGGCGAGGTCGTCGGCGGACTCCCCCAGCCCGAGGGCCGACGCCGCGCGCAGGGCGCGGCCGTCGGCGAACGGGGAGACCTCGTCCCAGAGCACCTGGACCTCGCGCAGGAAGACGTCCGCCACGGCATCGTCGACACCGGGCAGGTCGGTGAGCAGCGCGCGCTCCCGGCCGGGGTCCTGCCCGGCGTCCTCGCGCAGGCGGCGCAGGTCGCCGTCCCAGGTGTCCGCGACGGCCACCGCGAGCGCCCGCAGCGTCCCGGCGTCGCCGGAGGCGGTGTCGTCGCCGTCGGCGCTGTCGTCACCCTCGACGGCCGCGCCGAGCTCCTTGGCCACGTCCTGCTCGTCCGCGTCCGCGAGGTCGGCGGCGGTGTGCCACCGGTTGGTCACCTCGTGGGCGGCCCGGGCCGCCTCCGTGGTCTCGCCGCGCGGCGCCACGAGGACGGCGGTGACCAGCAGGTCGAACAGCCCCGCGGGATTGTTCGTCCGCCGCAGACCGATCTCCTCGGCGAACCCCCGGCCCTCGCGCTCGAGCACCGCCCGGGCGATCTGCTTCTGCTCCTCGTCGAGCGTGTCGTCCATGGCCGCGGAGGTACCCGGTGCGGGAGCCGCGGCGAACCCTTCAGGTCTGGGTGACGCCGCCGTCGACGGTGATCGTGGTGCCCGTGACGTAGGACCCCGCGTCGGAGACGAGGAAGACCAGGGCCGCGGCGAGCTCCTGCGGATCCCCGATTCGCCCGGCGAGGACGCGCGGCATCATCTTCTCGAGGTAGCCCTCGGCGTAGCTGTCGGTCATCTCCGAGGTGAAGAAGCCGGGCGCGAGGGCGTTGACGCGGATGCCCTTGCGCGGGGTCCACTG
Source organism: Actinomycetospora sp. NBC_00405 (assembly GCF_036044095.1). NCBI lineage: Bacteria > Bacillati > Actinomycetota > Actinomycetes > Pseudonocardiales > Pseudonocardiaceae > Actinomycetospora > Actinomycetospora sp. NBC_00405. Next base: position 1,641,995 of record NZ_CP107938.1, read on the forward strand.
CTGGGCGAGGTCGCGGGTGAGGCCGATCAGCCCGGCCTTCGACGCGGAGTACGCGGCCTGCGGGAGCCCGGCGGTGGTGAACGCCAGGATGCTGGAGACGTTGACGATGCTGCTGCCGGGCTGCATCACCGCGCCTGCGGCCTGCGCCATCCAGTAGCAGCCGTTGAGGTTGACGTCGATGACCTCGCGGAACTGCTCCGGGGTCTCCTTCGTCGCGGGGTATGCGGTGCCGATGCCGGCGTTGTTGACCAGGATGTCGACGCGCCCGAACTCGTTCATCCCGGCGTCCACCAGGGCGCGGCATTCCTCGGGCTCGGCGACGTCCGTGCCCACCGCGACCACGCGGCGACCGAGCGCCTCGACGGCCTTGCGCGTGTCCTCCAGCTTCTCGGTGCGCCGGGCGCCGAGCACGACGTCGGCACCCGCCTCGGCCAGCGCGGTGGCGAAGACCGCCCCCAGCCCGGAGGAGGCGCCGGTGATCACGGCGACGCGGTCGTCGAGTCGGAAGCGATCGAGGATGCCCATGGTCACAGGACCGTAGGGCACGTCCTCCCGACGCCGCAGTACTCCGGGATCCGGGCTCGTACCCTCGTCACGTGGTCGTCGCGTGAGCGGGGTGCTGGAGAGCTTCCTCGTCATCACCGTGATCGTGGCCGTCGGCCTGCTCGTCGGTCGGCTCGGACTGCTGCCGGACTCGGCCACCGAGACGCTCTCGCGCACGGCGTTCTTCGTCGCCACCCCGGCGCTGCTCTACGTCACGCTCCTGCGCGCCGACGTGGCGCGGGTGCTCTCGACGGGCCTGGTGGTCACCGCGCTCGCGGCGCTGACGGTGTGCGCGCTCTACGTGCCGGTCGGGATGCTGCGGCGCAGACCGCGCGGCGAGACCGTGGTGGGGTCGATGGCCAGCGGCTACCTCAACGCCGGCAACCTCGGGCTCCCGATCGCGACCTACGCGCTGGGCAGCGCCGCCGAGATCGCGCCGTCGCTGATCTTCCAGCTCGCGGTGCTGACGCCGACGTACACGACGCTGCTCGACGTCGTCGCCACCCACCGTCGCGGGGAGCGGCCCGGGATCGCCGGGTCGCTGCTGGCGCCGCTGCGCAACCCGCTGCTGCTGGCCACGGCCGCCGGCCTCGGCTGCAACCTCGCCGGTCTCCGGCCGCCCGAGGGGCTGCTCGCGCCGATCGAGCTGCTGGCCGACCTCGCGGTGCCGGCGATGCTGCTGGCGTTCGGCCTGTCGCTGGCGCACGCCCAGCGGCCGGGCCGCGACGACGACGTCGTGTGCCTGTCCGCGGTGATCGTGCTCAAGAACCTCGTGCACCCGGTGCTGGCCTGGGCCATCGGGTCGGCGTTCGGGCTCAGCGGCCCGGCGCTGCTGGCGGTCGTCGTCAGCGCCGCCCTCCCGACCGCGCAGAACGTCTTCGGCTACGCCGTGCGCTTCGAGACCGGCGTGGCCCTGGCCCGCGACGCCGCGCTGCTGACGACGATCCTGAGCGTGCCGGTCCTGCTCGTGGCCGCCCTCATGTGAGTGAAGTTCCCGGCTATGGCCGGGAAACTTCACTCACGGAGGGGTCAGGCGGCGGCGAGGGCCGGCGCGGGCTCGGGCGCGGGCTCGGGTGCGAGTTCGGGCTCGGGTGCGCGGGAGTCGCGCCGGCGGCCGCGGACCTCGAGGCCGCCGGAGAGCCCGAGCACGGCGAGGCCGACGACGGCGAGGACCGCGCCGACGAGGGCGGGCGCGAGGTAGCCCAGGCCCGCCGCGATCACCATGCCGCCGAGCCAGGCGCCGAGGGAGTTCGCGACGTTCGACGCCGACTGGATCGCCGCCGAGGCCATGGTCGGCGCGTCGCCGACGAGGTCGAGGATGCGCGTCTGGATCGCCGGGCCGAGGGCCAGCGAGAACATGCCGGCGCCGAAGAGCGAGAGCACCGCGAGCACCGGGTGGTGCACGGTGACGACGAAGCTGACGAGCACCCCGGCCAGGGCGACCAGGCAGATGTAGAGGGTGGACATCGGCGCGCGGTCGGCGGCGCGCCCGCCGAGCACCGACCCCGCGGTCATGCCCAGGCCGACCACCGCGAGCAGCAGGGTGACCGTGGCGGTGGAGAAGCCGCCGACCTCGGTGAGCATCGGGGAGACGTAGCTGTAGCAGGCGAACATCGCGCCGAAGCCGAAGATCACCGCGGCGAGCGAGAGCACGACCTGGGGGTGGCGCAGGGTCCGGACCTCGCGGGTCAGGGCGCCCGGACCGCTGGCGGTCGGGTCGGCGCGGGGGACGAACGCGGCGACGGCCGCCACGGCGACCAGGCCGATGACGCCGACGACGGCGAAGGTCGCCCGCCACCCGGCCTCCTGGCCGAGCAGCGTGCCCAGCGGGACGCCGACGACGTTGGCGATCGTGAGCCCGAGGAACACCCGGGAGACCGCGGTGGCACGCCTGTCGCGGCCGACCATCGCGGCGGCGGCCACCGAGGCGGCGCCGAAGAACGCGCCGTGCGGCAGGCCGGTGAGGAAGCGGACGGCGAGCAGCGACGTCATGCCCGGCGCGAGCGCCGAGAGCAGGTTGCCGACGGCGAACACGCTCATGAGGCCGATGAGGACGGGGCGGCGGGGCAGCTTCACGGTCGCGGCGGCGAGCAGGGGCGCGCCGACGACGACGCCGGCTGCGTACGCCGAGATCAGGTGGCCGGCGTCGTTGATCGGGACGCCGAGGTCGCCGGCGACCTGGGGCAGCAGGCCCATGATCACGAACTCGGTGGTGCCGATGCCGAAGGTGCCCAGGGCTAGGGCGAGCAGGGCGAGAGGCACGGGGAGCTCCTCGAGGGGACGTGCGCGGGTTTTCCGTTCGCCGTCCACGGTTCGTGCGCTGGCGCCATAAGTCGAAGAAGATGCGTGCCACGGCGCATAAGCTGAGCTGATGCCGACCCTGCGCCAGCTCGAGTCCTTCGTCGCCGTCGTCGACGAGGGATCGTTCACGCGGGCCGCTGACCGGCTGTTCGTCACCCAGCCCGGCCTCTCGCAGCAGATCGCGACGCTCGAGAAGGAGCTGGGTGGGTCACTCTTCAGCCGCCTGCCACGTGCGGTGGCTCTCACCCCGACCGGGCGGGCGCTGCTCCCCCACGCCCGTGCCGCGGTCACCGCGGCCGAGCGCGGGAACGCCGCGGCGCGCCAGGTCACCGGCTCCGAGGGCGGCGAGCTGCGCATCGCGTGCGTCTACTCGGTGAGCCTGGGCCTGCTGCCCGGCGTCCTGCGCCGCTGGCGTGCCGAGAACCCGGACGTCACCGTGCGCCTGTTCGAGCACCGCCACGGCGACACGCTCGCCACGGCCGTCCGGGAGGGGCAGGCCGACGTCGGCGTCGGTCCGGTGCCGGCCCAGTGGCGCGGGCGCCAGCGCAGCCTCGGCACGGAGGAGATGGTGGTGCTGCTGCCGCCGAACCTCGGGGCCGACGACGTCATGTCCCCCGCGGGCGGCGAGATCGCCCTGAGCCGCCTCGAGCACGTGCCGTGGGTGCAGTACGCGCCGGACCACGCGCTGGCCGACGTGCTGGTCGACGCCTGCGAGCGCGCGGGCTACCGGCCCCGGGTCGCGGTGCGCACCGAGCAGACCGCGGTCGCGCCGCTGCTGACCTCGGCGGGGATCGGGCCCAGCCTGGTGCCCGCGGCGATCGTCCCGCCGGTGTTCGCGGGCACGATCGCGCGCCCGGTGCCCAGCGCCGACCGCGAGCTCGTGGCCTACACCGGGGCCGAGCCCGACGCCCTGACCACGCGGTTCCTGGGTCTCGTCGCCCGGGCGGCTGTCCTGATGCCCGACCACGTCGCGTCGGCGCTGTCGCGCTCGTGATCCCCTATCGGTGTGCTCCCCTCACTCGTGCTAGAGACACGAGCACGCACCCGCCACCTCCGGAGGTCACAGCACCGTGGATTCTCGCCCGACGACGGCCGTCATCGGCGGCGGCACGATGGGCGCCGGCATCGCCCACGTCCTGCTCGCCGCCGGCTCCCCGGTGGTCCTGGTGGAGGCCGACGCGGCCCGCGTGGACGCGGCGCGGCAGGCGGTGGAGGCGAGCGTCGACGGCGCGGACAAGCGCGGCAAGCTCCCGGAGGGCACGTCGCGCGACGACCTGCTCGCCCACCTGACGTTGCGCACGTCCGTCGACGAGCTCCCCGACGACACCGCGCTCGTGATCGAGGCCGTGCCCGAGCGCGTCGACCTCAAGCAGACCGTGCTCGGCGGTGCCGCCCGCGCGTGCCCCGCCGCGGTCCTGGCGTCCAACACCTCGTCGCTGTCGATCGGCGCGATCGCCGCCGACCTGCCCGGCGACCGCGTCATCGGCATGCACTTCTTCAACCCGGTGCCGGCCCAGAAGCTCGTCGAGCTGGTGGTGCACCCCGGGACGTCGGAGGAGACGACCGCGGAGACCCGCGGCTGGGTCGAGGCGCTGGGCAAGACCGCGATCGTCGTCAACGACGCCCCCGGCTTCGCCACCTCGCGCCTCGGCCTCACCGTGGGGCTCGAGGCCATCCGGATGGTCGAGGAGGGCGTGGCGAGCCCGGAGGACATCGACACCGGGATGCAGCTGGGCTACCGCTGGCCGATGGGCCCGCTGCGGCTCACCGACGTCGTCGGGCTGGACGTGCGCCTCGCCATCGCCGAGCACCTCACCGGCGAGCTCGGTCCGCGCTTCACCCCGCCGCAGCTGCTGCGCGACAAGGTCGAGCGCGGCGAGCTCGGGCAGAAGTCCGGGCGCGGCTTCTACGACTGGAGCTGACCGGATGGATCTCGGACTCGCCGGCCGGGTCGCGATCGTCACCGGCGGCTCGCGCGGCATCGGGCTGGCCTGCGCCCGGCAGCTGGCCACCGAGGGCGCCCACGTGGTGCTCGTCGCCCGCGGCGCCGAGGCACTCGAGCACGCCGCCGGACGGGTGCGCGCCGCCGGGCCCGCGACGACGGTGCTGCCGATCGCCGCCGACACCACCGACGACGCGTCGGTCCGGGCGATGGTCGATCGGGCGGTGAGCGAGCTCGGCGGGGTCGACGTGCTGGTCAACGCCGCCGCCCCGCCCGCCGGCGGGGGTCCGGTGCCGCCGCTGGCCGAGCTCACCGACGAGGCCGTGCTCGACGCCGTCGACACCAAGGTCGTCGGCTATCTGCGCACCGCCCGCGCCGTCGCCCCGCACATGACCGCGCAGGGCTGGGGACGGATCGTCAACGTCTCGGGGCTCAACGCGCGGCGCACCGGCTCGATCGCCGGGACGGTGCGCAACGTCGGCGTCGCGGCGCTGACGGCCAACCTCGCCGACGAGCTCGGGCCCCGCGGGGTCGGCGTCGTGGTGGTCCACCCGGGCTACACGGAGACCGAGAGGACCACCGGGATGGTGGCCGACCGAATGGCCGCCACCGGTCGCTCCGAGGACGAGGTCCGGGCCGAGCTCGCCGCCGGGACCAGCCTGCGCCGGATCATCACCGCCGACGAGGTGGCCGACGTCGTCGTCTTCCTGGCCTCGCCCCGCGCGATCGCGGTGACGGGCGACGCGATCGGCGCGGGCGGCGGCGAGCGGGGCGTCGTGCACTACTAGCCTGCCGGGATAGCAACGAACGGGCGGTTCGCTGCTTCTACGCGCCCGAAGTCCCCGTTGATCACGAGCACTGACCGGCCCCACACGTACGAACCGGCGCCCCCCTCGAAGGGGGACGCCGGCTCGTATCTGGGAGGAAGTGTCAGCTCGGGACCCGCACGGTCCCGGTCGTCCCACCGTCCGCTTGTCTCGCCCAGCGGCGTGGAGTCTGGTGTGGATCAGCTCCCGTGCGCGGTACGGCGCCGGGTCGACCGGGTCCTCGTGATGCGGTGCGGGGTATTCCCTGCGTCCAATCCATCACCTCTTCCCGGTCATCCAACTGGGTCATGTGCGCGGTGCGCTCATCCCTCAGCTCGTGTGATCAGCACCACAGCGACACCTCTGAACATACTCGCGCGAGGGGTGCGGTCAAGGGGTCCCACGCTCCATCGCGAGGAGCAAACGCTTGCGTTCCACGCCCGGTCCCCCACCGGAGGGAACGCCCGCCGCGGTCAGGACGCGGTGGCACGGGACGAGCAGGCTGACCGGGTTCCGGGCGTTCGCGGTGCCCACCGCCTGGGCCGCGCGCGGGCTCCCGATCGCGGCCGCGAGGGCCCCGTACGTGGTCGTCGCGCCGTACGGCACCTCGCGCAGCGCGTCCCAGACGGCGCGCGAGAACGGGGTGCCGGGCGGGTCGGCGGGCAGCGTGAACGTGCGCCGCTCGCCGGCGAAGTACTCGTCGAGCTCGCCGGCGAGGTCGTCCAGCGCGCCGCAGGTGCCGTCGTCGGGCTCGCCGAAGGACGGGTCGGGGTCGCCGCCGAGCTGGTTGCGGCTGCGCTGGTCGTGGACGTGCAGGCCGCGCACGGCGCCGACCTCGTCGTCCCAGGTCAGGGTCAGCGGCCCGAGGGGGCTCTCGATCACGCGGAAGCGTCGCGAGGGTGCCGTCACGCGTCCTGGTCTACCCACCCGGGTAGGCCTTGATCGTGCGTGCCATCGGAGTGAACTCATACGGAGGGCCCGACGCCCTTGAGGTCGTCGAGCTGCCCGAGCCCCACGCGGGGGCCGGCGAGGTCCGGCTGCGCGTGCGGGCGGCGGCGGTGAACCCGACCGACACCCTCGCGCGCGACGGGACGCGGGCCGAGCGCCAGCGCAAGGACCCGCCCCCCTACGTGCCGGGCATGGACGCGGCCGGCGAGGTCGACGAGATCGGCGAGGGCACCGACACCGAGCTCCACGTCGGCGACGCCGCGATGGCGGTCGTCGTTCCCGACGGGAGCCACGGGGCGTACGCCGAGTACGTCGTGGTGCCGGCCGCGTCGGCGGTGCGGGCGCCGTCGGGGGCGTCGGCCGTCGAGGCCGCGACGCTGCCGATGAACGCGATGACCGCGCGCCTGGCGCTCGACACGCTCGCGCTCGCACCCGGCCAGACGCTCGCCGTGACCGGCGCGACGGGCGCGCTCGGGGGGTACGTCGTGCAGCTCGCGAAGGCCGACCGGCTCACCGTCGTCGCCGACGCCTCCGAGGCGGACGAGCCGCTGGTGCGCGAGCTCGGCGCCGACGTCGTCGTCCGGCGTGGCGACGACGTGGCCGCGCGCATCCGCGAGAGCCAGCCGGGTGGGGTGGACGCCCTGGTCGACGGGTCGCTGCAGGGCGACGCGCTGCTCGACGCGGTCCGCGACGGCGGGAGGATCGCGACGGTGCGCGGTCACCGCGGCGCCGACGAGCGCGGCATCACCTGGCACCCGGTGCTCGTGCGCGACGTCGCGACCGACCACGCCGCGCTGGACGTCCTGCGCCGGCAGGTCGAGGAGGGCATCCTGACCCCGCGCGTCGCCGACACGATCCCCGCCGAGCAGGCGCCCGAGGCCCACCGCCGCCTCGAGGCCGGCGGCGTCCGGGGTCGCCTGGTCCTGACGTTCTGACCTCCGTGCGTGATCTTCCCGGCTATTGCCGGGAAGATCACGCACGGGGGCTCAGCCGAACGTGTCGACCAGCTCCGAGACGCAGAGGACGAGGAAGAGCAGCGCGGCGCCGCTCAGCAACGTCGTCGAGAGCCAGCCGTTGCGCCACTCGCGCGGGGCCCGCTTGCTGCCGAGCAGCCAGAGCAGCGTGATCGCCAGGAACGGCATGAAGAACGCGCCGAGCGCGCCGTAGGCGACGATCAGGACGAACGGGCGTCCGAGGAACAGCAGGATCATCGGTGGGAACGTCAGCCACAGCAGGTAGGCCCGGTACGGGACGCTGCGGGTCGCGTCCTCGCTGAGCTGGCCGGCCGCGGCGAGCTCCTCGGGCGTGCGCGCGACGGCCTCGCGCCGGGTGCGGACGAAGTCGGTGACCATGAGGCTCACGCCCTGCCACACCCCGAGCAGGGACGAGAACGACGTCGCGAAGAAGCCGACGAGGAACAGGGTCGCGATCACCGGGCCGAAGCGCTGCTGGAGGATCTCGTCGAGGTCGAGCAGGCCGCGGTCGCTCTCGACCAGCGCGATGTTCGCGGTGTACAGCAGCTCGGCGCCGACCACGAGCATCGCCGCCACGAAGATCCCCGTGGTGATGTAGGCGACGCGGTTGTCGAGGCGCATCACGCGCATCCACGAGCTGTCGCGCCAACCCTTGGCGTTGATCCAGTAGCCGTAGGCCGCCATCGTCACCGTGCCACCGACACCGCCGACGAGGCCGAGGGTGTAGACGGCCGACCCCGACGGCAGCACGGGGAGCAGGCCCGCGAGCATCGCCGGGACGTCCGGGAGCACCAGGATCGCCAGGCCGACCACGACGACGAACATGACGCCGACCAGCGCCGTCATGATCTTCTCGAAGACCGCGTACGACCCGAACCACACGAGCACCAGGCCCAGCAACCCGCACGGGATGCCCCAGGCCGGGATCGAGCCGCCGAACATCGCCGCGAGCGGCAGCGCCGACGACGTCATCGCCGTCGCGCCGTAGACGAAGCCCCAGATGACGACGTAGACGACGAAGTACACCGTCGTCCAGGGGCCCAGCGACCGCCAGCCCGCGAAGATCGTCGAGCCCGTCGCGAGGTGCCAGCGTCCCGTCGCCTCCGCCAGCGCGATCTTCACGACGACCCCGAGGATCACGGCCCACAGCAGCGTGTAGCCGAACTCCGACCCGGCGATGAGCGTGGCGACCAGGTCGCCGGCCCCGACGCCGGTCGCGGCCACGACGATGCCCGGGCCGACGATGCTCCAGCGGCGGGCCGGGTGCGGTGCGGCGGTGGAGTCGCCAGGGCCAGCGGTGTCGGTGTCGTCCGTCCCCCGATCGGTCATGCGGGGCAGTTCACCACGTTCCTCCCGCGTCACGGGAGTGTGCGATCGCCACGGCCTGCTCGGGCGTGCCACGCCAGGCGGGCCCGTGACCGGGCAGGAGCACGCCGGCGTCGAGCGGCGCCAGCGCGTCGAGGGCGACCGCGCCGCGGGCCGGGTCGTGGTCCCCCCGTCGATCACCGTCACGGCCCCGCCGTCGACGACGAGCACCCAGTTCACCGCGGACCCGCGCGCGAGGTGCACGCCCGCGGCGACCGTCTCGACCGTCACGGGGTGCGGACGCCGGCGTGCTCGGCCAGGAAGGCGGCCACGGCGGGCCGGGTGGCCTGGGCGCCCGGGCTGCCGAAGGGGTAGTCGAAGACGTGGTCGGCGTGCGGCACCTCGACCAGACGGCCGGGGACTCCGGCGTCGCGCAGGGCGCGGTCGTAGGCCAGCACGCGGTCGGGGAAGACGAAGTGGTCCGCCGAGCCGAGGACCACGAGCGTCGGCGGGAGGCCGGGGCGGACGAGGTCGACGGGTGACGAGGCGCGGGCCTCCTCGGGGTACTGCGCCGCCCGGCCGCCGAGCACGGCGTTCTGCAGGGACCGGTCGACCAGGCGCAGGTCGGTCGCCGGGTAGTAGGCCACGACGGCGCGGGGTGTCGGCGCCCCCGGGAGGTCGCCGTCCAGGATCCCCGCGGTCGTGCTGATCGCGAGCGTCGCGCCTGCGGACTGGCCGGCGAGCACGATCCGGGCCGGGTCGAGGTCCTCCTCGGCGGCGTGCGCGACGGCCCACGCCGCGGCGGCCGCGACGTCGCGCCGCTGCCCCTCGCCGACGGGCGACGGGGGCGGCAGGCGGTACTCGACGCTGACGACCGCGGTCCCCCGGTCGGCGAGCCAGCGGTTGAGCGCGGTGCGGTCGTCGCGCTCGCCGCGCACCCAGCTGCCGCCGTGGACCCAGACGACGACCGGGTGCGGGCCGGGGCCTGCCGGCCGGTAGAGGTCGAGGCGCAGCGGTCGGCCGAGCTCGTCGACCCCGTACTGCTCGGTGCGGTCCGGACGCCCGTCGGGTTGGCCGAGGACCGTGAGCGCCGCCCACCAGTCGACGTCGGCCCCCTCGGCGCGGGCCGTCCGGGCCTGGTCGACGAGGACGGCGCCGAGGCCGACCGTCGCGACGAGGGCGAGGGCGCCGACGACCACACCGAATCGTGCTGACCCGAGACCCCACGCCAGCGCGCCGAGCCCGACACCGGCGAGCGCCCCCAGCGCGGCGTGCAGGGGGTACTGGCCGGTGACGAACGACCCGAGGAACCCGATCACCGGCAGCCGCGGGGCGTAGGTGCCGACGGCCACGAGAAGCACCGTGGCGAGCCAGACCACGCCGACCACGCGCACCAGCCACACCAGCACCCGGTGCCCTCCTCGCCCGCGCCCGACCTCGATCACCTCATCACCCGCGCCGTCCCCTGTCGCAGCGAGCGTCCTGTTCGCTGCGTCTACGCACGCGGGTCCTGAGGTGATCGGTCGGCGGACTGAGGTCTCGCTCACGGCCCTCATGATCGAGGGGGATTTCCTGGCCCTATCGGCGTGCTGTATTGGGTGCCAGCGTGGACGCAGGGCTGGCACCCCCGTGGGCCGTCCGGCGGCAGGGGCTCAGCCGAAGGCGGCGGGGACGCGACGTCCGGGCGGGGCCGTCAGGACCCGGCGGACCAGGACGGCGACGACCGCCACCAGCGCCACGAGGGCCGCCACCACCACGGCCAGGGGCGGGCCCATGACCACGATCGCCCCGAGCGCCCACACCACCGAGACCGCGTAGGGCAGCGCGCCCGCGCCGCGGGCCACGACGGCCGCGGCGATCGCGCCGGTGACCAGCAGGATCAGCGCCCCGAGGACGGTCGCGACGCCGCCCGCGCCCGGTGCGCCCAGGAAGGTGCCGGTGGTGGCCGCGCCGACCACGGTCGCGACGCTCACCCAGCCCGCGTAGAGGCCGACGGGGCCGTGGAGCATCAACCGGTCGGCGGCGTCGGCCGCGGGGTGCGCGGTGAGGCGGGCCATGGCGACGGCGAGCACCACGAGCAGCGCGACGATGATCACCTGGGCGAGTACGACCGCCTGCGCGGAGAAGGCGAGGATCCAGCCGGTGTTGAAGACGCCCGAGGCCACGAGCCACCAGCCCGTCGCCCGGTGCACGGGCCGCGCCGGCTGGCCGGGCAGCACCTGGCGCACGGCGAGCAGCAGGATGCCCGCGTAGATCACGCCCCAGATCGAGAAGGCCGCGGGCACCGGCATGACGACGGTGGTGTTCTCCCGGGCGACGACGCCGACCGACAGACCGAACGCCCCCGACCCGCCGAGCCCGCCCGCCACGATCTGCAGCAGCGCGACCAGCAGCAGGGCGCCGGCCCGCACACGATCACCCACGGTGGCCCTCGTCGTCGGGGCGGCCACGGTCGCGGTCATGATCTATCCCTCCATCGTCGAAACTCTCGATGGTGGAGATTACCCGGATCGCCGCTAACATGCACGGTGTGACGGAGGCCGGTCGGCGCGAGCTGGTGGAGCTCCTGCAGGACTACGCCGACGAGGCCGGGCGGCTCGGCCACGCGTTCGCCGCCGGCCAGGGGCTGCACCGCACCGACGCCCAGGCCCTGCTCGCCGTCCTGCGGGCGGAGCGGGCGGGCGCCGCGCTGACCCCGGGGCGCCTCGGCGAGGAGGTCGGGCTCTCCTCGGGCGCGACGACGGCCGCGGTCGACCGCCTCGAGCGCCTCGGCCACCTGCACCGTGTGCGCGACGAGGTCGACCGCCGCCGCGTGACCCTGCACCACGACGCGGCCGGTGCCGACGTCGGGCGCGCCTTCTTCGGTCCGCTCGCGTCGCGGCTCGACGGCGTCCTCGCCGGCTACACGCCCGACGAACTGGCCGTGATCCATCGTTTCCTCGGAGAGGTCGTGGCCGCGGTCGCCGAGCACCGCGCCGACATGTCCGAGGGAGGGCCGTCCTGAGCTCGCCGCTGGCCGCGCGCGCCCGTCTCGGGGTGGTGGCCGTCGTCGTCCTGGCGGTGCTCGCGCTCGTGGTCACCCTCATCGTCGTGCTGTCGGACAGCGAGATCACCGCGAGCCCGCGCTGCACGATCACCGCCCCGCCCGACTCCCCCGGCCTGCCCACCACCTGGACGCTCACCCCGGAGCAGGCCGACAGCGCCGCGACGATCGTCGGCGTCGGCCGCAGCCTCGGGGTCCCGGACCGCGCGGTGACGGTGGCGCTCGCGACGGCGATCCAGGAGTCGGGGCTCGTGAACCTGCGCGGCGGCGACCGCGACTCCCTCGGCCTGTTCCAGCAGCGCCCGAGCCAGGGGTGGGGGTCCGAGGACGAGATCCTCGACCCCGTCTACAGCGCCACCGCGTTCTACACCGCGCTCGTGGCCGTGCCCGGCTGGACGACCATGGACGTCACCGTCGCCGCGCAGACCGTGCAGCGCAGCGGCTTCCCCGAGGCCTACGCCGACCACGAGCCCGAGGCGCGCCTCATGGCCGTCGCCCTGCTCGGGCAGGCGCCGGGGGCGTGGACGTGTGTCGACCTGCCGGCCACGCCGCCCGCCGACCCGGGAACCGGCGCCGTCGCGGAGCTCGCCGCCCGCGAGCTCGGGACGTCGCGGCTCTCCGGCGCCCAGCCCGCGGAGAACGGGTGGGCGCTGGCCACCTGGCTCGTCGCCCACGGCGAGCGGCTCGCGCTCGAGAGCGTCACCTACGACGGGCGGACGTGGACGGTCACCTCGGGGGCGTGGGCGTCGTCGGGCCCGGCCGACGGCCGCCTGTCGCTGCGCCGGATCGGGCAGCCGGCCTGAGGCGCCGGCCCGCATGTGATCGTGCGCCGTGAAGTCCGGCTCCCGGGAGGTCGGGAATCACCGCGCCAGCAGCAGGAACCCCGCGCCGACGAGCACGAGCACCGCGAGCACGACGAGGGTGATCCCGATCCGGCGCACGGCCGACCACGGCTCGTGCTCGCCCGCGCTCGGGCCCTCGTCGGGGACGTCCTGCGGCCGCGTCGCCGGCAGGCCGGCACGACCACCGCCGCCACCCGCCACACCCGACCCCGGGCCCCGGTCCCGCGTCGTGATCACGTCGGTGCGCACGGTGGGGTCGGGCGCGGCGAAGCGGCGCAGGTCGTCGGCGAGCTCGCGGGCGTCGTGGTGGCGCATCGCCGGCTCGAGGGCCATGGCGCGCAGCACGAGGGCGTCGAGGTCGGGCGAGATGTCGCGCACGTACTGCCGGGGCGGGACGGGCGACTCGCGCAGCCGCTGGGACGCCACCTCCACCGAGCTCGGGCCCTGGAACGGCGTCCGGCCGGTGAGCAGCTCGTAGAGGGTGCAGCCGACGGCGTAGACGTCCGAGCGTCCGTCGAGCGCCTCGCAGCGCACCTGCTCGGGCGAGAGGTAGGCCGCGGTGCCCATGACGACGCCGGTGCCGGTGAAGCCCTCGACGTCCGCGACCTGCGCGATGCCGAAGTCCATCAGCTTCACGGTGCCGTCGCTGCAGCGCATGACATTGCCCGGGTTGACGTCGCGGTGGACGATCCCGCGGTCGTGGGCGGCGGCGAGCGCCTCGCACACCGGCACCAGCACGGCCGCGGCCTGGTCCGGCTCGAAGCGACCGCGCTCGCGGAGCTCGTCGCGCAGCGTGCGTCCCTCGACGCACTCCATGACGACGAAGACCTCGGACCCGCCGGAGAACCCGACGTCGTGCACGGCGACGACGTGCGGGTGGTCGATGACGGCGGCCGCGCGGGCCTCGTCGCGCAGCCGGCCGCCGTACTCGGCGTCGCCCCGGAGCTCGGCCGGCAGCAGCTTCACCGCGACCGTGCGCCCGAGCTCGCGGTCGACCGCCCGGTGGACCTCGGCCATCCCGCCGCGCCCGATCAGGCCCTGCAGCTCGTAACGGTTGCCGAGTACGCGCGCCGTGCCCGCGTCCTCCCCCACGTCCGCGCTCACATCCGTCGCGTCCGTGCCGCGTCGCCGCCCCCGAGCAGGGCGTCGAACAGGTAGCGGTTGTCGACCATTGCCTGGCGCATGTCCTCGGTGTCGGCCCGGCCCTCCTCGACCTCGGTCGAGGTGCGGTGGGCGGCGCGGTAGCGCTCGACGAGGTCGGGGTGGTCCACCGAGATCATCTTGGCGCGCTCCTCGAAGCGCTCGACCGGATAGCCCCGCTCGCGCATCACCTGCTGGACGAGCAGGTCGGCGTCGCGCAGCCCCGTCGACGGGTGCTCGACGAACGTCGACTGCGCCGCCTCCCAGGCCTGGCCGAAGCGCTCGCGCTCGTCGCCGCCGAGCTCGCGCACCTCGATCTCGCGGCGCCGCTTGAGCCGCGCCCGTAGCTCGCGCTCGCCGTTGCTCGTCCCGTACTCGTCCACCACACGGTCGTACTCGTCGCCGAACTGGCTGCGCAGCGCCGCGCGACGCGACCGCGAGCGGCTGCGCGAGACGACGACGAGCACGATCCCGAGGATCAGCACCAGTACAGCGACCCCGACGATGATCAGGACCGGATCCATGCCACCCCTCCGTGCGCCAGCTCGGTATCGCTGACGATCAAACCATCGGGTGCCCAGCAGACCTCGGCGAGGAGCACCGTTCGGGTGACGAGTCGCCGAACGGTTCCCCCTCGCTACTCCCTGCGATCAGCCGCTCACGACCATCCAGCCCAGGACCGGGGTCGACTGGAGGTACACGAGCACGCACATGCCCGCGAGGAACACGATGCTCCACAGCAGCACCTTGCGGAGGATCTCCCCCTCGCGCCCCGCCATGGCCACCGCCGAGGCCGCGATCGCCAGGTTCTGGGGCGAGATCATCTTGCCGAGCACGCCTCCGGAGCTGTTGGCCGCGGCCAGCAGGATCGGGTCGAGGCCTGCGCCCCGCGCGGCGGTGACCTGCAGCGCGCCGAACAGCGAGTTCGCCGACGTGTCCGAGCCCGTGACGGCGACGCCGAGCCAGCCGAGCACCGGCGAGAGCACCGCGAAGAAGCCGCCGGTGCCCGCGAGCAGACCGCCGAGGGTCAGCGTCTGCCCCGAGGTGTTCATGACGTAGGCCAGCGCGAGCACCGCCATGACCGTGACGATCGCCGTGCGCAGCTGCACCAGCACGCGCCCGTACGCGGCGACGGCGACCCCCGGTCGGACGCGCAGGACCAGCGCGGTGACGATCCCGGCGAAGAGCAGGATCGTGCCTGCGGACTCCAGCCAGTTCAGCGTGAACGCCTGCGTCGAGACCGGGCGGCCGGCCTCGGTCATGACGTTGAGCCCCGGCCAGTTGAACTTCACCGTCGTGGCGCTCAGGGCGTCGTCGATCACGGGGATCTGCTGCAGGGAGAACATCAGGATGATGATCAGGTAGGGCGCGTAGGCGAGGACCACGTCGCGGCGGGTGTCCAGGCTGTGGTCGTCGTGGTCGGCGCCCACGGGGGCGTCGGTGCTGGAGCCGGTCCCGGTACCTCCCCCACCGCCGTCCCCGCCCGAGGACACGCTCACCGTCTCCCGCGTGTCCTGCGACGCGTCCACCGGGACCTCGGCCCGTCGCGGCGGCCGGACCCGCACGAGCAGCACCACCGCGCCCGCCGCCAGCAGCGCGGCGACGATGTCGGTGAGCGCGAGCGAGATGAAGTTGGACGTCACGTACTGCGCGACACCGAAGACGACACCGGCGACGAGGGCCACCGGCCACGTCTCCCGCAGGCCCCGGGCGCCGTCGACGAGCGCGACGAGGACGAAGGGCACGAACACCGCGAGGATCGGGGTCTGGCGACCGACCATCGCGCCGAGGGCCTCCTCGGGCAGCCCCGTCACCGAGGCCAGCGTGGTGATCGGGACCGCGATCGCGCCGAAGGCGACGGGCGCCGTGTTGGCGACGAGCGCGACGACCGCGGCCTTGAGCGGGCTGAACCGCAGGGCGATGAGCATGACGGTGCAGATCGCGACCGGGGTGCCGAAGCCCGCGAGCGCCTCGAGCAGCGCGCCGAAGCAGAACGCGATGATCACCGCCTGCACGCGCTGGTCGTCCGAGACCGAGCCGAACGAGCGTCGCAGCACGTCGAAGTGCCCCGTCACGACCGTCATCTGGTAGATCCACAGCGCGTTGATCACGATCCAGAGGATCGGGAAGAAGCCGAAGACGGCGCCCTCGGTACCGGCGAGGAAGGCCTGGGACACCGGCATGCCGTAGACGAGGATCGCCACCAGGAGCGCGACCGCCAGCCCGACCAGCGAGGCGAGCCAGGCCCGGACGCGGAGCCCGCCGAGGAGCACGAACAGCGTCGCCAGGGGGAGCACGGCGAACAGCGCGCTCCACGCGAGCGACCCGGCGATCGGGGTGTCGTTCTGGACGTACACGATCCACCTCCCGGCCCCGCGCGACCTCCGTGCCGCGTGTGGTGGCGCAGAGTGCCCCTTCCGTGTCCGTCTGTCGACACGAAGCGCCGAGAGAGGCCGAACGGCGGAAGTGTTGCGGTCGGATGACTCGTCTCGCGATCGCGCTCCGCGAGGAGCACCCTGCTCGCCGTGACCCCGACTCCAGCGACCGGGACCCCGACGGCCGACTCCGGGTCCTCCACCGACCGTCGCTTCTTCGGACACCCGCTCGCGCTGGGCAGCCTGTTCTCGGTCGAGCTGTGGGAACGCTTCTCGTTCTACGGGATGCAGACCGTCATGGCGTACTACCTGTACTACGCCGTGACCGAGGGCGGGCTCGGTTTCCCCGAGGCCTCGGCGACCAGCATCATCGGCGCCTACGGCGGGCTGGTGTACCTCGCGGCCGTGGTCGGGGCCTGGGTGGCCGACCGGCTGCTCGGCGCCGAGCGCACCCTGTTCGTCTCGGCGATCACGGTGATGGTCGGGCACGTCGCGCTCGCGGTCCTGCCCGGCGTCGCCGGCGTCGTGGTCGGGCTCGTGCTGGTGGCGCTCGGCAGCGGCGGGGTGAAGACGTCGGCGACCACCGTCGTCGGCTCGCTCTACGCCCGCGACGACCCGCGCGCCGACGCCGGGTTCTCGATCTTCTACATGGGCATCAACATCGGCGCCCTCGTCGGCCCGCTGCTCACGGGGCTCACCCAGGAGCTCGCGGGCTTCCACTGGGCGTTCGGCCTCGCGGCCATCGGCATGGCCGTCGGCCTCACGATCTACGCCCTCGGCAGGCGCGGCCTGCCCTCGAGCGCGGCCGCCGTCCCCGACCCGCTGCCCGCCGGCGCCTGGCTGCGGCCGGCCCTGGGCGTGGTGGTGGTCGTCGTGCTCGTCGTCGTCGGCTTCGCGACGGGCGTCCTGTCCGCGGCGAACCTCTCGACGGCCGTCGCGATCGTCGTCGTTCTGATCTCTATCGGGATCTTCGCGATCATGCTGACCAGCCCGAAGGTCGACGGCGACGAGCGCAGCCGCGTGCGGGCGTTCATCCCGATGTGGCTGGGCAGCGTGGTGTTCTGGTCGCTGTTCCAGCAGCAGTTCACCGTGGTCACGCTCTATTCCGATACACGTCTGGACCGGAACCTGTTCGGCTGGGAGTTCCCGGTCAATTGGCCGAACTCGATCCAGCCCTTCTGGGTCATCGTGCTCGCCCCGCTGTTCGCGCTGATGTGGACGAAGCTCGGCGACCGCGCGCCGTCGACGCCGGTGAAGTTCGCCCTCGGCGCCACCGGCATGGGCATCGCGTTCCTGCTCTTCCTGCCCTGGGCAGGCGGTACCGGCAACACGACACCGGTGCTCGCGCTGGTGCTGATCCTCATGGTCTTCTCGCTCGCGGAGCTCAACCTCTCGCCGGTCGGGCTCTCGCTCTCGACCCGCGTCGGGCCCGCGGCGTTCCGCAACCTCACCGTCGCGCTCTTCTACCTGTCGATCTCGCTGGGCTCCGCGCTCTCCGGCACGCTCGCGGGCTACTACTCCCCCGAGACCGAGGGCGCCTACTTCGGCATCACCGGCGCCGCGGCCATCGTCCTCGGGCTCATCCTGTTCGCCCTGTCGCCGTGGATCCGGCGGGCGATGCGGGGCGTGCGTTAGTCCTGCGGGTGTCAGCGGCGTGGCGCCGCAGACATTGAGTGTCCGATCAGGGGAGCACGCCGATAGGGCCACGCAGACGATCGCGACGCCGGTGCGCCTCGCCCAGGCGCTGCAGGGCTCGCCCGTCGCGCGCCGAGACGACGATCGCGGGCGTGAGCAGGACGGGGCTCGCCACGGTCGCGACGACGAGGGCGGTGCCCACGCGCTCGAGCGGGAACGCGTACACGATCACGACGCGCAGCACGCTCTCCACGAGCCACGTCGCGCCCCACACCGCGGTCATGCGACGCAGCAGGAACCGGAAGCGCGGCACCTCCGTCCAGCTCGCGGCGAACCCGGCCGCCCCCTCGGGGTGCCGGGCCGCGGCCAGGGGCTCGAGGTAGCCGTAGAACAGCGGCCGCCCGCCGCGGCAGCTGGCGAGCATCACCGCGCCCACCACCGCGAACACCACCGAGGCCTTGACCAGCAGCAACCGGGGGTCGTGCGTCACCAGCGTGAGCCCGAGACCGGCGACGACCAGCAGCGCGACGAGCACCGTCTGCGCCGAGACCCGACGCTCGTGCACCGCGGTGACCACGAGCGTCACCACCGACACCGACCCGGCCCCGATCAGCGCCGGCACCGTCGCGACTCCGCCCAGGCGCAGCACCCCGATCACCGCCAGCGGGCCGCCGACGTCCACCAGCACCGGTGCCGCCGACCGCAGGACGCCCCGCGTCCGCTCGTCCATGCCGACCTCCCCCCCTCGGACCGTCTTGTCGCCAACGACTTTGCATGACAAACTCGTCGTCACACAAGACCGATCCGAGGAGCAGACCGAGGAGCAGGCCATGGCCGCGTCACCGATGCACGAGCCGGAGGGCACGCTGACGCCCGCCGAGTCGCTGAGCCTCATGGAGGAGCAGGGACGCCGGACGCGGGCGGACCTGCGCCCCGATCCGCTGGGGATTTTCCTGCCCTGGGGCCTCGCGTACCTCGTCGCGTTCGGCGCGGTGTGGCTGACGGTCGGGCCCGGGGTGCTGCCACCGCTCGTCACGACGGTCGTCGTCGCCCTCGCGTTCGTCGCCGCCCTGACCACCGTGGTGCTGACCACGCGACGGACGTTCCGGGGCGTCGCCGGCCCCTCGCAGCGGGTCCGCGCGCTCTACGGGTGGAGCTGGCCGCTCGGCTTCGCCGTGCTGGGCGTCGCCAACAGCCAGCTCGTGGGCTACGGCGTGCCCGGGCCGGTCATCTCGCTGATCTGGTCGGGCTCGGCGCTGACCGTGGTCGGGCTGCTGACGATCGCCGGCGGGCTCCTGTGGCCGGGCAGCGGGCAGTACGCGCTCGGCGTGTGGATCCTCGTCTCCGCGGCCGCGAGCGTGGTCGTCGGCCATCCGGCGAACTTCCTGGTCCTGGCCCTCGCGGGCGGCGGCTTCATCGTCCTGGCGGTCGTGTCGCGGCTGCGGATGCGGCGGGGCGCGTGAGCACCGAGCAGCGGGACGACGCGGCCGCCGAGCAGGCAGCAGCGGCGGTGCCCGACCTCGACCCCGTCATCCACGCCCAGGCCCGGCTGCGGGTGATGGTCGCGCTCGCGGCCCTCTCCCCCGACGACCGGATCACCTTCCCGCGCCTGCAGCAGCTGCTGGAGATGACAGCGGGGAACCTGTCGACGCACCTGCGCAAGCTCGAGGACGCCGGGTACGTCGAGGTCACCAAGGCCCACCAGGGCCGCACACCCGTCACGTGGGTCGCCCTCACCGTCGCCGGACGGCGCGCGTTCGAGGACTACTCCGCCGCCCTGCGCGCGATGCTGGGCTGATGACCGCCGAAGCGTTCGCCGTCGAGGAGCACCGCGCCCACCTGCTGGCCATCGGCTACCGGCTCACCGGCTCGCGCGCCGACGCCGAGGACGCCGTGCAGGACGCGTGGCTGCGCTGGGACCGGCTCGGTCCCGACGGTCGCGCGCAGGTCCGCGACACCCGGGCGTGGCTGGCGACGACCGTCGGGCGGCTCTGCCTGGACCGGGTGCGCTCGGCGCCCGCCCGCCGCGAGCGCTACGTCGGGCCGTGGCTCCCGGAGCCGCTGGTGACGACGGGTCCCGACGACGTGCTCGACGCCGTCGTCGCCCGCGAGGACGTCCGGATCGCCGCGATGCTCGTGCTCGAGCGCCTCTCCCCCGACCAGCGCGTCGCCTTCGTCCTGCACGACACCGCCGGCGTGGGGTTCGACGACGTCGCCGACGTGCTCGGCTGCACGACGCCGACCGCGCGCCAGCTCGCCTCGCGGGCCCGGAAGGCGGTCGGCGCCGCGGCCGACGCCGGCGACCTGCCCGACGCCGTCCCGGAGCCCGAGCAGCGCCGCGTGCTCGACGCCCTGGTCGCCGCGCTGGCCGCCGGCGACGTGCCGGCGCTGGTCGCCGTGCTGCACCCCGACGCGGCGCTGCGCACCGACGGCGGCGGGATCGTCAAGGCCGCCCGACGCATCGTGGTGGGCGCGGACAAGGTCGCGCGCCTGCTCGTCGCGCTGGTCGAGCAGGCCGGGCCGGAGGTGCTGGCCGGGGCGCGACCGGTCCTGGTCAACGGCGAGGCGGGACTGGTCATCCCGTCCGAGCCGGCGCCGATCGTCGTCGCCCTGACCGTCGACGGGGGCCGCGCCCTCGCCGTGCACGCGGTGCTCACCCCGGAGAAGGCACCGCCCTGACCGGCGACGTCGCCGGGACCTCGCACGACGCCGCGAACCCCTGGGCGTGCAGCCCGAGGGCGAGGTTCATGCGGGCACGCTGGTTCTCGACCGCGATCAGGTAGGTCAGCTCGACGAGGCCCGCGTGGCCGAGGCGGGTGTCGAGGTCGGCGACCTGGGCGTCGGTCACGGTCGGCGGCTGCGCCGTCATGGCGTCGGCGTAGGCGAGGATCGCGCGCTCGTCGTCGTTGAAACCCGGGTCGTCGGGGGCTCCGTCGGCCGCGGCGCGGCGCAGGTGGTCGCCGTCGAGGCCCTGGCGCAGCCAGAGCATCTCCCCGAAATCGACGCACCACGAGCAGCCGACCTGCGTGGCCGTCCGGTAGACGGCGAGATCACGGAACCGCGCCGGCAGGACCGTCGCGGCCTTCTCGGCGAGCGACTCGGCGATCGCCGACGTCCGGAACAGGCCGGGGTGGTGGCGCAGGGCCCGGAACGGCTCCGGGACCTCGCCGAAGCGCCGGCGGGCGTAGGCGTAGGCGAGGCGGCCGAGGATGCCGGCGTCGCGGTCGGGGACGAGCGGGATGCGGGACATCGGGACCTCCGGGGGGTGGCGGGGGCTGTCGGAGGGAGGACGGCGCGGCCGCCCGGAACGTGACACCGTGAGCGCCATGGAGGCCGATGACTTCGCCGACGTCCTGTCCTCGGTGCGCGAGTTCGTGCGCGAGGAGGTGGTGCCGCGCGAGGACGAGATCGAGACCGCCGACGAGGTGCCCGCCAAGCTGCGCGAGCAGTGCAAGGCGATGGGGCTCTACGGGTTCGCGATCCCCGAGGAGTTCGGGGGCATCGGGCTCTCGATGCGCGAGGAGGTCGAGCTCGCGATGGAGCTCGGCTGGACGACGCCGTCGCTGCGCTCGCTGTTCGGCACGAACAACGGCATCGCCGGGCAGGTGCTGCTCGCCGGCGGCACCGCCGAGCAGCAGCAGGAGTGGCTGCCGCGCCTGGCCTCGGGCGAGGTCGTCGCGTCCTTCGCGCTCACCGAGCCCGACGCCGGTTCGGACCCGTCCTCGCTGACCACGAAGGCGGTGCGTGACGGCGACGAATGGGTGATCACCGGGCAGAAGCGCTGGATCACCAACGCACCGCTGGCCGACGTGCTCATGGTCTTCGCGCGCACCGACGCGGACGCCTCCCCGGCCAAGGGCATCTCGACCTTCCTCGTGCCGACCGACGCCGCCGGCGTCTCGTTCTCCGAGCACGACGCGAAGATGGGCCAGCGGGGGTCGTGGACGTGCGAGGTCTACCTCGACGACGTCCGGGTGCCGGCGGCGAACCTCGTCGGCGGGGACCAGGGCCTGCACCGCGGCTTCGTCACCGCCATGCGCTGCCTGGCCCACGGGCGGCTGCACATCGCCGCGCTGTGCATGGGCATGGCCGCACGGCTCGTGCACGAGACGACGGAGTTCGCGACGGTGCGCGAGCAGGGCGGGCACGCGATCGCGACCTACCAGCTCGTCCAGGGCCTCGTGGCCGACTCCGTGACCGACTGGCACGCCGGGCGGGCCCTGGTCCGCGAGGCCGCGAAGGCCTACGACGACGGCTCCGACACCACCCTGGGGCCGTCCACGGCGAAGTACTTCTGCTCCGAGGCCGTCGGGCGCATCGCCGACCGGGCGGTGCAGGTCCACGGCGGCTCGGGCTACATGCGGGGCGTGCCCGTCGAGCGCATGTACCGCGACGTGCGGCTGTTCCGGATCTACGAGGGCACGAGCCAGATCCAGCAGGTGATCATCGCCCGCGGGGTGCTGGGAAGCGCTGCGCGCACGTGAGTGATGTGGGTCGTCCTGACGACCCACATCACTCACGTGCGAAGCTTCGATCATGGCGCTCGACGGCGGCATCCTCTCCGGTCTGATCCGCCCCGGCGCGCGCATCGCGCTCGCGGACGGCTGCGGCAGCCCGCGCGCGGCGTACCCGCTGCTCTCGGCCCTGGCGCGCGAGCGCGGGGACCTGCGGCTCGTCACCGGCTGGCTGCCCGGCCCCGCCGACGGGCTCGAGCTCGACGCCTTCGCCGACGCGCGCACCGTGATGCCCGGGTGGGGCCTGCGGCCCGCCGCCGAGGCGGGGCACATCCACGCCGTGCCGGCCCGGCTCGCGGCCATGCCCGCGCTGCTGGCGGGCCCGCTGCGCCCCGACGTGCTCGTGGTCGCCGCGGCGCCGGGGCCGGTCGGGCCGGTGCTGGGCGCCGAGGTGTCCTGGGTGCGCGCGGTGATCGACCTCGGCGTGCCGATCGCCGTCGTCCTCGACCCCGACCTCCCCCGCGCCGCCGTCGGGCCGCCGCTGCCCGACGAGCAGGTCTTCGTGCTCGGCGAGGCGGCCGGCGGTCCGTACGCGCCGGTCCCGGCCGCCACCCCGAGCGCCGAGCACGAGGCCATCGGCCGCCACGTCGCCGGCCTGCTCACCGACGGGGTGCGCCTGCAGTGGGCGCCCGGGACGCTCGGCGCGGCCGTGGTCGACGGGGTGCGCGCCGCCGGGGTCCGGGTGCAGGCCGACTCCGGCCTGCTCGGCGACGGGGTGGTCACCCTCGACGAGGCGGGGCTGCTGCTCTCCGACCCCGTCGCCACCTACCTCGTCGGCACCCCCGCGCTGTACGCCTGGGCGGATGACCGCGGGCGGGCCGGGCACCCGGTGGTGCACCGAATCGAGCACACCCACGAGCCCTCGCGGCTGGCCGCCGAGCCGCCGCTGATCGCGGTGAACACGGCGGTGGAGGTCGACCTGGACGGTCAGGTGAACGTCGAGGGCACCCGGAACGCCCTGGTCGGGGGTATCGGCGGACACCCCGACTACGCGGCGGCGGCCGCCCGTTCGACCCGCGGGCTCTCGGTGATCGCGGTCGCGTCGCAGCATCGGGGACGGTCGACGCGCGTCGAGCACCTGTCCCGCCCCGTGACGACCGCCGCGCACGACGTCGACGTCGTGGTCACCGAGCACGGGCCCGCCGACCTCCGCGGACTGGACCGCGCCGAGCGCCGCCGGTCCCTGGACGCGGTCTTCCCGAGCTGAGCGCCCGGGCCCGCCCACCGAGATCGTTCACGGCGGGACGAGTCCCCCGCCCTAGGGTGGGTAGCCGGACGACGTCCGTTCACCTCGCCGACCTCCAGAGGACACCCCATGGCCGACGGCACGACCGCCCCCCGCCCGCACCTCGCCGCCGTGCCGGCCGAGGCCGGCACGCGCACGCCGGTCCTGCCGGCCGAGGAGGCGCAGCAGCCGTACGACGCCCCCGACCTGCTCGCCGCCCTCGACGCCGGGGACGAGGAGGCCGTCCGCGCCTGGTTCCGCGCGCACAGCCCGGACCCGTCGAGCCTGTTCGTCTACGGGCTCTACCTCGGCGCGGGGATCGCCGGGCTCATGGAGTGGCCCGCCGTCCTGCTGGGCGTGGTGGGGCAGGTCGTCATCGACCGGCGCTTCGGCGGCGTCGAGGCCCTCGCGGCCGAGCTGCGCGCGAAGCTCGACGGCGCGCTGCCCGCCCGGAGCTGAGCCCGGCGCCGGGTCAGGACCGGACGAGACGGGCGATCGCCGCGGAGGCCTCCTGGACCTTCTCGGCGGCCTCGTCGTCGCCCGCCTTGGCGGCGTCGACGACGCAGCTGCCCATGTGCTCCTCGAGGAGCCCGAGGGCGACGTTCTGGAGCGCGTGGGTGGCCGCGGAGACCTGGGTGAGGACGTCGATGCAGTACTTGTCGTCCTCGATCATCTTGGCGATGCCGCGGACCTGACCCTCGATGCGGCGCAGCCGCCGCAGGTGATCGTCCTTGTGGCCCGCGTAGCCGTTCATGACCCTCCTGGGCGCCGTGGTGCAGCGCCCAGATTACCTCGCGTCGACGGTCGGTCCGAGTGCCTGACGCACGGCGCCGGCGGCCGCGTTGACCGACTCGCGCGCCGCGTCGTAGCCCCGGGGCGACTCGACCATCGGCTCGTTGGTCATCACCGCGACCACGAAGCGCCCGTCGACGACCGCCACGGAGTGCATGTCGCCCCGTGAGCCCAGGCAGCACAGCCAGCCCTGCTTGACCGGCGAGCGTCCGTCGAGGAAGCCGTAGCCCTGGTCGAACCCGTCGCCCGCGATCCGGGGTGCGTCGGACATCGAGCGCAGGACGAGGTCGCGGTCGGGCGCCGGGAGCTCGACCTGCACGTGCCGCAGGAGCTTCACCATGTCGCGCGCCGAGGTCTGGACCTCGCCCCACTGGGAGGGGTCCTCCGGGCTGGTGGTGTCCTCGAGGCCCACCGACCGCGCGACCCGGCCGATCGCCGCGGGCCCGTCGTACTCGGTCCACAGGGCGTTCATGGCGGGGTCGCTGCTGGAGCTCAGGGCGGCGTGCACGAGGCGCAGGTCGCGGGCGCCGAGCTGGATCTCGCCGGCGCGCTGACGCTCGAGCATGTCGACGACGAGGAAGAGCTTTGCCAGCGACGCGGTGTTGAACGTGTCCTCACCGTTCGAGCCCGGCGCGAGCTCGCCGGTGGCCGTGTCGGCGACCGAGACCGCGACACGGAAGTCGTCCCGCGCGCCCGCCTCCTCGCCGGCGGTGGCGGCGCCGGCCAGGTCGACCTCGGGCGCCTCCGGGGCGGTGGGCGGCGCGACCGTCTCGGTGGTGTCCTCCGCCGGCAGCGCCAGCGCGGCCAGCGTGCTCGAGCCCCCGTTGAGGCTGTCGACGGTGACCAGCGTGCCGGCCACCACCGCACCGACCACCGCGGCGCCCAGGCCCAGCGGCAGGCCCGTGGACCGGCGGCGTCGGGGCGCGCTCCTCGTCCGTCGGGGCGCCGCGGGCGCCGCTCGGCGCGGGGCCTCCGCACTGCGGACCGAAGTGCTGCGGACCGAAGAGCTGCGGCGAGCCACGGGCGTCGGCGACCCCGTCGGCGTCTCCGCGCGGCGGGCGACGGCCGGTTGCGGGGCGGTGCGGGGCTGGCGCGCCGTCTCGTCCGGCGACGGAGCGGACGGCGGGGTGCGCGGAGGCCGGACCGGTGCCGGGGGTGCCGGCGGCTGTGCCGCGGCGGGCCGGGGTGCGGGGGCCTGGGGTGCGGGGGCCTGAGGTGCGGGAACCGCCGCCGGGCGGGGAGCGGGCGCGCCCCCCTGCCGGGGCCGTGGCGCATGGTGGCCGGGAGGCGGACCGGGTACCCGCGCGTGCCGGGACGGCGGGCCGCCGTACGCCGGGGGCGGTACGAACGGCGCGGGCGCCCTGTGACCCGGAGAGGGGGCCACCGGCCGGGGTCCGGTCAGCACCGCGACACCCGCGCCCTCGGGCGCGCGGTGGCGCGCCGGAGCGGCGACGGGCCCGCCGGAGCCGTACGGACGGGGGCGTCCCGCTGATCCGTCCGGCCCCGGCTGCGGCGGCAGCCGGTGGGAGGTCACGAAACCATCACACCACCTCGCCGCGCGTGATCGTCGGCCACCCGGCCACTTTCGGGCGGGCGAGTTGACACCGATACCCCCCAGGGGTACTCAGGAGGGGTCGAGAGAGGGAGGTCCACGGTGAGCGCACCGTCCGTGCCGTCCGCCCCGGCGCCCACCGGGGCCGACGCCCGGCGCGTCGAGCTGGCCATCACAGGCATGACGTGTGCCTCCTGCGCCGCGCGGATCGAGCGCAAGCTCAACCGGCTCGACGGCGTCACCGCCAGCGTCAACTTCGCCACCGAGAACGCCCGGGTCGACCACCCGGCGTCGGTGGGGGTGGACGACCTCGTCGCCACCGTCGAGAAGCTCGGCTACGGCGCCACCGTGCCCACCCCGGCGAGAACGCCCGGCGACGACGACCGCCCCGGGCCGGGCGACGCCGACGTCCTGCGCACCCGCCTGCTCGTCAGCCTGGCGCTGACGCTGCCCGTCGTCGTGCTCGCGATGGTGCCCACCTGGCAGTTCGAGTACTGGCAGTGGCTCTCCGCGATCCTCACCGCGCCCGTCGTCGTCTGGGGCGGTCAGGACTTCCACCGCGCGGCCTGGACCAACCTGCGCCACGGCGCCGCGACCATGGACACCCTGGTGTCGGTGGGCACGCTCGCCGCGCTCGGCTGGTCGTTCTACGCCCTGTTCCTCGGCGGCGCCGGGATGCCGGGGATGACCCACGGGCTCTCGCTGACCGCGGCCGGCGGGCCCGACGCCATCTACCTCGAGGCCGCGTCGGCGGTGACGACGTTCGTGCTGGCCGGGCGCTGGTTCGAGGCGCGCGCCAAGCGCCGGGCCGGCGACGCGCTGCGCGCCCTGCTCGACCTCGGCGCCAAGGACGTCGCCGTGCGCCGCGACGGGCGCGAGGAGCGCATCCCGGTCGACCGCCTCGTGCTCGGCGACGAGTTCGTCGTGCGCCCCGGCGACACCGTGGCCACCGACGGCGTCGTCGTCGAGGGCCGCTCGGCGGTGGACGCCAGCGCCATGACCGGCGAGTCGGTGCCCGTCGAGGTGGACCCGGGCGACCGGGTCAGCGGCGCGACGGTCGCGGTCGGCGGGCGGCTCGTGGTGCGCGCGACCGCGGTCGGCGCCGACACCCGCCTGGCCCGGATCGCCCGACGGGTCGAGGAGGCCCAGAACGGCAAGGCCGACGTACAGCGCCTCGCCGACCGCGTGTCCGGAGTGTTCGTGCCGGTCGTCATCGCGCTCTCGCTCGGCACGCTCGCCGTGTGGCTGCTCCTCGGGGCGGGGGCGTCGGCGGCGTTCACCGCGGCCGTCGCCGTGCTCATCATCGCGTGCCCCTGCGCGCTGGGGCTGGCGACGCCGACCGCGCTGATGGTCGGCACCGGGCGCGGCGCCCAGCTGGGCATCCTGCTGCGCGGCCCCGAGGTGCTCGAGTCCACCCGCCGGGTCGACACCGTCGTGCTCGACAAGACCGGCACGGTCACCAGCGGCGAGATGGCCCTGGTCGACGTCACCCCGCTCGCGGGGGTCGACGAGGACGACTTGCTGCGCCGCGCGGGTGCGCTCGAGGACGCGCTCACCCACCCCGTCGCCCGCGCCGTCGCGGACGCGGCCCGCGAGAGGCTCCCCGAGCTGGATGGAGTCCTGCCCGCCGCCGTCGACGTCGCGGCCCGCGACGGCCTGGGCGTCCGCGGCACCGTCGAGGGCCGCACCGTGGTCGTCGGCCGCACCCGGCTGCTCGACGCCGAGGATGTCGCCGTCGACGCCGAGCTCGCCGACGCCGTCGCCCGCGTCGAGGCCGGAGGCGCCACACCCGTCGCGGTCGCGTGGGCGGACGACGCCGGCGTGCTGACCGCCCGCGGCGTCCTCGCCGTCGCCGACACCGTGCGGGCGACCTCCGCCGACGCGATCGCCGCACTGCACGACATGGGCCTGCGCACCGTCCTGCTCACCGGCGACCACGAGACCGTCGCCCGCGCCGTCGCCGACCAGGTCGGCATCGATACGGTGATCGCCGGGGTGCTGCCCGAGGAGAAGGCCGACGAGGTGGCCCGCCTGCAGCGCGAGGGCGCGGTCGTCGCCATGGTCGGCGACGGGGTCAACGACGCCGCCGCCCTGGCGCGCGCCGACCTCGGGCTCGCGATGGGCACCGGGTCGGACGCGGCGATCGAGGCCGGCGACCTCACCCTTGTGCGCGGCGACCTGCGGGTCGTGCCCGACGCGCTGCGCCTGGCCCGGCGGACGCTCGGGACCATCAAGGGCAACCTGTTCTGGGCGTTCGCCTACAACGTGGCCGCGCTCCCCCTGGCCGCGTTCGGCCTGCTCAACCCGATGATCGCCGGGGCGGCGATGGCGTTCTCGAGCGTCTTCGTCGTCGGCAACAGCCTGCGGCTGCGGCGCTTCGCACCGCGGGGTGGTGTCCGATGAGCTGGCGCGACGTCCCCTGGTCGACGGCCGCGCAGGCGACCGCGCACTGCCTCACCGGGTGCGCGATCGGCGAGGTCCTGGGCATGGTCATCGGGACCGCGGCGGCGCTGTCGAACGGCGTGACCGTGGTGCTCTCGGTGGCCCTGACCTTCGTCTTCGGCTACGCCCTGACGATGCGCGGCGTGCTGCGCTCGGGCGCCGGGCTGCGCACCGCCGTGCGGGTCGCGCTCGCCGCGGACACGGTGTCGATCGCGGTCATGGAGCTGGTCGACAACGGCGTCATCGTCCTCGTCCCCGGTGCCATGGACGCGGGGCTGGCCTCGGTGCTGTTCTGGGCGACGCTGGCCGTGTCGCTGGCGATCGCCTTCGTCGTCACCACGCCCGTCAACCGGTTCATGATCAGTCGCGGCCGCGGGCACGCCGTCGCACACGCCTACCACTGAACCTGATCTAACCTCGGGGCGTGCGTCACGCATTCGGCACGACCTTCGACGTCCAGGGCGTCTACCTGAACACCCCGTCCATCGGGGTCCCGCCGCGGCCGGTGGTCGACGCCGTCTCCGACGCGGTCGCGGCGTGGGGGCGGGCGGAGTCGTCGCCGCCGCAGTTCGACGGCGCCGTCGACACGGCACGGGCGTCGTTCGCCCGGCTCGTCGGGGCCCCGGCGTCGTCGGTGGTGCTGGGCAGCGCGGTGTCGGGCCTGCTCGGACTCGTCGCGGCGTCGCTGCCGGCCGGGACGCGGGTGCTCACCGCGGACCGCGAGTTCACCAGCGTCACCTTCCCGTTCGCGGGCGCCGGCCACGAGGTGACCGAGGTGCCCCTCGAGGACCTGCCGGAACGGACGGGCTCGGCCGACGTGGTGGCCGTGAGCGTCGTGGCCTCCGCCGACGGCGCCCTGGTCGACCTCGACGCCCTGCGTTCGGAGGTCGGTCCGGACACCCTGGTCGTCCTCGACGCGACCCAGTCGCTGGGCTGGCTGCCCGCCGAACTCTCCTGGGCCGACGTCGTCGTCGCCGGCGGGTACAAGTGGCTGCTCTCGCCCCGCGGCGCCTCGTGGATGGCGGTCTCCGACCGGCTCGCCGAGCGTCTCGTCCCGCACCAGTCCGGCTGGTACGCCGGGGGCTGGGACGCGATCTACGGGCTCCCGCTGCGCCTGCACCCCGACGCCCGCCGCTTCGACCTCTCCCCCGCCTGGCTCGCGCACGTCGGGGCCGCGACCGCCCTGCCCTGGCTCGAGAGCCTCGATGCCGCCGCGGTGCACGACCACGGGGTCGGGCTCGCCAACCGCCTGCGCGCGGGGCTCGACCTGCCGTCGGCCGAGTCGGCGATCGTGGCCCTGCGCCACGAGGGCGCCGCCGACCGCCTCGCCGCCGCCGGCATCCGCGCGGCCCTGCGCGGCGGGGCCGCCCGCCTCGGCTTCCACCTGCACAACACCGACGCCGACGTCGACGCCGTGCTCGAGGCGCTGGCCTGACGCGGTCCCCCGTAGGCGCGAGGGGCACGTTGCGCACGATCGACGAGCGTCCACGCCTGCGGGACGTGCCCCTCGCGCAGGCGCGACCTCTCCATCTCGATCTCTCGACAGTGTCACCGGTGTCGTCGCGCCCGAGGACACTGGCGGCACCGTCGGGAGATCGAACTGGAGAGCACCCGCCACCGGCCTCCGCGGGCCGGGCCGGGCCGTCGCGGCCGTCAGGCCGGGTCGCGCGGGTACTGCTGGGGCGCGTTGACGGCGCAGTAGGTGCAGGACTCGGTGGGGAAACGAGCCGGTTCCTCGGGCTCGACCGGTGCGGCCGGACCCCGGCGGGGCCGCAACAGCACCGCCGAGAGCAGGGCCCCGACGACGAGCAGCCCGGCGGAGATGGTCATGGCCGTCCGGAAGCCCTCGGAGAACGCGGGCGGATCGGTGTAGTCCTGCCCGGAGATGCCCGCGACGGCCGGGATCAGCGCGACCGCGAGCAGCCCGGCAGCCCGGGCGATCGCGTTGTTGACGCCCGAGGCGATGCCGACGTGGCGGTCGTCGGCGGCGTCGAGCACGGTCGCCGTGAGCGGGGCGACGGTGCCCGCGAGCCCCAGCCCGAACAGCGCGACCGCCGGCAGGACGTCCACGAAGTACGAGGCGCCGACCCCGATGCGACCCAGCAGGAGCATCCCCGTCGCGGCGAGCAGGAGCCCGACCGTCATCGGCCAGCGCGGCCCGATCCGCTGCGCCAGGCGCCCCGAGCGGGCCGAGAGCAGCAGCATGATCACGGTGATCGGCAGCATCGCGGTGCCGGCGGCGAGCGGGCTGAACCCCGCGACCACCTGCAGCTGGAGGACGACGAGCACGAAGTTCACGCCGAGCGCCCCGTAGACGAGCAGGGTGACGACGTTGGCGGCCGTGAAGCGCGGGTTGGCGAACAGCTCGCCGGGCACGAGCGGGGCCCGCGAGCGCCGCTCGACGAGGACGAACGCGACGAGGGCGAGCACGCCCACCACTCCGGTGACGATCACCGCCGGGGTGCCCCCGTCCTCCCCCGCGGCGGTCAGCGCCCAGGTCAGGGCCCCGAGGCCGGCGACGGCGAGCACGGTGCCCGGCACGTCGAGGTGGTGGCTCGCCTGCGGGTCCCGCGACTCGGGCACGTGCCGCAGCGCCACGACCACGATCACCACGGCGAACGGGATGTTGATGAGGAACACCGCGCGCCAGGTCCACTCGACCAGGAAGCCGCCGAGGAACGGGCCGATCGCCCCGGCGACGCCGCCCAGGCCCGACCACGCGCCGATGGCCGCGGCGCGGTCGCTGCCGTGGAACGACGCCGAGATCAGCGCCAGGCTGCCCGGGGTCAGCAGCGCGCCGCCGACCCCCTGCAGCGCGCGCCCGGCGATGAGGAACTCCACCGACGGCGCGAGCCCGCAGAGCGCCGAGGCCACCGCGAACCACACGACGCCGATGACGAAGACCCGGCGGCGGCCGAAGCGGTCGCCCAGCGACCCGCCGAGCAGGATCAGCCCGGCGAGGGTGAGCGTGTAGCCGTTGATCGTCCACTGCAGGGCCGCGAAGCTCGCGTCGAACTCGGCGCCGATGCGCTCGAGCGCGATGTTGACCACCGTCGAGTCGAGCAGGGCCAGGCCCGACCCGAGCACGGTCGTCAGCAGGATCCAGCGGCCCCGGGCGCTGCCCATCCGGATGGTGTCGGCGCCGCCGGCGGTGTCGGTCACCGCCTCAGCATGGTCGTCGCACCGGTACGTGACGAGGTGGGCCGCCCCGATACCGTGCACCCATCGTGACGACCGGCCTCTCGCTCCCGTTCGAGCTGCCCTCCAGCAGCACCCTCGACGGCACCCTCGACGAGCTCACCGGCGGCCAGACGCAGGCCACGCTGGTGATCCTCGCGGGCCTCGTCGCGCTGCTCGTCGTCGGCGTCCACGGCACGTGGCGCCTGGCCCGCAACGTCGTGACCATCGCCCACGAGGGCGGGCACGCCCTGGTCGCGATCTGCTCGGGGCGCACGCTGACCCGGATCCTGCTGCACTCCGACACCTCGGGCGTCACGGTGTCGAAGGGACGCCGCGACGGGCCGGGCATGGTCGCGACGGCCGCCGCCGGCTACGCCACCCCGCCGGTCCTCGGGGTCGGCGCCGCGGCGCTCGTGGCCGCGGACGCGATCTCGGCGATGCTCGTGATCGCCGTCGTCCTGCTGCTCGCGACGCTGATCCTCATCCGCAACGCCTACGGCGTGCTGTCGGTGGCGCTCACCGGCGCGATCTTCGTCGTGGTCGCGGTCTACGGATCGGCGAACGTCCAGTACGGGTTCGCCTGCTTCATCACCTGGTTCCTCATCCTCGGCGGCCTGCGCACGGTGCTCGAGGTGCAGCGCAAGCGCACCCGGCGCCGCGCGCCCGACTCCGACGCCGACCAGCTCGAGCGCCTCACCGGCGTCCCGGGCGGCATCTGGGTCGCGCTGTTCGCCCTGGTCGGCATCTTCGCGCTGATCGGCGCCGGCCGCCTGCTCGTGGTCTGGCCGCCCGCCTGACGTGAGCGAAGTTCCCGGCCATGGCCGGGAACTTCGCTCACGGCGTCACCGGCGGAGGACGCAGTCGGCGCACTTCCCGCCGCCGGGCACCCGGTAGTAGAGGCAGCACGTGGTGCGGGCGAACCCGATGCCGCTCGGGTGGCCGGGGTCGGCGACGAAGCGCCCGAACCCCGCGAAGGGCTCGTGCGCGAGCACGCCCCGCACGAGCGCGAGCGCGGCGTCGTGGCGGTCGGGGCGCTCGCCGCCGAGCACCCGCACCGCCCCGGCGAGCGCTGACGTCGCGTTGCCCCACAGCACCTGCTCCGACACCGACTCCCGGGCCCGGACGCCGGCGACCAGCGGCGCGAGGTGGTCCCGGGCCAGCACCTCGGCGAGGGCCGCGGCGGTGAGCGGGTCGTCGGGGGCGCCGAGCTCCGTGCCCGTGAGCCGCTCGGGGTCCGCCCACAGCGGCACCGGCCCGCCGGCCCACGGGCGGGCGTGCAGCACGGTCCGCGGCGACAGGTCGGGCAGCACGCCCGCGGTCGCCGCGCAGAGCAGGACCGACACCGGGCGGGACGCCAGCGACTGCGTGAGCAGCGACGCCGCGACCCGCCGCCCCGCGTCCAGGCCCTCGGCGACGGCCGCGAGGCGGTCGCCGACCGGGTCGGGACCGGTGTCGGGCACGGCGTACAGCGACGCGAGGGGTCGCCACGACGGGTCGGCGGCCTCCTCGTCGCGGGTCGAGATCGCGAAGAAGCCGCCGACCGCGTCCGCCTCGGCGAGCACAGCCCGGACGCGGACGACCGGGGCGATCGGGGCAGCCGGGTTCCCCTGACGGCCGGTCGATTCGACGCCCACAGCGACCCATGCTGGAGGACATGAGCGTCTCGAGCACGGGGGGACGTCGCAGGCGCCGGAGCGGGCCGGCCCGTTTCTCGTTCTGGATCGACCGGGCGGGCACCCTCGGACCGACCCTGCTGCGCTACGACCTGCGCGGACGCGGTGTGCGGCGCGGCGCCCGGCTCGGGATCGACGGACGCTGGCACGCCAGCACCCAGCCGGACTCGCTCCTGTGGCTGCACACCGGCTCGGGGGACCCCATCGACATCGACGAGGCCCGCGAGGTCGCCCGGCAGCTCGGCTTCCCCGACCTCGACGTCACCGACCCGGTGGTCCTCCCCTGACGCCCGCCGTCACCCGCTGCTCGACAGCGGTCACGCTCCGCCACGTCCCGGCCGGATCGGGGAGGTCACTGCTCCGCCGATCGGTCCCGTTCCGTTAGGTTCGTCGCCATGCTCGACTCCGGCGTCCGTCTCGCCGCCGCTTTCCTGCCGGTGGGAGTACCGGTGATCGTCGGTCTCGTGCTCGCGGTGCTGCGACGCCGCTCGCTGCCGACCGTCACGGGCCCGGCCATCCTCGGGCTGGCGCTGCAGCTCGTGGTCGTCGTCATCACGACCTTCCTCGTGGCGGCGGCCTCGATCCAGGCCTTCGGCCTGACGCCCGAGACGCTGCTGCCGCTGTCCAGCGCGCTCGGCTTCGTGGTGATCGTGCTGCAGGTCCTGTCCTGGACGCTGCTGCTCATCGCCCTCTTCCGGCGGCTGCCGACGGCCACGGAGCCGGCGGCGGCCCCGACGCCCGTCCCGGCCATGGAGCAGGACCGCACGCCCACCGGGCGGCACGCCCTGCTCGACGACCGCGGCGCCCAGGTGGTGGCCGAGGAGGGCACGACCTTCCTCCCGGTCGGCGGCCCTCGCCCCGAACCCCCCTCCTCGATGCCCCTGCCCTCGATGCCCCTGCCCGGCACGAGCCGGCCGGGGCCCGGCACCCCCGCCCGCGGCTACCCCGCCATGGGTCACCCCGGACCCGGGCGCCCGATGCCCGGTCCTCCCCCGGCCCGGCCCGTCGAGGAGCCGGCCCTCGAGGAGACGGCTGCCGAGGAGCCGGCGGTCACCGAGACGTTCGCGGCGGCGCAGGACGACGAGCGCTACCCGGGCAACCCGCAGGACGCCCCCGGCGAGGACGAGGCCGCGGAGGACACCGAGTACCCGGGCGACCTCGAGGGTGTCGACGCCGACGAGGAGCGCTCGGACACCGGGTCGATCGCGGCGGAGCAGCAGGAGGTGCCCGAGACCACGGTGTTCGCGGCCGCCGACCCCGCAGAGCCCGCCGGCGGGTCCGACGAGCAGCCGGCCGAGGAGGACGACGTCGTCGCCGACGAGGCCACGACAGAGGGCACGACCGAGGGCACGACAGAGGAGCGGGCCGAGGACGAGGACCCCGCCCAGGACCCGGCCGTCGACGAGGCGGTCGCGGAGGACCCGGGCGAGGACCCGGGCGAGGACCCGGGCGACGACGCGACCGGCACGGACGGGGCGAACGAGCCGGCCGACGAGCCCGTCCCCGCCGGCGCGGCGACCTCCGCCGCCGCGACCTCCGCCGCGGCTCCGACCCCCGGGCACTACCTCGGCACCCCACAGCGCCCGCAGACCCCGGCACCACCGCAGACCCGGCAGGCCCCGGCACCCGCGCAGGCCGCCACACCCCCGCAGGCCCCCGAACCCCCGGCGTCGCGCGGCGGCCACCCGTGGTTCGACCCGGACGGTGACGCGGCCCGCCGCGCCGCCGAGCAGGCCGAGCAGGCCGAGCAGGCCGAGCAGGCAGGGCAGGCAGGGCAGACGGCGCAGGCCGAGCCGATCGAGCAGGCCGGGCCGCCCCACGCGAGCTCGGCCGAGGGCCGCTGACCCGCAGCACCCGCCGCCCGGGCCTCAGAGCGTCAGCGCCCCGCACTCCAGGTCGAGCAGGGCGCGCTTGCGCGCGACGCCGCCGCCGTAGCCCGTGAGCGACCCGTTCGCCCCGACCACGCGGTGGCAGGGCACGACGATGCTGATCGGGTTGCGGCCGTTGGCGAGCCCCACGGCCCGGGAGGCCGTCGGGGACCCGAGCGCGGCGGCGAGCTCGCCGTAGGTCGTGGTCACGCCGTAGGGGATGTCGCGCAGCGCCGCCCAGACGCGCTCCTGGAACGCCGTGCCGTGCAGGGCGAGCGGGAGGTCGAACGCCGTGAGCTCGCCCGCGAAGTAGGCCGCGAGCTGCTCGCGCACCGGCGCCAGCCCGTCGTCGGCGCGCGGCCCGAGCGCATCGGGCGCGGGACCGTGCCGGTGCTCGGTCATGTAGAGGCCGGAGAGCACGCCGTCCTCGGCGCGCAGGGTCAGCGGCCCGAGCGGGCTGTCGACGACGGTGTGCGAGGTGCCCATCGCGGCCCAGTGTGCCCCTCAGCCCGCCCCGAGGCCCCGCACCCGCTCGGCGATGACGACGGGCGGCTCGCAGGCCTGCTCGTGGTCGGAGTGCTCGACGCCCTCGATCTGCAGCGTGCTGTGCTCGAGCCCGAAGCGTTCGCGCAGGAGGGTCGTGGCGCGGTCGAGCACCCCGTGCTCGCCGCAGTCGGCGGTGGCGCAGCCCTCGTCGGAGATCACGAGGTGGGCCGAGACGGCGGGGCTGCGGTCGTTGATCGCCCAGACGTGCAGGTCGTGGACCTCCGCGACGCCCTCGACGTCGAGCAGCGCGGTGTGCACGTCGTCGACGTCGATGCCCGCGGGCGCGCCCTCGAGCAGCACGTGCCCGGTCTCGCGCAGGAGGGCCACGGTGCGGGGCAGGAGGATCGCGACGATCACCAGCGAGGCGAGCGTGTCGGCGTAGGCCCAGCCGGTGGTCAGGGTGACGACGGCGGCGGCGAGCACGGCCACCGAGCCCAGCGCGTCGCCGAGCACGTGCAGCGCGGCGCCGCGGACGTTCATCCCGCCGCTGCCGCGCTGCAGGACCGCCAGCGCGACGACGTTGCCGACGAGACCGACGAGGCCGTAGACCAGCAGTGCGCCGCCGGGCACCTCGGTGGGGCTGGCGAGGCGCTCGACCGCCTCGATCGCGACCCACACCGTGACCCCGAGCAGCAGCACCGCGTTGAGCGCGGCACCCAGCACCTCGGCGCGGCCGAGCCCGAAGGTCCGGCGGCGGCTCGGCGGGCGGGCGGCGAGCGCGGAGGCGGCGAGGGCGGTGCCGAGGGCGACGACGTCGGTGCCGACGTGCCCGAGGTCGGCGAGCAGCGCCAGCGACCCGGTGAGGACCGCGCCGACGGCGCCGACGACGAGCACCAGGGCGGTGATGCCGAGCGCGACGCCGAGCCGCCGCCGATCGTCGGCACCGGCGCCGTGTCCGTGACCATGTCCGTGCCCCACGGCCCCGACCATACATGCACACATACGCATACGGGCGCGGCGGCGCCGTACACCACACGACAGCGCAACGGACACCGCCGACGGCCCTAGAGTGTGCCGGTGCCCGTCAACCCCTGGCTCGCCGTCACCGGTGGCACGGCCGGACCGGGCTACGCCGCGCGGTTCGCCGCGCTCGAGCGCGAGGGCCGGGACCTGCACGGGGAGGCCCGGCGCGTCGACGCGCTGATCCGCGAGAGGCTCGGCCGGCCGGGCGACGTGCTCGACGCCGGTTGCGGCACCGGGCGTGTCGCGATCCGGCTCGCCCAGCTCGGCCACCGGGTGGTCGGCGTCGACCTCGACGCCTCGATGCTCGGCGAGGCCCGCGCGCTCGCGCCCGAGCTCGACTGGCGCCTGGTCGACCTCGGCGAACCCGGAGCGCTGCACCTCGACCGCACCGTCGACGCCGTCGTCGCCGCCGGCAACCTGTGGCCGCTGCTGACCCCCGGCACGCACGCCGAGGTCGTCGCCGGGCTCGCGCGCCACCTGCGGCCCGGCGGGCTGCTCGTCGCCGGCTTCGGGCTCGACGGCGAGCACGTGCCGTTCGCCCTCCCCGACGGCGTCGGCTTCCCCACCCTGGCCGACTACGACGCCGCCGCGACGGCCGCCGGCCTCGAGCTCACCGGCCGCAGCGCCGACTGGGCGGGCGAGGAGCCCTACCGCGGCGGGGGCTACGTGGTCAGCGTCCACACCCGGGAAGGACACCCCTGATGGCCGTCGATCCGCGCGGACGTGACCTCAAGTCGTTCCTGGCCGACGACCCGGGCGGCACGGTGATCACCCCGCCGGAACCGCGCCCGCACGCCTCATGACCGAGGCCGATCCCCGGGCGCTGCTCGTCGTCTTCGTCATCGCCCTCGGCGTCACGGCGATCGCCCGCCGCTACGCGCTCTCCGCGCCGCTGCTGCTCGTGGTGGTGGGGCTCGCGATGTCGTTCGTCCCCGGCGTCCCGGTGGTCCCCCTGGACCCCGACCTCGTGCTCTTCCTCGTCCTGCCCCCGCTGCTGTACTCGGCGGCGCTGGAGAGCTCGACGCTGCGCCTGCGCGAGAACATGAAGCGGATCAGCCAGCTGGCGATCGGCCTCGTCGTGTTCAGCACCGCGGTGGTCGGGATCGCGGCGTGGCTGCTGGTACCCGACCTGCCCCTGGCCAGCGCGCTGGTGCTCGGCGCCGTCGTCGCCCCGCCCGACGCGGTCGCCGCGGCGTCGATCGGGCGCCGTCTGGGCCTCCAGCGCCGGCTCATGACGATCCTCGAGGGCGAGAGCCTGCTCAACGACGCCACCGCGCTGACGCTCTTCCGCGTGCTGCTCGCCGTGGCGATCGCGACCACCACGGTCGGCACCGGCGTGACGATCCTCGAGGGCCTCGGCGAGTTCGCCCTGGCCGCGGTCGGGGGCGTGGCCCTCGGCGCCGGGCTCGGCTGGGTGCTGCACCGCATCCGGATGCGCCTGCACGACGGCGTGCTCGAGAGCTCGGTCGGCCTGCTCGTCCCCTTCGCGATCTACCTGCTCGCCGAGGAGCTGCACACCTCCGGGGTGCTCGCCGTGGTCGTCGCCGGGCTCTACCTCGGTCACAAGGCCACCGAGGCGGGCTACGCCACGCGCCTGCAGGACCAGGCGGTGTGGAAGGCCCTCGACACCCTGCTCGAGGCGCTGGTCTTCGCGCTGATCGGCCTCCAGCTGCGGGTGGTGGTCGACGGGCTGGGTGAGGACGCCGGGCGCATCCTGGGCGTCTCGCTCGCCCTGCTCGTCGTGACGATCCTGGCCCGTTTCGTCTGGGTCTTCCCGACGATCTATCTCCCGCGGGTGCTGCCCAAGGTGCGGCGGGCCGGACCCGCGCTGCCCTGGCGGGGCCCGTTCGTCATCTCCTGGGCCGGCATGCGCGGCGTGGTGACGCTGGCCGCGGCGTTCGCGATCCCCGTCGGCGACGAGATGACGCCCGGGATGCCGGGTCGCGACGTCGTGGTGTTCGCGGCGTTCGTCATCACCGTCGGCACCCTGCTCCTGCAGGGCCTCACGCTCCCCACCGTCATCCGCCGGCTGCACGTCCAGGACAAGGGCGGGCAGCGCGACGTGCTCGACGAGGCCGCGGTGAAGCAGGCCGCCGCCGAGGCCGCCCTGTCCCGCCTGGACGACCTCTCCGACGACTCGACCCCGCAGCACGTCACCGAGCAGCTGCGCACCTGGGCGCAGCACCGCTCCAACGGCGCGTGGGAACGCCTCGGGCGCTCCGACGAGGAGATCGGCGAGTCTCCGTCGGTGGCCTTCACCCGCCTGCGCCGGGAGATGCTGACCGCCGAGCGCGACACCTTCGTGCGCTTCCGGGACATGGGCCGCATCGACGAGGGCGTGCTGCGCGACATGCTCCGCGAGCTCGACTACGAGGAGGCGATGCTCGACCGGTAGGAGCGGGCGCCCCGGACTCTCCGGCCCTCAGACCTCCGTCTTGAGGATGCAGATCGCCAGGTGGGCGTCCTCCACGGCGTCGCGGGCCGCGCTGCCGAGGTCGGGGTCGGCCTTCGCCGCCACCCGCGCGCTGTCGGCGGCCTGCTCGAGCTCGATGATCGCGTCGCGCCGGGCGTCGTCGGCGGTCGCCATGGCCTTGTCGGCCTTGGTGTCGAACTCCCGGACGACGGCGGCGGTGACGACCGACGCGCCGGCGTCGTCGTCCACCGCGCGGCGGCACGTCGCGATGCGGCTGCGCACGTCGGTCAGCCTGCTCAACATGTCGGTGGTGGCGAGCATGGGTCCTCCCCCGTGTGGTGGTCCACCATCACCCCACGGCGCGCGGCGGCCGCCCAGGGACGGGAACTACGTACCGGGACCCCTCCCGACCGGGACCTACGTCGGCGCCGGCAGCAGGCCGATCAGCTGCGCGCGCTGGACGGCGACGAGGCGGTCGCCCGCCCCGAGCTTGCGGTAGATCCGCTGGAGGTGCTTCTGCACGGTGCGCTCGCCGACGTGGAGCCTGCGGGCGATCGCCCGGGCCGTGTAGCCCGACGCGAGCAGGGCCAGCACCGAGGACTCCCGGGGCGTCAGCCCGCCCGCGCTCGCCGCCTCCAGCGCGCACGGACCCACCAGGTGCACCCAGCGGGCGTAGCACGCGATCTGGCGGTCCAGGCCCGTGAGCAGCCGTTGGAGGCGACGCGCGAGGGCCACCTCCTGAGCGCTGTAGTCGTCCTCGCGCCCGATCAGGAACGTGCGGTTCGCCGTCGGGCCCAGGCACAGCGGCAGGGCCATCTGGGAGGACACCCCGCCGAGGTACTCGTTGCACAGCGACCGCCACTGGTCCTGCAGACCGACGGACGCGACCGTCGTGGGGACGTCGGCCACCTGCATCGCCCGCGGGTCCCCGCTCGCGAGGTACCACCGCAGCAGCGGGTGCTCCCGCGGTGCCTGCTCGATCGTCCAGCGCTCGATCTCCGCGCGGTCGACGCCGCCGCCGAAGTCCGCGGGCCACGGGCGCTGCTCGATCACGTCGCCGTCCTGGCCGTAGTACGACCCGGCCGGCGCGTCGAAGGTCCCGGCGAGGAGCTCGACGACCTCCTCGGCGGGCCACGCCGTCAGCGGCTGGGCGACCAGGTCCGCGACGAGGTCCAGCCACGCGTTGTCGTGCGGTGTGGTGAGCATGGGCCGACCTCGACACCGGGGTCCGGGATGAACTGCCCGAAAGGATCCTCCGACGACGCTGCGTGGTCGAGCATCCGTCCCCGTTCGGCCGCAGACGTCACCCGGTCGCTGCACTCACCCCGATCGTGGGAGCACCCGGATCTCGACGGGCATCGTGCGCAGGGTGTCGAGGGCCCGCCGTTCCCGGCGCAGCGGGAGCCGGGCGAAGAACAGCAGGTCGAGCGGGTACCAGAGCCCGACCCAGGCGATGACGAGGAAGACGCCGTTGCCCAGGAGGTTCTGGAAGAACTCCGGGACGTCCGGGGCGAGGAAGTCGGTCGAGAGCAGCAGGCCGATGACGAAGAGCGGGAGGCCGGGGCGCAACGAGGCGAGACCCTGGCGGTAGAGCACGTGCGCCTCGCGCTCGACGCCCTCGAGGCGCCGCTGCGCCCAGCGTCGCAGGGCCCTCTCCAGGCGGGCCGTCGTCGCGGCGACGTCCGCCCCGGCGGCGGCCGCGGGCATCTCGAGCACCAGCCGGTCGCGGCGCCCGACCCGGCGGCGTGAGAGCACCTCGTTCAGGATCTCGTCGACCGCGGGCACCGTGCGGGTGTCGTCCCCGTCGTCGTCGAGCAGGCCCGCCGGGTCGCCGGTGACCATCTCCTCGGGACGCCGCAGGCGCACCACCACCGGCACGCCGGTCACAGCGCCCACCGCCGCTCGGTCGTGAACGCGACGGTCACCGAGCGCTCGTGCCCCTGCTCGGCGAGCCGGTCGTGCAGCGCCTGGCGCACCAGGTCGCCGTCGGCCACCGTGCGCACCGACGAGTCCTCCCCCACCACGAAGTCCACCTCCACATCGACGCGGGTGCCGACCTTCGACGCCCGCAGGAACGCCTCCTCGATCCCGAAGCGCGCGCGGACCGCCTCGACCGCCTCGTCCAGCGCGGCCCGGGTCTCCTCGGGCGGGGACATCGAGAGGATCTCGCGCATGCCGCCGCCGACCAGCCGGAACGGGATGCGCAGGAACAGCAGGGACACGATGACGACCATCGCCGGGTCCACGTAGGCGGCGAGGTCCGGGCGCCCGATCCCGACCAGCACGATCGCGATGACGAACCCGACGAGCACCCCGACCGAGAGCAGCGTGTCCCCGAACCACTCGGCGGCCTCGGCGCGCACCAGGTCGGACCGCCCGCCCCGGCGCATCAGCACGGTGACGACGGCGCCGCTGACGGTGGCGACGATCGCGTACGCCAGCGCCCAGCCCGTCGAGACCTCCCGACCGCCGGCGAGCAGGTCGGAGATGCCGCCGACCACGGCGTAGATGCACAGCGCGGCCAGCGCGATCGCCTTGACGACGACGGTGACGGGCTCCCAGATCTCGCGACCCCACGGGTAGCGCTCGTCCGCGCCGGCCCGCGAGGTGCGCAGCGCGATCACCGCGAGCATCGAGAGCCCGACGCTGATGAACGAGGAGAGGCCGTCGAAGACGATCATGGACGAGCCGCTGAGGATGCCCCACACCGAGGAGACGAGGGCGAAGGCCCCGGACGCCCACACCGAGAGCAGGAGCAGGCGCCGATCACGGCGGTCGGGGTCCACGCGGTGATCGTGACGCTCCGGCCGCTCCGCGTCGAGAGAGTCTCGATCACTCAGAGGATTGTCAGACGGCGGTCCGCATCGGACACTGCGAGGTGTACTCACCCCTTCAGCCGAACGAGCGACGACCATGTTGCTCAATGTGACCGTCTCGAGGAGACCCACATGACGGTGACGGCCCCGCCGGAGGCGGAGACCGAGACCGGCCCGTCACGCGCGGATCGTGCGCGCGCCGGTGCCACCGAGCTCGCCCGCCGGGCGCGGCACCGCCCGGTGACCGCGACGACCGTGCTGCTGCTCGCGGTCGCGGGCCTCGCCACGGGGGCGTTCTGGAGCCCGCTGGCCGGCCGGACCTGGGCCGACGCCGTCGCCACCGGCCTCCCGCCCCTGGAGGCCGGGCACTTCTGGACGATCCTCACCGCGCCCCTGGTCGCGCTGCACCCGGTGAGCGCGCTCGTGCTCCTGGTGGTCGCCGCGGTGGCGCTCTTCTGGGCCGAGGGCCGCCTCGGGTCCGGGCGCACGGCCGCGGTGCTCGTCACCGGCCAGATCGGCGCGGTGCTGGTGACCCTCGCGCTGGTCGCCGTCCTCGCCACCACGGGCTGGCTCTGGGCCGTCGACCTCTCGACCTCGCTCACCGCGGGCCTGTCCGCGGGCCTCGTCGCCGTGGTGGCCGTCGCGTCGGCCACCGTCCCCGCGCCCTGGCGGTTGCGGCTGCGGCTCGCGCTCGCCCTGCTCGTGTTCGTCGGGCTGCTGTTCCTGGGCCACCTCGCCGACGTCGGGCACTTCCTCGCCCTCGTCGTCGGGCTGCCCCTGGGCTCGAGGCTCGCCGGGTCGGCGTCGGCCGACTCGTCCGCCTCCGTCGGGGGGCACGGACGCCGGGAGTGGCGGCAGGTGGCCGCGGTCGGGCTGCTCGCGATCGCCGCGATCCGCGTGCTGACGCTCGTCGTCCCCGTCGTCGGCCCGCTCGGCGACACGGCGTCGGACTCCACGGTCACCGAGACCGTCGTGTCGGTGGTGATCTCGCTGCTGCTCGCCGAGGGCCTGCGCCGCGGGCGCCGGATCGCCTGGATCGCCGGCCTG
The DNA here is from genome assembly GCF_036044095.1 of Actinomycetospora sp. NBC_00405. Taxonomy (NCBI): domain Bacteria; kingdom Bacillati; phylum Actinomycetota; class Actinomycetes; order Pseudonocardiales; family Pseudonocardiaceae; genus Actinomycetospora; species Actinomycetospora sp. NBC_00405. Next base: position 1,684,880 of record NZ_CP107938.1, read on the forward strand.
GTCCTCGGGGTCCTCTACACGCTGCTCGGGCTCGTCGTGGCCGCCGCCGTCGTGTTCGCGCAGGTCACCGACCAGAGGGATCAGCTCGAGCTCGTCGGTCTCGCGGTCTTCGTGCCCAACGCGGTGCTGTGGGCCGCGCTGCTCGTGTGGCTCGTCGTCGGACGCGCCGCCTTCGCCGTCCCCTCGCGGCGCCGTCTGCGTCGCCGGCCGGGCGGCAGCGCGTCGGGTCCGGAAGTGGCCCGCGAGGCGCTGCACCGCCTCGGCGGCTCGAACCTGTCGTGGATGACCACCTGGCCGGAGAACCGGTACCTCGCCCACGAGGACCTCCCCGAGGGCGGCGTCACCGCGTACCGGGTCCACGCCGGCGTCGCGGTGGCCCTCGGCGACCCGATCGTCGCGCCCGCCGAGCGCGCCACGGCGCTCGAGGAGTTCCGCGCCACGGCCGAGCGCTCCGGCTGGGTTCCCTGCCTGTTCTCGACCACCGAGGCCCTCGCCGACCACGCCCGGGCCACGGGCTGGCGGGCGCTGCAGGTCGCCGAGGACACCCTCGTCGACCTCGACGGGCTCGAGTTCAAGGGCAAGGCCTGGCAGAACGTGCGCAGCTCGTTCAACCGGGCCGGCAAGGCGGGGATCGAGCACCGGATGGTCATGCTCTCCGCGGAGCCGCGCGCGATCGTCGCGCAGGTCCGGGCCATCTCGGAGGAGTGGGTCGGCGACAAGGGGCTGCCCGAGATGGGCTTCACCCTCGGCGGGGTCGAGGAGGCCCTCGACCCCGAGGTGCGCACCGGGCTCGCCGTCGACGCCGAGGGCACCGTCCACGGCGTCACCTCATGGCTGCCGGTGTACGGCCCCGACGGCGCCGTCGTCGGCTGGACCCTCGACGTGATGCGGCGGCGCCAGGACGGGTTCCGCGCGGTCGTCGAGTTCCTCATCGCCCAGGCGTGCCTGACGTTCCAGGCCGAGGGCGCGCGCTTCATCTCCCTGTCCGGCGCCCCGCTGGCCCGCGCCGGCGACGAGGAGGACGGCGCCGGGGACGGCGAGCTCGTCCTCGACCGCGTGCTCGACCGCATGGGCGAGCTGCTCGAGCCCTACTACGGCTTCCGCTCGCTGCACGCGTTCAAGGCGAAGTTCCAGCCGCGCTACGAGCCGATGTTCCTCGTCTACCGCGACGAGGCGGACCTCCCGCGCGTCGGCCTGGGCATCGGGCGCGCCTACCTCCCCCACGCCCGGGTGCGGGACCTCGTCGCCCTCGTGCGCAGCTGACTAGGCTCGCCGGCATGGCCGACGACACCCTGGACACGATCCACGCGCTCGTGGACGAGGAGCACCGCCTGCGGGCGCACGGCGAGGCGATCACCGCCGACGACCGGGCGCGCCTGGCCCAGATCGAGGAGCAGCTCGACCAGCTCTGGGACGCGCTGCGCCGCCGCCGCGCGGGCAGCCAGTACGGGGGCGACGCGGGCACGGCGACCGAGAAGCAGGTGCACGACTACCTGCAGTAGGGCTCGCGCGCTCCTGGTCCGGGCGAAGGGCACCCCTCGCCGCTCTATCCGGCTGAAGGTGCCCTTCGCGCGGAACCTCGGTCAGCCCGCCGGCACCGCCGACGCGGCCACCGGCGGCGACGGGAACCCGCCGACCGCCTGCTCGAAGGCGTGGGCGACGCGCAGGCAGGTGGCGTCGTCGAACTGCCGTCCGACGATCATCAGCCCGACCGGCAGGCCGTCGGCCGGGGCCGCGGGCACGGACGTCGCCGGGTGCCCGGTGACGTCGGTCGGGGCCGTGTTGACGATCATCTCCAGGGCCCGGGCGACGCCCTCGGCCACCGGGGCGTCGTCGGCGACGATGGGCGTCGCGAGGATCGGCACCGTGGGCATCACCAGCACGTCGTACTGCGCGAGCGCCGCGTCGTAGCCCGCGCGGGCGGCGGGCAGCAGGTTGCGCGCCATCGCGTAGTGCCGGCCGTGCTCGGTGGCCAGGGCGTGCCGGCCGGCCATGGTCACCATCTTCACGGTGTCGGAGAACAGGTGCCCGCCCGCGGCGCGCGCCCGGCCGTAGTGCGCGATGAGGTCCGGGTCGTAGAGACCCTCCCAGTTCATGCCCCAGCCGTTGCCCTCGATCATCTGGGCGACGACGCCGTCCGTGGCGACCACGGTCCAGAGGTCGAACGCGTGCCGGTGCCACGGCACCGACACCTCCTCGGCGGTGAGACCGGCCCGCGTCAGGGTCTCCACCGCGTCCCGCACGCTGGCGTCGACGCCGGGCACCGAGAGGCCCGCGTGCCCGAAGCCCTCGCTGACGACCCCGACCCGCAGGCCCTCGGCGCCCCGCGCGATCTCGAGCAGGTAGTCCACCGGCGCGATCGTGTCGGGCTGGCGCGGGTCGAGCCCGTCCGGGCCCGCCATGATTCCCAGGGCGAGCGCCGCGTCCGCGACGGTGCGCGTCATCGGGCCGAGGTGGTCGATCGTCGCCTCGATGGGGAAGGCGCCGGTGTAGGGCACGAGCCCGTGGGTGGGCTTGTGGCCGACGATCCCGCTCATGGCGGCGGGCATGCGCACCGACCCGCCCTGGTCACCACCGGTGGCGAGGTCGACCTCGCCCGCGGCGAGCAGCGCCGCGCTCCCGCTCGAGGACCCGCCGGTGATGCGGCTCGGGTCCCAGGGGTTGCGCACCGGACCGGTGTGCGAGGTGTGGCTGGCGCCCGAGAAGCAGAGGTCCTCGCAGACCGACTTGCCCGTCACCGTCACGCCGGCCTCGAGCAGGCGCGTCACGACCGTGGCGTCCCGGGACGGGACGAAGCCGTCGATCAGGCGGGAGCCGTTGGCCATCGGCACGCCGGCGACGGCGGTGTTGTCCTTCACCGCCAGCGTGCGACCGGCCAGCGGGCCGTCCTGGGCACCCTCGACGTGGCAGCGCGCGTACCAGGCGCCCCACCGGTTCTCGCCCTCGGCGGGCCACCACCACTCCCGCTGCGGGGTGGCCGGGGCCTGGGCGGCCCAGAGCTCCTCGACGCGGTCGTAGGCGCCGAACGACCCCTCGACGAGCGGCGCGAAGGCCGCGAGCCCGGCCTCGTCGAGACCGAGGCCGTCGCGCGCGGCGAGCGCGGCCAGCTGTTCGGGGGTGGGGGGCGTGACGGGCACGGCGTCTCCTCGGGGGATCCGGGACGGGACCTGGTCGGGAGCCCCACCGTAGGGACGGGGACCGACCGGCGGGGTCACGAGCGGGTGACGGTGGTGCGCGCCCGGGACGAGGCCAGGCGGGCCGGCCGGACCGGGTGGCGGGCCGGGGCCTCGTCCTCGCCCCCCGCCACCTCCGGCACCTCCTGCTCGGCGACCCCGATGGCGGGGTCGGGCGGGCGGCGCACGAGCCACGCCGAGGTGACGGCGCCGAGGAGCGCCAGCGCGCTGACCACCAGGAAGGCGGCGACGTACCCGTGGTCCGACGCCGTCTGCGTGACCTCGAGGTACTGCACGACCTGTGGGTCGAACGTGTTCGGCACGAGCCCGGTCTGCTCGGCGGCCTGGAGGGCGTCGCGCAGCTCGGCCCCGGACTCCGGGGTCAGCGGTGGGAGCCCCCGCTCCGCGATACCGGCGGTGAGCGACGACAGGTAGGTCAGGTGCAGCAGGGCGTAGAGCAGGGCGATCCCGACGGCCCCGCCACCCTGCTCCGCGGTGGCGGAGACCCCCGAGGCCTGGCCGTGGTCGCTCTCGGGGACGGTGTCGAGGCCGACGGGGTCGTTGACGGTGAGCACCACGGCGAGCCCGAGCCCGTAGGTGACCAGCCCCGGTAGGAGCCACCAGAACTCGTTGGCGGGCATGCCGAGCGCGAGGAGGATCCCCGACAGGGCCAGGAGCCCGAACCCCACCACCAGCGGCGGACGGCCGCCGGACGCGTCGTACCAGCGGCCGACCACGGGGGCGATCAGCACCATGGGCACGGTCGTGGAGAGCAGTGCGAGGCCGGCGAGCGCCGGATCCATCTGCAGGTTGAGCACGAGGGCGAGCGGCAGGATCAGCCCGAGACCCATCTCCGCCATGCCGGCCAGCCCCTGGCTGATCGTCGCCCCGCAGTAGTTGCGGCTCGTGGCCAGGAGGCGGAGATCGAGCAGCGGGTCGGCGACGCGCCGTTCCCGGCGGACGAACAGCACGGCCGCGACGAGGGCGACGACCAGCGGGACGACCACGTCGGGCGCCGTCCAGCCGTCGCTCGTCGTCTGGGCGAGCCCGAACACGAGTCCGACGAGCACGAGGCCGAGCAGGGCGGCACCGGGGAGGTCGACGTGCAGCCCCCGGCGTCGCGGGCCGTCGGCAGGAACCGCGCGCAGGGTCGCCCACAACGTGACGACGAGCAGGGGCAGGTTGACCAGCAGCACCGCGCGCCAGCTGAGCGCCGAGGTCAGCACCCCGCCGATCGTCGGGCCGAGCGCGCCCGCGGTGGCGGCGATGCCACCCATGGCCCCCAGCGCGCGGCCGCGCTCGCGCGGGTCGAACGCGGCGGAGAGGATCGCCACCGTCGCCGGGAGCATGAGCGCCCCGCCCGCGCCCTGGCACACCCGGGCGGCGAGCAGCACCCCGAAGCTCGGCGCCGCGCCGCCGACCGCCGAGGCCCCGGCGAACACCACCGCGCCGACGAGGAACACGCGCCGGCGCCCGAGGAGGTCGCCGAGGCGGCCGCCCAGCACGAGCAGGCCGGCGAGGGGCAGCAGGCTCGCGGTGAGCACCCACTGCACGAGCAGCGCGCTCACGCCGAAGTCCTGGGCGATGTCGGGCAGCGCCAGGGGCACCGCCGTCTGGTCCACCAGGATCATCGCGTTGGCGAGCGTCATGGCCGCGAGGACCGTGCGTCGCCCGGCGCGCGACGTCGTGGACGAGCTCATGGTGCGAGCGTCGTCTGCGGGCCCACCCGACGACAAGAGCGCCTCAGCGCCCGGACGACCCCGTGAGGACGCGGCGGGTCAGCGGGTGGAGCAGGCGGTCCAGCACCGAGCTGAGGAAGAGCAGCAGGATGGGCCAGTAGCCCAGCTGCGGCGCCACCAGGGTCACGACGAAGACCACCACCAGCGCCAGCGTGGTGCCGCCGAACGACATGGCGCGCAGACCGGCGCGCTCGGCAGGCCCCAGGGTGCGGCCGATCAGGACCGTCATCCACGACAGCAGGGCGCTCGAGACGAGCAGCGTGGCGACGTAGAAGCGCAGGGTGAACGGGTCCTCCGAGTACGCGCCGACCATCTCCGTCGGGAACGGCAGCACGACGATCGTCAGCAGCCACGCGAGGTTCCACTGGACCAGCGCGCGGCTCGCGGTCCTGGCCCGGCCGAACAGCCGGTGGTGCGCGGCCCAGAAGCGCCCGATGACGACGAAGCTCAGCAGGAAGCTCCCGATCGGCGCGACGTTCTCGCGCAGCACCTCCAGGCCCGTGGCCTCGGGTCCGGCCGTCTCGGGCACCAGCTCGGCGAGCGGCAGCACGAGCAGCGTGAGCGCGATCGCCACGACCCCGTCGCTGAAGGCCAGCAGCCGCTCGGGGCCGAGCCGGTCCGGGTCGACGTCCGGGTCGACGTCGGGGACCGGCTCGGGATCGGTCACCGCAGGTCCTCGACGTGCTGGGTCTCGTTGATCGAGCTCACGCGCCGGGCCCCCGAGCGCGAGACCAGCACCCGGGACACCGAGGTGTGGTGCAGCGGGAACGTCAGCGGGCGCTCCAGTCCGAGGATCACCGCGAGGTAGGTGTTGATCACGCCCGCGTGGCAGACGACGACGGCGCTGGCCCGCGGGTCCTGGCGGGCGGCGATCGTGTCGAGGGCGGCGACCACGCGCGACGTGAAGGCCGGCCCGTCGACGAACGACGGGTAGACGCCGGCCCGGATGGCCTTCCAGTCCTCGTCGTCCGGGTCGCGCTCGTGCACCGGGCGGTAGGTGGGCCGGCCGCGATCGAACTCGCAGAGGTCCTCGACGGCCGGCGGCTCCGGGACCCCGAGCAGGCGCACCGCCGGGTCCGCGGTCTCGCGGGACCGGCGCATCGTCGAGGTCACGATCTCGGTGACGTCGTCGCGCTCGGGCGTCGCGGCGAGCCACGCGGCGAACCGCTCGGCCTGCCGGCGGCCCCGGGCGGACAGGCCGGGGTCGGCGCCGACCACCTCGTCCGGCCCGCCCGGCTCGACGGTCGCCGCGAGCGGCTCGCCGTGGCGGACCAGCACCAGCTGCGTCACGCCTCGGGCACGGCGGATCCGTGACCGGCGGCGCGGAGCCCGGCGCGGATCGACTCCGCGGCCCGGTCCATCTCGCCCTGGTCGGGGTCGCTGTCGGCCCGGCTGAAGTCGAACGCCTCGAGGCCCCAGGCCGGATGCACGTGGACGTGCAGGTGCGGGACCTCGAAGCCCGCGACCATCAGCGCCACGCGCGGCGGCGACCAGGTGTCGCGGATCACGGAGCCGACGGCGCGCGCGACCGTCATGACGTGCTCGAGCAGGCCGTCCGGGGCGTCGAGCCACTGGTCGACCTCCTCCCGCGGCACCACCAGCACGTGTCCGGGCCCCAGGGGGTTGATCGAGAGGAAGGCGACCACGCGGTCGTCCGACCAGACGAAACGCCCCGGCAGCTCGCCGTTGATGATCTTCGTGAAGACGGTGGCCACGCCGGGGATCGTAACGACGCGCCCACGCTCCCGGTCGGCGCCGTCGGGAGGGCACCGTATTCTCGATCTGCGCATCGGGCACCCGTCCAGCGTCTCCCCCCGCTCACCCCGTACTCCCCGGAGGAAGCCCTGATGCAGCCCTGGCCCGGCACGTCCTACCCCCTGGGCGCGACCTACGACGGGGCCGGCACCAATTTCGCGCTCTTCAGCGAGGTCGCCGAGCACGTCACGCTGTGTCTCTTCGACGAGACCGGCGAGGAGATCCGGGTGTCCCTGCCGGAGCGGGACGGGTTCGTCTGGCACGGCTACCTGCCCGGCATCGTCCCCGGGCAGCGCTACGGCTACCGCGTCGAGGGCCCGTACGACCCGGAGCAGGGGCAGCGCTGCAACAGCCACAAGCTGCTCATCGACCCGTACGCCAAGGCCCTCGACGGCACGCTCGGCACCACGTACGCGTGGGACGAGGCGCTCTTCTCGTACCACTTCGACGACCCCGACGAGGTCAACCACGACGACTCGGCGCACCACGTGCCCAAGTCCGTGGTGATCAACCCGTTCTTCGACTGGCACGAGGACCGTCCCCCGCGCACCCCGTACCACGACACCGTGATCTACGAGGCGCACGTCAAGGGGCTCACGTACCTCCACCCGGACGTCCCCGAGGAGATGCGGGGCACGTACTCCGGCGTGGCCCACCCGGCGACGATCGCCCACCTCCAGCGCCTCGGCATCACGGCGATCGAGCTCATGCCGGTGCACCAGTTCATCCACGACGACGCGCTGATCCAGCGCGAGCTGCGCAACTACTGGGGCTACAACACTGTCGCCTTCCTGGCCCCGCACTACGGCTACGCGACGCCGTCGGCCACCGGGCGCCCGGCGCCGGGCGCGCACGTCCAGGAGTTCAAGGCGATGGTGCGCGACCTGCACGCCGCGGGCATCGAGGTGATCCTCGACGTCGTCTACAACCACACCGCGGAGGGCAACCACCAGGGCCCGACGCTGTCGATGCGCGGCATCGACAACCAGGCCTACTACCGCCTCGTCGAGGACGACGAGCGGTACTACATGGACTACACGGGCACCGGCAACTCGCTCAACGTCCGGCACCCGCACACGCTGCAGCTGATCATGGACTCGCTGCGCTACTGGGTCACCGAGATGCACGTCGACGGCTTCCGCTTCGACCTCGCGTCCACCCTCGCCCGCGAGTTCTACGACGTCGACCGGCTCTCGACGTTCTTCGACCTCGTCCAGCAGGACCCGGTGATCTCGCAGGTCAAGCTCATCGCCGAGCCCTGGGACGTCGGTCCCGGCGGCTACCAGGTGGGCAACTTCCCGCCCGGCTGGACCGAGTGGAACGGCAAGTACCGCGACACCGTCCGCGACTTCTGGCGCGGGACGCCGGGCACCATGGGCGAGTTCGCGGCCCGGCTCACCGGTTCGTCGGACCTCTACCAGGACGACGGGCGCCGGCCGTACGCGTCGATCAACTTCGTCACCGCGCACGACGGCTTCACCCTCAACGACCTCGTCTCCTACAACGACAAGCACAACGAGGCCAACGGCGAGGACGGCCAGGACGGCGCCGACGACAACAACTCCTGGAACCACGGCGTCGAGGGCCCCACCGACGACGAGGCGATCCGCGAGCTCCGGCAGCGTCAGCGCCGCAACTTCCTGGCCACGCTGTTCCTGTCCCAGGGCGTGCCGATGGTGCTGCACGGCGACGAGATCGGGCGCACCCAGTACGGCAACAACAACGGGTACTGCCAGGACTCCGAGATCTCCTGGATGGAGTGGTCGCCGGAGAAGTCCGACTCCGAGCTGATGGACTTCACCGGCCGGGTCTCCGAGCTGCGCGCCTCCCACCCGGTGTTCCGGCGCCGGCGCTTCTTCAACGGGCGCACGATCCGCCCGGTCGCCGGCGACGCCCAGGCCCAGCGTGACATCGCCTGGTACACCTCGTCGGGCGAGGAGATGACCGACCAGGACTGGGAGTCCAGCGAGGCGGCCGTGCTCACGGTGTTCCTCAACGGGGACGGCATCCTCGAGAGCGAGGCCCGCGGCCAGCGTGTCATCGACGACTCGTTCATGCTGATCTTCAACGCCCACTACGAGGACGTCGACGTCACGCTCCCCGGCGAGGGCTTCCCGCACCGCTGGGCCGTCGTGCTCGATACCACGAGCGGCGAGGTCGTCGTCGGCACCGCCCGCACGATCCAGACCCGGGCGGCCCCGAGCCTGCCCGAGGACCTCCCCGAGCACATCGGGGGCGACGTCCTCGCGGTCACCGCGCGTTCGATGCTGCTGCTGCAGCGCACCGATCTGACGGAGCAGTCGTGAGCATCCCGGCGTCCACCTACCGGCTGCAGCTCTCCCCCGCGCAGGACTTCGCAGCCGCCCGCGGGCTCGTCGACTACCTCGAGTCCCTCGGCGTCGGGGCCCTGTACTGCTCACCGATCCTGCAGTCCGCGCCGGGATCGATGCACGGGTACGACGTCGTCGACCCGACGCGGGCCAACGACCAGCTGGGCGGTGAGTCCGGGCGGCGCGACCTCGTCGCCACCCTGCGGGCCGCGGGGCTGGGCGTGCTGGTCGACCTCGTGCCCAACCACATGGGCGTCGCGGTCCCCGAGGCCAACCCGTCGTGGTGGTCGCTGCTGCGCGACGGGCCCGACTCGGAGTACGCGTCCTGGTACGACGCCGACCTCTCGCAACCACTCCTGATCCCCGTGCTCGGGTCGCCCGAGGACGTCTCCGCGCTGGAGCTGGTCGACGGCGAGCTGCGGTACTACGAGCACCGGTATCCGGTGGCGCCCGGCACCGGGGACGGCACGCCGCAGGAGGTGCACGAGCGCCAGCACTACCGGCTCGTGCACTGGCGGCGCGGCAACGCCGAGCTCACCTACCGGCGTTTCTTCGACGTCTCCGACCTCGCCGCGGTCCGCGTCGACGACCCCGCGGTCTTCGACGCCACCCACGCCGAGGTGCTGCGCTGGCGCGCCGCGGGCCAGCTCGACGGCCTGCGCATCGACCACCCCGACGGCCTCTCCGCGCCCGGCGCCTACCTGCGTCGGCTCCGCGCCGCCCTGGATTCAAGGGGGCACGCCGAGAGGGAGGCGTGGTTGCTCGTCGAGAAGATCCTCGGTCCGGACGAGACGCTGCCCCTGTCCTGGCCCGCCGACGGCACCACGGGCTACGAGGCGCTGCGCGAGATCGGCGGCCTGTTCGTCGACCCGCGCGGCGAGGCGCTCGTCGACGCCGTCACCGCCGAGCACACGGGCGTCCGCGAGGGCCTCTCCCCCACCGAGCACGCGGCGCGACGGCTGGTCACCGACGAGATCCTCGTCGCCGAGGTGCGGCGCATCGCCGCCCTGGTGCCCGGCGACGACGACCCCGAGAAGGTGCGCGACGCCGTCGCGGAGCTCCTGTGCTCGTTCCCGGTCTACCGCTCCTACCTGCCCGAGGGACGGGCGTCGCTGGACCGCGCGGTCGACACCGCGGCGACGGCACGCCCGGAGCTCGCCGGGATCGTCCGCACGATCCACGCCGGCATGCTCGCCGAGCCCGACGGCGCGCTGACGCGTCGCATCGAGCAGACCAGCGGGATGGTCACCGCCAAGGGCGTCGAGGACACCACGTTCTACCGCTGGAACCGGTTCGTCGCGCTCAACGAGGTCGGCGGGGCCCCCGATCGCTTCGGCGTCGCGGCCACCGAGTTCCACGCCCGCGCCGCGGCCCGGGACGCCGCGACCCCGGCGACCATGACGACGCTCTCCACGCACGACACCAAGCGCTCCGAGGACGTCCGCGCGCGGCTCGCCGTGCTCAGCGAGCTCACCGCCGAGTGGGGCGCCTTCCTGCGCACCGCCTCGGCGCGCCACCCCCTCCCCTCCCCGTCGCTGGAGCTGCTCGCCTGGCAGTCGGTGCTCGGGGCGTGGCCGATCACCGAGGAGCGCCTCGCGGGCTACCTCACGAAGGCCTCGAAGGAGGCCAAGCTCGTCACCGCGCACGTCGACGCCGTGCCCGAGGTCGACGAGGCGATCGCGGCCTGGCCCGGGCAGGTGCTCGGCGACCCCGAGGCCGTCGCGGAGATCGAGGCGTTCGTCGCCGCGATCGGCGCACATGGGCGGTCGAACGCGCTGGGCCAGAAGCTCCTGCAGCTCGCCGGGCCCGGTGTCCCCGACGTCTATCAGGGCACCGAGCTCTTCGAGTACTCGCTCGTCGACCCCGACAACCGGCGTCCCGTCGACTTCGACCTGCGTCGTCGGCTGCTCGAGCGGCTCGACGGCGGCTGGATGCCGTCGCTCGACGGCGGGGACGAGGCAGACCCGGACGAGCTCGCAGCGGTGAAGCTCGCGGTCACCTCCGCGGCGCTGCGCCTGCGGCGCTTCCGCCCCGAGCTGTTCACCGGCTACGCGCCGCTGCCCGCCTCCGGGCCGGCCGCGTCGCACGCCGTCGCGTTCGCCCGCGGGGGCCCGGCCGGTCGCGAGCGCCTCGTGGCCGTCGCCACCCGTCTCCCGGCGGGCCTGGGGGCGTCCGGTGGCTGGCGCGACACCGTCCTGCCCCTGCCCGCCGCCGCGGACGACTGGACCGACGTCGTCACCGGCCGGCCCGTCGACGGGTCCGCGCCCGCCCTGGGCGCGCTCCTGGACCGGTTCCCGGTCGCGCTGCTGGTCCGTCCGGCCTGACCTGCGTCCGAGAGGTCAGCCGGCCCTCTGGTCGATGTCGATCTCCGCTCTGACCGTGGGGCCGGCTGATCACGGGGCCGGCTGATCACGGGGTCGGGGATCAGCGGCGTCGGGGTCTCGGAGGCAGGGCCACGGTCGGGGCCTCCGGACCGCCGAGCGTGTCGGTCCGCGCCTCGTCCTCGGCGGGCGACTCGGGGGTCGGTGAGGGTGCCGTCCGGGGGACGACGCGCAACTCCCGCACCACGGGCTGGGCGCCGGTGGCGTGGTCGGCCGCGCGCCGGGCCTCGGCGGGGTCGGTGCGACCGCGGTCGGCGAGCGGGACGTCGGCGGCGGCGCGGCGCCGCGAGGCCCGCCGGTAGAGCAGGCCGGCGACGACCAGCGCGCTCGCCAGCAGCGGGACGACGAGGGTCCACCAGGTGCCGCCCCGGAACGACGCGTTGACCACCGCGTGGGCGACGGCCACCGGGAAGCAGACGTACGAGGTCCAGTGCACGACGAGCCACGCGCGCTTGGACAGGTAGCGGCGCAGCGAGCTCGAGATCACGACGGCGAGCAGCAGGTCCAGCGCGACCGCCCCGAGCCCCACCGGCCAGGGGTTGAACGACGCCGTGCCCGGGACCACGACGTGGAACCAGCGCAGCGGCAGGTACGGCGTCACGAGCACGGCGACGACGTGCAGCGCGACGAACACCACGGTGATCAGCGCGAGGTTCCGGTGCAGCGCCACGAGCACGAAGCGCGGCACGGCCTTCGCGGTGGCCCTGCTCATCGAGGCGTTGTGCAGCGCGCCGAGCGCGAGCACCACGCCCATGAGCAGGAGGGAGACGAGCCCGAGGGCCCGCGAGACGTTCCAGAGCTCGATCACCGGTGGGCGCTCAGCGGTACTCGGCGGTGGTGACCCGCGGGACGTCGGCGGCGGTGGAGGACGCCGAGATCCCGGCGTGCAGGCCGACCACCAGCATGGCGGCGGCGACCGTGATCCAGGCCGTCAGCTCGACGATCGTGCGCTTGTTCTGCTCGTGCTGTGCGACCTTCGCGCTCCGGCCACCCGACGCCACCTGCCACCTCCCGCCTCGACTCCCTCCAGGATGACCGATTGCGGAGTGTGGTCGGGGAGGAGGCCGGTCAGCCGACGGGTGTCGGGACCCAGCTCCGGAGCACCTCGAGACCCAGGATCTCGGGTCGCCCGGCCGGCTCCGGCCCGAGCACGCGCGCGAGCGCGGGGCCGAGCCGTTCGGACAGGAAGCTCTCGGCGTGCTCCCGCGAGGTCCACAGCGTGACGACCCGCAGGTCCCCGTTCTCGGTGCGTCCGCACCACCGACCCTCCATCCCCGCGGGCGTGCCGGCCTCGGCGGTGACCGCGTCGAACTGCTCGACGGTCCGCAGCGGTGGGGTCGCGATCAGCATCCAGGACATGGGTCCTCCTCGTCTCCGACGGCCCGGGTCGGCCGCGCGGACGACGCTAGGGACGCCGGGCGCCCGGGACATCCGGTGAACCACGGAGCCCGCTACGGACCCCGGTCACGCACCACGCGGGCGGCCACACCGCTGCGGGACGGGACACCGAGCTTGGCGAGGACGTGCTGCACGTGGCTCTCGACCGTCCGCTCGGAGACGACGAGCCTGCGCGCGATCTGGCGGTTCGTCAGGCCCTCTGAGACCAGGGCGGCCACCTCCGCCTCCCGCGGGCTCAGGTCGTGCCGCCGCGCCGGCCGGAGGCGGTCGGCCAGCGCCGTCGTGCGGTCGACCCAGGCGGCCATGCCGAGGTCCCGGGCGAGCCGGTCCGCGTCCCGCGCGGCCACGACGGCGCGGTCGTGGTCGCCCGCCGCGCCGCGTCCGTGCAGCGCGAGCGCGAGGTGGTACTGCGCCTCGGCGGCGAACCCCGCCGCCCCGGCGCGGTCGGCCGCCTCCACCGCGGTGTGGAGGTCCTCGACCGCATCGTCGAACCGCCCGAGGTCCAGGGCACCGCGGCCGAGGGTCAGCTCGACGGGCCCGAGGAAGAACACCCCGGTGCCCGCGACGAAACCGCCACGCCACCGCTCGAGGCCCTCGAGCAGGACGGCCAGGTCGTCGTCCAGGCCGAGCTCCCCACAGAGCGCCGCCGCGGAGGCGTGCATCGGCACGACGAAGAAGACGGGCAGCGACCAGGTGGCGAACGCCCCCGCCCGCCGGTAGGAGGCCGCGGCCTCGTCCCGCCGACCGGCCGCCAGGAGGAGGCTCGCCCGCGTGATCCGCATCTGGGTCCGGAAGCGCGGCGGCGGGTCGAAGTCCTGGTCCAGGAAGCGCTGGGCCTCCGGACGCACGCCCACGTGGCGGGCCAGGGCGACCTGGAGCCCGAAGAACGCGCCGCTCGCGGGCGCCGGCTCCACGGGCCGCATCCGCGCGAACCCCCGGGCGGCGGCGGCCGCCGCGTCCTCGAAGCGACCCTGCGCCTGCGCGACGCACGCGCCGACCCGGTGGAGGTGCCAGGCCGGGACGGGCCCGCCGACCCGGTCGACGACGCCCCCCAGCACCGGGAGCTCGTCGGCGGCCGCGCGCAGCCGCCCGCTCTCGACGAGGGTGTCGATCCTCCACAGCTCGCCCCACATGGCGGTGCGGGCGCTCCCGGTGCGTCGGCCCAGCGCGATCATCTCGGTGGCGAGCTCCGCACGCTCGTCCCGCCCGGCCGGTCCGGGACAGGCCTCGTGGCGCGCGCGCAGCGCCGCCGCCAGCGCGCCGTCGTCGCCGGTGGCCCGGGCCAGCGTGAGCGACGCGGTGCTGAGCCGGCCGACGCGGTCCTGGTCGCCGTCGTAGAACGCGAGCTGGCTGCGTCGCGCGAGGAGGCGGGCGCGGAGCGAGCCCCCGGGGATGTCCGCCAGCGCCTCCTCCGTGAGCTGCTCCGCGACGGCGTCGACGGCCGGGTCCGGGACCGCGTCGAGGACGAGTGCGGCCTCGGCCAGCAGGTCCGGACGCCCGGCGGCCCGGGCCGCGGTCGCGGCCGCCTCGACGGCGACCACCGCGGTGCCCAGGTCGCCGGCGGCCTGGGCCGCCCGCCCGAGCGCGGCCCGGAGCTCGCTGCGCGCGGCCTCCGACGGGCCCGGTGCGATCGCGAGCGCGGCCTCGTAGAGCCGGGCGCCCTCCTCGGGCGCGAGGCGTGCGACGGCGTCGTCGGCCGCCCGCACCGTCCAGGCGCGGGCGCGGTCGGCCTCGCCGTGGGGCGCCAGCTCGCGCCAGTGCCGGGCGATGTCCGCGAGGTGCTCGGCGAGATCACCGGCGTGCCGGGCCTCGGTGGCCTCGGCGACCGCACGGTGCCGGGCCAGCCGCTCACCGGTGGTCAGCGAGGCCTCGACGGCGTCGCGGGTCAGGGCGTGGACGAACCGGTACTCGCCGGGCCCGACCTCGTCGACCAGCCCGTGCGCCCGCACCTCGTCGAGCCACGGGAGGCACGCCGCCACCGGCTCGTCGAGCGCGGCGGCGAGGAGCGGGAGCGTGAAGTCCCGACCGGCGACCGCCGCGGTCTGCACGAGGCGCCTGCCGTCGGGCCCGAGGCGGTCGAGACGGGCGGCGACGACGTCGAGCACGGTGCGCGGAGGCCGGTCGGCGCGCCAGGACCCGTCGGCGATCGCCCGCGCGATCTCGCGGACGAACAGTGGGTTCCCGCCCGTGACGTCGAGGACGGTGCGAGCGGTGGCGTCGTCGGTCGCGTCGTCGGTGCCGGCGCCGAGCTGGGTGCGGACCTCGTCGAGGTCGAACCCGCGCAGGTCGAGCCGCTCGGCGCCCGGGGCGCCGGCGAGGTCCGGCAGCATCCGTGGCAGCAGGCTGCCCGGGTCGGCGTCCCGGTAGGCGGCGACCAGCAGCACGCGGGCCCCGGTCACCGCCGTCGCGGCGTGGCGCAGGACGTCCAGGGAGGCCTCGTCACTGCGGTGGATGTCGTCGACGACGACCACGAGCCCGTCGGGTTCCCCGGCCGCGCGCAGGGCGGCGACGACGTCCTCGACGACCCGGAAGCGGTCCTCGGGCGACGGCGCGTCACCCGCCAGCACCTCGACGTCCGCATCGGTGCTGCGCAGCACCTGGCGCCACGGCCAGAACGCGGGCGCCCCCGTCGCCTCCGCGCAGCGCGCCCAGGCGACGGCCGTGCCGCGGGCGAGGGCCCGGCCCGCGAGCTCCTGGGCCAGCCGGGTCTTGCCGATCCCCGGCTCGCCCGCGCAGAGCACGAGACGCCCCGAGCCGGCGCGCGCCGCGTCGAGCCAGCCCTCCAGGAGCTCCAGCTCCCGGGCCCGACCCACCAGCGCACCGCTCGCGGCGCCCATCGTCAGCCGCCGGGCACGGAGGCCGACGTGACCTGGTGCGACATCGTCGGTGCTCCCCCCGGTGGGTCCTCCGCCCCAGTGTCGCGCCGGGGCGGAGGTCGCACCAGGAGGCCGTCCTCAGCCGAGCAGCGAGGCGTCGGCGGGCGAGAGCCGGTCGGTGATCGTGTTCTTCTGGTGCCAGTAGGGGTAGAGCAGCGGCGTCGCGCTGACCTCGTCGAGGCGGGCGACCTCGTGGTCGGTCAGGGCGAGCTCGGCGGCGGCGAGGTTGTCGGCCAGCTGCTCCTCGGTGCGCGCGCCGACGACCAGTGAGGTGACGGCCGGCTTGCGCAGCAACCAGGCGTTGGCCACCTGCGCGACCGAGACCCCGTGGGCGTCGCCGATCTCGGCGGCCACCTCGATGATGTCGTAGAGGCGCTCGCGGTCGTGCACCGGCGGCTCGGACCACTCGCCGAGGTGGCGCGAGGTCTCGGGGTCGTCCTGGCCTCGGCGGAACTTGCCCGAGAGCAGGCCGCCGGCGATCGGGCTCCACACGAGGATGCCGAGGCCCTGGTCGATCGAGACGGGGACCAGCTCGTTCTCGGCCTCGCGGGCCTGCAGCGTGTAGTGGATCTGCTGCGAGACGAAGCGCTGGAACTCGCCGCGCTCTGAGACCCCGAGCGCCTTCATGATGTGCCAGGCCGAGTAGTTCGAGCAGCCGATGTAGCGGATCTTGCCCTTGCTCACGAGGGTGTCCAGCGCCTCGAGGGTCTCCTCGAGCGGGGTCACGCCGTCCCAGCCGTGGAGCTGGAAGAGGTCGATGTGCTGCACGTCGAGGCGGCGCAGGCTGTTCTCGACGCTGGCCACGATGTGCTGGCGCGAGGCGCCGCCCTCGTTGGGGCCGTCACCCATCGGGAAGCGGCACTTGGTGGCGATCAGCAGATCGTCGCGGTGGTTCTTCGTGGCCTGACCGACGATCTCCTCGGACACGCCCGCCGAGTACATGTCGGCGGTGTCGACGAGGTTGACGCCGTGGTCGACGCACAGGTCGATCTGGCGCGTGGCGCCCTCGACGTCGGTGGCACCGAGCTTCTCGAAGCCCCCCTTGCCGCCGAAGGTCATCGTGCCCATGGTCATCGTCGAGACCTTCAGTCCCGACCGTCCGAGCGTGCGGTACTCCATGCTTCTCGGTTGCCCCCGCCCGCGCCGCCGGGAACGTGACACGCGCGAAGGTGCCCCTCGCCCGCTCTACGCGGGCGAAGGGCACCTTCGGCGGGAACGGGGAGACGCTCAGCCGCGGGTCGTGAGGTCGGGACGCACGGCCAGCAGCACCCCGAGCACGCCGTAGCCGACGACGACGTGGCCGCCGGCGACGACCGAGCCGACCGTCGGGCCGAGCACCGCCGTCGCGGGCAGCGCCACGAAGATCCAGTCGGCGATCTTCACGAAGCTCCACGACGCCGACCGCGCGGAGGCCATCGTCCGGGCCCGCGAGGCGGGGCTGGGACGTGGCGGGACCTGACGCGGTCCCGCCCGTCACCCCTGGGTCGGGAGCGCCATCTCGAGGACGCGGGCCGGCGCGCTGTCCGGGGCGGTGAGCACGGCGGTCTCCGCACCGGCCCGCCGCGCCGCCTCCAGCACCTCCAGGACGAGGCCGACGCCGGCGCTCGCGAGGTAGCCGACGGCGCGCAGGTCGACCTCCAGGCGCCCGCGTCCCTCGACGGGCCCGAGCATCGCCTCGCGGCAGGCTGCCGCGGCGGCGAGGTCCATGTCGCCGATCAGCACGAGGCGGCGCACCGCCCCGTCGTCCTCGACGGTGACGGCCGCGGGGGTGCCCGGCGGCGGGGCGGTGACGTCGGAGACGTCGGCGGTGTCCGTCGCCCCGTCCGGCGCGCGGACCTCGGGCGGCTCCTCGGGGCCCGCGCCGACCATGCGGAAGGACACCTCGGTCCCGCCGCCGGGACGCGGCGTCACCTGCGCGTCCTCGGTGAGCTCACGGACGATCTTCAGCCCGCGCCCGCGGTACCCGGGGTCGAGCGGCGCCGGGCGCCAGGTGCCCCGGTCGCGGACGACGGCGTCGACGGCGCCGTCGGCGCGGCGGGCCAGCCGGACGTCGACCTGGCCGGAGCCGTCGCCGTCGCGGTAGGCGTGCTCGACGGCGTTCGTCGCGGCCTCGCCCAGCGCGAGCTGGAGGTCCTCGAAGGTGATCTCGGGGAGCCCCACCGCGCGCGACCAGCGGGTGACCCGACGCCGCAGGAGCGCCAGGGAGTCGGGCCGGGCCGGGAGGTCGAGCTCCAGGGGCGGCGGCGCCAGCCGGGCGACGACGAGGGCCACGTCGTCCGAGCGGGAGTCGAGGTCACGCAGCAGCGCGCTCGCCATCGGCCCCGGGCCGGCGGCCCGGTGCTGCTCGGCCGCCGCGGCGAGCCGGGCGAACCCCTCGTCGAGGGCCTCGCCGCGCCGCTCGACGAGGCCGTCGGTGTAGAGCACGAGGACCGCGCCCGGGTCGAGGGTGGTCACGGCCTCGCCGTGGTCGCGGTGCCCCGGAGGGAGACCGAGCAGCGGCCCGTGGCCCGCGGGGTCGTCGAGGTAGCGCACCGCGGCGCCGTCCGCGCCGATGAGCAGCGCGGGCAGGTGGCCCGCGCGGGCCCAGCGCAGCTCGCCGGTGCTCGTGTCGAGGGTCAGGCACATCGCCGTCGAGGCCCGCGAGCCCGGGATGCGCGAGGTCAGCCCGTCGAGCAGGCCCAGGGCCCGGGCGGGGCCGTGCCCGGCGAGCAGGTAGCCGGACAGCGCGGTGCGGAGCTGACCCATGACCGCGGCGGCGCCGGTGCCCTGGCCGACGACGTCGCCGACGGCGATCGCCACGCGGTGCTCGTCGAGCTCGACGACGTCGTACCAGTCGCCGCCTGCCTGCGTGCCCGAGGCGCCGGGCAGGTAGCGCGCGGCGAGCCCGAGCCGGTCGAGCTCGGGCAGGCCCTGGGGCAGCAGGCTGCGCTGGAGGGTGTCGGCGATCTGGTGCTCGGCGCGGTAGAGACGGGCCCGGTCCAGCGCCATCGCGCAGGGCTCGGCGAGCGCCTCGAGGGTGATCCGCTCGGTGCGCAGCACGCGCGCCCGGTCGGGCAGGCCGACGCCGATCGCGCCGACGGTGGTGCCCGCCGCCACGAGGGGCAGGGCCACCGCCCCGCGCACCCCCGAACGGCGCAGGAGCGCGTGGAGGGCGGGGGCGCCGTGGTCCGGCGCGGAGTGGCCGGGGCCGCCGACCAACCACAGCGCCTCGCCGCGGCTCACCGCCGTGCCGACCATCGTCGCCTGCTCCTGGCCTGCAGTGACCACGGGCGGGTCGACGTTGCGGGCCGCGAGCGGGGTCAGCGTGCGGGCGCCGGGCTCGTACTCGAAGACCGACACGTGGGCCGAGGCCCCGAAGAGCGCGCGGAGGTGCTCGACGGTCACGTCGGCCACCTCGATGGGGGTCGCCGCGGCCGAGAGCTCGCTGGTGGCCCGCTGGAGCAGCGACAGGCGCTCGGCGACCGCCCGCTCCTCGGCGAGCAGCAGGGCGTTGTCCAGCGCGAGGGCGGCGCGGCCGGCGATCTCCTCGACGAGGTCGCGGTCCTCGTCGGTCCAGTCCGGCCCCTCGGGCGAGCGCTCGAGGGACAGGATCGCCACGGCACGGTCGCGGACCGTCAGCGGGAGGTGCAGCGCGCCGGCCGCGGCGACCGTCGCACGGCGCGCGAGCGCGTCCCGCTCCCCGTCGCCCACCGAGTCGGCCGACAGCGCCTCCGCCACGCGGGAGCCGGAGGGCGCCTCCGTGCGCACGGCGACGCGGGCGGCGCCGGGCTGGCCCTCGTCGTCCACGGGTCGGGCCGAGGCGCGCGTGGCGAGACGGACCTCGACGAGCAGGCGCACCAGGAGCTCGAGCCGGTCGACGACCTCGGTCTCCCCGTCGAGCTCCGCGCCGATGCGGGCGAGGAGCCGCTGGCGGTCGGCCTCGAGCGCCCGGACGTTGACGTCGATGCAGCTGCCGACCCACCCCGACGGGCCGTCCTCGCCGGGCAGTGCGACGGCCTGCTCCACGACCCGGTGGTAGACGCCGTCGGCGCGCCGCAGCCGGTACTCGACCTCCCAGCCGTGGCCCGCCGCCCTCGCCTCGGCGGTGACCGCGCGGTGCTGCTCGCGGTCGTCGGGGTGCAGGCCGTCGCGCCAGCCCCCGCCGAGGTCCTGGGCCGGGTCGCGGCCGGTGAAGCGGCGCCAGCCCGCGTTGTGGAAGGTGCGGCCACCGTCGGGGTCGGCCACCCAGATCATCGCCGGCGCGAGGTCGGCCATCGCGGTGAAGCGGACCTCCGCGCGGCGGCGCGCGCGGCCGAGCTGCAGGTGCGCGTCGACGCGGGCGAGCAGCTCGGGTGCGGTGAAGGGCTTCACCAGGTAGTCGTCGGCCTGGGCCGCGAGCCCCTGGACGGCCTCCTCCTCGCCGGCGCGGGCCGAGAGCAGCAGGACCGGGACCCGCGCGGTCCGCTCGTCGGCGCGCAGGCCCGCGAGCAGGGCGAGGCCGTCGCGGCGGGGCATCATCACGTCGGACACGACGAGGTCCGGCGGGTCGGCGAGCGCCGCCTGCAGCGCCTCCTCGCCGTCCGCGGTCAGCCGCACGTCGTGGCGCGGGGCGAGCAGTCGGCGCAGGTAGGACCGCATGTCGGCGTTGTCGTCGGCCACGAGGACGCGGCCCCGCGTGCTCTCGCTCGCGGGCGCGGCGAGGCCCGCGGGCGCCTCGGGCGTCGGCGACTCGGCGTCGGTCGACTCCGCGCCGTCGGGCAGCCAGCGCAGGGCCTCGGCGACGAAGGACTCGGCGTCCGGCGAGGGCTCCAGGGGCTCGGAGGTGGTGAGTTCCGTGGACTCGGTCCCCGCCGTCGGCGCCACGATCTCCATCCGGTGCGCCCGCCCGAACGGGATCGTCACCGTCATCGTGGTGCCCACACCGGGCTCGCTGGTCGCGCGTACCTCGCCGTCGTGCAGCCCGACGAGCTCCCGCACGAGCGCCAGGCCGATGCCGCTCCCCTCGCCGGAGCGCGCACCGGGGCTCTCGACACGGTGGAAGCGCTCGAACAGGCGCGGCAGCTCGTCGGCGGGCACCCCGACACCGGTGTCCTCGACGTGCAGGACGGCGGCGTCGGCGGTGGATTCCACGCGCACCGAGACCCGTCCGGCGGCGGTGAACTTCAGGGCGTTGGAGAGCAGGTTGAGCACGACCTTCTCCCACGCGTCCCGGTCGAGCAGGACCGGTCGGCCCACCGGCGGGCAGTCGACGACGTAGTCGAGGCCCGCGCGCGCCATCGCGGATGCGAACACCGCCGCGAGCTCCGCGGTGGCCGAGCCGAGGTCGACGGGCACGGGGTGGGTCTGGCGGCGGCCCGCCTCGAGCCGGGAGAAGTCCAGGAGGCTGTTGACCAGCCGCCCGAGACGCTGCCCGTTGCGGTGCACCACCTCGAGCTCGGCGCGCCAACGCTCGGGGTCCACCTCGGGCGCGGCGCGCAGCTCGGCGACCGGGCCCATGATCAGGGTCAGCGGGGTGCGGAACTCGTGGCTGACGTTGGAGAAGAAGTCGGTCTTCGCGCGGTCGAGCTCGGCGAGCGCCTCGGCGCGGCGCCGTTCGGCCTCGTAGCCGCCCGCGTGGGCGAGGCCCGCCGTGATCTGGCCACCGAGCAGCTGCAGGAAGCTCGAGGTGCGCTCGTCGAACTCCCGGTGCGGGTTGACGCCCGCGACGAGGACCCCGGCGACCCCGTCGCCCTCGACGCCCGACGCCGCCGCGAGCGGCACGAGCACCGCCTGCGTGGCCGGCCGGTCCCACGCCCCGTGGGGCAGGTCGCCGTCGATCCGGGCACCCAGGCCCTCGACGAGCACCGTCTCGCCCGCCCGCACCCGGTCCAGCGGCCAGGGACCGGCCCCGGGCTCGATCACCTCGGCCGCGATCGCAGAGCCGCGGGCCGCGCCCGCGCTCGCCGCCAGCCGCGCGGGCCCGTCGTCGTCGTCGAACAGGTAGACGAGGCCGAACGGCAGGTCGCGGTCGGCGTCGACCAGCGTGCGCTCGACCGCGCGGAGCACCTCGTCCTCGGAGCGGGCGCTGCCCATCGCGGTCGCGAGATCGCGCATGGTCGCCATCTGCCGGTCGCCGATGACACGGTCCGTGCTCTCGGTGACCACGCAGAGCATTCCGCGGACGGCGCCGTCGGTGTCGGCGAGCGGGCTGTACGAGAAGGTGTGGTACGTCTCCTCCGGATAACCGCTGCGCTCCAGGAAGAGCAGCAGGTCCTCGTCCCAGGTCGCGACGCCCGTCTCCAGCACCGACGCGATGCGCGGCCCGATGTCCGGCCAGATCTCCGACCACATGACGTGGGCCGGCTTGCCCAGCGCCCAGGGGTGCTTCGACTGCAGGGTGTCGCGCCAGTACGCGTCGTTGTAGAAGCACGTGAGCTCGGGGCCCCAGGCCATCCACATCGAGAAGCGCGTGGTCAGGAGCATCTGCACGACGGTGCGCAACGGGGTGGGCCAGGTCTCGGGCTGGCCGAGGGGCGTGGCGCTCCAGTCGACCGACGCCATGTCGGCGCCGACGCGCCCGCCACCCGCGAGCAGTGCACGCTCGGCGGGGTCAGCATCGCCGCCCATCGACCACCCCCGTGCACCGTCCTGCCAGGACCCTGTCCGCCCGCGCGTCCATCATCCCGGCTCCCCGCCACGCATGCGAAGTCGGCCCGTCGGGAACGATCGGTCCCGTGGCACACGAGTTCGCGGTGTGGGCCCCCGACCGTACGGCGGTCGGACTGGTCCTGGACGACCGGATCGAGACGATGACGGCGGGGGCGGACGGCTGGTGGTCGATCACCGTGCCCGACGCCGGGCCGGGGACGGACTACGCGTTCGCCCTCGACGGCGGCGTCGGGGACGGGTGGGAGGGGGCGCTGCCCGACCCGCGCTCGCGGTGGCAGCCGCACGGGGTGCACGCCCCGTCCCGGGTGGTCGAGGTCGAGCCCTCCCCCGCCGACGCGGCCTGGACCGGCCGGTCGCTGCCCGGGTCGGTGATCTACGAGATGCACGTCGGCACGTTCACCGAGGGCGGCACGTTCGCCAGCGCGGAGGAGCGGCTGGACCACCTCGTCGAGCTCGGCGTCGACCTCGTCGAGGTCCTGCCGGTCAACGCCTTCGACGGCACGCGGGGCTGGGGCTACGACGGCGTGCTCTGGTACGCGGTCACCGAGAACTACGGCGGCCCGGTGGCGTTCCGGCGGTTCGTCGACGCCTGCCACGCCCGGGGGCTCGGCGTCGTGCTCGACGTCGTCTACAACCACCTTGGGCCGTCCGGGGCCTACCTCGACCGCTTCGGGCCCTACTTCCTCGGCGAGAACGTCTGGGGTCCGTCGCTGAACCTCGACGGGCCGGGCTCGGACACCGTGCGCCGCTACATCCTCGACAACGTCACGATGTGGCTGCGCGACTACGGCGTCGACGCCCTGCGCCTCGACGCCGTCCACGCCCTGCGCG
Source organism: Actinomycetospora sp. NBC_00405 (assembly GCF_036044095.1). NCBI lineage: Bacteria > Bacillati > Actinomycetota > Actinomycetes > Pseudonocardiales > Pseudonocardiaceae > Actinomycetospora > Actinomycetospora sp. NBC_00405. The sequence continues at coordinate 1,707,990 of NZ_CP107938.1, forward strand.
ACGCCCGGGCGACCCACCTGCTCGAGGAGATGGCGCAGCACGTGGCGACGCTGTCGGCGCACCTGCGCCGCCCGCTGACCCTCATCGCCGAGTCGGACCTCAACGACCCGCGCCTGATCACGCCGCGCGAGGCAGGCGGGTACGGGCTGGACGCGCAGTGGACCGACGACATCCACCACGCCCTGCACTCCGCGCTCACCGGGGAGACCCAGGGCTACTACGCCGACTTCGGCGCGTTCTCCGTCCTCGCCGACGTCCTGCACCACCCGTTCCACCACGCCGGCACCTGGTCGAGCTTCCGCGGGCGCACCCACGGCCGGCCCGTCGACACGCTGACGACCCCCGGCCACCGGTTCCTCGCCTACCTCCAGGACCACGACCAGATCGGCAACCGCGCCGCGGGCGACCGGCTCTCGGCCATCGTGTCGCCGGGCCTCCTGGCCTGCGGGGCCGCGCTCGTGCTCTGCTCGCCGTACACGCCGATGCTGTTCATGGGCGAGGAGTGGGGCGCGTCGACGCCGTGGGCGTTCTTCGTCGGCTTCGAGGACCCCGCGCTGCAGGACGCCGTGCGCGAGGGGCGTCGCGGGGAGTTCGCCGAGCACGGCTGGGGCGCCTCCGACGTGCCCGACCCGACGGCGCTCTCGACGTTCGAGGACTCGCGGCTCGACTGGTCGGAGATCGACCGCGAACCCCACGCCTGGCTGCTCGGGGTGCACCGGGAGCTGATCGCCCTGCGCCGCGCCCACCCCGAGCTCACCGACCCCCACCTCGACCGGGTGCGGGTGGACGCCGACGCCGAGGCCCGCACGATCGTCGTGCACCGCGGCGACCTGCGGCTGGCGGTCAACCTGGGCGGGGCCCCGGCGACGCTGCCGGTGGCGGCGCGCGAGGTGCTCTGCGCGCCGTCGGGCGTCGACACGGCCGACGACTCCCTGACCCTGCCGGCGGCGTCCTTCGCGCTGACGCGCGCGGGAGCCTGACTCAGATCACCGACGAGGCGGCGTCCCCGAGGTCCGAGCCGCTCTCCGAGCTCGCTCCGTCGTCGGGGCCGCCGCTCTCGTCGTGGCCGCCGTCGTGGCCGCCGGAGTCGCCGCCGCTCTCGCCGCCGCTCTCGTGGCCGTCGTCGCGGCCCTCGTCGCGGCCGTCGTCGTGACTGGCGCCGCCGTCGTGGTCGCCACCGGCGCTCCGGCCCTCGTCGCCGGCCCGCCCGCCGCGGTCGTCCACGGCCCGTCCGCCGGGGTCGTCGCCGCTGTCACTGGTGGTCTGCTCGCGGGCCTCCGCGGTCGCGGGCGCACCGCGTCGCGCGGCGCCGGCGCTGGTCGCGCCCGCCGCCCCGTCACCCGCGCGCCCGGCCGCGCGCAGACCGCCCGCGCCCGACCTTGGATCCGGGACCGGTCCGGGGGTCCCTGCCGGCGAGGGCGCGTCGGGGGGTGTCACCGGCGTGCCCGGCACCACCACCATCGGCGCGCCGACCCCCGGGAAGCCGGACCGCACCGGGGTCGTGTCGACGCTCGCGAACGACGAGGTCCCGTCCGCCTGCCCGGGCCCCGCCCAGAGGTGGAGGGTCTCGCCGACACCGGCCGCCCCGCCCGCGACCGCCCCCACCACCAGGGCGCCGGCGGCCACCGTTAGCGCGGCCCGTCGCCGGAGCGCGGCCGGGGCCCGCTCCGGGGCGGACGCCGCTCCCGTGAGCAGGGCCGGGTCGAGGAGCGCGTCGTCGGCCGCGCCGGGACCGACCGGCACCACGGGACTCCCCCACCCGGGCCCCCACCCGGACCGGCGGCTCGCGGTGCTGCCCCCGTGCCGCAGCGCGTCGTTCACCTCGGCCGCCGGCGGTCGCGCCGCGGGGTCGTCGGCGGTCATCCGCACCAGCAACGCGTCGAGCTCGTCCGGCACCGGGCCGGGCCCCTCGTCGCCGCTCGGCCCCGTGAGCGCGGCGCGCAGCGTCACGCCCAACCCGCGGACGTCGGCCGCCGGACCGCGCTCCTCCGCGAGGGCACCGCGGCCGATCGTGAGACCGGACAGATCGACCAGCTCCGCGAGCCCGAGATCGGTCAGCATCGGGCGGCCCTCGGGACCGAGCACGACGTTGCCGGGCCGCACGTCCCCGTGCGCCACGCCGCGGGCGTGGACGTACGCCAACGCCGCGCTGAGGTGCGCGCCGAGGGGCGCGACCGCCCGCAGCGCGAGCGGCCCCCGGCGGAGCCGGGCGGCGAGGGACGGCCCGTCGACGAACTGCGTGACCAGGTAGGCCCGGTCGCCCTCGGTGCCGGCGTCGTAGAGCACGGCCAGCCCGGGATGGTGCAGCTGCGTCACGGCGGCGACCTCGCGGTCCAGCGGGGCCCGGGTCCGCGCGCTCGTGCCCGACGGGAAGAGCCTCACCGCCACCGGTCTCTGCAGCAGGCGGTCGTACCCGCGGTGCACGGTCGCGATCGATCCGGTGCCCACGAGGGCGCCCACCTCGTAACGGTCGGCGACCACCTCGGGGACGGACCGATCGTCGCCGGGGACGGGGAGAACGGGGGGACGAACCCAGCACGCGATGCCTCCACGGGGCGAAGAGCGCGATCGGCTGGCTCGTTCAACCGGCCGGGACCCGTGTACCCGCCGTCACGACATCACACCTGTGTGTTCTGCGTGACGGTGACGCGGTCTCGGTAGGCGTCGGCCAGGGCGTGGAAGGCGGCCGGGTCGACGAGCGAGGTCGTGTCGCCGGGCTCCTCGCCACGCGTGACGCCGAGCAGCAACCGGCGCATGATCTTCCCGCTCCGGGTCTTCGGGAGGCCGTCGACGACGACCACCCGGGCCGGCCGGGCGATGGGGCCGAGCTCGCGGGCCACGTGGGCACGCAGCTCGTCGGTGGGATCGGCGGTGTCCCCGCCCCGCAGCACCACGAACGCAACGATCGCCTGGCCGGTGGTCTCGTCCGGCGCGCCGACGACGCCCGCCTCCGCGACGCGCGGGTGGCTGACCAGCGCGGACTCGACCTCGATCGACGAGAGCCGGTGCCCCGAGACGTTCATGACGTCGTCGACCCGGCCCTCGAGCCACACGTCCCCGTCCGCGTCGATCCGGGCGCCGTCGCCGGCGGTGTACCAGCCCTGCGCGCGGAAGTCGGCGAAGTAGGACGAGACGAAGCGGTCGGCGTCGCCCCACACCGTCCGCGCCATCGCGGGCCACGGGCGGTCCACCACGAGCAGGCCGCCCTCGTCGGCGGCGCAGTCGCTGCCGTCGGGGTGCACGACCCGCACCGAGATCCCCGGCAGCGCCCGTGTCGCAGAGCCGGGCTTGAGCGGCGTGGCCCCTGGCAGCGGGGCGACCATCGCCGCGCCGGTCTCGGACTGCCACCAGGTGTCGACGATCGGACAACGCCCACCACCGACCTGGGCGTGCAGCCAGCGCCAGGCCTCCGGGTTGATCGCCTCACCGACCGAGCCCAGGAGCCGCAGCGACGACAGGTCGTGGGCGGCCGGCACGTCCTCGCCCCACTGCATGAACGTCCGCACGAGGGTGGGCGCCGTGTAGTACACCGTGACGCCGTACTTCGCGATGATCTCGAAGTGACGTCCGCGGTGGGGCGTGTCCGGGGTGCCCTCGTAGAGCACCTGCGTGACGCCGTTCGCCAGCGGCCCGTAGACCTCGTAGGTGTGCGCCGTGACCCAGGCGAGGTCGGCCTGGCACCAGTAGACGTCGTCGGGGCGGTGGTCGAAGCACGCCCACGCGGTCCACGCCGTCTGGGTCAGATAGCCGCCCATGGTGTGCACGAGGCCCTTGGGCTTCCCGGTCGTCCCCGACGTGTAGATCAGGAACAGCGGGGTCTCCGCCGGGAACGCCTCGGCCGTGTGCTCGGTCGGCCGCTCGGCGAGGAGCTCGTCCCACCACACGTCGCGGCCCTCGGTCCACGGCACGTCCTGCCCGGTGCGCCGCACGACGAGCACGTGCTCGACGCTGTCGACGGCCTCGACGGCGGCGTCCGCGTTCTCCTTGACCGGCACCGCCTTCCCGCGGCGGTACTGGCCGTCGGTGGTGACCAGCAGCTTCGCCTCGCCGTCGGTCACCCGGAACCGCAGCGCCTCGGCCGAGAACCCGCCGAAGACCATCGAGTGGATCGCCCCGATGCGGGCGCAGGCCAGCATCACCACCACGGTCTCGACGAGCACCGGCAGGTAGACCACGACGACGTCGCCGCGCCCGATCCCGAGCGACTCGAGTCCGTGCGCACACCGCGCGACCTCGGCCTGCAGGTCGGCGTAGGTCAGCCGGCGGGAGTCACCGGGCTCGCCCTCCCAGAGCAGAGCCGCCTTCCCGCCGTGGCCGGCGTCGACGTGGCGGTCCACGCAGTTGCGCGCGACGTTGAGTGTCCCGTCGGCGAACCACCGCACGAACGGGAAACCGCTCCCGTCGTACGCCTCGGTCGGCGCGCTCGACCACTCCAGGCGCCGGGTCTGCTCGAGCCAGAACCCCTCGGGGTCGGCGGCCGCGCGTTCGCGCAGTGTCGGGGCGTCCGCGGCGGGCACGTTGGCGGTGGCCGCGAGCTCGGGCGGGGGCGGGACGACGTCGCTCATGGTGGTCGTGTGCCCACCCCCGGGGGCCCGGGACGCCCGGACGTGAGGAGGAACGCGCCCGCTACAGCAGCGGTACGAACGACACCGGCATGAACCGCTCGACGCGGCCGTCGCGGCGCATCCGGACGAGGTCGCCGCGACGGCCGTGGCCCACGGGGCAGACGAGGACGCCGCGGTCGGTGAGCTGGCCGAGCAGCGCCGCCGGCACCTCGCCCTCGGCCATCGCGGCCACGGAGATCGCGTCGAAGGGCGCCTTGTCGGGGGCGCCGGCGCGCCCGTCGCCGTGGCGGACCTCGACGTGGTGGCCGGTGGCCGCGAGCGCGGCGCGGGCCCCGGCGGCGAGCGAGGGGTGGTACTCGATGCTGATCACCTCGCGCGCGCACCGGGAGAGCACCGCCGCCGCGTACCCGCTGCCGGTGCCCACCTCCAGCACGCGCTCGCGCCCGGTGAGCTCCAGCAGGGCGGCCATCGCCCCCACCATGGCGGGCGCGGAGATCGTCTGGCCGCAAGCGATCGGCAGGGGCCCCGGACCGTAGGCCTCGTCCGCGCGGTGCGCGGGCACGAACCGGTGGCGCGGCACCTCGAGCATCGCCCGCAGGACCCGCGAGTCGGTGACCCCCTGCCGGCGCACCTCGGCGACCATCGCCCGGCGACGACGCGCGCGGTAGCTGGCCACGCCGGAACGCTTCCGCACCGGCGACGCGCCGGTCAACGGCTCCCGCCCGGACGGCCCCTCACGGCAGCACGGCCTCTCACGGCCGGAAGGCCTCGATGTCGGCGGCGAGCTCCTCGGCCGGGACGGGGAGGACCGTGGGCGGCAGGACGACCGGGCTGCCGAGGCGCCCCGCCTGGGTGCGGCCGACGCGGGCGCGGGACGGGGTGGTGCGGGCGAGGACGGCCTCGGGGTCGCGCACCCCGATGACGAGCATCCCGCCGCCCCGGGCGGGCAGGACGTCGATCGACCCGAGCTCCGACCAGGGCAGGAACCCGGCGACGACGATCGACCCACCGTCGTCGACGCCCTCGGGGGTGACGACGAGCAGGGGGCGGCCCCGCAGCAGGCGCACCGCCGCGCGCACCGTGCCGACCCCGAAGAAGACGATCAGCACGAGGCCGAGCACGAGGCTCGCCGTGCCCCCGAGGGTCGCCAGCCAGATCCCGGCCGCGAGCCCCACGACGCCCGTCGCCAGCGCCAGCGCGGGAGCGGTGCGGGGCGCGCGGACCTCGAGCCGGTCCGGCCCGCGGGTGACGGCGGATCTCCCGACGCTCACGCGCACCACCGCTTGTGCTCGGCGCGCAGGTCGCGGTCGGCGACGGCCACCAGCCCCGCGGCCCGCGCGCGGTCGGACGCGCGCGCCGTGGTGCCCGCGTCCGCGACGTCGCTCGGCAGCCACACGGCGTGCCCCCCGACGCCCGCGACCTCGTCGATCACGGCGTCCCAGGCCGCCGGCGCCCGGCAGACCACGACGAGGTCGGGCGCCGGGACGTCGGCGAGCGTCGGTGCGCAGAGCCGCCCGAGGGTCTCGACGACGTGGGGGTTGACGAGGTCGACGGTCCACGCGGTGCGGTCGATCAGGTAGGCGCCGAGCCGGAAGCTGGGCCGGTTGAATCGGTCGGAGACCCCGAGCAGCGCCACCCGGCGCACGCCGGCCAGGAGCGCGCCGACGGCGGCGTCGTCCAGCGCTTCGGTGGTCACGTCGCCCATCATCCCGCACCCCCGTGAGCGGAGTTCGCGGCGATGGGCGCGAACTTCGCTCACGGGGAACGGTTGCGGCGGCGTGCGGCGGCGCCCAGAGTCGTCCGGTGGCCACGGTCGACCTGTCCCCGCCCCGCACGCGTCCCCGGACCCCCGAGGAGGAGCTCCAGCGGGCGCTGGCCGAGCGGGTGGACGTCGAGGTGCGGTTCGACGCCGGCTCGCGCGCCGCGTACGCGGTCGACTCCTCGAACTACCGCCAGGTGCCGATCGGCGTGGTCGTCCCGCGCTCGATCGACGCCGGCGTCGAGGCCCTGGCCGTGTGCCGCGAGCACGACGTCCCGGTGCTCTCCCGCGGCGGCGGCACGAGCCTCGCCGGGCAGTGCTGCAACGCCGCCGTGGTGATCGACTGGTCGAAGTACTGCACGCGGATCGTGTCGGTCGACGAGGAGGCGCGCACCTGTGTCGTCGAGCCCGGTATCAAGCTCGACGACCTCAACGCCGCCCTGCCCGGCCGCCTGATCTACGGACCGAAGCCCGCGACGCACGTCAGCTGCACGCTCGGCGGGATGATCGGCAACAACTCCTGCGGGTCCACCGCGCAGACCTTCGGCAAGGTCGCCGACAACGTCCGCCGCCTGGAGGTGCTCACCTACGACGGCCTGCGGATGTGGGTGGGTCCGACCTCCGAGGAGGAGTACGCCGCGATCCAGGCCGAGGGCGGGCGGCGCGCGGAGATCTACCGGGGCCTGCGGGCGATCGCCTCCGACCACGCCGCGCTGGTGGCCGAGCGCTTCCCCGACATCCCCCGCCGCGTCTCGGGCTACAACCTCGACGACCTCGTGCCGGGATCGGCCTTCGACCTCGCCCGCGCCCTGGTGGGCTCGGAGTCGACGCTGGTGACGGTGCTGCACGCCGAGCTCGACCTCGTCGTCGAGGCTCCGCACACCGCGCTGGTGGTGCTCGGTTTCCCCGACGTCGTCGCGGCCGCGCGCTGCGTCGACGCGGTCCTCCCGCACACCCCCCACTTCCTGGAGTGCATCGACCGCGTCATCGTCGAGTTCGAGCGCGCCAAGGGCGTGCACCAGCGCGCGATGGCGGCGATGCCCGAGGGCCACAGCTGGCTCATGGCCCAGATCCGCGACGACGATCCCGAGCGGGTCACCGAGCGCGCGCGGGCCCTGGCCGCCGATCTCGAGCACCACGGCCCGTCGGTCCTCACCGTCACCGACCCCATCGAGCAGGCCGAGCTGTTCGGCATCCGCGAGTCGGCGCTCGCCGTGTCGGCCCGCGACCCGCGCACCGGGCAGGACAACTACGAGGGCTGGGAGGACGCGGCGCTGCCGACCGACCGGCTCGCGGACTACCTCGCCGAGTGGGTCGCGCTCCTCGAGGAGTACGGCTTCACCGAGGGCACCGCGATCTACGGGCACTTCGGGCACGGCTGCATCCACACACGCATCCCGTTCGAGCTCGGCTCGACGGCGGGCGTCGCGTCCTACCGCTCGTTCATGGAGCGCTCGGCGGACCTGTGCGTGAAGTACGGCGGGTCGCTCTCGGGCGAGCACGGCGACGGGCAGTCGCGCGGCGAGCTCCTCGAGCGGATGTACGGCCCCGAGCTCGTGGCGGCGTTCGAGTCGGTCAAGGCGCTGTTCGACCCGCGGAACCGGATGAACCCCGGCAAGGTCGTCCACCCCTACCGGCTCGACGAGCACCTGCACGTCGGGCCCGACTACGACCCCGCCGACCCTGCCTCCGCGTTCGCCTACCCGTCCGACGACGGCAGCTTCACCCGCGCCGTCGAGCGCTGCATCGGCGTCGGACGCTGCCGGCGCACCGAGGGGGACGTCATGTGCCCCTCGTACCGGGTCACCGGCGAGGAGCACCACTCGACGCGCGGCCGCGCTCGGCTGCTGTGGGAGATGCTGCGCGGGCACGAGGACTCGCCGATCACCGACGGCTGGCGCTCCACCGAGGTCCGCGACGCCCTGGACCTGTGCCTGGCGTGCAAGGGCTGCCTCTCGGACTGCCCGGTCAACGTCGACATGGCGACCTACAAGGCCGAGTTCCTGCACCACCACTACGAGGGCCGGCAGTGGCGCCGCCCCCGCTCGCACCTGTCGATGGGCTGGCTGCCGGCGCTCGCCCGCATCGCGTCGCCGCTCGCGCCGCTGGTCAACCGGATCACGTCGTCACGCGCGGCGGGCCTGCTCAAGAGGGCCGGCGGCATCGACGAGCGCCGCTCGATCCCCGCGTTCGCCACCCCGCGGTTCACGCACTGGTTCCGCGCGCGCGGATCGCGCGGCTCCGGGGAGCGCGGCGAGGTGCTGCTCTGGCCGGACACCTTCACCGAGTTCCTCCACCCCCGCGCCGGCGCCGACGCCGTCCGTGTGCTCGAGGCGGCGGGCTTCACGGTGCGGGTCCCCGAGCAGGAGCTGTGCTGCGGCCTGACGTGGGTGACGACGGGCCAGCTCGACGTCGCCGCCCGGGTGCTCGGGCGGACGCTGGACGCCCTCGCACCCGCGGTGGGCGACGGGATGCCGATCGTGGGGCTCGAGCCGAGCTGCACCGCGGTGTTCACCGACGACGCCCCGAACCTGCTGCCCGGGCCCCGCGCCGACGCGATCGCCGCGGCGACGACGACCCTCGGCAGTCTGCTCGCCGAGCGCGCGCCGGACTGGGCGCCGCCCGGTCTCGCCGGGCGCGAGGTGATGGTCCAGCAGCACTGTCACCAGCACGCCACCGGCGGCTACGGCGCGGAGGTCGACCTGCTGCACCGCGCCGGCGCCGAGGTGGAGGTGCTCGACTCCGGGTGCTGCGGGCTCGCCGGCAACTTCGGGTTCGAGCAGGGGCACTACGAGGTGTCGGTGGCCTGCGGGGAGGCGGTGCTCCTGCCCCGGGTGCGGGACGCCGACGCCGGCACCGCGGTGATCGCCGACGGCTTCTCCTGCCGCACCCAGATCGACCAGCTCACTGAGCGCCGAGGCGATCACCTGGCGTCCCTGCTCGCCTCCGGCCTCCCCGACGACGAGTTCCTCCCCTGGCCTTCGTGAGCGATCCTTGGGGTCGTAGGCCCGGAATTCGCTCACAGGAGACGGGGGACCGACGATGGCGATCGCGGTGGAGACCACCTTCCACGGGGTCACGCTGGCCGAGTACGACGACCTGCTCCGGCGCCTCGACTTCCGGCGCGGCGGCGACTCCGAGCCCGGCTGCCTGTTCCACTACACGATCCCGACCGACGACGGGTTCCGTGGCGTCGACGTGTGGGAGTCGGTCGAGTCGTTCGAACGGTTCGTCGGCGGACGGCTCGCGCCGGTCCTCGAGAACCTCGGGATCGACCGCCCCGAGGTCGCGATGTCCGAGATCCACAACTACCTGATCGCGCCGCCGGAGCGCCGCGGCTAGGACAGAGCCGTGCGCAGGCGGTCGAGGGCCTCGGTGAGGACGGGGCGGGACATGGCGAGGTTGAGGCGCATGCCCCCGCGCCCGGCCTCCCCGCACGCCGCGCCGTCGGTCATGACCACGCCCGCCTCGCGGGTGAAGAACGCCGACGGGGGCTCGTCGAGGCCCAGACCGCGGCCGTCGAGCCACGCGAGGTACGTGCCCTCCGGGACGGTCACCTCGAGCCCCGGCAGGTCGGCGGACGCGAGCAGGGCGCGGTTGCCGGCCAGGTAGGCGAGCACGTCGTCGAGCCAGCCCCGGGCGTCGCGGTAGGCCGCGGTGGTCGCCAGCACCCCGGGCGTCGCGGTGCCGTGCTCGGCCAGGTAGCCGGTGGCCTCCCAGTGCGCGGCGTCGGCGTCGTTCGACAGGATCACCTGCCCGCACTTGAGCCCCGGGGTGTTCCAGGCCTTGGACGCCGAGGTCGCGGTGACGGTGTGCCCCGCGGCGGCCTCCGACGTCGCGGCGTAGGGCCGGTGGCGGTGGGCGTCGAACGTCAGCGGTGCGTGGATCTCGTCGCTGAACACCCGCCCACCGTGGCGCTCGACCACCTCGGTCACCGCGGCGAGCTCGTCGACGTCGAACACGTGACCCGTGGGGTTGTGCGGGTTGGTCAGCACCAGCAGACCCGCGCCGTCGGCGAACGCGCGGTCGATCGCGTCGAGGTCGAGCACGAACCGCGCGCCGTCCCTCGCCATCGGCACCTGGACCAGCTCCCGGCCGAGCATCGCCGGCACGGTGAGGAACGGCATGTAGGCCGGGGTCGGCAGCACGATCGCGCTGCCGGGCCGGGTGAAGTGCCGGACGGTCGCGGTGAACGCGGTGAGCACGTCGGGCACGGGGCGCACGCGGGCCGGGTCGGGCGCCCAGCCGAGCCGCTCGCCCCAGAACGCCGACGTCGCCGCGGCCATGTCGGCCACCCAGTCGTCGGGCAGGTAGCCGAAGCGCGACCCGTCGGCCGAGGTGCGGACCGCGTCGGCCACGACGTCGGCGACCGGGTAGTCCATCTCGGCGACGAACGCCCCGATCAGGCCCTCGCGCTCGCCCCGTCGCCACGAGCCGGGCGTCGACCACTTCCACGAGCCGCCCGCCCGCATGTGCGCGGCGGTGAGGGCGTCGAACCGGTGGGACAGCTGGGCGGTCGGATGGGCGGTCACGCCCGTCGATGATGCCATCGACGGCTCAGCGCGCGTCCTCCCCGATCTTGTGGACGCGCAGCAGGTTGGTCTTGCCGACGGTGCCGGGCGGCGAGCCGGAGACGATCACGACGAGCTCGCCCGCGGCGAAGCGACCGATCTCCAGCAGCGACGCGTCGACCTGGCGGATCATCGCGTCGGTGGTGTCCGCCCAGGGCACCAGGAAGGTCTCGACGCCCCAGCTCAGCGCGAGCTGGCTGCGGACCTCGGGGATCGGCGAGAACGCCAGCACCGGCAGCCGGGTGTGCAGGCGGGCGAGGCGGCGCACGGTGTCGCCGGTGCGCGTGAACGCCACCAGGGCGCGGGCGTTGAGGCGCTCGCCGATGTCGCGCGCGGCGGTGGTGACGACGCCGCGCTGGGTGCGCGGGACGTGCTGGATCGGCGGCACCGAGGCCGGGCCGACCTCGACCGCGGCGACGATCCGGGACATCGTCTGGACCGTCTCGATGGGGTAGTCGCCGACGCTGGTCTCGCCGGAGAGCATCACGGCGTCCGCGCCGTCGAGCACGGCGTTGGCCACGTCGGAGGCCTCGGCCCGGGTCGGCCGGAAGTTGTGGATCATCGACTCGAGCATCTGTGTCGCGACGATCACCGGCTTGGCGTTCTCGCGCGCGATCTGCACCGCGCGCTTCTGCACCAGCGGGACGTCCTCGAGGGCCAGCTCGACGCCCAGGTCGCCGCGGGCGACCATGATCGAGTCGAAGGCGAGGACGATGGCCTCGAGCGCGTCGACGGCCTCGGGCTTCTCGATCTTCGCGATCACCGGGAGGCGCGAGCCGTACTCGTCCATGATCTTGTGGACGAGCTCGGCGTCGGCGGGCGAGCGCACGAAGGACAGCGCGATCATGTCGACGCGCAGGCCGAGCGCGAAGCGCAGGTCGGCCTCGTCCTTGTCGCTCATCGCCGGCACCGACACCGCGGTGTGGGGCAGCGAGATGCCCTTGTTGTCGGAGACCCGGCCGCCCTCGACGACGCGGCAGACCACGTCGCGGCCCTCGACGTCGGTGACCTCGAGGGCGACGTTGCCGTCGTCGATGAGCAGGGACTCGCCGGGACGGGCGTCGTCGGCGAGGCCCTTGTACGTGGTGCCGACGCGGTCGTGGGTGCCCGCGACGTCCTCGGTGGTGATCGTGACGGTCTCGCCGGTGGCCCACATCTGCGGACCGTCGGTGAACCGCCCGAGGCGGATCTTCGGGCCCTGCAGGTCGGCGAGGATGCCGACCGCGCGTCCCTCGGTGTCGGCCGCCTCGCGCACGAGGCGGTAGATCCGTTCGTGCTCGGCGTGCTCGCCGTGGCTGAAGTTGAGGCGGGCCACGTCCATACCGGCGCGCACGAGGTCACGGATGGCCTCGGGCGTCGACGTCGACGGCCCCAACGTGCACACGATCTTCGCTCGTCGGCTCACGGCCCTCATCGTATCCCGCTCTGCACCGATCCAGCAGTGGCCGGGCGCCAGAGAACGTCCCGCGCCCCCCGCGACTACGGTGGGCCGGTGACCCTGCCCACGATCGGAGCGGATCCCCCCGACGGCGTGGACGACACCGCAGCGACCACGGCCGGGGGCGGCGTCCTGCTCCAGGGACGCAAGCGGTGGGAGGTCCCGCCGGCCCTCGAGATCGCCACCGCGCTGGCGTGGCGTCTGCTGCTCCTGGGTGCGGCGATCCTGGTCGTCATCTACGTCCTGGGCCTGCTCGGGGCCGTCGTGGTGCCCGTCGTCCTCGCGCTGATCGCGGCCTCCCTGCTCGCCCCGTCCGCCCACGCCCTGTCGCGCATCCGGTGGCTGCCGCACGCGGTGGCCACCGCGATCGTCATCATCAGCGGCGTCGCCGTCGTCGGCGGCGTGTTCTACGGCGTCGGGCTGGCCTTCGTCTCCGGTCTCCCGGAGCTGTCGTCGCAGCTGCTCGCCAGCGTGGCGGGCATCCAGCAGTGGCTGCGCACCGGCCCGCTCGGGCTGAACAACGAGCAGTTCACCGAGGTCGGCAACCAGCTCTTCGCCTACCTCCAGTCCAGCCAGGCGACGCTCGCGCAGAGCGCCCTCGGCGCGGTGAGCACCGTGGGCGAGGTCCTCACCGAGCTCCTGCTTGCCCTCTTCACGCTGATCTTCTTCGTCTACAACGGCGGCACGGTCTGGCGCTTCGTCCTCGGCGCGATCCCGCGCCAGGCCCGCGACCGCGCCGACATCGCCGGCCGGCGCGCCTTCGCCTCGCTCGTCGGCTACACCCGCGCGACGATCCTCGTCGCCGCCGCCGACGCGATCACCGCGGGCGTCGGGCTGTGGCTGATCGGGATCCCGCTGCCCGTGCCGTTGGCCGCGCTCATCTTCTTCGGCGCCTTCGTCCCGACCCTCGGCGCCGTCGTCTCCGGCGTCGTCGCGGTGCTCGTCGGCCTGGTCAGCGGCGGCATCACCGACGCCCTGCTCGTCGTCCTGCTGCTCGTGCTGGTGCAGAACCTGGAGGGCTACATCCTCCAGCCCCTGCTGCTCGGACGGTCGATCAAGCTCCACCCGCTCGCCGTCGTGCTGCCGATCGCCTGCGGCCTCGTGCTGGCCGGCATCGCCGGGGCCCTGCTCGCGGTCCCGCTCGTCACGGTGATCGACGCCGGGGTCCGCTCGCTCACACGCCCGTCCGACGGCCCGGGGCTCGACCCGGAATCGGTCGACGCCCTCGACCCCCGCTCCGCCCGCCCCGACTGGCACAGCGACGAGCAACCCCCGCGCAACCTCGTCGGCCGCGCCGTCGACGCCTTCCGCGCACGGTCGTCGTCGGCCTGACGCCCCACGTGGCGCCACGTTGGCGCCATGAGTCCTTGCTTGTGGCGCCATAAGGTGCCACAGTGGCGCCATGCAGCTGGACGAGTACGTCGACCGCCTCCGCACCGAGTTCGCGTCCGCGGCCGACGCGGCCGGGGACGACGCCCGGGTGGTCGCCGAGCGGCTCGTCGTCCCCCTCGAGTCGGCGGTGCGGCTGACCCTGCTCGAGGCCCTGGCCGGAGCCGCCGACGAGATCACCCTGGAGCTCGCCCCCGGCTCGGTGCACGTCCGCCTGCGCGGGCGGGACCCCGACTTCGTCGTCACCCCTGCGCCGGCCCCGGGCTCGTCCGCGGCGGACGAGCCGACCGCCCCCGTCGTCGTGGACCCCGACGCCGGGCCCTCGGCGCGGGTGAACTTCCGGCCGCCCGAGAGCCTCAAGACACGGATCGAGGAGGCCGCGCAGCGCGAGGGCCTCAGCGTCAACACCTGGCTCGTCCGTGCGGCCTCGGCCGCCCTGGAGCCCCGCCCGTCCCGGGACGAGCACCGGCCCCACGCCGGCGCCCGTGCCGGCTGGTTCGGCTGACCGCGCCCCACCCCCACCCCACCGGAACCCACGGGATCGCACCGGTCCCGAGGAGGCGATGACCCATGCCCACCTACGCCACCCCCGACCCGATCGCCGTCACCGTCGACCTGCCCGTCGGCGGTCTGCGCGTCGTCGCGTCCGAGCGCGCCGACACGGTCGTCGAGATCCACTGCTCGCCCGGCGACCGCGCCTACGCCGACGGCGTCACCATCGACCTCGCCGCCGGCGAGCTCCGGGTCACGGGCCCGAAGCTCGGCCTGCGCACGCTGCTGGTGCCGACCCCGGGCCGGTCCCTCGAGGTCGAGATCGCCCTGCCCGCCGGCTCGTCGCTCTCCGCCCGCACCGTCTACGGCGCGGTCGTCGTGGAGGGGCACCTCGACCACTGCCGCGTGCAGGTCAGCTACGGCGACGTCCGGGTCGGCGACGCCGCCGCGGTCGAGCTGGCGACGTCCTACGGGCAGGTGCACGCCGGGGACGTGGCCGGCGACGCCACCATCACCGCCGACCACGGCGACGTGCGCGTCGACCGCGTCGGCGGCAGCGCCACGGTCCGCAGCCGCCACGGCGCCGTGCGCCTCGGGGAGGTCGTCGGCGAGACGCACCTGTCCGGCTCGCACGGCGACCTGGACGTCGACCACGCCCTCGGCAGCGTCGCGGCCCGCACCGCCCACGGCACCGTGCGCCTCGGCCGGGTCGTGCGCGGCGAGGTGTCGCTCACCAGCACGCACGGCCGGCTCGAGGTCGGCGTCGACCCGGGCAGCGCCGTGTGGCTCGATGCCGACACCGCCGGCCGCGTCCGCAACACCCTGACCCCGCGCGAGGGCCCCGACGGCTTCGGCGAGTCGGTCTCGATCCTCGCCCGATCCCGCGACGGCGACGTGGTGGTCCGACGGTCCTGAAGCACGCTCCTGAACCACCCGACCCGAGGAGGTCCCCCATGTCCGCGATCCTCGTCGAGGATCTCCACCACTCCTACGGCGCCCACACCGTCGTCGCCGGCCTCGACCTGCGCGTCGACGAGGGCACCATCCACGCCCTGCTCGGCCCGAACGGCGCCGGCAAGACCACCGTCGTCCGCATCCTCTCCACGCTGGTCACGCCCGACGCGGGCCACGTGCGGGTCGGCGGCCACGACCTCGCGACCGACCCCGAGGGCGTGCGCGCCGCGATCGGGGTGACCGGCCAGTTCTCGGCGGTCGACGGCCTGCTCACCGGCGCGGAGAACCTGCGCCTCATCGCCGATCTCCGCCACCTCGGCCGGACCGCGACCCGCCGGCGCGTCCCCGAGCTACTGGAGCGCTTCGAGCTGGTCGAGGCCGCCGACAGAGCCGCCTCGACGTACTCCGGGGGGATGCGCCGCCGCCTGGACCTGGCGATGACGTTGCTGGGCGACCCGCGGATCGTGTTCCTCGACGAGCCCACCACCGGGCTCGACCCGCGCAGCAGGCGTGATCTCTGGGACGCCGTGCGCGAGCTGGTCGCCCGCGGCGTGACGATCCTGCTCACCACGCAGTACCTCGAGGAGGCCGACCAGCTCGCCGACCGCGTCGGCGTCCTCGACGGCGGCCGCCTCGTCGCCGAGGGCTCACCGACCCAGCTCAAGCAGCGCACTCCCGGCGGACACGTGCGCCTGCGCTTCGCGGACGCGGACGCCCTGTCCCGGGCCGAGGCGGAGATCGACGGCACGCCCGACCCGGCCGAGCTCGCGCTCGACGTCCCGAGCGACGGCTCCCCGCGCGCCCTGCGGGCCCTGCTCGACCGCTACGACGACGGGGACCTCGTCGGCGTCTCCGTCCACACGCCCGACCTCGACGACGTATTCCTCGCCCTGACCGGGCGGGCCCGAGAGGAGACCCCCGCGTGAGCACCCTGGCGGTCCCCCGCCCCACCCACACCCTCGTCGACTCGCTGACGATGGTGCGCCGCAGCCTCCTGCGGCTGCGCCGCTACCCGTCGCTGACGATCATGCTGATCGTCCTGCCCCTGATCTTCCTGCTGCTCTTCGTCTACGTCCTCGGCGGCACGCTCGGTGCCGGGCTGGGCGGCGGGCGGGCCGACTACCTCGCCTACGTCGTCCCCGGCATCCTCATCATGACGGCAGCCTCCACCGCGCAGGGCACCGCGATCACCGTCGCCATGGACATGACCGAGGGCGTCGTCGCGCGCTTCCGGACCATGTCGATCGCCCGGGTCGCCGTGCTCACCGGGCACGTCGCCGGCGCCGTCGTCCAGACGCTGATCGCCCAGGTCGTCGTGCTCGGCGTGGCGCTCCTGCTCGGCTTCCGGCCCGACGGCGGGGTCCCGGGCGTGCTCGCCGCGTTCGGAGTGCTCGCCGTGATCGGCTTCGCGCTCGCCTGGTTGTCCGTGGCGCTCGGGATGGTGAGTCGCAGCGTCGAGACGGCGAGCAACCTGCCGATGCCGCTGGTCTTCCTGCCGTTCCTGTCCAGCGGCTTCGTGCCGACGACGTCGATGCCCGCCGGCCTGCAGTGGTTCGCGGCGCACCAGCCGTTCACGCCCATGATCGAGACCGTGCGGGGGCTGCTCACGGGCACGCCGGTGCCGGCCTCGACCCTCGGACTCGCCCTGGGTTGGGCCGCCCTCGTCGCGCTGATCGGCTACCTCGTCGCCCGCAGGCTCTACGAGACCCGCTGATGTCAGCTCGCGGAGGTCACCCGGTAGACGTCGTAGACGCCCTCGACGTTGCGGACCGCCTTGAGCACGTGGCCGAGGTGCTTGGGGTCGCCCATCTCGAACGAGAAGCGGCTGACGGCCACGCGGTCGCGCGAGGTGGTGACCGACGCGGAGAGGATGTTGACCTTCTCGTCGGCCAGGACCTTGGTGATGTCGGAGAGCAGCCGGTGCCGGTCGAGGGCCTCGGCCTGGATCGCGACGAGGAACAGCGCGCTGGACGACGACGCCCAGTGCACGTTGACCAGACGCTCGGGCTCGCTGCGCAGCTCGTCGGCGTTGGTGCAGTCGGTGCGGTGCACGCTGACGCCGCCGCCGCGGGTGACGAACCCCAGGATGCCGTCGCCGGGCACCGGCGTGCAGCAGCGCGCCAGCTTGATCCAGACGTCGCCCGCGGAGTCGTCCATGTCGTCGATGACGACGCCGACGTCGCCGGTGCCGCGCCGGCGCTGGACCGTGGAGGGCGTGGCGCGGTCGGCCAGCTCCTCCTCGTTCTGCTCGACGCCGCCGAGCAGCGCCACGAGCCGCTGGACGACGTGGCGCGCCGAGACGTGGTGCTCGCCGACCGCGGCGTAGAGCGCGGACACGTCGGCGTAGCGCAGCTCGTGGGCCAGGGCGCCCATGGAGTCGCCCGAGACGAGGCGCTGCAGCGGCAGGCCGGTGCGCCGCGCCTCGCGGGTGATGGCCTCCTTGCCGCCCTCGATCGCCTCCTCGCGGCGCTCCTTGGCGAACCACTGCTTGATCTTCTGCTTGGCCCGCGGCGAGGCGACGAAGCCCAGCCAGTCGCGCGACGGACCGGCGCCCTCGGCCTTCGAGGTGAAGATCTCGACGACCTCGCCGTTCTCGAGCTCGCGCTCGAGGGCGACCAGCCGGCCGTTGACCCGGCTGCCGATGCACCGGTTGCCGACCTCGGTGTGCACCGCGTAGGCGAGGTCGACCGGCGTCGACCCGCTGGGCAGCGTGATCACGTCGCCCTTCGGCGTGAAGACGAAGATCTCGCGGGTGGCGAGGTCGTAGCGCAGCGACTCGAGGAACTCCCCCGGGTCCGCCGCCTCCCGCTGCCAGTCCAGCAGCTGGCGCATCCACGCCATCTCGTCGAGCTCGAGGGTGCCGTCGCCGTTCGCGCCGTTCGACGAGCCCTTGTGGGCCCCCCTGGGGGCCTCCTTGTAGCGCCAGTGCGCCGCGATGCCGTACTCGGCGGTGCGGTGCATGTCGTGGGTGCGGATCTGCACCTCGAGCGGCTGCCCGTCCGGCCCGATCACCGTGGTGTGCAGCGACTGGTAGACGCCGAAGCGCGGCTGGGCGATGTAGTCCTTGAACCGGCCGGGCATCGGCTGCCACAGGGCGTGGACCATGCCCATCGCGGCGTAGCAGTCGCGCACGTCCTCGACGAGCACGCGCACGCCGACGAGGTCGTGGATGTCGTCGAAGTCCTTACCCTTGACGATCATCTTCTGGTAGATCGAGTAGTAGTGCTTCGGCCGCCCGAGCACCTCGGCCTTCACCCGGGCCTCGGTGAGCTGGCCGGAGACCTCGTCGATCACCGAGCGCAGGTAGGTGTCGCGGCTGGGCGCGCGGTCGGCGACGAGGCGGACGATCTCGTCGTAGCGCTTGGGGTGCAGGATCGCGAACGCGAGGTCCTCGAGCTCCCACTTGACCGTCGACATCCCCAGCCGGTGGGCCAGCGGCGCGAGCACCTCGAGGGTCTCGCGGGCCTTCTTGGCCTGCTTCTCCGGCTTGAGGAAGCGCATCGTGCGCATGTTGTGCAGGCGGTCGGCCAGCTTGATGACGAGCACGCGCGGGTCGCGCGCCATCGCCACGACCATCTTGCGGATCGTCTCCGCCTCGGCCGCGGCCCCGAGCTGGACCTTGTCGAGCTTGGTGACGCCGTCGACGAGGTGCGCGACCTCGGCGCCGAAGTCGGAGGCGAGCTTCTCGAGCGAGTAGTCGGTGTCCTCGACGGTGTCGTGCAGCAGGGCCGCGACCAGCGTCGTCGTGTCCATCCCGAGCTCGCCGAGGATCGTCGCGACCGCCAGCGGATGGGTGATGTACGGGTCGCCGCTCTTGCGCATCTGGCCGTCGTGCGAGCGCTCGGCCGTGTCGTAGGCCCGCTGCAGCGTGGCCATGTCGGCCGACGGGTGGAGCTCGCGGTGCACCGCGGCCAGCGGCTCGAGCACCGGCTTGACCACGCCCGAGCGCTGGGCGGTGATCCGGCGGGCGATGCGGGCGCGCACCCGGCGCGTCGCCGAGGGCGGGCGGGTGGCGCTGACCGGGGGGACGGGCGAGAGGCCTGCGGACTCGAGGACCGCGTCCTCGCGCGTGCCCCGGTCGTCGTCGGTGCCGTCCGACGGGGCGGGTTCGGTGGCCAGCGGTGTGCCCGTGGCGTCGACGTGCTGGCTCACGCGTCGTCCCCTTCCCCTCCGGCCGACGGGCGGGGCCTGCGCCCACCCGTGTCCGGAATCCATCCAGGATATCCCGGCATCGGCGGGGTGTCCGGTCGGTGGCGGCCCGATCGGACGATCGGTCGTCCACGATCGGTACGCGTGGACGGCGGTGGCCCACTCGGCCGGTGACGGCCGAAGTCGCGCGATGGGCGGTCGGTCAGTGGTCGGTCGAGCGCCGGTCAGCGCGCGAGCAGCGCGTGGACGTCGTGGCCGCCGAGGCGCGCACGCCCCTCGAGGGCCGGCAGCTCGAGCACCACCGAGAACGCCGCGACGACCGCCCCGGCGCCCTCGACCAGCTGGCACGCCGCGCCCGCGGTGCCGCCGGTGGCGAGGACATCGTCGACGAGCAGCACCCGCGTGCCGGGGTGCAGCACGTCGGCGGGCAGCTCGAGGGTGGCAGAGCCGTACTCGAGGTCGTAGGTCCGCCGCGCGGCGACCGCGGGCAGCTTGCCCTCCTTGCGCACGGCGACGACGCCCACGCCCAGCGAGTGGGCCACGGCCGCGCCGAGCAGGAAGCCGCGCGCCTCGATGCCGACGACGACGTCGACGCCGGTCCGCGCCGCCGGGGCCGCCAGCAGCCGGGTGGTCGCGGCGAGCCCCGGCCCGTCGGCGAGCAGCCCTGTGAGGTCCCAGAACCGGATCCCGGGCGTCGGGAAGTCCGGGACCTCGCGCAACAGGCTCGCCACCAGGTCGAGATCTGTCACGTCGAGATCGGCGAGGTCGTCGTCGGGTGCGTCGCTCGCGGTGCTCACTTGCGGCGCTTGCCCGACGGGCGCCCGCTACGTCCCGTGGGCCGGGCACCCGGACGCGGGGCCACGGCCCCTCCGTCGCCGTCGCGGGCGCCCGAGCTCCGGGCCACGGCACCGGCCGCGGCGACCTCACGGGTGTTCAGGACATCGGTCGCCGGGCCGTTCGCGGTCGCCTCGGCGCCGTCCGCGCCCTCGGTGCGCCGGGCGTTCTTGGCCCGGCGGGCGGCGACCTTCTCGGCCTGCGCGGCCCACTGCTTGTTGCGCATCGCGAGGTCGACCACGATCGGCGTCGCGAGCAGCACCGACGAGGCGGCACCGACGATCGTGCCGACGAGCTGGACGAGCGCGAGGTCGCCGAGCACGCCGACCCCGAGCAGCACGACGCCGATGACGAACAGCCCGATCAGCGGGAGCGCGGCGATCAGCGAGGTGTTGAGCGAGCGCATGAGGGTCTGGTTGACCGCGAGGTTCGCGGCCTCGGCGTAGGTGCGTCTCGTGAGGCCGAGCAGGCCGCGGGTGTTCTCCCGGACCTTGTCGAACACGACGACCGTGTCGTAGAGCGAGAAGCCGAGGATCGTCAGCAGGCCGATGACCGTGGCCGGCGAGACCTCGAAGCCGACCAGCGAGTAGACGCCCGCGGTGATGATGATGTCGTTCGCGAGGGCGATCAACGCCGCGAGCGCCATCCGCCGCTCGAAGTAGAACGACAGGTAGATCGTCACGAGCACGAGGAACACCGCGAGCGCGATGAGCGCCTGACGGGTGATCTCGCCGCCCCAGCTCGCGCTGACCGCGCTGTCGGAGATCGCGTCCGGGTCGGGCGCGCCGGTGATGCCCAGCGGCTGGAACTGGTCGAACAGCGCCTGGCGGAGCACCACGACCTGACCGACCCCGAGGCGCTCGGAGCGGATGATGATCGTCGACGTCGCGCCCTGGCCCGCGCTCTGCACCGAGGTGGCCGGGATGTCGACGGCCTCGGCGAAGACCTGCTCGACCTGCTCGGTGGCGATCGGGCCGCCCGCGCCGACGGCCGGCATCTGGACGCTCGTGCCGCCCTCGAAGTCGATGCCGAAGTTGAAGCCCCGGATCACCATCGACAGGATGCAGATGATCAGCGCGACGCCGAAGACCGCGTACCAGGTCTTCGAGCGCCCGACGATGTCGATGCCGCCGTTGCCGCGGTAGAGCGAGTCGAGCCGGCTGCGGCGCCGCGGGCGGGAGCCGCCCTCCCGCTCCTCGGGGGCGTCGGCGGCGGCCTCTCCGGTCGGGTCGTCGTCGTCCGTCCCGTCGTCGGCCTGGTCGTCCCTCAGGTCGTCCCGGACCTCGTCCGCGGGCGGGGCGTCCTCGGCGCGGCGGCGCCCGCCCGTGCGGCCGTTGCCGCGGCCGGCGGGTCGGTTCGTGTCGCCGCTGGTGACGGCGTCGGTGCGGCGGTTGTTCGGGCCGCTGGTGGACCGGGTCATCGGGCACCTCCACGTCCGGCGCGGTCACGGCCCGTCCCACTGCGGGTTGCCGGGCGGCTGGAGCCGCCGCGGGTCCCCGTCCCGCTCCCGGCCGGGCGCCGCCCGCCCGCGCGTGGTGGACCGGAGCCGGGCCGCGGCGCATGGCGCACCGCCTCGCCCAGGCCGGACCACGCGGGGCTGGCGAACAGGCGCGAGTTCGACGCGAGCGCGAGCAGCGGGTGCGTCACGAGGAAGACCACGACCAGGTCGAGGACCGTGGACATGCCCAGCGTGAACGCGAAGCCCTTCACCTGGCCGACGGCGAGGACGTAGAGCACCACCGCCGCCAGGAAGCTCACGGCGTCGCCGGAGAGGATCGTGCGTCGGGCCCGGACCCATCCGCGGGGTACCGCGGACCGGAAGCTGCGCCCGTCGCGGACCTCGTCCTTGATCCGTTCGAAGAAGATCACGAACGAGTCCGCCGTGATGCCGATGGCGACGATGAAGCCGGCGACACCGGCGAGGTCGAGGGTGAAGCCGATCCCCCGCCCGAGCAGCACGAGGACGGCGTAGACGACGAGCCCGGACAGGATGAGCGACAGGATCGTCAGCACGCCGAGCGCGCGGTAGTAGAAGAGCGAGTAGAGGAACACCAGCGCCAGGCCCACGAGGCCCGCGATCAGCCCGGCCTGCAGCGACGCCAGCCCGAGCGTCGCCGACACGGTCTGCGCCTCGGACGTGTCGAACGACAGCGGCAGCGAGCCGTAGCGCAGGACGTTGGCGAAGTCGGTGGCCGACGCCTGGTTGAAGTTGCCGGAGATCTGCGCGTTGCCGTCGAGCAGGGGCTGGACGATCCGCAGCGCGGAGACGACCTGCGAGTCGAGGACGACGGCGTTCGAGTTGTTGACGTTCGCGCTGGTGTAGTCGGCCCACGTGTCCGCGGCCTGGCCACCCTTGAACGCGAGGTTGATGATCCAGCCGACGCCCTGGGGGTTGGGGTTCGGCTGCGCGCTCGCGACGTCGGTGCCCGAGAGGATCGCGGGCCCGAGCAGGTACTTCTCCGTGCCCTCCCGGTTGCACGAGACCAGGGGCCGCGCCGGGTCGTCGTAGCCGCGCAGGGGGTCCTCGACCGCGCAGTCCAGCGCGAGCGCCGCCTGCTCCTGCACCGCCGGGTCGTCGCTCTGGCGCGTCGCCTTCGCCTCGGCGATCGCCTGGGCCAGGCGCGGGTCCTGCGACGTCGCGTTCGGGTCGCCGCCCGGAGGGGGCGTCGGGACCGGCGGCTGCTGTTGCCCGACGGCGTCGAGCGGCACGCTCTGTCCGGCGGGGGCCTGGCCGGGCGTGCCGGCGCCGGCCGGCCCGCCGGGTGCGCCCGGCGCTCCTGGCGCTGTGGCTCCCGGCTGTCCCGGTTGGGGGCCCGCCGGGATCGGTCCGCCGAGGACGGGGCGGAAGTACAGCCGCGCCGTCTGGCCGAGCGAGCGCGCCTGGTCGCCCTCCTGGCCGGGCACCGTGATGACGAGGTTGTTGCCGTCCTGCACCACCTCGGCGCCGCTGACGCCGAGCCCGTTGACGCGCTGGTCGATGATCTGACGCGCCAGGTTGAGCTGGTCGGGCGTCGGCGCGGCACCGGTCTCGGTGCGCGCGGTCAGCGTGACCCGTGTGCCGCCCTGGAGGTCGATGCCGAGCTTGGGCTTCGGCGAGCCGTCCCCGGTGAAGAAGACCAGTCCGTAGAGCGCGGCCACCACCACGACGAAGGCGGCCAGGTAGCGCCCGGGCGAGAATCGGACGGTCGGAGGGGCCACGCTGCGTTGCTCCAGTTGCTCGGGTCGGTCAGCCGGGGAGGGGCTCGCCGCGAGGGTAGGCGCCGGAGCCGACGCGCCCGGCGGCGGCCCGCCCCGGTCGGATCAGGAGGAGCGCGGCGACGAGACGTTGTCCGTCGAGTCGGCCTTCGTGTCCTTGATGTCGGAGTTCGTCCCCGTGCCGTGGGTGCCGTTCGTGCCGGCGTCGACGACCGGGGTGCTCTCGGTCGGGATCGACGACTGGGGCACGACGTCGTCCGACTCGTCCAGGTCCTCGACGACCTCGGGGTCCTCCGGCGCCACGAGCTTCTCGCGCACGGCCGCGCGCAGCCAGGTGGTGACGACGTCCGGGGCGATCTCGAGGTCGATGGTGCGCTCGTCGTCGACGTCGACGATCGTGCCGCTCACGCCGCTGGTCATCACGACCACGTCACCGACGTTCAGGCTGCCCTGGAGGTCCTTCTGCTGGTTCTCCTGCTTCTTGCGCTGCCGGCTGGACATGAACACCAGACCGATCATGAACAGGATGAGCAGGGGGAAGATGAGATCCATGGTTCTCCGTCCACCGGGCGGGTGACCCTCGTGCGACCCGCGCATGTCCGGTTCCGAGTCTGCCAGCTCAGCCGAACAACGTGCCCTGGCCCCGTGGGTCGTCCCCGGGATCGTCGGTGCTGTCCGCGCCGGCGGCGGGCGGTTCCTGGCCCAGATGGCGCCACGCGGCGGGCGTCGCGACGCGTCCGCGCGGCGTCCGGGCGAGCATCCCCGCCCGCACGAGGTAGGGCTCGCAGACCTCCTCGACGGTGCCCGGCTCCTCCCCCACGGCCACGGCCAGCGTCGACACGCCGACCGGCCCGCCGTGGAAGCTCCGCACGAGCGCGCTGAGGACCGCGCGGTCGAGTCGGTCGAGCCCGAGCTCGTCCACGTCGTAGACCGCCAGCGCCGCCCGGGCGACGTCGCGCGTCACCGCGCCGTCGGCGCGGACCTCGGCGTAGTCGCGCACCCGACGCAGCAGACGGTTGGCGATCCGGGGCGTGCCCCGGGAGCGGTGGGCGATCTCGCGGCCGCCGTCGGGGCGCAGGTCGACCTCGAGGATCTGCGCACTGCGCCGGACGACCAGCTCGAGGTCCTCGGGCTCGTAGAACTCCATGTGCCCGGTGAAGCCGAAGCGGTCGCGCAGCGGGCCGGTGAGCGCGCCGGCCCGGGTGGTGGCGCCCACCAGCGTGAACGGGGCGACGTCGAGCGGGATGGACGTCGCGCCGGGACCTTTGCCCACCACGACGTCGACCCGGAAGTCCTCCATCGCGAGGTAGAGCATCTCCTCGGCGGGCCGGGCCATGCGGTGGATCTCGTCGATGAACAGCACGTCGCCCTCGACGAGGTTGGAGAGCATCGCGGCGAGGTCGCCCGCGCGCTCCAGCGCCGGGCCGGACGTGATCCGTACGGGGCTGCCGAGCTCCGCACCGATGATCATCGCGAGGCTGGTCTTGCCCAGGCCGGGCGGGCCGGAGAGCAGCACGTGGTCCGGCGGGCTCCCGCGGCCCAGGGCACCGCGGAGCACGAGGTCGAGCTGCTCGCGGACCCGCGGCTGACCGATGAACTCGGCGAGCCGGGCGGGCCGGAGCTTGTTCTCGAGGTCGCTCTCGCCGTCGGCGGGCGTGCTCGCGAGCGCCCGCTCGAGGCTCGCTTCCAGATCGTGTTCGCTCATCGCGGGCCCAGCCTGCTCAGCGCGGCGCGCAGGACACCGGAGGAGTCATCCGGGCCGGACGGGCCGCCGAGCACCTCGTCGACGGCCTTCTCGGCGGGCTTGGCGGCGAAGCCGAGGCCGACCAGCGCCTCGACCACCTGGTCGCGCAGCGTCCCCGAGGCCACGGCCGAGACCGGCGCCCCGTCGTCGTCCGCGGCGCTCGGCGGGGCGACCTTGTCGCGCAGCTCGACCACCAGGCGTTCGGCGCCCTTGCGCCCGATGCCCGGCACGCTCATGAGCGTCGTGAGGTTGCCGTCGGCCAGCGCGTGGCTCAGCGCCGCCGGGTCGAGCACCGCCAGCGTCGCCAGCGCGACGCGCGGCCCGACCCCGGACACCGTCTGGAGCAGCAGGAACATCTCGCGCTCCGAGGCGTCGGCGAACCCGAAGAGCGTCAGCGAGTCCTCGCGCACCACCAGCGCCGTGTCGAGGCGGGCCTGCTGCCCGCGGCGCAGGCGGGCCAGCGTGTTCGGCGTCGCCTGCACGGCCAGCCCCACACCCCCGACCTCGACCACGGCATGGTCGAGCCCGAGACCCAGGACCTCCCCCCGCACCGACGAGATCACCGCACGACCCTCCCGACCCTCCTGGCGAACACGCGTTCGAAGGTTACCGGGCACCTCCGACACCGCCGCGCAACGCCGCGCCCGCGTCTCCCGGGGCCGACCGTGGGGACGACCTCTCCAGAACGATCTCTCGAGAGTGGCGCCAGTGCTGGGACGCCCACGGCACTGTCGGGAGATCGTTCTGGAGAGCTCACCCCGTCAGGTGGTCCGCCAGCACCGGGGCGAGCACCGACGGGAGGACGAAGTGCTCCTGGCCGGGCATCGTGCGGTGCTCCGCGCCGGGCACGGCGGCGGCGAGGGCGGCGACGGCGTCGGTCACCCAGGCCGGGCTCGCGCCACCGTCGAGGGCGAGCAGGGGTGTGCGCAGCGCCGCGAGCCGGTCGGTCGGCAGGCCGTCGCGGACGACGAGGGCGACGTCGTGGGGCAGCGAGGGGACGAGCGCGACCGTCCGCGCCCAGAACGGGGTGGCCCGCAGGCGCTCGACCGGTGCGGGCGCGGCCGCCGGGAAGCCGCCGAGGAACGCGGCCGCGGCGTCGTCGGGCCGGCCGTCGCGCAGGGCGGTCATCGTGGCGGCGGCCAGCTCGTGCCGCGGGGACGGGTCGTCGGTCGCGAGGCGCCACGGCGGTTCGTGGGCGACGACCCGCCCGGCCGGCACGCCGCGCATCACGGCCTCGAGGACGAGCACCGCGCCCGCGGAGTGCCCGTAGAGGGCGGGGTGGGCGGGGTGGGCGGCGTGACCGGCGTGGGCGACGACGGCGGCGAGGTCGGCAACCTCGGCCGCGACCAGCGCCTCGCCGTCGGGCCCGAGGGGGTCGAGGGCGGGGTCGGGTGCGCCGCCCGAGTCGCCGCGTCCCCGCCGGTCCCAGGTGTGGACGGTGGCCCGGTCGGCGAGGCTCTCGGCGAGCAGGCGGACGCTCGCCCGGTCCTGCAGAGCGCCGGTCGTGAGCACGAGCGGCGGGCCCTCGCCGACGGTCTCCACCGCGATCCGCGTGCCGTCGGCGGAGAGGACGTGCGCCAGGGTCAACGGGCGGCCTTGCGCGCGGCGGCGAGGCGGGCGCGGTGGTGCTTCGCGACCTCGGCGGCGCGGGCCTCGGCCTCGGCCATGCGGGCGATCATCGGGGCGCGCCAGCAGTGGCAGACGGCCAGGGCGAGGGCGTCGGCGGCGTCGGCGGGGCGCGGGGCGACGCCGAGCGAGAGCACCCGGGTCACCATCGCCGTCACCTGTTCCTTGCCCGCGCGCCCCGAGCCGGTGACCGCCGCCTTCACCTCGCTCGGTGTGTGGAACGCGACCGGCAGGCCCGCGCGCCCGGCGACCAGCGCGACCACCCCGCTCGCCTGCGCCGTCCCCATCACCGTGCGCACGTTGTGCTGGGCGAACACGCGCTCGACGGCCACGACGTCGGGACGGTGCTCGAGGATCCACGCCTCGACGGCGTCGGCGACCACCCCCAGCCGCTGCGCCACCTCCGCCTCGGGCGGCGTGCGCACCACGTCCACGGCCACGGCGCGCACCGACCTCCCGCCGGAGCCCTCGACGACGCCGAGACCGCAGCGCGTCAGCCCGGGGTCGACGCCCAGTACCCGCATGGGTCGCGACGCTACGGGGCGCCGGCCCACCGACCGGCTCTCGTCCCCGTCCCCCGGCGTGTCCCGCCCGCCTCTGGTCTCTCGACCTGGTGATCAACGGCGGAGCCGTGCGGCATGCTGACCCGAGCCGCACCCCGCGAGGAGGACCACCGTGAGCAGCCCGATCGAGGAGCCCCGCCCGCCCTTCCCGCCGTTCGACGAGGAGTCGGCACGCGCGAAGGTGCTGGCCGCCGAGAACGGCTGGAACACCCGCGACCCGGAGAAGGTGGCGCTCGCGTACACGGTGGACACCGCCTGGCGGAACCGCGACGAGTGGGTCACCGGCCGGGACGCGGTCGTCGGGTTCCTGACCCGCAAGTGGGAGCGCGAGCACGACTACGTGCTGCGCAAGGCGCTGTGGACCTACGGCGGGCACCGGATCGCGGTGCGCTTCCAGTACGAGTGCCGCGACGACGACGGCCAGTGGTGGCGCAGCTACGGCAACGAGAACTGGGAGTTCGCCCCCAACGGCCTCATGGCCCGCCGGGAGGCGAGCATCAACGACCTGCGGATCACCGAGGCCGAGCGCCGGATCCACGGGACACGCGCCGACGGGGACACGAGCGAGATCCCGATCTAGGAGATCGAGGGACGCGGCCCCGGGTCGTCGTGGCGGAAGGTGACGCTGACCCGCGGGCCGGCGCCCGGCCACTTCGGCACCGTGTGCTGCCAGTCGTGCTGGCAGCGCCCGCCCATGACGAGCAGGTCGCCGCCCGCGACGGTCAGCCGCGTCGACGGCCCGCCGCCCACGGGCCGCAGACCGAACCGCCGTGGTGCCCCGAGCGACACGATCGCGACGATCGGCGCCTCGTGGGTGAAGCGGACGCGGTCGCCGTGCCAGGCCACCGAGTCGTCGCCGTGGCGGTAGTAGTTGGCCGAGACGCGATCGAAGCGCACGCCGTACCGCGCCGTGAGCGCCTCGGCGACGGCCGGCGCGGGGTCGGGCGCCTCGGGGACGCGCCATCCGCAGGTGAGGCGCGGCTCCATCACGGTCCCAGATCCTCCTGTGGCCGGGTCGTACATCCGCCGCCGGCGCTGGTCCCACGGCGCCTCGGCGACGATCCCGTCGAACCAGGCGTCGGCGCCGGTGAGCCAGGCGGGGGCGAGATCGACCCACGACGTCTCGTCCAGGACGATGCGGCGCGGGACGACCGTCGGATCGGGAGCGGGCTCGCCCCCGCCGAACAGCGAGGGCGTCCACGCGGCGGTCATCGCCGACGAGTAGAACACATGTTCGAGCGAAGGGGGAGGTCTCGGTGGCGAGCAAGCACATCGTCGTCCACGGGCAGGTGCAGGGCGTCTTCTTCCGTCAGAGCGCGCAGGACACCGCGGGCGATCTCGGTGTCGCCGGGTGGGTGCGCAACCGCGACGACGGCTCGGTCGAGATGATCGTCGAGGGTGAGGACAACGCCGTCGAGCGCATGATCGCCTGGGCGCACGAGGGTCCGTCGCAGGCGCAGGTGACCGGCGTCGACGTCACCGACACCGACCCGCAGGGGCTGCGCTCCTTCGACCAGGCGTGAACGTCACCGCGGATCAGGTCCGCGCCTTCCGCCTGCGCCGCCAGCACGTCGCCCTGCGCGACGGCACCGACCCCACGGCGATCGCGCGGCGCCTCGTCGGCGTGCAGGCGCAGGTCCCGTCGGCCGCCGCGCAGGCCGTCGCCGTGCGCACGGCCGTCGGCACCGCGGACGACGGCGCCGTCGACGCCGCCCTGGCCGCGGGCACGCTGATCCGGACCTGGTCGCTGCGCGGCGCGCTGCACCTCCTCGCCGCCGACCAGGCGCCCGCCGTGCTGGCGCTCATCGCGGCGGCCCGCACCTGGGACAAGGGCTCCTGGCAGCGCGAGTTCGCCACGGCCGCGCAGATGGCGGCCCTCGAGGACGCCGTCGCCGAGGTGCTCGCCGACGCCGTGCTGACCCGCGAGGAGCTCGTCGCGGCGCTCGTCGCCCACAGCCGGGAGGAGGGCCTCGCCGACGCGCTCGGCTCCGGCTGGGGCGCGGTGCTCAAGCCGCTGGCCTGGCAGGGGCTGCTCTGCCACGGGCCGCCCGCCGGTTCGCGCGTGACGTTCGCGCACCCGCACACGCTGGTCCCGGGCTGGCCCGGCCTCCCCGATCCCGACGAGGCCGCCCGCGAGGTCGTCCCCGCATTCCTCGCCGCCCACGGGCCGGCGACCCCGACGGCCTTCGACGCCTGGCTGCTGCGCGGCGCCACGCCGAAGAAACGGCTGCGGGCGTGGTTCGCCGACCTCGTCGCCGACGGCTCGCTCGTCGAGGTCGGCGTCGACGGCGAGGCTCGCTACGCGCGCGCCGAGGACCTCGACGAGCTCGGGGCCGAGGCGCCGGGGCTGCGCCTCCTCGGCCCGTTCGACCCCTACGTCCTCGGCGCCGGCACCGCCGATCCCGACCTCCTCCCGACCGCGCACCGCGGCGAGGTCAGCCGCGCCGCCGGGTGGATCGCGCCCGTCGTGCTCGACGCCGGCCGGGTGGTGGGCACCTGGCGCGCCGACGACGACCGGCTCGAGGTCACGCCCTTCGGCACGTCCCTGCCCGACGGGGCGCTCGAGGACGAGCGCGCGGTCTGGAGCCGGATCCTCGGTCGCCCCCTTACGCTCCGGGGGTGAGGGCGGTCCGGCCGTCGCGCACCAGCAGTGTGGCGATCAGCCCCGCGTGGTCGGTCGACGGCAGCTCCTGCGTGGTCACCTCGACGGCCGAGACCGGCCCGGAGACGAGCACGTGGTCGATGGCCGCGAACGGCGGCAGCGTGGAGTCGGTGGGCCACGTGCCCCGCAGCCCGCCGCCGACCGCGGACGCCGCGTCGCGCCACGTCCCGGGCGCGAGCATGGCGCGCAGCGGGCGGTGGTCGAGCGTCGCGTTGAGGTCGCCGATCACCAGACGGGGCGGCCCCCCGAGTGGCGCCGGGCCCGGGAGCTCGCTGATCTCGCGCGCCCATCCCCCGGGGTCGTCGCGGAACACCGGCGCCGACGGGTGCGCGACGACGACGTCGACCGGCCCGCTCGGCGCGAGGACCCGGGCCGTGACCTGCGAGAACACACCCGGCCGCAGCACCAGCCCGGAGGGGGCGAGCGGGTGGCGGGAGACCAGCGCGGTGCCGCCCGCGCCCCGTCGCGCCGCCGACTCCATGAACGGCAGCTCCGCCCGCAGGCCCGCCGCCGCCAGACGCCGCTCGGCCTCCGGGGTGATCTCCTGCAGGCCCAGGACGTCGATACGACGGTCGCGCGCCAGCGCCACCACCGCCGCCGGATCGGCCCGCCCGAACTGCAGGTTGACCGTCGCCACGACCACCGGCGCGCTCCCCGGCCCGGCGGCCACGACCGGGTCACCGTCGTCGAGGGCCCGCGGCACGACGATCGCCCCGAGCACCACGGCCGTGGCGAGCGCCACCACCCCGGCCACCCGGCGACGCCGGACGAGCGCGAGCACCGCGACCACGACCGCGACCACCGCGACCACCGGCGTCCCGGACAGCAGCGCGAAGGCGATCGGCGACCCGGGCGCCCCCCACCACCAGAACGGCACCCACAGCGCGGCGAGCACCGCGCCGAGCAGGAGGACGCCGTCGAGGAAGCGGGACACGTCAGGGGCCTACGACCCCGGTGCCGGACGCTCGAGGCGCAGCAGCTCGACGCCGGCGCTGTCGACGAGCCGGCCGGTCTCCTCGTAGCCGGCACGGCGGTGGAGCCGCAGGTTCTCCTCGCTACCGGTCAGGGCCTCCCCCGCGTCGCCCGCGGCGAGCTCGGCGACGACGCAGGGAGCGGTGGGCGGCACCCGGTCAGCCGACCTCGGCCATGACCTCGTCGGACGCGTCGAAGTTCGAGTAGACGTTCTGGACGTCGTCGGAGTCCTCGAGCGCGTCGATGATCCGCAGGACCTTGCGGGCCCCGTCGGCGTCGACCTCGACGTTCATCGACGGCACGAACGACACCTCGGAGGAGTCGTAGTCGATGTCCGCCTCCTGCAGCGCGGTGCGGACGGCGACGAGGTCGTTCGACTCGGTGAGCACCTCGAAGCTCTCCCCGTAGTCGTTGACCTCCTCGGCCCCGGCCTCGAGCACGGCGAGCAGCAGGTCGTCCTCCGAGAGTGCGCCGCCGGACTGCTCCTTCGGGACGATGATGACGCCCTTGCGGTTGAACAGGTAGGCCACCGAGCCCGGGTCGGCCATCGCGCCGCCGTTGCGGTTCATGGCCGTGCGGACCTCGCCGGCGGCGCGGTTCTTGTTGTCGGTGAGGCACTCGACGAGCACCGCGACGCCGCCCGGGGCGTAGCCCTCGTACGTGATGGCCTGGTAGTCGGCCCCGCCCGCCTCGGCGCCCGAACCGCGCTTGACGGCGCGGTCGATGTTGTCGTTGGGCACCGAGGTCTTCTTCGCCTTCTGGATGGCGTCGTAGAGCGTCGGGTTGCCGGCCGGGTCGCCACCGCCGGTGCGGGCCGCGACCTCGATGTTCTTGATCATCTTGGCGAACATCTTGCCGCGCTTCGCGTCGATCGCGGCCTTCTTGTGCTTCGTGGTCGCCCACTTGGAGTGGCCGCTCATCGCTTCCCGCCCTTCGTCTCGCGCGTGTCCTCGACCGCGGGCGCCGCTCCCGGGACGGACCCCGGCCGGCGCAGGTGGCGGCTCGCGCCGCACACGCTCCTGGCGATCCAGTCTAGGTGAGGTCCCACCCGTGGCGACGGGACGGTACGGTGCGGATTCCCCGCCTGAGTTTCTTTCCGCTACCCAGGGAGCAGCATGGACGTCACGACGCGCGAGCGCACCCACACCTGGTCCGACCCCCGGACGCTCGCCGCGGCGGCGACCGAGCGCGACGGCCTGTCGTTCCTGGCCGCCATGGCGGACGGGACGCTCCCGCCGCCGCCGATCATGACCCTGGTCGGGGCCGCCGTGGAGTCCGTGGAGCGCGGGCGCGTCGTGTTCACCGTCGAGCCCGCCGAGTACCACTACAACCCGATCGGCTCGGTGCACGGCGGGATCTACGCGACCCTGCTCGACTCCGCGCTGGGCTGCGCCGTGCACAGCACGCTCGAGGCCGGTGTCGGCTACACGAGCCTCGACCTGTCGGTGAAGTTCCTTCGCCGCCTCACCGCCGACTCGGGCATCGCCCGCGCCGTCGGCCACGTCGTGCACTCCGGGCGCAGCACCGCGCTCGCCCGCGCGGAGCTGCTCGACGGCGCCGGCCGCCTCGTCGCCGAGGGCACGTCGAGCTGCCTCATCCTGCGCGGCTGACCGCCTGGCACCCCGCCATCCTGGCGCGCGGGGGACGCCGGCGTGTGATGGGCTCGGCCGCATGCCGCAACGCCTCGCGCGATCCCTGGTCGCGGGCGCCACGGTCGCGCTCCTGGCCCTCGCCGCCGCGTGCGGGGGCGCCACCGCTCCCCCGGCACCCGGTGACGGGGACGCCGTCGCCGTCCCGGCCGCGGGGCCGGGCCCCGCTCCGGCGGGCGCCGCGACCCAGGGGCTCGTGGCCTCGCCGGTGTCCGTGCCGCCGGGTGATGCCGGGGCCCCGTTCGACGCCCCCCGCCAGGCCCTGGTCCCGGACGGCTGGTCGATCGCGGTCTGGGCGCGCGTGGACTCCGCGCGGATGGCCGTGTTCGCCCCCGACGGCGCCCTGCTCGTCTCGCGGCCCGGCGCCGGCGAGGTCGTCCGCCTCGTCCCGGGAGCGGGCGGGCCGACGAGCACGACGCTGGTGTCCGGCCTGACCCAGCCCCACGGGATGACCTTCGTCGGCAGCACCCTCTACGTCGCCGAGAGCAACGCCGTGCGCTCGTACCCCTACGAGGGCCCGGCCCTCGGCACGCCGACGACCGTCGTCGACGACCTGCCCGACGCGCGCAGCCCGGAGTTGGGCGGGGCCTACGCGCACGCGCTCAAGAGCGTCGCCGTCGGGCCGGACGGCTCGGTCTACATCTCGGTGGGCTCGACGGGCAACGTCTCGCCCCAGGACCGCGAGGCCGACCCGCAGCGGGCGGCGATCCTGCGCGTGCCGCCGGGCGGCGGCCCGCCCGAGCCCTTCGCCCGCGGCGTCCGCAACGGGACGGGCCTCGCCGTCGCCCCGGACGGGGCGGTCTGGACCGCGGTGAACAACCGCGACAACATCCCGTTCCCCTACGACCGGCCCTACGGCGAGGACGACGGGTCGGCCCGCGGTCGGGTGATCCCCGACTACGTCGACGACCACCCGCCCGAGGAGCTCGCCCGCCTCACCCCGGGCCGTGACCTGGGCTGGCCGTACTGCAACCCGGACCCCGACGTGACGCCCGGCGACCCGGACAGCGCCCTCGACCCGTCCGACCCGCCGTTCGTGGCCGACGCCGAGACCAACCCCGACGGCCGCGCGCTCGACTGCGCGACCCTCACGCCGATCGAGCAGACGATGGGCGCCCACTCGGCCCCGCTCGGCCTCGCCTTCGACACGACGCTGCCCCCGCCCTACGGGCAGGGCGCGCTGGTGGGGGTGCACGGCTCGTGGAACCGGCAGTCGCCCCGCGCGCCCGAGGTGTCGTTCTACCCGTGGCAGAACGGCGACCTCGGCGGGCAGCGCACCCTCGTCGGCGGCTTCCAGGCGCCCGACGGGTCGCGGTGGGGGCGGCCGGTCGCGGCGATCCCCGGCCCCGACGGCGCCGTCTACGTCACCGACGACGACGCGGGCGCGGTCTACCGCCTGGCGCCCCCCGGTCGCTGACTTCGGTCGTGCCCAACCGTTTGCCGGGCGGCCGTGTGGGGCAGGACACCCCCATGAGCGATCAGATCACCGTGACCAGGACCGTCGACGCCAAGCCCGAGCAGCTCTTCTCGCTGCTGGCCACGCCGGCCCGCCACCACGAGTTCGACGGCGCCGGCATGCTCAAGGGCGTCGACGGCCGTGGCGAGGTCAGCGACGTCGGCGACCAGTTCGTCATGAACATGTACAACGACGCGCTGGGCGACTACCAGATGCTGAACACGGTGACCTCCTACGAGGAGAACCGCGAGATCGCCTGGGCGCCGCAGCTGCACCCGCTCGACGGCTACACCGACAAGCTCGGCGACGTGACGGCCAAGGGCCACGTCTGGACCTGGAAGCTCGAGCCCGCGGGCAACGGCACCGAGGTCACCCAGGTCTACGACTGGAGCGCAGTCCGTGACGAGTCGTTCCGCGGCTTCTTCCCGATGGTCACCGAGGAGCAGATGACCCGGACCATCGACAAGGTGGCCGACGCCGCGAGCTGAGCACGTCAGGGGTCCGTCCCGACGGGGGCGGGACGGGCCCCGGGGCCCGGGGTGCTGCGCACCCTGTCCGACGCGGCGAGGCGGTGGCCCTCGGCGCACTCCTCGACGAGGTGCACCGGCGCCCCGCAGCCCTCGTGGCGCACGACCACCGGCGGTCCCGCACCGGTGTCGAGGTGGGCGTCGCCCCAGGCCATCAGCGCGAGCAGCACCGGGCGCAGGGCGTGCCCGGCCCGGGTGAGCCGGTACTCCCGCCGCGCCCGACGGCCCGGCTCGCGGTACTCCGAGGTCTCCACCAGCCCGGCGTCGACCAGCACCGCGAGACGCCGGGCGAGCACCGTGCGGGCGATCCCGAGGTGCGCGACCAGCTCGTCGAAGCGGCGCACCCCGTGCAGGAGGTCGCGGACGACGAGTACCGTCCACGGCTCGCCGAGCACCGCCATGGTGCGCGCGATGGAGCACGTGCCGCTGTCGAGCTCCCGCCAGGGAAGCGTCTCGGTCATCCGACCTCCTTCACCAGCTCGATCGCCCGCGCCAGCGTGTCGAGCCGCTCGGCGAGCGTCTCGCCGGCCGGGTAGAGCCGGACCGTCGTGATCCCGGCACCGCGCCACGCGGACAGCCGCTCGCGCACCACGTCCGGCGTCCCGATCAGCGTCGTCGCCGCGACCATCGCCCGCGGCACCGTTCGCGCCGCGTCGTCCCGGCGTCCCGCCTGCCACAGCGCGTGCACCTCGGCCGCGACGTCGCCGTAGCCCTGGCGGGCGTAGGCGTCGCGGTAGAAGTTCCGGCTCGCCGAGCCCATGCCGCCGAGGCTGAAGGCGAGGCCCGCGCGGCGCTCGTCGAGCATCGCGTCGATCCGGCCGGGGTCGTCGGTGAAGGCGACCTCGGCGCCCTGGCAGAGGTCGAGGTCGGCGAGCGTGCGCCCGCTCGCGGCGGCCCCCTCGGCCAGCGGCTCGAGCGACGTCGACGCCCCCTCGGGAACGAAGCTCGTGCCCAGCCAGCCGTCGGCGACCTCGCCGGTGAGCCGCAGCATCTTCGGCGAGAGTGTCGCGAGGTAGATCGGGACGCGGTGGTCCGAGGTCACCGACACCCGCATCGGGCGCGCCTCGCCCCCGGGCAGCGGGAGCCGCACGTGACGCCCGTCGTGGGTCACCTTCTCCCCCGCCATGACGCGGCGGACGACCTCGACGGTCTCGCGCATCCGTCCCAGCGGGTGCGCGAACGGCACCCCGTGCAGGCCCTCGAGGACCTGGGGACCCGAGCTGCCCAACCCCAGCAGGAAACGCCCCCGCGACACCTCCTGCAGCGTCAGCGCGGTCTGGGCGATCAGGGCCGGGGAGCGCGTGCCGACCTGGACGACGCCCGACCCGAGCAGCATCCGGTCGGTCCGGGCCGCGAGGTAGCCCAGCGGCGACGGGGCGTCGGAGCCCCAGGCCTCGGCCACCCAGCACACGTCGAGACCGAGCCGCTCGGCCTCGACGACGAAGTCGACCGTCTCGCCCCAGGGCGCGCCGGAGGCCTCGATCGTGGTGGCGGTGCGCACCTCAGGACTCCGCGCGTTCCTTGATCCCGGCCAGGGTGCGCTCGATGCTCTGCTGCCACTCCCGGCACCGGTGGGCGACGATGCGCTCCTCCTTGTCGGGCATCTTCTCGATGACCTTGTTGAGGTTCGACGGCCCGGGCCCCATCCGCACCCACTGCCGCAGCTCCGTGCCACCCTCGACCGGCGTGAGGGTGAAGAGCCACGTCGCGGTGGGGTTCTCGGTGTCCATGACGGCCCAGGAGAAGCGGCGCTCCTCGTCGCACTCCACGACGGTCGAGACCGTCTCCCACTCCCCCGCCTGCGGGTGGGAGTTGCGGCCCCGGAAGCGGTGGCCGACCGCGGGCGCCTCGCCCTCGGCCGGCCCCTCGGGCGCGGGCAGCCAGTGCGCCTCCTGCAGCTCCTCGGAGGTGTCGGCGACGAACTGGATGTCCCGGACGAGCGGCCAGACCTGCGCGGGCGGCGCGGCGACGTGGACGGTGGCCTCGACGGTGGGGCCCTCGGCGTAGCGCATCGCGGGAGCCTATCGCCCTGGGTCTCCCGACGATATCCAGCTCAGGACCTCACGCACGTGGGCGAGGGCCTCGACGATCGCGGCGACACCGGGAAGAGCCCCGGACGCACGCCGACGGCCTGCCCGGTGACCACCCGGATATGCGGACCCGTGCATGACTTAGAGTAGTCACTCGTTCGGCGCAGCGTCACGAGAGGGGTCCCGGGTGAAGGTCGCGTTCGTCGGCAAGGGTGGGAGCGGGAAGACCACCTGCGCCTCGCTGTTCGCGTTGCGGGCGGCCGCCACGGGGGCGCCCGTGCTCGCCCTGGACGCCGACATCAACCAGAACCTGGCGGTCGCGCTGGGCGCGACCGAGGCCGACGCCGCCGGGCTGCCGACACTCCCCGCCCACCTGGGCCTGATCAAGGAGTGGCTGCGCGGCGACAACCCGCGCATCCCGTCGGCCGACCAGATGATCAAGACGACGCCGCCCGGACGCGGATCGCGCCTGCTGCGCGTCATCGAGGACAACCCGGTCTACGACGCCGCGGTGCGCGAGGTCGTGCCCGGCGTGCGCCTGGGTCTCGCGGGCGCGTTCGAGGACGCCGACCTGGGCGTCGCCTGCTTCCACGCCAAGACCGGCGCGGTGGAACTGCTGCTCAACCACCTCGTCGACGGTCCCGACGAGTACGTCGTCGTCGACATGACCGCCGGCGCCGACGCCTTCGCCTCCGGCCTGTTCACGCGCTTCGACCTCACGTTCCTCGTCTGCGAGCCCACCCGGCGCTCGGTCGGCGTGTACCGCCAGTACGCCGGCTACGCCCGCGAGTTCGGGGTGCGCCTGGCCGTCGTCGGCAACAAGGTCGAGGACGCGGCGGACGCCGACTACCTGGCGTCCGAGGTCGGCGACGACCTCGTGGGCGTGCTCGGGCGCTCGGCCCACGTGCGCGCGGGCGACCGCGGCGCGCCCCGGGACATCGCCGGGCTGGAGGCCGGGCACGTCGCGGTGCTCGACGACCTGCGCGCGGCCGTCGACGCCGTCGGCAAGGACTGGGAGCGCTACCAGGCCGACGCGGTGGCGATGCACCGCCGGAACGCCGCCGCTCGCGGTGATGGTCCGGCGGGCTCCGCCCTCGCCGAGCAGATCGATCCGGACTTCGTCCCGGGCCCGGCCGTCGTCACGCTCTGAGCACCTCCTGACGGCCGATTGCCGCCACCCCGGGCCCTGATCTTCGCTCGGAGGACGCACCCGCCCGATCCCGGAGGTTCTCTC
The DNA here is from genome assembly GCF_036044095.1 of Actinomycetospora sp. NBC_00405. Classification (NCBI taxonomy): domain Bacteria; kingdom Bacillati; phylum Actinomycetota; class Actinomycetes; order Pseudonocardiales; family Pseudonocardiaceae; genus Actinomycetospora; species Actinomycetospora sp. NBC_00405. The sequence goes on from NZ_CP107938.1 coordinate 1,745,799, forward strand.
GTGTCCCTGGACGTCTCGCCCGAGCTGCTCGACACCGCCGCCCGCGGGCAGGTGACCGACGCCGAGTTCGTCGACTGCGTGCGGACCTCGCTGCCCTACGCGTGGACGGTGATCTCCTCGGTGGTCGCCGACCTCGAGCTCTCGGACGGCGAGCTCGCCGACCACGAGATCCCGCCGCCGAGCGAGGCCGAGCGCGGCCAGCTGCTGCGGGCGCTGGCCTCCGACGCCATCCGCGGCGGCCTCGAGCGCCACTTCGACGTGAAGCTCGCGTTCCAGAACTGCCACCGCGTCGGCGCGTTCCGCCCGGGCGCCGTGGGCGGGGCCGTCTGGCAGGAGTTCGTCTCGCCCCGCGGCCAGCTCCTCAACCAGAGCCCCGAGCTGCGCGACTGCTAGCCCGTCGCGACGCTGTCGCGGACCCGGCGCAGGAAGAGGTCGTGCAGGCGGGCGTCGCCGGTCTGCTCGGGGTGGAACGCCGTCGCCATCACCGGGCCCTGGCGCACCGCCACGACCTTGCCCGACGCCGGGCCCGCGACGCTGCCCGGCACCCGGGCCAGCACCTCGACGCCGCGGCCGGTCGTCTCCACCCACGGGGCGCGGATGAACACCGCGCGCACGGGGCCGCCCGCGACCCCGGTGACCGCCAGGTCGGACTCGAACGACGCCACCTGCCGGCCGAACGCATTGCGGCGCACGGTGATGTCGAGGGCGCCGAGCTGGTGCTGGTCGGGCCGGGCGTCGATGGCCTCGCGCGCGAGCAGGATCATGCCCGCGCAGGAGCCGAACGCCGGCATCCCGGCGCGCAGGCGCTCACGCAGCGGCTCGAGCAGCTCGACGGCCTCGAGGAGCTTGGACAGCGTCGTCGACTCGCCGCCGGGGAGCACCAGGCCCGCGACCTCCGCGAGCTCGGAGGGCCGGCGGACCGGGACGGCCTCGGCGCCGCAGGCGCGCAGCGCGTCGAGGTGCTCGGGGACGTTGCCCTGGAGGGCCAGGACGCCGACGGGTGCGCTCACGACCCCAGTCTAGGAGCGGAGAGCTACCCGCCCGTGCCGCCGGGATCGCCGTAGCGCGCGCGGTACTCGTCGAGGTGCTGGGAGGCGCACATGCGCTCCTCCTGCTGCCCCTGGGCCTGGGCCATGCACTCGTCGAGGGTCAGGCCCTCGCCGAAGGTGCCGATGCCGAGAAGCCCCGGCACGACGAGCCACGCGCCGACGACCAGGCCGATCAGGGCGAGCACGAAGCCGCTGAGCGACATCGCGCCGCTGCGGTGCCGGTCGTGGAACGCGCGGCGGGACCCGATGAACCCCACGACCACCCCGAGCAGCCCCAGGACGAGGCCCGGCCAGCCGAGCCAACAGGTGCCGACGGCGAGCAGCCCGAGGGCGAGCGCGGCGGTGCCGAGGCCGCCGTCGCGCTCACGCTGGTCGCGGTCCTCGCGCGCGGGTGGCGGAGCGGACGTCATGGCGCGATCGTGCCATCGCCCCCTACTCGGCGGCGTTCGGGTAGCGCTCGTTGAACTCGGCGAGGTGCTGTGACTTGCACATGTGCATCTCGCGGGCCGTCGTCGACTGGGCCATGCACTGGTCGAGGGTCAGCCCGTCGCCGAAGCCCCCGGTGCCGAACAGCGTCGGCCACACGATCACGGCGCCCACGACCAGCCCGACGAGCCCGGCGACGAGCCCACCGAGCGACGAGGCACCGTCCGTGGCGAGGTTCCGGAAGGCGCGGCGCGCGCCGAGGAACCCGGCCACCACCGCGGGCAGGCCGAGCACCACCCCGGCCCAGCCGGTCCAGCACGTCGCCGCGGCGAGCAGGCCGAGCACCAGCGCCGGCGTGCCCATGCCGTTGCGCTGCGCGGGCGGCTCGACGTCCTCCTCCTCGCGCTCCCGAGGTCCGGGGCGGCGGGGAGCGGGGGGCGGCTGGGGTGCCGGCGGGCCCGGTGTCGCCCGCATCGTCTCCGTGCGGGCCTCGGGGTCGGAGCCGTCCGAGCCCGCGGAGCCGTCCGAGCCGTCACGTGCCGGCCCGGTCGGCCGGAGCCCGACCAGGCGACGCGGGGACCCGTGCGACGCGGTCATCGCCCGGATCGTCCCACGCCGCGTCGTGATCTTCCCGTGAGCCTCACCAGCCGCGCGTGGCGAGCCGCTCGTGCTCGGGCATGTCGGCGGTGGTGCGCCCGACCATCGCCTCGCCGAGCCCGGCCGAGACCTTCGCGATCACGTCGGGGTCGTCGTGGAAGGTCGTCGCCCGCACGATCGCCTCGGCGCGACGGGCGGGGTCGCCGGACTTGAAGATGCCCGAGCCGACGAAGACGCCCTCGGCCCCGAGCTGCATCATCATCGCTGCGTCGGCCGGGGTCGCGATGCCGCCGGCGGTGAACAGCACGACGGGCAGGCGACCGGACTCGGCCACCTCCTGCACCAGCGCCACCGGCGCCCGCAGCTCCTTCGCCGCGGCGTAGAGCTCCTGCGGGTCCATCCGCGACAGCGCCCGGATCTCGGAGCGGATCGCCCGCATGTGCCGCGTCGCCTCGACGACGTTGCCGGTGCCGGCCTCGCCCTTGGAGCGGATCATCGCCGCGCCCTCGCCGAGACGCCGCAGGGCCTCACCGAGGTTGGTCGCCCCGCAGACGAAGGGGACGGTGAACGCCCACTTGTCGATGTGGTGGGCCTCGTCGGCCGGGGTGAGCACCTCGGACTCGTCGACGTAGTCCACGCCGAGCGACTGCAGCACCTGGGCCTCGACGAAGTGCCCGATGCGGGCCTTGGCCATCACCGGGATCGAGACGGCCTCGACGATGCCGCGCACCATGTCGGGGTCGGACATGCGGGCCACGCCGCCGTCGGCGCGGATGTCGGCCGGCACGCGCTCGAGGGCCATGACGGCGACGGCGCCCGCGTCCTCGGCGATCTTCGCCTGCTCGGGCGTGACCACGTCCATGATCACGCCGCCCTTGAGCATGTCCGCGAGGCCGCGCTTGACCCCTCCGGTGCCGACGGCGGTGGCGGGTTCGGGCCTGGTCACGGTGGGTCCTCCGGGGATTCCTACGACGGTGCGGGACGTGGACGCGATGGTACGGGCGTCGTGGGGGTGCCCGTCGTGATCCGGTGCACGCTCAGCGCAGCCCGTCGAGCATCCCCGCGAGCTCCGCCCAGACCGCGTCGAGCCGGTCCGGCTCGTCGGCGAGCCACAGCGCCGCCTCGTTCATCGCGCCGTTCAGCAGATGGGCCAGGGGTGCCACGGGCCGCGGGGCGATCACCCCGCGGGCCACGAGCACCTCGAGCGCCTCGACGAGGTGCCGGCCCGACGTGGCCTCGTCGAGCGCGCGCCACCGCGTCCACCCCAGGACGGCCGGCCCGTCGACGAGGGCGATCCGGGCCACCGAAGGGTCGGTGCTCGCGACGAGGAACGCCCGGCTGCCGGCGAGGAACCGGTCCCACGGGTCCTCGTGGGCCTCGGCGGCGAGGACGACGGCGTCGGCCACCTCGGCGGCAACCTCGCCCAGCACCACCTCGAACAGCTCGGCCTTGCCCTCGAACTGGTGGTAGAGCGCGCCCTTGGTCACGCCGGCCGCCCCGACGAGCTCCGCGAGCCCGACGTCCGCGTAGCCGCGGGCGGCGAACAGCTCGCGCGCCCGGTCGACGAGCGCGCGCCGTGTGCGCGCCCGCTGCTCCTCCCGCACCCCGGCCACGTGGTTCCCCTCCCCGGACTTGACGTACCGATGGTACGTCAGCCACCGTTCGCGTACCAACGGTACGTCAAGGGAGTACGCATGGAACCGACCGGCTTCTACCCCGTCCTCGCCGTCGCCGACGTCGCGGCGTCGACGGAGTTCTGGGTCGAGCACTTCGGCTTCGAGGTGGTGTTCGCCGTCGACTGGTACGTGAGCCTGCGCCGGGGCGCCCACGAGCTGGCGTTCGTCGACGTCGCGCACCCGACGGTGCCCGCGGGGTTCCGCACGACGGCGCGCGGCCTGCTGCTCAACGTCGAGGTGCCCGACGTCGACGCCGAGTACGAGCGCCTCGTCCGCGGCGCCGGCCTGCGCCCCGAGCTGGACCTGCGCACCGAGGACTTCGGCCAGCGCCACTTCATCGTCGCCGACCCGGCCGGGGTGCTCGTCGACGTGATCACCGAGGTGCCGGTCGGCGCGGACTACGTGGACGCCGTGCGGGCCTAGTGGATCGCGAGCGGGACCCCGCCGGGCTCGAGGGCCCGGGGGTCCGCGAGCAGGTCGGGGAGCTGGTGGGGGTGGACGACGTCGAGCGTCACGGCCAGCTCGGCCGGGGTCCACCAGCGGTGCCCGCGCACCGTCCGGGCCTCGTGCTCGGTGAAGGAGCTGGTGTCGATGTCGCCGGTCGGCACGTGCACGGCGTGGAAGAGCTCGCGCCCGGCGTACGTCGTGCCGTCGGCCTCGAAGACCACCTGGCGCACCCAGAGCGGGCCCTGGACGGCGCCCGGGTCGACGTCGAGCCCGGTCTCCTCGCCCACGGTCCGCACGGCGGCCTTCACCGGCTCCTCCCCCGGCTCGACGCCCCCGCCGGGGGCGAACCAGAACGCCTCGGCCGGGCGCGCCGGGTCGATGCCCTGGAAGAGGAGCACGCGGCCGTCGCCGTCGACGACGATCACCCGGACCGCGTCCTGGGCGGTCCGCATGGCCGGCGGCGTCGCGGTGCCGCCGTCCGGTCCCGGCTCGGCGATCTCGAAGTAGCGCGGTGCCGGCGCCGTCCCGGCCAGGTGCAGCCAACGCACCATCCGCCGGCCGCGCAGGGCGCGCGTGTCGCGCACCGCGTCGTTGTGCACCCGGCGGGCGACCGAGACGCGGACGTGCGCGTCGGCCAGCTCGGCGGCGAGGTCGGCGGGCAGCGCGGCGGTGTCGAGGGCGCCGAGGGCCCGGGTCAGGTCGCTCTCGGCCGCCTCGCGCTCCGCGTCGAGCCCGCCGTCGGAGGCCGCCCGCGTCGCGGCGACGGCCCGGGCGGCCGCGCGCAGGGCCCGGCGGTCCGGGTCGGTGAGCGCCACCGGCCCGGCGGTGGCCGCGATCGCCCGCACCACGGCGGCCCGCCGGTCGAGCACGGCCGCGAGCGCCGCGGCGGCGGCGTCGGTGCGCACGTGCAGCCGGTCCAGCCGGCGCGCCCGGGCCACCAGCACCCCGGCCGTCACGACGACCACGAGCAGGACCGCGAGGACGACGAGGACCACCACCACGCCGGTGGCACCGAGGAGGGTCACGACGACGACGGTAGTTCGGCCTCCGCGCCGGACTGCGCCCGGGCACCGAGCCGGCCGCCGGGGACGACCCGGCGCGGATCGGCGGCCACGGCGACCTCGTACACCCGCAGCACGGCGGCCGCGACCACCGACCAGTCGAACGCCGCGACCCGCGCGCTGCCCGCCGCGCGCAGGGCGTCGCGGCGCGCCGGGTCGTCGAGCAGGGCGCCGAGGGCGGCGCTCCAGGCGTCGACGTCGCCGGACGGCACGACCACGCCCGCGGGGGGCTCGCCGAGCACGCGACGGAAGGCCTCGATGTCGCTCGCGACCACCGGGGCCCCGGCCGCCATGCCCTCGGCCAGCACGACCCCGAAGCTCTCGCCGCCCGTGTTGGGCATGGCGAGCAGGTCGACCGAGGCGAGCATCGACGTCTTGGTCGCCTCGTCGACCGCGCCGAGCAGCTCGATGCGGTCGGCGAGCTCCGGGCCCGCCTGCCGGCGCAGCTCGTCCTCGTCGCCGCGCCCGACCACCACGAGCCGCAGGTCCGGGCGCCGTCCGACCAGCGGACGCAGGGCGTCGAGCAGCAGGGGCATCCCCTTGCGCGGCTCGGTGTAGCGGCCGACGAAGCCGACGGTCGCGCCGTTGCCGTGTCCCGCGTACCCGGGCAGCGGGGGCGCGTCGGCGAACGCCGCGACGTCGACCCCGTTCGGGATCTCGACCGCGTCGCCGCCGAGGTGCTCGACGTAGACCTGGCGCGCCAGTGGCGACACCGCGATCCGCGCCGTGACCCGCTCGAGCAGCGGGCGCAGCAGCGGCTCGAAGAACGTCATGGTGCGCGAGCGCGGCGTCGACGTGTGGAAGGTGGCGACGACCGGCCCCTCGGCGACCATCAGCGCGAGGAACGACAGGCTCGGCGCGGTGGGCTCGTGGACGTGCAGGACGTCGAAGTCGCCCTCGCGCAGCCAGCGGCGCACCCGCGCCAGCGACACCGGCCCGAACGTCAGCCGGGCGACCGACCCGTTGTACGGGATGCCCAGCGACTTCCCGGCGCGCGTGACCCCGTCGGGCACCGGGGTGTCCGACCCCGCGGGCGCCAGCACGTCGACGTGGTGCCCGAGACCCGTCAGCGCCCGCGCGAGGTCGAGGACGTGGGCCTGGACCCCGCCGGCCACGTCCAGCGAGTACGGACACACGATCCCGATGCGCATGAGGCGGCCCAGCGTACTGGCGTCGGGTGGCGTCCCCGTGCGGCCGTGGTCGAGGGCCGGTGCCGGCGTCCGCCCCCACCCCCGGGCCACCCACCCGGAGATCACCAGGACGCCGGGCACCTCCACTGCCCGCGAGAGGTGCCGGACGGCCTGCTGATCACGCCCTGAGCGGGCTCCGGCGGCCGGCGCGGAGCCCGGTCGCGGCGGGAGGAGAACGCGCACGGCCGACCCGGGCCGCAGGGGCGGCCCGGGTCGGCGAGGCAGCGCGGAGGGTCCGCACCGCGGCGGGACCGGAGCTCGGCGAGCAGGGCCACGCGGTCGGAGCCCTCGTCGAGGACGAGGCGCAGGCGGCGGCAGGGCAGGTCGATCAGGAGATCCATGACCTCATGGTCGACCTGCCCTCCACCGGATTGCGTCACCGCTACGCGACCATGTCCTCCAGCTCCTTGCCCTTGGTCTCCTGCACGTACTTGCTGACGAACAGGAACGACAGGAAGGCGAAGAGTGCGTAGAGCCCGTAGGCCAGCGTCAGGCCGACGTCGGCGAGGGACTGGAACGTGACCGTGATGAGGAAGTTCGCGATCCACTGCGCGGCGGCGGCCACGGACAGCGCGGCGGCACGCAGCCAGTTCGGGAACATCTCACCGAGCAGCACCCAGACGACCGGGCCCCACGAGACCGCGAACGCGACCACGTAGAGGTTCGCCGCGACCAGCGCGATCGGGCCCCAGGGGCCGGGCAGGCTCGGCTCCTCGGAGCCGTCCGCGCCGACGGTGATGACCGCCTGCGAGAACGCGACCGCCATGATCCCCAGCGTCACGACCATGCCGGCCGAACCACCGAGCAGCATCGGCTTCCGGCCGACCCGGTCGACGATGAGGATCGCGACGACGGTCGCGAGCACGTTGACCAGCGAGTTGATGACCGACGCGAGGAACGAGTCGCTCTCGGAGAAGCCGACGGCCTGCCAGAGCGTCGTCGAGTAGTAGAAGATCACGTTGATGCCGACGAACTGCTGGAAGACCGACAGCAGGATGCCGACCCAGACGATCGGGCGCAGACCCGCCGCGTGACCGCGCAGGTCGCGCAGGCTGGGCTTCTCCTCGCGCTCCAGCGTCACGGCGATCTCGCGGACCTTGGCCTGGACCGACTCGACCGGCTGTCCCAGCACCTGCGCGAGGACCCGGCCGGCCTCCTCCATGCGTCCCTTGGCCACGAGGTAGCGCGGCGACTCGGGGATCCGCAGCGCGAGGATCGCGTAGATGACCGACGGGATGATCCCGACGAGGAACATCCAGCGCCACGCCGCGAGGCCCAGCCAGAACGTCTCGGCGGCGCCGCCGGCGAGGCCCGCGAGCAGGGCGTCGGAGAGCAGGGCGACGAAGATGCCGAGCACGATGGCCATCTGCTGCAGCGACGCGAGCCGCCCGCGGATGTGGGCGGGCGCGATCTCGGCGATGTAGGCGGGGGCGATCACCGAGGCGATGCCGATGCCGACGCCCGCGAGGATGCGCCAGATGATGAGGTCCCAGACGGCGAACGCCAGACCGGACCCGATGGAGCTGATCGCGAACAGCGCGGCGGCGATGAGCATGACCCGCACGCGGCCGTACCTGTCGGCGGCGGGGCCGGCGAACCACGCACCGACAGCGGAGCCGAGCAGGGCGCAGGCCACCGCGAAGCCGGACAGCAGCGGGCTGTCCTGCAGGCCGAACTGGTCGTTCAGGGCGTCGACGGCGCCGTTGATGACGCTGGAGTCGAAGCCGAAGAGGAAGCCGCCGACGGCGGCGACGATGGAGATGAGGATCGCCTTGGCGGTCGTCTTCTCGCGGGAGCCGGGTGCCCCCGGCCCTGATCCTGACGCTGACCCGGAATCTGTGCTCATCGGTCGCTCCCCGGAACGGATGTGTCGTCATTAGTCCGGGCGAGATCGGCGGCGCCGACCATCCCCGATTCCCAACCCAGCTCGGCGAGCCGCACCTCGGCGACGGGCCGGTGCCCGCGTCCGGTGAGGTTCCCCCGGAACATCGCCTCGACCCGCTCGCGCAGCAGGTCCCCGGCGGCGGAGACCCCACCGCCGAGGACGAAGAGCGTCGGGTCGAGCACGGCGGCGAGCTGGGCCAGGCCCAGCCCGATCCAGCGACCGATCTCGTCGAAGCAGTGCAGGCCTCCGACGTCACCCTGCTGGGCGCAGGCCGTCACCATCTCGCCGGTGATGGCCTCCGGGTCGCCCCCGGCCATCGCGATCAGCCCGGAGGCGAACGCCGGCGAGTGCCGCGCGATCTCCCGGGCCTCGGTGACCAGCGCCCGACCGGAGCCGTACTGCTCCCAGCAGCCCTGCAGCCCGCAGCCGCAGCGGCGGCCGTACGGGACCATCGTGATGTGGCCGATCTCCGCGGCCACCCCGTAGCCGCCGCGCAGCAGCCGGCCCGACGAGATCAGGCCGCCGCCGATCCCGGTGCCGATGGTGATCGCGACGAGGTCGTCGTGGTCGCGGCCCGCGCCGAAGCGCGACTCGGCCCAGGCGACGGCGTTGGCGTCGTTCTCCACCACCACCGGCACCTCGAGCTGCGAGGTGAGCTCGGCCTTCAGGTCCTCGTCGCGCCAGGCCAGGTTCGGCGCGAAGAGCACCTTCGCCCGTCCCGCGTCGACGAACCCGGCGGCCCCGATGCCGACGGCGTCGATCTGGTGGTGGCTACCCAGCTCGCGAACGGCGTCGGCGATGGCCTCGAGCACCAGGTGGGTGTCGGTGGCCGGGGTCTCGCGGCGGGTCGACGCGATGAGCTTGCCGGCCTCGTCGACCACGCCCGCCGCGATCTTGGTGCCACCGACGTCGACGCCGACGGTGAGCCCGCTCATGACGTCGTCACCAGCTCGCCCCGCCCGAGGGCGGAGAGGTCGATCTCGCCCATGTCGGTGACGACGACGTCGGCGCCCTCGGCCGCGAGCGCGTCGACGTCGTCGGCGCGCGAGACCCCGAGCGCCCCGAACCCGCCGGCCTTCGCGGCCTGGATGCCGTTGACGGCGTCCTCGGCGACGAACGCGTCCGAGGGCTCGACGCCGAGCTCCCGCGCGGCGGTCAGGAAGATCTCGGGGTCCGGCTTGCCGTGGGCGAAGTCGCGGCCCGAGACGTCGACGTCGAACACCTGGTGCAGGTTGCCGGTGCCGCCGAAGCGGGACAGGTCGATCTTCTCGAGGAACATCTTGGCGTTCTTCGACGACGACGCCGCCGCGACCGGGATGCCCGCGTTGCGGACGGCGAGCACGAAGCGCACGGCGTCGTCGTAGGCCGAGAACCGGCCCTCCGAGATCAGCCGGATGATCATCTCCTGCTTGTGCTCGCCGTACTCCGTCACGCGGCGGTCGATGTCGGGCACGCCGAAGTACTCGAGTGCCGCCGTCGCCCCGGCCGTGCGGGGCTTGCCCGACATGCGCTCGTGGTAGAGCGCGGGCGTGAACTTCTCCGGCGAGTAGCTCGTCTGCCCGACGATGTCCGCCCACGGGCCCGCCATGAGCTCGCGCAGCGACTCGCGCCAGGCCTCCTCGTGGGGGGAGTCGACGAGGACGCCGTCCACGTCGAAGATCGCTCCCGTGTAGCCGCTCATGCGCCGTTCCCTCCGTGGTCGTGGCCGCCGTCGGCGGTGGTCCCGCCGGCCGACGTGGTCGAGGCCTGCGGGGTGCCGTCCGTGACGGCCGGGGTGGATGTCGCCGCCCCGGTGGACGCCCCGGTCGACGCCGGGCCGTCGGACGTCGCGCCGCTCCCGCCCGCACTGCGGGGGGCGATGCGTCCCTCGCCGTCGAGCGGCACCGTCCACTCCTGCCCGGCGCCGAGCTCGCGGACCTCGCCGCCGAGCCCGATGCGCACCGGGTGGCTGAAGCCCTCGGACTGCACGGCGACGGTGAGCTCCCCGGCGCCCACCGAGACCCGCAGCGTCGTGCCCTGGAAGACCAGCGAGAGCGCGAGGCCGTCGAGGCGCAGGGTGAGCCGCGGGTCGAAGGTCAGCACGCCGTCGCGGGCACCGGCACCGAGGTAGGCCCGCTGGAGGAGGTCGAGGGTCCCCGACATCACCCCCATGTGGATGCCCTCCTTGGTGGTGCCGCCCTGCACGTCGCCGATGTCGGACTCGACGGCGACGAGGAAGCGCTCCCAGGAGCTCTCGGGGTCGATGCCGGCGAGCACCGCGGCGTGCGCGACGAGCGAGAGCGTCGAGCCGTGCGAGGTGCGCCGGTCGTAGTAGGCGATGGTGCGCCGCGCGAGGTCCTTGTCGTCGGCGATCGCGTCGTACCCGAGGCGGGAGAAGATCTCGCGCAGCTCGCCGTCGCCGAACAGGAAGAACAGCATGACCGCGTCGGCCTGCTTGGCGAGCTTGTAGTGGTCGGGGTCGTCACCCTCGGCCTTGAGGATGCGGTCCATCCGCTGGATGTTCTTGTGCTTGGCCCGGTAGGCGTCCCAGTCGAGCTCGGCGAGGTCGGCGTAGCCCTCGAACTGGGTGATCACCGGGTGGCCGTCGTCGTCGCGGTGGGTCGGCACCGTCATCGACGTGCACATCTCCGACCAGCGCGCGATCTCGTCGTCGGTGATCCCGAGCCGGCTGCGCAGGGCGCGACGGCGGCTCTTGGGCAGCAGGGCCAGCACCTTCGGGGCGGTCGCGCAGATCCAGGCGACCATGACGTTGGTGTAGGCGTTGTTGCGCAGCCCGCCGTCGGTGGCGCCGGGGTAGCGCTCGTGGAACTCGTCGGGGCCCATCACCCCGTGGATCTCCCAGCGGCCCGTGTTCGGGTTGCGGTGCGCGATCGACGCCCAGAACCGGGCGATCTCGAGCATCAGCTCGGCGCCGTAGTCGCGCAGGAACTCCAGGTCGTCGGTGGCCTGGTAGTACTGCCAGACGTTGTAGAAGATCGCCGCGTTGACGTGGCGCTGGTTGTGCGAGTGGTCGGGGTCCCACTGCCCGGACAGCGGGTTGAGGTGGACGACCTGCGTCTCCTCGGTGCCGTCGCTGCCCGACTGCCACGGGAACATCGCGCCCTTGTAGCCGGCCTCCTCCGCCGCCGCGCGGGCCTCGGCGAGGCGCCGGTAGCGGTACATCAGCAGCCCGCGCGTGATCTCCGGGAGCCGGTAGTTGAGGAACGGGTAGACGTAGAGCTCGTCCCAGAACACGTGCCCGCGGTAGGCCTCGCCGTTGAGCCCGCGGGCGGGGACGCCGGCGTCGTGGCGGGCCGTGTGCCGCGAGCAGACCTGCAGGACGTGGGCCATGTGGAAGCGCAGGAGCAGCTGGATGGTCGGCTCGCGCGGCAGCTCGATGTCGCAGACGTCCCAGTACTCCTCCCAGGCGTCGACGTGCTCGGCGAAGCAGCCCGCGAAGTCCGGGTAGCGCTCGACGTGCCGGCCGGCGGCGGTGAGGGTCTCGGTGATCGCGTTGTCGTGGCTGGTGAAGAACGAGACGATCTTCTCCACCCGCACGGTCTCGCCCTCGGCGATGTCGAGGTCGAGCACCTGCTGGATGTAGTCGTTCATCTGGTGCAACGTGCGCGCCGGCTCGACCTTCTCCCAGCCGCGCCCGCGCCCGCGGTAGATCCGGGTGCGCGCGGCCTCGGAGACGTAGAGGTTCGACTGGCGGGTGCGCACCTTGAGCGCGATGACCTCGGGCCCGAACGTGCGCGGGGTGACCGGGTCGAGGTGGCGGCCCTCGAGGTCGCGGTAGCGGGCGACCATGGTGTTGTCGACGCGGCCGTCGATCGCGGAGACGATGCCGATGCGCCCCGACCAGTTCTCGGCGGTGAGCGTCCACTCCATCGCCGCCTGGTGGCTGTGGGCCATCGAGACGAACCGGCGGCTGCGCAGGGTGGTCTCGCGGCCGTTGCGGTCGCGGAACCGGAACACGCGACCGACCGTCGCGGTGCGCACGTCGTAGGTGTGCGTGTACTCGAGCACCTCGACGTTGGAGAGGTTGATCGCCTCCTCGCCCTCGATGCGCAGCTTGAGGACGAGCCAGTTCGGGAGGTTGACGAGGTCCTCGTTGAGGACCGGGCGGCCGCCGAGGATCGTCGTCTCGCGGTTGAAGCCGCCGTGCGCGTAGGTGCCCGCGTAGTGCACCGGGGCGTCGGTGTCCTCCCACTCCGCGGCACCGCGGGTGCAGAAGTAGCCGTTGCCGGTGCTGGTCAGGGCCTCGCGCAGACCCTCGTCGTCGGGTTCGACGCCGGTCCAGGTGATCGTGAAGTCGTCGGCGACCGCCCCGCCGGGCAGGACCTCGCCGGTCGGGGTCGTGCGGGCGCTCCCCGTGGTCTCGGTGGTCGAGGGCGTCTGGTCGGTCGTGGTCACGATCGTCTCCGTACTCCGGGAGCGGGCAGCGGGGTGATCATCGGGATCGTCTCGCTCATCGGGCTCATCGGGCTCATCGAGCCAGGCCGTCGAGGAAGCGGCCGACCTCGTCGACCGTGGCGAGGGCGGCGGTCGCCGACGTGTCGCGGGACGGGGCGTCCTCCGGGTCGATCACCAGGATGCCGACGCCCGCCGGACGCCCGGCGTCGGCGCGGGCGACGAGCGCACGGAAGGCGTCCTCGTCGGTGACGTCGTCGCCGAGGTAGATCGGGACGATGTCGGGGTGATCGAGGTCGAGGACGTCCAGGAGGTGCTCGACGGCCTTGCCCTTGTTCCAGTCGATCTTCGGCTGGATCTCGTGGACGAACTTGCCGGGCGTCACCCGCAGCTCGCCCGGGTGCTCGGCCAGCACGGCCTCGACCAGCGCGGCGACCCGCGGACGGTCGGCGTCGGCGACGTGGCGGTCGTGCAGCGCCACCGACGCGTGCTTGGGCTCCACGAGGGTCCCCGGGATGTCGTCCGCCGCGGTGCGGACCCGCTCGGTGACCTCGGCGACGAGGCCCTCCCAGCCCTGGGACGCCTCGTGGACGATCGGCCCGCGGGCCGGGTCGTCGATGTCGAAGCCGTGGCTGCCGGCGACGATCAGGTCGTCGACGCCCATCAGCTCGGACACCACCGCGCGGTCCCGTCCGGACACCACGCACACCGAGCAGCGCCGCGCGAGCGCCCGCACGATGTCGCGCATGTCGTCGCTCATGATCGCGTCCTCGGGACGCGGCACGATCGGCGTCAGCACGCCGTCGTAGTCGAGGAAGACCGCGGGTCGGCGACCGTCCAGGCGCTCGGCCACCTCGGGGGCGTCCAGCGCGTGCGGTAACCGATCCGCCGTCGTGGTCACGGGGGGCACCGTCACCAGGGGCCTCCGCATCTCCGGGCGCCGTTGTCATGTGATGCGAACCACAAGGCTAGGGCGGCGTCCATGACGTCGTCAACGGATGAACACAGCGGCGCGATCTTTGCGGACGCGACGGGCTCGCGCCAGGTGGAGTCGACACGACCGCACCACCGGGTGTCGGGCTGTGACCGGGTCGCGCGCAGGGGGGTGGTGGACCCCGCTCCTCAGGGCGCCGTCGTGGCCCGGTCGAGGGCGAGGGCCAGGGCGCCGAGGACCGGGGCGTGCTCGGCGAGCTCGGCGACGACGACGTCCGCGGTGCGGGTGGTCCCGGGGAGCGCGGCGGCCTCGAGCGCGGCGTGGAGGGGGGCGAGCAGGAAGTCCCCGGCCTGGGCGAGCTCGCCGCCGACCACGATGCGCCGCGGCGTGAGCACGGTGCAGAAGCCGGCGAGGGCGACCCCGACGTGGTGCCCGGTGTCGGCGAGGACGCGGCGGGCGGGGGCGTCGCCGTCGCGGGCGAGCGCCACCATTTCGGCGACGGTCAGCGGGGCACCGACGAGGGGCTCGAGCAGCGCCGTGACGGTGCGCGTCGACACCACCGTCTCGAGGCACCCGCGGTGCCCGCACCGGCACACCGCGGCGTGGCGGTCACCCGGGTCGACGGCGACGTGGCCGATCTCGCCCGCGGTGCCGTCCGGGCCCCGGTAGAGGCGCCCGTCGAGCACCAGCCCGGCCCCGACACCGTCCGAGAGTTTGAGGAACACCCCGTCCCGGACCTCGCGCAACGCGCCCCAGCGCTGCTCGGCGAGGGTGCCGAGCGTGGCGTCGTTGTCGACCCAGCTCGGGACCCCGAGGTGCTCGGACACACGGCCCGCCACCGGCACCCCGATCCACCCCGGGAGCACGCCGGAGGCCCCCACCGCACCCGTGGCGCGGTCGACGGGCGCCGGCAGCCCGACCACCGCGCCGCGCAGCGCCTCGCGCCGGATGCCCGCCTGCGCGAGCGCCTCGTCGATCAGGCTCGCCGCGGTCGCCAGGCCCTCGGCGACACCGTGGTAGTCGGGCAGGTCCGCCCGCAGCTCGGAGCGCCCGGGCGGCTCCGGGTGCCCGGCGGCCGCGGACGGGTCGGCGACGTCGGCCAGGGCGACGCGCAGGTGCCGGTGCCCGACGTCGATGCCGGCGACCACCCCTGCCCCGCGGACGAGCCGGACCGCCCGGACGCGCCTCCCCGCACGCACCTCGTCACCCGCCGTCAGCAGACCCGCGGCGCCGAGGTCCCGCACGATGTTCGACACCGTGGCCGGCGCGAGCCCCGTGGCGACGGCGATCTCCGCCTGCGTCGGCGCACCGCCGGCGCGGACGGCGTCCACCACGCGACGGCGGTTCGCGTCGCGCAGACCGGTCGGCGATCCGGGTCGCGGCGCTGTGTTCATGAGATGAACGATAAACCGCGAGCGTGTGCTCCATGTCACGCTTCCTGCGAACGGAGCAGCGAACGCTACCGAGTGCACCGGTGGGGCGGAGGGGTCGGGCGGGGCCCCTGGGGCGGCTGGTCGGCGGGGCGGCGGGTCGGCGGGTCGGCGGGTCGGCGGGTCGGCGGGTCGGCGGGCGAGCGAGGGCGTCCCTCGCTGCGTCCAGCGCACTCCGGGCGTCCCTCGCTCCGGCCATCGCGGCGGGCTCCGGGTGAGCGAGGGCGTCCCTCGCTGCGTCCAGCGCAGTCGGGGCGTCCCTCGCTCCACACCGCGAGGCGCCGCACGCATGGGTTCGCGGGTCTCAGTCGCGCCAGACGCGCTGGAGCATGTGCCAGTCGGCGGGGTGCTCGGCGATGTCGGCGGCGAAGTGGTCGGCGACGGCCTGGGTCGCGGCCGGGACGGCGCTGCGGGCGGGGACCGGCACCGGCGGGTGGATGCGGAACCCCCACCCTTCCCCCGACCCGTCCCCCGGGTCCTCGGTGAACCACAGCCCCACCGGCAGCAGCGCCGCGCCGGTGCTCGCGGCGAGCGCCGCCGGGCCGGGCGGCATCGTCGCCCGCCCGCCGAAGAACGTCACCGGCACGCCGTGGGCGGACAGGTCGCGGTCGGCGACGAGGCAGACGACCCGTCCCTCGCGCAGCGCCCGCACGAGCCCGCGCACCGGGGAGTCGCCGCCGGTCATCGGCAGGATCTCCATGCCGAGGGACTCGCGGTAGGCGACGAAGCGCTCGTAGAGCGACTCGGGACGCAGGCGCTCGGCGACGGTGGTGAAGCGCCCGGAGTGCGCGACGAGCCAGAGGCCCGCCATGTCCCAGTTGCCGGAGTGGGTCAGCGCCACGACCGCTCCCCGCCCGGTCGCGAGCGCGGCGTCGAGGTGCTCCTGGCCGTACACCACCGGCCGCCGGACCAGCGCCTCGTGGTCCATCCCCGGCAGCCGGAACGCCTCGCGCCAGTACCGCGCGTAGGAACGCAGGCCCGCCGCGGTGAGCGCGTCGAGCTCGTCGGGGCCGGCGTCGGGACGGACCCGCGCGAGGTTCGACCGCAGCCGCCGCACCCCCGGCCCGTCGCGGCGCGCGGCCAGGTCGGCGCCCGCCGCGAACGCCCACCGCGCCACCGGCTCGGGCACCGCGCGCACCAGCCCCCACCCCGCCGCGTAGCCCAGCTCGGCGGCGCGCTGCGCGGGGGTGACGAGGGACGGGGCGTCGCCGGTCGCCCCGTCCTTCGCCCTGTCGGTCGCCGAGTCGGTCACGCGGTCCCCCCGGAGTTCTCGGGACGGTCGGAGTTCTCGGGACGGTCGGCGTGGTCGGTGACGCCCGTCGCCGCGCCGTACTGCTCGCGCGCGCTGTGCCACACGGCCACGATGCGCTGCCCGACGGTGATCACCGAGCCGATCGTGAGCAGCCACAGCGCCACGTCGAGCGCGTAGGGCACGCCGATCCCGGTGAGCCCGACACCGGCGAGCCCGAGGATCAGGCGCTCGGCACGTTCCACCAGGCCGCCGTCGGCCCGCAGGCCCGCGGCCTCGGCGCGGGCCTTGATGTAGGAGATCAGCTGGCCGGTGATGAGGCAGGCCAGCGCGAGGCCCGCGAGCAGGGGCCGGTCCTGGGCGAACGCCCACCACGTGATCCCGGCGAAGACCGCGCCGTCGACGAGGCGGTCGCCGACGGAGTCGAGCACGCCCCCGAAGGGACTCGTCACCCCGCGCGCCCGGGCCATCGCGCCGTCGAGGACGTCGAGCAGCGCGAACACGGCCACGACGAGCGACGCCGCGAGGAGGTGCCCGGTCGGGATGAGCCACAGGGCCGAGGCGGTGGAGGCCACGGTGCCGAAGACGGTGACCGCGTCGGGGTGCACGCCGCGCCGGACCAGCCAGGCCGCGGTGGGCTCGACCCCGCCCTTGATCGCGGCGCGGGCCCACTGGTTGATCATGGCGAGGGCCACGCCGCGGCGAGGACGGACCGTGTCTCGGCGAGCAGCTGCGGGATCACCTTCGTCTGGCCGATGACGGTGATGAAGTTGGCGTCGCCACCCCAGCGCGGGACGACGTGCTGGTGCAGGTGGTCGGCCAGCGAGCCGCCCGCCACGTGCCCGAGGTTGATCCCGACGTTGAACCCGTGCGGGGCCGCCACCGTGCGCAGGGCCCGCACCGCCTGCTGCGTGACCGCGACGAGTTCGGCCGACTCCTCGAGGTCCAGCTCGTCGAGGCCCGCGACGTGGCGGTACGGCACGACCATGAGGTGCCCGGGGTTGTACGGGTGCAGGTTGAGCACGGCGTAGACGCGCTCGCCGCGGTGGAGCACCAGGCCGTCGCCGTCGTCGAGGGTCGGGATCCGGCACAGCGGGCACTGCCCGGACTCCTCGCCGGTGCCGGCCGCGCCCGCGATGTAGGCCATCCGGTGCGGCGCCCAGAGGCGCCGGAACCCGTCGGGGGTCCCGGCACCCCGGAGCTCGTCGAGATCCTCGGACTCCGCGATCTCCGGCCCTCCGTCACCGCTCATCAGGGCAGGAACTTCTCCGCGTCGGGTGAGGCGTTCTCGCGCCGGCGGACCCAGTCGACGACGGCGGCGACCGCGTCGTCGACCGGCACCCCGTTGCGCTGCGACCCGTCGCGGAACCGGAACGAGACCGCGCCATCCCATCTGGTCCCGTCGCTTCGCTCGCCCGAAGCGTCGGCGTCCTTGCCCCCGGCGAGGAGCAGGAACGGCACCTTCAGCAGCGTGTGGTTCCGGATCTTCTTCTGCATCCGGTCGTCGGAGTCGTCGACGTCGACGCGCAGGCCCTCGGCGCGCAGGCGCTCGGCGATCTGCGCGACGTACTCCGCCTGGTCGCCGGACACCGGGATGCCGACGACCTGCACCGGCGCCAGCCAGGCCGGGAACGCGCCCGCGTAGTGCTCGGTGAGCACCCCGAAGAAGCGCTCGATCGACCCGAACAGCGCGCGGTGGATCATCACCGGCCGCTGGCGCGACCCGTCGCTCGCGGTGTACTCGAGCTCGAAGCGATCGGGCAGCATCAGGTCGACCTGGATCGTCGACATCTGCCAGTAGCGCCCGATGGCGTCACGGGCCTGCACGCTGATCTTCGGCGCGTAGAACGCGGCACCGCCCGGGTCGTCGACGAGGTCGAGCCCGAAGCTCGAGGCCGCCTCGCGCAGCGCGTCGGTGGCGTCCTCCCACTCCTGGTCGGTCCCGATCGACTTCTCCGGGTTGCGGGTGGAGAGCTCGAGGTAGAAGTCCTCGAGGCCGTAGTCGCGCAGCAGGTCGAGGACGAACGTCAGCAGCGAGGTGATCTCGCCGGCCATCTGCTCGCGGGTGCAGTAGATGTGCGCATCGTCCTGGGTGAAGCCCCGCGCGCGGGTCAGGCCGTGGACCACGCCGGACTTCTCGTAGCGGTAGACCGTGCCGAACTCGAACAGGCGCAGCGGCAGCTCGCGGTAGGACCGCCCGCGCGCCCGGTAGATCAGGTTGTGCATCGGGCAGTTCATCGGCTTGAGGTAGTAGTCGATGCCCTGGCGCTTGACCGTGCCGTCCTCGGCGCGCTCCTCGTCGAGGTGCATCGCCGGGAACATGCCCTCGCGGTACCAGTCGAGGTGACCCGACGTCTGGAACAGCTCGCCCTTGGTGGCGTGCGGGGTGTTGACGAACTCGTAGCCGGCCTCGGTGTGGCGCTGGCGGGAGTAGTCCTCCAGCTCCTTGCGGATGATCCCGCCCTTGGGGTGGAACACCGCGAGCCCGGAGCCGATCTCGTCGGGGAAGCTGAACAGGTCGAGCTCGGCGCCGAGGCGGCGGTGGTCGCGGCGCTCGGCCTCCGCGACGCGCTCCAGGTAGGCGTCCTGCGCCTCCTGCGACTCCCACGCCGTCCCGTAGATGCGCTGCAGCTGGGCGTTGCGCTGGTCGCCGCGCCAGTAGGCCGCCGCGGAGCGCAGCACCTTGAACGCCGGGATGTACCCGGTGGTCGGGATGTGCGGGCCCCGGCACAGGTCGCCCCACACGCGCTCGCCGGTGTGGGCGTGCACGTTGTCGTAGGCGGTGAGCTCGCCGGCGCCGACCTCCATGATCTCCGACGATTCCACGGGGTCCTCCTCCGAGGACGTGCCCTTGAGATCGACCAGCTCGAGCTTGAACGGCTCGCCCGCCAGCTCCTCGCGGGCGGCGTCGAGCGAGGCATACTCGCGGCGCACGAACCGCTGCTTGGCCTTGACGATCTTGCGCATCGCCTTCTCGAGGGCCTCGAGGTCCTCGGGCGTGAACGGGCGCTCGACCGCGAAGTCGTAGTAGAAGCCGTCAGTGATCGGCGGCCCGATGCCGAGCTTGGCGTCCGGGAAGAGCTGCTGCACCGCCTGGGCCAGCACGTGCGCCGCCGAGTGGCGGATCACGGCGCGGCCGTCCTCGGTGTCGGCGGGCACCGGGTCGACGTCCACGTCCTCCTCGGGCGCCCAGGCGAGGTCCTTGAGCACACCGTCGGGGGCCCGGACGACGATCACGGCCTCGTGCCCGGCGAGCGGCAGCCCGGCGTCGCGGACGGCCTGGCCGGCGGTGGTGCCCGCCGTCACCCGGACGCTGTCGACGACGGCGGGGCGGGGCGGGGCGGGCGAGGACACGGCGGATCTCCGAAACATCGAGGGTGGTCCGTCGAGCTTATCGAGCGCCCGCGAGCACCGTGTCCGCCCGGCCCGAGCGGGGCGTCCCCCGCCCCACCACCGCCTCCAGGAAGGCCGCGATCGCCCGCACGGCGGCGAGGGTGCGGGGGGTGGGCACGAGGTCGAAGCCGTGCTGGGCGTGCGCGAGCTCGGCGTGCACCACCGGCGCCGTCGACACCGCCCGCAGCCGGCTGACGAACGCGCGGCTCTGCGCGGGCACGACGATCGCGTCGGCGGAGCCGTGCAGCACCATGAACGGCGGGGCGTCGGGGTGCACGCGCGCCGCCGGGGAGGCGGCCACGTACGGGTGGGCGTCGTCGACCAGCGCGGTGGGCATCATCGTCTCGGCCAGCAGCTCGTCGAGGGTGCCGCTGCCGTCGTCGTTGGTCAGGTCGTAGATGCCGTAGAGGCACACGGCGGCGGCGACCGACGTGTCGGCGTCCGGGAACCCGGGCTGCCAGGCCCCGGGGGTGAGCGCGGCGAGCGCGGCGAGGTGGGCGCCGGACGACCCGCCCGTGATCGCGATGCGGGCCGGGTCGCCGCCGTGGTCGGCGATGTGGGCGCGGGTCCAGGCCAGCGCGCGCTTGACGTCGACGATCTGCGCGGGCCAGCGCTCGGCGGGCCCGAGGCGGTAGTCGACGCTGACGCACACCCAGCCGCGCTCGACCATGTGCGCCATCAGCGGGTGGGCGTCGGCGGCCTTGCTGCCCGACGACCACGCCCCACCGTGGATCTGCAGCAGCACCGGCGCCCGGGCGTCGGCGGGCAGCAGCGGGTCGCGCCAGACGTCGAGCAGGTTCGCCACCGGGTCCGGGCCGTAGGCGACGTCGCGGGCCGTCGCGTACCAGTGGCGCGCGAGCACGGAGCGCACGACGCCGGCCCGCGCCGGGAGCTCCACCGGGCCGATCTCGGCGCGCAGCGCCTCGGCGAGGACCTCGGAGTCGGCGTGCGCCCGGCGGTCCAGGGTGAGCAGCACCCCGACCGCGCCCGCGGTCACGGCGAGCCCCGCCTGCCCCGCCGGGTTCCACAGCGCCCCGCGCCGGGCGGCGACGGCCGCCGCCGAGCCGAGGAGCACGGCCGTGGCGCGTGGGGTCTCGGTGGCGGTCGAGGACAGCAGGCTGCCCAGGACCGCGGCCGGCCAGCGCCGGGTCAGCGGCCCCAGGCCCGCGCCCGCGATCAGGGCGGCGACCGCGCCGACCGCGAGCGCCGGCCGGGCGCCGGGCGCCCGGAGCGCCGCGAGGAGCGCCTGCGCGGACCGGTGCACCCCACCATCCTGGCCCTCCGCCCGACGGGGCCCGCGCCACGGCCCGGGCGAGTCGCGCAGGACACGGCAGGCACGAGGCGGAAGAGAAGGTGACGGGGCCCGCCATCGTCCCTCCTGGCGTCTTCGCCCGATCCTGCGACACTGGGCGCGTGAGCGACGGTGTGTGCGCGGCGTCGGACGCCCCGCGACGGCACCCCTGGGCCGACGTCCCCGACACGGCCCGCGACCGGCTGCGCCCCGTGGTCCTCGGCACCGGCGACGAGATCATCGCCGAGGTGCGCGCCGAGGTCGCCGAGTACGCGCTGTCGATGAACGGCGAGTTCGGCCGCCGCATCCGGCTCGGGGTCTCCGTGGCGCTCGACCAGTTCCTCGACCTGCTCGGCACCGACGCCGCCCTGCCGGACACCACGGTCTACTTCGAGCTCGGCCGCGTCGAGCACCGCCACGGCCGCACCATGGACGCCCTGCAGAGCGCCTACCGCATCGGCTCGCGGGTGCTGTGGCGCCGCATCGCGGGCACGAGCGGCGAGCACGGGCTCGAGGCCGAGTCGATCTTCCGCCTCGCCGAGGCGCTCTTCGCCTACATCGAGCAGCTCGCCGCGGCGTCCGTCTCGGGCTACGCCTACGAGCAGTCGCTGGCCGCGGGGTCACGCCAGGCGCGGCAGCACGCCCTGGTCGAGCGCCTGTGCCGGACGCCCGCCCCCGACGGCGCGGAGCTCGAGGCGCTCGCCCGCGAGGCGGGCTGGTCGACGCCGAAGACGGTCGCCGCGCTGGTGACCAGCGAGGAGTCACTGCCGCTGGTGTGCCGGCGCCTGCCCCCGGACGTCGCGGGGTCGGTCGTCGACCGCCTGGGCGTGGTCTTCCTGCCCGATCCCGAGGGACCGGGGCGGCTCGAGGTCGTGGCCGACGCGCTGCGCGGCACCACGGCGGTGCTCGGGCCCACGGTGGAGCCCGACCAGGTGCCGCGCACCGTCACCCGCGCCCGCGCCACCTGGGCCCTGCACCTCGAGGGCCACCTGGGCGACGAGGGCCTCGTGCGCTCCGAGGACCACATGCTCGCCCTGCTCCTGCACGCGGACGTCACGCTCACCGCCGACCTCGTGGCGCAGCGCCTCGAGCCCCTGCGGCGCATGACGTCGGCGGCCCGCGACCGCGCGGTGACCACGCTGACGGCCTGGCTCGACGCACACGGCGACGTCGGCGAGGCCGCGACGCGCCTGCACGTGCACCCGCAGACCGTGCGCTACCGGCTCGCGCGCCTCAAGGAGGCGTTCGCCGGGGTGCTGGACGACCCGGTGGGCCGCCTCGAGGTCGCCCTCGCCCTGCGCGCCGGGGGGCCCGCCCTCGCGGAGGGCTGAGCCACCCGGCGCGAACGGGGCGTTTGCTCGCATAGAAGCAGCGAACAGCGCGTTCGCTGCAACCAGACCGTCAGGCCGCGGCCGGGGCGGCGGCGTCGAGCGACTCAGCGCGCCGGCGGCCGAACGGCAGCGCCCGCAGGCGCCGCTTGGCGAGGCCCTTGTGGCCGCCGGGGAACGACAGGCGGGCGATCTTGGCGAGCACGCCGCCGTACTGCTTCCACATCGGTCCCGCGTGGTAGGGCAGCCCGTAGCGGCGGCACAGGTCGCGGACCTGCGGCGCGATGGTGCCGTAGCGGTTCGAGGGCATGTCGGGGAACAGGTGGTGCTCGATCTGGTGCGAGAGGTTCCCGGTCATGATGTGCAGGAGCTTCGAGCCCTCGATGTTGGCCGAGCCCAGCATCTGCCGGACGTACCACTCGGCCTGCGTCTCGTTCTCGAGCCGCTCCTCGTCGAAGGTCTCCACCTCGACGGGGAAGTGACCGCAGAAGATCACCGCGTGGGACCAGACGTTGCGGACGAGGTTGGCGAGCAGGCCGCCGACCAGCGCCGGGACGAACGAGGGCCCGGACAGCGCGGGGAAGACCACGAAGTCCTTGAGGGCCTGCTTGCCGGCCTTGCGGCCCATCGCCTTGAGCTCGGGCATCTTCTCGGCCCAGGTCTTCTCACCGCGCTGGACCTGGTCGATCTCGAGGTCGAAGGCCGCGATGCCCCACTCGAAGATCATGGCGAGGCCGGCGTTGGTGAAGGTCTGGAACAGGTAGATGGGCTCCCACGGCTGGTCGGGGTCGACCCGCAGCACGTTGTAGCCGATGTCCCGGTCCTTGCCGTGCACGTTGGTGTACGTGTGGTGCAGGTAGTTGTGCGTCTGCTGCCAGCTCCGGGCCGTGGAGACGTGGTCCCACTCCCAGGTGGTGGAGTTGATCTCCGGGTCGCGCATCCAGTCCCACTGGCCGTGCAGGACGTTGTGGCCGATCTCCATGTTCTCGAGGATCTTGGCCAGGGCCAGCGACGCGGTGCCGACCAGGAACGCCGGCGGGAACAGCGCGCCGAGCAGCAGGACGCGTCCCGCCGCCTCGAGGCCACGCTGGGTACGGATGACGCGGCGGATGTACCGCGCGTCGTCGTCGCCGAGCGACGACATGACCTGGTCACGCAGGACCTCGAGCTCGGCACCGAGGCGTTCGATGTCCTCGGTCGACAGGTGCTCGGTCGACGGCGTGATGTGCGCCGTGCTGGCCCCGGGGCGGCCGGGACCCATCGGCGTCTTGGCCTGGTTGATGCGGGTGATGTGCTCGGGAATGGTCTCGAGGGTGGTCACGAGGCCTCCTCTGTCCTACGGGAGTCCGGGGGGAGCTGGGCGAGCGCCCGTCGGCCCGCTGCTGATCACGTCCCCGACGGTAGGGACCGCGCCGACGCACGGGCTACGCGAGGAGTGAGGACTCCGGGGCGAAACCTGTTGCATGACCTCAAAGCCGGGCCTTACACCGCTGCCGGGCCGCCGGATCCGTGACCTCGCCCACGTCCGGGCGGTCTCCCGGCCGCGTCTCAGCAGCGTCCGAGCAGCTCCACGAGCTCCGCCACCGACGCCGGGTGCCGCGGCGCGTTGCGGCTGACCGGGTCGGCCAGCGCCGTGCGCGCCAGGGCCTCGCGGTCGTCGGGGGCCGCCCCCAGGTCGGCCACCGAGACCCGCGTGTCGACCTGCTCGAGCAGTCCTCCCAGTGCGTCGGGCAGGGCGGCGGGCCCGGGCAGGCCTGCGGCTTCGGCGGCGCGCCCCCACCCCGCGGGGTCGGCGTCGAGCGACCAGGCGACGACCTCGGGCAGCACGGCGGCCAGGGCCGGCCCGTGCACCGCGCCGGTGTGCAGGCTCAGGGCGTGCGCGAGCCCGTGCACCAGGCCCAGCCCGCTGCGCGTGAGCGCCTGCCCGGCCAGGTGCGCCGCCACGAGCATCTCGGCGCGCCCCCGCGGGTCGCTCCCGTCGGCCACCGCCACGGGCAGCCACACCCACGCCCGGCGGACGGCCTCGGCGGCGAAGGCCTCGGACATCGGGTCCCGGCCCCGCGAGGCCAGCGACTCGATGCCGTGCACCAGCGCGTCGACGCCGGTCGCGGCGGTGGCCGCCGCGGGCAGGCCGAGCGTGAGCTCCGGGTCGAGCACGGCGACCCGGGGCACGACGCTCGCGTCGCCGCAGTAGACCTTCTGCCGGTTCGCGGGGTCCTCGAGCACCCCGAAGCCGTTCGTCTCGGCCCCCGTGCCCGCGGTGGTCGGGACGGCCACGAGCGGGAGCCCCGCCGCGGGCGTCACCCCGCTGCCGTCGGCCCGGGCGCCGGGCGACGGCGCGAGAAGCGCGATGCCCTTGGCGGCGTCGAGGCTCGACCCGCCCCCGAGCGCGAGCACCGCGTCGAGGCCCAGGGCCCGCGCGTGCTCGGCGCCGTCCTCGACGACGGCGACCGTCGGGTTGCCGCGCACCGCGTCGAACACCTCGACGACCGCGCCGGTCGCGGCGAGCGGCCCGACGACGGCGTCCACGACCCCGGCGGCGCGCAGGCCGGGGTCGGTGACCACGAGCACCCGCCGCGCGGACAGCGCGGCGAGGTGCCCGGGGATCCGGGCCACCGCGCCGGGCCCGAAGTCGACGACCGGCCCGGGGCCGGACAGGAACGCGGTGCCGGCGGCGACGCCGGCGCAGGGGGCGTGGATGTCGGTGCGGTCGGCCGTGCCGGTCACGGGACTCCTCGTGCGGGTGGCGGTGTCGCGGGGTTTCTGTCTGTGGGTGGCGATCCCGGCTCCGCGGGGGGGTCGGAGCCGGGACCGCCGTCTCGGGGGTGCCCGTCAGGCGAGCACGGCGCCCAGCCCGGGCACCTCGGGCACGACGAGCATGCCGTCGGGGTCGGGGCGCAGCGGCTCGGCGAGCAGGAAGTCGCGGCGCTCCGGGGTCCAGCCGCCGGCCGGGTCGTCGGGGAACTCCAGGTAGGGACCGGCACCGACGCCCGCGGCGACGTGCAGGTTCGCGAGCAGGCCCAGGCCGTTGGTCCAGGTGTGCGGGGTGAAGCGGCGGTGCCGCGCGCGGGCGGCCTCGGCGAGCTGGCGGGACCGCGTCATCCCGAGGGCGAGCACGACGTCGGCCTGGTAGACGTCCAGCGCGTCGGCCTCGAGGAGCGCCAGGGTCTGCGGCAGCGAGTCCAGCATCTCCCCCGCCGCGATCCGCACGCCCGGGTTGTCCGCGCGCAGCAGGCGGTGGCCGTCGACGTCGGCGTAGGGCAGCGGCTCCTCGACCCAGGCGACGTCGTACTCGGCGAGGCGGCGCACGATGCGGCGGACCTCGGCGAGCTCGAGCGGCTCGGTGACGTCGCCGCCCATCCGCCAGGCCTGGTTGAGGTCGACCATGATGTCGAGCCGGTCGCCGACGGCCTCGCGGACGGCGGCGACGGCGGCGACGCCCTGGCGCAGGCGCTGCGGGTGAGCCCGGATCTTGACCGCGCGGATGCCGTCCTCCACCAGCCGGTGGGCGTCCTCCGCCCGGCGCCCGGGCGGCTGCTCGGAGCACCAGGACGCGTAGACGGGCACGCGGTCGGTGACGCCGCCGAAGAGCGTCGCGACGGGGAGGCCGGCGACCTGCCCGACGATGTCCCAGATCGCGGACTCGAGCGGCCAGAACCGGCCGGCGTGGAAGCCGATCGACTCGATGCGGCGCACCTGCAGCTCGGTGGCGAGCGGGTCGGTGCCGAGGAAGAGCTCGCGGTAGCCGTCGAACCCCGCCATGGTGTCGCCCGAGCCGACGCCGACGACGCCCTCGTCGGTCTCGACGCGGACGATCGTCGCGTCGAACCGGGTGCGGGGCTCGGGGTCCCAGGCGGCGTGGCAGGGCGGGTCGAGGACGGTCTCGCGGTGCTCGAGACGAATGTCGGTGATCTTCACGTCGGCCTGTCCCCCTCGCGGTCCGGCGCGGGTCAGTAGAGGAGCCGCCGACGGGTGGAGCAAGAATCCGTGCGGTGAGCGCAACTCCGCTGCTGGGGACGGGCCTGCTGGGGATGGCCGTGCTGGGTCTGCACCTCGCCGCCGTCTGGTTCTGCGTCGGGCTGGTCTGGGTGATCCAGCTGCTCGTCTACCCCGGGTTCGCCGACATGGTCGGGGGCGACTGGGTGGCGGTGCACGACCGGCACACGCGGATCATGGGTCTGCTGGTCAGCGGCCCCTGGGCGGTGCAGGGGCTGACGTGCGCGGTGCTGCTCGTGTGGCAGCCGCCCGGCGTCCCGTTCGTGCTCGCGCTCGCGGCGGGGCTGTGCGGGGCCGCCACGGTCGGCGTGACCGTTGCCGTCTCGGTGCCGTGCCACCGGCGGCTGGCGCAGGGGTGGGACCCGACGGTGCACGCCCGGCTCACGCGCACCAACCGGTGGCGCACCGCGGCCTGGACGCTCGGCGGGGTCGTGGCGCTGGTGATGCTGGGGTCGGCGTCGCTGGGACCGGCGTCATGACCCGCCCCCGCTCGGCGGGGCTGCGCCGCGACATGGAGCTGCTCGACGTGCTGTCCTCGCCCGAGGCCCTGACGGCCGGGCTCGGCGTGGCCCGGGTGGCCGAGGAGACCGGTCGCCAGCCCAGCCAGGTGTCGCGGGCCCTCGCCGCCCTCGAGGAGGAGGGCCTCGTCGAGCGCGACCCGGCGAGCCGGCGCTACGCCCTCGGCTGGCGGCTCTACGCCTTCGCCGCCCGCACCACCGAGGCCCGCCTGGTCGCGCTGGCCCGCCCCGCGCTGATCGCCCTCGCCGCGCGCACCGGCGAGCAGGCGTCGCTCTGCCGCCTGCACGGGGCCCGGGTGGCCACGCTGCTGACCGCCGACGCCGCCGGTGGGCCCGCGCGGGCGCGCTTCGACGTCGACGACATCCCGGCGGCGACGACGTCGACGGGCCGGGTACTGCTCTCCGAGCGCGACGAGGCGGCCGCCCGGGCGGTCGGCGCCGATCCCGAGGTCCTCGCGCGGGTGCGCGCCGCGGGTCACGCCGTGGTGGACGGCGAGTTCGACCCCACGCTCGCCGGCGCGGCTGCCCCGGTGCGCGGGTTCCACGGCGGGATCGTCGCTGCGCTGACCGTCTCCGGCCCGGCGCCGCGCCTGCGCCCCCACCTCGCCGCCCACGCCGCCGCCACCGCCGCGGCCGCGAGCGACCTCTCCGCGCACCTCTCTTCCCCGTGAGCGGAGTTCCCGGCCATGGCCGGGAACTCCGCTCACGTACGGGGCAGGAACCAGACGCCGAGGCCGACGAGGGCGACGGCGCCGCCGAGGACGCACACGCCGATCCAGCCGCCCGCGGGGTAGACGACCGACGTCGCCGCCGAGGCCAGCGTGCCGCCGATGAACACCGAGGTCATGTACGCGGTGGTGATGCGGCTGCGGGCCTGCGGGGCGAGCGCGTAGATCACGCTCTGGTGGCTGATCTGCAGGCTCTGCTGGGCGAGGTCGAGCACGACGACGCCCGCGATCAGCGCCACGATCGACGCCCCGCCGAGCCCGAGCAGCGCCCAGCTGGCCACGAGCACCACCAGCCCCAGGGTGACGACGAGCCGCCCGTGGCCGCGGTCGGCGAGCCGGCCCGCGAGCGGCGCCATCGCCGCCCCCGCCAGGCCCGCGAGGCCGAACAGGCCGACGACCGCCGGGCCGAAGCCGTAGGGCGGCGCGGAGAGCAGGAAGTCGGCCGAGGTCCACAGGATCGTGAAGCACCCCATGCCGACCGCGCCCAGCAGCATGCGCCGGCGCAGCTCCGGCTCGTGGCGCACGAGGCCGAGCACCGAGTCCAGCAGGCGCGGGTAGCTCGTCGACTCGGTGGGCGGGACGACCGGCAGCATCAGGCGCACCACCACGGCCAGCACCACCATGACGCCGGCGGCGAGCGCGAAGACCCAGCGCCACCCGCCGGCCTCGGCCACGAACCCCGCGACCGTCCGTGCCCCGAGGATGCCGATCAGCAGGCCGCTCATCACGGTGCCGACGACGCGACCGCGCTCGTGGTCGCCGGCCAGCTGCGCCGCGAGCGGCACCGCGACCTGCGCGACGGCCGAGGTCACCCCGACCAGCGCGACGGCCGTGGCGAGCAGCGCGAACCCGGGCGCCGCCGCGGCCAGCCCGAGCACCACGGCGCACCCGAGCAGCAGCAGGCTCACCAGCCGCCGGCGCTCCAGCAGGTCACCGAGCGGGACGACGAAGGCGAGCGCGAGCGCGTACCCCACCTGGGAGGCCGTGACGAGCAGCGCGGCGGTGCCGTTGCCGACGCCGAACTCCCCGCCGATCGTGTGGAGCAGGGGCTGCGCGTAGTAGATGTTCGCCACCGCGGCGCCGCACACCACGGCGAGCAGCAGCGTGCGGGCGCGCCCGATCCCAGTGGTGGATTCGGCGGTCGAGACGTCGGCGCTCACCGCACGACCGTGCCGCAGGACGCGATCACGGACCCGTGGTCGAGACCGATCCCACCGTCGTCGTGTCCGGACCGTCACGGCACGTCCGGTTCGCGGCCGGCCGTCGCACCCGACGCGGGAGGCCGGCGCGGGCGGCGTCGAGCACGTCGTCGTCCTCCCGGTCGCCGTCGCCGTCCGTGACGGTCACGGTCGCCGGCCCCACCCGCAACGTCCCCGAGCCCAGCGCGGCGCACCGCACCCCGGCGCGCCCGCGGAGGGCGGCGTGCGCGCCCGGGGCGAGCACCACGTCCATCCAGGCGCACGGCGCCGCGGGACGGCCCCCGCCGAGGCGCACCGGCCCGTCGCCCGAGTCGAGGGCGAACTCGCGGGCGCGCAGGGCCTCGACGTCCAGCCCGCGGGTGAGGATCGTGCGGCGGGCCGCGACGGGATCGAACGGCGGGACGCCGAGCTCGGCGGCGACGGCATCGAGCGCCTCGATGGCGAGCACGGTGACCGCGGCGTCCCGGTGCGCGGCCTGCCCCGCGTAGCGGTCGCCCACCACCCCGAACCCCGCGCGGACCTCGATGACCTCGGGCGTGCTGGTCGGCACCGCCACGGGGCCGTCGCCCGGGCGCCCCTCGTACGCGTGGCCGCTCGAGACGACGAAGCCGACGATCTCGATGCCGATCACCGCGCCCACGGTAGGCCGGACCGGGGTGGGGCGGCTCACGCCCGCCGGCCCGGCCGCCGTCGCTGTGCCGAACGCCGGAACCGGCTCTCAGCCGTCTGCTGATCGAGGCGACGAAAGCGCAGGTGAGTGACACTCCGGCGTCAAAGCGACATCCAATTTCTCACGATGGTGTAACGAAATCCCGTCTGTGTACGGTATCTCTGACAGGTCGCCCACCGATCGGGTGAGCAGCGACCACGGACGTGGGTACACGGTGACGCGAGTGAGGTGACGTGGCGAGCAACCAGGCCGTACGGATCGGACCAGCGGGCGCGACGTCGCCGCGCACCTCCGACCCCGCCGACCCGGTGACCCGTCCCGTGGGTCTCCGCACCCGCCCGGCTCGCCGCTCCTCGGACCACGACGCGGCCACCATCACGCTGCGCACCACCATCGCGCCGGCGCCCGCGCCCTCCCCCACGCCCGCCGCAGCACCCAGGGCGAAGGCCGAGGCACCGAAGGCGAAGGCGACGGCCGCTCCCCCCTCGCCCCGCACCGGCCGCAGCAGCCGCCGCGCGACGGCCGCCGCCACGGCGGTCACCACCGTCAGCGTCCTGGTGCCGGCCCACAACGAGGAGGCGGGCATCGCGGCCACGGTGGAGGGCCTGCTCGCGCAGGACGTCCCCGAGTGGCTGCACATCGCCGAGGTCGTCGTGGTGGCCAACAACTGCACCGACCGCACGGCCGAGATCGCCCGCCGCTACCCGGTGACGGTCGTGGAGATGGCGCACAACCCGGACAAGAAGGCCGGCGCGCTCAACCACGGCTGGCGCGAGACCGCGCGCGGCGCCGACCTCGTGCTGACGATGGACGCGGACACCGTGCTGCTGACGGACACGGTGGCGGCGATGGCCGACGAGCTGCGCGGCAACGCCGTGCTCGGCGCGGTCTGCGCCCGGTACTGGGCGACGCCGGGCCGTGGCCTGGTCTGGCGGCTGCAGCGCCTCGAGTACACCCGGTACGACGACCTGCGCGACCTGCGCCGCTGGAGGGTCTCGGTCGCCAGCGGCGCCGCGGCGATGTACCGCAACGTCGCGCTCGAGGCCGTCGCCGCCCACCGCGAGGCCGGCGAGCCGTGGGACGGCACGTCGCTGATCGAGGACTACGCGCTCACCCTGGAGCTCAAGGCGCGCGGCTTCCGCGTTGCCGCCGCTCGCCAGGCGCACGTCTACACCACCCCGCCCGCCTCGTTCCGCGAGCTCTGGGTGCAGCGCATGCGGTGGGGACGCGGCGGGATGGACGAGTGCCTCAAGCGCGGCTGGTCCACCTCGACGCGGCTGGACTGCCTGTCCTACATCCTGTTCGGCTTCAGCGTGTTCTTCCGCGTGCTGTTCCTGACGATGCTCGCGCTGATGATCATTTACGCGGTGCCGTTCCGGTACGCGCTGATCGGGCTCATCCCGCTCGGCGTGATGTGGCTGGAGCGGATGACGTCCATGTGGCGGGTCCCCGACCGCGGGTGGCGCGACGTCGTGCTGTGCGCGGTGCTGGTGGTCGAGGACTTCTACGGGTTCTTCCTGGAGCTGTGCGCGGTGGTCTCGGCGTGGCGGTGTCTGAACGCCCGCCGCCAGGCCTGGTAGTCGGATCGGGATCGTCGAGAGAATCGGGAAGAGGACGGATGTACGGCGAGCACTCGATGTACCTCACGAGCGCGGTCGGTGGCGGCACCACCGGCTTCGCGCTGGCCGCGGCCACGGGCATCAACGCGATCGCGGCGGTGCTCATGGCGGTGACCGTGCTGTTCACGCTGCTGCTGGTGGTGCGGATCGTGCGCCGCAGCCTGCGTCCGTTCCGCTGAGGTCGCGCAGGCGTGTCCTTCGACGACCGGCGTCGCAACGTCCGCTCGCTGCTGTTCTTCCTCCTCGCGCTGCTCGGCACCGTGGTGATCTCGGTGGCCTCGTCGGTCGTCGCGACGAGCTCCGAGCGCGAGAGGGCGCTCGTCGGCCCCCGCTACGTCCCGACGGCGCTCGACCGGGCGCTGCCGCCGACGACCGGGACGGCAGCCGGGCCCCGGGTCGCGCTCACCTTCGACGACGGCCCGTCGCCGCAGCTGACCCCGTACGTCCTCGACGTCCTGGCCGCGAAGCGGGTGCCCGCCACCTTCTTCCTGCAGGGCGACCAGTCCGAGCGGTACCCCGATCTGGTGCGCCGCGTGCAGGCGGAGGGCCACGTCGTCGCCAACCACGGCTGGGACCACGCCTACTTCCCGGACCTGACCCCCGAGGAGGCCGAGAGCGAGATCGTGCGGACCAACGAGGTGCTCACCGAGATCACCGGCCAGCGGCCGAACCTGTTCCGGTACCCGTTCGGTCAGGGCTCGGCCGCCGGTGACGCCGCCCTGGCCCGGCTCGGTCTCGGTGGCGGGGTGCACTGGAAGTGGACCTCCGACCGGCCCGGCGACTTCGAGTGCCCGGGGCCGCAGGCCCTCGTCGACCTCCTGGTCACCGAGGCCACCGACCAGGCGATGATCCTGCTCCACGACGCGGGCGACACGCTCGAGTGCCCGCCGAACCAGCTCGAGTACCTGCCGCAGGCCATCGACGAGCTGCGCGCCCGGGGCTTCACGTTCGGCGTGGTCGCTCCGTCGCCGGTGCCCTCCGCGGTCAACCGGGGCTCGCTCGCCGCGGTGGTCCCCCGGTGAGGGCACTGCTGATCCTGCTCGCCGCCGCCCTGTTCGCCGTGTCGTGCGCGCAGGCCCCTGCCAGCCAGAGGACGTCCGCGCCCACGCCGTCGCCGCTCCCCGACGCGTTCGCCGACCGGCTCGTCGCCGACGGTGTGCCGGACCCGTTCGGCGCCGGCGGGCCGCCCGACGCCCTCGCGTGGACCAGCGCCATCCAGGCACCCAACCGCCAGACCGACCGCGACGTCGGCGCGGCCGGGATCGCGCACGGGCTGCTCGCCCTCGCCGCGGCCACTCCCGACCCGGCGGCCCGCGAGCGCCACCTCGCCGGGGCCCGGTCCGCGGGCGACTTCCTGCTGGGCGCCTCGCGCGGCGGCCGGGTGCCCGACTACGTCAACCCCGACGGGCCGGCGGCCCGCGCCTACACCTCCTTCGACGACGGCGCGGCCGGCGTCGCCGAGGTGCTGTGGCGCCTGGGCGACGCCACCGGCGACGACCGCTACCGCGCGGGCGCCCGGGACTCGCTGCGCTGGGTGCTCGACCGCGCCGAGGGCGTCGACGGCCTGCCGTGCCCGCAGATGTGCCGGTGGGCCTGGGTCGACGGCGGGAGCGAGCCGCCCTCCTACCGCCACGGCATGGGCGAGGGCCAGGCCGGCATCGTCTACGCGCTGTCGGTGATGGCCGAGCGCACCGGCGACCCGGAGCTCGCCGCCCACGCCGCGGGGGGCGCGGCGTACCTGTCCAGCCGCCTCGACGACGACGGCGGGCTGCCCGAGCGCGCCGACGAGCCGCGGCGCAACACCGGGTTCCTCTCGGGCACCGCCGGCGCGGCGTTCGTCTTCCTGCGGATGTACCAGGCGACGGGCGACGAACGCTGGCGCCGGGACGCGGAGGCCGCGCTCGGCTTCCTCGACCGCACCGCGCAACCCGCCGGCGGAGGCCTCACCTGGCCGATACTGCTCGGCGCCGGGTCGGCCGCGCTGACGCCGGACAACCCGAACAGGGCCACGGGCATGGAGGAGGGCGCGGCCGGGATCGGCTGGGTGTCGCTGCAGGCCCACGCGATCCTCGGCGACCCCCGCCACCTCGAGCGGGCGCGCGGCGCGGGCCGGTGGCTCGTCAGTGTCGCCCTGGACGAGCCGGTCGGCCTCGCGTGGGCCGAGTACGAGGGCAGCCGGACCGTCCACGCCTCGACGAACAGCGGCGCCGCGGGCACCGGCTGGTTCCTCGACTCCCTGGGCCGCGTGACCCGCGACGGCGAGTTCATCGCGGCGGCGCGCGACGCCCGCGCCTGGCTGCTCGCCGTCGCCACCCCCGACGGGCACTGGGGTGCGACCCGTCAGGACGGGACCTGGACCCTGGCCCGCGAGCCCTCGTGGCACTGGGGCTCCGCGGGGGTGATCGGCTTCCTGAGCCGGCTCGCCGGCGGTCCCGTCGACAGCCCCGGGATGCAGGAGGTCCTCGTGCCGCTGGAGGGCCCGGCCACCGGATAGGCGGGCCCGCGGCGGGAAATTAGTTCCCGATCGTCCGCCGCCGGGCCGGTGTCCGCGGGGGTTGACTCGATGTCAGCCGGAGTCGTGTGTGCGACCCCGGGACGTGCACCGACATCGAGGAGGCTCCCGTGACCGTCGTGGACCTGGTGGTGCTCGCGGTGGTCCTGATCGCCGCGCTGCGCGGCTGGCGCCGTGGCGGCACCGGACTCGTCCTGCGCGCCGCCGGCGCCGTGGCCGGCGTGCTCATCGCCGGCGCGCTCGCCCGCTGGCTGGTCCCGCTGCTCGTCGCGCCCGACGCGACGGTCTCGCGCGGGGCGATCATCATCGGCGCCGCGCTCGTCGGCGCCCTCGTCGGCTGGGGTGTGGGTCGCCGTCTCGGCGAGACCCTCGCCGCACGTCGCGGCGGCGGGTTCCGCCGGCCCGGTCTGCCGGACCGCGCCCTCGGCGTCGTCGCCCACGGCGCCCTCGCGCTCATGCTGCTCGTGCTGGCCGTCGGTGTCGTGTCCGCGTTCGGCCCCACCGGGCTGGGCGATGCGGCCCGCGACAGCTCCCTGCTCGGCGCCGCCGCGCAGCACCTGCCGAACCCGCTCACGCTGCTCCCCTCCGGGAACGCCACGCTCGCCGACGGGGGTGCGCGATGACCTCGAAGACCACGGCCCGCTCCACCCTCACCTGGCCCCGCCTCGTCGGCGCGGCCGCCGTCGGCCTCCTGCTCCTGACCTGGCTCGCCTCCGGCTCGTTCGTCATGGCCCTGCTCGTGCTCGTCCTCGTCGCCGGCACCGCCGGGCTGGGGTGGATGGTCGTGTCCTCCACCGGGCGCGGCCCGCGCGGCGGCGACGGCTCGTCCCCGGTGCTCGAGGCGCTGCCGACGACGGACCTCGCCCCGCCCACGGCCTCGGCCCGGGTGCGTCGCGCCGTGCGCGGGCTGCTCGGCCGGCCCTGGGTGCACGGCGACGGGCTGATCCGCGCGGCCGCCCGCCGGCTCGCGTCCGAGGAGTCGCTGGTGTGGACGCCCCGCGGCCAGCGCGTCGCGGCCCCGCACCTGTGGGTGGAGTTCCACCCCGACGACCTCGCCGACGTGGCCTCCCGCTGGCCGCTCGAGGTGCTCGCCGACGAGCTGCTCTCGGGCTACCTCGAGCACGCCCGCGACACCGACGCGCGCCGCCTCGCCGAGCGCACCTTCCTGCACCTGCTCGCGGGGGCCGACGTCCCGGTCGGGCGCGTGCTCGTCACCGCGGCCTTCTCGCGCCCCGCCGCGACACCCGTGGCGACGGCCTCGGCGGTGGACCCGACCCCGTCGTCGCTGTCGTCCCCGCCGGCGGCAGCCATCGCGCCGCCCCCCGTCGCGGCCGACGGCTCCGGCCGTCCGCCGTCCTCACCCGGGCCTCGCCCGGCCGTGCCGCGGGCAGGCGGCCGGCCCGGGCGGGCTCTTCCGCCCCCACCTCGGCCGGCTCAGGCGCGGGGGCCGGCCGGGGCTCCCCGGGACACCGTCGGGGGGTCCCGGGGAGCAGGCGGTGCCCGCTCCCCGCACGCCGAGGGGCACGCCGAGGGGCACACCGAGAAGCACACCGGCGAGCCCGGGACACGGACGACCGTGGTCACCCCGACCGCGGGTCCCCGGCCCGGATCCCGGCCCGGGGCGACGCTCGTGCAGCGGGTCGCGGGCATGGCCCGCGACGCCGCCCGGGACGCCGCGCGCGGCCGCGCCCCGACCCCGGTCGGCGGTCCCCGCGACGAGGAGACCCGCGCCCGTCCCCGCGTATCCTGGGGTCGGCCGGCGGATCCCCGCCGCGACGGGGGCGGCTAGGGGCAGCACGGCCCTCCCGCCCACGGTGGACGGGAGGTGTCGTGACTCGACCGGTCGCCCGCGCTCCGCAGGCCCCCTCTCCGGGGACCCCGCGCATGGCCCTCGGCGGGCTCACCGTGCTCGACGTCCGCACCGAGCGCGCCCAGTCGGTCCCGTGGGGCGAGCGGGTCACCATCGGGCGCGGCGACGGCACCGGTCGACGGCGCGACGAGGGCGCGGGCGCCGCGCGGCACGTCGCCGTGCCCGACGACCGCGTGTCACGCCTGGCCGTCGAGATCGAGGTCCGCGACGACGCCTACCTGATCATCAACCGGCAGCGGCACGGTGGCCTGCTGACCCTGTTCGTGCCCGGCGTCCCCGGCAAGGACCGCATCCGCACCGGCAACGGCCTGCTCGTCCGCGACGACCGTTCCTCGCTGGGCCTGTGGTTCCCGGACGGCCAGGAGCTGACCCTCGCGTTGTTGCGCTTCGCCCCCACCGCGGCCGCGGGCGTCACCACCAGCGGGGGCCTCGCCGGTGGCCGCACCATCGACACCTCGCTGCCCACCGCCGAGACGTGGTGGTCGGTGCTGGTCGCGGCCTGCGGGCCGACGCTGATCGCCGCCGCCACCGCCGGGGCGGGCAACGCGTCGCGCGAGGTGCACGGCGACGCCGACCAGATCGCGGAGTGGCACCGCGCCGAGGGCCGTCCCGCGCCGAGTCCCAAGACGCAGAGCGAGGCGTTCCGGCACGCCCAGCGCTGGCTGCGCGGTCTGCGGCTCAACGACAAGACGCGCGGCTGGCGCATCGCGGTCGTCGAGCAGGTCATCCACCTGCGACTGGTGACGATCGACGACGTGCGCCTGCTGTTCCCCAGCCAGGCACCGCGGACCATCCGCTGAGCGACTCGGTGCGCTACTCGGTGAGGTCGCTGGTCCGGCAGCGGACCGAGCGGGTCCATTCCGCGATGCCGTCCACGGGATGGGACCCTCACCCCCGGGGCCACCGAGCGTGTCGAGGAAAACCTACCGAACGTCCGGTGAACTGAATCGGTCGACCGTTCGTCGCCCTCCTCGCACGTCATACCGAGTTGTGTGTCACTCGGTTGTGTCAGAGTGGACGAATGTCACGCGAGGGGGACGGGACGATTCCGGAGGGTGGCCCAGCCACCCCTGACGCCATACGCCACGCGCCGGGCTATCTCGCCCGGCGCCTCCACCAGGCCTACACCGCCGCTTGGGCCCGCAGGGTCGATCCGGTGCTCACCGGACCTCAGTACGCCGTGCTCATCACGGTGGACGCCCACCCGGAACTCGATCAGGGCTCTCTGGCCCACACCGTCGCGCTCGACCGCTCCACCATGGCGGACGTGTGCCGGCGGCTCGAGGACCGCGGACTCATCGCGCGCACGCAGGCGCCTGCGGACGGGCGGCGCAAGCTGCTCGGGCTCACCGACGACGGACGGGAGGCCTTGGCCCGGGTGCACCGCCGGGCACGCGAGCTCGAGCAGGAGCTGATGGCGGAGCACGCCATGGACGTCGATCAGCTCCTCGTCCACCTGGACGCCCTGTCCCGGCGATGGGAGACCGTCGCCTCCGCGGGGCCGTCCGGCTGATCCGCCCGGCTCAGCGCCCCGGACCCTGGCGCTGACCGTCCTGGCGCTGCGCCCTCATCAGCAGGATCGCCGCGCCCGCCACGAGCGCCGCGGCCAGCGCGACCGTGAAGATCGCCCAGGGCACGAAGGCCCCGGTGGCCAGGGCGAACGCCCCGAAGTACAGGGCGGCCGCGGCGTAGACCGCGATCTGCAGGCGACACAGGAACCGGTTTCGGTCGGTGTCGTTCGGCGGCCACGCGATGCCCGGCATGCGCAGCACCGTACGCGGCGCTCCCGACCGCACCCCGCTCAGGCCGCCGGCGCGAGCGCGGGGGCCTCCTGGGCCTCCTGGGCCTCCTGGGTCTTCTGGGTCTTCTGGGCCTCGACGTCCGGGGCCGCGGTCACCGGCACCTCGTGGAACGCGACCAGGGCGAGCCCCGCCAGACCGGCGAACACCAGCGCCCCGCCGGTGGCCGCCCACCCGAGGCCGGCGGTGAAGGCCGTCCCCACCGCGTCGAACAGCTCGGGGGTCGGGCCCGCGGCGATCGCCTCGGTGATGCCCGTCCGTGCGGCGTCCGCGAGCGGCGCCGGCGTCCCGGGCGGGACCACCAGGTCGTCGCGGTACACCCCCGTCGCCAGGCTGCCGAGCGTCGCGACGCCGAGAGCGATGCCGAGCTCGCCACTGGTCTCGGACAGCGCGCCGGCCGAGCCGGCCTTCTCCTCGGGCACCGAGCCGACGAGGAGATCCGTGCCCAGCGCCGTGGGCAGCGCGATCCCCACCGAGGCGAGCAGGAAGCCGCCGAGCAGGACCACGGTGCCGCCGCCCTCCCCGGCACCGAGCAGCCCCACGACGGCCAGGCCGACGGCGCCGATCAGCAGGCCGCCCGCCATCACCCGCGCCGGGCGGATCGACCGCGCCAGCCGCGGCGCGAGCAGCGAGGCCACGACCATGGCCGCCTGCAGCGGCGCGAGCACCAGGCCGACGGTGAGCACCGAGAGGCCCGCGACGAGCTGGAGGTACAACGTGAGCAGCAGGAACGTGCCGGCCATGACCACGCCGCCACCGAGCCCGATGCCCAGCACGCCCGCCGGCGCGCGGTGGCGGAACAGCCGCAGGTCGAGCAGCGGGTCGTCGAGGCGGAGCTGACGGCGGACGAACAGGGCGCCGACCACGAGGCCGACCACCAGCGACGCGAGCGCCCCGAGCTCCGGGCCCGTCGCCGCCAGCGACTTGAGCCCGTGGACGACGGCCAGCACGGCGCCGAGCGAGAGCGCGACGCTGACGAGGTCGAGGCGCCCGGCGCCCGTGTCGCGCGACTCGGGCAGGAGCACCGGCCCGAGGACGAGCAGCAGCGCCATCACCGGCACGCCCATGAGGAAGGCCGCGCCCCACCAGAACGCCTCCAGCAGCACGCCGCCGATCAGCGGACCGATGGTCATGCCGCCCATGAAGCAGCTCATCCAGATCGCGATCGCCGTCCCCCGGGCCCGCGGGTCGGGGAACATCGTCCGGATCAGCCCGAGCGTCGAGGGCATGAGCGTGGCCCCGGCGATCCCGAGCAGTGCGCGCGTCGCGATCAGCATCGCGGGGCCGTTCGAGAACGCGGCGATCACCGAGGCGACGCCGAAGGCCGCCGCCCCGAGGAGCAGCAGCCGGCGACGCCCGATGCGGTCGCCGAGCGTGCCCATCGTGACGAGGAAGCCCGCGATCATGAAGCCGTAGACGTCCATCGCCCAGAGCTGTGCGGTCGGCCCGAGGCCGAGGTCGGCGGACAGGGCGGGCAGCGCCAGGTAGAGCACGCTCATGTCGAGCGAGAGCAGCAGCGTCGGCAGCGCCAGGACGGCGAGCCCGATCCAGGCTCGGCGTCCGGTCGTCGCGGGCGGGGCCATCGGGTCCTCCTCGGGTGGGAACGGGGAGGACGTAGCAGCGTCTGATCCTAGAAAACAACCACACCGTACTGTAGAGATACTAGATCGGCGGCCGTACCGTCGCCCCCGTGCCCGCCACACCCGTCGTCGACCACCTCGTCGTGGCCGCCTCCGACCTCGCCCACGGCGTGCCGGCCCTCGAGGAGCAGCTCGGGGTCCGGCTCGGAGCGGGCGGTCGGCACGCCGGCTTCGGCACCCACAACGCCCTGCTCGGCCTCGGCGGGAGCACCTATCTCGAGCTGATCGCCGTCGATCCCGACGCCCCCGCGCCGGGTCGGCCCCGGTGGTTCGGGCTGGACGACCCTGCCGTGCGGGCGCGCCTCGCCGACGGCCCGCGGCTGCTGCACTGGGTCGCCCGCCCCGCCGTCCTCCCGCCCGGCCCCGACGACCACGGCGAACGCCTCCGGCTCTCCCGCGACGCGCTGTCGTGGACGCTGACGGTGCCGGCCGACGGCGAGATCCCCGGCGGTGGGCTGGTCCCGAGCCTCATCGCCTGGGACGGGGCCCACCCCACCGACGGGATCCCCGACGCCGGCGTCCGTCTCGAGCGCCTGGTCCTCGTGACGCCCGACGCTCCCGCGCTGCGCCGCCGGCTCGCGGGTCTCGGGCTCTCGGGCTGCGTCACCGTCGCCGACGGACCGCCGCTCCTGCGCGCCGAGATCCGGACGCCCGACGGCCCCGTGGTGCTGGAGAGTTAGCCACCCGACGGGTGCTGCCCGACCGACGAGGCGTCGAGGCCGGCGGAGTCCGCGGACACCCGGCGGGTGCCGCGGCGCGCGACCTCGCTGAGGAGCCAGCGCGCGACGTCGATGAGCTTGAGGTTGGTGCTCTGGGACGACTCCACGAGCATCTGGAACGCCTCGGTCTCGTCGACCCCGAAGCGTTCCATCAGGACGCCCTTGGCCTGGCCGATGACGTCCCGGCTGTCGACGGCCCGGCCGAGGTGGACGGCCTGCTCGCTGCCGTGCAGGAGCATCGCGGCCTGGACACCGAACAGGCCCGCCAGCAGCCGCGCCTCGGAGTCGAAAACGCCCGGCTCGGCGGCGTAGAGGTTGAGCGCGACGCGCATCCGCCCGTTCGTCGTGAGCTGGGTGGAGAGCATCGAGCGGTAGCCCGCCGCCACCGCCGCGGGTGCGAACCGGGGCCACCGCTGCGCGTCGACCCCGGCGAGGTCCTCCGCGATCACCGCGCCGTCCTCGGCCGGGGACTCGAGGGCGGTGACGCAGGGACCCTCGTGGAGCTCGCCCTGCAGCCGGTCCAGCTCGGAGATGCCGCGGCTGGTCGGGTTGCGGGAGTCGACGATCCCGTCCTCCGTCACCGACAGGCCGCCGGCGGTCGCGCCGGGCACCGTCTCCACGGCCGCCGAGACGATCTCCGACAGCGTCTGTTGGAGATCCCGGATGCTGCGTCGGTCCAGGAGGGTCCGGGCTGCTCTGCGCAGAGCGACGACGAGCTGATCAGCCTGCCCCGGGTACACCGTGCTGCCCCACCTTTGCGGTCGCTACGAGAGGCGGGGCGGCAACCGGACGACGTACCGCACTGCCGGTCTCGGACGCGCGCGCCGACGACCCGTCCCGGGCGGGGTACCGGGGACCGTCGGCGCGGAGAGACCTGGCAAGCGCCGGCCTCGCCTGCGCCCCGATCCACGAAGCGGCCGTCTGCTCGACCGCGGCGCCGCTACTTTACTGGTACAGCGAGTGACGGTCACCCTGGGACGCCGGCGTGACGTCCGCCGACCTCGTCCGCGCCGTGCGTCCGATCGTGGGACTGCTTCCCGAACGCCCGGCCCGGACGACGAGCGCCGTCACGCGGCCCCGTACAGGTCGCGCAGCAGGGCGATCTCCGCGCCGTGGTGGATCACTTCGCGCTGGGTGTGCAGGACGATGGCGGCGGTGGTCCACCCCTCGAAGGGACTTCCGGGCGGGCCGGCGGGGTGACCGCGGTCCAGGCGACGGCGGGACCACCGAACCTCTCGAGCCCCATCTCGAGGAGCGCGCTGACGTGGGCGAGCCGCCAGGCGATCGTCGTCACCGGCGGGGGTTCGGGCGGCGGGATCACGACGTCGCTCACGAACCGGGCGTCGTCACGACTCCACCGCACCGTCCACGCCCCGGCGACGGGCTCCCGGAAGTACTCGGCGTCGGTCAGCCCGTCGAGCCGAGGGCGCAGCTGTCGCGACCAGTGCGTCCGCAGCTGCGCCGCGATCTCGGCGTTCCAGTCGATGTCCATCGACCCGCCGAGGGTGGCAGTGCACGCCCGGGCGGACGAGCGGATTCCCGGGTGACTCAGCCCGACTGGTGGACGATCTGGATGAGGTTGCCGCAGGTGTCGTCGAGCACGGCGGTGGTCACCGGGCCCATGTCGACGGGCTCCTGGGTGAAGGTGACGCCGAGCGCGCGCAGCCGGTCGTACTCGACCTTGACGTCGTCGACGGCGAACTGCGTGAAGGGGATGCCGTCGGCGACGAGCGCGTCCTTGAAGGGCTGCACCGCCGGGTGCCCGCCGGGCTCCAGCAGCAGCTCGGTGCCGTCGGGGTCCTCCGGGGACACCACGGTGAGCCAGCGGTCCTCGCCGCCCAGCGGGATGTCGTGCTTCGTCGTGAACCCCAGGACGTCGACGTAGAACCGCAGCGCCTTCTCCTGGTCGTCGACGAAGACGCTCGCGATGTGGATCCTCACGTCGGTTCCTCTCCCCTGTCCCCCGCGAGCCAGCGCTCGACGATCGTCCGCAACGGCCCGGTGTTGATGTGGTGGAACTTGTACCGGCCCTCGCGCGTGGTCTCGACGAGGCCGGCGGCCTCCAGCACGTCGAGGTGCTGCGAGATCGCCTGCCGCGTCGAGCTGAGCCCGTGCTTCATCGTCAGGCGGCCACAGAGCTCGAAGAGCGTCTGACCGTTCCGGTCGGTCAGCTCGTCGAGGATCGTGCGCCGGGTGGGGTCGGCCAGGGCCTTGAAGACGTCGCCCACGGCGAGAACATTAGGCAAGTCGCGACTTGCCTGTCAAGGACTCAGAGGATGGCGCCGACGTCCTCGCTGCTCTCGGGGAGGATCACGCCGGCCTCCATCACGTTCGCGCCCGGGATCTCGACGATGAAGATGCCGAGGTCCTCCTTGGCGTCGCCCGTGGTCGCGCACCAGGCGTCGGCGAGACCGTTGATGAGCCTGGCGCGCACCTCGGGCGAGCGCCCGGACCGGATCAGCCCGACCATCCGGGGCCCCTCCACCGCCTCGCCCGCGACGAACACGCTGCCCGGCGCGACCTCGGTGAACGAGCACTGCACGTAGGTCCCCGGGGCGCCGGTGACCTCGGCGTGGACCTTCGTCATCGCGGCGGCCACCTCGGCCTTGTGGTCCAGCGTCGCTCCGCCGGTGGGCACGGTGAACTGGTAGAAGGGCACGTCATCCTCCACGGGTCGGACTCGATTCGAGTCGGACCGTGACAGAGGTCCGACGGGCGCGCAACCTGCTGGGACTCGAAACGTGTCCTACCCTGGCGCTCGTGAAGCACGACGATCTGCAGGACGTCTACTGCTCGGTGGCCCGCACGTGGTCGGTGATCGGCGAGCGCTGGACGATGATGATCCTGCGCGAGTGCTTCCGGGGCGAGCGTCGCTACGACCACTTCCGCGACAAGCTGGGCATCGGCAGCAACGTCCTCAACGACCGGCTCCGGCTGCTCACCGCCGAGGGCGTCCTGGACCGCGTCCCCTACCAGGACAGCCCGCCGCGCCACGAGTACCGCCTCACCCGCAAGGGCGCGGACCTCTACCCCGTCCTCGTGACGCTGATGAGCTGGGGCGACACGTACAAGAACGACGT
Organism: Actinomycetospora sp. NBC_00405; assembly: GCF_036044095.1. Classification (NCBI taxonomy): domain Bacteria; kingdom Bacillati; phylum Actinomycetota; class Actinomycetes; order Pseudonocardiales; family Pseudonocardiaceae; genus Actinomycetospora; species Actinomycetospora sp. NBC_00405. The sequence continues at coordinate 1,788,497 of NZ_CP107938.1, forward strand.
CGCGCCGGTGCGCCTGATCCACCGCACCTGCGGACACCCGGCCGAGGCGCGCGTGACCTGCAGCCACTGCGCGGAGCCCATCGCCTGGCGGGAGATGACCGCGGAGTTCGAGCCCGGTGCTTGGTAGACGAGCGTCCCTGCCAGGTGGATCGCGTCGACGTCGTCGCGTGGGTCGCTGACCCGGGCTCAGCGATGCCGACCGACGCAGGCGACGTCGAACGGCTCAGCGCAGCAGGCCCTCGCCGTGCGCGACGCGCATCGGGTCGGCACCCGTCACGACGTCCCTTCCCCGGCCACCGTCTGCGCGTAGGCAGCGAGCAGCGCGACCCAGCCACCGCCGCCGTGCTCGATGGCGCCGTGGACACCTTCGCCGCCGACGAGACGCTCGAAGTGGCGGTGCTCGACCTCGACGGTGGTCTGCTCGGGACCGTCGGCGTGGAAGCGGACCTCGATCTCGCTGGCGTGCGAGGGGTCGGGGTCGAACTGCCAGTCCCCGCCGATCTGCCAGGTGAACACCACCCGCTCCGTGGGCTCCCAGGCCAGCACCCGGCCCCAGTCGCACTCGGAGCCATCGACCCCGCGCTCGAACCACCGTCCGCCCTCGTGGGGCTCCAGGATCACGTCGGCGACCTCGGACGATCCGATGTGGTACTGCCGCGGCCACCACGCGCCGAAGTGACCGGTGAACAGCGCGAACGCCTTCTCACGGCTGACGTTGACGGTGGTCTTGCCCTCGATCGCCGGGATCGGTGTGGTCATGGTTGCTCCTCGGTGGGGTGTTCGGCGGAGTGATGGGCGCCGGCCGCTTCGTCGGCGGCGGCTTGCTCGGCGAACTTGTGGAAGTCGGCGAGAGCGTGCTCCCAGACGCCGTCGAGCCAGCTCCGCATCGCGGCCACACCCACCGGGTCGAGGCGGTAGATGCGCCGCGTGCCCTCGGCGTGCGAGACGACCAGACCGCCGTCCTTGAGCGCCTTGAGGTGCTGGGACACGGCCGGCCGGCTGATCGGGAGCCGCTCGGCGAGATCGCCGACCGAGCTGGGCCGGCGTGCCAGCGTCTCGAAGATCGCGCGACGCATCGGGTCGCCCAGCAACCCGAGTCCCGCATCTCCGTAAGCTGTCACGAACCGTAAGCTACGACGAACCGATGAGGATGTCGAGCCTCGGCCGGCCGCATCCTCGCCGCCCTCAGCGACGACGGAGGAGCAACACCGTGACTGCCCCTGCTGCCCGGACGCTGCCTCGATCTTCGCCGGGCATGACGAAGGCCCTGGTCGGCGGCTCTCGCGAGCCTGTGACCAGGGCCTTGGTGCGTGGGCGATACTGGTATCGAACCAGTGACCTCTTCGGTGTGAACGAAGCGCTCTACCCCTGAGCTAATCGCCCGCGGCCTCGACGAGCCTAGACCATCATCAGAGCGGGCTCTGCAGCCAGGTCCAGTGGCCGAGACCCACCAGCTTGGCGACGAGGTACGGGGCGCCGAGCAGCCAGAGGGTCGCCAGGACGATGGCGCAGGTGAGCAGGCCGAGCAGGCACTTGACGACGATGCTCTGCCGTCCGACCCACTCCATCCAGCGGTCGTAGTGGTGCCGGGCGAAGCGCAGCACCCGGCCGGCCCAGGTGAACTCGGTGGCGAGGAGGCCGAGGCCGGCGAACACGATCAGCCAGCCGGGGCCCGGGTACGGGATCGCGACGATGCCCGCGACGAGGACCAGGCCGCCGAGGACGCCGACGACGATGCGCCAGATCAGGTTGGCGCGCGGGTTGCCGCGCACGCGGGCGCGGAAGTGCCGCAGTCGCGCGCGGAGGGTGCGGTGCCGGGGCGGCGCGGTGACGGTGGTCGGACCCTCGGTGGGCGCCTTGTCAGCGGTGGCGGTCGACTGCTCGGCCGGTTCGCTCACGTTCCCACCTGTCCACTCGCGACGACTCGGGTCGGCGTGGCGGGCGCCGTCCGGCCCGGCTCGATCGACACCGCGAAACCGGCGAACGGGACCGCCGCCGTCGTCGAGGGTACGGAACTCACGGCCGGGGTCTGCTGGGTGACGTCGAAGGTCCCCAGCGGCCGCGGTGTCCCGTCGGCGAGGCCCCAGAGCACGTAGATCTCGTCGGCCCCGTTGGCGCCGAGCCCGCTGGTGAGCACGCGGGCGCCGCTGCCGTCGTCGACGACGAGCCCGACGAGTGCGCCGTCGGGACTGGCCAGCGTCACGTGCGTGACGCCGGGGGTGCCCGCGTCCCGGAGCACGTCGACCACGGAGGCGTCGCGCTCGGCCTGGGCCGCCGCCGCGGCGGCGTTGTCGCGCTCGGTGCGCAGGGACTGGTTGGCCACGGCGAGGCCCCCGACCGCCGCGACGACCAGGGCCACCGCGGCCACCGCGAGCCAGCGGGAGGCCCGCCGCCGGGGCGAGAGCGGCACGACGGTCGCGTCCCGCTCCTCGACGGCGGGCGCGGGCGCGGGCTCGGGAGCCGCCGGCTCCGCCACCGGGGCTCCGGTCAGCTCGGGCAGATCGACGCCCTCGCCCGTCGCCGCCGACTCGGCCGCCGCGGCGTCGAGCAGCCGGCGGCGCAGGTGGCGCGGCGGGCTGACCGGGACGACGGCCTCGGCGAGCTCGCCGAGCGTCTCCAGCGTCTCGTCGACCGTCTGCCGGCAGGTCGGGCAGGTCTCGAGGTGGGCGGCGAAGTCCGCTTCCTCGTCGTGATCGAGGGTGTGCAGCGCCCAGCCCACCGCAAGGGCGTCGTGGGCACCGGTGTGGGAGTCGGGGACGGCCCGGTCGCTCATCGTCCCTCCTCGTCCACCTCGACGTGCGGGCCCAGGAGGGCTCGCAGCTTCTGGGTCCCGGCGAACATCCGGGACTTCACCGTCCCCAGGGGTATCCCGACGAGGCTCGCCACCTCGCGCTGGGTGTAGCCGCCGAAGTACGCCAGGGCGAGCGCCTCGCGCTGGTCGGCGGGCAGCTGACCGAGCGCGTCACGCACCTTCCCGGCGACGACCGCCCCGAGGGCCGCCTGGTCGGCTCCCGGCCCGGGCGGGACGTTCCACTCCTCGCCGTCGGGGCTCGGTGGCACGGTCCGCTTGCGACGGGTCGCCTCGCGCCGCACCGCGTCGACGGCGCGGTGGTGCACGAGGGTCAGCAGCCAGCTCGAGACCGCGCCGCGGTCCGGGTCGAACCGTCCGGGGTCCCGCCACACCACGAGGAACGCCTCCTGCACCACGTCCTCCGCCAGCGACTCGTCGACACAGATACGGCGGGCCAGGGAGTACGCGGGGCGCCCGAACCGGTCGTAGAGCTGCGCGAGGGCTTCCGCACTGCGCTCGCCGATCTGTTCGAGCAATGTGGCATCGGTCACACCAGCAAGACCGTCGTCGTCACGCTCCGGAGCCGCCTCTGGGACTCCTCGCGACGCGTCCGTCACTGGTCGACCCTCTCCTCGGGTGTGTATGTCCGGGTCAGACAGGCGTCAGGCTAGTGCTCCCGGGGCAGGCACCGACGCCCGGCCGGGGTGGGTGGTTCGTTACGGAACCGAACCGGGTAAGTCACCCTGTGGTTGCCCGTCCGGTGTGATGCATGCGTGAGCCGGGTGAACCGCCGTCACAGGGTCGCTTGCCAGTCGTTTCCCCGAACGACAGCAGCGTGCGAAAGGCAGCCACATGCTCAACGACCACACGACGATCCGCTCGACGGCGGTCTTCGACCTCGTCGGTCCGCCGAACCCGCCCGTGCCCGTCCAGGTCGAGATGCGTTACGACACTCGCGACCCGTACGCCGTGCAGGCCGCGTTCCGCACCGGCCGCGCCGGATGGGTGGAGTGGGTGTTCTCGCGGGACCTCCTCACCGAGGGACTGCTCGGCGCCTCGGGCGCGGGAGACGTCCGAATCCGCCCCTCCGACGGTGATGCCGAGTCGATCGAGATCGAGCTCAGCTCCCCCTCGGGCCACGCCACCTTCCGTGCCGCGAGCCGTGAGGTGTCGGAGTTCCTCACCCGCACCCACGAGATCGTCGCCCCGGGTGCCGAGGACGACTGGCTGGATCTGGAGCACGCGCTGGGCCTGCTGCTCTCGAGCGATCCGAGCTGACAGACCCCCCCGCGGGAAGCGGGGGGCGCACGGTGCAGTAGTGTTCTCTTCGTCGGCAACGGCGGGTCGGAACCCCGAATCCCGCCGGCCACACGCGGACGTAGCGCAGCTGGTAGCGCATCACCTTGCCAAGGTGAGGGTCGCGGGTTCGAGTCCCGTCGTCCGCTCGGGAGGCTCCTCGGCATCAACTTCTCCAGGGTGAGCCGGACGACCTCCGGATGCCTGGCGCAGTGGCCGAGTGGCTTAGGCAAGGGCCTGCAAAGCCCTGTACGCGGGTTCGATTCCCGCCTGCGCCTCGGGCGATTAGCTCAGTGGGAGAGCACTACCTTGACACGGTAGGGGTCACTGGTTCAATCCCAGTATCGCCCACCCCAGAAGCCCTGGTCAGCGACCTGGAATGGTCGACGGCCAGGGCTTTCTGAATGTCCGGGGCCGATGTCCGGGAGGCCGATGTCCGGGAGGCCGCTGTGACCGATGTGCCCGACGACGACCTGGGCGGCGACCCGGCCTGCTGGATGCACCGGGTGTGCGGCGAGTGCGGGCGGCTGGCCGACGAGGACCCACCCACGCGGTGCCCGTCCTGCGGCGCCCAGCTCGAGGTCGACTAGCTCGGGACCGACCAGCCCGAGGTCGACCGGCTCGGGACGTGCCAGGCTTCCCTCAGGAAAGCTCGGTTCCTTCTCGATGTCCGATTCACTAATATCACTCGACGTGACGATCGATGTGCCGCTCCCCCGGTCGGGCGACATGCCGACCGAACGGCCCGCCACCGGGACCTCCGGTCTCGTCGCGCCCGGCACGCTCCGTGTCCTGCGCATGCTGGCCGCTCACCCCGAAGGTGTCGGTCTGGCCGATCTGAACGGCCACCTCGGCCGGTCGAGCACCCCGGTCGTCCAGGGACTGCTCCGGGCCGGCCACGTGGAACGCACCGCCTCCGGCGGCTACCGCCTGCGGCCCGTCCCGACCGTGCCGCGGCGGGAGCTGCCCGAGGTCCTCTCGGACGCCGTCAGCGATCTCTACCGGCGCACCCGCGCCTGGACCTATCTCGTCGAGTGGGCCGACGACGACCACATCGACGTCGTCGACATCCGCGGGCACCAGGGTCTCGGTCGCGTCCCCGAGCTGCCGCCGCGGGTCCCGCCGTCGATGGCGCACGCCCTGGCGGCCAGCAAGGTCCTCGTGGCGCACCGGCCGGGGCGCCGGGCCCGCCTCGACCCGCGCCGCTGGCGGGCCTACACCCCCGCCACGATCACCTCGCCCGACGCCTACGACGCCGAGCTCGCGTGCGTGCGGCGCGACGGATTCGCGGTCGACCGCGAGGAGTACGCCACGGGATTCGCGTGCGTGTGCGCCCCGATCGCCGATCCCGGCGGCCGGGTGAGCGCCGCGATCGCGGTGGCGCTGCCCGCCACGCGCCTGCGCGACGAGCTCGACCGGCTCGCGGCGGACGTCACCGACGTCGCCCGCGTCGCCCACCGGGGCTGGTACCGGTAGCCCGTACCGGCGCCGTGGTGACCGGCGCTGGGGTGTGTCAGCTCTCGTCGTACTTGTCGGCCGCCTTGTTGCGCTGCTCGGCGATCTCGAGCGCGTGCGCGGCGGTCTCCTTGTCCGGATAGGGACCGAGGCGATCGGCGGCGCGGCAGCCGTCCCACGGCTCCACCTGATGGTGCTTGAGGCAGAAGTACCACTCGTTCTCGTGGGCCACGGGTCCATGCTGGCACGGTTCGGCCTCGGGGAGGGGACGACGCGGCGGGGCGAGCGGGGCCGGGCGCCCCGTCGTGGGATCCACGAAGCGGGCGTGCAGGTCGCGCAGCCGCTCCTCCCCCACGCGCTCGCGCTCCGGACGGGCGGCGTCGCGGCGCACGCAGTCCTCGAGGTCGGCGACGACGTCCTCGACGTGCCACTCCGCCCCGCACTCCTCGGCCAGCGCCAGCCAGCTCCGCGCCACCGCCGCGCGCAGGTTCGTGGAGTCGACGACGACGTCGACCCCGTCCTGCAGCATGCCCTGCACGAGCCGACGCTCCGCGGCGGAGATCACCCGCTCGACCGCGTCGACCGGAGCGGCGTAGTCGGGGTCGACCATGCTGCGTCGCAGGTCGTCGCGGTTGACCCGCACGATCCGCCCCGGGCGCCGCGACGCGACGAGAGCCCGCGCCCAGGTCGTCTTGCCCGACGCCGGGAGCCCGCGGGTCAGGTAGAGGGTCGGCACACCGTGGGGCCCGTCAGGCGGCGCGGCTCGCCCGCGGGCGCGTCGCGGCGAGGATGAAGTCCGCGACGAGCGCGGGGTCGTCGCCCATCGGGACGTGCCCACAGCCCGGCAGGACGTAGACCGCGGCGTCGGGCAGGGCGCGGCGCAGCCGCCCGGACTGCCAGCGGGGCAGCAGCATGTCCCGCGAGCCCCAGCCGACCGTCGTCGGCACCGCCGAACGGGCCGGCGCGATCCAGGTGTCGAAGTGGGCGAGCATCGTCGCGAACGACGAGCGGGGGTGGCTCAGGCCCCGGAGGTCGGCGCCGACCTCCGCGGGGTCGATCCGCGACGGGTGGGCCAGCAGCAGGCCGAGCAGCGCGGTGCGCAGGATCGGCGTGGCGAGCATCCGCTCGAGGCGCTGCGAGGGGATCACGGCCAGCGCGGCGTGGGCCCCGCCGAGGATCGCGCGGGCGTACACGCGCTCGGCCCGCGACCAGAACCCGGCGGGCGAGAGCGCGGTCGCCGACCGCACCGTGCCCCGGGCGGCGAGCTCGAGGGCGACCAGGCCGCCCATTGAGTTCCCGACGGCGTGGGGACGGTCGAGGCCCTGGGCGGTGCAGAACGCCTCCACCGCGTCGGCGAGCGGGGCGATGTCGCCGCGGTAGTCGCCGGGCAGGTCGGGCGAGTCCCCGTGGGAGGGCAGGTCGACCGCCCAGAGCTCCCGTTCCTGCGCGAGCAGCGGCACCACGCGGTCCCAGCCCTGGCGCCGGTGCGTGATCCCGTGCAGGAGCAGCACGGGCTCCCCGGTCCCGGTGCGGGTGTGCGCGAGCTCCACGGCGCCTCAGTGCTCCCGCGGGTGGACGATCACCTTGCCGGTGACACGCCGCTCGGCCAGCTCGTTGATCGCCGACGCGGCCTCGGCCAGCGGGTAGGTCGCGCTGATCGGCGGGGCGAGGCGGCCCTTCGCGATGTCGTCGAGCATCGCGTCCCACTGCCGGCGCATGAAACCCGTCCGCTTGGAGGCGTACGCCCCCCAGCCGGCACCGACCACCGAGATGTTGTTCAGCAGCAGCCGGTTGACCTTGACGGTGGGGATGTCGCCCGCGGTGAAGCCGACGACCGCGAGACGGCCGTCGTCGCCGAGGGAGCGCAACGAGTCGGTGAACCGGTCGCCGCCGACGGGGTCGACGACGACGTCGACGCCCGCGCCCCCGGTGATCTCCTTGGCGGCGTCCTTGAACCCGTCGACGAGCACCGCGTGGTCGGCCCCGGCGGCCCGGGCGACCTCGGCCTTGCCCTCGGAGGACACGACGGCGAGCACCGTCGCCCCGCGCGCCTTGGCGAACTGGATGCAGGCGACGCCCACACCGCCGGCGGCGCCGTGCACGAGCACGGTCTCGCCCTCGGCGAGGTGGCAGCGGGTCTCGAGCACGAAGTGCGCGGTCAGGTAGTTCATCGGCAGGCCGGCGCCGATGTCGAAGGACACCGCGTCGGGCAGCGGGAAGACCAGCTCGGTCGAGGCGGCGACGGTCGTGGCGAACCCGCCGAGCACCGGCATCGCGGCGACGCGGTCGCCGGCGCTGAAGCCGGAGCCGTCCGGCGCCTCGCGCACCGTGCCCGCGACCTCGCTGCCGAGCAGGAAGGGCAGGTCGGGCTTCATCTGGTACTCGCCGCGGCTGAGCAGCAGGTCGGGGAAGACGACGCCGGCCGCCTCCACGTCGATGAGCACCTGGCCGTCGCCGACCGTGGGCTCGTCGACCTCGGCGACCTCCACCGCGTCCGGCCCGTCGAGCCGGACGACCTGTACCGCGCGCACCGCGACCTCCCGTTCCCGGCCGACCGGACCGTCAGCCGTGACGGTTCTACAGGAGCGCGGCGGGGATGTCAGGTGAAGCGGTAGACCGTGGTGCGGGTGATCTCGCCGCCCTCCAGGTCGAGGGTCCCGACGACGTCGTAGCTCCCGAGCGTGCTCACGCGACGCCGCGGCAGGTACTCGCGGCCGGGGTCGCCGACGACGACGTCGACGCCGGCCGCGACCGCCTCGTCGCAGAAGCGCTCGACGAGCCGGGCCATGGGCTGCTCGTAGAAGACGTCGCCGGCGAGCACGACGTCGACGTCGAGGGGCTCGTCGGCGTCCAGCACGTCGCCGACCACGTCGATCTCGACGTCGTTGGCCTGCGCGTTGAGCACGATCGCGGCGCGGGCCCGCGCGTCGGTGTCCGAGGCGATCGCGGCCGTGGCCCCCGCGCGCAGGGCGGCGATCGCGACCAGCCCCGACCCCGAGGCGAGGTCGAGTACCCGGCGGCCCCGGACGAGGTCGGGGTGGTCGAGGACGTGGCGCGCGAGGGCCTGGCCGCCGACCCAGGCGAACGCCCAGAACGGCGGCGCCTCCTCGTCGATCGCCGACCACGTGCGGTGCATGTCCTCGGCGAGCAGCAGGGTGACCTCGGGGACCAGCGGAGGACGGCCGGGCGTCGTCCACTCCCGGATGCCGTCACCGGCGGTCATCGTTGGCTCCGGAAAGTGACGCCGCGCAGACGCTGCGCGAGGGGCCGTGCTTTCCCTACCCTGAACGCCACGCCGACACAGGCGTCACAGCCGCACCGCCGACCGACGCGCCGCCCGAGGAGGTCCTCATGACCGTTCCGCCCGGTGGGCCGGCCGACGAGGACGCCGTGCTGCTCTACGTCGGGGGTCCGCTCGACGGACGCGTCGAGGTGCGCGAGGCACGCCACGGCACCCCGCTGCCGACGGTGACGCACACCCACCTCCACGACGGCCCGAAGGTCGTCCACGTCTACGACCTGCATCCGCTCACCCCCTCCGCCGGCGTCTACCACCTGCGGCTCAGCGAGGTGCCGGCCGATCAGTCGCCCGCGGCGAGGTAGCCCAGGGCGCACAGCGTGCCCCACGCCCCCGCGACGCCGGCCGCCTTGGCCCGCGCGGTGCGCTCCGGCAGCGATGTCCCGAGCAGGACCAGGTCGACGACGTCGGACCCGACGCGCACGGCCACGGCGGTCCGCAGCGCCCTGCCCGCCGGAGCCAGGGCCATCGCCAGCCCGCACGCGAGGTCGCGCCCGCCGAGGGCACGCACCCCGATCGCGGTGGCCGTCGGCAGCGGCGCCCCCTCGGCCTGCAGCGCGGTGGGCTTCGTGAACAGCTCGGGGCGGGCGATGATCGCCACGCTGTAGCCGGCGGTGGCCACGCCGAGCAGGCGGGGGAACCAGGTCAGGTCGCGGGAACGTCGCGAGCGGGAGGAGGGCATGGCGTCGTGTACCCCTCGTCGATCATCGGCACCCGCCGATGAGTTCCGGGCGCGGCGTCCGTCTCCCCCACGAACGTTCCGACGCCGCCGTCCACGAGCACCCCGGAGGTCACCCGTGCACACCCTCACCGCCACCCTCGACGTCCCCGGGGCCCGGCTCCACCACGAGGTCCGGGGCGACGGCCCGCTCGTGGTGCTGCTCGGCACGCCCATGGGCGCCGACGCGTTCGCGGGCCTCGCCGACCTGCTCGCCGTCGACCACACGGTGCTCACCACCGACACCCGCGGGATCGGCCGCAGCCCGGTCGGCGACCCCGACGCCACCCCGACGCTGGCCACGCGTGCGGACGACGTCGCGGCCCTCGTCCGGCACGTCGACCCCGACGGGGCGCGGCGGCCGGTCACCGTCCTCGGTTCCAGCGGCGGTGCCGTGACCGCCCTGGCGCTGGCGCAGGGCCACCCCGACCTCGTCGACACCGTCGTCGCCCACGAGCCGCCCCTGGTCGAGCTCCTGGAAGACCGCGACGACCGCCACGCCGGCGAGGACGTCGTCATCGAGCGCTGGTTCGCGGGCGACCACCTCGGCTCCTGGCGGGCGTTCCTCGCCAACGCGGCCATCGAGATGCCCGAGGAGATGATCCAGATGGTCTTCGGCGGCGAGCCCGACCCGGCCGCCCAGGCCGACGGCGACTTCCAGAACGCCCACCTCCTGCGGCCGACGACGCACTTCCGTCCGGACATCGACTCCTTGCGCACCGGGCGCACGCGGATCGTCGTGGGGATCGGCCGGGACTCCGCCGGCCAGCTCTGCGACCGGAGCTCCCGCGCACTGGCCGACGCGCTGGGCCTCGAGCCGACGCTGTTCCCGGGCGACCACATCGGCTTCGCCGAGGACGCGGTGGCCTTCGAGCCCGTGCTGCGGTCGGTCCTGCCGGGGTCGGGCTAGCGCTGGGACTCGTCGGCGGACGGGAGCCGCAGCATCAGGCGCAGGGCCCGGCTGAAGAGGTCGGCCCGCACGGCGTCCTCGCCGAGGACGCGCCGCAGCCGGATGAGCCCGTGGTAGAGCGCGGCCGCGACGACGACGAACTCGTCGTCCCGCACGGCGTCGCGCACGGCCGGGTCGAGGTTCTCCCAGTCGCGGGAGAGCACGTCGGTGGCGAACCGGGCGAGGCGCACCTCGTGCTCCGCGAGACGGTCGGCGAACTCGGGGTGCCGCACGGCGTAGAGCCAGACCTCGGCGTCGAGCAGGGCCTCCTCGCGCGAGTCGGCGACGTCGGAGACGAGGCGGTCGAGCGCGGCGAAGGTCTCCTGCGGGTCGCCCGACACGATCGTGGACTTCAGGTCGACCGCCACCGAGGTCTGGTCCTCGACCAGCGCGGTGAACAGCGCTTCCTTGCTCGCGAAGTGCACGTAGACCGACCCGACCGACACGCCGGCCGTCTTCGCGATCTCCTCGACCGACGCGGGGCCGTACCCGCGTTCGGCGAACACCCGGCGCGCGGCCTCGAGGAGCGCCTCCCGGGTCCGGGCCTTGGTCGCTGCGCGTCGCCCGAGGGGTGCCGCAGCCGCCACCTCGCCACCCTCGGTCACGTGCCGCGTTCCTCCTCGCCCCACGGCCGGCCCTCTGGTCGCCGTCCCGAGGTGACGGATCGTAACCCGGCCGCCGTCCACCGGGTCGTGGTGCGATCGCGGACAATGGACCGGTGACCACCTCGACGGCGCTCCTGCCCGCTCCCGGCGCGGACCCCGACGAGCTCTACGAGGGGTTCGCGGGCTGGGCCTCCGAGCGCGGGCTCGACCTCTACCCGGCCCAGTCCGAGGCGCTGATCGAGCTGGTCTCGGGATCGAACGTGATCCTCTCCACGCCCACCGGCTCGGGGAAGTCGCTGGTCGCGCTCGGCGCCCACGTCAGCGCGATGTCCCGTGGCGAGCGCAGCGTCTACACGGCGCCGATCAAGGCGCTGGTCTCGGAGAAGTTCTTCGCCCTCGGCGCCCAGCTCGGCTACGCCAACGTCGGGATGCTCACCGGCGACGCAGCCGTCAACCCCGAAGCCCCGGTCATCTGCTGCACCGCCGAGGTGCTGGCGAACTGGGCGCTGCGCGAGGGCCCCGGCGCCGAGGTCGGCCAGGTCGTCATGGACGAGTTCCACTACTACGCCGACCCGGAGCGCGGCTGGGCCTGGCAGGTGCCGATCCTCGAGCTGCCGCAGGCGCAGTTCCTGCTGATGTCGGCGACGCTCGGCGACGTCTCGTTCTTCGCCGAGGACCTGACGCGGCGCACGGGGCGCGAGACCGCGGTCGTCGCGCACACCGAACGCCCCGTCCCGCTGTCGTTCCGCTACGCGCGCACGCCGCTGCACGAGACGATCACCGAGCTCCTCGCCGGGCAGCAGGCGCCGGTCTACGTCGTGCACACCACCCAGGCCGCGGCGATCGAGCAGGCGCAGGCCCTGATGAGCCTCAACGTCTCCTCGAAGGCTGAGAAGGAGCGGATCGCCGAGCTCATCGGCGCCTTCCGCTTCACCGCCGGGTTCGGCAAGACGCTCTCGCGGCTGGTGCGCCACGGCATCGGCGTGCACCACGCCGGGATGCTGCCGAAGTACCGGCGCCTCGTGGAGACGCTCGCCCAGGCCGGGCTGCTCAAGCTCATCTGCGGCACCGACACCCTCGGCGTCGGGATCAACGTCCCGATCCGCACCGTGCTCTTCACCGCGCTGACCAAGTTCGACGGCCAGCGGGTGCGCCACCTGCGGGCCCGCGAGTTCCACCAGGTCGCCGGGCGCGCGGGACGGGCGGGGCACGACGTCGCGGGCTACGTCGTCGTCCAGGCCCCCGAGCACGAGGTGGAGAACGCCAAGCGGCTCGCGAAGGCCGGCGACGACGTCAAGAAGCAGCGGCGCGTCGTGCGGGCGAAGCCGCCCGAGGGGTTCGTGTCGTGGTCGGAGAAGACCCTCGAGAAGCTCATCGAGGCGCAGCCCGAAGCGCTGACCAGCCAGTTCCGGGTGTCGACGGCGATGCTCCTGCAGGTCGCGTCCCGCCCGGGGGACTTCTTCGCCGCGATGCGCCACCTGCTCGAGGACAACCACGCCGACCGCCCCACCCAGCGCCGCCTGATCCTGCGGGCGATCGCGCTGTTCCGCGGCCTGCTCGAGGCCGACGTCGTGGAGCGCCTGCCCGAGCCCGACGCCGCCGGGCGGACCGTTCGGCTCGTCGACGACCTCCAGGTCGACTTCGCGCTCAACCAGCCGCTCTCGCCGTTCGCGCTCGCCGCGTTCGACCTGCTCGACCGCGAGTCGCCGACCTACGCCCTCGACATGGTCTCGGTGGTCGAGTCGACCCTCGACGACCCGAAGCAGATCCTCCGCGCCCAGGAGAACTCCGCCCGGGGCGAGGCCGTGCAGGCGATGAAGGCCGAGGGCATCGAGTACGAGGAGCGCATGGAGCTCCTCGAGGACGTCACCTGGCCCAAGCCGCTGGCCGAGCTCCTGGGCGCCGCCTACGAGTCCTACCGCACGGGGCACCCCTGGGTCGCCGACCACGAGCTCTCGCCGAAGTCGGTGGTGCGCGACCTCTACGAGCGCGCCATGAACTTCACCGAGTACGTCTCGTACTACAAGATCGCCCGGTCCGAGGGCCTCGTCCTGCGCTACCTCACCGACGCCTTCCGCGCGCTGCGCCAGACGATCCCCGAGGCCGCGCGCACCGAGGACATCGACGACCTGGTCGCCTGGCTCGGCGAGCTCGTGCGTCAGACCGACTCGTCACTGCTCGACGAGTGGGAGAACCTGGCCAACCCGAGTGAGCTCGACGCGGCCGGGGACGATGCGCGCCCCGTCGACCAGGGCCCGCCGCCGGTCACCCGCAACGAGCGGGCGTTCCGTGTCCTGGTGCGCAACGAGATGTTCCGCCGGGTGGAGCTGTTCGCCCGGCGCTCCCCCGCCGATCTCGCGGAGCTCGAGGACGACGGCCCGTCGGTCGACTGGTGGGCCGACGCGATGGAGGCCTACTTCGCCGAGTACCCGACCCTCGGCTCCGGTCCCGACGCCCGCGGCCCGGCGTTCTACCGCGTCACCGTGCAGGGGCGGACCTGGCACGTCCGCCAGGTCCTCGACGACCCCGAGGGCGACCACGACTGGGCCATCACCGCCGAGGTCGACCTCGACGCGTCCGACGAGCTGGGCGCGGCCGCCGTGCACGTCACGGCCGCGGGGCCGATGTCGACGGTGTAGTCAGCGGGCCCACCACGGCGTCGGCCCGGCCTCGCGGGCCCGGCGACGCTCGGCGAGCAGCCGACGCTCGATGGTCGCGTCGGCCATCGCCCGAGCGGCCTCCTCGAGCCGGCGCAGCATCTTGGCGACCGCACTGCGTGTGAGGCCCAGTCGCTCGCCGAGGCGCCCGCTGCTCATCGAGCCGTGCCGCCGGCACACCTCGAGGCACAGCACCTCGCTCGGGGACAGCCCCAGGGTCCGGGCCACCTCGTCGCGGTACCACTGCAGGGCCGGACCGAGGTCGTCGAGGAGCAGCGTGACGAGCTCGTCCGTCGCGTCCTCCTCCTCGGCCGCCCGACGCACGCCGTCCAGCGTCGCCGACCGCGGCTCGCTCCGGGGTCGGTTCCGACGAAGACGAACCGTGTCCTCAGGACACGGTCTCCGAGTGGGGGGTCAGGCCCCGAGAAGCTCCACCTCGTCGCGGGCCCGCGGCCGCACCGAGCCCGGCGAGGCGCCGACGACGCGGCGGAAGGCGCGGCTGAACGCGGCCTCGGAGCGGTAGCCCATCGCGCCGGCGACGGCGGCGACGGTGGTGTCGCCGGCCCGGAGGCGGTCGTGGGCGACGAGCATGCGCCAGCGGGTCACGTAGGCCATGACCGGCTCGCCGACCAGGGCGGTGAAGCGGGCGGCGAAGGTCGACCGGGACAGGGCGAGCTCGCGGGCGAGGCCGGCCACGGTCCACTCGTGGGCGGGGTCGGCGTGGACGAGGGCGAGCGCGCGGCCGATGTCGGGGTCGGCGAGCGCGCCGAGCCAGCCCGTGCGGGCCGACGGGTCGTGCGACAGCCAGGCCCGCAGCATCTGCACGACGAGGACGTCGGCGAGCCGGGTGATCACGGCCTCGCCGCCGGGCCGGGTCTCCTCCACCTCGAGCGCGATCAGCCGCAACGTGTCGTGCAGGCGCGCGGTGAGCGGCGAGACCGGCACGTGGACGATGTCCGGCATCAGGGCCACGAGCCGCTCGGCCATCGGGTGCTCGAGCCGGACGGCGCCGCAGATCATGGTGGTCGGCGCGCCGTCGCCGCCGTAGGAGATCGTCGCGTAGCGCTCGCCGTACCAGGTGTGCGGCAGCGTCAGGACGTTCGGCGCGGGCGAGCGGGGCGGCGGATCGGTCGAGCGCAGTTCGTGCCCCTCGCCGCGCGGCAGGAGCACGACATCGGACGGGGACAGCGTCACCACCTCGTCGCCGACGACGATCGTCGCGGTCCCCGAGGTCACGACGTGGAACCACAGGCAGCCCGGCGTCTCGGGCAGCCGCAGGCCCCAGGGCCCGCGCAGGTCGGACGAGCAGTAGAAGGTCCCGCTCATCCGCAGGACGTGCAGGGCCGCGCCCACGGCGTCGGACGGGGTCCAGGGCGGATGGTCGGCGACGGTCACGGTGCCCAGCCTCCGGCATCGGCGAGCTGACCGTCCACGAGATCGGACGATCGAGCAGGAGAACCGGCGCCACGGCGATGGTTCGTCCGACGGGACCGGCCCAGAGTCGGACGCACCGGATCACCGAGCACGGAGGAGACGTCATCATGATCACTGTCCTGGGGGCCAGCGGGAACACCGGCGGACGCGTCGTGGGTCGTCTGCGCGAGAGCGGGGAGGCGGTGCGGGCCGTCGGGCGCGACGCCGGCCGTCTCGGCGACGCGGTCGCCCGCGGCGCCGAGCCGCACGTCGCCGACATCACCGACCGGGCCGCGCTCACGCAGGCCCTGCGCGGCGCGGACGCCGCCTACGTCCTCATGCCCCTCGACCTCGCCGCGCCGGGCTACCGCGCCCAGCAGGAGCAGGTGGGCACCGCGATCGCGGGCGCGCTGGCCGACGCCGCCGTCCCCCACGTGGTGGCGCTGAGCTCGCTCGGCGCCGAGCTGTCCGCCGGCACCGGCTTCCTCGAGACCCTCCACGAGCAGGAGCAGCGGCTCGCCGCGCTCGACGCCTCCGTGGTGCTCCTGCGCCCCGGGCTGTTCTTCGAGTCGTTCCTGCCGGCGCTGGCGCCGATGCTCGCGACGGGCGTGCACCACGACACGATCGACCCGGACGTCGCGCTGCCGATGGTGGCCACCGCCGACATCGGCGACGCCGCCGCGGCGCTGCTGCGCGACCCGGACGCCGCCGGCGTGCGCGAGCTGCCCGGGCCCGAGGAGCTCACCGTGTCCGAGGCCGTCGCGCGGCTCGGCGCGGCGATCGGCCGGCCCGGCCTGCGCTACGAGCGCCCGCCCGAGGACGTCATGCGCGCGGTGCTCGTCGAGGCAGGACTGCCCGCGGACCTCACCGAGGAGAACCTCGCGATGAACGCGGCGTTCAACCGCGGCGTCGTGCAGCGCCACGGGGTCGGTGTGCTGGAGACCCCCACGACGATCGACGAGTGGGCCCGCCGCGCCGTCCCGGTGGCGTGACCGGCCTACTTCTTGCGGGAGCGCCCCAGCGACGGCGGCGGGACGACCGGCCCGAGGTCGCCGTTCGGGGCCTCGTCGAGGTCGACGATCACGGGCGCGTGATCCGACGGACCGGTGCCCTTGCGGGCCTTGCGGTCCACCCAGGCGGCGGCCCGGCGGGCGGCGACCGGGCCGCCCGCGAGCACGAGGTCGATCCGCATGCCGCGGTCCTGGTGGAAGGCGCCGCCGCGGTAGTCCCAGTAGCTGAACGCCCGGTCCTCGGGCCAGCGCTCGCGGACGACGTCGTGCAGGCCGGTCTTCATCAGCGTCGCCAGCGCCTCGCGCTCGGGCGGGGTGACGTGGGTGGACCCGGCGAACGCCTCGACGGAGTAGATGTCCTCGTCGGTGGGGGCGATGTTGA
This sequence comes from Actinomycetospora sp. NBC_00405, assembly GCF_036044095.1. Lineage (NCBI taxonomy): Bacteria > Bacillati > Actinomycetota > Actinomycetes > Pseudonocardiales > Pseudonocardiaceae > Actinomycetospora > Actinomycetospora sp. NBC_00405. The sequence continues at coordinate 1,805,071 of NZ_CP107938.1, forward strand.
AGTCGCCCGCCACCACCGTCGCGTCCGGGTCGCCGGCCTCGACGAGGTCGCGCAGGGCCGCGAGCCACTCGAGCTTGTAGAGGTAGTGCGGATCGTCCGGGTCACGCCCGTTGGGCACGTAGACCGATGTGACCCGCAGCCCGCCGCAGGTGGCGGAGACGGCGCGGGCCTCCTGGTGGGGGTAGCCGGGGGCGCCGGGCAGGCCCTCCACGACGTCGTCGAGCCCCACGCGGGACAGCAGTGCCACGCCGTTCCAGCGGCCCTCCCCGTGGTGGGCGACGGCGTAGCCGCGCTCGGCCAGCGGGGCGGCGAAGCTCTCGGCGAACGCCTCGTCCGACAGCTTGGTCTCCTGCAGGCAGGCCACGTCGGGCGCTCGCTCGTCGAGCCAGTCCAGCAGCCGGGGCTCCCGGGCCTTGGCGGAGTTCACGTTCCAGGTGGCCAGTCGCACGCCCGCCACGCTAGCCGGGCCCCCCGACGGCGAGCGGGGGAACCCGACGGTGTCCGTTCCGTGCGGTCGGACGGGGTACTAGCGTTCCCGCATGGCCGCGACCACCCCCGTGACGAACGAGGACCGGCTGCGGCGGATCGAGCAGATCACCGACACCACGCTCGCCCACCTGGACGTCGCGGATCTCCTCGACGAGCTCCTGGACCGGGTACGTGCCCTGCTCGACGCCGACACCTCGGCCGTCCTCCTGCTGGACCCCTCCTCGACGTACCTGGTCGCCACCGCCGCGCGCGGCATCGAGGAGGAGGTGCGCCAGGGCGTCCGCATCCCCGTCGGGAAGGGGTTCGCCGGGCGCATCGCCGCCGAGCGCCGACCAGTGATCATCGATGAGGTCGACCACTCGAACGTCCTCAACCCGATCCTGCGGGAGAAGGACATCCGCTCGCTGCTCGGCGTGCCCCTGGTGGCCGAGGGCGAGGTCCTGGGCGTCCTGCACGTCGGCACCCTCACACCGAGGCGCTTCACGATGGACGACGCGGACCTGCTGCAGACCGCAGCCGACCGGATCGCCCTGGTCACGCGCACACGTCTGTCGGACCTCGACCGCGCGGCGGCATCGGCCCTCCAGCGCAGTCTCATGCCCGGCGCGCTGCCGCGCGTCACCGGGATCGAGTTCGCGGCGCGGTACATCCCCGGCGACGCGGGCGGTCTCGGCGGGGACTGGTACGACGTCTTCTCCCTGCCCTCCGGGCGCCTCGGCGTCGTCATCGGGGACGTGGTGGGGCGCGGGCTGCAGGCCGCCGTGATCATGGGCCGCCTGCGCAGCGCCCTGCGCGCGTTCGCCCTGGAGGAGGACGACCCCGCGGAGGTCCTCGAGCGCCTGGACGGGAACGTTCAGCACTTCGAGGAGAACGTCATGGCGACGGTCCTCTACGCGATCTTCGAGCCGTCGCTGGAGCGCGTGTCGCTGTCGAGCGCAGGCCACCTGCCGCCGATCATCGCGCAGCCCGGCGAGCAATCGGCGCTGCTCAACCTGCCGATCGACCTGCCGGTCGGGGTGTCCGTCGGCCCCCCGCGCCGCACCACGACGATCGATCTCCCGGACCACGGCCTGCTCTTCCTCTACACCGACGGTCTCGTCGAACGGCGCGGGAGCCCGCTCGACACCGGCCTGGAGGCGCTGTGCGAGGTCGTGCGCGCCGAGGATTCCGAGTCGGTGTGCAGCGGGGTGCTGCACCGCATGATCGGCGCCACCCCGGTGGGCGACGACGTGGCGATGCTCGTCGCCCACCGTCTCGGCACGCCGTCGGTGGTGCCGCTGAGCATCGTCGTGCCGGCCGTGACGCGCACCCTGTCCGACGTCCGCTCCTCGGTCCGCCGGTGGCTCGCGGCGGCCGGGGCGTCGCCCGAGGACGCGGCCGACATCCTCGTCGCCACCGGCGAGGCGTGCTCCAACGTCGTGGAGCACGCGTACGGGCCCGCCGGCGGGACGCTGGTCGTGCAGATGGAGCTGGAGGGGGCGACGGTCGTGGCGACGGTGCGCGACAACGGGCGATGGCGCCCGGCACGCGGGCAGGAACGCGGGCGGGGCACCGCGCTGATCCGCCAGTGCAGCGACGACATGGACGTGACCGCCGGGCCCGGCGGCACCACGGTCGTCTTCCGACGTCACCTCACGGGGAGCAGCCGATGACCGCCGCGTCCGTCGTCGTCCACCCGGAGGGCTCGGCCGTCCGCATCGTCATGGGCGGCGAGATCGACCTCGAGAACGCGCTGGAGGTCGAGGAGCAGCTGACGGCGGCCATCACGAACGAGACCTCGGGGGTCACGCTCGACCTGGCCGACCTCGCCTACCTCGACAGCGCGGGCCTGCGCGTGCTGTTCGCCCTGGGTGCCCGGCTCGAGGTGCTGCAGATCGAGATGACCGTGCTGGCCCCGCCGGGCTCGCTGACCCGGCGGGTGCTCCAGCTCTCGGGCTTCGAGGGCGTGGCGGCGCTCGACGGCTGAGCCGTCCCCGCTCAGCCGGTCTCGACCGAGCGGCGGACCGTGTCGAGCGTCCGCTCCATGCCGCGGCGGTTCGCCCCCGGCACGTCCCAGGCCCGGGCGCGGCCGACGACGTTGGCGATCGGGCTGCGACGGTCCTGCCAGTACTGCTCGATGCGGGTCCGCCCGCCCTCGGGGACGAGACGGAAGCCCCAGCGCGCGACGGGCTGGCCGAGCAGCGTGACGTCCCAGCTGATGGCCCGCTGCGGGTCGTACTCGACGACCGTGCCGTCGGTCGACCAGCGGAGCAGGCCCTTGCGGTTGTGGCCCTTGAACCGCGCGCCCGGCTCCGGCCCGGTGGCGCCGCCGACCCAGTCGACGCGGTGGCACTCCGGCGAGATGTCCCCGATCCGCGCCGGGTCCCCGACGAGCTCCCACACCCGCTCGGGCGGCGCGTCGACGGTGCGGGTGACGACGACGTCGTCGGCCATGGGGGTTCCTCCAGACGGCGGCAGCGGGACGGTCGCACCGTAGTCGGACGATCGCCCCGCTGCTGCCCGGCCTCACGACCCGGCGTCGACGACGCGCACCGAGAGGACCGGGCGGCCCCGCACGAGGCGCAGGGGGCCGGTGACCGTGACCTCGCCGCGGGGGCGCTCGTCGACGAGCCGCGCGTAGGCCCCTCGCTCGTCGGACGTCAGGGGACGTCGTCGCCGGCGTCGGAGATCCCACGCCAGCTGGATCCCGCGGGCCATCGGCCGGAGCGGCAGCGGCTGGTCGAGAGCCGGAACGCCGAGGTGTGTGGTCGCGACGAGCGTGCCCGTCATCGACACCTCGACGCCCCGCACGACGTAGCTCGCGTTGGCCCAGTTCGCGAACTGCTCCGGCCAGCGGGACAGGTCGGGCAGGCCCTGATGGGCCAGCGACACCTGCGCGGTCTGGTCGGTCTGGTTCGGCACGGGATCGACGTGGACGACGTCCTCCAGGTGGCTCAGGGCGGAGTACGCGCCGCCCCAGCACGGACCCAGCCCGTAGGGGCACTGCGCCGTGAGTCCGACCGTCACGACGGTGCCGGTCCTGACGCTCTCGGCCCGCGGGGCGCGACGTCCCCCAGGCGAAGTCTCGTCCCGGTGACCGGTGGGCCTGACCACGCCGACCCGGACGATGTGGCCCGTCGAGGGGACCCCGTCGGCGCTGAGCGCGAAGAGCACGTAGTGGCCCGGGGGGCACTCGGCCGGGTTCGCGGGCACCGTGACGGCACGTTCCTGCCCGTCGCCGGACGAGGCGAGTCGGAGGAACCGCTGATTGGCGTCGAGCGTGTGCGTCGTCGACCCGAGCCGCAGGAGGGTCACGGTGTCGGTGGGCGCTCCGGTCGTGGTGAGGGTGAACGTCTCCCCGGGGGTGAGGTCGTCGGGAGCGGCGTCGATGGCCGGGCGCGGACCGCGGAAGAGGTAGGGCGGGTGGAAGATCTGCGCGTCGCGGTGGGTGTCCGCCGGGTCGTTGGGCTGGACGCCGATCACGAACTCTCCGCCGCCCGCGCTGAGCACCGTCGCATCGGGCAGGAGGATCGCCGTCGAGTGGTAGCAGCGGTCGACGTCCTCCGCTGCGAGCGTCGTCCAGGTGTCCGTCACCGGGTCCCACAGCTCGGCGCTGTGCACCGGCGCACCGGGGGCGACGTCGTTGAAGCCGGGGCCACCCGTGCCTCCGGTGACCAGCACCGTCCCGTCGGGCAGCAGCGTGGCGTTGTGGTGGCGACGCCGGAAGGCCATGCTCGCCACCGGTTCCCACGCCGGGGACGGCGCCGTGAGGTCGATCTTCTCGCAGTCGGCCGTCGGGCGGTCGTCAGCCAGGTCGTTGCCGCCGCCCAGATAGAGGACCAGGCCGGGTGAGTACATGACCGCCGGCCCGTACTGACGTTCGCTCTTCGCACGGGCGATGTCCGGTCCGGGGGGTGGCGTCCACTCCCCCGGGCCCGTCAGGTCGAGCAGCTTGGTCAACGGGTTCGAGCCGGACATGGCGATCCGGTTGTCCGGCAGCAGGTGGACCCGTGGATAGAGCGGCAGACCGATGAAGTCCCGTGTCGGTTGCCAGGACGTCCCGTCCCAGATCTCGGGGACGGGCTCGACGGGCTGGTTCGGGCCGGCCTGGTGGCTGCCCGAGATGACCAGCGCCCGCCCGTCGGCGAGCGTGATGGCGCTCGGGTACCAGCGCCCGCTGCGCAGGGGAGGCAGGGCCGTCCACGAGTCGTCCGTGGCGTCGTAGACGCAGGCCTGGTCGAGGCCGTCGCCATCCGTGATGTGACCGCCGGCGACCAGGAGGCGTCCGTCGGCGAGGAGGGTGTGGCCGGAGCAGAACAGGTTGACCGGCGTCGTGTCGTCGCCGCGGCGCGGTTCCTCGGTGGACGTGGTCGTCCCGGTCGCCGGGTCCCACACGAACGGCGCGCAGCCCTGTTGATCCATCCCTCCGTGCGGGTCCTTCCGGCGCCCCCAGGCGAGGACCTTCCCGGTGGGCAGCACCGTGGCGTGGATCGCGACGTCCGGCAGCCCGAAGACCGGATCCCAGCGACCCTGTTCCGTCTCGTCGGGCACGGCGAATCTCCCCTGATGAGGGGCACGCCGCCACGGCGGACCGTGGCGGCGTGCCGGTGCTCGTCGGTACGTGCCGTGGATCGCCTACGCCTCGTCGCCGATCGCCGACGCCACCCGGAGGTCGGCGAGGTACTCGACGATCGAGTGCGCGCTCTCGCCCGTCTTCGCCGTCTGCACGTCCTCGACCCCGCCCCAGACGGGGGCCAGGGGCGCGCCGATCGCGACGGCGTCCGCCGGGCACCAGGCGTTGATCCAGCGCCCGACGTCCGGACGGCGCGGTCCGCCGAGCAGGAGCCTCTTGTTCACCGAGTCCATGCCCAGCGGGCTGCCCGCGGTGACGAGCAGCCGGACCTCGACACCTGCCGGTAGGCGCGTCAGCAGGTCCATCGCGACCACGGTGCCGAGACTGTGGGACACCAGCGTCACCGGTCCCGACGCCGGGAACGTCTCGAGCACCGTGCTCAGGATGCGGCTCCGCGTCGCGTCGTCCTCGAGATAGAGCGCCACGTCGCGGAACCGCACGGCGATGAACAGGTCGTCCAGACGGCTCTTGTCGGCCAGCCAGGAGAGGGCCGGCTGCAGTCCGGCGACCAGGTCGCCGAGGCCTTCCCGTTCGCCGGACGGCTGCGCCCGGAAGCCGGCCAGGCCCGCCGCGTCCTCGATCAGCGCGGCGTAGGTGGCGCGGGCCGACGTGGACGACGGTGCCGCGCGCACGGCCGCCGGCGCGCCGTCGTCCTCGATGACCGTCCGCTCGACCGCGGACGGTCCGGCCAGCTCGGCGAGGACGTCGCCGTAGAAGGGGAACCAGACCCGCGCCGGGTCGAGCGGCGCGCGCCCGACCGCACCGAGTCCGCGGGCCAGGCCACCCGCCCACTCCGCCCGGAGCACGAGCGGGTCACGGCCCTGCTGGGACCGGCCGTGCAGGAACACCAGGTGCGGTGGGGTCTCCGGGACGGCCCGGATGCCGGTGCGGCCGGTGCTCTCGCGGGCCGTCCTCGTCGTCCGCAGTGCGCCCTCCGTCGGTCCTGCCCCGACCAGCGCCTCGGCGCCGAGCTCGTCGAGGAGCGCCGTCTGCGCGGGCGTGCGCGCCAGTGCCCGCAGCCGCGTGAGCACCACCGAGATCCGCGCGCCCTCGTTGGCCACCCAGGCGACCGCGGCGTCGCCCATCGAGCGGTCCCACACTGCGCCGTCGGTCGTGAGCCACTGGCCGGCGTCGTTCGTCCGCGGGACGCCGGAGTGGTGGAGCGCGACGACCTCCCACTGGTCGTTGAACACCGGCGATCCGGAGTTGCCCGGCTCGGTGTCCGCCTCGTAGTGGAGGAAGTCCGGGAGCTGGTCGAGGAGCCGGTTGTGGCGGACCGCGATCTCCTTCCGGCGCCCCGAGGGATGACCGATGACGTTCGCGGCCTCGCCGATGACGATCTTCCCCTGCTGCTTGAGCAGCTTGTTCCAGCCGTACTTGTCACCGGCGACCACGCCGCGGGCCGCCGCGACGGCCACGAGGCTCGCGTCGATCTCGGCGTCGGTGAGGAACAGCGTGCCGGGGTCCAGGTCGAACGCGGCCGGCGCCTCCGGCCTGCCGTCCGGCCCCAGCTCGAAGTCGAACTCCACGAACGCGCCGGCCGCGGAGGCGGCGTCGGGCAGGACGTGGTTGTTCGTCAGCAGGAGCCGCCGGCCGACGAGGAAACCGGTCCCCGCGCCGCCGTCTGCGAGCGATATCCGGCCGACGGACTCGGCGGTCGCCGTCCCGCGGCCGAGGAAGAGGCTCGGCTGCAGGTCGTTCTCGGCGATGATCCGTTCGAGAACGCCCTCGTGCCGGGCGGCCTGCCGCACCGCCCGCGACCCGACGGCGTCGCCGAGGAGCCGTTCCGCCCGGGCCTCGATCTGGTCGGGGTCGTCGGCGACGAGCGTGCCCAACGCCTCCTGCTTGCGCTCCGTCTCCGCCCTCTCAGGTGCCCGGTCGGCGAAGCGGGCGGCTGCGGCCTCCTGCTGATCGCGGAGGGTGCTCATACGAGGACCCCTGCGAAGCGGAGGAACTTCTCGATCGAGTTCACCGACGAACCGTCCGGGAGCCTCACGCCCGCGGCGGGTGTCCACGCCGTCTGGTTGAGGTAGGACCGCTGGTCCTTCCTCAGCTGTCCGATGATCGTCTCCGCGACGATGCGACTGCCCACCGGTCCCAGGGCGTTCCCGCCGGTGCGGACCTCGGACTCGCGCAGGATGTAGAACCACAGGGGGGTCCGGTCGACGAAGCCGCCCTTGTCGAGTGCGGCCCGGATTGCCGGGTCGAGGGCGTCGGTGAGTTCCTGCACCGAGAGCGCCGGAATGCCCAGGGCCCCGGCCACCGCCTGGCCCGTCGGGACGCTGAGCCGGTACCCGCGCAGGAGGTTACGGCGCGCGAGGTGCTTGAGGAGCTTTCCCAGGTCGCTGTCCGGCGTGACGGAGGTGCCGGCGATCTGGTTGACCATGTCCGCCAGGGGTCCGGCGAGGAAGGTGTCGATCGGGCGCGCCGAGCGGATCGGGAAGGCGGCGTCGATGCTGACGAACCGGTCCCATTCGGCGGGCCAGTTGTCCGGCAGGGTCGGAGCGCCGAGGAACTGGCCGGTGCCCGTGAACTGGAAGAGCTGCTCGAGCGTCGAGCGCGGCGCGACGTTCGTGCCGGGGTCCCCGAAGTTGCGGTTCCAGTCGTAGGCACCGCGGATCATGCTGTGGCCGAACCGGAACGCAGCGACCGAGAACTCGATCGGCATGTAGGGCCGCGCGCGCCCCTCGAGGCCGAGCAGGTCGTCCTCGCTCGCGAGCACACTGTCCACCGCATCCGTATCGAGCACGGTGGCGAGAAAGTCGTTCACGCACAGCCACTGGTACGTCCAGCGTGTGAGTTCCCGCGCCCTGGCGAACACGTCGCCGACCCGGACCCGGTCGGGCTCGTTGGCACGTACCCAGTCGACGGCGCTGTTGTGGAAGCGCAGGAAGGCGACGTGCAGCTGTGCGACGACCAGGTTCTCGTCGTTGCGTCCGTCGCCGATCTGGGCGACCCGGTTGACGCGGAACAGGTCGCGATCGAGATCGTCCTCCGGCGGGATCAGGACGCCGGCCGCACCGTTCGTCGCCGTCAGGGTGCCGAGCTTCAGTTTGGCCCGGTCCTGCTCCTGGTAGGGCACTGCCACCTCACCCGGCTTCAGGGGGGCGAACGGCCCGTCCCCGTAGACCGAGTCGAGGTTCAGCGCGGGATCGCGGTGGTTCTTGAGGAGCGCGGTGACGCCCTCCGGCGGCATCGGCGTGAGCGGGGTGACGTCGATCCCGATGACCTTGTCGTTGTCGGTCGCCGCGGTGAGGTCGTGATCGACGAACTGTCCCCAGTAGGTGTGGATCGGGGGTATCGACGTGTTCGGTGCAGGGGCCCCCTGCTCGATCATGGCGTTGCCGAGGTCGTTCAGCGCCTCGACCGTCACCGCCGCGACTTCCGGCGTCCCGGCCGGCAGGAGCTTGGTGGGATCGGTGACCAGTTCCGGGAACAGGTAGTCGAAGTCGGTCACGCCGGCCAGCGCCAGCGCCGTGGCCAGGTCGACCTTGGCGATCTGCGCCTCCTGGGCGACATCGCTGAGTCGAACCGACCCGGCGTCGACGGCCTCGGTCGCTCCCGGTGCCGTGTCGACGATCGCGTGTCCGCCGTGCCGCAGCTGCGTGACGACCCGTCGGATCGCGGTGTGCTCGCTCATGCGTTTCCTCCTGGGACCTTCGTGATGGCGTGGGCGTGGCGCCGGGCTCTCGGCGTCGCCCTGGAGGCATCCGACGGCAGCGCACGGCCGCTCCGGCTCGAGTCGGACAGCACACGTATCAACATCGTGTCCCCCTTCTTGTCCGCCTTCGACGATTCCTCTCCGTGCACGCCGGCGGCAGCGGGGGAAACTCCCTCGCCGCAGGACGGGAGTCGCTGTCCGCGCCTTTCCGGGCACCCTGGGAGAGGCGTAGCCCGACGGATCGATCATCCGGTTCCGCCACCGCGTGACCGCTCGATCGCGCACTGTCGTCCACTCCGCGCGCATTCCTGCGAACGGCCTAGAAAACCCTTCCCCAGCACAGGGGAAAGCCCCCGGTTCGACCCGAAAGGCGGCACTGCACCTCCCGACCGCCCCGGCATCCTGTGTTTCACCCACCACCTCCGCCCCGCTGACACCACTACGGGGAGTGCCGATGACCGCAGCGACCGACGCGCTCGCGGCGCCGCCCTTCGTCGGGCGGGAGACCGAGCTCGACGCGCTCTGCGGGCTCGTCGCGGGGGGGCCGGAGCGGGTCGCGGTCGTGCGCGGCGAGCCGGGGATCGGGAAGACCGAGCTGCTGGAGCGCGTGGCCGCCCGGGCCGCGGTCCGGACGGTGCGGGTCGCCGGCAGCGAGGAGGAGTCGCACCTCCCGTTCGCGACCCTGGCCGACCTCGTCCACCCCGTGGCGGACCGGTTGCCCGCGCTCCCCGAGGTGCAGCGCGAGGCGCTCGAGGTGAGCGTCGCCCGCCGTGCCGGACGTCCCTCGGGTCCCTTGGCGGTGTGCGCGGCAGTCCTGGGTCTCCTGGAGGCCGTCGGCGAGCACGAGGGGCTGCTCGTCGTCGTCGACGACCTGCAGTGGGTCGACCAGCCGTCGACGGAGGTCCTCCTGTTCGTGGCCCGGCGGCTGCAGTCGCCGCGGGTCGCCCTCGTGTTCGCCACGCGCGACGAGCGCCGCGTGGTGCCGGGCGCGCTGGTCGTCGACGTCGGACGCCTGTCGGGCACGGAGAGCCGCGAGCTCCTGCGCCGACTCAGCGGCGAGCTGGCGCCGGTCGCGGTGGACCGCCTCGTCATTTGCCTCGCGGGCCATCCGCTCGCGCTGGTGGAGAACGCCCGTCACCTCGGCCCGGCGGTCCCCCCGCGCGCCGGGCCGACCCTCGAGGCTCTCTGGACGGCCGCGCTCGAGGCGTTGCCGAAGTCGTCGAGGACCGCGGTCACGGTGCTGGCCGCCGCCGGCTCGGCGGGTGCCGACGAGGTCGACCTCGTCCTCGCCGACCTCGGCCTCGCCGCCCACGACCTGCAGCCCGGTGAGGAAGCCGGCCTGCTCCGGGCGCACGAGGGAGGCCCGGACCTGCGCCACCCGCTGCTCCGCCCGGTGCTCCTCGCGGCGGACCCACCCCTCACGCGCCGCGTCCACGAGGCCCTCGCCGCGCGCACCACCGGCATCCGGCGCGCCTGGCACGAGGCGGCGCGCGTCGAGGGCACCGACGACGTCGTCGGCGAGCGGCTCGCGGCGGCGGCGCGCTCGGCGGCGGAGCGCGGCGGGCACGGGAGCGCGGCCGAGGCGTGGGCGCGCTCCGCGCAGCTGAGCACCGACCGCTGGGATCGCGCCGACCGGCTGCTCGCGGCCGCCCGGGAGTTCCTGCTCGCGGGGTCGCTCGACCTCGCCGCCGGCCACGCGGAGGCGGCCGTCGCCCTGGACGACGACGATGCCTTCGCCGCGCGGGCCGAGATCGTCCGGAGCAGGGCGACCACCTGGCTCGGCGACCCCGGGCGGGCCGTCGACGACCTCGTGCGCGCCGCCGAGCGCGTGGCGCCCGAGGACCCCGCAGCAGCCGCCGCCCTCTACACCGAGGCCACGGCGCCCGCCGCCATGGCGGGGCGCGTGCGCGACGTGCTCGCCCTCGTCCGCACCGCGGCGTCGCTCACGCCGAGCGGGACACCGGCTCGCCGGGCGCCCGAGGCGCACGCCCTGGTCCTGAGCGGGGAACCGGAGTCGGCCCTGCCGATCCTCGACGGCCTCGGCCACCTCGGCGCGACACCCTGGGACCTCCAGGACGAGGCCCTGCGCGCCCAGACCGAGGTCTACGTCGAGCGCTACGCCGACGCGCACCGGCGGATCGACACGCTGCTCGCCGCCGCACGGCGCCACGGCGTCGGCGCGATGCTCGCGTTCGCCCACGCGGTCCGCGCGGACGTCGACCTCTGGCGCGGCCGCTGGCCCGCCGCGCGCGCCGACGCCGTCGAGGCCCTGCAGTGGGCCGAGGAGCGCGGGGAACGCGGAACCGCGGCGGTCGCGCTGCTGATCCTCGCCCGGCTCGACGCAATGGTCGGCGACGTCGACCGCTGTCGCGAGCGCACCCGGCGGGTCCTGGGCGAGATCGGCTCGCACGGCGTCGACTGCCTGCTGACCTACGTCCCGGCGGTCGAGGGCCTCGCCGCGCTGGCCGTCGGGGAGGCCGAGGACGCCGTCGGCCACCTCGAGCGCGCCCACCGGCGGGCGACGGCCGACGGCCTCGGCGCGAGCAACGTCGTGCCCTACGGACCGGACCTCGTGGAGGCGCTGGTCCGCAGCGGTGCGCCGGACCGCGCCCGGGAGGTGCTCGCGTGGTGGGAGGACAAGGCCGGGACCGGCCTCGCCTTCCCCGCCGCCACCGCCGCGCGCTGCCGCGGGATCCTGGCGACCTGCGACGACGACGCGGCGGACGCCTTCGCGTGTGCCCACGCGGCGCACGCCCGGAGCGACCAGCCGTTCGAACGGGCCCGCACCCTGCTCGCCGAGGCCGAGTCGCTGCGACGGTTGCGACGGCCCGCCGCGGCCCGCGCCGCCGCCCGCGACGCGCACGCGCTCTTCGTGGGCCTCGGTGCCCGGCCCTGGACCGCCCGCGCCGAGGCCGAGCTCGCGGCCGCCGGAGCTCCCCCGCCGCGCCGGACGGGTCACGAGACGGTCTGGTCGGCCCTGACGCCCCAGGAGTTCCAGGTCGCGCGGGTCGTCGCCGAGGGGCGGACGAACGACGAGGCGGCGGCGGCCCTGTTCGTCTCCCGCAAGACCGTCGAGAACCACCTCACCCGCGTCTACCGCAAGCTCGGGATGCGGTCGAGGAGCGATCTCGTGAGGTTGTTCCCCGGCGCCTGAATCGTTCCCGGTCCTGGGTTAGCGTGACGACGGCCCCGCGGCGTGGCGGGCAGTCCGTCCCGACCGTTCTCTCGACGACCCCGGGGGGTCCGCCGTGACGCTCGAGCTCGATGATCTGCGCGTCCGCAGCCTCGGTGACTGCCGCTACGACTCGCCGTTCGCGGAGATGCTCGCCACCAAGCGCACGTCGCCGCACTACGTCCACGAGGACGACCGCGTGCTCGTGGACGACACCGTCTCCGTGCTGCTGGAGCGCGGGGTGCCCATCGACCAGCTGCCCAGCCTCGAGGCGGCCGGGCCGCGCCGGAAGGTCTACTTCGACCCGGACGCCACGAACGTCGGCATCGTGACCTGCGGGGGCCTGTGCCCCGGGCTCAACGACGTGATCCGCGGGATCGTCCAGGAGCTCACCGAGCACTACCGCGTCGCGCACATCTACGGCTTCCGCAACGGCTACGCGGGCCTGACGCCGAAGCACCGCGAGCGCGTCGTCGAGCTCGACCTGCACGCCGTCCGGGACATCAACAACGACGGCGGCACGATCCTGGGCAGCTCGCGCGGCGAGCAGGACCCCGGGGAGATGGTCGACACCCTGGTCGAGCTCGGGATCGACGTCCTGTTCGTCATCGGCGGCGACGGCAGCATGCGCGGCGCGATGAAGCTGACGAGCGTCATCGACGAGCGCGGCCTCGACATCGCGGTCGTCGGCATCCCCAAGACCATCGACAACGACCTGCCCTACACCGACCAGAGCTTCGGGTTCCAGACGGCGTTCGCGCAGGCCACCGAGTTCATCGCGTCGGTGTTCGTCGAGTCGCAGGCCGCCGAGAACGGCGTCGGCATCGTCAAGCTGATGGGCCGGCACTCCGGCTTCATCGCCTGCTACGCGGCGCTGTCCAACAACGACGCCGACTTCGTGCTCATCCCCGAGGTGCCCTTCGTGCTCGACGGGCCGGACGGGGTGCTGCGCCGCGTCGAGGACCACGTCCGCCGTCACGGCCAGGTCGTCCTCGTGGTCGCGGAGGGCGCCGGGCAGGAGCTCCTCGAGCAGGACGGTGGGACCACGGACGCGTCGGGCAACGCCAAGCTCGGCGACATCGGGATCTACCTCAAGGAGAAGATCACCGAGCACCTGACCGGGGTCGACCTCCCGCCGACGGTGCGCTACCTCGACCCGAGCTACGCGATCCGCAGCGTTGCCGCGAACGCCTACGACAGCGTCTACTGCGTCCGCCTCGCCCACGCGGCCGTGCACGCCGGGATGGCCGGGCGCACCGAGACCGTCGTGGTCCGCTGGCGCCGCCGGTTCGTGCACATCCCGATGGCGCTGATCACCGGGCACCGCAACCAGGTCGACCCGGACGGCGACCTGTGGATGTCGGTGATCGAGGCGACGGGCCAGCCCGCGACGTTCGGGGCCTGACCGTCACTCGGAGTCAGACTTTCGCCCGATCGCTGCGCTGAACGGGCGACCCAGCCGTTGCCACGGCGAGCCGCCGGTCGCATAGTGTGGTGATGGGTGTCACGGTCCGGCTCGCCGGTCCGTTGCGCGTGGAGCGGGGCTCGCCGCCCGAGGCGCTGCGCATCGGGAGCCCGAAGGAGCGGCGGCTGCTCGCGCTGCTCGCCGCGCGGCGACCGGCGGTGCTCACCGGCGACCAGCTGGCCGAGGAGCTGTGGGACGGCAGTACCGGCCGGCCGCCGCGCCACCCCGCCGCCGGCGTGGCGACGCTCGTCAGCCGACTCCGCAGCCGCCTGGACCCCGAGATCCTGCTGGGTGACCGGTGCGGCTACCGCCTCGGCGCGGCCCCGGGCGTCACCGTCGACCTCGACGAGGCGGCCCGATTGCTCGACGAGGCCGACCGGCGGCTCGCCGACGGGGCCGCCGGGCTCGCCGCGAGCACCGCTGCCCGGGCCCTCGAGCTGCTGGGCACCGGGGAGCCCCTGCCCGAGGAGGCGGACGAGCCCTGGGTCGTGGCGGCCCGCGCGGAGTGGCGCGAGCTGGTCCGGCGGGCCCGCCACACCGACGCCCGGGCCGCTCTGGGCATGGGCGACGCCGACCGGGCCCGGCGGTCCGGCGCCGACGCGGTGGGCGCCGACCGGTTCGACGAGTCGGCCCACCGCCTGGTCATGCGGGCCCACCAGCTCGCCGGCGAGCCCTCGCGCGCCGTCGAGCACTACCACCGGCTGCGGACCGAGCTCGCCGACGAGCTGGGCGTCGACCCCGCACCGCGGACTCGCGAGGAGTACCTCGCGCTCCTGCGGGACCAGGGAGCCGCCCGGGACGGGCCCGCGTCGCGGGCGGGTCCGCCGTCCGCGCGCCATTGCGTGGGCCGCACCGACGAGATCGCCCGGCTGACCCGGCGCTGGGACGCCGCGACCCGCGGGCAGTCCGGGCTCGTGCTGCTCGCCGGCGAGGCGGGGATCGGCAAGACGCGGCTCGCCACCGAGGTCACGGAGCTGGCCGCGGCCACCGGCGGGCGGGTGGCGTCCGCGCGCTGCCACGCCGCGGAGCGCTCGCTGTTCCTGCAGCCCGTGGTCGACGCGCTCGGCCCGGTGCTCGCCGCGCTCCCGGGACCCCGGCCGGTGGACGGCCCCCGCGCGCAGGTGCTGGCGGCCCTGTTCCCGGACCTCGTGCCCGACGGGTCGTCGTCGCTCGAGCGCCCCGAGCCGCGCCGGGTGTTCGCCGCGCTCGCCGCTCTGCTCGTCGACGTCACCGCGACCGCGCCCTTGCTGCTCGTGGTCGACGACCTGCACAACGCCGGCCTGGCCACCGTGGAGCTGCTGCACTTCCTCGCCCTGCGTCCCGGGGGTGCCCGGTTCCTCGTGTGCGCGACGGTGCGCGCCGAGGAGGGAGCGACGGCGCTCGCGCACCTCGACGACGTCGCCGAGCGCCTCGACCTCGGCCCGCTGGACCCCACCGCGGTCGTCGCGCTCGCCGACCGGGTCGGGCGTCGTGACCTGGCCCCGACGATCCACCGCCGTACCCGCGGGCACCCGCTGTTCGTCGTCGAGACCCTGCGCGGGCTCGACTCCGGCGAGGTGGGCGTGCCCGAGACCCTCCAGGCCGCGGTGCTCGCGCGCGTCCGGCGTCTCGGGCCGGAGGTCGAGGAGCTGCTGCGGGCCGGGGCGGTCCTCGGCGCGTCCCTCGACCCCGAGGTGGCCGCGGGCCTGCTGGAGCTCCCGGTGCCGGAGATCGCCCGCCGGTGCGAGCGCGCCGCCCACGCACGCCTGCTGATCCCGACCGGCGCCGCGTACGAGTTCGCGAACGACCTGGTGCACGAGGTGCTCCACGCCAGCACGCCCGATCCCGTGCGCCGCCTGCACCACCGGCGCGCGGCCGACCTGCTGTCCGCGACACCGGAGGCGGTCGGGGCCCACGCCGCGGCGGCCGAGGACTGGCCGCGGGCGGCGCGCGCCTTGCTCCTCGCGGGCGAGGCCGCCGCGCGCCGGGGCGCGATGGGCGACGCCGAGTCGCTGCACGACCGGGCCCTCGACGCGGCCGAGCGCGTCGCCGACCTCGAGATCGTCGGCCGGGTGCTCCTGGCGCGCGCCGGCGCCCGGGAGGGCCTCGAGCGTCCCGAGGAGGCGTGGACCGACCTGCGGAGCGCGGCGCAGGCGGCCCGGGAGGCCGGCGACCGGCGCCTCGAGATGGCGGTGCTGCGCCAGCTCGGCGGCGACGTGCCGATCGCGCTCGGCATCCCGCCCGCCGAGTGCGTCACGTACCTCCGCGGTGGCCTCCGGCGGGCCGCGACGCTCGGGGACCGCGTGGCCGAGGCCGACCTCCGCGGCCGCCTCGCGGTGCTGGCGGCCAACGATCTGCGGTTCGGCGAGGCCCTCGACCAGGGCCGGCGGGCGCTCGCCGTCGCCCGCGAGACCGGCGGGGACCGGGCGCTGCTCTTCGGACTCGACGGCCTCAAGACCGCCTACGCCTACGCGGGCATGGTCGACGAGCTCGCCGGGGTGGTCGACGAGCTCGAGCCGCTGGCCCGGCGCCTCCAGGACCGCGGGCTCCTGCAGTGGGCCGTGTTCGAGGGGTCGTTCCCGGCGGTCGCCGCCGGCCGGTGGGACGAGGCCCGGGCGCGCATCGCGGAGGCGGTCGCGGTGACGGAGCACTCGGGGTACGGCGGTCACGACGTCTGGTTCCACGCCCACCTCGGGTGGGTCGCGCGCCTGCAGGGTGACCTCGACGAGGCCCTGCATGTCGGGCGGCGGGCGGTGGCGCGCGGCGGGGAGGCCGGGCACCGGTGGTGGACGCCCACCGCCTGCTCCCTGCTCGCCGCGACGCTCCTGGAGCGCGGGAGCACCGAGGACGTCGCCGAGGCCCGGACCGTGGCCGGGCGCGGTCTGGCGCTCGCCGGGCGCGACGGCGCCGCGGCCTGCCGCGTCCGCTGTCTCGCCCCGCTCGCCGAGATCGCGGCCGGGCACGGCGACGACACGCCCCTCGTCGAGGCGGACAGCCTGCTCGCGGGCGTCACGGCACCGCCGGCGGCGGCCTGGCTGCTCGGCGCCGACGCCTACGTCTCGGTCGCCCGGGCCTGGATCGCGCGGGACCGGCCCGCCCGCGCGCGCCGCACGCTCGCGCCCCTGCTGGCCGCGGCGCGGGCGCACGGCTGGCGCCACCTGGCGGAGCGGGTGGACCGGATCGCGACCACGGCGCCCGCGCGGGTGTAGGCGCAACGGCAGGCGCAACGAGCGCGCAACGGCCGCGGTCATCGTGGCCGCGTCCCGGGGAGGAGCCCCGGGCGAGAGGGAGGGCCGAGCGATGACCGTGGACATGGACAAGGCGATGGAGTTCGTCGGCAAGGTGGTCGGCGACCTCGGCGCCACGATGGCGGCGGGCGGGATCGTCGTGGGCCACCGGCTCGGGCTCTACCGCGCGCTCGCCGAGGGGCCGGCGACGGCCGAGGAGCTCGCCGAACGGACCGGCACGACGCCCCGCTACATCAGCGAGTGGCTCGCCGGGCAGGCCGCGGGCGGCTACGTCCAGTACGAGCCGACGACCGGGACCTTCTCGATGACCGAGGAGCAGGCCTTCGCCCTGACCGACCCCGACGGGCCCGTCTACCTGCCCGGGGCGTTCGTCCTCGCCCTCGGGGCGCTGCGGGCCGAGCCGCGTATCACCGAGATCTACCGCTCCGGCGCGGGCATGGGGTGGCACGAGCACGACGACGACGTGTTCGTCGGCTGCGAGACGTTCTTCCGTCCCGGCTACAACGCCCACCTCGTCGCGGAGTGGATCCCGGCCCTCGACGGCGTCGAGGCGAAGTTGCAGGCCGGCGCGCGCGTCGCCGACGTCGGCTGCGGCCACGGGTCGTCGACGGTGCTCATGGCGCAGGCCTACCCGGCGTCGACGTTCATCGGCTCGGACTACCACGACGCGTCGATCCAGACCGCCCGCAAGCGCGCGGCCGACGCCGGGGTCGCCGACCGCGTGACGTTCGAGACCGCGCCGGCCCAGACGTTCTCGGGCTCCGGCTACGACCTCGTGACGTTCTTCGACTGCCTGCATGACATGGGCGACCCGCTCACCGCCGCGCGCCACGTGCGGGAGACCCTCGCCCCGGACGGCACCTGGCTGATGATCGAGCCGATCGCCGGTGACTCCCTCGCGGAGAACCTGAACCCGGTCAGCAGGGTCTACTACGGGTTCTCCTCCTTCATCTGCGTCGCCGCCGGCCGCTCCCAGCCGGGCGGCTACAGCCTGGGCGCCCAGGCAGGTCCGGCAGCGTTGCGCCAGGTGGCCACCGACGCGGGGTTCACGCGGTTCCGCATCGCCGCGCAGACCCCGTTCAACCACGTCTACGAGATCCGTCCGTAGGCACCGGCCGAGGGGGACGACGTGCGCGCGAGGGAACCGGACGACGTCGGCGCGGTCGAACGTGACGGCGTCCGCGTCGGTTACGAGGTGTTCGACGGTCCCGAGGGAGCGCCGACGGTGCTCCTGCTCACGTCGTGGGCGATCGTCCACATGCGGCAGTGGAAGCTCCAGGCGCCGTTCCTGGCGCGGCACTTCCGGGTGGTCACCGCCGACGGCCGGGGCAACGGGACGTCCGACCGTCCGCGCGGTGCCGCCGCCCACCTCGACCGCGAGCACATCGCGGACGCCGTGGCGGTCCTCGACGCCACCGGGACCGAGCGGGCCGTGGCGGTGGGGGTCTCGATGGGCGCGCGCCACGCGCTCCAGCTCGCGGCGTGGCATCCCGAGCGGGTCACCGGTGTCGTCGCGATCGGCACGGCGCTGCCGTGGCCGCTGCCGCCGGGATTCGACGAGGTCCGCGACACCCACGAGGGGTGGGAGAAGGCCAACGCGCACTACTGGCGGGCCGACTTCCGGGGCTGGGTCGAGTTCTTCATGTCCCGGGTCGTGACCGACCCGCATTCGACGAAGCAGGTCGAGGACCTCGTCGGGTGGGGCCTCGAGACCGACGCGGAGACCCTGATCGACACGGTGCCGGGGATCGCCGAGCCGACCGAGGCCGACGCCGAGGCGATCTGCCGCGCCGTGCGCTGCCCGGTGCTCGTCGTGCACGGTGACGCGGACGCCGTCACGCCGTACTCCGGCGGTGTGGCCGTCGCCGCGTGGACGGGCGGGTCGCTCGTCTCGATCCCCGGCGGCGGCCACGCCCCGACCGTGCGGGACCCGGTGCGGGTCAACCTGCTGATCCGCGACTTCGTCCGGTCGCTCGGCGGGCCCCGCCCCGGGCGGGTCAGCTGGGTCCCGGCCCGCGCGCGGGAGCGCCGGGTGCTGCTCGTCAGCTCGCCGATCGGGCTCGGGCACGCGCGCCGCGACGTCGCCATCGCGGAGGCCCTGCGGCAGCGGTGCCCGGACGTCGCGGTCCACTGGCTCGCCCAGCACCCCGTGACCACGGTGCTCGGTCCGGACGACCGGCTCCACCCGGCGAGCCGGTCGTTGGCGGCCGAGAGCGCCCACATCGAGTCGGAGGCCGGGGAGCACGACCTGCACGCCTTCCAGGCGATCCGGCGGATGGACGAGATCCTGCTGGCGAACTTCCACGTCTTCCACGACGTCGTCGAGGCCGAGCACTACGACCTCGTCATCGCCGACGAGGGCTGGGAGATCGACCACTTCCTGCACGAGAACCCCGAGCTCAAGCGCTCGCCCTACGCCTGGCTGACCGACGTCGTCGGCTGGCTCCCGGTGCCCGACGGCGGCGTCGAGGAGGCGGCGCTGACCGCCGACCACAACGCCGAGATGGTCGAGCACGTCGCCCGCTACCCGCGGCTGCGCGACCTGTCGGTGTTCGTCGGCGAGCCCCACGACCTGGTGACCCGTCCCCTCGGGCCCGGGCTGCCCACGGTGCGCGACTGGACGAGCGAGCACTTCGCGTTCGCGGGGTGGGTGTCGACGGCCGGGCCGCCACGGGACCGCGAGCGGCTGCGGGCCGAGCTCGGGTGGCGGGACGACGAGTCGGTGTGCGTGGTGACCGTCGGCGGCTCGGGAGTCGGCACCGCCCTGCTGCGCCGGGTCGCCGCGGCGTTCCCGTGCGCCCGGGAGCGGGTGCCGGGCCTGCGGATGGTGCTCGTGACCGGGCCCCGCATCGACCCGGCGAGCGTGCCGGTGCCCGACGGCGTCGAGGTGCGCGGGCACGTCCCCGACCTCGAACGCGAGCTCGCGGCCTGCGACGTCGCCGTCGTCCAGGGCGGGCTCACGACGACGATGGAACTCGCCGAGGCGGGCCGTCCGTTCCTGTACTTCCCGCTGGCTCACCACTTCGAGCAGCAGATCCACGTGCCGCACCGGCTCGACCGGCTCGGCGCCGGGACGCGGATGGACTACGCCACCGCGACCCCGGAGTCGATCGCCGCGGCGATCGCGGTGGCGCTCGCGACGCCCGTCCGATCCGCCCCGATCCCCCGCGACGGCGCCGCGCGCGCCGCGGCGCTGCTCGCGTCCGTGCTCGGGACTAGTTGACCTTTACCAGGTCCACGACGAAGACGAGGTGCGCGTTCGCCGGGATCACCGGCGGCACGCCGCGGGCGCCGTAGCCCTGGTGCGGCGGGACGACGAGCACGCGCCGGCCGCCCTCGCGCATCCCGGAGATGCCGAGCTTGAAGCCGTCGATCACCCCGTTCAGCGGGAACTCGACCGGCGTACCGCCGCGGCCCCACGAGGAGTCGAACTCGCCGGAGTCCGAGACGCGGATGCCCTGGTACTGGACCTGCACGGTGTCGCGCGGTCCGGCCTCGGCCCCGCCACCGACGACGAGATCGGTGATGTCGAGGTCGTTCGGCAGGGTGTCGGGGGTGACCGCCGCGCCGGGGGCGCGGGTCAGGTCGTCGGTGTTGTCCACGGTGACCGCCATGGTGGCGACCCTACGGGCGATCGGCCGCCGCATCCGCAGGGGCGGCCGCCGCGGACAGCTCCTCGTCCTCGCGCGGGTCGTGGTCGCGGCCGAGGGCGAGGCCGACGACCGAGAGCAGGCACGCCAGCGCGACGTAGCCCGCGGCGGCGGCCCAGCCGAGGTCCGCCTGCAGCGAGGTGAGCAGCAGCGGGGCCACGGCGCCGCCGAGGACGCCGGCGACGGTGTAGCCCAGCGAGGAGCCGGAGGAACGCAGGCGCGGCGAGAACTGCTCGGTGATGAACGCCGCCTGCGGCCCGTACGCCGCCGCGTGCAGGACGAGACCGACGACGACGCCGAGCACCAGCAGACCGAACGACCCCGACGCGACCGCGGGGAAGAGCACGAACACCCAGATTCCGGCGCCGACGACGGCGACCGCCGAGACCAGGCGCCGGTTGATCCGGTCGGACAGGGCGCCGAACGCCGGCACGAGGCCGAGCTGGAGCGCCGAGCCCATGAGCACCGCGGAGAGCACCTGCGCACGCTCGAAGCCGGCGGTGCGGGTCGCGTAGGTGAGCACGTAGACGGTCAGCAGCGAGTACGAGACGTCGGGCCCGAGGCGCGAGAGGATCGCCGCGACCAGCCCGCGCGGCTGGGTCCTGATGACCTCGCGGATCGGGGTCGACGACGTCCCGCCCGACGCCTGCAGGGCGCGGAACACCGGGGTGTCCTCGAGCGTGAGGCGGATCCACAGGCCGAACGCGACGAGCAGCGCCGAGAGCAGGAACGCGACCCGCCAGCCCCAGTCGAGCAGCTGGTCGCCGGTGAGCGTCGCGGCGAGGACGGCGAACACGCCGTTGGCCAGCAGGTTGCCCGCGGGCGGGCCGATCTGGGCGGCCGACGACCAGAAGCCGCGCCTGCGGGGATCGCCGAACTCCCCGGAGAGCAGGACCGCGCTCCCCCACTCACCGCCGACCCCGACGCCCTGCGCGAAGCGGAGCAGCACGAGCACGATCGGCGCGGTGACACCGATCGTCTCGTAGGTCGGCAGCAGACCGATGAGGACGGTCGCGAACCCGATCAGCAGCAGCGTGGTGACCAGGACCCGCTTGCGCCCGAGCGTGTCGCCGAGGCGCCCGAAGACGAAGCCGCCGACCGGTCGCGAGATGTAGCCGACGGCGAAGGTCGTGAAGGCCAGCAGCGTCCCGGTCAGCGGGTCCGAGCCGGGGAAGAACAGCTGCGGGAAGACGAGCGCCGAGGCGGTGCCGTAGACGGCGAAGTCGTAGTACTCGAGCGACGTCCCCGACAGCGACGCGACGAACGCCTTTCCCCTGCTGGCCATGTGAGTGAAGTTCCCGGCTATGGCCGGGAATATCACTCACGGGGCGGAAGACCGAGCACGGACCGGGCCTTGGCGCCGACCGTCTCCTTCACGCCGTTGGCGATGATCGAGAGGGCGTCGCCGTCGGCCAGCTGGGAGTGTGCGGTGTTGAGGGCCTGCTGGATCGTCACGTGCGGCGGCACCAGCGGGATGTTCTTGTCGACCTTCGCGTCGACGACGAACGGCCGGTCCGACGCGAGCGCACGGTCCCACACGGGGCCGATGTGCTCGCGGGCCCGCAGCTCCATCCCGTCGAGCCCGAGCAGCATCGCCCACTGCGCGTACGGCACGTCCGGGATGGCCTGCGACTGGGGATCGGGCGCCTCGCCGAGCATCCCGCGGGTCTCCCAGGACACGTAGGACAGGTCGTCGTTGGACAGCACGAGGACGACGAACCGCGGGTCGCTCCAGGTCTCCCAGTAGCGCTGCACGGTGATCAGCTCGTTGACCCCGTTCATCTGCATCGCGCCGTCGCCGATCAGGGCCACCACGGGTCGGTCGGGGTGGGCGTGCTTGGCGGCGATCGCGTACGGCATGCCGCCGCCCATCGACAGCAGCGTGCCCGACAGCGACCCGTACTGGCGCCCGTGCAGCGTGATGTCCCGGGCGTACCAGGACGTCGCGGTGCCGCAGTCGACGGCGAGCAGCGCGTCGTCGGGCAGGCGGTCGGAGAGCTCACGGACGACGAGCTCCGGGTTCAGCGCGCTGGTGTGGGCGTGGGCGCGCTGGACGGAGTAGGCGTCCCAGGCGGCGGTCCAGCGCTCGACCTGGGCGCGCCAGCTGTAGTCAGTGGGCTCACGCAGGCGCCCGAGCAGGGCCTTGAGCGTCGCCGCGGCATCGCCGGTGAGGTTGACCTCGGTGTCGTAACGGATGCCGCACCGGGAGCCGTCGACGTCGATCTGCACCGCGCGCGCCTGGCCCGGCGCCGGGTAGTACTCGGTGTAGGGCATCGTCGAGCCGACGATCAGCAGCGTGTCGCACTCGCGCATCAGGTGGTAGGACGCCGTGGTCCCCAGCAGCCCGATCGCGCCGGTGTTCCAGGGCGAGCGCTCGTCGACGACGCCCTTGCCGAGCAGCGCCGTGGCCATCCCGGCGCCCAGCGCGTTGGCGACCTCGGTCAGCTCGGTGGAGGCACCGAGGGCGCCGGCGCCGGCGAGGATCGCGACCTTCTCCCCCGCGTTCAGCACCTCCGCCGCGGCGTCGAGCGCGGCCTCGGGCGGCGTCGTGATCGCGGAGCTGGGGACCGCCGAGGTGTGGTAGTAGCCGTGGGCGTCGGGCGGCTCGACGACCGCGTCCTGCTCGAGCACATCCGAGGGCAGGATGATCGCCGCGACGGTGCGGTCGGCGAGCGCGGTGCGGCACGCGCGGTCGACGACGTGCCGGACCTGGCTCGGGTCCTTCACCTCGGCGAGGTAGCCGGCGACGTCGGAGAACAGGGCCCCGAGGTCCAGCTCCTGGTAGTACCCGCCGCCCTGGGCGGTCTGCGCCGTGTGCCCGAGCAGGGCGACGACGGGCTGGTGGTCGAGCTTCGCGTCGTAGAGGCCGTTGAGCGCGTGGACCGCGCCGGGCCCGCTCGTGACCGCGCAGCAGCCGATCGCCGAGCCCCCGTACTTCACGTCGGCGCAGGCGGCGAACGCGGCGGTCTCCTCGTGCCGGACCTGGATGAACTCCGCGTCGTCACGCTCGGGCAGCGCGGTGAAGAAACCGCCGATGCCGTCGCCGGGATAGCCGTAGAAGCGGTGGACGCCCCACTGCGCCAGACGGTCGAGCACGTGCTCTGCGACGTTCTT
The DNA here is from genome assembly GCF_036044095.1 of Actinomycetospora sp. NBC_00405. Taxonomy (NCBI): domain Bacteria; kingdom Bacillati; phylum Actinomycetota; class Actinomycetes; order Pseudonocardiales; family Pseudonocardiaceae; genus Actinomycetospora; species Actinomycetospora sp. NBC_00405. Next base: position 1,828,461 of record NZ_CP107938.1, read on the forward strand.
GGGTGCACTCACGCCCCGAGGCTCCCCGGTGGAGCACGGCGACATGTGGGGGCGGCGCAGGCATCGACGTGTGACACGAGTCATGCGTAGCGTCGCGGTGTCGACCCCCCACGACACCCCGATCGCAGAGGAGACGCACCGGTGAGCAGGTTGCGCTTCGGCACGTTCCTGGCCCCCTTCCACCCCGCGGGCATCAATCCCACGCTCGCGCTGCAGCGCGACCTGGAGCTGGTCGAGCACCTCGACCGGCTCGGGATCGACGAGGCGTGGATCGGCGAGCACCACTCGGCCGGCACCGAGATCATCGCCTCGCCGGAGATCTTCATCGCGGCGGCGGCGGAGCGCACCAAGAACATCAAGCTCGGCACCGGGGTGACGTCGGTCAGCTACCACAACCCGCTCTGGGTGGCCGACCGGATGGTGCTGCTCGACCACCTCACGCGCGGCCGCACGATGCTCGGCGTCGGGCCGGGCTCGCTGCCCTCGGACTCCGCGATGATCGGCCTGAACCCGACCGACACGCGTGAGCTGCTCGACGTCAACCTCGACATCATCATGCGACTGCTCGCCGGCGAGAGCGTCACCGAGCAGACGAAGACCCACAACCTCGTCGACGCCCAGCTGCAGCTGCGGCCCTACACCGAGCCGCGCTTCGACATGGCCGTCGCGGCCGTGGCCTCGCCGACCGGACCGCGGCTCGCCGGCCGGCACGGCACCGGGCTGCTCTCGATCGGCGCGACGCTGACCCAGGACGGGTTCGACGCCCTGGCCCACCACTGGAGCGTGGTCGAGGAGCGCGCGGCGCACTTCGGGCAGCCGACCCCCGACCGCTCGGGCTGGCGTCTCGTCGGCCTCATGCACATCGCCGAGACCCGCGAGCAGGCCTACCGCGACGTCGAGTTCGGCATCGAGGAGTGGTTCCGCTACTTCCAGAAGACGGCGGCCTTCCCGCAGATGGCCGTCGAGGGCGGCGACGTCAAGGAGATGATCGACTTCGTCAACGAGGCCGGCATCGGGGCGATCGGGACGCCCGAGGACGGCCGCGCGCAGGTCCAGCGGCTCGCCGACCAGTCGGGCGGGTTCGGCTGCATGCTGCTCATGGGCCACGAGTGGGCCAACCCGCAGGCGACGAAGCGGTCCTGGGAGCTCGTCGCCGAGCAGGTGGTCCCCCACTTCCAGGGGTCCGGCCGCACCCACGCCGAGTCGACCCTGGCCGCGAAGTCCCGGGCCGCCGCGGCGCGCGAGGGCCACTCGGCCTCCCAGATGGCCGCCGTCGAGCACATGACCAACAAGTACGCCGACGAGGTGGCGTCGAAGGGCTGACGACCCGTGAGCGAAGTTCCCGGCTATCGCCGGGAACTTCGCTCACATGTCGAGGGGCGGCAGCGGGCGCAGCGGGCCGTCGAGCGGCTCGGGCGGGGTGCCGTCCGGGCCGAACGGCGTGCCGCCGAGCTGCTCGCGGTGGTGCGGCTCGAGCCACACCGAGGGCTCCGGGCCCAGCGGCACGATCTGCGTCGGGTTGATCGACGTGTGCACCTGGTAGTAGTGCCGCTTGAAGTGGTCGAAGTCGACCGTGTCCCCGAAACCGGGGGTCTGGTACAGGTCGCGGGCGTACGGCCAGAGGTTCTCGAACTCGGAGAGCTTCTGCCGGTTGCACTTGAAGTGGCCGTGATACACCGGGTCGAAGCGCGCCAGCGTGGTGAACAGCCGGATGTCGGCCTCTGTGATGTGGCCGCCGACGAGGTAGCGCCGGTCGGCCAGGCGCTCGTCGAGCTCGTCGAGCCGGGCGAACAGCGCCGTGTACGCCTCCTCGTAGCGCGCCTGCTTCGTCGCGAAGCCCGCCTTGTAGACGCCGTTGTTGACGTCGTGGAAGACGCCCTCGTTGACCTCGTCGATCTCCTCGCGCAGCTCCTCCGGGTACAACGTCGGCGCGCCGGGGCGCTGGTACTTCGCCCACTCGATCCCGAGGTCGATCGTGATCTGCGGGTAGTCGTTGGTGACGAGCAGCCCGCTGGACTCCTCCACGATCGCCGGGACGGACACCCCGTTCTCGGTGCCGTTCTCCGGGTCGCGCGCGAGGTAGGCCTCCGAGAGGTACCGGTAGCCGAGCACCGGGTCGCGGCCGTCCTCGTCGAGGGAGAAGCGCCACGACCGGTCGTCCTGCAGCGGGTCCACGATCGCCAGCGAGATCGCGTCCTCGAGCCCCATCAGGCGCCGCACGATGACCGAGCGGTGCGCCCAGGGGCAGGCCAGGGACGCGACCAGGCGGTAACGACCGGGCTCGGCCTGCCACTCCTGCTCCGAGGACGGCGAGGCGACGATCCGGTCGGTGAACCGCGGTCCGCGCCGCTTGAAGGATCCGCTGGACTCGGCGTACGGGCTGTTGCCCACGGTGGTGCTCATCAGGGGCGGTATGCCCCGCGCGCGGCCCCCGGCAACCCGCGGCCAGGGGCACGTTCCGCAGGCCCCGACGCCGGGCGATCATGCGCAAGGTGCCCCTCGTGAGACGGCACGGGACGATCGGGGCTGCCATCTCGAGGTTCCGTGCTCGATCGTCCGAGGTCCGGCGACCCTGACCGACGGCGTCGCCCCCGCTCGACGTCGTGGTGATCGACCCGCAACGGGGTCCGCCACCCGAGGAGTACGCCATGCCGCGCACCGTCAGCGCCAACATCACCCTCTCCCTCGACGGCTACGCCGCCGGCCCGGACGGGGACATGTCCTGGTTGATCGAGACCGCCCTGCACGAGCAGTGCGCGTCCGGCTTCGCCGGCTTCTACGGCCGCGTCGACACCGTCCTGCTGGGCCGCACCAACTACGAGGGCTTCCACGGGTACTGGCCCGCGGTGGCCGACGACCCCGCCGCCGACCCGCGCAGCCGCGACATCTCCCGCTGGTTCGACGACGTCGAGAAGGTGGTCGTCTCCCGCACGCTCACCGGGGCGACCTGGTCGAACGCCCGGGTCGCGCGCGATCTCGAGGGCGAGGTCCGCGCGCTGCGCGAGGCGCCCGGTCGCGACATCGCGGTGCTCTCGAGCGTCAGCGTGATCCGGGCCCTGCTCGCGGCGGACCTGCTCGACGAGCTGCGCATCATCCGGGTGCCGGCGATCCTCGGGGACGGCCTGCCGATGTTCGACGGCCCGCTCCCGGCGTCGACCTGGTCGACCGAGTCCGTGGCGACCGTCCCGACCGGCGCCGTCGTCACCCACCACCACCGGCGGTGACCCGGAGGCGCAGTGCCCCGGAGGCGCAGTGCCCAGGGGCGGGACCTGTCGATTCCCGTGACCGCTCCGCGACGTCATGATGAGGGCCCCGCCGCGGGGCCCCGGGAGTCGAGGAGACGACATGGGCCAGTACCTGATCCTGCTGTACGAGGACGAGGCCTCCTGGGCGGCGGTCGGTGAGAACGAGGCCGGCGCGATCCTGGCCGCCCACCGCCGCTTCGGCGCGGCGCACGGGGACGTGCTGCGCGGCGGCGGGTGGCTCCACCCGACGGCGACCGCCACGACGGTGCGCAGCCCGGGCGGAGGTGGCAGCCAGGATCGCGACGGGTTCGCCGCGGGCGAGGACGCCCTGGTCACCGACGGGCCCTTCGTCGAGACCAAGGAGGCGCTCGGCGGCTACTACCTCGTCGAGGTGCCCGACCTCGACACCGCGCTGGCGCTGGCCCGGGAGGTGCCGGCGCCGTTCGGCGGCGTCGAGGTGCGACCGCTGCGGGACATGTGAGACCGCGATGAGCGCCGACCCCGCCGGGGCCGTCGCCGACGCGCACCGTCGCGAGTGGGCCTCCGTGCTCGCCGCGACGGTGCGCGTCGCGCGCGACCTCGACCTCGCCGAGGAGTGCGTGCAGGAGGCCTACGCCCAGGCGCTGGTCGCGTGGGGCGACGGTGTCCCGGCGCGACCGGGCGCGTGGCTGACCACCGCGGCCCGGCGCCGCGCGCTCGACCTCCACCGCCGGGCGGCCGTGGCCGAGCGGGCGCTGCCGCTGCTGGTGGTCGACGAGGTCGCCCCGGAACCCCTCGGAGCACCGCCCGACGACCTGCTCGCGCTGCTGTTCACGTGCTGCCATCCCGCGCTGACCCCGGAGGCACGGGTCGCGTTGACCCTGCGCCTCCTCGGCGGGCTCTCGACGCCCGAGATCGCGCGCGGGTTCCTCGTCACCGAGCCGACGATGGCCGCGCGGCTCACCCGGGCGAAGAAGAAGATCGCGGCGGCGGGGGTGCCGTTCCGCGTGCCGGGCGCGGACGAGATGCCGCGCCGTCTCGGCGGGGTGCTCAGCGTGGTGCACCTCGTGCTCACCACCGGCCACACGGCACCGACCGGGGCGACGCTCGTCCGCGACGACCTGCTCGACCGGGCCCACGACCTGGCGCGCCTGCTGCGCTCGCGGTTCCCCGACGACCCCGACGTCGCCGGGCTGCTCGCGCTCGTCCTGCTCACCGACGCACGTCGCGGAACCCGCACGGGCCCCGACGGCGAGCTCGTCCTGCTCGCCGACCAGGACCGGTCCCGATGGGACGCCGCGATGATCGCCGAGGGCCGGTCCCTGGTCCTGGAGGCGTTGCCGGCCCGGCCCGTGAGCCGCTACGCCGTGCTCGCCGCGATCGCCGCCGTGCACGCCGATGCGCGGGAGGCCGACGACACCGACTGGGTCGAGATCGTCGGGCTCTACGACGTGCTCGCCGCGCGCTGGCCGACGCCCGTCGTGGCCCTCAACCGGGCGGTCGCCCTGGGGTTCGCCGACGGCCCCGACGCCGGCCTCGCCGCGCTGGACGCCCTGGCCGACGAGCCCCGGCTCGCCGGGTACGGCTACCTCGCCGCCGCCCGCGGGGAGCTGCTGCGCCGGGCCGGGCGGCCCGACGAGGCGCGGGTCGCGCTCGGGGAGGCGGCCATGCTCACGGCGAACGACGTGGAGCGCGACCTGCTCGCCCGGCGGCTCGACGCCCTGACCTGACCCGGCCCGAGGCATCCGCTGCCGGACCCACGGTCCGGGTGCGACCATCGGGAGGTGACCAAGGCCGTCCAGGACCTCATGGTCGCGGTCGAGCGGGCCCGCGACGCCTTCGCCGCCGCCGTCTTCGGCGACGGCGACCTCGAGGCCGCGATGGCACGGGTCGCGACGGACGTGGCGTTCTCGACGCTGCCGGCGGGCACCGGGGCGCGCGGCGCGGACGCCCTGCGTCGCCACCTCGCCGAGGACGTCCTCCCCCACCGCCCCGCCGACCTCACCACCACCCGGGTCTCCCGCACCGGCGACCGGTTCCGTGTGGTCGACGAGGCCCGCGTCGCCTTCACCCACGACCGCGAGCTGCCGTGGCTGCTGCCCGGCGTCGCCCCCACCGGCCGGCACGTCGAGGTCCTCGCGATCTCGGTGGTCGCCGTGCGCAAGGAGCGGATCACCGAGTACCGGACGCTCTGGGACCACCACGGTCTGCTCACCGGCCTCGGCCTCCTCCCGGAGGTCGCCGGCGCGAGGTGACCCTCGGGGGTGTCGGCGCCGCCGATCGGGGGCACAATCTGTCGGCGTCCCCACCGTCGCGGACCCACCAGGAGGGAACGCCGACCAGGAGGACGACCGATGAGCGACACCGGACAGCGCTCCGCGCGAGCCGACCGCGTCTCCACCGAGGGCACCGTCGCCTCCGAATCCGAGCACTCCGCGCTGCGCGCGGACATCCGTCTGCTCTCGACGCTGCTCGGGCGCACGGTCGCGGCCCAGCACGGCGACGACATGCTGGAGCTGGTCGAGAAGGTCCGCCGGCTCGTACGCGAGGTCCCGAGCCACGATCCTCACGGGGGCGCGGGCGACACCGAGATCCGCGACCTGCTCGGCGAGCTCGACCCGGGCACCGCCGCGGTGCTCGGGCGGGCGTTCGCGACGTACTTCCACCTCGCCAACCTCGCCGAGCAGCTGCACCGCGCCGAGGAGCGGGCCGCGGTGCACGCGGAGGGCCGCGGCCCCCTGCACGAGGTCGTGGACCGGCTCGTCGCCGACGCCGACCCGAACGAGCTCGACACCGCGCTGTCGCGCCTCGAGGTCAAGCCGACGTTCACCGCGCACCCGACGGAGGCCCAGCGCCAGTCGGTGCTGGGCAAGCTCCGGGCGATCGCGGACGTCCTGGCCCGCGGCCTGCCCGAGGAGCAGGCCGAGGTCAGGCTGCACCGTCTCGTCGACCTGATCTGGCAGACCGACGAGATCCGCCCCGAACGTCCGACGGTGCTCGACGAGGCCCGCTCGGTGTCCTACTACCTCGACCAGCTCGGACGCCGCTCCGTGCCCGAGGTGCTCAGCGAGCTCGACGAGCAGCTCGCCCGCGTGGGCCTGCACCTGCCGGAGGGCTCGCGGCCCCTCGTCCTGGGCTGCTGGGTCGGCGGCGACCGCGACGGCAACCCCAACGTCACCGCCGAGCTGACGCTCGAGGCGATGCGGATCTACGGCGAGCGCGGCGTGCGCATCCAGTCCGAGCTGATCGAGGACCTCGTCCAGGAGCTGTCGGTGTCGACGCGGCTGGTGGGGGTCAGCGAGGACCTGCGCCGCAGCCTCGCCCGCGACCGCCGCGCGCTGCCGGAGGTCCACGACCGGTTCGTGCGGCTCAACGCCGAGGAGCCCTACCGCCTCAAGTGCTCCTACGTCCACGCACGGCTGGAGAACACCCGCCGCCGCTACGTCGAGGGCACCCCGCACCAGCCGGGGCGCGACTACCTCGGGGCCGACGAGTACCTGCGCGACCTCGTCGTCATGGACCGCTCGCTGCGCGCCCACCAGGGCGAGCGGATCGCCGACGGCGGCCTGCGCGACGTCATGCGCTCGGCGAACGCCGTCGGGCTGCACCTGGCCAGCGTCGACGTCCGCGAGCACACGAACTTCCACCACACGGCGCTGCAGTCGCTGTTCGACCGGCTCGGCGAGCTGGACACCCCGTACGGCGAGCTCGACCACGCCGGGCGCACCGAGGTGCTCTCGAAGGAGCTGGCGGGGCGCCGGGCGTTGACCCCGCGGCGCAACTGGGAGGGCATCGGGGACGACAGCTTCAAGGAGACGCTCGAGGTCTTCGACTGCATCCGCACGGTGCAGGAGACCTACGGCGAGGAAGCCATGCACACCTACGTCATCTCGATGGCGCAGAACGTCGACGACATCCTCGCCGTCGCGGTGCTCGCGCGGGAGGCGGGCCTCGTCGAGATCACCGGCGGGGAGGGCGACTCCGTCGAGGCGGCCGCGTCGATCGACATCGTCCCGCTGTTCGAGACCGCGACCGAGCTGAAGATCTCCGGGGATCTGCTCGACGGGATGCTCTCCGACCCGTCGTACCGGGCGCTCGTGGCGGCCCGCGGCGACGTCCAGGAGATGATGCTGGGCTACTCCGACTCCAACAAGGGCGCCGGTCTGACCACGTCGCAGTGGTCGATCCACACGGCCCAGCGCCAGCTGCGCGACGTCGCCGCCAAGCACGGCGTGCGCCTGCGCCTGTTCCACGGCCGCGGGGGTTCGGTCGGGCGCGGCGGCGGCCCGGCCGGCGAGGCGATCGCGGCCCAGCCCCACGGCGTGGTCGACGCGGTGATGAAGGTGACCGAGCAGGGCGAGGTCATCTCCGACAAGTACTCGCTGCCCGCGCTCGCGAAGGACAACCTCGAGATCATGCTCTCGGCGGTGCTGGACGCGACGCTGCTGCACCAGACCTCGCGGGTCGAGGCAGCGACGCTCAAGCGCTGGGACGAGGCTATGGACGTCATCTCCGACGCCGCCCAGGACGCCTACACGAAGCTCATCGAGCACGAGGGCCTGCCGGACTTCTTCACCCAGGCCACGCCGGTCGACGAACTCTCGATGCTCAACGTCGGCTCACGGCCGGGCAAGCGCCCCGGCGCCGGCGGCCAGACGTCCCTGGCGGACCTGCGCGCGATCCCGTGGGTGTTCGGCTGGACCCAGACCCGCATGATCGTGCCCGGCTGGTTCGGGCTGGGCAGCGGGCTCAAGGCCGCGCACGACGCCGGCTACTCCGAGGTCATCGACGAGATGCGGGACTGGGCGTTCTTCGCCAACCTCATCTCCAACGTCGAGATGACGCTGGCGAAGACCGACATGCGCATCGCCGGGTTCTACGTCTCCGAGCTCGTCGACCCCGAGCTGCAGGAGGTCTTCGAGATCATCAAGGCGGAGCACCGGACGACCGAGCGCGAGGTCCTCAAGCTCACCCCCGGTGACGAGCTGCTGGGCGGCAACCCACTGCTGCGCCGCACGCTGGACATCCGCGAGGGCTACCTCGAGCCGCTGCACCACCTGCAGGTGCACACGCTCGCGGAGCGCCGCAAGGTCGACGAGCCCGACCCGGACCTGCAGCGGGCCCTGCTGCTGACGGTCAACGGGATCTCGGCGGGGATGCGGAACACGGGCTAGTCCTGCTCAGTCCCGCGCCCTCGCCGGGGCGGTGTCGGCGAGCACGGCCTCGCACACCCCGGCGAGGACGAGCGCGGCCTGGCGCACCGCGCGGGACGACGCGGGGTGCCCGGCGCGGGCCTTCCACGTGGCGATCTGCTCCTGCGCGGCGCGGCGCAGGTCCTCGGGTCCCGCGTCGTCGGCCAGCCCGAGACGGGCGGCGGCGGACGTCCCGGCGCCGCCCGTGAGCCGTTCCGCGGCGGCCTGCTCGCCCGCCGGGAGCACCACCGTCCCGCGGCGCAGGGCGTCGGCGAGCTCGCCCTCCGCGAGCTCGCGCGCGCCCGCCAGCCGGGCGCGCTCGACGGCGTAGAGCACCTGCCACGACCAGTCCCGGCCCCCGGTGCCCCGGCGCGCGAGGGCCTCGAGGCCGTCGAGGGCGCGGCGGGCGCGCAGGGGCGCGGGCAGGCGCGGGGTGCCGGGCTCCGGCGCGGCGTGCAGCTCGGCCACGATCTCCCGCATCCGCGGGGCGGCCGGCGGCGGCACCTCGAGCCCGTCGAGCAGGTCGCGGACGGTGTCGAGGAAGGCGCTGCTCTCCGGCGCCGCGTCCGGGGTGTCAGGAGCGAGGGCGTCCCTCGCTGCGTCGGACGCAGCCGAGGCGTCCCTCGCTCCCACCTCGGGGGCGTGCGCGGGCAGGGTGATCGGGCCGGTGGCGGAGTCGGGGTCCGGGTCGGGGTCTGTCGAGGTGGGGGTGTCCGCCACCGGGATCGAGCCGGCGACCGTGGTTCCCCGCCCCGGGGCGGAGTCGAGCGCGACGGTGCCGCCGACCGCGGTGATGCGGGTGGCGACGTTGCGCATGCCCCGCCGGTGGCCAGCGGCGGACGGGTCGATCGCGAACCCCGGGCCGTCGTCGCGCACGGAGAAGCGCAGGACGCCGTCGACCTCGGCGAAGGTGATCGTGATCGGGGCCCCCGGCGCGTGCTTGCGGGCGTTGTTCACCGCCTCGAGGCAGCAGAAGTAGACGGCCGCCTCGACGTCGGTGTCGTAGCGGCGCCCGGGCGGGATGCCGGTGGCGTCGACGGTGACGGTGCTGTCGGTGCCCGCCGTCTCGAGACGCAGGGTCTCGACGACCCCGCGCTCGGCGAGGGTCGCCGACGAGACGCCGGTGGCGGTCTCGGCGAGTACCGCCTCGGCGGTGTCGACCTGCTCGAGGATGTGGCCGAGCCGGTCCCGGGCGGCGTCGAGCTGCCCCGCGCCGACCTGGTGCTCGGCGAGCCCGAGCGCGAGACGCAGCGAGACCAGGTGATGCTGGGCGCCGTCGTGCAGGTTGCGCTCGAGGGCCCGGCGCTCTCCGTCCATCTCGGCCACCGCGGCCCGCCGGGAGGTCGCGATCTGCTCCCCGTGCGCCACCGCCGCGCGCAGCTGGCGCTCGAGCTCGATCTCGACGCGGTGGGCCTGGAGCACGGCGCCGAGGCTGTCCGCGACGTCCGCGAGCAGCTGCCGGCGCTCGCTGCCGCCCGCGACCGCCTCGCCGTCGACGGCCAGCACGCCGACCTCGTCCTCGCGGTGCCGGATCGGGAGGACGACCGACGCGTCGGCCTCGCCGGCGTCCTCGCGCCGCCACCGGAACACCCGGTCGCGCAGGCCGGGGCGGTGCGCGGTCAGCTGGACCGTCCGCGCGCCGAGGTGCCGGCCGATCGCCTCGGGCAGGTGGTCGAGCTCGGTGCCCGGCGCGGCGGTGCGGGTGAGCTCGGTGATCTCGAGCAGGACGCGGTACGGGGTCGGGCGGCGTCCGTGCAGCAGGCGTTCGACGAGCCGGTCGGCACGCGCCGACACGGCGAGGTAGACCAGCGCGCCCACGACCGCGCTCACCGCCCACGCGACCGGTCCCCCGCGCGCGACCGCGAGGACCAGCGCGACGGCACCGCCGACCGCGACCACCACGATGACGGTGGTCAGCGCGCGGTGCAGCCGGTCGGCGGCCGAGCGCACCCACGGCCGGTAGGCGGCCAGGACGGCGAGCGCGAGTGCCGCCGCCGAGAGCCGGGCGAACCAGAACAGCAGCGCCGTCGGTGCGCCGGCGCCCCCGTCGTGGCGCGCCGTCGGGTCGTCGAGCGTGAGCCCCGGCTGGCCGAGCAGGGCCATGACGACGGTGACCAGGGCGAGCACGGTGGCCGTCGCCAGCACGCCGGTGAGCACGGTGATCAGCAGCCGTGCCTGGTCGCGACGCTCGGGACTCGTGCCGGTGCGCAGGTGGCGCGACACGCCCAGCGCACCCACCAGCGGCACCCCGAACCCGAAGAACACCACGCAGCTCACCGTGTGCGGGAGGAACGCGGTGCCCATACCGGCGACGAACAGCGCGATCCCCGCGAGCGCGACCAGCAGGCGCTGTCCGCCGCGGACGGCCGCCACGCCGGCCGGGAACAGCAGCAGCGCGCCGACGTAGGCCGCGCTCGCGACGCCGTGCAGCAGGACCTGGTGCAGCTCGCCGATCTCGAGCCCGGAGCCGCGCCGGACGACGAGCGTCGCGGCGTGCGCCTGGAGGTTGAACGCGCCCGCCGACCCGATCATGGCGAGGATCAGCAGGCGGATGGTCCAGGTGCGCCCGCCGCGCCGCCAGAGCACGACGGCGACGACGAGGTTCACCGCGCTCGCGAGGTAGTCCAGCACCGCCTGCCCGACCGGCTCGCCGAGCTCGCCCGCCGCGACGACGCCGGCCGCCCAGGCGTTGCCCGCGGCCGCAGCGGCGCCGACCGCGCCGCCCACGGCGGGCACGTGGGCGGCGAGCGCCACCAGCGCCCCGAGGGCGAGCCAGACGAGCGTCAGCGCGGAGCAGGCGACCAGGGCCACCCACCACGCCGGCACGGCCCAGCGGGAGGTCGCTCCGGCGTCGCCGCGGGCGTCGTCGGGGGCCGGGGAGGTCGGCGGCGCGAGGGTCCCGGTCATGCGACACCCCCACCCCGGTCGGGCTCCGTCCCCCCGGCGTCCAGCACGACCGGCCGCAACCGGTCCGGCAGCCAGGCGCGGAGCTCGAGGCGCCCGCCGTGGTCGACGAGGTCCAGCGCGCCGCCGAGCGCGGCGAGGCGGTCGACGTCGTCGGCGAGGGCCGCGCGCAGCTCGTCGGCGTCGTCGGGGTCGTCGTCGGTCACCCGGACCTCGACAACGTCGCCGTGCCGGTCGAGGTGCACCTCCAGCGGCGGGCGCCCGCCCCGCGCCGCGAGCAGCGAGATCGCCGACGCGGCGGCGTAGTACAGCCCGGACTCGATCTCCCACGGGAGCCGCTCGGCCAGCCGCCCGGAGAGGTGCACCGGCCGCGGCAGGTCGGCGATCACCTCCTCCAGTGCCGAGCGCGGGCCCTGCTCGCGCAGGACGGCGGGGTGGACGCCGCGGGCGATGACCCGGAAGCGGTCGATCAGCTCCGTCAGCCGCTCGCGGGCCTCCTCGACGTGGTGGCGCGCCATCTCGGGGGCGTCCTCGTCGTCGGCGTCCTCCAGGGCGTCGGCAGCGTCGGTGATCGACTGCCGGAACGCCGCGAGCCGGTCGGCCGTCGCGCCCCGCAGCTCGGTGACCAGACGTCGGCGCTCGACCTCGCGCGCGACCTCCAGCCGACGGCGCGACGCGGCGGTCTCGGCCGCCAGCTCGTCGACGCGGCGGACCCGGGCGGCGAGCTCGGCGCCCCGCGCGACGCCCTGCAGCACCAGGTGGGCGCCGCCCGCGACGTCGCGCACCAGGCGCCGGTCGCCGGCGGTGACCGGTCGCCCGGCCTTGCCGATGGTCAGCACCGCCCGCAGGCGCTCGCCGTCGAGCACCGGCACCGCGTGGTCGACGCCCGGACGGGCCAGCAGGGCGCCCAGCGAAGCGACCCGTTCGCCCGGTCGCTGGTCCGGAGGGAACGCCGCCTCGGCGACCAGGACGTCGCCGACCACCAGCCACACGATCGCCCGCTCGGCCGCGGTGCCCTCGCCCAGCACGCGGGCGAGGCCCGGCAGGGCGTCGGTCAGCGAGCCCTCGCGAACGCGGGCGGCGGTGTCGGCGAGCACGGTGTAGGGCGTGGGCGCCGGGCGCGGGCCGAGACGCCCGGCGACCCGGTCCGCCCACGGCCGGGCCGCCCGCGCCGCCGGCACGGCGACCGCCGCGGCGACGAACGGGCCCACGACGGTGGCGAGCGCCGGGCCCGCGAGCAGCGCCCCGAGCGCCGCGACGACCACCAGCACGGCCGCGACGACGCCGCCGAGCAGCACCGGCCGCACGAGTCGTCCGGCCGTGCGCATGGTGATCAGGCGTCGCCGCGCTGCGAGCGCAGGTAGGTCAGGACGGCCTGCACCCGGCGGTGGTGCGCCGAGGTGTCGGCGTGCAGGCCGAGCTTGTCGAAGATGTTGGCGACGTGCTTCTCGACGGCCTTGGCGCTGACGAACAGCGTCGACGCGATGCCGTTGTTGGACCGGCCCTCGGCCATCAGCTTGAGCACGTCGCGCTCGCGCTCCGAGAGCGACGCGACGAGGTCCCGCTTCTCGCTGCGGGGGCGTTCGACGAGCCGCTTGGCCAGCTCCGGCTCGATGACGATCTCGCCGTCGGCGATGCGGCTCAGCGTGTCGGAGAGGACGTCGACGCTGCCCACCTTCTCCTTGAGGCGGTAGCCGATGCGATCGGTGCCGATCTCGAGGATGCGCATGAGGTAGTGCGACTCGGCGTAGTGCGACAGGAAGAGCAGGCCCATGTCCGGGTGCGCCGCCCGCAGCCGCTCCGCGGTGACGAGCCCGCCGTCGGGCTCGGGGGGCATGCGGATGTCGAGCACGGCGACGTCGGCGGGGATCGTCGAGAGCTGCGCGACCAGCGGGTCGCCGCCCGCCTCGCAGGCCACGACCTCGTGCCCCGCCGCCTCGAGCAGCAGGACGAGCCCCTGGCGGAACAGGGCGCCGTCCTCGGCCACGGCTACGCGCACGGGAACCTCGCGGTGATCTCGGCCGGTCCGGTGAGCTCCGCGCCGCCGCCCAGGGGCGCGGCCTCGTCGAGCACCGGCCGGCGCTGGTCGGGGTCGACCCCGGTCAGGGTGAGGACCAGGTCGTCGTTCTCCACGCGCACGCGGATGCCGATCTCCCGACGGTCCGGGGTGAGGTCGTCGGCGGCGGCCAGGCACGCGGCGACGGCGAAGTAGGCCGCGCCCTCGGCGGCGGTCCCGCACCGGACGTCGGCGACGTCGACGCGGGCGACCGCCCCGGTGGCTCTGACCAGCTCGCGCAGTGCGGGCCCGAGGCCGGCCTCGTCGAGCAGCGGCGGGTAGAGCGCGCCGGCCACCTCGCGAAGCTCCTGGAGCGCGCTCTCGAGCTCGGACTGGAACACGTCCAGACCCCGGCGCCAGGCGTCGTCGCCGTTCCGGCCCGGTGCGTCGGCGCGCAGCACCCCGAGGCGCAGGGTGAGGGCCGAGAGCCGCTGCGCGGGTCCGTCGTGCAGCCGTCGTTCGAGCGTCTGCCGATCGCGCCACCGCTCCGCGCTCCGGCGAGCGTCGTCACGCCCCGGGGTCATCGGGGAAGCCTCGTCCCGCGACCGGGTGCTGCGCCAGAGGGAGGAGCCCGCACGGACGCGGGGAGGACGCCCCGTCACCCGTCCTCGCCGATCACGGCGCGTGCGCATCACCACCCCCATACTGGTCACCGACCGTCGATCTGTCGCCGATGAACGGGCCGCGACGTTACTATCCGTCAAGATTGCCGGAGGAGGGGACGTGTCGTACAGCCTCGGGATCGATCTCGGCACGACCTTCGTGGCCGCGGCGATCTCCCGGGACGGGCAGCGGGTCGAGATGGTGCCGCTCGGTGACCGCACGGTCACCGAACCCTCCGTCGTCCTGCGCCGCGACGACGGGTCACTGGCCGTCGGCGACGCCGCGGCGCGGCAGGCGGGTAGCCGTCCCGGCGACGTCGCGTGGGGGGTCAAGCGCCGTCTGGGCGACCCGACGCCGGTCGCGCTGGGCGGCGAGGCCCGCCCGGCCGGCGAGCTCCTCGCCGCCATGCTGCGCGACGTCCTCGCGCGGATCACCGCCGAGGAGGGCGAGCCGCCGTCGCGGGTCGTCCTGACCCACCCGGCGAACTGGGGTCCCTACCGGCGCGGGCTGTTCGAGGACGTCGCCGCCGAGGCCGGGCTCGAGGACCCGCCGATGCTCACCGAGCCCGAGGCGGCCGGCGTGCACTTCGGCGTCACGCGCGGTCTGGCCGAGGGCGAGCTGCTGGGTGTCTACGACCTCGGCGGGGGCACGTTCGACGCCGCGGTCCTGCGCGGGCGCGCGGCGGGCGTCGAGATCCTCGGCGTGCCGGAGGGCATGGAGCACCTCGGCGGCGTCGACTTCGACGAGGCCGTCGTCGGCCGCGTCGACCAGGCCTGCGGCGGTGCGGTGAGCGAGCTGGACGCGCACGACTCCCGGGCCCGCGCCGCCGCCGCCCGCGTCCGGCAGGACTGCGTCGTGGCCAAGGAGACGCTGTCGGTCGACGACCGCGCGCACGTCCCGGTCCTGCTGCCCACGCGGCAGGAGGAGGTGACCGTGGCCCGCGACGAGTTCGAGGCGATGATCCGCGCGCCGCTGACCTCGACGGTGGACGCGCTGCGCCGGGCGCTGGAGTCCGCGGGCGTCGGCGCGGACGCGCTCACGGCGGTGCTGCTCGTCGGCGGGTCGTCGCGCATCCCGCTCGTCGCGCGGATGGTCGGCGAGGCGCTGGGCTGCCGCACCGTCGTCGACAGCCACCCCAAGCACGCCGTCGCGCTCGGCGCCGCCGTCGTCGCGGCCCGGGGGTCGGCGGCGGTCGGCGGCCTCGCGGCGGCGCGCCCCGTCGGTGCCGACGGGGCGACCCGGCCCACGAGCCCGCCGCTGTCCCCGGCCGCCCTGCCGGCCTCCGACGCCCCGAACCCCACCGTCGTGCATTCCCCCGACCCCGTGGCCGCGACCCGCGCGCTGCCCCGCGACCTCGCCGCCCGCGCGGCGGCCCAGGCCCCGGCGCAGGCCCCGGCGCCGGCCCCACCGAGGCCGGGACCGGGCCGCGGACCCGGGAGCCCCGCCGGTCCGGGTGCGCCGCCGCCCGGGCGACCCGGCGGACCGGCCCGCCCCCCGGGCGGCGTCGACAGCGGCTACCACGCGCGCCCCGCCCCGGGCGGCCACGCCGGCCCGGACCGCGGTGGCCCGGACCGCGGTGGCCCCGCGCGCCCCGGCCCCCGTCCGCCGATGCCCCCGCCCGGAACCCCGCCCGGAACCCCGGTGCCCGGGCCTCCTCCCGGACAGCGACCGCCGCCCGACCCCCGGGCCGGCCCGCCCCGCCCGCCCGGTCCCGTCGGACCCCGTCCGATGCCGACGGGAGCCCCGACACCCGGACCGCAGCCCCCCGACGCGCCGACGATGGTGACGCGCATGCCGGGAGGCGCCGGACCGCAGGCCGGCCCGAGGCGCACCCGGACCGTCGTGATCGCCGTCGTCGCCCTGCTCGTGCTCGCCGCCCTCGTCGTCGCCGCGGTGATCTACCTCCGCTGAGACCGGCGCAGGGAGCTCCCTGGCCGTGTGTGTCCTCCCGCTCCGCGGGGTTTGTCCCGGGTCGCGCGGCGGTACATCGACCGCGATGACCCCGACGCTGATCGACCCGCCCACCCCGGGCTGTCCGAAACGGATGGTCTTCGGCCCCTGCGGCGGGGTCCGCGGCGACGGGTCCTGCGAGCTGGACGCCGGCCTCCCGTGCCCGTGGTGCGACCCGTCCGGTCCGGCTGCGATCCGGTCGTGGCCGGAACCGGTCCCCGCCGCCCCGGCCCCGGACCCGGCGCCGGTCGTGCTCACCGACCTCACCGCCCCGCCCTACGACCTGCGGGCCACGCGCGCCGTCATCGAGACGCTCGCGCCGGTCTCGGACGGCCTGCTCATCGGCGAGGACCAGCACTCCCCCGACTTCCCGCCGACCATGATCGCGGCGGAGATCCTCGCCGCCGGCGGCGCCCCGTGGATCACCTTGACCTGCCGCGACCGCAACCGCGCGGTGCTCGAGCAGGAGCTCGCGGGGCTGGCCGAGCTCGGCGTCGCCGGGGTCCTCTGCGTCACCGGTGACGCGCGGGGTCCGGACGTGCGGCCCGAGATCACCCAGGTGTTCGACCTCGACAGCACCCGCCTCGCGCACCTCGCCGCCACCGCGGGCGTCCCCGCGGCCGTCGCCGTCGTCCCGGCCGCCCCGCCCGCCGAGCGGCGCGCCGAGGCGCTCGCGGAGAAGCAGCGGGCCGGCGCCACCCTCGCCGTCGCCAACCACGTCGGGTCGCCGGAGGACCTCGCGTCCTTCCTCGCCGCGGCACGCGCCGCGGGCGCCGACCTGCCGGTGATCGCGGGCGTCGCCGTCTACACCGACGAGGACACCGCCGCCGTGCTGTCCGCCTTCCCGGGCCTCGCCCTCGACCCCGAGGCGGTCGCCGCCGTGCTGGACGCCCCCGATCCGCTCGCCGCCGGGATCGACGCCGCGGTCGCCGAGGCCGAGGCGATGCTCGCGGTGCCCGGGGTGGTCGGCGTGAACCTCTCGGGCCGCGCCTCCGCGCAGGGCTGGCGCGTCGGCACCGAGGTCAAGGCCGAGATCGCCTCCCGACTCGCGGGGCGGCGCGCGTGAGCACCGACGACGACCTCGGGTCGGCGCGCGACTCCGCGATGGAGGCCGAGTTCGACACGGTCGCGGCCTGGACCGAGGAGGCCGTGCGCGCGCTCGGGCACGACCACGCGATCCCCGCGGGGTGCCGGGGCAGCGGCTCACCCGCCGACCTCGCCTGGATCGCGGGCGGGCTCGACCTGCACGGCGACCAGCGCTTCCTCGACTCCGGCGCCGGTCTCGGCGGGCCCGCCGCCTGGCTGTCCGAACACCTCGAGGGCCGCTGGTCGGGCCGCCCGGTGCTGACCGAGCCGATGGTGCACGCGGCGCAGTCGGCACGCCGCCTGTTCGGCTTCCCGGTCGCCGCGGCGGCGTCCGAGGACCTGCCGATCGTGACGGCGGGCGTCGACGCGGCGTGGTCGCTCGGCGTCCTCTGCGTCACCGCCGAGCGCGCCCGGATGCTCGCCGAACTGCGCCGCGTCCTCGTGCCGGGCGGACGCCTCGGGCTGCTCGTGCTGCTCCACGCCGGCGAGCCCCTGCCCGAGGAGCCCGAGGGCAACGACTTCCCCACCCGCGAGGAGCTGGAGGGCCAGATCGTCGACGCCGGCTTCCGGGTGGACGACGAGGTCGACGCCGCCCGCCTGCCGGGGGCGCCCATCGCCTGGAGCGAGCGGGCGGACCGCGTCGAGGAGTACATCGCACGCCACCACCGCGACCACCCGGCGTGGCAGCAGGCCGCCGAGCAGGACCGGATCATCGGCCGGCTCATGGGCGAGCGCCTCATCACCATGCACCTGCTGCGCACGACGGCGGTCTGACGGCGCCCGAAACCCCGCGCTGGTCCCCTGTGCTCCCGCTGCGGCAGGCGGCACGTCCGGACGGGGGACACACGGGTGGGCGGACCACCCGACGCGGAATCGGTTCAGCTCGGCGCGACACCGCCCGTCGCGCTCGTCGGGGCGACCCCGGACGGCTTGTATGGAGCGGAGCCGCCCCACACCGGTCCCGCGTCCGCGGTGCCGTCGGACGGCTCCGGGAGGAGCTCAGGTGACCTACGACGCGGTCAGTGCCTACACGGTGCTGTTCGGCGACGGCGAGGGCCCCGCGGCGGTGAGCGTCCACGGCTCGGCCGACGAGGCGTGGGCCGCCCTCGACACGCTGGTGCGCGGACGCTCGCGCCGCTGGCGGTCCCGTCCGGCCCCGGTCGACGAGCAGCGCGTCACCGAGCTCGCCGAGCGCTGGCGCCGCACCGACCCCGAGCGCCGCTACTGGCAGGTCGCCCCGCACCGCCTGCGCGTCACCATCCCGGCCATCGCCGCGACGCGGACGCCGCGACCCGCCTGACCGGCCCGGTCGTCGAGAGGTTCTAGGGAGGACCCCACCCCGAAGAGGGGTAGGCCCTCCCGACGCGTGGCCCGCCGCCGATCACGATCGTGACCAGGAGAGATGCCGGGCGAGGGACCCGGCTCCTGGACACGGAGGTGGGTCATGGGTCCGTCGTCGGTACACGATCACCTCCGCGGCCATCTCCGTGAGGCCCGGGCGGCGCTGCGCGTGGCCGCGGCCGTCTCCACCACCCTGCTGCTCGCCGCCGTGGGCACCGAGAGCGCGACGCCCGAGACCCCCGTCGCCGCGGCCCGCTCCCTCGTCGTCCTGGTGCACGGCTTCGGCGCGGGCCCGGACTGCTGGGACGCGATGATCCCCGCGCTCGGCGGGCCCGGCGTCGCCGTCGTCACCCACCGCTACACGTGGACCTCGGGCGTGGAGTCCCTCGGCGCGCAGCTCGCGGACGAGGTCACCGACCTCGCCCGGCGCAGCGGCGCCCGGTCGGTGACGCTCGTCGGTCACAGCCTCGGCGGCGTGATCGTGTCCGCGAGCCTCGCCGGCGGACGCCTCGACGGCGTCGTCACCCGCGTCGTCACCGTCGCCGCGCCGCTACGGGGCACCCGCTGGGCGCACCTGTTCCCCGTCGGCGCCGTCCGCGACCTGCGCGCCGGCTCCCCCGCCGTGCCGGCCGGCATCCCCTGGCTGGCCGTCGCCTCGCGCGCCGACGTCGTGGTCGACGTGCACAGCGCCGCCCCGGAGGGCGCCGAGACCGTCGTCGTCGACGGCCTCGGGCACTGCGGTCTGCTCAAGGACCCCGACGTGATCGCCCGGATCGCCTCCGGAGCCGTTTCCGCCCGCCGCGAACGGGGAGTTCGCGCGCATAGAAGCAGCGAACCGCGCGTTCGCTGCGGAACCCGGCCCCCGGCGCTCGTCGGGGCCTGAGCGCGCGAGGTCGCTAGACCAGCGGGCGGTCGGTCGGGTCGATCGGGCGCGGCAGGACGTCGCGGCCGGTGAGCATGGCGTCGACGCCGGCGGCGGCGGAGCGCCCCTCGGCGATCGCCCACACGATCAGCGACTGGCCGCGCCCGGCGTCGCCCGCGGCGAACACGCCCGGCACCGAGCTCTGGTAGTCGTCGCCGCGGCGCACGTTGCCCCGGTCGTCGTACTCGACGCCGAGGCTGTCGAGCAGGCCCTCCTTCTGCGGGCCGAGGAAGCCCATCGCGAGGAAGACGAAGTCGGCCGGGATCTCCCGCTCGCTGTTCTCGACGGGGACGAAGCGCCCGTCGACGCGCTCGACGTCGACCAGCCGCAGCGAGCGCACGTGGCCGTGCTCGTCGCCCAGGAACTCGTCGGTGTTCACCGAGAACAGGCGCTCGCCGCCCTCCTCGTGCGCCGACGACACCCGGAAGATCATCGGGTAGGTCGGCCACGGGTTGGTGTTCGGCCGCTCGGACGGCGGGATCGGCATGATCTCGAGCTGGGTGACCGACGCGGCGCCCTGGCGGTGGGCGGTGCCCACGCAGTCGGCGCCGGTGTCGCCACCGCCGATGACCACGACGTGCTGGCCCTCGACGTCGATGAACGAGCGCTCGTAGTCGCCCTGCTGGACCTTGTTCGACGGCGGCAGGTACTCCATCGCCTGGTGGATGCCGGTGAGCTCGCGCCCGGTGATCGGGAGGTCCCGCCAGGCGGTGGCGCCCACGGAGAGCACGACGGCGTCGTGGTCGGCGCGCAGCTTCTCGACCGACAGGTCGCCCTCGGCCGGGCCGCCGACCTCGACGCCCGCGAAGAACCGCGTCCCCTCGGCGACCATCTGCTCGAGACGGCGGTCGAGGCGCTTCTTCTCCATCTTGAACTCGGGGATGCCGTAGCGCAGGAGCCCGCCGATGCGGTCGGCGCGCTCGTAGACGGTGACGTCGTGCCCGGCGCGCGTGAGCTGCTGCGCGGCGGCGAGCCCGGCGGGCCCGGAGCCGACGACGGCGACCGACTTCCCGGTCTTGATCTCGGGCGGCTGCGGGCGGACGAACCCCTCGTCCCAGGCGCGGTCGATGATCTCGATCTCGACCTGCTTGATCGTCACGGGGTCGGAGTTGATGCCGAGCACGCAGGCCGACTCGCACGGGGCCGGGCACAGCGTGCCGGTGAACTCCGGGAAGTTGTTGGTGGCGTGCAGGCGCTCGATGGCCTCGGCCCAGTCGTCGCGCCACACCAGGTCGTTCCACTCGGGGATCATGTTCCCGAGCGGGCAGCCCTGGTGGCAGAACGGGATGCCGCAGTCCATGCAGCGCCCGGCCTGCTTGCGCAAGGTCGTCGGGTTGAGCTCCTCGTAGACCTCGTGCCAGTCACGGATCCGGATGTCGACCGGCCGGCGACGCGGGAGCTCCCGGCCGGTGGTCATGAATCCACGGGGGTCAGCCACGAGCGGCCTCCATGATCGCTTCGTTGACGTCGCGGCCGTTGCGCTCGGCGTCGGCGGTGGCCTCGAGGACCCGCTTGAAGTCGGTCGGCATCACCTTGGTGAAGCGCGGTCCGGCGGCGTCCCAGTCGGTCAGCAGGGCGTGCGCCACGGCCGAGTCGGTGAGCGCGTAGTGCCGCTCCACCATCGCACGCAGCTCGGCGAGGTCCT
Source organism: Actinomycetospora sp. NBC_00405 (assembly GCF_036044095.1). Classification (NCBI taxonomy): domain Bacteria; kingdom Bacillati; phylum Actinomycetota; class Actinomycetes; order Pseudonocardiales; family Pseudonocardiaceae; genus Actinomycetospora; species Actinomycetospora sp. NBC_00405. The sequence continues at coordinate 1,849,384 of NZ_CP107938.1, forward strand.
CCTCGCCGACGACCTCGAGCTCCACCATCTGGTGGTTCACCCGGCCCTCGACGAGGTCGAGCACGTAGGCGATCCCGCCCGACATGCCCGCGGCGAAGTTGCGCCCGGTGGGCCCGAGGATCACCGCACGCCCGCCGGTCATGTACTCGCAACCGTGGTCGCCGACGCCCTCGACGACGGCCACCGCGCCGGAGTTCCGGACGCAGAAGCGCTCGCCGACCTTGCCGCGCAGGTACGCCTCGCCGGCGGTGGCGCCGTAGAGGATGACGTTGCCGGCGACGATGTTCTGCTCGGCGACGAACGGGGCGTGGGGGTGCGGGCGCACCGAGAGCCGTCCGCCCGAGAGGCCCTTGCCGAAGTAGTCGTTGGTGTCGCCGATGAGGCGCATGGTCACGCCGCGCGGCAGGAACGCGCCGAACGACTGCCCGCCCGACCCCGTGAACGTGATGTCGATGGTGTCGTCGGGCAGGCCCGCGCCGCCCCAGCGCCGGGTGACCTCGGAGCCGAGCATGGTGCCGACGGTCCGGTTGACGTTGCGCACCGGCAGCTCCAGGCGCACCGGCGTGCCGTCGGCGATCGCGCCCTCGGCGAGCTGGATGAGGGTGTGGTCCAGCGCCTTCTCCAGGCCGTGGTCCTGGGGCACCGCCTGGTGCAGCACGGTGGCCGCGGGCACGTCCGGCCGGTGCAGCACCGGCGAGAGGTCGAGCCCCTCGGCCTTCCAGTGCGACTCCGCGGCCCGGGTGTCGAGGACGTCGGTGTGCCCGATGGCCTCTTCGATGCTCCGGAAGCCCAGTGCCGCCAGGTGCTCGCGCACCTCCTGGGCGATGAACTCCATGAACGCCACGACGTACTCGGCCTTGCCGTCGAACTTCTGGCGCAGCACCGGGTTCTGGGTCGCGACGCCGACCGGACAGGTGTCGAGGTGGCAGACGCGCATCATGATGCAGCCCGAGACCACCAGCGGCGCCGTCGCGAAACCGAACTCCTCGGCACCGAGCAGCGCGGCGATGACCACGTCGCGGCCGGTCTTGAGCTGGCCGTCGGTCTGCACGACGATCCGGTCGCGCAGGCCGTTGGCCAGCAGCGTCTGCTGGGTCTCGGCGAGGCCGAGCTCCCAGGGCCCGCCCGCGTGCTTGATCGAGCTCAGCGGCGAGGCGCCGGTGCCGCCGTCGTGCCCGGAGATCAGGACGACGTCGGCGTGCGCCTTGGACACGCCTGCCGCGACCGTGCCGACACCCACCTGCGAGACGAGCTTGACGTGCACGCGCGCCCGCGGGTTGGCGTTCTTGAGGTCGTGGATGAGCTGGGCGATGTCCTCGATCGAGTAGATGTCGTGGTGCGGCGGCGGCGAGATCAGCCCGACGCCCGGCGTCGAGAACCGGGTCTTCGCGATCCACGGGTAGACCTTGTGGCCGGGCAGCTGGCCGCCCTCGCCGGGCTTGGCACCCTGCGCGATCTTGATCTGGATGTCGTCGGAGTTGACGAGGTACTCGCTGGTGACGCCGAAGCGCCCGGACGCGACCTGCTTGACCGCCGAGCGCCGCGAGTCGCCGTTGGCGTCGCGGGTGAAGCGGCCGGGGTCCTCGCCGCCCTCACCGGTGTTCGAGCGCCCGCCGAGACGGTTCATCGCGATCGCGAGGACCTCGTGCATCTCCTGCGAGATCGACCCGTAGGAGATGGCGCCGGTGTTGAAGCGCTTGACGATCTCGGAGATCGGCTCGACCTCGTCGATCGGCACCGGGGTGCGGCCGGTGTCGGCGCCGTCCTTGAAGCCGAACAGCCCGCGCAGCGTCATCAGCCGCGAGCTCTGCTCGTCGACGGCGCGGGTGTACTCCTTGAACGTGTCGTAGTTCTGGGTGCGCGTGGAGTGCTGGAGCTTGAACACCGTGTGCGGATTGAACACGTGCAGCTCGCCCTCGCGGCGCCACTGGTACTCGCCGCCGACGGAGAGCTCGCGGTGGTCGGGGCGCACGCCGTCGGCCGGCCAGGCCTGGCGGTGGCGGATCGCGACCTCCTCGGCGAGGACGTCGTAGCCCACGCCTCCGAGACGCGAGGTGGTGCCGGCGAAGCAGTCCTCGACGACCTCGGTGCCCAGCCCGATGGCCTCGAAGATCTGGGCGCCGACGTACGAGGCGACCGTCGAGACGCCCATCTTGCTCATCACCTTGCGCACGCCCTTGGCCAGCGCCTCGACCACGTTGCGGGTCGCGGTGCCGGAGGTGACGCCGGTGATCACGCCGCGGTCGATGAGGTCGTCGACGGTGTCCAGGGCGAGGTAGGGGTTCACCGCGCTCGCGCCGTAGCCCAGCAGCAGCGCGACGTGGTGGGTCTCGCGGACGTCGCCGGCCTCGACGACGAGGTCGACGCGCGTGCGGGTCTTCTCGCGGACGAGGTGGTGGTGCACCGCCCCGGTGAGCAGCAGCGACGGGATCGGCGCGTGGTCGGCGTCGGAGTGGCGGTCCGACAGGATGATCACCCGGGCGCCGTCCTCGACGGCCGCGGAGACCTCCTCGCGGATCTCGGTGAGCCGGGCGCGCAGCGCGTCCCCGCCGCCCGCGACGTCGTAGAGCCCCGACACGAGGTAGGGCGCGAAGCCCGGCATGTCGCCGTCGTCGTTGATGCCGGCGAGCTGCGCGAGCTCGTCGTCGTCCACCACCGGCATCGGCAGCACCACGCGCCGGCACGACGCGGGCGAGGCGTCGAGCAGGTTGGTCTCCGACCCGAGGTGCACCTGCAGCGAGGTGACGAGCTCCTCGCGGTAGGCGTCCAGCGGCGGGTTGGTGACCTGCGCGAAGAGCTGGATGAAGTAGTCGAACAGCACGCGGCTGCGCGACGAGAACGGGGCGAGCGGGGCGTCGTTGCCCATCGAGCCCGTGGCCTCGGCCCCGCCCTGCGCCATCGGGCGCAGCAGCAGCGAGACCTCCTCGCCGGTGTAGCCGAAGGTCTGCTGGCGGCGCACCAGCACGTGGCGGTCGAACTTGTCGCGCGACCGCGACGGCAGGTCGGCGAGCTCGACCATCCCGGCGTGCAGCCACTCGTCGTAGGGGTGCTCGGCGGCGAGCTCGCCCTTGATCTCGTCGTCGTCGACGATCCGTCGTCCGACGGTGTCGACGAGGAACATGCGGCCGGGCTCGAGGCGGCCCTTGCGCACGATCGTCGCCGGGTCGATGTCCAGCACGCCGACCTCGGAGCCCAGGACGACCAGCCCGTCCTCGGTGACCCAGTAGCGGGCGGGACGCAGGCCGTTGCGGTCGAGCACCGCGCCGATCACCGAGCCGTCGGTGAACGCCGCGAGGGCCGGGCCGTCCCAGGCCTCCATCAGCGTCGAGTGGTAGCGGTAGAAGGCGCGCCGCGCGGTGTCCATCTCGGCGTGGTTCTCCCACGCCTCGGGGATCATCATCAGCACGGCGTGCGGCAGCGTGCGCCCGCCGAGGTGCAGCAGCTCGAGCACCTCGTCGAAGGTCGCCGAGTCGCTGGCGTCCGGGGTGACGATCGGGAACAGCCGGTCGAGCTCGGCCTCGCCGAACGCGCCGGTGGCGAGCATCGACTCGCGCGCGGCCATCCAGTTGCGGTTGCCGCGCAGCGTGTTGATCTCGCCGTTGTGCGCGAGGTAGCGGTACGGGTGCGCGAGGCTCCACGCCGGGAACGTGTTGGTGGAGAAGCGGCTGTGCACCAGCGCGATCGAGCTGGTGGTGCGCTCGTCGGCGAGGTCGGCGAAGAACGGCTCGACCTGCTCCTCGGCGAGCATGCCCTTGTAGACGACGGTGCGCCCGGACAGGCTCGGGAAGTAGGTCTCGACGCCCGCGGTGCGCGACTCGTGCTCGACGCGCTTGCGCAGGGCGAAGGCGCGGCGCTCGAGGGTCAGGACGATGCCCGCGTCGTCGTCGCCGGCGTTGGGGGTGTCGACGACCTCGTCCACGTGCGGCGGCAGGCCCACGAACAGCTGGCGGAAGCGCGGCATGACGGCGCGGGCGGTGGGGCCGATGCCGGCGCCGTCGGGGTCGACGGGAAGGTCGCGCCAGTGCAGGACCTCCAGGCCCTCCTCGGCGGCGACGCGCGCGACGATCACCTCGAGGTCCGCGGGGTCGGCGTCCGCGGGCAGGAAGGCGTTGCCCACCGCGTACCGACCCGCCGGCGGGAGCTCGACGCCCGCCTCGGCCAGCAGGGGGCGGTAGAGCCCGTCCGGGACCTGGATCAGGATCCCCGCGCCGTCACCGGTGTTGGGCTCGGCGCCCCGGGCACCCCGGTGCTCGAGATTGATGAGGGCCGTGAGGCCACGGCTGACCGTCCTGTGGTCGCGACGGCCCGCGATGTCGGCGACGAAGGCGACGCCGCAGGCGTCGTGCTCGAAGGCCGGGTCGTAGAGGCCCTCGGCCGGACGACCCTTCGCGAGGGTCCCCGTCCGCTGCGCAACGCGTCCGGTCTCAGCCACGTGGCCCCTCCCATCGTTCTCGTGCAGGTGGTGGTCGCCGGTCGCCCGGCGGGGGTGGACATGGGTGGGGAGCGTGACGCTCACCCGGAGACAGCCCGGCGCACCGGTCGGCGGTGGACGACCGGAGGGGCAACCTGACGTTAACCTCCGCCGCCGCCGCAGCGCACGGGGTGGACGCCTCCGAAAGAGTGCTCATCGCCACGTGGCGGCAACCGGCCGTCACCGCGTCGTCACGGTGTCTACGACGCTGCGTCGTCGGCTGCCCCGTGACGCCGTTCAGCGTCTGGAACGCCTGTCCGTGGCGCCGTAGGGGTCGCGGCCGGGCATCCCGGCCGCGGCGACGTCGCCCGGAGAGCGCGGCGAGGCCTGGTGGCCCCCTGAGCCCGCTGCCCTCGTGATCGATCCCGACACGCCGGTCAGTCTGCCGGGCGACACACCGGGACGCCAAGGGGCGTTACCGAGGGGTACGACGCGGCCACCGTCCGGGTGACACCCGGTGCGTGGCGCGTCGGGGCTGGTCGGGCCCCGGGTCCGGACCGGGATCAGTGGTGGAACGAGGGCTGCTGGCCCTCCGCGGGCATGGGCGACGAGAGCCGGTCGAGGTAGGCGGTGGCGGTGGTGATGTCGTCGAGCAGGCGGTCGGCGAGGTCGCCGGAGAGGCCGTTGCGGACCACGATCCGCTGCACCGTGCGGTCGGACAGGGCGTCGGGCAGCGGGTAGGCCGGCACCAGCCAGCCCCGCATCCGCAGCCGGTCGGAGAGGTCGTGCAGCGTCCACCTGTCCGTGTGCCCCGGCTTCAGCCGCCACGCGAACACCGGGATGTCGGAGCCGTCGTTCCACAGGTCGAACGCCCCGATCGAGGCGATGCCGGCGGCGAGGTGGCGGGCGACGGCCTGTGAGCCGCGCTGGACCTCGGTGAACCCGGCCCGGCCGAGCCGCAGGAACTGGTAGTACTGCAGCAGCACCTGGGCTCCGGGGCGCGAGAAGTTCAGCGCGAAGGTCGGCATGCTCCCGCCGAGGTAGCTGACGTCGAAGACGAGGTCCTCGGGCAGCCACCGGCGCTCGCGCCAGACCACCCAGCCGACGCCCGGGTAGACGAGGCCGTACTTGTGGCCCGACGTGCTGATCGAGTGCACCCGCTCGAGCCGGAAGTCCCACCGCAGCTCGGGCTGCAGGAAGGGCGCGACCATCGCGCCGGACGCCCCGTCGACGTGGATCGGGACGTCGAGGCCGGTGTCGGCCTGGATGCGGTCCAGCGCGGCGGCGATCTGCTCCACCGGCTCGTACATGCCGGTGTAGGTGACGCCCATGATCGCGACGACGCCGATGGTGTTCTCGTCGACGTGGGACGCGAGGTCGTGGCCGTCGAGGACGGGGCGCTCGTCGGTGATCGGGACGTAGCGCGGCTCGACGTCGAAGTAGTTGCAGAACTTCTCCCAGCACACCTGGACCGCCGAGCTCATCACCAGGTTGGGGCGTTCCGTCGACGCGCCGGCCGCCCGGCGCGCGTGCTGCCAGCGCCGCTTGAACGCGAGGCCGCCGAGCATGCAGGCCTCGGACGACCCGGTGGTCGAGGTCCCGATCGCCGCGTCGGGCGACGGCGCCCGCCAGAGGTCGGCGAGGATCCGCCAGCACCGCTCCTCGATGGCCGCGGTGCTCGGGTACTCGTCCTTGTCGATCATGTTCTTGTCGGCGGACTCGGCGTAGAGCCGCCCGGCGTGGTCGTCCATCCACGTGCCCACGAACGTCGCCAGGTTCAGGCGGGCGTTGCCGTCGAGCATCGTCTCGTCGTGGACGATCTGGTACGCGGTGGCGGGCAGGATCTCGTCGTCGCCCAGCCGGTCGCGCGGCCGGTCACCCAGGCGGTCACCCAGCTCGGCGGGGCGGGAGAACACCGGGCGCAGCTCGTCCCGTTCGGCGGAGCCGGTCATGATCCGGACCCTAGTGGCACATCCGCCCGAGGTGTTCGCGTGTCGCGACGGGGTAACCGATGGAGGTCGAACGCCTGTTCGATGACTCCACTATCACCGAGGAGAGTTCCGTGACCGACCCGCACGAGGTCAAGCAGCAGGGCACCGACCCGTCCACCACCTCCTCCGCCGAGAAGGACAACGCGAACTGGGTCACCGGCGACGAGCCGATGACCGGACCCCAGGCCAGCTACCTCGAGACGCTCGCCCACCAGGCCGGCGAGGAGCCGCCGACCGGGCTGACCAAGGCGCAGGCGTCCGACGAGATCGAGCGGCTGCAGGGGTCGGTGACCCCCGCCGGTGGCACCGGCGACGGGAACGGCGGGGACGGGACCCAGCCCGACCTCTCGCGCCAGGAGCGCCCCACCACCGACTGGGTCACCGGCGACGAGCCCATGACCGGTCCGCAGGCCAGCTACCTCGAGACCCTGGCCCAGCAGGCGGGCGAGGAGCCGCCGACGGGGCTGAACAAGTCGGAGGCCTCGCGGGCGATCGACGAGCTGAGGCAGAAGGCCCAGTGAGGAAGACCCAATGAGGACGACCCAGTGAGGAAGATCCAGTGAGGCTGGTCTGGCCGCTCGAGGGCACGAGCCCCCGGGCCGCGCCCGAGCGCGAGCTGGACCGCGACGGCCTCGCCGAGCTCTACGCCCACCCCGAGGGCGTGCTGCGCGTCAACTTCGTCGCCAGCGCGGACGGGGCCGTCGCCGTCGAGGGCGTCTCGTCGGGGCTCGCGGCCCCCGGGGACCGGACGGTGTTCGGCCTGCTGCGCGAGCTCGCCGACGTGGTCCTGGTCGGGGCGGGGAGCGTGCGCGCCGAGAGCTACCGGGGCGCGCGCACCTCCCCCGAGCGCGAGGCGCGGCGGCGGGCGCGTGGTCAGGCGCCGGTGCCGCCGATCGCGGTCGTCAGCACCCGCGGGGACCTCGACCCGGCGTCACCCCTGTTCACCGACACCGCCGTCGCCCCCCTCGTGCTCCTCACCGGCCCCGTGCCGGACATCGCGCCCGACAGCACGCGCAGCGCCCTGGCCGCGGCGGGGGCCGAGGTGGTCGACGTCGGCGGTGGCCCCGGCTCCACCGCCGCCGCGGTGGTCGCCGCCCTCGCCGACCGGGGCCTGTCCCGGGTGCTGTGCGAGGGCGGGCCTGCGCTGTTCGGCGCGCTGCTGGACGCGGGCTGCGTCGACGAGCTCTGTCTGAGCCTCGCGCCGCAGCTCGAGGGCGGGACCGCCGGGCGCATCGTCGCCGGCGCCGGATCGGGTGGTCCCCGGCCGCTGCACCTGGCGTCGGTCGTCGCCCACGACGACGGACTGCTCCTGCGCTACCAGGTCGGCGGCGCTCGTCCGTAGGAGACGGCGGTCACCTTTGTGGTTCTTTCGGGTGACGATCCATGACGACCCGGCCGCTGGTGGGTCCCACGGGTATCGGATCGGCAGACCATCGGGTCCTCCGGTTCGTAGAGATCTCCTCGGAGATCCCTCCAGAGATCCTTCCCAGCGACGCGCACCAGGGAGCGCCCCACCATGACGCAGAGCCCCAGCACCGCCACCGGCTCCGAGGCCGCAGCCGTGTCGAGCGGTCGGACCGGGACCAGCAGCACCCCGGCCCGTCTCGCCGACGACACGGGGCAGGGCAAGACCACCATCGCCTCCGGCGTGGTGCAGAAGATCTCCGGCATCGCCGCGCGCGACGTCTCCGGCGTCTACTCGATGGGCGGCGGGGTCTCCCGCGCCTTCGGCGCGATCCGCGAGCGCATCCCCGGCGGCAGCGGCACCTCGCAGGCCGCCGGCGTACAGGTCGAGGTCGGCGAGAAGCAGGCCGCGATCGACCTCGACATCGTCGTGGAGTACGGCGCCGGCATCGTCGAGCTGGCCCGCGCGGTCCGCCGCAACGTCATCGCCGCCGTCGAGCAGATGACGGGCCTCGAGGTCATCGAGGTCAACATCGCCGTCAACGACATCCACATGCCGGGCGACGACAGCGACGACGACTCGGGGCAGCAGGCGCCTGCGCAGCCCAGCACCCGCGTCGAGTGAGCACTCCCGACCCCCGGCGGACCGCCCACCCGAGCGGTACCGCCGTCGCCCCGGGCACCCCCGAGGCACCCGGTCTCGGGCCGCTGCCCGAACGGATCGCCGAGGAGCTGCTCGCCCACCCGGGCGTCGCGGCCCTCTCGGGTGGTCCGTACGGGACGGTGGCGAGCTACCTGCCCGGACGTCGCCTGCCCGGCATCGTGCTGGGCGAGGGCGACGAGCCCGACCGGATCGCCGTGGTCCTGCACTACGGCGCCCCGGTCGACAAGACGGCGGCCGAGCTGCGGCGCATCGTCGCCCGGGCCCACGGGTCCCGGCGGGTCGACGTGATCGTCACCGACGTGGAACTGCCGGAATGAACGTCCCGTCGACCGTCGGCGTCCGGGCGGAGCTGCGCGCGTTCGTGCGCACGCACCACCCCGACGTCGGCGGTGACCCGGCCGCCTTCGCCGAGGGCCTCGCCGCGTTCCGGGCGAGGCTGCGGCAGGCACCGGGCGGGGACGACGATCCCCGCTTCGACGCGCCGATCGTCGTCGTGTCCGACCGCCGGCTCGCCCGCCTCGGGCGGATGGGCCGTCGCCTCGCCCGCCGGTACGACCCCCGCCGCGGGTCCGCCCGCGTGCTCTAGATCGTTCCCGCCCCGCGCAGCGCGGGGCGACGCACACCGTGGAGGTAGTGGTCATGAGCGCCACCCGTGCCGGCATGTTCGTCGGCCTCATCCTGGGCGTGGCGGCCGCCGCCGGCGGCCTGCAGGGCTTCTTCATCGCCCTCGTGCTCGGGGTCCTGGGCTTCGTCGTGGGCCGCGTGCTCGACGGCGAGCTCGACGTCAACCAGTTCGTCGGGCGCGGCCGCGACCGATGAGCACCCCGACCGACGGTCCGGCGGCCCCGGGTCCGACGCCGGACCAGGCCCCGGGCGACGCGCCCACCACCCCGGTGTCGCGCGCCGGGACGGTGCCCCTCACCGAGACGACGCGGGGCACGGACGCGGCGCCCGGCGCCGCTGTGGCCCTGGCCCACTCCCCGGCCGGCTCCCCGGCCGACGACGAGGAGGCTGCGGAGCGCGGGCGCCTGGACGTGGCGCTCTCCGTCGTCCGCAAGATCGCGGAGTACGCCGCGGACCACACCGCCGGGACCGTGCGCACCCAGCGCCGCCTCGCCGGCCTGGACCTCGGCGAGTCCGGCGCCAGCGCCAAGGTGTCCGGGTACGGCGAGCAGGTGGACCTGCGCCTGGAGGTGCCGCTGGCCTACCCGGCCCGCATCACCGAGAGCGCCGCCGCGGTGCGCGACCACGTCCGCGAGCGCGTGCAGGCCCTCACGCCCTACCGCGTCCGCTCGCTGGACATCGGTGTCTCCGCCCTCACCGACCCCGCCGCCCGGGCGACCCCCCGGACCCCGACCTCCCGGACGGAGTGAGAAGTGCGCCTGCTCCTGCGCGTGCTCGCGCCGCTGCTCGGCCTCCTGCTGGCCCTCGTCGGCCTGGCGGTGGTGGTCGAGACGGTGACGCTCTGGGTCTCGCCGACCTCCAGCCCGCTGATCGTGCCGTGGCCGACGTGGCAGACCGCCGCCGAGGGCCTGACCTGGCAGTCGGGCGGCGTCCGCGCCGCCGCGATCGTCATCGGCGTCATCGGCCTGTTCGTGCTGATGCTCGGGCTCGTCGCCCGCCGCCACGACGTCTTCCTCGCCGACCCCGTCCCCGAGGTCACGGTGACGACGTCGCCGCGCTCGATCGCCCGGGCCGTCGGCCACGAGGTGCGGGCCCACGACGAGGTCGTGTCGGCGTCCGTCGTGGCGTCGGCCAAGAAGGTCACCGTCAAGGCCGCCACCCTCGACCCCGCGGCGGAGGTGCGCGACACCGTGCGCGAGCTCGTCGAGACGACGCTGGCCCGCCTGCCGCTCGCCCGGCGCCCGCGCGTCGCGGTGTCGGTCACCACCACCAAGGGGGTCAAGTGAGCCGCCGCTCGCGTGCCGCCGTCGCCCGCTCCGCCGGCGGCGACCGCACCCTGACCACGGTCCTCGGCCTCGTCCTCGTCGCCGCGTCGGTGCTCGCCCTGCTGGTCGGCTTCGGGGTGTTCGGGAGCTTCCGCGCCCAGCGCCCGGTGATCGACCCGATGATCGTCGAGTGGGCGTCCACGCACGTCACCGCCGCCCGGTGGATCGCCATCGGTATCGGCGTCGTGCTCTTCCTGATCGGCCTGTGGTGGACGCTGCGCTCGCTGCGGCCCGAGCCGCGCCCTGACGTCTCGCTCTCCGAGCTGCCGGGTGAGCGCCTGACCGTCGAGCACGCCGCGATCTGCGACGCCGTCCGTCACGACGCCGAGCTCATCGACGGCGTGAGCCGGGCCCGCGCCCGCCTCGTCGGCACCCCGCAGAAGCCGGCGCTGCGCCTGTCCCTCACGCTCGTCGAGGGCACCGACGTCCGCGACGTGTGGGCCGACCTCGACGGCCGGGTGCTCGCCCGGGCCCGCGAGGCCTTCGCGGTGTCCGCCCTGCCCACGGCCGTGCGCCTCGAGCTCGACGCCACCTCGGCGCCGACGCCGGCGCGGGTGCAGTAGCCGCTCTACCGAGCGGCCACCGCCGACCCGCTTCGGCGGATCAACGAGCGGTGAGCACTTCGGCCAGGTCGAACCGCACCGGACGCTCGAGCTGCTCGAAGGTGCACGAGGCCGGGTCGCGGTCGGGGCGCCAGCGCTTGAACTGCGCGGTGTGCCGGAAGCGGACGCCCTCCATGTGGTCGTACTTGACCTCCACCACGCGCTCGGGGCGCAGCGGCACGAACGACAGGTCCTTCTGCGCGTTCCACCGGCTGTGCTCGGCCTCGCGCGGCGTACGCGTGCCCTCCTCCTGCGCGGCCCACGCCCAGGGGTGGCCCTCGAAGGAGGTCACGAGCGGCTGGAGCTCGGCGAAGAGCTCGCGGCGCTTCGCCATGGGGAAGGCCCCGATCACCCCGATGCTCTGCAGCGACCCGTCCTCGGTGTGCAGCCCGAGCAGCAGCGAGCCGACGGCGTCGGGCCCCGACTTGTGCACCCGATAGCCCGCGACGACGCAGTCGGCGGTGCGCTCGTGCTTGATCTTGCTCATGACCCGCTTGTCGGGCTGGTAGGTCAGGTCGGCCTTCTTCGCGATCAGGCCGTCCAGGCCCGCGCCCTCGAAGCGCTCGAACCAGTCCCGGGCGGTGTCGATGTCCTCGGTCATCGGCGTGAGGTGCACGTCGGGGCGCTCGAGCCCGCCGACGACCTCCGCGAGGCGCTCGCGGCGCTCGGTGAAGGGCCGCGTGGTGAGGTCCTCGTCGCCGAGCGCGAGCAGGTCGAACGCGACGAAGTGCGCCGGGGTCTCGACGGCCAGCTTGCGCACCCGCGAGACGGCGGGGTGCACCCGCTGCAGCAGCGCCTCGAAGTCGAGCCCGGTCCCCTCGGCGTCGACGACGACGATCTCGCCGTCGATGACGCAGCGCGGGGGCAGCGCGGCGGTGAAGGCCTCGACGAGCTCCGGGAAGTAGCGCGTCATCGGCTTCTCGTTGCGGCTGCCGATCTCGACCTCGTCGCCGTCGCGGAAGATCACCGACCGGAAGCCGTCCCATTTCGGCTCGTACCGCTGCCCGGCGGGGATCTCCGCCACGGCCTTGGCCAGCATCGGGGACACGGGCGGCATGACGGGCAGGTCCACGAGGGCATCATGCCGCGCGGGCCGCCCCCTCACACCGGGCACCGCCCCCGGGAGTCAGACTCCCGGAGTCCGATCCGGAGATCAGATCGCGAGGAGCGCTGCGTGCCCCGTCCGACGACCCGGGCTGCCGTCGGTCCCGTGCCCAAGGTCGTCCTGGTGGTGCTCGCCGCCGCCCTGCTGCTCGGGGCGTGCGCGGTGGGGCCGTCGCAGCGCCCGCCCGTCGCCACCCGGGTGGACGACCCGATGACGCCGGTGCCCGCCCCGGAGACCGCGCTGCCCGGACCGCCGCCGTCCCTGCTCCCCCCGCTGCTGCCCGCGCCCGCGGCGCCCGCCGGGTTCACCGACTGCACCTCCGAGATCCGGACCTCGATGGGCGCCGCCGCCCTCGGCGGGCGGGACCTGCGCTTCGGGTGCCAGAGCGTGCCGGTCGGCGGCCGCGGCGGGGGCTCGTCGCGCGCCGAGGTCGGGGTGCTGCAGGTGACGGTCGGCCCCGTGCCCCCGGGCGGGCCGGTCCCGGTCGCGGTGGTCGGCGAGGCCGGCGGGCCGACCGGCTCCGAGCGGGCCGTGCGGCTCGCCGCGACCGCGCCCGCCCCGATGCTCGCGGGGACCGCGTTCTACGGGGTGGACCTGCGCGGCACCGGCAACTCCGAGCCGGTCGACTGCATCACGCCCAGCACGCGCGAGGCCCTCGTCGACGCCGACCCGCTCGCCGCCGACCCGGTGTCCCTCGCCCCGCTGCGCGAGGCCGCGACCACCGCGGCGCGCACCTGCACCCAGGTGCTCGAGAACGCCCTGACCGACTACCGCACGGGCGTCGACGCCGAGGACCTCGAGGAGGTCCGGATCACGCTCGGGGTCGACCGGCTCCACGTCGTCGGGGTCGGCGACGGCGCCGGCGTCCTCGCCACCTGGGCGCGCCGGTACCCGGCGTCGGTGGGCCGCACGGTGCTCGACGGCGTCGCCGACCCCACCACGACGTTCTCCCAGCGCGCCCGCGAGCGCGCCGCCGCCGCCCGCGAGGCGCTCACCGCGTTCGCCTCCGACTGCACCGCGCGCCCGGACTGCCCGCTCGGCCCGGACCCGGCGAGCGTCGTCACCGGCATCCTCACGAACCTGCACGCGGCGCCCCTGACCGGCGCGGACGGCCGACGCGTCACCGACGGCACGGTCACACGCGCGCTGGTCACGGGCCTCGCGGAGCCTGGGCAGTGGCCCGTGCTCGCGACCGCGATCGCGGCGGCGGGCCAGGGCGACCCGGCAGGCATCCTCGGCCTGCTCGCGCCGCTCGAGGTCGACGGCGGCGGCTTCGACGCCGACGTGCTGCTCACCTGCAACGACACCGTGGAGCGCCCGACGCCCGACCAGGTCGCCACGGACGCCGAACGGGCCCGCGCCGCCGACCCGCTCTTCGGGGCGTACTTCGCCCACGACGCCCTGCTGTGCGGGTCGTGGCCGGTGCCCACCGAGGCGCCCGAGGTGGGCCCCGCGGCCGGTCCGCCGTCGCTGGTGGTCGGCACCCGCGGCGACCCGGTGACCCCGCTCGCGGGCTCGGAGCGGGTCACGACGCAGCTGGGCTCGGCCACGCTCGTCACCTGGCTCGGTGCCGGGCACGGCGCCTACCCGGCCACGCCCTGCATCCGCGACGCGGTCGGCGGCTACCTGCGCGACGCCGTCCTGCCCCAGGCGGGGACGGTCTGTCCCCCCTGAGAGGTTCGTGACCTACCGGGCCGTGCACGGCCCACCTGCGTAACCTGCGCGTCGTGCAGCTCCCCCGCCTCGTCGATGCCGCGCTGGACCGATTGGTGGTGCCCGGCTACTCCCGACTGGGGTACACCGTGCGGCGGGCGGGCTGGTCGACGCTGCCGACCGGGTGCCTCTCCGGGCGCACGATCCTCGTGACCGGCGCCGGCGGCGGCCTCGGCGCGGCCACCGTCCGCGGCCTCGTCGCGCTCGGCGCGCGCGTGGAGATGGTGGTGCGGAACCCCGAGCGGGGCGAGGAGACGGCGGCCGCGGTGCGTGCCGACCACCCCGGCGCCGCCGTCGACGTCGCCGCCTGCGACGTGTCGTCCCTGGCCGACGTCCGGCGCTACGCGGCGGAGGTGCGCGACCGCGAGGCCGCGGTGCACGGCCTCGTCCACAACGCCGGCGTCATGCCCCCCGAGCGCACCGAGACCGCCGAGGGCCACGAGACGGCGCTCGCCACGCACGTCCTCGGGCCCTTCCTGCTCACCCGCGAGCTGCGCCCCGTGCTGCGGTCCGGCGCGAGCCCCACCGCCCCGTCGCGGGTCGTGTTCGTCTCCTCCGGCGGCATGTACACCGCGGCTCTGCACATCGACGACCCGGAGTTCCGCCGGGGCACGTACTCCGGCGGCGCGGCCTACGCCCGTACCAAGCGGATGCAGGTGGTGCTCGCCGAGCTGCTCGCCGACGACCTGGCCGCTGACGGCACGGTCGTGCACAGCATGCACCCGGGCTGGGCCGACACCCCCGGCGTCGCGAGCTCCATGCCCGGCTTCCACCGCGTCACCGGCCCCCTGCTGCGCACCGAGGCCCAGGGTGCCGACACCGTCGTGTGGCTGCAGGCGGCCGCCGAGCCCGGACACAGCACCGGGGTCTTCTGGCACGACCGCGCCCCCCGCCCGACGCACTACCTGCCCCGCGGCGGTGAGAGCCCCCAGGCCCGGGCGGCGCTGTGGACGCTCTGCGTCGACGCGACGGGTGTGGGCGCGTGAACGAGCGGGCGACCTGGAAGCGCCGGGGCCTCGACGAGGTGCGCACCGAGGCGCCGGTGGCGGCGCCGCTGCTCACCCCGGAGCGGCGCGCCCTGCAGGACACCGCGCGCACGTTCGCGATGGAGGAGGTCCTGCCGGTCGCCGACGAGCTCGACCCGCGCCGCGAGGACATCCCGCAGTCGCTGCTCGACCGGATGGGCGAGCTGGGGTTCTTCGGGATCCTCGTCGACGCCGAGCACGGCGGGCTGGGCCTCGGGGTGGTCGAGTACTGCCTCGTCTCCGAGGAGCTCGCCCGCGCCTGGATGAGCGTCGGCAGCATCATCGCCCGCGGCAACGGCACCGGCTGCGCCTCGCCCGACCCCGAGCGGCGCGCCGAGCTGCTGCGCGCCAGCGCCGCGGGCCGCTACATCGGGGCGATCGCCTTCTCCGAGCCCCACGCGGGGTCGGACCTCGCAGGAGTCGAGTGCACCGCGCGGCGTGACGGGGACGGCTGGGTCGTCGACGGCACCAAGCGCTGGGTGGGCCACGCCCGCTCCGCCGACTTCCTGCACCTGCTCGCCCGCACCCGCCCGCCGCGCGAGGGCGAGAGCCGCTCCGACGGACTCGAGCTCTTCCTCGTGCCCAAGGAGCGCGGGAGCTTCCCCGACGGCGTGACCGGCACGCCCATCGACAAGATCGGCTACTTCGGCCTGACGACCTGGGAACTGCAGCTCGACGGCCTGCGCCTGTCGGCCGACGCGCTGCAGGACACCGGCCAGGACGAGGGCCAGGGCTTCAAGGACAGCCTCCGGTGGCTGGGCACTGCACGGGTGCAGACCGCGGCCCGGGCCGTGGGGCTGGCGCGCGGCGCCCTCGAGGACGCCGTGGCCTACAGCCGCCGCCGCGAGCAGTTCGGCCACCCGATCGCCGACCAGCAGGCGCTGCGGCACAAGCTCGCCGACATGGCCGCGGCCGTCGACGCCGCCCGGACGCTGTGGTGGCAGGCGGCGTGGCTGCTCGACGAGGGCGCGCCCGGCGGCGACGTCGCCGCGTCGTCGGCCAAGCTGTTCGCCTCGGAGACCGCGGAACGCGTCACGAGCGACGCCCTGCAGATCTTCGGCGGCAACGGCTACACCACCGAGCACTCCGTCGAGCGCTACTGGCGCGACGCGCGCCTCACGACCATCTTCGAGGGCACCTCGGAGATCCAGCGGAAGATCATCTCGGACGCCCTCCTGAGGCCCTGACCCCGGATGGGCCAGATCCGTACCCCCGGATGCCGAGCGTGTATTTCACCCGGTCGGCCGCCCGGCGCCGGCCGTCGCCGACCGTTCACCCGTCGATCGCGCGGCACGCACCGCTCGCGAGATCGACGGTCGACCTCGGAGTGATCGGCCCGTCACGGTGGGCATGCCGAGCCGCGATGACACGTGGTGGTCGAACGGTCGCCTGCGGTTCGCAGGGGACGACGCGGGCGGGGGACGAGCAATGACGGACGCGGTGGAGTTCGCGCGGGTGGTGCATCCCGCGCGAGCCGACGAGGCACAACGGATGCGCCACGAGGCACGGGACTGGCTGGCCGGCCTGGACCTGGAGCAGGAGGCCCGGGAACGGGTGCTGACCGCGGTGTCGGAGGCCGTGGAGAACGCCGTCGAGCACGCCTACCCGGAGGACGCCGAGGGCACCGTCGAGCTGACGCTGTGGGCCGAGGCCGACGCGGTGAACGTCCGGGTCACCGACAACGGGCACTGGTCGGAGGGGTCCGTGCCCGCGGAACCGGGGTCGCACGCGACGCGGGGGCGCGGCTTCGTGCTCATGCACCGCAGCGTCGACAGCGTCGCGATCCGGCACACGGCGGCGGGGACGACGGTGGCCCTGCGTCAGGAGCGCGAGCCGCACCCCTAGACGCCCTCAGGGCCGGCTGTCGTCAGGACCGGCCGCCGGTCAGTCCGGCCAGCACCTGGTCGAAGAAACCGAGCAGCTCCTCGCGCAGCGCCGCGTGCTGCTCGGGCGGCGCCTGGCCGAGCAGCTGGCCGGCGCTGGAGAGCATCCCGAGCACGACCGCCGGGTAGGACGCCCCCGGTGCACGGGCCAGGTGACCCTCGCGCGCGAGCCCGTCGAGCACCCGCGCGATCAGCGCGTAGGCGTAGTCCCGCTCGCACTCCTGCCAGCGCTGCCACCCCAGCGCCAGCGGCCCGTCGCGGAAGACGATCGGCCCGTACGTCGGCTCGGTGCAGGCCTCGAGGAACGTCGTGAGCGCGGCGCGGGCGCCGGTGAGCTGGTCGGGCGCGCCGTCGAGCGCCGCGCCCAGCCGCTCGTGCACCGCCGTCTCCTGGGCCGAGAACACGGCCTCGAACAGCGCCGCCTTGCCCGCGAAGTGGTGGTAGACCGCGCCCTTGGTCATGCCGGCGACGGCGGCGACGTCGTCGATCGACGTCTCGGCGAAGCCCCGGGCGGCGAAGAGCTCGGTGGCCGCCTCGACCAGCCCCGCCCGCGTCGCGGCCGTCGCCTCGGCGCGGGGTGAGGTCACGCGGGGCACCTGCGCAGGGTACGGATCGCGGGCCGTCCGGCCTACGGTGCTCGGATGAGCGGAGATGCCGGGACTCACGATGGGACCGCCCCCGTCCTGCGCGTGCTCGGCCGGGTCTCCTCGACCCTCACCGACCGCCGCGAGGCCCCGTGCCAGGGCGACGAGGGCGGCCCCGAGGCCGTCGTGCGGTTCGCGCCCGACCTCGTCCCGGCGCTGGGCGACCTCGTCGTCGGCCAGGAGATCCTGCTGATCACCTGGCTGGACCGTGCCGATCGGGACGTGCTCGCCGTGCACCCGCGCAGCGACCCCTCCCTCCCCGTGACCGGGGTGTTCGCCACCCGCTCCCCCGACCGCCCGAACCCCCTCGGCCTCCACCACGTCCGCGTCCTCGCGGTCGACGGGGACGTGTTGCGGGTGTCCGACCTGGAGGCGATCGACGGCACGCCGGTGGTGGACGTGAAGCCGGTGCTCGGCCCGCTGGGCGACCGGTGCCACAACCCGGGCGCCCCGAGGCCGGTCTAGAGGTCCCGGCCGAGATCCCGACCTAGAGCAGCACGTCGTCGACGTGCACCTGCACCGCGACGGGCTCGAGGCCGGTCACGGCGCGGATGCCGTCCGCCACGACGGCCCGGATGCGCGTCCCGAGCGCCTCGAGGTCCTGCCCGTAGTCGGCGGCGAGCGTGATCGCGACGACCGTGGAGCCGCCGACGACGCCCGCCGTCACCTCCGGCCCGGGCCCGTCGATCACGCTCGTCTCCGGACCCTCGCCGGCGGCGACGAGGCGGCTCAGCGCCACGCGCACCCCCGGGACCCGGGAGGCGAGGTGGCGCGCCAGGGCCACGACGACCCGCGCGCTGACCCGTGTGCGGCCGCGGTCGCTCTCGATGCGCCCGAACTCGGGGTCGGCGGCCACGCCGCGGATGCTGCGCAGCGCCTCGTCGAGCAGGCCCTCGGGGGCGCGCGGGCGGTGGTCGGACACCGCACGCACCGGGGCCCAGAGCCGGTCGAACTCGGCGAGCGCCGCCTGGCAGTGCGGGCAGGTGCGCTGGTGGGCGTCGCGCCGGTCGCCCGCGCCGTCGGCGACCTGTTCGACGAGGGCGTCGGTGTCCCGTCCGCAGGGCAGGCGGCGCGAGGCCGGCATCGTGGCACCGGCGGGGGTGCGCTCCTGGGTCATGTCCAGTCCTTCATCTCGGACATCAGCGTCGCGCGGGCACGGGCGAGCCGCCCCCGGACGGTGGCCTCGGTCGTCTTCGTCACCGTCGCGGCCTCCCGGTAGGACAGTCCCTCGAGCTGGATCAGCACGAGCGGCACGCGCTGGTCCTCGGGCAGGGCGGCGATCGCCCGGAGCCCGGCCTGCAGCTCCTCACCGGCCAGGACCTGCCGCTCCGGGCCCGCGACCGGGGGGTGGTCGGCGTCGGAGAGCTCCTGGTGGGGCCGCTGACCGCGGCGGTGGTTCAGGCACCGGTTGACGACGACGCGGTAGAGCCAGGTGGTGAAGGCGGCGCCGCCGGTGAAGCCCGACAGGGCCGTCCAGAGCTGGATGACGACGTCCTGCGCGACGTCGTCGGCGTCGGCGGAGCTGCCGAGCATGCGCAGCGCGATCCGGTAGATCCGGTTGCGGTGCCGGCGGACGAGCTCCTCGTAGGCGCCCCGGTCGCCGGCCCGGACCTTGCCGATGAGCCAGCGGTCGGCCTCGTCGTCCAGACCCGGCGACCGCCCCTCGTCCGGGCCGGAACGTCGGCCCGGGGTGCTCACGCGAGAAGCCTCTCACGATCGGCCGTGCACGACCGGAGATCGTCGCTCTGGCGGGTGCGGGGGGCGGTGATCGTCGCCGGGCGTCCCGGGTCGGGGACGCCGCCGCTGCTGCTGTCGTGTGCGGATCTCCTGTTGACCCACGGCGGCTACAACAGCATCCGCGAGGCCGTGCGCCACGGCGTCCCGATGGTCGTGCTGCCGCAGTTCGGCGACCAGGAGGCCAATCCGACCGGGTCGACGCGCTCGGGCTCGGGCGGCGCAGCGCGCCGGACCCCAAGGCCGTGGCCGCGACGGTGCGCTCCGTGCTCGACGACGGCGCGATCCGCGCCGAGGTCCGGTGGGCGCAGCGGGCGATGCTCGCCCTGCCGCCGGTGTCGGTGGCGGCGGGCGACCTGGCCGCGCTGGCCGCACGCTCCGCCGCAGCGGTGGGATGATCGGCCGGTGGCGGCGCACACCGATCCCGGCCGGGCCGTGGACGTCCCCGCGTGGGCGGCGTGGCTCGACGACGCGCACCGGGCCGGCGAGCTGCTCGACGCCCCGTCCCCCGACGAGCTCGACCTCCCGACCGCCTACGCGGTCCAGCGCGCGCTGACGCGCCTCCGGGAGGGCCGCGGCGCGCGGCGGATCGGGTGGAAGCTCGGCTACACGTCGTCGGTGATGCGCGAGCAGATGGGCGTGGACTCCCCCAACCTCGGCCCGCTCCTGGACTCGATGGTCATCCCGCCCGGGACGGCGGTGCCACCCGACCTCGTCCAGCCGCGCGTGGAGCCCGAGATCGGGATCGTCATCGGTGCCGACGGCCGTCCGGCCGGCGCACGGGCGGTGCTCGAGGTCGTCGACTCCGTCTGGCGCGACTACCGTTTCACCCTCGCGGCCAACACCGCGGACGGCTCCTCGGCCGCCGGGGTCGTCGTCGGGGACCTCCTGGACGGCGAATCCGACACCGATCTTGCCGAGATGCCCGTCGAGCTGTGGCGGGACGGGACGCTCGAGGCGACCGGCCGCGGGGACGCGGCGATGGGGCACCCGCACACCGCGGTGGCCTGGCTGGAGGGCCGGCTCGCCGCGCGCGGCGAGGCGCTGGAGGAGGGCGATCTGGTGATCACCGGCGGACTGACCCGCGCGGTCCCGCTGGCACCGGGCGGGATCGTGGAGGCGCGCTTCCCGGGGACGAGCCTGGCGGTGCGACGGTGACCGGCTACCCCGGCCCGGCGGTGGACGTCGGCCACGTCGAGCCGTGCCCGCGACGGGTGCGGGCGCGGCTGGACGGGCAGGTCGTCGTCGACACCCTCGAGGCACGCTACGTCTGGGAGCACCCCTGGTACCCGCGGTGGCTCGTGCCGGCCGCGGACGTCGCCCCTGCGGCGCTCGCGGCGGACCCGGAGCACCGGGAGGTCGACGGAATGCTGGCGCTGACCTGGTCGGCGTTCGACGCCTGGTTCGAGGAGGACGAGGAGGTCCACGTCCACCCGCGCAACCCGTACGCGCGCGTGGACGCGCTGCGCTCCCGGCGCCGGGTGCGGGTGGAGCTCGACGGCGTGCTGCTCGCCGAGTCCGACGCACCGGTCCTGCTCTTCGAGACCGGGCTGCCGACCCGCGCCTACCTCGACCCGATGGCCGTGGACATGACGCGCCTCGAGCTCTCGCCGACCTCGACGGCCTGCCCGTACAAGGGCGTGACCAGCCGGTACTGGTCGGTGCGCACCCCCGTGGGCCGATACGACGACCTCGCCTGGTCCTACGACCACCCCGCGGCCGCCGTCGCCCGGATCGCGGGCCTCATCGCGTTCTACGACGAGCGCGTCGACGTCAGCGTCGACGGCGTCGCCCGGGAGCGGCCCCGCACGCACTTCGCCTGAGGTCACGCCTCGTCACACCTGGGCCGCCCGCGCCAGGAGCCAGGCGGCGATCTCCTCCCCCGCCGCCAGGCCGACGCCGCGCGTCACGGCGACGTGCCCGGCGCGCCAGCCCGCGGCGTGCAGGGCCCCGTCGGCGGGCTGGACACCGGCGTCGGCGGCGAGGAGCAGGTCCGCGTCGAGGGGCGAGTCCCCGGCGGCCAGCAGTCGCGCGGCCACCACCCGCTCCCGGACCTCGGCCACCGCGACGCTCTTGTCCAGGCCTGCCGGCAGGAGGTGGACCTTCGCGCCGTGCGTCGCGACCCGCCACCCTCGGACCTCGCAGTCCGCTGTGAGGTCGTCGAGCCAGCCCGCGCCCGGGTCGGCCACGCGGGCGACGAGCAGGACGCCGTCGGCGTCGCGCACCGGCTCCGCCGTCCCGGAGTCGAGGCGTGCGAGGTGGCGGGCGAACAGGTCGGCGGCCTCGGCGACCGATGCACCGCCGGCGAGCAGGTGCCGGACCCGCGCGTCCCACGCCGGGTCGGGCGCGCCGTCGACCAGCAGCACACCGCCGCTCGCGCAGACCGCGTGGCGCGGGGTGGTCCCGAGAGCCCGCCCGAGGCCGAGGCGCCGGAACTCGGCGACCGAGCGCGTGGTGGCGGGGACCCACGTCGTGCGCCGGGCGAGCTCGACCAGCGTCGCGGCGGTCCGGCGCGTGAGCATCGCGGTCGGCACCCCGCGCCGGCGCTCCAGGCACAGGACGTCGCCCGGCACGTCCGGGCCGGCCGCGCGGGCCGAGTGCACGAGGGTGCGGTCGAGGTCGGTGGCGACGAGCGTGCTCACCCCGCCCGCCACGGGCGCAGGACGCCGACACAGCGGTAGGGCGAGTGGACGCCGGCGACCGTGTCGGGCAGGGGACTGATCGGGACGTCGCGCTCGGCGCACAGGTGGCGCACGGGGTCGAGGTCCGGCCCGGCGTCCGGCGCGAGGTGGACCGCTGCGGGGTCGCGGCGCAGCAGCGCCCGTGTCGTCTCGCCGATACCGGGGCGGAGCCGGCGCGGGTCGGTCACCCCGAGGTCGACGGCGAGCGCAGCCAGGTACTTCGGTCCCCGGGCGTCGTCCCCCGGGTCGGACGGCAGGGCCGCGGCGGGGGGCCGTGCGGTCGGGAAGTGGGCGCTGACGGCGTCGAGGAAGGTCGCGGTCCGGTCGACGCCGGCGAGCCCGGGGTAGGACTTGGCGCCCTGGTAGCTGCCGGGCGGCAGCAGGTCCGGACGGTCGACCGTGCGCGAGACAAGGCCGCCGACCGTGGCGTTGAGGCACGCCTGCGGCACCAGGAGATCCTCGCGCGAGCCGTACAGCGTGGCCCGGTGGGCGGGGTCGGCGAGGACCGCGACGGTCGGGTCGACGACGACGCCGGTCTCGCGGGCGTAGCGGGCGAGGTCGGCGGCCACCTCGTCGACGATGCCGCCCGCGCCGGTCCAGGCGTCGACGAGGACGAGCGCGGCCGGGTCGTGCACCGCGACCAGGGCGTCGAGGGCGGCGCGGTCGAGGCCCCGCCCGCGCAGCACGCTCATCGCGTAGTGCGGCAGTACGACGCCCCGGACCCGCGCGGCCCACCGGCGCACCAGCACCCCGGCCGGCGTGCCCGCCCGCGCCAGCGATACCAGCACCGCCCCACGCCCGCGCAGCGCGAGCACGCGGTCGGCGAGGACGCCGACGGCCTCGGCCACCGGCGCGGCGGACCGCTCGAGCGCCCGGGCGACCACCCGCTCGTACGCCGGGGCGGGCGCGGGCTCCTGCGGCAGGCTCTCCGAGTAGTGGAGCCGGCCGCTGCCGAGCGCCGCCTCCCGCTCGGCCGTCGGCGTCTCGAGGGCGACCGCCGACAGGTCGCTGAGCAGCCAGCCCACCTCCTCGCGGGCGAACGAACCGAACTCCGGGCCGCGGCGCGCGGCGGCCGCGCGCGGACGGACCGGCGGTCCCCCCGGCCCGGGTCCCCGACACGGCACCACGGCCTCGACGATGCGCGTGGTCACCGCACCGAGGCGGGACAGCAGGCCGTCGGGACGACGCAGCACCGGCGTCCGGGCGGCGGCGTCGACCACGAGGACGACGGCGTCGTAGCGGCCCCGCCCGGGGGCCCCGAGCCCGTAGGCGTAGCGCTCCGGGGCGTGTCCGAGCGCGACGTCGTGGGCGGCGAACGCGAGGCCGGAGCGCACCGGGTAGCCGGGGACGTCGCGGGCGACGAGCGGCGAGCGGGTGGTCACGCCGAGGTGGACGTCCGCGCCGTCCGCCGCCAGGGCCTCGCCGAGGCGCAGGGGCAGGTAGTGGAGCTCCTCGCAGCCCAGGACGAGGACGCGGCCGGGGCGGGGCCCGAGGGCGTCGGCGAGGGTGGCGGCGGCTCCGGGGACGGCGCGGTCCAGTGCGGCGCGTCCGTCGCGGTCGAGCCCGTGTCGCGCGCCCTCGGCCGCGCCGTCGAGCGGGAGGTGCACGGTCACCGTCTCGGCCCGCCCCTCGGGTCGGGCGGTGCCGTCCTCCCAGGTCCGGAGCAGGTGGGCGGCGCGGTCGAGGACGTCGGCCGGCAGGTCGAGCCGGGACCGCGCGGAGGCGACGACGTCGATCCGCACGCCGAGGTCGTGGGCGACCCGCTCGACGGCGTCGTCGGAGGGCGTGCGCAGATCGGCCAGGGTCGCGACGACGTAGCGCCGGCGCGGGAGCACGCGGTGCAGCAGGCGCAGGGTCGTCGCGGCGGTCCGGCCCGTGGTCAGCTCGTCGTCGACGAGGACCAGCGGCCGGTCGGGGGTCCAGCGCCCCGGGTCGTCGGGCACGAGCACGTGCTGCGGCGCGTGGCTGTGCTGCTCGTCGAGGGCGACGAGCACGGACGCCCCGGCGACGACCCGCCGCGTGGTGTGCACGACGTGGTCGGCGTCCAGCCCGTCGGCGACGAGATGGGCCAGGGCGGTGGCGTTCTCGGCGTACCCGAGCACGACGGGCGCGCCGCCCGCAGGGGTCGCGGTCTCCGCGAGACATCGCCGGATCGTGTCGGCGAGGTCGTCGGCCGCCGCCCGCGTCCGCCGTGGTTCGGTGGGCAGATGCTTGCCGAGCACCCGGGACACGGGCAGGTGGGCGCGCCGGGGGTTGCGGCGCAGGGCGAGCCCGACCACGTCCTCGACCGGCACGGCCCCCTCGTCGGGTCCGAGCACGAGACCGAGGGCGTCGTGGACGACCTCGCCGGGCCACGCGTGATCAGGCACGAGTCCCCGTGATGCCAGACCTCGCGCGAGAAAGCCACACCTGTGTCCCCCGGACGGTCAGGATGGGCGGGATGTCGGCGACCGACCCGGCCGATCCCGTCCGGCACTGGCCCCTCGTGGAGCTCGTCGTGCGCACCCCGCGGCTCGAGCTGCGTCCCGACGACGACGCCGGGCTCGCCGCGCTCGCCGATCGCGCCATCGACGGGGTGCACCCGGCCGACGAGATGCCGTTCCTCGAGCCGTGGACCGACGACGCCGGCGATCCGGGCTTCGCGCGGGGGATCATGCAGTACGCCTGGCGCTGTCGTGCGGAGATCGGGCCGACCCGCTGGTCGGTGAACTTCCTCGTCCGCGACGCCGGCCGCGTCATCGGGATGCAGACGCTCGCCGCGACCGACTTCGCCGTCCTCGGCGAGGTCCGCAGCGGCTCGTGGCTGACCCGCTCGATGCAGGGCCGAGGCCTCGGCACCGAGATGCGCCACGCCGTCATCGGTCTCGCCTTCGACCATCTCGGCGCCCGCGCGGCGCGGACGAGTGCCTTCGCCGACAACGTCGCCTCCCGTCGTGTGTCGGAACGCCTCGGCTACGTGCCCGACGGCGTCGAGCACCACGTCCGGCGCGGACGCGCGGCGGTGCTGCTGCGCAGCCGGCTGACGCCGCAGACGTGGCAGCGGCCCGCCTGGACGGCCGAGGTCGACGGCCTCGGGCCGTGCCGGGAGCTGCTGGGCGCGCCGATCACGCCGTGACCATGGCTGATCGTCCGCCGGGTCTGGGCTGTCGTTCGGGGTCGATCCAGGGTGGTGGGGTGAACCAGGGGAGCCCGTCGATCATGTCGATCGTCCAGTGGCCGTGGTGGATCACCTGGTGGTGATGCCGGCAGAGCAGCGTGAGGTTGTCGAGGCAGGTCGGTCCGCCCTCACCCCAGTGGTCGATGTGGTGGGCGTGGCAACGCCTCGGTCGGCGGGTGCAGCCGGGGAAGGCGCAGCCGCCGTCGCGGAAGGTCAGCGCCCGACGCATCGCATCCGGGATCAACCGGGAGCGACGGCCGATGTCCAGCGGCTCGGACTTCGAGCCCAGGACGAGGGGGACGATGTCGGCGTCGCAGGCCCACCGGCGGACGGTGGCCGGGTCGGACAGCGCCCCGGAGTCCAGGGTGCCGTGCCCGGTCGCGTGCTGGAGCCAGCGGTGGTCCATGGTGATCGTCAACAGCGCCCGCCCGGGTCCGCGCACCGTCTCCGGTCCGGGCGCGGCGGGTTCGGGGCGGCGGGGCTCGGGGATCAGCGCGTCCTCGAGGTCAGGCTCGCCCGCGGGTTCGGCGTCTGACTTGTCGTCCAACTCGGCGTCGGGGTCGGGGTCGGGGTCGGGGTCGGTGTCGGTGGCCGGCTCGGTCTCGTTCTGGCGGGTGTCGGTGACCAGCCCCTGGGGTCCGAGGGCGTCGGCGAACACCTCTTTGAACGCGCACGCCTGCCGGTTCCCCAACGACCGGTGATCATCCGAACCGGTGGGGGTGGCCAGCACCCCGATGCCCTCGCGGATCGACTTGGCGTCGACCGCGTCGTGGATCCGGATCCGCATCTCCAGGGTGCCGTCCTGACCCGAGGTCATCGTCAGGTCGTCGAACAGGTCGGCGTCCTCGTCCGGCGCCGCACCATCGGGGTCCAGCTTGGCCAGCAGCGCCTCGGCGAGCCGCCGCAACGTCGCCGGCGGGAACAGCGTCGCCTTCTCCGCCAGATACGCATCCGCGGCCGGCACCTCGGCCGGGTCGACATGTTCCATCCTGTGAATCTTGGTCATGGTGCGGCGGATGATCGCCACGTGCTCCGGGGAGATCTCCCCCGACGCCAGCACCGTCGCGGTGCACGGCAGCCGCGGCGGCAGCGGCTGACCGTGCAGCGACAAGCGCGGCGCCAGGTCCTCGGCCTCGGCGACCAGCCGCCCGGCCTTCGACGGGTCCAGCCGCCAGTTCTCCTGCAGCAACCGCTCGGTGCTGCGGTCCCCCGTCACCGCCGCGAGCCCGAGACGAGCCATCTCCGCGATGCGCTCCAGGCGCCGGTAGTAGGCCTGATTGCCGGCGATCTCCTCGGCGCGGGCAGCCGCGAGCGCCTCGCGCTCCACGACACCCACGCCTTCGCTCATACGTTCGATTCTAGAACCGACCCCCGACAACCATGGGCCGGTTCATGAAAAACCCCGCTCCCCCGCCCGCTTCACCCGCCGCCGCTCGACGAACGCACGCTGCTTGGCCGCCGCGCCGCAGGCGCTCATCGAGCACCAGACACCCGAGCCGTTGCGGGAGCCGTCGTAGAACGCCGTCCGGCACAGCGGGTCGCGGCAGGCCTTGAGGCGCGCCCACGTGCGCTCGTCCACCGCCATGGGAGCCGCGACGACCGTGGCCAGCACCCGCCGGGCGGCGCGCTCCTCGTCGGGCTCCAGACGGAACGGGTCGGCCCGCACACGCAGCCCTAGCCCGGCCGCGGCGTCGTCGAACCGCTCCACGGCCTCGGCGTCCACGGCCAGTGCGGGATCGGTGTGCCGCGCGAGCTCCGTGCGCAGACCGGCCCGGATCGCCCGCGCGAGATCGAGATCGTCCGACCCCACCGCGGCGTCCGCGACCTCCGCGCCCCGGGCCCGGCACCAGGCGGCGAGGTCGGCCGGGGTCCGCAGAGCGTCCTCGCCCACCCCGTCGGCGGTGCGCCCGAACCAGGTGTCGAGCAGGTCGGTGACGAGGCCCAGCGGCTCCGGGGGCGGCGTGCGACCGAGAGCGGTCAGTCGTGGATCCACGACGGAGAAGTTACCAGCAAAGTGCGTTGACCGGTCACTCTGTGACCGGCTACGTTCATTGAGCGGTCACACCACCGCACTGCACCCCGAGGAGAAGCCCGTGTTCCGTGGATTCGCCACCGTGAACGTGTTCGCCGACGACGTCGTCGCCGCCCGCGACTGGTACGCGCAGGTGTTCGACACCGAGGCCTACTACGCGATGCCGCCGGCGCCGGCCGCGCCCGCGTACGTCGAGTTCCGCGTCGGGGACGACGCCGACGAGTTCGGGATCATCGACCGCCGCTTCGCCCCCTCGGGATCGCGCGACGCGACGGGCCCCGCCGGCGCGGTCGTCCACTGGCACGTCGACGATCTGCCCGACACGATCGCGCGCCTGCTCGCGCTCGGGGCCACGGAGTACCAGCCGCTCACCGAGCACGGCGACGGCGGATTCGTCACCGCGTCGGTGGTCGATCCGTTCGGCAACGTCCTCGGCGTCATGCACAATCCGCACTTCCTCGAGATCGCCGAGGCCCGCGCGGCCGCGGTCGCAGCGTGACGAGGTCACTCGAACGGCCGTAGGTGACAGCACGACGATCGCCCACTCCGTGCGCGCGGACGGACACGCCGAGAGACACGCCGATCATCGAGCCACCATCAGGGTGAACTAGAGGCTGAGGGATCGCGGCCTGTGGATCACGGGGTAGAGCCTGGGCAACGACCTGCCCAGGGGGGATCGATGGCGTACGCCGCGCCGCTCGCCGAGCGAGCTGCCGACCGTGGTTCACCCCTGCGCAGACTCGCCGCGGGTTTCGCCACGGTGCTCGGGATGGGCCTCTGCGTCGGGACGCTGCTCGTCCTCCTCGCGGACGCGGTCACCGAGGACACGCCGCGACGGACGGCCGCCGCCGCGGAGCCGGCGACGATCTCCCTGCCCTACGGCGGCCAGCTCGAGCGGCCCGACCCGGGCGACCTCATCGAGCCGGGCGGCCTCATGGGTCTCGGGCTCCTCGCCCTGGGCCTGGCCAATGGACTGGTCTTCGCGTTCGCGGCGGCGCTCGACGGCACGCGGGGCCCCTCGGCCGCCGAGACCCGCCGTCGCCTGCGCAACCGCCACGGACGCGGCGCCGTCCCGGGCGGGCGACGCGAGGTCGCCCGCACCGTGGTCGTGCCGGCCGCGGCACCCGCGGCCTCGGCCGGCCCGCACGGCATGATCGAGGACCTCCCGGCCCGCCGGAGCGCTCCCGGCCGCGCGGCCCCGGGCACGACCTACGCCCCGATCCCGGCGCCCCGCCGACCCGAGCCCGAACGCCAGCCCGTGCGCCGACCCGAGCCGCAGCAATCCGAGCCCCAGCAACCCGAGCCCCAGCAACCCGAGCCCCAGCAACCCGAGCCGCAGCGCCCCGAGGCCTGGCTGGCGATGCCGGCGCCCACACCGCAGCCCACGCCGGAGCCCACGCCCGAGCCGACGCCCGCCCCGGAGCCCACGCCCGAGCCCGCCCCGGCGGAGGAGCTCGTCGAGGAGCTCATCCCGGAAGCCGCCGAAGAGCCCGCGAAGGTCCCGGAGGTCCCGGAGGTCCCGGAGGTTCCGGAGGTCCCGGTCGTCCCGGAGCCCGTCGTCGACGACGTCCCCGCGCCCCGGGCCCCGCGCCGCCCCTCCCCCGTCCCGCGGGACGGCGGCGACGGGCGTCCGTCGCCCGCCACCCGCCGCGGAACGGGCCCCTGGGGCTGGCGTCCCGCGCGCCCGGACCCGGTGCCGTGGCGCAACCCGCGACCGTGGCCGGCCCTCGTCGGCGCGCACTGACCACGAGAACGGCGCGACCTACCGCGCCAGCCCCTCCTCGATCGTCCGCGTGAAGGCCTCGAACACCGGTCCCGTGGGCGGGAAGACCTGCGTCACGAGCACCGCGGCGAGGTCGTGGCGCGGCCAGGAGTACCAGAGCGTGCCGAGGCCCCCGGCCCAGCCGTAGCGGGGCCCGGCGGGCGTTTCCACCACCCCGACCCCGAGTCCCCAGCCCCCGCCGTCGAGGAACGGGGCGGCCGCGGGCGCGGCGCGCTGTTCCGGCGTGAGACGGTCGGTCGTCATCGCCGCGACCGCGGCGGGATCGAGGATCCCGGCACCGCCGTCGAGGAGCATGCCCGCGAAGCGCAGCAGATCCTCGGCGGTGCCGACCAGCCCGCCCCGCCCGTCGGGGAACGCCGGTGGTGTCAGCCAGCGGCTGTCGGTGACGCCGTCGAAGTCGACGAGCACCCCGTCCTCGTCGCGCGCGAACGCCGGGACGAGACGGGCCGGATCGGCGACGAACCCGGTCGCGTCCGTGCCGAGCGGGGCGAGGAGACGGTCGGCGAGCAGGTCGCCGAGCGGACGACCGCCGGCGCGAGCCACGAGGACGCCGAGCACCGCGGCGGACAGCTCGTAGCGCCAGGCACGGCCGGGCTGGTCGAGCAGGGGCAGGGTCGCGAGCCGCGCGATCCACTCGTCGGGACCGGGCGGACCGTGCGGGTCGGGCGGGCCGAAGCCGAGCCCGAGGGCCGCCGCCCGGTCGAGGGTGGGGCACGGACCCTCGGTGACGAAGCCGAAGCCCATGCGCATCGTCAGCAGGTCCTCGACGGTGATCGGGCGCTCCGCGGGCACGGTGTCGCGGGCGGGATCGCT
This sequence comes from Actinomycetospora sp. NBC_00405, assembly GCF_036044095.1. Lineage (NCBI taxonomy): Bacteria > Bacillati > Actinomycetota > Actinomycetes > Pseudonocardiales > Pseudonocardiaceae > Actinomycetospora > Actinomycetospora sp. NBC_00405. The sequence continues at coordinate 1,878,975 of NZ_CP107938.1, forward strand.
CGGCGAGAGGTCGAGGCTCCGGAGCACCCGGCGACCGGCGAGCTCGGGCAGCAGGCGGTCGACGGGCTCGTCGAGCGCGAACGCCCCGTCGGCGACGAGCTGCATCGCCAGCGCCGCGACCAGGGGCTTCGTGTTCGAGCTGAGCCGGACCACCGCGTCGGGACACAGCGGGGTGTCCCCGCCGGGGCGGGTGCTGCCGAGCGCCGCGAGGCTCGTCCCACCGTGGTGGCGGACCCCGACGATCGCGCCGGGCACCAGGCCCGCCTCGACGGACCCGCGCACGCCCTCGATCACGTCGTCGGCGTGCACGGCGCCCCCGGGGATCGGTCTCCTCGATCAGCTCCGCACGAGCGGAGCCTGCGGGGCGACGGCGTCACCCAGCGGATCGGCACCGTAGCCGAGGACCTCGGGGTCGCAGAGGAGTCGCTCGACGTGGACCACGATCGGCCGCGCCCGCGAGTCGAGCACCGACACCGTGCCGGCGCGCCCCTGGGCCCGCAGCGCGCGGATGAGGTCGAGCTCCTCGGGCCGCACGAACGCTCCCAGAGCGCGCCGACCGCGGTAGCTCAGAGATACGTGGTACACGATTCAATCGTAGGCCGCTGATCCCCGGGTCGAGCGCGGCGAGTGGTCGACCCCACCCGGGGCCCGATCAGCCGTTGAATCCGCCCCCGGCGGGTCCGACGGGGCTCGGCTCGGGGCGGACACCGCCGCCACCGCCGCCGCCGTCAGGGCCGTCGTCCGGGTCGGGGCCCGTGGCGGGCCGTGCGGCGCCGCCCGCGATCCAGATGCCGACCTCGGCGCCGCGCTCGAGCTCCTCGCCCGCCGCCGGCTCCTGGTCGGCCACGTGGGCGCGCCCGGCGCCCGTGTGCACCGCGTTGCGGCCGACGGCGAGCACGCCGGCGTCCAGGGCGCGGTCGTGGGCCTCGGCGGCCGGCAGGCCCACGAGCTCGGGCATCGTGGCGGTGGTCGTCCCGCCGTCGGTCGCGTCGTGGCCCATCGTGGTCCCACCCTCGGCGTCGGTACGCGTCTCGTCGGTGTGCATCGTCGCCTCCTCCGGCATGCCGGTCATGGCATATCGGTACCCATCCTGCCGTGTCCCTGACGCTGAGTCGGTCATCACCCGCCCCCGGCGCGGGCCGCACCCCGGCTGAGCTGGGAGAAGGCCCACCGGCGGAGTCACGCTCCGCGCCCGGTCGCCGCGACGGTCGTCAGCCACGTCCGGACGAGGTCGCACGCGTCCTCCACGTCCCCGGCGACGCCGAGGGTGCGCGCCGGGCCCTCGAGGTCGTCGGTGGCGGTCAGGCGCACCCGCAGCTCGCCCTCGTCGAACCACACGCGCACCATCAGCGCGGCGCCCGGCGGCACGCCCGGCGACACCCCCGACGGCTCCCCCGACGGCTCTCCCGACATCAGGGGCGTCACGACAGCCCCGAGGCGAGCACGGTGACGACGAGGTGGGCGTTGACGCCGATCACCACCACGGCCAGCACCCCGGCGACGGCCGTGACCGCGGGGCGGGTGGTGAGCGCGCCCATGAGTGCGCGGCGCCGCCCGAGCTCGAGCACCGGGACGAGGGCGAACGGGATCCCGAACGAGAGGACGACCTGCGAGATCAGCAGCACGAGCGTCGGGTCGGTACCGAGGCCGAGCAGGAGCAGCGCAGGCCCGAGCGTCACCGCGCGGCGCACCCAGAGCGGCACCCGACGGCGCAGGAACCCGTCCATGATCACCTGCCCGGCGTAGGTCCCGACGCCCGACGAGACGAGGCCGGACAGCAGCAGCGCGACGGCGAAGGCCCCGGCCGCGAGCGGCCCCGCGAGGGTGCCGAGCCCGGCGTGCACACCCTCGAGGTCCTCGGGGGCCTCGACCCCCGGGCGGAAGAACACCGTCGCGGCGACGACGAGCATCACCGCGTTGAGCACGCCCGCGGTGCCCATCCCGACGGCGAGGTCGACGCGCTGGCCCCGCAGCGCGGCCCGCGTCCCGCCCGCGCGTCGGCGGGCGGTGCGGGTGAGGTCGGAGTGCAGGTAGATGACGTGCGGCATCACGGTCGCGCCGAGGATGCCGGTGGCGAGCACGAGGCTGCCGGTGCCGTCGAGGCCCGGCACGAGGCCGCCGGCGACGAGGGCGGGGTCGGGCGAGGTCTGTCCGAGGGTCGTGAGGAGGCAGACCACGACGCCGACGAAGAGGGCGACGACGAGCAGCTCGAAGCGCCGGGGGCGGCGCTGGTGCACCGCGAGCAGTGCCCACGCGACGACACCGACGGCGATGCCGCCGGGCAGCAGGGGCACGCCGAACAGCAGGTTCAGCGCGATCGCGCCGCCGACCACCTCGGCGAGGTCCGTGGCGATCGCGACGGCCTCGGCCTGCACCCACAGCATCCGGGTCAACGGGCGCGGGTAGTGCTCGCGGCACAGCTGGGGGAGGTTGCGGCCGGTCGCCACGCCGAGCTTCGCCGAGAGGTACTGGACGAGGACGGCCATGAGGTTCGCCGTGACGACCACCCAGAGCAGCAGGGTGCCGTGGGACGCGCCGGCGAGCGTGTTCGTCGCGAAGTTGCCGGGGTCGACGTACGCGGTGGCCGCGACGACGGCGGGTCCGAGCAGCGGGAGCAGCCGGCGGATCCGGCCGGGAGCCGGGGTCGGGCTCGGGGTCGGGCTCGGGCTCGGGCTCGGGCTCGGGCTCGGGGCCGGGCTCGCGTCGGTGGTCGGGGTCCCGACGTCCGGGGCGGGCGTCACGTGCGGTGGGGCGACGGTCATCGACCTCTCCGGGCAGGGCGGCCGGTCCGGGCGGCCCGAACCCACGAGGGCTCGGGCCGTCCGGCGACGGGCCGGTGACGGGCGTCAGCTGGTGATCAGCTGCCGGTCGGCCCGTACTGGCCGGCGGGGGTGGACATCTCCATGTCCGCGGTGGCCTGGACGAGCTCCATGAGCTCGCTGTCCAGCCCGGGCCCGAACTCCTCCGGACGCTCGACCGCGATCTCCATGGGCGCGCCCTCGGGGGCCTGCTCGGTGGAGAGCTCCGTGCCGTCCTTCGACGGCGAGGGGCCGTTGAAGACCTTCGCGGCCTCGTTGAGCTGGTCGATGTTGAACGTGTACTGCTTGGACTGCAGGCCCTGCTCCAGCAGCGTCTTGACCTCGGGGAAGCGCTCCGCGTTGGTCTTCGGGATCGGCAGGAGCTTGTTCCACTCCACGCCGAGCGCCTCGAGGGCCTTCGCGTAGGCGTTCTCGTGGGCCTGGTCGCGCACGATCAGGTACGCGATCGTCGACCGCGCCGTCTTGTTGGCCGTCATCTCGTAGAGCCGGCACTTCTGCAGGCGCCCGGTCGACTCGAGCATGAGGTTGTAGAGCAGGTTCAGCGGCAGGTTGCCGCTGTCGTAGACGTACTTGCCCGTCCACGGGTCGCCCTGCGCGTCCACCGGCAGCGCCCCCTGGGCGCCCACCAGCCAGTGGTGGATGTTGCCGCCGCCGAGCGCCACCGAGAGCGGCGTCGCGCCACCCTCACCGGGCTCGTCGAGGTGGGTGGGGTTGCCCTGGTAGCGGGGCGAGCCGTCGACGAGACGGGCGATGGTCGTGGCGATGAGCTCGACGTGGCCGATCTCCTCGGTGCCCACGCCGTAGAGCAGGTCGCGGAACGGCTTGGCCGTGGCCCCGCGGAAATTGAAGCTCTGGAACAGGTACTGCATCATCGTGCGCATCTCGCCGAACTGACCGCCCAGCCCCTCCTGCAGGGCGTTCGCGGCCGCCGGGTCCGGCTCGTCCGGGACGATCTCGTTGATCAGGCGCTGCACATGGAAGAACACGGGGATCCTCTCGAGGGTCGATCGGTGTGAGCTGCACCCTCGGAGGCCCCCGTCCCCCGGCCGTGCCCCTCGACGTCGCCGGAACCGTTCCCGCCGCGTCCCCACCGCGTCCCCCCACCGTCCCCCCGCCGTCCCCCCGCCGTCTCCAGGCCGTCTCCCCGGTGTCTCGATCACGTCTCCGATGGGCACCCGTTCCCTGCCCGCCCCGGTACGTCCGTCCGAGTCGCCGGTCGGGTGAGGTGTCCCTACCGTGAGCCGTGCGCGTTGAGGCCGACAGTCGCGCCGCCCTCCCCGGCCCCGTGCGGGCCGGCCACTTCCTCGAACAGCCGGACCCGTTGTGGGAGGTCCGGCGGGAACGGCGGCGAATGACGCTCGACGTGCCGATGCCCCCTCGGGCGGCACACCTGTATCTCGTCGGCCGGTTCGCGTGCCGGGTCGGCGACGAGGACGTGCGGTTGACGCCCACCGCCGAGCGCGTCCTCGCGTTCCTGGCCCTCGCCCGGCGTCCCGTCCGCCGGCACCAGCTCGCGGGCACACTGTGGCCGGACGTCACCGACCGGCAGGCCCTGACCCGGCTGCGTTCGACGCTCTGGAAGGTCCCCGCCCCGCAGCGCGCCGCGCTCGTGGAGGCCGACGCGACGAACGTGTCGCTGCACCGGGACGCGGACGTGGACCTCTACGCCCTCGACGACGACGCCCCCGCCGCCCACGACGGGGGCGTGTTCGACGCCCCGATGCCGCGCGGTGAGCTCCTGCCCGGGTGGGGCGACGACTGGGTGCTGGTCGAGCGCGAGCGCCACCGTCAGCTGCGCCTGCACGCGCTCGAGGACCGCTGCGCGCGGGCGTGCGCGGCCGGCCGGTTCGCCGACGCCCTGCGCGCCGGGCTCGAGGCGGTGGCGCAGGAGCCGCTGCGCGAGAGCGCCCACCGGCGCGTCATCGAGGTGCACCTCGCCGAGGGCAACGGGGCGGAGGCCCTCACCCAGTACGAGACCTTCCGGACGCTGCTGCGCGCCGAGCTCGGCCTACCGCCGTCGGACGCGATCCGCGCGCTCGTCCGGCCCCTGCTGGGGCGGCCCGCGGACTGAGACGGCGGACCGCAGCCATGCCCGAGCGGACGCGTTGACGTGATCCAGGTCACCTCATAGCGTCGGAGGCCGGGTGTTCGCCCGATTCACCAGAGATTCGGAGCCAGTCACCATGGCCACCTACGACCCCCGCACCGCCACCGGCATCCCCACAGAACCGGTCGGCTCGATGCCCCGGCCGCAGAAGCTCCAGGACGCCTACGCCGCCTACGACGAGGGGACGATCGACAAGTCGGCCCTCGAGACCGAGCAGGAGGCCGCGGTCCAGGACACCATCGACCGCTACGAAGCGACCGGCGCGCCGATCATCTCCGACGGCGAGCAGCGCTGGTCCTCGTTCGCCACGTACCCGATCACCGACACCCTCGCCGGCACCGGCCTGGCCCCCTCGCTCGGGCCCGGCGGGCAGTTCTTCGCGATCTTCGCCGACGGCCACGGCCGCCAGCTGCCGAAGCTGGTGAAGGGCCCGTTCGAGTACCAGAACTACGCCGCGGACTCGCTGAAGAAGTCGATCGGCAAGGCCAACGCGCCGATGAAGCAGGCGGTGATCGCGCCGTCGATGCTCGCGCTGCTCTATCCGCTCAAGGACCCGGTGGACGGCTACAGCCGCGAGGACTTCGAGGCCAAGCTCATCGACGAGTGCGAGAAGGACATCCGCGAGGCCTTCGCCGCCGGCGCGGCCCGCGTGTCGGTGGACTTCACCGAGGGCCGGCTCGCCACCCGTGAGGACCCGCGCAACCCCTGGACCGGGGCCGGACTGCTCCCGCACTTCATCGAGCTGAACAACCGCGTCATGGCGCGGTTCAGCGCCGAGGAGCGCAGGTCCATCGGCATCCACACCTGCCCCGGCGGCGACCGCGACTCCGTGCACTCCGCCGACGTGCCCTACAACAACCTGCTGCCCGAGATGTTCAAGATCAACGCCGGCTACTTCCTCATCCAGCTCGCGAGCGAGCGCGAGAAGGACCCGGTCTACGAGTCGATCGGCAAGAACCTGCGCACCGACGCCGACGGCGTGACGCAGATGGCCTACATCGGCGTGATCAACCCCGGCAACCCGCGGGTGGAGAGCGCCGACGAGGTCGCCGGCCGTCTCGTCCGGGCCGCGGACTTCATCCCCAAGGAGCAGCTCGGGTCCACCGACGACTGCGGGTTCTCGCCCTTCTCGATCGACGAGAAGCCGAACCACGGGTCGCCCGACTACGCCCGCGACGTCGCGTTCCAGAAGATCGCCAACCGCGTGGAGGGCACGCGGATGGCCGCTGAGAAGCTCGGGGTCTCCTGAGCCGTGACCCTGGAGTTCCGGGCCGGGCGTTCGGACCGCTCCCCGGGACGTGAGCTGCTCGCCGAGCTCAACGCCCTGCTCGACACCCAGTACCCCGGGCGCTCCGCGCGCCCGGGGTCGGTGACGACGCCGGAGGAGATGGCGCCGCCCCGCGGCCGCTTCCTCGTCGGGTACGACGACGGGGAGGCGGTCGCGATCGGCGGGGTGCGCCCGCTGGGGCCGGACGTCGCCGAGATCAAGCGGATGTACGTCGTCCCCGGGGCCCGGTCGCGCGGGGTGGGCCGGGCGCTGCTGGTGGCGCTGGAGGACGCGGCGCGGGAGCTCGGCTACGCCCGCGTGCGGCTCGACGCCGGCGCGGAGCAACGGCACAGCCGCGCGCTCTTCGCCGACGCCGGGTACCGCGCCGTCCCGGCGTACAACGGCAACCACATCGCGGTGTTCTTCGGCGAGAAGGAGCTCTGACGCTCCCCGTCAGTGCAGGCAGGTCCGCTCGGCGGTCCCGTAGGACCGGGTCGCGCCGAACCACTCCTGCGCGAGGGACAGGGGCCTGCCCAGCACGGGATCCGACGAGACGGGCGCGGCGGTGCGGGGCACCCCGTCCACCGTGTAGACCACCGTGGCGCCCGGATACTGGGCCGCGATCCGACGGGCACCCATGAGCACGATGTGCCCGGTCTCGTCGTCGGCGAGCTCGGCCTGCATCGCCCGGTCGTCGGTGCGCACGAAACGCACGTCGCCGCCGTCCAGCCAGCCGAAGACCCGGGCCGACTCGGGCACGAGCAGGGGGTTCCAGTGCCCCGGCTCGGTGCGCAGGTTCGAGAACATCGTGAACGCCGCAGTGGTCTTCAGACCGAGATAGGGACTCGCTCCGTTGAGGACCAGGGCCAGGAGTCCGACCACCAGCACCACGGGGCGCACGGCCAGGCCGGCGCGCGGGCGCGAAGCTCCCGGGAACCATGAACCACGCAGTCGCCACAGGACGACCGAGGTGAACGCCATCCAGCCCAGGCAGACGAGGATCGCGCCCCAGTTCCGCGCTCCTCCGGCGTACGGACCGAGGACGGGCACGAGGACCTCGTGACCGACGACGAAGGCGACGGCGCCCCCGACGACCACGGGCCACGGCCGCGCCGCCGTCGCGTCCACGGCCCGCCGCAGCCACCGGGGCAGGAGCGTGCGGGCGACGAGCGTGGCGCGGGCCAGGACCGCGGGCGGCAGGAACAGGGCGTAGAAGGCCCAGGCGAGCCCCGAGAACCACGAGTGCCCGGCGAGGGCCGAGAGGGCGTGGAACGGCAGCGCGACCAGGAGCGCGAACGGTCGCGTGCGATGGAACGTCAGGAGGATCGGCAGCGAGAGCTCGACGGCCAGCGTCCCGACGATGACGGCCGGGACCACGGCCGGCGGGACGGCGACGAGCGGGATCGACTCCAGGATCCACACTGCACAGGTCGACGCCGTGTCCATGAACCCGGCGTTGAGCTTCGCGAGGGCCGCGAGGAACCACATGAGGATGAAGCCGACCCGCAGGAAGGGCGCAATCCGGTCGTAGAGGGCCGCGGGGTCGAGCGCGACGTCCGACGACCGCGCCAGGAGCCCGAGCCACCACAGTCCGAGGGCGGTGCCGAGCACCCCCAGGAGTACCTGGTGGTTGACCGGATCGGGCAGCTGCCTGACGCACTCGGCGACCAGCGTCGCCATCAGCACCATCAGCCGGACCGGCGACGCCGGACGCACCAGGACCGCGAGGGAGGCGACCACCACCGGGATCGCGACCCACGGGGTGAACGTGCTGTTCCACTCGTGGACGATCGCCCCCACGGCGAGCGCGAAGGCGAAGACGGCGAAGGCCGAACGCCGGTGGGGCGGCACGCCGTGCTCGGACGGCCTCAGTCGAACGAGCGTCTCGTTGCGGCTCATCGCGGTGCTCTTCCCGGGTTCAGGGCCGTCGACGGACTACAGGGTTCCACCTGGCCGAACTCTGGAGCAGGTCGGGACCTCCGGCGCCGGAGGACACCCCTGCCGACGTATGGTGTGGATCACACCGAGGTGCGACGATCGTCGCGACCGAGAGATCGACATCGAGCACCGGGAGCGATGGATGGCGGATTCCGGTGCGGCCTCGGCGTGGCACCAGCGCGCCCTGGCCGAGATCACCCGGTGGCCGTGGCTGCAGAAGGTCAACGACCGCGCCACCGCCGTCGTCGACCCCGTCTACGACCGCTTCCGCAGCAACCCCGTCCTCGAGCTGATGCACGGCGGCCGCTGGCTCGGGCACTCGCTGCACCCCGCGCTCAGTGACCTCCCGATCGGGTTCTGGTCCGCCTCCGTGCTGCTCGACACGGCCGGGCAGGACGTGGCGCCCGGGGATCGCCGGCTCGACCCGTCGTCGACGCTCAGCGCCGCCGGGCTCGCCGCGGCCGCCGCCACCGCCGCCACCGGGTGGGTCGACTGGAGCGTCAGCGACGGGGAGGACCGCCGCGTCGGGCTGTTCCACGGGCTCCTCAACGTGGCGGGTGTCAGCCTGCAGGGCGCGTCGCTCGCCGCCCGGCTCTCCGGTCACCGGCCGACCGGCCGCGCCCTCGGCGCCGCGAGCCTCGGCGTCACCGTCGTGGCCGCCTACATCGGGGGCCACCTCGTCCAGGGCCGGGCCGTGATGGTCAACCGCGTGGCCACGACCACCGGACCGACCCGCTGGGTCCGGGCGGTCGCCGAGGAGGACCTGCCCACCGACGGCGTGACGGGCGTCGAGGTCGAGGGCCGGCACGTGCTCCTCGCCCGGCGCGACGGCGAGGTGCACGCGATCGACGACGTGTGCAGCCACGCCGGGGCGCTGTTGCACCGCGGCGAGACCGACGGCTGCACCGTCACCTGCCCGCTGCACTTCTCGGTGTTCGACCTCCGTGACGGACGCATCGTGCGCGGACCGGCCCACCACCCCCAGCCCGTCCTGCCCGCGCGCGTGCGCAAGGGCTGGATCGAGGTCCGCGGCTCCGCCCCGGCGCCGCGGTCCCGTCGTCCGGCCGAGTGAGTCCGACCCGCGAACCGAGAGGAACCACCACCATGGCCTGGGAAGCAGTGGCGGACGACGACCAGCTCGACGAGGGCGACATGATGGTCGTCCAGATGGGCGGGCAGCCCATCTGCGTCGTCCGGCTCTACGAGGACGAGGCGGTGGCCGTGCACAACACCTGCACCCACCAGCAGCAGCCGCTCAACGAGGGCTACCTGCAGGAGGACGACTCCCTCATCTGCCCGGCCCACAACTCACGCTTCGACCTGCACACGGGCATCCCCACCGGCGTCCCGGCCGTGGACCCGATCCCGACCTACGCGTGCAAGATCGAGGACGGGGCGATCTGGGTGGACTTCGAGCAGCAGACCAACGACGCGGCCATCCCGCACAAGCCGTACTACACGTGACCCTCTACCCGTGACCCCTCCACGGGACTACGGCGCCTCGAGGTCCGCGAGACCGGCGTAGGTGTCCCGCAGCTCGCGCTTGAGGATCTTGCCGCTGGGGTTCTTCGGCAGCTCGTCGACGAGCACGACGTACTTGGGCGCCTTGAACCCGGCGAGGCGTTCCCGCGCGTGGGCGACGATCTCGGTGCCGGTGGCGCTCGCCCCGTCGCGCAGCACCACCGCGGCGGCGACCGCCTCGATCCACTCGGGGTGCTTCACCCCGAAGACGGCGACCTCGCTGACGGCGGGGTGGGAGTAGATCGCGTCCTCGACCTCGCGGCTCGCGACGTTCTCCCCGCCGGTGATGATGATGTCCTTCTTGCGGTCGACGATCGTGAGGTAGCCGTCGGCGTCCATCACCCCGAGGTCGCCGCTGTGGAACCAGCCGTGGCGGAAGACCTCGGCCGTCGCGTCCGGCTTGCCCCAGTACCCGCGCATCACGTGCGGCGTGCGGTGCACGATCTCGCCGACCCGGCCCACCGGCACCGGCCGGTCGTCCTCGTCGTGCAGCCGGGTCTCCACGTTCAGGCTCGGGCGCCCCGCGGTGCCCGCCTTCGCGATCTGCTCCTCGGGGAACAGGACCGTGGCGTTGGGGGCGAGCTCGGTCTGGCCGTAGTAGTTGAAGAGGCGGACGCCGGGCAGACGCCGGCCCAGCTCCTCGAGGACGGCCACCGGCATGATCGCCGCGCCGTAGTAGCCCTTGCGCAGCGACGACAGGTCGTGCCGGTCGAACGACGGCGAGCGCAGCAGGCGGATCCAGACGGTCGGCGGGCAGAACATCTTCGTGATCCCCTCGGCCTCGACCGTGCGCAGGATCAGCTCCGGGTCGGCCGCGTCCACGATGACGCTGGTGGCGCCGAGGTAGACGTCGGGCGTGAGGAAGTCGTGCAGGGCCGCGCAGTGGTAGAGCGGCAGCGCGTGCAGCTCGACGTCGTCGCGGTGGTACTCGCCGTCGACGATGTCGCTGACGTACTGGGCGATGAGGTTGCGGTTGGTCATGATCGCGCCCTTGGGGGCCGACGTGGTGCCGCTGGTGTAGAGCAGCTGCACGGGGTCGTCGTCGCCGATCTCGACGTCCGGCGGGGTGGCGTCGCCGTGCTCCAGGAGCCGGTCGAACGACGTCCAGCCCGGCCGGTGCCCGATCACCACCCCCAGGGACAGGGCCACCTGGGCCGCCCCGAGCGTGTCGACCAGCGCGTCCTCGACGATCGCCGCCGTCGCTCCGCTGTCCTCCAGCACGTAGCGGACCTCGGGGGCGACGAAGTTGAAGTTCACCGGCACCGAGATCGCGCCCAGCCGCGCGACCGCGAAGTAGGCGACGACGAAGGCGTAGGAGTTGTGCGAGTAGATCGCCACGCGCTGGTTCCGCACGACCCCGCGCTCGGCGAGGGCGTTCGCGACGCGGTTGGCGTCGGCGTCGAGCTCGGCGAACGTCCGGCGGGTGTCGCGGTGCACCACCGCGAGCTTCGCCCCGTACTTCAGCGCGGTCCGCGCCAGCAGGGTGCCGATGGTCTGGCGCCGGGCGCGGGCGAGGTCCGCGGTCCAGGGCGGGAGGTACCGGTCGATGTCGTCCATCTGGTGCTCCTCGTCGACGTCCCCGGGGCCGGACCGCGCACACCGACCCTTCCAGATCAGAGCGCCGACGCGGGTCGACGGGCGTAGCGCACGCGCAGCGCGCGGCACACCACGGCGCCGCCGGCCCCGAGCAGGCCCAGCCCGCTCAGGACGAGCAGGTAGGCCGCGAGCCAGACGTGCTTGAACACCTCGAAGTACCCGTCCCCCAGCACCGCCGCCGCGACGAGGCCCAGCGCGGTGACCGCGGCGAGGCCGGCGGCCAGGCACCAGCGCGCGGCCGCGGGTTCCCGGCGCCGCCACAGGACCGAGGTGCCGGCCGCGGCGGCGGCGAGCAGCACCAGCGCCGTCGGGAGCCACGCCGGCCACGGGGTGTCGTCGAGGACCTCGCGGAGGGCCGGTCCGCGCGACCCGGACCAGCCGGCGTCGCCGCCGAGGCCGGTGGGCCGTGCGGGGTCGCCGGGGCCCGCGGCGAGGTAGGGCAGGTCCGCGCGGGTCGTGGCCTGCAGCCCGGCCCCGAGGCCCCGCAGCAGCGCGTCCGGGTGCCGGATCAGCGCCCCGTGGGCGGCGGCGCGGGTGGCGTCGGCGTCCTCGCCGATCGCCCGGACCCACCAGTCCGCGGTCGGGAGCGGCGGGCCGTTGAAGAACCCGTCGCCGGCGACGTCCGCGGCCTCGGGCGGCAGGCCGAGCGCGGCCGGGCCGTCGGGACCGAGCTCGGGCAGCGCGAGCGTGAACACCACGTCGTGGACGTTCGCCCCGCCGTAGACCTGGTCCTGGAACTGCACGGCGGCACCGACCGGCACGGCGACCGCGAGGACCGTGACCAGGGCGATCACGGGGCCGAGCCGCCGCCGGCGGCCCACGGTCACCACCGCGCACGCGACCACCGCGGCGACGAGGACCGGGAGGTAGCCCACCTTCGCGGTGGCGGCGACCGCGCCGCCGAGGGCGGTCAGGGTCAGCGCGACGGTGCGGGCCGCCCGCTGCTCGGGGCGCGTCACCAGCAGCGCGGCGACCCCGCACGCCACCGCGAGGGCGCCGAGCAGCCCGGCGGGCTCGCCGTAGGTGGAGACGAAGAACCGCGTGAACGCCGGGAGGGCCAGCGGGGCCACCGGGACGAGCAGCACCGCGGCGCGTCCGGGACCCGACGCCGAGGCCGCCCAGGCCGCCGACGCCACGACCAGCCCGACGAGCGCCGCGTACCACCAGGCCACGGTCGAGAGCGCCACCGAGCCGTCGCCTCCGAGCATCGCCGCCCGGAGCACGAGCGCGGCCGACGACGGCGTCGACATGCCGCACGTCGGGCTCGCCACCACGGCGAAGTCCGTGACGACGCCGCCCTTCCAGGCCGCGATCCGGTCCACGGTGCGCGGGACCATCCCGAGGCCGCAGAAGAGCCGGAAGCCGTCGCCGTTGTCCTCCACCCCGAAGGTCCGGCCCGTCGGGAGCCCGAGGGTCAGGACGACGAGCGACGCCGCGGCGACGCCCGCGCCGAGGCTGAGCGCGATCCGGCGCGTCCCGTGCCCCACGAGCCCGTCCCTCACGGCCCCGTGCCTCATGGCGCCGTGCGTCACGACGCCCCGACGAGGGGCCGGACCGTCGGCGGGTCCGGCGCGGCGTCCGGGGCCGTGCGGCGAGCGCACACCGCCCACAGGGCGAAGGGCACCGCCGCGGCGCCGAGGGTCAGGTCGAGCTCCCCGGCCGGTCCGCCCGCCAACCGCCGGGCCAGCGACAGCACCGAGGGGGCGAACAGCACCGCGGCACAGAACCAGCCCACGGCGCTCGGCGAGGACGGCCGGGCCAGTACGAGCGCGGTGAGCAGCAGCGCCGCCGCCGCCAGCCCGACGACGACGATCCCGATCGTCAGCCCGCGGTCCCCGGTGACCTTCGCCGCGACGTGCCAGGGCGAGAACCGCGCCGACCCGCCGAGCAGGAACGGGACGATCAGCAGCGCCCACACCGCGCTCGCCGTCGCGCCCACCAGCAGGGCCCGCCGCCACCCCGCGAGCACTCCGACCGCCGCGGCCACCACCATCACGACCAGGGCCAGGTGGGGGCGGGTGCAGGTCGCGATCCCCAGGGCCGTCCCCGCCGCGACGAGCGCGCCGGCCGACGCGCCCCGGGCGAGGGCGAGGGTCCACGCGGCCGCCGCGACCGCGGGCACCGCGCCGGTCACGAGGTCGTCGCCGACCACGAACTCCCGCACGACCTCCAGCCCGCCGAGGGCGACGCACGCCCACAGCAGGGTCGGCCCCACACGGCGCCACGACCCACCGTTGAGCAGCGGCAGCAGGAGCAGCAGCCCGGCGACGTTCTGCCACGCCGCGTCGCCGGTGAGCCACGCGAACGGGGCGGCCATGAGCAGCGCGCCGGGCAGCGGGGTGATCGGGTTGCCGAGGTAGGTCACCCCCTCGTAGGGGTAGCGGCCGCCGGCGAGCCGGGCCAGCGCGACGTCGAGGGCGTCGGACCGGTCGCTGCCCACCCCCATGTCGTGCCCGTAGGCCGCGGGGAAGCCGAGGACGAAGAGCGCGACGAGGACGGCGACGACGCCCGCCACGAGGCTCGGCAGCACCCACGCGGGGGCCCGGGACACGGCCCGCGTGGCGGCGGGCAGGACCGCGACGATCACCACGGCGCACGCGACGGCGTAGACCACGCCGCCGGGCACCCCGCCCAGGTTCGTCGCGGTGTGCCACGAGACCACGGCGAGGATCAGCGCCAGGCCCGCCGCCGCGGCCACGTCGCGTGACCGAACCGGGACCCCGACCTCCAGCATCGCTCCCTCACCGCCGCGGCACGCCCGTGCGGGCCTGCGGCACAGTAGCGGGCGGTCGGACCGTGTCCCGGGGACACGGTCCCCGGAGACGGACGGCCGCCGCGCTCAGGGGCCCGTCCAGCCCACCTCGATCGGTCGCGCGAGGTCGAGCGGGAACCCCGCGTCGGGTCTCGCGACGTCGGCCGCGGGCACGACCCACACCGCGCCGCGCGGACCCCACACCTGCACGAGGGCGGGGTCCTCCCACGCGTCCGCCGTCGTGCCGGCGATCCGCGCGTACAGCGACAGGACGGTCGAGGTGCTGCGCGGCCAGGCGGGCGGAGACGACCCCGGCGCGGGTGCTCAGGTGACCGTCTTCCCCGTCGTGTCGGCGCGTGCCTTGCTGGGCTGCACCCGCTTCGGCTCGCCGGGCATCTTGGGGTACTCCGGCGGGTAGGGCAGGTCCCCGAGGTCGTGGTCGCGCTGGTCGCGCTCGACCCACTCGAGCGCGGTCTCCAGGCCCCGCGGGTCGTCGTGCATCCCGGCGTGGGCGTCGCCGCGCTCGGCGAGCACGCCGGCGGCGGTGAGGACGTCGAAGTCGTCGGGGTCGACGTCGGCGAGGTCGTCCCAGCGCAGCGGCATGGACACCGTGGCCCGGGGGGTGCCGCGCACCGACCACGCCGAGGCGATCGTGCGGTCGCGGGCGGCCTGGTTGTAGTCGAGGAAGACGCGCTCGCCGCGCTCCTCCTTCCACCAGTCCACGGTGGCCTCGGTGGGGATGCGCCGGCACACCTCGCGGGCCAGGGCGATCACCGCGCGCCGGACGCCGACGAAGTCCCACTCGGGGCGCACCGGCACCATCACGTGGATGCCGCGCCCGCCCGAGGTCTTCGGGTGACCCTGCAGGCCGGCGTCGTCGAGCACCTCGCGCAGCACCCCGGCGACGCGCACCGCGTCGGCGAAGTCGGTGCCCGGCTGGGGGTCGAGGTCGATGCGCAGCTCGTCGGGCTCGTCGACCCGGCCGCGGCGCACGGGCCACGGGTGGAAGTCGAAGGTGCCGAGGTTGGCCGCCCACACGGGCGCGGCGGTGACCGTCGGGCAGATCTCCTCGGCGGGCCGCCCGCTGGGGAAGCGCACCTCCACCGTCTCGAGCCACGGCGGGGCGCCCTTGGGCACGCGCTTCTGGTAGAAGAACTCGCCGGTCACGCCGTCGACGAAGCGCTTCAGGTGGGTGGGCCGCTCGTAGAGCACGGCGAGCAGGGGCTCGCGGACCGCGACGTAGTGCTCCACGACCTGGCGCTTGGTGATGCCCCGGTCCGGGAAGTAGATCTTGTCGGGGTTGCTGACGCGCACGGCGATGCCGTCGACGTCGATCTCCTCCGCCGGGGACTTCGCCACCCGCGAGAGGCTAGCCACATGCGGGAGGGGGAACTACTCCCCGCCGGTCACGCCGCTCTCGTCGGCGGTGCGCAGCCGGTCGGCCAGCACCTGCAGCTCCCCGCGCAGCCGGATGAGGTCCTCGATCGGGAGCCCCGTCTCGGCCTGCACGCGCCGCTGGACGGCCATCACCGGCTCGCGGAGGGCCTGGCCGTCGGGGGTGCAGGAGACCTCGACGGTGCGCTCGTCCTCGGGGCGGCGGCGGCGCACGACACGCCCGCGCTCCTCGAGGCGCTGCAGCAGCGGCGAGAGCGTGCCACTGTCGAGGTGCAGCTCGCGGCAGAGCCTCCCCATCGTCACCGGCCCGTGCTCCCAGAGCACCAGCAGGACGACGTACTGGCTGTAGGTCAGACCGAGTGGTGCGAGGCCCTTGCGGTAGGACGCCGAGATCGCACGCGAGGCGTCGTGCAACGCGAAGCACAGCTGCGCGTCGAGCGTCGTGCACGCCGAGGTGTCCGTGGTCATGCCTGACAGGGTAGGCCTGATCGGCCCGGTCGGGGGGTACCGTGGCCAGGTGAGCCTGTCCGAAGGTCCCTCCGGAGATCGTTTCCGGGGTCGCGGCGCCGGTGAGACGGCCGGTCCGCCCGGCCGGTTCGCCGACGATCTGATCGGACTGGACCCCGACGATCCCGAGGCGCGCGCCTTTGCTGCGCACCTCGACCGCATGGAGAAGGCCAGCCCGTCGACCTTCACCGTCGAGGGCCAGCTGGCCGGGGTGCGCGACTTCGCCGAGTCGGCCAACCGGGCGGACGGCGCCCGCCGACTGGCCGCCGTGGTCCTGGTCACCCTCGTCCTGCTGGGCACCGGGTACGTCATCTTCGAGGCGCTCGAGGTCGTCCTCAGCACGTAGTCCTGACGCTCTCCTGACTCGGCGGCGCGAGCTCCCACGAGCGCCTAGCCTGGACGCATGAGCAGTGACGCATCGATCGGTACCCCCAAGGTCAGCAAGTCGGACGCCGAGTGGCGCGAGCAGCTCAGCCCGGAGGAGTACGCGGTGCTGCGCCAGGCCGGTACCGAGCGGCCCTTCACCGGCGAGTACGACGAGGTCTTCACCGAGGGCGTCTACTCGTGCCGGGCCTGCGGGGCCGAGCTCTTCCGCTCCGAGACCAAGTTCGCCTCCCACTGCGGGTGGCCGTCGTTCTACGCCCCCTCGGCGGACGACAACGTGATCCTGCGCGAGGACCGCGCGATGGGCATGACCCGCGTCGAGGTCCTGTGCGCGACCTGCCACTCGCACCTGGGCCACGTGTTCAGCGGCGAGGGCTACGGCACCCCCACCGACCAGCGCTACTGCATGAACTCGGTGAGCCTGCGCCTCGAGCCCCTCGAGTCGACGAGCTGAGTCGGTCCGGGTCGAAGGCCCGACCCGATCGGTCGGCGGGCACGTTACGGTCGTCTTCCGATGTCCGTCC
Source organism: Actinomycetospora sp. NBC_00405 (assembly GCF_036044095.1). Taxonomy (NCBI): domain Bacteria; kingdom Bacillati; phylum Actinomycetota; class Actinomycetes; order Pseudonocardiales; family Pseudonocardiaceae; genus Actinomycetospora; species Actinomycetospora sp. NBC_00405. The sequence continues at coordinate 1,895,785 of NZ_CP107938.1, forward strand.
CCACCTTGACCCGTCGAGAGCGTCTGACCACGCGTGACCGCCCCCGCCGGGTGCTGCGGGCCCTCGCCCGCCACCTGGCCCCGATCCAGCCCCGCCGTCTGCTCGTCAGCGCCGGCCGCCTGCTCACTCCGCGGCACCTCGCCGGCCTGAGGACCGCGCTCGGCGCCCTCGAGCAGGGCAGCTGGATGCGGGAGCTCGAGGTCCACGTCCCCAACCGCGGCGACCGGTTCGACGTGTTCGCCGAGATCGTCGGGCGCCTGCGCTCCGCGCGGCCGCTCTACCTGGAGTTCGGCGTCCACGAGGGCCGCACGCTGCAGTGGTGGAGCGAGCACGTCGACGCGCCCGGGGCCCGCTTCGTCGGGTTCGACAGCTTCGACGGTCTCCCCCACGACTGGCACGCCGACGCCCCGGCCGGGAGCTTCGCCACCGGCCGCGTGCCCGAGATCCCCGACCCGCGGGTCGAGGTCGTGGCGGGCTGGTTCTCCGAGACCCTCCCGGGACGCGAGCTGCCCCCGCACGACGAGCTGGTGGTCAACGTCGACTGCGACCTCTACTCGAGCAGCCGCGAGGTGCTCGACTGGCTGGAGGCCCACCTGCGCCCCGGCACGTTGGTCTACTTCGACGACCTGTTCGACCACGACGCCGAGCTGCGGGCGGTGTGGGAGTGGGTGGACGAGCACGAGGACGCCGTTCGGCCGCTGTCGATGGCACGGTGGGGACAGCACCTCCTGCTGGAGTACCGCTGACGGCTGGTCCGACCGGACCAGGCGACGCCCCCGGAACGAGGCATTCCGCCTTGTCGCCGGTGGCTGACACCACCCGCGCAACGGTGTGCCCGCTTCCGGCGATTAGCGTCGGGAGACGGCCCACCGCCTCCGCGTCCAGGAGAGGACCATTGCCGTCGATGACCCGCCCCGTTCGTCCGGGCTCCTCGCCCGACCACCCGCGCCGGCCGCATCCCCTCTCGGCGCGGTTGCCACGCTTCGACGAGACGGTCCAGTACGACGTCATCCGCGACAGCCTGATGCCCGAGGAGCACATCGACGGCGTCTACGCCAGTGAGAGCGCCGGCATCGCGCTGTGCGGGGTCACCAACCGCCGCGTCATCCTGCTCGACACCGCGTTCCCCGGCGGCCGCGCGGCGCTCATCACGGCGCCGTACAGCCGCATCACGACCGTGGCGTACGTGTCGAACGAGGACGAGAACATCTTCTCGCGCACGGTCGCGATCCAGATCGGCCGGACCTTCTACGAGGTGACCTGCCGGGGCGAGCAGCAGGCCGCCGAGATCCACGACCTCATCACCTGGCACCTCATCGAGTGAGGGCCGGGATGCCGGCCCCGCCGGTCACCCCCGCGAACTCCTCGACACCGATCGCGGCGATGCCGCGGTCGCGCGCCGCGCGGGCCACGTCGCCGAGCAGGGCGGGCCAGGTGCACACCACGGCGTCCACATCGCGCCCGACGAGCTCACCGACGCGGGCGGCGACCCGCTTGCACGGGTCGATCGTCGGATCGAGCAGGTGGCGGTCGACCAGGTGGACGTCGACGACGCCGGGCGCGTGCTCGGCGAGGAGGCGCCGTGCGGCGTGGACGTGCGCGGCCGCCACATGGAGGAAGCCCACCGTCGCCACGTGGAGAATATGACACGTTGCGGTGCGTGAGGACAGAGCGTGATCGCCGTGCGGCATCCCCGACGAGTCGGACGGCCTTCCTGATCAGGGACGATCAGGGCTCGTCGTCAGGGGAGGGACGTCACCAACTGCTCCGGGGAGACCCGCGGACCGGTGAAGAACGGGACCTCCTCGCGCACGTGACGCCGGGCCTCGGTGGCCCGCAGGTCGCGCATGAGGTCGACGATGCGGTCGAGCTGGTCGGACTCGAACGCGAGGATCCACTCGTAGTCACCGAGGGCGAACGCGGGCACGGTGTTCGCGCGGACGTCGGCGTAGCCGCGGGCGGCCTTGCCGTGGTCGGCGAGCATCTGGCGACGCTCCTCGTCGGGGAGCAGGTACCAGTCCAGCGAGCGGACGAACGGGTAGAGGCAGAGGTAGCCCTTGGGCTCCTCCCCCGCGATGAACGCCGGGAGGTGGCTCTTGTTGAACTCCGCCGGGCGGTGCAGCGCCGTCGACGACCAGACCGGGGTCGACGCGCGGCCCAGCGCGGTGCGCCGCAGCGCGGAGTAGGCGGCCTGCAGCGACTCGATCTCGGGCGCGTGCGTCCAGACCATCCAGTCGGCGTCGGCGCGCATGCCCGCGAGGTCGTAGACGCCGCGCACGGCGACGCCCTTGCCCTCCTGCTGCTCGAGCACGCCCGCGAGCTCCTCGCCGAGGGCCGCGCGGTCCTCGGGCAGGCGCGCCGGGTCGGTGCGGAACACCGACCACATGGCGTACCGGACGGTCGAGTTCAGCTCGTCGTAGTTCAGCCGTGCCACGCCCTCCATCGTGCCACCCCCTACAGCGACTCCTCCGCGCTGGAGACGCCGGGCACACGGTCTTCGCGGAACGCCTCGACGAAGCGGCGGTGGTCCTCGCGCACGACGGCGGCGTAGTCGCGGCCGAAGGCGACGAGGTCGGCGACGAACGCGTCGTCCTCCCCGCCCACGACGGCGAGGACCGCGTCCTCGACCTGGCCCTCCACGAGCCCCTGCTCGGCGTCGGTGTCCGACACGCAGTGCGCCCGCGCGGTCGCGTGGCCGAGGTGGTGCAGGACGTCGCGCAGCTCGCGGGGCTCGGTGAGGTCGTCCCAGTCGAGGTCGTCCTCGTAGGGCGAGAGCTCGGCGACGACGTAGCCGACCCCGCCCAGCACGGTCCAGCCGAGCAGGCGGTCGGCGTGGGCCTGCAGGGCCCGGCGGGACAGCGCCGTCCGGTGCCCGTGGTGCCGGAACCAGGACGCGACCTCGCCGTCGTCGACCACCCGGCTCGGCGCCGCCCGCACCGCCTGCTTCATCGACAGCACCACGTCGTAGTCGAGCGCCTCGTTCGGCCCCTCGATGAGCACGTTGTAGGCCGGGAGCCCGGCGCTGCCGATCCCGAAGCCGCTGCGCCCGACGACGTCGTGGACGACGTAGGCCGTGTCCGCCCACCGCTTGGCGGGCGGGATGGTCTCCAGGTAGTCGGCGTAGGCGGCGAGGACCTCGTCGCGCTCGCCGTCGTCGAGACGCCGCACGCCCGGACCGTCGCGGAAGATCCGGTCCTCGCCCTCGATCTCGGTGATCGCGTCCAGCAGGCCGCGGCGGCTGCTCTCCCGCGCGTGCTGCAGCGCCGCGTGGATCGGACCGTCGGTGTTGCGGCGCGTCAGCGCGAACTCGCGCTCCCCCGAGCCGCCGGAGAAGGAGCGCACCGCCTCCAGGTAGGCCCGCAGGTAGGCGGTGTTCAGCGCGTCGATGTCGGCGTCGGAGAACGCCTTGGACCAGCCCAGGAGCGCGACGCTGGCCACGAGTCGACGCAGGTCCCAGGTCCAGGGCGCGACGTAGGCCTCGTCGAAGTCGTTGACGTCAAACACCAGCACGCCGTCGCCGTCGAGGTAGGTGCCGAAGTTCTCGGCGTGCAGGTCGCCCTGGATCCAGACGCGGCGGGTGCGCTCGTCGACCCACCGGTCCTCGAGCCGGGCGACGTCGGCGTAGTAGAGGCAGGCGCTGCCCCGGTAGAAGGCGAACGGCTCGGCCGCCATCTTGCGGAACTTGTTGCGGAACGCCGCCGGCGAAGCCGCCATGAGGTCGGAGAACGCCTCCGCGAGCGTGTCGACGATGAAGGTCGTCCGCTCCTCGTCGTCGAGGGTGCCGTCGTCCCGGGCCCCGAGGGCACCGGCGAGATCGTCCATGGGCGCAGTGTGGCCCGGATGACCTGCTCGGGGGCGAGCTACCCGCGGGCGACCTACCCGCGGGCGACCGTGGCGGCCAGGTGCGCCGCGACCCGCCGGGCCGCGGCGTCGGCGGTGGCGAGGCACGCCGGCACCCCGACGCCGTGCAGGGCCGCACCGGCGATCGCGAGCCCCGGCAGCCCGGCGACGCCGTCCTCGAGCGTCGCGACCCGCTCGACGTGCCCGACGCCGTACTGGGGCAGGCCGCCCGGCCAGCGCACCACCGCGGACTCGACCGGCACCTCCTCGATGCCGGTGAGCGCACCGAGGTCGCTGCGGGCGGCGCTCACCAGGTCGTCGTCGTCGCGGCGCAGCGCGGACGTCGAGGCCGCGTCGCCGTGCCGTCCGATCGAGAGGCGCAGCACGGAGGTGTCGTCGGGGTCGTCAGCGGGTGCCAGGTGGGGCCACTTCTGCGCGCTGAAGGTGGCGGCCTTGATCGTCCAGGGCAGGCCGTCGGGCCGCCGCTCCCCCGCCCCGACGAGGACCCCGGAGCGCCCGGCGAGCGGGGCCGCGGCCGCCGCGGGCAGGGCGAGCAGCACGAGCGCCGACGACCCGACCTCGATCTCGCCGGCGGCCCGGGCGGCGGCCGGGGCGTGGTCGGCGAGCAGGCGCCGCACGGCCGGGGCCGGGACGGCGAGCACCACGGCGTCGGCCTCGATGGGGGGCCCGTCCTCGCCGAGCTCGGCGCGCCAGCCCGTCGCGGTCCGGGCCAGCGCCGTGACCGTCCGCCCCAGGCGCAGCTCGGCACGGGCGGCGAGGGCGAGGGTGGCGGGGAGGTCGGCGAGGCCGCCGCGGAGGGTGCCGAAGACCGGGAGGGGCGGCGCGCCCTCGACCGGGGGCGCGGGCAGGCACGAGCGCGCGGCAGCGAGTAGCGAGCGGGGGTCGGCGTCGAGCGCGGCGGCCAGCGCCGGCACCGTCGCGCGCACCCCGAGCGCGTCGGCGCGTCCCGCGTAGACGCCGCCGAGCAGCGGGTCGACGAGACGGTCGGCCACCTCGTCCCCGAGCCGCGCCCGCACGAGCTCGCCGACGGCGACGTCGCCGCCCGGCTCCCACGCGCCGGGACGGTCGGCGCGCAGCGCCGCGAGCCCCTCGGGCGACAGCGCGCCGGCGGCGACCTCCGGGTCCCCGGGCACGCCCATGACCGTGCGCGGCGGGAGCCCGACGGTGCGGCCACCGACGCGCAGCGCGGACGCCGCGGGCCCCGGGTGCACGAGCTGATCGTCGAGGCCCAGCTCGACGATCCGCGCCGCCGCTTCGGGACGCCGCGCCAGGAAGGCCTCGGCGCCCGCGTCGACACGACGGCCGCCGATCTCCAGGGCCGTGAGCTTGCCGCCCAGCGAGCGCGCGGCCTCGACGACGACGATGTCCGCCTCGGCGCCGAGGAGGGTGCGCAGACGGTGCGCCGCGGCCAGGCCCGAGACCCCGCCGCCGACGACGAGGACGCGGCTCACGGCTCGTGTGTGGCTGGCACGGGTGTCTCGTGCACCAGGTCGACGACCCGCGCGAGCACGTCCGGATCGGTCTCGGGGAGCACCCCGTGGCCGAGGTTGAACACGTGGCCCTCGGCGGTGGCGCCCTCGGCGAGGATGCGGCGCACCTCGCGGTCGACGACGTCCTGCCCGGCGAACAGCAGGGCCGGGTCGAGGTTGCCCTGCAGCGCCCGGCCCGGCCCCACGCGGGCGGCGGCGACGTCCAACGGCAGCCGCCAGTCGACCCCGACGACGTCGGCGCCGGCCTCGCCCATGGCGCCCAGCAGCTCGCCGGTGCCGACACCGAAGTGGATGCGCGGCAGGCCCGTGTCGGCCAGCCCCTGCAGCACGCGGGTGGAGTGCGGGAGCACCAGCTCGCGGTAGTCGCGCTCCGAGAGCGCGCCGGCCCAGGAGTCGAAGAGCTGCACGGCGTCGACACCCGCGTCGACCTGGGCGCGCAGGAACGTCAGCGTCGTGTCGGCGAGGCTGGAGCACAGCGCGTGCCAGGTGTCCGGCTCAGCGTGCATCAGCGCCTTGGTGCGCTCGTGGTTGCGGCTCGGGCCGCCCTCCACGAGATAGGACGCGAGGGTGAAGGGCGCGCCCGCGAAGCCGATGAGCGGGGTGTCGCCGAGCTCGCGGACGAGCAGCCGCACCGCGTCGGCCACCGGCGCGACGCCCTCGGCGTCCAGGGCCGGCAGGGCGGCGACGTCGGCACCCGTGCGCACCGGCTGCTCCAGGACCGGCCCGGTGCCCGCGACGATGTCCACCCCGACCCCGGCGGCCTTGAGCGGCACGACGATGTCGGAGAAGAGGATCGCGGCGTCGACGCCGTAGCGGCGCACGGGCTGCAGCGTGATCTCGCACGCGAGATCGGGGGTCAGGCAGGCCTCGAGCATCCCGGTGCCCTTGCGGAGCTCGCGGTACTCGGGCAGCGAGCGGCCCGCCTGGCGCATGAACCACACGGGGCGCCGCGACGGGCGCCCGCGACGGGTGGCCGCGAGGAACGGGGCGTCGGGCAGGTGGCGTCGCGCCGCTCCGCCCTTCGTGCCGCCTGCGGTGGCCGTGCCCGCGATCCCGCTGCTCATAGTGTCCTCATCGTCCCACGCCCACGGCGCCCTCCGCCGTCGGGAGCGAGGGCCGCCCCGGCTGCGTCGGAGGCAGCGAGGGACGCCCTCGCTGCCGCGCCGGTGGGACGAGCGGGTCGGGTGGTGGACGAGGGACGCACGGGACCCCTCGGCGTGGGAGGTGCCGGAAAGAACCCGTTCGGCCTACTGTCGTCGAGGTGACGGCGCCCACCACCCACCCCGAGACGTTCCGGCGCGCGGTGGAGTCCCTCGCCGATCTCCGGACGCGTCCCGAGATCGAGCTGCGGACGATGCGGCCCCCGCAGCGCCTGGCGCCGTACTCGGCGGCCTGGAGCGCCGAGGTCCTCGCGGGCCCGCCCGCGCCGGGCGTGGGCGAGGTGGACGACTCCGAGGTCGTCGTCACCGGGCGCCTCGTGCTCCTGCACGACCCCGAGGGCCAGGACGCCTGGGACGGCACGCTGCGCGTGGTGACCTTCGTGCGCGCCGAACTCGACCCCGAGCACGCCGGCGACCCGATGCTGCCCGAGGTCGCGTGGTCGTGGCTCACGGGCGCCCTCGAGGACTCCGGGGCGGCGTGGACCGCATTGGGCGGCACGGTGACCCAGACGGCCTCGGTGCGCTTCGGCGACATCAGCGGCCCGAGCCACGCCACCGATCTCGAGCTGCGGGCGTCCTGGACGCCCACCGAGGACGTCCTCACGGCGCACGGCGATGCGTTCGCAGGTGTCCTCGCCATCGCCGCGGGACTTCCGCCGGAGGGCGTGACGACACTCGGTACGCGTCGCGCCGGACGATCCGGCTGACATTTTTCCGGTACTACCGGTATCGCTTCCGCAATTTCAGCAACCCCTTGCAGGTCATCGCACGTTCGCGATGAGATGCACAGGCAGGCGTCCGATCAGCCCGAACCCGCTCCACCCGTCACGCGCCGACGTTGGGTCGTTGGTTGCAGCCGCTCTGTGCCGGTCGGCGCTACTCAGCACTCTCCGTAGCGGCAGTTACACGCAGTGTTACGTAGAGACGATTCCGTGTCGTCTGTCCACTCCAAAGGGTGACCGCGGCCGCGTAACGCACGAAACTCCACCGAGCGAAGTTGGCCCTGATGCTCTCGTTAACTCGCCCGGGGGGATATCTTCTCTCGCACGCACTTCCTCGTCCGATCGGCGGCGCGGTCGATGGTTCGGGGGCCCGGTGCGGAATGTCGGGGGGCAAGACCGACTTCTAGGAGGTACTCGACGTGGCAACCGTGGGCCCAGGCATGGCCCTTCGCGGCGTCGCAAGCGGCTTGTTGCCGCCGGCCATGGTCCCGCATCCGCGGGAAGAGATGTTCTCTGTCCTGGTGGTCGACGACCACCCGTTGCTGCGCGAGGCGATCGCACAGCGGCTCTCCTCGATGGGCGCGGGCACCGTCCACGAGGCGGCCTCGATCTCCGAGGCCCGCACCCGAGCACTGGCCAGCGGGCCGTGCGATCTCGCGATCCTGGATCTCGGCCTGCCGGACGGCAGTGGCCTGGACCTGATCGCCGAGCTCCGCGCGCAGGGCTGGAACCGTGTCGTGGTGCTGGCGGCCTCCGACGACCCGTCGGCGGTGCGTGCGGCCTTCCAGGCCGGCGCCCAGGCCTACCTGCTCAAGTCGGCGTCTCCCGGCGTCGTCACCGATGGCGTGCGGCGAGTGCTCGAGGGCGGCCTCTACGCCGACCCCTCGGTCGCCCCGCTGCTCGCGGCGGGCACGCGTGTGCCGGCCACGGACAACACCCCGCGGGAGCTGTCGGCCCGTGAGGTCGAGGTGCTCCAGCTGGTCGCCGACGGACGATCCAACAAGGAGATCGGCGACGCGCTGAGCCTCTCGGCGCTGACGGTCAAGAGCCACCTCTCCCGCATCGGGCGCAAGCTCGGGACGGGCGACCGGGCACAGATGGTCGCGCTGGCCATGCGGGCCGGCGTCATCCGCTGAGCGCGAGGGCACGGGGGTCGGCCCGCTCCTCCTCGGAGCGGCCGACCCCGGCCAGCCGGTCCACGGACCCCGCCGGGAACGCCGGTGGGGTCCGTGGCCTGGCTCCGGGAGACCGGGCCGGGCCCGACACGCCGTCGAGATCCACTGTTGTCCCTGCGCCGGGCGCCGGGAGCGGGCAGACTCCACCGTCCGTGACGGCCAACACTTCGCACAGCGAGCAGGCCGGGGCTCCGGGTCAGGCCGAGAACCGGGCCGAGCCCGCCGAGGACACGGCCGTCGACCTGCTCGAACCGGCCGAGGGCGTACCCCCACTCATCGAGGACGCCGCGGCGCTCCCGGACGCCGCCGCACGTCTGGCCGCGGGCAGCGGCCCCGTCGCGGTGGACGCCGAGCGGGCCTCGGGCTACCGCTACTCGGCCCGCGCCTACCTGGTGCAGCTGCGCCGCGAGGGCGCCGGCTCCTTCCTCGTCGACCCCATCGCGTGCGGCGGCGACCTCTCCGTGCTCGGCGACGCCCTGCGCGGCGTCGAGTGGGTGCTGCACGCCGCCTCCCAGGACCTCGCGTGCCTGGCCGAGGTCGGCATGCGCCCCGACTCCCTCTTCGACACCGAGCTCGCCGGGCGCCTCGTCGGTTATCCCCGCGTCGGGCTCGGTCCCCTCACCGAGCACCTGCTGGGCGTGCGGCTGCAGAAGGGCCACGGCGCCGCCGACTGGTCGCGCCGCCCGTTGCCCGACGACTGGCTGACCTACGCCGCCCTCGACGTCGAGCTGCTGATCGAGCTGCGCGACGCGGTGGCCGCCGACCTCGAGCGCCAGGACAAGACCGTCTGGGCCGAGCAGGAGTTCGAGGCCGTGCGCCTCGCCCCTCCCCCGCCGCCCCGCGCCGAGCCGTGGCGTCGCACCTCGGGGATGCACAAGGTGCGCCGGCCCGCGCAGCTCGCCGTCGTCCGCGAGCTCTGGGAGTCCCGCGACGAGCTCGCGGCCGCCCGCGACGTCGCCCCCGGCCGCCTGCTGCCGGACGCCGCGATCGTCGACGCCGCCCTGCGCGAGCCCGCGGGCCGCGAGGAGCTCATCGCGATGCCGGTGTTTCGCGGGCGGGCCCAGCGCCGCCTGGGCGATCGCTGGTGGTCGGCGATCGCCCGCGCCCGCGCGCTGGACCGCACGCAGTGGCCCGCGGCCGCCGCGCAGCCCGACGGCCCGCCGCCCGCGCACCGCTGGGGCGACAAGGACCCGGCCGCCGCCGCGCGCCTCGCCGCCGCCCGGGCCGCCCTCGCGGGGCTGTCCGAGCGCACCGGCACCCCGGTGGAGAACCTCGTGACGCCCGACCTCGTGCGCCGTCTGTGCTGGTCACCGCCCGAGCTCCCCGACGCTGCCGGCACCGCCGACGCCGGGACGGTGGCCGCGGCCCTCGCGGACCTGGGCGCACGGCCCTGGCAGGCGGAGCTCGCCGCTCCCCTGCTCGCCGAGGCCCTCAGGGCGCAGCCGGCCCCTGTCGACGAGCCGTCCTAGCTCAGGACGGCTGGTACGGCGGCGCCACGCCCCATCCCCACTGCGGGACGGGCGCCTGCTCGACGACGTCGGCGCCGTTCTGCGAGTTGGCCAGCGCGAGCCTGGTGCCCCACTCGACGTAGCCGACGAAGGCGGCGCGGAACTCGGGATCGTCGGGCAGGCCGGCGTCGTCGGCCGCCCGGCCCATCGTCTCGGCGAACCGTCGGCGCTGGTCGGGGGTGATGCCGAGCTCCCGGTGGTGCGCGAGCATCCGCTCGTACCCGCCGAGCGAGGTCGTGTAGGCCGCCGGCCCGCCGAACACCTCGGCCCACCAGAGGGTCACGTGCGCCCGGTGCTCCTCGGTGACCCCGCCCGGGAAGAGCGGGCTCAGCAGGTCGTCGCTCTCGACCCGGTCGTAGAACGCGTCGATGAGACGGCGGAACGCCTCGGTCCCGCCGGCCCACTCGTACAGCGTCGGTGTCATCGCAACAATGTAATCAGGCGCTCGTCCGGGAATCCAGCGGCAACGCCACGGTCACCGCGAGCCCGCCGCCCTCGACGGGCTCGGCGGACGCGCGTCCCCCGTGCGCGTGGGCCACGGCGCGCACGATCGACAGGCCCAGGCCGGTGCCGGTACCGGTGCGGCCGGCGCCGCGGCGGAAGGGCTCGAACAGCTCGGCCACGGTCTCCGGGGAGACCACGGGTCCCGACGACGCCACGGCGAGCACCGCGTGCCCGTCCTCGACCCCGGTGCGCAGGGTCAGCCAGCCCCCCTCGACGTTGTGGCGCACGCCGTTCTCGACGAGGTTCCCCGTGATGCGCCCGAGCAGGGCGGCGTCGCCGGCGACCCCCGCGAAGGCGAGGTCGGTCCGTATCTTCAGCCCCCGGTCGCGGGCCTCCGCGCGCACCGCGTCGAGCGCGATCGGGACGGTCTCGGCGAGGTCGACGGGCTCGGTCGGCACGGCGTCGGCGGCCTCGGTGCGCGCGAGCAGCAGGAGGCCGGCGACGAGGTGCTCGGCGCGTCGGGTGGCCTCGCGGATCACCTCGGCCATGCGCCGCAGCTCGGCGACGTCGGCCTCGGGGTCGGCGAGGGTCACGTCGACCTCGGTGCGCAGCACGGCGAGCGGGGTGCGCAGCTCGTGGCTCGCGTTCGCGACGAAGCGGCGCTGCGCCTCGAACGCCGCCTGCAGGCGGTCGAGCATCGCGTCGAAGGTGGCGGCCAGCTCGGCGACCTCGTCGCGGGGGCCGGTCAGCCCGATGCGGGCGTCGAGCGACTCCGCCGAGAGCCTGCGCGCGGCGGCGGTGACCTCGTGCAACGGGCGCAGGACCCGCCGGACCAGGACCCAGGACACCAGGGCCGCCGCGATCACGACCATCGCGAACGCGATCGACCCGACCCGCAGCACCTCGGTGCGGGCGGACTTCCCGAGCGCGTCGGCCAGCTCCCCGGCCGGCACGCGCACGCCGTCGACGGTGACGGGGGTGTCGGGCGGGAGCTGGGGAACACCCGCCGCGACCTCGCCGACGAGCATCCAGCCGAGCCACACCATCACCACGGCCACCACGGCGACGAGGCCGGTGGCGACCAGCGTCAGCCGGACCCGGAGCCCGGGTCCGCGGCGCAGGGCGGGCGAGGCGGCGGACACGGCCGTGACGCTACGGGGCGCCCGGAGGCGGCCCCGTGAAGGGCTGGAGCAGCCCTAGACCACCGCGGGCGACCCCGCCGGCACCCGGTAGCCCGAGCCGACGACGGTGTCGATGATCCCCGGCTCGCCGAGCTTCTTGCGCAGGGTCATCACCGTGACCCGCACCGTGGTGGTGAACGGGTCGGCGTTCTCGTCCCAGACCCGCTCGAGCAGCTCCTCGGAGCTGACCACCGCGCCGCCCGCGGCCATGAGCACCTCGAGCACCCCGAACTCCTTGCGGGTGAGCTCGAGCACCGAGCCGCGGCGGGTCACGGTGCGCTTCGCCGGGTCGAGCACGATGTCCGCGGAGCGCAGCACCGGCGGCACCGCGGGGGTGGCGCGCCTGCCGAGGGCGCGGACGCGCGCCACGAGCTCAGGGAAGTCGAAGGGCTTGGCGAGGTAGTCGTCCGCGCCGAGCGCGAGACCCTCCACCTTGTCCCGCAGCGCGCCGCTCGCCGTCAGCATGATGACGCGCGTGACGTCGCCGACGATCTCGGCGCACAGCTCGTCACCGGAACGTCCCGGCAGGTCGCGGTCGAGCACGACGACGTCGTAGCGCGTCACGCCGACCTTCTCGCTGCCCTCGTCGCCGTCGTACGCGACGTCGACCGCCATCCCCTCGCGGCGCAGGCCACGGGCCAGCGCGTCGGCCAGGGCCTGCTCGTCCTCCACGATCAGTACTCGCACATCTCCACGGTGCCACAGGTCTCCTGAGCAGCCCCTGAGAAAGCGGAGGCCGGGAACGAGCGGTCAGCGCGCGACGGTGTCCGCGTCCGGCACGAGCGTCGTGTCGCGCCCCGAGACCCACTCGGTGATCCGCCGGGCGACGTCGGCGTCGGTGAGCCCCGCGCCGGCGAGCACCTGGCCGCGCGAGGCGTGGGCGAGGAACTCCTGATCGAGGGCGAGCCGGTGCACGGGGACGTCCACCTCCGCCGAGGCGAGGGCGTCGGCGATCGCCGACCCGACGCCGCCGTGGCGTCCGCCGTCCTCGACGGTGACCACGAGACGGTGCTCGCCGGCCAGCGTCACGAGCGCCTCGGGCACGGGCTGCACCCAGCGCGGGTCGACGACGGTGACGCCGATCCCCTGCGCGGTCAGCCGCTCGGCCGCCTGCACCCCGAGCTCGCCGAACGCCCCGACGCACACGAGCAGGACGTCCGGCACGTCGGGCACGACGCTGTCGGGCAGGCGGTCCACCGCGGTGGGCCGCGGCGCGGCGCGCGACGGACGGCCGGGCTCGGCGAGGACGTCGACGCGCCCGGGCCCCTCGGCCGGGCCGAGCGTGCGCAGCGCGGGCACCGCGGCGGGCACCGCGCCCTTCGACCAGCGCAGGGCGGTCGGCCCGTCGTCGATGCCGACGGCCTCGCGCAGCTCCTCGCGCAGCGTCACCGCGTCCCGGGGCGCGGCGACCCGCAGGCCGGGCACGATCCCGAGGATCGAGAGGTCCCACATGCCGTTGTGGCTCGCGCCGTCGCTGCCGGTGACCCCGGCGCGGTCGAGCGTGATCGTCACGGGTGCGCGGTGCAGCGCGACGTCCATGAGCAGCTGGTCGAACGCGCGGTTGAGGAACGTCGAGTAGATCGCGACGACGGGGTGCAGGCCGCCCGCGGCGAGCCCGGCCGCCGAGGTCATCGCGTGCTGCTCGGCGATGCCGACGTCGAACAACCGCTCGGGGAAGGCCTCGCCGAAGGGCGTCAGGCCGGTGGGGCCCTGCATCGCCGCGGTGATCGCGACGACGTCGGAGCGCTCGCGCCCGAGCTCGAGCATCGACTCGGTGAAGACCGCGGTCCAGTCCCGGGGCTTCGGCCCGACCGGGACCCCGGTCTCGGGGTCGAGCGGCCCCGGGGAGTGCATGAGGTCGGCCTCGTCGGCCTCGGCGGGCGCGAACCCCCGGCCCTTCGCGGTCACGGCGTGCACGACGACCGGGCCGCCGAAGTCGCGGGCGACCCGCAGGGCGTGCTCCATGGCCTCGACGTCGTGGCCGTCGACGGGCCCGAGGTACTTCAGCCCGAGGTCGGCGAACAGCGGCTGCGGGCTCAGGGCGTCCTTCATCCCGGCCTTCGCGGCGTGCAGCGCCGAGTACAGCGTCGGGCCGACCAGCGGCAGGCCCTGCACGGCACGCTTGCCGTGCTCGAGGGCCTGCTCGTAGCGCGGCAGCAGCCGCAGCGCCGTCAGCTTGCGCGACAGCCCGCCGATCGTCGGCGAGTACGAGCGCCCGTTGTCGTTGACGACGATCACCACGGGCCGGTCGGGGGCCGCGGCGATGTTGTTCAGCGCCTCCCAGCACATCCCGCCGGTGAGGGCCCCGTCGCCGACGACGGCCACCACCGAGCGGTCGCGCCCGGTGAGCGCGTCGGCCTTCGCGAGGCCGTCCGCCCACGACAGCGCGGTGGAGGCGTGGGAGTTCTCCACCAGGTCGTGCTCGCTCTCGGTGCGGCTCGGGTAGCCCGAGAGCCCGCCGACCTGCCGCAGCCCGCCGAAGTCGCCCGCACGACCCGTGAGGATCTTGTGGACGTAGCTCTGGTGGCCCGTGTCGTAGATCAGCGCGTCCCGCGGGGAGTCGAAGACCCGGTGCAGGGCGAGGGTCAGCTCCACCACACCCAGGTTCGGCCCGAGGTGCCCGCCGGTGCGGCACACCCGGTCGACGAGGAACGCGCGGATCTCGGACGCGAGGGCGACGACCTCGTCCGCGTCGAGACCGCGCAGGTCCGCGGGGGTGCGGACACGGTCCATCAACGTCACGGGGTCACCTCTGCTCCGCCGGGGGTCAACGGCCCGCCCAGTCTACGGACGCGCGGACAGGGCGCAGTTCGCCCGAATCGTCGTCGACGGCGCGACCATCAGGTTCGCGGCCGCCGGGCGACGTAGACCACAGCCGGGGGGATGTTCGCCATCACCGTGCGGGTGACGACGACCTCCTCGAAGTGCGTCTCGAGGTTGCGCTGCACCTGCTTCGCGGCCGGGAAGAAGCGGATCCAGGCGTGGGCGAGCTGCGTCACCGCGCCGCCCGGGGCCGCGAGGCGGGCCAGCGGGCGGAAGATCGTGCGGTCCTTCGGGGACGTGACCGGCCACGGGAGCCCTGAGACGGTGAGGTCGGTGCGCACCCCCTCGGCCAGCAGGCGCTCGACGACGGCGTTCGCGTCGTCACAGATCACCTCGACCTTGGGGTGGCGCTCCTGCAGGACGGCGGCCATGCGGGGGTTGAACTCCACCGCGATGTGCCGGCCGCGCCCGCCCAGGCGCTCCTGGATCACGTCGGTGACCTGGCCGGTCCCGGCGCCGAGGTCGAGCACCACCGGGTCGCCGGTCTCGGGCAGCGGCGCCGCGGCCTGGCGGCAGAGGGGGCCGAGGCTGGGGAACAGCGCGGCGACGTTGAACGGGTCGCGCAGGAACTCGCGGGCGAACGCCTGGATCTCGGTCACGCCTGATCTCCTTCACGAGGGCTCGTCGGCCCCTGGATCCGGGGGTGGGGACGAGCTGGGTCTGGCTGGGCCGGCCTCGGGTTAGACCAGCGGGTCCGCAGGCTCCGCGGTGGTGTCCACGAGCGCCGCGCCCGCGGCGACGACCGAGGCGAGGAGCGCGCGGGCCACCTCGCCGACCATCGCGTCGTCGGGCGAGAACTCGGGGTGGTGCAGGCCGGGGCCCTCGCCCGGGGTGGACCCGGCCGGGGTCGTGCCCACGAACAGCATCAACGACGGCAGCACATCACCGTAGTGCGAGAAGTCGTCCGCGCCGCAGGACCGGAACGTGGTGTCGAGCACCAGGCCGGTCGGCTCCCCCGCGCCGGCCGCGTCCCCGTGCCCGTTGCCCTGACCCCTCCCGTGGCCGCCGGCATGGTCCTCGCGACGGCGCCCGCCGAGCGACGCCGCGACCGTGCGGGCCAGCGCGTCCTCGTTGACCACGGCCGGCTCGTTGGGCACCACGGTGAGCGTGGCGGTGCACCCGTAGGCCGTGGCCGTGCCCTCCACGACGTCGCGGACCGCGGCGAGCATCTCGTCCCGGTCGGCGTCGAGGGCCCGGACGGTGCCGCGTGCCGACGCCGTCTCGGGGATGATGTTGGGCGCCGAGCCCGCGGTCATCTGCCCGATGGTGATCACACCGGCGGCCATCGGGTCGACGCGCCGGGACACGATGTGGTGCACGCCGGCGACGATCTCGGCGAGGGCGAGCACGGGGTCGCGCGTGCGGTGGGGGTAGCCGCCGTGCCCGCCGCGCCCGTGCACCTCGATCTCGATCTCGTCGGCCGAGGCGTTCACCGGGCCGCCGCGCACCGAGACCGTGCCGCGCGGAAGCTCGGGCTGGACGTGCACGCCGAGCACCGCCCCCACCCGGTGGGCGACGAAGGCGGGGTCGGCGGCCACGTCCGCGGCACCGGACGGGGCCTTCTCCTCGCGCGGCTGGAAGACCGCGAGCAGCGGCGCGGGGAGCGCGTCGGCGCCCGCTCGTCCGATCGCCCGCGCCACGGCGACCAGCGCCGCGACGTGCACGTCGTGCCCGCACACGTGGGCGGCGGCGCCGGTGGCGCTGAACGGCAGGCCGGTGCGCTCCACGACGGGAAGGGCGTCGAGCTCGGCGCGCACCGCCACCGCCGGCGTCCCGCTGTCGGCCGGGGGGCCGAGGCGCAGCATCGCCCCGGTGTCGGCCACCGGGTCGGGGGTGCGCCCGTCCGGCACGACGTCCGCGAGCGCGCCGAGCACGAGGTCGCGGCTGTCGGCCTCGTCCCCGGACAGGCGGGGGTCGCGGTGCAGCGCGTGCCGCAGCGCCACGGCCGCGTCGAGCTCGTCCTCGAGCGCGGCGTGCAGCGCCGGGGCGACGCGGGGCGGGGTCGCGGGCTGCGGGGTCGCGGGCTGCGGCGTCGTGGGCTGCGGCGCCGTGGGCTGGGGGGCCGCGGGCTGGGGCCGACTCACGCCGGCATCCGCCCGTAGACCCGGCGCGCGTTGTCGGTCCCGATCATGGTGGCCACCCGTTCGGCATCGGCGGGCGCGAGCTCGTCCGTCGCGCAGAGGTGCTCCAATAGACCACCCAGCGCCGAACGGAAACGCAGCGCCCCCAGCAGGTGCAGCTCGGGCAGGCCGAACGCGTCCGAGGAGTAGAGGACCTTCCCGAAGGGCGCGAGCTCGAGCAGCTCGCCGACCACGGTGGCGGCGCGGGGGCCGACGTAGGGCACGGCCAGGCCGACGTCGACGTGCACGCCGGTGAACACCTGGGCGAGCCACGCCGCCTCCCGGTGGTACGGGTAGCAGTGCAGCAGCATCAGCGGCACGCCCAGCGGCTCGACGAGGCGGGCCAGCCCGACGAGCAGCGCCGGGTTGGCGCGGTGCAGGTCCTCGTCCCGGTCGCCGAACCCCGTGTGCATCTGCAGCGGCAGCCCGGTGTCCAGGCCGGTCCAGAGGCCGTGGCGCAGCAGCACGGGGTCGCGCAGGGGCTCACCGGTCTCGGCGCGACGCCGCAGCCACCCGTCGGCCGCCTTCTTCACCTCCGCGGCCTCCGGGCGGGTCGGGTCGACGTCGAGGCCCGCCCGGTACGCCAGCACGCTCTTGGTGGCGACGGGCGTCGGCACGGCCCCGGGGTCGGTGCGGGCGGCGACGGCGTCGCGCACGGCGTCGCCGTAGCCGGCCGCGTCGACGCCCGCGTCCGCCACGGCCTCGGCCACCGCCTCGAGCCGGACCACCTCGCCCACCGCCGCGCCGGCCGCCGCACCGAGGGCCGACGGGGCGAGCAGGCCGCCGGCCGCGAAGCCGTGGTCGACGAAGACCGCGCCCACCCCGGCCCCGCCGAGGAACCGGCGGGTCACCTCCTCGGGCCCGAGCTCGGCGCGGCGGGCGAGGTAGTCGTCGGGGTCCGCGTGGGCGGGCAGGTCGAGCGCAGGCGCGCACCAGCGGCGCACCGAGAACCCCAGCGCCGAGTCGAAGCCGCTCGTGCCCGGGGCCGGCGCGGCGCCCTCGGTGAGCAGCGCCTCGAAGCCCGCCCGGTCCAGCGGACCGTCGACGACGCTGTGGCAGTGGTGGTCGATCATCCGGACCCCGTCCAGGAAGCTGACCGGCCCCGCCGGCACCAGGCCCGCGCTGACCAGGCTTCCGCTCAGGCTCCCGCTCACCGGTGACTCCCTCGACGCCGCCGGTCCCTGTCTACCGGAGTACGTCACATCCGGCGCACGGTTGCGACGCACTCGACGTGATGGGTCATCGGGAATGCGTCGAATGCACGCAGCGTGTCCAACCGGTAGCCGTGCTCGCCCATCGCGGCGACGTCGCGGGCGAGCGCCGCCGGGTCGCAGGCGACGAGGACGATCCGCTCGGCGCCCTGCTCGGCGAGCCGGCCGGCCAGGCCGCGGCCCAGTCCCTTGCGCGGCGGGTCGGCGACGATCACCGCGGGCGGCCCGGGCAGCCCGTCCAGCACCTTCTCCACCCGTCCCCGCACCACCTGCACCGCCGGCAGGTCGGCGAGGCACCGCCCCGCCGCCGCGGTCGCCGCGGGGTCGCTCTCGACGAGCACCACCCGACCCTCCGGCCCGACGCGCCCGGCCAGCGGGGCCGCGATGAGCCCGGCGCCGCCGTAGAGGTCCCAGGTGCACGCGCCCGGCGCGACGTCGCCGACGCCCTCGAGCACCGCGCCGACCACCGCGTCGGCAGCGTGCGGGTGGACCTGCCAGAACGCCTCCGCGGGCAGCTCCCACTCGCGGCCGGCGGCCTGCTCGTGGGCGGTGCCGCTGCCCAGTGCGGGGTGCCGGACGCCCTCGAACAGCTCGGCGGCGTGCACCTCGCCCGCGGCGTCCCGGACGATCTCGACCTCCGCGGTCGGCGTCCACTCCCGCTCCAGCACGGGCAGGAGCGCCCCCGGCGCGGCGATCGGGCAGTCGCCGACCGGCAGCACCTCGTGGCTGCGGTGCGCCCGCAGTCCCGGCCGCCCGTCGTCGGTGACGGCCATCCGCATCCGGGTGCGCCAGTCCAGGGGCCCGCCGGGCAGCTCCTCGACGGTGACCTCGCGCTCGATCCCGGCCAGGCGGGAGAGCTGCTCGGCGACGACGACGGCCTTGAGGTCACGCTGGAGGGCCGGCTCGGCGTGCTGCCAGTCGCAACCACCGCAGCCGCCGGGCCCCGCCCACGGGCAGGGCGGCTCGACGCGCTGCGGCGACGCCACGAGCACCGCGACCGCGTCGGCGCGGCAGAACGAGCCGCCGGCGTCCTCGGTGACCGCCGCCCGCACCCGCTCGCCGGGCAGCGCGTGGCGCACGAAGACCACCCGGCCCTCGTGGCGTGCGACGCAGTGGCCGCCGTGCGCGACCGCCCCGACGTCGAGCTCGAGCAGCTGGTCGGTCCAGTCGGTGACGGCCGGCTCGGCGGCCCCCTCGGCGGGCGCGCTCATCGCGGCCGCGCCGGAGTCTCGTCGCGCCCGCCGGCGGTGCGCCGGGACGGCGAGCGCCCGGCCGTCGCGGGGCTCGGCGGCGGCGGCGGGGCGGCGTCGGCCGGTACCGCGGGCCCGCCGGCACCGGGCGGGGGCTCGTAGCCGCGGCGCGCCGATCCCGGCGCGCCGGGGGGACGGCGGGCCGCCGCCCGCTTCGACGACTCGAGCTGCCACGGCACGCTGACCACCATCACCCCGGGTTGGAAGAGCAGGCGGCCCTTGAGCCGCAGGGCGCTCTGGTTGTGGAGCAGCTGCTCCCACCAGCGCCCGAGCACGTACTCGGGGATGAAGACGGTGACCACGTCCCGTGGGTTGTCGGTCCGGATGCGCTTGACGTACTGCAGGATCGGCTTGGTGATCTCGCGGTAGGGCGACTCGACGACCTTGAGCGGCACCGGGATGTCGCGGCGCTCCCACTGCGCGACCAGCATCCGCGTGTCGCCGTCGTCGACGTTGACCGTCAGCGCCTCGAGCACGTCCGGGCGGGTGGCGCGGGCGTAGGCCACCGCCCGCAGCGTCGGCATGTGCAGCTGCGAGACGAGCACGATCGCGTGGTTGCGGCTGGGCAGCGTGCTGGTCATCACGTCCGGGGCGGCGATCTCCTCGGAGATCCGGTCGTAGTGGCGACGGATCGACAGCATCAGGAGGAACGCGAGGAGCCCGGCCACGATGGCGATCCACGCGCCCACCACGAACTTCGTCACCAGCACGACGAGCAGCACCGTGCCGGTCATCGCCGTGCCGAAGCCCGAGACCCAGCGGGAGCGCCGGAGACGGGAGCGCTCGGTCGCGTCCGTCTCGGTGCCCAGCAGGCGCGTCCAGTGCCGCACCATGCCGGTCTGGCTCAGGGTGAACGAGACGAAGACGCCGACGGTGTAGAGCGGGATCAGCGCGGTGACCTCGGCACCGAAGCCCACCACCAGCACGACGGCGAAGAAGGCCAGGAACAGGATGCCGTTGGAGAACGCCAGCCGGTCGCCGCGGGTGTGCAGCTGGCGGGGCAGGTAGCGGTCCTGCGCGAGGATCGAGCCGAGCACCGGGAAGCCGTTGAACGCGGTGTTGGCGGCGAGCACGAGGATCAGCGCGGTGAAGATCGTGACGGCCCAGAAGCCGGGCGGGAAGCCGTCGAAGACCGTCCGCGCGAGCTGCGCGACCAGCGTCTCCTGCCGGTAGTCGGCCGGGGCGCCGACGAGCTGGTCGCCCGGCCGCTCGGCCATGACCACGCCCGACGCGCGGGCCAGGGCGATCATCCCGGAGAACAGGAAGACCGCGATCAGCCCGAGCAGCGCCAGCGTGGTCGCGGCGTTGCGCGACTTGGGCTTGCGGAACGCCGGCACCCCGTTGCTGATGGCCTCGACGCCGGTCAGGGCCGCGCAGCCCTGGGTGAACGAGCGCAGGACGAGGAAGACGAGCGCCAGCTGGGTGAGGTCGTCGGTGGAGTCGCCGCCGCCCTCGGGGAGCACCCCGAACCCGGCGCTCGGGGCGACCAGGGCGTCGCCGGAGGCCAGCCGCAGGGCACCGACGACGATCATGCCGACCATGCAGACGATGAAGCAGTAGGTCGGGATCGCGAACGTCGCGCCCGACTCCCGGACGCCGCGGAGGTTGATCGCGGTGAGGACGACGATGGCCGCCACCGCGAAGAGCACCTTGTGGTCGCCGACGAACGGCACGAGCGCGCCGAGGTTGTCCGCGGCCGACGACACCGACACGGCCACCGTGAGCGTGTAGTCGACGAGCAGGGCGCTGGCCACGGTCAGCCCGGCGTACTTGCCGAGGTTCACCGTCGCGATCTCGTAGTCCCCGCCACCGGACGGATAGGCGTGGACGTTCTGGCGGTAGCTCACGATGACCGTGCCGAGCACGATGATCACCGCCGCGCCCACCCAGGGCGAGAGCGCGTAGGCGCCCAGCCCGGCCAGCGACAGGGTGATCAGCACCTCCTGCGGCGCGTAGGCCACCGACGACAGCGCGTCGGAGGCGAACACGGGCAGGGCGACCCGCTTGCGCAACAGCGTGCCCTGCAGCTCGTCGCTGCGGAACGGCAGGCCGAGCAGCAGGCGCTTGGTCGCCGTGGCGAGCTTGGACACGTGGCGAGCGTAGGCGCGTACACACCGAGCAGCGCATCGGTGGGTACGCCGTCCGGGGAGATACGGTGCGCACCGCCCGTCCGGGGAGGTTCCGGCGCGGCCGAGCGAGGATCGGGAGGCGGCGTGCACATCGTCGTGATGGGCTGCGGGCGCGTGGGGTCCTCCCTCGCGCTGGCCCTGGAGCGGCTGGGCCACGACGTGGCCGTGGTCGACCGCGACGCCCAGGCGTTCCGCCGCCTCGGCAGCGACTTCCACGGCCAGGAGGTCGTGGGCACCGGCTTCGACCGCGAGACGCTGACGGCCGCGGGAATCCACCGCGCCGAGGCCTTCGCCGCGGTCTCCTCCGGGGACAACTCGAACATCATCGCCGCGCGCGTGGCCCGCGAGACCTTCGGCGTCTCCCACGTCGTCGCCCGCATCTACGACGCCAAGCGCGCCGCGGTCTACGAGCGCCTCGGCATCCCCACCGTCGCCACGGTGCCGTGGACCACCGACCGCTTCCTGCGGATGCTGCTGCCCGACGGCGTGGCCACGGCCTGGCGCGACCCGTCGGGCACCGTCGCGATCATGCAGGTGCACTTCCACGAGGACTGGGCCGGCCGGCCGGTCACCGAGCTCGAGGAGGCCACGGGCAGCCGCGTGGCCTTCATCGTCCGGTTCGGCACCGGCGTGCTCACCACCCCGGAGACGGTCCTGCAGGCGGAGGATGTCGTGTACACGGCCGCGGTCAGCGGCACGGTCGCCGCGGTCACCGCCGCGGCGGCGGCGTCGCCGGAGAGGGGCGAGGCGTGACGATGCCGGGGAGGAACGACCGATGCGTGTGACCGTGGCCGGGGCCGGGGCGGTCGGTCGTTCCATCGCCGCCGAGCTCGTCGAGGCCGAGCACGAGGTGATGCTCATCGAGCGCGACCTCACCCACGTCGAGCCCGAGGCGGTCCCGCAGGCCGAGTGGGTGCACGCCGACGCCTGCGAGCTCGCCTCCCTCGAGGAGGCCCGCGTGCAGGGCTGCGACGTCGTCATCGCGGCGACCGGCGACGACAAGGTCAACCTCGTCGTCTCCCTGCTCGCGAAGACCGAGTTCGCGGTGCGCCGCGTCGTGGCCCGCGTGAACGACCCGCGCAACGAGTGGCTGTTCACCGACGCCTGGGGCGTCGACGTGGCCGTGTCCACCCCGCGCATGCTCGCGGCGATGGTCGAGGAGGCCGTGTCCGTCGGCGACCTCGTGCGCCTGATGACGCTGCGTCAGGGCACCGCGAACCTCGTCGAGGTCACCCTGCCGCCCAACACCCCGCTGGCCGGGCGCGCCGTGCGCGAGGTGCCCCTGCCCCGCGAGGCCGCCCTCGTCGCGATCCTGCGCGGCGGCCGCGTGATCGTGCCCCAGCCCGACGACCCGATCGAGCCGGGCGACGAGCTGATGTTCGTCGCCGCCGAGGACCTCGAGGAGGAGATCCAGCGCGTCCTCAAGGGCGAGCCGCAGGCGAGCTAGCGGGCCCGACGGGAGTGGGGCCGGGTCTCGGGTCGTGACCGGCCGTCGGTGTGGGCCCGACGGCTGCGCCGGACCGCCCACACCGTGACCGCGGCGGCGACGGCGGCCAGCGGCACGCCCATCGCGATGCGGACCCAGCCCAGCCAGGTGTCGGCGTAGACGGAGTCGTAGAGCCAGCGCTGGACGACGAAGCGCGCACCGAACACGACGACCCAGGCCAGCGACGCGATGTCGAACGCGCGGCGCACCGCGACGTCCCGGCGCCACGCCTGGCCCTCGCCGTTGACGAGGTGCCAGATGACCCCGACCAGCGGCCGCCGAACGATCACCGACAGCAGGAAGACGCCGCCGTAGACCAGGCTCGTCCAGATGCCGAGCAGGAAGAAGCCCCTGGCCTCGCCCGTGCGCCAGGCGACGAACGCGCAGACCGCGACGCCGAGCAGGCCGGACAGGGCGGGCTGGACCGCCTCGCCGCGCGTGAGCCGCCAGCCGGCCACCAGGAGCGCGGACGCGACCGCCGCGACGATCGACGCGACGAGGTTGCCGGCGACGGCCTGCGCGACGACGAACACGACCACCGGGACGCCGGAGGCCACGATCCCCGACATCCCGCCCATCTGGTCGAGCAGCGTGGGGTTGCGGGGCGCGGGGGCGTCGTCCGCATCCGGCTCCGGGTCGTCGCGGGCCCCGTCGCGGGCCCCGTCCCGCACCACCGGCGTGCCCAGGGCCTCGGTCTCCGGCTCCTCGCGGCGCGGGGCACCGGGTTCACCGCCGAGGCCGCGCACGGGCCCCGTGGGCGGGTCGATCGGCTCGACCGGGCCGGCGGGGTCGGACGCCGGGCCGGGATCGGAGGAGCGCGTCTCGGGTCGGATGGCGGTCTCCCGGAGGACGGCGGACGGCCCCGGGCGGGGCGTCCCGCACCGGCCGGCGGCCGGTGGGGCCACGGTACTCAGTGCGTCCGCTGGAGCTCGTAGTACGGGTTGTAGATGACCTTCCGCCCGTCGCGGACGGCCACCCGCCCGCTGGCGCGCACGGTGCGACCCGGCTCGATGCCCGGGATCCGGCGGCGTCCCAGCCACACGAGGGTGACGCCGTCGGTGCCGTCGAAGAGCTCGGCCTCGAGCGTGGCCACCGAGCCGCGCGGACAGATCTCCACCGAGCGCAGGCGGCCCTTGACGGTCACCGCCTCACCCGTGCTCGAGTCGCACGCACGGTTGCACCCGGACCGGACGGCCTCGGCGGACAGGTCGTCCGCGTCGAGGTCGCCGACGTCGGAGGTGAGCCGACGGACCATGCGTCGCAGGAATCCGCTCTCGGCGCTCATGACCGCTCCTGTGCCGTCACCGCGGACGTCGCCTCGATCGGGCGCCGTCGGCCGCGGACTGCTCCCGAGAATAGTCCTGTCGTGTGCGATCGGTCGCCCGTGTCCTGCAGCTCACGACCTGCTCAGCTGCGGCCCGGCGAGGTGCCCGCCCCGGGCCGCTGCGGCAGCATCATCGGGATCACCGGACCCTCGGGCCGGGTGATCTGCCGGGGCTTCGTGGGCATCGACTCGACCAGCGAGTCGGCGAACTCCTCCGGCACGTCCTCGGGCACGTCGAGCGGCAGCAGCGAGCGCACCGGCAGCGCGTCCGACGAGCGGACGACGACCGTGCCGCGGAGCATCTCGCGCAGGAGTCCGTGCAGCTTGAGGGCGTGCTCGACCGGCCCGGTGCCGACGCCGCGCAGCATCCACCGGGGTCCCTCGACGCCGATGACCCGGGCCACGGTGGTGCCGTTGCGGGCCACCAGCTCGCGACCCCACTCCCCGCGGTCGCGCCGGATCGTCGCGCCCTCCTTCTGGAGCTGGGCGGCGAGCTCCTCGACCAGCTCGGGCCAGAGGCCCCCGGTGCGCGGCGCGGCGAAGGCGCTGACCGTCAGCCGGCCCTCGGGGACCATCGCGTGCACCGCCCGCAGCGGGCCGGAGGGGTCGGGCTCGGCCTTGAGACGGGCCCCCCGCGGCACGGGCAGCTGCACCGAGCCGAGGTCCAGACGCAGCCGACCGTCGCGCGGCGCCTCCTCGGCGTCCCACGGGCCCTGTCGCTGGTGGTGACGGCGCCCCGCGGGGTCGGCGGCGACGCCGACCTGGGCCACCCGCCCCGCGCGCTGCCGGTGACGCCCACCCCGCACGTCCTCGCTCACCGCTGGTCTCCTTCCGTACGACGTCCCCCGCCGGCGGCCCCGGTCGATCCGAAGCCGCCCTCCCCCCGGGCCGACGGCGCGTGCGCGGCCAGGGCCTCGACGTCGTCGACGCCCTCGAGGACCCGGAACACCGTCTCCTCCACCCGCTGGATGACGAGCTGGGCGACGCGGTCGCCGCGCCGCAGGCTCACCGTGCGGGCCGGGTCGTGGTTGACCAGGCACACCTTGACCTCGCCGCGGTACCCGGCGTCGATCGTGCCGGGCGCGTTGAGCAGCCCGATGCCCTCGCGGACGGCGAGCCCCGAGCGGGGCATCACGAAGGCCGCGTAGCCCTCGGGGAGCACCAGCGCGATCCCGGTGCCCACGAGGGCGCGCTCGCCGGGAGCGAGGGTCACGTCGTGGGCGGCTGCGAGATCCGTGCCGGCGTCACCGGGACGGGCCTGCGCCGGCACGGGGAGCCCGGGATCGAGGCGGACGAGGTCGACCTGCACCACGGCGCGCGAGACTACTCTGGGTGCCGTGAGCTCCCCACGGCCCTCACCGGGATCCGACGCGGGCCCCGGAGACGGGGCCGACCACGACGAGCGCCTGACGGTGCCGTGGTGGTGGTGGCCGCCGGCGCTGCTGATCGCGGTGCTCCTGGCGGCCGAGCTGCACATGGGCTATCCCGGCGTGCGCTCCTGGCTGCCCTACGTGCTCCTGCTGCCGCTCGCGGTGGCCGTGCTGATCTGGCTGGGCCGCGTGCGTGTCGGGGTCGGCACGCCGTCGGGAGGGGCTGACCGGGCCGTGCGCGAGCTGCGCGCCGGTGAGGCCCATCTCCCGGTGTCGCTGGTCGGACGGGTCGACGTCGTCACCGGCGAGGCCAAGCGGGAGGCACTCGGCCCCCAGCTCGACCCGCAGGCGTTCGTCCTGCACCGTCCCTGGGTGGGGCCCGTCGTCCGGATCGAGGTGCTCGACCCGGACGACCCCACCCCCTACTGGGTCATCTCCACCCGTCGTCCGGAGCACCTGATCGCGGCGCTCCGGTGATCAAGCTGCGCAATCGCGGCAGATGAAGAGGCCTCCTCGCTGGTCGGCGAGGCGGCTGCGGTGATGGACGAGGAAACAGCTTCCACAGGTGAACTCGTCAGCCTGCTTGGGCAGTACGCGGACCGTCAGTTCCTCGCCGGAGAGGTCGGCCCCGGGGAGCTCGAAGCTCTCTGCGGTGTCGGTCTCGTCGACGTCGACGGCGGCGGACTGCGCTTCGTTGCGCCGGGCCTTGAGCTCCTCGAGGGAGTCCTCACCCATCTCGTCGGTCTCGTTGCGGCGCGGGGCGTCGTAGTCGGTCGCCATGCGGTTTCCCACCCTCGGTCTTGCCCGGTTGCTGCCGGAGGTATCTCTGTCGTGCGGCAGCACAACGCGGGAGGACGGCCGTTTGTGCCGGACCGGGAAAGTGACCCGGCTCTCACCGGGTGACCCGGCGCGGACGAACGCGACGTCCGCGCAGAGGCTGCGGAGCGGCGGGAGGGTAACCCACGCGACCCCGCCCGGTCAGCCGACCCCGGTGTCAGCGGCGCGGCGGAACGGACACGACCCGGCAACCCGCAGGTCACGGGCCCCTCGCCACCGACCACCACCGGCCCCGCCACGCCGGGCCGCGGCCGGGGTCGGTCGCGGACGGGGACCACTACTCTGGCCCCGACGCGGCGGGCCGAGGTCTCCCGCCGCGGTCGGGGCGGGAAGGGGCGTCGGTGGTCGGCACGTTCAAGGCGGGGACGTCACGCGTCCGCGACGTCTACCGTCGGCGCAACATGGTGCCGGCCACGGTGCTGGTGGCCGTGCTCGCGGTGGCGAGCATCGTCACCTGGACCATCGTGTTCACCAACTCCACGGCGGGCTCGGTGACGTCCTGCAACGCGTCGCCGGTGGCGGGCGCGGGCGCGCCGCAGGCGTCCGACGCGTTGGACGACCAGCAGGCCGCCGCGCCCGGCGACGTGCGCGTGAAGGTCCTCAACGGCGCCGGGCAGCGCGGGCAGGCCCAGCTGGCGGCCGCCGAGCTCGGCGAGCTCGGCATCGCCGAGGCGGCCCCGCCCGACAACGACCCCTTCTACCCCGCGCAGGATCTCTCCTGCGTCGGGCAGATCCGCTACGGGCCCGAGGGCGCCTCCGCGGCGCGCACGCTGAGCCTCGTGGTGCCGTGCGCCGAGCTCGTGTCCGACGGCCGCACCGGCAGCGAGGTCGACCTGGCGCTCGGCGACGACTTCCGCGACATCTCGCCCGGGCAGCCCGTCACCGAGGCCCTGGGGGCGCTGGGCCGCCAGACGGCCACCGACGGCTCGGGCGCCCCGGCCCCGACGCCCGACGACGCCACGCTGACCGCCCTGCGCACGGTCGACTGCAGCTCCTAGATCCCGCCGGCGCCCTCGGCGACGAGCAGGGCCACGAGCGCCGCCGTGATCCCGGGCGGGGCGGCGAGCGTCGCCTCGGCGCCCAGACCGTCGCTGTCGGCACCGGGCAGGCGCACGACCGCCCCGGCCTCCTCGGCGATCAGCGACCCGGCCGCGACGTCCCAGGGCTGCAGGCCGTGCTCGTAGAAACCGTCGAGCCACCCCGCGGCCACCGCGCAGAGGTCGAGCGAGGCGCAGCCGGTGCGACGCACGTCCCCGATCGACGTCGCGATCCGGGCGAGCACCGCCGCCTGGCGACCGCGGCGCACCGGGTCGTAGTTCAGACCCGTCCCGACCACGCCGAGGCGCAGGTCCTCCAGGCCCGAGGCCCGCAGCGGGACGTCGTCGCGGAAGGCGCCGTGACCGCGCGCCGCGCGCCACACGCGCCCCGAGACCGGTTCCACCACCGCGCCGGCGACGACGACCCCGTCCACCTCGGCCCCGATCGAGACCGAGAACCAGGGCAGGCCGTGGGTGTAGTTCACGGTGCCGTCGATGGGGTCGACGATCCAGCGGACCTGGCCCGGGGCCGGCGTGCCGCTGGTGCCGCCCTCCTCGCCGAGCACGAGGTCGTCGGGCCGGGCGGCGGCCAGGCGCTCGCGGACCAGGGCCTCGCAGGCCCGGTCGCCCTCGGTGACGACGTCGGTGGCCGAGCTCTTCGTGTCCAGCCGGCCGGGGTCGGCGACGGCCCGCTCGCGCACCGTGAGGGCCAGGGCGGCGGTCTCGCGGGCGATCGTCACGGCGAGACCCTCGAGCACCTCCTCGTGCAGCGGGGAGTCCATGAGGAGCATCCGACCACACGCAGGTGGCGGCCCGGCGACGCCCGGACCACGGGCCGGGGCGCCCGTGCGGACGCTCGGAATCGATACCGTGACCGGCCGCGACGAGGACTCGTCCGTCGTCGGACCTGTGAGGTGCGACGGACTCGCCCGACGCTCGTTACAATGGATGGTGAGCCGAGGCGGTACACCCGGGGGACGGGGACCTTGGCGTACCCCTCCCCCTTCCGGGTGGCCCTCCGGCGGCCCGGCCCGTCGATCCCACCGCCGTGCAGCCGTTCGTCACGAAAGGTCGTCTGTGGCAGCCGCAAAGTCCGCAACCCGACGCCGCGTCTCCGACGCCGCCGACCCCGCCGAGGCCCCTGCGGGCCCGGTCGGTGTGGTCGCGGCTCCCGAGGATGCGGAGGCGCCCGCGACGGCCCCTGCGAAGAAGGCCACCCGCTCCGCCAAGGGCACCAAGAAGGCCGCCCCGGCCAAGGGCAAGGGCGCGGCGAAGGCCGACGCCCCCGAGGGGGCGGAGGACGCCGACGGCGCCGCCGACGAGCCCGAGGGCGCCGACCTCGAGGGCCTGGAGGGCACCGAGCTCGAGGCCGCCGCCTCGGAGCTCACCGAGGACGTCGTCGTGCTCGGTGCCGAGGTCGTCGAGGCCACCGAGGTCGAGACCGAGGAGCCCACCGAGGAGGACAAGAAGTCCGGCGACTTCGTCTGGGACGAGGAGGAGTCCGAGGCGCTGCGCCAGGCGCGCAAGGACGCCGAGCTCACCGCCTCGGCCGACTCGGTCCGCGCCTACCTCAAGCAGATCGGCAAGGTCGCCCTCCTCAACGCCGAGGAGGAGGTCGAGCTCGCCAAGCGCATCGAGGCCGGCCTCTACGCCTCCGAGCGGCTGCGCAAGGTCGCCGAGGCCCAGCAGGAGCTCGCGACGCAGATGCGGCGCGACCTGCGGTGGATCGTCCGCGACGGCGAGCGCGCCAAGTCCCACCTGCTCGAGGCCAACCTCCGCCTCGTCGTCTCGCTGGCCAAGCGCTACACCGGCCGCGGCATGGCGTTCCTGGACCTGATCCAGGAGGGCAACCTCGGCCTCATCCGCGCGGTCGAGAAGTTCGACTACACCAAGGGCTACAAGTTCTCGACCTACGCGACGTGGTGGATCCGCCAGGCCATCACCCGCGCGATGGCCGACCAGGCGCGCACCATCCGCATCCCGGTGCACATGGTCGAGGTCATCAACAAGCTCGGCCGCATACAGCGTGAGCTGCTCCAGGACCTCGGGCGCGAGCCCACTCCTGAAGAGCTGGCCAAGGAAATGGACATCACCCCGGACAAGGTGCTGGAGATCCAGCAGTACGCCCGGGAGCCCATCTCGCTCGACCAGACGATCGGCGACGAGGGCGACTCGCAGCTCGGTGACTTCATCGAGGACAGCGAGGCCGTGGTGGCCGTCGACGCGGTGTCCTTCACGCTGCTGCAGGACCAGCTGCAGTCGGTCCTCGCGACGCTCTCCGAGCGCGAGGCCGGCGTGGTGCGTCTGCGCTTCGGCCTCACCGACGGCCAGCCGCGCACCCTCGACGAGATCGGCCAGGTCTACGGCGTGACGCGCGAGCGCATCCGTCAGATCGAGTCGAAGACGATGTCGAAGCTGCGCCACCCGTCGCGCTCGCAGGTCCTGCGCGACTACCTGGACTAGACGCTCACGACGACGGCCCCCGAGCTCCGGCCCGGGGGCCGTCGTCGTGTCCGGGGAGATCGTCCGCACGATGGCGATCTCGGGGCCGTCCGGTCGATGGCCGCGCAGGGGCCGGGTTCCTAGACTCCCGGTCGTGACCATGAGCCCGGCATCGGGCGGCGTTCGTCGCTCCCCCCAGGGCGGGCTGGCCGAAGTCCTCGACCTGATCCTCGACAAAGGCCTGGTCATCGACGTCTTCGCCAAGATCTCGCTCGTGGGCATCGAGATCGTCACGATCGACGCCCGCATCGTCGTGGCCAGCGTCGACACCTACCTGCGCTTCGCCGAGGCCACCAACCGGCTCGACCTGCACGCGAAGGGCGGGAAGGGCCTCGACGAGCTGCCGAGGTCGATGACCGAGGGCGTCACCCACGGCGCCGCGAAGGGGATCACCAAGGGCGTCCTCGACGCCGGCCAGGAGAAGTGGCGGGAGTTCCGCGGGAAGCGCTGAGCCCTCCGCGGGCGCCCGGCCGCGGCTGGGATGCTGGCGGCGTGCATCCCGATCCCGCCGCCGACGGCCTGCCCGCCCCCGATCCCGCCGAGGTCCACCGCCGCTCGGTGGCCCTGATCCAGGGCATGGACGCGAACGACATCCAGGCGGTCGGCGGCCTCCTCGGCGAACTGGCCGGGCCCGAGGAGTTCGCCGCGCAGGTCATCAGCCTCGCGAGCCTCGCCCGCCTGCTGCTCGACCAGCGCGACGACACGGCCCCGGGGTCCGACGACGCGCGGGCCGCCGTGCTGCACGAGCTGGCCGGCGTCCTCACCGCCGCCGAGGGCGGCTGATCCCCACCGGGTGACGCCGCGCGGCGTCGGGCAGGATCGGGGGGTGAGTGCCGCGAGGGATCTGCCGCCGGAGCCGAGGACGCAGCATCCGGAGGAGCACACCGACGGGGGACCTCGTCCGTCAGCCCCGGGTGACGAGCCGACCGTCGCCGAGGACGCCGCGCTGGCCCGGGAGCTCGCCGAGGCCACGGGCGAGCTGCTGATGACGTTGCGCGACGACACCTCGACGGGCCGGGAGCGGGAGTACCGCGGCGACGCCGAGGCGCACGACTACCTGATCGGCGCGCTCGCCCGCCACCGGCCCGAGGACGCGGTCCTCTCCGAGGAGGGCACCCAGGACCCCGCGCCGCGCCGCGGGGCGCACCGGCTCTGGATCGTCGACCCGCTGGACGGCTCGAGCGGCTACGGCCGCGGCGGGGACGAGTGGGGGGTGCACGTCGCGCTCGTGGTCGACGGCACGCTCGTCGCCGGCGCGGTCTCCCTGCCCGCGCGCGGCGAGCTCGCCGACTCCGCCACCGTCCGGCCGCTGCCCGACACCCCCGTCGACCCCGAGGCCGGCCTGTCGGTCACCGTCAGCCGCTCACGGCCCCCGATGGAGCTGCGCCGGCTCGCGGCCGCATTCCCCGTGCGGACCGTCGCGATGTCCGCGGCGGGCGTGAAGACCCTGGCCGTGGTCGACGGCCTCGTCGACGCCTACCTGCACTCGGGCGGGCAGTACGAGTGGGACAACGCGGCGCCCGCCGCGGTCGCCGAGGGCGCGGGCGTGCGCGTCACCCGCCTCGACGGCTCGCCGCTGCCCTTCGGCGCCGACGACCCGTACTCCCCCGACCTGCTCATCGCCCGCCCGGCCGCGCACGAGGCGATCCTGGACGTCCTGCTCGGCCGGTAGCGGTCGGTCTAGTAGCGCCAGCGCCAGGCGGCGAGGACGTCCTCCGGCTCGCGCTCGGCCGCCCAGGCCCCGTCCGCGCGCCGGACCGCGAGGAACGCCCCGAGCCGCTCGGCGCCCAGGGCCTCGGTGATGCGGGGGTTCGCGAGCAGCGCGGCCTCCTGGTCGGCCTGGGTGGTGGGCAGCTTCTCGACGCCCGCGGCGACCCGCTCCTTCTTCTTCCAGGTGCCGGGGTCGGCCGCGATCGGGGACGGCGGGACGAGGTTCTCCTCGACGCCGGCCACGCCGGAGGTCAGCAGCGCGGTGAGGGCGAGGTACGGGTTCGCCGAGGCGTCGGAGACCTTGAGCTCGACGTTGGCGTGGTCGGCGCCGAGCAGCGGCGAGCCCACGACGTAGCGGACGGGGGCCTCGCGGTTCTCGATGCCCCAGAAGCCGTAGGCGCCCGCGAAGAAGCCCGGCCGCAGCCGCGCCATGGAGCCGATCGAGGGCGCGGTGACGGCGGCGAGCGCCGGCAGGTCGCGCAGGAGGCCCGCGATGTAGCCGCTGCCGGCCGTCCCGGGCCCCTCGGGGCCGCCGGCGAGCAGGTTGACGCCGTCGCGCCACAGCGAACTGTGGACGTGCCAGCCGTTGCCCGCGAGCTGCAGCGAGGGCAGCGGCGCGAAGCTGATGCGCAGCCCATGGCGCGCGGCGGCGGCCAGGACGGTCTGGCGGGCCAGGAGCTGCTCGTCGGCGGCCCGGACGGGGTCGGTGGCGCCGAGCGAGAGCTCGACCTGCCCCGGCCCGTACTCGGCGTGGAACTGCCCGATGCGCAGCCCGTTGGCCTCGGCGTCGCGCAGGACGTCGGTGGCGAACGCGTCGATCTCGAGCAGGCCGTGCGGGCTGTACGCCGGGCCCCGGTAGGCGGGCACCACCGCGCCGTCGGGGCTCGGGGCGGAGACCGCGAACTCCATCTCGTAGCCGACCAGCGCGGTGTAGCCGCGCTCGGCGAGCCCGTCGACCGTCGCCGCCAGCAGGGAGCGCTGGTCCCACGGCCACGGCGAGCCGTCCACGTCGACCTGCGTGCCCGGGGCCCACGCCATGCCCGGCTGGCCGGCGAGCGGCGTCAGGCGGTCGAGGTCGGGCACCAGGCGCACGTCGCCCGACGGCGTCTCGCGGCCCGGCGCGCCGTACTGGATGCCGTCATTCGTGTCGAAGATCGCGAACACGGTGCTCACGCCGATGCCGGTCTCGGCGACCTCGGGCAGCGACGCGAGCGGCACCGTCCGGGAGCGCGGGATGCCGTTGTTGTCGCACCACACGACGGTGACGCCGGCGACGCCCACGCCCCGCAGCTGTTCGACGAGCTCGCTCGCCCGCTCCGCCGTGTCGCCCACCGCAGTCTCCTGTCACCGTCCCGGTGTGGTGGCCACAGGCTAGTGGGCGACCCCGACGGTCCCGCCGTGACCGGCGGGGGCAGCCGGGAGCGGCGGGGCCCCGTCACCACTCGTCGCTCGAGATCGACTCACCAACGGGTGGTTGTCGCCCCTACCCCGGAACGAACGGTTCTCCACCTCCGATGAGCGGTTCGTGACGGATGACAAAGCGGCGCGTGAACACGAGCGGTCGCGGGCAGCGTCTGACACAGTGGAGGGACGGTCGCATGACCGGATCTCG
Source organism: Actinomycetospora sp. NBC_00405 (assembly GCF_036044095.1). Taxonomy (NCBI): domain Bacteria; kingdom Bacillati; phylum Actinomycetota; class Actinomycetes; order Pseudonocardiales; family Pseudonocardiaceae; genus Actinomycetospora; species Actinomycetospora sp. NBC_00405. Next base: position 1,928,737 of record NZ_CP107938.1, read on the forward strand.
CGGGCCCGGGACGAGAGTCACGGACCCCGACGGAGGGAGATGACGATGCCCGGCACCCTGACCCGGCCAGAACTCACCGCCTCGGACCGCTGCGACCGCTGCGGTGCAGCGGCCAAGGTCCGCGCCGTACTGCCCTCCGGTGGAGAACTCCTCTTCTGCGGGCACCACGCCCGGGCCCACGAGGCCAAGTTGAAGGAGCTGTCGGTGGACGTCCAGGCCGGTGAGAGCGCATGACGGCCAGCTGACCAGCGACTTCTTCGCAGAAGACCACAGCCGCAGATCGAGACCACGACGGGCGAGGACCTCAGGGTCCTCGCCCGTCGTCGTGTGCGGGGTCGGACGTCGTGCTCCTGCCCGCCGCCGGCGGGCTCCCCGACCGGCACGGGCGGCGCGCTCGGCCGCGATCATGCGGTCCGCTCCGAGGCCGGGGGGAACCGGGCGTCCGGTCCGCGTTCCCGGTCCAGCTGCTTCGCACCGCGCCCGCCTCGCCCGCACCGTCGGGCCCGTCGGCATCGTGACGCTCCGGTGAACAGCATGACGGCGGGATGTCGGACGGCGACGACCGCGACAGCGCCCGCTCACCACGGAGTGTGATGTGCACCACAGGTTAAAGATCAGACACTCTGCGTAGAGATCAGCGCCAGGACCGCAGCGTGGCGATGCGCTCCTCGATCTGCTCGAGCGAGGCCATGGGCGTCGCGGGCCCCCCGCAGTACTTCCGCAGATCGCCGTGGATCGCCCCGTGCGGCTTGCCCGTGCGGTGGTGGTGCGCGGCGACGAGGGCGTTGAGCTCGCGCCGGAGCTCCTTGAGCCGCTCGGCCACGCCGACGTCGCGGCGGAACTCGCGGACCGGCGACGGGGACGGCTCCGGGGCCGCCGTCGCGGGCGCGGCCGACTCCTCCTCGCGGTCGAGCTGCTCGCTCTGGCGACGCCGCAGGAGCGCCCGCACCTGATCGGGCTCGAGGAGCCCGGGCAGCCCGAGGTAGTCCTGCTCCTCGGCCGAGCCCGCGCCGGCCGCGGTGCCGAAGGACGACCCGTCGTAGATCAGCTGGTCGAGCTCGGCCTCGGCGGACAGCGACTCGAACGCCTTCTCCTGCTCGCCCGGCTCGTCCTCCGTGCGGTTGGCCGCCTCGAGGAGGTCGTCCTCCCAGCCCTCCTTCGGCCGGTGGGGCTGGCCGAGCACGTGGTCGCGCTGCACCTCGAGCTCGCTGGCCAGCGTGAGCAGCGACGGCACGCTCGGGAGGAAGACGCTCGCGGTCTCCCCCGGCCGCCGCGACCGGACGAAGCGGCCGACGGCCTGCGCGAAGAACAGCGGCGTCGAGGCGCTGGTGGCGTAGACGCCGACGGCCAGCCGCGGGACGTCGACGCCCTCGGACACCATGCGGACGGCGACGAGCCAGCGCTCGTTGGTGCGCCCGAACTCCGCGATGCGCCCGGAGGCCTTCGGGTCGTCCGAGAGCACGACGACGGGCTCCTCGCCCGCGATGCGGCGCAGCAGCGCGGCGTAGGCCTTGGCCGTGGTGTGGTCGGTGGCGATGACGAGCCCGCCGGCGTCCGGGACGCCCCCGCCGCGCAGCTGCGTCAGGCGGGTGTCGGCGGCCTGGAGGACGGCCGGCATCCACTCGCCCTTGGGGTCGAGCGCGGTCTTCCAGGCGCGGGCGTTCTGCTCGGCGGTGAGGGGCTCGCCGAGACGGGCGGTCATTTCCTCGCCCGCGCTGGTGCGCCAGCTCGCCTGGCCCGAGTACGCGAGGAAGACGACCGGGCGGACGACCCCGTCGGCCAGCGCGTCGGCGTAGCCGTAGGAGTGGTCGGCCCGCGAGCGCAGCACCCCCACGCTGTCGGGCTCGTAGGCGATGAACGGGATCGGGTTGTCGTCGGACCGGAAGGGTGTCCCGGTCAGCGCCAGCCGGCGCGTCGCGCCCGCGAACGCCTCGCGCGTCGCCTCGCCCCAGGACTTGGCGTCGCCCGCGTGGTGGATCTCGTCGAAGATCACCAGGGTGCGACGGCCCTCGGTGCGGTTCATGTGCAGCACGGGGTGCGCGGCGACCTGCGCGTACGTGACGGCGACACCACGGAAGTCGGTCGAGGTGCGCCCGACGGCGTTGGAGAACTCGGGGTCGATCGCGAGGCCCGCGGCACCGGCGGCCTCGGCCCACTGGTGCTTGAGGTGCTCGGTGGGACAGACGATCGTCACCGTGTCGACGGAGCGGTCGCCGAGCAGCTCGGCCGCCACCCTCAGCGCGAACGTGGTCTTGCCCGCGCCGGGCGTCGCGACGGCCAGGAAGTCCTTCGGGCGGTCGGTGAGGTACCGGGTCAGCGCACGGCGCTGCCAGGTGCGCAGCGGCCGTGCCGCTGCCGTCTCCGTACTGGTCGGGCTACCGGTCGTACGGGTGGTCAAGGGCCCTCCGGGCAGACGTCGGACGGGGACGACGGCGGCCCGGTTCCCGGGCGGCCGTCGGAGAGGTCCGCCAGCGACCTACTCGCCGTCGTCGCCGGGCCGCATCTTGCTGAAGATCTCCTTGCAGGCCGGGCAGACGGGCGAGCCCGGCTTGGGCGAGCGCGTGACCGGGAAGGTCTCGCCGCAGAGGGCCACCACCATCGACCCGGTGACCGCCGACTCGGCGACCTTGTTCTTCCGGACGTAGTGGAACATCTTCGGGTCGTCGTCACCCGTGCGGTCGGTCCCCTGGGGCCGGGTGTCGGGAAGCACGGTGGTCTGGCTCATGGCTCCATGATGCCCCACGACCCCGACGGTGGGGGCACGCCGGGAGGCCCGTCGTGCGGAGTCCCCGGACGCCCGGGGTGGATCGCACCGAACGGCACCCACACCGCCGACCGGGCTGTCAAGGTGAGCGCACCCGTCCCCGATCGAGGAGGAGCGCTCATGGCCGAGCCGGCCCGGTCGGCCCATCCCCTCGGTCGCCCCGGCGTGGCGCGTCCGTTCGCCCGGCCGCCCGCCCCCTGGCCGTCCGCGGTGCCGTCCGCGGTGTCGTTCGACGGGTTGGCCGGCGAGCTGCCCGACGGCCCGGGGTCGCGGCGCGAGGCCGTCCACGCCTTCGTCGCCGAGCACCGCGCGCGCCTGCTCCGCCTGGGCCTGCACCTCCTCGTGGCCGCGCTGCCGCTGCTCGCGATCTCCGCGCACGTGTTCGGGATCGCCCCGATGAACGTGACGGCCGGCCTGCTCGTGGTGCCGTTGACGCTGGTCACCCTGCTGCTCGGCGTGTTCTCCCCGTCCGGCGAGGAGCGGCTGCTGCTCTCCGGGGCGATGTGGGGGGTGCTGGCGACGCTGGTCTACGACGCGGTGCGGCTGGACACCGTCTACCTGCTGGGCTGGTGGGGCGACTTCATCCCGCGCGTGGGCACCTGGATCCTCGGCTCCGGTTCCGCCGCCGACGCCGGGTCCCCTGTGGTCGGCGCGGTCGTGGGCTACCTGTGGCGCTACGTCGGCGACGGCGGCGGCATCGGAATCGCGTTCTTCGTGCTCGTCGCCGCCACCGGGCTGCGCCGGTGGGGCGACCGCGCCACCGTCGCGGCGTCGGTGACGTTCGCGGTCTTCCCCGTGTGGACGGGCCTCGTCGCCACGGTGGCGCTGGCCCCGCGCGGGCAGCAGCAGATGTTCCCGCTGACGCCGGCCACCGTGCTCCTCTCGCTCGTCGGGCACCTCGTGTTCGGCCTCGTGCTGGGGCTGGGGTGCGCCCGCTGCCGCCGCCTCGAGGAGTACTGGCCCTGGACACCGCTGCTCGACCTACGGCGGGGTGCCTCGGCGGGGCCGGTGCCGGTCCGGCCCGCACGGGCTGACGGCTGGGGTCCGCCGGCCCTCGTCACCACCGGTGGCGACGACCCGGAGCGCACCGAGATCCGCCCCCTCGCCCCGCCGCAGCCCGCCGGCGCGCGCCGGGGTGGCGCACGTCCACGCCCGCTCGATGCGGCCTCGGGGCCGGTGCGTGTGCTCGACATGCCGCCCGGCCCGGCACCCGCGGTCCGCGCCGGGCCGGGGCCCCGGTCGGGACCCTGGTCCGGGCCCGTGCCGATCGCCCGGCAGGCCCGCCCCGGCACGGGCCCGTGGCCGCACCCCGCGCCACCGGGCGCCGACCCCTGGTCGGGCCCGGTCCGGTCTCGCGCCACGAGTTCCGCGAAACCGCCACCGGGCCGCACGGGCCGCGGCTAGCGTCCGCGACGCGGAGGCCGGGGTGTCGGACGGAGGGTCATGAGCGGGTCGCGGTGGGGGCGCTCGCCCCGGGTGCGGCGGGGCGCGCAGGCGCGAGCTGAGGCGGGCGCGGAGACGCCCGCGAGCCCGTGGGACGCGCTCGAGCGCCCCGCCCGCGGTCCGCGCCGTGTCCCCGTGCTCCTGCTCGCCGTGCTCGCCGTCGCGGGCCTGGTGATCGGCGTGGCGGCCGGCGCCGGGACGCCGCTCGTCTCCCACGGGGGCCTGGTCGCGATCGCGGAGGACGACGAGGGCTCCGGCGACTCCGGGTCCGGGACGGGCTCCGAGGAGGACTCGGGCTCTGGTCCCGGCGGTGGTTCCGATCAGGAGGAGGGCGGGCAGGACGAGGAGCAGGGCGGCGGGGACCAGGGCGGTGCGGGTCAGGGCGGTGATGACGCCGGCGGGGAGGACGCCGGCGGGGAGGACGCCGAGCAGTTCCCCAACCGCGACAAGGCGGGCCGCCCCGGCGCCGAGGAGTTCGTGGACATCCAGAACGTCCGCTCGGTGGGCCGACGCGGCGCGGGCGGCGTCTTCTCCGGCGGCAGCTACAGCATCCGGTGCGCGATGAGCGCGCACCACAACTCGGACAACTTCATCATCGCCCCGGGCGTGCGCAACGGCGCCCAGCACACCCACGACTACGCCGGCAACGAGGGCACCAACTTCGCCTCGGAGGACGAGACGCTCGAGGAGTCCTCCACGACGTGCACGAACGGCGACCGCTCCCCCATCTTCTGGCCGGTGCTGCGCGATCTCCGCGGCGTCGGGCCGGACGTCGGGGCCGACGGGGGCAGCCTCGACGGCAACGTGGGGTCGTTCATCGAGCCGTCCTCGGTCGACTACACGTTCCACGGACACGGCACCCGGCGCACCGAGGCCATGCCGCTGAACATCGCGCTGGTCACGGGGTCGGCCAAGGCGGCCACCACCGGCGGCGAGGGCAGCAACGCCAAGTTCACCTGCACCGGGTCCGGCCGGCGCATGACCGACCTCTACCCGATGTGCCCCGAGGGGTCGTCGCTGCAGCGCGTCTACGACTTCCCGAGCTGCTGGAACGGCCAGGACCTGGACTCGGAGGACCACGCCACCCACATCCAGTACCCCGACGAGAGCGGCGAGTGCGAGGAGGACCTCATCCCCGTGCCGGCGCTGCGGATCACGGTGACCTACGAGGACCCGCCGCCCAGGCGTCAGTTCGCCATCGACAGCTTCCCCGAGCAGCGCCACAACCCGATCACCGACCACGCGCTGCTGGAGTACCTGTCCTCCGAGCGCCGCGCCGAGGAGGGCGCGGACTGCATCAACAGCGCGCGGCGCTGCGTCCAGGGTCCCGCCGAGGACGCCGCGGCCGCGGGGTCCACCGACATCGCCGATCAGGTCCCGCGATCACGGACGTTCGTGCACGCCCTCGCCACCCACGCGAACGCCCACCAGCCGCGCCCCGCGGTCCCGGCACACGACGGCACCGCACACGACGGCACCGCACACGACGGCACCGCGCACGACGACACCGCGCACGACGACACGGCATCGGGCCCCCGGCACGCCGCGCCGGAGCAACGCCCGTCCGCGCCGCGCCTCCCGGCTCCCGCCGGCGGGCTGGGGCCGCTGCCGGGTGTCACGCCCCTGCCGCGCAGCGCCCCCCAGATCGCGCCCCTGCCCACCCCGGTCGTGCGGGGTGCCTGACGCGGGTCGGGGCATCACCGGCCGGACGTCACCGTCCGGAACGCGCCGGGCGAGGTCAGCCCCCGGTGCCCGTGCGCGGTGGCTCGTGGGCCGGGCCGTCCTGCTGGGACTGGCGGGGCCACTCGGCGCGCTGGTCGAGCACCTCGGCGGCCTCGATGATCTGCGCGTCCGGCACGCTGTCGAGCTCGCGGTGGCTCTTGCGGTAGCGATTGGCCTTCTCGGCCTTCTTCGGCGGGCGGTCGTTCGCGATGAGCACCGCGACCCACGGCAGCGGCACCGACAGCACGATGAACGCGACCGCGACCCACGGCCACTGGAAGGCGATGCCGAAGACCCCGGCGAGGATGAGGCACGGGATGCGGCACGCCATGATCAGCGAATAGCGCTTCTTGCGCGCCGCGAACTCCTCGTCGTACGAGACCTGGGCCTGAGTGATCAGGATCGGCCCGTCGTCGTCCTGACGTCGGTTCACACTCGTCGCCTCCTCGGCACCGCTCTTGCGCGGATGCCCGCACCCATCAGACTCAACCCTGGGCGCCCCGGGCGCCACCCGGGGGTGCTCAGGAGGGCGCGTCGGCCTTCGCGGCCTTGGCCGCCTTCTTCTGCGCCTGCTTGAACTCGCGCACCTCGCCGAGCGTGACGGGGTCGACCACGTCGGCGATCGAGCGGCGCGAGCCGTCGTCGCCGTAGGAGCCCGCGGCCTCCCGCCAGCCCTCGGGGCGCACATCGCACTGCTTGCCGAGCAGCGCCGTGAAGATCTGCGCCTTCTGCTTGCCGAAGCCGGGCAGCGACTGCAGGTTCGCCAGCACCGTGCGGCCGTCGGCGGCGTCGGTCCACAGGCGTTCGACCTCGCCACCCCAGTCGGCGACGATCGTCCGGCACAGCGCCTGCACGCGCTCGGCCATCGAGCGCGGGTAGCGGTGCAGCGCCGGCGGGCCGGTGAACGCGGCGACGAGGGCCTCGGTGTCGTACTCGGCGACCCCGGCGGCCGTGAGCGGGCCGCCGAGGCGCTCGGTGAGCATGGCGGGCGAGGCGAACGCGCGCTCCATCGGGAACTGCTGGTCGAGCAGCATGCCGATCAGCAGCGCGAGCGGGTTCGAGCTCAGGACCGCGTCGGCGTCGGCGTCCTGCGCGAGGGTCAGGTCGGGCACCGGGTCAGCGTCCCAGATTCTTCGCGAGCACGGCGAACCTGAAGTCGCCGTCCCGCGGCTCGCCCACGCCCTCCGCGCCGTAGGGGAACGGGCGGCTCTCCCCCGTCCGCGCGTAGCCCCGGCGCTCGTACCAGGCGATGAGCTCCTCGCGGCGGTCGATGACGAGCATCTCCATGACCGTCGCGCCCCGCTCGCGGGCGTGGTCCTCGGCCGCGGCGAGGAGTGCCGACCCGACGCCCCCGCCCTGGAGACCGGGCCGCACCGCGAACAGGCCGAACGACGCCGTCGACGCGCCGGCCTCGTGCGTGACGGCGGCGCAGCCGAGCAGGTCGCCGGCGACGAGCACGGACATCGACGGGTCGGCCACGTCGGCGGCCAGCAGCTCGCGGGTGGTGCGCGGGCCGTCGATGAGGTCGGCCTCGGACGTCCAGCCCTCGCGGCCCGACGGACCCCGGTAGGCGCTGTGGACGAGGGCGAGCAGGGAGTCCACGTCGGCGGCCTCGGCGACGCGGATGGTGAGCGGAGCGGTCACGGGCGCCCAGTGTGCCGGGCCGACCCGGCCCCGGTCGACTCGAGCTGATCCAGTCCTCGCGCGGTGTCGACGGGCCGGCGGGCGATCACCGGCAGGCCGCGGGCCCACAACCGGATGCCCCGGCGCCGGATGGCCGCCGACACGCGCAGCGTCACCGCCGGGTGCCGCAGGACGGCGGCGAGCACCGTGCGCGCCGTGACGGGTTGCCGCCGGCCGCGCAGCGTGGCGACGAACGCCGTCCCGCCCTCGCGGCGCAGCACGATCGTCGCCGAGAGCGTCTCCCCCGGCTCCGGCACGCGCATCCAGTACTCGCCGTCGACGGGGAAGAACGGCGAGACGTAGAAGTCCTTGTCGACGCGGGCGCGGCCCGCCTCCGGGTCGTCGGAGACGTCGAGCAGGTAGTGGTGGCGCCCGCCGTAGGTGTTGTGCACCTCGGCGACGACGGCGACGAGCGCGCCGTCGGCGTCGCGGCACCAGTAGAGCGTGATCGGATTGAACACCCACCCGAGCACGCGGGCGTGGGCGAGCATGAGGACCCGCGCAGGCCGCTCCACGCCCCGCGCGGCGAGGAACGCGTCGAGGTTCTCGCGGATCGTGCGGTCGGGGTGCCCGAGGTGGTCGGCGGCCCGGAACCGCGCGAACGGCCGCAACGGCGCGGGCAGGCGGGGCAGGTCGTCGAGGTCGACGAGCCACAGGTAGAGCCGGTGGGTGAAGGCGTCGTCGAGGCCCTCGCGGCGCTGGTGCCCGACCTCGGCTTCGTAGAGCCCGCTCACCACGTCACGCCGAGGGCGGCGGCGGCGCGCACCCCCGAGGCGCAGCCGTCCTCGTGGAAGCCCCAGCCGTGGTACGCGCCCGCGAAGGCGATCCGGTCGTCGTTCAGACCCGGCAGCCGGTGCTGCGCCGCGACCGACTCCGGGGTGTAGGCGGGGTGCTCGTAGTCCATGCGCGCGATGACCTTCGACGGGTCGATCCGGTCGGTCGCGTTGAGGGTGACGACGTAGGTCTCCATGCCGGGCAACCGCATCAGACGGGTCATGTCGTAGCTGACCAGCACCTTCGACTCCCCCGGCACGCGCAGCAGGTTCCACGACGCCCGGGCCCCCTCGGCGCGCGGGAGCACCGAGGTGTCGGTGTGCAGCACGGTCTCGTTGGGCGAGTAGCGGAAGGCCCCGAGCACCGAGACCTGCTCGGCGGTCGGCGCGAAGAGCAGGCGCACCGCGTCCGGGGCGTGGGTGGCGACGACGACGCGGTCGAAGCGGCGCTCGACGTCCGCGTCGTCGCGGACGCGGACCTCGTCCCCGCTGCGCACGATCGCCCGGACCGGCGTCGACACCTCCACCGCCGACAGGCCCTTCGCGGCCCGCTCGACGTAGGTGCGCGAGCCGCCGACGACGGTGCGCCAGCGGTGCGAGCCGCCGATCGAGAGCATCCCGTGGTTCGCGAGGAACGTGAACAGGTAGCGCGCCGGGTACTGCCGCGAGAGCTCCGGCCCCGACGACCAGACCGCGGACACCACGGGCACCGCGAAGGTCTCGACGAAGTACGGCGAGTAGCCGCCGGCGTCGAGGAACTCGCCGAACGTGATGTCCTCGGCGAGCGGCGACGTCCCGTCCACCACCGCGCGGGCCTGGCGGTGGAAGCGCAGGACCTCGCCGAGCATCCGCAGGTAGCGGGGGTTGGCGACGTTGCGCGGCTGGGCGAACAGGCCCGTGATCCCCCGGGCGCCGGCGTACTCGAGGCCGGTGGCCTCGTCGCGCACGCTCATGCTCATCTCGGAGTCCTGCGTCGCGACCCCGAGCTCGGCGAACAGCCGCAGCAGGTTCGGGTAGGTGACGTCGTTGTGGACGATGAACCCGGAGTCGACCGCGACGGTGTCGAGCTCGTGGGTGTGCGCGTGCCCGCCGAGACGGCCCTCCGCCTCGAACAGGGTGACGTCGTACCGCCGCTGGAGCAGGTAGGCCGCGGTGAGTCCCGAGACCCCCGCACCGACGACCGCGACCCGCTCCCGCATGCCTGCTCCTCACCCGAATCCCTACGGATTCTCCAGGGGGACCTCCAGTCCGTCCGGGTCCCCTGCCGCCATCGCTTTCGCGACGGGCTCGGTGAACGGTTCGAGTCCGAGGGCTCCGAGGGCGAAGTGTGTGACGAGGTCGTGCCAGTCGGACGCACGGCGCAGCATCGTGTGGCCGTCGCCGAGGACGTCGAAGCGGGCGACGCGATCGGAGATGGTCGCCACCCGGCCGGCGAACCACCGGGAGGCCTGCGGGGAGGTCATCCGCTCGCGGTCGCCGTGGGCGATCAGCACCGTCCGGCCCGCGAGGTGCTCCCAGGGCTCGTCGCGCTCGATCCACGGCGCCAGCCCGGCGACGCCGACCACGCCCTCGTCGCCGCCGACGCGCAGCGCGGTGCGGCCGCCCATCGAGTGCCCGACCAGCACGACGGGCACGTCGCCGTGACGCTGCCGCAGGTCGTGCAGGGCCCAGCGGGCATCCTGCACGGGGTCGAGGTCGGGGGCGTTCCAGCCGCGGTAGCGGTAGCGCAGCAGGCCGACGTCCACCCCGCGGCGGGCTCCGGCGGCTGCGAGGCTCCGCGCGAACGGCACCATCCGCAGGTAGGGCAGCCGCAGGCCGTCGGCGGCCTCCCGGTTGTCCGGGCTCCCGCCGTGGAGGACCACGACGGCCCCGGTGACGGGACGCCGGGTGGCGGGGCGGACGCGGTCGAGGCGCGGGAGCGTCACGTCTCCATCCTGCGGCCTGCGGCGTGGGGATGCGGTCCGGGAGCCGCCTCAGCGGTCGAGGCGCGCACCACCTTCCCGGCCGGCGAGCGCGAGGATCAGCTCGGCGGCGCTCGCGGCCACCGGCGTCCCCCGCCCGTGCGTCCGGTCGAGGTCGGTCGCGCTCAGGGCGAGACCCGCCGTGTCGACCCCGAAGAGGGTGCGCCCGCCCGGGGCGACGAGCTGATCGAGGACCGCCGCGGCGGCCTCGTCGGTACCGACCCGCCCGAGGGCCAGCGGCACCGTCACGTCGAGTCCGTGGATCACCACGTGGCTCAGCGAGCCGGCCATCCCGCCGCCGGGCTGGGCGAAGGAGGCCATCGTGTCGCTGCGCAGGTCCGCGACCAGCGCGGCGGGCGGCAGCGCCGCGTCGGCGGCCGCGAGGCGGTCGGAGGTGCGGGTGAAGTCGTACCCGTCGGCGGCGAGCTCGGCCGCGAAGCGGTCGGCCGGGTAGCGCGCCGCCATCGTCAGGTGGGCGACGACGTGGGCGACCGACCACCCCGCGCACAGCGAGTCCGCCGACCAGCGGTCCGGCCCGAGCGGTTCGAGCGCGTCCGCCAGCGCCGCGAACTCGGCCGCGACCATCGCGTCGAGCGTGCTGGTGCTCATGCCGGAGCCCCGTCCGTGAGGGCCTGGGTCAACCGCACCTGGTTGCCCGAGGGATCGCGGAACCCGGCGTCGATGCCGTAGGGCCGCGCCTCGGGTGGCTCGGTGAACTCGACTCCCCGGGCCGTGAGCAGCTCGTGGTCGCGCCGCACGTCGTCGGTCGCCAGGAAGATCGCACCGGCCAGGCCCTGGGACATCACGGAGCGGATGAGCTCGGTCTGCTCGCGCGCGAGCACCGGCGGCTCCGGGACCGCCATCAGCACGAGCTCCAGGTCGGCCTGCCCAGGGGGCCCGACGGTCAGCCAGCGGAAGCCGCCGAGCTCGGGGAAGGTCGCGTCCGCCCGGAGCTCGAACCCGACCTTGCGCGTCCAGAACTCCAGGGCGACCCGCTGGTCGTGGACCCAGACGTTGATGCAGTGGATGGCGAGCACGTCCCCGACGTTAGGGACCTGCGGCGCGCGGGTCCTCTCGAGAACTCCGGTTCTGCGGGCGCCCGTGCAGGCGCGTCACGCACTCCGGCACGAGCGCGTGGTCGTGCGCGGGCGGGAACGCCGTCCGGTAGGCGGTCGGGGTGCGCCCGAACATGCGCCGGAAGCTGACGGTGAAGCTACCGACGCTGCTCAGGCCCACCTCGGCGCAGACCCGGGCGACCGTGTGGTCGGTCTGGCGCAGCAGCGCCGCGGCCCGTTCCAGCCGACGCGTGAGCAGGTAGGCGTGGGGGGTGACACCGAACGCCGCGGTGAACCGGTCGCTGAAGTGGGCGGTGCTGAGCCCGGCGGCGCGGGCGAGATCGGGCACCTCGAGGGGTTCGGCGTAGGCCCGGTCGGCCAGGTCGCGCGCCCGCAGCAGGTGCCGCTCGACCGGATGCGAGGTCACCGTGCCCACCGCCCCATCATCGACCGTGGACACGCCCGTGTCACGGGCGCCGAACCCCCCGTGCGCCGGGGACGTACGCGTCCCGAGACATCCCCGCCTCCCGGAAGGAATCCCATGAAGGCCGGAGACATCGCCCCCGACTTCGAGCTCGCCGACGACACCGGCGCCCGCCGGACGCTGTCCGGGCTGCTCGCCGACGGTCCGGTGGTGCTGTTCTTCTACCCCCTGGCCTCCTCGGGCGGCTGCACCCAGGAGAGCTGTCACTTCCGCGATCTCGCGTCCGAGTTCGCCGCGGTGGGGGCCCAGCGGGTCGGCATCAGCGCCGACTCGGTGGAGAAGCAGCACACGTTCTCGACCACGAACTCCTTCGACTATCCCCTGCTCTCGGATCCCGACGGCGCCGTCGCCAAGCAGTTCGGCGCGAAGCGGTCGTGGCTGCCGGCGCTGCCGGTGAAGCGCAAGACCTTCGTCATCGACACCGACCGCACGGTGCTCGAGGTGATCGGCAGTGAGATGAAGTTCGACCTGCACGCCGACGACGCCCTCACCACCCTGCGCGAGCGCCAGGGCGCCTGACCCCGACCCGGCTCTGCCCCGTCCGGTCCGCACCGCCTCACGTGGCGCGGGCCGGGCGGGAGCCCGGCGGCAGCGGGAGGAAGCCCGAGGTGCGACGGACGTACTCGTCGTAGCCCGGTCGCTGCGACATCGACTTCTCGGTGAGCTCCTTGCCCGTCACGGACGTGAGCAGGTACGTCATCAGCAGCGGCCCGACGACGGTGACCAGGGCGAGCGGGTGGCCCGCGGCGACGACGAAGACGCCCCACCAGACGCAGGCGTCGCCGAAGTAGTTCGGGTGGCGGGTGTAGCGCCAGAGCCCCGAGTCCATGACCTTGCCCTTGTTGTCCGGGTCGGCCTTGAACGACGCGAGCTGGGCGTCGCCGACCGACTCGAAGGCGAACCCGACCAGCCACAGCAGCGCGCCGACGATCACCACGGGCAGCACCGTCGACGCCCGCACCATCGCGGCCAGCACCGGCAGGGAGACGACGAGCATGACGCCGGCCTGCGGCAGGTAGACCTTGCGCAGCACGTACGCGGTCACCGCGCCCGGCGGGTGGTCGTCGCCGAGCATCTCGGCGTAGCGCGGGTCCTCGCCCTTCCCGTGGTTGCGCCAGCCGATGTAGATCGCCAGGCGCAGGCCCCAGACCGCCACGAGCGCGAGCACGACGGTGCGCACCACGGTGTCGCCGACGCCGAGGACGCCCGAGGTCACGTAGGCGATCACGGCGACGACCACGAAGCCCAGGCCCCAGGTCACGTCGACGACGCTGTGCCGCCCGGCCAGGCGCGCGACGACCAGCGTCGCCGCGAACACCACGACGACGCCGGCCACCGCGGCCGCGAGCAGGAGGCCGAAGGCGGCCAGGTCGACGGCTGGTCTCACGAGCCCGGCGTACCCGCGCCCGAAGGCGCCCGCACCGACCAGTCGTCGCGGGTGGCGGGCATGCCGCTGCGGCCGCGGTCGGTCGGGCGGACGAGGAGGATCTGGTCGACGCCCATGCGGTTCTCCTCGAACGCCAGCGCGCCGCCGGCCAGGTAGAGCCGCCACATCCGCGCGCCGCGCTCGCCGAGGAGCCCGACGGCTTCGTCGAAGCGCTCCTCGAGCGTCGCGAGCCAGGCCCGGATCGTCGGGACGTAGTGCTCGCGCATGACGTGCACGTCGCGGACCTCGAGACCCGAGCGCTGCAGGAACGTCAGGGTGTCGCCGACGGGGCGCATCACCATGTCCGGGGTCACGTAGGTCTCGATGAAGGCGCCACCGCCGGGCGCGTTCGCCCCGCGCGACATCTGCTGGACGAGCGCCCGCCCGCCCGGCCGGAGCGCGCCGTGGAGGGTCGCGGCGAAGACCGGGTAGTGCGCGTCGCCGACGTGCTCGCCCATCTCGATCGCGCTCACGGCGTCGAACGGGCCGTCGACCGCGGTGATCTTCTCCGCGACGTCGCGGTAGTCGAGCAGGTCGACCTGTACCTGCCCGGCGAGGCCCTCGGCGCGGATCCGGGCGTTGACCTGGTCGCGCTGCTCGCGCGAGATCGTCACCGCCCGCACCTGGGCGCCGAACTCGCGCGCGGCGTGCACGGCGAGCGAGCCCCAACCGCAGCCGATGTCGAGCAGCCGGCGCCCGGGCGCGAGGTCGAGCTTGCGGCAGACCAGGTCGAGCTTGTCGCGCTGCGCCTGCTCGAGGGTGCTGTCCTCCGACGTCCAGTAGCCCGACGAGTAGGCCATCGAGTCGTCGAGCAGCAGGCTGTAGAACGCGTTGCCGGCGTCGTAGTGGTGGGCGATGACGGCCCGGTCGCGACGCTTGCTGTGCAGTCGCCCCTTGATCCTGATGGCCTCGGGCGGGGGCGCCGGCCTGGTGCCGAGCAGGCCGAGACGCACGGCCTGCGCGGCCAGCCCCGGCAGCTCGCGGGCACCGGGGCGGCGCTTCGTGATCGTCCCCGAGTTCACCAGCGCCCACATCGCCGAGAGCCCCTCGGCGAGGTCGCCGTCGACGTCGAGGTCGCCCGAGACGTAGGCGTGCGCCAGGCCCATCTCGCCCGGCTCCCAGAGGAGCCGACGCAGCGCCCGCCGCGAGCGCAGCACCACCGTCGGCACGCCGGGCCCCGGCGCCGCCCCGGCCTCGCTGCCGTCCCACGCCCGGATGCGCACCGGCACCGGGCCCTCGAGGAACGCCCCGACCGCCCCCGCCACCCGCTGTGCTGCCCCTGCGCCCACCGTGTTCTCCCTCCGTCGCGACGTCCCATGGATCGGGCGGAAGCGGCCACCGGTTCGCCCGGTTCGCATCCGTCACAGTTGCCTCGTCGCGATCGGGTGTAGGCGGCGTGTCGTCCGGGTGATGTGAGTACGGAACGTGCTGCGATTCACTCCATGGGGGTAGGACTGGGGGTCAACGACGTCCCGATCGTGGGGGAACCGGTCGCGTTCGGAGCGGGGTTCATCGCGCTCTTGTTCGTGTGCTTCTCGACGTACATCGGGAGGACCTTCTACGCCTACGCCGCGGTGGGAGGGCAGCTACTCGCACTGGTCGGACTCGCCCAGCGCACCGATGGCTTCGCGATCGCGGAGAAGGGGCCGTTGACCGGCACTGCGGTCATCGGCGGACGCGGCTGGATCGTCTCCGTCATCGTCCTCGTCGCCTGGTACGTCGCCCCGTCGCTGCTCGGGCTGGCCGGCGCGGCCCTGATCGCCTCGGGGAACCCGTGGGCTGTCCTCCTCGCCGTGACGATTTTCTCGCTCCTCGCCCTGGTCGCGGCGCGAGGCCCATTGGCCTTCACGATCCCGCTCCTGGTCATCCTCGGCCTCGGCGCCGCACTCTTCTACGGAAGCGGGCAGCAGCAGGCGTTTGCCGCGACCTTCGTGGTGTGGTTCCTCCTCATCGCCGGAGCCGTCTGGGCTTTTCGGCTACCAGCTGGCGGCGGTTCCAACACCCTCGCCGGGAAGACCCTGATCCCCGGCGTGGTGTGGCAGCTCCTGTTCATCGTCGTCGCGATCGTCGATCTCTTCGTCGGCGGCCAATTGCTCCTCCGTCCCGGCTTCGACGTCGTCTGAGGACATCCACACATGCGACCGCCTGCGTCGAGAGACATGATCTGCGGCATGGCGCGTCAGGACCGGCTCCGCCGGATCTCCCAGGCCCACGATCGGCGTCGTCCGGGGCGGCCGATGCGGCTGTGGCGCAAGCTCGCGATCCTCGCGCTCTACCCCCGCACCGACCGCGGCTTCTGGTACGGCTTCGCGATCGACCTGCTCTGGCCGGTGCTCATGGCCGTGGCGCGCTGGGACTTCCGTGGCGGGCGCCAGGTGCCGGCGTCCGGGGGCGCGCTGCTCGCGGTGAACCACCTCTCGCACGTCGACCCGATCGTCCTGGTCTCCTACTGCATGGCCCAGGGCCGCGTGCCCCGCTTCCTCGCGATGAAGGAGCTGTGGGGCCAGACGGTGGTCGGAGCGCCGCTGCGCGGGGGCCGGCACATCCCCGTCGACCGGAGCGCCTCCGGTATCGAGGCCTACCGCGCGGCGGTCGAGGCGGTCCGGCAGGGCGAGGTCGTCGTCGTCTACCCCGAGGGCGGCTTCGCCGACGACTCCGACGGATGGCCCCGCCCGGCGCGCACCGGCGTCGCGCGCATGGCCCTGGAGACCGGGGCGCCGGTGATCCCCGTGGCCCAGTGGGGCTCCAACCACCTGCTCCCGCCGAGCGCGAGGTTCGGCACGCTCTACCCGCGCGCGACCCTGCGCGTCCTCGCGGGCCCGCCGGTCGTCCTCCACGACCTGCGCGAGGGACGGATCGGGCGCACCGCCCTGCAGGCAGCCACCGACCGGATCATGGGCCGGATCACCGAGCAGCTCGCGGTGCTGCGTCGCGAGGAGCCGCCGCAGCCCGAGGTCCGCGACCCGGAGCCCGCGGCCGACCTCCAGCCGCCCGCCGTCAGCTGAACCGTTGCCCGGCTACCTGGGAGATCACGGGCGCGCCGTCCACCTCACGAACGCACGCGAGGTGCGTCTCGCGCCCCTGATCTTCGGTGCCGACCCTCGACGCGAGCCTCCGAACGAACGAACGGCGCTCCCGCTGCATCGAGTGCAACGAGAGCGCCGTTCGTTCCTGTGCCTCCGGCATGTGAGCACGTCACATGCGCGGAGCGCACCTAGCTGTTCATCTGCTTCTGCATCTCCTCCACGACGGTCGGGTCGACGAGTGTGGACGTGTCGCCCAGCTCCTCGCCCTCCGCGAGGTTCTTGAGGAGCCGCCGCATGATCTTCCCCGACCGCGTCTTCGGCAGGTCACTGGCGAAGATCACTGTCGCGGGACGGGCGAGCTTGCCGATCGACTGGGCCACCTGCTCGCGCAGCGCCTGCTCCAGCTCCTCGGTGCCCTCCTTGTCGCCCTTGAGCGACACGAAGGCGACGATCGCCTGCCCGGTGTCGTCGTCCTTGCGCGCCGCGACGGCGGCCTCGGCGACGTCGGCGTGCTCGACCAGGGCGCTCTCGACCTCGAAGGTCGAGAGACGGTGGCCGGACACGTTGACGACGTCGTCGATGCGACCCATGAGCTGGATGTCGCCGTCGGCGTCGTACTTGGCGCCGTCACCGGCGAAGTACGCGTCGGAGTACTTCGACCAGTAGGTGTCCTTGAAGCGCTCGTCGTCGTTGTAGAGCGTGCGCATCATGCCCGGCCACGGCTGGGTCAGCACGAGGTTGCCGGTCTGCTCGACGCCGAGCTGGTTGCCCTCGTCGTCGCGGACCTCCGGACGCACACCCGGGAACGGTTGCTGGGCCATGCCCGGCTTCATCGTGGTGATCCCGGGCAGCGGCGTGATCAGGATGTGCCCGGTCTCGGTCTGCCACCAGGTGTCCATGATCGGCGCCTTGCCGCTGCCGACGTGCTCGCGGTACCACTCCCAGACGTCCGGGTTGATCGGCTCACCGACGCTCCCGAGAATCTTGATCGAGCTCAGGTCGTGGCCCTCGATGTGCTGCTCGCCGGCCTTCATGTGCGACTTGATCGCCGTCGGCGAGGTGTAGAGGATCGTCACCCCGTACTTGTCGACGATGCTCCACCAGACGTCCTTGCCCGGGTAGCCGGGGACGCCCTCGAAGAGCACCGAGGTGCACCCGTTGGCCAGCGGCCCGTAGACGATGTAGCTGTGGCCGGTGATCCAGCCGATGTCGGCCGCGCACCAGTAGACCGAGTCGTCCTTGACGTCGAAGACCAGGTTGTGGGTCGTCGCGCAGCCGACCAGGTAGCCGCCGGTGGTGTGGACGACGCCCTTCGGCTTCCCGGTGGAGCCCGACGTGTAGAGCAGGAAGAGCAGGTCCTCGGACTCCATCGGCTCGCACGGGCAGTCCGACGCGTCGCCGGAGACGTCCGCGACGAGGTCGTCGAGGTAGACGTCGCGATCGCCCATCGGGATGTCCGCGCCGGAGCGCTTGACGACGACGACCTTCTCGACGGTGGTCGGGCCGGCGTCGAGACCCTCGTCGGCGTTGGTCTTCTGCGCGCCGGACTTGCCGCCACGCATCGCCTCGTCCTGGGTGATGAGGACCTTGCACTCGAGGTCGTTGCAGCGCTCGGCCACGGCCTTGCCGCTGAACCCGCCGAACACCACGGTGTGCGGCGCGCCCAGGCGGGCGCACGCCAGCATGGCCACGACGGCCTCGGGGATCATCTGCATGTAGATGCCGACCGGCACGCCCTTGCCGACACCGAGCTTCTTGAGCCCGTTGGCGAACTTGACCACCTGCTCCTGCAGCTGCGAGAAGGTGATGTCCCGCGCCTCGGACGAGTCCGGGCCGTCGTCGGGCACGACGTGCAGGGCCACCTTGTCGCCCTTGCCGTTCTCGACGTGGCGGTCGACGCAGTTGTAGCAGGCGTTGAGCTTCCCGCCCACGAACCACTTCGCATACGGCAGGTTCCACTCGAGCACCGTGTCGAAGGGCTCGAACCAGCTGATCTTGTCCTGGGCCTGCTGGCTCCAGAACTCCTCGAGGTCCTGCTCCAGCATCTCCGGCCGCACGTTGGCCGTCTTCGACAGCTCCGAGTCCGGCGGGTAGGTCTTCCCCTCCTGGCTGGTGGTCGCTTCCGACATCCGCGTGTGCCTCCCGGTCGTCGTCACGGGCACCGACGAGCGCCGTCGACGCCTGGTGCCCCTTGCTGTGTGCGTACCGTCACGCACATCCCTGCTCGAGGCAACGGTGCGGTCGGAGAAGTCGCGTCAGGGTGGCGATGATCGCCTGCGGCTGCAGTGTGACGATCACGTACGTGCCCCGACCAGACCTCCCCGATCCGGACATCGCTGTCACGGAGGGTGTCGTCGTCCCTGATGCCCAAATGTGGCGTGGCTTACGCACCGCACTGGTGCGAACGGGGTTCACGGTGGACCGGGTGGCCGCACTCCTCGGTCCGGCGGCGCGCGACGCGCTCGACCGCGGCGAGACCACGCCGGCCCGTCGGGCGATCCGGGACGCGGGCCCCGCGGGGACGCTGATCCGGCTGTTCCTGCTGGGCGACGCCGTGCCGCGGGACGAAGTGGCGGCGGCGCTGGAGCCCGCGGACGTCGACGAGGCCGTGTCCGCCGGGCTGCTCGCCGACCGGGACGGGCAGGTCTGCGCCGCGCTGGACCTGCGCCCGCACGGCGACGCGGCCGTCCCGGACGCGGCGCCGTGGTGGGTGCTCTCGGACCTCGAGGTCGACCCCGCAGGCCGGACCGCCGACCGCGAGCACGTCCTGGGGACCGGCGCGGCGTCGCTGTCGCTGGCGCGGGCGACGGTCCGCCGCCCCGTCGACACGCTCCTGGACGTGGGCACCGGGTGCGGGGTGCAGGTGCTGCACTGCTCCGGGCACGCGCGCCGGATGACGGCCACGGACGTCTCGACCCGCGCGCTGGACATGGCGCGGGTGACGCTCGCGCTCTCCGGGGTCGACGCCGAGCTCCTCGACGGCCCGTGGCTCGAGCCGGTGGCCGGTCGCCGGTTCGACCAGATCGTCAGCAACCCGCCGTTCGTGCCCGGACCGCCGCAGGTGGACCACGTCTACCGCGACTCCGGGCTCGGCGGCGACGGGGCGAGCGCGCTGCTGGTGGGCCGTCTGCCCGGCTTCCTGACCGAGGGCGGCGTCGCCCAGCTGCTCGCCTCCTGGCTGATCACCTCCGACGACTGGACCGAGCGCCCGCGCACCTGGCTCGCGGAGGCCGCCGATGCCGCCGCGCCGGGCGGTCTGGACGCGTGGGTGGTGCAGCGCGACGTCGCGGACCCCGCGCTGCACGTGGGCACCTGGCTGCGCGACGCGGGCGTCGACCCGGCCTCGCCCGAGGGCACGGCGCTCTCGGAGCGGTGGCTGGACTTCCTGGCCGGCGAGGGCGTCCACGCGATCGGGTTCGGGTTCGTGACCCTGCGCCGCACGGCCCCGGACGTCGCGGGCACGGTCGTCTGCGAGGACCTCCGCCAGTCCCACGACGACCCGCTGGGCCCCGAGATCGAGGCGTGGCTCGACCGGACCGCGTGGCTCGCCCGGCACCCCGGCGACGCCCTGCTCGACACGCGGCCCCGCGTGCCGGACACCGTCGCCCTCGAGCGCGGCCTCGTCCCCACCGACGAGGGCTGGTCGGAGGTGGCGGCGACGCTGGTGCGCCTCGACGGCCCGCAGTGGCGCCACGACGTCGACGAGCTGGGCGCCGCGCTGCTGGCCGGGTGCCGCGGGTACCTCCCGCTCCGCGACCTCCTCGAGCTGCTCGCGCTCGCCCACGGCCGCGACGCCGACGAGCTCGTCGAGGCCACCCTGCCCGTCGTCCGGGACCTGGTCCGGCACGGGATGCTCGAGTGCGGGTGAGGGTGACGTGCGGGCCGTCGTGAGCCGCGTGGCCTGGGCCCGCGTCACCGTCGAGGGCCCCGACGGTGACGAGGTCGTCGGCGCGCTGGACGCCCCGGGGCTGCTCGTGCTGCTCGGCGTCCACCGCGACGACGGTCCCGACGCCCCGGAGACGATGGCGCGCAAGCTCCACGAGCTGCGCCTCCTGCGCGACGAGCGCTCCTGCGCCGAGACCGGGGCGGGCCTGCTCGTCGTCAGCCAGTTCACCCTCTACGGCGACACGCGCAAGGGCCGGCGCCCCTCGTGGTCGGCGGCCGCACCGCCGGCGGTGGCGCGCGCGATGGTCGACGACGTGGTCGCGGCGCTACGCCGGCGTGGGGCGCCCGTCGGGGAGGGGAAGTTCGGGGCCGACATGCGCGTTGTATCGAGCAACGACGGCCCCTTCACGGTGCTCGTGGAGACGTAGCGCAGGCGCGCTCGGGCCGTCGAGTTGGAGATCCGGAACAAGTTGCCCGCGGGTGGCGCGCGCCATGCGTCGGGCACGCCACACCGGGCACCCCACTGTTGTATCCCACGACGGGAACGAACGCCGTCCCCGACGCGTTCGACCAGATGTAGCGGCGCCACAGCACCTTCGCGCCGCGCAGGGAGGAAGCAATGACGGCGACACTCGCACCGCAGACCGGCCCCGAGGCGGCCACGCCGACCGGGTCTGCCGAGAGCGACCTCGACGCCCAGGGCCCTGCGGCGGACCTCGTCCGCGTCTACCTCAACGGTATCGGAAAAACCGCGCTGCTGACGGCCGCCGACGAGGTGGACCTGGCGCGCCGCATCGAGGCGGGCGTCTACGCGGCGCACCTGCTCGAGCAGTCCGAGGACCTCGATGCCCAGCGCGCCACCGACCTCCGGGCCGTGGCCCGCGACGGCCGTCGGGCCCGCGCGCACCTGCTCGAGGCCAACCTGCGCCTGGTCGTCTCGCTGGCCAAGCGCTACACGGGACGCGGCATGCCGCTGCTGGACCTCATCCAGGAGGGCAACCTCGGGCTGATCCGTGCCGTCGAGAAGTTCGACTACGCCAAGGGCTTCAAGTTCTCGACGTACGCGACGTGGTGGATCCGCCAGGCCATCACCCGCGGCATGGCCGACCAGGCCCGCACCATCCGCCTGCCCGTCCACCTGGTCGAGCAGGTCAACAAGCTCGCCCGCATCAAGCGCGACCTCCACCAGACCCTCGGCCGCGAGGCCACCCACGAGGAGCTGGCCGAGGAGTCGGGCATCGCGGTGGAGAAGGTCTCGGACCTCCTCGACCACAGCCGCGACCCGGTGAGCCTGGACATGCCGGTCGGCTCCGAGGAGGAGGCCCCGCTCGGGGACTTCATCGAGGACGCCGAGGCCACCGACGCCGAGTCGACGGTCATCTCCGGCCTGCTCCACGACGACATGCGCCGCGTCATCGCGACGCTCGACGAGCGGGAGCAGAACGTCATCCGGCTCCGCTACGGCCTGGACGACGGGCAGCCGCGCACGCTCGACCAGATCGGCCGGCAGTTCGGGCTCTCCCGCGAGCGGGTGCGCCAGATCGAGCGCGAGGTCATGGTCAAGCTCCGCGACGGCGACCGCGCCAGCCGGCTCAGGGCGTACGCCGCGAGCTGAGTGCTGAGCCGGGCGCTGACGGGCCCCGACCGTGCGTTCGGGAACGCACCGTGTCGGGATCGTTCCGGACCGTGCCGCCCGAACTGCGCATTGACGGTGACTGGCCGGTAACGGCAGTCTGAGGTGCACGGGCCGGGTGTGACCCCACTCACGTGGGGTCCACCGGCTCGGCCAAATCCACGACGGCAGGTCGCAACCCGACCTCGCCTCGCGACGGGAGACCGGGACGGTCGGGGGCCGGCCCGGTCTTCCGACTTTCCGGGGTGCGTCCCCCCTCCGCCCTCAGGGCACCTGCCCGGTCAGCACCACCGGACGCTGGCCCAACGGGGCGTCGAGAGTGACCTCCAGCGGCGGGTAGAGCACCTCGCGTGTGCACGGTCCGGGGCCGGTCGTGAACTGGACGACCCGCAGGACGACACGCTCCGCGCCCTGCTCGACGACCTCCAGCCGCGCGTTCGTGCACCCGCCCGCGCGTCCGTAGACGCCCACGGTGCGGTCCCCGCGCGTCCACACGAGCGTCGGCAGCCCCGCCGGCAGCGCCCCGGCGTCGACCCGCTCGACCGGCAGCACCGTCGTGCCCGCGGGCGGTGTCGCCACGAGCGGGTCCGGGACCGCCGGGACGGGGCGGTTCACCGGCGGCGCCCCGGTGGGGATCGTGGCCGCGGTCGGGGGTGTCGGCGTCTCCCCCGCCTCACCGCAACCGGCGGCGAGCAGGACGACGGCGGCGAGCAGACCGAGGCGCAGGGCCGTCGGGATCGCGGGTGCGTGGCGCATGGTGCGTCCGACGGTAGGGCGCCGCCGTCCGCGGCGTGCTGCGCACCCGTGAGCACTTTCGGGTGCTCTGGACCCTGAGCGCGTCAGCGCAGACGGCGCGGCCCGACGTCGCTGGGACCCGGCGGCGGGCCGAGCACCACGGTGACGCCGGTGGCGTGCGCCCCGCGCTCGGCGGCGAGCACCGGGTCGAGCACGAGCGAGCGGATCTCGGGCACGGCGTCGGCGAGCACGCCGATCCGCAGCACCAGGTCCTCGAGCGCGGGCAGGTCCGCCCGCCGGGCGCCGCGGTAGCCGTCGAGCAACGGGGCGGCCCGGGGCGCGCGCACCAGCGTCGCCGCGTCCATCGTCGAGAGCGGCGTGGCGCGGTAGGCGCGGTCGCCGAGCAGCTCCCCCACCACCCCGGCGAGCCCGAACGACACGAGCGAGCCGAACGACGGGTCGTCGCGGACCTCCACCACGCACGGGATGCCGGGCGGGGCCTGCACCTGGATGTACACCTCGTCCGAGCCCGAGAGCTCGACGAGCTGCTCGTAGGCGCTCGCGATCGCGGTGGACTCGGTGAGCCCCACGTGCACCCCGCGCAGGTCGCTGCGGTGCCGCCACCCGCGATCGGCGGTCTTGAGCACGACCGCACCGCCCAGCTCCCGCGCCACGGCCACCGCGTCGTCGGCCGACCGCACCCGGCGGAACGGTGCCACGACCACGCCGACGCAGCGCAGCAGCGCGTCGGCCTGCTCGTCGGTGAGCAGCGTGCGCGGGCCGGGATCGATCGCCGCGACGAGCGTGCGCGCCGCCTCGACGTCGACGCCGGACGGGACGACGAAGTCGCCGACCGGCCGCGAGCGCCACTGCGTGTAGCGCACCGCACGAGAGAGCGCGAGCACCGCGCGCTCGGGGCTCGGGTAGGACGGGATGCTGCCGCGCTGCGGACCGCCGTGCTCGCCGTCGTAGACGGTGAGCACCTCGGGCACGCCCTCCGAGGCGAGGAACGTCGAGACCACCGGCTTCTCCGCGCCGCGCACGGCGTCGGCGAGGGCCCGGGCGTGGTCGGTGGCGTCGGTGGTGATGGCGGGGACGTAGACGACGACGAGGGCGTCGCACTGGTCGTCGGCGAGGAGGTCGGCCACCGCCGCGCGCAGCTCCTCGGCGCCGCTGGACGTCCCCAGGTCGACGGGGTCCCGGGCGAGGAACAGGCCCTGGGCGAGCACGACGTCCGCGGCCAGCACGCCCAGCGCCGTGGAGTTGCCGACGATCCCGATCCGCGGGCCCGGCGGCAGCGGCTGGTGCGCGAGCAGCTGGGCGGCGTCGAAGAGCTCGTCGACCGAGTCGACCCGGATCACCCCGGACTGGTCGAACACCGCGCCCACGGCGACCTCGTCGATGGGCTGCGCGCTGCCCGCGAGACCCGGCGCCGCGGCGACGTGGCGCCCGCTCTTCACCGCGATCACGGGCTTCTGCCGGGCGAGCCGGCGCGCGACCCGGGCGAACTTGCGCGGGTTGCCGAAGGTCTCCAGGTAGAGCAGCACGACGTCGGTGTCGGGATCGGTGTCCCAGTACTGCATGAGGTCGTTGCCCGACAGGTCGGCGCGGTTGCCGGCCGAGACGAACGACGACAGCCCCAGACGACGCTCGGCCGCGGCGGCGAGGATCTGGATGCCGAGCGCGCCGGACTGGCAGAAGAAGCCCACCCGGCCCGGCGGGGGCAGCCGCGGCGCGAGCGAGGCGTTGAGCGACACCTCGGCGGCGAGGTTGACGACGCCGAGCGCGCTCGGCCCCACCACCCGCATGCCGTTCGCGCGGGCGGCGGTGACCAGCTCGCGCTGCGCGGCGAGGCCGGTCGGGCCGGTCTCGCCGAAGCCCGAGGTGATGACGACGAGCCCCCGTACCCCCTTCTCGAGGCACGCGTCGAAGACGCCGGGCACCTCGTCCGGCGGGACCGCCAGGACGGCGAGGTCCACGTCGTCGGGGATCTCGGTGACACACGGGTACGCGCGCACCCCGCGCACCGACCGCGCCTCGGGGTGCACCGGGTAGACGGGGCCGGTGAACCCGCTGCGCAGGAGGTTCGCGAGGACGACATGGCCGATCTTCGTCTCGTCGGGCGAGGCGCCCACGACGGCCACGGAGCGCGGCGAGAGCACGTTGGCGACGCTGCGGGCCTCGGCGCGCTGCTCCCGGGACAGCTGCACCTCGCGGGCCCGCGAGGTGGACGCGACGTCGAACTCCAGGTGCAGCGTCGACCCCTCGAGCGCGCGGCTGACCTCGAACCCGGCGTCGCGGAAGACGCGGACCATCTGGTGGTTCTCGGTGAGGACCTCGGCGACGAAGCGCGTGAGGCCGCACTCGCGGGCGGCCGCGGCGAGGTGCTCGAGCAGGATCGACCCGAGACCCCGGCCCTGGTGGTCGTCGCGCACCACGAACGCGACCTCGGCCGCCGTGGTCTGCGCGAGCCGCACGTAGCGCCCGATCGCGATGATCTCGCGGCCGAGCCAGAGCACGAGGGCGACGCGGTCGTGGTGGTCGACCTCGACGAAGTTCTTGAGGTCGCGCTCGGGGATGTGCGGGTACGGGCTGAAGTACCGGAAGTAGCGGGTGCGGTCCGACAGCCGCCCGTGGAACGCGACCACGTCCTCGGCGTCGTCGGCCGAGATCGGGCGCAGGTGTGCCGTCGCGCCGTCGGAGGCCACGACGTCGGCCTCCCAGTGCGCGGGATAGGGCGCGTCGGGCACCGCCCGGACCTCAGCGGTCGTGGCGTCGGGGTCGGCGATCTCGGTCATCCTCGCCCTCGTCGGGGTCTCAGTCGCGGGTGTCCGCCGGGTCCAGGCCGTGCAGGGGGAACACCGCGCGGCGGGTCTCGAGCAGGAACGGGTCCACCTCGACCTCGGTGAAGCCGCCCCAGCGCTCGAAGTCGGTGGGGGCGTCCTCGGTCATCGACGTCGGCAGGGGGCGCCGGGTCTTCCCGGTGGCGTACGACGTCCAGTCCGCGGGGATCGGGCGGTTCGGCTCGACGTCGCGGTCGAGGACGGTGGCCAGCAGGTGGGTCCAGGACCGGGGCACGGCACGGAAGAGCCCGTAGCCGCCCCCGCCGAGGGCGAGCCACTTGCCGTCCGAGTACTCGGCCGCCAGCTCCCGCAGCCTGCTGTAGATCGCGCGGTGGCCGTCGACGGTGAGCGACAGCTCGGCCAGCGGGTCCTCGTGGTGGGTGTCCACCCCGCACTGGGTGACGAGGATCTGCGGCCGGAAGGAGCCCAGCAACGACGGGACGACGGCGCTGAACGCCCGCAGCCAGCCCTGGTCGCGGGTGCCGGGCGGCAGCGCGAGGTTGACCGCCGTGCCCGACGCCCGGCCGCCGCCGAGCTCGGAGGCGAAGCCGGTGCCGGGCCACAGCGTCCGCGGGTGCTGGTGCATCGAGATCGTCAGCACGCGGTCGTCGTCGTAGAACGCGGCCTGGACGCCGTCGCCGTGGTGGACGTCGGTGTCGAGGTAGGCGATCCGGTCGTAGCCGTGGTCGAGCAGCCAGGAGATCGCCACCGCGCAGTCGTTGTAGACGCAGAAGCCCCACGCGTGGTCGGCCATGGCGTGGTGCAGCCCGCCGGCGATGTTGATCGCGCGGTCGGCGCGGCCCTCGGCGATCTCCCGGGCCGCGGCGATCGACGCCCCGGTGGCCAGGGCGCTCGCCTCGTGCATGCCCTCGAAGATCGGGTTGTCGGACGTCCCGAGCTGGTGGACCATGTCGTCACCGCGCTCGGGGGCGACCCGCACGGCCTCGAGGTAGCTGGCCACGTGGACGCGGCGCAGCTCCTCGTCGGGCGCCATCGTCGGGGTCAGCAGGTCGACGCCGTCGAGCACGCCCAGCGAGCGCGCGAGGCGCATCGTGAGGTCGAGGCGGACCGGGTGCAGCGGATGCGACTCGGAGAGCTTGTAGCCCAGCAGGCTCTCGTCCCAGACCACGGCCACGCGGGCCGGGTCGACCGTCGGGGCTCCGGATCTGCTCACGTGGCGACGGTACCGGGGCCGGTCTCCACCGGCCGTCCCGTGCCGCACCAGTGCGACCAGCTCCCGACGTAGAGCCCGGCGGGATCCGCGGGCGTCCGCAGGCCGGCGTGCTCCAGCCCGAGCACGAGCATCGCCGCGCTCACCCCGGAGCCGCAGTAGGCGCCGACCGCCCCCGCCTCCTCGACCAAGGGGCGCAGCACCGACGCCGCGTCGTCGGCGGCACGCCAGTGGCCGTCGTCGCCGATGAGGGTGGCGGCCGGCAGGTTCTCGGCCCCGGGCACGTGGCCGGCGACCGGGTCGATCGGCTCGGTCTCGCCCCGGAAGCGCTCGGCGGCGCGCCCGTCGAGCAGGACGGCGTCGCGCGCCGCGGCGACGTCGGCCGCGCCGGACGCGGTGAGCACCGGCATCGCGCCGGCGTCGACGCGCAGGGTGCCGGGGCGGCGCACGCCCCCGACGACCGTCGAGACCTCGCCGCCCGCGGCCACCCACGCCGGCCAGCCGCCGTCGAGCACCGCGACCCGGTCGGGCCGGATGCCCGCCCAGCGCAGCACCCACCAGGCCCGCGACGACGCCATCCCGTCGCCGCCGTCGTAGACGACGATCTCGGAGTCGTCCACGGCGCCGGCGCGCTGCAGGGTCTCCTCGAGCACGTCGGGGTCGGGCAGTGGGTGGCGGCCCGCGGGGCCCGGCGGGCCGGCGAGCTCGGTGTCGAGGTCGACGTAGACCGCGCCGGGGATATGCCCGGCCTCGTGCTCGACGAGGCCCGGCGGGTCCTCGCGGGCGGCGGCCTTGCGCTCCTTGGCGTTGCGGGGCGGCGGCCGCAGCGTCCACCGCACGTCGAGCACCACCGGGCGTCCCTCGGAGCGCGCGAGGGCGTCCCGGAGCCAGTCGACGGGCACGACGGGGGTGGGCAGGGGACCCGACTCGGTGTCCATGCGTCGATCGTGCCCTGTGGCACCACCTCGCCGCCGTATCGGTGTCGGACGGCGTCGGTACTATTGGTGAGCGGAAAGGGGTGTGCATGAACGACCTCATCGACACCACCGAGATGTACCTCCGGACGATCTACGAGCTCGAGGAGGAAGGGGTCGTCCCCCTCCGGGCCCGCATCGCCGAGCGTCTGGAGCAGAGCGGTCCCACCGTCAGCCAGACCGTCGCCCGCATGGAGCGCGACGGCCTGGTCCACGTCGCGGGCGATCGTCATCTCGAGCTCACCCCCGGCGGGCGCGCCAAGGCGGTGGCCGTGATGCGGAAGCACCGTCTCGCCGAGCTGCTGCTCGTCAACGTCATCGGGCTCGAGTGGGAGCACGTGCACGTCGAGGCGTGCCGCTGGGAGCACGTCATGAGCGACGCCGTCGAGCGCAAGCTCTTCACGCTGCTCGGCGAGCCCTCGGTGTCGCCGTACGGCAACCCGATCCCCGGCCTTGAGACCCTCCGCAACAGCGACGGCGAGGAGCCCGCGGCCCCGACGCGCACCCCGACGCCCGACGAGGCGGGTCTCGTGCGGCTCGACGAGTTCGCGCGCGGCGGCGGCGGCAAGGTCGAGGTGCGCCGCATCGCCGAGCACATCCAGCTCAACGAGCAGCTCATGGCCGACCTCAAGAGCGCCGGCGTGCTGCCGGGCAGCGACGTCGACGTCGTGGCCATCCCCCGCTTCGGCGACGCCGTGGGTGTCGGCCACAAGGGCTCGAGCGCGCAGGTCGACCCGCTGGTGGCCCACGCCGTGCTGGTGCGCGCCCAGTAGCTCCTCCCCCCGCCGGGCCCCCGCCGGTGGGCCCGGCACACTGGCCGCATGACGCTGGTGGTGACGGGGGGCGCTGGGTACGTGGGCAGCGTGTGCGCCCGGTACCTGCTGGACGCGGGCAACGACGTGGTGGTGGTCGACGACCTGTCGACCGGGCACCGGGACGCGGTGCCCGACGGCGCGCGGCTCGTGGTGGGCGACGTCGCGGAGGTCGCCGACGAGGTGCTCGGCGCGGGTGACGTCGACGGCGTGGTGCACTGCGCGGCGCGCTCGCTGGTGGGCGAGTCAGCCGAGAAGCCCGCGAAGTACTGGCACGGCAACGTCGTGACCACCGTCGCGCTGCTCGACGCCCTGCGGCGCCACGACGTGCCGCGGCTGGTGTTCTCCTCGAGCGCGGCCACCTACGGCGAGCCCGAGGGCTCCCCGATCACCGAGGACGCGCCGACGCGCCCGACCAACACCTACGGCGCGACGAAGCTCGCCGTCGACCTCGCGATCGGCAACTACACCGCGGCCTCGGGCGGCGCGCTCGGCGCCGTGAGCCTGCGCTACTTCAACGTCGCCGGGGCGCACGGCACCGACGGCAGCGGCGACACGGGCGGCACCGGCGCGCTGGGCGAGCGGCACACCGTCGAGACCCACCTCATCCCCCTGGTCCTCCAGGTCGCCCTCGGGCAGCGCGACGAGATCGCGATCTACGGCGACGACTGGCCGACGCCCGACGGCACCTGCGTGCGCGACTACATCCACGTCGACGACCTCGCCGAGGCCCACGTGCTCGCGCTGGACCTGCTGGCCCGCGGCGACGCCGGGTCGGTGCGCGAGGCGGACGGCCACCTCGTGTGCAACCTGGGGAACGGGCAGGGCTTCTCGGTGCTCGAGGTGATCGAGGCCTGCCGCCGGGTGACCGGCCACGCCATCCCGGCGCGCGTGGCGCCGCGGCGCGCCGGCGACCCGGGCGTGCTCGTCGCGTCGTCGGCCCGGGCCCGCGCCGAGCTGGGCTGGAAGCCCACCCGCACCGACCTCGACGGCATCGTCGCCGACGCCTGGGCCTTCGCCCGCGCGCGGGCCTGAGCCCGCGTCACCCCGCCCGACCTCGCAGCCGCGCACCCGACTCGGCGCTGGCCTCGCGGATGATCGTGCGCACCGCATCGGGCCCGGCGCCCGACGCGAGCAGCGCCTCGACGAGCCCGGTGAGCCGGTGGCCCGGGTCGGCGCGGCGCGCCCGCTCCAGCGCCACCCCCACGAGCGCCGAGCCGCCGCGCACGAGCAGCCCGCAGGCCAGCAGGATCGCGGGCTCGGCGACCTCGGGCGCCGGGACGGCCCGCACCAGCAGGGTCCAGAGCTGCTCGGCGGCCGCCGCGACCGCCTCGTCGGGGTCGAGCGCCCAGCCCATCACGGTGTCCCGGACGTCCGGGTCGGTGAGCGCCACCGCGACGCGCGCCATCTCCGCGTCGCCGAGCACCCGGCCGGCGGCCACCTCGCCGCGTGCGGTGACGACCGCGTCGAGATCCCGGCGCGCGGCCGCCTGCCCGGCCAGCTCCCGGTCGAGCGCGGCGGCCTCGAACTCCGCGGCGAGCAGCTCGGGCATCCGGTGGTGCGACCCCGCCGGCGCCAGCGACGCCTCGAGCTCGTCACGCGAGGCGTAGGTGACCTGCCCGAGCCAGGCCGCCGCGGCCGCGAGCGGGGAGTCCTCGGTGGGCGCGACGGCGCCCCGGCAGTCGCACGGCGGGTAGCACCGCCACGGCGCCCCGGTGGCGATCGCGGGCACCCACAGCCGTGAGGGCACGGCGACCCCGCGCCGGATGAAGGCCTCGCGGACGGCGTCGGCGACGTCGGGCCGGGGTGGCTCGCCGTCGTCCGGGCCGGAGGCGACCACGATCACCGCGATCTCGACGGGGCCGGTGGGCACCACCCGGGCCGCGCAGCCCTCGACGACGGCCTCGACGTCGTCGGGGCCGGGTAGGTCGGCCCGGGCGACCACGCCGAGCCGTCGACGCCGGCCGCCCCCGTGGACGGCGATGATCACCACGGACTCCACGGGGCGGAAGCCGAGCAGGTGCGGGACGGCGGCGATGAGCTCGCCGGGTTCGTGCAGGCGGAGTCGGAGGGGGCCGGGGGCGGTGGTCGGTGTGCCGGGCGGGGCGTCGGACGACGGGCGGCCGGGGCGGTGGTCGGTGCTCACACGGGTTCGGACGCAGCGGCGGCCCCACCGGATCCATCGGGTTTCCGGGCCTGTGGACAACCGCGGTTCCCCGTACCGTCACGCGATCCGCTTGCCGGGGCCCCCGGCGGCGGCGAGGGTGGGGCCGTGCACCCCGTGGATCCCCCGACGGACGCCTCCGCCACCGACGTCACGGCTGCCGTCGCTGACGGTTCGACTGGGGGCCCCGAGACGTCCCACGACTACGACCTGCTGGTCATCGGCTCGGGTCCCGGCGGGCAGAAGGCGGCGATCGCGGCCGCCAAGCTCGGCAAGCGCGTCGCGGTCGTCGAACGGCGCGGCATGATCGGCGGCGTCTGCACGCAGACCGGCACGATCCCCTCGAAGACCCTGCGCGAGGCCGTCCTCTACCTCACCGGCTACGCGATGCGCGGGCTCTACGGCGAGAGCTATCGGGTCAAGCAGGACATCACCGTCCAGGACCTGCTCGCGCGCACCAACTTCGTCATCGGCCGCGAGGAGGAGGTGATCCGCGCGCAGCTGCAGCGCAACCGGGTCGACCTGCTCAGCGGCGCCGCCCGGTTCGTCGGCGAGCACGCCGTCGAGGTCGTCGGCGAGCCGCGGGGCGAGCGCAGCGACGCGAAGAGATCTCGCGGCGAGCACCAGACGGTCACCGCGGCGAAGATCGTCGTCGCCACCGGCACCCGGCCCGCGCGGCCTCCGCAGGTCGAGTTCGACGACCGCCGCGTCGTCGACTCCGACGGCATCCTCGCGATGGAGCAGATCCCGGCCAGCATGGTCGTCGTCGGCGCCGGGGTGATCGGCATCGAGTACGCCTCGATGTTCGCCGCGCTCGGGACCCGCGTGACCGTCGTCGAGCGCCGGCCCCAGATGCTCGACTTCTGCGACGCCGAGGTCATCGAGTCGCTGAAGTTCCACCTGCGCGACCTCGCGGTCACCTTCCGGTTCGGCGAGGAGGTCTCCGGGGTCTCGGTGTCCGAGCGCGGCACCGTGACGACGCTCGCGAGCGGCAAGAAGATCCCGGCCGAGACGGTGATGTACTCGGCGGGCCGCCAGGGCGTCACCGACCAGCTCTCGGTGGAGCGCGCCGGGCTCGAGGTGGACGATCGGGGCAGGCTCAAGGTCGACGAGCACTTCCGCACCGCGGTGCCCCACATCTACGCCGTCGGCGACGTCATCGGCTTCCCCGCGCTCGCCGCGACGTCGATGGAGCAGGGCCGGCAGGCCGCGTACCACGCGTTCGGCGAGCACCCCCAAGAAGAAGGCGGGGCGTCGATGACCGCGGTCTCGCCGTTCGGGATCTACACGATCCCGGAGGTCAGCTACTGCGGCGCCACCGAGGCCGAGCTCACCGAGCAGGCCGTCCCCTACGAGGTGGGCATCTCGCGCTACCGCGAGCTCGCCCGCGGCCAGATCGTCGGCGACGACTACGGCATGCTCAAGCTGCTGGTCTCCCCCGACACCCACGCCCTGCTCGGCGTACACGTGTTCGGGACCTCGGCCACCGAGCTCATCCACATCGGCCAGGCGATCATGGGCTGTGGCGGCACCGTCGACTACCTCGTCGACGCGGTGCTGAACTTCCCGACGCTCTCGGAGGCCTACAAGGTCGCCGCCCTCGACGCGACGAACAAGATCCGTGCCCTCGAACAGTTCGCCTGAGCCCGGCTTCGCGCGCCACGCCTTCGTCCTCCCGCGCGCCCCCGACGGCGGCGACGCGGTGTACCTCGCGGGCAACTCCCTGGGCGCCCAGCCCCGTGCCGCGCGGGACGCGGTGCTCGCGGCGGTGGACGAGCAGTGGGCGAGGGTCGGGGTCGCGGGCTGGGAGGACAGCGGCTGGTGGGCGACGCCCCAACGCCTCGGCGACCGGGTGGGCGCGCTCGTCGGCGCCGTGCCCGGGCAGACGGTGGTCGGCGACTCGACGTCGGTGCAGCTCTTCGGGGCGCTGATCGCCGCGTCCCGGCTCCGGCCGGGGCGCTCGGTGCTGCTCTCCGACGCCGGCCACTTCCCCACCGACCGCTACCTCGCGACGTCGGTGGCGCGCCTGACGGGGCTGACGCTCGTCACCGCGGCGCCGGACGCGCTGGCCCCGGACGCCGACACCGCCGTCGTGGCCGTGCCCGCCGTCGACTTCCGGACCGGCGAGCGGTGGGACCTCGCCGCGATCGTCGAGCGTGCGCACGCGGCCGGCGCGGTGGTGGTGGCCGACCTGTCGCACGCCGTCGGCGTCCTGCCCGTCGACCTCGACGGCCTCGGCGTCGACCTGGCCGTCGGCTGCACCTACAAGTACCTCAACGGCGGCCCGGGCGCGCCCGCGTTCGTCTACGTCGCCGCCCGCCACCACGACGTCCTCGACCCGCCGCTGACCGGCTGGACCGGCCACGCCGAGCCCTTCACGATGACCGAGGCGTGGACCCCGGCGCCCGGCGTCGGGCGCCTCCGCGTGGGCACGCCGCCGATGCTCTCGATGCTCGCCCTCGACGGCGCGCTGTCGGTCTTCGACGGCGTCGCGCTCGCCGACGTGCACGCAGCGTCCCTGGCGCTCGGCGACGCGTTCCTCGAGGCGCTGCCGGCCGGGGTCGACGTCGTGACCCCGCGGGAGCACGGACGTCGGGGCGGGCACGCCGCCGTGCGCGTCCCCGACGCCGAGGGCCTGTGCGCGGCGCTGGCCCGGCGGGGGGTCGTCGTCGACGCCCGCCCGCCGGATCTGCTGCGCTTCGGCTTCGCCGCGCCCTACGTCACGCTCGACGACGCCCGTACCGCGGCTCGGGAGCTCGCGGCGCTGTTGGTCTGAACGGACGCCCGGACACATGTCAGCGGCGTGGCGCCGCAGACGTTGAGTGTCCGTAGCGCCACGCCGCTGACAGAGAGGTTGGTCCGATCAGCTCCCGGTGGGGAACCGCAGGATCGCGCCGACGCCGTCCTGCAGCGACGTGCCGCCGCCGAGGACCTGCACCTGGCCGCCCAGGGCACCGACGGCGCGCAGCAGGACCTGCTCCGCGGGCCGGGCGACGGGCTCGGTGTCGGAGATCTCGGCGAGGTTCGCCGGGTCGGTGGAGATGGCCTCCGGCGACGACCCCGCGTACAGCTCTCCCGGCACGTCCTGGCCGTCGACCAGCAGGAGCGTGTCGACCGCGCCGGTCCGCGCGGCCTCGAGCACCGGCTCGAGGCCCTCGACCGCGTTGGCGTGGCCCTTGCCCTCCTCGAAGCGCTGGCGCACGCCCGACTCGCGCTCGGTGGCGATCTCGCCGGTGACAGTCAGCAGGGCGCCCTCGAGCGCGTCCTCGGAAGCGCCGGCGGCGCGGCTGCCGGCCTCGATCTCACGGGTGATGTCGGCGAGGTCCCCGGTGAGCTCCTGGCGCACCGCCGAGCGGCCCTGGATCTCACCGGCGATGACGATGACCTCGGGCCGGAACTGCGAGGCGGCGCTGCGCAGGCCCTTCACGACCGCGTCCGCGTTCTCGTAGGACGCCATCTCGTGGCGGTTCTGGCGCGTCCGGTTGCCGGGGCCGCCGCCGCGGGCCTTGTGGACGGTCTCGATCGCCTGACCCTTGACGGTCTCCTCGGAGAGCTCGCGTGCGCCCTCGCTGTTGTCGGCGATCACCTGGTAGATGTCGCCGCCGGTCTGGTCGACCACGGCGAGCAGCACGCGCACCGAGCCGGTCTGGCTGCGGTAGTACCGCCCGAGCTCGGGCAGCGGCGACCACACGGCGATGTCGCCCGCGGCGTCGACGGCCTCGACCTCGTCGTCGAAGAGGATGCCGTCGGCCGAGGCCACGAGGACCCGGCCGACCTCGGTGATCGAGCCGGCGCGCTTGCCGCCGAGCTCCTCGTCCAGCGCGGCGAGGGTCTTGTCGTCGGCGCCGGCCTGCTGGAGCTGCTTCGACAGATCACGCCAGCGCAGCTCGACCTGCTTGGCCGAGTTCTCGCCGGCCTGCACGGCCTCCAGGTAGACCGTCGCGAACGGCCCCGGCCGCTCGAAGATGTCTCGAGTACGCGACAGGTCCATCCGGTGTTCCTCCTGCTCCACCCGTCCCGGGGTGGGACGGGAACGTCGACTTCCTTATCGTTCGACCTACCCTCTCGCCCCCTCCCGCATGCGTGATGAGGGGGTGAGCGGTGCGCTCCCGGCGACCGGCGGGAGCACCGGGGCACGGGCACCCACGAGAGCGGAGCTCACATGCAGCACGACGCGGTCCTGGCCGAGACGATCGGCATCCGGGGCCACGGGGACGACGAGATCGAGGCCTACACGGCGCGCCCGATGGACGGCACGCCCCGCGGCGGGATGATCGTCATCCACCACATGCCCGGCTACGACGCCGCGACCAAGGAGATCACGCGGCGGTTCGCGACCATGGGCTACCACGCGATCTGCCCGAACCTCTACACGCGCGAGGCCCCGGGCGCCGCGCCCGACGACGCGGCCGCCACCGCGCGCGCCCAGGGCGGGGTGCCCGACGAGCGCTTCGTCGGCGACGCCGCCGGCACCGCCCGCTGGCTGCGCTCGCTGCCCACGAGCAACGGGAGGGTCGGCGCGATCGGGTTCTGTTCGGGAGGGCGCCAGGCCGTCCTCGCGGGCATCGAGGTCGACCTCCAGGCCGCGATCGACTGCTACGGCGCCTTCGTCGTCGGCGCGCCACCGGAGGGGTTCCCGTTGCGGGTCAGCCCGTTCGGTCACCGCATCCCCGAGCTGCGCGCGCCGCTGCTCGGCCTGTTCGGCAACGAGGACGCGCACCCCTCCCCCGATCAGGTCGACGAGCTCGAGAAGCTGCTCCGGGAGGCGGGCAAGACCTACGAGTTCCACCGCTACGACGACGCCGGGCACGCGTTCTTCTCCGTCGACCGGCCCAGCTACCGGGTGGCCGCCGCCGTCGACGGCTGGGAGCGCATCCGCGACTTCCTCGCACGACACCTGGGGGCGTGAGCCGCATGTGTACCTACAGCACCGAGGAGCTCGCGCTGGCGAAGTCCAGCGGCAAGGGGCCCGACGGCTGGTTCCCGCTCGAGACCGCCACCGTCTACTACGACCACCCCGTCCACGCGCCCGACGAGCACACCGTGAACATCGACTTCCTCAACCCCGGCCGGGGCCCGGGCGCCCGGGTCGCGGTGGAGCTGAGCCTGGACTCGGCGAAGGACCTGCTCGCCGCCCTCGCGGTCACGGTGGAGCGCGCCGCCGACCACTAGGACCCTCCCGTTCCTCCTCGGGCACCTTGCACTCGCGACAGTCGCGATATATCGTTGACGTGTCGCGATCGAACAATGAAGGAGGAGCGACATGACGACCCACGAGACGCCCGGCGAGCGCCGGGACGAGGGAGAACGCGGGCACGGCCCGCACGGACACCGGGGCCACGGCCCCCACGGCCCCCACGGCCGCGAGCGGCGTCGCCACGGCGGGTTCGCCCGCGCGGCGATGTTCGGTGGAGACGCGGGCGATCCCCGCGAGCGGTTCCGCCGCGGGAAGCGGGGCGGCCCCTTCGGGCGCCCGGGCTTCGGCGGTCCGGGCGGCTTCGGCGGCCCCGGAGGCGGACCGGGTGGTGGCTTCGGCGGTCCGGGCGGCTTCGGCGGCCCGCGCGGCGGCGGCCGTGGACGACGGGCGCGCGGTGACGTGCGCACGGCGGTCCTCGCGCTGCTCGCCGAGGAGTCGATGCACGGCTACCAGATCATCCAGGAGATCGCCGAGCGCTCCGGCGGGGCCTGGCGCCCCAGCCCGGGCTCGGTGTACCCGACGGTGTCGCAGCTGGCCGACGAGGGCCTGGTGCGCACCGAGAAGGCCGAGGGCCGGTCGGTGATCCACCTGACCGACGCGGGCCGCACCTACGTCGACGAGCACCGCGAGGAGCTCGACGCCGTGTGGAACTCCGCCGCGGCCGAGGACGGCTTCGGCGCGCTGCGCGAGTCGGTCGGCCTCGTCATGGGCGCCGTCTCGCAGGTCGCCCAGGTCGGGCGTGAGGAGCAGGTGACCGAGGCGGTCCGCCTGCTCGACGACACCCGTCGCCGGCTCTACCTGCTCCTCGCCGGCGAGCCCGCGGGTGAGCCGACCACCTCGGGCGGCGACGCCGACCCGAGCGGGAGCGAGACGGGCACGGCCGGGTGACCGTGACGTGGCGGCAACCCGTCACGTGGCAGCAACACGGCGGTGACCTCGCGTCACACCGCGCCCCTAGGCTTCCGGTCCCGCTGACGACGAGACCGAGGAGGTCGGAGGACCGGCCGTGTTGCTCCGCCGCCCGCCGTCCGGACCCCCCTCGCCCGGCCCCGTCCTGCGGGACGTGCCGGGCGAGCGATGGGCCCTGCAGTACCGGACCGTGCACGGGTACCGCCGTGCGTTCCGGATGGCCGGCTCCGGTCCGGTGCTGCTGCTCATCCACGGGATCGGCGACGACTCGTCGACGTGGGGTCCCCTGCTCGACGACCTCGCCCGCGACCACACCGTCCTCGCCCCCGACCTGCTCGGGCACGGCGGCTCGGACAAGCCGCGCGGCGACTACTCGGTCGCGGCGTACGCGAACGGGATGCGCGACCTGCTCGGCGTCCTCGACGTCGACCGCGCCACCCTCGTCGGGCACTCGCTCGGCGGCGGCGTGGCGATGCAGTTCGCCTACCAGTACCCCGAGCGCACCGAACGGATCGTGCTCATCGGCGCCGGCGGGGTCTCCCAGTCGGTGAGCCCGGCCCTGCGCGCGGCCTCGCTGCCCGGCGCGCAGCTCGTGCTCGGGATGCTGGGACTGCCCGGCATGCGCACGCAGACCGAGGCGGTGATGTGGGCGCTCACCCGCCTCGACCACCCGCTGGGCCGCGACGCCGAGGACCTGGTCCGGCTCGTCGACGCCCTCCCCGACGCCACCAGCCGCAGCGCGTTCCTGCGCACCCTGCGCGCCGTCGTCGACTGGCGCGGCCAGGTGGTCACCATGCTCGACCGCTGCTACCTCACCGCGGGGATGCCGACGCTCCTGCTGTGGGGCTCCGACGACATGATCGTCCCGGTCGAGCACGCGCAGCTCGCCCACGAGGCCATGCCCGGCAGCGAACTGCAGGTGTTCGAGGGCGCCGGGCACTTCCCGTTCCACACCCACCCGCGCGAGGTCCTGCGCGCGCTGCGCACGTTCCTCGCCCGCACCGCCCCCGCGCACTGGAGCGCCGCCGAGTGGCGCGAGCTCCTGCGCCACGGGCGGGAGGACTAGTTCACCCACGAGCGTCGGGGCCCGGCGATGGGTGAGGATGGTCGCGTGAGCTCCCCCGCGACCACCGCCAGCCCGGACGGGACCCCCGACGACCCCTACCTCTGGCTCGAGGAGGTCACCGGCGACGAGGCCCTGACCTGGGTGAAGGAGCGCAACGCCGAGTCGCTGGACGTCCTCACCGGGGGCGAGCGCTTCGGCGAGCTCCGCGACGGTCTGCGCGCGGTGCTCGACGCCGACGACCGCATCCCGTACGTGCGACGCCGCGGCGCGCTGCTCTACAACTTCTGGCAGGACGCCGAGCACTCCCGCGGGCTGTGGCGGCGCACCACACTCGAGAGCTACCGCACCGGCGAGCCCGACTGGGAGCTGCTGCTCGACCTCGACGCCCTCGCGGCGGAGGAGGACGAGAACTGGGTCTGGGCGGGCGCCGCCGTCCGCTATCCCGACTACGACCGCGCCCTCGTCCAGCTCTCGCGCGGCGGCGCGGACGCGACGGTGGTGCGCGAGTTCGACCTCGCCTCGAGGACCTGGGTGACCGACGGGTTCACGCTGCCCGAGGCGAAGAGCCGCGTGGGGTGGATCGACGCCGACACCGTCTTCGTCGGCACCGACCTCGGAGCCGGCTCTCAGACGACGTCGGGCTACCCGCGGGTGATGCGCCGCTGGCGACGCGATCAGCCGGTCGCCGAGGCCGAGGTCGTGTTCACCGCCGAGGAGACCGACGTGTCGGCCTTCGCCTCGCACGACCACACCCCGGGCCACGAGCGCGACTTCGTCGGGCGCAGCCCCGACTTCCACACGACCGAGGAGTACCTCCTGCGCCCGGACGGGACGCAGGTGCTCCTCGACGTGCCGCCGGATTCCGACACCGACGTCGAGCGCAGCTGGCTGCTGGTGCGCACGCGTTCGCCCTGGAGCGTCGAGGGCGTCGAGCACGCCGCCGGCTCCCTGCTCTGCTTCGACTTCGAGGGCTACCTCGCCGGCGACCGCTCGGCGCGGGTGCTCTTCGCCCCCACCCCCAGCCGCTCGCTGAGCTACCACGCCTGGACGAAGAACCACCTCGTGCTCGCCGTCCTCACCGACGTCGTCACGCGTCTCGAGGTGCTCACCCCGGACCAGGACTGGGCGCGCCGCGAGCTGCCGGCCGGGCCCGATCTCGGCTCGGTCGACCTCATCGGCGTCGACCCCGACCAGAGCGACGAGTACTTCCTCGACACCGACGGCTACACGCAGCCCTCGACGTTCCTGCGCGGCGAGCTGGGGCGCGACACCGACCCGGAGCCCGAGGTCCTGCGCACGGCGCCCGCGCGCTTCGACGCGAGCGGCCTCGAGGTCCGGCAGTTCTTCGCGACCTCCGACGACGGCACCCAGGTGCCGTACTTCGTGGTCGGCCGGGTCGCCGACACCCCGGGCCCCGCACTGATGACCGGCTACGGCGGCTTCGAGATCGCCCTGACCCCGGGCTACAGCGGGATCATCGGACGGGGCTGGCTCGCCCGGGGCGGCACCTACGTCGTCGCGAACATCCGCGGCGGCGGCGAGTACGGGCCGACGTGGCACACCTCGGCGCTCGGCGAGCACCGCCACCGGGCGTACGAGGACTTCGCGGCGGTCGCCCGGGACCTCGTCGAGCGCGGGATCACCACGGCGTCGCAGCTGGCGATCCACGGCGGCAGCAACGGCGGCCTGCTCATGGGCGTGATGCTGACCCGCTACCCGGAGCTGTTCGGGGCGATCGTGGTGATGGTGCCGCTGTTCGACATGCGCCGGTTCCACCTGCTGCTCGCCGGGGCGTCGTGGATGGCCGAGTACGGCGACCCCGACAAGCCCGAGGAATGGGCGTGGATCGCGCAGTACTCGCCGTACCAGAACCTGCGCGCCGACGAGGCCTACCCGCCGGTGCTCGTCACGACCTCGACCCGCGACGACCGCGTCCACCCCGCCCACGCCCGCAAGGCCGTGGCCCGGATGCGCGAGCACGGCCACGACGTCGAGTACTACGAGAACATCGAGGGCGGCCACGGCGGCGCGGCCGACAACGCCCAGCGCGCGTTCCAGTGGGCGCTCGTCTTCGAGTTCTGCTGGCGGCAGGTGGGCTGAGGGCCGCCGATCACCAGAGGTCGCGCGTGTACCAGTGGGCGGCGTAGGGGTTGGCGTTGTAGGGCTCGGTCTCGACGAACCCCTCGCGGGCGTAGAGCGCGCGGGCCTCGACGAGGTCGTCGGCGGTGTCGAGCACCAGCCGGCGGAGCCCGGCCTCGCGGGCGAGCTCGGTGAGGTGGTGCAGCAGGCGCGTGGCCAGGCCCTGGCCGCGCACCTCGGGGTCGACCCACATGCGTTTGATCTCGCCCGCGCCCGGCGGGACGTCGACCCCCTCGAAGCGCAGGCCCGCGCAGGCGACGACCCGCTCGCCCTGCTTCCCGACGACGAGGACCCCGGCCGGTGGGGCGAGGGCCAGGGGGTCGTCGGCGAGGAACTGTTGCGACCACGACGGCTCGGGCGCCTTCTCCGGCCAGCGGCGGGCGAGCTCGCCGGCGTAGGCGCGCAGGGCGGTCAGCCCGTCGGGCGAGTCGGGGCGCACGGCGCTCAGGACGATCTCCACGTCCCCATCCTGCCGAGCGCCCCGACCTCCGCGATCAGTAGCCCGGCGCGACCTCGCCCTCCCAGTCGACCAGCTGCACGATCACGCGGTTGGGGTCGCGCACCTGGAACGCGCGCTCGCCCCACGGCTCGGGGGTCAGCGGCATGGTGATCGCCACGCCCTCGGACTCCAGCCGGGCCAGCTCGCCCTCGAGGTCGTCGACGACGAACGCGAGGATCAGCCCGGCGGCGTGCTCGTCGCGCTGGTCGACGGGCAGGGACTCCAGCCCGGTGCGCAGGAAGACGACGGACATGCCGACGTCCTCACGCGCCAGCGACACGAAGCCGTCGGCGGCCATGGCCTGCTCGAAACCGAAGTGCTCGACGAGGAAGGCCCCCGAGGCCTCGGGATCGGCGACGTTGAGGGAGACGGCGGACGCACTGATCTTCATGGACCCTCTTTCTCCGTACGCTGTACATCGTACGTTGTACACGAAAAAATGAGAGGGTGCCGCCGATGAGCGCCGATCCCGCCCGCACGCTCGCGCTGCTGTGGCGCGCCGATCCCCCGGCCACCCGCGGTCCCCGGCGCGGTCTGGACCTCGACGCGGTCGTGCGCGCCGCCACGGCGCTCGCCGATGCCGGCGGCGCGGACGGGCTGGTGCGCCTGACGATCCGCGCGCTGGCCACCGAGCTCGGCGTCGCGCCGATGACCATCTACACCTACGTCCCCGGGCGCGACGAGCTCGCCGACCTCGTCGTCGACGCCTCCTACGCCGCCATGCCGCGCCGCGACACCGCCGGTCAACCCTGGCGCGAGCGCCTCACGGCGGTGGCCGAGGAGAACCGCGCGCTCTACCGCGCCCACCCGTGGGCGGCGCGCGTCGACCCCCGGCGTCCCGTGCTCGGCCCCGGCGAGACCGCGAAGTACGAGCACGAGCTGGCGGCCTTCGACGACCTGGCGGACCTCGACGACGTCGACCGCGACGCCGCCCTGACCTTCCTGCTCGACGTCACCCGCGCCGCGGCGCTGCCAGCCACCGCGACGGACGACGGAACCCCCGACGACGCCGCCTGGTGGGCCGCGCGGGCCCCGGTGCTCGCCGAGGTGCTCGACCCCGAGCGCTTTCCGCGCGCCACCCGGGTCGGCGCCGCCGCCGGTGCCGCGCAGGGCTCGGCCCGCGATCCCGACCGGGCCTGGCGCTTCGGGCTGGAACGGGCGCTCGACGGGCTGGCCGCGATGATCGGGTGACGGGGCTCAGAGCGTGAGCACGTGCCGGTCGCGGCCGGCGCCGATACCCATCAGGATGGTCGGCACCACGAGCACCGCCATCACCACGAGCGGGACCGTCCACCCGCCAGTGAGGTCGTGGAGCGCGCCCAGACCGAAGGGGCCGACGGCCGCGAGCGTGTAGCCGATGCCCTGGGCCATGGCCGAGAGCTCGGCGGTGTGCGCGGTGTCCGGCGAGCGGAGGGTGATCAGCAGGAGTCCGAGGGCGATGTTCGAGCCCTGCGCGACGCCGAGCAGCACCATCCAGAGCGCGGGCAGCGTGCCGGGCGCGAGGATCAGCCCGGCGTAGCCGGCGACGTAGAACAGGCAGGTGACGGTGACGAGCGCGCTCTGGCTCGGGCGGCGCATCGCCAGCGAGGGCATCGTCGCCGAGAACACGAGCCCCACGATCCCGGCCAGCGAGAGCAGCAGTCCGGCCTCGGCGGGGCTGCGCCCGGCGTCGACGTAGATCGTCGGGATCCACGCCGACGTCGCGTAGAACTGCAGCGACTGCAGGCCCATGAACAGCGTGACCTGCCAGGCCAGCGGGTCGCGCAGCAGCCCGCGACGCATCGCCGCGGCCTCCCCCACCGGGCTCGACGGCACCGTGCGACGGCGTGCGCGGGGGACCCAGACCGCCAGCGTCACCAGCGCGAGCAGGCCCCACAGCCCGAGCGTGTACCGCCAGTCGAGGCCCGTGACGCGCTGCAGGGGCACGGTGACGGCGGCGGCAAGCGCCCCGCCACCGGTGAGCACCATCGAGTAGGCGCCGGTCATCGCGCCGGTGCGGTGCGGGAAGTCGCGCTTGACCAGCGTCGGCAACGACACGTTGCCCACCGCGATGGCCGTCCCGACGAGCACGCTCCCGACGAGGATGACGGCGAGCGCGTCGACCAGGCGCAGCGCGATGCCCGCGGTGAGCACCAGCAGCGCCGCCACCATCAGGCGCTCGAGTCCCCAGCGACGCGCGAGGCGCGGCGCGATCGGCGCGAGCAGACCGAAGCAGAGGACCGGGAGGCTGGTCAGCAGGCCGGCGACGCCGCTCGAGACGCCGAGGTCGTCGCGCGCCTGGTCGACCAGCGGCGCGACCCCGACGACGGGGGGACGGAGGTTGGCCGCGAGCAGGAGGACGGCGAACGCCGCGAAGGCGCCGCCGCGCCGCGCCGTCGTCGCGGTGGCGACGGGTGTGCTCACGACCAGCGCCGGGCGACCTCGTCGGCCCACGCCTGGCCCTGTGCCCGTCCGGCCCGTGCCGAGGCCGGCATGGTCGACGGGTCGAGGACGTTGGTGCCGAACGCCGCGAGGGAGGTCTCGTCGGCGAGGATCGCGAGCGCGTCGGTGTCCGGGTGGCTCTCCTGCCGCTGCTCGATCTCCTGGGTCACCGAGCGGAACGGTCCCCCCGCCGGCGGGTCGAGCGGGGCGACGACGAGCACGCGGTCGGCCGCGCCCTGGATCTCGAAGCCGTCGTCGTCGGCCCGGGCCACGTGCACCACCGACGCGACGCCCCCGTCGATGTAGCGCCGTTTCGCCGCCGTCATCGGCGGCCACACGCCGGGTACGGCGCAGCTCGCCGCGACGGCGTCGACCAGCTCGACGCGCGCGTCGCGGGTGAACACGGCCAGCTCCCCGGTCTCCGCGTCGACCGCGGAGATCCGCAGGTCCGTGCGGGGCCACTCCTTCACCGGCAGACGGGCGTCGATGATCGCGCGCCGCCCGGACTCGGGCGGGGTGTCCGCCGCGAGCGCCCAGGCGCCCAGGCGCGCCCGCATCACCCCCGCGTCGCGGGCGCCGTCCATCGCGGCGGCGAGCTGGGCGCCGAGCGCCTCCATGTCCAGCGTCGCGGGCGGGCCGGAGCTCTCGGACGCTCCGGCGAGGTGCTCCTCGTGCACGGCCGCGAGGTCCACGCCCGTGGTCAGGAGGGTCCCGACGACGGAGCCGGCGGAGGTGCCGACGACGCGGTCGGCCAGCGACAGGTCGACGCCGCCCTCGGCAAGGCCGACGAGGACGCCCACCTCCCAGGCGATGCCGGCGAGTCCCCCTCCCCCGAGGACGAGGGCGCGGATGGGGCCGGGGTGAGCGTCTTCGGTCACGGCGACACCTTCCACCGCATGGCGCCGCCGCGCACGGGCGGGTTCCGGAGATCACGCCGGCGGAAGGCGGACCTCGAGATCGTAGAGCCGGGTCGTCTGCTCGGCGTCCTGGTTGTCGTCGCTGACCAGGAGCACCCGCAGGGCCCCGTCCGGCGTGCGGCCGAGCACCGTCATCCCCTCGACGTCGTCGAGCAGCGGATCGGCCTGCGCCTGCTGCGTCGAGGCTGCGAGGTCCGGGCAGGCATGCGCGTCGAGGCGGCCGACCGGCCGGCCGCGGTGTCGAACCGGAGGCCCGCCGGCGTCGCCTCCGACGTGACGAGGCGCGTGCCGTCGGCGTCGACGGCGAGGGCCTCGGCGTCGAGGGCCTCGCCCGCCCCGTCCGCCAGTGGGGTCGCGGCGCGCGGTTCCCGGGACCGCGGGTCGAGGGTGAACAGCACCGAGCGGTCGCTCAGGGCGAGCAGCGAGCCGTCCCGGTCGACCGCCAGCCCCGACAGCCCGGTGAGCGGGGAGGTCCGCCGCGCGCCGTACGTTG
Organism: Actinomycetospora sp. NBC_00405; assembly: GCF_036044095.1. Taxonomy (NCBI): domain Bacteria; kingdom Bacillati; phylum Actinomycetota; class Actinomycetes; order Pseudonocardiales; family Pseudonocardiaceae; genus Actinomycetospora; species Actinomycetospora sp. NBC_00405. The sequence continues at coordinate 1,972,932 of NZ_CP107938.1, forward strand.
CGCCGTCGAGGCGTCGGAGAAGCCGGTGATCGCGACGGCGGGCGAGCACGGGGCCGGCCGGACCGAGGTCGCCGGTGCCCCGCCGCACCCCGTCGCGGTGGCCAGCGACGAGCAGGGCCGCCACCGCCTTGAGCATGCGGCCCACGTTCCCGCAGCCGGATGAACAGCTCGCATTCGAGTGCGTGGCGATACGGACACTCAACGTCTGCGGCGCCACGCCGCTGACATTTCTCAGCCCCCGTCGCGCCGCGACTCCGCCTCCGCGACGCGCTCGATCACCGTCAGGACGCTGTCGGGGTTGAGCGACATGCTGTCGATGCCCTGCTCGACGAGGAACTCGGCGAGGTCGGGGTGGTCGCTCGGGCCCTGGCCGCAGATGCCGACGTAGCGGTCCTTGGCGTGGGCGGCCTCGATCAGCATCGTGATCATCTTCTTGACCGCCGGGCTGCGCTCGTCGAACAGGTGCGTGAGCCGGTCGTCGTCGCGGCCGATCCCGAGGGTGAGCTGGGTGAGGTCGTTCGACCCGATCGAGAAGCCGTCGAAGCGGTCGGCGAACTCGTCGGCCTGCAGGATGTTCGACGGGATCTCCGCCATCACGTAGACCTGCAGGCCGTCGCGGCCCCGCTCGAGCCCGAACTCCGCCATGGTCTCCAGGACGCGGTCGGCCTCCTCCGGCGTGCGGCAGAACGGGACCATGACGATGACGTTGGAGAAGCCCATGGACGTGCGCACGCGGTCCAGGGCGCGGCACTCCAGCGCGAACGCCTCCTTGTAGTCGTCGCTGTAGTAGCGCGACGCCCCGCGCCACCCGAGCATCGGGTTCTCCTCCTCGGGCTCGAACTGCGTGCCACCGAGGAGTCCCGCGTACTCGTTGGTCTTGAAGTCCGAGAGGCGCACGACGACCGGCTCGGGGTACTGCGACGCGGCGATCGTCGCGATCCCGCGGGCGAGGTGGTCGACGAAGTACTCGGCCGTGTCGGGCCAGCCCGCGGTCAGCTCCTCGATCTGCTGCCGCGCGTCGTCGTCCTCCACGTCGTCGAGGTGCAGCAGCGCCAGCGGGTGGGCCTGGATGACGTTGTTGACCAGGTACTCCATGCGCGCGAGCCCGATGCCGTGCGCGGGCAGGCGCCACCACTGCATCGCCGCGGCGGGGCTGCCGATGTTCATCATCACGCGCGTGCTCGTCCCGGGCACCGACTCGAGGTCCAGCTCGCGCTCCGAGAACGCGAGGATCCCGTCGTAGACGTGCCCCTCGTCGCCCTCGACGCACGACAGCGTGACCTCGCGGCCCGCGGCGAGCCGCTCGGTCGCGTCCTGGGTGCCGACGATGGCGGGCACGCCGAGCTCGCGGCTGACGATGGCGGCGTGCGAGGTGCGGCCGCCGCGGTCGGTGACGATCCCGGCGGCGCGCTTCATGATCGGCACCCAGTCCGGGTCGGTCATCTCGGTGACCAGCACCTTGCCGTCCTCGAACGAGTCCACGTCGTCGGCCGACGCGATCACCTGCACCTCGCCCGCGGCGATCGCCTGGCCGATCGCGAGCCCGGAGACGAGCACCTCACCGGTCTCGTCAAGGTGGAACGTCGAGAGCGTCCCGGCGCCGGCGCGCGACTGCACGGTCTCGGGGCGGGCCTGGACGACGAACAGCTCGCCGGTGCGCCCGTCCTTGGCCCACTCGACGTCCATGGGGCGCCCGTAGTGCTCCTCGATCGTCACGCCCCAACGGGCGAGAGCGAGCACCTCGTCGTCGTCGAGGACGAGCGTGCGGCGCTCCTCGTCGTCGGTGTCGACGTTGGTGGTCGGCTCGTCCCCCGAGTCGGTGTAGACGAGCTTGCGCTCCTTCGCCCCGACGGTCCGGACCAGGATCGGCGTCAGCTCCTCCCGGTCGAGGAACGGCTTGTAGACCGTCCACTGGTCCGGGGTGACCTCGCCGCCGACGACGTTCTCGCCGAGGCCCCAGGCGCCGTTGATGATCGCGGTGTCGGGGAAGCCGGTGTCGGAGTCGATCGTGAACATGACGCCGGCGGACCCGAGGTCCGAGCGCACCATCTTCTGCACGCCGATCGAGAGCGCGACGTCGGTGTGCTCGAAGCCCTGCTCGACGCGGTAGCTGATGGCGCGGTCGGTGAACAGCGACGCGTAACAGTCCTTGCAGGCCGCGAGGAGCGCGTCCGCCCCGGTGATGTTGAGGTACGTGTCCTGCTGGCCGGCGAAGCTGGCGTCGGGCAGGTCCTCGGCGGTGGCGCTCGAGCGCACGGCCACGTCGACGTCGTCGGTCTCGTGGCGCTCACCCAGCTCGGCGTACGCCGACCGGATCGCCTCGGCCGTGGCCTCGGGGAACTCGGCGGTGTCGAAGAGCCCGCGGATCGCCGCCCCCGCGTCCGCGAGCTCGCGCTTCCCGTCCGTGAGCTCACCGAGCACGGTCGCGATCTGCTCGTCGAGGCCGTTGACCTGCAGGAACGAGCGGTAGGCCGACGCCGTCGTCGCGAACCCGCCGGGCACCCGGATGCCCACCTCGGCGAGGTTGCCGATGAGCTCACCGAGCGAGGCGTTCTTGCCCCCGACCTCCTCGACGTCCCCGGACCCCACCGTCTCCAGCCACCGGACCTCGTCCGCCACCGTGTCCTCCTCCGTCGCGGTCGGGCGCGCCACCGTTCCCGTCACGGGGGCGTACGACCGATCGGGGGAAGGACTCCCCCCTCGGGGCACCGAGGGAAACAACGGAGCGATTCAGGACGGCGGGCGGACCAGCCGGGCGAGGAGGCGTTCGATCTCCGCGTCCGGGTCCGCGGTCAGCCCCGTGTGCACGGGACCCGGTTGCAGGACGGTGCTGCGCGGGGCGATCAACCAGCGGAAGCGCTCCCCCGCCGACAGCACGCCGGACGGGCCCTCGCCGCGCACCGCACCCTCCCAGGCCGCCACCGCGTCGCGCACCGCCTCCAGGTCGGCCGACGGGGCGAGGGCGTGCAGGCGTTCGGCGTCGAGGTGCGTCCGGACGGCGAGGTGCTCGCGGTGCCGGCAATAGAGCAGCACGCCGACGTTGACCAGCTCGCCGCGCTCGATGTCGGGCACCACGCGCAGCAGCGCGTACTCGAAGGTGTCGCGCTCGGTCTCCCGGCTCATCGCGGCACCCACGCCTCGCGCGCCGCGAGCCGGGCGAGCAGGTGCTCGACGTAGTCCTCGGGCGCCACGTCGTCCAGCCACTCCTCGGGGATGAGCGCGGCCGCGTCGGTGAGCATCGCCTCGTCGACTCGCCCCGACAGCTCGGCGTCGGCCTCGGCCCGGGCGGTCGCGGCGGGGGCGAGGACGTGGTCGGAGAGGTCGTAGGGGCGCGACACCACCGACGCGGCCCGCGCCCAGGAGTGGTGGAAGTACAGGCAGGCGCCGTGGTCGATCAGCCACAGCTCGCGGTGCCAGCGCAGCAGGTTGGGGTTGCGCCAGGAGCGGTCGACGTTCTCGACGAACGCGTCGAACCACAGCACCCGCGACGCCTCGAGCGGGTCGACGCGGTGCGCGACGGGGTCGAACCCGAGGGCACCGGGGAGGAAGTCCATGCCGAGGTTGGGCCCGCCGCTGCGGGCGAGCAGCTCCTGGACCTCCCAGTCGGGCTCCGCGCGGGCAATGACGGGGTCGACGTCGAGGACGACGAGCTCGGGCACCCGGAGCCCGAGACGCCGCGCGATCTCGCCGGCCACGACCTCGGCGACGAGCGCCTTCGCGCCCTGGCCCGCGCCGGTGAACTTCGCGACGTAGGTGCCGAGGTCGTCGGCCTCCACCAGCCCGGGCAGCGACCCGCCCTCGCGCAGCGGGGTGACGTACCGGGTGGCGGTGACCCGGCGCAGGTCGAACACCCGCTCATCCTCTATGGGCTGCGCCCACGTGAGTGATCCGGGTCGTCCCGACGACGCGGGTCACTCACGGGGGCGCAGCCCCTGGTGGGGCCACCCCGATCCGGCGCAGGAGGAACAGGCAGGCCACGGCGATGTCGTTCCACGCCGTGGCGACCTCGGCGCGCTCCCAGTCGATCTTCTCGCGCAGGGCGCGGGCGGTGGGGAGCACCTTGGCCAGGTCGCAGGCGTGCTCGTTGAGCGCCGCGAGCTTGCCGATGATCAGGTCGGTGGCACTGACGACGGGCATGGACACCGAGAGCACCTCCTGCTCGGTCGCCCTGCTGAGCAGCTCCTCGTCGACGCTCTCGCCCGCGAGGCGGAAGAGGACGTCGACCAGCGCGCCGTCGCTGTAGACCTTGAACAGCCAGTCCTCGGGCGGGTGCCGCACGTCGAGCCCGGCCTCGGCCAGCACCGTCGCCGCATTCTCCGCCTCGGCCTCGGTGACGACGAAGTCGACGTCCTTCTCCGGCTCCGGCCCGCCGAGGGCCCACCCCGCGTAGCCGCCGGCCAGCGCGAAGCCCACACCGCCGCCGCGCAGGGCGACCGCGACGCGCTTGAGCGCCTCGCGCCGCCCGGCACCGGCGGGTGGATGCTCGGGCTCGTGGGGTCCGCTCACCCCGGTTTCGTTACCCGAGCTGATCGGCGACGAACCCGGGGGGGCACCCTGGGACCGTGCGACTGGGGACCTGGAACGTGCTGCACGGCGCCGCCACGGCCACCGGGCCGGCCGACGTCGACGGCTACGCCGAGGCGGTGAAGGAGCTCGACGTCGACGTGCTCGGGCTGCAGGAGGTCGACCGTGCCCAGCCGCGGTCGGGCGGCGCCGACCTCACCGCCGTGGCCGCGGAGGCGATGGGCGCCGTCGAGCACCGCTTCGCCGCCACCCTGCTGGGCGTGCCCGGCGACTGGGAGCCGTCGCCCGTCGCCGATCCCGGCGAGACCCCGGCGTACGGGATCGCGTTGCTCTCGCGGCTGCCGGTGACCGAGTGGCGGGTGCTGCCCCTGCCGCGCCTGCCCCGACCGGTCCCGCTGCTCCTCGGCCACCCGCGGGAGCTCGTGTGGGTGCGCGACGAGCCGCGGACCGCGGTGGCCGCCCGCATCGAGGGGCCGCACGGCCCGGTGACCGTCGTGACCACGCACCTCACCTTCATCCCGGGCTGGAACCTCGTCCAGCTTCGGCACCTGGCCCGTGCGCTGCGCGGCACCGGCCCCGTCGTGATCACCGGGGACCTCAACCTCGGCCCGCGGCGCGCCCGCTTCTCCAGCGGGCTGCAGGGCCTGGTGACCGGGCGGACCTTCCCCGCCGACGCCCCACGCCGCCAGATCGACCACCTGCTCGGCCGGGGCGTCGTCGCCTCCGGCCCGTCCGTCCACCACCCGCCGCTCTCCGATCACCGCGCCCTCTCGGCGACGGTCGTTCCCATCGGCTGAGCTCGCGGGTCCGGGAGCGAAGGTCACCCTCGCTCCAACCCCTCACCCGGTCAGGCGGGGTCGACCCGCTGCCAGAGGTCGGTGAACTCGATGGTGTCGAAGAAGGCGATCACCTCGACGACCGCGCCGTCGGGCCCGAAGCGCAGGTACCAGGTGTAGGTGTTCCGGTAGGGCGCTCCGTCGCGCCGCGTGGCCTGCGCGTCGAACAGGACGATCGTCCAGTCGCCGTCGGCGAACAGGTGGCGCACGGACGGTACGAGGGGCTCGGACATGCGGGCGTTGAACGGCTCGATCACCGTCCCGATGAACTCGGCCTTGCTGCCGTAGGTCCGCGAGACCGGGCTGTTGCCCACGATCGTCCAGGTGGCGTCGTCGGCGAGGAGGTCGAACGGACCTCCCGTCCCCGTCGCCCAGGCGTCGAACGCCGCGCCGACCCGGTCCTTGTTCGCCTGCTCAGCCTCGTGATCACGTGACACGGGGCGAACCTACCCTCCGCGAGGGGCGCCCGGCAGGCGTGCGGCCGGGCGCCCCTGGCGGGGCCGGGGAGCGGACGATCTAGCTGCAGCCGCTGGTGGAGCCGCAGCCCTCGCAGACGTAGCACGAGCCGGCGGGCCGCATCTTCGTGCCGCAGGTGAGGCAGAGCGGCGCGTCGGCCGCCTTGCCCTGCTGCAGCTCGAGCAGCTCGGTGGAGCTGCCGACGGAGACGTCGGCCCGGCGGCGGTCCGGGGCCTCGGCCTTGTCCGTCGAGATGTCCAGCGACGTCCGCAGCGACTCGACGTCCACCGGGTCCGCCGCCGGGGCCGCGGGGGCGCCGGTGCCGTAGTCGGTGGCCGCGACCTGGGCCGAGCGCTCGTCCGCCGAGAAGATGCCCAGCTGGGCGCGCTTCTCGTAGGGCAGGTGGTCGAGCGCGACGCGGCGGAACAGGTAGTCGACGACGCTGGTGGCAATACGGACGTCCGGGTCGTCGGTCATGCCCGCCGGCTCGAAGCGCATGTTGACGAACTTGGAGACGTAGGTCTCCAGCGGGACGCCGTACTGCAGCGCGATCGAGATGGCCATCGAGAACGCGTCCATGACGCCGGCCAGCGTCGAGCCCTGCTTGGACATCTTGACGAAGATCTCGCCGAGGCCGTCGTCGGGGTAGCTGCCGGCGGTCATGTAGCCCTCGGCACCGGCGACGGTGAACGACACCGTCTGGCTCGGCCGCTTCTTGGGCAGCCGCCGGCGGACCGGCCGGTGCTCCTGTGCGACCGCCGTGCCCGCTTCGCCCGTGGTCTTCTCCGTGGTGCTGCCGCTCGTCTTGCCCGTCGACAGCGGCTGGCCGACCTTGCAGTTGTCGCGGTAGATCGCGAGCGCCTTGAGGCCCAGCTTCCAGGACTCGAAGTAGATCTCCTCGATGTCCGCCACCGTCGCCTGCTCGGGCATGTTGACGGTCTTGGAGATCGCGCCGGAGATGAACGGCTGGACCGCGGCCATCATCCGCACGTGGCCCATCGGGGCGATCGAGCGCGTGCCCATCGCGCAGTCGAACACCTCGTAGTGCTCGGGGCGCAGTCCCGGGGCGTCGATGACGTGGCCGTGCTCGGCGATGTACTCGACGATCGCCTCGCTCTGCTCGGGCTGGTAGCCCAGGAGGTCGAGTGCGCGCGGGATGGTCTGGTTGACGATCTGCATCGAGCCGCCACCGACCAGCTTCTTGAACTTGACCAGCGAGAAGTCCGGCTCCACCCCGGTGGTGTCGCAGTCCATCATGAAGCCGATGGTGCCGGTGGGGGCGAGCACGCTGGCCTGGGCGTTGCGCCAGCCGTCGCGCGCCCCGACCTCGAGGCCGTGCTGCCACTCGCGGGTGGCCGCGTCGCGGACACGGGCGTCCTCGCGGTGCACCGTGCGGATCGCGTCGCTGGCCGCGGCGTGCTTGCGCATGACCCGGCGGTGGGCGTCGGCGTTGCGGGCGTAGCCCTCGTAGGGGCCGACCGCGCCGGCGAGCTCGGCCGAGCGCCGGTAGGCGGCGCCGGTCATCAGCGAGGTGATCGACGCCGCGAGCGCGCGGCCGCCCTCGGAGTCGTAGGCCCGGCCGGTGGCCATCAGCAGCGCGCCCAGGTTGGCGTAGCCGATGCCCAGCTGGCGGAACGCGCGCGTGGTGTCGCCGATCGCCTCCGTGGGGAAGTCGGCGAAGCAGATCGAGATGTCCATCGCGGTGATGACCAGCTCGACCGAGCGCACGAAGTCGTCCACGCGGAACGTGTCGTCGTCGCCGAGGAACTTCATGAGGTTCAGCGACGCGAGGTTGCAGCTGGAGTTGTCCAGGTGCAGGTACTCCGAGCACGGGTTGGACGCGGTGATGCGCCCCGACTCCGGCGAGGTGTGCCAGTCGTTGATCGTGTCGTCGTACTGCAGGCCCGGGTCGGCGCACTCCCAGGCGGCCTCGGCCATGCTGCGGAACAGCTGCTTGGCGTCGACGGTGTCGATCACCTCGTTGGTCATCCGCGCCCGCAGGCCGAACTCCGAGCCGGACTGCACCGCGCGCATGAACTCGTCGGAGACGCGCACCGAGTTGTTCGCGTTCTGGTACTGCACCGAGGCGATGTCGGACCCGCCGAGGTCCATGTCGAACCCGGCGTCGCGCAGCACGCGGATCTTGCGCTCCTCGTCGCGCTTGGTGGCGACGAACTCGGCGACGTCGGGGTGGTCGACGTCGAGGACGACCATCTTCGCCGCGCGGCGGGTGGCGCCGCCGGACTTGATGGTGCCGGCCGAGGCGTCGGCACCCCGCATGAACGAGACCGGGCCCGACGCGGTGCCGCCCGAGGAGAGCAGCTCCTTCGACGACCGGATGCGCGAGAGGTTCAGGCCGGCGCCGGAGCCGCCCTTGAAGATCAGCCCCTCCTCGCGGTACCAGTTGAGGATCGACTCCATGGTGTCGTCGACCGAGAGGATGAAGCAGGCGCTGACCTGCTGCGGCGAGCTGGTGCCGACGTTGAACCACACCGGCGAGTTGAAGCTGAAGTACTGGTGCAGCAGCATCCAGGTGAGCTCGTGGGAGAACACCTCGGCGTCGGCGGGGGTGGCGAAGTACCCGTGCCGCGTGCCGGCCTCGGTGTAGGTGCCCACGACGCGGTCGATGAGCTGGCGCAGGCTCGACTCGCGCGCCTCGGTGCCCAGCGCGCCGCGGAAGTACTTGCTGGTGACGATGTTGACCGCGTTGAGCGACCAGGACTGCGGGAACTCGACGCCGCGCTGCTCGAAGTTGACCGAGCCGTCGCGCCAGTTCGTCATCACCACGTCACGGCGTTCCCAGGCCACGTCGTCGTAGGGATGGACCCCCGCGGTGGTGTGGACACGCTCGATCGTCAGGCCGCGCCGGGGCGCAGCTGTGCCCGACTCCTCGGACGTGGTGCCGACGGTCTCGGTCATCGATGTCATCCCTCTGTTCGTTCCCCGACGTCCCGGCGGCGCTTCCCCACGCTCCGACCCGTCCCTGTTCTTGCGACCGCTAGTCCCCGGCCCGTGCTCCGGCTGTCGTCCCGGCGGTCCCGACGTCGTCCCCGGTCGTCCCCGCAGTGTCGCCCCGACCCCCGACACCGCCGGCCCGCGTGGCGCGCAGGTCCGCGATCTCGGCCTCGAAGTCGGCCGCCGACGAGAAGTTCCGGTAGACGCTGGCGAACCGCAGGTAGGCCACCTCGTCGAGCTCGCGCAACGGGCCCAGGATCGCCATGCCGACCTCCTGGCTGGGCACCTCCGCGGTGCCCGACGCGCGGACCGACTCCTCGACCCGGTGCGCCAGCTGCGCGAGGGCGTCGGTGTCGACCGGGCGCCCCTGGCAGGCGCGGGCCACGCCGCGCACGACCTTGTCCCGGCTGAAGGGCTCGGTGACCCCGCTGCGCTTGACCACCGCGAGCACCGGCTCCTCGACCGTGGTGAAGCGCTTGCCGCACGACGAGCACGACCGGCGGCGCCGGATCGCCTGACCCTCGTCCGCCTCGCGCGAGTCGACGACGCGGGAGTCGGTGTTCCGGCAGAACGGACACCGCATGCCGACACCCCCTCCCCTCGTCGCGCGCGGCCACCGGCGGAGTTGTCCCCAACCCTTGCACCGGGACCCGGCTCCCCACCCCGTCCCTGGGGACGGAACTGGGGATCACCGGGCCCGATCCGTGGATCGAAGGCCCTCACCCGTGGATCGACCACCGTCGTGCGGTGGATGACCCTGTGGAGCGTCTCACCACCATGTGCACAAGCTGTGGACTAACTACACCAGTGTAACCACTAGATGTTGGGGTGGGACGGTAGCGACGCGCGGACGCGCCGCGCAACTCCACGGACCGCCCCCGCGCCCCCGGGCGCCGAGCGGACGTCGGGCCCGGACGGGCGGGCGGAGGCGGGACGGCCGGTGCCCGAGTGGGTGAAGACGGGGCGCGGCGCCCCCCGGACGTGTCCGGGGTCGCCGTGCGATCAGGCCGCGCTGACGACCGTCGGAGACACCGACGACGACCGCGAGGACGGCCTGATCACGCGGACGCCCGCGCCCACCGGAGGGCGACGTGGCACATCGCCGCAGGTCGCCGGGGAGCACGGAGCCCCGGCGGAGACAGGCCTCACCCGGCGGCCGCGGGGGCCGGCACGACGAGCGGACGCCCGGGCGCGAGGGAGGAACCGTCGAGCTCGTTGAGCTCGCGGATCCGGCCGACGACCGCGTCCGCGTCGGACCCGGGCGCGATGCGGCCGGCGACGTCGGACAGCGACTCGCCGGAGCCGACGACCGTGACCGTGGTGCCGGACGGGACGGGAGCAGCGGCGCCGACGAGCGGCACCACGAACCCGACGAGCACGCCGAGCAGCACCCCCAGCACGACACCGAGGACCGCGACGGCGACGATCCGCCGGCGCCGCAGCACCGCCGGGGCGACCGGGGCCTCGAGCGCACGCGCGGGACGGGCGGGCGTGGCGCCGCCACCGGCGACCCGCGGCCGGACGGGCGGCAGCACGGCCGGGCCGCGCCGACCGGCCGGGCGCACCGGGCCGCGGGCGTCCTCGGGGCGCGCCGGGCGCGTCCCGGCGGGCTGCGGGCGCGCCGCCGACCGGCCGACGGGCGCGGCGGGCCCAGCGGGCCCCGTCCCCTGACCCGACACCTCGGCGTCGCGCCGGTCCCGCGCACCGGTGGTCCCCACGGACATGTCGACCTCCTCGCCTCGCACACGCGTTCGATCGAACGCGTGTGCGATGTCTAGCATCGACCCCCGACAACGTCGACGGATCGCCCGGCGTGTCGTTCGAACACGTGTTTGATCCCGTCGGTCCTCGGCGCTAACTTCGCAGCGCAACCCCGCCACGCGGGCGCGGCGTCCCTTCGACGCCGGACACGACATCGGAAAGGACACGGTCATGGCACGTACGCCCCAGGGCCCACGCGGGCCCGAGGAGTCGGGGGCCACGGCCGACGCCGTCGTCGCCGCGCGGGTGCACCCGTTCCCCGAGCCCGCCGACGCCGACGCGTCGCCCGGCCTGACGCCGCGGCAGCGCAAGGTCCTCGAGGTCATCCGCGACCACGTCGAGCGTCAGGGCTACCCGCCGAGCGTGCGCGAGATCGGCGACGCGGTGGGGCTGACGTCCACCTCCTCCGTCGCGCACCAGATGCGCACGCTGGAGAAGAAGGGCTACCTGCGCCGCGACCCCAACCGCCCGCGCGCGCTCGACGTGCGCCTGCCGGAGGAGCTCGAGGGCGCCGACACCGCCGACCACACGGAGGAGATCCGCGCGGACCGGCCCGCCCCGACGTTCGTGCCCGTCGTCGGCCGCATCGCCGCCGGTGGGCCGATCCTCGCCGAGCAGGCCGTCGAGGACGTCTTCCCCCTGCCGCGCGAGCTGGTCGGCGAGGGGTCGCTGTTCCTGCTGCGCGTCGCCGGCGACTCGATGGTCGACGCCGCGATCACCGACGGCGACTGGGTGGTCGTCCGCCAGCAGCCCGTCGCCGACAACGGCGAGATCGTGGCCGCGATGATCGACGGCGAGGCCACGGTCAAGACCTTCAAGCGCAAGGACGGCCGGGTCTGGCTGATGCCCCACAACGTGAACTTCGAGCCGATCCCGGGCGAGGACGCCACCGTGCTCGGCAAGGTCGTGGCGGTCCTGCGCCGACTCTGACGCCTCCGACCGATCTGCCCGCCGCGCCCTCCTGCCCGGGCGCGGGGCGGCGGACCACGACGGCGAGCACGAGCGCGATCACCAGGAGGACCACCGGGGCCGGCAGGAGCGCCCGGGCGAGCCCGGCGTCCAGGACGAGGACGGCGCCGATCAGGGCGCCGCCGAACATCATCGCCACCGAGAGCACCCGCCGGGTGACCACAGCTCGCCCCGTCATGACGAGCAGCAGGGCGGGGAGTCGTCCGTGGGCCGGGCCGGAGACGAGGGGTCCGGCGCGCGATGCGGGGCTGATCGCCATGCTCGCCGGACGCCGGCCGCCACGAGCACCGCAGCGACGAGGAGCAGCGCCGGCAGCGCCCCGCACACCGCGGCGAGGACGGCCGGCTCGAGGACGAACCGGCTCGGTTCCGGGGATCCCGACGACATGCCCCGAGCGTCGTCGGCTGCCCGCTGCTCGCCGGGCGGCTGACGCTGCCGCTGACGGATCCGGACGAGCGAACGGGGAGTTCGCGCGCGTAGAAGCAGCGAGCGGGGCGTTCGCTGCTACCGGGACGTGCGCCGGCGCACCACGGCCACGACGGCGACGAGCGCGAACACCCCGAGGGCGACGGCGACGACCACGCCGATGGTGGTGAGCGGCTCCGGGAGGCCGGCGCGCTCCGGGGCCGGCCTGCCGGCGGACGTGGCCGGCGTCCCCTCGGTCGCCAGCGTCGTCGCCCCGGGCACGGCGAGCAGGGGCGCCGGCCGCTCGCCCGAGGGCGTCTCCCCCGTCGCCAGCAGCGTCCCGTCCGGCGCGAAGGCCAGCGCCTCGCCCTGGACCTCGCCGGACAGCGGCACGCGCACCGGCGGCGACGCCAGCGCGGTGACGACGTCCTCGGCGGTCGCGGTGCCGCCCGGCGCCGGGTAGAGCCAGGCGTCGGTGTAGGTGCGCAGCGCGACGACCCGGCCGTCGGCGGAGAGCGCGCCGCCGGTGTAGGTGCCCGAGCCCACGCTGGTGATCGCCTCGCCGGGCACCACGACCTCGCCGGCCCGCCGCAGCGGCCGGGGCTCGTCGGAGTCGCCGGAGTCGTCGGAGCCGTCCGGGGCCTGCTCGGCCACGTAGACCCCGCTGCGCCCGCTGAGGTCCTTGGTGACGATCACCGGGCGGTCGTCGCCGGGCACCAGCAGGGACTCGGCGTCGTGCGCGCCGTCGGGGTAGGCGAACCGCGAGACGGTCTCCGCCCCGTCGGGAGCCAGCCGCAGCACGGCCACCGAGGAACGCCGCCGACCGTTGTCCCCGATGTCGGCGATCCACAGGGTGCCGTCGGCGCCGCGGGCCAGGTCCTCGACGTCGCGACCCTTCTCGGGCACCTCGCGCTCGCCGATGACGGCGCAGCGGTCGTCGAGCACGTAGACGGTGCTCGCGTTGCCGCTGTCGTTGACCACCGCGTAGGTGCCCCCGGGCTCGGCGACGAGCCCGGAGGCCTCGGCCAGCCGCTCGTCGTCGAGCGTGCAGCGGACCCGGGGGTCCGCCAGCGCCACCCCGGGCACGACCACCCCGGGCACGACGAGCCCGGCGAGCACCAGCAGGACGAGCAGGACCCGCCTCAGAGCACGTGGGCCGGGTCGACCGCCGAGCGCCGCAGCGACGTCGCGAGCTCCTCGGAGACCCGCGCGTGCAGCACCGTGCCGTCGGCGGTGTGGCGCTCGGCGAGCACCTCCCCCTCACCGTGGGCCCGCGCGACCAGCGCGCCCTCGGTGTACGGCAGCACCACCTCGAGCTCGACGTCCGGGTGCGGCAGCTCCTCGGTGAGCCGCGCCCGCAGGCGGTCGAGGCCCTCGCCGGTGGTCGCCGAGACGAACACCGCGCCGGGCAGCGCCGCCCGCAGCTGCGCGAGCGCCATCGGCTCGGCGGCGTCGACCTTGTTCACCACGAGCAGCTCGGGCGGCTTCGGGCCCTCGAGCTCCCCGATCACCTCGCGCACCGCCGCGATCTGGTCCTGCGCCGAGGGGTCGGACCCGTCGACCACGTGCAGGAGCAGGTCCGCCCCGCCGACCTCCTCCAGCGTCGAGCGGAAGGCGTCGACGAGCTGGTGGGGCAGGTGGCGCACGAAGCCGACGGTGTCGGTGAGCGTGACCTCGCGCCCGTCCGCGGTCTCCCAGCGCCGGGTGGTGGGGTCGAGGGTCGCGAACAGCGCGTCCTCGACCAGCACGCCCGCGTCGGTGATCGCGTTGAGCAGGCTGGACTTGCCGGCATTGGTGTAGCCGGCGATGGCCACGGCGGGCACGGCGCGCGCCTGCCGGCGGCCGCGCTTCGTCTCGCGGACCGTGGACATGTCCTCGATCTCGCGCCGCAGCTTGGAGATCCGGCGGTGGATGCGCCGGCGGTCGGTCTCGAGCTTGGTCTCACCGGGACCACGGGTGCCGACGCCGCCACCACCCGCGCCGCCGCCACCGCCGGCGCCGCCGCCCTGGCGGGACAGCGACTCGCCCCAGCCGCGCAGGCGGGGCAGGAAGTAGCGCAGCTGGGCCAGCTCGACCTGCGCCTTGCCCTCCTTGGAGCGGGCGTGCTGGGCGAAGATGTCGAGGATCAGCGCGGTCCGGTCGACGACCTTGACCTTGAGCTTCTCCTCGAGCTGGCGCAGCTGCCCGGGCGAGAGCTCGCCGTCGGCGATGACGGTGTCGGCGCCGGTGGCCTGCACGGCCTCGCGGAGCTCGGCGACCTTGCCGGAGCCCACGAACGTGCCCGGGTCGGGGTTCTTGCGGCGCTGGATGAGGCCGTCGAGGACCTCGGAGCCCGCCGTCTCGGCCAGGCGGGCCAGCTCCACGAGCGAGGCCTCGGCCTCCCGGGAAGTGCCCTCGGTCCACACGCCGATGAGCACGACGCGCTCGAGGCGCAGCTGCCGGTACTCGACCTCGGTGACGTCGGTGAGCTCGGTGGACGACCCCGTGAGCCCCGGGACGCGCCGGAGGGACGAGCGCTCCTCGAGATCGAGCGCACCCCCGGTGGGCTCCTCGGGAGAGCCGTCGGGGTCCGGGTCCGGGGCCAGGGGGTCGAGCCGGATGTCGCTGGCGCGGTCGCGACGGCCGCCCCGGACGAGGGGCGACGTCGATGCGCGGGGGTCCTGCGGTGCGGGTTCTGTCATGTTGCGACCCATGGTTCCACGACCGGCAACGCGAAAACCACCGCGCGTTCAGGCCGTCGCGGGCACGGGGGCACCCCAGGTGCCGTGAGCGACGAGCTCGGCGGGGCCGGTGAGGGTCGTGGTGGCCCCGTCGACGCCCACGACGAGCGTGCCGCCCGGGGTGTGGACGGTGACCGCCCCGGTGCCCCGACCCGCCGCGTGCAGGGCGGCGACGGCGCCCGCGACGGTCCCGGTGCCACACGACCGCGTCTCGCCCGAACCGCGTTCGTGCACCCGCAGGCGCACCGCCCCGTGTGTCAGCGGGGTGAGCACCTCGACGTTCACGCCGTGCGGGAAGAGCGAGGTGTCGAACCGCGGCGGCCGGGCCAGGTCGAGGGCGTCGAGATCGGTGGACGTCACGCAGGCCAGGTGCGGGTTGCCGACGTCGACCGCGACGCCGGAGAGCTCGACCCCGTCGACGACCGTCGAGGACCCGGGCCCGATCACGGCGGGTCCCATGTCGACGGTGACGGGGCCGGTGTGGTCGACGGTCACCCAGCGGGTGCCGGCGCGGGTCGCGACGGGGTGGGTGCCGGGGGCGACGAGGCCCGCGTCGACGAGGTGGCGGGCGAACACCCGCACCCCGTTGCCGCACATCTCGGCGAGCGAGCCGTCGGCGTTGCGGTAGTCCATGAACCACGTCGCCGCGCCGGTGTCGATCCCGGCCACGGCCGCGGCGGGCGAGTCGGTGCGCGCGACGCGCAGGACCCCGTCGGCGCCGATGCCCCGCCGGCGGTGGCACAGGGCGCGCACCAGCGCGCCGTCGTCGGCGTCCAGGTCGATCGCGCCGTCGGGGTCGGGGAGGACGACGAAGTCGTTCTCGGTGCCGTGCCCTTTGACGAACTCCACGCTCCCCAGACTATCGGCGACTGAGGCCTTGCGTGACCTGCAAAACAGCTTGCCCTGCAAATCTGCAGAGACTGCAAGTTCGGCGTAATGTCGTCCTCGTGACCACGGGACTGCGCGAGCGCAAGAAGCTCCGGACCCGGCGTGAGCTCGGCACGGCCGCGCTCGACCTCGCGGTCCGGCACGGGCTCGCCGAGGTCACCGTCGAGCAGATCGCCGAGGCCGCCGAGGTCTCGCCGCGGACGTTCTTCAACTACTTCTCCTCCAAGGAGGAGGCGGTCGTCGCCGCCGGCGTCGAGCACGCCCGGGAACTGGCCGACCGCCTCGCCGCGCGCCCGGCCGACGAGGCGGTGATGGCGTCGCTGCGGGCCGTCATGCGCGAGTTGCTCGGCGAGACCGCCCCGCCCAAGGAGTGGGTCGCCCAGGTCCGGCTCGTGCGCGCCAACCCCGCGCTCCTGCCCCACCAGCTCGCGGCCCACGCCCAGATCGAGCACAGCCTGCAGGCTGTGCTCGCCGGGCGCACCGGCCTCGCCCCGGACGACCTCCACCCCGCGCTGACCGCTGCCGCGGTGATGGCGGCCATCCGGGTCGCGACCGACCGCTGGCTCGGCTCCGACGAGCACGACGACCTCGGCGACGTCATCGACGACGCCCTCGACCTGCTGGCGACCGGCCTGCGCCACCCCTCCCGGGCGCCCTGACGCGGCCCGTCCATCCGCGCCGCGTCCACCACCCCCGCTCCCCTCCGGAGACCCCCATGTCCGCACCCGCGACGGCGCCGTCCGCGGTGTCCAGCCCCGCCCCCGCCCCGGCCGCGCCGGGCACCCGCCACGTGCTCGTGGCGCTGTCGGGCCTGCTCATGGCCCTGTTCGTCGCGATCCTGTCGTCGACGATCGTGTCCAACGCGCTGCCCCGGATCCTCGCGGACCTCGGCGGGTCGCAGGCGCAGTACACGTGGGTGGTCACCGCCTCCCTGCTCGCGATGACCGCCTCGACACCGATCTGGGGCAAGCTCGCCGACCTCTTCTCGAAGAAGCTGCTCGTCCAGATCGCGATCACGGTCTTCATCGTCGGCTCGATGCTCTGCGGCCTCACCACGAACACCGAGGCGCTCATCGGTTTCCGCGTCCTGCAGGGGCTCGGCATGGGCGGGCTCATGGCCCTGGCCCAGGTCGTGATCGCGGCGATCATCCCGCCGCGCGAGCGGGGCCGGTACTCCGGCTACCTCGGCGCGATCATGGCCGTGGCGACGGTCGGTGGCCCGCTCATCGGCGGCGTCATCGTCGACAGCATCGGCTGGCGCTGGTGCTTCTACGTCACGGTCCCGATCGCCGTGGTCGCGCTCGTCGTCCTGCAGCGCACGCTGACGGTGCCGACGGTCCGGCGCGAGGTGCACATCGACTACCTCGGCGCGGTCCTGATCGCGGCCGGCGTCTCGGCGCTGCTCGGCTGGACCTCGCTCGCCGGCAAGCAGTTCGCGTGGGGCTCGTGGGCGTCGGTGGCCTGGGTCGGCGGCGGCGTCCTCGCCCTCGTGCTCGCCGTGGTCGTCGAGTCGAGGGTCCGCGAGCCGATCGTCCCGCTGCACCTGTTCCGCAACCCGACGGTCGCCCTGGCCACCGTCGCCGGCCTGTGTGTCGGTGTCGCCATGTTCGGGTCGACGGTCTACCTCAGCCAGTTCTTCCAGCTCGCCCGCGGCGCGTCGGCCACCGAGGCCGGCCTGCTGACCCTGCCCATGATCGGCGGGCTGTTCCTGGCCTCGACGATCGTCGGCCAGCTGATCACCCGCTACGGACGCTGGAAGCCCTACCTCGTCGGCGGCGGCGTCCTGCTCACCGTCGGGCTCCTCGGCGAGGGGCTCCTGGTCAGCGCGACGGTGTCCTACCCGGTGCTCGCCGTGTTCATGGCGATGGTCGGCGTCGGCGTCGGTGCCACCCAGCAGAACCTCGTGCTCGCCGTGCAGAACCAGGTCGCCATGAGCGAGATGGGCGCCGCCAGCTCCACCGTCGCGTTCTTCCGCTCGCTCGGCGGTGCCGCCGGTGTGGCCGCGCTCGGCGCGCTGCTGAGCACCCAGGTGACGACCTCGATCACCCAGGGCCTCGGTGCCCTCGGCCTCCCCGCCTCGGCCACCGGCTCCGCCGGCCAGATCCCGGACCTCGCGGCCCTGCCCGGACCGGTCCGGGGCGTGATCGAGAACGCCTACGGCGACGCCATCGCCCACGTGTTCCTCGCGGCCTCCCCGCTGGCGCTCGTCGCCCTCCTCGCGGTGCTGTTCCTGCGCGAGGTCCCGCTACGCACCACGATCGACGTCGAGGAGGTGCCGCCGGCCGGGCCCGCCGTGCACGACCCGGACACCGCGCCCGCCCCGCTGCACCGCCCGGCGCTGGCCGGCGTCGTCCGCCGGGGCGAGGAGCCGGCGCCGGGAGCCGTCCTCACCGTCGTCGACGCCGACGGGCAGCAGCTCGGACGGGCGGTCTCCGGCGGCGACGGGTCCTACACCGTCGACACCCGGGACGCCGGGCGCCCGCACCTGCTCGTCGTCCAGTGGCACGGCACCCCGCACGTCGAGGCCCTCGGCGGCGCCACCGGACCCCAGTACCGCGACGTCGCGCTGCCGGGCGCGTCCGGACGCCACACCCTCAGCCGCACCTGACGACGGACCCCGTCTTCTACGGGTGGCTCCCGGAGGCCCGGTGCAGGGCCAGGACGGCGTCCGCGTCCGCCTCGCCGGCGTCGAGCCAGGAGATCCGCTCGTCGCGCCGGAACCACGATCGCTGACGCCGCACGAGCCGCCGGGTGGCGACGACCGTGCGGCGCCGGGCCTCGTCGAGGTCGATCGTCCCGTCGAGGTGCTCGAGCACCTCGCGGTAGCCGACGGCCCGCGAGGCGGTGGCCCCCTCGCGCAGCCCGCGCCCGGCCAGCGCGCGGACCTCGTCGACGAGCCCGGCCGCGAGCATCCCGTCGACGCGGATCTCGATCCGCTCGTCCAGGACGGCGGTGTCACGGTCGAGCCCGACGAGCAGGGCGTCGTGGCGGGGGGCGCCCGGCCGGGGCAGGCTCGCCGCGAACGGGAGGCCGGTGACCTCGACGACCTCGAGGGCGCGGACGATGCGGCGCCCGTTGCTCGCGAGGATCCCGCGGGCGGCGTCGGGGTCGCGGTCGGCGAGCCGGGCGTGCATCGCCGCAGGCCCGACCGTCGCGAGCTCGGCGTCCAGCCGCGCGCGCACCGCGGGGTCGGTGGTCGGGAAGCGCAGGTCGTCGAGCACCGCCTGGACGTAGAGGCCCGACCCGCCCACGACCAGCGGGACCCGGCCCCGCTCCCGGATCGCGTCGACGGCCGCGCGGGCGTCGCGCTGGTAGGCCGCGACCGTGGCGGTGTCGGTGACGTCGAGGACGTCGAGCAGGTGGTGGGGTACGCCGCGGCGCTGCGTGGGCGGCAGCTTGGCGGTGCCGACGTCCATGCCGCGGTAGAGCTGCATGGCGTCGGCGTTGACGACCTCCGCCCCGGTCCCCCGGCGGTCGAGGGCGGCGGCGAGATCCAGCGCGAGGTCGGACTTGCCGGTCGCCGTGGGGCCGACCAGGGCGATCGGGCGGATCATCCCGGGGATGATCCCAGACCGGGATCCCCGACACGGGATTCCGGAGGGGCCCCGGACCCCGCAGCACCCCACCTGACCGGGAAGGGAGTTCCGGCGTGACCGCCGGACCTGCTTGAATGCCCGGACGCCGAGGAGCGGGAGGTGTCGGCCGGAGATGACCGACGAGCAGGCTCGGGGCGCCGTGGACACCGCGGCTCCCGGCGGCGCGGCCCCGCCCACGGTGACGCCCTCGGCGGCCCCCGCGGCCACCCCCGCACCGACCCCCGACGCGACACCGGCCACCTTCCCGTCCGTGCCGGCAGCGGCCGCCGACCCGGGCCGATGGGGCCGCGTGGACGACGAGGGCACGGTCTGGCTGCGGGTCGAGGGCCCCGACGGCGCCGTGACCGAGCGGGCGGTCGGCTCGTGGCAGGCCGGCGACGCCACGGAGGGCCTGGCCCACTTCGCGCTGCGCTTCGACGACCTGCGCACCGAGGCCGACCTGCTCGTCCGCCGCCTGACCTCCGGGCGCGGCGAGGCACGCGCGACGCTGCGCAGCGCCACCGCCCTGCGCGAGCGCCTCACCGACGCGGCGGTGGTCGGCGACGTCGCGGGGCTCGCCGCCCGGCTCGACGCCGTCGTGGCCGCCGCGGAGCAGGCCGACGAGATCGAGCGCGCGGCCCGCGCCGGGGCCCGCGAGGACGCGGTGGCCCGCAAGGAGGCGCTCATCGCCGAGGCCGAGGCGCTGGCCGAGGAGACCACGCGCTGGAAGCACGCCGGTGACCGCTTCGCAGCCATGGTCGACGAGTGGAAGGCCGTCACGGGCATCGACCGGCGCACCGACGACGCGCTCTGGAAGCGCTTCTCCCGGGCCCGCGAGACCTTCGCCCGCCGCCGCGGCGCGCACTTCGCCGAGCTGGACAGGGCGCGCACCGCGGCGAAGGCCCGCAAGGAGGAGCTGGTCGCCGAGGCGGAGGCGCTCACCGACTCCGAGGACTGGGGCCCCACCGCCGGGCGCTACAAGGAGCTCATGGCGGAGTGGAAGGCCGCCGGGCGCACCAGCAAGGACGCCGACGACGCGCTGTGGGCGCGGTTCCGCGGCGCCCAGGACAGGTTCTTCGCCCGCCGGTCCGAGACGTTCTCCGCCCGCGACGCCGAGTTCACCGGCAACGCGACGGCCAAGGAGGCGCTGCTCGCCGAGGCCGCGAGGATCGACCTGTCCGACGTCGACGCCGCCCGGGCGGCGCTGCGCGACGTCCAGGAGCGGTGGGACGCGATCGGCAAGGTGCCCCGCGAGCGGGTGCGCGAGTTCGCCGGACGCCTCAAGGAGGTCGAGGACCGGGTGCGCGCGGCTGTCGACCGCCGCTGGCAGGCGGTCGATCCCGAGACCGAGGCTCGCGTCGCGCAGTTCCGCTCGCGCGTCGAGGGGTACGAGGCGCAGGCGGCCAAGGCGCACGCCGCGGGCGACCACCGTCGCGCGAAGGAGGCGGAGCGCCAGGCCGCCCAGTGGCGCGAGTGGCTCGCCGCGGCGGAGCAGGCGACGCGGTAGACCCGGCGCGGTAGGGGGCTACCGCCGCGAGAAGGCGTACCCCGCCCAGCGGCCGGCGAGCACGATCATCGCCAGCAGGGCGAGCCAGAGCCCGCCGCCCGGGCCCGTGCCGGCCGAGGTGTTCTGCGACCAGATCGCCCACAGGCCGGTGACCGACGTGATCGCGCACCCGGCCGCGGTGACGAAGACCAGCGGCCAGCGGGCGGTCAGCAGCGTGGCCGCGGTGCCGACCACGCCGAACACCACGGCGAGCGTGCCGAAGAGCCGGGGCAGGACAGTGACGCCCGGGCGGCCGAGCACGACCTCCCAGCCCGAGGCGCCCAGACCGGTCCAGGGCAGCACGGCGGCGAGCAGCAGGACGAGGACGGCGACGGCGGCGACCAGGGCGCCGGCGCCGAAGTCGACCCGCGCGTCCCGCGGCGGCGGGAAGTCGGTGCGGGGCCGGCCGGTGTGGGGATCGGTGCTGTCGGGATCGGTGGTGCGGGGATCGGTCACCGTCAGACCTCCGTGAGGGTGGCGGGGAGACGCAGCATCAGACGAGCACGCCGATAGGGGAGCCGGGCCCCTCGGGACCCGCCCCGCAGCCGGTGGCGGGCGTGGCCGGAGCGGGCGGCGGCCCGAGCGCCGGCAGGCCGAGACCCGTGGTGCGCGGTGTCGTCGGCCGCTGCCCTGCGGCGTGGGCGTCACCGGCGCGCGTGCGCCGGTGGAGGCGCACGTCACCGTCGGCGACGATGTGGTGCGGCGCGCCGTAGGTGGCCCGCACCGTGACGACGTCGCCGGGGCGCACCTCGCCGTCGACGGCGCAGCCGACAGGAGTGAAGTGCACGAGCCGCCCGTCGCGGGCGCGTCCGCTCATCCGGTGGGTTACCCCGTCCTTGCGGCCCTCACCGGTCGAGACGACGAGCTCGAGCTCCCGGCCGACCTGCTCGCGGTGCAGCTCGAGGGAGATGCGCTCCTGGAGGTCGACGAGGCGGTCGTAGCGCTCCTGGACGACGGCCTTGGGCACCTGGTCGGGCAGCGTCGCCGCGGGCGTGCCGGGGCGCGGCGAGTACTGGAACGTGAAGGCCTGCGAGAACCGCGACTCCTCCACCACGCGCAGCGTCTCGGCGAAGTCCTCCTCGGTCTCGCCCGGGAAGCCGACGATGATGTCGGTGGTCAGCGCCGCGTCGGGCATCGCCTCGCGGACCTCGGCGACGATGTCGAGGTAGCGCTTCGCCCGGTAGGAGCGGCGCATCGCCTTGAGCACGCGGTCCGAGCCGGACTGCAGCGGCATGTGCAGCTGGGGGCACACGTTCGGGGTCTCGGCCATGGCCGTGATGACGTCGGAGGTGAAATCGCGGGGGTGCGGGCTGGTGAAGCGCACCCGCTCGAGGCCCTCGATCCCCCCGCACGCGCGCAGCAGGTCGGCGAACGCCGTCCGTCCCGTCGCCCTGTCCTCGAACCCGACCCCGTAGGCGTTGACGTTCTGGCCGAGCAGCGTCACCTCGAGCACGCCCTCGGCGACCAGCGCCTCGACCTCGGCGAGGATCTCGCCCGGTCGCCGGTCGACCTCCTTGCCGCGCAGCGAGGGCACGATGCAGAACGTGCAGGTGTTGTTGCAGCCCACCGAGATCGAGACCCAGCCCGCGTGGGCGGAGTCGCGGCGCGCCGGCAGGTGCGACGGGAAGGTCTCGAGCGCCTCGAGGATCTCGACCTGCGCCTCGCCGTTGTGGCGGGCCCGCTCGAGCAGGGCGGGCAGGGACCCGGTGTTGTGCGTGCCGAAGACGACGTCGACCCAGGGGGCCTTGCGGACCACGGTGTCGCGGTCCTTCTGCGCCAGGCAGCCACCGACGGCGATCTGCATCCCGGGCCGGCGGGCCTTCTCGGGCGCGAGGTTGCCGAGCTGGCCGTAGAGCTTGTTGTCGGCGTTCTCGCGCACCGCGCAGGTGTTGAACACGACGAGGTCGGCGCCGTCGGCGTCGGGCGTGTGCTCGTAGCCCGCCTCCTCGAGCACCCCGGCCAGGCGCTCGGAGTCGTGCACGTTCATCTGGCACCCGTGGGTCCGGATGTGGAAGCGGGGCCGGCCGGCGTTCATCCCTGCGGTCATCACCGCCCAGGGTAGGCGCCCGTCACTTGCCGAGCCGCTCCGCGTCGAAGTCGTCGACCCTGCCCACCGTCGCGCGGTTGACGCCCCACAGCACGATGCCGAGGAGGATCAGGATGCCGCCGAACAGGTACTCCTTCGGCGGGCGCCCGGAGAAGGGGCTGGCGAGGAACGCGCACAGCACGGCGGCGACCACCGGGATCGCCGTCGGGGTCCGGAAGTGCTCGTGGTCCGACGGGTCGCGACGCAGCACGAGCACCGCGATGTTGACGATGGTGAACACGACGAGCAGGAGCAGGGACGTCATGCTGCCCAGCTCGGAGATGTCGAGCAGCAGGACCAGGATGATCGCGAGGCCGCTGGTCACGACGATGGCGAACCACGGGGTGCGACGTCCCGGGTGCACCTTGGCGAACGCGTTCGGGATGATCCGCTCGTTCGCCATGCCGTAGAGCAGCCGGCTGGCCATCATCATGTTGATCAGCGCGGTGTTCGTCACCGCGAACAGCGTGATGGCGGCGAACAGGATCGCCGGGAAGGCCGGCGAGGCGGTCTGCACCACCGTCAACAGGGCCCCGCTCTCGGCCTCCGCGAGCTGCTCGGTGGGCACGAGCGTCGAGGCGATGACCGCCACGACCAGGTAGATCGTCGCGGTGATCCCCATGGCGAGCAGCATCGCGCGGGGGAACGTCTTGGGCGGGTCGACGGTCTCCTCGGCCATGTTCACCGAGTCCTCGAAGCCGACCATGGCGAAGAACGCCAGCGCGGTGGCCGAGGAGATCGCGAGCAGGACGGCGGGCTCGGAGAAGATCGAGCTCTCCGGGGCCGACGCCGCGAACTCGGTGAGCCGCGACGGGTCACCCAGCCCGTTCAGCACCGCGTAGCCACCGAGCACGATCACGATGAGCAGGCCGAGCAGCTCGATCGAGGTGAGCACGACGTTGACCTTCACCGACTCGCCCACGCCGCGGAAGTTGATCGCCGCGAGCATGAGGAGGAAGGCGACGACCACCAGCGGCGTGACCCAGCTCGGCAGCTCGCCGACGATCGTCTCGAGGTTCCGTCCGCCGAAGGCCTGGGCGGCCGAGGCCGCGGAGGTGATCCCCGAGCACATCACCGTGAAGGCGACGAGGAACGTGATGAAGGGTCGCTTGAAGGCCAGCTGCGTGTAGAGGGCGGCGCCCGCGGCGCGGGGGTACTTGCCCACCAGCTCGAGGTAGCTGAACGCCGTCATGAAGGCCACGACGAAGGCCAGCAGGAACGGCAGCCACAACGCCCCGCCGACCCGCTCCGACACCGTGCCGGTGAGGGCGTAGATCGTGGTGCCGAGGATGTCCCCGATGATGAAGAACACGAGCAGCTTGGGCCCGATCGCGCGGACCAGGCTCGTGCCGCCGCCCGATCCACCGCCGGATCCGTCGGTCGTCGGGGCGTTCGTGGTGTCGTCGGTCACGGGGGCATGCTGCACCATGGCGCGATGACCCGGGGCCTGCGTCGCCGCACGGTCCTCGGGGCTGGTCTGGGCGGCGTAGCGCTGCTCGGCGTCGGGTGCGCCCCGCCCGACAGGACGTCCGTGGTCGTGGCCACGGGCGGACCGCAAGGGGTCTACCGGCGCCTCGGCGAGGCGATGGCCGAGCTCTGGCGGATCGACCCCGGGGTGCCGACGGGGGTCCTCGGCAGCGAGGGCTCGGTCGACAACGTCGGCATGCTCGTCTCCGGCCGGGCGCGGGTCGCCTTCTGCGCCGCCGACGTCGCGGTCGACGGCGCGGTCGACGGCGCCCGTCCCCGCCACCCGCTGCAGGCACTCGCCCGGGTGCACGACGACGCGATCCACATCGTCGTCCCGGCGGAGTCGCCGATCCGCCGGCTCGCCGACCTCGCGGGACGCCGGGTCTCGGTGGGCGCCCGCAACTCCGGCGTGCTCGTCGTCGCCCCGCGCCTGCTCTCGTCGGTGGGTCTGACCGCCGAGCGGGACATGCGGGCGGTGATGCTCGGGCTCGACGAGTCGGCGGCAGCGTTCGCACGCGGCGAGATCGACGCCTTCTTCTGGTCGGGCGGCGTACCCACCGCCGGGGTCGAACGGCTCGCCGCCACCCGCCCGGTCCGCCTGCTCGACCTCGGCGAGGAGACGGTACGGCTGCGCACCCGGTACCCCGTCTACGACGTCACCACGGTCCCCGCCGGCACCTACGGGCTCGTCGACCCCGTCAGCGTGGCCTCGGTCCGCAACGTCCTGCTCGTCACCGGCGACATGGCCCCGGACCTCGCCGAGTCGCTGACCCGCGCGCTCCTCGAGGGGCGCGAGGCCCTTGCCGTCGCCGATCCGGCCGGTCGCAGCATCGACCCGCGCTCGGCGATCGGCACCCAGCCGGTCGCGCTGCACCCCGGGGCCGTCGCCGCCTACCGGGCGGTCAAGGGGCTCTGATCCACGGCCGACCGGGATGCGGCCGCCCCGGAGACGGGGACATCGGGGACGGGGACATCGGAGACGGGGGCATCGGAGACGGGGGCATCGGAGACGGGGGCGTCGGCCGAGCCGGCCGCCGCCTCGGCCCGCTCTCCGTCCGCCTCCGGCGCCGCGGCCGGCGGCAGGCGCAGCACGACGCGCAGGCCCCCGTCCTCGGGCAACTGCAGCAGGAGCTCGCCCCCGACCCGCTCGGCCGAGCGGGCGGCGATGGCGAGCCCGAGGCCGGTGCCGGCGCTGCCGTCCTGGGCCGGTGAGCGCCAGAACCGGTCGGTGGCGCGGGCGAGCTCGCCCGGATCGATCCCGTCGCCGTGGTCGCGTACGCCGATCTCGACCCAGCCGTCGACCCGCGCCGTGGAGAGCTCGACGTCGGTGCCCGGCGGGGCGTACTTGAGCGCGTTGTCGAGCACCGCGTCGAGCACCGCGACCACCGAGTCCACGTCGGAGCGCGCCACCAGCCCGCCGGGGCCGAGGCGACGCAGGGACAGGCTCTCGTGCTCCGCGAGCACGCCCCACGTGTCCGCCCGCTCGTCGAGCACCGGGTCGATCGGCATCGGCACCGGCTGCGGCGGACGGCCCTCGGCGCGCGCGAGCGCCAGCAGCGCGTCGAGCACCGAGGCCAGGCGATCGGTCTCCTCCAGCGCCGCGCCGTGCTCGTCGCGCAGGGCGTCGTCAACGCGGGCGTCCGGCACGGCGAGGGCGGCGCCGACGTTCTGCAGCCGCAGCCGCAGGGCGGTCAGCGGGTTGCGCAGCTGGTGGCCGGCGTCGGCGACGAACGCACGCTGCGACTCGAGCGCGTGCGTCACGCCCACGGCCATCTGGTCGAAGTGCCGGGAGAGTCGCCGCAGCTCGGGCGGGCCGTGGTCGTCGCCGACCGGGCGGGGCGCCCGGCCCGCCCGCACGGCCGCGGCGACCTGGGCCGTGCCCCTGTCGAGGCTCTCGACGGGGGCGAGGATCCAGCGCACGAGCGGGAGCGCGAGCCCCGCGGCGATGCCGAGTGCCACGAGCGCCGCCCCGGCCAGCGCGGCCCAGGCGCGCAGCGTCTCCCATCGCGCCGGCGCCGTGGGCGAGACCGTGACCGCGGCTCCCCGCACCTCGCCGCCGACCAGCACGGGCTCGGCGAGCAGCAGCGGTGCGGTGTCCCAGGGCCATACGGTGTCCGGGGGCTCGGAGCGCTGCCCCACCAGGGCGAGCTGCACCCGCGCCACGGTCGCGTCGGACACCTCCGGGCGCGACGCCGTGAGCACCCGGCCCTCGCGGTCGAGCACCACCGCGGCGATCCCGTACAGCTCGTCGTAGCGGGCGAGCTCGCCCGCCAGCGCCCCCGGCTCGTCGTCGGTGACCGCGCGCTGGGCCAGGGCCGCGAACCGGGTGGTGTCCCCCAGCCGGTCGGCGAACAGCCGCGACGTGGCCGCCGACGCCGCGGCGCCCGCCAGCGGCGCGCCGAGGCCCACGACCAGCAGGCCCACGAGGACCCCGAAGACGACGAGCAGTCGCGTACGCACCCCGTCAGGCCCCGCTGCGGCGGTCGGCCCCGGCGGCCAGCCGGTACCCGACCCCGCGCACCGTCGCCACGATCCCGGGGCGGGCGAGCTTGGTGCGCAGGGTGGCGACGTGGACGTCGAGCGTCCGGTCGGCGCCCGGCCAGCGGCGGCCCCACACCTCGGCGACCAGCCGGTCGCGGGTGCACACCGCGCCGTCGGCCTCCGCGAGCAGGGCCAGGACGGCGAACTCCTTGCGGGAGAGCGCGACCTCCTCCCCGTCGACGGTCAGCGCGTGCCGGGCCCGGTCCAGCACGACACCGTCGCCGAGCTCCGCCACGGCGGCGGGGGGCCCGCCGGTCGGGGGCACGACGCCGCGACGGCGGCGCACGGCGTGGATGCGGGCGACCAGCTCCCCGACGTCGTAGGGCTTGACCAGGTAGTCGTCGGCGCCGTGGTGCAGCCCGAGGATGCGCTCGTCGACCCGGCCGCGGGCGCTGACCACGATCACGGGTACGTCGCCGGCCTCGCGGATGCGCCGGCACACCTCGAGGCCGTCGACGTCGGGCAGGCCGAGGTCGAGGAGCACGACGTCGGTGCCGGCGAGGTGCGCCGGCACGGCGAGCCCGCGCGCGACCCGCTCCACCTGCATCTCGTGGCGCTCGAGGGCGGCGCGCAGGGCCGCGGCGACGCGGTCGTCGTCCTCCACCACGAGCACTCGCACTGCCGCGCTCCTCCCGGCCCACCTCCCCCGGTGTCACCGTCGCCACGGGGTGGCCCGGTAACCCTAAGTCTTCCTCAAGAGCGTGGACGCCCGGTTCGGCGCACTGGCACGTTCCGCACCACCGGGTCGGTGGCACAGCGAGGAGGACCGGTGGCGATGAGTGACCAGAGCGCCCCAGGCGCAGCGAGCTCCAGCGCCCCGATGGTGCGGATGGCCGGGGTCAACAAGAACTTCGGCGACCTGCACGTCCTCAAGGACATCGACCTCGAGGTCGCGCGCGGCGAGGTCGTCGTCGTGCTCGGGCCGTCGGGATCGGGCAAGTCGACTCTGTGCCGGGCGGTCAACCGCCTCGAGCCGATCGACGGCGGCACCGTCGAGATCGACGGCACCCCGCTGCCCGAGGAGGGCAAGGACCTCGCGAAGCTGCGCGCCGACGTGGGCATGGTGTTCCAGCAGTTCAACCTGTTCGCCCACCTGACGATCCTCGACAACGTCGTGCTCGCCCCGACCCGGGTCCGTGGCGTCTCGAAGGCCGAGGCGCAGGAGCGGGCACACGCGCTGCTCGACCGGGTCGGGATCGCCGAGCAGGCCCAGAAGTTCCCCGCCCAGCTCTCCGGTGGCCAGCAGCAGCGCGTGGCCATCGCCCGCGCGCTCGCGATGGAGCCCAAGGTGATGCTGTTCGACGAGCCCACCTCGGCGCTCGACCCCGAGATGGTCGGCGAGGTCATCGAGGTCATGGCGGGCCTCGCGAAGGACGGCATGACCATGGTCGTGGTGACCCACGAGATGGGCTTCGCCCGCCGAGCGGCGCACCGCGTCGTGTTCATGGCCGACGGCGAGATCGTCGAGGACACCACGCCCGACAGCTTCTTCTCCCGGCCCGCCACCGAACGGGCCCGCGACTTCCTCGGCAAGATCCTCACCCACTAGATCGGAGCCGTCATGAGACGCGTCGTCTCTGTCCGGACCCTCGGCGTCCTCCTCGCGGTCGTCGCGCTCGCCTTCGGCGCGGCGTGCGGTCGCGAGGGCAGCCCCGGCGGCCAGCCGGTGGCCGGCGTGCCGGTCGCCCAGAACGTGCAGGTGCCCGGCTCACCGACGTTCGCCGCGATGCAGCAGCGCGGCCGCCTCGTGCTCGGCGTCAAGAACGACCAGCCCGGCCTCGGCATCCAGGACCCGACCACCGGGCAGTACACCGGGTTCGACATCGAGATCGGCCGCATGGTGGCCGCGGGGCTCGGCTTCTCCCCCGAGCAGATCGAGTACCGGGTCATCCCGTCGGCCGCCCGCGAGGACGCGATCTCCCGCGGCGACGTCGACCTCTACGTCGGCACGTACACGATCAACGACAGCCGCAAGCAGCGCGTGGGCTTCGCCGGCCCGTACTTCGTCGCCGGCCAGGACCTGCTCGTCCGCGCCGACGACACGACGATCACCGGCCCGCAGACGCTCCAGGGCAAGCGGGTCTGCTCGGCCACCGGGTCGACGCCGATCCAGCGGGTGCGCCAGCAGAACCTGACCCAGAACGTGGTCGAGTTCCAGAACTACTCGCAGTGCGTCGACGCCCTGCGCGGCGGCCAGGTCGACGCCGTGACCACGGACAACGCGATCCTGCAGGGCTACGCCGCCCAGACGCCCGACCAGCTCAAGGTCGTCGGCGTGACGTTCTCCGAGGAGCCGTACGGCATCGGTATGAACCGTGACGACGCCGCCCTGCGCAACAAGGTCAACGACCTGCTCCAGGCCTCCGAGAACGACGGCACCTGGACGCGGCTCTACAACGAGACGCTGGGCCGCTCCGGGACCCCGGCACCCCAGCCCCCGCCCATCGAGCGCTACTGAGGCGCTTCGCGCTCGTGAGTGATCCGGGTCGTCGTGGCGACCCGGATCACTCACGTGGCGAAGCCATGGAGGCCACACGTGGACGTCCTGTTCGGCAACCTCGGTGAGTTCCTGACCCGCTTCGGCGGCACCATCGGGCTGTTCGTGTGCTCGGCGATCGCGTCGCTGATCCTCGGCGTCGTCCTCGCGGCGATGCGCGTCAGCCCGGTGCCCGCGATGCGCGCCACGGGCACCGTGTACGTGACCCTGCTGCGCAACACCCCGCTGACCCTCGTGCTGTTCTTCTTCGCCCTCGGGTTCACCAAGCTCTTCTTCTACCTGCCGTTCTTCCTCCTCGCCGTCATCGGGCTCTCGCTCTACACGGCCGCCTTCGTGTGCGAGACCGTGCGCGGCGGCATCAGCACCGTGTCCGAGGGCCAGGCCGAGGCCGCCCGCGCCCTCGGGTTCGGCTTCACCCAGACCCTCACGCTCGTCGTGCTGCCCCAGGCGGTGCGCTCGGTCATGCCGCCGCTGACCAGCGTGCAGATCGCGCTGCTCAAGAACACGACCGTCGCCGCCGGCTTCTCGGTGTTCGAGGCCGGCGGGTTCTACCGCGCGGTCAACGAGCGCGGCGGCTCCACCCTGGTCGCCCTCCTCTGGGTCGCGCTCGGGTTCATCGTGCTCGTCATCCCCCTGACGGTGCTGCAGCGCCGGCTCGAGAAGCGCTGGAGCGTGGCCCGGTGAGCGCCCCGACCGCGGTCCTCTTCGACGTCCCCGGGCCCCGCGCGCGGGCCCGCAACACCGTCGCCGGCGCCGTCACGCTCGCCGTCGTCCTGGCGCTGCTCGGGGTCCTCGTCTGGCGCCTCGCGGCCACGGGTCAGCTCGACGCCCGCGTGTGGGAGTGGGTCCTCTACGAGAACGTGCAGCTGGCGATCCTCGACGGGCTGATCAAGACGCTGCAGGCGTTCGCGACCGGTGCCGCGCTGGCGCTGGCGCTCGGCGCGCTGCTGGCGCTGGGGCGGCTCTCGGACCACCGCCCGCTGCGGTCGGTGTGCAGCACGGTCGTCGAGCTGTTCCGCGCCGTGCCGCTCGTCGTGCTGATGTTCCTCTTCTACTACGGCCTGCCCTCGGCCGGCATCAACGTGTCGACCTTCGTGGCCGTGGTGCTGGGGCTGATGCTCTACAACGGCGCGGTCCTCGCCGAGGTCTTCCGCGCGGGCGTGCTGGCCGTGCCGCGGGGACAGTCCGAGGCCGCCTACGCCCTGGGGATGCGCAAGTCCGGCGTCATGCGGTTCGTGCTGCTCCCCCAGGCCGTCCGCTCCATGCTGCCCTCGATCGTGAGCCAGCTCGTGGTGCTGCTCAAGGACACCGCCCTCGGGTTCCTCATCACCTATCCCGAGCTGCTGTTCCAGGCGCAGTTCCTGGGCTCCAACGCCGCCCTCGGCTCGCCGCTGATCCCCGTGGCCCTCGTCGTCGCGGTCATCTACATCACCCTGTGCCTGCTGCTGTCGGCGCTGGCGAACTGGCTCGAGCGGCGTTCGCGGCGCAACCCGGCCGTCATCGCGGTCGCGATCGAGCGACCCGACGACGCGTGACCGACGGGACGATCCGGCCGGCGCGGCCCGACGAGCTCGGGACCCTCCGCGAGCTCGAGATCGCCGCCGGTGCCCCGTTCCGCGACCTCGGCATGGACCCGATCGCGGACGACGACCCGCCCTCGACGGTCGTGCTGCGCGGAGCGCTCGACCGCGGCGGGCTGTGGGTGATCGAGGACGGCGGCGCCGTCGCGGGCTACCTCATGGACGACGTCGTCGACGGTGAACCCCACCTCGAGCAGGTCTCGGTGCACCCGGACCACGCGCGCCGCGGGCTCGGGGCGCGGCTCGTCGAGGACCTCCTCGCCCGGGCCCGCGCAGACGGCCACCACGCGGTCACGTTGACGACGTTCGTCGACGTCCCCTGGAACGGGCCCTACTACGCGCGTCTGGGTTTCCGGCCGCTCGCCGACGACGAGCTCGGCCCGGGCCTGCGGGCCGTGCGCGGCTCCGAGATCGCCAAGGGGCTGGACCGCTGGCCCCGAACGGCGATGCGCCGCGAGCTCTGAGGGTCCACCGTGGAAGTCCGTCCGTTCCGTTCTTACTCTCGGTGACCCCGGCCGTCGAGGAGGCAGCGTGGACCCCGAACCGGCCGCCCCGCCCCGCGGCTCGCGCATCCACCGGATCACCGACCTCGTCGGGGGCTCCTGCTCCTCGTCGGTGCCGTGTGGGCCGCGGTGAACGCCGGGACGGCGACGTGGGACGCCGCCGTGCTGCTCGCCCGTGGCGAGTCCGTGCCGGCGACCGTCGTGGCCGCCGACCACGATTCCCGGCTCGGTCGCATGGACGACCTCGTCGTGGCGCTCCCCGCCCCGTACGACGTCCGGACGGAGGTCGCGACGCCGCGCGAGGACCTCGAGCCCGGCGACGTCGTCGCGACCGTGGTGGATCCCGACGCGCCGGCCCGCGCCGCACTCGTCGACGACGGCTGGCCGTGGCGCACGACGT
Source organism: Actinomycetospora sp. NBC_00405 (assembly GCF_036044095.1). Taxonomy (NCBI): domain Bacteria; kingdom Bacillati; phylum Actinomycetota; class Actinomycetes; order Pseudonocardiales; family Pseudonocardiaceae; genus Actinomycetospora; species Actinomycetospora sp. NBC_00405. The sequence goes on from NZ_CP107938.1 coordinate 2,004,641, forward strand.
TGCCGCTGCTCCTCGTCCCCGTGCTGGCGCTCGCCGGCCTGTTCGCCCTCGGCCTCGCGGCGTTCGGGCGTTCACCAGGGACGGGCCGGGAGACGACGGGGCAAGAGACGACGGAGCCGGACCCGACGGAGCCGGGGCCCTGACGCACCGCGGCCCGGGCCCGCCGCAGCGGACCCGGGCCGACGGGCGACCGGAGGGCGTCAGGCCTGCGCGCCCCCGCGCTGCTCGATGTGCGCGATGTGGTCGGCGTCGAGCGCGGAGCCGTTGTCCGGCCCCGGGGCATCCAGCGAACGGGCGCCGGTGGCGCCGCGCTGCTCGAGCTCCTGACGCTTGAAGATTTTCTTACCGAGCCACACCAGCGGGTCGTACTTGCGGTCGACGACGCGCTCCTTCATGGGGATCAGCGCGTTGTCAGTGATCTTGATGTGCTCGGGGCAGACCTCGGTGCAGCACTTGGTGATGTTGCAGTACCCGAGGCCGTGCTCCTCCTGCGCGTCCTCCTTGCGGTTGCGCACGTCGAGCGGGTGCATGTCCAGCTCGGCGATCCGCATGAGGTAGCGCGGACCGGAGAACTCCTGCTTGTTCTCCTCGTGATCCCGCACCACGTGGCAGACGTTCTGGCACAGGAAGCACTCGATGCACTTGCGGAACTCCTGCGAGCGCTCCACGTCCACCTGAAACATCCGGTACTCGCCCGGAGCGACGCCCTCGGGCGGCGCGAACGCCGGCACCTCGCGGGCCTTGACGTAGTTGAAGTCGACGTCGGTGACGAGGTCGCGGATCACCGGGAAGGTCCGGATCGGCGCGACGCTGATCTCCTCGTCCTCCTCGAACGTCGACATCCGCGTCATGCACATCAGCCGCGGGCGGCCGTTGACCTCGGCGCTGCACGACCCGCACTTGCCGGCCTTGCAGTTCCACCGCACCGCCATGTCACCGGCCTGGGTGGCCTGGATGCGGTGCATGATGTCGAGGACGACCTCGCCCTCCTCGACGTCCACGGCGTAGTCGACGAAGTCGCCGCCCTCGGCGTCGCCGCGCCAGACCTTGAACTGTGCCTGGTAGCCCATGCCTACGCTCCCCCTCCGGTGAGCTCGCCGCCCGGGTCGCCGCCCGCGTCCTCGGTGCCCCGCGACTGCCGTGGCGGCGCGTCCGAACGGTGGCCGCCCAGCTCGTCGCCGGTGTAGTACTTCTTCAGCTCGTCGAGCTCGAAGAGGTCGAACAGGTCGGTGCGCATGGACGGCTGGGGCTGGTGCTCGAGGTGCACCTCGCCGTCGCGCAGCGAGCAGACCAGCAGCTCCTGGCGCCAGTTCTCGTCCATCGTCGGGTAGTCGTCGCGGGTGTGGCCGCCGCGGCTCTCCTGACGCTCGAGCGCGGCCATCGCGATGCACTCGCTGACCATGAGCATGTTGCGCAGGTCGAGCGCGAGGTGCCAGCCGGGGTTGTAGGCCCGGCGTCCGTCGACCGCGACGCGCGGGATCCGGTCACGGAGCTCGTGGAGCTTCTTGAGCGCCAGCTCCATCTCGTCGGCCTTGCGGATGATGCCGACGAGGTCGTTCATCGTCTGCTGCAGTTCCTGGTGGACCGTGTAGGCGTTCTCGCCACCCGAGTTGTGGATCGGGCGCTCGACGTCCTCGCGGGCCGTGGTGATCGACTGTTCGCTGACCGACGGCATCTCGCCGAGCCCGTCGAGGTAGGCCGCGGCACCGGCACCGGCGCGGCAGCCGAACACGAGCAGGTCGGACAGCGAGTTGCCGCCGAGGCGGTTCGAGCCGTGCATCCCGCCCGCGACCTCGCCCGCGGCGAAGAGTCCCGGCACCGCCGACGCGGCCGTGTCGGGGTCGACCTCGACGCCACCCATGACGTAGTGGCAGGTCGGCCCGACCTCCATCGGCCCCGCCGTGATGTCGACGTCCGCCAGCTCCTTGAACTGGTGGTACATCGACGGCAGGCGCCGGGTGATCTCCGCGGCCGGCATGCGGCTGGAGACGTCGAGGTAGACGCCGCCGGCCGGGGAGCCGCGGCCCTCCTTGACCTCGTTGTTGATCGCGCGGGCGACCTCGTCACGCGGGAGCAGCTCCGGCGGGCGACGGTTGTTGTCCGCGTCGGTGTACCAACGGTCGCCCTCGTCCTCGCTCGTGGCGTACTGCTCGCGGAACACCTCGGGGATGTAGTTGAACATGAAGCGCTCGCCCTCGGAGTTCTTGAGGACGCCGCCGTCTCCCCGCACCGACTCGGTGACGAGGATGCCCTTGACGCTGGGCGGCCAGACCATCCCCGTGGGGTGGAACTGGACGAACTCCATGTTCAGCAGCTTCGCGCCGGCGCGCATGGCGAGCGCGTGCCCGTCGCCGGTGTACTCCCAGGAGTTGCTGGTGACCTTGAACGACTTGCCGACGCCGCCGGTGGCGAGCACGACCGCGGCGGAGTGGAAGCAGACCAGCTCGCCGGTGGGGCGCCGGTAGCCGAAGGCGCCGGCGATCCGGTCGCCGTCCTTGAGCAGCTCGGTGACCGTGTACTCGTGGTAGACCGCGAGGTCGGACTCGTAGTCGCCGGTGCGGGCGAAGTCCTCCTGCTGCAGCGAGACGATCTTCTGCTGCAGGGTGCGGATGAGCTCGAGCCCGGTGCGGTCGCCGACGTGGGCGAGCCGCGGGAACTGGTGCCCGCCGAAGTTCCGCTGGCTGATCTTGCCCTCGGGCGTGCGGTCGAACAGGGCCCCGTAGGTCTCGAGCTCCCACACCCGCTGCGGCGCCTCCTTGGCGTGCAGCTCGGCCATGCGCCAGTTGTTGAGGAACTTGCCTCCGCGCATGGTGTCGCGGAAGTGGACCTCCCAGTTGTCGCGGGGGTTCGCGTTGCCCATCGACGCGGCGATCCCGCCCTCGGCCATGACCGTGTGGGCCTTGCCGAACAGCGACTTCGAGATGATCGCGACCCGCTTGCCGCGCAGGCGGGCCTCGATCGCGGCCCGCAGGCCGGCACCGCCTGCGCCGATGACGACGACGTCGTAGGTGTGGTGGGTGACGGAGGCCTCGCCGGTGGTGGGCGCGCCGGCCGCCTCGAACGCGGTGGTGGTTCCCGGGTCGGTCATCAGTTCACGATCCGCAGGTCGGAGATGGTGCCGCTCGCCACGAGCATCACGTACAGGTCGGCCAGGATCAGCGTCCCGATCGTCAGCCAGGCGAACAGCATGTGGCGGGTGTTGATCTTCGAGAGCCCGGTCCAGAGCTTGTAGCGAACCGGGTGCTTCGAGAAGTGCTTGAGCCGTCCGCCGGTGATGTGGCGGCAGGAGTGGCACGAGAGCGTGTACAGCCAGAGCCCGATCACGTTGATCAGCAGGATGAGCGTCCCCAGCCCCACCCCGAACGACGTCTGCCCGGTGGCCGGGTCGGTGCTCTGGAACGCGAGCAGCATGTCGTAGGTGTTGAGGATCGAGATCGCGAACGCGACGTAGAAGAAGTAGCGGTGCGCGTTCTGCAGGATCAGCGGGAACCGCGTCTCACCGGAGTACGAGGCGTGCGGCTCGGCGACCGCACACGCGGGCGGTGAGGACCAGAACGCCCGGTAGTACGACTTCCGGTAGTAGTAGCAGGTCAGCCGGAAGCCGAGCAGGAACGGCAGCGACACGAGCGCGTAGGGCAGGAACCAGGGCATCTCGCCGAACCACTGGCCCAGGTGACTCGCCTCCGGGATGCACGAGGCGCTCACGCACGGCGAGTAGAACGGCGAGAGGTAGTGGTACTCCTCCACGTAGTACGCGGAGCCCCACAGCGACCGGATCGTCGCGTAGACGACGAACGTGGCCAGGCCCAGCGCGTTCGCCAGCGGCGGCAGCCACCAGCGGTCGGTGCGCAGCGTTCGCTGTCGGATGTCGGGTCGTCCCGGCGCCGGCGGCCGGTACGTCCCGGAGTCGTGTGTGGTGGTCACGGCACCCCGGTCCTCGTCTGCGATGACGTTCCGCGTCGCCGGGACCGCCGCGGTACGGGGCGGAGAGCCGCAGGGAACCACGGCGCGGCGACGCTCTGTGGTGGGCCGCACACTACGACGCGTCAAACCCCGGTGTCGCCCGGGTCACCCCCGTCTCGGGGCGTGACGATGGCCACGTCGCGTGATCGAGACGTCGGCGAGCGTCAGCGGTGGTCCGCGTCCGGATCGGACAGCAGGTCGTCGAGCGCCTCATCCCCGGTCTCGTCCGGGGACGGCCGCTCCGCGAGCGCCTCGCGGACGACCCCGTACGCCACGCCCGCGTCGTAGCCCTTGCGCGCGAGCATCCCGACCAGCCGGCGGGCTGCCACCGCATGCTCGAAGCGGGCGAGCGAGGGCAGCCGCCGGTCGACCAGCGCCCGGGCGCGGGCGCGCTCGTCGTCGCGGCCGATCTCCTCGACCGCCGTGGTGGCCGTCTCGCGATCGACGCCCTTGCGGTGCAGCTCCCCCGCCAGCGCCCGCTTGCCGAGGCCCTGGTGCCGGTGCCGCGAGGACACCCACTGCTCGGCGAACGCGGCGTCGTCGACCAGGCCGGCGGCGCCCAGGCGGTCGAGCACCCGCCCGGCGACGTCGTCGTCCACGTCCTTGCGGGCCAGGGCGCCGGCCAGCTCGGCACGTGAGCGGGCCCGGGTGGTGAGCAGGTTCAGGCAGATCGTGCGCGCCACCGACTCGGGGTCGGCGGGCGGATCGGCCGCGTGATCGGGACGGTCGGCGTCGGGTGGTTCCGGCGCGCGTCCCCGCGACGACCGCCGCCGCCCGACCCCCTGACCGAGGCCCATCCGACTCAGAAGTCGACGGGCGCCGCGGCGGGCGCCTCGGCGTCGAGCTTCGCCCCGATGCCGAGCTTCTCCTTGATGCGCTTCTCGATCTCGTCGGCGACGTCGGGGTTCTCGCGCAGGAACTTGCGGGCGTTCTCCTTGCCCTGCCCCAGCTGATCGCCCTCGTAGGTGTACCAGGCGCCCGACTTGCGGACGATCGCCTGCTCGACACCCATGTCGATCAGCGAGCCCTCCTTGGAGATGCCGCTGCCGTAGATCATGTCGAACTCGGCCTGCTTGAACGGCGGGGCCACCTTGTTCTTCACGACCTTGACCCGCGTGCGGTTGCCGACCGCGTCGGCTCCGTCCTTGAGCGTCTCGATGCGGCGGATGTCGAGCCGCACGGAGGCGTAGAACTTCAGCGCCTTGCCACCCGTGGTGGTCTCCGGCGAGCCGAACATGACGCCGACCTTCTCGCGGAGCTGGTTGATGAAGATCGCCGTGGTGCCCGAGGCGTGCAGCGCACCGGTGATCTTGCGCAGCGCCTGGCTCATGAGGCGGGCCTGGAGACCGACGTGGCTGTCGCCCATGTCGCCCTCGATCTCGGCGCGCGGCACGAGCGCGGCCACCGAGTCGACGACGATCACGTCCAGCGCGTTCGACCGGATCAGCATGTCCATGATCTCGAGCGCCTGCTCACCGGTGTCGGGCTGCGAGACCAGCAGCGCGTCGGTGTCGACCCCGAGGGCCTTGGCGTACTCCGGGTCGAGCGCGTGCTCGGCGTCGATGAACGCCGCGATGCCGCCCTGGGCCTGCGCGTTGGCCACCGCGTGCAGCGTGACCGTCGTCTTGCCCGAGGACTCCGGGCCGTAGATCTCCACCACCCGGCCGCGGGGCAGCCCACCCACGCCGAGCGCCACGTCGAGGGCGATCGATCCGGTCGGGATGACGTTGACCGGCGCCCGGCCGTCGTCGCCGAGCCGCATGATCGAGCCCTTGCCGAACTGCTTGTCGATCTGGGCGAGGGCGAGCTCGAGCGCCTTGTCGCGATCCGGTGCCTGTGCCATGGAGTGCCACCTTGCGTCGAAGGTCGGGGTGTCAGGGGTCAGGGGTCGACTCTCTGGCGCCGACGCTAGGCGGGGGGTCCGACAACGGTGGAGCCGGACCGACCGCCCTGTGGAGGAACGGAACGGTTGTGGACGGACGACGGCGACGCTGACGCCGCACGACGGCCGTACGGAGGAGGGTAGACGAACACCTGTTCGATACCGAGCCCCGGTCGCCGACCGGCGTGTCGGGTCTGCTCAGCGCCTCTCGGCCGGCACCTCGAACTCGGCGCACACCGCCCGCCACACGTCGCGGGGCTCGTCGCCGTCCTCGAGGGCCTGCTCGACGGTGCGCCCGCGGAGCGCGCCGAAGACGTGGTCGCGGGCGATGGAGCCGGCACGCACGGCCCCGAACTCGTCGTCCATGAGCCGGCGGAAATGGGTCAGCCGCACGGGCCCCACGATAACCTCGGGGGCGTGGACCTCCTGCTCACCACCACGGCCTTCGACTCCCTCGGGGGCACCGTCGGCGCGGTCGTGGCGCTGCTCGGGATGCTCGCGGCGCTGGTCGTCCTGCTGCGCTGGTGGTTCCAGAACCGCGGGCGGTGACCAGGGCCTCCTCACTGCACGTCGAGGTGGCGCAGGCTCGGCCAGACGGCGTCCCACGGGGCCAGCCGGCCGGTGGCCAGCCACACCTGCGCCCCCGGGCCGGTGGGGCTCCCGACCTCCGCGACGGGCCGGACCTCGGCGAACCACGGCCGCAGCTCGTCGGCTGTCGACCCGACGTAGAGGACCGAGTCCACGTCGTCGCCCGGCGGCGGGAACCACCCGTAGCTGCGGTTGCTGCTCAGCACGGGCGGGAGCGTCCCCTCCGGGGCCTGGACGTCGAGGATGGCGGCGTAGATGTAGGACTCGGCCATCACCCCGGTGTGCACGCGCCGTTCGGGCGGGAGCGCGTCGTACGCCCGCGTCGTCGCCTGCGTGACCTGCTCGCCGACCGCGGGCGCGGCCGCCGGTACCGACACCGCCAGCATCGCGCCCGCGGCCGCGGCGCCGAGCGCGGCCGCCGGCCACGCGACCCACCGTCCCCGGCGGTGTCCGGCCTCCCGCCGGCGCTGCAGGCCCACGGCACCGACCGCCGCGAGGAGCCCGTACAGGCCGACGAGGTAGTACGGCCGTCCGATGGTGATCGAGAACGCGGCGTAGAGCACCACCGCGGTGAGCGCGAGGTGGCGCAGCTCCCGCAACGCCGGGTCGCGGGCGAGACGCCACAGCCCGAGGAGCACCAGCGGGACGCCCACGACCCCGGCCGAGGCGATCAGCCCGATCATGACCCCGGTGCGACCCTGGTAGAGGTCGGCCGCCTCGGCGGCGACGATCGGCGCCATCCGCAGCTGCGGCCACCCGTTGAGGGCCTGCCAGACCAGGGTCGGGGCGGCGATCACCGCGGCGAGGCCGACGCCCATCCAGAGGTGCGGCCGACGCAGGAGGGCACGCGGACCGAGCACGGCCACCGACAGGAGCAGGACCGCGCCCAGCAGGATCACCTGGAACTTCGTCTGCGCCGCGACCCCCACGGCGACGCCGAGCGCGAGCAGCAGCCGGTCGTCACGGACCCGCCACCACCGCACGAGCAGCCAGCCGATCAGCAGCCAGGTGACGGGCTCGAGCGTGTACGGGGTCAGCCAGTGCCCGGTGAACGCCGTCCAGATGCCCGTGGCCTGGGCGATCGCGGTGAGGGTCTGCGCCCGCGCATCGCCTCCGAGCTCCCGGGCGATCAGCGCCGCGAGCACCACGGCCGCAGCCGTCGCGGCGATCGCCGGCAGGCGCAGCACCAGCACGTTCCCGGGCGCGATCAGGTCCGCCAGCGCCGCGAGCAGCGGGGCCACCGGCGGCTGGTCGACCGAGCCCCAGTCGAGGTGGTGGCGCCCGATCGCCAGCATGAGGGCCTCGTCGAACCACCAACCGGGGAGCCACGCGACAGCCAGGTGCGCGGCGGCGACGGCGGCGGCGACGATGCCGACGGGCCACCGCGCGAGACGCGGCACCGTGGCGGGCACGGACGGGCCAGCGGTCGTGGGCGGAGCCGTGAGCGTCATGCCGACGAGCGTCGCGGCACGGCGGGGCCGGCGACCACGGCGCACCGGCCGGAGATCACCGTCGAAGGGACCGCTCCCGGTCGACCTTCGGCCGGGGCGGCGTGTCGGACGGCGGCGCTAGCGTGACCACCGTGCCGTCCACCGGGCTGACCCCGCGTCTGTACGACGCCGGCGCGCTGGCGGTCGCCCTGCTCGGGCTCTACCTCGTGCTGTGGCCGGAGCGCCCGGTCCTGCCCACCGAGGCGCCGGCGTGGTGGTGGATCGACCTGGTCGGCGGGGTTCTCGCCGCCCTCGTGCTGCTCGCCCGCCGCCGCGCCCCCATCGGCTCGGCGCTCGTCGTCTTCGCGCTGACGATCCCGTGCACGGGCGCCTGGCTCGCCGGTGCCGTGGCGACCTTCTCCCTGGCGGTCCGCCGGCCCTGGCCCACGGCGGTGGGTCTCGCCGTGCTCTCCCTCGCGATCGCGCCCGTCCAGGGCCTCTTCCGTCTCCCGACCGAGGAGAGCACCTCGTGGGCCAACGTCGGGTGGGCGGTGGTCATCACCGCGGCGCTGGTGGCGACGGGGGCGGCGATCCGCGCCCGCCACGAGCTGCTCGACTCGCTGGTCGAGCGGGCCGAACGGGCCGAGACCGAGGCGGCGCTGCGGGCCGAGGCGGCCCGGACGGCCGAGCGCACCCGCATCGCCCGCGAGATGCACGACGTCCTCGCCCACCGCCTGTCGATGGTGTCCCTGCACGCCGGGGCGCTGGCGCACCGCCGGTCCGCCTCGCCCGAGGAGATCCGCGACGCGCTCGAGGTCATCCGGGCGGGAGCGCGCGACGCGCTGGTCGACCTGCGGGCGATCCTCGGCGTCCTGCGCGACCCCGACACCGACGACGAGGCCGGCGCCGGCGTCGATCCCGCCCAGCGGCCGCCGCAGCCGACCCTGGCCGACCTGGGGCGCCTCCTCGACGGCGTGCGCGCCGCGGGCACCCCGGTGACCCTGCGCGACGAGCTGGCCGAGGGTGCGCTGCCCGACGAGTGCGGGCGCACGCTCTACCGGATCACCCAGGAGGCGCTCACCAACGCCGCCCGCCACGCCCCGGGCCGGCCCGTCGAGATCGTGCTGCGCGGCGCGCCGGGCGGCGAGGCCGAGCTCGAGGTCTCCAACCCGCTGCCCGCCCGCGGCACCGTCCGGCCGCCCGGCAACGGGCTGCTCGGGATCACCGAGCGCGTCGACCTCGCGGGCGGTCACGTGCTCTCCCGCGGCCCCGATGAGGACCGCTTCCGCGTCGCGGTGCGGGTGCCCTGGCCGGTCATGGAGCCGCGATGACCGACCCGACCCCGGTCCGCGTGCTCCTCGTCGACGACGACGCGCTCGTGCGATCCGGACTGCGGCTGATGCTCGGCGAGGCCGACGACATCGCGATCGTCGGCGAGGCCACCGACGGCGACGAGGTGCCCGCGGCGGTCGCCGAGCACCGTCCCGACGTCGTGCTGATGGACCTCCGCATGCCCCGGGTCGACGGCGTCCGGGCGACCACCGAGCTCCTCGCACGGCCCGAGGCGCCCGCCGTCCTCGTCCTCACCACCTTCGACTCCGACCAGGACGTCCTCGCCGCCCTGCGCGCGGGCGCCACGGGCTACCTGGTCAAGGACACCCCGCCGGCCGACATCGAGGACGCCATCCGCCGGGTCGCGGCCGGCGGCACGTCGCTGTCGCCGTCGGTGACCCGCCGCCTGATCGCGGCGGCGACCGGGCGGGCCTCGGGACGCCCGGACGCCCGGGCCCGGCTGGCCGCCCTCTCCGACCAGGAGCGTTCCGTCGCGGCGGCCGTCGGGCGGGGCTGGAGCAACGCGCGCATCAGCCGCGAGCTGCTGCTCTCGCTCTCGACGGTCAAGACCTACCTGTCGAGCGCGCTGTCCAAGCTCGACCTGGACAACCGCACTCAGCTGGCGCTGCTGGCCCACGACGCCGGGCTGTCGTCGGAGGACTAACCGAGCAGCCCCAGGACGCCCTTGCCGGTGAGGTAGATCCCGACCCCGCCGACGGCGAGCACCAGCAGGACCGTGGCGTGCCGGCGTCCCCACGCGTGCACCGCGCGCACGAGCTCGAGGGTCCGGTCCGGGCGCGAGATCACCAGCACGAGCACCGCGGCCGGCACCGCGAAGCGCAGGAGGTTGTAGACGAGCACCTGCGCGATCCCGCCCACGGCGCTCGGGTGGGTCTGGAGCACCGCCACCAGCGCCGCGATGTAGTAGAGGCCCGGGAGGTTGGTCACGAGGCCCGCTCCGGCCATGGCGGTCGGCGTCGGGGACTTCAGGCGCGCCGCGAGCGCGTCGGGGAGCACCGACGAGCGCTCGCGGTCGGGCCGTCGACGCGGGCGCGGGAGACGTCCCGTCCCGCGGGCGGCGGCCCAGACGATGGCCAGGACGCCGAGGACGACGTCGACGACCAGGCGCCCGGCGGTGTGCTCCGAGCTCCGGGTGCTCGCACCGAACGCGGTGACGACGAGGACGCCGACCACGACGCTGATCGTCGCGCCGGCCAGCAGGTACGCGGTCAGCAGGCGCCGCGGGCTCTCGGTGAGCAGCACCGCGTAGACGATCGCCAGCGGCACGGCACGCACGGCGCTGACGAGACCGAGGACCAGCGCCTCGGGGCTCACGGGGCACTCACCGCTCGTCCTCCGGCACCGGGCCGAGGTGCAGGGAGACGAGCCGCTCGCCGGCGAAGGACACGGTGAGCACGCCGGGCGTCCCGGAGGCCGCCACCCGCCAGACGACCTCCTCGCCGACGAGCTCCTTGCGTGTGACGTCGCGGGTGACGGCGGTGGCGAGCAGGACCGCGGCGTCGTCGGTGGCGCGCCCGAACGGGGCCTCGATCTCGAGGCGGGCGCCGGCCAGGAGCGTCCGGAGGCGCGCGACGTCGCCCCCCGTCCAGGCCTCCTCGAACCGCAGCGAGGTCAGGAAGACGTCGGCCTGCTCGGCGCCCCGCCGGCGCAGGTCGCGCAGGAACACCACGTCGCGGTTGACCTTCGACGCGGCGCCGAGCAGCCCGCTGACGATCGAGCGGTCGAGCTCGAGCACGCGCACGGCGACCTGCCGGTACCCGCTGGCCGCGGTGAGCGTGCCGGCGGCGAGGAGCTGGTCGATCTTCTCGATCGACGCGAGCTCCTGGTAGAGCGAGAGGTTGCCGGCGAGCTCGTTGCGGCGGTCGGCGATGTCGAGGGTCGTGCGGGGCTCGTCGTCGCGCCGCGTCGGGTTGATCTGGACGACCCACAGCTCGTCGGGGTCGTCGTCGAGCAGCGGGGCCACGGGCGGGTTCTGCGAGAACAGCCCGTCCCAGTAGAGGCCGCCCTCGACGTGGATCGCGCGGAACAGGGTCGGGATCGCCGCGGAGGCGAGCACGGTGTCCGGGGTGATGCGGTCGCGGCGGCTGTCGAACGCACGGAACGCGCCGCTGCGGACGTCGACGGCGCCGAGGACGAGGCGCGGGTGGCGGGCGTCGGTGTCCGGGACGTCCAGCGCGTCGAAGTCGACGTGGCGGCGCAGCAGCCGACGGAACTCCTCGCGGCCGTCGAACGCCGGCGGCACGAGGTAGGGGTTCAGCGGCGGCGCGAGGCCGAGGCTCTGGGCGACGCCCGCGCCGACCGTGACGGCGTTGCCGAAGCGTTCGAGCGGGTTGCTCGCGGCGTTGTCCTCCCAGAAGCCCTCGAGGTCGGCGGGGATCCGGTCGCGCCGACCGTCGCGCAGCGCCGCGAACGTCAGCAGCGCGTTGATCGCCCCGCCCGAGGTGCCGCTGACCGCGACGACCTCGTGGCCGTCGAACACCCCGCGCTCGACGAGCCGGGACACCACCCCGGCGGTGAAGGCGGTGTGGCTGCCGCCGCCCTGGAAGGCCAGCGCGATCCTCATGGGTCCTCTGCTTTCGCTGTCTCGGCGGGACGTGCCGACAAGAGGTCCCCGAGCCACGCGGCACGCGGGTCGACGTCGACGACGGGCCGATGAGCCAGGCCAGCGAGCGGAGGCCGACGACGAGGATGACGGCCGCGGCGCCGCCGACGAGCACCACGAACAGCCTCGGCAGCGCGGGCCCCGTCGGGACCTGGACGGTCACCCGGCCACGCTAGTGCTCGGCGGGTCGTTGTCGGGGGTGCGGGGCACCATGGAGCCGTGACCGTCCTCGATCGCTTCTCCCCCGCCACCCGCGACTGGTTCACCGGCGCGTTCGAGGGAGCCACCGCCGCGCAGGAGGGCGCCTGGGACGCGGTCGCCGACGGGCAGCACGCGCTGGTCGTGGCGCCCACCGGCTCGGGCAAGACGCTCGCGGCGTTCCTCTGGGCGCTCGACCGCCTGGCCACCACGCCGCCGCCCGAGGAGGCCACGCGCCGCTGCCGGGTCCTCTACGTCTCGCCGATGAAGGCGCTCACCGTCGACGTCCAGCGCAACCTGCGCTCGCCGCTGGCCGGGCTGCGCCAGGCCGCGCACCGCCTCGGGATGACCGAGCCCGACGTCACGGTCGGTTCGCGCACCGGCGACACCCCCGCCGACGAGCGGCGCAGCTTCAACCGCACGCCGCCGGACATCCTCGTCACCACGCCCGAGTCGCTGTTCCTGCTGCTCACGTCGGCGGCGCGCGAGTCGCTGCGCGGGGTCGACACGGTGATCGTCGACGAGGTGCACGCCGTGCTCGCCTCCAAGCGCGGGGCGCACCTCGCGCTCAGCCTCGAGCGCCTCGACGCCCTGCTCGACGCCCCGGCCCAGCGCATCGGGCTCTCGGCCACCGTCCGCCCGGTCGACGAGGTCGCGTCCTTCCTCGGCGGCGGGCGCCCGGTGCGGATCGTCAACCCCGAGACGGCCAAGACCGTGCAGGTCCGCGTCGAGGTGCCGGTCGAGGACATGGCGGCCCTCGACGGGGGAGACAACGCCTCGGGCCCCGGCGTCGAGGAGGAGGTCGAGGGCTCGGCCGCCGGCGCGGCGCAGAAGGCGTCGATCTGGCCCGCGGTGCAGGAGCGCGTGCTCGACCTCGTCGGCGAGCACCGCTCGACCATCGTGTTCGCCAACTCCCGCCGGCTCGCCGAGCGGCTCACCGCGCGGATCAACGAGCTCGCCACCGAGCGGGCGCACGCCGCGGAGGACGAGCGGCCGCCCGTGGAGCTCGACACCGATGACGAGGCGGACGAGGTCGCGCCGGTCGTCGGCACCGCGTTCCCCGCCGAGGCGGTCGGGCAGTCGGGGACGGCCGAGCCCGCCGAGGTGATCGTCGCCCGCGCCCACCACGGCTCGATGAGCCGCACCCAGCGCACCCTGGTCGAGGAGGCGCTGAAGTCCGGCCACCTCCCCTGCGTCGTGGCCACGTCGAGCCTCGAGCTGGGCATCGACATGGGCGCGGTGGATCTCGTGATCCAGGTCGAGGCGCCGCCGTCGGTGGCCAGCGGGCTGCAGCGGGTCGGCCGCGCGGGCCACCAGGTCGGCGCCGTGAGCGAGGGCGTGGTGTTCCCGAAGTACCGGGGCGACCTCGTCTCGTGCGCCGTGGTGGCCGAGCGCATGGCCGGCGGCCAGATCGAGGCGATGCGCTACCCGCGCAACCCGCTCGACGTCCTCGCCCAGCACGTCGTGGCGATGACGGCGATGGAGCCGTGGTCGGTCGACGACCTCACGTCGCTGGTCCGGCGGGCCGCGCCCTTCGCCGGGCTGCCCGACTCCGCGCTGCAGGCCGTGCTCGACATGCTGGCCGGGCGCTACCCCAGCGACGACTTCGGCGAGCTGCGCCCGCGCATCACCTGGGACCGCGTCACCGACCAGCTGGCCGGGCGCCCCGGCGCGCAGCGCCTCGCGGTCACCAGTGGCGGCACGATCCCCGACCGCGGGCTGTACACGGTGGTCACGCCCGGCTCGGGCGAGGGCGGCACCGGCGGGTCCCGGGTGGGCGAGCTGGACGAGGAGATGGTCTACGAGTCCCGGGTGGGCGACACCTTCCTGCTCGGGTCCACCAGCTGGCGCGTCCTCGACATCACGCGCGACCGCGTCGTCGCCGAGCCCGCGCCCGGGGTGCCGGCGCGGATGCCGTTCTGGAAGGGCGACGCCCCCGGTCGCCCGCTCGAGCTGGGCCGCGCGCTCGGGGCGTTCGTGCGCGAGGTCGCCGCGGCCGACGACGAGGCCGCCCACGCCCGCACCGGGGCCGCCGGGCTGGACGCCAACGCCTCGACCAACCTCCTGACCTACCTGCGCGAGCAGAAGGAGTCCACGCGCCACGTCCCCAGCGACCGCACCATCGTCGTGGAGCGCTTCCGCGACGAGCTGGGCGACTGGCGACTCGTGGTGCACTCCCCCTTCGGCGCGCAGGTCAACGCGCCGTGGGCGCTGGCGATCGCGGCGCGGTTCCGCGAGACGCGGGGCCTGGAGGTGTCCGCGGCGAGCGCGGACGACGGCATCGTCCTGCGGCTGCCCGAGGCCCTCGACGACGCCGGCGAGGAGATCATGCCCACCGCCGAGGACGTGCTGCTCGACCCGGACGAGGTCGAGCAGGTGGTCACGGCCGAGGTCAGCAACTCCGCGCTGTTCGCCGCGCGCTTCCGTGAGTGCGCGGCCCGCTCGCTGCTGCTGCCCCGGCGCGACCCGACCCGCCGCACCCCGCTGTGGCAGCAGCGCCAGAAGGCCGCCCAGCTGCTGAGCGTCGCGAGCCGGTTCGAGCAGTTCCCGGTGGTGCTCGAGACGATGCGCGAGGTCCTGCAGGACGTCTACGACGTCCCGGGGCTCGCCGAGCTCATGCGCGACGTGCGCTCGCGCGCGGTGCAGGTGGTCGACGTGGCCACCACCAGCGCGTCGCCCTTCGCGCGCACGCTGATGTTCGGCTACGTCGGGATGTTCCTCTACGAGCTGGACGCCCCGCTGGCCGAGCGCCGCGCGGCCGCCCTCTCGCTCGACTCCACGCTGCTCGCCGAGCTCCTGGGCTCGGAGGCCATCCGCGAGCTGCTCGACGGCGACGTCCTCGCCGAGATCGAGGGGCAGCTGCAGCGCACCGACCCGGAACGCCACGTCCGCGACGCCGAGGGCACCGCCGACCTGCTGCGCTTCGTCGGCGACCTCACCACCGCCGAGGCGGCGGCCCGCGGTGTGCAGGAGCAGTGGCTCACCGAGCTGGAGTCCGCGCGCCGGGTGATCCGGGTGCGGGTCGCCGGCGAGGAGCGCTGGATCGCGATCGAGGACGCGGGCCGGTTCCGCGACGCCCTCGGCGCCGGCCTGCCGGTCGGCGTGCCCGAGGCGTTCACCGAGCCGGTGGCCGATCCGCTGGGCGACCTCATCGCCCGCTTCGCCCGCACCCGCGGGCCGTTCCCGGTGGCCGCCGCGGCCCACCGCTTCGCGCTCGGCACCGCCGTCGTCGGCGGGGTGGTCGACCGCCTGGTCTCGTCCGGCCGGCTCATGCGCGGCGAGCTGCGTCCCGAGGGCGCGCCGCCGCTGCCCGGCGTGCCGGCCGACCTGCCCGCCACGGGGCCGGACGTGTGCGACGCCGAGGTGCTGCGCCGGCTGCGGCGCGGCTCGCTGGCCCGGCTGCGCGCCGAGGTCGAGCCCGTCGAGCCCGCGGCGCTGGGTCGCTTCCTGCCGTCGTGGCACGGCATCGGGCCCAAGCGGATGCGCCGCTCCCCCGGTCCCGACGACGTCCTGGGCGTCGTCGAGCAGCTCGCCGGCGCGCCGATCCCGGCCAGCGCGCTCGAGAGCCTCGTGCTCCCGGCCCGGCTGCCCGGCTACTCCCCCGCGCTGCTCGACGAGCTCACCAGCGCCGGGGAGGTCACGTGGACCGGGTGCGGCTCGCTGGCCGGCGGCGACGGGTGGCTGGCGGTGGCACCCACCGACCTCGCGGACCTGCTGCTGCCCGACCCCGAGGACGAGCACGTCGACACCCCCCTGCACCGCGCGCTGCACGAGACGCTCGACGCGGGCGGGGCGCTGTTCTTCCGCCAGCTCACCGAGCGCACGCAGGCGCTGCTGCGCGAGGGCGGCGAGGCCGAGACGGCCCTGCCCGACGACGCGACGCTCGTCGCCGCGCTGTGGGACCTCGTGTGGGCCGGTCTCGCCACCAACGACACGCTCGCGCCGGTCCGGGCGCTGGTGTCCGGCGGCGGGTCGCGCGGCAGCGGGGGCTCGCGGGGCGGGGCGCACAAGCAGCGCCGCTCGCCGTCGCGGGGCCGCTACGCCCGGCTCGGGCGCGCGCCCATGCCCTCGCGCACCGGCCCGCCGACGGCCCAGGGCCGCTGGTCGGGCGTGCCCGTCCGCGAGGCGGAGCCGACCCGGCGGGCCCAGGCACGCACCGAGGCGTTCCTCGAGCGCCACGGCGTGCTCACCCGCGGCGCGCTCGACACCGAGCGCGTCACCGGCGGGTTCGCCGGCATCTACCCGGTGCTGCGGGCGATGGAGGAGTCGGGCCGGGCGCGGCGCGGCTACGTCATCGAGGGCCTCGGCGCGGCGCAGTTCGCGGTACCCGGCGCGATCGACCGGCTGCGGGCCGAGTCGCGCCTCGAGGACGACGGCAGCGCGCCGACCGCCCTCGTCCTCGCCGCCACCGACCCCGCCCAGCCGTGGGGCGCGGCGCTGGAGTGGCCGCCGACGACCGGGGACAACTCCCACCGTCCGGGGCGCAAGGCGGGCGCCCTCGTCGTGCTCGCGAACGGGGAGCCGGCGATCTACGTCGAGCGGGGCGGCAAGTCGCTGCTGAGCTTCACCGGCGAGCGCGACGCCCTCGCCGCCGCCGCGTCCGCGCTGGCCACGGCCGTGCACGAGGGCTGGCTCGGCGGCATCGCCGTCGAGAAGGCCGACGGCTCGGGGGCCCTCGACGGGGTTCTGGCCGAGGTGCTCACCGACGCCGGCTTCCGGCACAGCCCGAAGGGCCTGCGCCTGCGGGCCTAGGGTGGGCGCCGACACCGAGCAGGCGAACAGCAGGGAGCGGTATGGCGCTGGCGTGCCCCACGTGCGAACAGTCCGCGGCCGAGTACCTCGGGATGGCCGACGACGGGCGCAACATGATGCGGTGCACCAGCTGCGGGCACGAGTGGGTGCTCGGCGCCAAGCCGGTCTCCCCGCGGGCGATCAGCCAGACGACGCGGTCGCGCAGCACCACGACCCGCACCACCCCCCGCTCGACCACCCCCGGCGCGAGCACGCCCCGGGCCCGGACGTCGGTCCCGGGCAGCTCGCGGCCGTCCCGCGGCGCCCGCCCGGTCGAGGGTGCCGACATGGCCCGTCGCCGCTTCCCGACCGTCGACGACGTGGCGCCCGGCGCCCTGGTGCGCCTGGAGAGCCTGCGCAAGGAGTTCCTGGCCGACTTCCCGCGTCCCGACCCCGAGGCAGGGCTCTACCGCGACGTCTACAGGCAGGCGTTCGAGGCCGACGCCCTGCCGTACACCACGCCGGTCGCGCTCAAGGACTTCGCCAACAGCAAGGTCGTGGCGAAGCCCGGGAACATGAGCCGCTTCAACGACGAGTGGAAGTCCCTCGGAAACCAGCAGGCGGCCGAGGCGTTCCGCGGGGTGATCGAGTACCTGCTCCGCGGCGAGGAGCCGGCGGCCCGGGAGGACCGGCTGACGACGCTGATCACCTCGGACGAGCCGCCGGCCATGCCCGGCTTCCGCGAGTCGATGCTGACCCGGGTGCTCTGCATCGCCGAGCCCGAGCGGTTCCTGCCGATCCTCGTCTACTCGAGCCCGGCCGGGGGCAAGCGCGAGATCGCCCGCAGGGTGTTCGGCATCGAGCTCCCGGCCCCCGCGACGACGGGGCAGACGATCGGGCGGCTCGTGCACTGGAGCAACGACCTGCTCGTCGAGCTCGTCGGCCACCGCTTCGTCGACCTCGACCACGCCCGCCAGTTCCTCTGGTGGGTCAAGGACCACCCGGACCTGGGCTGACCTCGTTCCCCGGGGCCAGCTTCGAGCGACGGCGGCCGTAGACGAGGTAGATCACGAGCCCGACCACGAACCAGACCGCGAAGCGCAGCCACGTCTGCGGGTCGAGGAACGTGATCAGCCAGAGCGAGAAGATCACGCCGATGATCGGCACCACCGGCATCCCGGGGCAGCGGAACGAGCGCGGCAGGTCGGGGCGCCGGTAGCGCAGCACGACCACGGCGATGCAGACGACGACGAAGGCCAGCAGGATGCCGATGTTGGTCAGCTCGGCGGCCTCGCCGATGGGCAGGAACCCGGCGATGACGGCGGACGCGACACCGAGCACCCAGGTGATGCGGTTCGGCACGCGGTGCTTCTCGCTGGTCTTGGAGAACCACGGCGGCAAGAGCCCGTCGCGGCTCATCGCGTAGCCCACGCGCGTCGCGCCCATGAGGAACGTGAACAGCACGGTGAGGATGCCGAGGATCGCGCCGACGGCGACGATGAGCCCCACCAAGGGGAGCCCGACGTCGGCGAACGCCTGCGAGAACGCCGCCTCGCCGTCGATGCGGGTGTAGTCGACCATGCCGGTGAGCACGAGGCAGGCGAGCACGTAGAGCACCATCGAGATCGCCAGCGAGTAGAGGATCGCCTTCGGCATGTGCTTCTGGGAGTCCTGCGACTCCTCCGCGGCGGTGCTCATCGCGTCGTAGCCGAAGACCGCGAAGAACACCGTCGCGGCCCCGGTGAAGATGCCCGCCAGCCCGAACGGCGCGAACGGGCTGTAGTTGCCGGCGTCGATGTGGAAGGCGCCGACGACCACGACGAGCAGCACGACGCCGACCTTGAGGTAGACCAGCGCGGTCTCGGCGCGGGCGGCGTTGCGCATCCCGCGGTTGAGCACGAACGCGATGAGCAGGCAGAGCAGCATCGCGAACAGGTCGACCTTGTGCGTCCCCGGCGCCAGGCCGTCGGACTCGGTGCCCGGCGCCCCGAGCATCCACTCGGGTAGCGAGAGGCCCAGGAAGCCGAGCAGGTCGTTGAAGTAGCCGGAGATCCCGATGGCGACCACGGCGACGATCGCGGTGTACTCGAGCAGGAGATCCCAGCCGATCAGCCAGCCGACGAGCTCGCCGAGCACCACGTAGCCGTAGGTGTACGCCGACCCCGCCCGCGGGATGAGCCCGGCGAACTCGGCGTACGAGAACGCCGCGGCCGCACTCGCCACGCCGGCGACCAGGAACGACAGGAGCACCGCGGGCCCGGCCGTCTCGTTGGCCACCTGCCCGGCCAGCGAGAAGATGCCGGCGCCGATGATCCCGCCGACGCCGATCGCCGTGAGCTGGCGCAGGGTGAGCGTCCTGCTCAGGCCCGTCCCGCCCGCGTCGGGACCCGTCTCGATCTCCTCGACGGGCTTGCGACGGAACAGGGCCGCGATCCCCCCGCGGGGCGACGTGGTCGTCATCCGCCCATGGTGCGGTCTCGATCCCTCCGAGACCACACAGGGACTTCACGTCGCAGGCGTCCGTCCCCGGACGCCGGGTCACGTCAGGACGAGGTGCCGACCCAGCCGAGCCGGGTCGAGAGCTCCTCGGCCGCCGCCCGGAGGTCCGGGACGATCGCGCGGGCACGACGGCGCGGCAGGCGGTAGGCCGGGCCGGCGGCGCTCAGTGCGGCGACGACGACGTCGCCCGCACCCCACACGGGCACGGCCACGGCGTGCAGGCCCACCTCGAGCTCCTCGAAGGACCGCGCGTTCCCCTCGTCGACCACCCGGGTGAGCTCGGCGCGCAGCGCGGCCGCCTCGGTGATCGTCGACTCGGTGTAGCGGGGGAGGCGCCGGCGCAGGAACGCACGGCGGTCGGCGTCGCTCATGTACGCGAGCAGGACCTTGCCCGCCGAGGTCGCGTGCAGCGGCGTGCGTCGCCCGACCCAGTTGCGGGTGGTCACCGACGACGTCCCGAACTCCTGGGCGACGTTGATGGCGGCCTCGCCGTCGTGCACCGCGAGGTTGACGGTCTCCCCCACCACCTCGGCGAGCTGCTGGCAGGTCGGCTGGCCGAGACGGGCGAGGTCCATGCTGCCGGTGGCCGCCGCCGCGAGGCGGACGACGCCGAAGCCCAGGGCGATCCGGCCCCGGTCGCCCTTCTGCTCGAGCAGCCCGCGACGCGCCAGGGCGGCCACGAGCCGCGAGGCCGTGGACTTGTGCACCCCGAGCTCCTCGGCCAGCTCGGTGATGCCGATCTCGCCACGGGCCGCCACGACCTCGAGCACGGTGACCGCGCGATCGACCGAACGGACGAGCGCGGGCTCCTTGCCGTCGCCGTCGCCGTCGGTGCGTGCCATCGACCGCCATCCTCTCCGACCGGACGGTAGCGACCGGGCGGCGGGGTGCGGCGCGAGAGCGGGGCCACCGCGGGTTGCGGGATGCGCAACCTTAGCGTGTCGTCAGCGTGTCTGCCGCTGCTCCCGCGACGGGACGCCGTTCGGCCCGCCGAGGTCGATCGCGTAGGTGCCCAGCGAGACCGCGAGCGCGTCGAGCATCCGGTCGAGGGCGACGCGGTCGACGTTGGCGACGGTGTCGCAGGCCTGGTGGTAGCACCGGTCGAACGGGACACCGGCCTGGCCGCCCCACAGCGCGGCGTCCTCCGGGGTCTTGACCTCCTCGGCCCCCGTGAACAGCCCGCCCGACGGGATGCCCGCCTCCACGAAGGGCCCGTAGTCCGAGCGGCCGTCGAAGTCGGTGCCGCGCGGCTGCACACCGGTGGCGGTGAGCGCCGCGGCGAGGGTCCGTTCGATGCCGTCGGACCCGGTCGGGCCGGGCGGTGCGCCCACGCGGTCGGAGTCGTCGCCGTCGTAGATCAGGTAGGCGGGGTTCGGCGAGGCGAGCATGTCCGAGTTGAGCAGCACCGCGATGTCGCGGCGCGCCTCGGGCGTCAGCCCCTGCACGTAGGCCGTCGACCCGAGCAGCCCGTTCTCCTCGGCGCCCCACCACGCGAAGCGCACGGCGTTGGTCACCGGCGGGGCACCGCCCATCCGCATCGCCAGCTCGAGCTGGGCGGCCGACCCGGAGCCGTTGTCGTTGATCCCCGGTCCCTGCGGGACGGAGTCGAGGTGGGCGCCGCTCATGACCACCTCGTCGGGACGCCCGGTGGTGGTCTGCGCGATCACGTTGCGGGTGGTCACCGTCGCCGTGCGCGTGGCCAGGGTGAGGCCGATCGGGGTGCCGCCGCGGGCGACGAGCCCGTCGAAGTCGGCCTGCAGGAGCCCGCCGGTGGGCAGGCGGCCCTCGGCGACGGAGCCGAGCGTGCCGCCGAGGGGGCCCGGTGCGTTGTTGCCGACGAGCACGGCCGCCGCCCCGACGTCCGCCGCGACCTGCTGCTTCTGCGTGAACGTGCACGAGCCGCGGCGCACGAGCACCACCGCGCCACGGGCGGGCAGGTTCGCGTAGTCGGTCGCCTCGCAGCCCGGCGTCGGGTCGGCCGGCGCGTCCGGGGCCACCACGAGCGGCGCGGTGACGCCGCCGGGCGGGGTCGCCGGTGAATAGGTCAGCGCGGTGACCGCCGGACCGGGCGCCCCACCCACGGTGAGGGTCTCGCCGTCCACGGCGAAGGTGTCGAACGGGAAGCTCGGCGTCTCCACCCGGAAGCCCGCCCGGCGCAGCTCACCCGCGACGTACTCGACGCTCGCGTCGTAGCCCGGCGACCCGGCCGCGCGGTTGCCGGCGTTCGCGTCCGCGATCCGCTGCAGCTCCTCCAGCCGCGCGAACGCCGCGTCGCCGGTGCTCTGCTCGGCGAGCCGGCGCGGCAGCCCGGGGTCACCGGTGGGCGCGGCCGCCGGGCTGGGCTCTTGCTGGCTGGGCTCGGGCGGGGTCGTCGTCCCCGCGCCCCCGCTCCCCCCGTTGCCGCAGGCCCCGAGCGCGAGGGCGGCCACGATGACCAGCGCCGCGGCGCTCCGTCGAGACGCGATCATGCTCACGGACCGTAGCGGATCGGTGCGGACGCGGTGACGGCAACCGCCCGGACCGGACGCGGGGCGCGACTAGAGACACGTGTCCCGAGGAATGCCCGCCGTCTACAGTTGGTTGGCACAGCCAATTACCCCTCACATCCTCCGGGAGGATGCGTGCCGAACACCGGCGCTCCGGAGTCGGTGGACTCGGCATCGGGCAGCGGCGCACCCCGCCCGGCGCTCGTGGTCACGGTCCTGTCGTCGGTCGGGCTCGTCGCCTCGTTGTGCATGACGCTGGTCGTGCCGCTGGTGCCGCAGCTCCCCCAGCTGCTCTCGACGACGTCCGCCACCGCGTCCTGGGTGATCACCGCGACGCTGCTCGCGGGTGCGGTGGCCACGCCGATCGCCGGCCGGCTCGGCGACATGATCGGCAAGCGCCGCGTCCTGCTCGCCACGCTCGGGCTGCTCGTCGTCGGCTCGGTGCTGTGCGCGGTGACCTCGGACCTCGTGCCCGTCCTCGTCGGCCGTGCCCTGCAGGGCGTCGCGGTGAGCGCGGTGCCGCTGGGCATCAGCCTCATGCGCGACACGCTCCCGCCCGAGCGCCTCGGGTCCGGGATCGCGCTGATGAGCGCGACGCTGGGCATCGGCGGCGGCCTGGGCCTGCCGCTGGCCGCCGTGATCGTCGAGATCGCCGACTGGCACGCCCTGTTCTGGGTGGCGGGCGCCCTGGGGCTCGCGGGCCTCGCGCTCGTCGCCGTGATCATTCCCGAGTCGACCACCCGCTCCGGCGGGCGCTTCGACACCGGCGGCGCCGTCGGCCTCTCGATCGGCCTCATCGGGCTGCTGCTCGCCGTCTCCAAGGGCGCCGAATGGGGCTGGACCAGCGCCGCGACCCTGGGCTCGGCAGGCGTCGCCGTCGTCGCCCTCGTCGGGTGGGCGCTCTACGAGCTGCGCGTCCGCGACCCGCTGGTGGACCTGCGCCTCAACGTCCAGCGCGCGGTGCTGCTGCCGAACCTGATCTCGATCCCGGTCGGCGTCGCGATGTTCACCGGCATGGTCGTCTTCCCGCAGCTGCTCTCCGCGCCGCTCGCCTCCGGCCACGGTCTCGGTCTGAGCCTGCTCGTCGCCGGGCTCACCCTGGCCCCGAACGGCATCGTCATGATGGCGATGTCGCCGGTCACCGCCCGCATCTCGAGGATCTGGGGCCCGCGGACGTCGCTGCAGATCGGCCTGGTGATCATCGCCGCGGCCTACGGCGCCGGCACCCTGCTGCTCTCGGCGGCCTGGCAGGTCTCGCTGGTCATCGCCGTGATCGGCGCCGGTGTCGCGCTGGCCTACGGAGCGCTCCCCGCGCTGATCATGCGGGCGGTGCCGACCACCCGCACCGCCGCCGCCAACGGCCTCAACACCCTCATGCGCTCGATCGGCACGTCGACGGCCTCGGCCGTCGCGGCGGTCGTGCTCTCGGCGTCGACCGTGCCGATCGAGGGCACGCTCGTGCCCTCGCTGGGGGCGCTGCGCACCACGCTGATCATCGCCGCGGGCTGCGCCGTCCTCGCCCTGCTCGTCAGCCTCGCCGTGCCCTCCCTGCCCGACCCGGCCCGGCGCGTGGAGTCGTTCGGGGACGACGCGCCCGACGGCTCGGTGGCGGACGAGGCCGCCGCACCGGCGCTGGTCCGCGGCCGGGTCCTGCACGACCACGGCGCCCCGGCGACCGGGGCCCGCGTGACGCTCGTGGGTCACGACGGCCGGCAGCTCGCGGTCATCCCCGTCGATCCTGACGGCGGGTTCGCCGCGGACCCCGGTGCGGAGCGCCCCGTCCTGCTCATCGCGGGCCTCGCCGGTGCCCGGCCCGCGGCCGTCCACGTCGTCCCGGGCCAGGACACCCTCGACCGCCCGCTCGTGCTGGCGACGCCCAAGGCGCTGATCAGGGAGAGCTGAGTCCGGAGTTTGTGCCGCGCCCCACGCGTGGCACCCCTCCCCGCCAGGACCGACGACGTGTCCGGGAGGACTCCATGTCCAGCGACGACACCCCGGTGGTGGCGGTCCGCCAGGCCACCGCCGCGCTGCGAGCAGGCACCGTCACGCGTGCCCTCGACAGCGACGACCTCGGGCTGCTGGGCGCGGAGGCCCGCGGCCTGGTCGAGCAGCTGGTCGACGTGCTGCAGAGCGTCGACCGGACGACCATCGATCCACGCGACCCGCACACCCGCGACCTGAACTTGCTGCGCGAGCGGCTCGCCGGCGCGCTCCGCCCCGTCGACGTGGCCGACGACCCGCGCGACCGCGTCGAGGACCAGCAGGTCAGCGTCGGTCGGCCCGACGACTGACCTGGTGGGACGATGGCGACGTGCCCGAGGGTGACACCGTCTTCCTCGCCGGCAAGCGCCTGCACGACGCGCTGGCCGGCGCGACACTGACGCGCGGGGAGCTGCGGCACCCGCGTCTCGTGCAGCTCGACCTCGCCGGGCGCACCGTGCTCGAGGTGGTCAGCGTCGGGAAGCACCTGTTCACCCGCTTCGACGACGCCACCAGCCTCCACAGCCACTTCCGCATGGACGGCACGTGGCACCTCTACCGGCCGGGCCGTCCCTGGCGCGGCGGCGCCGACCACCAGATCCGGGCGATCCTCGAGGTGCCCGAGCGCGTCGCCGTCGGCTACCGGCTGCACGACCTCGATCTGCTGCCCACCGCGCACGAGGACACCTGGGTCGGCCACCTCGGGCCCGACCTGCTCGGCGACGACTGGGGGCCCGACGCGGCCGCCGAGATCGAACGCCGCCTGCGCGCCGACCCGGCCCGCGAGCTCGGCGCCGCCCTGCTCGACCAGCGGGTGGCCTGCGGGGTCGGCAACCTCTACAAGGCCGAGATCTGCTTCCTGGTCGGCGTCTCCCCGTGGACTCCGGTGGGCGACCTGTCCGACCGCCAGGTCCACGACGCCGTCGCCTGGGCCCGCAAGCTGCTCGAACGCAACGCCTGGCGTCCCGAACAGTCGACGACCGGCGACCTCGGCGGGAACGCCCAGCACTGGGTGTTCGAGCGCGGTGGGCGCGGGTGCCGCCGGTGCCGCGACGTCGTCCGGACCGCGGGGCAGGCAGAAACACAGCACGCCGATAGGGGGTCTCCGGACCGCGAGGACCGCATCGCCTACTTCTGCCCCACCTGCCAGCCCGGCCCGCACCCCCCGCTCGAGCGCCGGCGGGGCCGCCGGCCCCAGCAGCAGTCGAGCCGCCAGGCCCGCTACTAGCGAGCGAGCAGCACCCGGTCAGGCCGCCGCCGACCCCGTCCCGCCACCACGGAGAGCTTCGGAAACCGAAGCATCCTCACGACGTCGACCTCAGGGGTGCATCCGCGCGCCCTTGACGATCTTGTCGACGGCGTTGCGGGGTCCGTGAACGGCGATGCCGACGAGGTCGAGGTCGTCTCGACCGACCTTGGCCACGGCGGCGCGGTTGTCGGCGTCGTTGCCCGTCGCGAAGAGGTCGGCGGTGAAGACCGCGATGCGCAGCCCGCGGCCGAGGGCGCGCCCGTGGGCGGCGCGCACCACGGCGGCGTCGCCGGCGAAGACCATCACCGGCTGGCCGAGCATCGGCAGGTAGGCGGTGCCGTCGGCGTCGGCGTAGGGCTCGCCGATCAGCTCGGGGGTCGCCGCGGTGATCCCGCTGACGAGGAACGCGGTGACGTTGAGGGCCTGCCAGCCGGCGAGGTCGTCCCGCAGGACGACGGCGACCTTGGTGTCGAATGCGCTGCTCACCGGGTCAGCGTCACCGGGGCGCACCGCGCCGGTCTTGTACGTTCCTGGCATGGCTGGCCCGGCCGAGCACGTCCGCGCCTGGCGTCCGGCGGTCCCGGGGGTCACCGAGGTGTTCCACGCCCGGTTCACCGAGCACGCCTACCCGTCGCACACCCACGACGCGTGGACCCTGCTGATCGTCGACGACGGCGCCGTGCGCTACGACCTCGACCGCCACGAGCACGGCGCGCTGCCGACGTCGGTGACGCTGCTGCCGCCCCACGTCGCCCACGACGGGCGCTCGGCCGTGCCCGGCGGGTTCCGCAAACGGGTCGTCTACCTCGACGACACCACCCTGGACGGCCCCTCGCTCACGGGGCGCGCCGTGGACCGGCCGGCGTTCGACGACCCGGTGCTGCGCCGGCGCATCGACCAGCTGCACCGCGCGCTCGCCCGCCCCGGTGAGGAGCTGGCGGCGCAGAGCCGGCTCGCGTTCATCACCGAGCGGCTCGCGGCCCACCTCGGTGACGAGCGCGCCGCGGCACCCCGCGACCCGGGCCTCGCCCACCGCCTGCGGGATCTCCTCGACGCCCGGTTCCCCGAGGCCCTCGGCCTCGACGAGGCCGCGCGGCTGCTCCACGCCCACCCGACGCACCTCGTGCGGGCGTTCGGCGCCGAGTTCGGGCTGCCGCCGCACCGCTACCTCACGGGACGACGGGTGGACCTCGCGCGGCGCCTCGTGCTCGGCGGGATGTCGCCGGCCGAGGTGGCGACGGCCGCGGGGTTCCACGACCAGCCGCACCTGACCCGGCACTTCCGCCGCGTCACCGGCACCACGCCGGGCCGCTTCACAGCGGCCCGGCGCGGATGACCTCCGGGACCGGAGCTCAGTACTGGCGCGGGGCCTGCGTGTTCTGCGTGGGCTGCTGGGCCGGCGCAGGCTGGGCCTGCGTCGGCTGCGCCGGCTGGACCTGCGGCTGGGCCGCCTGCCCGGCCGGGATCTGCGCGCCGCCGCCCATCGAGGCGCGGATCTGGTCGAGGCGGCTCTTGCCCGCGAAGTCGCGGGTGGACTCCTCCACCTCGAGCATCCGGCCCTGCACGCTGTTCTGCGCCAGCTCGGCCTGACCGAGCGCGGTGGAGTACCGCCGCTCGATCTTGTCGCGCACCTCGTCGAGCGAGGGCGTGTTGCCCGGCGCCGCGACCTCGCTCATCGAGCGCAGCGACGCGGAGACCTGCTCCTGCATCTTGGCCTGCTCGAGCTGGCTCAGGAGCTTGGTGCGCTCGGCGATCTTCTGCTGCAGCATGTTGGCGTTGCGCTCGACAGCCTGCTTGGCCTGCTGCGCCGCGCCGATCGACTGGTCGTGCAGCGTCTTGAGGTCCTCGACGTTCTGCTCCGCGGTGACCAGCTGCGAGGCGAACTGCTCGGCGCTCTGCTCGTAGCGGCGCGCCGACTCCTCGTCGCCCTTGGAGCGCGCGTCGTCGGACATCACCAGCGCCTGCCGCGCCGAGGCCTGCAGCTTCTCGATGTCGGCCAGCTGACGGTTCAGCTTCATCTCCAGCTGGCGCTGGTTGCCGATCACCGACGCGGCCTGTTGCGACAGCGTCTGGTGCTGACGCTGTGCGTCCTCGATGGCCTGCTGGATCTGGACCTTCGGGTCCGCGTTCTCGTCGATCTTCGAGGAGAACGCGGCCAGGAAGTACCGCCAGGCCTTGACGAAGGGGTTGGCCATCTGCTCCCGCCCAACTCGTGACGTCGATACGGCTCAGGCCGCGACAGCCGCGCCTGGTCTCACGACCATCGTCTCACCTCCTCGCGGAGGCTTCCACCGACCCGCCCATCGGCGACGATCACGCGGGTCGGACGCTCACACCGATCACACGGCTCAGGCCGCGACGCGCACCACGGGCGACCGCGGACCGCTGGTCGCACCGCCCGCCAGACCGACCAGACGCACCGTCGTCGCCCCCTCCACCGGCGCGACGACGTCCTCGTCGGCGTCACGCTGCGGCAGGCCCTCGGGCTCGGGCAGCGCCACCGTGCGCGGCGCGGCGGGCTCCTCGGGCTCCGGCGGGGCCGGGAGGGTGGCGGACATGCCGGCCGACATGCCGGGCGAGGCGTCATCCCCGGAGCTCGCGGGTTCGAAGGCCTCCTCGACCGCGGAGCGCAGCGCGGCGTCCACACCGGGCCCGTCCCCGAAGCCCCGTCGAGCACCGGCACCGGCGCCGACCCCGGCCGGGACCGGGCGCGGCGCGGGACGCAGGACGTCGGCCACCTCGTCGAGCAGCTCGGGCAGCGGCAGCGAGAGCGCCTCGCAGATCGCGGCGAGCAGCTCGCTCGACGGCTCCTTGCGACCGCGCTCGATCTCGGAGAGGTAGCCCAGGCTCACGCGCGCCTCCTTCGAGACGTCACGCAACGTGCGGCGACGCTCGGTCCGGGCGCGGCGGATGCTCCCGCCGATGGCCTCCCGCAACAGCAGCGACATGCCACACCTCCCACCACCGGCCGCGCGGGGTTCCCCTGCGGCACCTCGGAGGGAGGGCCGTCGACGACCGTGTCCGTCCACCGTACCGACGCGCAACGATCAGGGTGCGCGTCGCGAGCCCCGCCGCGTTCGCCGAGGGCGAACGCGGTCGGACCACCCCCCGAACCGCCCCTCGGAGCCTCGGACCGCGGAGTCAGACCGCCGCGGTGCGGGCCTTCGCCCGCGACCGCAGGCGCAGCGCGCGGATGAGGTAGTCGAAGCCGGTGACCACCGTGACCACCACGGCGGCGACCATCAGCACCGCGACCGCGGGCTCGAGCACCGCGGGCAACGGCATGATCGCGAGGCCCAGCGCGAGCGTCTGCACCACCGTTTTGATCTTCCCGCCGCGGCTCGCCGGGATCACGCCGTGGCGCAGCACCCAGAACCGCAGGAGCGTCACGCCCAGCTCGCGGACCGCGATGGTGATCGTCACCCACCACGCGAGCTCCCCCAGCATCGACAGCCCCACCAGGGCGGCACCGGTGAGGGCCTTGTCGGCGATCGGGTCGGCGATCTTGCCGAAGTCGGTGACGAGCCCCCAGCGGCGGGCGAACTCACCGTCGAACGTGTCGGTCAGCGACGCGAAGGCGAACACGGCGAACGCCGCCCACCGCCACGCAGGGCTCTGGCCGTGGTCGACGAACAGCACGACGAGGAAGACCGGCACGAGGAGCAGGCGCACCACGGTGAGCCCGTTCGCGATGTTGACCAAGGGCACCGGGGCGACCACGCCCGTCGGGGTGGTCGGTCCGCCCGGGCCGGCGTCGGTCACCACGCTCCGGCACCGACCGGCGCACCGGTGGCGGGGTCGGACGCGAGCTCGGTGCCGGCACTGTCGGAACCGTCGGTCACGACGGCCAGCGCCTCGACCACGAGATCGATCCCCTCGGCGTCGGTCACCGGCCCCCGGACCACGACGCCCGGGGCGAGCCCGTCGAGCAGCTCGGGATCGCCCTCCAGACGGCACTCGCCGTCGACGTCCGGGCCCTGGTGCGGGGCGCGGCCCACCCAGCAGTCGTCGTCGGCGTCGTACCGCTCGACCAGCACCTCCACGGTGGTGCCGACCCGACGCGCGGCCCGGTCCTCCGCGACGTGCTCGGCGAGCTGGGTGATCCGCTCGACGCGGGCCGCGATCTCCGTCGGGTCGACCTTGTCGGGCAGGCCGAGCGCCTCGGTGCCGTCCTCGTCGGAGTAGCCGAACACCCCGACCGCGTCGAGCTCGGCCTCGGCGAGGAACGCCTCGAGCTCGGCGAGGTCCTCCTCGGTCTCGCCCGGGAAGCCGACGATCACGTTCGACCGGATGCCCGCCTCGGGGTCCAGCGCGCGGATCTCGCGGCAGAGTGCGAGGAACGTCTCGCGCGACCCGAAGCGCCGCATCCGGCGCAGCACCGCGGCGCTGGCGTGCTGGAACGAGAGGTCGAAGTAGGGCGCCACCCGGGGCGTGCGGGCGATGGCGGCGAGCAGCGGCGGGCGGACCTCGGCCGGCTGCAGGTACGACACGCGCACGCGCCGCAGCCCGGGCACGGTGGCCAGCTCGCCGAGCAGGCGCTCGAGCGCGCCGCCGGCGGCTCCGCGGGCGTCGATGTCCTTGCCGTAGGACGTGGAGTTCTCGCTGACCAGCAGGACCTCGGCGACACCGTGGTCGGCCAGCCAGGCGGCCTCGGCGACGACGTCGCGGGGGTCGCGGGAGACGAAGGCGCCGCGGAACGACGGGATCGCGCAGAAGCTGCAGCGCCGGTCGCACCCCGAGGCGAGCTTGAGCGGGGCCACGGGGGCGTCGTCGAGGCGCTGCCGCGGCACCGTCGGCACCCACTCGTGGCCGGGGATGCTCTGGTCGCGCACCGCCTCGGGCCGCTTCACCGGGCTGATCGGGAGCAGCGTGCGGCGGTCGCTGGGCGTGTGGGAGGCGAGGGGCCGCCCGGCGAGGACGTCGTCGAGCCGGGAGGGCAGGTCGCCGTAGTGGTCGAACCCGAGCACCGCGGCCGCCTCGGGCAGCGCCTCGGCGAGCTCGGCGCCGTAGCGCTCCGCCATGCAGCCGACCGCGACGACCCGGGCGTTGCCCCCGCCCGCCGCCAGGACGGCGTCGACGGAGTCCTTCTTCGCCTGCTCGACGAAGGTGCAGGTGTTGACGACGACGACGTCCGCGTCCCCGTCCGTCCCCCCGGAACCGTCCGCCGAGGCGCTGACGTCCCACCCCTCCGCGGCCAGCCGGCCCGCCAGCTCCTCGGAGTCGACGTCGTTGCGGGCGCACCCCAGGGTCACGAGCGAGACCCGTGGGGGACGCTCATCGGTACCGGGGGAGCTCTCGACCACCTGCCCAGCCTATCGGCCCGGGGGCTGGCCTACCCTCCGCCGGTGTGAGCGTCCGGTGACCCCCTCGCCCGAGACGGCCGCGCCGGTCCTGCTGAGGCGGGCCCGCACGGCCGACGTCCGCGGCATCAAGGCCCTGGTCGACTCGTTCGCCGACGACAACATCCTGCTGCGCAAACCCCTGGTCACCCTGTACGAGACGGTCCAGGAGTTCCGGGTCGCGGTGCGCGGGCGGGAGGTCGTCGGGTGCGGGGCGCTGCACGTGCTCTGGGAGGACCTCGCCGAGATCCGCACCATCGCCGTCGACCCGCGCATGCAGGGCGCGGGCATCGGCCACGCGCTCGTGGAGGAGCTGGTGGCGCAGGCGCGGGCCCTCGGCCTGCGCAGCCTGTTCGTGCTCACCTTCGAGCTCCCCTTCTTCCAGCAGCACGGCTTCCGCGAGATCGAGGGCTCGCCGGTGGCCCCCGAGGTCTACGCCGAGATGCTGCACTCGGCCGACGAGGGCGTGGCCGAGTTCCTCGACCTCGCCTACGTCAAGCCGAACACCCTGGGCAACAGCCGGATGCTGCTCGACCTCTAGATCCTCGACCTCGAGAACCTCGACCTCTGGAACAGAGCCGCGGTCGGGCCGAGGACCAGGGCGTCGTCGACGCCGTGGGCCACGGGATCCCCACGGCGATCACCGTGCCAGCACACGATCCCAGCCCGCGCGCTGCTCGGCGCCGTAGTGGTGCCCCGACCCGGCCGGTGCGCTGACGGCCCCGAGGAGGTCGACGGAGGTCTGCGCGAAGGAGACGACCGGCAGCCAGGGCCGGGCGACGGGCCGCTCCGGCGGCGTCACCAGGAGCCACGGCGACCAGACGGCGGCGGGATCGGTCGGGTGCGCGAGCGTGACCGCGCCCGGAGAAGACGGCGTGTCGGCCGGTGGCCCGACCCAGAACGCCCCGTCGGCCCGCTCGGGATGGCGCGCCCACGCCTGCGCCCCGGCGAGGGCGCCGAGGCTCTGGCCGTAGAGCACGACGCGGGTGCCCGCCGGCCGGTGCCGGGCGACGGCCGCGAGCAGGGCGTCGGTGGTGGCGACGGCGTCCTCACGAGCGGTCAGGTACGACAGCCAGCTCGGGGCGTCGTCGTAGGCGACGGCCACCGAGGCGACGTCGCCGTCCGTGGCGTCGGCGAGGGTGTCGAGGGCGGCCGCGTCGACCCAGCCCGAGCCGGTCGGGACCACGACCACCAGCGTCCGCCGCGCCAGGCCGCCCTCCGCGGCGAGCCGGCGGACCGCCGTCTCCGCCCGGTCGCCGGCTGCGCCCGGCCCGAGGGCGAGGTCCACGTGCACCGGCGTCGTCCCGAGCACGGGTGCCACGGCGGACGCCGGCGACGCCGCCGCCTGCGGGGTGTGCGCGAGCGGGACGAGGGCCACGGCGACCAGGAGGACCGCGGGCACGACCGCCACCCGCGAGACGCCGCCCCGGGCGACGAGCAGCACGACCGTCCCGAGCACCACCGCGGGCGCCCAGCCGACCGGGTCGAGGCCCAGGTCCACGCTCTGGACGTCCTGGAGCCCGAGCGTGACGGCCACCCAGGCCGCGGTCACGACGACACCGACGGGACCCAGCGGTGCGCGCCCCCGACCGAGCCACGTGCCCAGCGACCACAGCACCCCCGACTCCACGAGCTGCACGAGCACCCCGCGCGGCAGCAGCGGCGGGTAGGTCGAGACCGCCAGGAGGAGCGCGCCGATCACGTCGTGTCCCGCGCGAACGGGCCGTGCTCGACGACGGGGACGCTCCAGCCCTGGCGCCAGGAGTTCACGCGGACGGCGACGTCGGCGAGGCCCGCCAGGAGGTGGCAGCGGACGGGCTCGACTGCGCTGGTGTCGCACGCGCGGCCGAGGTCACGGGCGAGCTGCGCGTCCAGCGACTCGCGGGCCCACGGCCCGAGCGCCCCGCCCTCGGCGGCGGCGTGGCGCAGCAGGTCGTACCCGAGGTCGTGGGCCCGGCAGGCGTCGTCGAACGCCGGCGGCAGCGCGACCGGCGAGGAGCACGCCCCGCCCGGGTCGACGAGCATCCCGCCGGTCACGGCGGGCGGGCGGTCCGCCGCCGCGAGGAACGACGCCGGCAACCGGGCGGCGGCGCGGTCGGGGCCCGTGAGGTCGGCGACCGCGCGGGCGGACCCGGTGTCCTCGGGGCCGCGCTGCGTCATCGTGGCGCGCCCGGTGCCGGTGGACAGCAGGAGCACCCCGAGCGCGACGAGGACGGCGAGCACGACGGCGATCCCCGACGGCCGGACGCGGACCCCATCGGTGCTGGTCATGGCCCGGAACGATCATCGCCGGGGGCCTCGCCGGGCGTCGTGCCACGGAGCCGTCCTGGCGGGGCCACCCCGGGTCCGTGACGGGTCGCGGGTCATACCCAGGGGTGAGGCCGGAGGCGGTACCCGGGAGTGACGACACGGCCCGTGCCGTCCTCCTACTCTCCGGCCATGGACGGGACCCGGGTCGCGCGACGGCGTCGCTGGTCGTGGGCCGGGCGGATCGTCCTCGCGGGGGGCCTGCTGGCGATCGCCTGGCCGACGTCGCTGAACGAGCTCGCCGTCACGCCCGCCACCGCCCTGCCCGTCGCCCTCGTCGTGGCCCTCCCCGTGCTCGTCGCGCCCGAGCACCCGTGGCGCGCCTGGGGGGCGTCGGCGCTCGGCGCCCTGCTCATCGCGCTGCTCGTCGGCCCCGCTCCCGGGCACGCCGGCGGGGTCCAGGCGGTGCACCTGGTGGTCCTCTGTGGCCTGACCGCGCTCGTCGTCGGCCGGTGCGCGCCGTGGGCCGCCGCGGTCGCCGCGGTCGGGCTCGCCGGATCGTTCGTCCTGGCCACCGGCGCGGCACCCGAAGGGTTCGGGCTCGCCGTCTTCTGGACGGCGGTCGTCCTCGGCGTCGGCCTGCTCCTGCGCCGCGTGCTCACCCAGCGCCGCGAGATCGCCGTGGTCGAGGAGCTCCGCGCCGACGAGGAGTCCCGCCGCGCCGTGCTCCAGGAGCGCGCCCGCGTGGCCCGCGACCTGCACGACGTCGTCGCGCACTCGATGTCGATGGTGGTGGTGCGCGCCGAGACCGCCCGTTACCGGCTCCCGGGTGTGGACGAGGCGTCCGCCGGCGAGTTCTCCGCGGTCGCCGACGCCGCGCGCCAGGCCCTCACCGAGCTGCGCGGCGTCCTCGACGTCCTGCGCACCGACGACGAGAGCCGCCTCGCCCCGCAGCCGACGGTCGCCGACGTCGACACCCTGCTCGCCGCGACCTCCGACGCCGGCGTCGGCCTCACCGTGACCACCACCGGCGACCCCGCGTCGACGAGTCCCGCCGCCGCCCTGTCGACGTACCGGATCCTCGCCGAGTCCCTGGCCAACGCGTCCCGGCACGCCGCGGGCGCCCCGGTCGCCGTCACCCTCGACCACGGCCCCGACGCGGTCCACGTGCGGGTCGTCAACGGTCCGGGCCGGGACGCGACCGGACCCGGCTCCGGCCTCGGGCTGCCCGGGATGCGCGAGCGGGCCGCGGCGGTGGGCGGCGAGCTGACCGTCGGCCCCACCGAGGACGGAGGCTTCGCGGTCGACGCCCGGCTGCCGTCCGGCCGCGCCGTCGGGGTCGCCCCGTGACCCGTGTGCTCGTCGTCGACGACCAGGCGATGGTCCGCGAGGGCTTCGGCGCCCTGCTGGCCGCGCAGGAGGGCCTCGAGGTCGTCGGGCACGCGGCGGACGGCGAGGAGGCCGTCGAGGCGGTCGACCGCCTCTCCCCCGACGTCGTCCTGATGGACGTCCGCATGCCGCGCCTCGACGGGCTCGCCGCCGCCCGGCGGATCATCGCCCGGCACGACGCGGTCCGGGTCCTCATGCTCACCACGTTCGACGTCGACGACTACGTCTACGAGGCCCTGCGCGCCGGGGCCAGCGGCTTCCTGCTCAAGGACGCGCCGGCCGAGGAGCTGGTGCGCGCGGTGCGGGTGGTCGCCGGTGGCGAGGCGCTGCTGGCGCCGTCGGTCACCCGCCGGCTCATCGCGGACTTCGCCAGCCGCGCCGTGCCCGCCCGCGCCGTGTCCGCCCGGATCGACGTGCTGACCGCGCGCGAGCGCGAGGTCCTCGTCCTGATCGCCCGGGGGCTGTCGAACGGCGAGATCGCCACGCAGCTCGTCCTCGCCGAGCAGACGGTGAAGACCCACGTCGGGCGCATCCTCACCAAGCTCGACCTGCGCGACCGCGTCCAGGCCGTCGTGCTGGCCTACGAGACGGGGGTCGTGAGCGCCCGGCTCGACCAGCACCGGGACGGCCGCTCGGGGTGAGTCCTCTGCGGACGCTTCGGTTCTCGCAGCATCCCCCCACAACCACGGCCGGCGGGAACACCGCTGACGACGGAGTCCTCAGATGTCGTCGTCCGGCACGCGGGTGTCCTCCGGGTCCTCGGACTCGCCCCCACCCGCCGACGGCGCAGGCTCGCCACGCAGCGACGCGAGGAGATCGGGCAGCTCGTCGGGCTTGAACAGCACGTCGCGGGCCTTCGAGCCCTCGGACGGCCCGACGACGGCGCGGGTCTCGAGCAGGTCCATGAGCCGCCCGGCCTTCGCGAACCCGACGCGCAGCTTGCGCTGGAGCATCGAGGTCGACCCGAACTGGCTGGTGACGATCAGCTCCGCCGCAGCCACGAGCAGCTCGAGGTCGTCGCCGATGTCGGCGTCGATCTCCTTCTTCTCGCCGGCGGCCTCGGTGGTGACGCCCTCGGTGTAGTCCGGGTCGGCCTGCTCCTTGCAGTGCTCGACGACGGCGCTGATCTCGTCGTCGGCGATGAACGCGCCCTGCAGGCGGTTGGTCTTGCCCGCCCCCATGGGCAGGAACAGGGCGTCGCCCATGCCGATGAGCTTCTCGGCGCCGGGCTGGTCGAGGATGACCCGCGAGTCGGTCAGCGACGACGTCGCGAACGCCAGCCGCGACGGCACGTTGGTCTTGATCAGGCCGGTGACCACGTCGACGGACGGGCGCTGCGTCGCGAGCACCAGGTGGATGCCGGCGGCGCGGGCCTTCTGCGTGATGCGGACGATCGCGTCCTCGACGTCGCGCGGGGCGGTCATCATGAGGTCGGCGAGCTCGTCGACGATGCACATGATGTACGGGTAGGGCCGGTAGACGCGCTCGGAGCCGAGCGGCGCGGTGATCTCCCCGGAGCGCACCTTGCGGTTGAAGTCGTCGATGTGCCGCACACGGTTGGCCTGCATGTCCGTGTAGCGCTGTTCCATCTCCTCGACCAGCCACGCCAGCGCGGTGGCGGCCTTCTTCGGCGAGGTGATGATCGGCGTGATCAGGTGCGGGATGCCCTCGTAGGGCGTCAGCTCGACCATCTTCGGGTCGATGAGGATCATCCGGACCTCGTCCGGCGTCGACCGCGTGAGCAGCGAGACCAGCATCGAGTTGACGAAGCTCGACTTACCGGAGCCGGTGGAGCCGGCGACCAGCAGGTGGGGCATCTTCGCCAGGTTGGCCGTGACCATCCGGCCCTCGATGTCCTTGCCGAGCCCGATGACCATCGGGTGGGTCTCGGCACGGGCGGTCGGCGAGTTCAGGACGTCGGCCAGGCGCACCATCTCGCGGTCGGCGTTGGGCACCTCGATGCCCACCGCGGACTTCCCCGGGATGGGGGCGAGCAGCAGGATCCGGTCGGTCGCGGCGGCGTAGGCCAGGTTGCGGTGCAGCGCGGTGATCTTCTCGACCTTCACGCCGTGCCCGAGCTCGACCTCGTAGCGGGTGACGGTGGGACCCCGGGTGAAGCCGGTGACCTCCGCGTCGACCTTGAACTGCTCGAGGACGCCGGTGATCGCCTCGATCATCGCGTCGTTCGCGGCGCTGCGGGCCTTGGGCGGGTCGCCCGGGATCAGCAGGTCCGGCGGCGGCAGGCGGTAGTCGTCGTCCGCGCCGGGCTCGCGCTGGGAGCTGAACGACGCCGCGGCCTGCGGGTCGGGCTCGGTCTCCGGCGGCGCGGTCACGTCGGGCACGACGGCGGGCGCCGCCGCGGCCGGCTTGCGCTTCTTGGCGGGCGGCGCGGGAGCGGGCTCGGCGACGACGGCCGCGGCGCCCTCGGGGGGCGTCGTCAGGTCGGGCACCGCGCCCGGCGTGCGCTCGCGGTGGCGGGCGGGGTGCGCGGCGGCGTCCGGGTCCTCCTCGGAGGCTGCGTCCTCCCCGCGACGTCGACGACGGATCCGCGTGGTCGGCGCCGTGCCGTCGTCCCCGTCGACCCCGTCGACGTCGACGTCCTCGGGGCCGCCCCACTCGTCCTCGGGGTACTCGCCGGTGACGAGGGCGCGCAGGCGCTCGCCGACCTCGCGCACCGGGGTGCCCGTGAGCACCAGCAGGCCGTAGAGCCCGACGAGCACGAGCACGATGCCGGCGATCCAGGTGGTGACGCCGCGGGCCAGCGGGTCGGCGACGACGGCACCGATCACACCCCCCGCGGCGCGCCGGCCGCCGAGGTCGCGGGGCGCGCCGGTGACCAGGTGCCAGACCGCGAGCACGGCGACGCCCAGCAGGAGCGCGCCCACCACGCTGCGCGGGCGGGTCTCGGGCGACGGGTCGGTGCGCAGGAGGATGACCGCGACGCCCAGCAGGACGACGGGCAGGACGAGGGCGGCCGCGCCGATGATCGTCCGCAGGCCGATGTCCAGGCCCGCGCCGACCGGGCCGCCGGCCCCCCACCACACGCCCGCGGCGGTGAGGACGGCGAGCACCACGAGCCCGAGGGCCACCCCGTCGCGGCGGTGGGCGGCGTCGACGTCCCGGGCGCGGCCCAGGGTGCGGACGAGGGACCCGAGGCCGCGCGCGGTGAGCACCCAGCCGCCGCGCAACGTGCGCACGATCGGCCCGGGACCGCCACGGCGTGCGGGCGCACGACCCTTCGTCGTCCGGCCCTTCGAGCCGCCGGCGGCGCGGCGCCCGCCCTTCGAGGGCGGGCGCTGCTGGGGCGACCGCGTGGGGGTCTCCGGGCCGGCGCCACTGCGGCGCGGCGTCCGGCCGCCGGTCAACGGGCGGCTACGGGACGCGCGCTTGTCTGGTGTCTCGGTCCGCCCTGCCATGCCGTCACGGTATCCCGGGCGCACCACGAGCCCCGGTAGCCACACGCGCCACGACCCGGCCGGTCCCCGTTCGAGGCCCGGAGCCCCCGGAGGGTCAGCAGCCCGGAGATCAGCAGCCCGGAGATCAGCAGCCCGGAGATCAGCAGCCCGGAGATCAGCGACCGGCGTGGTAGCCGACCTCGCCGGCCCACACCGAGGTCTTCTGCACGTACTCCCCCGCGCAGGTGACGTCGCGCTCGGAGATCAGCCGCTCGAACGCCGCCGCGGTCGCGACCACGTCCGGGGGGCAGCACCGGGTGGAGAGCTCGAGGAGCTCCCGACCGCTGGGGAAGCGGAAGTGCTCGAGGTCGGCCCGGCTCAGCCCCTCGGCGGCCGCGACCTTGACCCGCCGGACCACCAGCGGGCCGTGGACCAGGAGCTCCTTGAGCAGGTCGTCGTCGACGGCCTCGCTGCCGCCGCCGCACGCCCACGCCTGCTGGGTGGGCGAGAGCAGCTGCCGCGACTCGGCCGAGCCGGCGATCACCGCGGCGGCCGCGGCGCGATCGATCTCGCGGCGCACCTCGATGTCCTGCCACACGCCCCCGGGCACGACGTCGTACTCCACACGCGCTCCCCGGGGGATCGTCTCCGGCCTCGTCGTGCCGCTGCGGCGCGTGGACACGCAGAGATCGAAGCGCCCGCGGGCCCGGCGGCGCAGGCGGATCTCGACGCCGGCGCGGATCAGGTCCAAAGAGGGGGTGTCGACGAGGTAGGACTCGCGCACGCTCCACGTCGGGGACGGGCGTCCCGTCAGCGCCTCGGCCGCCGCTCCCGCCGGGGGCATCAGCAGCGACTTCATCTCGACGCTGGCGCTGTCGTCCCCGGGACCGTGCAGCTGGGCGAGCGCCTCGGCCGCCGCGAAACTGCCCACCGATCGACCTCCTGCCGGACCTGTATGTCGGTCCCCGTCGCCGGCATCGCCCTGCCGCGACCATAGCTCCGCGCGGTGACCCGGGACACCTCGGGACACGAAACCTGGCGGGTTGGCCAGGTGCCCCCGAGCGTGCGCGGCGAGCCGTGACGCTCCGGTGTGCTTCCGGAAACCGGAACGGCTCCGAGATTCGCCGCGGGCCGCCGTTTCCCCTGGCGGGCCCGGTCGGGACGGCCCCTTCACCATGATCGAGATGGCGGACGGACCAATCTGGCCCTTGCCGACCACGGACCGCATCCCTATGGTCACCTGTGGCTCAGCACACACCGTTGGTCGGCAGGCTTGCTCCGCTCGTCGCCGAGAACGTCGTGTCCTGCCGCCCAGCGGTCGACACCCTCGGCCAGACGGTCCTCCTGGACCGTGGCGGCACCTGCTGTACGCCGTCTCCGAGGTGTCCCCGGGACGGCGACAGCCAGGAGGAGCACATGGGAGTGCCCGAGCATGCGTCCACGGACGCGCTCGCGCCGGGAGGCATCAGCCCCGGCAGCAGTCACTCCTCCTCCCCGCACGTCGATCCCGCCGTCCGCCGCGTCGACATCACGCAGCCCGTCCGGCCGGGAGAGCCCACAGCTCCCGGTCGTCCCGGGCCGGGGTGACCGTCGACGACGGAAGGGACGGGCAGGTTCACGTGGTGGCCATGCCACCGCGCGCAAGGAGTCCGCTAGTGACGAGGAGGGACGGCCGATGACGGCCACGGATAGCGATCGCGAGTCCGAGCTGCATGCAGCGGGACTGGACGGACAGAACAGGACGGCCCTCGGCCGGCTGCTCGGTACCGGCGGCATCGGTTACGCCGAGGAGGGATCGGACGGGGTCATGCGGGCCACGGTCCGCATCCCGGAGGACCAGCTCATCTTCGAGCCCTCGATCCTCGTCTTCCCGCACGGCGGCGAGATCGAGCTCACGCTGATCAACGACGACAAGAACACGCACTGCGCGGTGCTGCCCAACAACGGTGACCCCAAGATCATTTGGATGGTCAACCACTCCAAGGGCACGGCGCGGCTCAACCTGGGCGGACCGGGCACGTACTACTACGGCTCCACCACAGGCAACGACGAGGGCCGCGGGCTGACCGCCGCGCTCGTCTTTGGTGGCGAGGTGCCGGACTCGGCCAAGCTCGACCGTCCCCCGCAGCCGCGCCCGTAGAGAGGAACTCGTCAATGACTGACTACGTGGACGCCGGCGAGGCCGTCCCCCACAAGACCCTGAGCGCCGTCAAGGGCAACGCCCCTCAGGTCAGCAACGTCGACTACGAGCGCATCAAGAACGCGACCTCGGAGCCGCACAACTGGATCACCTACTACGGCACCTACGACGCCCAGCGGCACAGCCGGCTCGACCAGATCAACAAGGACACCGTCAAGCGCCTGACCCCGGCGTGGGTGTTCCAGGCCGGCTCGACGGGTCTGCACTCGGGCTCCTCGACCTACTCGTTCGAGGCCTCCCCGCTCGTGGTGGACGGCGTCATGTTCATCTCCGGGCCCGAGGGCAAGGTCTGGGCCATCGACGGCAAGACCGGCGAAGAGCTGTGGCGCTACAAGCACGCCTCCCCGTACGACGTCTCGCTGTGCTGCGGCAACGTCAACCGCGGCGTCGCCGTGGGCCACGGCAAGGTGTACATGTACACCCTCAACGCCCACCTCATCGCGCTCGACGCGGAGACCGGTGACCTGGTCTGGGACGTCACCAACGGCGACGTGCGCGCGGGCGAGTCCGGCTCGGTCGCCCCGCTGATCGTCAAGGACAAGGTCATCGTCGGCAGCGCAGGCGGCGAGTTCGGTGTCCGCGGCCACCTGGACGCCTTCGACGCCCAGACCGGTGAGCGCCAGTGGCGCTGCTACACGGTGCCGAAGCCGGGCGAGCCCGGCTCGGAGACCTGGCCGGACGACGGCGAGGCCTGGCAGCGCGGCGGCGCGAACTGCTGGATCACCCCCTCCTACGACCCGGAGCTCGAGCTCCTGTTCCAGGGGACGGGCAACCCGGCGCCGGACTTCGACGGCGGCGTCCGCCCGGGCGACAACCTCTACACCGACAGCACCGTCGCGATCGACGTGAACACCGGCGAGATCCGCTGGCACTACCAGTTCACGCCCCACGACCTGTGGGACTACGACTCGACGATGGAGAACGTCCTCTTCGACGCGCCGGACGGGCGGAAGCTGCTCGCCCACGCGGACAAGAACGGATACTTCTTCGTCCTCGACCGCACGAACGGCGAGCTCGTCCGCGTGTTCCCGTTCGTCGACCGCATCACCTGGGGCGACATCAGCCCCGACGGCAAGGTCACGCCGAAGGTGTACCCGGACGAGGAAGGTGTTCCGGTGCACTTCTGGCCGGGCCCGGCCGGCGGCAAGGAATGGACGCACATGGCGTACAGCCCCAACACGGGGCTGATCTACGTGCCGGTGCAGGAAGTCGGCGCGACGGCCACCCGCCGTCGCCGCGAATTCAAGGAGAGCATCCCCTACTGGGGTGCCGGTGTGGCCGTCGACCTCGACGACCACTACGGATTCGTGGCCGCCATCGACCCGCTCACGGGCGAGGAGAAGTGGCGCTGGCGCAACGAGTACCCGATGTGCGCCTCGACGCTGACCACCGCCGGTGGTCTGGTCTTCCAGGGCACGCCGACCGGTGAGTTCGTCGCCCTCGACGAGCAGACCGGCGAGAAGCTCTGGTCGTTCCAGTGCGGCAGCGGGCACCACAGCAGCCCGATGTCGTACAGCATCGACGGCCGGCAGTACATCGCGGTGCCCACGGGCTGGGGCGGCTGGATCGAGGGCTTCCTGCCCGGGCTGCTCGGCGCGGCGGCGGGCGACGCCCTGTTCGTCTTCGCCCTGCCCGAGAACTAGTTTTCCGCTTCGCGGAGATCGAGAACGTCGAGAGGAGGTCACGAGATGGAGCTCCACGTGTGGGAGGCCCCGCAGTTCGAGGAGATCGGGGTCGCTCCCGAGGTGACGATGTACGTCGCCCAGCTGGACGACTGATCGACTGACACCGGGAGGGGCGCCGGACCTCGCAGGTCCGGCGCCCCTCTCCGGGTGTTTGGGGCCCGCCCGAGCAGGAGAACCGTGGAGAGAGGGTATGACCGTCGAGGAGACGCTGGCGCCGCCCGAGGCCCCACGATGGCTCTGCGAACTGTGCGGGTTCATCTATGATCCCGAGGAGGGCGACCCCGACAGCGGCATCCCGCCCGGGACGCCCTTCGAAGACATCCCGGACGACTGGATGTGCCCGATCTGCGGAGCCGAGAAGTCGGACTTCCGCATGCTGGAACCGGGAGAGCACCTCCCGGGGATGTGAGGATGCTGATCAATGATCACCGGGTACGGCCACTTCGTCCAGCTCGCGGAATCACTGCAGTGGGACGAGACCACCATCGACCTCTCCACGGACATCGAGTCCTGGACGAAGCTCGAGGACAGCGAGTACGACCAGATCCTCGGACTGATCGCCGGCTTCTGCGTCGGTGAGACGTCGGTGGCCCTGCACCTGGGATCGTTCCAGTCGAAGGCCACCGTCGACGACGCGATGGCCGGCTGCTTCGAGTCGCAGGCCCGCGACGAGGCCCGGCACGCCCGCTTCTTCGACCGCGTGGTCAGCGAGGTCGTCGGCGTCCCGGGGAAGAACCTCAACGAGCGGCTCGAGGTCCTGCGCGAGCGGGTGAGCCCGGACCTCCTCGAGCTGTTCGAGGAGCGCCTGCCGGCCATCGCCCGCGGCCTCGCCGACTCCGACGAGGAGCTCACCACCGCGGTCGGGCTCTACCACATGATCCTCGAGGGCGTGGTCCTCACAGCCGGGCAGCACGCGCTGCTCGACGCCCTCGAGAAGCTATCGGTCCCGATGCCGGGGATGCGCAAGGGCATGGAACTGGTGCTGCGCGACGAGCGCTGGCACATCGGCTTCGGCTCCCGGGTCATCCAGAGCGCCGACCTCGTCGACAACGACCTCGAGAAGATTCTCAACGAGGGCTCGAAGGCGGCGTGGGCCTGGGGAGACCTCATCTCCTCCAAGGACATCGAGAAGGTGGACCAGCTCCACAAGCGCCGACTCAAGTCCGTCGGGATCAAGTTCTG
This sequence comes from Actinomycetospora sp. NBC_00405, assembly GCF_036044095.1. Classification (NCBI taxonomy): domain Bacteria; kingdom Bacillati; phylum Actinomycetota; class Actinomycetes; order Pseudonocardiales; family Pseudonocardiaceae; genus Actinomycetospora; species Actinomycetospora sp. NBC_00405. Next base: position 2,047,039 of record NZ_CP107938.1, read on the forward strand.
GTGATCCCCGAGAACACTGCTGCGCTCTGCCGCAGCAGGTAGGTTGGACCGACCGTTGAGAAAGGAGGTGGCATCAGACATGGAGACGCTCGCCGTGTGGGAGACCCCGCAGTTCGAGGAGTTCGGAGTCGCCCCCGAGGTGACCATGTACATCGCTCAGCTCGACGACTGACCAACGTCACCGCGAGGGGCGCCAGATTCGTTCTCGGCGTCCCTCGCGTGCGTTGTACCGCAGTTGTTGCACCGCGAATCACGAGAAAGTGTCCAGGAGGAGGCGTCTCACGATGTGGGTGCGGGTGCTGGGAGCCGGCGCCGGTGGCGGCTTCCCCCAGTGGAACTGCGGATGCCCGGGTTGCCGGGCCGTCCGTGACGGTTCCCGCCCCACCCGGCCGCGCACGCAGTCGTCGATCGCCGTCAGCGCCGACCGGACCACCTGGTTCCTGCTCAACGCCTCCCCCGACCTCCGCAGCCAGATCGAGGCCACGCCCGCGCTGCAGCCCCGCTCGGGCCGCGAGAGCCCGATCGCCGCGGTGCTGCTCACCGACGCCGAGCTCGACCACACCATGGGTCTGCTGCTCCTGCGGGAGGGTCCGGGCATCGAGCTGCACGCCTCCGACGCCAGCATCGAGACCCTCACCGGGGGCACCGGGTTCCTGCCGACCCTGGAGCGCTACACGGAGGTCGACCGGCGGCGCGTCGTCCCCGGCGAGACCGTCGCGCTCGGCGAGGGCCTGTCCTACCGCGCGTTCGACGTGCCCACGGTGAAGAAGAAGCGGTTCGCGGATGGCTCCTCCACGGACGCAGCCGCCTCGGACGTCGGCCGGGTGGTGGGCTACCGCCTCACCGACACGGCGAGCGGGCGCGTCGCGGTGTACCTGCCGGGCGTCCAGGAGATCACCCCCGCGGTGCACGACGAGCTCGCGTCCGCGGACGTCGTGCTGGTCGACGGCACGACGTGGACCGACGACGAGATGATCCGCCTGGACCTGGCGTCCAAGACCGCCCGCGACATGGGGCACATGGCCGTCGACGGTCCGGACGGGAGCCTCGCGGTCCTGGCCGGCCTCCCGGCCGAGCGCAAGATCTACGTACACATCAACAACACGAACCCCATGCTGCTCGAGGACTCCCCCGAGTACGCCACGGTGGTCGCCCGCGGCGCGGAGATCGCGACCGACGGGCTCGAGGTGGAGGTCTAGACCGGATGACCGCGACGCACGACGTGACCCATGAGGTGGCGGGGACGAACGGCGCCGGACACGGCGACGCCGTGGGCCCGGACGCGCTCGTCGAACGCCTCCGGTCCCAGGCCACCCGCTACCACAGCGAGCACGACTTCCACGTGCGCATGAACGCCGGCGAGCTGTCCCCCGCCCAGATCCGGGGCTGGGTGGCCAACCGCTTCTGCTACCAGGAGGCGATCCCCCGCAAGGACGCCGCCATCCTGGGCAACTGCCCCGACCGCGAGATCCGGCAGCGCTGGATCCGCCGCATCACCGACCACGACGGCACGGTCGGTGAGTCGGGGACCACCGAGGGCGGCATCGAGGCCTGGCTGCGCCTCGGCGAGGCCGTCGGGCTCGACCGTGCCGAGCTGCTCGACGGGCGGCACATCGTGCCCGGCGTCCGGTTCTCGGTCGACGCGTACGTGGTGTTCGCCCGCACCCGGCCCTGGCTCGAGGCCGTGGCGTCGTCGCTCACCGAGCTCTTCGCGCCGGGTCTCATGGCCGAGCGCCTCGCGGCGTTCGAGAAGCACTACACCTGGATCGACCGCGACGGCCTCGACTACTTCCGCAACCGGCTCCACCAGGCCCCGCGCGACTCCGAGCACGCCCTGGAGATCGTCACCGCGCGCTGCCGCACGGCCGAACAGCAGGACGCCGCCGTCGCCGCGCTCGCGTTCAAGAACGACGTGCTCTGGGCGATGATGGACGCGATCGACCGGGCCTACCCGGCATGACCGGCACCGTCCCGCTCACCGGCCGTCCCGCGCTCGCCCGGTTCGTCAAGATGCGCTTCGACAAGGCACGGGACCGTCAGGTGCTGCTCGGTCCGGAGACGGTCGTGACGCTCAACCCCACCGGCGCCGACATCCTCGGTCTCTGCGACGGAGCGCGTAGCGTCGCCGACATCGTCGACGAGCTCGGCAGACGCTACGACCGCGTCGTCGACGACGAGGTGACGCAGTTCCTCGCCCAGCTCGTCGCCCGGCGCTGGATCGCCATCGAGGAGGACACCCGTGGCTGAGACGACGGTCGACGGCCCGCTCGGTCTGCTCGCGGAGCTGACGCACGCCTGCCCGCTGTCGTGCTCGTACTGCTCGAACCCCCTGGAGCTCACCAAGCGCTCCGCCGAGCTGGCCACCGCCGACTGGCACCGCGTGCTCGACGAGGCCGCCGACCTCGGCGTGCTGCAGAGCCACTTCTCGGGCGGCGAGCCCCTGCTGCGCCGCGACCTCGTCGAGCTGGTCGGGCACGCGAGCTCGCTCGGGATGTACACGAACCTCGTGACCAGCGCGATCGGCCTCTCCCGCCCGCGCGCGCAGGCGCTGCGCGACGCCGGCCTCGACCACGTGCAGGTCAGCATCCAGGCGGACGAGCCCGTGCTCTCCGACCGTCTCGCCGGCATCTCGTCGTTCGACAAGAAGATCGAGGCCGCCCGGCTGGTCAAGGAGCTGGGGTGGCCGCTGACCCTGAACGTCGTGCTGCACCGCCAGAACATCGACCGCGTCGAGGCCATCCTCGGCTGGGTCGAGGAGCTCGGGGCCGACCGCGTCGAGCTCGCCAACACCCAGTACTACGGCTGGGCGCTGGCCAACCGGTCCGCGCTGCTGCCGAGCCGTGAGCAGCTCGAGAACGCGGAGAAGGTCACGCGCGCGTTCCGCGAGCGACTGCGCGACCGCACCGACGTCATCTACGTCATCCCCGACTACTACAGCCAGTACCCCAAGCCCTGCATGGGCGGCTGGGGCGACCGCCAGCTCGTCATCGGGCCCGAGGGGAACGCCTGGCCCTGCTTGTCCGCCCACGAGCTGCCGCTGCCGAAGGCGAACGTCCGGGAGCACCACCTGGAGTGGATCTGGCGCTCGTCGCCGATGTTCACCGCGTTCCGGGGCACCGACTGGATGCCTGACCCGTGCCGCAGCTGCGACCGTCGCGAGGTCGACCTCGGCGGGTGCCGCTGCCAGGCCTTCCAGCTCACCGGGGACATGACCCGCACCGATCCGGTCTGCGTGCTCTCGCCCGATCGCCACATCATCGACGAGGCCGTCGCGGCGGCGAACGACCCCGCCGCCGCCGAGCCGGTCGGCGCCGTCCCGGTCGGGTCCGGGCCCGTCGGGCTGGGGATGCCGGAGCTCGCGGTCCGGCCGCATCGCGCGGACTGATCTGGGCGGGACTGATCACCGGGAGCGACACCGCGAGTGACCCGGGTTACACAGCCGGGTGAGGCTGTCAACCCGTTGAAACAAGCACACATGACGATCACCATATGGCGGCCACCTCACCAAACGTCGGTTGAGCAAGGAGCCGTTCGTGATCCCCATCCTCCAGTTCGTCCTGGGCATCGCGGTGCTCGTGTACAGCGCCGAGAAGCTCATCGGATATCTGGTCGGCGTCTCGAGTCGATGGGCGATCTCGCTCTTCCTCATCGCGGTCGTCTTCACCGGCATCGAGTTCGACGACCTCGCCTTCGGCATCGTCCTCAACCTCGAGGACCTGAGCGAGGTCGCCCTCGGCACGGTCGTGGGCACGACGACCGCGATGACCGGCCTCGTGCTCGCCCTCGCGGCGATCATCGCGCCGACCGTGGTGGACGTCCCGAAGGACTACCTCGTCCTGTTCGTTCTCGCGCCGGTCATCATGTATGCGCTCGCGCTCACCGGGGCCCTGACGGTCCTCACCGGTGTCGTCCTGCTCGTGCTGTTCGTGGCGTTCGTCGGCTGGGTGGCCTACCGCGAGTACTCCGCGCGGCGCCCGGTGTGGCGCAACGCCGAGGTGTACGAGCAGCTCGAGAAGGCCGGGGTGACCTCCGGCGGCGGCACGGCCACCCTGACCCGTGAGGGCGGGGGTGGTGACGGCCCGAGCACCGGCACCGGCGGCGGCGGCGGTGGCACGGGCGGCGGCACCGGCGGTCACGGCGGCTTCGAGCTGCCGCCCGACCTCCGCATCGACCAGGGCTTCCTCAAGGCCCGCCAGACCTCGCCGGTCGGCACCGTCGTCCTCGCCGTCCTCGCCCTGGTCGGCCTCGTCGTCGGCGCCGTGGTCGCCGGCGCGGGCACCGAGGGGATCCTCGAGGAGTTCGCCATCGAGGGCACCGTCTTCGGCGTCACGATCGCGACCCTGGCGCTCTCCCTGGAGGACATCTTCCTCACGGTGGAGCCCGCCCGTCGCGGTGCACCGGAGATCGGCATCGCCAACGTCATCGGCAGCGTCGTGTTCTCGGTGACCGGCAAGCTCGGCATCATCCTGCTCATCGGCGGTGCGATCACCGTCGACGACGACACCCTCGCCTGGCACATGCCGGTCCTGCTGGTCATGACCGTGATCGCCGCGGTCTTCCTGGCCACCGGTCGCCTGCGCCGCTGGCACGGCTTCGTGCTGCTCGCTCTCTACGCCGCCTACTTCGTGATCAGCCTGGTGGTCTTCGGTGAAGTGCCCGTCGACGACTGAGCCGGACCCACCGAAGACGTACCCACCGGAGAGGACGACGTGACGTGACGAAGGATCGAGTCGGGGCCGGGCTCGCCGTCCTGGCCGCCATCATCGGGCTGTGGCTGGTGTTCCAGTTCCCCCAGTCCCCGGGTGACGACGACGACGGCGATGACGCTCCGGCCGGCCCGGGCACCAGCGAGATCGCGCCGGCGCCCGGCGGTGTGCTGCCGCCCGGCCAGGTCCAGCAGCCCGCCCCGGGCGGCCAGGTGCAGCAGCCACAGGCCCCCGCGCAGCCGGACACCGACGGCGATGACGACGACGGCTAGGACGTCCTGACGTGACCGTGCGGCCGCGCTCCCCCGACGGGGAGCGCGGCCGCACGTCATCGTGGGCGGGTCAGTGCTCGGGTCCGTGGTCGGGTCAGTGGGCGATCATCCCGTGCGGGTCGATGACGAACTTCTTCGCGACACCCGAGTCGAACTGGGCGTAGCCCTGCGGGGCCTCGTCGAGGGAGATGACGGTCGCGTTGACCGCCTTCCCGATCTGCACCCGGTCGCGCAGGATCGCGTTCATCAGCTGCCGGTGGTAGCGCATCACCGGGCACTGCCCGGTGGTGAACGAGTGCGACTTGGCCCAGCCGAGCCCGATCCGGATCGACAGACTGCCCTCCTTCGCGGCGTCGTCGGCCGCCCCGGGGTCGCCGGTGACGTAGAGGCCGGGGATGCCCAGCTTCCCCGCCGCCCGGGTCACCTCCATGATCGAGTTGAGCACGGTGGCCGGGGCCTCCCCCGCGCCCTGGCCGTAGCCGCGGGCCTCGAAACCGACCGCGTCGACCGAGGCGTCGACCACGGGCTCGCCGACGATCTGCTCGATCTTGTCCGGCAGCGTGCCCTCCTGGGAGAGGTCGACCGTCTCGGCGCCGATCACCCGGCGGGCGTGCTCGAGGCGCTCCTCGTTCATGTCGCCGACGATCACCGCCGCGGCGCCGAGCAGCTGGGCCGAGGCCGCCGCGGCGAGGCCGACCGGACCCGCACCGGCGATGTAGACGGTGGACCCGGTGGTCACACCGGCCGTCACGCAGCCGTGGTACCCGGTCGGGAAGATGTCCGACAGCATCGTCAGGTCGAGGATCTTCTCCATCGCCTGCTCGCGGTCGGGGAACCGCAGGAGGTTCCAGTCGGCGTACGGCACGAGGACGTACTCGGCCTGGCCGCCCTGCCAGCCGCCCATGTCGACGTAGCCGTAGGCGGAGCCGGGACGTTCGGGGTTGACGTTCAGGCAGACCCCGGTGTGGCCCTCCTTGCACATCCGGCAGCGCCCGCAGGCGATGTTGAACGGCGCCGAGACGAGGTCGCCCTGCTTGATGAACTCGACGTCGCGGCCGACCTCGACGACCTCGCCGGTGATCTCGTGGCCGAGGATCAGGCCGGGCGGCGCCGTGGTGCGGCCGCGCACCATGTGCTGGTCCGAGCCGCAGATATTGGTGGCGACGAGCCGGAGGATCACGCCGTGCGGGGTCTGGCGGCCGACATTGGCGGGGTTCACCCCCGGTCCGTCCTTGAGCTCCAGGCCCGGGTACTCGATGTCCTGGACTTCGACCTTCATGGGCTCGATGTAGGCGACAGCCTTCATGGGCGCTCCTCAGGGGGTCGTCTCGCCGGCTCGGACCGGCCCCGGCCGGGGCCGCCGCGGCGGGCTGACTCCTTGATCCTCCGCCGTGGGGTGGCGTGTGTCACTCGCGCGGCCGCACCAGGACGGACCCCTGGACGTTCCAGCGGTCAACGCTCTCCGCAGTCGACCGACTCCCGTTCGTGATCGGCGAGGTGCACGCGCTCGGCTCACCCCACCCCGGCGAGGAGCAGGACCGCGGTGGTCACGCCGGCACCGACGACGACGCCGGCGACCACCTGCGGCGCGGTGTGGGCGCGCAGCACGAGACGCGCCCACCCGACGAGGGGCACGGCGAGCAAGGACAGCGCCCACCACGGCCCGCCGAGCAGCGTCAGCACCGCCGCCGCCGCGGCCACCACGGCGGTGTGGAAGCTGATCTTCCAGACGAGGGTGATCGCCGTGGCCACGGCGACCGTGACCAGCACGGCGATCTGCAGGGCGGTGATCGCCCGCGGTGCGCCGGCGACGAGCAGCACCACCACGCCGGTGGCCACCGAGAGCGCGGCCAGGCCCAGCGGCACGGCCCGCTGCTCGCGCTCGCGCAGGTGGTGGTCGGTGTACCGTCCGCTCCGCACACCGCGGTCGACGATGAACGCCGGGATCGCGACGGTGAACAGCATCCCGACCAGCGACCACGCCACGCCCACCACCCCGACGGCCAGGGCACCGACCACGGGGTAGAGCACGGCGAGCAGCAGGGTCGGCGACGTCAGCGTGGTGACGCGCGAGGCGATGCGCCGGGCGGAGACGGTGGCGCTCACCCGCGGGAGCCTAGGCCGAGGACGACCACCGCCGAGCAGAGGAGAGACGCGTGGGCCGGGAGGCACAGCTCGTGCTGGCCGTGGTGACCGCACCCCCGGGGCGGGTGCTGCTCGTGCACCGGCCCGGGGAGTGGCCGCCGGCGATCCTTCCCGGCGGGCGCCCGCAGGCCCGCGAGTCCCCCGGCGCGACTGCGGAGCGCGGGTGCCTCGAGGAGGCGGGCGTCGAGATCCGGGCGGGCCGCCAGCTCGGGCGGCTCCTCAACGACGGGATCGCGACGATCTACGTCGCCGCGCGCCCGCAGCACGAGGTCGACCCGGAGGAGATCCCGATCAGCGTCCGTGCCGGCTGGTACACACTCGACCAGGTCGACCTCGTCCTCCCCGACCTGTGGGCACCGGTGCGCCACCACCTGTCGAAGACGATCCGCCGCTGACAGCTCGGACCGGCCGGGATTCTCAGACCGGCAGCACCGTCGGGACGATCATGGGGCGGCGGCGGTAGGTCTCCCCCACCCACTTGCCGACGACGCGGCGCACCGACTGCGCGATGCGGTGGGTGTCGGTGATGCCCTCGGCCTCGGTGCGCGAGAGCTCCATCTCCACGAGCGAGACGACGTCCTCGAGCGCCTTGGGGTCGTCGGAGAACCCGCGCCCGGAGATGCGCGGGGGCGCCACCGCACGTCCCGTGGCCGCCTCGACCGCCACGGTGATCGCGATGAAGCCGCCCTCGCCGAGCACGAGCCGGTCCGAGAGCGTCGACTCGCCGACGTCGCCGACCTGGTTGCCGTCGACATAGACGTGCCCGACCTCGACCCGCCCGGAGATCGCGGCTCGCCCGTCGACGAGGTCGACGACCACGCCGTCCTCGGCGATGACCACGTTCTCGACGCCGGTGCGGCGCGCGATCTCGGCGTTGGCACGCAGGTGGCGCCACTCGCCGTGCACCGGCATGACGTTGCGCGGGCGCAGCGCGTTGTAGAGGAACATCAGCTCGCCGGCGCTCGCGTGGCCGGAGACGTGCACCTTGGCCGTGCCGGAGTGCACGACCTCGGCGCCGAGGCGCGTGAGGCCGTTGATCACCGCGAACACCGCGGTCTCGTTGCCGGGGATCAGGCTCGAGAGCAGGACGACGGTGTCGCCCGGGGTGATCGTGATCTGGCGGTGGTCGCCGCGCGCCATGCGCCCGAGGGCACTCAGCGGCTCGCCCTGCGATCCCGTCGACACGAGGACGACGTCCTTCTCCGGCATGGCCAGGGCGTCATCGAGATCGACGAGCAGGCCCTCGGGCACGTGAAGCAGGCCGAGGTCGGTGGCGATGCCCATGTTGCGCACCATCGAGCGACCGGTGAAGCAGACCTTGCGCTCGTGCTTCGCCGCAGCGTCGAGCACCTGCTGGACGCGGTGCACGTGGCTCGCGAAGCAGGCGACGATCAGGCGGGACGGCGCGTCGCGGAACACCCCGTCGATCACCGGTGAGATGTCGCGCTCCGGGGTGACGAAGCCGGGCACCTCGGCGTTGGTGGAGTCGACGAGCAGCAGGTCGACACCCTCGTCGCCCAGGCGCGAGAAGCCGGCCAGGTCGGTGAGGCGCCCGTCGAGGGGCAGCTGGTCGAGCTTGATGTCGCCGGTGTGCAGCACGGTGCCGCCCGGGGTGCGGACGGCGACGGCGAGGGCGTCGGGGATCGAGTGGTTGACCGCGAAGAACTCGCAGTCGAACGAGCCGTGGTGCCCGCGCTCGCCCTCGCGCACCTCGAGCAGGCGCGGGGTGAGCTGGTGCTCCTTGCACTTCGCCGCGACCAGCGCGAGCGTGAAGCGCGACCCCACGACGAGCAGGTCGGGGCGCTGGCGCAGGAGGAACGGCACGGCGCCGATGTGGTCCTCGTGCCCGTGGGTGAGCACGAGCGCGTCGACGTCGGAGAGCCGGTCCTCGACGGCGCGGAAGTCGGGGAGGATCAGGTCGACGCCGGGGGCCTCCTCCGACGGGAAGAGCACCCCGCAGTCGACGATGAGCAGCCGTCCGCCGTACTCGAGGACGGTCATGTTCCGCCCGATCTCCCCGATGCCGCCGAGGGCGACGATCCGCAGCGCGCCCTCGGGCGTCGGGGGCGGGGCGCCCTCGGCGCCCGGGACGGACGACGTGGGTACGCCGGAGCCGCGCGCGCAGTCGTGGGTGGGCGGCGTCGAGCCGCGTCCCTGCGGAGGGCCTCCACGGGGCGGCTCGGGGCGGCGGGCGGTCGATCGGCTCATCGGGCGCCTCCGTGGGCGCGGCGCGGCGAACGGGTGGTGATCAGGTCCTCCTGTGCGGGGGGCCGGGGCGGGGTCCCGTCCGGCCGTCGTGGGTGGGTCCTGGCGGGACCCGTCGCTGATGTCGGTGGCGTGCCCCTACAGGCCGCGCTCGAGGGCCATGACCGCGGCGACGTCGGCCGGCTCCCCCTCGGGGTGCACGACGCACTCGTCACGGCCGGCCGCGTGCAGCAGCAGCTCCCCGGGCTCGCCGGTGAGGATGACCGTGCGCGGGCCCGACTTCACCGCGTGCTCGGCGCCGTCCGGGCGGCGCAGCGTCACGGCCACGGGGCTGGAGCGGTAGGTCAGGCGGCCGAGGAGGCCGACCATGCGCCAGAGCTGGTGGTCCCGCGCCTCGTCGGGCGGACGGGGCGACCAGCCGGACTGCGCACGACGGACGTCCTCGTGGTGGATGAAGAACTCCTGGACGTCGACGGCGCGCAGCGGGGGCAGCGCCAGCGGACTCCAGAACGGCGGGCCCGAACGTAGGGTGCCGACCAGCTCGCCGAACTCGCCGCGGGCCACCGAGTCCTGCACGCGCTCGGTCCACCACGCCAGCGGCGGGATCAGGATCCCGGGCGCGGCGTCGAGGCGGCGCTCGCGGGTGATGAGATGGGCGACCAGGTCGCGCGTGGTCCAGTCGCCGCAGAGCGTGCTCTCGTCGGGGCCGAGCTTCAGCAACAGGTCGGCGAGATCGCGACGCTCGGCGTCGGCGATCTGTGCGGCACTCATAGGACTACTCCTACCCGGGGGGACCCGGGGTTCACCCCTCGGCGACGAAGGGGCTGGTGGCGACCTCGGACCCGCTGGGCAGCCGGGTGATCTCGAAGTCGGCGAAGACGTTGGGGATCTCGGCCTGCAGGATCTTCAGGCACATGATGGCGAGGTCGCGGATCTCGACGTCGGCGTGCTCGCTGGCCCGCATGGCGATGAAGTGGCGCCAGGCGCGGTAGTTGCCGGTGACGACGATCCGCGTCTCGGTGGCGTTGGGCAGCACGGCGCGGGCGGCCTGGCGGGCCTGCTTGCGCCGCAGCGTGCGGTTGGGCTCGTCGGCGAAGCGCTCCTCGAGGCCCGCCAGGAGCTTCTCGTACGAGGCCAGCGCGGCGGCGCTCGCCTCGGCGAAGAGCTGGTGGAGCTCGGGGTCGTCGGCGATGACGTCGGGCTCCACCATCGCGGCGTCCCGCTCGGGCACGTAACGCTGCGAGAGCTGCGAGTACGAGAAGTGGCGGTGCCGGATCAGCTCGTGGGTAAGGCTGCGCGACATCCCGGTCAGGTAGAAGCTCACCGATCCGTGCTCGAGCACGGAGAGGTGGCCGACCTCGAGGATGTGGCGCAGGTACCCCGCGTTGCTCGCCGTCGCGGGGTTCGGCTTGCTCCACGACTGATAGCAGGCGCGGCCCGCGAACTCCGCGAGCGCCTGCCCGCCGTCCGCGTCGGTCTCCCACGGGACCCCGGGCGGCGCGTGGAACTCGGTCTTCGCGATCAGCGTCACCTGGGGAGTCGCTGTCTGTCGGGTCGAGCTCCGCTGCGCTTCGTCTCCGGCGTCGGCCACCCCCGCACGGTACGACACCGGGTTCCGGCGTTCGCCCACGGCGGACGTGACACCACGATGGTGGCGCTCCCGACGGCGTGGTGTCACAGTGGTGTCATGGACCTGACACCGTACGTCGCCTCCCTGCGCGACGACCTCGCCGCGGCCGCCGCGGTCGGCGACGAGGCCACCACCCGGGCGGGCAGCTCGCTCGCCGCCGCCCTCGAGCCCGCCGTCCGGCTGGCGCTCATGAACGCCCTGTCCGACCTCGCGGGCGAGGTCACCGAGGCCCTCGGCGACCGCACCGTCTCGCTGCGCCTGTCCGGGCGGGAGGTGAAGGTGGTCGTCGACCGCGACTCCTCGGGCGACGGCGCCGACGGCTTCTTCGCCGGCCCGACGTCCTCGCCGTTCGCCGGCACCCCCGGTGGCGGGCCGGGCGGGCCGCAGCGCCCCACCCCTCCCCCGCCCCCGCCGCCCGGCCCCGGCTTCTCGGGCGCCGACGCGTTCAACGCCGCCTTCGGGGGCGGCCAGGGATTCGGGGGCCGGGGCGGTCCCGACGTCGGCGACATCTCGCGGATGACCCTGCGCCTCGTCGACCAGATCAAGGGCCAGGCCGAGCGCGCCGCGGCGTCGCAGGGCATGAGCCTGAACTCCTGGATCGCCCAGGCCGTCCAGGGCGCGCTGCACGACAAGCAGCGCGGCGGCGGCTGGGGCGGCGGCTGGGGCGGCCGGGACGCCGGCTGGGGCGGCGCGCGTGACGGCGGCAGCGGCAGCGGCTGGACCGACGGGCGCCCGAACGACGAGCCGGCGCCGGAGAAGCCCGCGGACACCCCCGCGGACGAGCCCGGTGACACGTCCGGTCCGTCCGGTACCGCGGAGGACGGCCCCGACGACGGGGGCGTCGACGGGTGGGTGAAGGGATGAGCCCGGCGCGCGAGGTCACCGGCGCCGGCGCGGAGCCGGTGACCCTGGACGTCGCGCTCGACGCGGGCCGGGTGCGGGTGCGCCTGGCGCCGCCCGCCGAGGACGGTGCCTCCCTGCGCGTCCGGCTCGAGGCCGACTCGGACGCCCCGCCCGGCTGGCTGCGTGGGCTGGGCACGGTGCTCGGGTTCCTGGGCGTCGACCGCGACGGACCGTCCTCGCCGGAGGAACGGGCGGAGGCGGCCGTCGCGGGCGCGACGCTGGAGTGGGACGCGGAGGCCCGCCGGGTCACCGTCCGCGGCCCGCGCGACCTCGGCCTGCGCGGCGTCCCGCTCGCGGTCACCGTGCGGGCGCCGCGGGACTCGGAGCTCCGGGTGCGCGCGGGCGCCGCCCGCGTCGCGGTCGAGGGCCGCGCGGGCGAGGTCTCGGTGCACGGCACGGGCGAGGTCCGCCTCGACGAGGTGGCCGGGCGCACCGACCTGCGCTGCGGCGCCGGCGAGGTGCGCATCGGGCGCCTGGACGCCCCGCTGCGTCTCACCGGCGGCGCCGGCGAGGTTCGCGTCGACCACGTGCACGCGCCGGTCGAGATCACCACCGGCGCCGGGCGGGTGCGTCTGGGCGACGTGCACGCCGACGTCGCCGTCCGCGCGGCGGCGGGCGACATCGAGGTGGCCGACGCGATCGCCGGCGACGTCGAGATCGGCACCGGCGTGGGCTCGCTGTGGGTGGGCGTGCACGCCGGCGTCGACGCGAAGGTCGTGCTGAACGCCGCCGTGGGCCGCGTGCGCAGCGAGCTCCCGGTGCGCGCCGACCGTCCCGACCAGCCCGACGGCGGGCCCCTGCGCGTGCGGGCGAGGACCGGCGCGGGCGACATCACCGTCGCCACGGCCCGTCCCCGCCCCGCGCTCACGGCCTGAGCGCGGCGACCGGCGGATCGAGCGAGGGACGCCCCCACTGCGCCCAGCGCAGCGAAGGACGCCCTCGCTCTCCGCACCGCGCGGCCCCTGGCACGAGCGAAGGACGCCCCGACTGCGTCAGGCGCAGTCAAGGCGTCCCTCGCTCGGGGCACCGGCCAGGGCGCCTAGTCCGAGCGCGCTCCCGTGAGGGTGGCGCCGAGGACGTCGTGGTTGAGCTGGGCAATCGAGGCCAGCGGGATGCCCTTCGGGCACACCTCGTGGCAGGCACCGACGTTGGTGCAGCCTCCGAAGTCCAGCTCGTCCTGGGTGGCGAGCATGTTGACCGCCCGGGTCGACCGCTCGGGCTGCCCCTGCGGGAGCAGGCCCAGGTGGGTCACCTTGGCCGCCGTGAACAGCATCGAGCTGCCGTTCGGGCAGGCCGCGACGCAGGCGCCGCAGCCGATGCAGGTGGCCGCGTCGAACGCGTCGTCGGCCGAGACCTTGTCCACCGGGATCGCGTGCGCCTCGGGCGCCGAGCCGGTGTTGACCGAGATGTAGCCGCCGGACTTGATGATCTCGTCGAAGGCGCTGCGGTCGACCACGAGGTCCTTGACGACCGGGAACGCCTTCGCCCGCCACGGCTCGATGTCGATCGTGTCGCCGTCGTTGAAGTGCCGCATGTGCAGCTGGCACGTCGTCGTGAACTTCTGCGGGCCGTGCGCGTTGCCGTTGATGACCATGCCGCACGAGCCGCAGATGCCCTCGCGGCAGTCGTGGTCGAACGACACCGGGTCCTTGTCGTCGAGGACGAGCTTCTCGTTGAGCACGTCGAGCATCTCGAGGAACGACATGTCGGGCTCGACGTCGTCGAGCGTGTACTTCTGCATCTTGCCCTTGGCCTCGGGTGAGGCCTGACGCCAGATGCGCAGGGTGAGCTTCACGTCAGACTCCGCTACTTGTAGCTGCGCTGGCTCGGGTGCACGTAGGAGAACTCGAGGTCCTCCTTGTGCAGCACGGGCCGCTGGTTCTCGCCGGTGTACTCCCAGGCCGCGACGTACGAGAAGTTCTCGTCGTCGCGCTGCGCCTCGCCGTCCTCGGTCTGGGACTCGACGCGGAAGTGACCGCCGCAGGACTCCTCGCGGTGGAGGGCGTCGAGGCACATGAGCTCGGCGAGCTCGAGGAAGTCGGCGACACGGTTGGCCTTCTCCAGCGACTGGTTGAACCCGTCGCCCGTCCCGACGATCTTGACGTCGCGCCAGAACTCCTCGCGCAGCGAGGGGATCCGGTCGAGGGCCTTCTCGAGGCCCTCCTTGCTGCGGGCCATGCCGCACTGGTCCCACACGAGCTGACCGAGCTCGCGGTGGAACGAGTCGACGGTGCGGTGACCGTTGGCCGAGAGCAGCTTGTCGATGCGCTCGCGGGTCGACTCGACGGCCTCCTGGACGGCCGGGTGGTCGTCGGGGACGGCGTCGAACGGGGCGTCGGCGAGGTAGTCGGCCACCGTCGTCGGGAGCACGAAGTACCCGTCGGACAGGCCCTGCATCAGCGCGGACGCGCCGAGGCGGTTGGCGCCGTGGTCGGAGAAGTTGGCCTCGCCGCCGACGAACAGGCCCGGGATCGTCGAGCGCAGGTCGTAGTCGACCCAGAGCCCGCCCATCGTGTAATGGATCGCCGGGTAGATGCGCATCGGGACCTCGTACGGGTCGTCCCCGGTGATGCGCTGGTACATCTCGAAGAGGTTCCCGTACTTGGCCTCGACGGCCGGGCGCCCGAGACGCTCGATGGCGTCCTTGAAGTCCAGGTAGACGCCCAGGCCACCGGGACCGACGCCGTGCTCGGCGTCGCACATGTTCTTCGCGGCGCGCGAGGCGATGTCGCGCGGCACCAGGTTGCCGAACGCCGGGTACTGGCGCTCGAGGTAGTAGTCCCGCTCGTCCTCGGGGATGTCGTTCGGGTTGCGGTCGTCGCCGCGCTCCTTGGGCACCCACACACGGCCGTCGTTGCGCAGCGACTCCGACATCAGCGTCAGCTTCGACTGGTACTCGCCGCTGACCGGGATGCAGGTCGGGTGGATCTGCGTGTAGCAGGGGTTGGCGAACAGCGCGCCGCGCTTGTGCGCCCGCCACGCCGCCGTGACGTTGGAGCCCTTGGCGTTCGTCGACAGGTAGTAGACGTTGCCGTAGCCGCCCGAGCAGAGGATCACGGCGTCGGCCAGGTGCGTCTCGATCTGCCCGTTGAACAGGTTGCGGGTGACGATCCCGCGCGCCTTCCCGTCGACGACGATCAGGTCGAGCATCTCCGTGCGCGGGTGCATCTCGACCGTGCCGGCGCCGATCTGGCGCTCGAGGGCCTGGTACGCGCCGAGCAGCAGCTGCTGGCCCGTCTGCCCGCGGGCGTAGAAGGTGCGCGAGACCTGGGTGCCGCCGAACGAGCGCGTGTCGAGCAGGCCCGAGTACTCCCGGGCGAAGGGCACGCCCTGCGCGACGCACTGGTCGATGATGTTGAGGCTGACCTCGGCGAGCCGGTGCACGTTCGACTCGCGGGAGCGGAAGTCGCCGCCCTTGACCGTGTCGTAGAACAGGCGGTGCACCGAGTCGCCGTCGTAGCGGTAGTTCTTGGCGGCGTTGATGCCGCCCTGGGCGGCGATCGAGTGCGCGCGCCGGGGGCTGTCCTGGTAGCAGAACGACTTCACGTGGTAGCCGGCCTCGCCCAGCGTCGCCGCCGCGGCGCCGCCGGCCAGGCCGGTGCCGACGATGATGACGCTCATCTTGCGGCGGTTGGCGGGGTTCACGAGGCGCGCGGAGAACTTGCGGTCGGCCCACCGGTCGCCGATTGGGCTGTCCGGGGCGCGGGTGTCGGCGATCGGGTCCCCGACGACGTAGCGGCCCTCCCCCTGGGTGGCCGTGGGCTCCTGCTGCAGTTCAGGCCTAAAAAGCTCAGACACTGTGTCACCTCACCAGACCGGTCATCACGGACAGCGGCACGATCGCGAAGCCGATCGTGATCACGGCCGCCACGACGAAAGCGAAGGTCTTCAGCGCGTTCTGCTTCAGCGCGCTGTTGGCGCCGAAGGTCTGGATGGCCGACCAGAGGCCGTGCCGGATGTGGAGACCGAGCGCGACGACGGCCAGGATGTAGAAGAGCGCCACGTACCAGCGGTCGAAGCTCGCGACGAGCTTCAGGTAGGCACTCTCGTCGCCGCCGAGGGGGTTCACCGTCCCCGTGGTCAGGTCGAGGATGTGCCAGATCACGAACAGCGCGATGATCACCCCACCCCAGCGCATCGTGCGGGCGGCGTAGCTGCCCTCCCACCGCTGACGGTGCTGGTACCCGATCGGGCGAGCCTTCTTCGCCTGGTACCAGAGCGAGAACGCGGCCCACATGTGCAGCACGACGCTGCCGACCAGGACCGCGCGGATGCCCCAGAGGACACCCTCGTAGCCGAAGATCGCCTCGCCGATCTCGCGCAGGTGCTGCGAGTAGGCGTCGAACGTCTCGATGCCGAAGAAGACCTTCAGGTTCCCGATCATGTGGGCGATGACGTAGAGCAGGAACACGATGCCGGTCACGGCGATGACCGACTTCTTCCCGACCGAGGTACCCCACGTCCTCGACACGATGTTGCGCTGCGGAGTGATGACCACGTGAAAACGGTAAGTCGCCGCCTCACGGAGCGCTAATGCATGCAACAGCGGCATGGCATAGCTTCTAGCTATGGCGATGACCATCAAACAGCTCAGTTACTTCCTCGCTGTGGTGGACACCGGCCGGTTCACGCAGGCAGCGGCGTTGTGCCGCGTCGCGCAGCCGACGCTGAGCAAACAGATCCGCAGCCTCGAGGAGGACCTGGGCGAGACCCTCGTCACGCGGGGTCACGACAACGTCACACCCACGGCGGCGGGCGAGGCCCTCCTGCCCCTCGCCCGGCGGATCGTGGCGGACTCCGAGACGGCCCGGATGGAGATCGCCGAGCTCGCCGGGCTGCGCCGGGGACGGCTGCGCCTCGGGGCCACCCCGAGCCTGTGCGTCAGCGTCGTGGCCGACGTCCTCGAGGTCTTCCACGGCCGCTACCCGGGCATCGCCCTGCAGATCTCGGAGGGCGGCTCGCAGGACCTCGTGTCCGATCTGCAGCGCGGCCAGCTCGACGTCGCCCTGGTGATCGACCGCGGCGTCACCGTCGCGGACCTCGCGCTGACCCCCGTGCTGCGCGAGGAGCTCGTCGTCGTCTCGGCGCCGGGGTGGCCCGACCTCGGCGAGCACATCGGCGTCGCCGAGCTGGCCGCGCACCCGCTGGTGGTCAACCGCCCCGGCTACGAGCTGCGCGAGGTGACGCTCGCGGCGTGCGCGGCCGCCGGCGTGACGCCCCGGATCGCGGTGGAGGGCGGCGAGATGGACGCCGTGCTGCGCATGGTGGAACGCGGCCTCGGCGTCGCGATCGTGCCGAGCCTCGTGCTGGCCGGGCACCCGACGCTGCGCGCGACCCGCCTCGACGGCGGGGCGTGGAGCCACCGGACGATCTCGTTGGCCCACCGCACCGACGTCGCGCCGACCCGCGCCGCGCAGGCGTTCCGCGAGGACCTGCTGGCCGTGCTCGCGCGCACCTCGCGCACCGGGCACCTGCCCCCCGGCGTGCGCTACGTCCACCCTCCCGCCCTGATCGCCTGAGCGAGCGCCGGCGCGAGGTCGCCGCCCCCGGCGACGGCGACCCCGTCGAGCCCGAGCCACCCGGCCATCGTCGCCAGCTCCGCGGCGAGCTCGGCCGCGACCCGGCCGACCTCGACCCCGTCCTCGGCGAACGCGCCCGGCACGTGCAGCACGCCGCCGACGCGGTCGGCCTTGAGGTCCACCCGCGCGACGAGGCGCCCGTCGAGCAGGAACGGGAAGACGTAGTAGCCGTGCGTGCGCTGCTCGGCCGGGGTGTAGATGCCGATGCGGTAGTGGAAGTCGAAGATGCGCAGCGTGCGGGCCCGGAACCAGATGAGCGGGTCGAACGGCGCGAGCAGGGCCCGTCCGGTGACGCGGCGCGGCAGCCGGGCCTCGGGCGGGCGGTAGGCCGGCGCCGGCCAGCCCTCGACGTCGACCGGCACCAGCTCACCGGCGTCGACCAGCTCCGCGACCGCGGCCTGGCTCTCGGCCGGCGGCAGGCGGTGGTGGTCGCGCAGGTCCGGCTCCGTGGCGACGCCCAGCGTCGTGGCGGCGCGGCGGATCAGGGCCCGCATCGACTCGTCGCGCTCCGGCCGGAGGGCGTGGACCGCCGGCGGGAGCACGCGCTCGGAGAGCTCGTAGGCCCGGCGGAAGCCGCGGCGCGTGCCCGTGGTGAGCACCCCGGTGGCGAACAGGTGCTCGCAGGCCACCTTGACGTCCGAGCGCTGCCACCAGCCGCCGTGGGCGCGGGCCACGCGGTCGCCGGCGTCGCCGAGCACCTGCGCGACCTCGCTCGCCTCGAGCGGGCCGTGGGCCTCGATCACCTCGTGGACGGCGTCGAGGATGTCGGGCCGGTGGTCGAGAGCGTTGCCGAGCCAGCGGCTCTGCCGCTTCTCGTTGTCGCGCATCCGCCAGCGGAACAGCGGCCAGTCCTCCACCGGCAGCAGGCTCGCCTCGTGGACCCAGTACTCGACCATCGTGCGGCGCCGCCGCTGCGCGGCCGTCTGCGGCCAGGCCAGCGCGTCGAGGGCGTCGCGGTCGTACGGGCCGAGCCGGGCGAACAGCGGCGCGTAGTGCGCGCGCACGGCGACGTTGACCGAGTCGAGCTGCAGCAGGCCGAGGTGGCGCGCCGTCGCCGCGAGCGTGGCGCGGCTCGGCCGTCCCTTGCGGGTGGCGCCGCCGAATCCCTGGGCGGCGACGGCCGCGCGCCGCGCCTGGGCGGCCGACATCTGCTCCACGTTCCCGATCCTGCCCCAGACCCCCGACAACCCCGGAATCAACCGGCTTGCACGGGCGTTGACCTGGGAAAAGAGTTCTGAGGAGGACCCATGGTCGGGGACCGTGTGGAGATCGTCGTCGACGCCGGTGGCACGACGAGGACGTGGGACGTGGAGGCGACGAGGGCCGGGCGGCGCGTGGAGATCGCGCACGGGCGCGGCGTGGTGGAGGTCAGCGAGGTGACCCGCGGCGGGACGCCGGTGCGCACCGCCCGCTTCATGTCCTCGCGGGTGCTCGCGCTCGTCGAGCACCCGGCCCGGCAGGTGCGGCTGGTCGACGACGAGCCGCCGGCGCTGCCGCTGCCGAGGCCCGCGTAGCGCACGCCCCGTGCCCGGCCGGGCGCGGACGGCGATTGTGCTGGTCAGGGTGATCGCCGTGGCCCAGGATCTCCCCCGTGCCCTCCACCGTGCCCGAGATGATCGCCGCCGCGCGGCGCCCCGCCGAGGCCGTCCTCGAGCACGTCGGACCGGGGTCGCAGATCGTCGTCAACGGGTACAACGGCGAGCCGGGGACGGTGATCGACGCCCTCGAGGCGGCCGGCGACCGGCTGACCGACGTCCGCCTGCACGAGATGCTCGCGCCCCGGCCACGGCCGTCGATCGAGGGCAGGATTCCGGGGCTGCGCCACGTCTCGTGGTTCCTGTCCCCCGCGACGCGCGAGGCGTTCCACGCCGGGCACTGCGACCTGGTGCCCAACAACTTCAGTGACGTGCCGCGCCTGCTGCGCCGCTCGGTGCGCCCGGACCTGGTCGTCGCGGCCGTGTCGCCGCCGGACCGACACGGCTACTTCTCGCTGGGCACCATCGCCACCCACACCGCGGCGTTCATCGGTGAGCTGCCGTTCTTCGTCGAGGTCAACGCGCAGATGCCGCGCACCTACGGCGGCAACCAGCTCCACATCAGCGACATCATCGGCTGGTGCGAGGCCGATCGGCCCCTCGTCCTGGCCCCGCCTCCCGAGCCCACCCCGCGCGACCGCACGATCGCCGGGTTCGTCGCCGACCGCATCCCGGACGGCGCCACCCTGCAGGCCGGGATCGGCGCCGTGCCGGACATGGTGCTCGCCGCCCTCGGCGACCACCGCGAGCTGGGCGTGCACAGCGAGGTGCTCGGCACCGGCTTCGTCGACCTCGTGGACCGGGGCGTCGTCACCGGCACCAGGAAGGCCACGCACCGCGGGAAGATCATCACCACGTCGGCGATGGGCGACGCGTCCCTCCACGACTTCGTCGCCGACAACCCCGGGGTCGAGTTCCACCCCGTGGACTACACCAACGACCCCTGGAACATCGCCCGCGAACCGCTGTTCCGGGCGGTGAACGCGGCCCTCGAGGTCGACTTCCTAGGGCAGTGCGCCTCGGAGTCGCTGGGCAGTCAGTACTTCTCGTCGTCCGGCGGCCAGCCCGACTTCGCGCGCGGCGCGATCATGTCCGAGCACGGCGCGGCGTTCATCTGCCTGCACTCGGCCACCCACGACGACACGGTGTCGCGGATCGTGCCGCAGCTGCATCCGGGCGCCGCGGTCACCACGTTCAAGAACATCGTCGACCACGTCGTCACCGAGTACGGCGTCGCCGAGCTGCGCGGCGCCACGATCGCCGAGCGCACCCGGCGCCTCATCGCGATCGCCCACCCGCACTTCCGCGACGAGCTGACGGCACAGGCCCGCACGCTGGGGTACCTGTGAGCGCCCCGGCGGGGCCGGAGTGCGTGCCGCTGAGCGACGAGGACCGCGCCATCCTCGACCTCGAGTGCGCCACCGTCGTCGGGCACGTCCTGCACGGTTCGATCCTCGACGGCGCCCCGGTGGACGCCGCCGCACTGCGCGCGCGGATCGCGGCTCGCCTGCCCGCCGCGCCCGAGCTGCGCTACCGCCTCGACGAGCGCGCCGGCGCGCCCGTCTGGGTGCCGGACGGCGAGCTCGACCTGGAGCGCCACGTCGTCGACGCCCCCGACGGGCCCTACGACGACGAGGCCCTGCGCGCGCTGGTGGCCGACCGCTTCGCCCAGCACCTCGACCGGACCCGTCCGCTGTGGGCGATCGACGTGGTCCCGCGGGCGGGCGGGGGCACGGCCCTGCTCTGGCGCGTCCACCACGCCCTCGCCGACGGCGCGACGATGACGCGCCTGTCGCACACGGTGCTCTACGACGAGGGGGCGGGCGGGGAGCGACCCGACGAGGCGGGCCGCCCGGCCACCGGGACGGCGGTGTCCCCGCCCGCCACCGTGCGCGCCGACCACGTACGCCGGCGCGCCCACCTCGTGGGCGTCCTGCGGCGCGAGTTCACGGTCGGGCCCGCGCGGTCCCCGTTCGACGGGGCGATCTCGGCACGACGCGACGTCGCGTTCCTCGACACCGACCTGGCGGCCCTGCACGCGGCCGCGAGATCGGCCGGGGCGACGGTCAACGACGCGTTCCTCGCCGTCCTGGCGGGCGGGCTGCGGCGCTGGCTCGACCACCACGCGGGCACGGTCACCGACCTGCGCGTCCGCGTCCCGGTGAGCCTGCCCCGCGAGGACCCGTCCGCCGGCAACCGCGACTCGGCCTTCGACCTGCCGCTGCCGGTGCACGTCACCGACCCCCTCGAGCGCCTGCGCGCCGTGCACGAGCTGACGACCTGCCGCAAGGACGCCGCCGACGCCGCACTGGTCGACGACCTCCTGCACCGCCTGGCCGAGGTCTCCCCGCCTCTGCGCCGCGTCGTCGACCGGCTGCGGGCCACCGCCCGCGCGTTCACGGTCAGCCTCTCCGACGTGCCCGGGCCCCGCACGCCCGTGGCGGTCCTGGGCCGTCGCGTCCACGCGACCTGGCCGCTGGCCGAGATCGGCGTCCACCACGCGCTGCGGGTCACCGCGGCGTCGATGGTCGACGTGCTGTCCTTCGGGGTGTGCGTCGACCCGGGCCTCGTGCCGGACGTCGACGTGCTCGCCGACGGCCTGCGCGCGGAGGCCGACCTGCTGGTGACGGCCTGTCAGACCAGGCCGGAGAGCCGCTGAGCCACCTCGCGGTAGCGGCTGACGGCGACGAGGTGGATGCCGTCGACGCCCGCGTCACGCAGAGCCAGCGCGTGCTCACAGGCGGCGTCGACGCCGGCCGTGTCGTCCTCCTCGAGCGCGCCGACGAGCCCGTCGGGCAGCTCGAGGTCCATCCCCTCGGCGACCCCCCGGGCCATGTCCGGGCCCGTGGGCACGAGCACGCCGGCGCGGACGGGCACGGAGAGGTCGGCATGGCGCTCGCGCCACTCGGTCACCGCCGGCAGCGAGAACGTCGGCGCGAGCCACACGACGTCGGCATCGCGCTTCCACCCCGGCAGGTCGCGGCCCGGAGCGGCGACGACGCCGATCGTCAGCGGGGCGTCGTGCTCGCCGGCAAGCGCCCGGGCCTCGCGGAGCATCGCGCCGACCGTCAGCGGGCCGTCCTCGGCCTCCTCGTCGGGCTTGTCCCCCCGGAGCAGCAGCACCTCCTGCACCCCGAGCGCGAGCAGCCCGAGCAGGTCGCGGCGCAGACCGAGGGTGTTGCGGTCGCGGGCGTTGAGCACGGCGACGGTCTCGTGGCCGTGGCGCCGCACCTCCGCCGCGACCACCAGCCCCGCCACCGCCGCCCGCGCCGTGGCGTTGTCGGGCACGAGGAAGCGCGCGGCGACCGGCGCGAGCACATCGAGCTGGCGACCGACCGGCGCGAGGTCCGGGCGGTGCGGGACGTCGAGCTCGGCCGTGACATCGAGAGCCGTCACGTCCAGCGTCATGACACCTCGGTGAGCGACCCGGTGTCGACGTCGTAGACGAACCCGCGGACGGCGTCCGTGTGGACGAGGAACGGGCAGTCGCGCACGGCGGCCAGGGAGTCGCGGACGTCCTGCTCGGTGTCGGGGAACGTGCCGGGCACCCAGGTCGGCCTCTGCCCGGTGTCGGCCTCGAGCTCGGCGACGAAGTCGTCGTCGGTGAAGGTCGCCATCCCGCACTTCGTGTGGTGGATCAGCACGACCTCGCGGGTGGAGAGCTTGCGCTGGCTGACCGCGAGCGAGCGCAGGACGTCGTCGGTCACCACGCCGCCGGCGTTGCGGATGACGTGGGCCTCGCCGTCGCCGAGACCGAGCACCCGGTAGACGTCCAGCCGGGCGTCCATGCAGGCCACGACGGCCACGCCGCGCGAGGGCGGGCCCGGCAGACCGGGCGTCGAGAACCCCGCCGCGAAGGACGTGTTCGCGGCCAGCAGCTCGTCGGTGGTGCTCATGCGTCCTCCTGGGTGTTGCGGCGAGGCCACACTGCCCGTCCGTCGTCTCCGGATGCCCGCCCGCATCCTGGCGGTCACGCGCCGGCGGTGCACCGCGTGGTGATCGGGACGACAGCGGGTCTCTAGGGTCGGGGGCATGGCGCTCGCCTCCGTCCGCCCCGCGACCGCCGCCGACGCGGGCGCGGTGGCGCAGGTCCAGCGCACCGTGTGGACCTCGGCGTACGCCGAGCTGCTCCCGCCGGGGGCGGTGGAGGGGTTCGACACCGATGCCGTCGCCCGGGCCTGGGCGGACCCGATCGCCGCGGGGGCGGTGCGCATCGCCGTCGAGGGCGACGCGGTGGTCGGCTTCTGCGCAGCGGGGCCGGCGTCGGCCGAGGACCTCGCGGACGCCGCCGGCGCCGTGCCCGAGGACGCGTCCTCGGTGGGCCTGGTCGCCGTGCTGCTCGTCGAACCGCGCTGGGGCCGCCGCGGGCACGCCGGGCGTCTGCTCGTCGAGACCGCCGCCGCCCTGCGCGCCGCGGGCGCGACACGGGCCGTCGCCTGGGTGCCCGAACGGGACGTCGCCTCGCGCCGCTTCTACGAGCGCGCCGGCTGGGACCCCGACGGCACGGTGCGCACCCTCGACGCCGGCGGGCGCCCGCTGCGCGAGATCCGCGTCGGCGGCACCCTGGACCTGGAGTTCCGGCCCGAGCCTTCCCTCGACGACCTGGACCTGCCCCTGCTGCCCTGACCTCTCACCTGGGGAGCGCCCGTGCTGGTGGTGTACGGCTTCACCCGCATCGCCGTGGTGGTGCGGCGCTGGTTCGAGATCTCCCCCGAGGCGGTCAAGGAGCACGGCGCCCGCATCGAGCTGCGCCTGCTCACCCCGCAGGAGCACCGGGGCAGCGAGTCGGCCGCACAGCCGACCGTCGTCGACCAGGCCTTCTGGCGCGCCGACCTGTTCGACCGCCTCGACCGGCCCGCCGGTGAGTTCTCGGCCGCGCACCTCCACCCGTTCTTCACGGGCGACGAGCCGTCGGACCGCGTGTGGTCCGCCGAGCTCACCGCCGACCCGTGGGGCTGGCTCGCCGCGCAGCTCTCCGACGTCGGCGCCCGGCTCGAGGGCGCCGGGCTCGACCCGGCCCTGGCGGCCGACGACGCCGACGACGTCCGCGCGGCGGCCCCGCAGATCGTGGCGACGGCCCGGACCTTCGGTCCGGAGGACCGGATGTCGCGCGACGAGGACTTCCGGCTCACCAGGGACGCCGCGGAGCGGGTCCGGCGCATGGTGGCGCTGATCCCCGAGCTCACGTCGGAGGACCACGAGTACCTGCGGCCCTGGCTCGAGCAGCGCTGGTCGAGGTCGTCGCTCAGTCCAGATCGAGGAGTGCGTCGAGGCCGACGGTGAGGCCGGGGTGGTCGGCGACGCCGCGGACGGCGAGCAGGACGCCCGGCATGAACGAGCTGCGGTGCAGGGAGTCGTGGCGGATCGTGAGGGTCTCGCCCTCCGAACCCAGCAGGACCTCCTGGTGCGCGACGAGTCCCGCCATCCGCACCGCGTGCACGGGGATGCCGTCCACCGTCGCGCCGCGGGCGCCGTCGGGGTCGTGCGTGGTGGCGTCCGGACCCGGCCCGACGCCGGCCTCCGCCCGCGCGGCGGCGATCATCTGCGCGGTCCGGGTGGCGGTGCCCGAGGGGGCGTCCGCCTTGCGCGGGTGGTGCAGCTCGACGACCTCGACGGAGTCGTAGAACCGGGCCGCCTGGGCGGCGAACCGCATCATGAGCACCGCGCCGATGCCGAAGTTCGGGACGACGAGCACGCCCTGGCCGGGCTGCAGGCGGCCGCGGACGTCGTCGAGGAGCTCCTCGCCGACGCCGCTCGTGCCCACCACGACGTGCAGGCCGGCGTCGATGCACCAGCGCAGGTTGTCGGCGACCGCCGAGGGGTGCGTGAAGTCGACGACGACGTCGGCGGCCTCCAGCGCGTCGCGCGGATCGCCGACGTCCACGCGGGCGACGAGCTCGAGGTCGTCGGCCCCGTCGACGGCGGCGCAGGCTTCGGAACCCATGCGCCCGGCGGCGCCCAGCACCCCGACCTTCACGATGGTCGAGCTTCCGCTCCGCTCCGTCTCCGGGATCGTCACTCCACCATCTCCCGCACCTCGTCCGGCAGCTCGTCGGCGTCACCGTAGGGGCCGACGACCGCGGCCGCGCGGGGCCCGGTGAGCAGCTCGGACGCGAGCGCGGCGACGTCGGCGGCGCCGACCCCGTCGATCCGCTCGAGGGTCGACGCGAGGTCGGTGGCGCGGTCGAGACCGCCGTGGTCGAGCTCGCGGCGACCGAGGCGGGTCATGCGGGACGAGGTCTCCTCGAGCCCGAGCACCAGCTCGCCGCGCAGCTGCCCGCGGGCCCGCGTCAGCTCCGCGTCGGTGATGCCGTGGGCCGCGAGGTCGCCGAGCTCGTCGCGGACGACCGACGCCGCGGCGCCGAGGCGCTCGGGCGCGCAGCCCACGTAGACCGCGAGCGTGCCGGCGTCGGTGTAGCCCGTCGTCGACGAGTAGACGGAGTACGCGAGACCCCGCTGCTCGCGGACCTGCTGGAACAGCCGCGAGCTCATGCCGCCGCCGAGCACGGTCGACAGCACCTGCAGCGCAGGCCAGCGGGGGTCCGCACGCCGCAGCGAGGGCACGCCGAGCATGAGGTGGGCCTGCTCGGTGTCCTCGTCGCGCACCGCGAGCCGCTCGCGCGACGTCGCCGGCGCCTCGCCTGCGGTCCGGTGCCACGGCTGCGCCGGGCCGTCGAGGCGCGACCCGTAGGCCGCCTCGACCGCGGCGAGCACGTCGGCGTGCGCCACGTTGCCGGCCACCGCGAGCACGGAGCGCGCCGGGACGTAGTGGCGCGCGTGGAAGTCCGCGAGGCGGTCGCGGGTCATGCCCGTGACCGTCTCCTCGGTGCCGATCACCGGCAGGCCGAGCGGGTGCGCGCCGAAGAGCAGCGCGTCGAAGTCGTCGGCCAGCAGGTCCTCGGGGTCCTCGTCGCGGCCGGCGATCTCGGAGAGCACGACGTCCCGCTCGAGCTCGACGTCGGGCGCGGCCATCACGGCGTCGAGCACCACGTCGCCGAGCACGTCGACCGCGAGCGGCATGTCGCGGTCGAGCACGTGCGCGTAGAAGCAGGTGCTCTCCTTGCCGGTGAACGCGTTGAGGTCGCCGCCGACGGCGTCGATCTCCTCCGCGATCTCCCGCGCCGAGCGGCGCCGCGTCCCCTTGAACAGCAGGTGCTCGAGGAAGTGCGCGGCGCCGTGCGCGCCCGTGCCGACGGCGGGCTCGTCGCGCGAGCCCACGTCGACCCAGAGCCCGACCGAGGCCGAACGGGCCCCGGCCACGTGCTCGGTGACCACCCGCAGGCCCCCGGGCAGCACGGTGCGTGCTACTCCGGGGGCCGGGTGTTCGGTCGCACCGATTCCCGTGGGGGAGGTACCGAGAGCCGTCACTCCGGCGACGAACCCCCGATGGCGCCGGTGACGGCGCCGGAGGTCGCGGCGGCCGGGGCCGACTCGGCCTCGGCCGGGGCGTCGGAGGCCTGGGCGTCGGACCCGCCGTCGCCGTTGGTGGCGGCGGCCGCGTCGTCCTCCTTGACCGGGATCAGGCTGATCTTGCCGCGGTTGTCGATGTCGGTGATCTCGACCCGCATCTTGTCGCCGACGTTGGCGACGTCCTCGACCTTGCCGATCCGCTTGCCGCCGCCGAGCTTCGAGATGTGCACCAGGCCGTCGCGGCCGGGCAGCAGCGAGACGAACGCGCCGAACGCGGCGGTCTTGACCACCGTGCCGAGGAAGCGCTCGCCGATCTTCGGCAGCTGCGGGTTGGCGATGGCGTTGATCCGGTCGATCGCGGCCTGGGCGCTGGGCCCGTCCGCCGCACCGACGTAGATCGTGCCGTCGTCCTCGATGGAGATGTCGGCGCCGGTCTCCTCGGTGATCGAGTTGATCATCTTGCCCTTCGGGCCGATGACCTCACCGATCTTGTCGACGGGCACCTTCACCGTGGTGATGCGCGGGGCGAACTCGCTCATCTCGTCGGGCGCGTCGATGGCCTCGGCCATGACGTCGAGGATCGCGAGGCGGGCGCCGCGGGCCTGCGTCAGCGCCTTGCCCAGCACCTCGGACGGGATGCCGTCGAGCTTGGTGTCGAGCTGGAGCGCGGTCACGAAGTCCTTCGTGCCGGCGACCTTGAAGTCCATGTCACCGAACGCGTCCTCGGCACCGAGGATGTCGGTCAGCGCGACGAACTTCTGCTCGCCGTCGACCTCGCCCGAGACGAGGCCCATGGCGATGCCCGCGACCGGGGCCTTCAGCGGCACACCGGCGTTGAGCAGCGACATCGTCGAGGCGCAGACCGAGCCCATCGAGGTGGACCCGTTGGAGCCCAGGGCCTCGGAGACCTGCCGGATCGCGTAGGGGAACTCCTCGCGGGTGGGCAGCACCGGCACGAGCGCCCGCTCGGCGAGCGCGCCGTGGCCGATCTCGCGGCGCTTGGGCGAGCCCACGCGGCCGGTCTCGCCGGTGGAGAACGGCGGGAAGTTGTAGTGGTGCATGTACCGCTTGGTGGTCTCCGGGCCGAGCGAGTCGATGTTCTGCTCGAGCCGGAGCATGTTCAGCGTGGTGACGCCCAGGATCTGGGTCTCGCCGCGCTCGAACAGCGCCGAGCCGTGGGCCCGCGGGATCACCTCGACCTCGGCGGCCAGCGGACGGATGTCCGTGGTGCCGCGGCCGTCGATGCGGAAGCCGTCGGTGAGGATCCGCTTGCGGACCGTCGACTTGTTCAGCGAGCGGAACGCCTCGCCGATCTCCTTCTCGCGGCCCTCGAACTTGGGCCCGAGCTCGCTGACCAGGCGGTCCTTGAGGGCGTCCTGGGCGTCGTCGCGCTCGTGCTTCCCGGCGATGGACATCGTCTTGTCCAGCTCGTCGCCGACCGCGGACGTGACCGCGGAGAGGACGTCGTCCTGGTACGCCGGGAAGGTCGGGTAGTCCTTCGTCGTCGTGCCGGTGGCGCGGTAGAGCTCCTTCTGCGCCTCGCACAGGGTGCGGATGAACGGCTTGGCCGCCTCCATGCCCTGGGCGACGATCTCCTCGGTGGGCGCCGGGGCGCCCTCGCCGATGAGGCCGATGGCGTGGTCGGTGGCCTCGGCCTCGACCATCGCGATGGCGACGTCCCCGCCGTCGGCCGTGATCGACCCGGCGATGACCATGTCGAACACAGCGCTCTTGAGCTGCTCCCACGTCGGGAACGCGACCCACTGTGCCCCAGATTCTCCTGGCCGATTGATCAATGCGACACGCGTCGCCCCGATCGGGCCGTCGAAGGGCAGGCCCGAGATCTGGGTGGACGCCGACGCGGCGTTGATCGCCAGGACGTCGTAGGGGTCCTTGGGGTCCAGGCTCTGGACCGTGATGACGACCTGGACCTCGTTGCGCAGGTTGCCGACGAAGGTCGGGCGCAACGGACGGTCGATGAGCCGGCAGGTGAGGATCGCGTCCGTGGACGGGCGGCCCTCGCGGCGGAAGAACGAGCCGGGGATGCGGCCCGCGGCGTACATGCGCTCCTCGACGTCGACCGTCAGCGGGAAGAAGTCGAAGTTGTCCTTCGGCCGCTTCGAGGCGGTCGTCGCGGAGAGCAGCATCGTGTCGTCGTCGAGATAGGCGACGACGGCGCCGGCCGCCTGGCGGGCCAGACGGCCCGTCTCGAAGCGGACGGTGCGGGTGCCGTAGGCACCGTTGTCCAGCACCGCGGTGGTCTCGTGGACACCGTCGGTGGATGTGGCAGTAGTTGCGGACTGGGTCATGAGGGTTCCTCCTCGTGGCCCCACCACGTCCCGCCCCCGGCTCCCTCCGCGACGCGGTCGGCGAGCGAGCGGTCATCGATCGAAGCCCCCGGGCTCCGCCCCAGTCCTGAGGACTGAGGACGATTCCGGGGGCCACTACCGAGGACCGGCCGACGCGCGGGCGTCGCGGATTCGCGGGCGGTGGTGGTGGTGCCGATGTGTGGTGCGCACGCCTCCGCGCCGACCGGCAGCGTGGCCGGTCGGCGCGGAGCGGGCGCGGGATTCAGGGCAGCCTCGTCAGCGACGCAGCCCCAGCCGCTCGATCAGCGAGCGGTAGCGGGCGACGTCGACGGAGGCGACGTACTTGAGCAGGCGCCGGCGGCGGCCGACCAGCAGCAGCAGCCCGCGACGCGAGTGATGGTCGTGCTTGTGCATCTTGAGGTGCTCGGTGAGCCGCACGATGCGCTGCGTCAGCAGCGCGACCTGCGCTTCGGGCGACCCGGTGTCGGTCTCGTGCACGCCGTACTCGGCGAGCGTCGACTTCTTCTGCTCGG
Organism: Actinomycetospora sp. NBC_00405; assembly: GCF_036044095.1. Taxonomy (NCBI): domain Bacteria; kingdom Bacillati; phylum Actinomycetota; class Actinomycetes; order Pseudonocardiales; family Pseudonocardiaceae; genus Actinomycetospora; species Actinomycetospora sp. NBC_00405. Next base: position 2,076,266 of record NZ_CP107938.1, read on the forward strand.
TGGTCAGTGCCACGGGGGCGGTGCTCCTTCTGTGCCATCGGTGCCGTGACGATCGACGGCATCCGCCACGACGAGATCGTCGGGGGATGTCGCACGCTCTCGGGGGACGGGCACGCCCGGTCCACCCGCCGCCCGGCCACCACGGACCGCAGCCAGGCGAATCGAGTACGAGTGTACCGACGACCCCGGCACCGGCCGCTGCGGGCCTGCCGCGCGCCGTCCCGGGCCGGCTCATCCCCCGGCGGCGGCACGGCGGAGCAGCCCGGCCAGCGACGGGAAGCCGGGATCGAGCGTCGCCGCGGCCGCGGCGAGCTCCTCCGGTCCGGCCACGGTGCGCAGGAGGTCGTAGTCGTTGCGGAGCTCCGCCTCCCGGACCTCGGTGAGCAGGCGGGCCACCGCCTCCGGGCCGCTGCCCGCGTCACCGGCCGCGACCCGCTGCTCGAGCAGGAGGAGCCGGCCCAGCACCGCGGGCGACCCGATCTTGACCCGCCTGCCGCTCATGAGCTGGGAGAGCATCGGGGAGCTCACCCCCAGCGCGACGGCCAGCACCGCCTGGGAGACGTCGAGGGCGGCCAGGAGACGACGAAGGCGGTCGCCCAGCGGCTCGCCGTAGAAGCGGCGCTGCAGCTCCCGGTTGCGCCGCACGGCGTCGGCCCTGCCTTCCTGCCTGCCCTCCTGCCCGCCCAACCCGCCCACCCTCCGGCTCTCCCCGCGCGGCGATCGTGACAGCCGGGCCGCGGCGGTGGGTGCCGTTCGGGAAAAGCCGGCCGGGCTCAGACGCCCAGGACCTCGCGGGTGCGCACCACGTCGCTGTCCATCGTGGCGATGAGCTCGTCGATCGAGTCGAAGCGGTCCATCCCCCGGATGCGCTCGACGAAGTCGACGGCGACGCGGGCGCCGTAGAGATCCTCGTCGGTGTCGAGCACGAACGCCTCGACGGTGCGCTCCCGACCCGAGAACGTCGGGTTGGTGCCCACCGACGTCGCCGCCGCGCGCTTCTGCCCGCGGTGGTGGAACCAGCACGCGTACACCCCGTCCGCCGGGATCGCGGCGTGCTCGCCGCAGTCGACGTTCGCGGTCGGGTAGCCCAGCTCGCGGCCCCGCTGGTCGCCGCGCACGACGACGCCCTCGAGGCGGTGCGGCCGGCCGAGCGCCTCGGCGGCGGCCCGGACGTCGCCGGCGCTGATGCAGGCGCGCACGTAGGTCGACGAGAAGGTCACCGGCGACCCGGTCAGCGCGACCGAGGGATCGGCGACGAGGTCGACGCCCTCGGCGGCGAAGCCGAACCGCTGACCCAGGCGCTCGAGCTCGGTGACGTCCCCGGCGGCGCGGTAGCCGTAGGTGAAGTTGCGGCCGACGACCACCATCGCCGCGTGCAGCCGGTCGACGAGCAGCTCGTGCACGAACTCGTCCGGCGCCACGCGGGCGAGGTCGGGCGTGAACGGCAGGACCCAGAACGCATCGATCCCGAGCTCGGCGACCAGCTCCGCGCGCCGGGCCAGCGACGTCAGCCGGGCCGGGTGGGTGCCGGGGCGCAGCACCGAGGCGGGGTGCGGGTCGAACGTGATCAGCACGGTCGGCAGGCCCAGCTCGCGGCCGTGGGCGACCGCGCGGGCGATGAGCTGCTGGTGGCCGCGGTGGACGCCGTCGAAGACGCCGATCGTCACCACGCATCGACCCCAGCCCGACGGCACACCGTCGAGTCCCCGCCAGCGTTGCACGGCGGCGAGCCTACGGGCGGGGCCCGCCCCGGCGCCGTGTCGGGCGCGCGTCGGTGATCACGTCCCGGCCGGCGCGAGCACCAGGACGGGGCGGGCGGCACCGCGGTCGTCGGTGACGAGCCCGACGACGTGCCCGTCGGGCCCGAAGACCCCCACCGTCCCGGGCCGGCCCGCGGCCGCGAGCGGGCGGCCGTGCGCCAGGCCCGCGGCCTCGTCGGCGTCCGCGTCGCGGCGCGGGAAGGCCGTGGCGACGGCGGCGTCGAGGTCCAGCGACAGGGCCGCGCGCCCCTGCTGCTCCTCCTCGCCGGCCAGGGTCTCGAGGGTGCGGGCGTGGGCGAGGGTGAACGGGCCGACCCGCGTGCGCCGCAGTGCCGTGAGGTGCCCGCCGACGCCGAGCCCGGCGCCGAGGTCGCGGGCCAGGGCGCGGACGTAGGTGCCCGACGAGCAGTCGACGAGGACGTCGAGGTCGCGGAACGGGCCCTCGGTGCGCGCCGCGAGCACGTCGAAGCGTCCGACCGTCACCGGCCGGGCGTCGAGACGGACCTCCTCGCCGGCACGGGCACGCTCGTAGGCCCGGCGACCGTCGACCTTGATCGCCGACACGCTGCTGGGCACCTGCTGGATCTCGCCCGTCAGGGCCGCCACGCCGTCGGCCACCGCGTCGTCGCCGATCCCGGCGGCGTCGACCGGGTTGCCGATCGGCTCGCCCTTGGCGTCGTCGGTGTCGGTGGCCAGGCCGAGCCGGATCGTCGCGAGGTAGGTCTTGGTGTCCAGCGCCAGGTGCCCGAGGAGCTTGGTGGCCCTCTCGACGCCCAGCACCAGGACGCCGGTGGCCATCGGGTCGAGCGTGCCCGCGTGGCCGACCTTGCGCGTGCCCATGAGGCGGCGCGCACGCCCCACGACGTCGTGGGACGTCCAGCCCGCCGGCTTGTCCACCACGAGCAGCCCCGGCGGCGGGGGCTCACGGCGTTCTCGGGGTGCTCCCCCACCACGTCCCCCACCACGTCCCGGCACGGCGGGCCACTATGCCCGCCCTCACCGATCCGGCCGACCGCGGGATCAGCAGGCATCCTGGAGTCGTGAGCACCCCGACGCGTACCGACGTCCTCGTCGTGGGCGCCGGCCCCGCCGGCTCGGCCGCCGCGGCCTGGGCGGCCGACGCCGGCCACGACGTCGTCCTCGCCGACGCCGCGGTCTTCCCGCGCGACAAGGCGTGCGGCGACGGCCTGACCCCGCGGGCCATCGCCGAGCTGGAGCACCTGGGCCTGGGCGACTGGGTGCGCGGGCGGGGCCAGAACCGCGGCCTGCGGGCCGCCGGGTTCGGGCAGCTGTTGACCCTGCCGTGGCCGGGCGGCTCGCTGCCGGCGCACGGCGGCGCCGTGGCGCGCACCGAGCTCGACGCCCGCATCCGGACCGTGGCCCTCGAGCGGGGTGCGCAGCCGGTGGAGGGCGCCCGCGCGGTGGACGTCGAGCGTCACGGCGACCGGGTGTCCGGCGTGGTGTTCGACACCGACGAGGGCCCGCGGACCATCGCGTGCCGCCGCCTCGTCGTCGCCGACGGCGCGCGGTCGACCCTGGGGCGGGTGCTCGGGCGGGTGTGGCACCGCGACACGGCCTACGGCGTCGCCGCCCGCGCCTACGTCCGCTCGGGACGCCACGACGACGAGTGGATCTCGTCGCACCTGGAGCTGCGCGGCACCGACGACGAGGTGCTCTCGGGCTACGGCTGGGTGTTCCCGCTGCACGACGGGCACGTGAACATCGGCGTCGGGACCCTCGCCACCGAGGCCCGCCCCGCCAACGTGCGGCTGCGCTCGCTGATCGCGCACTACGCCGAGCAGCGCCGCGAGGACTGGCAGCTCGAGGGCGACGTGCGCGACGTCGCGTCCGCCCTGCTGCCGATGGGCGGCGCGGTGTCCGGCGTCTCCGGCCGCAACTGGGCGCTGGTGGGCGACGCCGCCGGGCTGGTGAACCCGCTCAACGGCGAGGGCATCGACTACGGCCTGGAGAGCGGGCGCACCATCGCGGGCCTGCTCGGCGACGATGACGACCTCTCCCTCGCCTGGCCGGCGACGCTGCGCCGCCAGTACGGCTCGGCGTTCTCCATCGCGCGGCGCCTCGCCGGGCTGCTGACCGTGCCGCGCCTGCTCCCGCTCGCGGGCCCGGTGGGCATGCGCTCGCGGATGCTGATGACGGTGGCCCTGCGCGTCATGGGCAACCTCGTCACCGAGGAGGACGCCGACCTCGTCGCCCGCGCCTGGCGCGGCGCGGGCCGGGCGTCCCTGCGCGCCGACGAGCTGCCGCCCTTCCCCGCCGCCGACCTGCGCACCCCGCTCGCGGCGAGCTGAGTCCCCCGATCCGGCGTCAGGCACGGCCGGCCCCCGCCCGCGGGACCGCGACGATCGGCTCGCGCGGGCGCGGGACGTCCCCGGGCCCGTGGTGCCAGACCGGCGTGATCGCGAGCCACGGCGGCGTGCCGGGCGGACCCGCGTAGGGCACGCCGAGCCAGCCGGCCGTCGTGCCGCCCACGGGGTCGCCCGCCCAGACCAGCACGAGGTGGCGCAGGCCGTCGCGGTCGTCGGGGTCGTCGGGGGCGCCCGGGACGAGGCCGGGCCACCACGTCTGGCCCGTCTGGTCCTCCACGCAGGGCTCGAAGCGCCGCGCGTTGTCCTCCGCGGCGAGCCTGCGGACATCGCTGGCGGCGTCCCACCGGATGCCCGACCGCCAGTCGTGCTCGTCGTCGTCCTCCCCGGGGTGCAGGCGACGGTCGGCGACCTTCATCAGCAGCATCCGGCGCACGCCGATCCGCAGGACGAGGGCCTGCTGCACCGAGGTGACGACCACCCCGCGCGCGGCCCACCGCTCGTGCTCGACCCGCAGGAGCAGCGTGCGGATGTTCTCCGACGCCGTGATCCCGAGCGAGGTGGCGGTGTCGCCCGCGACGGCGGGGTCGTACCGGTCGACGTTGCGCTCCCACACGTCGGCCACGGTGGTCTCGACGAGCTCGGCCAGCCCGGTGTCGCGGATCGCCGCGAGCACGTCGTCCAGCCACCCGCTCACCTGCGCGTCCCACGTCATGGGGACATGGCACCACCGACCCCCGACAGGGCCCCCGAGAATGCTCCCGGGAAATCTCCCGGGATCGGTCGGCGACCGTGTGTCGAGAACCGGGCGGCGGCTCCGTCCCAGGGGTACGAGCGGCCGAACGAGGTCGCCACGACGAAGGAGAACGACCGTGAAGTACCTGATGCTGAAGCACTACCGCGGCGGTCCGACCCCGGCCGTGGACTCCCCGCCCATGGACCAGTGGACGCCGGAGGAGGTCGACGCCCACATGACGTACATGAGCGACTTCGCGAAGCGCCTGGTGGAGACCGGCGAGTTCGTCGACAGCCAGGCCCTCTCGGCCGAGGGCGCGTTCGTCCGCCACGACGGCGAGGGGCGCCCGCCGGTCACCGACGGCCCGTTCGCGGAGACCAAGGACCTCATCGCCGGCTGGATGATCATCGACGTGGAGTCCTGGGAGCGGGCGCTCGAGCTGGCCGGCGAGCTGTCCGCCGCGCCCGGGGCCGGGGGCGAGCCGATCCACGAGTGGCTCGAGGTCCGGCCGTTCCTCACCGGTGTGCCGGGGAACACCGAGTGATCACGGACGGGCTGCGGGAGCTCGTCCCCGCGGTGATCGGCGTCCTCGTCCGGCGCGGAGCGGACTTCGCGTCGGCCGAGGACGCCGTGCAGGAGGCCCTGATCCGGGCGCTCGAGACCTGGCCCGACGACCCACCGCGCGACCCGAAGGCGTGGCTCGTGGCGGCGGCGTGGCGCAAGTTCCTCGACGCGGTCCGGTCGGAGTCGTCGCGCCAGGGCCGGGAGCTCGCGGTCGACCTCGAGCCGCCCGCCGGGCCGGTGACCGGCGCCGACGACACGCTGCGCCTGTACTTCCTCTGCGCCCACCCGACGCTGCCGCCGGCGTCGGCCGTCGCGCTGACGCTGCGCGCGGTCGGCGGCCTGACGACGCGGCAGATCGCGACCGCCCACCTGGTCCCCGAGGCGACCGTGGCGCAGCGGATCAGCCGGGCGAAGAGGCGGATCGAGGGTCTGCCGCTCGACCAGCCCGGCGACCTCGGCACCGTCCTCCGGGTGCTCTACCTCGTGTTCAACGAGGGCTACGGCGCCGACAGCCCCGAGCACACCGACCTGGCGGACGAGGCGATCCGCATCGCCCGCCAGCTCGCCGCGCTCACCGACGACCCCGAGGTCGCGGGGCTGCTCGCGCTCATGCTGCTGCACCACGCGCGCCGCGCCACGCGCACCGGAGCGGGCGGACGCCTGATCCCCCTCGCCGAGCAGGACCGGTCGCGCTGGGACACCGGCATGATCGCCGAGGGCGTGGCGATCCTGCAGGCCGCGCTGGCCCGCGACCGCCTCGGCGACTACCAGGCCCAGGCGGCGATCGCGGCGCTGCACGCGGACGCCCCGAGCACCGCGGAGACGGACTGGGTGCAGATCGTGGAGTGGTACGACGAGCTGCTGGCGCTCACGGACAGCCCGGTGGTGCGGCTCAACCGGGCGGTGGCGGTCGGCGAGGCCGACGGCGCGCAGGCCGGCCTCGCGGCGCTCGCCGACCTCGATCCCGACCTGCCCCGCCATGCGGCGGTGGCCGCGCACCTCCACGAGCGCGCCGGCGACCTCGCGCGCGCCGCCGAGCTCTACGCCGAGGCCTCCCGGACCGCGACCAGCGTGCCGGAGCGCGACCACCTCACCCGCGAGACCGCGCGGGTGCGGCAGCTGCTGCGGCCGTGAGCTCCGGCGGTCGACCACGTCCGTGTCCTCGCGTGCGGGGGCATGGCCCTCCGCGCGGTCGCCCGACCCCCGACAACGATGTCGATCACGACGTCGCGGCCGCGAGCCTCTCGACCGTGACCGCGCGCGCCGCGACGGTGCGGTCACGACCGCCGAGACGGAGATGCGCGGTGGCGCCCTCGAGGACGAGGAACAGCTCCTCGGTCACGGTGGGGTCGGCGTCCGGCACGGAGTCGGCCACCAGCTCGGCGAGCCGCGCGAGGACGGCGTCCTTGTGCTCGCGCACCACGGTCATCCCGGGATGGTCGGCGGGAAGCTCGGCGGCGGCGTTGAGAAACGCGCAGCCGCGGCTGACGTCGAGGCCCGGGTGGTCGAGGTAGGCGTCGAAGAGGACCAGCGGTCCCGGCTCGGGCGCCTGCGCCAGGCGCTGCTCGAGATGTGACCACCAGCGTTCGTGGCGGCGCCGCAGGTAGCTGACGATCAGGTTCGCCTTGGAGCCGAAGCAGTCGTAGAGGGTCTTCTTGGTGACGCCGGCCGTGTCGGCGATCAGAGCGACGCCGACGGTGTTGATGCCGTCGCGGTAGAAGAGCTCGCTCGCCACGTCCAGCACCCGGGCGCCCGCCGGTGTCAGCGCCTTCTCGTTCCGCACACCGCTGACTATACCGACCGGTGGGTTGACATTCTAGTACAACGGGCACACGGTAGCTATACCGGTCGGGTTACTAGGAGAGGTGCGGACATGACGTGCGTGGAGGCGACGACGAGGCCACCGTCGGCCGGACCGGCCGGGGACGGGCGGGCCGGGACGGTGCCGCTGGCGCTGAGCGGCCTGCTGTTGATCGCGGTGTGCTACGGGCTGGCGCGGTTCGCCTACGGACTGTTCGTGCCGGTGTTCCGGACGGAGTTCGCGCTCGACGCCGCGACCGTCGGCGCCATCGCCTCGAGCAGCTACGTGGGCTACTGCGTGGCGATCGTCGCCTCGACCGCGGCGGCCGCCCGGTGGGGCGCGCGGGCGGTGGCGGTCGCCGCGGGTCTGTGCGCCGCCACCGGCACCGGGCTCATCGCGCTCGCCCCGACCACCGCCGTGCTCACCGTCGGCGTCGTGGTCGCCGGATCGAGCACCGGCCTGGCGTCACCGCCGCTGGCCCAGGCCATCGCGCACCGGGTCCCGTCCGAGCGGGCGGACCGGGTGCAGACGGTGGTCAACGCCGGCACCGGCCTCGGGGTCCTCGTCTCCGGACCGGTCGCGCTGCTGCTGGCCGACACCTGGCGATGGGCCTGGGCGGCGTTCGGCCTCGCCGCCCTCGGTGTCACCGTCGCGGTCGCGGTCGCGGTGCCGCGGGCGATCGCCCCACGGCCCGCCGGCAGCGCGACCCCGCCCGCACGCCCGCGTGCGTGGCGACGGCGGCTCGGCACGGCCCGGATGCTCGCGGCCGCCCTGGTCTTCGGCGCCGGCAGCTCGGCGGTCTGGACGTTCGGGCGCGACGTCGTCAGCAGCGCCGGTGCGAGCGAGCTCGTCTCCACCGGCTCCTGGATCGTGCTCGGCGCGGCCGGTCTGCTCGGCGCCCTCGCCGGCGACGTGGTCGCCCGCCTCGGGCTCGCACGGGCCTGGAGCGCCGCGATGCTGCTGGTCGCGGCGGCGACCCTCGCGCTCGGCCTGGCGGCCTCCACGACGGTGGCGGTCTTCGCCGGCGCCGCGGTCTTCGGCGGCGTCTACATCGCCCTGAGCGGCATGCTGCTGCTGTGGGGGACGCGCGTGTTCCCGGACCGCCCGGTGCTCGGGGTGGGCGCCGCCTTCCTGCTCATCGCCCTCGGCCAGGCCCTCGGCGCCCCGCTGCTCGGCCTGCTGGCCGACCACCTCACCCTCGCGGGCGCCTTCCTCGCCGCGACGACCCTCCTCGTCCTGGGCGCGGCCGTGCGCCCGCGCCCCGAACACCGATGAGCCCCGCACCGATGAGATGTCGTCACGTCCCCGTCCCGGTCCCCGTCACCGCCCAGGCCTCGCCCCGGACCCGCAGCCCGACGGCCACCGCGCGGGCGACGATGAACAGCGACAGTCCCGCCCAGATGCCGGCGAGCCCCCAGTCGAGCACCAGCGAGAGCCAGATGGTCGGCAGGAAGGCGCCCAGGGCGGAGCCGACGGTGATCCGACGCAGGTAGGCCGCGTCGCCGGCGCCGAGCAGCACCCCGTCGAGCGCGAAGACGTAGGCGGCGATCGGCTGGAGCGCGACGAAGAACCACCAGGCCTGCGGCACGACGTCCCGCACCGCGGGGTCGGGGGTGAACACGCCCGGCAGCACGCCCGCGGTCGCCGCGAACACCAGACCGGCGACGACGCCCAGCACGAGGCCGTAGCGGGTGACCCGCCCGCTCACGCGCCGCGCGACCCCCACCGACGCCGCCCCCAGCGCCGCCCCCACCAGCGACTGCGCCGCGATGGCCAGCGCGTCCAGGACGGTGACCATGAACGTCCAGAGCTGCAGCACGATCTGGTGGGCCGCCACCGACGGGGCCCCGAAACGCGCCGCCACGGCCGTCGCCGACAGGAAGCAGGCCTGGAACGCGGCGCTGCGCAGCAGCAGGTCGCGGCCGAGCCCGAACTGCGCCCGCATGTCGGCGAGGCGCGGGCGCAGCGAGACGCGTTCGAGCACCAGCGCGCCGACGAACAACAGGCCCACCGTCGCCTGCGCCCCGACGTTCGCCCACGCCGAGCCCTCGAGCCCCAGGGCCGGGAAGGGGCCGATCCCGTACACCAGCAGCGGGCACAGCACCGCCGAGAGCCCGTTGCCGGCGAGCACCACGACGATCGGCCGGCGCGTGTACTGCACCCCGCGCATCCACCCGTGGCCGGCGAGCGCGACGAGGATGCCCGGCGCGCCCCACACCGCGATTCGGAGCCAGCCGGTGGCGGCATCGCTCACCGCTCCCCCGCCGCCGAGCAGGTCGGCCACCCAGGGCGCCGCGAGCCAGACGACCGCCACCACGAGCAGCCCGACGAGCACCGCGATCCAGGTCGCCGCCACCCCCTCGGCGACGGCGGCGGCCCGGTTCCCGGCGCCGTGGTGGCGCGCGGCGCGCGCGGTGGTGCCGTAGGCGAGGAACGTGCCCAGGCTCGCCACCTGGGCCAGCACGACCCCGCCCACGGCGAGACCCGCCAGCGGGACCGCGCCCAGGTGGCCGACGACGGCGGTGTCGACGAGCAGGTAGAGCGGCTCGGCGACCAGCACCACCAGCGCCGACGACGCCAGCGCGAGGACCCGCCGCGCCCCGGGGTCGGTGTCGGGAGGAGCCGTGGTCATCCCAGCAGGGGGGCGTCGGCGAGCGCGCGCCGGACACGGTCGAGGATCGCGGGGGCGTCGCCGTCGAGGGTGAAGCCGGAGGACACACGATGCCCGCCGCCCCCCAGCGCGGAGGCCGCGGCGGCGACGTCGATACCGCCCTTCGAGCGCATGTTGGCCGTCCACCGGTGCTCGCCGACCTGCTTGAGCACGACGGCGACCTCGGCCTCGGCGGTGGTGCGCAGGACGTCGATGACGCTCTCGACCTCCTCCTGCCGGCCGCTGTCGACGTGCTCGCGCTCGACCAGGGCGTGCACGAGCCCGAGCCCGCGCGCCTCCCCGGCCTCGAGGCGAGCGGTGGCCAGGACGGCCGAGAGCATCGCGAGCCAGGAGAACGGGTGGGTGTCGAGCAGCGGGCGCGTCACGGCCTCGGCGTCGACGCCCGCGACGAGCAGGCGGGCGGCCATCGCGTGGGTGTCCGGCGAGGCGGCCCGGAAGTTGCGGGTGTCGGTGACCAGGCCCGCGTACAGGCAGCGTGCGGTCGGCAGGTCGACGGGCGCGCCCATGGCGTCGAGCAGGTGCAGCACCATGACAGCGGTGGCCTCGGCCCGCGGGTCGACGTAGTAGAGGGTGCCGAAGCCGGTGTTGGACACGTGGTGGTCGATCACCAGGGTCGTGCCCGCCGTGTCGGCGCGGCCGGCCAGCGGGCCGAGACGGTCGACGCTGCCGGTGTCGAGGACGACGAGCAGCTCGGGGGCCGCCACGACCTCGCCGGCGGGGACCACGAGCCCGGCCACGTCGAGGTCGCGCAACGACTCGGCGGGACGCTCGGGCGCGCCGAACGACACCTGGACCTCGGCCCCGCGCCGGTGCAGCGCGAGCCCGAGGGCCAGCGCGCTGCCGAGCGCGTCGGCGTCCGGGTTGACGTGGGTGAGCAGTACCACCTGGTGGGCGGCGGTGAGCACGCCCACCGCCTCCTCGAGACGGACGGACCGGCTCGCGTCGTCGACCGCCACCATGGCCGGTGGATACCCCTTCGCGTGCCTGCCCGTCGTGTGCCCGCTCAGCCCGTCGGGCGGGACGGCTCCTCGTCGCCCACCGGGACGTCGTCGAGGTCGTCCTCGTCGTCGCCGTCCTCGCGGGGCTTGCGGTACGGGTCGGCCTCGCCGGCGTAGGAGGCGCCGACGGCGAGCGTCGCGACCTCGGCGTCGGCCTGGCGGACGCCCTCGAGCACCTCGTCGAGGCGGGCGGCGCCCTCGGGGATCACGTCGGGGACGAACTCCAGGGTCGGCGTGAACCGCACCCCGGTCTGGCGCCCGACGGCGCTGCGCACGACGCCCTTGGCGCTGGCCAGGGCGGCGGCCGACCCGGTGCGCTCCTGCTCGCCGCCGTAGACGGTGTAGTACACCGTGGCGTCGCGGAGGTCCGGGGTGATGCGGGTGTCGGTGATCGTCACCATCGCCAGGCGCGGGTCCTTGACCTCGTGCTCCAGCGTGGAGGCGACGATCTGGGAGATCCGCTTGGCGAGCCTGCGGGCCCGTGGCGCGTCGGCCATGGCGTCCTCCAGGGGTGTCGTCGGGGGGTTCACGGGGGCGGAGCCCCCGTGGGTGGGTCAGTCGTCGTGCGGGCCCAGCCAGCGGGTCCGCGCGGAGAGCACCTGGAACTCGGGGTGGGCGGCCACCAGGCGCTCGCAGTGGTCGAGCACGTCGGTGACGTGCCCGGGGTCGGCCGCCACCGCGGCGACCCCGATGAGGGCGCGGCGGTGCAGGTCGAGATGGCCGGCCTCGGCGACCGAGACGGCGTAGCGGCGCTTGAGCTCCGCCACGACGGGCCGGATCACCGAGCGCACCTGCTTGATCGAGCCGACCTCCCCGAGGAGCAGGTCGAGCTCGAGCGCACCCACGTACACCTCTGGCCTCCGGCCTTGTGAGTGGTTGCCCGTGCCCGGGGGCACGGACAACCACCCACGAGTGCTGACCGCACCTACTCGCGGGGCTTCTCCCGCATCTCGTAGGTCATGATCTTGTCGTCGACCTTGATGTCGTTGAACGACCCGAGCGTGAGGCCACACTCGTAGCCGTCGCGGACCTCGGTCGCGTCGTCCTTGAACCTCTTCAGCGAGCTGATGGTGAGGCTCTCGGCGATCACGGCACCGTCGCGCACCAGGCGGGCCTTGGCGTTGCGGCGGATGATCCCGTCGGTCACGAGGCAACCGGCGATCGTGCCCACCTTCGAGGAGCGGAAGACATCGCGGATCTCCGCGGTGCCGAGCTCGACCTCCTCGTAGATCGGCTTGAGCATGCCCTTGAGGGCCTGCTCGATCTCGTCGATGGCCTGGTAGATCACCGAGTAGTAGCGGATGTCGACGCCCTCGCGGGTCGCCAGCTCCGTGGCCTTGCCCTCGGCCCGGACGTTGAAGCCCAGGACGATGACGTCGGAGGCGATCGCGAGGTTGATGTCGCCCTCGGTGATCGCACCGACGCCGCGGTGCAGCACCCGCAGCTGGACCTCCTCGCCCACATCGATCTTCATGAGCGCGTCCTCGAGAGCCTCGACGGTTCCCGAGTTGTCACCCTTGATGATCAGGTTGAGCTCGTTGGTCTCCTTCAACGCCGCGTCGAGGTCCTCGAGGCTGACGCGCTTGCGACGGCTCGCCAGCTGCGCGTTGCGCTCGCGGGCACGACGGCGGTCGGCGATCTGGCGCGCCACGCGGTCCTCGTCGACGACGAGGAACGTGTCGCCCGCGCCCGGCACCGACGTGAACCCGATGACCTGCACCGGGCGGGAGGGCAGCGCCTCCTTCACGTCCTCGCCGAACTCGTCGAGCATCCGTCGCACACGGCCCGAGGCGTCGCCGGCGACGACCGAGTCGCCGACGCGCAGCGTGCCGCGCTGGACCAGCACCGTGGCCACCGGGCCGCGGCCGCGGTCGAGGTGCGCCTCGATCGCGACACCCTGGGCCTCCATGTCCGGGTTGGCCCGGAGGTCCAGCGACGCGTCCGCGGTGAGCAGCACGGCCTCGAGGAGGCCGTCGATGTTGATGTTCTGCCGCGCGGAGATGTCGACGAACATCGTGTCGCCGCCGAACTCCTCGGCGACGAGGTTGTACTCGGTGAGCTGCTGCCGGATCTTGGCCGGGTTGGCGCCCTCCTTGTCGATCTTGTTGACCGCCACCACGATCGGCACGTCGGCCGCCTGCGCGTGGTTGATCGCCTCGATCGTCTGGGGCATGACGCCGTCGTCGGCCGCGACCACGATCACCGCGATGTCCGTGGACTTCGCGCCTCGGGCACGCATGGCGGTGAACGCCTCGTGACCCGGGGTGTCGATGAAGGTGATCTTCCGCTCGACGCCCTCGAGCTCGGTGTCGACCTGGTACGCGCCGATGTGCTGGGTGATGCCACCCGCCTCGCCCTCGGCCACCTTCGTCTTGCGGATGGTGTCGAGGAGGCGCGTCTTGCCGTGGTCGACGTGACCCATGACCGTGACGACCGGCGGGCGGGCCTCGAGGTCCTCGTCGTCGCCGTCGTCCGACCCGTAGGTCAGCGAGAACGACTCGAGCAGCTCGCGGTCCTCCTCCTCCGGGGAGACGACCTGGACGTCGTAGTTCATCTCGCCGCCGAGCAGCTCGAGGACGTCGTCGGACACCGACTGGGTAGCCGTGACCATCTCACCGAGGTGGAACAGCACCTGCACGAGCGACGCCGGGTTCGCGTCGATCTTCTCCGCGAAGTCGGTCAGCGAGGCACCACGCGGGAGCCGGACCGTCTCGCCCTTGCCCTTCGGCAGGCGGACGCCGCCGACCGAGGGGGCCTGCATGTTGTCGAATTCCTGACGCTTCTGACGCTTCGACTTGCGTCCACGACGGACCGGACCACCGGCGCGCCCGAAGGCACCCGCGGCACCGCCGCCACGACCACGGCCACCGGGACCACCCGGACGGCCACCGCCGCCGCCGGGGCGGAAACCGCCACCGGCCGGGGCACCGCCGCCACCGCCACCGGGACGGAAGCCACCGCCGCCGCCACCGGGACCGCCGCGGCCGGGAGGGCCACCGCGGCCGCCGCCGGGACCACCCGGACGGGCGCCACCGGGGCCGCCACGACCGGGAGGACCGGCCGGACGGGCCGGCATCATGCCGGGGTTCGGACGCGGGGGCATGTTGCCGGGCGTCGCGCTGCCGCCACCGGGACGGGGCGGACGGTCGGCCGCGGCCGGACGCTCGCCGTCACGCGGCGGGCGCGGCGCGGGGGCGTCTCCGTCACGCGGCGGACGCGGACCCTGACCCGGCGCCTGGCCGGGTGCCTGACCCGGGGCCTGCCCGGGCTGCTGCTGACGCTGCGGGCGCGGCGGGGCACCGGAGCCCACGCCGAAGGGGTTGTTGCCGACGCGCGGCGACTTCGGGCCGGGCTTCGGCGCCGCCGGACGGGGCGGCACGGTCGACGCGTCGCCGCCGGCCTGGCTGTCGGCCGCCGCAGCGGCGGGACGCTGCTGCTGCTGCGGGCCGGGACGGTTGCCGCCCTGACGCTGGTCGCCGCCGCCACCCTGACGGTCCGCACCGGGACGCGGGATGCCGCCCGGACGCGGGCGGTCGCCGCCCGTGGGACGGGGCGCGCTCTGCTCCGAGGTGCCGGCCGTGCCGGCCGTGCCCGTGCTCGCCGCCGCGGCCGGAGCCTCGGGAGCGGCGGGCGCCGGCGTCTCGGCGGCCGCCGGAGCGGCGTCGGGCCGGGGGCCGGGGGTCGCGCCGGGGCGCGGAGCGGGGGGCCCGGGGCGCGGGGCGCCGCCGTTGCCGCCGCCCGAGGACCCGGCGCCGGGGCGCGGGCCGGGCGTGGCACCGGAACCAGCACCGGGGCGCGGTGCGCCGCCGGTCGACCCCGAGGAGTCGCCGGAGGGGCCGGGACGCGGTCCGCCGCCGGGGCGGGGGCCGGGCGCGGCGCCCGGTCGGGGCCGACGGCTACCGCCGCTGTTGCCACCACCGGACATGGAGTCGCGCAGCTTGCGCGCGACCGGGGCCTCGACCGTCGAGGACGCCGACTTGACGAACTCGCCGAGAGACTCGAGCTGTGTGAGTACCTGCTTGCTGGTGACGCCGAGCTCCTTCGCGAGCTCGTGCACCCGGGCCTTGCCTGCCACTGATCTCCTCATCCTCGAGGTCAGCGGGGGCCCGCGACCTCGTGTCTACGCCTGTGCCTTCATCGGAAGGGCTTCACGGCTGGCTCATGGGGGTCGACCTGCTTCCTCATCCGCACGCGACGGTCGTCGCGGTGGTCGTGCAACCCGGTGGGAGTGGCGCCGGGGTCCTGGTCGAGCAGTGCGTGCAGGGCCCCGGTGTCGAGCGGCCCCGGGACGCGCAGCGCCCTGGGGAACGCCGACCGGCGCTCCGCGCGGTGCAGGCAGCTCGTCTCGGGGTGCACCCACGCACCTCGACCGGGCTTCCGACGCCGCGGGTCGGGATCGACGATCCCGTCCGCGGCCACCA
The DNA here is from genome assembly GCF_036044095.1 of Actinomycetospora sp. NBC_00405. NCBI lineage: Bacteria > Bacillati > Actinomycetota > Actinomycetes > Pseudonocardiales > Pseudonocardiaceae > Actinomycetospora > Actinomycetospora sp. NBC_00405. The sequence goes on from NZ_CP107938.1 coordinate 2,091,541, forward strand.
CTCGTAGGAGTTCCGACGCCGAGACCCGCTGACGACATCCGAGACAGGTGCGCACCGGCCCGAGATCATCACCCCGACGATCACGATCCGGCGCCACCCCACGGCTGGGCTCGCGGGTTCGGGCCACCGGTCACTCTACCGCGCCACTCGAGGAGGACTCGACCCCGCCACCGGGGACACCGAGGGCGTCCCGCGGATCACCGGTCGGAGCAGCGTCGGGGCTGTCCACCGAGCGGGGCGTCTCCCCGGGCGTCTCCTCCGGGGCCGTGTCCCCCGGGGGGTCCTCCGGGGGCGGCTCCGCGTCGGACCGGATGTCGATCCGCCATCCGGTGAGTCGCGCGGCCAGACGGGCGTTCTGCCCCTCCTTGCCGATGGCGAGGGAGAGCTGGAAGTCCGGGACGACGACCCGCGCGGTGCGCGCCTTGAGGTCCACCACCGTCACCGACACGACCTTCGACGGGGAGAGGGCGTTGCCGACGTACTCGGCCGGGTCCTCCGCCCAGTCGATGATGTCGATCTTCTCGCCGTTGAGCTCGCTCATCACGCCGCGCACCCGCGCGCCCATCGGGCCGATGCACGCGCCCTTCGCGCCCAGGCCCGGCACGGTGGACCGCACGGCGATCTTGGAGCGGTGCCCGGCCTCCCGGGCCACCGAGACGATCTCGACGTGCCCGGCGGCGATCTCGGGCACCTCGAAGGCGAAGAGCCGGCGCACGAGGTTCGGGTGGGTGCGCGAGAGGGTCACCTGCACGCCCCGCGCCCCGCGGACGACGCCGACGACGTAGCACCGCAGGCGCGCCCCGTGCTCGTAGGCCTCGCCGGGCACCTGCTCGGCGGCGGGGAGCACGCCCTCGATGGAGCCGATCTCGACGACGACGACGCCGCGGGCGTTGGCCCGCGCGTCCCGCTGGACGACGCCGGCGACGACCTCGCCCTCCTTGGCGGAGAACTCGCCGAACGTCCGCTCGTGCTCGGCGTCGCGCAGCCGCTGGACGACCACCTGGCGCGCGGTCGCCGCGGCGATCCGGCCGAAGCCCTCGGGGGTGTCGTCGTACTCCCCGAGCGTCTCGCCGTCCTCGCCGGTCTCCGGGACGAGCACGCTGACCTCGCCGCTCTTGCGGTCCACCTCGACCCGGGCCTTCGGGTGCTCGCCGCCGTTCTGCTTGTAGGCGGTCAGCAGGGCGGTCTCGATCGCGGAGAGCACGGTCTCGAACGGGATCTCCTTGTCCCGCTCGATGGCGCGCAGCGCGGCGATGTCGACCTTCACGGCCGTCCTCCCTGTCCGTGCGTCTCCGCACCCTGTCCCGAACCCTGCTCCAGCGCGGCCGCCACCAGGGCGTCCACCTCCGACGACGGGGCCGGCTTGAACTCGACCTCCACGACGGCCTGCCGGACCTCGGCCAGCGGGAGCCGGTGCAGCACCGGCCCGCGCGGCGTGCCCTCCGCCAGGGTCACCGTCGTCGCGGCTCCGTCGCCCTCGTCCCCGCCGTCGGTCCCGTCGACCGGACCCACACGCGCGGTGAACGTGCCGCCGTCGGTGCGCGTCACCGCCACCCGGCGCAGCCAGGCCCGCCGCCAGTGGTGCGGGCGGGTGAGCGGTCGGTCGGTGCCCGGCGTCGTCACCTCGAGCGTGTACTCGCCGTCCGGGGCCGCGATCGCGCCCCCTGCCTTGTCGGTCTCTGTCTTGTCGCTCTCTGTCTTCTCGGCCTCGTCCAGCACCCGGGACAGCTCACGGCTGACGCCGGCGACGGCGTCGAGGTCCGGGCCGGGCGCCGGCGGGTCGTGCGGACCGGGCACCTCGGCGGTGTCCACCACGACGCGCACGACCTGGCGCCGCCCGGCCGGGCGCACCTCCAGGTCGTCGAGCACGAAGCCGGCGGCCTCGACCACGTCGACGACGGCCGGGCGCAGGCGCTCGGCGGCCTGCGCAGGGGACGTCCCAGGGGACAACGGTGCTCCTCACGGGCGGGGCCCGCCGCGGTCGCCGGTGACTCTCGTGCGCGGCGTGGCGGGCGGGAACGGGGCGGCGCCCGGGAAGCGGGCGCGCAGTGGTCCAGCCTAGCGCTCACCCTCCGGGCCTCCCCCGGCCGCGGCGGCGCGGCGGGACCCGCGACGCGGGGCGGCTGGCAGACTGGCCCGTCGTGGTCGTCCCCGTCGTCACCGCCGCCCGAGCCCGCACCGGGACACCCCGCCGCACGGTGCTCCGGGGTGCGGGTGCGCTCGCCGGGCTCGCCGCGGCCGGGACCCTCGGCGCGGGCTGTGCCCGGCCGGAGGGCCCCGATCCCCTCGAGGAGCCGCTCGCCGCGGCGCGCGACGACGCCGTGACGGCCGCCGCGGCCGCCGCCGCGTACCCCGAGCTCGCCGGCCGCCTCACCCCGCTGTCCCGGGCCCGCCGGGCCCACGCCGACACCCTCGCCGCCGAGATCCGCCGCGCGCGCCCCGACCGGACGGCGACCGTCGACACCGCCGCCACCCCTGCGCCGGCCCGACCGGCCGCGAGCGCGGCCGCCGCGGTGACCGCGCTGCGGCGCTCGCTGGGCACCGCCCGCGACGGCGCCGGCGCCCTCGCCCTGACCGTGGAGGCGTCCCGCTGCGGCCTGCTGACCTCCGTCGCAGCCAGCTGCGCGGGCTACGTGACGGTGCTGGGGTGACGGCGGGATGACACAGCCTCTCGACGACGGCGACCTCCGGGAGATGCTGCTCACCGCGCTGGGCACCGAGCACGCCGCGATCTGGGTGTACGGGCTGGTGTCGGCGTTCCTGCCCGCCTCGACGGCGACCGGCCTGTCCGCCGCCTCCCTGGCCCACCGGGAACGCCGCGACGCGGTGGTCGCCCTGCTCGCCCGCGACGGGATCGCCGCGCCGCCCGCGGCCGCGGCCTACCGCCCGCCCTCGCCGGTCACCGACGCCGCGTCGGCGGCCGGGCTGGCGGCGGTGGCCGAGGACGACGTCGCGGCGGCCTGGCGGGCCGTCGCCGAGCGCACGGAGGCCGCGACCGGCGGCGAGCTGCGCCGGCTCGCCCTCGAGGCGGTGACCGCGGCCGCGACGGTGTCGGTCACCTGGCGCGGCCTGGCCGGGCGCACCCCGCTCGTCGCCCCGTTCCCCGGGGACGGTTCGGAGACCTGAGCCCGCCCGGCCGAACCCTGCTCAGCGCAGGGCGAGCCCCGCGCGGGAGATGCGGTCGAGGGCGTCGCCGTCGGTGAAGCCGGGGTCGATGCCGTCGGCCTCGGCCACCGCCACGCGGTCGCCCAGCTGGGCCGACGCGTAGCCCTGGCCGGTGAGCTGCTCGGGCGCACCGGGGTAGCCGCGCTGCTCGCGCAGGAGGTCGCTGATGTTGCCCGTCCCGTTGCTGTCGACCAGCGAGCGGAACGCGCCCGCCGTGGTCGTGTCGGGCATCTGGACGGTCGCCACCGCCACGACGACGTCGCGGCCCTCGGCGTTCGCCGACCACAGGGACCGGTCGAGGTGCAGGCAGCCGCGCTCGCGCAGGAACGCCGCCGCCTGGCCGTAGGCGTGGCCCTCGCAGGACGTGTCGGTGGTCGCGATCTCGCGGGTGAAGGTGATGCCGTCCACGGTGCGCGTGGCCGCGGGGTCGGGCTCGCCGCCGCCCCCGGTGGCCGCGCGGCCCACGAGGAACGCGAGGCCGAGCGCGACCAGGAAGGCCGCGACGGCGGCGAGGGTGAGGCCGCGCCAGCCCCAGACCCAGTCGGGCAGCGCGCCGCCGTAGCGCCCGCGCGCCGCGCGGCCGGCGCGACGCGGCCCGGCGAGCAGCCCGCCGATCGCCCCGCCCGGGCGCGGGCCGGAGGACGCGGGGGACCCGGGGACCGACGACTCGGATTCCGACGAGTCGTAGGGCGCGACGGACGTCGCGGGCGACGACGGGAGCCGCCCGGTGGCCGGCAGCGGCGTCCGCGCCGCCGGGACCGGCGAGGGCGAGTCGGAGGGGACGGGCACGGGCGTGGTCTCGGGCGAGGCGCCCGCCTGGAGCGCAGGCGTCTCGGGGGCGAGGAAGCCCGCCTCGGCGAGGCGCTCGGTGTCGGGCACGTGGTCGCCCAGCCGGAACGCCAGCAGCAGCCGGCGCAGGTCCTCGACGTCGATCACCCGGAACGAGCCGACCGGCGCCTTGAGCGCGGCGCGGGCGGCGCCGGCCCCGGCGTCCACGTCGTCCTCGCCGAGCGTGCCGAGGACGCGGCGCGGCGCGGCGCACGGCGGCTCGGACAGGCCCAGGAGGCGGTCGAGCTCGTCGGCGGCCTGGCGGGCCGAGGGCCCGGAGCCGGCGTCGATCGACGGCGCCGAAGCGGTGGGGTCGGCGCCGCGCGGTCCGCGCCCGCCGCCGGCGGCGACGGCCTCGCGGACGTTCTCGCGCTCACCCGCGGTCAGCGGGGCGAGGCCCAGCACGCCGTCGGGACGCAGCACCACGGCGTCGAGCACGCCGTCGGCCCCGCCGGGCAGCGCCACGACGAGACCGGGCACTCGCGCGCCCGGTGAGCCCTCCTCGAGCAGGGCGCGCACACGCGAGACCCGCTCCGGAGCGATACCGAGGCGCGGATCGGGGGCCAGCACCAGCATCCGATCCTCCACGTTCGGGGGACATGGACCGTGCTCAACGTAGCCGAGAGGGTCACGTTCCGATCACGACCCCTAGGTCGGCGCGTCGCTCACTGAGACGAACGGCCGTCAACGCGACAGACGGCGCCGCTCTCCCAGCCGAGCCACGAACGGGACAGCGACGCGCGCCATCCCCGGCAACGCCGCCGAGGAACGCTGCAGGGCAGCGCGCCAGGCGGGAACGGTACGCAACGCCCGCCGGCCCCCGAGCATGCCCATCGCCGCGTCGACGACCTCGTCGACCGACAGCAGGCGGGTGCCGGTGAACAGCAGCGCCGAGCTCGGCCGGTGCGCGACCTTGCTGACCAGAGAGGTGTCGACGACGTCGGGACACAGCGCCCGCACCCGGACCGGTCGGCGCGCCGAGGCGAGCTCGATGTCGAGGGCCTGCGTGTAGCTCAGCGCCGCGGCCTTGCTCGCGCCGTAGGTGGCGAAGCCCGGCGTCGGCCCGAGCCCGGAGAGCGAGACGATGTTGAGGATGTCGCCGCGGCGCATGACGTCCACCGCCGCGCGCGAGCCGTGCACCGTGCCGAGGGTGTTGACCTCGAACGTCGAGGTGACCTCGTCGTCGGTCGCCTCCCAGGCCGGGGCGGTCGACAGCACGCCGGCGTTGTTCACCCAGACCGTGACGTCGCCCAGCCCCGCCGCCGCGAGCGCCACGGCGCGGTGGGCCGAGGCGTCGCGGACGTCGAGGGGCATCGCCGTCGCCGGGCCGTCGAGGGCCTCGGCGGTCGCCTGCGCCGCGGCCGCGTCCACGTCGGTGACGACGAGGTGGTGACCGCGCGCCGAGAGCGCCGCGGCGATCCCCGCCCCGATCCCGCGGCCCGCGCCGGTCACGACCGCGACGGCCACTCGTCCTTGTCCGGAATCGGGGTGCACGGCGGGCATTCTGGCCCCTCCGCACGCGCGCCCGGAGGCCCCTACCCTCGCCCGGGTGTACAGCGAGGAGATCGAGGTCCGGACCGGCGAGCGGGAGACCGTCCGCGACATCACCGGCGAGTGCCGCAGGTTCGTCGAGGGGGCCGGGTCGCCCGACGGTCTGCTGCACGTCTTCGTCCCCCACGCGACGGCCGGCGTGGCGATCATCGAGACCGGCGCGGGCAGCGACGGCGACCTCCTGACCCAGCTCCGGGAGCTGCTGCCCGCCGACGACCGCTGGTCGCACCGCCACGGCTCACCCGGCCACGGCCGCGACCACGTGCTGCCCGCCCTGGTCGCGCCCTCGATGTCCGTGCCGGTGCTCGGCGGCGCGCTGACCCTGGGCACGTGGCAGTCGGTGTGCCTCGTCGACACCAACACCGACAACCCCACCCGCAAGGTCCGTCTGAGCCTGCTGGCGGGCTGAGGGGGCTCAGTCCCCGCAGATCTCGGCGAGCCCCTCGGGGCTCGTGGCGTGGTCGAGCGCCAGTGCCGCGGCGCCGCGCAGGGCCCCGTCGTCGCCGTGCACCGCGTCGAGCACGGGCACCGGGTCGGCGCGCCGGAAGGCCATGAGCGCGCGCTCGTAGGCGTCGTCGAACGCCGGTGACGCGCGCAGGCCGCGCGCCAGCCCGCCGAGCACGACGACGTCGGGGTCGTGGACGTGCACCAGGCCGGCCACGCCCCGGGCCAGGCGCGCGGCGACGGCGCCGACGGCGAGCACCGCGTCCTCCTCGCCGTCCGCGGCCCGCGCGAGCACCGCCTCGGCGTAGGAGCGGGGGTCCTCCGGCGCCGGCGCACCCAGGCGGCGGGCGAGCGCCCGGCCGTCGACCTCCGGGCCCCAGCACCCCGTCGCCCCGCACGGGCAGGGGCGCGCCGGGTCGCCGAAGGGGAGGTGGCCGTACTCCCCCGCCGCGCCGTGCGCCCCCAGGTGCGGACGGCCGTCGAGCAGCAGCGCCCCGCCGAGCCCGACCTCGACGGTGAGGTAGAGCGCCGTGCCCGCGCCCGCCGCCGCGCCGGTGCGGGCCTCGGCCACCCCGGCGAACGTCGCGTCGTTGCCGACCTGCAGCGGCACCGGGTCGGGGCCCAGCGCGGCGGTGACCGAGCCGAGGTCGACGGCGTCCCAGGCCAGCTCGGTGGCCCGCACGAGGCCGTCGTCGGACACGGGCGCGGGGGCGGCGAGGCCGACCGCCACGACGCGGTGTCCCCGGGCGACCTCGGCGACGGCGGCCCGCAGGGTGTCCGCGACGGCCGAGGCGTCGCGGCCGTGGCGGGCGCCGACGACGTCGGTGACCTCGCCGTCGAGGCCCGCGAGGCCCACCCGCCAGTCCTCGTGGCGCACGTCCACCGCGACCACGCGCGGGCCGTCGGGGCAGGCGTCGAGACAGGTGGTGGGACGCCCGCGGCCCTGGACCGGGGCGCGGCACTCGGTGATCCAGCCGGCCTCCCGCAGGCGTCCCACGGTCTCGGTGACCGACGCGCTGGACAGCGAGAGGCGGCGCGCGAGCTCGACGCGGGTCAGGCCCGGCGAGCGCCGGACCTCGGCGAGCACCTCCGCCTTCGTGCGCCACCGGTCCACACGGGCGCGACTCGGCTCACGTCCGGTCTCCGTTGACGCGCTCATGGTGACGATTATGCTCGGACAACGAGAATATTCAACGTGCAGGAAGGAACCGCCGTGACGCTGCAGCCTGCGGTGCTCGACCGGCCGGCAGACGGGGCAGGCGGGACCGCCGAGACCTTCGCGGCCGTGCTGCTGGACATGGACGGCACCCTGGTCGACTCGGACGCCGCCGTCGAGCGCTCCTGGCGCTCCTGGGCGCGCCGTTGGGGCGCCGACCCGGCCGGGGTGCTCGACGTCATGACCGGTCACCCCGCCGAGAGCACGGTCCGTCGGGTCCGCCCCGACCTCGACGAGGCCCGGGTCGCCGCGGCCACCCGCGACCACCTCGAGCACGAGTACGTCGACCTCGCCGACGTCGTCGCCGCCCCCGGCGCGCACGAGCTGATCGACCGTCTCGAGGCCACGTTCATGCCCTGGGCGGTCGTGACCAGCGCCGACACCCGGCTCGCCCGGGCTCGGCTCGACGCCGCCGGACTCCGGTTCCCGGTGCTCGTCCCCCGCGACATGGTGACCCAGGGCAAGCCGGACCCCGAGGGCTACCTCCGTGCCGCCGACTTCCTGGGCGTCGATATCACGGAATGCCTCGTCGTCGAGGACTCCGCCGTCGGCGTCGAGGCCGGCCGTGCCGCCGGCGCGACCGTCGCCGGCCTGCGCGGCGAGCCCGCCGACCTGGCCGTCGCCACCCTCCACGACGTCCTGCCCCTGATCCCCCGGGAGGTGACCGTGACCCCGCCCACCGCCACCGAGACGCCCACGATCGTCCCGGAGGAGGAGCGCCCCACGCGCCTCTCCCGCGTCCCCGCCGGCGTCAGCCTGGCGGCGCTCGCGCTGGGCGGGCTCGCGATCGGCACCACCGAGTTCGCCAGCATGGGCGTGCTGCCCGGCTTCGCGTCCGACCTCGGGGTCTCGGTGCCCACCGCCGGCATCGCCATCAGCGCCTACGCGCTCGGCGTCGTCGTCGGCGCCCCGCTCATCACGCTCATCGGGGCCCGCTGGCCGCGCAAGCAGATGGTGGTCGTGCTGGCGGTCGCCCTCGTCGTCTTCAACGCCCTGTCGGCGATCGCGCCGTCGTTCCTGCCCTTCGTGGGTCTGCGCTTCCTCTCCGGGCTGCCGCACGGTGCCTACTTCGGCGCCGCCGCCGTGCTCGGGTCGGCCCTCGTGCCCCCGGAGAAGCGCGCCCGGGCGCTCGCGACCGTGATGCTCGGGCTGACCATCGCGAACATCATCGGCGTGCCCGCCGCGACGTGGCTGGGCGAGATGTTCGGCTGGCGCAGCGCGTACGTCGCCGTCACGGTCGTCGCCCTGATCACCGTGCTCGCCGTCGTCACCCTCGTGCCGAGCCCGGCCGACGACCACGGCGGCAGCCTGGGCGGCGAGCTCACCGCCCTGCGCAGGCCCCAGGTCTGGCTGACGCTCGGCGTCATCGCCGCCGGCTTCGGCGGCCTGTTCGCGGTGTACAGCTACATCAGCCCGATCCTGACCAACCAGGCCGGTGTCGCGGCGACGACCATCCCGCTGCTGCTCGGCGCCCTCGGCGTCGGCATGACGATCGGCAACATCGCCGGCGGCCGCTTCGCCGAGAAGGCCCCGCGGGCGACGATCGCGATCGCCCTCGTCGCTTACGCGGCCGTGCTGGTGGCCTTCACGATGGCCGCGCACAACGCGGTCACCGCGACGATCGGGCTCTTCGCGCTGGGCTTCGTCGGGATGTCGGCCGGACCGGCCCTCATGGGGCGGCTCATCGACTTCGCCGCCGAGGGTCCGTCACTGGCGGCCGCGAGCTTCCACTCGGCGTTCAACGTCGCCAACGCGGTGGGCGCGGCGCTGGGCGGCGTCGTGCTCGCGGCGGGCCTGGGCTACGACGCCCCGGCCGCGGTGGGCGCGGTGCTGCCGCTGATCGGTCTCGGCGTGCTTGCGATCTCCGTGGGGCTGGAGCGGCGTGCGGCCGCCCCGTCGCCGGCCTGATCAGCGGGTCAGTTCCCCGACGACGTCGTCGACCGGGACCTCGCGGCGCACGCCCGAGGCCCGGTCGGTGACCTCGACGACCCCGTTCGCCAGACCCCGCCCGACGGTCAGGGTGGTCGGCATCCCGAGCAGCTCGGCGTCGGCGAACTTCACGCCCGGCGAGGCCTTGCGGTCGTCGAGCAGCACCTCGAGTCCCGCGTCGGCGAGCTCCGTCGCGATCCGGTCGGCCGCCTCGGCCTGGGCCGGGTCCTTGCCGGCGATGACGAGGTGCACGGCGTACGGCGCGACCTCCGCGGGCCACACCAGGCCCTTGTCGTCGGCGTGCTGCTCGGTGATCGCCGCGACCGCGCGGGTCACGCCGACGCCGTAGGAGCCCATGGTGATCGTGGTCGGCTTGCCGTCCGCGCCCTGCACGGACAGCCCGAGCGCCTCGGCGTACTTGCGGCCGAGCTGGAAGATGTGGCCCATCTCGATGCCACGGGCTGCGACGAGCGGGCCGCCGCCGTCGGGCGAGGGGTCCCCCTCGCGCACCTCGGCGGCCTCGATCGTGCCGTCGGGGGTGAAGTCGCGGCCGGCGACGAGGTCGACGACGTGGCGCCCGGGCTCGTCGGCACCCGTGACCCACGCGGTGCCGGTGACGATCCGGGGGTCGACGAGGTAGCGCACGCCGTTCTTCGCGAGCCCGACCGGCCCGATGTAGCCCTTGGTGAGGAAGGGGTTCGCGGCGAAGTCCGCGTCCTCGAGCAGCGCGACCTCCGCGGGCGACACCGACGCCTCGAGGCGCTTCATGTCCACCTCGCGATCGCCGGGGACGCCGACCCCGAGGAGCGTCCACTCCGTTGACCCGGGCAGGCGCGTCTTGACCATGACGTTCTTGAGGGTGTCGGCGGCGGTGAAGGTCCGCCCCAGCTCCAGGCCGTTGACGTGGGCGACCAGCGTGTCGATCGTCGGCGTGTCCGGGGTGTCGTACACGACCGCCTCGGGCTTGTCCTCGGTCGACCGCTCCGGCGGGGCCGGGGTCGTCACGGCCTCGACGTTCGCGGCGTAGCCCGTGGCGGGCGCGCGCACGTAGGTGTCCTCGCCCGACGCGCAGGGCGCGAGGAACTCCTCGGACGCCGATCCGCCCATGGCGCCCGACATCGCCGAGACGATCTGCACCTCGAGCCCGAGCCGCGCGAAGATCCGCTGGTAGGCCTCGCGGTGGGCGTCGTAGGACGCCTGCAGGGCCTCGTCGGAGAGGTCGAACGAGTACGAGTCCTTCATCGTGAACTCGCGCCCGCGCAGGATGCCCGCGCGCGGGCGCTCCTCGTCGCGGTACTTGGTCTGGACCTGGTAGAGGATCACCGGGAAGTCGCGGTAGGAGCTCGTCTCCCCCTTGACCATCAGGGTGAACATCTCCTCGTGCGTGGGGCCGAGGAGGTAGTCGGCCTTCTTGCGGTCCTTGAGGCGGAAGAGCGCGTCGCCGTACTCGGTCCAACGTCCGGTGGCCTCGTAGGGCTCCTTCGGCAGCAGCGCCGGGAAGTGCACCTCCTGGCCGCCGATCCCGTCCATCTCCTCGCGGATGATCGCCTCGACCCGGGCCAGCACCTTCATGCCCAGCGGCAACCACGAGTAGATGCCCGGCGCGACACGACGGACGTACCCGGCGCGCACGAGCAGCTTGTGGCTGATCACCTCGGCGTCCGCCGGGTCCTCGCGCAGCGTGTGCAGGAACAGACCCGACATTCGTGTGACGCCTCGTGCCATGGACCGAGCGTAACGACGGGCGGGAAGAGGGTTGCGCCCGGCGCTGATGGTCGCGGGACGATCACGGCGTGGACCACGAGGCCGCCCGCGCGCTGATCGCCGACGACCCTCACTACGAGATCACCGTCGGCGAGGGGCGGACGTGCTCACCGTGCGGGGCGAACGGCATCCGCCCTGCCCGAGCGGCTCGCGCTGCTGCCGGCGACGCTCGAGTCCGGCGAGGTGGATGTCCTGTGGGACCGCGTTCGTCGGTCGACGACCTGGCGGACGTGAGCTCGGGAGTCGCGCCTCCTCCCGGACGACGCTTCGGTTGTCGAAGCGTCGTGCTGTCGCGACGCCGTGCTCGGGCTCTGGGGTGGGCCCGGCGGCGACTCCCTCCCGGACGACGCTTCGGTTTCCGAAGCGTCCGGCCAGCGTGGCGCTGATCGCTCCGGGTGCTCCGGCGTCATCGGTTCGCGGGAGCACCTGCGGCGATCTCGGGTGTGGTCAGCGGTAGAGGATGACGTCCGGGGCCGGGTCGGCGGCCAGCAGCTCCATGGGCGACGGGCCGCCGAGCGGGAGGATCACCCCGCGCGGCGCGGACGCCTGCGTCCCGTCGATGGCGACGACGGCGAGCTCGGACGGCGCGCCGGTCGCGGTGCCCGGGACGACGACGAGCTTCTGCGGCAGGTTGCCGGTGCGCACGACGTCGGCGAGCCAACCGGTGACGACACCGAGCTCCTCGGGCGCGAGCGGCGGGGAGTCGAGGGCGAGGCCGACGTCGGGCTCGCGCAGCAGGCGCTCCCAGGGCTCGAGGGCGCCGCGCACGGCGATCGGTCCGGTGGGCACGGCGAGCACCAGGAGCTGGCGGTGGGCCCGGGTGAGCGCGAGCCGCTGCCACGCCGCCGGGGCGTCGGCGACGTCGCGCACCGGCAGCTCCAGGGCCGGCAGGACATCGCGGTCGCTGGTGCCGAACGGGACGGCGACGGTGTCGAGACGATCGGCGCTCGCCTCGCTCGGGCCGCTGCCCGGGGCCTCGCGCAGAGCGACGACCCGCTGCGCGGGCAGGATCGTCGACCCGCCCCGGGGGAGCTCGGCAGGTGGGCCGGCGACCGCGGCCACCGGCGCCGCCGCGATGATCGGCGGAGGCTCCGGCGCCGGCCCGACCCCCAGCGCACTGACGAGCGCGAGCACCAGGGCGATGAGCCGCGGGATGATCCACACAGCCGCCACCGCGAGGCCCGCGATCAGGAAGATCGCGAGCACCCGCCGGCGGCGACGCTTCCGGTTCGCCTTCGACGCCGCGCGCGCCGCGGCCTCGCGGGCCGCCGCGTCCCGCGCCAGTGGTGGCGGCACCGTCTCCGCGCCCGGGAGCGTCGACACGAGGTCCTGGGCCTCGCTCTCCTCGCGCTCTTTCCGCTCGCGCTCCCGGCGGTCACGCTCGGCCCGCTCGCGGGCCTCCCGCTCGGCCTTCTCACGGGCCTCGCGTTCGGCCTTCTCACGGGCCTCGCGTTCGGCCTTCTCGCGCGCTTCGCGCGCGGCCTTCTCGCGCGCCTCGCGCGCGGCCTTCTCACGGGCTTCGCGCTCGGCCGTCTCGCGCGCCTCGCGCTCCGCCGTCTCGCGGGCTTCCCGTTCGGCCTGCTCACGTGCCTCGCGTTCGGCCGTCTCGCGCGCCTCGCGCTCCGCCGTCTCGCGGGCTTCCCGTTCGGCCTGCTCACGTGCCTCGCGTTCGGCCTGGTCGCGCGCCTCGCGCTCCGCGGTCTCGCGCTCCGCGGTCTCGCGCGCCTCGGTCTCCCGCGCCTCCCGCTCAGCCGCATCCGCCGCCTCGCGCTCGTCGTCGCGGTCCTCGATCGCGTCGCGAGGGGACGGGGCGACGGTCACGTCGTCCGGTCCACCCCAGACGTCGGTGCCGTCCTCGGACTCGACACGGCGCCACCATCGGGTGCCCACGGCCACGAGACCACCTCCCCTCCGCCGCCGGGGCCTCACGAGGCCTCCACCGGCACGCGGGCCCACGTTAGGTGGACACCCGGTCGGAGACGGCGCGCCGCGCCCGGACACGCGGGAGGTGTTCGCCGGGACACGCTGGGCCGATCAGGCCAGGCCGAGCACCGCGAGCGCCGCGCGGGCGGCCTCCCCGCCCTCGTCCTCGGCCACCGCGAGCGCGCCGGGCACGTCGAGGTCGTCGAGCAGGCGCTCCATCACGGCGTCCGCCGCCGCGACGCCCCGACCGTGCCGTGCGGCCGCGGCGTAGAGCCGCTCGAGGCGCGCCGCGGCGGCGTCGAGCGCCCCCGGCTCGATGTCCCAGGCGCTCGCCCACGGCCGGTCGAGCAGCAGCAGGCGCACGGCCGCGGCGGGGTGGGTCTCGAGCAGCTCGCCGACGAGCAGGAGGTTCCCGGCCGACTTCGCCATCTTCTGCCCGTCGACACGCACCGTCCCGACGTGCAGGTGCGCGCGGGCGAAGGGCCGGACGGCGGTGACGGCCTCGACCATCGCCGCCTGGTGGGTGTGGTGGGGGTGGCGCAGGTCGGCGCCGCCGATGTGGAGGTCGACGGCCGGCCCGAGCATCGTCAGCGCCATCGCCGCGCACTCCGCGTGCCAGCCGGGCCGTCCGTCGCCCCAGGGGCTGGGCCAGGCCGCCTCGCCCGGCGACGCGGGGCGCCAGACCAGCGCGTCGGCGGGGTCGTCGGCACCCGGCCAGGGCGCCTCGCTCGAGGTCTCGTCCGGGTCGGCGGGGATCTCGGGCGCGGGCACCTGCCCGGCACGGAACAGCACGGCACCGTCGCGCTCGTAGGCCGCACCGCGCTCGAGCAGCGCGGCGGCGAGGGCGACGACCCCGTCGACGTGGTTGTGCGCGCGCGGCTCGTGGGTCGGCGGCCGAACCCCGAGAGCGGACATGTCGCGGTCGAAGCGGAACTGGCCGACGGCGGCGAAGCTGTCGAACCGCGCGCCCGCCCGCTCGGCGGCGGCGTCGAGGACGTCGTCGACGTCGGTGACGTTGCGGCAGGTGACGAGCTCGACCCCGGTGCGACGCAGCACCCGCGAGGCGACGTCGGCCCAGACGAACGTGGCCGCGTGCCCCAGGTGGGTCGTGTCGTACGGGGTGATGCCGCAGACGTAGGCGCGGGCGCGGCCGACGAGCGGCAGCGGTGCCCCGGCGAGGCGGAGCGTCATGAGCGGACCCTTCCCGTGCGCTTGGCCGCGCGACGCCACTGCACCATGCGCCCGAGACCGGGGATCGCGAGCAGCAGCACCCCGGCGATCGCGGCGAAGAGCAGCCAGATCCCCAGCGGCAGGGTGGCCTCGAACCCCAGGAACGCCACGCGGGCGGGATCGAGGTTCTGGAGGATGAACACGAGCAGGAACACCAGGACGACGGCGCCGAGGATCAGGCCGATCCAGGCCCCGCCGACCCGCGTGCGTCCGGGGCTCGTCTGCACGCGCGGCCGCGCGGCGGCGGCGCCGTCCGGGATGGTGAGGGGCTCCGACGGCGGGGTCCGGTCGGCCGAGGTCGGACCAGCCGAGGTCGGACCAGCCGAGGTCGGACCAGCCGGGGTCGGGTCGACGGGGCCCGAGCCGGCCACCTCAGCCCGCGAGATGGCGCCCGTGCCGGGGGTGGTGGGCCCGTCGGCGGGCGACGGCGCGCCGTACCGGGGCTGCTCGCTCATGGTCGTCATCCTCCCCCGTGACGCGCGCCCGCGTCAGACCCGGTCGGCCGCGTCACGCCGCCCGCCCACCTCAGCAGGCGGCCGGCACCACGTCGGCCTCCGCCGCCGAGGCCACCTGCGCCTCGGCCTCGTCCAGACGACGGCGCAGCGACGCGCTGAGCAGCGCCTGGGCGTCGGACCCGAGCAGCACGCGCCGCGGCACGCCGGTCGACGCGAGGGGCGCGTCGGCGGCCCGGATCATGCCGCGACGGTGCGGGCCTGGTCGCCGATCATGTCCTCGACGGCGACCCGCGGGCCGTGCCGGTGCTCGTAGGCCGGGTGCTCGGCGGCCTGCCCCGCGGCGTCGAAGAACGTCGTGCGGATCATGCCGGGCTCGGGGAGGACGACGCACGCGGCTGTTCGAGCTCGCCGCGCCGCGCCTCGCGCGGCGGGACCCGCCGGTGCGCCCCGTGCCGGTGCCGATGGGCACGCGCGAGCAGCTGCGCGCGCTCGCCGCGCGGCGCCTCGACGTCGGGCACACGTGGCAGCCCGAGCTGACCGGGGAGCTGACCTCCCTCTGTACCGCCCGCGAACGGCTGGTCGTCGTGGTCGCGGCCGGCGACCCGCTGGCCGCCGAGGACGCCGTCGACCCGGTCGCGCTCTCCGGGCGCCCGCTGGCCCTCGTCCCGCGCGCCACCAACCCGTGGGTGCACGACCACTACGTCCGCGAGCTCACCGCACGCGGGACCCGCGTCACCGTCGCCCGCCAGCACGCCGTCCGACTCGACCGGCTCCTCCCCCTGGTCCTCGCCCGCACCGCCATCGGCCTCACCACCGAGCGCGCCGCCGCCGGGGTCGCGGGGACGGGGGCCGTGTCCCGTCCCCTCGCCGGTCCCCCGTTGCTCGTCGAGCACCGCCTCGTCTGGCGCGCCGACACCAGCGACACCGCGGTGCTCGCGCTGGTCGACGTCGTGCGGGAGCTGGTCGACGGGGGCGCGCTGGGCCTCAGCGCGCCACCGCCACCGTGACGCCCCGGCCGCGCTGCTTGGCGACGACGAGCTCGCCCCCGCCCCGCTCGCGGGCGGCCAACAGGGCGGCGGCCTCGGCGACGCTCCCGGTGCCCGTCAGCCGGCGCACGACCGGCGAGGGGTGCGGGACGTCGACGGTGTCGAGGACCGAGGCCGGGTAGGTGCGCAGGCTCCGGCCCGCCGCGAGCGTCGTGACCGCGGGCTCGCCCGCGCGGGTCTCGATGGTCGCGACGACGGCGACGTCCTCGACGAGCCCCAGGGCGCGCACCGCGTCGAGCAGGTGCTCCGGCGGCGTGCCGGGCTCGACACCGACCCCGAGGACGAGCACGCCTACGGGGTCACCAGCGCGTCGAGGACCTCGACGACGTGGTCCTGGATCGACAGGTGACCGGTGTTTGGCAGGCGGTGGAGGCGGCCGATGCCGGCCGGCAGGCGGGACGCGATGTCCTCGGCGTGGTCCATCGGGACCCACGCGTCCTCCTCGCCCTGGAAGATCTCGACCGGCGTCAGGACGGCGGACCAGTCGAGGTGCCACGGGCCCGCCCACAGCCGGTACTCCTCGATCACGCCCGCCGGACCCTGGCGCAGCGCGTCGAGGAAGGAGGCCATGACGCCGCCGGCGCCGTGCCGGGCGAGGAAGTCGCGGTCGGGCGCGGCGAGCTCGTCGCGGAGCTGCTTGGTGGCCACGCCCGGAGCGAGCCTCGCGGCCAGGCGCTGGAACCGCAGGGTCATCGCGGCTCGGGCCGGATGGTGCTCGATCATGTCGAGGAGGTCGATGTCGGACTTCGCGAGGCCCTCGCGGGCCCCGGGGCGGTCGTCGATCGGGCCGGCGCCGGCCATGAGCGCGGTCCCGGTGACGCGCGGGCCGCACCCGGCCGCGCAGGACAGCGCGAAGGGTCCGCCGGCGGAGTAGCCGATCGTTGCGAACCGGTTGATGCCGAGCACGTCGGCCAGCGCGAGCACCTCGTCCGCGTAGCCCGTGATCGTCCGTCCCGGGACGGGGTCGGAGCCGCCGATCCCGCCGCGGTCGGGGCACAGGACGCGCAGCCCGCGCTCACGCGCCGGGGCGTCGGTGAACTCCTTGCCCAGGCGACTGTCGGGGGTGCCGTGGAAGAGGAACACCGGGGCGCCGTCGGGGTCGCCGTGCTCGGCGAGGGCGACGGTGCGCCCGTCGACGGTGACGGTCATGAGGGCCTCCGGCCACGTGAGTGATCCGGGTCGTCGGGACGACCCTTATCACTCACGTGGCGCAGCCATCGCGCGACGCCACCCGGACGGCTGACCGGGTGGGTGTGCAGGTAGGAGGCGTGGACGCCGCCGGTCACGAAGCCCTCGGGCTCGGCGCCGTCCCAGCGCCACGCCGCGGACGCGCCGGCGCGCGGGGTGGCGACGGTGCGGTGGAACTCGTGCCCGGTCACCGTCTCGCCGGCGGCGGCGAGCGGGGAGTCCGCGCAGGCGGTGGCGGTGCGGTAGCCCAGGGACAGGCGCGGACCCATCGCGGCGTCGGCGTCGAGCACCCCGCACATCGGCGCGCCGTCCAGCGAGCGGGCGAGGTAGAGCAGCCCGCCGCACTCGGCGTGCACCGGGGCCCCGGACGCCGCGAACGCCCGGATCGCCGCGCGCAGCGGGGCGTTGGCGCTCAGGGCCTCGGCGTGCTCCTCGGGGAAGCCGCCGGGCAGCACGAGGCCGGCCGTCCCGGGCGGCAGCGCCTCGTCGCGCGCGGGGTCGACGGTGACGACGTCGGCGCCCCCGGCCGCCAGCATCTCGGCGTGCTCGGGGTAGCCGAACGTGAAGGCGGCCCCGCCGGCCACGGCGACCACCGGCGCGCCGGGGACGCGCTCGCCGACCATCGGGTCCCACGGCGTCGTCGGCGTCGCGGGCGCCGAGCGCGCGAGGGCCACGACGGCGTCGAGGTCCACGTGCCCGGCGACCAGCGCGGCCATCGCGTCGACCGCCGCGCGCGCCGCGCCCCCGTGCTCGGCGGCCGTCACCAGACCGAGGTGCCGCGACGGCACCGCCAGCTCCGCCCGGCGCGGCAGCACCCCGAGCACCGGGAGCCCGACCTCGGCGCACGCGGCGCGCAGGACCTCCTCGTGGCGGTTCGACCCGACCCGGTTGAGGATCACGCCGCCGAGGCGCAGCCGCGGGTCGAAGTCCCGGAACCCCGCGAGCAGCGCGGCGACCGAGCGGGACTGGCCGCGCGCGTCGACCACCAGCACCACGGGCGCCTCGAGCAGCCGGGCGACGTGGGCGGTCGAGCCGTCGGCGTCCGGGTCGGCGGCGATCCGGCCGTCGAAGAGCCCCATGACGCCCTCGACCACCGCCAGCTCCGCGCCGCGCGCCCCGTGCGCCAGGAGCCCGGGCAGCGTCGCGGGGTCGACGAGCACCCCGTCCAGGTTGCGGCCGGGGCGCCCGGCCGCGAGGGCGTGGTAGCCGGGGTCGACGTAGTCGGGGCCGACCTTCGCCGGGGCCACGGCCGTGCCGCGGGCGGCGAGGGCACCGAGCAGACCGGTGGCGACGGTGGTCTTGCCGCTGCCGGACGAGGGCGCCGCGACGACGACCCGGGGCGGCAGAACCGTCGTCATGGGCTCACCACTCGATCCCCTTCTGCCCCTTCTGACCGGCGTCCATCGGGTGCTTGATCTTGGTCATCTCGGTGACGAGGTCCGCGGCCTCGGTCAGCGCCGGCGGCGCGTCGCGCCCGGTGACGACGATGTGCTGGTAGCCCGGCCGGTGTGTGAACACCTCGACCACCTCGTCGACGTCGATCCAGCCCCACTTCAGCGGGTAGGTGAACTCGTCGAGCACGTAGAAGTCGTGGGCGCCCGCCTCGAGCCGGCGCCGGATCTCCGCCCAGCCCTCCCGCGCGGCCTCGGCGTGGTCGTCTTCGGTGCCCGGCTTGCGCGACCACGACCAGCCCTCGCCCATCTTGTGCCACTCGACGGGCCCGCCCTGCCCGGTGTCGCGGTGCACGTCGCCGAGGGCGCGCAGCGCGGTCTCCTCGCCCACCCGCCACTTCGCGGACTTCACGAACTGGAACACCGCGATCGACGACCCGGCCGTCCACTGGCGCAGCGCGAGCCCGAAGGCCGCCGTCGACTTCCCCTTGTTCACCCCGGTGTGCACGAGCAGCAGCGGACGACGCCGGCGCTGGCGCGTCGTCAGCCCGTCGGCGGGGACGGTGCTCGGGACCCCCTGCGGCACGGCTGCCCTCCTTCCGTATGTGAGTGATGTTCACGGCTATAGCCGGGAACTTCGCTCACGAGGCTCGGAACTGCTCCACGACACCGGCGACGGACTCGCCGGTCAGCTCGTCCAGGGTGACGACGGTGCCACCGGCGACGCGGGCGAGGCGCCCGGCGAGCCCCAGGCGCACCGGCCCCGACTCGCAGTCGACGACGACCGTGCTCACGCTCGCGCCCCGCCCGCCGGCCCCGGCGTCGCGCGCCAGACCCCGGGCGGCCTCCAGCGCGGCGTCGAGCCCGCCGGACGCCGTCGCGCGCCCGTCGGTGAGCACCACCAGCAGCCCGCGGCGCCGGGCGTCCCGGGTCCGCTCGGTGCGCAGGACCGCCCGCGCGGTGCGCAGCCCCTCGGCGAGCGGCGTGCGCCCGCCGGTGCGCAGGTCGTGCAGGCGGGCGTGCGCGGCGTGCACCGACGTGGTCGGCGGCAGGGCGATCGCGGCGGCGCTCCCCCGGAACGTCACCACGCCGACCCGGTCCCGGCGCTGGTAGGCGTCGCGCAGGAGGGCGGCGACGGCCCCGGTCACCGCGCTCATCCGCTTGCGCGCCGCCATGGATCCCGAGGCGTCGACGCAGAAGAGCACGAGATTGCCCTCGCGGCCCTCGCGCACGGCGTGGCGCAGGTCGGTCCGCGCGACAGCGGCGGCGCCCCGCCCGGCCGCCGCCAGCATCGTGGCGGGCACGTGCAGCGTCGTGTCGTCGCCGGCGTCGGGCACCGCGCGCACCACGCGACCCTGCTTGCCCCGCGCCCGCGAGCGCCGCCCCGGCGCGCCCTCGCCCGTGCCGCGCACCTCGAACCGGCGCGCTCGCAGCCTCGTCGACGCCGGCGCGCCGACCGGGACGCCGGCGGGCTCGGGCTCGTCGCGCCCGGCGCCCGGAGGCGGCTCGGACCCGGTCCCGTTCCCGGACGACGGCGGCGGGGCCGATGGGGAGGACGACGAGGGTGGCGGCGCCCCGCCACCCGGACCGCCCCCCGGACCCCCGCCGTCGGGGCCGGGATCGTCGGGGCCGGGGTCGTCGGGGCCCGAGTTGTCGGCGCCGCCGTCGTCGGACCCGGGGTCGTCGGAGGAACCGCCCTCGGGAGGCGGCTCGCTCTCGTCCGCCGCCTCGTCCGCCTTCTGCATCGCCTCGTCGAGCTCGTCCTCGCCGAGGTGCGGCTCGTCGAACGGGTCGCGACGACGCCGGTGCGGCAGGGCCAGGCGGGCGGCGACGCGCACGTCGGAGGCGTCGACGGCGTCCGACCCGCGCCACGCGGCGTGGGCGACGGCGGTGCGGGCGAGGACGACGTCGGCGCGCATGCCGTCGACCTCCACCTCGGCGCACAGCGCGGAGATCCGTACGAGCTCGGCGTCGGGCAGGGCGACCGACGCGAGCCGCCCGCGGGCCTCGACGAGCCGGGCCCGCAGGGCGTCCTCGTCGCTGGCGAAGCGTGCGGCGAAGGCGTCGGGGTCGGCGTCGTGGGCGAGGCGCCGGCGCACGACCTCGGTGCGCTCCGCGACGTCCCGGGACGCGGCGACCCGCACGGTGAGCCCGAAGCGGTCGAGCAGCTGCGGACGCAGCTCGCCCTCCTCCGGGTTCATGGTGCCGACCAGCAGGAACGCCGCCGGGTGGGTCAGCGAGACGCCGTCACGCTCGACGTGCGCGCGCCCGGTGGCGGCGGCGTCCAGCAGGAGGTCGACGAGGTGGTCGTGGAGCAGGTTGACCTCGTCGACGTAGAGCACCCCGCGGTGCGCGGCGGCGAGCAGGCCAGGGCGCACGGAGGTCCGCCCGTGGGCGAGCACCTCCTCGAGGTCGAGCGACCCGGTGACGCGGTCCTCCGAGGCGCCGACCGGGAGCTCCACGAGGCGCACGCCCCGGCGCTCGCGCGGGGCGTCCGACGGGAACGGGCCGTCGGGGCTCTGCTCCCCGGCGTCGACGTCGACCGAGAACCGGTCCCCCGCAACGACCTCGACCGGCGGCAGCAGCGTGGCCAGCGCGCGCACGATCGTCGTCTTCGCGGTGCCCTTCTCCCCACGCACCAGGACGCCGCCGATCCCCGGGTCGACCGCGGTGAGCATCAGGGCGAGACGCAGGTCCTCGTGGCCGACGACGGCCGAGAACGGGAAGCCCAAGGGGGTGTCCTCACGGATCGGGTGTCGAGGTTCGAGGGACCCTAACCCACAACATCTGAGCGATCGCTGAGATGATTGCGACTCCGCGGAGCGGGACCCGGACCGGGGGCTGTGGTCCGGGTCCCGTCTCCGTCTCGCCGGACCGGCCTGCCCGCCGGTCCGTCGTCTCTCCCCCGTGAGCGGAATTCACGGCTATCGCCGTGAGTTCCGCTCACGTGAGCTGGGAACGCAGCGCGTCACGCAGGGCCGCGACGCGCACGTAGTAGCCGGGGCGCCCGGCGCGGGCACAGCCGTCGCCGAAGGACGTGACCCCGATGAGCTTGCCGGCGGCGACGAGCGGGCCGCCCGAGTCGCCCTGGCACGAGTCGACGCCGCCCTGGTCGAAGCCGGCGCAGGTGAGCCGGCGGGCGTCGAAGGTCCGGTCGCCGGCGCGGCAGTAGTCGTCGCCGCGCACCGGCACCGTCGCCGTCAGGAGGTAGCGCGAGGGCGTGGCGCTCTCCGAGGTCGCACCCCAGCCGTAGATCTGCGCGGCGCGCCCGTCCTGGTAGAGCGCCTCGTCGCCCGGCCCGGCGAGCGGTAGCGGCGTGCGGGTGCTGGGGGTGGCGAGCGTCAGGACCGCGAGGTCGGCGCCCTTGCCGACGCCCTCGAACTCGGGGCTGACCCACGCCGAGGTGACCGCCGAGGTGTCGCCGGTGGTCGACTGCTTGTCGTCGCGCCCCGCGACCACCATGACCTCCTTCGGCGTCGTGGTGGCCATGCAGTGCGCGGCGGTGAGGACCTTGGTGGGGGCGACGAGCGTGCCCCCGCAGAACTGGAACCCCGCGCCGTCGGTGAGGAACACCGCCCACGGGTGCTCGTCGGTGGTCGTGCGCGCGCCGCCCACGACCCGGACGCCGGCGTCGACGACCACGCCCGAGCCGCCGTCCCCGGAATCGTCCCCGCCGGGGGTCGTCCCCTCGGAGGCCCATGCGCCCGCCGCCCCGGCGAGGACGATGAGCAGGGCCGTCCCGGCGAGCACGAGGATCCTCCCGACTGTGGTGATCCCGTCGCGCACGCCGTTCGACATCCGTACTGCCCCTCCCGCTCACGTCCGTTCGGCGCTCTACCGGGGGCCGTTCGGCGCAGCGGTGGGGTGCCTTCGGGGGAGAGACCAGCAGTCGGGCCGACCTCGGACAAGGCCGAGCGGGCATAGTTCGCTCCGCCGAGCGACGACGAACGGTCGATTTCCGTCGACAAACGTCACCATGGAGTGGTCGCAGCGCGATGAACGGTCAGCGACCGCCGGTGAACGGCGATCTTGGACCGCTCGTCGTGGGACGGCGGGGCCGCACTCGGTCCGGTAGCGCACTACCGTGGACTCGTGCCCCACCACGACCTCGTCATCATCGGCACCGGCTCCGGCAACACGATCCCGGACGAACGGTTCGCGGACATGGACGTGGCGATCGTCGAGCACGGGGTGTTCGGCGGGACCTGCCTGAACGTCGGGTGCATCCCGACCAAGATGTACGTCTACGCCGCCGACGTCGCCGAGACGATCCGTCGGGCGGGCCTCTACGGCGTGGACGCGAGCATCGACAAGGTCCGCTGGACCGACATCCGCGACCGGGTGTTCTCGCGGATCGACCCGATCGCCGCCGGGGGGCAGCGCTACCGCCAGTACGAGGCACCGAACTCGACGGTCTACCTCGGCCACGCCCGCTTCACCGGCGAGCGGACCCTCGAGGTGGCCCCGACCGACGGTGGCTCGATCGATGGGGCAGAGCCGGTCACCGTCACCGGCGACCGCATCGTCGTCGCCGCCGGCGCGCGTCCCGCGATCCCGCAGCTGATCGCCTCCAGCGGGGTCGCCTTCCACACCTCCGACGACGTCATGCGCATCGACGAGGTCCCCCGCCGCCTGACGATCGTCGGTGGCGGTTACATCGCCGCGGAGTTCGCCCACGTCTTCTCGGCGCTGGGCGCCGAGGTCACCGTCGCCACCCGTGGCCCGGCGCTGCTGCGCGAGCAGGACGAGGACATCTCGAGCCGGTTCACCTCGCTGGCCGCCCGGCGCTGGACGCTCTACTGCGACGCCGCGCCCACCGCCCGGCCCGAGCAGCGCGCCGACGGCACGATCGTCGTGCACTCCCAGCACGGCGCCATCGAGGGCGACGCCCTGCTCGTCGCCGCCGGGCGCATCCCCAACTCCGACCGGCTCGACGCCGCCGCGGGCGGGCTCGCCCTGCACTCCGACGGGCGCATCGTCGTCGACGAGCAGCAGCGGACCTCGGTGCCCGGCGTCTACGCGCTCGGCGACATCAGCTCGGAGTTCCAGCTCAAGCACGTCGCCAACCACGAGGCCGCGATCGTGCGCCACAACCTGCTCTACCCCGACGACCCGCGGGAGACGAACAACAGGCACGTGCCGGCCGCGGTGTTCACCGACCCGCAGATCGCCTCGATCGGCCTCCGCGAGCAGGACTGCCGCGACCGCGGCATCCCCTACGTCACCAAGATCCAGAACTACGGTGACGTCGCCTTCGGCTGGGCGATGGAGGACACCACCGGCGTCGTCAAGCTCGTCGCGTCGCCGGACGGCACTCTGCTCGGCGCCCACCTCATGGGCCCGGAGGCGTCCTCGCTCATCCAGCCGATGATCCAGGCGATCACCTTCGGCCTCGACGCCCGCACGATGGCCGAGAAGCAGTACTGGATCCACCCCGCGCTGCCCGAGGTGCTGGAGAACGCCCTGCTCGGGCTGCCCCTCGACCCCGAGGTCTGAGCCTGGGTCTGAGACTGGGTCTGAGCCTCACTCCGTCCGCCGGAACCGCCACACCGCCAGGGACAGCAGCAGGACGCAGAACCCGATCGTCATGAGGATCTGCACGCCCACGGGCACCGTCCAACTCCCCCAGACGATGCCGGGGTCGAAGCGCGCACGGGTCGCGGCGTCGACGTCGAGGTGGTCGAAGACCACCGAGCGCAGCGGCTCGACGGCGTAGGTCATGGGGTTGACGTGCGTGAGCACGGCGAGCCACGTCGGCAGCCCCGAGAGCGGGAAGAGCGCCCCGGACAGGAACATCAGGGGCGTGATGACGAGCTGGACCAGCGGCATCGCCGTCTGGATCTGCTTCACCCGCGCCGCCAGCAGGAGGCCGAGCGACGTGATCATGAAGCCCATCAGGAAGATCAGCCCGACCATCGCCAGCAGCATCAGCGGGTCGTAGGGCACACCGACCAGGCCGGCGAGGGCCAGCAGCACGAAGCACTGCAGCGTCGCCACGGTGGCGCCGCCGAGGGCCTTCCCGATGAGGATCGAGGCGGTCGACACCGGCGCGACGAGCATCTCGCGCAGGAAGCCGAACTCCCGGTCCCAGACGATCGAGATGCCCGCGAAGGCCGCGGTGAAGAGCACCGAGATCGCCATGACCCCCGGGAACAGGAACGTCGTGAACGCGACGGAGCCGGCGCCCTCACTGCTCCCCAGCAACGAGCCCAGGCCCGTACCGAGCACGAACAGGAACAGCAGCGGCTGGGCCAGCGACGACAGGATGCGCGAGCGGTCCTTGACGAAGCGGATCATCTCCCGCTGCCAGACGACCGCCGCCGCGCGCGCCTCGGTGACGAGACTGCTCACGGGGACGCGCACGGCCTCCGGGGTCATCGTGGTGGTCATCAGCGTCCCCTCATCCGCATCGCCATGGGATGCATGCTGGGCCCGGCCTCCGCGTCGCGGATCGTCGTGCCCGTGTGGGCCAGGAAGACGTCGTCGAGGCTGGGCCGGGTCACGGTGACCGAGCGGATGGTCACGCGGTGGCTGCCGAGACGGTCGAACAGGCGCGGCACGAAGCCCGCGCCGTCGGCCACGGCGATCGACACCGCGCCCTCGCGGACGGCGCCCTCGAGGCCGAACTCGGTGCGCAGCGCGCGCAGGGCGACCTCGTCGTCGTCCGTGGTGATCGTGACGCGGTCGGCGCCCACCTGGGCCTTGAGCGCGTCCGGGGTGTCGAGGGCGACGATCCGGCCCTCGTTCATGATCGCGATCCGGTCGCAGTGCTCGGCCTCGTCCATGTAGTGGGTGGTGACGAAGACGGTGATCTCCTCGGTCCGGTGCAGCTCCGCCACGTAGTCCCAGATGGTGCCGCGGGTCTGCGGGTCGAGGCCGATCGTCGGCTCGTCGAGGAAGAGCACCTGGGGCGAGTGCAGCAGCCCGCGCGCGATCTCGAGCCGCCGCCGCATGCCGCCGGAGTAGGTGGCGACGGGGTCGGCCCGGCGGTCCCAGAGGCCGACCATGCGCATCACCTCCTCACGCCGACCCGGGGCGCGCCGCCGGTCGACGCCGTAGAGCTCCTGGTGGAACCGCAGGTTCTGCTCGCCCGACATCGGGGCGTCGAGCGTCGGGTCCTGGAACACCAGCCCGATGCGCCGGCGCACGGCGGCGCGGTCGCGCACGACGTCGAGCCCGACGACCTCGGCCTCGCCGTCGGTTGGCTCGACCAGGGTGCACAGGATGTTGATCGTGGTGGACTTCCCGGCCCCGTTGGGTCCGAGGAAGCCGAACGTCTCGCCGCGCGCCACCTCGAGGTCGATGCCGCGCACCGCCTCGATCGCCCCGTAGCGCTTGACCAGGCCCCGGACCGCGACCGCGGGTGAGTTCATGACCCCTCCTCTAACA
The DNA here is from genome assembly GCF_036044095.1 of Actinomycetospora sp. NBC_00405. Taxonomy (NCBI): domain Bacteria; kingdom Bacillati; phylum Actinomycetota; class Actinomycetes; order Pseudonocardiales; family Pseudonocardiaceae; genus Actinomycetospora; species Actinomycetospora sp. NBC_00405. Next base: position 2,117,060 of record NZ_CP107938.1, read on the forward strand.
GCGTTAGGGACGCTACTCTCACACCGTTCGAGGGGGCAAGGAGGACGCATGACGCTGACCCGCGACGCCGTCGTCGACGCCGCGGTGGACCTGCTCGGCGAGGTGGGACTCGAGGGCCTGTCGCTGCGGCGGCTCGCCCGCGACCTCGGGGTCAGCGCGCCGACGCTCTACTGGCACGTCGCCGACAAGCGCACGCTGCTCGACCACGTCGCCGAGCGCCTGCTCGCCGACCAGTGGCAGGTGACGCCCCCCGCGCCGGGCGAGGACTGGGCGGACTGGCTGCGCGAGCGCGCCGTCGTGCAGTACCGGGCCCTCGTCGCCCACCGCGATGCGGCGCTCGTCGTCGCCGGCAACCGTCCGACGGAGGCGTCGCTGCCCGCGGTCGAGGTGGTGCTCGGCACCCTCATCGACGCGGGCCTCTCCCCCGTCGCCGCGTTCTCGACCGTCCAGGCGATCGGCAACCTCGTCATCGGCTCGGCGATCGAGTACCACGCCGAGCGCGAGCGGCCGCCGTCCGACCACGGACGCCCGACGCCGCCCGACCCCGAGGTCTACCCGCACCTCGCCGCGCTCCGGCCGGCGCTCGCGGCGCACACGGGCACCCCCGACGCCCACGAGGCCCTGTTCCTCCACGGGCTCGACCTGATGATCGCGGGACTGCGCGTGTCCCTGGCGGCGCGCTGACCCGCTCGGGTCAGTCCTCCCGGCGGCGCTGCTCCGTACCCGGGATGGACGGGGTGTCGGATCGCGCCTGCTCGGCGTCGGCCTCCGGCTCCGCGGCGCGCTCGCGCTGCTCGGTCCCGGGCAGCGAGTCGTCCCCGGACTCGGGCGTCGCGTGCCGGCCGCGGCGCTCGGTGCTCGCGATGGAGCTGGCGGAGTCGGCGTCCGCGGCCTCCTCGTTCGCGCGCTCGCGCGCCACGGTCTCGGGGAGTGACGGCGGTTCCTCGCGGTGATCCTGGTCGGCCATCTGGTGCTCCCTTTCGACGACGTCGGCGCGGTCACCGTCCGCGCACAGGGCACCCGGCGTCAAGCAGCCGGACGGTCCCACCCTCCGACGGGCCTCAGGACGGCGGGAGCCCGACCGACGACGCCGCGGTGTCGGCGACGGCGTCGAGGAAGGCCGCGCGGTCGACGACGACGTTCTCGTACTGGCCGAAGAGCTCGAAACCGACCGTGCCGAAGAGCTGGGTCCAGGCCGCGATCGCTGGCAGGACGAGCGGCGGGGCCACACCGGGGAGCAGGCCGTCGAGCAGCACCCCGTCGCTCTCCTCGTCGTCGGTCGGCGCCTCGCCGTGCTCGGCGACGATCGCGGCCAGGAGCAGGCCCACCCGCCCGGCGGCCGGGATCGTCTCGGCGGGCGCGGCGTAGCCGGGCACCGGCGAGCCGTAGATCAGCGCGTACTCCGCGGGGTGCTCGAGCCCCCAGGAGCGCACCGCCCGCCACACGGCACGCCACTGGTCGCGCGGCGGTGCCTCCGGGTCCCGGGCCGCCTCGGCGCACTCCCCCACGGCGTCGTAGGCCTCGATGATCAGCCGCGTGAGCAGCTCGTCCCGGCTGGCGACGTACCGGTAGACCGCCGAGGACACCATCCCGACCTCGCGGGCCACCGAGCGCAGCGAGAGCGCCGCCGCGCCCTGCTCGGCGAGCTGACGGCGGGCCTCGTCGAGAATCGCTCGGGTGGTCTCGGCGCGCGCCCGTGCGCGGGTCCCGGGGGGCATACGGGTCATCGTGCCACACACCGAGAGCAGTGCTCTTGACAACCTCCTCCGATGCGAGAACGGTGCTCCTTACGAGAGCAGCGCTCTCGCACTGCCGAGGAGGACACCGTGACCGCCACCCACTATCAGGCCCCCGGACGCATCACGCGCTCGATCATGAACCCGCTGGTCGCCGGCCTCACGCGGCTCGGGCTCCCGCTCGCCGGCTCCGCCGTCCTCGGCGTCCGTGGCCGCACGAGCGGCGAGGTCCGCACCACGCCGGTGAACCCGCTGCGCCTCGACGGCCGGCGCTACCTCGTCGCCTCCCGCGGGCACACGCAGTGGGTGCGCAACCTGCGGGTGGCGGGCGAGGCCGAGCTCCGCGTCGGCCGGCGCACCGAGACCGTGCGCGCCACCGAGCTCGCCGACGCCGACAAGGCGCCGGTGCTGCGCGCCTACCTGCGCGCCTGGGCGTGGGAGGTCGGCGCGTTCTTCGACGGCGTCGACGCCGACTCGTCGGACGAGGAGCTCGCCGCGATCGCCGGCCGGCACCCGGTCTTCGTGATCACACCCACGTGAGTGATGTTCCCGGCCATAGCCGTGAATTCCACTCACGGGGGACGGAGCTGCCGGTGCACGGGAGCGCGGATATCGTGCGGCCATGTCCGGTGATCGCGAGCACGAGCTGGTCCTGTTCGGCGCCACGAGCTTCGTCGGCGAGCTGACCGCCGGCCACCTCGCGCGCCACGCGCCCGCCGGCACCCGGATCGCGCTGGCGGGCCGCTCGCGCGAGCGCCTGGAGAAGGTCCGCGACCGCCTGCCCTCGCCCGGCGGGGACTGGCCGCTGATCGTCGCCGACACCTCCGACCCCGACGCCCTCGCGCGCATGGCCGCCTCGACGACGGCGCTCGCCACCACCGTCGGCCCCTACGCCAAGTACGGCCTGCCGGTGGTCGAGGCGTGCGCGACGCACGGCACGCACTACGCGGACCTCACCGGCGAGGTCCAGTTCGCTCGCGAGGCGATCGACCGCTTCGACGAGCCGGCCCGCGCGAGCAGCGCGCGGATCGTGCACTCCTGCGGCTACGACTCGATCCCCTCCGACCTCGCGGTCCTGCTGCTGCACAGCCGTGTGCAGGCCGACGGCGAGGGCGAGCTCGCCGACGTCACCGCGGTCGTCCGGGTCCGCGGCGGCATCTCCGGAGGCACGATCGACTCGATGAAGGGGCTCGCCGACGGTGCGCGGGCCGACCGCTCGGTGTTCAAGCTCATGCGCGACCCGTTCGGTCTGAGCCCCGAGCGCGCCGCCGAGCCCGACACCCGGCAGCCCAGCGACAACCCGACCCCGCACCAGGTCGACGGCCGGTGGGTCGCCCCGTTCGTCATGGCCTCCTACAACACCCGGATCGTGCGCCGGTCGAACGCCATCGCGGGCTACGCGTACGGTAAGGGCCTGCGCTACGGCGAGGTGCTGGGCACCGGCAAGGGGCCGGTCGGCGCGATCACCGCGGGCGCGGTCACGGGCGGGCTGGGCGCGCTCCTCGCCGGCCTGTCGACCCCCGGCGTGCGGCAGGTGCTCGATCGCGTCCTGCCCAAGCCCGGGGAGGGCCCGAGCGAGAAGACCCGCGAGAACGGCTGGTTCCGTCACGACATCGACGCGACGACCAGCACCGGCGCCCGCTACGTCGCGCGCGTGTCGGGCTCCGGCGACCCGGGCTACGCCGCCACCGCGGTGATGCTCGGCGAGAGCGCGCTGTGCCTCGCCCTCGACGGCGACCGCCTGCCCGACCGCGCCGGCTCGCTCACCCCCGCAACGGCGATGGGCCCGGCGCTCGTGGAGCGCCTGCGCACCGCCGGCCACGTGTACGACGTCAGCAAGGCCTGACGCCGGCGCATGCTCCGCATGCAAGCCCTGCGTCCACGCTGGCGTTCAACGCCAGGAAATCCACCTCGCTCACGATGACGAGACGCGGACCTCGGGCAGCCCGGCCGGCGCGCCCTTCGCGATGAGCGCCTCGAGGGCGTCGGTGTCGAGGTGGGTCTCGACGAGGTCGCCGAGCAGGTCGAGCTGGGCGGCGCGCGTGGCCGCGTAGGAGGTGGCGGGCGCCGGGGTGAAGTCGCGGCCCGCGGCCGCCGCGGCGCGCACGAGCAGCCGCCGGCGCAACCCGTCGTTCTCGAGCAGCCCGTGCGCGTGCGTGCCGAGCACGTGCCCGCCGTCCACGCCCTCGGGCGTCCCGTCGGCCAGCGTCACCAGCGGGGCAGGCCCAGATCGTCCGACACCGGAGCGCAGCTCCCGCCCGTGGTGGATCTCGTAGAAGGCCACCGGCTCCCCCAGCGCCGTCCCCGTCGGCGTCCGGAGGTGCTTGGCGACGTCGAAGGTCACCTCGACGTCGAGCAGGCCGAGGCCCTCGACGGTGCCCGGCGCGGCCTCGACGCCGTGCGGATCATGGATGCGCCGCGAGAGCATCTGGTAGCCGCCGCAGACCCCGAGCACCTGCCGCCCGGCGCGGGCGTGGGCCAGGACCCCGTCGGCCAGCCCCTGCGCGCGCAGCCACGCGAGGTCGGCCACCGTCGCCTTGGAGCCGGGCAGGACGACGAGGTCGGCGTCGGCGAGGCGCGAGGGCTCGGTGACGTAGCGGACCGCGACCCCGGGCTCGGCGGCCAGCGCATCGACGTCCGTGCCGTTGGACACCCGCGGCAGGCGCACCACCGCCACCCGCAGCCAGTCGCGCCCGACCGGCGGCCCGGGCCGTCCCACGACCCCGTCGGCGACGTGGCCCAACGAGTCCTCGGCGTCGAGCCACAGCTCCGGGCTCCACGGCACGACGCCCAGCGTCGGGCGGCCGGTCAGCGCCCGGAGCTGCTCGAGGCCGGGCTCGAGCAGCGCCGGGTCACCGCGGAACTTGTTCACCACCCAGCCCGCGACCAGCGCCTGGTCGGCGGGCTCGAGGACCGCCAGGGTCCCGAACAGGTGTGCCAGCACGCCGCCGCGGTCGATGTCGCCGACGACGATCACGGGCAGGGAGGCCGCGCGCGCGAGGCCCATGTTGGCGATGTCGGTCGCCCGCAGGTTGATCTCCGCGGGCGAGCCGGCGCCCTCGCAGATGACGACCTCGTGCTGCTCGCGCAGCGACGCCAGCGACGACGTGACGACCTCGAGCAGCGCCGCCTTGCGCTCGCGGTAGCTCGCCGCCGACACCGTCCCGTCGACGACGCCGCGCACCACCACCTGCGAGGTCCGGTCGCTGCCCGGCTTGAGCAGCACGGGGTTGAACCCGACGCTGGGCGCCAGCCCGCACGCGGCGGCCTGCAGCGCCTGGGCGCGCCCGATCTCCCCGCCGTCGGCGCACACCACCGAGTTGTTGCTCATGTTCTGCGCCTTGAACGGCGCCACGTCGACGCCGCGGCGGTGCAGCCACCGGCAGATCCCGGCGACCAGCACGCTCTTGCCGGCGTCGGACGTCGTCCCCGCGACGAGCAGCGCGCCGGCCGTCACCATCCCGGCAGCCCCGCGAGCCCGGGCAGGCCGTCGAGGGAGTGCTGGTTCTTCTCCGTGCGGTAGTTCCGCAGCCACTCGGGGCTGCGCCGCTCCGCCCACGAGTCGAGCAGCTCGCGATCGGACTCGAGGGCCATCCGCGGCACCGCGTACCCGCACGCGTCGGCGACCCGGGTGACGTCGACGGTGATCACGCCCCGGGCCTCGGTGCGCCGCGACGCGAGCCCCATCGCGAACGGCGCGAGCGCCTCGTCGAACCCCTCCTCGCCGTGGGTGACGACGCGGCCCCGGCCGTGCAGCCGCACGACGTTGGGCGTGCCGTCGAAGGAGCAGAACATCACGCAGATGCGCCCGTTCTCGCGCAGGTGCGCGATGGTCTCGATGCCGCTCGCGGTCATGTCGACGTAGGCGAACGTGTGGTCGTCGAGGACGCCGAAGGTGCCGCGCAGTCCCTTCGGCGAGACGTTGACCAGCCCGTCGCCCGACAGCGGGGCGGTGCCGACGAAGAACACCGGCTGCTTGCCGATCCACCGGGCGAGCTGGGGCTCGATGCGCTCGTAGACCTTGGCCACGCCCGGCAATCTCGCACGGCCGGTGCGCCCGGCGCAGCAGCGTGGCTCACGTCGCTCACGTGGCATCGAGCTCGACGTCGACCAGGACGCCCGCCGCGGCATCGTCGACGGCCTTCGGCACGGCCGAGAGGTCACGCGCGGCCAGGGCGACGCGCTCGTCGCGGACCGTCTCGGTGAGCAGGCGCAGGCGGTGGATGCGCCCGGTGGTCGGGAGCCCGTCGAGCGGGTCGACGACGAGGTCGCCGCGCAGCCGCACCGGCCCGGACACGTGCCGCGGGGCGTCCCAGAGCGCGCGGAACCCGTCGCCGGCGAGCTCGGTGGACCAGGCGGTCGACCCCGGCCGTCCGACCGCGGGCACGGCCACCGCGTCGACGACGTCGGACCAGCCGCGCGGCCGGTCGCCGGGCCCGGTGGCGTGCTCGACGAACCGCAGCCGCCAGGTGCGGATCTGGCGGATCGAGGCCAGCGGGCAGGCGCGGGCACGGATCACCGCGGCGGGCAGCAGGATCGGCAACGAGCGCACGCCACCACGATGACCGACGCGGCCGTGATCGGCTCAGCGGTGGAGGTTGGGGCGGCGCGCGAGCTCCACGAAGTCCGGGCGCTCGACCACCTCGACGCCCGCCTCGGCGAGCCGTGCCGCGCCCGAGGGCGTCCCGACGAACAGCGGGGGCTCGCGCCAGGCCATGACGACCCGGCCGACGCCGGCGTCGAGGATGTGCTGGGTGCAGGTCGTCGGGCGCGAGGCGCGCTGACCGCAGGGCTCGAGCGAGGTGTAGATCGTGGCGCCGGGCAGCCGCGGGTCGGCGTGGTCGAGGTCGCGCAGGGCGACCTCCTCGGCGTGGTCGAGGACGTCGTCGCGGCGGCTGTGCCCGGTCGCGAGCACGGTGCCGTCGGCGGCCACCACCACGCAGCCCACCGAGAACGCCGACGCCGACGGCGGGCAGCGCTCGGCCAGCGAGCACGCCTCGGCGAGCCAGCGGGTGTCCGCGTCACCGAAGCGGTAGCGCAGCAGCACGTCCTGCTCCACCGGGCGAGTCTCCACCAGGTGGCCCTGCGCGGGCACACCGGTGAACCGCGGCCCGGCACCGACCAGCCGCGCCGCGATCGCCAGCTGCAGCTCGTCGACGGCGTGGGCGGCGAGGAAGTCGCGGTGCACGCGCGCGCCGCCCTCGATCATGAGGCGCACGACGCCGCGAGCGGCGAGGCGGTCGAGCACCTCGTCGGGCGTGCCGCACAGGACGACGGTGTCGGCGAGGTCGCGGCCCTCGGTCAGCACGCGGGCGCCCGGGTCGACGGGGCGCGACGAGAGCACGACCCGCAGCGGCGACGGCCCCAGCCCGCGCGCGATCCGGTCGGCGCGCCGCTGCGGGGAGCGCACGAGCAGGCGTGGGTCGTCGGCGCGCACGGTGTCGCCGCCGACGAGGATCGCGTCGACACCCGCGCGCTCCGCGTCGACGCGGTCGAGGTCGGCGGGTCCGGAGAGCACGAGCCGCTCGGGGGTGTCGTCGTCGAGGAAGCCGTCGATCGACACCGCGGCGGAGGCGAGCACGTGCGGGAGCCTCATCGGCGTGTCGCGATGTCGACGATGTGGCGATCCTGGCGTCCAGTGCAAGCGAGGACCCTATCGGCGTGCTCGTCCTGACGCTTGCACCGGCAGGTGCTCACGGCAGCGTGAGGATCTCGCTGCCGGTGTCGGTGACGAGGATCGTGTGCTCGAACTGCGCGGTGCGCGACTTGTCCTTGGTCGTCACCGTCCAGCCGTCGTCCCAGACGTCGTAGTCGACGGAGCCGCGGGTGATCATCGGTTCGATCGTGAACGTCATCCCGGGCTCGAGCATCTCGTGGCGGTCCGGGTCGTCGTAGTGGACGACGACGAGTCCCGAGTGGAACGCGCGCCCGATGCCGTGGCCGGTGAAGTCGCGGACCACGCCGTAGCCGAACCGGTTCGCGTACGACTCGATCACCCGGCCGACGACGTTGAGCTCACGCCCCGGCTTGACCGCCTTGATCGCCCGCTTCGTCGCCTCGAGCGTGCGCTCGACGAGCAGGCGGTCCTCCTCGTCGACGTCCCCGGCGAGGAACGTCGCGTTGGTGTCGCCGTGCACGCCGCCGATGTAGGCGGTGACGTCGATGTTGACGATGTCGCCGTCGCTGATCACCGTCGAGTCCGGGATGCCGTGGCAGATGACCTCGTTGATCGAGGTGCAGCACGACTTCGGGAAGCCGCGGTAGCCCAGCGTCGACGGGTAGGCGTCGTGGTCGACGAGGAACTCGTGGACGACGCGGTCGACCTCGTCGGTGGCGACGCCCGGGCGGACGGCCTCGCCGCCGGCCCGCAGGGCCTGCGCACCGATCTTCGAGGCGACCCGCATCGCCTCGATCACCTCGGGCGGCTGCACCCAGGGATCGGTGCTGCGCGTGGGCGCGGGCTTCCCGACGTACTCGGGGCGGGTGATGTGCGGGGGCACCGGGCGCAGCGGGGTCTGCTGCCCGGGCCGCAACGGGGCGCGGACCGGCATACCCCCACCCTAGGCGCCCCGCTCGCGGACCGCCGTCGCGTCGTGTCGTGGACAGATCCGGGCCGGTGTCTCCACCGGTGGAGCAGCACCGAGCCGTCGCCGCCGAGGATGCGGCACACGATGCGGTGAGAACGGCTCGCCACTCCTGGCGACGCTCCGTGAACGAACCCATGGTCGTCGACGGTTCGCGACGACATCGATGCCACCGCCGGAGTCGACGTGCGCGAGCAGGATGCACTCGGGGGGAACGATCGTGACCAGGAAAATGGCCGCCGCCATCGTCTCCACCGTCGCGGCCGGGGCGATCGCCGTCACGGGGGCCACCGCCCGTGCCGGCGACGTCCCCCCACCCCCGGTCGGGACGCCCGGCCTCGCCGCTCCGGCGGGCGCTCCGCGCTGCTCGACCAGCGAGGACGCCGCCACCGACGGGAACGGGGCGCCCGCGGACGCAGGCGTGGAGGCAACGACCCGCCCGGCCGCCGACCCGGGCTGACCGGACCGCACGACACCGCCTCGGCCTCGTCCGCGTCGATCTCGCGGGAGCGGACGTGGCTCCCCCACGCCGGCAGCTCGATCCGGGACGCCGTGCCGATCGGCGATTTCGGGGACACCGTCCCGTGCCTCGACCGGCCCACCGGATCGGGCCCGCCGTCCCTCCGACGAGGCTCAGTGGTGACGGCGTGTCACCGACCGGCCGAGGAGGCGGACGACGCCGCGCCACCCCAGCACCAGTGCGCCGAGCGCGACGGTGGCCACGATCGCGAACGACAGGGGCAGGCGTCCGGTGATCGCGGCGCGCATCGGCAGCCCGATCACGACCGCGCCCGCCCAGACAGCGAGCCCCGCGCGCCAGGCGAGCGGGTCGCGCCACGTGCGGGCGGCCAGGGTCCCCACGACGGCGCCGACGACGAAGGGTGCGGCGGTGAGCAGCGTGCCCGCGAGGTCCTCGGTGTGGCTCGCCCGGCCGATCGCCGCGAAGGCCAGCACCGCCGCAGCGTCGAGCGCGATCCAGGAGGCGTGGCGGGTCGGCGTCGCGGTGGTCACGACCCGAGGTTAATCAGGATCGGGGATCAGAACAGCACGGTGGCGAACGAGCCGACCTGCTCGAACCCGATGCGCTCGTAGGCGCGCCGGGCGGGGGTGTTGAACGCGTTGACGTAGAGGCTCGCGACCCGGCGTGCGCGCACGAGGTGGGCGACGACGGCCGCGGTCCCCGACTGCCCGAGCCCCCGGCCCCGCCACTCGGGGTGCACCCAGACGCCCTGGATCTGCCCGACCCGCGACGACAGGGCTCCGATCTCGGCCTTGAACACGACCTCGCCCTGCTCGAAGCGCACGAACGCGCGTCCGGCGCCGATCAGCTCCGCCACCCGCGCCCGGTAGCCGGCGCCGCCGTCGCCGAGACGCGGGTCGACCCCGACCTCCTCGAGGAACATCGCGATCGCGGCGGGCAGGTAGCGCTCGAGCTCGTCCGGGCGGGTCTGGCGCACCGCGGGGTCGGGCGTCACCGTCGGGGCGACCGCGGTGGCCATCAGCGGCTGGTCGGGACGCACCTCGCGGGCGCTGTCCCAGTGCTCGGAGAGCTCCTCCCACAGCGGGAGCACCAGCTCGCGGCGCCCGACCAGCGACGAGCACGAGCGACGCTGACGACGGGCCCGGTCGGCGAAGTGACGCACCTCCGTGCGGTCGCCGCGCAGGGGCACGAGGTTGGCCCCCGAGAAGCACAGACCGTCGAGCCGGCCGCCGACGCCCCACAGCTCGCCGCCCAGGCGCCACGGCTCGACCCCGACCGTCTCGACGCGCGAGGCGACCATGCAGGTGGCGACGGGATCAGCGTCGAGGGCGCTCCGCACCTTCGACCGGTCCCGGTCGTCGAGCAGCCGCGCACCGGCGGTACGGAGCACCTCCCAAGCGTGCCATGTCCACGGCCTGCAGGGGAGATCGCGTCCCTCCGTCAGACGAGGTCCGGTCGCTCCCAGGGGCGGTGCAGGACGTGGTGGTCGAGGAACGCCCACACCGTGCGGTACCAGAGCTTCGCGTCGCCGGGCTGGAGCACCCAGTGGTTCTCGTCGGGGAAGTACAGGAACTGCGACTCGACCCCGGAGCGCTGCAGGTCGTACCAGAGCCGCAGGCCCTCGGAGATCGGCACGCGGTAGTCCTTGTCGCCGTGGATCACCAGCATCGGCGTGGCGATCGACCGCACGTGGCGGTGGGGCGAGTGGGCGTCGTAGCGCTCGCGCTCGTCGAGCGGGTCGCCCCACTCGCGGCGCCAGTGGAACGAGGCGTCGGTGGTGCCGACGAAACCGTCGAGGTGCCAGATGCTGGCGTGGGTGACGATCGCGGCGAAGCGGTCGGTGTGCCCGGCCATCCAGTTGGCCATGTAGCCGCCGAAGGACCCGCCCATCGCGGCGATGCGCGTGGCGTCGATGTCGTCGCGCGCCACCGCGGCCTCGGTGGCCGTCATGAGGTCGGTGTAGGGCAGCTCGCCCCAGGCCCCGGTGGCGGGGTCGAGGAACTCCTGGCCGTAGCCGGTGGACAGGCGCGGGTCCGGCAGGAGCACCGCCCAGCCGCGGGCGGCCATCAGCCACGGGTTCCAGCGCCACGACCAGGTGTTCCAGCTCGAGAGCGGCCCGCCGTGGATCCAGAGGATCAGCGGAGCCGGGGACGCCGCCGACGCGCCCCCGGGCAGCACCAGCCACGAGCGCAGCGCCGTGCCGTCCGCGGCGGTCGCGTGCACCTCGGTGAGCGTCCCGGGCAGCGGGTCGAGCTCGGTCACCCCCCGCAGTGCCGTGACACCCCCGCCCACCTCCTGGTCGGCGGCCTCGGGGTCGAGGCGCACCGGCGTCGGGGGCGCGTCCACGCCCGAGCGCAGCGCGTAGAGCGCCGAGCCGTCCCGGGCGGCGACGACGTCGGTGTAGGCCCCGGAGCGGGTCAGGCGGGTGACGGTGCCGTCGGTGATCGACACGCGCAGCACCGGCCCGTGGCCGGCCTCGTCGACGACGACGTACACGACGTCGCCGTCCGGGGCCCCGGTGACGCCGCGGACCTGGACGGCCTCCTCGGGCAGGACGTCCCGCTCGCTGCCGTCGACCAGAGACCGCGCCTTCAGCGTGTGCGCCATCCCGCGCCCCGGGCGAGGGTGCCGCTCGCGCACCCACAGCAGCCACCGGCCGTCCGGGGTGATGGTGGGCGCCTCGTGGTCGGCACCCGGCTCGTCGCCGACGACGACCCGCCCCTCCTCGGTGTGCAGCTCCAGACGGCGACGCCACGACGCGGGGTCGGCGGGGTCGGGCACCTCCGCGACCACCGCGACGGTCCGCCCGTCCGGGCTGATCGCGCTCCCGCCGAAGCGGTGGTCGGCGCCGGGGGCGATGTGTTCGGGCTCGCCGTAGCCGGCGTCGGGGTCGGGGTCGGCCGATTCCGGGGGCGCGCACCGCTGCAGGTGCGCGCGGCCGGGGCCGAGGTCGTGGTCCCAGAAGCGGACCGGGAACTGCGTGTGCAGCCGCGCCGCGACGCCCGCGGTCTCGCGCGCCTCGCGCTGCTCGGCCGCTTCCCCCTCCACCGGCTTCGGGGTGACCAGCGCGAGCGTGCCGGCGTCCCGTGCGACGGCGAAGCCGCTGACGCCACCGGGACGATCGGCCACCGGCCGCGCCTCGCCACCCCGGGCGGGCAGGAGCCACAGGGCGGTGCGGTCCTCGGTCGGCTTCTCCGCCGTGGGGTCGGCGCGCCGGGAGGTGAAGAGCAGGTCACCGTCCGGGGTGAACGTCGCCGACGACTCGCCGGTCGACGACCGCGTCAGGCGCCGCGGCGCCCGCTCACCGCCCGGGTCGAGCTCCCACAGCGACGTGCCGTACTTCTTCCCGTCCGCGGAGAGCTCCGAGACGGTGGTCACCAGGCGCGTGCCGTCCGGGGACAGCGCGAGCCCGGCACAGCGGCGGGTGGCGACGAAGGCGTCGAGGTCGTCGAACGTGCTCACGCCCTCATCCGATCACGGGGGCGCGCTCGGCGCCGAGAGTGGACCTAGCCCACCGTGACGGTCGGCGTGTTGCCGGCCTGGCCGCCCGCGAGCTCGTCCTCGCCGGCCTCCTCGGCGAGGCGCAGGGCCTCCTCGATGAGGGTCTCCACGATCTGGGCCTCGGGCACGGTCTTGATGACCTCGCCCTTGACGAAGATCTGGCCCTTGCCGTTGCCCGACGCCACACCGAGGTCGGCGTCGCGGGCCTCGCCCGGGCCGTTGACGACGCAGCCCATGACGGCGACGCGCAGCGGGACCTCCATGCCCTCGAGCCCGGCGGTCACCTCGTCGGCGAGCTTGTAGACGTCGACCTGGGCGCGCCCGCAGGACGGGCAGGAGACGATCTCGAGCTTGCGCGGGCGCAGGTTCATCGACTCGAGGATCGAGAGCCCGACCCGGACCTCCTCGATCGGCGGGGCCGAGAGCGAGACGCGGATGGTGTCGCCGATGCCGCGGCTGAGCAGGGCGCCGAACGCCGTCGCGGACTTGATCGTCCCCTGGAACGTGGGCCCGGCCTCGGTGACGCCGAGGTGCAGCGGGTAGTCGCACTGCTCGGCGAGCAGCTCGTACGCGCGCACCATCGTCACCGGGTCGTGGTGCTTCACCGAGATCTTGATGTCGTGGAAGTCGTGCTCGGCGAAGAGGCTCGCCTCCCACAGCGCCGACTCGACGAGCGCCTCGGGCGTCGCCTTGCCGTACTTCGCCATGACCCCGGGCTCGAGCGAGCCGGCGTTGACGCCGATGCGGATCGGGGTGCCGGCGTCCTTGGCGGCGCGCGCGATCTCGCCGACCTTGTCGTCGAACTTCTTGATGTTGCCCGGGTTCACGCGGACGGCGGCGCAGCCGGCGTCGATCGCGGCGAACACGTACTTCGGCTGGAAGTGGATGTCGGCGATCACCGGGATGTTCGACTTCTTCGCGATCGCCGGCAGCGCCTCGGCGTCGTCGGCCGAGGGCACGGCGACGCGGACGATGTCGCAGCCGGCCGCGGTGAGCTCGGCGATCTGCTGGAGGGTGGCGTTGATGTCGGAGGTCAGCGTGGTGGTCATCGACTGGACCGACACCGGGTGGTCGCTGCCCACACCGACGCCGCCCACGTCGAGCTGGCGGGTCTTGCGCCGGGGCGCGAGCACCGCAGGGGCTTCGGGCAGGCCGAGATCGATGGTCATCTCTCTCCCGTGCTGGAGGACCTGACCCCTCCAGTGTCCTACAGCCCTGAGGCGCCCGCCGGTGGGCCGCGACACGTCGGGAGTGAGCTACAACCCCAGGTCGATCGGGTTGACGATGTCGGCCACGATCACCAGCAGGCCGTAGGCCATGATCACCGCCGCGAACCCGACGCCGATGGGCATCAGGCGGGCGAGGTCGACCGGGCCGGGATCGGGGCGCCCCCGCAGCCGCGCGATCCGCTTCTTGACCGCCTCCCACAGCGCCGGCAGCACGTGCCCGCCGTCGAGCGGCAGGATCGGCAGCAGGTTGAGCAGGCACAGCGACAGGTTCACCGCGGCGAGCAGGTTGAGGAAGATCGAGATCTCGACCGCGACCGGGCGCTCCTGCTCGAGCACCTGGCCGCCCATGACCGAGACACCGACGAGGCTCACCGGGCCGTTGACCTCGCGCTCCTCGCCGAGGAACACCGCCCCGAACAGCGCCGGCACCTTCTCGGGCAGGCGCGCGATCGCGTAGACGGAGCCCTCGAGCATCTCCCCCATGCGCTCGGTGACCTGCCCCACGCTCTGGCGCATCACGGGCTGGATCGGCTCGAGGCCGAGGAACGACGCGGTGATGTAGCGCGGGTCGGCGCCGAGCGGGGTGTCCAGGTCGGGCACCTGGTTCTCGATCAGCGTCGGGTAGAGCGTGAGCTCGGAGCCGTTCCGGTCGACGACCACGGGCACGGTGCCGCGCGCGTCGCGGATGGCGCGCTGCAGGCTCGGCCAGTCCGGGTAGGTCTGGCCTGCGAAGCTCACGATGCGGTCGCCGGGCAGGAAGCCCGCCTGCGCGGCGGGCGTCGGCGGGGCGCCCGGCGGGCAGCCGGGACCGGTCTGCGACGAGGCCGGGACGACGCACTCGCTCACGGCGTTGACCACGGGCTGCGGGGTCGCGACACCGAAGCCCATGAGCACGATCGCGAACAGGACGACCGCCAGGACCAGGTTCATGAACGGCCCGGCGAGCATGACGATGATCCGCTGCCAGGGCTTGCGGGTCCAGAACTGGCGGTCCTCGTCGCCGGGCTCGAAGTCGCGGACCGAGTCGGCGCGGACGTCGTCAACCATGCCCTGGAACGGCCCCGACCGGCGGCTGCGGCCGATGCGCTCGCCGGGGGCGGGCGGGATCATCCCGATCATCCGGATGTAGCCGCCGAGCGGGACCGCCTTGAGGCCGAAGCGGGTCTCGCCCTTCTTCACCGAGAGCACCGTCGGCCCGAACCCGACCATGAACTCTGGCACGCGGATGCCGAACCGCCGGGCCGCCGTGTAGTGGCCGAGCTCGTGCCACGCGATGGAGAGCAGCAGACCCAGCGCGAAGAGCACGATCCCCAGGACGAGCATCACGGGTCAGGACGGTAGACGGCCGGGGATGTGCCCTGCGTGGGCGCCCCGGGTCAGGACGCCGTTCGGGACACCGCTCAGGGCACCGGCACCAGGCGCTCCCGGGCCCGGGCGCGGGCCCAGTCCTCCGCGGCGAGGACGTCGTCGACGGTGCCCGGGTCGGCCACCCACTCCCCCGCGTCGTCGAGGACCGCGGCGAGCGTCTCGTCGATGCCGGTCCAGGCGCAGCGACCGGCGAGGAAGGCGGCGACGGCCTCCTCGTTCGCGGCGTTGTAGACCGCGGGCAGGCATCCCCCGGCGCGGCCCGCGGCGCGGGCGAGGTCGAGGGCGGGGAACGCGTGGGCGTCGACCGGCTCGAAGGTCCAGCTCGTCGGGTCGGCGAACGTCTCGGGCCGGCTCGCGCCGGCGAGGCGCTCGGGCCAGGCGAGCGCGAGCGCGATCGGCATGTGCATGTCGGGCGGGCTGACCTGGGCGATCGTCGCGCCGTCCACGAAGGTGACCATCGAGTGGATCATCGACTGCGGGTGGACGACGACGTCGATGCGCTCGTAGGGCACGCCGAACAGCAGGTGGGCCTCGATCAGCTCGAGCCCCTTGTTGACCAGGGTCGACGAGTTCAGCGTCACCACCGGCCCCATGGCCCACGTGGGGTGGGCCAGTGCCTGGTCGACGGTGACGCCGGCGAGCTCGCTGCGGGGTCGTCCGCGGAACGGGCCGCCGGAGGCCGTGAGCACGAGCCGCCCGACCTCCTCGGCGCGGCCTCCCCGCAGGCACTGCGCGAGCGCGGAGTGCTCGGAGTCCACCGGGACGAGCTGTCCGGGGATCGCCGTGCGCGTCACCAGCGGCCCGCCGGCCACCAGCGACTCCTTGTTCGCCAGCGCGAGTGTCGAGCCCACGGCGAGCGCGGCGAGCGTCGGAGCGAGGCCGCGCGAGCCGTCCATGGCGTTGAGGACGACGTCGGCACCCGAGCCCGCCAGGTCGGCCGCCGCCTCCGGGCCGGCGAGGACGTCGGCACCCGTCCGCTCCCGCAGATCCGGCGCGGCCGCCGGGTCGGCGACGGCCAGCGTCGGCACCCCGAACTCGGCGGCCTGCTGGGCGAGGAGGTCGGGGCGGCCGCCGCCGGCGGCCAGCCCGGCGACGACGAAGCGCTCGGGGTGGGCCCGCACGATGTCGAGGGCCTGGGTGCCGATCGATCCGGTGGAGCCCAGGAGGACGAGCCGGCGAGGCTCGGAGGTGGACCCGGACGGTGTGCTCATCGCGGCTCATCATCACGGGCGCGGGCCCGGGACGGTAGGTTGGGCGCGCCCGCACGAGCGAGACGACAGGAGTGCCCCGTGGCCTCGAACAGCCCTGCCAAGCAGGAGCGCGGCGGCGGAGTCGCGCACCACGACCACGAGGCCGTGGTGGTCAACGGTGTGTCCTCGGACGACGAGCCCTCGGTGGAGTGGGGCTGGCACGCGCACTACCCGAAGCTGGCCCGCTTCGCGGGCTTCCTGGTGGCGGCGATCATGCTGATCATGCTCTGGGGCAACCACGTGGGCGCCCAGGAGGACATCTGGCTGGTCGTCCTCGCGATCGGCTTCTTCGCGCTGTCGCTCGGCTCGATCATCCGTGCCCGGACGTCCTGGCGTCGGTGACCGCTCCGCCGGCGCCGCCCGAGCAGCGCCGGGAGCCGTCGGCCCTGCGGCGTGACTGCTCGACGGCCTGGCCGACCGCAGCGCCCAGTACTCCGGGCCCCACGCGAAGCCGCGGGAGACGCCCCACGGGAAGCCGTGGTGGCGCGTCACGCGCCTCACGGGCGTCGACTACCGCGGTCCACGTGGGCTGATGGGGCTCCGCCCCACGTGAGTGATTCGGGTCGCCGGAGCGACCCAAATCACTCACGTGGGCGAAGCCCATCAGGCGGGTGACGCGGGGACGGCGGCCTGGACCTCCTTGGCGGCCTTGCGGGCGGCGACGAGGACGGCGTCCCAGACCGGCGAGAACGGCGGGGCGTAGGAGAGGTCCATGAACGTCATCTCCTCGACGGTCATGCCGTTCCAGATCACCGTGGCGAAGACGTCGATGCGCTTCCCCGAGCCCTGGCGGCCCACGATCTGGGCACCCAGGAGCCGGCCGGTGCGCTGCTCGGCGAGCACCTTGACCGTCATCATCTCGGCGCCCGGCCAGTACCCGGCCGTCGTCGTCGACTCGACGGTGGCGGTGACGTAGCCGAAGCCCGCCGCGGTCGCCTCGGACTCGGTCAGACCCGTCCGCCCGATCTCGAGGTCGCACACCTTGCTGATCGCCGTGCCGATGACGCCGGGGAAGGCGCCGTACCCGCCGGAGATGTTGGTGCCGATGATCCGGCCGTGCTTGTTGGCGTGGGTGCCGAGCGCGATGTGCACGGGCTTCCCGGACAGCTTGTGGTGCACCTCGACGCAGTCGCCACCGGCCCACACGCCGGGCGCGGCCTGCATGCGTACGTCGGTGGCGATGCCGCCGGTCGCACCGATCGTCAGCCCGGCGTCGGCGGCCAGCTGCGCGTTCGGCTTCACGCCCAGACCCATGATCACGATGTCGGCGGGCAGCACCGTGTCGCCGGCGCGCACCGCGCGGACACGCCCGTCCTCGCCCACGTCGAAGCCGTCGGCGGAGGTCCCGGAGAGGACAGTCATCCCCATGCCCTCCATGGCTTCGCGGATCAGCGCGCCCATGTCCGCGTCGACCTGGGTGAACGGTTCCGGGGCGTGCTCGACGACCGTCACCTCGAGGCCCCGCACGACCATCGCCTCGGCCATCTCGACGCCGATGTAGCCCGCGCCCACGACGACGGCCCGCCGGCGGTCCCCGTCGACCAGGTCCTTGACGATCTCCTCGCCCTGCTCGAGCGTCTGCACGCCGAAGATGCCCAGCGCGTCGGAGCCCTCCAGGGGCGGCACGGTCGGCACCGCGCCGGTGGCGATGACCAGCTCGTCGTACCCGAGCTCGTAGGTGTCGCCGTCGTCGACGCCGCGCACGCTCACCGACCGCTTCTCGACGTCGATCGCCGTCGCCTCGGTACGCATCCGCACGTCGATCCCGGCCTCGCGGTGCTGCTCGGGCGAGCGGGCGATGAGCTGGTCGCCGTCGGGCACGTGCCCGGAGATCCAGTACGG
The DNA here is from genome assembly GCF_036044095.1 of Actinomycetospora sp. NBC_00405. NCBI lineage: Bacteria > Bacillati > Actinomycetota > Actinomycetes > Pseudonocardiales > Pseudonocardiaceae > Actinomycetospora > Actinomycetospora sp. NBC_00405. The sequence goes on from NZ_CP107938.1 coordinate 2,135,051, forward strand.
GATGCCGCACGCCGAGTACGACGTGTAGTGACCCCGCTCGAGCACGACGACCTCGAGGGCGCCGTCCTCGGCGTGGCGCAGCGCCGTCGACGCCGCCGACATGCCGGTGGCGTCCCCGCCGATCACCACGATGCGCTTGGTCATGAGCCTCCGTCCGCTCCGGGAGTATCGTGCCGCCGTGACCGAGGCCGCGGAGATCGAGGTCGACGGACGGACCGTGCGCCTGTCCAACCCCGAGAGGGTGTACTTCTCGGCGCGCGGAGAAACCAAACTCGATCTCGCCCGGTACTACCTCTCCGTCTCCGACGGCATCGTCCGGGCGCTGCGGGAACGGCCCTGCATGATGCACCGCTTCCCCACCGGCACCGACGGCGAGAAGGTGCACCAGAAGCGCCTCCCCAAGGGCGCCCCGGACTGGGTGCGCACCGTGCGCGTGCACTTCCCTCGCTACAACCGCACCGCCGACGAGCTGTGCGTCACCAGCCCCGCCGACGTGATCTGGGCCGTGCAGATGTCGACCGTGGAGTTCCACCCGTGGAACAGCCGCGCGGCCGACGTCGAGACCCCCGACGAGTGGCGCATCGACCTCGACCCCATGCCCGACGTCGAGTTCCCCACCGTGCGTCGGGTGGCCGCGGTCGCCCGGGAGGTGCTCGACGACCTCGGCGCCGTCGGGTTCCCCAAGACCTCCGGCGGCAAGGGCCTGCACATCTACGTGCGCATCCGCCCCGAGCACTCGTTCACCGAGGTGCGCCGGGCGGCGCTCGCGTTCGCCCGCGAGGTCGAGCGCCGCGCCCCGGACCTGGTCACCACCGCGTGGTGGCGCAAGGACCGCGAGCCCGGGACGGTCTTCCTCGACTGGAACCAGAACACCCGCGACCACACGATCGCCTCGGCCTACTCGGTGCGCGGGACGCCGGAGGCGCGGGTGTCGGCGCCGCTGCGCTGGGACGAGGTCCCCGACGCCGAGCCGGGCGACTTCACGATCGCGACGATGCCCGGCCGCTACGCCGAGGTCGGCGACCTGACGGCCGGCATCGACGAGTCGGTGTTCGACCTGCGCGCCCTGCTCGAGTGGGCCGAGCGCGACGAGGGCGTGCCCGACGAGCCGCCCGAGGTCTGACCGACTCCGGCGTTCAGCCCCGCGTGAGGTCCCCGGTCGCGACGACCTGGTCGCCGGCGAGGGTCTCGTAGGTGAAGCGGTCCGGCCCGGCCTCGGTGGCGCGCACGACGCCCTCCGAGCACGGGCCCGCGATCGGGCGGGCCGCCATCTCGGTGGCGCCCTGCACGCCGTTGAGGACCAGGTCGAACCGGCAGTCGAAGACCGAGAACGACATCTCCCCCACGCGCTCGCCGACCGCCCCCGACGTCAGGTCGACGCGGACCCCGAAGTCGCGTCCCGAGGCGGGCTCGTTCTGGGTGCCGTTCCACGTCCCGACGAGGCCGTCGGGCAGCCGGGCGGCGGCCGGGCCGGGAGGGGCGGCCTGGCCGGGCAGGTAGTCCCGGGCGAGCAGGTAGCCCGTGCCGCCGAGCACGAGCAGCCCCAGCAGCACCGTGGCCACCAGCCACAGCCGGGGGCGCCGGGACGGCGGCGAGGACGGAGGCGGCGCAGGCGTCCCCGAGGCAGTCCCCGGGGCCGTGCCGGGCGTCGTTCCAGGCTTCGTTCCGGGCTTCGTGCCGGGCTTCGTGCCGGGCTTCGTGCTCTGCTTCGTGCCCGCGAGGGCCGGGCGCGCGAACTCGTCGGTCGAGTCCGACCGGCCGGGCGCGGCCGTCGGCCCGGCCACCCCACCGGAACCGCCCGCCCCCGGGATCGTGGGGGAGCTCGCCGACCCCGGGGCCGCCGCGCCGGCACCCGAGACCGCCGCCCGCGCGGCGGCGGCGAGCTCGCCCGCGCGCTGGTAGCGCTGGTCGGGGTCCTTGGCCATCGCGATGGCGACGACCTCGTCGAGCGCCTGCGGCAGCCCGGCCCGCAGGCTGCCGGGCCGGGGCGCCGGCTCGTGGACGTGGGCGTGCATCAGCTGGTGGATGCTCCCGGACGGGAAGGGCTGCTTGCCCACCAGCGTCTCGTGCAGCACGCAGCCCAGGGCGTAGACGTCGACGCGGTGGTCGCCGCCCGCCCCGGGCATGAACCGTTCGGGCGCCATGTAGGCGGCGGTGCCGATCAGCGTGCTCTGCGCGGTGAGGCGGGAGTCGCGCAGGCTCGCCGCGATCCCGAAGTCGATGAGGTAGGCGAACTCGGGCCCCGAGCCCTCCGTCTGCGCCAGCAGGATGTTCGAGGGCTTGACGTCGCGGTGGATCAGCGCGGCGCGGTGGGCGGCATCGAGCGCCGCTGCGACCTGCTCGACGACCGCGACCGCCCGCTGCGGGTCGAGCGGCCCGGAGGAGGCGATCGCGCCACTGAGGTCGATGCCCTCGACGAGGCGCATGTCCAGGTAGAGCTGCCCGTCGATCTCGCCGTAGTCGTGGATCGGGATGACGTGGGGCTCGTGCAGCCGGGCGGTCATCTCGGCCTCGCGCCGGAAGCGCGTGGCGAACCCCTCGTCGCCGCTGTGGGCGACGGAGAGACGCTTGAGCGCGACCGTGCGCTCCTTGCGCAGGTCGGTGGCCCGGTGGACCTCGCCCATGGACCCGCGCCCGATCATCCCCTCGATCCGGTACGGGCCGAAGCGTTCGCTCGCCACGTTCCCCCTCAGTCCCCCTCCGTGCCCCTCGAAGCCCTCGAAGCCCTCGAAAGGCCTGGAGGGCGAATCCTATTTGGCCTCCGGAGCCTCGGTGAAGGTGCCGAGGACGAGGTCCCGCAGCCACCGCAGCCCGGGCTCGTGGCGGTCCCGGCGCCGCCAGCACACGTCGACGGTGAAGGTGACCTCGGGCAGGGGCAGCGGCGCCACACACGACGCAGCGCTCGGCCTCGACACGAACACCGAGATGGCCCGCGTGCCGCCACCGGACCTGGTCGACTTCGTCGCGCGTCACGCCCACCCCGACGCGGAGGCCGACCTGCTCAGCTGCACCGCGCTGCGCTCGGCGGCACCATCGAGGTGCTCGAGCACCTCACCGGCCGGGCGGGGGTCGGCGACGTCGTCCCGCGCTTCGGCCGGCTGCTGACGGCCGAGGAGCGGGCCGCCCAGGAGCGGGTCACCTAGATGTACTGACCGGACAGGTTGGTCAAGCGGGTGATCGGGGCTTGCCTGTCGATGGCGCTGTGGGGCCGGTGGTGGTTGTACTCGTGTAGCCAGCCGGGTAGGGCCTTCCGTCGCTGGGTTTCGCTGAGATAGAGGCGTCGGAAGGCCCAGCCGGCGGTCATGGTGCGGTGGAAGCGTTCGATCTTCCCGTTGGTCTGTGGCCGGTAGGGCCGGGTCCGCTTCGGAGTGATCCCGAGTTCGCGGCAGGCGTCGCGCCAGGCGTACGACTTGTAGGCCGAGCCGTTGTCGGACAGGACCCGCTCGACGACCACGCCGCGGGCGGCGAACCAGGCCACCGCCCGATCCAGCACCCCGATGGCGGTCAGGGCCTTCTCGTCGTCGTGGATCTCGGCGTAGGCCACCCGGGAGTGGTCATCGAGCACGGTGTGCACGAACCCGGTGCCCATCATCGGGTTGTGGTGACGGTTGCGGGGCTTGCCCGGGGTCGCCGCCCGGTTCTTGTTGCCGGCCTGGCGACCGTGGAAGCGCCATCCACCCTGGTCGGGGATGTTGCCGAGCTTCTTCACATCGACGTGGATCAGTGAGCCGGGGTGGGGGTGCTCGTAGCGGCGTACCGGTTCTCCGGTGGCCCGGTCGACCTGGTTGAGCCGGCTGATCCCGCAGCGGCGCAGCACCAGGTGCACCGTGGAGGCCGCCAGCCCGAGCCGGGCGGCGATCTCGAGCTGCCCGAGGCGCTGCTTCCAGCGCAGGTGCACGATCTTGCGCACCACCGGCTGCGGGGTCAGCCGCGGCATCCGATGCGGGCGCGAAGACCGGTCGGCCATGCCGGGCGCACCGAGCTCGAGGTAGCGATCCCGCCAGCGCTTCGCGGTCGGCCAGGACACCTGGAACCGCTCGGCGGCCCTCGCGATCGGCCAGCCGTCCTCGACGATCAGACGCGCCAGCTTCAATCGAGCTCGCGGAGTCAGCGCAGCGTTAGCGTGGGTCACGGAGGACCTCCCGGTGGTGAGCGGATGCCGTCAGACAGCTCCACAGCACTCCCGAGAGGTCCTCCCCTCAAGATCATTCAGACCGTGTCGTCACACGCACTCAACCAACGTGTCCGGTCAGTACACCTAGAAGCGGATGCCGTTCCAGGGCACGCCGGGCGCGGCGAAGAGCCGGGCGAGGCGGCCGGCGGCGCCGGGACTGTGCTCGGAGAGCCGCCCGGCCCGGGCGAGGACCCGGGGGTCGACGCCCCCGAGGTAGAGCGACCCGAGCGCCGCGGCGTCCATCTCGACGTCGGGCGTGTCGCTCGTGGCGGCCACGGTCGGGGTGACCGGGTCGGTCGTGTCGAGCGCCCAGTCGCCCGCCGCGTGGCGGTCGGGGTCGTGCACGCGCAGCACGATCCGGTCGGTGACGGGGTAGCGGCGGGCACCCAGCGCGGCCGGGACGTCGAGGACGCGCAGCCAGAGCATGTCGCGCGGCCCGCCGGGGCTCACCGCGCGGTGGTCCGTGAGCAGCCACGGGAGCGGTTCGTCGACCGAGGCGTTCGCCCACCCCACCTCCCCGACGAGGTCGAGCGAGCCCAGGTGCCGCCACAGCTCGCGGTAGGACTCCGGGGTCGTCGCCTGCAGGTCGTGGACGGCGAGCGTCGCCGAACCGGTGCCCCACCAGGACTCGGCGACGCCGTAGACGACGTAGCCGGCGGGCCGGCCTGTCGCGTCGGCCCAGGCGATCGCGGAGCGGGGCGAGCTGTCGTGGTCGCCGCCGGTGATCAGCGCGTGCCACGACGCGGCCGACCGGTCCATCGACCCCGGGTGCCGACGCCGGGCACGGTCCTGGATCGGCCCGGCGACCGACGCGAAGCCCGCCGGGTCGAGCGTCCGGAGGCGACCGGTGGGCCCCGCGTCCCGGAACCGGGCCGCGCGGGTGTCCAGCGTGAGCGACCGCGTCCAGGCCGCCAGCCCGAACCCGAAACGCTCGTAGAGCGAGCCCTGCGTGGACGTGAGCGCCGCGACCGGGGTGCCGGCGCGCACCGCCTCGGCGAGGTCGTCGACGAGCAGCGCCCGCAGCAGGCCACGGCGGCGGTGCGTGGCGCGGACGCCGATCGAGGAGATCGCGTCGGCGGCCACCTCGCCGCCCGGCACGGTCATCGCGGTGTCCCAGGAGCGCAGGGTGGCCACCGGGGACGTGTCGGCGGTCTCGTACACCCCGCGCAGGCGCTGCCCGGCGTACGACGCCGCCATCGTCGCGATCTCCTCGGGCCCCGGTCGGGGCCCCAGGAACGCCGCCATCATGGCCCGGATCCAGGTCGCGGTGTCCGCGTCCGGGGCGCCCTCCACGACCGAGGGCACGAGCCGGTGGACCTGCCAGGTCACGCCGGACCCACGGCAGGGCTCACGGGCGGGCGGTGGCCGCGAGCTGCCCGCAGGCGGCGGCGATCTCGCGGCCGCGGGTGTCGCGCACCGTGCACGCCACGCCGCCCTCGCGCACGCGCCGCAGGAACTCCGCCTGCACCGGCGCGGGGCTCGCGTCCCACTTGCTGCCCGGCGTCGGGTTGAGCGGGATGAGGTTGACGTGCACCAGCCGGCCGAGGTGCTTCGACGCCAGCTTGGCCAGCAGGTCGGCCCGCCACGGCTGGTCGTTGACGTCGCGGATCAGCGCGTACTCGATGGAGACGCGGCGCCCCGTGACGTCGGCGTAGTGCCGGGCGGCGGCGAACACGTCGGCCACCGGCCAGCGGGTGTTGACCGGCACCAGGGTGTCGCGCAGCTCGTCGTCCGGGGTGTGCAGCGACACCGCGAGGGTCACCTGCAGGTTCTCCTCGGCGAGGCGGTGGATCGCCGGCACCAGGCCCACCGTCGAGACGGTGACCGAGCGCTGCGAGAGCCCGAGCCCGGCGGGCGGGGCGTCGCAGAGGCGGTGCACGGCGTCGACGACGCGGCGGTAGTTCGCCAGCGGCTCGCCCATGCCCATGAAGACGACGTTCGACAGCCGGCTGAGGTTCGCGCCCAGCCCGCCCCCGCGCACGACGGCGGCCGCGGCGCGGACCTGCTCGACGATCTCGGCGGTCGACAGGTTGCGCTCCAGGCCGTTCTGGCCGGTGGCGCAGAACGGGCACGCCATGCCGCACCCGGCCTGGCTGGAGATGCAGACGGTGGCGCGGTCCGTGTAACCCATGAGCACGCTCTCGACGAGCGCCCCGTCGTTGGCGCGCCACAGCGTCTTGCGGGTGGTGCCGCCGTCGCAGTCCTGCTCCCAGGTGGGCGTGAGCAGCGAGGGCAGCAGCGCCGGCCCGAGCGTCTCGCGCGCCGCGGCGGGCAGGTCGGTCATCGTGGCCGGGTCACTCTCGAGGCGCGAGAAGTAGTGGCGCGAGAGCTGGTCGGCCCGGAAGGCCGGCATCCCCAGCTCGGCGACCGCGGCGCGGCGGCCCTCGGTGTCGAGGTCCGCGAGGTGCTGTGCGGGCCGGGTGCGGCGCGAGCCGCGCGGCGAGAGCGTGAGCACCGGCCCGGGTGCGCTCTCCTGATCCGGGGTCGCGGCGGGCTCGGTCATCGGTCCCTCAACATCTCCACGAGGCCCACGCGGTCGGCCGCGGAGAGCAGGATGACGACGCCCGCGAGCAGCCCGAGCAGGCCCTGCGAGACGAAGCCGCCGGCCGCCATCGTCGAGACCAGCGCCGAGAGCAGGCCCGCGCCGACGAGCAGGAAGCCCAGCCAGCGCGTCGGCCGCTGCCCGGTGGAGCGGCTGAGCAGCACGAACGCGGCGCCGGTGAGCAGCAGCGCCAGGCCCGGCAGGAGGTCCGAGGCGCTGAGCAGGCCCAGCACGATGGACGCGACGATCACGATGACGACCACGCCCGCGGCGAGGCGCAGGACCTCGGTGGAGCGCGAGGTGTCGAACGGGCGCGGCCCCCGGCGGCGGTTCTCCACCCCGATGCCGATGGCGACGGCGATGCCGATCGCGAGGATCAGCGTGCCGACCCCGTCGGCGCCGAGACCCAGGGTGCCCACCGCCAGCCAGACGAGCCCGGCCGCGATCTCGACGAGCACGGGGTCGACGCGGACGGCACGGCCGCCGCGTCGCGGCGGCGGAGAGCCCTGGAAGCCACGCCCGGGCGGACGAGGAGGGGGATACGCGGACACGACCTCCACGGTAACCCCGCCGACGCCCCCGCCCCGCGAGCGGCCCCACCGTGGTCAGCGCCCGGATCGACGCCGGATCTCGTCGACCACGGCCGGCAGCACCTCGTGCACGTCGCCGATCACCGCCCACGTCGCGCGGGTGACCATGGGCGCCTCGGGATCGGTGTTCACGGCGAGGATCGAGCGCGCGTTCATGCAGCCGACCCAGTGCTGGGTGGCGCCGCTGATCCCGCACGCGACGTAGAGGTCCGGGCTGATCCGGGTGCCGGTGAGCCCGACCTGGTCGGCGTGCGGGCGCCAGCCGTTGTTGGTGGCGACCCGCGAGCACCCGACCGCTCCGCCGACGAGACCGGCCAGCTCCTCGAGCACCGCGTAGCCCTCGGAGCTGCCGACCCCGCGCCCGCCGGCGACCACCACCGGCGCGGTGGTCAGCGTCATCCCGGTGGCGCGCTCCCGGCGCTCGACCAGCCGGGCCCGCGGCACCGAGGCCCGCAGCTCCGGGACGACGACGTGCACCGTCATCTCGTCGGCCGCGGCCGTCTCGCTCGGCGACGGGCTCCCGGGGTGCAGCGTGCACAGCCGGATCGGCGCGGTCAGGGCCGCGTCCTCGAGCAGGATCCCGCCCGCCCGTTCCCGGGTGACCTCCCAGGCGCCGTCGTCCCCGTCCGGCCCTGGGCGGATCTCCGTGCACGCCGTCGCCAGCGGCATCCCCAGCTCCGCGGCCGCCCACGCCATCGCCTCGGTGCTGCGGTCGGTGCTCGGGGCGAGCACGGCCGCGGGGCGCAGGTCGGCCACGAGCCCGGCGAGCGCCTCGCCCAGACAGGACGGCGACCCGTCGTCGAGCAGCTCGTGGGTCAGCAGGTGGAGACGCCCGACGCCCCGTTTGACGAGGTCGTCGGGGAGGTCCCCCGGCTCCCCCACCGCGACGGCCTCCACCGGGACGCCGAGGGACTCGGCGAGGTCCCGCGCGGCGGCGAGGACCTCGGCGGACCCCTCGGTCAGCGTCCCCTCGCCGTCCCTCTCGACCACGACCAGCACCATCAGCGCACCATCCCCAGCTCGGCGAGCACGTCCACGACCGCCGGCGCCGCCGCGGCCCCACGACCCAGCACGACGGTCTGCGCCCGCGCCTCGGGCCGGTGGCGCAGCCGCAGTGTCCGCAGGCCACCGGTCGCCCCGGGGCCGTCCAGGACGCGGATCGGCGCCTTCTTCGCCCGCAACCGGCCCTTGATCGTCGGGTAGCGGGGCAGGTTGAGCCCCTCGAGCACGGCGGCGACCGCGGGCAGCGGCGCCTCGTGCAGCTCCACCCCGTCGGGCGTCGCGCGGCGCAGCGTCACGGTCCCGCCGCCTGCGCCGTCCAGGTCGATCCCCTTCACCCCGCCGACGACGGGCCGCCGCAGCGCGCAGGCGACCCGGAACCCGACCTGCGCGTGCCCGGCGTCGGCCGAGGCCTCGCCGAACAGGACGAGGTCGTAGGGCGGCAGCTCGCCCAGCGCGCCCGTCACCGCCGCGGCGGTGGCCTCGGGGTCCGGGTCCGTCTCGGGGGTGTCGACCCGGACGGCGTGGTCGGCGCCCATCGACAGCGCGTAGCGCAGCTGCTCCTCGGTCTCGGGCGGCCCGACGGTGAGCACCCCCGCGGAGCCGCCGGTGCGCTCGGCGATGCGCACCGCCTCCTCGACCGCGCACTCCTCGTGCGGCCCGATGGTGAAGCCGAGGTGGCGGGTGTCGATCGCCGTCGCGTCGGCGGTCAGCAGGATCTCCGCGCCCACCGCCGGGACGCGCTTGACGCAGACCACGACGTCCATCCCGTCGTCACCTCATCCGCGTGTCGTCGGGATCGAACAGCGGCGTCCGGCCGGCCCGCGCGACCGTGACCGGGTACCGCTCCCCCAGGTACTCGACGAGCAGCCCGGTGCCCTCGACGGCGTGCCAGGGCGGCAGGTACGCCATCAGCAGGTACGTCCCGAGCGACGGCCCGGCGCCCGCGCTGGTGACGAACGACGGCCGGCCCCGGCGGTCGGTGATCCGCGCGCCGTCGGGCGTGAGGACCGGCTCGCCGCCCTGCGGGAAGCGTTGCGTGTCGTCGAGGGTCAGCGTGCACAGGGTCGCCTCGGGCTCGCCCTCGCGGGCCTTGGTGTACGCGGACTTACCGACGAAGTCCTGGGACTTCAGCCCGGGCAGGGCGAGCCCCGCCTCCACCGGGCCGTGCTCGGCGTCGAGCTCGTGGCCGACGAGCCGGTAGCCCTTCTCCATGCGCGCGGTGGTGCCGTAGACCCCGATGCCGGCGGGCACGAGGCCGTGCGGCGCGCCCGCCTCGGCGACCGCGTCCCACAGGCGCAGGCCGCACTCGGTGGGCGCGTGCAGCTCCCACCCGAGCTCGCCGACGTAGGACAGGCGCAGCGCGAGGACCGGGATCGAGCCGATCGTGATGGTGCGGCCGGTGGCGAACGGGAAGGCGGCGTCGGACACGTCGTCGTCGGTGACCGCGGCGAGGACGTCCCGGGCCCGCGGGCCCCAGAGCCCGAGGGTGCACACCGCCGAGGTCACGTCGGTCAGCGCCACCGACCCGTCGTCCGGCAGGTGGCGTCGGAACCACGCCAGGTCCCGAGCGCCGTCGGAGCCACCGGTCACCACCCGGAAGTGCCGGTCGCCGAGCCGCACGACGGTCAGGTCGCTGCGGAACCCGCCGTCCGGGCCGAGGACCGGCGTGTAGATCACCCGGCCGACGGGCCGGTCCATCTGCGCGACCGTGAGGTGCTGGACGTACGCGAGCGCCCCGGGGCCGCGGACGTCGAACTGGGAGAACGCGCTGAGGTCGATCATCGCGGCGCCCCGGCGCATCGCCAGGTGCTCGGCGTTGGTGATCGGCGACCACCAGCGCGCGTCCCACTCGTGCGGGCGGTCGGACACGCCGAGCTCCGCCACCAGCGGCGCGTTCGACGCGTACCACTGCGGGCGCTCCCAGCCCGCCACCTCGAAGAACTCCGCGCCCAGGGCCACCTCGCGCTCGTGGAAGGGCGAGCGGCGCACCCCGCGGTCGGAGCTCCACTGCTCGCGCGGGTGCGTGATCCCGTAGGTCTTGTTGAAGCCCTCGGACGCGCGGGCGCGCACGTGGTGGCGGGTGCGCTCGTGCGGGGCGAAGCGGGCGATGTCGGAGGCGGCCGCGTCGATCTCCGGGGCGCCCTCGGTCATCCACTCGGCGATCAGCCGTCCGACACCGGGGCCCTCCTTGATCCACACCGCGGCGGCGGACCAGAGGCCGCGCACCTCCGGGGTCTCCCCCAGCAGCGGGTGCCCGTCGGGCGTGAGGGAGAGCAGCCCGTTGATGGCGTGCCGGATGCCGGCGTCGGGGCGGTCGAGGACGGGGTGGAACAGCTCGAGCGCCGCTTCCATCTGCGGGTCGAAGTCGTCGGGGGTGAACGGCAGCTGTGTCGGCGAGAGCGCCGCGGCGGCCAGCGACGGGATGTCCCCGGGCTCGCAGAGGATCGGGCGGTGGGCGTACGACCCGATCTCCAGGTCGGCGCCGCTCTGGCGCTCGTACATCAACGGGTCCATGTCGCGCACGATCGGGAACGCGATCTCCCGCCCGGTGGCCGCGAGCTCGGCGATCGGGCCGACGTCGATCATCTGGTGGACCGCGGGCGTGAGCGGGATCGCCGCCCCCGCCAGCGCCGCGATGCGCGGGCTCCACACCCCGCACGCGACGACGACGTACTCGGTGTCGACGTCGCCGCGGTCGGTGCGGACCCGGGTCACGCGCCCGTCCTCGGTGTCGACGGCCAGCACCTCGGTCATCGCCGACACGGTGAGCGCGCCCGCGGCCGTGGCCCGCTCGCGCATCAGCTCGCCGGCCCGCAGCGGGTCCACGACCGCCACCGACGGCGTCCAGAACCCCCGGAGCACGACCGTGGGGTCGAGGAACGGGACCTTCTCCGCCACCTCGGCCGCCGTGATCAGCTCCGCGTCGATGCCCCACGCGTGCGCCGACGACATGCGCCGGTGCAGCTCCTGGACGCGCTCCGGGGTGCGGGCGACCTCGATGCCGCCGCACGTCGTCAGCGTCCCGAGCTCGGCGTACTGCCGCGACGAGTCCGCGGTGAGCTGCGTGATCTCGCGCGAGTGGTCGACGGGGAACACGAAGTTCGACGCGTGGCCGGTGGAGCCACCCGGGTCGGGCAGCGGCCCCTTGTCCACCAGCAGGATGTCGCGCCACCCCAGCCGCGCGAGGTGGTGCACCACGGAGTTGCCGACGATGCCGGCCCCGATCACGACGACCTGGGCACGGTCAGGGAACGGTGTCACGGCGGGTCCTTCCCAGCGTGGTGTCCAGCCTCAGGCGGCCGCGCGGCGGGCCTCGGTCAGCCAGCGCACGGTCGGCTCGATCTGGTTGAACGTGAAGACGTGCAGCCCCGCGAGGTCGCTCCCGCCGGCGGCGAGGGCCTCGACGAGCTCGTCGGGACGGTGCGAGCGCGACCGCAGCAGGGAGCCCGCGGTCCCGCGGTGCGAGCGGGCGAAACGCACGGCGTCGGCGACGCCGATGCGGACGCTGACGCGCACCAGGCGGGCGGCGTCGACGACGCCCGGGACGCCCGCGATCACGGGCAGGCGGATCCCCCGCCCGCGGGCCTCGTCGACGAACGCCCCGACGAGATCGGCGTCGAAACACAGCTGCGTGACGGTGTAGTCGGCGTGCTGCGCCTTGGCCGCCAGGTCGGTCCAGAGGACGTCGGTGGCGATCCGGTGGTGGCCGTCCGGGTACGACGGCACGCCCACGCGGGGCGGCCGCCGTCCCAGGTCCTCCATCGCCCGGAGCACCGCGAGCCCGTCGGGGAACTCCCCGGCCGGCTCCCGGGCGTCGCCGCCCACGACGAACACGTCGCGGACGCCGACCCCGGCGAGCCGGTCGAGGTAGCCAGCGAGCTCGCCGCGGTCGCGCAGGCTGCGCGCCGCGAGGTGCGGCACCGGGGCGAACCCCAGGCCGGCGAGCCCCTCGGCGACCGCCACCGTCGCGTCGGGGCCCCGGCTCGGCGAGGCGATGACGGCCACGGTCGCGCCCGTGGGGAGGTCGGCGGCCGCCCCGAGCACGCCCGCCACCGGCGCCACCTCGTAGCGAGGGCGGTCGAGCAGCGCGGCGAGGGTTCCCGGCTCCACGGCGACCCCCGCTCAGCCCTTGGGGGTCTGCTTGCGCGGGTCGACGAAGGGCTTCTCGACCACGACGGCCTCGCGGACGTCACGCCCCAACCTGGAGGTCGGCTCCCCTATCGGCGTGCTGTGTCGGTTGTCCCCCGCGCCGGCGTCCACCACCAGCGTCGTCCCCAGCGGCGTGCACGGCGTGGCGACCATGGCCAGCCCGATGTTGCGCTCGAGCCGCGGCGACCAGCAGGCGCTGGTCACCGAGCCGACCACGGCCCCCGTCCCGTCCCGCACGGTGAACGGCTCGATCATCGAGCCGTCGTTGAACGTGCCCAGCTGCGCCCCGCCGATCTCCACACCGACCAGCGAGCGGTCCAGGCCCCGCTGCTTGGCCCGGATCAGGGCGTCCTTGCCGACGAAGTCGGCCTCCTGGTCGAGGTCGACCATCCACGTGTAGTCGTAGCCGACCTCGAGCGGGTTGGTGTCGAGGGTGATGTCGCAGCCGTAGGCGAGCATGCCGCCCTCGATGCGCCGGATGTGGCACGGCCCGATCGGGCGCAGGCCGTGCGGCCGGCCCGCCTCCCACACCCTGTCCCAGAGCTTCCCCGCGTCGCGGGTGGCGTGGTGCAGGTAGATCTCGTACCCGATCTCCGCGCTGTAGCCGGTGCGACTGATGACGACCTCCATGTCGTCCAGCACGGCGTGGCGCAGGTGGTAGTACGGCATCTCGGCGACGTCGGCGCCGAAGAGGTCGGTGACCAGGGCCTTGGCCTTCGGGCCCTGGACCTGCACGGGAGCGACGTCGATCTCCCGGACCGACACGTCCCAGCCGCCCGCGTGGGCCAGCCCCGTCGCCCAGAGCCCGACGTCGGAGTCGGCGAGCGAGAGCCAGAAGCGGTTCTCCTCGACACGCAGCAGCACCGGGTCGTTGATGATCCCGCCGTCGGGGGCGGTGATGAACACGTACTTGCACTGCCCGACCGCGCACTTCGTCAGGTCGCGGGGCACGAGCATGTTGGTGAACGCGAAGGCGTCCGGCCCGGTGATCTCGATCTGGCGCTCGACGCCGACGTCCCAGAGGGTGACGTCCTCGAGCAGCGCCCAGTACTCGGCGACCGGGTCGCCGTAGTGCCGGGGGTGGTAGGTGTGGTTGTAGACGCTGTACATCGCCACGCCGTGCGCCCGTGACTTCCAGAAGTAGGGCGACTTCCGCAGGCGGGGATAGAGCAGGACCGCCGGATCGGTGACCACCGTCGAGGCTGGTGCCGGCGCGATGTCGACCGTGGCCCGGCTGGGCAGGACGTCCGTCATCGGCACTCCACTTCATCGTGCGTCCGGGGGGCACCTCCACTGAACCGCTCGGACGAGGTTGCGAGATACGCAACGGGTTGTCGTTGACGCAACGAGTCTGCGTCCGTGACCGAGATCACGTCAAGAGGTCGGAGGAGCTGATATATCCGGACGCGCGTCAGGGCCGCAGGAGCCCGTCCGGCTCGCGACGGGTGTGCACGCGATAGCCCACCGAGAGGGCGAGCCCGGGGGTGCCGTCGATGGCCCGGGCGGCGACCGACGGGGTGAACTCGATGCGCAGGACGTCGGCGAGCGTCGTGCGGTCCGGGAAGCGCCACTCCGTGTCGACGCGGCGCACGGCGAAGCCCTCACCGGCGAAGAAGCGCTCGGCGGCCGCGGGGTCGTAGCGGGGCGCCGACGCGCGCATCCACGCGCCGTAGGAGTGGCGGGTGGCGTCGAGGTCGACGATCACGAGCACGCCACCGGGCCGGAGGACGCGGGACGCCTCGGCGAGCCCCGGCTCGCAGCCGGGGCCGAAGAAGTAGGCGGTGCGCGCGTGGACGACGTCGGCGGAGTCGTCGTCCAGCGGCAGGGCGGCGGCGCTCCCCTGCTCGACCCGGCACGCGGGGTCCTCGGTCACGCGCTCGCGGGCCCGCGCCACGAGCGGGGCGTGCGGCTCCACGCCGACCACGGTGCGGGCGCGCTCGGCGAAGCGCAGCAGGTGGTAGCCGTCGCCGCATCCGACGTCGACGACGTCCGCGCCGTCGTGCGGAGCCAGCTCGCACACCGCGTCCCACAGCGCGCCCGTGGCGTCCTGCGCGGCGTTCTCGCGTTCGTAGACCTCGGGCCAGCGCCAGATGTTGGGGGACTCGACGACGTCCCCCAAGCGGTAGCGCGTCACGTCCCCGGGAGGGGGACGAGCACGAGCAGCAGCAGCCACGCGACCGGCGCCGAGGTGACCAGGGAGTCCAGGCGCTCCATGAGACCGCCGTGGCCCGGCAGCACCGAGCCCATGTCCTTGATGCCGAGGTCGCGCTTGATGAGCGACTCCACCAGGTCGCCCGTGACCGCCGTCGCGACGAGCAGGGGGCCGACGATCAGGCCGAACCACCACGGGGCGTCGAGCAGCAGCGCGATCGAGAGGCACGCGCCGGTGGACCCGGCGATGATCGAGCCCGCGAAGCCCTCCCAGGACTTCTTCGGGCTCACCTTCGGCGCCATCGGGTGCTTGCCGATCAGCGCGCCCAGGGCGTAGCCGCCCGTGTCGGAGCAGATGACGACGATGAGGAAGACCAGCACGCGCGCGGCGCCGTCGGCGGGGACGACGAGCATCGTCGCGAACGCCATGCAGAGCGGGATCCAGCAGAGCACGAGCATCGAGGCGCCGACGTCACGGACGAACCCGCCCGCACCGAGGCGCATGCGCCACAGGAAGCAGCCGATCACCGTGACGAGCAGGGCGCCGAGGATGCCCTCGGTGTCGAACGGCCAGGCCAGCCAGATCATCGCCTGGCCCCCGATCAGCACCGGGACGCGCGAGAGGCGGATGCCTGCGCCGCGGTGCAGGGCGCCGAAGAGCTCCCAGGTGCCGATGACGGCCGAGACCGCGACGATCGCGATCCACGCCTGCCGCACGGTGAGCAGCGCGACGAGGATGACCGCACCCATCGCGAGCCCGACCCCGATGGCCACCGGCAGGTTCCGGCCGGCCTTCGAACCGCGCTTCGGGGCGTCCTGGGGCCGGGCGTCCCGGGACTGGGAGTTCTCCGGTCCGGCGTCCTCCGGCTGGGCTTCCTCCGGCTGGGCGTCGTCCGGCGGGGCGGCGGCCGGGGTCGCGTCCGCCGGGGAGGCCGGGGACTCGGTGGGGGCGGGCCGTCGGGGCCGCGACGCGGAGGAGGGCACGTCAGACCTCGAGGAGCTCGGCTTCCTTGTTCTTCACCAGGTCGTCCACCGCCGCGACGTAGCGGGACGTCACGGTCTCGAGCTCCTTCTCCGCCCGCCCGGTCTCGTCCTCGCCGGCCTCGCCGTCCTTGACGATGCGCTGCAGCTCGGTCATCGCCGTGCGGCGCACGCTGCGGATGGAGACCTTGGCGTCCTCACCCTTGCTGCGCGCGACCTTGACCATGTCCTTGCGCCGCTCCTCGGAGAGCTGCGGGAACACGACGCGGATGATCTGGCCGTCGTTGCTGGGGTTCACGCCGAGGTCGGAGTCGCGGATCGCGCGCTCCATGCTCTGCAGCTGGCTGGCGTCGTAGGGCTTGATGACGGCCATCCGGGCCTCGGGGACCTGCACCGAGGCGAGCTGGTTGAGCGGCGTCCACGCGCCGTAGTACTCGACCTGGATGCGGTTGAACATCGCCGGGCTGGCCCGGCCGGTGCGCACACCGCCCAGGTCGTCCTTGGCGACGCTGACCGCCTTCTCCATCTTCTCCTCGGCGTCGAGGAGCGTCTCGTCGATCATGTGGGCTCTCCTCAGGGACCGGAGGGGGTGTGGACCAGCGTCCCGATCCTCTCACCCCGCACCGCACGGGCGATGTTCCCCTCGACGAGCAGGTTGAACACCATGATCGGCATGTTGTTGTCCATGCAGAGGCTGAAGGCGGTGGCGTCGGCGACCTTCAGGCCCTTCTCCAGCACCTCGCGGTGGGAGATCTCGTGGAACATCGTCGCCGTGGGGTCGGTCTTCGGGTCGGCGGTGAACACGCCGTCCACGCCCTTGGCCAGCAGCACGACCTCGCACTCGATCTCGAGGGCACGCTGCGCCGCGGTGGTGTCGGTCGAGAAGTAGGGCATGCCCACGCCGGCGCCGAAGATGACGACGCGGCCCTTCTCGAGGTGGCGCATCGCGCGCCGGGGGATGTAGGACTCGGCGACCTGGCCCATCGTGATGGCCGTCTGCACCCGGGTGTCGATGTGGTGCTCGCGCTCGAGGAAGTCCTGCAGGGCCAGGCAGTTCATGACCGTGCCGAGCATTCCCATGTAGTCGGCACGCTGGCGCTGCATCCCGTAGCGGTGCAGCTCCTCGCCGCGGAAGAAGTTGCCGCCGCCGATGACGACGGCGATCTCGACGCCGGAGGCCACGACGTCGGCGATCTGGCGGGCGACGGTCCGCACGACCACGGGGTCGACGCCGACGGCGCCGCCGCCGAACATCTCACCGCCGAGCTTGAGCAGGACCCGGCGATGACCGGGGCGGGCCTCCGGCTCGGCGTCGGACACGGTCTGGGGACTCGCCACGCTCTCCTCCACCACGGGTTCCGGCGGTGCCGCCGTCACGGCGCCGGCGCCCGGTCACCCGGGCACCGGCGCCGTGAGCGGTTCGTCAGGGCTGGCCGACCTCGAAGCGCGCGAAGGTGCGGACGTCGACGCCCGCCTCCTCCAGCACCTTGCCGACCGACTTCTTGTCCACCGACACCGAGTCCTGCTCGAGGAGCACGGTGTCCTTGTAGTAGCCGTTGAGGCGACCCTCGACGATCTTCTCGAGGATCTTCTCGGGCTTGCCCTCCTCGCGGGCGGTGGCCTCGGCGATGCGGCGCTCGTTCTCCACCACGTCGCTCGGGACCTCGTCACGCGTGGTGTAGAGCGGGCGCGCCGCCGCGACCTGCATGGCCGCGCCGCGGGCCGCCTCCGACGCCTCGTCGCCGTCGCCCGTGTAGGCGACGACCACGCCGATGGCCGGGGGCAGGTCCGAGGACCGCCGGTGCAGGTACGTCGCGGTGGGGCCGTCGAGCACGGCCACACGACGCAGCTCGAGCTTCTCGCCGATGCGCGCCGAGAGCTCCTGGACCTTCTCGTCGACCGTGCCCTGCCCGAGGGTGGCGGCCTTGAGGGACTCCAGGTCCTTGGTGCCGTTCTCGAGCGCGGCACCGAGGATGTCCTCGGCGAGCTGTACGAAGTCGGCGTTCTTGGCCACGAAGTCGGTCTCGGAGTTGAGCTCGATCATCGCGCCGTCACGGGCCGCCACGATGCCGTTGGCGGTGGTGCGGCCGGCCCGCTTGCCCACGTCCTTCGCGCCCTTGATGCGCAGCGCCTCGACGGCCGCATCGAGGTCGCCCTCGGACTGCTCGAGTGCCTTCTTGCAGTCCATCATCCCGGACCCGGTGAGGTCCCGGAGCTTCTTCACGTCCGCAGCGGTGTAGTTCGCCATGGTGCGGCTCTCGTCCGTCCTCGTCGTCGTTTGTCGTGTCGCCTGCGGGGCGTGTCAGCCCTGCGGCGTGCCGTTGACCTGACCGGCCTCCGGCGCCGCGGCGATCGCGTTGTCGTCGCTCTCCGAGTTGGCGTCGACCGTGCCGGCCGTCCGCTCGGGGCGGCTCACCGGCGTGGTGTCGTCCCCGGCGGCCTCGGCGGTGGCCTCGGCCTCGGGCGTGGCGACCGGCGAGTCGCCGGGCGCGTCGACCGCGGAGCTGGTGCTGCCCTGCTCCAGGCCGGTCGGCGCGCTCGCGCCGTCTCCGCCGGACGCCATGAGCTCCTGCTCCCACTCGGCCAGCGGCTCGTCCTCGCCGCGCTCGCCGTCGCCGCCACCGTTGCGCTGGCCGCGGGCCTGGAGGCCGTCGGCGCAGGCCTGCGCGACCACGCGGGTCAACAGGGCCGCCGAGCGGATCGCGTCGTCGTTGCCCGGGATCGGGTAGTCGACCTCGTCGGGGTCGCAGTTGGTGTCGAGGATGGCGACGACCGGGATGTTGAGCTTCCGGGCCTCACCGACCGCGATGTGCTCCTTCTTGGTGTCGACCACCCACACCGCGCTGGGCACGCGGCCCATGTCGCGGATACCGCCCAGGGTCTTCTCGAGCTTGTCGTGCTCGCGGGTGAGCATGAGGATCTCCTTCTTGGTGCGACCCTCGAAGCCCCCGCTCTGCTCCATGGCCTCCAGCTCCTTGAGCCGCTGGAGACGCTTGTGCACGGTCTGGAAGTTGGTGAGCATGCCGCCCAGCCAGCGCTGGTTGACGAACGGCATGCCGACGCGCCGCGCCTGCTCGTCGATGGCCTCCTGGGCCTGCTTCTTCGTGCCGACGAAGAGCACCGTGCCGCCGTGGGCGACGGTCTGCTTCACGAACTCGTAGGCGCGATCGACGTAGGACAGCGTCTGCTGCAGGTCGATGATGTAGATGCCGTTGCGCTCCGTGAAGATGAAGCGGCGCATCTTGGGGTTCCAGCGGCGGGTCTGGTGTCCGAAGTGGACACCGGAGTCCAGCAGCTGGCGCATCGTGACGACGGCCATGCGGTGGAACTACCTCTCTCGGTGGCCCGACACGTACTCGGGCCCGGCGGTTGCTGCGGCGGTCCCGGGTCGGGCCGCCGCCCTGGTGTCCTCATGACCGATCCGGAACCCGCCTGCGGCGGGACCGCCCGGATGCGGCTCTGGCAGCGCCTGGGCGTGCGGGCGCTTGAGAGGACACGCGAAGTCGGCCCGATCTGCTCCCCGCGGACGAGGAGAAGAGGGACCGCTGGTCACGAGTCTACTCCCGGCCCACCCGCGCCCTCCTGCAGTGGGTGCACGTCCCGTGCAAGCCCTGCGTCCACGCTGGCACTGGGTGCGCGGAAATCCGCTTCCTCGCGCGCCGCGGGAGCCGGGACGGGGTCCGCTGCGTCGAACACCGTGTGACGACGTCCCTCGTGCTCCGCGTGCTGGCCCTGTCCGTGCTGGCGGCTGCGCTCCTGGCCACCGGCTCCCCCGCGGCCGGCGCACCCGCTCCCCCGCCGGTCGTGCCGGTCGGGGCCTACGGCTGGCCGCTGGCGGGGGTGGACGGCGACGGCGCGCCCGCCCGCGCCGGCGTACCGGGCGCCGCGACGCGCCTGTTCGACCCGCCGCCGCACTACTACGGACGCGGGCACCGGGGCGCCGACCTCGCCGGGCGTCCCGGGCTCCCGGTGCTCGCCGCCGGCGACGGTGTCGTCGTCCACGCCGCCCGCCTGGCCGGGCGCGGCGTCGTGTCCGTGCAGCACGGCGACGGCCTGCGCACGACCTACGAGCCGCTCACCGTCACCGTCGCGCCGGGCACGCCGGTGCGACGCGGCGACTCGCTCGGCGTCCTCGACCCCGGGCACCGCGGCTGCCCCGTCGCGGCGTGCCTGCACTGGGGCCTGCGCCGCCCGTCGACCACCGGCGCGGTGGGCGCCCTCGAGTACCTCGACCCCCTGCTGCTCCTCGGCCTCGGGCGCGTGCGGCTGCTGCCGACCGACCCGTGAGGCGCTCAGGCGTGCTGCAGCTCCGCGAGACGCCCGCGCAGTCGCATGACGGCGCGCGTGTGCAGCTGGCACACGCGGGACTCGGTGACGCCGAGGACCCGCCCGATCTCGGCGAGCGTGAGGTTCTCGAAGTAGTAGAGGCCCACCACCGTGCGGTCGCGCTCGGCGAGCTGCCCGACCGCCTCGGCGAGCAGGCGCCGCGTCTCGCGGTCCTCCATCGCGGCGAGGGGGTCCTCGGCGTCGGTGTCGGGCAGCGAGTCGGCCAGCGACGGCGCGGACCCGCCGTCGCCCCCGCCGGCCCGCCCGGCGGCGACGAGCTCGTCGAGCGCGGCCACGCTGGTCATCGCGATCTGCCCGAACGTCGAGCGCAGGTCCTCGGTCGAGGTGTCGAGCTCCTGGGCGAGCTCGGAGTCGCTGCAGGACCGCTGCTCGCGGCCCTCGAGGCGCTCGATCGCCCGCTCGATCTCCCGGGCCCGCGAGCGCACCGAACGCGGCACCCAGTCCTGGGAGCGGAGCTCGTCGAGGATCGCGCCGCGGATGCGCTGCATCGCGTAGACCTCGAACTTGCGCCCGCGGTCGGGCTCGAAGCGCTCGATGGCGTCGACCAGCCCGAAGATCCCGCACTGGATGAGGTCGGCGACGTCGACGTGGGACGGCAGGCCGGTGCCCACCCGCCCCGCGACGTACTTGACCAGCGGCGCGTAGTGCAGCACCAGCCGGTCCTTGGTCGACTTGCGCGGGTCGGCCTCGAACGCCGCCCAGAGCTCGGCGATGCCGGCCTCGACCAGCGCCTCCTCGTCGGGCGCGCCGGCCGCGACGCGTCCGAGCGTGGCGGGGAGGGCGTGCGCGGCGGCCTGCGGGGCGTCGCGCGACCCGTCGGCGGGTGCGGGCACCGGCGCGAGCGCGGTGGCGCCGTCGGTCACCGGGCCCCGGGGCTCGCGTCGGGGTGCCCGGCGCGGGGTGCGGGCCGCCACGCCGGCGGCACGGACGGCGGCGTCGGAGTCGATGCCCGGCAGGGCCGGCAGCGGGCCGGTGGGCGGGGCCTCCGTGGTCGCCACCGACGCGCCGTCGCGCCGCGGCTCAGGCGCGGGGGTGGGCGGTGTCATGGATGGCCCTCAGTCGCTCGGCGGACACGTGGGTGTAGAGCTGGGTCGTCGCGGGCGACGCATGACCCAGCAGTTCCTGAACGCTCCTCAGATCCGCTCCCCCCTCGAGCAAGTGCGTGGCCGCCGAGTGCCGGAGACCGTGCGGCGCGATGTCGGGTGCCCCCGGCACCGCCCCCGCCGCGTCGTGCACGACCGTGCGCGCGATGCGCGGGTCGAGTCGTCCCCCGCGGGCGCCGAGCAGCAGCGCCGGCGGGGAGGTCGGGACCGCGAGCGCGGGCCGGCCGTCACGCCGCCAGGCGTCGAGGGCCGCGGCCGCGGGCACGCCGTAGACGACGGTCCGCTCCTTGCCCCCCTTGCCCAGGACGCGCAGTGTGCGACGGCCGTCGTCGACGTCGTCGACGTCGAGGCCGCAGAGCTCGGAGACGCGCACGCCGGTGGCGTAGAGCAGCTCGAGCAGCAGGTGGTCGCGCAGCGCCACCGGGTCGCCCTCCGCCGCCCCGGACGCCGCGGCGCGCAGGGCGTCGGCCGCCTGGTCGGCGCGCAGCACCTCGGGCAGCCGTCGGTGCGCGCGCGGCGAGGCGAGGCGGGCGCCGGCGTCGGTGGGCGCCCGCCCGGTGCGCACCGCCCACGCCGTGAACGTGCGGGCCGCCGCCGCGCGCCGCGCCAGCGTGGTGCGGCTCGCGCCGCGCGTCCGGCCCGCGGCGAGCCAGGAGCGCAGCCCGGGGAGGTCGAGACCGGTGAGGTCGAGCGGGGTGCCCCCCGCGGCGTCGGGCCCGTGGACCTGCACGCGGAGGTGGTCGAGCAGCGTGGTGACGTCGCCCAGGTAGGCCCGGACGGTGTGCGGGGAGAGCGCTCGCTCGTAGCGCAGGTGCGCCTCGTACGCCTCGAGGTGTGCAGCGGCGGGCACGGCCGGAGCCTCGACCGCCGATCCACCGACACGAGGCTCGGGAACCACCGACCGATCGTCACCGGCGGCGTCCATCGGGGTCCGACGCGCGGGGCCCGACGCGCCGTCGGCGTCCGTCTCGGTGAACGCGGAGCGTGACGACGTGACCGGGTCGAAGGGCAACCCACGAGAGCGCCCTCGACCGGGTGACCGGCGCGGCCCAGAGGGGCCTCCGGTGGAGTCGTCGGAAGAGAACGTGCCGGTCATCGCGGTGAAGACTCTCGATACGACAGGCCACGGTCAAGCACCGACGCGTGTCGTGCGGTGACCGAGGGCCACCATCGAGGAGCGGTTCCATTCGTCGCGCTCTGCAACCGTTCGTCGCTCTGTGCCTGTTCACCCGGGTCGACTCCTCGGTCGTCGACCGCCTCCGCCGAGCAGTCGGCGCCCCGGAGATCATTCGAGCGGGTGATGAGACCCGGGAGATCCGCGCGCTGACCTTGGGCCGGACGTACCGCTGGGCGCGCCGTCCGGACCGGCCCGCGTGCGGCGACCCGGAGGAGCGCGGGGCCCGACCGTTGGTCGGGGCCGGTGCGCCACCCGGTGGAGGGTCGGGGTGTCCCCCACAGGACCCCCAGGCCGCGGGGCCCTCAGCAGGGTCGTCAGCCGGGTCGTCAGCCGGGTCGCCGACGCCATCGCCCGTTCTCCTCGACGACGAGCCCCCGCGCCGCGAGCACCCACAGATGACCGACGACCTCCGCGGGATCCACGCCGCTGTCCTGGGCGAGGCGTTCCGGGGTGCGGGCCGCGCGCAGCGGCAGGGCCTCGCGCACGCGCAGGGCACCGGCGTCGAGACCGTCGGTCGGGCGGTGCGGCGTCGCCGGCGGCGGAGCCAGGGCCTCCCCCACGGGCCCCACCTCCTCGAGGACGTGCGCGGCCCGGCCGGCGACCGACACCGCCGGGCGCCGGGCGAGCTCGTGGCACCCGAGGGACAGCGCCGAGGTGACCGGCCCCGGCACCACCATGACGGCCCGTCCCAGCGCCTCGGCCACGAGCGCCGTGCGCATCGCCCCGGAGCGGGCGGCCGCCTCGACGACGAGGGTGCCGGCGCTCAGGGCCGCGACCAGGCGATTGCGGACGAGGAAGCGGTGCCGCGCGGGCGTTGCCCCCGGCGGGTACTCGGTGAGCACCAGGCCGGTGCGCGCGATGTGGTCGATCAGGGTGGCGTGGGTGGGCGGGTAGGACCGGTCGAGGCCGCACGCCAGGACCGCCACCGTCCGCCCGCCGACGGCGAGGGCCCCACGGTGCGCGGCGCCGTCCACCCCGAGCGCGGCCCCCGAGACCACCGTGACCCCGCGGTCGGCGAGCTCCGCCGACCAGTCGCGCGCGACCCACAGGCCGTACTCGCTGGCCGCACGGGCCCCGACCATGCCGACCCAGCTCCGGGGCGCGTCGTCGAGACGCCGCGGGCCGCACGCCCACAACGCCAGGGGCACCGCCAGCCCGTCGCGCACGGGCGCGCCCTCGAGCCCGACCGTCCCGTCCGGACCGGCGGCCACCCCGAGGCCCGCGAGCGCCGCCGCGGGCCACTCCGGGTCCTCGGGGACGATCAGCCGCCCGCCACGGGCGGCGAGCAGCGCGAGGTCGGCCGCGGCGCGGTCGGTGCCCCGCCGGGCCGCGGTCTCGGCGGCCACCGCCGAGGGCAGCGCGTGGGGGCCGTGCGCGGTGCCCTCGCGGACCAGCTGCGCCGCGTCGACCGGCCCGACCGCCTCGACGAGGGCGCCGAGGGCCGGTGCGGGCGGCTCCGCGACCCGGGACAGGTACGCGCGGGCCCGCAGGACCTCGGGCGGCACCGGGGAGACCACCGCGGCGTCCGTCGCCGTCGTCGTGCTCATGCGACGGCCCACCCGCCCGGCTCGCCGTCGGGGTCGTTCACGAAGCCCTTGAACCCGATCGCCTCGACGACGTCGGACATCTCCGGCCCGGCTGCGCCGCGCAGGTCGCTGATCGTCCAGGCGACCCGGAGCGCGCGGTCCGCCCCGCGGGCGGTCATCGCCCCGGAGCGCAGCTGGCGCTCGAGGACCGCGGTGGCGTCGTGCGGGAGCCGCCCGCGCCGGCGCAGCTCGGGCCCGGGCACCTCGGCGTTGGTGGGCCACCCCGCGTCGCGCCACCGTTCGCGGGCCGCCGCCCGGGCCGCGAGGACCCGCGCCCGGACGGCCGCGGTGTCCTCCGGGACCTCCTCGAGCCCCTCGGTGGGCCCGCCGGCCCAGGACAGCCCCTCGACGGCCCGCAACGACACCCGCAGGTCGACGCGGTCGAGCATGGGGCCCGACAGGCGCGCCACGTAGCGGCGCTTGGTGAGGCTCGAGCAGGTGCAGTCGGTGTCCCGGGGCGGGGCGCACGGGCACGGGTTGGCCGCCATCACCAGCTGGAAGCGGGCGGGATAGCGGACGACGCCGTCGGTGCGCGCCAGGCGGACCTCGCCGTCCTCGAGCGGGGTGCGCAGCATCTCCAGCACGTGCGGGGCGAACTCGTAGATCTCGTCCAGGAACAGGACGCCGCGGTGGGCCAGCGACACCGCGCCCGGCCGCGCCAGGCCGCTGCCCCCGCCGACGAGTGCGGCCGACGAGACCGAGTGGTGCGGGGCGACGAAGGGCGGCGCGGCGGGCAGGGCCTCCTGGGGATCGAGCGCCCCCGCGAGCGAGCGCACCGCCGCCACCTGGAGCGCGGCGTCCACGTCGAGGTCCGGCAGGAGCCCCGTCATCCGGCGCGCCAGCATCGTCTTGCCCGAGCCGGGCGGACCGACCATGAGCAGGTGGTGGCCCCCGGCCGCCGCGATCTCCACCGCACGGCGGGCCGCGAGCTGCCCGACGACGTCGGCGAGGTCGTCCGAGGGGGCCCCGCCGCGGGGACGCGCGCCGGCCCGGACCGCGCCGAGCGTCCCGGGCTTACCGCGCAGCCAGGCCAGCACGTCGGACAGGTGCTCGGCCCCGAACACCTCCAGGCCCTCCACGAGGCCTGCCTCGACGGCCGCGGCCGCCGGCACCACCACGCGCTCCACCCCGAGGCGCCGGGCCGCGAGCAGGGCCGGCAGGACCCCGCGCACGCCGCGCACCCGCCCGTCGAGCGCCAGCTCGCCGAGCAGCACCACTCCGCGCAGCCGGGCGAGCGGCACCGCGCCCGCCGCCGCGAGCACCGAGCAGGCCAGCGCCAGGTCGTACCCGCTGCCCTGCTTCGGCAGGGTCGCCGGGGACAGGGCCAGCGTGATGCGCCGCGCCGGCCACGTCTCCCCGGAGTTCACGACCGCCGCGCGCACGCGGTCGCGTGACTCCGCCAGCGCCGCGTCCGGGAGCCCCACCAGCGACACCCCGGGCAGGCCCTGGCCGATGTCGGCCTCGATCTCGACGACCTCGCCGTCGACCCCGCGCAGCCCGATCGACCACGCGCACGCGAGCGCCACGTCAGAACGCCCCCTCGTAGTGCTCGAGCTGGGGCGCCGCGCCCGGGGCCAGGAGGACCGCGACGACGTCGAAGCGCACCTCGGCGAACCCGGAGCCGCCGGCGGCGTGCCTCTCGGCCAGCCAGCGCTGCGCGAGGCGCCGGATGCGGGCGGCCTTGGCGTGCGTCACCGCCTCGGCCGTGCCGTAGCCCGTGCCCGAGCGCGTCTTCACCTCGGCGACGACGAGGCGGTCACCCGTCGCGGCGACGACGTCGAGCTCGCCCTCGCGGCAGCGCCAGTTGCGGTCGAGCACGACCAGCCCGCGGGCCACGAGGTGGTCGGCCGCGAGATCCTCCCCGCGCCGTCCCAGCGTCTCCCGCTCCGGTCTCCCGCGCGTGGTGGCCATGGCCGGCTCCCTCGTCCACGCCGTCCGGGCGCTCCGGCGGCGGGATCGAGAGTGCGGGGCGCGACCGTCCGGGCGGGAGCCTCGGCGTCGCGCCTGGGGACGACCGGCGGGGGTGTGGACGGAGCGCTGCGGTGCTGAGGCCGGTCAGCGCCCGGGCGGAGCAGCGTCAGCCGCTGAACGGCCCCTCGTCGAGGCGGAGGTCGGGCTTCTCCAGCTCCTCGACGTTGACGTCCTTGAACGTCACCACGCGCACGTTCTTGACGAAGCGCGCGGGCCGGTACATGTCCCAGACCCAGGCGTCGGACATCGTGACCTCGAAGTACACCTCGCCGTCGGCGTTGCGCACCGCGACGTCGACCGTGTTCGCCAGGTAGAAGCGGCGCTCGGTCTCCACGACGTACGAGAACTGCGCGACGATGTCGCGGTACTCGCGGTAGAGCGAGAGCTCCATGTCGGTCTCGTACTTCTCGAGATCCTCTGCGCTCATCGCGGCTCTCCCCCCTCCGGCATGGCCTCGTCCACGACGTCCGTCTCGTCGAGCCCGCCCGGCCCGCTGTCGAACTCCACGAGCTCGTCGGCCTCCCCGTTCTCGGCGGACGCCTCGTCCACGGTCACGGCTCCATTGTGTCGCACGCCGCCCGGGCGTCCGCCCGGGCTCCGGCCCCGCGCGGCAGCGGCGACGTTGACGAAGCTGAACCGGTGGTCGTCGCTGGGCCCGTGCTCCGCCAGCGCTGCGCTGTGCGTCGGCGTGCAGTAGCCCTTGTGCAGGTCGAAGCGGTACTCCGGACGGCGCTCGTGGAGGTCGGCCATCAGCCGGTCCCGCGTCACCTTGGCCAGGACCGAGGCCGCCGCCACGCACGCGGCCGCGAGGTCACCCTTGGGCACGGCGAGCGCGGGCACGCCGAAACCGGAGACGGGGAATCCGTCGGTGAGCACGTAGCCGGGCCGCGTCTCGAGCCGGGCCACGGCCCGGCGCATCCCGTCGATGTTGGCGACGTGGACGCCCCGGCGGTCCACCTCCGGCGGGTCGATGAGCACCACGTGCCAGTCGACGGCGCGCCGCTCGATCACCCGGGCGAAGTGCTCGCGCTCCTCGTGGGTCAGGAGCTTCGAGTCGGTGAGCCCCTCGAACTTCCGCGCGTCGCCGGGACGCAGGATGCACGCGGCCACCGCCAGCGGGCCGGCGCAGGCACCACGCCCGGCCTCGTCGACCCCGACGACCGGCCCGAGACCGTGACGCTCGAGCGCCGACTGCAGCGCCCAGCTCTCGGTGCTGCGGCGCACGATCGCGCGGGGCGGCTGCACACCGGTCCGCGGGGGGAGCGCCACCCGCCGGCGGGCGGGACGCCGGCCGGTGCCCGCGGCGCGTCGGCGGCCCGCGTCGTACCCCGCGGTCACCGGTCCGGGAGGCGGGGCGGTGTCGCCCGTCCCGGGGCGTCGAGGGGTGGATCGTCGGCATCGCCCTGTCGGTAGCGCGACCGCAGCCGACGGGACACCCACACCAGCGGGACCGCGCCGAGCACCCCGGCCGCCAGAGGGGCTCCGGACGTCCAGGTCGGGGCGCCGAGGGCGGAGACCTGGGCCTGTGGATCGGTGTCCGGCACGCCGCCCCAGCGGCCGACGGGCAGGACGATCACGCGGGCCTTGCCGATGACGTCGGTGACGCCGATCGGGCCGTGCACTCGGGCGTCCGCCGAGTTGTTGCGGTTGTCGCCCATGACCCACAGCTGCCCCTGGGGCACCTGCACGGGCGCGAAGTCGGCCTGGGTGCGGCCGAGGTTCGGCTGGTAGTAGATGTACGGCTCGTCGAGCGGCTGCCCGTCGACGGTGACGCGGTTCTGCGGGTCGCAGCAGGCCACGGTCTGACCGCCGGTGGCGACGACGCGCTTGACGAAGTCCTTCTCGTCCGGCGGGGCCAGCCCGACCAGCGAGAGCCCGCTCTGCAGCCCCCGGACGAGGACGTTCTCGGAGCGCTGGCCATCGCCGCCCCCGGACTCGCCGTTGTCGCCCCAGGTCGGCGGCCCGCGGAACACGACGACGTCGCCGGGCGACGGCTCGGAGAAGCGGTAGGTGATCTTGTCGACGGCGACGCGGTCGTTGTTGCAGCCGTTGCAGCCGTGCAGCGTGCGTTCCATCGACGCCGACGGGATGACGTAGATGCGGGCCAGGAAGGTCTGGATGACGAACGTCAGCACCACCGCGACGACGATCAGCAGCGGCAGCTCGCGCCAGAACGAGCCCTTGCGCTTGGGCTTCTTGCCCTTCTTGCCGCCGGTGTCCGCGCCGCGGCGGCCGGGGCCGCTGCCGGCGCCGTCGTCGCCGTCCTCGGGCTCGTCGCCGTCGCGACCGGGGCCCGTCCCCGCGCGGCGGTGCCGGCCGGGACTGGCGCCCGCGCCGCGGGTGACCTCCGTCGTCGCCGTCGAGTTGCCCGTGTCGCGCGATGACGGGCGGGGCGGGCGGGAGGCGAAGCCGTCGGCACCCGCGAGGCCGGTGTCGGCGCCCGCGAGGCCGCTGTCGGACGGCGACGACGTGGTCGGCGCGCTCTCCGAGGGTGCGGACGGCGCGGGCTCCGCGCTCGGCGACGGCACACCCGGGGACGGGGCGGGCGGGGCGGGCGCGGGCCGGGGCGCGCCGGGGGGCGGCGACACCGGGCGGGCGCCGAAGCCGGGGGGCGGCGGCCCTCCCGCGGAGGGCCCCGGCGGGCCCGCGGGGCGAGCGTCAGGGGGCGGCGTGCCGTACGGCGCCTGCGGGGGCGACGAGCCCCAGGAGGGGCCTGCCGGCCCCGGGGGCAGGGGCGCGCCCTGATCGGGAGCCCCGTTCGACCCGTGGCCGTAGGTCCCGTTCCCGTACGAACCGCTCCCGTACGCCCCGTTGCCGGACGAGCCGTTGCCGTAGGTCCCGAACCCGTGCGTGCCGTTGCCGTACGCGCCGTTCCCGTTCGCCACCGGCGGGCCGAGGGCGTCGCCGTTGCCGGAGGAGTTGCCGTACCCATAGGACACCGACGACCCGTTGCCGCCGTAACCGGGGTAGCCCTCCGGCCGGGGGCCGAGCCCGTCGGCGCCGGAGAACCCGGAGGGAGCACCGGAGAAGCCGGAGGGACCCGACACGTAGCTGTCCGACCCGCTCCACCCCGAGGAGCCGTAGGGCGCCTGGACGCCGGATCCGGACGACGCGGGCGGCGCCGGGACGTCGCCGTACGGGTCTTCGTGGTCGGCGGGGTCGTCACGCCCGGCGTGCCGTCCGGCACGGGTCGTCTCGCCACCCGTGCCGGTGTTCCGGTACGGCGGGAGGGAGGGCTCCTGGGGGCGCACGCGACTCAGGTTAGGAGACCGAGGCGGCCGGCTCAGCCGGCCGGCGTCGTCTCGCGCTTCTCGCGGATCTTCGCAGCCTTGCCCCGGAGATCACGGAGGTAGTAGAGCTTCGCCCGGCGGACGTCACCGCGGGTGACGACCTCGATGTGATCGATGTTCGGGGTGTGCACCGGGAAGGTGCGCTCCACCCCGACGCCGAAGGAGACCTTGCGGACGGTGAACGTCTCGCGCAGCCCGCCGCCGTGACGGCGGATGACGACACCCTGGAAGACCTGTACACGAGAGCGTGAACCCTCGATGACCCGGACGTGCACCTTCACGGTGTCCCCGGCGCGGAAGTCCGGGATGTCGGAGCGCAGCGACTTGGCGTCGAGTTCGTCCAGGGCGTTCATCGTCAGCGTCCTCGCGGTCGTCTCACAGGCGGGCGCCGGAACCCGTGGGGCGGGTGTCCGTGCAGCCGAGGTGGATCGGTTCTCGGGCCGACGGCCGGCGGCTCACCGACCTCGATCAGGTCGTGCGCCGTCCGTGGCAACCTCCCCAGTCTGCCATGCGGCTGGTCGCGCGCCGTGGACCGGGTCGTAGCCGCAGGCCGTCAGGACCTCGCGGTCCCGCGCGTCGAACGCCGCGGCCCCGTCGCGGGCCAGCAGCGCGTCGAGCAGATCGGGTCGCGTCGCCGCCGTGCGCTCGAGCGAGCGGTCGCGGCGCCACCGGGCCACGGCGCCGTGGTCGCCGCTGCGCAGCACCGGCGGGATCGGGAGGTCGCGCCACGTCTCGGGGCGGGTGTAGGCGGGAGCCTCGAGGAGGCCGCCAGTACCTTCCGCGAAACTGTCGAGCTCCGCCGACGCCGGGTTGCCGAGCACGCCGGGCACCAGCCGGGACACGGCCTCGACGACGACCAGGGCCGCGACCTCGCCGCCGGCGAGCACGTAGTCGCCCAGCGAGACCTCCTCGACGGGCATCCGCCGGGCGGCGTCGGTGAGCACGCGGGCGTCGATCCCCTCGTAGCGGCCACAGGCGATGACGAGCCACGGCTCGGTGGCCCACCCGGCGGCGCGGCGCTGGCTCAGGGGCTCGCCCGCCGGGGTCGGCACGAGCAGCCGGGGCACGCCGTCACCGGAGGAGCCGGAGGTCGTGACCTCGTCGAGCGCCGCCCCCCACACCGGCGCGGTCATCAGCATCCCCGGCCCCCCGCCGTACGGGGAGTCGTCGACGGCCTGGTGCACGCCCGTGGCCCACCGGCGCAGGTCGTGCACCCGGACGTCGAGACGGCCCGCACGGCGCGCCCGACCGACGAGCGCCTCGTCGAGCGGGGCGAGGTAGCCCGGGAAGATCGTGACGACGTCGATGCGCATCGGGCACGATCCTGCCCCTGCCGGTCGCGAAGGGGGTCCCGAGGGGTGGAGCAGTTCCTGTCGTATCCCGACCAGTGGCGCCTGCTCGCGCCACTGGGGCTGGCCGTCGTGCTCTGCACGCTCATCGGGCTGGAGCGCGAGCTGGCGGCGAAGAGCGCCGGACTGCGCACGCACACGCTGGTCGGGGTCGGGTCGGCCGCATTCATGCTGATCTCGAAGTACGGCTTCGACGACCTGCTCTCCTCCCCCGACATCGACCTGGACCCTTCGCGGGTCGCGGCCCAGATCGTCTCCGGGATCGGGTTCATCGGCGGCGGCCTGATCTTCGTGCGCCGCGACGCGGTCCGCGGTCTGACGACGGCGGCCACGGTCTGGGCGGCGGCCGCGGTGGGCACCGCGTGCGGCGCAGGCCTACCGCTGCTCGCGGTGGCGGGCACGGCCGTGCACTACCTCGTGACCCGCGGCTACCGGCCGCTGGCGCGGATGATCACGCGCTCGTCGACCGTGCCCCGCGACCTGCACCTCTCCTACGCCGACGGACGCGGGGTGCTGCGCGCGGTGCTGTCGATCTGCACCGAGCGGGGGTTCTCGGTGGCGGGGATGCACGTCGACCGCGAGGACTCCTCCGACGGCGTCGAGGGCACCACCCGCGTCGCCTCGGTGACCCTGTCGCTCGCGGGACGGGGCTCGCTCGCACCGCTGTCCGGCGAGCTCTCCGAGCTCCCGGGCGTGCTCGCGGTCGGGGTGCCGACCGAGGAGGAGTGAGCGGTCAGGCCGTCTCGCCGTAGGCCCGGCTCTGCAGTGAGAACAGGTCCCGGTAGAGGCCGCCCGCGGCCATGAGCTCGTCGTGGGTGCCCTGCGCGACCACCCGGCCGGCGTCGAGGACGACGATGCGGTCGGCGGTGCGGACGTTGGCCAGACGGTGGGTGACGAGCACCGTGAGGCGGTCGCCGCCCGCGGACAGCTCGCGCAGCGCGGTGAACACGGCGTCCTCGGCGCGGGCATCGAGCGCGGCGGTGGGCTCGTCCGCGACGACGAGCGGGGCGTCGCGGTAGAGGCCGCGGGCGACGGCCATCCGCTGCCACTGGCCGCCGGAGAGGTCGCGGCCGCCCTGGAACGCGCGGGAGAGCACGGTGGCCGGACCGCGGGGCAGGTCGGCGAGGACGTCGGCGGCGCCGGAACGAGCCACGGCGTCGCCGTAGGCACGGTCGCCGGGATCGTCGCGGTCGAGCCGCCCGATGCGCACGTTGACGTCGGCGCGCACCGGCCACCGGACGGGGTCCTGCTGGACCAGGGCGACGTGCTCGAGCGCGTCCGCCGCGTCGGTCCCGCGCAGGTCCCGGCCGTTCCAGCGGACCCGTCCCGCGGTCGGCAGGTAGAGCCCGACCAGCAGCTTCGCCAGTGTCGACTTCCCCGACCCGTTCTCCCCGACCAGCGCCACCACCTCGCCGCGGTGCAGGGTGAGCGAGACGTCGGTGAGCGCCGACTCGTCCTGCCCGGGGTAGCGGAAGGACACCCCGTCGAGCTCGACGACCTCGGGCGGGCCGGGCGCCGGGCCGGCCGTCTCGCGCCGCCGCGATCGCGCCTCGTCCAGGCACCGGGTGTAGAGCTCCACGAAGAGCCCGGCCTCGAACAGCAGGTTCGCGCCGTACACGGCGGTCACCACCGCCGTGCGGGCCGATCGCATCGCGACGACCGCCGTGCCGGCCAGCGGCAGCGGGAGCCCGCCCGCGTAGAGCAGGAGGCCGACGACCCCGTAGCCGAGCGCGGTGGCGAGCCCGGAGGCACCGCGACCGGCCGTGACCAGCAGGTTGCGGCGCTGCTCGACCCTGATGCCCTCCCGGGCCAGCTCCGTCGCGAGACGCTCGTGCTCGGCGGCGAGCACGCCGCCCACCGTGAACGCGCGGACCTCGGCGGCGTTGTCGCGGCCCGCGATGAGGTCGCCGACGACCGCGAGACGGCGTGTCTGGGAGGTGGTGCGC
This sequence comes from Actinomycetospora sp. NBC_00405, assembly GCF_036044095.1. Taxonomy (NCBI): domain Bacteria; kingdom Bacillati; phylum Actinomycetota; class Actinomycetes; order Pseudonocardiales; family Pseudonocardiaceae; genus Actinomycetospora; species Actinomycetospora sp. NBC_00405. Next base: position 2,167,409 of record NZ_CP107938.1, read on the forward strand.
AGGACCGACGCGAACATCAGACGCACGCCCGACACGGCGGCCCACGCCTGTGGCAGGCCGGCGAGCAGCACGACCGGCGCGAGGACCGGGTGGACCAGACCGGCCGCGACGACCGCGGCGACGACGGCGACCAGGCCGCTGACCAGGTCACCCACCGTCTCGGCGCCGCGGCGGATCCGCCCCAGGGAGTGCTCGGCGCGCTCGAGCAACGAGGTGAAGTCGGCGTCGTCGAAGGCGACGAGGTCCACGCCGACGAGCGCGGTGTAGAGCTCGGTCTGGGCGCGCTGCTCGATGCGCGGCACGAGCTCGGCCGTGACCGCGCCGACCGCCGACTCGAGCAGACCCCCGAGCATCAGCGCACCGGCGACCACGGCGAGGGCGGGCAGCGCGTCGACCACGCGCTCGGGCGTCGGCCCGGCTGCGAGGAGCTGGGTGAACACGTCGGCGGTCGCCAGCAGCCCGAACGCGCCGACGACGCCGGAGGCGAGGTGCACGACGGCCGCGAGCAGCGTCGCGCCGCGCGAGGCCTGCCAGGCCCAGCGCACGAGCACCGCGGCCGTGCGCGGCACCGAGTGCGCGACGGTGACGATCCCCGCCCGCGCCGTGGCCTCGAGGCCGACCGCCCAGGTCGGTGTCTCCAGCTCGTCGGCACCGATCAACGGCGCCCGGTTCCCCCCGGTGTCCCCCACACACCCAGTGTGGGCCGGGCCTCACTCCTCGAGCAGGCCCTCGGGGGGATCGAGGACGAGCCGCCCGCCCGGGACGTCGACCTGGGTGACGATCGCGGCGACGAACGGGATCAGCACCTCGCCGCCGTCGGGGCGCCGGACGGCCAGCAGCTCGCCGCCCGCGCCGTGGAGCACGTCGGTGACGGTGCCGACGGGCGTGTCGTCGGCGAGCACCACGGCGAGGCCCTCGAGCTGGTGGTCGTGGAACTCGTCGGGGTCGTCGGGCTCCTCGGCCAGCGGCGGCGCGGTGAGCTCCGCGGTCCGCAGGGCCTCGGCGGTGTCGCGGTCGGTGATCTCCTCGACCGTGACCAGCAGCCGCTCCCCGTGGCGGCGGGCGGCGATCACCGTCAGCTGCCCGGCCCCGGACACACGTCGGCCCCGCACCGAGAGCACGACACCCGGGGTGAACCGGGCGTCGACGTGATCGGTGCGGGGCTCGACGACGAGCTCGCCGCGCAGGCCGTGGGCCTTGACGACCCGTCCGACGACGCGGTCGTCGGACGCGGCGTCCTTCATCGTCGGCGCGTCAGCGATCGGTGTCGACCACGTCGACCCGCACGCCACGGCCACCGATGCCGCTCACGACGGTGCGCAGCGCGGTGGCGGTGCGGCCGTTGCGACCGATCACCTTGCCGAGGTCGTCGGGGTGGACCCGGACCTCGAGGGTGCGGCCGCGGCGGTTGGTGACGAGGTCGACGGCGACGTCATCGGGGTGGGCGACGATCCCGCGCACGAGGTGCTCGAGCGCCTCGGCGAGCTCGCTCACTCCGCGGAGCCGGAAACCTTGGCCAGCTCCTCGTTGAAGCGGGCCTGCTTGTCGACCTTCTGCGGCTGCGGCTTCAGCTTGCCCTCGGCGCCGGGGAGGCCCTTGAACTTCTGCCAGTCGCCGGTGACCTTCAGCAGGCTGTGCACCGGCTCGGTGGGGATGGCCCCGACCCCGAGCCAGTACTGCGCGCGCTCAGAGTTGATCTTGATGTCGCTCGGCTCGCTCTTCGGGTGGTACTCACCGATCTGCTCGATGACGCGACCGTCCCGGCGGTTCTTGGCGTCCGCGACCACGATGCGGTAGTGGGGCTCGCGGATCTTGCCCATGCGGGCCAGCTTGATCTTGACAGCCACTGCTCTGAGTGCTCCTCGGTCGGTGGTGCTCGGGGCCGCCCGGCCGGGGTGGGGACCTCGGGGACGGCGTGCCCGCTCGTGCATGAGGACCGCCTGCGTGAGGCGGCCACGGTGACCCGTGAATTGTGCCAGACGGCCACTCAGGCGAACGGCGCGAGGGTGACCCCGGCCTCGCGCAGGGCGTCGGCGACGCGGCGGGCCGAGGCGACGGCACCGGGGCTGTCGCCGTGCAGGCACAGGGACACCGCGGCCGTGGGCAGCTCGGTGCCGTCGACGGCGACGATCACCCCGTCGGCGGCCAGTCGCCGGGCGCGCTCGACGACGGCGTCGTTGTCGGGCAGCAGCGCGCCGGGCTCGGAGCGGGGCACCAGCGTCCCTTCCGGGGTGTAGCCGCGGTCGCCGAACGCCTCGGCGTGCGTGGTGAGGCCCGCCTCCGCCGCCCGCGCGAGCAGCCGCGAGCCGGGCAGGCCCAGCACCGGCAGGCCGGCCTGCCGCGCCGCCTCGACGACGGCACGGGCCTGGGCGTCGTGGTGCACGACGGCGTTGTAGAGCGCGCCGTGCGGCTTGAGGTACGCGACCTCTCCCCCGGCGGTGCGGGCGAACTCCCGCAGCGCGCCGACCTGGTAGAGCAGGTCGGCGGTCAGCTCCGCGGGATCGGCGTCGACGAAGCGGCGCCCGAAGCCCGCGAGGTCGCGGTAGGAGACCTGGGCGCCGATCACCACGCCCCGCTCCACCGCCCGCGCGCAGACCCGGCGCATGGTCGCGGGGTCGCCGGCGTGGAACCCGCAGGCCACGTTCGCCGAGGTCACGACGTCGAGCAGGGCGTCGTCGTCGGTCAGCGACCAGATCCCGAAGCCCTCGGCGAGGTCGGCGTTGAGGTCGAGGGTCGCGCTCACACCCCGCAGCCTAGGACGGACGGTCCCTTGACCTGGAGCGTGATCGAGGGCGCAGGCTGTGCCCATGACCGATCAACGACCGGCGACGGTCGAGCCCTCCCCGCCCGAGGGTGCGGACCCGCCGGTCCGCGTCGGCCTGCTGCTCGGGGTGCTGCTGGTCTCGGTCACCGTCGCCGTGCTCGCCAACAGCATGGTGCTGGTCCTGGTACCGGAGATCGGCCGGGACTTCGTGGCCTCCCCCGGCGGCCTCGCCTGGGTCGTCACGGCGTTCTCGCTGACGTTCGCGGTGACGACCCCGCTCTACGGCCGGGTCGCCGACGTCTTCGGGGTCCGGCGGGTGTTCGCGTTCGGGCTCGCGGTGTTCATCGCCGGCTCGCTGCTCGCCGGGCTCGCGCCCGACATCGGCTGGCACCTCGTCGGCCGCGTCCTGCAGGGCGGGGGCAGCGCGGCGGTGCCGGCGCTGGGCTCGGTGGCCATCGCCCGGGCGCTGCCGCCGGGACGCCGGGGGTTCGGCTTCGGGATCGTCGGCACCGGCGTCGGTGCGGGGCAGGCGCTCGGCCCGCCGCTCGCGGGGTTCGTCGCCGAGGTCGCCGGGTGGCGGTGGCCGTTCCTCGGTGCCGCGTTGCTGATCACGCCGCTGCTCTTCCTCGCGCCGCGGGTCCTGCCCGACGGGCGCCCGGACGCCGACGCCACGTGGCGCCAGATCGACCTGATCGGCGGCGTCCTGCTCGGGGCGGCCGTGGGCCTCGGGCTCTTCGGGCTCACGCGCGGCCAGCAGGTGGGCTTCGGGGCGGCGTCGTCCTGGGGCGCGGCGCTCGCGGCCGTGCTGCTCGCGGCCGGGTTCGTCGTCCGCATCCGCCGCACGCCGCGGCCGTTCGTGCCGCCGGCCCTGCTCACCCACGGCCCGTTCGTCAACGCCGTGGGCGTCGGGTTCCTCGGGATGTTCGGCTACCTCGGCACGATCCTGCTGGTGCCGCTGCTCGTCGCGACGGTCAACGGGCTCGGTGTCGGGCAGGTGGGACTCGTGCTGCTGCCCGGGGCGCTCGCCGTCGCCCTGCTCTCCTCGCCCGCCGGGCGGCTCTCCGACCGCCTCGGCCCGCGCCGGCTGGTGGGCATCGGCCTGGGCATCCTCGCCGCGGCCGCGCTGACGCTCTCGACGGCGGCCGGCGGGTCGGCCGTGCTCCTGTCCGGGGTGACGTTCGCGCTCGGGGTCGGCCTCGCGTCGATCACGTCACCGCTGATCAACGCCGTGGCCGCCGCCGTGCCCACCGAGCACGCGGGCGTCGGCCTCGGCCTCTACCAGGGCGCGTTCTTCCTCGGCGGCGGCACGGGCGCCGCGGTGCTCGGCACGGTGCTCGCGGCCCGCACCAGCGCCGGGACCGGCTCGTGGAACCCGCTGCACGACGGCGCGGGCGGGGCGTTCTCCGACGCGCTGCTCGTCGTCGGCGGCGTCCTCGTCGTCGCGATCCTGCTGTCGCGGCGGCTGCCCGCTCGCAGCTCGCTCACCTGAGGCTCGTGCCCGCCCGCAGCACCAGCGACGGCTCGCGGAGGGCGTCGGTGTCGACGCGCGGGTCGCGGTCGACGACGACGAGGTCGGCGGGCGCGCCGTCCACGAGGCCCGGACGACGCAGCCAGTCGCGCGCGGCACCGCAGGCCGCCTCGAGCGCGCGGGCGGGACCGAGACCCACCTGCGCCAGGGCCGCGATCTCGTCGACGATGCGGCCGTGCACGATCCCGCCGCCGGCGTCGGTGCCGGCGAAGACGGGCACGCCGGCCTCGATCGCCGACGCGACCGTGGCCGAGGCGCGGGCGTGCAGCTCGCGCATGTGCGTGCCGTAGCGCGGGAACTTCTCGCCGGCCGCGTCGGCGAAGGCCGGGAAGTTCTCGACGTTGATCAGCGTCGGCACCAGCACCGTCCCGCGCTCGACCATCATCGCGATCGTGGTGTCGGTGAGACCGGTGCCGTGCTCGATGCCGTCGATGCCGGCCCCGATCAGCCCGGGCAGCGCGTCCTCCCCGAACACGTGGGCCGTGACCCGTGCGCCCTCGGCGTGCGCGGCGTCCATGGCCGCCTTCAGGACGTCCTCGGGCCACAGCGGGGCGAGGTCGCCCTCCTCGCGCTCGATCCAGTCGCCGACGAGCTTCACCCACGGGTTGGAGCGGGCCTGCTCGGCGACCAGCGCCGGCAGCTCCTCCGGGGAGTCCGCCTCGATCGGCAGGCCCCGGATGTAGCGCTTGGGCCGGGCGAGGTGGCGGCCGGCCCGGACGATCTCGGGCATCCGCGGGTCGTCGTCCAGCGGGCGGGTGTCGACCGGGGTGCCGCAGTCGCGCAGGAGCAGCGCCCCGGAGGCGGCGTCGGTGTGCCCCTGCGCGCGGGCCTCCTCGAGGTCGACGGGGCCGTCGGGCCCGATACCGACGTGGCAGTGGGCGTCGACGAGACCCGGCAGGATCCAGGCCCCGTCGGCCACCGTCGGCGCGTCGGGCACCGGGTCGAGGCTGATCCGGCCCTCGGCGGTGACCCACAGCTCGCCGACCCGTTCGCCCTCGGCGGTGCCGTCGAGCAGCACGCCGCGCAGGTGCAGGGGTCCCGGAGAGGTCGGCGACGACATGCCGGGGAGGGTAGCGACGCTCAGGCCGCCGCGTAGGTCGGCAGCGCGAGGGCGGAGTGCTCCGGGCGGCCCCCGTCCGCGACGAGGCTCCCCGAGCCCCGCAGCGCCGCGTCGCGCCGGACGATGTCCTCCTCGGTACGCGGGACGATCACGGTCTGCCCGCCGTCGGCCAGCGCCTGGTTCCGCGTCACGAAGTCGCGCAGCCTGCGCTCGTAGCGCGCGAAGCCCTCGCGGGGCGTCGGGGCCGCCGCGAGCTCCCCGGCGAGCACGTACGCGCCGACGAGCGCCAGGCTGGAGCCCTGCCCGGACAGGAACGACGGCGCGTGGGCCGCGTCGCCGACCAGCCCGACCCGGCCCGTCGACCAGTGCGGCATGCGGATCTGGCTCACGACGTCGAAGAACACGTCGTCCGCCGCCCGCATCCCGGCGACGAGGGCCGGCACCTCCCACACGTCGTCCCCGGCGAACCGCGCGGCGACGAGGTCGCGCTGGGTGCGCGGGTCGCGGAAGGCCTCGAACGGCGGAGTCTCGCGGGTGAAGCTGAGGAAGCCGTGCACCTGGTCGGTGTCGCCGACGGCGTAGATCACCGCGCCGCGGCCGGGCACGCTCCAGAGGGTGCCCTCGTGGGACATGCCGAAGGAGTTCGGCATCGTCCAGCCGGCGAAGCAGTATCCGAGGTAGCGGTGGAACTGCTCCTCGGGCCCGAACGCGAGCGCGCGGGTGGCCGAGTGCAGCCCGTCGGTCCCGACGACGAGGTCGAAGCGTCGGCGGCCGCCGCCGGTGAACGTCACGTCGACCCCGTCGCCGTCGTCGTCCAGCCCCGGAGACGAGCACCCGTGATGTCGGCATGACACACTCCTTTACCTACGTTTGGTATCTTTCTCGCGACGGACGACGTCCTCGACCTCGTTCGATCCTGGCCAATCATATACCTAACGTAGGTATCTGACGAGGAGCTCTCGTGCCCCCGGAGTCCGATCTGCTCGGCGAGCTGCTGCCCCGCCTGACCCGGCTCTCCGCCGTGCTCACCCGCAGCCCGGTGATCGAGGACGCCCAGCGGGCGGCCGGGGCCGCACTCGACCGGCCCGGCATCGGGGTGCTCACGGCGCTGCGTCTCGCGGCCCGACCGATGCGGATCGGCGAGATCGCCGAGAACCAGCAGGTGGCCGGGCCGCACGTGACGCGGACGGTCACCGGCCTGGAGCAGCGCGGCATGGTCCACCGCGTCACCGACCCCGACGACCAGCGCGCCCGACTCGTCGAGCTGACCGACGAGGGCGCGGCCGCCGCCGACCGCTACGTGCAGACGGTGTTCGGGTTCTTCACCGACGCGATGGCCGAGTGGTCCGCCGAGGACCAGCGGACGCTGGGACTGCTCCTGGGCCGGCTCGTCGACGACATCGCCGCCCGGCTGGCGACGCCGTGAGCGACTCCCCCGGCGTCGACGACGTGCACGCCCTGGCCCTCGGCGTGCCCCACGTGACGGTGGTCGAGGGACCGAAGGGCAACGCCGTCTACCAGGTCGGCGGGAAGTCGTTCGTGTTCTTCCGGACGCCCCGGCCCGACGCCGCCGACCCCGTGACCGGTGAGAGGTACACCGACGTGATCATGTTCTGGGTCGAGTCGGAGGAGGACAAGGACGCCCTCGTGCGCGACCCGTCCAGCCCGTTCTTCACCACGCCCCACTTCGACGGGCACCTCTCGGTGCTGCTGCGCGCGGTGGACCTGCCGCGGCTCTCGCGCGACGAGCTCACCGAGATCGTCCAGGACGCCTGGCTGGCGCGCGCCTCGAACCGCCGGCGGGAGCGCTGGCTCGCCGCGCAGCAGCGCTGAACTACTTGCGCTTCTTCTTGTTGCCCTTCTTCGAGCTGCGCGAGCCCTCGCCACCGCCCGCGCCGGGGAAGCTCAGCGCGCCCGGGTCGAAGCCCGCCGGGAGCTCGTTCATGCCCGCCAGGGCCGGCGGGAGCTGGTTGAGGCCCGGGGTCTGGTAGCTGCCGACGGAGCGCTCGCCGCGGTCCGCCGACTGACCGGCGCTCTCCGAGGCGATGCCGGCGATCGCGGGCATCGACTTCGGGCCCTTGCGGACCTGCTTGCCCGCCTTCGCCGCCTGGCGCTTGCCCTTGCGGCCGCCACCCATGCCGGGCAGGCCGAACTGGCCGGCCATGTTCTTCATCATCTTGCGGGCCTCGAAGAACCGCTCCACGAGCTGGTTGACGTCGGTGACGCCGACGCCGGAGCCGTTGGCGATGCGCAGCCTGCGCGACCCGTTGATGATCTTCGGGTCGGCCCGCTCGGCCGGGGTCATGCCGCGGATGATCGCCTGGACACGGTCGAGGTGCTTCTCGTCGAGCCCGGAGAGCTGGTCCTTCATCTGCGCGGCGCCGGGGAGCATCCCCAGGACGTTCGCGATCGGGCCCATCTTGCGGACGGCCATCATCTGCTCGAGGAAGTCCTCGAGGGTGAGCTCGCCGGAGCCCATCTTCGCGGCGGCGGCCTCGGCCTGGCCCTCCTCGAAGGCCTGCTCGGCCTGCTCGATGAGGGTGAGCACGTCGCCCATGCCGAGGATGCGCGAGGCCATCCGGTCGGGGTGGAAGACGTCGAACTCGTCGAGCTTCTCGCCGTTGGAGGCGAAGAGGATCGGCTGCCCGGTCACCTCGCGGACCGACAGTGCGGCGCCACCACGGGCGTCGCCGTCGAGCTTGGTGAGCACGACGCCGGAGAACCCGACCCCGTCGCGGAAGGACTCGGCGGTCGTGACCGCGTCCTGACCGACCATCGCGTCGAGGACGAACAGGATCTCGTCCGGGGTGACGGCGTCGCGGATGTCCGCGGCCTGGCGCATCAGCTCCTCGTCGACACCGAGACGGCCCGCGGTATCGACGACGAGCACGTCGTACTGGCGGCTCTTCGCGTCGGCGACGGCCCGGCGGGCGACGTCCACGGGGTCGCCGACGCCGTTGCCGGGCTCGGGGGCGAACACCTCGACGCCGGCGCGCTCGCCAACGATCTGGAGCTGGTTCACCGCGTTCGGGCGCTGGAGGTCGCAGGCCGCGAGCATCGGGGTGTGGCCCTGGCCCTTGAGCCAGTGCGCGAGCTTGCCCGCGAGCGTCGTCTTACCGGAGCCCTGCAGGCCGGCGAGCATGATCACCGTCGGCGGGTTCTTGGCGAACCGCAGCCGGCGGGTCTCCCCGCCGAGGATGCCGACGAGCTCCTCGTTGACGATCTTGACGACCTGCTGGGCGGGGTTCAGCGCCTCGGAGACCTCGGCGCCGAGGGCCCGCTCCTTGACCTTCCGCACGAACGCGCGCACCACCGGCAGCGCGACGTCGGCCTCGAGCAGCGCGATGCGGATCTCGCGCGACGTGGTGTCGATGTCGTTCTCGGAGAGCCGGCCCTTGCCGCGCAGGTCGGACAGGACCGACGTGAGACGGTCGGACAGGGTGTCGAACACGGTTGGACCCACTCCCGGAATCGCGCGCCGCGGCCCGTTGTGCGACCCGGCGTCCTCGTCACAACCCTAACCGGCGGCCCGGGACGGTCCGACCGCTGCCAGCCGATCCCGGGCTCAGCCCGCGGGCGGCGTGGGGGTCGAGGGCCGGGTCGAGGGCCCGGTCGCGGCGGCGGCCAGCACGACCTCCTCCACCTTGCGGCGGCGCTCCGTGTCGAGGCCCTGGTGCTCCGCGGTCTCGAGGCAGAACGCGTCGAGCACCGAGGTGCCCAGCGTCGACACCCGCGCCCACCGGACGTCGAGCTCCTGCTCCTCGAGCACCGCGGCCACGCGGTGCAGCAGGCCGATGCGGTCGCTGGTGCGCAGCTCGAGCACCACCGCGCCCGTCGCCTCGTCGTCGAACCACACGACCCGGCTCGGTGCGGGCGCGGGGCCCGGCCGGTCGTAGTCGCGCTCCTTGGCCTCGAGGCGGGCGGGCAGGTCGAGCGAGCCCCGCAGCACGCGGACGAGGTCCTCGCGCAGCAGCGACGCCTCAGGCAGGCGCCCGAAGCGCGGCGAGACGGTGAACGCGTCGACCGCGACGCCGTCGTGCTCCCCGAGGTCGGCGGTGTGCACCTGCAGGGAGTGCAGCGCCAGCACGCCGGCGGCGCGCGAGAGCAGGCCCGGTCGGTCCGGCGCGGCGACGGTCATGGTGATCGTCGTCAGGTCGCCCTCCCCGGAGATCGAGACCTCCGGGCGCCCGCTGTCGGACACCGCGTGGGCCAGGGCGATCGCCTCGTCGGACAGCGGCGACGGCCCGGGCACCGGTCCCCCGGACATGACGACACGGCAGCGGCGCACCAGGTCGCCCATCAGCGTCGCCCGCCACGACGTCCAGACCCCCGGGCCGGTGCCGAGCGAGTCGGCCTCGGCGAGGGCGTGCAGCAGCTCGAGCAGGACGGGGTCGGCGCCCAGGGTCTCGACGACGCGCTCGACGGTCGCCGGGTCCTCCGGGTCGCGGCGCGAGGCGGTGTGCGGCAGGAGCAGGTGGTGACGCACCATCGCGGCGAGCGTCTCCACGTCCGCGGGCCACAGGCCGAGGCGCCGCCCGATGTGGCGGGCGAGGCGCTCGCCGACCTCGGAGTGGTCCTCGTCGCGGCCCTTGCCGATGTCGTGCACCAGCGCGCCGAGCAGCAGGAGGTCGGGGCGTGACACCTGCGTCGTCAGCTCCGCGGCGCGGCGGGTGACCTCGACGAGGTGGCGGTCGACGGTCCAGACGTGCGAGCGGTCCCGCGGGGGCAGGTCGCGCACCGCGCCCCACTCGGGGAACAGCCGGCCCCACAGCCCGGTGCGGTCCAGGGCCTCGATGACGTCGACGGTGCCCTCGCCGGCGCCGAGCAGGGCCAGGAGCTCGCTCAGCGCTGCGCGCGGCCACGGCTCGCGCAGCTCCGGCGCGGCGTCCGCGAGGCGGTGCAGGGTGCCCGCGGCGATCGGCAGCTGGGTGCGCGCCGCCGTCGCCGCGAGGCGGAGCACCAGGGCCGGGTCGCGCGAGACCTGCGCGTCGCGGGCGAGGACCACCTCACCCGCGTGCTCGACCACCCCGTCGTCGAGCGGCCGGCGCGCCGGCGGGCGGCGCAGCGCGGCCAGACCCCGGCGCGGCAGCGCGGAGCGCGCCGAGCGCAGGGCGGTGTCCGTGGCGAAGACGACGGTGCGCGCCGCGCCGGACAGGGCGCGCGCGAGGTCGAATCGGTCGGTGACGCCGAGATCGCCCGCGGCGGCCGACACGACCTCGTGGGCGTCCTCCGCCTGCATCACGTCGCGGGCCCGGCCGGCCCGGCGGTGCAGCTCCACGCGCAGGTCGAGCATCAGGCGCCGCGCGTCCTGGACGTCGACGGTGGGTCGGTCCACCAGCTGCGCCGCGGAGAGCGCGTCGAGCAGCTGGATGTCGCGCAGACCCCCGTGGCCGTTCTTGAGGTCGGGCTCGATGCGGTGCGCGACCTCGCCCGAGCGCTCCCAGCGCGTCGCCGTGGTCGCGACGAGGTCGTCGAAGCGGTTCCGGATGCCCGCGCGCCACGCCTGACGGGCCGTGGCGGCCAGGCGCTCGGCGAGGTCCGGGTCGCCCGCGAGGTGGCGGACCTCGAGCAGGCCCAGCGCCACCCGCAGGTCGGTGGTGGCGACCTCGATGGCCTCGCCCACCGTGCGCACCGAGTGGTCCAGCCCGATCCCGGCGTCCCAGAGCGGGTACCAGAGCGCGTCCGCGACGCGGGAGATGCGCTCCTTGTCCCCCCGCCGGCCGCGCCCGTCGTGCACCAGCACGAGGTCGAGATCGGAGTGCGGCGCGAGCTCCCGGCGCCCGAGGGCACCGACCGCCACCAGCGCCGAGCCCTCCCCCACGCCCACCGACGCGGCGCGCGAGGAGAGCCAGAAGTCGTGCAGTTCCACGAACGCCTCGCGCAGCGCGCCCGGTCCCAGGCGCCGCGCCCCCGGCGGCGGGTCGAGCAGCGCGTCCCGCGCCCGGACCAGGTCCGAGGCGTCGCCGTGGCCGCTCGGGGTGCCGATCCGCGCGTCGGTGCCCGAGGGTCCGGTCCCGCTCCGCTGCGCGTCCGTCGCCATCCGCCCCCACGTCCTCTCCGGCGCGCTCGACGGCGGCCTCCGTTCGTGCCCCGCACCGGGAAACGGGCGGGTCCCACCGAGCACGCGGGTGACGACGACGCCGGGTCCCCGTGGCGGGGGCCCGGCGTCGTCGTCCGGCGGTTACAGGGCGTCGGCCCCGCGCTCGCCGGTGCGCACGCGCACCACGGTCTCGACCGGGGTCACCCAGACCTTCCCGTCACCGATCTTGCCGGTGCGGGCGGTCTCGGCGATCGCGTCGACGACCTTCTCCGCGGCGGTGTCGTCGGTGACGACCTCGATGCGGACCTTCGGGACGAAGTCCACGGAGTACTCGGCACCCCGGTAGACCTCGGTGTGGCCCTTCTGGCGGCCGTAGCCCTGGACCTCGCTGACGGTCATACCCAGGACCCCCAGCTGCTCGAGGGCCCCCTTGACGTCCTCCAGCACGAACGGCTTGATGATCGCCGTCACCATCTTCATCTCGTTCAGCCCTCCTTACCGGCAGTCGCGGTGACCTGCGTCGGGGCGGACAGTGTGGAGTGCGACGACCCGAAGCTGCCACCGCTGCGCAGGCTCGAGAAGTCGTAGCCCGACTCGGCGTGCTCGCCCTCGTCGACGCCCGCGGCCTCGCTGTCGTCCTCGACGCGCAGGCCCATGACCGCCTTGATGATCAGAGCGATGATCGCGGTGACGATGCCCGAGTAGGCGATCACGGCGATCGCGGCGATGGCCTGGATGCCGAGCTGGCCCCAGCCGCCGCCGTAGAAGACGCCCGTGGCCTCGGCCGGGGAGCCGTCCCAGGCGAAGAAGCCGATGAGCAGCGTGCCGAGCAGACCGCCGACGAGGTGGACGCCCACCACGTCGAACGAGTCGTCGAAGCCCAGCTTGTACTTGAGGCCGACGGCGTAGGCGCAGCCGATGCCGGCGATGAAGCCGATGGCCATGGCGCCGAGCGGGGTCACCGCGGCACAGGCCGGGGTGATGGCGACGAGGCCGGCGACGATGCCCGAGGCGGCGCCGAGGGAGGTGGCCTTGCCGTCGCGAATCTGCTCGATGATCAGCCAGCCGCAGATGGCGGTGCAGGTGGCGACCACGGTGTTCAGGAACGCGTAGGCGGCGGAGTAGTTCGCCACGGCGGCCGAGCCGGCGTTGAAGCCGAACCAGCCGAACCACAGCAGACCGGCGCCGAGCATGACCATCGTCAGGTTGTGCGGGCGCATGGCCTCACGCGGCCAGCCACGGCGCCTGCCCAGCACGATGCAGAGCACCAGGGCGGCGGTACCGGCGTTGATGTGGACGGCCGTACCACCGGCGAAGTCCACCGCGCCGATGCCGTTGGCGATCCAGCCGGCGTCGAGGTCGAACACCCAGTGCGCGACCGGGAAGTAGACCAGCGTCGCCCAGAGGATGGAGAAGACCATCCACGAGTTGAACTTCATGCGGTCCGCGGCGGCACCGGCGATGAGGCCGACCGTCAGGATCGCGAACATGGCCTGGAAGGCCACGAAGGCGATGTCGGGCAGGCCGTCGGTCTGCACCGTCTCGGACAGCAGGCTCGAGAGCATGAAGTACTGGCCGGGGTTGCCGAGGAGGCCGCCACCCACGTCGTCGCCGAACGACATCGAGTAGCCGAAGATGACCCACAGCACGCCCACGGTGGCGGTCGTGCTGAACACCATCATCATCATGTTGAGGACGCTCTTCGAGCGAGCCTGGCCGCCGTAGAACAGCGCCAGGCCCGGCGTCATGAGCAGGACCAGCGCCGTGCTGGTCAACATCCAGGCGATCGTTCCGCTGTCGAGTTCCACGGTCAGCAGATTCCCTTCGTCGCGGTGAGACCGGTTTCGAAGAGCGAGAATGGAGAGCGCGTGTTTCGCGCAGCGGCGCGTTCCGTTTCACCGCAGTTAACACGGGTCCGTTCGATGTGACGTTCATGTTTCCCGGGCGTCGTGACGGGTCCCGGTGAGACCTCGGTCATGACGCTCCGCGATCACGACGTCCCCGACCGGTCTACTGCGCGCTCCGGACGAGGCAGAACGGGTTGCCCTCGGGGTCGAGGAAGACGCGGAACGACTCCCCCGGCTGGTGCTCGTGCTTCGTCGCACCCGCCTCGAGCACGGCCGCCTCGCCCGCGTCGAGATCGTCGACCTCGAGGTCGAGGTGGGACTGGAGCGCGCCCTCCTGCGGCCACGCCGGGGCCTTCTTCTCCGGGGCGAGCTGGAAGGCGAGGGACGGCCCGCCGCCGCCGTCGAGCTCCACCCAGTCGTGGTCGGTCTCGGACTCGGCGACGGGGAGCCCCACGAGCCGCGAGTAGAAGCGCGCGAGCGCCATCGGCTCGGGGGTGTCGAGGACGGTCAGCTGCAGGCGTGCGATGCCGGTCATGCCCCCGGAGGCTAGGGGCGGGGACCGTCAGCGCAGGAGCGCGTCCACGAACGCCTCGGGCTCGAAGGGCGCGAGGTCGTCCGGGCCCTCGCCGAGGCCGACGAGCTTGACCGGGACGCCCAGCTCACGCTGCACCTGGAACACGATGCCGCCCTTCGCGGTGCCGTCGAGCTTGGTCAGCACGACGCCGGTGACGTCGACGACCTCGCCGAACACCCGCGCCTGGGTCAGCCCGTTCTGGCCGGTGGTCGCGTCGAGGACGAGCAGGACCTCGTCGACCTCGGCCTGGCGCTCGACGACCCGCTTGACCTTGCCCAGCTCGTCCATCAGCCCGGTCTTGGTGTGCAGGCGGCCCGCGGTGTCCAGCAGGACGGCGTCGACCCCGGAGTCGGTGCCGCGCTTGACGGCGTCGAAGGCGACGCTGGCGGGGTCGGCGCCCTCCTTGCCACGCACGGTCTCCGCACCGGCGCGCTCGCCCCAGGTCGCGAGCTGCTCGGCCGCGGCGGCGCGGAACGTGTCGGCGGCGCCGAGGAGCACGACGTGCCCGCTGCCGACGAGGACCCGGGCGAGCTTGCCGGTCGTCGTGGTCTTCCCCGTGCCGTTGACCCCGGCCACGAGCACCACGGCGGGCCGCCCGTCGTGGGACAGCGCGCGCACCGAGCGCTCCATGTCCGGGCCCAGGGACTCGATGAGGACCTCGCGGAGCAGCTCGCGGGCCTGGTCGGGGGTCCGGACGCCCCGAGACGCGATGCGCTCGCGCAGCTTGGCGACGATCTCCTGCGTGGTCGACGAGCCGAGGTCGGCCATGAGCAGCGTGTCCTCGACCTCCTCCCACGAGTCCTCGTCCAGGTCGCCCGCGCCGAGCAGACCGAGCAGGCCCTGCCCGAGCGTCGAGCGCGACCGGCCCAGCCGCCCGCGCAGGCGCTCCAGCCGACCCTCCGCCGACGGGATCTCCTCGGTCGGCGCCGCCGGGGCGACCGTCGCACCGGTGGGCGGCGCGACGGTCTCGGTGGTGTCCGCGGTGGTGGTGTCCGCGGTGGTGGTGTCCGCGGTGGTGGTGTCCGCGGTGGTGGTGGACGGTTCGGCGGTCTCGGGCTCGGCCGTGGCCGGCTCGACGGCCACGGGCCCGACGGTCTCGGGCTCGAGGGTCTCCGGCTGGGCGGCCTCGGCCTCGGCGGCCTCCGGGGGCGCGGTGGCCTGGGGGCCGGCGACGCCGGGCTCGACGGTGACACCCGGGCCCGTCGAGCCGGTGTCGGTGTCGGTGTCCGTGTCCGTGTCGAGGTCCGGGGCGGCCTCCGGCGCCGTGGCCTGGGGGCCCGCGGTGTCGAGGCGTTGCCCGGGGTCGGCGGGTTCCGGCGTCGGCTCGGGGGTCGGCTCGGGGGTCGGCTCGGGGGTCGGCTCGGGGGTCGGCTCGGGGGTCGGCTCGGGCGTCGGCTCGGGACGGGGCGGGGCGAGGGTGGACGTGCCGCTGCCCGCGCTGAAGTTGAACCCGCCGCCGGCCTGGTAGGTGCCCTTGCTCGGCTTGGCGGCCTCCTCCTCCTGCTCGGCCAGGGAGACCCGCCGGCGTCGGCGCAGGTAGAGGCCGATGCCCAGGACGATGAGCAGGAGCACGACCACGGCCGCGGCCACGATCGCGGCGAGAACGCCGGGCGGCAGGGTCCCGGTCCCGGCCGCGAGCACCGCGTGCGACACATGGTCGGGCGAGGTCGGGTCGGGCAGGGAGGTCAACGGCGAGCTCCGGAACGACACGACGCTCAGTCTCCCAGCCGGGCGTGGTGGCGGCGCGCCGCCGGGTCACCCGGGCCCGAGGGTCGTCGCCCACGCTGAGGACGCTTCGAAAACCGAAGCGTCTCCAGCACGGGGTCACTTGCCGCGGGGCGGACGACCGCGACTCCCCGCGGCGCGGTCAGGCGACGAGCAGCACGAGCGCGGCGACGAGCAGCGCGAGCACCGCCAGACCCCCGAGGGCGAGGAGCGCCGCGCACACGGGGAGGCCGGCGGTGCGCTGCCGGGCCGGGCCGAGCGAGCCGGCGAGCCGCGGCAGCGCGGGCGCCCGGTAGAACACCTCGACGGTGTGGCCGGCGGCGACCGGCACGGCGTCGGCGACATGGCCCCAGCCGTTCCGCCCGCCCTCGACCTCGATCTCCACGAGGTGGCGTCCCGCCGGCAGGTCGATCGGGGTGCGTCCCCAGGCGAACCGCCAGGGCAGGCCGTCGACGCTCACCGCGACCTTGCGGGCGCCGAGGTGCGGGCTGAGGCGGCAGTACGAGCTGTCGATCACCAGGCGGCCGCTGGGCTCCGGCGCCGGCTCGGGTGCGGGGACGACGGTCCGCAGGCGCACGAGCGGACCGGACGGGACGCCGGACCCGACACGGGCGTGCCGGCCGGTGCTCGGTCCGTCCGGCACGGGTTCGGGGACGGGCGACAGCACCGGGGCGCCGGCGGGGGCGGCGTGGGCCGGGTGGGTTGGACCGTGTCGCACCGCCGTCATGTCCGCCCCCCGTCGTCAGCCCTCTGACCAGCACGGTAGAGGCGCCTCGCGCCCGCGGGGAGCCCACGGGGGCGTCGTCCCGCTCGCCCGAACCGGGCGTCTTCGACTACACAGTGCGACCTCGAGGCACAGAACGTGGTCAGGTCGGAGTGGGAGTCTCCGCGAACGGGCCGGGGGCGTCGGCCCCACGCAGGCGCTGCGAGATGACCGCGGTGATGCCGTCACCGCGCATGCTCACGCCGTACAGGGCGTCGGCGATCTCCATCGTCGGCTTCTGGTGCGTGATGATCACCAGCTGGGAGCTGCGGCGGAGCTCGGCGAGCAGGCCGATCAGCCGGCGGAGGTTGGCGTCGTCCAGCGCGGCCTCGACCTCGTCGAGCACGTAGAACGGCGAGGGTCGGGCGCGGAAGATCGCCACGAGCATCGCGACCGCCGTCAGGGACTTCTCCCCGCCGGAGAGCAGCGAGAGCCGCTTGACCTTCTTGCCGGGCGGGCGGGCCTCGACCTCGACGCCGGTGGCCAACAGGTCGTCGGGATCGGTGAGCACGAGCCGGCCGTCGCCGCCCGGGAACAGCACCGGGAACACGGCCTCGAACTCGCGGGCGACGTCGGCGAAGGCGCCCGCGAAGACGTCGAGGATCGTGGCGTCGACCTGCGAGACGACCTCGAGGAGGTCGCGTCGGCTGTTCTTGACGTCCTCGAGCTGCGTCGACAGGAACCGGTAGCGCTCCTCGAGCGCCGCGTACTCCTCCAGGGCGAGCGGGTTGACCTTCCCGAGTGTGCCCAGCTCCTTCTCCGCACGGGTGGCCCGGCGCTGCTGCGTGGCGCGGTCGAAGGGCTCGGACGGCGGCATGACGACCTGCTCGCCGCGCTCCCGGGCCGCCTCGACCTCGGCCACCTCGCCCGCGGGCGGCGGGATCGGCACGTCCGGGCCGTACTCGCCGACCAGGTCGTCGAGTCCGATGCCGAAGCGCTCGCCGATCCCGGACTCCATCTGCTGCAGCCGGGTGCGCTGCTCGGCGCGGACGACCTCGTCGCGGTGCACCGCGTTCGTGAGACGTTCGAGGCCCGCCTGGAGCTCCCGCTGGCGCTCGCGGGCGGTCTCGAGCTCGCCGGCACGGGCCGTGCGCACCGAGGCCGCCGCGTCGCGGGCCTCCGCCGCACGGGCGAGCGAGACCTCGAGCCGCTCCAGGGCGTCGCGCCCGTGCCGCACCGCCTCCTCGGTGAGCGCCGCGGCCCGGGCCCGGGCGCGGGCCCGCTCCTGCGCCCGCGCGCGCTGCTCGCGCTCCCCGCCGCGCGGCGGCGCAGACCCTCGGCGCGCCCGGTGACCGCGCGCAGCCGCTCCTCGGCGGTGCGCAGGGCGAGCCGGGCGTCGACCTCGACCGAGCGGGCGGCCGTCAGGGCGGCGGACGCCGCGTCGCGCTCGGCGGCGTGGTCGTCGGCGTCGGCGCCTGCCGCGTCGTCGGCGGCCTCGTCCTGGGCCATCGCCAGGCGCTCGGTGAGCTCGTCGAGCTCGGCGCGCCGCTCGTCACGGGCCCTCTCGACGGCCGCCTGACGCTCGGTGAGGCGCTGGGCCTCGGCCTCCGCGCCGCGCACGGTCTCGGTGAGCCGGCCCAGGCGCCGAGCGGCCTCGGCGCGGGCGGCGTCGTCGGCGGCGCGGCGGGCGTCGGCGGCCCGGCGGGCCTCGGTGTCGGCGCGACGACGGTCGTCGCGGACCTGGCGGGCGACGCCGACCTCGGCGCGTGCCGCCGACTCGGCCTCCTTGGCGGCCTCGAGGCCGGCGTCGACCTCGCGGATGCGGCGGTCGGCGGCGGCGAGCCGGTCGCCCGCCTCGTCCGCGGCCGCCTGCATCTCCAGCAGGCTCTGGTTGCCCGACGGGCCGCCCTCCGCCCAGTCGGCGCCGAGGAGGTCGCCGGCGCGCGTCACCGCCCGCAGGTGGGGGTGGTCGCGGACGACCGTGCGGGCGGCGGCGAGGTCGTCGACGACCACCGTGCCGGCGAGGACGCGGGCGACGGCGCCGGCGAGGTCGTCGGGGGCGCGGACGAGGTCGGCGGCCCAGCGGGCACCGGCGGGCGGATCGCCCGGGGACGCCTCGGCCGCCCCTCCCCCGATTCTCGGGTCGACCCCCGCTTCGCTTCGTCTCCCGGCGACCAGCAGCCCCGCCCGCCCTCCCTCCGCGGCGTGCAGCTCGGCGAGCGCGTCGGCGGCGGCGTCGGTGCCCGTCACCGCCACCGCGTCCGCGGCCAGGCCCAGCGCCGCGGTGACCGCGTCCTCGTGACCCGGCGTCACCCGCAGCAGCGCGGCCACCGACCCGAGCACCCCGGGCACCCGGTCGGACGCGCCGAGCAGCGCGCCGGCGCCGTCGCGCCGGGTGAGGCCGAGCGCGAGGGCGTCGGTGCGGGCCTGCCAGTGCGCGCGGTCGCGCTCGGCGTCGCGGTGGGCCGCGCCGGCGCGGTCGACCTCGGCGCGCGCCGCCTCGTGGCGCTCGACGGCGGCGTCGAGCGCGGCCTCGGGGTCGGGGGCGTCCGGGTCGTCGACCACGGCTCCGGGGGCCTCGTCGTCGTGGTCCGCCGTCGCCGGACCGGACTCCTCCTCGGCCGCGGCGAGCTCCTCGCGGGCGGCCCCGGCGCGCTCGTGGGCCTCGGTGAGCGACGACGCGATCTGCGTGAGCTCCTCGGTGGAGGAGGCCAGGCGCCCGCGCAGCGTCTCGACCTGCCCGGCCAGGCGCGCCACGCCCTCGCGGCGGTCGGCGGCGGCGCGGGTGGCCGCGGCGAGGCGGCGCTCGGCGGTGGTGAGCGCGTCCTCGGCGGTCTCGCGCTGCTCCGCATGGCCCTCGAGGATCGCGCGGGCCTCGGCGACCTCCTCCTCGAGCGTCGCCTCGTGCCCCGCGGCCTCGTCGGCCTGGCGCTCGAGGTCGTCGGGGTCCGGGCCGGTGGGCGCGTCCTGGGCCGTCGCGACGTGACGGTGGCGCTCGGCGGCGAGCGCGACGGTGCCGCGCAGGCGCTCCTGCAGCGCCGAGAGGCGGTACCAGCCCTCCTGGGCACGGGTGTGCGCCGGCGTCGCGGCCTCGACCGCGGCCTCGAGCGCCGCGACCCGCTCGCCCACCTCGGCCAGCGCGCGCTCGGTCTCGTCGCGCCGGGCCCGGGCGGCGTCCTCGTCGGCCTGCTCGCGCTCGATCTGATCGCGCAGGGTCACCAGGTCGTCGGCGGCCAGGCGCAGGCGGGCGTCGCGCAGGTCGGCCTGGATGGTCTGGGCGCGCCGGGCGATCTCGGCCTGCCGGCCCAGCGGCTTGAGCTGGCGACGGAGCTCGGTGGTGAGGTCGGACAGGCGCGTGAGGTTCGCCTGCATCGCCTCGAGCTTGCGGAGCGCCTTCTCCTTGCGCTTGCGGTGCTTGAGGACGCCCGCGGCCTCCTCGATGAACGCCCGCCGCTCCTCGGGCCGCGACTGCAGGATCGCGTCGAGCTGGCCCTGGCCGACGAGCACGTGCAGCTCGCGGCCGATGCCGGAGTCCGAGAGGAGCTCCTGGACGTCGAGCAGGCGGCAGCTGCTGCCGTTGATCTCGTACTCGCCCGCGCCGGAGCGGAACACGCGCCGGGTGATCGACACCTCGGCGTAGGAGATGGGGAGCGCGCCGTCGGAGTTGTCGATGGTCAGCGTGACCTCGGCGCGGCCCAGCGGGGCGCGCCCCGAGGTGCCGGCGAAGATGACGTCCTCCATCTTGCCGCCGCGCAGCGCCTTGGCCCCCTGCTCGCCGAGCACCCAGCTGATCGCGTCGACCACGTTGGACTTGCCCGACCCGTTGGGCCCGACCACGCACGTGATGCCCGGCTCGAAGCGCAGCGTCGTCGAGGACGCGAAGGACTTGAAGCCCTTGAGCGTCAGGCTCTTCAGGTGCACGCGGACGTCCCTCCCCCGCCGGTGTGCCGGGACGCTACCCGCGGGGCCCGACAGGGGGACGGACCACCCGAAACGTCGGAGGTCAGTGCGGTCACCCACCGTTTACGGGCGAGGACCATCGGTGACCCGGGTGACATGGCAACCGCAACGCACTACCTCGAGATCAACGCCCCGGCTGCCCAGTGCTACCAGTGGTGGCGTCCGCTGACCAACCTGCCGCAGATCATGGACGACGTGAGGTCGGTCGACCCCAAGGACGGCTCGGCGGACGTGACGCACTGGGTCGTCGACGGCCCCCTCGGCAAGACCGTCGAGTGGGACGCCAAGATCATCGACGAGGAGACCGACCGCAAGATCGCGTGGAAGTCGCTCGAGGAGAGCAACAACCACGTCGAGACCGGCGGTGCGGTCCGTTTCGACCCCCACGGTGACTCCACCGGCGTCGAGGTCAGCCTCCACGTGCAGACCCCCGGCGGCTCCGCGGGCGACGCCGTCGCAAAGCTGTTCGCCGACCCGCAGAAGAAGATCGAGAAGGCGCTCGAGGAGTTCAAGCAGCTCATGGAGCGTTCCTCGCAGAACGTCTGAGCCTCCCCGCTCCGTCGTCCGGGCCCCGCGTCGCGCTGCGATGCGGGGCCCGATGCGTCTCCGCTCGCGGTCCGGGGGAGCTACGCTCGACGACGTGACCGAGCCGGGATACACCGAGGACGGCGTCCCCACGTTCGAGCACGTCCGCGAGACGATCGAGCGCCGGGCGACCACGGCCGCGGGCTACGAGGAGCTGGTCTCCGAGAGCCCCGAGGGCCAGGACCGCGCCGAGCGCGAGGCGAAGCACGACAGCGACGCCCGCGACAAGCTCGAGGAGATCCGGCGCTCGCTGCGCGGCGAGGGCTGATCCGCTACCGGGTCCCCACGAGCAGAGCCGCCGACGTGCGGTCGTGCACGCCGAGAGCCGCGTAGGCGTTCTCGAGGTGCTTGCCGACGGTCCGGCGACTGATGCCGAGATCGTGGGCGATCGCGCGGTCCGTGGCGCCCCGCGCCACCCCGGCGAGGACCGCGCGCTGCCGCGCGGTGAGCGGGCACGGCTCCGGCTCGTGGGCGGCGCGCCAGAGGGCGTCCGCGAGGTGCGGGCGTACGAGGCCGAGCAGGGCGAGCTCGCGGTCGGTGAACGCCCGGTCGGCGCGGACGAGCGCGACGCGGGCCCGCGCGGGACCGTGCCCGAGCACCGCGGCCATCTGGTGGCGCCCGCCCGGCCCCCCGCCCGGCGGCCAGGACAGCACAGCGCCGTCGAACCCGGTCACGGCCAGGCCGTCGCTCCCGACCAGCGCCGCCAACCGGGGCCACACGACCGCGTCCAGGTCGCGCACGGAGAGCACGGCGGCCGCGCCCGCGGCGAGGTCGAGGGCCGCGGACAGCGCGCGCTCCGGTGTCATGGCTCGGCTCCCGTCGGCGGGTCACCGAGTGTCGACCGCTTCGCGGCCCCGCACCAGCACCGTTCGGCCACGGGTCACTCGTCCGGCCTACGGAAGCTTCCGTATCGAGACGCGCACCGCAGGGGTCTTCACTGGTCCGACCGCCGTTCGTGTCCAGCCGAGGAGAACCGTCATGCCGCGCAAGATGCTCGATTGCCGCGAGATGCCCAGCGAGAGCGGGTGCTCGCTCACCCTGACCGGCGAGGCGGACGAGGTCCTCGAGGCCGGCGCCGCCCACGCCGTCGCCGTGCACGGCCACACCGACGGCGAGGAGCTGCGCAGCGGGCTCCGCAGTGGCCTGCGCGACGCGCCGCAGGCGACCGGACCGGGAGCGTTCGTGCAGGTCATCGAGTTCAACACGCGGTCCTACGACGAGATGGACGCGTTGATGGACGGCTGGATGGCCGACATCGGCGCCGAACGGGCCGCCGGGTGGATGGTGCTCGGCCGGGAGCGGGACCGCGCGGACTCCTACCTCCAGGTCGTGGCGTTCGACAGTGTCGAGGACGCCCGTCGCAACTCCGACCACCCGGTGACCACGGCCTTCGCCGAGAAGATGCGGGCCCTCTGCGACGCACCTCCGACGTTCCACGACCTCGACGTCGTGCGGACGGAGCCGTCCTGATCAGGCGTGCCGGCGACGCGGACGCGGCTGGCAGGTCGGGCACCAGTACGACGACCGGTTCATGAACGGCGCCCGCGCCACCGGCGTCCCGCAGCGGGGGCACGGGCGGTCGGCCTGCCCGTAGACGGCCAGCGCCCGGTCGAAGTAGCCGGAGTCGCCGTGCACGTCGACGTAGAGCGCGTCGAACGAGGTGCCGCCGGCGGCCAGCGCCTCGTCCATCACCTCGCGCGCGGCCGTCAGCACGCGCCGGCCCTCGGGACGCGTCAGCGTCGCGGTGGGGCGCTCGTAGTGCAGCTTCGCGCGCCACAGCGACTCGTCGGCGTAGATGTTGCCGATCCCCGACACCAGCGTCTGGTCCAGCAGCGCGCGCTTGAGACCGGTGCGCCGGCGGCGCAGGCCCCCGACCGCGGCCTCGGCGTCGAACGCGGGGTCCATCGGGTCGCGCCCGATGTGCGCCACGGGCACGGGCAGGTCCTCGGGACCCGTGACGTCGGTGACGGTGAGGCCGCCGAAGGTCCGCTGGTCGACGAAGCGTAGCTCAGGCCCGTCGTCGTCGAAGCGCACCCGGATGCGCAGGTGCTTCTCGTCGGGCCGCTCGGCGGGCTGGACCAGCATCTGGCCGCTCATGCCGAGGTGCGCGAGCAGCGCCGCCTCGGCATCGCCGAGCTCGATCCACAGGTACTTGCCGCGCCGCCGCACCGCGTTCAGGCGGCGGTCCTTCAGTCGGTCGACCAGCTCCGCGGCGCCGCCGGCCTGGCGGCGAACCGAGCGGGGGTGGAAGACCTCGACGTCGCTCACCCGCCGGCCGGTCAAGTGGTCGGCGAGACCCCGCCGGACGACCTCGACCTCGGGGAGCTCAGGCACCGCTGGAGGGCTCGCCCCCGCCTTCGAGGTGCTGGTAGGCGGTGCGTGCGGCCTTCTGCTCGGCGTCCTTCTTCGTCCGCCCGATCCCGCTGCCCAGCTCCTCGCCCGCCACGACGACCGTCGCGGTGAACTCCTTGAGGTGGTCGGGACCCTCGTCGGTCATCCGGTACTCGGGCACGCCGAGATCCCGGGCCGCGGTGAGCTCCTGGAGGCTGGTCTTCCAGTCGAGGCCGGCGCCCAGCAGCGGCGCCGTGCGCAGCAGCTCGCCGAACAGGCGCTCGACGAGCGTGCGCGAGGTCTCGATGCCGTGCTGGAGGTGCACCGCGCCGAGCACGGCCTCGACGGCGTCGCCGAGGATGCTCGGCTTGTCGCGGCCGCCGGTGAGCTCCTCGCCGCGACCCAGGTACAGGCGTTCGCCGAGGCCCAGCTCGCGGGCCACGCCGGCGAGCGCGTGCATGTTGACGACGCTGGCACGCAGCTTCGCGAGCTGACCCTCGGGCAGATCCGGGTGCTCGCGGTAGAGCCGCTCGGTGACGATGATGCCGAGCACGGCGTCACCCAGGAACTCGAGGCGCTCGTTGGTGGGCAGCCCACCGTGCTCGTAGGCGTACGAGCGGTGGGTCAGGGCGAGCTCGACCAGCTCGGGGCTGAGATCGACCTGCAGGACCTCACCGAGCGTCGAGGTGTCGGACTCGACCAGGGGTTCCACCGGCTCCGCGCTCATCGCCGTCACCGCGTACGCGGCCCTCAGGCCGGGGTGACGGCCCGGCGACCGGCGTACTGGCCGCAGTTCGGGCACGCCACGTGCGGCGGCTTCGGCTTCGCGCACGCCTTGTTCTGGCACGCCACCAGCTGCGGCACGGACGCCTTCCACTGCGAGCGGCGGGCGTGGGTGTTCGCGCGCGACATCCGGCGCTTCGGGACGGCCACGGTGGTCAGCTCTCCTCTAGTTCTCGGTACTACGGCCGGCGCCGCCGTACTTCTCCTGAAGCGCGGCCCAGCGAGGATCGATTGTCTCACGAGCCTCTCCGGCCGGGACGAAGGCCCACGCCTCCGGGTCCGAAGACTCGACGCCGGGGCAGTCCTCGCGGCAGAGCGGGGTCACCGGCAGCTCGAGCAGGACCGCGTCGCGGACCGCAGGCTCGAGGTCGATGCGCTCGTCGACGATCCGGCTGACCTCGTCCTCGTCGGCCGTGTCGTCGGTGACCGAGTCCGGGTAGGCGTAGAGCTCGGTGAGATCCACGTCGACGTGGTCGGTGAACGACTCGAGGCACCGCGAGCACTCGCCGACGACGTCGGTCTGCACCGTCCCGGAGGCGAGCACGCCCTCCATCACCGACTCCAGGCGCAGGTCGAGGTGGATCGGCTCGCCCACGGGCACGCCGATCATCTCGAGCCCGAACCCCTCGGGCGCGGCGACGTCCCGGCGCAGCGGCTTCATCTGGCCGGGCCGGCGCAGGAGCTCGCGCGCGACGTCGACCACCCACGGGCTCGCGGCGTCGACGGTGGATTCGGGGTGCTTCTTCTCGCCTGTCATCTCGACCGACGAGTCTACGCGAGGGCGATCAGGCGCCCAGCCGCTCGCTCCACCGGAAGCGCCGGCCCTCGCGGGGCTCGTCGCGCACCTCGGGCTCGTCCTCCTCGCGACCGCGCGACGGGCCACTCCCCGCCGAGCCGGCGGGGGTGCTCATGCGCAGCTGGTGGCGGTGGCGCCCGACGGTGTCGAGCACCGACTCGAGCGTCTCGGAGAAGTCGGCGAGCGTGCCGTCGACGTAGTGGTCGCACTCGGAGCGGCGGCGATCGGCCTCGTCGGTGGCCGCGTCGACGAGACGCTCGGCCTCGACGTGGGCGGCGCGGGTCACCTCGTGGGCGTCGACGAGACGCGCCTGCTCGGTGCGGCCCTCGGCCACCGCGCGCTCGTAGTTCTGGCGCCCGGCCTCGCTCATGCGCTCGGCCTCGGCCTCGGCGCGCTCGGTCAGCTCGGCGTACTCGCGGCGCCCGCGTCCGACGGTGCGCTCGGCCTCGTGCTCGGCCTCCGCGATCATCTGCTGGGCCTGCTCGCGCGCCTCGGCCAGCATCCGGTCGGCCTCGGTGCGGGCGTCGGCCCGGGCCGTCTCGGCCTCCTCGGTCGCCTCCGCGATGATCTTGTCGCGGTGGTCGAGGACATCCTGCGCGTCGTCGAGCTCCCCGGGGATGGCCTCACGGACGTCGTCGAGCAGCTCGAGCACGTCGCCGCGGGGCACCACGCAGCTGGTGGTCATGGGCAGCCCGCGCGCCTCCTCGCAGAGGGTCACGAGCTCGTCGAGAGCTTCGAACACGCGGTACACGTCGTGGAGTCTGCCGCCACGGGGGCCGGCGGCCCGGAATTCAGCCGCCTGCCCGGCGTGTCGTCGCGGCCGGCCCCGCCTCAGCCCAGGCGTTCGAGCAGGCGCCGGTGCACCTCGGGGTGCAGGAACGCGCTGATGTCGCCGCCCCCGCGCGCGACCTCCTTCACCAGCGAGCTGGAGACGAAGGAGTGGGCGGGGTCGGTGATGAGGAAGACCGAGTCGACCCCGGTGAGGTGACGGTTCATCTGCGCCATCGGCTCCTCGAACCCGAGGTCGGTGGCCGACCGCAGGCCCTTGACCATCGTCGCGGCGCCGATGCTGCGGCAGTAATCGACGACGAGCCCCTCGAACGCGTCGGTGCGCACGTTGTCCAGGCCGTCCAGGGCCGTCGCCAGCAGGTCGCGCCGCTCGTCGACGCTGAACAGGCCCTTCTTCGCGGGGTTGATCGCCACCGCCACGACCACCTCGTCGAACAGCGCGGCCGCGCGCGCCACGACGTCGGCGTGCCCGAGCGTGACGGGGTCGAACGAGCCGGGGCAGACCGCGATCGCCATGGGTGCGGATCATGGCAGAACCGGCAGGATCGGGTGCGTGGACGACGAGATGCTCCGCGCGGACCTCGCGGCGGTGTACCCGCAGTTCGGCCTGCGGCTGGCGCACGCGGGCCTCGTGCTCGTCCCGCCCACCGACGTCGAGCTCTTCGAGCTGGCCGCGATCGTCGGCGAGCCGGGCGGGGTGGTCGACGACGGTGAGGAGCACTTCCTCACCTGGCCCACCGGGGACGCGGACGCCGTCGACCGCTTCCTGCGCTTCCACTGGTCGCTGCGCGTGCGTCCCTCCCCCGCGGGCTGGCTCGTGCCCTTCGCCGTGGTGTCGGGCGGCCGCGCCGTCGGCGTCGTCGGGCTGGGCGCGCCGCGGTGGCCCGGCGAGCGGGTGGTCGACACGCGGGCGTGGATCGCGCGCACCGACCAGGGCCGCGGGCTCGGGCGACGCTGCCGGGCGATGCTGCTCGAGCTCGCCTTCGCACACCTCGGCGTCCAGCGGGCGGTGACGGCCGCGGCCCGCGAGAACGCCGCGTCCCGTGCGGTGTCGAAGCGTCTGGGCTACCGCGAGACCGGGGAGATCCGCGGGGCCGACGGCGTCGTCGAGGTGCACGCCTCGCTCACCCCGGCGGCCTGGCGGCGCCGGCGGCTCCCCGACGTCGAGGTCGACGGTGTCGACGCGTTCCTCGCGGCGCTGGAGCCCTAGCCCGAGCACGGGGTTGGACCGGTCCGACCAGCGACGCGTCGCGCCCGGAGGGCCCGCGACGGCCGACCGGGCCCGTTTCCGTGCAGGTCATCGCCGAGCACCCTCCTCCGACACCCAGGAGGAGGGTCCATGACCGCAGGAGGAACTCCGCGCCGTGAGCGTCGGACATCGAAATCGGCCTCGTCGGGAGGCTCCACGTCGGGAGGCTCCGCGTCGGGAAGCACAGCCGAGGAGCGCCCCGACCCCGGCACCGGCCGTCGGGGCGGCCGGACGTCCCGCAGCGACGAGGGGGCGTCCCGGCCGGACGTCTACCTCGACGTGCCGAAGCTCGAGGTGGACCACATCGGCCTCGAGGTGGAGAACCTCCGGGCGCGGGTGTCCCTGCAGGCCGAGGTGCTCGACCTGCTCAAGCTCAACGTCGGTGTCGACGCCCAGCTCGGCCGCGTCGCGCTGGAGATCGACGGCGTCTCGGCCGAGGCGACGCTCAAGGTCCGCCTCGACGAGGTCGCGGGGATCATCGACCGCGTCCTGACCACGATCGACCGCAACCCGCAGATCCTCGAGACCGTGGCGCGGGCCGCCCAGGACGCCGTGCAGGAGGTCGGATCGGGCGTCGGCGAGGCGACGAGCCAGCTCGGGCGCGCGGCCGGCGACGCCGTCGGTGAGGTCGCGGGGCAGGCCGGGGACGCCGTCGGCCAGCTGTCGGGCGAGGTCGGCGAGGCCGCCGGCGAGCTCACCGACCGCGCCGGGGAGGCCGTGGGCGACGCGACCCAGGTCGGCGGACAGGCGGTCGGCGCCGTCACCGGCGCCGCCGAGAGTGTCACCGGCGGGTCCTCGGAGGAAGACGGCGACAGCACCGGCGACACCTCCGGCGCGTCCGGCTCCTCCGACACCTCCGACTCCTCCGACGCCTCCGCCGAGGCCGAGGACGGGTCGGGCGGGGGTGGCGGACGGTCCCGCCGCCGCGCGTCGACGGCACGTGCGCGGCCCGCACGCCGGGCGACGTCGTGAGCGAGGACCGCGAGCCGGACGTGGAGTTCAGCGCCCGGGTCCAGGCCCGTCGGCTGCGGTTCGAGGCGGTCCCCGAGGTCCGCATCGACGCCTCGGTGTCGGGGAGCGACCGGGTCAATCTCCCGGACCGGGTCGAACGGCACGTGACCTACGAGGACGTGCACATCGACCACGCGATGCTGTCCTGGCTCGAGCCGCCCGCCGAGGAGCCACCCGCCGAGTAGCCACCCGCCGAGTAGCCACCCCGTCGAGTAGCCACCTGAGAGTACGGCCCGGGCGGCCGGTGCGGGGACCGGCCGCCCGGGCGGGGTCCTCAGCTCCCCGACTCGGTCGTGCGTCGCCGGCGCGTGCCCGCGGCCCGCCCGGTCTCCCCCGTCTCGGGACGGCTCGGCGACCGCGGCTTCCGCGGCCGCGCCGGGGCCGACTCCGGCGAGCCGGAACCCGACCCCCGACGACGCCGGGACGTCGGCGAGGACGTCGTGTCCGCGGACGCGTCGCCGGCGTCCTCGTCCTCGGCGTCCTCGGCGTCCTCGGCGTCCTCGTCGTCCTCGTCGACGGCGTCGTCCTCGGCGTCGGCGTCGTCCTCGTCAACGGCGTCGTCCTCGTCGAGCTCGTCCTCGACCTCGTCGTCGCCGACCTCAACGGTGTCGTCGGCCGTGTCCTCGTCGTCAGCGGCGTCTTCCGCCGCGTCGGCGTCGGCGTCGGCGTCCTCGACCAGATCCGCGTCCGCGTCCTCGTCGTCCAGGTCGACGACGCCGTCATCGTCGAGCTCGTCGAGCTCGTCGTCGACGTCGGCGAACTGGTCGGCGTCCTCGGCGGGCTCGTCGGTCGTGATGTCGATGCGGACGGTCCGTCCGCCGATGACGAGGGTCCCGTGCAGGTCGATCGATTCGATGAGCGCATCGGTCATGGGTGGTGGGTCCTTCCCGGGGTGCCAGGGCGCGGGTCGAGGGGGTCGGCCCGTCGCGTGGGAGGCCGGTGTCCCCGGGCGGGAGGTGCGCGATGCGGGGTCGGCGACGTTCGGGCCGAAGTGACTCCGGGCGGTGCAGTCGGTACGCCCCACCACCGGGAGGCGGTGCGCCGACGATCGTGTCGTCGTTGCGCCGACGTGCGCCTGCGACCGACGATCAGGCGGGGAGCGAGGGTCACCCCGACTGCGTGGGACGCAGCGGAGGGCGCCCTCGCGGCACGGGGCGCGGCCCGCTCAGGTCGTGAACGCCCGGACCGTGACGTCGGTGCCGGCGGCGGTGGCCGTCCGGTAGACGACCGCGCCGTCGGGGTTGGCGATCCGCTGCTGGGCGCCGAGCGACGACACTCCCGAGGCCTGGAGCCAGGGCGCCACGGCCGCCACCGGGAGCCGCACGGTGAGCGTGACGAGCGTGTCGATCCCGCCCTGCGACTCCAGCCGCAGCACCGCCGCCTCCGCCGGGAGCGGGGCGAGGGCGGCGAAGCGCAGCGCCTGCCCGAGGTCCGGGGCGGGCGGCGCCGCGCGCTCGGGCGTGACCGTGCACCCCACCAGCAGGGCGAGCACGACCACCAGGAGGAGCCTCACGTCCTGGTGGCGACGTGCAGCGTCGTCTCGCCGTAGACCCGCGGATCCTCGGGCTCGAGACCCTCGGGCCAGGTCGGGGCCGGGGACCGCCCGTCGCGCTCGACCACCACCACCGCGTCGGTGCGGGTCCAGCGCGGCAGGAGGGCGACCACGTAGTCCACGGCGTCGGTGTAGGGCGGGTCGACGAAGACGAGGTCCACCGGACCCGGGGTCCGCCTCAGGTAGGCGAGCACCGCGCTGCGCCGCACGAGCGCTCCCCGCACACCGGCGACACCCACGTTGCTGGTGATCACCGCGCAGGCGCGGGGGTCGCGCTCGACGAGGACCGCGGTGGACGCCCCGCGCGAGAGCGCCTCGATCCCCAGCGCGCCGGAGCCGGCGAAGAGGTCGAGGACCTCGGCGTCCTCGAGCGCCCCGCGCGCCTCGAGCATGGAGAACAGGGCCTCGCGCACCCGGTCGGACGTGGGCCGCGTGCCGGTCGGCGGGACGGCGATCCGCCGGCCGCCCGCGACGCCGCCGATCAGCCGCGTCACGCGAGGACCACCACGAGGTCACCGCCCTCGACCTGCTGGACCGACCCGATGGCCACGCGCTCGACGGTGCCGCCCTTCTGGGCGGTGATCGACGCCTCCATCTTCATGGCCTCGATCGTCGCGACGGTGGCGCCGGCGGCGACCTCGTCGCCCTCCGAGACCTGCAGCGTCACGACACCGGCGAACGGTGCGGCGACGTGGCCCGGCTCGTTCTTGTCCGCCTTCTCGACCGCCTTGACGTCGGTGTCCACCGAGCGGTCGCGCACCTGCACGGGCCGCAGCTGGCCGTTCAGCGACATCAGGACCGTGCGCAGGGCGCGCTCGTCGGGCTCGCTGATCGCCTCGAGCTCGATGAGCAGCTGCACACCGGTGTCGATGTCGACGGCGTACTCGAGCTCGGGCTCCAGGCCGTAGAAGAACTCCTGGCTGCGCAGCACCGAGGTGTCGCCGTAGGCGGTGCGGTGCTCGCGGAACTCCTTGGTCGGGCCGGGGAAGAGCAGCTCGTTGAGCGTGGCCGCGCGGTCGGACTCGAGGCCCTTGCGGTCGTCGTCGGTGAGCTCGGCGAGCCCGGGACGCCCAGTACTCGATCCGACAGGGCGGCCCTCGAGCGCCTTGCTGCGCAACGGCTCGGGCCAGCCGCCGGGCGGGTCGCCGAGCTCCCCGCGCAGGAAGCCGATGACCGAGTCGGGGATGTCGAACCTCGTGGGGTCGGCCTCGAAGTCCGCGGGGTCGACCCCCGCGCCGACGAAGTGCAGCGCGAGGTCGCCGACGACCTTGGACGAGGGCGTCACCTTGACGAGGTGCCCGAGCATCCGGTCGGCGGCGGCGTAGGCGTCCTCGATCTGCTCGAACCGATCCCCCAGCCCGAGCGCGACGGCCTGCTGGCGCAGGTTGGAGAGCTGCCCACCGGGGATCTCGTGGTGGTAGACGCGGCCGGTCGGCGAGGCGAGCCCCGCCTCGAACGGCGCGTAGACCTTGCGCACGACCTCCCAGTAGGGCTCGAGCGCGTTGACGGCGTCGAGCGACAGGCCGGTCTCGCGCTCGGAGTGGTCGGTCGCGGCGACCAGGGCCGAGAGCGACGGCTGCGAGGTCGTCCCGGCCATCGACGCGACGGCGCCGTCGACGGCATCGACCCCGGCGTCGATCGCCGCGGTGAGCGTCGCGAGCTGGCCGCCCGCGGTGTCGTGGGTGTGCAGGTGCACGGGCAGGTCGAACCGCTCGCGCAGCGCGGTGACGAGCTTGCGTGCGGCCGGGGGGCGGAGCAGCCCGGCCATGTCCTTGATGGCCAGGACGTGCGCGCCGGCCTCGACGATCTGCTCGGCAAGACCGAGGTAGTAGTCCAGCGTGTAGAGCTTCTCGCCGGGGTTCATGAGGTCGCCGGTGTAGCAGAGGGCGACCTCGGCCACGGCCCCGCCGGACTGGCGCACCGCGTCGATCGCCGGGCGCATCTGGCTGATGTCGTTGAGCGCGTCGAAGATCCGGAAGATGTCGATGCCGGTGCGGGCGGCCTCGGCGACGAACGCGTCGGTGACCTCGGTCGGGTAGGGCGTGTAGCCGACCGTGTTGCGCCCGCGCAGCAGCATCTGCAGGCAGATGTTCGGGACCGCCTCGCGCAGCCGGCCCAGCCGTTCCCACGGGTCCTCGGCGAGGAAGCGCAGCGCCACGTCGTAGGTCGCGCCGCCCCAGCACTCCAGCGACAGCAGCTCCGGGGTGGTGCGCGCGACGTGCGGGGCGACCTCGAGCAGGTCGCGGGTGCGCACGCGCGTGGCGAGCAGCGACTGGTGGGCGTCGCGGAAGGTCGTGTCGGTGACCCCGACGGTGGTCTGCTCGCGCAGCCAGGCGGCGAAGCCCTCCGGGCCGAGCTCGCCCAGGCGCTGCTTGGACCCGTCGGGCGGCGCCACGTCCAGGTCCACCATCGGCAGCTTCTCGCGCGGGTCGGCGAGGTCCGGCTTGCCGCCGTTGGGCTTGTTGACGGTGACGTCGGCGAGGTAGCTCATCAGGCGCGTCCCGCGGTCGGCGGGGGCGCGGGCGGAGAGCAGGTGCGGGTGCTCGGCGATGAACGACGTCGTCACCCGGCCCTCGCGGAAGTCCGGCTCGTCGAGCAGGGCCATGAGGAACGGGATGTTCGTCGAGACGCCGCGCACCCGGAACTCGGCCAGGGCGCGGCGGGCCCGGCGCACCGCGGTGGTGAAGTCGCGCCCGCGGCAGGTGACCTTGACCAGCAGCGAGTCGAAGTGCGCGCTGATCTGGGCCCCGGCGTAGGCCGTGCCGCCGTCGAGCCGCACGCCCGAGCCCGACGCCGACCGGTAGGCCGAGATCATCCCGATGTCGGGGCGGAACTCGTTGGACGGATCCTCGGTGGTGATCCGGCACTGCAGCGCGAAGCCGTGCAGCGCGACCGAGTCCTGCGACAGGCCCAGGTCCTCCAGGGTCTCCCCCGACGCGATGCGCATCTGGCAGGCGACGAGGTCGACGTCGGCGACCTCCTCGGTGACCGTGTGCTCCACCTGGATGCGGGGGTTCATCTCGATGAAGTGGTGGTGGCCGTCGCCGTCGAGCAGGAACTCCACGGTGCCGGCGTTGACGTAGCCGATCTGCTCGGCGAACTTCACGGCGTCCGCGCAGATCGCCTCGCGGGTCTCCGCCGACAGGTGCGGGGCGGGCGCGATCTCGACGACCTTCTGGTGCCGGCGCTGCACCGAGCAGTCGCGCTCGAACAGGTGCATGACGTGGCCCGCGCCGTCGGCGAGGATCTGCACCTCGATGTGCCGCGGGTCGATCACGGCCTGCTCGAGGATCACCGTCGCGTCGCCGAAGGCGCTCGACGCCTCGTTCATGGCCGCCTGCAGCGACTCCCGGAGCGCCGCGGGCTCCTTCACCAGGCGCATCCCGCGCCCGCCGCCGCCCGCGACCGCCTTGACGAAGATCGGGTAGGTCATCTCCTCGGCCGCGGCGAGGAGCGTGTCCATGTCGTCGGAGGGGTCGGTCGAGTCGAGCACCGGGACGCCGGCCTCGCGGGCCGCGGAGACGGCCCTGTGCTTGTTGCCGGCCATCGCCAGCACCCGCGGGGGCGGCCCGATGAACGTGATGCCGGCCTCCTCGCAGGCGGTGGCGAGCCCCGGGTTCTCGGACATGAAGCCGTAGCCGGGATAGATCGCGTCCGCGCCCGACCGGCGGGCCGCGTCGATGACCGCCTCGACCGAGAGGTAGGCGCGGACGGGGTGGCCGACCTCGCCGATCTGGTACGCCTCGTCGGCCTTGAGCCGGTGCTCGGAGTTGCGGTCCTCGTGCGGGAAGACGGCCACCGTGGCGGCGCCGAGCTCGTAGGCGGCGCGGAACGCCCGGATGGCGATCTCGCCGCGATTCGCCACGAGGACCTTGCGGAACATCGAACCCCCACACTCGGGCGACCGGGACGGCGCAGGTTACCGCGCTGTTCGTCGGTGTCGGGAGCGTCGCGGACGCGACGGACGTTGTCGGTGTGCGGTATCAAGGAGCAGAGTCCGGAGGAGGACACCGTGGACCGACAGAAGCGCTCGGCGGCCCCCTGGCTGTTCGGCCTGGCGGCGCTGCTCGCGCTGCTCTCGCCGGTGATCTTCCTGGCCGTCTGGGTCGCGGCCGGCGACCTCGAGGGCATCGGTGTCGCCCTGCTGGCCGGGGTGGCCGACCTCGTCCTCGCGGCGATCGCCGCGATCACGGCGACCGTCCTCGCCGTCCGCCGTGGCGTCACCCGCGTGCGCACGGTCGTCCACGGCCACCCGCAGGGCCGGGCGGGCCGCATGGCCGAGCACGACGCGGCGCGGTGGCACCTCGCACGTCGGCGCTTCGGCGAGCTGCAGGCCGAGTACGCCGCCTTCGAGGCGAGCCGGGCCGCCGTGGCCGCCCGCCCGGCGCTCGCCGACGTCACGGTGCCGGCCACCGCCCGCTTCGTGCAGGCCCTGGGCGACGCCGAGTTCCTGGCCACCGAGACCGAGCCCGCGCCGCCCCGTCGCGCCGAGTTCACCGCCGCCGTCGACCGCGCCTCCGCGGCGTGGGAGGACGCCCAGCGCGTCGCGGAGGGTCTCGCCGAGGCCCGGCGGGCCGGGTACCCCGGTGACGCGGGGTCGGCCGCTTCCGGCCCTGCCGGCCCTTCCGCCCGCGAGACCCGCGCCGTCGACCCGGCGCCCCCGCGGGTCACGCCTCCCGGGTCCGAGTACACCCAGGCCGCCGACGCCGTGCGCCGCGCCGCCGCCCGCGGGGCCCGCGACCTGCGCGACCGCCTGCGCGCCTGACCTCCCGGAGCGCCGGAGCGAACGGGCGGTTCGCTGCTTCTACGCGCGCGAACTCCCCGTTGATCACCCGGCGGCGCGGACCGCGTCGGCGAACGCCGCCGGCTGCTCGACGAGCACGTAGTGCCCGGCGTCCGGGACGACGACGACCCGGCGGTCCGGGCGCAGCGCCGTGACCGTGTCGGCGGCCAGGTCCGGCGCCCCGCCGGCGACGACGAGCACGGGCATCGCCGGCGCGCGCGGGTCGGCGCGCTGGGCGACGGCGTCGCGGTCGAGCGCCCGGTACCGGCCCATCGCCGCGTCGAGGCGGCCCGGCGGGGCGTAGGCGGCGACGGCCTCGTCGAGCGGGAAGGCCGGCGAGCCGGTGAACCCGGCGAGGAACTCCCGCACCCGGCCCCGCTGCGCCGCCTCGACGGCCCCGGGCGGCGCGTCGCCGAAGGACCGCAGGTGCGGCGGCCCGCGTTCGGCGAGCCCGAAGCCCGGCACGCCGCCGCCCGAGAGCACCAGCGACGCGACCTGCTCCGGGTGGGCGCGCGCCCAGGCCACGGCCGTCATGGCGCCCAGATCGTGGCCCACGACCGTCCCGGGCCGGAGGTCCAGGGCGACGGCGAGGCCCGCGAGGTCCGCGGCGAGGTCGGCGGTGGCGTAGGCGTCGGTGCCCGGCGGGGCGAAGCCCGAGCACCCGGCGCCGCGCAGGTCGGGCACCACGACGCGGTGGTCGGCGGCCAGGTCGGTCGCGACCGCCCGCCACGTCGACGCGGTCTCCGGGAAGCCGTGCAGCAGCACGACGGTCGGCGCGCCGACCGGACCGGCGACCGTCACCTGCAGGGAGGTCCCGCCGAGGTCCCGGGTGAGCACGTCCCCGCCGACGACCGCCGGAGCGCACGGATCGGGTGCCGAGGCCAGGCGGACAGGCGCACAGCCGGCCACCAGGAGCACCAACGCCGTGACGACCGTTCGGCGCAGGCCGAGCGGTCGGAGGTGCGGGGCCACGACGTCGAGCATGACCGGTCGACCCGGGAAACCGACCGATCACCCCGGGATCGGGGTTTGCCCGACGGTCGACGGGGCATCCGACGTGCGCAGACATGGTGAGTGGGAGCTGGGGAGCCTCCGCACACCGCATGGTCCGGGCCCGCCGTTCGGGGCGGCGGGCCCGGACTTCTCCACCTCGCGGTCGGTCCCGGTCTCAGGCGAGACGACGGATGGTGTTCATGTCGTCCATGCGCCGCTCGACGTCCGAGATCTTGACGTCGGAACCGGACTGCGGCGCCTCGATCATCTTGCCGTCGCCGATGTAGATGCCGACGTGGCTGACCGGGCTGTTGAAGAAGATGAGGTCGCCCGGCTTCATGCTGCCGGCGTCGACCTCCTGGCCCTCCTGGGCCTGGGCGCGCGAGGTGCGCGGCAGCTCGATGCCGGCCTTCTCGAAGGCGAACTGCGTGAGGCCGGAGCAGTCGAAGCCGTCCGGGCTCGTGCCGCCCCACACGTAGGGGACGCCCAGCTGGCCGCGCGCCGCGGAGATGGCCTGCCGCGCGACGGTCGACCCGGCGGACGAGGCCGAGGCCTGCTCGTCCGAGGACGCCGACTGGCGCTCCTGCTGCGACACCGACTGGCGCTCCGACGTCTGCTGCGCCGTGCGCTGGGCGGCGGCGCGGGAGTCGGGCGAGTCGTGCTTGATCGACGAGGCGGAGGCGGCACCCGAGACGACCGGCAGCACCGAGGAGGTCGCGGCGTCGGTGGGGTGCGCCGCGGGGGCGACGGCGAGGTTCGCCGAGGCCAGCTGCGGGGACAGCGCGGTCTCGCCGGTGGCCGGCGGCTCCTGCTCGCCGATCAGGCCGTGCGTGGCCATGCCGCCGGCGGTGGCGACCGCGCCGAGGGCGGCCAGCGACAGCCCGGCGGTCTTCGCGGCCCGCGAGAGCGGGTGGGCACCCGTGTCCGTGACCGGTCGGCCACCGTGGCGACCGTGCGCCGACCGGGCGCGACGGTCCTCGGGGACGATGCCCATCGAGCCGGTCGTCGCGTCCTCGGGGGCACGGTGACGTCCAGCCGGACGCGTGGTGGGGGCGTCCGCGATCTCGGGGAGCACAGCCGTCATGCG
This sequence comes from Actinomycetospora sp. NBC_00405, assembly GCF_036044095.1. Taxonomy (NCBI): domain Bacteria; kingdom Bacillati; phylum Actinomycetota; class Actinomycetes; order Pseudonocardiales; family Pseudonocardiaceae; genus Actinomycetospora; species Actinomycetospora sp. NBC_00405. The sequence goes on from NZ_CP107938.1 coordinate 2,203,569, forward strand.
CGATCTCCATCGCCCGCCGGGCGGCGCTCGACGGACCGGGGTTCGTGGGGACGACCCCGGGTCCGCGGACGGCGGGCCGCTGGGGAGCTGCGGCTCGACGTCGGTCACCCGCCCCGTCCTGGGACGTCGTGCGCTCCGGGGAGGCCGCCGGACGGGGAGTCGGACGTTGCGGCCGAGCGCGCCGCCGGGCTGATGCTCAGCGACCACCGAAACGTAACCGATCCGTGACCCCACGACGCCACACCACGCCGTCACAGCGCGCTCTGCGGTCGTTGCACCGCGCTCATCGGTTTGCGCCCGGAACCCGGGACCGCTCGCCGCGACGTACACCCGAAACGGTGACGACGAACGGCCCCACTCACCCCCGGTCGCCGGAGTGCGGCCGGTCGGGGTGGGTGCGGACGGGGGTCACAGCCGGTCGAGGAACGCCGCCGAGGCCTCGTCGACAACTGAGCGCACCAGCCCGGCGAGACCCGGGTGACGGGCGAGCGTGGGGTCGGCGCCGACCACCTCGCGAGCCTCGTCACGGGCCTCCGCGACGAGGTCGGCGTGCTTGAGCACCGAGAGCATGTGCAGCCCCGAGCGACGCCCCGACTGCTGCGCGCCGAGCACGTCGCCCTCGTCGCGCACCTCGAGGTCGAGCCGCGAGACCTCGAAGCCGTCGGGCGTCGCCGCGAGGCGCTCGAGGCGCGTCAGGGCCGGCGAGCCCTCGAGCGCCTCGGTGACGAACAGGCACGACGAGGACGCCGACCCGCGGCCCACCCGCCCCCGCAGCTGGTGGAGCTGCGAGACACCGAACCGGTCGGCGTCCAGGATGATCATCATCGTGGCGTTCGGGACGTCCACGCCGACCTCGATGACCGTCGTCGCCACCAGCACGTCGACCCGACCCTCGGAGAACGCGCGCATCACGGCGTCCTTCTCGTCGGTGGGCATCCGGCCGTGCAGCACCTCGAGCCGCAGCCCGGCGAGCGGTCCCGCGGCGAGCATCGGCGCGACCTCGGCCACCGCGAGCGGCGGGCGCGCCTCGGGGCCGGGCTCCTCGTCGGCGTCCGCCTCGGGGTCGAGCAGGTCGTCGGCGGCGCGGGCCGGCTCGTCGTCCTCGGTGCCCGGCTCGCCGCCCTCCTCGCCGATGCGCGGGCAGACGACGTACACCTGGTGGCCCGCCGCGACCTCCTCGTGCACGCGCTCCCACGCCCGCTCGAGCCAGCGGGGCTTCACGCCCGCGGGCACCGCGGTGGTGGCGATCGGCTGCCGGCCGGCCGGGAGCTCGTCGAGCACCGAGGTGTCGAGGTCGCCGTAGAGGGTGAGAGCGACCGTGCGCGGGATCGGCGTCGCCGTCATCACCAGCACGTGCGGCGTCGTGGTGCCCGGGCGCGAGCGCAGCTCGTCACGCTGGTGCACCCCGAACCGGTGCTGCTCGTCGACGACGACGAGCCCGAGATCGGCGAAGCCGACGCCCTGCTGGATCACCGCGTGGGTGCCGACGACGATGCCCGCGGCCCCGGACTGGGCGTCGAGCAGCGCCTCGCGACGGGCCTTGGCGCCCAGCGACCCGGTGAGCAGCGTGACCCGCGTGGCGTGCCCGTCGGGATCGGCCGTGGGATCGTCGGGGAGCTCGCCCGCCCGTCCGAGCGACCCGAGCATCGCGCGCAACGAGCGGGCGTGCTGCGCGGCGAGGACCTCCGTCGGGGCGAGGAGCACCGCCTGCCGTCCGGAGTCGACGACCTGGAGCATCGCCCGCAGCGCGACGATCGTCTTGCCCGAGCCGACGTCGCCCTGCAGCAGGCGGTTGAGCGGCTCCGTGCCGGCGAGCACCTCGGCGAGCGACTCACCGACCGTGATCTGGGCGCCGGTGAGGGCGAACGGGAGGCGGGCGTCGAACGCCGCGGCCAGGCCCTCCTCGCGGCGGGGGCACGCGGGCGCCGGGCGGCTGGTGGCGCTCGCCCGGCGCCCGGCCATCGCGAGCTGCAGGCCGAACGCCTCGTCCCACACCAGCCGCCGCCGGGCCGCCCTCTGCTCCTCCCAGGTGTCGGGCAGGTGCACCCGGCGCAGGGCGTCGCCGAGCGTCGCGAGCCCGTGGGCGGCGCGCAGCACCTCGGGCAGCGGGTCCTCGGGGTCGTCGAGGAGGTCGAGCACCTGGCGCACGGCCATCATCACCACCCAGGAGCGCAGCTTCTTGGTGGCCGGGTAGATCGGGATGAGCCCCGGCAGGTCGGCGCTGACACCGGCGCCGAGCACGATGAACTCGGGAGCGGCGAGCTGCCAGCCGCCCTTGTAGCGGCTGAGGTCGCCGGAGAACAGGGCGCGCGTGCCGGGCTGCAGGTCGCGCTCGCGGTAGGGCTGGTTGAAGAAGGTGCAGGTGAGGCGCTGGGCGCCGACCGCCACCGTCGCCTCGGTGATGTGGCCCTTGCGGTGGCGCATCCGCCGCCCGGAGACGCTGTGGACGGTGCCGAGCAGCGTGACGTGCTCCTTGTCGCGGAACCGCTGGTCCTCGCGGTCGGAGGAGTGCGTCACCTGGGTGTGCGCGATGTAGCGACGGGGGTAGTGGCGCAGCAGGTCGCCCACGGTGTGCAGCTCGAGCTGGCGGGCGAGCGGCTTCGCGGTCTTGTCGCCCAGGGCCGTGGGCAGCGGCGTCTCCATCCCCACCACGGGGACCACGATGTCATCCCACCCCGACAGCGACACCGCGCGACCCATCGGCCGGCCGCGGGCGCACCCCGCCGGGATCGCGGCGGTCACGCCTCGGCTACCCTGGCGACAGGAGCGCACCGCCGTCCGCGGTGGGAGTGCGCCGCATCGCCAGGACGAATGAGGAGTTCAGCCGTGAGTGCCGTCTGTGACGTGTGCGCGAAGGGCCCGGGGTTCGGGAAGTCGGTGTCGCACTCGCACGTGCGGACGAATCGTCGCTGGAACCCGAACGTGCAGACCGTGCACGCCCGCGTGGCCGGTGGCAACCGCAAGCGGATGAACGTCTGCACCTCCTGCCTCAAGGCCGGCAAGGTCAGCCGGGGCTGAGTCCCCGGCTCGTCCCCCGCCCACCCCCGAGGTCGTCCCGCAGCGCGACCAGGGCGTCGCGCGTGGCGTGCGGCGGGAGCGCCTGCACGCAGAGCAGCTCCATCGTGGCGAGGTAGTCGTCGACGTCGCTGCGCTTGTCGAGGTACAGCGCGCTCGTGAGCTGCTCGAGGTACACCACGTCGGGCACCTCGGACCGGGGCGCGAACCGCAGGATGCTGAACGGTCCGCCGGCGCCCGCGTGGCCGCCGAGGTGGAACGGCACCATCTGCACGATCACGTGACGACGGTCGGAGACCTCCAGCAGGTGGTCGACCTGGGCGCGCATCACCTCGGCGCCGCCGGTCAGGCGGCGCAGCGCCGCCTCGTCGACCACCGCCCACAACGTCGGGGGGTCCTCGGCGTCCAGCACCCGCTGGCGACGGAGGCGGAGCTCGACGCGACGCTCCAGCTCCTCGTCGGACATCGACCCGTGCCCGAGGGCGGTCACGTGCCGCACCATCGCCTCGGTCTGCAGCAGCCCGGGGACGAACTGGGGCTCGTAGGTGCGGATCTGGGCGGCCGCCTGCTCGAGGCCCACGTAGGTCTCGAACCAGGGCGGGAGCAGGTCGGAGTACCGGTGCCACCACCCGGGGGCGTTCGCGCGCTGCGTCAGCGCGAACATCTGCGCGCGCTCGTCGACGTCGTGGACGCCGTAGAGGCTGAGCAGGTCGGCGACGTCGCGCTCCTTGAACCCGGTGCGCCCGTTCTCCAGCCGACTGATCTTCGCGTGCGAGCCGCGGATGCGGTCGCCCGCGGCCTCGCGCGTGACACCGGCCCGCTCGCGCAGGGCGCGCAGCTGCTGACCGAGCACGATGCGCAGGACCGTCGGGCCGCCGCCGGGGACGTCACGGATGTTCCGGACCTCCGCGGTCCCCGGGTCCGACGCCGGGTCCGACGCCGTGGCCTCCCCCTCCGGTGCCACGGCGGGACCTCCCTCAGCCTGGCGTCGGCAGCACGCCGGAGCGCGCCCGAACTGCGCACGACCGTAGCAGCAGGCCATGGCCCGGACGGCGCATCCGGGCCGTCCGGCGACGCTAGGCGCCCTCGGCCAACAGGTCGTCGAAGTCGCCGTCCTTCGCCCCGAGGATGAAGGCGGTCATCTCCGCGCGCGTGTAGACGATCACGGGTCCGTCACGGTGTCGCGAGTGGCGCACGGCCACTCCCCCGTCCGGCAGCGGCGCCACCTCGACGCAGTTCCCCTTCGGGTTGCTGCGCCGGCTCTTGCGCCACGCGACGTCGTCCTCGAACGCGGCGTGCGCGTCGACGAACTCGGGCATGCGGTCTCCCCCCGGTCCTGCAACAGCGCTCTGCGGTGCAGATCCGCGGTGCAGATGTTCTTGCATCTGCACAGTACGTCGGTCAGGGTGGGGGTCGTCGCCGACGTCGGGTGGAGCGACGAACGGAGGTCCGCGTGAGCCAGCCGGGATACCGGAACGCTCCCGGACAGACCCCTGCCCCGCTCCGTGTCACCTCCGAGCGGCTCACGGACGACGAGGCCCGCGCCGCCTCCACGGCGAGTGCCGCCTCCACGGCGAGTGCCGCCGCCACGATCGCGCCCACGGGGCCGGTCCCCGTGCCGCCGCCCGCTCCCGACCGGCCGGCCCCCGACCGGCCTGCTCCCGACCGGCCCGCTCCTGACCAGCGGATGTCTCCGTCCGCGCCGGTCGTCGCCCGCCCGTCCCTGCCGGTCGTCGCCCCGCGCCCGCGCCGCCGGTTCGGCGAGCTCTGGCGCCTCGTGTTCGCCCGCCGCCGCGCCGGACGTCACCGTCCGGAGACCACCCCGCCGCAGGGGTGGAGCATGTTCGCGCCGCAGCGCCCCCCGGGCCGCCGCACCACGCGGCGCTGGGGACGACGCTGACGGCCGGACCCTCGGGGTCTAGGGCAGTCGCCAGTCCAGCGGGTCGTCACCGAGCTCGGTGAGGTACTCGTCGACGCGGCTGAACGGCTTCGACCCGAAGAACCCGCGGTCGGCCGACATGGGGCTCGGGTGCGCCGACTCGACCGTCGGCACCTCGTCCCCGAGCAGCGGCTTCACCGTCTGCGCGTCCTTCCCCCACAGCACCGCGACCAGTGGCTGGTCCGGGCGCAGCACGAGCGCCTGCACGGCGGCCTCGGTGACCTTCTCCCAGCCCTTGTTCCGGTGCGAGCCGGGCGCGCCGGGCTCCACCGTGAGCACCCGGTTGAGCATCAGGACCCCCGCCCGGGCCCACGGCGTGAGGTCACCGGTGCTCGGCGCGGGATGGCCGAGGTCGCTCTGGTACTCACGGAAGATGTTCTGCAGGCTCTTCGGCAGCGGGCGCACGTCCGGGGCCACCGAGAACGACAGTCCGACGGCGTGGCCGGGCGTCGGATACGGGTCCTGGCCCATCACCAGCACCCGCACGTCGGCGAAGGGCTGCTGGAACGCCCGCAGCACGTTCGCGCCCGCCGGCAGGTACGTGCGGCCCGCGGCGACCTCGGCGCGCAGGAAGTCGCCCATCGCCGCGACGGTGTCGGCGACCGGCTCGAGCGCCTCGGCCCATCCGGCCTCGACGGATTCGGACAGGGAACGGGCCACGCGGGGAGCCTCCGGAACGGGCGGGCGGACGGTCGACCGACGCTAACGCCCGACCGCCGCCGGCCCGCACCCACCCGGGGATCAGCGTCGGGCGAGCACGCGTGCGAAGCAGAGGCTGTTCGGCTCGTCGCGGTAGACGCCGAACCGCGGGATCGCGACGTAGCCGCGGGCGCGGTAGAACGCCAGCGCCTCGGGCTGCTCGGTGCCGGTCTCGAGCACGGTGCGCGGGCACCCCGCGCTCGCCGCGGCCCGCTCGAGCGCGTCGAGCAGGGTGCCGGCCAGCCCCCGCCGTCGGTGCGCGGGATCGACCCACATGCGCTTGATCTCGGCGTCGCCCGGGCGCAGCACGCCCCGGTCGGCGACGTCGATCGTCGACGCGTCGTGGCGACGCCAGCCCCCACAGCACACGGGACCCGTGCCCGGCAGGCTCCCGAGCAGGAACAGCCCGCGCGGTGGCGCGAACTCGGCGGGGTCGACCGGCGTCCGGTCGGCCCCGCCGTAGCGCTCCACGTAGAACGCCTGGACGGCGTCGACGAAGCGCACGCTCTCCGGGTCGTCGTAGGCCGCGACCCGGAACGTCGGCCGGCTCAGTCGATCAGCTCGTAGGCCGGGAGGGTCAGGAACTCGACGTAGTCGTCGGCCAGGGCCACCGACTCGAACACGTCGCGCGCCTCCTGCCAGCGGCCCTTCTCGAAGGTCTCCTCGCCGACGGCGTCCTTGATCTTGTCGAGCTCCTCGCCGACGACCTGGCGGACGTAGTCGGCCGTGACCTTCTGCCCGTTGTCGAGCTCGATGTCGTTGTGCAGCCACTGCCAGATCTGCGAGCGCGAGATCTCGGCGGTGGCGGCGTCCTCCATCATGTTGAAGATGCCGGCCGCGCCGGTGCCCGAGAGCCAGGACTGGATGTACTGCAGGCCCACCGACACGTCGTTGCGCAGGCCCTCCTCGGTCTCGTCGCCCGGCGTCGACTTCACGTCGAGCAGCTCGGCGGCGCCCACCGACACGTCCTCGCGGGTCTTGTCGAGCTGGTTGGGCCGGTCGCCGAGGACCTTGGTGAACTCCTCGCGGCAGATCTCCACCAGGTCCGGGTGCGCGACCCAGGAGCCGTCGTAGCCGTCGCCGGCCTCGCGGGCCTTGTCCTCGTGGACCTTCGCCATGGCCTTGTCGTTGGCCTCGGGGTCCTTGCGCGACGGGATCTGCGCCGCCATCCCGCCGATCGCGAACGCGCCGCGCTTGTGGCAGGTGCGCACGAGCAGCTCGGAGTAGGCGCGCATGAACGGCACCGTCATGCCGACCGAGTTGCGGTCGGGCAGCACGAAGTCGCGGCCCTGGGCCCGGAAGTTCTTGATCACCGAGAACAGGTAGTCCCACCGGCCGGCGTTGAGGCCCGAGGCGTGGTCGCGCAGCTCGTAGAGGATCTCGTCCATCTCGAACGCCGCGGTGATCGTCTCGATGAGCACCGTGGCACGCACGCTGCCCTGCGGGATGCCGAGCAGGTCCTGGGCCTTGACGAAGACGTCGTTCCAGAGCCGCGCCTCGAGGTGCGACTCCATCTTCGGCAGGTAGTAGTACGGCCCGCTGCCGCGCTCGACCAGCGTGCGGGCGTTGTGGAAGAAGTAGAGCCCGAAGTCGACGAGGCCGCCGGCGATCTTCTCGCCGTCGACCGTGATGTGCTTCTCGTCGAGGTGCCACCCGCGGGGGCGCACGACGACGGTGGGCTGCTCGTCGGCGGTGACCTCGTAGTGCTTGCCCTCGGGGCTGTCGTAGGTCAGCTTGCCGTCGCCGGACTGGGCGTCGATGAGGTTGACCTGGCCCGAGACCACGAGCTCCCACGTGGGGCTGTGCGAGTCCTCGAGGTCGGCCAGCCAGACCTTCGCGCCGGAGTTCAGCGCGTTGATGGTCATCTTGCGGTCGGTGGGGCCCGTCATCTCGACGCGGCGGTCGCGCAGATCGGCCGGCGCCTCGGCGACGGTCCAGTCGCCGTCGCGGACGTCCTTCGTGTCCGCCAGGAAGTCCAGCGTCCCGGTGCGCGCGATCTCCTCGCGGCGCTCCTTGCGGCGCTCCAGCAGCTGCAGCCGGGTGGGCTGCGCGTGCCGGTGCAGCTCGCCCAGGAACGCGAGCGCGTCGTCGGTGAGCACCTCCTCCTGGCGATCGACGGTGTAACCCGACACCTCGACACCGGTGGCCATGGTTGAACGCTCCTCAGACGAGACGATGGTGCTTGGGCGCTTTTCTACATCATGGAAGTTGACTTCCGCAATGCGGAATGATGGAGTGGCTGCGCTCCATGTCACAGGCGTACCCGGGGAGGAGGAGCGCGATGCCGTCGGTGCAGTCCCTGACACGGGCGCTCGACCTGCTCGACCACCTCGCCGACGCCGGTGGGCGCGCGACGCTCTCGGAGCTCGCCGCCGCCTCGGGTCTGCCGGCCGCGAGCGTCCACCGCCTGCTCGCGACGCTCGTCGTGCAGGGCCACGTGCGCCGCGAGGCGGGCCGGCGCTACGCCCTCGGGCCGCGGCTCGTGCGTCTCGGCGACGTCGCGGGCCACGTGCTCGGCGAGGGCGTCGGCCCGGTGCTGCGCGAGCTGGTGGCCACGACGGGCGAGTCGGCGAACCTCGCGGGTCTCGACGGCGACGCCGCCGTGTACCTCGCCCAGGCCTCGTCGCCGCACCCGATGCGCATGTTCACCGAGGTCGGCCGCCGGGTGCCCCTGCACGCCACGGGCGTCGGCAAGGCGCTGCTGGCCGCGATGTCGCCCGACGACGTCGAGGCCGCGCTGGTCCGCACCGGCATGCCCGCACGCACCCCGGCCACCCTCACCGACGCCGGCCGCCTGCGCGCCGAGCTCGACGTCGCCCGCACGCGCGGCTGGGTGCTCGACGAGGGCGAGCAGGAGGTCGGCGTGCGCTGCGTGGCGGCGCCCGTGCCCGGCGCGCCCACGCCGTGCGCGGTGTCGGTGTCCGGCCCGGCGGCGCGCTTCGGGCCCGGCGAGGCCGCCGACGCCGGCCCGGCGGTCGTGGCCGCGGCCGCGCGCCTGGGCGAGGAGCTGGCCGGACTGCCGGACGAGGAGCTGCGATGACCCCGCCCGAGACCCCGCCCGAGACCCCGCCCGAGGTGGCCGTCTGCTGGGACGTCGACGGGACGCTGCTGCGCGGCGGCGTCGTGGGCCGCGAGGTCCTCGAGCAGGCGTTCACCACCGTCACCGGGCACCCGGCGCCCGAGGACCAGGTCGTCATGCCGGGGCGCACCGACTGGCTGATCGGCGAGGCGCTGCGCGATGCCCTGCCCGACGAGCACGCCACGACCCTGCGCGGGCGCGGCGACGCCTTCGGCCACGACATGATCGCCGAGGTCGGCGCCGAGTGGGGACGCCGCGAGCCCGACCTCGCGGCCGTCGCGCACACCCTGCCCGGCATCCCCGAGACGATCGCCGCGCTCGCCGCCGAGCCGGGCGTCGTGCAGACGCTCACGACCGGCAACGTCCGCGCCGGCGCCCGGGCCAAGCTCGCCGCCGTCGGGCTCACCGACGGCCCGATCGACCTCGCGCTCGGCGGCTACGGCGAGGGACCGGGCGAGCGGGTCCGGGTCGTCGAGCAGGCCCGCGACGCGCTCGCGGCCCGGTACGGGAGCTCGCCGACGCTGGTCGTCGTGGGCGACACCCCGCTCGACGTCGAGGCCGCGCACCGGGCGGGCGCGATCGCGGTCGGGGTGGCCACGGGCGGGGCCACCCTCGCGGAGCTGCACGCGTCGGGCGCCGAGCACGTCGTCGCCGACCTCGCCGACCCCGGACGTCTGGTGGCGATCGTGCGGTCGGCGCGCGAGGATCGTCGGACAGCGAGTCGGGGAGGTGGCTGATGGTCGACGCCCAGATGGTCCGGGAGTTCACGGATCTGTTGTCGGAGAACGGCGTGATCACCGACGAGGTGGGTCTGCGCAGCTACGAGTGCGACGGCCTCACCGGGTTCCGGCAGGTGCCGGCGCTCGTCGTGCTCCCCCGCGACGCCGAGGAGGTCGCGGGCGCGGTCCGGCTGTGCGCGAAGTACGGGATGCCGTTCGTGGCGCGCGGGGCGGGCACCGGCCTGTCGGGCGGCGCGATGCCCGTCGCCGACGGCGTCGTGATCTCGCTGCAGAAGCTGCGCCGCATCCTCGAGATCGACGTCGAGAACCGGCGCGCGGTGCTCGAGCCCGGCGTCTACAACCTCGAGATCTCGAAGGCCGCCGCCCCGCACGGGCTCTACTACGCGCCCGACCCGTCCAGCCAGCAGGTCTGCACCATCGGCGGCAACGTCGCGGAGAACTCCGGCGGCGCGCACTGCCTGAAGTACGGCTTCACCACCAACCACGTGCTGGAGATGGAGGTCGTGCTCGCCGACGGCTCGGTGGTGACGCTCGGGGGGCCGACCGGCGAGCAGGCCGGGCCGGATCTGCGCGGGCTGTTCATCGGCTCGGAGGGGACGCTCGGCGTCTGCACCAAGGTCACGGTCCGGCTGCTGCAGACCCCGCAGTCGGTGCGCACCGTCCTCGCCGACTTCCCGTCGATCGAGGCCGCGGGCGACACCGTCGGCGACATCGTCGACGCCGCGATCATCCCGGCCGCGGTGGAGATGATGGACTCGCTGGCGATGGAGGCCTCCGAGGCCGCCACCGGCGCGGGCCTCACCGTCGACTCCCCCGCGGCGCTGATCATCGAGCTGGACGGGCCGTCCGACGAGGTCGAGGCCGAGTTCGAGCAGCTCACGGCCATCTGCGAGCGCCACGGCGCCACGCGGCTGCACGTGCCGCAGGAGGCCGAGGAGCGCCAGAAGGTGTGGAAGGGGCGCAAGGCCGCGTTCGCCGCGGTCGGGCGGATCAGCCCCGACTACATCGTCCAGGACGGCGTCGTCCCTCGGACACGGCTGGCCGAGGTGCTCACGCGCATCGCCGACATGGGCCGCGACGCCGGCCTGCGCGTCGCCAACGTCTTCCACGCGGGCGACGGCAACCTGCACCCGCTGGTGCTCTACTCGGAGGCCGCGGGCGAGCACGACGCCGCCGAGAAGCTCTCCACCGACATCGCCGAGCTGTGCGTCGAGCTCGGCGGGTCGCTCTCGGGCGAGCACGGCATCGGCACCGACAAGGCGTGCTCGATGCCGGCGATGTTCTCGGAGGACGACCTCGCGGTCATGCACCGCGTGCGGCTCGCCTTCGACCCGGGCTCGCGCTGCAACCCCGGCAAGCTCTTCCCGACGCCCCGGCTGTGCGGCGAGCGTCCCGGCAAGTACCAGCCCCACCCCCTCGAGGAAGCCGGAGTGATCGAGCGACTGTGAGCACCCCAGCGGTCAAGACCGTCACGCCCACCACCGTTGACGAGCTCCGCGACGCCGTCCTCGACCACCCCGGCACGCTCCGGGTCGCCGGCGCCGGCACGGCCGCCGACTGGGCGGGCACGCCCGCCCCCGCCGACACCGTCCTGGACGTCACCGGGCTGAGCGGGATCGTCACCCACAACCCCGGCGACATGACCGTCGAGGTCCGGGCCGGCACGCCGTTCGCCGAGCTGCAGGACGAGCTCGCGCAGCACCACCAGCGCGTCGCCGTCGACCCCGCCCGGGCGGCCGAGGGCGCCACGCTCGGCGGGCTGTTCGCCACCGCGGACTCCGGCCCGCGGTCGCTGCAGTACGGCTCGCTGCGCGACCTCGTCATCGGCGCCACGGTCGTCCTGCCCGACGGGACCACCGCCCGCTCCGGCGGGCACGTCATCAAGAACGTCGCGGGCTACGACCTCACCAAGGTCCTGCACGGCGCGCACGGCACCCTCGCGGTGATCGCCGGGCTCGTCCTGCGCCTGCACCCCGCGCCGCGCTCCACGCCCACCGTGGCCGTGCCGACCGACCGGGCGGGGATGGCCGACCTCGCCCGCCGCGTCGCCGACAGCCCCGTGGAGGCCGTGGCGGTGCAGTGGCACGCGGACCGCCTGCTGGTCCTGTTCGAGGGCTCCGAGGACGGTGCCGACGTCCGGGCCCGCCGTCTCGTCGACACCGTGGGCGGCGAGCTCCTCGCCTCCGACGACGCGACCGCCGCCTGGGACGCGCACGGCGCCGCGGTGCGCGCGAGGCCCGAGGGCCGCGCGGTGCTGCGCCTGGGCGTCATCCCGGAGGCGCTGCCCGGCGTGCTGGACGGGCTCGAGGCCGACGCTGGCGGCCTCACGGACGTGACCGCGTCGCCCCGTACCGGGATCGCCACCGTGGCGCTGCCCGCCGACGCCGACCTCGTGGCCGCCGCGCACCGGCGCGTCGCCGAGGCCGGCGGCACCTCGACCCTGCGTCAGCGTCCCGACGGGGCGTCCCTACCGGCCTTCGGGCCCGCGCCCGCCTCGACCGTCCTGCTGCGCGCCGTCGCGGCGTCCCTCGACCCCGAGCAGCGCCTGGGGCGCGGACGCCTCGCGCCGTGGGTCCCGCTACCCGAGACGACCGGAGTGACCGCATGACCATCCACCCCACCACCGGGCCCGGGCCCGACTTCTCGTCCGAGCGCGGCGAGAAGACGTCCCCCGAGCGCGCCGACCTCCTCGGCAGCGACTTCGGGTCGTTCGACGACCACCACCCGCCGGCGCAGGAGCTGCTCGACGACTGCGTGCACTGCGGCTTCTGCCTGCCGACGTGCCCGACGTATGCGCTGTGGGGCGAGGAGATGGACTCCCCGCGCGGGCGCATCTACCTCATGGAGATGGCGGAGAAGGGCGAGATCCCGCTCGAGGGCGCGTTCACCACCCACATCGACCGCTGCCTGGGCTGCATGGCGTGCGTGACCGCGTGCCCGTCGGGCGTGCAGTACGACCGGCTGCTCGAGGCCACCCGGCCGCAGATCGAGCGCCACGTGACGCGCACGCGGGCCGACCGGTGGTTCCGCGAGGCGATCTTCACGCTGTTCCCCTACAAGCGGCGGCTGCGCGCGGCGTCGATCGGCGGCGCGCTCTACCAGAAGCTGCGCCCGAAGAGCATGGACAAGCTCATGGCGCGGGTCCCGCAGCGCTTCGAGCGCCTCGTGGCCATGGAGTCGCTGCTGCCGCCGGTGCGCCTGCGCGACGCCTTCGCCCGCATCGCGCCCCGCACGCCCGCGGTGTCGTCCCCCACCCACCCCACGCGCCGGGGTCGCGTCGGCCTGCTCACCGGCTGCGTGCAGGACGTCTTCTTCCACCCCGTCAACGAGGCCACCGTGCGGGTGCTCGCGGCCGAGGGCTGGGACGTCATCGCCCCGCGCGAGCAGGCGTGCTGCGGGGCGCTGGGCCTGCACGCGGGCCGCGAGGCGGAGGCCGCGGAGCGCGCGAAGAAGCTGATCGCGACGTTCGAGCGCGCCGAGGTCGACACGATCGCCACCAACGTCGCCGGCTGCGGGTCGTCGATGAAGGAGTACGGCGAGCTGCTCGCCGACGACCCGGAGTGGGCGGAGCGGGCGTCCGCGTTCGCCGCCAAGGTCCGCGACATCTCCGAGATCGTCGACGAGACGCTCGCCGACCCCCGCGCCCGTCGGCACCCGATCGAGGCGAAGGTCGTCTACCACGACGCGTGCCACCTCGGGCACGCCCAGAAGATCCGCACCGAGCCCCGGCGCGTGCTGCGCGCCATCCCGGGCGTGGAGCTCACCGAGCTGCCGGAGTCGGAGATCTGCTGCGGGTCGGCGGGGATCTACAACATGCTCCAGCCCGAGGCCGCGGGCGATCTCGGGCGGCGCAAGGCGGACAACATCCGCGGCACCGGGGCCGACGTGCTGGTCACCGCCAACCCCGGCTGCCTGCTGCAGATCCGCAAGTACCTCGAGGGCGAGCTCCCGATGCTCCACCCGATCCAGCTGATCGACGCCTCCATCCGCGGCGTCCGGCCGCCGGAGATGGGCTGACGGGCCCTACGTGAGCGAAGTTCCCGGCCATGGCCGGGAACTTCGCTCACGGGTCAGCGCCAGTGCCGCCAGCCCGGGTCGCCGGCGCCGCCCCAGCGGTCGGCGTCGACGGTCACGCCGGTGCCCGAGCGGACCTCGCCGCAGACGACCCAGTCGGACGGGACCGCGTCCTCGCTCGGGAAGGTGGCCGCCAGCGCGTGGTCCTCGCCGCCGGTGAGCGCCCAGGTCAGCGGGTCCCCGCCGAGGGCCGAGGCGACGTCGCGCAGCTTGTCGGCCACGGGCACCAGGCGCGAGGAGAGGTCGATGTGCACGCGGGAGGCCCGGGCGACGTGCCCGAGGTCGGCGAGCAGGCCGTCCGAGGTGTCGATCATCGAGGTGGCCCCGGCCCGCGCGGCGACCGGGCCCGCCCGCCAGGGCGGGCGCGGGGTGCGGTGCGCGGCGACCATGGCCACCGGCGAGCGGAAGCCCCGGCGCAGCACGGCCATGCCGGCCGCCGACCAGCCCAGCTGCCCGCAGACCGCGACCACGTCGCCCGCGCGTGCGCCCGACCGGGTCACCGCCTCCCGGCCCTCCAGGGAACCGAGCGCCGTGATCGAGACCACGATGGTGTCGGAGGACACCGTGTCGCCGCCGACGACACCGACGCCCGCGTCCGCCGCCGCGTCCCACACGCCCGACGCGAGGCCGTCGAGCACCTCGGTGCTCGTCGTGCCGGGGCAGGCGAGCGAGAGCAGCAGCGCCGTCGGCACCGCGCCCATCGCCGCCACGTCCGACAGGTTCGCGGCCACGGCCTTCTGCCCCACCTGCTCGGGCGCCGACCAGTCGAGACGGAAGTGCACGCCCTCGACCAGCGTGTCCACGGTCGCCACGACCCGCCCGTCGGGCGCCGCGACCACCGCGGCGTCGTCGCCGGGCCCCAGCAGGGTCTGCTCGGGCTGGAAGCGCCCCTCGGTCAGGCGGTCGATGAGCCCGAACTCACCGAGCTCCCCGACCGTCGCCGCGGCAGACGGCGTCGCCCGATCGGGCGCCGACCCACCGGACGTGCCGCCGATGCGTCGGACAGACCCCTCGGGTCGTCCGCTTCCCCCGCGCCCGTTCGCCGTCCGGCTCACCCCTCGACTCCCTGCGGTACCTTGCCTGCCACCTGAGTGCCGACGCTTCCCGCCACCCGTCGGCCCGTTCCCCGAGGAGGCATGTCCGTGGTCCAGGCCTACATCCTGATCCAGACCGAGGTGGGTCGTGCCTCCGCGGTCGCCTCGGACGTGGCCGGGATCAACGGGGTGACCCGGGCGCAGGACGTCACCGGACCCTACGACGTCATCGTCTGTGCGGAGGCCGACGACGTCGACTCGCTCGGGCGGGATGTCGTCGGCGCCGTCCAGAAGGTCCCGGGCATCACCCGGACGCTCACCTGCCCCGTCGTGTCCACCGACTGAACGGTGGCTCCCTGGCGCGCGCCGGACGTGGCGCGCCGGCTCCCCCGCGTGCTCGTCGGGATCGTCCTGTCGCTGCCCGTGCTGCTCGTCGGAGGCGTCCTGCTGGCCTCCGTCGTCTTCGTGCGGGACCCGGTGCCCGACGTCGACACCGTGCGGCTCACCGTGCGGGCCGTGCCCACCCCGGCCGCGGCGAGTGCCGACTGCTCCCGCCTGCTCTCCGGGCTGCCCGGCGAGATCCGGACCGACACCGGGATGCTGCCCCGGCGGATCCTGGCCGACCCGGTCCCGGCGGCCACCGTCGCGTGGGGCGGCGAGGACGGGGCGACACCGATCGTCCTGCGCTGCGGTCTCCCCCGTCCCCCGGAGGGCGCCACCGGGCCGCTGCGCGACGTCGTCGGCGTCGACTGGGTCGCGGTGGCGGACGACACGCCCGGCAGCACCACCTGGGTCACCGTCGACCGGGCCGTCCACATCGGGCTCACGGTGCCGGACGGGTTCGGGGAGGCCCCGCTGCTCGACGTCTCGCGCGGGGTCAAGATCGCGCTGGTGAGCCGCTGACCCGCCTCAGCGCGCGCCGCGGGCGAGCGCGGTCTCGACGAGGGTCTCCAGCAGCGTCGGGTAGTCGACGCCCGCGGTGTCCCACATGCGCGGGTACAACGACGTCGACGTGAACCCGGGCATGGTGTTGAGCTCGTTGACGAGCAGACGCCCGTCGCCGGTGAGGAAGAAGTCGACGCGCGCGAGGCCCTCGACGTCCATGACGCGGAAGACCTCGACGGCCCTGGCGCGCACCGTCTCGGCCACCTCGTCGTCGAGCTTCGCGGGCACGTCGAGCTCGCAGGCGTCGTCCAGGTACTTGGTGTCGAAGTCGTACCAACCGGCGTCCCCGCCGACGACGCGGACCTCGGCGGGGACGCTCGCCTCGACCCGGCCGTCGGTGCGCTCGAGCACCCCGCACTCGATCTCGCGCCCGACGATCGCGGCCTCGACCAGCACCTTCGGGTCCTCGGCGCGGGCCTTCGCGACGGCGGCGTCGAGGTCGGCCCAGTCGGCGACCCGGCTGATGCCCACCGACGAGCCGGCGCGGGCGGGCTTGACGAACACCGGCAGCCCCAGCCGGTCCTTCTCGACGTCGGTGAGCCCGGAGCGGCCGCGGTGGAGCACCACGGCGTCGCCGACCGCGAGCCCGGCGTCGCGCAGCAGGCGCTTGGTGACGTCCTTGTCCATCGACGCCGCGCTCGCGCAGACCCCGGCGCCGACGTAGGGCACGCCGGCCATCTCCAGCAGCCCCTGGACGGTGCCGTCCTCGCCGCCCGGGCCGTGCAGGACGGGGACGACGACGTCGACGCGGCCGAGCGAGCTGCCGTCGTCGAGCGCGATGAGCTCGCGACGCGTCGGGTCGGCGGGCAGCGCGACGGGCCGCCCGGACGTGACCTCGGGCAGCTCGCGGCCGTGCAGGCGCAGCACCTCGGGGTCGGTGGGGCCGAGCACCCAGGCGCCATCGGGCGTGATCGCGACGGGCAGCACGTCGTAGCGCGCGGGGTCGAGGTGCGCGAGCACGCTGCCGGCCGAGAGGCACGAGATGCGGTGCTCGCTGCTGCGCCCGCCGAAGAGGACGACGACGCGGGGGCGGTCTCTGCCGTTCGGGGTCGAGCTCCGCTCCGCTCCGTGTCCCGGACCCGTCATGGCGGCGGAGCCTACGCGGGGCTCAGAGGGCGGTCCGGACCGCGTACAGCTCGGGGAAGAACGACAGGTCGAGGACGCGGCGCAGGAACGACGCCCCGCTCGTCCCGCCGGTGCCGGTGCGCAGGCCGATCGTGCGCTCGACGGTCTTGAGGTGGCGGAAGCGCCAGAGCTGGAGGTTGTCCTCGATGTCGACGAGCTCCTCGCAGGTCTCGTAGACGTCCCAGTGCTCCTCCGGGGCGTCGTAGATCGCGCGGAACACCTCGACCAGGCGCGGGTCCTCCCGGTGGGGCTCGCGGACGTCGCGGTGCAGCACGTCGTCGGGCACCGGGAGGCCCCGCCGGGCGAGCAGGCGGAGGAACTCGTCGTAGAGGCTGCGCCGGTCCAGCGCCGCGGTGAGCACCGCGCGCGCCGCCTCGTCGTCGGCGAACACCTCGAGCATCGCGGTGTCCTTGGCGCCCAGGACGAACTCGACGGCCCGGTACTGGTAGCTCTGGAAGCCCGACGACGACCCGAGGAACCCGCGGAAGCGCTGGTACTCGGTCGGCGTGAGCGTCGCCAGCACCGTCCACTGCTCGATGAGCTGCTTCTGCACGTGCTTCACGCGGGCCAGGCGCTTGAGCGCGAGCGGGAGGTCGTCGCCCGCCAGGTCGTCGCAGGCGCCGGTGAGCTCGTGGAGGGCCAGCTTGAGCCACAGCTCCGAGGTCTGGTGCTGGATGATGAACAGCAGCTCGTCGTGGGCCTCGGGGCGCGAGCGCGGGGCCTGCGCCGTGAGCAGCGCGTCGAGGTGCAGGTAGCGCCCGTACGTCAGGGGCTCGGTCACGGGGACGATCCTGTCCGCCCGGCGAGCACGTCCGCCAGTCGCACGAGGGCGTCGTCCAGCTCCGCCGCCGACGGGCCGGCCCACCCGACGAGCACGCCGCACGCCGCGCCCGGCACCTCGGGGTCGAGGTGGTGCTCGCCGATCCCGCCGATCTGCAGGCCCACGCGGGCGGCCGCGTCGACGGTCGTCCGCTCGGCGGCCCGGTCGGGCAGCGGGACCAGCAGGTGCGCGCCCGCCCGGTCGCCGCGCACGGCGTGCCCGGCGGCGGTCACGGCGTCGACGACCCGCGCCCGGCGGGTACCCAGCTCGCGGCGCAGCCGGGCCAGGTGGCGGGCGAGGGCGCCGTCGGCGTGCAGGGCGGCCACGACCTGCTGGCCGGCCGGGGCGGGCCGCACCCCGGTGCGGCGCCGGCGCTCCAGCACGGCGCCGCGCACCGCGGGCGGCGCCACCATCCACCCCGCGCCCAGGGTCGGCGAGAGGATCTTGCTGGTGGTGCCGAGGTGCACGGTGACGTCGGGCGCCAGGCCGGCGAGCAGCGGCAACGGGGCGACGTCGAAGCGCAGCTCGCCGTCGTAGTCGTCCTCGACGAGCAGGAGGCCCTCGTCGCGGGCGCGCTCCGCGAGCGCCGTCCGCCGCGCCACGGGCAGGCGGGCGCCGAGCGGGTACTGGTGGGCGGGCGTGAGGTACACGGCGTCGAGCCCCGCGGGGAGGTCGTCGACCCGCAGGCCCTCGTCGTCGACACCCACCCCGACCACGGTGGCGCCGGCGTCGCGCAGCACCTCGGTGGCCCGGACGTAGCCGGGGTCCTCGACGGCGACCCGCGGGGCGCGCCCGGAGCGGGCCCGGAGCACGGCGACGACCTCGGCGAACCCGTCGGTGGTGCCGGCGGTGGCGAGCACGTCCCCGGGCGTCGCGGCGAGCCCGCGGTGGTGCAGCAGCAGGCGGGCGACGGCGTCGCGGAAGGCGGGCACGCCGGCGTGCTCGGGGCGGGGCGCGGGCTCGCGGTCGCCCGCGTGGCGCCAGGCCCGCCGCCAGGCCTGCCGGTCGAGCACCGCGAGGCACGGGGACCCGGGCCGCAGGTCGAGCAGCTCCGTCCCCCGTGAGCGAAGTTCCCGGCCATGGCCGGGAACGTCGCTCACGTGGGCGGTGGCCAGCACGTAGGTGCCCGCGCCGCGGCGGGGGCCGAGCCAGCCCTCGGCGACCAGCTGGTCGTAGGCGGCGGCGGTCACCGTACGGCTGACGCCCAGCTCGCCGGCCAGGACGCGCGTCGACGGCACCCGCTCGCCGACGCGCAGGGCGCCCGAGGCCGCGGCGGCGCGCAGACCGTCGGCCAGCTGGGTCGCGAGCGGGGTCGGCGTCGCCCGGTCGAGCGGGAGCGCCAGCTCGGGAGGCAGGCCGCGCACGAGTGGCCTCCTGGAGTCGGACGGAAGTGGCCGTTCGAGCATGCCACTGTGTCACCGACGATGGACGCCGTGACCGCGCCACCGCTCTCCCCCACCGACCGCTCCACCGTCCGCCGCCACCGCGACCGCCAGCGCGCCGACCGCGCCGAGCTGCACGCCGTGCTCGACGAGGCCCTCGTCGCCCACGTCGGCCGGGTCGTCGACGGCGAGCCCGTCGTGCTGCCCACGCTGCACGCGCGGGTCGGCGAGACCCTCTACCTGCACGGCTCCAGCGGCGCGGCGAGCCTGCGCGGCGACGAGCCGGTGTGCGTCACCGTCACGATCATCGACGGGCTGGTCTACGCGCGGCGCTGGTTCAGCCAGTCCGCGAACTACCGCAGCGCCGTGGTCCGCGGCCACGCGCGCAGGGTCACCGACCGGGACGAGGCCCTGGCCGCGATGCGGGCGCTCGTCCGCCAGGTCGCGCCGGGCCAGGAGGACCACGCCGACCCGCCGAGCCGCAAGGAGATGGCCGCGACGTCGATCGTCGCGCTCGACCTCACCGAGGCCAGCGTCAAGGCGCGCACGGGCCCGCCGGGTGACGGCGACGCCGTCGCGGCGGGCGACGGCCGGTGGGCGGGCGTCGTCGGCCTCGAGATGCGCGTGACCGGCGTGACGACGTGCCCGGCGCTGCCGGAGGACACGCCGGTGCCTCCGCACGTGCCGCGCCGAGGAGACCGGACGAGCTAGACCAGCGCCACCGTGCGGTCGTCGGCGGTCCGGATGCGCCGGCGGAGCTGCACGGTGGTGCCGTGGTCCCCGGGGAGCACGGCGGTGGCGTGCGTGAGCTCGCGCATCAGCGGCAGCCCGCGTCCGCGCCAGCCCGGCCCGTTGCTCGGCCGCCAGGCGCCCTCGTCCGTGACGGTCACGACGAGGTCGCGTCCGGTCAGCAGCGGGCAGGAGACGGCGGCCCAGAGGGTCATGAGGCCGGGCGTGCCGCGCTCGACGTAGGCGTGGTCGACGACGTTGGCGAGCGCCTCGTACACCGCGAGCGCGAGGTCGTCGGCGGTGTCGAGGTCGGCCAGCGGGTCGACCCAGGCGCGGAAGCGGCGGCGCAGGATGGCTGCGTTGCCGGTGTCCGCGAGTGCGCAGAGCTCCAGCGGTGCCACCGCCGTCCTCGGCACCGTTCGTGGGCCCATCCGCTGCAGCACGTCCATCGCCGCCAGTGTTCCCGGGCCCCGGGCCCGCAAACGTGACGGCGACCCCGGTTGTTCACTCGACCTTGAGCTCCCGGTTGATCAGCTCGTCGCCGACCTCCTTGGCCGTCACCTCGCCGGCGCACACGCGACGCACGGCATCGACGATCGGGGTGTCGACGCCGTGGCGGCGGGCGAGCTCGCCGATCGCGTCACAGGACTTCACGCCCTCGGCGACCTGGCCGTGGTTCGCCTCCTCCGCCTCGGCCATGCTCAGGCCGCGACCCAGGGCCTCGCCGAAGCGCCGGTTGCGCGAGAGCGGCGACGAGCACGTGGCGACGAGGTCGCCCATCCCGGCGAGGCCCGCGAGCGTCATCTGCTCGGCGCCCAGCGCCACCGCGAGCCGCGAGATCTCCGCCAGGCCGCGGGTGATGAGCGAGGCCGTGGTGTTGTCGCCGTAGCCGAGGCCCGCTGCCGTGCCGCAGGCCAGCGCGATGACGTTCTTGCACGCGCCGCCGAGCTCGCAGCCCACGACGTCGGCGTTCGTGTAGGGCTTGAAGTAGCCCGTCGAGCAGGCGTGCTGCACCGACACGGCGCGCTCGTGGTCGGAGCACGCGACGACGGTGGCGGTGGGCTGCTCGAGGGCGATCTCCCCGGCGAGGTTGGGCCCGGACACCACCGCGACCTCGTCCGCCGCGGCCCCGGTGACCTCACGGATCACCTCGCTCATGCGCAGCAGCGAGCCGCGCTCGACGCCCTTGGCGAGGCTCACGAGGGTGACACCGCGCGGCAGGTGGCCGGTCCAGCGCTCGAGGTTCTCGCGCAGCCGCTGGGCGGGCAGGGCCAGCACGACGGCGTCGGCGCCGTCGAGGGCCTCGTCGGCGTCGGCGGTCGCGGCGAGCGCGGCGGGCAGCGTCACGTCGGGCAGGTACTCGTGGTTGCAGCGGTCCAGGGCCACGTGCTCGGCGACCTCGGCGCGCCGCGCCCACAGCGTCACCGGGGTCCCGGCGTCGGCGAGGACCTTGGCGAAGGTCGTGCCCCACGTGCCGGCCCCGAGCACCGCCACGCGCCGCAGGGGCACGGGGGTGCCGCTCACGTGCCGGAGCCCCGCGGCCTGCGGGTGGGCTCCGGCGCCGCCTCGCCGCGGACGTCGGCGAGCAGGTCGCGCACCGCGGACATCATCCGGTCGGTCGTCTCGCGGAGCAGGGCCACCTCGGTGGACCGGTCGCGGTCGGGGCCGGCCTCCCGGGCGCGGGCGCGCACGTCGTCGAGCGGCACGGGGTCGCCCGCCCGCACGGTGATCGTGGTGCGCCACGAGGGCCGGAAGCGGCGCTTGTAGTGGTCGTACACCGACAACGTGCCCCAGTGCACGACCGGGACGACCGGCACGTCGCTGTCGAGGGCGAGGCGGGCGGCGCCGGAGCGGGCGTTCATCGGCCACCCCTCCGGGTCGCGGGTGATCGTGCCCTCCGGGTAGATGACGACGACGCCGTCGTCCGCGAACGACGTCCGGGCCGCGTCGAGGCTCGCGCCGGCCTCGACCGAGCCGCGGCTCACGGGGATCTGGCGGCTCCCGCTCAGGGTCCGGCCGAGCACGGGGACGTCCCAGAGCGACGCCTTGGCCAGGAACCGCGGCACGCGCTTCGCCCGGTGGACGAACACCGCCGTGTACACCGGGTCGAGGTAGGAGACGTGGTTGCACACCAGCATCGCCGGGCCGCGCTCCGGCACGTTCTCGAGGCCCTCCATGCGGCGCTTCGCCAGCAGGAGGGTCATCGGGTAGAAGACCGCCGCGGCCAGGGCCACCCACGGCCCGCCCTTCTCGCGCGCCCGTGCCACCGGCTCGCCCACCTCCACGTCCACACTCGTACGGGTCCGGACCACCCCGTCCCGTCGCGGGAAGTCTCTCCCGACCGTGGAGGCCGGTCCAGCGGGGCCCGCCGGGTCCGATCACCCGCCCCCCGCTGGTCGTCGAGGGGCAGACTGGAGCCGTGGACGTGCTGGTCGACCTCGTGGTGCCGGTCAAGGAGCTGCGCCGCGCGAAGTCGCGACTCGCCCCGGCCGTCGCCGACCTGCCGGGCGACGACGTGTCCCGTGAGCAGGCCCACCGCGCCCTGGCCCTCGCCCTGGCCCGCGACACGTTGCGCGCCGCCCGTGCCGCGGAGCGCACCGGACGGCTGGTCGTCGTCACCACCGAGCCCGCCGAGCAGCTGGGGGCGGGCGGGCCGTGGGAAACCGTGCGCGACACCGGCGGCGGCCTCAACGCGGCGCTGCGCCGTGGTGCGGATCACCTGCGGCGCACCGGCTCGCGCGAGCACGCCGTCGCGGTCCTGCAGGCCGACCTGCCCGCCCTGCGTCCCGACGAGCTCGACGAGGCCCTGGCCCATGCGGCGGCCCGGTTCGCAGAGAACGCGACGTCGGCCTTCGTCGCCGACCACGCCGGCACCGGCACGACGCTGCTGGTCGCCTCGCCGGGCCACCCGCTGCGCCCGCGCTTCGGGCCGGGATCGGCGGCCGCGCACGCCGCGTCCGGAGCCGTGGCCCTCGACGGCGCGTGGCCGGGCCTGCGGGGCGACGTCGACACCCCCGGCGACCTGGCCCGGGCCCGCGACCTCGGCGCCGGCCCGCACACCCGGGCCTGGCCCGACCCCCCGACCGCCACCGCCGTGGGGACCCCGGCGCGCGAGACGGCCTGCTGAGCCACGCCCGTCGGGCGCAGGGACGGGGGTGGTCCGCGTCGCGGGTCCCTCGCGGTGCCCGGGCACCTCGGGCACCATCGGCGGCGTGAGCCCCTCCACGTCGTCCACGTCCGCCGAGACCGGGTCGAGCGACGGGACCGCGGCTCCTGCCGACACCCCTGCCGACACCCCTGCCGACGCCCGCGCCGACGCCCGTGCCGACGCCCGTGCCGACGCCCCCACCCACGCCCCCGACGGCACCCCCGACAGCACCCCTGTCGAGGAGCTGACCGGTCCCCGTCCTCCCGCCGCCGCCGACGAGAACGGCCGCGGGGCGCGGGGCCGCACGCCCGGGGCCCCCGCCGCGCCGACGGCCGGCCCCGCGGCGCCCGCCGACCTGCCGTCCGACCGCTACGACAGCCGCGAGCTGTCGTGGCTGGAGTTCAACGCCCGGGTGCTCGCGCTGGCCGAGGACCCGAGCCAGCCGCTGCTCGAGCGGGCGAAGTTCCTGTCCATCTTCGCGTCGAACCTCGACGAGTTCTACATGGTCCGCGTCGCGGGGCTGAAGCGCCGCGACCAGGCCGGGCTCGCCGTGCGTGGCGCCGACGGCCTGACCCCGCGCGAGCAGCTCACCCGGATCTCCGCACGCACCCAGGAGCTGGCCCACAAGCACGCCCGCGTCTTCCTCGACGAGATCGCCCCGGCGCTCGACGCGGCGGGCGTGCACCTCATCGACTGGTCGCAGGTCACCGACTGGGCCCGGCCCCGGCTCTCGGACTGGTTCGCCCGGCAGGTCTTCCCCGTGCTCACGCCGCTGGCCGTCGACCCGGCGCACCCGTTCCCCTACATCTCCAACCAGTCGCTCAACCTCGCCGTCGCCGTGCACGACCCGCAGACCGGTACCGAGCACTTCGCCCGCGTCAAGGTGCCGAACAACGTGCCGCGTCTGGTGCGCGTCGGCCCCGAGCCCGACGAGGACTCCCCCGACGACAGCGACCGCCAGGCGTGGTTCCTGCCCATCGAGGACCTCATCGCCGAGAACCTCGACCAGCTCTTCGAGGGCATGACCGTGGTCGAGCACCACGTGTTCCGGGTGACGCGCAACGCCGACCTCGAGGTGGAGGAGGACCGCGACGAGGACCTCCTGCAGGCCCTCGAGCGGGAGCTGGCGCGGCGGCGCTTCGGCCCGCCGGTGCGCCTGGAGATCACCGACTCGATGAGCGAGCACATGCTCGAGCTGCTGCTGCGTGAGCTCGACGTGGACCCGCACGACGTCGTGCAGGTGCCGGGGCGCCTCGACCTCTCGGCGCTCATGGAGCTGATGCGCCTGAGCCGCCCGGACCTCAAGGACCCGGTGTTCGTCCCGGCGAAGCACCCGGCGTTCAGCGAGGGCGAGACGCCGAAGAGCGTGTTCGCCACGCTGCGCGAGGGCGACGTGCTGGTGCACCACCCGTACGACTCGTTCTCCACGAGCGTGCACCGCTTCATCGAGCAGGCCGCGGCGGACCCGAAGGTCCTGGCGATCAAGCAGACGCTCTATCGCACCTCGGGTGACTCCCCGATCGTCGAGTCGCTGATCGACGCCGCCGAGGCCGGCAAGCAGGTCGTCGCCGTCGTGGAGATCAAGGCGCGGTTCGACGAGCGCGCCAACATCGGGTGGGCCCGTGCCCTGGAGCGCGCGGGCGTCCACGTCGTCTACGGCCTCGTGGGCCTCAAGACCCACTGCAAGGCCGTGCTCGTCGTGCGCCAGGAGGGCTCGACGATCAAGCGGTACTGCCACCTCGGTACCGGCAACTACAACCCCAAGACCGCCCGCCTCTACGAGGACATCGGCGTCTTCACCGCCGACGAGACGATCGCTGCCGACCTCACCGACCTGTTCAACGTGCTCACCGGCTACGCCCGGCGCACCTCGTACCGCAAGCTCCTGGTCGCCCCGTACGGGCTGCGGCGCGGGATCGTCGAGCGCATCGACCACGAGCGGGAGCGCGCCGAGCGCGGCGACACCGCCGGCATCCGGATCAAGGTCAACGGGCTCGTCGACGAGCAGGTGATCGACGCGCTCTACCGCGCGTCGGGGGCCGGCGTGCCCGTCGACCTCATCGTCCGCGGGCTCTGCTCCCTGCGGGCAGGCGTGCCGGGCCTCTCGGAGAACATCCGGGTGCGCTCGATCCTCGGCCGCTTCCTCGAGCACTCGCGGATCTTCCACTTCGTCGGCGCCGACGAGTACTGGATCGGCAGCGCGGACATGATGCACCGCAACCTCGACCGCCGGGTCGAGGCGCTCGTGCCCGTCACCGACCCGCGCCTGTCCGCCGAGCTCGCCTCGATCCTCGACTCGGCGACCGACCCGGGGACCCGCAGCTGGATCCTCGAACCCGACGGGTCCTGGGATCCGTGGCCGGTCGCCGCCGGCGAGGGCCACGAGGGCCTGTCGGTGCACGACCACCAGCTCCGGTTGCTGCAGCAGCGGCAGAGCCGGAAGTGACGGTCCGGGGAGACGGCGCGGAGCGGGAGTCGACCCAGTGACGGTTCACGCTGCGGGAGCGGTCCTCTGGCGCCCGGACGGCACCGGGCAGGACGTCGAGGTGGCGGTCGTGCACCGCCCGCACCACCAGGACTGGAGCCTGCCCAAGGGCAAGGTCGATCCCGGCGAGACGCGGGTCGACGCGGCCGTGCGGGAGCTGGCCGAGGAGACGGGGTTCGCCGCCGTGCTCGGCCGGCACCTGCGGACGGTGCGCTACATGGTCGGCGCCGAGGACAAGGTCGTCGAGTTCTGGTCGGCGCGCGCCGGCGAGGGCCGCTTCACGCCCGGCGACGAGACCGACGAGCTGCGCTGGCTCTCCCCGCCCGAGGCCGTGGCGCTGCTGACCTACGAGTCCGACCGCGACGTCGTCGACGCCTTCACCGCGCGCCCGCCGACGCTGCGGACCCTGCTGCTCGTGCGGCACGCGCTCGCGGGGAAACGCTCGGACTGGGACGGCCCGGACGCCGACCGCCCGCTGGTCGAGGAGGGGTACGAGCAGGCGCAGCGCCTGGCCCGGTTCCTCTCCCGGTTCGGGGTGACCGCGCTGCACGCGGTGCCGAAGGCCCGCTGCCGCCAGACGCTGGCGCCGTACGCGGAGGCGGCGGGCGTGACGATCCACGAGGCGCCGGAGCTGGGCGACGGCGCGGTCGTGCGCGACGACGGGCCCGCGCTGGCGCTCCTCGAGCGGCTCACCGCAGGCGGGACCGGCGGCGTGGTGGCCGCCGTGTGCGCCCAGGGCGACGGCATCCCGCACCTGGTGCGCGTGCTGGCGACGGCCGCGACGCGGGCCGGGTGCGCGCCGCTCTCGGACCGCGACCTCGCGGACCCGCCGTCCCGCAAGGGCAGCGTGTGGGTCCTGTCGTTCGGCCCGGACGGCACCCTCGCCGCGGCCGACTACCACCGCGACGCGGCCTTCTGAGGATCCGTCTCACAGGACGAATCGCCCGTGACGGGACACCCGGGCACGGATCGGGGCGCGTTCAGAGGGGCCGCTGACCTGGGTTAACGTCGCGCCCGGCCCCGTCGTCGACCCGCCAGGAGCCCAGCCCGGTGCGTGTGGCGAACACCCGTCGCGTCCGCCAGATCGTCCTCGTCGTCCTCGGCGCGGTCGTCCTGCTCGGCGTCAACGTGCCCCCGGCGTTCTCCTACATCAGCGAGTGGCGTCGCGAGCAGTTGATCAACAGCCCGGAGTACGAACGCGCGTTCGGGCACTGGGACACGATCGACGTGCCGGACGACCGCCGCGTCAACGCGATCCACGCCGCACTGCTCTCCTCGGGCAAGGTCCTGCTGATCGCGGGGTCGGGCAACAAGGAGGACATGTTCGCGACGCGGGCGCTCAAGAGCCTGCTCTACGACCCGACCACCGGGCAGTCGCGGATGATCCCGGTCCCCGACGACATGTTCTGCGGCGGGCAGACGACGCTGCCGGACGGGCGGCTGCTCGTGGCGGGCGGCACCCAGCGCTACGAGAGGCTCGACGGCGCGGTCACGAACGCGGCCGGCACGATGACGGTGAAGAACGAGGACCCGAACGCCCCGATGGTGCTGCCGGCGGGCACGGTGTTCGTCTCCCCCACCGGCGTGCGCTACCGCGCCGACGCCGAGACGCAGCTCCCGCCGGCGCAGAAGAGCGGCCAGGGACGCCGCACGCAGGTGGTCGCGTCGGAGGAGCCGGTCTTCGTCGAGGCCGTCGACCCCGGTCCCGGTGCCCTGACCACCGCACCCGGGCAGTACCGGATCGAGGGCCTCGCGCCCGACGTCGCCCGCAACGTCTACGGCCAGGGTCAGCAGATGACCCTGCGCAAGCAGGATTACCAGGGCACCAACAAGGCCTACACGTTCGACCCCGTCCGCGAGACGTGGTCGCAGGTCTCCGACATGGCGTTCCACCGCTGGTACGCGACGCTGACGCCGATGTCCGACGGCCGCGTGCTGACGGTGGCGGGCCTCGACGGCGCCGGCGAGGTCCTCAACGGCCAGACCGAGATCTTCGATCCCACGACGAACACCTTCTCCGAGCGCAAGGACCTCACGCGCTACTTCCCGACCTACCCCGCGATCTTCGAGACCGCACAGGCCGGGCGGATGGTCTACACCGGGGCCAACGCCGGCTACGGCCCCGCCGAGAAGGGGCGCGAGCCGGGGTTCTGGGACACCGACACCGGCGCCTTCGCCGCGATCCCCGGCATGCGCGACCCCGACCTGCTCGAGACGGCCGGCTCCGCCTGGCTCGGGCCCGTGAACGACCAGCGCCTCGCCGTCGTCGGTGGTGGCGGGGTCGGCGAGAGCCCGCGGTCCACGGGGCGCATCGACTACCTCGACCTGCGCGACCCGGCGCCCCACTTCACCGCCGGCCCGAGCCTGCCCGAGGGCGTGCGGTACCCGAACCTCGTCGACCTGCCCGACGACACGATGCTGATCTCGGGCGGCTCGCGGGACTACCGCGGCAAGGGCGGGACCAACAACCACATCGCGCGCCTGCTGCACCCCGACACCGGTCGGATCACCGCCGCCGCCGACCCCGCGGTCGGGCGCGACTACCACACCGAGGCGCTGCTGCTCCCCGACGGACGCGTGCTCACCGCCGGCTCGGACCCGCTGTTCGACGACCAGCAGAACCTCGTCCCGGGCACCTTCGAGCAGCGCATCGAGATCTACAGCCCGCCCTACCTCTTCCGGGGCGGCGGGCGGCCGACGATCACCGACGCGCCCCCGACGCTGGCGCGCGGGCAGACGGCGACGATCCCGACGCCGGCCCCCGAGCACATCCGCAGCGCCCGGCTGATCAAGGCCTCGACCGCCACCCACGTCACCACCACCGACATGCGCTCGGTCGCCCTCGACACCGCGCCGACCGCCGGCGGGCTCTCGGTGACCGTCCCGGAGGAGCCGGGCCTGACCCCACCGGGCCCGTACCTGCTCTTCCTCGTCGACGACCGCGGCGTGCCGTCGGTGGGGTCGATGCTCACCGTCGGCCCCGATGGCCCGCGGCCACGTGAGTGATGTGGGTCGTTCCGACGACCCGAATCACTCACGTGGCGAAGCCTTCTTCTCCGCCTGGAACGTGTCCTCGTCGGCGCCGCGGCGCCAGTAGCCGGAGATCGAGAGCCACGCCCGGTCGAGGCCGCGCTCCCCGAGCAGGTGGGAGCGCAGGGCCTTCACGTCGCCGGTCTCGCCGTGGACGAAGGCGTGCACGGTGCCCGCGGGCCACTCGGCGGCGCGGACGGTCTCGACGAGGTCCTCGCCGGCGTCGCGGTGCAGCCAGCGCAGGGTCACGGCCTCGGACGTCGCGAGGGCGATCTCGTCGTCCGGGCCGTCGACCTGGACGTAGGCGTGCACGGGCACGCCGGAGGTGACGCTCTCGAGCGCCGCGGCGATGGCGGGCAGGGCCGCCTCGTCGCCCACCAGGACGTGCGCGTCGGCCTCGGGCGACGGCGCGTAGGCCCCGCCCGGCCCCATCATCGTGAGCTCGTCGCCCGGGGCCGCCGCCAGCGCCCACGGGCCCGCGACGCCGGTGTCGCCGTGCACGACGAAGTCGATCGCCAGCTCGCCCGCGGCGTGGTCGAGGGCGCGCACGGTGTAGGTCCGCACGATCGGCCACGCCTCGCGCGGCATCGACTCGCGGATCGCGGGGACGTCGAACGGCTCGGGGTACTCCACGCCGGGCCGCGGGAAGGCGAGCTTGACGTACTTGTCGGTGAAGCCGTTGTCGACGACGCCGTCGAGCGCCGGTCCCCCGAACACCACGCGCAGCAGGTGGGGCGTCAGCCGCTCGGAGCGCAGCACGCGCAGGCGGTGGCCCGCGCCGCCCTTCCGGGTCCGTGCGGACGGTGCCGGGGCGGCGGGGGCCTGGGTGTCGGGAGCAGCCATGCCCCGACCCTACCCCCGGGAATTAGGGTAGCCTAAGTTCAGAGCCGGGACGCCACGCGCACCAGATCGGCGAGGCCCCGCACCCGGCTCTGGGGCGGCCACGCCAGGAGGGTCGTCACGCGGGCCGCGTCGACCACCGGGACCGCGACGATGCCCGCGGGCAGGCCGGCGCGCACGGAGTCCGGCAGCACCGCCACCGCGCGCCCGAGCATGACGAGCTGCTGGAGCTGGGCGCCGTCGTGGACCTGCGGGCCCTCGCCCGGGGAGAACCCGCCGTCGGGACGGGGCCAGCGGGGCAGCGGCAGGTCGGCGAGGTCGGCCGTGCGCAGCTCGGCGCGGCCGGCGAGGGGGTGCCCGGCCGGCAGGAACAGGGCCTGGCCCTCCTCCGCGAGCTCCTCGGTGTCGTAGCCGTCGGTCACGTCGAAGGGCCGGTGCAGCAGGGCCACGTCGGCCCGGCCGTCGCGCAGCACCCGCTCCTGCTCGCCGGGCCCGCAGAGCGTGACGTCGACCTCGACCGCCCCGGGCTCCGCGGCGTACGCGTCGAGCAGCTTCGCGAGGAGCTCCTGCGACGCCCCGGCCTTCGCGACCAGCCCGAGCACCGGGCGCGCGCCGGCGGCCCGCCGGGTGCGGCGCTCCGCGGCGTCGACCGCGTCGAGCGCCGCCCGGCCCTCGGTGAGGAGGACCACGCCGGCCTCGGTGAGCGCCACGGCCCGAGTGGTGCGGTCGAACAGCGGGGCGCCGAGCCGGCGCTCCAGCGCCCGGATCGCGCGCGACAGGGGCGGTTGGGCGATCCCGAGCCGCTCGGCCGCCCGCCCGAAGTGCAGCTCCTCGGCGACCGCGACGAAGTAGCGCAGCTCCCGGGTCTCCACCCCCTCATTCATACCCCCGGGGTATCGCCGCGCACCGAGACGGTCTTGGATCGCCGGCGGCGACCGGGCCGAGCATGGCGGCATGACAACAGCGCTGATCACCGGGGCGAACAAGGGCATCGGCTACGAGATCGCCGCGGGCCTCGGGGCCCTCGGCTGGCGGGTCGGCGTCGGCGCGCGCGACGACCGCCGTCGCGAGGAGGCCGTCGAGAAGCTCCGGGCCGAGGGTGTGGACGCCTTCGGGGTGCCGCTCGACGTCACCGACGACGAGAGCGTGGCCGCCGCGGCAGCCTCCCTCGACCGGCTCGACGTCCTCGTCAACAACGCCGGCGTCACCGGCGACACGCCCCAGGACCCGAGCACCATCGACCTCGACATCCTGCGGACGGTGCTGGAGACGAACGTCTTCGGCGTCATCCGGACCACGAACGCGATGCTGCCGCTGCTGCGCCGCTCGGAGCACCCCCGGATCGTGACCGTGTCCTCGACCGTCGGGTCCCTCACGCGCCAGAGCGCCGGTCGGGCCGGCCCGGTCGCGATCGGCTACTCGCCGTCCAAGACCTACCTGAACGCGGTGACGCTCCAGTACGTCCGGGAGCTCGAGGGCACGAACATCAAGATCAACCTGGCGTGCCCGGGCTACGTCGCGACCGACCTCAACGGCCACCGGGGGCACCGCACCACGCAGCAGGGCGCCGCGACGCCCATCCGCCTGGCCACCCTGCCGGACGACGGCCCCACCGGCGGCTTCTTCGAGGACGCCGGCGAGGTTCCCTGGTGACGTGTCAGACGGTGGTCGGCTTGTGGGCCGGCCGCGTCGCCTCGTAGGCCTCGATGGCGTCGGCGGAGCGCAGGGTGATGTCGACGTCGTCGAGGCCTTCGAGCAGCCGCCAGCGGGCGTAGTCGTCGACCGTGAACCGCACGACGAGGTCGTCGGCGGTGATCGTGAGCGCCTCGAGGTCGACGGTGAGCTCGAGGCCCGGGCGCTCCTCGATCTTCTTCCACAGCAGCTCGACGTCGGACTGCTCGACGGTGGCGGCCAGCAGGCCCGCCTTCGACGAGTTGCCCTTGAAGATCTCGCCGAAGCGCGACGAGATCACGACGCGGAACCCGTAGTCCATGAGCGCCCAGACGGCGTGCTCCCGGGATGAGCCGGTGCCGAAGTCGGAGCCGGCGACGAGCACCGACCCCCGGTTGTAGGGCTCGGTGTTGAGCACGAAGCTCGGGTCGGCACGCCAGGAGGCGAACAGCCCGTCCTCGAACCCGGTGCGCGTCACGCGCTTGAGGTAGACGGCCGGGATGATCTGGTCGGTGTCGACGTTCGACACGCGCAGCGGTGTGGCGATGCCGGTGTGGGTGGTGAAGGCGTCCATGTGCGGGCCCTCCTCAGGCGAACGTCAGGGTGGTGGGCGTGAGGTCCTCGGGTGAGGAGAGCGTGCCGCGCACGGCCGTGGCCGCCGCGACCAGCGGCGACACCAGGTGTGTACGCCCGCCCTTGCCCTGACGGCCCTCGAAGTTGCGGTTCGACGTCGACGCGCAGCGCTGGCCGGGCGCGAGCTGGTCGGGGTTCATGCCCAGGCACATCGAGCAGCCCGCGGAGCGCCACTCGGCGCCGGCCTCGGTGAACACGGCGTCGAGACCCTCGGCCTCGGCCTGCACCTTGACCTTCATCGAGCCGGGGACGACGAGCATCTGCACGTCGTCGGCCACGTGGTGGCCCTTGAGGACGTCGGCGGCCGCGCGCAGGTCCTCGATGCGCGCGTTGGTGCACGACCCGAGGAAGACGACGTCGACGGCGATGTCGCGGAGCCTGGTGCCGGGCTCGAGGGCCATGTAGGCGAGCGCCTTGCGCACCGCGGCCGCGTCGTCGTCGGACATCCCCTCGGGGTCCGGCACGGCCTCGGACAGCGGCAGGCCCTGGCCCGGGTTGGTGCCCCAGGTGACGAACGGCGTGAGCGCGTCGGCGTCGATGTGCACGACCTTGTCGAACTCGGCGTCGTCGTCGGTGCGCAGCTCGCGCCACGCCGCCACGGCCTCGTCCCACAGCTCACCCTGCGGGGCGTGCGGGCGGCCCATCAGGTACTCGATGGTCGTGTCGTCCGGGGCGACCATGCCGGCGCGCCCACCGGCCTCGATCGACATGTTGCACATGGTCATGCGGGCTTCCATCGACATCTCGCGCACGGCCTCGCCGCGGTACTCGAGCACGTAGCCCGCGCCGCCGCCGGTGCCGATCTGGGCGATCACCGCGAGGATGACGTCCTTGCTGGTGACACCCGGGCGCAGGCTGCCGGAGATCTCGATCGCCATCGTCTTGAACGGCCGCAGCGGCAGCGTCTGGGTGGCCATGACGTGCTCGACCTCGGACGTGCCGATGCCGAACGCCAGCGCGCCGAACGCGCCGTGGGTGGAGGTGTGCGAGTCGCCGCAGACGACCGTCGTGCCCGGCTGCGTCAGCCCCAGCTCCGGGCCGATCATGTGGACGATGCCCTGGTTGGCGTCGCCCATCGGGTAGAGCTTGACGCCGAACTCCTCGACGTTGCGCCGCAGCGTCTCGACCTGTGTGCGGGAGACCTCGTCGGCGATGGGCGCGAGGATGTCGAGCGTCGGGACGTTGTGGTCCTCGGTGGCGATGGTGAGGTCGGGACGCCGCACGGGCCGTCCGGCAAGGCGCAGCCCGTCGAAGGCCTGCGGGCTGGTGACCTCGTGCACGAGGTGGAGGTCGATGTAGAGGAGGTCGGGCTCCTGGCCCTCGCCGTGACGGACCACGTGCTGGTCCCAGACCTTCTCCGCGAGCGTGCGTCCCACTTCTCCGCCTTCTTCCTCACCCGATAATCCCATACCGTGGGACTACCATGTCGTCCTGTGGGACAGGGTAGCGGCATCGGCGTGCTCGACAAGGCGGTGGTCGTCCTCCGGGCGGCCGCGGCGGCCCCCTGCACGCTCGGGGAGCTCTGTGAGCGCACCGGGTTGCCGCGCGCGACGGCGCACCGGCTCGCGGTGGGCCTCGAGGCGCACCGCCTGCTGGTGCGCGAGCCCGACGGTCGCTGGCGCCCCGGCCCCGCGCTCGGCGAGCTCGCCCACGGTCACGGCGACCCGCTGCTCACGGCCGCCGAGGACGTCCTGCCCGGGCTGCGCGACCTCACCGGCGAGAGCATCCAGCTCTACCGCCGCGACGGCTCGGACCCCACGGTGCGCGTGTGCGTGGCCGCCGCGGAGCCGGCGAGCGGGCTGCGCGACACCGTGCCGGTCGGCGTGCGCGTGTCGATGGCCGCCGGTTCGGGGGCGAAGGTGCTCGCCGCCTGGTCGGCGGAGCCCTCCGCGTTCGCCGACCGCGTGCTCGAGGAGGTCCGCCGGCGCGGCTGGGCGCAGAGCGTCGCCGAGCGCGAGGCGGGCGTGGCCAGCGTGTCCGCCCCGGTCCGGGCCGCCGACGGCGCGGTGGTCGCCGCGGTGTCGGTGTCCGGCCCCGTCGACCGGATCGGTCGCCGCCCCGGTGCCCGCTGGGCGGAGCCGCTGCTCGCCGCCGCGCGCCGCCTGGAGAGCCGGGTCGGCGAGGCGGGGTAGGACTCCCCCATGGAGCGCGACCTCGTCGGCCACGGCCTGTCCGCCCCGTTCGAGCGCTGGCCGAACGGGGCACGCGTCGCCGTGAACATCGTCGTCAACGTCGAGGAGGGCGCCGAGGCCGCATGGTCCGACGGCGAGGGCAACGACAGCTGGGGCGAGTACGCGATCCCGATCGATCCGGCGATCCGCGACATCGGCACCGAGGGCCACTTCGAGTTCGGCAGCCGCGTCGGCATCTGGCGGCTGGTGCGCCTGTTCGAGCGGTTCGACGCGGACGTGACGTTCGGCGTGTGCGCCCGGGCGCTGGAGCGCAACCCGCCCTTCGCCGCGTGGCTGCGCGCGAGCCGGCACGACGTCCTCGGCCACGGCTACCGCTGGGCGGAGGTGACGACGATGAGCGAGGACGAGGAGCGCGCCGACCTCGAGCACGCGATGCGCGTGCTGCCCGATCTCGTCGGCCGCCCGGTGCGCGGCTGGTACGTCCGCTCGTTCCCGAGCGAGCGGACCCGGCGGCTCGCCGCCGCGCACCCCGACCTGGTCTACGACAGCGACGCCGTCAACGACGAGCTGCCGTACTGGACGGAGGTCGAGGGCCGTCGCTGGCTCGTCGTCCCCTACTCCAAGGTCCACAACGACACCCGCTACTTCCTCGCGCCCACCTACGCGACGCCGCGCCACTTCGCCGAGACGTTGATCGCGGCCGCCGACTTCCTGCTCGACGAGGCCCGCCACGGCGCCGGGGCCCGGCTGATGACCGTCGGCCTGCACCCGCGCTGGAGCGGGCAGGCCGCGCGGGCGAGCGCCGTGCGCGACTTCCTGGCGTACGTCGCCGGGCAGCCGGAGATCGCGCTGGTCCATCGCTGGCAGGTCGTGCACTGGTGGACCGAGCTCGACCTCTGACCGGCGAGTTCAGGCCGACCGAGGCTCCGGCCCGTGGATGCGCGCGAGCAGGTCGGCGACCGCCAGCTCGCGGTGCGGGGCCACGCTCCCGGGAGCGCGGGCCGTCTCGTCGCGCACCCGCGCCGCCAGCGCCGACACCGCCTCCCGGTCGCCCCGCACGAGGGTCTCGAGCGGCGCGGGGAGGCGGTGGACGCGAACGCCGTAGCGCGCGGCCAGCCGCGCCCTCGTCCGCTCCGCCAGCGCGGGTTCGGCGAACAGGACGACCGGGTAGCCGTGCTCGCCCCGCCACCCGTGCTCGGCCTCGACCACCCGGCCCCACAGGGCGGCCACGCCGACCACGGACCCACGGGTGACCTGGCGGGTCAGGCGGGTGAGGTCGGCGACGGCGTAGAGGCCGCACCGGCACGACGCCGCCGGCGCGTCGTGCCGCCCGTAGCGGCACCACGCCGTGCGCGCCTCGCCCGGCGGCCACAGCGCGCGGGTCACCGGGGCCAGCAGCCGACTTCCGCCCGGTCCCGTGCTCACCGTCCACGTCCGCCAGCCCGCGACGGCGTGCGGGAGGTCCGGCGCGTCCATCGCGACTCCCGTCGTCGGAGGGCCTCAGCATGGCGTCCGGCCGGATACTGCGTCGACGACGTTGTCGGTCATGGCGTCGGCCCCGGCGACGAGCCCGACCGTCTCGGGCCACCCGCGGTGTGGGTGCCGTCGACGCCTCGTGCCCACGCTTCGATTCTCGAAGCGTTGGTGACACCTCTGGACCGACGCCGCCTGATGCACGCGACCGTTCGGAGAACGCTTTGGTTTCGAAGCATCCGTTTCAGGTCGGCCGGGTCGGGCCGCGCTGCCCCCTTCGACTCAGCCGCCCCGCGCGGCCGCCGAGCGCGACCGCTCCTCCACCCGCGGGATCGGGATCGAGGGGTGGGTCGGGACCCGGTCGGCGGGCGAGGTCGCGTCGTTCGTCGAGCGCGTCGACCGCGCCGCCGGGACCTGCGTCGGCAACGGCCCCGTCCAGCCGAACTGCTCGCTGTGGATCCGGCCCGGCGGGACGCCCAGCTGGTCGAGGGCCGCGAGCGATCCCGTGAGCAGCCCGGGAGGCCCGCACACGTAGTACTCGAGACGGCCGCGGGCGCGGGGCAGGATCTGGGCGAGCAGGTCGGCGTCGACGCGGCGCCCCGCGGTGCGCAGCACGTCGAGGCCGAGCCGGCGGCCCAGCACCTCGAGCTCCGGGCCGAACAGCGGCTGGTCGGGGCGCTCGGCGAGGACGAGGCGGTGCAGGCGACGGTCGCCGCGCTCGGCGAGCGTGCGCAGCATGCTCATCATCGGCGTGATCCCGACCCCGCCGGCGATCAGCACCAGCCCGTCGACCCGTTCCGGCGCGTCGGGGGTGAAGCTGCCGTGCGGGCCGTCGAGCCACACCTTCTGCCCGGGACCGAGGCGGGCCAGTGCCCGGGTGAAGTCGCCGGTGGCGCGGACGGTGAGCTCGAGACGGTCGGTGAGCTCGGCGCTGGAGGCGATCGTGAACGGGTGCTCCTGGACGCCGACGACCCGCCGGTGCAGCCGGAGCCACACGAACTGGCCGGGGGCGAAGCGCAGCGCCCGACGGCGGAACACCGGGGTCAGCGCCAGGGTGGCGACGTCGGCCCCCTCGTGGCGCACGCCGTAGACGACGTAGGCCCCGCGCTGCGAGAACAGCGGCTGCCACACCCATCGGCGCGCGAGCACCGCGAGCAGCAGCAGGGCGAGGGCGGAGCACACGACCCGCATCACGGGGTCCTCGAGGAGATCACCGAGCCAGAAGACGTGCATCCCGGCCAGGGCGAGCGCCAGCGCGGCCCCGAGGATGTGGGCACGCGCCCACCACTCGTAGCGCGCCCCGCGTCGTCGTCCCCACGCGGCGGCACCCGAGAGCAGCACCATCCCCACCGCAGCCGCGTAGCCGAACTGGACGCCGAGCGACGCCGCGAACGGGTTCAGCAGCCTCGGGCTCTCGACGATCGCCGCGACCATGTGCCCGAGCACCAGCACGAGGGCGGCGACCCCGAGCCACCTGTGCCCGCTCATGATCCGGTCGATCCCGAGCGCCGTGGTCAGAGCCCGGATGCGGGAGGCGCCGACGGTCGCCAGCACCATCGCCACCGCGGCGACGATCCCGGAGAGGACGACCGCGAGCTCGAGGAGCTCGCCCGCCTCCCACCCCTGCCGTCCGAGGAACACCGCCGGTGGACCGACCAGGACGAGGATCGCGACCGCCGACCAGAGGGCCCGTCTCGCGCGCTTCGACACGACGGCGACGCTAGGGACGGCGCCCGGGAGATCCGGCGCACCTGAGAACGACTGCTCAAATCCCGAGACCAGCGGCCGTCCGCGCACGGCCGACTGCCGATCCGCTGCGCCGATCGGGGGACCACCACCCGCTCGTCCTCTCAGCACGGCGGCCCGTCCTCGCCCGGAGGCGCGTACAGTCCGCATCACCCATTCGAGTGAGACCCGGGCCACCCACTCCCGTGGCCGGGACGAACGGAAGGTGTGGTCCGCCCATGCACATCGGCGAGCCCGTCCGCATGCTGACCGTCGAGCCCGTGGTCGACCCCGTGCCCCGCGGCGACTACCCCGAGCGGTTCGCCGAGGTCGCACCGCGCGTCCCGCGCCCGACGCCGCGCTCGGGTGTCGGACGCACACCGCAGCAGGAGATCCCCGCACCCCTCACCACGTGACGGAAGCGCCCGACCTCGCGACACCGATCGTGGGGTGGCGGGTCTGGCTGATGGGGTGGGACGAGGACGGCCCGACGCTCGTCTCCCCCGTCGCACCCTTCACGTGGCTCCCCCGGGTGGCGACGACGGCGGGCTGCCGAGCCGGCTGCCCGCAGGCGCCCACGTGGGACTGCCACTGCGGCCTGTACGCGACCGCGGACCTACGGCTCGTGGCGCCCATGGTCATCAGCGCCGGCGCGATCCTCGGGTGCGCGGCGCTCTGGGGACGCGTCGTCGAGGCGACCGACGGGTGGCGCGGCGAGCGGGGCTATCCCCTCGTCCTCTTCGCGCCGACCGTCGACGGCGATGACCGACGCCGTCGCGACCTGTCGCTCGCGCGGATCCGGTCCTCCCGTCTCCCGGGCTCACGTCCCGGCGGTCTCCCCGTCGCCGCCACGACCGAGGCGCTGGGCCGCCGCTACGGCGTGCCGGCCCATCCCCTGCCCGCGGTGCCGCGGCTGGCCGTGTGGGAGTCGGACGTGGCCCGTTGCGCCGTCGCGGTCCGCGAGGAGGCGGCCCGCGGGCTGGGCGCCCGACGTCTCGGCGACCGGGACGCGGACGCCCGCTTCGCCCGCGCGGTCGACGCCATGCTCGCGGCCCTGCAGGGACGCTGAGCGCCTCATCCCCGCATCAGCAGCGCCGCGACCTCGTCGGGTGCGGTGATCATCGCGTCGTGGCCGGCGTCCAGCACGTCCAGACGCCCGCGCGGCCCGGACCCGACCGCGGCACCGAACGCCGCGAAGACGTCGGGCCCGGGCTTGGCGGCGCAGTGGACGAAGTCCCGCGGCAGGTCGGGCAGCGGAGTCCCGGGGAGCGGGTCCGCCAGGCCGCCGAGCGGGTGCGGGCGCAGCCGGGCGCCCACGAACGCGCGGTCGTCCTCGGCCCGGAGCCCCCAGCCGTCCATGGCCACGTCCGGGTCGAGGACGATCCGGCCCCTGTCGTCGACCAGGCCGCGGAAGTGGTCGCGGCGCGCGGGCGGGAGCAGGTCGAACACCGACTGTCCGGGTGCCGGCACGAAGGCGTCGAGGTAGGTGAGCCGCGCGAGCCGGTGGGACGCCCGCTGCGCGACGCCGGTGATCACGGCACCACCCGAGCTGTGGCCGACGAGCACGACCTCGCGCAGGTCGTCGATCTCGAGGACGGCGACGACGTCCTCGACGTGCGTCGCGAGACCGGTGTCCGGGGTGCCGAGGTGGGCGCGGTCGCCGACGCCGGTGAGCGTCGGCGTGTGGACCTCGTGCCCGGACGCCCGCAGCCGCGAGGCGACGCGGCGCCAGCACCACCCGCCGTGCCAGCCGCCGTGGACCAGCACGAACACGGTCATCGGGCCCTCCCTGCGCCTGCGACGCAGTATGGCGGCCCGTCGGGCGGGTTCCTACCCGCGCCGTTCCTGGATCTGGGCGGACTGCAGCGGGCTCGCCGTCCCGGGCCGCCGCCAGTGCCACACACCCATGGGCACGGCCCCGAGCGCGATCAGCGTGAGGCCGGCACCGACAGGACCCAGCGCGGCGAGCGCGACGCCGAGGACGACGCCCACGACGAGCGACGCGATCGACAGCCAGTAGGTCCGGTGGCCCTGCTCCCGCCGCGCGAGCCGCACGAGCTTCGGGTCGCTGGCCTCGATGTGGCGCTGGATGTCGCGCAGGATGTACTGCTCACGGTCGTCGAGCACCGGAGTGCCTCCTCGACGTAGGTCGGTCGAGGACCTCCGGAGCGTGCACGGGGCCAGACCGATCGTTGGGCGTCCTCCTCAGCAATTCCCCTGCTCCAGGCGTCGAAACTCGCAGCAGGTGAGCGGTTCGTCGCCCGCGGTCACCGGTTCGTGGAACGGGACGGGCGCCACCCGTCGCGCCGCGGGCTGCGCGTCAGCGACGGTGCCAGCGCACCAGTTCCACGAACACCTCGTCGAACTCCCGCAGGGAGAACTCCTCGCGGAAGCGCATGACCTCCTGGCCGGCCTCGGTCATCTCGACGAACGGGCCGTAGCAGTCGGACTCGCCGGTGACCGGGTCGACCACCAGCACCACGTACCCGTCGCAGCGGTCTAGGTCGGGGTCGCCACCGGTCACGGCGGTCACCCCGGTCCACCCCCTGGGTGGTGGACCCGGAGCCACCCGGCGAGCGGCCGGGGGGAGGACGCTCGCAGACGGTGGCCCCGGGCAGGCGGGGATACCGCCCGGGCCGAACAGGCGCGCTGCCGATCCGGGCGCCCGCCGTCGCGCACCGTACTGGCCCTTCGGTGAGCGGACAACGTCCCCCGAGGTCAGCGGCACGGTGTGTCGCCCGAGGTCGTCGACGTCCCCGGCGCGGTCCACGGGTTCGAGGGTCACGACGACGCGACGGCGCCGTCCCGCGCCGCGGTCCGCCGGGCTGGGCGGCGAGCGCGTTGCGCCGACCCCGTCCTACGCGGGCGCGAACTCCTCGACGAGGCGCGAGAACCCGTCGGCGCCGTGACCACGGTCGATGGCCCGCTGCGCGAGCCGGTGGACCAGCTCGGGCACGGCCGGGTCGACGCCCCGGCTCCGGCTGGCCGCGACGATGTGCGCGAGGGCCGCGGCGTTCATGATGAGGTTGTCCTCGTCGCCGGGGTGGCTCGCCGCGTCGACGTCCGCGGCCAGCCCGCGGAAGGTGGCCGGGAGGATCGCGGCGACCTGCTCGGCGTAGGGCGCGAAGTCGGCGCCGGAGATCCCGTCGCGACCCACGATGGCGGCGGCGTGGAGGAACGAGGCCATGCCGGCGAAGAACACGTCGAGCATGCCGAGGTCGAACAGGGCGGCGCGTCCCGGGTCCGCGCCCAGGTAGTCCGTGCGTCCGAGGGCCTCGAGCGTGGTCCGGTGCTCCTCGTGCACCCCGGCCGCCCCGCTGTAGAGGACGAGCGCGTCGGGCGTCCCCACCAGCGGCGTCGGGACCATGATCGTTCCGGCCAGGACGTCGGCGCCGAGGTGTGTCAGCCGCGCCGCCGCGTCGCGGGCCTGCTCCGGGGTGCCGGACGTGAGGTTCACCAGCGTGGCGCCCGCCAGATCCTCGCCGAGGGGATCGAGCACGGCGGCGACGGCCGCGTCGTCGAGCAGGCAGACGACCGTCAGCGCTCCGGCGGCCACGGCTGCTGCGGGGTCCGGGGCGACGCGGGCGCCCTCGGCCACGAGGGCCTCGGCGCGGGCGGAGGTGCGGTTCCAGACGGTGACGGGGTGGCCGGCGCGCAGCAGGGCCCGGGCCAGGGCCGCCCCCATCGCACCGAGGCCCAGGACGGTGACCGGTTCGTTCTCGATGTCCATGTTGAAGGACGGTAAAGTCTCACACCAGTGTGAAGGTCAAGTCCGGAGGGCCGACTCGTGCGGATCGGTGAGCTGGCGCGACGCGTGGGCGTGGCACCCCGCCTGCTGCGCTACTACGAGGAGCAGGGGCTGCTGCGCCCCCGGCGCACCTCCTCGGGCTACCGCGAGTACGGCGAGGCGGACGTCGACGTCGTGCACCACGTGCGCACGCTGCTCGCCGCCGGGCTGTCCACGACCACCATCGGCGAGCTCCTGCCCTGCATGGGCGCCGACGGCGAGCGCCTGATCGCGAGCTGCCCGGAGCTGCTGGACGACCTCCAGCGCGAGCGGGACCGCCTCACCGCCATGATCGACGAGCTCACCGGCGCCCGCGACGGGCTCGACGCGGTCATCGCCACGGCGGGCCCGGACGACGTGCCGGCCTCGTCGTCGGGCCGTTCGTGATCCGGACCTGAGGGGTCGAGCCCGGGCTCAGCCGATCCCGCCGCGCCCCCCGAGGTGCTCGGCGAAGTGCCGCTCGATCGCGCGGTAGAGCCGGAACCGGTTCTCGGGGTTCGCGAACCCATGGCCCTCGTCCTGCGCGACGAGGTACTCCACCGGGACCCCGCGCTCGCGCAGGGACGCGACGATGTTGTCGGACTCCGCCTGCACGACGCGGGCGTCGTTGGCGCCCTGGGCCACCAGCAGCGGGGTGCGGATGCGGTCGACCATCGTGATCGGTGAGCGCGCCAGCATGTCCGCCTCCTGCTCGGGGACCTCGGGGTCGCCGACGTAGCGGTACCAGTTGGCCACCATGTAGGGCTTCACGAACGGCGGCAGCGTGCGCATGAAGTTCGCGAGATCCGAGATGCCCACGTAGTCCACGGCCGCGGCGAAGCGGTCGGGCGTCACCGTCACGCCGACGAGTGCGGCGTATCCGCCGTAGGACCCGCCGTAGATGCCGACGCGCTCCGGGTCGGCGTAGCCCTCCCCCACGGCCCAGTCGACGGCGTCGAGGAGATCGTCGTGCATCGTGCCGGCGAGCTCGCCGATCGCAGCGAGGGTGTGCCACCGTCCGTACCCCGAGGAGCCACGGAAGTTGACGTGCAGCACCGCATACCCCCGGTTGGCCAGGAACTGCGCCTCCGGGTCGTAGGACCACGAGTCGTGCGCCCACGGCCCGCCGTGCACGACCACGACCAGCGGCAGGCCTGCCGGCTCGACACCGACCGGCAGCGTCAGGAACCCGTGCAGCGGCAGCCCGTCGCGGGCCGGGAAGCCGACCGGCGTGCGGGGCGCCAGGTCGGCCGGATCCAGGTGCGGGAGCGGACGGAACAGCAGGCGGCTCTCGCCGGTGCCGTGGTCGTAGAGCCAGGTCAGACCGGGCTCGCGGTCGTGGATGAACGACGCGACCCACCGCTGCCCGCTCTCGTCCGACGACAGCGTGCCCAGCACCCCGTCGGAGAGCTGCGAGAGCGCGGCGTACACCTCGGCGAAGTGCGGGTCCACCACCTCGATGACGGGCCGGTCGCCGACGAAGCGGGCCGCGAGGACCTCGCCGGAGGCGCGGTCGGTGAACACCGTGGGCGGCATGACCGGGGCCGCGGTGCCCATGATGTCCAGGCTGTGTCCCTCGACGGCCGCGACCACGGTCTCCTCGCCGGTCTCCCGGTCGATCCGGACGAGCCGCAGGTCGTCGGAGTCTTGGTAGATGCCCACCAGCAGCCCCGTCCCGTCCGGCGTCACCCTCTGCGGCTGGATACCCGTCGGGTGCTCCGGTCCGCCGACCCGACGCAGGAAGCGCTTCTCCCCGGTCTCGGCGTCCACCGCGGAGAACTCCTGGGTGCCGTCGTCGGCGAGGTAGGAGTAGAACGCCGGCCGGCCGTCGCGGTCGACCAGGAAGTCGCCCCGCGGCTCGGGCTGCTCGAGGTGCACCGTCGTCTCGCCGGTGGCGACCTCGACCCAGAACAGGTCGAGGAACATCGGCCGGCGGTTCATCGAGACGAGCACGTACCCGGGCGCCGACCGGACCGGCTCGAAGCCGACCACGCGTGACCCCTCCGGCAGGGGCGTCAGGTCGACGGCCGGCGTGTCCGGCGCCTCGAGATCGACCCGGTGGAGGTGCCAGTCCTCGTTGCCGTCGGTGTCCTGGAGGTAGAGCAACCAGCGCGGATCGTCGGTCCAGGAGAAGGTCTTGATGCCGCGCCGGGCGTCCTGGGTCACGCACACCGCGTCCGCGTGCTCCTCGTCGATCCCGCGCACCCACACCTGGGTGCGGCCGTACCGCGGTGCCAGGTAGGCCAGGCGCGTCCCGTCCGGCGAGATCGACGGGTGGGAGAACGCGGGATCGGCGAAGAGCTCCTCCACCTCGATCGGCCTCGGCAGGGTGGCGACACGAGCGGTGTCGGTCATCGGGCACTCCGTTTCTCTCGGTGCGTGTTCGAGCGAGCAGGTCCGAGGACGACGGAACACCGTGCCGTCGCGGCACACTCAAGCCCGAGCGGTGCGCCCCACACCCGTCCGACCGGTCCGGTGCGACGATCACCTCGCCGGGTGTCGTGCGCAGGGACGGAGCGTGTCTTGACTGCTGGAACGGGCGACGAGCACCGTTGGCCGGAGCCCGAACGAGCGCTGGAGGCCGGCATCGACTTCGACCGCGCCAACGCCGCCCGGATCTACGACTACATGCTGGGCGGGGCGTACAACTTCGCCGTCGACCGCGAGCAGGCCGCGAAGATCCTCGCCCAGAACCCGGACATGGACTACGTCTGCCGCGCGAACCGGGACTTTCTGCGGCGCGCCGTGGAGTGGTGCCTCGCGCAGGGCATCGCGCAGTTCCTCGACCTCGGCTCCGGGGTCCCGACGGTCGGCAACGTCCACGAGATCGCCCTCGCCCAGCGTCCCGACGCGCGGGTGGCCTACGTCGACTTCGAGCCCGTCGCCGTCGCCCACGCCCGCGAGCTGATCGCGGGGTACGACCAGGTCAGCGTCACCCGCGCCGACATGCGCGAGATCGACGGAGTGCTCGGCGCCCCCGGCGTGCGGGATCTGCTCGACCTGACCCG
Organism: Actinomycetospora sp. NBC_00405; assembly: GCF_036044095.1. NCBI lineage: Bacteria > Bacillati > Actinomycetota > Actinomycetes > Pseudonocardiales > Pseudonocardiaceae > Actinomycetospora > Actinomycetospora sp. NBC_00405. Next base: position 2,247,061 of record NZ_CP107938.1, read on the forward strand.
GCCGGTCGCGCTGCTCACGGTCGCGGTGCTGCACTTCGTCCCCGATCCCGCCCTCCCCGCGATCCTCGGCCGGTACCGGGACGCGCTGGCGCCCGGCAGCGTGCACGTGATGTCGCACGGCAGCGCGGACCACGACGACCCCGACCTCGCCGCGCGGACGCGCGCCATCCAGGACGGCTACCGGGGCAGCGCCACCGAGGTCGTCCTGCGCTCGCGCCCGGAGATCACCGAGCTCCTCGGTGGGCTCGACCTGGTCCCGCCCGGCATGGTCGACATCGTCGACTGGCCCACCGCCGGCCACGGCGAACGCCCCACCGGCGGCTACGCCGCGATCGCCCGCGTGGTCTGAGCGGTCCGGCGATGACGGCTCCCACCCCCTGGTCCCTGCGCGACGCGAGCCCCGACGACCTCGAGGACGTGCTCCGCGTGTGGCGACGCGCGGTCGAGGCCACGCACGACTTCCTCGCCCCGGCGGACGTCGACGGGTTCGAGGTGCAGCTGCGCCGGGAGCTCCCGCGCCTCGTCCTGCGGCTCGCGACCGATCCCGGCGACGGGTCGGTCGTGGGGTTCCTCACCGCGCGCGGCGGCGAGGTCGACGGGCTGTTCGTCGATCCCTCCGTGCACGGTCGGGGTGCCGGGACGGCGCTGCTCGAGGAGGTGGCCGCCCACCACCCGATCCTCACGCTGGACGTCAACGAGCAGAACCCCGCGGCCCGCGAGTGGTACCGGCGGCGGGGCTTCGTCGAGATCGGACGCTCCGCCACCGACGCCGACGGCAAGCCGTTCCCGATCATCCACCTGCGGCGCTCCGGCACTCGCGGGTGAGCCAGGAACCGCGAACCCCCAGAACGACGAACCCCGCGAACGACGAACGCGGTGCACCGGAGAGCCGGTGCACCGCGTCGGTGTGGTGTAGCCCCGAGGGGATTCGAACCCCCGCTACCGCCTTGAGAGGGCGGCGTCCTAGGCCGCTAGACGACGGGGCCCTAGGAGAACGGTGACGACCCTAGATCACGGTCGGACACTGCTCGCAGCTGGGGTACCAGGACTCGAACCTAGAACAACTGAACCAGAATCAGCCGTGTTGCCAATTACACCATACCCCATGGCGATCACCGAGCGTGACGAAGCGCCGCGCTCGACGACGCCGACAAGTCTAAGACATCGGCCCCAGCGGGTTCGACACCCCCCGCGGCCGCGCCGGGCCCGCAGGTCAGAACCGCCTCGGAGGCCCCGGTAGGCTGGCTGAGTTGGGCTGCCGCACCACCAGGAAGATCGAGACGTGAGCTCTCCGCCGTCCCCCGCCACCGGCAAGGCCGCGTTCGCCGCCCTGCCCGCGAGCGTGGACCTGCCCGCCGTCGAGCGCGAGGTGCTGGCCCGCTGGGCCGACCGCGACGTGTTCCGTCGCAGCCTCGAGCGCACCGCGGGCGGTGAGCCGTGGATCTTCTACGAGGGCCCCCCGACGGCCAACGGCCAGCCCGGCACCCACCACGTCGAGGCCCGGGCGTTCAAGGACCTCTTCCCGCGCTTCAAGACGATGCGCGGCTACAGCGTCCCGCGCCGCGCCGGCTGGGACTGCCACGGCCTCCCGGTCGAGCTCGCGGTGGAGAAGGAGCTCGGCTTCACGAGCAAGGGCGACATCGAGAAGTACGGCATCGCGGAGTTCAACGCCGCCTGCAAGGAGTCGGCGCTGCGCAACGTCTCGGCGTTCGCCGCGATGACCGAGCGCATGGGCTACTGGGTGGACCTCGACGAGGCCTACCTGACCATGGCGCCGCGCTACGTCGAGAGCGTCTGGTGGTCGCTCAAGACCATCTTCGACAAGGGCCTGCTGGTCGAGGACCACCGCGTCACCCCGTACTGCCCGCGGGACGAGACGCCGCTGTCCGACCACGAGGTCGCCCTCGGGTACGAGGACGACGTCGACCCCTCGGTCTACGTGCGCTTCCCCCTGACGGACGGGGTCTGGGGGGCGAGCGGAGCGACGGGGGAAGAGACTGCCGGCGCCGACCTGCTGGTCTGGACGACGACGCCCTGGACGCTGCCGTCGAACACCGCCGTCGCCGTCGCCCGCGACATCGTCTACGTCCGGGCGACGACCGCCGCCGGGGACGACCTCGTCGTCGCCGAGGACCTGCTGTCCGTGCTCGGTGAGGACGCCCGGGTCACCGATCGTCTGACCGGCGCCGACCTGCTCGGCAGCCACTACCGCCGGCCGCTCGACCTCATCGAGGACGCGCGCTTCGGAGACGCGCACCGCGTCGTCCACGGCGACCACGTCACCACCGACGCCGGCACCGGCCTCGTGCACATGGCGCCCGCGTTCGGCGCCGAGGACCACCTCGTGGCCAAGGCCGAGGGCCTCGAGATGGTCAACCCGATCGGCCCGGACGGGCACTTCTACGCCGACGTCCCGCTGGTCGGCGGGATGTTCTTCAAGGGCGCGGACCCGACGCTGGTCGACGAGCTGCGCGCGCGGGGCGTGCTGTGGCGCTCCGAGTCCTACGAGCACTCGTATCCGCACTGCTGGCGCTGCCACACGCCGCTGATCTACTACGCGCTGCCCTCGTGGTTCATCCGCACCACCGAGATCCGCGACCGCCTGGTCGAGGAGAACGAGCGGACGAACTGGTACCCGCCGCACATCAAGCACGGCCGTTACGGGGGGTGGCTCGAGAACAACGTCGACTGGGCGCTCTCGCGCAACCGCTACTGGGGCACTCCGCTGCCGATCTGGCGCAACGACTCCGACCCCTCGGAGATGGTCTGCGTCGGCTCGCTCGCCGAGCTGGGCCGGTGGGCCGGCGAGGACCTCTCGGAGCTGGACCCGCACCGTCCCTTCGTCGACGACGTGACGTTCCCGGCGCCGTCGGGCAGCGGCACGATGCGCCGGGTCACCGACGTCATCGACGTCTGGTACGACTCCGGCGCGATGCCGTTCGCCCAGTGGGGCGCGCCGCACCACCACGAGGCCGACTTCGAGCAGGCCTACCCCGCGCAGTACATCTGCGAGGCCATCGACCAGACGCGCGGCTGGTTCTACTCGCTGATGGCCGTGGGCACGCTGGTGTTCGACCGGTCGTCCTACGAGAACGTCGTCTGCCTGGGCCTGCTGCTCGACGAGCAGGGCCGCAAGATGTCGAAGCACCTCGGCAACGTGCTCGACCCGTTCGAGCTGTTCGACTCCCACGGCGCCGACGCCGTGCGCTGGCTGATGCTGGCGCAGGGCTCGCCGTGGGTCGACCGCCGCGTCGGGCACGAGGCGCTGCGCGAGATCGTCCGCAAGGTCCTGCTGACCTACTGGAACACCGCGTCGTTCCTGGTCACCTACGCGAACGCGTCGGGCTGGCGGCCCACCGGCGAGCCGGTGGAGAGCACTCACCCGATGGACCGCTGGGTGCTCGGCGAGCTCGCGGGCTGCGTCCGCGAGGTCACGCGCGCACTCGACGACTTCGACTCCTCGAGCGCCGGGCGCGCGATCACGTCGTTCGTCGACGGCCTGTCGAACTGGTACGTGCGCCGCTCGCGCCGCCGCTTCTGGGCGGGCGAGCCCGAGGCCCTCGCCACGCTGCACCACTGCGTCGAGACGCTCTCACGGCTCATGGCGCCGTTCACCCCGTTCACCACCGACCACCTCTGGACGCTGCTCCAGGGCGACGTGGTCGAGGGCGCGCCCGACTCGGTGCACCTCACCGACTGGCCCGAGGTCGACGAGGCCGCGATCGACCGCGGGCTGGCGGACCGGATGGCGCTCGTGCGCCGGGTCGTCGAGCTCGGCCGCTCGACGCGCGCCGCCAGCGGCGTGCGCACCCGCCAACCCCTGGCCCGCGCCGTCGTGGCCGCGAACGGGTTCGGCGCCCTCGAGGACGGCCTGCTCGCCGAGATCGCCGAGGAGCTCAACGTCGCGCGCGTCGAGGCCGCCGGTGCGGACCTCGTCGAGGTGACGGTCAAGCCGAACTTCCGCGCGCTGGGCAAGCGGTTCGCGAAGCGGACCCCGGTCGTCGCGGAGGCCGTGAAGGCCTCCACCGACACCCCGGTCGACGGCACGCTCACCGTCGTCGTCGACGGCGAGGAGATCACGCTGTCCGGCGACGAGATCCTCGTCGAGGAGAGCCCGCGCGAGGGCTGGGCGGTGCGCTCCGAGGGCGGCCTGTCGGTCGGCCTCGACACCGAGCTCACCGACGAGCTGCGCGCCGCCGGGCTCGCCCGCGACGTCGTGCGGGTGGTGCAGGAGGCCCGCAAGACCCGCGGCCTCGAGGTGTCCGACCGGATCGCCCTCACCTGGACCGCCGGGCGCGCCGACGTCGCCGACGCCGTGCGCGCGCACGCGGGCACCATCGCCGAGGAGGTCCTCGCGGTGTCGATGACGGAGGGCACCGTGAACGGGGACGCCGCGGCGCACTCCGACGACCTCGCGCTCGCCGTCGCCATCACGCCGACGGAGGTCTGACCCCTACCGCGCCGGGACCTGGTCCGTGGACCGCGCGGACCCCTCCCGGAGCCCGAAGACCGCGACGAGGCTCAGCAGCGACAGGGCCGTGACGTAGAGCGCGATCGGCGTCGACGAGCCGGTCGCGCCGAACAGCGCGGTGGCGACGAGCGGGGTGATGGCCCCGCCGACCATCCCGCCGACCTGGTAGGCGATCGAGATCCCGCTGTACCGCACGCGCACCGGGAAGATCTCGCTGAACAGCCCACCCTGCGCGCCGGCCATGATGCCCTGGACGACCGCGGCCACGGCGAAGGCGAGACCCGCGAGCCCGGCCGACCCCGTGTTGACCAGCGCGAACATCGGGACCGGCCAGATCACGGCCGTCAGGGCACCGATGACGAACACGCGCCGCGACCCGTAGCGGTCGGACAGGAGCGCCGCGACGACGATCGTCGCCACCCACACGACCGTCGAGAGCATGATCAGCGTGAGCAGGGTGGTGCGCTCGTAGTCCAGCGCGGTCGTGCCGTAGCTGAGCATGTAGACGATCACGGTGTAGCCGACGGCCGGCGGTGCGATCGAGGCGAGGCTCGCCAGGGCCAGCACCCGGGGGTGGCGGCGCAGGAGCTCGGTGAAGGGCACCGTGCTCGTCTCCCGCTTCGCCTTGACCTGCTCGAACTCCGGGGCGTCCTGCAGCCGGCTGCGCACGACGAAGCCGACGACGACGAGCACGACCGAGAGCAGGAACGGGATGCGCCAGCCCCAGGACACGAACGACTCGTCGGGCAGGCCGGCCACGGCGAGGAAGGCGAGGTTGGACGTCAGCACGCCGATCGGCACCCCGAACTGCGCGAAGCTGCCGTACACCGCGCGCCGCCGGGGGGACGCGTGCTCGGTGGCGATGAGGACCGCGCCGCCCCACTCCCCGCCGACGCCGAAACCCTGCAGCAGACGCAGGAGCACGAGCAGCAGGGGGGCGGCGACGCCGATCGCCGCGTACGTCGGCAGCAGGCCGATGAGCGCCGTCGCGCCGCCGGTGAGCAGCAGGGTCAGGACGAGCATCGCCTTGCGGCCGATGCGGTCCCCGTAGTGCCCGATCACCGCGGCGCCCAGCGGCCGGGCGATGAACCCGACCGCGAACGTGCCGAAGGCGGCCAGCGTGCCGGCGACGGAGGAGAACTGCGGGAAGAAGAGGGTCCCGAACACCAGCGCCGCGGCGGTGCCGAAGATGTAGTAGTCGTACCACTCGATCGACGTGCCGATGAAGCTCGCCGCGAAGATGCTCCGGCGGGACGGTGCGCTCGGCGCGGCCACGGGCGTCCTCCTCGACTCCGGGTCCCGGGTTGGACGGGATGGAAGCGCACCCGGACGGGTGGAGGCAACCCGTCCGCGCCGACCCGGGGGTGTCGGGGCGCACGGACCACAGCGAGGCACGAGCGACACCCACGGGCGTACGAGCGCTCCGACGAGGACGACGTCGTCGTCGTCGCGTCCCCCCGCTGACGACGACGTTGACTCCCCGTGTTCGGCAGCGGAATGATCCCGCCGGATGCTCTCCCCGGCGAGCACTCCCTGTCACGCAAGGTCACGAGGAGCCCTGATGCGCAGCAACCTGTTCGCCCCGGAGAACCAGGAGCAGGAGTCCGCGCAGCCGGGTCTGCGGCTCCAGAACGGGAAGATGCTCAAGGTCGAGCTCGACGGCGACTGCCTCGCCCGCCAGGGTTCGATGGTCGCGTTCCAGGGACAGGTGCACTTCGAGGCCCTCGGCTCGGGCGGGATCGGCAACTTCCTCAAGCAGCAGTTCACCGGGGAGGGCGTGCCGCTGATGAAGATCAGCGGCCGCGGTGACGTCTTCCTGGCCGACGCGGCCTCGGACGTGCACCTCATCGACCTCGAGGGCCCGGACGACGCGCTGACGATCAACGGGAAGAACGTGCTCGCGTTCGAGCCGTCGCTCTCCTACGACATCGCGATGGTGCAGGGCGCCGGATCGATGTCCGGGGCCGGGCTCTTCAACTGCGTGTTCCGCGGACGCGGCCGGCTCGCGATCACGTGCAAGGGCTCGCCGGTGGTGCTCAACGTCGACCAGCCGACCTACGCCGACCCGCAGGCCGCCATCGCCTGGTCGGCCGGCCTGCAGGTCGGGGTGCACCGCGCCGACCAGCTCGGTCTCGGCACGCTGCTCGGTCGCACGACGGGCGAGGCCTTCACCATGGGCTTCGCCGGCCGCGGCTTCGTGATCGTCCAGCCGTCCGAGGAAGTGCCGGTCAGCGGCGTCGCCGGCCAGGGCAGCGGCCAGCAGGCCGGCCAGAGCGGCGTCGGCGGCGTGCTCGGGAGCTTCCTGCGGTAGGGGCCCTGCAGTCGGGATCAGCCGCCCAGCAGGTGCCGCACGCGCTCCGGGCCTGCGGCGAGGAGCAGGGTGGGCAGGCGCGGGCCGGTGTCGGCGCCGACCAGCAGCCGGTAGACCGTGACGAAGAAGCGGCGCTGCGCGGCCTTGAGCTCGTCGGTGGGCTTGACGTCGAGCGGGAGCCCCGCCTGCTTCTTGGGCACGCCGTAGACCAGCGTCGTCAGGCCGTCGAGCGACCAGTCGTCGGTGAGGTGGTCGCGCAGCATCGCGACCGCCTCGCGGTCCTGCTCGTCGAGCTCGGCGAGCAGACCGGCGTCCGGCTCCTCGCGCAGGCGTGTGTGGGCGTCCTCGGGCATGTAGGACGCGACCCAGGCGGCGGCGCGGTCGAGGCGCGGGCGCGCGCCGTCGGGCGTCGCGTCCAGCCCGGCGAGGATGCGCTCGAGCTGGGCCGGGTCGCCCGCGGTGACGTCGACGACCGACGCGAGCGTCCGGTAGGCCACCGGCTCCGGGGTCGTCGGCAGCGCGCGCTCGGCCGTCGTCACCGCGCGGAGGTGGCCGGTGGTCTCGATGCCGCCGGCCGTCCCGGCCGCCACCTTGCGCCCGAGGGCGTCCCACTCGTCGTAGAGGCGGTGGATCTCCTGGTCGAACGCGACCTTGATCGCCTGGTTGGGGCGGCGGCGGGCGAACAGCCACCGCAGCACCGGCACCTCGAGGATCTCGAGGGCGTCACCGGGCGTGGGCACCGACCCGCGCGAGCTCGACATCTTCGCCTGCCCGGTGATGCCGACGAACGCGTACATCGGGCCGATCGGGGCCTCGCCGCCGAAGACCTCGTCCACGATCAGCCCGCCGACCTGGAACGACGAGCCGGGCGAGGAGTGGTCGACACCCGAGGGCTCGAAGTGCACGCCCTCGTAGGCCCAGCGCATCGGCCAGTCGACCTTCCACACGAGCTTGCCGCGTGTGAACTCGCGCAGCAGCACCGTCTCGGAGGACCCGCACGCGCACGTGTAGGTCATCTCCGTGGTGTCGTCGTCGTAGGCGGTGACCGTGGTGTCGTCGCGCCCGCAGGCCCCGCAGTAGGGCTTGAACGGGAAGTACTCGGTGCCGGTGACGACGTCGCCGCCGTCGTCGGGGTCGTCGTTCTCCGGGGTCTGCTTCTTCTTCGTGCGGAAGCGCCCGAGGATGCCGTCGATCCGGGCGCGCTCGCGCATCGCGAGCAGCACCTGGTCGCGGTAGGCGCCCGACGTGTACTGCTCGGTCTGGCTGATCCCGCGGTAGGGCACGCCCAGCTCGGCGAGCGCGGCGATCATCGGCGCCTTGAAGTGCTCCGCCCAGTTCGGGTGCTCGCTGCCCGCCGGGGCCGGCACCGCGGCGAGCGGTTTGCCGATGTGCTCCTCCCACGCGGGGTCGATCCCGGCGGGGACGCGGCGGAAGCGGTCGTAGTCGTCCCAGGAGATCAGGTGCTCGCAGTCGTACCCGCGGCGGCGGATCTCGTCCGCGACGAGATGCGGGGTCATGACCTCGCGCAGGTTGCCCAGGTGGATCGGGCCCGAGGGGCTCAGGCCGGAGGCGCAGACGATCTTCTGGTGCGGATGGCGCCGCGTGGCGGCCTCGATCACCTCGTCGGCCATCGTCGACACCCAGTCCGGCTCCGGTGTCCCGGCCGTCTCCACCACCTGCGCGCGCCCCTTCGGTCCCGACGGATCGATCCCGTCCAGGGTACGGGGCGGCCTATCTCGCCTGGACGGGGTTGGTCAGCGACCCGATGCCCTCGACGGTGACGCTGACCTGCTGGCCCGACGACATCGGTCCGACGCCCGCCGGGGTGCCGGTGAGGATCACGTCGCCCGGCAGCAGGGTCATCACCCGGGAGATGTAGGCGATGAGCTCCTCCACGGGGTGCAGCAGCAGGTGCGTGCGGGAGTCCTGGCGGACCTCGCCGTCGAGCTCGGTGCGGATCGCGAGGTCACCGGGGTCGATGGTCGTCTCGATCCAGGGCCCGAGCGGGCAGAACGAGTCGTAGCCCTTCGCCCGCGTCCACTGCCCGTCGGCCTGCTGGAGGTCCCGGGCGGTGACGTCGTTGGCCACCGTGTACCCGAGGACGACGTCGCGGGCGCGGGCCTCGGGGACGTCGCGGCACGGCCGGCCGATGACGATCGCGAGCTCGCCCTCGTAGTCGACGCGCTGGGAGTCCGGCGGCAGCTGGATCGCGACGCCCGGGCCGATGACCGTGGTCGACGGCTTCATGAAGATCAGCGGCGCGGGCGGGGCCTCGCCGCCCATCTCGCTGACGTGGTCGGCGTAGTTCTTGCCGATGCACACGACCTTGGTGGGCAGGATCGGCGCGAGCAGCCGGACGTCGGCCAGCGGCCAGGTCCGTCCGGTGAAGGTCGGGTCGCCGAACGGGTGCTCGGCGATCTCGGCGCAGATGTCTCCGGCGTCGGGCTCACCACCCGCGGTGGTGGGCGACTGGAGAGCGGCGAACGAGACACCGTCCGCGTGGGTGATCCGGGCGAGACGCACGGGCGCGGACCCTATCCCGACCGGCGTCTCACGGCTCGCCCGCGGCCGTCGGCGGCTGCTCGTCGACCCACTCCCAGGGCTCGCTCCCGGCCAGCTCGGCGTTCAGCGCCTCCACCGTCGTCCCGCCGCGCAACGCCGTGATCCAGACGCCCTGGTCGACCCAGAGCCAGGCGAGGCCCCGCCCCTGCGCGAGGGCGGCGCGCGCCACGACGACGTGGACGACGGTGCTGAGGTACGTCGCGGCGCCCCGGTAGTCGAGGTCCTGGACGTCGTCGCCGAGGCGGAGGCCGATGCGGTGGCGCTCGCCGATCTCGAGGTGCTGGCGGTGACGGGCTCGCCGGCGTCGGCCACCGACTCCTGCAGGTCCGCGGGGTCGGGGAGCCGGGGCGCGAGGATCCCGGCGCGCCCGAGCACCTCGACGATCCGCGCCAGCTCCGCCCGCCCGTGCTCCGACAGCGCGGGCGGGGCTTGGGGTGGGGACGGCACACGGGGTGTGCCAGCGCTGCGTCCACGCTTGCACTCAACGCCAGGAGATCCGCGTCGATCAACTGCCGGGGCCGGCGCAGCTCGGGCGCGCCGCACACTGCGCCACGCCATCGTGCCGAGCACCGCGAGGCCCAGGGCTGCGAGCAGGAACGGGAGCGCGCGGTCCAGCCCCGACCGGTCCGGGGCGCCGTCCGCGCTGAGCCCGAGGCCGACGAAGTACGCCGCGACCCCGATGCCGCACACCAGCTCCACCCCGGCGACGACGAGGTCCCACCGGCGCGCGCTCATGATCGACGCGGATTTCCACGCACCCAGTGCCAGCGTGGACGCAGGGCTTGCACCGACCGGTGCGGTCCCGACGGCTACGCCGGGGTGCGGGTGCCCGCGGCGGAGGAGACCAGGGCGGCGAGGCGGTCGCCGACCGCGTGGGTGCCGCCCGGGTTGGTGTGGTCGCGGGTGGCGAGGTCGAACGCCACGGCGGCCTCGACCCGGCGGGCCAGCTCGGGCTCGCCGAGGTGGTCGAGCAGCAGGGCCACCGAGAGGATCGCGGCCGTGGGGTCGGCGATGCCCTTGCCCGAGATGTCGGGCGCGGACCCGTGGACCGGCTCGAACATGCTCGGGTTGGCCCGCGAGACGTCGAGGTTGCCCGACGCCGCGATGCCGATGCCGCCGGTGACCGCCGCCGCGAGGTCGGTGAGGATGTCGCCGAACAGGTTGTCGGTGACGATCACGTCGTAGCGGCCCGGGTCGGTGACCATGTGGATCGTCGTCGCGTCCACGTGCTGGTAGTCGACGGCGACGTCCGGGTGCTCGAGCGAGACCTCCTCGACCACGCGCGACCACAGCGAACCGGCGTGGGTGAGCACATTGGTCTTGTGCACCAGCGTCAGCTTGCGGCGCGGACGCAGCGAGGCCCGGGTGAAGGCGTCCCGCACGACGCGCTCGACGCCGAACGCGGTGTTGATGCTGACCTCGGTCGCGATCTCCTGCGGGGTGTCCTTGCGCAGCAGGCCGCCGGTGCCCGCGTACGGGCCCTCGGTGCCCTCGCGGACCACGACGAGGTCGATCTCCTGGGCCGCCGACAGCGGCCCGCGCACCCCGGGGTACAGCCGGGCGGGGCGCAGGTTGACGTGGTGGTCGAGCTCGAAGCGCAGGCGCAGCAGCAGCCCGCGCTCGAGGATGCCGCTGGGCACCGACGGGTCGCCGACCGCGCCGAGCAGGATCGCGTCGTGCTCCCGCAGCTCGGAGAGCACCGATTCGGGCAGCAGCTCACCCGTCGAGTGCCAGCGCGCCGCACCGAGGTCGTACTGGGTGGTCTCCACCGAGGGGGCGACCTCGTCGAGGACCTTGAGCGCTTCGCCGACGACCTCGGGACCGATGCCGTCGCCGGGCACCACCGCGAGTCGCATCCGCAACAACCTCCACGAGCGGGTCGCCCCGCGACGGGGTGACCGGGGCCGACTCGCGGAGACTACTAGGCGTGTCGGTCGATCACGCAGCCGGATCGCCGGATCGTTGGAGTTCGTTGTCCGACCGGGTTGCTGCGCCCGGCGGGGTTTGGGCCACGGGCCCTCACCCCACCGGACGAAACGGTCACCCGAAGCTGATCAGCCGCGTCGTCCGCGCCCCGAGGGTCGCCCCGATGGGCTCGAGGACCTCCGTCGCGACGGGCTGGTCGACACGCAGGAGCATGATCGACGACGACTTGTCCCGCGTCTGCGACATCTGCGCGGCCTCGATGTTGACGTCCGACTCGCCGAGCATCGTGCCGACGACGCCCATGGCGCCGGGGCGGTCCGAGTACTCGAAGAGCAGGACGTCGCCCTCGGCGCGCAGGTCGAAGCTGCGGCCGTTGACCTCGACGAGCTTCTCGACCTCGTCCTCGCCGGTCAACGTGCCCGACACCGAGATCGCGTCGCCGTCCTCGCGCACCGCGCGCAGGGTGACCATGCTGCGGTGGTTGGGGCTCTCGCTCTCGGTCTCGACGGCAACGCTGACACCGCGCTCCTCGGCCAGGGCCGGCGCGTTGACGAAGGTGACCGGCTCGTCGACGACCTCGCCGAACACCCCGCGCAGGGCGGCGAGCGAGAGCACCGAGACGTCCTCGTGGGCGAGCTCGCCGCGCACCAGGACCTGCAGCTCGCGCGGGGCGCCGACCAGGTCGGAGAGCAGCACGCCCAGCTTCTGGGTGATGCCCAGCCACGGCCGGACCTCCTCGCCCACCGCGCCGCCGGAGACGTTGACGGCGTCGGGCACGAAGTCGCCGCGCAGCCCGGCGAGCACCGAGTGCGCGACGTCCGTGCCGGCGCGGTCCTGGGCCTCCGCGGTCGAGGCGCCGAGGTGCGGGGTCACCGTGACCCGGGGGAGCTCGAAGAGCGGGCTCGAGGTGGTCGGCTCGGTGACGTAGACGTCGACACCCGCGCCCGCGACGTGCCCGGAGCGCACGGCCTCGGCCAGCGCCTCCTCGTCGACGAGCCCGCCGCGCGCGGCGTTGATGATGATCACGCCCGGCTTGGTCTTGGCCAGCGCCTCCTTGCCGATCAGGCCCTGCGTCTCGGGGGTCTTCGGCAGGTGGATCGTCATCATGTCCGCGCGGCCCAGGAGCTCGTCGAGCTCGACGAGCTCGATGCCGAGCTGGGTGGCGCGGCTCTGCGGCAGGTACGGGTCGTAGGCGATGACGTGGGTGCCGAACGACGCGATGCGGCTGGCGAACAGCTGCCCGATCTTGCCGAGACCGATGACGCCGACCGTCTTGCCCTGGATCTCGACGCCGGAGAGCCTGCTGCGCTCCCACTTGCCGGCCCGCAGGCTCGCGTCGGCCTCGGGGATGCGGCGGGCGGTGGCCAAGAGCAGCGCGAGGGCGTGCTCGGCGGCGGAGACGATGTTCGAGGTCGGCGCGTTGACGACCATGACGCCGTGCGAGGTCGCGGCCGGGACCTCGACGTTGTCGAGCCCGACGCCGGCGCGGCCGACGATCTTCAGCTGCTTGGCGGCGTCGAAGACCTCGGCGTCGACCTGGGTGGCCGAGCGGACGAGCAGGGCGTCGGCGGTCGCCACGGCCTCGAGCAGCGCCGGGCGGTCGGTGCCGTCGACGGTGCGGATCTCGACCTCGTCGCCGAACACCTCCAGCGTCGACGGCGCGAGCTTCTCGGCCATCAGGACGACGGGCTTGCTGGCGGCGGTGGTCATCGGTGCGTTCGCTCCCGGGGGATCGGCGGTGGGTTGCAGATCGGACACGCCGACGAGCCCTGCACCTACCGATGTCAACACACGCCGACGTGCTGCGGGCATCGTCCCGCACTCACCGGGACCCTACCGACCCGGCGTGAACCGATTCACATGATCGCGACGGGTTCCGAAACCCGGAGCGAACGGGGATTTCGCGCGCCTAGAAGCAGCGAGATACCCGTTCGCTCCGGGAGCAGGGGGGCGCGACTCAGGTGGTCGGGCGGGCCATCCAGGGCATGAGGCCGCGGAGCTTGGCGCCGACCTGCTCGATCTGGTGGGCCTTGCCCTCCTCCTCGAGCTTGGTGAAGTTCGGGCGGCCGTTGTCGTCCTCGGCCACCCACTCGCGGGCGAAGGTGCCGTCCTGGATCTCGCCCAGGATCTTGCGCATCTCCTCCTTGACCGCGTTGTTGACGATGCGCGGGCCGCGGGTGAGGTCGCCGTACTCGGCGGTGTCGCTGATCGAGTACCGCTGGCCGTAGATGCCGTTCTCGTACATGAGGTCCACGATCAGCTTGAGCTCGTGGAGGCACTCGAAGTAGGCGATCTCGGGCTGGTAGCCGGCCTCGACGAGGGTCTCGAAGCCGGCCTGGACCAGCGCCGACGTGCCGCCGCAGAGCACGGCCTGCTCGCCGAAGAGGTCGGTCTCTGTCTCCTCGGTGAACGTCGTCTTGATGACGCCGGCGCGGGCGCCCCCGATGGCCGCGGCGTAGGACAGCGCGAGCGCCTGGGCCCCGCCCGTCGCGTCCTGCTCGACGGCGATGAGGCACGGCACGCCCTTGCCGTCGACGAACTGGCGACGCACGAGGTGGCCGGGCCCCTTCGGGGCGACCATCGCGACGTCGATGTCCTTCGGCGGCTGGATGAGGTCGTAGCGGATGTTGAAGCCGTGGCCGAAGAAGATCGCGTTGCCCGACTCGAGGTTCGGGGCGATGTCGTCGGCGTAGATCGTGCGCTGCTTGGTGTCCGGCGCCAGGATCATGATCACGTCGGCCTCGGCGGAGGCCTCGGCCGGCGTGACGACGCGCAGCCCCTCCTCCTGGGCGGCCGCGCGCGACTTGGACGCCTCCGGCAGGCCGACCCGCACGTCGACACCCGAGTCGCGCAGCGACAGCGCGTGGGCGTGGCCCTGGCTGCCGTAGCCGATGACGGCGACCTTGCGTCCCTGGATGATCGAGAGGTCGGCGTCGGAGTCGTAGAAGACCTCGGCGTTGCCGGTGGTCGGGGCACTCATGATCGGTACTACTTCCTTCCGGGAATGACGGCAATTCGTTCTTGGCTGGGGTCGAACCTAACGGTGGTGTGCGGCGATGGAGCGCGGCCCACGGGACAGCGCGACCATCCCGGACTGCACGATCTCGCGGATGCCGTAGGGCTCGAGCATGCGACGCAGGGCGTTGAGCTTGTCCTCGGTGCCGGTGGCCTCGACGGTCACCGCCTCGGGGGCGACGTCGACGACCTTGGCCCGGAACATCTGCGTGACCTCGAGGACCTGCGAGCGCACGCTCGCGTCCGCGCGGATCTTCATCATGACGAGCTCGCGCTGCACCGAGGTCGTCGGCTCCAGCTCCACGATCTTGATGACGTGGACGAGCTTGTTGAGCTGCTTCGTCACCTGCTCGAGGGGGAAGTCGTCGACGGTCACGCAGATCGTCATGCGCGAGATCCCCTCCTCCTCGGTGGGGCCCACGGCGAGCGACTGGATGTTGTAGCCGCGCCGCGAGAACAGGCCGGAGATGCGCGCGAGCACGCCGGGCTTGTCCTCGACGAGGACGGACAGGGTGTGTGTGGTGGTCATGCGGGCACCTCGTCCACTCCGCCGGCCTCGGGGTCGTCGAACAGCGGCCGGATGTCGCGGGCCGCCATGATCTGGTCGTTGCCCGTCCCGGCCGCGACCATCGGCCAGACCTGCGCGTCGGCGCCGACGGTGAAGTCGATGACCACCGGGCGGTCGTCGATGGCCATGGCCTCCGCGATCACCCGGTCGACGTCGTCCTTCGACCCGCACCGCAGGCCCACGCAGCCGAGCGCCTCGGCGAGCATGACGAAGTCGGGCACGCGGTGCTTGTGCGTGCCGAGCTCGGTGTTCGAGTAGCGCTCCTCGTAGAACAGGGTCTGCCACTGGCGGACCATGCCGAGGTTGCCGTTGTTGATGACCGCGACCTTGATCGGGATGCCCTCGATCGCGCAGGTCGCGAGCTCCTGGTTGGTCATCTGGAAGCAGCCGTCGCCGTCGATGCACCACACGGTGGTGTCCGGCTGGCCGACCTTGGCCCCCATGGCGGCGGGCACGCCGTAGCCCATGGTCCCGGCACCGCCGGAGTTGAGCCACGTGCGCGGCTTCTCGTAGCGGATGAACTGCGCCGCCCACATCTGGTGCTGCCCCACGCCCGCCGCGTAGATCGCGTCCGGGCCGGCGATCGCCCCGATCCGCTCGATGACGTACTCGGGCGAGAGCGTGCCGTCGGGCGGGTCGTCGTAGCCCAGCGGGAACGTCGACCGCCAGCGCTCGAGCTGGTCCCACCAGTCCCGCTGCTGCTCGTGACGGCCGGTGCGGGCGTCCTCCCCCGCGGCCCGCAGGGCGCTCGTGAGCTCGATGATGACCTCGCGGGCGTCGCCCACGATCGGCACGTCCGCCGGCCGGTTCTTGCCGATCTCGGCCGGGTCGATGTCCGCGTGGACGATCTTCGCCTCGGGGGCGAAGGTCGAGAGGTCGCCGGTGACGCGGTCGTCGAACCGCGCCCCGAGGGCGATCAGCAGATCAGACTTCTGCATCGCCGCGACGGCGGCGACGGTGCCGTGCATACCCGGCATCCCCAGGTTCTGGCGGTGGCCATCGGGGAACGCGCCACGGGCCATGAGGGTGGTGACCACGGGTGCGCCGGTCTCGTCGGCGAGGTCGAGGAGCTCGGTGGAGGCCTCGGCCTTGATCACACCGCCGCCGACGTAGAGCACCGGGCGACGCGCCTCGCCGATCAGGCGGGCGGCCTCCCGGATCTGCTTGGAGTGCGGCCGGGTGGTCGGCCGGTAGCCGGGCAGTCGGGTCTCGACCGGCCAGCTGAAGGTGGTGTGGGCCTGCAGGACGTCCTTGGGCAGGTCGACCAGGACCGGGCCGGGACGCCCGGTGGAGGCGATGTGGAACGCCTCGGTGATCGCCCGCGGGATGTCCGCCGGGTCGGTGACCAGCATGTTGTGCTTGGTGATCGGCAGCGTGATGCCGCAGATGTCGGCTTCCTGGAACGCGTCGGTGCCGATGAGCTTGCGGCCCACCTGCCCCGTGATCGCGACGATCGGCACCGAGTCGAGCATCGCGTCCGCGAGCGGCGTGACGAGGTTCGTCGCCCCCGGGCCGGAGGTCGCGATGCAGACGCCGACGCGGCCGGTGGCCTGCGCGTACCCGGTGGCGGCGTGCCCCGCCCCCTGCTCGTGGCGCACGAGGATGTGGCGCACGAGCGTGGAGTCGTAGAGCGGGTCGTAGGCCGGGAGGATCGCGCCGCCGGGAATGCCGAAGACGACGTCGCAGCCGACGGCCTCGAGCGAGCGCACGAGGGACTGGGCCCCCGTCGCCGGGGAGGGGTCGACGCGAGCCGGACGAGGAGCGGCCGGACGGGGCGCGGGTTGCGCGGCCTGGTCCTGCTGCTCGGTCGGCACGCCGGAGCGCGGCGCCGGGCGCGGTCTGGCTGTGGTCATCGGTGATCAGCCTCTGGGGGATCAGGTACGAGTGTGTGAACGAGCCCCGGACACGAAAAAGCCCTCGCCGCCAGAAGGCGGAGAGGGCCGGCGCGTCAGCGAACTAGGCAGCGAGCACAAGGCTCGTCAGGCGCTGACGCGCCCGGCGAGTACGAGAATTCGCTGCATGCCAGGACGGTAGCACGGCCCATCCCCCAGCCCGCCACCGTGCCGGAGTGATCCGCCCCGCTCCCCGGCCGGCACCACGGAGCACCACGGAGCACCACGGAGCACCACGGATTGCGCGGATCGGCCCTCGACGGCCCGGTCCGCTCGTACAGTCGGACCCCGCGCAGCACCGGGCGAGGGAGGGCCAGATGACCGCGCCGGGCGGCGGGTTCCGGGTCGACCCCGTCGTCGTCGACGCCGCGGCCGTCGCGACGGCCGCGGCCGAGTCGACGATGCGGGCGTTCGGCGAGGAGGTCGCGGCGGCGGCCGCCGCGGCCGGGGGCGCGGCCGGCGAGGGGCCCCTCGAGGACGTCCTCGCTGCCTTCGGCGCCGGGGCACGGAGCCGCGCGCACGAGCGCGACCGCGAGGCTCGTGAGCTGTCGCAGGACCTGGCCGACAGCGCCGAGGCCTACCGCGGACGCGACGGCGAGGCCGCGGCGTCCCTCGACACGGTCCCCGGCGGCTGAGGCGCACCGGGATGCCCCGCACGCTCGCCGGCGATCCCGTGGCGCTGCGCGCCGCCGCCGCCCGGCCGCGCGTCGCGCGGCGGCGCCGTCCGGCGAAGCCGGGCCGCCGGCGGCAGGCGGCGTTGCTCGAGCCCGGCGTCGGCGCCCCGGAGGGCACCGGCGAGCCCGACCTGGTGACGGGACACCTGCTCCTCTACCCCGACGAGATCGTGTTCTGCGCCGAGGCCGCCGACGAAGCCGTGCGCCCAGGGCCCACGATCCGCGCGATCCCCGCCGGCTCGGTCGCGACGGTCGAGGTCACCCCGACCGCGCGGACCCGGCCGCCCAGGTCCGCTTCCCCACCGTCGCGATCCACACCGTCGACGGGACGACCCACCGCTTCGAGTGCGCGCGCGCCCGGGCCGTCGCCGACGACCTCGTCGGCCTCTACGGCGCGCGCCGGACCCCGGGCTGAGCGCGTCGGCGGAGCTGGCTCGCCGGGGCGCCGCTACCCATCGCCTGGTCCCCCGGCGGCACACCGCGCCCGGACACCGGCCTGCTGGCACCATCGTGGGAGTGAGCACCGAGCGGGGCACGACGGCGGGGACGACCGACGATGTGCCGGCCGGACCAGACGCCCGCCCGGCGACGTTCCGGGCCGTCCCGATGCCGGCGCTGATCGCCGTCGGCTTCGTCGCGATCTGCATCTCCCCGATCGCGTTCCTCGGCGGCCCCTGGTTCCTGGTGTTCCTCCTCCCCCTCGCCCTGGGCTGGTGGGTGGTGCGCACGCGCACGACCGTCGACGTCGAGGCCCTGCGGGTGCGCTCAGCCTGGGGTTCGCAGCGGCTCGCGTGGGACGACCTCGCCACCCTGCGCGTGGTCGAGCGCGGGTGGGTGCGCGCGGTGCGCGGCGACGAGAGCGAGCTGGCGCTGGTCGGCGTCCGCACCCGCGACCTGGGTCGCGTCGCCCAGGCCAGCGGCGGGCGCATCACGATGCCGACACCCGAGGAGGTCGAGGACGCCGCCGCGCACCAGCGCGAGCTCGAGGCCACCCGGATGCGGATCGCGAGGCTTCGCGAGGCCGAGCAGCAGACCGAGCAGCAGACCGAGCAGGACACCGACCGGGACGCCGCCGACGCGACCCCGGGCGAGGGATCCGAGCGGGCGTAATCTCGGGCGGTCGTCCACCACTGATCGTCCTGTGAGGTCACCTGTGCCGCCGCTCCGCTCGCGCGTCACCACCCAGGGCCGCAACGCCGCCGGGGCGCGTGCCCTCTGGCGCGCCACCGGTCTCACCGATGCCGACTTCGGCAAGCCGCTGGTCGCGATCGCCAACTCCTACACCCAGTTCGTGCCCGGGCACGTGCACCTCAAGGAGATGGGCGAGCTGGTCGCGGGCGCGGTGCGCGAGGCCGGCGGGATCGCGCGCGAGTTCCACACGATCGCCGTGGACGACGGTATCGCCATGGGCCACGGCGGGATGCTGCACTCGCTGCCGTCCCGCGAGGTGATCGCCGACGGCGTCGAGCACATGGTGCAGGGCCACGCCGTGGACGCCCTGGTGTGCATCTCGAACTGCGACAAGATCACACCGGGCATGCTCAACGCCGCACTGCGGCTCAACATCCCCACGGTGTTCGTCTCGGGCGGGCCGATGGAGGCCGGCAAGGCCGTCGTGGTCGAGGGCGTCGCCCAGGCCCCGACCGACCTGATCACCGCGATCTCCGCCTCGGCGTCGGGTGCGGTCTCCGACGAGGGGCTCACCGAGGTCGAGCGCTCCGCCTGCCCGACCTGCGGGTCGTGCTCGGGGATGTTCACGGCCAACTCCATGAACTGCCTCACCGAGGCGCTCGGGCTCTCGCTGCCCGGCAACGGCTCCACGTTGGCGACGCACGCGGCGCGCCGCGAGCTGTTCCTCGACGCGGGCCGCACGGTCGTCGACCTGGCCCGGCGCTACTACGCCGAGGACGACGACTCCGTGCTGCCGCGCAACGTCGCCTCGCGGCACGCGTTCGAGAACGCGATGGCCCTCGACGTCGCCATGGGCGGCTCGACGAACACCGTGCTGCACATCCTGGCCGCCGCCCACGAGGCCGAGCTCGAGTTCTCGCTGGCCGACATCGACGCCGTCAGCCGTCGGGTGCCGTGCGTCTCGAAGGTCGCGCCGAACTCGTCGCACCACATGGAGGACGTGCACCGCGCCGGCGGCATCCCCGCCATCCTGGGCGAGCTCGACCGGGGCGGCCTGCTGCACCGCGACGTGCACACGGTGCACGCCCCCTCGCTCGACGCGTGGCTCGGCGCCTGGGACATCCGGGGCGGCTCCCCGTCCGAGGAGGCCCTCGAGCTGTTCCACGCCGCGCCCGGCGGGGTGCGCACCGTGGAGCCGTTCTCGACGACGAACCGCTGGTCCTCGCTCGATCAGGACGGTGTCAGCGGTGTGATTCATGACGTCGCGCACGCGTTCTCGGCCGACGGCGGACTCGCGGTGCTCACCGGCAACCTCTCCCCCGACGGCGCCGTCATCAAGAGCGCCGGCCTGCCCGAGGACGGGCGGTTCTTCCGCGGCCCCGCGCGGGTGGTCGAGAGCCAGGAGGAGGCCGTCTCGATCATCCTCGGGAAGCAGGTGCAGCCCGGCGACGTGATCGTCGTGCGCTACGAGGGCCCGGCCGGCGGCCCCGGCATGCAGGAGATGCTGCACCCGACCGCGTTCCTCAAGGGCGCGGGCCTCGGCGCGGTGTGCGCGCTGGTCACCGACGGCCGGTTCTCCGGCGGCTCGAGCGGAATCTCCGTCGGGCACGTCTCCCCCGAGGCCGCGGCCGGCGGCACGATCGGGCTGGTGCAGGAGGGCGACGAGATCCTCCTCGACGTCGACGCCCGCCGCATCGAGCTGCTCGTCGACAACGAGGTGCTCGCCGAGCGCCGCGCCAAGATGGAGGCCTCGGAGCGTCCGTGGCAGCCCGCCGTCGAGCGGAACCGCCACCTCACCAGCGCCCTGCGCGCCTACGCGAAGCTCGTGACCTCGGGGGCGACGGGCGCGGTCCGCTCGGTCTAGGTCGCATTTTCCGGTGGCGAATCCCGCGCTGAGCGCGGGATTCGCCACCGAGGTCTCGTCAGAGGGGCGGAGACCGGTGCGACGCCGCGCGCAGCGCGTCGGCGATCCGGCGGCACTCGTCGCGCGTGAGCACGACGGAGTGCCGGCCCAGGGCCATCACCGCGAACGGGTCGCCGTCCTCGACCTCGACCCGCACGATCTCCTCGCCCGCCCCTGTGCTGACGCTCGTCCACGCTGTCATCGCCCGCTCCGCTCCGACGTCGTCCACGTCTCGGCGCGTGGGCGTACCACCCTTCTACATACTTGCGTGTCACCTAGCAAGTAGGTGCTCAGTACCCGTTGATCACCAGGTTCGGCGGGTCCTCCCCGCGGGCGACGGCCTCGAGCTGGGTGTGCACGACGCGATAGGCCCGCTCGAGGTGCCCGGGGACGCTGCCGCCGACGTGCGGGGTGATCAGCAGGTTCGGCGCGGACCACAGCGGGTGGTCGGCGGGCAGCGGCTCGGGGTCGACGACGTCCACCGCGGCGCGCAGGCGCTCGGACCGCAGCTCGGCGAGCAGGGCGTCGGTGTCGACCACCGGGCCGCGCGCCGCGTTGACCAGCAGCGCGCCGTCGGGCATGGCGGCGAGGAACGCGGCGTCCACGAGGCCACGGGTCTCGTCGGTCAGCGGGACGAGGAGCACGACGACGTCGTGGTCTCCCAGCAGGCCGGGCAGCTCCGAGGTGGCGTGCACGCCCTCGCGGGCCCGTCGCCCGACGCGGGTGATGGTCTCGACGTCGAAGGTCTCCATCCGGCGCGCGGTCTGGTCGGCGAGGTCGCCGGCGCCGACCAGCAGGACGCGCTTGCCGGTGAGCGTGTCGGTGACGTGCTGGTCCCAGCGGCCCTCGTCCTGGGCACGCACGAAGGGCGGGATCTCGCGCAGCACGGCGAGGGTCGCGGCCAGCACCCACTCGGCGGTGACCCCGCCGTGCGCGCCCTGGCAGTCGGAGAGCTGCACGCCCTCGGGGAGCCGGCCCACCCACATCTCCGCGCCCGCCGAGAGCAGCTGCACCAGCCGCAGGTTCGGGCAGCGCTCGACCAGCTTCAACGCGTCGGTCGTCGCGAGGAAGCCGGGGACCAGCACCGCGGCGCGCTCCGCGGCGTCGGGCAGGGCATCGGCCTGCTCGTCGTAGCGGACGAGCTCGAGGCCGTCGATGTCGGCGAGCGCGGCCTCCCCCTCGTCGTGGGGCACCAGCACGGTCACGGGTTCGGCGCTCACGGGGCGGGAGGGTAGTCGCCGGCCTCAGTCCTGCAGGCCGGACACCCGCAGCGTGATGTTGATGCGGCCCTCGGGCAGGCCGATGTCCTCGACCGCGAAGGACGGCACCATCCTCGGCACCCCGTGGTACGCCAGCCGGTTCTCCCGCCCGAAGACCACGAGGTCACCGGAGTCGAGCACCAGGTCGGTGTACGGGCGCCCGCGGTTCTCGGTGTTGCCGATGCGGAACACGCACGCCGCCCCGAGGCTCAGCGACACCACCGGGTCGTCCGCGGCCTCGTCGCGGTCCTGGTGCATGCCCATGCGCGAGTCCGCGCCGTAGAAGTTGACCAGGGCGATGTCCGGGCGGTAGCCGGCCCCGGCCTCCGGATCGTCGTAGGCGGCGGCCACGGCCTCGCGCCCCAGGTCGGCGAGCCACGTCGGGAACGGCAGGACGGCCGAACCGTCCTGGTCGTCGCGGGTGCGCGAGTAGCGGTAGGGGATCCAGTGCCAGCCCAGGCACACCGTCTCGACGCTCATCTGCCCGCCGCGAGGCAGCCGTGCCGCGCGCGCTCCGGGCCCGTGGGCGGCCCACCGGCGGCACGCCGCGACGAGATCGCGCCGGCGCTCGACGTCGAGCCACCCCGGCACGTGCACGACGCCGGGCGCCACCTCTCCCATGACCTCAGCCTCCCGTGTGCCGCCCCCGAGGGAGGAACACCGTCCGCCCCGCGTCGGTGGCAGTGGTGATCTCGTGGTGCCCCCGTCTCACGGCCGGCACAGCAGGGGACGCCTAGTGTGTCGAGCCGTGTCCGGTCCGTCGCGGTACGTGCTGCTGCTCGCGGCGCTGACCACCCTCGCGGCGCTGCTCGCCGGCTGCGCGCAGTTCCCCGACGCCGGGCAGCAGCCCTGGCGCGAGCGCCCCGACCTCTCGGCCGAGCGGGCGCCGCAGCCGCAGCTGCCCGAGACCGGCGAGCCCACGCCGGCACCGAACTCGGACGGGCCCTCGGTGCCCCCGCCGTGCGTCGACCCCGACCCGCAGGTCGTCGCCACCTGCCTCGCGCCGATGTCCGCCGTCGTCACGCTGCCGGGCGGGGCCGCCGCCCTGGTGGCCGAGCGCACGACCGGGCGCATCCTGCGCGTCGCCCCCGAGGAGACGCCGGAGACCGTGGCGACGGTGCCCGTCGACGCGGCGGGCGACGGGGGGCTCACCTCGCTGGCGCTCTCCCCCTCCTACGCGGAGGACCAGCTGCTCTACGCCTACGCCACCACCCCGGGCGGCAACGCCGTCCTGCGCATCGCGCCCGGGGACGTACCCAAGACCGTGCTGGGCGGCATCCCGCGCGGGGCGTCGGGCAACAGCGGCGCGGTCGGGGTCGAGCCCGACGGCACCCTGCTCGTGGCCACGGGCGACGGCGGCGACCGGGCGGCGGCGGCCTCGCCCACGTCACTGGCCGGCAAGCTCCTGCGCATCGACCCGTTCGGCCGCCCCGTCCCGGGCACGCCGGACCCGGCGTCGCCGGTGGTGGGCAGCGGCCTGCACGCGCCCGGCGACGTGTGCGCGGACGCGGCGACCGGCGTCAGCTGGGTCACCGACCGGGCCGGCCCGCGCGACGTCCTGCTGGCCGTGCGGCCCGGGGTCGCGCCGGGCCCGAACGCGGCCGCCGCCCCGGCCTGGACGTGGCCCGAGCGGCCCGGGGTGGCCGGGTGCGCGGCGCTGCCGGGCACGCTCGTCGTCGGGCTCCGGGGCTCGAGCGCGATGTTCGTCCTGCGCCCCACACCCCAGGGCGCGTTCGTCGGCACGCCGCAGGCGGTGCTGGCGGGCACCTACGGGCGGATCACCGGCACCGACGTCGCCTCCGACGGCCTGATCTGGTTCACCACGGCCAACAAGGACGGCGGCGGCCCGGTCACGCCCACCGACGACCGCGTCGTGCGCATCCGCCCGCCATCGGGCGGAGCCAGCGGGGCCGACTAGCGGCCCGAGGAGCGTGCCCTCGGAGAGAACAGGCCCTCGGACGCACCGCAGCCCCGGTCCTCACCCCGGGCAGGGAGGAGGACCGGGGCCGCGGGTCCGTCCTGATCTGGGGAGCGGATCAGGAGAACGAGAGCATGCTGGAGCCGCTCGAGATCGCGTCGTCGATCTGCTGGGCGCCGGATCCGGTGGCGTCGTGGACGTGACCGGAGACCTCGTTGACCGAGCCGGAGATCTCCTGCTCGGTGTCGGTGGCCTGGCTGCCGACCGGGATGCCGTTGTCGTTCGCGGCGGTCTGCAGGTCCGAGGTCACCGCCGAGGTGATGCGGTTGACGTCGTGCTGGGCCGCGGAGGCGTGGCCGCCGACGAACTCCTCGCCACCCTTGACGGTCGTGGGCACGTCCGTCTCGGGGAGCTCCTGCAGGCCCTCAACGTTGCTGGTCGCCACGTCCTCGAGGGTGGACGACGTGTTGTCGACGTTCGGCGCCTCGGCGGCGAACGCGAACGACGCAGTGCCGCCCGTCAGCGCGAGCGCGGCGGCGGCGGTCAGTGCGCCCCGGCCGGCGATCTTGCCGACCGTGCTCGCCTGGCGGGCACTGTGTGCACCCATTCGACCCTCCTGGGTAGTTCATCTGGCTTCGGGGGATGAACCGGACGGTCGTACCGCACAGATCGACGGTGACGCCCGGTTCAGAAGCCGCTACACGCTGCTTCCTGAATCACCCAACGGAGGGATCTCGTTCGGGTTACGGGGAGGTCTCGAAAAAGATGTGGTCCGGACGATTCCCGGTCACTGGCAGCGCTCGAGCACCAGCTCCTGGACACGCGCGGCGTCCGCCTGCCCCCGCGTGGCCTTCATCACCGCGCCGACGATCGCCCCGGCCGCCTTGGTCTTGCCGGCCCGGATCTTCTCGGCCACGGCCGGCTGGGCGGCCAGCGCCTCGTCCACCGCGGCGGCCAGCGCGCTCTCGTCGCTGACCACGGCCAGACCCCGCCCGCTGACCACGTCGTCGGGCTCGCCCTCGCCCGCGAGGACGCCGTCGACGACCTGGCGCGCCAGCTTGTTGGTCAGCGTCCCGTCCTCGACCAGCGCAATGACCCGGGCGACCTGCGCCGACGTGATCGCGAGCCCGGTCAGGGCGACGCCCGCCGTGTTGGCCTGCTGGGACAGGTACGAGACCCACCACGAGCGCGCGGCCTCCGGCGGTGCGCCGGCCTCGACGGTGTCGGCGACGAGGTCGAGCGCGTCGGCGTTGACCAGGTCGCGCAGCTCCTCGTCCGAGAGGCCCCAGTCGGTCTGGATGCGCGCGCGGCGCTCCCAGGGGCGCTCGGGCAGGGCGGCGCGCAACGTCTCCACCCAGTCGCGCGAGGGCTCCAGCGGCGGGAGGTCGGGCTCGGGGAAGAAGCGGTAGTCGGCGAAGGTCTCCTTCGGCCGGCCCGGCGAGGTGGTCCCCGACTGCTCGTCGAAGTGCCGGGTCTCCTGCCGGATGGTGCCGCCGGAGAGCAGCACGCCGGCGTGGCGGCCCATCTCGTAGCGCACCGCGCGCTCCACCGACCGCAGCGAGTTGACGTTCTTGGTCTCGGTGCGGGTGCCGAACTCCGTCGCGTCCTTCGGCATGAGCGACACGTTGGCGTCGCAGCGCATCGAGCCCTGGTCCATCCGGACGTCGGACACCCCGAGGCCGCGCAGGACGTCGCGCAGCGCCGTGACGTAGGCGCGCGCCACCTCGGGGGCGCGGACGCCGGCCCCGATGATCGGCTTGGTGACGATCTCGATCAGCGGGACGCCGGAGCGGTTGTAGTCGAGCAGCGAGTAGTCCGCGCCGTGGATGCGCCCGGTGGCCCCGCCGACGTGCAGGGACTTGCCGGTGTCCTCCTCCATGTGCGCGCGCTCGATCTCCACGCGCCAGGTGGTGCCGTCGTCGAGCGGCACGTCGAGGTAGCCGTCGAAGACGATCGGGTCCTCGTACTGGGAGATCTGGAAGTTCTTCGGCATGTCCGGGTAGAAGTAGTTCTTCCGGGCGAAGCCGGAGCGCTCCCGGACCCGGCAGTTCAGCGCCAGGCCGATCTTGATCGCCGACTCGACGGCGGTGCCGTTCAGCCGCGGCAACGAGCCCGGCAGGCCCAGGCACACCGGGCAGACGTGGGTGTTGGGCTCCGCGCCGAAGGCGTTCGCGCAGCCGCAGAACATCTTCGTCTCGGTGTTGAGCTCCACGTGCACCTCGAGCCCCATGACGGGGTCGAACTGCTCGCAGACCTCCTCGACGGTGTAGGGCGCGGACTCCACGCCAGGGGTCGACACAGCCGTCATCGGGAGCCCTCCAGAGCACGGAGTTCGGGGATGCGGGGGCCGGCGTCCGACGCCGAGGCGCGCGCGGTCTCGTAGGCCGCCGCGACGCGGTAGGCGCGGTCGTCGGCGAGGGCGGGCGCCATGATCTGCATGCCGACCGGCAGCTGGTCGTCGGCCGCGAGGCCGCAGGGCACGGAGAGCGCGGCGTTGCCGGCGAGGTTCGACGGGATCGTGCAGAGGTCGGCGAGGTACATCGCCAGCGGGTCGTCGGTGCGCTCGCCGATCGGGAACGCCGTGGTGGGCGTCGTCGGCGACACCAGCACGTCGCACGTCTCGAACGCGGCGGTGAAGTCGCGAACGATCAGTGTGCGGGCCTTGAGCGCCTTGCCGTAGAGCGCGTCGTACGAGCCGGCCGACAGGGCGTGCGTCCCGATCATGATGCGGCGTTTGACCTCGGCGCCGAACCCCTTCTCGCGCGTCTGCGACATCACCTCGTCGGTGGACTGCGAGCCGTCGTCGCCGACGCGCAGCCCGTAGCGCATGGCGTCGAAGCGGGCCAGGTTGCTCGAGGCCTCGCTCGGCGCGATGAGGTAGTAGGCCGGCAGGGCGTAGGAGAACGACGGGCACGCGACCTCGACGACGTCCGCGCCCAGCTCCCCCAGCACGCGCACGGCGTCGGTGAACGCGGCGAGCACGCCGGGCTGGTAGCCCTCGCCGGAGAACTCGGTGACGATGCCGACGCGCACCCCCGCGAGGTCGCCCCGGGCGCCGGCCAGCGCGGCCTCGACCACCGGCGGCAGCGGGCCGTCGACGGACGTCTGGTCGCGCGGGTCGTGCCCGCCGATCACCTCGTGGAGCAGCGCGGCGTCGAGCACCGACCGGGCGCACGGCCCGATCTGGTCCAGCGACGACGAGAACGCGACGAGCCCGAAGCGCGAGACCGTGCCGTAGGTGGGCTTGACCCCGACGGTGCCGGTGACCGCGCCGGGCTGGCGGATCGAGCCGCCGGTGTCCGAACCGAGGGCCAGCGGCGCCTCGCCCGCGGCGACCGCCGCCGACGACCCACCCCCGGAGCCGCCGGGGATGCGCGCGAGGTCCCAGGGGTTGCGGGTGGTGCCGAACGCCGAGTTCTCGGTCGAGCTGCCCATGGCGAACTCGTCGAGGTTGGTCTTGCCCAGCGGCACCAGGCCGGCCGCCCGCAGCCGGGCGACGACGGTGGCGTCGTAGGGCGGGCGCCAGCCGTCGAGGATCGCCGACCCGCAGGTGGTGGGCATGTCGAGAGTGGTCATGTTGTCCTTGACCGCCACCGGGACCCCGGCCAGGGGCGAGACGGGCCCGCCCTCGGCCACCGCGCGGTCGACCGCCTCGGCCGCCGCGAGGGCGCCCTCGGCGTCGACGTGCAGGAAGGCGTGCACGCCGTCGCCACCACCAGCGCCGTCGACGGCCTCGATCCGCTCCAGGTGGGCCCGGGTGACCTCGACCGACGAGACCTCCCGGGCGTGGATGCGCCGGGCCAGCTCACCGGCGTCGAGGGAGATCAGCTCGCTCTGTCCTCCCGTCGCTGCGCTCGCCCCTCTCACAGCTCCTCCCCCAGGATGCGCGGCACGCGGAAGCGGCCCTCCTCGGCGGCGGGCGCACCCGCCAGAGCGGCCTCGCGCGGCAGCGAGGGCTCCGTGGTGTCGGGGCGCAGCACGTTCGTCTGCGGCACCACCTGCGCCGTCGGCGGGATGTCGTCCGGGATGTCGCCCACCGCCGAGACCGTGTCCACGATCGCGTCGATCTGGCGCGAGAACGTGTCCAGCTCGTCGTCGGTCACCGCGAGGCGGGCCAGGCGGGCGAGGTGGGCGACGTCGTCGCGGGTGATGTCGGACATGTCCCTCCGGGGTCGTGCACGATGGTCGGGTCGGGCTCCGCGCGGCGTCGGGTGAGAGGTCGTCTCCCGGGACGTCGGGCCGAGCTCCGTTGCGTCTCCCGCACGCGAAACACCCAGTCTAGGACCGCGCCGACCCGGGCCTCGACGAGGTTTGCCGGGAGGCGGGGTGTGATCGTCACTCGCCCCCGCGGGGGTCGGCCTGGGAGGATGCGCCGGGTCCGCGGCGGGTACCAGGGCGCACGCGGGGTCCACATCGGTGTCGGGAGACTCGCGGGAGTCTCGGGGGGTCGAGGAGGGCCGTGACCTACTTGCTGCGCGTGGTGCTGCCCGACAGGCCCGGCACCCTCGGGGCCCTGGCCTCGGCGCTCGGTACCGAGGGCGCGGACATCCTCTCCGTCGACGTCGTCGAGCGCGGCGCCGGGACGGCCGTGGACGACCTCGTCGTGGACATGCCCAGCTCGCGGCCCCCCGACGTGCTGATCACCGCCGCGGAGTCCGTGCACGGCGTGGTGGTCGAGTCGGTGCGGCCGTTCGCGGGTGCCCTGGACACCACGCGCGAGCTGGAGCTGGTCGAGGCCGTCGCCGCCCGGCCCGAGATGGGCGTGACGCTGCTGGCCGAGGGCGTGCCGGGCCTCTTCCGCTCCGCGTGGGCGCTGGTGACCGAGGCCACGGGCACCGGGACCGGGGTGCGCCGGGTGGCCTCGAGCGCCGCCGCGCCGGAGACCGAGGCCACCGAGCTCGCCTGGCTGCCGCTGGACAAGGCGACCGTGCTCGACCCCGCCGGCGGGCACGTCGTGCCCGAGGCCTGGACCGCCCTCGACACCGAGCTGGCCGCCGCGCCCGTCGGCCGCCCCGAGCGGGCGCTCGTCGTCGGCCGCCCCGGCGGGCCCGCGTTCCGGCCCTCCGAGCTCGCCCGCCTCTCCCACCTCGCCGGGATCGTGGCGACGATCGTGGGCTGACGCCCCTCAGGGCGCGGGGAGGATGTTGCTGTTGCGGTGGAAGACGTTCTCCGGGTCGTAGGCGGCCTTGATGCGCTGCAGGCGCGCGTACTTCGTGCCGTAGGCGCTCGGCACGCGGTGGGCGTCGTCGCTGCCCATCCCGTTGACGTACATGCCCGTGCCCATGGCTTGGGACGCGATCGCGTCGAAGAAGCCCCGCACCCAGGCGCGCTCGACTGACTGCGCGCCGGCGTCGGGCGCCATCCCGACGATGAACATGGCCAACCGCGGAGAGCGCCCGCCGCTGAACGCCGTGCTCTCGTCATCGGCCGCGGAGAACGCCCCGCCGAGCACGTAGAAGAGGACGGCCGACATCGGCGAGACCATGTCGGCGACCCGCTCGACGATCACGTCGATGGCCTCGTCCGTGAAGGACTCGAGGTACAGGGACTTCTCGTAGGCATGGACACCCCACCCGAATCCCTCGTCGAACATCTGCTGGAGCGCCGTGTACGGCATCGGCGCGACCATCTCGAACAGCGGAGGCAGTCCGTCCCGCACGTGGTCCACGACGGCCCGGTGGCTCTCCTCGCCGCCGAAGCCCACCGCGACGAGAGCGATCCCGAGGCGGAAGTGGTGCTCCTCGGGCACGAAGGGTTCGGGGGGCGCGTGCAGAGCGATCACCTCGAAGCTCACGTCGGGCGGGAGATCGGGGATGACCTCACGCGCCATCCGGAAGGCGTCGGCCGCCTGGTCCATGCCGTAGAAGAGCAGCGCCATGTCGATCTGCGGTCCCACCTCGTGCAGCGCGAACTCGAACTCGGTGACGATCCCGAAGTTCCCGCCGCCGCCCCGGATCGCCCAGAACAGATCGGGGTTCTCGTCGGCCGCCACACGCAGGATGCGCGCATCGGCGAGCACGACGCACGCCGACACGAGGTTGTCGATCGTCAGTCCGTGCTGGCGCGTCAGCCAGCCCATGCCCCCGCCGAGGGTGATCCCGGCGACCCCGGTGTGGCCGACCTCGCCGGACGGCACGGCCAGCCCGTGGATCTGCGTGGCAGCGTCGAGGTCGCGCAGCAGGGCCCCACCTCCGGCCGTGGCGCGGCGAGCGCCCGCGTCGACCGCGACGTCGTTCATGCGGCTGAGGTCGATGACGATCCCGGCGTCCCCCACGCACATCCCCGCCATCGAATGGGCGCCGCTCCGCACCGACATCTCGAGCGAGGAGTCGCGCGCGAAGGACACCGCCGTCGCGACGTCCTCGGTGGTGGCGCAGTAGACGACGACGGCCGGTCTCCGGTCGATGTCGGCGTTCCACACCCGCCGGGCCTCGTCGTACCCCGGGTCCTCCGGGGTGACGACGGTGCCGGACAGCGAGGCGCGCAGATCGTCGAACCGCGAAACGACGTAGGTCATGGCCGTGCTCCGTCCCCGTGGATCGCGTCAGCGGAGCGATCTGGGTCCGGGGCTCCTGGCGTCCCGACGGACTCCGGCCGCGCGACTCTCCGTATCGTCGCGCTGCGCCGGACGGGGCCCCATACGTAGAACTACGAAGAGCCCCGCCTCCGCATGGTGACGAGGGGTGACGACCGCAGGGTCAGCGGCGGTGCTCGGCCCGGGAGCCGGGCCAGAGCGGCGAGGACCGCAGGCCGCCCGCGCGGGTGCCGTTGCGGCGGCGCTCGTAGCGCCCGGCCACGTCCTTGCCCAGGGCGTAGCGCACGAGCTCCTCGTTGCCCGTGGCGAGCCACGTGCCGTCGGGGCCCTTGAGGGTGTCCTCGAAGCCGATGCGGGTGTCGAGGTTGTTGCGCTTCGCGTAGTCGAGCACCGGCCAGGCGCCGGCCTCCTCGCCGTGCAGCAGGATCGGCGCCGGCACGGGACCGAGGGCCTTGAGGATGCGGACGGCCTCGGCGACCGCGGTGTCGGGGTCGGTGACCGTGACCTCCGCGAGGACGCGGGCGGTGCCCCGCGGGAGACCGGCCTGTTTGAGCTGCACGGCGTCGCCGGTGGTCCAGACACCCAGCTCGATGCCGATGTCGACGGCGTGGAGCGCCTCGCAGACCCGCTGCCAGCCCCGCTCGTGCACGTTGACGGCGGCGACGTCGGGGCGGGCGTGCTCGGGCAGGCGGCCCCACTGGGCGATGATCTCGGTGCGCCGCATGGGGTCCGGCTCGACCCACCGCGCGGTGGTGATCCCGATCTCGATCTCCGGGGCCTCCCGGCGGATGGCGTCGACGACCGTGCCGATCACGCGTGGGTCGAGGCTCTCCTGCCCGTCGCGGTCACGCGGGTGGACGTGCAGGCTCGCGACGCCGAGGGCGGCCACGGCGCGGGCGTCCCGGGCGAGGTGGCGCGGACTCATGGGGACCGCGGGGTACACGTCGGCGGGTCGGGCACCGTTGAGGCAGCACTGCAGCACCGCGGCGACCCTCCCTCCACCTGCGACCCAGGGCCCTGAGTTCCAGCTGGTGTCCAGCTTCGACGCTCTCGGCGACGAGGGCAACGCCGAGCCGCGAGCCGTCGCGCCGTCAGCGGCTCGAATCGCCACTGCCACCCGGACGGTCGCATCTCTCGTCACCCGTCGGTGTGAGTGTGCCGCACGCGGCCACGGATGCCCCAGCACCCTCGGACCTCGGGTGATCACCGTCCGCTCTCAGGCGCTCGCGTCCTCCTCCGCCGGCGCCTCGCCCGACCCGTCGGCCCCGTCAGCCTCGTCCGTCCCGTCCGTTCCCGTGACCAACGCGACACCGGCCGCCGCGTCCGGCCCCTGCTCCAGGAGCACGCGGAAGCCGTCCTCGTCGAGGATCGGCACCTTGGCGGCGATCGCCTTGTCGTACTTCGAGCCCGGCTCGTCGCCGACCACCACGAACGCCGTCTTCTTCGACACCGACCCCGCTGCGCGCCCGCCCCGGGCGAGGATCGCCTCCTTCGCCTCGTCGCGCGAGAGCGTGGGCAGCGAACCGGTGACGACGATCGAGAGCCCCTCGAGGTTGCGGGGCACCGACTCGTCGACCTCCTCCTCGAGCTCGACGCCCGCGGCGCGCCACTTCTCGACGACCTCGCGGTGCCAGTCGACCGAGAACCACTCGCGCACCGCGTGCGCGATGGTCGGGCCGACCCCGTCGACCGCGGCCAGCTCCTCCTCGCTCGCGGCGTCGATGGCGTCGACCGACCGGAAGTGCCGCGCCAGGGCCTGGGCCGCGGTGGGCCCGACGTGGCGGATCGACAGGCCCACGAGCACCTTCCACAGCGGGCGGTGCCGGGCCGTCTCGAGGTTGGTCAGCAGCTTGCGGCCGTTGGCCGAGACGTTGCCGGCCTTGGTGCGGAAGAGGTCGACCCGGCCGAGGTCGTCCTCGGTGAGGCGGAAGACGTCGCCCTCGTCCTGCACCACGCCGGCGTCGAGCAGCGCGGTGGCGGCCTCGTAGCCGAGCACCTCGATGTCGAACGCGCCGCGGCCGGCGACGTGGAACAGCCGCTCCCGCAGCTGCGCGGGGCAGGAGCGGGCGTTGGGGCAGCGCAGATCCTTGTCGCCCTCGCGCATCTGCCGCAGCTCGGTGCCGCACTCGGGACAGTGCGTCGGCATGACGAACGCGTACTCGTCGCCGGTGCGTGCCTCGACGACCGGGCCGAGGACCTCGGGGATGACGTCGCCCGCCTTGCGGATGATCACGCGGTCGCCGATGAGGACGCCCTTGCGCTCGACCTCGCCCGCGTTGTGCAGCGTCGCCAGCGAGACCGTCGACCCGGCGACGAGCACCGGCTCCATCTCGGCGAACGGCGTCACGCGCCCCGTGCGCCCGACGTTGACGCTGATGCCCTTGAGCGTCGTCGTCGCCTGCTCCGGCGGGTACTTGTAGGCGATCGCCCAGCGCGGGGCCCGCGACGTCGACCCGAGCCGGCGCTGCAGGGAGACGTCGTCGACCTTGACGACCACCCCGTCGATCTCGTGCTCCGCGTCGTGGCGGTGCTCGCCCCAGTACCCGACGTGCTCGATGACCGCGTCGACGCCGTGCAGCACCCGGGTGTGCGTGGACACCGGCAGCCCCCACGCCGCCAGCGCGTCGTAGGCCTGCGACTGACGCACCGGGGTGAAGCCGCGCCGCTTGCCCAGGCCGTGGCAGATCAGCCGCAGCGGACGCGTCGCGGTGACCCGTGGATCCTTCTGGCGCAGCGAGCCGGCCGCGGAGTTCCGCGGGTTGGCGAACGGCTGCTTGCCCGCCGCGACGAGGCCGGCGTTGAGCTCCTCGAAGTCCGCGAGGCGGAAGAACACCTCGCCGCGCACCTCCATCAGCTCGGGCACGGGGAACTCGTCGGTGCCCGTCAGCTCGGTGGGCACGTCGGCCAGCGTGCGCATGTTGAGCGTGATGTCCTCGCCCGTGCGCCCGTCACCCCGGGTGAGCGCGCGCGTGAGGTGCCCGTCCTCGTAGAGCAGGTTCACCGCCAGGCCGTCGATCTTGAGCTCGCAGAGGTAGAGCAGCTCCTCGGTCGGGTGGTCGAGCTCGCGCTGCACCCGCAGGACCCACTCGCGCAGCTCCTCGGGCGCGAAGGCGTTGTCGAGCGAGAGCATCCGCTCGAGGTGGTCCACCGCGACGAAGTCCGTGGAGAAGCCACCGCCCACCCGCTGCGTGGGCGAGGCGGGCGTGACCAGCGACGGGTGCCGCTCCTCGAGACCCTGCAGCTCGCCGAAGAGCTCGTCGAACTCCCCGTCGGTGACGATCGGGGCGTCGAGGACGTAGTAGCGGAACTGGTGGTCGGCCACGACCTCGGACAGCTCGCGGTGGCGCTGCGCGGCCTCCGCGGGCACGTGGGTCTGCCCCGTCCCGGGCGCGATCGGCGCGGTCTCGCTGGTCACGGGGGTGAGATTAGCCGCCGCCCCCGACAACGAACCGTCCTCGACGCGCTAGAGATCCCGTCCGAGGTGGCGTTCCACCGACGCCACGAAACCGCGCGCGATCCCGGCGTACGAGGTCTCGGTGACGCCGCCGATGTGCGGGGTGACCGCGACGTTCTCGGCGAGCAGCTCCTCGTCGGGGTCGATCGGCTCCACCCACGTGACGTCGAGGCCCGCGCCGGCCACCCGTCCCGCGCGCAGCGCGGCGAGCAGGGCGTCGCGGTCGACCACCGGCCCGCGCGCCACGTTGACCACGTGCCCGCGGGGACCGAGCGCCTCCAGCGCGTCGGCGCCGACGATCCCCCGCGTCTCGCCGGTGAGCGGGCAGGCCACGACGAGGTCGTCGCAGCGGGCGAGGGCGGCGAGCAGGTCGCCGGTGCGGTGGTAGTGCTCGTCGTCGAGCAGGGTGGCGGCCCGCGGCGTCTCGGTCCGCGGGCGACGCCCGATGCCGACGGGCACGGCGTCGAAGGCGCGCAGCCGCACGATCACCTCCGCGCCGATGTCACCGACCCCCAGGACGCCGACCGTGCGGCCCGCCAGCGTCGTGCCCGACGGCTCCCCGACGACGCGGCGCGCGACGTTCGCCTGTGCCTCGGTGAACCGGCGCAGGAGGGCGAGCAGGTGCAGCAGCGCGATCTCCGCGACGGCGACGGCGTTGCCCGACTCCGCGCCCGAGACGTTGTCGACGGGGATGCCGCGCTCGGCGGCCGCCGGCATGTCCACCCCGGACAGGCCCACCCCGAACTGCTGGACCATGCGCGGCGCCGTCGCGTCCATCAGCGCACCGGAGATCGAGCTGCCCATCGGGCACAGCACATCGACCCGCTCGAGCCCGCCCGGGGGCACGTCCACGGGGACGTCGACGATCTCGATCCCCGACCACCCGACGTCCTCGAACGCCGTGGCGAGGGCTCCGCTCAGGGCGGCGAACCCGCCACCCACCAGTCCGATCCGCACGTCCCTCAGTGGATCACCGCGCGCAGGGTCACCAGCTCGCGGGTGGGTCGACGAACGCGCGGGCGAGCTCGACGGTCGTGCCCGTCGCCGTCCGGGCCCACCGCGGGCTCGCGCCGGCCAGCCCGCACGCCGGGGTGATGACGGCCCGGTCGGCGAGGCGGGCGCGGTCGAAGCCGAGGCGGTCGGCCAGCCCGAGCGCGGGCGTCGCGAGGTCGTGCAGGGGCGGCGGCGCGTCGGGGTCGGTCGACGGGACGATGCCCAGCCAGAGCTCGGTGCCGGCCTCCCAGAGCTCGCCCAGGGCGTCGAGGACGTCCTTCGGAGCGTCGGCGCCGCCCAGCGCCCCGAGGTCCACGGCCACGGCGTCGGCGCCGACCGCGCCGAGCAGCGCCAGCGGCGGCGTGGGGTGGCAGCAGTGCACGACCACCTGCGCCGCGCCCGCGTCCCGGGCCGCGGCGACCGCTCCGGCCAGCACGGCGCGGGCCTCGCCCCCCGGCACCGCGCCGACGGTGCCGTAGCCCGACGGGGTGCTCAGCGAGCCCGCGAGGACGGCAGGCAGCGTCGGCTCGTCGATCTGGACGACGACGGGGGCGTTCGCCCGCCGGCCGAGCTCTGCGACGTGGACCCGGAGGCCCTCGGCGAGGCTCGCGGCGAACTCGGTGACGGCGCCGTGGTCGGTGAGCACCCGGTGCCCGGAGTGCAGCTCGACGCCGGCGGTGAGCGTCCACGGGCCCGCGACCTGGCACTTCACGGCGGCCGGGGTGGCGCCCGCCTCGCCCAGCGCCTCGTCGAGGGTGTCGACGTCGCGGGCGAGCAGCTCGACCCCGCGCCGGTGGTCGCCGCCGGGCCGGCGCACGACGCGGTAGCCCGACGGCCAGACCTCGGTGGCGATGTCGATCAGGAGGGCCGCGGTGCGCCCGATCATGTCGGCGCCGACGCCGCGCGCGGGCAGCTCGGGCACGTGGGGCAGGCCGGGGAGCTCGCCGACCACCGTCCGCGCGGCCTCCCGGGCGTCGGTGCCGGGCCACGAGCCCAGGCCGGTGGCGCGGTCGCCGGGCTGCGGCTCGCGGGGGGCACGGGGGACCACGGTGTCGGTCGTCTCGCTCACGTGCCCAGCGTCCTCCCCGGCGGGCGACCGTGCGCCGCGCGGGCCGGGCCGGTTCCGCGCGAAGGGCACCTTCGGCCGACTAGAGGGGCGAGGGACGCCCTTCGCCACCGCTGCCGACCCCGCCGCCGACCCGGGCGAGGTCCGCGGCCGGCGGCGGCCAGCCGACACCGAGGCTCGCCGCCAGCCCCGCGACGCCGTCGTCGGTGACGCGCAGCGCCCGGTGGCCGGGGGTGGAGCGCAGCCAGCCGTCCGCGTCGAAGCGGGCCAGGAGCCCCTCGGCGAGCGGCCCGGCGAGGTGGTGGCGCTGCTCGGTCCAGTCGACGCAGCAGCGCACGGCGCTCAGGCCGGCGGGCACCCGGACGCCGAGCCCCGCGAGCCCGTCGCGGCCGGCGTCGGTGAGGCGGTAGGCGCCGTCCTCGGGGAGGCGGCCGGGCAGCTGGTGCCCGGGACGCTCGGTCGGATCGACGGTGCCGTCGGAGCCCTCGATCCAGGCGCGGTCGCGCAGGGCGTCGGTGACGGCGACGCCGAGGCGCCCGGCCAGGTGGTCGTAGCAGCGGCGCGCCATCCGCAGGGCGTGCGCGTGCGTGCCCTCCCGCAGCGACCGGACGGGGCGGGCCGGCGCGATCCGTCCGAGGACCTCCACGAGCCGGGCGACCTCGGGGCCGGCGAGCCGGTAGTAGCGGTACTTCCCGGTGGCGACGACCTCGGTGAGCCCGCGCCCGGTCAGCCGCGCGAGGTGCCCGCTGGCCGTCGACGGGGCGACCCCCGCCTCGGACGCCAGGACGCTGGCCGGCAGGGCCCGGCCGTCCGCGAGCGCGAGCAGCATGCGGCAGCGACTGCGGTCGGCGAGCAGTTCGCCGACCGCGGCCATGTCGACGTCTCCGCCGGTCTCGGTGCCCCCGGTCTCGCGGCGTCCCGTCATGCCCCGACCGTAGGAGCGGGACGCTGCGGCGTGGGCCGAAGCGAGGCCGGGCTCAGCGCTCGTCGTCCTCCACGAGGTGCTCGACCTCGCTCGCGCCGCCCACGGGCAGCACGTCCGCGGGGTCGGGCTGGTCGGGCTCGGCGGGCCGGCCGGTCAGGGGCGCGGCGTCGGGGACGACGGTGGCGCGGTCGGTGCCCGTCTCGGTGTCGGGGTGCTCGGTCATCGGTGACCTCCTCGCGTGGTGGGACACGTGCGGGTTACCCGCGTCACACCCCGGCCGACCGCCTGGATCGTTGCCGCCGCCACCGCTGGCAGCATGGTCCCGATGCGGGTCGTGGCGGAACGGGAGTGGCGGGCGCGGGCGGACGCGCACACCGCCCGGGCCGACGACCTGACCGCCGGCCACCGGGCGCGGAAGGCGCGGGGCGAGAGCCACCCCGTCGAGGACTTCCTCTACACCTACTACCCCACCCGCCCGTCGCGGCTGCGCCGCTGGCACCCGGGGGCGGGGACCGTCCTCGTGGGCGCCGCCGAGCGCGCCGGCTGGCGGCACTACGTCGCACAGGGCGAGGGCGTCCGCGTCGACCACGCGACCCTGCTCCGCGAGCGGGCCGCCACGGTCGACTTCGTCGCCGCGCTGCTGCGGGCCACCGCGGACCGGGCGCCCCAGCTCGGGTGCTTCGGCCTGCACGAGTGGGCGATGGTGCACCGCGACGACGCCACCCGGCACCCCGTCCCGCTGCGGCTCGGCGCGGCCGGCACCGACGAGGTCGTCGAGACCCACCGGATCCGCTGCTCGCACTTCGACGCCTACCGCTTCTTCACGCCCACGGCCGCGCCGCGGAACACGCTGCGTCCGACGCGGGAACGCCAGGTCGAGCTCGAGCAGCCGGGGTGCCTGCACGCCGGGATGGACCTCTACAAGTGGGCGGACAAGCTCGGCCCACTCGTGCCCGGCGAGCTCCTGCTCGACGCGTTCACCCTCGCCCGCGACATCCGCGAGCTCGACATGCGCGCGTCGCCCTACGACCTCGCCGACCTCGGGTACGAGCCGGTGCGCATCGAGACACCCGAGGGCAAGGCCGCCTACGTCGACGCCCAGCGCGCCTTCGCCGACCGGGGCCGGGCGCTGCGCACGCGGCTGCTCGCCGTCCTCGATCCCCTCAGCGATCCCCTCGGCACTCCCCTCAGCGCCCCGGTGGGCTGACCGCGTCGAGGTGCGGCGGCAGCGGGTCGGCGGCGCCGGCGGCCAGCCAGGAGCACAGGTCGTCGACGTCGGCCGGTTCGTGCAGCGGACCGGCCATCACGGCCGGTCGCGTGGGCGTGCGCTCGTGGTCGCAGGGCTGCACCAGGACCAGGGCGCCGGCGCCCACAGGCGCGGTGCCGTGTCCGCACGCCGTCGCGGTGAGGCAGGACGCGCGCACGAGCACCCCGTGCGGGCAGCGGCGCACCGCCCCGCGGAGGGCGTCGCCGACGGCCTCGGCGTCCGGCGCGGGACGCTGGTGGTGAGGACAGCCCGCCGCGCCGCAGTGCACAGCGGTGAAGCCGACGGTGTCGCTCATCCCCATCCCTCGCCACGACGGGTCTCGACGCCGGTGTCGAGGTCGGGGCACGGGTCGGTGTGCCGGTGCTCGAACGGGTCGGGGAGGCGACGCCAGGCGTCCTCGCC
Source organism: Actinomycetospora sp. NBC_00405 (assembly GCF_036044095.1). NCBI lineage: Bacteria > Bacillati > Actinomycetota > Actinomycetes > Pseudonocardiales > Pseudonocardiaceae > Actinomycetospora > Actinomycetospora sp. NBC_00405. The sequence goes on from NZ_CP107938.1 coordinate 2,285,333, forward strand.
GAGGGCCAGCTCCTCGTCGGTGAGCAGCGCGGCGTCGAGGGCCTCGACGAGCCCCGCCGGGTCGGCGTCGTGCACGAGAGCCACGAGCTGCTGCTCGCGGTCGCCCCAGCGCTCGTGCCAGGACAGGGACGCGGCGGCGCGACGCTCGTCGTCGGCGTCGTCCCACGCCGTCGGGTCGGCGGCGAGCCAGGTGCCCGCGACGCCGATCTGCAGGGCGCCGCCCGCGGACTCGAGCCACAGCACGTGCTCGGGCTGCGAGGCCACCCACACCCGGCCGCGGATCCGGATCGTGCCGTGCAGGAGGACGTCGAACGCCGCGTGCAGGCGTTCGGGGTGGAACGGACGCCGGTGGCCGACGGGCAGCAACGACACCCCGGCGTCGCGCGCCAGGGGCGGCTGCCCGCGCAGGAGCGACACGTGCGCGTCGTCGGGGACGCCCCGGCGGGCGTCGCCGGGCAGGGCGTCGAGCAGATCGTCGAGTCGTGCGGCGATCTCGTCGCGCCCCGCTCGCGGTCCGTCGACCACGTCGGCCTGACCGGCCCGCGGCGCGAGCCGGGCGAGCACGGCGTCGAGCCGGACGCGGTCCCAGGCGCCGGAGCAGCGCCCGACGACCACCAGGACGTCGGCGAACTCGGCCTGGCCCACCACGATCTGTGCGACCGTGCGCTCGTCGTCGGCGGTGAGGGCGAGCCCGCGCTCGACCAGCGCGTCGTCGCTGCCCGCGTCGTCGAGCCAGGTGGCGGCACCGAGCACGGCGACCACACCGCGCAGCGCGAACAGGTCCGTGACCGGGCGGTCGAGCCCCTCGGGGACCAGGCCGTGCAGCGCCTCGCACGTCGCCTCGACCTCCACGCCCGGGTCGAGCAGCAGCACCACGTGCGCCACGTCCGGGTCGCGGGCGAGACGGACCAGCAGCGGCAGCAGGTCCTCGCGCAGCGTGCAGGACACGCAGGCGTGGGCCAGCTCGAGCACCGCGTCGTGCTCGCCGTCGTCCTCCACGACCCGTCGGCGCACCACGCCCTCACCCAGCGCGCGCATGTCGTGGGTGACGAGCACGGCCGTCCCCGCGTGCCGAGCGCGCAGCGCCGCCGCGACCTCGGCCGCCGCCGTCCGATCCACGCCGCACACCACGGTCAGCCGGGTCAGCTCGGACTCCGGACCCTCGGGCATAGAGCTCCCTCCGTCTGCGTTAACGTGAACGATAATCATTCTCAAATAGGAGGCAAGTAGTGGCCCGCAACGACATCCGTCCGATCGTCAAGCTCCGCTCGACGGCCGGGACGGGCACGACCTACGTGACCCGCAAGAACCGCCGGAACGACCCCGACCGCCTCGTGCTCAGCAAGTACGACCCGCGCGTGCGCCGGCACGTTGACTTCCGCGAGGAGCGATGAGCCGCCGCGTCGACGCCGTCGTGGCGCGCCTGCGCGCTGCCGGGGAGCGTGTCTGATGGCGAAGAAGTCGAAGATCGCCGCGAACGAGCGGCGCCGGGCCGTCGTGGCCCGGTACGCGCCGCGACGGGGCGAGCTCGTCGCGACGATCAAGCACCCGGCGACGTCCGACGAGGAGCGCGCGTCGGCCCGGCGCGAGCTCGACGCCCAGCCGCGTGACGCGAGCGCCACGCGCATCCGGAACCGGGACGCGGTGGACGGCCGCCCCCGTGGCCACGTGCGCGCGTTCGGCCTCTCCCGGGTCCGGATGCGCGAGTACGCCCACGCCGGCTACCTGCCGGGCGTGACGAAGTCCAGCTGGTGACCTGAGGAGGTCGGCATGAAGGTCCGCGCATCCCTGAAGGCCCTCAAGCAGAAGCCCGGATCGAGCGTCGTGCGCCGTCACGGACGGGTCCTGGTGATCAACAAGAAGAACCCGCAGTGGAAGGCCCGTCAGGGCTGATCCGCTCTTCCGGTGTCGGTGACCCGCAGCAGCAGGGCGATCAGCGCGTCCGCGTGCAGGTGCCCGCCGCTGCGGGGCCGCACGCCACGTCGCTCGTCGTCGGCGCGCAGCTCGTCGGCGACGGTCTCGAGCGCGCGGACGAGCGGGTCCGAGAGCTCGGGGGGCACCTCGCCGACGAGCTCGAGCGACCCGTCGTCGTGGCGGTGCGTGCTCAGGTGCGCGAGCGCCTCGCGCAGCACGGAACGCGGCTCGCCGGCCACCAGGTCGGCGTGGGGTGTGGTCATGACGGCCTCTCTCGATCTCAAGGGGAACGCGGGGTCGTCCGCCGAGGCGGGGGTGCTGGTCGGGGTCGATCCAGGCCGGCGGTCCCCGGTCTGCTCGACCACCCCGAGCCGCAGCGCGACCAGGCGCGGTCGAGCGCCTCCCGCTCGACCGTCCCCAGCACCCGTTCGCTCATGTGTTCGACTCTAGAGCCGACCCTGACAGCCGGGGCCAGAACGGCGAGACCGCCGGCACGAGATCCGCGAAGGGCACGTTCGGCAGCCCTGCGCGTCCGACGATCATGCGCAACGTGCCCCTCGCCGTCGGGACCGTCGCCGTCGCAGCCGTTCCGCCACGGCTCGGGCGCTGGGTACCGTCCTCCCGGAGCCCGTGACGCCGGATCGAGCCGCCGCGCGGGGTCGCCACGAGGGGTGGTGGGTCGTGGGCGTCTGGGACATCGCGGCGCTGCCCGAGCGGGAGCAGTTCAGCTACTGGCACGAGGTCATCTGCCAGGCATTCGTGCCGCTGACGCCCCACCGCACACTGGACGAGGAGGGCTTCGCCGCGAAGGTCGAGACCCGTCGCCTCGCGGGGATGAATCGGGCTCGCCTGCGCTCCCGCCCCCAGCGCACCGACCACGGCCCGCGTGAGGTGGCGCGCACCGACGGCGCGTACTACTTTGTCAACCTCCAGCTCGCGGGCCGCTGCATCACCACCGTCGAGGGCCGCACCACCGTCGTCCGGCGCGGCGAGATCGTCGTCGTCGACACCGCCGAGCCCTATTTCTTCCACCTCGACCGGCCCTGGCAGATGCTCTCCTTCCGGGTGCCGCACGCCGCCCTCGACGCCGCCCTGCGCGGACGCCGTCCGGACCTCGGCCGGCCCGTGACCGCGGCCGGGGCCGGCGCGGCGGTGCGCGCGCTGATGCCCGCCCTCTGGTCGCTCGACGCCGCCACACCCGGCGCCGGCGAGCTCGTCGACTCCTTCGCCACCGCCGTCGCCGCGGCCACGAGCACCACGAGCACCGAGACGAGGACGCCCACCGGTGTCACCCGCGCCGCCGTCCTCGCCCACGTCGAACGCCACCTCGGCGACCGCGACCTCACCGTCACGGGCGTCTGCCGCCGCTTCGCGATCTCCCCGCGGACGCTGCACAACCTGTTCGCCGACGCGGACACCTCGTTCGCCGCAACGGTGCGGACCCTCCGTCTCGAGCGGGCCGCGGCGGCGCTGGCGGACCCGGGCACCGCGGCGACCGTCCTCGAGATCGCCGCGGCGCACGGCTTCGACGACCCCACGGCCTTCAGCCGCGCGTTCCGCCGCCGCTTCGGGGTCGCGCCGCGGGAAGTCCGCTCCTGAGGGCCCGTGCACGAACGGCACGGCACCGCTGCACGGACGGCCGAGACGGCGACCTCCCGCGGGGCCAGGATGGAGACCCCGCACCCGAGGAGTCCCCATGGCCGTGTCGTTCCTGCTGGGCCCCGAGCAAGAGCAGCTCAAGGCCGCGGCTCGCGGCTTCGCCGAGGAGCACCTGCGTGACCTCGCCACCGCCGTGCGCGCCGAGCCGGACCCGCTGACCCGGGCGATGCTGGCCCGCCCGGTGATCGAGAAGGCGGTCGGGCTCGGCTTCCTCAAGGGCCTCGTCCCGGCGCCGTTCGGCGGCTCGGCGTCCAGCGGCGTGGACGCGGCGATCTTCATCGAGGAGTGGGCGGTGCACAGCCCCGACGTGACGATCTCCCTGGCCGGCCCGCTCATCGCGCTCGCGCCCGTCTACGAGGCCGGGACGCCGGAGCAGATCCGGCGCTTCGTCGCGCCCTTCCTCGCCGACTTCGGCGCGCCGCTGGCGGCGATGGCCTTCAGCGAGCCCGAGGGCAGCGCCAACTTCGACGCGCCCACCGGCACGCGCACGACCGCGACGCCCGACGGCGACGACTACGTGATCAACGGCCGCAAGGCCTGGGCGTCCCACCTGTCGGGCTGGGACGGCGACGGCCCCGACCTCATGACCATCGTCTGCCGGGCCCCGGGCGGCGTCTCGCTGATCGTCGCCGAGCGCGAGCACCTGGCCGGGCACATCGAGGTCGAGGAGCACTACGACCTGCCGGGCCTGCGCGGATGCCTGACGTCCCGGGTCCGCCTGCACGACGTGCGGGTGCCGCGCGCGAACCTCCTCGGCGCCGAGGGACAGGGCGTCGCGCTGACCCGCAACGCCTTCCTGCCCAGTGGCGCGTCCATCGGCATCTTCGCCGTCGCCGCCATGCGCGGGGCCTTCGACGTCGCCCTGCGGTTCGCGACCACCGAGACCCGCGGCGGTGCCGTCCCGATCATCGACCACCAGGCGGTGTCCGACGTCCTCGCCGACGCCAAGGGGAAGATCGAGGCCGTCCGCCTCCTGACCTGGCGCGCGCTCGACGCCGTCATGGCCCAGCACCCCGCGGCGCACGAGCTGGCCCTGCACGCCAAGGTCTTCGGCTCCGAGACCGGCGTCGAGGTGCTCAACGACCTGGTCAAGCTGGTCGGGGTCACGGCGTACGACGCCACGAACCCGATCGTCGAGTACCTCCACGAGGCGCTCGCCTACCCGGTGATCGAGGGCAGCAACATCGGCGTGCGCCGCCGTCAGCTCCAGGACCTCCTGCGCACGCCGGGCTACGACCCGCTCGCCGCGTCGGGGATGAGTTAGCCGACCTCGTCGAGCAGCGCCGACCAGAAGCGCAGGGCGGCGTGCTCCATCTCGAGGCCGAGCCGCAGGGTGATCATGCGCTTGGCGACGGCGTCGAGGTCGGTGTAGCGCGCCTGCATGTCCTCGTAGACCGCGATGCGCTCGCGGTGCGCGGCCACCTGCTCGCGGGCGAGCCGGGCGACGTCGCCCGGCTCGCCGACCTCGTTGAAGAACAGCTTGAGCTCGGCGATGTCGCGCATCTGGAAGTGCTCGGGCGTCGGCTCGGCGAGCCACGCGCGCAGTTCCTCACGGCCCGCGTCCGTGAGACGGAACGTGCGCCGACGGCGACCTTCGGCCTCGGTCTCGGCGTCGAGCAGGCCGAGCTCCACCAGCCGCTGCGGCTCGGAGTAGAGCTGTGCGTGCGGGAAGTGCCAGAAGTAGCCGATGGACCGTCCGACGGCCCGCTTGAGGTCGTAGGACGTCGACGGGCCGCGGAGCGCGATCGTGCCGAGCACGACGTACGAGGTCGGGGACAGCCGGTCGGCCACGAGCACGGAGCGTACCGATCCTTGCCCTCTCAGCATACGTGCCATACCGTCCGAAACAGATCGTATGCGCTGGAGCATGATCGGGAGGCGGGCTCCGATGGACCTCGCGACGGCCTGGGCCTGGGCGGTCGAGCGCCATCCGACGCGACGCGCCGTCGGCGGGCCGCGACCGATGACCTACGCCGAGTGGGACGCCCGGACCGCCCGTCTGGCGCACGCGCTGACCGACCTCGGGGTGCGCCCCGCCGACCGGGTCGCCCTGGTGCTGATCGGCGGCGAGCCGGCGGCGTCGCTGCACCTCGCGCTCCAGCGGCTCGGGGCGATCGCGGCGCCCCTGTCCCACCGGTTCGGCCCGCCGGAGCTGGCGCACTGCCTGGCCGACGCCGCGCCCGCACTCGTCGTCAGCGAGCCCGCCACCGCCGAGGCGACGACGACGGCCCTCGCCGACGAGCGCATCCGTCCCGTGACCCACCTCGACCTCGCCGAGCTCGAGCGCCGGGCCGTCGACCGGTCCGACGCCGCCCCGCTCGTCACGCCGGGCCCCGACGACCTCAGCGTCATGCTCTTCACGTCCGGCACCACCGGCCGACCGAAGGGCGTGCCGCGCACCCACCGGGCCGAGCACGCCGCGGCCGTCGCGCACCTCGTGCAGACCGGCCAGCGCTCCGGCGAGGTGGCGCTCGGCGTCATGCCGCTGTTCCACACCATGGGCCTGCGCACGCTGCTCGCCACCGTCCTGGCGGGCGGCACGTGGGTGCCCCAGGCCCGGTTCGACGCCGGCGAGGCCGCCGAGCTCATCGTCCGGGAGCAGATCAGCTCGCTCTACCTCGTCCCGACGATGTACTGGTCACTGCTGCGCGACGCCGACCCGGTCGCGCTCGCCGGCGTCCGGCGCCTCGCCTACGCGGGCGCGGCGATGGCTCCGGTGCTGGCCCAGCAGCTCACCGAGGCGGTGGCCCCGGAGACGTTCGTCAACCACTTCGGCTCCACCGAGATCTACACGTTCACCATCGGCCCGGACGTCGCGGCCAAGCCGGGCTGCGCGGGCCGGCCGGGGATGTTCAGCCGGGTCCGTCTCGTCGACCCGTCGCCCGGGGCCTCCCCCGACGCCGAGGTCGCCGCGGGCGAGCCGGGGCAGGTGGCGGTGTCGATGGCGAGCCCCGAGGCCTTCGCCGGCTACTGGATGCGGCCCGACGCCACCGAGCGGGCGGTCCGCGACGGCTGGTACTTCACCGGCGACCTCGCCGTGGCCGACGACGACGGCGACCTGTGGGTCTCCGGGCGCGTCGACGACATGATCAACACCGGCGGGGAGAACGTGTACCCCGACGAGATCGAGGCGGCGCTCGTGTGCTGCCCGGCGGTCGCGGACGTCGTCGTGGTCGGCCTTCCCGACGAGCGCTGGGGCCAGGCGGTCACGGCGTTCGTCGTCCCCGCCGCCGACGTCGCCCCCGGCGAGGCCGTCGCCGCGACGGACGCCTGGGCCCGCCGGATCCTGCCCTCGCTGCGACGCCCGAAGCGTGTGGTCGCCGTCGACGCCGTGCCCCGCTCCGCGGTCGGCAAGACGCTGCGCCGCGTGCTCGTCGACGGGGACTTCGTCCCTCTCGCGGACACCGCCGGGGTCGCGTGATGACCTGGACACCCGCCCGCGACGAGGACGCCGCCCTGGTCAGCGGCGCCGGCCGTTTCGTCGACGACCTCGACCCGCTGCCCGGCACCCTGGTGGCGGCGATCGTGCGCAGCCCGCACCCGCACGCCGGCATCCGGGGCGTCGACCTCGCGCGGGCCCGCGCGCACCCCGGCGTCGCCGCGGTGATCGGCCCCGAGGAGATCGGCGCGGCGGTGCGCCCGTTCCCGCTGTCCACCACGACACCCATGCCGTACCTGCCCAGCGCCGTCGACACCGCGCGCTACGTCGGTGAGCCCGTCGCGGTGGTCGTCGCGGGCGACCGCTACGTCGCCGAGGACGCCGCCGAGCTCGTCGAGGTCGACTACGAGCCGCTCGACGTCGTCGTCGACACCCACGCGGCGCTGGAGCCCGGGGCCGTCCTGCTGCACCCGGAGGCGGGCACCAACGTCGCCACCGACCGCACGTTCTCGTTCGGGGCCGTCGACGACGCCTTCGCGCGCGCCGACCACGTCGTGCACGGCGAGTACACGTTCCCGCGCTACTCCTCGGTCCCGATGGAGTGCTACGGCGTCGTGGCGCAGTGGCGCGAGGAGTCCGAGGGCCCCGCCGTCGAGTGCTGGGCCAACTTCCACGGACCGTTCACGATGGTGCCGGTGGCCGCCGGATCCCTCGGCGTGCCGGTCTCGCGGTTCCGGCTGCACGTGCCGGCCGACATCGGCGGCAGCTTCGGCATCAAGTCGGGCATCTACCCCTACGTCGTGCTGATGGCGCTGGCGTCGAAGCACGCCGGGCGCCCGGTGCGCTGGACCGAGGACCGGTCCGAGCACCTGCTGGCCAGCTCGTCGGGCGCGGGGCGGGCGATGGCGTTCTCCGCCGCGGTGTCCCGCGACGGGGCCGTCGAGGCGTTGCGCGTGGACCTCGTCGACGACGTCGGCGCCTACCTGCGCCCGCCGGAGCCGAGCACGCTCTACCGCTGCTTCGGCAACATCACCGGCGCGTACGACGTCCCGGCGGTGGCGATCCGGGCGCGCGCCGCCGTCACCAACCGGGCGCCGACGGGGCTCAACCGCGGCTTCGGCGGCCAGCAGCTCTACTTCGGGCTCGAGCGCCTGATGGACGCGGTCGCCGCGCGGACCGGGCTCGACGTCGCCGAGGTGCGGCGCCGCAACCTCGTGCGCGCGTTCCCGCACCGCACCCCGACCGGCGGGCTCTACGACTCCGGCGACTACCCGGCCGCGCTCGACCTGCTGCTCGCCGAGGGTGGGTACGACGAGCTGCGCGCCCGCCAGGAGAGCGCCCGCGGGGAGGGCGCGTACTACGGCGTCGGCCTGGCGCTCGTCGTCGACCCGTCGGGCACGAACATCGGCTACGTCGGGCTCGCGACGCCCGCGTCCGAGCGGAAGCCGGGGCGGGACAAGTCCGGATCGACCGAGATCGTGCGTGCCTCGGTGGACCTGCAGGGCGTCGTGACGGTGCTGCTCGGCTCGGTCCCGCAGGGCCAGGGCCACGCCACCGTGGCCCGGCGGGTGGCCGCGCGGCGACTGGGCCTGCCGGTCGAGCAGGTGCGCGCGGTGGTCGACATGGACACCGCCTCCACGCCGTGGACGGTGACCTCGGGCAGCTACTCCTCGCGGTTCGCGCCGCTGGTCACGAGCGCCGTGGTCGCCGCGGTCGACCGGCTCGCGGAGACGGTGCGCGCCGGGGCCTCGGTCCTGCTCGGCGTCGACCCGGCCGGCCTGGAGCTGGCGGACGGCTCCGTGCGCGACCCGTCGTCCGGGGCGTCGTGCCTCTTCCGGCACGCGGCCGGTGTCGTGCACTGGGACCCGGGGTCGCTGCCGGAGGGTGCCCCCGCGCGGCTGGCGACCGAGGGCGAGTTCGTGCCGCCCGAGGCCGTCGCGGCCACCGCGGAGGACAGGATCAACTCGTCGCTCTGCTACGGCTTCGTCGCGGAGATGGTCGGCGTGCGCATCGACCCCGACACCCTGCTCGTCACCCTGGACCGGGTCGCGACGGTGCACGACGCGGGCACGGTGCTCGACCCGGTGCTGGTCGAGGGCCAGGTGCTCGGCGCGCTCGTCCACGGGCTCGGTGGCGCCGCGTACGAGGAGTTCCGGTACTCCCCCGCCGGCCAGCCGACCTCGGCCACGTTCCTGGACTACCTCTGCCCGACCAGCGCCGAGACGGCGTTCGAGCTGGTCTCCGACCACGTCTCGTCCCCGTCCCCGCTCACGCCGCTCGGCGCCAAGGGGTGCGGCGAAGGGAGCTCGATGAGCCTGCCCGTGGCCTACGCCAACGCCGTCGCCGACGCCCTCGCGCCCGCCGGCGTCACGATCGACTCGCTGCCCCTGCACGGCGAGGTCGTCCACCAACTCCTGAGGGGAGACGTCTCATGGCGCTGACCGGTGGCGAGGTGCGGCTCGAGCGGTCGCACGACGGGCGGGTCGCGGAGGTGACCCTGTCCCACGGGCGCTACACGGTGATCACCTGGGAGATGCGCCAGCTGATGGCCGAGCGCTTCGCCGAGATCGACCGCGACCACGACGTGCGGGTGGTGGTCCTCCGCTCCGACGGCGAGCACTTCTCCTCCGGCGGCGACATCGCGGGGTTCATGGAGGTCGACCCCGTCGACTTCACCGACCTCGGGCACAACGTGACGGCCCCGGCGCGCAGCACGAAGCCGGTGGTCGTGGCGGTCGACGGCTACTGCTTCGGCGTCGGCCTGGAGCTCGCGCTGTCCTGCGACATCCGCCTGGCGACCGAGCGCAGCCGCTTCGCCCTGCCCGAGATGAACCTCGGCATGATCCCCGGGTCCGGCGGCACGCAGCGCCTGTCCCGGCTGATCGGGCTCTCGCGGGCGAAGCACCACATCATGACCGCTCGACGCATGACGGGGCAGGAGGCCGCCGACTGGGGAGTCGTCGCCGAGCTGCACCCCGACCGCGCGGCGCTGGACGAGGCGACCGAGGCCCTGGTCACGACCCTGCTGGGCTTCTCGCCGATGGCACTGCGCTCGGCCAAGGAGGTGCTCGACCGCGGGATCGACGCGCCGCTCTCCTCCGGGATCGAGCTCGAGCGCAAGGCCTACGCGATGCTGCGCGCGAGCCACGACTTCGCCGAGGGCGTCGCGGCCTTCGGCGAGAAGCGCACGCCGTCGTTCACCGGGCGCTGAGATGAAGGCCGCACCCTTCGCCTACCACCGGCCGGACTCGGTGGACGAGGCCGTGGACGCCCTGGCCGGCGGGGACGCCAAGGTGCTCGCCGGCGGGCAGTCGCTGGTCCCGGTGCTGGCGATGCGCCTCGGCAGGCCCGGGACGCTGGTCGACATCACCCGGCTGCCGGGACTGGACGACCTGGAGGTCACCGGCGGGGTCCTGCGGATCGGCGCGGCCGTGCGCCAGCGCACGGTGGAGCGGTCCGAGGCCGCGCGGGCGGTCCCGCTGATCGGGCGCGCGATGCCCTTCGTCGGGCACCGCGAGCTGCGCAGCCGCGGCACCGTCTGCGGCAGCCTCGCCCACGCCGACCCGGCCGCCGAGCTGCCCGCCGTCGCCGCCTGCCTCGACGCGACCGTCGTGCTCCGCGGGCCGCGGGGCACGCGCGAGGTCCCGGCGCGCGAGCTCGTCGTCGGCGCGATGACCACCGCGGCCGGTCCGGACGAGCTGATCACGGAGGTGCGCTTCCCGGCGGCGGCGTCCGGGGACGGGTTCGGCTTCGCCGAGATCGCGCGACGGCACGGCGACTTCGCGCTGGCCGGGGTGGCCGTGCACGTGCGCCGCGACGGTGGGGCGACGCTCGCGGCGTTCGGGGTCTCCGACCGCCCGGTGGTGCGCGACGTGACGGCGCTGCTCGGGACCGACCCGACCGAGGCCGGTCTGCGCCCGGCGACCGACGCCCTGGCCGACGAGATCGTCGACACCGCCGGCGACTCCCACGGCTCGCGCGGCTACCGGGCCCGCCTGCTGGGCGTGCTCGCCGCGCGCGAACTGGTCCGCGCGTACCGGGAGGCGCACGCATGAGGGTCGAGGCGGACGGCACCGTCGACGTGACCGTGACCGTCAACGGGCGCGCGGTGACGCTCGCCGTGGCTCCGCGCACGACGCTCTCCGACGTCCTGCGCGACCGCCTCGGGCTCACCGGCACGCACGTCGGGTGCGAGCACGGGGTGTGCGGGATGTGCACGGTGCTGCTCGACGGCGAGGCGGTGCGCGCGTGTCTGCTGTTCGCCGTGCAGTGCGACGGCACGTCGCTGACCACCGTCGAGGGCCTGGGCTCCGCCGACGACCAGCACCCGCTGCAGCAGGCGTTCTCCCACCACCACGCGCTGCAGTGCGGGTTCTGCACGCCGGGGATGCTCATGAGCTCCTACGACCTGCTCGCGGGCGGCACCTACTCCCCCGACACCCTGCCCGAGGACATGTCCGGGGTGCTCTGCCGCTGCACGGGTTACCGCGGGATCCTCGCCGCGGTCGCCGACGTCGCGGAGACCCACCCCGACGGCGTCCCGCCACCGCGCGCGGCCGTGCCGCCGGCGCTCGTCGGGCGCCTCGGGAACGTCAGCGGCGTGGCGCCGCAGACACCCAGTGTCCGCAACGCCACGCAGACGACCGAGGAGATCGCGATCCCGTCGGGCGTTCCCACGGCCACCGTCGAGGTCCGCAGCGAGCTCGCGTCCGGGGTGGACGACGTGTGGGCCGTGCTCGCCGACTTCGACCGCCTCGCGGCCTGCCTGCCCGGCGCGGAGATGACCGCCGACCTCGGCGACGACCGCTACCGGGGCCGCGCGACCGTCGGCCTCGGACCCGTGTCGCTGCGCTTCGACGGGCTCGCGCACGTCGTCGAGCACGACCCGTCGACGCGCCGGATGCGGGTGCTCGCGCAGGGCACCGACCGCGGTGGCTCGAGCACCCAGGCCGTCATCCGGCTGGCTGCGGACCCGGCGGAGGGCGGCGGGACGGTGCTGTGGGCCGACGCCGACGTGCACCTGTCCGGCCGGGTCGCGCAGTTCGGCCGGGCGCTCGCGGGCGACGTCTCCCGGCGCCTGTTCGAGCAGTTCGCCGAGGCCGTCGACGAGGCCGCCCGCACCGGCGAGGCACCCACCACGAGGACGAGCCCGCTACGGCTCGCCCTCGGCGCCCTGCTCGCACGGATCCGCCGCCTGGTCCAGCGCTCCCGGTAGCGCGGCGGGCGCTCCTCGGCGAAGGCGGCCGGGCCCTCGAGGGCGTCGTCGGTGCACGCGACCCGCAGGAAGGCCTCGTGCTCACCGGAGGTGGACGCTGTAGGGCACGTAACCGAAGCCGAACGGCGTCGGGCTGGGTTCGCGGCGCAGCACGTGCAGGCAGTCGGCGCAGCGCGCGACGAGGCACCAGCCGGTCACCTCGAGCAGCGGGTAGCCCTGCACCGCCGTGCTCCCGCACGACGGGCACGTCTCGTCGAGGCCGGTCCGCGTGACGGTGAGCTCCGGCTCCTCGGGCCGGCCGAACAGCATCGTCACGAGCCGTCCTCCGTCGTCGAGCTCCGTCGCACGGCGTCTCTCCGCAGCGCCTCCGTCGCCTCGCGGTCCACGGTCAGCTCGTCGGGCCCCGCGTCGACGTCGCCGAGGATCACCACGCCGTAGTCGACGCGGGCGCCGCCCGGCGTCACGAAGCCGTCGCGCACGTCGCGCAGGACCGCCTCCGGGTCGCGGGCGAACGCCGCTCCCCAGCCCCCGGCCCCCGGCGTGCGCACGCGCAGGAGCGTCCCCGGGGCCGCCGCGATGTCGGCGTTCCCGGAGTGCCACCGTCCCTCGTGCGGCGCCGCGGCCGCCCCCGAGTCGGCGAAGTACCCGCCCAGCGGGCGCACGTCCTCGTCGGACGAGCGCAGCCAGCGTGCGGCGGCGGAACCCCCGTCCGGCTCCCCGATCCAGGCCCCGCCGGGTCGCCCGGCACCCCCGCCGTCCGCACCCTAGGGAAGGATCCGCAGGTGCAGGGTCATCGGGTAGACATCGGCCTCACCGACGAGCATCCGGTCGTAGACGACGCCCACTCCGCCGCGGTGCGCGCCGGGCCCGGCGGTATCGGCGACGAACTCCTTGCGCAGGACGACGATGGGGTGGTCCTCCTCGATCGACTCGATCGACATGTCCATGAGGTTCTGCTGGCGCATCGACACGAAGTTCTCGCCGTCGCCCTCCGCGGACGCTCCGAAGCCCCCGAGCGCCAGCATGGGCGCGACGAACAGCTTGCGCCCCGACCCCGTGGGGCCGTCGAGACCGAGCTGCGGCTCACGCGCGACCTGGCGGTGGAGCTGGTCAGCGGCACCGGCGACGAGCGCAGCCTGCTCGACCGCTCCGACGCCCTGCACCACGACCTGCGACGCCCGCACACCGTCGTGCTGGCCCCGACCGGCACCGCACCCCTGCTCAGCGGGTCACCCCTCATCGGCGAGCACGAGGGCGCCCTGATCGTCCTGGTCCCGGAGGCCGACCGGGCCCGGCTCGCGGCGGCGTTCGCCGGGGTCCCCGGTCCGGTGGTCATCGGTCCGACGGTGACCGCCACCGACGGTTATCCGTCCGCCTGGCGGATGGTCCGCACCGCCCACGCGCTGGCGACCGAGGCCGGGACGACCGGCGTGCTCGACCTCGACGACCTCGGCGTCGCCGCGCTCCTGCTCGAGACCGGCACCCCCGACGGGCTGCGCCGTCTGGCCGCGCACCGGCTGGGCGCCCTCGAGGAGCACGACCGCACCCGGGGCGCCGACCTCGTCGCGACCCTGCGGGTCTGGGTGCGCAGCGGGTGCTCCACCGCCGACACCGCCCGCACGTTGCACGTGCACCCGCACACGATCAGCTACCGCCTGCGCCGCGTCGCCGAGCTCGCCGGCACCGACCCCCGGCGTCAGGAGGGCCTGTTCGAGCTCCAGGTCGCGCTCATGGTGCGCGCGGTCCAGGTCTGTGCGGTCCAGGTGGGCGGAGCCCGGCCATGACCGAGCGGGGGCAGCCGCAGCTCGTGCCGATGCGCATGGTGTGGGGCACGGTCTCGTCCAGTGCGACGCCCCCGTGCCCGTCGATGCGCCGGATGAGCTGTTCCACCGCCGACTGGGCCATGGTGCGCCGGGCGAGCGTGATGGTCGTGAGCTCGGCCAGCATCGAGGCGCCGGGGAAGACACCGTCGATGCCGGTGACGGCGACGTCGTCGGGCACCCGGATGTCGTGCTCGCGCAGCGTCCCGATGACCCCGGAGGCGATCGCGTCGGACCCGCACGCGATCGCGCGCGGGAGGTCGTCCGCGTCGATGAGGTGCTGCGCGACGCGCCGCCCGCCCTCGGCGTTGAGGAAGGCGATGAACCGCCGGTGCGGGGGCAGCGGGACCCCGAGCTCGGCGGCGGTGGCGACGAAGGTCCGGGCCCGCTCCGCCGACGACGACGAGCTCTGCGAGCCGGTGATGATCGCGAGATCGGTGTACCCGTGGCCGAGGAGGTGGCGCAGGATGTCGGACGAGAGCGCCGTCTCGTCCACCCCGATGAAGTCGGCCCGCAGCCCCGGGATCCGGCGGCTCACCTGCACGAACGGCATCTCGGCGCGGCGCAGCGTGCGGATGGCGTCGCCGTCGTCGGTGTGCAGCGAGGTCAGGACCATCCCGTCCACGCGGCGGGCGATCATCGTCCGGACCACCGTGTCCAGCGTCGGCGAGCTCTCCTGGGTGTGGGCGACGAAGACCTCGTAGCCCTGCGCCCGGGCGATGTCGATCGTCCCGGCCGAGAACTCCGAGTAGAACGGGTTGCTGATGTCGGTGAGCACCAGCCCGAGCACCCGGGAGGGCTCGGGCTCGAGCGTGCGCTCGTAGCGGTCGAGCGGATGACCGAGCTCGGCCGCCGTCGCGAGCACCCGGGCCCGCACCTCCGGCGAGACGCCGGGCCGGCCGTTGAGCGCGTAGGAGACGGTCGCCGCCGACACCCCGGCCCGGCGGGCGACATCGGCCGCGGACACGCGCAGCGCGCGGATGCCCGTGCGGGGCCGCGCGTCGCCGGTCACCCGGGACAGCCTGCCGTCAGAACCCGACCGCGTCACGACCCTTCAGCCCGAGGACGGCCCGGGCCTCGTCCGGGGTGGCGATCTCGAGGCCGAGGGACTCGACGATGTCCCGCGCGCGTCCCACCTGCTCGGCGTTGCTCTCGGCGAGCCGGCCCGGGCCGATCCACAGCGAGTCCTCGAGACCGACGCGGACATGGGAACCCGCCGCCGCCCCGATGGCCGCCAACGGCATCTGGTGACGGCCGGCGCCCAGGACCGACCACTCGTGGCCCTCGCCGAACAGGCGGTTGGCGGTGCGGCGCAGGTGCATGAGGTCCTCGGGGTGCGGCCCGATCCCACCGAGCAGCCCCATCACGGTCTGGACGAACAGCGGGCCCTGCGTCAGGCCCCGGTCCCGGAAGTGCGCGAGGTTGTAGAGGTGGGAGGTGTCGTAGCACTCGAACTCGAACCGGGTGCCGCCCGCCCGCCCGATCTCGAGGACGGTCTCGATGTCGGCGAAGGTGTTCTTGAAGACGAGGTCCCGGCTCTTCTCCAGGTGCTCGCGCTCCCACGCGTGCTCGAACTCGGTGAACCGGCCCAGCATCGGGTAGAGGCCGAGGTTCATCGACCCCATGTTCAGCGAGGCGAGCTCGGGCGCGAACTCCCGGGCCGGTCGCATCCGCTCGTCCACCGTCATGTGCGGGGAGCCACCGGTGGTCAGGTTGACGACGGCGTCGGTGTGGCGCTTGAGCTCCTCGAGGATCGGCACGAAGTGCGCCGGGTCCTGGGACGGCCGGCCGTCGTGCGGATCGCGCGCATGGAGATGGACGATCGCGGCGCCCGCCTCCGCGGCACCCAGGGCGGCCTCGGCGATCTCGCCCGGCGACACCGGCAGGTACTTCGACATCGACGGCGTGTGGATCGCGCCGGTCACGGCACAGGTGATGATCACTTTGCGCGGTGCGGGCATGGCGACCGCCTTCGGGCTCGAGTCGCGTGGGGGCCGCGTCAGCGTCGGGGCGCCGTCATCCGTTAAGCAACGTTAAGGCTGGCCGTCGCAGCGGCGAGGGCCATTCGGACGCCGTGGGGCGAACCGGCCCGACTTAACGTTGCTTAAGTCCGGACCGACCCGCGAGCATCGCGGGCGCTGTGATCTGAGGCACACCTCGCAGCGATACGCCGACATCCGTCCACCACCCGTCGGCCTTCCCCCACGACCCGGCACCGGGACGTCGGTCGCGCACATCAGCACCCCGGAGGTGCCCATGAAGCCTGCGCCGTTCGAGTACGCGGCACCCCGAGAACTCGACGAAGCGCTCGACCTCCTCGCCGAGCACGGCGACGAGGCGCGGGTGCTGGCGGGCGGGCAGAGCCTCGTGCGGATGATGAACGCGCGCCAGGTCAGCCCGGCCTTGGTGATCGACATCAACCGGGTGCCGGGGCTGGACACGCTCGGCCTCTTCGGCGACAACGGGTCGTCCACCCTGCGTCTCGGGGCCACGGTCCGCCAGCGCACCAGCGAGCTCTCCGGTGAGGTCGCCGCGTACGCCCCGCTGCTGGCCGAGGCCGGCGCGCACGTCGCCCACGCGCCGGTACGCGCCCGCGGCACCGTCGTCGGCAGCGTCGCCTTCGCCGACCCGTCCGCCGAGCTGCCGACGGCCCTGCTCGCGCTCGACGGGCTCGTCAAGGTGCGCAGCCGCGCCGCCGAGCGGACCGTCGCCGCCGACGACTTCTTCACCGGACCGTTCCGCACCTCGCTCGCGCCGGACGAGATGGTGGTGGCGGTCGACGTGCCCGCCGCGACCGGCCGGACCGGGAGCGCCTTCGTCGAGCTCACCCGCCGGCACGGAGACCTGCCGGTCTGCGGGGCCGCCGCCGTCGTCGGCGTCGGCGACGACGGACGGGTCTCCCACGTGCGGGTCGCGCTCTGCGGCGCCGACGAACGACCGATCCGTGTCCCCGCCGTCGAGGACCGGGTCCTCGGTGCCGACGGCCCGGCCGCGTTCACCGACGCCGCGGCGGTCGCCGCCGACGGCACGAACCCGATCCCGAGCTGCCACGGCTCGGCCGACTTCCGCCGACACCTCGCCCGGGTGCTGACCGCCCGCGCCCTGCGCACCGCCTTCGCCCGTGCGGCCTCGCCGAAGGAGACGACCGATGCCTGACAAGGTCCGCGTCCGGATCACCGTGAACGGCACCCGCCACGACCTGCTCGTCGAGCCGCGCACGCTCCTGGCCGACCTGCTGCGCAACGACCTGGCCCTCGCGGGCACGCACCTGGGGTGCGAGCAGGGCGTCTGTGGCGCGTGCACGGTGATCGTCGACGACACCGCGACCCGCTCCTGCCTGGTCTTCGCCGCGCAGCTCGACGGCTCGTCCGTGCGCACCGTGGAGTCGCTGGCCGCGGCCGACGGCACCCTGCACCCCATCCAGCGGGCGTTCACCCAGGAGCACGGCCTGCAGTGCGGCTTCTGCACCCCCGGGATGCTGATGGGCGCGTGTGAGCTGCTCGAACGCGTCCCCGAACCCGACCGCGAGGACGTCGAGGAGGCGCTGGGCGGCAACCTGTGCCGCTGCACCGGTTACCAGAACATCGTCCGGTCGGTGTGCGCCGCCGGTCGGCTCATGGCCGACCGGACCAGCAGCGAGCAGAGCGAGGTCCGCGCATGAGCACCATCGAGGAGCCCGCCACCGACACGCGCCGCTGGGTCGGGCAGAGCGTCCCCCGCAAGGAGGACCCGAAGCTGCTGACCGGGCGAGCCGGCTACATCGGGGACGTCGTCCTGCCCGGGATGCTGCACGGCGCGGTGCTGCGCAGCCCGCACGCCCACGCCCGGATCCTCTCGATCGACACGTCGGAGGCCGAGGCGCTGCCCGGCGTGGTCGTGGTGCTGACGGGCGCGACGGCCACCGGGTACGTCGACCCGATGCCGGCGTTCTGCGCCGAGCCCGTGGAGCAGCGCGCGATCGCCGTCGACCGCGTGCGCTACCCCGGCGAGGCCGTCGCCGCCGTCGCGGCCACCGACCGCTACATCGCCGAGGACGCCTGCGCGCGGATCCGCATCGAGTACGAGGTCCTGCCCGCCCTCGTCGACCCGGTCGCGGCGATGGACCCGTCGGCGACGCGGGTGCACGAGACCCTGGACTCGAACGTCGTCTTCCACCGCAGCCTGGACTGGGGCGAGGTGGATGCCGACCTGGCTAGGGCGCACACGATCGTGCGGTCGAGCGCGCGGTGGCACCGGATGGGGGCGCACCCGATCGAGACGGCCGGCGCGGTGGCCCACTGGGATCCGTTCGGCGAGTCGATGACGGTCTGGTCGAACAGCAACTTCATCAACTTCCTGCCGTGGGCGTTCGCCGGGATCCTGCGGGTGTCGACGAACCGGCTGCGCATGATCCCGTGCACGGTGGGCGGCAGCTTCGGCAGCAAGCACCTGATCACCAAGGTCGTCTCGATCACCGGGGCGCTCAGCAAGGCCTGCGGCCGTCCCGTGCAGTACCTCGAGGACCGCGCCGACAACGTCGCGGCGAACGACAACGTCGGCTGCGACCGCATCTACGACGCCGAGCTCGCGCTGGCCGAGGACGGCGAGATGCTCGGCCTGGTGCTGCGGATCATCGACGACTACGGCGCCTACTTCCAGTTCGCCCACGGCCAGCACGGCAACGCGGTGGCCCAGCCCGTCGGCCCCTACCGGATCGGCAGCCTGCGCTACGACGTCTCGTGCGTGCTGACCAACAAGGTCCAGCAGGGCTTCTTCCGCGGCGCGGGCGCCGACCCGGGCAACTTCATCCTGGAGCGGCTGGTCGACAAGGCCGCCCTGGAGATGGGCATCGACCGCGTCGAGCTGCGCCGCCGGAACTTCATCCAGCCCGACCAGTTCCCGTACAAGATCCCGACGGGCAACATCTACGACAGCGGCGACTACGAGGCCGTCCTCGACCGGGCGCTCGAGATCGCCGGGCTCGACGAATGGCGCACCGAGCAGGAGCGGCTGCGCGCCGAGGGCCGCTACCTCGGCATCGGCCTGGCGACCTGCCAGGAGCGCTCGGGCTACAACGCCTCGGAGTGGTGGTTCCTCTACGGCGACGAGGCGCCCCTCCCCGCGACCAGCACCCCGGAGAGCTGCAAGATCGACGTCGACGCCATGGGCGGCGTCCGCGCGACGATCGGCTGCCCGCTGTGGGGCAACAGCCCCGAGACCGTCGTGGGCCAGGTCGTCGCCGAGGAGTTCGGCATCGACCCGTCCTCCGTCTCGGTCGCCTACGCCGACTCCACGAGCGGCGCGATCTCGGCCGGCCCCGGCGGCAGCCGCGTCACGATCATGCTCTCGGGCGCGACCCGCGGCGCCGCGCGGACCGTCAAGGACAAGATGATCCGGGTCGCGGCGAGCGCCATGGAGATGGACGCCGAGGACGTCGAGTGCGTCGAGGGCGTCTTCCGCGCCAGGGGGGCGCCGGGCACGTCGATGACCATGGCCGAGGTCGGGATGCGGGCCCACCTGTTCAACGACGGCACCAGCAAGGCCGAGAGCAGCGGGCTCGTCGCGGTGCACACCTACGACCACCCGTACTTCACGCCACCCACCGACGACCGCAGCGACCTGGGCGCCTTCTACCCGATGGTCTCCCACGCCTGCCACATCCCGATCGTCGAGGTCGACCCGGAGACCGGCGAGGTGACGCTGCGCGCCTACTACGTCGTGAACGACTGCGGCACCGTGATGAACCCGGCCCTGGTCGAGGGGCAGGTCGTCGGCGGCATCGTGCAGGGCATCGGGGCGGCGCTGATGGAGGAGTACCGCTACGGCGACTCCGACGGGACGCTGGAGACCCCGACGTTGCGGGAGTACCTGCTCCCGAGCATGCACGAGGTCCCCGAGATCGTGCTCGAGCACCTGGAGACGCCCTCGCCGTTCACCACCTACGGGGTGAAGGGCGCCGGGGAGGGCGGCCGGCTGGTGGCGCCGACGGCGATCGCGAGCGCCGTCGACGACGCGCTGCGTCCCCTCGGGGTGTGGGTGGACGAGCTGCCCATGACGCCCGAGCGCGTGGTCGGCATGGTCGCCGACGCCCGGGAGGGCCGACGGTGAGCGTGGCCGACCCGGAACGCGGGCCGGCGGCCTTCCGCCGCCCCGAGGAGATCCTCGCCGCGCTGGCCCTGCCCACGCGCGGCGAGGTCTTCTCGCTGGCGGTGCCGCGGTTCACCGACATGCCGCTGTTCGGGGCGCACCCGCCGTTCCGGGTGAGCATGGCGCGCACCCCGGGCGGGCTGCGCGCCGAGGGCGCCCAGCCGTGGGGTCCGCGCAACGGCGTCGGCTACGGGTACATGGCCGAGCTGCTCAGCGCGACGTCACACAGCGGCGCCCACGTCGACGCGCTGGCCCACGTCACGATCGGCGACGACGACCACTGGTACGGCGGCGGCAACCCGCGCGAGCACCTCGGTGACAGCGGCCCGCGCCACGGCGACGCCTCGAAGCTGCCGCCCTTCGTCTCCCGCGGCGTCCTGCTCGACGTCCCGGGCCACCGCGGGGTCGACGCCCTGCCACGGTCGTCGGTGGTGGACGCCGACGAGCTGGCGGCCGTCGCGGCGCACCAGGGCGTGGAGGTGCGGGCCGGCGACGTCGTGCTCATCCGCACCGGATACCTCGGGCACTGGCCGGACGCCGGGGCGATGACCCGTCACGCCACCGCCGGCCCCGACCTCTCCGCCGCCCGCTGGCTGCTCGACCGCGGGGTCGTGGCCGCGGGCAGCGACACCGAGACCTTCGAGGTCCAGCCGCCCCCCGACTACGGCGACCCCGCCAACCCGCAGCCGGTCCACAGCCTGCTGCTCATCGAGCACGCGATCTACCTCTTCGAGTCCATCTACCTCGAGGAGCTCGCCCGGGCCGGGGCGTACGAGTTCCTCTTCGTCGCGCTGCCCCTCAAGATCCAGGGTGCGACCGGCTCGATGCTGGACCCGGTCGCGATCGTGTGATCGCTCAGCGCCGGGCGAGGCGGCGTGCGGCGCCGACCGAGGCGGCCGGCAGGCCGTAGTGCTCGAACACCGCCGGCTCGTCCTCGGCGGCGAGCTCACCGTCGGGGTCGATCGACGGCGCGTGCTTGGCGAGGTCCTTGGCCACCGTCACGCGCACGTGGTCGGGGGCCACGGTCGCCCCGGTCAGCGGCACGAACGCCAACCGGCGGCGACCGACCATCCCGACCACGACCGTCGCGAACACGGGCTCGTCGGACACCGTGTCGACGTAGATCGCCTCCAGGCTGCCGATCTTGCCGCCCGCGGGGTCGACGACGGACCTGCCCTGCCAGTCGCGGATGTTCTCCGCCTCGAAGCCCATGGCCGCGCAGCCTAGGGCGAGCGCCGCGCCGAGGAGAGGATCCGCACTGCGAGGGTCTCGGTGACGCCCAGCCGTGGCGTGTTCTGCCGGGCCCGCTCGACGATCTGCCGGGGCGAGAGGCCCATGTCGGCGTAGAGCCGGACGATGTTCTCCTGGGCGGGGGTCCAGGACGGCCTCGCGGCGCGGACCGGTCGCGCCTGCCGGGGCCGGCGGGGCGCCGGGATGTGGGGGGTCGCCTCGTGCACGGTCCCCAGGCCGGTGTTCTTCGTCGCGAACTCGCCCGCGGCGGCGCGCGCGGCGATCTCGTCGGGCTCGGCGACGCGGAAGGCGTCGCCGCTCTTGTTGACGGCCACCGCGGTGACGGTCGGGCCCCGGCGGTACTCGGCCTGGCAGGCCGGGGCGGTGCAGTAGGTGTATCCGAGTTCGGCGCGCTCCGCGTCGAGGACGACGCCGCAGCCGATGCAGTGCATGTTCATGCTGAGCCCGATTCTACTCCTGGCGCTAGACGGCCGGAGCGTGCGACGAGCGAGGTCAGCGCGAGGTGGTGGCGATCGTGGCGCTGCCGAGCACGACGTCCCCGTCGGCGTCCGGCCGGTAGAACACCGCCGCCTGACCGGGCGCGACCCCGCGCAGGGGCTGCTCGAGCACCACGTCGACGCCGTCGTCGCCCGCTCGCACCGTCGCCGCGACGAGACCGCCGTGGGCGCGGACCTGGACGGCGCAGGTGAGCGGACCGACCGGCGGCTCGACGAGCCACACCGGGTCGGACGCGGTCAGCTCCGTGACGTCGAGCTCCTCGGCCGGGCCGACGCGCACCGTCCGGCTGACCGGCTCGAGACCCAGCACGTAGCGCGGTCGCCCGTCGGGGGCGGGACGGGCGATGCCGAGGCCGTGGCGCTGGCCGACGGTGAATTCGTGGACGCCGCGGTGGTGCCCGACGACCGCGCCGGACGGGTCGACCATCTCCCCCGGCGCCTCGTCGATGCGCTCGGCGAGGAACCCCTGGGTGTCGCCGGAGGGGATGAAGCAGATGTCGTGGCTGTCGGGCTTCTCCGCGACGACCAGCCCGCGCTCGGCGGCCTCCGCGCGGACCTGCGCCTTCGGGCTGTCGCCGAGCGGGAAGAGCGCGCCCTCGAGCTGGTCGGGGCGCAGCACGCCGAGGACGTAGGACTGGTCCTTGTCGGGGTCGACGGCCCGGCGGAGCAGGCCGTCCTGGAGTCGGGCGTAGTGGCCCGTCCCGACGGCGTCGAAGCCCAGCGCCCGGGCCCGCTCCAGCACCGCCGAGAACTTGATCTTCTCGTTGCACCGCAGGCACGGGTTGGGCGTGCGCCCGGCCGCGTACTCGGCGACGAAGGGCTCGACGACGTCGTCGCGGAAGCGGGTCGCGAGGTCCCAGACGTAGAACGGGAGGTCGAGGACGTCCGCGCAGCGCCGGGCGTCGCGCGAGTCCTCCACCGAGCAGCAGCCCCGCGCGCCCTCGCGCATCGTCGCGGGCTTCGCCGAGAGCGCGAGGTGGACGCCGGTGACCTCGTGGCCCGCGTCGCGCAGCCGCGCCGCCGCCACCGCCGAGTCGACCCCGCCGCTCATCGCCGCCAGGACCCTCATGGGCGGAGCCCTCGTGAGGGGAACGGGTCGCCATGACGACCCAGATCACTCACGTGTGCACCGGTCAGCACAGCACGCCGATAGGACATCATGACCGCGCCAGCGCGTCCCCGGCGCGGCGGGCGCGCTCGACGACGGGGCCGATCGCCTCGACCACGGCGTCGACGTCGGCGGCCGTGGAGTTGTGGCCGAGCGAGAAACGCAGCGAGCCGCGGGCGAGGTCGTCGTCGAGGCCCATGGCCAGCAGGACGTGGCTGGGGCGGGCGACGCCCGCGGTGCAGGCCGAACCGGTGGAGCACTCGATGCCCCGGGCGTCGAGCAGCATGAGCAGGCTGTCGCCCTCGCAGCCGGGGAACGACAGGTGCGCGTTGCCGGGCAGGCGCTCGCCGGGCCGGTCGAGCGGGACGCCGTTGAGGCGCGCGTCGGGCACCTCGGCGACCACGCGCGCCACGAGGTCGTCGCGCAGGGCGGTGAGGGTGGCGGTGCGCCGCTCGATGTCGCCGACGGCGGCCCGCACGGCCGTCGCCAGGCTCATCACGCCGGGCACGTCGAGGGTGCCGGAGCGGACGTCGCGCTCCTGCCCACCGCCGTGCAGCAGCGGGGTGCAGGCGGCGTCGCGGCGCAGCAGCAGGGCGCCGGCGCCGACGGGGCCGCCGAGCTTGTGCCCGGTCAGCGACAGCGCGTCGACGCCGCTGGCGGCGAAGTCGACGGGCACGGCGCCGACGGCCTGCACGGCGTCGGTGTGGAACGGGACGCCGAACTCGTGGGCGACCTCGGCCAGCGCACGGACGTCGTTGACGGTGCCGACCTCGTTGTTGGCCCACATGACGCTGACGACGGCGACCTCGCCGGGGTGGGCGGCGAGCGCCTCGCGCAGGGTCGCGACGTCGACCCGGCCCGTCGCGTCGACGCCCAGCACGTCGAGGGTGGCGCCCTCGTGCTCGGCGAGCCACTCCCCCGCGTCGAGCACCGCGTGGTGCTCCGCGGCCGAGACGAGCACGCGGGTGCGGCGGGGGTCGGCGGCGCGGCGGGCCCAGTAGAGGCCCTTGACGGCGAGGTTGTCGGCCTCCGTGCCCCCGGTGGCCAGCACGACCTCGGACGGCAGGGCGCCGACGGCCTCGGCGATCGACTCGCGCGACTCCTCGATCGCCCGCCGCGCGCGGCGGCCGGCCGAGTGCAGGGACGACGCATTGCCGACGCGCCCGAGCGCCTCGGTGAGGGTGGCCGCCGCCTCCGGCAGCATCGGCGTGGTCGCCGCGTGGTCGAGATAGGTCATCGACCGGCCAGCGTAATCCCCTCGTACACGATCGGCTCCCCCGCTCCGGGGTTCGGTCCCGCGCAGTGACGAGCCCACGACGAGCGAAGGGCACCTTCGCTCGATCTATCCGAGCGAAGGTGCCCTTCGGTCACGAAACTCCGTGCGCCTACGAGCTGCGCTTGCCGACCTCCTCGGTCAGCTGCGGGCTGATCGAGAAGAGGTCGCCCACGACGCCGAAGTCGGCGATCTCGAAGATCGGGGCCTCGGGGTCCTTGTTGACCGCGACGATCGTCTTCGAGGTCTGCATGCCGGCGCGGTGCTGGATCGCGCCGGAGATGCCGAGCGCGATGTAGAGCTGCGGCGAGACCGTCTTGCCGGTCTGCCCCACCTGGAACTGGTTGGGGTAGTAGCCGGAGTCGACGGCGGCGCGCGAGGCGCCGACCGCGGCGTGCAGCGAGTCCGCGAGGGTCTCGACGACGTTGAAGTTGTCCGCCGAGCCGACGCCGCGGCCGCCGGCCACGACGACGTTCGCCTCGGTGAGCTCCGGGCGGTCGCCGCCGACGATCGGCGCGCGGTTCGACACCTTCGCCGACTTCGCCTCGTCGATCGCCGGGACCTCGACGTTCTCCTGCGTGCCCGCCCCGGCGTTCTCCTCGATCTCGATCGAGCCCGAGCGCCACGAGATCACCGCGGTGTCGGTGGTCGCGCGGGACTGCACGGTGAAGGCGCCACCGAAGATCGAGTGGGTGCCCTCGCGCTGGCCGTCGACCTCGACGAGGTCGTTGAGCCAGCCGGAGTTGGTGCGGACGGCCAGACGCCCGGCGACCTCGCGGCCGTCGGCGCCGGCGGCGATGAGCACGGCCGGCGGGGAGACCCGCTCGACCAGCGCCGCCAGGGCGTCGACCTGCGGGGTCGACAGGTAGTTCACCGCGTCGTCGGACTCGGCGACGTAGACCTTCTCGGCGCCGTGCGCCGCGAGGCCCTCGGCCAGCTTGGCCGCGGTGCCGGGGGTGCCGACGACGACGGCCGCCGGCTCGCCCAGGCGGCGGGCCGCCGTGAGCATCTCGTACGTGTTCTTCTTGATCTCCCCGTCGACGTGGTCGACGAGGACGAGAACCTCAGGCATATCTCTCCCTCCAAGCCGAAGCGGCCTCCGCGGCGCTGGCGCGCCGCGTGTGCCGTCCGGCGTCGGGTCCAGTGGACGGTTGCTAGATGAGCTTCTGGCCCACGAGGAACTCGGCGATCTTCTGGCCGCCGTCGCCCTCGTCCTCGACCTTCTGGCCACCGGACTTCGGCGGACGCGGCGCGAACGAGTCGACCTGCACCAGCGAGCCGGCCAGGCCGACCTCGCCCGTCTCGAGCCCGAGGTCGGCGATGCCGAGCGCGCTCACCGGCTTCTTCTTCGCGGCCATGATCCCCTTGAAGGAGGGGTAGCGCGGCTCGTTGATCTTCTCGCCGACGCTGACGACGGCGGGCAGCGACGCCGTGACGTCGCAGGTGCCCTCGTCGGTCTCGCGCTTCACGCTCGCGGTGCCGTTCTCGACGGTCAGGGAGTTCGCGTGGGTCAGCGACGGCCAGCCCAGGATCTCGCCGAGCATCCCGGCCATCGCGCCGCTGCGGCCGTCGGTGGCCTCGTTGCCGGCCAGCACGAGGTCGACGTCGCCGACCGTGCCGACGGCCTTGGCCAGCACCTTGGCGGTGGTCACCGCGTCCGAGCCGTGGATGGCCTCGTCGTTGACGTGCACGGCCTTGTCCGCGCCCATCGAGAGGGCCTTGCGGATGGCGTCGGTGGCGCGGTCGGGGCCCACGGTGAGGACCGTGACCTCCGCGTCGCCGGCCTCCTTGATCTTGAGCGCCTCCTCGACGGCGCGCTCGTTGATCTCGTCGAGCACGGCGTCGGACGACGCGCGGTCGAGGGTCTTGTCGGAGTCGGAGAGGGTGCGCTCCGACCAGGTGTCGGGCACCTGCTTGATCAGCACGACGATGTTCATGGGCCTCCTGCGACCTCCTGTGCTCGCATCCGTCCCGCGGACGTGTGGCTACCGACGGGTAGCTTACTTGTCGGTAACTTGCGTTCTGTCCCGACTCTCCCACGCCGGCACGCGGAGGGCAGCGTGGCGTATCCCTCCCATGTTACCGGCGAGTAGGGTGTAGGGACCTACTGACGAGTAACTTGGTCGCGCCCGACATGGGGATATCCTGACCCGACGCCGGGGCGGACAGGACCGCCCCGACACCCCCAGGGAGTCGTCGTGCCCGGTCTGTTCTCGAAGGTCCAGGAGTTCCTGCGCAGCCCGCAGGGCCGCAAGTACACCGACCAGGCGAAGCGCTACGCGTCGGACCCCAAGAACCGCGAGAAGGCTCAGGGGATGCTCAACAAGTTCCGCGGCAAGGGCGGCCAGGGCGGCGCCGGCGGCCACCGCTGAGCCCACCCCAGCGCCGACGATCGCCGTGCCGCGGGTGCTCCCTCAGACCCGCGGCACGATCGTCTCGAGGTAGCTCTGCACGGCGTCGCCCTGCTTGTAGTGGCTGCAGTAGTAGTTCGGCAGCGGGAAGAGCCGCCCCTCGCGCACGGCGCGGACCTGCTGGAACGCGGGCTGGGCGAGCAGTGTCTGGGTGTTGGCGTCGACGCCGCCCCGGGTGTCGGCGAGGTGCAGCACGACGTCGCAGTCCTCGAGCTGCGCCGGCGCCTGCTCGTAGGACAGGCGGCCCCCGGCGCCGGTCTTCCCCTCCGCGAACTGCCCGAACCGGAAGCCCGCGTCGGCGAGCACCACGCCGCTCCAGGACGTCGGGTAGTCGCTGAAGAACCCGCCGCCGGACGAGCCCCGCACCAGGGCCCACCGCGTGCGTCCCAGGGTGGCGGCGTGCTGCTCGCGGATCCGCGTCGCGTGCTGGTCGTAGGAGGCCCTCAGCTGCTCGCCCTGCGGGAGGCGGTTCACCGCGTCGGCGGTCCGGAGCGCCCGCTCGCCCCAGCTGCCCGGGTTCGCCGCGGCCGGGAGCAGGAGCGTCGGCCCGATCCCCGACAGCTGGGCGCCGAGGTCCGCCGGCAGTGACGGCACCTGGGTGCCGAGGATGAGGTCCGGCGACTGCGCCGCGATCGCCTCGAAGTTCAGCGCGGTCGGCGTCCCGACCTTCGGGATGGCGTCGTAGGCCTGCTGGTACTCCGGCAGCACCCCGCCGACCGTGGCCTGCGCGGTGGCCGCGGGCGTCACGCCGACGTCGAGCAGGGCGTAGGTCGTGTAGAAGTCGGTGCAGACGATCCGCTGCGGGTTCGCAGGGATCTCCACGGGTCCCGACGCGCCGGTGACCGTGCGCGTCGCGCCGCCCGCGCCGCCCGCGTCCCCGCCGCCGCACGCGGCGAGCACGAGCGTGGCGGCCGCGCCGCCCGTGCCGGCCAGGAAGCCGCGGCGCGACAGTGCGCTGCGGAGGGCCGGGCGCACGGTCGGGCGGACCGTCGGGCGGCTCGTCGGTCGGGTCGGCGTGGCGGTCGCCATCAGGGGCACTCCTCGGGATCGGGGATTCTCAGGGGCTGGGCACGGCGGCGGGGAGACGAGCCGCCAGGGCGGCGACGGTCGGCGCCTCGAAGACATCTCGGACGGTGAGGGTCACCCCGAGCTCCTCGGAGACGCGGGCGAGGAGGCTCAGGGCCAGGAGCGACTGGCCGCCGAGGGCGAAGAAGTCGTCGTCCGGGCCCACTGCGTCGAGGCCGAGCACCTCGGCGACGATCGCGCCGAGGGCCTCCTGCACGGCAGGGTCGGCCCCGCGCCGGACCGGCGGGGGCACGGGCGGGGACACCGGCGGGGGCACCGGCCGCCGGGTGCCGTCGATCGCCGCGGGACCGTCCGGCAGGGGCACGTCCGCGAGCCGGCGGTCGGGCGGAGTCACGACGAGCGTGCGCAGGAGGGCGTCCAGGCCGTCGCGGTGGGCCTCGACGCCGGCGGCGTCGTACGTCGCCGGGTTGGCGTCGACGTCGAGCGACAGGCTGCCGTCGGGGCGGCGCTGCACGTGGACGGCGAGGTCGTGCACCGGGCCGCCGGAGACGGGGCGGCCGGTGCCCGTGGTCCGGGCGCCGAAGCGCAGCGACTCGGTGGGCAGGACGTCGACCCACGGACCCACCAGCGCGGCCTCGCCGCGGGGTCCGGCCCCGTCCCGCCCGATCCCTCAGGGGCGTCCAGCCGCAGGTCGCGGCGCAGGTCCTCGAAGCGGTGGTGCTGGTGCGCGCGGACGGCGGCGAGCTCGGTGACGACCTCCCGGAGGAGCTCGCCCACCGTCGTCGCCGGGCCCGGGTGCAGGCGCAGCGGCACGATGTTGACCAGCATCCCCGGCGTGCGGGCCGCGGGCTGACCGGTCCGTCCCAGCCGTCCCATCATCGGGACCCCGAGGACGATGTCGGGCGCGTCGGAGCGCCGGTGGAGGTACAGCGCGACGGCGGCGAGCACCAGCTCCGGCCAGTGCCCCGACCCGGCGCGGGCGGCGATCTCCATGTCGGCGACGACCCCGGCGGGCAGGGTGCCGCTACGGCGCAGGAAGGTCCCCGACACGCGCCGGGTGCGGCCGGCGAGCGTCGCGGTCGCGAGCGCCCGGGGGAAGCGCTCCGCCCAGAACGCCCGGTCGTCGTCCGCGGTGCTCCGGCGCGCCTCGGCGTCGGCGGCCACCAGCTCGGCCAGCGTGCCGGCCCGGGACGCCGGCGCGGCGTCGGCCGCGAGGCGCGCCGTGTAGAGCGTCGCGACGCGGCGGGCGATGAGGGAGAAGCCGTACGCGTCCATCACCACCTGGTGGTAGCGGTGGAACCACACGTGGTGGGCCTCGTCCAGGCGCAGGAGGGCCTGCGCGAAGAGCGGGCCGCCGTCCAGGTCGGCGGGCTCGGCCAGGGCGCGCTCCATCCACGCCGCCGCCGCGGCCTCCGGATCCGCCTCGTCGCGCAGGTCGACCCGCGCCACCGTCCACGTCGGTCGCTCCGCCGGCGGCAGCGGCACCTGGCGGGGCGCCCCGTCGCGCACGACGAAGCGCACGTGCAGCGCCTCGGTCTCCTCGACCGCGTCGTGGATCGCGGCGGCGAGCACGTCGCCCGCGAGCGGTCCGGTGATGTCGATCCGCTCGCCGGTCGTGGGGATCGGATCGAGGTGGTGGGCGAACCAGATGCCCTCCTGGGCACCCGTCAGGGCCAGATCGCGCGCAGCGGTCACCACCGGCTCCTCGCCTGTCGACGCCCCCCGGTCGCGGTGAGTTTGGCAAGCCTTACCTATCAAGAACAAGGTGTCGGGACGCGACGCGCACGCGGTCACCGGCCCGCCCTCCACTCACGAGCGAGCAGCCACACGAGGTAGAGCCCGCCGATCGCCGCGGTCATCGCCCCCGCCGGGAACTGCAACGGCGCGACGAGGCGCTGGCCGAGCACGTCGCCGGCGAGCAGCAGGACCCCGCCCATCAGCCCGGCCGCGACCACGGTGGGCCCCGTCGTCCCGGCGAGCCTGCGGGCGAGCTGCGGGGCCGCCAGCGCCACGAACGCGACGGGACCGACCGCGGCCGTCGCCACCCCGACGAGCGCGACGCCGGCCAGCAGCGTCACCACCCGCGTGCGCCCGACGGTCACGCCCACCCCGCGGGCGAGCAGGTCGCCCATCCCGAGGAGGTCGAGGCGCCCGCTCACGCCCACCGCGACGGGCACGAGGACGGCCAGCGCGATCGCGGTGGCGAGCACCTCGGTCCAGCCGCGCCCGTTGAGGGTGCCCACGAGCCAGCTCTGCGCGGCGACCGCGGCCGGCAGGTCGGCGCGCAGGATGAGGACGTTGTTGAGCGCGGCCAGCACCGCGTTGACCCCGATGCCGACGAGCACGAGGCGGTAGCCACCGGTGGCCCCGCCCAGCAGCGCCTGGACCGCCAGCATCGTGACGACGGTGCCGAGCAGCGCGCCGGCGGTGGTGCCCGCGGAGCCGCCGCCCGCCAGCAGGATCGCGATGAGGGCGCCCGACGCCGCCCCGGTGGTGAAGCCGAGCAGGTCCGGGCTCGCGAGGTCGTTGCGCGCCAGCGACTGGAAGAGCGCCCCGGCCACCCCGAGCGCCGCGCCCACGACGAGCGCGAGCACCACCCGGGGCGCGCGCAGGTCCAGCACCACGTACTGCTGGGCGCGCGAGCCGGTGCCGGTCAGCGCGCCGACCACCTGGCCGACCGAGAGCTGGTAGTCCCCGAGCGTCATCGCCAGCGCGCCGAGGACCACCGCGGCGGCGAGCAGGCCGAGCGTGGCGGCGACGGCGCGGGGCCGGACCCGGACGGACAGGCCGCCCGCCCGGAGCACCGGGACGCGGTACGGGGTGGCCGTCACAGCTCCACCACCCGCCGCCGGCGGGCGATCGCGAGGAAGACGGGGGCGCCGACGAACGCGGTCACGACCCCGACCTCGAGCTCGGCCGGGATCACGACCACACGGCCCACCACGTCGGCGCCCACCACGAGGAGCCCACCGAGCACCATCGACCAGGGCACGACCCAGCGCTGGTCGGGGCCGGTGATCCCGCGTGCGAGGTGCGGCACCGCGAGCCCGACGAACGCGATCGGTCCGCAGGCCGCGGTCGCGCCGCCGCAGAGCAGCACGATCCCGAGGCCGGTCAGCGCCCGGACGCGCGTCACGGGGACGCCGAGGGCGCGGGCGGTCGTCTCCCCCAGCGCCAGCGCGTTGAGCGCGCGCGAGAGCCCGAGGGCGAGCAGCGCGCCAACGGCGAGGAACGGCAGCACCTGCACCAGCGCGCCGGGGTCCCGGCCGGTGAGGGACCCGACGCGCCACACCCGGAACTGGTCGAACGTCGTGGGGTCCACCAGGGCCACCGCGTAGATGAAGCCCTGCAGCGAGGCGCCGACCGCGGTCCCGGCGAGCGCGAGGCGTACGGGGGTGGCGCCGCTGCGTCCCGTCGCCCCGAGCAGGTAGACCAGGACGGCGACGGCGGCCGCGCCGGCGAGCGAGAACCAGACGTAGCCGTCGAGCGTGGTGATGCCGAACAGCACGATGCCGCCGACGATCGCCGCCGAGGCGCCCCAGTTGATGCCCAGCACGCCCGGGTCGGCCAGCGGGTTGCGGGTGAGCGCCTGCATGAGCGCGCCGGCCGCGCCCAGGGCGACCCCGACGGCCAGCCCGAGCAGGGTCCGGGGCAGGCGCTGGTCGAGCACGATGACGGCGTCGGTGTCGGTGGGCGAGGCGGGCCCGTGCAGGAGCGCCTCGAGCACCGCGGCGGGCGGGACGCCACGGCTGCCGACGACGAGGCTCGCCACCAGGGCCGCGAGCAGCAGGGCGGTCGCGAGGACCAGTCCGCCCGCGCGGGTGCTGGTCCGCCGGGCGGTGGGGTGCGCGGGAGCGGTGCGCCGGGCGCCGGTGGTGTCGGCGTCCGGCAGCGTCACGCCGGCGCCTCCCGCTCGGCACCCGTCGCCGCCACGGCGTCGGGCCCGCGCCCCAGCGCGTCGAGCACCCGGTCGGTCGAGGTGACGACGCCGCAGCGCTGCGCGGTCCAGGTGATCGCCTGCTCGTGGTGGGCGCGGGAGAAGTCGGCCGTCGCGTCGGCCACGAGGAACGGCTGCACGTCGCGCATGAACGCCTCCACGGCGGTCACCATGCAGCCGATGTGGGCGTAGATGCCCGTGATCAGCAGCTGGTCGCGGCCCGCGTCGGCGAGCAGCTCGGCGAGGTTGCTGCGCTGGAAGGCGCTGTAGCGCCACTTGGTCAGCACCTCGTCGCCGGGCTCGGGCGCGAGCTCGTCGAGGATCGCCACCACGCCGGGGTCCTCGGCGTAGGCGGCGGCCGGGCCGCGGCCCCAGAAGTCGTCGAGCAGGCCGCGCTCCGCGGGGGGCTGCTCGCCGGGCTGCGCGGTGTAGACGACCGGCACGCCGAGGACCCGGGCGCGGGCCGCGAGCGCGGCGATGTTCTCGACGCAGCGGCTCACCGGCTCCTCGGTGCGCGAGAACGGGGCCACGAAGTAGCGCTGCATGTCGTGGACGAGCAGGACCGCCCGCGCGGGGTCGGGCGACCAGTCCGGGCGGCTCGCCGGCAGCTCGTGGGCCTGCGGCAGGGCGTAGGGCGTGATGGTCGGCAGGCTCACGACGGGCTCTCCTCGTCGGCGTCGGGGTCGGGGGCTTCTGCGGAGGCCGGGCGGCGCGCGTGGTCGGCCAGCGTGGCCCGCAGCGCCCGGCGGCTGGTCTTGCCCACGCCGGTCGCGGGGAAGGCGTCGACCACCTCGACGGTGTCGGGCACCTTGTAGGCGGCGACGCCGCGGTCGCGCACGAAGCGGCGCAGCGCCGCGGGGCGCGGGGGCTCCCGGTCGGGCACCGGGATGACGTAGGCGTGGGTGCGCTCGCCGAGGAAGTCGTCCGGGACGCCGACGATGGCGGCGTCGACGACGTCGGGGTGGGCCAGCAGGTGGTTCTCCACCTCCTCGGCCGCGATCTTCTCGCCGCCGCGGTTGATCTGCTCCTTCACGCGGCCCGAGACGATGATGTTCCCGCCAGGGTCGAGCCGGACCAGGTCGCCGGTGCGGTAGAAGCCGTCGGGCGTGAAGGCGGTCGCGTTGTGCTCCTCCGCGCGGTAGTAGCCGCGGATCGTGTACGGCCCGCGCGTCAGCAGCGCGCCCACCTCGCCCGGGGCGACGTCGCGCTCCTCGGGGTCGTCGGGCACGACCACGCGGACCTCGTCGTCCGGGGAGATGGGGCGGCCCTGGGTCTCGACGACGACGTCGTCCGGGTCGTCGGCGCGGGTGTAGTTGACCAGCCCCTCGGCCATCCCGAAGACCTGCTGCAGGCGGGCCCCCAGCACGGGCCCGATCTTGCGCGCGAGCTCCGCGGCACACTTGGCCCCGCCGACCTGCAGCTCCTGCAGGCTGGAGAGGTCTCGCGAGGTCGACACTGCGTCTCCGGCCCGGCTCCGCTCCGCTTCGCGGGTGGCGGCCTGCACCCACGCCGCCGCCAACGGCGGCACGACCGCGGCCAGCGTGACGCCCTCGGCCTCGATCAGCCCGAAGCACGTGTCGGCGTCCGGCGAGGGCGCGAGCACCGAGGTACCGCCGGCGTGGACCACGCCGAGCAGGCCCGGCGAGCTCATCGTGAAGTTGTGCGAGGCGGGCAGGGCCGCGAGGTACACGGTGTCCGGCGTCAGCCCGCAGATCTCCGCGCTGGCCCGGACGCTGTAGAGGTAGTCGTCGTGGGTGCGCGGGATCAGCTTGGGCAGGCCCGTGGTCCCGCCCGAGAGCTGCAGGAACGCGATCGACGAGGGGTCGGCGTCGTCGCCGGGCAGGGTGGCGGGCGGGGTGCGGCGCAGCGAGCCCAGGGTGACGACGCCGGACGGCACGTCACCGGCGGAGGGCGCGGCGACGACCACGTGGCGCACGGCGTCGACGGCCGCGGCGACCTCGAGCGCCGCCGCGGCGTGGTCGAAGCGGTCGTGCCGGCCGACGGTGACGATCGCGGTGGCCTCGGCGTGCTCGGCGAAGTAGCGGATCTCGCTGGCGCGGTGCGCGGGCAGCGCGAACACGGGCAGGGCGCCCAGGCGGAACAGCGCGAAGACGACCTCGAGATACTCGGGCACGTTCGGCAGCCACACGACGACGCGGTCGCCCGGGGTCACGCCGAGCTCGCGCAGCCCGGCGGCGAGGCCTCGGGCGCGGGCGTCGAGCTCGTCGTAGGTCCAGCGCTGCGATCCCGACGGGCCGGTGCCGACGACGGCCGTGCGCGGGCCGTGCGCGGCGACGGCGGCGTCGAGCAGGCCGGCGAAGGTCTGGCCGGTCCAGTAGCCCGCGGCCCGGTAGCGCTCCGCGACCTCCGGGGGGTACGGGACGACGCCCTCCTCGACGGGGCGGGCGGTGGTCGTCACGGCGTCGCCTCCAGCCCGAGCGCCGAGAGCAGCGTGCGGAACTTGGCGCCCGTCTCCGCCAGCTCCGCCTCGGGACGGGAGCCCTCGACGACCCCGGCCCCCGCGTAGACGCGCACCGCGCGCCCGGCGACCTCGGCGCAGCGGATCGTGACCGCCCACTCGCCGTCGCCGTCGGCGTCGCACCAGCCGACGAGGCCGGAGTAGAAGCCGCGGGGGAACTCCTCGAGCTCCTCGATGGCGGCGCGGGCGGCGTCGGTCGGCTCCCCGCACACCGCGGGCGTGGGGTGCAGCGCCTCGGCGAGCTGCAGCGAGGTCAGCGCGGGGTCGCGCAGCGTCCCCTCGATGCGGGTGCCGAGGTGCCACAGGGAGGCGGTCCGGGTGACGCTCGGCGCGGCGGGGACCTCCAGCGACGTGCAGAAGGGCGCGAGGCGCTCGGCGACCCGGTCGACGACGAGCGCGTGCTCGCGCAGGTCCTTGGCCGACGACGCGAGCTCCTCGCCGCGGCCCGCGTCCTCGTCGGGGTCGGGGCTGCGGGGGGCCGTGCCGGCGAGCGGGTGCGACACGACGAGGTCGCCGCGCCGGGCCGCGAGCAGCTCCGGGCTGTTGCCGACGAGGGTCCGGGCGACGGGATCATCCGCTGCGTCATCGGCTGGGTCGGTGACGTCGGCGGCGAACACGTACCCCGTGGGGTTGCGGGCGGCGAGGCGCTCGAGGATCACGGCGAGGTCGAGTGGCGCGGGCGCGGTGAGCGTCGCCGCGCGGGCGAGGACCACCTTCTCCAGGTCGCCCTCGGCGATCATCTCCAGCGCGCGGCGCACGGCGGCCGCGTAGCGCGGCGGCGGCGGCTCGGCGCGGAAGTCCCACCGGGTGCCCACCGACGCGGGCGCCGAGGGCGGCGCGTTCAGCGGCGGCGCGGGCGGGGCGTCGCCCTCCTCGCGCGCGATGGTCGGCGTGCGGTGGACGTGCCCCGGGACCACGAGGCGGGCCTCGCCGGGCGCGAACCCGACCGCCCCCACCACCAGCGGGTCGGGGTTGCCGGCCGCGCGCTCGGCCGCGAGCGTCGCCGCGGCCATCGCGCCCACCGAGCCCGGCGAGGCGTCCGGCACGCGGGTCCGCACCCCGGTGGTCCGCAGCGTCACCTCGCGGGTGGAGAAGAGGAAGGCCCCCGGACCGGACCCGGGGCCGGGCGGGACGTCGACCGACACGTCCTCCCCCACGGGCTCGAGCTCCGGACCGGCGCTGGTCGGGGTGCTGGTCATCGGGGTCCTCTCACGATGCGGGCCGAGGGCTGTGGTCGGGCGTGCGGGGACGGCAGCGGTGGAGGTGGCGGAGAGGTCGGCTCAGGGCCCGAGGGAGGCCCCGCCGTCGACGTAGACGGTCTGGAGGGTGACGTGACGGGCGGCGTCGGAGGCGAGGAACGCGACGACCTCGGCCACGTCCTGCGGGTCGGCGATCCGCCCGAGGGGGATGCCGAGCTTGAACGTCTCGGCCGAACCGCGGACGAGGGCGGCGTGGTCGGCGGGCAGGTCACCCATCGCCTCGAGCATCTCGGTGTCGGTCGACCCCGGGCACACGACGTTGGCGCGCACGCCCTGCCCGGCGAGCTCGAGGCCCAGGACGCGCGTGAGCGCCACCGCGGCCGCCTTCGACGCGGCGTACGCGGCCATCCCCGTCCGCGGGACGCCGGCGGCGTTGGACGCGACGGTGACGACGGAGCCGCGTCCGCGGTCGGCGAGCCGGGCGCCGACGGCGCGGCAGGCGTGCATGACGCCGGTGGCGTTGACGTCGAGGCAGTGCCGCCAGTCGGCGTCGTCGAGCTCGGTGACCCGGCCGACGTGCAGGACGCCGGCGACGTTGACGAGCGTGTCCAGCGGCCCCAGCGCCTCCTCGGCGGCGTCCACCGCCTTCTCGACGGCGGCGGCGTCGGTGACGTCGGCGGGCACCGCGACCGCGGTGCCGCCGTGCTCGCGCACCGTCGCGGCGGCCGCCTCGACGGCCTCGGCGTCGCGATCGAGCAGGGCGACCGGCGCGCCCGCGGCGGCGAGGCGCCGGCAGACCGCGAACCCGATGCCGCCGGCGGCTCCCGTCACCAGGGCCGTCACGACGTCACCACCCCCGGGTCGCCCCACCGCTGGCCCACGGTGGCGGGCTCGCCGCTCGCGTGGGCGACCGGCAGGTCGGGCTCCGGACGCCGGTGGCCGAGCACCGAGTCGAGGATCTCGCCCGCCCGCACGGCCGTGGTCGAGAGCAGCGTGGAGCTGATGCCGTGGGTGTGCTCGGTGGGCCCCTGCAGGTAGACGCCGGCCGTGAGCGGCTCGACGGTGTGCAGCCGGTAGTCGCGGTCGACCAGCAGCTCGCCGTCGTCGGCACGCCGGCACCAGGCCCCGACGTCGCCGAGCAGCCCGCTCGGGTCGATCGGACGGTAGCCGGTGGCGTAGACGACGACGTCGGCGGTGATCGTGTGGTGGTGGCCGGTGGTCAGGACCTCGACGTCGACCTCGATGTCGGGGCCGACGGCACCCGCCCCGGGCCCGTCGCCGTCGACGTCGGGATCCGGGGAGCGCACGCTCGACACCCGTGACGCCCCGTGCACGTGCAGGCGCCGCGGCCCGCGGACCTGCTCCTGGTAGGCGCGTCGGTAGAGCTCGGCGATCAGCTCCGGGTCGACCACCGAGTAGTTGGTGTTGGCGTGGTAGTCGAGCAGCATCTGCTTGACCTCGCCGGAGGCCGCGAAGAAGTGGTCCACCGCCTCCGGATCGAAGATGCGGTTGGCGAACGACGTGTCGTCGGCCGGGCTGTAGCCGTAGCGGGAGAAGACGGAGTGCACCTCGGCCGCGTCCTCGCGGTCGTGCAGGTGCGCCGTCGTCTCCGCCGCGCTCTGCCCGGCGCCGATGACGACGTAGCGGCGGCGGCGCGGACCGACGGGCGGGAGCTCGCCGAGGCGGGAGAGCAGCTCGCTGTTGTGCCAGATCCGGGCGCCGCGCTGGACGCCTTCGGGCAGCCACGGCACCAGGCCGGTGGCGAGCACGAGGTTGCGGGTCCGCACGACCCGGGAGCCGTCGACGTCACCCTGGGCGTCGCGCAGGACGACGTCGATCTGGTCGATCTCGCCGTCGGGCCCGGTCACGGGGTGCACCGCGACCGCCCGCGTCCCGTAGGAGACGAGGTGGCGGACGTCGGCGGCGCACCACTCGAGGTAGTCGTGGAACTCGACCCGCGAGGGGAACAGCGACTTGTTGTTGATGAAGTCGGCCAGCCGGCCCTGGCCCTGCAGATAGTTGAGGTACGACCGCGGGCTCGTCGGGTCCCGCATCGTCACGAGGTCCTTGAGGAACGACACCTGCATGGTGGCCCCGTCGAGGAGCATCCCGCGGTGCCAGCCGAACGCGGCCTGCTGCTCGACGAACGACGCACGGATCCGCGAGGAATCGGACGCGCGTTCGTTGTGCTCCTGCACCGCCAGGGCCAGCGCGAGGTTCGAGGGCCCGAACCCCACCCCGAGGATGTCCACGACATCCACGGGCGATCCCGGTTCGCGATTCATCGTTCTCCCCGGCGTCGACACCAGACCGTTAGGGAACCCTAACCTAACTGGGCGAATGCGGCGACGACGGTGTCAGTCCTCCCACATCGCGTAGTCGCACGCTCACGGGGTGTTGTAGACGCGGGCCGGCTCCGGATCAGCAGAACGCGGAACGCGACGGGCCCGGCCCCCCGATCGGTGGGGCCGGGCCCGGTCGTGGACCTCGGGTGCGCTCGTCAGAGCACGCTGATGGCGATGTTGTTGCCGCTGAGGTTGTCGTTGAGGATCCGGTTGCAGACGACGTTGCCGAGGTTGGCGCCGCCGACGGGCGCCTGCGTGAGGACGTTGCCCAGCGCCGAGTCGCCGTCGATGCCGCCGTTGGCGGTGGCGCTGCCGCCGGTGACGTTGCAGTCGCCGTCGCTGCTGCTCTCGTGGCTCGAGTGGTGCTCGGAGTCGTCGTGGCACTCGGTGGCCGACGCGAACGGGGCGGCCACCATGAGACCGGCCGCGACACCGACGGTGACGACACCCATCTTCTTCAACATCAGGACTCCTCGGGAGGCTGGATCTGGGGAGCGGGACGCCCCGACCGCCTTCTCCCGGCGACGTCCCCCCGTCGCTCCCGAGCGAGCCCGATCCGGCCCGTGCGGTGACGACCACCACTCAACGAGGGGACCTCGCCGGAGTGACGCACCGATGTCGGCAGTGACCTTCGGTCACCTTCTGTGGCTCTCGCCGGTGGGTGCTCACCCTGTCGCCCAGGCCTGCTGGGCTCAGCGGCGCCGCGCACCGGGGAGCAGGCCGCCGGCGTGCAGCGCGGTCGCGCACAGCACGGGCTGGAGGAACAGGCGCCCGAGACGCTTGCCGTCGGTGTCGAGCCCGAGACCGTCGACGCGGTTGCGGTACTGCGCGATGTTGCCGGGGAACACGGCCACCAGGAACGCGGCCGTCAGCGCCGCCATCCGGCGGCGCTCCTTGGGGAGGGCCAGGAGCCCGAGACCGAGCGCGATCTCCGCCGCCCCGCTGAGCAGCACGACGTCGTCGGCGTCGATCGGTACCCAGGGCGGGACCTGCGACCGGAACTCCTCGCGGACGACCGTGAGGTGACCGGTCCCGGTCAGCACCAGGCCGACACCCCACCCCCACCGGACCAGTTGCTGGGTGAGCGGCGGCGCCTCGGCAGCCATGGGTTCCACCTTCCTCGTCGGGGACGTCGCGGGGAGGTACCCAGTCGGCGCCGCCCGGGACGCCGGGTCGGAGACTGTGACGCGATGAGCGATCGTGCTGCGCTTCCCCTCACCGGCGAACGCACGGTGCCCGGGCTGGACGTCGAGAACTACTGGTTCCGGCGCCACGAGGCCGTCTACCTGGCGCTGGCGCCCGCGTGCGCGGGGGCGGTCGTGCTCGACGCCGGGGTCGGCGAGGGGTACGGGGCGGCGCTGCTGGCCTCGTCGGCCCGCCGGGTGGTCGGTGTCGAACTGGACGCGGCCGTCGCCGCCCACGTCGCCGCCCGCTACCCGGCCGTGGGCGTGATGCGGGCCGACCTGCAGGCCCTGCCGGTGGCCGACGGGACGGTCGACGCGCTGGTGACGCTGCAGGTGATCGAGCACCTGTGGGACCAGCCGGGCTTCCTCGCCGAGTGCGCGCGCGTGCTGCGCCCCGGTGGGCGGCTGTTCTGCGCGACCCCGAACCGGCTGACCTTCTCGCCCGGCGCCGGGCCCGAGGACCGCCCGCTCAACCCGTTCCACACCCGCGAGCTGACCGGGCCCGAGCTCGCCGGGCTCGTCGCCGACGCCGGCCTGGCCGTGGAGTC
This sequence comes from Actinomycetospora sp. NBC_00405, assembly GCF_036044095.1. Lineage (NCBI taxonomy): Bacteria > Bacillati > Actinomycetota > Actinomycetes > Pseudonocardiales > Pseudonocardiaceae > Actinomycetospora > Actinomycetospora sp. NBC_00405. The sequence goes on from NZ_CP107938.1 coordinate 2,324,704, forward strand.
GCTGACCGGCCTGCACCACGGCCCGGCACTGCGCGCGCTCGACGCGCGCCACGGCGGCTCGCTCATCGACGCCCAGATCGCGCTCGCGCTGTCCGGGGAACCGTGGCCCGACGAGCTCGCCGCCGACGTGGCCTCGGTGTCGGCCGGGGACTTCGAGCTGCGCGCCGACGACGTCGACGCCTCGCTGGATCTACTGGTCAGCGCCGTCCGACGGCCGTGAGGGCCGGGTCGGCGACCTCCTCGGGCAGCGCCTGACGCATCGCGCCCGCCGCGGCCTCGCCGACCACCACATCGCCCGTGTCGCCACCGCCGGTGCAAGTCAGGCCGCCCCCGGTGAGCTCCCCGCCGCCGCCCGTGCACTGCTCGGCGGTGGTCACCGGGACGCCCGGGACGGGCGAGGCGACGGCCGTGCCGGCGAGCCCGAGGAGGGCACCACCCGCCGAGACGGTGGCGAGTGCTCCGGCGACGATCCGAGACGTGCTCCGCATGGGGTCCCTTCCGGGTTCGGGGTGACGCTCACGGTCCAACGAGGCGCGCCCGCTCCCGTGATGGCCCCGCCGCCGCTCCGCCGTCCGGGGACGATGGGAAACTCTGCCGCCGGGCTCGAAGGGGCGGGTCGGACGGGCGGGTCGGACGACGGGAGGGACGCGCGTGTCGAGGGAACCGGTCGGCACGTTCTGCCTGGTCCTGCACTCCCACCTGCCCTGGCTGCTGCGCCATGGCGCCTGGCCGGTGGGCGAGGATTGGCTCTACCAGGCGTGGGCGCACGCGTACCTGCCCGTCGTCGAGACCCTCGAACGCCTGGCCGCCCGCGGGCAGCGTGACGTGCTGACCCTCGGCGTGACGCCGGTACTGGCCGCCCAGCTCGACCACCCCGCGGCCCTGCGGTCGATGCACACGTGGCTCGCGGACTGGCAGCTGCGCGCGCACGAGGCGCGCGATCCCGCGCTGTCGACCCGCGAGCACCGCGCCGCCGCCCATGCGCTCGAGGTCTTCGAGCGCGACTGGCGCCACGGCGCCTCGCCCGTGCTGGGGCGTCTCGCCGACGCCGGGGTCGTCGAGCTGCTCGGCGGGCCCGCCACGCACCCGTTCGCGCCGCTGCTGCCCGGGCGCGTGCGTCGGTTCCTGCTCGACGCGGGCCTGCGCGACGCCGCCCTGCGCCTGGGCCGGCGGCCGGCGGGGATCTGGGCGCCCGAGTGCGGCTACACCCCCGGGCTCGAGCACGACTACGCGGCGGCGGGCGTCGAGCGCTTCCTCGTCGACGGCCCGGCGCTGCGCGGCGACACCGCGGCCGCGCACCCCGTCGACGGCACCGCCGTGGTGGCCTTCGCGCGCGACCTGGAGGTCACCTACCGGGTGTGGTCGCCGCGCGCGGGCTACCCGGGCGGCCCGGACTACCGCGACTTCCACACCTACGACCACGACACCGGCCTCAAGCCCGCGCGGGTCACCGGCCGGCGGGTCGCGACCGGGGACAAGAAGCCGTACGACCCCGCGCGCGCCGCCGCGGCCGTGGCGCGCGACGCGCAGGACTTCGTGGGCGTGGTCCGGACGCGGCTCGAGGCGTTGCGGGCGCAGCGGGGGCGGCCGGGGCTCGTCGTCAGCGCGTTCGACACCGAGCTGTTCGGGCACTGGTGGCACGAGGGCCCCGCGTGGCTCGAGGCGGTACTCGCGGCGCTCCCGGCGGCCGGGGTCCGGGTGACGACCCTGCGCGGCGCGGTCGAGGCCGGCCACGTCGAGGAGCCGGTGGCGCTGCCCGCGTCGTCCTGGGGGTCGGGCAAGGACTGGCGGGTGTGGGACGGGCTCGCGGTGCGCGATCTCGTGGCCGACAACGAGGACGTGGCGCGCCGGTTGCTCGCCGCCGTCGACGGCGCCCCACCGTCCGCGGGCCGCGACGCCACCCTCGACACCCTCGCGACCCAGGCCGCACTGGCGCTCTCGAGCGACTGGGCGTTCATGGTCACCAAGGACTCCGCGGCGCACTACGCCCGTCGTCGCGCGGCGCAGCACCGCGACCGCGTCCGCGAGCTGACCGACCTGCTGCCCGCCGGCCGGCACGACCTCGCGGCGTCCCGGGCCGCCGGGTTCGCCGCCCAGGACGACGTCTTCGGGCGCCTCGATGCCCGGGCCCTGCGCCGGCGGCCCGCGGACGACCGCCGCGCTGTCCCTACCTACTCCGGAGTAGGGTCGCTCGCCTGAACGTCAGCGGCGTGGCGCCGCAGACACTGAGTGTCCGTAGCGCCACGCACTCGAATCGCTGGGAGGAGCTCAGGCGTGCGGGTGCTGATGCTCTCCTGGGAGTTCCCGCCGGTGGTGGTCGGCGGTCTCGGGCGCCACGTCCACGCGCTGGCGACGGCCCTGGGCGACGCGGGGCACGACGTGGTCGTCGTCTCCCGCCACCCCGCCGGCACCGACGCCGAGACGCACCCGACGGCGGTCGAGCGCGTCGACGGCGTGCGCGTCCTGCGCGTGGCCGAGGACCCGCCGCACCTGGAGTTCGTCCGCGACCTCGTCGCCTGGACCCTCGGGCTGGGCCACGCGATGCTGCGCGCGACGGCCGGCCTGCTGCGGGACTGGACGCCCGACGTCGTCCACGCCCACGATTGGCTGGTCGCCCACGCGGCGATCGCGCTCGCGGACCTCACCGGCGCGCCGCTGGTCGCGACGATCCACGCCACCGAGGCCGGCCGGCACGGCGGCTGGCTCTCGCAGCCGCTCAACCAGCAGGTGCACTCCGTGGAGTGGTGGCTCGCCCGCCGCGCCGACACCGTCGTCACATGCTCGCAGGCCATGCGCGCCGAGGTCTCGGGACTCTTCGACCTCGACCCCGACGACGTCGCCGTCGTGCACAACGGCATCGACCCCTCGGGGTGGGCGGGCCGTGCTGCGCCGGATCGCGATGGCCCGCCGCGTCTCGTCTACGTCGGGCGCCTGGAGTGGGAGAAGGGCGTGCACGACCTCGTCGCCGCCCTCCCGGCGATCCGCCGCGCCCACCCCGGAACGCAGCTGCTCGTCGCGGGCACCGGCTCGTGCTCCGACTGGCTCGCCGAACGGGCCCGGGTCGCGCGGGTGCGACGGGCGGTGCGCCTGCTCGGCCACGTCGACGACGCCACGCTGCGCGACCTGCTCGCCGGCGCCGACGCGGCCGTGCTGCCCAGCCGCTACGAGCCGTTCGGCATCACCGCGCTGGAGGCCGCCGCGGCCGGCGCGCCGCTGGTCGCGTCCCGCGCGGGTGGGCTGGGCGAGGTGGTCGTCGACGGCGTCACCGGCCTGTCCTTCGCTCCCGGCGACGTGCCGGGACTGGCGGCCGCGGTGATCCGCTGCCTCGACGACCCCGTGGCCGCCCGCGTGCGCGCCGACGCCGCCCTCCGGCGCCTCGACACCGACTTCGCCTGGCCCTCCATCGCCGCCGAGACGGCCGCCATCCATGCCACGACGAGACCCGGTCCCCCGCGCGCCCTCGGCCGCCCCAAGATCCCGACGGGCAACGTCTTCGGCACCCCGTGAGTGATGTTCACGGCTATAGCCGTGAACATCACTCACGTACGGCCGGCTCGCCCGCCGACGTGCCCGGCGCGCCGTCCGGGGAGGCCACCGCCTGCCCCGCGGCCAGGGCCGTCTTGCGCGCGATGTCGGCCAGCGCGGCGCGGTCGGCGGCCGCCGCCTCGTAGTCGGCCATCCGGTCGCGGACCACGCGGGCCGGGGCGCCGACGGCGACGGAGTGGTCGGGCACGTCGCCGCGCACCACGGCGTGCGCGCCGAGCACACAGCCGCGCCCGACCCGCGCGCCGCGCAGCACCGTCACCTTGGTCCCGATCCACGTCTCCGGCCCGATGCGCACCGGCGACTTGACGATGCCCTGGTCCTTGATCGGCAGGTGCACGTCGGCGTAGCGGTGGTCGAAGTCGCAGACGTAGATCCAGTCGGAGAGCAGCGTGGCCTCGCCGAACTCGATGTCGAGGTAGCAGTTGATCGTGTTCTCGTTGCCGAACACCGACTTGTCCCCGATGCGCAGCGAGCCCTCGTGGCAGCGCACGCGGGTGTTGTCGCCGATGTGCACGAAGCGGCCGATCTCCAGCCGCCCGAACCCCGCGCGGGCCTCGAGCCGCACGCCCTTGCCCAGGAACACCAGCCCGTGCATCACGATGTGCGGCTGGCGCACCCGAACCTTGATCATCCGCCAGTACCGCACCAGGTAGAACGGCGACCACGCGCGGTGGCGCACGATCCACCGCAGGGACGCCCAGGTGAGCAGTCGCGGCTGGCGCGGGTCCGACCTCACGGTGTGACCCTACGATCGCGCCGTGGCGTCCCCCCGATCCGGCCCGACCGTCGCCGTGGTCGGCAGCGTCAACCTCGACCTCGTCGCCCGCGTCGAGCAGCTGCCGGCGCCCGGGGAGACCCTCACCGCGCGCAGCGTCACCCGCGTCCCCGGCGGGAAGGGCGCCAACCAGGCCCTCGCCGCCGCCCGGCTCGGCGCCCGCGTGCGGCTGTTCGCCGCCGTCGGCACCGACCCTCTCGCCGGTGAGGCCCTGGCGCTGCTGCGGACCGGTGGGGTCGACCTCGGGTCCGTCCGCCGAGTCCGGGACGCGCCCACCGGCACCGCGATGATCCAGGTCGACGACGACGGCGAGACCACGATCGTCGTCGACCCCGGCGCCAACGCGACCCTGACCGTCGACCCCGCCGCCCTCGACGCCGACGTCGTGCTCACCGTGCTCGAGGTGCCCGACGAGCCCGTCGCGACGGCGATGGCGGCGTCCGGGTTCACGGTCCTCAACGCCGCGCCGGCCCGGGCGGTCGCCGGCGACGTCCTCGCCGGGCTCGACCTGCTCTGCGTCAACGCCGGCGAGTACGGTGCCCTCGCCGCGCACGCCGACCTCGAGGACGTCGTCGCCGTCGCGATCACCCACGGCGCCGCGGGGGCCGAGCTGCGCCGCCGCGGGCGGGTCGTCGCCCACGTCGCCTCGCCGCCGGTCGACGCCGTCGACGGCACCGCCGCCGGCGACGCGTTCACCGCCGCGCTCGCGATCGCGCTGGCCACCGGCGTCGACGACGAGACCGCCCTGACGCGGGCGTGCCGGGCGGGCGCGCTGACCGCGACGCGTCCCGGGGCCCAGCCGTCGCTGCCGACCTACGAGGAGATCGACGTCCCGTGGCCCCGCTGATCGTCGACACCGACCCCGGCGTCGACGACGCCTACGCGCTCGCGCTCGCCGCGCACGCCCCCGAGGTCGACCTGCGCGCCGTCACCGCCGTCTTCGGCAACGTCGACCTGCCGACCACGACGGCCAACGCGCGCCGCCTGCTCGGGATGCTCGGGCGCGGGGATGTGCCGCTCGGGGTGGGCGCCGACCGGCCGCTGATCCACCCCACGACGCAGCGCGCCGCCGATGTCCACGGCGACGACGGGCTGGGCGGGATCGCCGAGCGCTTCGGGCCGCTCGGTCCCGAGCCGGCCGGACGGGCTCTGGACGTGATCACCGGCGTGCTGGAGACCAGCGCCGAGCCCGTCGTCCTCGCCGCGATCGGCCCGCTGACCGACGTCGCCCTCCTGCTCGCGACCCGCCCCGACCTCGCCGAACGGATCGGCCGGCTCGTCGTCATGGGCGGCTCGGTGGGGGCCGGCGGGAACGTCAGCGCCGCCGCGGAGTTCAACGTCTGGTCCGACCCCGAAGCCGCGCGTCGCGTCCTCGTCGAGGAACGGGTGCCGACGACGCTGGTGCCCCTGGACCTCACCCACGAGGTGACCGTCGACCGCGCCTGGCTCGACGCGCTCGCCGCGTCCGGGCCGGTCGGCGAGGCCCTGGCCGCGACCCGTGACGTCTACGCGCACGGTGAGGCACTCGGCGTGGACCGCGTCCCGATCCACGACGCGGTCGCCCTGCTCGAGGCGATCGTCCCCGGGACGCTGGCGACGGTGCCGCTGGAGGTCGAGGTCGACACGTCGCTCGGGCCCGGACGCGGAACGGTGCACGCCGACCGCCGGGGCCGGGCTCCCGGCGGCCGGACCGTCGACGTCGCGCTGCCCCGGGGCACCGACGTCGACGGGGTCCGCGACGCCCTGTTCCGGCGCCTGACCGGTGACGACATGGCCGGGCGACCGGTCGGGTAGCCACACCCATGACCGAGCCCGAGCACCGTGACGACGTCCCCGAGTCGCCCGACCTGGGCGCGAGCATCCAGCTGGAGTCGGGCGAGTCCCTGGACGGCGAGCCCGGCACCGACGGCCTCGACGCCGGCTACGTCTCCCCGAACCGCCCCTTCGGCCTCGACGACCCCGACACCACCCCCGCGGGACAGCGCGAGCGCGAGACCGTGGACGAGCGTCTCGCGCGCGAGATCCCCGACGACACCGGCGGCGCGGCCACCGCGCCCGGGCCGGAGCTCTCCGAGGGCGAGATCGGCTCGGAAGCCGGACAGGGTCGATCCGGACGACTCACCGCCGCGGAGCCCGACCCCGACCAGGTACCGGGCCGGTCCCTCGCCGCCGTCGACGCCGGCATCTCGGGCGGTGCCGCGTCCGCCGAGGAGGCCGCGATGCACGACCTCGAGGAGGACGAGATCGTCGACCCCGAGGACGCCGACCGGACGCTGGGCGCCAACCCCGGCGAGCGTCTCGAGGGCCCGGAGGTGCGTCTGCGCGACGACGAGGTCGATCCCGCGAGCGGTGTCCCCGACACCTCGCTCTGAGCCCCTGAGCCCTGAGCCCTGACCTCTGAACCCTGAGCGCACCCACGGCCCGGTCCTCGCGAGGACCGGGCCGCGGGCACGGCGTCACGCGGCCTCGGCGTGCTCCCGGCACGTGTCGGCCTGCGGGCGCGCCTCGAGACGCTCGTCGTCGATGTCCGCGCCGCACACACGGCAACGACCCCAGGTGCCCTCGTCGAGACGGGCGAGGGCGGCGTCGATGTCGGCGATCTGGCGGCTGCTCTCGTCGGCGAGACCCTGGCGCTCCATCGACTCCTCGACCTCGGAGCCGTAGTCGCCCGGGTGCTGCCCCAGCGATCCCTCCTGCTGCACGGCCACGGTGGGTGCGTGCTCGCGGGACCACGAGCCCATCTCACGCAGCCGGTCGCGCTCCTCACTCAGTACGCGGCGGGCCTTCTCGGCGTCCATGGGCTGGTGCCTCCTCATCGTGGGTCGGAGGTCGCGGATACCCGGTCGCTCACCGCCTCGCACACGTACGCCTCCGGCCCGGTCTCGAGACGGGCGAGGACGACGGTCGCCTCCTGCGAGCCCGCCAGTTTGAGGCGGGGCCGCAGGGCGTTCGGGTCGATGTCGAGGCCGCGGACGAGGATCTCGACGCGCCCCACGCCGCGCCGGCGCAGGGTCGTGCGCAGCGTCTTCTCGCTGTAGCGTCCGTGCTCGAGCACCCGGAACGCCCGGATGCCCGGCGGCGGGGCGTCGCCGGTGAGGTAGGCGAGGTGCTCGTCGACCCGCCACAGCCCGTGCCGCGCGCCGTACTGGCGCACCAGCCCGGCGCGCACAACGGCGCCGTCGGGGTCGACGATCCACTCGCCCGCCGGGCCCACCGGGCAGTCGTCGTCCTCGGCGTCGGTGACCTCCCAGTCCGGGCCGCGCGTCGAGAGGACGGTCGCCCGCCGGCGGGTCGTCGCGAGCCCCGCGGACCACAGCGCCGCCTCGCGGACCCGGCCGTCGAGGCTGACGAGCTCGACCTCGGTCGCCCAGGGAACGAGCGCCGGATCGAGGCCCGGGGCCGTCGACACCACCAGTTCGTGTGCGTGGCGATACGGACGTTCAACGTCAGCGGCGCCACGCCGCTGACACATCCCGGCCGCCTCGGCTAGCCCATCCAGCGGCGGGACGAAGTCGGCCGGGCGCCACGTCCGGCGGCCGGAGGCCGTGCGGCGCGCCGGGTCGGCGACGAGCACCGTGCCCCGGGTTACCGGCGCGAGGGCGTCGGCGCGCACCAGGGGCACGCCGGGCACGTTGACGCGCGCCATCGCCAGGCGCACCGGGTCGAGGTCGGAGCCCACCAGCCGCGAGGCCGTGTGCCGCAGGGCGTCCAGCTCCGCGCCCACCGAGCAGGTCACGTCGTGCACGTCGCGGCCCGCGAGCCGGGACGCCCGGTGGGCGGCGACCGGCGCGGCGGTGGCCTGCTCGGCGGCGTCCGCTGTGAGCAGCCAGCCGTCGGGGACGCGCCTCCGGACCCGCGCCTGCAGCAGCGCGGTCTCGAGCACGGGCGCGGCCCGGTCGCCGAGACGCTCGCGCAGCACCGTCACCGCCCGCAGCCGGTCGTCGCCGACCAGCTCCGACGCCCGGAGAACGGCCTCACGCCCCGCCGACGACGCCAGGTACGCGACGTCGTCGGGGGTGAAGGCGTAGGCCACTACACCCGGACGGGATCGGGCGGCCGCACCCCGGTGACCAGCGCGTTGTAGAACAGCGAGCGGGGCACGACCTTCGACAGCACGTGCTCGTCGACCCACGAGAGCCGCTGCCAGGTGCGGTAGGCGAACATCGCCCACCCCATGCCCAGCTTCCCGGGCGGCACCGCGGCCTCGAACGTGCGCACCGGCCAGCCGAAGACCGCCGCCGAGAGCTCCTCGGTGACCACCCGGACGTCGACCGCGCCCGCGGCGTGGGCGTAGCGCTCGAGGCGGTCGGGGTCGAAGACGTGCTGGTCGACCACCGACTCGAGCGCCGCCGCCCGCGACGACTCGTCGAGCTCGGCCTGCGGCTTGAGCCAGGACGACGGCGCGAACCGGGTCGTCGCCCACCACGTCGCCTGGCCGAGCTTGCGGGCGTAGAGGTCGCCGAGCCGCGTCGGCTCGCCCGCGAAGACGAACCGCCCGCCCGGCCTGAGCACCCGCAGGATCTCGCGGAACGCCGTGTCGAGGTCGGGGATGTGGTGCAGCACTGCGTGCCCGACGACGAGGTCGACGGACGCGTCGGGCACCGGGATCGTCTCGGCGTCGGCCACCCGGCCCTCGACGTCGAGGCCCAGGTTCGCCGCGTTGCGCGTCGCCACCTCGACCATCCCCGGCGAGAGGTCGGTGACCGTCCCCCGGCGCGCGATCCCGCCCTGCATCAGGTTGAGCAGGAAGAACCCGGTGCCGCAGCCCACCTCGAGGGCGTGGTCGTAGGTCTCTGCTCCGGGGCTCACCGCCCGGAAGCGGTCCACCGCGAACGTCGTGCAGCGCTCGTCGAACGAGATCGACCACTTCTCGTCGTACGAGACCGACTCCCAGTCGTGGTACAGGACGTTCGCGAGCTTGGGATCGTCGCGGGCCGCGTCGACCTCGGCCTGCGACGGGTGGGACACGCTCATCGGCCCAGGAACTGGGCCTTGCCGGGCCCGTTCTCGGCGAACGACCGCATGCCGATCGTCTGGTCCTCGGTGCCGAACAGCGCCGCGAACATCTCGCTCTCGAGGTTCAGGCCGGTGCGCAGGTCGGTGTCGAGCCCGCGGTCGATGGCGGCCTTGGCGGCGGCGATCGCGCGCGTCGGGCCGTTGACGAACTGGGTCGCCCACGCGTGGGCGCGGCTGTAGACCTCGTCGGGGGCGACGACCTCGTCGACCATCCCGAGCGCCAGCGCCTCCTCGGCCTTGTACATCCGGCCGGTGAAGATCACGTCCTTGGCCTTCGCGGGACCGATGAGCCGCGCGAGGCGCTGCGTCCCACCGCCGCCGGGGATGATCCCGAGGAGGATCTCGGGCTGGCCGACCTTGGCGTTGTCGCCGGCGATGCGGCGGTCGCACGACAGCGCCAGCTCGAAGCCGCCGCCGAGGGCGTAGCCGGTGATCGCGGCGACCACCGGCTTGGGGATCGTCGAGACGGCGCCGAACCCGTTCGACAGCTCGTGGGCGCGCTCGGCCATCTCGGAGTAGGTGAGCGCGGCCATCTCCTTGACGTCCGCCCCGGCGGCCAGCACCTTCTCGCCGCCGTAGACCACGACCGCGCGGACGTCGGTGCGTCCCGCGGCCTCGGCCGAGATCTCGGCCAGCTCCAGGTTCAGCTGCCGGTTCACCGCGTTCATCGGGGGCCGGTCCAGGCGGATGGTGCCCACCCCGCCCTCGACCTCGAGCCGCACGAACTCCGTCACCGGTGAGCCTCCTCGATCTGTGGGCCGACGATCTGATCCGGACCGGCCGCGACCCTATCTCCGGATCGCGGTGAAGCGACCGCGGCGGCTCGCGAGCTCGAGCGGCTGCCCGAACGTCGCCGACAGGTTCTCCGACGTCATCACGTCGTCGAGCAGGCCCTGGGCGACCACCCGGCCCTCGCGCAGGAGCAGCGCATGGCTGCAGCCGGGCGGGATCTCCTCGACGTGGTGGGTGACCATCACCGTCGCCGGACCCTCGGGGTCCGCGGCCAGCGCCGTGAGACGCGCCACCAGGTCCTCGCGCCCGCCGAGGTCGAGGCCCGCGGCGGGCTCGTCGAGCAGCAGGAGCTCGGGGTCGGTCATCAGGGCGCGGGCCAGGAGCACGCGCTGGCGCTCGCCGGTCGAGAACGTCCCGTACGCCCGTCCGGACAGCGCCGCCGCGCCCATGGCCTGGAGCAGGCCCGCGGCGCGCGCGTCGTCCTCGGGGTCGTACTGCTCACGCCAGCTGCCCAGGACGCCGTAGCCGGCGCTGCGGACGACGTCCTGGCCGGTCTCGTCGGTGGGGACGCGGCCGGCGAGGCTCGCGCTGGCCAGCCCGATCCGCGGCCGCAGCTCGAAGACGTCGACACGCCCGAGCCGCTCCCCGAGCAGCTCGACGGTGCCCGTCGTCGGGTGCATCTCGGCCGCGGCGAGCCGCAGGAGCGTCGTCTTGCCGGCCCCGTTCGGTCCCAGCACCACCCAGCGCTCGTCGAGCTCGACGGTCCAGTCGAGGTCGGCGAGCAGGTCGTTGCCGCTGCGCCGTACGCCCACGCCGGTCATGTGGATCACGGTGTCCGGATCGGGCACGTGCTCGGTCACTCGCTGGGTCACCCCGTGGATTCGCGCCGGTGTCCACCTCGGTCGCCGACCATCCTGTCGGATCACACTCCGCTTCGGGCGACGGCCCGCCCCCGATCGGGCACGATCCCCTCCGATGTCCACCACCCCGATCGACGTCGGCGAGCGCGGCACCCACCTGGAGGGCGACATGCTGCGCGCGTGCGTGCCCGCCGGGCCCAGCGTCGAGGCGGTGGAGCTCTGCCTCCCCGGCCCTGGCGGTGAACGGCGGATCGAGCTGGGCCGTTCGGGCGACGGGTGGTGGCGCGGCACCGCCGACGGCGTCGCCGCGGGCGACCCGTACGGCCTGCGCGTCCACGGCCCGTGGGAGCCGGGACGAGGGGTGCGCACGAACCCCGCGAAGCTCCTCGTCGACCCCTGGACGCGACGCGTCGAGGGCTCGGTCACCTCGCTGGCGGCCGCGCGCGCCTTCGAGGGCACCGACCCGTTCTCGGCCCGCCCCGACGACCACGACTCGGCGGGCTCGGTGCCGCACGGGATCGTCACCGCGCCGCTGGAGCCCATGACGGGCGCGCGTCCCGGGGTGCCGTGGCCGGACACGGTGATCTACGAGACCCACGTCCGCGACCTCACGATGCGCCACCCGGCCGTCCCCGAGCACCTCCGCGGCACCTACGCCGGGCTCGCCCACCCCGCGGTGATCGACCACCTCGTCGGGCTCGGCGTGACGACGCTCGAGCTGCTGCCGGTGTTCGCCCACGCCGACGAGCCGAGCCTGCTCTCCCGCGGGCGCACCAACCACTGGGGCTACTCGACGCTCGCCTACCTCGCCCCGCAGCCGCGCTACGCCTCGACGCCCGGCCGCGAGGTCGAGGAGTTCCGGGCGATGGTGGCGACCCTGCACGCCGCGGGCCTCGAGGTCGTGCTCGACGTCGTGTTCAACCACACCTGCGAGGGCGGCGCCGACGGCCCGTCGCTGTCGTGGCGCGGCCTGGACGCCGCCGGCTGGTACGCCCTCGACGCGCGGGGCCGCGACGTCGACCTCACCGGCTGCGGCAACACCCTCGACGCCGCGTCGCCGCTGGTCCGGAGCCTGGTCGTCGACTCCCTGCGCCACTGGGTGACGACGATGGGCGTCGACGGCTTCCGATTCGACCTCGCCTCCACCCTGGGACGACCCCGCGGCGGCGGCTTCGACCCGGCCGCGCCGCTGCTCACCGACATCACCTCGGACCCGGTGCTCTCGACCGTCAAGCTGATCGCCGAGCCCTGGGACGCCACCGGCGAGGGCTACCAGGTGGGCGGCTTCGGGCCCGGGTGGGCGGAGTGGAACGGGCGGTTCCGCGACGACGTGCGCGACTTCTGGCGCGGCCACGGCCCGCTCTCGGCGGTCGTCACCCGCATCGCAGGCTCCTCGGACCTGTACTGGCCCGCCCGCACCCCGGCCGCGTCGGTCAACTTCGTCACCGCGCACGACGGCTTCACCCTCGCCGACCTCGTGTCCTACGAGCACAAGCACAACGAGGCCAACGGCGAGCAGGGCCGCGACGGCACCGACGACAACCGCAGCGCCAACCACGGCGTCGAGGGGCCGACCTCCGACCCGGCGATCCTGGGGCTGCGGGCCCGGCAGGCGCGCAACCTGCTCACCACCCTGCTGCTCTCGGCCGGCACACCGATGCTGCTGGGTGGCGACGAGCTCGGCCACACCCAGCACGGCAACAACAACGTCTACTCGCTCGACGACGAGACGTCCTGGCGCGCGTGGGACTCCCCGGAGCTCGTCGACTTCATCGCCCGCGCGCTGTCCCTGCGGCGCGCCACCCCGGCGCTGCGCCGCACCGACTTCTTCTACGGCCGCGCGGACACCGACCCCGACGGCGCCGCCCCGGACATCGCCTGGCTGCACCCCGACGGCCGCGAGTTCACCGAGCCCGACTTCCACGCCCACGGCCGGACGCTCGTGGTCCGCGTCGACGCGGCGCCCTCGCTGCTGCTCGTGCTCCACGCCGGCGACGCCCCCGTCGACGTCCTCCTGCCGGCCGCCTTCGGCGACGCCGCCTGGACCCCGGTGCTCGACGCCGGCACGCCCGGCGGCGCCCCGGAGACGACCGACCCCCTGCCCGCCGGCGAGCCCCTCGCCGTCCCGGCCCACACGGCCCTGGTGCTGCGCGCGGTGCCGTCCTAGATCTATGTTCGTGGAGCGTGCGTTCCGCTGAGTGGAGCGTTCGCTCCACGTATCAAGATCTTGCCCGCAACGTCCTGCGGAGACGGGTGAAGAACGTCGCCGCGTCCTCGCGGAGCTCGTACCAGTGGGTGCGCAGGACCACCCAGCCCTCGGCGGCCAACGCCGACTGACGGGGCCCGTCGACGAGGAACGCGCGCAGGTCACGGTGGTACGCCCACCCGTCGACCTCGACGATCACCCTCTCCTCCTCGAACACCACGTCACCGAGCGCGCGGCCGTAGCCGGGCAGGATGATCTCGGTGTTCGCCGACCACCCGGTGATCCCCGCCCGGTCCAGCCCCCCGTGCAGCGCCCGCTCCTCCCACGACCGCGCGCCACCGTCCGCGAGGGCGATGAGTGCGGCACCGAGCACCGCTCCGCGGCGTCCCGCCGTCCTCGTGTGCGTGTCCCGCAGGCTCTCGAGGCTCACCGACCCCCTCTGCAGGGCGCGGTCCGCCACGCGCGCGCCCTCCTCGAGACCGAGGACCGTCGCGGCGTCGAGCACCGTGAGCGCCCTCGTCGTCACGGCGACGCCGCCGACCCGGGTGCGGTCGAGCGGGTCGATCACGCGGCGGGAGACGGCGACGTCGTCACGCGGGCGCGGACGGCGGCCCGGCGGCACCGCGGCACGGGGTCGGCCGGGCGCCGTGTCGTGCAGCCCCCACCACCACGCGGCGGAGGTGTCGACGAGCGTGGCGTCGGGGCCCAGCGACAACAGGGCCGCGACGGCGCGGGACCGCGGGGTCTCGTCGTGCTCGGCCACCTGGTACACCCGCGGGCCGGCCGGGAACCACGCCTTCGCCGCGACCTTGCGGGCCACCGCCTGGCGCGAGTAGCCGGCAGCTCCCGCCTGGTCGAGACTCACCACCCCGTACTGGCGGCGGATCAGCCGGCGGAGCGTGATGAGTTGCGCGTCGGTGCTCACGTCCCGTTCGACGCAGCCGCGCGGTCCCCGGATCCATGCCGGATCCGAGCAAGATCCGGGATCGTGGAGCGAACGCTCCGCTCAGCGGAACGATCGCTCCACGATCGGAGATCTTGCTGCTACGCCGGCAGCACGACCCGACCCAGCTCCGCGGGGGCGGCGAGGAGGTCGTGGCGGGGCAGCACGCGCACCGTGTAGCCCAGGACGCCGGCGTGGGGCAGGGCCACGACGGCCTCGAAGCGGTGGGAGCCGTCGTGGCCCGGGCCGATCGAGGTCATCGGCTGGACGGTCGACTCCGAGAGCTCGTCGGCGTCGTCGGCGCGGCCCACGACGGCCTGGACGAGCACCTCGGAGGGGTCGAGGCCCCCGAGCACGACCTCCGCGCGCACCGTCATCGGCGCCCCGAGCACCGGGGTGTCCGCGCCGCCCGAGGCGTCGACCTCGGCGACGGTCACGGACGACCAGGCGGCGTCGAGGCGCGCGCGGTAGGTCGCGAGCTCCTTGGCGCCGGCCCACCCGTCGGCCACGACGCGCGCGGCGGACCGGGCGGCGGGCGCGTACCACTGCTCGACGTAGTCGGTGACCATCCGCGTCGCCTGCACCTTCGGCGAGAGCGTCGCGAGCGTGTGGCGCACGAGCGCTGTCCAGCGGTCGGGGACGCCGTCGGCGCCGCGGTCGTAGAACAGCGGGGCGACCTGCGTCGAGAGCAGGTCGTAGAGGGCGTTCGCCTCGATGTCGTCGCGGCGGTCGGGGTCGTCGACGCCGTCGGCGGTCGGGATCGCCCAGCCGTTGCGGCCGTCGTAGAGCTCGTCCCACCAGCCGTCGCGCACCGACAGGTTGAGCCCGCCGTTGAGCGCGGACTTCATCCCCGACGTGCCGCACGCCTCGAGCGGGCGCAGCGGGTTGTTCAGCCAGACGTCGCAGCCCCAGTACAGGTAGCGCGCCATCGACATGTCGTAGTCGGGCAGGAACGCGATCCGGTGGCGCACGCCGTTGTCGTCGGCGAAGTGGACCATCTGCTGGATCAGGGCCTTGCCCGACTCGTCGGCCGGGTGCGACTTGCCCGCGATCACGAGCTGCACGGGGCGCTCGGGGTCGAGCAGGATCGACCTGAGCCGCTCGGGGTCGCGCAGCATGAGCGTCAGCCGCTTGTAGGTCGGGACGCGGCGCGCGAAGCCGATGGTGAGCACGTCCGGGTCGAAGATGCGCTCGGTCCAGGCCAGCTCCGGCTCGGACGCGCCGCGCTGCAGCCACGACGCCCGCACCCGCCGGCGGACCTCCTCGACGAGACGCCGGCGCAGCGTCCCGCGCAGCTCCCAGAGCAGGGAGTCGGAGACGCCGAAGAGCTCCGGGCTGCCCGAGGCCTCGGCCCCGGCGGTGAGGCCGCCGATCTCGCGGGCGGTCCAGGTGGGGCCGTGGACGCCGTTGGTCACCGAGCCGATCGGCACCTCCGGGGCGTCGAACCCGCCCCACAGGGACTGGAACATCCCGCGCGAGACCTCGCCGTGCAGCTGCGAGACACCGTTCGAGCGCTGCGCGAGGCGCAGGCCCATGTGCGCCATGTTGAACATGTCGCCGGCCGGCTCACGGCCCAGCGAGAGCACCCGCGACGGCTCGGTGCCCGGCAGCATGTCGGCGGTGAAGTAGTGCTCCACGAGGCCGACCGGGAAGCGGTCGATGCCCGCGGGCACCGGGGTGTGGGTGGTGAAGACAGTGCCGGCGCGGACGGTCGCGAGCGCCTGCTCGAAGTCGAGGCCGGCGTCGGCGACGAGCTCGCGGATGCGCTCGAGCCCCAGGAAGCCCGCGTGGCCCTCGTTGGTGTGGAACACCTCGGGGGCCGGGTGCCCGGTCAGCCCGCAGAACGCGCGGACCGCGCGCACGCCGCCGATGCCGACGAGGATCTCCTGGCGGATGCGGTGCTCCGCGTCGCCGCCGTAGAGGCGGTCGGTGATCTGGCGCAGGTCGGGGTCGTTCTCCTCGATGTCGGCGTCGAGCAGCAGCAGCGGCACGCGGCCGACCGACGCCACCCACACCCGCGCGCGCAGCGTCCGGCCGCCGGGCATCGCGACGCCGATCAGGACCTGTTCCCCCGAGGAGTCCGCGAGCAGGTGCAGCGGCAGGCCCTGGGGATCGAGCGCCGGGTACTGCTCCTGCTGCCAGCCGTCGAGCGAGAGCGACTGGCGGAAGTAGCCCGAGCGGTAGAGCAGGCCGACCGCGACCAGCGGCACGCCGAGGTCGCTCGCCGCCTTGAGGTGGTCGCCTGCGAGGATGCCGAGCCCGCCCGAGTAGTTCGGCAGGACCTCGCTGACCCCGAACTCCATCGAGAAGTAGCCGATCGCCGACGGCAGGCCCTCGGAGGCGCGGCCCTGGTACCAGCGCGGCTCGCGGAGGTAGGCGCGCAGGTCCTCGGCGCGCTCCTGCACGCGGCCGACGAACCCGGCGTCCTCGGCCAGCTCGGCCAGGCGCTGGGGACGGACCTCGCCGAGCATCCGGACGGGGTCGCCGCCGCACGAGCGCCAGACCGCCTCGTCGACGCCCGCGAACAGGTCCTGCGTGGGCCCGTGCCACGTCCAGCGCAGGTTCATCGCGAGCTCCTGGAGGGGCGCGAGAGCGGCCGGGAGCTGGGCACGGACAGAGAAGCGACGCAGAGCCTTCACGTGGCCGGAGCCTACGGCTCGACCCGCGACGCGCCGTGCGGCCCCACCTTCCCTGGATCGATCCCATGACTACGCTGCGTGGCGTGAGCGCGTTGGGGAGATGGTGGCGGTTCGGACGACGTTCCGCGGAGGCGCAGGGCCGGGACGAGGCCCCGCCCGAAACCTCGTCGGAGGCGCCCCGCGACGTCACCGGGGAGCAGGCCGCCGTCGGGTCCGACGGCGCCAGCAGCCCGCCCTTCCTCGGCGGTTTCGCGACGGAGTCCGGCAGCGAGACCAGCGAGGTCGAGACCGGCCCGCCGTCGGGCTCCTGGCGCCGCAGGCGCCGGGGCTGGGGGTCGGCCGAGGACGTCGAGGTCGGGCCTCCGCCGCCGCCCGACGCCCGCCCGCACGGGCCCACCACCGGCCCGTTCCCGATGCCCGGGCGCACCACCGGCCCGCCGTCCGGCGGCTTCCCGATTCCCGGCCGCCCCGCCGGGCCTCCGTCGGGAGGCTTCCCGTCGCCGGTGGAGCGATCGGCGCGGCCCACCGAGCGCCCCGTCGTCCCGCCGTTCGGGACGTACGGCCCCACGCGCGCGGCGTCGGACGACCCGGTGACGCCCGCCAACGGCTTCCACGCCGTGGGCGGGGACATGCCCGGCATGCCGGCCGGGACGGAGACCGGCGGCTCCCCCACCCCGACCCTGCCGCCGTGGCGCCGGCCCGCGACCCCGCCCTGGGGCGTCGCCACCGGCCGGCCCACCACGCGCCCCTCGTCGCACCCCGACCGGCCGTCCGCATCGATTCCGCCGGTTGCGGGTAGCGGACCAGGCATGACCTCGTCGTCGGACCGCGATCACGACCAGACGACCGGACGTGTGACCCCTCCGGTCGGGGACCGTCCTACCCCGGACCGTCCCGGTACGGACCGGCCCGGCACGGACCGTCCCGAGCCCCCCGCCGACGACGCGTCCTGGTTCATGCCCCGGACGCCCTACGCGCCGGTCGGCTCCGCGGCTCCCACGAACGACGAGCCAGAGACGGCGACCGTGACCACCGGGGACGTCCCGCAGGACTCCCCGGCGGCCTCCCCGACGGACCGCCCGACCGACGACGCGACCGCCTCCGGCCCGGGCTGGGGCACCGCCGCCGCGGGCGCCGCAGGCCTGGGCGTCGCGGGTCTCGCGGCCGGGGCTGCCTCGCGGTCCGGCGACCGCCCCCAGGAGTCCGCGAGTGCCCCGGCGAGCGCCCCGGAGAACACCACTCCGCCCCGCACGCGTCCGTGGCCGGACACCTCGGGCCCCGGCTCGCCCGCGCCGACCACGCCCGATCCGGTCGACCCGCCGGCGACGACCGTGTCCTCGGGAAACGGTGCCGACCCGACCCCCTCCTCGAGCACGCCCGACCCCGTCGACCCGCCGGCGACGACCGTGTCCTCGGGACACGGTCGCCACGTCGTCCCGGACGACGACGACCCCCTCGGCATCGGACCGCTGCCGGTCGACCCCGCCGATCACCCCGCCGACGACCCCGCCGACCACGCCGCCGACCAGGGCGGCTCGGGCCTCGCCCCCGACCACCCGCGCGACGAGGTCCCGGCCGTGGACACCGCGGCGTCCGCCGACACCGACCCCCGCGGCGGCGACGCCCCCGGCGACGTGACCGTGACCGACCCCGAGGGCGCGGACGTCCCCGCCGAGGAGCCGGCAGGCGCCCCCGCGACGGACGCCGACGCGGTCTCGCCCACGGCCGCCGCGCCCGCCGCCGGCCCCGACACGACCACCACCCCCGCCGACACCGCGACGACGGAGGCCACCACCGCCCCGGCACCGGCCCCCCGCGCCGGCATCCCCGCCGACGCGATCGATCGGCACGCCCTGCCGCAGGGCCGGCTCGGGATCGACGAGGTCACGCCCGAGGTCTCCGGCGGGCGGTTCCCGTCGAAGGCCGTCGTCGGCGAGGTCGTCCCGGTCGAGGCGACGGTCTGGCGCGAGGGCCACGACGCCGTCGCGGCGACCCTGGTCTGGCAGCGCTGCGGCGCGCAGAGCCACGGGCAGGACCCCGACGCCACGATCCCGTGCGGCGACGAGGCCCCGCGGAGCACGCGCATGGTGCCGACGGGCCCGCTGACCGACCGGTTCGCCGGCCAGGTGGTCCCCGACACCGAGGGCCTGTGGAGCTTCCGCGTCGACGCGTGGAGCGACCCGTGGGCGACGTGGCGCCACGCCGTCGACGTCAAGACGCGGGCCGGCCAGGGTGCCGCCGAGCTCTCCAACGACCTCGAGTCCGGCGCCCGCCTGCTCGAGCGGGCGGCCGACGGCATCGAGCAGCGCCTGCGCGACACCCCCCGCATCGCGGAGGACGACCCCGCGAGCGAGCGCACGGGCGGCATCGCGATGCCCCCGGTGCTCGACCTCGCCCGCACCCTCACCAAGGCCGCCGCGGAGCTGCGCGACACCGACCTCGAGCTGCCCCAGCGCGTCGGGCTCGCGCTGTCGGTGCCCGTGCACCGCACCATGACCGAGTACCCGGTGCGGGAGCTCGTGACCGAGGGCGAGACCCACCACGTCCAGGTCGAGCGCTCGCTCGCGCTCAGCGGCGCCTGGTACGAGTTCTTCCCCCGCTCCACGGGCGGCTGGGACGCCGAGGGCAGGCCGGTGCACGGCACGTTCGCCACCGCCACCCGCGAGCTGGACCGCGCGGCCGCGATGGGCTTCGACATCGCCTACCTGCCGCCGATCCACCCGGTGGGCACGGTCAACCGCAAGGGGCCGAACAATACCCTGACCCCGGGGCCCGAGGACGTCGGCTCCCCGTGGGCCATCGGCTCGGCGGCGGGCGGTCACGACGCGATCGACCCGAACCTCGGCACGATCGAGGACTTCGACGCATTCGTCGCCCACGCCCACGAGCTGGGCCTCGAGGTGGCCCTGGACCTGGCGCTGCAGTGCGCGCCGGACCACCCCTGGGCCCTCGAGCACCCGGAGTGGTTCACGATCCGCCCCGACGGGACGATCGCCTACGCCGAGAACCCGCCGAAGAAGTACCAGGACATCTACCCGGTCAACTTCGACACCGACCCCGAGGGCATCTACGCCGAGGTCCTGCGGATCGTCCTGTACTGGATGGAGCACGGCGTCCGCGTGTTCCGGGTGGACAACCCGCACACGAAGCCGCCGAACTTCTGGAACTGGCTGATCGCCGAGGTGCACCGCCGGGACCCGGGCGTGATCTTCCTGGCCGAGGCGTTCACCCGCCCGGCGCGACTGTTCGGGCTGGCCAAGGCCGGCTTCAGCCAGAGCTACACGTACTTCACGTGGCGCACGGGCCGCGACGAGCTGCGCGAGTTCTTCGAGCTGCACCGCGACCGGCTCGACGAGTGCCGACCGAACTGCTTCGTCAACACCCCGGACATCCTCCACGAGTCGCTGCAGGTCGGCGGCCCGGGCATGTTCGCCATCCGGGCGGCGCTCGCGGCCACGCTGAGCCCGAGCTGGGGCGTCTACGCGGGCTTCGAGCTCTTCGAGCACCAGCCCGTGCGCCCGGGCAGCGAGGAGTACCTGGACTCGGAGAAGTACCAGCTGCGCCCCCGCGACTTCGCCGGCGCGCTGGCCGAAGGGCGCAGCCTCGAGCCGTGGATCACGCGCCTGAACCAGCTGCGCCGCGACCACCCCGCGCTGCGCCAGCTGCGGACGGTGCGCTTCCACGACACCGACAACGAGGCGTTGCTCGCCTACTCGAAGACCGACCCGCTCACCGGGGACACGGTGCTGTGCGTCGTCACGCTCAACCCGTTCGGCATCGAGGAGGGCAACCTGCACCTCGACATGTCGGCCCTGGGCCTCGAGCGCCATGACCGGTTCGGCGCGTACGACGAGGTCAGCGGGCAGACGTTCGAGTGGGGCGAGACGAACTACGTGCGCCTCGAGCCCTGGCGCGACGTGGCGCACGTCATCTCGGTGCTGCGCCGCTAGGTCCCCCCACCCTGTGCGCCCGCTGAGAACCGGGCGCATCGGGCACGATCCGGGGGCGCCGGGCGTTGGACCGGACGAGAGCCCTGGGAGGTCCACCGTGCGCGTACTCGTCGCCCTGGCGGTCGGTCTGGCCGTCGAGATCACCGTCCTCGTCCTGGTCGGGCAGGCCATCGGGTTCTGGGGTCTGCTCGGGGTCCTGGTGCTGTCCGCGGTCGTCGGCTTCTGGGCCCTGCGTCACGAGGGCCGGCGCTCGCTGGTCGAGCTCGGCCGCGCGGCGCGCTCCGGGCGGCCCGCCGAGGCCGAGGTCGCCGACGGCATGTACGTGGCGCTCGCGGGCGTCCTGCTGGTGGTGCCCGGCCTGCTGTCCACCCTCGCCGCGCTCGTCCTGCTGGTCCCGCCGGTGCGCCGGGCGCTCGCCCGCCGCGCCGCCGACCGCGCGGTGCGCGCCGGCAGCGCACGGATGGGCCCGACGGTCACCGTCGCCGGCGTCGGCGGCCCCGGCGGGGCCGCGGGTCCGACCTGGGGAGCGCGTCCGGACCCGGCCGGCACCCGCTCGTTCCGCGGCACGGTCATCGAGGCCCGGCCCGCCGACGACCCCGACTCCTGACGGTCGTCGAGCCGCTGTCCGCCCGGTGCCGCGCGTGGCCGGGCTGGACCACTAGCGTGACGCCTGATGAACGAGGGAGTCAGCGCCGAGGCGGGCACGGTGGCGAACGAGGAGTCGGGCGCGCACGTCCGGGACCACACCGAGGACAAGGGCGCCCACGCCGTCGAGGAACCGAGCGCCGCGGCGTTCCGGCACGCGCGGACGCTGCCCGTCGACGGGGACTGGTACAAGCGCGCCGTCTTCTACGAGGTGCTGGTCCGGGCGTTCGCCGACTCCAACCGCGACGGGTTCGGCGACCTGCGCGGGTTGATCGACAAGCTCGACTACCTGGCCTGGCTCGGCGTCGACTGCCTGTGGCTGCCGCCGTTCTACGACTCGCCGCTGCGTGACGGCGGCTACGACATCCGCGACTTCCGCAAGGTGCTCGGCGAGTTCGGCACCGTCGAGGACTTCGTCGAGCTGCTCGACCAGGCGCACGCCCGGGGCATCCGCGTCATCACCGACCTCGTGATGAACCACACCTCGGACCAGCACCACTGGTTCCAGGAGTCCCGCCGCGACCCCGAGGGGCCCTACGGCGACTTCTACGTCTGGTCGGACGACGACACGCGCTGGTCCGAGGCCCGGATCATCTTCATCGACACCGAGGCGTCGAACTGGACCTACGACTCCCAGCGCGGGCAGTTCTACTGGCACCGGTTCTTCTCCCACCAGCCCGACCTGAACTTCGACAACCCTGCGGTGTGCGAGGCGATGCTCGACACGCTGCGGTTCTGGCTGGACCTCGGGATCGACGGGTTCCGCCTCGACGCGGTGCCCTACCTCTTCGAGCGCGACGGCACCAACGGCGAGAACCTCCCCGAGACGCACGCGTTCCTCAAGCGGGTGCGCAAGGTGGTCGACGACGAGTACCCGGGTCGCGTCCTGCTGGCCGAGGCCAACCAGTGGCCGTCAGACGTCGTCGAGTACTTCGGTGACGCCGAGATCGGCGGCGACGAGTGCCACATGGCGTTCCACTTCCCGCTGATGCCGCGCATCTTCATGGCGGTGCGGCGGGAGTCGCGCTTCCCGATCTCGGAGATCCTGGCGCAGACGCCGGAGATCCCGTCGAACGCGCAGTGGGGCATCTTCCTGCGCAACCACGACGAGCTGACGCTCGAGATGGTCACCGACGACGAGCGCGACTACATGTACGCGGAGTACGCCAAGGACCCGCGGATGAAGGCCAACATCGGCATCCGCCGCCGCCTGGCCCCGCTGCTCGACAACGACCGCAACCAGCTCGAGCTCTTCACCGCCCTGCTGCTGAGCCTGCCCGGCAGCCCCGTCCTCTACTACGGGGACGAGATCGGGATGGGCGACAACATCTGGCTCGGCGACCGCGACGGGGTCCGCAGCCCGATGCAGTGGACGCCGGACCGCAACGCCGGCTTCTCCAGGTGCGACCCGGGCCGGCTCAACCTGCCGGTGATCATGGACCCGGTCTACGGGTACCAGGCGGTGAACGTCGAGGCGCAGTCCAACTCGACGGCCAGCCTGCTGCACTGGAACCGCCGCATGATCGACATCCGCAAACAGCACCCGGCGTTCGCCCTCGGCTCGTTCCACGAGCTCGGCGGCACGAACCCGAGCGTCCTCGCCTACCTGCGTGAGCACACCGACGAAGAGGGCACCCGGGATGTCGTGCTGTGTGTGAACAACATGTCGCGCTTCCCGCAACCGGTGGAGCTAGACCTCATCGCCTGGAAGGGCATGGTCCCCACGGAACTCACCGGCGGGGTGCCCTTCCCGCCGATCGGTGAGCTCTCCTACCTGTTGACGCTGCCCGGCCACGGCTTCTACTGGTTCGCGATCCACCCGGCCGAGGAGCGCTGATGACCCCAGTGACGCCCGACGGGACGCCCGACGGGTCCGCCGACCCGCTCGCCGGACTCCACGACGCCCTCATCGCCTGGCTGCCCACGCAGCGCTGGTTCCCCGCGAAGGGCCGCAAGGTCTCCGGGGTGCGCACCGCCTCCCACTCCGTGATCTCCCAGCCCGGTGAGACGCCGACCGTCGAGCACGCGGTGATCACCGTGTCGTTCGCCGACGGGGCCGCCGAGGAGCGCTACCAGCTGGTCCTCGGGGCGCAGCACCAGCCGCCCGGCGACCTCGAGCACGCCGTGATCGGCCGGCGCCCGGCCGACCGCGGCGACGACGTGGTCTACGACGGCCTCGCCGACGGACGGATCAGCCGGCTGTTCCTCGCGCTCATCACCGAGAACGCGACGCGCGAGCCGCTGCGCTTCGTCGCCGAGCCCGACACCGAGCCGGTGATCGTGGGCCCCGGGCGCCCGCTGCAGGGCGAGCAGTCGAACAGCTCGGTGATCTACGGCGAGCGCGCCATCCTCAAGCTCTTCCGCCGCGCGACGACCGGGCTCAACCCGGACCTCGAGCTGCACCGGGCCCTGCGCCGCGAGGGCAGCGCCGAGGTCGCGCCCCTGCTCGGGGCGATCGAGGGCTCGCTGGACGGCGAGCCGATGACGGTGGCGATGCTGCAGGAGTACGCGGCGAACTCGGCCGACGGCTGGTCGATGGCCCTGACCAGCGTGCGCGACCTGCTCGCCGAGGCCGACCTGCGCGCCGACGAGGTCGGCGGCGACTTCGCCGGCGAGGCCCACCGGATCGGCAAGACGGTCGGCGCGGTGCACCGCGAGCTCGCCGCGGCGCTGGGCACCCGCCCGCTCGACGCCGAGGTGGCCGGCGAGGTCCAGGCCTGGATGCTCGAGCGGCTCGACCGCGCCGCGGCCGCCGTCGAGGGCGTCGCCGAGCAGCGCGACGCCATCGCCGCCGTGTTCCGCGGGGTGAGCGAGGCGGGCCCAACGACGATCCAGCGCATCCACGGCGACCTGCACCTCGGCCAGGAGCTGCGCACGCCCACCGGCTGGCTGGTCATCGACTTCGAGGGCGAGCCGTCGAAGCCGCTGGCCGACCGGGTGCGTCCCGACTCCCCGCTGCGCGACGTCGCCGCGATGCTGCGCTCGTTCGACTACGCCGCGTTCCACCAGCTCTCCGAACGGGAACAGGCCACCGACGATCCCGATCCACAGCTCGGGCACCGCGCGCAGGAGTGGGCCGACCGCAACCGGTCGGCGTTCTGCGACGGCTACGCCGAGGTCGCGGGGACCGATCCCCGGGACACGCCCGAGCTGCTGCGGGCCTACGAGCTGGACAAGGCGGTGTACGAGGTGCTGTACGAGACCCGGAACCGGCCGGGGTGGGTGTCGATCCCGCTCCGGTCGATGCGCCGGCTGCTCACGCCCGTGGGGCGGAGCCAGCGATGACCCGGTCCCGTCCGCTGACCCCCGCGCCCTCGGACCTCGACGTCCACCTGCTCATGGAGGGCTCGCACCGCGACCCCCACTCGGTGCTCGGCCCGCACCGTGACCCCGAGTCGCCGGGCACCGTGATCGTGCGTGCCCTGCGTCCCGGCGCCGACGCCGTCGACGTGGTGATCGACGACGGCCCGACGGCCGGGCGCTACCCGCTCGCCGAGGTGCACGCGGCCGGGGTGTTCGCCGCCGGCGTGCCCGGGCCGCTGCCGCGCTACCGCCTCGCGACCCGGCGCACCGACGAGACCACCGGCGAGACCGTCGAGACGATCGCGGACGACCCGTACCGGTTCTCCCCGGTGCTCGGGCCCGTCGACCTGCACCTCATCGGCGAGGGCCGCCACGAGCGGCTCTGGGACGCGCTCGGGGCGCACTTCCGCCGGTGGCCCACGCCCGCGGGCCCCGTCGAGGGCACGTCGTTCGCCGTCTGGGCGCCCCACGCCCGCGGCGTGCGGGTGTGCGGCGACTGGGACGGCTGGGACGGCACGGCGACGCCGATGCGCGCGCTCGGCTCCGGCGTCTGGGAGCTGTTCGTCCCGGGCATCGGCGACGGCGCCCGCTACGGCTTCCGCATCCTCACCCCGGACGGCAACTGGCTCGACAAGGCCGACCCGATGGCCTACGCCGCCGACCTGCCGCCCACGCCGGCGTCCGTGGTCACCACGTCGACGCACGAGTGGACCGACCAGGCGTGGATGACCGCGCGCGACGCCTCGGCCCCGCACAGCGAGCCGATGAGCATCTACGAGCTGCACCCGGGTTCCTGGCGCCAGGGTCTCGGCTACCGCGAGCTCGCCGAGGAGCTCGCCGAGTACCTCACCGAGACCGGCTTTACCCACGTCGAGCTGCTGCCCGTCGCCGAGCACCCGTTCGGCGGCTCGTGGGGCTACCAGGTCAGCTCGTACTACGCGCCGACCTCGCGCTTCGGCACCCCGGACGACTTCCGCTACTTCGTCGACCGCCTGCACCGCGCGGGCATCGGCGTGATCGTCGACTGGGTGCCCGCCCACTTCCCCAAGGACGAGTGGGCGCTGGCGCGCTTCGACGGCACGCCCTGCTACGAGCACGGCGACCCGCGCCGCGGCGAGCAGCTCGACTGGGGCACGCTCGTGTTCGACTTCGGGCGCTCCCAGGTGCGGAACTTCCTGGTCGCCAACGCCCTGTACTGGCTCGACCAGTTCCACATCGACGGTCTCCGCGTCGACGCCGTCGCCTCGATGCTCTACCTGGACTACTCGCGCACCGAGTGGACCCCCAACCGCTACGGCGGCCGCGAGAACCTCGAGGCGGTGTCGTTCCTCCAGGAGGTCAACGCCACCGTCTACAAGCACCACCCGAGCGTCGTGACGATCGCCGAGGAGTCGACGGCGTGGCCGGGTGTCACGCGCCCGACCCACCTCGGCGGGCTCGGCTTCGGCTTCAAGTGGAACATGGGCTGGATGCACGACACGCTCGACTACATCGGGCGCGACCCGATGTACCGGGGCTACCACCACAACCAGATGACGTTCTCGATGACGTACGCGTACAGCGAGAACTACGTGCTGCCCCTGTCGCACGACGAGGTCGTGCACGGCAAGGGCTCGTTGTGGACGCGACAGCCCGGTGACGACGACCGCAAGGCCGCGGGCGTTCGCGCGCTCTTCGGCTACATGTGGGCGCACCCGGGCAAGCAGCTGGTGTTCATGGGCGGCGAGTTCGGCCAGGTCCGCGAGTGGTCCGAGGAGCGCTCGCTGGACTGGGAGCTGCTCGACGACCCCCGTCACGGGGGCCTGCGCCGGCTGGTGGGCGACCTCAACGCGGCCTACCGGTCGACGCCGGCCATGTACGAGCTCGACGTCGACCCGGCGGGCTTCTCGTGGATCGACGCCAACGACGCCACGGGCAACGTGCTGTCGTTCCTGCGCCACGACCGCGAGGGCAACGCCGTGGCGTGCCTGGTGAACTTCGCCGGCGTCGACCACCCGAACTACCGGGTGGGCCTGCCGCAGGCGGGTCGCTGGCGCGAGGTCATCAACACCGACGCCGACGTGTACGGCGGACGCGGGGTCGGCAACTACGGCGCCGTCATCGCCTCGTCGAGCCCGTGGCACGGACGTCCGGCGTCCGCGGAGGTCACCCTCCCGGCGTCCGGGGTGATCTGGCTGGCCCTCGACCGCAGTTCCCCGGCCCCCTGACCCGGATCCGCACGCGCGGCGCCGACGGGCCGGGCATGATGTCGGCCGTGCGGGGATCGCTCGGGCGAGCGCTGGTCGTGACGTGTTCGGTGCTGGCCGTGCTGCTGACCTCGGCGTGCGCGTTCCCCGTCGACGGGCGGGCGATCCCCAGCCGCGAGGTGACGATCGGGGCCGACCCGTCGTTCATCTCGGGCACCAACGGCAGCGAGGAGGACCGCCTCGCGGCCGCGACGATGCGCGACCTCGAGGGATTCTGGGGCGAGGCGTTCCCGCCGCTGGCCGGCGGGCGGGCGTTCCCGCCGCTGGCCGGTTACTTCTCGGTCGACCCGCAGGGCCGCGGCGAGCGCCCGGTGCCGTGCCTGCCCAACCCCCGGGAGATCGAGGGCACCGCGTTCTACTGCCCGCGCTCCGACGTCATCGCGTGGGACCGGACGAACCTGCTGCCGCAGCTGCGCCGCGAGTTCGGGGACGCGGCGGTGGTCGTCGTGCTCTCCCACGAGTTCGGGCACAGCGTGCAGGGCCGGCTCGACCAGGACGGCGCCCTCGCCGCGGCGCCGACGATCCTGCTCGAGGCGCAGGCCGACTGCTACGCGGGCGTGTTCCTGCGCCGCGTCCGCGACGGCGCGCTCCCCGACCTGCGCACGGGCGCGACCGGCATCGACGGGGCCATGGGCGCGCTGATCACCTTCCGCGACCCGGTGGGCACCTCGCCCCGCAACGCCGACGCCCACGGCAACGCCTTCGACCGGGTCTCGTCGTTCCAGGACGGCTTCGACGGCGACCCCGCGGTCTGCGCGTCGATGGGCCGCGAGCGGGTCTTCACCCAGCAGTCGTTCCGCTCCGCCGCCGACGAGAGCTCCGGGGGCAACCTCGGTGTCGAGGAGCTGATCCGGGCGATGGTCCCCGACCTCGACCGGTGGTTCGGCGACGAGGTCCGCCGTCGCGGCGGGCAGTGGACCGTCCCCGGCGCCGAGCGCGGCGACCCGACCTGCCCCGGGACGGACGGCGAGGTCCAGGGGCCCGTGGCCTGGTGCGGCGGTGAGGGCGAGCCGTCGGCGGTGCGCATCGACACCGGCGGCACGCTCGCGGCCGACCACGCCCGCATCGGCGACTTCTCGACGGGCACGCTGCTCGCCTCGCGCTTCGGGTCCGCCGCGCTCGCCGCGCTCGGGCGGCCCACGACGGGGCCCGAGGGCGGGCGCGCCGCGCTCTGCCTCGCCGGCGCCTACAGCGCCGCCGTCGGCACGGGCGACAGCGCGTTCGGCCTGTCCCCCGGCGACCTCGACGAGTCGGTGACCCTGCTGCTCAGCGAGGACACCGCCTCGCGCGGCACCGACGGCGTCGCGGCCGCGGGCACGGGCTACGAGCGCATCCGCGTCTTCCGCACCGGCGTCACCGGCGGCGCGGACGCGTGCCTGCGCGGCGTCTGACTGGACGCAGCGAACGCGCTGTTCGCTGCTTCTACGCGCGCAAAGTCCCCGTTCGCGCCGCCGGAGCGGGCTAGTACAGGGCGCGCGCCAGGGCCCGGCGGGCGGTGGTCACGCGCTCGTCCTCGGTGCCGAAGAGCTCGAACAGTTCGACGAGGTGGGTGCGCGCGCGGTCGCGGTCGTCCCCCGCGGTGCGCGCGACCGTCTGCACGAGCCGGTCGAACGCACCGGTGACGTCCTGGGCGGCCACCTGGGCGTCCGCGGCAGCGATCTGGGCGTCGACGTCGTCGGGCGCGGCGTCCGCACGGCCGATGGCCGACGGGTCGGCCGACTCGGCGCGCTCGAGGAACTTCACCTGCGCCAGCGCGGCCGCCGCCTCGGCGTGGGCCGGCTCGCTCGCGAGGATCTGCTCGTAGGCCTGGGCAGCCGCGGCGTAGTCGCCGCGCTCCAGGGCCTCCTCGGCCGCGACGATGCGCGGGTCCTCGGGCTCCTCGACGGGCTCGGCGTCGACCTCGCCGCCGGCGCGGGCCTCGGCCTCCGCGATGCCGGGCATCTGGTCGCGCAGCGCGTCGAGCAGCTGGGTGATCCACTGGCGCAGCTGCGGCTCGGGCTGGGCGCCGTTGAACGACGTCACCGGCTGGCCGCCGGCCACGACGACGACGTGCGGGATGGACTGCACCTGGAAGGCCTGCGAGATGCGCGGGTTCGCGTCGACGTCGATCTTCGCGAGGATCCACGCGCCACGACCCTCGGCCGCGAGCTTCTCCAGCACCGGCGAGAGCTGCTTGCAGGGCCCGCACCACTCGGCCCAGAGGTCGACGACCACCGGCACCTGCATCGAGCGCTCGATGACCTCGGCCTGGAACGTCTCCTCGGTGACGTCCAGGACGACGGCCGGCGCGGCGCCGCCACCGGCGGCGGGCGGGCCACCGCCGCCCGCGGGGTCGGCGGGACGCTGCGGGGCGCCGCCGGCGGGGGTGCGCTGCTCGGCGCGGGCCTTGAGGCCGGACAGATCGACGGCTCCGGCCATCGCGGACGAGAGCGCTGCGGCCTGGGCCGCCTGGTGGGAATCGGGACGTGCCACGAGGTCGAGTCTGCCAGGTGCGGCGAGCCCTCGTGGTCAGCCCTGCAGGCGTTCCTCGACGCGCGCGATCTTCGCCTGCATCTGCCCGGTGTGGCCGGGGCGGATGTCCGCCTTGAGCACGAGCGAGACGCGCGACCCGTAGCGCCCGGCCGCCTCGGTGGCGCGGCGCACGACGTCCATCACCTCGTCCCACTCCCCCTCGACGGAGGTGAACATCGAGGAGGTCTCGTGCGGGAGGCCGGACTCGCGCACGACGCGCACCGCCGCCGCGACGGCCTCGGAGACCGACCCGTCCTCACTCGGCGAGCCGTCGACACCGACACCGGACGGGGAGACGCTGAACGCCACGATCACGCGTCCAGCCTGCCACGTGCGATCCGCTGATAAATTCACCGACGCCATGACCGCGTCCGCACCGCTGCCGTTCGACCCGATCGCGCGGGCCGCGTCCCTCTGGAACGAGCGGATCGGC
Source organism: Actinomycetospora sp. NBC_00405 (assembly GCF_036044095.1). NCBI lineage: Bacteria > Bacillati > Actinomycetota > Actinomycetes > Pseudonocardiales > Pseudonocardiaceae > Actinomycetospora > Actinomycetospora sp. NBC_00405. Next base: position 2,354,509 of record NZ_CP107938.1, read on the forward strand.
GAGCCGCGCGCGATGGCGGCGGTCACGAGCGTCATGCGCGTCCAGCAGATCCTGCAGCAGGCGGTCGACGCGGCCCTGCGTCCGCACGGCCTGACCTTCGCCCGTTACGAGGCGCTGGTGCTCCTGCGGTTCTCGCGGGCCGGGGCGCTGCCGATGCGGATCATGGGTGAGCGGCTGCAGCTGCACCCCACGTCGATCACGAACATCGTCGACCGTCTCCAGGGCTCCGGCCTCGTCGTCCGCCGGCCGCACCCGACGGACGGGCGCACCACGCTCGTGGAGATCACCGACGCCGGCCGCGATCTGTGCGCCGCGGCGACGGCGTCGGTCACGGCCGTCGACTTCGGGCTGGTCGGGCTCGACGAGGGCCAGACCGAGATGCTGACGAGCCTGCTGGCCAGCGTGCGTCACGCCGCGGGCGACTTCGCCTGAACGCTCCCCCAGACGGTCTGCAGCACCCCGTCCTCGAGACGGGCCACCTCGTCGACGAGGTCGAGACCCTCGCCCCGGTGGGCGAGCAGGACGACCGTGCGGTCCGCCGCCCCGTCGACGAGGTCGGCGACGAGGGCGCGGGCGGTGGCCGGGTCGAGGCCCTCGGTCGGCTCGTCGAGCACGAGCACGGCGGGGTCGACGAGCAGCGCCCGGGCGGCGGCGAGGCGACGGCGCTCGCCGCCGGAGATGCGCCCGCCGTCCAGCCAGGTGTCGAGGCCGTCGGGCAGGCCGGCGAACCAGTCGCCGAGCCGGACGCGGTGCAGGACGGCGACGAGGTCCGCGTCGGCGGCCGTCGGGGCCGCGAATCGCAGGTTCTCGCGCAGGGTCGTCGCGAAGACGTGGTCGTGCTCGCCGACGAGGGCGACCGCGCGCCGCCAGGCGTCGCCGGGCACGGCGGCGGCGTCCACCCCGCCGAGCGTCATGCTCCCGGCCGCCGGGTCGAGCAGGCGCGTGAGCACCGCGGCGAGCGTCGACTTGCCCGAGCCCGAGGCGCCCGTGATGCCGACGCGGTGGCCGGCGGGGAGGTCGAGGGCGAGGTGGCGCAGGGCAGGCACGGGTCCCCAGCCGGCGGTGACGTCGCGGAGCACCAGGCGTCCTCGGCGCGGGGCGTCCACCGGGTGCTCGGGCTCGCTCGCCGGTGGGGTCGGCGCGCTCAAGGCGGCGAGCCGGGTGCGGGCGCCTCGCCCGCGGACCACGGCGGCGGCCGCCGCGGGGAGCGCGAGGACGGTCTCGCCGAGCGCCAGCGGGGCGAGCACCGCGACCGCGGCGAGCTCCGGGGACACCGCCGCCGGGGCGGCGAGGGCCGCGCCGATCGCGGCGGCGCCGAGGCCGAGCTGCGCGAGCGCGGCGGCGACGGCCCCACCGGCGGCGTCGCCCCGGCGCGCCCGGGCGAGCGCGGCCGCCCGCGCGCGGGGCACGGCGCGCAACGCCTCGGGGCCGCGGGCGGCGAGCTCGTCGCGAGCGGCGTGGGTCTCGACCACCGCTGCGCGCACGTCGTCGGTGCCGCGCTCGACCGCGGGCCCGTGGCGGCGCGCCAGCCCCGCGGCGACCAGGGGCGCGCCGATCACCGCGAGCGCCAGCCCCGGCAGGAGCGCGCCGGCCACGCCCGGCCCGATCAGGGTCGCCGCGCCGAGGAGCACGGGCAGGGCGAGGGCGGCCACGGCGAGCGGCAGCACGCCGCGCACGAGGCCGTCGAGGCGCACGTCGACGTCGTCGGTGACCCGGGCGAGCAGGTGGCCCCGACGGCCGGCGACCGCGCCGGGCACGCGCTCGGCGAGCGCCGCGACGACGTCCCGGCGCCAGCGCACCATCCGGCCGAGGCCGTCGGCGTGCGCCGCGACCCGCTCGAGGTGGCGCAGCAGCGGGCGCGCGATGGCGAAGCCCCGCACGGCGACGACCGCGATCGACAGGGTGAGGATCGGCGGCTGACCCGCGGCCCGCGCGATCAGCCACGCCGCCGACGCCGTCAGCGCCACCCCAGCGAGCGCTGCCCCGGCACCGAGCGCGATCGCGCGCGGGAGCCCACGCCGAGATGAGGCAGCGAGGGACGCCTCACCTGCGGCCGGAGCAGCGAGGGCGTCCCTCGCTCCTCCGGGGCCCGCGACGCGCGCCGCAGCGAGGGACGCCTCGCCTGCGTGGCAGGCAGCGAGGGCGTCCCTCGCTCCCACAGCCCCCGCGCCCGCCAGGTCGACCACGCGGTCGGCGGCGCGGCGCAGGGCGTCACGGTGGGCGACGGCGAGCACGAGGGCCCCCGCCTGCGCCAGGGCCCGCAGCTCGGCCACGACGGCCTGCTCGCTCGCGGCGTCGAGGTGCGCCGTGGGCTCGTCGAGCAGGACGACGGTGCCGGCGGGGTCGGTGGCGGCCTCGCCGAGCACCCGGGCGAGGGCCAGTCGGCGGCGCTGCCCCGAGGACAGCGAGCGGCCGGCCTCGGCGAGGGGTGCCGCGGGGTCCAGGTCGAGGCCCAGGCGCCGCAGCTGGGCCGGCGACCCCGCGCCCAGCGCCTCGCCCACCGTCGCGGCGTGCGGGAGCTGCGGATGCTGGCCGAGCACGACGAGGCGCCCGCGCACCTCCACTCGGCCCTCGACCGACGCGGCGTCGTCGAGCGTGCCGGCCAGCGCGCGCAGCAGCGTCGTCTTGCCGACGCCCGAGGGCCCGGCGACGACGAGCAGCTCGCCCCCGGTGCCGTCGAGACGGGCGAGCGACGGGGTCGCCGCGACACGCCCCGGGTGCCGGACGACCAGGTCCCGCACGGCCACGCGCGCACGACCTTCCGACACCGACCGCTCGAGCGCCACCGAGGACGACGCGAGCACCGCGTCCCGCTCGTCCAGCACCGCCGTCGCCCGCGCGGTGTCGTGGAAGCGCGCGCCGGCCTCGCGTACGGGGCGGTGGGCCTCGCCCGCGAGCAGGATCGCGACGAGGGCGGGGTAGAGCGCCATCGTGCCCTCGACCAGGCGCACACCGGCCCCGACCGCGACGAGCCCCACCGACAGCGTCCCGAGCAGCTCCAGGGCCGTCGAGGACAGGAAGGCCACCCGCAGCACCCGCACCGACGCCTCACGGTGCCGCTCACCGAGCGCGGCGACGGAGTCGACGGCCCGCCGCCCCCGCCCGAACAGGCGCAGCGTGGCGAGGCCGGAGACGGTGTCGAGGAAGTGCCCGGCCAGCCGCTCGCCGGCCGCCCACTCGCGGCGCGCCCGGGCCCGCGCGGCCCACCCCAGCAGCACCGCGAACACCGGCACCAACGGCAGCGTCGCGGCCACGACCAGCGCGGACGTCGGGTCGGCGAGCGCGAGCACCACCAGCACCGCCGGCGGCAGCACCACCGCGAGCACGAGCGCGGGCAGCGTCGCGGTGAACCACCCGCGCAGCGCGTCGACGCCGTGCCCGGCGAGCCCCACGACGGCGGGCGCGTCGTCGTGGCCGAGGCGGTCGAGCAACCGCTCACGCTCGCGCTCGACCACCTGTTCCCCCGTGCGCGCCGCGAGCCACGGCTCGAGCCAGGCCAGCAGCGCGCGCACGACCACCACACCGGCGAGCACGGCGATCGCGCCGCGCGGGACGCCCTCGGTGCCCGTCACCAGCGCCGTGACGACCGTGGCCGCCGCCAGCGCCGCCGCCACGGTCCCGGCCGCCTGCGCGACCCCCACGAGCACCAGCCCGGTCACGCCGGGCCACGCCCCACGGGCGAGCGTCAGCAGCCGCGGATCCACGGGGCCCCTCACGTCGCCACCCGCTCACTGGCCACGCGCCGGCGGAACACCCAGTACGAGAACGCCTGGTAGGCCACGACGCCGGGCAGCACGAGCACCGCGGCGATCGTGATCAGCCGCAGCGCGCCGGGGCTCGCGGCCGCCCCGGCGACGGTCAGCGAGAACGCCGGGTCCAGGGTGCTCGGCAGCACCACGGGCAGGTGCGCGGCGAGCACCGCGACGACGCCGCCGGCCACGGCCACCGAGGTCGTCGCGAACGCCAGCACCTCGCGCCGAGCGGCCACCAGGACGGCCAGCACCCCGACGGCCACCAGCCCGAGGGGCGCGACCACCGCGACCAGCACCGCCACCGGCACCAGCGCCCCGAGCGCCGCCACCCGCGCCCGCGCCCGCAGCGGGCCCGTGGTGCGCAGGCCCAGGAACGTCGCCCCCTGCACCAGCGCGACGGCGAGACCGAGCGCCGCGCCCAGCAGCGCGGGCGTCGACACCAGCGGCGCCACCGAGCGCCCGAGGCCCGACCCGACGACCTCCCCGTCCGCGCCGAGCGCGAGACCGGTCGCGAGGACGCCGAGCACCGCGCCCCACAGGGCCGCGACCAGCAGCGACGAACCCGCGAGCACGGCGTCGCACGCCGCGCGCCACCGTGCGGTGCCGCCCTTGGACCGGAACTCCAGAGCCACCCCGCGCGCGGCCAGCGCGAGCAGGATCAGCACGAACGGCAGGTAGAGCCCGCTCATCAGCGCGGCGTACCAGTCGGGGAACGCGGCGAACGTGACGCCGACCGCGGCCACGAGCCACACCTCGTTGCCGTCCCAGACCGGGCCGATCGTCGTCACCCCGGCGCCGCGCTCGTGGTCGTCGCGACCCAGCGCGCCCGCGAGCACCCCGACGCCGAAGTCGAAGCCCTCGAGCACGAAGAACAGCACCCAGCAGGTGACCGCCAGGGCGAACCACAGGGTGGGGAGGTCCATCGCGGGCACCTTTCAGTTGCGCGCCGGAGGTCGCAGGACAGCGCGACGGAGGAGCGCTGACGTGCGCATCTCCTTGGCGCGACGGACTAGTAGGACGGGACGAGGGGACGGTCGGGCTCGACGGCCGCTGCGGGCTCATCGGGCTCGTCGGAGGCGGTGCGGGCCACCCGCAGCACGAGCCGCACCCAGACGACGGCCAGCAGGCCGTAGACCGCGGCGAACCCGGCCAGCGAGGCGACGATCTCGACGGGAGTCAGCCCGGGCGAGACCCCGTCGGCGGTGCGGAACAGGCCGAAGACGAGCCAGGGCTGGCGGGCCGTCTCGGTGAACAGCCAGCCGGCGGTCGCGGCGAGGGCAGGCAGGACCGGGACGACCCAGAGCCCGCGCAGCAACCAGCGGTCCACCAGCGCGAACAGCCCACGGTCACCGGGCGAAAGGTCCCGCCCCCGGCGCATCCGCCACAGGACCCAGGCCGCGACGATCGTCGCCACCACCCCGAAACCGATCATGAAGCGGAAGCTCCAGTAGGCCATCGGCACCACGGGGACGTAGTCGCCGGGCCCGAACTGCGCGACGTACTGGGCCTGCAGGTCGTCGATGCCCTGGACGGTCGCCGTCGGGTCGCCCGTCGCGAGGAACGAGAGCAGCCAGGGCACGTCGAGCGAGAAGAACGGCTCCTCGTCCCCCGGCGCGCCCACGGCGAACAGCGAGAACGGGGCCCCCGCCTGCGTGGCGTAGAGCGCCTCCGCGGCCGCCATCTTCATCGGCTGCACACTGGTCATCACCTTGCCCAGCAGGTCGCCGGTGAGCGCGACGGCCGTTCCCGAGACCAGCGTCGTCCAGGCGCCGACGCGCACGAGCAGGCGCCACTGCCCGGTGGCGTCGCCCCCGGCCGAGCGCCAGCGCCGGAACCCCCCGATCGCCAGCAGCAGCGCCCCGCCGCCGAGGAAGGCGCCGGCGATCGTGTGCGGGAAGGCGGCGAGGACGACCTGGTTGGTCAGCAGGTCGGTGAAGTCGCCGAGGCGGGCCCGGCCGGTGACCGGGTCGAGCGTGTAGGCCACCGGGTTCTGCATGAAGGCGTTGGCCGCGAGGATCACGTACGCCGAGATCAGGGTGCCGACGGCGACGATCCAGATCGTCGCCAGGTGCAGGGCGGGGCGCAGCCGGTCGGCCCCGAACCACCACAGCCCCAGGAACGTGGCCTCGAGGAAGAACGCGAGCATCCCCTCGATCGCCAGCGTCGGACCGAAGACGTCGCCGTAGAAGCGGGCGAAGTCCGACCACGAGAGCCCGAACTGGAACTCCTGCACCAGCCCGGTGACGATCCCGACCGCGAACGTGATCATGAGCAGCTTGCCCGCGACCAGCGTCAACCGCTGCCAGCGCGGGTCCTTGCTGCGGTACGCGAACGTCTGCAGCAGCGCCGTCAGCGTCGCCAGCGAGATCGACAGTGGGACGAACAGGTAGTGGTACACGGTCACGACCGCGAACTGCAGTCGGGACAGCTCCAGTGCGGTCATGACGACCTCCCACCTACGACACGACGTCGTATCTACGACCAAGCGTAGTACGACGGGTTGCGTTGGCAAGGGGATTCACGGTTAGGATGAGTGTCGTGGCCCTCGGTGAGCTGGAGCGCGCAGTGATGGGGCAGTTGTGGGCGGCTCCCGGCCCCCTGACCGTGCGTGAGGTGCACGACAGGCTCGAACGGGAGCTCGCCTACACGACGGTGATGACGGTGCTCGGGCGCCTCGCGAAGAAGGGCGTCGTCCGGCAGGAGCGTGACGGCAAGGCCTACCGCTACGCCGCGGCGTCCACCCGCGAGCAGCTGACGGCCTCGCTCATGCTCGACGCCCTGGGCGACGTCGGCGACGACCGCACGGCCGCCCTCGTGGCCTTTGTCGACCGTGTGGGCCCGGAGGAGGCCGCCGCCCTGCGCGCGGCCCTGCAGACCGGGCCGGCCCCGGCCGCCGAGATGCCGGCGATGCCGCAGGTGCCCCAACCACGCGTCGACGGGGACGAACGCGCCGCCGACTCGTGATCGCGGGCGCACACTGATGGTCCGGCGCTGCTGCGCTCCGTGTCCTCCGGGCCCAGACTGACCGACCATGGCCTCGGTGTGGCTGGCCGTGCTCGCCCTCGTGCTGGCCGGCCCCGTCCCCTCTGCGCTGGCCCGCGCCCGCTGGCCGGCGCGGGTGCCGCGTGCCGCGATCGTGCTGTGGCAGGCCGTCGCGCTCGCGGCCGTGCTCGCCGCCGTGGGCAGCGCGCTCGCCGCGCCCGAGGAGCTGCTGCGCGCCCTCGGCCCGCAGCAGCGCACCGGCACCCCGCTGCTGGTCGCCGTCGCCGTCGCCGCGACCATCGCCGGGCTGATCGTCCTGCGCCTGGCCGTCGTCCTCGTCCTGCTGGGCGTGCGCACCCGGCGGCGCCGCGCCCGGCACCGGGACATGCTCGACCTGCTCGACCGCGCCGAGCGCAGCGCCACGGTCGGCAGCCCCGGGGCGCGCGCCGTGCTGCGCGTGCTCGACGGCGCCGTGCCCTTCGCCTACTGCGTGCCCGGGCGCGCCCCCCGCGTGGTGGTCACCGAGGCGGCGCTCGACACCCTCGCGCCCGAGGAGCTGCGCGCCGTGCTCGCCCACGAGCAGGCCCACCTCGACGCGCGCCACGACCTCGTCCGCGAGAGCTTCGTCGCCCTCCACCAGGCGTTCCCCGTGCTCGTGCGCAGCCGGCAGGCCCGCGACGCCGTGGGCCTGCTGCTCGAGATGCTCGCCGACGACGCCGCCCGTGCGAGGTCCTCGGACACCGCGATGGCCGGCGCGCTCGAGGCGTTCGTCGTCACCGGCGACACCGAGGTCGCCGCCAGGCTCGAGCGTGTGCGGACCCTGCGCTGCGGCGACCGCCGCCTCGCCACCGGCGTCTACCTCACGGCGGCTGCGGTGGTCGTCGTGCCGACGGTCGCCGTCGTCATCCCCTGGCTCTCCGCGGCGCTCCCGGCCGCGGGCCTGCAGTGACGGGCCCCCAGGTCCTCAGGTCCTCAGGTCCGCACCGACGCCACGACCTCGTCCGCGGCGGCGTAGGGGTCGAGCTCGCCGGCGACCACGCGCTCGGCGAGGGCCGGCAGCGTCGCCGAGCCCGACAGGTCCCGGATGCGCGTCCGCAGGTCGGCCAGGGCGATGACCTCGATCTCGGCGCGGGCCCGGCGGCGGGGGCCCTCGGCGAGGAGGTCGTGGTCGACCGCCCAGGTGCGGTGCCGGTCGAGCGCGGCGACGAGCTCGTCGATCCCCTGCCCCGACGCGGCCACGGTGCGCACCACGGGCGGGCGCCAGGACGGGCCGTCGACCTCGCGGCGGTTCAGCGAGATCATGTGCTGGAGCTCCTGCACGGTGGCGTCCGCGCCGTCCCGGTCCGCCTTGTTGACCACGAACACGTCCGCCACCTCGAGGATCCCGGCCTTGGCCGCCTGGACGGAGTCCCCCATCCCGGGGGCCAGGAGCACGACCGTCGTGTCGGCCAGGGCCACGACCTCCACCTCGGACTGGCCCACCCCCACCGTCTCGACCAGGATCACGTCGCACCCGGCGGCGTCGAGGACGCGCAGGGCCTGCGGCGTCGCGGCCGCCAGACCACCCAGATGGCCGCGGGTGGCCATCGATCGGATGAACACACCCGGGTCCGTCGCGTGCTCACCCATCCGGACCCGATCGCCGAGCAGCGCGCCACCCGAGAACGGCGAGCTGGGGTCGACCGCGAGCACGCCGACCCGCCGGTCGTCGGCCCGCAGGGCGGAGACCAGCGCGGACGTCGTCGTCGACTTCCCGACGCCCGGAGAGCCGGTCAGGCCCACCACACGGGCGCGCCCGGTGTGCGGGGCGAGGGCGGCGGCCAGGTCCCGGAGTCGGGGACTGCCGTCCTCGACCAGCGAGATCAGCCGGCCCACCGCCCGCGGAGTGCCCTCGCGGGCGTCGGCCACCAGACGGTCCAGATCCACGGCGCGCCACGTTACCCACCGCGACCGGACCGCATCGCCGGACGCAGCTTGGGAAATCAAGCGTGCGCTGCGTCACGGGGTCGGCAGTTCGATTCAGATGGTTAGGGTGCGCGCCATGCCATCCGACGACCTGAGCGCGAGCGGGATCACGACGATCGATCACGTGGGCATCGCCGTCGCCGACCTCGACGCTGCGATCGCCTGGTACGCCGAGAACCTCGGGCTCGTCGCGACCCACCAGGAGGTCAACGAGGAACAGGGGGTGCGCGAGGCGATGCTCCACGCGCCCGGCGACGACGCGGGCCCGGCGGTGCAGCTGCTGGCGCCGGCGAACGAGTCGTCGACGATCGCGAAGTTCCTGGACCGCAACGGCCCCGGGCTCCAGCAGGTGGCCTACCGCGTCACCGACGTCGAGGCCAGCGCCGCGGCGTTGCGGGAGAAGGGGCTGCGCCTGCTCTACGACGCCCCGCGCCGCGGCACCGCGGGCTCCCGCGTCAACTTCGTCCACCCCAAGGACGCCGGCGGCGTCCTCGTCGAGCTCGTCGAGCCCGCGGCCGAGCACTGAGCAGTCGAACACTGACCAGCCGACCACCGAGCCACCGACCCGCTCACACCCCGGTCCCCAGAAACGTTACCCACCGGTAGCCTGCGGCGACCGCACACATCCGGAGGCAACAACCGTGCAGGACATCCGCGACGCCATCCTCGCCGACGACACCGCCGCCCTCGCCGGTCTGTCGGTCCCCGAGTCCTACCGGGGCATCACCGTCCACGCCGACGAGGCCGACATGTTCGAGGGGATGGCCTCGCGCGAGAAGGACCCGCGCAAGTCGCTGCACCTCGACGAGGTGCCGACGCCCGAGGTCGCGCCCGGTGAGGCCCTCGTCGCCGTGATGGCGAGCGCGATCAACTACAACACCGTGTGGACCTCGATCTTCGAGCCGGTGTCCACCTTCGGCTTCCTCAAGCGCTACGGCCGCATCTCCGAGCTGGCCAAGCGCCACGACCTGCCGTACCACGTCGTCGGCTCCGACCTCTCCGGCGTGGTCCTCAAGGTCGGCGCGGGCGTGCAGATGTGGAAGCCGGGCGACAAGGTCGTCGCGCACTGCCTCTCGGTGGAACTCGAGAGCCCCGCGGGCCACGACGACACGATGATGGACCCGGAGCAGCGCATCTGGGGCTTCGAGACGAACTTCGGCGGCCTCGCCGACGTCGCGCTGGTGAAGACCAACCAGCTGATGCCGAAGCCGGAGCACCTCACCTGGGAGGAGTCCGCGTCCCCCGGCCTGGTGAACTCCACGGCGTACCGCCAGCTGGTCAGCCCCCACGGCGCCAACATGACCCAGGGCGACGTCGTCCTGATCTGGGGCGCGTCGGGCGGCCTCGGCTCCTACGCCACCCAGTTCGCCCTCAACGGCGGCGCGACCCCGGTCTGCGTCGTCTCCAGCCCCGAGAAGGCCGAGCTCTGCCGCAAGATGGGCGCCGAGCTGATCATCGACCGCTCCGCCGAGGGCTACAAGTTCTGGTCCGACCCCGAGACCCAGGACCCGCGCGAGTGGAAGCGGTTCGGCTCGAAGATTCGTGAGCTGACCGGTGGCGACGACCCGGACATCGTCTTCGAGCACCCGGGCCGCGAGACCTTCGGCGCCTCGGTCTACGTCGCCAAGCGCGGCGGCACGATCGTCACCTGCGCCTCCACGTCGGGCTTCATGCACCAGTACGACAACCGCTACCTGTGGATGAACCTCAAGCGGATCATCGGGTCGCACTTCGCGAACTACAAGGAGGCCTACCTGGCGAACCGCCTGGTGGCCCAGGGGAAGATCCACCCGACGGTGTCGAAGACCTACGCGCTGGAGGAGACCGGCGAGGCGGCCAACGACGTCCACCACAACAACCACCAGGGCAAGGTCGGCGTCCTCTGCCTCGCCCCCGAGGAGGGCCTCGGCGTCACGGACACCGAGAAGCGCGCGCGGCACGAGTCCTCGATCAACCGCTTCCGCGGGGAGTGAGGACCATCCGTTCGGGCTCACCCGTACGTGGAGCGGCCCCCGCGCCGCCGGTACCGTGACCCGCATGCCGTCCGACGAGCACGAGCTGTTGCCGCTGGGGACCGGCTTCGACGTCGTGCGCCGCGGATACGACCGCGGCCAGGTCGAGGAGCACCTCGACCGCGTCGAGGCCGACCTGCGGATCCTCACCGCCGACCGCGACGCCGCGGTGGCCCAGGCCACCGAGCTCGCCCGCGCGCTGGACCACCACCGCGCCTACGTGGAGGACCTGCGGGCCCAGGTCGACCGGCTCTCCGCGCCGCCGGACACCATGGAGGGGCTCTCGGAGCGCCTCCAGCGCATGCTGCGCCTGGCCCAGGACGAGACCCGTGCGATGCGCGACGACGCCGCCGAGGCGGCGCGCAGCGTGCGGGCGGACGCCGACGAGTACGCCCGGCGCAAGACCGGCGAGGCGGACGAGCACGCGCGCACCGTCGTCGCCGGTGCCGAGGACCGCGCCCGCCGCACGGTCGAGCAGGCCGAGGAGCAGGCCCGCGCCACGGTGCAGGACGCCGAGGAGCAGGCCCGCGAAACGCTCGACGAGGCCCGCCGGCAGGCCCGCGAGCTGCACGAGCGGGCCGAGGCGGACGCCGAGCGGGCGCGCACCCGCTACGACGAGGGCCTCGCCGAGAACGACCGGCGCCGCCGGGCGATGGAGGACGAGCACCGCGTGCTCATGGACGGGGCGCGGGCCGAGGCCGCGCGTCTGCGCGCCGAGTCCGAGCAGGAGCGCGACCGCCTCGACGCCGAGGGCCGGGCGACCCGCGAGCAGGTCGAGACCGACTTCTCGGTGGCCATGGCCGCCCGTCGCCGCGAGGCGATGCGCCAGCTCGAGGCCGACGAGCAGGCCTCGAAGGAGCGCGCCGAGAAGTACGCGCAGGACGCCGCCGAGGAGGCCCGCCGCCGGCTGCGCGAGGCCGACGTCGAGGTCGCCGAGATGCGGCGCCTGCGTGACCGCGTGGGTGGGCAGCTGGCCACCCTGCGCGCCGCCCTGGGTGCCCTGCCCACCGTCGACGCGTTCCCCGACGAGGGCGCCACCGAGCAGCGTCCGGTCCTGCCCGACCCGCCGGCCTCCCCCGCGCGTCCCTCACCGACCCCGCACGGCGAGGCCGGCAACGGGCACGGCGGTGACCTCGGCGGGGCCCAGGCGCCCGAGCAGCGCACGGGCGCGCCCTCGCGCTAGCTGATATGGAGGGCACTTCTGTCAAGTAGGCAGGGGTGGTGGGCCCTCGATGGGAGGCATCGTGGCTGGTTAGGGCGTTGTGGGTCCGGCGGGGCCGGGTGGGTTGGAGGCGTGCCGGCTCGACGCGCGGTCTGGCTGATATGCGCGGGTTGGTTACCGCATGACCGGGTGTTCGTCGGGAGCGTTCCGCGGGTCTAGGGGCGAGCGTCGCCCCGCTCGATGAGGGTCGGGCGGAGCTGCTCATAGCTAACTCGCGGGTCGCTCCTCGCGCTGCCTGCATCCGCACCCGGCGCCCGCCGGGGCTTGTGGGGGCGGCCGCGTGTCAGGCGGCCGCGTGATGCTGGTGCTCGTCGAGCGGGTCCTGGTCGAGCACTGCGAGGCTCCAGCACCAGCCGGCGAGCTCACGAGCGACGGCGACCACCGACACCGTCGGGCGCTTGCGGCGCTGCTCGAGACGGCACCAGCGTTGGTGCAGGCGGCGGTTGCCGGCCTCGGCGCGCGCCCGCACCCCGGCGGGCTGACCGTCGGCGCGCCGGGCTCGTTCCCGGCTGGGACGCAGCGGGCGCCGGTGGTGCCAGGCGGCTTCGACCAGCAGCCGGCGGGCGTGGGCGTTGCCGGTCTTGGTGATCGGGCCCTGGACCCGTCGGGCCCCGGAGGAGAACTCTGAGGGCACGAGCCCGAGGTAGGAGCCGATGGTCGAGCCGGTGAAGCGGTGCCAGTCGGCGACCTCGACGCAGAGCCCGACCGCGGTCAGCGTGGAGACCCCGCGCAGGCAGCGCAGCCGTCCCACCGGCCCGGCCAACGCCGGGTCGGTCCCGGCCATCTCTTCGATCGCGGTGTCGAGCCGGTCGCGGCGGGCGTGCACGCTGAACACTGCATCGAGGGCTTCGTCGAAGGCCAGCTGCACCCCGCGCCGGTCGAAGTGCTGGCGGCGCAGCCAGTCGGTGTGCTCGCCGGTCCACGCGCTGCGGTCCCAGACGATGCCCTGGCGCAGCAGCAGCTTGGAGAGCCGGTGCCGCGCACGCATCAGATCGCCGCGGGCGTCTTCGCGGGCGCGCACCAGGTCCCGGGCGGCTTCCTCGGCCTCACTGGGGACCCGCACCGCGGGCAGCTCCCCGATACGCAGCAGCCGCGCCAGGCGTTCGGCGTCGCGGCGATCGGTCTTGACCTTGTCTCCGGCCGGGCGTTCCAGCTTCGAGGGCGCGACCACCTCGCAGCGCACCCCGGCCGCGGCCAGCGCCCGGGCCAGGCCGAACCCGGTCGGGCCGGCCTCATAGGTCACCGCCACCGGCCCCGGCAGTGCCATGACCCAATCGACGATCGCTTCGGTCTGCGGTGCCACCCGCTGGGTGCGGATCTCGCATGCCTCGTCGTCGATCGCGCACCCCACGACCGAACGAGCATGGACGTCCAGACCGACCCACGTACGCTCTGCCAACACCCGGCGCCTCCCGTAATTGCGGCACCGTCACCGAGTGCGACGGCGACCCGCGCCAACTTACGAGCGAGGCGCCGGGCCTCCATACGGGCTAGCCGGAACGCCCGCGCCCCCGGCGCCAGCACCCGGTGTGCCAGTGCCGGCGCTCGACGTTGTCGTCGTCCTCGACCTCGTCGGCGGGCCACGCCACCACGTGCGGCGTCCCGGGCACGATCTCTTGATGGCAGCCCGGACAGCGGTAGGTCTTGGTCGCGGCCGTCCCGCTGATCGAGCGCACCCGCCAGCCGTCCTCCTCGCGCACCCAGCCGCCCCGCAGCGGCGGAGGTGCCGGTGCGGGGCGGGCGGGGTGGCGACGCGAGCGGCGGGCCATCGGGCGCGGGAGACCTACTTCTTCTGGTAGTCCCGGAAGCCCTGGCCGGTCTTGCGGCCCAGGCGGCCGGCGGTGACGAGGTGCTCGAGCAGCGGCGCCGGGGCGAATCCGGGCACGCGGAACTCCAGGTAGAGCGACCGCTCGATCGCGAGCGACACGTCCAGGCCCACGACGTCGAGCAGCGCGAACGGGCCCATCGGCAGGCCACAGCCGTTCTTCATGGCCGAGTCGATGTCGTCGGCGGTGGCGTAGTTCGCCTCGAGCATCGCCGTCGCGTCGTTGAGGTACGGGAAGAGCAGCGCGTTGACGATGAACCCGGCGCGGTCGCCGCAGAGCACCGGGTGCTTGCCGATCTTCGCCGTGACCGCCCGCACGGTCGACGTCACGTCCGGCGAGGTCGTGATCGGGCTGACGATCTCGACCAGCTTCATCACCGACGCCGGGTTGAAGAAGTGCATGCCGATGACGTCGTCGGGGCGCTGGGTCGCCGCCGCGCACTCGACCACCGGCAGCGACGAGGTGGTGGTGGCGAGGATCGCGCCGGGCTTGCAGACGTCGTCGAGGGCCCCGAAGACGGCCTGCTTGACCTCGAGGTCCTCGGCGACGGCCTCGACGACGAGGTCGGCGCCGGCGAGGTCGTCGAACCTCGTCGTGGGGCGGACGCGGGCGAGGGTCTCGTCGCGCGCGGACTCCTCGAGCTTGCCCTTGACGACGGCCTTGTCCAGCGACTTGCGGATGCCGGCGACGACGCCCTCGCCCTTGGCCTCGGTGCGCGCGCGGACGACGACGTCGTAACCGGCCTTGGCGAACACCTCGGCGATGCCGGTGGCCATCGTGCCGGTGCCGACGACGCCGACCGTCGAGATCGAGCGCTGGTCGCCGGGCTCCTGGCCGGGCGGGGGCGGGGTCAGCGAGTCCGCGACGACCTCGGGCGACCCGGGGGCGGCGTAGGTGTAGAAGCCGCGCCCGGACTTCCGACCCAGCAGACCGGCGGTGATCATCTGCTTGAGGATCGGGGCCGGCGCGTGGCGCTGGTTGCGCGACTGCTTGTACATCGTGTCGAGGATTTCGTAGGCCGTGTCGAGGCCGATGAGGTCCATCAGCGCGAGCGGGCCCATCGGGTAGCCGCAGCCGAAGCGCATGGCCGCGTCGAGGTCCTCGCGCCCGGCGTAGTGGGCCTCGAACATGCCCACGGCCTGGTTGAGGTAGGTGAAGAGCAGGTTGTTGGCGATGAACCCGGCGCGGTCGCCGCACACCACCGGGCTCTTGCCGAGCTTCACGGCCAGGCCGGTGACGTCGGAGAGCACCTCGGGGTCGGTGACGACCGTGCGCACGACCTCGACCAGCGCCTGCACGGGCGCGGGGTTGAAGAAGTGCATGCCGACGACCTGGTGCGGCCGCTCGGTGCGCACCGACAGCTCGGTGATCGACAGCGACGAGGTGTTGGACGCGAAGATCGTCTCCGGGCCGCACACCTTGTCCAGCGCGCCGAACACCTCGGCCTTGAGCTCGAGACGCTCGGGGACGGCCTCGACCACGAGGTCGGCGTCGGCGAGGTCGTCGAGGTTGGTGGTGACGCGTACGCGGGAGAGCAGCGCCTCGCGGTCCTCGACGGCGAGCTTGGAGCGGTCCACGGCCCGCTGGGTCGAGGCCTCGAGGGTCTCGCGGCCGCGGTCCGCGGCGGCGGCCTCGACCTCGACGGCGACCACCTCGATCCCCGCGCGGGCGAACACCTCGACGATGCCCGCCCCCATGGTGCCGAGACCGACCACTCCCACCCGGGCGAATTCGCGCGCCACGTCAGACCTTCCTGCCGACGGTCATTGTCCGGGCGCGATCCTGCCATGCGTGGCGGCGTCTCACCCCGACCCGAGGGATGGGTCTCTACTCGCGGGTAGCTTGACCGTTCCGGTAGCCAAGGGCGTGTCGCGCCGGGCCAGCAGGATCGCCCCGACCAGCGCGGCGAGGGCGAACGCGACCGCCGCGACCCAGAACCCGGCGGCGATCCCGGCCGGGGCGGCGGTCTGCCCCGGCGTCTCCCCGTCGGCCGCGATCACCACGGCGCCGATCACCGCGATGCCGAGCGTGCCGCCGAGCTGGCGGACGGTCTGGACCACCCCGGAGGCCTGGGTGCGCTCGCCCACGCCGACACGGGCGAGCGCGTCGGTGTTGGTCGGGGACAGCGTCAGCCCGAGCCCGATACCGACCAGGGCCATCCCGGGGGTCTGGAGGACGTAGTCGAGGCCCGGCAGCGCGAGCAGCCAGAGGACGGTCCCGACCGCGCAGAGGACCAGCCCGGTGAGCACCGGACCGCGGACGCCGGCGCGGTCGAACCAGCGACCCCCGAGCTGGGCGGCCACGGTCAGCGGCAGGATCAGCGGCAGGACGGCGAGCCCGGCCTGCATGGGCCCGAAGCCGAGCAGTTCCTGCAGGTAGATCGAGCTGTAGAGCACCAGGCCGAGCAGCCCGAACTGCACGAACCCCATGACGGCGGCGTCACCGGTGAAGGCTCGGTCGGTGAACAGCCGGACGTGGATCAGCGGGTCGGTCGCCCGCACCTGGCGCACGACGAACCAGCCCGTGGCCGCGATACCACCGACGACCAGGGCCAGGACCAGCGGCGACGAGAGGCCGTCGGTGCCCGCGAGCTGGATGCCGAACGTCGTCGCGGCGAGGCCCGCCACGACGAGCACCACGTCGAGGGGCCGGATGCGGGTGCCCGCGACGCGAGCAGCGGGGACCGGCGCGATCGCCACGAGCACCAGCGTCGCGATCCCGACCGGCACGTTGAGGAAGAACACGGCGCGCCAGGACACGTACTCGGTGAGCAGCCCGCCGATGAGCGGCCCGAGCGCCACGAAGATCTGGCTGATGCCCGCGAAGATCGCCATCGCGCGCCCGCGCTCCCCCGGGCCGAACGAGGCGATGACGATCGCGCCCGACACCGGCACCATCAGCGCCGCGCCCGCCCCCTGCAACGTCCGGCAGGCGATGATCGTGGCCTCGCCGAGCTCCCCCGCCGGGGCGAGCCCGCAGCCCACCGAGGCGAGGAAGAACAGCGTCACCCCGGACCGGAACGCGCGCCGCGGCCCGAGCAGGTCCGCGGCCTTGCCCCCGAGGGCGACCAGCGCCGCGAGGGCGAGCACGTAGGCGTTGACCACCCACTGCTGGCCGGCCGCGTCCAGCGACAGGTCGCGCCCCATCGTCGGCAGGGCGACCGACACCACCGTCTGGTCGAGCATGATCATCGACAGCGAGCCGGTCATCGCGATGAGGACCAGCCACCGCTTGGGCGACCCCTCGGTCACGGGTGTCGTCACTTGTCGCGCCCCCGCAGCTTCCAGCCGACCATCGCGGCCACGGCGAGGAGCAGGGCGAGACCGTGGGGCATCCCGGCGACCGGCTCGGGATCGGTCCGGTCGGGGCGTGACCACGGGTGGTCGTCGCGACCGCGGTCGGGCCGCAGACCGAGCTCGGCGAGCACGTTCACCGCCATCATCCCGGTGAACACGGGGTTCGGGTTCGGCCCGCCACCGCCGACCTCGGAGATCTTCCGGGTGAAGTCGTCGAGGAACCGGTGCGGATCGACCGGCTCGTGGCCGGCCGTGACGTGGAGGGCGGCGTCCTGCAGGGCGACGCCCTGGTCGACGAGCTCGTCGAGGTGGGCGACGGCCTCGTCACCGCGCCGGACGGCGGCGTCGTGGGCCTGGGTCACGATCGACACCGCGCCCTCGGCCACGGCGGTGGCGACGGCGCCGAGCACCGTGTGCAGCTTGAGCTGGTCGGCGTCGGGCATCGCCCCGCAGCCGCCGTTGGCCTCGTCGCCGAGGTGCACGAGCCCGGCATCGCGCAGGTGGACGACGACGTGGCCCGCGGTGTGCCCCTGGCTGCGCAGCACCCGGACCGCGCCGTCGCCGAACGACCAGCCCGTCATCCGCGCCGAGCCGAGCGTCAGGCGCTCGAGCGGGCGCTCCTCGTAGGCCCGTGTCGTCGCGCCGAACGGGTGCAGCGGCTGGAACAGCGAGACGATCTTCTTTGCCGACAGCGCCGGGGGTGCCGGCAGCGGCGCGACGCCCGCGATCCGGTCGAAGGCGTGCTCCCAGTAGGTGACCGGGTCGCGCATCTGTTCGAGGTCGCGCGCCGGGACCCAGTGCTCCACCGGCACGCCGCGCTCGGCGGCGAGCTCGTCGACGAGGTCGTTGTTGCCGACGTGGTCCGTGTGGCCGTGCGTGGTGAGCAGCAGCAGCCGCGACCAGGGCCCGACCCGGTCGACCGCCGTGCGCAGGGCGGCCCGGAAGGCCTCCGTCACGCCCGTGTCGACGAGGACCAGGTACTCCCCCGCCCGGTGCACGAGCGCGTGGCCGACGTCCGGCTGCTCGTGGGCGACGTCGAGCTCCTGGCCGATCACGAGGACGGTGCGGTCGTCGATCTCGACGAGGTCGCCGAGGGTGTGCTCGCCGGGCATCGCGGTCCTCTCCGGGGCGGCCGTCCGACCGTCTCCGGACAAGCATCGCTACTCGGGCACCCGGTGTTCCAGTCCTGCACCCGTCCGGGGTGCGAGGACGAGCCGCGCGACCTCCTCGGGTCGCTGCAGCGGGACGAGGTGACGGGCCCCGGCGAGGACGTGCAGGGCGCCGGACGGCACCGCGTCGGCGATCAGGGTCATGTGCTCCGGCGGCGACACCCCGTCGAGCTCGGCGGCCACGACGTCGACCGGCACCGGGATGCCCGCCAGATCCCCGAGGTCGTCGAAGGTGCCGATCATCTCCAGGGCCTCCGCCCACCGCTGTGGGTCGGCGGACCGCAGCCGGCGGCGCACGGTGGCGGCGACGCCGTCGGGCTCCGCGCGCTCGGCGTCGGTGAACCACCGCCCGAGCATGCTCTCGAGGTCCGCCCCACCCGCGCGCAGCGTGGCGGCGAGGGCCGTGAACGGCGGGAACGGCGAGGCCCGCGTGCACAGCAGCGACAGCCGGGCGACGCGGTCCGGGTGGTCGACCGCGACCCGCTGCGCGGTCTCGCCGCCCCAAGAGTGGCCGACGACGTGGGCCTCCGTCATGTCGAGGTGGTCGAGCACGGCGACGACGTCCGCGGCGAGGCGGCGGTAGTCGGCCACCGGTACCGCCGCGGCGACACCGTGGCCGCGGGCGTCGAAGCGCACCACGCGCCGGCCGGCGAGCAGGGGCAGGAGGGGATCCCACGCGTCGGCGTCGAACGGTGTGCCGTGCAGGAGGACGAGCGGCACGGCGTCGCCGCTCGTGGTGCCGTCGTCCAGGACCCGCGTCCGGAAGCCCGGCGCGAGGTCGGTCAGGTGCTCCACGGCGGGAGCATGCCCGTCAGTGCCGCCTGCCGTACAGCACGCTGACCAGCCCGGCGAGGACCTTCACGACCCAGCCCGGACGGTCGAAGGTCATGACGTTGACGCTGCGGAAGCGGCGCTCGGAGATCGCCAGCGGCCGGGTGAACTCGCGCAGCCCGTCGACGCCGTGGATGCGCCCGAAGCCGGAGTCGCCCACGCCGCCGAAGGGCAGCGACGGGATGCCCGCGAAGGCGATGACCCCGTTCACCGACACCATGCCGGCGCGCAGCCGGCGGGCGACCTCGTGGCCGCGGGCCTTGGCGAACACCGATGCGCCCAGGCCGTAGCGCGAGGCGTTGGCGCGGTCGACGGCCTCGTCGATGTCGCGGACGCGGTTGACCACCACGGTCGGCCCGAAGGTCTCGTCGGTGATCGCGGAGGAGTCCTCGGGTACGTCGGCGAGCACCACGGGCTCGACGTAGGGCGCGCGCACGGAGTCGCGCCCGCCGACCACGGCCCGCCCGCCCCGGGACACCGCGTCGTCGATCTGGCCGGAGATGACGCCGAGCTGCGAGGGCATGGTGATCGGCCCGTAGTGGGCGTCCGGCGCCCCGCCGGGCGCGATGGTGGCGGCGCGGGCGGCGACCCGGTCGAGGAGGTTCTCGGCCACCGCGTCGACGACGTAGACCCGTTCGACGCCCACACAGGTCTGGCCCGCGTTGGACATCGCGCCCCACACGACGGCCGCGGCCGCGTCGTCGAGGTCGGCGTCGGCGTCCACGAGCAGGGCGTCCTTGCCGCCGCACTCGACGAGCACCGGCGTCAGCGTCTCGGCGCAGGTGGCCATGACCTTCTTCGCGGTGGCCGTCGACCCGGTGAACGCGAGCTTGTCGACGCCGGCGCGGCACAGCGCGGCCCCGGTCTCGCCCTCGCCCGTGATCAGCTGGAACACCGCGTCCTCGCCGACGGCCTCGGCGAAGCTGTCGACCAGCCACTTCCCGACACCCGGGGTGAGCTCGCTGGGCTTGAACACCACGGTGTTGCCCGCGGCCAGCGCGTAGACGATCGAGCCCATCGGCGTGAAGACCGGGTAGTTCCAGGGGCCGAGCACGCCGACCACGCCCATCGGCGGGTACTCGACGCTGGCCTTGTGGTTGACCATCAGCAGGCCGGCCGCCGCGTTGCGCGGGCCGAGCACCTTGGCGGCGTTCTTGGCCGCCCAGTGCAGGTGGTCGAGCGCGAGGATGCCCTCGATCCGGGCGTCGTCGAGCGGCTTGCCGGTCTCCCGGCTGACCACGGCGGCGAGCTCGTCGCGCCGGCGGTCGAGCAGCTGGCGCCAGGCCGCGAGCTTGCGGGCCCGGCCGTCGAACCCGAGGTCGTTCCACCACCGCGACGCCCGCCGCGCCCGCGCGACGACCTCGCCGACCTGCTCGGGCGTGTGGCGCGGGTAGCTGGCGATCACCTGGCCGTTGCGGGGATCCAGGGAGTCGAAGGTGTCCGGCTGCTCGCTCGCGGGGACCGACACCGCGTCGCGGGTGCTCGTCATGGCGCGAATCTACGCACCGGTAGCCGTCAGGCGCGACCGTTTGAGCCATGTCAGCGGAGTGCCGTCGCAGACACCCAGTGTCCGTACCGCCACGCACTCGATCCGCGCTCAGGTCAGGGCGGCGCGGATCTGCTCGGCGGTGGCGTCGAGGCGCGTCCGCTCCGGACGGGTCCAGGCAGCCAGGAGGCGCAGCCCGTCACCGCGCCGGCGCGGGATGACGTGCAGGTGGACGTGCCACACCGTCTGCCAGGCGACCGCGCCGTCGGCGAGCAGGAGGTTGACGCCGTCGGCGAGGCCCGCAGCCCGCAGGCCCGCCGCGACGCGCGCCGCGAGCGACCACAACGCGGCGCCGTCGACGTCCTCGACGTCGGCGAGGTGCGCGGCGTGCGCCCGGGGCACGACGAGCACGTGGCCCGGGACGAGGGGCTGCAGGTCCAGGAACGCGACGGCACGGTCGGAGGACGCCACGACGCTCGCCGCGCCGCGCCCGTCGACAATGCGGCAGAAGACGCACTCGCCGTCGACCTCGGCGGGCAGGTGCTCCCGCAGACGGCGCCGTCCCAGGCGCCGGGCGAGCGCGCGCGAGAGACGGCCACCCACGGGCGTCAGAACAGCCGGAACTCGTCCACGACGGCCCCACGCAGGGCGTCGTAGTCGAGCGTGACGCAGCGGATGCCGCGGTCGTTCGCGAGCACCTTCGCCTGCGGCTTGATCTGCTGCGCCGCGAAGATGCCGGCCACCGGGGCGAGCAGCGGGTCGCGGTTGAGCAGCTCGAGGTAGCGGGTCAGCTGCTCCACGCCGTCGATCTCGCCGCGGCGCTTGATCTCCACGGCGACGGAACCCCCGTCGGCGTCGCGGCAGAGCAGGTCGACCGGCCCGATCGCGGTGGGGTACTCGCGCCGGACCAGCGTCCACCCGTCCCCCAGCGTCGTGACGTGCTGGGCGAGCAGCTGCTGGAGGTGCGCCTCGACGCCGTCCTTCACCAGCCCCGGGTCGACGCCGAGCTCGTGGGACGAGTCGTGCTGGATCTCCTCGAGGGTGATCGTCAGCGTCTCGTCGGCCTTGTTCTTGACGGTCCACACGCCGGGCTCCTCCACGAGCCAGCACGGCGGACTCATCCAGTTCAGCGGCTTGTAGGCGCGGTCGTCGGCGTGGACGCTGACCGATCCGTCCGCCTTGACCAGCAGCAGCCGCAACGCGCTCGGCAGGTGCGCGGTCAGGCGGCCGTCGTAGTCGACCGTGCATCGGGCGATGACGAGGCGCACGCCCCGAACACTAGGAGACGGCCGACGTGGATCATCCCGGGGTGTGGAGCACCCCGTCACGACGAGCACCCGCGAGGTCTACGCCAACCCCTGGATGACGCTGCGCGAGGACACGTTCCGCCGCGCGGACGGGGCGGGAGGTGTCTACGGGGTGGTCGACAAGCCCGACTACGCGCTGGTCGTGGCCCTCGACGGCGACCGGCTGGCCATGGTCGAGCAGTACCGCTACCCGCTGGGTCTACGGCGCTGGGAGTTCCCGCAGGGCACCGCGCCCGATCGCGCGGCGATGCCCGCCCCGGAGCTCGCCGCCCGCGAGCTCCGCGAGGAGACCGGCCTGACCGCGGCCACGTGGACGTACCTGGGCCTGCTCGACGTCGCTCCCGGGCTGTCGTCCCAGCGCGGGCGGGCCTACCTCGCCACCGACCTCACCGCCGGCGAGCCGGCCCGCGAGGACACCGAGGCCGACATGCGCTTCGCCTGGGTCCCGCGCGCCGAGTTCGAGCGCCGGGCCCGCGACGGCGAGGTCACCGACGCCCAGACCCTCGCCGCCTACGCCCTCCTGTTGCTCCGTTCGCTCTAGACCCCCGTGCAAGCCCTGCGTCCACGCTGGCACTGAACGCCAGGAAATCCACATCCTCGCGAGCGACTTCGGCGTGATCGCCCGCACGCGCGGGCAGAGTGGGGACATGGCGTTGGTGCGGTTCGGTCCGCTGGCGGTGCCCTCCCCGGGCGAGGTGGTGGACACCGGGCGGTCGGTGCTCGGCTGGGTCGGCGAGGTCGTCGACGTCGGCGCGCGGCTGCCGGGGCGGGTGGACGCGCTGCTCGAGGAGGTGACGCGGCTGGTGGGCGTGCTCGGCACGCTGGCCGATCGCGTCGACGGGCTGGTCGACCGCGCCGACGGGATCGTGGTCCGGGTCGACGGCGTCATGGAGCGCGTCGACGGCGTCCTCGGCGAGGCCCGGCGGATCACCGAGGGCGCGAACGAGGTGGTCGGGAGCGCCCGGTCGATCACCTCCGGCGCCGAGGAGGTCGTCGGCAGCGCCCGTTCGATCACCGCGGGCGCCGAGGAGGTTGTGGGCAGCGCGCGGTCGATCACGTCCGGGGCCGAAGAGGTCGTCGGCAGCGCCCGCAAGATCACGCTGGGCGCCGACGACGTCGTCGAGTCGGCCCGTCGCATCACCGGCGGCGCGGAGGAGGTCGTCGAGTCCGCCCGCTCGATCACGTCCGGCGCCGACGAGGTCGTCACCTCGGCGCGCTCGATCACGTCCGGTGCCGACGAGGTCGTCACCTCCGCCCGCTCGATCACCAGCGGCGCCGACGAGGTCGTCACCTCCGCCCGTTCGATCACCAGTGGCGCGAACGAGGTCGTCGAGTCCGCCCGGTCGATCACGTCCGGCGCCGAGGGCGTCGTGGGCGACGCCAAGGAGATCACCGACGGCGCACGGGGAATCGTCGAGGGCGCCGGGGAGACGAGCCGGTCGGCCCAGGAGCTGCTCGGCCTCTACCAGCCGATGCTCGAACGGGCCGCGCCGCTCGCGGGCCGGTTCGTCGACGAGCTCAGCCCGGAGGAGGTCGACGCGCTGATCAAGCTCGTCGACGAGATGCCCCAGTTCACCGAGCACATGGTCACCGACATCATGCCGATCCTCGCGACCCTCGACCGCGTCGGACCGGACCTCCACGAGCTGCTCGACGTCACCAAGGACCTGCGTCAGGCCATCGACGGCATCCCCGGCTTCGGCTTCCTCAAGAAGCGCGGCGCCGCCAAGGACGACGAGGAGGAGAGCTGACGGCGGCTCAGGTCGCCACCCCGCGCACCACCGACGCCACCTCCTGCGGCCGGGACATCGCCGCGGAGTGCCCGGCGTCGAGGTGCACGACGGTCCCGGCCCGCTGGGCCATCGCCTCCTGCGCGAACGACGGGATCGCCGCGTCGCGGTCGCAGACGACGTAGGTGCTCGCGATGTCGTGCCAGGCGGCCCGCGTCAGGGGCGTCTCGGTGGCGGCCCGGCTCAGCAGCCCGAGCCTTCCGGCCGCCGACGCCGCGGTGGCGGGGTCCAGGTCGTTGTAGAAGACGGCTTCGGGGGTCCTCGCGACGATGTGCCGCTCGTGCACCTCCCACCACGGCGGCGGGGTGCCGCCGGCGGCGGCCAGCAACGACTCCCCCGCGTCCAGCATGAAGGCGCAGAGGTAGACGAGGTGCGTGACCTGCCCGCCCGCCGTGCCGGAGACCCCCTCCGACACCGGCAGCCCGCCGTAGGAGTGCGCGACCACGACGACCGGGCCATTGATCCCCGCGATCGCCGCCCGCACCGTCTCCGCGTCGTCCTCCAGGCCGCCCAGCTCGTCCGGGCCGCCGGTGCAGCTGGGCAGGTCGACGGTGCGCACGTCGAACTCCCCGAGCTCGGAGATCAGCGGCTCCCAGAACCAGGAGCCGTGCCAGGCGCCGTGGACGAGGAGCAGGGTGGGGCGCGGCATCGGTCCTCCGAGGTCGCCGGGATCGGTCCCCGCGGATCGTGGCCCAGGCCACACCACGCACACGGCACCGTTTCCGGTCCCCGGAAGGCCGAGGTCAGGCCGGCAGCACGGCCTGCGTCTGGGTCGTCCGGGCGACGAGGCGGTCCCGGTCGTCGGTGACGTCGGTCTGCACGACGATCTGGGTGCGCCCGGAGTGCACGGGACGGGCCGTCGCCCGGACCTCGCCGCCCGAGGAGCCCGAGGAGCCCGAGGAGCCCGAGGAGCCCGAGGAGCCCGAGGAGCCCGAGGAGCCCGAGGAGCCCGATACCGCGCGCAGCAAGTGCGTGCCCGACTGCGTCGTCGCCGTCCGCGCCCCCGCCGGCAGCCCGAGGAAGGCGCAGACGGCGCCCGCGGTGTCGGCCAGCGTCATCAGGGCGCCGCCGTGCAGCAGGCCGCCGGCGGTGGTGTGCGCGTCGGACCAGGGCAGGACGGCGACGGTCTCGTCGGCGCCGGCGGTCTCCAGCCGGATCCCGAGCTCGGCGGCGAAGGGCATGGACGCGATCAGGTCGTCGCTCATGGTGGAGAGCCTCGCGGGACCGGGCGCTGATCGTCCATGACCTACGAGGTCATCGACCCGGCTACCGCGCCGCGGTCAGGGTTCTCCCCGTCAGCAACTCACCGAGGAGGACCCTATGACCGACACCACCGCCCTCGTCCAGCGCTACCTCGCCGCCTGGAACGCCACCGACCCCGCCGCGCGCCGCGAGGCGATCGCCGCGGCGTTCACGCCCGACGCCCGCTACGTCGACCCGATGGCCGACGTCCGCGGCCACGACGGCGTCGACGCCCTGATCGCGGGCGCCCAGGAGCAGCTCGCCGGCCTGGAGTTCTCCCCCGGCGAGGTGCTCGACGCCCACCACGACGTCGTCCGCTTCACCTGGCACCTCGGACCCGCGGGCAACAAGGACGGAGAGCCCGTGGTGATCGGGTTCGACGTCGCCGAGGTGGCCGGGGACGGGCGTCTCGAGCGCGTCCACGGCTTCCTCGACCGCGTGCCCGGGTGACCTCGGGCGGGGACGCGTCGGCTCACACGGCCGCCGGCGCGTCCAGCCCGTGCGCCTCGCGGATCACGTCGACGAACTCGCCCATGATCCCGGTCAGCGAGTAGGACTTCGGCGTCACGACGCGGTGCACGCCGAGGCGCTGGAGCTGCTCGGCGTCCTTCGGCGGGATGATGCCGCCGACGACCACCGGGATGTCCTCGGCGCCCGCGCGGGCCAGCCCGTCGAGCACGGCGGGGACGACCTCGAGGTGCGAGCCCGACAGCACCGACAGGCCCACGACGTGCACGCCCTCCTGCACGGCCGCCGCGACGATCTCGGCGGGGGTGAGGCGGATGCCCTGGTAGATCACCTCGAAGCCGGCGTCGCGGGCGCGCACGGCGATCTGCTCGGCGCCGTTGGAATGCCCGTCGAGACCCGGCTTGCCGACGAGCATGCGCAGCGACGCCGTGCCCATCTCCTCGGCGGTCGCCTTGACGCGGGCGCGCACCGCGGCCAGGTCCTCGGGCGCCTCGCCGGCGCCCGAGGACGCCGCGGACACCCCGGTCGGCGCACGGTAGGAGCCGAAGACGTCGCGCAGCGCCCCCGCCCACTCGCCGGTGGTGACCCCGGCGCGGGCGCACGCGAGCGTCGCCTCCATGAGGTTCTCGTCGGTGGTCGCGGCCTCGCGCAGGCGGTCGAGCGCGGCGTCGGCGTCGACCTGGTCGCGCCCCGAGCGCCACTCCTGCACGGCCTTCGCGGCCTCGTCCTCCACCGACCTGTCGACGGTGAAGATCGCCTCGGCGCCCTCGGCCTGCAGCGGGCTGGGCTCGGTGGAGGTGAACTTGTTGACGCCCACCACCACGTCCTCGCCGGACTCCAGGCGCATCCGCCGCTGCGCCAGCGACGAGACGAGCTGCGACTTCATGTAGCCGGAGTCGACGGCGGGCACGGCGCCGCCCATCTCGGCGACCTTCGCCATCTCGGCGCGCGCCCCCTCGACGATGGCGGCCGTCTTGGCCTCCATGACGTGCGAGCCCGCGAAGATGTCGTCGTGGTCGAGCAGGTCGGTCTCGTAGGCCAGCACCTGCTGCATCCGCAGCGCCCACTGCTGGTCCCACGGCCGCGGCAGGCCCAGCGCCTCGTTCCACGCCGGCAGCTGCACCGCGCGGGCCCGGGCGTCCTTCGACAGCGTCACCGCGAGCATCTCCAGCACGATGCGCTGGACGTTGTTCTCCGGCTGGGCCTCGGTGAGCCCCAGCGAGTTCACCTGCACGCCGTAGCGGAAGCGCCGCATCTTGGCGTCCTCGACGCCGTAGCGCTCGCGGCAGAGCTCGTCCCAGAGCTGCGAGAACGCCCGCAGCTTCGCGATCTCCTCGATGAAGTGCAGGCCCGCGTTGACGAAGAACGAGATGCGCCCGACGACCTGGCCGAAGTCGTCCTCGGGCACCTGGCCCGAGTCGCGGACGGCGTCGAGCACCGCGATCGCGGTCGACAGCGTGTAGGCGACCTCCTGCGTCGGCGTCGCCCCGGCCTCCTGCAGGTGGTAGCTGCAGATGTTGATCGGGTTCCACTTGGGGACGTTCGTGTAGGTCCAGGCGATCATGTCGGTGATCAGCCGGACGCTCGGCCCGGGCGGGAACGCGTAGGTCCCGCGCGAGAGGTACTCCTTGACGATGTCGTTCTGGGTGGTGCCCGCGAGCTTCGCGCGGTCGGCGCCCTGCTCGTCGGCGACGGTGACGTAGAGAGCGAGCATCCACATCGCCGTGGCGTTGATCGTCATCGAGGTGTTGGCCTCGTCGAGCGGGATCCGGTCGAACAGCGCCCGCATGTCCCCGATGTGCGACACGGGCACGCCGACCTTGCCGACCTCACCCTTGGCCAGCTCGGCGTCGGGGTCGTACCCGGTCTGCGTGGGCAGGTCGAACGCGACCGACAGGCCGGTCTGCCCCTTCTCCAGGTTGCGCCGGTAGAGCTCGTTCGACGCGCGCGCCGACGAGTGGCCGGCGTAGGTCCGCATGACCCAGGGCCGGTCGCGGGCGTCGTCGCTGGGGTAGGGCACGTGGGACCTCCTCATCGCGGCACCTGGCAGCATCGCGTCACCCGGCAGCGTCGCGTCACCTGGCCGATGACCCGCTGATGTTACCGACGGGTCCGGCCCGCGGGGCGGCCCACGGGATGCCGTCAGCCACAGGATCGGTCAGGATGGTCGGGTCCGGAGGAGACACACATGATCGGCTCGATCGGCGAGATCCTGATGGCGATCTCGCTCATGATCTTCATCGCCGGGCTGCTGCGCTGGACGTTCGGCCGCGGCCCGCAGGGCGCGCTGCCCGACGAGAACGGCGATCTCGGCCTGCTCGAGACCGTCGCCGTGGTGCCGACCCGCGAGGCCGCCGACGTGCTCGTCGGCAAGCTGGCCCGCGAGAAGGTGCGGGTGACGGTCAGTCACCGCGAGGAGGGCTGGGCCCTGCTGGCCTTCCCCCGCGACGCGAACGACGCCCGCCTGGTGCTGCACGCCCTGTGAGCGAACTTCGGGGCTATAGCCGCGAATCTCGCTCACGGGATCAGCGCACCGGCGGCGCGACCACCCGGTGGATGCCGCCGCCGAGGGCGGCGAGGTTCTCGACGAACAGCGGGTAGCCGCGGTCGATGTGGGCGACGTCCCAGACCTCGGTCTCCCCGTCCGCGCACAGCCCGGCGAGCACGAGCCCGGCGCCGGCGCGGATGTCGGACGCCCAGACCGGCGCCGACGAGAGCCGCCGCACGCCGCGGACGACGGCGTGGTGGCCGTCGGTACGGGCGTCGGCGCCGAGCCGGACCATCTCCTCGACGAACCGGAACCGGCCCTCGAACACGTTCTCGGTGATCATCGAGGTGCCCTCGGAGATCGCGGAGAGCGCGATCGCCATGGGCTGGAGGTCGGTGGCGAAGCCCGGGTAGGGCAGCGTCACCCAGTCCACCGAGCGCGGACGGCTCTCCATGACGACCCGGAAGCCCTCGCCCTGCGCGCTGACCTCGGCGCCCGCCTGGGCGAGGCGGTCGAGCACGAGGTCGAGGTGGTGGGGGTCGACGCCGCGCACGGTGACGTCCCCGCCGGCCATGGCCGCGGCGAAGCCCCAGGTGGCGCCCACGATGCGGTCGCCGATCACCCGGTGGTT
Organism: Actinomycetospora sp. NBC_00405; assembly: GCF_036044095.1. NCBI lineage: Bacteria > Bacillati > Actinomycetota > Actinomycetes > Pseudonocardiales > Pseudonocardiaceae > Actinomycetospora > Actinomycetospora sp. NBC_00405. The sequence goes on from NZ_CP107938.1 coordinate 2,382,976, forward strand.
CGTGGGCGTGAGCGCCCCGCCGCCGTGGACGGTGAGCGTCGACGTGCCGCCGCCCTCGATCTTGGCGCCCATCTGCTGGAGCATCGTCACGAGGTCGACGATCTCGGGCTCGCGCGCGGCGTTGTCGATCACCGTCGTGCCGTCGGCGAAGACCGCGGCCATGAGGATGTTCTCGGTGGCCCCGACGCTGGGGAAGTCGAGCCAGATCTGGGCGCCGCGCAGCGTCTCGGCGTCCGCCACCACGCAGCCGTGGGAGATCTCGCTCGACGCCCCGAGCAGGCGCAGGCCCGCCTGGTGCATGTCGAGGGGCCGCGAGCCGATGGCGTCGCCACCCGGCAGGGGCACCACCGCGCGACGGCAACGGGCGACAAGCGGCCCGAGCACGCACACCGAGGCCCGCAGCCGCGAGACCGAGCGGTAGTCGGCCTCGGAGGTCAGGTCGGCCGGCACGTCGATCGTCACGGTGGCGCCGTCGACGTCGACCGTGCAGCCGAGGCTGCGCAGAACGTCGGCCATCAGCGGCACGTCGAGGATCTCGGGACAGTTCGTCAGGATCGTCCGGCCCTCGGCCAGGAGCGCCGCCGCCATGAGCTTGAGCACGCTGTTCTTGGCGCCGACGACGTCGACGGCCCCGGACAGCGGGCCCGAGCCGCGCACCACGAAGTGCTCGTTCATCGCGGCAGGACGCTACCCGTCGGCCCGGAGGGCGCCGTCGGCGGCGCCGGTGCGGGCCCCCTTCTCGGAAGCGGGGCCGCGCAGCGGGCGCCGCGGGACGACCATCGGGGTGCCGGTCTCGGGGTCGGGCACCACCCGGCACGCGAGGCCGTAGACGTCGGTGACGAGCTCCTCGGTCAGCACCTCGGCCGGCGGCCCGCTCGCGGCCACCACCCCGCCCGGGCGCAGCGCGATCAGGTGGGTGGCGTAGCGCGCGGCCTGGTTGAGGTCGTGGAGCACCGCGACGAGGGTGCGCCCGGACTCGTCGTGCAGGCGGGCGCAGAGCTCCAGCACGTCGACCTGGTGGGAGATGTCGAGGTAGGTCGTCGGCTCGTCGAGCAGCAGGATCGGCGTCTCCTGGGCGAGCGCCATCGCGAGCCAGACGCGCTGGCGCTGGCCGCCGGAGAGCTCGTCGACGGCGCGGTCGGCGAGGTCGGCGACGTTCGTGAGCGTCATCGCCTCGACGACGGCCTTCTCGTCGTCGTCCGACCACTGCTTGAGCAGCTGCTGGTGCGGATAGCGCCCGCGGGCGACGAGGTCGCCGACGGTGATGCCGCCGGGCGCGCTGGCCGTCTGCGGGAGCAGGCCGAGGCGGCGCGCGACCTCCTTGGACCGGTAGCTCGAGATCGCGTGCCCGTCGAGAACCACCGTGCCCTTCTGCGGTGCGAGGACGCGCGCCAGGGCCGCGAGCAGCGTCGACTTGCCGCACGCGTTCGGCCCGACGATCACGGTGAACGAGCCGTCCGGGATCGCCACCGAGAGGTCGGTGGCGACGGTGCGTCCCTCGTAGCCCAGCGTCACGTCCTGGGCGAGAAGGCGGGTCATGAGGCTCCCTGGCGTGCGGTCACGTGGTGCTCCCCCGCCACATGCGGACCAGCAGGGCGATGAGGTAGAGGCCCCCGAGCAGGCCGGTGGCGACGCCCACGGGCAGCGGGACGGGCGCGAAGAGGCGGGTCACGGCGAGGTCGCCGACCACGAGCATCGCCGCCCCGAGCAGCGCCGACGGTACGAGGACCGGCGTCGCCGACCGGCTGAGCTGCCGGGCGATCTGGGGTGCGGCGAGCGCGAGGAACGGGATCGGCCCGGCCGCGGCGGTCGCGGCGGCGGCGAGCCCGACCGCGGCGAGCAGCGCGACGTTGCGGGTGCGGGTGACGTCGACGCCGAGGCCGCCCGCCGGGCGGTCGCCGAGCTCGAGCAGGGCCAGGCGGCGCGCGCCGGCGAGCACGATCGGCAGCAGGAGCACCAGCGCGACGGCGAGCGCCACCACCTGCGTCCAGCCGCGGTTCGACAGGTCCCCGAGCAGCCAGGCCTGCGCGTCCACGGCGGTCTGCAGGGCGGCGCGGGTGATCAGCCAGCTGTTCACCGCGAGCAGCATCGCCCCGACGCCGATGCCGATGAGCACCAGGCGCAGGCCCTGCGTCCCCCGGCCTGCGGCGAGCCCGACGACGACGAGCGCGGTGACCACGCCGCCGACCAGGGCGCCCACCGACGTCCCGAGCGTGCTCGCCCCGAGCACGACGATGGCGACGAGCGCGCCCGTCGCGGCCCCGGTGGTGAACCCGATGACGTCCGGGCTCCCGAGCACGTTGCGCGAGAGGCTCTGCAGCACCGCGCCGCTGGCCGCCAGCGCCGCGCCCACCCCGATCGCCAGCAGCAGGCGCGGCAGGCGCAGCGTCAGCACGACGAACTCGGTGGACCGGCTGCCCTGGCCCACCAGCGTCTCGCCCACCTCGAACACCGTCAGCGGGGCCTCGCCGGTGGTCAGCGAGGCCACGGCGCCCACGACGACGACGAGCAGCGACACGGCGCCGACGGCGACCGACCGCGGGCCCACCCGCAGGCAGACACGCCCGCCGGCGAGGCGGACGAGGCGGCCGGTGACGGGCGGGGCCGGACGCGGGCGGGGCGGCGCGCTCACACGCTCACCAGCCGCCGCCGGCGGCACAGGGCCACGAAGACGGGCACGCCGAGCACGGCCGTCGTGACCCCGACCTGGATTTCCCCGGGCGGCGCGAGCACCCGGCCCACGACGTCGGCGACGAGCAGCACGACGGCCCCGAGCACGGCGGTGTAGGGCAGCACCCAGCGGTGCGCGGGCCCGACCAGGAACCGCACGGCGTGCGGCACGGCCAGCCCGAGGAAGGCGATCGGCCCGACGGCCGCGGTGGCCGCGCCGGCGAGCACCGTCGCCGCGACGCCCGCGTACACGCGGGTGCGCCCGACGTCGAGCCCGAGGGCGGTGCCGGCCCGGTCGCCGAGCACGAGGGTGTCGAGGGCGCGGGCCATCGCGAACGACGCGACCACGCCGACGGCGATGAACGGGGCCACGGCGAGCAGCACGTCGACACCTCGACCGGACAGCGAGCCGAGGTTCCAGAAGCGGAACGAGTCGAACGTGCGCGGGGAGAGCACGAGCGCGGCGTTGACGAGGGCGATGAGCACCGCGGTGACGGCCGCGCCGGCGAGCACGAGCCGGTCGGGGGTGCCCGACGAGCGCCCGGTGGCCCCGAGCACGTGCACCGCCACCATCGCCAGCGCGGCGCCGACCAGGGCGAACCACACGTAGCCGGTCACCGTGCCGATCCCGAACGCGCCGATGGCGATGACCACCGCCGTCGCGGCGCCTGCGTTGACCCCGAGCAGGCCGGGGTCGGCGAGCGGGTTGCGCGACAGGCCCTGCATCACGGCGCCCGAGAGGCCCAGCGCCGCGCCGACGGCGAGGGCGAGCAGGCCGCGGGGCAGGCGCAGGTCGCGGACGATCGCGGCCTCGGTGCCGGTGCCGTCACCCCCGTTGCCACCCCAGAGCAGCGACCAGGACTGGGCGAGGCCGATGTCGCGTGAGCCGATACCGATGCTGATCAGCAGCACCACGACGGCCAGGGCGACGAGCCCCACGAGCCCGAGGACGCGCGCCGTGGACCCCGGGCGCGCGCCGGCGCGGGTCTCCCCGGGCGGCGTCACCTCCGCGACCACCTCGCTGCACGCCTCCGACCGATCGCGAACCCCCGCCGACGCGCGCACCCTACCCGTTAGGGTTGCCTAGCCTCGGTTGTCCGAAGTGTCCCATCCGACGTCAGGAGTCCCCGTGGTCCGCCGCCTCGCCCTCGCGGCCTGCGCCCTCGCCCTGCTCGCCGTCGCCGCGTGCGGTGGCGGCGGCTCCGGTGCCGGGGGCGCCCCCGCCGGCTCGGCGGTCGGCAGCGCCTACCCCGCCACGATCGACACCGTGTTCGGGCCGGTCACCGTCGAGGAGGCGCCGCAGCGGATCGTGGCGCTGGGCTGGTCGGACGCCGAGACCGCGCTGACCCTCGGGGTCCAGCCCGTCGGCGCGTCGGACTGGCTCGCCTTCGGCGGCACCGGCGTCGGGCCCTGGTCGCCGCCGTACACGACGCCGCCGACGATCCTCGGCACCACGCAGCTCGACTACGAGGCCGTCGCCGCCCTGCGGCCCGACCTCATCCTCGACACGCGTTCCTCGGGCGACCGGCAGCGCTTCGACACGCTCAACCAGATCGCGCCCACCGTCTCCCCGCCCCCGGGGCTCGCCGCCTCCTACGGGACCACCTGGCGCCAGCAGATGACGATGGTGTCGGCGGCGCTCGGCAAGCCCGACGAGGGCGCCCGGCAGATCGCCGGCCTCGAGGAGAAGTTCCGGGCCACCACCGCCGCGAACCCCCAGTTCGCGGGCCGGCCTGCCGGCGTCGGCGCCTTCTTCGGCGGCCAGTGGGGCGCCTACGTCCCCGGCGACGCGCGCGTCGACGTCATGAACGAGCTCGGGTTCACCACCCCGCCGCAGATCGAGGCGCTCGCGGGCAGCGCGAACGGGTCGTTCTACGTGCCGCTCTCCGGCGAGCAGGTCGGCCTGCTCTCCTCCGACCTCACCGTCGTCTTCCCGATCAACGCGAGCGCCGACGCGATCCGCACCGACCCGGTGCTCTCGCGGACCCCGGCCGCGCAGGCCGGGCACCTCGTCGTCCTGGACGACAAGACCACGAGCGACGCGTTCTCCTCGGGCTCGGTGCCCGGCACCGCGGCGGCCCTCGACCGTGCCGTGCCGCAGTTCGCGGGGGCGCTGAGCCGCTGACGCTGGCACCCTCCGGGCCGTGACCGCTCCCCTGCCCGGCTGGCTCGTCGCGGAGATGGCCGCCGTCCCGCCCCGCGACGCGCTGGCCGGGGCCGACGAGCTGGCGGCGGAGTCGGCGCGGCTGGCCGCCGAGCACCCCGGCGTCGTCACCCGCCGCCGGATCGGCACCTCGGGCCAGGGCGAGCCGCTCACGGCGCTGACCGTCGACGGGCCGGGGCCGTCCGCGCTGGTCATCGGCCTGCCGCACCCGAACGAGCCGGTGGGCGGGCTCACCGCGCTGCACCTGGCGCGGCGTCTCGCGCAGGACGACGGCCTGCGGGCCCGACTCGGGCTCACGTGGCACGTCGTCCCGTGCATCGACCCGGACGGCCTGCGGCTCAACGAGGGCTGGCTCGCCGGGCCCTTCACCCGGGAGCACTACGCCCGCCACCTGTACCGGCAGGCGGGTACCGAGCAGATCGAGTGGAGCTTCCCGCTCGCGCACAAGGACGCGTGGTTCGACGCGGTGCTGCCCGAGACGCTCGCGCTGATGCGGCTCGTCGACGAGCACCGCCCGGTGCTCATGGCTTCGCTGCACAACGCCGAGGTCGGCGGCGTCTACCACTACCTGAGCCGCCCCGAGCCCGACCTGCACCCGGTGCTCCAGGCCGTCCCCGCCGAGGTCGGCCTCCGCCTGCACCGCGGCGAGCCCGAGGCCCCGTGGATCCCGCTGCTCGCCGAGGGCATCTACCGCTCGCTCGACATCCGCGACGCCTACGACCACCTCGAGGTCACCGGGGAGCACGAGAACCTCGCGGGCGGGAACTCCACCGGCGCCTACGCCGCCCGCCACGGCACGTTGACGCTGGTCACCGAGGTGCCCTACTGGCGCGACGACCGCCTCGGCGACGACGCGGCGAGCGGCTACGACCGGGCGACGCTGCTGCGCGGGGCCGCCGAGGCCGTCGACGACCTCGCGACCACCCTCTCCGGCGCCCTCACCGCGCTCAACGGCCTCGTGCACGAGTCGCCGTTCGTGCGCGCCACCCGCTTCTTCGCCCCGTTCCTCGCGGGCAGCGCGACCGACCTGGCGCGCCGGGCCATCCAGGAACCCGACCGGCCGGCGACCGTCGCCGAGCACGCCTCGCTCGACGAGGTCGTCGACATGGCCCGGCTGCGCTACGGCGGCATGCTCCTGCGCGCGCTCGACGCCGAGCACGCGCTCGGCAACGTCCGGCCCGCGGTGCGCGCGGCCCGCGCCGACCTCGCCGGGCGGTTCGCCGTCTGGTCGGCGGAGGCCGCCGGGCGCGCGCCGGCCACCCGCGTCCCGCTGCGCGACCTCGTCGCCGTCCAGGCCGCGTCCGTGCTCGGCGCCGCCGCGCACCTCGCCGCGTCCCTAGACTGACGGTGTGGCCGTACACCTGACCCGGATCTACACGCGCACCGGCGACGACGGGACGACGGGCCTGTCGGACTTCTCGCGCGTGCCCAAGACCGACCCGAGGCTCTCGGCCTACGCCGACTCCGAGGAGGCGAACGCCGCGATCGGCGTCGCGCTCTCCGTCGGGTCGCCGCCCGAGGCGATCGTCGCCCCGCTGCGCCAGATCCAGAACGACCTCTTCGACGTCGGCGCCGACCTCGCGACCCCGGTGATCGAGAACCCGGAGTACCCGCCGCTGCGCGTCACCGAGCGCCAGGTCGAGCGGCTCGAGGGCTGGTGCGACGAGTTCAACGAGGACCTGCCGAAGCTCAACTCGTTCATCCTGCCCGGCGGCACCCCCGCGGCCGCCTACCTGAACATCGCGCGCGTGGTCACCCGCCGCGCCGAGCGCAGCACCTGGGCCGTGATCGCGGCCGATCCCGACCGCACGAGCACGCTGCCCGCGCACTACCTCAATCGGCTCTCGGACCTGCTGTTCATCCTCGGACGCGTGGCCAACCCCGGCGGCGACGTGCTGTGGGTCCCGGGCGGCCCGGAGGAGCAGCGCCGGCCGGCCCCCTAACCGAAGGCCTTCCCCTCGCCGCGGTAGGTCGGCACGGTGCGCACGACGCGGTCGCCCACGACGAGGTGGTACGCGGTGAGGTGCTCGGCGAGCTCGCCGGCCTTGGCGGGGCGCATCCACACGCGGTCACCGAGGGCGGGGACGGCCCGGCCCCGCACCGGCGTCTGCACCTCCCCGGCGCCCTCGGTGCCGGTCAGCGCGAGGTCGGTGCGGACCGGGGACGGGAGCCGCGACGCGGCCGCCGGCCCCGAGGCCACCCAGCCACCGCCGGCCAGCGTGGCCGTCCGGTCGTCGGGGCGGCGCACCACGGACAGCGCGTAGGCGAGCGCGGGTCGCGGGTGCATGCGCGTGTAGCCGTCGAAGAGCGTCGAGCCGATCAGCGCCGAGCCCGCGGCGATCTCCGTGATCGACGGGTCCGCGCGCGTGGACTCCACGCTGCCGCTGCCGCCGCCGTTGACGAACTCCAGGTCGGCGACCTCGCGCACCGCCCGCACCACCGCACCCCGCCGCTCCGCGAGCTCGGCGGCGGACCGTCGCTGCATCCACTGCACCGCCGCGTCGCGGACCTGCGAGCCGGTGGCGTCCGGCACCCCGGCGATCTGGCCCTCGTAGGCCATGAGCCCGACGAGCCGGAAGCCCGGACGCGCCGCGATCGTCCGGGCGAGCCGGGCGGCCTCGTCGGCCGTGCGCACCGGTGACCGGCGGGCGCCGACGTGCACGCCGCGCACGGGGCGCCACGCGGCGTCGAGGTCGAGGCACACCCGCAGCTCCCGGTACCGGGCTCCCACGGCGGCGTCGACCAGGTCGAGGTGCTCGACGGAGTCGACCATGAGCGTCACCTCGACCCGGGCGTCCTCGTCGCCCGTGAGGTCGCACAGCGCGGCGCGGTCCACCGTCGGGTAGCCGACGAGCACGTCGTCGCCGGTGCCGTTCCCGACGTGCCAGAGCGCCTCGCGCAGCGAGTAGCACATCAGCCCCGTGACGCCCGGTCGGTCGACCGCGCGCTCGATGAGGGCGCGGCACCGCAGGGACTTGGTGGCGAGCCGGATCGGGAGCCCCGCCGCCCGCGCGACGAGGTCGTCGAGGTTGGCGTCGAAGGCGTCGAGATCGACGATCGCGAACGGCGGGTCGAGGTCGGCGGTCGCGCGATCCCAGCGGTCGATCACACCGGCGACGCTACGGTGCCGAGGTGACTCGCGGTACGTGGCGGAACTGGGCGGGGACGGTGGCCGCCACCCCGTCCCACGTGCACCTCCCCCGGTCCGTCGACGACGTCGTGGCGGCGGTGCACGCCGCCCGGGGCTCGCACCTGCGGCCCCGCGGCAGCGGCCACTCGTTCACCGCGCTCGCCGCCACCGACGACCACGCGATCGACCTGCGGCACTGGGCCGGCATCGAGTCGCTGGACACGGCGACCCGGCGCGTCCGGGTCCGCGCGGGCACCACGCTGCGCGCCCTCAACGCCGCCCTCGACGCGCACGGCCTGGCGCTGGCGAACCTCGGGGACATCGACGCCCAGACCGTCGCCGGGGCCGTCGCCACCGGCACGCACGGCACCGGCGCCCGGCTCGGCGGGCTGGCCACGCAGATCACGGCGCTCGACCTCGTGCTCGCCGACGGCACACCCGTGCACGCCGACGCCGCCGAGCGCCCCGAGCTGTTCGCCGCCGCCCGCGTCGGGCTCGGCGCGCTGGGCGTCGTCACCCACGTGACCCTGCAGGCCGTGCCCGCCTTCACCCTGCGGGCGAGCGAGCGCCCGGAGCCGCTGGACGAGGTGCTCGGCGACCTCGACGGCCTGCTCACCGGCGCCGACCACGTCGAGTTCTACTGGTTCCCGTACGGCGACCACGCCCTGGTCAAGCGCAACCACCGCGTGCCGGCCGCCGACGCACCGCCGCCGCTGCACCCGGTGCGGCGCTTCGTGGAGTACGACCTCGTCGAGAACGCCGCCTTCGGGGCCCTGTGCCGGGTCGGTCGCGCGCTGCCCCGCACCGCCGTCCCGCTCGGCCGCGTCGCCGGCGCGGTGCTCTCGGCCCGCGAGTACGGCGACCGCTCCGACCGGGTGTTCACGACGACGCGCCGCGTCCGGTTCGTGGAGTCGGAGTGGGCGCTGCCGCGGGCGCGCCTCGGTGAGGTGCTCGCCGAGCTCCGCACCCTCGTGTCCCGCCTGGAGCATCCCGTGCTCTTCCCCGTCGAGGTGCGCGTCGCCGCCGCCGACGACGTCTGGCTCTCGACCGCCCACGGCCGCGACACCGCCTACGTCGCGATCCACCAGTACGTCGGCGCGCCGTACCGGGCGTACTTCGCGGCGTTCGGCGACGTCGCCGCGGCGGTGGGCGGGCGCCCACACTGGGGCAAGGAGCACCACCTCGACGCCACGGACCTGGCACAGCGCTACCCGCGCTTCGACGACTTCCGCCGCGTGCGGTGCGACGTCGACCCCGCCGGCCTGTTCGGCAACGACCACCTCGACCGGATCCTGGGCCCGGTCTGAGCACCTCGTCCCGGCTCATGGGCATGCTTCGGTCTCCGAAGCATTCCGGCGGGACGATGTCGCCCCCGAGCGGCTGACTCACCCCAGGCGGATCGCGTCCGCCATCCCGACGACCACCTCGCGGTCGCCCTGGTAGGGCTCGCGGCCGTGGGCGGTGCGGATGTTGTCGACGACCATGACGTCGCCCGCCTGCCACGGCTCGCTCACGGTGTGGGCGGTGTACGCGTTGTTGATCAGGTTCACCACGTCCTCGCCGATCGGCTCGCCGTTGCCGAAGCGCGTGGTGAACGGCAGGCCGTCGGGTCCGTAGGACTCGACGAGGTACTCGCGGATGTCGGGGTCGAGCGTCCACTCGTTGAGGAACGCGACCTGGTTGAACCAGCAGGGACGCCCGTCGACGGGGTGGCGCACCACCGCGCGGCGGCGCTGACGGGTGCTCAGGCCGTCGCCGTTCCAGGTGAACTCGATGCCCTGGCTGCGGCAGTAGTGCTCGACGGCGCCGCGGTCGCTGGTGCCGAAGGCCTCGGCCCACGACGCGCCGATCTCCTCGTTGTAGTTGCGGACCAGCAACCAGCCCTCGTGGTCGAGTCGCGCCACCAGGGGCTGGGGCAGCGCCTGGAGCACGGCCGAGGCGTCGCCCACCGGGGTGGCCCCGCCGGCGGCGGGCGGGGCCAGGCAGGCGAAGAACATGAAGGCGGGCGGGTCGGGCAGGTAGCTCAGCTCGTTGTGCAGGCACATCTGCTGGGTCGCCGGCCACTGGGTGGACGAGTACAGCCCGTTCCCGAGCGCGGTGCGGGGGGCGAAGGCCTCACGCTCGGCCAGCAGGCCGACCGCCGCGAGGCGACCGAACACGGCGGCCGTCTGCGCGTGGTCGCGGACCCCGAGGCCACGGATCATGACCGCGCCGTGGCGAGCCACGATCTGGCGCACGTCGTTGCGGAAGTGCGCCGCCCAGCCGACGGGATCGGGACCGGGGTTCGTCCACAGGATCGGGGGACGGCCGGGGCGGAGGTCGAGGTTGCCGGCGGCGGGCTGCTGCATCGTGGACGACATGGTGACTCCGGTCGGGATCGAGCTGTGGTTGGGGCTGGGCGGGCTGGCGTGCTGATGGGCGGGATCAGGCGGTGGACGCCGGCGGGGCGGTGGGCAGGTTGTCGGGCAGGACGTGACGGCCCGTCAGACGGGCGCGGGCGCCGTAGTGCTCCTCGCGCCAGAGCGGGGCGTAGACGGTCTCGAGGTAGCGCTCGCCGGAGTCGGGCGCGAGGGTCACGGCGGTCATGCCGGGCCACCCGTTCCGACCCATCCAGTCGGCGGCACCCGCGACGACGGTGCCGGTGGAGCCGCCGAACAGGAACCCGCGCATCGCCAGGCGCTGGCACATCCGCAGGGTCTCGGTCTCGGGGACGATGACGACGTCGTCGATCATCGAGCGGTCGAGCGCCGGCGGGGTCATCCCCATGCCCAGGCCCGGGATGCGGCGGGACGCGGCCGGGCCGCCGAAGCTCACCGAGCCCTCGACGTCGATCGCGACGATCTTGACGTCGGGACGGTGCTGCTTGAACCAGCGAGCGGTGCCCATCAGCGTCCCGCAGGTGCCCGCGCCGACGAACACGACGTTGACGTGGGGGAACGTCCGGGCGATCGCGGGCCCGGTCTGGGCGTAGTGGGCGCCCGCGTTGGCCGGGTTCTCGTACTGGTTGAGCCAGACGGCGTCGGGGTTCTCCGCGCAGATCGAGTCCAGGTGCTCGAGGCGGGCCCCGAGCAGGCCGGTCTCGGGGTGGGGCACGTCGACGACGTGGACCTCGCCGCCGAAGGCCTCGATGAGCTTGCGCGTCTGCATGTTGCAGCGGTCGTCGGTGACGCAGATGAAGCGGTAGCCGTAGTTCGCGCAGACCATCGCGAGGGCGACGCCGAGGTTGCCCGACGACGATTCGACGACGATCGACCAGGGGTTGAGCCTGCCCTCGGCCTGGGCCGCCCCGATCATCGAGGCCGCGGCCTTCAGCTTCACGGAGCCCGCGAAGTTCATGCCCTCGACCTTGAGGAAGAGGCGGCGCTCGACGATCGCGTTGAGGTCCACGAAGAGGTCGTCGGTGTTGTACTGCTGGGGCGCGGAGATGATGGTCATGGCGACCTCCTCGGTTTCGCTGTCGTCGTTCCGGTGTGACACCAAGGATGGGCCGGGCCGCCCCCCGTCGACATCGCCGCGCGGACACCCTTCCCGCTGCTCGGGGTCAGGGTTCTGTCACCGCGGAGCAAGGGTGGGCGTGGTGTCGGGACGTCGTCCATCGCGAGACCTCCGTTCAGCCGGCGGCGGGCGTGAGGAGCACCGCGACGTACACGGCGGCCGCGACGACGAGCGCCACGAGGAGGACGGACAGGACGATCCACAGCGCCTTGCGCAGGAGGCGTCGCCGGTCCGGCGACCCCGCCGGGGCCGGGTCGGTGGGCGTCACCGGATCGGGGGCCGGACCCGCCAGCGACACGGCCCGGGGCTGGTGGACCCGCAGGTCTGCCGTGGGATCCGCGGGGGCGGGCGTCCGCGTCGGCGGCGCGTGGGCCCCGGCCGGCCGGCCGGCTCCCGGCGCCCCGCCCGTCGGGCGACGGGCCCCGCTCCCTGCCGGCGGCTGCTGCCCCGGGGCCCAGCCCGGGCGCATCGCGGTGCGGGGCGGGCCGCCGGGACCCCGCGGAGGAGCGGGGGCGGGGGCGGGGGCGGGGGCGGGCGCGTGGGCGCCGCCCGTCGCCCGCGGGGCCGGGCGCAGGACCGCCGTGGCGTCGGCGGGGACCGCGTGGCCCGCGCTCGTGGCGGGCACGACCGTGGTGGGCACCTCGATCGGCGCGGAGGCGGCCGACTGCTGGGTGCCGCCCCGGCGGGCCACGGCGGGCGGCCCGGGCTCCGCCTCGCTCCGGCGCCACTGCGCCGTGGTGGGGGTCGACGGCACCGCCCGTCCGGCCCCGGCGTCGAGCGCCGCCCGGGCCGCGGCGGCGAGCTCGCCCGCGCTGGCGGGCCGCTTCGCGGGGTCCTTGGCCAGGCCGGTGGCGATCAGGGCGTCGAAGGCCGGGTCCAGGCCGGGCACCGAGCGCGACGGCGTGGGCGGGGTCCAGGTGAGGTGCGCGGTCATCAGCTCGACGGGCTCGTCGATCGGGAAGGGCCTGGTGCCGGTGAGGCACTCGAACAGGAGACACGCCAGCGCGTAGACGTCGATCCCGTGCCCGCCCTCGCCCGAGAACCGCTCGGGGGCCATGTAGTCGAGGCTCCCGATGAGGACGCGGGTGCCGGTGAGCGGCGCGCTCTCGTCGCCGCCCACCGACCGGGTGATCCCGAAGTCGACGAGGTAGACGAAGTCGTGGGCGCCGACCCCGTCGTCGATGAGGACGTTCGACGGCTTCACGTCGCGGTGGATGAGGCCCGCGTGGTGGGCGGCGTCCAGGGCGGACGCGACCTGCTCCACGATCGCCACCGCCCGCGCGGGCGGGAGCCGGCCCTCGGTCTGGAGGACCTGTTCGAGATCGGCACCCCCGACGAGTCGCATGTCGAGGAACAGCTGCCCGTCGATCTCGCCGTAGGAGTGGATCGGGATGACGTGCGGGCTGCGCAGGCGGGCGACCAGCCGGGCCTCGCGGCGGAAGCGCCGCTGGTACTCGTCGTCGCCTGCGGCCTCGGCCGCGAGGCGCTTGAGGGCGACGACCCGGTCGTGCTCGGTGTCGTGGGCCTCGAACACCTCACCCATTCCGCCCCGGCCGACCACGCGGAGTAGCTCGTACGGCCCGAACTTCTCGGTCACACGGGTCACCCCCTCCCCTCGATCGACCCTGATGACACTATGTCGCACACGCCCTCGAACGTGATAGACCGTCTGGCGTACTCTCACTCGAATGTGACGGTCGGTGACTGTCGTCGGGGATCGCGGCGGCGTGACGGGCGCGTGCGGAGGAGGCGAGGGTGACCAGCGACGGGGCGCGCGCGCCGAGCTTCCTCGAGGTGTGGCGGCCCGGCGGCGTCGAGGTGGTCCTCCTCGACGGGCCGACGATGACCATCGGTCGGGACGAGGGCAACGGGGTCGTGCTCGACCACGACGGCCAGGTGTCCTCCCTGCACGCCGTGCTGCAGGCCTACGGGGCGGGCTGGGCGATCCGCGACCTCGGCAGCACCAACGGGACCGTCGTCGCGGGCGAGCGGCTCATCGCCGAGCGCGCCCTGCGCCACGGCGACGCGATCCAGGTCGGGTCGACGCGGCTGGTGTTCCGTGGCCCGGCGGGCCGCTCGGCGCCCACGACCGCACCGCACCGGCCCCCGGAGCTCACCCGCCGCGAGCGCGACGTCCTCGTCGCGCTGTGCCGGCCGCTGTTCTCCGGCGCGGTGTTCACCGAGCCCGCGACGGCCCGCGCCGTCGCCACCGAGCTCGTCGTCTCCGAGGCCGCGGTCAAGCAGCACCTGCTGCGCCTCTACGACAAGTTCGACCTGGACCCGTCGAGCACCCGGCGCCGCGTCGAGCTCGCCAACGCAGCACTGCAGCGGGGAGCGGTCACCCCCGGCGAGCTCACCTGAACTCCTGTCCGGTCGTGGCGACGTCGAAGCAGCAGCGGTGGGTCAACCTCCGCCGTCCCGTCGCCCGCTCTGAGCCCTGCGAGGAGGCACCGAGTGCCGTGCGTGCACGGTCAGTGCGGCCTCGTCGACCGCACGCGCCACGCTCGCCGCGTCCGGGTCCCAGTCGAGCAGCAGCATCCGGGGCCAGAGGACGTAGTTGGCGATCATGCCGAGGAACTGGGTGGTCACGAGGTCGGCGTCCTCGAACTGCAGGGTGCCGGCGTGCTGCTCGGCGAGCAGGTGGTCGCGCACCGAGTCGAAGAACGGCATCTTGCCCAGGTCGAAGTGCGTGCGCCCGAGTTCGGGGAAGCGCGGGAGCTCGGCGATGACGATGCGGAACAGGTCGGCCATCCCGGGGCGGGTCAACAGGTCCGCATACCGGGTGCCGAGCGTCGACAGGGCGGCCAGGGGATCACCGGGCACGGGAGGGGCCTGCTCGTCCGCGGTCGCCCACGACGTGGTCACCATGGCGCTGAACAGTTCGGCCTTGGTCGGGAACTGCTTGAACAGCGTGGCCCGCGAGACCCCGGCCTCTGCGGCGACCTTCGCCAGCGAGGTGCCGTCGTAGCCGAGATCGAGGAAGAGCCGCCGAGCAGCACCCAGCAGCGCCGCCCGGTTCCTCTGGGCCAGGTCACGGTGGTAGCGCGCCGCTCCCGACGATCCTGCGGGCGCCGACTCGTTCCCCTCCATGGCGGACCATCCTGCCGGAGACCAGCCCGAGAGGCGAGCCGCTTGACTCACCTCGCCGCGGGTGGTTGCCTCATCGTGAGGTGAGCGGATCGACTCACCTCGTGGATCGAGGAGGCACGGTGGGACGCTTCGAGGGACAGACGGTGCTCGTGACCGGAGCGACCGGCGGGATGGGGCGCAGCCACGTGCAGGCGTTCCACCGCGAGGGTGCTGCCGTCGTGATCGCTGCGCGTGATGAGGCGGCCGGGGTCGCGCTGGCCGAGCAGCTCGGGGAGAGAGCGCTCGCAGTCCGGCTCGACGTCACCGACGAGCAGCAATGGACGGCCGCAGTCGCGGCGGCCGAGCAGCGATTCGGGCCCGTCTCGGTCCTGATCGCCAACGCCGGAGTGCAGCACCCGCCGACGCTGCTCGAGGACGCCGACCGCAGCCTGTGGGACACCGTCACCGCCGTGAACGTCACGGGCACCGCGCTCGGTATCCGAGCAGTCGCACCCTCGATGCGCCGCGGCGGCGGCGGTGTGATCGTCACCGTCGCCTCGACGATGGCGCACGGTGGCACGGCTGCTTTCGGACCGTACGTCGCCGCGAAGTGGGCCGTGCGCGGACTGACCCGGACAGCCGCGCTGGAGCTGGGACGCGACCACATCCGCGTCGTGTCGCTGACCCCAGGAGTGGTGTCCACACCGCTGATCACCGAGCCGCTCGCCGACGGGGTGCCGGCCATCGCCGAGGTCTTCGACCCCGAGCCGTTCGCCGTCCCACGGATGGGCGCTCCGGACGAGATCAGCCGTGCACTCTTGTTCCTCGCCTCCCCCGACGCTGACTTCATCACCGGTTCCGAGCTCGTCATCGACGGCGGGCTCCTGCTCGGCCCGGCGCTGAGCGCCTGAACATCCCCAGCCGGTACGACGGCCCGCCCCGTTCTCGAGGTCCCGGGACCGCGCCTCAGCCGTACCGCTTGAGCTCGTGGAAGAAGTCGTCGACCACGTGCAGGCCGCCGGTCGTCCGGACGTGGTCGTAGACGTCCTTGCCCAGCGCGAGGTCGAGGATGCCGAGGCCGAACGGCGAGAACACCACGGTTCGGTCGGTCGGCAGCGTGATGCGCCCCTCGAGGACGTCGCCCAACGTGCCGTCGACGTGGTCGCGGTTCCCGGTCTCCTGCTCCACCAGGTGCACCGAGGTGTTGGCGCGCAGGCAGTGGTCGACGTCGTCGACGATGTTCGTCGACGCCTGCACCACCTCGGGCCCGAGGTCGCGCAGCGAGACGTGGAGCACCAGCGGGTGGTGGTCGAACCACGCCGGGTCGTGCACGTGGGGCGTCCCGGCGACCGTGGCGAAGACGACCAGGTCGCTGCCCCGGATCAGCGACTCGGCGTCGTCGTGGACGGTGATCGTGCCCGTGCCCTCCTGCGTCTCGAGGTAGCCGCGGAAGCCCTCGGCGCTCTCGGTCTTCAGGTCGAACACGCCGGTCTCGTCGAACGTCCACCCGGTCGCCGCCAGGTACTTGTGCAGGTAGCGGGCGATGAGGCCCACCCCGAAGAAGCCGACGCGACGGGGCCGCTCCCGGCCGCGGGTCAGCTGGTCCGCGGCCAGCGCCGCCGAGGCCGAGGTGCGGCTCGCGTTGATGATCGACGCCTCGAGGCAGGCGAAGGGATAGCCCGTGTCGTGGTCGTTGAGGATGAGCACGGCCGAGGCGCGGGGCACCCCTGCCGCCACGTTCTCCGGGAAGCTCGAGACCCACTTGATCCCGTCGACGTTCACGTCGCCCCCCACGGACGCGGGGAGCGCGATGATCCGCGAGGTCGGGCGGTCCTCGAAGGTCAGGAAGTACGACGGCGGGTTGTGGGTCCGGCCGGCGTCGTGGAGCAGGTAGGTCTGCTCCATGAGGGCGACGACCTCGGGCTCCCGTCCCTGCAGCGCCTCCCCCACCTGTGCACCTGGGATCACCGCGAACGGCGGCACCGTCACCGACATGAGTGGCTCCTTCGCAGTCGTCTTCTGGGGTTTCTCTCGGCGGTCACGACGAGGGGGTGAGGCCGGAGGGCTGCAGGCGGACGGTCGGCGCCTCGTCCTCGACCACGGGGGCGGGTGCGGGCGCGGGGACGTCCGCGGTCGTGCTGTCGATGAGCGCGGCGAGGTCGGCGAGCACCGGGTTCCGCACGATGTCCGGCAGGCTCACGGCCTTCTTCAGCCCGACGGCCATCTTCACCGCGAGCAGCGAGGAGCCGCCGCGGTCGAAGAAGTGGGTGTCGCGGCCGAGCGCCGACGCGTCGACGCCCAGCAGCGGCGCCCAGACCGCGGCCACCCGCGCCTCGGTCGTAGTCAGGGGCGTCACGTCGGCGTCGGCGGCGGGGGCCTCCGGCTCGTCGAGGGCGAGCGCGAGGGTTGTCAGCGCCTTGCGGTCGATCTTGCCGTTCGGGGTGAGCGGCAGGGTCTCCTGGTGGTGCAGCACCGGCGGGACCATGTAGGCGGGCAGCGCCGCGCCGAGGGTCGCACGCAGCACCTCGGTCTCCACCGGGGCAGCCGCGCCGTAGAAGCCGACCAGCTGCTTGCCGCGCCCCGGCCGCTCGGCGACGACCACCGAGGCGTCGCGCACCCCGGGCGCGCGCAACAGGGTGTTCTCCACCTCGCCGATCTCGATGCGGAAGCCGGAGATCTTCACCTGGTGGTCGCGGCGCCCGAGGAAGTCGAGCTTGCCGTCGGGGAGCCAGCGCCCGTGGTCGCCGCTGCGGTAGAGCCGCTCGCCGGGGCGCAGCGGGTCGGACACGAACGCCTTCGCGGTGCGGTCGGGGTCGTTGACGTAGCCGCGGCCGACGCACACCCCGGAGAACACGATCTCTCCCGGCGCGCCCACCGGGACCGGGTTCAGCGCCTCGTCGACGACGTAGACGCGGACGTTGGGGACCGCGGGCCCGAGCGGTACGCGCTCGCCGGCGGGCACCTCGGTGAGGATCTCGTGGTTGGTGTCGTCGCAGGTCTCGGTCAACCCGTAGGCGTTGACCACCGCGACGTCGGGCCGCACGGAGAACCAGCGCGCCACCAGCTCCTTCTTGACGGCCTCGCCGGTGACCGCGATGCGCCTCAGCGCGGGCAGCACCTCGGCCGCCGGGACGTCCTGCTGCTCGAGATAGGAGACGACGACGTCGAGGTAGGACGGCACGAGCTGGGCGACCTCGACCCGGCGGCGGGCCAGGAGGTCGACGAAGGACGGGACGTCGAGGATCGTCTCCTGCTCGACGAGGACCGTGGTGCCGCCCACCAGCCACGGCGCCACCAGCTGCCAGAGCGAGATGTCGAAGCACTGCGGGGCGGTCTCGGTGACCACCGTGCCCTCGGTGATCCCGAGGTCCTCGATCTTCGCGTAGAGGTGGTTGACCATCCCCGCGTGCTCGCACATGGCGCCCTTCGGCTCGCCGGTGGAGCCGGAGGTGAAGTACAGGTAGGCGAGCCGGTCGCCGGCGATCTCCACCCGCGGGACGGCGTCACCGTGCTCCTCCGCGACGGCGTCGTCGACGAGCAGGCGCTCGGGGGCCGCCGCGCCGAGGCTCGCCAGGGCCTCGTCGAGCGTCGTCATGCTGCCCCGCTCACCGAGCACCAGCCGGGCCTGGGCCCGCGTCAGCACGGTGGCGATGCGGTCAGGCGGGAAGTGGGGCTCCAGGGGCAGGTACGCGGCGCCCGCCTTGAGGATGCCGAGCACGCTCGCCGCCCAGTCGAGCGTCCGCTCGGCGACCACCGCGACGATCCCCTCGGGGGGCAGGCCGCGGGCCAGCAGGGCGCGCGCGATCCGGTCGGTGACCTCGTCGAGCTCGCGGTAGGTCCACGAGCGGTCGCCGTGCACCACGGCGACGCGGTCGGGGTCGGCGGCGGCCCGCGCGCGGATGATCTCGTGGGCGGGGAGGGCGGGACGCTCGCGCTCCGGGCCCGCGAGGCCGTCGACCTGGAACGCCAGCTCCTCGGGACCGACGAGTCCCGCCGCCCCCGGCGCCGCGTCCGGGTCGGCGCACAGCTGCCCGAGGGCGGTGAGGTGGTAGCCCGCGAGCCGCTCGGCGGCCGCGACGTCCAGGTCGCCCGGGCGGTGGACGACGCGCAGCAGGTCGCCCGCGGGACGGTCGACGCGGAACACGGTGTCCTCCGCGAGTGCGGCACCGTCCCCGGAGCCCCCGAGATCGGCCCCGAGCCCCAGGACGGTCTCGGGCCAGAGCCCCGCGAGGTCGCGTCGCGCCCGGGCCAGGGCGGCCGCCTCGTCGGCGTGGTCGGCGGCCGTCAGCGAGGTCACCGCCGCCGCCGCGTCCGCGACCAGGGCCCGCCACGACGCGACGCCCGTCTCGAGGCGGCACGGCAGCGTCCGGTCGGTGACCGCGACCCCGGCGAGCACCTCGGGCTCGGCGGTGAGCGCCGCGAGGACCCGGGCGTGCGCCGCGAGCAGCAGGGCCTCCGGGCCGACGCCGAGGGCCTCGGCCAGCGCGGACACCGCGGCGGCCAGCTCGCCCGGGACGGCGACGGTGGTCGCGACGGGTCCGCCGTCGGACGTCCCGGGGGTGCGGCTCCACCGCGGCACCGCGGTGGCACCACTCGCCAGGACCGCACGCCAGCGGGTGTCGTCGGTGACTGCGCACGTGGTCGTGGCCTGGGTCATGGGTCCGTCCGTCCTCGGGGTTCGGTCAGTCGCTGCCGCGGGCGGGGTTGCCGCCCCAGGACTCCGCGGGCGGCACCTCCTCGCCCTTCATCAGGAAGGTGTCGGGCGCGAGGATCGCGTCGTCGCCGATGGTCGTGCCGTAGTGCACGAAGGAGGCGACGCCGAGCGTCACGCGGTTCCCGATCACCACGTGGTCGGACTTGAACCCGCCGTCCTCCTGGGAGTGGCACTGGACGATGCAGCCCTCGCCGAGGGTGACGTCGTCGCCGATCGTCGTGAACCCCTTCTCGGTGAGGCTGACGCCGTCGTCGAACACCCGCGCGCCGATGTGGACACCGAGCAGGCGCCAGACCAGGGGCTTGAACGGCGTGCCGTTGAACAGCTGCACCCACTCGGGCGCGGGCACCTTCCAGTAGCGCTCGTGGCGCAGGAACGCGGGGTCGTAGATCGAGCAGCCCTGCGGCGCGAGCGACTGCAGCGGGGAGAAGACGCGCTCCACCAGCGCGAACCAACCGACCAGCAGGACGAGACCGACCAGCTCGGCGAGGACGACCTCGCCGGGCCCCGCCTGGATCGGCAGCGAGGCGACCACCGCGACGCCCACGAGCGCCAGGTAGAGGAAGAGCCACCGCACGAGCAGGTGCAGCACCATCGAGACGCCGTTGTGCCGGTTCTTGCGGCGCAGCGACGCGGCCAGCTCGTGCGGGTCGGCGACCTCGAGGGCGCTGTCGCGCGCGACCGTCCGCGGGATCTCGAAGCTCGGGGAGCCGAGCAGGCCGACCCCCTGCCGAACCGGTCCGTGCAGCGGGATCTGCACCTTCGTCGCGAGCAGGCAGTCGTCGCCGGTGCGGCCCTGGGGCGGGTAGGCGATCTTGTTGCCGAGGAAGTTGTTCGCCCCGATCGCCGTCTGCGAGACGCGGAAGGACGTCGCGGAGTACTCGGCGTTCATCACCGACAGGCCGTCGGCGACGACGGTGCCCCGTCCCACGCTGGTGAGGTAGGGGTTCTCGTGCGCGACCGCCATGCCGAAGTTCGAGCCGGTCTGCTCGATCGGACGGAGCCGGTAGCCGATGAGCACGAGGTAGTGGGCGATCGCGGAGCTGTCCCCGAACAGCTCGACGAAGGGCTTGACGTTGGTCAGGGCCCCGATCGAGCGGTGCAGCCAGTACCGGACCCCGTAAAGGGGGTAGACGACGTCGGGGCGGACCCCGAGCGCGAACAGCCGCGGCACCGTCGTGCTCACCACCAGACCGAGCACCAGCGCACCGAAGTAGAGCAGGGCGCTCAGCGCGAGCAGGTCGAGGTGGAACCCCACGGTGGCGAGCGCGCCGGCAGCGGGGGCGAGCAGGGCGGCGAACTGCGGCACGAGCGAGTACAGCGCGCCGGCGATCACGAGGGTGGCGGGCGAGGCCACGGCGAGGACGAACACGCCCAGCACCGTCGAGTAGAGGGCCCGTCGGGAGCGGCTGCCGGGGGCGGGCGGCACCGCGGGTAGCGGGCCCTCGGCGCGGCGTCCCGGCGAGCCGTGCCAGACCTCGCCCGCGGGGATCGCCTGCCCGGCGTGCAACGACGAGCTGTGGGCGAGCGACGCCCCGTCGCCGACGGCGGTCCGCACGTCGAGCACCGTCGCCTCGCCGACGAAGGCGCCCGCCCCGATGCTGACCCCGCCGATCTCGATCCGGCCGTCGTGCGCGCGGTAGCACGCGACGACGCTCTCCTTCCGGACGAGGCTGCCGTCGCCGATGCTGAACAGGTCGGTGCACACCGGCACCTGGCCGCTGAGGTAGACGACGTCGCGGCCGACCTTCGCCCCCAGCGCGCGGAGGTAGAGCGTGAACGCGGGCGTCCCGGCGAACAGCACCATCGGGCTGGCGCGGACCAGCGTCTTGACCACCCAGAACCGCAGGTAGGCGGGAGTCCACACGCGGATCGAACCGGGCTGCCAGCGCCCGATCAGCGCCCACTTCGCGGCGATCGGCACCACGCTGAGCGCCACGAACCCGATGACCCCGGCGAGGAGGGCGGCGACGTACCCCGCCACGAGCCCGGTCGCCGCCGTCACCGCCTGGAAGCCCCACGTGAGGATGAGCGCGGCGATGTAGCTGTAGGCCAGCACGCAGGCCAGCTGCGCCGCGCCGCACAGGACGAACGCGGCCGTGGTCGCGCGCGGACCGCTGGGCTCCTCGCTCTCGGTCGCCGGGGGGCCCGCGGGCCCGGAGCGGACCCGGTCGGGATCCGCGCCCCCGTCGAGCGCGGCGCTCAGGCTCGCGATGGTCGGGTTCCGGTAGACGTCGGGCATCCCCACCGACGGGAGGTCGTCGCGCTTGCGCGTGCGGGCGCAGAAGCGGGCCATCAGCAGCGAGTCCGCGCCGAGCTCCTCGAAGAAGTTCGCGTGGGGCGGCACGTCGGGGCGCTCGAGGACCTCGGCGAGCACCGCGCCGAGTGCGGAGGTCGTGCGCGCCGCGCCGGAGGCGTCGGACTTCTTCGGGGTGGGCGCGAGGGCCAAGGAGAGCTTCGCCAGCGTCGGGTGCTGGTAGATGTCCTGCATCGCTGCGGACGGCAGGTCGGGGTGCTTGCGGATCCGCGCGCAGAAGCGCGCCATGAGCAGGGAGTCGGCGCCCAGGTCGTCGAAGAAGTTGCCGTCCTTCGGCACGTCGGGGCGACCCAGGATCTCGACGAGGATCTCCCGGAGGAGCGCCTCGGTGGCGCCGGGGGCCCCACTCGGAGCCCCGGTCGGAGCCTCGGCCGGAGCGGACGGCGCGAGCGCGGCGAGCGGACCCGGGGCCGGCGAGCCGCCGGGACGGCCCGTCGCCGGGGCCCGGACGGCCGGTCCGGCGGGACCCGGCCCGTTCGGTCGGCCGGGCGCCCCGGGGCGGGCGGGCGCGCCCGGCGGGACGGGCCCCTGGCGCACGGGCGGGCCCCAGCGCGGCGGCGCGGACCGCCCGCCGGTGCCCGGAAACCCCGGTCCGGGGGTCGTGGGTCTGGGGGTCGTGGGGCCAGGAGTCGTGGGCCGGGGGCCGGGCGGGGCCTGGGGCCGGAACGCCTGGGGGGCAGCCGGGGGCGGCGTCGCACGGACCGCGGTCGTCGGTGCGTCGACCGCGTTCGGCGGTGCGGGTGTGGGTGCGGATGTGGGTGCGGATGTGGGTGCGGATGTGGGGGCGGGACCGGCATCGGGGCGCCGGTGCGGCCTGGTCCCCTGGCCGGCGTCGTCGCCCGCGTCCGGTGCAGCAGGTGCGGGATGCGGCGCCGTCCCCTCGGGGGCGACGTCGTCGACCGCCTCCGGGGGGTCGACAACCGGGGAGTCGACAGCCGGAGCGTCGACAGCCGGGGCGTCGACAGCCGCGGCAGCCTCCGCCGGCTCGGCCTCGTCGACGGACGGGGCCGGCAGGGTCATCACGGTCGTGCGGTTCGACCTCCGGGGCGCCGGTCGTGGCGGCGGTCGCACCCCGGACGGCGGGATCCGTTCCCCCCGCCCGCCGGCGCCGTCCATCCGGGCGATGCGCTCGACGTCGCCCGCGGGCGTGATCCGGCCGAGGTCGCCGGTGCGGAACATCAGGCCCGGACCCCGGCCGGGAGTGGAGGGGCCGGGTGCGGGGACGAACGCCTCCGCGGTCAGGTCCCGGCGCCCGACGTAGCCGCGCGCCACGCCGGGGCCGGTGATGGCGATCTCGCCGATCCCCCCGGCGGGCAGCACGCGACGCGGGTCGGCGGGGTCGGCGATGACGACGCCGTACCCGGGCAGCGGGCGCCCGAGGGTCGCCGGACGGTCGGGACGGAGCTCGGTGCCCAGGGAGGCGACCGTGGTCTCGGGGGCGCCGTGCAGGCCGACGATCCGGCGGCCGGTCCGGTGCCACCGGGCGAGGAGCGCCTGCGGGCGGTCGGTGCCGGAGAGCAGGAGCAGGCGCAGGTCGGGCAGCGTCTCCTCCACGCCGTCGAGGTCCTCGGCGCTCGCGCGCAGGACCGTGACGCGCTGGTCGCGCAGGTGGCGTCCGAGCTCGGCGCCGCGCAGCCGCGGCCCCGCCGGCGGGGTGACGACGGTGGCCCCGCACGACCAGGCGAGCCACGTCTCGAGGACCGCGAGGTCGGAGCCCGCGCGGGGGTCGTGGTGGACGCGGTCCTGGGCCCCGATCTGGAGGAGCCCGGCCGCGCCGCGCAGGAAGGCGGCGGCCGCCTCGTGCCCGACGGCCGTGGCCCGCAGCCCGCCCTGGGCACCACCCGAGCGGTCGGCGGCGTGGACCACGACGTAGGCGGGCTTGTCGGCCACCGAGCCGCGCTCGGCCGAGGTCAGGCGCTGCGCGTCCTCCGTGTCGACCCGGGCGCGGACGCGGTCGAGATAGATGGCGTCCACATCGGACCGGTCGAGCCGTCCCGCCGCGTCGGTCGTGGTGAGCACGACGCCGGCGCCGGCCGCCTCGAGCACGGCCGCGAGCGCCACGTCGGGGAGCCGCGCGTCGAGCGGGACCCAGACGGCCCCGATCCGCGCGACCGCGAGCTGTGCGGCGAGGGCGTCCTCGGGACGATCGAGCAGGAGCGCCACCCGGTCGCCCGCGGCGATCCGGCGCCGTCGCAGGTAGCGCGCCAGCCGCACGGCGGCGGTCTCGAGCGCCACGTAGGACATCGGGCCGTCGGCGGTCTCCACGGCGTTGCTGGTCGCCCGACCGTGGCGGCGGAGCTCGTCGCAGGTCCGCTCGACGAGCCGATCGATCCGCTCCTCGGTGGGCGCAGGCGGCGGGCCGCTGCCGGGGCCCAGCCCGGGAGCGGGACGACGGCGCGACCCGGTCCACCGCCGCCGCGTCGCCGGCGGCACGGGGTGCGCCGTGGCGACGCCGTGCGTTGTGCCGGCGACCATCGCGACCCCCACGTTCGTCCCGAGACCCTCTGCGCAGGCGCGCACCGGACCCCGGCATCGTCACGTACAGGAGTCTCGTCGCACACCGTCATCACTCGAATGAAGTAATGCTGGTGCCCGCTCTTGATGGACCGACCGCAACGAGCGGTGGGTCGGACACGCTCGGTGAGCCTTACCCGAGGGTGACGAAGCTGTGGCCCCGGGCAGCGGGAAGGCTGACCGCACGGCGATGGTCCCTGCCGTCCGACCGGCGGACGCTGATGCTCACAGAAAGCTCGCCGAGCTCCGAGGAGTCACCCGATGGCCAGGACCGCCACACTGCCCCGTGTCGAGGGCCCGGCGCCGTCAACGGCGACACGAGGGGCGGCACGAGGGGCGACACCAGAGGCGGCACCGGGCACGGTCCATCTCCGCCGTCCCGTCGCGGATCCGCGGACGGGTCACGGCGACCGCGGGACCACGTTCCTCCCGGAGCAGCGGCACCCCGCCGCGGGGCCGCCCGACGCCCCGACCGTCCGTCTGCCCGTGGTCCGGGACGCCGGCGCGTCCGGGTCCCGGGTCCGGGGGATCGACGCGGCCCGCGGGCTGGCCCTCCTGGGGATGATCGCGGTCCACACCCTGCCCACGTCCGAGAACGGCGGGCTCACCACCGTCGGCCTCCTCGCCGGCGGGACCTCGGCGGCGCTCTTCGGTCTCCTCGTCGGGGTGTCGGTCGCCCTGCTGACCGGTCGTCGACAGGTCACCGTCGGGGCCGGGACGTTCGGGACCCACGCCCTGCGCCTCGCGGTGCGGGGGCTGGCGGTCGGCGTGCTCGGCCTGGCGCTCGGCGAGGCGGCGCTCGGCGACGTCGACATCATCCTGACCTACTACGGCGTGCTGTTCCTGCTGGCCGTCCCGCTGATCCTGCTGCCGACGCGCGCCCTGTTCGCGCTCGGCGCGGTGCTCGCCGTGGTCGCGCCGATCACGAGCCACCTCGTCCGCACCGGCATGCCCCCGGCCGAACTGATCGACCCGTCGCTCACCGCGCTGGTCACCGACCCCGCCGGCCTCCTCACCACCCTGTTCCTCACCGGCGCGTACCCGGTCTGGCCCTGGCTGACCTACCTCTGCGTCGGCATGGCGGTGGGACGCTGTTCGCTCGCCACCACGCGCACCGCCGCGGTGCTCGCGGCCTCCGGTGTCGCGCTCGTCGCCGCGGCGGCCGCCGTGTCCCACCTGGCGCTGGTGACCGCCGGCGGCCTGGGCCGGATCCTCGCCGACCGGGGCCTGCCCGCCGCGGAGCTGCAGGCCGCGCTCGTCGAGGGCCCCAACGGCGTCACCCCGGCCACCACCTGGTGGTGGCTCGCGGTCGACACCGCGCACTCGTCGACCCCGCTCGACCTGGCCCGCACCGTGGGGACGTCGCTGGCGGTGCTCGGCGCCATGCTGCTCCTCGACCGGGCCCTCGCCCGGGGAGGCTCGTCCTCGTGGGGCCGGATCGTCGACGCGGCGCGGTCCCCGCTGGCCGCGGCCGGCTCGATGACGCTGACCTTCTACGCCCTCCACGTCGTCGTCGCGGGCCTCGCGGCAGAGGCGGCCGCGCCCTGGACGCTCTACCTCGTCCAGGTCGTGTTCGCCCTGGTCGTCGGCCTGCTCTGGCAGCGCTTCGTCGGGCGCGGTCCCCTCGAGGCCGGGGTCAGCACGCTCACCGACGTCGTCGCCCCCTCGCCCTCGAGCCGTGCGGCCGGTCGACCCGCGCCGACCCGCCCGTGGCGGGCGGGCCTCGTCGCCGCGCTCGTGCTCGCGGCCGTCGTCGCCGGTGCGTTCGCGGTCGCCGGGGACCCGACGGCCGAGACGTCCTCGTCGTCGGCCACGAGCGAGCAGGCCGACGGTGCGGATGTCGACGGTTCAGGGGTCGACGACGACGGCCAGGAGTCCGACGTCGCCGGGGACGCCCCCGCGGCCGACCAGCCGGTCCCGTCCGACGAGCAGGACGCGACCATCCCGCAGGACGAGGGATCGTCCGGCCCCGCGGACGAGGACGACTGACACTCATCTCGACGAGGCTCACCGGGGCGGAGCCTCACCCCCGACGGGAGCCCTGACGTCGGCCCGACGGCCGGCGTCAGGGCGTCCAGGTGCGCAGCCACACGGTGTGCGGGGAGCGGCGCAGCTCGGCGAGCGTGTCCTCGGGGACGGGGCTGTCGGTGTCGGTGAGCACGTAGCCGCGCTCGCCGCGGGTCGAGAGCGCCTGGCTGACCACGTTCACCCCGCTGTCGAGCAGGACCTGGTTGATCCCGGCCAGCACGCCCGGCGTGTTGGTGTGCAGGTAGCCCATGCGCGACGCCGTCGGCGCCGCCGGCAGGGCGACCTCGGGCATGTTCACCGACAGCGCCGTCCGGCCCGTGCCGATGAACTGCAGGAGCTTGGTGGAGACGAAGCCGCCGATCTCCTCCTGCGCCTCCTGGGTGGAGCCGCCCACGTGCGGGGTCAGGATCACGTTGTCCAGACCCCGCAACGGCGACGCGAAGACGTCGCCCTGGGCCTTGGGCTCGATGGGGAACACGTCGATCGCCGCCCCGGCGATGTGCCCCGAGAGCAGGTGCTCCCGCAACGACTCGTCGTCGATCACCATGCCGCGCGAGGCGTTGATGAAGATCGACCGCGGCTTCATCAACGCGAACTGCTCCGCGCCGAACAGACCCGCGTTCCCCGGGCGCCCGTCGACGTGCAGGCTCACGATGTCGGCCTCGGCCAGCAACGCCTCCAGCGACTCGACCTTGCGGGCATTGCCGTGCGCGAGCCGGTCGGCGGTGTCGAAGAAGATCACCCGCAGCCCCACCGCCTCGGCGATGTTCGACAGCTGGGTGCCGATGTTGCCGTACCCCACGATCCCCAGGGTCCGACCGCGGAACTCGTGGCTGCCGCGCGCCGACTTGTCCCACACACCCTCGTGCATCCGCGCGTTCTTCTCCGGCAGCCGCCGGACCAGCGCGATGATCTCCCCGAGGACCAGCTCGACCACGCTGCGGGTGTTGGAGAACGGGGCGTTGAACACCGCCACCCCCCGCTCGGCCGCCGTACCCAGGTCGACCTGGTTGGTGCCGATGCAGAAACACCCCACAGCCAGCAGGTCCTTGCCGGCCTCGAGCACGTCGGGAGTGATCGTGGTGTTCGACCGGATCCCCAGCACCGACACCCCGGACAGGGCATCGGCCAGCTCGGGCCCGCTCATCGCGCCCGAACGCGCGTCGACGTCGACACCCTGGGCACGGAACGCATCCGCGGCCACAGGGTGGATGTTCTCCAGGAGCAGCGCTTTCACACTCCGAGAGTAGGACAGCGGTGAAGCCTGTCACATACTGCAGCCCGGTTCATCGCGTCCGGCAGACCGGTGAACGGCGCCGACCTGGTCCCGAGAGTGCTCGCGGACGCTCCGGCGTTGACCCCCGCCCCCGGCTCCAGCACCGTGACGCCGTGGCCGCCCGCAACCTGACGCCCCGGCCCCTCGCGGTCGAGGAGCTCCCGCCCGCGATGGCGGCGTTCATCCGCACCCAGGCCGAGCTCCGGGGGCTGGACCGCGACCCGCTCCCCGAGACGACGCACGGGCTGCGCACCGACGAGGAGACGCTGGGCCCGCGCCCCGGCGGCCGGGGCCTGCAGACCGAGCGCCACACGGTGGAGATGCTCCTGACCCCCGAGCTGCTGATCATCTCCTACCGCGAGGGCGGCGACGACGGCGGCGAGAGGATCGGGCCCACGGCGCGCGTCAGCTTCCACCGGCTCGCCGAGCTCGAGGTCTCCACACCCCCGGCCGGGATGCAGCGGCGGACGCACGGCAGCCCGCCTGCGCCGCCGAAGGACGCCCTGACGGTGACGAGCACTCCGCTCGGCGCGACCCGGCGCACGACCCGCCACGTCCCGACCGGCAGCGGCCCCGACGTCACGCGGTTCCGCGAGGCGGTGCTGGCGGCCCAGGAACGCGCCTGAGCCGTACCCCCGGTGACGGACCCCGCGGGGGGCCCGGGGTCCGCCACCGGAGTCCTATCCGAGCAGGGGCTTCACACGTGTGCCGAAGTCGTGCACGCCCTGCTCGAAGTCGTCGAAGGTGAACATCATTCCCTGGACGCCGGGCATCTTGGCGACCTCGTCGACCTGCCGCGCGACCGACTCGTACGAGCCGACGAGGGTGGCCATGTTGAAGTTGACCGCGCCCTCGGGGAGGTTGATCGTCCGCGCGGTGCCCGACCCGTCGGCGGTCGTGTCGGCGTTGCCCTCGTCGGCCATGTAGCCGAGCGCGCCGGCGTCGGCGCCCTCGTTGTAGGAGCGCCACTTCGCGTGGGCCTCCTCGTCCGTCTCGGCCATGATCGCCATGAACAGCGGCAGCGATCGGACGTCGCGGCCGCTCTCCTTGGCGAAGGAGGCCAGGCGCTCGGTGGGCTCCCGGTAGACCTCCGGGTTGTTCACCCCGGGCGAGAGGATGAAGTTGTAGTCGCCGTACTCGGCGCAGAACCTCATCCCGCGCTCCGACTGCCCGGCACAGACGATGTCGACCTTCCCCGCGGGCTGCGGCGAGAGCACGCAGTCCTCCATCGTGAAGTACTGGCCGTCGAGGTCGCAGCGCCCGGTCTCCCACAGGTCGCGCAGGACCTTCACGTACTCGGTGGAGTAGTCGTAGCGGTAGCCGAAGTAGTCGTCCCCGGGCCACAGGCCCATCTGCTCGTACTCGCCCTTGGCCCAGCCCGAGACGATGTTGACCCCGAAGCGGCCGGGCGCGATCTGGTCGATCGTCGACGCCATGCGCGCGACGAGGGCGGGCGGGAGCGTCAGCACCGCGGTCGAGGCGTAGAGCTTGATCCGGTCGGTGACCGCCGCCAGGCCCGCCATCAGCGTGAACGACTCGAGGTTGTGGTCCCAGAACTCGGTCTTCCCGCCGAACCCGCGCAGTTTGATCATCGAGAGCGCGAACGCGAAGCCCTGGCGCTCGGCCTCCTGCACCACGTTCTTGTTGAGCTCCCAGGTCGGCATGTACTGCGGGGAGTTCTCCGAGATGAGCCAGCCGTTGTTGCCGATCGGGATGAAGACGCCGAAGTCCACGAGGGCCTCTTTCCTGCGGGGTCAGGGAATCGGGAGGGGGAGCGCGCGCAGCGCCGGGACGACCTCGCGGGCGAGGAGGCCGAGGGAGGTCCGGGCCGCCTCGACCGGCATGCCGGCCCAGTCGGTGCGGAACACGAAGTGGTCGACGCCGAGCTCGTCGCGCCACGGGAGGAGAGCGGCGGTGCAGTCCTCCGGAGACCCCACCACGAAACGATCGCGGGAGAGGTCGTCGTAACCGACCCGGAACGACTCCGTCCCGGGCATGACACGGTCCTGGCCCCAGTCGGCGTAGACCTCGTACTTCCGCGCCAGGTACGGCATGGCCTGCTCGAGGGCCTGCTCGCGCGTGGGGGCGCAGAACACCTCCCGGATCAGCGGGAGCTCGCCGACCGGGTTACGCCCGGCGGCCTCCCGCTCGGCCCGGAACAGCTCCAGCTGCCGGGCGACGGTGGCCCGGGTGGCGTGCGGATTGATCATCCACGTGTCGGCCAGACGGGCCGCCCGCCGCACCGCGCCGTCGGAGTTCGCCGCCATCCAGATCGGCGGCCTCATCGGTGGAGACGGCCGGGCCACGGGACGGAACGTCGTGCGCACGCCGTCGAGGCGCGTCCAGGGCAGGTCGGCCGACACCGCCTCGCCGCGCCAGAGCGCCTCGACGATCCGCAGGTTCTCGGTGAACCGCCGGACCTTCTGCTCGGGCGGGATCCCGAAGGCGTCGTACTCGACCTGCCGGTAGCCCAGCCCCACCCCGAGCACCGACCGGCCGCCGCACACGACGTCGAGGCCCGCGTAGGCCTCGGCGGTATCGACGGGGTTGTGCAGGGCGAGCAGGTGGATCCCGGTGCCGACGGTCATGTCGCCCGCCTCGGCCGCGAGCCGCGCGAGCCACGGCAGCGGCTGGATGTGCGCCATCGACTCGGCGAGGTGGTGCTGGCCGGCGAAGACGGAGTCCATCCCCGCGTCGCGGGCGGTACGCACGAGGCTGAGCTGCTCGTCGAGGGCGACGAGGGGATCGCGTCCCGGCGGCTGCTGGTGGGTGAGGAAGACCCCCGCCCGCACCCGTCGTTCACCCGCGGGGCCGGCGGGGTCCGCCGGGTCAGCCACGGCACGCCTCGGCGAACTCGGCGGCGGGACGGTCGTCGCCGAGCGACAGCACCGCGCCGCGCACGCGCTCGGCCGTCGCGGCGTCGGCGACCCGCCCGATCGTCCCCTCGAACTTCTCGACGATCTCGGCGTTGGTCAGCGGGCGCTGGTCGTGCCCGCGGTTGACCTGCTCGCGGTGCGCGACCACGCGGCCGTCGGCGAGCTCGATCTCGACGCGCCCGGAGTAGGCGTCGGGGAACAGGCCCTCGTGGTCGTCGACGACCTCGACCTTCCGCGCCAGCGCGAGGATCTCGGGGTCGGCGAGGGCCTCGTCCTCCAGCTCCGCGAGCGTGAACCGCCCGCGCGCGAGCGCCGCCGACACGGCGAACGGCAGGCTGAACTTGGCGTCGTACTCGTCGCGCGGCACCCACTTGTTCTCCGGGGGCTGGCAGACGACCTTGCCGGGCACGGGGTGGATCGCGCAGCGGATCGCGCGGACGTCGACGGCGGCGATGCCGTGCTCGTCGCGCAGCAGCAGCGCCGCGTCGGCGAACGCGTGGTTGAAGTGGCAGATCGGGTACGGCTTCACCGCGGTGCGCATCAGCTCCCAGCGGGTGCCGAGATCCTCCCCCACCGCCTCCGGGCGGCTCGTCCGCCCGGCGAGGTGGGTGGCGTAGAGCCCGAAGCGGCCCTCGTACACGGCGCCCGGGCCGGTCCAGCCCGCGCGGGCGAACGCCGCGGCGGTCAGCCCGCACATCGCCGCCCACCCCGGGTGCAGGCGCTTGGTCCACGACCCGTCCTCGAGGAACTCCAGCAGGCCCGCCGACATCGACCCGACGACGCCCTGCGCGGCGACGAGGCCGTGGGCGTCCAGCCCGGTCAGCCGGCCCGCCGCGACCGCGGCGCCGAACGCCCCGGCGACGGCCGTCGGGTGGAAGCCGACGTCGTGGAAGCCGCCGGCGCCGCCGAGCCCGACCCGCGCCGAGACCTCGACGCCCAGGACGTAGGCCAGCAGCAGCTCGCGCGTGCTCGACCCGGCGACCGTCGCCGCGGAGAGCGCCGCCGGGAGCGCGGCGGCGGAGACGTGGGTGACGGCGGGGATGTGGGTGTCGTCGAAGTCCATCCCGTGCACGAGCACGCCGTTGAGCACGGCGGCGTCGCGCGGGGAGAGCCGGTCGGGCATGCCGAGCACCGGGTGGTCGCCGCCGCCGAACGTCGCCAGCGCGTCGCGGGCCACGCCGGAGAAGCGGTAGGCGGTGGAGGCGTACGCCAGGCCGACCGCGTCGAGCACCAGGTGGCGGGCGCGCTCGAGGACCTCGTCCGGGACGTCGGCCGGGTCGAGCGCGGCGGCGAACTCCGCGACCCGACCGGCGAGGGCGGTCCGGGTGGGGCTCTCCAACGACACGAGCCGCTCCAGGTGGGTGCGGTGACCGGGGCCACAGCAACATACGTCAGACGTTTAGGGGACGGAAGGGGGAGCCATGAGGTGGTGGCTCGTGCGCTCCTGGAACACGCGTCCTGCCCACAGCGCCGTGGCCTCCCGGTGCGGGGCGGCCACGAGCTGGGCGGAGACCGGGCAGCCGTCGGGTGCGAGCCCGGTCGGCACGGCGAGCCCGGGGGCGCCGGTGAGGTTGCCGAGCATCGTCGAGCGCGACTGGGCGGCGTAGAGCGGGAACTCCTCGCCGTCGACGAGGACGGTGCCCTCGGGCAGCCGGGGCGCGGTGGACGGGCAGGTCGGCACCACGAGGAGGTCGACGTCGGCGAACACCGCGTCGAGCTCACGCTGCAGCTCGACGCGGAACTGCAGGGCCCGCAGGTAGTCGATCGCCGGGGTGACGATCCCCTGGCTGATCCGCCGCACCACCACCGGGTCGTAGCGGTCCCAGCGGTCGGCGTCGACGCGGTGCAGCGTCGCCGCCTCGGTGAACACGACCTGGTAGCCGATCGGCAGGGCCTCGGCCGCCGACGGCACCTCGCCCGGCACGACCTCGGCGCCGGCCGCGACGAGCACGTCGACGAGGTGCGCGACCCCGGCCCGCACGGCGGCGTCGCAGAGCTCGGTGAACGCGCCCCCGGGCACGGCGATCCGCAGGCCGGTGAGGTCGCCGCCGTCGGGGACCTCCCACGTGGGCAGCGGCCCGCTGCGCGGGTCGGCGCCGTCGGGCCCGCGCAGCACCGCGAACAGCCGCTCCGCGTCGCGGGCGCTGCGGGCGATCGGGCCGACCGTCTCGGTGGTCCACGACAGCGGGAAGACCCCGGTGCGCGGGATCGCGCCCGCGGTGGGCTTGAGCCCGGTGAGCCCGCACCACGCCGAGGGCAGGCGCACCGATCCACCGACGTCCGTGCCGAGCGCGCACGGGACGGCGCGGGCGGCGACGGCGGCCGCCGACCCGGTCGACGACCCGCCCGCCCAGCGCTCGCGGTCCCACGGGTTGCGCACGGCGCCGAAGCGCGGCGGGTGCGGGCCGCCGACGGCGAACTCGGTGGTCGCGTCCTTGCTGACCGCGATGGCCCCGGCGTCCTCGAGGCGCCGGACGACGGTCGCCGACGCCGTCGCGGGCTCGTCGCCGTGGCACCACGAGCCGGCCGTGGTCGGCACGCCGGCCACGTCGATGACGTCCTTGACCCCGAACGGCACCCCCTCCAGGGGCCGCGGGCTGCCGGACGCCCAGCGGCGCGCCGACTCCTCCGCCGCAGCGCGGGCGCGGTCGTCGAGAGAGCGGATCGTGCAGTTCAGCGCCTGGTGCGCCACCGCGAGCCGGGCGAGTGCGTCGTCGACGGCGTCGACCGGGTCGAGATTGCCCGCGGTGTACTCCTCGAGCAATCCGGTGACGTCGAGGTCGCTCACGGACGCAACCAGGCGTCACCGTGCGCCGGGTCCGCGGCCCCGTCGGCCGGCAGCGGGCGGGCCCGCAGCCTCGCGACGGCGTCCTCGGCGCCGATCACCGCGGTCCGCAGCGCGAGCACGACCTCGTCGTCGACCCGGTAGCCGAGGCGGGCCGCGAGGGCGGCCAGCTCCGCCAGCTCGGGCACGCTCACCGGATCCCCAGTCATCTGATCGAGGCCTTCCCCGCCAGCAGGGACCTCGCGACGACGGTGCCCAGCATGTCGTTCGTGCCCTCGCCGATCGACATCAGCGGAGCGTCGCGGTAGAGCCGCTCGACCTCGAACTCCGTCGAGTAGCCGTAGCCGCCGTGGATGCGCATCGCGTCGGTGGCGCACTCCAGCGCCGCGTCGGACGCGAAGATCTTCGCCATGCCCGACTCGGTGTCCATCCGCACGCCCTCGTCCATGCGCGACGCCGCCCAGTAGGTCATCAGACGGGCGGCCTGCAGGCGCACCGCGATGGCCGAGAGACGCAGCTGCACGGCCTGGAAATCGCCGATCGCCTGCCCGAACGCCTGGCGCTCGCGGGCGTAGGACAGCGACTCGTCGTAGGCGCGCTGGGCGATGCCCACCGAGCGGGCGGCGATGTTGATGCGCCCCGTCTCCAGCGACGAGAGCGCCTGCTGGAGCCCGCGACCCTCGACCCCGCCCAGCAGGCGGCTCGCCGGCACCCGCACGTCGTCGAGCACCACCTCGCAGGACTCGGTGCCCTTGTAGCCGAGCTTGCCCATGTCCTTGGTGATCTCGAGCCCGGGCGCGCCCGCGTCGACGAGCAGCATGCTCATGCCCCGGTGGGCCGGCTCGGCCCCCGGATCGGTCTTCACGAGCACCGGCAGCGGGTCGGCGTGGCGGGCGTTCGTGATCCACATCTTGGTGCCGCGGACGACGTAGTCGTCACCGTCCCGGCGCGCCGTGGTGGTGATGCTCTGCAGGTCGGTGCCCGCGCCGGGCTCGGTCAGCGCGATCGCGGTGCGCCGCTCCCCCGTCGCGAGCTCCGGCAGGTAGCGCTGCTTCTGCTCCTCGGTGCCGTGGCGGGCGATCATCCAGCAGGACACGGAGTGGCTGCCGAGGATGCCCGCGATGCCCATCCAGCCGCGCGAGATCTCCTCGAAGGTCAGCGCGAACGACACGGTGTCCGCCTCGAGCCCGCCGTAGGCCTCGGGCACGGCGAGCCCGAAGAGCCCGAGCCCGCGCATGCCCTCGACGATCTCGGTCGGGTAGCGGCCCTCGTGCTCCCAGTCGCGCGCGACCGGCACGATCTCGCGGTCCACGAACGAGCGCAGGGTGTCGCGGAAGAGCCGCTGTTCGTCGCTCAGCCGGAAGTCCATCAGCGGTCCTCCCCGAACCCGATGTCGTGGGTGCCGAAGGCGCCCGCGTCGCGCAGCGCCGCCAGGCGCTCGTCGTCGTAGCCGATCCCGCGCAGCACCGACCGGGTGTGCTCGCCCATCGCGGGCCCGCCGCGGGCGGGTCGCGTGTCGTCCCCGGGCGGGCCGACGCGCACCGGCGAGCGCAGCGACCGCACGGTGCCCCAGTGGGCGTGCGCGGTCTCGGCCACGAGCCCGCGCGCGGCGGTGTGGGGGTCGGTGAGGGCCTCGCCGACGTCGTGGATCGGTGCGCACGGGATGCCCGCCGCGCCCATCGCCGCGATCCAGACGTCCACGGCGCGCGCCGTGAACAGCTCCTCGAGCAGCGGGACGAGGACGTCCCGGTGCACGTCGCGGTCGCGGAACGTCGCGAAGCGGGGGTCCTCGGCGAGGTCGGGGCGCTCGAGCACGACCGTGAGCCGCTGCCAGAACTTCTCCTTGGCGCACCCCACGACGAGCCAGCCGTCGGCCGCCTCGAACGCCTGGAACGGCACGAGCGACGGGTGGGCCGAGTGGTGCGTGCGCGCCGGCGTGTAGCCCTCGGTGAGGTGCCACGTCGCGGGGTAGGTCAGCAGGCTCACCGCGGTGTCGTAGAGGGACAGGTCGCAGTCGGTGCCGACGCCGTCGCGGCGGGCGGCGTGGATGCCCGCGAGCAGGGCGATCGCGGCGACGAACCCGCCGCTGTAGTCCACGAGCGACAGGCCCGCCTTCTGCGGCGCGCCGCCGGGCTCCCCGGTGAGCGACATCCACCCGCCGAGCGCCTGCAGCACGTAGTCGTAGCCGGGCTCGCCGGAGCGCGGACCGGTCATGCCGAAGCCGGTCAACGAGCAGCAGACGATCCGCGGGTTGACCTCGGCCAGGTCGGCGTACCGGATGCCGAGCTTCGCCGGGACGTCGCCGCGCAGGTTGGAGTAGACGGCGTCCGCACTCCGGACGAGGTCGTGGAACACCTCCCGCCCGGCGTCGGAGCGGATGTCGAGCAGCACCGACGACTTGTTCTTGTTGAACGACTCGAAGAACAGCGAGTCGCCCTCCTGGGCGTACGGCGGGACGTAGCGACCGACGTCGCCGCCCGACGACGGGTCCTCGATCTTGATGACCTCGGCGCCGAGCTCGGCGAGGTGCATCGACCCGAACGGCCCGGCGCCGTACTGCTCGAGCGAGACGATCCGGATGTCCTCGAGCGGCTTCACCGGTGCGCCTCGTTCTCCAGCGACAGCGGCGTCGCCGCCTGCGGGAACGGCGCCGCCGCGCGCGGGGCGTCGCGCCGGTGCACGTAGAAGGCGCGCTTGAACGTCAGGACCTCGACGCCGTCCTGGTTGAGCCCGCGGGTGCGCACGCCGACGATGCCGGCGTCCGGGCGGCTGCCCGAGGCGCGCGCGGAGAGCACGAGCGACTCGGCGTAGAGCGTGTCGCCCGCGAACACCGGCGCGGTCAGGCGCAGCTCGTCGATCCCGAGGTTCGCGAACGCGTTCTGGCTGGTGTCCGACACCGACTGCCCCATCACGATCGAGATCGTCAGGGGCGACGCGACGAGCATCCGCCCGAACTCCGACTCCGCGCCGACCTGGGCGTTGAAGTGCGCCTGGTTCGTGTTCATCGTCAGCAACGTGAACCAGGTGTTGTCGGCCTCGGTGATCGTGCGCCCCAACGGGTGCTGGTAGACGTCACCCACCACGAAGTCCTCGAAGAACCGGCCCTGCCACCCCGCCACGACGGCCATGCCCGGGGACGCTAAACGTCTGACGTATCTGCCACAAGCGTCGGCGACGGTCTACGCTCCTCTCGTGCCCCCGCAGCCGCCCGCGACGGTCGCACACCTGCGCGTGCAGCGCGTGCGCCCCGCCTACCGCCAGGTCGCCGACGAGCTGCGCACCCAGATCCTCGCCGGCACCCTGCCGTCGGGCACCCGGCTGCCGAACGAGGCCGAGCTCGGGCGGGCGTTCGGGGTCAGCCGCAGCACCGCGCGCGAGGCGCTGCGGGTGCTGTCCAGCCAGCACCTCGTCGAGACCCACCGCGGCGTCCAGGGCGGCACGTTCGTCAGCGAGCCCGATCCCGCGCGCGTCGTCGAGGACGTCGGCAGCGCCCTCGGTGTGCTCGTGATGACCCCACAGCTGCACGTCAGCGACCTGCTCGAGGCCCGCCTGCTCCTGGAGCCCGCGGCCGCGCGCCTGGCCGCCCAGCGGGCCGACGCCGACACGGTCGAGGCCGTGCGCACCGCGGCCGCGGCCCGGCGCGACGACCGGGACCCCAGCGGCTTCGTCGGGCACCTCGACTTCCACACGACGCTGCTCATGGCCACCGGCAACCTGATGCTGACGCTCATGGGTCAGCCGGTGAACGACGTGCTGCGCACGCGCCTGCGCCGCTCCGGCGTCGAGCCGGGCGAGTGGGACAAGGTCGACGCCTGCCACCGCGAGATCGCCGAGCACATCGCGCAGGGGCGGGCGGGCGACGCCGAGGAGGCGATGCGCGACCACATCGTCGAGCTCCGGCGGCTCTACGAGCGCGACGGCTTCTGGACCTGAGGGGCCTCAGCTCGCCTGGCGGTACCCCGTGGACCGTCCCGGCGGCGTGGACTCGAGCCACGACGAGAAGCCGGTGAGGGCGTCGGCGTTGATCGCCAGCTCCCACACGTCGGCACCGTCGCGGCAGGTCAGCACCGTGGAGTCGGCGGGGTGCATCTCGCCGTCGATGGGCTCGCGCCGATCGGTGATCTCGATGCGGGTGCGGTCGAGGACCACGTTCGCCCCGGAGCTCAGGCCGCTGATGCGGTACCAGCGGAATTCGTTGCCCCGGTAGCGCCCGAGCCCCGAGTGCCACCCGCGGAGGTCCTCGGTGGCCCGCGCCGGGCGCAGGGCGACGTCGACACCGCCCCGGCGCAGGAGCCGGATGCGGCGCAGCACCAGCAGGGCGACGACGAGCAGCACCGCGAGCACGACGATGGCCGCCAACTCGGCGATCACCGTCACGCCCACGGGTGCTGCTCGCCGTCCCTCAGCGGTCCGGGGACTCGCCGGCGGCCCGGAGACGCGCTCGCGCCCTGGCCGCGGCGGCTGCCGCGTCGTCGAAGTCGTCCCCGCCGCCCTCGGCGCGCTGGAGCTCGTCCCGCGCCGACGCGACGTCGATCTCCTCGGCCATCTCGGCCAGCTCGGCGAGGATGGTCACCGACTCCGCGGTGACCGAGAGGAACCCGCCGAACACCGCGGCGTGGAACGACTCGCCCTCGCTGGGGTCGATCCGCACCACACCGGCCTCGTCGAGCGCGGCGATCATCGGCTGGTGCCCGGGCAGCAGACCGATGTCGCCGTCGACCGTGCGGGCGGAGACGAAGCTCGCCTCCCCCGACCACAACCGCTTCTCGACGCCGACGATGGCGACCTCCATGGTCGCCATCAGGAGGAGTACTTCTTCGCGTTGGCCTCGACGTCGTCGAGACCGCCGGACATCGCGAAGGCCTGCTCCGGGTAGTTGTCGTACTCGCCCTTGGCGATCTTGTCGAACGCCTCGACCGTGTCCTTGACGTCGACGAACGAGCCCGGCTCGCCGGTGAACTGCTCGGCGGCGTACATGTTCTGACCGAGGAAGCGCTCGATGCGCCGCGCGCGGGCGACGGTGAGGCGGTCCTCCTCGGAGAGCTCGTCGATGCCGAGGATGGCGATGATGTCCTGCAGGTCGTTGTAGCGCTGCAGGATCCGGATGACCTCACGGGCGACCCGGTAGTGGTCCTCGCCGACGTACTGCGCGTCGAGGATCGTCGAGGTCGAGGTCAGCGGGTCCACCGCCGGGAAGATGCCCTTGGCGAACACGCCACGGGAGAGCTCCGTGGTCGCGTCCAGGTGGGCGAACGTCGTGGCCGGCGCCGGGTCGGTGTAGTCGTCGGCGGGCACGTAGATCGCCTGCATCGAGGTGATCGAGCGGCCGCGGGTCGAGGTGATCCGCTCCTGCAGCTCGCCCATCTCGTCGGCCAGCGTCGGCTGGTAACCGACGGCCGAGGGCATGCGGCCGAGGAGGGTCGAGACCTCCTGGCCGGCCTGGGTGAACCGGAAGATGTTGTCGATGAACAGGAGGACGTCCTGCTCCTGCACGTCGCGAAAGTACTCGGCCATGGTCAGGGCCGAGAGGGCGACGCGCATGCGGGTGCCCGGCGGCTCGTCCATCTGACCGAAGACCAGCGCGGTGTCCTTGAGGACGTCGGCCTCGCCGAGCTCGACCCACAGGTCGTTGCCCTCACGGGTCCGCTCGCCCACGCCGGCGAACACCGAGGTGCCACCGAAGTTGCGGGCGATGCGCTGGATCATCTCCTGGATGAGCACCGTCTTGCCGACGCCCGCACCGCCGAAGAGGCCGATCTTGCCACCCTCGACGTACGGGGTGAGCAGGTCGACGACCTTGAGGCCGGTCCAGAGCACCGAGGTCTTGCCCTCGAGCTGGTCGAACGCCGGCGGGTCGCGGTGGATGCTCCAGCGCTCGGCGTCCGAGCCGTAGCCCGGCTCGTCGAGGCAGTCGCCCAGGGTGTTGAACAGGTGGCCCTTGACGACGTCGCCGACGGGCACCGTGATGGGGCGGCCGAGGTCCTGCACGTCGTGGCCACGCACGACACCGTCGGTCGGCTGCATGGAGATCGTGCGGACCTGGTTGTCGCCGAGGTGCTGGGCGACCTCGAGCGTCAGCGTCTTGGTGTTCTCGCCGAGCGTGACCTCGGTGGTCAGGGCGTTGAAGAGCTCGGGCACCTCGCCGCGCGGGAACTCCACGTCGACGACGGGGCCGAGGATGCGGGTGATGCGGCCGACGGCACCCTGCGAGCCGTTCTGCTCGGTGCCCTCGGCCGGGGCGGTGGACTGGGTCATCGTCAGCTCCCCTACTCGGCGAGGGCGTTGGCGCCGCCAACGATCTCGCTGATCTCCTGCGTGATCTGGGCCTGGCGGGCCTGGTTCGCCTCCCGGGTCAGGTTGTCGACCAGGTCGTTGGCGTTGTCCGTCGCCGCCTTCATGGCGCGCTGCCGGGCCGCCGACTCGGACGCCGCGGCGTCGAGCAGGGCCGCGAACACGCGCGCGCGGAGGTACTTGGGCATGAGCCGGTCGAAGAGCACCTCGGGCTCCGGCTCGAACTCGTACTCGGCCTGCCGCTCCTGCGAGTCCCCCGAACCGGACCCGTCGGACTCGCCGTCGGAGGACTCGTCGTCCTCCTCCAGCTCCAGCGGGGCGATCTGCGAGGAGGTGACCCGCTGGCTCGAGAGTGAGTTGAACGCGGTGTAGACCACGTGCAGCTCGTCGACCCCGTCGAGGCCCTCGGCCTCCGTCGGCGGGACGAACGAGGAGGACCGCGAGGAACCGCCCTCGCCACCCTCGCCGGAGCCCTCGCCGGAGCCCTGCTGGTCGTCCTCGGACTCGCCCTGCACCGTCTCGGCGCTCCCGGCGAGGAAGCAGGCGGTCATGGTGTCCGCGGCCCGGGTGGCGTTCGGGTAGTCGGGGACCTCGGAGAAGCCCGTCCACTGCCCGGCCATGTCCCGCTTGCGGAAGCGGAAGTAGGCGGTGCCCTTGCCGCCGATGACGAACAGCTGGGGCTCCTTGCCCGCGCTGTTCAGCTCGCGCATGAGCCGCTCGGCCTCGCGCAGCACGTTGGCGTTGTAGCCGCCGCACAGGCCGCGGTCGCTCGTGACGACCAGGACGCCGGTGCGGCCCGGCTCCTCGCGCGCCACCAGCAGCGGGTGGTCGCTGGCGCCGGCCTTCGCGGCCGTCGTGAGGACGTGGGTGAACTCGTCGGAGTACGGCCGCGCGGCGTGGACGCGGGCCTGCGCCTTCACGATGCGCGAAGCCGCGACCATCTCCATCGCCTTGGTGATCTGGGCGATGTTCTTGGTCGACCGGATGCGCCGTCGCAGGACGCGGAGGGATGCGGCCATGCCGTCTAGCTCCTCGCG
Source organism: Actinomycetospora sp. NBC_00405 (assembly GCF_036044095.1). Taxonomy (NCBI): domain Bacteria; kingdom Bacillati; phylum Actinomycetota; class Actinomycetes; order Pseudonocardiales; family Pseudonocardiaceae; genus Actinomycetospora; species Actinomycetospora sp. NBC_00405. The sequence continues at coordinate 2,423,342 of NZ_CP107938.1, forward strand.
CCCGAGTCGGCGTTCTCGTCCGAGCCCTCGGACCCGTCCGAGCTCTCGCTCGCGTCGGCGTCCGAGGTGCCGTCCGAGCTCTGCGACGACTCCGACGACCCCTCGGAGGAGCCCTCCGACGACTCGTCGGACGAGTCGTCGCCGGTGGCGAGCTCGCCGGTGCCGCCGTCGTCCTCGACGCCCTCACCGGCCTCCGTGGCGAACTGCTGCTTGAACTCGGAGACGGTCTTGTTCAGCCGCTCCTCGTTCTCGTCCGAGAGCTTCCCGGAGTCGCGGATCTCGGCGAGGATGCCGCCGTCGCGACGCACGTGCTCGAGGAACTCCGACTCGAAGCGGGCCACGTCCTCGACCGGCACCGAGTCGAGGTGACCACGGGTGCCGAGGAAGATGCCCACGACCTCCTCCTCGACCGGGTACGGCTCGCCCTGGCCCTGCTTGAGCAGCTCCATGAGGCGGGCACCGCGGTCGAGCTGCGCCTGCGAGGTGGCGTCGAGGTCGGAGCCGAAGGCTGCGAAGGACTCCAGCTCGCGGTACTGCGCCAGCTCCACGCGCAGACGGCCGGCGACGGACTTCATCGCCTTGATCTGGGCGTCACCACCGACGCGCGACACCGAGTTCCCGACGTTCAGCGCGGGCCGCTGGCCCTGGTTGAACAGGTCGGCCTCGAGGAAGCACTGGCCGTCGGTGATCGAGATGACGTTCGTCGGGATGTAGGCCGCGATGTCGCCGCCCTTGGTCTCGACGATCGGCAGGCCGGTCAGCGAGCCCGCGCCCAGCTCGTCGTTGAGCTTCGCGCAACGCTCGAGCAGCCGGGAGTGCAGGTAGAAGACGTCGCCCGGGTAGGCCTCGCGGCCCGGCGGGCGGCGCAGCAGCAGCGAGATCGCGCGGTAGGCCTCGGCCTGCTTTGACAGGTCGTCGAAGACGATCAGGCAGTGCTTGCCCTGGAACATCCAGTGCTGGGCGATGGCCGAGCCGGCGTACGGGGCGATGTACTTGAAGCCGGCCGGGTCGGAGGCCGGGGCGGCGACGATGGTCGTGTACTCCATCGCGCCGGCGTCCTCGAGGGCCTGGCGGACACCGGCGATCGTGGTGCCCTTCTGGCCGACGGCGACGTAGACGCAGCGGACCTGCTGCTCCGGGTCGCCGGTCTCCCAGGCCTCGCGCTGGTTGATGATCGTGTCGGTGCAGACCGCGGTCTTGCCGGTCTTGCGGTCGCCGATGATCAGCTGGCGCTGGCCGCGGCCGACCGGGGTCATGGCGTCGATCGCCTTGATGCCGGTCTGCAGGGGCTCGGTGACGCCCTGGCGCTGGACGACCGTGGCCGCCTGCAGCTCCATCTCCCGCTCGCCCTCGGACTCGATGTCGCCGAGCCCGTCCAGGGGCTGGCCGAGGGGGTTGACCACCCGGCCGAGGAAGTTGTCGCCGACCGGCACCGACAGCACGCGGCCGGTGCGGGTGACCTGCTGGCCCTCCTCGATGGTCTCGTACTCACCGAGGATGACGACGCCGATCTCGCGCTCCTCGAGGTTCTGGGCCAGGCCCAGCACGCCTCCGGGGAACTCGAGGAGCTCGTTGGTCATGGTCGAGGGAAGGCCCTCGACGTATGCGATGCCGTCGCCCGTCGAGGCGACGATGCCGACCTCCTGACGGGTCGAGTCCGCGGAGTACGAGGACACGTAGTCCTCGATCGCGCTACGGACCTCGTCGGAGGAGATGGTCAACTCGGCCATGGCTTCCGCTCTCGCTAGTCGTTAGGGGGTTCGTCGGTCGACGTCGGTCGAGCCGACGGTTCAGCCCAGTCTCCGGCCCAGCTCGTCGAGCCGTCCGGCCACGCTGCCGTCGATGACCTCGTCCCCCACCTGGATCACGAGACCGCCGACGATGCCGGGGTCGACCTCGAGGTGCAGGGTGATGTCCCGACGGTAGATGCGCGTCAGGGCCTCGGCCAGTCGCTGCTGCTGCTGGTCCGAGAGGGCGATGGGCGAGCGCACCGTGGCCACCGACCGCTCGCGGCGCTCGGCCGCGAGCTCGGCCAGGCGCTCGAGGCCCTGGGCGACGCCGCGACCCACCGGGTGGGCCACGAGCTGGGCGGCGAGCTTGCGGGTGACGGGCTCGGCCCGGTCCGCGAGCAGCTGGTCGAGGACCCGCTGCTTGCCCTCGGCGTCGGCGGCCGGGTCGGCCAGCAGACGCTCGAGGTCGGGCGACCCGCCGACGATGCGGCCGAGCCGGAACAGCTCGTCCTCGACGGCATCGAGCCGGTCGTCGCGCTCCGCCGACACGAGGAGGGCCTCACGGGCGACCGTGCGCAGACCCGTGACGAGGTCCTCGGGCCGCGACCACGACGACGACACCACGGTCTTCACGATGTCCCCGGTGGTCGAGGTGACCTGACGACCGATCAGCCGGTCGGCGAGGCCCTCGCGGTCCTCGGCGGTGCGCGACGCGTCGGCGAGCGTGCGCCGCAGCTCGCCCTCCCGGCCGAGCAGGTCGGCCACGGAGTCGAGCTGCTCGGCGACGGTGTCGAGGTCGCCCGCGGACGCCTGCGCCGTGGCCTCCGAGAGGCGACGGCGCGTGGCCTCGAGCGCGTCACGGCTCGCGGCGTGGAAGTCGGCGAGGACGCCGGCGGTGGAGGCACTCATGCCTGGCCCCCGTTCCCGCGGGCGCCGTTGCCGGCCCCGCCTGCTGGTCCACCCGCTGGTCCACCTGCGGAGCCGCCCATGGCCTCGAGCTCGGCGAGGAAGCGGTCGACACTCTCCGCGCGGCTCCGGTCGTCGGACAGCGAGGACTCGACGATGCGCCGGGCCAGCTCCACCGACCGGTGCCCGGTCTCGGCGCGCAGGTCCGAGATCGTGCGCGAGCGCGACGCGTCCAGGGACTGCTGACCCTGGGCCTTGATGCGCTCGGCCTCGTCGGCCGCCTTCGCGTCCATGTCCTGACCGATGCGCTCGGCATCGGCCCGTGCGTCGTCACGGATGCGCGCGGTCTCGTCGTCGACACCGGCGAGCCGCTCACGGCTGCGTGCGAGCTCTGCCTTGGCGTCGGCCTCCATGGCCTCGGCCCGGGCCATGCCGCCCTCGATCTGCTTCTTCGTGTCCTCGTGCGAGGTCACGACGTTCGGCCACGCGTACTTGTAGAGGACGTAGACGAGCAGCGCGAACGCCACGAGCCCGACGATGATCTCCGCGACGTGCGGCAACGTGGCGTAGGGATGCCCCGCCGGCTGTGATGCCAGCACCTCGGTCACGCTCATCGGTTCACCTCCCGTCCCTGCGGTGTCGACCGGTCAGGGGGATCAGATGGCGAACGCGAGGACCAGACCGATGATGGCGAGCGCCTCGGAGAGGGCGAAGCCGATGAACGCGATGGTCTGCAGCTGGCCGCGGGCCTCGGGCTGGCGTGCCACGCCGTTGATGAACGCGGCGAAGACGATGCCGACGCCGATACCGGGGCCGATGGCGGAGAGGCCGTAGCCGACCATGTTGAGGCTGCCCTGAACCATGAGGGGTTCCTTTCCGGTGTTCGTTCTGGGATTCGGGGAGGGACGGCGCCGGTGGGTTCGGCGACCCGGTGGATCAGTGCCGACTCAGTGCTCGTCGGCCAGCGACGCACCGATGTACGACGCCGTGAGGATGGTGAAGATGTAGGCCTGCACCACCTGGATGAAGGCCTCGAAGAATGTCATGACGATCGCGAAGAGGAACGCGAAGGGCGAGAGGACGTTGAGGACGAGGTCGTCCGCGACGGTGAGCATGTACTCGCCGCCGAAGATGAAGACCAGCAGAAGGAGGTGGCCGGCGAGCATGTTGCCGAACAACCGCAGCGAGAGCGTCACCGGACGCAGGATGAAGTTCGAGATGAACTCGATGGGCGTCAGGATGATGCGGACCGCCCAGGGCACACCGGGCGGCCAGGTCTGCAGCTTGATGTAGCCGACGAAGCCCTGCTTGCGCAGACCGACGTAGTTAAAGATCACCCACGTCACAGCGGCGAGCGCGTACGCCATTCCCGGATGGGAGAACGTCGGGAACTGGATGAACGGGAAGATGCCGAAGACGTTGTTCACCAGGAGGAAGGCGAACAGCGCCACGAGGTAGGGCACGTACTTGCGGAACTCGGGCCCGATGTTGTCGCGGGCGATCTGGTCGCGGACGAGGCCCTGGAACTTCTCGGCCAGGAACTGCATGCGGCCCGGGACGATGGCCGGCGCCTTCGTCGCGATCGCGAAGAACCCGTAGACGATCAGCGCACCCAGGATCAGCTGGAGCGCGGGTTTGTCGAACCACTCGAGGACGGGGACGCCCTCGAAGATCGGGGGGATGTTGAAGTCCTCGACCCCGGGGGCCTTGAAGCCCTCGGCAGGCATCGGAGGCGGGACCGGTGGCGCCGGTACCTGCGTCAACGACGAGATCACCCGTGCTGCTCCTTCCGGTCCTCCGGGCCGGCGGGTTCACCGGGTCGAGGGAGGGGCTCAGGGGGGATGTAAAGGTAACGGATGTAGATCAAGCTGAAGGACGCGGCCCCACCGAGCAGGAGCCCGACCAGCAGGAACCAGCGCGTCGAGAGCAGGGTGTCGATTCCCCATCCGGCCAGTCCGAACACCAGGATGCCGGTGATCAGATGGGAGAGGACCGTCCAGGCCTCCGACGGTGACTGGTCCGCAGACCCCTTCGGAGGGGTGCGTCCCGCGTCACCGCGGAGGCTGTCCTGCGCCATCGGGCGCACCATATCAGCAGGTTCGTCCCCGTCCACTACGGGCCGTCGGAGGCCACACCGCCGAGTAGGGGACGACCGTCCGGGCGACGGTCACACCGCGATCGTGGGCGTCTTCAGCCGCGCGAAGGCGATCACCTCGCCGACGATGAACGCCAGCGCCGTCGGGCCGAGCGCGAGCGCGGCGATGCGCGTGTCGACGACGCCGAGGGCCTGGAGCACGAGGAAGACGACCAGCAGCAGGCCGAGCTTGCCCATCATCGAGACGAGCGCGGCGGCCATGACGACCATCGGGTCGGCGGCGGCGGTCCAGCGCATCACCAGCGGGCCGAGCGAGCAGACCGCGATGACGACGACGGCGCCGACGATCGCCGCGACCACGCCGGTGGTGCCCGCGAGCAGCCCGGCCACCACGGCGGCGAGCACCGCGACGGCGATCGCCGGCCACAGGCCGCCGAACAGCATCGCCCGGCTGGCCTCGAGGACCTGGGCGGTGTTCGCGGGCGTCGCGGAAGGGTTGAGCGGGTTGGCGGGGTTGGCCGTGGTGCCGTCCGGCGTGCCGGACGCCGGGGTCACGGGAGGTGTGGGTTCCGGCTCGGGGCTGGTCATCGGGTCTGTCATCGGTTCCTCGGGGGAGGTCTCGGGGAGTCAGGCGCGGGGGCGCAGGCGGGGGACCGCGGAGGCCAGCACGGCGACGAGCACGCCGACGGTGACGATCCAGACCACCACGAACGCGTTGTCGATCAGTGCCAGGGCGACGGCCCCGAACGAGAGCACCCCGGCCCACAGGTAGATCAGGAGCACGGCCCGGCGCTGGGAGTGGCCGATCTCCAGCAGGCGGTGGTGCAGGTGCATCTTGTCCGGCGCGAACGGGCTGGTGCCCGCCCGGGTGCGCCGCACGACGGCCATGAGCAGGTCGAGCAGGGGCACGAAGACCACGGCCGCGACGACGATCAGCGGCGTGACCAGCGCGAGCGCGCCGGTGGCGCCGGTGGTCGTGTAGTTGGTGCGGCCCGACGCGGTGGTGGTGGCCGCGGCGAGCGTCAGCCCGATGAACATCGAGCCCGAGTCGCCCATGAACAGCCGCGCGGGCTGGAAGTTGTGCGGCAGGAAGCCGGCGCAGGCCCCGGCGAGCACCGCGGCGATGAGGGCCGGTGGGTAGGCGTTGACGTCGCCGTTCTGCTGGCCGAGCAACCCGAGCGCGAACGCGCAGGTGGCGGTGGCCGCGATCGTGCCGATGCCCGCGGCCAGGCCGTCGAGGCCGTCGACGAAGTTCATCGCGTTGACCAGCAGCACGCACAGGAACACGGTGATGAGCACGCCCTGGTCCTGCCCGAGCAGCAGCACCGAGCCGGTGCTCCCGCCGGTGCCGCCCCAGGGCAGGTACACCGCCGTCCACTGCACGCCCATGAGCACGAGGACGCCCGCGGCGGTGGCCTGACCGGCGAGCTTGGTCAGCGCGTCCAGGCCGTAGCGGTCGTCGAGGGCCCCGACGGTGACGATGAGCCCGCCGGCGACGAGCACCGCGACCGTCTCGTTCGAGTAGTCGAAGGCGCGCCGCAGCACCGGCAGCTGACTGGCCACGAACACCCCGGCCACCACGCCGAGGTAGATCGCGATGCCGCCGAGGCGCGGGATGGGCACCGTGTGCACGTCACGCCCGCGGGGCACCGCGATCGCGCCGGCCCGGATGGCGAGGCGACGGACCAGCCCCGTGAGCAGGTAGGTGACGACCGCCGCGCAGAGCCCGACCAGGAGGTACTCCCGGATCGGGAGCCCCATCGGGGCGAAATCCGCTGACGGGCCCACGGAGCCCGAGGGTAGACCCGCTCTCGTCTAGCGGGGGTACGCGGGGAAGCGCGACACGAGGGCCGTCACCTCGTCGCGCACGTCGGCGAGGGCCTTCTTGCCCACCTCGCTGGTCTCGTCGGCCGTCACGGCGGACGCGATCAGCCGCGCGACGTCGCCCATCTCGGACTCCGTCATGCCCTGCGTGGTGATCGACGGCGACCCGACGCGGATGCCCGAGGCCGTCATCGGCGGCTGCGGGTCGTACGGGATCGCGTTCTTGTTCAGCGTGATGCCGGCGAGCCCGCTGCGGACCTCGGCCTCCTTGCCCGTGACCCCGAGCGGCTGCAGGTCGAGCAGCGCGAGGTGGGTGTCGGTGCCGCCGGAGATCGCGCGCATGCCCTGGGACTCGAGGCCCGAGGTCAGGGCCTGGGCGTTGGCGATGACCTGGCGGGCGTAGCGCTGGTAGTCCGGCGTCGCCGCCTCGGCCAGGGCGACGGCCTTGCCGGCCACCGCGTGCATGAGCGGCCCGCCCTGCAGGAACGGGAAGACGGCCTTGTCCAGCGCCTTCGCGTGCTCCGCCTTCGAGACGAGCATGCCGCCGCGCGGGCCGCGCAGGACCTTGTGCGTCGTGAAGGTGACGACGTCGGCGTACGGCACCGGGCTGGGGATGGCCTGGCCGGCGACGAGGCCGATGAAGTGGGCGGCGTCGACCCAGAGCTTCGCGCCGACCTCGTCGGCGATCTCGCGGAACTTCGCGAAGTCGATGAGGCGCGGGTAGGCGGTGGCGCCGGCGACGATCATCTTCGGACGGTGCTCGAGGGCGAGGTCGCGCACCTGGTCGTAGTCGATGCGCCCGTCGTCCTCGCGGACGGTGTAGGGCACGGGCTCGAACCACTTGCCCGAGAAGCTGACCTTCGCGCCGTGGGTGAGGTGCCCGCCGTGCGGCAGGGACATCGCCAGCACCTTGTCACCGGGCTGGCAGAACGCGGCGTACACCGCGAGGTTGGCGTTGGCGCCGGAGTGCGGCTGGAGGTTGGCGTGCTCGGCGCCGAAGAGCGTCTTGGCGCGCTCGATGCCGATCTCCTCGGCGCGGTCGACGACCTCGCAGCCGCCGTAGTAGCGGCGGCCGGGGTAGCCCTCGGCGTACTTGTTCGACAGCGTCGAGCCCAGCGCCGCGAGCACGGCCGGGCTGGTGAGGTTCTCGCTGGCGATGAGCTGCAGTCCGCCGCGCAGCCGGGTGAGCTCGTCGTCGACGACCTGGGCGATCTCGGGGTCGACGGCCCGCAGGGCGTCGTAGTCCGGTCCCCAGAAGTGCTGCGAGTCGGCTGCCATGACGCCTCACGTTACCGGCCATTCACGCCGACGCGCCCCGCCCCTGGAACCTGGGTCACATCCCCACGTGCGCGGAGTTCGTGGCCATGGGCACGAACTCCGCTCACAAGGAGACGGGGGTGCCGATGACCTCGGAGACCTGGTCCGCCGTGACGGCGCCCTCGCGGCGCAGGCGCAGGACGTCGCCGGTGAGGTCGACGATCGTCGAGGCGACGCCCGTCGCGCACACCCCGCCGTCGAGGTAGACCTCGACGCTCTCCCCCAGCTGCTCGCGGGCGTCGGTCACCGTGGTCGCCGGCTCGCGACCGGACACGTTCGCGCTGCTCACGGCCATGGGGCCGACCTCGCGCAGCAGCTCGAGGGCCACCGGGTGCAGGGGCATCCGCAGCATGACGGTGCCGCGGGTACGCCCGAGGTCCCACGCCAGACTCGGGGCGTGCGGCAGGACGATCGAGAGCCCGCCGGGCCAGAAGGCCTCGACGAGGTCGCGGGCGACGCGCGGCACGGCGCCGACCAGCCCGTCGATCGTCGACCAGCTGCCCACCAGCACCGGGACGGGCATGTCCGGTCCGCGCTGCTTGGCGGCCAGCAGGTCTGCCACCGCGCGCGCGGAGAAGGCGTCCGCCCCGATCCCGTAGAGGGTGTCGGTGGGGACGACGACCAGCCGACCCGCCCGCACCGCCGCGGCCGCCGCAGCCAGGCCGGTGGGTCGGGTCGCGGGGTCCTCGCAGTCGTACGTCGTGCTCACGGCGCGCCAGCCTAGGACCCGTGAATCCGGCGCAGCGCCGTGGCCACGCGGGGACGCCCGGTGAGGTCGTCGTGGGTGGTGACGTCGGCGAACCCGGCCGCGGCGAGCACCTCGCGCACGGCGGCGGGGTGGGAGTCGTCGTGCTCGAGCGCCACCGCTCCCCCGGACCGCAGCAACCGGTGGGCCAGCGCGGCGACGGGCCGGATCACGTCCAGGCCGTCGGGGCCGGCGAACACCGCGCCGGGCGGGTCGGCGTGCACCTCGGGCGGCACGGCCAGCCCCTCGGGCACGTAGGGCGGGTTGCAGGTCACGAGGTCGACGGTGCCGTCCAGCGCCGCGAGCACCCCGGGCCGCGTCACGTCGGCGTCGTGCAGCGTGACCCCCGAGCCGGCGAGGTTGCTCCCCGCCCAGGTCAAGGCCTCGGGCGCGGTCTCGACGGCGTGCACCACGGCATCCGGGCGGGCGCGGGCCAGCGCGAGGGCGAGGGCGCCGGTGCCCGTGCAGAGGTCGACGACCACCGGGCGGTCGGCATCGAGCACCGCGAGCGCCCGCTCCAGCAGCACCTCGGTCTCGGGGCGGGGCACGAACACGCCGGGGCCCACGGCCACCTCGACCGGACCGAGCACCGCGGTGCCGAGCACGTGCTGCAGGGGCTCCCGGGCGGCCCGGCGCGCGACCAGCGCGTCGAGCACCGCGCGCTGCGCCTCGTCCGGCGGGTCCGCGAGCAGCAGGCGACCCCGCGGGACGCCCAGGACGTGGGCGACGAGCAGCTCGGCGTCCACGCGCGGGGAGGCGACGCCGGCCTCGGCGAGCCGGACGGCCGCCCGGGCGACGGTGTCCACGGGGCTCACGGAGCTCACGGGGTTCAGGAGCGCGGCTCGTCCGCCGACGGCCCGGACTGGGCCATCCGCTCGGCGCGATCGGCGGCGCGCAGGGCGTCGAGCACCGCGTCGAGGTCGCCGTCGAGCACCCGGTCGAGGTCGTGCGACTTGTAGCCGACGCGGTGGTCGGAGATCCGGTTCTCCGGGTAGTTGTAGGTGCGCACGCGCTCGGAGCGGTCGACGGTGCGGACCTGGCTGCGGCGGTCGGCCGACGCCTGGGCCGCCTCCGCCTCGTCGGCGATCGCCTGCAGACGGCTGCGCAGCACGTCCATGGCGCGCGCCTTGTTCTGCAGCTGCGAGCGCTCGTTCTGGCAGGACACGACCACCCCGGTGGGCAGGTGGGTGATCCGGACCGCAGAGTCGGTGGTGTTGACGCCCTGCCCGCCCTTGCCCGACGACCGGAAGACGTCGACGCGCAGGTCCTTCTCGTCGATCTCGACGTCCGCGGCGGCGTCCACCTCGGGGTAGACGAGCACCCCCGCCGCCGAGGTGTGGATGCGTCCCTGGGACTCGGTGACCGGGACGCGCTGCACCCGGTGCACCCCGCCCTCGTACTTGAACCAGGCCCAGACGCCCTCGGGCTCGTTGCCGGGCGCGGTGACGGCGACCGTGACGTCCTTGTAGCCGCCGAGGTCGGACTCCGTCGCCGACAGCACCTCGACCTTCCAGCCACGGCGCTCGGCGTAGCGGGAGTACATGCGCAGCAGGTCGCCGGCGAACAGCGCCGACTCCTCGCCGCCCTCCCCCGACTTCACCTCGACCACCACGTCGTTCGCGTCCGCCGCGTCGCGGGGCACGAGCTGCTCGGACAGCCGGTCGCGCAGCGTCCCGACCTGCGCCTCGAGCTCGGTGGCCTCGGCGGCGAACGCGGGGTCCTCGCGGGCGAGCTCGCGGGCGTCGGCGAGGTCGGCCTCGGCCCCGCGCAGCTCCTCCACCGTGGCGACCACCGGGGCGAGCGCGGCGTAGCGCCGGCCCAGGGAGCGCGCGAGGGCCTGGTCGGCGTGCACGTCGGGGTCGGCGAGGCGCGCCTCGAGCCCTGCGTGCTCCTCGAGCAGGGCCGTGACGCCGGGCGACCGTGTCATTCCCTGGGTCATCGAGTCCGCCGGTGCCTGCGATGCCATCGCGCGCCTCCTCTCGTGAGTGAACCTGCCCCGTACACGCAGAACGCCCGCCGCCCCGCGCGCGTGGCGCAGGGGCGACGGGCGTCGCGGGAGCTACTTCTTGGCCGGGGTGCGCTTGCCGTAGCGCGCCTCGAAGCGGGCCACACGACCGCCGGTGTCCATGATCCGCTGCTTGCCCGTGTAGAACGGGTGGCAGGCGGCGCAGATCTCGACGGTGATGTTGCCACCGGGCTTCGTGCTGCGGGTGGTGAACGAGTTCCCGCAGCTGCAGAGCACCGAGGTCTCGTGGTAATCGGGGTGGATGCCGCTCTTCACGGTCTGGTCCTCTCGCGTCGTGGTCGCCGGGTCCCCGTTCGTGCTGGGGTGAACCGGTACCTGATGTGCGGGCCATTCTCGCAGGACCGCCCGCTGAGCTGCACAACCACCTGGGGGGTCGCGTTGTTCCCGGCCCGTCACGCCGTCCGGGCGGCCACCACCTGCTCGTCGAGGCCCGCCGCCTCCGCGCCCGCGGCGTCGAGGATCCACACGTACTCGTTCTTGAGCCGGCCCCCGTCGCCGGCGAAGACGCCGGTCCGGAAGGGGTAGACGCCCACCGTGGGCTCGGTGCCCGGCGAGCTCGTGCGGATCGCGTTGTCCAGGTCGCGGTTGGCGCGCCGCATCGCCGCGAGCAGCCGGTGGGCGGCCGCCTCGGGATCGGCCAGCGCGCGGCCGTCGGCGAGCTGGAGGGCCAGGTGCAGGCGCCGGTCGCCGGCGCGGTCCTCGAACGAGACGACCCGGTGGTTCTCGACGGCCTCCACCAGCTCGGCGTCGCCGGCCACGGCGTCGCGGACCCCGTCGGGCGGCACGACCGCGCCGTTGTAGTCCACCGAGTGGTCGCTGCGCCCGTACTGCAGCAGCAGCGGCAGGTCGAGCACCCGCTCGTCGAGCACCCCGGTGAGCCCGGAGCGGCGCAGCACCGGCAGCACGTCGCGCATCCGCAGCACGTGCCCGCGGTCGTGGATGTTGTAGCGGATGCGGGGGTCGACGTTCTGCGGACGGGTGATCGTGACGACCAGCTCGCCCTCGTCGTTCTCCTCGACCAGGTAGGCGTACGGGTTGAACTGGAAGATGTTCGGCAGCACGCCGTACTCGTCCTGCCTGGTCAGGGCCGTGGCGAGGGCCGGGTCGGCGGCGATGGCCCGGCGCAGTGCGATCGTGAACTCGGTCTCGACGGCGATGCTGATCTCGAGGTCGCTGGCCCCGTAGGCGCCGACGACCTTCCGCGCGCGGCGCAGGATGTGGTCGCGCATGCCCTCGCTGATCCCCTCGCCGCCGAAGGCGCAGACCACGTCGTAGGCCGACCAGTCGAGACGGTCGTCCTCGAGCAGGCCCTTGAGGAACGGCGGGTAGCTCGTGATCACGTACGTGTAGCCGGTCCCGAACTCCCGCATGGTGTTGATGATCTTGTCGCGGTCGGGCCCGCAGGACTTGATCGTCGAGACCCGGGTCAGCGCCGCGGTCACGTTCATCCCCGTGGCCCACGCCCCGAGGGAGAAGGCGTTGATGACGAACACCGGGCGGCCCGGAGTGGTGTGGCGCAGGAAGCCGACGCGCAGGACCTCGCGCGACGCCCGCCGCTCCACCGGGCCCCGCACCCAGCTGGTCGGGGTGCCGGTCGAGCCCGAGGACTCGTCGACGACGACCCCGCGGCGCGGGAGCCGCCCGCCCACGCACCGCTCGGGGATGGGGTACCGGGTGATGTAGCTGCTCTTGTCCGTCTCGGGCAGGGCCGAGAGGGAACGCGGGAGGGCGCGGGACGAGACGCCCCGCTCGGCCAGGAAGGCCCGGTAGGCCGGCACCCGGCGGACGGTGCGGGCGACGGTGCGCTGGGCGCGGCGGCGGCCGAGCCACCAGCGCAGCCGCTCGAACCCGGGCGCGAGCAGCAGGGCGTGGGTCGCCGGGAACCGCCCGAGGAGGTCGACGAGCATCTCCTGGCACCACCAGAACAGCCTCATCACGCCACCGCCGTCGTCTCGCGGCCCAGCAGCATCGCGCCGAGCGTGCGTCGCCAGGCCCGCGGCGGCGGCTTCCCGGTGCCGTAGCGGAAGAGCATCCAGGCCATCCGGCCGCCGGACTCGTCGATCCCGGTCCGCTCGACGAACGCGGCGTGCGAGCGCGGGTTGGTGATGACGGTGCCGAAGGGGTGCAGATCGACGCCGTGGCGGGTGAAGGCGAGCCAGAGGCGCAGGAAGCACCGGCCGGCCTCGACGTGGTCGCCCGGGGCCTCGAAGGGGCCGGTCAGCCAGCCCAGCTCGCGGACCCCGCGCATCGTCGACAGGTAGACCCGGCGGAAGAGGCCGCCGACCAGGGGCAGGTCCCACAGCCACCGGTGGCGCATCGCCATCCGGAGCAGGGGGCCGGGCATCAGCATGGTCTCGGCGGAGAGCCCGTCACGGGTGGCGGCCGCCTGCCGCTTCGACGTGCGGATCCAGGTGAGGATCTCCTCGTGGACCGCGTCGTCGCGCAGGTCGTCGAACAGCGTCTCCTGGTTGATCCGGATGAGGTCGTCGACGAGGGCCTGCTCGTCGGTGCACCCGAACCGCTGGCCCATCCCGCCGGCGATCGCCGCGACCTCCTCCAGGACGGCCCGGTCGACGAGACGGCGGTCGTACGGGCGGCGCGAGGTCCGGCGCCTGCGGAACGCCGCCATCTGTTCGCGGGCGGCGTCGGTGACGGGGACGGGCGAGAGCTCCAGGCCGCCGAGCAGGTGCTGGCGCTGCGGGGACGAGAAGTCCATCTCGGCGAGGCGCAGGGTCTCGCGGACCGCCCAGCCGTGCGCCGCCGCCACCGTCGCGAGGGACTCGAGGAACACCCCGGCGCAGACGTGCGCGAACGGGATGCCGAAGTTCTCGGCGGGCAGGCCGCGGTCGAGGTCGTAGAAGAACTCCGCCCGGCGGTCGTCGTGCACCCGCACGGTGATCGGCTGGGAGTTGTGCGGCGAGGGGTAGCGGCGCGCCTCGTCGAGGATCGCCGTCCAGGGACCGGGGAGGGCGGGGAGGCCGGCGCCGGGCTGCTCTGTCATGCGTGGAGCCTCGCCGCCGACCCGCCCCGGGTCTCCGGTGGAACTACTCAACCCTCGCCGCGAGCCGTTCGAGCGACGCCGCCAACCGGTCGGACGTCGTCGCGCGCGCCCGGGCGAAGCGGCCCTCGTCGGTGAGCTGCGTCCAGTCGTAGGTGTGGGTGACCGCGGTGCGGCCCGGGCCGAGGGGCTCGAGCTTCCACCGCCACCGGTGGCCGGCCGGCGGCGAGCCCTGGTCCGACGGCTGCCACGCCAGGACCCGGCCCTCCTCGAACTCCACCACGTGGTTGTCGCGGAGGCCGCCGTTGGTCAGCCGCATGGTGAAGACGTCGCCGACGGCCCGCACGCGCTGCCCCGGCTGGGCCTCGGCGAGGTTCTCGTTGCCGTCCCACTCCGGCTGGCGCGCCGGGTCGGCGATGAACTCGAAGATCACCTCGGCCCCCGCGTCGATCTCGCGGCGGGCGCTCACCACCTGGTCCTCGTCCATGGTGGCCATCATCGCGCGACGGGGCCCGGACGGAGCGAACGGCACCGTCGCTTCATGCGACGACGTGGACGTGCCGTTCGCTCCACGAGCGGGGTCGACCGGCTACTCGTCGTCCTTGCCGGGCGTCGTCTTGGCGACCTGCATGAGGAACTCGATGTTCGTCCGCGACTTGCGCAGGCGGTCGAGGACCAGCTCGATGGCCTGCTGCGAGTCCAGCGCGGCCAGGACGCGCCGCAGCCGGTGCGTCACCGCCATCTCGTCCGGCGAGAGCAGCAGCTCCTCCTTGCGCGTGCCCGACGGGTCGGGGTCGATCGCGGGGAAGATGCGCTTGTCGGCGAGCTTGCGGTCGAGCTTGAGCTCGGCATTGCCGGTGCCCTTGAACTCCTCGAAGATCACCGTGTCCATCGTCGACCCGGTCTCGACCAGGGCCGTCGCGAAGATGGTCAGCGATCCGCCGTCCTCGATGTTGCGCGCCGCGCCCAGGAACCGCTTGGGCGGGTAGAGCGCCGTCGAGTCGACGCCACCGGACAGGATGCGCCCGGACGCCGGGGCCGCCAGGTTGTAGGCGCGGCCGAGGCGGGTGATGGAGTCCAGCAGGACCACGACGTCGTGACCCATCTCGACCAGGCGCTTCGCCCGCTCGATGGCCAGCTCCGAGAGCGAGGTGTGGTCCGACGGCGGCCGGTCGAAGGTCGAGGCGATGACCTCGCCCTTCACCGAGCGCTGCATGTCGGTGACCTCCTCCGGCCGCTCGTCGACGAGCACGACCATGAGGTGGACCTCGGGGTTGTTCGTGGTGATCGCGTTGGCGATCGCCTGCAGCACCATCGTCTTGCCGGCCTTCGGCGGCGAGACGATCAGCGCGCGCTGGCCCTTGCCGACGGGCATGACCAGGTCGATCACGCGCGTGGTCAGCAGGTGCGACTCGGTCTCGAGGCGCAGCCGCTCGTTGGGGTAGAGCGGGGTGAGCTTGGTGAACTCGGGGCGCTTGCGCGCCGCCTCCGGGTCGAGCCCGTTGATCGAGTCGATGCGGACCAGCGGGTTGAACTTCTGCCGGTTCTGCTCGCCCTCGCGCTGCTGGCGGACCTGGCCGGTGACGGCGTCACCGCGGCGCAGGCCGTGCTTGCGCACCAGCGACATCGAGACGTAGACGTCGTTCGGCCCCGAGGCGTAGCCCGAGGTGCGGACGAACGCGTAGTTGTCGAGCACGTCGAGGATGCCGGCGACCGGGATGAGGACGTCGTCGTCGCGGACCTCGGGCTCGCCCCCGCCGCCGCCCTGGCCGCGGTCGTTGCGCTCCGGGCGCTCCCCGCGGTCGTTGCGGTTGCGGCGACGGTCGCGGAAGCGACGGCCGCGGCGACGGCCACCGCCGTCCTCGTCATCGTCGTCGTCGTCACGCTGGTTCGTCTGCTGCTGGCCGCCGCCCTGCTGGCCGCCGCCCTGCTGGTTGCCGCCGCCCTGCTGGCCGCCCTGCTGGTTGCCGCCGCCCTGCTGGCCGCCCTGCTGGTTGCCGCCGCCCTGCTGCTGGCCGCGGCCGCCGCCCTGCTGGCCGTTCTGGTCGGGCCGGCCGCCCTGCTGGCGGTCGCGCTCGCGCTGACGACGGGACTGGCCGCCGCCCTGCTCGCCGCCCTGCTGTCCGCCCTGCCCGTCGCCGTCGGTGTCGGGGGTGGTCTGCTCGGTGGAGGTCGCTGCCGCGGCCTCGACGTCCGAGGACTCGGTGGGGGTCTCCTTGGGGGCCTCGGCAGCCGCGGCGGGAGCGCTGCCCGAGTCGGCGTCGCCGACGCCCGGGCCCGCCTCGCGGCGTGCGCCGCGACGGCCGCGCCGGGAGGAGCCGGAGCTCTCCGAGGAGCCGGACGTGCCGGTCGAGGACGGCGCCTCGGCGGCCGCGGCCGCGGCGGCCTCGGCGCCGGGCACCGCGTCGGAGGCGGCGGTCACCGCGGAGGCGTCGGATGCCTCAGAGGCTTCGGTCGCAGCAGGCGCGGAGGCCGCGGGCGCGTCGCCGCTGCTCGCCGGCGCCTCGTCGCCGGCCGGCGGGGGGCCGGAGGCGGCGGTGGCGCGGCGGCGGGTGCCGCGGCGGCGCGTGGGAGCGCTCTCGGCCGCCGGCTCGTCGGCCGGGGCCGGGCTCTCGGCGGGGGTCTCGGCGGGAGCGCTCGAGCCGTTCGATCCCTCGGAGGCGTCCTCGGCGAGGGGGAGCTGGTCCCCGCTGCCGGACTGCCGCCGCTTGATCTCGGAGATGAGGTCGTTTCGTCGCATCCCGGTGGTGTCGGAGACGCCGAGCGAGGTCGCGAGCTCGCGCAGTTCGGCCAGCACCATGCCGGAGACACCTCCTCGACGGCGCCGCTCGGGCGCGGAGGCCGAGGATCCCTCGGCGTCGGTGGAGATGACGTCGGTTTCGGTCACGCAGGTCCTTCCTGACCGGCCCGGGGACCACCCTGACCAGCGGATGTGTCCGTCCCGCACGGGGCGGGACGTCTCGCGGGTCCGGGCCGGTCCGGCGGTCCGATGAGGATCCTCGGCCCCGGGCGGGAGGACCCGCGGAGTTGTCGTACAGCGATCATGAGTGTCCGGCCGCCAGGCATCCCGGCGACTGAAGGAGAGATTGGCCCCGAACGATGACGGAACCAGGGCACCGACGCGCCACACGCGTGGTCGCTGTGACCCTGAGGGTAGACCCCGTCGTGGGCACCGGCAACAACCACCCCCTGCGTGGCGGTGTCGGGCGGCGACGCCCGGTCAGCCCGTCTCGACCCGCGCGCCCTCGGTGTCCACCGCGAGCGTGCGGACGGCGAAGCCGGTGGTGTCGAGGTCCTCGGGCAGCCGTCCGTCGAGGGTCAGCGCGAGCACGGTCGGCCCCGCCCCGGAGACGACCGCGGGGATGCCGGCCGCCCGCAGGTGGTCGACCGCCGCCGCGGTCTCGGGGTACGCCGGACGCCGGTAGGGCTGGTGCAGCCGGTCCTCGGTGGCCGCGAGCAGCAGCTCGGGCTCGCTGGTCAGGGCGTGGACGATCAGGGCCGACCGGGCCGCCGTGAACGCCGCGTCCGCGTGCGGGACACGGTCGGGCAACAGCCCGCGCGTGGCCTCGGTGGAGCTCGAGCGGTCCGCGACCAGCGCCACCGGTCGCAGCGCCGGGTGCGGCGTCAGGTGGGCGGCGTGCCACGAGCCCTCGTGGCCCCAGCTCACGACGAGCCCGCCGTAGAGGCAGGCCGCGACGTTGTCGGCGTGGCCGTCGAACCCGGCGGCGAGGTCGAGCACCTCCGCGTCGTCCAGCGGGTGGGTCTCGGCGAGCAGTGCGCGCGCCGCCACGATCCCCGCGACGGCCGCGGCAGCCGACGAACCGAGGCCCCGGCTGTGCGGGATCGCGTTGCGACATCGCAGGTGCAGCGAGGCGCGCGGCGCGCCGGCCCGGTCGAAGGTGGCGTGCGCGGCCCGCAGCACGAGGTGCCGGCCGTCGCGGGGCACCCGGCCCGCGCCCTCGCCCTCGACGTCGACGCGGCAGGACGGGGCGTCGACGACGCCCAGCTCGACCTCGTCCCACAGGCCCAGGGCCAGCCCGAGCGTGTCGAAGCCGGGACCGAGGTTGGCCGACGTGGCCGGCACCCGGACGCGCGCGGTGGCGCGGGCCGGCACCGCCGGCTCCTGCGCGACCTGCGCCCCGGCGCTCAGCGCAGGCCCAGGGCGTCGGCCACCGCGTCCACGTGCGGGGGGAGCACGACGGGCTCGACGGCGTCCGCGAGCGCGGTGGCGGGGTCCTTGAGCCCGTGCCCGGTCACCGTCGCGACGATCAGCTGGCCCGTGTCGAGGCGCCCGGCCCGCGACTTCGCGAGCAGCCCCGCCACCGACGCGGCCGAGGCCGGCTCGACGAACACGCCCTCGCGGGCCGCCAGCAGGCGGTAGGCCTCGAGGATGGCGTCGTCGTCCACCGCGGTGATCTCGCCCGCCGACTCGTCGCGCGCCGCGATCGCCCCGTCCCAGGACGCGGGCGAGCCGATGCGGATGGCGGTGGCCAGGGTCTCCGGGTCGGTCACGGGCGCGCCGTGCACGAGCGGGGCGGCGCCCGCGGCCTGCACGCCGAACATGCGCGGGGTGCCGGCCACGACGCCGTCGCCGGCGTACTCGGTGTAGCCGCGCCAGTAGGCCGTGATGTTGCCGGCGTTGCCGACGGGCAGCGCGTGGATGTCCGGCGCGCGGCCCATCTGGTCGCAGATCTCGAACGCCGCGGTCTTCTGCCCCTCGATGCGCGCCGGGTTCACCGAGTTGACCAGCGCGATCGGGTACTGCTCGGCGGCCCGGCGGGCGAGCTCCAGGCAGGCGTCGAAGTTGCCCTCGAGCTGCAGGATCCGAGCACCGTGCACCGTCGCCTGGGCGAGCTTGCCGAGCGCGATCTTGCCCTGGGGCACGAGGACGGCGCAGGTCAGGCCGGCGCGCGTCGCGTAGGCGGCCGCCGACGCCGAGGTGTTGCCCGTCGACGCGCAGATCACGGCCTTCGCGCCGCCCGCGAGGGCCTCGGTCATGGCCACGGTCATGCCGCGGTCCTTGAACGAGCCCGTGGGGTTCGCGCCCTCGATCTTGAGGTGCACCTCGCACCCGGTCAGCTCGGAGAGGTGCGGCGCGGGCAGCAGCGGTGTCCCGCCCTCGCGCAGCGTCACGACCTCCCAGCCGTCCTGGACCCGGGGCATGCGGTCGCGGTAGGCGGGGATGATCCCGGGCCACTCGACACGGGCGCCGAGCGCCACCGCCGGCCCCCCCGCGAAGGCCCCACCGACCACTCCGGTCACGACGCACCTCCCAGCTCGGTCACGGGACGACCCAATCCCTCGACGCGCAGGACGCCGGCGACGCCGCGCACGGCGTCGAGGCCGGTGAGCGCCTCGACGGTGCTCGCGAGGGCCGCGTCCGTCGCCGAGTGGGTCACGATCACCAGTGTGGCGTCCCGGGTGTTCGGGACGCCATCATCCGCGTCACCCCCGTTCTGGCCCCGGCCCTCCTGGCGCACGGTCGCGATGCTCACGTCGTGGTCGGCGAACACGCCCGCGACCTGGGCCAGGACGCCCGCGCGGTCGGTGACGTCGAGCGCGACGTGGTAGCGGGTGCGGGTCTCGCCCATGGTCAGCACGGGCAGGTGGGCGTGGGCGGAGTCGCGCGGCCCCCGCCCGCCGATGACGCGGTTGCGCGCCGCCGCGACGAGGTCGCCCAGGACGGCGCTCGCGGTCTCCGGACCGCCGGCGCCCTGTCCGTAGAACATCAGCTGCCCCGCGGCGGCGGCCTCGATGAACACCGCGTTGTAGGCCCCGGACACCGAGGCCAGCGGGTGCGACCTCGGGATCATCGCCGGGTGCACGCGGGCCGTCACGTAGGACTTCCCGTCGCTGCGCTCGCCCCGGCCACCGTCGACCTGCTCGCAGATCGCGAGGAGCTTCACCGTGCAGCCCAGCGCCTTCGCCGCGGCGATGTCGGCGGCGGAGACGTCGCGGATGCCCTCGCGGTAGACGTCGTCGGCGGTCACCCGGGTGTGGAAGGCGAGGCTGGCGAGGATCGCGGCCTTGGACGCCGCGTCGTAGCCGTCGACGTCGGCGGTCGGGTCGGCCTCGGCGTAGCCCAGCCGGCCGGCCTCCTCGAGCGCCTCGGTGTAGTTCGCGCCGGAGGTCGCCATCGCCGAGAGGATGAAGTTGGTGGTGCCGTTGACGATGCCGGCGATCCGCCGGATGCGGTCGCCGGCCAGCGACTGCTGGATGGGACGCAGCAGCGGGATCGCGCCCGCGACGGAGGCCTCGTAGTAGAGGTCGGCGCCGGACTCGTCCGCGGCCGCCGCGAGCGCCGCGCCGTCCTCGGCCAGCAGCGCCTTGTTCGCCGACACCACCGACTTGCCGTTCTTCAGCGCCGTGAGCAGCAGCCCCCGCACGGGCTCGATGCCGCCGACCAGCTCGACCACGATGTCGACGTCGTCGCGGGCGACCAGCCCGGCCGCGTCGGTGGTCAGCAGGTCCGCGGGCACGTCGGCGTGCCGCTGGGGTCGCCGGACCGCGATGCCCACGAGGTGCACCGGCGCCCCGACACGGGCGGCCAGCTCGTCGGCCTGCTCGGTGAGCAGGCGGACCACCTGTGACCCGACGACGCCACAGCCCAGGAGTGCGACGTTGATCGCTCGCCCCTCGTTGCCGACCATTCATCCCACCTCCAGTCGCGCCAGGTCGTCGAGGGTCTCGCGCCGCAGCAGCGTGCGCGACGTGCCGTCCGCCACCGCGACGACGGCCGGCCGCGGCACCTTGTTGTACGCGCTCGACATCGCGTAGCAGTAGGCGCCGGTCGCGGCGACCGCCACGAGGTCGCCGGGCGCGACGTCCGCAGGCAGCCAGCAGTCGCGCACCACGACGTCGCCGGACTCGCAGTGCTTGCCGACCACCCGCGAGCGCACCGGCGGCGCCCCGGTCGCGTGCCGGGAGACCAGCCGGCAGTCGTAGTGGGCGTCGTAGAGCGCGGTGCGGATGTTGTCGCTCATCCCGCCGTCGACGCTGACGTAGCGGCGCCGCGCTCCCCCGCCGAGCTCGACGTCCTTGACGGTGCCGACCTCGTAGAGCGTCACGGTGCCCGGCCCGGCGATCGCGCGGCCGGGCTCGACCGCGATCCGCGGGGGCACGAGGTCCACCCGGGCGGACTCGCGCTCGACGATCGCCCGCAGCTCCCCGGCCAGCCACGCGGGCGAGCGGGGTTTGTCGCCGACCGTGTACGCGATGCCCATGCCGCCGCCGAGGTCGACGGTGGTCAGCGCGTCGGCGACGGCCTCGCCGTGCTCGTCGCGCATCTCGGCGAGCAGCCCGATCACCCGGCGGGCGGCGAGCTCGAAGCCGTCGGCGTCGAAGATCTGCGAGCCGATGTGGCTGTGGAGCCCGACGAGGTGCAGCCCCGGCGACTTCAGCACCCGGCGCACGGCCTCGGCGGCGTCGCCCGCGGCCAGCGAGAACCCGAACTTCTGGTCCTCGTGCGCGGTGGCGATGAACTCGTGGGTGTGCGCCTCGACGCCGACCGTCACCCGCACCATGACCTGGGCGCGGACGTCGCGGTCGCGGGCGATCTCGTCGAGGCGGCCGATCTCGACGTAGGAGTCGAGCACGATCGCGCCGACCCCGGCGTCCAGCGCGACGGTGAGCTCATGACGGCTCTTGTTGTTGCCGTGCACCGTGATCCGCTCGGGCGGGAAGCCCGCGCGCAGCGCGGTGAGCAGCTCGCCCTCGGTGCAGACGTCGAGCCCGAGGCCCTCGTCGGCCACCCAGCGCGCGATCTCGGTGGTGAGGAACGCCTTGCTCGCGTAGTGCACGAGCGCGGGGTCGCCGTAGGCGTCGGCGTGCTCGGCGCACCGGGACCGGAAGTCGGCCTCGTCGACGACGAACAGCGGGGTGCCGTGCTCGCGGGCGAGGGTGGTGACGTCGACGCCGGCGAGGCGGACGGCGCCGTCGGCGTCGCGGGCGGCGTTGCGGGGCCACACGGCGGCCGGCAGGGCGTCGAGGGCGGCCTCGGGCGGCGGGCCACCGGCGTCCTCGTGCTGCGGGATCACGTCGGCGTGGCGGGGCCCGGCAGGGTGGGCGCGGGTCATCGTGGGTTCAACCAGACCTGGTGGGTGGACGGGTGGTGGGTCACATGCGCTCGGGCGCGCTCACACCGAGCAGGCCGAGGCCGTTGGCGAGCACCTGGCGCGCGGCGGAGCAGAGCGCGAGGCGGGCGGTGTGGATCGCGTACGGCTCCTCGTCGCCCTGCGGCAGGACGCGGCAGGTGTCGTAGAACCGGTGGTAGGCGCCGGCCAGCTCCTCGAGGTAGCGCGCGACGCGGTGCGGCTCCCGCAGGGCCGCGGCCGACGACAGCACGCGCGGGAACTCCCCCAGCGTGCGGATGAGGTCGCCCTCGCGGGGGTGGGTCAGCAGCGCGAGGTCCGGGCTCTGCGCGGAGACGCCCAGGTCGGCGGCGTTGCGGGCCAGCGACGCGAGCCGGGCGTGGGCGTACTGCACGTAGAACACGGGGTTCTCGTTCGTGCGGCTCGAGATCAGGTCGAGGTCGATCTCGAGCACCTGGTCGACCGACGAGCGCGCCAGCGTGTAGCGCGCCGCGTCCACGCCGACGGCGTCGACGAGGTCCTCCAGCGTGATGATCGTGCCGGCGCGCTTGGACATCTTCACCGGCTGGCCGTCGCGCACGAGGCTGACGAGCTGCCCGATCAGCACCTCGACGCGCGCCGGGTCGTCGCCGAACGCCGCGGCCACGGCCTTGAGGCGGTGGATGTAGCCGTGGTGGTCGGCGCCCAGCATGTAGATCGCGAGGTCGGCACCGCGGGCGCGCTTGTCGCGGTAGTAGGCGATGTCGCCCGCGATGTAGGCCGGACGCCCGTCGCTCTTGATGACGACGCGGTCCTTGTCGTCGCCGTGGTCCGAGGAGCGCAGCCACCACGCGCCGTCGGCGAAGTACAGGGCGTCGTCGTCCTTGAGCTGCTGCACCGACCGCTCGACCGCACCCGAGCTGTGCAGCGCCTGCTCGGAGGACCAGACGTCGAAGTGCGTGCCGAACGACTCCAGGCTCGCCCGCATCTCCTCGAGCATCGCCTCGACGCCGAGACGCTTGAACGCGGCGAGCTTCTCGTCCTCGGGCTGGTCGAGCAGGCCGTCGGAGGCCTTCAGCACCTTCTGCGCGACCTCGGCGACGTAGGCCCCGCCGTAGCCGTTCTCCGGCACCGGGCGTCCCTCGGCCGCCGCGAGCAGCGACTCGGCGAACCGGTCGATCTGCGCACCCGCGTCGTTGACGTAGTACTCGCGGGTGACCGCAGCGCCCTGCGACGCGAGGACCCGGCCCAGCGCGTCGCCGACCGCGGCCCAGCGCGTGCCCCCGAGGTGGATGGGGCCGGTGGGGTTCGCCGAGACGAACTCGAGGTTGATCGCCTGCCCGGTCAGCGCGTCGGTGTGGCCGTAGGCCTCGCCCGCGGTGAGCACCGCGTCGACGATCCCGGCCTGGGCGTCGGCGGCGAGGCGCAGGTTGAGGAAGCCCGGGCCCGCGACCTCGGCGGTGGCGATCGCGTCGGTGTCCTCGAGGCGCGTCGCCAGCCAGCCCGCCAGCTCGGCGGGCGCCACCCCGGCCTTCTTCGCCGAGCGCAGCGCGAGGTTGGTGGCGTAGTCGCCGTGCTCGGGGTTGCGCGGGCGCTCGACCGTGACCGTGTCCGGCAGCACCGCCGTGTCGAGGCCGCGCTCGGTGAGCACGTCCACGGCGACGGCGTGCAGCAGGTCGGCCAGGGCAGCGGGGGTCACCCCGCTGATTCTAGGGACCGGGGCGCGGCTGACCTCCGGGCCCGGGCCGGGCACGCGTCACACGCTGCGGTGATGGCCGCGTGAAGCGCGAGCGGTGATCACCGCGGGTGCGCACCCGTCCCTCGAGCGTCACCGCGTGCTCCGTAGACTCGGTGCCATGGCGAGTGGTGGATCCGGTCGTCGATCCGGGTCGGCCGGGTCGGGAACGCCGTCCTCGGGGCGGTCGTCCTCGGGCGGGCAGCGCAGACAGAACGGCCAGGGCGGCGCCAGGGGCGGCGCGAAGAACGGCCAGCGCCCGGGCGCGAAGCGGGGACCCAACCCCGTCACCCGCGGCAAGCGCCCCGCCGCCGGGACCCGCCGCCAGGTGCCGTGGCTGCTGATCGGCGCGATCACGGTCGTCGTGCTGCTCGCCGTCGGCGTCATCGGCTTCGCGCTGATGCGCGAGGGCGAGGTCAGCGCCTGGCGCCCGGGCGACGACAACCGCGACCCGTCGCTCGCGATCCCGGGCATCGTCACCGGCCAGTACGCGGGCCAGCAGCACGTCACCGCCCAGCAGCGCGTGGCCTACGACCGCTCGCCCCCGTTCGGCGGCCCGCACGACGCCTACTGGGCGGCCTGCACCGGCGTGGTCTACCCGACCCCGGTGCGCACCGAGAACATGGTCCACTCCCTCGAGCACGGCGCGGTGTGGATCGCCTACGACCCGGAACGCGTGCAGGGGCCGGGGGTGCAGGCGCTGGCCGGCCGGGTGCAGGGCCAGGACTACACGATGATGTCGCCGTACCCCGGCCTCGACCGGCCGATCGCGCTGCAGTCGTGGGGTCACGAGCTCAAGGTCGACGACCCCAACGACCCGCGGATCGACCAGTTCATCCAGTCGCTGCGCCAGAACCAGTACCAGTACCCCGAGGTCGGGGCGAGCTGCGACGCCCTCGGTCCGGGCTACTTCGACCCGGACAACCCGCCCCCGTTCGCCCCCTCGCCCCCGCCACCGGACGCGGTGACGATGGACGGTCGCGGCGCGGCCGCGGGCAACGGCGGATGAGCGCCACCCCCACCGACATGACCGACACCCCGGTGAGCGACACCGACCGCACCGACCCGCCGCCGCCCCCGGTCGACGGCGACGGTGCGGACGACGGCGGCTCCGGCGGCGGCTGGTGGTCGGCGAGCCCGACCTGGGCCAAGGCGTTCGTCGCCGGCGGCCTCGCGCTGGTGCTGGTGCTCGCCGGCGTCATCGGCGGCATCGCCCTGGGGCGCTCCACCGCGACGACCTACGGGCCGGCCGAGGGCTCGGTCGACGTCGGCTTCCTGCAGGACATGCTCGTGCACCACAGCCAGGCGGTGGAGATGGCCGTGTGGGCGCGGAACAACACCGCCGACCCCGCGGTGCGCCAGATCGCCTTCGACATCGAGTCGACCCAGACCTCCCAGGTCGGGCGCATGGAGGGCTGGCTGACCCTGTGGGGTGAGCCGCTGACCCCGCCGTCCGGGCAGTTCATGGGCTGGATGGGCATGCCGACGGCGACGATGCCGGGCATGGCGTCGCCCGAGGACCTCGCGCGGTTGCGCGCCTCCACCGGGCCCGCGCTCGACGTCGTGTTCCTCCAGCTCATGCTGCGCCACCACCAGGGCGGGCTGCCGATGATGCAGGCGGCCGCCGACGAGGCCTCGGTGCCGGCGGTCCGGGCGCTCGCGCAGAGCATGGCGACGTCCCAGACCTCCGAGGCGGCGGTGATGACGCAGATGCTCGCCGAGCGCGGCGCCGCTCCCCTGCCTGCCCCGGCGGACATGCACGCCGGCATGCACACGATGCCCAACTGACCTAGCTGAGCACCGTCCCAGTGCTTCTACGGGTCCAGGCGGGCGCGGACCTCGGCCTCGGCGGTCGCGAGCCGCGTGGCCCCGACCTCGTCGCGCATCACGTCCAGCCGCTCCCCCGCCTCGGGACGGCTCCACTCCCGCGCGAAGGCCCCGGACAGGATGTCGTCGTGCATCACGCGCCGGAAGCGGTCGGCCAGCTCGCCGCCCTCGTCGAGCCCCGACAGCGACCGCAGCTGCCCGTACTGCGACGTCCGCGAGTGCAGCCCGAGCTGGCCGAACAGCCCCTCGCGGGCCATGTGCGCGAACACCTCGGCCGGCTCGGCGGACAGGTAGAGCTCGTTGAGCACGGCCTCCTCGGTGAAGCCCGCCTCCACGGCGACCCGGTGGGCGGTGCGCACCACATCGAGGATCGCGGGCCAGATCGCCTGCTCGCTGAACAGGTCCAGCGCCGCCTCCTCGCGGGCGCTCGAGACGATCGCGCCGCCGAGCGTGCCCCCGATGGCGCGGGCGATCGCCATCGTCGTCTCCCACGCGCGGCCGCTCGCGTCGCGCTCGACGGAGACGAAGCAGGGGAACCCGTGCCGGTCGACGTAGCGGTCGCGCACCGCCGCGCCGATCATGCGCGGCGCGACCATGACGACGTCGACGCCGTCGGGCACCTCGAGCAGGCCGAAGTGCCAGTTGTAGCCGCTGGCGAGGACGAGGGTGTCGCCCGCGCGCAGGCCGGGCGCGACCTCGGTGCGCACGAGCTCGGGCTGCTCCTCGTCGGGGACCAGCAGCAGCGCGATGTCGGCGGCGGCCGCCGCGTCGGCGATGGGGCGAAGGTCGAAGCCCTCCTCCGCGGCCGACGTCGCGTACTCGTCGTCCCGGTTGCCGACGAGCGGGGCGAACCCCGAGTCGCGCAGGTTCGCCGCCTGCGCCGCGCCCTGGTTGCCGAAACCGATCACCGCGATCGTGCGTCCGGACAGGGCGGCGAGGTCTCCCGCATCGATGCGACGGTCCCGATGGATCTCTGCGTGTGCCATCACCCGAGCGTCGGTCCTCGGCGGCCCGTGCGCTAGGCTCGCGATCGGTCCGCCCCCGTAGCTCAGGGGATAGAGCACCGCCCTCCGGAGGCGGTGGCGCAGGTTCGAATCCTGCCGGGGGCACCATGTGGTGTCTCAGGACATCCCGGACGCCCGGACCCACGTTGTGTGGGTTCGGGCGTTTGTTCTTTCGGGCTCGGTGGGTGTCGTGGCTGGTAGTCGCGGTCAAGGTTGATGTCGAGTTCGCGCAGGAGTTCGCCGGTGGCGGCGTGGACGACGCGCTCGTGGTGGTCGTGGGCGAGCAGCAGGACGTGGGTTCCGGCGTGCGTGCGACCGACACCGATGTGGCAAGTGGCTCCTACCGTCCGTGGCATGCCACCTCGGAAGCGGAGGCAGCGGGGCCACATCGGGCAGCTGCCGCGCGGCGCGTACCACGTCCGCGTCTACGCCGGTACCGACGCCCTGACCGGCCGTCCGCGCGGGTACGCCGCCCTCGAGATCGATGAGGAATTCGAGCGTCAGTGGCGCGGCCTTTGATGCGCCGCGTTCGGCGTCGATGGCGCGAGAAGCGTCCTTTCGCACGGGCCCTCCCGCGCCTACCCTGAGCGCATGGTCCGGCGCCCTCGCGAGGGCGCCAGGCGCTGGCCCCACGTCGCCCAGGACCCCGGCGAAGCATCGAGCCAGGTGTACACCGTCGAACGTGGAGCCTCACCCTGCCAATGGGAAGGCGGCGATTCGTGACCATCACCGGCATCATCAGCGCGATTGTCATCGGTCTGGTGATCGGCGTGCTCGCACGGGCCATTCTCCCAGGCAAGCAACGAATCCCCATCTGGATGACCATCGTCGCCGGAATCGTCGCCGCCCTGATCGGCACCTTCCTCGCTCGTGCCCTCGGAATCGCTACCGTGACGGGAGGAATCGACTGGCTCGAGTTGCTGGTGCAGCTCGTGGTGGCTCTCGTGGTCGTCGCTGCGGTCGCCGGGGTCGCGGGACGACGCGGGGTCCGGCGGTGACCGCGCAGCCGCCGTGATCGTCGGCGCGGGACCCTCAGGACGGTGCGGAACCAGTGCGGCAGGCGGCCACCGCGGCCTCGAGTCGGGCCTGCTGGCGCTGCACCTCGTCGAGCACGCCCTGCAGCGTGCGCGGGTCGAAGTCCCGCAGCGCGACCACGGCCCGGTCGAGCTGGGCACTGATCGCGGCTCCCGCGTCCGCCGCGGCGGGACAGGGGACACCCGGCGCGGGCATCGGTGTCAGCGGCGGCGGCGGCGCGGGAACAGGGACAGCGGTCGGGAGCACGACGGCTCGCGCCGACCACCCGGCGCCGGCTCCGATCACCAGCGCGAGCAGCACCGGCAGGATCCGCGACCGTCGCCGCGCACGGCCCGGCGCGCTCTCGCCCGTGCCTGACACCGGATCCTCGTCGCGGGCACCGTCCCCGACGCGACGCGGATGGTCGCCCGGGTCCACGCTCGCCTGGTCCTCGGCCACGTCGACCGAGGGTGGCAGGCCGCGACCCGGGAAGGAACCGTCGCCGCTGGACCCGATGAGGCCGAGGTGGCAGCGTCGAGCACCGTGGGCGCCGCATCCGACACGGCCACGCCCGGGATGCCGGACGGGGCGGCGCCGCCGAAGCCTCCGCAGCGCGCCCTCCCGGTGCGTGCCGCGGCCGCGCTCCTCACCCGTGCCTGGTGGGCCGTGCTCATCGTCGCCGGCATCGGTGTCTGGGCGGCGATGACCCTGCTCCCGCCGCTCGCCACCGCGGGCGGTGGACTGTCGGAGATCCTCGGCGAGGACACGCCCGCCGTGCAGGCACAGGTCCGGGCGTTCGAGATCTTCGGCCTGCCGCTGCTGACCCGGACGGCGGTGGTGCAGCACGACCCGAGGGGTCTCGACCCCTATGCGCAGGCCCGGGCGACGTTGCGTGCGGCGGAGGTCGACGAGGCGGCCTACCGCGGCCGTCCGACACCACCGCTTCTCCTCGCCGTGCCGGTCTTCGACGGCGTGCCGCGTGGACTGCCCGAGGGACTCGCGCCGGGGTCGGCTACCGGCGCCCTGACCCGAGATGCCCTGACCTCCGATGCGCTGACGTCGGCCGGTCCGACGACCACGATCGTGACCTACCTGTTCACCGACCCCCGCGCCCCCACCTGGCTGCAGGAGCGCGTCGCCGACGACTACGCCTCCCGCATCGACCGGCCCGGCGATCACCTCGCCGGGGTGGGCGGCACGATCCCGCTCCAGGCCGAGCAGGGCCGACTCGTGGCCGAGCACCTGACCGCCGTCGAGGTCAGCTCGGTGATCGCGGTCGCTCTCGTCGTCGCCCTCGCCTTCCGCTCGGCCCTCGCCCCCGTGATCACGTTGATCGCCGCCGGGACGTCCTACCTGGTCGCCGACCGTCTCATCGGAGCGGTCGCCGAGATCGCCGGCATCAGTGCCCCCGGTCAGCTCGAACCGGTGCTGGTGGCCCTCGCACTCGGCCTCAGCACCGACTACGCGGTCCTCTTCCTCTCTGGGATGGCACGCCGCCTGCGTGCCGGGCAGGACGGCCGCGCCGCCGCCCGGGGAGCCGTCGAGGACTACCTCACGATCGTGGTCGTCGCCGGACTCACCGTCGCTGCCGGGGTGGCCGCACTCAGCGTCGCCCGCACGGAGCTCTTCCAGGCCTTCGGCCCGGGCCTGGCCCTGACGGTGCTGGCCTCGCTCGTGGTGTCGGTCCTGGTCGTTCCGCCGCTCATGACGATGTGCGGGCGGGCGGTGCTGTGGCCGCGGCGACCCGGCCTACCGGCCGGAGAGCACGCCGAGCAGTTCGAGCCCGACCCGGGTCGGAGCCGATTCATCCGGCTCATCACCACGCGGAAGGGTGCGGCCCCGGCGGCAGCGGTGGTCGGACTGGCCGTGCTTGCCGTGTGCGCCCTGCCACTGGCCTCGATGCGCGAGTCGGTGTCACCCACGGACTCGCTGCCCGCGGGCAACCCGGTCCGCGTGGCGTGGGAGAGCGCGGCGACGGGTTTCGCCCCCGGCGTGCTCTCCCCCACCGAGATCCTCCTGACCGGGCCCGGGATCACCGCCCGCCGAGACTCCCTCGCCCGCCTTCAACAGGAGCTGGAGGACCGACCCGGCGTGGCCGGGGTGCTCGGCCCCACCCAGGGCCGGCTCCCGAGTTCCGTCCCCGACCGTTATGCGCTGTTCCTCGGGCCCGAGGGCGACGCCGCACGCTTCCTCCTCGTGCTCGACGCCGACCCGCTGGGCGCTCGGGCGGTCGAGACCCTGCGGACACTGCAGCGCGACATCCCGGCGCTGCTTGCCGTGGCGGGCCTGGACGGAGTGTCCACGGCCTACGCCGGCGACACGGCCCTCGGCCTCGGGCTGGTCGACAGCGCCCGCGCCGACCTCATCCGGGTGGCCGTGGTCGTCGCCGCCGTCGAGCTGCTGCTCCTCGTGCTGTTCCTGCGCAGCCTCGTCGCCCCGCTCTACCTGCTCGGCTGCAGCCTGCTCGTCGTCGCCTCCGCGCTCGGACTGACATCGCTGGTCTTCGGGGAGCTGGGCCAGGAGGGACTGATCTTCTTCGTCCCCTTCGCCGTCGGTGCCCTACTCGCCTCCTTGGGCTCGGACTACAACGTCTTCGGGGTGGGCGACGTCTGGCAGGCCGCCCGCACCCGCCCGCTCGGCCAGGCGCTCGCCGTCGCGGTCCCCCGCTCCACGCGGGCCATCGGCACCGCCGGCGTCACCCTCGCGGCAAGCTTCGGCCTCGTGGCCCTCGTACCGCTCGCCCCCTTCCAGGAGCTCGCCTTCGCGATGGCCGTCGGGGTGCTCCTGGACACCTTCCTGGTACGAGCCTTCCTGGTGCCCGCGCTCATATGGTGGGTGGGCCCGGCCAGCGCCTGGCCGAGCCAGCGCCTCCGCGCGCCGTCGTCGTCCACGTGACGGAGCGTCGAAATCTCGCCGCCCGCTAGCTCACCCGGGCGGAGCGGGCGTCGTCGAGGCGGATGAGCAGGTCGGCGGGCAGGGTGGGCAGGTCGAGGGCCTGGCGCAGGCGTGGGATCGCCTGGGTGTCGATGCGGCGGCGCAGTGCGGTGATGTCGGCGGCGTCCTCGGTGCCGATCACCAGGTGCAGCACCGGGCGGGCCGCGGTGCCGGACAGACGCGCCGACGCGCGGTGCACACCCTGGTAGGTCTCGACCTCGTCGACGAGCGGATCGACGGCGGCCTGCGCGTCGAGCCGGGTGGCGCCGGTGGCGGGGTCGTTCTCGAGCCGCCACGTCCCCGAGGAGGGCTTGCGGATGATCTGGGCGATCAACCACCGCACGCAGAGCAGCCCGATCACGACGGCGACGACGATCGCGACGTAGGCGACCCAGGTCGGCGGGGACAGCGAGGCCGCCGTGAGCGGTGCGCCGCGGCCGGGGCTGGTCAGCCCGAGGCCAGCGAGGACCCCGAATCCGAGCAGCAGCGTGAACGCCGCCGCGGCGAGCAGCACGATCGCCACCACCAGCAGCAGAGTGCGGTTGAGCCGGGCGGGCCGGTTGGGACTGGCCATCACGACGTCCTGTCTGGAATGTGGTTCACGGGGTCGGCTCCTCAGCCGGTGCGCGCGCGACGGGCCTTGACACGGACCTTCGGGCGAGGGGCGGGACCGACCTCGCTCAGGCGGTACAGCAGGCGTCCGCGGACGGCGTCCGGAACGGTGGTGGGGTCGGCGGCAGCAACGGTGATGGTGACGGTGACCCGGCCGCGGCGGGCACTGACGACGGCCGTCGCGACGCCGGGGACCGCTGCGGCGGTGCTGGTGAGGTCGGTCGCCAGGCTGTTCCGGCGCACGCCGGCGTCGGCGCCCGGAGCGCCGTCGGCGTCGGTCATCCGCACCAGGGGCACCACCGTGGGCTTGCCGGGACGGATCGCGGCCAGCAGCAGCACCAGCCCGAGCACGGCGAGCACGATCGCGACGGCGATCGTGGCGGCACTGTTCCAGCGGAGTCCGGAGCTCACCGCGAGCAGCTGAGACAGGCTGATCAGCGGGGTCTGCCCGAGCAGGGCCTGCACGCAGCAGAGGACCACGAGCACGCAGACGGCGAGCACGACCAGCGCGACGATCGTGGCCGGGGTGCTGCGGCGGGGGCGGCGGATCACGCGACCACCCGCTTCCCGCTCGTCCTCGTGGCCGTCAGGGCGGCGACGGTGATGTCGACCCGGGTCACGGTGAGCGCGGTCAGCGCCTGAACCCGGTCGCGGACATGGGCCCGGACGGCTTCGGTCGTGGCGCGGACCGAGGCCGGGTAGGCCACGGCGAGGCGGACCTCGAGCGTGGTGACCTGGCCGGAGACCTTCGCCGAGACCCGCGGGCGACCGTCGCCGTCCTCGCGGCCGGTCGCGACGCCCAGCACACGCCGTGCGGCGCCCCCGACGTGCTCGACCTGTGCGGCTGCGGCGGTGGCGACCTTCTCCACCACGACGTCGTCGATGGTCAGTGATCCGCGCTCGGCGGCATCGCCGGTGGTGCTGTCGCCGTGGCCCTCGGGGGCGGCGTGGCGTCCGGCGGAGGGCGACCGGGGGTCGACGGTCGTGGTGACCAGGCGCATCTGGCCGGTCGGGGTCTCATCGGCCCGCGGGTGCCCGCCCGGCTCAGGCCCCGCGCTGGTGTCTGGGGTGCCCATCTCCGGCCCCTACGCGCGGGTCGAGGACCGGCCGCGGCCGGTCAGGCCGTCGACGTCGAGCCCGCCGTCGAGGTAACTCCCGACCAGGAACCCGAGCAGGCCCAGGACCAGCACGAGCAGGAACGCGCCGAAGCCACCGAAGGCGCCGGCGATGCCGAGTGTCAGGCCGACCAGCAGGCCGAGAACAGTGTTGGACACGAGAAACTCCCATGAAGAGCTCAGCAAGAGGGGTGGCGCCCGCCCCACCGCGCCAGGGGCAAGCACCGGGAACGAGGTCAGCCGGGGGTGGGGTCCGGCTCGCCGGTGACGAGGTCGTCGACACCCAGGTGCACCGGCAGACCAGACACCAGGGGGGCGACCGCGGCGCGAACCTCGGCCTCGATGCGCCGTAGTGGCGCGAGCCGGGCCACGATGCGGATCGTGACCTCGGTGTCGGTGATCTGGACGCCGGTGACCCGTCGCCCGGGCAGGTAGGTGCCCACGGTCCCGAACGGGCCACCGGACAGGCCCGCCACGCTCGGACAGGCCAGCACCGCGGCCGCGACGGGCTCGGCGAGCGCGTCGACGTCCCGCGCGATCGGCGCCGCGACCGAGCCGGCCGGATCGAAGCGAAGGGGGCTGTCCGCGGTCGCCGTCCCCGGCACAGCCGACGGACCGGCGGGCATCGGCCCGGGACCGGTGGAGGCCGGCCCCGGGTCGTGCGGACCGGTCACTGGACCCGGTTGGTCGGCCGCGCCGAGCCCTGGTCCTGCTGGTCGTCCTCGGAGTCATCGTCGCTGGGCAGGTGCAGGTCGGTGACGTTGACGTTGACCTCGACGACCTGCAGACCGGTCATCTGCTCGACCGCACCGATCACGTTGCGGCGGATCGCGCGGGCCAGATCGGCGATCGGAACGCCGTACTCCACCACGATGGTCAGGTCGACCGCGGCCTGCTTCTCGCCGACCTCGACCGACACACCCTGGGTCGAGGACGTCCGCCCGCCGGGCAGGCGCTCGGTGATCGCGCCGAAGGCGCGCGCGGCACCGCCACCGAACCCATGGACGCCGGAGATCTCGCGAGCGGCCAGGCCGGCGACCTTGGTCACCACCGCGTCGGCAATGGTGGTCTTGCCGAACTCGGTGTCCAGACCACCGCCCCGGCTCGACGTCGGAGACATCGCCGAGCCGGTGCCCGTGGCGGAACCGGTGGAATCCGTGGATGCGGTAGCGGCAGTGGGGGTGGTCATGACAGACGTCTCCTACAAGCAGAGGGAAGATCGAGCAAAGACCCGGCATCGAGCTGCGAACACGCAAGGACTGGGCGCGCTCGGTGGGTCTCAGAACGTTCGACGCCGCCCATCGGGGTTCGTCACACGCTCACAGTCGTGTCTCAGGTCACATCGAGGAGTGGGAGGGAGACTGGTGACTATGTGAGGACGTCGTCGACGAGCACGTCCACCGCGGCCGGTGGACGGCCCGTCAGTCGGCGCACTTCGTCGGCGACACGGGCACGGATGCGCTCGGCCAGCGCATGCAGGTCCTGGCCGTAGTCTGCGGCGATCGCCACCTCCAGCACAGTCCGCCCGTCCACCGACATGTCGTCGGCCGCATGGCCCGGGCGGGGCGTGGCCGCTTCCGAGGTCGAGGCAACGAGATGCCCCAGGGCCACCCGGACCCCGTCGACCTGCTCGGCCGCCAGACGGACCGACCGGATCACCACCCGCGCCGAGACCCACGACTCCCCTGCCGGCTCGGCGCGGCCGACCGGGAGGTTCTCCATCCGGAACCTCGCCGCCTGCGGTCGGTCTCCGGCCATCTCCCGCACCCACTGCAGGGCGCGCGCCACCACTGCCTGCGGTGCGCGGACCTTCTCCCGGGCCAGCCCGTCGAACGGCGACCACAACCCGCGGCTCCGCTCGAGCTCAGCCTGGCAGTGCGGACAGCCCACCTGGTGTTCGGTGAGCTCGCTGCCGTGGCCCTCGCACACCTGCGTCAACAGGCTCGTCGGCTCTACTCCACACGGGAGCGGGTCCGCCCGTCTCGGATCGGCGGCTCGACGCCGGGCATCGTCGGTCATGCCCACGCCTCCATCGCCCGTGCGAGTCGCTCCCGTGCCCGGGACAGACGGCCCCGCACGGTCGCCTCCGGCAGGCGCTGGATCACCGCGACCTCCCGATAGCTCAATCCCTCGAGCTGACACAGCACGAAGACGCTGCGCTGATCCTCCGGCAGCGCGACGACCGCCGCGCCTGCCGCCGCCAGCTGGACCTGATACTGCACCTGCTCGGCGGCCGCCGGCGCCCGGGGATGGCCGGGCTCACTCGGTCCGGGAACGACGTCGGTGCGTCGAGCGCTCCGGGCCCGGCTCAGACAACGGTTGACCACAACGCGGTGCAACCAGGTCGTGAACGCACTCGTGCCCGCGAACCCGGCCAATCCGGTCCACAGCTGGATCAGTACATCCTGCATGACGTCCTCGGCGTCCTGACGGTTGCCGAGCACCCGCAGCGCGATCCGGAAGATTCGATCCTGGTGCCGTGAGATCAGCACCTCGAACGCCTCGGCGTCTCCCGCGCGGGCCCGTCCGACCAGCCATCCGTCCTCGGCGTCCCGGTTCGCCCGGACCGCACCGGCACCACCGCCGACCCGACCGACACCAGCCACTCGCCGAGAGGCACCCACCGACGGACCGGACTCCTCCGGAGTCGGGCACACGGGACCGCGTACCTCGCTGGACTCGGGGAACCGCCCTCTCACGGCAGCCCCGACCATCGACCCGTCATCGGGGTCCCACCGCTGGTGCGCCTCGGTGTAGACACGATCGGTAGCCCACCACAGAACTGGAGCGAGGGCGGCTCCAGACGCGCCTTGACCTCGCTGCAACCTCGCACGGAGCGCATCGGTTGGTCCTGAGCACTAGCCCCGACAGACCAACTTCTCGTGCCAAGCGCGCGGACCGAGCGACAGTGACCAACGAACGGACGTGCCCTACCGATCTGGCCCCGACGTACCACCGCTCGAGGAGCGGGCGGCGGGAACAGCACTCGCGGGTCGAGGAGGGGTCGATGATCGATGCAAGCGTCGTGGGTTCACTGCACGCGGCCGTCCCGTGTCCTGGACCGGGGGTTGCCGAGTACAGGTTCTCGCCGAGCAGCATCGACACGCGCGGTAGCACCGACCGGCAACCGGAGCGAGGTTCCCGCGCTCGATGCGTGGCATGAACCATCCGGAACCGGAGCCGCGGCACCTGCGGCGACTGCGCCGGGAGTACCTCCCCGCCGCCCCCGGAGGCGTGGCCGCGGGCAAGCTCGACCGGGCTGGTGCCTCTGAGGGGCGGGGCAGTCGCCCCACATCGCCGGAGAAGCACCGTTGCCGCGTCCTCCACCGAGCAGGCGACCGTCGCGTCGGCAATGTTCTCGACCCTCGGTAGTGGCACCGTTGACTTCGGACGATGCTGACCGCGGCGGGCGGCTGCTCGATCAGAAGGAGCACGGCCATGGGCGGTAGCGGGAATGTCGAGCACCACTCTGACCGCAGCCCGACCCAGCGGTTCTTCAGCACCCGGGTCCGCGGAGGGGTCGCGGTGGCCACGGCGGTGCTGCGTATCGCGACCGGCCTGGTGTTCGTCCTGTTCTCGCTGCCGAAGTTCCTCGCTCACGAGTACGAGCTCGCCGAGTTCGTCCGCTACGGGCTCCCCGACTCCAGTGTGATCGTCTACCTGGTCGGCACGCTCGAGCTCGGAGCCGGACTGATGCTCATCCTCGGGATCGGCACCCGGTTGGCCGCGCTGGGGCTGGCCCTGAACATGGCCGGCGCCATCGCGACCGCCGGAGTCCAGGTGGGTGGCCCCTTCCACCTCGGTGTGGCACCGGCGCTGCTGTTCTCGATGGTGTACCTGCTCTGGGCAGGGTCCGGGGCAGCGGCGCTGGACCGCGCACTGGCGACGCGGTTCGCGCCGACCTCCGGCCGCATGTAGCGCATGAGGCAGCGCTGGCCACCACACGGACCGCAGCACCCGGTCCCACTCCGAGCGGCCGCGACGGGTCCAGTGAGTCGCCGACCACCTCCCGCGAGGATCACGCCCGCCGCATGCCCTTACTGACGACCCCTGCGCCGGGGGTCGATCGGCCGGCCGTCGAACTCCGTCGGGTGGACGACGTGGAGCAGCCCTTCCACGCCTCGGCGCAGGACGACCCCGACGTCGGCGGCACCGTCGATCTGGGCGCCCGCCATGGCGCCGTCGCGCATGACGATGAAGTGCTGGGCGGCCTCGCGGGGGTCGGGGCGCTCGACGTCGGTGTCGAAGATCCGGGCGAACAGCTCCGTGATCGTGGCCGCGTACCAGGCCCGGTGCTCGAGCACGGTCCGGTGGATCGGGTCGTCGGGGTCGGGGAACTCGGTGGCGGCCTTGAGGAAGGCACAGCCACGGAAGCCGGGCGCCGCCAGGCTCTCGGCGACCGAGTCGCCGATGGCCCGTAGCGCCTCGGCCGGTGTGGCCGCGCCGTCGATGTCGGCCTGCACCCCCGCGCGCGTCTGGGCGTCGACGCCGCGCAGGTAGGCCACGACGAGGTCGTCCTTGGACGGGAAGTGGCGGTAGAAGGTGGCCCGCGTCGTCGGGACCTCGGCGAGGATCCGCTCGACACCGACCGCGCGGATGCCTTCGCCGTAGAAGAGCCCACTGGCGACGGACAGCAACCGCTCGCGAGCCGGCGAGCGCCCGGCGTCTCCCCCGCCGGACGGGGCGCTGACCTGGCCCGTCGGATCGGTCTCGCGGCTGACGGCCATGCCTCACGCTAACAGAAAGAACGATCGGTCTTGCGTGCGCGGACGACACGGGTCCATGCTGGCGGAACACAAGAGAGAACGGTCTTTCTACATAGCGGTCGTGGGTCGCCCGCGCCGCACGAGGGGAACCCCGTCATGACCACCGCCACCACGCCCGTCCCCGTCGCGTCCGGCGACCCGTCCACCCTGCGTCGCCTCCACCTCGCCCGCTTCGGCTTCGCCGTCGTCTGGGCCCTGCTGCTGTTCGTGGTGGGGTCGCA
Organism: Actinomycetospora sp. NBC_00405; assembly: GCF_036044095.1. Taxonomy (NCBI): domain Bacteria; kingdom Bacillati; phylum Actinomycetota; class Actinomycetes; order Pseudonocardiales; family Pseudonocardiaceae; genus Actinomycetospora; species Actinomycetospora sp. NBC_00405. The sequence continues at coordinate 2,460,280 of NZ_CP107938.1, forward strand.
CCTCGGCCCGCTGACCGCGGTCCTGCTTGTGCTCTACCCGCTCGTCGACGTGGCGGCAGCGGCCGTCGACGCGCGGTCGTCGCGAGCCGCGGCGCCGGAGACCCGGAACGCCGTGGGCCTCCGGGCCACCATGATCATCAGTGCCTTCGCCGCGATCGGGCTGGTCGTCGCGCTCTCCTCGGGCGTCCCGGCCGTCCTGCGCGTCTGGGGTGTGTGGGCCGTCGTCGCCGGCATCGTGCAGCTCGTCGTCGCGATCCGTCGTCGATCCCTGGGCGGACGGGGAGCGATGATCGCGAGCGGGTCGATCTCCGTGCTGGCCGGGGTCGCCTTCGTCCTCACGGCCTCCACCGCCGGGGCGTCGCTCGCAGGCCTCGCCGGCTACGCCCTGCTGGGCGGCATCTTCTTCCTCGTCTCGGCACTACGACTCGGACGCGCGCCCCGGTGACCCCACCGGGGCTCGACGTCCCGGAGCAGCGCGGTGGATCGGTCCTACGACGCCTCGCCCCGCGCCGCGCGCTCCTGCGAGCCGTTGACGACCTGCACCTTGTCGCCGTTCTGCAGGTCGTCGAACACGGCCTCGGCGTCGGCGGCCTTCATGCGGATGCACCCGGCCGACGAGCGCGAGGGGTCGCCCCCGTGGAAGGCGATCCCGCCGTCGGCGAAGAACGTCGAGAAGGGCATCGGGGCGGGGCGGCCCTCAGCGGTCCGCGACTCCCCGCTGACGTGGTCGCGGTCCTTGCGGTAGACGCGGAACGAGTGGCCCACCGGCGTCGCCCGTCCCTCGCCGCCGGAGGAGATCGTCATCGGCCCCCGGGTCACCTTGCCGTCGCGGATCAGCCATGCCCGCTGGGACTCCAGATCGACGCACGCCCGCGCCGAGACCGAGCACGGGGTGCCGGGCACCAACGCCTCGGCGTGCGTCTCGCGGGCCACCTGGCTCGTCTCGGGGCTCTCCGACGCGGCGTCGGCCAGCGCCGGGCCGGCGAGGAGACCGACGGTCGTGGTCACGGCGGCGCCCGCGAGCGCGATCGTCAGGCCCCGGCGTGGGCGGCGACCCGGGGACCGGGTGCTCTCCCACCGATGACGTCCGCTGCCCGACGTGGCTCCGATACCGATGACTGGACCTCCCCAGATCGCGGGGCGGGTGCCCTGCGCGTGCCGCTTCCTCGTCCCCATCGACCCGGACGGGTCATCCCCCGAGCCTCCGAACGGGTGACGGGCGGCCACCGCCGGTCAGAGGAGCGTCGGGCTCGGGACGAGGATGAGCGCGTGCCGTCACCGGACATCGACGTGGGCCGGGTCTACGACCCGCGCCAGCCCGACCGCCTCCGGGTCCTGGTGGACCGGCTGTGGCCCCGGGGCCTGCGCAAGGACGCGGCCGACCTCGACCGGTGGGCCAAGGACGTCGCGCCGTCGAACGAGCTGCGGTCCTGGTACGGGCACGCTCCCGATCGCTTCGACGAGTTCGCGCGCCGCTACCGCGCCGAGCTCGCCGCGCCGGAGCGGTCGCAGGCCCTCGACGACCTGCGCGCGTGGCAGGACGGACGCGGCCTGACGCTGCTCACCGCCACCACGAGCGTGTCGACGAGCCACGCGACCGTCCTCGCCGAGATCCTCGCGGCCCGGGCCGCGACGGCCCTGAACCCTCGTCGAGCGCGGCCCGGGGGAGGAGGATGGCCGGTTCCTCCGAGGAAGGAGCCGTGAGATGTCGAAGGACGAGATCGAGCAGAAGACGACCCTGTCGCGCCAGGAGGTCGCGCGGTGGCTGGCGGATCTGGCGAAGGCGATCGAGGACGGCGGCGCCATGCAGGTCTCGCTGGCCGGCCCGCCCGTGACGCTGGAGCTGCCCGAGGAGTTCCGCTGCGAGCTGGAGATCGAACCGCACGGCGAGACGGTGGAGCTGGAGATCGAGCTGACGTGGCCGAGGACCCGCTCGCGAGCCCGTCAGGACGGCCCCGTCGCCGCTACTCTCGCCGGGCCGGACTGAGATCGAGTTCCCCATCGACTGTTCCACGAGAGGAGCACCCCATGGCGGGTGGAAAGATCGAGCAGAGGGTCATCCTGTCGCGCCTGGAGGCCGCCAAGTGGCTCCACTCGCTCGCGAGCGCCCTCGAGAACGGCGGCACGACGGAGGTGTCCCTGGTCGGACCGGGCGTGGCGCTCAACCTGCCCGACGAGTTCGAGGTCGAGCTGGAGCTGGAGCCCTACGGCGACAAGATCGAGCTGGAGTTCGAGCTCATGTGGCCGAACTCCGGCGCCGAGCCCGCGGCCGAGGAGAAGCGCTCGCGGGTCGCGGCCGCCGACGGCCTGCGCTGATCAGCTCGTCTCGGCGGTCAACGCCTCGTCGAGGATCGCGACCCCGCGGTCGATCTCGGCGTCGGAGGCCGTGAGCGGCGGGGCGATCCGGAAGATCCCGCCCATGCCCGGAAGCTGCACGATGTTCATGTGCAGGCCGAGATCGGCGCAGCGCCGGGTGACGGCGCCGCCGAGCGCGTCGGCGTTTCCTGGTCCCCCGTCGCCCCGCCCCTCGTCGACCAGCTCGAGCCCCACCAGCAGCCCGCGTCCCCGGACGTCGCCGATCACCTTGTGCCGCTCGGCGAGCTCGAGCAGCCCGCCCTGCAGGCGGTCGCCGAGGGCGCGGGCGCGCTCGTCGAGGCGGTCGCGGATCAGGACGTCCAGCACGGTGTTGCCGACGGCGGCGGGCAGCGGGTCGTTGACGTGGGTGGTGAAGAACAGGAACCCACGGTCGTGGGCCTCCTGCTCGATCGCGTCACTGGTCAGCACCGCCGCCAGCGGCAGCCCGGCGCCGAGGGTCTTCGAGAGCGTCAGGATGTCGGGGACGACTCGGTCGCGCTCGAACGCGTACCAGTCCCCGGTGCGGCACAGGCCCGTCTGCGCCTCGTCGACGATCAGCAGCATCCCGCGCTCGTGGCACTTGTCCCGCAGCGCGGCGAGGTAGCCGGGCGGGAGGTCGACGACGCCGCCGGAGCTCAGGATCGGCTCCACCAGGCAGGCCGCGAGACTGCCGACCGACTGCGCGTCGATCAGGTCGAACCCGAGGTCGAGCTGGCGGCGCCAGTCCAGGTCGCCGTCCGCGTCGACGAGGTCGGGCCGGAACCGGTCGGGCACCGGCAGGGCGAAGTTGCCGGGCGCGGTGGGGCCGTACCCGGTGCGTCCGGCGACGTAGGTCGCGTTCGCGGCCGCGCCGGTCATGCCGTGCCAGGACCGGGCGAACGAGACGATCTCGTACCGGCCGGTGACGAGCTTGGCCATCCGCAGCGCCGCCTCGTTGGACTCGGCGCCGGTGGTCAGCAGCATCGCCTTCTCCAGCGGCGCCGGGAGGGTCTCCGCCAGCCGCCGGGCGAGGTCGAGGACCGGGCGGCTCAGCATCCCGCTGTAGAGGTGGTCGAGGCGTCCGACCTGCTCGCGGACGGTCGCCACGATCTCCGGGTGGCCGTGCCCGAGGATCGCGCTCATCTGCCCGGACGTGAAGTCCAGCAGCTCACGCCCGTCCTCGGTGATCACGGTGCTGCCGCCGGCCCGGTCCGCGATCCCGGGGCTGAACCCGCCCCGGCCGGAGTACCGGATCAGGTGTCGCTCGCGGTCGGGAGGCGTGGACTCCGGCATGGTCGGCGACGCTACGGCCCGGACGTCGCCTCCGGCAGGTCCTCGCCGCCGTGCCGGCGCGGGAGAGGGCCGTCACGGGACGGCGACGCTTGACCATGCCGCGGCGGCACGGTCTTGACTGTCGTCGGTACACCGGTCCCGAGGCCCGTCGACAGGAGGAGCAGCCCCATGGCGTGGAGCACCCGGCAGCTCGCCGAGCTCACCGGCACCACCCTGCGGACGGTCCGGCACTACCACGACGTCGGTCTGCTCGAGGAGCCGAAGCGGCGCGCCAACGGCTACAAGCAGTACGGCGTCGCCCACCTCGTGCGCGTGCTGCGGATCAAGCGCCTGACCGATCTCGGGCTCTCGCTCTCCGAGATCGCCGAGATGGGCGACGGTGACGAGCACCCCGAGGCGGCGCTGCGGAAGCTGGACGCGGAGCTCGCGTCGACCATCGAGCGGCTGCAGCGGGTACGCGCCGAGCTCGCCCTCATCCTGCGCCAGGCGGCGCCGACCGACCTGCCGCCCGAGATCGCCCCGGCCGCCGCCCGCGCGGATCTCTCGGACGCCGACCGCTCCTACATGGTCGTCCTCTCCCGGGTCCTCGGGCCGAAGGGCATCAAGGCCTACGCGGACATGATGACGAACTACCAGCACGAACCCCTCATGACCGAGTTCGACGAGCTCTCCCCCGAGGCCGACGAGCAGACCCGGCAGGACCTGGCCGAACGGATGCTCCCCCACGTCCGCGCCCTGCGGGCCGAGCACCCCGAGCTGCGGACTGCGGACGAGGACGCTCCGCAGGGCGCGAAGTTCGCCGCCCGCACCATGGGCCAGGCGATGATCGAGCTCTACTCCCCGGCCCAGCTCGACGTCCTGAAGCGGGTGGGCCGGCTCAACGCCGAGGCGCCGGGCGAGGGGGCCTGATCCGGACGCTTCGAAACCGAAGCGTCCGTCCCACGGGGAACGGGTGGCGGCCGGCCCTCACCGGGCGTTGTGGAAGATGATGCCGAGCACGTGGCGCTCGCCGGTGTGCACCGCCGGGACGCCGTGGCGCATCTGCACGCGGTGGTGGCCGCGGGAGCCCTGCTTCGGCCGGTGGCGCACCGGGAAGACCACGGCCTGTCCGAGGCCGGGGCGCGCCACCATCGGGCGGGACTGCTGCCGGGGCCGCTGCTCGACGAACACGCTCTCCCCGCCGGTGAAGTCGACGTCGGGCGTGTTGAGCATGACCAGCACCTGCAGCGGGAAGGTCAGGTCGCCGTAGACGTCCTGGTGCAGGCAGTTGTAGCCGGTGGGGCCGTAGCGCAGCACGAGCGGCGTGGGCTTGTGCTGGCCCGCCGCCGCGCACGCCTCGACGAGCCCGTCGTGGTGCTCGGGGAACGTGTCCTCACCGAGCAGGCCGGCCCAGCGGTTCGCGATCCGCGCGAGCGGCCGGTACAGCCGGGTGCGCAACGTCTGCACCAGCGAGGGGAGCGGGTCGGCGAAGTAGCGGTAGCGGCCCTCGCCGAACGACAGGCGCGCCATGTCGATGGTGGACCGGAACGCGTCCGGGTCGTCGAAGACGTCGATCATCTGCCGGCACTGGTCGGGGTCCAGCAGCGGCGCGGTCATCGCGAACCCGTCGCGGTCGAGGCGGGCGGCGACGTCGTCCCAGTCGACGCGGTCGAGGGCGGGGAGGTCGTCGGTCGTGGTGGGGCTCGTCGTCATCGGTCCTCCTGGAGGGTCGTCCACTGGTCGTACTCGCGGGGTAGACACACCGCACAGGGCCGGAAGCCCGCGGCGCGGGCGGCCGTCTCGTCGGCGAAGAACACCCGGTGGACCGCGTAGTGGCCGCGGGCGAGCCACCGCAGGGCGCTCGGACAGTCGAGCCGGCCGTAGATGCGCAGGCGGCGGTGGCCGCCGAGGGTGCCGGGCGTCACCGACGCGCGGGACCGGCCGTCGGCCCCGAGGAGTCGGTAGCGCCGGGTCACACCAGGGAGAACCCCGATCGGGCCACGGGCGTGGCACGCACGGGCCCGGGTGTCGGAGCGCGGTGGCTCATGAAGCACCGTGCGGACAGGCATTCCGCTGCGGAAACGGCGCCCGCCGAAGCGTCCTGGGAGGAATCAGACGTATGTCCGACACGAGTCGCAACGAGACCGTGGCGACGGACGATCCGCCGGCCGGCGACGGCGAGGCCGGCACCGGGACCGACAGCACCACCGCGACGGAGAGCACGACCCCGGCCCAGAGCACGACCGGCAGCACCCCCGACGAGGACGCCGACACCCCTGCGGCCGAGGCGGACACGACGACCGAGGCCGAGGCGGACACCACGGCCGACGCCGAGCCGGCTGCCGCGAACGACACCGACGACACCGACGACATCGATGACGGGGGCGACCTCACCGACGAGGACGACGACGAGCCCGCGGACCGTCCGCTGGGCCTCGCCGTCGCGCTCGGCGCCGTCGCCGCGATCGCGGTCGTCGCGCTGGCGGTGACCGCGCTGCTCTACCCCGGCTTCCTGGTCAACCCGGGCTCCCCCGACGACCGCGCCGCGCAGATCACCACCGCGCTCGCGACGAAGGACGGGGCGGCGCTCGACGCGGCGTCGTGCCGCACCCCGAACGGTCAGCCGCTGAACCCGCTCACGCCGGACGCGCTCACGCTGATCCAGTCGGCGGTCCCGGCCGGGCCGGCGCAGCTCATGCTCGACACCCAGGCCCGGGCGCCGATCGACCTGACGCTGAGCGCCCAGGGGCAGACGCAGACCCTGCCCGCCGACCTGGTGCTCGGCGTGACCGACGGCGAGTGGTGCATGACGGGGCTCACCCAGCGTCAGTGATGGTGATGGACGACGGGGAGCCGGGCGGGGAAGGATCGGCCCCGTGGACGTTGCGGACACCCACCGGCTGCGCGACCTCGCGCGGCTGCGCCGTGTCCGCGACCGGATCGACCGGGAGTACGCGCAGCCGCTCGACGTCGAGGCGCTCGCGCGCGGCGCGGCCATGTCGGCGGGGCACCTGAGCCGCGAGTTCCGGCGCGTCTTCGGCGAATCGCCCTACAGCTACCTGATGACGCGGCGCATCGAGCGCGCGATGGCCCTGCTGCGCCGGGGCGACCTCAGCGTCACCGAGGTCTGCTTCGCGGTGGGCAGCTCGTCGCTGGGCACCTTCAGCACCCGCTTCACCGAGCTCGTCGGGATGTCGCCGAGCGCCTACCGGAAGCAGGCGGCGGGCCCCGGTCCGGGGATGCCGCCGTGCGTGTCGAAGCAGGTGACACGACCGGTCAGGAATCGAGAAGCACGGGTCTCCGGGGCGCCCCTAGCGTGACCGCCATGAGCACCGCCACCGACCTCACCATCCACCAGACCTTCCTCCCCCATCACGACAACGAGGCCTCCCTCGCCTTCTACCGCGACACCCTCGGCTTCGAGGTGCGCAACGACGTCGAGTGGAACGGGCTGCACTGGCTCACCGTCGGACCGGCCGGCCAGCCCGGGACGTCGATCGTGCTCTTCCCGCCCGCGGCCCAGCCCGGGATGACCGAGGAGGAGCGGCGCACGGTGAGCGAGATGATGGCCAAGGGCACCTTCGCGTCGATCAACCTCGCCACCACCGACCTCGACGGCACCTTCGAGCGCCTGCAGTCCGGCGACGCCGAGGTCGTGCAGGAGCCCACCGAGCAGCCGTGGGGCATCCGCGACGCCGCCTTCCGCGACCCTGCGGGCAGCATGATCCGGATCTTCGAGGTGAAGTGACGCATCCGCCGGTAGAACGGAGCCCCCGATGAGCACGGCCACCAGCACGGACGCGCCGGCACAGGCCGCGGCCGACAGCCACGACCTGATCCGCGTCCACGGCGCGCGCGAGAACAACCTGCGCGATGTGAGCGTCGAGCTGCCCAAGCGCCGGCTCACGGTCTTCACCGGCGTCTCCGGCTCGGGCAAGAGCTCGCTGGTGTTCTCGACGATCGCCGCCGAGTCCCAGCGGATGATCAACGAGACGTACAGCGCGTTCCTGCAGGGGCTGATGCCCACCCTCAACCGGCCGGACGTCGACGTCCTCGACGGGCTGACCACCGCGATCGTCGTGGGCCAGGAGCGGATGGGCGGCGACGTCCGCTCCACCGTCGGTACCGCCACCGACACCGGCGCGATGCTGCGCATCCTGTTCAGCCGGCTCGGCCAGCCCCACATCGGCGGGCCACAGGCGTTCTCGTTCAACGTGGCGTCGATCAGCGGGGCGGGGGCGGTCACCCTCGAGAAGGGCGGCCGGGAGATCAAGGAGCGCCGCGAGTTCAGCATCACCGGCGGCATGTGCCCCCGCTGCGAGGGCCGGGGCACGGCGTCGGACTTCGACCTCACCGCGCTCTACGACGACTCCAAGTCGATCGACGAGGGCGCGATCACGATCCCCGGCATGAGCATGGACGGCTGGTTCGGCCGGATCCTGCGCGGCTGCGGCTTCTTCCCGGCGGACAAGCCGATCGCGCAGTTCACGAAGCGGGAGCTGGACGACCTGCTCTACAAGGAGCCGACGAAGCTCAAGATCGAGGGCATCAACCTCACCTACACCGGGCTGATCCCGCAGATCCAGAAGTCGTTCCTGTCCAAGGACCGGGAGGCGATGCAGCCCTACGTCCGCGCCTTCGTGGACCGGGCGGTCGTCTTCGCGGAGTGCCCCGAGTGCGGCGGCACCCGCCTGTCCGAGGCCGCGCGCTCGTCGAAGATCGCGGGCGTCCACATCGGCGAGGTCAGCGCGTGGCAGATCAGCGACGTGGCCGACTGGATCCACGGCCTCGACGAACCCTCCGTCGGGCCGCTCCTGTCGTCGCTCTCGGAGACCCTGGACTCGTTCGTCGAGATCGGGCTCGGCTACCTCTCGCTCGACCGCCCGGCGGGCACGCTGTCCGGCGGCGAGGCGCAGCGCACCAAGATGATCCGCCACCTCGGGTCGGCGCTCACCGACGTCACCTACGTCTTCGACGAGCCCACCATCGGGCTGCACCCGCACGACATCGACCGGATGAACACGCTCCTGCTGCGCCTGCGCGACAAGGGCAACACCGTGCTCGTCGTCGAGCACAAGCCGGAGACGATCGCGATCGCCGACCAGGTCGTCGACCTCGGCCCGGGCGCCGGCACCGCCGGCGGGGAGATCGTCTACCAGGGCAGCCTCGACGGGCTGCGGGCCAGCGGCACCCTGACCGGCCGGCACCTCGACGACCGCGCCACGCTCAAGACGTCGGTGCGCACGCCGGACGGCGCGATGGAGGTGCGCGGCGCGGACTCCCACAACCTGCGCAAGGTCGACGTCGACATCCCGCTGGGCGTGCTCGTGGCCGTCACCGGGGTGGCCGGCTCGGGCAAGACCTCGCTGATCCACGGCTCGGTGGCGAAGCGGGACGGTGTGGTGATCGTCGACCAGACCGCGATCAAGGGCTCGCGACGCAGCAACCCGGCGACCTACACCGGCCTGCTCGAGCCGATCCGCAAGGCGTTCGCCAAGGCCAACGGCGTGAAGCCGGCCCTGTTCAGCGCGAACTCCGAGGGCGCCTGCCCGAACTGCAACGGTGCCGGTGTCATCTACACCGACCTCGGGATCATGGCGGGCATCTCCACCCTGTGCGAGGTGTGCGAGGGGAAGCGCTTCGACGCCTCGGTGCTCGAGTACACCCTCGGTGGGAGGGACATCGCCGAGGTGCTGGCGATGCCGGTGTCCGAGGCCGTCGAGTTCTTCGGGGCCGGTGACGCGAAGACCCCCGCCGCCCACAAGATCCTCGTGCGGCTCTCCGACGTCGGTCTCGGCTACCTCACGCTCGGCCAGCCGCTGACGACGCTCTCGGGCGGCGAGCGCCAGCGGCTCAAGCTGGCCACGCAGATGGGCGAGCAGGGCGGCGTCTACGTGCTCGACGAGCCCACCACCGGCCTGCACCTCGCCGACGTGGAGCAGCTGCTGGGCCTGCTGGACCGCCTCGTCGACTCCGGCAAGTCGGTGATCGTCATCGAGCACCACCAGGCGGTCATGGCGCACGCCGACTGGATCATCGACCTCGGACCGGGGGCGGGGCACGACGGCGGCCGGGTGGTGTTCGAGGGGACGCCGGCCGACCTCGTCGCCGACCGTTCCACCCTCACCGGCGAGCACCTGGCGGCCTACGTGGGGCGCCGAGACGGGGGCTGACGGAATCGGACACGGCCCCTACCCTCGGGCCGCATGCCGGTCGGACGGTCCTGGCCGCTGGTCCTCGCCGACGAGACCACGGTCGAGCTGCGCCCTGTCCGCAGCGACGACGCCGCGGCGCTCGCGGACGGCTACCAGCAGCTCAGCGCCCACTCGGCCTACAGCCGGTTCCACACCCTGTACTCCGAGCTGTCGCCGACGCAGCTCCGGTACTTCACCGAGCTCGACCACCACGACCACGAGGCCCTCGGGGCCGTCCTCCCGGACACGGGTGAGGGCCTCGGGATCGCCCGGTACGTCCGTGACACCGACGACCCGACGCACGCCGAGCTGGCCCTGACCGTGCTCGACGCCTGGCAGGGGCGCGGCCTCGGGCGCGGGCTCCTCGACGCCCTCGCCGCACGGGCGCGCGAGGAGGGCATCACCTGCTTCACCGCGGACGTGCTGAGCGAGAACCGCGCGATGCTCGAGCTCATGCGTCGCGCGGGTCCGGTCGACATGGAACGCGACGGTGACACGACCATCGCCCACCTCGAGCTCTGACCACGGCGACTCGTCCTCCTTGACGACGTACAGGGCCGATCGGGTGACAAGTACAGACGACTGCCCGGCCTCACTGTCACCGTGGGTGACATCGCACCGTCGTAGGAGGTCCTCGTGTCGCTGAGCACCGTGCCCCGGCCCGTCCGCACGCCGTCCCGGCCCAGCCACGAGCACACCCGCGCCTGCTACTGGGACCACCTCGCGTGCCGGTGGGCCTGCGCGCAGGAGCGGACCGTGCCCGCACCGCGTCGGGCCCTCGAGCGCTGATTCACTCCGTCGCCGAGGAGCGGCGGGGCAGCCTCGTCGCCCCGATGACGGCGACGAGGCAGAAGGCGAGCGTCCACCAGAAGGTGTCGGCGAAGGCCAGCGCCACCCCCGGCTCCCCCAGGGGTGCGCGCGCCTCGAGCCGGGTCTGCAGGACCACGGCGAGGACCGCCGTGCCGATCGAGCCGCCGAGGACGTTGAGCAGGTTGAGCGCGCCGGAGGCCCGCGGGAGCTGGGCGTGCGGCATCGACGAGTAGACGATGTTCATCACCGGCGCCCCGATCATGCCGAGGCCGATCCCGCGCACGAGCAGGGACGCGATGATGAGCGGGTCGGATGGCACGCTGCCGAGCTGGGTGAACAGCACCGTGCCGGCGGCGATCAGCCCGATCCCGGTGAGCACGAGGGTGCGCGGGGCCACCTTGTCGATCGTGCGGTTCACCACCACCGATCCGACGGCCGCCCCGAGGCCCTGCGGAACGAGGAGCAGACCGGCCGCGAACGGCGTCAGGCCGCGCCCGACCTGGAAGTACAGCGGCAGCAGGAACACGGCCCCGTAGACCGAGGCGCCCAGGATGATCAGCGCGCTCGCCGCGGCCCCGAACGGCGGGCGCGTGAACAACCTCAGGTCGATGAGCGGGACGCCGCGCATCCGCAACGCGTGCACCACGTAACCCGTCAGCAGGACGACACCGCCGACCAGGCCGAGGAGCACCGGCAGGGAGCCGAGGGCGCGTCCGTTGCCGACCTCCGTCAGCCCGAACACGAGCGCCGCCACCCCCGGCGGGAGCAGGGCCGCACCGAGGACGTCGAACGGCGCGCCCTGGGCCGCGGGCGGGTGGGGCGCGACGAAGCGCAGGGCCAGCAGCACGGCGACGAGGCCGATCGGCAGGTTGACGTAGAACAGCCACGGCCAGCCGGCGACGCCGAGGATCGTGCCCCCCACGATCGGCCCGATCACCGGGGACAGCAGCGGGATGACCCCGACGATGCTGATGATGCGGCCGATGCGCTTCGGTCCGGCCTCGCGGGCGACCAGGGCCTGGCCGACCGGCGGGAGGAGCCCGCCCCCGAGCCCCTGGATCACCCGGAACACGACCAGGCTCTCCACCGACCACGCCAGCGCGCATAGTAGCGAGCCCGCGAGGAACAGGACGACCGCGGAGATCCAGGTGCGGCGGCCCCCGAACCGGTCGACGATCCAGCCGGACGAGGGCACGGCGAGCAGGAGCGCGAGCAGGTACGCCGTCGTGACCCACTGGATCTCGGTCACCGACGCCTCGAACTCCTGCGCCAGGGTGTCGATGCCGACGTTGACGATCGTCGCGTCCAGCGTCGCCATGAAGGTGCCGAGGACGAGGACGAACGCCGTGCGCACGAGTCGTCCGTCGATCTCGGTGGGCGCAGGGGGCGGCTCGGAGGCCTCGGGCGGGGAACCGGCGGCGGTCACGGGGTCGGGGTCCTCCGGGGCGTGGGAGCGGGAGTGGGAGACGGGCACGGATCCGCGCCCGCCAAAGGATAGGGTGCCCTAACAAGTGGTGCCCGGCGTGACGACCCAGGAGGGACCGACCCATGGACCGCGAACGACCCCGCGAGCGCGTCGCGGAGGCCCGACTCGGCGCCGGGGGCGCGAAGGTGCCCTACCCCATCCGCATCCGCCGTCTCGAGGTCGTCAGCCGGCGGACGATCAGCCCGACGATGCTGCGCCTGACCCTCGGCGGCCGGGACCTCGTGGGCTTCGAGAGCCACTCGGTCGTCGACGAGCACGTCAAGATCGTCTTCCCGGACCCGGACGGCGGGCTGCGCGTCCCCGAGCCGAACGGGTCGATGGTCCGCTGGCCCCACCCGATGCCCCCGACCCGCGACTACACGGTGCGCCGCTACGACCCCGCGGCCGGCGAGCTCGACCTCGACGTCGTGCTGCACGCCGGCGGCCTCGCCTCGGAGTGGGCGGCGCGCGTGGTCCCCGGCGAGCCGGTCTGGGTCGCCGGGCCGCCCGCCGGGCTGGCCGTGCCGGAGCACTACGACCGCTACCTGCTCGCCGGCGACACCACCGCGCTCCCCGCGATCGCGCGCTGGGTCGAGGGCATGCCCTCGGCCGCCCGCGGCTGGGTGTTCGTCGAGGTCGCCGACGCCACCGAGGAGATCGACCTCGCCGCACCCGAGGGCGTCACCGTCACCTGGCTGCACCGCGGCGGGGTCGCGGCCGGGCGGAGCGACGTCCTGGCCGGCGCGGTCCGCGGCGTCGGGATCCCCGCCGGGGAGTCGGTGTACGTGTGGGTCGCCGGCGAGGCGGGGTCGATCAAGCCGTTGCGGCGCTGGGTGCGCGACGAGCTCCGCCTCCCGGCCGCCGACTGCTCCATCACCGGCTACTGGAAGGTGGGCCTCGCGATGTTCGACGAGGACCACAACCCGGGCGACGGGGAGGACCACGGCCACGGCCACGGTCATGAGCACGAGCACGACGAGGCCGCCGCGGTCTAGAGGACGGCGGGATCGGAGGGGGTGTCGGCGAGGGCGTCGGCGACGAGCGGCCCGATCACCGCCCACCCGCGGGGCGCCACCATCGCCGCGTGGTCGCCCTCGACGTGGTGGGCGACGAGGCGGTCGGGGCCGACGAGGTCCCGCCAGGCGTCGGCCAGACGCTCGGCGTCGGCGCCGGACGTGCCGGGTGCGCCGGCTGCCGCGAACAGCGTCAGGCGGCCGTCGTAGACCGGCGCGTGGGAGTTCGTCCGGATGGCCACGGTCCGTTCCACCGCGGACCGCACCGCCGCGAGCAGCTCCGGCGCGTCCTCGGCGGCGCCCGGGGGCAGCGCAGCGCGCAGCTCGCGCTCCACGACGTCCGCGGACGGCCCCCGCCCGTCGGCCCGCTCGGCGGCCAGCGGCCCCGAGTCGATCATCCCGGTGAAGGCGACCTCCTCGCCGTCGTCGGCGAGCAGGGCCGCGAGGGCGTGCACCACGTTGCCGCCGAACGAGTACCCGAGCAGGTGGTACGGGCCCTTCGGCTGGATCCCGCGGATCGTCTCGAGGTAGCTCGTGGCGAGCTCGTCGATGGTCGTCGCGGGCACCGCGGATCCCTCCAGCAACGGCAGCTGCAGCCCGATCACCGGCCGGTCGGACGGGAGCTCGCGCACCAGCCCGGTGAAGACGGTCGCGAAGCCGCCGGCGGGGTGGACGCAGAACAGCGGAGCCGGACCGGCGCCGTCGGTACCCCGCAGGGTCAGGACGTGGTCGCGCGGCAGGTCGATCCCCGGCGCCCCGGCGTCGACGTCCTGCCCGACGGTGGCGAGCGCCGCGATCCCGGCGATCGTGCCGCCCTCGAGCACGTCGCGGACGGACAGGGCCACTCCCTGGCGCCCGGCCCGCGAGACGAGCGCGAGGGAGACGATGCTGTCCCCGCCGACGTCGATGAACTCGTCGTCGAGCTCGATCGCGTCGTTCTCCAAGACCTCGCGCAGCACGCCGAGCAGCACGGACTCGGCCGGGGTCGCCGGCGCGCGCGACGGCGTCGACACATGGTCGGGAGCCGGCAGCGCGGCGCGGTCGAGCTTCCCGCTCGGACCCAGCGGCAGGCGGTCGAGCGGCACCAGCGCGGTGGGCACCATCGCGGTCGGCAGGACCGCCGCCAGGTCCGCACGGAGCGCGGCAGGCTCGATCCGCGCGCCGTCGACCGGGACGACGTAGCCGACGAGGCGCCGTTCGCCAGGACGGTCCTCGCGGACCTCGACGACGCCCGCCCGCACGTCGGGGTGGCGTGCGAGCGCGGCCTCGATCTCGGCCGGCTCGATGCGCACCCCGCGGACCTTCACCTGGTCGTCGGTGCGGCCGAGGTAGATGAGCTGGCCGTCGGCGCGCCAGCGCACGCGGTCGCCGGTGCGGTACATCCGCTCGCCGGCCCGGCCGGAAGAGTCCGCACAGAAGGGGTCGGCGACGAACGCCTGGGCGGTCTGCCCGCGCAGCCCGAGGTAGCCGCGCGCCAGGCCGGGCCCGGCGAGGTACAGCTCGCCCACCATCCCGACGCCGACGGGCAGCAGCCCGCTGTCGAGGACGTACGCGCGGACGTCGGGATCGGGCCGACCGATCGGCAGCGCGGCGTCCTCGGCGTCCGGCCCGTCGGTGCCCCGGAGCTCGGCGGGGTCGTAGCGCCAGGTCACCGCGTTGATCGTGACCTCCGTCGGGCCGTAGGCGTTGAAGAGCGCCCGCCGCCCGTCGCCCCACCGCCGCGCCAGCGCCGGGTCCAGCCGCTCGGCGCCGACGACGAAGAAGACGTCCGGGTCGACCTGCGCGTCGTCGGGCATCGCCGCGAGGAACGACGGGAGCAGGTTGATCCCGGTGACGCGGTGCGCGGCGGCGTAGTCGAGCAGCTCGTGACCGGGCAGCCGGACCTCCTCCGGCGCGATCACCGAGGTCCCGCCCGAGAGCAGCGGCAGCATCATCTGCCAGACCGCGACGTCGAAGCTCGTCGAGGCGAAGTGCAGGTAGCGCTCCCGGTCGGTGGCGCCGACGACGTCCTCCTGCAGCGCGATCAGGCCGGCGAACCCGGTGTGGCTCACCGCGACGCCCTTCGGACGGCCCGTCGTGCCCGAGGTGTAGATGACGTAGGCGAGCGCGTCGAGCGTGAGGCCGCGGCGCGCGTCGGCGGGGTCCGCATCCCACGCCGACGGGTCGTCCCCGACCAGCGACGCGTCGTCGAGGCGCAGCACGCTCACCGCGTCCGCGAAGGGCAGGCCCCCGAGGTCGTCCAGCACCCCGCCGGTGGTCACCGCCGCGACGGCGGCGGCGTCGCCGACCATGTACTCGAGCCGGTCCCGCGGGTAGCTCGGGTCCATCGGCACGTAGACCGCGCCGGCCTTGAAGATGCCGAAGACGGCCACGACCATCTCGACGTCGCGCTCGAGCAGCACCGCCACCGGCTGCTCGGGCCGGACGCCGCGGGAGATCAGGGCGTGGGCGAGGCGGTTGGCCCGCCGGTCGAGCTCCGCGTAGGTCAGCGCCCGGTCCCGGCACTCCACGGCCGTCTCGTCGGGCCGCAGGCGCACCTGGGCGGCGAACTCCTCCAGGCAGCCCCCGCGGACGCGGTGCCCGGCGACGTGGTCGGTGCCCGCCGCGAGGACCCGGGCCTCCTCGGCCGGCTCCAGCAGCCGCAGGCGCGACACCGCCCGGTGCGGGTGGCTGATCATCTCGCGCAGCAGCGTGCGCAGGCGGTCGCTGTACCCGCGGACGGTGGCGGCGTCGAAGGCGCTCGGCTGGTAGCCGAAGCGGATCAGGATCCGCCCGGCCTCGTCCCCCGTCGCTTCGCTCGCCCCGTCTCCGGGAAGCACCACCACGTTCATCGGGTACTGGGTGCCGTCGTCGGTGTCGACCCCGGCCAGCTCGATCCCCGGCGCGAGCGTCACGCCCGTGCGGGCCGACATCGGCAGGTTCTCGGTGACCATGAGCGTGTCGAACAGGTCGCCGACGCCGACCGTGCGCTGCACGTCGGCCAGGCCGACGTGGTGGTGGTCGGTCATCACCATCGACTGCTCGTGCATCGCGCCGAGGACCTCCAGCGCGGTGTCCCGGTCGGAGTAGGCGAGCCGGACGACGACGGTGTTGCCGAGCTGGCCGATCATCGTCTCGATGCCGTCGACCTGGCCGGAGCGCCCCGACACCGGGCTCGCGAACACCACGTCGTGCCGGCCGGTGAGCCGCGCCAGGAGCAGGCCCCACGCCGTCTGCACGACCGTCGCGAGCGTGAGGCCGTGCTCCCGCGCGAAGGCCCGGATGCCCTCGCTGAGTTCGGCGTCGAGCTCGGTGTGCAGCCGCTCGGGCCGCTCGAGGGCGGCACCCCGCGCGGCGGGCGCCAGCCGGGTGCCCTCGTCGATCCCGGCGAGCAGCTCGCGCCACGCCGCCAGCGACGCGCTGCGGTCCTGGCGGGCGAGCCAGCGCAGGAAGTCGGTGACGGGCGCGGTGCGCGGGGCGGGGGCGCCGCCGCCGATCTCGTCGTAGATCGCGAAGAGCTGGCGGCAGACCAGTGGCATGGACCAGCCGTCGAGCAGCGCGTGGTGGTTGGTGACCACCAGCCGGTGCTCGGTCGCGCCCAGCGTGACGAGCACGAACCGGATCAGGGGCGGCCGGGCGGGGTGCCAGGGGCGGTCCAGCTCGGCGCGGGCCGCCGCGGCCACTTCCCGCTCCTGCTCGACGCGCGGGCGGGACGACACGTCGACGTGCTGCCAGCCGAGGACGACGTCCTCGGGCACCACCTGGACGACGGCCCCAGTGGCCGCGGTGGTCAGGACGCTGCGCAGCGCGGGGCTGCGGGCCAGCAGCTCCTCGGCGGCGTCGCGCAGGCGTCCCGGGTCGAGGGCGCCGACGAGGTGGTGCACGCCCTGGACGAGGTAGACCTCGGCCTCGCGCTCGTCGCGGGCCAGGCTGTGCACGACGAGCCCGGCCTGCAGGTCGGTGGCGGGGAGGGCCTCGCGGATGCGCAGCCCGTCCTCCAGCGGGTCGACGTCGGCCGGGTCGACGAGGACCTCGGGCGCCTCCTCCTCGTCGTCCGCCCCCTCGTTCGGCTGCCGCGCGAGCGCGGCCAGCGACGCGACGTCCGGCGCCGCCAGCAGCTCGCGGGGACGGAGCTCGAGGCCGTGCGCCCGCAGACGGGAGCACACGGAGATCGCGGTGATGCTGTCGCCGCCGATCCCGACGAAGTCGTCGTCGACACCGACCCCGTCGAGCCCGAGGACGTCGGCGAGGACCTCGCAGAGGACCCGCTCCTGCGCGGTGCCCGGGGCCCGTCCCGTCCGGGTCGTCGGGGGCGCCGGGAGGGCGAGTCGGTCGAGCTTGCCGCTGGTGGTGGTCGGCAGGGCGTCGAGCACCACCACGGTCGAGGGGACCATGTGCTCGGGCACGCGCGTCGAGAGCGCGCGTCGCACCTCGTCCGACGACGGCGCGCCGCCGGGCTCCGGCACCACGTAGCCGACCAGCTGGGGACGGCCGGTGTCCGTGCGGATCGCCGCGGCCGCCGCGCGCACGCCGAGCAGCTCGCCCAGCTGCCCCTCGACCTCGCCGATCTCCACCCGGAAGCCCCGGATCTTCACCTGGCCGTCGCCGCGGCCGAGGTAGTCCAGCCCGCGCCCGGGGACCCAGCGGGCGAGGTCACCGGTGCGGTACATCCGCGCGCCGGCCGGGCCGAAGGGGTCCGCGACGAACCGCTCGGCGGTCGTCCCGGGATGGCCCAGGTAGCCCCGCGCCAGGTGCGGCCCGGCCAGGTAGAGCTCGCCGACGGCACCGTGCGGCACCGGCTGCAGAGCGACGTCGAGCACGTAGACGCGCGTGCCGGGCAGGGCGTGGCCGATGGTCGGAGCGCCCGTCGTGACCGGAGCGACGGTGGCGTCGACCGCGGCCTCGGTCGGGCCGTACATGTTGCGGGCGGCCACGCCGGAGTCGGCGACGCGCTGCCACAGCGCGGGCGGGGTGGCCTCGCCGCCGAGGATCAGCAACGACGGCGGGTGCTCGCCGGTGAGCAGACCCGCCTCCACGAGCTGCGCGGCCATCGACGGTGTGGTGTCGACGACGTCGATGCGGTCGCGGGCGTACGCCGCGAGCAGCTCCTCGGCGTCCTTGGTCAGCTCGGTGTCGTAGAGGTGCAGCTCGTGCCCGCCGAGCAGCCAGAGCAGCTGGTCGATCGAGGCGTCGAACGCGAACGAGTAGGTGTGCGCCACGCGGAGCACGTTCGTGGGCACGCCGTCGGGCACCCGGTCGGCCACCTCGGCGGCGGTCGCCCGGTGGTGCGCCAGCAGGCCGGCGAGGCCCCCGGCGCGGCCGAGCACGCCCTTGGGGCGTCCGGTCGAGCCGGACGTGTAGATCACGTAGGCGAGCCGGTCCGGGGACTCGTCCCCCCGAGCGAGCGGCCCCGCCTCCTGGGCGTCGGCCTCCGTACGCAGGTCGGCGACGTCCAGGGCGCCGAGCCCGTCGACGTTCGTGTCGCTCCCCAGCACCAGGGCCGGGCGGGCGTCCTCGATCAGCTCCTGCCGGCGCCGCAGAGGGTGGGCCAGGTCCAGGGGCAGGTAGGCGGCGCCCGCGTCCATCACGGCGAGGAGCGTGACGACGAGGTCCACGCCGCGCGGGAGCGCGAGCGCGACGACGTCGTCGGTGCCGATGCCGCGCGCCCGCAGGGCCCGCGCCGTCCGGTGCACGCGGTCGACGAGCTCGACGGCCGTGAGCCGGTCCGGGCCGCAGACCAGGGCGGTGCGATCGCCGGCCTCGTCGCGCAGCCGGTCGAGCGCCGTCGGCACGTCGTCGGGCGCGTCGGCCGGCGCCGGCCCCGTCCACTCCCGCACCAGCCGGTCCTGCTCGTCGGCCGGGACGAGGTCGACGCGGCCGACCGGCGGCGCCTCCGACGAGGTCAGCGCGTCGATCACCCGGAGCAGGGCGTGCGCGCGCCACTCGACGCCGGCCTGGTCGGTGAGCCGGTCGTCCACCTCGAAGCCGAGCCGGATACCACCGTCCGCGGTCGGGGTGGCGGTCAGCTCGAAATCCTGGGGCGGGCCGCCCGCGACGTTGCGCATGACGCCGGTCGACCCGGCGAAGTCGATCGTGTAGTCGAAGGCCTTGAGGTTGATGCCGCCGATCAGCATCGCGCCCAGCCCGGGCACACCGAGCTCCCGCGGGAGGTCGGCACCCCGGAAGCGCTGGTGGGAGCGCATCTCCTTCATGAGGCCCGCGACCCGGCGGGCGAGGTCGTCGAGGCGGTCGTCCCCGCGCACGGTGACGCGCAGCGGCAGCAGGTTGACGGCCATCGACGGGGTGCGCAGCGCCGCCTTCCCGACACGGCACATCAGCGGCATGCCGATGACGACGTCGGTCTCGCCGTGGGCGCGGTGCAGGAACGCCGCGAAGCAGCCGATGAGGACGTCGGCCCAGGTCGTCGAGGTCTCGTCCCCGACGGCGCGCAGCCGGGCGAGGACCTCCGGCGCGACCACGACCGACGCCGCGACGGTGCGCTCCGGCGCCCCGGCCGCCGTGCGCGCGGCACTCGTCGGGTCGGGCAGCGGGGAGAGGCGGTCGCGCCAGTAGGCCCGGTCCTTCTCGTGGCGCTCGCCCGCCCGGTACTCCTGATCGGCCGCGACGAGGTCGGCGATCGCGCCGAACTCGGGCGGCGGGCGCTCGGTACCCCGCACCAGCGCCGTGTAGTGCGCGGCCGCCCGCCGGGCCATCATCGCCGCGGAGTACCCGTCGATGATCACGTGGTGGTAGAGCTGCACCCACCACACCGCGCGGTCGGAGAGCCGCAGCAGCGTCTGGCTGTCCAGCCGGCGGTCCACCAGCCCGCGGCACGCCTCGGCGGCCCGCGCCCGGATGGACGCCACGGCCGCGTGGGCCGCCGCGACGGGGTCGGGCTCGGCGCGGAGATCGACGATCTCGGGGGGCTGCGCGGGGTCGTCGGACAGCGACTGGCGCGGGCCGTCCGGGGTGTCGTGGAAGCGCAGGTGCAGCGTCTCGGCCTCGTCGATCGTGGCGTGGACCGCCTCCGCGAGGGACGCGAGATCGAGCGGCTCCGTCCCGTCGATCTCCACGACGTCGCCGACGAGGTAGTGCGGGGAGTCCGGCTCCAGCCACTGCGCGTTCCAGATCCCGAGCTGGGCGCCGGTCAGCTCCAGCAGCGCGTCCGCAGGGGTCCGCGTCCGGACAGCAGTACTCAACCCGTCCTCCGTCTCGCCGGTCGGCCGAGGCTCCGAGCCCGGGACACCCCTGTCGGTTAGGCATGCCTAACCCACCATCTCGCGTCCCTCCGGCGCAAGCGGCTCGGGCCGTCGTGCGGGTCACGGGCGGTGTCGGCCCCATCACGTCGGGCGATCACCCGGCTGGTGCGGTGATGGAAGGCTGTCCTAACCTCGCCTCCGACACGGTCGACGTCATCACGCTGAGCACACCCGGGTCGCGCACGACCGTGGGTGGACGACGAGAGGAGTGACCCGTGGGCCCTGCGGGCTCGATAGGCGGCTCGACCGGCGGCTCGAGAGGCAAGGACGCCCCGGCGGTCCGGCGGGAGCCCGCGAGGGGCACTCGGCGGTCCTCCTCAGGCGGGCGCGTCCGCCTCCTGGTCGCCGGGCTCGCGGCCCTCCTGGTGCTGGCCGGCTGCGGTGGCGGCGAGTCCGGCGGCGGCGCGGCACCGGCGGGGCCCACGCGCACCGTCGACTCCGAGCGCGGCCCGGTGCAGGTCCCGGCCACGCCACAACGGATCGCCGTGCTGTCCGGAAGCCTCGCGGGTGACCTGTTCACCCTCGAGGCGCCGGTCGCCGTGGCGGAGCCCCGCGTGCTCGGCGTGCAGCCGGACGCCACCGGCTTCCCGCCCAGCTGGTCGGCCCAGGCGACGGCGCAGGGCACGCAGCGGCTCGCGAGCGAGGGCGCCGGGCTCTCGATCGAGCAGATCGCCGCCGCCCGCCCCGACCTGATCATCGGTGGCGGCCAGGGCTTCACCGCCGCGCAGGCCGCCAACGCCTACCCGCAGCTGCAGCAGATCGCGCCGACGGTGCTGCTGCCGGCCTTCACGCAGTGGCAGGACCAGCTGACGCGGATCGCCGACGTCGTCGGGCGCTCGGACCGCGTGCCGGGGCTCCTGCAGGCCTACCAGGACCGGGCCGCCCAGGTCCGGGGCGCCCTGCGCCTGCCCCCGCAGCCGACGGTCTTCCTCTACCAGGCCCGCGACGGCAAGCCCTACGTCATCACCCCGACCGCGGCGCTCCCGCGCATCGCGGGCGACCTCGGCTTCGTCCCCGACGACGTCCTCACCAAGGCGAACAACCCGCCGCTGTTCGGCACCGGCGACTCCTTCGAGACCAGCCCGGAGCTGCTCCCCCGGGTTGCCGACGCGCCGACCGCGATCGTGCTCCCGATCGGCCAGCGCCCCCTCTCCCAGCTCCAGGCGGACCCGGTCTACGCGCGGCTGCCCGCGTTCAGCACCGGCCAGGCCTACGAGCTGCCCTCCACGGCCTTCCGCCCGGACTACGCGGGCGCGATGAGCACGCTCGACGCCTTCGCCGCCCAGTTCCGCTGACCGCCGGCCCACAACCCGAGCGGCCCAGAACCCGAGGAGCCCATCGATGCGCGTCGTCCTGTTCGGCTACCAGAAGTGGGGCGCGCGCCTGCTGGCCGCGCTGCTGGAGTCCCGCCACGAGGTGGTGCTCACCGTCAGCCACCCCGAGGAGGGCGAGTGGGCGCCCGCGATCTTCGAGGAGTCGATGGGCGATCTCGCCCGCGCCCACGACATCCCCGTGATCTATCGCGAGAAGGCGGTCGACGACGAGCTCGTGACGGCGATCGAGGAGTCCGGGGCGGAGATCGGGCTGGCCTGCAACTGGCGCACGTGGATCAGCCCGGAGGTCTTCTCCGCGCCCACCCGCGGCACGGTCAACACCCACGACTCGCTGCTGCCGAAGTACGCGGGCTTCTCCCCGCTGAACTGGGCACTGATCAACGGTGAGAGCCAGGTGGGTATCACCGCGCACTGGATGGACGCCGACCTCGACCGCGGCGACATCATCACCCAGCGCACGGTGCCGGTGACGCCCACCGACACCACCGAGGACCTGTTCCACCGCACCGTCGGGCTGTTCGGGGAGCTCTCGCTCGACGCCTTCGACCGGATCGAGCACGGCCCGCACGACTGGCTGCGCCAGGACCCCGAGCACGCGTCGTTCTTCCACAAGCGCGCCGACCCGGACAACAAGATCCACTGGGAGCGACCGGCCCGCGACCTCGTCAACCTCGTGCGCGCCCAGACCGGGCCGTACCCGAACGCCTGGTGCCTGCACGAGGGCCGGCGGCTGCGGGTGCTCGAGGCGTCGGTGTCGAAGGAGAAGGCCGGCGGCACCCTCGGGCGCGTGTTCGCCCGGGAGGGCCGCGGCGTCATCGTCGTCGCCGGGCCGGAGGCGTGGCGGGGCGGGCAGCACGGGCTGGTGCTGCAGCGGGTCCGCGACGACGAGGGCGTCGAGCACGTCGCCGGCGACTGGTTCCGGCGCATGGGGGACTACCTCGAATGAGCGTCTCGCCGCCGACCGCCCCCAGGACCGACGAGCGGGCCGACGAGCGCGGGACGCCCCCGCTCGCTGGCGGGGCGGCGCGCGCGGCGGGCCTGCTGGTCGGGGTGGGACTGCTGGTCCTCGCGACCCTGCTGTCGCTGGCGGTGGGCGCGCTGCCCGTCTCGCTGCCCCAGGTGATCACCGCGTTCACCGACTTCGCGGGCACCGACGCCCACGTCGCCGTGCGGGAGCTCCGGCTGCCGCGGACGCTCGTCGGCATCGCGGTCGGCGCGGCGCTGGGCGTCGCGGGCACCGTGATCCAGGGTGTGACGCGCAACCCGCTCGCCGATCCCGGCATCCTCGGCATCGAGGCCGGCGCGGCGTTCGCCGTGGTCACGTCGATCTACGTCCTGGGCATCACGAGCGTGTCCGGGTACGCGTGGTTCGCCCTGCTCGGGGCGGCGGTGGCGGCGGTGGTCGTCTACACCCTCGGGGCGTCGGGCCGGGCGGCGGCGAGCCCGGTGACCCTGGCGCTCGCGGGGGCGGCGGTGGCCGCGCTGCTCACCGCGCTGACCTCCGCGATGGCGCTGCTCGACTCCGGCACCCTCGACGCCTTCCGGTTCTGGGTGGTCGGCTCGCTCGCCGGTCGCGACCTGGAGATGCTGGCCGGGGCGGCGCCGTTCCTGGTGGTCGGCGTGGTGCTCGCCCTCCTGTCCGGCCGGGCGCTCAACGCGCTGGCCCTCGGCGAGGACGTCGCGCGGGCGCTCGGCCAGCGGGTGGCCCTCTCCCGGGGCCTCGCCGCGGTCGGCATCGTGTGCTGCGCCGGCGGGGCGGTGTCGGTCGCCGGGCCGATCGGGTTCGTCGGGCTCACCGTGCCCCACGCGGCCCGCGCGCTGGTCGGCCCGGACTACCGCTGGGTGCTCCCCTACTCGATGCTCATGGGCCCGATCCTGCTGCTCGTCGCCGACGTCATCGGCCGGGTGCTGGTGCGGCCGGGCGAGCTGCAGGTCGGCATCGTCATGGCCGCGATCGGCGCCCCGGTGTTCATCGCGCTGATCCGTCGCGGACGGCTGGTGCAGCTGTGACCCGCGCCGACCCGCGACCGGCCCCCCGCCGGGTCCCGGTCCGCGCCGGCGGGTTCTCGCGGCTGCTCGACCTGCGGCTGCTCGCGGTGTGCGCCGGCGCGCTCGTCGTCGGCGCCGTCGCCATCGCCCTGTCGGTGAGCGTCGGCGAGTTCCCGATCCCGCTGGGCGACGTGGCCGCGACCCTGGTCGGCTCCGGGACGTTCAGCGACGAGTTCATCATCGTCGGCCTGCGGCTGCCGCGGGCGCTCGTCGGCCTCGGCTGCGGGATGGCGCTCGGCGTCTCCGGGCTGATCTTCCAGACGCTGGTGCGCAACCCCCTCGCCGCGCCGGACATCATCGGCGTCACCGGGGGCGCGAGCCTGACCGGCGTCGCCATCCTCATCCTGGGCGCCCCGCCCGCCCTGCTGCCCCTCGGGGCGTTCGCCGGCGCCGTCGCGTCGGCGACGCTGGTCTACGCCCTGGCCTGGCGCGGCGGGCTCTCCCCGTACCGGCTGGTGCTGATCGGCATCGCGCTCGCCGCGGTCTCCGTGGCGGGCACGCAGTACCTGCTGGTGATCGGCGACCTCATCGACGTCCAGCGCGCCGCGGTGTGGCTCGTCGGCAGCCTCAACGGCGTGACGTGGGCGGAGTTCTGGCCCCTGCTCGTGGGGCTGGTGCTGCTCTTCCCGGCCACCGCGGCCCTCGCGCGCGCCCTCGACGCCCTCTCGCTCAGCGAGGAATCCGCCACCGCGCTCGGGGTGCGCGTGCAGCGCTCGCGCCTCGGTCTGGTGGTCGTCGGCGCGGCGCTGGCCGCGTTCGCGGTGGCCGCCGCCGGACCGATCGGGTTCGTCGCCTTCATCGCCCCGCACCTCGCCCGCCGGCTGACCGGTCTCACCGGCGCCACGGTACTGCCCGCGACCGCCCTGGTCGGCGGGGTGCTGGTGATGGTCTGCGACCTCGTCGCCCGCCTGGTGCTCGCGCCGGTCGAGCTGCCGGTCGGGGTCGTCACGGCCGTCGTGGGCGCGCCCTTCTTCCTCTACCTCCTCTACCGCGCCAACCGACCCGTCCGTGGAGGGTGACCCCATGAGCCTGCGCGCCCATGAACTGACCCTGGGCTACGGCGGCACCCCGGTCGTCGCCGACCTCTCGCTCGAGCTGCCGCCCGGGGCCGTCACCGCGATCGTCGGCGCCAACGCCTGCGGCAAGTCCACCCTGCTGCGCGGCCTGATCCGGCTCCTGGCGCCGAGCTCCGGCGCGGTGCTGCTCGACGGCACCGAGCTGGCCCGCCTCGGCACCCGGGAGGTCGCCCGGCGCCTCGGGCTCCTTCCGCAGTCGCCGTCCGCGCCCGAGGGGCTCACCGTCGAGGACCTCGTCGCCCGGGGCCGCTACCCGCACCAGAGCTGGCTGCAGCAGTTCTCCCGCGACGACCAGCACCACATCGACTGGGCCCTCGAGGTCACCGACACCGCTGCGCTGCGGCGCCGGTCGCTCGACGCGCTGTCGGGGGGTCAGCGCCAGCGGGCCTGGATCGCGATGGCCCTGGCGCAGGACACCGAGACGCTGCTGCTCGACGAGCCCACGACGTTCCTCGACATGGCCCACCAGGTGGAGGTGCTCGACCTGCTGGCCGACCTCAACCGTGAGCAGGGCCGCACGATCGTCATGGTCCTGCACGACCTCAACCAGGCGTGCCGCTACGCCGACCACATCGTCGCGATGCACCAGGGCCGGATCCACGCACAGGGACCGCCGTCGGAGGTCGTCGACGCGGAGATGGTGCGCACGGTGTTCGGCCTCGACGTCCGCGTCGTCCCGGACCCCGAGGAGCACACCCCGATGTGCGTCCCGGCCAAGCGGCGACGGCGTCGCCTCGACGCCCCCGAGCAGCAGCCCACCGTGACGTGACGCTGCCGCCACCCGACGGCAGCACCAGGGAGAGGACCGCCATGGCAGAGCAGATTCCGACAACGGGGACAGGGACGACGGGCAGCGTCGACCGTGACCGCATCCGGACCGACGTCGCCGCCGCACTCGGCGAGGAGCCCCAGGACGTCGGCGACGACGACGACCTCTTCGACCTCGGCCTCGACTCCATCCGGCTCATGAGCCTCGTCGAGCAGTGGCGGGGCGAGACCGGCTCCGAGATCGGCTTCGTCGACCTCGCCGAGGAACCCACCGTTGCGGCCTGGAGCCGCCTGTTCACCGGAGCGTGACGACGTGCCCAACCCCTTCGACGACCCCGACGGCCGCTTCCTCGTCCTCGTGAACGACGAGGGGCAGCACAGCCTCTGGCCGGTCTTCGCCGACGTCCCGGCGGGATGGACGGTCGTGTTCGGTCAGGACTCCCCCGGCGACGCCCCGGGCGCCGACCGGGCCGCCGCGCTCGAGTACGTCGAGCAGCACTGGACCGACATGCGCCCGCGCAGCCTCGTCGAGCAGATGGAGCGGGCGGAGGGCTGACGCGCCCGCGTCAGCGGGCGTCGCGCCGCATGCTCAGCGCGAGGCCGATGTCGCCGGCGCCGCGGAAGATGAAGGCCAGCCCCACCAGGATCCCGATCCAGACGATGGCGGTGAACGGCGACACGAGCAGGACGAACGCGGCGATCAGGCTGAGCACCCCGAGGACGATGTTCCACCCGCGATGCTCGGCCTGGGAGAACCCGACGAGCAGATCGTGGACCCCGGCGATCACGAACCACAGGATGAGTCCCCAGACCAGCGCGACGACCCCGCCGCCCGGGTTGAAGAGCACGAGGATGCCGGCCACGAGGACCAGCACCCCGAACGCGGCGAGCCACCCGCGGCCCGTCGAGCCGGTCTCGGCGCGCCAGGCGACCCCGATCTCCAGGGCGCCCTGCACGATCAGAGCGATCCCGAGGAAGATGGCGGCGACCACGGTCGTCGCCAGGGGATTGATCAGCGCGATCACTCCGACCACCAGGCCGAGGATCCCGGACGCCAGGATCCAGCCCCATCCGCTCGACGCCCGGCGCACGCCCGGTCCACCCACCGCGCTGGTCATCAGCGTTCTCCTCTCAGGGAACAGATCCTTCGGGGCACATCGAAGCCTTGTTCACACTCCGTGTCGAGAGGGCGCGCTTGACCGGTCTGCTGCGATGAGCGATGTGAGCGGAGCCTTGCTCGACCCCGCCGTCGCCGTCGACGCCCACGCCGCGCAGCGTCTGGCCTCGGAACCCGTGATCTGGCTGGGCACGGTGGCGCCGGGCGGGCGCCCGCACACGGTGCCGGTGTGGTTCGCCTTCGACGACCCGATCGTGACGATCTTCAGCCGTCCGGACACCGCGAAGATCGGCCACCTCCGGGCGCACGGGGCCGTCAGCCTCGCCCTCGACACCGCAGGCCAGGGCGGCGACGTCGTGACCGGCGGTGGCGACGCGGTCCTCTCCGAGCTCGGGCGGGTGGAGGACGCCCTCGACGCCTTCGGGCGCAAGTACGCCCCGATGCTCGGCGACCAGCCCCTGGACGCCTGGCTCATGACGTTCTCGCAGCCGATCGTCGTCACCCTCGACCGGCTCGTGGTCTGGCGCGGCACGGCGAACGGGCTCGAGTACCGGTCGCTACCCTCCCGCGGGTGATCACTCCGACCCGCCGGGCGGTGCTCCTCGGCGGTGTCGCGGCGGTGCTCGCGGGGTGCTCGGCGGGCGCCGCGCCGGCCGGCCCCGCGGTTCCCTCGGGCCGCACCGTCCTCGACCCGGCCGCCCTCGACGAGCTGGAGCGTCGGTCCGGCCGGCGGATCGGTCTCGTCGTGCTGGACACCGGCACCGGGCGGGCGGTGCGGCACCGCGCGGACACCCGGGTGCTGATGTGCTCGACGGCCAAGGTGCTGATCGTCGCGGCGATCCTGCGCCGGCGCCTCGACGACCCGGGCCTGCTCGAGCGCACCGTCCGCTACACCCGCGCCGACCTGCTCTCCTACGCGCCGACGACCACGCGCTCCGTCGGCACCGGCATGACCGTGGCGGCGCTGTGCGAGGCCGCGATCGTCGTCAGCGACAACACCGCCGCGAACCTGCTCACCGGCCTGCTCGGCGGGCCCGCGGCGACGACGGCGTTCGTGCGGACGCTCGGTGATCCGGTGACGCGGCTGGACCGCCTCGAGCCGGAGCTCAACGAGACCGGGCCCGGCGACGAGCGCGACACCAGCACCCCGGACGCCATGGCCGCGGACCTGCGGGCCCTCGTACTGGGAGACGCCCTCGACCCTCCTGGCCGCGATCTCCTCACCGGTTGGATGGACGGCGCGACCACCGGCACCCAGCAGATCCGCGCGGGCGTGCCCGGCGAGTGGCGCGTCGGCGACAAGACCGGCTCCGGGGCGCAGGGCGAGAGCCACGACATCGCCGTCGCCCGGCCACCGGGACGCGCGCCGCTGGTGATCGCGGTCTACACGACCCCGTCCGATCCGGCGAGCACGAACGGCAAACAGACCATCGGCGAGGCGACGCGGATCGCGGTCGGGGCGCTCTGGGACACGTAGTGGGGCACGCCGTCCCACGACGTACCCCACTACGTTGTCCGCATGGCGCCCGGAGCGAGCGACGCCGAGCCGCCGACGCACCCGGCGGTGCGCTGGCTCTCGCCCACCGAGCTCGCGCGCACCGGCGTGACCGTGGCGCTGGGCAGCATCGTGGCCGCGTACGCCGACAAGCGCGACGTGATGTCCGGGACGACGTTCGCGCAGGGCGTCGCGACCCACGAGGCGGACCCCGACGACGACTTCTGGATCGATGTCCTCAACGACACCGGTGACGGCTTCCGCGCCATGGCCACGGTCGCGACCCTGCTCGGGGCGCCGGCGCTCACGGTCGACGGCGAGGAGCTCCCCCGCGGTGACGTGCTGCTGATGGGCGGCGACGAGGTCTACCCGGTGGCCGGCGTCCGCGCCTACGAAGAGCGCCTGGAGGGCCCGCTCGACGCGCAGTTCGTCCCCGACCCCACCCGCGACGCCCCGACCGCGTACGCGATCCCCGGCAACCACGACTGGTACGACGGCCTGACGGCGTTCCTGCGCGTCTTCTGCCAGGGCCGCGACCTCGCCGGCTGGCGCACCGCGCAGCGCCGGTCGTACTTCGCGCTGGCCCTCCCCCGCGGGTGGTGGGTGCTCGCCGTCGACATCCAGCTCGACACCTACGTCGACGCGACGCAGCTGCTGTGGTTCCGGGAGGTCGTCGCCGGCATCCCGGCGGGCGACCGGATCATCCTGATCACGGCGGCGCCGGCCTGGTACGCGGCGCAGGACGGCGACGACGAGGCGATGGACCGCCTCGCCTTCTTCCTGCGCGACGTCCTCGGCGACCGCGACCTGCCGGTGCGCCTCGTGCTCACCGGCGACACCCACCACTACGCCCGGTATGCGCTGCGCCGCCCCGGCGCGCCCGGACCCGGTCCGGACGACGGCGAGGAGCAGGTGCTCGTCACCGCCGGCCATGGCGGGGCGTACACCTCGCCGACGCACTTCCTCCCGCCCACGCTCGACGTCACCACCGACCTCGCCGAGCCCGGGAAGGTGCGCGCGACCGGCACCCACCGCTACGTCCGCGGCCCGCACACGTTCCCCACCGAGGCGGTGTCGCGGGCCGAGGCCCGCCGGGTGCTGTGGCGGCTGCCGATGCGCAACGGGCTGCTCCTGCCGCTGCTGGTGCTCGTGCAGGCCCTCGTGATCGTGCCGTGGGTGCTGCGCGTGCCCGCCGTGTCGGTGGTCGCGGGGGTGGCCGTCGCGGCCGGGGCGTTCGCGTTCGTGGTCCCGCAGCGCGCCGGGCCCGTGCGCCGGGTCCTGCTCGGTCTCGCGCTCGCCGTCCCCGAGCTGGCGGTCGCGATCGGCGCGACCGCCCTGGCCGCCCACCTGGACGACCCCCTCGCGACCGTGCTCCTCGTCCTCGCCGCCGGGCTCGCCGCGAGCCTGGTGATGTCGGTGTTCCTGCTCCTCGCGGCGCGGGGGGCCAACCGCAACGAGCTCTTCGCCGCGCAGAGCATCGAGGACCACAAGGGCTTCCTGCGCCTGCGGATCGCCCCGGACGGCGCGCTCACGGTGTTCGCCCTCGGGGTGGACCGGGTGCCGCGACGGTGGCGGTGGCGCCCGGGCGACGCGCCACGGTGGGAGCCCGCGACGCCGGTGTCGGTGCGCCTCGTCGACGAGCCGGTCGTGCTGAACGCCTGAGCCGTCATCCCAGGTCGGCATCCCTGGATCGGCATCCCCGGATCGGCTGAGCGCGAACGGGCCTCCCGTCGGCGGCGACCGCGCGGTAGGACTCCACCCGTGGAGTACACGGTCAGCCGGGATGTGGACGCCGACTCCGGGACGGTGTGGGCGGTGATCGCCGACGTGGAGCGCATGCCCGCGTGGACGTCGACGATGACGCGCGTCCGCGTCCTCGACGGCGGGGAGCTGCGCGTCGGCTCGCGCGTCCGGGTCGAGCAGCCGCGGCTGCCCACCGCGACGTGGGAGGTCACCGAGCTGGAGCCCGGCCGGTCCTACACCTGGGCCTCGCCCGCCCCCGGCCTGCAGAGCGTCGCGTGGCACGCGGTCGAGCCGACCGGTCCGGGACGGAGCCGGGTGACGCTCGGCATCCGGCAGACCGGGCCGCTCGGGGTCGTCGCGACGCTGATGGGCCCGCTGACCCGCCGCTACGTCGACACCGAGATCGCCGGGATCGTGGCGGAGGCGACGCGTACCACGTGAGGCCCGGCGTCCTATGTGAGGACCAGCGTGAGGTGCACGCTGTGGTGGTCCTCGGGGTAGTCGGCGAACGGGGCGCAGGGCACGAACCCGTGGCGCGCGTAGAGGCGACGGGCCGGGGCGAAGTACTCCTCCGCGCCGGTCTCCAGGCTCAGCCGCGCGTACCCGCGGCGGCGGGCCTCGGCGACGACGTGCTCGACGAGCCGCGTCGCGGTCCCGCGACCCCGGTGCGCCGACGCCGTGCGCATCGACTTGATCTCGCCGTGGGACGGGTCGAGCTCGCGCAGGGCGCCGCAGCCCAGGAGCGCGCCGTCGTCCGTGTCGTCCCAGACCGTCCAGAACGTCACGTCCGGGGCGCGCAGGCCCTCCAGGTCGAGGGCGTGCTTGCTCTCCGGCGGCGACACCGCGCGCATCTCCTCGAGGTGCTCGTCGAGCAGGGCGGCGATCTCGGGGCCGGTGAGGTCGTCGGTCACGATCCGCACGCTCACGGGAGGCGGGCGAGCTGCGGGCGCTTCGGTGGGCGGTGGTCGCCCGTGCTGCGACCCTGGGCGCGCCGCTGGACCCACGGCCACAGGTGCTCGCGGGCCCAGCGGGCGTCCTCGCTGCGGCGCGCGGTCCAGGTGGTGGGCGCCTCGGGTGGCCAGGGCTCGCGCCAGTCCTGCTCCGGCGGGAGGCCGAGGACCTCGCAGACCCGGGCGGCGACCTTCGCGTGGCCGGCCGCGTTGAGGTGCAGCCGGTCGTCGGTGCGGGCCCGGGCGTCGGCCAGCGGCGCCATCGCCCACAGGTCGACGAGGTAGGCGTCCTGCCGCGCGGCGATGTCGCGGATGTGCTGGTTCATCGCGGCGAGCCGCCGGGCGATGAGGTTGAGCAGCGGGCTCTCGCGGGTGTTGAAGCCCGTGAACACCAGGACGTCCGCACCCGTCGCGCGCAGCGTCGCGACGGCGCCCTCGAGCCGCTCGGCCAGGGCGTCCGGGTCGGCCGACGGGCGCAGCAGGTCGTTGCCGGCGGCGCAGATGCTCACGAGGTCGGGAGCCAGGCGCACCGCCTGCGGGACCTGGGTGGCGACCACACGGTCGAGCAGGAGCCCCCGGATCGCGAGGTTGGCGTACTCGACGTCCGGCCGCCCGCGGGCCAGGGCGGCGGCCACGCGGTCGGCCCAGCCGCGCTCGACGCCCGTCACGGGATCGGGGTCGCCGACGCCCTCGGTGAAGCTGTCCCCGAGTGCCACGTAGCTGCGCCAGGCCCCACGCGCGGGCCGCCGGCCCGGCACGTCGAGTGACGCCTCGTTCCTCGTCACCCGCGCGATTCTGCTCCGCGGGCCCGACGACGCGCGCCACCGCCCCGATCATGTCCGGTTCCTACCGGCCGCCCGTGACGTCGAGGACGCTGCCCGTGCAGTAGGACGCCTCGTCGGAGAGCAGCCAGGTCACGGCGGCGGCGACCTCGTCGGCCGTGCCGGCGCGACCGACCGGCGCCGAGGGTCCGAGGCGGGCCACGCGGTCGGGCTGCCCGCCCGACGCGTGGATCTCCGTGTCGATGATCCCGGGCCGCACGACGTTGACCCGCACGCCCTCACCCGCGACCTCCTTGGCGAGCCCCGTGCCCACGGTGTCGACGGCGGCCTTCGACGCGGCGTAGTCGACGTACTCCCCCGGCGCGCCCAACCGGGCGGCGACGGAGGACACGAGCACGATCGACCCACCCGGGCCGCCGTGCGCGGTGGAGAGCCGGCGCACGGCCTCGCGGCAGGTGACCAGCGCGCCGACGACGTTGACCGCGAGCATCGCGGTGACGCGCTCGGCGGACATCGCGTCGACCCGTGCCTTCGGGGCCACCACCCCGGCGTTGACCACGACGCCGGCGAGCGGGCCCATCGCGTCCGCGGCGGCGAACGCGGCCTCGACGTCGCCCTCGACCGCGACGTCGGCCCGGACCGCCTGCGCGTCGACGCCGTGCTCGCGGGCTGCGGCGACCACCTCGTGCGCCGCCTCGGCGTCCCCGCGGTAGGTCAGGCACACCGCCCACCCGGCGGCGGCGGCCCGCGCGACCACCGCGGCGCCGATGCCGCGGCTGCCGCCGGTGACGAGGAGGACCGGGGTCATGCGGCTCATACCGCTCATACCGTGAACCCGAGGCTCGACTCCCGTCCGGCGGCGCGGGCGGCGCGGTGCTCGGCGATCGTGGTCTGGTCCGCGAGCGAGCGGCCCTGCCCGAGCCCGGCGAGCACCGCGGCCTCGGCGCGCTCGATCTCCTCGGCGCCCGCCAGGGCGGCGCGCAGCTGGTCGGGGGTCGCGACGGCGAGCCCGTCGTCGTCACCCAGCACGACGTCGCCCGGCCGCACGGCGACCCCGCCGAGGGCGACGGTGCCCTCGTCGAACCCGCGCGGGTCGCGCGCGGTGCCCGACGCCGGCGTCGACCCGCGGGCGAACACCGGCAACCCGAGGGTCCGCAGGCCGGCGACGTCGCGGCAGAAACCGTCGATGACGATCCCGGCCAGGCCGCGGCGGCGCGCCTCGGCGGTGACGAGCTCGCCCGCGATCGCCCGCGCGCCGCGGGGGTTGGCGACGACCAGCACAGAGCCCGGCGCCGCCTCACCCGCCGCGAGGAGCACCGGCAGGTGGTCGTCGGGGGCCACGACGGTGACGGCGGGCCCGGCCATCCGCACGCCGGGCACCATCGCCCGGATCGCGGGGTCGGGCAGGGCGAGGGTCTTGTCGGCGTCGCACAGCGAGGAGGTCGCGAGCGCGCGCACGCGGCCCAGCTCCTCGGCGCTGAGCTCGTCCCGGATCTGGGGGTGGTCCACGGGCGGCCATGATGCTCGACGCGGCGCCGCGGGGCGACGATCCTTCAGCGGCGTGACGTCTCCCGTGATCCTCGAGGTCGCCGTCAACGGGGCGACGCCCCGCTCGGTGAACCCGCACGTGCCGCTGACCCCCGCCGAGGTCGCCGACGAGATGCTCGCGTGCGTGGCCCGCGGGGCGAGCATCGCCCACGACCACCACGAGGCGATGTTCGTCGCCGACGGCGTGCACCCGGTCGAGCCCTACGTCGAGGCGTGGACGCCGGTGCTCGCGCAGCACCCCGACCTGCTGCTCTACGCGACGATGGCCGCCGGGGCACGGGGCATCCCGATCGAGCGGCGCTGGGCGCACCACGAGGAGCTCGCCCGCCGCGGGATGGGCGGGCTCTCGTTGGTGGACCCCGGGTCGGTGAACCTGGGCCTGACCAGCGACGGCGTCGTCGCCGAGGCCGCCGCGCCGGGGCCGTACCAGAACAGCCTGGCCGACACCGAGCACATGTTCGCCCGCTGCGCGGCGCACGGGACCGGCCCGTCGATCTCGGTCTTCGACCCGAGCTTCCTGCGGGTGGCGCTCACGCTGCACCGCCACGGGCGCGTCCCGCCCGGCGCGATCGTGAAGCTGTACTTCGGGGGCGCGCTGGAGTTCGGGCTGCCGCCGACCACCACCGCGCTGGAGGCCTACCTCGAGATGCTCGAGCCGTCGGGGCTGCCGTGGTCGGTGGCGGTGCTGGGCGGCGACGTCGTCGCGTGCGGGCTCGCCGAGACCGCGGTGCGCCAGGGCGGGCACGTGCGGGTGGGCCTGGAGGACTTCGCGGGGTCGTCGACCCCGACGAACACCGAGCTCGTCGACGACGCCGTCGCCCTGCTCGCCGACCTCGGGCACCGGCCGGCGACGATCGCCGAGACGCGCGGGATCCTGGGTCTGTGACCGACTCCGTGGTGACCCGCCTGCGGGCCGCCGGGTGCGTGTTCGCCGAGGAGGAGGCGGCGTTGCTGGAGTCGTCCGCCGGGGACGTCGAGGCGCTGGTGGCCCGGCGGGTCGCCGGCGAGCCGCTGGAGCAGGTGCTCGGGTGGGCGGAGTTCGCGGGGCTGCGCGTGCGGGTCGCGCCCGGGGTGTTCG
This sequence comes from Actinomycetospora sp. NBC_00405, assembly GCF_036044095.1. Taxonomy (NCBI): domain Bacteria; kingdom Bacillati; phylum Actinomycetota; class Actinomycetes; order Pseudonocardiales; family Pseudonocardiaceae; genus Actinomycetospora; species Actinomycetospora sp. NBC_00405. The sequence goes on from NZ_CP107938.1 coordinate 2,494,546, forward strand.
TGCCCCGGCGGCGCAGCGAGTTCCTGGTGGCGCAGGCGCTGGCGCTGCCCGGAGAGGTCGTCGTCGACGCCTGCTGCGGCAGCGGGGCGATCGGGGCGGCGCTGCTGGCGGCGCGGCCGTCGCTCGTGCTGCACGCCACCGACGTCGACCCGGCAGCCGTGGCCTGCGCGCGGGAGAACCTGCCCGGGGCCGCGGGCGTGCACGTCGGTGACCTCCTGGACGCCCTGCCGGCCTCGCTCGCCGGGCGGGTCGACGTGATCGTCGCGAGCACCCCGTACGTGCCCACCGACGCGCTCGCGGACATGCCCCCCGAGGCCCGCGACCACGAGCCCCGCGCCGCCCTCGACGGCGGCGGTGACGGGATCGACGTGGTGCGCCGGCTCGCTCTCGGGGCGCCGGCGTGGCTGCGGCCGGGCGGTCACCTGCTCGTCGAGTGCGCCGAGCACCAGGCCGGCGCGGCCCGCGAGGCGCTCGCGGTGGCGGGGATCACGGTGACCGTGACGCGCGACGACGACCGCGACGCGACGGTCGTCGCCGGCGTGCTCGACTGACGCTGAGTGAGCGAGGCGCGACCGAGTGCGTGGCGAGTGCGTGGCGTTACGGACGTTCAATGTCAGCGACGGTCCGCCGCTGACCTGGATCTCGAGCGGAACCGACTACTCGGGGTTCTTCTCCGCGGCGCGCTTGCGGCGCTTGCCCTCGTGCATGGCCTGGACGCGGGCGACGGGGATGGTGCGGCCCTCGGCGACGAGCTCCTCCGGCAGCGCCTGGGGCGCCGGGCGGGACATGACGTCGGACCAGGGATCGGGGCGGTCCGGGGCCGTGCGGACGGTGATCTCCGAGGGCACCACGGTGTCGAGCTCGTCCCAGGTCACCGGGAACGACACCGGCAGGCCCGGGCGCACGCGCGGGCTGTAGACCGCGGCGATCGTCGAGCCGCCGGCGCGGGTGGGGTCGACGAACACCTTGCCGTCGCGGTCGGCGCGGATGAAGGCCGTCGTCGCGACCGTCGGGTCGAGGCGCTCGGTGTGCACCGCGAGCGCGCGGGTGGCGCCCGCGACGTCCTCGTGGGTCGGCCCGGGCGCCAGCGGCACGAGGATGTGCACGCCCTTCGACCCGGTGGTCTTCACGACGCCGGCGAGCCCCACGTCGTCGAGCGCACGGCGCACGAGGTGCGCGGCGGCCACGACCGCGTCGAACCCGGCGTCCTCGGGCGGGTCGAGGTCGAGGACGAGGTGCTCGGGCGTGCCCATCGCGTCGGCGCGGGTGAGCGTCGGGTGGTACTCGATGGCCCGCTGGTTGGCGAACCACAGCAGCGTCGGACGGTCGTCGCACAGGGCGTAGGCCACCTCGCGGTGCGACGACTCGGCCCAGAACGACACCGTGCGCACGAAGTCCGGCGCGTACTTGGGGACGTTCTTCTGCATGAAGGGCTTCTGCCCGCGCAGCGCCCGCACCACGGACAGCGGCCGGCCTGCGAGCGCGGGCAGCAGCCGCGGCGCCATGACGTCGAGGTAGTCGACGAGCTCGCGCTTGGTCACGCCCGCCCCGGCGAACAGCTCCTGGTCGAGGTTCGTGAGCGCGACGCCGTCGCGCTCCTCGCCCGTGCTGTCGGCCCCGCGCCCACGGGATCCCGTTGCGGCCACGGCGTCACTTTCCTGCTCAGGGGCACACCGGGCAAGCGCCACACGCGGGGCGGGGGGTCCCCGCGGAGGCCGTCGCGGATGAGAGAGTTTCCGCCCGGCAGCCGAGATCAGCACGGAGAGCGACCGGACGGTCACCGCGAGGGACCACCCGGACAGACCACTCGTCCGTGTCGACCCCGGTGCCGTTGAGAGGGAGGCGCCGCGCAGCGGTGCCCCGTCGAGAGGAGCAGGGTGGGTCGGCACACGTGGATGGACGTCCGGACCGAGGCGCGTGAGGGCGCTCGTCGGGTCGGACGTCGGGTCGGCAGACGCGCCGCGGCCCTGGGACTCGGACTGACCGCCCTCGCGGGCATCGGCGGTGTCGGGGCGGTCGCGATGGCGGTGCCGGTCGCGGCCATGCCGTGCGAGGACAACGTCAAGGCCTGCGCGCGCCTGTCCACCAACGAGGCGTGGCTCTCCGACGGCAAGGGGACGATCCTGCGCGGCCCCGTGCGGATGAACCACGGCGCCCCGGGCAGCGAGACCCCGGTCGGCATGTTCGCCGTGCAGCGCAAGGAGGAGGTCCACCTCTCCAAGGAGTACAACAACGCGCGCATGCCGTGGTCGGTGTTCTTCGACAACAACGGCCGCGCGTTCCACGGCGGCGACCCCGCCCGCCAGTCCGCGGGCTGCGTGCGCATGGCCGACCCCGACGCCCAGGCCTTCTTCAACGGGCTGAACGTCTACGACCGGGTCCAGATCGTCCCCTGAGGGCCTGCGGCCACGTGAGTGATCTGGGTCGTCGGGACGACCCAGATCACTCACGTGCGCCGGAGGCGCATCGAACGCAGGCGGTTGAGGGCGGCCGCGACCTCGTGGCGGCGGGGGCGGGCGACGTCCTCGGACCGGCCGTCGAGCAGCGCCTCGGTGCCGCGGCGGTCGAGCTCGGCGTCGAGCAGATCCAGGCCCTCGGCGAGCGTGATCGTCCCGTCGAGCACGCCGTCGCCGAGCAGCGCGAGCGCGCGCCCGATGCCGGCGACCTGCGAGCGGTCGGCGATCTGCTCCACCGCCGAGAGGTCGATGTCGTCCTCGCCGAAGCTCAGCCGGTCGCGCCCCCGCGCGGTGACCCGCCGCTTGCCCTTCGCCGTCGGGTCCAGCGAGGCCGGGTCGACGACGCGCGGCGTCACCGCCGGGAAGCCGGTGTGCTCCACGGTGCGCGACGGCCCGGACGCGGCGATCTCGTGGGCCTGCGCGGTGACGTCCGACGCGCGGTAGGCGTCCATCATGATCACGGTGTCGGCGACGCCGAGGTAGTCGCCGGACCCGCCCATCACCAGCACCGTCGACACCCCGTGCTCGGCGTGCAGGGGGCGGACGCGCTCGACGAACGGCACCAGCGGCTCGGTCGCGATCAGCTGCTGCATCCGCGCGTCGCGGATCATCATGTTGGTCGCCGACGTGTCCTCGTCGATCAGCAGCACGTCGGCGCCCGCCTCCACCGCCTCGACGGTCGACGCGGCCTGGCTCGTCGAGCCGGAGGCGTTCGTGGTGGAGAAGTCGTCGGTCGGCTCGCCGGAGGGCAGGTGCGCGACGAACGCGGACACGTCGTCGTGGGTCACCGCGCGCCCGTCCTCGGCGCGCAGCTTCACCGCGTCCGGCCGGGTGACCACCTGCTCGCGGCCGTCGCCCGGAACGTGGTCGTAGACGCCGGCCTCCAGCGCGCGCAGCAGCGTCGACTTGCCGTGGTAGCCGCCGCCGACGATCAGCGTGACGCCCTCGGGCACCCCGAGGCCGCTCACCTCCCCGGCGTTCGGTGCCGTGAGCGTCACCCGCAACGAGGACGGCCCGCCGAACGGCGTCGCGCCGTCGAGGGGCCGGTCGTCGACGCCGCTGCGCCGCGGCAGCACGGCCCCGTCCGCCACGAACCCGACGAGCCCGCGCCCGGCGAGCGCCGCCCGCAGCGCCACGGCGTCCTCGACGGTCTCGACGAACGCCCGCGCCGCCGCGTGGTCGGCCGAGTGGACCGCCTCGCGCACCGCGGTCGGGAGCGTCTCCCCCAGCAGGGTCGCCGCCTCGCGCCCGAGGATCCGGCGCTTCGGCCCGGGGAACGGGACGCCGACCTCGAGGACCACGGTCCCGTCGTCACGGACCGTGCCCGCGCTGCGCTCGAGGACCTCGGGGCCGCCCGCGTCGACGTTCACCGGCGTACCGCGCAGCGAGCGGCGCAGGCCACGGAGCAGGAACGACGCGAGGGCGCGTCGACGGTCGGCGGTCGACCACAGGTCCGCGGGCAGGCCGGCGTCGTGGACGGTCAGCCGCACCCGGCTCGGCGGCGCGAACGGGTCGGCCTGGACGCGCAGGACCTCGAGGTCCAGGCCGGCGACGTCCCACCGCCCCGACAGCGACTTGTAGCGGCCGTAGCTGGCGCCGTCCATCGAGCGCAGGGACGCTGCGAGATCGTCGCGGGGAGCCATGGCCGGGAGTGTGCCCGTCCCGCGCCCCCGTCACGCCCCACCCTCGGGCCCCGCCTCACGCCCGTCCGACCGGCGCCCGGGCACCGTGGATTCCGTGCGCAGACCGTTGGTCCGAGCGTGTGATCTGTCGCCCGGAACGTCCGGTCCGTCCCGTCCGGTCACCCGGCGCAGCCCCTGGCCGTTCCACGGGCCACCCCCCGGACGCACAGAGTCCGACCCCCACGCGATAGTGGAAACGCTCACAACGTCGTGTTCGCAAGACCGAGGGGAAGCTCCGTGATCGTCCTGGGTCTCTCCGGCCTGCCGCGCGCGCAGGAGCACCTGCGCCGCACCCACCCCGACCTCTCGCCGCTCGACGAGCGGATCGTCCAGGGCCTCGACAGCGCCGCGGCGCTCGTCGTCGACGGCCGTCTGGTCGCCGCCGCGTCCGAGGAGCGGTTCACCGGCGAGAAGGGCACGGGGCGCCTGCCCGAGCAGGCGATCGCGTGGTGCCTGCGCGAGGCCGGGGTCACGCCGGACGACGTCGACCTGATCGCCCACGGCTTCGACTACGACCGCCACCGCCGCGCCTTCGAGATCACCGGCGCGCCGTTCGACGAGGTGTACTCGAGCGCCACCGTGATCGACGGGCTCACCGGCCTGGGCTGGACCCGCGTGACCGAGCGCTTCCGCCCCGTGCGCCACCACGAGGCGCACGCCGAGTCCGCCCTGGTACCGAGCGGGTTCGACCGCGCGCTGTGCATCGTCAGCGACGGCATGGGCGAGACCGAGTCGCTCTCGGTGTTCCGGGCCGTCGACGGGACGCTCGAGCGGCTGCACACCACGCCGATCGCGTCCTCGCTGGGCATCCTCTACTCGATCGCCACCCGGTTCCTCGGCTTCCAGTTCAACAACGACGAGTACAAGGTCATGGGGCTCGCCCCGTACGGCGACCCCGAACGCTTCCGGCCGGTGTTCGAGAAGCTCGCCCGCGTCGACGCCGACCGCGGCACGGTCACCATCGACTGGCCGACGAACGGCCTCGCCGACGCCGAGCAGGGCTACCCGCACGCCCGCGCGTTCCTGGCCGAGGCCTCGTTCACCCCGCGGACGCCGGACGGCGACATCCACCGCGACGAGGCCGACTTCGCCGCCGCCCTGCAGGAGCGCCTGACGACCCTGCTCGTCGAGCTCACCTCCGTGTGGCTCGAGCGCACCGGCGAGCGGAAGCTGTGCCTCGCCGGCGGGACCTTCCTCAACTGCAAGTCCAACCAGTCGATCGCCGCCCTGCCCGGTGTGGACGCGATGTTCGTCCAGCCCGCCTCCGGCGACGACGGCACCGCGCTGGGCGCCGCCTGGCACGTCGCCCGCGGCGAGGGCGGCGGGCTCGCCCCGGTCACCGGCGCGTTCGACCCCTACCTGGGCCCGCGCTACGACCCCGACGAGGTGCGCGCGGCCCTCGAGGCCCGCCCCGACCTGCGGTGGACCCACGTCGGCGTGACCGCGGAGTACTTCGCCGGGGCCGCCGCGGACATCGCGGCCGACCGGATCGTCGCCTGGTTCGACGGGCGCATGGAGTTCGGGCCCCGGGCGCTGGGGAACCGCTCGATCCTCGCCCGCCCCGACGGCGACCGGATCAAGGAGCGGATCAACGGGGCGGTGAAGTTCCGCGAGGCGTTCCGCCCGTTCGCCCCCGCGGTGCTCGACGAGGACGTCGACCGCCTCTTCGTCACCCGCGGCTTCGAGCCCGACCGCTACATGCTCTGCACCGCGCAGGTCCGGCCCGAGGCGCGCACCGTGGTCGAGGGCATCGTGCACGCCGACGACTCGGCGCGGATCCAGACCGTGCGCGACGACCTCGCCCCCGGCTTCGCCCGGCTGCTGCGCGAGGTCAGGGCCCGCACCGGGGCCGGCGTCGTCGTCAACACGTCGTTCAACGTCAAGGGTCAGCCGCTGATCATGGATCCGTGCACGGCGCTCGACACCTTCGCCGGCATCGCGCTCGACCGCCTCTACATCGAGGGGTACGTCGTCGAGGGGACACACAGCACCGCATGAGCGCGATCCGACCCCTGACGCGCGAGGACCTGCCCGCCGTCGCCTCGCTCTACGAGCGCGTCGCCCGATCGGGCGGGGCCACACCGCCTGCGCCGCTCGCCGGCTACCTCGAGCGTCTCTGCCTGGACGCCGTGTGGACCGACCCGGACATCCCGCCGCTGGTCGCCGAAGGGGGCGACGGCGCGATCATCGGCTTCCTCGGCTCGTACCCGCGCCGGGTGCGGCTCGACGGCCGGGCGCTGCGCGTGGGCTGCTCCGGTCACCTCGTCGCCGAGCCGTCGAACCCCGGCATCGGGGCGCTGCTGACCCGTACGTACATGCAGGGCCCGCAGGACCTCACGATCACCGACGGGGCCACCGACTACATGCGCCAGATCTGGCGCACGCTGCGCGGCCGGGTCCGCACGGCGCCGTCGTTCGGCTGGTACCGCGTGCTGCGCCCGACCTCGACGGTCGCGTCGCTGCTCGGCGAGCGCGGGCGCCCCGTCCCCGGTCCGCTGCGCAGCGTCGGCGGTGGGCTGGACGCGCTCGCGCGGCGGGTCCCCCGCATCGGCGCCCGCCCGGCCCCGGCGCCGGACCCGGACGTCACCGCCGAGCCCCTGACCGTCGAGGCCCTGCTCGAGCAGACGACCTCGGCGCCGCGGCACTGGCGGCTGCACCCGGACTACGACGAGCGGTACCTGGCGGGGCTGTTCACCGAGCTCGACGCGGTCGCCCCGGTCCGCGGCGAGGTGCTGCGCCGCCTGGTGCGCGGCCGCAACGGCCGGGTGCTCGGCTGGTACGTGGCGTTCGTGCCCACGGGCGGGATCGCCCAGGTCCAGCAGCTCGCGGCCACCGGTCCCGACCCGGGCCCGGTGCTCGACCACCTCATCGCCGAGGCCGACGCGCGCGGCGCGGCGGCGGTGGCGGGACGGCTCGAGCCGTCGCTCGCCGACGCGGTGCGCCGGCGCCGCTGCGTGGTCCGGCCGAGCGCCTGGGCCCTGGTGGACTCCGACGACACCGGCGTGCTCGCGGCGCTCGACGCCGACGACACGCTGCTGACCCGGCTCGACGGCGAGTGGTGGATGGGCCACCACCTGCTCTGGCGTGGGAGGGAAGCCGCATGACCCCGACCGGACTCACGGTCTACTCGACGTGCCCGCAGTCCAAGGACGTGCCGGCGGCCGACTACCTCGACGCGGTGGCCGCCACCGCGCGCTGGAGCGAGGAGGCCGGCTGCGCGGGGATGCTCGTCTACACCGACAACGGCATCGCCGACCCGTGGCTGGTGTCGCAGACGGCGATCGCGGCGACGCAGCGGCTCGCCCCGCTCGTCGCGGTCCAGCCGGTGTACATGCACCCGTACACCGCGGCGTCGATGGTGTCCTCGCTGGCGTACCTGCACGGCCGCTCCGTGCACCTGAACATGCTCGCGGGCGGGTTCAAGAACGACCTCGTCGCGCTCGGCGACCAGACCGAGCACGACGACCGCTACGCCCGGACCGTCGAGTACACCCAGATCCTCACGGCCCTGCTGCGCGGGGAGACGGTGACGGTCGACGGGCGGTGGCACCAGGTGCACAACCTGCGCCTGGCCCCGGCGCTGCCGCCCGAGCTCATGCCCGAGGTGCTGATCTCCGGATCGTCCCCCGCCGGCCGGGCCGCGGCCGAGGCGATCGGCGCGACGCCGATCCGCTACCCCGAGCCGCTCGGCGCGGGCTCGGTCACCGACGCCGACGCGCCCACCGGCGGCGGCGTCCGGATGGGCATCATCGCCCGCGACGACGCCGACGAGGCCTGGCGCGTGGCCCACGAGCGCTTCCCGGTCGACCGTGCCGGCCAGGTCGCCCACGCCATGGCCATGCGCGTCTCGGACTCGCACTGGCACCACCAGCTGGCCGCCGCGCGGAATCCGGCACGAGACACGGCCCCGGCGCCGCAGGCCGACCTCGGCGCCGAGCCGGAGCCCTACTGGCTCGGCCCGTTCGAGAACTACCAGTCGTTCTGCCCCTACCTCGTGGGCTCGCACGACCGCGTCGCCGCCGAGGTCGCGCGCTACGTCGAGTGGGGCACCGAGGTGTTCGTGCTCGACATCCCGCCGGCGGCCGAGGACCTCGGCCACGCAGGCGAGGTGTTCGCCCGCGCCGGAGCGGCGGCCCGCGCATGACCCGCCACCTGCAGGACCTGCTCGCCGCGTCCGCCGACCGGCACGCCGACCGGCCCGCGCTCGTGGGCGTGGACGAGACCCTGACCTACGCCGAGCTCGACGCCGCGGTGAACCGGGTCGCCCACGTGCTGCTCGCGCACGGCCTGACGCCGGGCGCGCGGGTGTGCGTGCTCGCGGAGAAGGCGCCGTGGACGGTCGCGGCGCTGATCGGGACCCTGCGCGCAGGCGGCGCCTACGTGCCGGTCGACCCGGCCGGGCCGGCCTCGCGAGTCGCGCGCATCATCGGCGCCGCGGAGCCCGAGGTGGTGCTGGTCGACGCCGGGTCCCGGGCCCTGCTCGACGAGGTGCTCGCCGAGCTGCCCGGCCCGCTCCCGGTGGTCGGCGCGATCGACGACGCCCCGGCCGCCTTCACCCGCGCCGACCTGCTCGCGGCGCCCGCGGACGCGCCCGGAGCGGCGCCCGCCGACCTCGCCCACCTGCTCTTCACGTCCGGCTCCACCGGCGCGCCCAAGGGCGTGATGATCACCCACGACACCGTGCTCGCGTTCGTGGACTGGGCGCTGCGCCATTTCGGCGCGAAGCCCGGCGACCGGATCTCCGGGCACCCGCCCCTGCACTTCGACCTGTCGACGTTCGACATCTACGCCACGCTCGCCGCGGGCGCCGAGCTGCACCTCGTCCCGGCGTCACTGGGCATCGACCCGCGCGGCACGGCGTCGTTCATCCGCGACCGCGCGCTCACCCAGTGGTTCTCGGTGCCGAGCGTGCTGACCTACCTCGCGCGCTTCGACGCGGTCGCCCAGGACGACTTCCCGGCCCTCGAGCGGCTCCTGTGGTGCGGCGAGGTGCTGCCGACGCCGGTGCTCGCGCAGTGGATGCGCCGGCTGCCCCACGTCCGGTTCACCAACCTCTACGGCCCCACCGAGGCCACGATCGCGTCGAGCTTCTTCGACGTGCCCGAGGTCCCCGCCGACGAGACCCTGCCGGTGCCGATCGGGCGGGCGTGCGAGGGCGAGGAGCTGCACGTCCTCGACGAGGCCATGGCCCCGGTGCCCGCCGGCGAGACGGGCGAGCTCTGGATCGGCGGCGCCGGGCTCTCGCCCGGGTACTGGCGTGACCCGGAGAAGACGGCGGCCGCGTTCCGCGCCGACCCCGTCGCGGGCGAGCGGCTCTACCGCACCGGCGACCTGGCACGCGCCGACGTCGACGGCGTCGTGCACTTCCTCGGGCGCGCCGACTCGCAGATCAAGAGCCGCGGGTACCGCATCGAGCTCGGGGAGATCGAGGCCGCGCTGGCCACCGTCGCCGGGATCCGGGAGTGCGCCGTGGTCGGCGTCGACACCGGCGGCTTCGAGGGCACGACGATCTGCTGCGCCTACTCGGTGGCGGAGGGCCACGAGCTCCCGCCCACCGAGCTGCGCAGCGCCGTCGCGGAGCTCGTGCCGCGCTACATGGTGCCCGCGCGGTGGGCCGAGCTCGACGACCTGCCCCACAACGTGAACGGGAAGATCGACCGCCCGGCGCTGCGGGAGCGCTTCACCCCCGCGGGCGCGGCGACAGGAGGACGCTGACCATGCCGGACGCCAGCACCGGAGCGGTGCACGACCAGCTGATCGACCTGGTGCGTGACCGGCTCGGCGTCGAGGTGCCCTCGTCCGACACCGATCTCGTCGCCGACGGCCTGATCGACTCGCTGGCGCTGGTGACGCTGATCGTCGGGATCGAGGACACCTTCGGGTGCCGGTTGCCGCTCGACGACTTCGACATCGAGCGGTTCCGCAGCGTCGACGCGATGGCCGCGTTCCTCGCCGAGGTCGGGGTCACGGGCTGAGCACCGGATGACCGGCTCGTAGGCTGCCGCGCGTGATCGTCGGCCTCACCTTCGCGGTGCTCGCCCTCGCGCTGGCGTGGGCGCTGTGGTGCGCGGTGTCCGCGGCCGTCGGCCAGGCCCCGACCAGGGCGCACCGCATCGGTCTGCTGGCGCTCGAGGCCGTCGCACTCGTGCAGGCGCTCGTGCTCGTGGTCGGGCTCGTCGTGCTGGGCGGGCGGTCGGCGGGCGCCGTCGTCGAGATCGTCGGCTACCTGATCGCGACCTTGGTCGTGCTGCCCATCGGCGCGGCGCTGGCCCACGGCGAGCGCACCCGCTACGGCTCGGTGGTGCTCGCGGTCGCGGGCGTGACGCTCGCGGTGCTGTCGCTGCGCACGGGCCAGGTCTGGACGGTGACCGGTGCCTGAGACCCGCTCGCTGTCGGCCGGCCCCGGCCGGGTGCTGCTCGTGGTCTACGTGGTGTTCGCGATCTCCGCGGGCGCCCGGGCGATCTACCAGATCGCGGTGCAGTTCGAGCGCGCGCCGGAGGCCTACCTGCTCTCGGCGTTCGCAGCGGCCGTCTACCTCGTCGCGGCCGTGGCCCTCGGCCGCGGGGCCCGGCGCGTGGCGCTCGTCGCGGTCGTGGTGGAGCTCGTCGGCGTCCTCGGGATCGGCACGCTGTCCCTGCTGCGGCCCGAGGACTTCCCCGACCCGACCGTCTGGTCGGACTTCGGCGTCGGCTACGGCTTCGTCCCCGTGATCCTGCCGATCCTGGGCCTGCTCTGGATCGGTCGCGTACGTGAGTGATGTTCCCGGCTATCGCCGTGAACATCACTCACGTGGGCCGGTCAGCCCAGCCCCGTACCCGCCACGCCGCGGCGCCAGTAGCCGTCGAGGTCGACCGCGGCGCTCGGCAGGATCGCCCGCAGGCGCCGCCGGACCGGGCGCAGCTCGCCCGCCTCGGCCCCCATCCACGCGAAGCCCTCGCCCGGCGGCGGCGTGAAACCCGCGACGACGTCGTCGAGCAGGCCCGTGGTGCCCGCCGGGGCCCCGTCGCGGTGGCGCCAGTGCACGGTGACGTGCGACGGGACGTCGGCGAGGTAGGCCTCCTCGGCGGCGTCGGCGACCTCGACCGCGACGGTGACCGGCACCGGGGGCAGCTGGTCGAGCCAGCGGGCGAGCGCGGGCAGGGCCGTCTCGTCACCCCCGAGCAGGTACCAGTCCCGCGCCGCGACCGACGCGCTCGAGCGGGGCCCGTAGAGCCACAGGGCCCCGCGCGGGTCCTCGGCCCACGTCCCGGCGAGCCCGCCGCCGTGGCGCACCAGGTCGACGTCGACGGTGCCCGCGGCGGGGTCGTGACGGCGCAGCGTGTACTCCCGGTAGGGCCGGGACGTCCCCGCCGGCGGGGCGGCCAGCCCGCGCGCGGTCAGCCGCGGCTCCGGCGGCTCCTCCCCCGGCGCCGGCGGGAAGAAGAGCTTGGCGTGGTCGGTCGGCCCGGTGACCGGCAGGTCGTGCAGGTCGCCGGCGAGGCGCACGCGGCGCATCCGCGGGGTCACGTCGAGCACCTCGACCACCTCGACGCGCCGCGGCCGCCGGGCGTGCTCGGAGTGCTCGACGTGCGAGACGACCGGGGCGTCGCGGACCACCATGGCCCGAGACGTTAACGAGTCCGGTAGCGCAGGTGGACCGCCCCGCTGGCGAAGCGCCGTTCCTCGACGAGCTCGAGGTCGAGACGGACGCGGTCGGGGAGGAAGCGCGTCCCGCCCCCGACCACGACGGGCAGGACGATCGGCCTGATCTCGTCGACCACCCCGGCCGCGAGCGCCGCCGCGGCGAGGCCCGGGCCGTCGACGGTGAGGTCGCCGGCCTCCTTGAGCGCCCGGATCGCGTCGGGATCGAGCTCGCGGGCGATCGTGGTCCGGGCACTGGACACGGTGTCCAGCGTCTTCGAGAACACGATCTTGTCGGTCGCCTGCCAGGTCCGGGCGAACTCGGCCATCTCGGGCGGCTCGTCGGGCAGCTCGTGGGCGGTCTCCCAGAAGACCATGGTCTCGTACATCCGGCGGCCGTAGAGGAAGGTGCGGACGGGGCGCATCAGCTCCTCGAAGTAGCGGTGCAGCTCCATGTCCTGCTCGATGCCCCAGCCGAAGTCGCCGTCGGCGTCCGCGGTGTAGCCGTCGAGCGTCGTCATCATCGAGTACATCAAGCGGCCCATGCGACGCCTCCTCGTTCCGATTGCATTTCGCAACCGGTTCGGAGCGTAGCGGATCGTGCTAGGACACGGGGATGTTCCAGGCGCTCGCCGACGCCGTCGGCGCCGAGCACGTGATCCCGGGTGACGACCCGTCGGTGGCCGACCTGTGCGCCGACGAGGCGCTCGGGGTCCCGCCCGGCAAGCCCGCGTACGTCGTGTGGCCCGCGGACCGCGACGAGGTCGTCGCCGTCGTCCGCGCCGCGCGGGCCGCCGGCGTGTCCGTCACCGCGCGGGGGGCGGGCACCGGCCTCTCGGGCGCCGCGACCCCCGACGACGGCGCGGTGCTCCTGTCGTTCAGCCGCATGGACCGGATCCTCGAGATCGACCCCGTCGACGCCGTCGCCGTGGTGCAGCCGGGGGTGGCGCTCGACGTCCTCGACGCCGCCGCGGGCGAGCACGGGCTGACCTACCCCGTGCACCCCGGCGAGCAGTCGGCGTCGCTCGGCGGCACCGTCGCCACCAACGCCGGCGGCATGCGCGCGGTGCGCTACGGGGTCACCCGCGCGCACGTGCTGGGGCTCGAGGCGGTGCTCGCCGACGGGACGGTGGTGCGCACCGGCGGGCGGCTCGCGAAGATCTCCTCGGGGTACGACCTCACCCAGCTGCTCATCGGCTCGGAGGGCACGCTCGCGCTGGTCACCGAGGTGATCGTGCGCCTGCACCCGCACCTGCCCGCCCGGCGCACGGTGCTGGCACCCTTCCGGTCCGCCGACGCCGTCACCGCCGCGGTCGGGCGCATCGTCGGCGCGGGACTCGCGCCGACGGTGTGCGAGTACCTCGACGGCCCGACCATGCGCGCGGTCTGCGCCGCCGCCGACCTGACCCTCGGCCTGCCCGAGGACCTCGTGGACGCCGACCACCTGCTCGTCGAGCTCGCCGGGCGCCGCGTGGAACGGGTCGACGAGGACGCCGAGGAGCTCGCCGACACCCTGTCCGCGCTCGGCGCCGCGGAGGTCTTCGACCTGCCCGCGGGGTCGGCGCGGCGGCTGGTCGAGGCGCGGGAGAAGGCGTTCTGGGCGGTCAAGGCGGCGGGCGCCGACGAGATCGTCGACCTCGTCGTGCCCCGGTCGGCGATGGCGGCGTTCCTCGGGCGGGCCCGCGCCGTCGGGGACGCCCACGGCTCGCGGGTGCTGGGCTGCGGCCACGCCGGGGACGGGAACGTGCACCTCGCGGTGTTCCAGCCCGATGCGGAGCAGCTGGCGGTGACGCTGCACGGGGTGTTCGCCGCCGGGATCGCGCTGGGCGGCGCGGTGTCGGGCGAGCACGGGGTCGGGCGCGCGAAGGCCCACCACCTCGCCGCGCTCGGCGACCCGGGCGCGCTGGACGTCCTGCGGCGCGTGCGGGCCGCGCTGGACCCGGAGGGCACGCTGAACCCGGGCTGCTCGCTGCGCTGACGGTTGTCCCGCGCGGCGTGGCGACCGACACTCGTGAGCGTGGCCAACGATCCCGACGTCGTCGTCATCGGGGCCGGCTTCGCCGGGCTCTACACGATCCACCGCCTGCGCGAGCGCGGCCTCTCGGTCCACGGGCTCGAGGCCGCCGAGGGCGTCGGCGGCACCTGGTACTGGAACCGGTACCCGGGCGCCCGGTGCGACTCCGAGAGCTACTACTACTGCTACGCCTTCTCCTCCGAGCTCGAGCAGGAGTGGGACTGGAGCGAGCGCTACCCCGGCCAGGCGGAGATCCTGTCCTACCTCGAGCACGTGGCCGACCGCTTCGACCTGCGGCGCGACATCTCGTTCTCGACGACGGTCGTGTCGGCCGCCCACGACGGCGACCGCTGGGTGATCGACACCGAGGACGGCGGACGCTGGACGTGCCGCTGGCTGGTCACCGCCGTCGGCTGCCTGTCGTCGGCGAACGTGCCCGACATCCCGGGCCTCGAGTCCTTCGCCGGCGAGTGGCACCACACGGGACAGTGGCCGCACGAGGGCGTGGACGTCGCCGGCCGACGGGTCGGGGTGGTCGGCACCGGGTCCACCGGCATCCAGGCCATCCCGGTGCTCGCCGAGTCGGCCGGGCACCTCACCGTCTTCCAGCGCACCGCGAACTTCTCGATCCCCGCCCGCAACGCCGCGCTCGCGCCGGAGGAGGCCGCGGGCTACAAGGCCGACTACGCCGCCATCCGCGAGCTCCAGCAGGCCTCCACCAACGGGCACCCCTTCGTCGTCAGCGACGTCGACACCCTCGCCCTGCCCGACGACGAGCGGCGGGCCCTCCTCGAGCGGGCCTGGGAGCGGGGCGGCCTGCGCTTCCGGGCGGCCGTGCGCGACGTGCTCACCGACCCCGCCGTCAACGAAGAGACCTCCGACTTCCTCCGTGTGAAGATCCACGAGACGGTGGACGACGCCGTCACCGCTGAGGCGCTGACACCGCGCGACCACCCGTTCGCCACCAAGCGCCCGCCGATCGACACGGGCTACTTCGAGACCTACAACCGGGCGAACGTGTCCCTGGTCGACGTCCGCGCCGACCCGATCGCGGCGATCACCCCGGACGGGGTGCGGCTCACGTCGGGCGCGGAGCACCCCCTCGACGTCCTGGTGTTCGCCACGGGCTTCGACGCCCTCTCGGGGCCGCTGCTGCGGCTCGGGATCCGGGGCACGGGAGGGCAGTCGCTCGCCGACGCGTGGGCCGAGGGCGCCACCACCTACCTCGGGCTCGGCGTCGCGGGCTTCCCGGACCTCTTCACGATCACCGGGCCGGGCAGTCCGTCGGTGCTCACCAACATGCCGACGTCGATCGAGCAGCACGTCGACTGGATCGCGGACCTCCTCGGGCACCTGCGCGACCACGACCTCGAGGCCGAGCCGACGCCCGAGGCGCAGGCCCGCTGGGCGGAGCACGTGCGCGAGGCGGCCGACGCGACGCTGCTGCCGCAGGCGGCGAGCTCCTGGTACCTCGGCGCGAACGTGCCGGGCAAGCCCCGGGTGTTCCTGCCCTACGCCGGCGGCTTCGCGCGCTACCGCGAGATGTGCGACGCCGAGGCGGCCGCCGGCTACCCCGGGTTCGCGCTGCGGGCGCGGCACGAGCGGGCCAGCGCCTGACATCAGCGCGTGCGGGCGACTCCCGACCCCGAGGGCGCTGGACCCGGGTGCTCGTCACGGTGGCGGAGCCCGGCCCGGCTAGGGTCGCGGCCGTGGCGGACCTCGTCATCGCCCGAAATCCCGATCCGGGATCGTCGCTGGGTTTCCTCGTCTGGATTCCGCTGGGCGACGGTCTGCTGTTCCGCACATCGGACACCTGGCCGCGCACCAAGGCGCTGTACTGCCACCCCGCCGATCTCGAGGAATGGCCCGCCGGCGACGCCGTCGAGATCGTCGAGCGCGTCGCGCTGCGGTCGTGCGCCCGACGCGGCGCGGCGATCGACGTCGTGCTCGACCGTGCCCGGGAGAACCGCTCCCAGATCGTCTACACCCGCGGGCGCGGGCGGGACATGGTCTTCTGGCAGTCGCCCCGGACCCGCAAGCAGGCCCGTCCGCAGGTCCGGACGCCGACCGCCCGGCCGGCCGCTCTCGACGGGACGGGGACCGATGAGATCGAGATCGTCGTCGACGCCCACGAGCGCTACCCCTACCGGTTCGCGTCCCAGCAGGCGCGCACCGTCCGGCGCGCCCTCCCGGCCGGCGACTACGGCGTCGTCCTCGGGGAGTCGCTGGCGGCGTCGGTCGAGCGCAAGTCGCTGCCCGATCTGATCTCGAGCGTCGCGAACGGGCGCCTGCGCTTCGCGTTGGGCGAGCTCTCCGCGCTCCCCCGGGCGGCAGTGGTGGTCGAGGACCGCTGGTCCCAGGTGTTCGCCCAACGCCATGTGCGCCCGGCCCAGGTGGCGGACTCGCTGGCCGAGCTGCAGGTCCGCTGGCCGGACGTCCCGATAGTCTTCGCCGAGACGAGGCCGCTGGCCGAGGAGTGGACCTTCCGCTACCTCGCCGCTGCCCTCGCGTGGGCGCATGACGAGCACGCCATCGGCGCCCGGCTGCCGGGCGCCACCACGGAGCTGGTCGCGACCACGGCACCCGAGGCCTCGACCGCCGAGGTCCGCGCCTGGGCCCGTGCCGCCGGGATCGACGTCCCCGACCGCGGGCGGCTCCGTCCCGAGATTTGGGCGCGCTTCCGCGAGGCGACGCAGACCGGGTGATCGAAGCGGATTTTCTGGCGCTGAGTGCAAGCGAGGACGCAGGGCTTGCACTCGCGGAGGGTGTCTCTGGTGTCAGCTTTGCAGCGCCGGCCGGTCGGGGTGGTCGGCGCGGACGACGAGGTCGGCGACGGCGAGGGGGTCGACCTCGTCGTCGTAGCGGGCGTAGGCGGGCAGGGTCCAGGCCTCGTCGGCGGGGGTGCGGCGCTCGAGCACGGTGGCCGAGAGCGCGAGGTGCACCGCCACCTCGGCCGGCAGGCCGCGCCCGAGGAGCAGGGGCCCGTCGACGACCACGACGCCCGACGGCGGCAGCGCCACCCGCTCCGCGCGGGCGGCCCGGTCGACGTCGACGTCCCAGAGCCGGGGCAGGACCTGGCCGCTCCCGCCGGGACCCATCGGCGCGAGCACCTCACGGACCAGCGCGCCCGCGTCGAGCCAGTCGTCGTAGAACGAGTCCGGATCGGTGCGCCCGCGCTCGAGGCGCACCGAGGCGGGACGCAGGAAATCCCAGGCCGACACCCGCACCACGGGGCGCGAGCGCACGCGCAACGGGTCGACGAGGGCGTCCGCGAGCACCTCCGTCCGGGCCGGCGGGGCCCCGTCGACGAGCACCCGCACGTGCCCGGGACCGGCCGCGTCGACGGCGGCCACGATCTCGTGGGTCAGGGCCTCGGGGCTGAGCGGGCGGATCGGCATCCCGTCCAGGATGCCGCGCCTCAGGCCTGCGCGGCGCCCCGGCTCGTGTCCTGACCCGCCTCGTCCTCGGACGCGAAGTCGGCCTCGTCCAGCGCGGGATCGCGGGGGTGCATCGTCAGCAGCGCGGCGAGGGAGACGAAGGCGCAGATGATGATGTAGATGGAGATCCAGGTGGTCCCTCCGGTGCCCGCGAGGATCGCGGTGGCGATCAGCGGGGCGGGGCCGCCCGCCGTGATGGAGGCGAGCTGGTACCCGAGGCCGGCGCCGGTGTAGCGGATGCCGGTGCCGAAGCTCTCGGAGATCAGGGCCGCCTGCGGGCCGTACATCATGTCGTGGAAGACGAGCCCGAGGATCATCCCGAGCAGCACGAGCCCGCCGACCCGCGTGTCGAGCAGGGCGAAGTACGGGAAGGCGTACAGGCCGGTGAGCACGACACCCGCCCCGTAGACGAGGCGCCGGCCGATCTGGTCGGAGAGCCAGCCGAAGAACGGCACGCTGACGATGCCGATGCAGGCCGCGAGGATGAGATAGAGCAGCAGGTCACCGCGCGCGAGCTCGAGCTGCTGGGTGCCGTACACGAGCACGAACGAGGTGAACAGGTAGAACGGCGCCTGCTCGGCGGTGCGCACCAGCAGGGCCTTGACGACGTCGCGCCACTGGGTGCGCAGGGTCTCGGCCAGCGGCAGCTTGGCAACCTTGCCCGAGGTCTTGACCTGGGCGAACGCCGGCGATTCGAGGACGGTGAGGCGAATCCAGAGCCCGACGGCGATGAGGACGATGCTGGCCAGGAACGGCACCCGCCAGCCCCACTCGAGGAACTCCGGGCCCGAGAAAAAGTAGACGACGGCCGTGCCGCTCGCCAGCCCGATGGGGACGCCCGCCTGCGGCCACGCCGCCATCAGGCCGCGTTGCTTGCGGGTGCCCCACTCCATGGACATGAGCACCGCGCCGCCCCACTCGCCGCCGACACCGATGCCCTGCATGACCCGCAGCAGCGTCAGGAGGATCGGCGCGGCGATGCCGATGGTCTCGTAGGTGGGCAGGCACCCGATCAGCACCGTCGCCCCACCCATGATCAGCAACGTCGCCACCAGGCTCTGCTTGCGTCCGATGCGGTCGCCGTAGTGCCCGAAGATCGCGGCGCCGATCGGACGCGCCGCGAATCCCACGAACTGCGTCGAGAACGCCAGCAGGACGCCGCCGACCTCGTTGTTGCCGAAGAACAAGGGCCCGAACACCAGGGCGGCGGCGGTGTTGTAGAGGAAGAAGTCGTACCACTCGATGGTGGTGCCGACCGTGCTCGCGACGACCGCCTTGCGCTTGAGCGTCCGGCGGTTCGCGCCAGCGGGAAGGGTGCTCATGGCCGCCCATGGTCGTCATCACACCCACACGGGGCAATACCTCTCCCGGACCTGACCGACTGGGCCGATCAGATCACCGAGAAGCGATCGGTCAGTGGCTCACCGTCAGCACGCGAGATGACGCAGCTGACCTGGCGGGCGCCGGAGGACGACGCCCCCGACGTACGGGGCGCGTCGAATGCGGCCTCGGAGGGGATCACCGCGGTCATCCGCAGGTCGGCGCGGTCGACGCCCCCGGAGGTGGGCACGAGCAGCTCCGAATCGGCGAAGAGCGCGCAGTACGCCCGCCCGAAGTCCGCGAGCGCGGCCTCGCCCGGGTAGGCCACCGGGCGGCCCTCGTCGATCGGGGCCCGCGAGGCCACCACCTCGACGTCGTGGGGCGTGCCGCACTGGGCGTCCGCGGCCTCGCCGAAGATGCCGCCGCCGGTCAGCTCCCCGCGGGCGCACTGACCGTCGAAGAGCGTGAACTGCTCGAGGTCGCCGCCGGGCCCGAACGTCAGCACGTCGGGCGCGGCGGTGAAGGGTCGCCAGCCGCCCATGAGGGCCCCGACGAGCACGAGCAGCACCGCGATCCCCACGGCGCCCGCGGCCAGCACCACCCGTCGCGGCACCTCCGGGCGCGCGACCCCCCGCGCGCTCAGTTCTCCTGCTCCACGCGCAACGCCTGCTCCAGCGCGGAGCCGGGCTCGTTGTCGATGCCCGCGACCTCGCCGATCGCGTCGTCGGCGGGCAGACCGGTGGCCTCGACGGCGTCCGCGGCGGACGAGACACCGAGCTCGACCTCGCGCGCGTCCTCGGCCAGGAGCTCGCCCTCGGTCGCCCCGTCGGCGCCGACGCTGTCGAGCACCGCGCCGCCCCCGACGCCGTCGACCGCGTTCGCCGGATCGTCGACCGACTCGTCCAGCTCGTCGATCGGCGTCGCCGCCAGGGGCCGGTCGGGCGGCTGCTCGGGCTCCGCCTCGGGCTCCTCCTGGGGCAGCCGGTAGTCGATGCTGGGCGCTTGGGTCTCCCACTCCTGGGTGCCCCCGAGGCGGACGTCCCGGCTGTAACCCTCCGGGGTGTCCATGCCGTCCTCGAGCGGATCGGCACCCATGCGGTCCTCGTCCATCACGACCGCCGGCTCGGTGTCCAGCGCCGTCATGTCGTTGTCCAGGACGGCCTCGCCCCGTTCGACGGACTCCTCGCTCACGCGTCCTCGCCTTCGTCGCGACTCGACGGACATCCTCCGCCGTCCGCCAGCCGTTCCCGCCACCGGCCCCTCCCATGCGCGCGGTGCGCGGGTCGGCGTGCGAGTGCGTGGCCCTATCGGCGTGCTCCCCCTACTCGGACACTCAACGTCTGCGGCGCCACGCCGCTGACATCTCTCAGCCGCGGATGCGGGTCCCGCTGTCGCCCCACTCCTTGGCGCGCAGCTCGAACTTCTGGATCTTCCCGGTGGAGGTCTTCGGGAGCTCCTCGACGATCTCGACGTCGCGGGGCGCCTTGTAGCGGGCGATGGCGCCCTTGACGTGCTCGATGATCGCGTCCGGCTCGGCGTCCTTGCCCTGGCGCAGCACCACGAACGCCTTCGGGCGCTCGCCCCACCGCTCGTCGGGGACCCCGACGACCGCGGCCTCGAGCACCGCGGGGTGGCTCAGCACGGCCTGCTCGACCTCGACGGTCGAGATGTTCTCGCCGCCGGAGATGACGACGTCCTTGGCGCGGTCGCGCAGCTCCACGTAGCCGTCGGGGTGCATGACCCCCAGGTCGCCGGAGTGGTACCAGCCGCCGGCGAAGGCCTTGGCCGTCGCGTCGTCGTCGCGGAAGTAGCCCGACATGACGTTGTTGCCGCGCATGACGATCTCGCCCATCGTCTGCCCGTCGGCCGGCACGTCCACGAGCTGCACCGACGCCCAGGCCGATGCATCCCCGGCGACGTCCTCGGACAGCGTCTCGACCACCCGCACCGGCTCGGCGATCAGCATCCCGACGCCCTGGCGGGCCTGCCGCCGCGCCCGCTCGTGCTCCTCGAGGCCGCGCCAGTCCTCCTGCCACTGGCACACCGTGTAGGGCCCGTAGGTCTCGGTCAGGCCGTAGACGTGCACGATCCGGAAGCCCATCTTCTCCATCTCGAGGATGGTCGTCGGGCTCGGCGGGGCGCCCGCGGTGGTCACCACCAGCGCGTAGTCCAGGGTGCGGGCCTCGGCCGCGTTCATGATGGTGGTGACGACGGTCGGCGCGCCGTTGAGGTGGGTGACCCGGTGCTCGTCGATGAGCGCCCAGATCGCGTCGCCGCGGACCTCGCGCAGGCACACGTGGGTGCCGCCGATCGCGGTGATCGCCCAGGGCGTGCACCACCCGTTGCAGTGGAACATCGGCAGCGTCCACAGATAGACGCTCGACGGGTCGTGGTAGGAGTGCACGATCTCGCCCAGCGAGTTCAGGTACGCCCCGCGGTGGTGGTACTGCACACCCTTCGGGCGCCCGGTGGTGCCACTGGTGTAGTTGATGCTGATCGTCGAACGCTCGTCGTCGACCTCCCACGGGAGATCCCTATCAGCGTGCTCCCCTTGTTGGTCGCCGCGGGCCAGCAGGTCCTCCCACGTCGGGCCCTCGACCGACGCGCCCGAATCCGGGCCCTGCGCATCGACGAGCGTGACGATCTCCCGGACCGTCTCCAGCGAATCCGCGACCGGGTCGACGACCGCGCGCAGCGTCGAGTCGACCACCAGGACCGTGGCCCCCGAGTGGTCGAGGATGTAGCGCACCTCCTCGCTCGACAGGCGCGTGTTCACCGCGACCAGCACCGCCCCGCCCAACGGCACCCCGAAATGCGCGACCAGCATCTCCGGCACGTTCGGCAGCAGGCACGCGACCCGGTCGCCGGGCCCGACCCCGCTCGCACGCAGCCCGCGCGCCAACCGCTGGGCGTCGCGGGCGAACTCGGCGTACGTGTGGCGCGCCGTGCCGTGGACGATCGCGACCTTGTCCGGATAGACCGCGGCCGACCGGCGCAGGAACGAGAGCGGCGTGAGCGGGGTGATCCAGGTCTCCGGCGTGTCCACCCCGGGATCATCGCTCAGTCGTCGTGTGACGGGCCAGGGCCCTGTGCATGACGTGGCTGGGCGTGACGTGGCTGGGCGTGACGTGGCTGGGCGTGATGGGGCTGGGCGTACCCCGGGCGCTCGTCGGACCCCGGCGCCGTGGGCAGCCCCGCGTCGGACCAGGCGCGGAAGCCCCCGACGACGTCGGTCGCCCGGTGCAGGCCGATCTCCTGGAGCGCCGCGGCCGCGAGCGACGAGGTGTAGCCCTCGGAACAGAGCACGATCCACTGCCGGTCGGACGAGTCGGCCTCGGCGATCCGGGCGTCGGACGTCGGGTCGAGGCGCCACTCGAGGTGGTTGCGCTCGATCACCACCGCGCCCGGCACCGTGCCCTCGTCGAGGCGCTGCCAGCCCGGACGGATGTCGACGAGCAGGGCGCCGGCGCCGACGGCGTCGGCCGCGTCGCGGGGGTCGAGCCGCCGCAGGCGCACCCGGGCGCGGTCGAGGAGATCGGAGATCGCACTCATTCGGGAGATTGCCCGGGCTGGACCAGCTCGGAACGCGTGCGCCTGAGGACGCCGCCCTCGACGCCGTAGTACGACATGGCCGACAGCGGCGGGGAGTAGGCGTGCACGCTGACCGCGGTCTCGAGCGCGCGGTTGCTGACGTCGTGGACGTGCCCGAGGCCGAACGCGACGCTGCGACCGGGCTCGAGGACCCGGCGGCGCAGCCCCGGACCGCGAGAGGCGAGCTCCTCGGCACGGCAGGCGTCGTCGTCCTCGCTGCCGGCGGTCCAGCGCCACTCCGTCAGGCCGCCGCGCACGACGGTCAGCGCGCCGAGCGAGCCACCGTGGTCGTGCAGCTCGGCGCCCTGGTCGCTGGCCCAGGAGATGAGCCAGACGTCGAGGTGCTCGTCGGCGTGCAGGCGCTGCGACCAGCGGTGCACGGGGTCGACCTCGACCGTGTGGCGGCCGAGATGGACCTCGTCGGCCACCTCACGGGTGAGGGCGACGAGGTCGGCGAGGCTCGCCGGGGTCGGGCCGTCCTGCCAGCGGCGGCGGTCGGCGCGCAGGGTGCGGGGACGGGCGAACGGGCTGGCGTGCGTG
The DNA here is from genome assembly GCF_036044095.1 of Actinomycetospora sp. NBC_00405. NCBI lineage: Bacteria > Bacillati > Actinomycetota > Actinomycetes > Pseudonocardiales > Pseudonocardiaceae > Actinomycetospora > Actinomycetospora sp. NBC_00405. Next base: position 2,517,207 of record NZ_CP107938.1, read on the forward strand.
GGTGTGTCGACCAGGGCGGTCACGACGGTCGTTCCTCCGGGTGCGGGCGTCCACGCGCGACGGCACCCGGGGGTCAGGGAGTATCGGTGCGGCGCGCGGACGACGGGACGTCGCGGCCGGACGGCTCGCGACGATCGGCTCGTCAGGCCCGTCGACACCGCTCGTCGAACACGTGCGCGCGGCGGCTCTCCCAGAGGGGGCCGAGCAGGAAGTGGCGCACGCGGGTATTCGACCACGACGCCGGTCGTCCGTCACCTCTGGGTCGGGGATCTGGCTGGGTCGGGGATCTGGCTGGGTCGGGGATCCCGGGGGTGGGCCGCGACCGGGCGGGCTGTCGGGGTGCCGTCCTAATCTGGGAGAAGACTCCCCATCCACCACCACATCTCCGGAGGGCACCACGGAGCGCACCACCGAGCACGTCCCCGCGCGTGAGGACGTGCCGACCGGCCGCGCCCGTGGCTGGATGCGACGTCTCGCGAGCGACTGCTGGCGCCGCCCCTCGCTCACCGTGGCCGCCCTCACGGCGTCGGTGCTGGGCGTCAGCCTCGAGGCCGTCGGACCGCTGCTGATCGGCACGGCGGTCGACCGCGCCGTCGCCGGATCCACCGCAGGCCTCGGCCCCCTGGTGATCGCGATGGCCGCCATCGCCGTCGTCCGCTTCGGCGCCGCCTTCCTGCGCCGCTACCTCGGGGGGCGCCTCTCGCTCGGGGTCCAGCACGACCTGCGGCGGCGCGTGTTCGGCTCGGTCTCGCGCCTCGACGGGCCCAAGCAGGACGCCCTGCGCACCGGGCAGGTCGTCTCGCGCGCCAACTCCGACCTGCAGCAGGTCCAGGGCCTGCTGGGGATGGTCCCGCTGGTCGCGGGCACGCTCGGGCAGCTGGTCGTCTCGGTCGGCATCATGCTGTGGCTCTCGCCGCTGCTCACGGTCGCGTCGATGATCATCCTGCCGGTCGGCGTCCTGTTCACCGCACGCATGCGACGACGCCTGTTCCCGGCGACGTGGGCCGCGCAGCAGAGCGCCGCCGAGGTCGCCCAGCACGTCGAGGAGGCCGTCACCGGCGTCCGCGTCGTCAAGGGCTTCGGGCAGGAGGACCGCGAGACGGGCCGGCTGCGCGACGCCGCCCGGCGGCTCTACGCCCAGCGGCTGCGGGCGGCGCGGTTCAACGCCCGCCTCACCCCGACGCTCCAGGCGCTGCCGACGGTGGGCCAGCTCGGGGTCTTCGGTCTCGGCGGGGCGCTCGCGGTCAGCGGGCAGATCTCGCTCGGGGTGTTCATCGCGTTCACGTCCTACGTCGCGGCGCTCGTGGGGCCCGCGCGGCTCGTCGCCGGGCTCGTCGTCACCGGCCAGCTCGCTCGCGCGGGGGTGGAGCGGGTCTACGAGCTCATCGACTCCCAGCCCGAGATCGTCGACGCGCCGGCGGCCCGCGACGTCCCGGCGGGGCCGCTCGGCGTCGAGCTCGACGACGTGCGGTTCGGCTACGCGCGCAGCGAGCCGGTGCTCGACGGGCTGACGCTCGAGATCACGCCCGGCGAGACGGTGGCGCTCGTCGGTACCGCGGGGTCGGGCAAGTCGACGGTGGCGCTGCTCGCCCCGCGCTTCTACGACGTGCAGGGCGGCGCGCTGCGCATCGGCCCGCCGGGCGAGGCCGTCGACGTGCGCGAGCTGCGCCTCGACGCCCTGCGCCGCGCGGTGGGCGTGGTGTTCGAGGAGGCGTTCCTCTTCTCCGACACCGTGCGGGCCAACATCGCCTACGGCTGCCCCGACGCCACCGAGGAGCAGATCCGCGCCGCCGCGGCCGCCGCGCAGGCGGACGGCTTCATCAACGACCTGCCCGACGGCTACGACACCCGCGTCGGCGAACGGGGCCTGACGCTCTCGGGCGGCCAGCGCCAGCGCGTGGCGCTCGCGCGCGCCCTGCTCTACGACCCCCGGGTCCTCGTGCTCGACGACGCCACGTCCGCCGTCGACCCCACCACCGAGGCCGCGATCGGCGAGACCCTGCGGGCCGTCACCGCGCAGCGCACCACGCTGGTGATCGCCCACCGACGCTCGACGCTCTCGCTGGCCGACCGGATCGCGGTGCTCGACGGCGGCCGGGTGGTCGACGTCGGCACCCACGCCGAGCTCGAGGGCCGCTGCCGGCTGTTCCGCGAGCTGCTCGCCGGGCCCGCGGAGCGCATCGACGAGCCGGGATGGGTGCCCGAGGAGCCGTCCGCGCCGGCGTCCGAGGTCCGGGGCGCGACCATCACCCCGGCCCTGTGGCCCGACGATCCGGCGCCCGACCGCCCGGTCCCCCCGCCGGGGCCGATCACGGTCTCCTCGGGCTCGGAGGCGCTGGCCGGCGGGCTCGACGGGGCGGCGCCCACCGAGATGACCACGGCCCTCGAGAAGCTGCCGCCCGCCACCGAGGAGCCCCGGCTCTACGGCGAGGACCCCACCGCCCCCGACCCGGGCTTCCGGCTCGGGCGGCTGATGCGCCCCGTGCGGTGGGCCCTCGTGCTCGCCGTCGTGCTCCTCGGCCTCGACGCCGCGGCCACCGTGGCGTTCCCGTCGCTCGCGCGCCTCGCCGTCGACGGCGGCATCCAGGCGGGCTCGCTCGACATCTTGTGGCTGTCCGTCGGGCTCGGCCTGGTGGTGGTCTCCGTCGACTGGGTGGTGGTCGCGGCGCAGACCGTGCTCACCGCCCGCATCGGCGAAGGACGCCTGTTCCTGCTGCGCACGCGCAGCTTCGCGCACCTCCAGCGCCTCGGGCTCGACTTCTACGAGCGCGAGCTCGGCGGCCGGATCATGACGCGGATGACGACGGACGTGGACGCGCTCTCGTCGTTCCTGCAGACGGGCATGGCCCAGGCGGTGGTCAGCCTGCTCACGGTGCTCGGCGTGGCCGTGGCGCTGCTGGTCACCGACCTCGAGCTGGCGCTCGTCTCGTTCGCCGTCATGCCGGTGCTGATCGTCGCCACGCTGATCTTCCGGCGCATGGTCTCCGCGGCGTACGCGGAGGCGCGCGAGCGCGTCGGCGTCGTCAACGCCGACCTGCAGGAGAACGTCGCCGGCCTGCGGGTGGCCCAGGCGCACACCCACGAGGAGCGCTCCGCGGCCACCTTCGCCGACAACAGCGACGCGTACCGCCGCGCCCGGGTCCGCGCGCAGCGCATGATCGCGACGTACTTCCCGTTCGCCGCGATGCTCTCCGACCTCGCGCAGGCCGCGGTGCTCGGCGTCGGCGCCGCCCGCGTCGCCACCGGCGGCCTCTCCCCCGGCATCCTCGCGGCGTTCCTGCTCTACCTCGCGATGTTCTTCGGCCCCGTCCAGCAGCTCTCGCAGGTGTTCGACGGCTACCAGCAGGCACGCATCGGGCTCACCCGCATCGGCGAGCTGCTGCGCACGCCGACGTCGGTGCCCTCGCCGGAGCACCCGGTCGTGCTCGACGACCTGCGCGGCGAGGTCGAGATGCGCGACGTCGGCTTCACCTACGCCGGCGCGACCACGCCCGCGCTCGCCGACTTCTCCCTGCATGTGCCGCCCGGGCGCACCGTCGCGCTCGTCGGCGCCACCGGGGCCGGGAAGTCGACGGTGGTCAAGCTCGTCGCGCGGTTCTACGACGCCACCGCGGGCACGGTGCTCCTCGACGGCGTCGACATCCGCGACCTCGACATCCCGACGCTGCACCGGCGCCTCGGGGTCGTGCCGCAGGAGGCGCACCTGTTCGTCGGCGACGTCGCCTCGAACATCGCCTACGGCGACCCCGGGGCCACCCCCGCGCGGATCGAGCAGGCGGCGCGCGACGTGGGCGCGGTGGACATGATCGCGTCGCTGCCGGCGGGGTTCCGCCAGCCCATCGGCGAGCGGGGCGGCGGGCTCTCGGCCGGTCAGCGCCAGCTCGTCGCCCTCGCCCGCGCCGAGCTCGTCGACCCCCGGCTGCTGCTGCTCGACGAGGCCACCGCCGCGCTCGACCCCGCCACCGAGGGCGCCGTGCTCGCCGCGGGCGACCGCGTCTCCCGCGGCACCGGGGCGGCGCCCCGCACGACGTTCGTCGTCGCCCACCGCCTCGCCACCGCCGCGCGCGCCGACCACATCGTGGTGATCGACGGCGGACGGATCCTCGAGGAGGGCGCGCACGCCGAGCTCCTCGCGCGCGACGGGGCCTACGCCCGCCTGTGGCGAGCCGGGGCGGGCACGGTGGACGACGCGATCGAGGCGGTCGACCCGTTCGACGACGACGACCTCGCGCGCACGGGCTGACCGTTCCCGGAGGGAAGCGAGCCCGGCGCCGCCGGGGCCCTGACCAGCATGGACGACGCCGGCAATTGTCCGGGAAACGAAATCCGGGAACCTGAGGGCATCATTCGTCCCGGCGGCCGGATCAGTTCGGTTTCCCGTCGAATCCGACCATTTTCGAACCGGTCGGCCGCCGTGCGCGGACGAGGGACATCAGCTCAGCACCGACGCTGACCTCGCTTCCGGAAGGCCTTCTCGTGACCCTTCGTCGTACGTTCGCCACCCTGCTCATCAGCGGTGTGTCGGCCCTGGCGCTGGCCGGGCTCACCGCCGGTACCGCGGCCGCCGCCGACCCCGTCGCCACCATCCCCGACCTCACCGGCCAGTCGTCGTCGGTCCGGCTCGACCCGGGCTTCACCGACGCCCTGACCCAGCTCGAGGTCACGCCCGGCACGATCGGCGACGCCACGCTCGCCGACGGCAGCGTCAAGTTCCCGATCACCGGGGGCAACGTCACCGTCTACGAGCCCGGCGCCGTCAACCCCTACGTCCAGGGCCGCATCGAGCACGACGGCAGCGGCCTGAGCCTCACCAAGGGCGAGACCGAGGTCGAGCTGACCGACTTCGTCATCGACCCGGGCAACCCCGCGACGCTGAGTGGCAAGGTCAGCGCGGGCGGGCAGACCATCGCCGAGTCGGCGGTGCTGTTCGACCTCGACGGCTCGACCCTGCAGCCCATCTCGACCGACGCCGCGGCCGGGACGGCCACCCTGACCGGCACCACGGTGCGGCTCTCGCAGACCGCCGCGACCGCGCTCAACCAGGCGTTCAGCACCGACGCGATCCAGGGCGGCCTGACCATCGGTGTCGCCACCATCGTCGTCAACCTGCCCGGCCAGATGCCGGCCATGCCGGCCGGCGGCGTCGAGACCGGCGGCGGCTCCACCAGCGGACCGTCCCCCGTCCTGCTGACCGCGGGCGTCGTCGCCCTGGTCGCCGCGGGTGGCGTGGGCTTCGCCGCCCGGCGCCGCGCGGGCGCCCAGCGCTGACCCTGCCCTGACCCACTGATCGATTACTGGCTGGTGTCGCTCGCTCAGCGAGCGATACCAGCCAGTAGTCGTCGACCACCGGGAGCATCCGATGACCGAGCCCACCGCACCGACCCGTCGCCGGGTGCTGCTGGTGGCCGCCGGCGCGCTCGCGGCGCTCGGGCTCGTCCTGGGCGGCGCCGGGCTCCTCGGAACGAGTCCGCCCGCCCCGGCGGCCGCCGTCGCCGCGGACCCGCTGCCCACGACCCCACCCACCGCCGCCGCGGGACCCCGCCAGCAGCCGGCCACCGGGTCTCCCCCCGCCACGATCGCGATCCCGGCGATCGGCGTCTCCTCGCCGGTGGACTCGGTCGGGCTGAAGCCCGACGGCACCCTCGAGGTGCCGGCGCCGGGCCCGATGTACGACCACGCCGCCTGGTACCGCGGCTCGCCGACGCCCGGACGGGTCGGCCCGTCGGTGATCCTCGGGCACGTCGACTCGGCCGCGAACGGCCCGTCGGTGTTCTACGACCTCGGGCGGCTGCGTCCCGGCGACCGGATCACGGTCACCTCGGCGGACCGGTCGGTGCGCACCTTCGCGGTCGACGCCGTGCGCTCCTACCCGAAGGACGAGTTCCCGCGCCTCGAGGTCTACGGCGACACCGCGGGCCCCGAGCTGCGCCTCATCACCTGCGGCGGCGACTTCGACGACGCTGCGCGCTCGTACCGCGACAACACGCTCATCTTCGCCCGGCTCGTCACGTGAGTCGGGCCGCGTGCACCACGAGGTTGTCGGTGTAGCTGCGCGCGCCGCGGTCGAAGCCGCCGGCACAGGTCACCAGCCGCAGGACGTCGGTGGCGGTCGCCCCGAACACCGCGAAGGTCGGGAACGCGTCCTTGGCCACCTGCTCGGTGCGCTCGACGGCGTAGCGCGCGACCGACCCGTCCGACCGGCCGACCTCGACGACGTCCCCGGGGCGCAGGTCGCGCAGGCGGAAGAACACGGCGGGGCCGGTGCGGGAGTCGACGTGCCCGAGCAGCACGGTCGGGCCCCGGCCCGCGGGCACCGGGACGTCCGCGGGTGCCGCCCCGGCGCGCTGCGCCGCGAGGGTCCGGTCGAACCAGCCGACGCGCCCGAAGTCCTGCGGCACCTCGGCGCTGCCGTCCGGCGCGACGCCGAGCCCGAGGAGCGCCGGCTCGTCGACGTCGATGGCCGGCACCCGCACCGAGGTCGGCACGACCGCCCCGGGCACGGGCCGCTCGTCGGTCGTGACCTGCGGAGAGGCGGGCGCCGCCCCCGGGACCGCCCGGCCGCCCGCACACCCGACGAGCAGCAGGACGGCCCCGAGGACGAGCGCGACGAGACGCATCGTCAGGAGCTGGTGCCGCGTCGGCGGTGGGCGACGGCCCCGGCCGCGGCGGCCGCGACGAGGGCACCCGCACCGAGCGCGGCCGGTGCGACGTCGCCGGCGGTCGTGGCGCCGGCCGTGGCGCCCCCGCCGGTCTCGACGCCGCCCATCGGCACCGCCATCAGCTGACCGCGCACCGCTCCCGCCGAGTACTCGGCGGTGTGGGTGTCACCGAAGAAGGCCGCCGGGTTCTCCTCGATCTCGCGGACCGAGAACCCGGTGCCGGTGTCCTGGCCGTTCGCCATCACCCCGGTGGTGAACGGGCCCTGCAGGCAGCCGGAGCTGGTGCGGGTGTCGCCGTCGCCCTCGGGGTTCGGGAAGGCGATGCGCGGCGGACCCGCGGCACCCTCGGCGGCCTCGTGGATGTGCGTCGCGGTCCGCGCAGGGCTCATGTACTCACCGGTCACGCCGCTCAATGTGAGGTCGTAGCAGATGACGTCCTCGTCGGAGTTGATGCGGTAGTTGAAGGTGCCGGTGGCGCCCGGCTGCCCCGGGGCGGGCTGGCCGTTCGTGCCGATGACCATGTCGGGGGTCGCCATCGCGGTGAACATGCTGGTGAAGGTCTCGGGCTCGTCGACCTCGGCGTCGGCCGCGTAGGCCGCGCCCTCCGAGAAGAGGACCGCGCCGGCGGTCAGCACGGACAGGGCGGCGAGCTTCGGGAGTGCACGGTGCACGAGGGCCTCCTGGGGATGGGCGGATGTCCGGATCGCCCGTCTCTACGGAGCCCTCGGCGGCCGCGTTCACCGCGATCCGCCGCGGATTCCTCCCCGATGTCGGTGAACGCCCCCGGCCGGCGTCCCGTACCGACGGGAGTGACCCGTGCCGTCCCGCTCCGCGCCGCCCCGTCGCGCACACGCATCACGACGCGGTCACACCTCAACGATCACGATGCTCCGGACGTCGTAGCGCGCAGGGGGAACCGGGTGAGCGAGGCCGCAGGGATCGCGCGCGCGCCGGTGGACCTGCGCCGGACCGAGGACCTCGAGGCCGCCTACCGCGCCCACGCCGGCGAGCTGGAGCGCTTCGCGCTGCGGCAGCTGCGCGACCCGGGCGCCGCCTCGGACGTGGTGCAGGAGGTGTTCGTGCGGGCCTGGCGCCACGCCGACCGCTACGACGCGACGGTGGCCAGCCTGCGGGTGTGGCTGTTCACCATCGCCCGCAACGTGGTGATCGACCACGTCCGCCACGCGCGGAGCCGCCCGAGCACACCGACCTCGCCCGGCGACCTGTCGCTGGTGTCGGAGCGGTCCGTGCGCACGGGTCGGGACGACTTCAGCGACGACCTCGTCACGGCCTGGTTCATCGAGGAGGCCCTGACGAGACTGGGCGACGGCCAGCGCAGCGCCATCGTCGAGACCTCGGTGCGCGGCCGCCCGTACGCCGAGGTGGCCGAGGAGCAGGGTGTCCCCATCGGCACCCTGCGCAGCCGGGTCTTCTACGGCCTGAAGAACCTGCGGCAGATCATGGACGACATGGGAGTCCCCCTGTGACCACGACGCCCGACGGCCACGAGCGGCTGCGCGAGCAGCTCGGCGCCCACGCGCTCGGGCAGCTCGACGACGAGGAGCGCGCCGAGGTCGACGCCCACCTGCGCACCTGCGCGTCGTGCCGCGCCGAGCTCGCGGAGCTGGTGCCGCTCGCCGGGCCGCTGCGTCACGTCGACCCGGATGCCGCACGGACCGCGGGCGGGACCCCGCCGTCCCCCGACGGCTTCGCCGCGGTCCTCGACCGTCTCGGCGCCGACGACGAGCCGCGGGAGGCCCCCCGGTCCCGGCGCCGGGCCGCACCCCTGCTCGCGACGGCGGCCGTGGCGGCGGTGGTCGGGCTCGCCGGCGTGGGGATCGGCCTCGCGGTCGGCGCCGCGGGCGAGCCGCCCGTCGACTCGGTCGCGGTGCAGTCCCTCGACCCCGCGGTCCGCGCCACCGCGGGCACGATCGACCACACCTGGGGCGTCGAGATGGTGCTCACGGCGTCGGGGTTCGCCGAGGGGCAGACGTACGCCGTCACCGTCCTCGACCGCGCCGGACGCCCCGTCCCGGCGGGCGCGTTCCGCGGCACGGGCCCGGCCGAGATGGTGTGTCGGCTCAACTCCTCGGTGCTCCGGGACCAGGCCGGCGGCTTCGTCGTCACCGACGCCGAGGGCGACGAGGTGCTGCGTTCGCGCTTCGCCTGAGCGGGCACTCCGTGGTGAGACCCGGTTCGGGGACACCCCTCGAGCCCCGCGCAGGTGGAGCAACGGCCGTGTGGACCGGTGCAGTGCGCGACAGGGGCCCACCCCGCGCGGTGTCAAGCGCTAATCTGGACACGCTTCCGACGCCACCGCGATGACTGATTGAGGCGATTTCGAGTCGTGTCGAGTAGTAGCCCGACCGCCCAGTTCGGACCCAACGAGTGGCTGGTCGACGAGATGTACCAGCGCTACCTCGCCGACCCCTCCTCGGTCGACAAGGCGTGGCACGAGTTCTTCGCCGACTACGCCCCTGCCGACAGCCAGCCCGACGGCGCCGACCAGCAGGCCGACGATGCCGCCGACACGGCCGGTGACGGCGCCGCGCCCGCGTCGGCCGCCTCCGCGTCGGCCGCCTCCGCGTCGGCCGCCTCCGCGTCGGCCCCGGCCGACGGCAACGGGAAGGCATCCACGGGCTCCGCGTCGGCGTCGCAGGACGCCCCCCGCTCGTCGGCCAACGGCAGCGCGCCCGCCGGCAGCACCACCGGCACCGGCTCGCCGTCCGCCCCGTCGACCGACGGCGCGCGCACCACCTCCTCGCGCAGCGGCGAGACCCCGAGCAAGCCGCCGGCCGGCACCACGAGCCCCGCCAAGGCCGCCCAGCCCGGCGCGGGCGCCGACGCCGACCAGACGACGAAGCCGCTGCGCGGCGCCGCGAACGCGATCGCGAAGAACATGACCGCGTCGCTGCAGCTGCCCACCGCGACGAGCGTGCGCGCGGTGCCGGCGAAGCTGCTGGCCGACAACCGCATCGTCATCAACAACCACCTGCGGCGCTCGCGCGGCGGGAAGGTCTCGTTCACCCACCTGCTCGGGTACGCGATGGTCCGCGCCCTCGCGGACTTCCCGAACATGAACCGCCACTACGGGGAGGACGACAAGGGCAAGCCCGCCGTCGTCGACCCGGGGCACGTCAACCTCGGCCTGGCGATGGACCTGCCGGGCAAGGACGGCTCGCGCACGCTCGTCGTCGTCGCCCTCAAGGGCACCGAGAACATGAGCTTCGCGCAGTTCTGGGCCTCCTACGAGGAGATGGTGCGCAAGGCGCGCAACAACGCGCTGACCAGCGAGGACTTCTCCGGCGTCACGATCAGCCTGACCAACCCGGGCACGATCGGCACCAACCACTCGGTGCCGCGGCTGACCGTCGGCCAGGGCACGATCGTCGGCGTCGGCGCCATGGAGTACCCCGCCGAGTTCCAGGGGGCGAGCGAGGAGAAGCTCGCCGACATGGGCATCAGCAAGATCATCACGCTGACGTCCACGTACGACCACCGGATCATCCAGGGCGCCGAGTCCGGCGACTTCCTGCGGCGCATCCACCACCTCGTGCTCGGCGAGGACGGCTTCTACGACGACATCTTCGCGTCGCTGCGGATCCCCTACGAGCCGATCCGCTGGCGCCAGGACCTGCCGTCGTCGCAGATCGACCGCACCGCGCGGATCATCGAGCTGATCGACGCGTACCGGACGCGCGGCCACCTGATGGCCGACACCGACCCGCTGTCGCACCCGCAGCGCAAGCACCCCGACCTCGACATCGCGTCGCACGGGCTCACGCTGTGGGACCTCGACCGCGAGTTCCCCGTCGACGGCTTCGCCGGCCGCGGCTGCATGAAGCTGCGCGACGTCCTCGGGGTCCTGCGTGACTCGTACTGCCGCACCATCGGCATCGAGTACATGCACATCCTCGACCCCGAGAAGCGCGACTGGCTCCAGGAGCGCATCGAGCGCCCGCACGAGAAGGTGCCGGTCGCCGAGCAGAAGTACATCCTGTCCAAGCTCAACGCCGCCGAGGCGTTCGAGGCGTTCCTGCAGACCAAGTACGTCGGGCAGAAGCGCTTCTCGCTCGAGGGCGCCGAGACCGTCATCCCGCTGCTCGACGCCGTGCTCGACACGGCCGCGGCGCACGAGATGGACGAGGTCGTCGTCGGCATGCCCCACCGCGGGCGGCTCAACGTGCTGGCGAACATCGTCGGCAAGCCGGTGTCGCAGATCTTCCGCGAGTTCGAGGGCAACCTCGACCCGGGCCAGGCGCACGGCTCCGGCGACGTGAAGTACCACCTCGGCGCCGAGGGCAAGTTCTTCCGGATGTTCGGCGACGGCGAGACGACGGTGTCGCTGACGTCGAACCCCTCGCACCTCGAGGCCGTCGACCCCGTGATGCAGGGCATCGTGCGGGCCAAGCAGGACGTGCTGGACAAGGGGCCCGAGGGCTTCACCGTCCTGCCCGTCGCCCTGCACGGCGACGCCGCCTTCGCCGGCCAGGGCGTGGTCGCCGAGACGCTCAACCTCGCGCTGCTGCGCGGCTACCGCACCGGCGGCACGGTGCACGTGATCGTCAACAACCAGGTCGGCTTCACCACCGCGCCCGAGCACACCCGCTCGACGCACTACTGCACCGACGTGGCGAAGATGATCGACGCCCCGGTCTTCCACGTGAACGGCGACGACCCCGAGGCCTGCGTCTGGGTGGCGCGCCTCGCCGTCGAGTTCCGCCAGCGCTGGAACTCCGACGTCGTGATCGACATGATCTGCTACCGGCGCCGGGGCCACAACGAGGGCGACGACCCCTCGATGACCCAGCCGGAGATGTACGACGTCATCGACGCCAAGCGCTCGGTGCGCAAGACCTACACCGAGTCGCTCATCGGCCGCGGCGACATCTCGCTGGACGAGGCCGAGCACGCGCTGCGCGACTACGGCAGCCAGCTCGAGCACGTGTTCAACGAGGTCCGCGAGCTGGAGAAGGCCGACCCGGAGCCCAGCCCGTCGGTCGAGTGGGAGCAGGCCGTCCCCAACTCCCTGCAGACCGCGGTGCCGCTCGAGGTGATCCAGCGGATCGCCCGCGCGCACACCGAGCTGCCCGAGGGCTTCGCGGCGCACCCGCGCGTCAAGCCCGTCCTCGAGCGCCGCGGCAAGGCGGCGGCGACGGACACCGAGGAGGGCATCGACTGGGCGTACGCCGAGCTGCTCGCCTGGGGCTCGCTGCTCATCGACGGCAAGCTCGTGCGCCTGTCCGGCCAGGACTCCCGGCGCGGCACGTTCGTCCAGCGCCACTCGGTGATCATCGACCGCCACAACGGCGAGGAGTACGTCCCGCTGCGGAACCTCACCGCCGACCAGGGCAAGTTCATGCCCTACGACTCGGCGCTCTCGGAGTTCGCGGCGGTCGGCTTCGAGTACGGTTACTCGGTGGCGAACCACAACGCCCTGGTGCTGTGGGAGGCCCAGTTCGGCGACTTCGTCAACGGCGCGCAGTCGATCATCGACGAGTTCATCTCGTCCGGTGAGGCCAAGTGGGGCCAGACCTCCGACGTCGTGCTGCTCCTGCCGCACGGCCACGAGGGCCAGGGGCCGGACCACACCTCGGGGCGCATCGAGCGCTTCCTGCAGCTGTGCGCCGAGGGATCGATGACCGTCGCGGTGCCGTCGAGCCCGTCGAACTACTTCCACCTGCTGCGCCGCCACGCCATCGACGGCGTGCGCCGCCCGCTGGTCGTCTTCACCCCGAAGTCGATGCTGCGCAACAAGGCGGCCGTCAGCCCGGTGGAGGACTTCACCCACGGCGGCTACCGGCCGATCCTGGACGACCCGGCGTTCGCGAGCGGCGACACCGACGGCGTCTCGCGCGTCCTGCTGTGCGCCGGCAAGCTCTACTACGAGCTGGTCGCCGCCCGCGAGAAGGCGGGCCGCACGAACGACATCGCGATCGTGCGGATGGAGCAGCTCTACCCGCTGGCCACCGAGGAGCTCACGGCCGTCCTCGACCGCTACCCGAACGCGGACGACGTCCGTTGGGTGCAGGAGGAGCCGGCCAACCAGGGCGCCTGGCCGTTCCTGGGTCTGTGGCTGCCGGAGCGCATGAACGGCCGCCTGCCCCACCTCAAGCGCGTCTCCCGCCGCCGCATGGCCGCCCCGGCCGCCGGCGTCGCCAAGGTGCACGAGGTGGAGCAGAAGGCGCTCATCGCCGAGGCGCTGGGCGACTAGTGGCTGCCGACTAGGGCCGCGCGTGTACTTCACGGACCGCGGGATCGAGGAGCTCGAGGACCGACGGGGCGAGGAGGAGGTCAGCCTGGCCTGGCTGGCCGACCGCCTCCGCGCGTTCGTCGACGCCCACCCCGAGCACGCGGGCGCCGCCGACCGCTTCGCGACGTTCCTGGCGCGCGACGACAGCGACGACGAGTAGCGACGACGAGTAGGTCGCCCGCAGCGAGATCAGCCCAGGCCGAACTCGCGCAACTTGCGGTAGAGCGTGGTCCGCCCGATCCCCAGTGCTCGGGCCGCCCTGCTGCGGTTGCCTCCGGCGGCGTGCAGCGCATCGAGCACGGCGTCGCGCTCGGCGCGCTCCAGCAGTCCCGGCGTCCGGCGGCGGATGCGCAGCTCGTCGGGCATGTGGGCGGGCTCGACGACATCGCCGCGCGCCCGGCGGGCCAGTGCGACCACCGTGGTCCGGAGCTCGGCGACGTCGCCCGGCCAGTGCCAGGCGGTCAGGAGGTCCCAGCTCGCCGGTGCGAGCCGGGTCGCGCGCTCCGGGTGCGGGAGGTCGGCGAGGATCGACCGCACGAGCGCGGGTAGGTGCTCGCGGCTCTGCGCGAGGGTGGGGAGCCGGACGACGGCGGCGTGCCGGCGGATCACCCCCAGGACGGCGTCGTCCACGTGGTCCTCGTCGTAGGTGATCAGGAGCGGCCCGCCTGCCTCGGCGATCGCCGTCAGCGCGGAGAGATCGCCTCCCCGGAGGGCCTGGGCGCGCCGGACGAGCACGCCGCGCGCGGCGGCTTCGCCGGCCGCCGGCCACTCCGCCCGGTCTCCGGACGCGTCGATGACCAGCGGATGGACCGCGCCTCGTGAGCGCAGGACGCGCAGGCCGGTGTGGCGTTTACCGGCGCCGTCAGCACCGGTCACCGCGACGTGCTCGCCCTGGCGCACCGCCTCGCGGAGCCGGCGGTCGACGTCGGGGACGTGGTGCAGTCGCTCGTGGTCCGAGCCGGCTCCGGTCGGCGACCCGCGAGGGACCGCATGCGCCGCCCCGGGCCGGCCCGGGGCCGGGAGGAGGCGCACGCTGAACCCGACCCGCCCGCGGTCCCGGATCGGCTCGACGACCGCCTCCCGCGGCCCGTCGGGAAACGGGACCGCCATCCGCCGCGGCCGGTCCGGCCCGTGCTCGACGAGGAACCGCCACAGCAGCGGGTGGAGGTCGGGGCCGGCGTGGACGAGTCCCTGGCGGTTGGCCAGCACCGTGTCCTCGTCGACCACGAAAGCCCCTTCCGCGGCGCGGTCGACGGCCAGGTAGGAGCGGACGAGGCGGCGCCGCCGCTCCCCCGCCTCGTCGAGCAGCCGCTCCTCGATCTGCCGTCCGATGTCGGTGGTCATCGCGGCCATCAGTGGATGCACGTCGCGTACCGCGCAGGCCAGCGAGAACGATCCGAGCATCCGGCCGGTGGCGGGCTCGAAGATCGGGGTGCCTGCACAGGTGAGGTCGTCGAGACGGGGGTTGTAGTGCTCGGGTCCGCGCACGAGCACCGGCCGACGTTCGACGAGGACGGTGCCGAGACCGTTCGTGCCCACCGCACGCTCGGAGAAGTCGAAGCCCTCGGCGGCGCTCGCCCGGTCCATGGCGGAGCGCTGGCGCCGGTCCTCGGCGTGCCGCACGACGATGCAGCCGCTCGCGTCGGACAGCACCATCGCCACCGGGACGTCGACGAAGCTGTCCCGCAAGCGGGCCAGGACCGGGCCCGCGGCCCGTGACAGCACGGACGAGACGTCGTCCGGCTCGCGGTACGGGATGTGCTCCGGATCGGCCGGGACGCCCTCGCCCACGCACCTCCGCCAGCTGGTCTCGATGTGCGACGGCACCCCGGCGTGCCCCGGAGGCACAACGAGGACACCCTCGTCGACCAGCGCCTCCCGGCTGCGGCGCGTCCGCAGCGTCTGGGCCGACGTCATGGTCGGACGCTCGCGCATCTCGTGTCGACGCATCGTCGCCTCGTCGGATCGCTGGACAGACCCCGTTCCACCGTGCCTCACGTCACACCGTCGACGCCAGCCGGTCGGGCCGTGTAAGTCGCACGGCCGCTGTTCCGGATCGGCACACCTCCCGCGGCCCGATGCCGTGGACAGTCCCCGACACGCGTCAGCAACGCCGCGAGGAGACACACGATGACGGACACGACAGCCACGACGAGCTCCGAGAGGGCGAGCACCGGCGGCTCGGCGGAGTCGGACGCGCTGCGCGCGCTCTACGCCGACTGGACCACGATCATCACCGAGACACCCGGGCTGACCACACGGTTGTTCCGCAGCATCTTCGACGAGTGGCACAAGCCCACCCGCGAGCCCGAGGACGTCACCTACGCCGAGGAGACCATCGGTGGGGTACCGGGGATCTGGGTCCTGCCGATCGGCGCGGACCGCACCCAGGTCCTCGTCTACACCCACGGCGGCGGGTTCGCCGTGGGCTCGGCGTCGAGCCACCGCAAGCTCGCCGGTCACGTCGCGAGGGCGCTCGGCGTGACCGCGTTCGTGCTGGACTACCGGCGCGCGCCGGAGCATCCCCACCCGGCGCAGGTCGAGGACGGCGTCGCCGCCGTCGTGGCGCTGGTCAAGCGCGGCTTCCGGCCGGAGGACATCACCACCATCGGCGACTCGGCCGGGGGCAACCTCGCGGTCGCGATCCCGCTGGCGCTGCGCGAGCAGGGCCGGCCGCTGCCGGGACGGGTGATCGCGTTCTCGCCGTGGCTCGACATGGAGAACACCGGGGAGAGCCTGGTGACCAACGCCGCCACCGACGCGCTCGTCAGCGTTCCCCTGCTCGAGAGCATGATCGCGGGCGTCCTCGCCGACGGCCGGATCGACCCGCGGACGCCGTTGGCGAACCCGCTGCACGCCGACCTCGCCGGGCTCCCGCGTCTCTACGTCAACGCCGGCGACGCGGAGACCCTGCGCGACGACGCCGTGCGGCTGGCTGCCCGCGCCGAGGCGGCCGGCGTGGACGTGACCCTCTCGGTCGTCGACGACATGCAGCACGTCTTCCCGTGCCTCGCCGGCACCGCGGCCGAGGCCGACGACGAGATCGCCGCCCTCGCGGCCTGGTACCGCCGCTGATCGCCCTCGCGCCACCGAAGGAGAGCCATGAGCACCGACCTCACACCGGACCTCGACGCGATCGTGATCGGCGCCGGGTTCGGCGGCATCTACATGTTGCACAAGCTGCGTGACCAACTCGGCCTGAAGGCCCGCGCCCTCGAGAAGGGCGGCGGGGTCGGGGGCACCTGGTACTTCAACCGGTACCCGGGCGCGAAGTCCGACACCGAAGGATTCGTCTACCGCTACTCCTTCGACGACGACCTGCTCGCCGAGTGGGACTGGAGCACGCGCTACCTCGACCAGCCCGACGTCCTCGCCTACCTCGAGCACGTCGTCGAGCGCTTCGACCTCGCTCGCGACATCCAGCTCGACACCGAGGTGACCGCGGCCGAGTTCGACGAGGACGCCTCCGTCTGGCGCGTGACCACCGGCGCTGGTGAGCATATGACCAGCCGCTACCTCGTCACCGCGCTCGGCCTGCTCGCGAAGAGCAACATCCCCGACATCCTCGGGCGCGACGAGTTCGCCGGAACGCTCGTGCACACCAACGCGTGGCCCGAGGACCTCGACCTCCGGGACAGGCGCGTCGGCGTGATCGGCACCGGTTCCACGGGGACCCAGTTCATCGTGGCGGCCGCGCCGACGGCCGAGCACCTGACCGTGTTCCAGCGCTCGCCGCAGTACATCGTCCCGTCGGGCAACGGCCCGGTCGATCAGTCCGAGGTCGACGCGACCAAGGAGAACTTCGGCGCCATCTGGGAGCAGGTACGAGGGTCCGTGGTCGCGTTCGGTTTCGAGGAGAGCGGCGTCGAGGCCATGAGCGTGTCCGCCGAGGAGCGCGAGCGGGTGTTCCAGGAGAACTGGGACAAGGGCAACGGCTTCCGGTTCATGTTCGGCACCTTCTGCGACATCGCCACCGATCCGGACGCCAACGCCGCCGCGGCCGCCTTCATCCGCTCGAAGATCGCCGAGATCGTCGAGGACCCGGAGACGGCCCGCAAGCTCACGCCGACCGATCTGTACGCCACACGACCGCTGTGCAACGAGGGCTACTACGAGACCTTCAACCGCGACGACGTCACGCTGGTCTCGATCACGGAGAACCCGATCGAGAGGATCACCCCACGGGGCGTCCGGACCGCCGACGGCGTCGAGCACGAGCTGGACGTCCTCGTGTTCGCGACCGGCTTCGACGCCGTCGACGGCAACTACCGGGCCATGAACCTGCGTGGGCGGGGCGGGAAGCACATCGACGACCACTGGGCAGCCGGTCCGACCAGCTACCTGGGCCTCTCGGTGGCCGACTTCCCCAACATGTTCATGATCCTCGGACCGAACGGGCCGTTCACGAACCTCCCGCCGAGCATCGAGGCCCAGGTCGACTGGATCGGCGAGCTCGTGCGGCAGGCCGAGGAGTCGGCGTCGAGCACGGTCGAGCCGACCAAGGACGCCGAGGACCGCTGGACCGCGACGTGTCGGGAGATCGCCGACACGACGCTCTTCCCGCAGCGCGACTCGTGGATCTTCGGGGCGAACATCCCGGGCAAGCAGAACGCCGTCATGTTCTACATGGCCGGTCACGCCGCCTACCGCCAGCAGCTCGCCGACGTCGCCGACGCCGGGTACGAGGGGTTCACGCTGACCCGCACCCCGGAGCGAACGGGGAGCTCGCGCGCGTAGACGGCTCGGCCGTCACGTGGGCTGGGTGATGGACCTGCCGACGAGCAGCAGCACGATCAGGAGAGCGATGACCACCTCCACTGGCACGCAGAGGTGGTCATCGCGCCCCTGATCGTCGCGACGTCCCTGGTCCACGGCCGCGAACGGGGAGTTTGCGCGCGTAGAAGCAGCGAACCGCTCGTTCGCTGCAACGCCTGCAGCACTCAGACGGCGTCGACCCGGTAGGACTCCTCGTAGCGCAGCACCGGGAGCAGCGAGGGCTCGCTCGCCCCGGGGTCGGCGGCGCAGGCGTCGAGCGCCGCGTGCAGGCCCGCCGCGTCGAGCCCGACGCCGAGGAACACGAGCCGGGCGCCGGCGACGTCGACGGACCGGGGCGCCGGTCGCACCCGAATCGCCGTTCCCACCGTCTGCACGACGAACGGGGCGGCGCCGGGGAACCGCACGACACCTTTCGACCGGAAGACCCCGGTCGGGCCCGCCTCGAGGAACGCCGCGAACCGTGCCGGGTCCAGCGGGGCGTCCCGGTCGACCGCGACGCTCTCCCAGGCGGCGTGCGCGTGCTCGGCGCCGGCGTCCTCGCGCAGCAGCGCGTCGAACGACAACTGACCCGACCGCGGCGGGCCACGGCGGGCCGGCGGGTCGACGAGCAGCGCCGGGTCGAGGGCCCCGCGCACCACGGGGAGCACGGGGCCGGGCGCGATCGCCCGCAGGGAGGCGAGCAGCGGGGCGGGGTCGTCGACGCGGTCGACCTGGTTGAGCACCACGAGGTCGGCGAACCGGACCGCAGGGTCGGGCTCGTCCACGGAGGCCACAGCACCCCCAGCCGCGTCGACCACCACCACCAGCCCGCCGTACGCCGCGTGCCGTGCCTCGCCCCCGACGGCGTCGAGCAGCAGGCGCACGAGCTCGCGGGGCTCCGCGAGGCCGCTGGCCTCCACGACGACGAGGTCGAGGCGGGCGGCCGGGGCCGTCAGCTCGGCGAGGAGCCCCGCGAGGCCGTTGGCGTCGGTGGTGCAGCACAGGCACCCGTCGGCCAGCGACGTCACGACGCTGGCCTGCCCGGCGACGAGCATCGCGTCGATCCCGATCGCCCCGAAGTCGTTGACGACGACGCCGATCCGGACACCGTCGGCACGGCGCAGCAGGTGGTTGACCAGCGTCGACTTGCCGGCTCCGAGATGACCGGCGACCAGCACCACAGGGACGCGACGGGGCACGCCGACCACCCTGACACAGGGCCGACGGGCCCCGGACCTCGGAGCGAACGGGGAGTTCGCGCGCCTAGAAGCAGCGAACCGCTCGTTCGCTCCGGGGGGCAGGGGCTACCGGATGCCGGCGGAGTTCAGCCAGTCGCGGGCGACGGTCTGCGGGTCGGGGCGGTCCGGGCCGGCGAGGCGCTGGTTGAGCTGGGTCAGCTGGGTGGTGTCCATGGCAGCCGAGATCTGGTTGAGCGTGTCGGTGACGCGCGGGTCGGAGGACTTGGCGCGGTTGACCAGCGGCACGACGTTCTGGGCGGCGAAGTTCGACCGCGGGTCCTCGAGCACCACGAAGTCGTTCTCGGGGATCGACGCGTCGGTGGTGAACAGGTCCGCCGCCTGCACGGTGCCGTCGCGCAGCGCCGCCACGGTGAGCGGGCCACCGGCGTCGAGGGCCCGGAACTCCTTGAAGGTGCAGTTGTAGAGCCGCTGCAGGCCCGGGACGCCGTAGGCGCGCTGCTGGAACTCGGGCGGGCCCCCGAAGGAGACCGTCGGGCACAGGGGCGCGAGGTCCTCGATCGAGCGCAGGTTGTTCTGCGTCGCGAAGGCCCGCGTGACGACGACCGCGTCCTTGTCCTCGGCGGGGCTCTGCTGCAGGAGCTGGAGCTGGGGCGGCAGCTTGGAGGAGACCTGCTGGTAGACCTGGTCCGACGCCGTGGCCGTGGTCTGCGGGTCGAGGAACTGCAGCAGGTTGCCGGTGTAGTCGGGCACCAGGTCGATCTCACCGCGCTCGACGGCGGGGTAGTACGTCTCGCGGCTGCCGATGCCGAAGCGGCGCTCGACCGTGACGCCCTTGCCCTCGAGGGCCGTCGCGTAGATCTCGGCGATCAGCCGGTTCTCGGTGAAGTTCGCCGAGCCGATGCGGACCGTGCCCTGGGCAGAAGGTCCGGCGGGGGCGGTGGCGAGCGGGTCGGAGCCGCCGCCGCAGCCGGCGAGCAGCGCGCCGGCGGCCAGCACGGCCCCGACCAACAGGGCACGCGGGGATCGGATCACGGGGAGGCCTCTCTGGTGGTGACGGTGTGAGGTGTGCGGCGCAGCCGCGCGCGGTCGGGGCCGGGCGTGACGAGGCGCCCGAGGCCCTGCAGGACGAGCTCGACGACGATCGAGAGCACGGCGACGACGAGGGCGCCGCCGAGCACCTGCGGGTAGTCGCGGACCGAGAAGCCGTCGAGGATGTAGCGCCCGAGACCACCGAGGCCGACGTAGGCGGCGATGGTGGCGGTGGCGATGACCTGCAGCGTCGCGAACCGCACCCCGCCGAGCACGAGGGGCACGGCCGAGGGCACCTCGACCTGCAGGAGGATCTGGGACTCGCGCATCCCCATCCCGCGGGCGGCGTCGACCGCGCCCGGGTCCGCCCCGGCGACGCCGGAGTAGGCGCCGGCGAGCATCGGGGGGATCGCGAGCAGGACGAGGGCGAGCGTCGGCGGCAGCAGCCCGAGACCCAGCAGCAGCACGAAGAGCACGAGGACGCCGAGCTCCGGCAGCGCGCGCAGGCCGTTCGCCACGCCGACGACCGCGAGCTCGCCGCGCCGGGTGTGCCCGATGAGCGCACCGAGCGGCAGGGCGATGACGGCGGCGATGACGACGGCCAGCACGGTGTAGCCGAGGTGCTCGAGCACCCGCGCCGGGATGGCGTTCGGCCCGCTCCACTGCGCCGGAGCGGAGAACCACTCGAGGAGTCGACCCAGCACCCTCTACACCCCCGTCCGTGCGCGGACCCAGGGCGTGAGCGCCCGTCCCAGCGCGAGCCACAGCGCGTCGAAGACGAACGCGAGCACGATCGAGCCGATGATGCCGGCGGCGACCATGGCCGGGTACGCCTGCTGGAAACCGTCGGTCATCAGGGTGCCCAGGGACTGCACGCCGACCAGGGCACCGACCGTGACCAGCGAGAACGCCGACACCGACGCGACCCGGATCCCGGCGGTGAGCACCGGCACGGCGAGCGGGAGCTGCACGCCGAAGAACAGCCCGGACGGCCGGTAGCCGACGGCGACCGCGGCCGTGGTGACGGTGGCCGGCACGGCGTCGAGGGCCTCCGCGACGCTGCGGACGAGCAGCGCCACCGTGTAGATCACCAGCGTGAGCCCGACGTTGAGCGGGCTGAGGATCGGCGTGCCCACCAGGATCGGGATGAACACGATCAGCGCCAGCGACGGGATCGTGTAGAGCGCGCCGGACAGCGGCACGAGCACCCGGCGCGCCCCCGGCGACCGGTGCGCCCACCAGCCCAGCGGCAGGGCGACCACCAGGCCCACCAGCACCGGGATCAGGGCGAGCAGGACGTGGGCGATCACGAGCTCGTCGATGTCGTAGCCGAAGGCCCTCACGGGACCGGGTCCGGCCGCAGCAGCGCCAGCACGTCGTCGGCGGCGACCCCGCCCCGGAAGCGGCCCTCGCGGTCGACCGCGACGCCCCGGCCCGCCGGTGAGCTCAGCGCCGCGTCCAGGGCGCCGCGCAGCGTGCCGGCCGCCTCGGAGGCCGCTGTCGCACCCTCTGCGCCACCCTCGGTCACATAGACCGAGCCCAGCTCGTGGCGCACCCCGTCGGGCCCGAGCCACGCCGCGGGACGCTCCGCCCCGTCGAGCAGGACGGTCCACTCCCCCGGCACCCCGGAATCACCGTTCGCGTCCGCGCGCGTCGGCAGCTCGGTGAGCTGCAGCGCGGTGGCCGGCACGAACCCCAGGCGGCGGTAGCCGCGGTCGCGCCCGACGAACCCGGAGACGAACTCGTCGGCCGGGCGCGCGAGCAGCTCGTCGGGCGGCGCGAACTGCGCCAGGCGGCCGCCGACGCGCAGCACGGCCACGCGGTCGCCCAGGCGGATGGCCTCGTCGATGTCGTGGGTGACGAACAGGATCGTCTTGCCGAGATCGGCCTGCAGGCGCAGCAGCTCGTCCTGCAGCTCGACGCGCACCACGGGGTCGACCGCCGAGAACGGCTCGTCCATGAGCAGCACCGGCGCATCCCCGGCCAGCGCGCGGGCCACCCCGACGCGCTGCTGCTGGCCGCCGGAGAGCTGCGCGGGCCAGCGCTGCGCCATCGACGCGTCGAGGCCGACGCGCTCGAGCACCTCGGCCGCCCGGGCCCGGGCCTCCTTGCGCGGGAGGCCCTGGAGCACCGGCACCGTCGCCACGTTGTCGAGCACGCGGCGGTGCGGGAACAGGCCGGCCTGCTGGATGACGTAGCCGATGCCGCGGCGCAGCAGCGCCGGATCACCCTCGGCGACGTCCTTGCCCTGCAGGAGCACCGAGCCCGACGTGGGCTCGACCATGCGGTTGACGGTGCGCAACGAGGTGGTCTTGCCGCAGCCCGAGGGGCCCACCAGCACCGTGATCTCGCCCTCGCGGGCGGTCAGCGACAGCGACTCCAGACCGACGGTGCCGTCGGCGAAGCGCTTCCCCACGTCCCGGAACTCGATCACGTACGACGCCCCCGGGATCCGCCGGCGGCCACGAGTAGGCCACCGAGTCGACGCGTGAATCTAGCCCGGCCCCCGGACACCCGCGACCGATCACGACCGGCCACCACCACCCGGTGTGACGGCGATCACCCTGCCGCGCGGGTCTCCGGGACGATCGGGCCGCGGCGCACGAGCTCGGTGAACGCCTCGGCCGGCATCGCGCGGGCGAACAACCAGCCCTGATAGGCGTGCACCCCGAGGTCGCGCAGCACCGCGAACTGGTCGGAGTCCTCCACACCCTCCGCCACACACACCTGCCCGATCGCGGCGGTGAGGTCGACGACCGCGCGGGCCACGGCCCGGTCGGACTCCCCGGTGGCGACCCCGCGGACGAAGGCGCGGTCGAGCTTGACGATCTGCGCGGGCAGGCCGGTGAGACGCGAGAGCGACGAGTAGCCGGTGCCGAAGTCGTCGACCGCGAAGCGCACACCCGCGGCGATGAGCTCGTTCATCTCCCGCAGCGTGTGCGAGGGCAGGTCGGCGAGGCAGGTCTCGACCAGCTCGAGGACCAGGCGGTCCCACGGCAGCCCGGACTCGGCGACCGTGGCCCGCACGACGGGCAGGAAGTCCGGGTCGCCGGGCAGCAGGCCCGCGAGGTTCACCGCCACCGACGGCGGAACCCCGTCGGGCGCGGTGCCCGGCCACGTGGCGGCCTCGCGGACCGCGGCGCGCAGCACCCAGCGGTCGAGGTCGCCGAGCAGGTCGGCCGCCTCGGCCACCGGCAGGAACTTGTCCGGGAAGAGCAGGCCGTGCTCGGGGTGCTGCCAGCGCACCAGGGCCTCGGCCGTCTGGATCCGCCCGTCCGCCCCGACGACGGGCTGGTAGTGCAGCACCAGCTCGTCGTTGACCATCGCCTCGCGCAGCTGGGTCTCCATGCGCAGCGCCTCGTCGGCGCCCTTCATGATCGCCTCGTCGGCCAGCGCGAAGCGCCCGTTGCCGCCGCTCTTGGCCTCGAACAGCGCGGCGTCGGCGAAGCGCATGAGGTCCCCGGTGCCCGGGTGGCCCGGCGCGGGCTCGAGCCCGGCGAGCTCCGTGGCCCGCTCGCGGCGCAGCACCTGCGCCACCGGGTCGTCGGTGGGGTCGATGTCGGGACCCGACGGGTCGGCGCGGTAGCTGTCGGGGTCCCCGACACCGAGCCCGATGGTGGCGCCGACCGCGGCGCCGACCGTCGCCGAGATGCGCACGAGCTGGCCGTGCACGGGGATGGCGGTGCGCAGGATGCCGGCCACCGTCGCTGACAGGGCGTCCAGGCCCCCGTGCAGGTCGACGTCCGCGCAGACCACGACGAACTCGTCCCCGGCGCTGCGTGAGGCCGCGCAGCCGGCGGGCAGGCGGTCGCGGAGGCGCTGGGCCAGCTCGACGAGCAGCTCGTCGCCGGCGTCGTGGCCGAGCGAGTCGTTGACGCGCTTGAAGTTGTCGATGTCGCAGAACAGCACCCCGGTGCGCCGCGACGTCGGGCCGGCCAGCAGCCGCGAGACCGTGGTGGTGAGCGCGCGGCGGTTGGGCAGGCCGGTCAGCTCGTCGTGCATGGCCTGGTGGCGCAGGCTCGCCTCGACCCGGCGCGCGTCGGTGACGTCGGTGAACACCACGAGGTGGGTGACACCGCCGTCCTCGTGCACCGACACCGACACGTGCAGCTCGCACCACACGGGCTCGGCGACCGCACCACCGGCGCCGCGCTCCCGGGTGAGGAGCGCGCGGGGGGTGCACGACCAGCTCACCGAGCCCGCCGAGCCCGCCGGGCGGGCGAGCAGCGGGGTCGCCGGGCCGGGGCCCGCGGCCGACTCGGCCGAGAGGTCGAGCAGCTCGTCGGCGCGCCGGCCGCGCAGCGCCTCCGGGCCCTGGCCCAGCAGGCGGCACAGCGCCTGGTTCGCCTTGACGAGCCGCTCGTCGTCGTCGAAGAGCGCGATCCCGACCGGGGCGACGGCCAGCAGGTCGGTGAAGCGCTGGTTGGAGGCGCGCAGCCGCTCCTCGGCGTGGCGACGGGCGGTGACGTCGGCGGCCGTGCCGAGCACGGTGCCGGCCCGAAGGGCGGCGTGGAGGGCGAGGATGCGCCCGCTGCCGTCGCCGAGGCGCACCTCGCACTCGAGCGGGGCACCCTCGGTGACCAGGGCCTGCCACCGGCGCGCGAGCCCGTCGCGGTCCTCGGCGTGCAGGGCGGCGAGGAGCGTCTCGGCGCTGCGGGTGGCGTGCGGGTCGATCATCAGGAGCTCGGCGAGCACCGGGGAGAGCCACGCCGACCCCGTGGCGAGGTCGACCTCCCAGTGCCCGAGGCCCGCGATCCGCTCGATGTCGGCGGCGGAGGGGGCCGAGGGGTGCGACGGGGCCGCGGGAGCCGGAGGCACGATGGGAGCCGCGGGGGCCGGCACGTCCGGCACCAGCACGAGGGCGGCACCGCCGTGGGTGTCCGGCCAGGCCACCACCCGCACCGGCAGCGGCGCCCCGGCGACGCGGCGCAGCCGGGCGGTGTAGAGGCCCCCGATCCCCTGGTCGGCCGCGCCCTGGTCGGCCGGGCCGAGGTCGGCGAGCAGCTCCCGCACGGGCCGTCCGAGCATCGTCCGCGTGTCGAGGCCTCCCGTGGGGTCGACCAGACGGGCCACCTGCTCCCGGACCTCGGTGATCCGGCCCTGGGCGTCGTGGCGCAGCGCGGGACCGGCCGGCAGGGCCGGGGCGCCGGCGTCGGGAGCCGCGGCCGCGTCGGGCCGGCGGGGCGTCGTCGTCGCGTGGACGACGGCAAGGCCCCGCGAGCCCGGCACCGGCACCGCACTGCTCACGTCTCGACTCCTCCGCCGCGCGGGCCCCCACCGCTCCCCGGGGAGGAACGGACCGTCCGCGTCTGTCTCAGCAACGAAGGAGACACGGTCGGGGATCGGCAACATCACCGGAGTGGGGGAGGTCGCGCGGCGACCGTGGCCCGGGACGCGTCGTGCTGCATCACCTGATCGTTCAACCTTGAGTCCACCGACCGGTCGTCGCGCCGAAGCAGACGGAGTCCACGACGAACGGCGTGTGGCCCATCGCGACTCGACCGATGGAACGGACGATCACCCACGTGCGGCTCGACACCTCACGGTCGGTGCGATCTTGCCGCTACGAACGGTTCGTTCCCGGCCACGAACGACGTGCCACCGCCGAACGTGGCCGATCCCTGCTCCGGGCGGGCGACACGACGTCCGGGCGCGCAGGGCCGCCTGAGCCTTACCCACTTCTCGCGGAGGGCACTCCCGTGATGCCCAACCGGGTTTCTCGCGGTGGAGCAGGGGTCAGTGGTGCCCGTCGACGGCGACCTCGGCGACGTGCCGGCGCACGACCCCTTCCTCGCTCGCGGCCCGGGCGACCGCCTCGGCGACGGCGGGCGCGACCCGCGGGTCGAGCGCGCTGGGGACGATGTGGTCGGGACCGAACTCGTCGTCGCCGGCCGCGATGTCCGCGATGGCCTCGGCGGCCGCGAGCTTCATCGCCTCGGTGATGCGGCGGGCGGCCGCGTCGAGCGCCCCGGCGAACACGCCGGGGAAGGCGAGCACGTTGTTGATCTGGTTCGGGTAGTCGCTGCGCCCGGTGGCGACGACCGCGGCGTGCTTGCGTGCGACGGCGGGGTCGATCTCCGGGTCGGGGTTGGACAGCGCGAGGACGACGCCGCCCTCGGCCATCGACGCGATCACCGACTCGGGGACCGTCGAGCCCGACAGGCCCAGGAAGACGTCGGCCCCGTCGAGGGCGGCGGCGAGGTCGCCGCGCACGCCGCGGGGGTTCGTGATCTCGGCGAGGGACATCTTCTCGACGTTCATGCCGTCGCGGCCCGCGTGGATGACGCCGCGGGAGTCGAGCACCACCACGTCGTGCGCCCCGGCCGACAGCAGGATCTTCGCGCAGGCGACCCCGGAGGCCCCGGCCCCGCTGACGACGACCTTGAGCCCGGCGAGGTCGCGGTCGAGGACGCGGGCGGCGTTGCGCAGGGCGGCGAGCACCACGATCGCCGTGCCGTGCTGGTCGTCGTGCATCACCGGGCAGTCGAGCGCCTCGATCAGGCGGCGCTCGATCTCGAAGCAGCGCGGGGCGGCGATGTCCTCGAGGTTGACCGCCCCGAAGCTCGGGCGCAGGTGGACGATCGTGTCGACGATCTCGTCGACGTCGGTGGTCTCGAGCACCAGCGGGATCGAGTCGAGGTCGGCGAACGCCTTGAATAGCGCGGACTTGCCCTCCATGACCGGCAGCGACGCCCGCGGGCCGATGTCGCCCAGGCCGAGGACGGCGGTGCCGTCGGACACGACGGCCACGAGGCGGTGCGTCCACGTGTAGCGGGCGGTGAGGGCCTTGTCGTCGGCGATGGCGCGGCACACCTTGGCCACCCCGGGGGTGTAGGCGATCGCGAGGTCGCGTCGTCCGGCGAGGCCCACGGTGGGCGCGACGGAGAGCTTGCCGCCCTCGTGGGCGGTGAAGACCTCCTCCTCGGTGATGTCGCGGCCGTCGAGGGACGGGGTCGTGTCGGCAGCCTCATTCACGGGGTCGCTCACGGGGGCTCCAAGCGGGTCGGGGGTCGCGGCAGGTAGCCAGGATCGGTGCCGCGTCGGATCGATGTCGCGCCGGACCGGTCCGGGCTGCACGCGCGACGGGACATGGCGCTGCCGAGGTTAGGGTCGGCGTCCGTGGAGGCGCGGGAGCTCGGTGTGCCCGGCGCGTGGCTGTTCAGCCCGCCGGTGTTCCCGGACGCGCGGGGCGCGTTCGCGGCGCCGTTCCAGGCCGGGGTGTTCGCCGACACGGTGGGGCACCCCCTGCATGTTGCGCAGGCGAACACGAGCGTATCCCGGCGCGGCGTGCTGCGCGGGGTCCACTACGCCGACGTGCCGCCCGGCCAGGCCAAGTACGTGCAGTGCAGCGCGGGCGCCGTGCTCGACGTCGTCGTCGACGTCCGCATCGGCTCCCCCACCTTCGGGGCGTGGGACGCGGTGCGCCTCGACGGCGCGACGCTGCAGGCGGTCTACCTCGCCGAGGGCCTCGGGCACGCCTTCCTCGCCCTCGAGGAGGGCACGGTGACGACGTACCTCTGTTCCCGGGAGTACGAGCCGGCCGCCGAGCACGGCATCTCGCCGCTCGACCCCGTGCTCGCCCTGCCCTGGGAGCGGTGGATCCCGCGCGACGAGCTCGTCCTGTCGGACAAGGACGCGGCGGCCCCCGATCTCGGGGCGGCGCGCGCGGCGGGGACGCTGCCGACCTGGACGGCGTGCCGGGAGCGCCACCGGGCCCTGCTGGCCCCCTGAGCCGGCTGTCGGACCCCCACCGCGCCCCTACCGCGCCCGCACCCGCCCCGGGTGCGGCCAGAGCCGCCAGCGCACCGGACCGAGCACCTCCGCGGGCCCCAGGGTGCGCGAGTCGGTGGAGGACGCCGGGGCGTCGCCGACGGCGAACCAGCCGTCGGTGTCCTCCAGCGCCGCCCGCTTGACCGAGAGCTGGCCCGGTCGCGAGGCCCAGCGCACGAGGGCGACCTCGCCCGGTCGCACCCGCGTCCCGGGCAGCGCGAGCACCACGTCGCCGTCGCGCAGCGTGGGAGCCATCGACGGCCCGCGGACGAGCACCCGGCGCGGACGCCGTCCCACCAGCGTGATCAGCAGGTCACGGGGTGTCCTCACCGGCGGCGCTCCACGTGTCGGGGCTCGACCACGGGGGTACGTTGACTGTCGTCGGAACGATCACCATTCCCCATGAGGAAGAGGGAGGCGAGATGGGACTGCTCTCCAGCGTCCTCCGTCCGCGCCTGGAGGCCACCGCGCACTGCGACCTCCCCTGCGGCGTCTACGACCCGGCTCAGGCCCGGATCGAGGCCGAGTCGGTCAAGGCGATCCAGGAGAAGTACCAGAGCAACGAGGACCCGGCCTTCCGGACCCGCGCGATCCTGATCAAGGAGGAGCGGGCGGACCTCGTCAAGCACCACCTCTGGGTGCTCTGGACGGACTACTTCAAGCCGCCGCACTTCGAGAAGTACCCGCAGCTCCACGAGCTGTTCAACAAGGCCACCAAGGCCGCCGGTGGCGGGGCGGACGGCGCCAAGTCGTCCATGGACCCGCAGACCGGGCAGCAGGTGCTCGACTACATCGCCGAGATCTCGGACATCTTCTGGGAGACCAAGAAGGGCTGAGTCCGGCCTCGCCGGCGCCCGTTCACGACGACGCGCCCGTCCCGCACGTGCGGGGCGGGCGCGTCGTCGTCTCCCCGGGCGGGTAGGAGTCACGGATGACCAGGAGCCTGCGGTGAGCGCGAGCCCGGCGGGACGCATCTTCGTGCTGCGTCACGGCGAGACCGAGTGGTCCCGCGAGGGACGGCACACCAGCCGCACCGACCTGCCCCTGACCGAGCGGGGTCGCGACGCGGCCCGGACCGCCGGTCGGCTGCTGGTCACGCTGCGCGGGCTCGACGCGCCGCCGCCGGTCGTCTGGACGAGCCCCCGTCAGCGGGCGATGGACACGGCCCGCCTGGCCGGCCTCGAGCCCGACGCCGTGCGCGAGGACCTCGTCGAGTGGGACTACGGGGCCTACGAGGGCCGCACGACCCCGGAGATCCGCGAGGAGGTGCCGGGCTGGACGGTGTGGACCCACCCGAGCCCCGGCGGTGAGACCGGCGCCGAGGTGGCCGCCCGGCTCGACCGCGTCCTCGCCGACGCCGAGCGTGAGCTCACCGACCGCGACGTCGTCCTCATCGGGCACGGCCACGCCGGGCGCGTGCTCATCGCCCGCTATCTCGGCCTGGAGCCGGCGGCCGGGGTCGGCTTCGCGTTCGACGCCGCGTCGGTGACGGTGCTGGGCCACGAGCGCGGCGTGCCGCGCATCGACCTGCTCAACGCCCCCGGCGGCCTCGTCGAGGCGCCGCCGCCGCCGGCGGACCGGTACTAGAGCTGGTCCCCTCGGCGGAACTCAGGTACCCGCCCACTCCCGGGCCGGCCGTGAGATCAGCGCGGCCAGCACGGCTGCGGCCAGCAGGAGCACCGGCACGCCCCAGTCCGGGCGGCCCGAGGGCACCGCGGCGTAGAAGGCGCAGCCGATGGTCAGCAGCTGCACGACGATCGACGGACCGCGGGCCCCGCGCGCACCGCGCAGCAGCGCGACGCCGGCCGCGGTGATGCCCACCCCGAGCAGGACCAGGAAGCCCCAGACCGAGAAGGTCAGGCCCGCGGCCACCATCAGCGCCGCCACGACGAGCGCGACGACACCCTCGGTGAGCACTCCGAGTGCTGCGAGGCGCACAGGGCGTGGCGTCGTCACGGGATCAGCCTAGGCGGCGGGGTGTGCGGTCCACCGCTCGGTGGAGACATCGGCGACATCCCTACCCGGCACCCCCCGGACGGACGGGACACCCGGTCTACGGTGAGGGCCGTGCGTGCGCTGCTCGTGGCCAATCCCTCGGCCACCACGACGACGGCGGCCGGTCAGGACGTCATCGCGCACGCGCTCGCGAGCGAGATCAAGCTCGACGTCGTCGTGACCCGGTACCGGGGCCACGCCGCCGAGCTCGCCGCCCGGGCGCGGGCCGAGGCCGTCGACCTGGTGGTCGTGCTCGGCGGCGACGGCACGGTCAACGAGGCCCTCAACGGGCTGCTCGCGGACGGGCCCGGCGAGCAGGTGCCCGCGCTCGGCGTGGTGCCCGGCGGGTCGGCGAACGTCTTCGCCCGCGCCCTGGGCGTCCCCCGCGAGCCGCTCGAGGCCACCCACACCCTGCTCGGCGCGATCGCCGAGGGCCGCTCGCGCAGCGTGGGGCTCGGGCGCGCCGACGAGCGGTGGTTCAGCTTCAACGCCGGTCTCGGCTGGGACGCCGACGTCATCGCGTCGATGGAGCGCGCCCGCGGGCGGGGCCACGACGCCACGCCGACGCGCTACGTGGCCACCTCGATCCGCCGCTGGTCGCGGGCCCGGGTCGACCCGCCGGACCTCACCGTCGAGGTCGAGGGCGAGGAGCCGGTCGGCGGGATCCGCCTGGCGCTCGTGTCGAACACCGACCCGTGGACCTACCTCGGGGCCCGGCCGGTGCGCACCAACCCCGGCTGCTCGTTCGACAGCGGCCTCGGGCTCTTCGCCCTGCACTCCCTGGGGCTGCCGACCGTCCTGCGGCTCGTCCGGCAGGTCCTGCGCCGCGACGGGGCCGCCGGGCTGCCCTCGGTGCTGCGCCGCGACGACGTGCCCGCGATCCGCGTCACGAGCGACGAGCCCGTCAACCTCCAGGTCGACGGCGACCACCTCGGAGAACGCAGCGACGTCGAGTTCGTGGCCGTCCCGGACGCCCTGCGCGTGGTCGTCTGAGGTCGCCGACGAGCGCGATGTGGAGGCCGTGTGAGATCCCGTCGCGGCCGGCGGCGTTCTGAATCGAGCCGTCCTGCTGACCGCTCGTCGCGCTCGCTCACACAGGTGGACGGTTCGTCGTGCCTGAATCGTCGCTCGTCGCAGCCCGGCGCTCATGACGGTCCGCGCTATTCCACTCACCGACCGAGTTCGCCCGTCGAGCCGCTTGCCACTCGATCTCCCTGGTCACGTCCTGCAGATTGAGTCGCATCCCCCGCGAATACCGGGAAGGGCGCACGACCCGAGAGGGACGTGCACCCGGACCGGAGGGTCCGACGTTCGTGAATGTGCGAGCGACGGGCACGAGGCAGGGGACGGCGACACCGCATTCGTCCGTGGCATCGACGCCACAGTTCGAACGGGAGTTGACGTCCTCAGTCTCTCCTGACAGGTCGCGGGCCCTACACGGGGCCTACGACGAGGTCGAGACGATGACGACCACGACCGGCGCGCACCCCGAGGCGCGCCCACCGAGGAGCTCAGAACGATGGACTGGCGGAACGACGCTGCTTGCCGCGACGAGGACCCGGAACTGTTCTTCCCCGTCGGCACGAGTGGCCCCGCTCTCTCTCAGATCGCCCGCGCGAAAAGCGTCTGCCGGCGTTGCCCCGCGATGACCGAGTGCCTCACGTGGGCGCTGGAGTCCGGTCAGGACGCGGGTGTCTGGGGCGGAGCGAGCGAGGACGAGCGCCGTGCGCTGAAGCGTCACGGCATCCGGCCCGAGGTGCACACCGCCTGATCGGCGGCACACCTCGGCATCGTGGCCGGGCGCTCGCTCCCCAGGCGGCCGACCACGACCGAGATCCACGAGGGCCCCGGCCCCGTCCCACGGACGGGTCCGGGGCCTTCGTGCTGCTGCGGGGCCGTCCCGTGCCCTCTAGCGCCCCCGGTGCTGCAGCGGGACCTTGAGGACCGCCCGGGTGCCGCCGTCCTCGGCGGGCCGGATGCTCAGGGCCCCGGCCAGCTCGGAGTCGACGAGCGTGCGCACGATCTGCAGCCCCAGGCCCGTGGCCCGCTCCAGCGAGAACGTCTCCGGCAGGCCGCGGCCGTCGTCGGCGACCTCCACCTCCAGCACCGCGGCGGTGCGCGTCGCCGTGATGACGACGGATCCCGAGGCCCGCTCGGCGAACCCGTGCTCGAGGGCGTTGGCGACGAGCTCGGTGAGCACCATGACCAGCGGCGTCGCCATCACCGCCGGCAGCACGCCCACCTCGCCGGCCCGGCTCATGGCCACCCGGGCGCCGGGGCGGGCGAGGTCGTTCATCATCGGCAGCACGCGGTCGAGCACGTCGTCGATGTCGACCCGCTCGTCGACGGACGCCGCCAGCGCCTCGTGCACCAGCGCGATGGACGCCACCCGCCGCACGGACTCCGTGAGGGCCTCCTGGGCCTCGGCGTGCGGCGTACGGCGTGCCTGGAGCCGCAGGAGGGCGGCGACGGTCTGCAGGTTGTTCTTCACGCGGTGGTGGATCTCGCGGATCGTGGCGTCCTTGCTGAGCAGGGCGCGGTCGCGGCGGCGGACGTCGGTGACGTCCCGGGCCAGGACGACCGCGCCGGACGGCACCCCACGGGGGTGCAGCGGTAGGGCCCGCAGCACGGCCGACGCCCCGTGGCCCTCCAGCTCGGCGCGCTGCGACGGGGTGCCCGCCAGTGCGCCGCGCACGTGCTCGGCCGCCTCGGTGCCCTCGAAGGCGTCGTCGGCGACCTCGCGCACCACCCCCGCCAGGTCCGCGCCGACCAGCTCGTCGCTCCACCCGAGCCGGTGGAAGGCCGACGCGGCGTTCGGGCTGGCGTAGAGCACCCGGCCCGTCGAGCTGATGCGCACCAGCCCGTCCCCCACGCGCGGCGTCGAGCGGCCCTCGTCCTTGC
Source organism: Actinomycetospora sp. NBC_00405 (assembly GCF_036044095.1). Lineage (NCBI taxonomy): Bacteria > Bacillati > Actinomycetota > Actinomycetes > Pseudonocardiales > Pseudonocardiaceae > Actinomycetospora > Actinomycetospora sp. NBC_00405. The sequence continues at coordinate 2,549,768 of NZ_CP107938.1, forward strand.
TCTGCGCCGTCGGGAACGTGCCGTCGGCGACCATCTGCAGCAGGTCCGCCGCCACCGCGAGGTAGGTGATCTCGAGGGTGCTCGGCACCCGGGGGGCGGCGAGGTTGGTGTCGCGCCCCAGGACGGCGATCACCTCACCCCGACCGGAGGCCTCACGCGCCTGCGGGGCGCGCACCGGCACCACCTCGCGGCGCACCGACCGTCCACGGTGCCACCGCGGCTGGTCCTCGCGGCGCAGCGCGGTGTCCTCCATCGCCCGCTGCAGCTGCGGCACCAGGCTCTCGGCTGGAGCGCTGTCCACCATGTCCTCGGGGTGGGCGGTCGCCGTCGTCGTCGGGCGGCTCTGCGCCATGCAGAGGAACCGCCTCGCCCCCTGCGGGCTCGTCACGGGCACCCACAGCAGGAAGTCCGCGAACGACAGGTCGGCGAGCAGCTGCCACTCGGCGACGATGCGCTGCAGATGGGCCACGGACGTCCCGGGCAGGTCCGTGTGGGCCGCCAGGAGGTTCGAGAGCGTCGACACCGGCCGCCCGCGGTTCCCGCTGCCCTGCATGGCGATCATCCAACCACCGCGCCGTGCGCGGCCTCCCCACGTGCGACGATGGACGCATGTCGAAGCGCGCGCGCCAGAAGCGGGACCGCAAGAAGAAGGCCAGCAACCACGGCAAGCGCCCCAACTCCTGAGCGCCTGCCCGCACACGCACGAGGGCCCGTCCGCGGAGATTCGCGGACGGGCCCTCGTGCGTCGTGCGGTGTGTCTCGTGGGGGGACGTCTCGCTGGGGGACGTCTAGCTGCGCCAGGACTCGACGCGCGTCTGGTTGACCTCGACGACCGTGCCGCCGGGCCCGCGCTCGACGGTGACCTCGGCCTGCTCGAGCACCGTCGACCGGATCTGGTCACGCAGCCGCTGGTGCAGCTCCGCCGGCGCGTGCTCACCCCCGCAGCTGCGGCCCAGCAGCCTCTTGACCTTCTCCTCGAGCCCGTACCGCGCCAGGCACGGCCCGCACTCGTCGAGATGGCGCCGGAGCTGGGCGTCGCGGTCGGCGTCGCACTCGTGGTCGAGCAGCAGCCAGACCTCGGCCAGCACCTCGGAGCAGTCGGTCTCGTGGGGCTCACCGCAGCTCATCGTGCCGCCCCCTCTCCGGACGTCACCCGCGCGCCGTCGGCGTCCCGCAGGAAGCCGCGGTCCCGGGCCGTGTCGGTGAGCGCGTCGCGGAGCTGCTTGCGACCGCGGTGCAGCCGCGACATCACGGTGCCGATCGGGGTGCCCATGATCTCGGCGATCTCCTTGTACGCGAAGCCCTCGACGTCCGCGAGATACACCGCCATCCGGAAGTCGTCCGGCAGCGCCTGGAGCGCGTCGCGGATGTCGGTGTCGGGCAGGTTCTCCATCGCCTCGACCTCGGCCGACGGGAGGCCGAGCGAGGTGTGCTCACCCGCCTGGGCGAGCTGCCAGTCGCTGATCTCGTCCGTCGGCGACTGCTGGGGCTGACGCTGCCGCTTGCGGTAGGTGTTGATGTAGGAGTTGGTCAGGATGCGATACATCCAGGCCTTGAGGTTGGTGCCGGGGGTGAACGAGGCGAACGAGGAGTACGCCTTGAGCACCGTCTCCTGCACCAGGTCCTCGGCGTCGGCCGGGTTGCGGGTCATCCGCAGGGCCGCCGCGTAGAGCTGGTCCACCAGGGGCATCGCGTCGCGCTCGAAACGCGCGGCACGCTCCTCGGGCGTCTCGGTGGCCACGTCGACCGCTTCGGGTCGCCCCTGGTCACTACTGGTGTCGCCGGGGGTCTGGTCAGGCACAGCCCTCGCCGCGTCGGCCACGGGGCTCCCTTCGGGCCGCGCCCGGGGCGCGGTCGGGACGTCTACGGATCCCGCGGAGACTACCCGCGTCAGGTCCCGGACATCCCACCCTGCGGACGACGTCACGCCGGGGAACGGCGCCACGGGGGCCGTGCCGGCCTCCGTCATCGTCATCACTGCTGGCATGTCCGCGTCAACGCGGTTTCGGGGTGCGGGATTCCCGCCGGTCGCGGGGTGGGCGTCGCTACGCTCGCCGGTCGTGGCGCGACGAGCGGCGGCGGCGACCCCGGCCCTGGTGGCGCTCGACGACGCGGACATCCCGTACACGACGCACCCCTACACCGCACCGGGCAGGACCGCCTACGGCACGGAGGCCGCCGACGCCCTCGGCCTCGACCCGCGGCGGGTGCTCAAGACGCTGGTCGCCGAGGTCGACGGCCGCCCGGTGCTGGCGATGGTGCCGGTCGCCGGGACGCTCGACCTCAAGGCGCTCGCGGCGGCGTGCGGGGGCAAGCGGGCCGTGATGGCCGACCCCGCGGTGGCCCAGCGCCTCACCGGCTACGTGGTCGGCGGCATCGCCCCGCTGGGCGGGCGCCAGCCGCTCGACGTCGTGATCGACCTCTCGGTGGCCGAGCACGGGACGGTGTTCTGCTCGGCCGGCCGTCGGGGGCTGCAGATGGAGCTGGCCCCCGACGACCTCGTCACCGCCACCGGCGCCGAGATGGCCGAGATCGCGGCTTCCTAGCTCTCAGTCCACCGGACCGAAGAACACCCGCAGGTCGGCGGCGACGACCTCCGGCAGCTCGAGCGCCGCGAAGTGCCCACCCTGCTCGTGACGGCTCCAGTGGACGATGTTCGTGTTGTCGCGCTCGGCGAACACCTTGATCGTCTGGAAGTCGTCGGCGAACACCTGCACGCCGGTCCGCGCGGCGCTGACCCGCGGCTCGACGCCCGAGTGCGCCTCCTCGAAGTGGTAGCGCGCAGCCGTCGCCATGGTGTTGGTGAGCCAGTAGAGCGAGACCTGGGTGAGGATCTGCTCCTCGCTGACCAGGCTCGTCCCGTTGCCGAAGCTGGTGAACAGCTCGTTGTAGGCGAGCTGACCGACCGGGGAGTCGGCGAGCCCGACGGCCACGGTCTGCGGGCGCGAGCCGTTCATCTGGTTGTAGCCGCCCACCGACCGGAACCACTGCATGTGCTCGAGCCCGGCGTAGTCCGACGGCTCGAGACGCTCGAACTCGGTCGGGTCGCCCGACGGGAAGCTGAACAGGTGCAGGACGTGCAGGCCGAGGAACCCGGGCGGGTCGAGCAGGCCGAGCTCGCGGGCGACCATCGCGCCGCCGTCGCTGCCGTGGGCGCCGTAGGACTCGTAGCCGAGGCGGCGCATGAGGGTGTCGTAGGTGCGCGCGACCCGGGCCATCGTCCAGCCGCGGTCCGCCACCGGCGTCGAGAACCCGAATCCCGGCATCGACGGCACGACCACCGAGAACGCGTCCTGCGCGCGGCCGCCGTGGGCGACGGGGTCGGTGAGCGGGCCGATCATGTCCAGGAACTCGGCGAACGACCCCGGGTAGGTGTGCAGCAGGAGCAGCGGCGTCGCGTCCGCCTCGGCCGACGGCACGTGGACGAAGTGGACCGTCTGGCCGTCGATCTCGGTGAGGAAGTTCGGCACGGCGTTCATGCGCTTCTCCTGGGCGCGCCAGTCGAACGTCGTGCGCCACCGCTCGACCATCGCGGCGAGGTAGTGGTTCGGCGTGCCGTAGTCCCAGTCGTCCCCGGGGGCCGGGCGCGGCAGGCGGGTGCGGGCCAGCCGGTCGGCGAGGTCGTCGAGCTCGGCCTGCGGGACCTCGATGGTGAAGCGGCCGATGACGGTGCTGCTGCTGGTGTCGCTGCTCATGGGAGAACGATAGGAACCAACCAGGCACGCTTCGTTCCTCGTTCACGGCAGGATTGACCTCGTGCGCGACACCTCGGCCCGGATGCTGGCCCTCCTCTCGCTGCTGCAGTCCCGCCCCGAGTGGCCGGGACCGGAGCTCGCCGCCCGCCTCGGGGTGAGCACCCGGACGATCCGCAACGACGTCGCCCGGCTGCGCGAGCTCGGCTACCCCGTCGACGCGGAGACGGGCCGGACCGGGCGCTACCGGCTCGGGATCGGGGCCTCCCTGCCACCGCTGCTTCTCGACGACGACGAGGCCGTGGCGATCGCCCTCGGGCTGCGCGCCGGCACCGGGCTCGCCGGGACCCGGGAGGCCGGGGACCGCGCGCTCGCCAAGCTCGACCGGGTGCTGCCCCACCGCCTGCGCCGCACCCTCGCCGCCCTCACCGAGGCCACCGACCGCGGGCCGGAGAACACCGGATCCGACGCGCCCGACCCCGAGGTCGACCCGGCGCTGCTGCGCACGCTCGCCGAGGCGATCCGCGACCGGACATCGCTGCGGGTCGGCGGGGATGCCGACGAACCCACCCGGCTCCTCGAGCCCTACCGCCTCGTGAGCTGGCAGCGCCGCTGGTACGTGGTGGTGCGCGACCCCCGGGACGACCGCTGGACGGTGCTGCGCGCCGACGGCCTGGAGCTGCGCACGCCGGGCGGCGGGCGCTTCACGCGCGACGCGCCGCCCGAGGACCTCACCGACCTGGTGCTCCGCGAGGTCGCGGCGTCCGGGTGGTCGGTGCAAGCACGGATCGTGGTCCACGCCCCGGCCGCGGAGGTGCTCGCGCACATCAACCCCGCGGTGGGCGTCGTCGAGCCGCGCGACGAGCACAGCTGCGTGCTCGTGACCGGCGCGGACAGCGTCGCCACCGTGTCCGCCTACATCGGGATGCTGGACATGGACTTCCACGTCGACGGCCCGCCCGAGCTCGTGGCCCAGCTGCGCACGACCGGCGAGCGCTACCTGCGGGCGGTGGCCGGGGCGGCGTCGGCGGGCTGAGCGAGCACGCGCGCCAGCCAGGGCGCCACCGCCGCGGCGACCGGCCCGCGGGCCTTGAGCGAGTGGTCGCCGGCGAGCACGACGACCTCGCGGGTGGCCGTGGGCGCGGGGATCCCGAAGCGGTCGCGCTCGCCGGAGACCGCGAGCACCGGCACCGTGACGGCGTCGATCTCGGGGCCCCGGTCGGCGCGGGAGCCGTCGCGGCGGGGCGGGGCGAGCAGGGGGAACGCCAGCGCGAGGACGGCGACGGCGCCCAGCGTCGTCGCCCCCCGGCAGGCCACGCGAGCGCCCGAGGACCGCCCGCCGTGCACCTGGGGGACCTCGGGGAACGCCGTGCTCAGGTGCGCGACGACCGCGGCCCAGGCCTCGTCGAGCTGGGCGGCCGGCGCAGGGGCCTTCCGCCCGGCGACGCGGTAGGGCTGGAGGACGCGGGCGACCGCCAGGCCCGCGTCGAGGGCTGCCGTGCGGGCGCCGAGCAGGTCGGGCGCCTCGACACCGCCGCCGGCGCCGTGGCCGAGCACCAGAAGGGCGCGCGGGCCGGTGTCGGGCCCGTCGAGGTGGACCTGGGCGGGGCCGTGCGGGGTCTCGACCGCGATCACTGCGTGGCCGGGACGTCGGCCTCGAGGTCCAGGTCGAGGCCCACCTGCTCGGGCTCGTCGTGCTTCTCCTCGAGCAGCTCCGGCCCGTGGTTCTTCACGTTGTTGACCTTTGTCGAGACCTGGCGCAGCTCGAACGACGTCAGCAGCTCGGGCGGGGGCGGCTCGAGGAGGTCGGTGGGGTCGTCGTGGTCCGGGTCGAGCCAGGCCTTCCAGCGCTCGGCCGGGAGCACGAGCGGCATCCGGTGGTGGATGTCGGTGAGGGGGCCCGCGGCGTCGATGGTGACGACCGTCGTGCTGATCAGGGGCGACGTCCCCTTCGCCGCGTCCTTCGGCCGCCACGTCTCCCACAGGCCCGCGAAGGCGATCGAGCGCCCTCCGGGCAGCGTGATGAAGTACGGGACCTTGCGCCCGCCGGGTCCGTCGCGCTGCCACTCGAACCAGCCGTCGGCCGGGAGCAGGCAGCGCCGGCCCTTGGCCGCGCGGCGGAACGCGGGCTTGCTGGTGAGCGAGTCGGACCGCGCGTTGATCATCCGGCTGCCGACCTTGGGGTCGTCGGCCCAGCCGGGCACCAGCCCCCAGCGCATGGCGCGCAGGCTGCGCTCGAGCCGCTGGGGGTCGGCCTTCCCGGCGTCGTCACGCGGGTGCCGGTCGACGACGGCGAGCACCGTGGTGGTGGGCGCGACGTTGTGCTCGGGACCGGGCCACGCGCCCTCGGTGGCGTCGACGGCGTCGAACTCCTCGGCGAGGGTCGCCGGGTCCTTCGCCTGGCTGTAGCGGCCGCACATGCCCCCATCCTGGCACCGGACCCCGACACCCCGCGGACGATCACGCGCGGGTCCGCTCCCCCGGCGTCGGTCCGGCGCGGGAGGATGGCGTCATGACCGACGTGCTCGAGCCCTGGCCCGCCCCGACCGCGGGCGGGCCCGTGCGCGGGACGGTGTCGGTGCCGGGGTCGAAGTCGGTCACCAACCGGGCGCTGGTCCTCGCCGCGCTGGGCACCGACGGCGTCACCCGCCACGTGCGCGGCGCCGCCCGGTCACGCGACACCACGCTCATGGCCGGCGCGCTCGAGGCGCTGGGGGCCACCGTCACCCTCACCGAGGGCCGCACCGGCACCGTCGACCTGGCCGTCACCGCCCCCGGCACCTTCCACGGCGGGCACGTCGACTGCGGGCTGGCCGGCACCGTCATGCGCTTCGTCCCGCCGCTCGCCGCGCTGGCCGACGGGCCCGTCGTGCTCGACGGCGACCCGCGGGCCCGCGAGCGGCCCATGGGCGGCATCGTCGCCGGCCTGCGCGGGCTCGGCGTCGGGGTCGAGGGCGAGACCCTGCCGCTGACCGTCACCGGCGGCCCGCAGCCGGCCGGGGGCGAGGTCACCGTGGACGCATCGGCGTCCAGCCAGTTCGTCTCCGGGCTGCTGCTCTCCGGCGCCCGCTACACCCACGGCGTCACCGTCGTCCACGCCGGCGGGCGCGGGGTGCCGTCGCTGCCCCACGTGGCGATGACCGTGGCGATGCTGCGCGACGCCGGGGTCACCGTCGAGGAAGGCGCCGCGCGCTGGCACGTCGCGCCGGGCCCCGTGACCGCGCCGTCGGTGCTCGACGTCGAGCCCGACCTCTCGGGCGCCGCCGTGTACCTGGCCGCGGCCGTCGCCACCGGGGGCGAGGTGACGGTGCCCGGCTGGCCGGACACCGACCTGCAGCCCGGCGGCACCGTGCTCCGCGTGCTCGAGGCCTTCGGCGCCCGCGTCGAGCTCGGCGCCGCGGGGCTCACCGTGCGCGGGCCCGACCGGCTCCGGGGTGTGGACGTCGACCTCACCGAGGTCAGCGAGCTCACCCCCACCGTGGCGGCGCTGGCGACGGTCGCCGCGCGCGACGGGGCGACGTCACGACTGCGGGGCGTCGGCCACATCCGCGGCCACGAGACCGATCGCCTGGCCGCGCTCGCCGCGGAGCTGGGCACCGTGGGCGCTCGGGTCACCGAGACCGAGGACGGGCTGGAGATCGCCCCGGCGCCGCTGTCGGCGCCCACCCGGCCGTGGCGCGCGTACGCGGACCACCGGATGGCCACCGCAGGCGCGATCGTCGGGCTGGTCGTCGACGGCGTGCGGGTGGACGACGTCGCGGCCACCACCAAGACCCTGCCCGACTTCGCCGCCGACTGGCCGCTGCTCGTCGGCGCCGGGTCCTGAGCCGCCCATGTCACCGAGCGGGGCGCGGGGCGGCGGGCGCGGGGAGACGTCGCGTCTCGACGAGTCCGACGTCCGCGTCCGCCCGGGACGCGGCACCCGTCCGCGCTCGAAGCGACGCCCCGACCACGCCGACGCCGAGGCGGCGATGGTCGTCGCCGTCGACCGCGGACGCTGGACCTGCGCACCTGACGACGACCCGTCCCGCCGCGTGGTCGCGATGCGCGCCCGGGAGCTGGGCCGGACGCCGGTGGTCGTCGGCGACCGCGTCGACCTCGTCGGCGACGTCTCCGGGGGTGACGACGCCCTCGCGCGCATCGTCCGCGTCGCCGAGCGCCGCAGCGTCCTGCGCCGCACCGCGGACGACACCGACCCCTACGAGCGCGTGGTCGTCGCCAACGCGTCGCACCTGGTGATCGTCACCGCGCTGGCCGACCCGGTCCCCCGCACCGGCTTCGTCGACCGCGCCCTCGTCGCGGCCTACGCGGGCGGCCTCGAACCGGTGCTGTGCCTGACGAAGTCCGACCTCGCGGACCCGGCGGAGTTCGCCGCCAACTACGCCGAGCTCGACCTGCCGGTGGTCGTGACGCGGTCCGACCGCGATCCCGAGGCGCTGCGCGAGGTGGTCGCCGGGCGGGTGTCGGCGCTGATCGGGCACTCCGGGGTCGGCAAGTCGACGCTGGTCAACACCCTCGTCCCGGACGCCGACCGCGCCGTCGGCGTCGTCTCCGGGGTCGGCAAGGGGCGGCACACGTCGACCTCGGCCGTGGCCCTGCCGCTGCCCGACCACTCCGGCTGGGTGGTCGACACCCCGGGCATCCGGTCCTTCGGGCTCGCGCACATCGCCCCCGACGACGTCGTGGCGGCGTTCGGCGACCTGGCGGAGGCGATCGAGGAGTGCCCGCGCGGCTGCGCGCACCTGGGTCCGCCGTCGGACCCGGAGTGCGCGCTCGACGCCGAGGTGGCCGCAGGCCGCCTCGGCCCCGGGCGCCTCGACGCCCTGCGCCGGGTGCTCACCGCGCTGCGGACCCCGGCGTGGGAGACCTGAGGGTGAGCGTCACCCGCTGAGCACGACGTCGGCGCGGTGCGCCGTCGCGGCGATCACCCGGGCGTTGGCGCCGTCGCTGCCGTCCGCGCGGGCCACGGCCTCGGCGTGGCTGCGGCCGTGGCGCACGTGGCGGGCGATCAGCCGGTCGCGGCGGACGTCCTCGTCGGGGGCGACGAACCAGGCCTCGTCGAGCAACGGCCGGATGCCGTCCCACGGGGGCTCGTCGAGCAGCAGGTAGTTGCCCTCGGTGACGACGACCAGCGCCTCCGGCGGGACCTCGAGGGCCCCGGCGATCGGCTCCTCGATCTCCCGCCGGAACTCGGGCGCCCACACCGTCGCCGCGCGGGAGCGCAGGCGGTCGAGGAAGGCGACGTAGCCCGCGGCGTCGAAGGTGTCCGGGGCGCCCTTGCGGTCGCCGCGGCCCAGGCGGTCGAGCACCGAGTTCGCCAGGTGCCAGCCGTCCATCCCCACGACGGCGACCTCGGGGCCGGCCAGCGACGCGGCGAGCGTCGACTTGCCCGCGCCGGGGCCGCCGACGATGCCGAGGACACGGCGGCGGCCGTCGGACCGGGCGGCGTCGAGGAGGTGCGCGATATCGGCTTCCACAACGCGCACTATCGCCGATGAGCGGGTACGCCCGGCCGGTGCAGCTCCCCGTTCCCGGTCCCGGGCCCGACGCCGCGGTGCGATTCGTCCGCGAGCACCTCGCCGACCTCACGTGCGACACCCCGGCGGCCTCGGTGACCATCCGGGGCGGGCAGACCGCGGCGGACGCCGCCCTGGCCGCGCTCGACGTCACGGGCTACGCCGGGAGCCGCAACCAGGTGTGGCCGCCGGAGCGCCGCGGGGCCTCGCGCATGTCGCCGTACGTCCGCTACAACCTCGTCGACCTGCCCACGCTGTGGGACCACGTCGCGGACGCGCCGACGAACGACCGCCGGAAGTACCGCGACGAGCTGGCCTGGCAGGAGTTCACCCGCCACCTCTACGCCCGCTTCGGGCGCGACGGCCGGCCGGCGCTGCGCGAGGAGCTGCGCGCCCAGCCGCCGCAGGCGCCCGAGGTGTGGGACGAGCCGTGGCCCCGGGACATGCGGTGCATGGACGCGACGGTGGGCGAGCTGCACGCCGACGGCTGGCTGGTCAACCAGACGCGGATGTGGCTGGCCAGCCAGTGGACCGTGCGGGCCGGCGCGCGATGGCGCGACGGCGAGGAGGAGTTCTTCACCCACCTCCTGGACGGCTCCCGCGCCGCCAACCGGCTGAACTGGCAGTGGACCGTCGGCGCCGGCAACGGCAAGGCCTACGCGTTCTCCCGCTGGCAGGTGCAGAAACGGGCGCCGGCCCTGTGCCGGGAGTGCGCCCTGCGCGACGCCTGCCCGGTGGCGTCGTGGCCCGCCGACCAGCGGACCTCGCGGGTCGCGGTCTCGGACCTGCTGCGCGGCGACCCGGACCCGGAGGTGACCGCCGGGCCGGAGTCCGCCGACGGCGACGCCTCGGTCGACGGTGAGGTCGACGGTGAGGTCGACGGTGGGGTCGACGCCGTGTGGCTCACCGGCGAGTCGCTCGGGGACGCCGACCGGGCGCTGGTGGCCCATCCCGACGTCCCGGCGGTGTTCTGCTTCGACGAGCCGCTGCTGAGCAGGCTGATGCTGTCGGGCAAGCGGCTGGTGTTCCTCGTCGAGACCCTGGCCGACCTCGCCACCCGGCGTCCCGTCGAGATCCGGCGCGGCCGGGTGGCCGACGAGCTCGCCGGCCGTCGGCTCGCGGTGACCTTCGCGCCGGTGCCGGGGTTCCGCCGGCGGGCCGCCGAGCTCGAGCCCGCGGTGGTGCACCCGTGGCCCTGGCTCTTCCGCCCGCGCGCCGGTCGCATCCAGTCCTACTCGGCCTGGCGCAAGGGCGTGCCCGCGCAGCCCGACCGCCCCGCGCAGCCCGACCGCCCCGCGCAGCCCGACCGCCCCGCGCAGCCCGACCGCTGAGCGCGGCCCCGGGCGTCGGGGTGACCTGCCATCCTCCCGGGCAGGGGTCCCGAGGGGTCGTCACGGTGGGGGTCGTCATGATGCGCGAGCAGCAGCCGTGGCTGGACGTGCCGTTCGGCGAGAAGGACGACGCCAAGGCCGCGGGCGCGCTGTGGGACTGGCGGGCCAAGCGCTGGTACGCCCCGCGGCCCGGGATGGCCGAGCTCGCCCGGTGGCTCCCCGCGCACCGGGACGAGGCGCCACCCGCCGAGGCTGCGTCCGACGAGGCCGCGTCTGCTCCGGAGCCGACCCCACCCGACCCGGTCGCCGTCCCTCCCGAGGTCCTGCTCGCCGAGGCCCTCCGGTGGCTGACCGAGCCGAACGTGCTGGCCCGGCTCACCCGGCGCCGCCCACCCTGGCGCGTGCTGCACGCCGTGCCCGCCGGCGCCGGCCACGGCGACCTCGACCACGTGCTGATCGGCCCGCCCGGGGTGGTCACCGTGACCGTCGAGCGCCATCCCGGCCGGGCGGTGCGCGTCGACGGCGACCGGTTCACCGTCGACGGCGAGGACGTCGGGCACGTGCCGCGGGCGCGCGCCCGGGCCGAGCGGGCCGGCCGGCTCCTCGCCGCCGCCCTGGGAGGGGACGCCGGGGCGGCGCCGCCCGTCATCGCCGCGCTGGCCGTCGACGCCGCGTCCGTGACGCCCGAGCCGGGCGGCGAGCTACCGTCGGGCGTGCTGGTCACTACGCCCGCGAGCCTGTCGCGGCTGGTCACCGCCCTGCCCGCCGCGCTCGACGACCGGGAGATCGACAAGCTCTACGCCGTGGCGCGCCGCCTCGGCACCTGGACCCGCGACCTCTGACCGCCGGCACGTGCCGGCGACGGGTCCTACAGGAGCTCCAGCACGAACGGCAGCTCCTGGACGCCGTACCAGGCGAGCTCGTGGTCCTCGACGTCGCCGAGCACGAACTCCGCGTCCGGGTCGCCGAGGTCTGCGGCGTCGACGACGGCCGCCGCGGCGCGCACGGCGTCCGCGGCATCGACGAGGTCGAGGTGCACGGCGGCGAGACGCGCCATCGGGATCGGGCCTGCGACGCGGACGACGGCGTCGTCGAGGTCGGGCCGCAGCGTCACGTCCTCGACGTCGGCGCTCACGACCGCGCGCCGGGGCGACGCGTCCGGGTCGTCGGCGAGCTCGGCGGCGAGCAGACGCAGCGACGCGCGGGCGGCCTCGGACATGGCGACGTACTCGAGCTCCTCGTCGTCACCCGCCGCGTAGGACTCCCGCAGCCGTGGGGTCAGGGCGAACGCGGTGCCCGAGAGGGGCTGGAGCGCCTCGGTGTCGAGCAGCCGCCGCAGACCGGCCACCGTGGCCGGTACGTAGATCCTCACCGTTCTCCTGCCCTGTCGTCGTCCGCCCCGGTCCACCGCGCCGCCGTGGTGCGCAGCGCCACCTGCGCGACCTCGGCCTGCTTGCGGGGGTCCATGACGTTCCAGCCGGTCACGGCCCGGTCCTCGGCGCCCGGGGCGTGCTCGGTCACCGCGATGCCGGCCTCGCGGAGCCGCTCGATCTCGCGCGTCGAGCGGCCGCCGATCAGCCCCCGCAGCCACCCGTCGGTGGCCGCGACGGGATCCGACCACACCCGCGTCGTCGACCCCGACCGGGCCAGGGGCACCAGCACGAGGGCCTCGTCGACACGGGGCAGGTCGCCGTCGAGCAGCAGGTCCGCCGACGTCGCCGAGCACACCCCGCCGTCCACGTAGCGGCGCCCCGCGATCCGCACCGGCGAGAACCAGCCCGGTACCGCGCACGACGCCGTCGCCGCCTCGGCCATCGACGCCGGCGGTGCGCCGGCCCGACCGAAGGGCACGCGCGCCCCGCTGTCGTAGTCCATCGCCACGATCCGCACCTGCGGGTGCTCGGGCCACGTCTCGCTCGACCACTTCGTGGCCCAGCGGTGCAGTCCGGTGGTGTCGCCCCGGCCGGTCGGCAGCAGCGCCGCCCCGAAGGCGAGAGGCGGGAAGCGGCGCGGGCGGCGGGCGATCTCGCCGAGCAGGCGCAGCGAGCCGGGCCCGACCCGCGGCATCGGCGGCAGGCCGCGGCGCGCCGTCGACGGCGGGGCGCTCTTCGGGCGCGGGCGCGGCGGGGGCGGGTCGAGCAGCTGCGCGAGCATGTCGGACACCGGGACCCCGCTGGCCAGGGCCGCGGCGACCACCGAGCCCGCCGACGTCCCGATCATGACGTCGGCCTCGCGGGCGTCGCGCCCCGTCGCCTGCTCCCAGGTCGTCAGCGCGGCGACCATCCAGGCGTAGCCCAGCTGGCCGCCGGTGCCGAGGACGAGGCCGAGACTCACGGCCGACTCACCGCGGGACCGTCGCGACGAGCTCGGCGAGCGCCTCCGTCACCAGCGGGCCGAGCTCGTCGACGTCGGCCATCGAGTCGCGGTCGGCGTTGAAGCCGTAGAAGACCCCGCCGTCGTACGAGGTCAGGCCCACCGCGAGGGACTGGCCCTTCGCCAGCGGCACCACGGGGTACATCTCGAGCATCCGCGCCCCCGCCGCGTACAGCGCGTGCTGCGGGCCCGGGACGTTGGAGACGACGAGGTTGAAGAGCCGGCGCGCGAAGCCGTTGGCCGCCCGGGCGCCCAGCGCGTGCAGGGTCGGCGGCGCGAAGCCCCCGACGCGCACCAGCGCGTTCGCCCCCACCGACTGCCCGGACTCCTTGTGCTCGCGCATGGCGTGCGCGACGTGGTGCATGCGCAGCACGGCGTTGGGCTCCCCGACGGGCAGGTCGACGAGGTACGAGGCGATCTGGTTGCCCAGCAGACCCGCGCCCGCGATCGAGCCGGTCGTCTCGGCGTCCCCGCGCACGGACAGCGGCACCATCGCCCGCATCGTGGTCGTCGGGGTCACCGACGCACCGCGGGTGAGCAGCCAGTTCCGCAGGGCGCCGGAGACGACGGCGAGCACCACGTCGTTGATCGTGCCGCCGTGGGCGCGGCGCACGGCGCGGTAGTCCTCGAGGTCGGTGCGGGTCATCGCGAACCGGCGCTGGGTGGAGATCGGGACATTGAGCGGGCTCACCGGGGCCGGCCGCACCGCGGTGCGCACCGCGGAGAACAGCCCCCCGGCGACGCCCGCGACCTTGGTGACGGTGTCCGCGGCGTCGCGCACCGCGTCGCGGGCGGCCTCGACGGCGTTGCCCGGACGGGAGACGTTCTCGCTGAACGCGTCGTACATCAGCCGCCACGACGACGGCTCGCTGCGCGCCACCCAGACGTCCTCGGGGGTCGAGCGCCCCGAGGCGGTGTCGTCGAGCACCACCTGGCCGATGTCGATCGACGCGACGCCGTCGACCATCGCCTGGTGGGTCTTGGTCACGAGCGCGACCCGGCCCCCGGACAGTCCGTCGACCAGGTACATCTCCCACAACGGGCGGGTGTGGTCGAGCGGGCGCGACATGAGCCGGGCGACGAGGTCGCACAGCGCCCGCTCGGTGCCCGGAGGCGGCAGCGCGGAGCGGCGGACGTGGTAGGTGACGTCGAAGTCGACGTCGTCGATCCACACCGGCCGCGCCATCCGGCCCGGCACCTCGCGGATCTTCTGGCGGTAGCGCGGCACGAGGCCGATGCGGCTCGAGATGAGGTCGACGAGGCCGTCGTAGTCGAACCCGGACTTCGGCTTGCGGAAGAGGGACACGCTCCCGACGTGCATCGGCGTGGTCGGTTGATCCATGTAGAGGAACGAGGCGTCCAGCGCCGACAAGCGGTCCGGCATGGGCGCGATCGTCGCACAGGGCCGGACCGGCGGCCGGGGGTCGGGCGCTCTGCCAGGCTGGAGGTGATGACCCCCTCACCTGTGTCGGACGCCGGGCCCCCGGTCTCCCCCAAGGACACCTTCGTCACGGTCTACGGGCGCAAGCCGGTGCTCGAGGCGCTGCGCGACCCGGCGCTGGCGGTCGACAAGGTCATCCTCGCCGAGGGGGCCGACCGTGAGGCGGTGCGCACGTTCACCGAGGCCGCCCGGGCCCGCGGGCTGGTGCTGCAGCGCGCCACGGCCCAGCGGGTGAAGGTGCTCGCGGGCAACGGGCGCCAGGACCAGGGCGTGCTCGCCGACGTCGTCGCCCCGCGGATGCGTCCGGTGGAGCACTTCCTCACCGACCTCGACCCGGCCGCCCCCGCCCGGGTGCTGGTGCTCGACGGCCTGACGAACCCCGCGAACGTCGGGATGATCCTGCGCTCGGCGACCGGCGCGGGCCTCGAGGGCGTGCTGGTCCCCCGCCGGGGCGTGCCGGCCATCGACCCCCTGGTGATCAAGGCCTCGGCCGGGGTCGCCTTCCACGCCCCGGTCCTGCGGTCCCGGACGGCCGCCACCGGCCTCGCGGCCCTGGCCGAGGCGGGGTTCGTCCTGTTCGGGCTGGACGGAGCCGCACGAGAGTCCCTGTTCGGGGCCGAGCTGCCCGAGCGGGTCGCCCTGGTCGTCGGGGGCGAGACCGACGGGCTCACCGACGACGTGCGCGACGAGCTGCACGGGACCCTGACGATCCCCCTCGCCGAGGGCGTCGAGTCGCTCAACGCCGCCTGTGCGGCCACGGTGGCCTGCTTCGAGCTCGCGCGCCGACGGACCTGACGGAACCGCCACCGTCCCCGGACCGGCGTGCCTAGGCTGGCCGCCGACCCCGCGACCCCGGTCCTCCCCCGCCGCCGCGACAGCGCTCCGCCATGCCGGGAGGACCCGTGTCCGTGACGCCGCTCGCGCTCGCCCCCTGCACCGCCCCCGCCCGGGCCCGCCGGGTCGGCGCGGTGCCGACGCCCCGGGTCCGGCGGCTCGCCGAGGTGCTGCCGCCGGCCCGGACGACGGTGCCCGTCGATCCGGACGACGGGGCACGCACGCGTCGGGCCCAGGAGGAGCTCGACCGGCTCGCGGCGGGGCTGCGTCCCGTCGCGCTGCGCCTGCTGACGGCCGTGGCCGACGTGCTGGCCGGCCGCCGGCCGCCCGGCGACCTGGGCCCGCTCCTGGGCCCCGACGCCCTCGCGACCCTGGTCCGGGCCACGCGGCACGTCGCGGGTCCGCGGCGCGGGACCAGGGACCCGGGCGCGCGCCCCGCCACCCGGGCGGGCCTGCGCGGCCTGCGCGTGTGCGCCGTCGGACCGCGGGCGGTGGAGGTCGTCGCCGTCGTGCACGGCCCCGAGCGTGTCCGGGCCCTCGCCGCGCGCCTGGAGCGCGCGGGCGACGGCCCGGCCGACCCGGGCCAGTGGCGCGCGGTGGCGCTGTGGCCCGGGTGAGCTGGGCCCTACCCCGGGGTCCGGGGCGGCGCCCCGTGGCACTGCTTGTACTTGCGGCCCGAGCCGCAGGGGCAGGGTGCGTTGCGCGACGGGGTGTCGGCGCGACGGGCCTGCTGCGGGTTGGCGCGCGCGGCGCCCCCGCCCCCGTCCGCCGCCGCGTGCCGCGACGCCTGGCCGTCCTCGTCGGGCCCGATGTAGTCCAGCTGCTGCGGGCGACGACCGCCGAGCCCCGCGCCCCGGAAGGCCTCGGGCACCGACTCCTGCCCCAGCTGGGAGAGCGCCGGACCGGAGGCCGTGGGCGGGCCGGCCGCCGGCGGGGCGGCGTGCGCCCCCGAGCGGCGGCCGTCCCGCTGGGCGTTGCGCTGGCCACCGCCGGGACGCTGCGACTCCGGCGCGGGCCCGCGGCCCGGACGGCCTCGCCCACCCCGCGCCGCCGGCTGGGCGGCGGCAGGAGACTGGGCCGCGGCAGGAGACTGGGCGGCGGCGGGCTGGGCCGGGGCGGCGGGTCCGCGCGGCGGCACCGGGATCGCGCTGGTCGGCGCGCCGGCCACCCGCGGGTCGACCGGCAGCGGGGCGGCGCCCGCCGTGGTGCGCGTCTGGCTGGTGCGCGGGTCGGGGGTGTCCGGGGTGATCGCCGCCTGGACGCTGGTGTCCGTCGTCGGGTTCGCGCCGGGCACGGCGTCGACGGGGGCCTGCTCCTCGACCTGGATGGTCAGGTTGAACAGGAACGCGACGGACTCCTCACGGATGCCCTCCATCATGGAGGTGAACATCTCGTAGCCCTCGCGCTTGTACTCGATCTTGGGATCGCGCTGGGCCATCGCCCGCAGGCCGATGCCCTGCTTGAGGTAGTCCATCTCGTAGAGGTGCTCGCGCCACTTGCGGTCGAGCACCGACAGGACGACCTGCCGCTCGAGCTCGCGCATCCCGCCCTGGGGCGCGATGGCGTCGATCTCGTCCTCGCGCTTGGCGTAGGCCTCCAGCGCGTCCTCGGTGAGGAGCTCGACCAGCATGTCGCGGTCGATGTCCTCCTGCTCCTCGACGAGGTCCTGCCAGCGGACCCCGACGGGGTAGAGCTGACCCAGGCCCGTCCAGAGCTTCTCGAGGTCCCAGTCCTCGCTGTAGCCCTCGGACGTCGCGCCGTCGACGTAGGCCGTCACGGTGTCGACGATCATGTTCTGGACCTGCTCGGACAGGTTCTCGCCCTCGAGGACCCGGTGGCGCTCGGCGTAGATCACCGTGCGCTGCTGGTTCATGACCTCGTCGTACTCGAGGATGTCCTTGCGGGCCTCGAAGTTCTGCTGCTCGACCTGGGTCTGCGCGCTGCGGATGGCCCGGGAGACCATCTTCGCCTCGATCGGCATGTCCTCGGGCAGGTTGAACCGGGTCATGATCGACTCGACCATGGCGCCGTTGAACCGCCGCATGAGCTCGTCGCCCAGGGACAGGTAGAAGCGCGACTCCCCCGGGTCGCCCTGACGTCCCGAGCGGCCGCGCAGCTGGTTGTCGATGCGTCGCGACTCGTGGCGCTCGGTGCCGAGGACGTAGAGCCCGCCGGCCTCCTTGACCTCGACGGCCTCGCGGGACACCTCGTCCTTGACCTCGGCGAGGGTCTCGTCCCACGCCGCCTCGTACTCCTCGCGGGTGTCGACGGGGTCGAGCCCCTTCGCGCGCAGGCGCTGGTCGGCGATGAAGTCGGGGTTGCCGCCGAGCACGATGTCGGTCCCGCGGCCGGCCATGTTCGTCGCGACGGTGACCGAGCCGCGCCGCCCGGCCTCGGCGATGATCTGCGCCTCCTGCTCGTGGAACTTGGCGTTGAGCACCGAGTGCTCCACGCCCCGCGAGGCCAGCAGCTTCGCCAAATACTCGGAGCGCTCGACACTGGTGGTGCCGATCAGCACCGGCTGGCCGCGCTCGAAGTGCTCGGCGACGTCGTCGGCGACGGCCTCGAACTTGGCGGGCTCGGTCTTATAGACGAGGTCGGCCTGGTCGACGCGCCGGGGTGGCTTGTTGGTCGGGATCGTGACCACGCCGAGCTTGTAGGTCTTCGAGAGCTCCGCCGCCTCGGTCTGGGCGGTACCGGTCATCCCGCAGAGCTTCTCGTACTGGCGGAAGTAGTTCTGCAGCGTGATCGTCGCCAGGGTCTGGTTCTCCGGCTTGATCTCGACGCCTTCCTTGGCCTCGATCGCCTGGTGCAGACCCTCGTTGTAGCGCCGGCCCACGAGCACGCGGCCGGTGAACTCGTCGACGATCAGGACCTCGCCGTCGCGGACGATGTAGTCCTTGTCGCGGAGGAAGAGCTCCTTGACCTTGATCGCGTTGTTCAGGTACCCGACGAGCGGGGTGTTGGCGGCCTCGTAGAGGTTGTCGATGCCCAGCTGGTCCTCGATGAAGGACACGCCGTCCTCGGTGACCCCGATGGTCTTCTTGCGCTCGTCCACCTCGTAGTGGACGTCCTTGGTCATCTTCGGGGCGAGCCGCGCGAACTCGGTGTACCACCGGGCGCTCTGCTCCGCGGGGCCGGAGATGATCAGCGGGGTGCGGGCCTCGTCGATGAGGATCGAGTCGACCTCGTCGACGATCGCGAAGGCGTGCCCGCGCTGCACGCACTCGGCTTTCGACCAGGCCATGTTGTCGCGCAGGAAGTCGAAGCCGAACTCGTTGTTGGTGCCGTAGGTGATGTCGGCCTCGTAGGCCGCGCGCCGGTCGGCGGCCGGCATGCCCGCGAAGATGGCACCGACCTCGAGACCGAGGAAGCGGTGCACACGACCCATCCACTGCGAGTCGCGCTGGGCGAGGTAGTCGTTGACCGTGACGACGTGCACGCCCTCCTGGGCGATCGCGTTGAGGTACGCGGGCAACGTCGAGACCAGGGTCTTGCCCTCGCCGGTGCGCATCTCGGCGACGTTGCCCTCGTGGAGGGCGGCGCCGCCCATGAGCTGCACCGGGTAGTGGAACTGGCCCAGCGTGCGGGACGCGGCCTCGCGGACGACGGCGAAGGCCTCGGGCAGCAGGTCGTCCAGGGACTCGCCGCCGGCGTACCGCTCGCGGAACTCGTCGGTCTTCGCCCGCAGCTCGGCGTCGGTGAGCTCGGCTATCTCGTCGGCGAAGGTGTCGACGTAGTCCGCGATCTTGCCGAGGCGCTTGACCGTCCGAGTCTCACCCGCCCGCAGCAGTCGGTTCAGGACCACGGTGGTGACCTCGCTCGTGCTCGTCGGCGCTCGGGTGCGGGCCGGCCCCGGCGCGCGCACCGGCACGGGCCCGCCCCCATCGTAGGTGCAACGGGGACGGGCCCTGTGTGCCCGTGCCGTCAGGCGAGCGCGATCACCCCGTAGTCGTAGCCGTGGCGGCGGTAGACCACGCTCGGCCGCCCCGTGGCGGCGTCGGAGAACAGGAAGAAGTCGTGGCCGACGAGCTCCATCTGTGACAGGGCGTCGTCCACGCTCATCGGGACCGCATGGTGCTCCTTGGTCCGCACCACCTGGCCGGGCCGGCGCTCCCCCGCGTCCTCCGCAGCGTCCTCCCCGGCGTCGTCCTCCGGCGCGACGTCGTCCCCGGGCTCCCGGGCCGCCGGGACGTCGACGCCCCAGTCGCGGCCGTGCGAGTGGCCGTTGGTGGCCGGCTCCGCGGGCTCGAGCAGGTCGGTCACCGCCCCCGCGGTGCCCTCGAGCTCCTCGGTCACCGTGATCGTGCCGGTCGCCCGGGCCACCGACACCGGCACGCGACGGCCGTGGCTCACGCGGCGCCGGTCGTGGGCGCGGCGGAGCCGGGCCTCGAGACGTGCCACGGCCTGGTCGAGCGCACAGTAGAAGTCGGCGGAGCAGCCCTCGCCGCGGACCACGGGGCCGCGACCGCGGCCGGTGATCTCCACGCGCTGGCAGTTCTTCGCCTGGCGGGGGTTCGGCTCGTGGGAGAGCTGGACCTCCATCCGCACGATCTTGTGGTCATAGCGCTCGAGACGCGACAGCTTGTCGGCCACGTGCTCGCGGAAGTGTTGGGGAACCTCGACGTTGCGTCCACAGAGAACGGTCTCCAAGACGACCTCCCGATCTGGGGGAATGCGATGCGCGGCCGTCTCCTGGGTGGAGCTCCGGGCACACCGTCCTCGGGGGCCCGCGACCGCGTCGAACTGCGACGTTCGCGCCTCCTGTCGTTCACCTCGGCGGGTGTGGTGCGTCACCGTAGTGACTCCTGCCGGTCCTGCGGAAGGTCCGATCTGCCCGGGTACGGCTACGCGGCGGACACTCGACCGGACGGTCCACCCCTGGTCACGGGCACCGGCCGGGTGAGACGAGCGTGCGGGTCCGTACCCACCCGGACGAGTGACCGGCGGGCGCGGGGGTCGGCCACGGTGAGCACCACGATCGCGTCCACCGGCCGGCCCGCCGCGGCGAGCAGACTCGTCGCCGCGCGGGCGGTGGCTCCGGTGGTCAGGACGTCGTCGAGCAGCACCACCGCGCACCCCGGCGGCGGCAGCCCCCGCGGACGCAGGCGCAGGTGGCGCGCGAGGTTCTCGGCGCGGGCGGCGGCGTCGAGGCCCACTGCGTCGACGGCCCTCCGGCCCAGCGCGAGCGCCCGGGCGACGCAGGGCACCCCCGGCTCGCTCCGTGCCGCGCCCCGGACGACCGCGCGGGCCAGGCGCAGCACGTGATCGCCCCCGCGGGCACGCGCCGCGGCGGGACGCGACGGGGCGGGCACGAGCGCGGCGGGTGGGACGTCGTGTGCGCGCAGGCCGCCGGCGACGTGCTCCGCGAGCGGCCGCGCGAGCTCGCGGCGACCCCGCTCCTTGTAGGCCAGCAGGGCCTCGCGCGCGCTGCCGCCGTAGGGCGCGAGCGCGATCACCGGGGGCAGGCCGGGCAGGTCGAGCAGCGCCGGGCGTCGCCACCGGTCCCGGCACGCGGCGCACCAGCGCTCGCCGTCGGCCCCGCAGCCGGGGCACGGGGCGGGCAGCAGCAGGTCGGCGAGGGCGAGCAGCGCGCGCTGGGCTCGCGGCGTCTGCGGGGCTCGCTGCGTCTGCGGCACTTCGGCCGGGGGCACCCCGCCAGGCTCGCGCCACGGGTGCCCCGACGGCCAGCGTCGCGTCCGGGCCTGGGGACGCATCCGGGCGATGGGGACAGCCGTGCGGGACGGCGGGCGCTGCGTCAGCCCGGGTACGCCGGCACGGTGGAGGCGCCGAAGCCCGGCACGGCCTGCCACACGTCGGTGCCCGACCCGCTCTCGCCGCCCAGCGGCAGGGTCCAGGTGCCGCCCTGGTCGGCCACGACCAGCGGTCGCCCGGGCCGGGCCGCCACCGCGGTCACCGGCGGCGTGATGTTGGTGGTCGAGAGGGACTCGAGGTCCAGGCCGTCGACCGAGACCAGGGTGACCGGCCGGTCGGCCCGGTTGCCGACGGTGACGATCTGGTCGGTGCGGGTCCAGCCGACGTCGAGGACCTGGTCCAGCGACTCGGGACGCAGCGCCGCGACCGACCCCAGCCGGGCGTTGCCCGCGCCGTCGCGGGCGATCGCCGCCACCAGCACCCGGCCGCCGGACACGAGCGCGACCCGCGCCCCGTCCGGCGAGATCCGCAGCGCCGACAGCGGCCCGAGCGCCCCCGGCGCCGCGGTCACCCCCGCCGCGACCAGCCCGGACGCGTCGACGGGCAGCGGGCGCGCGGCCCCGGGCGGCCCGGCCCGCGCCGCCCGCACGACGGTGGTGCCGTCGGCGACCGACCACACCTCGTTCGAGTCCGGGGTCCACGACGGCCGGGCCAGCGACCGGCCCTCGATCCCGCTCGCGGCGAGCTCCGACCCACCGGCCCCCGTGAGCAGGCGCATCCGGGGGACCGCCGGGTCGGCGGACACCCCGTCCTGCGCCACGAGCGCGACGTCGCCGTCGGCGCTCGCCGAGGCGGAGGCCGCCCGGTAGGTGCCGCGCCCGGCCGGGCCGCCCGCGGGCTCCCCCGAGAGCAGGCGCAGGCGCCCGTCGTCGGCGACGAGGACGGGGACGTCGGACTCGCCCGGGCCGCCGACGACGGGGTCGACGGGCAGGTCGGGACGCCGGGCGACCTCGGGCGGGAGGCCGGCGAGCGCGGCGGCGATGTCGACCTCGGGGACGCCGGGAAGCAGGGGTTCGCCGTCGACCAGCAGCTCGACCCGTGCCACCCCGATGCCGGCCAGCGTCAGCGTCACCTGCTGCGCGACCTCGCGGCGCCGGCGGTCGTCGAGGGGGCCGGTACGGGTGAGGTCGACGACCGCGGTGCCCTCGGGCGTGATCGTGACGTCGGAGCGGAGCGCGGTGCCGACCGGCAGGGCGCTGACGGCGGCGCCCGCGAGCGACTCCGAGGGCCCGGCGAGCAGGTACTGCATCGTGCGCGTCGGCACCGAGCGCGCCGGGGTGGTGGCCAGGTAGCGGGGGTCGGAGACGGGGCTCGCGCGCTGCGGGTCGAGGAACCAGGTGCGCACCGGGCGGGTGTTGGCGCGCAGGTCCGAGCGCCGCACGATCGTGCCCGTCGGGAGCGAGGAGATCCGCCACTGGCCGTTCTGCTCGGTCAGCCCGACCTCGACCTCCACGGGGCGCACGCCGGCGTCGAAGACCCCGTCGGGCGTGAGCACCCCGAGCGCGGTCGCCCGGACGCGGACCCGTGCCTCGCCCACCGGCACCGGGCGGTCGACGAACACGGTGTCCACCTGGTCGGAGACGACCACCGGGCTGGCCCCGTCGTCCCACGTCCCGGCCGTCGCCGAGGTGAGGAACCCCCGCGCGGCGCGGTGGCGCTCGGCGGTGGCGCCGGAGGCGAGCACCCAGCCCCGGACCGTCTCCAGCGGCCCGGCGTCGCGCGCGGGGCCGGGCGGCGCGGTCGGCTCGGCGGCGTCGCCGACCTGCCGCAGCACGGTGACCTCGGACGAGCCGGGCACCGACGCGCAGCCGGCCGCGAGCAGCACCGCGAGGAGGAGCAGCACCACCCGGCGCACCCGCGTCACCGGATCACCGAGGACGTGCCCGGTCCCGAGGGCGGTGCGGGATCGGGCAGGGTCGGCTCGGGCAGGGTCGGCTCGGGCAGGGTCGGCTCGGGCAGGGTCGGTCCGGGCAGGGTGGGCTCGGGGAGGGCCGCTTCGGGCATGTCGGCCCCGCCGTTCGTCGTGTCCCCGTCGCCCGTGTCGGCCTCGGGTGGGGGCAGCGCGGTGCCCGCGGTGGGCGCGGCGTCGCGGATGCCGGGCTCGGCGGCGGCCGGGGCGGCCGCGACGGGCAGCAGGGGCAGCGGGCTCGTGCGCAGGCGCTCGCCGTGGCGCAGCGGCAGCGTGAGGCGGAAGACGGCGCCCTGGTCGACCTCGCCCCAGGCCTGCAGCCAGCCGCCGTGCAGGCGGGCGTCCTCCAGGCTGATCGCCAGCCCGAGCCCGGTGCCGCCGCTGCGCCGCTGGCGGGACGGGTCGGCGCGCCAGAACCGGTTGAACACGAGGCCGGCCTCGCCCGGCTTGAGGCCGACGCCGTGGTCACGCACGACGACCGCGAACGCGCCCTCGTCGGCGGCCAGGCGCACCTCGATGGGCCGGCCCTCGCCGTGGTCGATGGCGTTGGCGAGCAGGTTGCGCAGGATGCGCTCGACGCGGCGCGGGTCGACCTCGGCGAGGACCTGGTCGCCCAGGTCGAGCAGCAGCGGGGTGCCGGTGGCCTCGACGAGGTGCCGCACCGTCTCGGCCGAGCGCCGCACGATCGCGCCGACGTCGACCTCCTCGAGGCCCAGCTCGGCCATGCCGGCGTCGAGGCGGCTGATCTCCAGCAGGTCGGCGAGCAGCGTCTCGAAGCGGTCGAGCTCGTCGACGAGCAGCTGCGCCGAGCGCGCCGACGTCACCTCGGCGGGGTCGACCTGGGCGTGCAGGACCTCGGCGGCCATGCGCACGGTGGTCAGCGGCGTGCGCAGCTCGTGGCTGACGTCGGAGGTGAACCGGCGCTGCAGCGCCCCGAACTCCTCGAGCTGGCGGATCTGCGACTGGATGCTCGCCGCCATCTCGTTGTACGACTCCGCGAGCCGGGCCACCTCGTCGTCGCCGTGGACCGGCATGCGTTCGTCGAGATGGCCGTCGGCGAACCGTTCGGCGACGTCGGCGGCCTGGCGCACCGGGCGCACGACCTGGCGGGTGACCACCGACGAGATGCCCGCGAGCAGCACGAGCAGGACTCCGGCGGCGAGCGCGAGCGTGCTCTGGACCAGCGCGAGCGTGCGCTGCTCGGCCGAGAGCGGGAAGAGCAGGTAGAGCTGCAGGTTGCGGCCCGCGGTGCGCACCGGCTGGCCGACGACGAGCGTGGGCACGGGCGCGGCCTGGTCCGACGAGGCGACCGTCAGGTACTTGGTGGCGAGGAAACCCTGCAGCACCGGGGCCCGCAGCTGGGGCGGGATGACCTCGGCGGGCCCGGCGCTGACCTCCACCGTGACCCCGCCCGGGACCGTGGGCAGGGCGCCCGGGGCGCCCGCGCCCACGGTGTCGGAGCCGGCGATGAGCACGGCGTCGAACGCGCCGGCGTCGCTCGTGGGGTCGGTGCCCCGGGCCAGCCCGTCGTGGTCGGCGCCCTGACCGCTGGTGGAGAGCCGGTCGAGGACGTCGTCGAGCACGGCCTGGGCGCCGTCGCGGTCGGGGTCGATGCGCGCGAGGTCGCGCTCGAGGGCCTGGCGGGAGATGTCCGCCTGGATCAGGGCCGCCTGCTCCTTGCCCTGCACGAGCCGGTCGGCGATCTGGGTCTGCAGCACGAGGCCGAGCACGGCCACGACGACGATGGACATGGCCAGCGTCGAGAGCACGACGCGCAGCTGCATCGAGCGCCGCCAGAGCACCCGGACCTGACCCACCCGCTCGGCGGCGAAGCGCTCGAGGCGAAGGCGCAGGCCCGTCAGCACGGTGTCCCCCGGCGGCCCGGACTCAGGGCGGCCCGGCCTTGTACCCGACGCCGCGCACCGTCAGCACGACCTCGGGGTGCTCCGGGTCGATCTCGACCTTGGAGCGCAGGCGCTGCACGTGGACGTTGACCAGCCGCGTGTCGGCGGCGTGCCGGTAGCCCCAGACCTGCTCGAGCAGCACCTCGCGGGTGAACACCTGGCGCGGCTTGCGCGCCAGCGCCACCAGCAGGTCGAACTCCAGCGGCGTCAGCGGGATCGTGCGCCCGTTGCGGCGCACCTGGTGGGCCGGGACGTCGATCGTGACGTCCCCGATCTGCATCTGCTCGGCAGGCTCGGCCGGGAACTGGCGCAGGCGCGCCCGGATGCGCGCCACGAGCTCCTTGGGCTTGAACGGCTTGACCACGTAGTCGTCGGCGCCGGACTCCAGGCCCAGGACGACGTCCACCGTGTCGGTCTTCGCCGTCAGCATCACCACCGGCACCCCGGACTCGGCGCGGATCGCCCGGCAGACGTCGATGCCGTTCATCCCCGGGAGCATGAGATCGAGCAGTACGAGATCCGGCGCGTTCTCCCGCAGCGCCGGCAGCGCCGCCGGTCCGTCGCCCACCACCGTCGTCTCGAATCCCTCGCCCTGCAGGACGATCGTCAACATCTCCGCCAGCGAGGCGTCGTCGTCCACCACGAGGATCCGAGAGGTCATGTCTCAATGGTGTCACTTCTCACCGACGATCCGGGGCCGATGTCGCCCGACGAGCCGGTTCCGAGCCAGTTGGCGACCCATGACTCCGCCGTTCGGGTGAGCGCCATGCGGTCTCCGTCGGTGCCGACCACCGCCCAGGGCGCCAGCCAGGCCCGTTCGACGAGCTGGTCGTACACCGCGGCGCACCGCGCCTGCAGCGCCGCGTCCGCCTCGTAGCGGTCCGGGGTGCGCGTCGGGTCGGCCGCGGCGCGGTCGCGGACGCGCTGCGCGGCGAGCTCCCCGGGGACGCGGACGAGCACATGCGCGTCCGGGGCCGGCACCCCGAGACGGCCGATCTCGAGGGCGTGCACCCAGGCCACGAACGCCCCGTCGACGTCCTCGCCGCCCCGGGCCGCCCCGTACGCGGCGTTGGAGGCGACGTAGCGGTCGACGAGCACGAGGTCGTACTCGTCGCGCGCGGCGCGCAGCGGGACCGCGGCGCCGGCCCGGTCGAGCGCGAAGAGCACCGCCATCGCGTGGATCGAGCCGCGGAGGTCGCCGTGCCCGCCGTGCAGCGCCTCGCCGGCGATCGCGGCGTGCACGTCGGCGTCGTAGCGGGGGAAGGCGAACGCCCCGACCGTCGCCCCGCGGGCGCGGGCGGCGTCGGCGAGCGCGGCGACCAGCGTCGCCTTGCCCGCCCCGTCCAGGCCCTCGACGGCCACCACTACGCCCACTTCTCCAGACCTTAGGCGCGGGCCCGGAACGACCGAAGGGCGCCTCCACCCGCGTCGAGCGGGTGAAGGTGCCCTTCGGTCAGACCGTCAGTCGGTCACGTCCACCACCGGAGCGCGGCGCAGATCGGTCGGTAGCGCGACGAAGGAGCGCTGACGGCCGATCTGCTTGCCGCGACCAACTAGTAGCGGTAGTGATCCGGCTTGTACGGGCCCTCGACGTCGACGCCGATGTACTCGGCCTGCTCCTTGGTGAGCTTGGTCAGCTCCGCGCCGAGCGCCTCGACGTGGACCTTGGCGACCTTCTCGTCCAGGTGCTTCGGCAGGCGGTAGACGCCGATCGGGTACTCGTCCGGCTTGGTCCAGATCTCGATCTGCGCGATCGTCTGGTTGGCGAACGAGTTCGACATGACGAAGCTCGGGTGCCCGGTGGCGTTGCCGAGGTTCAGCAGCCGGCCCTCGGACAGCAGGATGATCGAGTGGCCGTCCTCGAACTTCCACTCGTCGACCTGCGGCTTGATGTTGATGCGGTTCGCACCGGACTTCTCGAGCTTCTCGACCTGGATCTCGTTGTCGAAGTGGCCGATGTTGCCCAGGATCGACTGGTGCTTCATCCGCTTCATGTGCTCGAGGGTCACGATGTCCTTGTTGCCGGTCGTCGTGATGACGATGTCGGCCTCATCGATGACGTTCTCGAGGGTGTTGACGTCGTAGCCCTCCATCAGCGCCTGGAGCGCGCAGATGGGGTCGGACTCGGTGACGGTCACGCGGGCGCCCTGGCCGCGCAGCGACTCGGCGGAGCCCTTGCCGACGTCGCCGAAGCCGCAGATGACGGCCTTCTTGCCGGAGATCAGCACGTCCACGGCGCGGTTGATGCCGTCGATGAGCGAGTGGCGGCAGCCGTACTTGTTGTCAAACTTCGACTTGGTGACCGAGTCGTTGACGTTGATCGCCGGGAAGAGCAGCTTGCCCTCGTTGAAGAACTCGTACAGGCGGTGGACGCCCGTCGTGGTCTCCTCGGTGACGCCCTTGATGCCCGACGCGACCTTGGTCCAGTGCTGCGGGTCCTCCTCGAGGCTGCGGCGCAGCGTGGCCAGGACGACCTGGTACTCGGCCGGGTCCTCGGCGGTGACGCTCGGGACGACGCCGGCCTTCTCGAACTCGACACCCTTGTGGACGAGCATGGTGGCGTCGCCACCGTCGTCCAGGATCATGTTCGGGCCGCGGGTGTCGGCGTCCTTCCACGCGAGCATCTGCTCGGCGCACCACCAGTACTCCTCCAGCGACTCGCCCTTCCAGGCGAAGCAGGAGATGCCCTGGGGCTTCTCGGCGGTCCCGTGCGGGCCGACGACGACCGCGGCGGCGGCGTGGTCCTGCGTGGAGAAGATGTTGCAGGAGGCCCAGCGGACCTCCGCGCCCAGCTCGACGAGGGTCTCGATCAGCACGGCGGTCTGCACCGTCATGTGCAGCGAGCCGGAGATCCGGGCGCCGTGGAGCGGCTTGGCCTCGGAGTACTCGCGGCGCAGGGCCATCAGGCCCGGCATCTCGTGCTCCGCCAGGCGGATCTCGCGGCGCCCGAAGTCGGCCTCGCCGAGATCGGCGACGGCGAAATCGATGCCGTTGCGCGTGTCGTGCTTCTGGTCGACGGTGCCTACTGCGTTCGTCATGACTCCCTCTGGTCAGTGATCGTTGGACCGTGCGAAACGGTGCCGAATCCGTGGACGTCCGGTGTGTCGCCGTCGCTCGCTGTCGCGCGGGCGGGAGGACGGCACGCCGGGGCACGAGGACTCAGAACACGCTTCATCACCATCCGCAGGCGCCCTTGCGAAGGTCCGGACCACTACCGAGCGTGGCGGACAGGCCGGGGAAGACCTCAGCCGTCCGTTGCAGCGCCACTCGGCAGCTCCCGTTCGCACGTGGTGTGCGATCGATGCCGTGCACCAAGTCCAGCACAGGCCCCATACCCGGTCAACCGCGACGGGCCGGGGGCGGACCGGCCCGACGCGGACCGTCCGTACGGTGACCGGCGTTCGCGCAGGTCGCGACCGCCGTCCGGAGCCGCGGGTCACCCGGGTCACACGTCCCGGCACGCATGGTGATCCACCGCCGGCCGATCCCGGCGACGCGGGCGATCCCGGGCGGGATCGCCGTAGGATGAGTGACGGCAGTTACACCGTTCAGGGAGGCCCCGCCAGTGCTCGGTCAGATGCAGGACTACCCCCTCGCCCTGCCCCACGTCTTCCATCGTGCGGAGCAGATCTTCGGCCACAAGCCGATCACCGGCGTGGGTGCGGGCGGCACGTTGCACCGCAGCGACTACGCGTCCTGGGCCGTCCGGGTCCGCCGCGCCGCCGCCGCGATCGACGCCCTCGGTGTCTCCCCCGAGGGCCGCGTCGGCACCTTCTGCTGGAACAGCCCGGCCCACCTCGAGCTCTACTTCGCGGTGCCGTGCAGCGGGCGCGTGCTGCACACCCTCAACATACGGCTCTTCACCGAGCAGCTGATCTACATCGCGAACCACGCCGAGGACGAGGTCGTCTTCGTCGACCGGTCGCTGTTCCCGCAGTTCTGGCCGCACGTCGACGAGATGACGACCGTCCGCAAGGTCATCGTCATCGACGACGGCGCCGACGTCGCCATCCCCGACGACGAGCGCATCTCCGACTACGACGCCCTGCTCGAGTCCGTCGAGCCCCACGCGGGCCGCTTCGAGATCGCGGACGAGAACCAGGCCGCGGCCATGTGCTACACGTCGGGCACCACCGGCAACCCCAAGGGCGTCGTCTACTCGCACCGCTCGACGGTGCTGCACTCGATCGCCGTGCTCATGGCCGACGTCGCCGGGCTCGTCGAGCGCGACGTGCTGCTGCCGATCGTGCCGATGTTCCACGCCAACGCCTGGGGCACGCCCTACGCAGCGGTGTTCGCCGGCTCGTCGCTGGTCATGCCCGGCCCGAACATGACCCCCAAGGCCATCGCCGGCATCCTGCGCGACCACCACGTCACGGTCACCGCGGGCGTCCCGACGATCTGGATGGGCGTGCTTCCCGAGCTCTCCGAGGGCGACCTCCCCGACCTTCGCCTGCTGCTCTGCGGCGGGTCCGCGGTGCCGAAGTCGCTGTCCGAGGCGTGGCGCAAGAAGATCGGCCTGCCGATCACCCAGGCCTGGGGCATGACCGAGACCAGCCCGATCGCCACCACCGGGGTCCTCAAGACGGTCCACGACGGCCTCTCCGACGACGAGCTCGCCGACGTGCGCGCGATGGCGGGCACGCCCGCGCCGCTGGTCGACCTGCGCATCTGCGACCCGGACTCCGGCGAGGTGCTGCCCTGGGACGGCGAGACCTCCGGCGAGCTGCAGGCCGCCGGGCCCTGGATCGCGGCGTCCTACTACCGCAACGAGGACGGCGGCAAGCAGTACACCGAGGACGGCTGGCTCAAGACCGGGGACGTCGCGGTGATCGACCGCAACGGCTACGTCAAGCTCGTCGACCGCACCAAGGACCTCGTGAAGTCCGGCGGTGAGTGGATCTCGTCGGTCGACCTCGAGAACGAGATCATGTCCCTCGAGGGCGTCGCCGAGGCCGCGGTCATCGCGATCCCCGACGAGAAGTGGTCGGAGCGCCCGCTGGCCTGCGTCGTCCCCGAGCAGGGCGTCGAGCTCACCCGCGAGGCGGTGCTCGAGCACATCGCCTCACGCGTCGCCAAGTGGCAGGTGCCCGACGACGTGGTGTTCATCGACGAGGTGCCCAAGACCTCCACCGGCAAGTTCTCGAAGAAGACCCTGCGGGAGAAGTTCGCGGGTCACCAGGCGCCGGCGAAGGCCTGATCCGGGGGGGCCTGACCTCGGGGGCCCGGGGACACGGACGCCGTCACGGCTCCGGCGTCCCCGGGTCGTCGCGCAGCCGACGTTCGGAGGCGGCGCCCTCGTCGTCGATCTCGCGCTGCTCGCGGTCCGCCAGCTCCCGCGAGCGTCGCAACGCCGCCCGGGAGCGCTCGACCCGCTCGCGGGTCCGCTCGGTCGTCTCCGCCGTGCGCTCGACGGCCTCGCCCGCGCGCTCCAGGAGCCCGGGGCTGTCGAAGCGGAACGCGCGGGCCAGGGTGTCGAGCCGGCCCTCGCGCTCGTCGACCGCGTGCTCGCGGGCGTCGGCGGTGCCTTCCCGGGCGTCGGCGCCCGCCTCGCGGGCGTCGGCCGCTTCCTCCCGGCGGTCGGCGGCGGCGTCGCGGTCCGTGGCGCGGGCGTCCCGCTCGTCGGCGAGCTCCTCCCGACGGGCCCGGTCCGCGCTCCCGCTGCCGCCGGGGGGCGCGCCGCTCATGGCGGCTCCCGCCCGTCGGTGTCGGGTCCGGGCGTCCCGGCCCGACCGTTCCCGTGCCCGTCGACCTGGTCCATGAGCACGATCGCCCCGGTCGGCCCTCGGTGGCGCAGGGTCAGCGGCGAGGCGGAGACCGCGAGCTGGACGGGGCGACCGCGCCGGTTGATCGCCTCGACGCGCAGCGGGTGCTCCGGCGGGCCGTCACCGCCGAGGGCCTGGCGGACCAGGGGGCGCAGGCGCTCGGCGGGCAGGCCGATGTCGAGGTTGAGCAGGTGCTGCCCCACGGTCTCCTCCGACCGCAGGCCCCAGAGGTCGTCGGCGCGGGCGTTCCAGGCCTGGACGATCAGCTCGGTGTCGACCACGACGACGGCGGTGCGCAGGCTGCCCAGGACCGACTCGAGGAAGTCGTTCGCCTCGTCGAGCTGCGTGCCGCGCTGACGGAGCTCGTCGTTCATCGACTGCAGCTCGTCGTTCGTGGACTGGAGCTCCTCGTTGGTCGTCTCCAGCTCCTCGACCGTCGACTGGAGCTCCTCGTTGGTCGTCTCCAGCTCCTCCACCGTGGACTGGAGCTCCTCGTTGGTCGTCTCCAGCTCCTCGACCGTCGACTGGAGCTCCTCGTAGGCGGTCTCGACCTGCCGGTGCGCCGATTGGAGCTCGCCGGTCATCCGCCGGTAGCGGGTGACGTCGGAGAAGAAGATCGCCACCGCCACGCCGCCGCCCTCGTCCGGTTCGAGGGGGGCGACCTGGATGTCGAAGTACAGCGTCTCGGTGGCCGAGCGGGAGAACTCGGCGTCGTGCTGCCACAGCGAGGTGCGGTGGCGCCGGACGTCCTCGAACGACGCCCGCAGCCCGGTGATGCGCTGGCAGAGGTCGAGCTCGGTGAACCGCCGGCCGATCTCGCGGACCGAGACCCCGAGCTGGGCCTCGGCCCGCTGGTTGGCCTTCTCGACGACCTCCTCGGCGTTGATCACGATGGTGGCCAGCGGGCTGACCAGCAGCGTCTCGTCCTCGAGGCGGGCGTCCACCGCGGAGCCTGCGGCGTCCCGCCGGCCGTCGGCGTTGACCGGCCGGCCCGCGGGATCCCCCTGGTCGGCCTTGCGGAAGAACCGCCGCTTGAGGTCGACGGGCAGGAACAGCCTGCTGTGGCTGAGCAGCATCTCGGCCTTGCCGAGGAACAGCGCCCCGGCCGGGCCGAGGGCGAAGTGGAACCGGCGCAGGACCTGCGCCTGCGTCTCGGCGTTGAGGTACATCAGCGTGTTGCGGCAGACGAGCAGGTCCAGCCGGCCGATCGGCGCGTCCTGCACCAGGTCGTTGCGCCCGAAGATGACGCTGTGGCGCAGGTCCCCGCGGAACGTCGCGCGCGACCCGTGGCGCTCGAAGTAGCGCTCGCGCCATTCCTCGGGGACGGCCTGCAGCTCCTTGTCGGTATAGGTGGCCTGGCGTGCCGTGGCCAGGGCGTCCTCGTCGACGTCGGTGGCGTAGACCTTGACGCGCCGGCGGAACTCCTCGGGGCCGACGGCCTCGGCGAGCAGGATCGCCAGCCCGTAGGCCTCCTCGCCGCTGGCGCAGCCGGCCGACCAGACCCGGATGGGTTCGCCCCGTGTCTTCGGCGCCAACAGCTCGGGCAGGATCTCGTTCTGGAGCTCCCGCCACGCCTCGGGATCCCGGAAGAAGCCGGTGACGTTGATCAGGACGGTGTTGAACAGCTGCGTGAACTCGTCCTGGTCGACCTGCAGCCGGTCCAGGTACTCGCCGAAGGTCCCCACCCCGACCTCCTGCATCCGGCGCTCGACGCGACGCTGCAGGCTGGACCGCTTGTAGCCGGTGAAGTCGAAGCCGCGGCTCTCCTTGATGAAGTCGAGAAGAGCTCCGAGCCCCGCGTCGTCGTCCTCGCTCACGGCCGTCCGCTCCCGCTCTCCTCGGGCCCGCGGCGGCGGGCGTCCCCGGCGAGGAGGCTACGCAGGCCGCCGGCGGGCATGGCCCCCGCGGAGGACGTCGGCGCCACGATCTCGCGGAGGACGGCGCCGACGGCGTGCGCGGACGTCACGATCGCTCCCGGGACCCGGTCGAGCGCCGCACAGGGCATCGAGTCGTGGCGCGCCTCCCCGGGCTCCTGCACGATGGCGCTCCCGCCGCGCCGGACGATCTCCAGCATCCCCGCGGCCCCGTCGTCCAGCAGACCGCTCAGCACGACCCCGACGGCCCCGGGCCCGGCCTCGCGGGCGAGCGAGCGGAACAGGGGGTCGACGCCCGGGCGGTGCCCGTCCTCACGGGGCCCGCGGCCCAGGACGACGTGCCCGTCCCGGACCAGCAGGTGGTGGTCCGGCCGCGCCACGACCACGCGGCCGGGCCGGACCGGGGCGCCGTCGCGCGCGTCCTCGACCGGGAGCCGGCACCGCCTCGCCAGCAGCCCCGGGAGCACCGTCGGCGCGGCCGCCGCCTGGTGGAGCACCACGAACAGGGCGACCGGCAGGTCCTCGTCGAGCCCGGCGACCAGGGCCAGCAGCGCCTCGACGCCGCCGGCCGAGGCCCCGACCCCGACCAGCACCCCCACCAGCCCCTCGTCCGCCACGGCCCACCTCCCGGCTGCGGCACCGCCGCCGTCGCCGACGACAGGGGTGCGGCGACCTGCAGGCCGGGCGGTCCACGGGCCGGTCATGGGATCGTAGCGACGACGTCACGACCCGCGCCCGGATTCAGGGTCTCGAGGAGGAGTCCATGGCCGAGAAGGACACCCCCGCAGAGCCCTCCGGGCCGGACGAGAGTGCCGACGCCCTCGACCGCGTGCGGGGCCGCGCCTCCGAGCTCACCACGCGGATCGGGCGTCTGGCGAGCGAGATCGCGGACTCCGAGGAGCGGGTGGCCCGCACCTACGAGGACTCCGCCCGCCTGCGCCCGCACGCCGCGGACCGGCTGCGGGATGCTGCGAAGGAGGCGCGCGACTTCGCCGCGCGGGAGCGCGAGCAGAGCCGCCGGCTCCTCGGTCCCGGGGAGTCCGACGAGCGGGGAGACCGGGGCGACGCGCCGGCGGGCGGACCCTGAGCGTCAGCCCCCGAGCGCGTCCCCGACCAGCTCCCGGGCCACCTGGACGAGCTTGACGTTGCGCTGCTGTGACGACTGGGCGAGGAGGGCGAACGCCCCGTCCGCGTCGAGCCCCTGGCGTGCCATGAGGATGCCCTTGGCCTGCCCGATGACGTCCCGCTGGGACAGGGCGCCCGTCATGGCGTCGATCCGGGCCTGCGCGGCCAACGCCACCGCGACGTAGTCGGCGAAGAGCGCCGCCGTCGCCCGGCTCGCGGCGCCGAAGGCCTCCGCCCGCGCGGCGTAGAGCACCAGCGCGCCGCGCACGGCGGCGCACGAGACGTCGAGGGCGAGCACGCCGCCCACCCCGGCCGCGCGGGCCCGGGCGATGACGTCCGGCCAGCGGGCCTCGACGGCGGTGTCCGGGACGTGGACGCGCCCACCGCTCTCGAGGACCTCGATGCGGGGACCCTCGCCGGCGGCGGTCTGCGCCGCCTCGAGCTCCTCGGCGACGGGGTCGCTCGCCGCCCGCACCGTCGTCACCGTCGTCGCGCCGGCGCGCGCTGCGGTGTGGAGGGCGGCGCGCTCCGCGCCGGGGACGGTCGTCAGGGCACCGGCGACGACGCGCTCGGCCAGCCCCTGGGCGTCGGTGACGTTCCCCAGGTTGCGGGCCGCCGCGCGCAGCGCGTCCGTGGGGGCTGCCGCGACGGCGGGCGGCCCCGACGCCGGGTCCGGTGCCACGGTCGACCCGGCCGCGGTCACCGCCGCGCGGTCCTGCACGCCCCGCCGGGCCTGCCCGGCGCGGTTCACCTCCGCCAGGGTCCGCGTCCGCTCGCGCACCTCGGCGAGCCCTTCCCGGACGCGCTGCGCCTGTTCGCGGGCCAGCGCGGCGCGGGCGCCCGCGATCGAGCGGTTCTCGGCGGCCCCGGCGCCCGGTCCGGCGACGCCGGTGTCGGGACGGGGTCCGCCGGCGGCCCCCGCGTCACCGACGTCGCGGCGGAGGCGGTCGATCAGGTCGATCAGCTCGTCGAGCTCGTGTCCGACGTCCACGTCGTCACCTTCCTCGTCCGACGGCGCGGCCCGGCCCACGGCCGGCACGGAGAGAGCTGAGCCCGGTCCGTTCCCGCGCCCGTCCATTGCAACGCACCACCGGGTGCCGGGGCCACCGCCGCCGGGCGGATGACGATGGCCCCGCCGGTCGTGACGACCGCCGGCGGGGCCGCCCCGATCAGCCTGGTTCGGTCGGCCGCGCGGCCGGGCCGCCCGGGTTGGTGACCGAGGACTCCTCCCCGCGCTCCCGCTTGCCGAGCACCGAGTTCCGGCGGGAGTAGGCGAAGTAGATCGCGACGCCGAGGACCATCCACACGATGAACCGGATCCACGTCTCGACGGTCAGGTTCAGCATCAGCCAGAGGCAGCTGAGCACCGCGAGCGTGGCCACCAGCGGCAGGGCCTTGACCGTGAAGGTCCGGTGCAGGTCGGGTCGGTTGCGCCGCAGGTAGACCGTCCCGACCGCGACCAGGATGAAGGCGAACAGCGTGCCGATGTTGACCATCGACTCGAGCTCGTCGATCGGGAAGAAGCCGGCCAGCACGGCGCAGAGCACACCGATGATGATCGTGATCGTCACCGGGGTGCCCCGGGAGCCCGTCTGCGCGAGATTGCGCGGGAGCAGCCCGTCGCGGCTCATCGCGTAGAACACCCGGCTCTGCCCGAGCATGAGCACCATGACCACGGTGGTCAGGCCCGCGAGGGCGCCGACGGAGATGATCGTGGACGCCCAGTCCGCACCGACGAGCGTGAACGCCGTCGCCAGGGTGGCGCTCTCCTCGCTGCCGGGCGGCGTC
Source organism: Actinomycetospora sp. NBC_00405 (assembly GCF_036044095.1). NCBI lineage: Bacteria > Bacillati > Actinomycetota > Actinomycetes > Pseudonocardiales > Pseudonocardiaceae > Actinomycetospora > Actinomycetospora sp. NBC_00405. Next base: position 2,585,035 of record NZ_CP107938.1, read on the forward strand.
GCCAGCTGGGTGTAGTTGACCATGCCCACCAGCACGAGCGAGACGGCGACGTAGAGGACGGTGACGACGCCGAGCGAGCCGAGGATCCCGCGGGGCAGGTCCTTCTGCGGGTTCTTGGTCTCCTCCGCGGTGGTCGAGACCGCGTCGAAGCCGATGAAGGCGAAGAAGACCAGCGACGCGCCTGCCAGCAGGCCGTAGATGCCGAAGGTCGAGCCCTCGCTGCCCGCGATGAGCGACAGCAGCGACGCGTCGGCCCCGCCGCCGCTCTCCTGCTCGCCCCCGGGCGGCGGGATGAACGGGGTGTAGTTCGCGGCCTGCACGTAGAAGAGCCCGACCACGATGACGAGCAGCACCACGAGCACCTTGATCGAGGTGATGATCGTCGAGACCCGGCTCGAGAGCTTGATGCCGAGCACGAGGACGACGGTGAGGGCGCCGATGACCAGCACGGCGCCCCAGTCGAACGTCACCGGGCCCAGCTCGAGGGACGCGGCGGTGCTGCTGCCCCCGAACAGCTCGCCGAGGTACTGCGCCCAGCTCTTCGACACGACGGCCGCGCCGAGGGCGTACTCGAGGATGAGGTCCCAGCCGATGATCCAGGCGATGAACTCGCCGAACGTGGCGTAGGAGAACGTGTAGGCACTGCCCGCCACCGGCACCGTCGAGGCGAACTCGGCGTAGCAGAGGCCCGCGAACCCGCAGGCGATCGCGGCGATGACGAACGAGATCGCGATGGCCGGGCCGGTGATGTCGCCGGCGACGCGCGCGGTGATGGTGAAGATGCCGGCACCGATGAGCACCGCGACGCCGAAGACGGTGAGGTCGAAGGCGCCGAGCTCGCGGCGGAGCTTGCTGCCCGGCTCGTCGGTGTCCGCGATGGACTGTTCCACCGACTTGGTCCGGAAGAGCCCGCCTTGCGGCTGGGTCGACGTCATGGGCACTCCTGAAGGTCCGACCGGTCCGTCCGTGGTCGGCGGCACCCTACGCCCGCAGACCCCCGGTATGACCACGGAGACGACCAGAACCGTGACGGCGAGTTCACCTCGCTGCGCCGGCGGGACGCAGCGGCTCGGCCGGTCAGCCCGCGCGGTCCGGCGTCGGGTCGAGTGCCTCGCCGACCGGGGATCCGTCGGAACGATCGAGGTCGGGCTCGAGGTAGATCAGCCGGGCCTCCGGCACCGCGTCGCGCAGGCGCGCCTCGGCGTGGTCGATCGCCTCGGCGACCGTCTCGGTCGGCAGCGACGAGGACACCGCGATCTTGGCGGCGACCAGCAGCTCCTCGGGACCGAGGTACTGGGTGCGCAGGTGGATCACCCGCTCGACGGGCCCGCCGACCAGCGCGCCGGTGATCGTGCGGACCAGCGGCGGCGACGCGCCCTCGCCGATGAGCAGGCTCTTCGTCTCGACGATGAGGATGACCGCGATGACGCCCAGCAGGACGCCGATGCAGATCGTCCCGATCGCGTCGAAGACGACGTTGCCGGTCAGGACGGACAGCCCGACGCCCGCGAGGGCCAGGACCAGGCCGATGAGGGCGCCGAGGTCCTCGAGGAGGACGACGGGCAGCTCGGGGTTGACCGAGGTGCGGATGAAGCCCCACCACGACTGGTCGCCCTTGAGCTCCTGCGACTCCTTGATGGCGGTGCGAAAGCTGTAGGTCTCCAGGGCGATCGCGACGACGAGGATGGCCACGGCGACGAACGGGCTGGTGAGGTCCTCGGAGCCCGCCGTGAGCTTGTGGATGCCCTCGTAGAGGGCGAACACCGAGCCGAGGCTGAAGATCAGCAGCGCCACGATGAACGAGTAGAAGAAGCGGTCGCGCCCGTAGCCGAAGGGGTGCGACCGGTCGGCCTCGCGCCGCGCCCGCCTGCGTCCGAACAGCAGGAGCCCCTGGTTGCTCGTGTCGGCCACCGAGTGCACGCCCTCGGCGAGCATCGAGGACGAGCCGGTGATCGCGAAACCGACGAACTTGGCGACGGCGATGCCGGCGTTGGCCGCGAGCGCGGCGACGATCGCCTTGCCGCCTCCGGATGCGGACACGGGGTGCCTCCAGGGGATGGACCGGGCCGGTGTGGGTTCGCCGTGAAGGCTAACCCCCGGGGGCCTCGAGCCCGTCCGCCGCCGCGAACGCCAGCGCCGGGCCGTCGACCGGAGCGATCGTCACCGGCCCGTCGCACGCCGGGATCCAGGCCGCGGACCCCTGCGACACCTCGTGGCAGCGCCCGGCCGCCGTGCGCAGCCGCACGGTGCCGCGCACGGTGACGACGATCCGCGGCCCCTCGAGGCCGAGGTCGGCGGGTCCGGCCTGGCGCTCGTCGATGGCCCCCTCGTCGAAGTGCCCCTCCTCGAAGTCACAGCGGGCGAGGGTGAAGAACTCCGACGGCGCGTAGCGGGTGACGGGGCCCTTGCCCTCCCCGCGCAGCAGCGTCGGCAGGCCGGGCGCGAAGTCGAGCACCCGCAGCAGCTCGGGCACGTCGACGTGCTTCGGGGTCAGCCCGCAGCGCAGGACGTTGTCGGAGTTGGCCATCAGTTCGACGCCGGCGCCCGACAGGTAGGAGTGCGGGGACCCCGCCGGCTGGTAGAGGCACTCCCCCGGCGCGAGCGTCACCCGGTTGAGCAGCAGCGCCGCGAGCACCCCGGCGTCGCCGGGGTAGCGCTCGCCGAGGTCGAGCAGGGTCCGCGCCTCGCCGGTGAACTCGCCGCGGGCGCGGACGTGGGCGACGCAGCCGTCGAGCAGCGCGGGCACCAGCTCGTCGACCGCCCGCTGAGGCAGCGTGATCCACGTGGTGAACACCGCGCGCAGGCCGTCGCCGTCGGGCTGGGCGGCGAGCAGGCCGGCGTGGTGCTCGAGCGCCCGCACGTCGAGTGCCTTCAGCAGGCGCACGGTCGTCGCGGCCTCCCGGAACCCGGCGAGGGCGTGGAACTCGGTGAGCGCGCAGAGCAGCTCGGGCTTGGGCAGCGGGTCGGGGTAGTTGCGCTCCGCGGCCGTGCGGGGCACGCCCGCGGCCTCCTCGCGGGCCCAGCCGGCGGCCGCCTGCTCCGCCGAGGGGTGGGCCTGGAGGCTCAGCGGCTCCTCGGCGGCGAGCACCTTGAGCAGGTAGGGCAGCCGGTCGGACCACCGCTCGCGACGCCCCGGGCCGAGCCCGCCCGCCGGGTCGTCGGCCAGCGCGTCGGCCAGGTTCGTCCCGCGGCCCGTCAGGTGCGACGGCTCGTCGCGGTGCGCGCCGAGCCACAGCTCGGCCTGCGGGTGGGGGGAGGGGACCTCCTCGCCGAGCAGCTCGGCCAGGTGCGTGCGGGAACCCCACGCGTACGTGCGCACGCTGCCCCTGAGGGTCTCCACGGACGTGCCTCTCTGGTCGGGACGGGGGACGTGACGCGACTCAGCTGTGGACGCCCGGCACCCGCGCGCCAAGCGCGAGGCCGAGGTACACCGCGGTGAAGTCCAGCCGGGTGGCCAGCACGGCCGCGCGCATCGCGTCCGCGACGGGGCCCTCGCCGGCCAGGTCGACGTCGTCGATCTCCAGCACGTCGGCCCCCGGATGACGGGCACCGAGGTCGGCGACCAGCCGCCGCACCGCGAGGTCCTCGCGGGCGGCGAGCAGCACCAGCCGCGGCGGCGGAGCCGCCGGGGACGGGTCGTCGAAGGGGTCGGCGAAGATCGACGCCTCCCCGGAGGTCTCCTGCAGCCGGGCCCGCAGCGCCGGCTGGGTGGTCGCGGCCGCCACCGAGGTGGCCTGGGCGACGACCCCGGCGTGCGTGGCCAGCACCGTCGCGCCGTACCCGGCGAGCAGGGCGGCGACGGGGTCGGCGCCCCACAGCAGCGGCGTGCGCTCGGCCAGGCGCAGCGCGAGGCTCTTCGCCGGGTTGACGAACGCCTCGCCGCGCGGGCCGTCGCGCTCCGCCTCGGCGTCGAGCCGGTCGGCGAGCACGTCGAGGTCGAGGTCGAGCAGCTCCAGCGCCCGGGCGACGGCGAGGCCCGTGGCCAAGACCGTCGCGGTATCGAGGCCGTCGAGGTCCTCCCCCGGCACGCCGAGCGTCATCCGGGGCACGACGGCGAGCGCCCGGCCCGCGCCGGCGGCGGCCGCGGGCCCCTCGCCGGGGCCGGCGAGCACGACGTGGGCCCCCCGCCGCACGGCACGGTGCACGGACTCGGCGACGTCCGCCTCGACCGGGTCGCCCTCGCGCCCGCGATGGGTGGCCACGACGACGTCGAGCGGCCCGAGCCACGGCGGCGCCACGCCGGTGACGATCACCGGGAGCGGGGCCGTCGGCGTCAGGAGGGCGGCGAGCAGGCGGCACGCGGACTCGGTGGTGCCCGGGTGGGTCAGCAGGACCAGCGCGCGCGGGCGCAGGCCGGCGAGATCGCCGGGCACCCCGACGTCACGGGCGGCCGCCCACGTCGCGCGCACCTGGGCGCCCGCGGTCGCCACCGCGCGCAGCACCCCGTCGTGGTCGGCGGCGAGCAGGCGCGGCTCGTCGGAGAGGAGGGCGTCGTCGAGCACGCGCTCACCCCTGAACTGCGGTGGCCGGTCCCCCGGTCGCCTCGGACAACAGCAGGACCGGGATGCCGTCGGTGACCGGGTAGCGCCGGTCGCACGACGTGCAGGTGAGGGCGGCGGCCTCGGGGTCGTCGGGCGTCCCGGGGCGCAGCGTGCCGTGGTCGGGCGCGGGGCACGCCAGGATGTCGAGCAGGTCGGGGTCCAGGCCGAGCGGCATTCGGGGTCTCCTCTGAAGTCCGGATCAGCCGCGCACGAGCGCGAGGACCTCGTCGCGCAGCGCGGCGACGGCGTCGTCGTCGGCGGCCTCGACGTTGAGCCGCAGCAGCGGCTCGGTGTTCGACGGGCGCAGGTTGAACCAGCTGTTGTCGGGCAGCACGACGGTGAGGCCGTCGAGGTCGTCGGTGGTGACGCCGTCCCGGGCCCCGAAGTCCTGCTCCACCTCCGCCATCACGGCGGCGGCGTCGGAGACCTCCGAGTTGATCTCGCCGGAGGCGGCGTAGCGGTCGTACTGCGCCATCAGCTCGGACAGCGGCTCGTCCTGCTCCCCCAGCGCGGCCAGCACGTGCAGGGCGGCGAGCATGCCCGAGTCGGCGTTCCAGAAGTCGCGGAAGTAGTAGTGCGCCGAGTGCTCGCCGCCGAAGACCGCGCCGGTGTCGGCCATCGTCGCCTTGATGAACGAGTGGCCCACGCGGCTGCGTTCGGGCGTGCCGCCGGCCTCGCTGATGAGCTCGGGGACCGCGCGCGAGGTGATGAGGTTGTGGATGACGGTCGAGCCCGGGTGCTTCGCGAGCTCCCGCGTCGCCACGAGCGCGGTGATCGCGCTGGGGCTCACCGCGTCGCCCTTCTCGTCGATCAGGAAGACGCGGTCGGCGTCGCCGTCGAAGGCGAGCCCCGCGTCGACGCGGCCGAGGGTGACCACCTTGCGCTGCAGGTCGACGAGGTTGTCCGGGTCCAGCGGGTTCGCCTCGTGGTTGGGGAACGAGCCGTCGAGCTCGAAGTACAGCGGCTCGATCTCGAGCGGCAGCGGGTCCATCACCGCGGGCACCGTGTAGCCGGCCATGCCGTTGCCCGCGTCGACGACGAGCGACATCGAGCGGAGGCCCGAGAGGTCGACCAGCGAGCGCAGGAAGGCCGCGTAGTCGGCGAGCATGTCGCGGTGGCTGACCGTGCCGCGCGTCTCGACGTCACCCGGTACCGCGCCGGCGCCGCGGTCGAGCAGCGCGGCGATCTCGTCGAGCCCGGTGTCCTGCCCGACGGGCGACGCCCCGGCCCGGCAGAGCTTGATGCCGTTGTAGGTCGCCGGGTTGTGGCTCGCGGTGAACATGGCGCCGGGCATCTCGAGCGCGCCGGACGCGTAATACATCATGTCCGTGCTGGCCAGGCCGATGTGGACGACGTCGACGCCGAGCGCCGTGACGCCCTCGGCGAACGCCTCCGCCAGCCCCGGGGAGGACTCGCGCATGTCGTGCGCGACGACGACCGCCCCGCCGTTGCCGAGGCCCGAGCCGGTGCCGTCCGCCTGCTCGTCGAGCAGGATGCGCGCGAAGGCCGCGCCCACGTCACGGACGAAGGTCTCGTCGAGCTGGGAGCCCACGAGACCGCGGATGTCGTAGGCCTTGACGACCTGGTCGATCACCTGGGCGCGGTCCGGGGTCGTGTCCGCTGCAGTGGCCACCCCCTGAGCCTATCGGCCGGTGCCGGGGGGCTGCGCCCGCCGGGCGGGCACGTCCGTCGAACGGTGCGCCGAGCTGCGGCCCGCGGGAGAGATCCTCAGGACCCGGCGGGGTCGGGCAGGACCCGGAGGTGGCCGCGCCGGCCCGTGGAGCCGGCGGGCATACCCGCCGCGAGGCCCGGCGGCATGGCGGCGGGGGGTCCCGGGGGCCCCGGGGACAAGGCCGCGCCCGACCCCGAGGCGGCGGCCGCGCCGCGCCCCGCGGTGACCCGCGTGCGTCCGTCGCGGCTCTCCTCCCGCGGGCGGTCGGCCCGCCCGGCCTCGCGGACCGCCTCGGCGAGGGCGGTGAGGTCGTCGGCGGAGGGCTCGGCCGGGAACTCGCCCTCGTACCGGACGACCTCCCATCCGCGGGGGGCGGTCAGACGCACGGCGTGGCGTTCGCAGAGGTCGTAGGAGTGCGGTTCGGCGCTCGTCGCCAGCGGCCCGACCACGGCAGTCGAGTCCGAATAGACATAGGTCAGGGTGGCCACGGCCGCGTGACCACACCCGGTCCGTGAGCACTTCCGTACTCCTCGCACGGACCGAACGATAGCCCGGTCGCCCGCATTGATCGTGCAGGCGCGCGGGGCGCGTCGGCCCCGTGGGGGTGAGGCCCGCGTAGGCTCCGGCACGTGACGAGGAGCGCGAGCCGTCGGGGCCCCACCCCGTCGTCCGGAGCGCGTCGGCGGCGCCGTGACCGGCGGGGACGCGGGCTGCGGATGCCGCTCTACCCGTCCGGCTCCCCCGCCGCCCGCACGCGTGCCGAGCGGTTCGACGCCCTCGTGCTCGAGGCGCTCGAGCCGATCGAGGAGCGCTGGAGCGCCGAGCTCGCGGATCTCGACGTGGCCGTGGACGACGTCCCCGAGGTGCCGTCGGGCTCCGAGCGCTCGCCGGTGGAGGACGACGCGGTGCTCGGCGACGGCGAGGTGCCGCTCGCGCGACTCGTCCCCGCGGGCATGGACCGCCGCGGCGCGGTGACCCGCGCCCGCATCGTGCTCTACCGCCGTCCGCTCGAGGCGCGCGCGCTCGACGGCGAGGACCTCGCCGACCTGCTGCACGACGTCCTCGTCGAGCAGGTGGCGGGCTACCTGGGCGTCGAGCCCGACACCATCGCGGGCGAGGAGTAGGGCTAGAAGGTGTGGTGGACGGCCTCGACGTTGTGGCCGTCGGGGTCGCGGAGGAACACGGCGTAGTAGCCCGGGTGGTACTCGGGGAAGATCCTCGGCGCGTGGAGCACCTCGGCGCCGTGCGCCAGGGCCGCCTCGTGCACCGCGTCCACCGCCGCGCGGTCCGGGGCCGCGAACGCGACGTGCAGCTCCTGCTCGACCGCGCCGCCCGGCGCGAGCCAGAAGCCGGCGTGGCCGCCGCCCGCGGACAGGCCGACCACCTCCGGGGCGCCGGGCGGGCCGGTGGGGATGCGGACGGCCACCGCCATGCCGAGCGGGGCGAAGGCGGCGGTGTAGAAGGCGACGGAGGTCTCGACGTCGCTGCTGGGGAAACCGAGGTGGTCGAACACGGTCGTGACCCTAGGGGTGACCCCCGACACCCCTCAGCGAGCCGCTGCTAGTCGAGACGGGTCCGCGACGGCAGGGCCGAGAGCGCCGTGAACAGCACGAGCGCCAGCTGCAGGAGCAGGAGCAGCAGCCGGGCGGTGTCGTCGCGCCCGACGACCACGGGTCCACCGGCGTCCCCGACGGGCACGCCGACGAGGTGGCCCCAGGCGGGGACGACGGCCACGGGCGCGCCGCCGACCGTCGCGGCCCACCCCGACTCGAGCTCGGCGGCCACCACGAGCAGCCGGCGGTCGGCGCCCGGCGAGACGCGCACCCCGACGGTCGGCAGGTCCGACGGCACCGGAGTGAGGCCCGCGGGACGCCGCGGGGCCGCGCGGGCCTCGGTGGCGTCGTCCGAGACCGGCGGCTCGAGCAGCACCGCGCCGCCCACCGGGAGCGCGACCCGGGCGACGGGCCGCCCGTCGGAGGCCGGCGGGGCGTCGCCGAGCAGGGGCCCGGCCGAGGTGCGCACCGAGCGCGCGGTCTGCTCGTCGGGCAGGACCACGGCACCGGTCCCGGCCGTGGCGAGCTCGGCCACGCCGGCCTGCACGGTGGCCGGGTCGCCCGAGAGCAGCGCGCGCACGTCGCGCTGCAGCCGGGCGGGCGCGGCGCCGACCGGGGCGAAGTCGTCGTCGCCGTAGCGCGGCAGCGCCGGGCCCGACCGCCGGGTGGTGTCCGCGTCGCGGGTGAGGACGACGACGCCGGCGCCGCTGCGCGCGAGCTCGTCGGCGAGCGGGGCGGCGAGGGTGGCCGGGCGCGTGGCGGCGAGCGGTCCGGCCCCGCCGCCGAGGACGGTGACCACGGCCAGCGCCACCACGGCGAGCGCGAGCACCGGCACCGCGACGCCCCGCACCCGCTCGGTGCGGTCGTCCCCGCGGTCGCGCGACCGGAACCGGCTCGCGAGGCCCGTCGCGCTCGCGCCCACGCGCTCGGCGGCGTCCGAGAGGCGACCGCCGAACCCCGCACCGCCGAGGTCGAGCTCGGACTCGCCGCGGCGGTCCGGCGCGCGGCCGCTGCGCTCGCGCCGCCCGAGGAGCTGGCCGAGCGGCTCGGCCCGTGCGGCCGCGACCTGGGCGAGCAGGCTCCACAGCGCCCCGCACGCCGCCAGCGCGAGCGCGGGACCGGTCCAGCCCGGGCGCGCGTCACCGCCCGAGAGCGGCGGCAGCGCGAAGGAGCCGACCAGCGCCGCGGCGCCGACCCCGAGCAGCAGGAGCGCGAGCCCCGGTACCGCCGCCCGGCGGGGCGCGAGCAGCGCGCCGCCGACCGCGACGAGGACGAGCAGCAGGCCCGCCCACGGGACCGTCCCCGGCCCGCCGGGGTCGAGCGAGAGGATGTCGAGGGCGCCCGCGAACCGCTCGGCGACCGGGGCGCCGGTGCCGTGCAGGAGGATCTCGGGGGCGGTGAGCAGCACCGTCGGCCACGGCAGGAGCAGCAGCACCGGCAGGACGACGATCACGGCCAGCGCCATCGCGCGGCGCCCCGCCGCCCGCGGCGGCGAGGGCACGAGCACGAAGCCGACCACCACGACGACGAGCACGAGCGCGTACACGAGCGGCGCGAAGGCGCCGACGACGGCGAGCGCCAGCGCGGTGCCCGCCGCGGTGCTCCACCAGGAGCCGCGACGACCGGACACGCGCACCCCGCGCAGCACGGCGAGGACGCCGGCGAGCACGAGCGGCAGCAGCACCACGGTGACGACGCCGTCGAGCCGGCCCTGCGCCACCGCGCCGCCCGCCACCCCGAGCAGCGCGTAGACGGCGCCGGCGAGCGCGCGCAGGACCCGGCCGACCCGCAGCTCGCGGGTCGCGAGGTACGCCGAGAGACCGGCGAGGGGCAGCGCCGCGAGCAGCAGGAGCGAGACCGCCGCCGGCGGTCCGCCCAGCGGCGTCAGCGGGCCCCCGAGCACCCCGACCACGGCCAGCGCGGCGGGCGCCGGCGCGCCGGTGCCGCCGGCGGCCGGGTGCCACACCGCGAGGTAGGACGACCACAGCTCGCGCAGCCCCGGGACCTCGGCGATCCGCCCGCCGGCGAGCGTGAGGCCCAGCCGGGACCACTGCGTGACCAGGGCGACGAGCGTCAGGCCGACGACGAGCAGCAGCGGCGGGGCCAGCAGGAGCTCGCGCGCGACCCGTCCCGCGGTGACGGGGACGACGACCACCCGCTCGCCGGGCGCTGTCGGGGGGTCCTCCCGGCCCTGGCCAGGAGCAGCGTCGGGACGACCCTCGGCGCGCGGGGCCGGGGTGGGGGCCGGTCCCGCGGGGGCCGCGTCGGCCGGGGCGCGGGGTCCCGGCAGGGCCACCGCCAGGGACTCGCCGGGGCGGCGCAGGCCCGCGGTCCGGCGCGTGCTGCGGGTGCTGCGCGGCAGGGCGGCGCCGACGGCCAGCGCGCCGGGTCCGACGGCCGGGCGCCGGGCGGCGTCACCGTCGTCGGCGGCCGAGCTGTCGGGTGTGGGGCCGTCCGCCCGCGACTCCCGCTCCGCCCACTCGGGCAGCCGCCCGAGCGCGAGCTCGTCGGCGAGGCGGCCGCGCACGAGCGAGGTCAGCCCGCCGCGCACGGCGTTGCGCAGCCGCGTGGTGCGGCTCGTGAGCAGTCCCCGCAGCTCGCGAGGCAGGGCCGTCGCCCCGGTGCTGCGCCGGCGGCGGGCGTCGGCGAGGTCGGCGATGCCCGGCCCGGACCCCAGCACCCGCGACAGGCCGGCGAGCTCGGCGCCCGCGGCCCGCGCCCGGCGCACGAGCAGCAGGCCCAGGGCGCGGAGCACGGCGAGCACGGGCAGGCGCGCGAGACCGAGCACGAAGGCGGGCGACGAGCAGTTGGCCAGGAAGGTCCGGACGCCGTGGGCCCGGTCGGTGGCGCGGTAGCGGTGGTCGACCCCTGCGGTGTCCAGCGGGCGGGTGCGGCCGGAGAGCGCGCGGGCGTGGCGCAGCCGGGCCGAGGGGGCGCAGAGCACGAGGCCGCCGGCGCGGTTGACCCGCCAGCCGTAGTCCACGTCTTCGCGCAGCAGGCCCAGGGCCGTGTCGTAGCCGCCGAGCCCGTCCCACTCGCGGCGGCGCATCAGCGAGCCCGCGGACCCGACGGCGAGGACCTCGGAGTTCGTCGCGAACTGGCCCATGTCGAGCTCGTCGGCCCCGATGCCGGTCTGCCGCGACCCCGACGCGTCGATGGACACACCGGCCTCGACCACGAGCCGGGGCTCGTCCCAGTCGAGGCACAGGGGGCCGAGCACGGCGGCCGACGGCGAGGCGTCGGCGACGGAGAGCAGGACCTCGAGGCAGTCCGGGGCCGGGGCGGCGTCGTCGTGCAGGACCCACAGCCAGTCGCCCGACCCGGAGGGACCTGCGCCTTCGGCGTTGCGACCCCAGCGGCGGTCGGCGTCGTCGACCGCGGTGTGCACGGCCTCGGCGAACCCGGTGTCGCGCGGCATGCGCAGCACGACGTCGACCTGGTTGCTCGCCGCGAGCAGCCCGGAGGTGCCGTCGGTGGAGCCCGTGTCGACGGCGATCACCCAGCGCGGCCTGCGGGTCAGGCGCGCCAGGGAGTCCAGGGCCGTGGGCAGCCAGAACTCGCCGTCGTGGCACACCAGCACCGCGAGGACGGGCGAGGTTCCAGCCACCGACGAGCCGCCCTTCCCTCGGGCGACCTCCCCGCGGGGCGCCCCTGCACCGGTCCGGCCGCCGAGAGTAGGGCCCCCCGGCGGACTGTCCGGTGCCGGGTCGGCGCCCGGGACGACGTCACACGAGCGTCAGACGGCGTCGACCGCGTCCATCGTGTCGAACGCGCGGCGCTTCAGGCGCCGGCGCTCGCGCTCGGACAGGCCGCCCCAGATCCCGAAGCGCTCGTCGTGCCCGAGGGCGTACTCGAGACACTCCGAGCGGACGTCGCAGCTGTTGCAGATCTGCTTGGCCTCCCGCGTGCTCCCGCCCTTCTCGGGGAAGAACGCCTCCGGGTCCGTCTGCGCGCACAGGGCGCGCTCCTGCCACTCCTGCTCGTCCTCGGTGACCATCGCCAGCTCCGAGAGGACGTCCCTCAGAGGAGCCTGCCCCACCGGACCGAAGGCCCTCACTGCATCGCTACCCAGCACCACCGACCCGCTCTCCGCACCGTTCACGGACACCTCCCTCGCCTCGACTCCCCCCGGCCCCCACTGAGTGGACGAGGCGCCGGCCCCGCACCGACGTGTCATCGCGTAGGAATTACACCGGTGTCGTTCCATCCGGGTCAAGCCGGGGGACACGTCCGGCCGCATGTCGCGGCGGGCGGTCGTCACGTGCGGTGAGCGTCACTGCGCTGTCCGTAGCAATGAGCTGTCACCACGCCTTCGAGGCGCCGGCCGGTGATCGGGGAGACTGGGTGCGTGACATCCCGCGTCTCGCGCCTGCGCTCGCCGGTCAGCCCCATCTTCCTGGTGCTGGTCGCGCTCACCGTCGCGGGGGGCGCCCTGACGCTCGTGCCCGCCCGAGGCACCGTGATCGGCGGCACGGTCCTGCTGGTCCTGGCCGGGTGGGCGGTCTCACTGTGCCTGCACGAGTTCTCCCACGCGCTGACCGCCGACCGCTGCGGTGACCACTCGGTGCGTGCCCTCGGCTACCTGACCCTGGACATCCGCCGCTACGCCAACATCGGGCTCACGCTCGTCCTGCCTCTGCTGTTCCTCGTCATCGGCGGGATCCCGCTGCCCGGCGGCGCCGTCTGGATCCAGCGGGGCGCGCTGCGGTCGCGGCCGGCGATCAGCGCGGTCTCGCTGGCCGGGCCGATGGCCAACCTCGTGCTCGCCGCCGCGATCGCGATCGGCGTGGCGCTCACGGCCCCGCCGCTGCCGCTGGCGGCGGCCCTGTCGTTCCTGGGGATCATCCAGGTCCTGACGTTCGTGCTGAACCTGCTGCCGATCCCGGGGCTCGACGGCTGGGGCGTCATCGACCCCTACCTGCCCTACGGGACGCGGGCCGGCGCGGCGCGCATCGCGCCGTTCGCCCCCTTCGCGATCATCCTGCTGCTCTTCCTGATCCCGGGCGCCTCGGCGCTGCTGTTCGCCGCGGCCGAGTGGATCTTCGCCCTCGTCGGGGGCGACGGCACCCTCGCGCGGCTGGGCAACGTGCAGTTCGCCCGGCTGCTCGGCTGACCGCCTGCTCGACAGGATCAGGGCCGGGAGGACGATCGGGGCATGAAGGTCACCGTTCTCGTCGGCGGGGTCGGCGGCGCCCGCTTCCTGCAGGGCGTCCTGGCCGCCGCCGCACCGGGCGACGCGATCCGCGCGGTGGTCAACGTCGGCGACGACATCTGGCTGCACGGCCTGCGGGTCTGCCCGGACCTTGACACCTGCATGTACACGCTCGGCGCGGGCATCGACACCGAGCGCGGCTGGGGCCGGGCCAAGGAGACCTGGTCGGTCCGCGAGGAGCTCGAGGCCTACGGCGCCGACCCGACGTGGTTCGGGCTCGGCGACCGCGACGTCGCCACCCACCTCGTGCGCACCCGGATGCTGCGGGCGGGCTACCCGCTCTCGCAGGTCACGGCCGCGCTGTGCGACCGCTGGTCCCCCGGTGTCGAGCTCATCCCGGCCAGCGACGACCGGATCGAGACCCACGTCGTCGTCGACGACCCGAACAGCGCCGACGACCCACCCGCCCGCCGCGCCATCCACTTCCAGGAGTGGTGGGTGCGCCACCGTGCGGCCCTGCCGGCGCACTCGTTCGCGTCGGTCGGGCGCGAGCAGGCCACGGCGTGCCCCGCCGCCCTCGCCGCGATCGCCGACGCCGACGTCGTGCTCGTGGCGCCGTCGAACCCCGTGGTGAGCATCCACACGATCGTCGACGTCCCCGCGATGCGACCCGCGCTGTCCGCCGCGCCGGGCCGGGTCGTCGGGGTGTCCCCGATCGTCGACGGGCACGCCGTGCGCGGGATGGCCGAGGCGTGCCTGGCGGCGGTGGACGTGCCGGTCAGCGCCGAGGGCGTCGGGCGCTGGTACGGCGCGCGCACCACCGGCGGCCTGCTCGACGGGTGGCTCGTCGCCCCGGGCGACGGGGCGGAGGTGCCGGGCGTCGAGGTCCGCGAGGTGCCGCTGATGATGACCGACCCGGACGCCACGGCGGCGATGGTGCGCGCGGCCTACGATCTCGCCGGCGTCGGCGGAGCGGAGCGGAGCCGGACCGTCGATGGCAGCTGATCACGCCTCCGACGGGCTGACCCTCTGGGGCGTCCCCGGCCTGCCGGAGTTCCGTCCCGGCGACGACCTCCCCGCGGCGCTGGCCGATGCCCTCGCCGGCTCCCTGGCCGACGGCGACGTGGTGGTCGTGACGTCCAAGGTGCTCTCGAAGGTCGAGGGCCGCCTCGTGCGGGTGCCCACCGATCCCGACGAGCGCGACGCCGCCCGCCGCGCGCTGGTCGACCGCGAGACCGTGCGACTGCTGGCCACCAAGGGCCGCACCAAGATCGTCGCCAATCCCCTCGGGATCGTGCAGGCCGCCGCGGGGATCGACGCCTCGAACGTCGCCGGGGACGAGGTCGCGCTGCTCCCCGAGGACCCGGACGCCTCGGCCGCCGCCCTGCGCGCCGCGCTGCGCGAGCGGCTCGGCGTGGACGTCGCCGTGGTCGTCACCGACACCATGGGCCGCACCTGGCGCGTCGGTCAGACCGACGCCGCGATCGGCGCCGCCGGGCTGGAGGTCGTGCACGCCTACGGCGGCGCGGTCGACAGCCAGGGCAACGAGCTCGTGGTCACCGAGGTCGCCGTCGCCGACGAGGTCGCCGCGGCCGCCGACCTGGTCAAGGGCAAGCTCGGCGGCGTCCCCGTCGCCGTGGTGCGCGGTCTGCCCGGCTCCCTGCGGTCGGACACGGCGCGCGGTCGCGACCTCGTGCGGCCTGTCGACGAGGACCTCTTCTGGCTGGGCACGGACGAGGCGCTCGCGCGGGGGCGGCGCGAGGCGGTGCCGGCGCGACGCTCGGTGCGGACGTTCGCCGACACCCCCGTCGACCCCGCGGCGCTGCGCCGGGCCGGCGCCGCAGGCCTCACGGCGCCCGCCCCGCACCACACCCGCCCGGTGCGCTTCGTGCGCCTGGCGTCGCCGGAGCTGCGCACCCGGCTGCTCGACGCCATGGCCGAGGCGTGGCGTGCCGACCTGCGCGGCGACGGCTTCTCCCGCGACGCGATCGAGCGTCGTGTCGCCCGCGGCGACCTGCTGCGCGCCGCGCCGGAGGTCGTGCTGCCGTTCCTCGTCCTCGAGGGCGCCCACGCCTACCCCGACGCCCACCGGGCCACGGCCGAGCACACGATGTTCACGGTCGCCGGGGGCGCGGCCGTCGGGAGCCTGCTCGTCGCCCTGGCCGCCGAGGGGCTGGGGTCGTGCTGGGTGTCGTCGACGATCTTCGCGGCGGAGATCGTGCGCGAGGTGCTCGACCTGCCCGCCGACTGGGAGCCCCTGGGCGCCGTCGCGATCGGGCACCCGGCGGCCGCCCCGCCCCCGCGGGGAGGGCTCGCCGTCGACGACCGCTGGGTGGAGAGATGACGGACACGGAACGGACGCCGGCGTCCACCACGCGTGCCGCCGTCTCGACGGCCGCCGTGCACGCCGACGCCCGGGAGGTCCTGGGCCGGTGGCGGGCCGGGACGCGCGAGCTGGAGTCCGTGCGCCTCGGGCTGGTGTCGTACCTGGACGCCCGCCCCGACGCGTGCTCGCGCTCCTGCGCACCGGGCCACCTCACGGCCTCGGCGCTCGTCCTCGACGCCGCGGGCGAGCGTGCGCTGCTGACCCTGCACCCCCGGGTCGGCGCGTGGCTCCAGCTCGGCGGGCACATCGAGCCGGAGGACACGACCCTCGCCGGCGCCGCACTCCGCGAGGCGGAGGAGGAGTCGGGCATCGAGGGCCTGACCCTCGACCCCGAGCCCTTCCACGTCGAGATCCACGCCCTGACCTGCTCGCTCGGCGTCCCCACCCGCCACCTCGACGTCCGCTTCGTCGCCCACGCCCCGCCCGGCGCCGTCGAGGCGATCAGCGACGAGTCGCTGGACCTGCGCTGGTGGCCGCTGACGGAGCTCCCGGACGAGGTCGCGTTCGGCCGGTCGCTGGTCCGGTCCGGGCCGCGCCGGATCGGGACCCTCGCTGACGAAGCTTCGATCTCCGAAGCGTCGTCACGACCGAGCGCGACGCGGGGTCAGTAGCTCCGGTAGTCCTTCGGCGAGAAGCGCGGCCCGAAGCGGGGCCGGCGGAACCCCGAGGCCTCGATGTAGCGCACCGCCCGCTGGCGCTGGGGGGCGTAGCAGGCCAGGACCTCGAGCATCCCGGCGTCGTCGAGCTTGCGCCCCACCAGGGCCCAGCCGACGGTCGACGGGATGTGGAAGTCGCCGACGCTCACGGCGTCCGGATCGCCCCAGGAGCGCTGGGCGACCTCGGCGGCGGTCCACACGCCGATGCCCGGGATCTTCATCAGCAGCGCGCGCCCGGCCTCGCCGCGCAGCTCGGCGGCCTTCTCCAGGCGGTGGGCGACCGTCGCCGACGCGAGGATCGCCCGGCGGCGCGACTGGTCGACGCCCGCGCGGTGCCACTCCCAGTCGGGGATCTCGCGGAGCCGCCGCGGCGTCGGCGGGAGCTTCATCCGGCGCGGGCAGGGGCCCGGGGCGTCCTCGCCGAACCGCCAGCACAGCTCGCGCCACGACCGGCGGGCCTCGGTGCCGGTGACCTTCTGCTCGAGGATCGAGGGCACCAGCAGATCCCACACGGTGCGGGTGCCGCCGAGGCGCAGGCCCGGCATGCGGCGCCGGGTCTCGGCGACGAGCGGGTGGTGGCCGACGAAGCCGGAGTCGTCGTCCTCGGCACCCAGCAGCATGGGCACCCCGTCGACGGCCCACTGCGCGCCCGGACCCCAGGCGCGGGCCCGGACCTCCCCGTCGCGTCGCGAGATCGCGAGCGTGGCGGGGCCGTCGGGGGTCGGCGTCGAGCGCCAGATCTCGCCGCCCTCAGAGCCCTCCAGCTCCATGTGGAAGGTCGGGTCGCCCCGCCCGCGGCGCAGCGGTGCGAGCAGCGCCCGCACGTCGAGGACGAACTCCGGCCGCCACACCCGTTCCGCGGCGGCAGCGAGGACCTCAGGCACCACCCGAGAATCGCAGACCGCCGTCGGGGACGACGAGCCCGGGCCAGACGCGCAGCCCGGCCAGCAGCTCGCAGGACGCCCCGATCGAGGCGCCGTCGCCGACGACCGCGTCGCGCACCACGGTCTCGTCGCCGATCGACGCGCCGGGACCGATCACCGAGCGCTCGACGAGGGCGCCGTCGCCGATCCGGGCGCCGTCCATGAGCACCGAGCCCGAGACGCGGCTGCCGTCGCCGATCTGGACGTCGGCACCCACCGTCGTGCCGTCGGTGAGCGACGCCGACGGCGCCACCTTCGCCCCGGCCAGCAGCAGGGCGGTGCCCACGGGGCCGGGCAGCGCGGCGGTGGGCGCCGCCCCCTGCACGAGGTCGGCGCTGCCGCGGACGAAGGACGCGGGGGTGCCGAGGTCGAGCCAGTACGACGACTCGACGTGGGCCTGCAGGCGGCGGCCGCTCTCGAGCAGCCCGGGGAACGTCTCCCGCTCGACCGACACCGGGCGCCCGGCGGGGATCGCGTCGAGCACGTCGCGGCGGAAGACGTAGCACCCGGCGTTGACCTGGTCGGTCGGCGGCGTGAGCGTCTTCTCCAGGAACGCCAGGACGCGCCCGTCGGCGTCGGTGGGCACGCAGCCGAAGGCGGTGGGGTCGGGGACCCGCACGAGGTGCAGGGTCGCGTCGGCGCCCGCGGCCCGGTGCTCGCCGACGACCGCGCGCACGTCGACGCCCGAGAGGATGTCGCCGTTGAACACGACGACCTCGTCGTACCCGGGCTCCAGCGCCTCTGCGGCGAACCGGATGCCGCCGCCGGTGCCCAGCGGCTCCGGCTCGGGGCAGCACTCGAGCTCGAGGTCCTCCAGCCCGCCGGTGGTCTGCTCGCCGAGGAACGCCTCGAAGACCTCCGCCCGGTAGGCGGTGCCGAGCACGACGCGGCGGATCCCGGCCGCCGCGATCCGCGAGAGCAGGTGGGCCAGGAACGGCACCCCGGCCGTGGGCAGCATCGGCTTCGGCGTGGTCAGCGTCAGCGGCCGCAGCCGGCTGCCCTGACCCCCGACGAGGACGACCGCGGCCGTCCGCGCCGGGTCGATCTCGACGGTGTGGTCGGCCGCGTGTCCCGCCGTACGCCCTGTCGTGTCCCCCGAGTGCTCCACTCGAGACCCCCCTCGTCGATGACGAATCGTGACCGAGGGCGATAGTGTGGACCCACCCGGGGCCGCCGACGGCAGTGACCCGGAAGTGACCCGCCCGTCGGGGGAACGAGCAGGAGGGTCGTGGTGGCCTCGAATGCATGGGAGCGTGCCCAGGACGCCATCGCGCACGCCTCCCAGCGGGCCACGGAGCGTGACGAAGACGTGATCACGCCGGACAACGCCGAGTCGCCGTTCGACGCCTCCGCCACCACCGTCCTCCCGGGCGGGCTGGCCGCCCGTCGCGGCGTGCCGGTGGACCCGGAGCTCACCCAGCGGCTGCCGCAGAACAACGGCGGCCGCCGCGCCAACGGCCACCACCGGCGGCCCGACGAGGACGTCGACGACGACAGCGACGCCCGCACCGTGCGCTTCGGCACGGGTCCGACGCACCCGGGCACGTCGCCGTTCCCCGCGAGCCCCTTCACCTCCGGCCCCTTCCCCGCCGGCGACGACGGCGCGCGCACCGAGAGCCCGCAGGAGAAGCCCCGGCGTGCGTGGTGGCGCCGCCTGTTCGGCGGCTGACCGCGGCTCAGCCGAACACCGCGCCGGCCGTTCACCCGTCCACCCGCGCGTGGAACGCCTCCAGGCGGGCGTCGACCGCGTCCGCGCAGGCGCTCGGCAGCGCGTGGGTCGCCCCCGGCCACACGTCGACCTCGACGTCGGGGACGCACCGCCGAGCCCGCGCCGCCCCCCGCCGCGCGTCCCCGACCGTGCTGCGCCCGCCGAGCAGGGCCAGGACGGGCATCGCGAGCGAGCGCAGCGCCGCGTCGGTCGGGTAGCCGGGCGGGCCGAGCGCCATCCGGTACGTCGCGGACCCGAGCTCGAGCACGGGGCCCAGCGGGTCGTCGGCGGGCGGGCTCTCCCCGCCGGCGTAGCGCAGGAAGAACCGCCGGGCCCCGACGAGCGAGGCCAGCGACGCCAGCACGAATCCGGGGCGCAGCCGGGAGAGCGTGTGCGCCGGCTCGAGCAGGGCCAGCGAGCGCACGAGGTGCGGGTGCCGCACGGCGAGCTCGGTGCCCCAGCGCCCGCCCAGCGACGCGCCGACGACGTGCAGCGGGCCGCCGAGGGCGTCCACCACCTCGGCGAGCCAGGACGCCTGGTCGGCGTCGCCGGTGATCGGCGCGGTCTGGGTGCTCGCGCCCGGCTCGCCGAGCAGGTCGAGCGCCCACACCGTGCGCCGGGCCGCGAGCGCCGGCAGGTTCGGCGCCCACATCGCCGTCGTCCCGGTCCGCCCGGGCAGCAGGAGCACCGGGGTCCTGGTGCCCCGTCCGAACCGGTGGACCCGGACCGTCCCCCAGCCGGTCGCGACGTCGTGGCTCTCGTGGGGCGGGAGCGCCGCCATCGCGGCGTCGAGGGCCGCGAGGTACCGCGCCCGGGCCTCCTCGTCGACGAACCCACCGATCGCCATGAGCCCTCCGGGTTCGCGGTACTCGTCGGTGGCCTCGCCCGACTCGGCGCTCGCCGTGCTCGACCGCCACCTGGCGGCGCCGGCCTGATCAGGGAGCCGAGCGCACCCCGGTGCGGGCGCGCAGCCCCAGCCCCACCCGCAGGCCGAACCGCACCGGCGCCCAGCGCGCGCCGCGGTAGCGGTCGGCGAGGAAGCGGTAGGCGCTGCGGTGGTGCTCGGTGAGCATCCGGGACGACGTGGGGGCGTCGCGCTCGGTGGCGTGCCCGCCGGTGTGCACGACCTCGGCGTCGGGGACGTAGACGTTCAGCCACCCCGCCCTGCCCAGGCGGTCGCCGAGGTCGACGTCCTCGAAGTACATGAAGTAGCGCGGGTCGAAGCCGTCGACGGAGTCCCAGGCCTCCCGGCGCAGCAGGACGCACGAGCCCGAGAGCCAGCCCGCGGTCCGCTCGGCGACCGAGCCCTCCTGGCGGTAGGAGCGCGTCCAGGGGTTCGCCGGCCACACCGCCGCGAACAGCGCGTGCCCGACGCCGCGACCCAGCGACGGCTGCAGGCGCGCCGACGGGTAGACCTCGCCCCCGGTGCGGATCAGCGGTCCGAGCGCGCCCGCGCGCGGCCAGCGGTCGCCGGCCTCGATCAGCGTGTCGAGCGCGCCGGGGTCGACGACGATGTCGGGATTGGCGACGAGCACCCAGCCCACCTCGGCGGGCAGTCCCGCGACGCCGCGGTTGGCGGCCGCGCCGTAGCCCACGTTCTCGCCGATGCGCAGCAGCTCGACCCGCTCGTCGGCGGCCGCCGCGGCCTCGGGAGCGCCGTCGACCGACCCGTTGTCGGCGAGCACCACCCGGTACGCGCGCGTCGTGGCCTTCTCCAGGGACGTCAGGAACTCCGCGAGGGAGTCGCCCGGCGAGTAGGTCACGGAGACGACGGCCAGCCCGGAGCCGTAGGGGGCGGACACGGGTTCGGGCAGGTCAGGGTCGGACACGCCCCGCATTGTGGCCGACTCAGTCGTCCCACTCGTCGACCAGCCCGCGGTACTCGGCCTCGAGCACCGCGAGGGCGTCCGGGTCGCCGCGCCAGGCCGCCTCCTCGAAGAACGGGTGGGCGTCGTCGGTGCGCCCCTGGTCGTAGAGGAAGCGCGCGAGGTGGAAGGCGGCGCCGGGCTCCTTGACCTCGTGGGCCCGGCGCAGCTGCTCCTCGGCGCCGTCGGTGTCGGCGCGCCGATCGCGCAGGAACCAGCCGTAGTAGATGTGCGCGCACGCCCCGCCGCCCTCCGCGGCCTTCCGGTACAGCTCCTCGGCCTCGTCGACACGGTCCTCCGCGAGCCGGCAGTCGGCGAGCGCGACGAGCGTGGAGGGCTTGGCGTCGTCCCGGTAGGCCTCCGCGAGCTCGGTGGCCGTGAACGGGTCGTCGAGCTCCTCGAGGTGCAGGGCCACGAGGTTCAGCGGAGCGAGGTCGTCGCCGAGCCGGGCCGCGCGGTCCAGGACGTAGGCGGCCTCCTGCGTGCGGCCGCGGGCGCGCAGGAAGACGCCGTAGTCGTTCATCGCGTCGGGGTGGCCGCCGTCGATCCCGACGAGGAACGCCGCCTCCGCGCCCTCGTGGTCGCCGAGCGCCTCGAGCGTCTCGCCCAGCAGACCGGCGAGGTCGCTGCGGCGCCGCCCGTGCACGGCCCGGGTGAGGACCTCGACGGCCTCGCGACGCTCGCCGTGGTCGAGGTGGGCGTCGGCGAGCAGGCCGGGGGCGGAGTGCTCGCCGCTGGCGTGGGCCCGCCGGAGCAGGGCCACGAGGTCCTCGTGGTGCTCGTCCGGATCGTCGCCCGGCGAGGCGGCGAGCGCGCGCGCCTGGGCGCAGAGGGGTTCGTCCGTGGAGTCCGATCCCGACGAGGTGGTCGTCCCCGGCGCGGCCTGCTCCGTCATCGCCTCAGGGTGTCACGCGAGGACGCCCAGACCCAGGAACTCAGGGCCAGCACGTCAGAGCCGCGGACCGCTCGAGGTGTCGTCGGCGGACGGCAGGGTCATCGGCCAGTACCGCCAGGAGTTCGGCGTCGGGACCGACGAGGCCGTCGGGCCTGCGAGGCGCGCCGCGCGGCGGTCACTGCGCCGTCGCTCGGCCTGCCACCGCTCGTCCCGGGCCACGCGGGCACGCAACCGATGACGCTCACGCCCGGCGTCGATCACCAACCACACGGCGACGAGACCGAGCAGCGCGAGGAGCACCGTCTCCACAGCCATGGCCGCTCAACGCGCGACGGTGCGCGGAGGACACGCAAATGACACCGATGGGATTAACAAGCTGGGCTGTTCAGCCCAATAGGAGGTGCGGATGGCGGGCGACAGCGGTGTGCAGGGCGTCCCGCCAGGGTGGTAACGGCGCGAGGCCGGCCGCGCGCCACGAGGCGTCCGAGAGGACCGACCAGGCGGGACGCGGCGCGGGGCGCGGGAACGACGCCGTGTCGCACGGCTGCACCCGCGACGGGTCGGCGCCCATCTCCTCGAACACGGCCCGGGCCAGGCCGCACCAGGTCGTCGCCCCGCCGCCGGCGGCGTGGCGCGTCCCCGGGGACGCGCCGGAGCGGGCGAGGGCGAGCAGGCCGTCGGCGAGGTCGCCGGCCCAGGTCGGCGAGCCGTGCTGGTCGTCGACGACGGTCAGGGTGTCGCGCTCGCGGGCGAGCCGGGCGATCGTGCGGACGAAGTTCGCCCCGGTCGGGCCGTAGACCCACGCGGTGCGGACGATCTGGTGGGCGCCGGGCAGGGCCGCGCGCACCCGCTCCTCCCCCGCGAGCTTGCTGCGGGCGTAGACGCCCTCCGGGCCCACGGGGTCCCCCGGCTCCAGGGGACGGCGCGCGCCACCCGGCAGCGGCCCCAGGACGTAGTCGGTGGAGACGTGGACCAGGGCCGCGCCGACCTCGCCGCACGCCGCCGCGAGCAGGCCGGGCGCGTCGGCGTTCACGGCCCAGGCCTCGGCGGCCGCCTCGGGGTCGGTCTCGGCGCGGTCCACCGCGGTGAACGCGGACGCGTTGAGCAGCACCGCAGGACCGTCACCCGAGCCCAGGCCGGCGTGCACCGCGTCGCGCACGGCCACCGGGTCGGTGACGTCCAGCTCCGCGCGCGCCAGGGCGACGACCCCGCTCGACGCCCCGTCGCCCGACGGGGCGTCGGGCGCGGTCAGACGTGCGACGACCTCCCTGCCCAGGGCTCCGCCCGCCCCGGTCACCATCCACCGCACAGGAACCCCCCACCCGTCGATCACTCACAGGGAGTCTCCCACCGGTCACGGAGGGCACCCGACGCGGCGGGTCACCGGCCGGGCGTCCCGTCCGCCGCGAGAGACCCTGGTCGGGAGCGCCTTCCTGATCGACATCTGACCCGCCGTGGCCACGACGCGCCGACGGGCCGTCGTACGGGTGAGAAGCCCCGAACCGGTCGGGCGCCGTCTAATCTGCGGTCCGGACGCCCTCCCGGGCCGCGCGACGCCGGTGACCAGGGATCGCGTGCCCCGGACCGATCCGGTCGCCGGGGTGCTGCGGACACCAGGGCGACGGTGGACGAGATCGACAGCGGCCTGCGGGCCCGCACGTGGAGGGAGGCCGGGCCGATGGACGACGACGAGCCCGGCCAGACGGGTCGCGAACAGCCCCGTCGCGATCCGGCACGCCGCTACGGCCCCACGGCCGCCCGCCGCAGCCCCGGGCGTGCGGGCGGGCCGCCCGACGTGGACGTCGACCCCACCGTCCCCGAGCGCGAGCCGGCCCGCCGGGAGCCCGAGCGCGGCGGGGCCCGCCTACGCCGCCGCGACCTCGCCGAGCTCTCCACCCCGTCGGTCGAGGTGCGGGGGTCGTCGAAGTCCTCCAAGGGAACGACCAGGTCCCGGCCGCCGCGCCCCGACGACGACCGCCCCCGCCGTCCGGCCCCCCCACCCCGTGACCGCGACCCCCGGGACCGCGACCCCCGGGACCGCGACCCCCGGGACCGCGACCCCCGGGACCGCGACCCCCGGGACCGCGACCCCAGGGACCGCGACCCCCGCGACCGCGACCCCCGGGACCGCGACCCCCGGGACCGCGACCCCAGGGACCGCGACCCCCGGGACCGCGACCCCAGGGACCGCGACCCCCGCGACACGCGCGCCCTGCGGGAGCGGGAGCGCGACCGCCGTCCGGGGTCCCCGCCGCCGCGGGCTCCGCGCCCGCCCGCGCCCGACCGCGGCGACGTCCCGCCCGAGCGCGGCCGTCGGTCGATCGGGCGCACGCTGCGCCTCGCGATGATCGTGCTCTCGGTGCTCGTGTTCGCCCTGTCCGGCACGGCGTGGGCGGCGCTCTCGGGCTCCATGGGCTCGTCCGGGGCGCTCGGCGACGGCCCCGTCGGCGATGCCGCGGACGGTGCGACCGACATCCTGCTGGTCGGGGTCGACAGCCGCACCGACGCGCAGGGCCAGGCGCTGCCCGACGACGCGCTGCGCGCGATCGGCGCCGGCGCCGCGGACGGCGTCGTCAACACCGACACGATGATCCTGGTCCGGGTGCCCAACGACGGCAGCCGCGCGGTGGCCTTCTCGATCCCGCGCGACAGCTACGTCTCGATCCCCGGGGCCTTCCGCCGAGACAAGATCAATTCGGCGTACCCGGGCGCGAAGGCCGACGAGGCCAACCGGCTGGTGCAGTCCGGCGTCACCGACCCGCGCGAGGTCGACGTCCGCTCCTCGGAGGCGGGCCGCCAGGAACTGGTGCGCTCGGTCGCCGGCCTCACGGGGCTGACCGTCGACCACTACGCCGAGGTCAACCTCATGGGCTTCTACACGCTGACCAACGCCATCGGCGGGGTCGACGTGTGCCTCAAGAACCCGGTCGACGACGAGCTCTCCGGCGCCCGCTTCCCCGCGGGCCCGCGCACGGTCGCCGGTCACGACGCGCTCGCCTTCGTCCGCCAGCGCCACGGCCTGCCCAACGGCGACCTCGACCGCATCCGTCGCCAGCAGGCGTTCCTCGCGTCGATGTCCCGCAAGATCCTCTCCAGCGGCACGCTCGCCGACCCGCTCACCCTGGCGCGGCTGCTCGACGCCGTCCGCGGGTCCGTGGTCCTCGACGGCGACTGGGATCTCCTGCGGTTCGGCCAGCAGATGCAGGACGTCAGCGGCGGCGCCGTCGCGTTCCTGACCATCCCGACCCAGGGCACCCAGAACATCGACGGGCGCGGCGACGTGATCGCCGTCGACCCCATCGCCGTCCAGCGGTTCGTCGCCGACGCCATCGGCCCCGAGAACTCGGCCGCCGAGGACGACGGACCCGCGCCGAGCACCATCCCCGTGGACGTGCGCAACGCCTCGGGCGCGGAGGGCGCCGCGGCCCGCGTCGTCGCGGTGCTGTCCGCGCAGGGCTACGCGCGCACGATCGCCGGCAACGCCGAGGCCCCCGCCCCGCGCTCCGAGGTGCTGTTCGGTCCCGCCGGCGATGCGGCGGGCGCCCGCGTGGCACGCAGCCTCGGCGACCTGCCGGCACGCTTCGAGCCGGCGGTGCCGCCGAACTCGGTGCGCGTCGTGCTCGGCAACGACTACGACGGCCCCGGCGCGGCGCCGCCGCAGGCCACGGGCCTGGTTGGCTCCGGCGGCGAGTCCTCGAACGGGCTCTCGGGCTCCGCGGAGACCCCCGCGCCGGTGCCCCCGCCCCAGCCGGCGATCACCGCCGAGGGCGTGGCCTGCGTCGACTAGCCTGCGTCGACCAGGGCCCACCGATAGCGTCGCGCCCCGATGACCGTGACCGACGCCCTGCTGAACCCCGTGCTCGCGGCCGACGCCGCGCGCCCCCTGATCACCTTCTACGACGACGCCACCGGCGAGCGGATCGAGCTCTCGGGAGCGACGTTCGGCAACTGGGTCGCCAAGACCGCCAACCTGCTGCGCGACGAGTGCGACGTCGAGCCGGGCATGACCGTGGCCGTGCTGCTGCCGGCGCACTGGCAGACCGCCGCGGCCCTGTGCGCGATCTGGTGGTGCGGCGCGGAGGCCGTCGCCGACCCCGCGGACGCCGACGTCGCCCTGGCCGCCGAGGACACGCTCGAGAACGCGACCGGCGCCGGCCTGGTCGTCGGGTTCTCCCTCGACGCGTTCGGGCGGGGCCTCGGCTCTGTCGAATCGGGTGGGCGACTGCCGTCCGGGGCCGTCGACTACGCGACCGAGGTCCGCCTCCAGGGCGACCACTTCGACCCGCTGACCCCGGTGCCCGACGACGCGCCCGCGCTCGCCGGGACCGACGTCGCCGGCGTCGTCGCCGGCGCCCGGACGCGCGCCGCCGAGCTCGGTCTCGGCGCGGACGACCGCGTCCTCAGCACCGCCGCGTGGCCCGTCGCGAGCGCCGGCGGCCTCGTCGACGGCTTCCTGGCCGTGCTCGCGGCGGGGGCCTCGCTGGTGCACGTCCGCCACCCCGCCGGCGACCAGGAGCGGCGCGCGGGGACCGAGAAGGTCACCCGGGTGCTCGACGCGTGATCAGCACCGAGATCACCCCCGAACTGGTGCGCGGGGCGCTCGAGCTGGAGCCCACCGGCGACGGCCTGCGCCCGCACCGCCTCCCCGCCCGGGCCCGGGCGCAGGCACATGCGATGCAGCACGCCGATAGGGGGCAGCTGCTGATGGCGGAGGCTCAGCCGTCGGGGGTGCGGCTGGTCCTGCGCACGCGGGCGTCGGTCGTCGAGCTGGACACGCTGCGCACCCGCGTCGGCTACCGCGGCCTGCCCCTGCGCCCCGACGGCGTCTACGACCTGCACGTCGACGGCCGGCTCGTCGCCCGCGCGGGGACGTCGGGCGGGCGGGTCCTGCGTCTCGACCCGGCCACGGGCGTCGCGGAGACCGAGCCGGGGCCGGCGGGCACGGTCCGGTTCGACGGACTGCCCGAGCACGACAAGGAGGTGGTGGTCTGGCTCCCGCACACCGAGATCACCGATCTCGTCGCCCTGCGCACCGACGCGCCGATCGCCGTGTCGCCCGTGGAGCGCCCCGTGTGGCTGCACCACGGCAGCTCGATCAGCCACGGCTCGAACGCCGCGAGCCCGTCGACGACCTGGCCCGCGCTCGCGGCCGCGCCAGGGGGCGTCGAGCTCGTCAACCTGGGCTTCGGCGGCAGCGCGATGCTCGACCCGTTCGCTGCCCGCGCGCTGCGCGACACCCCCGCCGACCTCCTCAGCATCAAGATCGGCATCAACCTCGTGAACGCGGACGTGATGCGCCGGCGCGCCCTCGGACCCGCGCTGCACGGGTTCCTCGACACGATCCGCGAGGGCCGCCCGACGACGCCGCTGCTCGTCGTGTCCCCGATCCTGTGCCCGATCCACGAGGACACCCCCGGTCCGGGCGCCGTCGACGTCGACGAGCACGGGGCGATGTCGTTCCGCGCGACGGGCGACCCCGCCGAGGTCCCCGCCGGGCGCCTCACGCTGCGGGTGATCCGCGAGGAGATCGAGCGCGTCCTCAGCCAACGGATGCCCGACGATCCGCACCTGCACCACCTCGACGGCCTCGAGCTCTACGGCGAGGCCGACGCCGCCGAGCTGCCGCTGCCCGACCGTCTGCACCCCGACGCGGCCACCCACGTCCGGATCGCCGACCGCTTCGCCGCCCGCGTCTTCGCGCCCGGCGGGCCGTTCGCCTGACCGCCGCAGACACCCCCGACACGACGACACCGGACCCGGCGAGTGCCGGATCCGGTGTCGGGGTCGTGCGGGAGAGCGTGTGGGATCAGGGCTGGCCCTGGTACCCCTGCTGCTGCGGGTGGCCACCCTGCTGGGGGTAGCCCGGCGCCTGCTGCTGCGGATAGCCGCCCTGCGGGTAGCCGCCGCCCATGGCGTCCTGCTTCGGGTCCATGCCGTGCTGGTTGGGGCCGCGGGTGCCCTCGAGGCACATGAACACCAGCAGGACGATGCCGCCGACGATCGGGATCAGGCCGATCAGGATCCACCAGCCGGTGCGGTCGGTGTCGTGCAGGCGGCGGACGGTGACGGCCAGTGTCGGGATCAGGACCCCGAGGGCGTAGATGCCCTGGAGCAGGCCGGGCGAGTAGAAGACGGCGGACCCGGTCGCGACCATCGTCGACGTCCCGATCAGCGTGTCGATCAGGCCCAGGACGATCGAGGCGATCGCGCTGAACAGCGTGAACATCCAGAATTCGGTGCGACGCGCACGCCCGTTGAAGTCGGCGTACTGCTTGAGCACCTTCAGGTACCACTGCATGGGGTGACCTCTCACGGAGCGTGGGCGGGGCCGCTCCGTTCTGGCGGTCCCTTTCGCCCGGCCAGACTAGCTACTCTCACACTCCGTGAGGAGTACCCCGAACGGGTTACTTCTTGAGGAGGCTCCTGGCCATGACCATGCGCTGGATCTGGTTGGTGCCCTCGTAGATCTGCGTGATCTTGGCGTCGCGCATCATCCGCTCGACCGGGAAGTCGACCGTGTAGCCGGCGCCGCCGAAGAGCTGCACCGCGTCGGTGGTCACCGACATGGCGGTGTCCGAGGCGAAGCACTTCGACGCCGACGCGATGAGGCCCATGTTCTTGACACCGCGCTCGGCCCGGGCGGCCGCCGCGTAGACGAGGTGCCGCGCGGCCTCGGTGTTCATCGCCATGTCGGCGAGCATGAACTGGACGCCCTGGAACTCGGCGACGGCCTTGCCGAACTGCCGGCGCTCGCGCACGTAGTCGACCGAGCCGTCGAGCGCGCCCTGCGCGATGCCGACCGCCTGCGCGCCGATCGTGGGCCGGGTGTGGTCGAGGGTGGCGAAGGCCGTCTTCAGCCCCGTGCCGGGCTCGCCGATGATGCGGTCGCCCGGGATGCGGCAGTTCTCGAAGTAGATCTCGGTGGTGGGCGAGCCCTTGATGCCGAGCTTGTGCTCCTTCGGGCCCACGGAGAAGCCGGGGTCGTCCTTGTGCACCACGAACGCCGAGATGCCGTTGGCGCCCTTGTCCGGGTCGGTCTTGGCCATGACCGTGTACCAGTCGGAGATGCCGCCGTTGGTGATCCAGCACTTGGTGCCGTTGAGCACCCAGTCGTCCCCGTCCTGCTGGGCGCGGGTGCGCATCGAGACGGTGTCGGACCCGGCCTCACGCTCGGAGAGCGCGTAGCTGATCATCGACTGGCCCGAGGCGATCGTCGGCAGCACCTGCTGCTTGAGATCCTCGGAGCCGCTCAGGATGATCGGCATCGAGCCCAGCTTGTTCACCGCCGGGATCAGCGACGCCGACGCGTCCACGCGCGCGATCTCCTCGATGACCATGCAGGCCACGATCGAGTCGCCGCCCTCGCCCCCGTAGGCCTCGGGGATGTGGATCGCGTGGAACCCGGCCTGCACGAGGGCCTTGCGCGCCTCCTCGGGGAACCGGGGCGTGTGGTCCACCTCGAACGCGTGGGGCGCGATCTCCTTCTCGGCGAGCGCCCGGACCGACTCACGCAGCGCGTCGCGCTCCTCGCCGAGGCTGTACAGGTCGAAATCGGGGTCCACGGCGATCCTCCATACACGGCTGCGTTCCGCCCACACGATACTCGGACGTCCGACCATCATGGCCCTCGCACGACCCCGGAGGGATGTGGTCCCGGCTACGCTCCGCCCCCGTCGCCACGTCCACAACCCCGAGGCGAAGGAGTCCTGCGATGCGGGCACTACTGGTCACCGCGGGGTCGCGGGGAGACGTGGCGCCGTTCCTCGCGCTGGCGCGCCACGGGGTCGCCCGGGGCGACGAGGTGCACCTCGCGGTCACCCGCGAGGCCCGCGACGACGCCGACCGCACGGGCGCCGTCGTGCACGGGCTCGACGGCGATTTCGCCGCGCTCGTCGCGGCCCAGGGCACCTCGCCGTGGACGGCGCTGCGGACCTACCGGACGACGATGGCGCCGATGCTCGCGGCCATCGAGCGCTCCGCGGTCGCCGCGGCGCTCGCCGCCGCGCCGGACGTGCTGCTCACCCACCCGAAGATCCTCACGGCCGGCGCGATCGCGGCCCGCCGGGGACGGCCGTGGGTGCGCGCGGAGATCGTGCCGACGCTGACGCCCACCCGCGACTTCCCCGCCGCAGGCCTCCCCGTCCCCGACGTCCCGGCCCTGAACCCCCTGACCTTCCGCGCGCTCGCCGCCGGGGCCCGGCTCGGCGAGCGCGCGGCCCGGCGGCGCGTCGAGCGCGACATCGGACCGCTGCCGCCCGGCGCCGCCCCGACCCGCACCCTCGTGCCGGTCAGCCCGGTCCTGCTCCCCCGGCCGGACGACTGGCCCGCCACGACCGTCGTCACCGGCCGGTGGGTGGACCCGCCCGACGGCGCCGCCGGCCCGCCCGACCCCGAGCTCGACGCCTTCCTCGCCGCCGGCGACGTCACCTACGCGGGCTTCGGCTCCATGGCGCGCGGCGACCCCCGTACCCGGGCCCGCAGGATCGTCGACGTCCTGCGTGCCCGCGGTGCGCGGATCCTGCTGGTCACGGGGTGGGGCGGGCTCGAGGTGCCCGACGACCTCGCCGGCCCGGACGTGCTCGTCCGCCGGTCGGTCGACCACACGTCCGTGCTGCCGCGCTGTACCGCCGCGCTCCACCACGCCGGCGCGGGGACCGCCCACGCCGTGGTGGCCGCGGGCGTGCCCTCGGTGCCCGTGCCGATGTTCGCCGACCAGCCCTTCTGGGCGCGGCGGCTGCACGCGGCCGGGCTGGCGGGGCCGCCGGTGCCGGGCGGCCGTCTCACCGCCGCGCGGCTGGACCGTGCTCTCGACGCCCTGCCGCCCCGTGCCGACCTGGCCGGCCCCGCCGCCCGGATGGCGGCCGAGGACGGGGTCGGCGTGGCGTGGGGGGTGCTCACCGACGTGGCGGGTGTGCCGCGCTCGTGACCGGTGACCGCCGGGCGAAGTCGGGGGCGCGCTCGGGACGCAGGCCGACCCCGATGAGGTAGGCCGGCACCGCCGTCGCGGGCGGGAACGCCGCGGCGATGCGGCGCACGATCCGCGGCGGGCCCGCCATCCGTCCCTCGAGGGCCGGCGTCACGATCGCCCGGTGCAAGAGGCGCTGGAGCGTCTGCACGGCGACGGTCGGCAGCAGGCGGCGGCGGCGCACGCGGTCGAGGTCGGCGCCCGTCACCTCTCCCTCGAGCAGGGGCCCCGCGAGCAGGGTCGCGGTGGCGACCGCGTCCTGCACCGCGAGGTTGATCCCCACTCCGCCGATCGGCGACATCGCGTGCGCGGCGTCGCCGATGCAGAGCAGCCCGTCGACGTGCCAGCGACGCAGCCGGTCGAGGCGCACGTCGAGGAACTTGACGTCGTCCATGCTCTCCAGGGCGTCGACGCGGTCGGCGAGGTCGGGTGCGAGGTCCGCGACGTCGGCGCGGAAGGCCTCGATCCCCCGGGCGCGGATCTCGGCGTCGCGCCCCTTCGCCGACATGGAGGCGACCTGGAGGTAGCCCTCGCGCGGGATCACCACCGCCATCCGCCCGGGGCCGATGCGCGGGGTGAGCGCGGGCCGGTCCTCGCCGGCGCGGCGGGGCAGCCGGAACCACCAGGCGTCCATGGGGCACGGGAAGTCGACGACCTGCAGCCCGGCCTGGGCGCGGGCCTTCGAGCCGCGGCCGTCGCAGGCCACGGTGAGGTCCGCGGCGAGCTCGCCGGTGGCGCCGTCCGCGGTCCGGTACGCCACCCCGGTGACGCGTCCCGCGGCGTCGCGACGCAGGTCGGTGACCTCCGTGCTGCGGCGCAGCGTGAACGTCGGCTCGGCCTCGGCGGCGTCGGCGAGCAGGTCGAGGAGATCCCACTGCGGGACCATCGCGACGTACGGGTGGGCAGTCCAGCGGACGCAGCGTCCGGCGAGGCGGCGGAAGTCGCCGACCACCAGGCTCTCCCCCTCGCCGACCTCGCCGACCGGGAACGCGACCTCCTCCATCCGGCTCTGCGGCAGGGCGTCGAAGCGCTCGCCCAGGCCGAGCTCGTCGAGCAGGTCGAGCGTCGTCGGGTGGACGGTGTCGCCGCGGAAGTCCCGCAGGAAGTCGGCGTGCTTCTCGAGCACGGTGACCTCGACCCCCGCCCGGGCCAGCAGCAGCCCGAGCACCATCCCCGCCGGGCCGCCCCCGACCACACAGCACGTCGTGCGCTCCACGGTCCCCACCCCATCCCTGCTGATCTCAACACCTGTTGAATCCGAGTGTGCGCGCGCCGGCGCAGGAAATCAACGGCTGTGGAAAAACGGTAGGGTCGGCCTCGTGACCGACATGAGGGGGTCCGCCCGGCGGGGGCGCCGCCCCGGCGACTCCGGCACGCGGGAGTCGATCCTCGACGCGGCACGGAGCCGGTTCAGCTCGGAGGGCTTCCGCTCGGCCACCGTGCGGGCCATCGCCGGCGACGCGGGCGTCGACCCGTCGCTGGTGATGCACTTCTTCGGCACCAAGCAGGCGCTGTTCGTGGCCGCCATGGAGTTCCCGATCAACCCGGCGGACGTGGTGCCCCACATCGTCGGGCCCGGGGTCGACGGGTTGGGCGAGCGGCTGGTCCGCTTCCTGCTCGGGCTCGTCGACGAGCTCGGCGAGGCCAACCCGATGCTCGGGCTCGTGCGCTCGGCCGTCGGTCATCCCGACGCGGCCCGGATGATGCGGGAGTTCCTCGGCGAGGCGATCCTCGACCGCGTGGCGGCCGCCATCGAGGCCGATCGTCCGCGCCTGCGCGCCGACCTGTGCGCCTCGCAGATCGTCGGGATCCTGATGGCCCGCCAGATCCTCGCGCTCCCCGAGCTCGCCGCCGCCGACCGCGAGACCCTCGTCGGGGTCTACGGCCGGACGATCCAGCGCTACCTCACGGAGCCGCTGGACTCCTCATGAGCGCGCGCGGCGAGCGCGGCGTCCTTGGTGGCGACGGTCTCGGCGAGCCCGGCCTGGAAGCGCTCCATCGCCCGGGCGAGCTCCGCGTCCGACGCCCCGAGGATGCGCACCGCGAGCAGCCCCGCGTTGCGCGCCCCGCCGATCGATACCGTCGCGACGGGCACGCCGGCGGGCATCTGCACGATCGAGAGCAGCGAGTCCATGCCGTCGAGGTGCGCGAGCGGCACCGGCACGCCGATCACCGGCAGCACGGTGGCCGAGGCGACCATGCCGGGCAGGTGCGCCGCCCCGCCCGCGCCGGCGATGACCACCCGCACGCCGCGGCCCGCGGCGGCGCCGGCCCAGTCGAGCATCGTGCGCGGGGTGCGGTGCGCCGAGAGCACCCGCGCCTCCCAGCCCACGCCGAACTCGTCGAGCGCGGTCGCGGCGGCGCGCATCGTCGGCCAGTCGGAGTCGCTGCCCATGACGACGGCGACGGGCGGGGTGGTCTCACTCATGCGTTGCCCCCTCAGTCATGTGCTGCCCATCCGTCGCTCCACACGCCGGTGGAGAGGTGGTCGGCGGCGAGGCGGGCGCGGGTGCGCACCTCGTCGAGGTCGTCCCCGCGCACGGTCACGTGGCCGATCTTGCGGCCGGGACGCTCGGCCTTGCCGTAGAGGTGCACGCGCGCGTCGGGGAAGCGCGCATAGGTGTGGTGCAGGCGCTCGTCGATGCGCATCGCGGGCGTCGGGTCGCCGCCGAGGACGTTGGCCATGACGGTGACCGGCGCGGTGGTCGTCGTCGCGCCGAGCGGGTAGTCGAGCACCGCCCGCAGGTGCTGCTCGAACTGCGAGGTCACCGAGCCCTCGATCGTCCAGTGCCCCGAGTTGTGCGGGCGCATGGCGAGCTCGTTGACGACGAGGCCGTGCTCGGTCTCGAAGAGCTCCACCGCGAGCAGCCCGACGACGCCCAGCGCCGCGGCGATGCGCAGGGCGAGCTCGCCGGCCTCCTCGGCGCGCTCCGGATCGAGCCCCGGCGCGGGGGCGAGCACCTCGGTGCAGATGCCCTGCTCCTGGACCGTCTCGACCACCGGCCACACGGCCGCCTGGCCGAACGGCGAGCGCGCCAGCAGGACGGCGAGCTCGCGGCGCAGGGCCACCCGCTGCTCGACCATGAGCGGGGTGCCGGCGGCCAGGAGCTCGTCGACCGTGCTCCGCGCCTGCTCGGCGTCGTCGAGGATCCACACGCCGCGCCCGTCGTAGCCGCCGCGCACGGCCTTCAGCACCACCGGCCAGCCCTGGTCGGCGGCGAACCCCAGGACGTCCTCGATGCCCGCCACCGCGGCGAACGGCGGCACGGGCTCCCCGAGCTCGGCGAGCCGGGTGCGCATGACGAGCTTGTCCTGCGCGTGCAGCAGCGCGACGGGGCCGGGGTGGACGGTGTGGCCCTCCTCGACCAGGGCCCGCAGGTGCTCGCCGGGCACGTGCTCGTGGTCGAAGGTGATCGCCTCGGCCCCGGCACCGGCCCTGCGGAGGGCGTCGAGGTCGGTGTGCTCGCCGAGGACGACGTCCGGCGCCACCAGCGCCGCGGGCTCGTCGGGCCCCGCCGCGAGCACCCGCAGCGACTGCCCGAGGGCCACCGCCGCCTGGTGCGTCATCCGCGCCAGCTGGCCGGCGCCGATCATCGTCACCACGGGCAGGCCGGTGCGCTCGTCCACGGTCGGGAGACAGTACGCGCTGATCAGAACTCTGCGGGGCCCGGCTCGGCAGGGCCCGTCTCGTCGGGGCCCTCGTCACGCAGCCGCTCCAGCAGCGCGCAGGCGCCGTCGTGGGTGGCGGGCAGGCGCGCGATCCGCACCGAGGGCGTCCCCACCAGGCCCTCGGCGGCGGCGAGCCGGCGTGTGAGCAGGCGGCGCAGCACGGCCGCCCGCTCGGCGAGGCCGTCGCGCGGGGCGAGGACGACGACGGTGCCGCGCCCGACGACCGCGATCGACTCGCCGGCGTCGAACACGACCCCGGCCGCCTCCCCGGCGATCGTGAGCGGCGCGACGCGGCGCCAGTCGCGGACGTCGAGCGCGAGGACCACCAGCGCGTGCTCCTCGCCCGCAGCGCGGCCGTGGGCGCGGGCGCAGCGGTAGACCTCGGCGAGGCGGGTCCGTAGGTAGCGGACGCTCGCGAGCCCGGAGAGCGGGTCGACGGCGGCGGTCTCGGCGAGGTCGCCGCAGGCCACGTCGGTCCAGGCCAGCGAGACGGCGCGCAGCAGCCGCACGCCGTCGGGTCCGCGGACGGGAGACGGGGACACGTCCAGGGCCGACGGCGTCGGGTCGTCCCGGCCCGACGCGTCGGACCCCGCGCCACCGGAGACCGCGGTGTTGAGGGCGGCGAGGTCGGTGAGGGTCTCGGCCAGCCCGACGCCTGCGCCGGCCCGGGCGCCCGCCCACCGGGCGAGGGCCCGCTCCACCGCGCGGTCGCGGGCGGCCGTGCCGGCGTGGCGGGCGGTGACCACGGCGCACACCGCGTCCACCGCCGGGTCGGGCCACTCGACGGCGGCGCCCCAGCCCAGCGCACTGCTGCACGCGAACCACCGCTCCCGCAGCACGGCGGCACGCCCGGGTCGCGGGGTGGCCCCGTCGACCACGGCACGACCGGGTCCGGTACCGGCCGGGCCACCCGTGTTCGTCCTGACGTCCATCCCCGCGCCGACCTCCGGCGTTCGTCGTTCTGCTGCCTGCCGTCGTAGGACCCGCGTGAGGTCCACGGCGAGGAGACGCGCGGGGACGTCGCCCATGACGGTGACGGTCACCGATTCGGCCGATCGCTGCAGGACACACTGCGCCGGACGGGTGAGGGGGGTGGTCAGAGACGATGCCGCCGGACGAGGACGGGCAGGTCGGTGACGTCTCCGACCCCGACGACACCGCTGACGACTCTGCTGGGCGTCCCGGGGAAGACCTGCGCAGCGACGCCGACCTCATCGCCCGCCTGCGCGGTCGCGGCGCGGACCGGGACTCGACCGACGCCTTCGCGACGCTCTACGGGCGTCACCAGCAGGCCGCACGCGCCCTGGCCCGCCAGCTCGCCCGCTCCCCCGCGGACGTCGACGACCTCGTGGCGGGCGCGTTCACGCGCATGCTCGAGATCCTGCGCGCCGGCCGCGGGCCCACCGACGCGTTCCGGGCGTACCTGCTGACGTCGGTGCGGCACCTCGCCTACGACCGCAGCCGCGCCGAGCGCCGCCTCGACCTCACCGACGACATCACCGACGTCCACGGCATCGACCCCGTCGGCACGATCGTCCCGTTCACCGACCCCGCGCTCGCGGGGCTCGAGCGCACCCTCGCCGCGCGGGCGTTCGCGACGCTGCCCGAGCGCTGGCAGGCGGTGCTCTGGCACCTCGAGGTCGAGGGTGACAGCCCGGCCGACATCGCGCCGCTGTTCGGCCTGACCGCCAACGCCGTCTCCGCGCTCGGCTACCGCGCGCGGGAGGGTCTGCGGCAGGCCTACCTGCAGGAACACCTCGCGTCCGGGTCCGGACGGTGGGACCGCCGCCACCGCGAGACCGGCGAGAAGCTCGGCGCCTACACCCGGGGCGGGCTCGCCCGCCGGGAGGCGCAGCGGGTCGAGGCGCACCTCGCCGAGTGCGGCGAGTGCCGCGCGCTCGCCGACGAGCTGCGCGACGTCAACGCCGGCATGATCCGCTCCGTCGTCGCGCCGCTCGTGCTCGGCGCGGGGCTCGTCGGCTATCTGGCGTCGCGCGGCTCCACCGGCCCGCTGGCCTTCGATGCCAGCACGGGCGAGCTCGCCATCGCCGGCGGCGGCGCGCTGGGCGTGCTCGGGGCGCTGACCGGGATCACCGGCGCGCCCCGCCCCGCGGCGCCGAACCGCATCGGTGTCGTCGGCGCCCTCGGCCTCGCGGGCGTGGTGGGCGTCGCGGCGTTCGTCGTCGGCGACGTCGTCGAGCCACCCGCCTCGCCGCCGCAGGCCGCGCCGGGGCTCGCCCTACCGCCGCAGGCCGCGCCCGGGCTCGCCGTACCGCCCATGGCGCTGCTGCCGCCGCGGCTGCCCGGGGTGCCGGTCGCGCCGCCGATGTCCCCGATGTCCCCGATGTCCCCGCCGGCCCCGACGCCTGTCCCCCGCGATCCCGCCCTGGCCGTGCCCGACCTCGCCGGCCCCGGCGCCGGGGAGGCGGGGGGCACCGGAAACGCCAGAAGCACCGGGGGCCGGACCGCGGCGACGGTGTCCGCGGGAGCGGGTCGCACCCCCGCGGGGACGGACCGCATCCCCGCAGGAACGGATCGCACCGCCGCCAGGTCGTCGTCGGACCCGACCCTGCGGTCCGCGGACCGGACCCCGGCGCGCCCCGCGGACCGGATCCCGGCGCGCTCCGCCCCCCGGTCCGCGCCGACGTCGGCAGGAGGGCCGGACCGGGAGTCCGCGGCCCGGCCCGCCACCGCGGCGCTGGTGGTCCTCGTCCCGGAGCGCAGCCGCCCGTCCGCGGCGGACTGTGCCGTGACGACCCGCCTGCCGGTGCTGGGATCGGCGAGCCTGGTCTGCCCGATGGGCCGTGCGGAGCGGGAGGCGCCTCTAGACTCGCGCCGATGACCGAGCACCGGACGCGCGGCGTGCCGCTGCTGCAGGGGTGGCTCGCCCGGCTCGCGGAGCGTCACGGCGAGCTCTTCAAGTTCGCCGCCGTCGGGGCGATCACGTTCGTCGTGGACACCGCGGTGTTCGTCACCGCCAAGTCGACGGTGCTCGAGCCCAAGCCCGTCACCGCCAAGGTCCTCGCGGTGCTCGTGGCGACGATCGTCGGGTACGTCCTCAACCGCGAGTGGTCGTTCCGCCTGCGCGGGGGCCGGGGGCGCCCGCACGAGGCCCTCCTCTACTTCGCGGTGTCCGGTGTGGCGCTCGGCATCAACGCCGCCCCGCTCGGGATCTCCCGCTACGTGCTCGACCTCGCGCAGCCCGCGGTGTCGGCGCTCACCGAGCACGTCGCCGACCTGGTCAGTGCCCAGATCATCGGCACCCTCCTCGCCATGATCTTCCGCTGGTGGGCGTTCCGGCGCTGGGTGTTCCCCGACGAGGTCGGTCCGCTGCGCTGAGGTCGCCCCGACCCCGTCCCCTTGCCCGTCGTGATCGCCCGGGGCCCGATCGGGGGACCGGACTGGACCCGACGGAGGCGGCGGTCCTCGCACGGTCGCGACTCGACGACCGTCGGTCTCCGCCCAGGGGCCGGTCACCGCCCGATCGCGGAAGGAAACGCAAGGTTCTTGATACCTTCGGTACCGCGCTCCCGACCGGACGGTCGGGTGGTTCGGGACACCAGGACGCGGAGGAGGACCTGCTGTGCCCAGACTACCGTGCCCCCGTCGGCCCGCCCGCCGGGCCGTGACCACGGATCCTCTGCTGGAACACGACGAGCTCGAACACTGCGACGGACTCATGGTCCTCGTCCTCGATCCCGTCACCGGCGCCGCCGACACCTACGGCCCCTACCCCGCCGGACGGGCGCGTGCCGAGGCCGACGGTCGGCGCCAGGAGCTCGACGCGGAGGACCTCACCGAGGTCACCGTCGCGCTCGTGCGCCACCACCGCCCCCGCTAGCCCCTACCGCGGCCCCGTCGTCGGCAGCGGTCGCGGCGCGGCGACGGTGCGGTCGGTGCGCGGGACGGGCAGGAACACGGCGAAGGTCGCCGGCTTGGTCCGCGCGAGCTCGAGGCGCCCGCCGTCGGCCTCGACGAGCGCGCGGGCGAGGGCCAGCCCGACGCCGGTCGACGCCGCCCCCGACACCCCGCGGTCGAAGACGTGCGGGGCGAGCTCCGGCGGGACGCCGTCCCCGTGGTCGCCGACCTCGACGACGATCATGTCGTTGTCCGAGACCCGCGCCGCCAGCGTGACCGTCCCCCGCCCGTGACGCAGGGCGTTGTCGACGAGCACCCCCAGCGCCTCGCGCAGTCGTCCCGACGTGGCGCGCGCGACCAGCCCCTCCGGCGCCCGCACCCGCACCGTGCGGCTCTCGGCGCGCAGCGGGTCGCGCCACTCGGCGGCGACCGCCTCCAGCTCGCCCGACACCTCGACCGGCGCCGCCCCGGCGGCGCGCGCCTCGCGGGCGGACGCGAGCAGCTCGTCGAGCACCTCGGCGAGTCGCTCGGCCTGCTCGAGGGCCGCCGCGCCCTCGCCCGCGACGTCGTCGTCGGGATGGGCGGCGAGCTCGTCGAGGCGCAGCTGCAGCGCGGTCAGCCGGCTGCGGAGCTGGTGGGACACGTCGCCCACGAGCTCGCGCTCGCGCTGGAGGAGCTCGGCGAGCGCCGTGGCCGAGGAGTCCAGGACGTCGGAGACCCGGTCCAGCTCGGGGATGCCGTGGCGGTGCGGCGCGGGCCGGAAGTCGCCCGCACCGAGCCGGGCCGCGCGTCCCGCCACCTGCTGCAGAGGGTCCGCGAGCCGCCGGGCGGTCAGCGTCGCGACGACCGCACCCACGCCCACCGACAGCAGCACCGCAGCCAGCACGAGCGCCGTCGCCTGCAGCTGGCGGTTGCGCATCTCGGTGATCGGCTCCGAGAGCACCGCCGACCCGGACAGACCGAACGGCAGCGTCTCGCTGACGGTCGCGCCGGGCTCGAGGATCCCCAGCGTGCTGACCCCCCGCGGCGTGCGCACCACCAGCGACCCGCCGGGCGGCACCGCGATGCCGACCGCGCTGAGGTCCACCGCCCGGTCGGCCGAGACCTGCGTGTCCAACGTCGCGACGACCTGGCGCAGCCGGGAGTTGATGTCCGCGCGGGTGAAGTCCTCGACCAGCCGCCACGTGGTGAGCGCCAGCGGGCCGCCCAGCACCGCCACCGTGATGGTGACGACGAGGAGCGTGGAGATCAGGATCCGACGGCGCACGCGGGACGACCTAGGTGTTGAAGCGGAACCCGACGCCGCGCACCGTGCTGATGCGGCGGCCGCCGCCCACCCCGGTGCCGCCCTCGTCGGCGAGCTTCCGCCGCAGCCACGACATGTGCATATCGAGGGTCTTCGACGTCTTCATCTCCGGGTCGTTCCACACCTCGCGCAGGATCTCCTCGCGGGAGACCACCTGCCCGGCGTGCGCCATGAGCACCCGCAGGAGCTCGAACTCCTTGTTGGCCAGCCCGACCTCGACCCCGTCGACGGTGACCCGGCGCGCCGACGGCTCGAGCCGCACCCCGCCCGCGTCCAGCACCTCCGGGGCCCGGCGCCGCAGCAGCGCCCGCACCCGGGCCAGCAGCTCGGCCAGCCGGAAGGGCTTGCCCACGTAGTCGTCCGCGCCCGCGTCGAGCCCCACGACGAAGTCGACCTCGTCGGTGCGCGCCGTGAGCATGAGGACCGGGAGATCCGGCTGGTCGGCGCGCACGCGCCGGCAGACCTCGAGGCCGTCCATGCCGGGCAGGCCGAGGTCGAGCACCATCAGGTCCGGCCCCGCCGCACCCGCGCGGTGGAGCGCGGCCTGACCGTCGCCGACGACGTCGACCTCGTAGCCCTCGCGCTGCAGCGCCCGGGACAGGGGTCCGGCGATCGCCGCGTCGTCCTCGACGAGCAGCACCGTGGTCACGGCGCCACAGTAGACCGGTGGTCGGCGTCTGCTGGCACGATCGCCCGCCATGAGCCCCACGGAAGGACGAGCCGGACGAGCCGGACATTCCGACGACCTGGCCCTCGCCCTGGCCCTCGCCGACGCCGCCGACGCGGTGACGCTGCCGCGCTTCCGGGCGGCCGACCTGCGCATCGAGCGCAAGCCCGACCGCACCCCCGTCACCGACGCCGACACCGCGTGCGAGGACCGCCTGCGGTCGGTGATCGCCGACCACCGGCCCGACGACGCCGTGCTGGGCGAGGAGCGCGGCGGCGAGCTCGGGGCCGGCCGCGTCTGGGTGCTCGACCCCATCGACGGCACCAAGAACTTCTCCCGCGGCGTGCCGGTGTGGGCGACACTGATCGGCCTCGTCGAGGACGGCCGTCCCACCGTCGGCGTGGTGTCGGCGCCGGCCCTCGGGCGGCGCTGGTGGGCCGCCGCCGGCAGCGGCGCCCACACCAGCGATCCCGTCCGCGGGGTGGAGGACGAGCGCATCAGGGCGTCCGGCGTCGGCGACCTCGCCGACGCCTACGCGTCCACCACCGACCTCGACCACTGGCGCACCATCGGGCTCCAGGACCGCTGGCTCGCCCTGACGCAGGCGTGCTGGGAGAGCCGCGGGTTCGGCGACTTCTGGCACCACTGCCTGGTCGCCGAGGGCCTGATCGACGTCGCCGTGGACCCCGCGGCCAACACCTGGGACCTCGCCGCCGCCCAGGTGATCGTCGAGGAGGCCGGCGGGCGCCTGAC
The DNA here is from genome assembly GCF_036044095.1 of Actinomycetospora sp. NBC_00405. Classification (NCBI taxonomy): domain Bacteria; kingdom Bacillati; phylum Actinomycetota; class Actinomycetes; order Pseudonocardiales; family Pseudonocardiaceae; genus Actinomycetospora; species Actinomycetospora sp. NBC_00405. The sequence continues at coordinate 2,625,604 of NZ_CP107938.1, forward strand.
CGACCTCGCCGGCGTCGTCCGCTGCGACGGCGGCGACGCCCTGGTGACCAACGGGCACCTGCACGACGCGGCCCTCGCGATCCTCACGCCCGAGCGCTAGCCGGACGCCGCGAGCCGCGCCCACACCAGCCGCCCGAACAGCGAGAAGCAGGCGGCCGACTCGTCGTCGAACCGCGTCCACTCGAACCGTCCATCCCGCTCGCACCAGAACACCTCCCAGGTCCCGTCCCCGTCGGCCACGGCGCGCACGCACCACGCCCGATCGGCCTCCGCGCCCACGCTGACGGCCGCGTCGGCCACCCCGGCCGCGACCAGCCAGCCCGCCAGCTCACCGGCTCGCACACGGGGTCCGACGCAGCCGGGGCCCGAACGGTTCCGTCGGGATCGGCGTCGGTCGGGGGTGGCACCATCCCGGCCCGTGACCGACCCTCCCGTGACCGACCCCTCCGTGACCGAGCCCCCCACGCCCGACCCCGAGGTGTACTTCGAGGACCTGCCCGCCGGTCGGCGCATCGCGCTGGGCTCGGTGGTCGTCGACCGCGACGAGATGCTCGCGTTCAACCGCCGCTTCGACCCGCAGCCCTTCCACGTCGACGAGGACGCCGCGAAGGCCTCGTTGTTCGGCGGGCTGTGCGCATCGGGCTGGTTCACCGCCTCGCTGTGGATGCGGTGCTACGTCGACGCCCTGCTGTCCCGGTCGGCGTCGCTGGGCAGCCCGGGCGGCGACGAGATCGCGTGGCCGGCGCCGGTGTTCCCGGGCGACCGGCTGGACGCCACGATGGAGGTGGTCGCCGCGCGCGTGTCGGCGAGCCGCCCGCAGCTCGGGCTCATCACCCTCGCGGGCACGCTGACCAGGGCCGATCCCGAGGCGGTCGTCTTCCGGTCCCGCTTCACCGGGATGTTCGGGCGGCGCGACGGCGCCAGCGACCCCGCCTGACGGGTGCGGCCTCCCCGGCCGGCTCCTCGTCGTCCTCGTCCTCGTCCTCGAGCCCGTCGTCGTCGGCGACCAGGTCGTCGTCGCTCCCGTCCTCGAGGGCCTCCGGGCCGTCCGTGTCGTCCGAATCGTCCGAGGGCCAGGCCCCCCAGTCGTCGTCCGCCTCGGCCAGGGCCAGGCCGCCCCGCTCGTCGGCGACGCCCTCGACGAGCGAGGCCAGACGCTCGACGTCGCCCAGGCCGACGAACTCCCAGGGCTCCCGGGTCCCCGCCGTCGACACGATCAGCGTGCCCGCGCCCAGGACCGAGGTCCGGCGGGTGCGCACGTCGGTGATCGTCGCGCCGGGCACGACCACGCTCTCCCGGGAGAGCACGCCCTCCCGCACGAGCAGCCGTCGGTCGGTGACGACGAGGTGCGTGCAGCGCCAGCGCACGAGCGGGAGCACCGCGAGCCACACGATGGCGATCACCGCGAGCAGCACGAGCGCGAGGCGCACCGCGGTGCGGGTGGACCCGGTGGGGATCGACCCCGCGAGCGCGGCGAGGAACGCGGCGAGGAACACCGCGACGGGCGGGACCACCGCGGGCACGAGCAGCATGCGCCAGTGCGGCCGACGGTGGGCGAGCACGTGCTCGCCGCGCCGCAGCACCGCGTCGGGGTAGGCCACGCGCACCCCCTCGACCCGCCCGGCCGTCGCCGGGGATGCGGAGAGGCTAGCGAGCCGCGGGCCGCACGTGGACCACGTCGCCCGCCGACACCACGGTCGTGTCGCCCCCGAGCTCGCGGACGGCCAGGCGCCCGTCGCGGTCGACGTCGACGGCCCGGCCCTCGAGGACACGTCCGCCGGGCAGTGTCACGGTCACCTCGCGCCCGAGCGTCGCGCACCGCGCCCGGTAGTCCTCGACGATGCCGGCCGCGACGACGTCGCCGTACGCGCCGCGCCAGCGGGCGTCGAGGTCGGCCAGCGCGCGCAGGACCGCGACGAGCACGGTCTCCCGGTCGAGGTGCCCGAAGCCCTCGGCGGCCAACGACGTCGCCCCCGCGGGCAGGTCGGCGACCACGGTGCCGACGTTGAGCCCGATCCCCACGACCAGCGTCCGGTCGTCGTCCCGTCCCCCGCCGACCTCGGCGAGGATGCCGGCGCCCTTCGCGGGCTGTCGGTCGTGGCTGCCACCGAGCAGCAGGTCGTTGGGCCACTTCAGGGCCGCGGGCACCTCTCCGCCGGTGACCTCGTCGACCGCCTCGGCGAGCGCGAGCCCGGCGAGCAGCGGCGCCCAGCCCCACCGCTCGACGGCCACCTCGCGCGGACGCAGCAGGATCGAGAAGGTCAGGCCCTCCCCCGCGCGGTCCTCCCACACGCGGTCGCGCCGGCCGCGTCCGGCGTCCTGGTGCTCGGCGACCAGCACGGTGCGGTCGGGGGCCGCGTCCGGGCCGGAGGTGCGCGCGAGCAGGTCGGCGTTGGTCGAGCCGGTGCGCGCGACGACGTCGAGCGACGCCCACGGCCCGGTGGGCGGGCCCACGGCGTGACGCAGCGCGTCCTGGTCCAGCGGTCCGGGTGCCACGCGCGCACCGTAGTGCCGCTGATCACCTCATCGGCGCGAAGCCGGGCCGTGTCGGGGGCGGTCGCTACAGTGCCGGGCCATGACCGCCGCGACGGAGCCGTTGCCGGAGCCGGACGACGCCTCGGAGGAGCCGGACGTCCACACCTCGGCGGGCAAGCTCGCCGACTGGCACCGGCGACAGGACGACGTGATCCACGCCGGCAGCGAGCGCGCCGTCGAGCGTCAGCACGCCAAGGGCCGCAAGACCGCCCGCGAGCGCCTCGACCTGCTGCTCGACGAGGGCTCGTTCCTCGAGTTCGACGCGATGGCCCGGCACCGGTCCACCAACTTCGGCCTCGAGCAGAACCGTCCCTACGGCGACGGCGTCGTCACCGGCCAGGGCACGGTCGACGGCCGCCCGGTGTGCGTGTTCTCCCAGGACGCGACGGTCTTCGGCGGGGCGCTCGGCGAGGTCTACGGCGAGAAGATCGTCAAGGTCATGGACGTGGCCATGAAGATCGGCTGCCCCGTCGTCGGCATCAACGACGGCGGCGGCGCGCGCATCCAGGAGGGCGTCGTCGCCCTCGGGCTCTACGGCGAGATCTTCCGGCGCAACGTGCACGCCTCGGGCGTCGTCCCCCAGATCTCGCTGGTCATGGGCCCGGCGGCCGGTGGCGCGGTGTACTCCCCGGCGCTCACCGACTTCACGATCATGGTCGACGAGACGTCCTTCATGTTCATCACCGGCCCGGACGTGATCAAGACCGTCACGGGTGAGGACGTCGGGTTCGAGGAGCTCGGCGGCGCCCGCACCCACAACGCCACCTCGGGCAACGCGCACTACCTGGCCTCCGACGAGGACGACGCGATCTCCTACGTCCAGGAGCTGCTGAGCTACCTGCCGTCGAACAACCTCACCGACCCGCCGCGCATCCCGGGCGAGGAGGAGACGGGCTCGGTCCCGGACGGCATCACCGAGACCGACCTCGAGCTCGACACGCTCGTGCCCGACTCGCCGAACCAGCCCTACGACATCCGCGAGGCGATCACCCGCGTCGTCGACGACGGCGACTTCCTCGAGGTCCAGGCGCTCTACGCGGCCAACATGGTCACCGGGTACGGGCGCATCGAGGGCCGCCCGGTGGGCATCGTCGCCAACCAGCCGACCCAGCTCGCCGGCTGCCTCGACATCGGGGCCAGCGAGAAGGCCGCGCGGTTCGTGCGCACGTGCGACACGTTCAACATCCCGGTGCTGACCTTCGTCGACGTCCCGGGATTCCTGCCCGGCACCGACCAGGAGTACAACGGCATCATCCGGCGCGGCGCGAAGCTGATCTACGCGTACGCCGAGGCGACGGTCCCGCTGGTGACGGTCATCTGCCGCAAGGCCTACGGCGGCGCCTACGACGTGATGGGCTCCAAGCACCTCGGCGCCGACGTCAACATCGCCTGGCCCACCGCGCAGATCGCGGTCACCGGGGCGTCCGGCGCGGTCAGCATCCTGTACCGCAAGGAGCTGTCGAAGGTGGCCGACTCCGGCGGCGACGTCGAGGCCCGTCGCGCCGAGCTCCAGCAGGAGTACGAGGACACGTTGGCCAACCCGTACGTCGCCGCCGAGCGCGGGTACGTCGACGCCGTCGTGCCGCCGTCGCACACCCGCGGGTACGTGGCCCGCTCGCTGCGGATGCTCGAGACCAAGCGCGAGACGCTGCCGCCGCGCAAGCACGGGAACGTTCCGCTGTGAGTGGGGACGATGACGCTCCGTCCCGTCCGACCCTGCGGATCGTGCGCGGCGAGCCCGACGCGGCGGAGCTGGCGGCGCTGACGGCCGTGCTGGCCGCGGCGGGCGGCGGCGGCGACGACGAGGCCCCGGACCCCACCCCGGCCTCGGGGTGGGCACGTCGCACCGACCTCGTGCGCGGCCCCGTCCACCCCGGCCCCGGCGGCTGGCGAGCCTCGGCCCGGCCCCGATGAGAGCGGGCCGGTGACCTGATGGCCCTGCTGCGCCGACGACGTCGCACACCCATCGGGGGCGAGTCGTACCGCGACTCCGACCACGCCCTCATGCCGATCCCGCCCACCGGCGGGCTCGTCAGCCTCCAGCTGCGCAACGTCGAGGGCCGTCCCCTCCCCGGGGTGACGGTCGCGATCGTCGAGAGCGAAGGCCTGCGGCGGGTGGTCACCGAGTCGCCCACCGACCCGTTCGGCTTCTACACCGCGGCCGTGCCCAGCGGCTCGTACACGCTGCGCGCGAGCCTCGGCGGCTACAGCGCCCTGACCCGCGACATCGTCGTGGGGCGGGGTGAGCACGCCGCCCTCGGCGCCCTGATCCTCAACGCCGACCAGGGCAGCACGCGCCCGTCGCCCGGCGAGTGGGTGATCGACGACGCCCACAGCAGGCTCGGGTTCGTGGCGCGCCACATCGCGCTCTCCCGCGTCTACGGGCAGTTCACGCGGTTCCGCGGGTCGATCCAGATCGCCGAGGACATCGAGGACTCGAGCATCGACGTCGTCATCGACGCGGCGAGCATCGAGACCCACAACCCTCAGCGCGACGCCCACCTGCGCTCCCAGGACTTCCTCGCCGTCGACGAGCACCCGCAGCTGCAGTTCTCCAGCACCCGCTTCGTCGTGCGGGCGGGCAACTCCTGGACGATCGACGGCGACCTGACGATCCGGGGGCGCACCAACGACGTGCGCCTCGAGACGACCTACCTGGGCACCCAGACCTGGAACGGCACGCGGATCGGCGCCACGGCGAGCACCTCGCTGCACCGCGAGCACTTCACCCTGAACTGGCAGCAGATGGTCGCCCGCGGCGTGCCCGTCGTCGGCTCGACGATCCAGATCCACCTGGATGTGCAGGCGGTCCTGCAGCTCTAGTGCTTGCGTGATGCAAGTCGCACCCCCTACCGTCGTTGCTTCACGCAAGTCGACGGACGAGGTGAGGACGATGGCATTACCGGACGTGGTCTCGCGGGAGGAGTGGCTGGTCGCGCGGCGGGCGCTCCTCGAGCGTGAGAAGGAGATGGCACGGGCACGGGACGTGCTCAACGCCGACCGGCGGCGGTTGCCGATGGTGCGGGTCGAGCCGGACTACCGCTTCACCGGCCCGGACGGCGAGGTCGGGCTGCTCGACCTGTTCGGCGGCCACCGGCAGCTCGTGCTGCAGCACTTCATGTTCGACCCGGCGTGGGACGTGCCCTGCTACAGCTGCAGCGCGATGGCCGCCGACAACGGCGAGGGCGTGCGGGAGCACCTCGCCCGGCGTGACACCGCCTTCGCCGCCGTGTCGCGGGCGCCGTTCCCGCGGTTGGAGGCCGTGGCCTCCGCCCGGGGCTGGACGTTCCCCTGGTACTCATCGGCGGGCAGCCGCTTCAACCACGACTTCCACGTGACGCTCGACGCCTCCGTCACGCCCGTGAGCTACAACTTCCGCGACGCCGACGAGCTGGCCGCGTCCGGCTCCGACTGGATGCTCGACTACGTGGGCGAGCAGCCCGGCATCAGCGCGTTCCTGCGCGACGGCGACGACGTGTTCCACACCTACGCCACCTACGGCCGCGGGGTCGAGTCGATGATGCACGCCTACCACCTGCTCGACCTCACGGCGCTGGGCCGGCAGGAGGACTGGGAGGAGCCCAAGGGGCGGGCGCCGGTGGCGCACGAGGCGGACCCGGGGTTCCGGAGCTGACGGTCGTCCCGGCACGGCCCGTCGTTGTCGGGGGTGCGCGCTAGTCTCGGGTCATGTTCGAACAGGTGTTCGCATCGTTGCCGGAGGGGGTCGCCACGACCCCGCCCGGCGCGACGCTGGGCGCCCTGTTGGAGCAGGTCGATCCGCGGGCCGTGTCGCCGCACGACACCGTGACGCTCGCGCTCGCGTGGCGCCGGCAGCTCTCGCACCACGAGGCCCGGTACGCCCGCGCCGCCCGCGAGGCGGCGCTCGCCGATCCCGATCTGCCGGGCGGCCGCCGCGAGGGCTACGGCGAGTTCGGCGCCGACGAGCTGCGGGTCGCGCTCGTCGAGTCGCGCACACGGGTGTCGAAGCTCCTGGGCCAGGCCCAGACCGCGATCGAGGCGATCCCCGAGCTCTGGGCCGCCTGGGACGCGGGGCTGATCGACGCCGACCGGGTGCGCCTCTGCGTCACCTGGACGTCCTCGCTCTCGGCGGAGCACGCCGCAAGCGTGGTGCGCCGGGTGCTGCCCGAGGCGCCGGCGCTGACCCTCGCGGGTCTGATCGAGCGCCTGCAGCAGCTGGCCACCGCGCTCGACCCGCTGTGGGCGGAGCGGCTCTACGAGAACTCCCGCCGCCAGCGGCGGGTGCGGGCGCGGCGCACCGAGTCGGGCACGGTCAACCTCTCGGGGCTCGACCTGCCGCTCGACGCCGGCGCGCTCTCCACCGCGCACGTCGAGGCGCTCGCCCTGCGCGCCAAGGCTCTGGGACACCCGGGGCTGATCGACACGATCCGCGCCGACATCTACCTCGCGCTGCTGAGTCCCCGGCCCGAGGGCTGGGCCGACGACGCCCTGGTCGCGCACGTGGCGGCGAACGCCTGCCCCACCGATCCCCGTGGGCGCCGGGCCCCGGTGCACGTCGGCGGGCCCCCGCCGGCCGGGGAGCCCGCCGACGACCGCCCCGAGGCCGAACCCCGGGATGCGGAGCCGGACGACGCGGAGCCGGACGGCACCGACGATGAGCGGGAGACCTCCTCCCGCCCGCGGGGTGGCGGCACCCGGCGGTCGCGCATCGAGCTCCGGGTCGGCCTGCTGACCCTGCTCGGCGCCGACGAGAAGCCCGGGTTCCTGCCCGGCTACGGGGTCGTCCACGCGCCGTTCGCGCGGAACTTCGCCCGCCAGTTGTGCGCGGCGGAGTGGCGGGTGGCGGTCACCGACGAGGAGGGCCGGCTGATCGCCGCGCTCCTCACCCGGCGCCGGCCGCCGGGGTACGCGACCACGCCGACGGACGTCCCCCCGATCGTGCCGCGCCCCGTCGTCGAGCTGCACGTCCGCGAGTCCGAGCTCGCCGCGCTGCGCCTTCGTGATCATCCGACGTGGGTCGCGATGCTGACCGATCTCCAGGAGCAGCTCCGGGCGTGGCGACCACCCGAGCCCCGGACGCCCGACGACGCGCGACGACGCGTCCCTCCCGCCGCGCTCGCCCGGTGGATCCAGATGCGGGACCGCACGTGCATCTTCCCGCCCTGCCGGGCGTCGGCGCTCACGGCTGACATCGATCACACGGTCGCCGTCGTCGATGACGGGCCGACGGCGGGCGCGAACCTCGACGCGGCGTGTCGGCACGACCACCGCGTCAAGCACGAGGCCGGCTGGCACCTCGCCCAGCCCGAGGCGGGGACGTTCGTCTGGACCAGCCCCACCGGCCACTCCTACGAGCGTGCGCCCCGCCGCGTCATCCCCGACGTCCCGGACCCCGCACCGGGCCGATACCGCTCGAGCACCGCCCCGGAGGGGCTGGCGTCCGACGAGCCGATCTGGACCGACGACCCCTATCCGGACGACGCCCGCACCGGCCGAGCACCGCCCGGTAGTCCGCCGCCCCGGAGCCCGCTGCCCCGCACCGGCCGCCTGCCCGACGAGCCGCCCTTCTAATGGGCCCCGCCGCCCTCCCCCGCGCGGATGTACGACGCCGACCTCGGCGGCGGGACGACGTCGCCACCGACCGCGAGGCCGCCGAGGCGGTGATCGGCGTCGTCGACGTCTGCTGTCGGCGGGACTCCGAGCGCCCGACGCACCTGTCGATCCTCGCCGGGGTGGGGCGGCCCGGCGCCGCCGGACGCCACCGTGGACAGCACCCTGGACCGCACCGCAGCCGGCACCACGAGCGCGACGTAGGGTTCCGCGACGTGCGTCTGGTCCTCGCTTCCGCGTCCCCGGCCCGTCTGGCGATCCTGCGGGCGGCGGGTGTGGAACCCCTGGTCGAGGTGTCCGACGTCGACGAGGACGCGCTCCTCGCCGAGCTGGGCGCGGACGCCGAACCGGTCGACACCGTCACCGCGCTGGCGCTCGCGAAGGCGCGCAGCGTGGCCGCGCGGATCGCCGCGACCGAGCGGGAGTGCGTCGTCATCGGCGCCGACTCGATGCTGTTCCTCGAGGGTGAGCTCGTCGGCAAGCCGCGCGACGTGGACGCCGCCCGCGGGCGCTGGGACCAGATGGCCGGCCAGAGCGCCGAGCTGTTCACGGGCCACGCGCTGGTCGCGGTCGGGGGCGGCGAACTCGGGCGCGAGGTCATCGGCCACGCCCGGACCGCCGTCACCTTCGGGGTGCCGACCACCGGCGAGCTGGAGGCCTACCTCGCCACCGGCGAGCCGCTGGCCGTGGCGGGCGCGTTCACGCTCGACGGTCGCGGCGGCTGGTTCGTCGAGGGCGTCGAGGGTGACCCGTCGAACGTGATCGGCCTGAGCCTGCCGCTGACCCGGCGCCTGCTCGCCGAGATCGGCATCGGCGTCGACGCCCTCTGGGCACGCACCGGATAGGGCTCGGTCCGGTCCGGTCCGGTTAGGGCTCGGTCCGGTCAGGGCGCCGGCACCGGCTCGTCGAGGCGCAGGGAGCGCACCACCTGGTCGGCGGCGTCGCCCTCGGCGTCGACGTCCGGCGCCGGCCGCGCGACCGCCAGTACCGTCAGGGTGCGACCCGGTGCGGCGAGGGTGCTGACGCGCACCAGGGCGCCGTCGAGCGCGCCGCCCTCGACCCGGCGCACCGAGGTGCGGGTGGGCAGGTCCGCGATCGCCGTGTCGTTGTCGGTGAGGGCGCCGGTCTCGGCACCCGGCGCGAGCAGGTCGGCGTAGGCGTCGGCCAGCCGGCGCGCCTCGGCGGCGAGGGCGTCCTCCTGGGCGGGGTCGGGCCGCGCCGGGTCGGCGCGCGGCGGCACCCGCTCGGGGTCGGCCAGGCCGACGAGCACGACGGTGCCCGCGCCGCGGCGCAGGATCGTGGCGCCCTCGAAGCGTCCGGACGGCACCTCGACGACGTCCTGGGTCGGCGCCACCCGCCAGCCGGGCAGGACGGCCAGGGTCGTGGCGGTGCCCGCGTCGGGGACACGTCCGGGTTCCGGACCCGCACCAGGCTCGGCGGAGGGCTCAGAGGACTCCGAGGGCTCCGAGGGCTCGGCAGGAGCATCAGAGGGCCCGGGCTCCTCGGGACCGGTCGCCGCAGCCGGTGAGGGAGGCGCGTCGCTCTCCGACGTCCCCGCCCCGTCCTCCGCGGCGAGGCGCGAGGCGGTCGAGCGATCGGCGTTGACGGCTCCCGCGATCACCGCGACGAGGCCCGCCAGGACCAGCACGGACACGCACGCGGCCACGGACCGCCACCACCAAGGCCTCATCGGTCGCCGACGGTATCCGCGTGACCGGTGTGCTCCGCACCCGGGCACCGGGAACACACGGTCACCCCGTGGTCACGCATGTGGTCATGGCCACGCCGGGGGGAACCACGGAGGCGGGTGGAGTACGAGAGAGTGACCCCGGCGGGCGCCCGTCCGGCCGCCCCTACACTGCCCCGACCGCCCCCCGGCTCAGCGACGATCCCAGGAGGTCTCCCGATGGCCCCGACCGCCCCCTCGGGGTTCGACCCGCTGCACACCGTCCTCGTCGCCAACCGTGGCGAGATCGCGGTGCGGGTGGTGCGCGCGTGCGCCGACGCGGGCCTGGCCAGCGTGGCCGTCTACGCCGACCCGGACCGCGACGCCCCGCACGTGCGGATGGCCGACCAGGCGTTCGCGCTCGGCGGCGAGACCGCGGCGGACTCCTACCTGGACGTCGAGAAGCTGCTCAAGGCCGCGCGCGACTCGGGCGCGAACGCGGTGCACCCCGGGTACGGCTTCCTCTCCGAGAACGCCGACTTCGCGCAGGCCGTGATCGACGCCGGGCTGATCTGGGTCGGGCCGTCGCCGCAGGCCATCCGCGACCTGGGCGACAAGGTCACCGCCCGCAAGATCGCCGAGCGCTCGGGCGCACCGCTGGTGCCCGGCACGAAGGACCCGGTGGCCGACGCCGACGAGGTGATCGCGTTCGCCGACGAGCACGGGCTGCCGGTGGCCATCAAGGCCGCGTTCGGCGGTGGCGGGCGCGGCATGCGCGTGGCGCGCGAGCGCGACGAGATCGCCGAGATGTTCGACGCCGCGGTGCGCGAGGCGGTGTCGGCGTTCGGGCGTGGCGAGTCGTTCGTCGAGCGCTACCTCGACCGCCCGCGCCACGTCGAGGCGCAGGTCCTCGCCGACCAGCACGGGCACTGCATCGTCGTCGGCACCCGCGACTGCTCGCTGCAGCGCCGTCACCAGAAGCTCGTGGAGGAGGCGCCGGCGCCGTTCCTGTCCGACGAGCAGCGCAAGCGCATCCACACGTCGGCCCGGGACATCTGCGTCGAGGCCGGCTACTCGGGCGCGGGCACCGTCGAGTTCCTCGTGGGCGAGGACGGCACGATCTCGTTCCTCGAGGTCAACACCCGCCTGCAGGTCGAGCACCCCGTCTCCGAGGAGACCAGCGGGATCGACCTGGTGCTCGAGCAGTTCCGGATCGCCGCGGGCCAGGAGCTGCGGTTCTCCGAGGACCCGACGCCGCGCGGGCACTCCATCGAGTTCCGGATCAACGGCGAGGACGCGGGGCGCGGCTTCCTGCCCGCGCCCGGCACCGTCACCCGCTTCGTCGCCCCCGACGGCCCCGGCGTGCGGGTCGACTCGGGCGTCGAGACCGGCACCGTGATCGGCGGGCAGTTCGACTCGATGGTCGGCAAGCTCGTCGTCACCGGCGAGGACCGCGAGCAGGCCATCGCCCGCTCCCGCCGTGCCCTCGACGAGCTCGTCGTGGAGGGCCTGCCGACGGTCATCCCGTTCCACCGCGTGGTCCTGGAGGACCCGGCGTTCACGGCTCCTGAGGGCGCCGAGTCGTTCGTGGTCCACACCCGCTGGATCGAGACCGAGTTCGACAACCGGATCGAGCCGTTCCAGGCCGCCGAGCCGGCCGAGGACGACGAGGAGAGCGCGCCGCGGCAGACGGTGGTCGTCGAGGTCGGCGGCAAGCGTCTCGAGGTCTCGCTCCCCGGCGACCTCGCCATCGGCGGGGGCGGGGGCGGCGGCCGTGGTGCGGCGCCGAAGAAGAAGTCGCGCAAGCGCTCCGGCGGCGGCGCCAAGGTGTCCGGTGACGCGATCACCGCGCCGATGCAGGGGACCGTCGTCAAGGTCGCGGTCTCCGAGGGCGACACGGTCGCGGCCGGCGACCTCGTCGTGGTCGTCGAGGCCATGAAGATGGAGAACCCGGTCACCGCCCACAAGGACGGCGTCGTCACCGGCCTCACCCTCGAGGCCGGCGCCAGCGTCAACCAGGGTGCCGTGATCTGCGAGATCCCCGACGCCGGCTGATCGGCGCATACTTGCTCCATGGCCGATGTCGGGGCGCACGAGCGGGAGCTCGCCATGGAGGCCCTCGACGCGCACCGGCGCGCCGGGCGCCTCGAGCGCGAGGAGCACGCCAGCCGCTGCGCCGCGGCCTCGCGGGCCGGCTCGCGCTCCCAGCTCGACGCCCTGTTCCGGGACCTGCCCGAACCGCACCCGGCCTACCCCTCCGGCGCCCCCGCCGCGCCGGCCCCGCCGCCGACGGACCCGCCCGCGGTCCCGGACCTGCCGGAGCTGGTGGCCCCGACCGGGGCCGCCGTCGCCCGGCACGCGGGCATGATCTCGATGCTGACGCCGGTCGCCGCCGCGCTCCTCTTCGCGGTGAGCGGCGGGCGGTTCCCGTGGGTCTTCCTCCTCGTCCCGATCATCATCGCGGCCGTGGCGTTCGTCTCCCACCGCCACCAGCAGTAGGACGTTCGCGCTCGGCGCAATGTCCCCCGATCCCGGAACACGGACGCCTGACCAGGCGTTGACGTCGTCGTTGCCGGGTGCGGCGGTGCACGCCCGGTCGGCCCCCGTTCGCCAAACCGCTCGCCTGTCGGGGGTCCGTGTGATGCTCTTCCAGACCGGCCGTGACCGCCACGGCCGTCGCCCTGAGGGGGAACGATGACCGGCCAGACCCCAGGCGGGTCCGACACCGCCGGACCCAGCACCACCAGTGGGTCCGCGCGGCCGATGGTGATCATCATGACGCTCGTCGTCTCGGCGTTCGTGATGATCCTCAACGAGACCATCCTCAGCGTGGCGCTGCCGCACCTCACCGGTGACCTCGGCGTCTCGGCCACGACGGTGCAGTGGCTGACCAGCGGGTTCCTGCTCACGATGGGCGTGGTCATCCCGACCACCGGCTACATCCTGCAGCGGTTCACGCCGCGCCAGGTCTTCCTGGCCGCGATGACCCTGTTCAGCCTCGGCACGTTGATCTGCGCGCTGTCGCCCGGCTTCCCGCTGCTGCTCGCGGGCCGCATCGTGCAGGCCACCGGCACGGCGGTGATGATCCCGCTGCTCATGACCTCGGTCATGAAGCTGATCCCGGCCGACCGGCGCGGCGCGACCATGGGCACGATCTCGATCGTCATCGCCGTCGCGCCCGCGATCGGGCCGACCATCGGCGGGCTGATCCTCACCTCGCTCGACTGGCGCTGGATGTTCTGGAGCGTCCTGCCCCTCTCGCTGGCGGCGCTCGTCGTCGGCTTCGTGATCTTCAGGCTCTCCAGCGAGACCCGGTCGACGCCGCTCGACCTGCTCTCGGTGGCCCTGTCGGCGGTGGGCTTCGGCGGCATCGTCTACGGGTTCTCCACGCTCGGGCACGGCGGCGACGCCGCGCTCCCGCCGTGGGCGGCGCTGGTGATCGGCGTCGTCTCGCTGGCCGTGTTCATCGCGCGCCAGATGAAGCTCCAGCGCACCGAGTCGGCGCTGCTCGACCTGCGGCCATTCGGCCACAAGCCGTTCGTCGTCGCGATCATCCTGTCGGCGCTGCTGTTCATGACGCTGCTGGGCGCGGGCGCGATCCTGCTGCCGATCTACCTGCAGAACGTGCTCGGGGCGAGCGCGGCTGTCACCGGCCTCGCCGTCCTGCCCGGTGGTCTGCTGCTCGGCTTCATGGGCCGGCCCGTCGGCCGGCTGTTCGACCGCGTCGGCGCCCGGCCGCTCGTGATTCCGGGCGCCATCGGGCTCGCGGTCTCGATGTGGCTCTTCGCCGCGCTGGGTGCCTCGGCGTCCCTGTGGATGGTCATCGTGGTCCACCTGGTGCTGATGGCCTCGCTCGGGCTGATGATGACGCCGCTGCTCACCGAGGGGCTCTCGGTGCTCCCCGAGAACCTCTACTCGCACGGCAGCGCGATCCTCACGACGCTCCAGCAGGTGGCAGGCGCGGCCGGCACGGCCGGCTTCGTCACCATCGCGGCCATCGGGTCGACGGCGGCCACCGGGTCGCCGGACGCGGCCGGCCTCCGGCTCGCGTTCATGGCGGCCGGGGTCATCGGCCTGATCGCCGTCGGCGTCTCGTTCATGGTGCGACCCAAGTCGGAGCGCACCCAGGCCGACATCGAGTCCGTCGGCACCGACGAGACCTCGCCGGCGCCGGTCGCGGGGCACTGAGCCCCGGACTCGGTCAGAGCAGGAGCGCTACCGCACCGACGGTGGCGAACGCCGTGCGCACGAGGTGCGCGCGCACCCACGGACGCTCGAAGGCCTCGCGGGCCCGGACGATGTCGCCGGCATCGTCCGGGTCCGCGCGGTCGAGCGCGGTGTTGAGCGGGATGTTCACCGCCACAGTCGTCACGATCGAGGCGACCTGCAGCACGGCGCCCACGAGGATCGCGAGCACCGGCGCGCCGGCCACCAGGGCCAGCACCAGCGCCACGACCGCGACACCGGGCGCGCCGAGGAACAGCACCACGAACGCCGGCCGGACGATCACGCGGTTGACCGTCTGCATCACCGACACGAGCACCCGGTCGGGCAGGCGGGCCAGTGACGGCATGATCACCACGCTGAACGCGAGGTAGAACCCCGCGAGCAGGGCGGACAGCACGCCCGCGAGCAGGGTCACGGCCGGGACCACGTTCGTCATACCGACAGCACAATGCCCGGCGCCGGCTGCAGCCAGTGCCGGGCGTCCGGCGTCCGTGCCCGCCCGTCCGGAGCGAGGGCGTCCTCGACTGCGCCGGACGCAGCGAGGGCGACCCTCGCTCCCCCTTGAGAGGGTGTGCTCTCAGCCGGTGCCGAGCGCCGCGAGCCTCGGGGCCCGCGGGTCCGGCGCGGCGACGCGCAGCTTGTCGGCCTCGACGTCGGTGTCGACCGACTGCGACTCGCGCTCGGCCTCCACGCGCTCGATGTACGAGCGCACCTCGAGGTCGCGCTGCTCGTCGGACCAGCCCAGCAGGGTCGCCATCTGGGCCCCGACGGACTCGGCCGAGTCGACGCCGCGGTGGGCGTACTCGATGGAGATGCGGGTGCGGCGGGTGAGGACGTCGTCGAGGTGGATGGCGCCTTCGTAGGCGACCGCGTAGGCGATCTCCACGCGCAGGTAGTCCGGCGAGGCCGGTACCGGCTCGAGCAGCGACCGGTTCTCGTCGCCCATGGCCAGCAGGCCGTGCAGCAGCGAGCCGTAGCGGTCGAGCAGGTGGCGCACGCGGTGCGGGTGCAGCCCGTGCTGCTTCCCGAGCTGCTCGGCCTGGTTGACCAGCGCGAAGTAGCCGTCCGCGCCGATGAGCGGCACGCGATCGGTGACCGAGGGCGCGACCCGGGTGGGGATGTCCTCGGCCGCGGCGTCGATCGCGTCGGCGGCCATCACCCGGTAGGTCGTGTACTTGCCGCCCGCGATCGCGACGAGACCCGGCATGACCCGGGAGACGGCGTGCTCGCGGGAGAGCTTCGAGGTCTCCTCGCTCTCCCCGGCCAGCAGCGGCCGCAGGCCCGCGTAGACGCCCTCGATGTCGTCGTGCGACAGGGGCGTCACGAGCACGGAGTTGACGTGCTCGAGCAGGTAGTCGAGGTCCTTGCGCGTCGCCGCGGGGTGGGCCAGGTCGAGGTTCCAGTCGGTGTCGGTGGTGCCGACGATCCAGTGGTTGCGCCACGGGATGACGAACAGCACCGACTTCTCGGTGCGCAGGATCATCCCGGTGTCCGACGGGATCTTGTCCCGGGCGACGAGGAAGTGCACGCCCTTCGAGGCCTTGACCCGGAAGCGGCCACGGGTGCCCGCGGCGTGCTGCATCTGGTCGGTCCACACGCCGGTGCAGTTGACCACCACCGACGCGCGGACCTCGGTCTCGCGCCCGGTCTCGACGTCGCGCACACGGACGCCGGCGACCCGGTCGACCTCGTGGAGGAACTCGACGACCTGCGTGGAGGTGCGGACGACGGCGCCGTACTGGGCGGCGGTGCGGCCCACCATCATCGTGTGGCGGGCGTCGTCGGCCTGGGCGTCGAAGTAGCGGATCGCCCCGACCAGCGCGCTGCGCTTGAGTGCCGGCGCCATCCGCAGCGCCCCGGACCGGGTCAACTGCTTCTGGTGCGGCAGCGAGCTCTTGCCGCCGATCGTGTCGTAGAGCGTGACGCCGGCCGTGACGTACGGGCGCTCCCAGTGCTTGGTCAGCGGGTACAGGAAGCTGACCGGCTTGATCAGGTGCGGGGCGAGGCGGGTGAGGCTCAGCTCGCGCTCCCGCAGGGCCTCGCGCACCAGCCCGAAGTCCAGCTGCTCCAGGTAGCGCAGCCCACCGTGGAAGAGCTTCGACGACCGGCTCGACGTGCCCGAGGCGAGATCGCGGGCCTCGACGAGGGCCACCTTCAGCCCGCGGGTCGCCGCATCGAGTGCCGCCCCGGTGCCGACCACGCCGCCGCCGACCACGACCACGTCGAACTGTTCGGAGGCGAGGCGGTCCCACGACCGCGCCCGGTCCCCCGGCCCCAGACGGGCGGGCTCCGCCGCCGCGTCCAGCTCCTCGGCCGGCGCGGCCGTCCCGGCGTCCGGGCCCGCCGCGCTGCCGTCCTGCGTGCCTCGTCCAGCGTCCACGTCCGACCCCTCTCTGCCGATGCTGTCTCCGAGGTGGCACAGGGCCCGACCGCGTGCCGCGACGGGCCGCGGGCGCCGGCGCCCCCGAGGACGCTCTCGTGTTCCACGCTAACGCGCCGTCGCCACTGCAGCACCGTGCAGCCGGGCCAGCTCCCTGCTCCTTCCCCCACATGGAGTGCCCCGAGTCGGACCACGCCACCCTGAGATCGGCCGCAAGCGTTTACACGTGTGGAACACGCCACTAGCGTCCTGACGATCACGTCCGGCCTCGACTCCCACTGGGTCGGGGTTCGGACGCGGCATCAGGGGTAACGGGTCGCCGTCCGACAGGAGCCGTCGTGGGCGCTGGAAGCATCATTCTCTCGGAGTTCCTCGGCACCATGGTGCTGCTCCTCTTCGGGTGCGGCGTGGTGGCGAACGTCCTCCTCACCCGTACCAACGCCGACGGGGACACGGCGTCATGGGTGCTCATCACCTTCGGCTGGGGCTTCGGCGTCTTCGCCGGCGCCAGCATCGCCGACGCGTCCGGCGGCGCGATCAACCCCGCCGTCACCCTCGGGAGCGCCATCAACGGCGGGACACCCTGGTCGGACGTGCCCTGGTACCTGATCGGCCAGTTCCTGGGCGCCTTCGTCGGCGCGGCGCTCGCCTGGCTCGTCTACAAGCTGCAGTTCGACGCGAACGAGGACAACTCGGGCACGCTGAACATCTTCTCGACCAACCCGCCGATCAAGAAGCCGGTGTGGAACCTGGTCACCGAGACCATCGCGACGTTCGCGCTGGTCCTCTTCCTCCTGGTCAACCCCTACGGCTCCAGCCCGGCGATCTACGGCGCCGCCGCCGCGGTCGTCATGGGTATCGGCCAGGCCCTCGGTGGGCCGACCGGCTACGCCATCAACCCCGCCCGTGACCTCGGGCCGCGCATCGCCTACGCGGTGCTGCCGATCCGCGGCAAGGGCCGCCCCGACTGGGGCTACTCGTGGGTCCCGGTGATCGGCCCGCTGATCGGTGCCGTGCTGGCCGCGCTCGTCGCGATCGTCGCCCCGGTCTCCGCGACCTGATCCCCGGCCGCCCCCGGACCCGCGGCGGCCCCTGCCTTCCGTCCGTCCCGACTCGCCAGGGAGCTCTCGCATGACCCAGTACGTCGCCGCGATCGACCAGGGCACGACGTCGACCCGATGCATGATCTTCGATCACTCGGGTCAGGTCGTCGCGGTCGATCAGCTCGAGCACCAGCAGATCTTCCCCAAGGCCGGGTGGGTGGAGCACGACGCCTCGGAGATCTGGGTCAACACCCGCCAGGTCTGCGGTGGGGCCCTGGCCCGCGCCGACCTCGACGCGTCCTCGATCGCCGCGGTCGGCATCACCAACCAGCGCGAGACCACGGTCATCTGGGACAAGTCGACCGGCGAGCCCATCCACAACGCCATCGTCTGGCAGGACACGCGCACCCAGGCCATCTGCGAGGAGCTCGGCGCCCTCGGCGGCGGCGCCGAGCGCTACCGCGCGAAGACGGGTCTGCCCCTGGCCACCTACTTCGCGGGGCCGAAGGCGCGGTGGATCCTCGACAACGTTGACGGCGCCCGCGAGCGGGCCGAGCGTGGCGAGCTCGCGTTCGGGACGATGGACACCTGGGTGCTGTGGAACGCCACCGGCGGCATCGAGGGCGGGCTGCACGTCACCGACCCGACCAACGCGTCGCGCACGCTGCTGATGAACATCGACACCCTGGAGTGGGACCCGCAGCTCTGCGAGGAGATCGGGGTGCCGATGGCGATGCTCCCCGAGATCCGGTCCTCCTCGGAGAACTACGCCCCGATCCGGGCCCGCGGCACGTTCCGCGACGTCCCGGTCGCCGGCATCCTCGGCGACCAGCAGGCGGCGACGTTCGGGCAGGCCTGCCTGTCCGTCGGCGAGGCCAAGAACACCTACGGCACCGGCAACTTCGTGCTGCTCAACACCGGCACCGAGAAGGTCGAGTCGAAGAACGGCCTGCTGACGACCGTCTGCTACAAGATCGGCGACGCCCCGCAGATCTACGCGCTCGAGGGTTCGATCGCCGTCACCGGCTCGCTGGTGCAGTGGATGCGCGACAACCTCGGGATCATCACCTCGGCGCCGGAGATCGAGGAGCTCGCCAAGAGCGTCGACGACAACGGCGGCGCCTACTTCGTGCCGGCGTTCTCGGGCCTGTTCGCGCCGTACTGGCGCGCCGACGCCCGCGGCGCGATCGTCGGGCTCACCCGCTACGTCAACAAGGGCCACCTCGCCCGCGCGGTGCTCGAGGCGACGGCGTTCCAGACCCGCGAGGTCATCGACGCCATGAACGCCGACTCGGGCGTGCCCCTCACGACGCTCAAGGTCGACGGCGGCATGGTCGGCAACGAGGTCCTCATGCAGTTCCAGGCCGACCTGCTCGGCGTCGAGGTCATCCGGCCGCAGGTCGCCGAGACCACGGCCCTGGGCGCCGCGTACGCGGCCGGGCTCGCCGTCGGCTTCTGGGACTCCGAGCAGGACATCCGCGACAACTGGGCCCAGGACAAGGTCTGGAACCCGCAGATGGACGCGACCCTGCGCGACGAGACCTACGCGCAGTGGAAGAAGGCGGTCACCCGCACCTTCGACTGGGTGTGACCGGCAGGTCGCCCGAGCGGCCGGTCCCGGCACACAGGCGCCGACACGGGCACGCCGCGCCGGCGCCCGGGTCGGTGCCGGTCCGACCTCCGCGCCCCGCCCATGGGGGGGACGGGCGGGACGAGCTGTCGTCGACGGCCGCTCGGGCAACACCGTCCACCTTCGTCGGCCGCGGAGGCCCTCGCCCCAGGCAGAATCCCTAGTCGTCCGTGGCTCCGGGGGGAGGACGCGTGGAGGGTGTCGGTCGTGCCGCCGAGCTCGGCCGTCTGCTCGACGTGGCGCGGCGGGCGCGCACCGCCACCCCGCCCCCGATCCTGATCACCGGGCCGGCCGGGATCGGCAAGTCCGAGCTCGTCGACCGGCTGCGCCGGCACGTCGAGGGTCCCGACGGTCCGGCCGGTCCCGACGGGATGACCGTGGTCCGGGCGGTGGCCCCCGACGTCGAGGTGAGCCACCCCGGCACGCTGCTCGGACGCTGCCTCGCGGCCGCCCGCGCCGCCGGCGCCCGCCCCGCCGACGTCCCGACCGGCCCGTCGCGACCCGGGGCGGCGGCGCTGCTCGCCGCCCTCGAGGACCTGGCCGACCGTCGGCCCGTGCTGCTCGTCGCGGACGACCTGCACCGCGCGGACCCCGAGTCGCTCGCGACGCTGCGGCGCCTGCTGCGCCGGCTGCCCCCGCTGCGCGTGATGACCGTGCTCGCCGGTCACGACCGGCCCGACGACTGGCTCGAGCCCCCGCCCGGCGACGCGTGGCCCGAGGACACCGTGCGGCTGACCCTCCGCGGCCTCACCGACGCCGAGGTGGCCGAGCTGGCCCGGGAGATCGACCCCGACGTGACGCCGTGGACGGTCGCGCGCCTGCGCGAGGAGACCGACGGCAACCCGATGTACCTGCGGGCGGTGCTCGCCGACAGGGACTCCACGAACAGGGACCTCACGAACAGGGACCCCACGGACAGGGACCTCGCGGGCCGGTACCGGCTCGGGCGCCCGCGCCCGCCCGGGTCGCTCGCCGCGGGCCTGCGGCGGCGGCTGGCCGGCGCTCCGCCGAGGGCCCGGGAGGCGCTCGAGGCTCTGGCCGTCCTGGGCGAGCCGGCGTCGGTGCACGTCCTGCGCACCCTGACCGGCCACGACACGGTGTCGGAGGACTGCGCCCCCGTGGTGCGGGAGGGGCTCCTCGAGGCGCAGGTCGACGAGACCGACGAGATCCTCTCCTACCGGTCCGCCCTCGTCCGCGACGCCGTGTACGGGAGCCTCCCGGCCGCCCGGCGCCGCGCCCTGCACCGGCACGCCGCCGACCTCACCGGCGGCACGGCGCACTGGCGCCACCTCGTGGGGAGCACCGACGGTCCCGACGCCGGCCTCGCCGACGCCCTGGAGAAGGCGGCGACCAGCGAGTTCGAGCAGGGCGCCCTGGTCGCGGCGGCGGAGTACCTCCTGTGGGCCGCCGCCCGCAGCGCCGACGAGCGCGCCCGGGCCGCTCGCCTCACCGAGGGCGTCCGCCTCTTGGTGCACGCGGCGCGGGAGGGCCACGCCCTGGCGCACACCGCCGAGATCGAGGCGCTCCCCGACGGTCCGGCGCGCTCGGAGCTGCTCGGGCTGCTGGCCTTCGCCCGCGACGAGGTCACCGCGTCGCGCGACCTGCTGGTCGCGGCGCGGGCGGGCATGGTCGACGGGACGGTGCCGGGCGAGTCCGTCGCGCGGCTCGACCTCGAGCTGGCCTACGTCCACTGCCAGCTCGGCGACGGGGAGGCGGCCGTCGGCGCGGCCGACGACGCCCGCCGCCAGATCCCCGAGGCGCACCGTCTGGTGCCCCTCGCCCGCGCCTTCCTCGCCGCCGGCACCGCCCTCACCGACGGCCCGGCCCGCGCCACCCCCTACGAGCTCGCCGCCCTCACCCAGCGCGGCATCCTGAACGGGCTCCTCGGCCGGCTCGCCCCGGCGTGCGCCGACCTGACCGTCGTCGCCCGGCGCCGCGGCACCCCGCTCGCCCACCTGCTCGGGGTGTCCGCCCAGGTCCACCTCATCTGGTGCGACTACCTGCTCGGCGAGTGGGACGCCGCCCGCCGCGAGCTCGAGGTCGCCGTCGAGGCCGTCACGCGCCACGGGCGCAGCTTCGACCACGCCACCCTCTGGTCGCTCTCCTCGATCCTGCACGCCGGGCGCGGCGAGTACGACGCCGCACGGGCCGACCTGGCGCGCGCCCGGACGCTGGCCGAGACCGCCGACTTCCTCGGGCCGCGGATCCACCTGACGCTGGCCGACGCCGCCATCGCGCAGGCCGAGGGCCGCGCGGGGGACGTCGCGAGCACGCTGAGCGCCCTGACGCCCGACGAGCTCGAGCCCGACCGCGTCCAGCTGTACTCGGGGTGGTGGCTCCCGGCGCTGGTCGACAGCCACCTCGACACCGGACGGCTGGACAGCGCCGCGCGAGCCCTCGCCGCGCTCGACCGGGTGCCGTCGGCGGGCAGCTGCCTGCCGGTCGCGCGGGCCTGGCTCTCCGGTCGGCTCGCGGCGGCCCTCGGCGACCTGCCCGGTGCGCGCCGGGCCTTCGAGGCCGGCCTCGCGCTGCCCGCCGACGGCGGCGAGCCCGGCTGGTACCGGACACGGCTGCGCCACGCGTACGGGGCGACGCTGGTGCTCGCCGGCCACCGCTCCGCCGGCCGGACCGCCCTCGACGCCGCGGCGGACGCCTTCAGCCGTCTCGGCGCCCGCCCGTTCCTGGAGCGCTGCCTGGCCGACCTCGCGGACGCGGCCGATCCCGCCGACCTGGCCGTCGGGGCCGACCCGGCCCGTGGCCGCTGGGCCGACGACCTCACCGACCGCGAGCGGGAGGTCACGACGCTCGTCGGGCGCGGGTGGACGAACCCGGAGATCGCCGCCGAGCTGTTCGTCTCGACCAAGACTGTCGAGTACCACCTGCGCAACGTCTACGGGAAGCTCGGCCTCCGCGGCCGCCGCGCGCTGCGCGACCGGGTGCAGAGCCGCTGACTAGTCCAGATCGTCGTGCTGCATCAGGCGACGGCCCGCCTCGGTGACCGAGCCCGAGAGCGAGGGGTAGATCGAGAACGTGTGGGCGAGGTCGTTCACCGTCAGGTTGTTCTGCACGGCCATGGCCAGCGGGAGGATCAGCTCGCTGGCCACCGGCGCCACGATCACCCCGCCGATGACGACGCCCGTCGCCGGTCGGCAGAACACCTTGACGAAGCCCTCGCGCAGGCCGGACATCTTCGCCCTGGGGTTCGTGCCCAGCGGCATGATGACCTCGCGGGCGTGGAACTCCCCGCTCTCCACCTGAGCATGGCTGATACCGACGGTGGCGACCTCGGGGCGGGTGAACACCGCCGAGGCGACGGTCTTGAGACGCAGCGGGGCGACGCCCTCGCCCAGCGCGTGCCACATCGCGATCCGGCCCTGCATCGCCGCGACGGACGCGAGCGGCAGCAGGCCGGTGCAGTCGCCGGCGGCGTAGACGCCGGGGATCGCGGTGCGGGAGACGCGGTCGACGTCGATGTGACCGCTCTCGCGCAGCTCCAGGCCGATGTTCGCGGCGCCGATGTCGGCGGTGTTCGGCACCGAGCCGACCGTCATCAGCGCGTGCGACCCCTCGACCTCCCGCCCGTCGGACAGCGTCACCCGCACCCCGTCGGCGGTGGCGACGACCTTGTCGGCCCGCGAGCGCGGCTCGATCGTCACGCCGCGCTCGGTGAACACCTCCTCGAGCGTCGTCGCGGCGTCGGGGTCCTCGTGGGGCAGGACGCGGTCGCGGCTGGAGATCAGCGTGACGGGCACGCCCAGCTCGGCGTACGCGGAGACGAACTCGGCGCCGGTGACCCCGGAGCCGACCACGATGAGGTGCTCCGGCAACGCCTCGAGGTCGTAGATCTGGCGCCAGGTCAGGATCCGCTTCCCGTCCGGCTGCGCGTCTGGCAGCACGCGCGGGGACGCCCCGGTGGCGACGAGGGCGACGTCGGCGGTGACCGTCTCGGTGGAGCCGTCGGGGTACGCGATGCAGACGTCGTGGGTGGCGCTGGTGCGGTCGCTCTCCTCGAACCACGCGCGGCCCTGGACGACGCGCACGCCCTCGGCCTGCAGCTTCGCGCGCACGTCGGCGGACTGGGCGAGGGCGAGCCCGCGCACGCGGGCGTTGACACGCGGCAGGTCGACGCGCGGGTCGTCGACGTCGACGCCCATCTCGGCCGTCGCGCGGAACCCGGCGCGGACCCCCGCCGAGGCGATGAAGGTCTTGGAGGGCACGCAGTCGTAGGCCACGCAGTTGCCGCCGAGGCTGTCCTCCTCGACGACGGTGACGTCGGCCTCGTGCTGGGCGGCGACGAGGGCCGCTTCGTACCCGGCCGGCCCTCCACCGAGGATGACGATGCGGGTCATGCGGTGCTCCTCCTGCAACCTGTGGTGACTCCCAGTGTCCCCCGCCCCGGTGATCGGTACGCACCGATGGTGTTCCTGAACTCGACGGACCGGGTCGCGGCCGGAGCCCACCCCGGCTGACTACCCTGTCCGCCGTGCCGCTCTACGCCGCGTACGGATCCAACATGGACCCCGAGCAGATGATGCAACGGGCGCCCCACTCCCCGATGTCGGGGACGGGGTGGCTCGAGGGGTGGCGCCTGACCTTCGGCGGGGAGGACCTCGGGTGGGAGGGCGCCCTCTCCACCGTCGTCGAGGACCCCGACTCCCGCGTCTTCGTCGTGCTCTACGACGTCAGCCCGCTCGACGTCGACCAGCTCGACCGCTGGGAGGGGGGCGAGCTGGGGATGCACAAGAAGCTCCGGCTGCGCATCCAGACGATGGACGGGCCGCAGCTCGCCTGGGTCTACGTCCTCGACGCCTACGAGGGCGGCCTGCCGTCGGCGCGCTACATCGGGGTGCTCTCCGACGCCGCCGAGGGCGCCGGAGCCCCCGACGACTACGTGCGCGCCCTGCGCGAGCGCCCCTGCCGCTCCGTCGGACCCGGGCCGGGCTCGGAGCTCTAGCCACCGGACCCTCTGGACACCGGACCTCGGTGACGAGACCCGCGCCGGGCGCGGGTTCCGCCACCGAAGCCGAAGCTCAGCTGTCGTAGCCGGCGCGGCGCAGGGCCTCGGCCATGGCGCCGTTGGTGGGCGCGGACCGACGGTCGCGCGAGCCGCGCTGGTCGCGGCCGCCCTGACCGCCCTGGCCGGGCTTGCCGCGGTCGCCACCCCGGCCCCGGTCGCCGCCCTTGCCCCGGTCGTCCCGGCCCTGACCGCCGCGCTCTCCCGGGCCGCCCTGGCCCCGGCCGCCGTCCCGCCGGCCCCGGCCACCGCGCTCGCCGGGCTTCTGGTCAGCAGCCCTCTGGTCGGCAGGCTTCTGGTCGGCGGGCTTCTGCTCGGCCGGCGCCCCGGTGGCCGGTGCCTGAGCGGCCGGCGTCTGCTCGGCGGGCTTCGGCTCGCCCTGGCCGCGTCCGCCACCCCGGCCGCCACGACCACCCCGGCGTCGGCGCTCGCCGCCGCCCTCGGTGGGTGTGGCGGCGGCGTCCGACGGCGTCGCCTCCGTCGGCGGCGCGGCACCCGGACGTCCACGCCCCCCACGGCCGCGGCCACCCCGGCCGCCACCGCCGCCGGCGCCACCGGGCCGCGCGCCGCCGGTCTCGGCGGGCTGCTCCTCGTCGAGGCGCAGGGTCAGCGAGATGCGCTTGCGCTCGACGTCGACGTCGAGCACCCGCACGCGGACGACGTCGCCCGGCCCGACCACCGAGCGGGGGTCGGACACGAAGTCCTTCGACATCGCCGAGATGTGCACCAGACCGTCCTGGTGCACGCCCACGTCGACGAACGCGCCGAACGCCGCGACGTTGGTCACCTGGCCCTCGAGCACCATGCCCGGCGTCAGGTCGGTGATCGCCTCGACGCCCTCGGCGAACTCCGCGGTGGTGAACTCGGGGCGCGGGTCACGCCCGGGCTTGTCCAGCTCGGCGAGGATGTCGACGACCGTCGGGCGCCCGACGCGCTCGTCGGTGAAGGTGTCGGGGTCCAGGCTCGTGAGCAGGGCGGTGTTGCCGAGGAGGCCCTCGACGTCGTGGCCGGTCGACTCCGCGATGCGGTGCACCACCGGGTACGACTCCGGGTGCACCGCCGAGCGGTCGAGGGGGTCGGGGCCGCCGGAGATGCGCAGGAAGCCCGCGCTCTGCTCGAACGCCTTCGCGCCCAGGCGCGGCACCTCGCGCAGCGCGGTGCGCGACGCGAACGGCCCGTGCTCGTCGCGGTAGCCGACGATCGTGGTGGCGAGCCCGGTGCTGATGCCCGACACCCGGCGCAGCAGCGGCGCCGAGGCCGTGTTGACGTCGACGCCGACGGCGTTCACCGCGTCCTCGACGACGGCGTCCAGCGAGCGCGACAGGGCCGTGCCGGCGATGTCGTGCTGGTACTGGCCGACGCCGATCGACTTCGGGTCGATCTTCACGAGCTCGGCCAGCGGGTCCTGCAGGCGCCGCGCGATCGAGACCGCGCCGCGCAGCGACACGTCGAGGTCGGGCAGCTCGGCCGACGCCTGCTCCGAGGCCGAGTACACCGACGCGCCGGCCTCCGAGACCACCGCGGCGGTGAGCCCGAGATCGGGCTCACGGGCGATGAGGTCGCGGACCAGGGCGTGGGTCTCGCGCGAGGCCGTGCCGTTGCCGATGGCGACCAGCTCGACGCCGTGCTCGCGGGCCAGCTCGCCCAGGCGGGTGCGCGAGGCCTCCCACTGCCGGCGCGGGACGTGCGGGTGGATCGTGTCGGTGGCGACGACCTTGCCCGTGCCGTCGATGACCGCGACCTTCACGCCGGTGCGCAGGCCCGGGTCGAGGCCGAGGGTGGGCCGGGCGCCGGCGGGGGCGGCCAGCAGCAGGTCGCGCAGGTTGCCGGCGAACACCAGCACCGCGCCCTCCTCGGCCACCTCGCGGAGCCGCACCCGCAGGTCGACGACCAGGCGGGACAGGATGCGCGTGCGCCACGCCCACCGCACGGCGTCGGTGAGCCAGCGGTCGGCGGGTCGGCCGCGGTCGGCGACGCCGACGGCCGCGGCGATGCGCGAGAGGTAGACGTCGGAGATCGCGGTCTCCTCGTCGTCCGCGGCGAGCGGGTCGAGCGAGAGCGCGAGGACCTCCTCGGTCTCGCCGCGCAGCACGGCGAGGATCCGGTGCGACGGCAGGCGGGTGAACTTCTCGTCGAAGGCGCCGTAGTCGGAGAACTTCGCGGCCGCGGTGTCGCCCTCCCCGCCGCGCCCGTCGCGGTAGGTCGCCGTGAGCCGGCCGCGACGCCACATCTGCTCGCGGAGCTCGCCCACGAGGTCGGCGTCCTCCGCCCAGCGCTCGACGAGGATCGCGCGCGCGCCGTCGAGGGCGGCGTCGCGGTCGGGCACGCCGTGGTCCGGGTCGACGTAGGCGCCGGCCGCGGTGCGCGGGATGTGGGTGGGGTCGGTGAGCAGCGCGTCGGCCAGCGGCTCGAGGCCGGCCTCGCGGGCGATCGCGGCCTTGGTGCGCCGCTTCGGCTTGAACGGGAGGTAGACGTCCTCCAGGCGGCTCTTCGTCTCGGCACCGAGGATGCGCGCGGCGAGCTCGTCGTCCAGCTTGCCCTGGCCACGGACCGACTCGAGCACCGCGGAGCGCCGCTCCTCGAGCTCGCGCAGGTAGGTCAGGCGCTCCTCGAGCGTGCGCAGCTGCGCGTCGTCGAGACCGTCCGTCGCCTCCTTGCGGTAGCGGGCGACGAACGGCACCGTCGCGCCGCCGTCGAGGAGCTCGACCGCGGCGCGCACCCGGCTCTCGGCGACGCCGAGCTCGTCGGCGATGCGGCGGGTGACCGGGGGCAGGACAGGGGCGACGGACACGCCCGGACCACCCTCATCGGTGGTCGGGACGTCCGTGGCGGTCACCGTTGCATCGCTCACGGCCGCCATCGTGCCCGACCGTTCGCCGGGCGCGCCAAGCAGATGCGTCCGGGTCAGCCCGCGAGGGTGGCCAGCGCGGCGTGCGCCAGCGTCCGCACACCGACCGGCAGGGCACGCTCGTCGAGGTCGAACGTGGGCTGGTGCAGGTCGGACATGTCGCCCGACCCCGACCAGACGCCGAGACGACCCATCGCGCCCGGGACGTGCTCGAGGTACCAGCCGAAGTCCTCGCCGCCGCTGGACTGCTCGGTGCCGACCGCGGCGTCGAGCCCGACGGCCCGCTCGGCCGCGCGGGCCAGCAGGTCGGCGGAGACGGCGTCGTTGACCACCGGCGGGACGCCGCGGCGGTGCTCGAGCACGTAGCCGACGCCGGTGGGCGCGAGCAGCGCGGTGACCAGCGAGCGGACCAGCGGCTCGAGCTCGTTCCACGTCGCGTGCTGGGCGGTGCGCAGCGTGCCGCCGAGCACGCCCTGCTGCGGGACGGCGTTCGTGGCGTTGCCGGCCTGGACGGTGCCCCAGACCAGGACGGTGCCCGAGCGCGGGTCGACCCGGCGGGAGAGCAGGTCGGGCAGGCCGGTGATGACCGTGCCGAGCGCGTGCACGAGGTCGGCGGTGAGGTGCGGGCGCGAGGTGTGCCCGCCGGGCGAGGTGAGGCGCAGCTCGAGCATGTCGCAGGCCGAGGTGATCGCCCCGGTGCGCGTGCCGACCTTGCCGACCTCGAGACGCGGGTCGCAGTGCAGCGCGAAGATGCGGTCGACCCCGTCGAGCCCGTCGGCGGCGATGACGTCGAGCGCGCCGCCGGGCTGCACCTCCTCGGCGGGCTGGAAGATCAGCCGCACCCGGCCGGGCAGCTCCTGCGGGGACGCGGCCAGCGCGAGCCCGGCGCCGAGGACCATGGCGGTGTGGGCGTCGTGGCCGCACATGTGCGCGACACCCGGCACCCGGGACGCCCAGGGCACCTCGGTCTGCTCGGTGAGCGGCAGGGCGTCGATGTCGGCGCGCAGGGCGACGGTGCGCGGGCCCTCGCCGATGTCGCAGACCAGGCCCGTGCCGGGCAGGAGCCGGGGGCGCAGGCCCGCGGCGACCAGGGTCTCGGCGACGAGGCGGGTGGTCTCGTGCTCGTGACGGGCGAGCTCGGGGCGGGCGTGGATCGCCCGCCGCCAGGAGACGACGTCGTCGGCGTGCGCGGTGAGCCAGCGGTCGATCCACTCCGGGCCGTGGCCCGCGCCGAGGTCGGCCACGGGGGCCGTCTCCGGGCGTGGCTGTGCCAGAGTCATCGAACACACCTCCTGTGCCGAACCCGTGGCGAGTCCGACTGTCCGGCCCAGCATGCCTGCGCCGGACGGCGGTTGTGGGCAACGAGACCGCCCTCG
Source organism: Actinomycetospora sp. NBC_00405 (assembly GCF_036044095.1). Lineage (NCBI taxonomy): Bacteria > Bacillati > Actinomycetota > Actinomycetes > Pseudonocardiales > Pseudonocardiaceae > Actinomycetospora > Actinomycetospora sp. NBC_00405. Next base: position 2,653,912 of record NZ_CP107938.1, read on the forward strand.
CGCCGAGGGGTCGCGACCGCTCTGTGTGCGGCGGACCACCCCGCAGGACGGTCCGACGAGCGGGCGGTCGGTGCTGGTCACCGGTGTGCCGGGCCGCTGCCCGGCGATCGTCGCCCGTCCGTCGCACGTCGTTCGTCGCGGGGTACCCCGGGGGCGGTCCGCCCAACGGTCGGCGTTGCCATGATGGGGACGTGACCCCCGGACCCGCCGACGCCCCCGGTCCCCGCCGGCTCGTCGGGCGCTACCGCCTCGAGCACGAGCTCGGCCGCGGCGCCATGGGCACCGTGTGGTCCGCGTACGACGAGGTCCTGCACCGCGCCGTCGCGGTCAAGGAGGTGCGGCTGTCGTCCGTGCCGGTCAACGAGCGCGGCATCGTCCGGGAGCGGACGCTGCGCGAGGCCCGGGCCACGGCGATGCTCAGCCACCCCAACGTCGTCACCCTCTACGACGTCGTCGAGGTCAACTCCGAGCCCTACGTCGTCATGGAGCTGCTGCCCTCGCGGAGCCTCGCGAGCTACATCGGCGAGCGCGGCACGCTCACCCAGCCCGAGGCGGCCGAGATCGGTTCCGCGGTGGCGTCGGCGCTCACGACGGCGCACCGGGCGGGCATCACGCACCGCGACGTCAAGCCCGGCAACGTGCTCATCGGCGAGAACGGGCAGATCAAGCTCACCGACTTCGGGATCGCCCGGAACGCGGCCGAGCAGTCGATGACGCAGACGGGCACCGTGCTCGGCTCCCCGCCCTACATCGCGCCCGAGGTCGCGATGGGCCGCGCGGTCGGGCCGGCCGCCGACCTCTGGGGGCTCGGCGCCACCCTCTTCGCCTGCCTCGAGGGACGCCCGCCCTACGACGCGGGCGACCCCGTCGGCACGGTCACCGAGGTCGTGCACGGCGACGTCCCGGTGCCCACCGGGCGCGGGCCCGTGGTCGACGTCATCCGGGGCCTGATGGTCAAGGACCCCGCGCTGCGCATGCCGCTCGCCGCGGTCCGCCGGCGCCTGCGCCCGCTGCTGTCCGACCCGGAGGGTCCCGTCCTCGCCGCCCCGTCCTCGCCGCGCACCGCGGCGTTCCGGGTGCCGCGGGCGGGCGAGGTCAGCGACCAGGCCGGGATCATGCCGGTCCCGGCGTCCTCCTCGCGGGGGCCGGCCGGCACGCTGGTCGAGGGGTCGCCGGACGCTCCGGGCGAGGTGCCGGCGAGCCCGCGCCCGACGCCGGACGCCAAGCCCTCCCCCACCCCGCGGTCGGGGACCGAGGCCGGGAGCGCGTCCGGGGCGGCGGTGGACGAGGACGCCGCGGTGGACGAGGCGGGCGTCGCGGACCCGCCGCAGGAGGCGCCCGAGAAGAAGGACGAGGCCGTCTCGGGCGAGCAGGCGGCCGCCGGCGCGGCGGTGGCGGCCGGCGCGGCGGTGGCGGCGAGTGCCGCCGGCGAGGACGGCAGCGGCGAGAAGGCCGAGGCGCCGGCCGAGGCCGAGGGGGCCGAGGAGCCCGACGGGTCGGAGCCCGCGGCGGACGACGCGCCTGCCGAGGCGCCCGCGGCGTCCGAGGTCGAGGCGTCCGAGGACACCGAGGTCGAGTCCGGCGCCGAGGGGTCCGAGGACGAGGTCGTCGAGGCCAGTGAGGTCGAGGCGGGTACGGACGGGAACGACGAGCCGACCGAGGTTCCGTCCGCCGAGGAGAAGACCGAGGTCGAGGCGGCGGACGCCGCGGCGGTCGAGGAGCCGGACGCCCCGGAGACCGCGGCGGCGGGCGACGACGCGGCCGCGAGCACGGACACCGACACCCCGGGGGCGGAGCCCGCCGAGAAGACGGCGGGCGCCGACACGGCCGACGACGACGCGTCGCCGTCGGCGGCCGCCGACGGCGAGGACGCCGAGGACGCCGAGGACGCCGAGGCGAAGGGGCCTGCCGAGGCCCGGTCCGAGAAGACGCCCGAAAAGACGTCCGAGGCCACGGCGGCCGAGGCGGACGCGCCCGAGCCCGCCGCCGACGAGCCCACCGACAAGCCCGCGCCCGCCGCGCCGGGCAACGGCCAGGGCCGGCCGGCGGCGGCGCGGGCCGCGGTGTCGGCACCGGGCGACGCCGAGACCACGACGGTCGCCGCCCCGCGGGTGCCGCGCTCCGAGGACGTCACGCGGGCGGTGCGCCGCCCGCCGGCTCCGCCGCCCCGCACCGTCGGCCCGCCGACGCCCGGGCGCTGGACGCCGCCCGGTGGGGCCCCGGCCCCGGGGTGGCGGCCCCCGCCGCCGCGGCCCGCCGCGGCGGCTCCGAGCCCGAGCGCCACCGGACAGCGGCTGGCCGCCGACCCGGGCCCGCTGCCGTTCACGCCGTCGGCGCGGCCGGCACCGGCACCGCGCCGGTCGCCGTGGGCCGTGGCCGGGGTAGTCGTGCTGCTCGTGCTGATGGCCGCGCTCGGGGCGATCGGGGCGTACGCGCTGACCCGCTCGCTGGCCGGCCAGGGGGCGCTGTCGACGGACCTCACGCCCGCGGGGCCCGAGGTCGCCGGCACGGTGCTCGTCGCGCACGCCGACACCGACCAGCGCTACGCGGGCACCGGCCTGGACTTCAGCGCGCTGGTGCCCGCCGGCTGGCAGCAGTTCCGGCTCGAGCAGCCCGGCGGCGACGTCACGGTGCGCTTCGTGTCGCCGGACGCGGGCCGCGAGCTGCGGATCGACCGCGTCACCGGCTTCTACCCGTCCCAGCGCGCCGCGGACTACGTCGCGCTGCTCTCGCGGCCGGACAGCCTGGGCGTGGACGGCTCGTCGGTCGGCCCGGTGGAGACGGTCGGCGCGGGCACCCCGGGCGGGGAGTCACCCCAGCAGACCGTCTACCGCACCACCTCCGGACCGACCGACGACCGGACGACGTGGACGCGCCTCGTGCCGTCGGGCACCAGCCTGTGGGTGATCCGGCTGACCGCCACGAGCAGCGACGTCGTCGGGGCGCCCGACCAGTTCCAGGCCGTCGCCGACAGCTTCGCCGCACCGCCCCCCTAGGCTCGCCGCCGATGACCGATATCGAGCCGCTCGCGCCGCCCCGTCCCTCCGCCGAGGAGGCCGCGTCCGAGCTGGCACGACGCACGGGCGCCCTGACCCACGACGTCGCGGTGGTGCTCGGTTCCGGCTGGGGGCCCGCGGCCGACGCGTTCGGCCCGCCCGTCGCGGAGATCCCGTTCTCCGAGCTGCCCGGCTTCACCCCGCCCGGCGCGCCCGACCACGCCGGGGTGGCGCGGTCGGTGGAGCTCGGCGGCCGACGCGTGCTGGTGCTCCTGGGTCGCACGCACCTCTACGAGGGCCACGGGCCGGAGCAGGTCGTGCACCCGGTCCGGACGGCCTGCGCGGCCGGCGCCACGAGCGTCGTGCTGACGAACGCCGCCGGCGGGATCGACCCGTCGTACGCGGTCGGCCAGCCGGTGCTGATCACCGACCACCTGAACCTCACGGGACGCTCGCCGCTCCTCGGGCCCGAGTTCGTCGACCTCACCGGCGCCTACGACCCGGGGCTGCGCGCCCTGGCCCGCGGGATCGACCCGGACCTCGCCGAGGGCGTGTACGCGGGGCTGCCCGGCCCGCACTTCGAGACCCCGGCCGAGATCCGCATGCTGGCCACCCTGGGCGCCGACCTGGTCGGGATGTCGACGGTGCTCGAGACGATCGCCGTGCGCGCCGCCGGGGTGCGGGTCGCGGGGGTCGCGCTGGTGAGCAACCCGGCGGCGGGCACCACGGACGCGCCCGTCGACCACCTCGCCGTCATCGACGCCGTGCACGCCTCCGCCGCGCGCACCGGCGCGCTCCTGGCGCGGCTCGTCGAGGCCGCGCTGCAGGAGAGCCCGACCCCGTGACCCCGACACCATGACGCCAACACCATGACCACGGTGCTCGTCGTCCACCACACCCCCTCGCCGAGCCTGCACGAGCTGCTGGGCGCCGTCGTCGAGGGCGCGGGCGCCGACGAGATCGAGGCCGAGGTGGAGGTCGTCCGCCGGCCGGCCCTCACCGCAGGCGCGGCGGACGTGCTGGCCTGCGACGGCATCGTGCTCGGCACGCCGGCGAACATCGGGACGATGTCGGGCGCGCTCAAGCACTTCTTCGACCAGATCTACTACCCGTGCCTGGACGCGACCGCCGGGCGCCCGTTCGGGCTGTACGTGCACGGCGGGTCGGACGTCGCCGGCGCCGTCCGCGACGTCCTGCGGATCACCGGCGCGCTCGGGTGGGAGCAGGTCGCGGAGGTCTGCGAGTCCACCGGCGAGATCGGCAGCGCCGAGCGCGAGGCGGCGTGGGAGCTCGGCGCCACGGTGGCGCTGCGGGCGGCCGAGCGAACGGGGAGTTCGGGCGCCTAGAAGCAGCGAACGTCTCGTCGAGCACGCCGATAGGTCGTTCGTCGTACCGGGCGGGCATGCACGACGACCCCGGGACGTTGCGCACGGACATGACATCGAAGGTCGTGCAGTACCGCCGCTACGGCGGTCCCGAGGTCCTCGAGCTCGTCGACCGCGAGGACCCGACGCCCGGCCCGGGCCAGGTCCGGGTGGCCGTGCGCGCCGCCGCCGTCAACCCGCTGGACTGGAAGCTCCGCGGCGGCGGGATGGCGTCCGGGGACGCGCCGGACGAGCCCCAGGTGCCCGGGTACGACGTCGCCGGCGTCGTCGACGCGCTCGGCGAGGGCGTGACGGAGTTCGCCGTGGGCGACGAGGTCGTCGGCAAGGCCACCGGCGGCGGCTACGCCGAGGAGGCCGTGGCCGATGTCCGGGCCCTCGTGCGCAAGCCCGCCGAGGTGGGATGGGAGACCGCCGCGGCCCTGCCGGTGGTCGCGAGCACGGCGTACCGCGCGCTCGCCCTGCTGGGCCTCGGCGAGGGCGACCACACCGGCACCACGATCGTCATCGACGGCGCGGCCGGGTCCGTCGGCGTCTTCGCGGTGCAGCTCGCGGTGGCCCGCGGCGCGACCGTGATCGGCAGCGCGGGCGAGGCCCACCAGGACGAGCTGCGCGCGTTCGGCGCCACCCCGGTGGTGTACGGCGAGGGCCTCGCCGACCGGGTCCGCGCCGTGGCACCGGACGGCGTCGACCTGGGCTTCGACACCTCGGGCTACGGCGGGCTCCGGGACCTCGTCGCGCTCACGGGCGCCCCGGAGAAGGCGATCACGATCGCCGACTACGCCGGCGCGCAGGAGCTCGGCGTCACGTTCACCTCCGGCGGCGACCCGGACGACGAGCGCCGCGCCCTGGCCGAGGCCCTCGGCCTGCTCGCCGAGGGGCGGCTGCGCGCCCCGACCGTCGTCACCTACCCGCTCGCCGAGGCCGGGAGGGCCCAGGACGACAACCAGACCCGCCGCGTGGCGGGCAAGCTCGTCCTACTTCCGTAGCTGCACCGTCGCGTCGTAGAGCGCCTTCGTCGATACGCCGTGGACGGTCGCGACGTCGCGCGCGGCGTCCTTGAGGCGCCGGCCGTCGGCGACGAGCCCGAGGACCTCCTCCGCGAGGTCCTCGGGCTCCGGCGTCACCACGACCGCGGGCCCCAGCACCACGGTCACCTCCCCCAGCACGTCCCGGGCGCCCGCCCACGCCGCGAGGTCGGCGAGCGGGCCGCGCACGACCTCCTCGTGGGTCTTGGTCAGCTCCCGGCAGATCGCGCCGGCGCGGTCGGGGCCCAGCACCTCCACGGCCACGGCCAGCAGGGACGCGAGGCGGCGCGGGGACTCGAAGAACACCACGGTGCGCCGTTCGCCGGCGAGCTCGCGGAACCACGTCCGTCGTTTCCCGTCGGTGCGCGGGGCGAAGCCCTCGAAGCAGAAGCGGTCGGTCGGCAGGCCGGAGACCGCGAGCGCCATCAGCACCGCCGACGGCCCGGGCAGGCAGCGCACGGCGAGCCCGGCGTCGAGGCACGCCGTGACGACGCGGTAGCCGGGGTCCGACACGCTCGGCATCCCGCCGTCGGTCACCAGCAGGACGGTCGCGCCGCCGCGCACCTCCTCGACCAGGCCCGGCGTGCGCGCGACCTCGTTGTCCTCGCGGAAGGTGACGACACGCCCGCCCACTCCCACGCCGAGGTCGGACGCCAACCGGGCGAGCCTGCGGGTGTCCTCCGCGGCGACGACGTCGGCCGTGGCCAGCGCGTCGCGCAGCCGCGCAGAGGCGTCCGCGGGGTCACCCAGCGGGACGCCCGCCAGGAGGAGCACCCCGTCCGCACCCCCATCTTGCTTCCCAGGCATCCCCGAGACCATACGATCGGCAGCCGTGACGGCCACCATCGCGCGCCCGACGCCGGACGCGGCGAGCGTGCTCCCGTCGCCGAAGGACGCACCGGCCGTCGCCCAGCTGCTCGGGCGACCGATGCCCACCGACCGCCTGCGCGGTTGGATCGTCGCGCTCGTCCTCACCGTCGTCGGCGGGATCGTCCGGTTCTGGAACGTCGGGTGGCCCACCGACCAGGGCACCCCGATCTTCGACGAGAAGCACTACGTCCCCCAGGCCTGGCAGGTCCTGCGCAACGGCGGGTACGAGGACAACCCGGGCTACGAGCTGGTGGTCCACCCGCCGCTGTCGAAGCAGCTCATGGCGGTCGGGCAGTGGGTGTTCGGGTACGACCCGGTGGGCTGGCGCGCCGCATCGGCGCTGGCCGGCACGATCGCGATCCTGGCGATCGTCCGGGTGGCCCGGCGCCTCACCCGCTCCACGCTGCTCGGCGCCCTGGCCGGCGTCCTGCTGATCGCCGACGGGGTCAGCCACGTGTCCGCGCGCGTCGGCATGATCGACATCTTCCCGGCGCTGTTCGTGCTGCTCGCGTTCGCGGCGATCCTGGTCGACCGCGACGACGTGCGGTCCCGGCTCGCGGTGGTCGTCGCGGAGGGCCGCATCGCGCAGACCGTGTACGGGCCGCGCCTCGGCGTGCGGTGGTGGCGCCTGGCCGCCGGCGCGTGCCTCGGGCTGTCGCTCGCCGCGAAGTGGTCGGGCCTCTACTACATCGTCTTCTTCGGCGCCCTGCTGATCGGCTTCGACATGGCCGCCCGGCGGGCCGCGGGCGTCGCGCGCCCGTTCGTCGGCACGTTCGTCCGTGACGTCGCCCCCGCGGTGTGGGCGTTCCTCGCCGTCCCGGTGCTGTGCTACCTCGCGAGCTGGCTGCCCTGGATCGCGAGCGAGACCGGCACCGACCGGCACGCCGTCGGCCAGCAGCTGCCCGTCGGCGGGGCGGCGGCGTTCCTGCCCGACTGGCTGCGCGGGCTGGCGTACTACAGCACCAAGGTGCTGGAGTTCCACGCCACGCTCGACACCCCGCGCGGGTCGCCGCACCCCTGGGAGTCCAAGCCGTGGACGTGGCCGATGGGGCTGCGCCCGATGCTCTACTCCTACGAATCGGGCACCGCCGAGGCCGGCTGCGGCGGCCCGTCGTGCGTGTCCGCGGTGATGCTGATCGGGACGCCCGCCCTCTGGTGGGCGTCGGTGCCGGCGCTCGGCTGGTCGATCTGGCGCGTCGTGACGACGTTCGACTGGCGCCACGCCGCGGTGCTCGTGGGCTACGGCGCGGGCTTCCTGCCGTGGTTCACCAACCTCGACCGCCAGATGTACTTCTTCTACATGACGCCCGTGGCGCCGTTCCTGGTCCTGGCGGTGGTGCTGGCCCTCGGGGAGTTCCTCGGCCGGCGGGAGCAGGGGCTCGAGCGCCGGCGGGTCGGGACGCTCGTGGTCGGCATCTACACCGGCCTCGTCGTCGCCAACTTCGCGTGGCTGTGGCCGATCCTCGTCGGCGCCTGGATCACCGCCGACCGCTGGAACGCGGAGCTGTGGCTGCCGTCCTGGCGCTGACTTGTTCGCCGAGGTCGGCGACGCCAGGAGTTCAGGCGCGGCGGGCCGTCACGAGCCAGGTCGCCGACGCCAGCGCGACGCCGTCGGGGCCCTCGTGCTCCTGCAGGGTCGTGCGCAGGGCGTCGGACGCCTGCTCCTGCTCGGCCGGTGTGCGCCCCGCGAGCATCCAGCCGAGGAGTCCGAGGACGAACGCGTGGGCCTCCTCGGCATCGCGCCCGTAGACCATCGGGCGCGCCAGCCCCTCGCACCGGACGTCGGCGAACCCCGCGTCCCCGAGCAGGGCACGCACCTCATCGGGGTCGGCGAGCGAGAACGGACCGGGTGTCCCGAGCGGCGGCGCCGGAGGCTCCCGGCCGGCCAGGGCCCTGGCGAAGGCGCCGATCCACTCGTTGCGTACCGCGGACTGCCAGGTCAGGAGCGTCAGCCGCCCATCGGGACGCAGGGCACGGGCCAGGTTCGCGAAGGCGACGTCGGGCCGGCCGAAGAACATGGCGCCGGTGCGGCTGATCACCGCGTCGACCCCGGCCGTCGGGAACGGGTGGACCTGGGCGTCGGCGCGCTCGAACCGCGCGTTCGGCACGCCCTCGCGCTCCGCCAGGGCACGGGCCAGGTTGATCATGCGGCCGGAGAGGTCGATCCCGAGGGCCTCCCCCGCAGGGGCCGCCCGGGCCGCGGCGCGCGTCGTCAGCTTTGCCGAGCACGGGACCCGGGATGACGCCCTGCGCACGGTCGCCGCCGCGCGCGCCTGGGCAGAGCGGCACAACGTCGAGAACCTCGTGGCGGCGCGGGAGTATGCGGCCGGCGAGGGACCGTTCCAGGACCGCGCGGCCCAGGGCATGCTCGCCGGCGCGTTCTTCACCGATCTCTACGCGACCGTGGCGCGTTGGGCGGACTGGGCGAGCGAGCAGATCGAGGCCTGGCCCGAGGACCCGGCCGACGCCGTCGCCGATCCGGCGGAGCTCGCGGCGATCGCCCGGCGAGCCGACTGGTGATCCGGAGAGAGAAGGAGTGGAGCTGAGGGGAATCGAACCCCTGACCTACTCGATGCGAACGAGTCGCGCTACCAACTGCGCCACAGCCCCTGGTGCGATGACGACTCTAGCAACGCCGTCGATCGCGACCGGATGCCGGGTCACGCCCCGGCGGCCCGCCGGTAGCCGTAGGAGCGCTCGCCGTCGAGGTCGTGGAACGCCGGGTCGTCGTCGGTGTCGTCGACCAGCTCGAGGTCGTCGGGCACCGGCGGCGCCGGGGTGCGCGGGGCCGCCCAGCGGGGCGAGGACGCGGCGCGGAGCTCCTCGTCCTCGAACCGGACCTGCTCGTCGTCGAGGTCGTCGGCCTCGTACTCCCCGTCGATCCAGTCCTGCTCGCGCATCGCGGCCATCCGCGCCTCGTGCTCGGCCTGACGGGCGCGACGGGCCTCCATCGCGCGCCGCTCCCCGGACAGGCGGGCGGCGCGACGGACGCGCACCTCCTCCTCGATGCGCGTCTGGCGGCGCAGGAAGGCCAGGTAGCCGACCAGGATGACGTCGGCGGCCGCGTGCAGCCACCACATGGCGCTCGAGACGACCAGCGCGGCCAGCGCCGAGAGCACCGCCACCGCGATCAGGCCGAGCGCGACGCGCTGGCGGAACGTGTAGCGGGCGCGCGCCGCGGCGGCCGCGGCGTCGGGGTCGAAGCCGCCCCGTCCCGGCCGGTAGGTGCGCAGGGCACGCTCGGCGACGGGCTCGTCGTCCTCGAGGTCCTCGTCGAGGTACTCGTCGTCGAGGTACTCGTCCTCGAGGTACTCGTCGTCGTCCGGGTGCGGGGCCCGGCGCAGGACCCGCTCGCGCCCGGCGGGGCGGGGGTCGTCGTCGTACTCGTCGAGCTCGGGCCGCTCGTCCTCGAGCTCGTCGTCGAGGTCCTCGAGGTCCTCGTCGTGCTGGGCGTCGAGGTCGAGCTCGGCGTCGAGGGCCTCGGGGGTCTCGTCCGCGCGCTCGGCCAGCACCGTGCCGGTCGCGGCACCGTTCGTCCCACCGCCTCCGGCCGCCACCGTGCGTCCGGTGCGTGCGTCCGCCTGCGCAGTGGTCACGGGGACCTCCTCGATCAGGGGTGCGCCCGCCGTCCGCGGCAGCACCCGGGCACTCAGATCGGCCTCGGCGGGTCGGGGAACCATCTGGCGACGCCGGGCCACGACCGGGACGAGGACCACCAGCCACGCCAGGACCAGGGCCGCGAACACGACCGAGCTCGGCACCGCACACCCCCCACCTGGGACGACCGCGACGGACCGGATCCGGTTCGTCGCAGGCGCCACGCTAGTCACACGAGCCCCGTGGGCCTCGCAGCCGACACGGCGTGTCGTGTGCGAGCGGTGACGAGATCCCTCCAGTAGGGGAACCTCACGCCAGCAGGTTCGGGCCCCTTAGCACTCGACCGGATGGTTCGGAAGTCTCAACCCCTCGGCCATGTGGGTGTGACTATCGATCTCGCTCGGCGAGGCCGGCCCGGAGCAACCGGGCGACCAGGCCGTCGGGCAGCACGTCCTCCTCGGTGACCGCGAGGACGAGGTGGTCGCGCCAGTCGCCGTCGACCTCCAGGTACCGGCGCAGCAGCCCCTCCTCGCGGAAGCCGAGCTTCGCGAGCACCCGCCGACTGCGCAGGTTCTCCGGCCGCACCGTCGCCTCGATGCGGTGCAGGCCGACGCGGGCGAAGCAGTGGTCGACGGCCAGGGCGACGGCCGCCGTCGCGACACCGCCGCCCGCGACCTGCGCGCTGACCCAGTAGCCGACGTACGCCGAGAGCAACGGCTCGCGCACCACGTTGCCGATCACGACCTGACCGGCGAACTCGCCGTCGACGAGCAGCGTGAACGGCAGCGCCTGGCCCGCGCGGCCCATCGAGCGCAGCGCGCTCCACCGCGCCGGCCACTCCGAGAGCGCGTTCCGCTCCGCCCACGGGCCGGGCAGCGTCGGCTCCCACGGGGCGAGGTGCTCCTCGTCCCGCTGCCGGATCCGCGACCAGGCCCGGCCGTCCCGCAGGCGCACCGGCCGCAGCTCGACGACGCCCGCCGGCACCCTCAGGGTCCGGGTGCGCGCGGGCCAGCCGGGGTGGCGCCCGGTCGGCCGGGGCCCGCCCCACGGGGGTCGGGACACGCGCGTCAGGTGCGCGGCGCGAGGAACGACACCCGCACCGGGGCGTCCATGCCGACCTCGGTGGTGTCCTCGTCGATCACGATGAGCGCGTTGGCCTCCGCGAGCGAGGACAGCAGGTGGGAGTCCGAGCCGCCCAGCGGCTGGGCGAGGTAGTCGGCGGTGCCGCGGTCGCGCAGCAGGCGCCCGCGCACGTAGCTGCGGCGCCCGGGCGGGGACGTCACCGGCGACAGCAGGGAGGCGGTGACCTCGCGGCGGTGCAGCTCCTGGCGGCCCAGCGCCAGCCGGATCAGCGGGCGCACGAGCACCTCGAACGCGACGAGCGCCGACACCGGGTTCGCGGGGAGCAGGAACGTCGGGATCTCCTCGGCGCCGAGACGGCCGAAGCCCTGGACGGAGCCGGGGTGCATGGCCACCCGCGAGATGTCGACGGGCCCGAGGGCCGACAGCGTGTCCTGGACGTCCTCGCCCAGGCGCCCGCCGACGCCGCCCGCGAGGACGACGATCTCGGAGCGCGCGAGCGCCGACTCGACCGCCTCGCGCAGCGCCGTCGCGTCGGCGGAGGCGATGGGCAGACGCGTCACCTCGGCGCCGGCGTCCGCGGCCGCGGCGGCCAGGGCGTAGGAGTTGACGTCGACGACCTGGCCGGTGCCGGGCGTGCGGTCGAGGTCGACCAGCTCGTCGCCGACCGCGAGCACCGACACGCGCGGACGCGGGTGCACGAGCACCTTGGTGCGCCCGACCGCGGCCAGCAGTCCCACCTGGGCGGGGCCGACGGTGGCGCCGCGGCGGACGGCGACGTCCCCTGGAGCGACGTCCTCGCCGACCCGGCGCACCCACGCCGCCGACGGCACGGGCGTCTTGACGGTGAGCCGGGCGCGGTGCCCGGTGCCCTTGCTGCCCGGGTCGTCGGCCGCGTCGGTGTGGTCGTGCGGGACGACGGCGTCGGCCAGCGTCGGCAGCGGCGCGCCGGTGGCGACGCGCACGGCCTGGCCGGGCTGCAGGCGGTGCGCCTGGCGCGACCCGACCGCGACCTCGCCCACCACCGGCAGCTCGACGGGCTCCTCGGCCGCGACGCGCACGTCGACGCTGCGCACGGCGAAGCCGTCGACGGCCGCCTGGTCGAACCCGGGCAGCGCCCGGTCGGCGACGACCTCCTCGGCGCACAGCAGGCCCTGCGCGGAGGAGATGTCGACCCGGATCGGCGCGGGGCGGACCGCGGCGTCGAGCACACGGCGCAGCTGGGCCTCGACCGTCCTCACCGCCTGCGCCTTCCCTCTGGCCGGCTCCTCATGCGCCCCATCGTCCTACGCCGGGCGTCGGGCGGAGGGGACCGACGCGCCCGATATCGTGGGACGGGTCCCGCGCCCCGTTGTGAGAGAGCCGTATGACCTACGTCGACGCCGCCCTGGCGACCCTGACCGAGCGTGACGCGCACCCCGCGGAGGTCGAGGCCTTCCGCCGTCGCCTCGAGCAGCTGGCCAAGCCGGAGAGCGCCGTCGTGCCCGGGGAGGAGCTCTCCGAGGTGGGCGACCTGCCCGCCCTCGACGACCTCGGCGAGCCGGACGACGCCGCGGCGCGCGACGCGCTGGACCGCCTCGCCGTGATCAAGCTCAACGGCGGCCTCGGCACGAGCATGGGCCTCGCGGGCCCGAAGTCGCTGCTGGAGATCAAGCCCGGCACGAGCTTCCTCGACGCCGTCGCCCGCCAGACCCTCGCGCTGCGCGAGCGCCACGGGGCGCGCCTGCCGCTGCTGGTGATGAACTCCGAGGGCACCCGCGAGCCCTCGCTCGCCGCGCTGCGCCGGCACGAGGGTCTCGAGGACCCCGAGCTGCCGCTGGACTTCCTGCAGGGCTCCGAGCCCAAGCTGCGCGCCGACGACTGGCACCCCGTCTCGTGGCCGGCCGACCCACGCCTGGAGTGGTGTCCGCCGGGGCACGGCGACCTCTACACCGCGCTCGCCGCGTCCGGCACCCTCGAGGCGCTGCTCGCGGCCGGCGTGCGCTGGTGCTTCGTGTCGAACTCCGACAACCTCGGCGCGATCCCCGACGTACGGATCGCGGCGTGGATGGCCGAGCAGGGCGTGCCGTTCGCGCTCGAGGTCGCCCGGCGCACCCCGATGGACCGCAAGGGCGGGCACCTCGCCCGCCGCGACGGCGCCCTGGTGCTGCGCGAGACCGCCCAGGTGCCCGACGGCGACGACTCGTTCACCGACATCGAGCGGTTCTGCTTCTTCAACACCAACAACCTGTGGTTCGACCTCGAGCACCTGCGCACGCTCCAGCAGGCCGACCCGGCGGCGCCGTACCTGCCACTGATCGTCAACAAGAAGACGGTCGACCCCACGGACAAGTCGTCGACGGCCGTGCTGCAGCTCGAGACCGCGATGGGCGCGGCGATCGGGTCGATCGAGGACGCGCGGGCGATCGAGGTGCCGCGCAGCCGGTTCGCGCCGGTCAAGACCACCGACGACCTGCTCGTGGCGCGCTCGGACCTCTACGACCTCACCGACGACGGCCGGATGGAGCCCACGCGCGCCGACTTCCCGGTCGTCGACCTGGAGAAGGCCCGGTTCGGGATGCTCGACGACTTCGAGCGCCGGTTCGCGGGCGGGGCGCCGTCGCTGGCGCGCGCGTCGTCGCTGACCGTCTCGGGGGACGTCACCTTCGGGTCCGACGTCGCCGTCGAGGGCGACGTGACGGTCGAGGGGCCGCGCCACGTCGACGACGGCGAGACGCTGCGGGGGTGACCCGCACGAAGGCCGAGTGGCGCCGCCCGCTGCTGGAGGCGCGGCGCGGGCGTTCCGACGAGGCGCGCCGGGCCGACGCGGCGGCGCTGGCGGCCGGCCTGCCGGCGGTGCTCGACGGGGCCGGCGACCTGGTCTGCCTGTTCGTCGCCGTGCGAGGCGAGCCGGGCGCGATCCCCGACGGCGAGCTGCCCGTGCTCGACGCCGCCCGCGCGCTCGGACGTCGCGTGCTCCTGCCCGTGACGGTGGGCGAGGCGCCGCTGGACTGGGCCTCGTACGAGGGTCCCGATGCTCTCGGTCCCGGCCCCCGCGGGCTGCTCGAACCCCTCGGACCGCGTCTGGGGCCGTCCGTCGTGGCCGACGCGGGGCTGATCGTCGTCCCGGCGCTGGCCGTCGACCACCGCGGCGTGCGCCTCGGCCGCGGCGGCGGGCACTACGACCGCACGCTCCCCCTCGCGGGCGCGGCGACCCGCCTGGTGGCCCTCGTGGGCGACGACGAGCTGGTCGAGGGCCCGCTGCCCGCCGAGCCCCACGACGTCGCCGTCCACGCCGTCTGGCGCCCCCGCGCGGGCGTCACTCCGCTCCCCCTCTGATCGGCGGGGTTGCCAGCCTGGGGACCACGCTGACGTTCATCGTCAGGAAATCCCCCCGCTCGCGGCGAGGAGGTCGCGCCTCCTCACGGAACAGCCGTGACTCTCGCGGCGTTGGCACTCGGGTGGCGCGAGTGCCATCTACACTGCGCGCGGACATCACCACCCCCGCCCGTCCGCGGGGGCGGGACGAGAACGGGAGTGCACGTGCCGACCTACCCCTACGCCTGCACCGCTTGCGATCACCGCTTCGAGCAGGTCCAGGCGTTCTCCGACCCCTCGCTGACCGAGTGCCCCGTGTGCGGTGGACGTCTGCGCAAGGTGTTCTCGTCGGTCGGGATCGTCTTCAAGGGCAGCGGCTTCTACCGCAACGACGCCCGTGCCGGCTCCGGCGCGAACTCGGAGAAGGCCTCGGCGTCGGCGGAGTCCGGCTCGGGCGAGTCGAAGGGCTCGGGCGAGTCGACGAGCACCAAGACCGAGACGAAGAGCTCGTCGGACTCCGGCAGCAGCTCCGGCTCGAGCTCCTCGACCGCCGGGTCGAGCTCGTCCGGGACGTCGGGATCCTCGAGCTCGTCGGGATCGTCCGCGAAGTCGGCCTGAGCGGCCCGGACCTGGCCGGAGAGGGTTGAGGGGTGGCCCGGGACATCGGCCCCGAGCCGACGTCCCGGACCTGCCCGACGCCCACCCGCTCCCCAGCGGCCGGCATCGAGGTCCTCGCACCATGTATGACGGCCCACACGCCCCGATGGTTCCCCTGATCGAGCAGGACCACCCTTTCGGGTGACCGTCCCGAGGTTTCGAGGCTGGTCCAGAGGGATCAGAGGGGTCGGCGACGGGACCCGGGGCTCGTCCCGGACGTGTCCCGCGGGCCGCCCTCCTGGGCCGCCAGCAGCGGCGAGCGCGACAGCAGGAACACGCCCACCGTCATCAGGCCGGCGCCGACGAACCCGCCGAGCAGGGCCGCGCCGCCGTTGACCTGCTCGCCCAGCAGCCAGATGCCCCACGTCGACGAGAGCAGCGGGTTGCCGAGGATCAGGCCCGGCTGGGACGCGAGCAGGCGCCCCGCCCGCAGCGCGTACTGGAGCGTCAGGAACGCCGCCGGCGCGACGGGCAGGAGCAGGTAGCTCTGCCAGGTCGTCAGCACCCCGCCGATCCCGCCGAGCGCGAGCGCCTCGGACATCGCCTTGACGATCACCGCCACGAAGCCCGAGCCGATGCCGGCAGCGATGCCGTACCACGCGGCGCGGGCCACGGGACGCGACCGCTCCGCGATCGCGCTGGCCCCGCCGAGCAGGCCCAGGGTGACGATCGTGCCGAGGATCCACGTCACGGCCCCGGCACCCAGGGCGTCACCACCGCTGGGTTGCAGGCTGACGAGCAGGACGACGAGGCCGATGGACATGATCGCGACGGCGATCCACTCGCGCCGGCGCAGCGCACCGCCGAGCACGAACCAGCCGAGCAGCAGCGTGAACGGCAGCTCCATGACCAGCACAGGCTGCACCAGGGCGATCGACCCGAGGCTCAGCGCGACGGCCTGCAGTCCGACGGCGACGCAGAAGATCGAGGTCCCGACCAGCCACGCGGGCCGCTGGACCATGTCGCGCAGGGTGCCGGCGCTGATCCCGCGGGAGCGTGCGCTGTCCTGCGCCGCCTTGCGCTGCAGGACGAGGGCCATCGCGTTGGCGATCGTGGCGAGCAGCACGAGCACCACGGCCATGCCAGCGCCCGCCTCTTCCCGCTCCCGGCCCCCGTGGACGGGTCGCCCTCGGCCGCAAACTACCGCCCGGTCCGGTGCGTCCGCCGCGCCGGGCCGGTGGACGGGATGATCACCGCACCGGCGACGGCCGCGCGCGGTTGGTCCGGTCGCCGTCCCCATCGTCCGGATGCGTCCACAGGCCCGCGGACAGGACTGGGTGTCCACCGCGCTCCCGCCCTAGCGTCGGGACCGTGGCGGACGAGACCAGGCAGGGCCCCCGACGGTGGCGACTCCCACCGCCGGGGTGGCGACGGACGGTGGCGCTGCGCCGCGCCGCCGCCGGGCTGCTCGTGGTGGTCGCGCTCGGGCTCCTCGCGGCGCCGTCGGTCGCGCCGGGCGGCACGCCGGTGCTCGTCGCCGCCCGCGACCTCGCGCCGGGGGTCGCGCTCGGCCCCGCGGACGTGGCGGTGCGGCTGCTCCCGGGCGAGCTGGTGCCGGCGGGGGCGTTCGCCGAGCCGGGCGCGGTCGCCGGGCGTCAGGTGGTCGGCGGGGTCCGGGCCGGCGAGGCGCTGACCGACGTCCGGCTCCTGGGCCCGGTGGCCGCCGTCGCCGCGGCCGGGGTGCCCGACGCCGCCGGCGTGCCGGTGCGCCTCGCGGACGCGGGCGTGGCCGCGCTGTTGACGCCCGGGACGCGTGTCGACCTCGTGGCGGCGGGCGCGGACGACGCCGCGGCCGTGGCGGCCGACCCCGCTCTCCTCGCGCCCGGCGCGGTGGTGCTCGCCGTGCTCCCCGCGCCGGAGCGCACCGCGGGCTCGGCGCCCGTGGTGGTGGTCGCCCTCCCGTCGGCGCTGGCCGCGCGGGTGGCGACGGTGTCGCTGCGGGAGGAGGTCACCGTGACCCTGCGATGAGGATCATGGGCCGATGAGGATCAGGGCCGGTCGTGGTGCGGCGGGCGCTCGGCGTCGTATCGGCGACGGTCGTCGTCGCCTGCCGGGACGTCCGAGGGTTCGCGCTCGTCGGTCGACGACACCGGGTCGTCGCCGAAGATCGCCGCCCGGCGGGCGGCGCGCCGCCGGGCCTCCTCCGCGTCGTCGTGGCCGCCGGAGCTCAGTGCTCTTCCATCCCCGAGAGCTCGGCGATCACGTGCGAGATCAGCGGCGTGAGCGTGGCCATGCCGTCGCGGACCGCCGCGCGCGACGACGCGAGGTTCACCACGAGGGTGCTGCCCGAGACGCCGACCAGCCCGCGCGAGAGCCCGGCGTCGACGGCGCCGGCGGCGAGGCCGGACGCGCGGATGGCCTCGGCGATGCCGGGGATCGGGCGGTCGAGCACGCCGGCGGTCGCGTCGGAGGTCACCGCGCGCGGCGACACCCCGGTGCCGCCGACGGTGACGACGAGGTCGACCCCGCCGATCACCGCGGTGTTGAGCGCATTGCGGATGGCGACCGACTCCCCGGGCACCACGATCGTCCCGTCCACGACGAGCCCGGCCTCACCGAGCAGCTCGGTGACCAGCGGACCGATCGAGTCCGAGCTCTCCCCCCGGCTGACCCGGTCGTCGACGACGACGACGAGGGCTCGCCCCAGCAACTCCTCCGTGCCGCCGTGCAGCGGCTGGTTCTCCATGGCGCCCAACGTAGTAGGGGTGGATCCGGTCCCGCCGGGTGGTCGTTAGCGTTTCCGGGGTGCGCGTACTCCTGACGGGCGGTGCCGGGTTCATCGGCTCCCACATCGCCGATCTGCTGGTCGAGCGGGGTCACACCCCGGTGCTGCTCGACGCCCTGCTCCCCCAGGCGCACGCGGCGGGCAAGGCGCCCGCCTGGCTCGACCGCCACGAGGTCGTGCACGGCGACGTCCGCGACGCGGGGCTGCTCGACCGGCTGCTCCCCCAGGTCGACACCGTGTGCCACCAGGCCGCGATGGTCGGCCACGGCGTCGACCCCAACGACGGCCCGGACTTCACCGAGAACAACGACGTCGCCACGTCCGTCCTGCTCGCGGCCATGTTCCGGTCCGGGCACCGCGACCTGGTGATGGCGAGCTCGATGGTCGTCTACGGCGAGGGCCGCTACTCCTGCCCCGAGCACGGCATCGTCCCGGCCCCCGCGCGCACCCAGGCCGACGTCGACGCGGGGCGCTACGACCTCCCGTGCCCGCACTGCGGCCGCGACCTCGGCGGCGAGCTGATCCCCGAGGACGCCCCGCTCGAACCCCGCAGCACCTACGCCGCCACGAAGCTCGCCCAGGAGCACCTCGCCGTCGCATGGGCGCGCGCCACCGGTGGGCGCGTCTGGGCGATGCGCTACCACAACGTCTACGGCCCGCGGATGCCGCAGAACACGCCCTACGCGGGCGTCGCGTCGATCTTCCGGTCGTCCCTCGAGCGCGGCGAGGCACCACGCGTGATGGAGGACGGCCGCCAGCGCCGGGACTTCGTGCACGTCGGGGACGTGGCCGAGGCCAACCTCGCCGCGTTGGAGACCCCCGCCGAGGAGGGACGCTGCGTCCCGCTCAACGTGTGCTCGGGCGAGGTGCGCACCATCGGCGACCTGGCGACGACGCTCGCCGCCGCCATGGACGGGCCGGCGCCGCAGGTGGTCGGCGGCGCACGGCCCGGCGACGTCCGCCACGTCACCGCCGACCCGGCCCGCGCCGCCGAGCTGCTGGGCTACCGCGCGGGCACCCGCTTCGCCGACGGGATCGCCGCCTTCGCGACGGACCCGCTGCGCGACGCCGTCGGCTGACCACCGGGCGCGCGAACGGGGACTTCGCGCGCATAGAAGCAGCGAACAGCGCGTTCGCTGCAAGGACCCGGCGAGCTACCAGACCGTCAGCAACAGGTGGTTGATCGCGAGCGCCAGGGTGGCCTGGGCGAGCAGCCACCAGCGCGCCGACGGGCGCGGGAGCAGGGCGGCGAGGGGCACGACCCAGACCGCGAAGGGCAGCCAGATCCGCTCGACCTCGGACTTCGAGAGCCCCGACAGGTCGGCGACGGCGATGGCGATCAGCCCCGCCGCGGCGAGGGCCAGCAGGGCGTGCGGCACGGCGCGCGGGCGCCAGGCCGCGCGCCGCAGGCCCGCGACGACGGCCGGGCCGAGCACCAGCAGCAGCGCGGCGAGGTTGCCCCACACCCAGTACTCGTACGGGCGCAGGAGGCCGTACTCGCCCTCCTGGTAGTACCGGACCGTCACCTGCTCGTAGCCCTCGTACCACCAGAAACCGGCGGCGGCGAAGGCGGCGACCACGGCTGCGGCGCCGATCCCGCCGGTGACCAACGGGAGGATCCGGCGGCTCAGCAGCGCGACGGCGACGGGCAGGAGCCCGGCGAGCACGAGCCCGTAGGAGAAGAAGAGCGAGAGCCCGAGGACGACGCCCGCGAGCAGGCACAGCGCGTGCCCCCCGAGCCCGCGGCGCACCGCGCCGAGCGCGAGCAGCGCGACGCCCCAGGCCAGGATCGCCGCGAACATCCCGTCCGCCGAGACGCCGACCCAGACCGCGCCCGGGAACAGAACGCCGAAGGGCAGGTAGGTGCGGGCGAGGTCGCGGTCGCCGAGCGCGGCGAGGGTGATCGCCACCGCGACCACCGCGGACGCCCCGATCGCCGCCGTGACGGCGCCGGCGTACTCGCCGCCGGGGAAGCCCGCGCGGTCGAGCAGGACGTAGAAGATCGTCGCGGCGGGCGGGTGGCCCGACGCGTGCGTCACCAGGGTGTCCGGGGTCTGCCCCGCGATCCGCTCGGCGAACGTCTGCAGGAAGACCGCGATGTCCGGGGTGCGGGGGATCTCCGCGAGGTACTCGGTGGGCGTCGCCAGCCGTTCGGCGACCCCGACGAACCACCCGTCGATCGTCGCGAGGGCGAAGGTCCACGCCAGTGACGCGACGTAGGCCACGGCGAGGAGCGGGCCCCAGCGGCACGACCGGGCGACGGCGGGACCGCCGAGCGCGACGACGAGGGCCACCAGGACCGCCGGGACGGTGCCCGGACCGACGTGCGGCAGCCATTGCGCCAGCAGCGGGGGCCACCCGACGAGCACGGGCACGCCGGCGTCGACCAGGGCCCAGCCCACGAGCGCCGACGCCGTGACCAGCAGCGATGCCACGGCGACGGCCAGGAGGTCGCCGCGCAGGCGGAAGGGGCGGCGGGGCGTGGACGAGGGCTCGTCGGCAGCGCCGGGGCGGTCCCGCAACACGGTCGTCATCACCGGCGGACAGTACGGACGCGCCGTGACCCCCCGGTGAGGAGGGCCGCACGGACGTCCCTGGTCACCCGTCCGGGGGCGGACGGTGTGCTCCCGATCGGTCGTGAGCGACCGGACCCCGAACGGCGGGCTCACCGGCGACCTCATAGCGTGACCGGGTGGATGGTCGCGTGGACGTGGTGCTGCCCTGTCTCGACGAGGTCGAAGCGCTGCCGGGGGTCCTCGCCGCCCTGCCGGAGGGGTTCGACGCGGTCGTCTGCGACAACGGCTCGACCGACGGCACCCCCGAGCTCGCGGAGCGCCTCGGCGCCCTCGTCGTCCGGGAGGCCCGCAAGGGCTACGGCGCGGCGGTGCACACCGGCCTGGAGGCGACGCGCACCGACGTGGTCGCCGTGATCGACGCCGACGGCTCCCTCGACCCGGCCGAGCTCCCGGCCATGGTGCGCCTGCTGCTCGACACCGACGCCGACCTCGTCGTCGGCCGCCGCGTCCCCTCGTCGCGCGGGGTCTGGCCGTGGCACGCGCGGGCCGGGAACCTCGTGCTCTCCGGCCTCATGCGGGCCCGCGGGGTGGGTGTGCGCGACATCGCCCCGATCCGCGTCGCCCGCCGGCAGGCCCTGCTCGACCTCGGGATCACCGACCGCGCCTTCGGCTACCCCCTCGAGCTGCTCATCCGCGCCGGCGCCGCCCGCTGGCGCATCCGCGAGGTCGACATCGCCTACCGGCCGCGGGCGGGCGGGCGGTCGAAGGTCTCCGGCTCCGTGCGCGGCACCGTGCGGGCGGTGCGGGACATGGCCCGTGCGGTCGCTCGTACCCGTCCGGCGACCGCCGGGCGCATCGACGGCCGGAGCACCACCCGATGAGCGGGTCGGTCGAACCGATCACGAGCCCGCGCACGAACGCGCCCACCATGCGGACCACTGCGCCGGTGACGAGGGTCGTCCTCGTCCTCGCGAAGGCCCCCGTGGCCGGCCGGGCGAAGACCCGTCTCATCCCCGCGGCGACCCCAGCCGGAGCGGCCGGCATCGCCGCCGCGGCCCTGCTCGACACCCTCGACGCCGCCCGCTCGGTGCCCGACGCCCGCGTCGTCGTGGCCCTCGAGGGCGATATCGCCCGGGCGGAGCGCCGGGCCGAGCTGGTCGACGCGCTGGCCGGCACCGTCGTCGTCCCCCAACGTGGCGACACCCTGGGCGAGCGGATCACCGCGGCGCACGCCGACGTCGCCGACCTGTTCCCCGCCGCGGTGAGCGTGCAGATCGGGATGGACACCCCCCAGGTGGACGCCGCGCTGCTCGCCGACGCGCTCGATCTCGTCACCGCCGACGCGGACGCCGCCCTGGGCCTCGCCCTCGACGGCGGGTGGTGGGCCCTGGCCCTCGCCGAACCGCGCCGGGCCCGGCACATCGCCGACGTCCCCACCTCGCGGGACGACACCGGCGTGGCCACCCTCTCGGCGCTGCGCGCGGGCCACCCGGGGCTCTCACCCGCCCGGGTGCTCGAGCTGCCGCCGCTCTCGGACGTCGACACCCCCGACGACGCCGTCGCCGTCGCCGACCTCGTCCCCTCCGGCCGCTTCGCCCGTGCGGTCTCGGACCTGCTCCCCCTTTCCGGAGGCCTCCCACGATGACCCGCGTGACGTCCGCCCCCGACGAGGCCGCCCTGTTCCTCCAGGCGCGCCCGGCCGACGCGGGCTCGGTGTTCGACGCCGCCCTCGCGGGCCACTGCCAGCGCCTGGTGCGTGGCGACGGGGTCGTGCTGCCGCTCGCCGTCCAGCGCTGGCACGACGACGCCGACGACGACGACGCCTGGCTGCTCGGGCGGTGTACCGGTCCGACGCTCGACCTCGGCTGCGGCCCCGGCCGCCTGGTCGTGGCGCTCGCGGACCGCGGCGTGCCGGCCCTGGGCGTCGACGTGTCCGTGCAGGCCATCCAGCGCTGCCTCGAGCGCGGCGCCGCGGTGCTGCACCGCGACGCGTTCGAGCGCCTGCCGGGCGAGGGCCGCTGGCAGCACGTCGTGCTCGCCGACGGCAACATCGGCATCGGCGGGGACCCGGTCACGCTGCTGCGCCGGTGCCGCGCCCTGCTCGCCGACGGCGGCAGCGTGCTGCTCGAGCTCGAGGCCGGTGCCGCCCTCTGGTGCGGCACGGCCTACCTCGAGACCACCGGGACCGCGGACACCTCGACGGACCCGCTGACCGTCCTCGACCCCTTCGTCGACGGCGGCCCCTGGTTCCCCTGGGCCGTGCTGGGCCCGCTCGCGGTGGACGACGTGGCGGCCGAGGCCGGCCTCGTGGTCGTCGCGCGCGCCGAGGGCGAGCGGTGCTTCGTGGAGCTCGTCCCCGCCTGACGTCGGGGCGGGCCCCGGCGGACCTCAGCGCCCGCCGATCACCCGGCTCCCGAGCGTGACGGTGACCTGCCGCGGGGCACCGCCGGGCGTCTGCAGGGCGAGGGTGACGGTCTGCCCCGGCGGCCGCGACTGGATGGCCGCGACGAACGCGTTGGCGTCCTCGATCACGCGGTTGTCCACGCCGACGACGACGTCACCGGCGACGATGCCCGCCGTCTGGGCGGGCGATCCCGGCTGCACGTCGGCCATCGCGGCGCCGCGCGGCTGGGCGTCGGCCACCCCGACACCGATGACGGCCTGGGTGGCCTGGCCGGTGTCGACGAGCTCGGTGGCCAGGCGGCGCGCCTGGTTGATCGGGATCGCGAACCCGAGGCCGATCGAGCCACCCTCCTGGCCCGTGCCGCCCGTGACGCTGGCGATCGCGGTGTTGACGCCGATCACGCGGCCCTGGTCGTCGACGAGTGGCCCGCCGGAGTTGCCGGGGTTGATCGCCGCGTCGGTCTGGATCGCGTCGAGGACGCTGCTCTGGCCCGAGCCGGAGCCGCCGGCCTGCACGGGGCGCTGGAGCGCGCTGATGATGCCGGTGGTCACCGTGCCGGAGAGCCCCAGCGGCGAGCCGACCGCGATGACGGTCTGGCCCTGCGCGAGCTCGTCGGAGTTGCCGAGGCTCGCGGGCCGCAGGTTGGTGACGCCGCTGGCCCGCACCACCGCGATGTCCGCCGCCGGGGCGGTGCCGACGATCTGGACGGGCGCGGCGCGGCCGTCGGAGAAGATCGCCTCCAGCCCGCCGCCCTGGCCGGCCTGCAGGACGTGGTTGTTGGTCATGATCAGGCCGTCGGCCGAGAGCACGACCCCCGAGCCCTCGCCGGCCGCTCCGCGGATCTGCACGGCGCTGGGCAGCACGTTCGCCGCCACCGCCTCGATCGACCCCGGCTCCGCGTCGGTGGGTCCCTCGTTCGGCACGGGCTCGTCGAGCGCGGTGCCCTGCGAGGAGCTCGACGACCCACCGATCCCGCCGATGGCCACCGCCGACAGGGCGCCGCCGATGAGACCCGCGACCAGCGCCAGGGCGACCAGCGCGAGTGTCCCGAGCCGACGCCGCGGCGGGGTCGGTCCGCCGCCCCCGGGGGCTCCCCCGCCGCCCCAGCCGCCGCCCGGGTCGCGGGGGTGGCCACCGGGCGGGGTGGCGGGCCCGGCGCCCGTGGCGCCCCAGCCGTAGCCACCGTGGTCGGTCGGCGGGCCCTGCGCGGGACCGCCGTAGCCCCCCGGTCCGCCGCCCTGTCCGCCCCCCTGACCGCCGTAGCCACCGGGACCGTCGTAGGTGCCGACGGGCGCCTCGCGGCTCTGCGGCGCGGTCGCGGGGTAGGACGGCATCGGACCGAAGGCCGTCGCGCCGGCCGCGCCGGAGGGGTTCCCGGGGCCCTGGGGCTGCTGGGTGACCTGGGTCGGCGCGCTGTAGGGCGAGGCACCGCCGGTGGCCTGCGTCCCGGGCTGGGTGTCGTACTCGCGGCCCGTGCCCTCGGCCCAGCGCACGCCGCCGGGCCCGGCCGGGCGGCCGGCCGGGCCGTCGGCGCCGTCCGGACCCGTGGCCGTCGGACCCGTGGCGGCGGACGACGGCGTCGACGAGGGACCCGTGGGAGCGGTGGACGTCGGTCCGGGCGGCACGTCGGATCCCGACGGGCCGGACCCGTCCGGGGCGGCGGACGCGGCGTCGTTCTCGCTCATCCCCCCAGCCTCTCGCACCGACCCCGTGCTTCGCCCACACGGGCGCCGTCGACCGCATGGGGGAAGCTGGTGGGGTGGAGCGTCTCGGAGCCGGCCCGACGAGCGGTGGCCGGACGACCCTCGAGGACCCGGCCCACACGTCGCCCGACGGGACCCTGGCACCCACCGGTTCGTCCGATGAGCGGCGCGACGACGAGGAGGAGGCCCCGCCCGGCCTCATCCGCCACGTCCTGCAGGGCATCCCGCTGCGACGGCGGGTGGGCATCCTCGTCTCGGTCGGCGGCGGGCTGCTCGTCGCGCTGATCGCCGCCGCGGTCTTCTTCACCGCGCAGCGCGCGCTCTACGACCAGCTCGACGAGAGCCTGGTGCAGCGCGCGACGGTCGCGGCGTCCGGCGACCTCGCCGACCCCTCGCTGCTGCTGCGGGTCTCGTCCGACGCGCTCGCCGCCGGCGAGGTGCGGGTGGCGATCGTGACCGCCGGCGGCGAGTTCGTGACCCTGCGGGGCAGCAGCCCGCCCCTCGGCGCCGCCGAGGTGTCCGCGGCCCGCCAGAGCCCGCCGACGTCGGTGCGCACCGGGGTGATCGACGGCGAGGTCTACCGGGTCGTCGCCGTCTACGCGGGCGAGGACCGCGCGCTCGTGCTGGCCCAGGAGCTCGACCCGACGCGGCGGACGCTGTCGAAGCTCGCGGTGGTGCTGCTCGTCGCCGGCGCCTCGGGCGTCCTGCTCGCCGCCCTGACCGGCGTGGCCATCGCCCGCGCCGGGCTCCGGCCCGTCGAGCGGCTGATCTCGGCGACCGAGCGCGTCGCCCGCACCGGCGACCTGCGCCCGATCCCCGTCTCCGGCGGCGACGAGATCGCCCGCCTGACCAGCAGTTTCAACGCGATGCTCGCGGCGCTCTCGTCGTCCATCGACCGACAACGCCGGCTCGTGGCCGACGCCGGGCACGAGCTGCGCACGCCGCTGACCTCGCTGCGGACGAACCTCGAGCTGCTCATGGCGTCCGAGCAGGCGTCGCAACGCCCCGACGCACCCCGGCTCTCCGACCAGGACCGCGCCGAGCTGCAGGCCGACCTGCGCGCGCAGGTCGACGAGCTCGCCAACCTCATCGGCGACGTCGTCGAGCTCGCCCGTGACGACCCGCCCGAAGTGGCCGCCGAGCCCCTCGACCTCGCGGACGTCGTGGAGCGCGCGCTCGACCGTGCCCGGCGCCGCGGGGTGGCCGAGAACGTGACCTTCGACGTCGACCTCGCGTCGTGCGAGGTCACCGGGGACGCCAACGCCCTCGAGCGCGCGGCCCTCAACCTGCTCGACAACGCCGCCAAGTGGAGCCCGCCGGGCGGCCGCGTGCGGGTGACGCTGCGCGCCGGCGTCGCCCCGGAACGTCCCGGCACCGCGGTGCTCGAGGTGGCCGACGCGGGCCCCGGGATCGCCGACGAGGAGCTCGACCTGGTCTTCGAGCGCTTCTACCGCTCGCTGGACGCCCGCACGATGAGCGGCTCGGGGCTCGGGCTCTCGATCGTCGCCCAGGTCGCCGAGCGCCACCACGGCGGCGTCTCCGCCGGCCGCGCCCCGGAGGGCGGCGCACTCCTGCGCTTCTGGATCCCCCGCAGCTGACGTGAGCGAAGTTCCCGGCCATAGCCGGGAACGTCGCTCACGGGTCAGGGCGGTGTCTCGCGCAGCACGTAGCCGACGCCGCGGACGGTGTGGATGAGGCGGGGCTCGGCCTCCGCCTCGGTCTTGCGGCGCAGGTAGCCGACGTAGACCTCGAGGGCGTTGCCGGTGGTCGGGAAGTCGTAGCCCCAGACGTCCTCGAGGATGCGGCTGCGGGTCAGCACGCGGCGCGGGTTGGCCATGAACAGCTCGAGCAGCGAGAACTCGGTGCGCGTGAGGCTGATCGGGCGCTCGCCGCGGCGCACCTCGCGGGTCACGGGGTCGAGCGAGAGGTCGGCGAAGCGCAGGGGCTCGGGGTCGGGGGTGCCCGGCTCGTCGGGCACCCGGCGGCGCAGCAGCGCCCGCAGCCGGGCGAGGAGCTCCTCGAGCGCGAAAGGCTTGGCGAGGTAGTCGTCGGCGCCGGCGTCGAGGCCGGCCACGCGGTCGGAGACCGCCTCGCGCGCGGTGAGCACCAGCACGGGGATGTCGTCGCCGGCGTTGCGCAGCCGCCGGCACACCTCGAGGCCGTCGACCCGCGGCATCATCACGTCGAGCACGAGGGCGTCGGGGCGCTGGCCCGTCTCGCCGGACATGGCGTCCAGCGCCTGCTGCCCGTCCGACGCGAGCTCGACCTGGTAGCCGTTGAAGGCGAGCGAGCGGCGCAGGGAGTCCCGCACGGCCCGGTCGTCGTCCGCGACGAGGATGCGCATGCCGGACAGTGTGACCGCACGGCCTGAGACAGCCCTGAGACCAGAGCATCAGCCTCACCCGTTCGGCGCCGTGTCCGGTCTGTCCGATCCGACGCACAGTGACGCCGCGCCGCGCGGCCCGACCGAGACCGATTCGACACCCGCGACACGCAACCCGCGGAGCGTCCGCGACGTCTCGCTCGGATGAGGATGTCCGGGGAGAATCTCCCCGGAACGGGATTTGGGGGCGGTGTGGCGAGGACAGAGCGCGCTCGTGGAGCGCGGGGACGTGGGCTCGATCGGGCGTCGACGGGACCGATCGTGGTCCTGTTGGCGTTGGTCGCCCTCCTGGGTGGCTGCGCCGGGGTGACGTCGCCCCCGCCCCCGCCCGTGCCCCCGGTCGCGCTGGCCGCCTCGGTGGCGCCGGGCGCGGTGGACGTCGCGCCCGCCGAGCCCCTCGTCGTGTCCGCGGCGGGCGGGCGGCTGACCTCGGTCACGGTCACGCCTGCCGGCGCGCCCGCCCTCACCGGCACGCTCGACCCGACCGGCACGCGCTGGACCAGCGCGACGCTGGCCTACGGCACCGAGTACCGGGTGCAGGCGGTCGGCGTCGACGAGCGCGGCGGCCCCGGCGCCCCGCTCGACCAGACCTTCCGCACGGTCGACCCCGAGCAGACCCTGGAGATCGCGAGCATCCGACCCACCGACGGCCAGACCGTCGGCGTCGCCATGCCGATCTCGATCACCTTCGACGCGCCGGTCACCGACCGGGCGGCGGTCGAGCGGCGCGTCTCGGTCGCCACCTCGGTGCCGACCGAGGGCTCCTTCCGGTGGATGTCCGACGAGCAGCTCAACTGGCGCCCGAAGGAGTACTGGCGCCCCGGCACGCAGGTCACCGTCGAGGCGCGCCTGTTCGGCGTCGACGGCGGCGAGGGCCTCTACGGCGCCGAGGACCGCTCGTTCTCCTTCACCGTCGGCCGCGACCAGCGCGCCCGTGGCGACGTGAACGCCCACACCCTCGTGCTCTACCAGGACGGGCAGGAGCTGCGGAGCCTGCCGGCGTCCTACGGCCGCGACATCTACCCGACGCAGTACGGCGTCCACGTCGCGTTCGAGAAGCACGAGGTCAAGCGGATGCGCTCGGACACGTGGGGCGGCCCGGGCGAGGGCCAGCCCGGGTTCTACGACCAGAACCTGCCGCTGGCCGTCCGCATCTCGAACAACGGCGAGTTCGTGCACGTCAACCCGGACTCGGTCAGCGCGCAGGGTCGTCGCAACGTCTCGCACGGCTGCGTCAACCTGTCCCCGGCCAATGGCGAGTTCTTCTACAACTGGGTGCAGATGGGCGACCCGGTGGAGATCGTCGGCTCGAGCCGCCCGCTGACGACGCGCGACGGGGACATCGCCGACTGGACGATCCCCTGGGAGGAGTACCGCCAGGGCTCGGCGCTGCCGTAGGCGCCCGGGCTCCGGGTCACCGACGGCCCGGCCCGGAGATCAGAGCCGCGAGGTCAGAACTCGACCCGCACGAGCCCGAGGACCTCGGCGCGCCAATCGGCGTAGGCCTTGCCGATGGCCTGGCGCTCGCCGGCCTGGTCGGCGTCCGACTCGCTCCCGCCCTCACTGAGGATCTTGGTGGCGATGTCCGTCGCGGACCACTCGGGCCCGGCCGTGCGCACCCGCAGGTGGCTCGGGGCGCGCTCGGCGCGCAGGGCGTGGGCGAGCACCCGCATCAGGGCGGTGCGCGCCTCCTGGTCGTCGGGCGCGTCGGAGTCGACGTTGGTCTGACCACCCACGAGCAGGACGTTCGCCGACTCGGACAGCGACGGCAGCACCGTCTCGGCGGCCCGGAAGCGGCTGAGCAGGCCCTCGGAGAGGAACTGCTCGACGCGGGAGACGAGGCTGCCGCCGTGCCGCGGGGTCATCGCCACCGGCAGCTGCACGTACCCGTCGAACGTCTTCCCGCGGACCGCCTCGCCCAGGCGGTCCAGGGTGTCGACCACCGTGGTCTCCGCCCCGGCCTCCTCGATGGCCTTCGCCACCTCTGCCAGTCGCTCGCCGCCACCGGTCACCAACACCGTCGTCATGGCGCGTGACCCTAATCGGCGCCCAGGACATTCGGCACGGACGACTCCGGCAGAGTTGCCCACGGGATCACAGGTCGAGCCCCGCTCCGCTCCGAGCCGTGTACATCGCCACCACCCGCGCCGCGGCATCGGCCATCTCCTCGCGCAGCGCCGCCGGCTCGAGCACCTCGACCGCCTCGCCGTAGCCCAGGAGGCCGGCCCGGGCCCCGATGAGCGACCGGAACGGTGCCACGAGGATCTCCCGCCCGTCGGGGGCGACGCCCTCGGTGCGCCACGGACCGGCGAGCACGGCCAGGTGGACGCGGCGCAGGGTCGGCGCCCACGCCGGGTCGACGAGGAGCCGGACCTCGACCTCGGCGGTCGGTGTCTCGAGGCGCTCACGGAGCTCGGTCCACACCTCGGCGAGGTCGCGCCCGTCAGGACGCCGCGCGGGCGTCCCGGTGGCGGCCACGGCCCGCACCCGGCTGACGCGGTACATCTTCGGCCGGCCGCGGTGGGCCGCGACGAGGTACCAGGTGCCGGCCTTGCTGACCAGGCCGTAGGGGTCGACGGTGCGCCACGTGGCGTGCGCGGCGTCGCCCGTCGCGTACTGCAGCCGCACCCGCTCGTCGGCGACGAGTGCGGCGTCCAGCGCCGGCAGGGCGGGCAGTTCCTCGGGCGCGCGCCGCCACCCCTGGTGCTCGACGAGCAGGCGCCGCCGTGCGCGGTCGACCCCCTCGCGCCGGGCGTCGGGCAGCGCGGCCAGCAGCTTGCGCGACGCCGAGGCCAGCGACGACCCGAGCGCGCCCCCGTCGGCCGACGACCCGAGCGCCACCAGGGCGCGCAGCTCCTCGTCGGTCATGCCGGTGACGTCGGTGCGGTAGCCCGCGAGCAGGGCGACGCCCCCGTTCCGTCCGCGCTCGCAGTACACGGGCACCCCCGCCGCCGAGAGCGCCTCGACGTCGCGGGACACCGTGCGCCTCGACACCTCCAGGCGCCGGGCGATCTCGGGCGCGGGCAGGCGTCCGTGGCTCTGAAGGAGCAGCAGCGTCGCGAGCAGACGGTCCGAGCGCACGTCGTCGAGAATGCCCGAGAAACAAGACAGCAGGTGGCGTGTATCGGCGAGCAGCATGCTCCTCATGACCGCCGCCACCACCCCCGCCCCCGTCGCCGCCGCCGCCGCGCACACCCTCCGGCCGCTCGGCCCGTTCGACCTCGAGCGCACCCGCGACTTCGTCGGCCGCTGGGACCCGATCACGCGGCACACGCCGGGACCCGGAGAGCCCCTGCGCCTCACCGCCCCGCTCGACGGCGACCAGCGGCCCGTGGCCTTCGCCCTGACACAAGCCGGGCCCGACGCCGAGGTGCACGTCGAGATCGCCGGCGCGCACGGCGCGGAGGAGGTCGCGCTCGCCCAGATCGCGCGCCTGCTCTCGCTGGACCACGACGCCCGCGACTACCCCGAGGTCGGCCGGCGCGTCCCGGCCGTCGGCGCGCTGATGGACGAGCACCGCGGCCTGCGGCCGACGCTCTTCGGCGCGCCCTACGAGGCCGCGGCGTGGGGCGTGATCTCGGCGCGGATGAGCAGGCGCCAGGCCGGCAGGATCTTCCGCCGGCTCTCGGTCGCGCACGGCGAGGTGCTCTCCGTCGCCGGCGCCGAGGTCGACGCGTTCCCCCGGCCCGAGGCCCTGCGCGCGCTGCAGGAGTTCCCGGGGCTGCCGCAGGAGAAGGTGCACCGCCTGCACGGGATCGCCGACGCCGCGCGGGCCGGCGACCTCGAGGTCGCGCGGCTGCGCGCCCTGGGCCCGGACGGCGCCCGCGCGGCGCTGCGCCGGCTGCGCGGGATCGGCGAGTTCTGGGCCTCGGGGATCTGGCTGCGCGCGTGCGGCGTCGTCGACGAGTTCCCCGACGAGCCCCGCTGCCGGGCCGTCCTCGCCCGGATCCACGACCGCCACCCCGACGACCCGCTCGACGACCTGATCGAGCGCCTCCGCCCCTACCGCACGTGGACCGCGCTGCTCCTGCGCGTGGCCAGCTGACGACGAACCCCGAGAAGGAGATCGACATGACCGCTCCCGACCCCCGCCCCCTGCTGACCCGCGCCCTCGACCAGGTCGGCGACCTGGTCGCCGGCACCGCGCCCGATGCCCTCGACCGCCCCACCCCGTGCGACGACTGGGACGTCCGCACCCTGCTCGACCACCTCGTCGGCGTGCACCGCCGCATCGCCCACGTCGGCGCCGGGGGCCTGTTCTCCGAGGTCGACTCCATGCCCGAGGTCGCCGCGGGCCGCCACCTGGCCGAGCTGACCGCAGCGCGCGCCGACGTCGACGCGTCGTGGGGCCTCCACGGCTCCGACGCCGCGGTGCTCGACCGCGTCCTCACCGTCCCCTGGGGCACGATGCCGGGTCGGTTCGTCGGGTTCGGCTACGTCCAGGAGCTCACCGTCCACTCCTGGGACCTCGCGGCGGCCACCGGCCGCACCGCAGGGCTCGACGACGGCCTCGCCGCGGCGATCGAGGACACCGCGCGCCAGGTGCTGCCGGCCGAGCCCCGCGGCGGGCCGATCCCGTTCGGGCCGCCCGTCGCGGTCGCCGGCGACGCCGCGCCGACCGTCCGGTTGATCGCGTGGCTGGGTCGCGACCCGGCGTTCGCGACGAACGCGATGACCGCCGGGCGGTAGCCGACGTCCCGGGATGCGAGAGGTGGTGGCCGCCGGACGGGCTCCATCCGTTCCGGGCACGTACTATCTGGGGCGGGTGCGGCGGACGGGGCCAGGGGGACCGTCGCCCAGAGCCGGATGACGAGGTGGGCCGTGACCAGGTCGGCGAGCGCGAACGGCGGCCAGGGCGGAGCCCGGGGCCGGGTGCGGATGAGCCCGCCCCCGGACCTCGTGGCGGCCCCCGGGTACGGCGCGCGGCGCCTCTACCAGGCCTATCTCGCGGCCTGGAACCGTCACGTCGACGCCGTGCTCACCGGCCCGCAGTTCGCCGTGCTCTCGGCGATCCGGGCCCACCCCGACGCCGACCAGACCGCCCTGGCCGGCGCGGTCGCCCTCGACACCTCGACCATGGCCGACGTCTGCCGCCGCATGGAGCGCCGCGGGCTCATCACGCGCACCGCCGCGCCGCACGACGCGCGGGCGAAGGTGCTGACGCTCACCGAGGACGGCGCCGCGGCCCTCGCCGAGACCAACCGCCGCGCCCGCGCCCTCGACGAGGCGCTGCTCGACGGCTGCCCTCCCGAGCAGCGCCCGCAGATCGCGTCGCTGCTCAACGACCTCGGGCAGCAGTGGGAGCGCGTCGCCGAGCGCGACGCGCTCTGAGGGGTCCGCGCAGAGCAACACCCCGGGTTCCCAGGGCGGAACCGGCTCCTCCCGCCGGCCCCTGAATCCGTGACGGGTTCGTTTCGAGATGCGCCCAGGTATTGCGTCCTCGGATAGTACGTGCTCGGATTGAACCCGAGCGAACGTGAAGTGCGACACCGGGAGGCGGCCAGATGGCGAGCCAATCGTTCGAGGTCACCATCGTCGGCGGAGGTCTGGGCGGGCTCTGCGCGGCGCTGTCCCTGCGCCAGCGCGGCCTGCGGGTCACGGTCGTGGAGGCCGCGCCGGAGCTGGGCGAGATCGGCGCCGGCATCCAGACCGCGCCCAACGCGAGCCGCATCCTGATCGGGCTGGGGCTGCGCCCCCAGCTCGAGGCGATCCGGACCCAGCCCGAGGACCAGGTCCGCCGGCGCTGGGCGGACGGCAGCATCATCGCCCAGCTGCCCCTGGGCCAGCGGGTCATCGACCAGTACGGCGCCCCGTACTGGCACTACCACCGCGCCGACCTGCACCGCGTGCTGCTCGACGCCTGCGCCGACCCCGAGCTCCCGGGCCCGACGGTCGTCCTCGCCACCGGCGCGAAGGTCGTCGAGCTGGACCGCACCGACCCGGCGCGGCCGGTCGCGGTCGCCGAGGACGGCCGCCGCTTCGCCGGCGACGTGCTCGTCGGCGCCGACGGCATCCGCTCGGCGGTGCGCGACCTCGCCGGGTTCGAGGACTCGCTCGTGTTCTCCGGCGAGATGGCCTACCGCGCCCTCATCCCCGGCGACCTGATCGCCGCGGACCCGGCCACCCGCTTCCTCGTCGACCGCTACCACTCGACGATCTGGTACGGGCCCGACAAGCACCTCGTGCACTACATCATCCGCGGCGGGCAGTACCTCAACGTCGTCGCGATCGTGCCGTGCACCGACACCATCGAGCGCGACTGGAGCGGCCCGGCCACCCCCGAGCAGCTCGCGGCGGACTTCGCCGACTGGGACGACCGCGTCCCGGCGATGCTCTCGAAGGCCAAGCCCGAGGACGTCTCCGTGTGGGCGATGTACCGGCGGCGCCGCGACCCGGTGTGGGTCGACGGCCGCGTGGCGCTGCTCGGGGACGCCTGCCACGCCATGCTCCCCTACCAGGCCCAGGGCGCGTCCCAGTCGATGGAGGACGCCGCCGTGCTGGCCGAGGAGCTGGGCCGGGTGACCCGCGACGGCATCGACGCCGCGCTCGTGCGCTACGTCGACCGGCGCGCCAAGCACGCCGGGATGGTGCAGGACGCCTCGCTGCAGAACATGGCCTTCTACCACCTGCCCGACGGCCCGGAGCAGCGCGAGCGCGACGAGAAGCTGCGCCGCTTCGACGGCGAGTCCGACCTGTCGTACGACTGGCTGTGGAACGGCAGCCCGCTGCATGACCCCGACACCGAGTCCATCCACTACCAGTTCGCCCGCTGACGCGCGGACCGATCAACCACCCACCCGCGACGGGAGCGAACGCAATGCGCACCGGAGACCAGATCGTCCAGGACCTGCCCTGGCGCTGGGGAGTCCAGGGGAAGATCTTCCTCATCGGCGGCCTCGGCTACATGTTCGACGCCTGGGACGTCGCCCTCAACGGGTTCCTCACCCCGCTCGTCGGCACCGAGTTCGGGCTCACGGCGGGCCAGAAGGGCCTCGTCGCGACGGCGAACCTCATCGGCATGGCCGTCGGCGCCGTCGCCTGGGGCACGGTGGCCGACCGCATCGGGCGCAAGAAGGCCTTCAGCATCACGCTGCTGATCTTCGCGCTGTTCTCGGTGCTCGGGGCGCTCTCGCCGAACATCGAGATGTTCCTGGCGCTGCGCTTCCTCGCCGGCGTCGGGCTCGGCGGCTGTATCCCGGTGGACTACGCGATCGTCAGCGAGTTCTCGCCGCGCAAGAGCCGCGGGCGCGTGCTCTCGGCGATGGACGGCTGGTGGCCGATCGGCGCCACCCTGGCCGGCGTCTCGGCGACGCTGCTCGTCCCCGTCGACGGCAACTGGCGCTGGATGCTCGTGCTGATGATCCTGCCGGCCCTGCTGCTGTTCTGGATCCGCCGCGGCGTGCCGGAGTCGCCGCTCTACCTCTCGCGGATGGGTCGCGAGGAGGAGGCGCGTGTCGTGATCGACGACCTCGTCGCCCGCACCGGCACCACCCCCGAGCCCTACGTCATCCCGGCCGCCGTCGCCGAGGACAAGCGGGGCGGCGCCTGGGCCGCCGCGGTCGACCAGCTGCGCCGCGTCTGGGCGTTCAACCCGAAGATCACCGCGGTCGCGTGGTCGCTGTTCATCGCGGTCATGCTCGTCTACTACGCCGCGCTGAGCTGGATGCCCTCGATCCTGCGGGCGCAGGGCTTCGGCGAGATCGCCGCGTTCGCCTCGACGACCTTGATGAACGCGCTGGGCATCGTCGGTGTCGCGATCTCGGTGCTGGTGGTCGACCGCTACGGCCGCAAGCGCGTCATCGCGATCGCCGGCCCCGTGGCCTCGGCGACCCTGGTCCTGTTCTCCCTGCTGCTCGGCACGCCGACGCTGGCCGTCGTCGCGATCGGCGCGTTCGGGATGTTCGCGCTGATCGTCATCCCGGTCATGTACGCCTACGTCTCCGAGCTCTACCCGACCGAGCTGCGCGCCTCGGGCTTCGGCTGGGCGTCGTCCTCGAGCCGGGCGATCACCGGCTTCGCCCCGCTGCTGTTCGGCAGCGTGCTCTGGCCGGTGCTCGGCCTGCCGCTGACGTTCACGCTGCTCGGCCTGCTCGTCGTGGCCGCGGTGATCTTCATGTGGGTGGCGGCGCCCGAGACCGCGGGCCGTGAGCTCGACCGGATCACGACCGACGTGCCGGACGAGCCCGCCACGGACGCGGAGCGCACCCGCGCCTGAGCGCGCCCGTTCCGCGCGAAGGGCACCATCGGCCGGATAGAGCGGCCGATGGTGCCCTTCGCCGGGACGCCACCCGCACCCGGAGAGCCCACACTCGGCAGCGCCCACAGCCCACAGCCCAGACCCGGACAGGAGGCCCGCGACGTGAAGCCCGCCGCGTTCACCTACCACCGCGCACACGACGTCGCCGACGCCGTCGGGCTGCTCTCCGACCTCGCCGCGGCGGGCGAGGACCCGAAGCTCATCGCCGGCGGGCAGAGCCTCATGCCGATGATGAACTTCCGCCTCGCCCGCCCGTCGGCGCTGGTCGACCTCGGCCCGCTGCGCCGGCTGCCGTCGATGACCGCCCTCGACGCGGAGGCGGGGACCCTGACCCTCGGCGCGCTCGTCACCCACCACGCCGTGGAGACCGCGACGCTGCCGGACGGCTTCGCCGTGCTCGCGCGCGCCATGCGCTGGGTCGGCCACCTGCCGATCCGCAGCCGGGGCACGGTCGCCGGCAGCCTCGTGCACGGCGACGCCACCGCCGAGTGGTGCCTGCTCGCCCTGCTGCTCGACGCGGTCGTCGTCACCGAGGGCCCGTCGGGGCGGCGCGAGATCCCTGCCGACGAGCTCTTCCACGGCTTCTACGCGACGGCGGTCGAGCCCGACGAGGTCGTCGTCGAGGTGCGGTTCACCCGGCCCGCCCCGCACGCCGCGCTCAGCGAGTTCGCCCGCCGGCACGGGGACTTCGCGATCGTCGACGCGGCGGTCGCGCTGGACCTCGACAGAGACATGACGGCCGAGCAGGTCCGCGGCGGGCGCGTCGTCCTCGGCGGCGTGGCGCCCGCCCCGGTGCGGGTGCCGGAGGCCGAGGCGGTCCTCGCGGCCGGCGGCGCGCCGGGCCCGGAGCTGTTCGCCGCGGTCGCCGACGCCGCGGCCGCCGCGATCGACCCGCCCGACGATCCGCAGGTCACCGCCGCCTACCGCCGCCGGCTCACCCGCACGCTCGTCGCCGACGCCTGCGCCCAGGCCGCGGGAGGCCCCCGATGACCACGACCGACCTGCCCGGCGTCCCGCCCGACGTCGATCCCGACCAGCCCGAGCGCGGGGAACGGCCCGCCACCGAGCCCCGCTTCGACGGCCGCCGCGGCCGCTGGGTCGGCGCCTCGATCCCCCGGCACGAGGACCCGCGCCTGCTCACCGGGCGCGGCCGCTTCATCGACGACATCGCGCTGTCCGGGATGCTGCACGCGGGCTTCGTGCGCGCCACGGTCGCGCACGCCGCGATCACGGAGCTGGACCTCACCGCGACCCGCGAGGTCCACGGCGTCGTCGCGGCCTACGACGCCGCGGACCTGGCGCTCGGCGACATCGTCGCCGTCCTCGACCGGCCCGCCGAGGAGTTCACGCCCACCGCGATGCCGATCCTCGCCCGCGGCAAGGTGCGCTTCGTCGGCGAGCCGCTGGCGCTCGTCGTCGCCCGCGATCCCTACGCCGTGGAGGACGGCATCGAGGCCGCCCGCGTCACCTACGACGCGATCGACGCCGTCGTCTCCGAGGAGACGGCGCTCGCCCCCGATGCGCCCGCCGTGCACGACGAGGCCCCCGACAACGTGCTGCTCGACGTCTCGATGTTCGACACCCCGGGGGTAAATGAGGCGTTCGCGGACGCCGCCCTCACGGTCGACGTCACCACCCGCAGCGGTCGGCAGAACGCGCTGCCGCTGGAGACGCGGGGGGTCGTCGCGTCGTGGGACGCGCGGGACGACCAGCTGCTCGTGCAGACCTGCTCGCAGGTGCCCCACCAGGTCCGCACGATGCTCGCGCGCTCGCTGCGGATCGCAGAACGGACGGTGCGCGTGACCGTGCCGGACATGGGCGGCGGGTTCGGGCAGAAGTGCGTCGTGGGACGCGAGGAGATCGCCGTCGCGGCCGCCGCGCAGCGTCTCGACCGTCCCGTGAAGTGGATCGAGGACCGGCGCGAGGCGCTGACCGCCGGGTTCCTGGCGCGCGAGCAGCGCTACCGGACGCGCGCGGCGTTCGACGCCGACGGGCGGATCACCGCGCTCGACGTCGACGTCGTCTGCGACATGGGCGCCTACTCCTGCTACCCCTTCACCGCAGGCATCGAGCCGCTGATGGCCTCGGCGGAGATGCCCAGCGTGTACCGGGTGCCGGCGTACCGCGTCCGGGGCCGGGCGATCACCAGCAACAAGGCCCCGACGGCCCCGTACCGCGGGGTGAGCCGCCCGCAGTACGTCATGGCGATCGAGCGCGTGATGGAGCGCGCGGCGCGCGAGCTGGGCCTGGACCCGGTCGATGTCCGCCGTCGCAACGTCATCACGGAGTTCCCGTACACGGGCGTCAACGGCGTCACCTACGACCCCGGCACCTACCTCGAGTCGCTCGACCTCGCCGAGGCGACGATCCGCGACGAGGGCTGGTACGAGGCGCGGGAGGCCGGCGACCGGCACCTCGGGATCGGCTTCTGCTGCTTCTCCGAGCGCACCGGCTACGGGTCCGAGGCCTTCGCGAAGCGCAAGATGACCGTCGTCCCCGGGTTCGACCTCTCCGAGATCCGCATGGACACCACCGGCTCGGTGGTCGTCACCAGCGGCACGATGAACCACGGGCAGTCGCACGAGACGACGTTCGCGCAGATCGTCGCCGACCGGCTCGGGCTCGACGTGGCGCGCGTGAAGCTGCGCCAGGGCGACACCGAGCGCATCGCCTACGGCTGGGGCACGTTCGCCTCGCGCTCGGTGACGATCGGCGGCTCCGCGGTGGCGCTGGCCTCGGAGCGGCTCGGCGAGCTGCTGTGCCGGATCGCCGCGCACCTGCTGGAGACCCGGCCGGACAACGTCGCGCTGGACGGGGACGGCGGGGTGGTGCAGCTCGACGACCCGGCGCGCCGGTTGTCGTTCGAGGACATCGCCGACGTCGCCCACCTGCGCTCGCACCTGCTGCCCAAGGACGTCGAGCCCGCGCTCACCGCGACGGCCAGCTTCGACGTCCCCGGCGACGGGACCTTCTCCAACGCCACCCACGCCGTCGTCGTCGAGGCCGACCCGGGCACCGGGGAGATCCGGATCCTGCGCTACGTCTGCGTGGAGGACTGCGGGGTCGTGATCAACCCGAAGGTCGTCGACGGGCAGTGCCGCGGCGGGATCGCGCAGGGCATCGCGGGCGCACTGTTCGAGGAGGTCACCTACGACGGCCACGGCGAGCCGTCGGCGGCCTCGTTCATCGACTACCTCGTGCCGACGGCGACGGAGATCCCCGACGTCTCGATCCAGCACCTCGAGACGCCGTGCGCGTTCACCGCCAACGGCGCGAAGGGCGCCGGCGAGGGCGGCACGATCGGCGCGCCGGCCGCGGTGCTCAACGCCGTCAACGACGCGCTGCGCCACACCGGCGTCGAGCTCGACACCACACCGATCCACCCCCGGACGGTGCTGGCCGCACTGGAGGGCGAGCTGTGAGCGATCCGCACCTGCTGGCGCTGACGGTCAACGACGAGGAGCACGAGGTCGTCGTCGAACCCCGGCGCACGCTCGCCGACGTCCTGCGCCACGACCTGCTCCTCACCGGCACCCACGTCGGCTGCGAGCACGGGGTGTGCGGGGCGTGCACCGTGCTGCTCGACGACGCTCCGGTGCGCGCGTGCCTCGTGTTCGCCGTGCAGGCGGAGGGGTCGTCGGTGCGCACGGTGGAGTCGCTCGCGGACCACGGCGAGCTCTCCGACCTCCAGCAGGCGTTCTCGGACCACCACGGGCTGCAGTGCGGCTTCTGCACGCCCGGCTTCCTCATGCTGGCCGAGGGGGTGCTGGCGGAGCAGCCGGACGCCTCCCGCGAGGAGATCCGCGAGGGGCTGTCGGCGAACCTGTGCCGCTGCACCGGCTACCAGACCATCGTCGATGCGGTGCACGCGACGGCGTGCTCGCGCCGGGAGACGCAGCGGTCAGGGGAGCACGCCGATAGGGGAGCTCGACCCATCGAATCGGAGAGTGCCTCGTGATCCTCGAGAACAAGCTCGACGTGCCCGCCGACCCGGACGCGGTGTTCGCGCTGCTGGGCGACGTCGAGCGCGTCGCCGGGTGCCTGCCGGGCGCGACGCTGGAGGGCCGCGACGGCGAGGCGTACACGGGTCGCGTGAAGGTCAAGGTCGGCCCGATCAGCGCCGCCTACGCCGGCACCCTGCGCTTCACCGACGTCTCCCCCGACCAGCGGACCCTGCGCC
Organism: Actinomycetospora sp. NBC_00405; assembly: GCF_036044095.1. Classification (NCBI taxonomy): domain Bacteria; kingdom Bacillati; phylum Actinomycetota; class Actinomycetes; order Pseudonocardiales; family Pseudonocardiaceae; genus Actinomycetospora; species Actinomycetospora sp. NBC_00405. The sequence continues at coordinate 2,692,987 of NZ_CP107938.1, forward strand.
TGTCGGCCCGCGCGTCCGACGCCCACGGCGCGGGCGACGCGGAGGCCGACGTCGTGCTGTCGGTGCTCGAGGCCCCCGGCGGCTCGACCCTCGACCTGCACACCGACCTCCTGGTGCGCGGCAAGATCGCCCAGTTCGGCAAGGGCGCGATCACCACCGTCTCCAGCCGCCTGCTCGACCAGTTCGCCCGCAACCTCGCCGGCGAGCTGCAGGGGGGATCGGGCACCTCCGGTGCCAGCCCTGCGTCCTCGCTTGCACTGGGTGCGCATGAATCCGCTTCGTCGGCACCCGGTCCCGCTCGCGAGGAGGCCCTCGACGGCCTCGCCATGCTCCTGCCCCCGGGCACCGGGCGCTGGGCCGCGCTGGCGGGCGCCCTCGGCGTGGGCCTGGTCCAGGGCTACCTGCTCGGCCGCCTGCGCGGACAGAAGATGCTGATCGAGGAGCTGCGACGCCATGCCCGACGCTGACGGCCTGCACGGCCGCGCCACCGACGACGTCTACGACCGCGCAGGCTTCGGGGCCACGGTCCCCCGCGGACCCCGTCCCGCGCTGGTGGTCGTCGACCTCACCCGCGGCTTCACCGAGCCCGGCTTCCCGCTGGGCGCCGACCTCTCCGCCGAGGTCGCCGCGGCCGCGCAGCTCATCGAGGTCGCCCACCGGCGCGACGTCCCGGTGATCGCCACCGCCGTCTCGTTCACCGCCGCCGAGGCCGACGGCGACGCCGTCGCCTGGCTGCGCAAGGCCCCCGGCGTCCGCGCGCTCCGGGAGGACAGCGACGCCGTCGCCCTCGACGAGCGTCTGGGCCTCGCCCCCGACGACCACCGGATCCTCAAGAAGGGCGCCTCGGCGTTCCACGGCTCGTCCCTCGCCGCGCTGCTCGCCGGCCTGCGCATCGACACCGCCGTGGTCTGCGGCGCCACCACCTCCGGCTGCGTGCGCGCCACCGCCGTCGACGCCGTGCAGAGCGGGTTCGACACCCTCGTGGTCGCGGACGCGTGCGGCGACCGCGCCCGCGGTCCGCACGACGCCGCCCTGTTCGATCTCCAGGCGAAGTACGCCGACGTCGTCACCCTCGACGACGCCGTCTCCTACCTCGACGACCCCTTCCGGAAGGCCGACCGTTGACCCTCGAGTCCCCCGACGCCCGCGTCCTCACCCAGCCGGCCCTGGCCGACCTCGCCGACGTCCCGGCGGTGAGTCGCTGGGTGCGGTCGGGGGACGTGCGCCTGCACGTCCTCGACTACGGCCCCGCCGACGGTGTTCCCCTGGTGATCGTCCCCGGCATCACGAGCCCCGCGATCGCCATGGACTTCGTCGCCCGCGAGCTCACCGACCTCGTGCGCCCGCTCGTCCTCGACGTCCGCGGTCGCGGCCTCTCCGACAGCGGCGACGCCTGGGACCTCGAGACCTACGCCGGCGACGTCGCCGCGGTCGTCGACACCCTCGTGCTGGGCCGCCCGCTCATGCTCGGGCACTCCATGGGCGCGCGGATCACCGCCCTCGCCGCCACCCGCCTCGACCTGCGCGCCACCGTGCTCGTCGACCCGCCGATGAGCGGCCCCGGACGCGGGCCCTACCCCACCACGCTGGAGGCCTTCCTCGGCCAGCTCGACCAGGCCCGCCGCGGCACGGACGCCGACGAGGTCGCCGCGTCCTGGCCCCGCTGGCCCCGTCGCGAGCAGGAGCTGCGCGCACGCTGGATGGGCTCGATCTCGCGCGACGCGATCGTCGCCACGCACGCGGGCTTCGAGTCCGACGACTTCTTCGCCGTCTGGCCCGCGGTGCCCGCGCCGACCGTGCTGATCCACGGCGGCGACAGCCCGGTCGTCACCGCCGCCGGCGCCGAGGAGGCCGGGAAGACGAACCCCGAGGCGTCGGTCGTCGAGGTCCCCGGCACCGGCCACATGGTCTTCTGGGACGAGCCCGCCGCCGCCCGCACCACCGTGCGCGGCGCGCTGCACTCGCTGCTCTGACACGAGGGGCACGTCCCGCAGGCCCCGACGCCGGTCGGTCCTGCTGAACGTGCCCCTCGCGATCAGGCCACGCGCGTGACGGCCCCCGGGTCGCGGACGTCCCCGCAGAGCAGCGCGCCCGCGCCGGGTACGTGGGTCGAGAGGCCGAGCTCGGAGAGGATCCGGAACGTCGTCGCCGTGGCCGCCGAGAGCACCGGGATGCCGACCTCGTCCTGCACGGCCTGGACCACGGGCAGCGAGGGCATCTGCACGCAGCACGAGAGCACGAGCGCGTCGGCAGCCGTGAGGTCGAGCTTCTTGTAGTGCTCCCGCAGGTCGGCCGGGTCGAGGCGGGCGACGGCGAGGTTGTCGGGCACCTCGAGCGACAGGGAGTCGACGACCTCGATGCCGGCGTCCTCCAGGTACGCCACCACGGCGGCGGTCAGCGGCTTCATGTACGGCGTCACGATCGCCACCCGCCGCGCGTCGAGCGCCGCGAGCCCGGAGAGCAGGGCGCCTGCCGAGGAGATCACCGGGGCGTCGGATCCCTCGGCGCGCAGGGCGCCGGTGATGTCGTCCTCGGCGGTGCAGTGGAACCCCGGCCCCTGGGCCATGATCGCCACCAGGCAGGCGGTGGCGACGACGTCCGGGCGGGCGTCCGCGAGCTCGGTGGCCGCGCGGACCGCCTGGGCGTTCATGGCCTGGAGCTGCTCCGGGGTCACGTGCTGCATGCGCGCCCGCGCGGCGTGGAAGACGAACCGGTCCTCCGGGATCGCCTGCTCCCGCGCCGCCAGCATCCGCGGCAGCTCGGTCTCCATCGTCAGGTTGGAGCTCGGGACGATCATGCCGATGTGGTGGTCGGTCATCGGACCCCCGCGGGACGCATCTCCGGAATCGTCAGCCCACCCTTGTCCACGATCAGCTCGTCGTCCAGGTAGAGGCTGTTGCCGCGCATCGGGATGTCGAAGTGGCACGGGGTGTCGTTCGGGCCGCCGAGCTCGTTGTTCGGGCCGATCGAGAACATGACGTTGCCGTAGAAGCTGCGCAGCTCCATGCCCATGCCGCCGCCGAACTGTGTGAGCCCGTGCCAGTGCGCACGCTCGTCGAGACCCCACCCGACGTGGGACATGCCGTAGCCCCGCGGGTCGTCGAAGCTCTGGATGTACGAGCTCAACAGGTCCGCGTCAAGGCTGACACCCCCATCTTGGCCGCGGATGTCCCGGATGAAGCCCTGCTCGATCGTCAGCGTCACCGGCGTCTGCACGTAGGTGTTGAACGGCAGCAGCACATCGCCGGGCGAGAGCACGATCTGCCCGTCGACGCCGTCGTCGGCACCGCCGGTGAACACGAACGCCGCCGGCCAGTGGTCCCACCGCCCGGGGGTGTCGGTGTAGCCGTACTCCGACATCGTCGGGTAGACACCGAGCCGGTAGGTGACGTCGGTGCCCGCCGGGCTCGTGATCCGCATCGTCGAGGCCTTGGCCAGCAGGTCCGCGCCGTACTCGACGCGCTCGCGCAGCTCGGTGGTCGGCATCAGCCGGGCCAGCAGCTCGGGCGGCTCGACCGCGGTCAGGATGCGGGTGCCCGCGTCCTGGATCGCGAACTGCTCGGGGCTGAAGAGCAGGAAGGTGCAGTCGACGAGCATGTCGACCGACTTCAGCGCCTCCACGGCCAGCGGGATCTCCCCCAGACCGGAGTCGCCGACCGCCCACGCGCCCGACGCGCTCGCCGGCGGGGGCAGCCGCAGGTGGAACGTCGAGGCCCCGAGCTGCTGCGCGGCCCACAGGAACGCGTCGGCGTACTCCCCGCGCTCGGCGCCCCGGGTCAGCACCGCCACCGTCTCGCCCTCGTGCACCCCGGAGAGCCGCAGCTGCGCCAGGCAGATCTCGTTGAACAGGTTCTGGTCCATCGGTCGACCACCTCCACCCACAATCCGAGCACGTACTATCCGAGCACGCAAGGACTGCAACGGGATCGTCATCGAGGTGGGGCCGCACGGCGGAGCCCACGCGTCCGTCCCGGGATCGCCGCCTAGGCTGCCCCGATGGCCCCGGAGGACGAACGCATCGCCCTGTTCCTCGACTACGAGAACCTGGCCATCGGCGCCCGCGACGGGCTCGGCGTGAGCCCGTTCGACTTCGGGCCGGTCGCCGACGCGCTGGCCGACCGCGGCCGTGTGGTGACCCGGCGGGCGTACGCGGACTGGTCGTCGTTCGACGAGGACCGCCGGCTGCTGGCCCGCGCGCAGGTCGAGCTCATCGAGATCCCGCAGCGCATCGGCGGATCCCGCAAGAACGCCGCCGACATCAAGATGGCCGTCGACGCGATCGAGCTCGCCTACGAGCGCGAGTTCGTCACGACGTTCGCCATCGGCACCGGCGACTCCGACTTCACGCCGCTGATGCACAAGCTGCGCGAGATGGACAAGCGCGTCATCGGCATCGGCGTGCAGTCGTCGACCTCCAAGCTGCTCCCCGCCGCGTGCGACGAGTTCCTGTTCTACGACCGCCTGCCCGGGGTCGAGGGCCGTCCGGTCCCCCCGAAGACCTCGCGGCGACGTCCGGCCGCGGCGACGGCCACCCTCGCCGCCGAGCCGGTGCCCGTCGAGCCGGAGCCCGTCGCGGCCCCGGCGGCCGAGGAGACCACGGCCGGCGGGTCCGACACCGACGTCACCGCGGTGGTGACCAGCACGCTCGCCGGCCTCGCGCGGGCCACCGACGGGCCCGTCCGCGCGTCGACCCTCAAGCGCGCGATCCTCCGCAAGGACCCCACGTTCGACGAGGGCGACCAGGGCTTCCGCGGCTTCGGCGAGCTCCTGCGCCACCTGGAGAGCCGTGGCGTGCTGGCGCTCGCGCCGGGCACCGCCGCCGGCGACCCCGAGGTGTCGTTCCCCGAGGACACCTCGGCCGAGGACGAGGCGTTCGCCCTGTTCGCCACCACCGTGCGCGACCTGGAGGCCTCCGCCGGCGCGCCGCCCCAGCTCTCCGGTCTCAAGGACCAGATGCGCAAGCGCGACCCCGGCTTCTCCGAGAAGCGCTACGGGTTCAACGGCTTCCTGTCCTTCGCCCGCGCCGCGCGCGCCCGCGACCTCGTGACGATGGACTGGGACGAGGGGCGCGGCGACTACCAGCTGTCGGTGTACTGAGCGATGGCCTCCGGCCACGTGAGTGATTCGGGTCGTCCCGGCGACCCGAATCACTCACGTGGCGGAGCCCTCGCGTCTCACCGGTGCTGGCGTCGGCTCCCGCCGTGCCAGTCCTCGGTGATGCCGACCTGGTCGGTCGAGCCACCGAACGACGGCAGCTGCGGCTGCTCGCGCAGGCTGCGCTTGAGCTCGGCGAAGCCGGGGAAGCGGGCCAGCCCGACGGCGTGGTCCCACAGCTCGCCGGCCTGCTCCTCGGTCGGCATCCGGCTGATCACCGGCCCGAAGAACGCGAGTCCGTCGGGCGGGTCGACCTGGATGATCGGCGTGCCGACGTCGCGTCCGGTCAGCGCGAGCGCCTCGTCGGTCTCGGTCTGCACGACCTCGTCCCACGCGGTGTCGTCGAGGGCCTCGGTGAGCGTGGCCGGCAGGCCGGCGGTGGCCAGCACCTCCGCGACGAACGCCTCGGAGCCCTGACGCCCGCGCGCGTTCGCGGTGTCGGGCACCGGCTCCTGCTCGAAGACGTGGTGACCGAACGCCTCCTGCAGCCGGTCGAGAACCTCGGGACCGTGCTCCTTGCGCACCCGCGCCGCGACCCGCAGCATCCGCAGGCCCGCGGTGTGCCCGGCCTCGTACTCCGGCGGGAACTGCGCGTCGTAGTCGACGCCGGCGTTGAGCAGGCGCAGCGAGATGAAGCGCCACTCGATCGCGAGGTCCCGCTGGGTGGCCGCCAGACGCAGCCACTTGCTGGTCATCCAGCAGAACGGGCAGACCGGGTCGAACCAGAGGCGGACGTCCATGACGCGAGCCTAGAACGGCCTCGGTCAGCGCCCCGGACGACACCGACCCGCGAGGACACCGAGCCCCGGCCCCTCCAGCTCGTCGAGCGCATCGGGGCGCCCCGAGGCCGCCATCAGCAGCGCCTCGGCAGGTCCGTGGACCTCGGTGCCACGTCCCGACGACCAGTCCAGGTCGGTGGCGACGAGACGCAGGCCGCGGGTCCGCACGAACGCGCGGATCGGCACGGCGACCATCGCGAAGTCGAGGACCGCCCGCAGCCGCTCCGGCGGGATCTCCCGCGGCAGCCCGAGCGGGCGGCGGATGTCCTGCTGGTGGATCGCCCCGTCGGTGAGGGCGATCCGGTTCCCGAACCGCGCGGGCAGCCCCGCCGGCGTCTCGTACCGGCGCACGAGGTCGAGCAGCCCCCGGGGATCGAGGTCGCGGAGGTCCTCGACCACGCGCTGGTTCGCACCGTCCGGGGAGAAACCGGAGCGTACGAGGGTCCGCGCGAACCCGGTCATGCCCTCGAGGTCGTACCCGATGACGTGGGCGACGACGTCGCGGACCCGCCACGCGGTGCACAGCGTCGGGGCGTCCCACTGCTCGGGCGTGAGGGTCGCGAGGAACGCGGCGAACTCCGCCCGCTCCTCGCGGGCCAGGGCGCGGGTGTCGGTCATGCCCTGGGATCGTTCCCTCCTGTCGCCCAGAAGAGGAGCCCCCGGATGGCCGTCGCCTACTGGATCAACTACTTCACCACCGTGCACGACCAGGAGAAGGTCGCGGCCTACGCCGCCCTCGCCGGGCCCGCGATCACGCAGGCGGGCGGGCGCTTCCTGGCGCGCGGCCCCGCGGCCGCCGTCTTCGAGGGCGCCGGGACGGTGCAGCGCACCACGCTCATCGCCTTCCCGGACGCCGACGCCGCGGTGGCCGCGTACCACTCCCCCGCCTACCAGGAGGCCCTGCGCGCCCTGGGCGACGGCGCGGAGCGGGAGATCCGGATCGTGGAGGGGCTCCCCGACTAACCGCCCCCGACCGCCGACTGCAGCCGGCGCATCCCGGCGAGCCAGCGCTCGTAGTCCTCGCCCTTGCGCCGGAAGTAGGTGAGCACCTCGGGATGCGGCAGGACGAGGAACTCCTCCCGCCCGATCCCCTCGACGACGGCCGCGGCGACGGCCTCCGGCGTGAGCACCTCGCCCGCCGCCTTCACCGTCCCCGTCGCCAGCGCGCCCATGCCGTCCGGGTCGGTCTCGAGCATCGGCGTCGCCACACCCATCGGGCAGACGGTGCTGACGCGGACACCCCGCGCGCCGTAGGTGACCGAGAGCCACTCGGCGAACGCCACCGCCGCGTGCTTGCTCACCGCGTAGGGCGCCGAGCCGATCTGGGTCAGCAGCCCTGCCGCCGACGCCGTCGAGACGAAGTAGCCCTCGCCGCGCTCCAGCCACCCGGGCAGCAGCAGCTTCGCGGCGGTGATGTGGGCGCGCAGGTTGACGTCGAGCACGGTGTCCCACACGGCGTCGGGGGTCTCGACGGGGTCCGTGCCGGCTCCGACGCCCGCGTTGGCGAGGTAGACGTCGACCGGGCCGACCTCGTCCAGCAACGCGGCGGTCGCGTCGGCGTCGGTGACGTCGAGCGCGCGCGACACCGCGGCACCCTCGACCTCCGGGGCGTCGCGGTCGGTGGCCACCACACGGGCGCCGGCCTCGGCGAGCGCGGCGACGAGCGCCCGCCCGATCCCCCCGCCGGCCCCGGTGACGACGGCCGTACGGTCACGCAGCTCCACTAGACCGTCTCGATGATCGTCGCGTTGGACTGGCCGCCGCCCTCGCACATCGTCTGCAGCCCGCGCCTGCCGCCGGTGCGCCGCAGCTCGTGGATCAGCTTGGTCGCGAGGATCGCGCCCGTCGCGCCGAGCGGGTGGCCCATGGCGATGGCGCCGCCGTTGACGTTGGTGCGCCCGAGGTCCGCGCCGGTCTCGTGCGCCCAGGCGAGCACGACGGACGCGAACGCCTCGTTGCACTCGACGAGGTCGATGTCGTCGATCGTCAGCCCGGCACGGCGCAGCGCGTCCCGCGTCGCCGGGATGGGGCCGGTCAGCATGAGCACCGGGTCCTCGCCCACCACCGACAGCGTCGTCACCTTCGCGATCGGTGTGAGCCCGTGGGTGCGCACGGCGTCCTCGGACGCGACGAGCAGCGCCGCGGCACCGACCGAGACCTGGCTCGACACGGCGGCGGTCAGGGCGTAGCCCTCGCGCAGCGGCGGCAGCGTGGACATCTTCTCGACGTCCGCGTCGGGCCGGATGCCCTCGTCGCGGCCGAGCCCCTCGAGCGGCGCGATCTGGGAGGTGAAGCGGCCCTCGTCGGTGGCGCGGGCGGCGCGGCGGTGGCTCTCGACCGCGAACTCCTCCATGCGCTCCCGGCTGATGTCCCACTTCTCGGCGATCAGCTGCGCGCCGCGGAACTGGCTGATCTCCTGCTCGCCGTAGCGCTCGATCCATCCCGCGCCCTCGCGCCGGGTGCCCATGCGCTCGAGCACGGAGGCGTTGGCGTCGATCGGGACGATGGCCATGTTCTCGACGCCCGCCGCGATCACCATGTCCTGTGTGCCCGAGAGCACGGCCTGCGCGGCGAAGTGCAGCGCCTGCTGGGACGACCCGCAGGCACGGTTGATCGTCGTCCCGGGCACGTGCTCGGGGAAGCCGGCCGAGAGCCACGCGGTGCGCCCGATGACCCCGGCCTGCGGGCCCAGCTGGCTCACGCAGCCCATGAGGACGTCGTCGACGGCGCCGGGGTCGATGCCCGTGCGCTCCACGAGGGCCGTCAGCGCGTGTGCGCCGAGGTCGGCGGGGTGCACGTCGGCGAGCGCGCCCTTGCGCGTCCCGACCGGCGTGCGGACGGCGTCGACGATGTACGCCTCGGTCAGGGGCACCTGGTTCTCCTCGTCGGATCGAGCAGGCGTGATCGAGCGCGTGGCGTTACGGACGTCCAGTGTCTGCGACGCCACGCCGCTGACACCAGAGGTCACACGTCATCCCGCGGCGCGGGCCTCGCGCACGAGGCGCCGGGCGCGGTCGATCTCGGGCGGGGCGGGGAGGTCGGGGAGCAGGTCCGACGCGGTCCGGAGCGCCTTGAGGGCCAGGGTGACGCCGAGGTCGGTCGTCGGCAGGCCCGGCAGGCCGTACATCCGGCGCGCCCACCGGGGCAGGGTCGTGAAGGACACCGCGGCGATCGACGAGAGGGCGAGCGCGATCCCGGTCGGCGCGCTCGGCTGCGGGGTGAGCAGCCCGCCCACACCGCGTCGCGCCTCGTCGGTGAGCTGCAGCTCGGGGCGCACGCGGTCGAAGTAGGCGGCGAGCTCGGCCCGCGACGCCGGCACGATCGCGGGGTCGAGGCCCACCACCTCGGCCGCGCGCACGCTCTCCGTGACGTAGGTGTCCGCCTCGACGTCGTCGACCACTCCGGCCCGGCGGGCCACGTCGACGTACGAGTCGATCTCGGCGTTGTGCACCCAGAGCAGGTTCTCGGGGTCGTCGAGGGCGAACGACGTGCCGTCCGGCGCGCGGCCCTTCAGGGTGGCGTGCATCCGCCGCACCCGCGCTCCGGCGGCCTCGACGTCGTCGTGGGTGCCGAAGGTGCGGGTGCCGACGAAACCGACCGTGCGCTGGAACCGCGGCCAGGCCTTCTTCGGGTCGAACAGCGCGGAGTTCTGGAACGTCCCGCGCATCACCCGGGGGTGCAGCGACTGCAGCAGCAGCGCCCGCATCCCCGCGACCCAGAGGACGGGCTCCAGCTGGACCCGCCACGTCACCGACGACGGACCGAACAGCCCGTGGTCGATCTCGTCCGCGCCCGTGCTCCCGACATCCACCGCCATACGGCAGGGGTCACCGATCCGGGTGGGTCCAACCCCGTTCGTGGCTCGTTCGACGCCGCGTCCCGCGGGTCAGTCCCGCGCGAGCTGCGCCGCCTTCTTCTCCACCTTCGCCTCCGCCTGCGCCGCGCGCTTCTCGGCCTTGCGCACCGCCTTCTCGGCCTTCTTCTCCGCCTTCTTCTCCGCGCGACGGTGCCCGTTGCCCAGCAGGAGTGCGGCGCCGATGCCCATCATCCAGATGTCCTTGGCGATGGGCGTGCCCTGCTGGGTCGGGCGCAGGTTCCCGTCGTGCATGCCTGGCGTCCGCAGGTACAGCCCGAGCATCCCCGCCGAGAAGCCGGTCAGCGCGGCGCCGGCGAGGCGGCCGGGGACGAACGGCGCGAGGAGCGTGGCACCGACGGCCATCTCGCCCACGGCGAGGGCCTTGAGGAACGTGGGCGGGTCCATGTCCTTGAGGAACGGGTAGGTGCCGGACGCGAAGCCGTGCAGCCCGGCCGCGGTCTCCTCGTCGCCGGACCACTTCTGGAGGCCGGAGTTGAGGATGAAGGCACCGGTGGCGAGACGCTGCGGCACCTGGGCGAGGTCGACAGAGGTCATGGCCTGATCGTGCGCCTGCGGTTCCTCGCGCGCCACCACGGGGTCCATCCCGCTGGTCTTCCGCGCGTGTCCGCCACGGACCCGGGCTCCCGATGACCATGCTGCCGATCTGGTTGTTGTTCGTCCTGTTCGTGATCGCGGTCCCGCTGCTGGTCACCGGGCTCCAGGTGCTCGTGCGCCGGCACTGGCCCCACCTCGCCGAGGGCGGGCACAACGACGTCGCGGGCTACCTCATCGCGATCGTCGGCGTCATCTACGCGGTGCTCCTGGCGTTCGTCGTCGTCGTCACGTGGCAGCAGTTCAGCCAGGCGTCGAACGTCGTCGGGCAGGAGGCGAGCGCGCTGCGCGGGCTCTACCGCGAGACCGTCGCGTTCCCCCCGGAGGTCCGCGAGCGCGTCCAGAGCGACGTGCGCGACTACGCCGCGGCCGTGGTGATGTACGAGTGGCCGGCGATGGACCGCGGCGAGCCCGGCTCGCCGGCGGTCGCGGCGGTGCTCGACCGCACCGCCGAGCACCTCGCCACGCTGCCGGCCGACACGGCCATCCAGCAGGCGTACGTCGCCGTCGAGGCCGACCGGTTCGCCGACGTCCTCTCGTTCCGCTCGCAGCGTCTCGACTTCGTCGGGCAGGGGCTCCCCGGCGTCCTGTGGGTCGCGCTGGTCCTCGGCGGCGTGGTCACGATCGGCTTCGGGATGATCTTCGGGCTCCGCAGCACGTCCCTGCACCTGTTCATGACGGGCAGCCTCGCGGCGACGATCGGCGTGCTGCTCTTCGTGGCGATCGCGATCGACCAGCCGTTCCTCGGCGACGTCGCCGTCCAACCCGCACCCCTGGAACGCGTGTTGTCCGACTTCTCGCGCTGAGGCTCACCCGGACGGGCCGGGCACCAGCCGCGGGAGGATCTCGCCGACCCCGCCGCGCAGCACCACCGTGGCGACGTCGTCGTACGGCGTCGGCTCGGCGTTGACGATGATCACCGCCGCGCCGGCGGCCGCGGCGAGGTCGACGACGCCGGCCGCCGGGTGCACGCCCAGCGACGTCCCGACGGCGAGCAGGACGTCGGTGTCGACGGCGGCCCGTCGGGCCCGCATCAGCACCCCGGCGTCGAGCTCCTGACCGAACGAGATGGTCGCCGATTTCAGGACACCGCCGCAGTGCGGGCACGGCGGGTCCTCCTCGCCGGCGGCGACGCGGGCCAGCGTGTCGGCCATCGGCGCGCGGGCACCGCAGGACAGGCACTCCGTGTGGTGCATCGTCCCGTGCAGCTCGACGACGAGCTCGGGCGACGACCCGGCCGCCTGGTGAAGCTCGTCGATGTTCTGGGTCAGCAGGGCGAGCAGCCGCCCCGAGCGCTCGAGGTCGACCAGCGCGGCGTGCGCGGGGCCGGGGCGCGCGGTCCAGACGGGGTGGGTGGCGCGCTGCCGCCAGGCCTCGCGCCGCACCTCGGGGTCGGAGACGTAGGCCTGGAGCGACGAGAGGCGCTCGGCCGCGGGGTTGCGCGTCCACACGCCCTGCGGCCCGCGGAAGTCGGGGATGCCGGAGTCCGTGGACACCCCCGCGCCGCTGAGCACGGTCACGCGTCGGGCGCGCGCGACGAGCTCCGCCGCGTGCGCCACCGCCCGGCCCGCAGCGTCGTCACGCATGCACACACCGTCGCATGTTCGCTTGATCGGGTGGCGTGTGTAACGCGCGCATGATTCACCCCGACCTCACCCATGCGGCGTCGCGAGCACCTCCGGGTGATGGAACCCCCGGCTCGCGCCGCGGAGTGGAGGGGTGTCGTGGGGACCCACCGCAACACGTCGTCTCGAGTCATCGGTGTGCACAGCCTCCCGACGGCCGTCATCTCGCTGGTGCAGGAGCAGGCCGAGGTCCGCGGGCTCGTCCGCGACCCGCTGCCGGAAGTCACGCACGCGGTGCGCACCGACGAGGTCGTCGAGTCCGGCCGGTGGTTCGGCCGCAGCCGCACGCGTCGGCGCACCGTCGAGCTGCTGCTCACCCCGGACGTCCTCGTGGTGACGGACCGCGATCCCGACCGGGAGGGCCCCGACCCCGACGCGCAGGTGACCTTCCACCGGGTGCACCAGCTCGAGGTCACCGCCGTCGACGTGCCGGAGCCGGGCCTGGGCCTGCTCAGCACGCCCGTCGGCTCGACGGAGCGCAGCTCCCGGCACGTGCCGTCGGACGGGGGCCCGGAGGTCGCCCGCTTCCACGGGGCCGTCCTCGACGCCGCCGAGCGCTCGCGTCGCGCCGCCGACGTCGCCTCGTCGGCCGTCCCGTCGTCGCGCGTGCCCTCGGACGCGGAGTCGGTCGGCTCCTACTCGCGCGAGCTGTTCTGATCCGTCGGCCCCGTCGTGACGAACCCGGTCACGACGTCGGATGAGCGGTGACGGCCCCGCCGGCGCTGTGTGCTCAACCCTCGGCGAGGCCGCCCCGACCGCCGGCCGTCGGCCGGCGATGGCCGGGCATTTCCCGATCCGTCCCGGTGTCGAAACGGGATCGGGGCGCCCGTCAGTCGGTGCCGCGCTCGGCGGGATCGCTGGTGATCGCCTCTCCCCCGCGCGTACTGATCCCGAGGGCGTCGTCGAACCACACGGCGAGGGTCAGCGACTTCTCGGTGCCGATCTCGACGAGCTCGTTCCGCACGGTCAGCGCGTGGGAGCGCGCCGCGGCGAACGGGTGCGCCGCCCCGGAGCCCAGGTCCACCAGGGTGCCCGCGTGATGCCGGATCAGGTCCACACGCGCGACGTCCGGGTCGTCCGTGCCCCCCTCCTCGGTCCAGCGCAGGACCTGGTGGGCGGCGACGCGGAGGCGGTCGATGTCCACCGGGTCGATCTCGGCCTGGACGTGGGGCTCGGCGTCGTGGGAGGTGCTCATCGCTCACTTCCGGGGGAGGTGCCGGCCGCGGGCTCCGGGTCGGCCGGTGCACGGCAGAGTGCGTGCACGGAGACGCCGAGGCCCTCGGCGTCGGACGGCGCGGCCGCGCTCAGCAGGGCCGTGAACTGCTCGCGGTGTGCCCCGCCCAGCGAGACCGCGAGGCCGGTGACCCCCGCGGTCAGGGCCTGCAGGCCGTCGAGGGCGGCCCGGTGGCACTCGGTCACGCCGGTCATGTCGATGTGGAGCCTCGTCTGCCCGCTCCCGTACAGCAGCCGGCAGTAGTCCAGGAGGCTCTTCGTCTCGGACGCGTCGAGCGGTCCGGCGAGGACGAGCGTGCGCGGAGTGTGTGCGTACACGGAACGACCGGACCCCCTCGACCAGCGTCCACCGCGCTCCGGGCGCGCGTGTCGTGCGTTCGGCGGGGTCTGAGCCGAGGACCTGCCCGTCCAGCCTCGCGCAACGCCGCCGTTTGGTCCAGCGTCCGCGGGATGCGGGGATGGGGGATGGGAGGCGCACGGCTCACCGGTGCTCGGCCCGGCGCACGATCCGGTCGAGGACGAGGGCCAGCGCGGGCCAGCCGGCGCGGCCGCGGCGGGTCACCGCGTAGGCGCGGAGCCGGACGCCGGGTGCGGTCAGGGCGAGGACCTCGACGCCGGGACGGGGACGGCGGTCGCGCGGCAGGAGTCCGACGCCGAGCCCGGCGAGGATGAGGTCCTCGACGAGCTCGAGGCTGTCCGCCTCGTGGGTCAGGCGCGGCGCCACGCCGGCCATCGAGGCGAGGGTGCGCAGCACCTGTTCGTCGGCCCGGTTGCGGGAGTTGCCGATCCAGTCCCGGTGGGCGAACGCCGCGACCACCCCGAGGGCGTCGAGGGCGCCGGCGGCGGGCGGCACCTCCGCGCTCGGGACCGCGAGCCCCCAGTCGGCCGACCACAGCGGGACCGCGGTCAGGTCGGGGTCGAGCGCGGCGGGAGCCAGGTCGTAGTCGTAGGTCAGAGCGAGGTCGATCTCGTCGGCGGCGAGCATCGCGTGCGCCTCGGCGGGCTCGTACTCGCGGATCGTCAGCGCCACCTGCGGGTGGGTTGCGGCCAGCGCGGTGACGGTCGGGACCACCGCTCGCCGGACGGCCGTCGCGAACCCGGCCACGCGGACGACCCCGTGGGGCTCGGCGGCCGGGTCGAGGTCGAGCTCGGCGGTCTCGACCGCGGCGAGGATCGTGCGGGCGTGCTCGGCGAGACGCCGACCCTCGGGGGTGAGCCGGGACCGGCGTCCCGCCGGCTCCACCAGGGCCGCGCCGACCTCCCGCGCCAGCGCGGCGATCTGCTGCGAGACCACGGACGTGCTGGTGCCCAGCACCTCCGCCACCACCCGCATCGAGCCGTGGCGCGCGAACTCCACGAGATAGGGCAGGCGACGGGTGTCCACGCCTGACATCGTCCGTGATCTACGAACGTTGCGTCTACGATTCTCACGTGGACGCGAACGATCGTTTCACCTTCACTGGTCGTCGTGGCCGCCCCGACCTCCGCGCTCGTCCTCCCGTCCTCTCCCCGCACCGGCGCCCTCATGGCGACGGGCTCGATGCTGTGCGTCCAGATCGGGCTCGCCGTGTCCGTCGGTCTCTTCGACCGGATCGGGTCGACGGGCACCGCGGCGCTGCGGCTGCTCTGGGCCGGGCTCCTGCTCGCCGTGATCGCGCGTCCGCGGCCGTCGGCGTTCACCCGGTCCGGGTTCGCGGCCGCCGTCGCGCTCGGCACCGTCACCGCCGGCCTGACGATCCTGTTCACCGAGGCGCTCGCCCGCATCCCATTGGGCACGGCGGCGGCGCTGGAGTTCCTCGGCCCGCTCGGGGTCGCGCTGCTGCGCGGTCGGGGGCGGGCGCGCGGCTGGGCCCTGCTCGCCGCGCTCGGCGTCGTCCTGCTGACCAACCCCTGGCAGAGCGGCCTCGACCCGGCCGGCGTCGTCTTCGCCCTCGCCGCCGCGGCGTGCTGGGCCGGCTACATCCTGCTGACCCAGCGCGTGGGCGACCAGGTCACCGGCCTGACGGGGCTCGGGGTGTCGATGCCGGTGGCCGGGTTGGTCGCGACCGTCGTCGCCGGGCCGAGCCTGGTGGGGAGCGTTTCGACGGGGGCTCTGGACCTGTCCGTGCTGCTCGCGGGCCTCGGGATCGCCCTGCTGCTCCCCGTCGTGCCCTTCAGCCTCGAGCTCCTGGCGCTGCGCCGGCTGACCACGGCCGCCTTCGGCACGTTGATGTGCCTCGAGCCCGCCATCGCCCTCGGGGTCGGGGTGCTCTTCCTGAGCCAGACGCCGTCACCGGCCGCGGCGGCCGGCGTCGCGGCCGTCGTCCTCGCGGGGATCGGTGCGGAACGGGCGGGGGCGCGGCGCGCTCAGTTCTCCACGAGTGCGTCGTAGCCGAGCACGCTCGCGGCCCCGTCGAGGTAGGCCTGCCGGTACGCCGGTGGAATCCACTCGGCGGTCCGGAAGACGGCGAGCGCGGCACTGTCGTAGGTGTCGTCGAGGTGCACCTGGGCGCGGGCGCCGCTGTCGTCCTGCTCGCCCGGGGGCTGGGCGCCGTTCGGTGAGTCGGCCACGAGAGACCAGGGTGCACGTGTCCCGCCCCGGGATCCACCTCACAACCGGGGAGTGTCGCGGCCCGATTGAGGCAGCAAGCGCTTGCTCGCGATCTCCTCGGCGGGGTGAGGACGACGACCGGCGACGACGTCGTGGCGCTAGAGTGCACCCGGGCCCCCGTAGCTCAGGGGATAGAGCACCGCTCTCCTAAAGCGGGTGTCGCAGGTTCGAATCCTGCCGGGGGCGCCCAGCCTGACCTGCACGCTCGCCGTTCGGCCCCACGCGCTCACCGCGTCATGGACCCGGCACCCGGTGGCCGAATGCCACCACGCCCGATCCTGCCGCTGCCGCAGCGCCGAGGAGCCCGGGCGTGGGTGGGCTGGCCCCTCGCTCTGGCGGGAAGACTGCCGGCATGAGTCCGGTCTACGCCCTCAACCTCTTCGACCTCGCCCCGAATGACGACTACAAGGCCTACTCGAAGCGGTCGGTGGCCGCCGTCGGCAAGCACGGCGGGACCGTCGTCGCGCTCGGCAGGCTGAGCGACAGCGCGCCGAGCGCCGGCGGATCGCCCCGTCAGGTCCTCGTGCTCGTCGAATGGCCCTCGGCCGAGGCGTTCCAGGCGTTCAAGGACGACCCCGACCACGTCGACCTCCACCCCCTGCGTGAAGGAGGAACCGAGAACTACCTTTGGTGGGCCTACGACAAGCTCGACGACCTGCGGCCGCTACTGAGCGACAAGGCCGGTTGACGACGCCAACACGACGGAAGGCCTTCCCACCCTCCGCATCCGCGCGCCGCGCGTCGGGTACTGCTTACGTGCCGGCGAGCCTCTCGCGCAGCGCCTCGGGGTCGGTGAGATCGGCGTGCAACGCCTCGCACCCGGCCGGCGAGATACCGCGACGCGCCGGCCGAGGATGCTGTCGGTGTGTGTCGTGAACCGCTGGGTCAGTGCGTGACCGGCGATCCCGGTGACACCGGTGACGAGCCGCCGGGAGAGGGCGGACATCGACGCTCCACGGAGGACGGGACCAGGTCGTCCCCGGAGCACACACTCACCGGTCCGTCCGATACGTGACGTGGACCCCGTTCCGCAGGACGCGGCCGCGGCGTCAGCCCTGCCGCCGCTCGGCGGCGACGGCACGCGGGTGCACGAGCATGCGGTCGAGCCCGGCGCGACAGGCAGCGAGGAAGACCCCGTCGTACACGGGGACCGTGGCCGCCGCCCCCGGCGCGACGGTCCTCCGGGCTGCGGCCCCAGCGACGGCTGTCCCGATGACCAGGGGGACCTGGGGCGGCAGCGTGGCCAGGAGCGAGGTCGCGACGGCCATGTCGGGACGGAGCTCGTCGGCGGGCACGCGGACGTAGCCGAGCGCGTCCCCGGCCTCCACGACGAGCTCGGCCACCTCCTCGGGGTCGGCCGTCGACGGTGCGACGTCGAGCACGACACCGCCCCGCGTGCCCTCGACGACGGCCAGCGCCGCTCGGGGCGTGGTGACGGGCGTGTCGGGTGCGGGGACGAGGAGCGGCCGTACCCGGAACGGGCGAGCCTGCTCGCAGAGCGCAGCGAAGGCGTCGGCGGTCGCGCCGACCGTCCGGGCCGCCCCGGCGCGTGCGGTCACGAACTGCGCACCCAGGCGGCCCGCGAGGTCGAGGACCCGGTGTCCGGGCCGATGCGGCTCGCCAGGATCCGCGCCCTCGTCGTCGG
Organism: Actinomycetospora sp. NBC_00405; assembly: GCF_036044095.1. Classification (NCBI taxonomy): domain Bacteria; kingdom Bacillati; phylum Actinomycetota; class Actinomycetes; order Pseudonocardiales; family Pseudonocardiaceae; genus Actinomycetospora; species Actinomycetospora sp. NBC_00405. The sequence continues at coordinate 2,710,481 of NZ_CP107938.1, forward strand.
CGAGGTCGATGCGCCCGACGTCGAGGGTGGTGACACGGGAGACGAGCAGCGCGTCCACCAGCTCGGCGAGCATCGGTGCCCCGGCGCCACCGCCCCACGTCTGCTCGACGTCGGCGGCCGAGGCGACGTACAGGCCCACGGAGTCGATGCCTCCGGCGCGGGCGGCGAGCACGCAGGCGACGGGGTCGGCCGGCGACAGCACCGACTGGTGGACGGCGACGCGGTTCACGGGACCATGATGTACTGCCTGGTGAACGACTGAACATGCGGACGGGCCCGGCAGGAACGGAGGCACGCGTGGCGGCAGGGCCGGAGGCGGTCCCGGGACGGCAGCGCGACGCCGAGCGCACGCGTGCGGAGATCCTCGCAGTGGCCACGGAGGAGTTCTCCGAGCGCGGGCTCGCCGGGGCGCGGGTGGACGAGATCGCGGCGAAGACCCGCACCACGAAGCGGATGCTCTACTACTACTTCGGCAGCAAGCAGGGGCTCTACCTCGCCGTGCTGGAGAAGGCGTACCTGGGCATCCGGCATCTCGAGCAGGGCCTCGACGTGGAGCACCTGCACCCGACGGCGGCGATGCGGGCGCTGACCGACCTGACCTTCGACCACCACGAGGCGCACCCGGCGTTCATCCGACTGGTCAGCATCGAGAACATCCACCACGCCGAGCACCTGCGCGGCTCGCCGATCCTGTCCGGGCTCGCGGACCCGGCGCTCGACGTGTTGGGCGGGATCCTCGAGCGCGGACGGGCTGCCGGGCTCTTCCGCGACGACGTCGACGCCCTCGAGATGCACATGGTCATCAGCGCCTTCTGCGTGTTCCGCACGGCCAACCGGCACACGTTCCGGGCCGTGTTCGGTCGCGACATGCTCGATCCCGCTGATCGTGACCGCCAGCGCCGGATGTTGGGGGACCTCGTCGTCGAGTACCTCACGGCTCACGTCGGGCGCACCTGAGCGACGGGTCGTCAGGGGACCGCGCGGGCGCTGCGCGCGGCGCGGGCGCGGCGGTGCGCGGCCGACTGAGGATTCGGGACCCCCGGCGCCCAGCCGCCGCGACGCACCGTCGCCGACGACAGCACGAGCCGCACGGCGTCGGCGCCCTCGCCCGCCGCGAGCAGGCGGCTGCGGACCAGGCCGAACGGCGCCGCGACCTCCCACTCCCCCGTCGCCTGCAGGCCCAGCACGGCGCGGTGGAACAGCGCGGCCTCCGCGACGTGGTCGAACGGCGGGGTCAGCGAGACGTGGTCGACGGCGCGCACGTGCCCGTCGCGGCGGGCGACCCCGGTCGCCGTGAAGTCGCCCGGCGAGAAGTCGTCGTGACCCGGCTGTGGACGCTCCGGGCAGCAGAACAGCAGTGAGCCGTCCGGACGACCACGGCGCGGAGCTCGGCCTCGCCGGTGGCGTGCGCCGGGACGTGCGGCGGCGCGAGCAGGGCCTCGGCGCGCGCGGCGAGCGTGGCGGGGTCGTGCGAGCGGACGGCGAGTCCGGCGACGGCCGTGGTGGGCCCGACGCGGCCCCGGGCCCGGGCTCGAACGCATCGCTGCGGACCACGACGCGGGCGTCCCCGGCCTCCCACAGCGTCACCGGCTTGGTGCGGTGGCGGCCGGTGCGGTCGAAGCCGAGAGCGTGCAGGGCGATGGCGACCTCGTCGGCGGTGGCCGGGTCGACGGCGAGCTCGACGAACGCCGTCCCGCGCAGGCCGGGCCGCGGCGGCAGCGGAGTCGCGGGGTGTCGGGACGCGGTCGCCGGCACGGATGCCGACTCCTCGAGGGCGAGCAGCGAGCGCCGCGCATCGACGGCGGCGCCCCGCGGGTCGGCCTGGCGGAAGACGTCATTGAACACCTCGAGCGACCACGGCCCGCGGTAGCCGGCCGCCTCGAGATGGCCGACGAGTCCGGTGAGGTCGAACGCGCCCTGCCCGGGGAAGAGGCGGTGGTGGCGGCTCCACTGCAGGACGTCCATGTCGAGCTCGGGGGCGTCGGCGAGCTGGAGGAAGAAGATCTTCTCCCCGGGCACGTCGGCGAGACCGGCCGGGTCGTCGCCGCGGGAGAGGATGTGGAAGCTGTCGACGCAGAGCCCCAGCGCGGGATGCTCGGCCTCGGCGACGATGCGCCACGAGTGGTCTCAGGTGTCGACGTGGCGGCCCCAGGCGAGGGCCTCGTAGGCCAGGCGCAGGCCGTGGTCGGCGGCCCGGTCGGCGAGGGTGCGCAGCTGCTCAGCGGCGAGCCCGTCGTCGTCGACGGCATCGGGCGACACCGACGAGCAGACCAGAGCCGTGTCCACCCCGAGCCGTTCCATCACCGCGAACTTGGCCTCGACGCGGTGCAACGCCGCCGCGAACGCCTCCCGCGGCAGGGCCTCGACGTCGCGGATCGGCTGGAAGAGGTCGATCGTGATGCCGAGGTCCGCGCATCGGGTGGCGACGTCGGCCGGTGGCTCCGGCGACGCCAGCAGGTCCGGCTCGAAGATCTCCACGCCGTCGAAGCCCGCGGCGGCGGCAGCGGCCAGCTTGTCCTCGAGCAGGCCGGAGAGACAGACCGTGGCGATGGCGTGCCGATGCATCCAGCTCTCCTCAGCCGCCGGCGGCGATGAGCTCGCCGAAGTGGGCCACCATCCGCTCGGCGTCGGGCTCGACGCCGGTGAAGAGGCGGAACGACTCGACGGCCTGGAACACGGCCATGCCGCCCCCGTCGAGCACCCGGACGTCGCGGGCGCGGGCGCTGCGCACCAACTCGGTCTCCAGCGGCCGGTAGACCAGGTCGGCCACCCAGAGCCGTGGCGTGAGCAGCTCGGGATCGAGCGGGCAGCCCGGGTGGGCGGCCATGCCCGTCGGCGTGGCGTGGACGAGTCCGTCGGCGTGCCGCAGTGCGGCGGGCAGGTCCGCGGCGTCGGCCACCGAGGCGCCGGCGGCCGGCTGCCCGGTCACCGCAGCGGCGAGCGCCTCGGCCCGCGAGCGGTCGGCGTCCACCACGACGAGGTGTCCGACGCCGAGGCGGACCAGCGCGTGCGCGACCGCGGCGCCGGCCCCGCCGGCACCGAGTAGGACGACGCGGTCGGTGGCGGCGTCCGGCAGGCCACGGCGCAGCGAGCGGGCGAAACCGGACCAGTCGGTGTTGTGGCCGACGGCCCCGTCGGCCTCGAACACGACCGTGTTCACCGCGCCGAGGGCCGCGGCGTCGTCGGACAATGCGTCCAGGTGGGGCAGGACGGCCTGCTTGACGGGGTGGGTCAGGTTCAGTCCGCGGAACCCCGCCAGGCGAGCGGCGTCGAGGACCCGACCGATCTCCTCCGGAACGAGCCCGAGGACCCCAAGGTCCAACCGCTGGTAGAGATATCGCATCCCCCGCGCATCCCCCTCACGCTCGTGGAGCGCGGGCGTCAGGGACGGACCGATGCCGGACCCGACGAGCCCCACCAGGTATCGCGAGGCCGACCGCGGGGCGGCGGCGAGATCGGCGAGCACCGAGGTCACGGAGCACCTCCCAGTAACGGACCGGTGAGTCCTGACGGAGCCGGCGTCGCGTCGGCGGCAAATCGGGCTCCGGGCATGCCCACGGCTACCCCGGAGCGCGACACGGACCTCCGTCGCCTCACTGCGGTCGGCCCCCGGCCGACGCCCGCTGCCCGTCGGGGGCCACCACGGCGTCGAGCTCGGCGATCGGCACGTGGGCGGTCTCCCGCGCGGTCGCCGCCGCGCCCGCGGCCAGCAGGCAGAGCACCGCGCCGAGGACGGCGACCGGCACCCAGCCGCCGGGGCCCTCTCCGGCGATCGACTCGGCGATGGTGGGGACGAACCCGCCGATGGCGAACCCGATCTGCGTCCCGACCGCGACACCGGTCAGTCGGACGCGCGTCGGGAACATCTCGTTGTAGAGGGACGGCCAGACACCGTTCGAGGCGCTGTAGACGACGCCGGTGAGCAGGATCCCGGTGGCGAACACGAGCGCGTACTGCGCCGAGGAGATCGACCAGAGATAGGCCGCGAACAGGAGCGCGCTGGCGAGCGCGCCGCCGATGAACACCGGCTTTCGCCCGGTGCGGTCGGCGAGGCGGGCGAACGCCGGGATCGCCGCGAGGGCGACGATGTTGGCCGTGATGCTCACCCACAGCATGGTGGTCCGGGAGAGGCCCACGGTGCCGGTGGCGAACGAGAGAGCCCAGACGCTGAACAAGGTGCTGATCGACGACACCAGCGCGGCGAGCACCACGCGAAGCACCGCCGCCCAGTGGTGACGGAGCAGGACGGCGATCGGCGGGCCCTCCTTGCGCGCAGTCCCGGCTTCCTCGGCCCCGGCCGCGAACACCGGGGTCTCGTCGAGCGTGCGGCGGATCAGCAGGCCCGCGACGACGACCACGAGACTCAGCCAGAACGGCACCCGCCATCCCCAGGCGAGCAGCTCGTCGCGCGGCAGGGCGGCGAACGGCAGGAAGACCGCCGTGGCCACGATCATCCCGGCCTGCGTCCCGCTGAGCGTGAAGCTGGTGAAGAACGCCCTCCGGTCGTCGGGCGCGTGTTCAAGGGACATCGAGCTCGCCCCGGCCTGCTCACCGCCAGCCGAGAAGCCCTGCAGCAGCCGCGCGATCACCAGCAGGATCGGCGCCAGTGCGCCGGCCGCGCCGTAGCTGGGCAGGCAGCCGATCGCGAACGTGGCGACGCCCATCAACAGGATCGTCGCGACCAGCACGCGCTTGCGCCCGTAGCGGTCCCCGATGTGACCGAGCACGACGGCCCCGAGCGGTCGCGCGACGTAGCCGACCCCGAACGTCGCCAGCGCGAGGAGGGTGCCGGTCGCGGGGCTCGACGCCGGGAAGAACACTTCGCTGAACACCAGCGCCGCGGCGGTGCCGTAGATGAAGAAGTCGTAGTACTCGAGGGCGCTGCCGATCCAGGCCGCCAGGGCCGCCTTCCGGGGCTGGGCCACCGGGGGGGCCGCCGAGGGGTGGGACATGGACTACTCCTGACCTCGTGCTCCGTTGCCGGGTCGCTCTCACGGCACGCCGCCCCGCCAGCTATGTACCGTCTGGTTACGTACTAGATGGTGAGTTGGGAAGCGAGATCGTGTCAAGTGGTTCACTCCGGCCGCTCTGGCCGAGACCCTCGAGGGCTTCACGTCGCCTACCTGCCGCCGCTCGGCGACCCCCGCGACCGCATCGACTGCGCCCTCGGCGCAACCCGCCGACGGCTCGTACACATCCGATGGCGTGGAGCTGCGGGCCGCGTCCGCGCGCGGCTGAGCGGCCACCCGCGGATCAGATGCCTGCAGACGGGCATCCGGAGCGGGTCCCTCCAGCCGTCACCAGCGACTTCCTCCTGATGGTGCTCGAACGCGCTCCGGAGGGCGAGATGTGATGGCACGCCCGGCGACAGGTCACCGCGAGGTTGACACCGTCGTCGGCGAGGTCACGGACCAGCGGAGAACTACTTCAGGAGCATGTTCTCCCGCGCGAAGTAGGCCGCGGCACGCTTGAGCATCTCGTTCTCGACTTCGAGCCGGTTCACCTCGGCTACGAGCGTGACGAGCCGGCCGGCGCGGGGACGGGCAACTCCCGGAACGGGGCCTCGACCAACACCGTGCCCACGGCCAACGTCCCGGTCACCATTCGCGTGGCCTCGCGACCGCACTGGCGAATTCGACCCACGATCGTCCCCGAGCGCAGACGCGCGTCGGGCACATCGACGAACTCGTCCTGTCCTGCTCAGGAAAGCAGCCGCACCGTCGGGCGCCCTGACCGCCGATACTCCCGCGATCGAGCCGGAGCACTCGAAGACCGAACCGGCGGTTCACCGATCCAGCCTCCGAGAATTGCTGCACGAAACGACACTTCCATCCAGCGGTCAAGATCGAGGGGCTTCATCGGCCAGCGGGTGACACCGGACTGGCTCGTCCTCCACCGAGTACATCGCGCTCACCCCGCCACCGTAGTCCGAGCCCGGACCAGCGTCCGCCCCTCGCCCACCAAGACCCGACGGACGTGCCGGCTCCCCGGCGTCGGGCTGGTCGAGGGGCACCCACACCACCAACGTCGATCTTCGAGTGGTCTCTGACGGGGTGCGGTTCTGGGGGCGAACTGGAGTCGAACCGTGGCCTCGGGGGCGGACTCAGTCCCCTCCGACGCCTGCACAGTTGCTGGTAGCAGGCCCAGTACCCGTGGTCGACCGTCCTCCTAGAGCGGGTGTCGCAGGTTCGAATCCTGCCGGGGGCGCCCTTGCGACCTGCCTCGACGCCGCAGTTCGCCGAGACCTACCGCGAGAAGCGCTTCGATCCGGCGCACTACGAGCTCGACGACGGCCATCTCCAGACGACCCTCTCCGACGACTCGCGCATGCCGCTGCGGTTCTTCGTCGAGTACGACAACGCGTGGTGGTTCGAGATCGTCACCGCCGTCGACGTCCCGCCCCGGCGACGACCCGGACAGCGACTCGGGCTTCATCGTCCTCGACATCCACTACGGGGACGACCTCCTGCGGGCCGTGCAGCACGTGCACTTCGGCGCATCGTCGATCAACCGCACCTACGAGGCGGGCGCGTTCTTCGGCCGATCACGGCCACTGGTCGAGCTCGACGCAACGGCAATCGCTTCTGGCCCGAGACCGGCTACCACCCGCGCGAGTCCGCCCTCGCCGCTCAGGCCTTCCTCGGCGGCGCCACGGGTCGCGAGTTCGTCGCCCGTGAACCCACCGCCGCCCCGGTCATGCGCATCCGGGCCAACCTCGACGAGCTGCTCACCCAACTCTGACGCACGCCAAGGCGTCGCGCGCGGCGGGCGTCGCCACCAGCACCTCGGCGGGCGCCGCGGTCCCGCACCGCTCCCCCTCGCTCCGGGCGAGCGAGGCCAGTGCCGGTCCGGCCGCCGCGGCGGACCCGAACTGGAAGGGCACCTGGGTCGCGTAGCAGGCCACGGCCTGGATCTTGCGGTCGAGCACCTCGGTCACGTCCACCGCGATCTCCCGACCGCGCACGTGCGCCATGGGAAGCGCGTCGGGCCTGCGGACGACGTACGGGGTGTCGCGCCACCAGGCCCGGCGGTCCTCGCCCACGAGATCGGCCACCACCGTGCCGACCCACTGGTGGTCGACGTGGTCGCCGAGGGCCTGGGGGGCCAGCACGACGTCGGCACCGTCGAGGACGGGTGCCAGCGCCTCGGCGAGCGCAGGGCCGACGTCGTTGCTGTCGTGCCGGCCGGCGAAGAGGGCGGCGGGGCTGTCGTAGCCCCGGTGCGGCGCCTCGAGCAGCTCGAGGTGACGGCCGTCGACGCCGAGGAGCTCCAGGGCCGCCCGGTCCTCCTCGCGGCGCACCGCCATGTAGTCGACGTCGGCCGCCAGCCCCTTGTCGAGCTGGGTCGACAGCGCGAACGGTGTCGCCGTGGCCGGGTCGACCGAGCCGGTGAAGCAGGTGACGACGGTGACCTCGGCGGTCTCCCCGAGGCGCGCGAGGGTCCCCCCGATCGAGAACACGGCGTCGTCGAGGTGGGGGCTCACCGCCACGACTCTCGCGCCGCTCACAGCAGGTGCGGCGCCGCACGGAAGCGGCAGTCGGCGTCGATCGGCGGGTCGGGGATCGCGGGGACCGGGACGTCGCGGACCCGCTCGAAGGACGTGTCGTACACCGACGTCACGCGATCGGCGATCACCGGCCAGGACCAGACGGCCCGCACCTCGTCGAGGGCGCGGCGGGCGATCCCGGTGCGCAGGACGTCGTCGTCGAGCACCCGCACGATCCCGGCCGCCAGGGCCCGCGGGTCCTTCGCCGGGACGAGCACACCGTTGTCGTCGGGCCGCACGCAGTCGCGCACCCCGACGACGTCGGTGGACACGACGGGCAGCCCCGAGGCCATCGCCTCGAGGATCGTGTTGGAGAACCCCTCGGCGTAGGTCGGGCTGACGAACACGTCGCCGCGCCCGTACACCTCGTGCGCCTGCTCGTAGGGCGTGTAGCCCAGCTGCTCGACGTGGTCGTCGAGGCCGAGCTCGGTGACCCGCTCGGCGACGAGGGCGGTGTCGGGCCCGATCCCGGAGACGACGAGACGCACCTCGCGGCCGGCGTCGAGCAGCATGCGGTGCGCCGCGAGCAGGTCGAGCACGCCCTTCCGGGCGTCGACGCGACCGTGGTAGAGCAGCGTCGGCGGGTCGCCGAGCGCGCCCGGCTCGCCGTGCGGGGTGAAGCGCTCGGTGTCGGTGGCGCCGGAGACGATCGTCCAGCGGGCCGGGTCGACGTCGTGGCGCGCCGACACCTCGGCCGCGAACGACGGTGAGCCGATGACCAGCGCCGGGGCGTGGGTGAACACCGCGCGGACCAGCTCACGGTGGGTGGCGCAGCAGGTGCCCACCCAGTGCCCGTCACCGCCCTGCACGCTGACGGCGGCGGGCAGGCCGAGCTCGTGCGCGGCGCGCAGGACCGCGAGCCCGTTGGGGTAGGCGTACTGGGCGTGCAGCACGTCGAACGGGCGCTCCGCGTGGAGCCGGGTGATGGTCGCCTGCATCGTCGCGACGTCGGCCTCGAAGTCGGCGGGCCGACCCTCGGCGACCTCCTGCTCGCCGTGCGCCTCCAGCGCCACGACCTCGACGCCGGCGGGGATGCGGTCGGGCGGCGGGGGGCCGCCGCCGTAGACCGCGCGTCCCGTCGGGTCCCCCCGGTACTGGGAGATCATGGTGACGTCGTGGCCCGCGCGCACGAGGTGGCGCAGCAGGTTCTCCGCGTACGCGCTCATGCCCGACACCGCGGGCCAGTAGCGGCGGGAGACGAAGCAGATCCTCACGTGACCTCCATGGCTCGCAGCGTCTCGATCGCCCGTGGCACGAGCTGGTCGGCGCGGTGGGAGTCGCGGGACAGCTCGAGGCTGACCAGACCGCGGTGCCCGACCCCGCGCAGGGCGCCGACGACGGCCGGCAGGTCCATGTCCCCCTCGCCCGGGGCGCGGTGGTCGTGGACGCCGCGCGGCATGTCCTCCACGGCGACCGCGCCGAGCAGCGGGGCGAACTCGCGGACCGCGCCCTCGGGCGACCAGCGCCCCGAGACGATGCAGTGGCCGGTGTCGAGGGCCAACGACACCTCGGGGACGTCGAGAGCCAGCCGCATCCAGTCGTCGCAGTCGTCGACGAGCATGCCGGGCTCCGGTTCGACGGCGATCGTGACGCCGCGCCCGCGGGCGTGCTCGGCGACCGCGGCCACGCCCTCGACGAGCCACGTCCAGGCCTCGTCGCGGTCGAGGTCCGCGGCGAGCACCCCGGCCCAGAACGACACGGCCTCGCTGCCGAGGTCGGCGGCGACGTCGACGCACAGGCGCAGGAAGTCGACCCGCCGGGCCCGGTCGGCGGCGTCGGCGCTGACCAGCGTCGGGTGGTGCTTGCGGCGCGGGTCGAGCAGGAAGCGCGCGCCCGTCTCGACGACGCTGCCCAGGCCCAGCTCGCCGAGCCGGTCGGCGAGGGCTGCGGTGCGGCGGGCGAGGTCGGGGGCGAACGGGTCGTGGTGGGCGACGTCGAGGGTGAGCGCGACGCCGGCGTAGCCGTGATCGGCGAGCAGGTCGAGCGCGTCGTCCAACCGGTGCGAGGAGAGCCCGTTGGTGTTGTACGCCCAGCGCAGCGGGGGTGTCGGGGCGCTCATCGCAGCTCCACCTCCTCCCCCGCGGCCGCCCTGCCCACCGCGTGTCGGGTCGGCTCGCGGTAGAGCGGATAGAGGTCGCCGACGACGGCGTCGACGCGTTCGCGGTCCAGCCACGCACGGTCGCTGCCGTGGTCGGCGGCCAGCTGCTGCGCGTCGTCGTCGGTCATCACCACGGGCAGCGCCCCGGGGTGCGGCGGGTCCCCGAGCCCGACGAGCCCGGCGGCCGGGTCGTCGGGATCGCCCGCCCGCTCGAGCAGCCGCTCGACCCCCCGCCGGCCGATGCGTCCGTAGGACATCGTCTCGACCTCCAGGCCGGGCACGATCGCCTTGACCGCGCACGCGCCCTCGCTGCGTGCCACGACCGCGAGCACGTCGAATCCCGCGAGCCGGCCGAGCAGGTCGTCGAGCAGCGCCGCAGGCTCGTCGAGTGCACCGGGGGCCACGGTGGGCAGCGCGTCGAAGGCCACGCGGGAGCGCTCCGCGAGCACCGTCGGCGCCAGCAGCGCCCGCAGCTCGCGGGCGCTGCGGCCGGTCCAGTCCCGCATCGCCCGGAAGGCGCGCTCCTCCTGGGGCGGCAACGGGTGGGCGAGCTCGCGCTCCCAGTACGTCCCGGGCGCGAGCGGGCGGACCTGATCGAGGCCGGCGTGCGCGAAGACCTTGCGCACCCGCGCGGAGCAGAACTCCAGGAGCGCCTTCTGCAGGGCGACCTCGCGGTCGGGGTGGGCGGCCTCGCCGCACGCGGTGAGCGCGATCGGGTGCGGGGCGTCCGCGTCGGTGACGTCGTGCCCGACCACGTGCAGATCGGTCACCCCGAACGCGGTGGCGGCGAGCTTGGGCACGACGCGGATCCCGGCGTCGCGCAGGTGCGCCAGCAGGCGGCGCGTGTCGGGGTCCCGCACGAGCTCGTCGTCGGGGCCCGTGTCGATCACGATGCCCCGGTCCACGGCGCGGAAGGCGGTGGCGTTGCCGTCACGCTGGAGGAGCTCACCCAGGGCGTGTCCGAGCGCGCGCTCGACGGTGTCGCCGGCCCCGCACCCGTTGGTGATGACGGTGGTCAGCCGCTCGGACGGGTCCTGCCACGGCAGGTCGACGGGGTACGCGGCGGCGAACTCGGCCGGGACGAGCACGGTTTCCCCCGTCCGAACCCGGGTGGCGGGCAGCCACCAGCGCGGCGCGTCGGGATCGACGACGGCGCCGGCGGGCAGGGTGAGCGCGACCGGGTCGACCACCCCGTCCTCGCCGTGCCGCGTCCGCAGGGCGCGGTAGGAGTCCCGGGTGCGGGGCAGGTCGCGCAGGTGCCGGGAGAGCAGCATCTCCTCGATGAGCTCCGCGTGGGCGGCGACCCGGGCCCGGGCGGCGGAGAGCCCGTAGCCGAACGACCCGGAGCGCGGCCAGGTGCCGCCGGGGTCGGCGAAGTCCGCGGCGACGACGTGGACACCGCTGCGGTCGGTGTCGCCGAGGGTGAAGTCGCCGGCCTCGCCCGCGGGCAGCGCGTCGTCGTAGGCCCGGGTGACGGCGTCGAGGTCCGCCGGGGCGTCCACCGTCACGAGAGCTCGTCCAGCGGGATCGGTCCGGCCACGGGTCGCGCGGCGAGGAGCCGGTCGTAGAGCGCGAGGACATGGGTCGTGGTGACGCCGTCGACGAACTCGAACGGGGTGGCGACGGCGTCGAACTCCAGCTCGCCGATCACCTTGCGCGCGTCCCGGATCTCCTGGTGCGACAGCGGGATCTGGGCGTGGAACGCCTTGTGGGCGGACAGCCCCGTCGGGTGGCCGGCGTCGTCCAGGGTCGCCTTGAGCATGTCGCCGCAGAACAGGACGCGGCGACGCTCGTCGTGCAGCACCATGTGCCCGTCGAAGTGGCCGCCGGTGCGGTGGGCCACGAGGCCGGGGGCGAACTCGTGGCGGTCGTCGAGCGGCCACGTCACCCGGAACGTCTTGGTCCACTCCAGATCGCGGACCCCGATGGCGAGGATCTCCGGCTCGAGCGCGTCCTGCAGCTGGAACAGCGCGCCGTACCCGTGCACGTGGCTGGCGGCGAGCGCGGCGAGCCCGCCCCGGCGCCGCAGCTCGGCGATGGCCTCGTCGGGGTAGAAGCCCGCGCCCTCCCAGCCGACCAGGCCCTCGTCGGTCTCGATCACCCAGCCGCAGGTGCCGAGGCCGACCTGCGGCTCGCACCAGTAGCCGGTGATGCCGGGGCGGACCTCGGCCCACCGGGCCTCCCGGCCGGGGGCGATCTCGTCGAGGGACCGGAAGTCCCAGCCGTCGTCGGGCAGGGCGTTGCGGACGTCGGTGCACACCGGGCACGACGGCGGCGTCGCGAACCAGCGCTGCCAGTGCCCGCAGTTCGTGCACGTCCAGGGGGTCAGGGGCACGGTGCCTCCTTCTCGAGGGTGTGCAGCAGCAGTTCGTGCAGGGCGAGGTCCCGCGCGAGGGGGAAGGGCCAGTCGCGCTCGCCGCGGACCGCGGCGCCGAAGGCGGCGACCTGGCGGTCGAACGGCCCGTCGGGGTCGAAGGCCACGGCCTCGGCGGCGCCCGTCGCGGCGTCGACGAACGTCAGCGAGCCGCCCGCGACCTGACCGAGCGTGTTCTCGGCGACGAGCTGGCCGCGGGTGCCGACGACCTCGAGGCGCCGGCGGGGCAGCGCGTCGGGCAGGCAGAAGCTGACGTGCGCGGTGACGACCGTCCCCGACGCGGTGGCCCCCACCAGCGCGGCGCTGTCGTCCGCGGCGGGGTCGGTGTAGCGGTGCACGCGGCGTCGCGTGACCGCGGAGAGCGAGGTGAGGTCCTCCCCGAGCAACGTCCCGACGAGGTCGATGCCGTGCGGGGCCAGGTCGATCGCGGCGCCGCCGCCCGCCAGCGCCGTGTCCACGCGCCAGTTGCTGCCCTCGGACGGCGTGTGCGGCGGCAACCAGTCCGGCGGCAGCCAGCAGCCGTAGACGATCCGGACCGCGGTCACGGCGCCCAGCCGTCCCTCGGCGACGAGATCGGCGGCGCGCTGGTGCGCGGGGTGGAAGCGCTGGTCGAACGCCGTGCCCGCGAGCCCGTCGCCGACCGCCGCCACCATCGCGACGGCGTCGTCGACCGTGTGGGCCATCGGCTTCTCGCAGAGCACCGGCACCCCGGCCGCGGCGACCTCCCGCACCACCGGGAGATGGGCGTGGTTGGGCGTCGCGACGTAGACCGCGTCGAGACCGTCGAGGGCGAGGAGCTCCGCGAGGTCGGTGGTGGTCGCGACGCCGTCGCCGACCGCCGCGAGCGCCTCGGGGTCGCGGTCGCACACGGCGACGACGTGCGCGTGCGGGTCGGCGGCGACGGCGGGGAGCACGTGGTCGCGGGCGACCCAGCCGAGCCCGACCACGCCCCACCCCGTCACGGCACTCACCACCGCTCCGGCAGCTCGACGAGGACCCGGCGCCGTGCCGCCTCGTCCCGGCCCAGCCCGACGGGGGCGTGCTCGGGGAGATAGGCCGCGGCGCGGTCGCCGTACTCCTCGGCCCACCGCGGGTTCGGCCACCGGCGGACACCGTCGCGGTAGAGAGGGTTCGGGTGCAGCTCGGCGCCGGGAGCCGGCTCGACGAGGCTCGGTCGCGGCGGCGCCCCGGCCCAATCGAGGGCGAGGGCGACCGCCTCGGTGTCGCGCAGCGCGCCGGGCTCCGCGGGACGGGCGGGACGGCCGGCGAGCGCGGCCGCGGTCAGCTCCTCCTCGGCGTAGGTCAGGGCTCCGGGCAGCAGCCCGGCCCACGCGGGCACGGAGCGGGGGTGGCCGGCCACCCCGAGGGGGTGCTCGACGTTGTGGCAGTGCGCCGCCAGGACCGCTCCGCCCGGCCCGGCGAGGTCGCCGGCGCGGCGCAGGACGTCCCCGGGGTCGTCGAGGAAGTAGAGCGTGTCGTGGCAGGACACCCACGCGTCCCCCTCCGGCACGACGGGCCAGCCGGTCCGCAGGTCGGCGCAGACGAGGCGGACGTCGGCGTCGGGCGGCAGCACGAACCGCCGCGCGAGCCAGAGCTTGGCGAAGACGATGTCGACGCCGATCGCCGCCGGGGCCTCCCCCGGCTCGAGCGCGAGACGGCGCAGCAGGTGCCCGGCACCGCACGCGAGGTCGACGACCGCGCGACCCGCCGGCGGGTGCGTCGACGCCAGAGCGGTGACGGCCAGCCCCGACGGATCGTGGTCGCGGTGCAGGAAGTAGTCGCCGACGCGTCCGAGGCCGAGCGCCGCGACGGCGTCGCGCAGCGTCGTGCCCGGGTCCGCGGCTGCCCGGTAGGCGGCGGCGAGGGCGTCGGGCGGGGGTGGCGGCTGGTCCCACCAGTCGTCGTTGTCGGCGAGCAGCGCCGCCGCGGCCTCGGTGACACGACCGCCGTCGAGGGCGGCGAGGGCGGTCGCGACGAGCTCGTCGCGACCGACCCGCAGGTAGGGGATCCCGTCGAGCACCGGCCAGCGGCGAGCACCGTCGGAGAGCGAGTGCGGGGTGTCGGGCGTCAGCGGGCGCCCCGACACGGGGTCGTGGAGGGCGCTCATTCCACCAGACCAGCCCTGGCGAGCACGGCGTCGTGGTACGCCGACACCGGTGAGTCGTGCACGAGCTCGAGGTCGACCAGCGCGTCGCGGGCTGTGAAGGCGGCGGCCCGGGCGTGGTGGTGGACCTGCAGCACGCGGTCGAGCACGTCGGCGGCGTGGAAGGCGCGACCGAGCGGACCGTCGGCGTCGGCCCGGGCCGTGAGCAGGTCCCGCACGTGCGCGGCGAGGGCGTCGGGCAGCGTCGCGAGCTCCCGCTCGGTGAGCCGCTCCAGCATCGGCTCGAGGTGCTCGCCGAGCAGGATCTCGCCCGCGAACCCCGCGTCGGGCAGCGCCACGTTGTGCAGGTGGTGGGCCAGACCGAGCAGGAAGGCGTCGCCCGGCTCCGCGCCCGTCTCCTCCGCCAGCAGCGCGCCGTACACCGCGACCGCCCAGCAGTGCTCGCCGTGGGCCTCGGGAGGTTCGACGATCAGGCGCGGTCGCCCGGGTGCGGTCGCGCCGGCGCGGGGCTGGTCGACGAGCGTCGCGGCGAACGCCGGGGCGGGTCCGGCGCCCTCGGTGGGGTCGGGGGCAGCCGCCAGCAGGGCGCACAGCCCGTCGGGCAGCGCGGCGCCGACCTCCTCGATCGCCCGCGTCCGCACCGCCCGCGCCTGGTCCGCGGAGAGTCCGGCGTCGCGCAGCACCGGGCCGTCGAGGCCGGCGAGCCGCGCCCCCGCGACGGCGGCGGCGCACTCGGCCGCGGCGACCCTCGCCGGGTCCTCGCCCGCCACGAGCGCCGACCACGCGCGCAGGAAGGCGTGGTCGGCGATCGAGCCGGGACGGCCGGCCACGTGCACCCGCTTGAGGTCACCGATCTCCCGGAACAGCCCGACGAGGTCGCCGAGCCCGCTCGGCACGCCGAGCGTTTCGGGCTGGTGGGCCGTGCCCACAGGGCTCACCGGGCGAGCCACTCGTGCAGCACCTGCTCCTGGCGGTACAGCGCGTGCTCCGGCTGCGAGCCGTCGCGGGTGATCGGCGCCTTGAAGAAGAAGCCGAGCTGCTCCTGGGCCCCGCCCTCGCCGCGCCGGGCGGCCTCGTCGACCAGACGCACCAGCTCGAGCACCAGAGGCGCGGCCAGCACCGAGTCACGGCACAGGAAGTCGACCTTGACCTGCATCCGCTGGCCGAGGAACCCGACGAGGTCGATGTTGTCCCAGGCCTCCTTCTCGTCCCCGCGAGGCCGGTAGTAGTCGATGCGGACGACGTGGTCGTCGACGGGGTAGCCGAGCATGGAGTCCAGGACGGTGCCCTTGGTGTTGACCTTGCTCGCGAGGGAGTCCGCGTCGTCGAGGATCTCGCCGTCGCGGTTGCCCAGGATGTTGGTCGAGTACCACCCGTCGACCTGCAGCGCGCGCGACCGGAAGGCCGGGGCGAGGACGGTCTTCATCATCGTCTGCCCGGTCTTGCCGTCCTTGCCGGCCACCGGCACACCGCGACGCGCGGCGAGCTCGCGCAGCGCGGGGATGTCGGCCGACGCGCTCGGCGTGAAGTTCACGTACGGGCAGTCCGAGGCGATCGCGGCGTAGGCGTACACCATGCTCGGGCTGACGACCGGGTCGTCGTCGTCCAGGGCGGCCTCGAAGGCCTCCGGGTCCTGCAGGGCCGGCAGCGTCAGGTCGGGCCAGCGCTCGGTGGACGCCAGGTTGACCACGACGACGCGGTCGAGACCGTTCTCCGAGCGGAAGCGCTCGATGTCCTCGCGGACCCGGTCGACGCGCCCGCGCACCGACCCGACCGGCACCACGTTGGCCCCGGCGGCGTTGCGGCAGTACTCCGGGTCGGCCACCGCGGGCCACGGTGTGATGCTCGCGAGCGCCGCGCCCGCCGCCTCGATCTGGCGTGCGTCCAGCACGCGGTGCACGTGGGCGGCCTTGGCGAGATCGTCGCCGTCGACGTCCCAGCCGCCGAAGACCAGCGAGGTGTACGGGACGAGGTCGGTGACCTCGGCCAACGGGAGCCCCTCCACGCCGGAGGCCCCGACCTTCAAGAGCTCGACCCCGGCGACGGCGGTCGTCGCGACCGCCCCTCCCAGCCCGACGACCGCCACCCCGACCTTGCGCTGTTCGTCCGACACCCGACGTCCTCCTCGACCTGACATCCCGAAACCGGGGTGCGTCGCGGGCGCATCACGTCCCGATCTCGACGCGCGACTCGTCATCCCTGGGTGGCTCGTGGGCTCGGCCTCCCACCCCCGGGGGCCCCGTGATCGGGAGAGGTGAAACCTCGGCGTGAGCGGGGTAGCCGGGCCGGTGCAGCTCCTCGTGCTCGGCGGTGGCGGCTTCCTCGGCCGCCACGTCGCCACCGCAGCCGTCCGCGACGGCCACGACGTCACCGTCTTCTCCCGCGCCGGCACGGCACCCGTCGACGGTGTCGAGGCGCTCGCCGGCGACCGGTACGACGACCTCACCGCGCTGCACGGGCGTACCTGGGACGCCGTGCTCGACACCTTCTCCGATCCCGACGCGGTGTCCGCGACGGCCTCGCTGCTCTCCGGCTCGGTGGGCACGTACGGCTACGTCTCGGGGATGAGCGTCTACCACCCCGCGGGCCCCGCGGTCCCGGGCGCCGGGGACCCGGTCCGCCGCGAGGGCCGCGAGGGCGAGGCCACCGAGGACGACCCCCTCCAGGAGCGCTCGCTCGCGAAGCTCGCCGCCGAGGCCGCCCTCGCCGAACGCTTCGACGGGCCGGCACCGATCCTGCGGGTGGGGATCCTGGTCGGCCCGCACGACCCCACCGACCGGTTCACCTGGTGGCCGGTCCGCCTGGCCCGCGCACTCGCCGGGCACGCCGAGCGCACGGTGCTCGCCCCCGGCGACCCCGACCGCGTCGTGCAGTACACCGACGCCCGCGACGTCGCCGAGTTCGCGGTCGCGGTCCTCGACCGGCGCGCCGACGGAGTCGTCGACACGGTGGGCCCGGGCCGGGCGCAGCCGCTCTCCGCGGTGCTCGACGCCTGCCTGCGCGCGGCGGGAGGCGCACCCGGTGACGTCGACTGGGTGTGGGCGGGCGAGCGGTACCTGCGCGAGAACCTGCGGGACGTCGAGGAGGAGCAGCGGCCGCTCTGGTTCCCCGAGGACCAGATCCCGCAGGACGCGATCGACGCGTCGGGTGCGATCACGCAGGGGCTGCGGTTCCGGCCCGCCGAGGAGACCGCGCGGGACGTGCTGGCACAGCTCCGCGCGGAGGACCGCACCGAGCTGGCGGCCGGCCTCGACCCGGACCGGGAGCGAGCGCTCGTCGAGGGGTGGGTCGACGTCTGAGGTTTGCGGGGGCGGCTCCCCGCCGACCATCGCGTCCGTGACCGACGACTACGCGCACTGGCAGGACGTCACCACCCGCTGGAACGACAACGACATGTACGGCCACCTGAACAACGTGGTGCACCACTCGATCATGGACACCGTGGTGAACCGGTGGCTGATCGAGAACGGGTGCCTCGACCCGCTCGGGGACGACACGATCGGCCTGGTGAAGGAGGTCCACTGCGAGTACCACGCACAGGCCGGGTTCCCCGACGTGGTGTCGGTCGGCCTCCGGGTCGGTGAGCTGGGGCGGTCGAGCGTGCGGTTCGAGGTCGGGATGTGCCGCAGCGACGGCACGCTCTTCTTCACCGGCCACTTCGTGCACGCGTTCATCGACCGCCAGTCGCAGGAGACCGTGGCGATCGAGGGCGAGCGCCGGGCGGCGCTGGAGGGCCTCCGATGAGGCGCTGATCCGACGCTGCCGTTGGGCACGACCGCGTCGTCGGACCTCCCCCTCACCGACCCGACCCACGACGACAAGCCCGCCCCATCACTCGCCTGACCAACACCTCCGGTCAGTTCACGCCACGTCGGTGACCGCCCCAATAGGGCTCGCGAAGCCGGAACTTCTGCACCTTCCCGGTTGCCGTGCGGGGGATGGCGTCGCGGAACTCGACTGTTGTAGGGGCCTTGAACCCTGCCAGGCGTTGTTTGCAGTGGGCGACGACGTCTTGCTCGCCGATCTCGGTGCCTGGTGTTCGGACAACGAGTGCCTTGATCGTCTCACCCCACTTCTCATCGGGCACGCCGATCACGGCCACTTCGGCGACCTCGGCCAGGTGGGAGATGCAGTCCTCGACCTCGATCGACGACACGTTCTCCCCGCCGGTGATGATCACATCTTTCTTCCTGTCCGAGATCGTCAGGTGGCCTTCATCGTCGATCGTGCCGCCGTCGCCGGTGTGGAACCACCCGCTCGCCAGCGCCTCGGACGTGGCGTCGGGGTTCTCCCAGTAGCGGTCCAGGACGACGTTCGAACGGACGAGCACCTCCCCGACGTCGGAGATCGTCATCTGCACGCCGAGTGCCGGTGCACCGGCGCGTCCCAACTGGTGTGCACGTTCCCCACCGGGAAGTGCAACGTCGGCCGGCCGCGTCCGGTTGAAGCTGACGATCGGCGACGTCTCGGTCAGCCCATAAATCTGAAGGAACTCCCAGCCCAGTTCCTCGTCGATGCGCTGGATCATCCGCGTCGGCGGCGGCGCGCCGGCGCACACGATTCGTACGCGTCCCCGGCCGGGGACGTCGCCGTCCCACGTGGCGGCAGCGGCGAGCACCGCGTTCCACACACGGGGGCTCCGCACATCACCGTGACACCGTGCTCGTCCACGCGGCGAAGAACCTCGGCACCGTCCACCTTGCGCAGCACCACCTGCTTGGCACCGAGCCCGGCCAGCGGGTACGGCAATCCCCATCCGTTGGCGTGGAACATGGGAAGCGTGTGCAGGTAGACGTCGCGTTCCCAGAGGCGAAGGTGCATGCCGAAGCTCATGGCGTTGACCCAGATGTTGCGGTGCGTGATCTGGACACCCTTGGGACGAGCCGTCGTTCCCGAGGTGTAGTTGATCGTCGCCGTCGCGTCCTCCTGCGGGTCCGACCATGCGCGGGGTACGACATCGAACCGCATCACGTGCTCGTCGGTCTCCCCACCCAGCACGAACCGGTGCGGGGCCTGAACCGTCTTGAGCGGCTCGTCGAGCTCTGGGTCGACGAACAGTGCCGACGCTCCGGACTGTCGGACGATGTAGTCGACTTCCTCGGCGCGCAGGCGGAAGTTCACGGGGACGCAGACCCGCCCGCTGGACGGCACCGCGTACATCAGTTCGAGCAGCCTCGTGGCGTTGTGGCTCACGACGGCGACCCGCTCGCCCTCGCCGACGCCGAGCCCGTCCAGGCCGGCTTGCCAGGCGCGGACGCGCATGAGCAGGTCGGCGTACGTCATCGTCCGCACCGGAGCCCCGGGCTGGACGGGCTCGTCGACGACAGCGACGGCGTTCGCGCTGACGGCCTCCGCCCGGTACAGGAAGTCATTGACCGTCAGTGGCACACGCATGGCTGGCCTTCCTGCCTAACGGAATCCGCGGGTGAGGCAGCCGGCCGGCTCGCCAGGTGTCCCGTCCTCCGCGTCACAGTCCTCGGGCAACGGACACCCTGCGGGCACAGCGACATCACCGGCAGGTTGCTGTCTGGGGTCCGAGTGTCTCCATCACCGCCTCCCCCGAGCGGCGACGCGGGCGAGGAGCACGGCGCCGATCGCCTCACCGGAGGTCGCCCCCGACCACCGCCCCGGTCGACCGGAGACCTCTCCTTCCGGTGACACAAGGCTTGTCGTCCGGCCACGGAACTCGCGCCGCGACGCCACAGACCGCGTCGGAGTACCGGTCGACCCTGGGTGCAGGGCGTCACGCCCGCCACCGTGCCGTACTGCACCTCGTCGGAGGACCACCATGACGACGCACCTGCCCGCCCCACCGACACCGGCTCCGGACGACGACGTCCCCGTCGGCACCCCCTCGGTCGCACCGGTCCCGCCGACCTACGACCACCTCGCCCGGACGGCGGGCCGCCGCTGGTACCACGGTCCGCTGGCGCTGCTGTCGGTCGTCGTCGTGGGCCTGCTGTTCGTGCTCGTGGTCGGGTTCACGTCCGGCCTGGCCTCGGTGATCGCGGGAATCCCCCTCGACGCCGACGCCCTCCCGACCGACCCCGGCTGGTCGGCCGCGGTCACCTTGGTGACCGTCGCCGCCGCCCTGCCCGCGGTGCTGCTGGTCGTGCGGTTCGTGGAGCGGCGGCGGCCCGGGACGCTGTCGTCGGTCACCGGGCGCCTGCGCGGGGGCTGGCTCGCCGTGTGCCTGGTCCCCGCGCTCGCGGTGTCGGTTCTCGCCGGTCTGGTGGGCGAGCTCGTCGACCCGACCGAGGGCACCTTCGCGGGCTGGTCGTCGTTCCTCGGGGTCGCCGTCGTGGCCCTGGTGCTCACACCGTTCCAGGTCGCGGCCGAGGAGTACCTGTTCCGGGGCTGGATCGTGCAGACGTTCGGCGCCGTCGTCCGCATCCCGTGGCCCGGCGTCGCCGTGAGTGCTGTCCTGTTCGCGCTGGTCCACGAGGGTGCGACGGCGAGCGCGTGGGGCTTCGCCGACCTCGTGGTGTTCGCGGTCGCGCTCTCGGTCGTGACCCTGCGCACCGGCGGCCTGGAGGCGGCCCTGGCTCTGCACCTGGTCCACAACGCCGTGAGCTGGGTCGTTTCGGCCGCCTACGGCGCGACCGGCTCCATCGCCGACTACACCGAGGTCGGAGCCGGGGTGTTCGTCATCTCGACGCTCGGGATGGTGGTCTACGTGACCGCCGTGCTGGCGCTGGCGCGGCGCCGGGCCGTCGAGACCATGGGTGTGGCGTCTCCCCGAGGGTGACCCCGGAACCGATCAGGAATCGGCCGCCACGTCGTCGGTCCTCGTAGCCCCTGACCCCGGTGGAAGGATCGACGACCATGACCGACGCCGGACCATCGGGCGCCGACGAGGCCGCGGTGCTCGCGGCGGTCCGCTCGGGCGACGCGGCGCGGTTCGCGTCCCTGACGGAGCGCCACCGGCGCGAGCTGCAGGTGCACTGCTACCGGATGCTCGCGAACTACGAGGACGCCCAGGACCTGACGCAGGAGACGTTCCTGCGGGCCTGGAACAAGCGGGAGTCGTTCCGGGGCCACGCCGCGCTGCGGACCTGGCTGTACCGGATCGCGACCAACGCCTGCCTCGACTTCCTGGAGAAGCGCAACGACCGCACACCCGTCCCGGCGGAGCTCGTGGACCCCGCCTCCGAGCTGCTGTACCTGCAGCCGTACCCCGACCGGATGCTCCCCGAGGACCCGCAGGAAGCGGTGGTGGCGCGGGAGACGATCGAGCTGGCGTTCATCGTCGCCGTCCAGCACCTGCCGCCGCGGCAGCGGGCGGTGCTCATCCTGCGCGACGTCCTCGGCTGGCCGGCGTCCACGGCCGCCGACGCCCTGGAGCTGACCCTCGCCTCGGTGACCAGCGCGCTGCAGCGGGCGCGCGTGACGATGCGCGAGCAGCTTCCCGACCGCCGCCTCGACTGGCGGAGCCCCGCCACCCACGAGCTGTCGGACGACGAGCGCGCCGTGGTGGCGTCGTACATCGACGCCCACGAGCGCAACGACCTCGAGGGGCTGACGTCCCTGCTGCGCAAGGACCTGCGCTTCGCGATGCTGCCCGAGCTGGGCCCCGTGCTCATGACGGCCGAGGACGCGGTGGACGGCTGGGTCTCCGGCGGGCTCTTCGAGCGCGGCCACGACGACTGGCGCGGCGTCACCACGACGGTCAACCGCATGCCTGCCGCCGTGCTGTACCTCCGCACCCCCGACGCGCCGGAGTACCGGTTGTTCGCCCTCGCGGTCCTGCGCGTCGTCGACGGGGAGATCGCCGAGCTCATCGGGTTCGACGCCGCCGCCGCACCATGGTTGGACCTGCCCCCGACGCTGTGATCATCTCCTCGTCTCGTACCGGGTCAGCAGCACGCCGCCGGGGAACGTCCGCGTCTCGACCAGATCCAGGTTCACCCAGCTGTCCAGGGTCGTGAAGAACGGCGTGCCGCCGCCCACGAGGACCGGGTGGGTGACGATCGCGTACTCGTCGATCAGCCCGGACCGCATGGCCGCCCCCGCGAGCGTCGCCCCGCAGATGTCCATGGGGCCGCCGTCCTCGGCCTTGAGCCGGGCGATCTCGGCGACCGCGTCGCCGGTGACCAGGCGGGTGTTCCCCTCGACCTCGTCGATCGTGGAGGAGAACACCACCTTCGGCATGGCCCGCCAGCGTCGCGCGAACTCGATCACGGCCGGTGTGGCGTCCGGCTGCTCGTCGGCCGTCGGCCAGGACGAGCTCATCTCCTCCCACAGCTTGCGCCCGTACAGCGCCAGGCCCGTCGCATCCACCCGGTCGGACCACCACCGGAACAGCTCGTCGTTCGGCGACGAGTCCGGCCCGTCTCCCCCACTCCAGCCCAGATCGTCGCCGGGCGCGGCGATGTAGCCGTCCAGTGTCACGTTCATGCCGTAGATCAGTTTGCGCATCGTGCCCGCCTCCCGTGGGTCGATCTCACAGGTACCGACGGGCGCGGGGCGGAAACCTGATCGGTCCGCGACCCGGGGCGGACTCAGCCGACGAGCGCGGCGCGGGTCCCCGCGGCGATCGCCAGGTCCTCGCGGGCGGCCACCACGAACGACGCCACCGGGGCGCCCGCGGCCCCGATGTCGGTGTCGCCGTCGGCGGCGTCGTTCCTCGCCTCGTCGACGTCCACGCCGAGGAAGGCGAGCCGCTCGGCGGCGCGGCGCCGCACGAGGGGCGCCCTCTCGCCCACCCCGCCGGTGAACGCCAGGACGTCGAGGCCGCCGGCCGCGGCGGCCATCGAGGCGATGCCACCCACCAGGCGGTGCAGGTAGACGTCGAGCGCGAGCGTCGCGTCCGGCTCGTCCCGCGCCACCGCGGCGACGATCTCGCGCATGTCCGCCGTCCCGGCGAGCGCGGACAGCCCGGACCGGGTCTCGAGCGCCGTCGCGATCTCGTGCGGGGCGAGACCCTCGTGCTCCTCCAGCCAGAGGACGAGCCCGGGATCGACGCTCCCGGAGCGGGTGGCCATGATCAGGCCCTCGAGCGGGGTGAAACCCATGGTCGTGTCGACGCTGCGGCCGTCCACCACCGCGGCGAGGGACGCCCCGGCGCCGAGGTGGCAGGTGACCACCCGCTGGTCGGTCCGCCCGGTCAGCTCGGCCACCCGCCCGGCGCAGTAGCCGTGGGAGAGCCCGTGGAAGCCGTACCGGCGGATCGCGTAGCGCTCCCGCCACTCCGACGGGACGGCGTAGGTCGCGGCGGCGTCGGGGATCGTGGCGTGGAAGGCGGTGTCGAAGCAGGCGACCGCGGGCACGTCCGGCAGGAGCCGGGACACGGCGTCGAGCCCGGCGAGGGACTTCGGCTGGTGCAGCGGCGCGAGGGAGCCGAGCTCCTCGAGGGCGTGCCGGACCTGCGCGTCGATCACGGTGGGCCGGGTGAACCGGGTGCCGCCGTGGACGACCCGGTGGCCCACCGCGTCGGGCGTCGCCCAGCCGTGGAGCAGGGCCGTCAGGTCGTCGCCGGCCAACCCGTCCGGCCCCGCCTCGACGTCCGCCGCCTGCTCGACGGTGTCGTCTCCGCCGAGCAGGCGCAGCTTGAGGCTGGACGAGCCGGCGTTGACGACGAGGACCCGGCTCACTCCCAGGTCCACCCGGAGATCGCCGGGTCGTCCTCGCCGTGCTCGCGGGTGTAGCGGCGGGCGGCGAGCCGGGCGTCCTCCATGCGCTGGCGGAGGACCGCGGCGTTGCTGCCGAGCGCCGGGACCCGGTCGATGACGTCCATGACCAGGTGGAAACGGTCCAGGTCGTTGAGCATCACCATGTCGAAGGGCGTGGTCGTCGTGCCCTCCTCCTTGTAGCCACGCACGTGCAGGTTGTGGTGGTTGCTCCGGGAGTAGGTGAGCCGGTGGATGAGCCACGGGTAGCCGTGGAAGGCGAAGATGACCGGCTTGTCCGGGGTGAAGAGCGCGTCGAAGTCCTTCTCCGACATGCCGTGCGGGTGCTCGCTCGCGGGCTGTAGCCGCATCAGGTCGACCACGTTCACCACCCGCACCTTGAGCTCCGGGCTGTGCTCGCGCAGCAGCTTCGCCGCGGCGAGGGTCTCCAGGGTCGGGATGTCCCCCGCGCACGCGAGGACGACGTCCGGCTCGCCCTCGGTGTTCCCGGCCCACTCCCAGATGCCGACGCCCCGGATGCAGTGGGCGATCGCCTGGTCCATCGTCAGGTAGGTGAGCTGCGGCTGCTTCCCCGCGACGATGACGTTGATGTAGTGCCTGCTGCGCAGGCAGTGGTCGCCCACCGACAGCAGGGTGTTGGTGTCCGGCGGGAGGTAGACCCGGACGATCTCCGCCTTTTTGTTGATCACGTGGTCCAGGAAGCCCGGGTCCTGGTGCGAGAACCCGTTGTGGTCCTGACGCCAGACGTGGGAGGAGAGCAGGTAGTTCAGGGACGCGATCGGGGCGCGCCACGGGATGCCGAGGGTCGTCTTGAGCCACTTGGCGTGCTGGTTGAGCATCGAGTCGACGATGTGGACGAACGCCTCGTAGCTGGTGAACAGCCCGTGCCGTCCGGTCAGCAGGTAGCCCTCGAGCCAACCCTGGCACAGGTGCTCGGAGAGGATCTCCATCACCCGGCCGCCGGGGGCGAGGTGGTCGTCCCCGTCGACCACGCTGGCGTTCCAGGCCCGGTCGGTCACCTCGAACGCCGCCTGCAGCCGGTTGGACGCGACCTCGTCGGGCCCGAAGAGCCGGAAGCGGTCGTCGTTGCGGGCGACGATGTCCCGGAGGAACTCGCCCAGGACGGTGGTCGCCTCGCTCGTCGACGCGGCCGGCTTCTCCACCGGGACGGCGTAGTCCCGGAAATCCGGCATCGCGAGGTCCCGGAGGAGGCGGCCGCCGTTCGCGTGCGGGTTGGCGCTCATCCGCCGGGTCCCCTCGGGCGCGAGCGCGCGGAGCTCCGGGACGAGGCGGCCCTCGGCGTCGAAGAGCTCCTCGGGCCGGTAGCTGCGCATCCACTCCTCGAGCTGGGCCCGGTGCCGGCGGTCGGTGCGCGTGCCCGCGAGCGGGACCTGGTGGGAGCGGAAGGTGCCCTCCACCTGCTTCCCGTCGACCTCCTTCGGCCCCGTCCAGCCCTTGGGCGTCCGCAGCACGATCATCGGCCAGGCGGGGCGCGTGGAGCCCGGATCGGCCTTGAGGGCCGCGATGTCGTCCAGGACGGTGTCGAGGGTGGCGGCCAGCTCCTGGTGCACGGCGGACGGCTCGTCGCCGACGACGAAGTGCGGCGTGTGGCCGTAGCCGCGCAGCAGAGACGCGAGCTCGGCGTCGGGGATGCGGGCGAGCACCGTCGGGTTGGCGATCTTGTAGCCGTTGAGGTGCAGCACGGGCAGCACGACGCCGTCGCGGCGCGGGTCGAGGAACTTGTTCGAGTGCCAGCTCGCGGCGAGCGGCCCGGTCTCCGCCTCGCCGTCGCCGACGACGCACAGCGCCAGCAGGTCCGGGTTGTCGAACACCGCGCCGTAGGCGTGCACGAGCGCGTAGCCGAGCTCGCCGCCCTCGTGGATCGAGCCCGGCGTCTCCGGCGCGACGTGGCTGGGGATCCCGCCCGGGAAGGAGAACTGCCGGAACAGCGCCCGCATGCCGTCGACGTCCTCGCCGAGGCTCGAGTAGACCTCGCTGTAGGTGCCCTCCAGGTACGCGTTCGCGACGAGCCCCGGCCCGCCGTGCCCGGGCCCGGTCACGTACAGCGTGTCCAGGTCCCGCTGCCGGATCGCCCTGTTCATGTGCGCGTAGAGGAGGTTGAGACCCGGGGTCGTGCCCCAGTGGCCCAGCAGCCGCGGCTTGACGTGCTCCGGGCGCAGCGGTTCCCGCAGCAACGGGTTGTCCAGCAGGTAGATCTGCCCGACCGAGAGGTAGTTCGCCGCCCGCCAGTACGCGTCGAGCAGGGCCAGGTCGTCAGCGGTCGCCGGCTGGGCCATCCCGGTGCTCCTCGCGTCGAGCGATCAGGAGCGGAACGTAGCCCGCCGCGACGGCCCCCGGCGAGCGCCGAACGGCCCTGCCGGGCGGGCGGGGAGGCTCCGATCGCGACCCTGGTTGCAGCCGTCGTCCCCGTGGTAGACCGTCCTGCGGGACCGGCTGACGCAGGGGGTCGGCGCCCTACGGGGGCGCCGTCCCGACCGGGACCGGGGAGGTCGGGGATGACGCGCCTGGGTGCGGAGGACGACGTCTTCGATCCGGCCGTCTTCGCCCGCGGCGTGCCGCACGAGGCGCTGCGGCGGCTGCGCGACGAGCGGCCGGTGGCCTGGCAGGACGAGCACGCCGTCGGCGACTGGCCCGCGGGTCCCGGCTTCTGGGCCGTCACGCGCTACGACGACGTCCGGTACGTCCTGCGCACCCCGGAGGTCTTCAGCTCGGCACGGGGCGCGACCCAGATCCGCGATCCCGAGCCCGAGGACCTGCCGTTCATCCGCCGCATGATCCTCAACATGGACCCGCCGGAGCACCAGCGGCTGCGGAAGCTCGTGACGGCCGCGTTCACGCGGCGGCGTCTCGAGCGCTTCACCGACGACGTCGCCGCCCGGGCCCGCGGCCTGCTGGCGGACGTGGCCGGCGCTGGAGTGTGCGATCTGCCCCGCCAGGTCACCGACGACTTCCCGCTGGCCAACCTCGCCGAGCTCATGGGCGTGCCGGAGTCCGACCGGCACCTGCTGCTCGAGTGGACCAACCGCGTGATCGGCTACCAGGACGACGAGCACGCGCAGGTCGTCCGCGACGAGCGCGGGCGGCCGGTGAACCCGCGGTCGCCGGCGATGCTCGCCGAGATGTTCGCCTACGCGGGCGAGCTGGCCGACCACAAGCGTCGCCACCCCGCCGACGACGTCATGACCGCACTCGTCGAGGCCCGGGTCGACGGGGAGTCGCTCGACGACACCGAGCTGCAGATGTTCTTCTTCCTGCTCACCATCGCCGGCAACGACACCGTGCGCTCCGCGCTGCCCGGTGGCGTCCTGGCGCTCGTCGAGCACCCCGAGCAGTACCGCCGCCTGCGCGGGAATCGCTCGCTGCTGCCGGGCGCGCTCGAGGAGATGCTGCGCTGGCACCCGCCGGTGCTGACCTTCCGCCGCACCGCCGGGCGGGACACGACGCTGGGCGGGGTCGAGATCGCGGCGGGCGACAAGGTCGTCGTCTACCACGTGTCCGCGCACCACGACGAACGCCATTTCGCCGACCCGTTCCGCTTCGACGTCGCCCGCGACCCCTGCGACCACCTCGCGTTCGGCCAGGGCCCGCACCTCTGCCTGGGCGCGCAGTTCGCGCGCCTGCAGATGCGGGAGTTCTTCACCGCGTTCCTCGACCTGCTGCCCGAGGTCGAGCTCGACGGCGCCCCGCGGCGGCTGACGTCGAACTTCATCAACGGCCTGACGCGTCTGCCACTGCGCTGGTGACCAGGAGGAGCCCATGTACTACCGACGGGTCGGGGACGTGCCCCCGAAGCGCCACACCCAGCACCGGCACTCCTCCGGAGCCCTGCACGCCGAGGAGGTCATGGGCGAGGAGGGCTTCAGCTCGGACTCCTCGATCCTCTACCACCTCGCGATCCCCTCGGCGATCGTCGACGCGACCCCGTGGACGCCCGGCGACCTCACCACGACGACGAACCAGCCGCTGCTGCCGCGGCACCTCGACCTGCACGGCCTCTTCCCCGGCCAGGAGTGGAAGGCCGCCGACCCCGTGACGAGCCGGCGGCTCGTGCTCGGGAACGCGGACGTCCGCATCTCCTACGTCGTCGCCGGGGAGACGTCGCCGCTCTACCGCAACGCGGTCGGCGACGAGTGCGTCTACGTCGAGTCCGGGCAGGGCGTGGTCGAGACGGTCTTCGGCACGCTCCCGGTCACCGGCGGCGACTACGTGCTCCTCCCCCGCGCGACCACCCACCGCTGGCTCCCGCGCGGCGACGAGCCGCTGCGCTGCTACGTGATCGAGGCCAACTCGCACATCGCGCCGCCCGCCCGGTACCTGTCGCGCTACGGCCAGTTCCTCGAGACGGCGCCCTACTGCGAGCGCGACATCCAGGGGCCGGACGGGCCGCTGGTCGCCGACGAGCTCCACGCGGACGTCGAGGTGTTCGTGAAGCACCGCGACTCCCGCGGCGGCGTCACCGGCACCCGCTACGTCGTGCCGACCCACCCGTTCGACGTCGTCGGCTGGGACGGCTGCCTCTACCCGTACACGTTCGCCGTGGCCGACTTCGAGCCGATCACCGGGCGGGTGCACCAGCCCCCGCCGGTGCACCAGGTCTTCGAGGGCGCCGGCTTCGTGATCTGCAACTTCGTGCCCCGCAAGGTCGACTACCACCCGCTGTCGGTGCCGGTGCCCTACTACCACTCCAACGTCGACTCCGACGAGGTCATGTTCTACTGCGGCGGCGACTACGAGGCCCGCAAGGGCTCGGGCATCGGGCAGGGCTCGGTGAGCCTGCACCCCGGCGGCCACTCGCACGGCCCGCAGCCGGGCGCCGTCGAACGGTCCCTCGGTGCGGAGTCGTTCGACGAGCTCGCGGTCATGGTCGACACGTTCCGTCCCCTCGATCTGGGCGAGGGCGGGGTCGCGTCCGACGACGGCCGCTACGCGTGGACCTGGGCGGGTCGCGGACCGGCGCAGTGACCCCGGACGACGGCTGGGGGCTCGACAACCTGCCCTACGGCGTCTTCGACGCCGGCGACGGCCGCCGGCTCGGCGTGGCCCTCGGCGACGAGGTGATCGACGTCGGCGCCCTCGCCGCGGCCCACGGGTCGGCGCTGGACGACGTCCTCGACGTGCCCTCGCTGGACCCGCTGCTCGCCGGGACCCCGGCCCTGTGGCGTCGGGTGCGCGAGGCCCTCACCGGCTGGCTGGGATCTCCCGGGTGGCGCGCCGCCCGCTCACCGCGACCGCTGCACCACCGGCGCGACGCGGTGACGATGCACCTGCCCTTCACCGTCGGCGACTACGTCGACTTCTACGCGAGCGAGCACCACGCCGCGAACGTCGGGCGCATCCTGCGTCCCGGGTCGCCGCCCCTCGCGCCGAACTGGAAGCACCTGCCCGTCGCGTACCACGGGCGGGCCGGGTCGGTCGTCGTCTCGGGCACGCCCGTGCGCCGGCCGTCCGGGCAGCGCCGGACCGACGACGGGCCGCCGACGTTCGGGCCGACCGAGCGCCTCGACATCGAGGCCGAGGTCGGGTTCGTGGTCGGCGGGCACAGCGCGCTCGGGGAGCCGATCCCGGTCGGCGAGGCCGCCGACCACCTCTTCGGGGTGGTGCTGGTGAACGACTGGTCCGCCCGCGACGTGCAGGCCTGGGAGTACGTGCCGCTGGGCCCGTTCCTCGGCAAGTCGTTCGCGACCTCGATCTCGGCGTGGGTGGTGCCGTGGGCGGCGCTCGAGCACGCGCGCACCGACCCGCCCCCGCGCGACGTGCCGCTGCTGCCCCACCTCGTCGACCCCGGGGACGCCGCCCTGGACCTCGCCCTCGAGGTCCGTCTCGACGGGTACGTGATCTCCCGTCCGCCGTTCCGGACCACCTACTGGACCGCCGCCCAGCAGCTCGCCCACCTGACGTCCAACGGGGCGCCGACGCGACCCGGCGACCTCTTCGCCAGCGGGACGGTCAGCGGTCCGGAACCCGACGAGTACGGGTCGCTGCTCGAGCTGAGCTGGGGCGGCCGTGAGCCGCTCACGCTCCCCGACGGGAGCCGACGCACCTTCCTCGCCGACGGGGACGAGGTCACCATCACCGCCCGGGCGCCGGGGCCCGGAGGCCGGACGATCGCGCTGGGCCCCGTCACCGGCACCGTCACGGCCGCCGGCTGACCCTTCAGCGACTGCCGGGCGCGAGGGAGCGCAGCAGCATCGCCTCGGCGAGCACGCAGCGCCCGAACATCCCCAGGTGGAGGCTCTCGTCGACGCCGTGCCAGCGGCTGGCCGGGTCGCCGACGCCGGTGACCAGCACCGCCGCGCCGGGGAAGGTCCGCGCGAACTCCGCGATGAACGGGATCGTGCCGCCCATGCCCATCTCGATCGTGCCGTGGCCGAACGCGGCGGCCAGCGCGTCGCGGGCGAGGTCGTAG
Source organism: Actinomycetospora sp. NBC_00405 (assembly GCF_036044095.1). Classification (NCBI taxonomy): domain Bacteria; kingdom Bacillati; phylum Actinomycetota; class Actinomycetes; order Pseudonocardiales; family Pseudonocardiaceae; genus Actinomycetospora; species Actinomycetospora sp. NBC_00405. The sequence continues at coordinate 2,740,659 of NZ_CP107938.1, forward strand.
ACGTCGCCGGTGGCCTCGAGCGCGAAGGGCTCGCCGCTGGCGCGCGTGGAGACGTCGAGGTGGGCGCCCCACGGGACGTGGCGACGCAGGTGCTCGGTGACGGCCTCGACGGCGCGCCCGCTCTCGTCACCGGGCGCGAGACGGACGCTGACCATCGCGCGGGCGCGCGGGAGCAGGATGTTCGCCGACCCGACCACGGCCGGCGCGTCGATGCCGAGCACGGCGATCGCCGGCTTGTGGGCGAGGCGCTCCGTGATCGTCCCGGTGCCGAGGAGCTCCACGCCGTCGAGCAGCCCCGCGTCGCCGCGGAAGGTGTCCGCCTCGATGTCGGGCGCCCCCGGATCGGGTGTGGCTGACGACCCGACCGTCAGGCCCGCAACGGCGACCTCGCCCTTGTCGTCGTGCAGCGTCGCAAGCAGGCGGCACAGGGCGGTCAGGGCGTCGCCCGCGGGGCCGCCGAACATCCCGGAGTGCACCGCGCGCTCGAGCATCGAGACCTCGACGACGATGTTCGCCAGACCACGCAGGCTCGTGGTGAGCGCGGGGACGTCGACGGCGGGGTTGGCGGCGTCGGCGATCACGATGACGTCGGCCGCGAGGGAGTCGCGGTGCTCGGCGAGCAGGGCGGGCAGCGTCGGCGACCCGGACTCCTCCTCGCCCTCGACGAACAGCAGCACGCCCACCGGCGGTCGGCCGTCGAAGGCCCGCAGGGTGGCGAGGTGGGTCATCACGCCGGCCTTGTCGTCGGCGGCCCCGCGCCCGTACAGGCGGCCGTCGCGCTCGTGGGGCTCGAACGGCGCCGTGGTCCACAGCTCGTCGCCACCGGTGGGCTGGACGTCGTGGTGGGCGTAGAGCATGACGGTCGGGGCGTCACCGGGAGCCGGCCAGTGCGCGACGACGGCGGGCGCGCCCCCCTCGGCGGCGATGACGTCGACGCGCTGCGCCCCGGCCCCCCGCGCGAGCGTGGCGACCGCGTCGGCCGAGCGCCGGGTGTCCTCCGCGTGGGCCGGGTCGGCCCAGATGCTCGGGATGCGCACCAGCGCCTCGAGGTCGGCGCGGGCGTCGGGGAGCACCGCGTCCACCGCGGCGCGCAGGTCGGCAGGGGGCTCGGACGGCGTCGGGGACGACATGCCGTGAGCCTACGAGCGGCACTCACATGTGCGCGGCGACCTCGCCCATCTCCGACCAGTCCACGCCCGCGGGCAGCTCCTGGTAGACGATCTTCGGGACGCGCGCGACCACCGACAGGAGCCAGCCGAAGAACCACTGGGCGTGGGCCGAGGACACGTGGGCCTCGCCCGCGGCCTGGTCGCGGTAGTTCGCCACCACGACGAACTCGTCGCCGCCCTCGACGCTCTCGTAGCAGGTGAAGTGCAGGTTGCCGGGCTCCTCGCGCACCCGGGCGCTGTAGCGCCGGATGCCCTCAAGGAACGTGTCACGCCGGTCGGGACGGACCTCGATGCTGATCACGATGAAGATCACGACTCTCGGCTCCTCTACAGCCCGTAGGTCTCGAGCAGGCGCAGCCAGACCTCGCTCATGGTGGGGAACGAGGGCACGGCGTGCCAGAGGCGCTCGAGCGGCACCTCGCCGACGACCGCGATCGTCGCCGCGTGCACCATGTCCGCGACGTCCTGGCCGATGAAGGTCGCGCCGACGATCACGCCGCGGTCGGTGTCGACGACGAGCGTGGCGACGCCGTCGTACCCGTCGGCCTGCAGCGCGGCGCCGGCGACGTTCCCGATCTCGTAGCTCACCGTCCGCACCGACAGCCCGGCCCGGCCCGCCGACGCCTCGGTGTGGCCCACGCTCGCCACCTGCGGGTCGGTGAAGATCACCTGCGGTACGGCGGTGTGCTCGGCCGTGGTGGCGTGGTGGGAGTACCGGCCGCCGAGCTCCTGGCCGCGGGAACGGGCGACGATGACGTCGCCGCAGATCCGCGCCTGGTACTTGCCCATGTGCGTGAGCTGGGCGCCCGTGGAGGCGTCGCCGACCGCGTAGAGCCAGTCGCCGAGCACCGTCGTCGCGTCGTCGGCCGCGAGGCGGGTGCCGGGCTCGAGCCCGACCGTGTCGAGCCCGATGTCGGAGGTCGCGGGCCGGCGCCCGGCGGCCACGAGCAGCTCGGCGCCGCGCACCTCGGACCCGTCGCCGAGCGTCGCGACGACGTCCGGGCCGTCCCGCCGGACCGCGGTCATCGAGGTGGAGAGCCGCACGTCGACGCCGTCGGCCTCGAGCGCGGCCTGCACGCGGCGCCCCGCCTCCGGCTCGGTGGTCGGCAGGAGCCGGTCCCCGTGCTGGACGAGCGTGACCTGCGCGCCGAGGCGCTGGTAGACCGTCGCCATCTCGACCCCGACCACGCCGCCGCCGAGGATCAGCAGCGACGCCGGGATCTCCTTGACCTGGGTGGCCTCCTGATTGGTCCAGGCGTTCACCGTGTCCAGGCCGTCGACCGGCGGCGCGGCCGGCACCGACCCGGTGGCGACGACGACGTACCGGGCTCCGACCGAGGTCGTGGTGCCGTCGTGGTGGGTGACCTCCACGGCGCGCTCGCCGGTGAGCCGTCCGCGCCCGCGCAGCAGCGTGATGCCGGCGCCGGAGAGCCAGTCGGCCTGGCCGGAGTCGTCCGGGGCGGCGAACTGGTCGCGGCGCTCCAGGACCTTCGCGACGTCGATCGGGCCGGCCTCGACGCCGGGCATGCGCTGCGCCGCCGCGAGCAGGTCGACCGGGCGCAGCAGCGCCTTCGACGGGATGCACGCGTAGTAGGAGCACTCGCCCCCGACCAGCCGGTCCTCGACGACCGCCGCGGAGAGCCCCTGCTGCTGAGCACGGCCGGCGACGTTCTCGCCCACCGGGCCGGCCCCGATCACCACGACGTCCACGTCGAGATCGCTCATCCGTCCGTCTCCTCCTCGGTCGTCGTCACGCCGAGCGCGAGTCTGCCCCTCCGGTGGCGGGCGTGGGCCCACCACACACGGAACGGGGAGATGCCCGATGCGCGGCATACTCGCCGCCATGAGCACAGACGGTGGCGCCGGCGTGGTCCTCGTCGGTTTCGACGGCTCGCGGGAGGCGTCCCGGGCGATCGCGGTCGGTGCGCGCGTGCTGCCCGACCTCGCCGCCCGCGTCGTGAACGTGTGGGCGCCACCCGGCGCCGACCCGGCGCTGCGCGAGCGGGTGACCCACCACACCGGCCGGCTGGGCGACCTCGGCGACCTCATGCTGCGGGAGTGCGGCATCGACGCCGCGCACGTCGCCGCCGACGGGACGGCGCTGGCCCGCGCGGCCGGCTGGTCGGCGGAGCCGCTCACCCGCCGCTCCTACGGCGACCCGGGCGCCGAGCTCGCCCTCCTCGCCGCCGAGCTGCGGCCCGCCGCGATGGTGGTCGGCTCGCGCGGCCTCGGCGGAGCGTCCGCACTGCTGGGCAGCGTTTCCGACCTCGCCGTGCACCACAGCCCCGTCCCGGTGCTGGTCGTGCCCCCGTTGCTGAGCTGGGAACGCGCCCGCGCGGCGACGGGCCCGGTGGTGATCGCCCAGGACGGGTCCGAGGGCGCGGGCCGTGCGGGTGCGGCGGCGGCGGCGCTGCTGCCCGGCCGCGAGCGGATCGACGTCCACGTCACCGCGTCCGTGGACGAGGAGGGCGGCCCGCCGGACGCCGTGTCCGTGCGCGCGCACGGGTGGGGCCCGCGGGCGACCGCGGAGGCGCTCGGCGCCGAGTCCGCCGCACGCAAGGCCGGTGTGATCGTCGTCGGCTCGCGGGGAGGCTCGACGCTGCGCCAGCTGGTGCTGGGCAGCACCGCCATGGCCGTGCTCCACCACGCCCACCGGCCCGTCCTGGTGGTGCCGGCCCCCGAGTCCTGAGCCGGCCACGACTCAGCCCGTGAGGCGCTCCACCAGCGACACCGGGTCGGCGGGCGGGTGCCGGCCGCGCCAGGCGACGTGCTGGTCCGGCCGGACGAGCAGGGCCTCGTCCCCGGACGGCCCGGGCGCGACGGCCAGCGGGACGCCGCGCCGGGCGCAGGCGTCGACCACGGACGCACTCGCGAAGCCGGGCGGCGTCAGCAGCGTGAACCCCGCGCCGAGGACGTCGTAGAGCGACCGGCCGTCGGGCAACCAGGCGTGGGGCAGCCGGTCGCCCGCCCCGTCGGCCACCACCGGCGAGCCCGCCACCCCGACGTCGAGGACGAGGTCGAGCGCGTGGAACTCGGCGCTCTTCGCGTCCTGGATCCGCTGGTGGGCGAGCCGGCGGGCGGCGTCGCCGGCCGGGGTGTCGGCCTCGAGGTCGTCGGCGACCAGGTCGCCGGACAGCGTCCGCATGTTCTCGCTCGCCGCCGTGACGACGCGGTCCTGGACGGGGCGCCGCTCGGCCTCGTAGCTCTCGAGCAGCCCCGGTCCACCCCATCCCTGCAGGACGGCGGCGAGCTTCCAGCCCAGGTCGACGGCGTCGCCGATCCCGGTGTTGAGCCCGTGCCCGCCGAACGGCGGGTTGAGGTGGGCGGCGTCCCCGGCGAGGAACACCCGCCCCACGCGCGCCCGGTCCACGAGCTGCATGCGCGCCGTCCACGGGTCGGTGGAGAGCACCGCGGCGCCGACGGGCGCGCCCGCCGCCGCGTCGATCAACGCCGCGCCGTCGCGCTCGCCCGTCGCGCGGTCGACACCGAAGGTGATGACCCACCAGGTGCCGTCGGCCGGATCGAGCGGGCCGAGCAGCGCGGGCGCCTGCGCGTTGACCGTCCAGTACTGCACCGCCGGCCCGTGCGGCACGCGCTCGGCGAGACCGGGCGCCCGGAAGACCATCCCGAAGTTCGGGCGCAGCGCGTGCTCGCCCACGTAGTCCGCACCGACGAGCTCGCGCACCGCGCTGCGCGGGCCGTCGCACCCGAGGACGTGGTCGGCCCGGACCGACCCGGCGTCGTCCAGGCGCACCGTCACCCCGTCGGCGTCCTGCACCAGCCCGGTGACGCGGGAGCCGAGCGCGAGCGTCACCGTGTCGAGCCCGAGGACGACCTCCCGGAGCAGCTCCTCGAGCACGTACTGCGGCGCCTGCTGACCGACCTCCGGGAAGCGGTCCCCCTGCGCCGCGAGGCCGAGCACCCCGGTGAAGCGCGAGAGCTCGCGGCCCACCAGCGACGTGCAGAACACGACGTCGGTGGAGAACCCGCGCGGCAGCGGGGCCCGGTCGCGCAGCCGATCGGCGATCCCCCACCGGCGCAGGTGCTCCATCGTGCGCACGTTGACCGTCTTGCACCGGGGCCGGGCGTGCGACACCGTCACGCGCGGCTCGACCACGAGGCACTCGACGCCGCGCCGGCCGAGCTCCACCGCGGCCGCCAGCCCGACCGGGCCGCCGCCGGCGACGAGCACCTGGGTGGAGTGCACGGCCTAGTAGACCTCGGGCAGCAGGATGTCGGCGGGCACGTCCTCGGGCCGGTACTTGCCGGCACGCGCTCCCTCGTGGATCTCGTCCTGGGACACGCCCTGCGCGCGGGCCTCGACGAGCTTGTCGGGGTCGAACCACTCGCCGATGGGGTTCTCGGCGAACTCGCGCGACGCCCAGATCCACTCCTTGGAGACCGCCCAGTCGCCGAAGGCGTCGAACTGGATCTCGACGCCGTTGCCCTCCGGGTCGGCGTAGTACATCGACATCGTGATGCCGTGGTCGAGGCACATGAACGGCGTGATGCCGTGGTCGCGCAGCCGCTCGTAGTTGTCGAGCCACTGGCCGAACGAGCCGTACTCGAACGCCGTGTGGTGCAGGCCGGCACTGGTCGGCTTGTCCACCGGCCGGTGCACGGCGGGGTGGGCGATGAGCGCGATGCGGTGGTTGGCCTCGTCGTTGGTCAGCCAGGCCGCGCTCTCGGCGTAGTGCACGGGGTACAGCCCGCACACCAGGCCGTACCAGCGGACCATCTCGTCCAGCTCGAGCGTCAGGAACGTGGCGTGGTGCAGCTTCGGCGGGATGATCGGGGCCTGCAGGTGCTCTCCGGCCATGACGTCTCCTATCGATCGAGGGTCGCGACGAAGTCGAGGACGGCCTCGACGTACTGCTCGGGCAGGTGCTCGTGCATCGAGTGCGGCGCGTCCGGGTGGTCGCGGTACTCGATCCGCGCGCCGGCGGCGGTGACGATCTCCCGAGCGCGTCGGGCCTGGTCGTCGGACGACGCCCCGACGAGGCGGCCCGTCGCGGCGTCGACGGTGCGGAAGTGGTGCGTCAGCAGCACCGGGACGCGGACCTGCTCGAGCATCGTCACGTGGTCGCACGACGCGGTGGCGGTGCCGGAGACGAACGCCAGTCCCCACTCCGGGTCGTACTCGCGCAGGTTCTGGGGCACGCCGTCGGCGGGGCCCGCGGCGGGATCAGCATCAGGGGCCGGCGGGATCATCGCGGCGAGGTTGACCAGCATCGGCATCGGGATCTCGGCCGGGAACGCCCGCATGAGCCCCGCCCAGTCGCCGATCGACCACTGGTCGCCGAGCCATTTGTTCCACGCCGCGAAGACCGGGCCGATGGCCTGGTGGATGCTCTGCCCGATCGCCGGCGTGATCTGGCTGGAGAACAGTGGCGGGTCCTCCCAGATCGCGGCGCGGATCTGGCCGGGCTTCGCGTACGCCGAGAGCCAGGCCGAGAGGATCCCGCCGGAGGACATCCCGCTGACCAGCGTCTCCCGCCCGATCACCAGGTCGATGAAGCGGACGAGGTCGTTGCCGAAGTTGTCGATCGTGTAGCGCCCCGGCGTCCACGTCGACCGTCCCTGCCCGCGCAGGTCGACGGCGTGGACATAGAAGTGCTCGGCGAGCAGCGGCATCGCCGCCTCGTAGCCCCACCACGATTCGGACTGCCCGGGGATCAGCAGCAGCGCGGGCAGCGACGGGTCGCCCGCGACGGCGTAGTTCATGCGGACCTCGCCCAGGTCCACGGTCTGCTCCGGGAACGCGTGCGGGACGAAGGTCGCCGCGCGGTCCGCGGCCTCGAGGACGGTCACGCACTGTCTCCGCTCACGAAGCGGTGCTGCATCTGACCGATCCCGGCGCACCAGGTCACGAGCTCGTCGCCGTCGCCGAGGAAGCGCGGCGGGGTCCGACCGGCGCCGATGCCGGCCGGGGTGCCGGTGAAGACCACGTCGCCGGGCAGCAGCGTGACGATCGCCGAGAGCTCGGCGACCAGGTCCGGGACCGAGAAGATCATCGCCCCGGTCCGGCCCTTCTGGACGCTCTCGCCGTTGACGAGGCAGCCCAGCTCCAGGTCGTCGGGGTCGAGGCCCGCCGCGCGGAGCTCGTCGACGCTGACGAGGGCCGGGCCCACGGGCGAGAACCCGGGGTACGACTTGCCCATCCCGAACTGTGGGGGCGGCGCGGCGAACTGGGTGACGCGGTCGGAGAGGTCCTGACCGACGGTCAGCCCGGCGACGTGGGCCCAGCCCTGCGCCGCCGGGATGTGGTGGCCACCCGTACCGATGACGGCGACGAGCTCGACCTCCCAGTCGACGTTGCCGGGCGAGAGCCGGATGTCGCCCCGGGGGCCGGTGAAGCTCGACGCGTACTTGGTGAACACCAGCGGCGTCGTCGGCAGCTCCATGCCCGATTCCGCGGCGTGGTCGCGGTAGTTCAGCCCCACGGCGAACACCTGCGGCGGCCGGGGGGCGACCGGGCCGAGCGCGCCCGGGCCGAGGGGGACGGCGGCGGCGAGGTCCGCCGCGTCCGCCCACTCCCGGAACTCGGCCCACCGGTCGTAGACGGCCTGCGGGTCGGCGGCGAAGCGGCCGTCGCTGGCCCGCTCCACGTCGAGACCGCGCAGGCCCCCCGACGACTCGGCGTCGGGCTCCACCAGGGCCAGCCGGCCCGCGTGATTGGCAATGCGCACGTGTGTCCTTCCTTCTGCAGAGCCTCTAGACGAGTGCCGTCACGCCGTCGGTCAGGCCGAGCAGCGCCCGGCCGTAGACCTCCGACGAGATGGCCGGGCTGATGACGGCGTGGCGGGAGGCGACCTCGGAGTCGCGCCAGATCCGCTGCATCGGGCTGGTCTCGGCGAACGAGCCGGCACCGTGCGCCGAGACCAGCGTGCGGATCGCCTCGCGGGCGTTCTCGATGGCCGCGCCCGTGTCCATCCGGACCCGCGCCCGGGCGGCGTAGTCGGGGTAGACGCCGTCGACCGCCGCCTGGTCGATGTCGGCGGCCGCGCGGTAGGCGAACAGGTGCGCCGCGTCGATGAGCGAGGCGGCCTTCGCGACCGCGAGCTGCACGGTCGGCGCCTCGGTCTGGGTGTCGTAGAACGTGTAGGAGATGCCGCGCTTCGGCGCCTTCTCGAGCACCAGGTCCAGGGCCGCCTGGGCCAGGCCGAGCTGCGGGCCGGCGAGCACGACGGCGGCGACCGGGATGAACGCCGACCGGTAGAGCGCCTCGTCGGTGTGCTCGGTGGCGTAGCGCCCGCCGATCGCGGCCGGGATCGAGAGGACCCGGTGCTCCGGCACCAGGATGTCGCGCGCGACCAGGGTGTTCGAGCCGGTGCCGCGCATGCCGGCGACGAACCAGGTGTCCTCGATCGACAGGTCGGTCATCGGCACCAGCGCCAGGCCCTGGTCGACGATCTCGCCGTGCTCGTCCGGCACGGGGAACCCGACCACGGCCCACTGCGCGTGCAGGCAGCCCGATGCCCAGCCCCAGGAGCCGGTCAGCCGGTAGCCGCCGTCGACGCGTGTCGCCTCCGCCGTCGGCGCGAGCACCCCGGCGATGCGGTTGCCGGGCGAGCTCTCGAGCACGTCGCGCTGCGCCTGGTCCGGGAAGAGGCCCGCGAAGAACGCGCAGACGTTCATGAGCGTCGTCGCCCAGGCGGTCGAGCCGCAGCCGCGGGCGAGCTCGCGGGACACCTCGAGCTTCGTGCGGATGTCGGTCTCGAGCCCGCCGAGCCGCCTCGGCCGCATGATCGAGAAGAGGCCGGCCTCGTCGATCAGCGCGATGTTCTCCTCGACCACCCGCCGGTCCTCCTCGGTGCGAGGGGCGTTGCGGGCGAGCACGGGGACGATCTCGCGAGCCCGTCCGACCAGCTCCGCGCGCAGGGCACGCGCCTCGTCGGAGGTCCCGGGGCGGTCGAGGGAACAGCCTGGCGTCGAGGGCGAGGACATGGGCACCTCCGGGTCGGTGGTCACGACGACGTGACGTGGGCCATCACGGACGCTAGGGCGCTAACTTATAAGATGTCAATCTGCGCTAGGCTGCTCGCCGTGACGGTCCCGGGGGTGCAGTCGGTGGCGGCGCGCAAGGCGTCGGCGGTGGACCTCGTGCTGCACGAGATCCGCCGCTCGATCCTGTCCGGGGCGCTGCCGCCGGGTCAGCCGTTCACCGTGCCCGCCCTCACCGAACGCCTCGGCGTCAGCCACGTCCCGGTCCGCGAGGCCCTGCGTCAGCTCGAGGCCCAGGGGCTGGTGACGCTGAGCCCCTCGCGCAGCGCGACGGTCACCCCGCTCGACGCCGACGACCTGCGGGCGCTCTACCGGCTGCGCATCACCGTCGAGCCCGAGCTGGCGGCACTGTCCGCCCCGCACCGCACCGACGCCGAGATCGCCGAGCTCGACGGGATGGTGCGCGCGACGTTCGGCGACGTCCTCGGCGAGGCGTTCTGGGAACCGCACCGCGCGTTCCACGCCGCGATGATCGAACCGGCCGCGAGCGACTGGGACCGGCGCATGCTCGCCCCGCTCTGGGACGCCTCCGAGCGCTACACACGGCTGGTGTTCGACCCCGTCGAGGCGCCCGAGTCGTTCGCGACCCGCCGCGCCCACGCGCACGACGAGCTCGTCGACGCCGCCCGGTCCCGCGATCCGGAGACGGTCCGCGCCGCCGTCCGCGAGCACCTGGAGAACAACCTCACGACGATGCTCGACGAGATGAGCACCATCGACACCTCACGCCGGCGGCTCTGGAGCGGTCGCGACGCCACCGCCTGACACGAGCACGGCCGACGTGGGGGGCTCCGGCGGCGCCTGCGGACCGTCCAGCGCGCGGAACGCCGGCACGAGGAGGGCGACGATCGCGGTCAGGCTGGCGAGCGCGGCGATCACGACCCCGGCGGCGGGCAGCCCGGCCGTCGCGGCCACGGCGGCGAGCGGGGCGCTGGTCAGGGCGGGCGCCGAGAGCATGACGGTGTTCTGCGCGCCGAGCACCCGGCCGCGCATCGCGTCGGGGGTGGCCTCGACCGTCAGGACGCCGAGCACGGCCGAGGCCGGCGCGTTGGTGAGCCCGACCAGCGCCGCACCGGCGAGGACCAGCCACGGCGAGGCCATGCTGCCGACGGCGACGAACCCGACGAGGGTGCCGGTCATGCCGATCACGAACCAGGTGCGGCGGCGCACCCGGCCGGTGGTGGCGGCGTAGAGCGCGGAGCCTGCGATGCTGCCGGCCGCGATCGCGCTCAGGGTCAGCCCCGTGAGCGCCGGGAGGTCCTCGGCGGTGAAGTAGGCGGGCATGAGCGTGCTCTGCAGGGAGCTCAGGACGGCGACGAAGGTGGCGCCGACGAGCGTGGCACCGAGCACGAGGCGGTGGCGGACGAGGAACCGCCACGAGACGACGAGGTCGGTGACGGCACGGCGCACCGCCCCGCCGGGCCCGGGGCGGTCGCGCGGGCCGACGACACCGACGCGCGGATCGAGCACGACCGTCAGCACCGCAGCCGCGACGCTCGTGGCGGCGGTGGTCAGCACGAGGGCGGGCGACAGTCCGAGGAGCCCGACGAGCAGGCCGCCCAGCCCGGGCCCGGCCAGCAGCAGGACGTTGCCGACGGTCTCGCGGGTGGCGATGAGCCGGTCCAGGCGCCCCGGGCGGACGTCACCGAGCCGCGCGAGGACGGGCAGCACCGACTCCTGGGCCGTCATACCGGGCACGCGGATGACCGCACCGACCAGGCCCAGCACCAGGAACGCGGTCATGTCCAGGCCCCACAGGGCGTCCACCACCGGGAGGGCGGCCAGCGAGAGCGCGGAGAGCAGGTCGGAGACGACCGCCACGACGCGCCGGTCGATGCGGTCGACGAGCAGGCCCGAGAGCAGGCCGGTCGCCGCCGCGGCCGCCGTCGTCACGGTCGCGAGCACGCCGGCCGCGAGCACGTCGCCCGTGCGCTCGAGCACGAGCAGCGGCATGACGACGCTGGCGATGCCGGCGCCGAGCAGGGACATGCCGTACGAGGCGAACCAGACAGCGGGGCTGCGGCGCATTTCCGTCCTCCCGGGGTGCGAGCGGCACCCAGGGGACGCCGTGCCGTCGCGGCACCCTCAAGGCCGGGTGAGCCGGACCACCCCGTGGACGTGCGCGACGGCACGTCGAACGGGCGGCCCGCGGCGCACGAACCGTCTCGTGACGGCCGGCGATGACCAGGGGGCACCCGCGATGCTCGACGACGACGAACGCACGGTGCTCGAGGAGACCGAACGGGCGCTCGCCCGCGACGACCCCTCCCTGGCGCGGCGGATGCGCCGGCCCGGTGTCCGCCGTCGGCGGGCGGCGCGGGGGCGAGCCGCCGTCGTGCTCGCGACCGTGGCGCTGGTCGTCGGGCTCTTCTGGCTCGCGCTCCCCGGACAGGCCCTGCTCGTGGTGATGGTGGGCGTCGCCGCCCTGGTCGGCCTGGGCTGGCGCCCCCGGCTCGACCGGATCACCACGGCGCTGCGTCCCGAGCGCCGGGAGCCGTGACGCCGGTCTACGCCGCGGTCACCTGCTGCGCGGGCGCGGCGGCGGCCTCCACCGTCACGGTCTCCTGGACGTAGGCGACGCCCTCGACGACGTGCACCTCGTGGGTGCGCACCGGCTTCTTCGCCGGCGGGCCGCTGGGGCGACCGGTGCGCAGGTCGAAGCACGCCGCGTGCAGCGGGCACTCGACCGCGCAGCCCTCGAGCCAGCCGTCGGACAACGACGCGTCCTGGTGGGTGCACGTGTCGTCGATGGCATAGAGATCGCCGTCCACGTTGAAGACCGCGATGGCCACCGAGCCCTGCACCCGCACCGACTCCCCCACGGGGATGTCGGCCAGCTCCGCCACGTAGATCATGTCGAGCTCCTGTTGCGCTATGCGCATCGAGTCCTGTAATCCGCAACACCAGCGTGAGGCTTCGGAAGTCGCCCGTCAACCTCCGTGGCCGACGTCGCCACGAGATGTCTCGCGCCGAGCTTCAAACATTGATATTCCACTGATATTTCGAACACGCTACGGTGGCCGTCCCATGTCCTCGCAGCGACCGCCTCCGGGCCGCGGTGTCGCCCGGGCCGTCGAGGGCGAACACACCCTGCGGCGTGCGACGGCCGCCGCGGCGATCGGCAACGTCGCCGAGTGGTACGACTTCGGGATCTACTCCTACCTGGCCGGCGCGGTCCTGAGCAGGGTGTTCTTCCCCGACGCGGGCCCGTGGGCCACCGTCTACACGCTCGGCGCCTTCGCCGCGGCGTTCCTCATGCGCCCGCTCGGAGGCCTGGTCTTCGGCCCGCTGGGCGATCGCATCGGCCGCACCCGCGTGCTGTCGATGACGGTGCTCCTCATGGCGGTGGCGACCGTGCTGCTCGGGCTCGTCCCGACGCACGGCGCGCTCGGCGCGGCGGCCCCGGTCCTCGTGCTGGTGATCCGCATGCTGCAGGGGTTCTCGGCGGGCGGGGAGTACACCGGCGCGCTCACGATGATCGCCGAGTACTCGCCGGACACGCGTCGCGGGGTGTTCGGGAGCTGGCTGGAGTTCGGCACCATCACCGGCTACACGCTCGGTGCGGGCGTGAGTGCGGCCGTCATCGGCCTCCTGCCCGACGACGACCTCCTCGCCTGGGGCTGGCGGCTGCCGTTCCTGCTCGCGCTGCCCCTCGGGGTCGTCGGCATCTACCTGCGCCTGCGCCTCGAGGAGACCCCGGCCTTCCGGCAGCTCATGGAGCGCTCCCCCGCGCTGGCGACGATGCCGCTGCGGCGCGCCCTGCACATCCTCGTCCGCCGCCACCGCCGCGCGCTCGTCGTGGCCGGTGGCCTGATCGTGGCCTGGAACATCGCCAACTACGTGATGACCAGCTACGTGCCGACCTACCTCACCAGCACCCTGGCCGAGCACGGCGGGACGGGCACGGGGAAGGCCACGTCGACGCTGCTGCAGGTGATCGTCATGGTCGCGATGCTCGCGGTCATCACCTCGCTGGGCCGGCTCTCCGACCGCATCGGACGTCGGCCGGTCCTGTTCGCCGGGAGCCTCTCGCTGGTCGTCCTCGGCCTGCCGTCCGTCTGGCTGCTGCGCCAGGGTCTCGGTGGCCAGCTCGCGGGCCTCGTCCTGATGGGGGCGAGCCTCGTCTGCTTCGCCGCGGTCGCCCCGTCGACGCTGCCGGCGATGTTCCCGACGCTCGTGCGCTACGGCGGCCTGGCCCTGACGTTCAACGTCTCCGTCTCGGTGTTCGCCGGCACCGCGCCGACCGTCATCGCCGCCGCGACGACGGCCACCGGGAACCTCGACTGGCCGGGCTACTACCTCGTGGCGGCGGGGGTGGTCGGCGTGGTCAGCGTGGCGTTCCTGCGGGAGTCCGCCGGTCGGCCGCTCGCGGGAGCCGCGCCGCTCACCTCGAGCGCCGAGCTCCCGCCGCCGCCGGTGTCGGCGGACGGCGTGCCGCTGGAGCGCCCGGGCGGGTAGATCCCGCCCCACCAGACCAGGCTAGGCGGGGCGCCGGAGCTCGGTGCGGCGGAAGCGCCCGAACATGCGCGGGTTACCCATCCCGAAGATGCCGGTCGTCGTCCCGGCGCCGTCGGTGTAGCGCGCGACGAACCGGCCGTCGGCGACGTCGCCGTCGACGATCTCGACCTCGTCGTCGACCGACGGGTGCCCGGCGAGCTGCAGCATCCGCCCGTACTGCTCGGACCACACGTAGCCGCTGGGCCGGAAGGTCGCGCTGCCGCGCCCACCGAGCAGGTTGGCCGCCGCGACGGCGGCCTGCTCCCCCGCGCTGGTCCAGTGCTCGTGGCGGTGGGTGCCCGCCTCGGCCCGGTCGGTCCACCGGGCGACGTCGCCGACGGCCACGACGGTCGGGAGGTCGGTGACCAGGCCCGCGTCGGTGCGCACGCCGCGGTCCAGCGTGACGCCCGACCCCTCGAGCCACTCGGTGTTCGGGACGATGCCGATGCCCACCACCACGATGTCGGCCTTCACCGTGCTCCCGTCGCCCAGCTCGACGCCGACGACCCGTCGGCCCTCGCCGCTCGGGACCGTCGCCAGCCCCGCGACGGCGGCACCGACCTGCAGGGACGTCCCGTGCGCGGCGTGCAGGTCGACGCAGCTGCGGGCGATGCGGCGGCCGAGGGCGGGCGCCAGGGGCAGGTCGGTGCCGTCGAGGACGGTCACCTCGAGGCCGAGCGCGCGGCAGGTCGACGCCACCTCGGCGCCGATGAAGCCGGCCCCGACGATCGCCACCCGCGGGGCGCCGTCGCGCAGGGCCGTCCGGAGCGCGACGGCGTCGTCGAGGGTCCGCAGGACGTGCACGCCCTCGACGCCCTCGGTGCCCGGCAGGCGTCGGGCCCGCCCGCCGGTGGCGAGCACGACCCCGTCGGCGCGGACGTCGGAGCCGTCCGCCAGCACGACGCGCCCGCCCGCGGCGTCGAGCCGGGACGCCGTGACACCGAGCCGCAGCTCCAGCGCCAGCTCGTCGTCGTCGGCCGGGTCGAGCAGGCCGATCCCGCCCTCGTCGACGCTGCCGTCGAGGAATCCCTTCGACAGCGGCGGCCGGTCGTAGGGCCGGTGCACGTCGTCGCCGACGAGCACCAGCCGTCCGTCGTAGCCCGCGGCGCGCAGGGCCTCGGCGGACCGGACCCCGGCGACGGACCCTCCCACGATCGCGATGGTCTTCATGCGGCCTCCTGGTCGGCCTGCGGTACTGGGGGGTGGCGCGCGGATCGCGCGCGTGTCCTCACGCCCCCGCGTGGCCGTCGGGCCCGGGGTCGGGAGGTCTCGGGGGACGAGCCGGTCGAGCGTCGTCGCTGACGACCGGTGAGCGAACACCCACGGGCTGGAGTGCGTTGCGCGATGAGCAACGCGATGCTCATCCCGCAACAAGTGACGGTGGGAGAGACAGAACCGCTTGTCAAGAGGCGTCCTGCCCGAGATCCGTCGACGGACGGGACGACGTCACCGTCGCGGACCCTTGACAACGCGACTCGGCGATCGGACCGTATGTGTTGCGTACTGCGAACCACGTTGTTTCATACGCAACAACGACGCAAGACTCCCGCCACGGCGCCGTCGCCCCGCCCCTGCCGCACTCCGAGGAGCACGGATTCAATGACCACTGGAGAGATGGCACCGACGGTGTCGGGGTTGCCGGCGAGCCTGCGGGGCACGCTGCCGGGGCGGTACTACACCGACCCGACGATCTTCGCGGCCGAGCAGGCCCTGATCTTCGAGATGCACTGGTTCTGTGCGGTGCTCGCCACCGACATCCCGACCCCCGGCGCCTTCGAGACCGTCCAGGTCGGCCGCGAGAGCGTCATCGTCGCCCGCGGACGCGACGGCGCGGTCAACGCCTACCTCAACGTCTGCCGCCACCGCGGCGCACGGCTGTGCACCGAGGAGAAGGGCGCCGTCCGCCGGTCGTTCCAGTGCCCGTACCACGCCTGGACCTACGGCCTGGACGGCAAGCTCATCGCCGCGCCCAACATCGGCGACATGCCGGACGTCGACCGCGTCGAGTTCGGCCTCCACCGCGTGCACGTGCGCGAGTGGCTCGGCTACGTCTGGCTGTGCCTGGCCGACGAGCCGCCGTCGTTCGAGGACACGGTGGTCGCCGACGTCGACGAGCGGCTGGGCTCCCCCGACGCGATCGTCGGCTACCAGGTGGCCGACCTGAAGCTGGGCCGGCGGATCGAGTACGACGTGGCGGCGAACTGGAAGCAGATCGTCGAGAACTTCATGGAGTGCTACCACTGCGCGACGATCCACCCGGAGCTCACCGAGGTCCTCCCGGAGTTCGCCGACGGCCTCGCCGCGCAGTACTTCGTCGGCCACGGCGCCGCATTCGGCGACGACGTCGCGGGGTTCACCGTCGACGGCTCGGAAGGCCTCGATCGCATTCCCGGCGTCGCCGAGGACCAGGACCGGCGCTATTACGCCATCACCGTCCGGCCCCAGGTCTTCATCAATCTCGTCCCCGACCACGTGGTCTTCCACCGCATGTTCCCGCTCTCGCCCACACGCACCCTCGTGCGCTGCGACTGGCTCTACCTCCCCGAGGTGGTCGACTCGGGCGCCGACATCGAACGCTCGGTGGAGCTCTTCCACCGGGTCAACCAGCAGGACTTCGACGCCTGCGAGCGCTGCCAGGTGGCGATGGACTCCCGCGCCTACGCGCGCGGCGGCGTGCTCGTCCCGAGCGAGCACCACATCGGCGAGTTCCACGACTGGGTCCAGAAGAAGACCGACTGACCGTCCGCCGTCCTGACCAGTACCGAAACGAGGACCACACCATGCACCCTGTCTCCCCCGGGAGCCCCTCCGACGACGCCGACCCGCTCGCGACCGGGGCGGGCCCGCCGCGCTACCGCGACGCGTTCGCCGTGGCCGACGAGCTCGCCGTGCACGGCAGCGACTGCGTCTGCCCGACCTGCGCAGGCCGTCTCTCGGGCCTGCTGAGCGAGCTCGCGCAGGCCATCCGGCGCGACTCGACCGACTGAACGCATTTCCCGGGATTCTGCCGCGAATTGCGGGGAAAGGTCGGCCCACCCACGGACCAATGCGGTGACGAAGCTCCACCTACTGTCAGGTAGCATATGATGATGTCTGCGACGCGGGGACCGGAGGAATCCACGGAGAAGGCATCCTCGGTCCAATCGGTCGACCGCGCGATCTCGATCCTGGAACTCGTGGCCACCCGCGGCGAGGTCGGGATCACCGAGATCGCCGAGGAGCTCGACGTCCACAAGTCGACGGCCTCCCGTCTCGTCGCCGCGCTGCAGCACCGCAACCTGCTCGAGCAGCTCTCCGAGCGGGGGAAGTACACCCTGAGCTTCGGCATCGTGCGGCTCGCGGCCGCCACCACGGCCCGCCTCGACGTGGCGCGGCTCGGCCAGCCGATCTGCCAGCGCCTCGCGGAGAGCCTGGGCGAGACCGTCAACATCGCCGTCCACGACGGCGAGGCCGGCATCACGGTCGCCCAGGAGGACGGCACGGCCGCCATCACGTCGCAGAACTGGGTGGGCCGCCGGACGCCCCTGCACGCCTCGTCCGCGGGCAAGGTGCTGCTCGCGTGGATGACCGAGGACGAGCGGCGTCAGGTGCTGCGCAAGAAGCTCACCCGGTTCACCGACGACACCATCGTCACCGCCACCGACCTGCGCGCCGAGCTCGCGCGGGTGCTCGACGAGGGCCACGCCCGCTCGTTCGAGGAGCTCGAGGTCGGGATGCACGCCGTCGGGGTGCCGGTCTTCTCCTTCGACGGCACCGTCGGCTCCGCCCTGAGCGCCACCGGCCCGGCCTACCGGCTCCCCCGCCGCCGGGCCCGCGCCATCGTCGGCGAGCTCCGCGAGGGCGCGGCCGAGCTGTCGGCGAAGCTCGGGTACCGGGGCGAGACCTAGCGGAACACCCCTCTAGCGGAACACCACCGTACGGTGCCCGTCCACGAGCACCCGCCGCTGGCAGTGCCAGCGCACGGCCCGCGAGAGCGCCAGCGCCTCGGCGTCGCGCCCCACGGTCTGCAGGGCCTCGGGGTCGTAGGAGTGGTCGATGCGGACCACCTCCTGCTCGATGATCGGCCCCTCGTCGAGGTCCGGGGTGACGTAGTGCGCGGTCGCCCCGACGAGCTTCACGCCGCGGTCGTAGGCCTGGTGGTAGGGCTTGGCGCCCACGAAGCCGGGCAGGAACGAGTGGTGGATGTTGATGGCCCGCCCGCGCAGGGCCACGCAGGTCCGGTCGGACAGGATCTGCATGTACCGGGCGAGCACGACGAGCTCGACGTCGAGGTCGTCGACGAGGGCGAGCAGCTCGGCCTCGGCGTCCGCCTTCGTCGCCGGGGACACGGGCACGTGGAAGAACGGCAGGCCTGCGGACTCGGCCATGGCGCGCAGGTCCTCGTGGTTGGAGACGACGCCCACCAGCTCGCCGTCGAGGCTGCCGGTGCGCCAGCGGAAGATCAGGTCGTTGAGGCAGTGACCCGACTTCGACACCATGACCAGCACACGCACGTCGCGGCGCGGGTGGAACGCGTACTCCATGCCGAAGGCGGCGGCGACGTCGGCGAAGCCCGCGGCCAGGGTGTCGAGCTCGGTGTCGGTCGACGCCCGGGTGCGCATGAACAGGCGCCCGCTCATGGGGTCGTCGAACTGCTGGTGCTCGACGATGTCGCAGCCGTACGCGCCCAGGTGGCTGCTCACCGCTCGCACGATGCCGGCCCGGTTCGGGCAGCTCAGGGTCAGGACGAACGGATCGGTCACGGGGTCCTCGTTCGGTTCGGGATCAGCACTCGATGACGTTGAGAGCCAGCCCGCCGCGGGCGGTCTCCTTGTACTTGACCGACATGTCGGCGCCGGTCTCCCGCATGGTCTTGATGGCCTTGTCGAGCGAGACGTGGTGCACGCCGTCGCCGCGGCGGGCCATGCGCGCGGCCGTGATGGCCTTGACCGACGCGACGGCGTTGCGCTCGATGCAGGGGATCTGGACCAGGCCGCCGACCGGGTCGCAGGTCAGCCCCAGGTTGTGCTCGATCCCGATCTCGGCGGCGTTCTCGACCTGCTCGGGGGAACAGCCCAGGAGCTCGGCGAACCCGGCCGCGGCCATGGAGCACGCCGAGCCGACCTCGCCCTGGCACCCGACCTCGGCGCCGGAGATCGACGCGTTCCTCTTGAACAGCAGCCCGATCGCGCCGGCGGTGAGCAGGAAGCGCACGACGGCGTCGTCGTCGAACCCGCGGACGGTGCTCGCCGCGTGGTGCAGGACCGCGGGCACGATACCGGCCGCGCCGTTGGTGGGAGCGGTGACCACCCGGCCGCCGGCGGCGTTCTCCTCGTTGACGGCCAGGGCGTAGAGGGTGACGCGGTCCATCGGTTCCGCGGTGTCCACCTCCTCGTCGAGGTGACGTCGCAGCTCGGGGGCGCGCCGGCGTACGCGCAGGCCCCCGGGCAGCACCCCGCCCGTGGTCGTCCCGCGCTCGACGCACTCGCGCATCACCGACCAGAGGTGCAGCAGGCCCGCGCGGGTCTCCTGCTCCGGGCGCCACACGGCCTCGTTCGCGAGCATCACGTCGCTGATCCGCAGACCGTGCTCGCGGGCGCGCGCGACCAGCTGGTCCCCGGAGTCGAAGGGGTGGGGCACGGGCGTCGGGTCCTCGCGGAGCACGGGCTCGCCCGTCTCGTCCTCGTCGAGGACGAAGCCGCCGCCGACCGAGTAGTACTCGCGGCGGTCGACGGGACGGCCCTCGGCGTCGAGGGCGAGGAACACCATGCCGTTGCTGTGGAAGGACAGCCGGCCCCGGCGGTGGAGCACGACGTCGTCGTCGGCCGAGAACGCCACGGTGTGCTTGCCGCCGAGAGCGAGCCGCCCGCCGGACCGCACGGCCGCGACGATCGGTTCCGCCTCCACCGGGTCGACGAGGTGGGGCTGCTCGCCGCTCAGGCCGAGGACGACGGCGGGGACGCTGCCGTGGCCGTGCCCGGTGGCGCCCAGGGAGCCGAACAGCTCGCAGCGCACCGCCGCGACGCGCTCGAGGAGGCCGGTGTCGTGCAGCCGCGAGACGAACAGGAACGCGGCGCGCATGGGCCCGACGGTGTGCGAGCTGGACGGGCCGATCCCGACCTTGAACAGGTCGAACACCGAGATGGCCATGGAGCACCCCTGACGAATCGCAGGGCGATTGTGGTCAAACTAGTATATCAGTCATGGCTCCAGACCAGAAGAGTTGCTCCATCTGTTGTAGGCTCCGCCCGTGAGCGTCCTCAGCGATGAGCAGGAGACCGGTCCGCCCCTGTCGCTCTCCGAGCGTGCCTACACGGCGATCCAGGACAAATTGATCATGCTGGAGATCCCACCGATGGCGCCGATCGACGAGGTCGCCCTGGTGGAGTCGCTGGAGGTGGGGCGCACGCCGGTGCGCGAGGCGCTCAAGCGCCTCGAGGTCGATCGGCTGGTGGTCTCCTACCCCCGGCGCGGGACCTTCGCGACGGCCGTGGACATCACGGACCTGGCCTACATCTCCGACATCCGGGTCCAGCTCGAGCCGCTGGCGGCGCGCCGCGCGGCCGAGAACGCCGCGACGTCCACCGCGCTGCGCGCGGAGCTCGAGGACCTCGCCGACGCCACCGACGCGCTCGACATCCCGGAGCTGACGCGCGACGAGCTGATGCGCTGGGACCTGCGGGTGCACCGTTCGGTCTACCGCGCGGCCGGCAACCCGCACCTCGAGGACACCCTCGTGCGCTACGACAACCTGGCCACCCGGATCTTCTGCATCTTCCTCGACCGCATGTCCGACTTCGTCTCCCACGTCGAGGAGCACGCGGGCCTGCTCCGCGCGATCGCCGAGGGCGACGCCGACGGTGCCGCACGCAAGGCCCGCCACCACGTGCAGGGCTTCGAGAAGGCGATCAGGGCCGTCATCTAGGGCCGTCATCTGACCCGACCCACGTGCGTGATCTTCTGAGCTATAGCTCGGAAGATCACGCACGTGGGGTCAGCGCAGGATCTGCTCCCGCACGACGGCGGTGAGCTTCGCGGCGCGCAGGACGAGGTCGTCGACGGGCTCGATCGCGGTCAGGAGCCGCTCCCGCGCGGCCGGATCGGTGATCCCGACGAGGTCCACCTCGACGTCGACCCGGGCGGTGCCCGCCGCGGCGCGCACCGCCTCGGACGCCGCCGCGAGATCGGCGACGGCCGTGCGGCGGGCCACCGGGCGGATCGACTCCGCGAGGGTCAGGACCTGGTCGGCGACGGCGATGACCTCCGTGGAGAACCGTCCCGGTCCCGCGGGCCCCGTGCCCTCGACGTCACCGGCGGCCAGGGTCAGCGCGGTCTCGCGCAGCTCGTCGGCCTGCTCCGGCGAGGACACGACCCCGCTGTCGCGCGCGACCTTGGCGACGAGCGCCGCGCCCTGAGCGGCGTGCAGCGCCGCGCCCGTCCGGCCGCCCGGAGCGGGGCTCCGGGCGGCGAGGGACTCCAGGAAGTGCTCGACGGTCTCGGTGCGCACGCGACGCCCTCTCTGACGAAGGACCCGCCGGGGATCAGCGCCGGATGCGCGCCATCTCCGGGTCGACGAGCGGCTCGGCGGCCACCGTCGCGCGGACGGGTTGCCCGAAATACTCGATCGACACCGAGGTGCCGACCTCCAGTCCGGCGGGCAGCCAGGCGTAGGCCACGGGACGACCGACGGTGTGCCCGAAGGCCGCCGAGGTGACGTAGCCGGCGGGGACGCCGTCGACGAGCACCGGCTCGTGGCCGACGACCACGCTGCGCCCGTCGTCGACGGTCAGGCAGGTCAGCGAGCGCGTCGGCGCGGCGCGGCCCTCGAGGGCGGCGCGGCCGACGAAGTCGCCCTTGGTCTGCGGCCGCACCGCGAAGCCCACCCCGGCCTCGTAGGGGTCGTGCTCGCTGGTCATGTCCGTGCCCCAGCTGCGGTAGCCCTTCTCCAGGCGCAGGCTGTTGAACGCCGCCCGCCCCGCGGCCACGACGCCGAGCGGCTGCCCGGCCCGCCACAGGACGTCCCACAGCCGCTGCCCGTACTCCGCGGACGTGTAGATCTCCCAGCCGAGCTCGCCGACGTACGACAGGCGCATCGCCGTCACCGGGATGCCGGCGATCTGCCCCTGGACGCAGCGGAAGTACTTCAGCCCCTCGTGCGAGAGGTCGACCGAGGTCAGAGGCTGCACGAGGTCCCGCGCGAGCGGGCCCCAGACGCCGACGCAGCAGGTGCCGCCGGTGACGTCGCGGACGGACACGTCGTCCTCGCCGGCCGCCTCCTGCTGCAGGTGGTGCACGTCGAGCGGGCCGTTGGCGCCGACCTGGAAGAGGTCCGGACCGAGGCGGGCGACGGTGAGGTCGCTGCGGATGCCGCCGGCCTCGTCGAGGGCGAGCGTGTAGGTGACCGCGCCGACGGACTTGTCCATCTTCCCCGTGGTGAGACGGTCGAGGAACGCCAGCGCGCCCGCGCCGGACACCGACAGGCGGGTCAGCGGGGTCATGTCGTACATCGCCACCGCGGTCCGCGTCCTCCACGCCTCGGCCGCGACGATCGGCGAGTCGAACATCCCCGACCAGGGGTCCCGGGCCACCGGCGCCCACTCGGCCGGCAGGTCGGCGACCAGCGGGGCGTTGGCCTCGTACCAGTGCGGGCGCTCCCAGCCGTGCGACTCGAGGAACACCGCCCCGAGCTCCTTCTGCCGCGCGTGGAACGGGCTCACCCGCAGATCGCGGGGCGCGAGGCGCGGCTGGAGCGGGTGCACGATGGCGTAGATCTCGACGAAGTTCTGCTGCGCGGTCGCCGAGACGTAGTCGTCGGCGGTCTGGAACTCCTCGAAGCGGTGCACCGAGCAGCCGTGCAGGTCGATCTCGCTGCGCCCGTCGACCAGGAGCTGGGCGACGCTGCGGGCCACCCCGGCGGAGTGGGTCACCCACACCGCCTCGGCGATCCAGAAGCCCGCCACGTCCGCCGACTCCCCGATCAGCGGCCCGCCGTCCGGGGTGAACGAGAAGATGCCGTTGAAGCCGGTGTCGACCTTGGTGTCCTGCAGCGACGGCAGCAGCAGCCGGCTCTGCTCCCACTGGGCCGCGAAGTCGTCCTCGGTGAACGGCAGCATCGAGGGCTGGCGCGCCTCGCTGACGTCGTCGACCTCGGGCAGCTCGTGCAGCGACACCGGCATGGGGCGGTGGGCGTAGGAGCCGATGCCGATGCGGTCGTTGTGCTCGCGGTAGTAGAGGTCCTGGTCCTGGTGGCGCAGGATCGGCAGGCGCGCCTCGCTCGCCTCGTCGTTGCGCCCGACCAGCTCGGGCACCTGGCCGGTGAACACGTACTGGTGGGCGAGCGGCAGCAGCGGCACGCGCATGCCGACCATGTCGCCGATCGCCTGCCCCCAGAAGCCGGCGCACGACACGACGATGTCGGCCGCGACCTCGCCCCGGTCGGTCTGCACGCCGGTGACGCGCCCGCCGTGCTGCGAGATCCCGGTGACGCGGGTCGAGCCGCGGAAGATCGCCCCGCGGGACTCGGCGCGGCGCATCAGCGCGGTGACCGCCCGCGCGGCCTTGGCCAGCCCGTCGGTAGGGGTGTGGAGGCCGCCGAGGATGCGGTCGGGGTCGATCAGCGGGTGCCAGCGGACGCACTCGTCGACGTCGACGACCTCGGCCGGGATGCCCCGGGCGGTGGCCCAGCCCCGCTTGCGGTGCAGGTCGGCGAGGCGCTCGGCGGTGGTGGCGACCTCGAGCCCGCCGACCTGGTTGAAGCACCAGGCCCCGTCGACCTCCAGCCCGAGGAACTTCTCGACGGTGTACGACGCGAACGCGCTCATCGTCCGCGACGCGTTGGTCTGGAACACCAGACCCGGGGCGTGGGACGTCGAGCCGCCGGTGAGCGGCAGCGGTCCCTGGTCGAGGACGGTGACGTCGGTCCAGCCGCGCTCGGTGAGCTCGTCGGCGAGGTTCGCGCCGACGATCCCGGCTCCGATGACGACGACGCGGGGGGTGGTGCTCATGGCGTCTCTTTTCGAGGGTCGTGTCGAGGTCTCGCCGACGGGCGGCGGAACTCCTGCGCGGCGTCGACGAGCCAGTCGACGACGTAGCCCGCGAAGGAGGGACGGACGAACAGCTGGAGGTCGTCGTCGGCGAGGGCGACGAGCAGGACGCCCGCCTGGCCGAGCAGGGTCTGGGCACAGCGCCCGCGCGGGAACGACGCGGGGCGCAGGTCGATCGCGCACCCGGAGGCGAGCAGCCGGCGGGCCGAGGCGCCGCGCACCCGCACCGTCGTGCGCTGCGCGGACACGTCGACGGCCGTGCCGCCGAACGGGGCGGCGGCCTCGTCGAGGCCGAACTCCCAGTCCTCGGGCCGGGCCGCCGTGCTCGTCAGCAGCCACTCGTCGGGGCCGAGGCGCAGGGCCTGCCCGGCGACGAGCCCGGTCCACGTGTCGGGCTGCGCCGGCAGCGGGCCGCCGGCCACCTCCGCGACGGTGGCGGGCCCGGGGCCGGCGGGGTCGAGCCGCAGGTCGACCCCCGCGACCGGCGCCTCGAGCTCGAGGGCCACGCCGTCGAGCTCCGCGGAGAGCTCCGCCAGCTGCGTGCGCCGCGTCTCGAGCGGGTGTCGAACGAGCATGGAGGTGTCAGCCATCGCGGCGCGCTCCTTCGGGGTCGACCAGCACGGTCTCGCCGATCAGTGCGGGCACCAGCTCGCCCGCGACGGGGACGCCGACGACCTCGCCGATGCGCTCCCGCCCGCCCTTGACCAGGGCGAGCGCGAACGGGCGGTCGAGGGCGGCGCTGTGGTAGCTCGAGGTGACGTGCCCGAGCATCGGGACGGGCGGCGCGGGCAGCCGTCCGTCGTCGGCGAAGCGCACGATCTGCGAGCCCTCGGGCAGCTTCGTCGCGGCGTCGGTCGGGAGGAGCGACACGAGCTGCTTGCGCAGCGGGTCCTGGTTCTGGGCGCGGCCGAAGGAGCGCCGGCCGACGAAGTCGGGCTTCTTCTTCGACACCGCCCAGGCCATGCCGAGGTCGTGCGGCGAGACCGTGCCGTCGGTGTCCTGCCCGATGATCGGGTAGCCCTTCTCGGCCCGCAGGACGTGCATCGTCTCGGTGCCGTAGGGCGTGATCCCGTGGTCGCGGCCGGCCTCGAGCAGGCGGGCCCACACCGCCGGCGCGTACCAGGCGCTGACGCTGACCTCGAACGCCAGCTCCCCCGAGAACGAGATGCGGGCCAGCCGCACGGGCACCCCGTCGAGGGCGGTGTCCTGCCAGGTCATGAAGCCGAAGGCCTCGTTCGAGACGTCCAGATCGGCGAAGACCGCGCCGATCACGTCGCGGGAGCGGGGACCCGCCACCGCGAAGATCGACCACTGCTCGGTGACCGAGGTCAGCCGCACCCGCAGCTCCGGCCACTCGGTCTGGAGCCACTCCTCCATCCAGTCGAGGACGGCGGCGGCGTTGCCGGTGGTGGTGGTGACGAGGAAGCGGTCGTCGGCCAGGCGCAGGACGGTGCCGTCGTCGAGGACCATGCCGTCGTTGCCGCACATGACGCCGTAGCGCACGCGCCCGACCTTCAGGCTCGACATCATGTTCGTGTAGAGCCGGTCGAGCAGGACCGCCGCGTCGGGACCCCGCACGTCGATCTTGCCGAGCGTCGAGGCGTCCATGATGCCGACCGATGTCCGCACCGCGGCGCACTCGCGCAGCACCGCGTCGGTCATGTTCTCCCCGGGGTGCGGGTAGTGCCGCGCGCGCTTCCACTGGCCGACGTCCTCGAACTCCGCGCCGGCCGCGACGTGCCGGTCGTGGATCGGGGTGGTGCGCACGGGGTCGAAGAGGTCGCCGCGCTCCCGCCCGGCCAGCGCGGCGAACGCGACCGGCGTGTAGGGCGGCCGGAACGTGGTCGTCCCGAGGTCCTCGACGGGCCGGCCCAGGAGCTCCGCGGTGATGCCGGAGGCGATCACGCCGGAGGTCTTGCCCTGGTCGTGCGCGGTGCCGATCGTCGTGTAGCGCTTCACGTGCTCCACGGACGTCATGCCGGCGCCGACGGCGCGGGCGATGTCGGCGACGGTGGCGTCGCGCTGGATGTCGACGAACTGGCGGGTGGGGTCGCCGTCGGTGCGCCAGAGCACCGCCGTCGGGTCGCGGGGCTCGTCGTCGGCCTGCGGGGCGCCGCCAGCACCACCGGGACCGCCCGCCTGGCGCAGGATGTCCGCCAGACCGAAGGTGCCGTCGGCGGCGCCGATCACCTCGACGCCCGGGCGGGGCGCGGCGGGCCGGAAGGCGCCCAGCGACGGTTCGTAGGCCAGCCGGCCGCCGACGTGGCTGAACAGGTGCGCGGTGGGGTTCCAGCCGCCGCTGGTGAGCAGCAGGTCGCAGGGGACCTCGCGGCGCTCCGGGCCGACGAGGGCGGCGGTGATGCGGTCCCCTCCCCGGGTGCCGTGGACGTGGGTGCCCGCCGTGACGGCGATGCCGCGGTGGGCGCAGCGCCGGGACCAGAGCGCGGGAGCCGTCGGCCGGGCGTCGAGCACCTGGACCGAGGCGCCGGCGTCGTGCAGGTCGACCGCGGCGGCGTAGGCGGCGTCGTCGCTGGTGAAGACGACGACCTCGCGACCGGCGAGCACGCCGTACCGGTGCAGGAAGTCCCGCGCCGACGCGGCGAGCATGACGCCCGGGCGGTCGTTGTCCTCGAGCACGATGGGCCGCTCGATCGCGCCGGCCGCGACCACGATCCGGCCCGCGCGGATGCGGTGCACCCGCTGGCGCGAGCGCCGCGCGAGGCCGCCGTCGTCGGTGTGCGAGGTGCGCCGCTCGAGGGCGAGCACGAAACCGTCGTCGTAGTGCCCGAAGGCCGTCGTGCGCTGGAGGCGCGTCACCGAGGGGTGCGCGGCGAGCTCGGCGACGATCTCGTCGACGACCTGCAGCGAGGGGCGTCCGTCGATCGTCTCGGTGCCGGTGAGCGTGCCGCCGGCAGTGGGGCGGTCGTCGACGAGGACGACGTCGTCGCCGCGACGGGCCGCGGTGCGGGCGGCGACGAGCCCGGCCGGGCCGGCGCCGATCACCAGGACGTCGCAGTGGGTGTGCAGGCGGTCGTAGCGGGCGAGGTCGGGGACCTCGGAGAGCCGGCCCTGCCCGTTCACGCCGCGGGCGACGAGCCCGTCGGTGGCCTCGACGGTGGTGGCCAGCAGCATCGGCTCCGGGAACGGCTCCTCGACCTGCACCAGGCCCGTCGGGTCCTCGGTCCACGAGGCGCCGATGCCGCGGGGCCGTCCCAGCTTGACGCCGGTGTCGGCCGGACGGGCGTCGTGCGCGAGCAGCACCGAGGCCAGCGAGTCGCCGGGGTGGCCCGTGTAGGCGGTGCCGTCCACGGTGACCGTGACGTGGCGGCTGCGGTCGATGCGGCCGTAGCCCTCGATCCGGCTCATGGGGTGGCCTCCGGGAGGGCGGACGGGCGCGCGGTCGTGGTGGAGAGGGGTCCGACGGAGAGGAACTCGTAGGTCCGGGTGTCGCGGACGGCGCCGAACCAGCGGCGGCACCCGGCGCTGTGGACCCAGCGCTCGGCGAAGGGGCCCTTCGGGTTGTCGCGGAAGAACACGAAGCGGGCCCACTGCTCGTCGGACAGCGACGCGGGGTCGGCCGGGTAGGCGACGGCGGCCTGGCCTCCGTAGGAGAACTCGATCTCCTCGCGGGGGCCGCACCAGGGGCAGGCGATGAGCTGCATCAGGACTCTCCCGTCTCGGAGATTCAGTGGGCCACGGCGGCGGCGCCGTGCTCGTCGACGAGGGCTCCGGTGACGAAGCGGTCGAGACCGAACGGGGCGACGAGCGGGTGGGGACGGCCGTGGGCCACGGTGTCGGCGAACGCCCAGCCCAGGCCCGGGGTGGCCTTGAAGCCGCCGGTCCCCCAGCCGCAGTTGAGGAAGACGTTCTCGTAGGGCGTGGCGCCGACGATCGGGCTCGCGTCCGGCGTGACGTCGACGACGCCGGCCCAGCTGCGCAGCAGGTGGGCCCGGGCGAACACGGGGAAGAGCTCGACCGCGGCCGCCATCTGGCGCTCGATGATGTGGAACGCGCCGCGCTGGCCGTAGCCGTTGTAGGTGTCCACGCCCGCGCCCATCACCAGCTCGCCCTTGTGGGCCTGGGAGACGTACACGTGCACGGCGTTCGACATGACGATCGTCGGGTGGACGGGCTCGAGGAGCTCCGAGACCAGCGCCTGCAGCGGGTGGGACTGCAGCGGGGCGGGCACGCCGAGCATGTCCAGCAGCACCGAGGTGTGGCCCGCCGCGCAGAGCGCCACGGTGCCGGCGGCGATGTCGCCGCGCGTCGTGCGCACGCCGGTGACGCGGTCACCGTCGGCCACGAAGCCCGTGACCTCGCAGTTCTCGATGATGTCGATGCCGGCCTCGCTCGCCCGGCGCGCGAAGCCCCACGCGACGTAGTCGTGCTTCGCGATCCCCGCGCGGGCCTGGAACGTCGCGCCCTGCACCGGGTAGCGGATGTCGCCCGAGACGTTGACGATCGGGCAGACCTTCGCGACCTCGTCGGGGTCGAGCCACTCGGCGTCGATCCCGTTGAGCTTGTTGGCCTCGACGCGGCGCACCGAGTCGCGCACGTCCTGCTCGGTGTGCGCGAGGTTGAGCACCCCGCGCTGGCTGAACAGGATCGGGTAGCCGAGGTCCTCCTCGAGGCCTTCCCAGAGCTTGAGCGCGTGCTCGTAGATGCCCGCCGACTCGTCCCAGAGGTAGTTCGAGCGGATCAGCGTGGTGTTGCGGGCCATGTTCCCGCCCGCCAGCCAGCCCTTCTCGAGCACGGCGACGTTCGTGATGCCGAGCTTCGCGAGGTAGTGGGCGGTGGCCAGGCCGTGTCCGCCGCCGCCGACGATGACGACGTCGTAGGACCTCTTCGGCTCGGCGCTGCGCCAGAGGGACTCGGGGTGCTCGGGCAGGTCGGCGCCCGGCGGGGTGGGCGCGGTCGTGGGTGCGGTCGTGCCTGCGTGCGTCATGCCGGCAGCTCCGGGTAGAGGGGGTGGCGGTCGGCGAGGGCGGCGACGCGGTCGGCGAGGGCGTCAAGCTCGGACTCCGTCACCTGCGGCCGCAGGGCCCGGGCGATGACGTCGGCGACGGCGGCGAAGTCCTCGTCGCCGAAGCCGCGCGCCGCGAGGGCGGCGGTGCCGATGCGGACGCCGGAGCTGACCATCGGCGGGCGGGGGTCGAAGGGCACCGCGTTGCGGTTGACCGTGATACCGACGCGGTGCAGCCGGTCCTCGGCCTGCTTCCCGTCGAGGTCGGAGTCGCGCAGGTCGACCAGCACCAGGTGGACGTCGGTGCCGCCGGAGACGACGCCGATGCCGTCCTCGGCCACCAGGCGCTCCGCGAGCAGGCGGGCACCGGCGAGCGTGCGCACCTGGCGCTCGCGGAACTCGGGCTCCGCGGCGACCTTGAACGCGACGGCCTTGGCGGCGATCACGTGCTCGAGCGGGCCGCCCTGCTGACCGGGGAAGACGCTCGAGTTCAGCTTCTTGGCGAGCTCCCGGGTGCCCGCGAGGACCACCCCGCCGCGGGGGCCGCCGAGGGTCTTGTGGGTCGTCGAGGTGACGACGTGCGCGTGCGGCACCGGCGAGGGGTGCAGGCCCGCGGCGACGAGGCCGGCGAAGTGGGCCATGTCGACCATGAGCCAGGCGCCGACCGCGTCGGCGATCCGGCGGAACTCCGCGAAGTCCTGCTGCCGCGGGTAGGCCGACCAGCCGGCGATGATCAGTGACGGGCGGCGCTCGTGGGCGAGCCGCTCGACCTCGGCCATGTCGACGCGGTGGTCGTCGGCGCGCACGTGGTAGGCGGCGACGTCGTAGAGGCGCCCCGAGAAGTTCAGGTGCATCCCGTGCGTGAGGTGGCCGCCGTGCGCCAGGTCCAGGCCGAGGATCGTGTCGCCGGGCGTCAGCAGCGCGGCCATGACCGCGGCGTTGGCCTGGGCCCCGGAGTGGGGCTGGACGTTGGCGTACTCGGCCCCGAACAGCGCCTTCAGCCGGTCGATCGCGAGCTGCTCGATGACGTCGACGTGCTCGCAGCCGCCGTAGTAGCGCCGGCCCGGGTAGCCCTCGGCGTACTTGTTGGTCAGGACCGAGCCCTGCGCCTCCATCACCGCCCGGGGCGCGAAGTTCTCGCTCGCGATCATCTCGAGCGTCCGGTGCTGGCGGCTCCGCTCGTCGGCGATCCGGGCGTGCACCTCGGGATCCGCCTGTGCGAGCGACCGGTCGAGGACCGACGCGACGGGCGTCCGACCCTCGGGGGCGATTGTGACCGACATTCGCGATCCTCATCGTAGCCAACTGATATATCTGCTGGCGGAGACTGTAGACACAGCCGGTCGGCAGGGTCAACACTCGTGCCGTCTTCAGCGAAAGGACGGAGGTCAGGGGATGACGACGGAGACGTCAGGAGACCCGAGGGTCGCGGCCGGGAGCGCCGCCGACTGGTGGGAGGCCGGCTTCGAGATGGGCCGACTCGACCAGCAGCTCGCCGCGCGGGTGCTGCCGGACCGGGTCGGGCTGACGATCCGGCGGGTCAATCGGGGCGGCGCCGAGGTGATCGCCCGGCGGCGGGGCTACGCGCTGCACGTCCAGGAGGTCGAGGAGCCGGGCGCCCTGTGGGCGGAGTTCTGGCCGGTGGACGAGCGCCCCTGAGGGCTGGTCCCGGCCGGTCCGGAGCCGGTCAGGAGCCGGTCAGCTCGAACCAGACCCGCTTGCCCCCGTCGCGCTCCTCGCTGCCCCACCGGTCGGCCAGCTCCGCGACGATCTGCATCCCGCGACCCCGCGGGGCACTGCGGTCGAGCTCCCGGACCACCGGGCGGATGGTCGAGCCGTCGGCGAGGCCGACCCGCAACCACCCGTCGGAGGCGGTGACGTCGAGCTCGAGGACGACGTCGCTGCCGGCGTGGTCCACGGCGTTGGAGATGAGCTCGGTGACGAGGACCTTCGCGTCGACGTGCAGCGTCGCGTCGAGCGACCACGCGTCGAAGAGCTCCCCGAGCAGACGGCGGGCCCTACCGGGAGCGTGTGGCGACGGCGGGAACTCGAACGACGCGCGGAACGTGCCCACAGCCGTGTCCTCCCCGGTGCCGGTGTCTCGACGTGCATCAGTGTCCCCCGCGGCCGGTCGGGGATGGCGCCGGGTCCGTGGTGCGGGCGAGGATCGTCGGCGATGACCATCCACGGGTCCCACTGGGGCGCCTTCCGCCCGCGTGTCGAGGGCGGGCGCCTCGTCGAGGCCGTCCCGTTCGAGGGCGACACCGACCCCTCGCCGCTGCTGCGCTCGGTGCCCGGCGCGGTGCACGCCCGCAACCGCGTCACGCAGCCCGCCGTGCGCGGGTCGTGGCTGGACGGCACCGGCGGGCGGCGCGGCGCGGACCCGTTCGTCGAGGTGTCCTGGGAGACCGCGCTCGACCTGGTGGTCGGCGAGCTGCGCCGGGTCCACGCCGAGCACGGCCCGGAGGCGGTGTTCGGCGGCTCCTACGGCTGGTCGAGCGCCGGCCGGCTGCACCACGCGAAGACCCAGCTCAACCACTTCCTCGCCTGCGCCGGCGGCTACTCGGGCCAGGTCTCGAACTACAGCTACGGGGCCGCCGAGCGGCTCCTGCCCCACGTCCTCGGGGACACCGCACCCGTCACCGGGCAGGTCGCGACCTGGGACGACATCGCCGCGCACACCGACACCGTGCTCATGCTGGGGGGCTTCCCCGCCAAGAACGTGCAGCTGGAGTCCGGGGGCACCGGGGACCACACGGCCCGCCTCGGGCTGGCGCGGGCGCTCGAGGGCGGCACCCGGGTCGTCAACGTCAACCCGGTCCGCACCGACGCCCCCGACCACCCCGGCGTGGACTGGGTCCCGGTGCGTCCCGGCAGCGACACCGCGCTCCTGCTGGCCCTGATGCGCCGCCTCGACGCCCTCGGCGCCGTCTACGAGGAGTTCGTGGCCCGCTGCACCGTCGGCGACGACCGCCTGCGCGCCTACCTGCGCGGAGCCGTCGACGGGGTCGACAAGACGCCCGCCTGGGCCGCAGCGCTCACCGGCGTGCCCGTCGCGACGATCGAGGGTCTCGCCGACCGGCTGCGCACGGGGCGCACCCTCGTCACCGCGACCTGGGCGCTGCAGCGGGCCGAGCACGGCGAGCAGCCCTACTGGGCCGTCGTCGCCCTCGCCGCCTACCTCGGGCAGATCGGCCTGCCCGGCGGCGGGTTCGGGTTCGGGTACGGCTGCGTCGCACGCTTCGGCGCGACGTACCGGACGTTCGGGACGCCGGCGTTCACCGCGCGCTACAACGAGTGCCCGGTCCGGGTCCCCGTCGCGCGCCTGACCGACATGCTCCTGCACCCCGGCGAGGAGTACGCGTTCGACGGCGCCGTGCACCGCTACCCGGACGTCCGGCTCGTCTACTGGGCCGGCGGCAACCCGTTCCACCACCACCAGGACCTCAACCGGCTCGCCCGGGCCTGGCAACGCCCCGAGACGGTCGTCGTCCACGAGCCGTGGTGGACCGCGACCGCGCGCATGGCCGACATCGTCCTGCCCGCCACCACCACCCTCGAGCGCGACGACATCGCCGCCGCCTCGGGGGAACCGTGGCTGATCGCGATGCAGCGCAGCGTGGACGCGCCGGGCGAGGCCCGCAACGACCGGACGATCTTCGCGGCGCTGGCCGAGCGCCTCGGTGTCGCGGACGCGTACACCGGCGGGCTCGACGACGCCGGCGCGCTGCGGGCGATGTACGACCGGGCCCGGCGTTCCGCCGCCGAGCACGGCCACCCGATCCCCGACTTCGACACCTTCTGGGCCACCGGGCACCACCGCTACGACCTGCCCGCGCCCCCACCGCCGTACGCGGCGTTCCGGCGATCCCCGTCCGGCGCCCCGCTGGCGACGCCGTCGGGGCGGATCGAGCTGTTCTCCGCGACGATCGACGGGTTCGGCTACGACGAGTGCCCCGGCCACCCGACGTGGCTGCCGCCCACGGAGTGGGCCGGGAGCGCGTCGGAGCGCTTCCCGATCCACCTGCTCTCACCCCAGCCGGGCACCCGCCTGCACAGCCAGCTCGACATGGGCCCGGTGAGCACGGAGTCGAAGGTCGCGGGCCGGGAGCCGTGTGTGGTGAACGCCGACGACGCCGCGGCGCGGGGCATCGCCGACGGCGACGTGCTGCGCCTGTGGAACGAGCGCGGCGAGACGTTCGTGGGCGCGGTGGTGTCCGACGACGTCCTCCCCGGCGTGGCGCTCCTGGCCACCGGCGCCTGGTACACCCCTCTCGACCCGGCGGCCGACGACAGCCCCGAGCTGCACGGCAACCCGAACGTCCTCACCCGCGACGTCCCCGCCTCGCGGCTCTCGCAGGGCACGAGCGCCCAGACGGTGCTCGTGGAGATCGCCCGCGTCGAGAGCCCGGCCCCCTACAGCGACCCACATTCGCTGCCCGCGTTCGCGCTGCGAGGGGCACGTTCGGCAGGCGGCCGCGCTCGTTGAGCATGTCGAACGTGCCGCTCGTGCCGAACGCTTCGGGCCGACGCGCGGCTTCCGGAGGCGGGTGGACCTCCCCACGATGCTTCGGATTCCGAAGTATCGATCGCCGCGACGACGGATCGCCTCCACAGGACGAGGTCCGTGATCGCGCGCGCAGGCGCGACAGGCCAAGCTGTGCCCCGTGACTCGCGCCGCCGCGGTGTCGACGCCCGCGCGGGCGTTGTGGATCGTCGTGTTCGTCGTCGCCTACGGGACGAACGTGCCGACGCCCCTGCTGCTGGTCTACCGGGACACGCTCGGACTCGGTCCCACCGCCCTGACCGGCGCCTTCGGGGTCTACGCCGCGGGGCTCATCCCCGCGCTGCTGCTGTCGGGGCCGGCGTCCGACCGCCTCGGACGACGCGCGGTCGTGGTGCCGTTCGTCGTCCTCGCCGGCCTGGTCTCGCTGCTGTTCCTCGGGGCCGCGTCGTCGGTGGCGGTGCTGTTCCTCGGACGGTTCCTCCAGGGCGCCGTGTCCGGGGTGGTGTTCAGCGTCGGGACGGCGTGGCTGGGCGAGCTGGTCGGCGAGCCGGGGCGCTCGGCGCGGCTCACGACGGTCGCGCTCGCCGCGGGCTGGGCGCTCGGGCCGCTGTTCACGGGACTGCTGGCGCAGTGGGCGCCCGCCCCGACGGTGCTGCCGTACCTGCTGCACGTCGTGCTCATGATCGGCGCGATCGCCCTGCTGCGCGGCATCCCCGACACCCTCCCGCCGGACCGCAGGCGCGACGGCGGCCCCGTCGTGAACCTCGGGGTGCCGGTGGACGCGCGGCGGCCGTTCGCGCTGGTCGTCGTGCCGGTCGCGATCGGGGTGTTCGCCTTCCCGTCCACCGCGGTCACCCTGCTGCCGCTGCTGCTCACCCCGCAGATGCCGACGATCGCCGTGGCCGTCACCGGCCTGGTGGCGGGTCTGACCCTGGCGACGGGCGCGCTCGTGCCGCCGCTCGCACGGCGCCTCGGTGCGGAGCGGGCGGGCCCGGTGGGTCTGGGGATCGGCGCGATCGGGCTCGGGATCGCGCTGCTCGGGGTCGCGCTGACGGCGTGGCCGCTGCTCGTCCCCGTGGCGCTGCTGCTCGGCGTGGGCTACGGGCTGTGCCTGGCGTCGGGGCTGACGACGGTCGCGCGGCTCGCGGCCCCGAGCGAGCGCGGCGCGCTCACCGGCACGTTCTACGCCTGCGCCTACCTCGGCTTCGGGGTGCCGTACCTGCTCTCGGCCCTCGCCGGCACCGGCGGTCTCGCCGGGCCCCTCGCCGGCCTGGCGATCGTCTCGGCGGTGGCGGCGCTGCTGCTCGGGCTGCCCGGCGCGCGACGGCTCGTCACGCCCTGACCTGCACCGTCCGACCTGTACGTGGGGCTCCCGCCCCTGGGTCCGACTCCCGACTTGTGGTAACCAGTTCCGTCACCGCACCGTGCACCGCGCACGGTCCCCGGGCAGGGAGACGGACATGTCCCACGCTGCGCACCCGGCGCGTCCCGCCACCAGCTCGTCCCGCTCGATCATGGTGTGGCGGCTGCTCAGTGCCCTCGCCCTGCTCGCGATGGGCGGCATCCACCTCTACCTCGTGCTCACGAGCACCGGCGGCGTGCTCGGCATGCTGTTCGTCCTCAACGCGATCGGCGGCCTCGTGCTGGCGATCGCGATCACCGTGCTGCAGGGACGGCTCCTGCAGGTCGCCACGGTGCTGGGCCTGCTCTTCATGGCGGGCACGCTGGCCGCGCTGGTGGTCGCCCTGACCGTCGGGCTGTTCGGGATCGAGTCCAGCCTGGACTACGCCCTGGCGCCGACCACCCTCGTCGTCGAGACGGCCGGCACGGTCGTCCTGCTGATCACCACCGTGCTCGTCCTGCGCCGCTGACGGGTCAGGCGGGCGGGCGGCCCGGAACCCAGCCCTTGACGAAGGCGAAGTGGTCCTCGAACCGGAGCACCGGGGTGTCCCGGTAGGACCGCCGGAACTGCGCGATGCCCTCCTTCAGCTCCTCGTCCGAGAACTCGCCGAGCACCGACATGTACCGCGCCTCGAGCATGCGGACGTAGCGCTCGCGCTCGATGGCCACGTGGAACGTCCGCTGGCTCACCGACGCCCGGAGCCCGGCCGCGGAGACGATCTCCTGGATGTCGGTGGGGTCGGGCTGCAGCTCCCCGAAGCGCTCGTGCGCCGCCCGGAACAGCGGGTGGTGGATGGCCTTCGGCAGCATGACGACGAGGATGCGGCCGTGGCGTGACAGGAGCCGGACGAGACCGTCGAGCGTCCCGCGCCGATCCGTCATGTGGTGGATCGACTCCTTGATGATCATCGCGTCCAGCGGCGCCGACTCCGGGAGCGCGACGCGTCCGGACGCCAGGTCCTCGGCGCTCGCGTGCAGCGGCTGCAGGGACGGCGACCTCGGGAGCTGGTCGAGCATCGCCGACACCGGGTCGACGCACAGGACGGGCCGGGTCGGGCGGACGTCGTCGGCGATGTGGCGCGTGTAGAGGCCGGTGCCGCACCCGATGTCGGCGATCGCGTCGGAGCGCGTCAGGCGCAGCGCGTCGCTCATGGCGTGGGCGAGCTGCCGGACATAGTCGGGGTCGTAGGTCCAGTGGTCGTTGTAGGTCGCGGCCACGCGCTCGTAGTGCTCGGCGATCTGTTCGGTCACGGCGGACTCCCCTCGCGCGTTCCTGGACGGCGGTGTCGCGGCGACAGCGTGACAGGTCGGCGGCCGGGTGGCCGAACACCGCTCCTGCGCCGACGGCGCCTCTAGGGTGCGACGCATGGTCCACGGTGAGCCCCAGCCGGTCCTGGCGCCGATCACGGAGGCGTCGATCTTCCTGACGCTGACGTTCGACGCAGGCGGCGACGCGGCGGCGGTGCGCGACCTGCTGTCCGACGTCGCCGGCCTCAAGCGGTCGGTCGGGTTCCGGCTCCCGGAGGGCGAGCTCACCTGCGTCGTCGGGGTCGGGTCGCAGGCCTGGGACCGGCTGTTCGGCGGCCCGCGCCCGGCGTCGCTGCACCCGTTCCGCGCCCTGCACGGGGCGCACGAGGCGCCGTCGACGCCCGGGGACCTCCTGTTCCATCTCCGCGCCCATCGCCTGGACATGTGCTTCGAGCTCGCGCAGCTGCTGGTCACGCGCCTGCGGCCGCACGCCACGGTCGTCGACGAGGTGCACGGGTTCCGGTTCTTCGACGAGCGCGACCTGCTCGGCTTCGTCGACGGCACCGAGAACCCCGACGGCGCCGCGGCCCGCGAGGCGGTGCTCGTCGGCGACGAGGACCCCGGGTTCGCCGGCGGCAGCTACGTGATCACCCAGAAGTACCTGCACGACATGGACGGCTGGAACGCGCTCACCGTCGAGGAGCAGGAGCGCGCCATCGGCCGGACCAAGCTCCAGGACATCGAGATCCCCGACGACCGGAAGGCGCCGAACTCGCACGTCGCGCTGAACGTCATCGAGGACGAGAACGGTCAGGAACAGCAGATCCTGCGCGTCAACATGCCCTTCGGCCACGTCGGCGCCGGGGAGTACGGCACCTACTTCATCGGCTACGCCCGGGATCCCGGGGTCACCGAGCAGATGCTGGAGAACATGTTCGTCGGCACCGCCGAGGGCCACCACGACCGCATCCTCGACTTCTCCACCGCGGTCACCGGCGCCCTCTACTACGTGCCGACGGCCGACTTCCTCGACGACCCGCCCGACGGCCCCACGGGCTCGTGATCGACGACGAGACGCTCGCCGGGATGTCCGACGGCGAGCGACGGGCCACTACGTGGCGGTCCACTGGACGTTGGCCTGGGTTGGGTTCGACGAGGTCGAACCCGTGCGGCCGCAGTCCGACCAGGTCCCGCGCGGGCCTCAGGCGCGCGGCTGCGGGCCGTAGTCCGCGAACGCCGCCGCCGCGGCCTCGATCTGCGCCTCGTCGAGGAGGCGCGGTTCGCCGAGCTTGCGGGCCTCGACGTAGAGCCGGCAGAGCCACTCGAGGTACTCGGTCCGCGTGTAGGCCTGCGCGAGGTCGGCGCCGTAGGTGGTGGCGCCGTGGTTCGCGAGGATCACCGCGGACCGCCCGGCCAGGCCCTCGACCCCGAGCCGGGCGAGATCCTCGGTGCCGTACGGGGCGTAGGGCACGACGCGGACCGGGCCGCCCAGGTGGGCGATGATGTAGTGGATCGCGGGGAGCTCGTCGACCAGCGTCGAGAGGACCGTCGCGAACACCGGGTGGGTGTGCACGACCGCGGCGGCGTCGGTCTCCCGGTACACCGCGGTGTGCATCGGCAGCTCCGACGACGGCCGCAGCCGCGCGTCGACGGGCCGCCCCTCGAGGTCCACGACGCTGACCGTCTCCGGCGTCAGCTGGTCGTAGGGCAGCCCGCTCGGAGTGATCGCGAGGAGGTCGCCGGCGCGCACCGAGAGGTTCCCCGAGGTGCCGACGGTGAGGCCGTCGGCGTCCATCCGCCGGGCGTGGGCGACGACGGCCTCGCGCTCGTCGCGGAGCTTCATGGAGCGGCCCCCGACGTCACCGGCGCCGGAGCCGGGGCTGGGGCCTCGACCGTCCAGACGCCGTCCCGGAAGGTCGCCGACTCGGTGACCACCGCGGCGAGCAGCGCGCCGGGCGTGACGTCGAAGGCGGGGTTGTAGACCGGGGTGTCCGGCGGCGCTGTCGGCACGCCCGCGACGGTGCGGACCTCGTCGTCCGCGCGCTCCTCGATGACGATGTCGTCGCCCGACGGCGTCGCGTGGTCGACGGTCGACTCGGGCGCCACCACGACCACCGGGACGCCGTGGCGCGCCGCGGCGCAGGCGTGGGAGTAGGTGCCGATCTTGTTCGCGGCGTCGCCGTTGGCCGCGACGCGGTCGGCGCCGACGATCACGACGTCGACCAGCCCCCGCGCGATCGCCGACGGGCCCGCCGAGTCGACGCACAGCCGGTGCGCCACGCCCATCTCCCGCAGCTCCCACACCGTGAGCCGCGCCCCCTGGAGCAGCGGGCGGGTCTCGCAGGCCAGCACCTCGGCGATCCGGCCCCGCCCGGCGAGCTCGCGGACCGCACCGAGCCCGGTGCCCCAGGCGACGGCGGCGAGCGCCCCGGAGTTGCAGTGGGTCAGCACCCGCAGCGGGCGGTCGGGACACAGCGTGGTGACGAGGTCCGCGGCGCGCCGGCCCATCCGCCGATTGGTCGCCTCGTCCTCGTCGAGCAGCGCGCACGCCTCGGCGAGCACGGCGTCGGGACCCTCGCCCAGCCGCGCCAGGGCCCGCTGCACCCCGCGGCGCAGGTTCACCGCCGTCGGACGGACCGCCGCGACCCGCTCCGCCTCGTCACGCGCCCGGGCCGGATCGTCCGCGTGACGACGGGCGGCGAGCGCGACCCCCAGCGCCCCGGCCGCACCCAGCGCGGGCGCGCCGCGGATCGTCAGATCGGCGATCGCCGCCACCAGCTCGTCCACGGTCGCGAGCCGGCGGAGGCGGTACTCGCCCGGCAGCGCGCGCTGGTCGACGGCGCTGACGGCGCCCTCGCCCGAACCGTCCCAATCCACCGTGCGGTCCATCCCACCACTCTCGTCGCGACCCGGGTACGGACGCCAGCGTCACGGCGCTGGCCTACGCGTACTCCCCCGAGCTGTTCGACACCCGCACCCGCTCGCTGGGCACCGGCATCTCCTACGGCATCGGACGGCTCTCCAACGCGGCGGGCCCACTGATCATCGCCGCGCTCTACACCGGCAGCGGGTACGCGAGCGTCTTCGTCTTCATCGCCGCGATGTGGATCGTCGGAGCGATCGCCGTCGCCCTCTTCGGCCCCCGGACCCGCCAGCAACGGGTGACGCCGACGGCGTCCCCCACGCCGGCCGCGACCTGACGGGAGCCGGCCGGGCTCGGGCCGGCCGGGCTCGGGCCGGCCGGGCTCAGGCCGGCTGGGCGCCGCTGCGGGCGGCCTCCCGCATGTCGCCCAGGACGGCCTCCTGGTCCGGCGTCGTCGGGCGCGGGGCGGCCGGGGAGATACCGCCCTTGTCCCGGTTCATCAGCAGGGGGATGTCGGGCTCGTCGCCGTCGCCCACCCGCGCCATCGACCAGCGGCCGAACACCCGCTCGGCGGCGGGGTCCTCGCTGATGATCGCGACGCGCTCGTGGCGGGCGTCGCGGTGGATGCGGTCGTAGAGATCGCGCACCACGGTCTCGTCGCCCTCGAGGGTCTGCACGAAGTACTCGTCCCACACGAGCAGCGCGCCGGTCACGCCAAGGCGCTTGTTGTTCGACCGGGCGATGCTGAAGATCTCACCCAGCTCGGCCTTGCGGACGTCGGACGCGAGCCGCATGTGGCTGCGGTAGATCAGCCGGAAGACGGTCTCGGACGCAGCGGGGGTGTCCACCATGGCTTCGGGCTCCTGGTCACGTCGGGGCGGGACGGGCCCGGTGGGCCACGACGGCGACGCTAGCTGATCGTGACCCGGAGCACACCGGTCCGGGTGGTCAGCGCCCGTCGAGCACCGCGATCGGCGCGGTGGGCTGGTGGGTCGCGTAGCGCCGGGGGCGACCGTCGGGCGGGGGTGGCGCCGACGTCGGCACGCCGCGGGTGTCGGCGGAGGCGAGGATCTCGGCCCCGAACGCCCACCCGGTCCGGCGCGCGGTG
Source organism: Actinomycetospora sp. NBC_00405 (assembly GCF_036044095.1). Taxonomy (NCBI): domain Bacteria; kingdom Bacillati; phylum Actinomycetota; class Actinomycetes; order Pseudonocardiales; family Pseudonocardiaceae; genus Actinomycetospora; species Actinomycetospora sp. NBC_00405. The sequence goes on from NZ_CP107938.1 coordinate 2,780,441, forward strand.
CGCGCGGCCTCGGCGAGGTCCTCGAGCGGTCGTCCGCTCACGCCCTCGACCGCCCGCCTCGGCCCGGGCCCCGCGGCACCCAGCTCGGGCCGCGCCTCGGGCACGACCGGCGTCCGGGTCTCCGCGCGGTGGGAGCCGTGGGCCTCCTGGACCACGGGCGGTACGTCGTGGCGCCGGGTCGACCGGCCCTTCCGGTGGTGCCCCATCGCCGACGCTCCTCGAGGTGAGCCGTGCCGTGACGCCGTGCCGTCACCACCGAGAACGAGCGACCCGCCGAAAGGCGACGATCACAGGCCGTGCCCCGGGATCCACGACGTGCCCGCTAGCGGTACCCGGGCCATGGCGGCCGCCTCGATGGTCAGCGCGACGAGGTCCTCGGGCTCGAGGTGGCGCACGTGCCCCTTCCCGCAGGCGCGGGCGAGCGTCTGGGCCTCCATGGTCAGCACCCGCAGGTAGTTCGCCACGCGGCGCCCGCCCTCGACGGGGTCGAGCCGCGCGGACAGCTCGGGGTCCTGTGTGGTGATGCCCGCCGGGTCGCGCCCGTCCTGGAAGTCGTCGTAGTACCCGGCCCCCGACCCGAGCGCCTCGTACTCCTCGGCGTACTGCGGGTCGTTATCGCCGAGCGCGATGAGCGCGGCGGTGCCGATCGCGACGGCGTCGGCGCCCAGGGCCATCGCCTTGGCGACGTCGGCGCCGGTGCGGATGCCGCCCGAGACGATGAGCTGCACCTTGCGGTGCACGCCGAGCTCCTGCAGCGCCAGCGCGGCCTGCGGGATCGCGGCGAGGATCGGGATGCCGACGTGCTCGATGAACACCTCCTGGGTGGCGGCCGTGCCGCCCTGCATCCCGTCCACCACCACGACGTCGGCGCCCGCGGCCACGGCGAGCTTCACGTCGTAGTACGTGCGCGTCGCGCCGACCTTGACGTAGATCGGCTTCTCCCAGTCGGTGATCTCCCGCAGCTCGCCGATCTTGATGGCGAGGTCGTCGGGACCCGTCCAGTCGGGGTGCCGGCACGCCGAGCGCTGGTCGATGCCGGGCGGCAGCGTCCGCATCTCGGCGACGCGGTCGGAGATCTTCTGCCCGAGCAGCATCCCGCCGCCGCCGGGCTTCGCGCCCTGACCGAGCACGACCTCGATCGCGTCCGCGGCCCGCAGGTGGTCGGGGTTCATCCCGTACCGGCTCGGCAGCAGCTGGTAGACGAGCGTCTTGGACTCGCCGCGCTCCTCGTCGGTCATGCCGCCGTCGCCGGTCGTCGTCGACGTGCCGACCTCGCTGGCCCCGCGCCCGAGGGCCTCCTTGGCCTGGGCCGAGAGCGCGCCGAAGCTCATGCCGGCGATCGTGACGGGGATGTCGAGGTGCAGGGGCCGCGTGGCGTGGCGGTCGCCGAGCACGACGTCGGTGTCGCAGCGCTCGCGGTAGCCCTCGAGCGGGTAGCGCGACATCGAGGCCCCGAGCACCAGCAGGTCGTCGAAGTGCGGCACGGCGCGCTTGGCGCCCCAGCCGCGGATGTCGTAGACGCCCGTGCGGGCGGCGTGCTGGATCGCGGCGATCGTGGCGCGGTCGAACGTGGCCGACTCGCGCAGCCCCCGCTTGGCGGGATCCTTCATCGGGTCGAGCTCCGCTCCGCGTCAGCCGCCGTCAGTAGCCCCGCCATCAGTAGCTCCCGTGGTCGCCGGTGAAATGGTAGAGCCCGCGGGCCGAGCCGAAGCGCCGGAACTCCTCGGGCCGGTGGTCCAGGCCGGCGGCGTCGAGGAGCTCGGTGAGCTCCGCGACGTGCTCGTCGCGCAGCGGCTTCTCGACGCAGTCGGCGCCGAGGGTCCCGACGGAACCGCGGACGTAGAGGCGAGCCTCGTAGATCGAGTCGCCCAGCCCGTCGCCCGCGTCGCCGCAGACGACGAGCCGCCCGGCCTGCGCCATGAACGCGCTCATCGGGCCGACGGATCCGCCGACGACGATGTCGATGCCCTTCATCGAGATCCCGCAGCGCATCGACGCCGAGCCCTCGATCACGAGCAGGCCACCGCGCCCGGTGGCCCCGGCCGACTGCGAGGCGTCGCCGCGCACCCGCACGGAGCCCGACATCATGTTCTCCGCGACGCCGTTGCCCGCCGAGCCGTCGACGACCACCCGGCCGAGCTTGTTCATCCCCGCGCAGAAGTAGCCGGCGTGCCCGCGCACCGCGACGTCGATCTCGTCGTGGATGCCGGCGCCGAGGGAGTGCGCACCCTGCGGGTGGAGCACCTCGTAGGAGGTCGCGGTCGGGGCGTGGAGCTCGGCGTTGAGCGCGCGGACCGTCGTCTCGTGCAGGTCGAACACGACGGGGGACCGCGCATCCGCCTCGGCCCGGCTCAGCGCTGCCATGCGTAGACCTTGCCGGGATCGGGCTCGAAGACGCGGGCCTCGTCGATCCCGGGGAGGTCCGCGAGGGCGCGGAACTCCGACGCCATGGCCACCCAGCGGGGGTGCTCGGCGATCACGGCCGGCTTGCACGCGATCTCGTCGCGCACCACGGCGAAGCCGTCGGCGGTGGTGACGAGCAGCGTGTAGAAGCCGTCGAAGGTCTCCCCGAGCCGCAGCAGGGCCTTCTCGAGGTCGTCGCCCTCGGCGAGGCAGGCCGCGACGAAGCGGGCGCCGACCTCGGAGTCGTTCTCCGAGTCGAACGCGACGCCCTGGCGCTCGAGCTCGCGGCGGATGGTGGCGTGGTTGGAGAACGAGCCGTTGTGCACGAGGCACTGGTCGGCGCCGACCGAGTACGGGTGGCAGCCCTCGGGGTTGATCGCCGACTCGGTGGCCATGCGGGTGTGGGCGACGCCCTGCCAGCCGCTGACGTCGCGGAGCGCGTAGGTGCGGGCGAGGTCCTGCGGGTGCCCGGCACCCTTGTAGACCACGAGGTCGTTGCCGCTGCCCACCACGAGCGCCTCGGGCGCCGCGGCGGCGACGGCGGCCGTGAGCGCCTCGACCCCGACAGGGGCGCTGAGCACCGTGGTGTCCCCCGCCACCCGCACCGTCACGGTCGGCGTGCCCGGCAGGAGGGCGCCGGCCGACGCCGCGAGGTCGCCGGGCGCCCGCAGCACGGACACCGCGGAGTGGCCCTCCGGGTTGCGCTCCCCGTCGCCGTAGACGGCGATGCCCACCGAGTCGGGGCCGCGCTCGGAGACCCCGCAGAGCATGTCGTCGAGGAGGCGACCGAGCATCGGCGCCAGCTCGGGGTCGCGGAGGTGGAGACCGATGATTCCGCACATGGGACTCGGGCCTTCCTGCGATCGGGGACTACTGCTGCGAAATTACGTTGCTTCGTACGAAACGTCGAGTGGCCCAGGTGTAGGCGTCCAGCAGGCTGATCGCGTACACGAACAGCCCGCCGGCCAGGCGCCCGACCAGCGAGATCTCCGGTGTCGTGAGCTGCCAGGTGATCGCGCCCAGGAGCACCGTGTAGAAGGCGAACATGAGCCCCCGCACGGGCATCCGGAGGAGCACGTGGCCCATCCCGGGGAGCACGACGGCGACGGCAAGCACCAGCCAGGAGCGGGTCACGACAGGACCTCCCCGGCCGACACGCGGTCACCGGTCGCATCCAGCACCGCCACCGCCCGCAGCACCGCGTCCGGGTCGACGCGCGGGTGGTCGAACACCGCGCGCCGCGCGCTCCGGTAGCTCGCCTGGTCGCCCTCGGCGACCCGCAGGACCACCCGGAGCCCACCCCGGCCCACGCCGAGCTCCTTGGTCGCGGGGTGCCCGCAGAGCTCCGTCGCGGGCGCGAGCAGGCCGGCCAGCACAGCGTCCGAGGGCGCCCGGTCGGCCGACGCGCACGCGACGCGCACCGGGCGGGGCAGCCCGGGCGGCGGCGCCAGCTCGTGGGCGAACCCCGCGCTCGGCGAGAAGAACTCGGTGCCCAGCGGGCGCAGCAGGACGTTCACCGTGCCCTCGACCTCCAGGGCGCGGTGCACGACGAGCTCCACCCAGAGGACGGGCAGCTTGCGCAGCGTCACCGCGTCGACGATCGGCCGCAGGGTCACGGGGTGGCCGCCGAGACGCCCGGTGAGCACCGGGTAACCACCGCCCTCGCGAGTGAGGCGCGCGTCCTGCACCAGCGGCACCACGCGCTCGAAGAGCCGCGCGCGGTCCGCGGCGTCGGCACGCTGCGACCGTCGGTGCAGGACCGAGAGGACCACGACCGCCACGACGATCACCACCAGGGCGCCGGTCATCGCGCCGTCACCCCCATCAGTACCCCTCGGGACGCGGCAGGTCGGCGGTGAACTGCGCCCCCCGTCGCACGAACTTGTAGCGCCGGAGCACGAACCAGATCGACGCCAGCAGGTAGAAGGCCAGGATCGAGAGCAGCGCGGCGCCGTAGCCCAGGAACGTCGCGAAGAAGACGACGGCCGAGAGCGCGAGCAGGGCGATCGCCGGTGCCGGGTGCAGGGGCAGCGTGTAGGCCCGGGTGATCTTGCCGAGCGGCCACAGCCGCCGGAACCGGATGAAGCTCGGGCCCATGAAGCTGTACATGAGCAGCCCCGAGAGGATGGAGAACGTGATCACCGTCGACAGCAGCGTCGGCTCGGAGAGCAGCACCGGCAGCAGCGCGAAGGCGATCGCCACCGGGACGAGGAACACGATCGCCCGGAACGGCGTGTGGTACTTCGGGTGCACCGCCCCGAACCACTCCGGCAGGTAGCGGTCGCGGCCCATCGAGAACCACGCCCGCGAGGCGTCGTTGATGCACCCGTTGGCCGAGGCGAGCGTGGCGCACAGCGTTCCCAGCAGGAGCAGCACGACCAGGACGTCCTGACCCGAGACGAGCGCGGCGTCGAACAGCGGCGTGATCGCGGTGCCCAGGTAGTGCCACGGCAGCGTCCCGGCGCAGACGAACCACGTCAGGGACGCCGCGATGATCAGCGTCATGATCCCGGCGAGGCTGCCCAGCGGCACCGAGCGCGGCGCCGATCGGCACTCCTCCGCGGCCTGCGCGGTGCCCTCGATGCCGAGGTAGAACCACATGCCGAACTGGAAGGCCGCGATCACCCCGATCCACCCGTAGGGCAGGGCGTTCGTCGCGTCCCCCGCGAGGCCGGCCAGGTCGAGCTCGCCCGACGGCGACCACGCCCGCAGGCCGACGAACAGCACGAGGATCGTCGCGAACGCGAACCCGGTGATGACGAGGTTGAGCGTCAGCGAGGCGAACACCCCGCGGTAGTTCAGGAACGCCAGGGCGAGGATCGCGAGCACCGCGAAGGGGTAGGGCGAGAGCTCCTGCTCGCTGCCCATGAGCCCGGACAGGGTGCTCAGCAGGTCGGACAGGACGTTGGCGTTGGCCGCCTCGAGCATGGTGTACGCGAGCGTCAGGTAGAGCCCGACGTTGAACGCCATCAACGGCCCGACGGTGTGCTTGGCCTGCGCGTACTGCCCGCCGGCGGCCGGGATCGCCGAGGTGACCTCGGAATTGATCATGACGATGCACGTGTAGAGCAGCCCGACGACCCAGCAGGCGACCAGGGCGCCGTACATGCCGCCCTTCTCCACCGCGAAGTTCCAGCCCATGAACTCGCCGACGAGCACGATCCCGACCCCGAGGGCCCAGATGTGCATCGGGGCGAGCACCTTGCGCAGGGCGGGCCGCTCCTGGGCGGCGGCGGTCGACGGCGCGGCGACGGGGGCGTCCTCGGTGGCGCTCATGCCGACCTCACCCCCGAGCCCTCGACGGTGCCCGGCGGCTCCTCGAGCGGGTCCGGCGCGTTCACCAGGGTCGCCTCGTCGTGGTGACGGCCCACCTTGAGGACGTCGAGGACCAGCCAGCCCGCGATGAGCGCGCTGAGCACCCACGCGATCAGTTCCACCACGGCCACGGTGCTCATGACTGCCTCCCGGAGTCGCCGTCGACGTCGCTGGGCCCGAACTTCTCCTCCACGACCTCGCGGTACTCGCGGAACGACACGCGGTAGACGAAGCCGAGGTAGAGGGCGAGCAGCACCGCCGTCCCGAGCAGGGCCAGGACGTCGATCTCGTACTTGTCGGTGCCGGCCTGGTTCGCCTCGACGCCCGCCGAGATCGTCTCCAGGTCGGCGACACCGGTGTCGATCATCTTCTGGTACTGCACGCGCTCGCCCGGCGTGATGGGGAGCTCGGCCAGCGGACGCACGGCGCCGCCGCCGGTGTCCTCGGACTCGATCAGGTAGGTCGTCCCGAACAGGGTCACGAAGATCAGCGCGAGGACGACGAACGCGTCCAGGAGCTGGCCCCGGACCGACTGCTTCGGCGGCTCGTAGGCCGCCCGCCGTCCGGCGTCCGCGGTCACGAGACGCTCCCGTGCTTCGCGGCCCGCTGGGCGTCGAGGTTCTCGATGTCGGGCCGGTAGACCTGGTCCCTGGCCGCCCGGTAGCGCCGGATCAGCGCCGCGGCCGAGGCGGTGTTCAGGCCGCCGAGCGCCACCATCGCGACGCCGAGGACCACGAGCAGCGTGGTCCCCGGCACCGTGGGCGCCGCGGCGAGGAAGACGAACACCAGCACCACCCACATGGCGACGGTGCTGCCGATCGCGAGGAGCCGGTCGCGGCGCAACAGCCCCGCGATGCGGTCGTCGAGTGAGCTCATGACCGTGCCTCCGATCGCGCCGTGGCCGCCGTGGGCACGGGTCGATGACGGGGTCCGTTGCCGGACCGGCGCGAGCGGCCCCGCATTGGTCTCATCTGCAGACCAAGAACGAGCTGACAATAAGAGACCCACGCCACACCGTGTCAACCCCATGTGAGGTCACGACCGTCAGGCGGTGGGCCACTCCGCGTCGTCGGCGGCGCCGAACACGATGAACCGCAGTTGGCGGCGGGCCCGCTCGAGGTGCGCTCGCATGGCCTCGGCGGCCTCGCCCTCGTGGCCCGCCGCGACGGCCTCGTAGATCGCCTGGTGGTCGCGCAGGGTCTCCTCGACCGGTTCCCGGAACGGCAGGAGGTCGCGGGGGCTGAAGAGCTCGCCGCGCGCGGTCTCGACGGCCTCCTCGAGCCGCTCGTTGCCGGCGGCGCGGGCCAGCGCGACGTGGAAGCGGGAGTCGGCCTGCCGGAAGGCCGTGCGCCCGATGACCCCGCTCAGCGCCGCGATCGCGTCGCGGATCGGCACGAGGCCGGCCTCGGTGTGCCGACGGGCGGCGAGCGTGGCGGTCTCGGTCTCGAGCGCGATGCGGAAGTCGAGGATGTCGTCCATCTCGCCGACCTGCTCGCGCATCCGGGCCCGCCAGGCCTCGGCCGGGCGCCGCAGCTCGGTGACGTACGTGCCGCCGGTGGAGCCCCGCCGGACCTCGACGTAGCCGTCCTCGCGCAGCTGCCGGATCGCCTCCCGCAGGCTGATGCGCGCGACGCCCAGCTGCTCGGCGAGATCCCGCTCCGCGGGCAGGCGCTCCCCCGGGCTCACGTCGCCGCGGTGGATGCGCATCCGGAGGTGGTCGGCCACGGCCTGGGCCAGCGTCGTGGAGGTGACCTGCCTGGCCATGGCCGGAGGCTACCGCGTTCCGGTCACGGTGCGTGTCCGAGCAGACGGGTTGTGCGCGGGCGACCGTGACGGGGTTGACACCTTTCGTCGCGGGCGTGAATGGTTCTAAGTCCACACCTTCCCGGGGAGGCGGCATGGACTCTGCTGACGACAGGGCACGCAGCGACCTGCGGGAACGCGCCGAGGCGGACGGCATCGAGTTCTTCCTGGCGATGTTCGTGGACCTGCACGGGAAGCCGTGCGCGAAGGCCATCCCGTTCTCGTCGTTCGACCTGCTCATGGACGGCGGGGCCGGGTTCGCCGGCTACGCCGCGGGCGACCTCGGGCAGTCGCCTGCCGACCCGGACGTGCTCGTCGTCCCGGACCCGGCGTCCTACACGCCCCTGCCGTGGAAGCCGGGCGTCGCGGTGCTGCACTGCGATCCGCACGTCGAGGGCAAGCCCTGGCCCTACGCCCCGCGCGTGATCCTGCGCCGTCAGCTCGCGGAGCTCGCGGAGAAGCGCGGCTGGGTGCTCAAGACCGGTACCGAGCTGGAGTACAGCCTGCTGCGCCGCCGTGAGGACGGGACGCTGGAGGTCGCCGACCCGCTCGACACCGCCGCGAAGCCCTGTTACGAGGTCAAGGGCCTGACGCGGATGTGGGACCACCTGTCCACCGTGTCGCGGAACCTCAACACCCTCGGCTGGGGCAACTACGCGAACGACCACGAGGACGGCACCGGCCAGTTCGAGAACAACTGGCACTACTCGGATGCGCTCACCACGGCCGACCGCACCATCTTCTTCCGGTACATGATCCACATGCTGGCGCACGACGCGGGCATGGTCGCCACGTTCATGCCGAAGCCGTTCAGCACCGTCACCGGCAACGGGCTCCACATCCACCAGAGCCTGTGGTCCCAGGACGGCACGCCGCTGTTCGACGACGAGTCCGACGCGCTGGGCCTCTCGCCCCTCGCCCGCCACTACCTGGGCGGGCTGCTCGAGCACGGCCGGGCCGTCGCCGGGATCATCTGCCCGACGGTCAACTCCTACAAGCGCATCGGCGTCGGCGCCCCGACCTCCGGCTCGACCTGGGCCCCGGCGTACGTGGCCTACGGCGGCAACAACCGCTCGGTGATGCTGCGCGTCCCCGAGGGCGGGCGCATCGAGCACCGGGGCGTCGACGGCTCCGCCAACCCGTACCTCGCCGCCACCGCCCTGCTCGCGGCCGGCCTCGACGGCATCGACCGCGAGATCGACCCGGGCGCCTGCACCGACGACAACCTCTTCGCCCTGCACTCCGACGAGGTGCGCGCCCGCGGCATCAAGCACCTCCCGAAGACGCTGGACCGCGCGGTCGAGGAGCTCGTGGAGGACGACGTCCTGCGCGCCGCGCTGGGCAAGACCCCGGGCGGCGACTTCATCGACTACTTCGCCGCGGTCAAGCAGCAGGAGTTCGACGAGTACCACGCCTCCGTGTCGGACTGGGAGGTCCGGCGGTACCTCACGCAGGCCTGAGACCGGTCCGCGACGTCCCGGCCCGCGACTCCCCGGCCCGCAACTCTCGGAAGGACCCCGGGTGACCAGCACGAACGGCAACGGCCACCGCAACGGCAACGGCAACGGGCGCGTGCGGGGCTACTCGGCGTGGAGCCTCCTGCGCCACGGGCTCTCGCGCTCCGAGTGGCCGCGCGCCTGGCACGACCGGGAGCTGCGCCCCGGCTACGACGCCGTGATCATCGGCGGCGGGGTGCACGGCCTGGCCACCGCGTACTACCTCGCGAAGAACCACGGCATGACGAACGTCGCGGTGCTGGACAGGTCCTACATCGGCGGCGGCGGGTCGGGCCGCAACACCTCGATCCTGCGCTCGAACTACCTCACGCCCGAGGGCGTGCGCTTCTACGACCGCTCGGTGAAGCTCTACGAGCACCTGGCCGCGGACCTGAACTTCAACGTCATGTTCTCCCAGCGCGGGCACCTCACGCTCGCGCACAACGACGCGTCGATGCGCACGATGGCCTGGCGCGCAGAGGTCAACAAGCTCCAGGGCGTCGAGTCCGAGGTGATCGGGCCGGACGAGGTGAAGGGGCTCGTGCCCTACCTCGACACCTCCGCCGAGACCCGCTATCCGATCCTCGGCGCGCTATACCACCCGCCGGGCGGCGTGGTCCGCCACGACGCCGTCGTGTGGGGCTACGCCCGCGCCGCCGACGCGCACGGCGTGCACATCCACCAGAAGACCGAGGTCACCGGGATCGACGTCGAGCGCGGGCGCGTCACCGGCGTGCAGACCACCCGCGGGCGGATCGCGACGCCGGTGGTCCTCAACGCCACCGCGGGCTGGTCCAGCCTCATCTCGGACATGGCCGGGGTGGCCATGCCGGTGCAGACGTTCCCGCTGCAGGCCGCGGTCACCGAGCCCGTCCGCCCGTTCCTCGACACCGTCGTCGTCTCCGGGACGCTGCACGTCTACGTCAGCCAGACCGACCGCGGCGAGCTGGTGTTCGGCGCGAGCGTCGACCCCTTCGCGTCGTACTCGATGCGCGGCTCGCTGGAGTTCACCGAGGGCATCGCCGGGCACGTCCTTGAGCTCATGCCGGCGCTGGCGAAGATGCGCCTGCTGCGCCAGTGGGCCGGGCTCTGCGACATGACACCGGACTACTCGCCGATCATGGGCCCGACACCGGTCGAGGGCTTCTACGTCGACGTCGGGTGGGGCACCTACGGCTTCAAGGCCGGCCCGGTCTCCGGGGAGGCCATGGCGGCGTGCCTCGCCGAGGGCAAACCGCCGGAGATCATCTCGGCCTTCGGGCTGGACCGCTTCCTCTCCGGGCGGCTCGTCGGGGAGAAGGGGGCGGCCGCGGTGGGCCACTAGTCGCCGGCGCCCCTCGTCCTCCGCCCGTCATGAGGTGATCTGTCGTGATGCTGCTTCCCTGCCCCTGGTGCGGGCCCCGCAACGCCGGAGAGTTCAAGTACGCCGGCGAGGGCGGCGCGCGACCCGACCCGGCGACGACGACGCCCGAGGAGTGGCGGCGCTACCTGTACTTCCACGCCAACACCCGGGGCTGGGTCACCGAGAGCTGGTACCACGGCGCCGGCTGCCGCCGCTGGCTCGTCGTCGAGCGGCACACGCTCACGCACGAGGTCCGCGGGGTCCGGGACGCCGTGCAGGTCGCCCGGGAGGGAGCCCGATGAGCATCCTGCCGACGACGCGGCGCCGTGGCGCCGGCGACGCCACCGACCGGCGTCTCCCGCCCCGCGAGGGCGAGGTCATCGACCGCAGGCGCACCGTCGGGTTCACCTGGAACGGCACCCGCTACACGGGCCACCCCGGCGACACGATCGTCTCGGCGCTCGCGGCCGCGGGCGAGCTCGTCTTCTCGCGCAGCTACAAGTACCACCGGCCCCGCGGGCTGCTCACCGCGGGCTACCTCGACCCGGGCACCATGGTGCAGGTCGGCGACGAGCCGAACGTCCGCGGCGCGCACCGCCTGCTCACCCCGGGCCTCGACGTCCGCTCGCAGAACACCTGGCCGTCGCTGCGCTTCGACGTCAAGGCCGTCAACGGGCTCGCCGAGCGGTTCCTGGCCACCGGCTTCTACTACAAGACGTTCATCAAGCCCGAGCGGCTCTGGCCCGCGTACGAGAAGGTGCTCCGCACCTTCGTGCACGCCGGCGAGGTGCCGCCCGACACCGACCGCGGCTACTACGACAAGCGCCACGCCCACCCCGACGTGGTGGTCGCCGGCGGCGGCGCCGCGGGGATGGCCGCGGCGGTGGCGGCCGCCCGCGCCGGCGCGTCGGTGATGCTCGTCGAGGAGGAGCACCAGCTCGGCGGGCACCTGCGCTGGGGCGGGCCGGGCGACCGGGCGGCGCTGCAGGACCTCCGCGCCCGGGTCGCCGCGCAGCCGGGCATCGAGGTGCTCACCGACTCGGTGGTCGCCGCCCGCTACGACGACAACTGGATCCCGATCGTGCAGCGCAGCCTGCCCGGCGTCGACGAGCGGCTGATCAAGGCCCGGGCGGGCGTGCTGATCGCTGCCCCGGGGCTGATCGAGCGCCCCTACGTCTTCGCCGGCAACGACCTGCCCGGCGTGGTGCTCTCGACCGCCGTGCGGCGGCTGGTCAACCTCTGGGCGGTGCAGCCCGGGCAGCGTGCCGTGGTGCTCACCGCGAACCCCGAGGGCGACGCCGCGATCGCCGACCTCGAGGACGCGGGCGTGGAGGTCGCCGCCGTGGTCGACGCCCGCCGGGGCGAGACGATCACCGCCGCGCACGGGCGCCAGGGGGTGCGCGCGGTCGAGCTGGGCGACGGCAGCCGGGTCGAGGCCGACCTGCTCGTCACCGCCGTGGGGTGGACGGCGCCGACGTCGTTGCTCAACCAGTCCGGCGACAACCCCGTCTACGACCCGCGCACCGCACGGTTCCGGCCCGACCCGGCACGGATGCCCGAGGACGTGCTGGCCGCCGGCGGGATCGTCGGCGAGGGCGACGTCGCGCAGGTGGTGGAGCACGCCGACGCCGTGGGCCGCGAGGCCGCGCGGCGGGCGTTGCGCACCGCGGGTACCGCCGTGACCGTCCCCGACTTGGCCGTCGCCGACCACCCGGAACTGTTCTCGAACGGCACCGGCGGCTTCGTCGACCTCTCCGAGGACGTCTCGGCCAAGGACATCGTCACCGCGGCGGCGGAGGGCTACGACTCGGTCGAGCTCGTCAAGCGCTACACCACCGCCACCATGGGGCCCGGCCAGGGGAAGCTCGAGACGGTCAACACCGTCGCGGTCCTCGCCGAGGCCACCGGCAGCACGATCGCCGCGACGGGCACCACCACGTGGCGACCGATGTACGCGCCGGTGACCCTGGGCGCGCTCGCCGGCCGGCCGCGCGAACCCGTGCGGTACTCCCCGATGCAGCCGTGGCACGAGCGCCACGGCGCGGTCCCGCTCGTCGCCGGCCAGTGGATCCGTCCCGACCACTACGGCGATCCCGCCGGCGAGGTGACGACCGTGCGCGCCGCGGTCGGGCTCATCGACGTCACCCCGATCGGCAAGCTCGACCTGCGCGGGCCGGACGTGCCGAAGCTGCTCGAGCTGCTCTACGTCAACAAGTGGCAGAAGCTCGGCGTCGGCCGCGTGCGCTACGGGGTCATGTGCGCCGAGGACGGGGTGGTGCTCGACGACGGCGTCACCGGACGCCTCGGCGAGCAGCACTACCTCATGTCGACGACGTCCTCGGGCGCCGCCGCGGTGTGGGAGTGGGCGGAGCGCTGGCTGCAGACGGCGCGCCCGCAGTGGCAGGTGCACGTCACCCCGGTGACCACGGCGTACGCCAGCATCAACGTCGCCGGGCCCCGCTCGCGCGAGCTGCTCGGACGGCTCACCGACCTGGACCTGGGGCCCGAGTCCTTCGGCTACATGAGCGTCCGCACCGGCACGGTCGCCGGCGTCGCCGACTGCGTGCTCTGGCGGATCGGGTTCACCGGCGAGCTGTCCTTCGAGGTCCACGTGCCGGCCGCGTACGGCCTGCACCTGTGGGAGCGGCTCATGGCCGCCGGCGAGGACCTCGGTGTGCGTCCCTTCGGTGTGGAGGCGCAGCGCGTCCTGCGTCTCGAGAAGGGGCACGCGATCGTCGGGCAGGACACCGACGGCCTGACCCAGGGCTTCAGCGCCGGCGTCGACGAGCTGATCAAGCTCGACAAGCCGGACTTCGTCGGCAAGCCGGAACTGGTGTGGCAGCACGGGCGCGACACCCACCCGCGCCTGGTCGGTCTGCGGACGCTCGACGGGACGATCGTGCCCCCGGAGGCCAGCCAGATCCTCGACCGGGCCGGCGGCATCGCCGGGCGCGTGACGTCCAGCCGGATGTCCCCGACCCTCGGGCGCTCGATCGGACTGGCCCAGATCGATCGCGAGCTGGCGGCCGTCGGCACCCGCGTCACCGTCCGCCTGCCCGACGGGCGCGACGTCGTCGCCGAGGTGACCGACCGCGTCCACGTCGACCCCGAAGGAGAGCGCCAGCGTGTCTGACACCGCCGCGCCCGTGGCCCCCCTCCCCCTGGCACGCAGCCCGATCGCCGCCTCCCCCGCCACCGTCCTCGACGGGTGGGAGGTCAGCGCGCGCGCCGCGACCGGCGCGTCCACGCTCTCGGACGAGACCCCGCTCGCGAAGGTGCACGTGCGCGCCCCGTTCGACGGCGCGGGCCGCGAGGCCCTGGGCGTGGGGTTCGGGCGCACGCGGTACACCGACCTCGGGTCCGGAGCGGTGCTGCTCGTCGGGTCCGCCCCCGGGGAGTGGCTGGCGCTCGGCGCGCCGGGTACGGCCCCGGCGCTGCGCACCGCCCTCGAGGAGCGCCTGGCCGGCACCGGCGAGTTCACGTCGGTCCTCGACCTCACCCACGGCCGCGCGCTGATGCGGCTGCAGGGCCCGGCGGCCACCGCCGTCCTGGCCGGCGTCTGCGCGATCGACCTCGCCGACACCGTCACCCCCCACGGGACCGCGCTGCGGACGTCGGTCGCGGCCGTGGTCACCGACGTCGTGCGCGACGACGTCTCCGGCGTGCTGTCCTACCTGCTGCACTGCGAGCGCTCGTCGGGCCAGTACCTGTGGGACGCGCTGCTCGACGCCGGCGCACGCTCCGCGGTGGAGGTCACGGGCTTCCGGGGGCTCCGGCAGTGAACGACACGGACGTCGGGCGGCTGCTGGTCTCCTGCCGCGACCAGCCCGGGCTGGTGGCGGCGATCAGCTCGTTCCTGCACGCGCACAACGCGACGATCGTGCAGTCCGACCAGGACACCACCGACCCCGAGGGCGGGCACTTCGTCATGCGGCTGGTCTTCCGGCTGCCGGGCCTCGAGGAGGCCCTCGACGAGCTCACCGCCGAGTTCGGCGAGGAGGTGGCCGATAGGTACGACATCACGTTCCGGATGCGCATCGCCGCCGAGCGCACGCGGGTCGCGGTGTTCGTCTCGAAGCTCGACCACTGCCTGCTCGACCTGCTGTGGCGGCAGCGCCGCGGCGAGCTGGGCGTCGACATCGTCCAGGTCGTGTCCAACCACCCCGACCTCGCCGACGAGGTCGCCCGGTTCGGCGTGCCCTACGCCCACATCCCCGTCACCCGCGAGACCAAGGACGTCGCCGAGAAGCAGCAGATCGAGCTCCTCGACGGCCGCGTCGACCTCGTCGTCCTCGCCCGCTACATGCAGATCCTGACCGGCGGCTTCCTCGACGCCCTCGGCGTGCCCGCGATCAACATCCACCACTCGTTCCTGCCGGCGTTCGTCGGCGCCGGGCCCTACGCGCAGGCCAAGGAGCGCGGGGTGAAGCTGGTCGGCGCCACGGCGCACTACGTCACCGAGGACCTCGACCAGGGCCCGATCATCGAGCAGGACGTCGCCCGCGTCTCGCACCGCGACACCGTCGCCGACATCACCCGCCGCGGCGCCGACGTCGAGCGCAGCGTGCTGGCCCGCGCCGTCGCCGCGCACTGCGCCGACCGCGTCGTCGTCACGGGCCGGACGACGCTCGTCTTCTGACCTGTCGCGCGGCTCAGCCCAGGTCGTTCGTCCGGAACGTGTCGCAGCGGGCGGGGTCGCCGGTGGTGAATCCCGTGGTGAGCCACTTCTTGCGCTGGGCCGACGTGCCGTGGGTGAACGAGTCGGGGTCGACGGTGCCGCCACCGAGCCGGCCCTGGATGTAGTCGTCGCCGATGCGCGTCGCGGCGTCGACCGCGGTGTCCAGGTCGGCCCGTGTGATCTCGGTGATGAAGGCGGGCCGGCCGCCCTGCGGCCTGGTCGCGTTGTTCATCCAGACGCCGGCGTAGCAGTCGGCCTGCAGCTCGACGCGCACCGCCGCCGACGTCGCGCCCTGCCGCGCGGACGCGGACCCGGTGGTGCCGAGGGTGCCGAGCTGGTCCTGCACGTGGTGGCCGTACTCGTGGGCGAGCACGTAGGCGTTGGCCAACGGGCCGCCCTGGGCGCCGAACTGCTGGCGCAGCTGGTCGTAGAAGGTCAGGTCGATGTACACGAGGTCGTCGGCCGGGCAGTAGAACGGCCCGGAGCTCGAATCGGCGCTGCCGCAGCGGGTGTTCACCCGGCCGCTGAAGAACACGGTGTCGACGTTCTGGTAGCGCGGCTGCGCGCCCCGCACCCGCGGCGCGATCTGCGCGTAGCCGCCGCCCGCCCAGTACGCCTGGATCGAGTTGATGTCGGCGACGATCGCGCAGTCGGGGTTGGTGTTCGCGTCCGCG
The DNA here is from genome assembly GCF_036044095.1 of Actinomycetospora sp. NBC_00405. Lineage (NCBI taxonomy): Bacteria > Bacillati > Actinomycetota > Actinomycetes > Pseudonocardiales > Pseudonocardiaceae > Actinomycetospora > Actinomycetospora sp. NBC_00405. The sequence goes on from NZ_CP107938.1 coordinate 2,796,152, forward strand.
CCGGTGCGGCACTCGCCGGCCAGCTCCGACGTGCCCGCCACCGCCGGCCCGCCGGGTTCGCCGAACGTGCCCGCGATCGACGACCCCTGGCCGCCCCCGCCGCCGAGGAAGGTCACGGCGAGGAAGCCGACCACCACGACGACGATGAGGACCCAGCTGACCTTGCCGCTGCGCCCGCGGAAGAGCAGCCCGATCAGCAGCGGCAGGAGGCCGCCGCCACCACCACCCCCGCCGAGTCCCCCGAAGCCCGAGCCGGACCCGCCGCCCTGGCCACGGTTGTCCGTGACCTCGGAGGCGTCGAGCTGGGCGTCGTCGTCGTAGCGCATCGGCAGGCCCGTCGGGGTGGAGGACGTGTGGAGCCCTGATCCTGGCCCAGACCGGGCCGCCGGCGCGCGCATCGCCGTGAGGCCCCCGCGCCGAGATCCGGTTCCGGCGGAAAAGTCCTGATCACAGACGTGGTCGAGCTTGTTCGCCGACACAGCTTAATGATCTTGACAGGCGCCCGTTACCGTCCCGTGACCAAACTCGTTAGTCCTTCAAGCTCTATGGACTACGACGAACGGCCCTACCACGCCGAAAGGACCGCGATGCCGGCCAAGCACCGCTCCGCCCCGCGACCGTCCCGCCGACCGGCGGACCGGACGCGGCCCACCGTCGCCGGCATGGAACGTCGCCGCTTCCTCGGGTACCTGATCGCCGCCCCGACCCTCGCCGTCGGCGTGAAGCTGACCGCCGACTCGGTCCTCGAGGCCAACGCCCTGCCCTCGCCGACCCCCGAGGTGTCGGAGGTCTACGACCTCTCCGACCTGCTGCTGGACTCCACCCGCGCGACGGCGAACCTCATCACCATCGTCGTCAACGAGGACGGCACCGTGTCGTTCAGCATCCCGCGGGCCGAGAGCGGCCAGGGCATCACGACGACGGCGGCGGTGCTCATCGCCGAGGAGATGGGCATCGACGTCTCCGACGTCAACGTCACCCTCGCCGACGCGCGCCCCGAGCTGCTGTTCAACCAGCAGACCCAGGGGTCGGCCTCGGTCATCTCGATCTACACGCCGGTCCGGGTGGCGGCGGCGCTGGCCCGCGGCCGGCTGGTCGAGGCGGCGGCGACGATCCTCGGCGACGAGGCCGAGAACCTGCGCACCACCGGCGGCCGGGTGCTCTCCACCGCCGGATCGAGCGTCCCGTTCGCCGAGCTGGCCGCCGCGGCGGCGAACTCCGTGACGCGGGAGGCGATCACCGAGCTCAAGCCCGTCGACGAGTTCGAGATCATCGGGACCGACACGCGCCGCGACGACGTCGTCGCCGCCGTGACCGGCCGCAAGAAGTACACGATGGACCTCGACGTCCCCGAGGCGCTGCCGACCATGATCGCCCGGCCCCCGACGATCAAGGGGACCGTGGAGTCGGTCAACAACCTCGACCAGGTCCGCACCATGCCCGGGGTCACCGACGTCGTCGAGATCTCCACCGACGCGGAGCCCGGCCGGGGGACCACCTCGTCCGCGGTCGCCGTGCGCGCCCGGACCTTCGGACAGTGCATCGACGCGGTCAACGCCCTGGACATCACCTGGGGCGGGGGCAACGTCGACGACGAGTCGGACGAGACGATCCTCGAGCAGCTGCGCGCGGCCGACGCGCCGGCCAACCTGCCCTCGCCGACCCCGCTGGACGAGGTGGGCGGAGTGGTCCCGCTCGCCACCGACGCCCTCGGGGCGGTCGGCCCCGTCGAGGCGCTCGAGCAGGAGTTCGTCTTCTACTGGCGCAGCAACGCCGCGATGGAGCCCAACGTCGCGATCGCCGACGTCCGCGACGGCGAGGCGGAGGTCTGGACCCCCAGCCAGATCCCGATCGTCACCCAGAGCCAGCTCGCCCAGGTCCTCGACATGACCCCGGCCCAGGTGACGGTCCACGTCCCCCGCGGCGGCGGCGCCTTCGGCCGCCGGCTCTTCAGCGACGCCGCGCTCGACGCGGCGCGCGTGTCGCAGGAGATCGGCAAGCCCGTGCGGCTCATGTGGCACCGCGCCGACGAGTGCCGGGCCGGTCGCGTCCACCCGATGTGCATCTCGCGGGTGAAGGCCACCTACAGCCCGGGCCTCGGCGAGGTCGTCAGCTTCGAGCAGCGGCAGACGAGCGTCGCCACCGACTACACCGAGTCCTTGGGCGACATGATCACGTCGCAGGCCGCGAAGCTGCCCTTCGCCAACGAGCTCACGCTCTCGCAGACCGTCTTCCTGCTGACCGCCAGCGTGCCGTACGACCTCGGCGCCATCGTGTTCGGCTACAACGAGATCTTCGACTTCGACCGGTTCGCCACCGGCAGCGTCCGCAACCTCAACAACCAGGACTTCCGGCCCGCGCAGGAGCTCATGGTCGACCAGCTCGCCGAGCGCCTGGGCGAGGACCCGATGGAGTTCCGGATCAACCGCGTCGAGGACGAGCGGGCCAAGGCCGTCCTGGAAGCGGTCCGGGACGAGGGCGACTGGGGTCGGGACCTGCCCGAGGGCGTCGCCCAGGGCGTCGTCGTGCACAACGAGTACAAGGGCTCGGTCGCGGTGCTCGCCGAGGTCGACACGCGTCCGGCGACGGCCGAGCGCGAGATCCGCGGGGCCACCACCGGTCCCCGGGTCCGCAAGGTCACGGTGGCCGTCGACGTGGGCCTGGCCATCAACCCCCTCGGCCTCAAGGCCCAGATGGAGGGCGGGGTCATGACCGGGATCTCCCACGTGTTCACCGGCAGCCTGCACCTGCGCGACGGCAACTTCCTCGAGGGCAGCTGGGACGACTACCGCTACACCCGGCACTGGAACGCCCCGCCGGAGATCGACGTGATCGTCATGCCGCCGAGCGGCGACCGGCCCGGCGGCGCCGGCGAGCTCGCCGTGGGCGCCGCGACGGCCGCGGTGGCCTGCGCCTACGCCAGGGCCGTCGGGGAGATGCCCACCAGCTTCCCGATCGGCCACACCAAGGACGTGCCGTTCGAGGTCAAGAAGTTCGTCCCGCCGCTGCCCCCGTCCCCCACGGACGGCCTCACGGCGTACCCGACGCCGTCCGCGGCCGGCCCGGCGTTCAACCCCGCGAGCTGAGGAGCCCCGCATGCCTCCCCGCACCTTCAAGGTCAACGGCCGCCCCGTGACGGTCGACATCGAGGACGACGTGCGCCTGCTCTGGGTGCTGCGCGACGTCCTCGGCATCACCGGGCCCAAGTACGGCTGCGGCATCAACGTCTGCAAGGCCTGCACCAGCCACATCAACGGCCGGGCGTTCAACCCCTGCTCGGTGCCGGTCAGCGCGATCCGGCCCACCGACGAGGTCACCACGATCGAGGGCCTCCCGGACACCGTCGGCGCCGACCTGCACCCGATGCAGGAGGCGTGGATCGACCGGGACGTCCCGCAGTGCGGCTACTGCCAGCCCGGCCAGATCATGGCCGCCGTCGACCTCGTGAAGAAGGTCCGCGCCGGCGGCGGGTCGATCACCGACGACGACATCGACGAGATCCGCAACATGTGCGCCTGCGGCACGTACTCCCGCATCCGGGAGGCCATCAAGCAGGGCGCCGAGAACATGTGAGCACCGCTCCCTGTCCGTCCCCGCTCCCCCTGTTCGTCCCCCGGAAGGAACCGTCATGACCGGAGCCCTCAGCCCCACCCACTGGCTGGTCATCCTCGTCGTCGTCCTGCTGCTCTTCGGCGCCAAGCGCATGCCCGACGCCGCCCGCGGCATCGGCCGGTCGCTGCGCATCTTCAAGGCCGAGACCAAGACCCTGACCGACGACGGCGAATCCTCGTCGCCCGCTCCGGCGCCGGCTCAGGCGCCCGCCGCCGTCGAGGCCGGGCCGGCGCGGCCCGCCGGCACGGCGCCGGCGGCCGACGGCGCCCCGGCGAGGTCCACCGACGCCTCGGCGGTCTAGGCCGTGCCCGACCTGGGGCGGCTGCGATCGAGCCGGTGGTGGCCCGGCCGGCGGCGCCGGAACCCCGACGCCACGATGTCGGTGCTCGACCACCTGCTCGAGCTGCGTCGCCGTCTGACCTGGGCGCTGCTCGCGGTGGCGGTCGGCACGGTGGCCGGATTCGTCTGGTACGAGAACGCCGTGTTCGGGGCGCCCACCCTGGGCGCCCTGCTGCTCGAGCCCTACTGCTCCCTGCCGTCGACGGCGCGCGCCGGGCTGGGCGCCGGCGAGTGCCGGCTGCTCGCCACCGGGCCGTTCGACCAGTTCGTCCTGCGGCTCAAGGTCGCGATCACCGCCGGCGTGGTCCTGTCCTCGCCGTGGTGGCTCGGGCAGCTGTGGGCGTTCGTCACCCCCGGCCTGCGGCGCCACGAGCGCCGGGGCGCGGTGCTGTTCGTCAGCAGCGCCTCGGTGCTCTTCGCCGGCGGCGCGGTGATCGCGTACCTCGTCGTCGCCGAGGCGCTCGGGTTCCTGCTCATGGTCGGCAACAGCGTCCAGACCACGGCGCTGCGCGGCGACGAGTACTACTCCCTCGTCCTGTCCCTCATGGTGGTCTTCGGCGTCGCGTTCCTCACCCCGCTCGTGGTGATCATGCTGAACCGCGTCGGGGTCGTCTCCTACCGGAAGCTGGCGAGCTGGCGCCGCGGCATGATCTTCGGCGCGTTCCTGTTCGCCGGCGTCGCGACGCCCGGCGGCGACCCGATCTCCATGGCGGTGCTTGGCGCCGCGCTCTGCGTGCTGCTCGAGGCCGCCATCCAGGTCTGCCGGCTGCACGACCGCCGTCGCGCCCGCCGCGACCCCGGCTGGGAGGACCTCGACGACGACCAGCCGTCGCCCCTCGAGAAGGAGGTGAAGTAGCCGTGTTCGGGATGAGCATGGGTGAGCTGCTCCTGCTCGCCCTGGTCGGCTTCTTCGTGATCGGCCCCGAGCGGCTCCCCGCCGCGATCCGCGCGGTGGCCGGGATGGCCACCCAGGCCAAGCAGTACGCCACGGCGGTCAAGGACCAGGTGGGCGAGGCCGCGGATCTCGCCGAGGTCCGCCGCCAGCTCGACGAGCTGCGTGAGCCCCTCGCCGAGATCCGCTCGGCCGACCCGCGCCGTGCCTGGCGCGAGGCGCTGCGGGACGAGCCCGCGCCGCCGCCACCCGGGCCCACCCCTCGACCCGTCCGGCGGTCGGGGAGGCCGGGGATGCCGGTGGCCCCGTCCCCCGGGACGGCTAGCGGGGCCCCGGTGCCGTAGCGCCTCGCCGCGCCCGCCGGGGCGCGGCAGGATGCCGGCATGCAGGTCGTGATCCACCGCCCGTCCGCCTCCGGCGCGCGGCTCCGGATCCGGGCCGAGCTCGAGCAGCCCACCCCGCCGGGCCCGCTGGTGCCGCGGTGACGGTCGAGGAGCTCGACGCCGTCGTCATCGGCGCGGGCGTCGCCGGGCTGTACCAGCTGCACCTGCTGCGGGCGCAGGGTCTGCGCGTGCGCGCCTTCGACGCCGCCGACGACGTCGGGGGCTCGTGGTGGTGGCACGGCTACCCCGGCTCGCACCTCGACTCCGAGGGGCCCGGGTACCAGTACCTGTTCTCCGAGGAGCTCTACCGCGACTGGGGCTGGAGCGAGCGCTACCCCGCCGGGTACGAGGTGCAGCGGTGGCTGCGCTTCGTCGCCGACCGGCTCGACCTGCGCCGCGCCATCCGCCTCGGCACCCGGGTCGTCGACCTGCACCTCGACGAGGAGAGCGGCCGCTGGACCGTGCGCACCGACCGCGGCGAGACCCTCGACGCCCGGTTCGTCGTCGCCTGCACGGGCCTGCTGCCGGAGAGGACCATCGACCTGATCGGCGGCGCCTTTGCGGGGCCGGTCCTCGACACCGCGCACTGGCCGGAGGGCCGGCACGACCTCGCCGGGCTACGGGTCGGCGTCCTCGGGAGCGGCGCGGCGACGGTGCAGCTCGTGCCGACGATCGTCGACCGGGTGTCCCGCCTGACGGTCTTCGCCACCCGTCCCGTCGACCTCCTGCCCCGCGCGAACCCGGTGTTCGGCTGGCGCGAGCGGGACGCCTACCGGAGCCGGTTCGCCGAGCTCCGCGACACGGTCGTCCACACCCTGACCGGCGACGAGGAGCGCCCGCCGGTGCTCGGCGACGGGACGAGGTCGGCGTGGACGGGTGCCCTCGGCGCGCTCGGCGACGCGGGCGAGGCCGTGCGGGCGGCGATGCGGGCACGGCTGCCCGATCCCGGCCTCGCCGACGTGCTCGTGCCGCGGGGCAGCTTCGGGGTGCGGCCCGTGCGCCTGGACTCCGGATACCTCGAGGTGTTCGGCCGCGACGACGTCGACCTCGTCGACCTGGTGCACACGCCGATCGACCGCCTCGTCCCCGAGGGGATCGAGCTGTCCGACGGCACGGTGCACGCGCTGGACGTGATCGTCCTGACCTCGACGTTCGACGGCGGGCCGGACGCCCTGACGCGGATCGACGTGCGCGGGCGCGGCGGGCAGGTGCTGGGCGAGGAGTGGGGACGGGAGGCGCGCAGCACGCTGGGGCTCGCGAAGCACGGCTACCCGAACCTGTTCACCACCGCCGCCCCGCTCACGCCGCCGTCCGACCGGTGCCTCATGACGACCTGCCGGCAGGTGCAGGTCGAGTGGATCGCGCAGGCGATCGCCGACCTGCACGCCGCGGGCCTCCGCACCCTGGAGGCGACGGCGGCGGGCGAGGACGCCTGGATCGCCCACCACCACGAGGTCGCGGGCACGATGCCCGTCGCGTCGTCGTCCGACTACGCCGGCGGCGTCGGCCGCTACCGCGAGCGGTGCCTGCGCGAGGCGGACGCCGGCTACCCCTCCTTCCGCCGTGCCTGAGCCTGCGGACGTCTGGGTGGTGGCGGGGCCGCCCGGGTCGGGGAAGTCGACGGTGGCCGACCGGCTGCTGGCCCTGCTGCAGCCCGTGCCGGCGCTGCTGGACAAGGACACGATGTACGGCGGCTTCGTGTCCGCGACGCTGGCGGCGGCCGGTCGTCCTCCCGGCGAGCGCGAGGGGCCCTGGTACGACGAGCACGTCAAGGTGCACGAGTACGGCGGGATGACCGCTGTCGCCCGGGAGATCCGTGCCCGCGGGTGCCCGGTGCTGCTCAGCGCGCCGTTCACGGGCCAGATCCGGGACCTGGGGCGCTGGCGGACATGGGTGGACGAGCTCGGCGGCGAGCCCGTGCACCTGGTCTGGGTCGCGTCGGACGCCGCCACCCTGCGCCGGCGGATCGCGTCGCGCGGCCGGTCCCACGACGCGGGCAAGCTCGCGTCCTTCGACGCCTTCGCCGCCCGGATGCAGCCGGACGTCCCGCCGCCCGTGCCCCACCTCGCGGTCGACAACCGCACCGACGGCCCGGAGGGCATCGACGCCCAACTGCGGATGGGGTGGGGCCGAGCGTGACCGGCGGATGCTTCGGAAGCATCCGCGGGCCGGGTCCACCTGCTGGGGCGGGCGAGGGTCGTTACCGCGCCTCGGTCAGCACCCCCGCGAAGAACGCCGCCAGCTCGGCGTGCGCGTCCAGCGGGAGGACGTGCGCCACGTACTGGTCCGGGCGCACGACCACGGCGCAGCCCGCGCGGTCGATGCCACGCAGGTCGAAGACGTCGACGGCGGGGTCGGGGCAGAAGGCCTTCTCGTAGTCGACGAGACCGAAGCGGCCCTTGCGCGGGAGCAGGGCCGGCGGCAGGTCGGCGACGGTGAGATCGCGGTGCCCCTGCTGGAACACCGCCCGGACGTCGATCACCTCGTCGGGCTCGGCGCCGGCGGGGGTGTGGCGCAGGACCGGGGATGCCGGCGAGGCGAGGAACGCGCACAGCGCGCGGAGCCGGGACCCGTCGCGGTCGGCGAAGAGGTGGAGCCGCCAGGCGCCGTCGGCCCGTGCGACGTGCCCGAGGTGCATCGGCTTGGCGTCGGCCAGCCGGATCACCGGCGCTGAGTGGAACCGCGTGCCCACCGGCAGACCCTCGGCGAGGTGCTGGTGCGCGTTGCCGGACGTAATCGTCGACGGCGCGTACCGGACCGCGACGCCCGCGGTGAAGCGGCCCTGGTCGCGGAAGTAGCGCTGGAACTTCTCCGGGTCCGCCCCCTGCCCCCCGGGGTGGGCGCTGAACATGGCGGCGAACTCGCGGTCGAAGTCGATCAGCTCCCGGGCGACCTCATGGCGCTCCTCGGAGTAGGTATGCAGCAGCTCCGGGCGCGCCCGGCCCTGCAGGACGGCGGCGAGCTTCCACCCGAGGTTCCAGGTGTCGGCCATCGACACGTTCATCCCCTGGCCGGCCTTCGCGCTGTGGGTGTGGCAGGCGTCGCCGGCGATGAACACCCGCGGGAGACGGTCCTCGGCGCCCGCGGGCACGTCGTCGAACCTGTCGCAGAGCCGCTGCCCGACCTCGTACACCGACCACCACCCGACGTCGCGCACCTCGAGCGTGTACGGGTGGAGGATCCGGTTGGCGACGGCCGCGAGCGTCTCGGGCGTGACGTCGCAGGTCCCGTCGACACCGTCCAGCTCGATGTAGAGCCGCACCATGTACCCGCCCTCGCGGGGGATGATCAGGATGCTGCCCGCGGCGGACGTGATCGCGCTCTTGAGCCGGATGTCGGGGAAGTCGGTGACGGCGAGGACGTCCATCACGCCCCAGGCCTGGTTCGTCAGGTCGCCGACCAGCTCCCGGCCGATCGCGGTGCGGGTGGCGCTGCGGGCGCCGTCGCACCCGACGACGTAGCGGGCCCGGATCGTCGACGTCTCGCCGGTCGTCTCGCCGCCCTCGACGTGCGCGAGCGTCACCGTCACCGGCTCGTCCCCGGTCCCGACCGTGATCCCGTCCACCTGCAGCCCGTACAGGGGCTCGAGCCGCGCCGCCGACCGCGCCATGTGCTCGCGCAGGTAGGTGAGCATCCGCGCCTGGTTGACGATCACGTGCGGCATCTCGGACAGGTCGTCCTCGACGTCCTGGATCCGGCCGGTGCGCGTGATGGCGGAGGGGTCGTCGGGGTCCGGGCGCCAGAACGCGACCTCGTTGACCTGGTAGCCCTCGGCGATGACGCGGTCGGCGAGACCGAACGCGCCGAACATCTCGACGGTGCGGCACGCGACCCCGTCGGCCTGCCCGATCTCGAGCGGGCCGTCCCGGCGGTCGACGACCACCGTGCGGAGGTCGGGGAAGCTCGCCATCTGTGCCGCCAGCACGAGGCCGGCCGGCCCGCACCCCACGACCAGGACGTCCGTGGTCTCCGGGAGCCCGTCCGGCCGGTCGCGCACCGAGGGATGCGGCTCCTCGAGGAACGGATCGCCCGTCCGGTAGCCGTCGACGTAGAACTGGACCACGCGCCGACCCTAGGAGCGTTCTGCCCGGCGAGTCCTACTCTTCTGGAGTGCAGAACAGGCCGACGTACGGGATCCAGTCCGTGGACTACGCCCTGCGTCTCGCGGCGATGCTGCAGCAGGAGGGCCCGCTGCGCGTCAGCGAGGCCGCGGAGCGCCTGGGCGTGGCCCGCTCCACGGCGCACCGGCTGCTCGCGATGCTCGTCTACCGCGACTTCGCCGAGCAGGACGAGGACCGCCGCTACGTCGCCGGGCCCGTCCTGCGCCGACCGACCACGCCCGAGCCGGCCGCCGAGCTGCGCCGCGTCGCGCTGCCGCACCTGCAGGACCTCACGGCGCGGACCGACGAGACCACGAACCTCGTGGTGGTGGTCGGTGACCAGGCGCGGTTCGTGGCGTCCGTCGAGTGCGACCGGGTGCTGCGCGTGGGCGACCGCGGCGGTCGGGTCCTGCCCGCGCACCTGGCCTCGGGCGGGCGGGCCGTGCTGGCCACCCGGGACGAGGACGAGCTCCGCGCGCTCTACCGCGGAGCGGAATCGCCGGTCGCCGACGTCGACGGCCTCGTCCGCGAGCTGCGCCGCATCCGGCGCCAGGGCTTCGCCGTCAACGACCAGCGCACCGAGACCGGGGTGACCGCCGTGGGCGCCGCCGTGCCGACCGACGGGCTCGCCGGCGGCATCTCGATCTCCATGCCCACCGCGCGCTACCGCCGCGACCGCCTCACCGAGTGGGCGGGGCTCCTCGCCGCCACCGCACGGGGGATCGCGCGCGACCTCGGCGCCGGCTGACGATCCGCCGGCCACGCCGCGGTTCTTTCCAGCAGAATCTCCCCCGAGCGTTCTGCTGAGCAGACTATACGTCTACTCAGCGAAACGTGACCGACGTCGCTCACGGAGGACACCGCATGCACGAGACCGCGTCCCTGGTCGCCACCGCGTCCCGGGTGCTCGCCGCGAACGGACACGGCGACCTGGTCTGGGGCCATGCCTCGGTCCGCGACCCGGACGGTCGGGGCGTGTGGATCAAGACCGCCGAGTGGGGTCTGGAGGAGATCACCCCGCAGCGGGTGCACCTCGTCGCCGCGGACGGCGGCGTCGTCGAGGGCGGACCGGGCTCGCGGCACAGCGAGTACCCGATCCACACCGAGATCCTGGCGGCCCGGCCGGACGTCGGCGCGGTCGTCCACACGCACCCGCCCCATGCGGTGGCACTCGCCGCCACCGGCCAGCCGCTCCTGCCGGTGAGCCACGGGGCGACGATGTTCACCCCGCCCGACGTCCCGCGCTTCACCGACACCGCGGACCTGATCCTCACCGAGGAGCTCGGCAAGCGGGTCGCCGCCGACCTCGGCGACCGCAACGCGCTCTTCCTGGTCAACCACGGCATCGTCACCGTCGGGCCCGACCTGCCGACCGCGGTGGTGACGGCCGTGATCCTCGAGCGCGCCTGCGCCCAGCAGATCCTCACCCGCTCCGCGGGCGGCTGGCCCTCCTGGTCGCCGCCCGGGGAGGCCCTCGCCAAGAGGGAGCACATCTACTCGCCGACGGCGATCGCCGCGGTCTGGGAGCACCTCGTCCGCGCCCTGGAGCAGACGCCGTGAGACGCCCCGAGATGCTCATCGGCGGCACGCTCCGCCCCGCCTCCGACGGCGGCGTGCTCGAGACCCCGAACCCGTCGACGGGCCAGGTCCTCGCCGCGATCCCGGAGGCCACGGCCGCGGACGTCGACGACGCCGTCGCCGCGGCGGGCGCGGCCTTCCCGGGGTGGCGGCGGGCCGCCCCCGCCGTGCGCTCGCAGGCGCTCACGACCCTCGCGGACGTCATCGAGCGCCACGCCGACGAGCTGGCCCGGCTCGACGCCGACGACAACGGCAGCCTGCTGCGCGAGATGCGCCGCGACGTCGACATGGCGGTCTTCTACCTGCGCTACTACGCAGGCCTCGTCCTGCAGCTGCACGGCGACACCGTCCCGAGCGAGCCGGGGACGCTGACGTACTCGCTGCGCCGGCCCTACGGCGTGGTCGGACGGCTGATCCCGTTCAACCACCCGCTGATGTTCGCGGCGTCGAAGATCGCGGCCCCGCTCGCGGCCGGCAACGCCGTGGTGATCAAGCCGAGCGAGCACACGAGCCTCTCGGCCCTGCGCCTCGGCGAGCTCGCCGCCGACGTCCTCCCGCCCGGCGTGCTCAACATCGTCACCGGGACGGGCGCGGGCTCCGGCGACGCGCTCGTCGCGCACCCCGACGTGCGCCGCCTCGCGTTCACAGGGTCCGCCGCGACGGGGCGGGCCATCCAGCGCCGGGCCGCCGAGGTCGGCGTCAAGACCGTCACCCTCGAGCTCGGCGGCAAGAACCCGCTGGTCGTCTTCCCCGACGCCGACCTCGACACGGCCGTGGCGGCCTCGGTGCGAGGCATGAACTTCACCTGGCAGGGCCAGTCGTGCGGGTCGCTCTCGCGTGTCGTGGTGCACCGCGACATCCACGCCGCGTTCGTCGAGCGCCTCGTCGAGACGGTCTCCGCCCTGCGTCCCGGCCTGCCCGACGACCCGGGCGCCGACACCGGCGCGATCGTCAACACCGGGCAGCTCGAGAAGGTCCTCGGCTACGTCCGGCTTGGCCAAGACGAGGGCGCGCGGCTCTGCACCGGCGGCGACCGCGTCACCGACGGCGCCCTCGCCGACGGGCTGTTCGTGCGGCCTGCGGTGTTCGACCGCGTCGACCCGCGCTCGCGCCTCGCCCAGGAGGAGATCTTCGGGCCGGTGCTCGCCGTGATGCCCTTCGCCGACGCGGACGAGGCGCTGGAGATCGCGAACGGGACCTCGCTGGGCCTGACGGCGAGCGTATTCACCCGCGACCTCGGCACCGCGCACCGCTTCGCCGAGGATCTCGAGGCGGGCTACGTCTGGGTCAACGAGGTCGGCCGCCACGTCCCCGGCACGCCGTTCGGCGGGGTCAAGGACAGCGGCATCGGCCGCGAGGAGGACCTCGACGAGCTCTTCTCGTACACACAGCTCAAGAACGTGCACATCAACTACGGCCGCTGAGGACCGACGACGACGGATTGAAAGCCGTCAGTTCCTCCGAGGACCGCCATTCCGCCGCCCGGAAGTGCGTGGCGTCGTCCATCGGCGGCACGCCCCGACGAGTACCGGGGAGTCGGATGCCGCCGCAGGTATCCGATACGTGCCCGGTCCCCGGACCGGGCGATGTGACGCCTTTGCACCGCCGGGCCGGACACGGCGAACGGGTGACGGAGCGGTTATCGCCGACGCCGATCGGGGACCACGGGATTCCACGACCGATCGGCGAGAACGGAGAACCGCATGCCACCCGCATCGTCCGGAGGCGGTGGATTCAACATTCTGCAGAGCCTGCAGAATGCCTTCACCACCCTCCTGAACTACGTACCGAACATCATCGGTGCGCTGCTCGTCCTGCTCATCGGCTACATCATCGCGCGGCTCCTCCGGGCCGGGATCACGAAGCTGCTGCGGCGCGTCCGCCTCGACGAGCGGCTGACCCACGGTCGCGGCGGCGAGTACGTCGGTCGCTTCTCCCCCGACGGCAGCCCGTCCAAGCTCGTCGGCCTTGTCGTGCAGTGGGTGCTGCTCGTCTTCGTCATCGTCTCCGCGGTCGGGACGCTGAACATCCCCGCCGTCACCGGGTTCGTGAACCTGGTGCTCTCGTACCTGCCGAACGTCCTCGCCGCCGTGCTGATCTTCCTGGTGGCCGCGGCGATCGCCGCCGCCGTCGGTGGCCTCGTGCACCGCACCATGGGCGACACCCCCACCGGCCGGGTGGCGCGCAGCGCCGCCCCGACGCTGGTCATGGCCATCGCCGTCTTCATGATCCTCAACCAGCTGGGCATCGCGCAGACGATCGTCACCGCCACCTACATCGCCCTGATCGGCGCGGTCGCGCTGGGCTCGGCGCTCGCCTTCGGTCTCGGTGGGCGTGACGCCGCCGCCGACCTCATCAACTCCGGCTACCGCAAGGCCCAGCTGCAGTCCGACCAGGTCCAGCGCGACATGCAGGTCGGTCGCGAGCGGGCCGAGGCGGACGCCCGGGCCCACGCCCCGAGCGGGATGCGCGCCAACGGGCGCGACGGTGCTCACGACGGAGGGGCTCCTCCGGCCGCACCGACGCCGCCGCAGGGGACGGCCGTCCCCGGTGGCGACCCGTACGCCCAGCCCGGTCAGGCGGGCCCGGCGACCCGTCCCGGCGACCCCTACGGCGCCGGCGCCACCGAGCCCGTGTCGCCCGGCACCCCGCCGGGGGGCACTCCTCGGCGCTGACGCCCGACGACCCGCACGACCGCCCCGGCGCGCACCCGCGCCGGGGCGGTCGTGTCTCTACCGGCGTCGCGACGACTCCGGGAGGGGTGCTGCGGATCCTTCGGTTCTCGAAGCGTCGACCGCGGGTCGATCGCCCTCCGCGGCCAACGCCACGTCGAGAACGGCCGCCGCTACGGCCGGGACAGGCGCGAGGCGACGATCGCGGCCTGGGTGCGCGAGCGCAGGTCGAGCTTCGCGAGCACGCGCGAGACGTGGGTCTTCACCGTCGCCTCCGACAGGCGCAGGCGCCGCCCGATCTCGTGGTTGGACAGGCCCTCACCGAGGACCGCGAAGACCTCCCGCTCGCGATCGGTCAGGTCGCCGATGCCGGGCGGCGCCTCGGCGGCCGGCTCCGCGGTGACGGCGGCGGCGATCACCCGCGGCGTGATACCGGGCTCGAGCACCCCCTCCCCCGCTGCGACGCGACGGACGCCGTCGACCAGGCGCGCGGCGTCGGCCGACTTGAGCAGGAAGCCCGCCGCACCGGCGCGCAGTGCGGCGAAGACGTACTCGTCGTGGTCGAAGGTCGTCAGGACGAGGACCGCACAGACACCGTCGGACGTGAGCTCCCGGGTCGCGGCGATCCCGTCGGTCGACGGCATGCGCACGTCCATGAGCACGACGTCCGGCCGGAGGTCCCGCGCGCGGCGGATCGCGGCGTCGCCGTCCCCCGCCTCGCCGACGACCTCGATGTCGGCGGCGGCCGAGAGGATCATGACGAGTCCTGTCCGCACGGCCTCGTGGTCGTCGGCGATCAGCACCCGGATGGTCACGACGACGCCCCGAGCGGCAGTCGCGCGCACACGCGCCACCGGTCGCCGTCCGGCCCCGCACTCGCCGATCCCCCGACGGCCTCGGCCCGCACGCGCATCCCCTCCACCCCGGTGCCGGAGCCGGGTCGCGGCACCGTGGGGGCAGGCACCGTGTTGCTCACGTCGAGCACCAGGTCGGCGTCGTCACGCGCGAGCGCGAGCGTCACGGTCGCCCCGGGCGCGTGTCGGCCGACGTTGGTCAGCGCCTCCTGCGCGATCCGGTAGACCGTGAGCCCCACGGGCGCCGGGACGGCCTCGTCGTCGAGCGCCGCGAGATCGGCGTCCACCACGAGGCCTCCGACCCGCGCCGACTCCACCAGCTCCGGCAGGTCCGCGAGCCGGGCCGGCACCCGGCGCGCCTCGTCGGTGCCGTCGCCCTCCTCGTCGCGCCGCAGCACGTCGATGAGGGCGCGCATCTCGTCCAGAGCGCGCACGCTGTTCTCGCGGACCGAGGTCAGCACCCTGTCGCGCAGGGCGCTGCCGCCGGGCGTCGTCGCGTCGGCGCCCAACGCGGCCTGGGACTGCAGGGCGATCGCCGAGAGGTGCCCGGCCACGGAGTCGTGCAGATCGCGCGCCACCCGTGCCCGCTCGTCGGCGACGGCGCCGCGACGGTCGAGCTCGGCGATCCGCGCCGCCTGCGCCGCCTCCCGTCGGGTCGCGGCGGCCTCCTCGGTGGGGCGACGGACCTCCCGCGCCCAGGCCACCGGCAGCAGGAGCACCGCGCTGGCCGACAGGGCCGTGGTGGCCGTGGTCCGCGCGTCCCCCGTCACCAGCAGCACGAGGACGACGAGCCCGCCGAACGCCGTGAACGAGGCGGTGCGGACGCGCTCGCTGGCCGCCGTCGAGCCGTGCAGCGCCACGCAGTAGAGGAGGTCCGCCAGCACCAGGGCCGCCGCGAGCGACAGGCCGAGCGCCGCGTCGAGCACGACGAGCGGGACGGCGGCGAGCAGGGCCGGCACGGGCCGCCGGGTGCGGAGCACCGTGAGGGCCGCGAGCACCAGGGGGACCGCGAGCCTCAGCACCGGCGGGACCGGCAGGCCGGGAGGGAGGACGAACAGCGGCCAGACGAGCACCCCGAGCACGGCGACCACGGCGTAGAGCACCGCGATCCCGCCGTCCCACCACCACGGTCGGGGCATCGCGGCGCGGACCGTCGTCAGCACCTGCACGCGGCCATCCCACCACGGTCGGAGCCGCGTCCGGATCCGTCGCCCGACCCCCGTGGTGTGCGACGAAGGGATGACACGGGACGCGGCGCCGGACCGACGCGGCGCGGCCCGTTCGCGCCGGAGGCTCGACACCATGAGCCCCGAGGTGTTCACGTCCCCCGCGTTCGTCGCCCTGCTCGTGGGCGAGGTCCTGTTCTGGGTCCTGATCGCGGCCGGCCTCGCCGCGCGCTACCTCCTGCGGCGGCCGCGGCTGGGCGCCGTGCTGCTCGCCGGCACGATCCTCGTGGACCTCGGCATCCTCGCGACCGCGGTCCTGGACATCCGTTCCGGCGGGGCCGCGACCTCCGCCCACGGGCTCGCCGCGATCTACGTCGGTGTCTCCGTGGCCTTCGGCCCCGTGCTGATCCGGTGGGCCGACGTGCGGGCCGCGTACCGCTGGGCCGGCGGACCGGCGCCGGTCGCGCTGCCGAAGCAGGGCCCGGAGCGCGCGCGGCACGAGTGGGACCGGTTCGCCCGGTGGGTGGTCGCAGCAGCGATCTGCGCAGCGGTGCTGGGCGTCGTGCACCTGCTCGCCGGCCCGGACGCCGATCTCGCCGCGCTCACCCCGTGGTTCGGGCGGCTCGGGCTCGTCACCGTGATCTGGTTCGTCACCGGCCCGGCGCGGTTCCTGACGACGCCGACGACGGCGTCACGGTGATCTCAGGCCGGCGGCGCGAGCTCGTGACGCTCGCCGAGCCACGCCGCGATCCGCTCCGCGGCCAGCGCGTTGCCCGTGGGTTCCCCGGGCGCGATCGCGCCGCCGAAGTGCGTCCCGCGCACGCTCTCGTGCGTCAGGTCGGTGCTGCCGAGCGCGGCGACCATCCGGCGCGAGTCGGACGGGAAGGCGGCCTGGTCGCCGGTGAGCTCGACGAACAGGCTGGGTGCCGTGACCCCGGGCGCGCACCGCGCGAAGTCGGCGTTCGAGCTCAGCCCCGACCACGTCGAGAGCCACGCCTCCGGCGTCGTCAACCGGCCGAACCCGACCTGCCCGTAGTTGATGAGGTCGGGCCGGGCGCCGAAGAGCGAGCCGTAGGGGCGGTCGCTCGGGTCGAGCGAGAGGTCGACCGTGCGGGGGTCGGCGTCGGTGCGGAACACCGTCATGATCTCCGGCGCCAGCGCCCGACGACGATCCGCGACGGCACCCGTGCGTCTGTGCAGGGCCCGCGCCTCGGTGGTGCGGGCGAGGTGCGCGCGGGCGCGTGCGTCGAGGCGGGCGACACGGGCGACCTGCGCCGCCCGGTAGCGCTCGAGGAACTCCGCGGAGTACGACGCGCTGGTGGGCGGCTCGGCGAAGCCGTTGCGGGGGTCGAACGCGTCGAGCTCGGGCACCGCGGCGAGGGGGTCGGCCTCGTCGGCGACCGAGGGGTCGATGCAGCCGAGCAGCAGCCGCCCCTGCCCCGGGTGCGGAGCGAGGAACACGACGCCGTCGACCGTCGGCATCGTCGCGTCGGCGAGCGCCGTCGGCCGCCCGCCCGGCGTCGTCGCGATCCGGTCCTCGCCCGCCAGCCCGGCCTGCTCGAGGTAGAAGGCGAAGAGCGTGCCGCCGCCGGAGTGCCCGAGCGGGACGATCGAGGAGTAGCCCTGCTCGCGCAGGAACACCACGCCGGCCGCGACGTCGAGCAGCGCCTGCTCGTGCACCAGCGTCAGGTCGTTGTTCACCGACCTCGTGTGCTGGGTCCACACCGCCGCCCCGGCCGCGAGGAGCTGCGGGACGAGCGCATGGTGGGTGACGTCCTGGCGCGGATGCATCAGGGCGACGACCGTCCGCGCGCCCGGCACCGTGGCGAGCACGCCCCGCACGGTCGCACCGTCGGCGGTCGTCAGCTCGTGGACGCTCGTGACCGTCGCGGCCGGTCGATCGTCCACCGCGACGTAGCGCCCCGCACCGAGGCGGGTCGGGGCGCTCATGCCGGGTCGACCTGCAGGGCGTCCTTGTCGTGCTGCACGATGCGCCCGCCCGCGACGCCGGCCACGCAGCTGTACCAGACCGCGTGCCGGCAGCCGGTGGCGCGACGGTCCACGACGATCGACCCATCGGCGGTGATCTCGAAGTACGGGCCGATCCTGCCGACGGCCGCGCCCGCCTCCGCCGCGACCTTGGCCACCGACGTGTTCTCGGGGACGTCGAGGACGTAGAGCGCGGTCATCGGTCGGCCTGCGCGAGTTCCCGCTGTGCCTGCTCCCACGCGCCGGCCCGCTCGACGATCAGCTCGGCCTTGCGCGCCAGGAGCTTGCCGAACGACGGCTCGGGCTCGGCGACCACGTCGAGCAGCGCGTCGATCGTCAGGTTCGCGTCGAGGTCCTCCTGCGGCGTCACGGGACGCATCGCGCGGGTGAACTCGACCATGTAGCCGTTGGGGTCGTGCGTGTAGATCGACTCGATCGTCTCGTGCTGGATCTGCATCTCGACCGGCCAGGAGGAGTCGTCGAGCCGGCGCCGGTACTCCAGGAGGTCGTCCTGGTCGTCGACGTGGATCGCGAGGTGCCGCGACCGGACGAAGAACTCGGGCACCTCGGGCCCGAAGCCGGCGTAGACGTCGCCGCGCTCCTGGTCGTGGATCGGCTCGAGACCGAAGTAGTAGAAGAACGCGATCCGGTCGTCGTTGCCGATGTCGAAGAAGAAGTGGATGAAGTCCGGGTGGTTCTCCGGGCCCCAGCCCGCGGCACAGATCGAGTGCACGACCGGGAAGCCGAGGACGTCGCGGTAGAAGCGCACCGTCCCGGCGGGATCGAACGTCGGGAACGCCGTGTGGTCCACGCCGCGGACCTTGTGCTCGAGTGTCATCGTCGAACCTCCTGTCGCTCAGCGTAGGAGTTCTCGACGTAAGCGTCAATCTTTCGACGTCCGCGTCGTGATGACGCTCTCGAGATAGTCCAGGTCCTGGCGCAACAGCCGCAGCGCGGCCGCGGGATCGTCGGGACGCGGGGCGTCGGGCGTGCGGTCGGGGGCCTGCGCGACCAGCGCGAACGCCATCTCCGCCATCTGCTCCGCGACCTCCTCGGGCGACTGCGGACCCGCGGGGTTGAACCACCACGCGACCCAGTTGCACATGCCGATCAGGGCCAGCGCGGTCGTCCGCACCGGACGCGGACGGAACTCGCCGCTGCGGACGCCCTGGTCGACGATGCGGCCGAACCCGTCGAGCACGCGGCGCTTCGCGGCCTCGTGGGCGACGGCGAGGTCGTCGGGGAGCTCCGACTCCGAACGGATCACCAGCTGGAACCGCGCCGCGTGCCGGGCCTGCTGCCCGGCGATGAGCCGGACGAGCTCGCGCAGCTTGGTCGGCGCGTCGGCGTCGCGGTCGGCGATCTCCTCCGTGGCCGCCGCCGGGGCCTCGGTGATCTCGGTGACGAGCCGCGCGAGCAGCTCGTCCTTGTTCTTGACGTAGTAGTAGAGCGACGGCCGCGTCATGCCCATGGCGTCGGCGATGTCCTGCAGGCTCGTGCCCGCGAAGCCGCGCTCGGCGAAGAGCCGGGTGGCCTGCTCGTAGATCTGGGCCTCGACCAGCTCGCGACGAGGCCTCCGGACAGGGGCCTCGTCCGACTGTCCCGGCGCGCTCATGAGCGGTGACGATACGTCGGGCGCCTGCGGCGGGTGAGCAGCGCGAGGGGCCGGCGGCCCTCGACGGGCTCACCTGCCGGAGGCACTCCAGACGACGTCGACGCGCTGGGGGCCGCAGAACATCGGCGACGCGACGTCGCGGTACTGCGCGCCCGGCGCCAGGGCGAGCGTGGGCAGCCGCTCGACGAGGGCCTGCAGCGCCGTCGCGATCTCGATGCGCGAGAGCTCCGCGCCCAGGCAGAGATGGATGCCGTGGCCGAACGACACGTGCCGGCGCGCCGTCGGCCGTTCCATCACGAAGGTCTCCGCGTCGTCGCCGAACACGGCCGCGTCCATGTTCGCGGATTCCAGTCCGATGATCACCCGGTCCTGCGCCGCGAGCGCCTCGTCGCGCACCTCGGTCGGCTCCGTGACGGTCCGCAGGACCCAGCGGATCGCTGACCCGTGGCGCAGGCCCTCCTCCCGGACGTTGTCGAGCAGCGAGGAATCGGCGACGAGGCGCTCCCAGCGCCCGCGGTCGGCGAGGAGCTGCCACATGGTCGAGCCGATCGTGTACGCCGTGCTCTCGAGCCCGGCGACGAAGAGCTGCCAGGCGTGGAAGGCCACCTCCCGCTCGCCCAGCTCACGCCCGTCGATCCGGCCGAGGGCGAGACGCGTGACGAGGTCGTCCGGCGGGTCCGTGGCCGCCCGGCGCTGTCGCGCGGCGTCGGTGAAGTAGGCCTCGAGACGCTGCCACGCGTCGGTACCGACGAAGCTGACGGGCAGGATCGCGGTGATGTCCAGCGAGAGCTGCGCGAGCTCCGCCGCATCCTCCGCGGGCACCCCGACGAGGCGCGCGATGACCTTGGCGGTGAGCGGCAACGCGATGTCGCCCACCAGGTCGGCGGGGCCGCCGTCGGGCAGGGCGTCGATGAGCTCGTCGGTGTAGGCGCGGACCCAGGGGGCGGCGTCGGTGATGACCTTGCGGGCGAACCCGGGCCGCAGCAGCGATCGCAGGGCAGCGTGCTCGGGCGGGTCGCTCTGGGTGATCAGCGACGGCGGCGGGTCGTCCGGGTCGTCGCCCTCGAGGACGAAGTTGCCTTGGTTGCTGAAGGTCCCGTGGTCGAGGAGCGTCTCGCGCACCAGGTCGTGCTGCCCGACGAAGCCCAGGCCGGGGGCCACACGGTGTACCGGGCAGCCGGACTCCCGGATGCTCCCGAGTCCCTCCCGGACCTCGGCGAGCGGGCCGGCGGCCAACGGGTTGAACGCCTGCGGCCCGGAGAGAGCGGGCCCGGAGAGAGTGGGCTCGGCGACGGTGGGCTGGTCCTCGACGGTCATCGGGCACGCTCCAGGGTGGTGGTGATGGACGGGCGGGCGCCGGCACGGCCCGCGAGCAGTGCCCCGGCATCCGGGATCTCCGGCGCCAGTCCCAGCGCGCGGAGCAGGCAGAACGCGCCCGCCGTGGCGGCCGAGAGCACCGGCAGCCCGAGCTCGGCCTCGGCGACGGCCACCAGTGGCAGCGAGGGCATCTGGACGCAGCAGGAGATCACCAGGGCGTCGACGCCGGACAGGTCGAGCCCGCGGGCGGCGCCGAGCACCCGGTCGCCCGGGATGCAGCCGACCTCGGCGTTGTCGCCGACCTCGAGCGCCACCCAGTCGACGACCTCGACGCCCTCCGCCCCCAGATACGCGACGACCTGCTCGGCCAGCGGCCGCATGTAGGGCATGACGAGCGCGACCCGGTGGTACGACGCGGCGGCGAGGGCCTCGACCAGGGCGCCGGCGCTCGAGACGAGCCCGGCCGGCAGACCGCGTTCCGTGAGCTGGGCGGCGACCTCCGCCTCGACCCGCCGGTGCTCCCCCGCGCCCTGCGCCATCACGGCGACGAGGCACGCGTAGAGCAGCGCGTCGACCCCGGCGTCGGCGAGCTCGTCGACGCAGCGCCCGCGCTGGGCGTTCATCGCGACGAGCTCCTCGGGCGACACGGTGTGCATGCGCATCCGGCTGCCGTGGAAGGAGAAGGTGGCGCTCGCGTGGCGGGCCAGCAGGGCCGGGATCTCGGTCTCGACCGTCACGTTGGAGCTCGGGACGATCATCCCGATGCGGTGGTGGCTCACGGGTTCTCCAGACGCGCGGCGATGTCGGCGGCCATGGCCTTCTTGTCGAGCTTCCCGACCTTCGTCCGCGGCAGGGCCTCGAGGAGCTCCACGCGCTCCGGCCACTTGAACTTCGCGACGTCGAGGGCGCGGAGGTGGTGCTGCAGGTCGGCGAGGGTGACGGGGGTGCCGTCGGTGGCGAGGTAGGCGCAGCCCCGTTCCCCCAGCCGCGGGTCGGGCATCGCGACGAGGGCCGCCTCGACGACGTGCGGGTGGGCGAGCAGCAGGAGCTCGACCTCCTCCGCGTTGATCTTCTCGCCGCCCCGGTTGATGAGGTCCTTGATGCGGCCCTCGATCGAGAACGCGCGGAGCCCGTCGATCGTCGTGGCCTTCGCGAGGTCGCCCGTGCGGTAGAAGCCGTCGGCGGTGAAGGCCTCGGGTCTGTCCGTCCCGTAGTACCCGCGCAATGTGTACGGGCCCCGACAGGACAGCTCGCCCACCTCGCCGTCGGGGACCTCGTCCTCGCCCCCGGGCTCGAGCACCCGGACCTCGTCGAGCGGGGAGATCGGTGCCCCGACCGTGGTGCGGCGCAGCTCCGGCGACGCGTCGAGCGGCGTCACCAGGAACATGCCCTCGGCCATCCCGAAGAGCTGGCCGACCGCGACGCCGTCCTGCCCGGTCGCCGCGAAGAGCTCCTCGGAGACCTTCGCGCCGGAGAGGACGACCGTGCGCAGCGACCCGGCGAGCGCGGGGTAGAGCGAGTGCTCGGGAGCGCGGTAGTGGACGTGCCCGAACAGCACCACCGTGGTGCGCTCGGCGACGAGCACCGGCATGGCCGTCTCGAGGTCGTGGTCGGTGAGCACGAGGCACGCGCCGACGCTGTGCGGGGCGTGGACGCCGCACACGATGCCGGCGTTGTGGATGATCGGGATGAGGTGACCGACGCGGTCGTCGGCACCCCAGCCCAGGAACGCGGCGTAGGCCCGGGCGTTGTACCAGTACTCGGCGTGCAGGCGCGGGATCAGCTTCGGCACCCCGGTGGTGCCGCCGGAGAGCTGGAAGACCGCCACGTCGTCGGGATCGATCCCCCGCTGGATCGTCTCGACGCGTCGACGGGCCTCCGCGGGGTCGACGCCGGCGACGGGCAGGTCGCCGAGGACGAGGATGTGCCGCATCGTCGGGTGCCCGCGCGCCTGCTCGTGGGCGAACGCGACGAGGTCGGTGCCCCGCGTGCCGGCCTCCACGAGGTGCGCCCGCGCGCCCACCGCCCGGCCGATGTGGGTGATCTCGTGGCCGCGGTGTGCGGCGAGGGTCGCGACGGGCACGAGCCCGGCCTTGAGCAGCGCGTACCAGGCCACGACGGCCTCGAGGCGGTTCGTGATCTGGACGAGCACGGGGTCGCCCGGGTGCAGACCGAGGTCGGCGAGTCCGACGGCGATGCGGTCGGTGCGGGCGTCGAGCTCGGCGTAGGTCAGCCGTCCCTCGGCCGTCACCACGGCGTCGTTCGCGGGGTGCGTCCGAGCGACCGCGTGGAACTCGTCGGCGACCGTCCGGGTCCCCCAGAGCCCGGCGTCCCGGTAGGTGGCCGCGACGTCGGTCGGGAAGTACTGCTGAGTGGTCGTCATCGGGCCCGTCCCCCGTCACTGCGCCTGCCCCTAAGCGCCACCAGGTGCGCTCGGTCCGCGACGAGGCCGTCGGCCAGGTCGGCGCGCAGCTCGTCCGGTCCCGCGACGACGACGAGCGCGTCCGTCCGGCGGCGGAGACGCTCGGCGACCTCGAGCCGCGTGAGCAGGCTCGAGCGGTCGTCGCCGCCCGTGAGCCAGACGCAGCCGGTCAGCGTCTCGCCGCGACGCACCGCGTCCTCGACGACCGCCTCCGAGCCGGCGGGCCGGGCGTCGGTCCCGACGTCGAGGACGGTGGCATCGAGCGCATCCGGGTCGTCGGCGACCACCCGGGAGTCGAACCCCCGGGGCCCGACGGCGTTGTTCCCCGCGACGGGTTCCTGTCCCGGTGTCGAGGGCCGCCACGGCCGTGCGAGCACCCACTCCGCCAGGGAGTCGCCGCCGGGCTCCTCCCCCGACCACTGCTCCAGCGCCGCGTGCACCACCTCGGGCGACCCCGTCGCGAACCGGTCGAGCGGCACATTGCCGGATCGGCTCATGTACGCGACCAGGAGTTGCTCGACCGGTAGCTCGAGACGCTCCGGGAACGTGTCCCACCACCGCCGGGAGCGTTCCGCGATGTCCTGGATGCGGCCGACCGCGGGACGGCGCGCCCCGGTGTACGCGGTCAGCGCCGCGTCGAGGTCGTCCCCGGTGTCCAGGGCCGAGACCAGCGCGATCGCGTCCTCCATCGCGAGCTTCGTCCCCGAGCCGACGGAGTAGTGCGCCGTGTGCGCCGCGTCCCCGAGAAGCACCGTGCGCCCGTCGTGCCAGCGCGCGCAGCGCACCGTGCGGAACTGCAGCCAGCGCGTGCGGTTCCCGATCAGCCGGTGCCCGCCCAGGTGCGGCGCGAACACGTCGGAGAGGTACTCGAGCGCGGCGACGTCGGAGGCGTCGAACGGGGTCGCCGCCGTGGTCGCCTCGAACCCCGCCATCCGCCACGTCGCCTCGTCGGTCTCGACGAGGAACGTGCTGCGGTCCGGCGCGTACGGGTAGGCGTGCGTCACGAACACGCCGTGCTCCGTGCGCTCCGGCGCGAACAGCGCATGGTCCAGGGCGACGTCCGTCCCCGCCCACAGGTACCAGCCCGTCCCAGGCTCGACCTCGGCGCCGAACGCCTCCGGAGACGCCGAGCGCGTCGCGCTCCCCACCCCGTCCGCGGCGATCACCAGGTCGGCATCGAGCTCGTCGGCGGTCCGCCGCACCCCGAACTCGAGCTTCACCCCGGCGTCCTCGGCGTGACGCTGGAGCACGCTCAGGAGATCCGCGCGCCCGACGGCGACCAGGCTCGACACGCTCATCCCGGCCTCCCGGGCGCCGACGCGCATCCGCATGTCGTGGGCGTACGAGCCCGCGAGGATGTCGCGCAGGGTCGCGGGATCCGCCTCCTCGAGGCGACGTTGGGTCCGGGCGGCCAGCCCGACCCCGAAGCCGAAGGTCTCGTCGGGCGCACCCTGCTCGTGCACGACGACCTCGGTCCCGGGACGGGCGAGCTTCAGCAGCCGTGCGGCGTAGAGCCCTCCGGGGCCCCCGCCGAGCACGGCGACGCGATGCAGCATCTCCGGGTGCTCCTACCGGCCCGCGTCGGCGAGGACGCGGCTCGCGCGGGTGATGTCGTCGACGTGGTCGACCGGGACGACCGCGGTGGAGATCGCGGTGGAGCAGCCCGGGCAGCAGTACTGGCGGAACTGCACGGCCTGGTCGACGTAGAAGTCGGCGTCGGGCGCGATCTGCGGTCCGGCGTCGGTGGCCGGGCCCTCGTAGCGCACGAGGTCCAGCGCGCCCTCCGTGCCCGTCCCGAGCAGCGTCGCGCAGTGCCGGCACGCCACCTGCTGGTCCGCACCCGCCCCGACCGCGACGAGGTTGTCGTCGAGGCGACGCCCGCCGGAGACGTCGATCGTGGCGCGCTCACCGCCACCGGACACCCCACGCGACCGGCGCGCGTCCCGCATCTCCCCCCGCAGCCGCTCGGTGGCCGCGAGGTCGGGGGCACCGCTGCCGTCGAGGACGACGCCGTAGGCCGCCGGCGCGTTCTCCGCGCCCACCTTGAGCTCGCGCACGTCGCGGGCGACGTCCTCGGGGTCACGGGTCAGGGGGTCGCCGTACCCGCCGCCGCCCTGCCAGAACATCGTGAACACCTCGCCGGGCGCCACGTAGGTCTCGCCGTAGCAGGGACACGTCTCCTGCTCGCCGCCGATCTCGTCGAGGTCCGCGGGCAACCGCCCGTCGGCGAGCACGGCGGACAGGTCGCTGCCGCGCGCGATCCGCTCGACGCCGGTGTTGCCGGGGTAACCGCCGGCCAGGCCGTTGTTCTGGCTGACGGCCTTGCCCGCCGACGCCAGCACGAGGCCGATCGGGAAGCTCGTCCCGTGCGGGGTGATCGCCATCGACGCGGACACCCCGCCGCGCCGCCGGCCCGGGCCGCCGGAGTCGGGCTCCTCGCGGCGCCACAGGGCGAGCACCGGGTAGAGGAACTCCGTCATCTCGACGTCCGGCACCCGGCCCATCGGGATGCAGAACAGCCCTCCGGTGTCCATGCCGTCGGCCTCGGGCTGCGCGCCGTAGCCGCCCGCCATCGGGTCCATCATGATCGACAGGAAGGGGTTCGGGACCGGCCCGCGCTCGTCGAGGCCCGCGATGACGGCCGTGTCCCAGGTGCCGCAGCACGTCGCCTGGACGTGCATGCCCGGCTCCGGCGACCGGTCGAGCATCTGCGAGAGGCACTCGGCGACGAGGTTGCCGGTGAGCCACGCGGGCCCGATCGGGCCGCGGCTCACCGCCGCCGGGAAGCTCGCGTTGTTGATCGTGCCTTCCTCGGCGACGAGGTCGAAGCAGCGCATCAGGCCGCCCGCCGACCACGGGATGTCGCCCGCGAGCAGCGGCAGCAGGGCGAGCATGACCCCGCCGCGCATGCCGGCGTAGGTGCAGTTGATGACGCCGGTCTGCGGGTCGGTGCCGGTGAAGTCGAACGTCAGGTGGTCGTCGTCCTTGGACATCGCCACCGTGATCTTGTGCAGGTTCCGGTCCCCGGTGTGGGACTGGTCCTGGTAGCCGGTGGCGCGCCACGTGCCGTTCGGCAGGCCGCGCAGCTTGCCGCGCAGGCGCGACTCGGCGTCGGTCATCATCCGCTTCATGACGGCCTTGACCGTGTCCGCGCCGTACTGCGCGATGACCGCGAGCAGGCGGTCACGCCCGACGGTGTTGGCGCCGACCTTCGCGCGCAGGTCGAGCCCGATCATCAGCGGCACCCGGGAGCGGCGCACCCACATGTCGGCGACGTCGTCCTGCAGGAGGCCGTCGCGCACGACCTTCGTCGGCGGGGTGGGCAGCGACTCGGAGAACACGTCCTGCGCGGCCGGGGAGAACGAGCCGAGCCCGACGCCACCCAGGTCGGGCTGGTGCGCGATCGCCGAGGTCCAGCCGAAGAGCTTCCCGTCCCAGAACACGGGCTGGTAGACCATCGCGTCGTTCTGGTGCAGCCCGCCGCCGACCCACGGGTCGTTGCACAGGAACATGTCGCCCTCGGCGATGCCGGGGTTGGTCGCGCGGTGCTGCAGGGTCCAGTAGATGGCCAGGTCGACGGCGCCGACGAGCATCGTGTTGTAGAGCCCGACCTGCACCTCCTGGCCGAGCTCGTCCGAGACCGCGAAGTCGAAGTCGTTGGCGTCGGTGACGATCGGCGAGCCGGACATGCGCTTGAGCGCCTCGCCCATCTCGTCGGTCACCGACCAGAGGCGGTGGCGCACGACCTCGTAGGTCAGCGGGTCGAGCGCGTCGATCTGGTCCTGGGTCACCGTGTGCACCGGGAGGCTCGCGGGCAACGACCCGGCGAGCGTGGCGGGATCGACGGGGCGGCTCGAGAACCTCTCGGAGCCGGGGACGGCCATGGCCATGGGTCAGGCTCCTTCGGGAGACGCAGCATCGGAGGACGCAGCGGGGCGGAGGGTGAGGTTGCCGAGCTCGTCGACGGTGCCGGTGCGCCCGGCGGGGACGACGACGGTGGTCGTCGGCACCTCGACGATCGCGGGGCCGGTGAGGACGTGGCCCGCGCGCAGGGCGGCGTAGTCGTAGACGGGCGTGTCCTCGAAGCCGCGGGTGATGTCGAGGTGCACGGGGCGCCGGCCCGTCTCGGCGGCGCCCGGGTCGGGGCCGTCGGCGGTGGGCAGCGCGGGCAGCTCCGGCGAGAACGGCAGCACGCCGCGACCGCGCACCCGGTAGGTGATGGCCTGGACGCCGGCCTCGCGGAAGCCGGAGCCGGGGCCGAACAGCTCGGCGTAGCGGGTCTCGAAATGGGTGGCCGCCCCGTCGAGCGCGGCCTGGTCGAGAGGTCCGCCGGTGACCGGGACGGTGACCTCGGCGAGCTGCATCGCGTAGCGCATGTCGATCTCGCGGTGGATCTCGACCGACTCGAACGTGAGCCCCTGGCGGTCGAGGCCCTGACGCACCTGGTCCTCGAGCTGCGCGAAGTTCTTCTCCGCGCGCACCGCGTCGACCGGCAGCTGGGCGGGATCGGACAGCTCGCTCGCGAGCTCGATGTCGGACGCCGCGAGCCCGTACGCGGAGAACGCGGAGGCGACGGCGCCGAGCGGGACGACGACCTCCTCGACCCCCAGGTGGGCGGCGTACGCGGCGCAGAACGCGGGGCCGGAGCCGCCGAAGGCGTAGAGCACGAAGGTGCGCGGGTCGTAGCCGGCCTCGACCACGGTCTTGCGCAGGAGATCGCCGGTCTGCGCGTTCTGCGCGGCGTGGATCGCAGCCGCGGCGTCCTCCACCGACAGCCCCAGCGGCTCGGCGACCCGGACGCGGATGGCCTCGCGCGCCCTCTCGAGGGAGAGCGCCTTGCGCCCGCCCAGCAGGCCCCGCGCCGGGAGGATCCCCAGCACGAGGTTGGCGTCGGTGTTGGTCGGCTCGGTGCCGCCCTGGTCGTACGAGGCGGGGCCGGGCACGGCGCCCGCGCTCTCCGGCCCGATGCGCAGGTTGCCGCCCGCGTCGACCCACGCGATCGCGCCGCCGCCGGACCCGATGGCGTGCACGCGCAGCGTCGGGACGTTGATCGGGTGGTGGTTGATGACGGTGGTCGTCTCGCGCTCGGGACGGCCGTCGACGACGAGGCCGACGAGGAACGTCGTGCCGCCGACGTCGGTGGAGATGATGTTGCGGTGGCCGAGCTTGCGGCCCAGCGCCATCGAGCCGACCACGCCGCCGGTGAGCACCGAGCCGACCGTGCTGATGGCCTGCGCCGGCGCCTCCGCCGCCGCCACGGCGCCGCCGTTGCTCTGCATCACCAGCAGCGGACCGGCGAGACCGCGCTCGCGCAACGCGGACTCCAGCGAGGTCAGGTAGTCGCGCAATCCTGGACCCACCTGCGTGCTCATAATGGTGGTGGAATTGCGCGCGAACTCGCGGATGCGCGGGCTGACCTCGCTGGAGAGCGCGACGTACACGTCCGGGTCGATCTCGTGCACGAGCTCGCGAATGCGGCGCTCGTGCACCGGGTTGCGGAACGACCACAGCAATGACACCGCGATCGCCCGCACGCCGTCGGCCAGCAGCGTGCGGATCCGCTCGCGCGCACCGTCCTCGTCGAGCGCGACGACGACCTCGCCGTCGCGGTCGAGCCGCTCGACGACCTCGAGGGCGTGGCGCTTGGGGAGCAGGTGGTGCTGCTTGTCCTGCTCGAGCACGTGCTGGAGCTCGTGCGGCGAGCGTCCGAGGTAGCGGCCCTCGACGTTCATGATGAAGATCGAGTCGCGGTGACCCTGGGTGGTCAGGAACCCGACGTCGGGCACCTGGCGGGTCACCAGCGCGTTCAACGACGACGTCGTCCCGTGGGCGATGTGGTGCGTCTCGGCGAGCATCTCCTCGACGGGACGGCCCAGCTGCTCGGCGAGCAGCTCGAGCACATCGAGCACCCCGCGCGAGTAGTCCGGCGGCGTCGACGGGGCCTTGGCCGCGACCACCGACCCCGACTCGTCGTCGAGCACCGCATCGGTGAACGTGCCGCCCACGTCGACGCCGATCACGTAGGCCATGGCCACTCTCCTCGTTGAGCCGGAGCGTGACCCGAGCCACGCGTTTGACGGTGCCGTTGACTATCTGACACTGGCGAAGGCTCGTCAAGGGGGGCTCTCGTGGACGAGACGGTCTCCCGCCGCCGTCCGGGCGTCAGCCCTCCCCGACGTCCAGGAACGTCGTCACGACGTCCAGCACGAGCGCCGTCCGGGCCATGCCGTTGAAGTGCGTGGTGCCCGGGAAGACCGCGAGCTGCGAGGCCGGGACGCCGACGAAGTCGCCGTTGACGTCGCCGCCGCGCAGGCGCAGGAAGCGCACCGCGTGCTCGAGGTGGACCGCGTCGCAGTCGCCCACCGTCATCAACGTGGGCGCCGCGATGCCCTCGATCTGCGCGTCGCTCCAGCCCGGTCCGCCGTCGAAGGCGCCGAGCTTGTCGAGCAGCCCCTGCAGGCCCTCGGGGTGCGGCGACTTCGCGCGGTAGGAGTCCGCCATCGGCGTCCCCTCGATCATCTCGACCTTCATCTCACCGACGGCGGCGTTCTCGGGGCGCATGCCGTCGGGCGTGAAGGACACTGAGGAGACGACGGCGCGACGCACCAGCTCCGGGTGGTTCACCAGGAGCTCCAGCGCCACCGCCCCGCCGACGCTGAAGCCGAACACGTCGACCTGCCCGACGTCGAGGTGCGCCAGCAGCGCGACGACGTCACCCGCGAGGGCGGCGCTCGAGAGCGGCCGGTCGAGGTCGTTCGTGCGGCCGTGGCCCTGGAAGTCGGTCGCGATGACCCGACGGTCCGCCGACAGGCCGGGCAGCACCGCACCGAACTGCAGGTCGATGTCGAACAGGCCGCCGTGCAGGAGCAGCAGGGGCGTGCCGTCGGCGTCCGCGGGACCGTGGAGCTCGTAGTACATCTGCAGGTCGCCGACGGGGGCGTAACCGGTGCTGGTCGGGGTGCTCATCGGGGCTCCTGGGGGTGGGCCGGAGAGGGTCTCGCCCGGGCGTCGAACGACGCCGCCCCGTTTCGACAGCAGCCCCCGAGAAGTGTCACGAGGACTTTCCCTCCTCAGGCCCCGAAGGACTCCATCCCCGCCTTGAGGGCGGGCAGCAGCAGCGTGCGCGGGGCGAGGCGCCCGCCGACGGCGGAGAGCTGGTTGACCAGGCCCGGGGTGACGCTGCGGGCGCCGCGCGCCATCGCGGCGACGCCCGCCTCGGCGACGTCCGCGGCCTCCCCGACGACGAGGTCGGGCACCTGGTCGAACGCGTCGGTGCCGGCCGCCTCGGCGAACCCGGTCCGCGTGAGGCCGGGGCTGAGCGTGGTCAGGGTGATGCCGGTGCCGACGAGCTCGGCGTGCACGGCCTCGGAGAACGACTGCACGAACGCCTTGCTCGCGGCGTAGCTGGCCGCGCCCGGCAGGGGCTGGAACGCGGAGATCGAGGAGACGTTGAGGATCGCGCCGGGGCGGTCCTCGCGCACGCGGCGGGTGAGTGCACCGACCGCGGCCACCGTGAGGTCGTGCAGCGCGAGCACGTTGAGGCGGACCAGCCCGTCGAGGGCGGCGCGGCTGTCCGCGTCCCCGGCGAGGTCGGCGACCCGGCCGGTGACGCCGAAGCCGGCGGCGTTGACCAGACCGGCCACGCGGTCGTCGTCGAGCAGGTCCCGGGTGAGGGTGAGGCCCGCGTCGGTGCCGAGGTCCGCGGCGTGCACCTCAGAGGCCTGGCCGGACACCGCGCGCAGCTCCGCGGCGAGCTCGGTCAGCGCGTCGCCGCGCCGGGCGACGAGCACGCTCGGGTGGCCGCGCCCGGCGAGCACCCGGGCGACGGCGGCACCGATGCCCGACGAGGCTCCGGTGACGAGGACGGCGGCGTCGGGTCCCGGCGGCGGCAGCGGCATGGCGGCCGAGTACCCGCTCGGGTTGCGCTCGAGCGCGCTCGAAGGCCTAGCGTCGAGGAGTGCCAGGATCGATCATGGGAACGGCCGTGCGCCGTGTCGAGGACCCCGAGCTCCTCCGCGGCCACGCCACGTACGTCGACAACATCGTGCCGGACGGGGCGCTGCACTGCGTCTTCGTCCGCTCCCCGCTCGCGCACGCCCGGCTGGGCGCCGTGGACACCGCCGAGGCGCGCGAAGCGCCCGGCGTGGTGACGGTCCTGACCGGCGAGGACTTCACGGACCTGCCCGATCATCGCCCGTTCATGGTGCTCAACGACGACTGCGCGCGCCCCCTGCTCGCACGCGGCAAGGTGCGCTTCGTCGGCGACATGGTCGCGGCGGTCGTGGCCACCACGCGCGCTGCCGCCGTGGACGCCGCCGAGCTCGTCGAGGTCGACTACGACCCGCTCCAGCCCGTCGTCGACCCCGAGGCCGCGCTGGCCGACGGGGCGCCGCTGCAGTTCGAGGAGCTCGGCAGCAACCTCGCCGCGGGCGTCCGCGACCCCGACGACGTGGCAGCGCTCGAGGGCGCCGACGTCGTGGTGCGCGCGCGGATCGTGAACCAGCGCCTCGCCGTGGCGCCGATGGAGGGGAATGCGGTCACCGCGGCGCCCGGCGACGGGTACGAGATGACGATCCACGTCTCCACCCAGATGCCGCACGGGCTGCGCGGGCAGGTCGCGCGCCAGTGGGGATGGGACCCCGAGCGCGTGCGCGTGGTCGCCCCGCACGTCGGCGGTGGCTTCGGCGGCAAGGCCGGGCTCGCGCCCGAGCACGCGGTGGTGATCGAGGCGGCGCGGCAGCTCGGGCGTGCGGTGACGTGGACCGAGACGCGCTCGGAGAACCTCACGGCGATGCCGCACGGCCGTGGGCAGGTGCAGTACGGCGAGCTCGGGCTGCGCCGCGACGGCACGATCGTCGGCCTGCGCGCGCGGGTGGTCGGCGACGCGGGCGCGTACGCCGGGTTCGGCGGCGCGCTCACCCTGGGGCCCACGCGTGCCATGGCGCAGGGCGTCTACCGCATCCCCACCATCGCCTACGACGGCGCCGCCGTGCTGACCACGACGACGCCGATGGGCGCGTTCCGCGGGGCCGGGCGGCCCGAGGCGGCGGCGATGCTCGAGCGGCTGGTGGACATGGCGGCGCACGAGCTCGAGATGGACCCCGCGGCGCTGCGCCGCGCCAACTTCCTGCAGCCCGACGAGTTCCCGGTGACCACGCGCACGGGCTCGCTCTACGACTCCGGCGAGTACGAGAAGGCGCTCGACGAGGCGCTGCGCATCGCCGGCTACGACGAGCTGCGCCGTGACCAGGCGGCCCGCCGCGCACGCGGTGACCGCGTCGCGCTCGGCATCGGGCTCGCCGTGTACGTCGAGGTCACCGCGGGCGGCGGCGGCGCGGAGTACGGCGCCGTGAGCGTCGACGACGACGGCGGCGCGACGGTCTCCGTCGGCACCTCCGGGCACGGCCAGGGCCACGCGACGTCGTTCGCGATGATCGTCGCCGACCGTCTCGGCGTCCCGATGGACCAGGTGCGCTTCGTCCAGTCCGACACCGCCTCCGTGCCTCGCGGCGGCGGCACCGGCGGCTCGCGCTCGCTGCAGCTCGCGGGCTCGAGCGTGCTCGTCGCGGCCGACACCGTGCTGTCCCGGGCGCGCGAGGTCGTCGCCACCGCGCTGGAGGCCGACCCCGGCGACATCACCGCGATGGACGACGGCGTCGTCGGCCTGGGCGTCGCCGGGGTGCCCGACCGCGTGCTCACGTGGCGCGAGGTCGCCGCCGCCGCGACCGAGCAGGGCGTGTCGCTTATCGAGGCCCGCGACGAGAGCCAGTCCGGTGCGACGTACCCCTTCGGTGCGCACGTGTCGGTCGTCGAGGTCGACCTCGACACCGGCCGCGTGACCCCCGTGCGCCACGTCGCCGTCGACGACTGCGGCACCGTGCTCAACCCGACGCTCGTCGCCGGCCAGCAGCACGGCGGGCTCGCGCAGGGCATCTCGCAGGCGCTGTGGGAGGGCTTCTCCTACGACGACGACGGCAACCCGACGTCGGGCACCTTCGCCGCCTACGTGCTGCCCACCGCGGCCGAGCTCCCGACCTACGAGGTCGCGAGTACCGAGACACCGACGCCCTACAACCCGCTCGGGGCGAAGGGGATCGGCGAGGCCGCGACGATCGGTTCGACGCCCGCGGTGCAGAACGCGGTCGTCGACGCCCTCGCCCCGCTGGGCGTGCGCCACGTCGACATGCCGCTCACCCCCGAGCGGGTCTGGCGGGCGATCCACGAGGCCGAGAACGGGACCCCCGCCGACCCCTGGACGGAGCCGCCGGCGTTCTTCGCCGACCTGCCCGTGCGCGGTGCATCGGCGGACCCGGAGGCGGCTGCGGTCGACGTGTGACGGGGTCGGCCTCCGGTGGAGGACTCAGGCAGGGGTGCGCGGCGCGAGGGGCCACGTCGCGCAGACACCGCACCGACGGCGCTGGGCGTCCGGTCCTTCGCCGGCGGCCCACGCCCGCACCACCTCCACCGCGTTCGACCGGCTCCCCGGGGGCACGTCGCGCGGGGCGTGGTGGTGCAGGGTTCCGTCGGCGATGGCGGCACGCATCGCGCTCACGCCGGTGCGCAGTCGCGCAGCGTCGACGGGGACGAGTTCCGGGGAGAGGGTCATGTCCCGGACAACGGCTCGTGTCGCCGGGAACTCGATCACTCGATCGGGGCGGCGTGTGCTGCGCCCCGGCGCTCCACCGGCACACCTCCGCACCCCGCCCAGACCATCGCGGCCGTCCGCGGGGCCCAGTCCTCGGCGAGGGTCTCGCCGCGCGCGGCGTGCGCGAGCCACGAGCCGGTGAGCAGGTCCTCGGCCGTCGTGCGGTCGGCCTGCGCACGCAGCGCACCGGACTCGACCCCGGCACGGAGGCAGGCCCGCAGACGCCCGCGGGCCGGTTCGACCAGCCGGCGCCGGATCTCCTCGCACACCCGGGCGTCGGTGCCCTCGACGAGCGCGACCGCGACGAGGGCCGTCGCGTCGGTGTCGACGACGAAGCGCCGGAACCGCGCGAGCTCGCCGACGAGGTCGGCGAACGGGTCGCCCGAGGACGCGGGAGAAGGGCCGTGGGTGATCGTCCCGAGCGCCGCCACGGCCAGCTCGGTGCGGTCCGCCCACCGCCGGTAGACCGCGGCGCGCGTCGTCCCCGCCTCCTCGGCCACGGCAGCGACCGAGAGCCCGCGCAGCCCGACGGTGCGCAGGTGACGCAGGGCCACCTCGAGGACGTGCCGGTCGATCTCGGCGTTGCGCGGCCGACCGCCCGCGTGCCCCCCGGCGTGGGCGGCACCCTCGCCCGACGCCACGGCCTTGATGCGTGGTGCCGCGGGCGGACGTGCGGGGGCGCGCTCGGCGGGAGACACGACCGCTAGGTGACCCTCGAGCACGGATACACAAACGTGTCGTATCGATGCTCCGCGCCATGACGCACCGCCGCTCACGCTCGTCTCACGGCAAGACACCGATCGCTGCGCCGTCCGAGTGATGGACACGGCGCGGGTGCGTGCTCCATCCGGTGTCAGTGACACATAGCGTGTTGCCGACCTCGATGTGGCGCAGCTAACGTTTGGCGCGATTCGATACAAGGCTGCCGTGTATCACCCCGGGGAAGCTCGCCGGGCGTCGAGCACCGGGGAGGGACCGGACATGATCACGAACCGCGACCTGGACGTCATCGGGCTCCGCGACCTCGCCGTGGCGGCGCCCCCCGGCCCCGATCCGCGCGTCGTCGTCCCGCCCGTGGCCGCCACCGAGTACGAGCTGGTCAGCGAGCCGCTCGCCTACGCCGAGGGATGGTCGCTGGTGTGCCGTCGCGGCGGTCGCGTGGCCTGGTCGATCCCCCTGGCGCCGCGGGGCGCGGCGCCCCGGGTGCGTCCCGCGGTCGCCCAGGCCGTCGCGGTGCGCGTGCTCTCCGAGCAGGGCGTGTTCGTCAGCGGCTGGAACCACGTCGACGACGGCGACGACACCGACGGCTACCGCCGCTTCGCAGCCCGCCTCCCGCACGGGGCGTCGGTGCTCGCCTGAGCAGGTCCGCGACACACCGTTCCCGTCAAGGGCTCGCCTCACGGGCCCGAACAGGTAATCATGGTCCTGTCGTGGGAGGCGGGAGGGTCGAGCATGAATGCTGAACTGCTGGCTCACCGCGTCGTCGAGCTGATCGAGGGTGCGTCCTTCCCCCACCTCGACCCGACGTCCGTCATCGGCGTCATCGCTCTGCTCCTAGCAGGAGCCGGCCTGGTCACCGTCCGGGACTACGCGCTCGGCGGGGACCTCCGCCTGCCGTTGCTGGCCGCGGAGCCGTACCCGCGCGTCGAGGCGTCGATCGGCGTCGTGCCGGCGCTGGGTGGGCTGACGGAACCCGTGGAGCGGCAGTTGCACCACGCAGCGCAGCACCCCGCGGTCGACCTCGTCGTCCTGGTCACCACCGCCGCCGAGTCCGGGCTCCTGCCCCGGCGGATCGACGGCGTGCCGGTCCTGACCGCCGTGGCCGGCGCGCGGGCCGACCAGACCACCTGAGGCGTCCCCCGGTCCGCCTCGGCGGGACGACCGTGATCCCGCGTCGCCAGGAATCGGCCGATCACGAAGCCGAGGCCGCAGCTCACCACCGTCCAGGACGCCGCACCGAGATAGATCCACGCAGCGACACCCACAGAAATCCCCCCGGTACTCGCTCTGACGTCGACAGGGAACGAACCCTCGACGACCGGGGCCGAGGTCCGGGGCCACATCGTCAGGCGCAGATAACAATCGCGACTTGAGACTAAGAGCCCCACTTCCCTGTGACAAGCCACCAACGGGGTCGGCGATGTGACGGCGAGTCGCCACTATCGTGCACTTCTCACCGAGCGTCACCACATCGCCGGGACTCTTTGCGGAAGATCCACGTTCGGGCGCCGCAGAGAGACCGGTCGGTGACAGAAGGTGGACAGCATCGGGAGGCGAGACCGTAGGGTGCGGCCTCGTGGAGCGGAGCCTGGGCGAGATCGTCCGAGAGGCGATGCAGCGGCGCGGCGTGAACATCAAGCAGCTCGCGCGACTCACCGCCGAGCTCGGCGACCCGGTGTCGGAGGGCACCGTCCACAACGTCCTGAAGAGTCGGGTCTCGCACTCGCGCTACGACACGATCAGGCCGCTCTGTTCGGCCCTGGATCTGGACTACAACGCGGTGCTCGCCGAGCTCCGACGCCCGGTCCACCAGGTCCGCACCCTGCCCGAGGACTTCCACCACCTGACCGACGACCAGTGGCGTTCGCTGGTGGAGCTGGCCAAGCAGTTCCGCATCGCCAACGAAGGTCGTCAGCGCTCCGTCGGCAACGCCGACGGACCCAGCCCGGAGAGCACCCTGGAGAACTGATCCGGCGGGCGGCTCAGCCGAGCAGGGTCCGCCGGAGTGCCAGGAGATGCTCCGCCAGCGACGCGAGGTCCTCGGCGCTCATCCCCATCTCGCCCGGCTGTTCGGGGTTGTCGACCTGGAGGACGACGACCGGGGTCTCCTCGCTGCTGTCCTGGTAGGAGACGTGCCGCAACCATCCGGTCACCGCGACATCGGGCATGTAGGTGGGGCGCCACTCGAAGAGCCTCGACACGTGCTCGACACCGCCGACGGCGCCGGGCCGGTCGAACTGGCACCACGCGGGATGGCCGGTGTCGTCCAGTTCGTCGCCGAGGACCTGGGCGAACGTCTGCCCGGCATCGTCCGGCCCGGGACGCTCACCCATCAGCGCTCCTCTCGACAACGATCCCGCGCCCACACCGGCCTCTGTCCGTGACCGGGCTGTGACTATGCGTGCCCCCGCACAGGAGGTTCGCAGCGAAGGCCCTCCGCGTTACGCCCCGGACCGAAGTGGAACTTGGTGCCGGCAGAATCCGTGCGTCCTGGCACGGCCCGTCAAGTACAGTGATGCCGAAGAGAGAGCCACAGTAGACGGAGCAGTGGCGCTTCGCGAGTCCTCGCCGGGTTCGGCGCCCGCGACCGCTCGTCGTGGTGCGAGGTGAGCGAGAGCAGTGTCCGAGGATGACGCGAGCAGGTACGGCGGCCCCGCGATGCCTCTGCACGAACTCATCCGCGCTCGCATGCGGGATCGCGGATGGTCCTACAGCGACCTCGAGCGCATCTCCGACAAGGCGCTCACCCGCGGACGCTGGCAACAGCTCGGCTCCGGGGTGCCGCAACGGAGGTTCCCGGACCCGGAGTCGCTGACGGCCATGGCGCGGGTCCTGGACGTCGACATCACGACGGTCGTCCTCGCGGCGGCGCAGACGGTCGGCCTCGACGTCGTCCGTCGGGACAGCGTGTTCTCCGAGCTGCTGCCGGAACGGACGGAGCGACTCTCGGAGGGCATGCGCGACGCCATCCTGACCCTGATCCGTGCTGCCGTCGCCGAGGCGTCGGCGGACGAGGGCCTCGCCGGCGCCCGGTCGGACTCCCTCGGCGGGCTGCGGTTGGGGTGGCCGAAGAGCACCGCGCCGTCCGAGACCTCCGATGCGTCGTCGGAGGCGTCGGAGTCGTCGTAGTCGTCGTGGTCGTCCCGAGGCCGGGCCTCAGCCCCGCACCAGCCGCAAAGACGGCGAGGGCGTCGCGAAGTCGGCAGCCTGCACACCGAAGCTCAGGACCTTGAGCAGGTCGAGCATCGCCCAGCAGTGGTCCTCCGCGGAGCTTCCCGTGTCGAGCTCCAGGGTCCAGGCGGCGGCCGTGGTGTCCAGCAGGGCGACGTTGCCGACCAGGGGTGCGTAGGACACTGTGAGCACGGCACGCAACCCCCTGACCAGCACTCTCTCGGCATCGAGACTGTGAGTGCTCTGGTCGCGCACGGGGGCCCCCTCGGTCGGGCGACGATCGCGCCTGGAGACCCGGGGACCAGGGCTCTCGCTGCACCGAAGCGCAGAACACGATTGTGTTAATGAGCCTACCGCATCGTGGCATCCGCCACGGGCCGTGAGACCGGTCGAGCGCCTAACGGGGCGAGTCCCCGCGCTGGGCTATCAGGGCGGCGCGCAGGCTCAGGAGACGGCCGGCGAAGGTCGCGAGGTCCTCCGCCGTCAGGGCGACCTCGCCGGGCTGCGACGAGTTGTCGATACGGACGGTCGCCGTGGGGATCTCGGTGCCCCCGTCGAGATAGACGACCTGGCGGAGCAGGTCGACGATCGCGACCTCGTGCTCGTACGCCGGGCGCCACCGATGAGCCCGAGAGGCGTGCTCCACACCGTCGAACTCGGCGGCGGCGTCCTCGTCGCACCACCGTGGGTGGACCGCCCCGGGCGAGGCTTCTCGTCCGGCCACGTCCGATGAGGGAGTCGTACCCCTGCAAACATCCATGCCGATCCCCTCGCCGCGTGCACATGACGACAGGCACCGGGGGCTCGGGTACGACGTCTGGCTCAACCCTCACCTCCGCAGGACGCTGCGGCAATACGCCAACGAGGGGGTCTCACGGCTCAACTGCGCACTACGTCACTACTCTCCGCACGATCCGGCTTCGGCGAGTGAGCAGGCGGGCGTCCGGTCGACGACCCCGGCGGGCGCCGGGTGACCTTTCGCCGGGTGGCCTTTCGCCGGCGCCACGCCGCCGGCACGGACAGGATGAGTCGGCGGGCGGTCTCCGTGGGAATGAACGCCAGATAGAGCGTGAGCATGAGCATCGTGAAGAACCCCACCATGATCGAGAACGCGATCGACACGTGGAGGGAGACCCCGAGCGCGAGCACCCAGGGACGCAGGGTGCGATTCCAGACGAGAATGGCGAGCGCGAGCTCGAGCAGCAGGGTACCGAAAGTCAGGATTTCGGACAGGACGACCGAGTCGGTGAGGAGACCCGGTGTCGCGAAACGATGGATGTCGTCGATACGCAACGCGTACGACACCGCTGTCCCGTCACGCCACCGATCCCCCTGCAGTTTCCCCCACAGGGTCGCGAAGTAGATGACGCTGAGCTGGATCTGCATCAACCTCAGCGCCCAGGGCGCCCGTAGCGGGAACTCCCAGAACCGTTCCCGCGCGTGGCGCCACCGGTCGACCGAAAGGGCGGCGCCGGCTGGGGAGAACACGAGGTAGAACGCCAGGGTGCGCAGCAGGACGTCCCCGGCGTTGAGGATGTAGGGATCCCGACGCTCGAACGACAGCACCCCGACGAACAGCAGGATCGTGGCCAGCCGGGTCCGGAACCCGATCATGACGCCGACCGCGCCGAGCAGGGTCACGACCCACAGAGAGATGACCACCGGGGCACTGGTGGAGACACCGAGGAGTGTCCAGGCCCCGGGACCGAGCTCCGGTTGCACCGGGAGCACGCCGCGGGGTCCGTAGAACGTCAGCAGCGTGGGGAGCTGCGACAACGTCCACAGGATCGCCACGAAACCGAATGCGATCCGGACGACGGCGATGGTCGACGTCGGCTCCGGCCGGAACCAGAACGTGTTCCAGCCCGTGCGGACCCGGTCCCATGTCGCGGTCATCGTGCCGTCACCGGCGCCGTGTAGAAGTCGCGATCAACGAAGGGCAGGGCGTCCGGCTGCACCCCGGGCGGCAGGTTCGTCGACGACCGACGGAGGAGAGTGACCCGCACGGGCTCGTTGCCCTCGCTGCGATCCTCGCCGACGACCCACTCGGCGTACGGCCTCCAGAGCGCACGACCCCCGCCGGGCTCGGTGAGGCTCTCTCCGTACTTCTGCCACCGGTAGCCCCAGTACTCCGACGGTCCGACACCGGTGGGGATCGGACGGAACGCGACGGAACCGTCGATCCGCTCGACGCGAGCAAGGATGTAGGCGGTCTCCTGACGCGGGTTCGGCGAGAAGATCGACCAGGTCTGGTCCAACCCGGTCAGGTTCAGATATGGCCGCGCCGCTGCCATGAGGCCACCCTTGAGCACCGAGTCCGGCATGTTCTGGACGAGGACCGCCCCGACCGTGACCACCACGAAAAGGGTGATGACGATTCGCCGGCGACGGGAGAGAGCGCGGTGCGGGGGCGCCTGTGCATTGTCGGAACGGTCGGTGTCCGTCGATTCCTCGTTCACATTCACATCCGTGTCCACTTCGACAGCACCGATGGTGGGTATCCGACCTCGCCCGCCCCGACCGAGTGAGAACCACTCACTGCGAATGGCTCCGACCTCGTGTCCACGAGGTCGGAGCCATTCGCCTATGGTGTCCTACAGCCCCAGGACCTCCATCACGATCAGAGCCGGCGTGAACAGCCCTGCCGTCGGAGCCTTGAGCGACTCGGTCGCCGGAGCCTCCTCGGTCGCCGGAGCCTCCTCACTGGCCGGAGCCTCCTCACTGGCCGGAGCCTCCTCACTGGCCGGAGCCTCCTCACTGGCCGGAGCCTCCTCACTGGCCGGAGCCTCCTCACTGGCCGGAGCCTCCTCACTGGCCGGAGCCTCCTCACTGGCCGGAGCCTCCTCGGTCGCCGGAGCCTCCTCGGTCGCCGGAGCCTCCTCGGTCGCCGGAGCCTCCTCGGTCGCCGGAGCCTCCTCGGTCGCCGGAGCCTCCTCGGTCGCCGGAGCCTCCTCGGTCGCCGGAGCCTCCTCGGTCGCCGGAGCCTCCTCGGTCGCCGGAGCCTCCTCAGTGGCCGGAGCCTCCTCAGTGGCCGGAGCCTCCTCGGTCGCCGGAGCAATCGGGGCATCGACGCCGGGCACGATCGGCTCATCGACCACAGGACCGTCTGTTGACGGTGCGGTCCGGGCATTCGCTCCAGGAGCCAGATCCGGGGTCGGGGTCTGATCACCCTCGTCGATGGTGTTCGCGCCCGTGCCGGCCACGATCACATCGAAGCCGGCGCTGCCGGTGATGATGTTGTCGCCGTTGCCCGCGGTGATGGTGTCGTCGCCCTCGCTGCCGGTGAGGGTGTTGTTGCCATCGCCGGCAGTGATGACGTCGGCGCTGGCACCGCCGGTGATCGTGTTGTTGCCACCCCCGCCGTCAAGGTTGTCGGCGTAGACCGTTCCGGTGATGGTGTCGTTGCCGTCGCCACCGATGACCGTCACGCCTGCGGTGGCGTTCGTGCAGTCGATGGTGTCGTTACCGGACGTTCCGGTGATGACGTTGCCGTCCTGCGTGACTCCCTCGCTGAGGTCACAGCCCGTGGCGGTGCCGCCGGTCGTGCCGGTCGTGCCGGTCGTGCCGGTCGTGCCGGTCGTGGCTGTCGTGCCGGTCGTGGCTGTCGTGCCGGTCGTGGCTGTCGTGCCGGTCGAGGCGGTCGTACCGGTCGTGCCGCCGGCCGTGGTGGCCGTCGTGCCTGTCGAGGCTGTCGTGCCGCCGGCGGTCGTGCCACCGGCAGTTGTGGCCGTCGTGCCGGTCGAGGCGGTCGTGCCGGTCGTGCCGCCGGCCGTGGTGGCCGTCGTGCCGGTCGAGGCGGTCGTCCCGGTCGTGCCACCGGCGGTCGTACCGCCAGCGGTCGTGCCGCCAGCCGTCGTGCCACCAGCCGTCGTACCGCCAGCGGTCGTCCCACCAGCAGTCGTCCCACCAGCAGTGGTCCCGCCAGCAGTGGTGCCGGCAGTCGTGCCACCAGCAGTGGTCCCGCCAGCGGTCGTGCCGCCAGCCGTCGTGCCACCAGCAGTGGTCCCGCCGGCAGTCGTGCCACCAGCGGTCGTGCCACCCGCGGTCGTCCCGCCAGCGGTCGTGCCACCCGCGGTCGTGCCACCCGCGGTCGTCCCACCGGCAGTCGTGCCACCGGCAGTGGTCCCGCCAGCGGTCGTGCCACCGGCAGTCGTGCCACCGGCAGTCGTGCCACCAGCAGTCGTGCCACCGGCAGTGGTCCCGCCAGCGGTCGTGCCACCAGCGGTCGTGCCACCAGCGGTCGTCCCACCCGCGGTCGTCCCACCCGCGGTCGTGCCACCCGCGGTCGTCCCACCAGCGGTCGTCCCACCAGCGGTCGTCCCACCAGCCGTCGTCCCACCAGCGGTCGTCCCACCAGCGGTCGTCCCACCAGCGGTCGTCCCACCAGCCGTCGTCCCACCAGCGGTCGTCCCACCAGCGGTCGTCCCACCAGCGGTCGTCCCACCAGCGGTCGTGCCGCCAGCCGTGGTGCCGCCAGCCGTCGTGCCGCCAGCCGTGGTGCCGCCAGCCGTCGTCCCGCCAGCCGTCGTGCCGCCAGCCGTGGTGCCGCCAGCCGTCGTGCCGCCAGCCGTCGTCCCACCAGCAGTGGTCCCGGTCGTGCTGCCACCCGGTGTCACGTAGTCCCGGTCACCGTGGCTCCCGGTGGGTCGCGTCATCGTCTCGTTCGTGGCCGTCACCAGGGCGAACTCTTCGATCCGGTGATCCGACGCGCTGATCGAGTCGACGTCGTCGGAGGAGAGGCCCTCCCAGGTGTCGCCCGTGAGGCCGGCCGGCCCGTTCTGCACCGACCCTTCGAGGGGGTTCCCGCACGCACAGCGGACCTGGGGCACGCCGAACTCGTCGACCATGACCGCGGTCCCGGCCTGGAGAACGGCCTGGAACGGGGTGGCACTGCCGTTGGCGAACCCGTTGTTCGTCACGGCCGTGTCCGCGCGGAGCGTGACCGGCGTCAGCGCGTCGAGGTAGCCCCCGATGTCGGCGGGCGCGATCTGCTGGGCGGCGGCGAAGGCGTTGCCGCGGTCCGGGTTGGCCTGCAGGAACGAGGCCATCGAGGCGCTGTCGCAGGCGTTGTCGCGAGTGCCGCCGTAGAGGCCGGGAGTGGCGCCCGAGACGGCGCCGACGGAGGCGGCCGGCAGGACGGGGTCGAGCCCGCCCGCCGCGGGGGGTGCGAAGGGGTCCAGCCCGGGCGTGCCCGCGGACTGGGCCACCAGGGCGGGTGGAGCCACCAAGACGGAGGGCGCGGGGTCGGCGGCCACGGCGGTGCCGACGGCGCCGCCGCATATCAGTCCGGCCACCGCGAAGGTGGTCAGTATCGGTCGGTACTTCACATCGGCTTCTCTCGTCGCTGACCGGTGTCAGCACGCAGACGTGCGGGGTGTCTTCTCTTGCTTGACAAACAACACAGTGTGGCTTGTAGCGCTGAGTGTCAAGCGCAAGCATCACTTTGCCCAATGTGGCTAACGAAGCGCACCGAGGAGTGACCGCGCGTCGCGCCCCGTAGGAATCGCGTCGGAAGGGAAGGCCTCAGCCCGGTGCGACGAGAGCGTCGACGAACCGCGGAGTGCGATCACCCATTCGGGCCAACAGACTCGACGAGATCGTTACCCATCGAGAGAGGATCTCCGGGTCGGAACTCTTGAGTCCTCCGTCTGCCTGTCTCACGATGACGCACAGTCATTGTCGTCAAGGAGGCCTCGTCGTGCAAAAAGCCGCCATCTTCCTCGGGTTCGTCCCCTGGATCGTCTTCAGCGTGGTCGCCGGGCCCAGCACCTGGATGTGGGCGGCCCTCGCGGCGCTGCTCTGCTCGCTGATCCTCTCGGTGCCCAGCTGGCGCAGCACCCGCTCGATCAGCGTCCTCGACGCCGCGGGCCTCCTCTTCTTCAGCGTGCTGGTGGTGCTCGCGCTGGTGCTGGACCGCGCGACCCTGCAGCCGATCGAGGACCGCGCCCAGCTGCTCTCGAGCATCGTGATCGCGCTCGTGGCCCTCGGGTCGCTGGCCGTGGGCCGGCCGTTCACCGAGTACTACGCACGGCAGCAGACGCCGCGCGAGTACTGGGACAGCCCGACCTTCAAGCAGATCAACCGCGTGATCACCGCGGTGTGGGGCCTGGTGTTCGTCGTCAACGCGCTCTGTGACGCGGCCGTCGCCTACCTCGGTGCGACCTCGGACGTCTTCAATTGGGTGGTGCCGATCGTCGCGATCGTCGCCGCGGTGAAGTTCACGAGCTGGTACCCCGACCACGTCACCGGCCGGGACCAGCCGCAGGGCGCCCACGAGGCATCCGCCCCGCCCGCCCAGCCGGCCTGAGGCACGCGCGATGACCGCCACCGTGCCGAGTGCCCCATCACCGGGCGCACCGCCTCCCGTCGACGCCGCGCACGACCCGCACCTCTCCGGCCTGTTCGAGCCGGTGATCGACGAGATCGACGCCGGCGACCTCGAGGTCGTCGGCGAGCTCCCGTCCGAGATGGACGGGATGTACCTGCGCAACGGCCCCAACCCGCGCTTCACGCCCCTCGGGTCCTACGTGTTCCCGCTCGAGGGCGACGGCATGGTGCACGGGCTCCGGGTGTCGGGCGGGAAGGCCCGGTACGCCAACCGCTTCGTGCACACCCCGATGCTCGACACCGAGATCGCCGCCGGCCGCGCGCTGTGGGGCGGCCTGATGACGGGCTACACGCCGAGCGCGGAGGAGGTCGGCCCGGCGCTCGCCGGGGCCGTGAAGGACCTGCCCGACATCAACGTCGTGCGCCACGGCGGGAAGCTGCTCGCGCTCGCGGAGTCGGCGCCGCCCTACGCGCTGACCCCGGAGCTCGCGACGCGGGGGCGGGAGACCTTCGGCGGTTCGCTGCCCGCGGGCATCTGCGCCCA
Organism: Actinomycetospora sp. NBC_00405; assembly: GCF_036044095.1. NCBI lineage: Bacteria > Bacillati > Actinomycetota > Actinomycetes > Pseudonocardiales > Pseudonocardiaceae > Actinomycetospora > Actinomycetospora sp. NBC_00405. The sequence continues at coordinate 2,840,498 of NZ_CP107938.1, forward strand.
CCCGAAGGTCGATCCGCGCACCGGCGAGATGGTGGTGTTCTGCTACGGGCTCGAGGCGCCGTACCTCACGTGGTCGGTGCTCGGACCCGACGGCAGCGCGCGGCGCACGCCGACGGCGGTGCCCGACGTCGACGTCCCGGTGATGATCCACGACATGGCGCTCACCGAGCGCTTCGTCGTGCTCGTGCTCGGCCCGATGTACTTCGACGTGGCGGCGGCGATGCGCGGCGGGTCGCTGCTGTCCTGGCGGCCCGACGACGGCACGCGGATCGCGCTGATCCCCCGCGACGGCGGACCGGTGCGCTGGGCCCACACCGACGCGTTCTGGTCGTGGCACAGCGCCAACGCCTACGACAGGGACGACGGCGGCGTCGTCCTGGACTTCGTCGAGTGGTCCCGGCCGGGCGGCCTGTCCCCGGACACGGGCCCGGTCGTCGGCGGCCTCGCCCGCGCGGAGATCGACCCGGTGCGCGGATCGATCACCAGGACGTTCCTCACCGAACCGCACGGCATGGAGTTCCCGCGCGTCGACGACCGTCGGCTCGGGCAGCGGCACGACGTCGTCGCGCTCGGCACGAAGACCGGGCACCACGAGCTCGCGAGCGGTGAGTTCGACGCGGTGCTGTGGGTCGACACCGCGGCCGGCCGCAGCGTCACGTGGGACGCCGGCGACCTGTCGGTCGGCGAGCCGTGCTTCGTCCCGCGGCCCGGCGATGACGACGCCACGCACGGCTGGTGGGTCACGTTCGCGACCGACCGCACCGACCGGTCGAGCTGGTTCGTGGTCCTCCCGGGCGCCGACCCGGGCTCCGGGCCGGTGGCCCGCGTCCGCATCCCTTTGCGCGTCCCGCTCGGGCTGCACGGGGCGTGGCTCCCGACGCAGGAGTAGCGCACCACGAACGAGGGACGCCCCGGCTGCGACGTGCGCAGCCGGGGCGTCCCTCGTTCCGTGCGAGCTACTTGACGTCGTAGCGGTCCAGCATCATGACCTTGTCCCAGGCGGCGACGAAGTCACGGACGAACTTCTCCTCCGACCCGTTCTCGGCGTAGATCTCCGCGAGGGCGCGCAGCTCGGAGTTCGAGCTGAACACGAGGTCGTTGCGGGTGCCGGTCCAGTGGATCTCACCGTCGGTGCCGCGGGCCTCGTAGAGCCCCTCCTCCTCGGCGACCTTCGCCCAGGTGGTGTTCATGTCGAGCAGGTTGGTGAAGAAGTCGTTCGTGAGCTGCCCGACCCGCTCGGTGAGCACCCCGTGCGACGCACCGGCGGTGTTCGCGCCCAGCACCCGCAGACCGCCGACGAGCACGGTCATCTCGGGGGCCGAGAGGTTGAGCAGGTTCGCGCGGTCCACCAGCAGGTACTCGGCGGGGAGCTGGTGGCCCTTGCCGAGGTAGTTGCGGAACCCGTCGGCGTTCGGCTCGAGGTGAGTGAACGAGTCGACGTCGGTCCACTCCAGGGAGGCGTCGGTGCGGCCCGGGGTGAACGGGACCGACACGTCGAACCCGGCGTCGCGCGCCGCCTTCTCCACCGCGGCGCAGCCGCCGAGGACGATGAGGTCGGCGAGCGAGACCTGCGTGCCGGAGGCGTTGAACGACGACTGGACGCCCTCGAGGGCCGACAGCGTGCGGCGCAGCTCCTGCGGGTCGTTGACCTCCCAGTCGATCTGCGGGTCGAGACGCACGCGCGCACCGTTGGCGCCGCCACGCTTGTCGCCGATCCGGAACGTCGACGCCGACGCCCAGGCCGCCTTGACGAGCTGGGAGACGGTCAGGTCGGTGTCGAGGATCTGCTTCTTCAGCTCCGCGATCTCGGTGGAGCCGACGAGCGGGCCCTCGTGCGCGGGCACCGGGTCCTGCCAGATCAGCGTCTCGTCCGGCACCCAGGGGCCGACGTAGCGCTGGATCGGACCCATGTCGCGGTGGGTCAGCTTGAACCAGGCACGCGCGAACGCGTCGGCGAACGCGTCGGGGTTCTCGTGGAACCGCTTCGAGATCTCACCGTAGATCGGGTCGACCTTCAGCGAGAGATCGGTGACGAGCATCGTGGGCTGGCGGGTGAGCTCGCCGGTCTCCGGGTCGGGCACGGTGTTCGCGCCGCCGCCGTCGACCGGGCGGTACTGCCACGCGCCGGCCGGCGACTTGTGGAGCTCCCACTCGTAGCCGAACAGGTTGTCGAAGTACCCGTTGCTCCACTGCACCGGCGTGGAGGTCCAGGTGACCTCCAGGCCGGAGGTGATCGTGTCGCGGCCCTTGCCCTTGCCGAAGCTCTGCTTCCAGCCCAGGCCGCCCTCCTCGATGGAGGCGCCCTCGGGCTCGGGGCCGACGTACTGCTCGGGGTCGGCCGCGCCGTGGGTCTTGCCGAAGGTGTGGCCACCGGCGATGAGGGCGACGGTCTCCTCGTCGTTCATCGCCATCCGGCCGAAGGTCTCGCGGATGTCGCGCGCCGCGGCCAGCGGGTCGGGGTTGCCGTCCGGGCCCTCCGGGTTGACGTAGATCAGGCCCATCTGCGAGGCCCCGAGGGGCTTCTCGAGCTGGCGGTCGCCGGTGTAGCGCTGGTCGCCGCCGAGCCAGTAGTTCTCCGGGCCCCAGTAGGTCTCGTTGTCGGGCTCGAAGACGTCCGGGCGACCGCCGGCGAAGCCGAAGGTCGGCAGGCCCATCGTGTCCAGGGACCGGTTGCCCGCGAGGATCAGGAGGTCGGCCCAGGAGACCTTCTTGCCCCACTTCTGCTTGACCGGCCAGAGCAGACGGCGGGCCTTGTCCAGGTTGCCGTTGTCCGGCCAGCTGTTCAGCGGGGCGAAGCGCTGCATCCCCATGCCGGCGCCGCCGCGGCCGTCGGCCAGGCGGTAGGTGCCGGCCGAGTGCCAGGCCAGACGGATCATGAAGCCGCCGTAGTGGCCGAAGTCGGCAGGCCACCAGTCCTGGCTCGTCGTCAGGACCTCGTCGACGTCGGCCGCGAGCGCGTCGAGGTCGACGGTCGCGAACTCCTCCGCGTAGTCGAAGTCGGGGTCCATCGGGTTGGAGACGGACGTGTGCGAGCGCAGGACGCGGAGGTTGAGCTGGTTCGGCCACCAGTCGACGTTGCCGCCGCCCTCGGTCGGGTGCGAGAGACGACCGGCGTGGACGGGGCAGCCCCCGGCGTCCTCCGTGTTCATCTCGGTCTCGCGGGTCACGTGTTCTGACACGAGGAAGTCCTCCGGGTCACTGGGTGGTCAGCGGTGGTCGGTGCGGTGCTCGAGGTGGTGGGACGGGCCGTCGCGGTCGCCCCGGGCGGGGGTGCGGTCGGCGCGGACACGGGCCGCAGTGTCGCGCCTATTCTGGAACGAATCAAGAATCGGGGCGCGATGAGCATCATCTGCGTGGTCAGGTCTGGCCGCCGTGCGGCCCCTCGGTCACAGTGACGGGGTCGGCGTGCGCGCCGGCCCGTCCGTGATCGTTTGCGCCATGATCGTCGCCCGTGCCCCGGAGGCAGCATGACCAAGCTCGTGTACTCGTTCGGCGAGGGCAACAAGGACCAGAAGGACCTGCTCGGAGGGAAGGGCGCGAACCTCGCCGAGATGACGAACCTCGGTCTGCCGGTGCCGCCCGGGTTCACCATCACCACCGAGGCCTGCCGGGCCTACCTCGTCGACGGCCACGAGCCCGCCGGCCTCGCCGACGAGGTCACCGAGCACCTCGTCGCGCTCGAGAAGACGATGGGCAAGCAGCTCGGCCAGGCCGACGACCCGCTGCTGGTGTCGGTCCGCTCCGGCGCCAAGTTCTCGATGCCCGGGATGATGGAGACCGTCCTCAACGTCGGCCTCAACGACGCGTCGGTCGAGGGCCTCTCCGCCCAGTCCGGCGACGCGCGCTTCGCCTGGGACTCCTACCGCCGCCTCGTGCAGATGTTCGGCGCGACGGTGCTGGACATCGAGGGCGAGCACTTCGCCGAGGCGCTCGAGCAGGCCAAGAAGGCCAAGGGCACCACGAACGACCTCGACCTCGACGCCGACGACCTGCGCGCGCTCGTCGACGCGTTCAAGGGCCTCACCCGCGAGCACGCCGGCCGGGACTTCCCGCAGGATCCGCGCGAGCAGCTCGACCTCGCCGTCCGCGCCGTCTTCGACTCCTGGAACTCCCCCCGCGCCAACGTCTACCGCCGCCAGGAGCGCATCCCCGCCGACCTCGGCACCGCAGTCAGCGTGTGCTCGATGGTGTTCGGCAACCTCGGGATGGACTCCGGCACCGGCGTGGCCTTCACCCGCGACCCCGCGTCCGGCGCGCGCGGCGTGTACGGCGACTACCTCCAGAACGCGCAGGGCGAGGACGTCGTCGCGGGCATCCGCAACACCCTGGCGCTCACCGAGCTGGAGCGGATCGACAAGGCGTCGTACGACCAGCTCATGGAGATCATGACGACGCTGGAGAACCACTACCGCGACCTGTGCGACATCGAGTTCACGATCGAGCGCGGGAAGCTCTGGATGCTCCAGACCCGGGTCGGCAAGCGCACCGCCGCGGCGGCGTTCACCGTCGCCTGCCAGCTCGTCGACGAGGGCCTCATCGGCATGGACGAGGCCCTCGACCGTGTCAGCGGCGCGCAGCTGGCGAACCTGATGTTCCCCCGCTTCGACCGCGACGCGACCAAGGAGCTGCTGACCACCGGCATGAACGCCTCGCCGGGCGCCGCGGGCGGGGCCGCCGTGTTCGACTCCGCCACGGCGGTCCGGCGGGCGAAGGCCGGCGAGAAGGTCATCCTGGTCCGTCGCGAGACGACCCCCGACGACCTCGACGGCATGATCGCCGCCCAGGGCGTGCTCACCAGCCGGGGCGGGCGGACGTCGCATGCGGCCGTCGTCGCGCGCGGCATGGGCAAGACCGCGGTGTGCGGCGCCGAGGAGCTCGAGGTCGACGTCCACGCGAAGAAGATCACGCTGCCGGACGGGCGCGAGGTCGTCGAGGGCGACGTGCTCTCGATCGACGGCACGAACGGCGAGGTCTACCTCGGCGAGGTGCCCGTCGTCGCGAGCCCCGTCATGGCCTACTTCGAGGGGTCCACGGGGCTCGCCGAGAACGACGACCTCGTCGCGGCCGTCGACCGGATCATGCGCCACGCCGACTCCCTGCGGCGCCTGCGCGTGCGCGTCAACGCCGACACCGGGGAGGACTGCGCCACCGCCCGGACCTTCGGCGCCGAGGGCGTCGGGCTCTGCCGCACCGAGCACATGTTCCTGGGCGAGCGCCGGGAGCTGGTGGAGACGCTCGTGCTCGCCGAGACCCGCGACCAGCGCGAGGAGGCCCTCGCGGCCCTGCTGCCGCTGCAGATCGAGGACTTCACCGCGATCTACCGGGCGATGGAGGGCCTGCCGGTGACCATCCGGCTGCTCGACCCGCCGCTGCACGAGTTCCTGCCCGACCTCACCGAGCTGTCCGTCGAGGTCGCCCTCGACCGCGAGCGCGGCGAGCTCACCACCGAGAAGGAGGAGCTGCTCGCGTCGGTGCGCCGGCTCCACGAGCAGAACCCCATGCTCGGGCTGCGCGGTGTGCGGCTCGGGATCGCGGTGCCGGGGCTGTTCGCCATGCAGGTCCGCGCGATCACCCGTGCCGCGGCCGCGCTCGCCGCCGACGGCGTCGAGGTGCTGCCCGAGATCATGGTGCCGCTGGTCGGGACCGTGCAGGAGCTGCAGGCCGTCGCCGCCGAGATCGCCGAGGTGGTGGCCGAGCCGGAGTCCCACGTCGACGGGGCGCCGGTCCCCCACCAGGTGGGGACGATGATCGAGCTGCCGCGCGCCGCGCTCGTGGCGGCGCAGATCGCCGAGGTCGCCGAGTTCTTCTCCTTCGGCACCAACGACCTCACCCAGACCACCTGGGGCTTCTCCCGCGACGACGTCGAGAGCTCGTTCTTCTCCGACTACCTCGAGTCGGGCATCTTCGGGGTCTCCCCGTTCGAGTCGCTCGACGTCGAGGGCGTCGGCGAGCTCGTCGAGATCGCGTCATGGCGCGGCCGCGAGGTGCGTCCCGGCCTCAAGCTCGGCATCTGCGGCGAGCACGGCGGCGACCCGGACTCGGTGCACTTCTTCCACCGGGCGGGGCTGGACTACGTGTCCTGCTCCCCGTTCCGCATTCCCGTGGCCCGTCTCGAGGGCGGGCGGGCCGTGGTGGCGGACGCCACGGGCTGACCGTCGCGGTACCATCGGTACCTGCTATATAGGGTCGGGCGCATGGACGACCCCCCGGAGCGCGGGACCGTGCACCGCGACTTCCGGCCGGCGACGAAGGCGCTCGTCGGCGCCCTCGTGGTGCTCTCGAACGTCGTCGGCGCGGCGATCGTGCTCGCGGTGGCCGGGTGGCTCCTCCCGACCCAGAACCTGGTGCCCGACCTCGAGACCACCCTCGACCGCAACCTCTGGGCGTTCGGCTTCTACCTCGCGTTCGCCGTCGTCGTCGGCCTCATCTGGGGCTTCCTGTGGGTGCACGTGCCCCCGCAGCCGGACCCGGACGCCGGCGACGACGCCTGGCGGGCGCACGGCCGGCAGGCGCGCAGCGCGGTGCTCGCGGCGCCGCTGCGCATCACCGTCGTCCAGGCCGTCCCGTGGATCGTCGCCGTGCCGCTCTTCGCGACGATCAACGCGTTGTCCTCGCTGACCGTCGCCCTCACCGTGGCGTGCGTCGTCGCCCTCGGCGGCGTCGCGACGGTCGCCGTCGCCTACCGCCTCAGCGAGCTCGCCCTGCGCGGCGAGGTGGCGCGGGTGCTCGCCGAGGACCCGCCCGACCGGCTCGGCCTCGTGCCCGGCGTGGTGGCCCGATCGCTGAGCGCCTGGACGCTCGGGACCGGTGTCCCGCTGCTCGGCATCGCCCTCGCCGCCGCGGCGTCGCTGGTGTTCCGGGACTACTACACGGTGACGCGGCTCGGGATCGTCGTGCTGGTGCTGGCCGCGGTCGCGCTGGCGGTCGGGTTCCTGCTCGCGGCGCTGACGTCGACGTCGATCGCCGGGCCCGTCATGGACGTCCGGCGGGCGCTGCGGCGGGTGCAGGACGGTGAGCTCGAGACCCTGGTGCAGATCTCGGACGCCTCGGAGCTGGGGATGCTGCAGGCCGGGTTCAACGAGATGGCGACGGGGCTGCGCGAGCGCGACCGCATCCGCGAGCTGTTCGGTCGCCAGGTCGGCGAAGGGGTCGCGCGCACCGCGCTCGCGGGCGAGATCGAGCTCGGCGGCGAGGTGCGCGAGGTCGCGGTGATGTTCGTCGACCTCGTCGGGTCCACCGAGATGGCGTTCGAGCACCCGCCCCACGAGGTCGTCGCGGTGCTCAACGCCTTCTTCGCCGAGGTGGTCGACGTCGTCGAGAGCCACCGTGGGTGGATCAACAAGTTCGAGGGCGATGCGGCGCTGGCGGTGTTCGGGGCGCCCGACGACCTGGAGGACGCGGCCGGGTGCGCGCTCGCGGCCGCCCGGGCCCTCGCCGAGCGCCTCGACGCGCGCGACGCCCCCGCGACCGCGGGCATCGCCGTCTCCGCGGGCCCGACGCTGGCGGGCAACATCGGCGACGCCCGCCGCTACGAGTACACCGTGATCGGCGACCCGGTGAACGAGGCCGCGCGCCTGTGCGACGTCGCGAAGGGCCTGCGGGGTCTCGTCGCCGCCTCCGACGCGGCGATCGGCCGGGCCGGCGCGGGCGAGGCCGGCCGGTGGACCGAGGTCGACGTCCTGCGGCTGCGCGGCCGCAAGCGGGCCACCCGCGTGCACGCACCGAGCGACCGGGCCGCCGACGACTAACGCAGCGGGTGCCGCGGGATCGAGCGCAGGTTGGACCGGGCGAGGTCGACCATCTTCCCGACTCCGCCGGCGAGCACGGTCCGCATGCCGGCGAGGGCGAAGCCGCGCACCTGCTCCGCGGTGACGTGCGGGGGGATCGACAGGGCGTTCGGGTCGGTGCGCACGTCGACCAGCGACGGGCCGCGGTGGTCGAGGGCCGCGCGCAGGGCACCGCGCAGCTCGTGCGGGTCGGTGACCGTGACGGCGTGCAGCCCGGCCGCCGCGGCGATCGCCCCGAGGTCCGCGGGCCCGTGGTCGGTCTGGAACGACGGGAAGCCGGCGACCATCATCTCCAGGCGGATCATGCCGAGCGCGCCGTTGTTGAACGCGACGACGGTGAGGTCGAGGTCCTGCTCGACGGTGGTGAGCAGCTCGCCCATCAGCATCGTCAGCCCACCGTCGCCGGACATGGAGACGACCTGGCGGCCGGGCTGGGAGATCGCCGCGCCGATCGCGTGCGGCAGCGCGTTGGCCATCGTCCCGTGCCGGAAGGAGCCGAGGATCCGCCGGCGGCCGGTGGGCGTGATGTAGCGGGCGGCCCAGACGTTGCACATGCCGGTGTCGACGGTGACGACGGCGTCGCCGGTCAGCTCCTCGTCGAGCACCGAGGCGACGTACTCGGGGTGCACCGGCCGGTGGTCCTCGACGCGCTGCGTGTAGGCGTCGACGACGTGCTCGAGCGCGTCGGCGTGGTGGCGCAGCATCCGGTCGAGGAACGTGCGGTCGGTCTTCTCGTCGAGCAGCGGCAGCAGCGCGCGCAGCGTGGCGCCGACGTCGCCCTCGACGCCGAGGTCGAGCACCGTGCGCCGTCCGAGGTGCCGCGCGTCGCGGTCGACCTGCACGGTGTGCGCCTGCGGCAGGAACCCGTCGTAGGGGAAGTCGGTGCCGAGCAGCACGAGCAGGTCGGCCTCGTGGCTGGCCTCGAAGCAGGCGCCGTAGCCCAGGAGCCCGCTCATCCCCACGTCGTAGGGGTTGTCGTACTGGATCCACTCCTTACCGCCGAGGGAGTGACCCACCGGCGCCTTGACCTTCTCGGCGAGCGCGAGGACCTCGTCGCGGGCCTCCCGCATTCCGGCGCCGACGAACAGCGTCACCGACGACGCGCGGTTCACCCGCTCCGCCAGGGCCTCGACACGGTCGGCAGCCGGCGTCACGACCGCGGACGGCGCCACGAGGTCGCCCTGGCCGGTGGGGTGCGCCGCCGCCTCGGCGGTGATGTCGCCGGGGATCACCAGCACCGAGACCCCGCGGTCGGCCAGCGCGGTCTGCATCGCGATGCGCTGCAGGCGCGGCAGCTGCTGCGGGCGGGAGACCAGCTCGACCCACGAGGAGCACTCGGCGAACAACGAGGTCGGGTGGGTCTCCTGGAAGTAGGTCGTGCCGATCTGGACCGACGGGATGTGCGAGGCGATCGCGAGCACCGGGGCGCCGGAGCGGTGGGCGTCGTAGAGGCCCTGGATCATGTGCGTGTTGCCGGGCCCGCAGCTCCCCGCGCAGACGGCGAGCGTGCCGGTGAGCTGGGCCTCCGCGGCCGCGGCGAGCGCCCCGGCCTCCTCGTTGTGCACGTGGATCCAGTCGATCCCGCCCTCGGCCGCGCCGCCCGAGCGCCGCACGGCGTCGACGATCGGGTTGAGGCTGTCGCCGACGAGCCCGTAGATCCTCCGGACTCCCGACTGGATCAGGACCTCGATGAGCTGGTCGGCGACGGTGTGAGCCATGGCCCGATCTTCCACCCGCCCGGCGCGGCGGCGCACGGGTAGCTCTCACCCGACCGTGACCGACGGGTGGGACGGCGGGCGTGCTTCGCTGTCCGACGTGACGGACCGGGACGTGGGGCCGGCCGGGCCGCGCCGATCGGGGCCGCTCGGCGTCGTCACGCTGGTCGTCCTCGCCGTGGCGGCGGTGTTCCTCGCCGTGGCGGCGCTGACCGCGCTCGTCCCCGGGTCGTCGCTGCTCGGCGCGCAGGGCTCGCCGGTGGTGGTGGTCGTGTGGGGGCCGCCGCTGCTGCTCCTCGGCCTCGTCGTGACGGCCGGGGCGTGGCTGCTGCGCGGGACACGGCGGACGGTCCCGACCGCGGTCGTGGCCGCCGTCGCCACCGTCGCGACCCTGGCGCTCGCCGGGGCCGTCGGCGCCGTGGTGGCGGCGACGCTCGGCGGCGGCGGGAGCGTCGACCCCGTGCGTGCCGTCGCCCTGCCGGGCCCGCCCGCCGCCCAGCCCGACGCGCACCCGATCTACCTGACGACCCCCGAGGGCGAGGACCTGCACCTGTCGGTCCTGCGGCCGGGCACGACAGCCCTGGCGCCCGTCTTCGTCTGGGTGCACGGCGGCGGGTGGCGCACCGGCTCCGAGCTGGACCGGACCCCGGACCTCCGGCGTCTCGCCGACGAGGGCTGGCTCGTCGTCTCCGTGGAGTACACGCTCACCCGCCCGGGGCGCCCGACGTGGGACGTCGCGGGCCCCCAGGTCGCCTGCGCGCTCTCCCGCGTCGCCGAGCAGGCCGCGGAGCAGGGTGGCGACGCCCGCCGGCTCGTGATCGGCGGCGATTCGGCGGGCGGCCAGCTCGCCCTCTCGGTGGGCTACGGCGCGGCCGCCGGCACGCAGACCGCGGCGTGCGCGTCGCCGGTGCCGGTGCCGGTCCCGCGCGCGATCGCCACCCTCTATCCGGCGGTGAACCTCGGCGACACCTACCGGAACGGCCGGGGCGCGCAGGAGTTCGCCGTCGCCTACACCGGCGGCACCCCCGAGCAGGTGCCCGAGCGCTACCGGGCGGTCGCCGCCGCCGACGCCCTCGCGGCCGTCCCGGGCGCGGCCCCGCCGACCCTGGTGATCGTGCCGGCGCGCGACCGGCTCGTCCCGCCGTCCGGCGCCGACGGTTTCGTCGACGCCGCGCGGGACGCCGGGGTCCTCGTCGAGCGCGTCGACGTCCCGTTCGCCGACCACGCCTTCGACACGGGCCCGGACGGCTCGCTCGGGCACCAGGCCGCGTTCTCGGTGCTCGGGCGCTGGGCGGGCGACCAGGTCGGGTTGCCGCGGTGAGCTGAGGACCCCGTGGGTCGCCGCAGATCGGGTAGGCCCGGGACGTGGAGCGCTTCGACGGATGGATCGCCGGCCTCGGCACGGCGGCCGGGCTGCGTGTGGTGATCGGGCACTGGCCGACGTCGCCGCTCGGGGCGTTCACCGACGTCATGGTCGAGCGTCCCGACCGCCACCGGATCCTCCTGGCGCCCGACGAGCGGGTCGCGGAGTTCGTGGGAGCGACGTACACGTTCGACGAGACGCGCCTCGGGGCGGTGAGCCACGAGGAGTTCGGGGACTGTCACCGGGTCGTCACCGACGACCTGGAGGTGACGCTGCGGGTCGGCGGGCGCCCGGCGCTCGGGTGGCTGCTGCGCGCCGTGCCGTCGCGGCTGGCCGCGGCGCCGCGCTGGATCGCCGCCCTCGACGCGATCGCGCGCCGGGTGCTGCCCGGCGTCCGCACAGTTGGCACCGCCGGCGGCGGGCGCACCGAGTACTACGGCGCCCGCGACCTGCACCGCGTCCTCGACGCCGCCGTGACGTTCGAGGGCCGCGACCAGGGCGCGCTCGGCCCGGTGCGCCCGCCCGTGCACTTCGGCTTCGGCTCGACGCCCACGGCGCCGTCGCTCGTACGGATCACGACGCTGATCCGGCGTGACGATCAGCCGACGTGGTTAACCTCGGATCCATGACCGTCGCCGACACCCGGCCGCTGTTCGCTCTCGACGACTGGTTCGTCCGCGACCTCGGTGGCCTCTACCAGGCATGGCAGGCCGCGCCCTCGCCGTCGCCGGAGCTCGTCGCGCTCAACGAGGAGCTCGCCGGCCAGCTCGGGCTCGACGCCGAGGCGCTGCGCAGCCCCGAGGGCGTCGCCGTGCTCGCCGGCGCGGCCGTGCCCGCCGGCGCGACGCCGGTGGCGCAGGCCTACGCCGGCCACCAGTTCGGCAACTACTCCCCGCGCCTCGGTGACGGCCGGGCGCTGCTGCTCGGCGAGCTCACCGACACCACGGGGCGGCGACGCGACCTGCACCTCAAGGGCTCGGGCCGCACACCGTTCGCCCGCGGCGGGGACGGCCGGGCGCCGCTCGCGCCCATGCTGCGCGAGTACGTGATCGGCGAGGCCATGCACGCGCTGGGCGTCCCGACGACGCGAGCGCTCGCCGTCGTCACCACCGGCGAGACCGTGACCCGCGAGACGACGCAGCCCGGCGCGGTGCTGGCGCGGATCGCGTCGAGCCACCTGCGGGTGGGCTCGTTCCAGTACGCCGCGGCCACCGGCGACGCCGACCTCCTGCGCCGCCTCACCGACCACGCGATCACCCGCCACCACCCGGCGGCGGCGCAGGCCGAGCGCCCGGCGCTGGCGCTGCTCGAGGCCGTCGTCGAGGCCCAGGCGTCGCTGATCGCGCAGTGGATGGACGTCGGGTTCGTGCACGGCGTCATGAACACCGACAACATGACGATCTCCGGCGAGACCATCGACTACGGGCCCTGCGCCTTCATGGACGCCTACGACCCCGCCACGGTGTACAGCTCCATCGACCACGGCGGGCGCTACGCGTACGGACGCCAGCCCGCGGTCGCGCAGTGGAACCTGGCGCGGTTCGCCGAGAGCCTGCTGTCGCTGATCGACGACGACGCCGACACCGCGGTGCAGCTCGCCACGGACGCCGTCTCGGCGTTCGGTGAGCGCTACACGCAGCATCGGTCGGCCGGTCTGCACGCCAAGCTGGGGCTCACCGACGAGCACCCGGAGCTGGTCGAGGACCTGGTCACGCTGATGGCCGACCAGCACCCCGACCACACGCGGTTCTTCCGGGCGCTGTCGTCGGCCGCCCGCGGGGACGACGCCCCGGTGCGCGACCTCGTGATCGACCGGGAGGCCGTCGACGCGTGGCTGGAGCGCTGGCACGCCGCGCTGGCGGGCGACACGCGGCCCGCCGCGGAGATCGCCGACGCCATGGACCGCGTCAACCCGGTCTACATCCCCCGCAACCACCAGGTCGAGGCCGCGCTCACCGCGGCCGTCGACGGCGACCTCGCGCCGTTCCACCGGCTGGTCGCGGTGCTCGCCGACCCGTTCACCGAGCAGCCGGGCCAGGAGGCCTACGCGGCCCCCGACCCGGCCGGCTCCGCGGCGTACGTGACCTACTGCGGGACCTGAGCCGAGGGCGCCGCGCCGGCCGCGGCGCCCTCGGGGGCCCGGGTGAGGGTGGCGAGGTGGAGGGCGAGCGCCTCGGCCGTGAGCGGGCGCGCGGTCCAGCCGACGTAGCCGTCGGGGCGGACGAGCACCGCGTCGCCGCCCCGCACGCCGTACGTCGCCGCGAGGTCCCCGGCGCCGTCGAGCAGGTAGGGCTCGCCGGCGGCGTCCAGCGCAGGCCCGAGGTCCGGGCCGCCGACCACGTGCACGCGCACCGGCAGGGCGCTCGCGGCCGCGACCGCCCGCGCGGCGGCGACCTCCGCGAGCTGGTCGAGGTCGTCGACGTACGCGAGCAGCGCGAACTCCGTCGCGGCGAGCACGGCGTGCAGACGCAGCGGGTCGGTGACCGTGGGGCGGCGCAGGCCGCGGGCGTCGGGCGCCCGCTCGCCGGGGAGCACCCCGAGGGCGGCGCCCGCGGCCCCGACGATCGGGCTGACCGGGTAGCTCACCAGCAGCTGTGCCTCGCGCCGCATCATCGTCGCCGGATCGTCGGCGTCGAAGCCCTGCCGCGCCTGGCGCACCGTGCGCCCGACGACCTCCTCGCCCACCGGGTGGCGCTCGAGGTGGTAGCTCTCCAGCAGGGCGGGCTCCGCGACGCCGCCGACGACGAGCGCGAGCTTCCACGCGAGGTTGAGGGCGTCCTGGATGCCGGTGTTCATGCCCTGCCCGCCGGTGGGCGGGTGGATGTGCGCGGCGTCGCCCGCGATGAACACGCGCCCGACGCCGTAGCGGTCGGCGAGCCGGTGGCTGATGCGGAACACCGACGACCAGCGCAGGTCGGAGACGGTCGTCGGCTCCGGGGCGAGGCGGTCGACGACGGCCTGGAGATGGTGCAGCTCGGGGGCGTGGCCGGACTCCAGCCCGTGGACGACGTCGTCGGCGGGCGCGCCGCCGGCCGGGGCCGCCGCCGGGCGGGTGCTGAGCTCCGGCGGGGCGAGCATCGAGATGCGGTAGCGCCCGTGCTCCGGGAGCGGGATGGCGACGAGGATGTCGTCCGGCGCGCCGGGGACCTTCCGGGTGAGGCGGACGCCGTAGCCGGGCGGCAGCGACCAGTCGAGCACGACGTCGCCGAGCATGTACTCCTCGGCGAACGCGTCGCCCTCGAAGGCGAGCCCGAGTCCCTTGCGCACCACGCTGTGGGCGCCGTCGGCCCCGACGAGGTAGGACGCCCGCACGGTCTCCTCCCCCGCGGAGGTGCGGATCTGCGCCGTCACCCCGTCGGCGTCCTGGGAGAAGCCGACCAGCGAGGCCCCGCGCTCGACGACACCGCCGTGGCGGTGCAGCTCCTCGGCGAGGAGGCGCTCGGTCGTGTACTGGGGCAGGGACGTGAAGCCGTAGGGCACGTCCGGGGGCAGGTGGAGCTCCAGGCGCGCGACCTCGACGCCGTCGACGTGCACGATCTGCCCGCGCATCGTCTGGACCTCGTCGAGCGCCGCGGTCAGCATGCCGGTGCGCTCCCAGTGCTCCAGCGTCCGCGGCTGGAGCCCGACGGCCTTGGCGTAGTGCCGCGGCTGCTCGAGCGTGTCGATCACCCGGACCGCCACCCCGCGCCGCGCCAGCTCCACCGCCGCGGTCAGGCCGACGGGGCCGGCCCCCGCCACCAGGACGTCCTGCGCCTCGTCCGCCATGCCCACTCCGTTCGTCACCATCCGTCATCGACCGGGGCCACTCAGGCCGGTCGCACGTCGGCAACTGCTCTGTTCGTGGAACAGTGAGATCCACCCGTCACCTGGAGTACAACCGACACCCGTCCAGGCGTCAACGATCTCGGCGCGACGTCCACCCGGAATAGCCGCGCCGCCCGAGCGGTTCTGCGGAGTGCAAGTTGAACTGTCAACTAAAAGGAGCGCAGGGCCATGCAGTTCGGTGTCTTCTCGGTCAGCGACATCACCCCCGACCCGAGGACGGGCCTCGCCCCCACCGAGGCCGAGCGTCTCCAGGCCGTCCTGCGCATCGCGGAGAAGACCGAGGAGGTCGGCCTCGACGTCTTCGCCCTCGGCGAGCACCACAACCCGCCGTTCATGTCGTCCTCGCCCACGACGACGCTCGGCTACCTGGCCGGACGCACGGAGCGCCTGCAGCTCTCCACCGCGACGACGCTGATCACCACCAACGACCCGGTGAAGATCGCCGAGGACTACGCGATGCTGCAGCACGTCTCCGGCGGTCGCGTCGACCTCACGCTCGGGCGCGGCAACACCGGCCCCGTCTACCCCTGGTTCGGCCAGGACATCCGCCAGGGCATCCCGCTGGCGGTGGAGAACTACGCGCTGCTGCGCCGGCTGTGGGACTCCGACGTCGTCGACTGGGAGGGGACGTTCCGCACGCCGCTGCAGGGCTTCACCTCCACCCCGCGCCCCCTCGACGGCGTCGCGCCGTTCGTCTGGCACGGCTCGATCCGCAGCCCCGAGATCGCGGAGCAGGCTGCCTTCTACGGCGACGGCTTCTTCCACAACCACATCTTCTGGCCCGCCGACCACACCCGGCGCATGGTCGACTTCTACCGCCGCCGCTTCGAGCACCACGGCCACGGTGACGCCGACCGGGCGATCGTCGGGCTCGGCGGCCAGGTGTTCATGCGGAAGAACTCGCAGGACGCCGTCCGCGAGTTCCGGCCGTACTTCGACAACGCCCCGGTCTACGGGCACGGGCCGTCGCTCGAGGACTTCACCCGCGAGACGCCGCTGACCGTCGGCAGCCCGCAGGAGGTCATCGACCGGACGCTGGGCTTCCGCGAGTACGTCGGCGACTACCAACGCCAGCTGTTCCTCATCGACCACGCCGGCCTGCCGCTGAAGACCGTCCTCGAGCAGCTGGACCTCCTCGGCGAGGAGGTCGTGCCGGTGCTGCGTCGCGAGTTCGCGGCCCGCAGGCCCACGCACGTGCCCGACGCCCCCACCCACGAGTCGCTCGTGGCGGCTCGCCTCGCCCAGGAGGTGACGGTCTGATGACCACCCGCACCCTCGCGGTCGTGAGCGCCGGGCTCTCGTCGCCGTCGTCGACGCGCCTGCTGGCCGACCGGCTCGCGGGCGCGACGACCGCGGCCCTGCGCGACCGCGGGATCGAGGTCCGCGTCGAGGTCGTCGAGCTGCGCGAGCACGCCCGCGACCTCGCCGACCACCTCGTCACCGGCTTCCCGAACGCCGCCCTGCGCCCGGTGCTCGACACCGTGGCCGGCGCCGACGGCGTCATCGCCGTGACGCCGATCTTCTCGGCGTCCTACAGCGGTCTGTTCAAGACGTTCGTCGACGTCCTCGACCGGGAGGCCCTCGACGGCACCCCGGTACTGCTCGCGGCCACGGCGGGCACCGCGCGCCACCAGCTGGCGCTCGATCACGCGATGCGCCCGCTGTTCTCCTACCTGCACGCCGCCGTCGTGCCCACCGCGGTGTTCGCCGCGGCGGAGGACTGGGGCGCCGGCGGGATCGGCAGCGAGCTGGGCGCGCGCATCGAGCGGGCGGCCGGGGAGCTGGCCGACCTGGTGGCCGCCCGCGCGCCGGCCGGTCCCGTGGACCCCTTCGCCGACGTCCCCGACTTCACCGCCCTGCTGTCCCGTTGACCCCGATCCACCGGAGAGGTACGCCCATGAGCACCGACATCGAGACCCGCCGCGCCGCCCTCCGCGAGCGCTACCTGCGTCCCGTCGGCGAGCGACCCGCGTCCACCGCGCGCGGGCTGCACCACACGGCGCTGCTGTCGAGCGACGTCGAGCGGACCGTGGCGTTCTACCAGGACGTCCTCGGCTTCCCGCTCACCGAGCTGATCGACAACCGTGATTACCCCGGCTCGTCGCACTTCTTCCACGACATCGGGAACGGCAACCTGCTCGCGTTCTTCGACTTCCCCGGCCTCGATCTCGGGCCGTACGCCGAGGTGCTCGGCGGGCTGCACCACGTCGCGATCAGCGTCGACCCGGCCCGCTGGGAGGAGCTCGTCGCCCGCCTGGCCGACGCCGGGGTCGAGCACGAGGTGCACAGCGGCGTCTCGGTGTACTTCCGCGACCCCGACGGCGCGCGCATCGAGCTGATCTCCGACCCGCTCGGCGAGATGTACGGGCACCAGGTGCTCTAGCGGGTCGGCACCGGGACCCGGTCGCCGCACGAGGCCACCGGCGCCGGCCGCGGCGGGATGGCCCCGACGATCACCAGCGCGACGATCGCCGCCCCCGCGCCGAGCAGCATGACCAGGACGAAGGCCCTCTCGGTGGGCACGCCGGCGGTCGTCACGAGCGAGGCCAGCAGCACGCCGGCGATGGCGCTGGCGAACGACGTGCCCAGGGCGCGCATGAGGTTGTTGAGACTGTTCGCCGCCGCGGTCTGCTCGACCGGCACGGCGGCCATGATCAGCGAGGGCATCGCGCCGTAGGACAGGCCGATGCCGCAGGCGATGACGATCGAGCTGATCACCAGCTGCCAGACGTCGGCGTGGAGCACGGCCCCGACGCCGTAGCCGACGGCGACGACGAGCGCGCCGAGCATCAGCGTGGTGCGCGGACCCGAGGCGGCGCTGATGCGCGCGGACACCGGCGACATCGCCATCATGCACAGCCCGCCGGGCGCCAGCACCAGGCCCGCGACGAGGATCGACTGCCCGAGCCCGTAGCCGGTCGAGGTCGGCAGCTGCAGCAGCTGCGGGTACACCAGCGACATCGCGAACATCGAGAAGCCGAAGACGATCGACGCGGTGTTCGTCAGCAGCACCTGACGACGCCGGCTGACGCGCAGGTCGACCAGCGGCTGGCGGGTGCGCAGCTCCCACCAGCCCCAGGCCAGCAGCACCACGGCCGCGACGACGAAGAGCGTCACGATCCGCGCGCTCCCCCAGCCCCAGGTGCCGCCCTTCGAGACCGCGAGCAGCAGGGACACGAGCGCGACGGCGAGCCCGATCGCCCCCACGACGTCGAAGCGCCCGCCGGCGCGCTGCGCCGACTCGGGCACGAGGGCGAGCACGCCGATCAGCACGAGGACACCGAGACCGCCGGCCGCCCAGAACAGGACGTGCCAGTCGGTGGCCTGGGCGACGAACGCGGCCAGTGGGAGCCCGAGGGCGCCGCCGACGCCGAGCGAGGCGCTCATGAGCGCCGTCGCGGAGCCGAGGCGCTCGGGCGGGAGCTCGTCGCGCATGAGGCTGATGCCCAGCGGGATCAGGCCGGTGGAAAGGCCCTGCAGCGAGCGTCCCACGATGAGCGGGACGAGCGAGGTGGACAGCGCGGCCACCACCGATCCGCTGATCAGCATGACCAGGCAGAACACCATCATGCGGCGCTTGCCGAGCATGTCGGCGAGCCGCCCGACGACGGGCGTCGCGACCGCGGCCGTGAGCAGCGTCGAGGTCACCACCCAGGCCGTGTCGGCCGCGGGCGCCCCGAGCAGGCGGGGGAACTGCGGCACCAGCGGCACGACCAGCGTCTGCTGCAGGGAGACCGTGATCCCCGCCGCCGCGAGCACCGCGACGAAGACCGGGGCGCGGCGCGGTCCGGCGGCGGACGGCACTGCCGTGGTTGCCGAGGACACGTCGCTCAATTTAAAGCACCCGATTGACAAACGCGAGGTGGGGTCGTTCACTCGGTGCCGTGCCCGCCAAGGCCCGGACCGACCGCAACGCCCACACCCGGACGGCCATCCTCGACGCCGCCGAGCGCCTGTTCGCCGAGCACGGCGTCCACGGGGTGTCCAACCGGCAGGTGGCCGACGCCGCAGGCCAGGGCAACACCGCGGTGGTCGGCTACCACTTCGGCACCAAGGCCGACCTCGTGCGCGCCATCGTGCGGCGCCACACGACGGCGATCGAGCGCACGCGCGAGGAGATGGTCGAGCAGGTCGCGGGCAGCGACGACCTGCGCGACTGGCTCGCGTGCCTCGTGCGCCCGGCGTTCGACCACCTCGCCACGCCGGGTTCGCCGACCTGGTACGCCCGCTTCGGCGCGCAGGTGATGACCGACCCGGCGCTGCGCGAGATCCTCGTCGACGAGTCACTGTCGTCGCCGGCGCTGCTGCGCATCCTCGACGGGCTGCACGCCTGCCTGCCGAGCCTGCCCCCCGCGGTGTTCCGCGAGCGCGGCGACGTCGCGCGCCACCTGCTCGTGCACGTCCCCGTCGAGCGCGAGCGCGCCCTCGCCGACGGCACCCCCACCACCCGGGCGACGTGGGCCGACACCGCCACCGGCCTCGTCGACGTGCTCGTCGGCGTCTGGCTCGCGCCCGTGACCGCCACCGCTCACCACCAGGCCGCGGACCACCCGACGCCAGACCAGGAGCCCGTGTGACCCCCTCCCCCGGCACCACCACCCCCCTCGATCTCCGGCGCACCGGCTTCGGCCCCGCCCCGGACGCCGAGGAGCTGCGGAACGGTGCCGGGATCGCCCGGGTGCCGACGCCGTTCGGCCCGCCGGCGTGGTTGCTGACCCGGCAGGCCGACGTCCGCCGGATGCTCGGCGACGCCGACACGTTCGCCAACGGCTGGACGCCCGAGGACCTCGCGGGTGACGACGGTGCTGTGCGCCGCGACCCCCGCCAGCTCTCCGGGGACCGCACCGGCAACCTGCTCTCGCTCGACCCGCCGGAGCACACGCGGCTGCGCAAGATGCTCGCCGGCGAGTTCACCGTGCGCCGCATGCGCCGCCTGGAGCCGCGGATCGTCGAGATCGTCGACCACCACCTCGACGCCCTCGAGCGTTCCGGCGCGCCCGCCGACCTCGTCGCGCAGTACGCGCTGCCGATCCCGTCACTCGTCATCTGCGAGCTGCTCGGCGTGCCGCCGGGCGACCAGGACGAGTTCCAGGCGCGCACGAGCGCCCAGCTCGACACGGGTCTGCCGGAGGAGCGGCGGGTGGCGCTCGCCGCCGAGGCCCTGGCCTACATGCAGACCCTGGTGGCCCGGGCGCGGCGGGACCCGGGCGACGACCTCATCGGCATGCTCCTGCGCGAGCACACCGACGACCTCACCTCCGACGAGCTCGTCGGGATCGCGAACCTGCTGCTGGTCGCCGGGCACGAGACCACGGCCAACATGCTCGGTCTCGGCACGCTCGCCCTGCTCCGCCACCCCGAGCAGCTCGCCGCGGTGCGCGACGACGACGACGCGGTGGCGCCCGCCGTCGAGGAGCTGATGCGCTGGCTGTCGATCGTCTCGAGCGGCTCGCCGCGCCTCGCGCTGCGCGACGTCGAGATCGAGGGCGCGACGATCCACCGCGGCGACCTCGTGGTGTTCAATCTGCCGGCCGCCAACCGCGACCCCTCGGTCGTCGACGACCCCGACCGCCTCGACATCACCCGGGACGCCCCGCCGCACGTCGCCTTCGGGCACGGCGTGCACCACTGCCTCGGCGCGCCGCTGGCCCGGATGGAGATGCGGATCGCCTTCCCCGCCCTGCTGCGCCGCTTCCCGACGCTGCGCCTGGCGATCCCCGACGACGAGGTCGCCTGGGCCACCGAGCACGCCATCCACGGGCTGGAGCGCCTCCCCGTCGCGTGGTGAAGGGTGCGGGGGACGCTTCGGTTTCGAAGCTTCCGCCGCGGGTCGGGACCGGCCCCTCAAAGCGACGACCAGAAGTCCACGAGCACGCGGGCGGCCTGGTGCGGGTCCTCGGCCAACCACCAGTGCCCCAGGCCGTCGAGCACCGCGACGCGCGCACCCGCGCGCTCGGCCATCGCGCGGCGCTGGGCCTCCGTGCCCACGACGTGGTCGCCGGTGGCGATCACGGCGAGTCCGGGACGCCGTGCGGCCGCCGCCAGCCCCGCGCCCTCGGAGGCCATCCGTGGCGGCACGAGGGAGCGGTAGTGCGTGAGGATCGCGCGCCCCATGGCCTCGTCCTGACCCGCGACCACCTCCTTCGCCACCACCTCGGGCATCCCGCGACCGACGAGCACCGCCACCACGGCCTCCACGTCGCGGTCGGGGCCGAAGCGCTCGGCCACGTCGGACTCGCCGACGCCCGGCGTCTGCCAGCGCTGGGCGAGCTCGTGCCAGACGTAGTCGGGCGCGAAGCTCCCGATGACGTCGCTGACCCAGCTGCGCAGCAGGTCCGGCCGGGTCATGGCCACCCGCAGCGTGTGGCCGCCGCCGAGGTCGTGGCCGACGAGGTCGACCGGGCCGTGCTCCGCGACGATCGCCTCCAGCTCGCGGACGAGCCAGTGGCGGTAGGCCTCCGGGGTCGCCGGGAAGTCGTCGGGCAGCGGCGCCCCGAAGCCGGGCGGGGAGAGGCGCACCACCTGCTCCCTCGGCACCCCGAGCGTCCCGAGCACCGACAGCAGGGGGTCCCAGACCGCCGCCGTCTCGGGGTTGCCGTGGACCAGCACCGTCGTCATGCCGCCCCCGTCACCGGCACGGTCGGCTGGAGGACCGCCTCGACGAGCGCCTCGGCGCGCAGGTGCTCGATCTGCTGGTAGGCGGGGTCGCGGATCATCGCGACGAAGTGCTCCCGGCTCGGGTAGCGCACCAGGAGCACCATGTCCCAGGCCTGGCCCTCCTCGGCCGCCAGGGCGCGTCCGCCCTCCCCGAGGTAGGTGATCTGCACGCCGTACCGCGCGCTCACCGCCCCCACCGCGTCGACGTAGCGCTGGTAGCTCTCCCGGCCGCCGTCGGGCCGGAAGCGCAACAGGTTCAGCATCACCACGGGCTCGCCGGGATCCTCCGCCAGCAGGGTGTCCAGGGCGCTGTCCTCGAACTCGATCACTGTGTGTCCTCTCGTCGAGAGCCACCCTCACATACTTGTCGGATGACACGCAAGTGATGCGCTACGCTCCCCGCCATGCCCACCCAGCAGGAACGTCGGGAGCGCACCGAGGCGGCGCTCGTGGCCGCGGCCGCCGAGCTGGTCGTCGAGTCCGGGGTCCGCGCGCTCACGCTGGCGAAGGTCGGGGAGCGGGCCGGGTACAGCCGCGGGATCGTCACCCACCAGTTCGGCTCCAAGCAGGGCCTCGTCGACGCCCTCTCCCGCGCGATCCAGGGCGGTTTCGTCCCGGGCCTCGAGGAGATGCCGCCGGGCCTCGAGCGGCTGCTCGCGCTCGTCGACGGGTACCTGCACGCGCTCACCGGCCTCGGCACCGCCAACCGCGCCTTCCTGCTGCTCTGGGCCGAGGCCGCGACCGCCTCCGAGCTCGCCGCGACGTTCCGCGAGCGCGACCGCGGCTTCCGCGCCGACCTCCGCGAGGACGTCGAGGCCGGCGTCGCCGCGGGCCACATCCGCCCGGACACGGACCCGGACGCCGTCGCCGTGGCCGTCGTCGGACAGCTGCGCGGCATCGGCATGCAGCGCCTGCTCGACCCCGAGGGCGTGGACACCGAACGCCTGCGCGCGCAGGTGCCCGCCCAGTGGCGCCGCGCGCTGCAGCCCGGCTGACCGGCGCCCCTTCAGCTCCGCTCCAGGTCCGGCCGGGATCATGGCCGCGTGCGAGGGGCCGAGCGGGGGACGACGGGATGACGACAGCGACCGTCGAGGGCCTCACCGAGGCCCGGGCGCGCGAGCTCGCGCGGGAGGGGAAGGCGAACGCCCCGGTCTCCGGCTCCGGGCGCACCACCGCGCGCATCCTGCGCACGACCGTCTTCTCGTTCTACAACAACACGCTCTTCGTCATCGGGTTCGCGCTGCTCGCGCTCGGGCGCTACAGCGATGCGCTGGTCAGCGTGGGTCTCGGCATCATCAACGCGGCCCTCGCGGCGTTCCAGGAGCTGCGGGCCAAGCGCCAGCTCGACCGGCTGCAGCTCCTCGCGCGCGAGCCCGTGACGGTGGTGCGCGACGGCGCGGACCGGTCGGTGCCCCCGTCCGAGGTGGTCGTCGGCGACCTCGTGCGCCTGCGCAGCGGCGGGCAGATCGTGGTGGACGGGCCCGTGGTGGCCGGCCGTCTCGAGGCCGACGAGTCCCTGCTGACCGGCGAGTCCGACCCGATCGCCAAGGCGGTCGGCGACCCTCTGCTCTCGGGCAGCTCCTGCTCCGGCGGCGAGGGACTGCAGCGCGCCGAGGACGTCGGCGTCGACAGCCACGCCGGCCGGCTGACGATCGCCGCGCGCGAGGACACCACCGGACTCACCCCGCTGCAGCGGCGGGTCGACCTGGTCGTGCGCCTGCTCATCCTGCTGGTCCTGCTGATGAGCGGCGCGATCCTCGCCCAGGCCGCGCTCGACGGGTCGACGGTGCTGCGCTTCGTGCAGACCTCCGCGGTGCTCTCGGGCCTCGTGCCCTACGGCCTGTTCTTCCTCGTCGCCGTCGCCTACGCGGTCGGGGCCGCGCGCATCGGCGGGCGCGGGGCGCTCGTGCAGCAGACCAACGCCGTCGAGGCGATCAGCCGCGTCGACGTCGTGTGCACCGACAAGACCGGCACGCTGACCAGCGGGCGGCTCGCGCTGGTGGAGGTCGTGCCCGCGGGGGGCGACGAGGCGGGCGCGCGGGCGCTGCTCGGGACCTTCGCCCGCTCGGTGGCGAGCACCAACGCCACCACCACCGCTCTCGCCGCGGACACCTCGCTGCCCGGCGAGCCCGCCGAGGTGCTCGACGAGGTCGAGTTCCGCTCGTCGCTGCGCTGGAGCGGGATCACGCTCGCCGACGGCACCGCCCTCGTCCTCGGCGCGCCGTCCACGGTACGTCCCGCCCTGGCCGACGCCGCGGTGGTCTCCGAGGACGCGGTCCGCCGGCGCACGGGCGAGGGCCTGCGTGTGCTCGTGCTAGCGCGCGGGGAGGGCGCGCTCCACGACGCCGACGGACGGCCCCGGCTGCCGCGCCTGCGCGCGGTCGCGCTCGTCGCGCTGGCCGACGAGCTGCGCGAGGGCGTCACCGACGTCCTCACCGGCCTCGCCGCCGAGGGCGTCGCGGTCAAGGTCGTCTCCGGCGACGACCCCGACACCGTCGCCGCCCTCGCCCGCCGCGCGAGCCTCGACGCGCCCGCGATGGCCGGGCCGGCGCTCGCCCGGCTCGAGGGCCCCGACACCGACGCCTTCGACGAGGCCGTCGACACCCACGGGGTCTTCGGGCGGATCGCCCCGGAGCAGAAGGAGCAGATCGTCGCGTCGCTGCGCCGCCGCGGGCGCCAGGTGGCGATGGTGGGCGACGGCGTCAACGACGCCCGCGCGCTCAAGCGTGCGCAGGTCGGGGTGGCGATGCGCTCGGGCAGCCCGGTGACCCGGGACGTCGCCGACATCGTGCTGCTCGACGACTCCTTCGCCACCCTGCCCCCGGCGCGCACCGAGGGCCGCCGGATCATCGCCGGCGTCGGCTCGTCGATGTACCTGTTCCTGTCGCGGGTGGCGACGCAGATGCTCGTCATCCTCACCGTGACGCTGCTCGGTCTCGGCTTCCCCTACACGCCCACGCAGGTGGGGCTGACGCTGTTCACCGTGGGCGTGCCGACCTTCTTCCTGACGCTGTGGGCCCGTCCGAAGCCGCCCGACGACGACCTGCTGGCGTCGCTGGCACGGTTCGTCATCCCGGTCGGCGTGCTCACCGCCGGCTACGCCACGGCGATCTACGCCTACCTCTACCGCCGGATCGCCGACGGCTTCACCGGCACACCGTTCCCGCAGGCCATCACCCTGTTCGAGCAGTACACCGGGCTGACCTACGGGGTGGACGCCGACTTCGTCGAGGCCTCGGCCACGCTCGGCGCGCAGTCGGCGATGTCGGTGTTCGTCTCGAGCACGGCGATCGTGCTGATCCTGCTGCTCGAACCCCCGCATCGGATCTTCACGGCCTGGGCGCCGGTGAGCAGCGACCGCCGCCCCACCTGGCTCGCGCTGGGCCTGTTCGCCGCCTTCGCGGTCGTGCTCGTCGTCCCGGCCACCCGGGAGTACTTCGGGCTCACCGCGCCCGACCCGCCCGTCGTGGAGATTCCCGCGATCGCCCTGGTGCTGTGGTTCGTCACGCTGAGCGTCGCGCTGCGGTACCGGGTGCTCGAACGCGTCCTCGGCCTCCGCCCGCGACCGGCCCCGATGGCCCCGACCACTCCCTGACCGGACGAGCGCTGCCCCGATCCGGTGCTTTCTCGGTACAGGCCCCCCTCACGTGGCGACCACGGCGTGATCTGGACCACCATCGCGGGTGCCGTGTTCAGTCCGTGAGCGACGGCTGTCCCTCCGTACTCGTCCGGTACGCCCCGAGTGGTCCCGAGTACGGCCCCGGTGGTGGATCAGGAGGTCCCCGCCCATGTGGCACCTGCACTGGCGTGCTGACGCGCGCCACCCCCCCGGCGTCGACACCGTCGACGGTGGGAGCACGACCGGCACCGACGGCCGGCCCGGGCGTCGTCGGCGCGCGAGCGGCTCGACGCCGTCGCGCGGCACGTTCCAGCACGTCCGGAGCGACACCCCCGACGCGGCCAAGGCCGCCGACGTCCCCGAGTCGGTGCGTGTCCGTGGTCGCTGACAGAGGTGCTGACAGGGCCGCTGACAGGGCCGCCGGCCTCGACGCCGACACGCTCGCCTTCACCCTCGCCGACCCCGGCGCCGAGACCTGCCGCGAGGTCGCGCGGGCCCTCGCGCCGTACACGCGTCCGGACCGCGGGCTCGTCCTGTCCGGCTCCGCGGCCGCGGCGCTCGCCGAGGTCTTCCGGCGGCTCGCCCGCGACGGCGAGGTGCCCGACGTCGCGGTCCGGGCGGCCCGGCGGCTCCTCACCGACCTCGCCGGGGCCGGGAGCGGGGCCGAGGACCGGACGCGCGCCGGGACCTCGACGGGCACGGCCCCCACCCCGCGGTCACCGGGCGACCGGGACCCGGAGGTCCTGGCCGCCCGGTGACCGGGGCGCTCACACCGGGGTGATCTCGACCCGCGTGTCCGAGAACGTCGGTGCGTTGCCGAGGTCGGCGAAGGCGAACGGGTTGACCGCGTTCACCGTGCTGCCGTCCTTGGCGTTCTTCGCCCACGAGCCCATCGGGCACACGACGACGCCGACGGAGACCTCGTCGGAGACGTCGGCGAGCGCGACGAACCGGCCGCGGTCGTTGGACACCTCGACGTAGCGCCCGTCGGTGATGCCGCGCGCCTCGGCGTCGGCGGGGTGGATGGTCACCTTCTGCTCGCCCTGGACGCGCTTCTGCATCGCCTGGTCGCCCGCGCTGGAGTTGATGTAGGCGTGCGACTTCGGCGAGAGCAGGTTCAGCGGGTAGACCTCGCCGGTCTCGCGCGGCGCGATGTAGTGCGGCAGCGGGTCGACGGTGCCGCCGGGCTGGAACTCCTCGCAGAGCTGCCGGAACAGCGGGACGACGAAGTTGCCGGCCGCCTCGAGCGCCGACGAGCGGAACTCGGTCTTGCCCGACGGGGTCGGGAAGTTCCCCTCGGCGTGCGGGGCGTATGCGTCGGGGCCCGGCAGGTTCAGCCGCGCCCACCCCGTCTCGCGCAGCGAGTCGAGGGTGATGCCCTCCATCGCCGGCGCCGACCAGTCGTAGGCCTGCGCCAGCAGCTCCTCGTCGGTCAGGCGGAAGTACTCGTCGTCGAAGCCCATCCGTGCCGCGAGCCGCCGGAACAGCTCGGTGTTGGGGATCGACTCCCCCTCCGGCTCGACGGCGGGGACGTTGAGGGTGACGTAGAAGTGGCCCCAGCTGAACATGAGGTCGTGCTGCTCGAGCTGGGTCGTCGCGGGCAGGACGATGTCGGCGTAGCGCGCGGTGTCGGTGAGGAAGTGGTCGCTGACCACCGTGAACAGGTCCTCGCGGGCCAGCCCCCGCGCGATCTTCTCCTGCTCGGGGGCCACGACCATGGGGTTCGAGTTGTAGACCATGAGCGCGGTGATCGGCGGGTCCAGCGCTCCGTCGGTCCCCGGCGCTCCGCTCGCCCCGGTCTCCCCGGTGAGCGCCTGCCCGAGCAGGAACTGGTTCACGACCCGCGTGCCCGGGGTGGCGAGCTCGGGGTGGATGAACGCCGGCCAGTTGACCGGGTGCGCCCAGAGCGGCAGCTGCAGCAGACCGCCCCCGACGTGGCGCCAGGCGCCGACCAGCGCGGGCAGGCAGGCGAGCGCCCGCACGGTCTGGCCGCCGCCCGCGTGACGCTCGATCGCGACGCCGATGCGGATGACGGCCGGGTCCGTGGTGGCGTACTCGCGGGCGAGCGTCCGGATGTCCTCGGCGGGGATGCCGGTCTCCTGCGACGCCCACTCCGGGGTGGCCGTGCGCACGCGCTCGGCGAGCTCGTCGAACCCGACGGTGTGGTCGCGGACGTACGCCTCGTCGTGCAGCCCCTCGCTGATGATCACGTTCATCATCGCCAGGGCGAGGGCGCCGTCGGTACCGGGCCGCAGCGGGATGTGCCAGTCGGCGCGCTGCGCCGTGCGGTGGCGCACGGGGTCGATGCAGACGACCTTCGCGCCGCGCTTCTGGGCCTCGGCGATCACCGGCCAGAGGTGCAGGTTCGTCGAGATGGTGTTCGACGCCCAGATGATGATGTAGCGCGCGTGGACCAGGCTCTCGGGGTCGACGCCCGCCGTCGCCCCGATCGTGGCCACGTGCGCGGTGCAGGAGCCCGAGTCGCAGTACGTGCGCTCGGTGATCGTCGCGCCGAGCTTGTTGAAGAAGGCGTCGCCCACCGACAGGCCGTTGAGGATGCCCTGGGTGCCGAGGTAGCTGACCGGCATGACGGTCTCGGGGCCGTGCTCGGCGATCCTCGCCCGAAAGGTGTCGGCGATGGTGTCCAGCGCCTCGTCCCAGGAGATCTCCTCGAACCGGCCGCTGCCCTTGGGCCCGGTGCGCCGCAGGGGGTGCAGCACGCGGTCGGGGCTGTAGGTCTTCTCCTGGTAGTTGTTGACCTTCACGCACAGCCCGCCGCGGGTGAGCGGGTGCTCCGGGTCGCCCGCGACCTTGGTCGCGCGGCCGTCCTCGACGGTGACGAGCATGGCGCAGGTGTCGGGGCAGTCGTGCGGGCACGCGGCACGCACGGTGGTCGTGGTGGGCGTGATCGGCAGGTCGTCCAGTGCGGTCACGGGCGCTCCCCGGGTCGGCGCGAGTGGTGGTGCCTCGCTGTGGTGGTGGTCCGGGCGGTCGGCGACGACCGTCACACCGGAGCCTGGCCGCGCCCGGGGTCGGGCGCTTGTCGCTGCGCGACGGATCGGGCACGCGGGGTTTGACCACGACCTGGTGGGCTTCTAGCGTCGGAGGACTTCGTCGAGCACCTCTGCGAGCCGCCCGTGGCGACCACCACCCGCCCCGTGGGCCCGTTCCCACGGGCCCGCGCGGTGGCGCACGTCCCGGACGCCACCGACGTGCACGGGGCGACCGATCGCCTCGACGGCTGGCGCGACCTGATCCGCGAGCACTTCGTCGCCCTCGACGTGAACGCCCAGCGGGACACCCCGTTCGACGGCGCCGTGCGCAGCAGCCTCGTCGGGCACCTCGCGGTGGCGACGGTCGACTCGACCGACCAGGAGTGCGTTCGCACGCCCGGCCTGGCACGCTACGATCCCGACGACTACCTGCAGGTCGGCCTCATCGCCCGGGGTCACGCCGTGGTGCGCCAGGACGGCCGGGAGGCCCCGCTGGGCCCCGGGGCCTGGTCGGTCTACGAGACGGGACGCCCGTTCGCCTGGAGGTTCCACGGACCGTGGCGGATGCTGGTCTTCACCTGGCCCCGCGACCTGCTCGGCATCTCCCCCGACACCTCCCGCGCCGCCACGGCCCGGGCGCTCGGCGGTGACCGCCTCGGCGGGATCGTCGGCCGGACGCTCGCGGACGTCGTCGCCGCGCCGCCGGAGCTCTCCCCCGCCGCGGCCGAGCGCCTGGCGACCGAGCTGGGCGACCTCGTCGGCACGGTGGTGGGCGAGGCGCTGCGTCGCGACGAGATCACGGGGACCCGCGGGGCGGCCGATCTGCGCGCCCGCGTGGAGGCGTTCGTCGCCGAGCACCTCGAGGACCCCGACCTCAGCCCCGAGACGATCGCCCGCGCCCACTTCGTCTCGACCCGCCAGCTGCACCGCGCCTTCGCCGACGCCTCGACGACGGTGAGCCGCCTGGTGCGCCGGCGGCGCCTCGAGCACGGGCGCCGCGAGCTCGCCGACCCGCGCCTCGCCGGTGTCTCGGTCACCGACGTCGCGCTGCGCTGCGGCTTCGGCGACCTCGCCTCGTTCAGCCGCGCGTTCAAGGAGACGTTCCACGAGCCGCCGAGCACCTTCCGCCGTCGTCACGGGGCGTGACCGCTCTCTCGCGGAGAAAATTGTCGGTCGTCGCGGAACATCCCCAGCTCCTCGCGTCGTCACAGCGCCGAGAGCCCACCAGCCGGGCACCGCGAACAGACCGAGAGTGAGCAGACCATGAGCGCCGAGACCTACTCCTTCACCAACGGCACCGTCTACCACGCCGACGGCACCGTGGCCGGCACCTACACCACCGACGCCGCCGGCAACATCGACTCCGTGTCCACCGACGAGGACGGCAACGGCGCCGTCGACACCGTCATCGCCGACACCGACCACAACGGCTCCTTCGAGTCCGCCGTGGTCGACACCGACGCCGACGGCTACGGCGAGGTCGTGCTGGTCGACACCGACAACGACGGCGACTTCGACACCTCCGCGGTCGACACCAACGCCGACGGCACCTTCGAGACCACCGCCTACGACCCCAACGGCTTCTGACCCACGTGCGTGATCTTCTGAGCCATAGCTCAGAAGATCACGCACGTAGGGCCCGGCAACGGCTCACCCCGCGGGCCCCGGGGAGGGGACCGGCCGGTAGGTTCCTCCGCGCCAAGCACGGTGGTTGAGACGATCACGCCACCGGTGGAGCTCCCCGGCGTGCCCTCGTGCCGCCCGGGGCGAGTCCCCGGGAGTGAACGCATGCCCGTCGTCGGCGACCCCCGTCCGTCCGCCGTCCCGGACCCCGGGCTCAACGTGGTCGCGGGCGCGATCGGCCGGCTCGGCGAGGCACCGCCCGACACCGACGCGACGGACCGCATCCTGTGGGCGGCCACGGGGCAGGCGCTGTCCGCCGCCCCGGGTGTCGCCGGGCGCGGCCTCACGGTCCTGCGCGACGGCACCCCGACGTCGATCATGCGTGACCGGGCCCCCTTCAGCCGCCTCGAGCAGGTCCAGTACGCCGCGGAGACCGGCCCGGTCCCGGTCGCGCTGCGCGAGCACCGGGTCGTGGCCGTCGACACCCGCGCAGCGCGGTCCTGGGCGCCCTACGCGTCCTGCGCGGAGGAGCTCGGGGTCCGCTCCTGCCTGGTCGTGCCGCTCTCGGCCGCCGGCGAGGTGCTCGGCAGCCTGAACCTCTACGCCACCGATCCCGACGCCGACCTGCGCGCGGCGGTACCGATCGCGCGGCTGGCGGCCGACCTCGCCTCCACCGCCCTCGCCGCCGTCGCCCGCCACGCCGCGATGGCGAAGCTGGCCGAGGAGCTACGCACCGCGCTGGAGTCGCGCGCGGTCATCGAGCAGGCGAAGGGCCTGCTCATGGCGCGCGGCACGAGCGACGGCGAGGCCTTCGCGCGGCTGCGGAAGCTCTCCCAGAACCACAACATCAAGCTCCGAGAGGTGGCCGCGCTCGTCGTCGACCTGGCCCGGCCGTGAGACTCAGGGCGACGAGAACGCGAACCCGGGATAGCCGTCGGCGGCGAGCTGGTCGCAGTGCTGCCGGTAGGCCCCCACGCCGCCGATGTACGCCATGAACACCCGCGGCTTGCCGGGCACGTTGGAGCCCATGTACCAGGAGTCCGCCTGCGGGTAGAGCGTGTAGTCGCCGACCTCGCGGACGTGGTCGGTCCAGGCCCGCTCGGCCTCGTCGGTGGACTCGACGACGGTGTCCCCGCGCTGGTGGGCGTGGTGGACGGCGTCGGCGACGAAGTCCACGTGCTGCTCGATCGACACCATCATGTTCGACAGCACCGACGGGCTGCCGGGCCCGGTGATCGTGTAGAGGTTCGGGAACCCGGCGACCTGCAGGCCGAGGTGGGAGACGGGGCCGTCGGCCCACTTGTCGGTGAGCGCCCGGCCCGCCCGCCCGCGGATGTCGATCGCGGCCAGCGACCCGGTCATGGCGTCGAACCCGGTGGCGAACACGAGGTCGTCGACCTCGTACTCCCGCTCGGCGGTGCGCATGCCCCGCTCGGTGACCCCGGTCAGCGGGGTCTTCTTCAGGTCGACGAGGTGCACGTGCTCGCGGTTGAACGTCGCGTAGTACCCGGAGTCGAGGCAGGGCCGCTTCGTGCCGAACGGGTGGTCACGCGGGCACAGTGTCTCCGCGGTCTCCGGGTCGTCGACGATCTCGCGGATCTTCTCGCGGACGAACTCGGCGGCGGTCTCGTTGGCGGCGGCGTCGACGATGCTGTCGGTGTACGAGGTGAGCAGCCCGACCAGGTTGCGCCCCCAGGTCGACTCGTACTGCGCGCGGCGCTCCTCCGGGTCGACCTCCAGCGCCGACCGCGTGGCCTCCGGCACGGGGACGCCGAAGCCCGACTCCCGCGCCGCCCGGCGGTGCTCGGGATAGGTCTGCTTGCGCTGCGCCTGGGCCTCGTCGGAGAGCGGGGCGTTGTTCGCCGGCATGCTGAAGTTCGCCGTCCGCTGGAAGACCGTGAGGTCGGCGGCCTCGTCGGCGATCAGCGGGATCGCCTGGATGCCCGAGGAGCCGGTGCCGATCACAGCGACGCGACGGCCGGTGAAGTCGACGCCCTCGTGCGGCCAGTGCGCGGTGTGCAGGGTCCGTCCCGCGAACCGGTCGATGCCCGGGATCTCCGGCAGCTTCGAGGTGAACAGGCAGCCGGTCGCCATCACCAGCTGCTCGGTGTCCCACCGTTCGCCCGACTCCGTCGTCACGGTCCAGCGGCCCTCGGCGTCGCGGAAGTGCGCCGATGCGACGCGGGTGTCGAGCCGGACGCCGTCGCGCAGGCCGAAGCGGTCGGCCACGTGGTGGACGTAGCGCAGGATCTCGGGCTGGGTCGGGTACTTCTCCGACCAGTCCCACTCCTGCTCGAGCTCCGGGGAGAACGAGTAGGAGTACTCCATGCTCTCGACGTCGCAGCGCGCGCCCGGGTAGCGGTTCCAGAACCAGGTGCCGCCGATGTCCCCGCCGGCCTCGAGCACGACGGCGTCGAGCCCGAGACCGCGGAAGCGGTGCAGCATGTAGAGCCCGGACAGGCCGGCGCCGACGACGAGGGCGTCGACGCGCCGCACGGCGGCGTCGGGGCGGGTGGACTGCGTGAGGGTGTCGGTCACTGCGGTCACCTCCGGGGTGAGCGGGCCCTGCTGCGGACGGCGGGGCTCAGGACGTCAGGTGCGCGATCTGCTCGACGACGAAGTCCATCCCGACGGCGGCGCCGGGCAGGGTCAGCAGGGTGAAGAAGCCGTGCATCTGGCCGGGGACGAGCAGCGTCGCGACGGTGGTCCCGGCCTCGGCGAGGCGGTCGGCGTAGGCCTGGCCCTCGTCGCGCAGCGGGTCGTGCTCGGCGAGCAGGACGGCCGCGGGGGGCAGCCCGCCGAGGTCCTCGGCGCGCAGCGGCGACGCGTCGGGCTCGCCCCGCTGCGCCGGGTCCGGGGCGTAGTGGCCCCAGAACCAGATCATGGCGGCGCGGCTGACGAGCAGCTGGTTGGCGGGGTCGACGTACGACGGCCGGTCGACGTTCGCGTCCGTGACGGGGTAGACGAGCACCTGCCCGGCGAGCGACGGACCGCCGGCGTCGCGGGCGCGGCGGGCCACGATGGCGGCGAGGTTCCCGCCCGCCGAGTCGCCGGCGACGACCACCGGGACGCGCGCGCCGGCGAGCGTCTCGACCTGCTCGTCGACCCAGCGCAGCGCCGACCACGCGTCGTCGACCGCGCTCGGGTACCGGTGCTCGGGCGCGAGCCGGTAGTCCACGAGCACCACGACGCAGCCGGTGCGCACGGCGAGGGTGCGCCCGAGCGTCTCGACCTCGTCGAGCGCCCCGATCACCCACCCGCCGCCGTGGTAGTAGACGACGACGCCGCGCAGCGTGCCCCCGGGCACGATCACCCGCACCGGGACCGGCGCGTCGGCCGGCTCGACGACGTGCTCGACGTCCGGCCCCGGCCCGTACATCTCGGCCAGCGCCGGCCCGAGGCTGCGGGCCTGCTCCGGGGTCATGTCACTGATCGGGGGGAGGCCGCTCTCCCCCAGCTGCGTCAGCAGCGCCGTGCTCGCCTCGTCGAGAGCCATGCACCCGTCCCTTCGCTACCAAACGGCCGTTAGTTTAGGTGGACGTGGTCCCGCTCACAACGGGTCGGCCCCACCGTGCGTGCCCGGTCACCGCCGCCCGGCCGTCGCCGTGCCGCAGGGCGAAGGCCCCGTCGTCGTACGACACGGGCGTGACGACGTCGCCTGCGACCACCGTCGCGCGGAAGCGGGCGTCGAACCCGAGCAGCGCCGCGTCCGGGTGGCGGGCGGTGAGGAAGCCCAGCGCGTAGGCGAGGTTCGCCGGGCCCTGGTTGACGCACGCCCGCCCGAACCCCAGCGCGGCCGCGGCGTCGGGGTCGAGGTGGATGGGGTTGGGGTCGCGCAGCAGCAGGGCCATCAGCTTCATCTCGTCCGCGCGGACGGTGAGCGGCTCGCCGCGGTGCTCGGGACCGGTAGGCGCGTGCGTCCCGGTCCGCGGGCCCTCCGGCGGCGCCGTCACGTCACGGCGTGGCAGCAGGAAGCCGTAGGTCGCGGTGAGCACCGGGGCCCCGTCGCCGCGGACGAGGTCGAGCACCACCTCGACCTCGTCGACGACGCCGAGCACGCGGGAGCGGCGGCGCCGGACCGTGGTGACGCCACCCTGCACCTCGTGGTCGACGTCGAGCACCAGGGGACCCGCGCACCGGGCGCCGAACGTGCCGAGCAGCGGGCCGGCGTCCAGCGGGCAGCCGAGGGTCTCGAACAGCGCCGCGAGGGTCAGGCCCATGCCCCGCTGCGGGGCGAGGAACGCCCAGATCGGGTGCGGGCGCGGCGACCGGGGCGACCGCACGGCGTCGTGCAGGAGCAGGCTCTCGTAGCCCTCGACCCGGCAGGTGCCCCCGGGCAGCCGGAGGCCTGCGAGGTCCTCGGGCGCCGTCACACGCGGCTCGCCGGGCGCGGCGCCTCGGTGATCCCGGCCGCCGCCAGCTCCTCGGCGATCCGCGCCCGGAGCACCACCTTCCGGATCTTGGTGCCGGACATCGGCCACTCCGCGACGAAGCGCACGTAGCGCGGCACGCGGAAGCTCGCGATGCGCCCGACGCAGTGCGCGATGAGCTCCTCGGCGGTGGCGGACGCCCCGGAGGCGAGCTGCACGAACGCCGCCGGCACCTCCACGTAGCGCGCGTCCGGGGCGGCGACCACGGCGACCACCCCGACCGCGGGGTGCGTGAGCAGATGGTTCTCGATCTCGGCGGCCGAGACGTTCTCGCCGCCGACCTTGAGCATGTCCTTGAGCCGGGAGCGGAACGTGACCCGGCCGTCGGCGTCGACGGTGACGACATCGCCGGTGTGCACCCAGCCCTGCGCGTCGATGGTCGCGGCCGTCGCCTCGGGGTCGCGGAAGTAGCCGTCGAACGCCGTCGGACCACGGAACAGCAGCTCACCGGGGGTGTCGGACGGCAGGTCGGCGCCGGTGTCCTGGTCGACGACGCGGACCGCCATGCCCGGCATCGGGTGGCCGCCGGTGGTCAGCCGCGCCTCGAGCGGGTCGTCGAGGCGGCCGAGGGCGAGGAACGCGGACGACTCGGTCATCGCCACGCAGGAGACGTGCACGGCCTGCGGCACCCGCGCCGCCATCGCCCGCAGCCGCTCGGGGACACCGACGGCCATGACGAGCCGGAGGCGGTGCAGGTCCCGCTCGGGCCAGTCGGGCCGGTCGAGCACCGGCAGCCAGATCGTCTCGAAGGCCGCGAGCGCCACCGTGATCCGCTCGGCCTCGAGCAGGGCGGGGGTGGCCGCGGGGTCGAAGTGCCCGGGGTGGACGAACGCGGCGCGCGCGGTGAGCGCGGCGACCGCGAACGTGATCCCGCCGCCGTGGAAGAGCGGGATGGCGGTCCAGATCCGGTCCGCGGGGGTGAACGCCATCCGCTCCGCGATCCCGGCCGCGAGCCGCACCAGCGCCTCGTGCGAGAGCAGCGCGCCCTTCGGCGCGGCGGTCGTGCCGGAGGTGTAGACGAGCACGGCGGGATCGCGGACGCGGGTGCCGGCCTCGGCGTGCGCGACGTCGGCGGCCTCCCCACCGGCGAGGTCGGCGAGCGTCACCAGCCCCCGCAGCTCCGGCGTCGGGCCGCTCTCGACCGCGCCGCGGGCGAGGTCGGCGAGGTCGGGGGCGCCCGGCGCGGGCCCCTCCCGGACAGGCGCAGCGGTCACCAGGAGCGCGGCGCCGGAGTGCACGACGACGTGGCGGACCTCGTCGGGCCGGTAGCGGGCGTTGACCGGCACGGCGACCGCCCCGACGCGCGTCACGGCGAGCAGCAGGGCGACGAGGTCGGCCGAGGCGGGCAGCAGCAGGGCCACCCGGTCGCCCGCCGTCACGCCGAGCGCGAGCAGCGCGGCGGCGTGGCGCACGGAGCGCTCCGCGAGTGCGCCGACGGTCAGGCGCTCGCCGTCGGCGAACACCAGCGCCTCGGCGTCGGGCTCGGCCGCCGCGGACTCGTCGACCAGCTCGAAGAGCGTGGTGACCCGCGGTCTCACGGCCGGCTCGCCGTCTCGACGGTCGCGCCGCCGTCGTGCACCACCGGTAGCGACGTCTGGGCCCGCGAGGCGATCGTCGGCAGGTACTCCGGCTCGCCCTCGACCCGCAGCCCCGGCAGGCGGCGCAGCAGCGTGCCGACGGCGATCCGGGTCTCGATACGGGCGAGCTGAGCGCCGATGCAGGCGTGGACGCCGCGCCCGAACGCGATGTGGGTGGCGCGGGAGCGCGCGAGGTCGACGGTGTCGGGCTCGGCGAACCGCTCGGGGTCCCGGTTGGCCCCGCAGAGCACGAGGTAGACGCGCTCGCCCGCCCGGATGGTGCGCCCGCGCAGCTCGTGGTCCTCGATCACCCAGCGGACCAGCACCTTGATCGGCCCCACGAGCCGCAGCGCCTCCTCGACCGCCGGGGCGACGAGCGCCGGGTCGTCGCGCACCCGGTCGCGCAGCGCCGCGTCGGCGGTGAGCAGGCGGACGGCGTTGGCGATGGCGTTGGTGGTGGTCTCGTGCCCGGCGAACAGCAGCAGCGCGCACATGCCGACGAGCTCGTCGTCGGAGAGACCCGCGCCGTCCGACCGGTCGTCCCCCGTGATCATCGCCGAGAGCATGTCGCCGCCCGGCTCGCGGCGGCGGTGCGCGACGAGAACGCGGAAGTACTCGGCCATCTCCTCCAGCCCGCGCAGCGCCCGCTCGTGACGGTCCGGGCGCGCGTCGCCGCCGGCACCGAACGCGACGAGGGCGAGCTCGTCGGACCAGGAGCGGAACCGGTCGCGGTCCTGGGGCGGGGCGCCGAGCATCTCGGCGATGACGATCGCGGGCAGCGGGTAGGCGACGCCCGCGACGAGGTCGGTCCCTCTCTCGGCGAGGAACGTGTCGACGAGGTCGTCGACCAGCGTCTGGATGCGCTCCTCCATCGCCGCGATCTGCTGCTGCTTGAAGGCCGCGCCGGCGAGGCGCCGCAGCCGCGTGTGGGCGGGCGGGTCGGTGACGACCATCCACTCGCTGATCAGCCCGAGCATCTCCTGCGACGCGTCACCCGACGGCTTCTCCCGCGCCGACATGAGCGGGCGGACCCGGTCCGACGAGAGCGCCGGGTTCTTGAAGGCCGCGACGACGTCGTCGAAGCGCGTGACGAGCCAGGCGCGGTGGGTCGGGCTCCAGTGCACCGGGTCGTGGGCGCGCAGGACCGCGGCGGCCCCGTCGGGATCGGCCACGGCCTCCGGGGTCAGCAGGTCGTCGGGCAGCTCGGCCGACTCGAGACGGCTCACGATGTACCTCCCACCGGGACGGGCGCCGCGGCACCGACGTCGACGAGGCCCGGGCGCAGCACGTCGGTGACCAGCTCGAGGTGCCGGTCGACGACCTCGGCCGGCAGCCCGCCGAGGTCGGCGAAGCAGAAGACGTGGGCGACCGGGAAGCCCTCGAGCGCGGTGAGCTGCTCGCGGACCACGGCGACGGCGTCCTCACCGGTCAGGACTCGCAACCTCGGGAACGTGGTGTCGCCGGGCTTCGCGGCCGCGTCGTCGTTGCCCTGGTAGGACTCCCGGTTGCGGCGGGCGGCGGCGCGGACCTCGGCCTTCGCGGCGTCCGGGTCGTCGGCGAGCAGGACGTTCACCAGGCCGCCGAGCCGGCCCTGCTCCCGCGGCCACCCGCCGGCGGCGAGCCCCTCGGCGTACGGGGCGACCAGGGCCGGGTCGAGCCAGAGCAGCCCGGCGCCGACCCGTCCCGCCAGCCGGGCCCCGCGGGGACCGCGCGCGCCGACCCACGTGGGCAGCGGGTCCTGCACGGGCGCCGGCGTCACGGTGCCGTCGGCCCACAGCCCGGGCAGGCGGCGCAGGTGGTCCTCGAGCGTCGTGTAGCGGGCGCGGTGGTCGGCGCCGACCCGCGCGAACTCCTCGGCCCGCCAGCCCGCCCCGACGCCGAGCTCGAGCCGGCCGCCGGAGACGAGGTCGACCACCGCCGCCTGCTCGGCGAGGGTCTCGACGGGGAGCATCGGAGCGATCACGACGCCGGTGCCGATCCGCAGGGTGTGCGTGCGCGCGGCGATCGCGGCGGCGGCGGTCAGCGGCGCGGGGAGGTAGCCGTCGGCGAACCCGTGGTGCTCGGTGACCCACGCGGCCTCGAGCCCGCGCCGCTCGGCGTCGGCGACACGGTCGAGCGTGCGGCGGTAGACGTCGGCGCCCGTCGCGCCCGGCGGTATGCGCAGGTCGAGGTAGAGCCCGACCCTGGTCGTCGGGCTCACCGCGTGGCCCCCGCGGGCGTGAGGGCGCGCAGGAGCCCGAGGCGGTCGCGCACGACGTGCCCGGCGACGACCCGCCCCCCGTCGACGACGACCACCGCCGCGGCGTGGAGCGTCGCGGGCGCACCGACGTGCTCGTCGGCCCCGTCGAGGCCGCCGCGGAACGCCCCCGAGACCGTCACGTGGACCGCGGCCCGGTCCCCGGCGCTGAACAGGTCGTCGACCACCACGGCGTCGGGCTCCACGAGCGTCGCGGGGTGCCGGCCGTCGTCCACGACGACGTCGCTGAGCGTCGGCATCCCCTGCTCCGCCCACGCCCGCGCGGCGCGTTCGGTGCCGGCGTCGGGCTCGCGGGCCACGGTGTCCCAGGGCGCCGGGGCGGGCGGGGGCACCGTGTCGGGCACGCCGCCGGCGAGCTGGCGGCGGCGGGCGAGGTAGTCCTGCTCGACGCGGTTGGCGGTCAGCCGACGCCCGTTCCAGGCGTACAGCCCAATCCCGCCCCACACCGCGACGGCCCCGCCGTGGCGCACCGAGGCGCCGTGCTCGGAGAAGCGCATGGCGAGGCGCTCGCCGTTGCTCACCACCTCGTGGACCGTGAGCCCGAGCCCGGGGAACTGCTCGAGCTGCTTGCGCGTCGCGGGCTTGTAGGCCTCGTCACGGCCGGCGACGACGTGCGGGCCCATGCGCAAGACGTAGTCCGGCTCCATGATCTCGTCGCAGACGGCGAGGTCGTGGGAGTTCGTGTAGTCGACGACGTAGCGGCGCATCAGGGCCACGAAGGGGTCCATCAGCGTCCCTCGAACCGCGGCGCGCGCTTCTCGGTGAACGCGGCGATGCCCTCGGCGGTGTCGGCGGTCTCCTGCAGCATCGTCACCGCCTCGAGCGAGTAGCCCGTCTCGCCGCGGTCGACCCCGCGATTGATCATCTGCTTGCCGACGCGCACGGCCAGCGGCGCGGCGCGGGCGATGCGCTCGCCCAGCGCGACGGCCTCGTCGAGCAGCGTGTCGTGCGGCACCACCCGCTGCACCAGGCCGATGCGCTCGGCCTGCGCGGCGTCGACGCGCTCGCCGGCGAGCACCATCCATTTCGTCCAGTGCCGGCCCATCACCGCGGGCCCGCGCAGGACCCCGAAGCCGGGCACGAGGCCGATCGCGCTCTCGGGCATCGCGAAGCTCGCGCGGTCGGAGGCGAGCACCAGGTCGCAGGCAAGGGCGAGCTCGCAGCCGCCGCCGAACGCGTAGCCGTTGACGGCGGCAACGACGGGCAGCGCGCACTCCTCCACCGCCGCGAACGTGCGCAGGCAGTCGGCCTGGAACGCGCGCTTGGCCGCCGCGCCGTCGAGCTCGCCGAACCCGGCGATGTCCCCGCCGGCGGAGAACGCCTTGTCGCCGGACCCGGTGAGCACCACCGCGCGCGTCGTGCCGTCCGCCTCGAGGCGGGCGAGGGCCTCGCGCATCTGGGGCCAGAACGCCTCGGTGAGCGCGTTGTGCTTCTCCGGACGGTCGAGGTGGATCACCGCGACCGGGCCGTCGGCCTTCACGGTGATCTCGGTGTACTCCGTCATTCCCGACCCCCCCGGTGGCCCACCCGGTGCGGCCGCTCCCCCCAGGCGATCTCGATGCTCGTGGCGATCACGTGCCGCGTCGCGGCCGGCGCGATGACGTCGTCCAGCGACAGGTGCGCCGCGGCCTCCCACGGCTCGGACTCCGCGACCCACTCGGCCGTGAGCTCGGCGGCCCGGGCGTCGCGGGCCTCCGGGCCCTCGTCGGCGAGGAGCCGGTCGAGGGCACGGCGGTGCACGGTGCGGATGCCGGTCTCGGGGGCCATGAAGCCCATCTCCGCCGTGGGCCAGGCGTAGAGGAAGTCGGGCCCGGTCGGGCGCCCGCCCATGGCGAAGTGCCCGCCGCCGTAGGCCTTGCGCAGCACGACCCCGACCCGCGGCACCGACGCCCGCGCGATGCGCGAGACGGTGCGCTCGTAGGCGTGCAGGATGCCGGAGCGCTCGGCCTGGCTGCCGATCATCAGGCCCGGGACGTCGTGCAGGAACACCAGTGGCAGCCCGAACGTGTCGCACAGGTCGACGAAGTCGTGCTCCTTGGCCAGGGAGTCCGCGTCGAGCGCTCCCGCGCGCACGAGCGGCTGGTTGGCGACGATCCCCACCGGCCGGCCCTCGATGCGGGCCAGCGCGCAGAGCAGGCTCGGCCCCCACCCGTCGGCCCAGGGCAGCACGGACTCCGCGTCGGCGACGGCGGCGAGCACCTCGCGCATGTCGTAGCCCGCGCGGGCGCCGGTGGGGACGACGTCGGCGAGCTCGGCCGGGTCGCGGGCCGGCGCCACGGGCTCCGACGCCGGCGCCGGGAGCGCGGCGTTCGAGGGCAGGTAGGACAGGAACGCGCCGAGGGCGTCGAGCGCGTCGGCCTCGGTGTCGACGACGAGGTGGGCGTTGCCGGCGGCCGTCGCGGCCTCGGCCCCGCCGAGCTCGTCGTCGGTGACGCGCTCGCCGATCGCGGGCTCGACCACCGACGGCCCGGACAGGGCCACGGACGACCCGCGGGTCATGACGACGTAGTGGGCGGTGGCGGCGTGCAGCGCCGAGTCGCCGTAGGACGGGCCGAGGACCGCCGCGGCCCGCGGCACCGCGGGACTGCCGTCGGTGGCGCCGAGGAAGGTGGTGAAGTCGAGCGGGAGACCCGAGAACCGCCAGCCCATGACGTCGGGCATCCGTCCGCCGTCGGCGTCGCAGAGCAGCACGAGCGGGAAGCCGCCGTGCTGGGCGTGCTCGATGAGCCGGCCCTGCTTGCGCATGCTGATCGGCGCCGTGGTGCCGGCGACCGCGGTGGCATCGATCCCGATGACGCCGACCCGCCGCCCGTCGAGCGTGCCGAACCCGGTGACCACGGCGTCGCCGGGCACCGGCTTCTCGCGGCGGATCTCCGGCTCGGCGAGCGCGCCGATCTCGAACCAGGTGCCGGGGTCGACGAGCGCCGCGACCCGGTCGCGGACGACCATCCGGCCCGACGCCCGGAGCTTCGCGACCGCCTGCTCGCCGCCCATCGCCTCGGCGGCCGCCCGCCGGCGGGCCAGCTCGTCCATCGCCTCGGTCATGCCGGACCGGGTGGCGTCCTGCGCGGGGGTCTGCCCGTGCGGCACCGGCCCCTGGCCGTTGGCGACTGGCACCGTTCCTCCCGCGTGACGTGGCTCTCCCGGCGACCGTAATCTACCATCCGGTCGTTTGGTAGATGGCGCACCAGAGGAGGCCGCCCATGGAGCGTGTGGGGCCCGGCCCGGTCCTCGTCGCCAACCGCGGTGAGGTCGCCGTACGCATCGTGCGTGCCTGCCGTGAGCTGGGGCTGCGCTCGATCGCGATCTACACCGACATGGACGCGGGCTCGCTCCCCACGCGGGTGGCCGACGCCGCGGTGCGCGTGACGTCGTACCTCGACGTCGACGCCGTGGTCGGCGCGGCGCTCACCCACGGGGCGCGGGCCGTGCACCCGGGCTACGGCCTGCTCGCCGAGGACGCGCGGTTCGCGCGGGCCGTCACCGACGCCGGCCTGGTGTTCGTCGGTCCGCCCGCGGAGGTGGTGGCGGCCATGGGCGACAAGATCCGTGCTCGCGCGCTGGCCCGGGAGTGCGATGTGCCGGTGCTCGAGGGCACCGACGGGCCGGTGGACGCCGACCTCGCGCGCGTCGCCGGCGCGGAGATCGGCTTCCCGGTTCTGGTCAAGGCCGCGCACGGCGGAGGCGGTCGCGGCATGCGCGTCGTCGCAGGCCCCGACGAGCTCGACGGCGCCCTCGCGGCGGCCGAGCGCGAGGCGGCCGCCGCCTTCGGGCGGGGCGAGGTGTTCCTCGAGCGTCACGTCGCCCGTGCGCGTCACGTCGAGGTGCAGGTCCTCGCCGACCACCACGGCGCCGTCGCCGTCCTCGGCGACCGCGACTGCACCGTGCAGCGCCGCCACCAGAAGCTGCTCGAGGAGGCGCCCGCCCCCGACCTGCCCGACGCCGTGCGCACCGAGCTGCACGCGGCCGCCCGGCGGCTCGCGACGGCCGTCGGTTATCGCGGCGCGGGCACCGTGGAGTTCCTGGTCGACCGCGACACCGGCGCCCTGGCGTTCCTCGAGATGAACACCCGGCTGCAGGTCGAGCACGGGGTCACCGAGATGGTCACGGGCATCGACGTCGTGGTCGCCCAGCTCCGGATCGCGGACGGGGAGCCGCTCGACGAGGTCCTCGGGAGCGCGGGCGTGGTGCGGGGCCACGCGGTCCAGGCCCGGATCGCGGCCGAGGACCCGTGGGAGGGCTTCCGCCCGGCGCCCGGGCGGGTCGCGGCGCTGACGCTGCCGTCCGGTCCCTGGGTGCGCTGCGACCTGGGCGTCGAGGCCGGGGACGCGGTGCCCGGGGTGTACGACTCGCTGCTCGGCAAGGTGCACGCCTGGGGTCCGGACCGCGCGACCGCGTGCGCGCGCCTGGCCGCCGCGCTCGACGACCTCGTCCTCACCGGCGTGCCCACCACCGCGCCCTACCTGCGCGCGGTGCTCGACCGCCCCGACCACGCCGCGATGGAGCACGACACCGGCAGCGTCGAGCGGGACTGGGCGCCGGAGGCCACGGCCCGACCGACGCTCGCGCCGACCGAGGAGCCCGCCACCGCCCGCGCCGTCCACCTCGCCACCGACCGCGGCCCGCTGGCGCTGCGCGTCCCCCGCCACCGCGCGGGCGCGACGGGAACCGCCGCCGCGGTGGCATCCCGCCCGGAGCGCAGCGGACCGGCGACGGAGTCGACGCCGACCGGAGACCCGGTGGCGCCGATGGACGCGACCGTCGTCGAGGTCGTCGTCGCGCCCGGCGACGACGTCGCCGCCGGCGCGGTGCTCGTCGTGCTGGAGGCGATGAAGATGGAGCTCCCGGTCCGGGCGTCCCGGGCGACCCGCGTGGACGTCGTGCACGTCGCGGCCGGCGACCGCGTCACGGCCGGGGACGCGCTCGTGGGGATGTCGGCGCCCGGTTCCGGGTGATCAACGGGGAGTTCGCGCGCGTAGAAGCAGCGAACCGCCCGTTCGTTGCGTCGGGGAGGTGCCCGTCAGGCCCCGACGGCCGCGCCGCGCGCCACGAGGGCGTCGGCGGTGGCGACGCCGTGCACCGCCATGGCCGCGAGCTGGGCGGCGATCTCCTCAGGAGTGGAAGGCCCGTCGGCCCGGAACCAGCGGTAGACCCAGTTCGTCGAGCCGAGGATGGACAGCCCGGCCACCCGGGGGTCGACGTCCGGACGGGCCAGGCCCTCGCCCTGGGCCTCGGCGACGAGGTCGCGGAAGACGCCCTGGTAGGCGTGGCCGCTGCCGAGGATCTCCTCGCGGCGCGCCGTCGGCAGCGCTTCGAGCTCGTGCAGGAACACCGCCGTCGGCACCAGGTTGCGGCAGGCGTGCTCGACGTGGGCGCGGATCGTGCGCTCGAGGCGGTCCAGGGGGTCGCCCTCGGAGGCGGCCGCGGTGCGCACCACGGCGTAGCCCTCCCGGTGCACCTCGCTGATCACCTCGAAGAGCAGGTCCTCCTTGGACTGGATGTAGTAGTAGAGGCTGCCCTTGAGCATCCCGAGGCGGTCGGCGATGTCCTGCAGCGAGGCGCCGTCGTAGCCCTTCTCGTAGAACACCTGGGTGGCCACCTCGAGCAGCTGCGCCCAGCGTTCCTCGCGGGGCTTGCGCTCCCCGGCGGCCCGGCGCTCGCTGCGCCCCGCCGGGCGGCGGTCCTGTGCCATGGTCTGCTCCCTGGTCGAGACGCCACGTCGACGCCTCGGTGCGCCCGACCACCATACGGTCGGTAGGTTGCCCGGAGCAGCTCACCCCGCCGTGCGGCTCACCCCGCCGTCAGGTGGCGACGCGACAGTCGCGGCGCCTCGGTGATCCCCCGGTCGGTCAGGTCGGCCGCGATCCTCTCGCGCAGCGCCCCCTTCTGGATCTTCGTCCCGGACATGGGCCAGGAGTCGACGAACTCGACGTAGCGCGGCGCCTTGTACGTCGCGAGCGCCTCCAGGCAGTGGTCGACGAG
Organism: Actinomycetospora sp. NBC_00405; assembly: GCF_036044095.1. NCBI lineage: Bacteria > Bacillati > Actinomycetota > Actinomycetes > Pseudonocardiales > Pseudonocardiaceae > Actinomycetospora > Actinomycetospora sp. NBC_00405. The sequence continues at coordinate 2,884,326 of NZ_CP107938.1, forward strand.
CTCACGACCGAGCACGTCGCGGTCCGCGCCCCGGAACGCCGGCGCCAGCTCGACGAACGCGGCGGCGACCTCGCCCAGACGGGTGTCGGGGGCGGCGACCACGGCCACGACCCCGACCGCGGGGTGCTCGGCGAGACGTCCCTCCACCTCGGCCGCCGCGACGTTCTCCCCGCCGACCTTGAGCATGTCCTTGAGCCGGCTGACGAACGTGAACCGGCCGGCGGCGTCGCGGCGCACGAGGTCGCCGGTGTGGAACCAGCCGTCGGCGTCGATGCGCTCGGCCGTGGTCCCGGGATCCCCGTGGTAGTACGCCATCCGCGAGACGCCGCGGTGCAGGAACTCGCCGACCTCGCCCGGCGCGCACTCCCGGCCGGTCTCGGGGTCGCGGACCGTCGCCTCCATCCCGGCCAGCGGCACCCCGCTCGTGCCCGCCCGCGCCTCGGGCGGGTCGTCCACCAAGCCCACGCAGCAGAACCCGGCGGACTCCGTCCCCCCCAGACAGGAGATCTGCACCGCGGTCGGCAGCCTCGCCTGCATCGCGGCCATCCGCTCGGCCGGCCCGACGTTGATCACCGTGCGCAGGTCCGGCACCGCCGCCGGCACGAACTCCGGGTGGTCCAGCACCGGCAGCCAGATCGTGTCGAACGCCGGGAACGCGACGGTGGCGCGCTCCTCGACGAGCTGCCGCCAGGCGACGTCCGGGGCGAACGCGCCGACGTGCACGAGCGTGCAGGCCGCCGCGAGCGAGCCCATGAGCAGGTCGATCCCGCCGCAGTGGTGCAGCGGCAGCGGGGTCCAGAACCTGTCGTCCGGTGTCAGGCGCAGCCGCTCGACGAGGTTCTCCCCGAGCGCGGCGTAGGCGGCGTGCGTGTGGACGCAGCCGCGCGGGCGCGAGGTCGTCCCGGAGGTGTAGAGCAGGATCATCGGGTCGTCCGGGGCGACGTCCACGGCGGGCGCGTCGGCCGGGTCCCCGGCCAGCTCGGCGGGCGTCACGGCTCCCCCGCCGGCGAGCCCGAGGAGCTCGGGGGACGCCACCACCACGGCGGGGTCCGCGTCGTCGCGCAGCCACGCCACCTCGTCGGGCGTGCCGCGGTGGTTGACCGGCGTGGGTACCGCGCCGAGCATCGCCGCCGCCAGCGTGCCCACCACGGCGTCCAGCCCACCGGGCAGCACGAGCAGCACGCGGTCGCCCCGGCGCACCCCGCGGGCGCGCAGTCCGGCCGCCCAGGACCGAGCCGATTCCCGGACCGCGGGCCAGGTCGCCCGCTCGGTGGGGAAGACGACCTCGCGCGTCGGCGACCGCTCCGCCGCGTCGTCGAGCAGGTCGGGCAGGGTGCGCCGCACCCTCACGCCGGCACCTCCTGCCCCGGCATCGTCACCGTGCCGCCGAGGGCCTCGACCAGCGTGATCGGGTCGAAGTGCTCGGCGAACCACGTGATCACCCCGCCGCGCACCTGGAACCGGGCGATGTAGGAGTTCCGGTAGGGCCGATCGGTGGTGAGGATGCGCGCGTCGCTGGCGTACTGCGCGACGATCGAGCCCGGGTCGTCGGCCAGCGCGTCGAGCCGGTAGTCGTGGAAGCCCAGCGGCGTGATCACCGCGGGCAGGCCGACGAAGAACGCCGTGACGTCGTCCTTGCCCTCGACCCGCCGCGGGAACCCCGGCGGGGCGTAGGGCAGGTCCATGACGACGTCGGCGGCGAACGTCTCCCCGAGCGCGTCGAGGTCGAGGGCCCCCACCGCGTCGAGGTAGCGCCGCACGACCTCCGTGGCGTCGCGGCTCATGCCCCGAACCCCTCCATCTGCGGGGCCGTCAACGGCGAGATCACGCGGCTGGCGATCTTCCAGCCGGCCGCCGTGCGCCGGTAGGTGTCGACGTTCAGGGCCGCCGCCCTGATCGACGCCCCGCCCGTCGTGCGCCCCTCGGCGAGCACGTAGTTGGTGCCGTGCGCGTGGTCGTCGTCGTCGAACTCGACGACGTGGTTGGTCATGATGTGGAACTGCTCGGACATCGACCCGGCGTCGCGCTCGAAGAACGCGAGGACCTGGTCGCGGCCCTCGTAGCGGTCCAGCCCCACGCCCGTCGCGTCCCACACCGCGTCGTCGGTGTAGGCCGACAGCGCCTCCTTGGGGTCGAAACGGTCCAGCCCCCGCGCGTAGAGACACGTCGCCTGGACGATCTCGGCGCGGTCGTCGGCGTTCGGCATCGGTGCCCCCGTCAGTCGTAGATGATCACGCCGCGCACGTTCTTGCCGTCGTGCATGTCGCGGAACGCCTGGTTGATGTCGTCGAGCGTGTAGGTGCGGGTGATCAGCTCGTCGAGCTTCAGCTCGCCGCGCAGGTAGAGGTCGGCGAGCAGCGGTACGTCGGTGCGGCTCGTGGTCGTGCCGTAGAGGGAGCCCTGCAGCCGCTTGCCGGACATGGCGAACGTGAACAGGTCGAACGGCACGTCGCGCTGCAGCACGGGGGCGGCGCCGGTCAGCACCATCGTGCCGCCGCGCCGCGTCATCTCCTGTGCGGGGTTCATGAGGTCGCCGGTGACCACGCCGACGGTGATGATCACGCGGTCGGCGCCCTGGCCGTTCGTCAGTCCCTCGACGATCTGCCCGGCCTCCTCGTAGTCCTTCGCGACGTGGGTGGCGCCGAACTCGACGGCCTTCTCGCGCTTGAACGGCGCGGGGTCGACGGCGACGACGTGGCGGGCGCCCTTGTGCCGCGCACCCTGCAGCGCGTTCATCCCGACGCCGCCGGTGCCGACCACCACGACCGTGTCGCCGAGCTCGATCTCGGCGGCGTACACCGACGAGCCCCAGCCCGTCGGCACCCCGCACCCGATGAGCGCGGCCTTGTCCAGCGGCATCTCCTCGGGGATCGGGACCACGGCGTCGAGCGGGGCGACGACGTAGGGCGCGAACGTCCCGAGGTAGGACATGCACCCCACACCCTGCCCCCGCGCGTGCACCCGGTGCGTGCCGTCGGGCGCGACGCCGGCGAGCACGCCGGCGCCCAGCTCGCACATGTTCGACTTGCCCTTGACGCACATCCGGCAGCGCCCGCACGACGGCAGGAACGACAGGACGACGTGGTCGCCGGGCTTCACCGCCGTCACACCCGGGCCGATCTCCTCGACGATCCCGGCGCCCTCGTGCCCGCCGAGCACCGGCGACCACGGCAGCGGGATGTCGCCGGTGTCGAGGTGGTCGTCGGAGTGGCAGACGCCCGACGCCGCCAGCTTGATCAGCGCCTCGTGGGCCTTCGGCGGGTCGAGCTCGATCTCCTCGACGCTCCACCCCGACCGGGTGCCGGGCTCCCAGAGCAGGGCTCCTCGTGTCTTCACTGGTCACTCCACTCGTCGGGGGGCGCTCACTTGATCGCCGCGCCGGCGTCGACGGGCAGCGTCGCGCCGGTGATGTAGCGGGCCTCGTCGGACAGCAGGAACAGCACGGCGTTCGCGACGTCGACGGACTCGATCCACGGGATCTCGAGCGCGTTGAGCGACGTGAACCCGGCGATCGCCTTCTCCTGCGTGGGCTCCGGGTCGCCGGGCGCGAACATCCCCCACGTCCCCGGGTTCTGGATCATGTGCGTGTCGACGTTCGTCGGGTGCACCGTGTTGACGCGGACGCGGTGGGGCGCGAGCTCGTTGGCGAGGTTGCGCATCAGGCCGACGATCCCGTGCTTGGCCGAGACGTAGTGGCCGACCTGCTGGATGCCCTTGAAGCCGCCGATCGAGCTGGTGAACACCATCGCCCCGCCGCGATCACCCTCGATGAGCTGCGGGATCGCGGCCTTGGCGGTGTGCCAGACACCGGTGAGGTTGACGTCGATCATGTCCTGCCACGTCGCCTCGTCGAGCTCCCACGCGCGCCCGTAGCTCGCGACGCCCGCGTTGGCGACGACGCCGTCGAGCCGCCCGAGCTCCGCGACGCCCGCGGCGACCGCCTCGTCCAGCGCCGCCTGGTCGCGGACGTCGGCGACGCGGGCGACCACCCGGCGGTCGAGCTTCTCGACCTCGACGACGGTCTGGTCGAGGTCCTCGCGCGTCGCCGGCGGGTACTTGCCGACGACGGTGTCGATCCCCGCGCAGAGGTCGACGGCGATGATGTCGGCACCCTCCTGCGCGAGCCGGACCGCGTGCGCGCGCCCCTGGCCACGCGCGGCCCCGGTGACGAGGACGACCTTGCCCTCCATGCGTCCGGTCACGGATCTTCCCTTCGTTGCGGGATGGGCTAGACCGAGCGTCCGCGCTCGCCCCAGTACGGGGCGCGCAGGTCGCGTTTGAGGATCTTGCCGGTGGGAGCCTTGGGCAGCTCGGGGACGAACTCCACCGAGCGCGGCTTCTGGTACGACGCGAGGTGCGCCCGGGCGGTCTCGACGATGTCGGACTCCGTCGCGCTCGTGCCCGGCTTGAGCACGACGAACGCCTTGACGCTCTCGCCCCACTCCTCGTCCGGGACACCGATGACCGCGCACTCCAGGACCGCCGGGTGGTGGTTGACGGCCTCCTCGACCTGCACCGAGTAGATGTTCTCGCCGCCCGAGATGATCATGTCCTTGGCGCGGTCGACGATGAACACGTAGCGGTCGGGGTCCCAGGTGGCGAGGTCGCCGGTCCACATCCAGCCGTCGCGCAGGGTGTCGGCGGTGAGGTCGGGGCGGTTCCAGTAGCCCGCCATGTTGGCCTCGGAGCGCACGACGATCTGGCCGACCGTGGCCCCGTCCGTCGGCACCGGACGGCCGTCGACGTCGACGACCCGCACCGACGTCACGAAGCCCTCGCGCCCGCACGACTGCAGCCGCTCGGGGTGGACCCCGTTGACCGCGGCGTGGTGGTCCTCCTGGGAGAGGAAGCACATCGTCGTGCCCTCGGTCTGCCCGTAGCCCTGGATCAGCGTGCACGGGAAGGCCTGCAGCGCGTTCTTGACCACCGCCGACGGCATCGGCCCGCCGCCGTACTGGATGTTGCGCAGGCTCGCGATGTCGTAGCCCGAGAAGCCGGGCACGGCCATCATCCAGTTGAGCATCGTGGTGATGCCGAGGAACGCCGAGACGCGCTCCGCCTCGATGATCTCCAGGGACCGCTTCGCCTCGAAGTTCATGAGCACCAGCGGGCAGCCGTGGCGCATGTAGTTCATCGAGAGCACCACCGGGATGTGGTACATCTGCCCGGTCAGCATGTAGACGTCGGTCGGGACGATGCGCTCGGCGACGGTCTGGTTGAGCATCCCGAACGACGCGCTGCGGTGCGTGTGCAGTGCGCCCTTCGAGGCCCCCGTGGTGCCGCCGGTGTAGAGGATGAAGAACGGGTCGTCGTCACCGACGCTCGCCGAGTCGGTCGGCTCGTCGTCCGACGACGCGGCCAGCAGGTCCTCGTACGACCCGTCGCCGCCCGGCCCGTACGACAGCCAGTGCTCGACGTCCACCTGCGTCGCGAGCTCGCGCCCGGCGTCGGCCCACTCCCCCGCGACGACGATCGCGCGCGGCGCCCCGTCGGCGACGATGCGGGACAGCTCGCCCACCCCGAGACGCCAGTTCAGCGGCTGCACGACGAGCCCCGCGCGCCCGGCCGCGTAGTAGATCTCCTGGAACTCGGTCGAGTTCTTGGCGAGCACGGCCACGCGGTCGCCACGGTGCAGCGCCAGGCCGTCGGGTCGCGGCCCGCGCAGGCCGTTGGCGAGGCGGCGGACGCGCTCGTCGAGCTCGGCCCAGGTGGTGCGGCGCTCGGTCGTGGTGTCGACGACGGCGTCGCCGCGCGGGGTCAGCGCCGCCCACTTCTCGGGGATGCGGCCGATGTTGACCATGGTCAGTAGGGGAGGTCGAGGTAGACGTACCGGTCCGCGATGAACCAGGCGCCGTCCCGGTGGACGAGCTGGTCGCGGTACCAGCCGCTGGACAGCACCCGGATCGCGCCGTCCTCGATCGAGAGCAGCGTCAGGTTCGTGACCGCGATGGCCTCGTCGTCGGTGTCCTTCTCGAACCAGAGGTTCGACAGGTTGTGCCGGCGCTGGTCGGTCTGCGCGGCCATCGAGTCGGCGTGCAGCGCGCGGATCGCCGCCCGGCCCTCGAACGGGCCGACCAGGTCGCCGTCGCGCCCGATGCGCAGGCTCATGCGCGCGTCCTCGGTGAAGCAGGACGCGATGAGGTCGGGGTCGGCCTCGTCGTAGCCCCAGGAGGCCTTGCCGAGGAGGTTCTCGATGTGGGGGCGTGCGGTCATGGTCGTTCCTCCGCTGCGGGCGTGAACTGGAGGTGCAGGCTGCTCGGGGCTCGGGTGAACACCCCGGCTTCGGGCGGCGGGGTGCCGTCGGCGAAGCGGATGTCGTTCATCGCGTCGAGGAGGTCGTTGACCCCGACCTCGATCTCGAACAGCGACAGCAGGGCCCCGACGCAGAAGTGGCGCCCGAGGCAGAAGGCGAGGTGGTCGGCCGCGGCGGAGAAGGCGCGCGACCCGTCGAGGTCCGCGCGCAGGACGTCGAACACCTCGGGCCGGTCGAAGCGGCGGTCGTCGCGGTTGGCCGCGCCGATGAGGCAGGTGACCGTACGGCCCGCCTCGACGATCCCGCCCGAGAGCGCCACGTCCTCCGCGGGCTGCCGCATGATCATGTGCACCGGCGGCGACCAGCGCAGCGTCTCGGCGAACGCGGCGGGGATCAGGGAGCGGTCGGCGCGCACGGCCTCGAGCTGCGCGGGGTGGGCGACGAGGTTGGCCATCAGGCTCGTGACGGCCTTGTCGGTGGTCTCGCCGCCGGCGGTCAGCAGCAGGCTGCAGAACGCCTTGATCTCCTCGTCGGTCATCGACTCGCCGTCGATCTCGGCCGCGCAGAGCGTGGAGAGCAGGTCGTCGCCCGGGTTCGCCCGGCGTTCCCGGATCGCCGGGATCATGTACTGCTCGAATTCGTCCTTGGTCCGCAGACCCTCCGCGGCCACGCCCTCGTCGCCGGCGAGGTTCCCGAGGAACCCCATGATCGACGTGTACCAGGCGTGGAAGCGGGCGTGGTCGGTGCGCGGGAGCCCGAGCATGTCGACGATGACGTTGATCGGGAAGCGCGTCGCGAAGGCGTCGACGAGGTCGACCCGACCCTCGTTCCGGAACGCGTCCACGAGCTCGCGCGAGTTGCGCCGGATCGTCGGCCCGAACTGCTCCTGCAGCGCCTTCCCGCGGAACGCCGGCGCCACCAGCGCGCGGTGCATGGAGTGCTCGCGGCCCTCCATCTGCAGGATCGTGCGCCCGTGCACCGGCTCGAGCTGCCAGGCGTAGTTCTCGCTCGTGAACACGGGCTCCTTGAACGCCCGCTGCACGTCGTCGTAGCGGCTGATCACGTACGTCTGCATCGCGTCGTGCCACACGAGCGGGAACTCGTCGCGGAGCAACCGGTAGGCCGCGTACGGGTCCCGGGCGAACTCCGCCGAGAGGATGTCCGGCGGTTCGAGCTGTTCCAGTCGAGCCGTCATGGGTCCCCCGACCTGCGCAGACGTCGATGTCGCGCTATCTACCGATCGTTTGGTACGCGTCGAGAGACTAGCATCACACCCCTTCGGGTCAAGGGGGATCGCGGCGGTCCGGGGTGCTCCGCGGCAGCCGAGATCACGGGCACCTCATGCACGCAGTTCGGCGGTCGAGCGTGCACAGCGCGCCCGTGATCTCCAGCGGGTCGGACGCCCGCGCCACGCTCAGGAGATCACGAGCGCCTCGTCCACGCGGTGCCCCACGCGAGGGTGGATGACGCGCCCGTGATCAACGTGAGCGCGCCGCGAGCTCGCGCCGGCGGGCGTCGACGGCAGCCCCGGTGCGCCGGACGAACTCGCCCGGGTTCCGGAACACGTCGTTCGACGTGATCGGGAGGATCGACCAGCCGCACGACGCGAAGTCGGCGGTGCGAGTGGCGTCGCGGAGCCACTGATCGCGGTCGGTGCGGTGGTGGTCGCCCTGGTACTCGCCCCCGAGCTTGCAGTCCTCCCACGCGAAGTCCAGGCGACCGACGAAGACCCCCCACGCGTCGTACACCCGGAGCTGCGGAGTCGGGGTCAGCCCCGCGCGGCGCATGAGGAGGCGGGCGAGGGTCTCCGGCCGCGACTCGGCCCGGGCGTCGGCGTCCGCGACGACGGCGGCGATCCTTCGGCCGCCGCGCGGGTTGTCCCGGGCGGCCGGGTAGACGAGCAGCTGCCCGGGATCGAGCCGGTACCGGTGCGCGAGCGCATCGACGGCGACGACGGCCTCGTCGTGGTCGAGCGTGCACGCGAGGTCGAACATGGTGCGCAGCGGCGAGGTCACCGTGACGCCGTCGAACAGCGTGACCTCCTCCTCGGTGAGGACGTCCTGCCGGAGTCGGACGCCGTCGCGGGGCCGCACGCGGCGACGTCCCACGACGAGCTCGACGAGCGCGTTCCGCGGCGCGCAGTCCGCGCCGAGGATGTCGGCGGCCGCATGACCGCCGACCACGGAGCCGGGCACGGCGAGCGCCGTCGCCGTCGCACGTCCCCGGAGATCGAGCACGGTGCCGGCAGCGACGTACGTGTCGTAGCCCAGGCGGTCGAAGGTGGGTCCGGCGAGCCGCCGCCAGGTGGTCACCCCGGCTCGGACGGCCGCGCTGCCGCGGAAGGGTGTCGAGAGGTCCATGCCTGGTTGGAGGGCCGCGGCGACCCGACGGTTCCCCTGCGCCGGGCGCAAGTCTCCAGAACGAAGATCACGGGCGCGTCATCGACCTCGCCGGCCATGCGAGAGGCGATGAGGTGCTGGTGATCACGCGCAGGAGGGCGAGCGGCCCGCCGGCGCGCGATCACCCCCGCAGCGGCGCGATCACCTGCTCCGCGAAGCGCAGCACGGGCTCGGTGGAGGCCGGGTTGCCGAAGTCCATGACGAAGTGGTCGACGCCGACCTCGACCTTCGCGGCGAGCTCCTCCACGAGCCGGGAGGAATCCTCGTCGCTCTCGGGCAGGGCACGCTCGAGCGTCACCGACACCTCGATCGCGTCCGGGTCGCGGCCGGCGCCCTCCGCCGCGCGCCGGACGATGTCGTAGCGGCGGACGAAGTCCTCCGTCTCCCCCTTGAACGGGCCGTTCCACATGTCGGCGAGCCGCCCGGCCAGGGGCAGCCCGATCTGCTCGCCGGCGGCGCCGACGCAGACCCGCGGCGGCGGGTCGGTCAGCGGCGGCGCCGCAGCGCCGTCGATGCGGTAGTGCCGGCCCTCGAAGGACGGCTCGACCTCGGTCCACATCCGCCGGCAGATCGTGATCGCCTCTTCCAGCTGCGCGAAGCGCACCGCGGGCCGGGGGAAGTCGTAGCCGTAGGCCTCGTACTCGGGCTCGCGCCAGCCGGCGCCGATGCCCAGCACGAAGCGCCCGCCGCTGAGGTACTGCAGGGTCGCCGCCATCTTCGCCAGCAGCGGCGGGTGGCGGTAGCCGACGCCGAGCACGTGGTGGCAGAGCTCGACGTCCTCGTGGCGCGCCGCGAGCCACGTCAGCGTCGTCCACGCCTCGAGGAACGGGTCGGACTTCTGGTCGAAGCCCCAGAAGTGGTCGGCGATCCACAGCGAGTCGAAGTGCGGCAGGGCCGTCGGGAGGATCGCGGTGTCCTGGTCCGCGGCGATGGGTCGGTGGTCGCTCCACCTGTTCCCGATCACCGGGGAGAGCCAGCCGAACTTGGGAGTGGTCGCCACCGGGGCATCATGCCGCTTGACCCCGACCCTGCGCCCTTGCCACGCTCTCGAACGGTCGTTTGGTAGACGGGAGGCCCCTCGTGGCGAAGTACGACGTCGTGGTCATCGGAGCCGGTGCGGCGGGGCTGACGGCGGCGTCGTTGCTCGCGGTCGAGGGCAAGAGCGTGTGCCTGCTCGAGCGCTCGCCGTACCTGGGCGGGCGTGGCATGGCGGTGCCGGACGAGGGGTTCACCGTCAACGTCGGCGGCCACCTCATCGAGGACCCGGGCTCCGGGCTGACGAAGGTCTTCGAGCACGTCGGCAAGACGCTGCAGCACGGCGAGGTCTCCGCCGAGATGCCCGTGTGGGACCACGAGAACAACCGCTGGGGCTCGATCCGGGACCGCTACTCGGGCAGCAAGGGCGAGCTCAAGAAGGTCATCAAGGCGCTGCTGAACACAGAGTGGGACGAGCTCGACCGCTGGGACGACCGGCCGCTGCGCCAATGGCTGCACCAGCACACCGACGACCAGGGCGTCGTCGACCTCTTCGAGTTCATCACCGTCCTCGAGTGCATGACCGACAACTGGTGGGACCACTCCGCCAGCGACAACCTCTTCGTCCGCAAAATGCACTTCGCCGAGCGGGGCACCGCGGCCTACTCCTGCTGGCCCGGCCAGGGCTGGGACGGCATGTGGGCCGACCTCGCCGACGCCTTCCGGGCCGCCGGCGGCGACCTGCGGCTCTCCACCCCCGTCGAGCGCGTCGTCATCGAGGACCGCCAGGTCAAGGGCGTCGCGATCGCCCGGCAGCCGCGCGTGCTGCCCAACGAGTTCTTCGAGGAGGAGATCCTCGAAGCCGACCACGTGATCTGCACGCTGCCCGTGTGGCACGTGCTCAACATCGTCGACGAGGGCGACCTCCCCGACTGGTACGCCGCCCAGATCAAGTTCCTCGCGCAGGACCAGTTCCGCATCTCCTGGCTCGGGCTCTACCTCGCCACCGAGGAGCCCGTCCACCAGTACGACCCGCGCGAGCTCTCCACGTGGCTGCGCACGCCGAACACGGCGCTGAGCGGCTTCATGTTCAACCAGACCGCGATGGACCCCTCCTGCTCGCCGGAGGGCACGCAGCTGCACGTCATGGGCGGGATCTTCCCCGGCGAGAAGGGCCGGGACCGCGCCTGGCTGCGGCAGCAGATGGAGCAGTTCGAGGCGGACATCACGGAGATGTGGCCGGGGTTCGCGAAGTCCGTCTGGCGTCGCAGGCACCTCGTCTTCGAGCCGAGCTTCGGCGTGATCCAGAAGCCCGGGCTCGTGGGCATGTACCGGCCGCACTGGCGCCCGCCGGGCACCGAGGGCCTGTGGTTCGCCGGCGAGACCTTCCGCAGCCGCGGCATCGGCACCGACCGCGCGGCGCGGGCCGCCGTCACCGTCGTCGAGGAGTACCTCGGCCGCCGCCTGTCGACCTTCGGCGACGGGTGGCGCTACTGATGGCGCGGCTCGGAACCCAAAAGAAGATCGAACTCGGCGTCCCCGGGCAGATCATGCCGCCGGCCGAGGCGGCGGTGAAGTTCGCGAAGCGCAGCGAGGACGAGGGCTTCGACGCCGTGTGGTGGCCCGACCACCTCATGGGCTGGCACCCCGACACCATGTGGACGCCGGACCTCACGCCGCTCGCGGACCTCCAGCCCAACCCCCACGTCTACTTCGACCCCGCGGTGATGATGGGCGTGGTCGGGGCGGCGACCGAGCGGATCAAGGTCGGCGTGTGCGTCACGGACCTCATCCGCCGCCACCCCGCGATGGCCGCCCAGACCGCGCTGACGCTGGACCACGTCACGAAGGGCCGCGCGATCATCGGGCTCGGGAGCGGCGAGCAGCTCAACGCGACGCCCTACGGGATGCCGTTCGACAAGCCCGTCGCCCGCCTCGACGAGGGCATCGACGTCATGCGCCTGCTCATGGACGCCGACGGCCCGGTCGACTTCGAGGGCCGTTTCCACCGTCTCGACAAGGCCGTCCTCGGCCTGCGCCCCTACGGCGAGAGTCCCCCGGAGATCTGGACCGCCGCCCACGGCCCGCGGATGCTGCGCCTGACCGGACGCAAGGCGGACGGCTGGCTGCCCACCAAGCTCGGCCCCGCCGAGTACGGCGACGCGCTGGCGACGATCCGCGGGGCGGCCGACGAAGCCGGCCGCGACGCCGACGCGATCACCCCGGGGATGCTCGGCTACGTCCTCATGGGCCCCGACGCCGAGACCGTGCAGCGGCTCACCGAGGCCCCGCTCGTCCGGGCGCTGTGCGTGCTGCTGCCCGCCCAGGTGTTCCGGGATCTCGGGGTCGAGGGCCCCTACCCGGACGGCTCCGGCTTCCACGACTTCATCCCCACGGCCATCGACCGGGCCGAGTCCCTGCGGATCATCGACGCGATCCCGCCCGCCGTGGTGCGCCACTACGCGTTCTGCGGGACGCCGGACGAGGTCGCCGAGCAGGTCGAGGAGTACGTCGAGAAAGGCCTGCGCCACCTCGTCATGTGGAACATCACCGCGTTCGGCGACCCGAGCCTGGCGCGCTGGTCGTTCGGCGCGATGTCCGAGCTGCGCAAGAGGCTCGCGCCGTGACGCCGCCGGCGGTCGAGCGCTACTTCGCCGCGATCAACGACGAGGACTGGGCGACGATCCGCGACGTCTTCGCCCCCGACGCCGTGCTGCAGAGCGTCGGGGCGCCCACCCGGACCGGGCGCGACGAGATCGCCGCGCACTTCCCGCGGGTGCTCGCCGCGCTGCCCGTGCACCACGACGAACCGACCCGGGTGGTCGTCGCCGGGACCGTCGTCCTCGTCGAGATCCACTTCAGCGGCCGGACCCCGGCGGGCGATCCCGTGGAGTTCGACGCCGTGGACGTCTTCGACCTCACCGACGACGGGACGCGGATCGCACGCCTCTCCACCTGGTACGACACGGCCGCCGTCGGCCGCATGGTGCGTGCCACGTGACCGTGCTGCGCGGGCTCGGCGTCACCCTGCCGGTCGACGAGGGCCTCACCGCCGGCCAGTACCTCGACCTCGCACGCCTCGCCGAGGAGCACGGCTACTCCGACGTCCTCGTCGGCGAGGTGGCCGGGCCCGAGGTGTTCTCCATGCTCGGGATGATCGCCGCGTCCACGTCCCGCATCCGGCTCGGCAGCGGGATCGTCGGCGTCTACCAGCGCACCGCCGTGCTCACCGCCATGGGCTTCACGACGCTCGCCTCGCTCGCCCCCGGCCGGGTGCTCGCCGGGCTGGGCGCCTCGAGTCCGATCATCGTCGAGCAGTGGCACGGCCTGGGGTTCGACGCCCCTCGCGCCCGGATCGAGGAGTACGTCGCCACGATGCGCACGATCTTCCGCGGCGAACGCACGGACGTCGACGGCGAGCACGTGCGCTCGCACGGCTTCCGTGCGGGACTCGGGCCCGTCGACGTCCCGATCGTGCTCGCCGCGATGAACCCGCGGATGCTGCGCCTCGCCGGCGCGATCGCCGACGTCGCGTTCCTGACCTGGACCCCGCCCGACGAGTACGGCCCGAAGATCGCCCTGGTCCGCGAGGGCGCGCGCGAGGCCGGCCGGGATCCCGACGAGGTCGGCATCGCCGCGTCCTTCTGGGCCTACGCGGGCGACCGCGTCGAGGAGGCGCGCGAGCGGATGCGCCGCTTCGTGCTGCAGTACGCGATGGTGCCCACGCACCGGCCGTCGTTCCGCGCGAGCCTCTCCGGTCTCGACCGCGCCGCCGACGCGTGGGCCGCCGGCGACCGGGAAGCGGCCCTGCGGGCGGTCGACGACGACGCCGTGGCCGCGATGTGCGCGCTCGGCACCGGCGACGACGTCGCCGCGCGCGTCGCCGCCCTGCGCGAGGCCGGGGTCGACCTGCCGATCGCCCTGACCCCCGGCGCCGTGCCGGGGGACGCCGAAGGCCCGGCGCAGACCATCGCCCGCGTGGCCGACGCCGCGGCGGTGCGGTCGTGATCCCGGAGACGCCTGCCCTGCCGGCCCTCCCGCCCGACGCCGGCGTCCTGCGGATGGACCACGTCGCCGTGGCCGTCGCCGACCCGCGCGAGGGCGCCGCCCTGTTCGGCGACACCCTCGGCGGGCGCTTCCTGTTCGGCGGCGACAACGACCACCAGGGCATCCGCGTCGCGCAGTTCGTCCTGCCCGGTGGGATGAAGATCGAGCTGATCTCGCCGCTGCGCGACGACGCCCCGGTCGCCCGGTTCCTCGAGAAGCGGGGCCCGGGCGTCCACCACATCACCCTGATCGTCGCCGACGTCGAGGTGGCCGTGGCCCGCCTCGAGGGCCACGGCTACGAGGTCGTCGACGTGGACGTCCGCAACCCCGCCTGGCGCGAGGCCTTCGTGCGGCCCCGCTCGGGCTGCGGCACCCTGCTCCAGCTCGCCGACACCACGCTGCGGTGGGACGAGCCCGCCGAGGGCATCACGCTCGAGGACGTGCTCGCCGGTCGCGTCGTCTTCACCGACGACGAACGGGCGGTGCTGCGGGAGGCCCCGAGCTGACCTACTCCCAGGTCTGGCGGCGCTTGTACTGCGCCATCACCTCGTGCGGGAGCGGTCCGTTCGTCGGCACCGGCAGGCCCTGCTGGCGGGCCCACAGCCGGGCCGCCTCGACCATGCCGTGCACGTTGCCCTGGCGTACGGGCTGGTCGTCGTCGTGCCGCTCGCGGGGAGCCGTGGGTTCGCGTCGCGCGTCGTCGGACATCGGTCCACCTCCGATGACATGGTCGTCACCGTCGTCGGGACATCACCGCCCCTGACGGGCGGCACCTCCGAGGTTACCCACGTCACACCGACCGTCGACCCCTCCCCGCGATTCGGAGGGGTGCGCTCGGACCTCTGCGGGCCCGACCAGGAGGACGACGGCACGACGCGACCGATGACTCGGGGCCGCGCCGTCCGTCCCCTCCCCATGAGCACCCGACCGATCGACCTCGCCCCCGCCGCGGCGCCGCTGGCCGCCCTCGTCACGGCCACGGACGACGACGGGCTGCGCGCACCGACCCCCTGCGCCGGCTGGGCGGTCGCCGACCTGCTCGACCATCTCGACGTTGTCGCCGGCGGGTTCGCCGCGCTGGCCCGCGGGGACGACGACCCCGCCCCGGGGACCGGCCCCTGGGAGGCCGGGCGGTGGGAGGTCGGGCGCCGGGAGGCGCTCGCGACCAGGATCGGGGCGATGGCCGACGCGTGGCGCGATCCCGCCGCGTGGGAGGGCACGGCCGGCGCACCCGACGGGCCGGAGCTCCCGCGTCCGACCTGGGCGCTCATCGGGCTCACCGAGCTCGTCGTGCACGCCTGGGATCTCGCCCGCGCCCTCGACCGTCCCGCCCCCGAGCTGCCCGACGAGACCCTGCGGGCGTGCCTCGACCACGTCCTCGTGTTCGTGCCGGGCGCGCCGCTCCCCGAGCTGTGGGGCGACCCCGTCACCCCCCGCGTCGACGCCGGGAGGCTCGACCGGATCGTCGCCGTCACGGGCCGCACCCCGTAGGAGCACCCCGGTCCCGACAGGTCCGGTACCTCCCGGCTGTCAGGATCACGGGGTGGACGTCGCGCTGAACATCGCGCTGGTGCTGGTGTTCGTGCTCGTGGGCGGGTTCTTCGCCGCGGCCGAGATCGCACTGGTGGCGCTGCGCCCGGGCCAGGTGAGCGCGCTGGGCGAGCGGGGCGGGCGCGGCCGGGCCGTCGCGAAGCTGCGCGGCGACTCGAACCGGTTCCTGTCCGCGGTCCAGATCGGCGTGACGTTCACCGGTTTCTTCGCCTCGAGCTACGGCGGCGCGACGATCGCGACCCGGCTCGAGCCGGTGCTCGCGGGCTGGGGCCTGCCGGTGGCGCTCGCGGCGACCGCCGCGCTGCTCGTCGTCACCGCGCTCGTGTCGTACCTGTCGCTGGTGGCCGGCGAGCTGGTGCCCAAGCGCCTGGCCCTGCAGCAGCCCGAGCGGGTGGCGCTGGTCGCGGCGCCGCTGCTCGACCGGCTGGCGACCCTGACCCGGCCGCTGATCTGGCTGCTCTCGCGCTCGACCAACGCGGTCGTCCGTGTGCTCGGGGTCGACCCTAAGGACCCCGGCGACGAGGTCAGCCAGGACGAGCTGCGCGACATGGTGCGCACCACGAGCACGCTCACCGACGCCGAGCGCCGCCTGCTCTCGGACGCCTTCGCGGTGACCGACCGCGTGATCAGCGAGGTCATGGTGCCGCGCACGGAGGTCGACTTCCTCTCCGCCGACGACACCGCCGCCGATGCCGTCGACCACGTCAGCGACCGCCCGCACTCCCGCTACCCCGTCACCGGCGAGTCGGTCGACGACGTCATCGGGTTCGTGCACGTCCGCGACCTGCTCACGGCCCGCCCGCGCCCGGACGGCACGCCGCCCGTGCTGCGCGACCTCGCCCGCCCCGTGACGGTGGTGCCCGGCGGGAAGCCGGTGCTCGACACCCTGACCCTGCTGCGCCGCGGGGGCGGGCACCTCGCGGTGGTGATCGACGAGTACGGCGGCACCGACGGGATCGTCACGGTCGAGGACCTCGTCGAGGAGATCGTCGGCGAGATCCAGGACGAGTACGACCCCGCGGTGCCGGTGCGCCCCCGCCACGAGGGCGCCTACGACGTCGACGGCCTGCTGCACCGCAGCGACGTCACCGAGCAGACCGGTCTCGAACTGCCCGACGGGCCCTACGACACCCTCGGCGGGTTCGTCCTGCACCGGCTGGGACGCACGCCCGAGGTCGGCGACGTCGTCGAGGCGCTCGGCCACCGGTTCGCGGTGGTGACCGTCGACGGCCACCGCGTGGAGCGGGTGCGCATCACCCCGCTGGTGAGCGACGCGACCGCCGAGCCCTAGACCTGCTCTAGATCTCCAGCCCCTTCGGCGGGCCGGCGAGGGCCTCCTTGAGCGCGCGGGCCGGACCGTCGGCGAGCACCTCCTCCTCGCCCGCGGCCACCGCGTCGAGGATCCGGTCGGCGACGTCGACGGCGGCGACCTTCGGGACGTCGAGGTGGGCGACCATGTCGGTGTCCATGAAGCCGAGGTGCACGCCGACCACCAGCGTGCCCTGGTCGCGCAGCTCGGCGCGGGCGGTGTTGGTGAACGACCACGCCGCCGCCTTGGTCGCCGAGTAGGCCCCGGCGCCGGGCATCGCCGCCCACGAGAGCGCGGACAGCACCGAGACGGTCGCGCCCCCGCCGCGCGCGGCGAGCACCGGGGCGAACGCCCGCAGCATCGCGACCGGGCCCCAGTAGTTGGTCTCCATCTCGGCGCGGGCACGCTCGGGATCGGCGGTGAGCAGCGAGCCGGCTCCGCTCACGCCGGCGTTGTTGACGAGCAGGTCGACGTCGTCGGCGCGCTCGGCGACCGCCCGGATCGACGCGAGGTCGGTGACGTCGAGGCGCAGCGGGAGGACGCGCGGGTCCTTGTGCGTGGCGGTGCGGGGATCGCGCGCGGCGGCGTAGACGGTGCCCGCGCCGCGCGCAAGCAGTCCCTCGACGAGCGCGGCGCCGAGCCCGCGGTTGGCCCCGGTCACGAGGGCGTTCGCTCCTGAAATGATCACTGGTCGATCCTCTCCACGATCGTGGCGTTCGCGGTGCCGCCGGCCTCGCACATGGTCTGGAGGCCGTAGCGCCCGCCGGTCTGCTCGAGCACCCCGAGCAGGGTGGTGGCCAGCCGGGCGCCGCTCGCGCCCAGCGGATGGCCGATGCTGATCGCACCGCCGTGGACGTTGACCTTCCGCGGGTCGGCGCCGGTCTCGGCGAGCCAGGCGAGGACCACCGACGCGAACGCCTCGTTCACCTCGAAGGCGTCGATGTCCCCGATCGCGAGGCCGGCGCGCGCGAGCACCTTCGCCGTCGCCGGGATGATGCCGGTGAGCATGAGGACCGGGTCGTCGCCGGTGACGGTCGCGGTGTGCACCCGGGCGCGTGGCGTCCAGCCGTGGGCGGCGGCGATCTCGGAGGTCGTGACGAGCAGGGCCGCGGCACCGTCGTTGTACGGGCTCGCGTTGCCGGCGGTGACCGTCCAGTCGATGTCACCGAAGCGCTCGGTCCAGCGGGGGTCGGCGAACGGCGTGCGCAGCGCCGCCAGCGCCTCGGCCGTCGTGCCCGGACGGATCGTCTCGTCGGTCTCGAGCTGACCGACCGACCCGTCGGCGCGCGTGGTCTTCAGCGGCGCGACCTCGCCGGCGAACCGCCCGTCGGCCCAGGCGCTCGCCGCGCGCTGGTGGCTCGTGAGAGCGAACTCGTCGAGCTGCCGGCGCGACAGGCCCCAGCGGCGCGCGATGAGCTCGGCGCTCACGCCCTGCGGGACGAGGCCCGGCGCGTAGCGGGCGCCGACCGACGGTCCCGCGACGTCCTGGCCGACGCCGTCCACCCGCGTCTGGCTGCCGATCGGGATGCGCGACATCGACTCGACGCCCGAGGCGATCGCGATGTCGTAGCCGCCCGCGACGACGCCCTGAGCCGCGAACGACAACGCCTGCTGGCTGGAGCCGCACTGGCGGTCGACCGTCACCCCCGGCACCGACTCGGGGAAGCCCGCGGCCAGCGCCGCGAACCGCGTCGTGTTGCCGCTCTGCTCGCCGACCTGCCCGACCGCGCCGCCCACGACGTCGTCGACCTCGGCGGGGTCCAGCCCCGTCCGCTCGACGAGCGACCGCAGCACGTGCGCGTGCAGGTCCACCGGGTGCACCCCGGCGTAGGCGCCGTCGGGCTTGCCCCGGCCCAGCGGGGTGCGCACGGCGTCGACGATGACCGCGTCCCTCATGGTTCCTCCTCGGTGTCGGACCGGTGACGGACCCGAAAGAATCGGACCACATGGTCCCGGACCGATCGGTCCCGATCCTGCGCCGGGTGGTGACCGCCGTCAACGCCGGGTGCCGCGGGTCACGGGCGTCCCGTCGCCCGCAGGAGCAGGATGGGGGCGGATCGGGGGACGGATCGCACGTGAGGAGACCGATGGACGACGAGAGCGACGTCCGGGTGGACGAGGACCCCGACCGCGGGGAGTTCGTACTGCGCGTCGACGGCGTCGAGGCCGGTCACGTCTCCGTGCGCCGCCGTCGGGGCCACGAGACCCCGGGCGCGATCGTGCTGATCCACACCGAGGTCGACGAGGCCTACGGCGGGCGCGGCCTGGCCGGTCGCCTCGTGCAGGCGGTCTTCGACGCCGCCCGCGCCGAGGGGGTCGCCGTCGTCCCCCGCTGTCCCTACGCACAGCGCTGGCTGCGCACCCACCGCGAGTACCTCGCCGACGTGCCGCCGGACGACCGGCGCTCGCTCGGCCTGGACGCACCGACCGAGGAGGCGTCGTGAGCGACGGCGAGAACGGCCCCGAGATCGACCCGCACGCGCAGCCCTCCGGCACGGGCTGCGTGGAGTGCGACGCGACGGGCGGGTGGTGGTTCCACCTGCGCCGCTGCGCCGCCTGCGGGCACATCGGCTGCTGCGACTCCTCGCCCGGACAGCACGCCACCCACCACGCCCGCGACGCCGGGCACCCGATCCTCACGAGCTTCGAGCCCGGCGAGGACTGGTTCTTCGACGACCGCGACGGGACGGTGTCCCACGGCCCGGTCCTCGCCGGCCCGCGGCACCATCCCGCCGACCAGGGCACCCCGGGCCCGACCGACCGCGTGCCGCGGGACTGGCAGCGGCAACTGCATTGAGCCGGGGAGCTATCCCGTGGGGCCGAAGCGCTCCACGCGGATGCTGCCCTCGGGCTGGCCTGCGTCGACGAGCAGTGTCTCCATGGCGCCGGTGAAGCGCGCGGAGCCGCAGAGGTAGACCGTGGCGGCCGAGTCGACCAGCTCCGCGATCGCCGCCGCGTCGAGGCGCCCGGCGTGCTCGCCCGGTTCGCGGGTGAGCGCGATCCGGGCGCCGGCGGCCTCGAGCTCGTCGGCGTAGGGCAGGCGCGCCCGGGTGGTGGCGCTGACCGCGAGCCGCAGCCGTTCCGGGTGCCCGAGACCGATGGCGTGGCGCAGCATCCCGACCAGCGGGGCCACCCCGCTACCGCCGCCGATGGCGACGGCGGGGGTGCGCCCGCTCCAGACGAACCAGCGCCCGATGGGTCCGCGGACCTCGAGCTCGTCGCCGGGTTCGACGACGTCGGCGAGGTAGCCCGACACCTCGCCGTCCTCGATGCGCTCGACGAACAGCTCGATGAGGTCGTCGGCGGGCGGGGACGCCACCGAGTACGACCGCTGCGCGGTGTAGCCGTCGGGGGCGCGCAGGCGCACCACGTAGTGCTGGCCGGGGTGGTGCTGGACGCGCTCGGGCACCGCGAGGCGCAGCACCACGGCGTCGACGGCCGGGTGGGCGACCTCGACGACCCGCGCGTCGCGCCACTTCGCGGCCGCGCGCCGGTCGTTCGGCCCGCCCGCGTGGTCCTCGGGCGCGCCGAACTGGTCGTCAGTCCCCGTCGAAGCGCTGCTCACGCCAGGGATCGCCTCGCTCGTGATAGCCGTTCACCTCCCAGAAACCGGGCTCGTCGTGGTCCAGCAACGTGATCTTCGAGATCCACTTCGCGGACTTCCAGAAGTACAGGTGCGGCACCAGCATCCGCACCGGCCCCCCGTGCTCGCGGGTCAACGGCTTGCCCTCGTGCTCCCACACCAGCCACGCCTTGCCGCCCCGCACGTCGTCGATCGGCAGGTTGGTCGTGTAACCGGTCGTCGAGGTCTCCACCACGAACGTCGCCTCCGGGCGCACCCCGACCGCGTCGAACAGGGTGTCCAGCGAGATGCCGGTGAAGTTCGTGTCGAGCTTCGACCACGTCGTCACGCAGTGGATGTCACCGGCGTACACCGACGGCGGCAGCAACCGCAGCTCGCGCAGCGACCAGGTCGTCGGGGTGTCGACCAGACCGTCGACGGTGACGCTCCACTTCTCGGCGTCCACCCGCGGCGTGGCCTCGGCTGTGAGCACCGGCCACCCTGCCCCGACGTCGTACTGCCCGGGTGGCAGGCGCGGATCGCGCTCCTTGCGCCGTCCCAGGAAACCGCGGGTGGTCGCCACGCTCATCACTCCGTCTCACGTGCGTTCCGGCCAGGACGGGCCGCGTCGCCCTCCGTCGACACTAGCCAGTACGGAGCCCTCGGAGGTGCCCGCGAACGGCCCAGCGCGAGCGTGACCCCGATGACGCCCCGTACTGGACGCGTCACGCCGGCAGGGACCACGATGAGGTCCGGGCCCCGACGCGAGGCGGCGTCGACCGATCGACGTGCCCGTCCGCGGCCCGCCGAGAGGACTGATATGCGCTCGATCGAGACCGTGACCCTGGACGACGCCCGCCGCGTCGTCGCCGCCGGTGAGCAGGAGGCAGCGAGCCAGGGCCAGCCGATGAACATCGCCGTGGTCGACGCGGGCGGCGTCCTCGTGACGCACATCCGCCAGGACGGCGCCTGGATCGGCAGCGTCGACGTCGCGATCAACAAGGCGTTCAGCGCCCGCGCGTTCGACGTCTCCACCCAGGGGCTCAGCGAGAACGCCCAGCCCGGGGGCCAGTTCTACGGCATCCAGGACTCGAACCACGGCCGCATCATGATCTTCGCGGGCGGCGTCCCGCTGATGTCCGGCGACGCCGTCGTCGGTGCCGTGGGCGTCAGCGGGGGCACCGGCGAGCAGGACCAGGCCGTGGCCACCGCGGCGGCCGCCGCGCTGTAGGCGCCTATCGGACCCCGGCGGGCTCGGGCGTCGGTGGGGGCACCGGCCCCCGGCCCGCGCCGCTGGTCGGGCACGCGACGGCGTGGTCGGCGGCGACCGCCACGCGCAGGTCGGGCAGCCCGGAGAGCGAGAGCGTCACCTCCTGCCCCGCGACGACCTCGCCGACCCCGGCGGGCGTGCCGGTGGTGAGGACGTCGCCGGGACGCAGGGGGTACGCCGAGGACGCGTAGGCCACGAGGGCGGCGACGCTCCAGATGAGGTCGCGGGTGCTGGCGCGCTGGCGCACGTGCCCGTCGACGGCGCAGACGAGGTCGACGTCGTCCGCGTCGACCTCGTCGGCGGTCACCAGCCAGGGGCCGAGCGGGGTGAAGGTCGCGAACGACTTGCGCAGCGAGCGGTCCTCGCCGCCGCGCATGGTGATGTCGAGGCAGCCGGTGTAGCCCAGGACGTGGTCGAGCGCGTCGGCCTCCGCCACGTGGCGGGCCTCGCGCCCGATGACCACCGCCAGCTCGCCCTCATGGTCGAAGCGCCGGTCGGTGTAGGGCAACTGCACGGTGCCTCCGTGGGCCAGCACCGACGCCGGCGCCTTGAGGAACACGCCCAGCGCGCCGACGTGGCTGGTCTGGCTCATCTCGACCATGTGGTCGTGGTAGTTCACGGGCGCGGCGAGGACCGTGCCCGGGTCCGGGACGACGGGCGCGAGCGCCAGGTCGCGCAGGGCCAGCGTCGGCCCGTCGTCCGGGGTCAGCGAGCCGCGCAGCGCGTCCCACGCCCCGGCCAGGGCGCGCATCGGGCTGAGGCCGGCGGCGTCGGTGTGCGCGCGGACCAGGTCGGTGAGGTCGGTGACGGTCGTGGCGTCCGGGTCCGCCGGGTCGCCGTCGACCAGGCCGAGGCGGTCGCCCCCGTCGGGGGTCGTGAACGAGACGAGTCGCATTCGGGAGCTCCTAGGGCTGGGGGTCGACGACGACGTGGCGGTCGAGCCGCAGCGCCTCGAGGACGGGGGCGTCGGAGAGCACGAAGACGTCGGCGGGCTCCCCGTCGTCAGGCCCCGAGTCATCAGCACGGTGGTCCACCGCCGTCCACGACGGGACGGTGATCATGTCGCCGGGGCCCCAGGCAAAGGTCTCGCCGTCCACCGTCGTGGTCCCGCGCCCCGAGAACGCGACGCGCACCGACGAGCCGACGGTGCGGGTGGTCGCGGTGCGGGCGCCGGGGCGCAGGCGCTCCATGCGGCAGCGCATGGTCGCCAGCACGTCCCGCCCGGTCGCGGGGTCGGTGAACGTGACCCCGACGCTCGGCGCGTCCGGTCGGTGCGCGGCGAGGTCGGTCAGGGCCGCGTCGGTGTGGGCGCGCCGGTACACCGACAGCGGCGAGCGCCCGGCGGGGGCGGGCACGCCGTCGGGCCGCAGCCCGGGGTGGCCGTGCAGGGACTCCCCCGGCGAGCGGGCGGGGGCGGCGGTGTTCGGGACCGCGTCGTCGCCGGTCTCGAAGAACACGGCGTCGAGGGCGGCCACCATCGGCAGGTCGAGCCCGTCGAACCAGATCATGGTGCCGTCGCCGGGGTTGTGGTGCTCGTGCCAGGTGCCGCCCGGGGTGAGCACGAGGTCGCCGGGACTCATCGGACACGGGTCGCCGTCCACCGAGGTCCACACGCCCTCGCCCTGCAGCACGAACCGCACCGCACCCGGGCTGTGCCGGTGGGCAGGCGCGGTCTCCCGCGGTCCGAGGAACTGCACCGCGGCCCACAGGGTGGACGTCGCGAACGGCAGCCCACCCAGCCCCGGGTTGGCCAGCGCGAGCACGCGCCGCTCGCCGCCGCGCTCGATGGGGATGAGGTCGCCCGAGCGGTGCGCCAGCGCCGCCAGGGTCTCCCACGGCCACCGGTGCGCCCGGGTGCCGCCGCGGGGCGACGGGGTCATGAGGTCGCGGGTCTGGGTCCACAGCGGCTGCAGCCCGGCCGCGGCGACGTCGCCGTAGAACCGTTCGAGGGCAGCGGTCTCGTTCTCGAGGATGCGGGTCATCGGATCTCCCGGGGATCGGCGGGTCAGGACGCGACGTCGAGCGGGCGCCCGATGCCCTGCTCGGCCACGGCGGTGAGCAGCGAGGCCCGGCGCAGCCACACGCGGGCGGCGTCGGGGTCGCCGGCGGTGGCGCGCAGCGCGGCCTGGTTCTGGGCGCGCACCGCCGGGTCGCGCTCGGCCATCATCTGCGTGTTGCGGTGGGTGTCCGCGCGGACGTAGTCCAGGGCGACGCCACGACGCACGGCGTCGTAGGCCGCCAGCTCGGCGGCGACGTCGCCGTCCGCGCCCGCGGCGCGCACCAGGCGGCGGGAGAGGTCGACGGCGTCGTGGATCCCGGAGTTCAGGCCCATACCGCCCATCGGCGAGTTGATGTGCGCGGCGTCGCCCGCGAGCACCACCCGGCCCTCATGGAAGCGGTCGGCGACGCGCTGGTGCACGGCGTAGATCTGGTGGTCGAGGATGCCGTAGTCCCGTCCGATGTCGGCGAAGCCGCGCAGGCGCCGCTGCATGGCGGCCGGGGCGAGCGCCTCGGCGGAGTCCTCCTGCGGCGGGATCGGGAAGAGCACCCGCCACGACTCCGGGGTCCGCAGGACGAACACGAACTCCTCGGGGTCGGAGATGTAGCTGACCTCGGCCAGGTCGGCGTGGACGTCGCCCACCTCGGCGCGCAGGTCCTCGGCCACGGAGATGATGAGGAACCGCTGGGGGTAGGTGACGCCCTCGAACGCGGCGCCGAGCAGCTTGCGCACCGCCGAGCCCGCGCCGTCCGCCCCGACGACCAGCGCCGCCCGGTGCTCGGTGCCGTCCTCCGTGGTGAGCGTGGCCCCGGCGTCGTCCTGCGCCAGGCCCGCCACCGGCGACCCGAAGTGCCGCGGGACCCCGAGCTCGCCGAGGCGGCGCAGCAGGATCTCCACGAGGCGCTGCTGGTTGAGCTGCAGCCGGAAGGGGAAGCGCGTCTCGTCGGCCAGCAGGCCCAGGTCGAAGGCCGCGACGAGGCCGGTGCGGCGGTCGCGGTAGTGGTAGCGCGGGACGCGGAGGCCGCGCTCGAGCATCTCCTCGGCGACGAGCCCGCCGTCGATGCCCGCGAGCAGCTCCATCGTCGCCGCGTGGAAGGTCGAGGCGCGCCAGTCGGTGCGGTTGACGGTGTCGGCCTCGAGGACCCGCACCGGCAGGCCGGCGTCGGCCAGCGACCAGGCGGTGACGAGCCCGACCGGGCCCGCCCCGACGACGGTGACCGGGCGGTCGGCGGACGCGGCGAGCGACATCAGGCGGTCGGTCCTCTCTGACGAGCAGTGCGGTGCCCCGGACGCTAGGAGCGGTGACCGCTCGGCGGAACGAATGGTGAGATGTGTTCTGTGGAGCGGAACACCGAGGGTCCGGGGGCCGGCGACGCGCCCCTCCCGGCCTACGCCATCGAGTCGGTGGACAAGGCGCTGCAGATCCTGGTGATGCTGCGCGAGCGTCGGCGGGTGCGCGTGGTCGACGTGGGCGAGGAGCTCGGCGTCGCCCGCTCCACCGCGCACCGGCTGCTCGCGACGCTCGCCCACCGGGGCTTCGTGGTGCGCGATCCCCACGACCGCAGCTACCGGGGCGGGCCGGAGCTGCTCGGGCTCGGGGCGGTCGGCGAGGTCGACCTGCGCGCCGCGGCGGGCGAGCACGTCCGGGCGCTGTCGGCCCGGCTGCGCGAGACAATCAACCTCATGGTGCTCGAGGGCGCGTCGTGCCGGTTCCTCGACGGCGTGGCCGGCGAGCGGCCCCTCGGCACCCGGGTGCGCACCGGCGCCGTGCTCCCCGCGCACATCGTCTCCGGCGGCAAGGCGCTGCTGGCCGAGCTGCCGCCACGCGAGGTGGAGGCGCTGTTCGGCGCGTCGCTGCGCCGGGTCACACCGCACACGATCGTCGACACCGCCGACCTCCAGGCCGAGCTCGCGGCCATCCGGGAGCGCGGCTACGCGGTCAACCGCGAGGAGAGCGAGCCGGGCCTGTCCGCCGTGGCCGTCGTGGTCCGGTCGGGCCCCCGCGCGGTCGGTGCCCTCGCGGTCTCGGCACCCACCCAGCGACTGGACGACACCGGGCTGGCGGTGGCCCTCGAGGCCCTCCGGGCCACCGCCGACACCATCGGCACCGAGCTTGGCTGAGGGTCGGCCGAGGGGTCGGCCGAGGGCCCTCAGGCGCTGACCGCGTCGTCCTCGGCCGGGCGTGTGGTCGCTGCGGGACGGCCGGCGCCCGACTCGCCGGTGGAGCGAGCGGCGAGCCGCCAGACGGCCACGCCGGAGATCAGCGACAGCACGCCGATGTAGGCGGCGATGGCCTGCGAGGTGCCGGTGGCGGCGAGGATCGTCGCCGCGATCAGCGGCGTGACGCCGCCGCCGAGCACCGCGCCGAACTGGTAGGCCAGCGACGCCCCGGAGTAGCGCACCGCGGTGGGGAACGCCCCGGACACGATGATCGCCTGGACCGCGGCGAGCATCCCGAGCACCAGGCCCATGAGCAGCATGGCGACGGCCACGGCCGGCGTGGCGCCGGTGTCGATCAGCCCGAACACCGCGAACGGCACGACGATCCCGAGGCCCGAGGCGAGCAGGAAGATGCGGACGGGGCCGACCCGGTCGCACAGCGCCCCCGCGATGATCGTGACCACGAGGTAGAGGGCCGAGCCGCCGATGATGGTCAGCAGCATCGTCTGCTGGGGGATGCGCACGGTGCCGGTGCCGTAGGAGAGCAGGTACACCGAGAGCAGGTAGCCGAACGACGACGGCGCGAGCGTGATGCCCATGCCGAGCACGACGTTGCCGGGGCTGGTGCGCAGCACCTCGAGCACGGGCAGGCGGCGCACCCCCTGCGTCCGCTGGGTCGCGCGGAACTCGGGGCTCTCGGTGAGGCGCAGGCGGATCACCAGGGCGACGACGACGAGCAGGGCGCTGAGCAGGAACGGGATGCGCCAGCCCCAGGCGGCGAAGCCCTCGCGGCCGAACGCCAGCGTCGTCACGAGGAAGACCACGAGCGCCGAGAGCGACCCGGCGGGCAGGCCCATCTGCGGGAACGACGAGAACCAGCCGCGGCGTCCCGGCGGGGCGTGCTCCATCGCCATGAGGACCGCGCCGCCCCACTCCCCGCCGACCCCGAGGCCCTGTACGAAGCGCAGCAGCACGAGCAGGATCGGGGCGGCCACGCCGATCGCGGCGTAGTTGGGCAGCACCGCGATGAGGAAGGTGCCGACGCCCATGAGCAGCAGCGCGGCGACGAGCGTCTGCTTGCGGCCGAGCCGGTCGCCGAAGTGACCGAAGACGATCCCGCCGATCGGCCGGGCGATGAACCCGACGGCGAAGGTGCCGAAGGCGGCGAGCGTGGCGGCGGCCGGCGAGAACGTCGGGAAGAACTGCGGGGCGAAGATCAGCGCGGCGGCCGCGCCGTAGATGTTGAAGTCGTACCACTCGATCGCGGTGCCGACGAACGTCGCGCGGGCGACGCGGCGGGCGTGGGCGGGCGTGATGTCGCCCGCGTCGTCGCGGGACGGGGCTGTCGGCACGAGGACTCCCTGTGGTGGAACGGGATTGGTGGAACGGGGGCGGCGGAACGGGGGTGGCGGGGACGCTAGGGGCGGGCGCGCAGGGTGCGACGCGTCACGCGTGACCGTTCTGCTGACCAGAACGGCGGGCGTGGAACACGTACTCGGCGAGGTCGGGCTCGCGGACCATCCGCCAGTAGTCGATGAGCGTGAACGGCCAGACCTGGGACACCCGTCCGGTCGCGTTGCGGTACCAGCTGTTGACGCTCGAGGCGCCCCACGCCATGCGCGCGCTGCCGGCGTCGACGCGGGCGTTGTAGGCGTCGTGGGCCTCGCGCCGGACCTCGACGGCCGCCGCGTCGCGCTCCAGGAGCGCGCGCAGGAGGCCGAGGACGTGGTGCACCGCGATCTCGGAGAACAGCAGGATGCTCCCGTTGATCACCAGGCCGGTGTTCGGCCCGAAGACGCAGAACAGGTTGGGGAACCCCGGCACGTGCACGCCCAGGTGGGCGCGCGCGTCGCCGGCCCACTGCGCGTGCAGGTCGCGGCCCCCGCGGCCCCGCACGGTGATCGGCGCGAGGAAGTCCGAGGCGTGGAACCCGGTGGCGTAGACGATGACGTCGACCTCGTGCTCGGCGCCGTCGGCCGTCCGGATACCGGTGGGGGTGATCTCGGTGAGGCCCTCGGTGACCAGCGCGACGTGCTCGCGGTGCAGCGCCGCGGCCCACACCCCGTTGTCGCGCATCATCCGCTTGGCGCCGGGCGGGTAGTCGGGCACGACCTTGGCCAGCAGGTCGGGGCGGTCGCCGAAGCGGGCCTCCAGGTTGGCCACGAGCGCCTGGCGCAGCGCCTCGTTGCGCTCCGACACCGACACCGGGTGCTCCCAGTCCGGGTCGACCTCCATGAACGGGCGGCGCCCGTCGACCGCTGTCCAGAACTGCAGGAACCGCAGCCAGCGCGGGTAGTGCGGTAGCGCCGTCGCCAGCGCGCGGGCCGGGGCGGGGATGGCCTCGTGGTAGGTCGGGGTCGGAGCCATCCACGGCGGCGTGCGCTGGAAGACCGTCAGGGACGCGACGCGGTCCACGATCGACGGCACCACCTGGTAGGCGCTCGCCCCGGTGCCCACGACCGCGACCCGCTTCCCCGTGAGGTCGACGTCGTGGCGCCAGCGCGCGGTGTGGAACGCGGGCCCGGCGAACGTGTCGCGGCCCGGGACCTCGGGGAGCTTCGGGCGGTTGAGCTGCCCGGTCGCGCTGATGACGGCGTCGGCCTCGAGGACGAGGGTGCTGTCCCCGGGGCCGCGGGCGGTGACCGTCCACCGCCCGGTGCCCTCGTCGTACACCGCCGCGGTGACCTCGTGGCCGAAGCGGACGCACCGACGCAGGTCGAACCCGTCGGCGATGTCGCGGAAGTACGTGTGGATCTCGTCGCGGACCGAGAACTGGTCGGGCCAGTCGGGGCGCTGGGCGAACGAGAGACTGTAGGCGAAGTTGGCGGTGTCCAGGCGCGCGCCGGGGTAGCCGTTCTCCAGCCACACGCCGCCGACGTCGTCGTTGCGCTCGAGGACGGTCACCCCGATCCCGGCCTGGGTGAGGCGGTGGGCCGTCGCCAGCCCCGACATCCCCGCGCCGATGACGACGACGTCCAGGGTGCGGCCCGGGGCGACCTCGTCGACGGTCCACCCGGGGGCGCCGACGTCCTCGGGCAGGCCGAGCTCGTGGGCCATCAGCGGCAGGTACTCGTCGCCGACGTCGCCCGCGACGAAGCGCATGAGGCGGCGCAGGGTCGCGGTGTCGGGCTCGGGCGCGGGCACCGCACCGGCGTCCCGGAACGCCCGCAGCGCCGCCAGCGCCAGCGTCCGTGCCCGCGCGAGGACCTCGGGCGACATCCCGCCCTGCGGCTCGACGCGGTCGGGCAGCAGCCGCAGCGGGGGGCGCAGCGCGTCGTCGACGAGTCCGAGGTCCCCGGTCAGGTGCGCCAGGGCGGGCAGGAGTGCCGGCATCTCCGCGGTCTCCACCGCCGCGACGAGCGCCGCGTCGTCGGCGAGGAGCGCGCGCAGCCCGGCGTCCGGGTCGGTCGTGGTCGCCGTCGGGGTCGCCATGCGCTGCCTTTCCGCTGGACACGCCGCCGGTCCGGCGGCGTCCCCACAGTGCGGCCGGGCGCCCGGCGTGGGGAAATGGCGAAGAGGACGACGGTGATTCCGCGCGGGAATGACCGTGGTCACCCGTGGCGCGGCCGCGCCGCCCGTGCTGGGATCGCGGCGCGGTCCCCACCATGGAGGTGCCCGTGGAGCTGCGTCACCTGCGCTCCTTCGTCGTGGTGGCCGAGGAGCTGCACTTCGGGCGTGCCGCCGCGCGCCTGTTCGTGGTGCAGCCGGCGCTGAGCAAGCAGATCGCCGCCCTGGAGCGCGAGCTCGACGTCGTGCTGCTCCGGCGCGACCGCCACGGGGTCGCCCTGACCACCGCCGGCCGGGCCCTGCTCGACGACGCGCGCCGCGTGCTCGGGCAGGCCGACGCCGCGGTCGAGCGCGCCCAGGCCGCGGGCCGCGGCACCACCGGCACGCTGCGCGTCGGGTTCATCGCCCCGGTGCTCTACGACCTGCTGCCCGCGCTGCTGCGCCCGTTCCGCGCCCGCTACCCCGACGTGCGGCTCGTGCTGCAGGAGATGCACAACCGCGAGGCCGTCGACGGCGTGCTCGGCGGCCGCGTGCAGGTCGCGTTCGTCCGGACCCCGCTGCCCCCGGAACCGGACCTGCGGGTGCGCCCGGTGCGCAGCGAGCCGCTCGTCGTGGCCGTGCCCGCCGGGGGCGACCTCGATACGGGCGGACCGCTGGGCGTCGCGGACCTCGCCGACGAGGACCTCGTCCTCATCGGCCGCGCCCAGGAGCCCGAGCTCCACGACTCCTACCTCGCGCTCTGCGCCGCCCACGGCTTCCGCCCGCGCGTCGCCCACGAGGTCGACCGCACCCACGTGGCCGTGGGCCTCGTCGCCTGCGGGCTGGGGGTGGCGCTGGTCCCGCAGTCCGCGCGGCGGGCCGCCCACCCCGACGTCGCCTACCGGCCGCTGGCGGAGCCCTCCGCGCGCCTCACGGTCGGGGTCGCGTGGCGCGACTCCGCCGACACGGCCGACACCGTGCTGGCGAACTTCCTCGCGCTGTGCCCGACCGCGGAGAGCGACCCGCAGCCGGCCGCGTGACGGTCGCTCACTGCGGGACGTGGCGGCGCAGCGGCGGCTCGGCGCCCTCGGCGACGGCGACGCGCGTCCGGGCGGCGTGCGCGATCCACGCCGGGTCGCTGGACGCCACGAACAGCCCGTCACGCACCGCGGCGAGGGCGGCGTCGGCGGCCACCGACGGGTCCGCGCCGCCGGTGATGCCGCGGGCGAGCATGTCGGAGGTCGCTGCGGCGACGGCGTCGTCGCGGGCCGGCGGGCGCGGGCCGAGTCGGTCGGGCCAGTGGTTGCGCGCGTTGAACGCAGTCGCCACGGCGCCGGGGCACAGGACGGTCACCCCGACCGCGCTCCCCGATCCCGCGAGGTCCCGGTGCAGCGACTCCGCCAGCCCCAGCAGCGCGTGCTTCGTCGCGGCGTAGGGCGCCATCGCGGCGCCCGCCGACCAGGACGCGATCGACCCGGTGACCAGCACGTGGCCCCGGTCGCGGGCGACCATCCCCGGCACCGCCGCGTGCAGCAGGTGCACCACGCCCCACAGGTTGACGTCGACCACCCAGCGCCAGTCCTCGAGCGGGGTCTCCCACAGCCGCGCCGGGTGCCCGGGCACGCCGGCGTTGGCGGCCACGAGATCCACGCGGCCGTGGCGCTCCTCGGTGTCGGCCACGACGCGGGCGACGGCCCCGGCGTCGGTGACGTCGAGCGCCGCAACGCTCGCGGAGCCCCCCGCCGCGAGCACCGCGTCGCGGGCCGCGTCCAGCGCCGGGGCGTCCCGGTCGGTGAGGACCACGTGCACGCCGCACCGCCCGAGGGCCTCGGCGAGGGCCCGGCCGATCCCGCTCGCGGCGCCCGTCACGATCGCGACGTCGCCCGTCTGCAGCTCCATGCGCCGATGCTCGCCCGGCACCGCGTCGCGGCGGCGCTCCGGCCGATGGCACCCCGGCATCACGGCCGCACCGATCGGCATGACCCGGGAACATCCCGGGCCCCGGGGCGTTGATCCGGGTGCCGCGTCCCGGGAGGAACCGCCATGCCCACACCCGACGTCCCGCTCGAGAAGCTGGGCTTCCTCACCCTCGGCCTGTTCGACGGGGACGACCCCGGCCCCGGCATGGAGAGCACGCTCGAGGTCATCGAGCTCGGCGACCAGCTCGGGTTCGACAGCGCCTACCTGCGCCACCGCCACTTCCAGACCGGCATCTCCTCGCCGATCGCGATCATGGCCGCCGCGTCGCAGCGCACGTCGCGCATCGCGATGGGCACCGCCGTCACGCCGCTGGGCTGGGAGAACCCGCTGCGGATGGCCGAGGACCTCGCGACCGTCGACATCCTGTCCGGCGGGCGCCTGGAGCCCGGCTTCAGCGTCGGCCCGCCGATCCACTGGGACGACGTCAAGGGCGCGCTCTACCCCGACACCGCGGACGTCGAGGACCTCTCCTACGAGCGCGTGGCGCGGCTGCTGCGGATGGTGCGCGGCGAGCCGGTGAGCACGTTCTCGGGCACCCAGGGCTTCGAGGAGTTCTCGGCGCGGGTCGAGCCGCACTCCCCCGGCCTCGCCGACCGCATCTGGTACGGCGCGGGCAGCAGGCGCTCGACGCGGTGGGCCGCCGAGCAGGGCCTCAACCTGCTCACCAGCAACATCATCAAGCCCGAGGACAGCGACCTCGAGACCGACGGGAAGTGGGACTTCGCAGCGATCCAGCAGCGCCAGATCGCGCTGTTCAAGGCCCACCACCCCGCCGGTGAGTCCGCGCGGGTGTCGCAGGGCCTGGTCGTCATCCCCACCGACTCGGCCACCGCGGAGCAGCGCGCGAAGTACGAGGCCTTCGTCGAGAAGCGCACCCCGCGCACCGCTGCGCCGCTGGGCCCGCCCGGGCCGGGGCTGCTCGCCGCACCCGACGTCCTCGGTACGTCCGGGGAGATCGCCGAGAAGCTGTACGCCGACCCGGCGTTCCGCGAGGTGCGCGAGGTCGTCTTCGCCCTGCCCTTCACGTTCGAGCACGAGGACTACGTCCAGATCCTCACCGACATGGCCACCACGCTCGGGCCGGCGCTGGGGTGGAAGGCCGCCGCGTAGATGACCGACCACGCGGAGCGCGTCGGCCTGGGCCCGGTGCTCGCGGAGCTGACCGCGCCGGGCGGCGAGTTCGCGATGGTCCCGGCGACGGTCGACGGCGTCCCCATGCGCGTCCACCGGCGGGGTCCGCACACGCTGCGGGAGCTCTACCTGACGTCGCCCGCCCCGGACGACCGCGTGTTCACCGTCTACGGCGACGAACGCCGGACGTACGGCGAGCACCGGCGCTCGGTGGCGGGGCTCGCCGCGTGGCTGGTGGACGAGCAGGGGCTGCGCCCGGGCGACCGGGTGGCGATCGCGATGCGCAACGTGCCCGAGTGGACGGTGGCGTTCTGGGCGGCGATGGTGGCCGGCCTCGTCGCCGTGCCGCTCAACGCGTGGTGGACCGGTGACCAGCTCGCCGGCGCACTCGAGCACGCCGGCGCGCGGGTGCTGGTCGCCGACCCGGAGCGGGTCACCGCGCTCGCGGATCACGCGGACCTCCCGCCGATCGTGCGGGTACGGGGCGAGGGCCCGGCCCCGGCGGGCGTGGTGGCGTGGGAGGACGTCGTCCGGCCGTCCGACCAGGCGCCGCTCGCGGTGGACGTCGCGCCGGACGACACCGCGACGCTCATCTACACGTCCGGCACCACGGGCCGGCCCAAGGGCGTCGTCAGCAGCCACCGCAACCACGTGACGAACGCGCTGAACGTCGCGTGCCTCGGCCGTGCCGTCGCGCTGGCCGCCGCGCGGCGGGGCGACGCGGTGAGCGCGCCGGCGCGTCCCGGCACGCTGCTGGCCTACCCGATGTTCCACATCGCCGGGCTCAACGGCCTCTACGGCGCCGTGCTGTCCGGCGCGACGCTCGCCCTGCTGCACCACTGGGACCCCGGCGAGGCGCTGCGCCTCATCGC
The DNA here is from genome assembly GCF_036044095.1 of Actinomycetospora sp. NBC_00405. Taxonomy (NCBI): domain Bacteria; kingdom Bacillati; phylum Actinomycetota; class Actinomycetes; order Pseudonocardiales; family Pseudonocardiaceae; genus Actinomycetospora; species Actinomycetospora sp. NBC_00405. The sequence goes on from NZ_CP107938.1 coordinate 2,917,320, forward strand.
CTCCGAGCAGCTGACCACCGCGTCCGGCGTGCCCGCGGTGCTGCGCGACGTCGTCGAGCTGGCCGTCGACCACCCGCGCGAGACCGCCTCGCTCACCCGCATCGCGATGGGCGGCGCCCCGATCCCCCCGCCCCTGGTGGCGCGGGTGGCCACGGAGCTCGCGGGCCGGGCGTCGGCGGCCAACGGGTACGGCGCGACGGAGACCACGTCGGCGGTCTGCGCCAACACCGGCGCCGACTACGCCGCGCACCCCGACAGCGTCGGCCGCCCGGTGCCCGGTGCCGAGCTGCGGGTCGTCGACCCGGCCACGGACACCGAGGTGCCCGACGGCGTGGTGGGCGAGCTGCGCTTCCGCGGGCCCCAGATCATGCGCGGCTACTGGCGCGACGCCGAGGCCACCGCGGCCGTGCTGCGCGACGGGTGGCTGTCCTCCGGTGACCTCGGGCTACGGCGCGAGGGATGGGTGTTCGTCGTCGACCGTGCGAAGGACGTCATCGTGCGCGGCGGGGAGAACGTCTACTGCGGCGAGGTCGAGGCCGCGCTGCTCGCCCAGCCGGGCGTGCACGAGGCCGCCGTCGTCGGGATCCCACACCCGCGCCTCGGCGAGGACGTGGCCGCCGTGCTCGTCGCCGCACCCGGCAGCGCGCCCGACACCGGCGCGCTGCAGGAGGCCCTGGGCCGGACGCTGCCCTCGTTCGCGGTGCCCGGCACGGTGATCTGGCGCGGGGAGCCGCTACCCCGCACGGCCACCGGCAAGGTCCTCAAGGACACCTTGCGCGGCGAGCTGGCGGAGCCCCCTCAGAGCCCGTAGGACTTGCCGATGATGTCGCGCTGGATCTCGCTGGTGCCGCCGTACACGGTCGAGACGACGCTCTGGCGCAGCAGGCGCTCCATGCCGTACTCGGTGGCGTAGCCGTAGCCGCCGAGCATCTGCATCCCCTCGAGCGAGAGGTGCTTGGCCAGCTCGGTGGCCTTGAGCTTGGCCATCGACGCCTCGCGCGGGAACAGCGCGCCCGGGTTCGCGTCGATGGTGCGTGCGGTGTCGTGGACCAGCAGCTTCGTGGCCGCGAGCTCGGTGGCGTTGTCGGCGATGCGGTGGCGCATGGCCTGGAAGCTGCCGACCGGCCGGCCGAACTGGTGGCGCTCCTTGACGTAGGCGACGGTGTCGTCGAACGCGCGGCGCGCGAGCCCGAGCATCAGCCCGGCGAGGATCATGCGCTCGAGGTTGAGCCCGGCCATGAGCTGGCGCCAGCCCTGCCCCTCGGTGCCCACGACGGCGTCGGCGGGCAGGTGGCAGTCGGTGAAGTAGAGGTCGTTGACCTCCTTGCCGCCCATCGTCTCGATGCCGTGCATCTCGAGCCCGTCGGCGTCGGTCGGCACCATGAACATCGTCAGGCCGTCGTGCTTGCCGCCCACACCGCCCTCTCCCGTCGCTCCGCTCGCCCAAGGAGAGGTGCGCGCCACCAGCAGGACGTGCTTCGAGATGTGGGCGTTGGAGCACCACGTCTTCTGGCCGTTGACCACCCAGCCGTTCTCGGTCTTCTCGGCCTTGCAGGTCAGGCCGCCGACGTCGGACCCGGCGCCCGGCTCGGACATCGAGATCGCCAGCAGCTCCCCGTTGATCACGTCGCCGAGCAGCTGCTGCTTCTGCTCCTCCGAGCCGCTGCGCTCGAGCGCCGCCGCGGTGATGATCGTCGTGCCGAAGCCGCCGATGGGGATCTGGTGGTACGAGGTCTCCTCGAGGAAGACGAGCAGGTCGGTCATCGACCCGCCGGAGCCGCCGTACGCCTCGGGCAGCGCGATGCCGAGCCAGCCCTGGTCGGCCATCTTGCGATAGACCTCCATCGAGTGCGGGCCCTCGGCGGTCAGTTCGTCGCGACGTGCCTTGTCGGGCACCTCGCGGCGGGCGAACTCGCCGATCGCGTTCGCGAAGTCCTGCTGTTCCTCGGTCAGGGTGACGGGCATCGTCGGCCTCCTGTGGTCTCGGTCCGGTGTCAGTGCTCGTCCCAGAAGCCGACGGCCTCCAGGTGGGCGACGAGCAGGTCGCGGCCGTCGAGGACGTGGCCCTCCATCGCCGCGCGGGCGGTGTCGGGGTCGCCCGCGGCGAGCGCGTCGAGCAGGGTGCGGTGCGCCGCCACGGTGGCGGTGCGCCAGGCGCGACGGTCGGTGTAGAAGCGCGGGGGCAGGTAGTGCGCGGCGCGCCCGACGAGCCAGGCGAGCTTGCGGGCGCCCGAGGCGCGGTTGAGCGCGGCGTGGAAGCGGCGCTCGGCCTGGGCGAGGTCGCCGGCGTCGCCGGCCTCGATGAGCGCGTCGACCTCCGCGGCGCGCGCCCGCAGCCCCGCGAGGCCCTCGGCGTCGAGTGCGCCGGCGGCACGGGCCGCGAGCTCGCCGGTGATGCGGGCCTGGACGTCGAACAGGTCGACGACGTCGCCGCGGTCCAGCGGCGCGACCACGAACCCCCGCCGGGGCAGGGCGCGCACCATGTCGTCGGCGCGCAGGGCCTGCAGCGCCTCGCGCACGGGCGTGGGGCTGACGCCGAGCTCGACGGCCAGGCGATCGGGGCGCAGGAAGGTGCCGGGGCGCAGGTCGCCGGCGAGGATCCGCTCGCGGAGCTGCAGCTCCACGCGCTCGGGCAGCGCCGGGGCGTCGCCGAGCAGGCCGGTGTCCACGAGGACGACCATATCCTATGGGATTTGTCGCGGCGAGCGGACGACTCGGTTCATGATCCACGCGGCTTTCCTGGCCCTCTCGGCGTGCTGTAGTGATGTGCCAGCGTGGACGCAGGGCTTGCATGCCGGAGGCCCGTCGAGCCCGCACCTCAGCCCGGCTCGTCCGCCGCGACGAGGGCGAGGCCGAGGAGCAGGCGGTCGCGGGCGTCGGCGGGGCGGCGGCCGGTGAGCGCCTCGATCCGCGCCAGCCGGTACATGACCGTGTTGCGGTGGCAGTACAGGGCGGACGCCGCGTGCGAGGGCGAGCCGTCGGCGTCGAGGACCGCGCGCAGGGTGGCGAGCAGCGTGGCGCGCTCGGGCGCGGGCAGGTCGAGCAGGTCGCCGAGAGCGGCGCGGCGCAGCCGGGGCACGAGGTCCGGCGCCTCGCCCAGCAGGGCCTCGGGCAGCCGCTCGTCGAGTCCGGCGACGGCGCCCGTACCGGGCGGGAGCGTCCGGGCCGCGAGCCGCGCCCACCGGTGGGCGACGTCGAGCTCGCCGAGCCCGCGCACCACCGGGGACACGCCCACCGGGCCCTGCGCGCGCCGGCGCAGCCCCGCGAGCACCGCGGGGACCGCGTCCTCGGGCGGCACGATCACGCCCACGACCTCGGCGGCGCGGGCGTGCCAGATCGAGGTCGCGACCCCGGCGAGGGCCTCGGCCGGCGCGGGCAGCGGGTCGTCGTCGGCCTCCCCGACGGGCGCGACCACGCAGAGGATCTCGGCGTCCTCTCCCACATCGAGCACCCGGGCGGCGTCCCGGGCCGCGCCGGGCTCGCGCCCCCGTCCGGCGAGCAGGCCCTCGAGCACCGCCCAGCGCCGGCCCAGCTCGAGGCCGCGCAGGCGCGTCTCCTCGCGCCGGTAGGCGTCGACGAGACGATCGGAGCTCGCGTCGAGGATGCGCCACACGTCGTCGGCGACGACCAGCAGCGCCGCGTCGTGCGCCCCGGCGAACCGCTCCTGCGACACCGCCCGCATCCGCTCCCACACCAGCCGCCCGCACTGGCGGTAGGCGCGCAGCACGACCTCGAGCGGCACGCCCTGGCGCGCCCGGCGACGCCCGGTGTCGACGGTGAGGGCGGCGGCGTCGACGTCGAGCGGCAGGTCCCCGGCAAGCTGGGTGAGCAGCCGCTCGAGGCTCGCCCGGCAGGTCGCGCGCAGGTCGTCGCGCACCGGGACACCGAGCGCCCCGTAGACGTCCTCCCGCTCGAGGATCCGGCGGGTGAGCCGGTCGGCGAGCCCGTCGACGTCCTCCAGCAGCGCGCGGCACAGCACGGTGAGCGTGTCCCGGGCGGCGTCCGGGCGGACGGGAGCGGCCATCGCGGCAGCATGCCGTGCCACGGGCCGTGCGGTCCACGTCACACCTTGTGCTCCGCGCCCAGGTCCGGCGGCGACTGGTCCGATCGGGCGACGGGAGCCGGCGATCCTCGGCCGTGAGCGGCGCGGCCCAGGATCATCCGGGCATGGCCTTCGTCGTCGGCTTCCTGCCCTGGATCGTCTACTGGGTCCTCGTCGGCAACGTCCCCTTCCAGCTCGCGGTGCTGGTCGCGGTGCCCGTCTCCGGGCTGGCGCTGCTGGTGGGGCGGCTCCGACGCCTCCCCGGCCGGACGCTCGACACCGGCACGCTCGTGGTCTTCGTCGTCCTCGCGGTCCTCGCGTTCGTGGTGCCGGACGACGTGCTCGAGCGGTGGCTGCAGCCGCTGGGCAACGCCGGGCTGCTGGCCGTCGTGCTCGTAGGCCTCGCCGTCGGGCGCCCGTTCGTCCTGGACTACGCGACGCCGACCGTCGACGCCGTCACGGCCCGCACCGACGGCTTCCGCGCGATCACCACGGCGATGACCTGGCTGTGGGCCGGGCTGTTCGCGGTGATGACGCTGCTCTCGGCGATCCCCCCGGTCGTCGACGGGTCGGCCACCATGCTGGACTCGACCGACACCCTGTCGATCCTCTGCTACTGGGTGGCGCCGTTCGTGCTGCTCGGGCTGGGCGGCACGATCTCGGGGGCGTTCCCGCCGTGGTTCGCGTCGCGGTCGACGGAGGTCGACGCCCGTTCCGCCGGCGGCCCGGCGCCCGTGGCCCAGGGCGCCCCACCGCCGGACGCGTCCGACGGACTGGAGATCGACCTCGCCGCCGATCGGCGCCACGACGAGCCGTTCGACCTCGTCGTGCGCGGCGCCGACGGACCCGTCGAGCTCGAGGTCGAGGGCACCGACCTCGTCGGCCGCATCTGGCGATCGCGCGCGACGCTCCCCGCCGGGGCCGACGGTGTCGTGGACGCGGACCGGGCCACCCCCACCGGCGGCGACTGGGACGCCCCCGACGGCGACGCCCCGATCTGGGCGATGCGCTGCGTCGGCGCACCCGACGGGGCCGACCCCACGCCGTCGATGTTCCTCCCGCCCGCCGAGCCGTGGCAGGTCACGGTGCGGGCCCGCTCGGGCGGGCGCTCCGAGACGCGCACCGTCCGGCGGCACTCGGCCGGTCCCGGCGTGCGGATCGAGACCGTGCACCTCGGTGGCCGCGTCGCCCACCTCGCGCTGCCCGCCGACGCGGCCGCGGGCGACCGGCTGGCCGCGGTCGCGTGCTTCGGCGGCTCCGAGGGCGGGTCCGATTCCCAGCTCGGGCTCGCGTCGGCGCTGGCCTCGCGCGGCCTGGTGGCGCTCGCGGCCTCGTGGATCACCGAGGAGGACGCCGCGAGGTCGGTCCAGGAGGTGCCGCTGGAGCGGTTCGCGGAGGCCGTCGACCTCCTCGCAGGCCACGCCGCGGTCGATCCGGCGCGGGTGGGCGCGACGGCGATCTCGCGCGGCTCGGAGGGGATCCTCGCCGCCTCGGTCGCGGGGCTCGTCCACCCGACCGCGCTGGTGCTGATCAGCCCGAGCAGCGTCACGTGGCAGGCGATCGGGGGCGGTGGCGAGGTGCCCGGCACCCCGTCCTGGACGCTGCGCGGTGCCCCGCTGCCGTGGCAGCCCCTCCCGAGCGGGGTGCTGATGACGCAGCTCGTGCGCAACGCGATCGGCGTCCGCCGCGATGCCGCGGCCCACCGGCCGACCCTCCTGCGACTGCGCCCGGCCTACGAGGCGGGCCTCGCGCGGGGCACGGGTGACCGGCCCGAGGCGGCGATCACGGCCGAGGACGTCCCCTGTCCCCTGCTCGTCCTCACCGGCGACGACGACGCGCTCTGGCCGTCCGGCCCGATGGCGCGGACCCTGCTGGCGCGCCGCGCCCGCGTCGACGACCAGCACCACGCCTTCCCCGGCGCCGGGCACCTGATCCGGTGCGCGCTGCTGCCCACCGAGGCCCCGTGGACCGGGGGCATCGCGTTCGGCGGGACGCGGCCCGGGCTGGCGGCCGCGCAGAAGGAGTCGACGGACCTGGTGACCGCGTTCCTCGTCCAGTACACCGGCGCCGCGGCGCGCGCCTGACATCAGCGTTTCGCGGGCTTGCCCCGCCAGGCGAGCGAGCGGGCGTCGAGCGCGCGCACCAGAGCGTCGCCCTCGACGAGCATCCGTTCCCCCTGCGCCACCGCATGCGCGAGACGGTGGTCGTCGAGACGGCGGTACGCGGCGCCGCGACCACGGCCGAGGACGTCGTACCAGCACGCACCCACGGCGTCGTCGAGCAGCACGCGGCCGAAGCAGTGGTCGTGGCGCAGGGTCCAGCGCTCGCGCGACCCGGCCGCGGGCAGGTCGTGGTCGACGAGCTCGCGGTAGCGGCGCAGGAGGTCGTCCCGGTCGGTCACGGGGCGGGATACCCGACCGACCGGGGACGACCCCCACGCGCGTCAGCGCCGTCGGCGCGCCTCGTCGGTGGCCTCGGCCAGCTCGAGGGCCTCGGCCTTGCGCTGCGCCGCCTCGCGCTCGGCGGCGACGGCCTCGGACTCCTCGGCCACCCGCGTGCGGTGGGCCTCCTGCGCGTGCTCGTCGGCGCGCTCCTGCGCCTTCTGCTCGTCGCGCCGGGCCTGCTCCTTGCGCTTCTCCTCGCGCTCCTCGGCCTGCTGCGCGCGCTGCCGGCGCTCCTCCTCCAGCTGCTGCTTCTGCTCCTGCGCCTAGTCCCGGACCTGCTCGCGCGCCTGCTGGTCCTCCTCGCGCCGGCGCTGCAGACGGTCGTCGGCGACCTCGCGTCGCGCGTCCGCCGCCCGGTCCCGCTCCGCGGCCTCGGTGCGCTGCTGCACCCGGGCCTCCGTCACGTGGCCCTGCGCGGCCAGCTCCGGGTCCCCGAGCAGCAAGCCCAGCAGCCCCCGCACCGTCGCCTCGACGCTGTCGAGGGCGAGCGTCGGACCCCACTCGCGGTTGTTGCCGTTCCCGGTCACCTGCGCGAGCAGGTCGACCGGCACGCGCGCTGCGCCGAAGCCCAGCGACACGATCGTCCGCGGCACCGCGGCCACCGGATTGGTCATCTCAGGACTCCTCCTCGACGTCCTCGAGCGCGGCCGCGTCGCGACGGGCCCGCTCGGCTCGCACTTCCTCGTCCTGCGCGCGCCCCTCGGCGGCGGCGCGCTCGTGCACCGCGTCCACCTCGTCGCGCCGCAGGTCCTGCTCGCGGGCCTGCGCGACCTGCTCGGTCGCCTGCCGGCGCACCGCGGTGTCCCGGGCGGCCTGCTGCTGCTCGGCCTGCCGGTCCTGCTCGGCGCGCTCCTCCCGCGCGGCGGCGGCGTCCTCGGCCGCCAGGCGCTCGCGCTCGACCCGGAGCTCCTCCTCGCGGGCGGTGGCCTCGGCCTCCTCGCGCTTCTGCGCGGCGAACTCGTCGGCGCGCCGGGCCTCCTTCGCCGCGTCCGCCTTCTCCTGCTGGAGCTCACCCTCGGCGCGCAGGTCCTGGTTGTCGGTGATCGCTCCGGCGGCCTGCTTGGCGGCGCCGGCGATGCGCTGACCCGCGCGGGTCGCCTTCGTGGACTCGCTGGGGTCGGCCATGGGCTTCCTCCTGCTCGAACGACGCCAAGGGCGCTGACGAGCGGTGGTACCCACTGGACCGAGCGGTCGATCCCCCGATCCGGCCAGGATCGCGGCGTAGGGGGATGGCAGGACGGGCACGCTGCAGGATGACCACAGCACCGCTCGCGACCCGCGAGCCGACGGCTCCCGACCCCGCGCAGGTCCGCGAGAGCGGCCCCGACGGCGTCACCCTCTGGCTGCCGCTGGTGGGCTCGATCGAGATGTCGCGTCCCGAGCTCGCCTACGTCGGCGGGATCGCCGGGCTCACGGCCCTCGGCCTCCTCGAGTGGCCGATCGCCCTGGTCATCGCGGGCGGCCACGTCCTCGCGGCCGACCGCAGCAACCGGACGATCCGCGACCTCGCTGATTCGATGACCCGGTGACTCGATGGCCCGGTGACTCGATGACCCGGTGACCCGATGACCCGGAGGGCGACGCCCTGACCGTCTACCCGAGCTCCGCGCGCAGCAGCGCCGCCCCGCCGGCGAGCGCGCGCATCTTGCCCTCGGCCGCGTCGCGCGGCAGGTACTTCAGCCCGCAGTCGGTGGCGAGGACGATCTGCTCCGGCGGGAGCAGCTCGAGGGCGCGACGGGCGCGGCCGGCGACGGTCTCGGCCGACTCGACCGCCGGGTCGGACAGGTCGAGCACCCCGAGGATGATCGTCTTGTCGGTGAGGTCGCGCAGCACCCCGAGGTCGAGCCCGGACTGCGCGGTCTCGATGGAGATCTGCTGGACCGGGCTGCCCGCGAGCTCGGGCAGGAACGAGTACCCCTCGGGCCGCTCGTGGATGATCGCGGCGTAGCCGAAGCAGATGTGCACCGCCGTGGTCCCGGTGACGCCGTCGAGCGCGGCGTTCAGCGCCGACAACCCGTAGGCCCGCGCGGCCTCGGGGCGTGCCTGCATGTACGGCTCGTCGATCTGCACGACGTCCGCCCCGGCGGCGAAGAGGTCACGGACCTCGGCGTTCACCACCGCCGCGTACGCCATCGCCGCGGCCTCCGGGTCGCCGTAGTGGTCGTCCTGGGCCTGCTGGGACATCGTGAACGGGCCGGGCACGGTCATCTTGATCGTGTGGTCGGTCGCCGCGCGCAGGAAGCGCAGGTCGTCGACCTGGATCGGCGTCGGCCGCCCGATCGGACCGGTGATGCGCGGGACCGGGTTCGGGTGCCCGCTGCGGTCCAGCGCGCTGCCCGGGTTGTCGACGTCCACGCCGTCGAGCGCCGTCGCGAAGTGGTTCGAGTAGCTCTCGCGACGGATCTCGCCGTCGGTGAGGACGTCCAGCCCGGCGTCCTCCTGGGCCTTGATCGCCAGGAGCGTGGCGTCGTCCTGGGCCTGCGCGAGGAACTCGGGGGCCACCCGCCACAGCTCCTTGGCCCGCACCCGCGGCGGGAAGCGCCCCGCGAGCTTGGCGCGGTCGATGAGCCAGTCGGGCTGGGCGTAGCTGCCGACCAACGACGTCGGCAGCAGGGGCAGGGTCGGCACGGGTGGCTCCTCGGGGGTGTCGGTCAGGCGGCCGGCTGCAGCACGAAGTCGTACGTGGCCTCGCACCACGGGACGTCGCTGCGTCCGCCGTCGGGCGTCGGGCCCGGCTCGCGCTCGGTGAAGGTCACGACCAGCTCGCGCTTGACGCCGAAGACGACGTCGCTGTCGAGGTACTGCGCCCCCTCGCGGAAGAGGTGCGTGATCAGTGGCTCGAAGCCGGGCACGTTGAGCAGGAAGTGCACGTGGGCGGGCCGGTAGTGGCTGATGTCGGTCTTCGAGATGAGGGAGCCGACCGGCCCGTCCATGGGGATCGCGTACCCGAGCGGGGCGATCGTGCGCACGCAGTACGTGCCGTCCTCGCGGGCGGTGTACTTCCCGCGCAGGCGGGCCTCGTCGACGTCGAGCTGCGACTCGTAGGCGCCGTCGGAGTCCGCCTGCCAGACGTCGAGCACCGCGCCGGGGATCGGCGCGCCGTCGAGCGAGCGCACCGTGCCGTGCACGTAGAGCGGGGTGCCGGGCAGGCCCTCGGACATGTCCGCGCCGTGGCCCAGCTCCGGTGAGCCTTCGATGTGGAACGGGCCGAGCACGGTGGCGGGCGTCGCGCCCTCGGCGAGGCGGTGGTTCTGCTGCACGACCAGCATCGACAGGCCCAGGACGTCGGAGGTGAGGATGAACTCCTCGCGCTTGTCGTCGCTGATCTGCCCGACCTCGGTGAGCCAGCGCACCGCCGCCATCCACTCCGCCTCGGTCAGCCGGGTCTCGCGCGCGAACGCGTGGAGGTGGCGGACGAGCGCGCTCATCAGCTCCGCCGTGCGCGGGTCGTGCGCCGTGCCCCAGCGGGCCGCGGCGAGGTCGGTGATCGTGTCCTCGGTGACGGCCGTCGGAGTGGTGACCGGGTGCGACATCGCGCCCTCCTGGTGGCTAGAGGTCGGCGTGGCCAACAGGGGTCGGCCGGTAGGGGTCAGGATCCGTCGGGCGGTTGTTGCGGTCCACCGACAGGAAGATGTCGTTCGCGACGGGGTGGCGCAGCTCCTCGGCGAGCTGGCCGATGAGCCCCGCGGTGCGGGCGAGCAGGGCGAATGCGCGCAGGAGCTCGAGCGGCAGGCCGAGGTCGGCCAGCGCCGCCCCGCACACCCCCGCGCCGTTGAGCGGCAGGGTCTTGCCGAGCACCTGCGGGTGCACCCGCCCGATCGCGGCGAACAGCGCCAGGTGCGGGCCGAACAGGCCCTCCTCGGTCGCGATCGCCATCAGCCGCGGGGTGCGCGGGTCGCCGTCCTTGTGGACATGGTGACCCAGGCCGGGGACGAACTTGCCGGCCTCGCGCTGCGCCGTCACGGTCTCCAGGGCCAGGGCGTCCCAGCCGGCGTCGTCCGTCGGGACCGTGTTCTCGACCAGCACCGCGTGCAGGAACCGTCCGCAGTCCTCGGTGACGCCGAGGAACCGCGAGCCCCCCGCCAGCAGGCCGGCGGCCAGCGCGCCCTGCACGGAGTCGGGGGCGGACAGGAGGGCGAGCCTGCTGATGATCGCGGTGGGCGTGTAGCCGTGGTCGGCGAGCGCCGCGAGCACCGCCTCGAACACCCGGGTCTCCCCCGGCGTGGGACGGCGCTGGGCCGCGAGCCAGAACGCGAGCTCGCCGAACGACACCTCGCCCATGACGTCGCGGGCGAGGTCGTGGCCGAGCAGCGTGATCTCGTCCTTCGAGGCCGCGCCCAGAGCAGTCGGATACAGCGCCGTGGGGTATGGGCCGGTGGGGTCCTCGGTCATGCCTGCCCCTCCGGTGTCGTCAGCCAGCGGCGCAGCTCCGCGCCGTGCTCGTCGAGCTCCGGCGGCGGCAGCTCGTAGACCGCCGGCGTGCCGGAGAAGCGGATGGGGTTGCGGGTGGTGGGCACCGCGCGCTCCCCCTCCCCGACGCTGACGATCGGGTCGAGCCCGAAGCGCTCGGCGATGGCGAAGCCGCCGGCCACGGAGTTGATCGGCCCGCACGGCACCCCGGCGTCGACGAGGAGGTCGAACCACTCCTCCGCGCCCTTCGCCGAGAGCGCCTCGATCAGGATCGGGCGCAGCTCCTCGCGGTGCTCGGTGCGGTCGGCGTTGCGCAGGAACCGCGGGTCGTCGGCCAGCTCGGGCAGCCCGATCACGGCGACCAGCTTGCGGAACAGACCGTCGTTGGCGGCGGCCACGATGAGGTCGTTGTCGGCGGTCGGCAGCGGCTCGTAGGGCACGACGCTGGGGTGGGCGTTGCCCATCCGCGTGGGGACGACGCCGCCCGCGGCGTACGCCGAGCTCTGGTTGACCATCCCCGACATCGCCGAGCCGAGCAGGCTGACCTCGACGTGCTGGCCCTTCCCCGTCGCGTCGCGGTGGCGCAGCGCGGCCAGGATGCCGATGAGCGCGTCCTTGCCCGCCATCACGTCGAAGATCGAGATGCCGGCGCGGAAGGGCGGGCCGTCGGGGGCGCCGGTGAGGCTCATCAGCCCGGACACCGCCTGGACCATGAGGTCGTAGCCCGGCACGTGCCCGCCGCCGGTGGACCCGAAGCCCGAGATCGAGGCGTAGACCAGCCCCGGGTTGTCGGCCGCGGCGGACTCGTAGTCCAGCCCGTACTTGGCCATCCCGCCCGGGCGCAGGTTCTCGATGAGGACGTCGGCGCGGCGGGCGAGCTCCTTGCCCACCGCGACGTCCTCGGCGTCGCGCAGGTCGAGCGCGATCGAGCGCTTCCCCCGGTTGATCCCGAGGTAGTAGGTCGACGTCTCGTCGCGCTTCGGCGGCATCCAGGTCCGCGTCTCGTCGCCCTGCGGCGACTCGACCTTGATCACCTCGGCACCCAGGTCCGCCAGCAGCATCGTCGCGTAGGGCCCGGCCAGCACCCGCGAGAAGTCGGCCACCACCAGCCCGGCCAGCGGCCCGCCGCCGGTCCCCTCGGAGTGGTCCTCCGACGCCATCCTCACGCCTCCGTCCGACAGCCGGACACCTGTCCGTCGACGCGGAGCCTGCTCGCGGTCGGCGAGATCGTCAAGGCCGCCGGGCGAGCCGGGTCAGCAGGGTCACTGCCGCGTCCACCTCGTCGTCGGCCACCTCGTGGTCCCGTCCGGGCTGGACGCGCAGCTCGGCGTCGGCCCCGCGGGCACGCAGCTCGGCGACCGTCTCCTCGGTGTCCGCGAGCGGCACCCACGCGTCGGCGTCGCCGTTGGTGACCAGCACCGGGAGACCGCGCAGGGGCACGGGGTCCGGCGCCGACGGGGGCAGCGACCGGTCGGTGCCGGGCGGACCGAACGCGGCGCCGGTCCAGATCACCGCACCCGCCCAGCGACGGGGCCTGCGCAGCAGGTGGTCGGCGACGAGGCACGCGCCCTGCGAGAACCCGGCGAGCACCAGCGACCCGGCGTCGACGCCGCGGGCGACCAGGGCGTCGGCGAGCCCGTCGACGACGTCGGCGGCGCGGTCGCGCTCGGCGAGGGTCCCGGTCTCCGGGTCGTGGACACGCCCGGCGTACCAGGACCGGCCGGGGGCGGCCGGGAGCACCCACGTGACGGTCACGCCCGCGAGCCGCGGGGCGAGGCGGGTCAGCACGTGGTCGTGCATCCAGCCGGGGTCCTGGTCGCGGCCGTGCAGCAGCACCACCGCGAGGGATCCCTTGCCCACCGGTGCCCCGTGGACCTCGATCCCCGGCGCCGCGAGGGCGGTGTCGGGGGTGCTCACGTGCCGGACGTCCCGCTCGACATCGCCCGACGGTAGGCCACCGGCGTGCGCCCGGTCGCGGCCTTGACCAGCTGCCCGAACCGCGTCGCGTTGGCGAACCCCCAGCGCGACGCGATCGCCGACACCGGCGTGGGGCCCTGGCCCGGGTCGGCGAGGTCGGCCAGGCACCGGTCCAGGCGGCGCTCACGGATGGTGCCCGCGACGGTGCGTCCGTCCTCGGCGAACAGGGCGTGCAGGTGGCGGGGGGAGACGAACACCGCGGCCGCGACGGCCCGCGGCGAGAGCGTCGGGTCGGCGAGGTGGGCGTCGATGTGGCGGTCGATCCGGGCGCGGAGCTCCGCGTGCGGGTCGGGGGTCGCGAGCAGTCCCCGGCGCGCGAGCTCGTCGTCGAACAGGGCGCGGGCGAGCTCGGTGGCGTGCCGGGCGCCGGCGAGCAGCGCCGCGGAACCGGCCTCGTCGCCTGCCGCCCCCTCCAGGCCCTCGTGCAGCCCGGTGAGCAGGCCCGCGACGGCGGGGGCGAGGCCGTGGGCGGCGTCCAGCGTCGTGGCCGTCAGCTCCCCGGCGCCGCGGTGCGCCCCGAGGCCGTCGGTGGGGAAGCGGAAGCACAGGCTGCGGTAGCCCTCCCCGCTGACGATCTCCACGGGACGGCCGGAGTCGTAGAAGACCATGTCGCCGGGCCCCACGCGGGCGGTCCGGTCGTCCTGCCGGAACCGTGCGGTACCCGCGAGCTGCAGGGAGAGCAGGTAGTCGGCCGGCCCGTCGTCGATGTGCTCGGCCGCGCGGACCGCGCGGTGGGGGCGCGACGTCATCGCGATGAGCGAGGTGTCGCCCAGCCGGCGGCGGCGGATGCTGCCGCGGAAGCGCTCGGGGGCCGTGCACTCGACGTGGAACGGCAGCAGGGCCCCGGTGACGGCACCCCGCCAGGCGTCGACGTCCCGGACCTCGTCGTCCATACCGTCGTCCCTGCACCGGGTGGAGATGTCCGTGCACTGTAGCGAGAGCCACGAGACGCGGGCCACATCTAGCGTCAGCGGACACCCCTGCCACGAGGAGGCCCGGTGTCCCACATCCGCGGTTCGCACCACACGACGTTGTCGGTGTCCGGCGCACAGGAGGACGTCGACTTCCACGTCGGCACCCTGGGCATGCGGTTCATCAAGCGCACGGTGCTGTTCGACGGCTCGCTGCCGATCTACCACCTGTACTACTCGAACGCGGCCGGCGACCCGTCGGCGGTCCTGACGACCTTCCCGTGGCGCCAGGCCGGGCTCGTCGGGCGCCGCGGCACGAACCAGGCGCGCGAGGTGCTCCTGGCGGTGCCGGCGGACTCCCTGGACTTCTGGGCGAGCCGCCTCGCCGAGCACGGCGTCGACGCCACGAGCACCGAGGTGTTCGACCGGCGGCGCCTGGAGTTCCGCCACCCCTGCGGCATCGAGTACGCCCTCGTCCCCGCCGACGCGGACGCCCGCGTCGGCCATCCCGGGCAGGGCGTCCCGCCGGAGTACGCGATCCACGGCATCCACGGCGTCGGCATCCACGTCGCCACGCCCGAGCGGATGATCGAGTTCTCCGACGAGGTCTTCCACTCGCAGGGCAAGCTCGTCGAGGACGGCGACCGCGCCGCCTACCAGGTCGGGCAGGACCCCGTCGGCAACCACGTCGAGCTCATCGCCGACAACGGCGAGGAGCAGGGCACCTGGCGCTACGGCGCGGGCACCTTCCACCACGTCGCCTGGAACCTCGAGACCCTCGAGAACCAGGACGCGCTCAAGTTCGACATCGAGGGCAACGGCTACACCGACATCTCCGAGCTCAAGGACCGCAAGTACTTCAAGTCGGTCTACGTGCGCACGCCGTCCGGAGCCCTGTTCGAGCTCGCCGTCACCCACGCCGAGGGCGGCTGGACCTGCGACGAGTCCCCGCACGAGCTCGGGACGCGCTTCCAGCTCCCCGAGCAGTTCGAGGACCGCCGCGAGGAGATCTTCTCGAAGCTCGAGCCGATCGAGACGCCGGTGCAGCCGGACGAGGAGGAGTCATGACCGACCAGATGGTTCGGCCCACGACACGCCTGCACGTCAGCGACCGGTTCGACGACGTCATGGCGCGGATCGACGAGCTCGACCCGCTCCTGCGCGCCGAGGCCGCGGAGAACGAGGAGGGCTTCCGCCTCACCCCGGAGGTGGAGGAGGCCCTGCACGCGAGCGGCCTCTACACGATGAGCATGCCGCGCGAGCTCGACGGGATGGAGCTCGCGCCGCGTCAGGTCATCACGGCGATCGAGGCCCTCGCGCGGGCCGACGCGTCCACCGGCTGGGTGGTCATGACGCTGCAGATGGCCATCGGCACCACGGCGGCCTACCTCGGGCGCGAGCCCTTCGCCGACCTCGTCGCCGCGCACGGCGACCGCACCCTCGCCGCCGGCCAGGGCACGCGGCCGGGCCGGGCGCGTGCCGTCGACGGCGGGTTCCTGCTGTCCGGCTCGTGGTCGTTCGCCTCGGGGCTGCACCACGCCACGCACATCCACACCGCGGCGCTGGTGGACACCGGGGAGGTGCGGGTCTTCACCCTGCCCAAGGAGCAGGTGACGATCGTCGACGAGTGGGACGTCATGGGGCTGCGGGCCACCGGCAGCGTCGACTACCACTGCGAGGACGTCTTCGTCCCCGCCGAGTACACCTACGTCGCGACCACCACCGAGCCGCTGCTCGGCGGGGCGGTGTTCCGGCTGGGCCTCGCGAACTTCGCGAGCCTCCAGCACGTCGGCTGGGCCCTCGGCGTCGGGCGGCGCCTGCTCGACGAGATGCAGGCGGTCGCGGCGTCGAAGACCGGGACACGGAACGCCGGGGTCGACACCGCCGAGTTCCACGCCGACTACGCCCGCGCCGAGGCGACGCTGCGCTCGGCCCGCGCCTGGAACATGGAGGTGTGGGCCGACGTCGAGGCCACCCTCGATCGCGGCGAGGACCTCAGCGCCGACCAGGAGACGCTCCTGCGGCTCGCCCTGCACACGGCGACCACCGCGGCCCAGGACGTCGGGCGGACCGTCTACCAGTGGGCGGGCACCACCGCGCTGCGCCACGGGGACCTCAACCGCGTCTTCCGCGACCTGCACGGCGGCACCCAGCACGTCACGTCCGGGCCGGCGGTCCGGCACGGGTGCGGGCGCCGTCTGGCGGGGCTGGCGCCCGGCGCGACGTGGGTGTTCCTCGACCTGGTGGACCCGGACTGAGAGCCTCAGGACGCCGGAGCGGTGACCCGCGGCAGCCTCTCCCGGCTCGCGAAGTCCGCCGAGATGTCGCCCGCGGCCTGCAGCAGCAGGGGCAGGTGGTGCTCGAGGAGGTGGGCCACCGGGGTCTCGGCGGCGTGGCAGTTGACATTGACCCCGGCGATCACGCGGCCCTCGCCGTCGCGCAGGGGTGCGGCCACCGAGCGGATGCCCGGCGCCAGCTGCTCGTCGGTGAGCGCCCAGCCGCGGGCGCGCACCTCGCGCAGCGCGGCGTCGCGCTCCTCGCCGTCGGGACGCCAGCGCGCGACCAGGCCCGAGCGGGTGGGCTCGGCGAGGACGCGCTCGAGCTCGTCGGGCGCCAGGGCCGCGAGCTGCACCTTGCCCAGCGACGTCGGCAGCGCGGGGAAGCGCGTGCCGATCTGCACGGTCAGCGACACGATCTTGGGGACGGCCACGCGCGCGACGTAGACGATGTCGGAGCCGTCGAGCTGCGCGACCGAGCAGGACTCCCCGGTGCGCTCCACCAGGCGCTCGAGGTGCGGGCGCGCGACGTCCCACAGGCCCAGCGCGTCGACGTAGGCCACGCCGAGGTCGAGCACCCGGGGCGTCAGGGTGAAGCCGCGCTCGCCGGCGCGGACGTACCCCAGCTCGGCGAGGGTGAGCAGGATGCGCCGCGCCGTGGGGCGCGCGAGCCCGGTCGCGGTCGCCACCTCGGCGAGCGTCATCACCGGGCGCCCGGCCTTGAACGCGGTGATCACGTCCAGGCCGCGCGCGAGGGCCTCGATGAAGTCCGGGCCCGCTCCGTCCCGTGGCACGGGCACCACCCTCCTCGAGGTCCGGGTGGCGGGAGCGTAACCGCACGTCCGCCTGGCGGACAGGACCCGCGGTTTCCGGTCACCGGGTCGCGCGCGTCAGGTCGTTGACAGCTGGACCATCGCTGGACGACAGTGACCCACATCATCTGACCGTCTGCCGGACATCCGTCCGCGAGTGGCGAGGAGCCCCGTCCATGAGCCAGCCCGAGCGGCGCCCCGTCGTCCTGCGCGGCGGCACCGTGCTCACCGTCGACACCGGACACACCGTGCTCGAGGGTCACGACGTGCTCGTCGTCGACGACCGCATCGCCGGCGTCGGGGTCGACCTCGAGGTGCCGGCGGGCACCGAGGAGATCGACGCGCGCGGCGGCATCGTCATGCCGGGCATGGTCGACACCCACCGGCACATGTGGCAGACGGCCATGCGCGGCTACGGCGCCGACTGGACGCTCACGCAGTACTTCGTCTGGTACTACCTCGAGCACGGGCGCAAGTTCCGCCCCCAGGACGTGCACGCGGGCAACCTGGTCGCCGCCATCGAGGCGATCGACGCCGGCGTCACCACCTGCGTCGACTGGTCGCACGGGCTGCAGTCCACCCAGCACGCCGACGCCGCCGTCGACGCCCTCGCCGCCGTGCCCGGCCGCTTCCTGCTCGCCTACGGCAACATCCAGGACGCGCCCGCGAACTGGACCGGGACGTCCGAGCTCCGCGAC
Source organism: Actinomycetospora sp. NBC_00405 (assembly GCF_036044095.1). Classification (NCBI taxonomy): domain Bacteria; kingdom Bacillati; phylum Actinomycetota; class Actinomycetes; order Pseudonocardiales; family Pseudonocardiaceae; genus Actinomycetospora; species Actinomycetospora sp. NBC_00405. Next base: position 2,934,890 of record NZ_CP107938.1, read on the forward strand.
TTCCTCGACCGGCGCCGCGGCGACGTCGAGGGCTTCCAGCTCGCGTTCGACGTCACCGGCGACCCGTCGTTCCCGGAGAAGCCGGCGTTCGAGGTCGCCCGCGACCTCGGCCTCCCGGTGACCACCCACGCCGGCGTCTGGGGCGCGACCAACGACGACGGCATCCGGCTGATGTACGAGCACGGCTTCATGGCGCCGGAGACGATCTACGTCCACGCCGCCACGCTGTCGGCCGATTCGTACCACCGGATCGCGGCCACCGGCGGCTCGGTGTCGGTGTCCACCGAGAGCGAGCAGAGCGCCGGCCAGGGCTACCCGCCCACCTGGGCGCTGCGCAGCCACGACATCCCGGTGTCCCTGTCGATGGACACCTCGGTGTGGTGGTCGGGCGACCTGTTCACCGCGATGCGCACGACCCTCGGCGCCGACCGCTCCCGCGAGCACCTCGAGGCCCACGCCCGGGGGGAGACCGTCACCCACGCCGCGCTGCGCGCCGAGCACGTGGTCGACATGGCCACCCGCGGCGGCGCCCGGGCCCTCGGGCGCGAGGCCGACCTCGGCAGCGTCGAGGTGGGCAAGAAGGCCGACCTCGCACTGATCCGCAACGAGCACTCGCCGGTGAGCTTCCCGATCCTGCACCCGCACGGGCACGTCGCCTTCCAGGCCCAGCGCGGCGACGTCGAGGTCGTGCTCGTCGACGGCCGCGTCGTCAAGCGCGACCACCGCCTCGTCGGCGTCGACCTGGCCGCGGCACGACGCGCGGTGGAGGAGACCGTCGATCACCTGCGCGGCGAGCTCGGCGAGGACGAGTGGCGCCAGGGCATGAACCCCGACATCCCCGAGACGAAGATCCTCGACAACCCGTACCAGTACACCGACTACCGCTCCGCGGCGACGCACGGCGCCTGAACCCCTCGGGCGCGCGCGGCGGCCTCCGTCCCGGGACCCGGGGCGGGGGCCGTCGTGTCATTCCGGGTCCCTCTCCGGGTCGACGCCCGCGTAGGCGTGGGCGAACCAGCGCCGCAGCAGCGGGTCGTGCTGCAGCGTCGACACCCAGCCCTCGCGCAGGCCGAGCCCGAAGCCGTCGCGGTCGTCCCCGGCGCCGGGCGGGGCGGTGATGACGCGCAGGAACCAGTCGGAGAACGCCTCGGTCCGCCAGATCACGGGCAGGCGGGTGTCGCTGTAGCGCGCGGCCCGGGCGCCGTCGCGCTGCGGGCCGTACTGCTCGATCAGCCCGTGGGCGAGCTCGACGGCGTCGCCCAGCGCGAGGTTCATGCCCTTGCCGCCGGCCGGGGTGATCAGGTGCGCGGCGTCGCCGACGAGGAACACCCGCCCGTGCTGCATCGGCGTCGTCACCCGGACCCGCAGGTCGAGGACGTCGACCTCGGGCAGGTCGACGTCGCCGAGGTCCGCGCCGAGGCGCCGGCCCAGCTCCTCGCGCAGGCGCGGGGCGGGCCAGTCGGCGGCGGTGTCGCCGGCCGGCACCTCGAGGTAGAGCCGGGTGACGTCGGGCAGCCGGCGCATGTGCGCGGCGTAGCCCCGAGGGTGGGCGGCGTAGATCGTGTGGTCGACCAGGGGCGGCATCGCGGCGCTGATCACGAGGAAGCGCATGGGGTGGTGGCGGTCGTGGACGCTCAGGTGCCCCCGCAGCGAGCGCGCCACCGCGCTGCCCGCGCCGTCGCACCCGACGACGGTGTCGGCGTGGATCTCCCGCGGCCCCTCCGGCCCGGTCACCGACAGCCGCGTGCCTTCGTCGTCCTGCTCGACGGCCGTGACCCGGTGCTCGAAGAGGATCGAGCCGCCCTCGTCGAGGAAGGAGGCGGCGACCCGCGCGACCAGCTCGTGCTGCGGGAAGACGTAGTGCGGGCGGCCGCCGGTGATCTCGGCGTAGTCGACGACGACCGACTCGTCGGCGGTGCGGAACTCGCAGCGCCGGTTCTCGGCCGCGAACGGCAGGACGGTGTCGCCGAGGCCCTCCGCGGTGAGCATCTGCACCGTCCGGTACTCGACGATGCCGGCCTTCGGGAGGAGGCCCAGCTCGGCCTGCGGCTGGGACTCGACGACCGTCGTCGCCACCCCCGCCCGCTGCAGGAGCCAGGCGAGCACCAGCCCCGCGGGGCCGGCGCCGACGACGACCACGTCCGTACGCACTCGGCCACCTTCGCTGCCACCGCCGCCCCGGCGCAGCACGACTCCCGGGGAGCGGGAGGTCCGGCGATCACCGGGGCGGCTCGCCGCACCTTCTCCGACGGGTCCGGGTGACCACGGCGTCCGTCAGCCCGCGCGCGGCCAGGAGCCGACGGCCCGCGGGTCGGCCTCGCGCCGTCGCCAGGAGTCGACGTCCCGGGGCCAGTCGTCCGTCGCGCGTTCCCAGGAGGGCAGGTCGAGCTCGGGCGGCCGCACCCACCAGCGGTGCCCGGACGGCGAGGTCCAGATGATCACCGCCTCGCCGCCGCCCTCGGGATCGGGACCGAGCTCGGCCGTCCAGTCGGACAACGTCTTGGGCCGGTGGTGCCGCCGGCACTCCGGCTTCAGCTTGTCGGCGCGTGTCGGCCCGGCGCCGCCGCCCGGACGACCGTGCTCGTACGGCACGACGTGGTCGAGGTCGCAGCGGGCCGCCGGCACCCGGCAGCCGGGTGCCGCGCAGGTCATGTCCCGGGCGCGCACGAACTCCTGCATCGACCCGGGTGGTCGGTAGCGCCGGGCGTCGAGATGGGAGGCCGTTCCGGTGACGGGGTCGGTGAGGAGCCGCCGCCACCAGGAGTCCGGGTCGCCCGCCAGCCTGCGACCCATCTCGGCCGGGATCGGGCCGTGGCCCTCGAGCTCCGCGGGCCGGTCGGAGAACCCGGCCAGCACTCCCACCCGATGGTCACCCGGACCTCGGCGCGCATCGGTGTCCGAGCACCCACCCCCATGCCCCGCACCGGATCGCGCTGGTGCTCCCTGCGCGAGGTCCGGGGTCGGGGTCGGGAGGGCTGGCCACCGGGTCGCCGTCGCAGCTCGCGGTCGTCTCGTCCGTCGCCCCGTCGGTCGCCCCGTCGGTCGCCTCGTCGGTCGGCACCTCAGTCGCCGCGTCCGTCGGCACGTCAGTCGCTGCGTCCGTCGTCTCGCCAGCCGCCTCGTTCGGCAGGTCGCCGCCGACGCCGTCTTCCCCCGCCCCCTCGGCGCCACAGGCGCAGTCGCCCGTGCAGTCACTCTGGCGTGCGGTGGCGCCGTCGAGGACGAGGTCGCGGGTGGTGTCGGCGCGCTTCTGCGCGAGAGTTCGCTTCTCGCCGTCGGGTCCGTCGCCGGCGCGGCGGGCGAAGCCGTCGATCACCGCGTAGACCCCGCGTGCCTCGTCGGCGGGCAGGCGCAGCTGCAGGACGCCGGTGGCGCCGTGGTCGTCCGACCAGTACCGCAGATCGCGGTCCTTCCGCGCCTGCTCGGGCCGGCGGCGCAACTGGTCGGGATCGAGCCGGGTGACGATGCGACGCACCAGGTCGCGCAGCTGGGTCGGCGTCCGGTCACGGGCCGGCCGGGACCACAGCTCGGCGTCCACGGCACGCGCCGTCCCCGGGTCGCACAGCTCGGTCTGCTCGATCACGACGCGCACGTGGGACATCGAGATCTGCCCGGCCTCGAGCGCGTCGAGGGTGCGGGGGAGCTGGTCGATCAGGGTCTCCGCCTGGCAAATGCGGATCTCCCCGGTGCGCGGCGCGACCCGGGCGAGCGTGGCGACCTCCATCGCCACGGCCTCGGACACTAGCTCGGCCTGCCCGGCACCTCGGACACGACCCTGGCGGGCGTGGAGGTACTCGCCGGTCTCGCGGTAGAGGTGACCGGTCGCCCAGTTCGCGAGGGCCTCCCAGCCGGCGAGACGTTCGGCGGCGTCGTGGCCCTCGTCGTCCACGAGGTCGACGGCCTCCGATCCGGCCAACGCCGCTGCGAGCTCAGGACCCGGAACCCACGACGATTACAGCGGCACGACCGATGGGGGTGGCTCCTCCGCCACCGCCGCATAGCCACTGTCGAACATGTGTTCGATGATACCAGTCACATTGGTGGTGTGGGGCAACCTGCAGCAGTTGCCGTCGCCGTCTCAGGACGCGGAAGGGATGGCCCTCCGGCACCCGCTCCAGCAGCCCTGCACCCGCCGTTACACGCGGCAACGCCGCGGCAGTCCGGCGGCAACCACCAGGCAACAGGCCGTGCGCATCGTGGGGATCACCGGTCGACGTCGACCCCGATCCCGCTCTCACGTGACGCAGGAGTGATCATGGCGCTGTCCACCGACACGGCCCCGGAGAACCGGTTCTCGCGGCACCGCCCGACCGGCCCCGAGGACCTGGGCGGAGGGCACTGGCCGGTGGTGGTCGTGGGTGGCGGGCAGGCCGGGCTGTCGATGAGCCGGTGCCTGCAGCGGCGGGGGGTCGACCACGTGGTGCTGGAGCGCGCCGTGGTGGCGCACTCGTGGAGGACCTACCGGTGGGACACGTTCTGCCTGGTCACGCCCAACTGGCAGTGCCAGCTGCCCGACTTCCCCTACGCCGGGGAGGACCCGCACGGGTTCATGGTCCGCGACCAGATCGTCGACTACCTCGAGGCGTACCGCGCGTTCATCGAGCCGCCGGTGGTCGAGGGCGTCGAGGTCACCCGGCTCGCCCGCGACGATCGCGGCACCTACCGGGTGACGACGACCGCGGGCGAGCTCTCCGCGGACCAGGTCGTCGTGGCCACCGGCGGCTACCACACGCCGATCACCCCGCCGATGTCCCAGCCGCTGCCGGCCGGGATCACCCAGGTACAGTCGCAGGACTACAAGTCCGGCGCGCAGCTGCCGCCCGGCGAGGTGCTGGTGGTCGGCAGCGGCCAGTCCGGTGCGCAGATCGCGGAGGACCTGCACCTCGAGGGCCGCACGGTGCACCTCGTCGTCGGCGACGCGCCGCGGGTCGCGCGCTTCTACCGCGGCCGCGACGTCACCGACTGGCTCGCGGAGATGGGCTACTACGACATGCCCGTCACCGAGCACCCGCGCCGCGAGGCCGTCCGCGCCCAGGCCAACCACTACGTCACCGGGCGCGACGGCGGGCGCGACATCGACCTGCGGGCCCACGCGAGGGACGGCATGAGGCTCTACGGCCTCATGACCGACCACCGCGACGGGGCGCTGCACTTCGACCCGGACCTCAGCGAGCGGCTGGACCACGCCGACGAGGTCTCCGAGTCGATCAAGGACACGATCGACGAGTACATCGCGCGGGAGCAGCTCGACGTCCCGGCCGAGGAGCGCTACACGCCGGTGTGGCGCCCCGGGGCCGAGACGACCGAGCTGGCGCTGGCCGACACCGACATCACCTCGGTCGTCTGGTGCATCGGCTTCCGCCAGGACTTCCGGTGGGTCGACGTGCCGGTCTTCACCGGTCGCGGCGCGCCGACCCACACCCGCGGCGTCACCAGCTCCCCCGGGCTCTACTTCCTGGGCCTGCCGTGGCAGTGGACCTGGGGCTCGGGCCGGTTCTCGGGCGTCGGGCGTGACGCCGAGTACCTCGCCGAGCGCATCCGCTCCCAGCGCGGCCTGACGAGCACCGGGCCCCGCGGTGACGTCTGCAACGTCCTCGCGCTGGGCTCGTGACTCAGGCCTGGTTCGGCCCCGGGTGCCCCGGGGTGCTCGCCGGGGCCGGCGGGGTCTGCGGCGTGGCCGGGGAGTCCGAGCCCGTCGAGTTGACGGCACCCCAGTTGCGCGGCAGGCCCTTCGACTGACGACGCTCCTGCGCCTCGCGCATCTTCTTCGCGGGCAGCGAGAGCCGCCAGATCGAGCGCGTGGCCTGCCAGAACTGCCGCGGGAACGACCCGGTGGTGTAGGGCAGGTCGTACTTCTCGCACAGTGCGAGGACGCGCTCCTGGATCTCCGGGTAGCGGTTGCACGGCAGGTCCGGGTACAGGTGGTGCTCGATCTGGTAGCCGAGGCTGCCCGACATGATGTGCATGAGCCGATTGCCCGTGAAGTTCGCCGAGCCGAGCAGCTGGCGCAGGTACCACTCGCCCTGCGTCTCGTTCTCCAGCTCCTCCTCGGTGAAGACCTCGGCGCCGTCGGGGAAGTGCCCGCAGAAGATGATCGCGTAGGACCAGATGTTGCGGATGATGTTCGCCGTGAAGTTCGCCGTCGCCGTCGGGACGAAGTTCTTGCCGGCCAGGGCGGGGAACAGGACGTAGTCCTTGCCGATCTGGCGCGCCTGCTTGCGGGCGACGCCCTCCAGCTTGCGCTTGAACTCCTCCGGGTCCTCGACCTGCAGCTTCACGAGACCGTCGATGTCGAGGTCGTGCAGGGAGACGCCGTACTCGAACGCCAGCATCAGCAGCGTGTTCACCACGGGCTGCGTCAGGTAGTACGGGTGCCACGGCTGGTCGGACCGGACGCGGAGGATCTCGTACCCGACGTCCTTGTCCTTGCCGATCACGTTCGTATAGGTGTGGTGCAGGTAGTTGTGGGAGTGCTTCCACTGGTCGGCCGGGCAGACGTTGTCCCACTCCCACGTGGCCGAGTGGACCTCCGGATCGTTCATCCAGTCGAACTGGCCGTGCATGACGTTGTGGCCGATCTCCATGTTCTCGAGGATCTTGGCCACGGACAGCGTCAGCGCCCCGGCCCACCACAGCTCGCGGCGGTGGCTGCCGAAGAGCATCGCGCGCCCGGCCACGTTGAGCCGGCGCTGGATGGTGATGAGGCGCCGGATGTAGGCCGCGTCCTCGTCACCGCGCTTCTCCTCGAAGTCGGCGCGGATCTGGTCGAACTCGCGGCCGAGGGCCTCCACGTCCGCCTCACTGAGGTGGGCGAACTCCTTGACGTCGGCGATGGCCATGGTCGGTTCCTCTCCGGCGGGGACGATTGGACCTGGTCGGGCGGAAACGGTCAGATGTCGAGGACGACGTCGCCGGCGGCGGCGCCGATGCAGGTCTGGACCTTGACGGCGTCCCAGTCGGCGCCGCCCGTGCCGTCGGCACGGTGCTCGGTGCCGTCGCGCAGGTCGCGGACGACGCCCTGGCGCAGCGGGACGACGCAGGTGTGGCAGATGCCCATGCGGCATCCGAACGGGAGCTGCAGGCCGGCCTGCTCGCCGGCCTCGAGCAGCGTGGTGGCGCCGTCGATCTCGACCTCGACGTCGGACTGCTTGAACGACACGGTGCCGCCCTCGGCCTCGCCACCGGCGAGGTCGACCGAGAAGCGCTCGAGGTGCAGCTGCTCGTCGAGGCCGGCGTCGGACCACACGCGCTCGGCGTCGTCGAGCAGCGCGTTCGGCCCGCACACCCAGGCCTGGCGCTCCTGCCAGTCGGGGCAGAGGTCGGAGAGGTTGTCGAGGTCGAGGTGACCGTCGGTGCGGGTGAACTGCTTGTGCACCCGCAGGTCCTTGTGCTTCTCGGACAGCTGATCGAGCTCGTCGGAGAAGAGCAGGCTCTCCTCGTCCGGCGCCGAGTGCGCGACGAGGACGTCGGGCATCGTGCCGCGGCGGTCGAGGGTGCGGAGCATCGCGATGATCGGGGTGACGCCGCTGCCCCCGGTGAGGAACAGGATCTTCTTGGGCGGCGGGTCGGGAAGGACGAACTCCCCGCTCGGTGGCGCGAGTCGCACGATGGTGCCCGGCTCGAGCCCGCCGACGAGGTGCTGGGACATGAAGCCCTCGGGCATCGCCTTGACCGTCACCGACAGGTGACCCTCGTCGCGCTTGGGCGGCGAGGTCAGCGAGTAGGACCGCCAGTGGAAGCGCCCGTCCACCTGGACCGCGATGCCCACGTACTGGCCGGGCTGGTGGTCGAACGACCAGCCCCAGCCGGGCTTGATGACGAGGGTGACCGCGTCCTCGGTCTCGGGCACGACCTTGATGACCTTGCCGCGCAGCTCGCGGGCCGACCAGAGCGGGTTGACCAGCGACGAGAGGTAGTCGTCGGGGAGCAGCGGGGTGGTGAAGCGGGACGCCACCTTGCGGAGGCGCCGCACTCCGCGAGGGAGTCGGCCGGCGGTCTGTCCATCGCTCACGTCGCTCACCTCCGCCACGCTACATGGAACCCTCGGTACCGGGAACTAGGGGTTACACGTACAGGTTGTCCTTCGGACACGGATGACCACTCGACGGCGACATGAAACACGATCACGTGTCATATGTCGCCCCGGGATGTCACGCCGACCCATCGTTAGCGTGGTGGTCGTGGACAGCGGGCCCGGGATGACGGTCACCGTGCTCGCTCGGCGGGCCGGCATGACCGTGCGCAACGTCCGCGCGCACGCCGCCCGGGGACTGCTGCCGCCTCCCCACCTGCAGGGACGCACCGGGTACTACGGGCCCGAGCACCTCGCGCGCCTCGACCTCATCGCCCAGCTGCAGGAGCAGGGGTTCGCGCTCGCCGCGATCGAGCGCCTCGTCACGGCGACCCCGCGGCAGTCCGCGGAGGAGGCGCTCGCCCAGTACCTGCACATGCTCGCGCCCTGGGCCCCGGAGCCTCCGCTGGAGATGCCGCTCGCGGACCTGCCGGGCTGGCTCGGGGTGGCGGTGGACGAGGAGACCCGGGGCTCGCTGGTGGACGCGCACCTCGTGCAGACCCTCGACGACGGGCGCGTGCGCGTCCCCAACCCGGGGCTCGTGCGGTCCGGGGCCGAGGCCGTCCGCCTCGGGATGCCCCTGAGCGCCCTCGTCGACCTGCACGCGGAGCTGACGACGCACGTCGGCGCGGTGACGGCGAGCTTCATCGACCTGTTCCGGCGCACGGTGTGGGCCGACCACGTCCGCGACGGCCTCCCCCACGAGCGCCACGGGCAGGTCCTCGACGTCGTCGGTGCCCTGCAGCCCGTGGCCGCGCAGGCCCTGCTCGCGGCGTTCCGCGAGGAGATGCCGCGGGCCATCTCGGGCTTCCTCGACGAGGTCTCCGACGCGTTCGAGTCCGGCTCCGCGGGCGCGGCCGGATCCGCCCCCGAGGGCAGCCCGTCTGCGGCAGAATCGGACAGGTGAGCGAGACCACGGTCAGTCCCGATCTGACGGACGACCTCGCCCTGGCCCGGGCCGGCGACGACGACGCCTTCGGTCGCCTGGTGTCGCCGCTGCGCCGCGAGCTGCACGCGCACTGCTACCGGATGCTCGGCTCGGCTCACGACGCCGACGACGCGCTGCAGGACGCGCTGGTGCGCGCCTGGCGCAAGCTCGGCACGTTCGAGGGTCGGAGCTCGCTGCGGACCTGGCTGTACACGGTGGCCACCCGCACGTGCCTCGATCTCGTCGACGCCCGGGGCCGGCGCGCACTGCCCGTCGACCTCGGACCCGCGAGCGACCGCGTCACCACCGGCGACGTCCCGGTCACCGAGGTCGCCTGGCTGGGCCCGTACCCCGACGAGCCGGGCGCCCGCGCCGAGGAGCGCGAGTCGGTGGAGCTGGCGTTCGTCGCGGCCCTGCAGCACCTGCCGGGCAACCAGCGGGCGGCGCTCGTGCTGTTCGAGGTGCTCGGCTTCTCGGCCGCCGAGATCGCCACGACGATGGACACGTCGACGGCGTCGGTGAACTCGGCGCTGCAGCGGGCCCGCAAGCTGGTCGCCGAGAAGGTGCCGGCGGCGAGCCAGCAGCGCACGCTGCGCGAGATCGACGACGACCGTCTGCGCGAGGTCGTCCACGGCTACTCCTCGGCGCTGGAGCGCGGCGACGCCGAGGCGCTCGTCGCCCTGCTCACGGAGGACGTCACCTGGTCGATGCCGCCCATGGCGCACTGGTACGCGGGCATCGGGCCGGTCACGGCGTTCGCGCGCGCCGTGCCGCTCGGCGGCGACTGCGGCTCGTGGCGCCACCTCGAGGTCACCGCCAACGGCCAGCCCGCCGTCGCCTCGTACCGGCGCGCGCCCGACGAGCCCGCGGACGCACCGCACACGCCCTGGTCGATCGACGTCCTGACCCTGCGCGGCGACCGCATCGCCGAGGTCACCTCGTTCATCGGCGCCGAGCACCACGCGCGCTTCGGGCTGCCCGACTCCCTGCCGTGACCGACCCGGGCAACGCTGCCCAGGCCGAGGCGTGGGACGGGGGGACCGGCGCGTTCTGGGCGGAGCACGCCGACCGCTTCGACGCCGCCGTGGCCGCGCACCACCCGCCGTTCCTCGGGGCCGCGGCGGTCGCCGCGGGCGAGACGGTGCTCGACGTGGGGTGCGGCGCGGGTCGCACGTCGCTCGACGCGGCACGGGCGGCGGCGCCCGGGCACGTCACCGGCGTCGACCTCTCGACGCGCCTGCTCGCGATCGCCCGGCAGCGGGCCGCGGCCGCCGGGCTCGGCACCGTCACCTTCGAGCGCGCCGACGCCCAGGTGCACCCCTTCCCCGCCGGCGGCACCGACGTCGTCGTCAGCCGGCACGGTGCGATGTTCTTCGCGGATCCCGTGGCGGCGTTCGCGAACCTCGCCCGCGCCCTGCGCCCGGGCGGCCGGATGGTGCTGCTCACCTGGCAGGGCCTCGAGCACCAGGAGTGGCTGCGCTCGTTCCTGACGATCCTCGCCGCCGGGCGCGAGGTGGCGTTCCCGCCGGCGCAGGGTCCGAGCCCGTTGTCGCTGTCGGTGCCCGCCCGCGTGGACGCGGTGCTCCGGGAGGCCGGGTTCGCCGACGTCGAGTTCATGGCCCACCGCGCGCCCATGGTGTTCGGCGCCGACCCCGACGATGCGCTGGGCTACGTGGCGGGCCAGCAGGCGGGGCTGCTCGCCGACCTCGACCCGGCGGCCCGCGTCGACGCCCTCGCCGCCCTGCGCGCGGACCTCGTCGCCCACCACCACGCCGGAGGCGTCCGGTACGACGCGGCGACCTGGATCGTGCGCGCCCGACGACCGTGATCGTGGGGGCTTTCCTGACGTCCGACGTCAGCGTGGCCCCCAGGCTGACCTACCGGACCGTCGTCTCCGTCCGCGCGAGCTTCGAGGACATGGGGGTGTCGGGGAACGAGCGCGCGGTGCGCTTGAGCTCGGCGAAGCCGCCCCACTCCCCCAGCGTCTGCACCGCGTCCCACAGGCGCAGGGCGTCCTCGCCGCGCGGCGGCGCGTCGATCACGGGGCCGAAGAGGGCGGGGCCGTCCGGCGGGCTGAACGACAGGATCGGCGTCCCCACCCCGCCCCCGCAGCGGTCGACCGCCTCTTGGGTCTCGGCGCGCAGGTCGTCGTCGCGGGAGGTGTCGTGCGCCGCGTCGGCCAGGTCGGTGGGCAGGCCGACGCGCTCGAGGGCCGGGCGCAGGTCGCGCTGCCGGGCCATCTCGTGCATGACCGCCTTGAAGTCGTCGCCCTCGGGCGGGTCGGCGTCCCAGACGAGCTCGCCGAGCGCGGTGTAGAGGTCGCCGACGACCTCCGCTCCGTGGGCCTCCCGCGCCGCGTGCACCACGCGCAGCATCTCCAGACCGCGGACGTGGCTGTCGGGGTACTCCGGCGACGCCTTCTTCCGCTCCTCGTAGCTGATCTCCTCGTTGAGGATCGCGAGGGACAGCGGCCGCCACGTGACCTCGGTGGGGCGCTGGCGCGCGACCTCGACGACCCATCGCGAGGTCACCCAGCAGAAGGGGCAGATCGGGTCGAAGAAGAACTCGAGTCGATCGCTCATTGGGGCCGGATACCCGGGACCTCGGACCGGCATGGGCCTCGCGACGACGCTTCGGTGTTCGAAGCGTCGTCGCTCAGGGTGTCTCATCCGGACCGGGTAGCCGAAAGACATGACCACCGGGACGGCGCGCAGGCTCCGGGCCCTCGACGGCGCGCGGCTGACGCTCGACCGCGCCGACATGCTCGACGGCGCGGCCCCGGGACCGGTCGAGCTCGTGGTGCCGACCTTCCTCGTCGAGCACGACGAGGGCCTCGTCCTGCTCGACACCGGGCTCGCGCCGGAGGCCGCGGACGACCCCGTCGGCACCTACGGCGAGCTCGGCGAGAAGGTCCGGATGACCCCGGCGCAGCGCCTCGACCGGCAGCTCGCGGCGGCGGGCGTCGACCCCGGCGACATCACGCACGTCGTGCTCTCCCACGTGCACTTCGACCACACGGGCGGGCTGCGCCACGTCCGGCACGCCCGGTTCGTGCTCGGGGCGGGCGACCGGGGCGCGGTCGACGGCAGCGACCCCGACGTCGCGGCGCTCGCCCGGTCCGAGGACCTCGACCCCGTCCGCGACGCCGACTGGACCTTCGCCGACGGCGACCTCGACCTCTTCGGCGACGGCTCGGTCGTCGTGCTCGCGATGCCGGGGCACACGCCGGGGAACACGAGCCTGCTGGTCCGGCTGCCGGGAGGCACGCTGCTCCTCGCCGGCGACACCGCCCACCTCCACGAGGCGGTCCGGGCGCCCGCACCCATGGCCGCGGACACCGACCGGTGCCTCGCCCTCACCTCGCTCCAGCGCCTCATCGGGCTCGCCGCCACCCACGAGGCCGCGATCTGGGTGACCCACGACCCCGAGGACTGGGCGCGCTTCGCGGCGCCCGGCGAGATCAGCGGAAGCCGGCCGTGACCCCACCGTCGATCGAGATGTTCTGCCCGGTGACCCACACCGACTCGTCGGAGGCCAGGTAGACCGCGAGGTGGGCGATGTCGAGCCCGGTGCCGGGCCGCTGGATCAGGTGGAACCCCATCTGGAACGCCCGCAGCTCGTCGCCGACGAACTGGTCGGTGGCCGGGGAGGTGACGAAGCCCGGCGAGATCGTGTTGACGCGGACGCCCCGTTCGGCGCCCTCGGCCGCGAGCGAGCGCGTCATCGCGATGACCCCGCCCTTGGCCGCCGAGTGCGCGACCTGCCCGAGCGGTGCGATGCCGCGCAGCCCGGACATCGAGGCCGTGTTGATCACCGAGGCGTTGCCGGTGGCCAGCAGGTGCGGCCAGGCCGGCCGGGTGGTGTGGAAGACGATGTCCAGCTCGACGTGGAGCACGTGGCGCCAGAGGTCGAGCGTCATCTGGTCGAACGGCGCGAACCCCGCGCCGGCGGCGTTGTTGTAGAGGACGTCGATGCCGCCGAGCCGCGCGGCGCTCTCCTCGATCCAGCGCTCCGCCGCCACCGGGTCCGCGAGGTCGACGGTGTGACCGGCGACGTCGAACCCCTCGGCGGCCAGCGGGCCCGCCGTGCGCTCGGCCGCGCCGGGCTGCACGTCGCACCCGACCACCCGCGCACCCTCGCGGAGGAACACCGCCTGGGCAGCCTCCCCCTGCCCGCCGGCGGTGCCGGTGATCAGCACCCGCTTGCCGGCCAGGCGCCCGCCGGGCGGCGCGGAGGGGGCGGTCGTGGGGAAACGAGCGGGCGTGGCGTCCGTCGGCACTGTGCTCACGCCTCTAGAGTGTGCACACTTAAGCGTGACCGTCAACACGCTCGTCCCGTCAGGCCGGGGCCGCCGCCGGGTCGTACGGGAGCGCGGTGGTGTCGAACGCGTCGCGGGCGCGGGTCGGGTCGCCCCACCCGCTCTGCGGCCCTTCGCCGTCCCGTGCCGCTCGTGCGCCGGAGTCTGGGCCCGGCGGTCCGCCGCCCGGGGCACGGGCGTCCCGGTGAGCGGGACTGCGGTGGACGATTGACACCCGCCGCAACTGTATGCACCCTGAGTGGTCCCCATCACTGTCGAGGCGGGAGGCCCCGGTGTGATCGAGCTGGTCGACATCGCCTACATCCGCTCCGGCGCGGCCGACCTCGCGGGCGCGGTGCGTTTCGCGACCGAGGTGGTCGGGCTCGAGCACGTCGACGGAGGCGAGCCGGGGGTCGCCCACCTGCGCGCGGACTCCCGGCACCACTGCCTGGCGTTCGTCGAGGGGGCCTCGGGCGTCATCGCCTCGGCGTTCACCGTCGACGGCCCCGGCGCCCTCGCGCTGGCGGAGACCGAGCTCGAGAGCCGCGGGTTCACGGTGTGGCGCGGCGGCGCGTCCGACGCCCGGTCGCGGCGGGTCGGCGACCTGATCGGGTTCGACGACCCGTTCGGCAACCGGATCGAGCTGGTCTGCGGGCAGCAGACTCTCGCCCGCCCGGTGCGGCCGGGCCGGGGGTCGGGCATCACCGAGTTCGGCCACCTCTGCCTCGACGCCCCCGACGTCGCCGAGGCCCACCGGTTCTGGTCGACGACGTTCAACGCGCGGGCCTCGGACTGGATCGGCGACGCGGCGTGCCTGATGCGCATCGACGAGGTCCACCACAAGCTCGCGGTGTTCCAGGGCGACCGTCCCGGCCTGTGCCACGTGAACTTCCAGGTCGCCGAGATCGACGACGTGTTCCGCAACTGGCACCACCTGCAGGAGCAGGGCGTGCTCATCGAGATGGGCCCGGGACGCCACCCGCAGTCGGGCGCGGTGTTCCTCTACTTCCTCGGACCCGAGGGCCTCACCTACGAGTACTCGTACGGCGTCCGCCGGATCACCGACGAGACGGCCTGGCGGCCCCGGTACTTCGATCCCGCCGAGCGCGGGTCGATCGACATGTGGCTCGGTCCGACGCAGAAGCCCGTCACACAACCCCAGGTGACCCAACCCCAGGTCACTCCACCCCTGGTACTCCCGGAGGCCGTTCACCCATGATCTTCGTGACGCACGCGCTGCCCGTGAACGAGCCGGGCGAGCCGCTGATCACGCGCGACGCCCTGTGGGACGGGCTGGTGCGCAAGGCGGAGAACGCGCTGCCGTTCGTCCCGTCGATCACCGACTGCACGGTCACCGCCCGGTACAGCGACACCGTGTTCGACCGCGACATCGTGTTCAAGGGCCAGGCGTTCTCCGAGCGGATCACCCTCGAGCATCCGCACCGCGTGGTGTTCACCCGCATCGCCGGGCCGGTGCTGGGCACGATCGCGAACGAGATCGAGGGTGCCGAATCCGATGACGACGGTCCGGACGACCTGACACTGCGGTTCAGCTTCGCGCTGACCGTGGCCGGCGAGCCGGGCGGGTCGGCGGGCGAGAAGGCACACGCCGAACAGATGACCGACAGCTACCGCGCCGCGGTGGCCGCCACGCTCGGCGCCGTCCGCAAGATCGCCGCCGGCGCAGCCGTCTGAGCCCTCCCTCCCGAGCCCACCCGTCTGACCGATCAGAGGAGCCCCGCATGTCCGACTGGGTCACCGACTACTACGCCGACGTCGACGCGCTCCGTCTCGAGCCGTTCGTCGCGCGCCACACCGAGGACGCCGTGGTGATCTTCGGCAACCAGCCGCCCACGGTCGGCATCGCCGCCATCCACGACGCCTTCGAGGGCTTCTGGTCGATGATCGGCGGGATGCGCCACGAGGTCCACCACCGCTGGGACGAGAACGACGGCGCGACCGCGATCCTCGAGGTCACCACCCACTACACGACCAGGGGTGGCGCGCACGTGCCGCTGCCGTGCGTGTCGATCCTCGACCGCACCCCGCAGGGCCTGGTTTCCTCGTTGCGCATCCACATCGATCTCGCGCCCCTGTTCGCTGCGATGGAGGCCGAATCCCAGGAGGCCGCACCGGTCCCGTGACACTCGACGAGATTCGCGAGCAGGTCGCGCTCGCGGCGCGGACGCTGGCCCGGCACGGGCTGGTCACCGCGTTCGGGCACGTGTCCGCGCGCGTCGGGGACCTCGTGGTGATCACCCCGCCGATCGCGCCGGGCAACGTCACCGCCGACGCGCTGGTGACACTCGACGCGGCCGCCGGGGAGCTGCCGGCGGGCACCGCCCCGGAGACCTGGGCGCACCTCGCGATCTACCGGGCGCGCCCCGACGTCGGCGCCGTGGCGCGCGCCCAGCCCGAGTCGGCCTTCGCCGCGTCGGCGATCGCGACCGAGCTGGTCCCGCTGCACGGGCACGCGTCCTGGCTGGGGCGCCGCATCCCGGTGCACGGCTCCGCACGGCTGCTGCGCGACCGGGAGCGCGCCGAGGCCGCCGCCGACACCCTCGCCGACGAGGACGCCGTGCTCCTGCGGGGCAACGGCGCGCTCACCGTGGGCGCGGACCCCGGGGCGGCGGTGGCCCGGATGTGGCTGCTCGAGGCCGCGTGCCGGGTGCACCTCACGACCGTCGGGCACGGGCCGCGGGCCCTCACCGTCGACGAGATCGACGCGTGGCGCGCAGCCGCCCCGCCCCTGATGGAGCGGTTGTGGCGTCACCTCGCAGGGCTGCCGTGAGCACGTCTGCATACACTCCGGCGGTGTCGATCGGCGAGCTCCTGGGGGGCCGTGCGGGGCTGCGCATCAACGACCCGCGCCAGACGAGCGTCAGCGTGCACGCGTACCTGCGCGACCTGATCATCTCCGGCGCGCTGCCGCCCGGCACCCAGCTCAAGCAGGCCGAGCTCGCCCGCGTCCTCGCGGTGTCGCGCACGCCGCTGCGCGAGGCGTTCCGGATGCTGCAGGAGGAGGGGCTCATCTCCTCCGAGCCCAACCAGCGCAGCCACGTCCTCGGGCTCGACGCCGAGGAGCTGGACTCGCTCTACGCCGCCCGGATCACGCTCGAGTCGCTCGGCGCGCGCCTGACCGCCGGCCGGCTGAGCCGCGAGGAGATCCGGGGCGCGACGTCGGCGTTCAAGGAGATGGAGCGCACCTACCGGGCCGGCGACATGGCGAGCTGGACCGTCGCCCACCGCGGCTTCCACCGCCTGCTGGTCGGGCGCTGCGGCGCGACCGTGCTGCGCACCATCAACTCCTACGCCGAGCAGAGCGAGCGCTACGTGCGCATCGACCAGGCCCGGCACCGGACCGACTTCGGGGCCCGGCAGCGCGAGCACCAGGCCATCTTCGACGCCGTGCGCGACGCCGACCCCGACGCCGCGGTCGCCGAGATGGCACGCCACCTCGCCGGCACGGCCCGGCGCGTGGTCGACGGCCACGCCCCGGGCCACGGCACCCCCTGCGTCGACGGGGCGCTCGCGCTGCTGCTGGGCTCCTCCTGAGGGCTAGTGGTCCAGGCTCGGCGGGTCGATCGGCCCCCACTGGTTGACCGTGGCGAGGTCGACCTCCCAGGTCCTCGGGTACATCGGGAACTCCTCGTGCCACGGCCGCGGTTCCCAGCGGCCCTTGGCCTCGTCGACCACGACGTCGATCTGCGTGAACAGCTCGACGACGTTGCCGTCGGGGTCGCGGTGGTAGGTGAACAGGTTGTGGCCCGGCCCGTGGCGGCCCGGCCCCCAGTGCAGCCGGTAGCCGTGCTTGGCGAGGTGGTCGAGCATCGAGATCAGGTGGTCGGGGCTGCGCATCTCGTAGGCGACGTGGTGCATGCCGGAGTACTTCTGACTGGCCATGAAGTTGGCCGCGTGGTGGTCGGCGTTGCAGCGCATGAAGACGAAGAAGTCGCCGACCGTGTCCGACCACCGGAACCCGAGGAGGTCCTGGTAGAAGGACTGCATGGTCGCCAGCTCCGGGGTGTAGGCCGCGACGTGGCCGAGCTTGGTGGGGCGCAGCGGCGTGAGGCCCTGGACGCCGCTGGGGTCCTGCGAGGTCGCCAGGTGCAGCGCGACCCCGGTCATCGGCTCCTCCAGCACGAGGACGTCGGGCGTGCCCGGCCCGATGTCGCTGCGCCGCTCGGTGACGTACCCGGCGTCCTTGAGCCGCTGCTCGGCGCTGTCCAGGTCCTCCCAGAGCTCGTAGCCGACCACCTGCCGGGCCTTGGTGTCGCCCTTCGTGACGACCACGCAGTGGTGGTCGGAGCCGGTGGTGAGGAACGCCCCGCGGTCGTCGCCCTCGACGAGCACGAAGTCCAGGACCGTCGTGTAGTACTCGACGAGCCGCTCGACGTCGGGGGTCTCGAAGCCCACGTAGCCGAGCTTCGAGACGTTCACCGTGCCCATGACCTGTCCTCTCGTTCGGTGACGGGGTTGTGCAGCGCGCCGACGCCGTCGACCTCGGCGAGGGTCTCGTCGCCGGGCGCCAGGAACTCGCCGCGGGGGAAGCCGACCCCGGCCGGCGTGCCGGTGGCGATGACGTCGCCGGGCTCGAGGGTCACCGCCCGGCTCGCGGCGGCGATCAGCTGGTCGATCGGGGTCACCATGTCGGTGGTGCTCGAGTCCTGCTTCACCACGCCGTTGACCGACAGGCGCAGCGCCACCCGCTGCGGGTCGTCGACCATCCACGACGGCACGATCCCCGGCCCCGTCGGGCAGAACGTGTCGCCGGCCTTGGCGCCGACCCAGTCGTGCCCGAACGGCGGCGCGATCGCGCCGGCGCGGTCGAGCAGGTCGCGCGACGAGACGTCGTTGACGATCGTCCAGCCGGCGACGACGTCGAGCGCGTGCTCCACCGGCACGTCGACGCACCGGCGGCCGATCACCGCGGCGAGCTCGACCTCCCAGTCGATCTTCCGGCCGGCGCGCGGGGGCAGCACGATCGCCTCGCCCGGCCCGACCACCGACGTCGTCGGCGGCTTGAAGAAGAAGTACGGCTCGACCGGGCCCGGGGGGCGGTCCACGCCCATCTCGGCGAGGTGGGCGTAGTAGTTCGCCCCCGCGCAGAGCACCTTCGGCGGGTAGAGCAGCGGCGCGAGCAGCACCGCGCCCTCCACCGGCGCGAGCCGGTCGAGGTCGAGGCCGCGCAGCACCGGGGCCAGGGTGTCCCACTCCCCCAGCACCTCGAGCATCGTCCGTCCGGCGAGCTCGTCCGGCGCCCGGCGGATCACCCCACCGGCACGGATGCCGACCTCCGACTTCGCGGCGTCACCCTGGTGGTGGGTGACGAGCATCCACGGCGCCTCGCGCACGCGTCCTCCTCTGCGCTGTTCGGACTCAGGCCTGGCCCGTGATCAGCACGATCCGGCCCATGTTGTCGTCGGCCTCCAGGAAACGGTGCGCCTCGGCCGCCTCCGCCAGCGGGAACGCGCGGTCGACGACGGGGCGGAAGCCGCGCGCGACCTCCGCCCACAGCGCGAGGGCGCTGGCGTCGTTGCCCGTGCGGACACCGAGGATCCGCTGGTTGAGCGTGTAGAGCCGGGCCAGGTTCAGCGGCACCGTCCCGCCGAGGAACGCCCCCGACGAGACGAGCACACCCTGCGGGGCGAGGACGTCGGTGAGGCGGGCGAAGATGTCCGGGTCGCCGAGGTCGTCGACGGCCACGGCGACGCCCGCCCCGCCGGTCAGGGCGCGGACCTCGTCGGCGAAGCCCTCGGCGGTGGGGTCGAGAGCCGCCTCGAGGCCCATCGCGAGGAGCCGCTCGCGCTTCCAGGCCGCGCGGGAGGTGCCGATGACCCGTGCGCCGAGGTGCCGGGCGAGCTCGGCGGTGGTGGACCCGAGGGCCGAGGCCGCGCCCGCCACGAGCACCCAGTCGCCCTTGCGCAGGCCGGCCTGGCGCAGCTGGTTCATCGCGACCGGCCCGGCGAGGGCGACGCCCGCGGCGGTCGCCGGGTCCAGGTCGTCGGGCAGCGACCAGACGGCGTCCGTGCCGACCGCGGTGTACTCGGCGTAGGCGCCGTGGGAGTGCACGCCGGCGATCCGCAGCGTCGGGCAGGCCTCCTTGCTGCCCGACAGGCAGGCCTCGCAGTTGCCGCAGCCCAGCACCGGCCAGACGGCGACGTGCTGGCCGACGTCGATCTCGCTCACGCCCATCTCGACCCCCGGACCGATCGCGACCACCGTGCCCGCGTGCTCCACCCCGAGGACGTGGGGCAGCTCCGGCGTGACGGGGTGCCGGCCCGCGCGCAGGGAGACGTCGAGGAAGCGGCCGACGCACACCGCCGCGACCCGCACGAGGACCTCACCGGGACCCACCTCCGGCACGTCGACCGTGTCGACGCGCAGCACGTCCGGCGGACCGAAGGCGTCGAACACGACCGCGGACATGGTGCGCGGGAGCTCGCGCGGCACCGACGGCCACGCGGCGGGAACGGGTCTCGCGGAGAGGGTCGTCATCGACAGGCTCCTTCCCTGGGCGGCTCATAGTGCACACACTTTGAGGGCCCGCGCAATGCGCTCCGGAGCCTCTGCCCACCTACCGGGGGACGCGGTAGCGCAGGTGCGTGACGCGACGACCCGGCACCGAGACATAGGGGTCCTCGAGCACGATCTCGGGGGCGTCCTCGCCGAAGAAGCGCTTCCCGCGCCCGAGCACGACGGGCACCAGGGAGATCTCGACCTCGTCGACGAGGCCGGCCGCCAGCGCCTGCCCGCCCACGTCCCCGGCCGTCACCGTGACGTCGGCGTCGCCCGCGAGCTCCTGCGCGGTCGCCACCGCGGCCTCGACGCCCTCGGTGACGAAGGTGAACGGGGCGGTGTCGAGGTACGGCCAGTCCGTGGGCACCGCGTGCGTCAGCACGACGACGTGGTCGCCGGCCGGCGGGCGCCCGTCCCAGCCTCCTGTGTGGTCGAAGAGGTGCCGCCCGCACACACCGGCGCGGACCTTCCCCCACTGCTCGCGGATCCAGGTGGCGCTCGCCTCGGTGGTGCGGAAGACGCGGTCCTCGTCCGCCGCGGTCACCTCCTCGGTGCCGGCGCCGAACCAGTCGAACAGCGGGCCCACCGAGTCGTCGGGACGGGCGATGAACCCGTCGAGCGACATCGTCGCCACCAGCAGCACGGTCATGGCGCTTATTCAACCACAACGTTGAGCAACCGGAGACCCCCGTCACACGTCCTCGTTTGGTAGACCGGCACGCGGCACGGAGTCGTGCCGGCGTCGTGTGCGAGGGGTAGTGCGGTGGAGTTCCGGCAGTCGAACAAGTTGCGCGACGTGTGTTACGAGATCCGCGGGCCGGTGGTCGAGCAGGCGAACCTGCTGGAGGAGGCGGGGCACAGCGTCCTGCGCCTGAACACCGGCAACCCGGCGCTCTTCGACTTCGAGGCGCCCGAGGAGATCGTCCAGGACATGATCCGGATGCTCCCGCAGGCGCACGGCTACACCGACTCGCGCGGCGTGCTGCCCGCGCGGCGCGCGGTCGCCGGGCGCTACCAGGCGCGCGGGCTCGACGTCGACGTCGACGACGTCTTCCTCGGCAACGGCGTCTCCGAGCTGATCTCGATGGCCGTCCAGGCCCTGGTGGAGGACGGCGACGAGGTCCTCGTGCCCGCGCCCGACTACCCGCTGTGGACCGCGGTGGCCACGCTCGCCGGCGGGCGCGCCGTGCACTACCGCTGCGACGAGTCGGCGGACTGGTTCCCCGACCTCGACGACGTCGCCGCGAAGATCAGCGACCGCACCAAGGCGCTGGTCATCATCAACCCGAACAACCCGACCGGCGCGGTCTACTCGAAGGAGGTCCTGGAGGGCCTGCTCGACCTCGCGCGCCGGCACGGGCTGATGGTGATGGCCGACGAGATCTACGACCAGGTGCTCTACGACGACGCGGTGCACCACGACATCGCCTCGCTCGCGCCGGACCTCGTCGTGCTGACGTTCTCGGGCCTCTCGAAGACCCATCGCGTCGCCGGCTTCCGGTCGGGCTGGCTGGTGGTCACCGGGCCGCGCCAGCACGCCCGCGACTACCTCGAGGGTCTGGCGATGCTGGCGTCCATGCGCCTGTGCGCGAACACCCCGGCGCAGTACGCGATCCAGGCCGCGCTGGGCGGGCGCCAGACGATCGGCGACCTCACCGCCCCGGGCGGGCGGCTCCACGAGCAGCGCGAGCGGGCGTGGACGGGGCTCAACGCCATCCCGGGCGTCTCCTGCGTCAAGCCGCGCGGCGCGCTCTACGCGTTCCCGAAGCTCGACCCCGAGCACTACCCGATCAAGGACGACGAGCAGTTCGTGCTCGACCTGCTGCGCGAGGAGAAGATCCAGGTCGTGCAGGGCACGGGCTTCAACTGGCCGACGCCCGACCACTTCCGGATCCTCACCCTCCCCCACGCCGAGACCCTCGACGACGCGATCACGCGGATCGGGAGGTTCCTGGAGACCTACCGGCAGGAGTGAGCCGGGCGACGTCGGGCACGCGGAACCTCCGGTATCGGGTACTGTGGGTACCTCCTACTGAAGGAGGACGACCCATGCTGGGCGACATCGCCGGTACCGCGCCCCTGCGCGAGGCCCTGGAGACCACGAACACCCTGCTCGAGCAGGTCCTCGAGGAGCTGCGCCGCGTGAACGCCGACGGCCTCGTCACCGTCGCGCAGGAGCTGCGCGCGATCCAGGACGCCCTGCCGACCGGGAGCACCTCCGCCGCCTGAGCGGAGGCGCGCGACGGGTCCCGCCCCGAGCGGGCCCGTCGCCCCCGCCGAGGAGCACGTTTCGGCCGTCCCCCCGTGGTCACCCCCCTCGCGGCGCCCAACCCGGTGCGCCCGGATCGAAAGGGACCACACCGGTGACCGCACTCCTCTTCGGCTCGATCAGCAGCGTCGCCGACTCCTCCGAACTGCAGCGCGAGGCCTTCAACGAGGCCTTCGCCGAGCACGGCCTGGACTGGAACTGGGACCGCGACGACTACCGGTCCCGTCTCGGGAAGGCGGGCGGCGAGGCCCGCATCGCCGACGAGGCGACGGCCCGTGGCGAGGACGTCGACGCCGCCGCGGTGCACGCCACGAAGTCGCGCATCTTCCGGGAGAAGCTGCGCACGCAGGCTCCGGCACCCCGTCCCGGCGTGCTCGACGCGCTGCGCGCGGCCAAGAGCCAGGGCTGGAAGACCGGGTTCGTCACGACGACGTCCCGCGACAACGTCCTCGCCCTGCTCGACGGGCTCCGGGCGACGGTCCGTCCCGAGGACTTCGACGTCGTCGTCGCCTCCGACCAGGTCGACACCCCCAAGCCCGACCCCGCCGCCTACGCCCTCGCGCTGACGACCCTCGGTGAGGACGCCGGCGCCGCCGTGGCCATCGAGGACAACGCCGACGGCGTCCGTGCCGCCGCCGCGGCCGGGGTCACCTGCGTCGCCTTCCCGAACGAGAACACCGCCGGTGGCGAGTTCCCCGAGGCGGCGCGTCGCCTCGACCGTCTGACCGTCGACGACCTCACCTCCCTCACCGCGGCCTAGCAGCCCCCCTCTCCACACCACCCGTCGACCACCGGCCACCCGGCGGTCCGATGGCGCACGCCCACATCACCCCGTTCAATCAGTTTCGGGAGACCGCGCCCATGACCGCCCAGCCGACACTCACGGCCACCGACACCGCCTTCCACGTCGAGGGTTACCAGAAGATCGATTACTCGCTCACCCTCGTCGACGGCGTGTTCGCGCCGGAGAACACCGGGCTGGCGGACGCCTACCGTCCCTACGGCCGCTGCCTCGCCGTCGTGGACGCCACCGTGGCCGAGCTGCACGGCGACGCGATGGCGGCCTACTTCGACCACCACGGCATCGACCTCACCGTCTTCGCCATCGCGATCGACGAGGCCGACAAGACCCTGCGCACCGCGGAGCGCATCGTGGACGCATTCGGCGACTTCGGACTGGTGCGCACCGAGCCCGTGCTCGTCGTCGGCGGTGGCCTGACCACCGACGTCGCCGGCTTCGCGTGCTCGATCTTCCGGCGCTCCACCGACTACATCCGCATCCCGACCACGCTCATCGGGCTCGTCGACGCCAGCGTCGCGATCAAGGTCGCGGTGAACCACGGCAAGGCGAAGAACCGGCTCGGGGCCTTCCACGCGTCCCGTCAGGTGCTGCTCGACTTCTCGTTCCTCGCGAGCCTGCCCGTCGAGCAGGTGCGCAACGGCATGGCGGAGCTGATCAAGATCGCCGTGGTGGGCAACGAGAGCATCTTCGAGCTGCTCGAGAAGTACGGCGAGGACCTGCTGGCGACCGGCTTCGGGCACCGGGACGGCTCGCCGGAGCTGCGCGAGGTCACGCACCGGCTGACCTACAGCGCCATCGAGACGATGCTGCGCCTCGAGGTGCCGAACCTCCAGGAGCTCGACCTCGACCGCGTCATCGCCTTCGGCCACACCTGGAGCCCGACGCTCGAGCTCTCCGGCGACGAGCCCTTCTTCCACGGGCACGCGATCAGCGTCGACATGGCGCTCTCGACCACGCTCGCGCAGCGCCGCGGCTACATCACCGCGTCCGCCCGCGACCGGATCCTCGGGCTGATGAGCCGCCTCGGGCTCTCTCTCGACAGCCCGCTGCTCACCCCGGAGGTGCTGGCCAAGGGCACCGACTCGATCCTGCAGACCCGCGACGGCAAGCTGCGCGCCGCGGTCCCGCGCCCGATCGGGACGACGCACTTCATCAACGACCTGGGCCCCGACGAGCTCGAGGAGACGCTCGCCGCGCACCGCGCACTGGTGGCCGACCACCCCCGCGCGGGCGCGGGTGTGGACACGTTCCGCCGATGAGTGCCCCGGCCCGCACGTCCGGTCCCCGGCCGGTGACCCCGGTCGGCATCCTCGCCGCCACGCTCGACCGGATCGCCGACGGCCTCGACGGCGTGGCGGACGTGCCCGACGACGTCCGCGCCGACCTGCGCCGCGCGCAGGAGCTCGCCGGCGGGCTCGACCCGTACCTCGAGCGCTGCACCACGCCCGAGTCGTCCGCGCTCGCCCGGCTCGCCGCGGTGACGCACGAGCACGACTGGGCGGGGCGCGACCCCGGGGCGGTGTTCCTCGAGCAGGAGATGCTCTCGGGGCACGTCGAGGGTCAGGCGCTGAAGATGCTCGTCGGAGCCACGCGGGCCCGGCGGGTGCTGGAGATCGGCCTGTTCACCGGGTACTCGGCGCTCGCCATGGCCGAGGCCCTGCCCGTCGACGGGCGGCTGGTGGCGTGCGAGCTCGACGCCGAGGTCGCCGACCTCGCCCGTCGGGCGTTCTCGGAGTCCCCGGCCGGCGGGCGCATCACCGTCGAGGTCGGGCCGGCCGCCGACACCCTCGCCGCGCTGGCCGCGGCCGGCGAGGAGTTCGACCTCGTGTTCGTCGACGCCGACAAGGCGGGCTACGAGGGCTACCTCGCGACGCTCCTCGACACCGGGCTGCTCGCCCCGCACGGCCTGGTCGCCGTCGACAACACGCTCATGCAGGGCGCGCCGTGGGTCTCCGGGGACCACGGCGCCAACGGGGACGCCATCGCCGCGTTCAACGACACCGTCGCCGCCGACCCGCGCGTCGAGCAGGTGCTCCTGCCGCTGCGCGACGGCCTGACCCTGATCCGCCGCAGCGGGTGAGGAGCACCGTGCCGACCACCGCACTGGAACCGATCGGCGTCGAGGTCACCGGCCTCGACCTCGCCACGGCCGACGACGCCCGGATCGACGAGCTGCGCACCCTGCTGGCCGAGCACGGCCTCGTCGTCGTGCCCGGGCAGGAGGGGCTCGACGACGACGGCCTCGCGGCGCTCCGGCGCCGCGTCGGGGACGCCCGGGTCGGGACCGCCCCCGAGCGCGGGGGCGAGGCGCTCTTCGGCGACCGGTACCGCGCCTACGAGACCCTGTCGTCGGACATCCGTATGCACCTCGCGGGGCGCACGGTCACCGACGGGGCCGGCGCCGAGCACCCGCTGTTCCGGCGGCACCCGGACACCGGGCGGACCGCGCTGCACCTCGCCACGCCCGAGCGCGGTGTGGAGATCAGCGGGATGGACGGCGGCGCGTCGCGGACGACGATCGGCTTCCTCCACGAGCACGCCACGGCCGCGGACACCGCCTACCGGCACACCTGGCGCCCGGGCGACGTCGTCCTCTGGGACCACGACCGCGTCCTGCACCGCGAGACGGTGGTGGCCCCGTGAGCATGCGCGCGGTCCTCGCCCACGCCCCGAAGACCCTCGGCGCGCTCGCCCTGCTGACCGTCCCGCTGCCGGTGACGCTGGCGGTCACCGGCGCGGCGCTGGTGCGCTCGCTGCTGGTCCCGCCGCGGCGCACGGTGGCCGACGACCCGCGCACCGTGCTCATCAGCGGCGGCAAGATGACCAAGGCCCTGGCCCTGGCACGCGCCTTCCACGCCGCGGGCCACCGGGTGGTGCTGGTCGAGTCGGCGACGTACCGGTTCACCGGGCACCGCTTCTCGCGGGCGGTCGACGCCTTCCACGTGGTGCCGGAGCCCGGCGCGCCCGGCTACGTCGAGGCGCTGCGCGACGTCGTGGTCGCCGAGGGCGTCGACGTGTGGGTGCCGGTCTGCAGTCCCGCGGCGAGCCGGTACGACTCGCTGGCGAAGCCGGTGCTCGCCGAGCTCTGCGAGGTGCTGCACCCCGACCCCGAGGTGCTGCGCATCCTCGACGACAAGGACCGCTTCGCCGAGGCCGCCGACACGCTCGGCCTCCCCGTCCCCGAGACCCACCGGGTGACCGCGGCGAAGCAGGTCGAGGACTTCGACTTCGACGCGCAGCCCGGGCCCTGGATCCTCAAGAGCGTCCCGTACGACCCGGTCGCGCGGCTCGATCTCACGACCCTGCCACGCCCCACGGCGGCCGAGACCGGGGAGTTCGCCCGGTCGAAGCCGATGTCCGCGGACACGCCCTGGATCCTCCAGGAGTTCACTACGGGCCGGGAGTACTGTACGCACAGCACCGTGCGGGACGGTCGCGTGCAGGTCTGGGCGTGCTGCGAGTCGTCGGCGTTCCAGCTCAACTACGCCATGGTGGACAAGCCGGAGATCGAGGAGTGGGTGCGCCGCTTCGTCGGTGCGCTGCGGGTCAGCGGGCAGCTGTCGTTCGACTTCATCGAGACACCCGAGGGCGACCTCGTCGCCCTCGAGTGCAACCCGCGGACGCACTCGGCGATCACGATGTTCCACCGCGACCCCGACGCCCTCGCCCGGGCCTACCTCGACGACCTGGACCCCGACCAGGGCCCGCTGACACCGCGTCCGGACAGCCGCCCGACCTACTGGCTCTACCACGAGCTGTGGCGGATGATCTCGCGCCCGTCGACGGCCCTCGAGCGCCTCGACGTGATCCGGCGCGGCACCGACGCCGTCTTCGACCGCGACGACCCGCTGCCGTTCCTGCTGCTCCACCACCTGCAGATCCCGTCGCTGCTGTGGCGCAACCTCGTCACCGGCCGGCCGTGGATCCGCGTGGACGTCAACATCGGCAAGATCGTCGAGCCGGCGGGGGACTGACGTGACCGCACTGCGCGTGCTGCACCTCGCCGGATCCGCCGTGAGCGACTTCCACGCCGACCTCTCGCTGACCTACGCCCGCGGCTGCCTCGCGGCCACCGCCGACCCGCAGCGCTACGAGGCCCACCCCGCCGTCGTCTCCCCCGACGGCCGGTGGCGCTTCCCGGCGTCCTTCGACGCCGACGTGATCGCCGCCGCGACACCCTTCGAGCCGGCCGACGCCCTCGCCCACCTGGGCGTGCTCGGGCTGGACGTCGTGCTCCCCCAGATGTTCTGCCTGCCCGGCATGACGTCCTACCGCTCGCTGTTCGAGGTGCTCGGCGTGCCCGTCGTCGGCAACGCCGGCGAGGTCATGGCGATCGGTGCGCGCAAGGCCGCGGCCAAGGCGATGGTCGCCGCCGCGGGCGTCGACGTCCCGGTCGGTGAGGTGCTGCGGCGCGGGGACCGCCCGACCGTCGCGCCGCCCGCGGTGGTGAAGCCCGCGGACGCCGACAACTCGCTCGGGGTGACGCTGGTGCGCTCCGCGGACGGCTTCCCGGGGGCCCTCGACGACGCGTTCGCGCACTCCTCGGAGGTCCTGGTCGAGGAGTTCGTGCCGCTCGGGCGGGAGGTGCGCTGCGGGCTGCTGGAGCGGGACGGCGAGCTCGTGGGCCTGCCGCTCGAGGAGTACCTCCTCGACGAGACGACCCGGCCCGTTCGCTCCTACGACGACAAGCTCGCCCCGTCCGACTCCGGTCTCCGGCTCGTCGCCAAGGACGACCCCGACGTCGTGATCGTCGACGCCGACGACCCCGTGACCGCCCGGGTGTGGGACGCCGCGCGCCGCTGTCACGTCGCGCTCGGGTGCCGGGACTACTCGCTCTTCGACTTCCGCGTCGACCCCGCGGGACGTCCGGTGTTCCTCGAGGCGAGCCTCTACTGCTCCTTCGCGCCCTCCAGCGTGCTCGCCGTCATGGCCGCGGCGGGCGGGATCGCGCTGGACGAGCTGCTGGCCACGGCGGTCACGGGTGCGCTGAAGCGCCGGTGACCGGTGTCCGCTGCGCACCCCAGGGCCGCAGGACCTCGTCGGCCCAGGCGGCGAGGAGGGGCTCGTCGTGGCTGACGGTCAGCACTCCGAGGCCTCGCGCGACCTCGTCGCCGATCACCGAGACCAGCGCCGCGGTGGTGGAGGCGTCGAGCATCGCGGTCATCTCGTCGCAGAGCAGGTAGGCGGGCGACGGGGCGAGGGCGCGCGCGAGACAGGCGCGCTGGAGCTGGCCGTCGGAGACCTCGTGCGGGCGGCGGCTGCGCAGCTCAGGGGTGAGCCCGACCCGCTCGGCGAGCTCGTCGGCACGGGAGCCGAGCGCTCGGGGGTCGCGCTCGCCGGCCGCGCGCAGGGGCTCGAGGACCAGGTCGTCGAGGGTCAGACGCGGGTCGGCGGCGGCGCGGGGCTGCTGGAACACCACGCCCATCCGTCGCCGCAGAGGAGCCGGGGCGCCGTAGCGGACGCGGCGCACCGGGGTGCCGTCGACGGCGACCTCCCCCGCCCACGTCGGGTGCAGCAGGGCGAGCATGCGCACGAGCGTCGACTTGCCGCAGCCGCTGGGCCCCGCGATGCCGACGACCCGTCCGGGCGCCACCGTGACGTCGAGGCCGTGCACCACGGGGTGGCCGCGGCGCCAGCCCCCGGTCAGCGCCCGGCCGTCGAGGCTCATCGCGAACCCCCGGCACAGGCCACGGCCCGCTCGCCGAAGGAGACCAGCGTCGGGTCGTCCGTGCACACCGCGGCGTGCTCGGGGCTCCGGACACGGAACGGGCAGCCGTCCGGCAGCGCCGAGAGCTGGGGCGGATGCCCGGGGATCGGGGTGAAGCCCTCGCCGGGCAGTGCGGCGATCAGGCCCCGCGTGTAGGAGTGCCAGGGGTCGGCGAACACTTCGGCCGCCGGTCCGGTCTCGACCAGCCGCGACGCGTACATCACCGCCAGGTCGTCGGCGGCGCGGCGCGCGGCACGCAGGTCGTGGGTGATCACCAGGACCGCCCGGCCCTCGTGGGCCGACGCCGCGAGCAGGTCCATCGTGTGGTCCACCAGCGGGCGGTCCAGCCCGGCGGTGGGCTCGTCGGCGAGCAGCACCGACGGATCCCCCGCGAGCGCCGCGGCCAGCCCGACCCGCTGCGCCGTGCCGCCCGAGAGCTCGTGCGGGTAGAGGTCGAGCGCGGCGGACGGGAGCTGGACGCGCGCGGCGAGATCGGCGACGTCGGTCCGGTCCCCGAGGTGGCGGACCGTCTCGCGCAGCTGCGACCCCACCGTCCGGGTCGGCGTGAGGAACGTGCCCGCCGACTGGCCGACCAGCCCGATCGCGCGCCCGCGCACCTCCTCGCGCAGCGTGCGCTCGTCGGCTCCCAGGAGATCCACCTCGCCGACCTCTGCCCGACCCCGCGTCTCCGCCGTCGCGGGCAGCAGGCCGGTCAGGGCCTCGGTGAGCACCGACTTCCCGCACCCGGACTCACCCACCAGCGCGAGCAGCCGCCCGGGGCGCAGGTCGAGGTCGACGTCGCTGACCGCACGCACCCACCGCACCGGCCTGCGCCCGAGGCGGAAGCGCACGTCGAGGCCACGGACGGTCAGCGCCGTGCGCGTCTCCACGGCGGTCACAGCGCCAGCTCCGAGCGCCGCCGGGGCAGGGTGCGGTCGCGCCACCACGCGGCGATGCCGGCGACGGACAGCGTCGTCGCGGCGAGCAGGGCCGAGGGGAACACCAGGATCCACCAGCTCCCGAGCAGGACGGCCTGGCGGCCCTCGGCGAGGATGTTGCCGATGCTGGCCAGGTGGGGCGGCAGGCCGAGCCCGAGGAAGCTCAGCGCGGTCTCGTGCCACACCGCGTGCGGCAGGATGAGCACCGCCGAGAGCACCGCGGGCGGCACGACGGCGGGCAGCAGGTGGCGACGCAGCACGCGCCACCGCGAGGCACCCCCGCTGACCGCCGCGTCGACGAACGGCCGGCTCCGCAACGAGAGCACCTCGGAGCGCACCACCCGGGCCACCGTCGTCCAGTGCGTCAGGCCGATCGAGGCGATCACCGCGAGCACGCTGCCGCGGTAGAGCGCGACGATGACGATGCCGAGCATCAGGTGCGGCACGGCGTTGACCCCGTCGACGACTCGCATCAGCACCCGGTCCGGCCAGCCCCCGAGCAGACCCGACACCGCCCCGAACAGGGTGCCGATCACGGTCGCGATCACCGCGCAGGACGCGGCGACGAGCAGCGAGATGCCGAGCCCCTTGAACGCCATCAGGGCGACGTCGCGCCCGATGCCGTCGGTGCCGAACGGGTGCGCGAGCGACGGTGGCTGCCGGATCGCGGTGTAGTCGACGAGACCCTGGTCGAGGCCGCCGAGCCACGGGACGAGCACGGCCGCGAGGGTGAGCGCGACCAGCCCGCCGACGCCCGCGACGAGGCGGGCGCGGCCACGGAACGCCGACCTGGTCCCCCGGACCGCGCCCGGGCGCCGTCGGGCCGCCGGGCGCCAGGGGTCGTCCTCGGCAGATGGCGGTGCGGGCCGAAGGTCCACCTCAGCCATCGGCGCTCACCCTCGGGTCCAGGAGCAGCACGGCGACGTCGGCGATCAGCGCGCCGGCGAGCACCGCGACCGTCGTCAGCAGGGTCAGGGCCGCGAGCAGCGGGAAGTCGACGGCCAGCGCGGCGGTGACGACGGCGGCGGCGATGCCGGGCCAGGAGAACACCGTCTCCACGAGCACCGCGCCCGTGACGAGCTCGGGCAGCCGGTTGCCGAGCACGGTGACGAACGGCAGCAGCGCCGTCGGCAGGGCGTGGCGCAGCACGACCACGCGCTCGGGCAGGCCGCGGGCCCGGGCCCCGGTGACGTGGTCCTCGTCGAGCGCCGCGATCAGCGACGACCGCGCGTGCAGCACGAGCCACGGCGTCTGCGACACCCCGAGCACCACGGCCGGCAGCACGATGTGCCGGGCGACTTGGTCGACCGTCGCCGGCGCCCCGGCGTCGGTGAGCCCCGCGACGGGCAGCACCGGCCAGCCGACCGCGAACACCGCGATGGCGCCGAGGGCGAGCACGAACGGCGAGAGGCCCTCGAGGGTGTGCCCGACGGCGGTGACGGCCCGGTCGAACCAGCCGCCCTGGCGCCAGGCCGCGACGATCGCCGCGACCAGCGACAGGACCACGCTGACCAGCAGCCCGAGGGTCACCAGCAGCAGCGTCCACGGCAGGCGCTGCGCGATCACCGTGGCGACGGGCTGGCGGAACGAGAGGCTCTGCCCGAGGTCGCCGGAGAAGACGCCGCTCACCCACCGGCCGAACTGCTCCCACACCGGGACGTCGAGGCCGAGCTGGGCCCGGGCGTTGGCGATGTCCGCGCCCGATGCGGAGAAGATGCCCGCGCCGAAGTACTGGTAGATCGGGTCGAACGGCGACACCGCGGCCAGCACGAACACCGCCATTGCGACGACGACGACCACCGGGACGGCCACAGCGAGCCGCCAGGCCACCAGCCGGGCGACCTCGCGGCCGCGGTGCCGTGCGGGGAGGGCCGCGACCGCACTGTCGGCCCCACTCCCGACCGCAGCCGTCACGAGCTGCACCCGCTCATGACTTGGGAGTCCAGTCCTCGACGTTCCACCACGGACCCCAGGTCGTGCCGTGGGTGTGCGGCTCGACGACGGGCTGGTAGCCGTCGAAGCGGTCGCGCGTGAGGTAGCTGTGGCCGAGGAAGGTCAGGAACACCATGCCCGGGTCCGCGGCGTAGGCGCTCTGGAAGCGACGCAGCTCCGCGGCGCGCGAGGCACGGTCGGGGGCGCGCTGGGCGGCGTCGAGGGCCGCGTCGACCTGCGCGTTCCGGTACGAGCCCGGGTTGTTGTACCCGTCGGCGGCGTTGCTGGAGTGCAGGAGCTGCCAGCTCTTGAACGCGGTGTCGAACGGGTTGCCGCCACCGAGCACGACGGCGTCGGTGCCCAGCCGCGGGTCGATCGCGTCCCAGCCGAGGCCCTCGAGCCGGACGTCGACGCCGATCGCCCGCGCGTCCGACGCGAACGCCTGGGCGAGGTCGCGGCGCACGGTGTCGCTCGCGCCGTACATGAGCGTGAAGCCGGCCGGCAGGCCGTTGCGCACCCGCACGCCGTCCGGTCCGCGCACCCAGCCCGCGGCATCGAGCATCGCGTTCGCGGCAGCCGGGTCGTAGGCGAACTGCGCGCCCGGCTCGACCTCCTCGGGCAGGACCTCGGGGATCGGCGTGGAGGCGGGCA
The DNA here is from genome assembly GCF_036044095.1 of Actinomycetospora sp. NBC_00405. Taxonomy (NCBI): domain Bacteria; kingdom Bacillati; phylum Actinomycetota; class Actinomycetes; order Pseudonocardiales; family Pseudonocardiaceae; genus Actinomycetospora; species Actinomycetospora sp. NBC_00405. Next base: position 2,967,004 of record NZ_CP107938.1, read on the forward strand.
GCCCCTGGCCCGCGAGCAGCGCGTCGATCATCCCCTGGCGGTTCACCGCGCGGTTGAGCGCCTGGCGGATCGTCGGGTCGGCGGTCACCGGGTTCGCCATCGGCATGGTGATCGTGCGGTAGTCGGCGCTGCTGTGCTCGCGCAGCGCCATGCCCTGCGCCCCGACCTGGTCGGCGATCCCGCGGGCCAGGGACGGCGGGAGCACGGTGCCGTCGAACTCACCGGAGGCCGTGCGCTGTGCGCGGGTGTTGTCGTCCTCGGCCATGACGATCGTGATCCGCCGGACCGCGGGGGCGCCGCCGTGGTGGCGCTCGTTCGCGTCGAGGATCATCGACGAGCCCTGGCGCCACTCGGTCAGCCGGTACGGGCCGGTGCCGACGGGCTGCGTGCCCAGGCTGAGGTTCGACGCCGGGCCGGGCGTCGCGAGCGCCTCCGACGGGACGATCGGCAACGTGAGCCGGCCCGGGAACAGCAGGAACGGGTAGGTCAGGTCGAAGCGGACCGTGCTCGGGTCGACCGCGGTGACCCCGCGCAGCATCGGGAAGCCGGAGCTGACGGTGGCCGCGCGGGCCGGATCGAGGACCGCGGTGTACGTCGCGACGACGTCCTGGGCGTCGAACGGCGTGCCGTCGTGGAACGTGACCCCGGGACGCAGCGGCACGGTCCAGGACAGGCCGTCGGGGGACGCGGCCGGCAGCGCTGCAGCGAGGTTCGGCTGCGGGCTGCGGTCGGCGTCGAACGAGATGAGGCCGTCGTAGATCTTCGACGCGCCCTCCTCGCCGTAGCCCATCAGCGGGTTGAGGTCGTCGGGCTCGTAGCCGTCGGCGAGCACCATCGCCGTGGGATCGCTGCCCGGGACGGGGCCGGTCGTGGGAGCGGAGCACGCGGAGATCGCGACTCCCACGACGGCGAGGAGGGAGACCACGACGAGCCGGACACGAGTCACGTCGCGGCACAGTAGGTCGCTCCTGTTGCGCTCTGCAACGGCTTGTCTTTCGCTGATGCATCACGTATGCAGCAAGCGCCCTCGACGCGACATCTCGGGGTGCGGGTTCGCCGCCGTCGACACCGGGAACCACGTTCCGTCGGCCGGCGCCGGGTCCACCCACGCGCTCTCGCGGGTCGACGCGACGGCCCCCGATTTGCATAAGATGTGCAACAGCACGCTGGCCGGCGCGACCCCAGCAGCGACCCGGACGGGAGACACCGGATGGCGGAGTACACCCTCCCCGACCTGCCCTACGACTACAGCGCCCTCGAGCCCCACATCTCGGGCAAGATCATGGAGCTGCACCACGACAAGCACCACAACACCTATGTCACCGGGCTGAACACGGCGATCGACGCGCTCGCCGAGGCCCGCGAGCAGGACACGATCGGCACGACGGCGCTGCTGTGGGAGAAGAACCTCGCCTTCAACTACGGCGGGCACATCAACCACTCGGTGTTCTGGCACAACCTCAGCCCGGACGGCGGCGACAAGCCGACCGGTGAGCTCGCCTCGGCGATCGACCGGGACTTCGGGTCGTTCGACCTGTTCCAGAAGCACTTCACCGCGGTCGCCACGACGATCCAGGGCTCGGGCTGGGCGATCCTCGGCGTCGACACGCTGACCCGGAAGCTGCGCATCTTCCAGCTCTACGACCAGCAGGCGAACGTGCCGCTGGGCATCGTTCCGGTGGTCATGCTCGACATGTGGGAGCACGCCTTCTACCTCGACTACTTCAACGTGAAGCCGGACTACGTCAAGGCCTGGTGGAACGTCGTGAACTGGGCCGACGCCGCCCAGCGCTTCGAGAAGGCGCAGGGCGTCTCGATCGCCTGACCCCTCCCGATCTCGCGCGGTGATCGTTCCGACAAGCGTCCGCCGCGCGGCGCGCGACGACCCCTCGAGCCCTCGGGCCGGGGGGTCGTCGTGTGTCAGGAGCCGGGCAGGGCGTCCAGCAGCTCGGAGCGGATCTCGGGACGTCCGGCGGCGACCAGGGTGAACGCCGCCTCGCGGGCCAGGCGGCGAGCCGGGTGCCGGCCGACGATGGCGCGGCTGCCGACCGCGACGGTCAGCGTCGCGGCGGCGCGGACGGCGAGCTCCGAGGCGGCGGCGCGCGCCGCCGGCATGCGGGCGGCGTCGGCGAGCCCCGCGTCGAGGTCGTCCCGCGCGGCGTCGAGAGCCTTGCGCAGGGCCGCGGCCGGTTCCGGCTCGCCCGCCTCCTCGACGAGCGCGGCACACCGCCCGGCCACCCCGAGCGCGAGGCAGCCGTTCACCCGCACGCCGGCGTGCCGGGCAGCGAGGAACTCGGCGCGCGTGGGCGTCGCCACCACCGCGTCGTCGCGCACCGACCAGCCGTCGACGTCGAGGCGGACTGTCCGGCTCCCGTTGGCCGCGGCGAGGTCGAGGGGGTGCACGGTGACGCCGCGGGCGGCCCGCGCGGGGACGAGGACGGACACCACCCGGGCCCGGTCGTCGTCGTCGTCGTCGGTGTCGGCGTCGGCGTCGGCCGTCGCCGCGTCCCGGGCGGAGACCAGCAGCAGGTCGACGATCCCCCAGCCCGTGACCAGCGGCGCCACGCCGTCGAGCCGCCAGCCGCCGTCGACCCGTGTCGCCCACAGCTTCGGTGGCTGCGGGATCGCGCCGGCGAAGGCCACCCCGCACCGGGTCGTGCCCCGGACGGCGTCGGCGAGGTGTCGCTCGCGCAGGGCGGTGTTCGTGGTGCCGGCCAGCCCGCGCACCACGCCGTGGTGCTGCATCCACGTGAAGGTCGTGGTGAGACAGGCGCCGGCGAGGGTCTCGACGATGCCGAGGAAGTCCTCGAACGGGACCTCCGGCCCTCCGAGCCCGGACGGGGCCGCCAGCCCGTAGAGCCCGGCGTCGGCCAAGGCGCGGAAGTGGCCCTCCGGGATCGTCGCGGTCGCGTCGACCTCGTCGGCCGCGGGGAGCAGCACGTCGGCGGCCACGTCCCGGGCCCGGTCCAGCACGTCACCCATGACACGCGAGGATAGCTCTCGGCTCGACAGGTAAGGTTAGCCTCACCTGCGGGCGTCCCGAAACCTCGCCGTCGTCGTCACCGGGGCCGCCCACGGCAGTGCGCTCGACTCCTGGCTCGGCGTGCACGCCGACGACCTCGTCCGCGAGAACGAGCCCCCGCCCGAGCAGGCCTGCCTCGCAGGCCACGTCGGGACGATCGACCTGCTGCGCCGCCGTCTCCGCACCGAGTTCGGGCTCCCCCGCCGCGCCGTGGCCACGAAGGCGCACTGGACCGAGGGGCGGAAGGGGCTGTGACCGTGCGCCCCGAACGGGGACGCTGGGCCCCATGACACACACCCCGGAGCACCTGGCGAGCATCGGCGACGAGGCGGCCCCCGAGCGGGTCGCGGCGCTCGACGCGCTGAGCGAGTGCGAGCAGGTCAGCACCGCCTGCGCGGTGGCGATGGCCGGGATCGGCGGCATGCCCGGTGAGCTGCGGCGGGCCCTGGACTGCGCCGACGTCTGCGCCGCCGCGCACCGCGTCCTCGCCCGCGGGCAGGGCGGCGACCTCGCCACGTTGACCGGCGTGCTCGACGCCGCCGCCGCGGCCTGCGACGCCAGCGCCGCCGCCTGCGGCGCGCACGCCGACCACCACGAGCACTGCCGCCGTCATGCGGAGTCGGCGACGGCGTGTGTCCGCGCCGTGAAGGCCCTGCGAGCGACCCTCTGAACCACGTTCTGAACCGTCGGGCCCCCGGTTACGCTCACGGCATGACCGGACCCGCCGCGCAGCGCACGGTGGCGGTCGACGACTACATCAAGGCCATCTACGCCAGCGACGAGCGCGGCGAGGGCCCGGCCACGACGACGGGCCTCGCCCGGCGTCTCGGGGTCGGCGCGTCCTCCGTGTCGGGCATGCTGCGCAAGCTGGCCGAGCAGGGGTTCATCGAGCACCGGCCCTACGGCGGGGTGCGGCTCACCGCCGAGGGCACGAGCGCCGCGCTGGACGTCCTGCGCCGGCACCGGCTCCTCGAGACCTACCTCGTCCGCGAGCTGGGCTACGGCTGGGACGAGGTGCACGACGAGGCCGAGGTGCTCGAGCACCACGTGTCGCCGACGCTGCTCGACCGCATGGACGCCCGGCTCGGCCACCCGCGCTTCGACCCGCACGGCGACCCCATCCCGGCCGCCGACGGCACCGTCGCCACGTTCTCGGGCCGCCGGTTCGCGACGCTCGAGCCCGGCGACCACGGCCGGCTCGTCCGTGTCGACGACACCGAGCCCGCGATGCTCACCTGGCTGCGCGAGCAGTCGATCGCGCTCGACGTGCGCCTGGAGCTCGTCTCGCGCCGCCCGTTCGGCGGGCCGTTCCTGGTGCGGGTCTCGGACGGGACGGCGGCGGACGCCGGGCGCGAGATCGACCTCGGACCGGAGCTCGCCGACTCGTTGTGGGTCGACGATGTCGTCGAAGGGGTGTTCCACCGGGCGCCGGCGACGTAGAGTTCGGCCAGCCGAACTTTCAGTCTCCTGCGCGGCGAAGTCGCCGCCGGACCCCGAGGTGGTGGCATGACGCTCGACGAGATGCCTCGCGACCGGCGTGGTGTGGTGACCGCCCTGGACACACGGGGCGCCGAGCGTCGCCGGCTCATGGACCTCGGCCTGCTGCCCGGGGTCTCGATCAGCGCCGAGCTCCGCAGCCCGTTGGGCGACCCCACGGCCTACGAGGTGCGCGGCACCCTCGTGGTGCTCCGCGGCCACCAGGCCCGCACGGTGCACGTCGAGCTCGAGGACCGCTGACCGTGGGCGGCCCGGGAGGGGGCACCGAGGACCTCCCGACGCCGCGGCCCGGCCCGGCGCAGGACACGCACGACTCCCACGACGCTGCCCCGGGCTGTGCCTCCTGCGCCCTGTCCACCGGCGGGGCCCGGCTCGCCCGGCTCGGGCTTGCCCCGGGACGCCACGACCACGTGGTCGCCCTGGCGGGCAACCCGAACACCGGCAAGAGCACCGTCTTCAACGCGCTGACCGGCCTGCGCCAGCACGTCGGTAACTGGTCGGGCAAGACGGTGGCGCGCGCCGAGGGCGGCTTCACCTACGGCGGTGCCCGCTACCGGATCGTCGACCTCCCCGGCACCTACTCGCTGCTGTCCACCAGCGCCGACGAGGACGTCGCGCGCGACGCGCTGCTCTTCGGGCGACCCGACGTCGTCGTGGTCGTCGTCGACGCGACGCGCCTCGAGCGCAACCTGCCGCTGGTGCTCCAGATCCGCCAGATCACCGGGCGGGTCGTCGTCGCCCTGAACCTCGTCGACGAGGCGCGGCGCCACGGCCTGACCGTCGATGCCCGGCACCTGACCCGCGAGCTCGGCGTCCCGGTCGTCCCGATGGCCGCCCGCCGCAACGAGGGCGTCCCGGAGCTGCTCGCGGCGATCGCGCAGGTGGCGGGCGCCCAGGACGCGCCGGCGCCCCTGCGCCTCGTGCACAAGGACCCGGCGCTGGAGGAGGCGGTGGCCGACCTCGCCGGCCGCGTCGCCGGCCAGTTCCCCGGCGTGCCCAACGCCCGGTGGGTGGCCCTGCGCCTGCTCGAGGGCGACCCGGGCATCGAGACCGCGGTCCGCGACGGGACGCTCGGCGAGCTGGCCACCCCGGCGGCCCCGGTGGAGCGTGCGGGATGAGCACCGACCTCCTCGACGAGGCGGCCCGGCTGCGCCGCGCGCTGCCCGACGACGTCGGCGACCGCGTCGTCGAGTCCCTCTACACCGACGCCGCCCGGCTCGCGTCCACCAGCGTCGACCGCGACGACTCCCGCGCCCGCCTCACCCTCGACCGGGCGCTCGACCGCATCCTCACCCACCGCGTGTGGGGCTTCGTCGCGATGGGCGTGCTGTTCTTCGGCGTCTTCTGGTTCACCATCGCCGGCGCGGCGGTGCCCTCGGACCTGCTCTACGTCCTGCTGGTGGAGAACGGCCACGCCTGGCTGCGCGACGTGTTCGTCGCGGCGGGGGCGCCGGCGTTCGTCACCGGACTGCTCGTCGACGGCGTCTACCTCGCGACGGCGTGGGTGGTCGCGGTGATGCTGCCGCCGATGGCGATCTTCTTCCCGCTGTTCACGCTGCTCGAGGACTTCGGCTACCTGCCGCGCGTGGCGTTCAACCTCGACCGGCTCTTCGCGCGGTCCGGGGCGCACGGCAAGCAGGCGCTCACGATGATGATGGGCTACGGCTGCAACGCCGCCGGCGTCACCGCGACGCGGATCATCGACAGCCGCCGCGAGCGGCTGATCGCGATCATCACCAACAACTTCAGCATCTGCAACGGACGCTGGCCGACCCTGATCCTGATGGGGACGATCTTCGTGGGCGCCGTCGTGCCGGCACAGCTCGCGGGTCTCGTCGCGGCCGGCAGCGTCGTCGCCGTCGTCATCCTCGGCATCGGCGTCACGCTCGCGGTGTCGTGGACGCTCTCGCGCACGGTGCTGCGCGGCGAGAGCTCGGTGTACTCCCTGGAGCTGCCGCCCTACCGGCCGCCGCAGCTCTGGCGCACGCTCTGGACCAGCATCGTCGACCGCACGCTCAAGGTCCTGAAGCGCGCGCTCATGATGGCGGCGCCGGCCGGTGCGGTGATCTGGCTGATCGGCAACATCCACCTCGGCGACGCGAGCCTCGCCGCGCACCTCGTGACCGCCCTCGAGCCGCTGGGCTGGGTGCTGGGCCTCAACGGCGTGATCCTGCTGGCCTACCTCGTGGCCGTGCCGGCCAACGAGATCATCATCCCGACGATCATCATGCTGACGCTGACGCTCGGTGCGAACACCGTGGGGGCGGCGCCCGGCGTGATGCTCGAGCTGGGCGACGACGCCGCGGTCGGCTCGGTGCTCGTGACCACCGGCGGCTGGACGCTGCTCACCGCCGTGAACCTCATGCTGTTCACCCTGCTGCACAACCCCTGCAGCACGACGGTGCTGACGATCTGGAAGGAGACCCGCAGCGCCCGCTGGACGGCCGTGGCGACGCTCCTGCCGATCGCGCTGGGGTTCGTCGTCTGCGCGTCCGTCGCGGGCGTGGTCCGCGCGTTCGGCTAGCGCCTCGTGCGTGGACGACGTCGGCCCCGGACCTCGCGCGGGGCGAGGGCCGGGGCCGACGGGTCGGACGGCTCGACTCAGACCGCGGAGGCCTCCGGGGCCCGGTCGGCGGTCTCGTTCTTGGCGAGCCGGCGCTCCACGAGGCCGCCGAACACGAGACCGAGGACGCCCCACAGCAGCGCCTGCGCGGTGAAGGACGCGACGCGGAAGGAGTAGAGGACGTCGGCGTCGAACCCCGGGTAGAGGATCGCCCCCGAGGCGTCCCGCAGCGGCAGCGGCGTCTCGGTGACCCGCGGGCCGCTCTCGACGACGTTGATCGTCAGCTCGCCGAGCCCCGGCAGCACCGACATCAGGATCGCCACGAGGCCGACGTAGACGACCCCGCCGACCAGGACGGCGTTCCACGTCCCGAGGCGCTCCCGCAGCAGCCGGGCCACGGCGACCGCGGCGGCGAGGAACACCAGCGAACCGATCACCATCACCAGGTACAGCGCGGTGCGATCACCGATGGTCTCGTCGCTGCCCACCGCCGGCGGGCTGGCCGGGTACTTGACGAACGGCGTCGCGTAGATCGTCAGGAAACCGGCGCCGGCCACCAGGAGCGCGAGGACCCGCGGCCGCAGGGCCACCCGGCCGTGCAGCAGCGTGTACGCGACGGCGAACAGCAGGCCGACGGCGATCCCGATGCCGACCATCCCGATGCCGACCCCGAGGGTGGCCTGGAGGCCGCGGCTGACGATCTCCTCCTCGCCACCGCCGGCTGGGGCCGCCCCACCCGCGACGGCCAGGGCCTCCTCGGCCTCGCCGCGACCCTCCTCGTAGGCGATCGCGGCGTCGATCTGCGGCTCGGCGAACACGAGCGCGAACAGCCAGGCGACGAGCCCGGCGACGCCGCCGGCGATCACGCCACGGAGCACGAACGAGCGTGCCTCCATCAGGACCCTCTCCTTCCTCGTGACTTCGGTGCCGACCGAGCCGGACTCAGTGGCAGGGGAAGCCGAGGAAGTGGCGGGCGTCGTGGACGAGCTCGTGGACGTAGCTCGTGTCGCCGAAGACCGAGACGGCGCCCTGGTCGATGCCGATGAAGAAGTAGAGCGCCAGTCCGACGAGGACGGCACTGATCAGCCAGGGCAGGGTCTCCGACGCGGGGACGGCGGTGGCCTTGGCGCGGGCGACGGCACCGGCAGTGGTCACAGGGTTCTCCTCGAAGCGCACGACGACGTCGCCGTCCACACCGGGCGGCGACGATTGCGAACGTAGGTGGCTCGCGCAACGATCGTCAACACCTCAGCAGGTGATGAGGTATGTCGCCTGAGCAGCGCGTGTCACCCGGGGTCAAGCGCTCCCGCTCCGTTCTACTGCAGTCGGTTGGCAACGGATGCAGAACTGCTTCTGCGTCAATGCGCGTGGGGGCGCGGTCGACCAGGGCCGGGGCGGCGGACGTGCTCAACGCGCTGCCGCCCGTCGTGGTCGGGCTCGTCGTCGCCGCGCTGAGCTTCCTCGGCCTGGGCGCGGCGCCCGACTCGCCGGAGTGGGGCGCGGTGCTCGCGGACTCCCTGGCCTACGTCGAGCGGGCGCCGTGGACGATCATCGCCCCGGCCACCGGGCTCGTGCTGCTCGCCCTCGTGGTGGCCCTCGTGCGCGTGACCCGGACCAGCAGTTAGGAAGCACCCGTGCGACTGCACCTGCTCGCCCACGCCGCCACCGGGGCCTCCCGGGCCGCCCGCTTCCCGCGCGACGAGCCGCTCGACGCCGGGGGCCGGCGCACCGCCGGGGAGCTCGCGGGACGTCTCCGGGAGCCGGATCTCCTGTGGTGCGCACCGCCGGCCCGGTGTCGGGAGACGACGGCGCTCGCGCTGCCGGGCCGGCAGCCCGACGGCGACGCCCCGACCGGGCCCGACCCCGGGGCCTGGGCCGGGCGGTCCCCTGCCGACCTGGCCGCCGAGGACCCCGCGGCGCTGCAGGCGTGGATGACCGACGCCGAGGCGGGGCCGCCGCACGGTGAATCGCTGCGAGCGCTGGTCGACCGCGTCGCCGGCTGGATGGACGGTCTGCCGGGCGAGGAGCGCTCCGTCGGCCTGGCCGTCGTCGACCCGCCCGTCGTCCGGGCCGCCGTCGCCCACGCACTCGGGGCCGGACCGGCCGGGGCGTGGCGCGTGGACGTGGCCCCGCTGACCCTCGCCGTGCTCACCCGACGCGGCGGGCGGTGGAACCTGCGCTCGCTCGGTTGTGCGCCGCCGATTCGCGAGCCCGACCCCGATCGCCCACACTGACGCGGTGTGGAGCCAGTCACCCTCGTCGACGCCGCGGCGACGGGTCTCGACGACTCCGTCACCACGCTCCTGCACCTCTCCCCCACGCCGGGCTGGGACGAGATCGACGTCGCCTTCTGGAGCGCCTGCCGCCACGGGCACCGGGGGTGCGCGGAGATCCTCCTGCGGCACGGAGCGGAGCTGAACCGCTGCCAGCCCTCGTACGACGGGACGCCCCTGGACGCCGCCGTCGAGGGCGGCGCGGACGACATCGCCCGGTGGCTGCGCACCCTGGGCGGGGCGCCCGCGCGGAACCTGCGCCCGGCGGAACCGACCTACGCGCGGCGCACCAGGTAGGTGTCCATCAGCCAGCCCTTGCGCTCCCGGTGCTCGACGCGGGCCGCAAGGATCTCCTCGCGCACGTCCCCGACGCGCCCCGAGATCAGCACCTCGTCGCCGGTGCCCACGTAGGCGCCCCAGTAGACGGTCGCGTCGTCGGGCAGGTGCTCGAGCCCGTGCGCCTTCGACCCGTCGAGCATGACGACGAGGTCGGCCTCGCCGGAGTCCACGCTGTCGTCGAGGACGCGGCGCGCCGGGGTGATCGTCGCGGCGCGGGCGGTGCGGGTCAGCGTCGTGCGGTGCGCAGCGGCCAGCACCGACGGTGCCCCGAGACCGGGCACCACCCGCCAGTCGAGGGCCACCCGGCCGCGGGCGTCGAGGCGGTGGAGCATCTCGACGGTGCCGTCGTAGATCGCCGGGTCGCCCCACACGAGCAGGCCGCAGGAGCCGCCGTCGGGCACCTCGTCGAGCAGGGTCTGCTCGTAGAGGGCCGCGCGCTCGTCGCGCCAGCGCTCGGTGGCGCCCTCGTAGTCGGCGGAGGCGCGGTCGCGCACCGCGTCGTCGCGCTCGACCACGCGGGCCTGCGGCGCGAACCGCTCGACGATCGCCGCCCGGATCGCGGTCAGCTCGTCGGCGGGCCCGGGCTTGTGCAGGAGCACCACCACGTCGACCCCGCCGAGCGCCTCCACCGCGTCCAGGGTCAGCTGACCCGGGTCGCCCAGCCCGATCCCGACCACCTGCACCGTCCGCACGGCACGCACGCTCTCACGCCGGGTCACCCCCGCCGAGACGGCGAGCGTCACATCCCGAAGATGGGCGGGGTGTGGACCTTCGTGCTGTCCTCGCTCGTCCCCGCCGACACCGACGCCGTGTGGCGGCGGGTGGTCACCCCGGAGGGCATCAACGACGAACTGCGGCCGTGGATGACGATGTCGTTCCCGCCGGACGCGGACGTCCACAGCATCGAGGCCGTCCGTGTGGGCGAGCCCCTCGGACGCGCCCGGCTGCGACTGTTCGGGGTCGTGCCGTTCGACCACGACGACCTCGTGATCACCGAGCTCGAGCCGGGGCGGCGCTTCCTCGAGGAGTCGACGATGGCCTCGATGCGCCGCTGGGTCCACGAGCGGACCGTGGTGCCCGAGCCGGGCGGCGCCACGACGATCACCGACCGCGTGACCTTCGAGCCGCGGGCCCTCCTGAGGTGGGCGGGGCGGGTGCTGCGACCGGTCCTCGCTGCCTTCTTCGCCCACCGCCAGCGCCGCCTCGTCCGCCACTTCGCCGGGCGGTGATCACGGCGTCGGCGCCGCCGCGGCCGCCACGTCGACCGTCACCGGCACGGTGACGATCTGCCAGTCGCGCTGCACCTGGACCCACAGCGCGTAGCGGCCGGCGCGCGGGAAGGTGTAGTCGAAGCCGACCTGCGGGCCGTACGTGCCGGCGGGGCCCGCCGCGCTCATGTCGTGCACGTGACCGAACGCCGAGGCGGGATCGGCCGGGTCGGGCACGCCGCTCAGGCCCGGGCCGAGCAGCATCAGGTGGCCCGCCATGCCCAGCCAGCCCTGGAGGTCGGTCACCGGGGCGCCGCCGCGCCGGGTGAAGGCGACCGAGACGCGGGTGGGTCGGCCGGCCACAGCCGCCGGGGTGGTCACCTCGGCGTCCATGCCGGCGACCTGGCGGACACCCGCACCGGGAGCGGCCGGGATCGCCGGGGCCGCGGGTCCCGCCACGTCGAACGCCGTGCGGGCCACCTGGTGGCCGCCGTCCCCGGCGCGCTCCATCTCGGCGAACACGCCGTAGCGCCCGCCCGTCGCCGGCTGCACGCGGACCACGTAGCGACCAGGAGCGGTCCGGACCGGGTGGACGTGCGCCAGCTGCCCGTCCGGACCGATGACCGCGAGGTGGATCAGGGCGTCGTCGTGGATCGTGAGGTCGTCCACCACGGCGCCGGTGGAGCCGTCGGTGAGGTCGAGCTCGAGGTCGGTCGGGGCGCCGGCCTGCGCGCCCGGGCCGGTCCGCGCCGTGACGACGACGGCGCCGGGCCCCATCGCGGGCATGTCCGCCGGCACGTCCGTCGCCGACATCCCCCGCATGTCCGGCATCGCGCCGCCGCCGTGACCGGCGTGGCCCCCGGCGGGCACCGCCGCCGGGTCGACCGGCGCCGCCGCCGGCGTGGCGGCCGTCGTGGCTGCCGTCGATGTCGCCGGGGCCGTCGCCACGGCGGTCGCGGCGATCGTGAGGCCGACGATCGCGGCCGCGCCGAGGGCGAGGGCCAGGCGGGGGCGCTGCCGCACGCTCGGGGCCAGGGCCGCGATCAGGGCGACGACGCCGAGCACCGCGCCGATCCGCACGGCCCACACCCACCTGGGCGTCGGGGCGGGGGCGGCGACCGTGATCGGGATCCGGGCGATGGTCGACCCGTCCGCGACCGCGATCTCCCAGGCGCCGACCCCGTCGGCGGTCAGGACGACCTCGTGCGGCTGCCCGACGGGCGCCGCAGGCACGACGACCGGCGCCGTCGCCGGGTCCTCGCCGGGGCGGACGGCCGCGAGCGTGACGTCGCCCGGGAGCGCCTCACCGCGCGGGAGCACCACCACCGGCATGCGCCCGCCACCCTCGGGTGGCGCGGTGATCGTGAGGGCGAGCGTGCGTGCGCCGAGGGAGAGCTCGATGCGCTGGACGCCGACCGGGGTGGACTCGTGGGCCGAGGCCACGGGGGCGAGCAGCGCGGTGAGCGCGGCCAGCAGGACGACCAGGGCACAGGCCCGGACTCGCGGCGCGGTCACGGCGCACACCGTAGCGACACCTCAGCGGTCAATGAGGTGAACCGTGACGACAACTGCTCCGTAACGCTCAGCGCGTTCCACCGATTCCTCTCCCAACGACACACCGGTGTGGAGAGGTCGGGGAACATGGTCACGACGACCCGGGAGCCGGACGCCCCGGACGCGGCGTCCCCGTCCGTAGACGGGGACGCGGACGACGCACCCGCACTGAGCAGGGGCAAACGCCTCGGCCTCTCGGCGCTGATCGTGTTCGTCCTCCTGGGGATGCTCGCGAGCGTCGCGCCGAGGTCCCAGCTCCGTGAGGAGCTGCGCGACGTGACGCGCCCCTTCCTGCTCGCGTCCGGAGTCGACCAGGGGTGGGGTGTGTTCTCCCCCAGCCCGCCGACCACCACCAACGAAGTCGTTGCTCGCGTCGACCGCACGGACGGCACCGTCGGTGTCTATCCGATGGAGGGCGGCATCGGGATCACCGAGTACTGGGACTACCGCTGGCGCAAGTACGCCGAGCAACTCTGGAGGAAGCGCACGGCCGAGCGCGAGCGCGTGGCGTTCGCGGGCTGGATCGCCGACCAGGACCGCGCGGCGGGACACGAGCCGGTCCGCGTGACGCTTGTCCGCGAGAACCGGCAGAACCTGCCGCCCGGCCCGGGCCCCGACGAGGGGACGTGGCGCGAGATCCCGTTCTTCACGACCCCGGTGAGCCGGCGATGACCGCCCGATGGACGCGAGCATGCAACGGCTGGAACCGCTTCTGGTTCGCACCGCGATCGACGGCGCCGGTCGAGGTGATCCGCATCGTCTTCGGCGTCCTCGCGACCGCGTGGATGCTGTCCCTCGTCCCCGTCCTCGACCCGTTCTTCGGTGCGGACGGTGTCATCACGGCCCGCCAACTGCCGGCCGGCGGGTGGACGCTCTTCACCCTCACTCTGGGCACGCCGTTGGTGTGGGTGATGTGGGTGGCCGGCTTGCTCGCCGCTGTCGCGCTCACCGTCGGGTTCCGCACACGTGTGGCTGCCCTGGTCGTGTTCGTCGTGATGATGTCGGTGACCCGCTCGGCCCCCCTCGCCTTCAACGCGGGCGACGCGCTGCTGCGGATCGTCGCGTTCTACGTGCTCCTCATGCCGGCCGGCTCCGCGGTGTCGGTGGACCGCTGGCGCGCCGACCGCGCAAACATGTGGAGCTTCCCCCGGCGGGCACCCTGGGCCCTGCGCCTGGCGCAGATCCAGCTCAGCGTCATCTACATCTCCACCGTCTGGGAGAAGGCGGGCGGTGCGCACTGGCGCGACGGCACGGCGGTGTCCTACGCGGTGCGGATCGGCGAGGTCAGCCGTGTCCCGGTCCCGTCGTTCGTCACCGACTCGCTGCTACTCACCCAGCTGGCCACCTACGGCACCCTCGCCGGGGAGCTGGCCGTGGGCGTCCTGGTGTGGAACAAGACGGCGCGGCCCTACGTGCTCGCGATCGGCGTGCTCCTCCACCTGTCGATCGAGCTCACCCTGGCCGTCGGCTTCTTCAGCGTGACGATCGTGACGCTCTACCTGGCCTTCCTCCCACCCGAGCGTGCGGAGCGGGTGCTGCGGTGGGTCCGCGACCGGATCGCGCATCTGGGTCGACGTCGCGCGGAGGCCCTCCCGAGGTCAGCGCCGGAACCCGAACCGCAGCCCGTCGAGGTGGCGGTGCCCGACGCCCGGACGCCCGACCACCTGCCGGCGATCGAGGTGTCGACCATGCCCGAGGAGCTGGTGGTCCCGGCGGAGAGCGCAGTGCCACACCGGCAACAGCCGAGGGCATTGTCCGACACCTGAGCTAACGCTTTGGTCACGAGGCAACTCAGAAGTAACACCGAATGGGTGAGCGGCGACGTGGTCAACGTCGACGGGGCGACAGCCAGTACGCGGAACGGGCCGGCGAGGGCCGGGGACGGAGAGAGGACATGATCAGTCAGGAGAGGCAGCGCCGGTTCCTGGTGCTCGGGGCCGGGGTGCTGCTCATCGGCTCGCTGGGCGTCGGGTCGGCGTCCGCGACCGACTACTACTCGGGCGACACCTGCGTCGAGGTGTCGAGCCACGGCCACCCGAACCGGGACGGCCATGGTGACGACAACACCGACAACTCGACGGACGGCACCGACAGCACCGACACCGACAGCAACCCGATCGACCCCGTCCTCGACCCCGTCCTCGACCCCGTCACCGACCCGGGCACCGACCCGGTCCTCGACCCCGTCACCGACCCGGCCGCCGACACGCCCCTCGACGACGTCCTCGACCCGGGCACCGACCCCGTCACCGACCCGGCCGCCGACACGCCCCTCGACAGCGTCCTCGACCCGGGCACCGGCCCGATCACCAACGGCGGGTCCGCCGGCGGCGGCGGGACCTCATCCGGCGGCGGCGGGACCTCATCCGGCGGTGGCGGTTCGAGCAGCGGCGGACTCCCGTCGGTGACCTCCGGCGGCGGACTCCCGTCCGTGAGCTCCAGCGGCCTCTCCGGCGCCCAGGGCCTGCGAGCCGCGGAGCCGACCACGGACTCCGGCTCGGGCAGCGACGCGGACACGGACGCCGACATCGACACGAGCGGCGCCACCCTCACCACGACGGACGAGGGCGACAACTACGGCTCGGGCTACCGCCACGGCTCCGGGTACAGCCACGGCCACGCCCGCACCGTCTGCTACTTCAACAGCTCGGTGAACCACTACTGGTACGACTACCGCCCCGTCGGTGAGGTGTACGCGACGCAGGTCAAGCGCGTGCCGTCCGGCGGCGTCGACACGGGGAACTGAGCGAGCGGATGAGCATCACCGACAAGGGCCCGGAGCAGAAGTCCGGGATCTCGATGACGAACGTCTCGATCGGTCTGATCGTCGTCCTGGTGGGCCTGGCCCTGGTCGTCGGGATGAACTCGTCCGGTCCCTCGGGCTTCGGTTCGCCCGCGCCGCTGGCGGCGTCCGCCCCGACCCGGGTCACCGTGCCGTCGATCTCCGCGGAGTCGTCGCTCGTCCCGACCGGGCTGCAGGAGAACGGCAGCCTCGAGGTGCCGCCGGTCTCCAAGCCGATGCAGGCGTCGTGGTTCGACCAGAGCCCGACGCCGGGTGAGGTCGGGCCGAGCATCGTCCTCGGCCACGTCAACGGCGGCGGCCAGCCTGGGATCTTCGCGAACCTGAAGGACGTGGTCGCCGGCTCGCAGGTCTTCATCGACCGTGCCGACGGCCAGCGCGCCGTGTTCGAGGTGTCGCGGGTGGACACGATCCCGAAGGACTCGTTCCCGACGGACGCGGTCTACAACGACACCGCCAACCCCCAGCTGCGGCTCATCACCTGCGGCGGGGACTACGACCGGAGCGCCCGGTCGTATCTCTCCAACGTGATCGTCTACGCCGACTTCGTCGAGGTGCAGAAGATCTGACCGGCGGCCGAGGGCCCGGGGCGAGCACGATCCGCCCCGGGCCCTCGGTCGTTCCGTCACGAGTCCTACCGCGAGCTCCTACCGCGCAGCCCGCGCCGCCTCGACCATCGCGCGCAGGGTCGGCTCGACCTCCTCGTACCCCCGCGTCTTGAGGCCGCAGTCGGGGTTGATCCACAGCCGGTCGGTCGGCACGACCCGCTGCGCCTCGGCGATCAGCGAGGCGATCTCCTCGCGCTCGGGGACGCGCGGCGAGTGGATGTCGTAGACACCCGGCCCGACCCCGCGGGAGTAGCCCACGGCCTGCAGGTCGGCGAGGACCTCCATGCGCGAGCGCGCGGCCTCGATCGTCGTGACGTCGGCGTCGAGGCCGTCGATCGCGTCGATGACGTCGCCGAACTCCGAGTAGCAGAGGTGCGTGTGGATCTGCGTCTCCTCGGACGTGCCGCCGGTGGCGAGGCGGAACGAGCCGACCGCCCAGTCGAGGTACGCGGCCCACTCGGCCCGGCGCGGCGGGAGCAGCTCGCGCAGCGCCGCCTCGTCGACCTGGACGATGGAGATGCCCGCCGACTCGAGATCGGCGATCTCGTCGCGCAGGGCGAGCGCCACCTGGTCGGCGGTCCGGCCCAACGGCTGGTCGTCCCGGACGAACGACCAGGCCAGGATCGTGACCGGGCCCGTGAGCATCCCCTTCATGGGCCTGTCCGTGAGCGACTGCGCGTACTGCGCCCACTCGACGGTGATCGGCTCCGGGCGCGAGACGTCGCCGTGCAGGATCGGCGGGCGCACGCAGCGCGAGCCGTACGACTGCACCCAGCCCAGCTCCGTGGTGGCGAAGCCGGGCAGGTTGTCGGCGAAGTACTGCACCATGTCGTTGCGCTCGGGCTCGCCGTGCACCAGCACGTCCAGCCCGATCTCCTCCTGCAGCCGGACCACGCGTTCGATCTCGGCCTGCATGCGGGAGCGGTAGGACGCGTCGTCGAGACGCCCGTTCGCCCAGTCGGCGCGTGCCTTGCGCACGTCGGGGGTCTGGGGGAACGAGCCGATGGTCGTCGTCGCCAGCGGCGGCAGCCCGAGCCGCGCCTGCTGCGCCTTGGCCCGCACCGCGTACTCGGTGCGGGTGCGGTCGGCGGGGTCGATCGAGGCGACCCGGGACCGGACGGCCGCGTCGCCGCCGGTCGCGGCGTCGCTCGCGGCGTCCGCCACGGCCTGCCGCAGGCTCTCCTCGGACTCGTCACCACGCAGCACGCGGCCCAGGAGGACGACCTCGTCGAGCTTCTGACGGGCGAACGCGAGCCGCGCGACGACACCGGGGTCGAGCGTCGTCTCGACGGTCACGTCGTAGGGCACGTGCAGCAGCGAGCACGAGGTCGACACGGCGATCTCGCCCACCGACCCCAGCAGCGTGGCCGCGCGCGACATCGCCCGCGCGACATCGGACCGCCAGATGTTGCGGCCGTCGACGAGGCCCGCGACCACGGTCTTCTGGCGCAGGGCGGGCAGCGTGGGCACACGGTCCGCCAGGTGCGGGGCGGTGACCAGGTCGAGACCGATGCCGTCGACGCGGCTCTCGGCGAGGACGTCGAGCGCCGGACCGGGGTCGCCGTACGAGGTCGTCACCAGGATCCGCGGACGGTCGGTGGTGCCGGCGAGGCGGTCGTAGGCGCGGCGGAGGGCCTCGATCTCGGCGTCGGCGCGGTCGTTCACGAACGCCGACTCCTCGAGCTGCACCCAGGCGGCGCCGGCGTCGGCGAGCTTCGCGAGCAGCTGCGCGTAGACCTCGACGACGTCGTCGAGACGGTCGAGCGCGTCGAAGCCCTCCGGCGCCTCGTCGGCCGCCTTGGCCAGCAGCAGGTAGGTCACCGGGCCGACCAGGGCCGGCCGGGGAGCGGTGACGCCCGCGGCCGCCGCCTCACGGACGCGCTCGACCGGCGTCTCGTCGGCCAGGCGCAGCGCCGTGTCGGGCCCGATCTCGGGGACGAGGTAGTGGTAGTTGGTGTCGAACCACTTGGTCATCTCCAGCGGCGCGGTGGATGCGGTGCCGCGCGCCATCGCGAAGTACTCCTCCAGCGCCGTCCCCTCGCGCCGCCCGTTCGGCCGGAAGCGCGGCGGCACGGCGTCGATCATCGCGGTGACGTCGAGGACGTGGTCGTAGAACGAGAACGTGCCGGTCGGCTGGGAGTCGAGGCCGGCCTCGGCCAGCTCGCGGTAGGTCTGCGCCCGCAGGTCCGCGGCGACCTGCTCGAGGTCGGCGGCGGTCCCCGCGCCCTTCCAGTAGGCCTCGAGGGCCTTCTTCAGCTCCCGGCGCGGGCCGATGCGGGGGTACCCCAGGACGGTGGCCCCGATGGGGCCGGACAGTGCACGTGACACGGCTCTTCTCCTCGTCGAGCGGTCGGGGCTCGCGAGAGTCGGCACGGGTCGGTCGTGCGCGCGGCACCACACGTCGGTACCGGAACGCCACGGGTCCCCCCACGAGACTCCGCCAGCCGCGCGCGCCGACGGTCGGCGCACGCACCGATGGCAGGTCTTCGGACTCGCGGGCGAGGCGCGGATGCGCCACCTACTGGCCGTCGCTTCCCGGACGTGTGTCCAGTGCTCTGTGACGGCGGTCGTTCCCACTCACCGCTGCGGGGCAGTCCCGGATTCGCACCGGGTTCCCTGTTGCCACCCGGACCGCCGCGAGGACGGACCGGGAACCACCAGCGCCCGGGACCATAACCCGGACAGGCCCGGAGAGCCTGTGTCCGCCGTCACGGGCAGCGGGAGGATGCCCGGATGCCCGGCGACACCGATCCCGTCCGCCTGCTCGCCGGGATGGACCCGGTGCTGCACCCCGACCGCTACGTGTTCGTCTCCGTGCCCGAGCTCCCCAACGGTCTCGCGCCGCTCGCGACGATGCGCGAGGACGAGGGGTTCTCGGCGGTGGTGACCGCCGCCGACGCCGACGCCCACGGCCTGACCGGCGCGTTCCCCTGCGCCGGGATCACCCTGCGCGTGGCGTCGGCGCTCGAGGCCGTCGGCTTCCTCGCCGTGATCACCCGCGCGCTCGCCGACGCCGGGATCGGCACCAACCCCGTCGCCGGCTTCCACCACGACCACCTGTTCGTGCCGTGGGAGCGCCGCGACGACGCGATGGCGGTGCTCCGCGAGCTCGATGGGATGTCGTGACGGCTACACCGGCGGCTCCGGGTCGTACTGGATGCCCCGGCGGACCTGGCGGGCGCGCTCGACGCCCACGAGCCGCACTACGAGGTGGAACGCCATGTCGATGCCGGCCGAGACGCCGGCGCTGGTGATCACGTCGCCGGAGTCGACGTAGCGGTCGTCGCGCCGGACCTCGATGCTCGGGTCGAGCTGGGCGAGGGTGTCGAGCTGAGCGTGGTACGTCGTGGCGGGCCGGTCGGTGAGCAGGCCGGCGGCGGCGTAGACGAGCGAGCCGGTGCACACGCTGGTCATCAGCGGCACGTCGCGGCGCCAGGACCGCACGCGGTCGAGGTGCGCGGGGTCCTCGACCTGGGGACGCGTGCCACGCCCGCCCGGGTGCAGGAGCACCTCGAGCGGCCCGACGTCGTCGGCCGAGTGCTGCGGGACGATCGTCATACCCTTCGCGCAGGTCACCGGCCCGCCGTCCACGGAGAACAGGGTCGCGACGTAGCCGTCGTCGGGGAAGTTCGCCGTCCACCAGGAGAGGACCTCCCACGGACCCACGGCGTCGAGCTCCTCGACGCCGTCGAACAGCAGGATCCCCAGTCGCTTCACCTCGGGTGCGCTCACGTCTCCAGCATGCCGCGTCACACCGGGCTGACGGGACGTGAAAACGCGGGCCGTCCGGCGTCAACGTCGCGTCAACGCGGCCCTCGCGGGGCGCCGGCGGGCGGAGGCTCGGTGATCGGCACACCGCCGTCGGGGCGGTGTCGACGTCGAAGGGGAACCGGTGCTCGACCTCCTCTACGCGGGCGCGGTGATCGTGGTCTTCGCGATCCTGCTGCTCGCCGTCCGTGGGCTGGACCGGCTGTGAGCGCCGCCGCGAACGTGCTCGGTGGCCTCGTCGCCCTGGGCCTGCTGATCTACCTCGTCGTGGCCCTGCTGCGCCCGGAGAGGTTCTGATGGCCGGGTTCGCGCAGGTCGGCGTCCTGCTCGTGCTGCTCGCGGCGGCGTGGCGTCCCCTCGGCGACTGGATGGCGCGCGTCTACAGCGACGCGCGCGACTGGCGGCTGGAACGACTCGTCTACCGCATCGTGCGCGTGGACCCGCGCTCGGAGCAGCGAGCGGGCACCTACGCCGTGGCGATCCTCGCGTTCTCGTTCGCCGGCATCGTGCTGCTCTACCTGCTGCAGCGCCTGCAGTCGCTGCTGCCGTGGTCGTTCGACCGCGGCGCGGTGGAGCCCGGGGTCGCGTTCAACACCGCGATCTCGTTCGTCACCAACACCAACTGGCAGTCCTACGTGCCCGAGACGACCATGGGCCACGCCGTCGCGATGGTGGGCCTGACCGTCCAGAACTTCGTCTCCGCGGCCGTCGGCATGGCCGTCGCCGTGGCCCTGGTCCGCGGCTTCGTCCGCAGCCGCACCGACCGGCTGGGCAACGCCTGGGTCGACATCGTCCGCGGCTGCACCCGCATCCTGCTGCCGATCGCCGCCCTCGCCGCGGTCGTGCTCGTCGCCCTCGGCGTCGTGATGAGCCTCCGGGCGGGGGTCGACGTGGTCGGTCCGGACGGACGTCCGTCGACGATCGCGCTGGCGCCGGCGGCGTCGCAGGAGGCGATCAAGGAGCTCGGCACCAACGGCGGCGGCATCCTCAACGCCAACTCCGCGCACCCGTTCGAGAACCCGAATCCCGTCTCCAACTTGCTCGAGATCTTCCTGCTGCTCGTGATCCCGGTGTCGCTGACGCGGACGTTCGGGCGCATGGTCGGCTCGATCCGCCAGGGGGTGTCGCTGCTCGCCGTCATGGGCGGGCTGTGGACGGCGATGCTCGCGGTGATCTGGACCGCCGAGGCGCGCAGCGCGTCGTTCGCGGGGGCGAACCTCGAGGGCAAGGAGGTGCGCTTCGGGATCCCCGGCTCGGCGCTCTTCGCGAACTCGACGACGGGCACGTCGACCGGCGCGGTGAACTCCCTGCACGACAGCTTCTCGGCGCTCGGCGGCGGTGGGGCGTTGCTGAACATGCTGTTCTCGGAGGTGACGCCGGGCGGGGTCGGGACCGGGCTCTACTCGATCCTCGTCGTCGCGATCGTCGCGGTGTTCCTCGCCGGGCTCATGGTGGGGCGCACGCCGGAGTACCTGGGCAAGCGTCTCGGGCGCCGCGAGGTGACGTGCGCGGTGGTGGTCGTGCTGACGATGCCGGCGCTGGTGCTGCTCGGCACCGGGTTGGCGATCGCGCTGCCGTCGACCGCGGGTCGCCCAGGGATCCCGGGGGCTCTGACGAACTCCGGGCCGCACGGGCTGTCCGAGGTCCTCTACGCCTACGCGTCGGCCGCGAACAACAACGGCTCGGCGTTCGGCGGGCTCACGGTCACCAGCGGGTTCTTCCAGACCACGCTCGGGGTCGCGATGCTGCTCGGCCGGTTCCTGCCGATCGTCGCCGTGCTCGCCCTGGCCGGGCTGCTCGCCCGCCAGCCCCGCGTCGCCCCGTCGGCCGGGACGCTCTCCACCGGCACGCCCCTGTTCTCGGTGCTCGTCGCGGGCACGATCGTGCTCGTCGCGGCGATCACCTTCCTGCCCGCCCTGGCCCTGAGCCCCCTCGCGGAGGGATTGGCATGACCGCCGTCCTCGAACGACCGCAGAACACGGGCCGGCCCGTCGGCGCCGGCGCCTTCCGGCCCGCGCTGCTCCTGGAGTCGCTGCCGACGGCGCTGCGCAAGCTCGACCCGCGCCACCAGGTGCGCAACCCCGTGATGTTCGTGGTGTGGGTCGGCTCGGTCGTCGTCACCGTCGCGGCGGTCCTCGACCCGAGCGTGTTCGCGTGGTGGATCGCGGTGTGGCTGGGAACTACGGTGGTGTTCGCGAACCTCGCCGAGGCCGCTGCCGAGGGCCGCGGCCGTGCCCAGGCCGACGCGCTGCGGGCCACGCGCACCGACACCGTGGCGCACACGCCCGACGGCCGGGAGGTCCCGGCGACGGACCTGCGCGTTGGCGACCACGTCGTCGTCGAGGCCGGGCAGACGATCCCGGGCGACGGCGAGATCGTCGAGGGCATCGCCACCGTCGACGAGTCGGCGATCACCGGCGAGTCCGCGCCGGTGGTGCGCGAGTCCGGCGGCGACCTCTCCTCGGTCACCGGCGGGACCACCGTGCTCTCCGACCGCATCGTCGTGCGGATCACCGCGCGGCCCGGCGAGTCGTTCGTCGACCGGATGATCGCGCTGGTCGAGGGCGCGCAGCGGCAGAAGACGCCCAACGAGATCGCGCTGACGATCCTGCTCTCGGCGCTGACCATCGTGTTCCTGCTCGCCGTCGTGGCCCTGCAGCCGATGGCCGGGTACTCCGGGGCCCAGCAGTCGCTGGTGGTGCTCGTGGCGCTGCTGGTCTGCCTCATCCCCACCACGATCGGCGCGCTGCTCTCGGCGATCGGCATCGCCGGGATGGACCGGCTCGTGCAGCGCAACGTGCTGGCGACGTCGGGCCGTGCGGTCGAGGCCGCCGGCGACGTGTCGACGCTGCTGCTCGACAAGACCGGGACGATCACCTTCGGCAACCGGCGCGCGACGGCGCTGCACCCCGTCGCCGGGGTCGACGTCGCCGAGCTCGCCGAGGTGGCCCGGCTGGCGAGCCTCGCCGACACCACGCCGGAGGGGCGCTCGATCGTCGCCCTGGCCGCACAGGAGCACGGGCTGCCCGCGGAGGCGAGCGCGCGCGAGGCGCTCGCGGAGTTCGTCCCGTTCAGCGCGACGACCCGCATGTCGGGCGTGGACCTCGACGGCCGCGAGCTCCGCAAGGGCGCGACGTCCTCGGTGCTGGCGTGGCTGGGCGACGCGGTGTCCGACGCCGAGCGCGCCGAGCTCGAGCGCCTGTCGGGCGAGATCGCCGAGCGCGGTGGGACGCCGTTGGTGGTCGCCTCCTCCGTGCGTGATCTTCTGAGCTATAGCTCAGAAGATCACGCACGTAGGCGGGCGCTCGGTGTCGTGGAGCTGTCGGACGTCGTGAAGCCCGGGATCGCGGAGCGGTTCGGCGAGCTGCGGGCGATGGGCATCCGGACCGTCATGATCACGGGCGACAACCCCGTGACCGCCCGGGCCATCGCCGCCGCGTCGGGTGTCGACGACGTCCTCGCCGAGGCCACGCCGGAGGACAAGCTCGCGCTGATCCGCCGCGAGCAGGCCGGCGGCCGGATGGTCGCGATGACCGGCGACGGCACCAACGACGCGCCCGCGCTCGCCCAGGCCGACGTCGGCGTCGCCATGAACACGGGGACCGCGGCCGCCAAGGAGGCCGGGAACATGGTCGACCTCGACTCCGACCCCACCAAGCTCATCGGGGTGGTCGAGGTCGGCAAGCAGATGCTGATCACCCGGGGCGCGCTGACCACGTTCTCGCTGGCCAACGACCTCGCCAAGTACTTCGCGATCCTGCCCGCGATGTTCCTCGCGCTCTACCCGCAGCTCGGGGCGCTCAACGTCATGGCGCTCGCCACCCCGGAGTCGGCGATCCTCTCCGCGGTCATCTTCAACGCGCTGGTCATCGTCGCGCTCATCCCGCTCGCCCTGCGCGGCGCGCGCTTCCGCCCGTCGTCGGCCGACCGGCTGCTGCGGCGCAACCTGCTCGTCTACGGGCTCGGCGGCATCGTCGTCCCGTTCGTCGGCATCTACCTCATCGACCTCCTCGTCCGGCTCGTGCCGGGGATCGGCTGATCATGACCACCACCCTCGACCCCGAGGCACCGGCGCGGGAGCCGGCCGTCACCGGGACCGCGCTGCGCCGCCAGCTCGCCGCCGCGGCGCGGGTGCTGCTCGCGCTGACCGTGCTGCTCGGCGTCGTCTACCCCGCGGCGATCTGGGGCGTCTCGCGCCTGCCGGGGCTGGAGCACCACGCCGAGGGCTCCCTGACGCCGAGCATCGATGGGTCGACCTCCGCTCCGCTCCGTCTCCCGAGCGGCTCGTCCCTCATCGGCATCGACCCCGTCCCCGCGGACCCGGCCGCCGACCCCTGGTTCCACACGCGGCCGTCGGCGTCGGCGCCCGACTTCGCCGTCGCCGGTCTCGGCCCCGCCGACCCGACGACCTCGGGCGGCTCCAACCTCGGTGCCGCCGCCGAGGACCTGGGCACGGCCGTGGCGGAGCGCCGGGCCGCCATCGCCGGCCGCGAACGCGTCGACCCGGCCGCCGTTCCCCCGGACGCGCTCACCGCCTCGGCCTCCGGGCTCGACCCGCACATCAGTCCCGCCTACGCGGCGCTGCAGGTGCCCCGCGTCGCCCGCGTCACCGGGCTCGGGGAGGACCGCGTCCGCGCGCTCGTCGCCGAGGCCACCGACGGGCGGTCGCTCGGGGTGCTCGGGGAGCCGCGGGTGGACGTCCCGGCGCTCGACGCAGCCCTCGTCGCGGCGGCGCCGGGTATCCGCTGAGGTGCAGGATGAGGAGGTGTCCAGCAGACGCGGTGAGCTGCGCATCCACCTCGGCGCGGCCCCCGGCGTGGGCAAGACCTACGCCGCGCTGAACGAGGCCCACCGCCGCCTCGAGCGGGGCACCGACGTCGTCGTCGGCCTCGTCGAGACCCACGGGCGGGCACGCACCGAGGCGCTGCTCGCGGGGCTCGAGGTCCTCCCCCGCACGGTCCTCGACCACCGCGGCACCGAGCTGCGCGAGCTCGACGTCGACGCGGTGCTCGCCCGGGCGCCCGAGGTCTGCGTGGTCGACGAGCTCGCGCACTCCTGCGCGCCGGGCTCGCGCCACGAGAAGCGCTGGCAGGACGTCGAGGAGCTGCTCGCCGCCGGGATCGACGTGATCTCGACGGTCAACGTCCAGCACCTCGAATCCCTCGGCGACGTCGTCGAACGCATCACCGGCGTGCGCCAGCGCGAGACGATCCCGGACGCCGTGGTGCGCGCCGCGGACCAGATCGAGCTCGTCGACATCACCCCGGAGGCCCTGCGGCGGCGCATGGCGCACGGCAACATCTACCGGCCCGAGAAGATCGACGCCTCGCTCGCGCACTACTTCCGCACCGGGAACCTCATCGCGCTGCGTGAGCTCGCGCTGCTGTGGGTGGCCGACCAGGTCGACGTCGCGCTCCAGCGCTATCGGACCGCCGAGGGTGTCGAGGAGGTGTGGGAGGCCCGGGAACGGGTCGTCGTCGCCGTCACCGGCGGACCCGAGAGCGCGACGGTCCTGCGCCGCGCGGCCCGGATCGCCCGGCGCAGCGGGTCGGCGGACCTGCTCTGCGTGCACGTGCTGCGCGGGGACGGCCTGGCGACGGCGGGGCCTGCGGGGTCCGCCGGCCCCGAGCTGCGTCGCCTCGCCGAGGACGTGGAGGCGTCGTTCCACACGGTGGTCGGCGACGACGTGCCGGCCACGCTGCTCGAGTTCGCGCGCACCGCGAACGCCACCCAGCTCGTCCTCGGGACGTCGCGGCGCTCGCGGTGGGCGCGGCTGGTCGACCCCGGGATCGGCGCCGCGACGATCGCCGAGTCCGGGAGCATCGACGTCCACCTGGTGAGCCACGCGGAGGCGGGCGAGGCCCGACGGCGCCCACGCCTCTCCCTGCCCGCCCGTCGCCAGGCCTGGGGCTGGCCCGCGGCCGTGCTGCTGCCGGTGCTCGCCACCGTGCTCGGGGTGGCGCTGCGCGAGTCGGTGGACCTCTCCACCGACGTGGTGCTGTTCTTCCTGGCCACGGTGGTGACGGCGATGATCGGCGGGCTCGCTCCCGCGCTCGTCGCCGCGATCGGTGGCGGCCTGCTGCTCAACGTCTTCCTGACCCCGCCGCTGTACACGCTCTCGGTGGCCCAGCCGGAGAACGCCTTCGCGATCGTGGCGATGGTGGTGGTCGCGCTGCTCGTCGCGGCCGTCGTCGACCGCGCCGACCGTCGCGCCGCCCAGGCCGCCACGGCCCGCGCCGAGGCGACGCTCCTCGGCTCCTTCGCCCGCGTGGTGCTCTCGCGCTCCGACCCGTTGCCCAAGCTGCTCGAGCGGGTCCGGGAGGCGTTCGGCCTCACGACGGTCGCGCTGCTGGAGCGCTCGGCGGGCACCGGTTGGGAGACCACGGCGTGCACCGGCGGAGCCCCGTGCGCGCGACCCGCCGACGCCGACGCCGACGTCGAGATCGACGAGGGCGTGCACCTCGTCGGCACCGGCCGCACCCTCACCTCGAGCGAGCGCGCCCTGTTCTCGGCGGTCAGCGGGCAGGCGCTGCTCGCGCTGCGCAACCGGCGGATGGCCGCCCAGGCCACCGACGCGCAGCGCCGCGCCGACGCCGCCGGGCTGCGCACCGCGCTGCTCTCGGCCGTGGGCCACGACCTGCGCACGCCGCTGACCGCGATCAAGGCCGCGGCCGGGAGCCTGCGCGACCCCGTGCTGCGGATGCCGGCCGAGGACCGCCAAGAGCTGCTCGCGACCGTCGAGGACTCGGCCGACCGGCTCACCGGGCTCGTCGACAACCTCCTCGACTCCTCGCGGCTGGCCACCGGCGCGGTCACCACGGTGACGGCGCCGGTCGGGTTCGACGAGGTCGTCGCCGCGGCGCTCGCCGGCGTCCACCCCGCCACGGACCGGGTGGTGGTCGAGGTCGCCGAGGACCTGCCCGACGTCCTCGCCGATGCCGGGCTCGCCGAGCGGGTCGTCGCGAACCTCGTCGACAACGCCCTGCGCCACGGCGGCGGGACGACGGTGGCCGTCCGCGCCAGCGCCTACGCCGACCGCGTCGAGCTGCGGGTCGTCGACACCGGACCCGGCGTCGCGCGCCAGCAGCGCGACCTGCTGTTCACCCCGTTCCAGCGTCTCGGCGACCGGCGGGCCGCCACCGGGGTCGGGCTCGGCCTGCACGTCGCGCGCGGCTTCACCGAGGCGATGGGCGGCACGCTCGAGGCCGAGGACACGCCGGGCGGCGGCCTCACCACCGTGCTGTCGCTGCCGGCGGCCCCGAAGCCGGCCCTGGTCCCGTGAGCCGCGTCCTCGTCGTCGACGACGACCCGCACCTGCTCCGCACCCTGCGCATCAACCTCACCGCGCACGGCCACACGGTCGTGCTCGCCGCCGACGGCGCCGCCGCCCTGCGCGCCGCGGCCGAGCACCCGCCGCCCGACGTCGTCATCCTCGACCTCGGGCTGCCCGACATGCCCGGGCTCGAGGTCCTCGCCGGGATGCGCGGGTGGAGCGCGGTGCCGGTGATCGTGCTGTCGGCGCGCACCGACTCGGTGGACAAGGTCGCCGCCCTGGACGCCGGGGCCGACGACTACATCACCAAGCCCTTCGGCGTCCCCGAGCTGCTGGCCCGTCTGCGGGCCGCGGTCCGGCGGGCGGCGGCGGTCGCCCCCGACGGGACGCCCGTGGTCGAGACCGCGAGCTTCACCGTCGACCTCGTCGCCAAGAAGGTCGTGCGCGACGGGGCCGAGGTGCACCTGAGCCCCACCGAGTGGGGCGTGCTCGAGCACCTCGTGCGCCACCCCGGGATGCTCGTCACGCAGCAGCAGATCCTGCGCGAGGTGTGGGGCCCCGCCTACGGCACCGAGGGCCACTACCTGCGGGTCTACCTCGCGCACCTGCGCCGCAAGCTCGAGCCCGACCCCGCGCGCCCGCGCCACCTCGTCACGGAGGCGGGGCGGGGGTACCGCTTCGAGCCGTGAGCAGGCCGCCGGCCGTGACCAGGAGGAGCGCGGCCAGCCCGACGAGGACGGCGGTCAGGCTGACGAGCCCGAGGAGCAGGCCCACGACGGCCGGGGCGATCACCGCGGCGAGCGCCCCGACGGCGACGACGACCGTCAGCGCCTCGCCCGACCGGTCCGGGGCGATCTCGGCGGTCCACACGGCGAGCACGGCGGCACCGCCCATGATCCCGGGCGCGAACACGACCGCGGCGCCGAGTGCGACGAGAGCGGACCCGGCACCCGCGCCGAGGATCACCAGCGACGCGGCGATCGACAGCAGGCACGCGGCGGCGACGCGGACCGTCCCGAACCGCGCGCACCAGCCGCCCGTGCCCAGCGCGACGAGGCCGACCACCCCGACGAGGGCGTAGAGCACGCCGGCGAGCCCGGCGTCGAGCCCGCTGCGGCGCAACATGTCGGCGGCCCAGGTGAAGAACGTCGTGACGCCGACGTGGAAGGCCACCGAGTACAGCGTCGGGACCGCGAGGCCGCGCAGCGGGATCCGTCCCACCGGCCCGGTGCGTGAGGGTCGGACCGCGGGCGTCCCGCGCAGGTTGAGCAGGCCCGCCGCCGCGGACGCGACCGCGATCGCCACCCACACCAGCCGCCAGCCGGGCACGCCCATCACCGCGAGCGCGACGAGCCCGGAGACCACCAGGCCCCCGCTCGTCCCGGTGCTGATCACGGCCAGGACCCGCGGGCGGCGGGGCGCGTCGACGACGGCGGCCGCGAGGTCGGAGTACGCCGCCCACACCCACCCCGCGGCGCTGCCGGCGAGCACGGTGCCGACCGCGAGCACCGCCGGCGACGGCGCCACGGCGGCGAGGGTTCCGCCGATGACGCCGCACACGCTCCCGACCGTCGTCGGGGCCCGCGGCCCGAGGCGGCGGCTCAGCACGGGCGCGAGCAGCAGGCCCGCGAGGTAGCCGGCGAAGGACGCGGAGGCGATGAGGCCGAGGACGGCGTCGTCCAGGCCGTCGGCCGAGAGCGACGGGTCCCCGCGCAGCGCCGGCAACGTCAGACCGAACGCGTACCGACCCATCCCGTAGGCCACGCCCACCACCGCGGCGCCGGCGACGGTGAGGCGGAGCTCCGGGGATCGCGGCACCGGCCGATGGTCACAGCACCGGCACGGGTCGGCCACACCGATCGGGAGACGAGCAGGTTCTTCCGCCTCGCGGAGCGCGCTAGGTCTTCACCGCCAGCACGGGCACCTCGGCCTCGAGCAGCAGCCGCTGCGCGACGTCGCCGAGGAACGCCTTGCCCACCGGGCTGCGGCGCCGGACGCCGATGACGAGCAGGTCGACGTCGGTGTCCGCCTCCAGCCGCTCGAGCACCGCGTCGCCGTCCTCGACCCCGGAGGTGCGGTCGACGACGGTGACCGGCGCGCCGGCCGGGACGGCGAGGGGGCCGGCACGCAGGTTCAGCACCACCACCGCCGTGTCCCGCCAGGCCGCCTCGGCCAGCGCGGCGCCGAGCGCCACGGCGCCCGTGCCGTCGTCGGTGACGGCTACCAAGATCGTCATCGATCCCCCGAGATGTCTGAGCCGACCACGCTACGGTGTGTACCTCGGCGAGCACGCGTGGACACGTTCCGTCTGTAGTGTGCGATACAGACCTCAATCCTCCTGAACCGGACACTCGGCGTACCCGTACGAACGTTCAGGAGGCTCCGTGAGTCAGAGCGACGCCGCGCCCGCCGGCGCGTCACCACCCATGCGCCGCATCGCGATCGCGAGCATGACCGGCACGGTGATCGAGTTCTACGACTTCTTCATCTACGGCACCGCCGCCGCGCTCGTCTTCAACAAGGTCTTCTTCCCCTCGCTCGGGGCGGCGGCCGGCACGGCGCTCGCGCTGGCGACCTTCGGCGTCGCCTTCGTCGCGCGGCCCTTCGGCTCCGTCCTGTTCGGGCACTTCGGCGACAAGCTCGGCCGTAAGCGCACGCTCGTGACGACGCTGCTGGTCATGGGCCTCTCGACACTGGCCATCGGCCTGCTGCCCACCACCGGTGCCATCGGCATCGCCGCCCCGATCCTGCTCGTGCTGCTGCGCATCCTGCAGGGCCTCGCGGTCGGCGGGGAGTGGGCCGGCGCGACGCTGCTCACCGCGGAGAACTCGCCGGGCAAGATGCGCGGCAAGTACGCGCTGTTCCCGCAGCTCGGTCCGTCGCTGGCCTTCGCACTCGCCAGCGCCACCTTCCTGACCACCGCGCTGACCATGAGCAACGAGGCGTTCCTGGCCTGGGGCTGGCGGGTGCCGTTCATCGGCAGCGTCGTGCTCGTCGCCGTCGGCCTCTATGTGCGGCTCGCCATCACCGAGACCGCGGCGTTCATGGCCCGGGAGAAGACGACGAGCACCCGCATGCCCGTCATGGAGGTGCTGAGCACCCACACGGGCCGGGTGCTGCTCGGCGCGGGCTCGACGATGGCCGTGTTCGCGTTCTTCTACATCGGCGTCACCTACCTGACGAGCTACGGCACCCAGGAGCTCGGGCTCCCGCGCACCACGGTGCTCGCGATGGGGATCATCGGCGGCCTCGTCTTCGCCGCGACCACCATCGTGGGCGCGATCCTGTCGGATCGTGTCGGGCGGCGAAAGATGATCATCATCGGCAACGCGTCCGCCATCGTCGGCGGGATCATCGCGTTCCCGATCCTCGACATCGGCACCGCGTGGTCCTTCGGGCTGGGGCTCTCGGTGGTGCTCGGCGTCGTCGGCATCGCCTACGGTCCGCAGGGCGCACAGCTCCCGGAGCTCTTCCCGACGCACTACCGCTACACCGGCGCGGGACTGTCCTACAACCTCGCCGGCGTCCTCGGCGGCGGCGTCGTCCCTCTGATCGCCACCGCGCTGGTCGCGGGGCTGGGGTCGAGCCTCGCGATCGGTGTGCTGCTCGCCGGGCTGTCGGTGATCAGCCTGCTGTGCACCATCGCGCTGCCCGACACCAACGCCGAGTCCATCACCTCCACGCCCGTGCGCGCGGCAGCGTGAGCACGGCCGGACGAGCGTCCCTTCCGGGACGCTCGTCCGGCCCGTAGCCTGCCCCTCACCCGCGCTCCGGCGGCCGGATCGGAGGACGGCGATGGCTCCGCACGACGTTCCACCCTCGCCGACCGTCTCGCCGTTCCTGCTCGGCGAGCCCGGTGCCATCAGCCGGCGCATCGAGGCGCTCGGCGTCCCGCGCCCCGTCCGCGCCGGTCAGCACCTCTACCGGCAGGGCGAACCGTCGTCGTCGTTCCACGTCGTGGTCAGCGGCCGGGTCCGGATCCACATGCTGCGTCCCGACGGCACGGTGCGGGTGATCTCCTGGGCCGAGCCGGGCGCGAGCCTGGGCGAGGGCGTCTGCTTCGACGGCGGCCTCAACCAGGTGTCGGCCACCGCGATCACGCCGTGCGAGCTGCTCACCGTCGGTCGCGACGCCCTGGTCGCCGCCGCGCGCGACGACCCGGAGCTGCTCGTCGAGGTCGTCCGCCGGGTGTCCCACAAGCAGCGGGTGCTGCACCTGCACGTGTTCCTCGACGGCCTGCCCGCCCGCGAGCGGGTGACCCTGCTGCTCGGGCACCTCGTCGAGGCCTACGGCGACGGCGCACTCGGGACGTCGGCGCGCCTGTCCGTGCGGCCGCCGGTGGACGAGCTCGCGCTGATGGTCGGGCTGACCCGGGTGACGCTCAGCCGCGAGCTCTCCCGCCTCGTCGCCGAGGGCGTGCTGGTCAAGGACGGGCGCAGCATCGTGGTGCGCGACCTGCCGACCCTGCGGCGCCGCGTGGACGCGGTCGCCGTCTAGGCACCGGGGGCCGGCGCCAGCGGGCCGGGCTCAGCGCATCAGGGGACGCGTCCGGTGCAGGACGATGCGCACGGCCAGCGGGGCGCCGGCCGGCAGCAGGGTCGAGCCCAGCGCGCCGATGACCAGCAGGACGACGGAGCCGGTGTGGACCCCGATCGCGAGGGGCAGGACACCCAGCAGCAGGGTGCTCACCAGGCCCGCGAGCAGCATGAGGTGACCGACGCCGGGTCGGTGCGCCCTGGGGACGCTGACCCGGCGGATGAACCGCGGGTCCTGGGCCGCCAGCGCGCGCACCATCGCGTCGAAGGGGGCGCGGTAAGGGTCGACGGCCCGTTCAGCGGCGGTCTCCTCGGCGGCCCGGTCCGGCTCCTCTGGCTGCTCCACCTCCCCAGGATGGGTCAGGCGCCGGGGGCTCACACCGTGTCCTCGACCACCGGTACCTGGCATCGACCAGCGGAGATGCCGCGGGTCCAAGCCCGTCACGCCGCGGCCCCGAACAGGGGCCCTCGCCGCAGCGCGGCGACCGTCGGGCCGACGGGAGCCGTGGACGACGCCGTCGGACCGGCCGCCGACCGCCCGTTCACCGTGGACCGGCCCGCCGGAGCACCTCCTCGATCGCGCCGCCGAGGCCCTCGCTGGAGTCGCCGACGATCGCGCGCAGGTAGATGCCGTCGCCCACCGCGGCCACCAGGTCGGCGGCGAAGGGGTCGCCGAGCTCGTCGGTGAGCGCCGCCCGCCACCCCGCCAGGCAGCGGCGTGTCGCCTCCGCCGCGCGGGGCTCGGTGGTCGCGAGCTTGATCAGCGCGACCGTCGCCCGATAGACGGGGCTCGCGGCGGCCGGCTCGTCGACCGAGGTGCGCAGGTAGTACCGCGCCACGCCCTCGGGGGCGGACCGGGCCGCAGCGAGGTCGTCGTCGTTGAGCGCCCGGGCCCGCGCCAGCAGCCCCTCGAGCAGGGCCTCGCGCGACCCGAAGTGGTAGAGCAGCCCGCCCTTGGACACCCCCGCCGCGCTCGCGACGGCGTCGAGCGTCACGGTCTCGGGACCGGAGGTCACGACGAGGTCCGTGTACGCGTCGAGGATCCGGTCGCGCTGTGACGGGCGTGGCACGACGTTGACAGTAGACCGTCCAGCCGGTGTAGTTTCGCCGTCGTCAAAACTGCACCGTCTGGACGGTGCAGTCACTCGTGCTCCTGCTCGGAGGCTCGCCATGTCCCGCCGGTCGCCCGCGCTCGCGCTGGCCGCACTCGTCCTGCCGGTGCTGCTCATCAGCATCGACATGACGGTGCTGGGCGCGGCGCTGCCGGTGCTCGCGGAGGACCTGGACCCCGGCGCCGCCGAGCAGCTCTGGATCGTGGACGCGTACTCGTTCGTGCTCGCCGGCCTGCTCGTCACCATGGGCACGCTGGGCGACCGCATCGGCCGGCGCCGCCTGCTGATGTGGGGTGCCGCGGCCTTCGGCATCGCCTCGGTGCTCGCGGCGTTCGCGCCGACGGCCGGCACGCTCGTCGTCGCCCGCGCCCTGCTGGGCCTCGGCGGGGCGACGCTCATGCCCTCGACGTTCTCGCTGATCAAGACCACGTTCCCCGAGCCGCGTCGCCGGGCCACCGCCGTCGCCGTGTGGTCGGCCGCGTTCTCCGGCGGCGCGGCGGCGGGTCCCGTGGTGGCGGGGGTGCTGCTCGAGCACTTCTGGTGGGGCTCGGTCTTCCTGATCAACGTCCCCGTGATCGTGCTGCTGCTGGTGGTCGGCCCGCTCGTCCTGCCCGAGAGCCGCGACCCGCACCCGGGCCCGTTCGACCTGACCTCGGCGGCCCTGTCGCTCGTCGCGATGTTCCCGCTGGTCTCCGCGCTCAAGACCGTCGCGACCGAGGGCCCGACCGTCGGCGCCGCGCTCTCGGCCGCCGTGGGCGTCGCCGCGGGCACGCTGTTCGTCCGCCGCCAGCGCCGCCTCGCGCACCCGCTCCTGGACCTCGGGCTCTTCTCCCGCCCGTCGTTCTCGGTCTCGGTGACCACGAACCTGCTCGGCGTGTTCGCACTGGTCGGCCTGCTCCTGCTGCTGCCGCAGTACCTGCAGTCGGTGCTCGGGCACTCCCCCCTCGAGGCCGCGCTGTGGATGCTGCCCGGCTCCGTCGCCGGGGTGACCGGCGCGCTCCTCGCGACGCGCCTGGCGCGCCGGCTCACGCCGCCCGCGCTCGTCGGCCTCGGGCTCGGGTCCGCCGCGACGGGCCTCGCCCTCGTCGCCGTCCTCGGCGGCCTGGCCGGGGTCGTGGTCGGGTTCGCGCTGCTCGGGGCGGGCGTCGCGCTGTCGGAGGCGCTGACCAACGACCTGATCCTGGCCCGCGCCCCGGCCGACCGGGCCGGCGCCGCCTCGGCGATCTCCGAGACGGGCTACGAGCTCGGCGGGGCGCTGGGCACCGCGGTGCTCGGCAGCCTCGCCGCGGCCGTCTTCACCGCGCGGACGGGGCAGGAGACCCTCGGTGGCGCGCTCGCCCACGCCGGGGCGCTGGAGCCGGGAGTGGGCGACGCGCTCGTCACCGCGTCGCGGGAGGCGTTCGTCGCCGGGATGCAGGGCGCCGCGGCGCTCGGTGCCGCCGTCCTGGCGCTCACGGCCCTCGGTGCGTGGCGGCTGCTCACCCGCGCAACGGCCTCCGCGGAGCGCGAGCCGGTCGGGGTCTGACCCGGCCGGCCCGGCGCCGCGGTTCAGCGGGGTTCGACTCAGCGGGGCTCGATCTCGCCCATCTCGCCCCAGCCGTCCTGCGGGACGTTCTGGACGTTGATGATCCTCGGTTTCTGCGAGACCCAGTCGGGCGCCTGCGCGACGAACGTCTGGAAGTGGTCGGACTGGACGTGCGCGTCGCCGGCGTCGTCCTGGAACGCCTCGACGAGGACGTAGGTGTTGTCCTCCTCGAGGTGCCGGGACCACTCGAAGAAGATGTTGCCGGGCTCCCGGCGCACGGCGTCGGTGAAGTCCTTGACCAGGGACGGGAACTGCTCGGCGTACTCCGGCTTCACGGTCCACTTGACGTTGATCAGGATCAAGGTCGTCTCTCCACATCGTCCGGGGTCGGGGTGCGGTGCGCATCCTCGCGCGGCGGAGCGGGGGTCCGCCACGGACCGTTCCGATCGCCGGCCGCCGGGGCCACACTGAGAGAGTGGAGCCGGTGTCGGACGGACGGTCGGGGGTGCCCGGCGCGCCTCTGCGCGGGCACGTCGCCTACCACGGCTACGACATGCGCGGCGGTCCGCCGGGCGTGCACCGCGGCCTGCCCTCGCCGTACCTGACACTGATCGTCACGTTCGGCGAGCCGCTGGTCATGCGCACGCCGGACGGCAGCCTGGCCCGGCGCCGCACGGCGATCGGCGGGCTGCACACGACGCCCGAGGAGATCGTCCACGACGGGCGCCAATCCGGGGTGCACGTCGTGCTCGACCCCCTCGCGGCCCGGGCCCTGCTCGGGCGGCCCGCCTCGGACCTCGCGGGGATCACCGTCGACGGCGACGACGTCCTCGGCGCCGTGACGCGCGAGCTGGAGGAACGGGTCGAGGCCGCCGAGGGCTGGGACGGGCGCTTCGCCGCGCTCGACGACGTCCTGCAGCGGGCGCTGGCCGTCGACGCCCCGGGGCGCCCGGTCGCCCCCGAGGTGCGCCGGGCCTGGCGACGGCTCGTGGGGTCGGCCGGCACCGTCCCCGTGCACGCGCTCGCCGACGAGGTCGGCTGGAGCGAGCGCCACCTCGGCCAGCGCTTCCGCGCCGAGATGGGCGTGGCCCCGAAGGTCGCGGGGCGGATGGCCCGCTTCGACCGCGCCCGGCGCCGCCTCCAGGCCCGCGCGGTCGCCGGCGCTCCCCTCGGGCTCGCGGACATCGCCGCCGACGGGGGCTACGCCGACCAGGCCCACCTCACGCGGGAGTTCGGTGCGCTCGCCGGCTGCTCGCCCACCCGCTGGCTCGCCGAGGAGATCGGGAACGTCCAAGACGCCGGCACCCCCGACACGGCACCGTGAGCACCATGGACATCTCCTCCACGACCGACGCCAAGACCCCGCCGCCCCAGATCTGGCCCACGCTCGCGGCCCGGGACGCCCGCGCCCTCATGGCGTTCCTGACCGAGGTCCTCGGGTTCGTCGAGGTCGTCGCCTACGCCGACGACGCCGGCGTCGTGCAGCACGCCGAGCTGGCCTGGCCCAGCGGCGGCGGGATCATGATGGGCCAGCAGCGCCCGGGCACCGACGTGCGCGCGACGTCCTCCGGCTCGTTCACCGCCTACGTCGTCGTACCCGACGCCGCCGAGATCGACGCCATCGCCGCGCGGGTCCGGGACCACGGCGACGGCGAGGTCACCCAGGGCCCCTACGACACCGACTACGGCTCCCACGACGTCGCCGTGCGCGACCCGGAGGGCAACCACTGGCAGTTCGGCACCTATCACGGGGCGCCCCGGCCCTGAGGTGTCGCGGATGCTTCGATCTTCGAAGCCTCCCGGCTGGATCCGACGACGGTGGCCGACCGTCCGCCGGGCCGACGGCCGCTCGCCGTGAGTCCTCCCGCGAATACTTCGGTTTTCGAAGCGTTCCGGGTCGCTCAGACGACAGCGGCTGGTCGTCCGCCGGGTCTGGGTTGTCGGTCGGGGTCGATCCAGGGTGGCGGGGTGAACCACGGGAGCCCGTCGATCATGTCGATCCGCCAGTGCCCGTGGTGGATGACCTGGTGGTGATGCCGGCACAACAGCGTGAGGTTGTCGAGGC
Source organism: Actinomycetospora sp. NBC_00405 (assembly GCF_036044095.1). Taxonomy (NCBI): domain Bacteria; kingdom Bacillati; phylum Actinomycetota; class Actinomycetes; order Pseudonocardiales; family Pseudonocardiaceae; genus Actinomycetospora; species Actinomycetospora sp. NBC_00405. The sequence goes on from NZ_CP107938.1 coordinate 3,003,146, forward strand.
AGGTCGGTCCGCCCTCACCCCAGTGGTCGATGTGGTGGGCGTGGCAACGGCGGGGTCGGCGGGTGCAGCCGGGGAACGCGCAGCCGCCGTCGCGGAAGGTCAGCGCCCGACGCATCGCATCGGGGATCAGCCGGGAGCGGCGCCCGATGTCCAGCGGCTCGGACTTCGAGCCCAGGACGAGGGGGACGATGTCGGCGTCGCAGGCCCACCGGCGGACGGTGGCCGGGTCGGACAGGGCCCCGGAGTCCAGGGTGCCGTGCCCGATCGCGAGCTGGAGCCAGCGGTGGTCCATGGTGATCGTCAACAGCGCCCGCCCGGGTCCGCGAGTGGTCTCCGGTGCCGGCGTTGGTGCTGCCGCGGGCTCGGGGCGGCGGGGTTCGGGGATCAGCGCGTCCTCGAGCGGCGGGTCCTCGCCGGCGTCCACGGCATCGGGCTCGTCGGCTTCCGTGTCGTCGGCTCCCGTGTGGTCGGCGTCGGCGTCGGCGGCGGCGGCGTCAGCTCCCGAGTTGTCGGCTTCGTTGTGGCGGGTGTCGGTGACCAGCCCGTTCGGACCGAGGGCGTCGGCGAACACCTCCTTGAACGCGCACGCCTGCCGGTTCCCCAACGACCGGTGATCGTCCGAACCGGTGGGGGTGGCCAGCACCCCGATGCCCTCGCGGATCGACTCGGCGTCGACCGCGTCGTGGATCCGGATCCGCATCTCCAGGGTGCCGTCCTGGCCCGAGGTCATCGTCAGGTCGTCGAACAGGTCGGCGTCCTCGTCCGGCGCCGCACCATCGGGGTCCAGCTTGGCCAGCAACGCCTCGGCGAGCCGCCGCAACGTCGCCGGCGGGAACAGCGTCGCCTTCTCCGCCAGATACGCATCCGCGGCCGGCACCTCGGCCGGGTCGACGTGCTCCATCTTGTGAATCTTGGTCATGGTGCGGCGGATGATCGCCACGTGCTCCGGGGAGACCTCCCCCGACGCCAGCACCGTCGCGGTGCACGGCAGCCGCGGCGGCAGCGGCTGACCGTGCAGCGACAAGCGCGGCGCCAGGTCCTCGGCCTCGGCGACCAGCCGCCCGGCCTTCGACGGGTCCAGCCGCCAGCTCTCCTGCAGCAACCGCTCGGTGCTGCGGTCCCCCGTCACCGCCGCGAGCCCGAGACGATCCATCTCCGCGATGCGCTCCAGACGCCGGTAGTAGGCCTGATTGCCGGCGATCTCCTCGGCGCGGGCAGCCGCGAGCGCCTCGCGCTCCACGACACCCACGCCTTCGCTCATACGTTCGATTCTAGAACCGACCCCCGACAACCACCGCCCGATCGGCGAGAACACCGACCACGAGATCCGCGACGTGGCGTGGGTCAGACGGGGAACGACAGGTGCTGGTGGATCATCGACCAGCCCTCGCCCGTCCGCCGGAAGACCCGGGTGCCGCGGGAGAGCACCGACTCGGCGTCGGGGCCGGGGGTGATGTGGTCGATCCCCCACGAGACCGCGATGTCGCCGCCGGCGACGACCCGGAGGTCCGGGATCTCCCAGCGCACCGACTCCGGCGTGGCCTCGAGCCCGGCCCGGCAGACCTCGCGGACCTCGTCGATGCCGACGTATTCCAGCGGACCCTCCTGCTCGTAGGAGACGATGTCGTCGGCGATCGGCGCGACGAGCGCGTCGAGGTCACCGGCGGCGGTGTCCTGCGCCCACTTCCGGTGCACCTCGCGGACCGCCTGCTGGTCCTCCTCCACGACGTGGCTCTCGTCGGGGAACGAGTGGTGCTCGTGTGCCACCACCCAGCGGCCCTCGTCGCGGCGCAGGCCGAGGGTGAGCCGCAGCCGGAGGTCGGGGCGGGCGGCGACGGCCTCGGGGGTGTCGCAGCGCAGCAGGGCGTGGGCGAACGCGACGTCGGCGCCGGCGGTGACCTCCAGTTCGACGATGTCGAAGCACCCGCCGGAGGCCTGGAACTCGAAGAACGGGGGCCAGGCGGCGGTGTAGTCGGCGAGACCGCGGATCCCGTTCTGGGGCGGGGGCACATCGAACATGACGATGTCCTCGGCGTGGTCCGCGACGACCGTCTCGAGGTCGCCGACGTGCACGGCGTGGGCCCAGCGCTCGATCAGCTCGCGGATCTCGCGCTCGGCGTCGTTGTCGGCCATGGGGCTGTCCTCCCGGGTTCGGATGGCGTCCTCACCCGGTGGAACTCCCGCGGCCGCGCCGACTCATCGGCGGGACCGAGAATTCACGACGCCCAGGACTCACGACGCCAGGAACGCCGCCGGGGGCAGCGCGGCCGGGTCGGCGGTGGCCCAGCGGCCCGGCTCGGGGCCGAGCGAGGCGAGCAGGCGGATCTGGTCGGCGCACCACGGCGAGATCCCGGACCAGCGCTCGGCGAGGACCTCGTCGCGGAACGGCGCCCACGGCACGGTGCGGATCTCGTCGACCTCGCCGGGGTCCGGCTCGCGGGGAACGTCGTGGGTGCGGGCGACGAAGACGGGACACATCTCGTTCTCGCGCACCCCGCCCTGCTCGGCGTCGTACCGGAAGCCGGGCAGGACGAGGCGCAGGCCGTCGAGGTCGATCCCGAGCTCCTGGCGCCCGCGACGGCGGACGGCCTCGTCCATCGGCTCGTCCGGTGCGGGGTGGCCGCAGAACGAGTTGGTCCACACGCCGGGGAAGGTCCTCTTGCTGCGGGCGCGCCGGGTCAGCAGCAGGTTGCCGCGCCCGTCGAACACGTAGCAGGAGAACGCCAGGTGCAGCGGCGTGGCGTCGTGGTGGACCTCGGCCTTGGCCGCCGTCCCCGTCGCCGCCCCGGACTCGTCGAGAAGCACGACCCGTTCGATGATCCCCATAACGGACACAGCTTCCCCTGCGCCCCGCGCGGCGGCACCTCGAAGCGCCGACGACTCACGCGACCGTGCGGCAGGGGGAGTCACCGGATCCCGTCGCCGCTGGTCACGCGCTCGATGGGAGCGCGGAGGGGCGAAACGTGGTATCCAAGGGGGATCGGTGGCCCCGGGCTCGTCCCTCGAGCCCGGGGCCACCTCTCGCCGCTGCCGCTGGCGCCACCACAACACCGCGCAGCGATGAGGCAAGCCTAACCTCATCCGAGGCGGGCGCGCCACCCCCGTTTTCACCAGGGTCCGTGTGGCCCGTGCCTCCCGCCGTGGCCGTGCCCGTGGCCCCCGGGTCCGCGGCCGTGCCAGCGCCCGTGCCGCGCGCCGAGCACCAGGAACAGCAGCGGGAGCACCAGCAGGCCGCCGGCCGAGCCCGTCGCCGCCGCGCCCACCAGGAGCGCCGGCAGCACGAGCACGAGCACCATCACGAGCGCGACGCCGAGGGCCGGACCGGCCGGGGCGGGCCGGCGGTCCCGGACCTGCTCGGGCACGGAGGACGGCGCCGCCGGCACCGGGGGCGGCGGTGCGACGTGAGGGTGGGGCAACGGCGGGTGCGGCGCCGGCAGGTCGAGGAACAGGGGCTCCAGGTCGGACCGGTGGACGGCGACGGCCGCGCGGGCGGAGCGCTCGCCGAACTCGTCGATGTCGAGGCGACCCGCCTCGAGGTGCGTGCCCAGGGCCTGCAGGGCGGCCGCGCGCTCGGCGTCGCTCACCCGCAGGTCCGGCGGCCCGCTCGGCTCGGGCAGGCGTGACCGGTGCTCCTCCGGGTCGCCCCGCCCCTCGCGCTCGGCTGCTCCCTCGGTGTCCACGGCGCCTCCTCCTGCCGGGCGCGGCGGCCCCGTCCGCGTCACCCGGCACCACCATCGTGCGCTCCCGCGCGCCGGATCGCCGTGAGGATCACGCGCGAACTGAGGGCAGGCTCAGTTTTCTGGAATCATTCCATTCTTCGTGGGACCCTGGAGACATGAGCGAGACGGTGAGCAGCTCCGGGACCCCGGGCGAGGTCCACCCCGAGCCGCACGGCGGCGAGCTCTCCCAGCGGCTCAACGCCCTGCGCGCCGGCGTGCTCGGCGCCAACGACGGGATCGTGTCCACCGCGGGCATCGTCGTCGGCGTCGCCGGCGCGACGGTCGAGCGCGCCCCCATCGTCACCGCCGGGATCGCCGGCCTCGTGGCGGGTGCGGTCTCGATGGCCCTCGGCGAGTACGTCTCGGTGTCCAGCCAGCGCGACTCCGAGCGCGCCCAGCTGGCGAAGGAGAAGCGCGAGCTGCGCGAGACGCCCGAGGAGGAGCTCGAGGAGCTCACCGAGCTGTACGAGGCGAAGGGCCTCTCGCGGGCGACCGCGCGGCAGGTGGCCGTCGAGCTCACCGAGCACGACGCGCTCTCCGCCCACGTCGACGCCGAGCTCCACCTCGACCCCGACGAGCTGACCAGCCCCTGGCGGGCGGCGGGCGCCTCGGCGGTGGCGTTCATTCTCGGCGCGCTCCTGCCGCTGATCGCGGTGATCGCCACCCCGCCCACGTGGCGGGTCCCCGTCACCGTCGCGGTGGTGCTCCTCGCCCTCGGGCTTGCGGGCTGGGCCGGCGCCCGGCTCGGTGGCGCGACCCCGAGGCGGGCCGTGCTGCGGGTGATGATCGGCGGCGCCCTGGGCCTCGCCGCGACCTACGGCATTGGCTACCTGGTGGGCGGCGCGGTCGGCTGAGCGTCCCCGGCGGCCCGCAGGTAGCGCGCGGCCACCACCCGCAGCTCCTCGGACAGGGCGTCGGGCGACTCGACGGTGAACTCCGCCCCGAGCCCCAGCAGGATGATCGTCGCGGCGCGGGCGTCGTCGGTGGAGAGCGTCACCCGGCACGCGTCCGGCCCGTCCGGCTCGATGCGCACCTGGTCGGTCCAGATCGTCGCCCGCACCTGCTCGGCCGACGCCTCGACGCGCACGACGCAGCGGAACGGCCGGACGTCGGCGACGCGGTCCGAGACGAACGCCGCCGGGTCGCCGCCCGGGATCTCGCGCGGGGCGAAGCGCGGCCCGGTCGGGAGCCCGTCCGGGGCCAGCCGCGGCGTGAGGCGGTCGACGCGCAGGGTGCGCCAGTCCTCGCGGTCGCGGTCCCAGGCCACGAGGTACCAGCGCCGACCCCAGGCGACGAGGTGGATCGGCTCGATCCGCCGACGGGTCGCGGCCCCGTCGCGGGCCGTGTAGTCGATCTCGAGCACGCGTCGGTCGCGGCACGCCCCGCCCACGACGGCGAGCACCGAGGGGTCGACGGTCGGCGCGACGCGCGGCGCCACGATCGCCACCGGCATCGCCGAGACCCGGTGCCGCAGGCGCGCGGGCAGGATCCGCTCGAGCTTCACCAGCGCGGCCAGCGCCGTCTCCCCCGTGCCCGCCACCCCGGACCCGGCCGCGGTCCGCAACGTCACCGCGACCGCGACGGCCTCGTCGTCGTCGAGCAGCAGCGGAGGCAGCGCGGCCCCGGAGCCGAGGCGGTAGCCGCCGCCGGGGCCGAAGCCGACCTCGACCGGGTAGTCGAGCCCGCGGAGCTTGTCGACGTCCCGGCGCACGGTGCGGGTGGTGATGCCGAGGCGCTTGGCGAGCTCCGGGCCGGTCCACTCCGGGCGGGCCTGCAGCAGCGACAGCAGGCGCAGCAGGCGGGCGGAGGTCTCGAGCACGCGCTCAGTGTGCCCGGTGAGGCGGACGGGAACGGTCCGCTATCCCCGGAACCCCTCGCGCGCACCGTCCAGGCCCTCGAGCAGCGCCGGCACGTCGGACCACGTGGTGACCAGCGAGAACCCGTCGGCGGCCCGGGCGGCGGCGTAATGCGCGCGGGTGGCGTGCACGGCCGCGCGCGTGCCCGCGGCGGCGCAGGCGTCGAGGACGCGCCGGAACGCGTCGTGGATCGCGGGCTCCTCGCGGTTCTGGGCGGGGCCGAGCCCCAGGGCGACGCCGAGGTCACCGGGGCCGACGAACAGCCCGTCCAGGCCCGGCACCGCGGCGATCTCGCCGGCCCGGTCCAGGGCGTCGGCCGTCTCGATCATCGCGAACACGAGGACGGAGCCTGCGGACCCCACGGGGTCGGCGCCGGGACGCAGCGCCGTGCGCACGGGCCCGAACGAGCGACGCCCGGCCGGCGGGTAGCGGCACGCGGCGACGAGCTCGGTGGCGGTCGCGACGTCGGAGACCATCGGGGCGATCACGCCACGGACCCCGAGGTCGAGCGCGAACCCCACGGAGGCCTCGTCGACGGCGGGCAGGCGCACCAGCGGGGCGAGCCCGTGGGCGTCGACGGCGCGGACCGCGGCAGCGGTCGACGCGCGGTCGAACAGGCCGTGCTGGAGATCGAGCGTCAGGGCGTCGAGGACGTCGTGCCCGGCGGCGTACGCGGCCACGACCTCGACGAGGTGGGCGTCCGGGACCGTCAGCCAGCCGTTGCGTGCCGCGCGGCCCGCGGACCAGGCCGCGTGCACCGGATCGAGGGGGCCAGTATCGAGGGGTTCCGTCACCCGTCCACCCTCTCCGTCAGCGCCGAGCCGAGACGTCGCTCACCTTCTCACGACTACTCCGTTCGAGGGCGGCGGACGGGTGTTCCGTGCCCGTACGATCAGCGGCGATGGCCGCTCCCTCCCGTGCCCCCTCCCGCACTGCCTCTCGGACGGGGCGCACGACGCCGACCCCCCGGTTCACGTTCGCGCGCGACACCGCGTACCGGATCACCGTGCGGGGCGAGGGCGGCGAGCGGCAGGACCACGCCGTCGACGCCTACCAGGGCTGGCTCGCCGGCCCCGACGGCATCCGCCACCGGTTCGGGGCGCACCCGCGCACCCGCACCGAGCTGCGGGACGACACCATCCGGACCGTCGTCGGCCCCTGAGACACGTCACGGCGGCACCTCACGGCCCGGCTCCTGCGGGCACGCCGACCGGACCCGGTGGGCGGGCGCATGCGGGGTACGCCCGTCCACCGGGTCCGGTCGACCCGTCCTCGGTCCTGCCCAGCCACTTCCTGCCCCACTGACCTCCTGCCGCCTCCGACCCGGCGGGACGTCGTCGGGTGTCTCCCCCCGGCAGCTGCCTCAGGAGACGAGGCCGCAGCGGAAGCCCTGGGCCACCGCCTGGGCCCGGTCGGCCGCCGAGAGCTTGCGGAACAGCCGGCGGGCGTGGGTCTTCACCGTGTCCTCGGACAGGTAGAGCTCGCGGCCGATCTGGCCGTTGCTCTTGCCCTGGCTCATCCCGCGCAGGACCTGCATCTCGCGCTCGGTGAGGTTGACCCCCGCGCCCGGCTGCGCGCCGCGCTGCATGGGCATGGCGCCGACCTCGGCGCCTGCGGCCGAGTGGGCGAGCGCGGCGACCAGCTCGGGGCGCGAGGCGTCCCAACGCAGGTAGCCGCGGGCGCCGCCGGCGATCGCGGCGGCGATGCTGCCGCCGTCGTCCGGGGCGCCGAAGACCATGACGTTGGCCTGCGGGTGCGCGGCCATGAGGCGACGGGTCGCCTCGGCGCCCGAGGCCACGGCGCGCTGGGTCCCCACGAAGACGACGTCCGCGCTCTGGCGGGCGTAGCGGGTGAGCAGCTCGTCGGCCGTGGACACACAGTCGATGCGCTGGACGCCGGGGACCGCGGACATGACGCGCGTCAGTCCCTCGCGGACACTGCGCCGGTCGTCGCAGATCAGAACCGTCCTCATACAGACTCCGTCCGAGATGGGGAGACCGCCCGTGCTGGGCGCTGTCCCTCTCATCGGCCGTCCCACCCGTCCGCTTGACCCCCGAATGACAAAGGCGTGGTTATGAACCCCCGATGGAGTGGCGCATGAACGCCCGCCGCGTGCTGGTCGTCAACGGGCCCAACCTCAACCTCCTGGGCCGCCGGGAACCCGAGGTCTACGGCACCGACACCCTGTCCGACCTGGAGGAGCGCTGCCGGCGCACCGCCGCCGAGTTCGGTCTGGAGGTCGACGCGCGCCAGAGCAACCACGAGGGCGCGCTCATCGACACCGTCCAGGAGGCCATGACCGGCCACGGCGGAGTGATCATCAATCCGGGCGGCTACACCCACACGTCCGTGGCCCTGCGCGACGCGCTGGCCGCGCTGCCGGTCCCCGTGGTCGAGGTGCACCTGTCGAACGTGCACGCCCGCGAGGCGTTCCGGTCGCACTCCTACGTGTCCCCGGTGGCCACGGCCGTGATCGCCGGGGCCGGGGTGACGGGGTACGACCTCGCGCTGCGCTTCCTCGCCGAGCGACTGGTGCGCCGGATCTGACGGTTCGGCCCTGACGGGCTCGGGCCCGACGACTCAGACCTGAGCCCGGGTCGCCAGCGCGGCCAGCTCGCCCGCGAGGGCGTCGGGGAACTGCAGGGGCAGGAAGTGGCTGCCCGGCAGGCGCACGAGCCGGGCGTCGGGCAGGACAGCCGCGAGCGCCGTCATGTCCGCGGGCGGGGCGAGCGTGTCGAGATCGCCGGACACGATCGTGACGGGCACGCGGAGCGAGCCCAGGTCGTCCGGCGTCGGGTGCTCGGCCGCGGCGAGCACGAGCCGCGAGAACCACGTCCAGTCGTGGCGGGCGAACTCCCGCGCCACCTCGGCCAGGGTGATCATCGGCGCGGCGGAGCCCGTGGGGTCGAGCTGGGCCGGGTCCACGCCGGCGCGCCCGAGCGCCTCGCGGCCCGCGTCCAGGCTCCGGGGCAGCAGGTTGATCAGCCCCGCCGTCGGCGGCCCGACCACCCGCAGCAGCCACCCCCCGACCTGCGCCGCCCGGCGGTGCACGCCCTCGGGCACCTGGGCCGGGAGCGGCGAGAGCTGGGGCAGCACCCGGAACGCCCCCGTCGCCGCGCCGCCGAGGACGAGCAGGCCCGCGACGCGGTCGGGCGCGCGCCGGGCGGCCTCGATCGCGATCGCGACGCCCACCGACCAGCCGACGACGAGGGCCCGGGACATCCCGGCCGCGTCCATGACGGTGAGCAGGTCGTCGACGTGGTCGTCCACGGCGATGCGCGTCTCGTCGTCCGGGCGCGACGAACCACCGAGACCGCGGTGGTGCCAGCTCGTCGCGTGGTAGCCGCAGTCCGCGCCGTGCAGGAACGGCCACGCCGTCGGGCTCGCCCCGAGGCCGTTGGACACGACCACGGGCACGCCCTGCGCGCCGTTGTCCCAGCGGCGCAGGAGCGTTCCGTCGCGGGCGAGCAGGTCCTCCCGGTACTCCGGGTCCTCAGGGGGCGTCACGCGTCACCCGGCCGCGGTGGCGGCGCGCTTCGCGATCTCCTCCTCCGAGAGGTAGTCGCGCGTCTCCTCGAAGGACGACGTCTCGCTCTTGCGCCCCGTGAGGAAGCCGATGCGGATGAAGTCGTCGCCGCCGAAGAAGTGCAGGATCCAGTTGGCGACGACCCGGGCGCGCGTGCGCATGAGCGGCAGCGCGTAGAGGTGGTAGCCCCGGGTCACGGCCTGGGCGACGATCCCGGTGAGGCGCAGCTTCAGCGGGTGGGCCACCGCCTGGGTGCCGCCGAGGTCGACGACGAGCCCCAGGTCGTGGTGCTTGTACTCGCGCAGCGACTCGCCGCGCAGCGAGGCGACGACGTTGTCCGCGGCGACGACCGCCTGGCGCGTCGCGTGCTGGGCGGTGGGCGGGCAGAGGGTGGAGCCCGGGTCCTCGGCGGTCAGGTCGGGCACGGCGGCCGCGTCGCCGAGCACGAACACCTCGTCGTACCCGTCGAGACGCAGATCGGTGCCGCACTTGACCCGGCCGCGCACGAGCTCGACACCGAGCTGCTTCACCAGCGGGCTCGCGGTGACGCCGGCCGTCCACACGAGCGTCTTGGTCGGCAGGGTGTCCCCGTCGGTGAGCGTGACGCTGTCGGCGGTGACCTCCTCGACGCCGGTCTCGAGCCGCACCCCGATGCCGCGGCGGCGCAGCAGGTCGAGGGCCTCCTCGCCGAGACGCTGCCCGAGCTCTGGCATGAGCCGCGGCGCGATGTCGACGAGGGTCCACTTCACCAGCGTCGGGTCGAGGCGCGGGAAGCGCTTCAGCGCGGCGTCGGTGAGCAGCTCGAGGCACGCGGCGGTCTCGGTGCCCGCGTAGCCGCCGCCCACCACGACGAAGTGGCAGCGCGCGGCGCGCTCCTCGGGGTCGGTCGACGCGTTGGCCAGCTCGAGCTGCGAGAGCACGTGGTCGCGCAGGTAGGCGGCCTCGCCGAGGTTCTTCATCCCCAGCCCGTGCTCCTCGAGCCCCGGGATGTCGAACTGACGGGTGACGCTGCCCGCGGAGATCACCAGCCGGTCGTACGGCAGGTCGACGACGTCCTCGCTGATCTTCTTGACCACGGCGACCTTGCGCTCGAGGTCGAGCCCGATCACCTGGCCCGGCAGGCGCTGGGAGCGGTGGATGGCCCGGGGCAGCGGCACCGTGACCGACTGCGCGGTGATCACGCCCGCGGCCACCTGCGGCAGCAGGGGCAGGTAGAGCATGTAGTCGTGGGGGTTGACCACCACGATCTCGACCTCGCCGCGTGCCAGCTCGCCCTTGAGCTCACGTTCGAGGCGCTGGACGCACTTCAAGCCGGCGAACCCCGCGCCGACCACCACGATGCGCTGCGCGCTCATGCGAACGTCCTCCCATCAGTCCCCGAGGGCATTGTCCGCCCGCAAGTGTCGTTCGTGATGATTTCCCCTGGTACCGCGCCCGGACACCTTCCCGGACCGACCGACCGCGCACCCATGACAGCACTCACAACGCCCGACGGTGCGACGGGCGAGCGCGCGCGTGGAGGACATGGTGTCCTCCTCGCAGCACCGACCCTGCCCGACCCTCCCCCGCCCGATCGTCCCCGGTGGAGGCCCGATCCTCCCCGGAGGCCGCGTTGCCGACGACCGTGCTGTTCACCGGCTTCCCCGGGTTCCTCGGCAGCGCCCTGCTGCCGCGCACGCTGCGCCGTTCCGCCGACGCGCAGGCCGTGGCGCTGGTGCAGGAGCGCTGGCTCGACCGGGCGCGCCGGACGCTCGAGCGGCTCGAGGCCACCGAGCCGGCGCTCGCCGGGCGCACCCGTCTCGTCGTCGGCGACATCACCCGGCCGGGGCTCGGGCTCGACGAGGACGAGGCCGCGGCCCTGCGGAGCGGGCCCCTGGAGATCTTCCACCTCGCCGCGGTGTACGACCTGTCCGTCGCCCCCGAGCTCGCCTGGTCGGTGAACGTCGAGGGCACCCGGAACGTCGTCGACCTCGCGCGCGGCGCCGACGAGCTCGTGCGGCTCCAGTACGTCAGCACCTGCTACGTCTCCGGGCGCTACCCGGGCCTCTTCTTCGAGGACGACCTGGAGCTGGGCCAGCGGTTCTCCAACCACTACGAGCACACCAAGCACGAGGCCGAGCGGATCGTGGCCAAGGCGCGCGAGGCCGGCATGCCGGTGACGATCTACCGGCCCTCGGTGGTCGTCGGCGACAGCCGCACCGGCGAGACCCAGAAGTACGACGGGCCCTACTACGCGCTGCAGCTCATCGCCCGCCAGGGACGCGTGGCCGTGATGCCGCTGCCCGGCGACCCCTCGCGCGTCCACTTCAACCTGGTGCCCAGCGACTTCGTCGTCGACGCCATCGCCGCGCTCGCGCCGCACCCGGGCGCCCTCGACCGCACCGTCGCCCTCGCCGCCCCGCACCCGCCGACCGTGCTCGGCATGTGCGAGGCCTTCGCTGCGCACACCGACAAGAAGCTGCGCGTCGTGCCCGTGCCGACCTCGCTGTCGCGCTTCTCGATCGACCACCTGCCGGGCGTCGGACGGCTGTTCAAGCTGCCCTCGTCGACGCTGGACTACCTGACCCACCCCACCGACTACGACGTCACCGCGACCACCGCGCTCCTCGCCGAGGTCGGCGTGCGCTGCCCGACCTTCGCCGAGCACGTCGGCGCGATGGTGGCCTACCACCGCGAGCACCCGGACGTCGGCAGCGCCGCGATGGTCTGAGGGCCGCGATGGTCTGAGGGCCGCGATGGTCCGAGGGCTGCGATGGCCCGACGTGCGGGGTCCTAGACTCGAGGTGATGGTCGGGCACCCGGCGGGCTCCGCACTGCGCATCGCGCTCATCGACTCGGGCTGCGGTCTGCTGCCCACCGCGGGCTGGTTGCGCCACCTGCGCCCGGACCTCGCCCTCGACCTCTACCTCGACCCCGAGGGCATGCCGTGGGGCTCCAAGCCGTCGCCGTGGATCGTCGACCGCGTCGTCGGCACCGGGCACCTCGCCGTCGAGCGCGGCGCGGACGCGGTCGTCGTGCCCTGCAACACCGCGTCGGTGACGGCGGTGGTGCCGCTGCGCGCCGCCCTCGAGCCCGACCGCCCCGTGGTGGCCACCGTCCCCGCGGTGAAGCCGGCCGGGGCCACCGGCGTGCCCTTCGCGGTGTGGGCCACCGAGCGCACCACGGTGAGCGAGTACCAGCGCGACCTGCTCGAGCGCTTCGCCGCGCCCGGCCAGGCCGAGTCGGTCGCCTGCCCCGGTCTCGCGACGGCCGTCGAGCACGCCGACGCCGCGGCGGTGCGCGAGGCCGTCGCCCTCGCGGCCTCCCGCACGCCGGAGCGCTGCCGCTCGGTGGTGCTCGGCTGCACGCACTACCCGCTGGTGGTCGAGGACATCCTCGCCGCGCTGCCACCCGGCACCGCGCTGCACGACAGCTCGCGCGCCGTCGCCGGGCAGGCGCTGCGACGCCTCGGCGTGCCCGAGGACCCCTCGCGCGAGCCCGCCGAGGTCCGGGTGCACCTCGGCGGCGACGAGGGGCCGCTGCCCGCGACCGCGCTCGCCTACCCCGTCGGGCGGGGCCTCGCCCGCGGCGGGCGGATCGGCCGCGACGAGCTGCCCGCCACCGACGAGTCGACGCAGCAGACCCGCCCGGACACCGCGGCCCCGTCGGCGACGCCGGTCTGACTCCCCAGGGCCATCTGACTCCGCGCGGCCGGGGCGGCGTCGTAGTGTTCCGCCCGTGATCCCCGCCGAGAACATCCGCGACTGGCGCGGCCGCCCCGTCGTCGACCCCGTCGAGGCGAAGATCGGCGACCTCGAGGCCGTGTACGTCGACACCCTCGGCGACGAGCCGGTGTTCGCGACGATCAAGGTGTCGTCGCTGTTCGGGAAGACCAAGCTCGTGTTCGTCCCGCTCGGCGGGGCCGTCGTCACCCCGGCCCACCTCAAGGTCGCGTTCGGCCGGGAGCTGGTCCGCGAGGCGCCGTTCATCGACCCCGACGGCGAGCTGCACGCCTCCGACGAGCCGGGCGTCTTCAGCCACTACGGGCTGGAGTACCGCACCGGGTCGCTGGGCGAGCGGCGGCTGGCGCGGCGGTAGGTCACCGCCGGTTCACCGCCGGCGTCACCGCATCCCGTCCGCGGCGGCCACGGCCTCCCGGCGGACGCGGTCGACGTAGGCCTGCGAGCGGTTGTAGGCGAGGACGGCGGCCCGCCAGTCGTCGCCGCGGCGCAGGTCGCGGTCGTCCTCGCAGAGGTAGCGGGCGGCGGCCAGGGCGGCGTCGTCGAGGTCGTCGGGGTCGTTCACCCCGTCGCCGTCGCCGTCGGCCCCGTACAGGGCCCAGGTCGACGGGATGAACTGCAGCGGGCCCACGGCGCGGTCGTAGGTGGTGTCGTCGTCGAGGCGCCCGCCGTCGGTGTCGCGGATCTCGCGGTTCCCGCCCGTGCCGTCGAGCTCGGGCCCGCGCACCGGGTCGCCCGGGCGCCCCTGGTCGTCGAGCGCGGTGCCGCCGAAGCGCCCGTGGTTCGACTCGACACGACCCAGCCCGGCGAGCGTCACCCACGACACCCCGCAGTCGGCGAGCTCGTCGCGGGCGGCGACCTCGGCCCGCGCGTAGGCGACGAGCGCCCGCGCCGGCACCCCCGTCGCGGGCTCGACGGCGGCCGCCCAGGTGCGGCGGGCGGCGTCGTCGGCCGGGGCGGGCGCCGCAGCGGGCTGCGCGTAGGCCGGGGCGTCGTCGGGGCCCGGGCGGACCGCCACCACCACGCCGGCCAGCCCGGCCCCGACGAGCAGGACGAGGACCACCGCGGCGGCGAGCAGCATCTCGAGCTGCCGCGCCTCCGCCGGGTCGCTGCGCCGCGGACTGCTCACGGATGCGGACGCTACGGCGACCGGAGTGGCCGCCCGGTCAGGTGGGTCGACCGACGCACGGGCCGCCTCTGACCGGAGCAACCGCCCACCGGCACCACCAGGAGTGTCGCCGCTGCGACACGCGCCTCACCCGCTCGTCCCCGTCCCTCGGGCGCCGGTCACCGACAGACCCCGATCGGTGGTCCGTTCGAGTGGGCGTGAGCAGCAACTCGTCGTGCAGGCTGTCGCCGCCGCTGAGAACACGCACGGTCGCGGGAGGGCGCTGTGGACATCGACGTCCGGTTGCGGATGTTCACGTGGTTCGCCGACGTCTCCGGGGCCGTCGCGGTCAGCCGCATGGGCCCCGAGGAGATCTCGCGGGCCCGGGCACGGCGCATGAGCCACAACGTGGTCACGTCACGGGTCTTCGGCCCGATGCCGCGCGGGGTGTTCGTCACCGACCGCGTCGCCGACACCGACATCGGCCCGGTCCCGGTGCGCCTCTACCGCCCGCACACCGCCCGCGCGCTGCCCGTCGTCGTCAACTTCCACGGCGGCGGTGGCACGCTGGGCAACCTCGACCAGTCCGACTGGCTGTGCGCCCACGTCGCCTCGCGGGTCGGCGCCCTCGTGGTGTCGGTCGACTACCGCCTGGCGCCCGAGTTCCGCTACCCCGCGGGGCGGGAGGACGGCTACGCCGCCGTGACGTGGGTGGCGCGCCACGCGGCCGCGCTCGGCGCCCGGACCGACCGCCTCGCCGTCATGGGCGACAGCGCGGGCGGCAACCTCGCGGCGGTCGTCTGCCTGCTGGCCCGGGAAGCCGGGCCGGTCATCGACGCGCAGGTCCTGCTCTACCCCGCGCTGGACCTGACGTTCACCCGTCCGTCGGTCGAGCGCTTCGCCACCGGGCCGGTGCTCACGCGCGCCGACATGGAGGTCTTCCGCACCCACTACCTCGGCGAGGACGGCGACCCGACGGACCCGCTGTGCTCCCCGCTGTTCGCGCCGGACGTCGCGGACCTGCCGCCGGCGCTCGTCGTCACGGCGGCGGTCGACCCGCTGCACGACGACGGCGCCGACTACGTCGCACGGCTGGGCGCGGCCGGTGTGCCGGTGAAGCACACCGACCACGCCCGCGCGGTGCACGGCTTCCTGTCGTTCCCCGGCGTCTGCCGGGCGTCGGCCGCCGCCCTCGACGACGTCTGCGCGGAGCTCACGGTCCGCCTGGCCTGACCGGGCCCGACGATCTGGCCCGACGGTCCCGTGAGCCCGCGCAGCGGCTCACATGTGCAGGCCGCCGTTGACCGAGTAGACCTGCCCGGTGATGTACTCCGACTCCGGGTCGGCGAGGAACTCGACGACGCGGGCCACCTCGTCGGGCTGGCCGAGGCGGCGCAGCGGGATCCCGGAGACGATCTTCTCGATGGCCTTCTCCGGCACGGCGGCGACCATGTCGGTCTCGATGTAGCCCGGCGCCACGCAGTTGACGGTGACGCCCTTGCGCGCGCCCTCCTGCGCCATCGACATCGTCATGCCGAAGAGGCCGGACTTCGTCGCGGCGTAGTTGACCTGGCCTGCGTTGCCCGCCTCGCCGATGACCGAGCTGATGTTGACGATGCGGCCGCTGCCGCGCTCGGCCATGTGCAGGTAGGCGATCTGCGCCATGTAGAAGGTGCCCGAGAGGTTGACCTGGACCACGCGGTCCCAGTCGTCGACCTCCATCTTGGCGACCATCTTGTCGGCGGTGATGCCGGCGTTGTTCACGAGGACGTCGATGCGTCCGTGCGCCTGCATGACCTCGTCGATCACCCGCTCGCAGTCGCCGCGGCTGCCGATGTTGCCCTGGTGGATGGTGATCTGGTCCGGGAACTCGGCCTTGAGCTCCTCGGCCGAGGACGAGTCCGACGAGTAGCCGACACCGACCTTCATCCCGCGCCGGGCGAGACGCGAGCTGATCGCGCGCCCGATCCCGCGCGCGCCCCCGGTCACCAGGGCCACCTGTCCGGTCATGTCTCCCATGCGTGCTCCTTCGCTGTTCGGCACCGTCGTCGAGGGTGTCTGTACCCGGAGCGTGGTCCGCGCCACACGATCCGGGTGCCATCGAAGTCACAAACCCGTGCCCAGGGGAAGGGAACCGATCGGTCTACCCGCCGGTAGCGCGCGCGTTGCGAAACATCCCAAGCAGCCGTACGTTCCGTGCAGCACCCAGAGCCGGGTGCTGTCGAGCGCCCGGTCCCCGGGCGCGAGGAGGTGCGAGATGACGGCCACCATCGACGAGGCGGGCGCTCCGGGCGACCCGCTCGAGGCCCAGTCCGAGGCCCCCAGCCCCGACCCCGCCGCCTACCTGCGCGGGTACCACGCCACCGCGGCGGTCCGCGGCGCGACGGCGATGACCAAGGGCGCCGGCTACGTGCTCCAGCGGGCCCTGACCCAGTCGGTGACGCCCGGGCAGAACACGCGCGACGCCCGCCGCTGGTGGCGTCACGTACTCACCCGCCGCCGGCCGCAGTGGCACAACGACCACGAGATCGTCTTCGAGACGCCGATCGCGCGGCTGCGCGACTTCTCGCAGGGCGCAGCCACGTCGGGGGATCCGGCTGACGACGTCGTCCCGACGCTCGTGCTCCCGCCGCAGGCCGGGCACGACTCGTGCATCGTCGACTTCCAGCCCCGCCAGTCGCAGATGATGGTGATCCGCGAGGCGGGGCTGACCCGCGCGTTCACCCTCGACTGGGTCGGCGCCACGCGGGAGACCTCCGGCACGACGATCTCCGACTACATCGCGGTGGTCGACCGCGCCGTCGAGCACTGCCGCGAGACCGTCGGCCGTGACTCGGTCAACCTCGTCGGCGACTGCCAGGGCGGGTGGCTCGCGACGATCTACGCCGCGATGCACCCGGACAAGGTCAACACGCTCACGCTGGCCGGCGCGCCGATCGACTTCCACGCCGGCGAAACGCCCATCGGGGCCTCGTCGCGGGTGATGACCCAGCGCTTCGGGCAGCTGCCCTACCGCGCCATGGTCGCCGCGGGCGGCGGCAACATGCCGGGCTCGTTCGTCCTCGGCGGGTTCATCGCGATCCGGCCCGACGCCGAGATCGCCAAGCACGTCGACCTGCTGAAGAACCTCGACGACCCGGCCGCCATCGCGCGCTACGAGGCGTTCGAGGACTGGTTCAAGCACACCCAGGACGTCCCCGGGGCCTTCTACCTGTGGCTGGTCGAGCACCTGTTCGCGGGCAACGAGCTGATCAACGGGACCCTCGAGGTCGACGGGCGCCGCGTGGACATGCGCGACATCTCCTGCCCGCTGTTCCTGCTGGGCGGCGCGACCGACCACATCACCCCGCCGGTGCAGGTCTTCGCGGCCGCGGACCACGTCTCCACCCCGGCGGACCAGGTCACGCGGCGTACCGCGCCCGGCGGCCACCTGGGCCTCTTCATGGGCAACCAGGCGCTGCGGTACGAGTGGCCGCCGCTCATGACCGCGGTCGCCGAGCACTCACGACGCACGGACTGAGCCTGCCCCGGGCGACCTGGACCGATTCCGGGGATCGTGCGGTGATCCTTCGCCCGCGACCCTGGGATCGGCCCGGGCCGAGTGGGTACGTTCGGTGCACTCCGGCTCGCTCACCGTGGTGGTCGACGTCACGTCGCGATCACACCGGTGATCGGTCGTCTCCGGCCCACCGTCGGGCCACCCATCGACCAGGAGGACCTCCATGCCCGGTTCCGTCATCGTCTCCGGCAAGCGCACCCCCATCGGCAAGCTCTCCGGGGCCTTCGCCGGCATGACCGCCGGTGACCTCGGGGCAGTGGCGATCAAGGGTGCGCTCGAGGCCGCCGGCATCTCCGGCGAGCAGGTCGAGTACGTGATCATGGGCCAGGTCATCCAGGCCGGCAACGGCCAGAACCCGGCCCGCAAGGCGAGCACCGACGCGGGCATCCCGATGTCGACGCCGTCGTTCACCCTCAACAAGGTGTGTCTCTCCGGCCTCGACGCCATCGCGCTGGCCGACCAGATGATCCAGGCCGGCGAGTACGACATCGTCGTGGCCGGCGGCATGGAGTCCATGACCGAGGGCCCCTACCTGCTGCCCAAGGCCCGTCGCGGCTACAAGTACGGCAGCGGGACGATCCTCGACGCCACCGAGTCCGACGGCCTCACCGACGTCTACGACCACGAGTCGATGGGCGCGTCCACCGAGCGCTTCGCCTCCTCCATCGGGCTGAGCCGCGAGGAGATGGACGAGGTCTCGGCCGCGTCGCACCAGCGTGCGGCCGACGCCGCGAAGAACGGCCGCTTCGAGGCCGAGATCGCCCCGGTGCCCGTCCCGCAGCGCAAGGGCGACCCCATCGAGGTCACCGAGGACGAGGGCGTCCGTGGCGACACCACCGCGGAGGGCCTGGGCAAGCTGAGGCCGGCGTTCGCGAAGGAGGGCGCCATCACGGCGGGCAGCTCCTCGCAGGTCTCGGACGGCGCGGCCGCGACGGTCATCATGTCCGCCCGCAAGGCCGAGGAGCTCGGCATCCGGCCGCTGGCCGAGATCCGCAACCACGGCTGGGTCGCCGGCCCCGACAACTCCCTGCTCTCGCAGCCCTCCAACGCCGCGTTCAAGGCGCTGCGCCGCGAGGGCATCGAGCCCTCGGACGTCTCGCTCTGGGAGATCAACGAGGCGTTCGCGGCGGTCGCGATCCAGTCCGCCCGCGAGCTGGGCCTGCCCTCCGACGCGGTCAACACCGACGGCGGCGCCATCGCGCTCGGCCACCCGGTCGGCGCCACCGGCGCCCGCCTCGCCGTGCACGCGGCCCACGAGCTCCAGCGCCGCGGCGGCGGCTACGCCGTGGCGAGCCTGTGCGGCGGCGGCGGCCAGGGCTCGGCGCTGATCCTGCACGTCTGAGTTCACGGGCATCTCGGTGTCAGCGGCGTGCCGTCGCTGACACCCAGTGTCCGTATTCTTCCGTCGATCACCACGACACGACGCGGGCGGTCACCTCGGTGGCCGCCCGCGTCGGCGTCTCGAGGGAACCGCGGGCGCGGGGCGTGCGTCGAACCGGGTACGGGGCCGCGTCCGGTGGGAGGAGCCGGGCGCGGCCCCGCCCGTCGGTCTCCCCGGTGGACGGGGCGCCGCGGGGAGTGACCATGCTCGGGTGCGCATGCCAAGGTGGTCGTCCGGGCACAGGTGACCGGTAGCACACGCGAGGAAGACGGAGGCAACATGCCGCAGGAGGTCCGGGGAGTCGTATCCCGGGAGAAGGGCAAGCCGGTCACGGTCGAGACGATCGTCGTCCCCGATCCCGGGCCCGGTGAGGCCGTGGTCAAGGTCCAGGCGTGCGGGGTGTGCCACACCGACCTGCACTACCGCGAGGGCAACATCGAGGACGCCTATCCGTTCCTGCTGGGCCACGAGGCCGCGGGCGTCGTCGAGGCGCTCGGCGAGGGCGACGTGCAGGGGCTGGAGGTCGGCGACTACGTCATCCTCAACTGGCGTGCCGTGTGCGGGGTCTGTCGTGCGTGCCGCAAGGGCAAGCACCACCTGTGCTTCGACACCCACAACGCCGCCCAGTCGATGACGCTCAAGGAGACCGGCGAGGAGCTCAAGCCGGCGCTGGGCATCGGGGCGTTCGCAGAGAAGACGCTGGTGCACTCCGGCCAGTGCACGAAGGTCAACCCGAACATCGATCCGGCGCAGGCCGGGCTCATCGGCTGCGGGATCATGGCCGGCACGGGCGCGGCGATCAACACCGGTGAGGTGAAGCGCGGCGAGACCGTGGCGGTCATCGGCTGCGGTGGCGTGGGCGACGCGGCGATCGCGGGTGCGGCGCTGGCCGGCGCCACGACGATCATCGCGGTCGACACCGAGGACCGGAAGCTGGAGTGGGCCAAGGGCTTCGGCGCCACCCACGGCGTCAACGCCAAGAACGAGGACCCGGTCGAGCGCATCCGCGAGCTCACCGACGGGTTCGGCGCCGACGTCGTCATCGACGCCGTGGGCATCCCGGCCACGTGGAAGCAGGCCTTCGAGGCCCGCGACCTCGCCGGCCGCCTGGTGCTCGTCGGCGTCCCGGCGCCGGACATGAAGCTCGAGGCCGACTTCCAGCCGTT
Organism: Actinomycetospora sp. NBC_00405; assembly: GCF_036044095.1. Lineage (NCBI taxonomy): Bacteria > Bacillati > Actinomycetota > Actinomycetes > Pseudonocardiales > Pseudonocardiaceae > Actinomycetospora > Actinomycetospora sp. NBC_00405. The sequence continues at coordinate 3,023,180 of NZ_CP107938.1, forward strand.
CTTCTCCCACGGCGGGTCGCTGCGGGCGTCCTGGTACGGCGACTGCCTGCCGAGCCGCGACTTCCCGATGCTGGTCGACCTCGCGCTGCAGGGCCGGTTCCCGCTCGACAAGTTCGTCACCGAGCGCATCTCGCTCGACGACGTCGAGCAGTCCTTCGAGAAGATGCACCACGGCGACGTGCTGCGATCGGTGGTGATCCTGTGACGGCCGAGAAGGTCGGCGAGGGCGTCGAGCACCTGACGACGTCCGGCCAGTTCCAGATCGACGGCAACTCGTTCGACGTCGACAACAACGTCTGGATCATCGGGGACTCGTCCGAGGTCGTCCTCCTGGACGCCCCGCACGACGCCGAGGCGATCAAGAAGGCGGTCGGCGACCGCAACGTCGTGGCCATCCTGTGCACCCACTCGCACAACGACCACGTCAACGCGGCGCCGGCCATCGCGGAGGCGTTCGACGCCCCGATCCTCCTCAACCCGGACGACCGGGTGATCTGGAACCTCACGTACCCGGACCGCGAGCCGGACGGCGAGATCACCGACGGCGAGACGTTCACGATCGCCGGGATCGACCTGCGGGCGATCCACACGCCGGGGCACTCCCCCGGGTCGACGGTGTTCTACGCGCCGGACATCGGCACGCTGTTCTCCGGCGACACGCTGTTCAACGGCGGGCCGGGCGCCACCGGGCCGTCGTACTCGGACTTCAACGTGCTCATCGAGCAGCTGGCCGACAAGGTGTTCTCGCTGCCGGGCGACACGATCGTGCGCACCGGCCACGGCGACACCACGAAGGTCGGCGACGAGGCCGCGCGCCTCGAGGAGTACCGCGAGCGGGGCTACTAGAGCTCTGCGTCAGCATCCGGATCACGAGTACCCGGCCGACCCCTACCCCGGGGTCGCGCCGGGTTTCTCGTTCGTGCACCTCGACGCCCACAGCCACCGGCTCGACCCGTCGGCGTCGGCCGGGGCCGGCTGGACCCTGGCGGGCGTCGACCTCGACCGCTGGCTCGCCGATCGCGGTGCTGCGTCCATGGTCGACCGGGTGCCGGTGCTCGCGTTCGGCTCCAACCGGTGTCCCGGCAAGCTGACCTGGCTGCGCGAGCACCTGGGGCTCGCGGGCCCGGTCGTCGTGCTGCGGGCGCGGGTGGAGGGGCTCGCCGCGGTGTGGGCCGCCGGCCTGCGCGCCCGCGACGGGGCCCGTCCGGCGACGCTCGCCGCGGTGCCGGGCGCGGTCGAGACACACGCGGTCTGGATGGCGACGCCCGACCAGGTGGCCGTCCTGGACCGCTGCGAGGGACGCGGGGAGCGCTACGACCTGGTGCGCCTGCGACCGGGGCGCGGCGTCGGCGTGGTCACCGAGGACGGCGCGCGGCTCGACGGCGTCTGGACGTACTGGGCAGGCGCCCCGGTGCGCGCGCCGCTGCTGGTCGACGGGGCCCCCGTGGCGTGCCGGGACGTCGACCAGGAGGCCGCGCGGGAGCTCGTCGGCGCGCCCGCGCCGCTCGACCCGGGGTCGGTGACCGTCCAGGACGGGGCGCCGGATCCCGCGGCGTGGCCGGACCGGGTGTTCGTCTACGGGACGCTCATGCCGGGACAGCGGGCCTGGCCCCTGATCGCCTCGCGCGTCGTCGGTGAACCGGAGCCGGCCTGGCTGCCGGGACGCGTCCACGACACCGGGCGCGGCCACCCCGCGCTGCGGCAGGGCGGTCCGGGGCGGGCCCGCGGGACGGTGCTCCGCCTGGCCGATCCGGTCGCGTCGCTGCCGGTGCTCGACGAGTACGAGGGGCCGGACTACCGGCGGGTGCGCGCGCTCGTGCACGGGACGGGCGGGTCGGCGCCCGCCTGGCTCTGGACCTGGCGGGGAGAGCTGGCCGGCGCGCCGGTGTCCGGGCTGTGGTCGCCGCCCTAGAGACGCGTGCGCACGGCGACGAAGCCGGGACGAGGGGCCGGGGTGACCGGGGCGGCGGCCACCGGGGCGGCGGGAACCGGGGCGCTGGGGACGGGGGCGCCGGGGACCGGGAGCATCGGCTCGGCCGACGACTCGGCCGCCTCCGCCCGGCGCCGGACGTGGGCCCCGCGGAGGAGGAACACGATCCCGACGAGGAACGCGACCCCGGCGAGGGCCAGGGCCCCGGCGGCCACGGGCGCGGGGATCCCGGGCAGGCGCGGGACCCCGGGTACGGCCAGCGGCACCGCGCCCAGCAACAGCAGGATCGTCACACCCGCCACCGTCAGCAGCCGCATCATCGGCTCCCCTCCGCACCCGCGAGATCCGCACTCTGCTCGGGACGTCGCCCCCGCCACCAGATCTCGTTACGACGAACAGGGTCACGATGTGGTCCCGGTCCCCGAGTGGCCCGGGCTGGTGATCTCCGACATCCTGACGCGCCTGCGCGGAGGGGGAGAGCGATGCTCGAGATCGACGGGGTCTCCAAGCGGTTCGGGTCCACGGTGGCCCTGGACGGGATGACCCTCACCGTGCGCCCCGGCGAGCTCTACGGCTTCGTCGGCGCCAACGGGGCCGGCAAGACGACGACGATGCGCATCGCGCTCGGCGTGCTGGCCGCCGACGCGGGCGAGGTCCGGCTCGACGGGCGCCCGCTCGACGCCGCATCGCGCCGGCGGATCGGCTACATGCCCGAGGAGCGGGGCCTGTACCCGCGGATGGCCGTGGGGACGCAGCTGCGCTACCTCGCCGAGCTCCGCGGACGGTCGGCCGCCGATGCCCGCGCCGCGGCCGACCGGTGGACCGAGCGCCTCGGGATCGCCGACCGTCGCGGCGACGAGGTCCAGCGCCTGAGCCTGGGCAACCAGCAGCGCGTCCAGCTCGCCGCCGCGCTCGTCGCCGACCCGGACGTGCTGGTGCTCGACGAGCCGTTCTCGGGCCTCGATCCCCTGGCCGTCGACGTCATGAGCGAGGTCCTGCGCAAGCGCCGCGACGCCGGCGCGCCGGTGGTGTTCTCGTCCCACCAGCTCGAGCTCGTCGAGCGGCTCTGCGACCGCGTCGGCATCGTCCGCGCCGGTCGCGCCGTCGCCGAGGGCACCGTGGAGGAGCTGCGCGACGCCTCGGCCCCCGGGCTCCTCGTCGTCGCGCCGCAGGCCCCGCCCGGCTGGGCGGACGCCCTGCCCGGCGTCGCCGGCACGCGTCTCACGCACGAGGGCACGGTGCTGACGCTCGCCGACCCCTCCGACGCCACGCTGACCACCGTCCTGGACGCGGCCCGCCGGACCGGGCCCGTGCTCGAGTTCCGGCGCCTCCGGCCCTCGCTGGCCGAGATCTACCGGGACACGGTGGCCGACACGGGCACGCCGGCCCCGTCCGAGGCGCCCGGAGCCGCCGCATGAACGGCGCCCTGCGCCCCGTGGCGCTCATCGCCCGGCGCGAGTTCGCCTCGCGGGTCAAGGGCCGGGCGTTCGTCGTCGGCACCCTCGTCGTGCTGCTCCTGCTCGGCGTCTACGCGGCGGTGGTGGCCACCCTCGCCTCCGGGGAGGACACCGCACGCGTCGGCGTCACCGGTGCCGCCGTGGCGCTCACAGGCCCGCTGGAGCGCGCGGCGCCCACCGAGGGCCTGACGCTCACCGTCGTGCTGCAGCCCGACGTCGCCGCGGGCGAGGCGGCCGTGCGGGCCGGCGACCTCGACGCGCTGGTCGGTGCCGACGCGGTCCGCCCGCGGGTCTACGTCGAATCCGAGCCCGACGCCGCGCTCGAGCGCGTGATCGTCGACGCGACGACGGCCGTGGCCCGCGACGCGTACCTGGTGGGCCGGGGCGTCGACCCGGCCGGGCTGGACGCCGCCGTGGCCGAGTCCGGTCCCGTCGTGGTCTCCGCGGAGCCGCCGGACCCGCAGGCCGGGCAGCGGCTGGGTCTCGGGCTCGCCGGTGCGTTCCTGCTGTTCTTCTCCATCCAGACCTACGGCGCGATGGTCGCGCAGGGGGTGGTCGAGGAGAAGGCGAGCCGGGTCGTCGAGATCGTGCTGTCGTCGGTCCGGCCCTGGCAGCTGCTGCTGGGGAAGGTGCTCGGTCTCGGGGCCGTCGGCCTCCTGCAGCTCGTGGTGCTGGGTGGCGCGGGCCTCGCGGTCGCCGCCGCCGCCGGGGTGCTCTCGGGCGGGGCGGGGCTCGTGTCCACCGTGGTGTCGGTGGTGGTCTGGTACCTCCTCGGCTTCGCGCTCTACGCGACGGTCTTCGCGGCCGCCGGCTCGCTGGTCTCCCGCCAGGAGGACACGCAGAGCGTCCTGTCGCCAATCACGATCACGGTGCTGCTCGGCTTCGTCGTCGGCTTCAACCTGCTGACCTCGGACCCGCGGGGCACGGCGATCACGGTCATCTCGCTGCTGCCGCCGTTCAGCCCCCTGTTCATGCCCGCGCGGATCGCGCTGGGCGTCGCGCCGGTCGGTCAGGTCGTGCTGGCGTTCGCCCTCACGATCGCGTTCACGGCGGCCGTGCTGGCCCTCGGCGGGCGCATCTACGCGAACTCGGTGCTGCGCACCGGCGCCCGGGTGAGCCTCCGCGAGGCGTGGGGTCGTGCCCGGACGTAGATCCACCGCGGTGGTCGACGGCGAACTCGGGGTGCTCCGAGATCGTTCGGTACTCGCCGGGAGGCTCGTGCCCTGCAAGGATCATCCGATGCTTCTCCGAAGGTCCAACCGCGCGGCCGCCGCAGTGACGCTCGCCGCCCTCGCGTTCCTGCTCGCCGCCTGTGGTGGCCTCTCCGGCTCCGGTCAGCCCGCCGCCGAGGGCGGCAGCCTCGCCGCCAGTGGCATCAACCTCGCCGGCCAGACCTACACGGTCGGCGGCCAGGAGTTCGACGAGCAGCTGCTGCTCTGCAAGATCAGCGTGTCGGCCCTGCAGTCGGTGGGCGCGACCGTCAACGACCGGTGCAACATCACCGGCTCCGCCGCGGCCCGTCAGGCCCTGCTCTCCGGCGAGATCGACATGGGCTGGTCCTACACCGGCACCGGATGGATCACGAACCTCGGCAACACCACGCCGATCCCCGACTCCCAGCAGCAGTACGTCGCCGTGCGGGACCAGGACCTGCAGCGCAACCAGATCGTCTGGACGAACCCCACGCCGTTCAACAACACCTACGCGATCGCCACGACCCGGGCCTTCTCCGACCAGAACAACATCCGCACGACCACGGACTGGGCCAACTTCATCAACAGCGGCAACCCGCAGGCCACCACCTGCGTCGAGGCCGAGTTCGCCAGCCGCAACGACGGCCTGCCGAACCTGCTGACCACCTACGGCGTCACCCGTCCCTACGACGCCCCGCCGGCCCTCACCGTCATCGACACCGGCGCGATCTACCAGGCCACCGCCAACGGCAACCCCTGCTTCTTCGGCGAGGTGTTCACCACCGACGGCCGCATCCCTGCGCTGAACCTCGTGTCGCTGGCCGACGACAAGAACTTCTTCCCGAAGTACAACGCGTCGAACACCATCCGCAAGCAGGTCGTCGACCGGAACCCGCAGGTCGTCCAGGTCTTCGACCAGATCTCGCCGCGCCTGACCGACGACGTCATGCTCAACCTCAACGGCCAGATCTCGTCCCAGGGCCGCGACGCCCAGCAGGTCGCGACCGAGTTCCTCCAGCAGCAGGGCCTGATCGGCGGCTGATCGCCACACGAGGGCGTCGAGTGTGCGTCCATCGTGATCAACGAAGCGTTCCGATCATGATGGGCGCACACTCGGCCCGCGTGCCGACGGCTCAGAGGGCGTTGAAGCGGGTCAGGGCCTCCTGGCGCTCGGCCTTGTGGTCGACGATCGGGGCCGGGTAGTCGGACGGGGGCTCGGCGAGGGCCCAGGGCTGGTGGACCTTCTTGCCCTCGACGCCGGCGAGCTCGGGCACCCAGCGCCGGACGTACTCGCCCTGCGGGTCGAAGCGCTCCCCCTGGGTCACGGGGTTGAACACGCGGAAGTAGGGCGCCGCGTCGGTGCCCGTGCCCGCAGCCCACTGCCAGCCGTGCTGGTTCGACGCGAGGTCGCCGTCGACGAGCAGGTCGAGGAAGTGCCGCGCGCCCCACCACCACGGCAGGTGCAGGTCCTTGACGAGGAACGACGCGACGGCCATGCGCATGCGGTTGTGCATCCACGCCTCGCCGCGCAGCTGGCGCATCGCCGCGTCGATGGCGGGGAAGCCGGTGCGCCCCTCCTGCCAGGCGCGGAACTTCTCGTCGGCGGACTTCCCGCTGTCGAGGGTGATCCGGTCGAACTTCGGGTCGAAGTTCTCGCGCGCCGACCGGGGCCAGAACCAGAGCACCGCGGCGTAGAAGTCGCGGAAGCAGAGCTCGTTGCGGTACGACGCCGGGCCCTTCCCCGCGCCCCCCAGGTCCGCGAGCATCGTGCGCGGGTGGATGACGCCGTACTTCAGGTACACCGACATCCGCGACGTCGCCGGCCGATCGGGGCGGTTGCGCAGGTCGTCGTAGTCGGTCAGGTGCTCGTCGACGAACGCCTCCCACTGCTCCCGGGCCGCACGCTCACCCGCGGCGGGCAGCTCGGCCTCCGGGGCGTCGTCGTCGGGGACCTTGACGGCCCGCGGGCCGCCGTCCTTCTCGCCGGGGTCCATCCAGTCGACGCTCGACGCGTCGGTCTCGGCGGGTGCCCGCCAGCCGTGCTGCACCCAGGCCCGGCTGAACGGCGTGAAGACCTTGTAGGGCTCGCCGTCGGACTTCGTGATCCGCCCCGGGGCCACGGCGTACGGCGAGCCGGTGCGCACCAGCTCGACGTCGCGCTCCCCCAGGGCCTTCTCGACGGCCTCGTCGCGCTCGCGTCCGTAGGGCCCGAAGTCGGCGGCGATGTGCACGCTGCCGGCCTTCACGGCCCCGGCGAGCTTCGGGATCACCTCGGCAGGGTCGCCCCGGACGACGAGGAGGCGCCCGCCCAGCGACTCGTCGAGGTCGCGCAGGCTGCGGTAGAGGAACGTCCGCCGGGCCTTGCCGGACGGGCCGAGCAACGTCTCGTCGAGGACGAAGACCGCCAGCGAGCGCTTCGCCCGCGCCGCCGCGGCGTCGAAGATCGGCTGGTCGTGCACCCGCAGGTCACGGCGGAACCACACGATCGCCGTGTCGTCGACATCGTCGCCCATGAGCAGTGGCTACCCAGGAACGCGCCGAGCACGCCCTGGGCAGCCACCACGTGTGATCAGCGGGGAGTCCGTGCGCCTAGAAGCAGCGAACAGCACGTTCGCTGCGTCAGGTCACCGCTGGTCGAGGTTCACGTACGCGCGCTCGGTGGGCCCGGTGTAGACCTGCCGGGGGCGCCCGATGCGGGTGTCCGGGTCGTCGATCATCTCGCGCCAGTGGGCGATCCAGCCCGGCAGGCGGCCGATGGCGAAGAGCACCGTGAACATCTCGGTCGGGAAGCCCATCGCCTGGTAGATCAGGCCGGTGTAGAAGTCGACGTTCGGGTAGAGCTTGCGCTCGACGAAGTAGTCGTCCTCGAGCGCGTACTCCTCGAGCCGCATGGCGATGTCGAGCATCTGGTCGCCGCCGCCGAGCTTCTCGATGATCCCGCGCGCGGTGTCGCGCACGATCGCCGCGCGGGGGTCGTAGTTCTTGTAGACGCGGTGGCCGAAGCCCATGAGCCGGACGCCCGGCTCCTTGTTCTTGACCTTGCGGACGAACTCGTCGGCGTTGCCCTCGTTGTCGCGGATGCCCTCGAGCATCGTGAGCACCGCCGCGTTGGCGCCGCCGTGCAGCGGGCCGAACAGGGCGTTGATGCCCCCGGAGATCGAGGCGAAGAGGTTGGCCTGCGACGAGCCGATCATGCGCACCGTCGACGTCGAGCAGTTCTGCTCGTGGTCGGCGTGGAGGATGAACAGCATGTCCAGCGCCTTGGCCACGTCCGGGTCGACCTGGTACGGCTCGGCGGGCAGGCCGAAGGTCAGGCGCAGGAAGTTCTCGACCAGGCCCAGCGAGTTGTCCGGGTAGAGGAACGGCTGGCCGATCGAGTTCTTGTAGGCGTAGGCCGCGATCGTCGGGACCTTGGCCAGCAGGCGGACGCTCGAGAGGTCGACGTTCGGCTCGTCGAACGGGTCGAGGGCGCGCTGGTAGAAGGTCGACAGCGCCGAGACCGCCGACGACAGCACCGGCATCGGGTGCGCGTCGACCGGGAAGCCGTCGAAGAACTTCTTCAGGTCCTCGTGCAGCATCGTGTGCCGCTGGATCTGGTCGGTGAACGCCTCGAGCTGCTGCTTGTTCGGCAGCTCGCCGTAGATCAGGAGGTAGCTGGTCTCGACGAAGGTGGAGTTCTTCGCCAGGTCCTCGATCGGGTAGCCGCGGTAGCGCAGGATGCCCGCGTCACCGTCGATGTAGGTGATGTCCGAGCGACAGGCGCCGGTGTTCACGTAGCCCGGGTCGAGGGTGATCAGCCCCGTGTCGCCGAGCATCTTCCCGAGCGAGACACCCGAGGCGCCCTCGGTCGCCTCGACGATCTCCATCGTGTGCTCGCCGCCCGGGTACGACAGCGTGGCGGTGCGCTTCTCGGAGTCCTCGCTGGCCATTCGCAGTCAGTCCCTCTCACGCTGGTGTGAGCGGGAGGGGCGGCCCGGCCGCCGGGGGTTCTCCCCGCGGCGCGCTCCCGCAGCATCGGGGTCGTTCGAGCGCGAACCGTAGCGCCCGCGCGGCTTGTGACGCATCACGAGGCGGCCCGTTGCCGGACGTGGTGCGTGTCACTGTGTGACAGCCATGTTACCGGCGGTCGTTCGAGGCGCCCTGATCCAGCTCGACCCGCCACGGCGGTTCGGCACCCGCGCGGGACACGGTCCAGGCGGCCGCCCGGGCCGCGAACCCGAGCGCGCCGGCCCACGCGTCGGCGTCGAGCGCCGTCACAGCCGCGCGGTCGAGTGCGTCGTGGTCGGCCAGCCAGGCCAGCAGCGCGGCGTGCACGCTGTCGCCGGCGCCGATCGTGTCCACCAGCGGACCGATCTCGTCCGAGGGCACCGAGACGACCCCGCCGCCGCGCGTGTGCGCGGTCAGACCCGAGGCGCCGCGGGTGAGCACCACCGCGCCCGCCCCGGCGTCGAGCACGTCCTGCGGCGAACGACCCCAGCGCTCGGCGTCCTCGTCGGACATCTTGACCAGGCCCGCCACCGCGGCGATCCCGTCGAGGCGGGCGATCACGGCGTCGGGGTCGTCGACGAGCCCGGGCCGCAGGTTCGGGTCGAGGCTCACCAGCCGGCCGCGCGCGGCCTCGCGGGCGGCCAGCGCGGCGTAGCGCGACGCCCCGGGCTCGAGCACCAGCGAGAGGGTCCCGACCGCCACGGCGGCGGTGTCCTCGGGGAGCTCGCCGGGGTCGGCGACGAGGCGGTCCGCGGTGCCCTCGACGTGGAACGTGTAGCGGGCGGCGCCGTCGCCGTCGAGCGTCACGACCGCCAGCGTCGTCGGCTCCGGCCCGCGCTGGACGTGCGCGGTGTCGACGCCCTGGGCCTGCAGGCGGGCCACCAGCGCGTCGCCGAACGGGTCCGTCGACAGCCGCGTGAGCATCGTCGTCGGCACGCCGAGGCGGCCCAGCCCGACGGCGGTGTTGAACGGGCCACCGCCCAGCCGCGGGGCGAGGGGCTGCAGGGCGGGGTCGCCGGCGTGCTCCTCGCCGGTCGGCACCAGGTCGACCAGCGCCTCGCCACCGACCACGATCCGCCCGGTCACGCCGCGCCCGGTCACGAGCCGTCCCGAGCCGCGATCCCCCACGAGAACCTCCACGTCTGCCCCGGCGCGAGGACCTCGAGATCGGTGCCCGAGTTCAGGGCGTCGGGCGGGCAGGTCATCGGCTCGACGGCGACCGCGCGGCCCCGTCCGTCGAGGTCGTCGGGAGTGAAGACCTGGACCCAGCGCACGTCGGCGTCGGCCCACAGGGCGGTCGACCGTCCGTCGGGGGCGCTCAGCACGCCGAGCACGCCGTCGGGCCCGGCGGCGGCGCCGAAGCACGTGTCGAGCGTGAGGTCGGCGACGCGGCGCCCGCCGCGGAGGTCCTCGTCGGCGGTCACGGGCCGGATGCCGGTGGGGATCAGGACGTCGTCGACGTCGACGATCCGGTCGGCGGCCAGGGTGAGCGTGCAGTCGGCGGGCGGGGTGTCGCCGACACGCAGGTAGGGGTGGGCGCCGAGGGCGGCGGGGACGTCGCCGTCACCGGTGTTGGTCAGGGCGTGGGTGACGGTCAGCCCGGTGGGGTCGACGACGTAGGTGGTCGCGACGTGCAGCGGTCCCGGCCAGCCCCACGCCGGGTCGACCTCGGCGGTGAGGGTGACGGAGTCCGCCGCACGCTCGGCGACCGTCCAGGGACGGCGCCGCAGGAACCCGTGGCTCGCGTGCCGCCGGGCCGGCTCGGTGACCTCGAGGACGTACTCCTGCCCGCGCCAGGTGTAGCGCGCGCCGGCGATGCGGTTGGGCCAGGGCACGAGGACCATGCCCGCGCCCATCGGCGGGGCCGCGTCGGCCTCGAAGTCCTCCACACGGGCCCGGCCGTCGACCTCGAGCGCCCGCAGCCCGCCCCCCATCTCGGTGACGACGGCGTGCGTCGCGCCGGCGACGAGGTCGATCTGCTCGCCGGTCGGGTGCACGGCGGGACACGCTAGCGGTTGTGACGATCGGTTTGCGTCCAGCGTTCTCGGGTTTCGCGCACCGGTCGGAACGGTCACTGTGCCGGACATGACGGAGGAGACCCCAGGCAGAGGTGGGGCCGAGGACGGACGACCGCCGAAGGTGGTCATCGTCGGCGGCGGGTTCGCGGGCTTCCAGGCGGCGCGATCCCTGGCGAAGCGCATGGGCGACGAGGTGGACATCACCCTCGTCAGCCCCACCAACTATTTCCTGTACCTCCCCCTGCTACCGGAGGTGGCGTCCGGCATCCTCGAGCCGCGCCGGATCTCGGTGGCGCTCGCCGCCGCGCTGCCGCGCTGCGTGCGCCACGCCCCCGGGGAGGTCGACGAGCTCGACCTCGACGGGCACAGGATCGGGTGGCTCGACCCCGAGGGCGTGCACCACGAGACGCACTGGGACCGCCTGGTCATCGCGGCCGGCAGCGTGCACAAGGTGCTGCCGGTGCCCGGCGTCACCGAGTACGCGCAGGGCTTCCGCGGCGTGCCCGAGGCGCTCTACCTGCGCGACCACCTCATCCGGCAGGTCGAGCTCGCGGCGGTGTGCGAGGACCCCGAGGAGCGCGCCGCTCGGTTGACCGTCGTCGTGGTGGGCGGGGGCTACACGGGCACGGAGGTCACCGCCCAGGGCTACCTGTTCACCAAGGAGCTCGCGGCCAGCCGCGGCCTGGAGGAGGTCCCACGGTGGGTGCTCGTCAGCCGCGGCGAGATCCTCGCCGGGCTGGCCGGGCACCTCTCGGCCACCGCCGACCGGGTGCTGCGCGAGCGCGGCGTCGACGTCCGCACCCACGAGGAGGTGGACGAGGCGACCGGCGACGGGGTACGCCTGTCCTCGTCCGGCGAGCACGTCCCCACCCGCACGCTGCTGTGGTGCGTCGGCGTCCGGCCCGACCCGTTGATCGACGACCTCGGGGTGCAGGTCGAGCAGGGCCGGATGGTCGTCGACACCCGGCTGCGCGTCCCCGACCACCCCCACGTCTTCGCGTGCGGGGACGCCGCCGCGGTGCCCGACCGGGCCCGTCCCGGCGAGTACACCGCGATGACCGCGCAGCACGCCGAGCGCCAGGGCCGTCTCGCCGGCCGGAACGTCGCGGCCTCGCTCGGTCACGGGCGGTCGCGGACCTACAAGCACCGCGACCTCGGCTTCGTCGTCGACCTCGGCGGCTTCGACGCGGCCGCCAACCCGTTGGGCGTGCGGCTCACCGGCAAGCCCGCCCACGTCGTCGCCCGCGGCTACCACCTGATGTCGATGCCGGGGAACCGCGTGCGCACGGCCGTGGACTGGCTCCTCGACGTCCTGCTGCCGCGCCAGACCGCCCAGCTCGGGCTCGTGCGCTCCCCCGCCGTGCCGCTGGACTCGGCGTCGCCCGAGGTGCCGCAGCACGGACTGGGCTTCCCGCACGGCCCCGCGTCGACCCGGACGGTGGCGCCGGAGACCGGCGGGGTTCAGTCGTCGGAGACCTTCCCCGGCCGTTCGGGCGGGTCCGCGGAGGCCGCCTCGCCGGAGGCCTCGGTGGAGGGCTCGTCGCCGGCCAGCGGGGCCCGGTAGCGCCAGAAGACCGGGAAGATCGCGACCACGATCACGGTCAGCACGATCACGCCGACGCCGCCGACGGTGGTCGCGACGCCGGTGCCCCACGCCTCGGCGGCCGGGCCGTGCCACAGGTCGCCGAGGCGGGGCCCGCCCGCGACGACGACGGTGAACACGCCCTGCATGCGCCCGCGCATCTCGTCGGTGGCGACCACCTGCAGCATCGTCTGCCGGAACACGGCGCTGACGAGGTCGGCCGCTCCCGCGAGCGCGAGCAGGGCGACGGCGAGCCAGAGCATCGACGTCAGCCCGGAGAGGGCCACGCCGGCACCCCAGGCGCAGACGGCGAGCGTCACCGCCACGCCCTGGCGCCGGATGCCGTGCAGGCGCCCCGAGAACAGCCCGCCGAGCGTGGCGCCGATCGCGATCGAGGCGAACAGCGCCCCGAGCGCCGGGCCGCCGCCCGGGGGGTCGCCGAACGTCTGCTCGGCCGCCTCCGGGAAGACCGCGCGGGGCATGCCGACGGCCATCGCCACGGTGTCGACGAGGAACGAGACGAGCAGGACCTGGCTCATCGCGATGTAGCGGAAGCCCGCCAGGACACCGCTGATCCCGGCGCTGCGCCGCACCGCCAGGAACGCCCCGCGCACGCCGCCCGGCCCGTCGCCGACCGGGAGGCGGGGCAGGTTGAAGGCGGCCCAGATCGAGGCGGTCAGGCACACCGTGTCGACGAGGTAGAGCGTGCCGACCGACGTGAACGTCAGCGCGACCCCCGCGAGGAGCGGCCCGGCGATGGCCCCGAGCTGGGTGACGGTGAACAGCAGCGTGTTCGCCGCGGGCAGCTGGTCGTGCGGGAGGATCCGCGGCAGCACCGCCGCCCGGGTGGGCTGGTTGATCGCCAGGAACGCGGTCTGCACCGCGTAGAGGGACAGCACCTCCCACGGCCCGCCGATCCCGGTGACCGTGACCAGCCCGAGCAGCAGCGACGTCACCGCGAGCCCGGTCCCGGTGAACACCAGCAGCCCGCGGCGGTCGACCGCGTCCGCGATCGCGCCGCCCCAGAGCCCGAAGACGATGAGGGGCACCAGCCCGAAGAGCCCCGTCAGGCCGACCCACGCCGACGACCCGGTCAGCTGGTAGAGCTGCGTCGGGACGGCGACGACCGACAGCTGCGCGCCGACGACCGTGACGATCGCGGCGATCCAGAGACGCTTGAAGGCCGGCGTCCGCAGCGGGGTGGTGTCGGCCAGGAAGCCGCGAGCCGTACGTGCCACGGCGGCGATCCTGCGCCCCTACGGCGCGAGGCGCTCCACGACCCACCCCGGATCGGTCCGCCGGAAGCGCAGCCGGTCGTGCAGGCGGTCCGTGCGGCCCTGCCAGAACTCGACGTGCGTGGGCACGATCCGCCAACCGCCCCAGTGCGGCGGCGGCGGGATCTCCTCGTCGTCGGCGAAGCGGTCGGCGACCCCGGCGAGCAGGTCCTCGAGGGCGGCGCGGTCGCGCACGACCGCCGACTGGGGCGACGCCCACGCCCCGAGCTGCGAGCCGCGCGGGCGGGTGCGCCAGTAGGTGAGGGTCTCCTCGCGGGACAGCAGCTCGACGGTGCCGATCACCGTCGCCTGCCGCTGGAGCGCGATCCACGGGAACGTCGCCGACGTCCGGCGGGTCTGGCGCAGCTGGTGGCTCTTCTCCGAGGTGTAGTTGGTGAAGAACGTGACGCCGCCGCCGTCGACGTCCTTGGCCAGCACCGTGCGCGTGGTGAGGCGGCCCTCGTCGTCGCCGGTGGCCAGGACCATCGCGTTGGCGTCGGGCATGCCGGCCTCCCGGGCGGCGCCGATCCAGGCGATCAGCTGCTCGTGCCAGGTGGCGGCGAGGTCCGCGGCGTCGAGCGTCGCCGCCCGGTAGTCCTCGCGCATGCCCGGCAGCCCCGTGGTGTCCCCCGCCATCCGTCTCCCTCGCCGATCGCCGTCCGGAACCCGGTCCTGTCCGTGCTGTCCGGAATTCCCGCCGCACCGTAGGCGACGGAGCGGTGCACACCACGTGAGCAGCAACACAAGCCGTCCGGCGACACCTCCGTTGCCGACGCCGCGGATCGCGGAGCACGGTGCTGCTGGGCCCACGACCACCCACCCCCGGTGGACCGGCGGGCCCGTCCGGGCAGCGGGGCCCCGACCGGGATCCCGTGCCGCGACGCGAGGAGGACCCGTTGAGCACCGCCCCCGTCACCGCCTCCGTCCCCGCCTCCGGGCCGACCGTCCCGCCCCCGCCGCCGGGCTTCTCCCCGGGGCTCGAGGGCGTCGTCGCGTTCCGCACCGAGATCGCCGAGCCGGACCGCGACGGCGGGGCCCTGCGCTACCGCGGGGTCGACATCACCGACCTCGTCGGCCAGGTGGGGTTCGGCGACGTGTTCGGGCTGCTCGTCGACGGCGACCTCGGGCGCCCGCTGCCCCGCGAGGAGCCGGGGCTCGAGCCGCCGTTCTCGGGCGACGTCCGGGTCGACGTGCAGGCCGGGCTCGCGCTGCTCGGGTCGCGCTGGTCGCTGCCGCCCCTGCTCGACGCCACCCCGGAGCGTGCCCGCGACGACCTCGCCCGGAGCGCGGCGGCGGCGCTCGCGCTCGTCGCCCGCTCGGCCCGCAGCGACGGCCTGCCGGCCGTGCCCGAGGCCGAGCTGTCCGCGATCGACGACCCGGTGGCGCGCTTCCTGACGCGCTGGCGGGGCGAGGCCGACCCGACGCACGTCCGGGCCCTGGACGCCTACTGGGTCTCGGCCGCCGAGCACGGGCTCAACGCCTCGACCTTCACCGCCCGCGTCGTGGCCTCGACCGGCGCCGACGCGGCCGCCTCGCTCTCCGCGGCGGTCGGCGCGATGTCGGGCCCGCTGCACGGCGGCGCGCCGGCCCGGGTGCTGCCGATGATCGCCGACGTCGAGCGCACGGGCGACGCCGACGCGGTGGTGGCGGGCATCCTCGACCGCTCCGAGCGCCTCATGGGCTTCGGCCACCGCGTCTACCGCGCCGAGGACCCGCGCGCCCGCGTCCTGCGCCGCACCGCCCGGGAGCTGTCCGCGCCGCGCTTCGAGGCGGCCGCCGCGCTCGAGACCGCCGCGCTGAGCGCCCTGCGCGAGCGCCGGCCGGACCGCGCGATCGAGACCAACGTCGAGTTCTGGGCCGCCGTGATGCTCGACCTCGCGGGCGTCCCGGCGGAGGTGATGCCGGCGATGTTCACGTGCGCCCGGACGGCCGGCTGGTCCGCCCATGTCCTCGAGCAGCGCCGCACCGGGCGCCTCGTCCGCCCGTCGACGCAGTACATCGGGCCGGCCCCGCGGGGCGTCGCGGAGGTGGCGCGGAGCGCGTGAGCCACCCCGGACGTGGCCCACACGACAGCGGTCGTCGCGGGACGCTGGGAGGATGTCCGGCGTGACCACGTCGACCGACACGCTGCAGATTCCCGCCGAGCTCCTGCCCAGTGACGGGCGGTTCGGGTGCGGTCCCTCGAAGGTGCGCCCCGAGCAGCTCGCCCACCTGGCCCAGGCCGGTGACGTGATGGGCACGTCGCACCGCCAGAAGCCGGTCAAGTCGATCGTCGGGCGCGTGCGGTCCGGCCTGCGCGACCTGTTCTCGATCCCCGAGGGCTACGAGGTCGTCCTGGGCGTCGGCGGGACCACCGCCTTCTGGGACGCCGCGGCCGCCGGCCTGGTGCGCGAGCGCAGCCTCCACCTGACCTACGGCGAGTTCTCCTCGAAGTTCGCCTCGGTGACCAAGGGCGCCCCGTTCCTCGCCGACCCGATCGTCGTCTCCGCCGACCCGGGCAGCGCCCCGGAGCCGACCTCCGACCCGAGCGCCGACCTCATCGGCTGGGCCCACAACGAGACCTCGACCGGTGTGGCCGTGCCCGTCACGCGCCCGAGCGGGTCCGGCGACGCGCTCGTCGCGATCGACGCCACCTCCGGCGCGGGTGGGCTGCCCGTACAGATCAGCGAGTCCGACGTCTACTACTTCGCGCCCCAGAAGTCGTTCGCCGCCGACGGCGGGCTCTGGATCGCGATCATGTCGCCGGCCGCGCTCGAGCGCGTCGAGCAGATCGACAAGGACCGTCCGGGCGAGCGCTGGATCCCGGAGTTCCTCTCGCTGCCCACCGCGCTGGACAACTCCCGCAAGGACCAGACCTACAACACCCCGGCCGTGGCGACGCTGCTGCTGCTGGCCGACCAGATCGAGTGGATGAACGCCGGCGGCGGGCTCGACTGGGCCACCGGGCGCACCAAGGACTCCTCGGACCGGCTGTACCGGTGGGCTGAGGAGTCGTCGGTCGCGACGCCGTTCGTCGCCGACCCGGCGCACCGCTCGCAGGTGGTCGGCACGGTCGACTTCACCGACGACGTGGACGCTGCCGCCGTCGCGGCCACCCTGCGCGCCAACGGCGTCGTCGACACCGAGCCGTACCGCAAGCTCGGACGCAACCAGCTGCGCGTCGGGATGTTCCCCGCGGTCGAGCCGGACGACGTCACGAAGCTGACCCAGTGCATCGACTGGGTCATCGAGCGTCAGTCGTGACCAGTCGGCTGGGCCGAACGGGCTAGCTCAGGCGTCACGCCCGCCCCGCCCGTGTCTCCCGTCCCACGCAGACGAGAGACACGGGCGGCGCGCCTCCCTCGTCCGAGGAGACCGCTCGCCTAGCGTCGGTGGGCGAGCACCGCACCCCACCGCCGCCGCAGGGTGGCACCGACGTCCGGGGTCCGGGCCCGCGAGCCGACGGGGAGGCCTGATGCGTCAGCTGCGCGTCGTCGGCCTGGGAGACGACCACGAGACCGTGATCCTCGAGGACCCGATCCGCCACGAGCGCTTCGCGGTGTCGGGGGACGAGCGACTGCGGGCCGCCGCGCGCGGCGACGTCCGGAGGCTGGGGCAGATGGAGATCGAGATCACCAGTCCCCTGCGGCCCCGCGACATCCAGGCGCGGGTGCGGGCCGGCGAGTCGGTCGACGACGTCGCGGCGGCCGGCGGGGTCAGCGCCGCACACGTCGAGCGTTTCGCCTACCCGGTGCTGCTCGAGCGCGCCCGGGTCGCCGAGATCGCCCGCCGCGCCCACCCGCTGCTCCCCGGCGACGCCGCCCGCACCGACGAGCGCACGCTCGGCGAGATCGTCGCCGCGACGTTCGCCGCCCGCGGGCAGGACCTCGACGACGGCCGGTGGGACGCCAGCAAGGCCGAGGGCGCGTCGTGGATCGTGACGCTGTCCTGGCAGGCGGGGCGCTCGGACAACGTCGCCCGCTGGGCGTTCAAGCCCGGCGCCGCCGGCGGCACCGTCGACCCGCGCGACGACCCCGCCCGCGAGCTGCTCGGCCAGGAGCCGACCGCGGGCCCGCGCCGCGTCGAGAAGCCGGAGGACCCCGAGGCGGGCGACGGCCCGGCCACCCGCGACGGCACGCTCCACGACGCCCTCGACGAGGCCCTCGAACAGACCCCCGCGATGGCCGCCTCCGGCGACATCGCCCCGCGCCGGCCCACGGGGTCGGGGCACGGCTCGGCTGGACATGCCTCGACTGGACATGCCTCGACTGGACATGCCTCGACTGGGCATGCCTCGTCGGGGCAGGGCACCGGACAGGGCTCCCGCCGGCCCGAGCGCGGCGCCGCCCGCCGCGGGGGCCGCTCGGCCCGCCCGGCGATGCCCCCGACCTCCGCGTCCCCCCGCGCCGCCTCCTCGGGCGGCGAGCAGGTGCCGGTCCCCCGCGCGGGACAGCGCGACGAGACCGACGCGCCCGCGGTCGACCCCGGGCCCGCCGCGGCCGAGGTCGCCACCCCGACCACCGACCCCGGCGAGGGCAGCCGCCGGGGCCGGCGCGCCCACCCGATCGTCCCGTCGTGGGAGGACGTCCTGCTGGGGACGCGCTCGCCCCGCACCTGACGGGGCTAGAACGCCGCCACCGCGAGGAACACCAGCGCGAGCCCGGTGCCGACGAACGTCCCGTACACCGCCCAGCGCCAGGTGGGTACGTGCCGGTTGAGCCACAGGGCCGGCACGAGCCCGGCGACGACCGCGGCGTCGACGGCCAGCCCGATCATGCCGAGGCCGGTGACCAGCGGCGCGGCGAGGGCCAGGTTCGCCAGCAGCACGACCCCGCCCACGAGGGCGACGAGGAGCAGCCCGACTCCCCAGGGGGTCGGTTCGGCGGCCGCGGTGGCCGCGTCGAGCTCCTGGGCCTCGGGGGGCAGGTGGGGTGTCGCCCCGTTGCCGTTCTCGCTCGCCCGCACGGGCAGCGGCGGCACCGGCGGCGGGTGCGGGGTCCGCGTGACGGCCCGGAGCGCCACGCGGTGCCCGGTGACGGGGTCGCAGTAGTCGACGGGCGCGTCCAGCTCCACGGACAGGCGTGCGGCGAGCCGGCGGCCACGGCGGCTGATCGTCTCCGTGGTCGGGTCGGCCTGGGCGCCAGCGGGCTGGGCGGCAGCGGGCTGGGCGGCAGCGGGCTGGGCGGGGACCGACGCGGCCACGCGCGCCCACTCCCGCAGCGCGTCGACGAGGTCGGGCGGCAGGCCCCACGTCCGGCCGCCGGTACCCGTGTCCCCGGCCTCCCCCAGCGGCACCCCGGCCACCATCGCCCGCCCCCGCTCGGCGCGGACCTCGACGACCTTCACGACGCCGACCCCACCGGGCCCGCCGTGGCGTGGAACGCGACGGCCGCGGCCGTGGCGACGTTGAGCGAGTCGACGTCGCCGGCCATCGGGATGCGGACCCGGACGTCGGCGGCGGCGAGCGCCTCGTCGGACAGCCCCGGGCCCTCGGCGCCGAGCACGAGGGCGACGCGCGCGTGCCCGGCGAGCTCCGCCAGCGCCCCG
This sequence comes from Actinomycetospora sp. NBC_00405, assembly GCF_036044095.1. Classification (NCBI taxonomy): domain Bacteria; kingdom Bacillati; phylum Actinomycetota; class Actinomycetes; order Pseudonocardiales; family Pseudonocardiaceae; genus Actinomycetospora; species Actinomycetospora sp. NBC_00405. The sequence goes on from NZ_CP107938.1 coordinate 3,042,147, forward strand.
GGGTTCCCGCCGGGTGTGAGGGCCGCGAGGGTGAACCCCGCGCCCCGCAGGGCCGTCACGGCCGCCGCGAGCCCGCACGTGGCGAACGGCACGCGCAGCACGTGGCCCATCGAGACGCGGACGCTGCGGCGGTAGAGCGGATCGGCGCACTCGGGACCCACGAGCACGGCGTCGACCCCGAGGGCGGCGGCGTTGCGGAAGAGCGCGCCGAGGTTCTCGTGGTCGTTGACGCCCTCGAGCAGCGCCACCCGGCGGGCGCCGGCCAGCAGCGCGGCGAGGTCGGGCGCGGGCGCCCGGTCGGCGCTGGCGAGCACGCCCCGGTTGAGGTGGAAGCCGACGACCTCCGCCATCGTCGCGGCGTCGGTGACGTAGGCGGGCACGTCGGCCCCGGCCAGGTCGGGGGCGAGGTCCTCGACGCGGCGGGCCACGCCGAGCAGGGCCCGCGGCGGGTAGGGCGAGGCCAGCAGGCGGCGGACGACCACGGTGCCCTCGGCGAGCACGAGACCGCGCCCGCCGGGGCGGTCGGGACGCCGGTCGGCGCGGGCGAGATCGCGGAAGTCGGCGAGGCGCGGGTCGGCCGCGTCGTCGACCGCCACCACACGCGCCACGTGCGTATCGTCCCAGACCCGACTGGCGGGATCCGAGGCGGCGAGGCACCGTCCGGGGCGCGGCGAGCAAGCGGGTCCGTGTGTCGTCCGGGCCGGGCGGGGCATCCGGGTCCGGCAAGCGCCGCCGCGGGATTCGGCGGGACGGAAGCTCTCCGGGAGCGCCCGGAGACGTGGGAGGCTGGGACCGTGAGCGAGATGCGGGTGGTCGGCGTGCTGGCCGTGGACGACGCGACCCAGCAGGGCGGCGGCTCGGGTGCCGGATCGGGCGAGAGCCGGCACCCCGTCGTGCTGCTGCAGGAGACCGAGGGCAAGCGCTGCCTCCAGATCTGGATCGGGCTGGCCGAGGCCGAGGCCATCGCCCTCGAGCAGCAGGGACGGCTCCCCGAGCGCCCGCTGACCCACGTGCTGATCTCGGACGTGGTCTCCGCGCTCGGGCGGCGTCTCGAGCGCATCGAGATCACCGAGGTGCGCGGCGGCACGTTCTACGCCGACCTCGTCTTCGACCGCGGGCTGCGGGTCTCGGCGCGGCCCAGCGACTCGATCGCGATCGCGCTGCACGCCGACGTGCCGATCCACGCGACCGAGGGCGTCCTCACCGACGCCGGCGTGGTGGTCGAGGACGACGAGGCCGAGGAGGCCGCGACCACGGCCAGCAGCGCCGGCGGCGCCGACGAGGACGAGGTCGACCGGTTCCGGGCGTTCCTCGACAACATCTCGCCGGAGGACTTCGGGCGCAGCGGCTGACGCGAGGCCGAACGGCGCACGTGCGATCGTCCCCCTGGTGGCCCAGAGGTCACCCTGTGTCGACGAACGGTCGGCCCCGGGCATGCCCTACGCTGAACGGACTCTTTCCGCGGGCGGACGGCCTTGGCGGGTGGCGTCGATCTCCGGGCTGTGTCAGCGTGTCCGGTCGTCGGGGTTCGCGTGAGTCGGGGGTGCCGCGCCGGTCGTGGCCGACACCCGGTGGTCGAGTCGGATCGTGGACGGGAGCCGGGCGGGTCATGGGCCAGCACCTCGCCGCCACCCTCTTCACCGCCTCGGACCAGGCTCGGTACCGCCACCGCATCCACCGCTGCCTCGAGGCGTTCGGGCGGATGGTCACCGAGGGCCGGTTCGCCGCGGACGAGCCCAGCACCGGGGTGGAGATCGAGCTCGCCCTGGTCGACGAGGACATGCGCCCGGCGATGCTCAACCACGCCGTGCTCGACCGCTCCGCGTCCGACGTGCTCACCTCGGAGCTCGGCCGCTGGAACCTCGAGATCAACCTCCCGCCGCGGATGCTGCCCGGTGCCACCGCCCGTGATCTCGAGAAGGACATGCTCGACGCGGTGTCGAGCGCCGGGGAGTGCGCCCGCGGCGTCGGCGCGAGCGCCGTGACGATCGGCATCCTGCCCACGCTCGGCGCCGAGCACCTCGCGTCCGACCAGCTCACCGAGGACCCGCGCTACGCGCTGCTCAACCGCCAGATGCTCACCGCGCGCGGCGAGCCGTTCCGCCTCGACATCACCGAGCCCCCCGCGGCCCGGGGCGGGCCGGCGGACGGCTCGCCCGCCGAGCACCTCGTGCTCGACGTCGACTCGATCGCGCCCGAGGCGGCCTGCACGTCGCTGCAGCTGCACCTCCAGCTGACCCCCGAGACCTTCCCCGCGTACTGGAACGCCGCGCAGGCCGTCGCCGGCCTGCAGGTGGCGCTCGCGGCGAACTCCCCTTTCCTGCTCGGCCGCCGGCTCTGGGCCGAGACGCGGGTGCCGCTGTTCACCCAGGCCGTCGACACCCGGCCCGTGGAGCTGCGCAACCAGGGCGTGCGGCCCCGCGTGTGGTTCGGCGACCGCTGGGCCCAGTCGGCCTACGACCTCTTCGAGGAGAACGTCCGCTACTTCGGCGCGCTGCTCCCGCTCGCCGAGGACGAGGACCCGTTCTCCGAGCTCGAGGCCGGGCGCGCGCCGAGCCTGCACGAGCTGCGGCTGCACAACGGCACGGTGTGGCGCTGGAACCGGCCGGTGTACGACGTCGCCGACGGCGTCGCGCACCTGCGGCTGGAGAACCGCGTGCTGCCCGCAGGCCCCACGGCGGTCGACGCCGTCGCCAACGCGATGTTCTTCTACGGGCTCATCCGCGCGCTCGCGGAGTCCGACCGCCCGCCGTGGCAGCAGATGTCCTTCGACGCCGCCGAGGCGAACTTCACCGCCGGCGCGCGGCACGGGATCGACGCCGCGCTGTACTGGCCCGGGCTCGGCACCGTCCGGGCCGACGAGCTCGCGCTGCGCCGCATGCTGCCGCTGGCGCGGGAGGGCCTCGCGGCCTGGGGTGTCGACGGGTCGGAGGCGGATCGCTACCTGTCGGTGATCGAGCAGCGCTGCGTGCGCCGGTGCACGGGCGCCGCCTGGCAGATCCGGGCCGTGAGCGAGGCCGAGCGCCGCGGCGCCGACCGCCCGACCGCGATCCGGCACATGATGCGCGTCTACCTCGAGGGCATGGAGGCCAACGAGCCCGTGCACACCTGGCCGGGGATCTAGCCGGGGGCCACGGCTCGGTGGAACACCACCCGGCCGAAGGTGCGGGTCCGGCGGGCCACGGCGTCCACCTCGGTGAAGCCGGCGTCGCGCAGCATCGTCGCGACGTCGTCGGCGCCGGTGAGGTGAGGCGAGCCGTGCCCGTGCCCGTGGCCCTGACCGTGCCCGTGCCCGTGGCCCTCGCCGTGGTCGTGGCGCGCGAACCAGCCCAGGATCCCGGGGTCGGTGCCGTCGGGGTCGACGAGGTGCAGGCTCCCGCCGGGCGCCAGCACCCGCCGGGCCTCCGCGAGCATCGCCCGCTGCTCCTCCGGCGGCAGGTGGTGGAACATGAACGAGGAGAGCACCCGGTCGACGGAGCCGTCGGCGTACGGGAGCTGGTCGGCGTAGCCGCGCTCCAGGCGCAGGGCGACGCCGTGCCGTCCGGCCTTGCGGCGGGCCAGGTCGAGCACCGCCGGGTCGGGGTCGAGGCCGACGAGCGTCGCGCCGGGCGCGACGCGGGCGGCCAGCAGCAGCACCTCGCCGGTGCCCGTGCCGAGCTCCAGCACCGTCTGCCCGGGCGCGACCCCGGCCTGCGCGACGAGCTGCCAGTGGATGGCGCGCGCCCCCAGGACGCGGGTGAACACGTCGTAGGTGGCGGCGGGCGCGCCGAAGCCCATCGCCGGCAGGAACGGGCGCTCGCCGGCGGGCGCGGACTGGGACACGATGGCCTCCGTCAGGGGCATGAGGACGGTCTTCCGGGGACCCCTCCACCCTGCGAGCGCACCCCACCTGCGGACAAGGGACGAAGCATGGGCGGGACGGGACGATCCTCGGTTCCCCTCGTGGGCCTCCCCCGGGTCCCGGCGCCCCGCCGGTGGCGGTGGAGCGCTGGTCCGACGCGACGGCCCGGCGCGCGGCGGTGGTCGGTGGGACCCACGCCCACGATTTCTTCGTGCTGCTCCACGTCGAGCGCGGCCGGGGTCCGATGCCGTCGACGACCGGGTCTGGGAGCTCGAGGACGGCGACGTCGTGGTGATCGCGCCCGGTGCGGTCGTCGCGCCACCGGAGGACACGACGACCGGCCTCGTGTGGGCGGTGTTCTTCCCGGCGGACGCGGTGGAACCGGGCGGGGCCGCGCCGCTGGTGTCGTGGCGCGCCCACCCGCTGCTGGCGCCGTTCTCCGGCGGGCGCGCCGGCCGACCGTCCGGTGCTCGCGGCGGTGTTCGACGTGCTCGAGCGCCGGTTCGCCGAGCCGATCACGCCGGCCGACGTCGCCCGCGAGGTGGGCCTGACGCCCGGTCACCTGACGACCCTCGTCGGGCGTCACACCGGCCGCACCGTGGGCCAGTGGCTCACCGAGCGGCGGATTGCGCGAGGCCCGCCGCCTCCTGACGTCCGACGACCTCACGGTCGCCGCGATCGCCCACCGGGTCGGGTACCGGGACCCGGGCTACTTCGTGCGCCGGTTCCGCCGCCATCACGGCGGCCACCGCAGGCGTGGCGGCACGCAGGGCCATGACGCCTAGGCGGCCACGGCGGCGGGGGTCCTCGTCCGCCGCCAGACGACCCACAGCCCGGCGATCACCGCGGCCAGCACCGACGCCACCCCGCCGAGCACCAGGGGCGCGCGGCCGCCGAACTCCTCGGCGAGCCAGCCCAGCGCGGGACCGCCCACCGGGGTGCCGCCGAGGAGCACGAGCATCCAGAGGCCCATGACCCGCCCGCGCACGGACTCGTCGACCCCCAGCTGGATCGCGGCGTTGGCGGCGCTGGTGAACAGCAGCTGGGCCGCACCGGTGGGGATCAGCAGCAGCGCCACGCCCAGGTAGCTCGGCATCAGCCCGGCGGCGGCCTCGCAGACGCCGAAGACCGCGGCGGCCAGCAGGACGGTGCGCAGGCGGGGCCTGCCGACGCGGCGCGCGGCGTGGAACGCCCCGAGCAGGCAGCCGACGGCCAGGGCCGAGGTCAGCAGGCCGTAGGACTCCGCGCCGCGGCCGAAGACGTTGCGGGCGACGATCGCGAGCGTCACGAAGAAGTTGATGCCGAGCGTCGACACGAAGAAGACGATCACCAGGAGCAGCACGACGTCGGGGTGACGCCGGACCTCGCGCAGGCCCGAGAGCACGGCGCCGCGCTCCCGGGGCGCGCGGGCGTAGGCGAACATCTCGGCCGGGCGCATGAGGGCGAGCCCGGTGAGCACCGCGACGAAGGTGATCGCGTTGAGCAGGAACACCCACCCGGTGCCGACCGTGGCGACGAGCAGGCCCGCGACCGCCGGGCCGACGACGCGCGCGGTGTTGAACGTCATCGAGTTCAGGGCGACGGCGTTGGCGAGCGCGCCCGACCCGACCATCTCGCCGGCGAACGACTGGCGCACGGGCCCGTCGAGCGCGGAGATGCAGCCGAGGAGCACGCACAGCACGTAGACCTGGGTGAGCGTCACCAGGCCGCCGACGTCGAGCACGCCGAGCACGAGCGCGCACGCACCCATGCCGACCTGCAGGCCCATGAGCAGGCGGCGCTTGTCGTAGCGGTCGGCGATGGCGCCGCCCCAGAGCGAGAGCAGCAGCGTCGGCCCGAACTGCAGGGCCGCGGCGACGCCGAGGGCGACGGGGCTGCCGCCGGAGAGCTCGAGGACGAGCCAGTCCTGGGCCACCCGCTGCATCCAGGTGCCGACGAGCGAGACGACCTGGCCCGAGGCGAAGAGCCGGTAGTTGCGGACGCGCAGCGCCGCGAACATGGCGCCGGTCCGGCGGTCGGTGTGGGTGGTGTCGACCTCGCTCACGGGGTCTCGCCGTCCCACACCACGGTCCTGAGCTTACCTAACGAGTTGGGGGTCGGCGGGATGGCGGCGACGGGCGGCGCCACCCCGCCGCACGATCAGGACTTGGTGTCCTCGAGGGCGAAGCCGACCTTCAGCGTCACCTGGAAGTGCCCGACCTCGCCGTCCTGCACGTGACCACGAATCTCGACGACCTCGAACCACTCGACCTGACGCAGCGTCGAGGAGGCACGACGGATGGCGCCGCGGATGGCCTCGTCGACGCCCTCCGCCGAGCTGCCGACGATCTCGGTCTTGCTGTACGCGTTGTCCGCCACACGGGCTCCCTGGGTCTCTGACGATGTACTGGTCCTCCGAACCGATACCCGTTCTCCGGCGGACACCCACGTAACGGCGGTCGAGGTGGGATCACACCGGCCGCGGACGGACGTGGTCGACGGCCGCGCCGAGCGCGAGGGAGAGGACCTGGAGGTCGCGGTGGAGCCGGGCGAGCATCAGTCCGCCCTGCACGGCGGCGAGGACGGCCACGGCCATCTCGCCGGCGTCGCGGGCGGGGTCGACGACCCCCTGCGCCTGCCCGCGCGCGAGCAGCGCCGTGATGCGCTCCTGCCACTGCCGGAAGGCGGCAGCCTGGTACTCGCGCCACCGTGGCTCGGCGTCGACCTGGCCGCTGAAGACCCCCAGGGGGCAGGCGAACGGCCCGCCGCCGTCCCGGTGCAGCTCGAGGAGCGACGCCGCCCAGGCGTGGACGTCGTCCTCCCGCGCGGCCTGGTCGAGTGTGGCGGGGTCGAGCGCGGGCTGCGCGGCGAGCACCCGTTCGAGCTGCCGGTCGATCACGGCCAGCACGAGGTCGGACTTGCCGTCGAAGTAGTGGTAGAGCTGCGACTTCCCGGTGCCACTGACCTTCAGCACGTCGCCGACGCCGGTGGCGGCGATCCCCCGCTCGTGCATCAGGTCGGCCGCCGCGTCGACGATCGCCTCCCGGGTCCGTCGACCCCGCGCCGTCGGGGGACCGTGCGCCGCGTCGAGGCTCATCGACCCGTCCTCGTCCCCACGGACGAGATTGTACCGATAGGTACAGTCTGCGCTAGGGTCCCGTCATGACGACCGTGCGCCCCACGGATCCCCCCGAGACCGGGTCCGGTCCGCCGCCACGCGTGGCCGTCGAGCCCGAGTACGGCTTCCCGAGGTCGCTCTTCCGCGCCCTGGCCCGGATCCCGGTGCCCCCGCCGGCCGACCCGAGGACGTGGCGCAGTCCGCTGCGCGGGACGTGGCTGACCTCGGTGTTCGGCGCGGTCCTCCTCGTCGGCCTGCCGATCGTGATCGTCACGGGACTGCTCTCCTACATCGCCTACGGACCGCAGTTCGGCCAGGCGATCCCCGCCGACGTCGGCTACCTGCACCTGCCGTACTTCGACTGGCCGTCGAACCCGTCCTGGCTCTACCGGCTCACCCAGGGCCTGCACGTGACGCTCGGGATGATCCTGACGCCGATCGTGCTCGCCAAGCTCTGGTCGGTGGTGCCGAAGCTGTTCGTCTGGCCCCCGGTCCGCAGCCTCGGCGGACTGCTCGAACGGATCTCGCTGCTGGCCCTGGTCGGCGGCATCCTGTTCGAGTTCGTCACCGGGCTGATGAACACCCAGTACGACTACTCGTTCGGCTTCAGCTTCTACCTCGCGCACTACTACGGCGCGTGGGTGTTCATCGCCGGCTTCGTCAGCCACGTCGTGCTGAAGGTCCCGACGATGGTCCGGGCCCTGCGCGCGGGTCCGGACGGGAGCGGCGCCTTCGGACGCTGGCTCAACGACGGGGTCGCCGAGACCGAGCCCGAGCCGATGGACCAGGCGGAGCTCGCCCCGCTCGCCCCGAACCGGCCGACCCTGAGCCGTCGCGGCCTGCTCGCGATGGTCGGCGGCGGCAGCGCGCTGGTCGCGGTGCTGAGCGTCGGCCAGACGTGGGATCCCCTGCGTCCGCTCGCGCTGCTCTCCCCGCGCGGGCAGTCCTACGGCACCGGCCCGAACGACTTCCAGATCAACCGCACGCTCGCGGGCTCCGGGATCGACCCGGCGCGGCTCGGTGCGGACTGGCGTCTGACCCTGCGCGGCGGGGCGACCGAGGTCTCGCTGACCCGCGACCAGCTGCTCGGCATGGCGTTGCACACCGCGACCCTGCCGATCGCGTGCGTCGAGGGCTGGTCGGTGTACCGCACGTGGACGGGCGTCCGCCTCCGTGACCTCGCCGCCCTCGCGGGCGTCCCCGACCCGGCGAACGCGTTCGTCCAGTCCGTCGAGACCAGCGGCGCCTTCGCCCGCGCCACACTGCAGAACAACCAGGTCCTCAACCCGGACTCGCTGCTCGCCCTGCGTGTCGGCAACCCCGGCGAGGAGACCGTCGACCTCGCCCCCGACCACGGCTTCCCGGCCCGGGTGATCGTCCCGGCGCTCCCCGGGGTGCACAACACCAAGTGGGTCTCGTCGATCGACTTCCGTCCGGGGACCGGCTGATGGCGACGTTCCTGCGGTCCTGGCGCCGCTTCTACGGCGAGAACCCCCTGCACCTGCTCTCGGTGCTCGGGTGCTTCGCCCTCTCCGGGTACGTGGTGTCGCTGGTGTACACCGACCCGAGCGCGATCTGGCTCGCGATCTGGTTCCTCGGCGCCGTGATCGCCCACGACCTCGTGCTCTACCCCCTCTACGCCCTCGCCGACCAGCCGCTGACGATCAGCCGGTGGGCGCGGCGCCGCTACGGCCCCGAGCGCCCCCCGCGCGTCCCGGCGATCAACCACATCCGGGTGCCGGCGCTGGGCTCGGCCGTCCTCTTCCTCATCTACCTGCCGACGATCACCGGTCGCGGCGAGGACGCGCTGCGGTTCACGTCCGGCCTGAGCACGGCCGGCATCTTCGACAACTGGCTGCTGATCACCGCGATCCTCTTCCTGGGCAGCGCGGTGATCTACGCGGTGCGCCTGGGGGTGGCGGCGCGGCGCAGCGCCCGGGACGGGGCCGAGATCTAGGCGCCCTCCGGCCGGCGCGCGACGGCCGCGAACGTCGCGAGCATGTACTCCGGACGCGGCTCCCAGCCGTCCATCGTCGCGTGGGCGGCCTCCCAGCGGGCGAGGTCGTCGGGGCCCGCGAGCCCGGCGGCGACGAGGGCCTCCCGCGCCGCCCACGCCGGGCCGCGCACACCCGGCGGGACCGCCCCGATCTCGAACCAGCCGCGGAACTCACGCACCTCGAGGCCGGCCGCGCGCGCCAGCGTGGCCAGTCGCCGGCCCACCCGCAGATCGTTGCCCTGGTCGGCGTGCCAGCGCCGGTAGCGCTCGACCAGGTCGTCGGCGTCGGGCGGAGCCGGCGCGACGCTGGCGCTCAGGGCGTCGACGTCGAGCAGGTAGACGTGCCCGCCGGGGCGCACGAGACGGGCGAGGTGGTCGACGATCGCCTGCTCGCCGCCGCCGTTGTGGGCCAGGACGTGGCGCAGGACCGCGACGTCGAACGCGCCCTCGGGCAGGCCCGTGGCCTCGGCGCGCGCCTGCCGCACCTCGGCGCCGACGGCGCCCGCCGCGTCCAGGCCGGCACGGGCCGTCGCCACCGCCTCGGGATCGGCGTCCACGCCGACGACCCGGCCTGCGGGCGCCACGGCCTCCGCGAGCAGCGTGAGCACCGCGCCGGGCCCGCACCCGACGTCCACGGCGCGGGCGCCGGGGCGCAGGCCCGCGAGGTCCCACAGGTCCGCCTCCCGCTCGCGGGCCCGCACGGCCATCATCCGGTAGCGCGCGAGCTCGTCGTCGGACAGGCGCAGGGCGTAGCCGGTGGTGCTCACGGCGCACTCACGGGTTCGGCCGGGGCGGTCGGGGCCGGAGGGGTGGCAGCCGGGGCCGTCGACGACGGTGCGGCGGCGGTGAGCGCCCCGGCGCGCTCCTGCGCGACGAGCAGCCGTCGCAGGATCTTGCCCGACGGCGAGGTGGGGATCACGTCGACGAAGGCGAGCTCGCGCGGGCACTTGTACGCCGCCACGCGGGCCGCGACGTGGGCGAGGATCTCCGCGGCGGAGGCCCCGCCGGCCGCCACCACCACCGCCTTGGGGCGCTCGCCGGCCCGCTCGTCGGGGATCGGGATCACGGCGGCGTCCGCCACCGCGGGGTGGGTCCGCAGCACGGCCTCGACCTCGGCCGGGGCGACCTGCAGGCCCTTGACCTTGATGAGCTCCTTGAGCCGGTCCTCCACGAACACGTTCCCGGCGCCGTCGATGCGGGCGAGGTCGCCGGTGCGCAGCCAGCCGTCGGCGTCGACCGTCGCGGCGGTGGCCGCGGGGTTGCCGAGGTAGCCGGTCATCAGCTGCGGGCCCCGGGCCCAGAGCTCGCCGGTCCCGTCGACGGGCAGGTCCTCGCCCGTCATGACGTCGACGATCCGGGCCTCCACGCCCGGCAGCAGGACCCCGCACGACCCGGGCGGGATCGGCGCGGCCGTGTCGACCAGCGTGATCGCCGCGACGGCCTCGGTCATCCCGTAGCCCTGACCGACCGGGGCACCGACGCGGGCCGCGCACTCCTGCTGGAGGTCGGCCGACAGCGGCGCGGCGCCGCAACCGACGAGGCGCAGGGAGGACAGGTCGAAGCGGTCCACCGCCGGGTGGCGCGCCATCGCCAGCACGATCGGCGGCACCACCACCGAGATCGTGAGCCGGTGGGTCTCGATGAGCCCGAGATAGGCCTCGAGGTCGAAGCGGGGCAGCGTCACGATCGTGCCGCCCGTCCGCAGGGTCACGCCCGCGACGACGTTGAGCCCGACGGCGTGGAAGAACGGCGCGACGGCCATCGCCCGGTCGTCGGCGGTCTGCGCGAGCGCGACCTGCATCTGCGCGACGTTAGTGACGATTGCCCGGTGGGTGAGCATCACGCCCTTGGCCAGCCCTGTCGTCCCCGACGAGTAGGGCAGCAGGGCGAGGTCGCGCCGCGGGTCGATCAGCGCACCCGGCATCCCCGGGCCCTCGGCGCCCGCGGCGTGGACGTCGGCCCACGCCGTCTCGCCGTCCGGGTCGCCGAGCACGACGATCTCGACGGGCCGGTCCCCCAGCGCCCGCGCCGCGCGGACCAGCGGCAGGAACGGCGGGATCGTGAGCAGCCACCGGGCGCCGCCGTCGCGGAGCTGGGCGGCGATCTCCTCGGGCGTGGAGAGCGGGTTGATGCCGGAGACGACCCCGCCGGCGCTCATCGCCCCGAAGGCGCCGACGAGCCACTCGGGCACGTTCGGCGCGACGATCGCGAGCACGTCCCCGCGGACGAACCCGCGACGGGCCAGACCCCGTGCGCACCGGTGCACGTCGCGGCGCAGGTCGCCGTAGGTCAGCGCGCGGCCCGACGGGCCGTCGATCACCGCCGGCGCGTCGGCGCGGGCCGCCGGGTGGTCGAGCAGGTACTCGGGTACGCCGACGTCGGGCACCTCGACGGCGGGCCACCGGCTGTGGTGGACGCGCGCGGCGCGGTCGGCGGTCGGGGTGCGGTGCGGCGCCGTCATCGGGGCCTCCGGGGCGGGTCGGGCCGGCGGTCCCGTCCAGCAGACCGGGCCCCGGCTGCCACGGGCGTCGGGGTGGGACCCCGAGGATTGGCCGACCCGATTAGTCAGATCTCCCGATGGTGGCCGGTCGCGGGGGCCCCTAGCGTCGTTCTCCCGGGGGACGGCGGTGGCCGATGACTGCGACGGAGTCGCCCATGACGCGCGCGGCGACGAGGACGGGAGAGGGCGTCCTCGAGCGCGCCCAGGAGCTGGCCGTGCTCTCGGACGTCCTGCGTGCGGCGGCCTCGGAGCGCGGCGGCGTGGTCTGGGTGGAGGGCCCCGCCGGCATCGGCAAGACCCGGTTGCTCGACGCCGCCCGCGAGCGCGCCGCCGCCCTCGGCATGACCGTCCTCGCGGCCCGCGCCGCCCGCCTCGAGCGCGACTTCGCGTTCGGCGTGGTCCGCGGCCTGTTCGAGGGGCTCGTGGCCCGCCGGCCCGGGCTGCTCGCCGGCGCCGCCCGCCTCGCCGCCCCGGTGGTCTCCTCCGGGCCCGCGACCGCGTCGGGCGGCGGGCCGGACGGCGACACCGACGCCGGCAGCGCCCTGCACGGGCTCTACTGGCTCACCGCGAACCTCGCCGACGCCGGGCCGGTGCTGCTGGTCGTGGACGACGCGCACGTCGCGGACGCGGCCTCGCTGCGGGCGATCGCCTACCTCGCGCGCCGGGTGTCCGAGCTCGGGGTGGCGATCGTGCTGGGCGCCCAGCCGCCCGCCGTGCACACCGCGTCGCCGCTGGTCGACGCCCTGCGCGACGCCGAGTCGACTGCCGTCCTGCGCCCGGCACCCCTGAGCCGCGACGGGATAGAGGCGCTGGTCCGGTGCCGGTTCCCCGTGTCGCCGGACCCGTCCTTCACCGCCGCGTGCCACGAGGTGACGGGCGGCAACCCGCTGCTGGTCCACGCCCTGCTCGCGGCCGTCGCCGAAGCCGGCGGCGACGCGGACCGGGCGGGTGCCGAGACGGTCGCGGCGCTCGCGCCTGCCGTGGTGGCGACGTTCGTGGCGCGCCGGCTGCGCGAGGCCGGCACCGAGGCCGCGACGGTCGCGCGGGCCGTCGCGCTGCTCGACGGCCGCGCCGAGCTGCGCCACGTCGTGGCCGTGAGCGGGCTCGACCCGGCCGTCGTCGCCCGGGGGGCACAGACCCTGGTCGGGGCGCAGCTGCTGCACCCGGGCCGCCCCCTGACGTTCGCGCACTCCCTGTTCGCGCAGGCCGTGGCGGACGGCACCGACTCCGCCGAGCGCCACCGCGGGCACCGCCGCGCGGCGGACGCCCTGGCCGCCGACGGCGCCGGGGCCGAGCTCGTGGCCGCGCACCTGCTGCACACCGAGGCGCTCGGCAATCCCGCCGTGGTCGCCCGGCTGCGGGACGCGGGGCGTGCCGCGCTCGCGAAGGGTGTCCCCGAGACCGCCATGACCTACCTGCGGCGCGCCGTCGCCGAGCCCCCGCCGGCCCCGGAGCGGGCTGCGGTGCTGCACGAGCTCGGGGCCGCGACCGCCCAGGTGTCCTACCGCGAGGGCGTGGCGCTGCTCGAAGAGGCCTTCGCCGCCGCCGTGCACCCGCACCGGCGCGGGCTGATCGCCCTGGAGCTCGCCCACGCCCTGAGCGTCACCCTGGCGTTCGAGCGCGCGCTGGCCGTGCTCGACGAGGCCCGGGCCGGGGTCGACGACGGCAGCGACCTGGCCACCGAGCTGGCCGCCGCGACCGTCGGGCTCGCCCGCCGGGACCCCGCGCGCCGTGCCGCGGCCGCCGAGCTCACGCGCACGCTGCGCCGCGACGGGCGCCTCCCCCGCCGCGGTGGCCCCGCCCTGCTCGCGACCACGGCCCTCGAGGCGCTGCAGACCGACACGGACGCGAGCGCCGTCGACCTCGCCCACGAGGCGCTGGCCGCGACGCTGCGCGAGCACACCCCGGACCCGGGGGTGATCCTGCCGGCGACGATGGTGCTGGTGGCGATCGACCACCTCGCCCCGGTCCGGGCGTGCGCCGAGTCGATCCTCGCCGGCGCGCGGCGTCGCGGGTCGAGCTACGACTTCATCGCGGCGTCCGTTCTGCGCGCCCAGACCCGGTACCTGCAGGGCGAGCTCGTCGAGGCGGAGGCCGACGCGCGCCTCGCCGACGCGCTCGCCGTCGAGCACGAGGCGCACTCCGCGCGCCGCTACACCGTCGCCTGGCTGCTGATCGTGCTCGTCGAGCGGGGCCTGGCCGCCGAGGCGCAGGAGGCCCTCGCGGCGAGCGGGGTGCGCGGCAGCACGGCGTACCTGCTCGCCGCGCGCGGGCGGGTGCACCTGGCGCTGGGGCGCGCGGCCGAGGCCGTCGACGACTTCGTCGCGTGCGGCGAGCGCCTCGCCCACCGCGGCATCCACCACCCCGGTGTGCTGCCCTGGCAGGCGGGCGTGGCCTCGGCCCTGCACCGCCTCGGCCGCGAGGCGGAGGCGGTCGCCGCCGCCGAGGAGGCCGTCCGCGTCGCGCGCCGCTTCGCCGCCCCGCGCGCGCTCGGCATCGCCCTGCGGGTCCGCGGCCTCGTGAGCGGGACGACCGCGCCGCTGCGCGAGGCGGTGGTGCTGCTCGAGCCCACGCCGGCGCGCCTCGAGCTCGCCCGCACGCGGGTCGACCTGGGCGCCGCCCTGCGCCGTGCCAACCACCGCGTCGAGGCGCGCACGGAGCTCGCCGCCGGCCAGGACCTCGCCCGGCGCTGCGGCGCCGACGCCCTCGTCGAGCGCGCCGGCGAGGAGCTGCGCGCCGCAGGCGCCCGGCCGCGGCGGATGGCCGTGAGCGGGGCCGACGCGCTGACCGCCAGCGAGCGGCGGGTGGCCGAGCTCGCGGCCGACGGGCTGTCGAACCGCGACGTGGCCCAGGCCCTGTTCGTCACCACCAAGACCGTCGAGACCCACCTCGGGCACGCGTACCGCAAGCTCGGCGTGACCGGGCGCGACGAGCTCGCCGCGCGCCTGCCCTAACCGCGCTGGTCGGCCGGCGGATAGTCGGCGTGCCGGTGGGTGAGCCACCAGCGACCGTCGAGGCGCCGGAACCCGTGCGTGACCCGCAGCGTCATCGGCTGTGGCGCGCCCCCGTCCACCCGCACGACGCCGCGCTCGACACCGACCGTGAGGCCGAGGTCGCCGCTGACCGCGACCACGGTGTACTCGGGCGGCTCCATCACGCCGTCACGGAAGCGGGAGGCCACCCACGTGAACGTGCGGGTGACCCGCTCGTGGCCCTGCTCGATCGGGCCCCAGGCGCCGAAGAGGGTCACGTCGTCGATGTCGGCCCAGAGCGCGGCGTAGGGCGCCGGGTCGCCGGCGACGATCGCATCGAGCGCCGCGGCGACGCGGTCGAGGAACGCGAGGAAGTCCGGCGGCGCGCTGACCGCCTCGGTGGTCGTCATGGGCACGAGGGTCGGCCCGTGCGGCCGGACGTCGCGTCGGGGCGCCACCCCGAGAATCCGGTGCTCACCGGTGGTCGTCGAAGATCGAGTGGCGGATCGGCTCCGGGACGGCGTCGCCGCGGCGGTCCCCGCGGCCCTCGGCGACGCCGTCCCAGTAGCTCGCGAGCCGGTCGCCGACGTCCTCTGGAGCCGGGCCGGACGGGGCGTCGGACCGGGGATCCGAGGCCCCCGGCGTACCGACCGCCCCGGGGGCGAGCTGGGCGAGGGGCTCCCGCTGCGGGAGGCCGGCGTCGGTGACACCGGCGTCGGGCGGGTCCACCGCCGCGCGGGCGGCGTCGTGACCGGCGTCGGCGGGTGATGACCAGCTCGATAACCACGACCGGTCGTCGAACGTCGAGAGGCCCCAGAAGTCGGAGAGGTCGGCGAACCAGGCGGAGACCTGATCGAAGATCGGCTCGGACGAGCCGGGGGCCCGGTGCGTCCCGGGCGCGGGCTCGGTGGACGGCGCGGGCACGGCGGGCACGACCGCCCGCGACGGCTCGTGCAGCCGGTCGAACAGCTCGGCGAGCTCCGCGGCGTGGTAGCCCGAGAGCGTGACGACCGGCAGCCGGAAGCGCCGCACCCGTCGTCGCACCTCGACCGGCAGCTCGCTGAACCGCAGCCCGTCCGGGCAGGCCAGCTCGTCGCGCAGGAACTGCGCGATCGTGTGCAGCCGCTGGCCGCCGTCGAGCACGACCTCGGGCTCAGCGGGCCCGGCGTCGCCCAGATGGACCGGCGGGACGCACCACCCGCGCAGGATCGTGTCGATCAAGCGCTGCTGACGGGGCCGGTCCCACTCCTCGTCGGCGGACCGATCGGATCGGAGATCGAGCTCCCGGCGGTCCATGCGGGCGACCAGCAGCTCGAGCTCGAGATCATCCCGTGCGACGTCCATCGGGACCTCCCCCTGTCGACGGGTACGGCGGCGCGACCGGCGTCGCGTGTCCCTGGTCGTGGCTCACGGCCGGGGGATCGGGGGACGGTGCCTGCCGTCCGGGCGCGAGCGTGACGCTCGCGACGACGAGGGCCAGGGCGATCGCCAGGTCGCCGACCACGACCGCGACGGTGGCCGGCCGGGGGCGCCCGACGGGTCGGGTGGTCACGCGCACGGGTCACGCCCGCCCACGCCGCTGGGCCCGCTCACGGCACGCGCGCCATCGCGTGCCGGACCAGCACGACCAGCATCTCGACCGTCGACTCGCGCCGGCGCGCGTCGCAGTACCGCAACGGCGTGCCCGGCGGGAGCTCCATCGCCTCGCGGACGTCGTCGAGGTCGTGCCGGCGGGCGCCGTCGAACTCGTTGACGCCGACGACGTAGGGCAGCCCGCGGGCCTCGAAGAAGTCGATCGCCGCAAAGCACGCGTCGAGGCGGCGGGTATCGGCGAGCACCACGGCCCCGATCGCCCCGCGGACGAGGTCGTCCCACATGAACCAGAACCGCTCCTGCCCGGGCGTGCCGAACAGGTAGAGGATGAGGTCCGAGGGCAGCGAGATCCGCCCGAAGTCCATGGCGACGGTCGTCGTCGTCTTCCCGAGGGTCAGCGACAGGTCGTCGACCCCGGCGCCCGCCTCCGTCATCACCGCCTCGGTGACCAGCGGGTCGATCTCCGAAACCGCGCCGACGAACGTGGTCTTCCCGACCCCGAACCCCCCGGCGACGACGATCTTCGCGGGCGCCGGCGACGCCCGGTCGTCAGAGACGTTGGAGGCCATCGAGCACCCTCTCCATCAGCGCCAGGTCCGGGCGGTCCGTGGCGGGGACGTGCAGCACGACGAGACCGTCGCCGGCCATGTCGTCGAGGAGCACCCGCACGACGCCGAGGGGCAGCGCGACCCGGGCCGACACCTCGGCCACCGAGATCGGGCGGACGCACAGCCGGCAGATGGCCTGCTGCTCCTGGGGCACGCCCCGGGACTCGGCGCCCGTGGCCGTCTCGACCAGCGTCTCGACGGCGAGCGCCGCGCCGGTCCGCGTGCGTCCGCGGGTCATCGTGTACGGCCGGACGCGCGGCGAGCGCTGCGGTCCGGCGCCGGACGTCATGTGGCCCGCGCGGTGCGCAGCTCGCGACGCACCGCGGGGGTGAGGGCCTTCCCCACCCGGTCGGCGAGGAGCGTCATCTCGTAGCCGACCAGGCCGCGGTCGCAGTCCGAGGTGGCCAGGCAGACGAGGCTCGAGCCGTCCCGGATCGCCATGAGCAGGACCACGCCGTGATCCATCTCCACGACGGTCTGGACGACGTCGCCGGCGTCGAAGCAGCGCGCCGCCCCGCCGGCCAGGCTCACGAGGCCCGACGCGATCGCGGCCAGCTGGTCCGCCCGCTCGTCGGGCAGGTGCCGGGACCGGGTCAGCAGCAGACCGTCAACGGAGACGACCACCGCGTGGGCGACGCCGGGGACGCGCCCGACGAAGTCGTCGACGAGCCAGGCGAAGCGGTGCGTCGGAGGGGTCCCGGTCATGTCATCGACCTCCCGGGTCGTGGTGCCCCGGGCCTGCGGCGGCGCCGGCCCCGGCGTCGAAGGCCTCGATGGTGTCGTGCTCGGAGCTCGGGTCGATCTCGCGTCCGGTCTCGCCGTCGACCCGCTCGAACGAGTCGGTGTCGACCTCGCGGCGCCCCCGCCGCATGCCGTCCTGGAACGAGCCCATCCGCCCGCGCAGGGCCTCGGCGTCGACGGCGCGACGGGGCGTGGGCACGTCCTCCGGTGCGGACGTGGCGCCACCCGGGACGAGCTCCGCGCCCCGCCGGCGCCGGGGCAGTCCGGCCCCGGTCTGCTCACGCGGGGTCCCCGTCGTCCCCGCGGTCCGTGCGGCGACGGCCCGCCAGCCCTCGTCGGCGGTCGAGCGCCACGCCGGCGCCCCGTCGTCGGCGTCCTCCGTGGACGTCCGCGGAGCCGGCGCACCTGTCTCGGGTGAGGTCTCGGGGGACGTCTCGGAGAACCAGGCCGAGACCATCTCCTCGAAGATCGGGCTCTCGGCGGGTCCGTCGCCCTCACCGACGACGGGGAGACGGTCGGTCAGCGGGTCGCCGTCGGGCGCCTCGCGCGGCTCCTCGCGCCGCACGGGCCGCGGCTCGGGGATGACCGGGTCCGGCTCCGCCCGGACCGGGTGGACGAGGAGCGCGGCGGGCACCTGCACGCTCGCCACGATGCCCCCGTCGTCGCCGGGGAGCAGACGGGCGACGATGTCGTGCCGGCGGGCGAGCGCACCGACCACGAACAGGCCCATCTGGCGCGGCACAGAGCTGTCGAGGAGCACGGGGCGCTCCAGGCGGGTGTTCGCGTCGGCGAGCTCGTCGTCGTCCATGCCCAGCCCCTGGTCGGCGACCTCGACGACCAGGCCGCCGTCGGGGGCCCGCGAGGCGCTGACCACCACCGGGGAGCCGGGCGGCGAGTAGGTGGTCGCGTTGTCCAGGAGCTCGGCGAGCAGGTGGGTGAGGTCGTCGGCGGGGCCCCCGCGGAGGTGGACGGCCGGCGTCGGGCGCACGTCGACGCGCGTGTAGTCCTCGATCTCCCCGACCGCCCCGCGGACCAGGTCGGTCACCGGCACGGGCTCGCTGCCGCCCCGCGCCGGCGCCGAGCCGCCCAGGACCAGGAGGTTCTCGCCGTTGCGACGCATGCGGGTGGCGAGGTTGTCGAGCTGGAAGAGCTCGGCGAGGACGTCCGGGTCCTCCTCCCGGCCCTCGAGGGCGTCGATGAGCAGCAGCTGGCGCTCCACGAGGCCCTGGGAGCGCCGCGAGAGGTTGACGAACAGCGCGTTGAGGTTGGTGCGCAGCCGGGCCTGCTCGCCGGCCAGGCGCACGGCCTCGCGGTGGACGGTGTCGAACGCGCGGGCGACCTCGCCGACCTCCTCGTCGGTGTCGATCGGGACCGGCTCGACGTCGGACGGGGTGTGCCCCTCGTCGTCGCTCCCCTCCTCGAGACGCTGGATCGACGCGGGCAGCCGGCGGTCGGCCACGTCGAGCGCCGAGTAGCGCAGGCGCCGCAGCGGAGTGATCAACGAGCCGGCGATCAGGGCCGCCAGCAGGACGGCGAGCAGGACGCCGAGGACGACCGCGACGACCACGATCAGCGCGGCAGTGCCGGCGCGGGAGACCAGCGCGTCGGCCGTGCGCTCGAGCTCGGAGAACAGGCCGGTCTCGACGGTGCGCATCGCCTCCCGCGTGGCGACCGCGGCGCGGTCCCAGGCGACGGGGTCGACCCCCACCGGCTGGCCCTCGGCGTCGCGCAGCAGCGCGGTCTGCAGGATGCGGATGCGCTGGTCGACCTCCGGGCCCGCCACCGTGTCGTCGAAGACCTGGACCTGCGCCGGCGACGCCCCCGCCTCGAACTCGGCGGTCGCGGCGGCCTGCTCGGCGACCGCGCCGCGCAGGGCCTCGCTGTCGCCGGCCGGGAGCGTCCCGCCGGAGGCCGCGACCAGGAGCAGGGCGTGCTGGACCTCGGCCTGCTCCTTGGCACGGCCCAGGGCCGCCAGGCTCGTCGCCGGACGCACGACGGCGGTCTGGCCCGCCGTGCCGGCGACGTCGCGGGCGAGGGCGAGCAGGGGCTCGACGAGGCTCGTGTACGCGGTCACCACGCTCGGGGCGGGGAACCGCGTCGCGACCGCGGCCGAGCGCAGGGGCTGGAGCCCGTCGAGGCGTGCGACGGCGACGTCGTAGCGGTCCTGGACGCCGGGGTCGAGGTCGGACACCGACGGCGCGGCATCGCGCAGCCCCACCACGGCCCGGTCGACGCGGTCGGTGGCGAGGTCGAGGGGCGTGCGGTCGGAGCGCCGGCCGGCGGCGACGAAGGCCGTGGCCTCGCTGCGCTCGACCTGCAGGGCGTCGACGAGGCCCGCGACCATCCCGCTGAGCCGGGTGCCGGCGGCCACCTGCTGCAGGGCGCTGCGCTCGGCGAGCTGGTTGCCGACGGTGACCGTGGCCAGGACCAGCGCCAGCAGCAGCGGGACCAGGACGACGGCGACGACCTTGGTGCGGACCCGCCAGCGGCCGGGGGCCCACGGTGCCGGTCGGCTCCGGGAGTCCGCGGACGTCTCGCCCGCGGATGTCCTGTCCTCGCCCACGGACGACCCCCATCGTCGGGATGACACACATCGGCCGGAGCGACCGGCGGGCGGGGTTACGGCACGCCGGCTGTCAGCGCGGACTCCCCCGACCGCGTCGCTCGATGCACGTCCGCCTGCTGCGATGTGTGGGTGGGTGTCCCACATCGAACGGCGACCATTGCTGACACTCTGTGGAAGAACGGTAGCGTGTTCGTGAGTGACACGACACCCGATCGTGGCTTGCGCTCCCTCATTACGACGAAGAGTCGATTCGCGGCGCGGCCGCTATCGGCCGAAAGGAGGTCGATCGTGCGCAATCGAACCAATTGTCGGCCGAGTCGGAGACGATCATTCTTCGTCCGTCTACTGATGATCTCGCTGAGCCTGGCGCTCGCCGGGTGCTCCGCCCTCGGAGGGTCCGACTCCGGCGGCCAGGCATCTGCGGGAGGTGGCCCGGAGCGCGCCACACTGCGTGTCGGGATGCTCAACATCGTCGACACGGCGTCGTTCTACCTGGCGCAGCAGCGCGGCTTCTTCCAGGCGGAGGGCTTGACCGTCGAACCGGTCACCGCGCAAGGTGGGGCCGCGTCGACCCCGGGGCTGGTCGGAGGGAGCCTGGACGTCGCATTCGGCAACTACGTCTCGTTCTTCCTGGCCCAGAGCCAGGGCGTCGGGCAGTTCCGTCTGATCTCGGACGGATATCAGGCGGACGCGAACACATTCCTGATCCTCGCGCGCCCGGACGGCGTCCTGCGCACCCCGCGTGATCTCGCCGGGCGTCGCGTCGCGGTGAACACGTTCCGTAACATCGTCGAGCTCAATGCCCGGTCCGCCCTGCAGACGAACGGCGTCGACCCCAATTCCGTGCAGTTCGTCGAGGTCCCGTTCCCGGACATGGCGGCGGCGCTGGCCACGGGGCGCGTCGACGCCGCCGCCATGGTCGAACCGTTCATCACCTCGGCCTCGCGCAGCCTCGGTGCCGTCCCGATCCTCGACACCGCGTCCGGTCCCACCGCCGACATCCCGATCGCGGGCTACGGCACCACCGAGGCCTTCGCCCGGGAGAACCCGCGCACGGTCGCGGCGTTCCAGCGCGCCATGGCGCGGGGCCAGCAGGCGGCGTCGGACCGGCGCAACGTCGAACAGGTGCTCCCGACCTACATCCGGATCGACCAGTCGACCGCGGCGCTGATCACCATCGGGACCTACCCGCAGTCGCTCGACGCGACCCGTCTGCAGCGCGTCGCCGACCTGATGCAGCAGTTCGCCCTGACCCCGGGACGGTTCGACGTGCAGCCGATGCTCGGGCCGGGCTGAGGTGCGGCTGCCCGTGCCGATCGGCCGCCGCGGCACCGCCGTCGCCCGGGGGCTCGCGGGCCTGGTCGGGTTCCTCGTCGTCGGCGAGGTCCTCGGCCGGTCGGGGCTGGTGGCGCCGGAGTTCCTCCCGCCGTCGTCGGTGGTGCTGGCGCGGCTGGCGGAGATCCTCGGCGACCCGGCGTTCCTCGCCGACGTCGTCGCCACCGTCCTGGCCTGGGCGATCAGCCTCGGGATCGCGCTGCTGATCGCGCTGCCGGCAGGCCTGCTGCTCGGCAGCGTGCCCGGCGTCCGCGCGGCCACCGCGGCGCTCGTGGAGTTCCTGCGGCCGATCCCGTCGGTGGCGCTGATCCCCCTCGCAGTGGTGCTCGTCGGGCAGGGGCCGACCAGCAAGATCGCCCTGGCCGTCTACGCCGCGGTCTGGCCGATCCTGTTCAACACCGTCTACGCGGTCGCGGAGGTCGACCCGCTGGTGCGCGAGACCGCGGCCGCGTTCCGCGTCGGCCGGCGGCGGCTCCTCACCGAGATCGTGCTGCCCTCGATCGCGCCGTTCGTCCTCACCGGCCTGCGGCTGTCCGCCGCGATCGCGCTGATCCTCGTCGTCTCCACCGAGCTGCTCGTGGGCGGCGGCCGCGGGATCGGCGAGTTCATCTCGCAGTCGGGGACCGGAGGGGGACGGATGGACCTCGTCCTGGCCGCAGCCGTCGTCGCCGGGCTGATCGGGCTCGCGGCCAACGCGGCGTTCACCGCGGCCGGGCGGCGGTGGCTGCCGTGGAGCGAGGTCGCGTGACCGGCCGGATCCTGCTGCGCTGGTGCGTGTTCGCAGCCGCCGTGGTGGCGTGGGAGATCGCCGCGCGTGCCGCGCCCAGCGCGTTCTTCCCGCCGCCGTCGGCGATCGCGGTGTCCGGGTGGCGGACGTGGTTCTCCGGGCCGCCGTCGCGGCTCTTCCTCACCGAGGGCGCCGTCGCCGACGTGCTGCCGAGCCTCGCGCGCCTCCTCGGCGGGTGGGCGCTGGCCGCCGTCGTGGGGATCGTCCTGGGCCTGGCCCTGGGCCGCTCCCGGCGCGCGAGCGAGTACCTCGCCCCGCTCCTGGCCTTCGCCCGCGCGATCCCGCCCCCGGTGGTGATCCCGGTCTTCCTCATCCTCTTCGCCGCCGGCACCCCGATGCAGCTCGCGACGATCGTCTTCGGCGTCCTGTGGCCGGTGCTGCTCAACACCGCCGACGGCGCCGCGGCGGTCGACCCCGTGAAGATCGACACCGCCGAGGTCTACGGGGTCGGCGGTCTCCGGCGGGTGCGGGAGGTGATCCTCCCGGCGGCCGCACCCCGCATCTTCGCGGGGCTGCGGGTGAGCCTCGCTCTCGCGCTGATCCTCATGGTGATCTCCGAGCTCGTGGCCTCGACGAACGGCCTGGGCCACCAGCTCGTCCTCGCACAGCGGGGGTTCGACTTCACCGCGATGTGGGCCGCGATCGTCCTGCTGGGGGTGCTGGGCTACGGCCTGAACGCGGCCCTGCTCGGCGTCGAGCGGCGGGCGCTGGCGTGGTGAAGCCCATGCTGGAGGTCACCGACCTGGCCGTGTCCTACGGGGACGGCGGGCGGACGACGACGGTGCTCGACGGGCTCTCGCTCACCGTCGGGACGGACGAGGTGCTCTGCCTGCTCGGGCCGTCGGGGTGCGGAAAGTCGACCCTCCTGCGCTGCCTCGCGGGCCTGCGCAGGCCCGACCGCGGCGAGGTGAGGCTGCGCGGCGAGGTCGTCGACGGGGTGCCGGAGGGGCTCGCCGTCGTGTTCCAGGACTACGGGCGGTCCCTGATGCCGTGGGCGAGCGTGGCGCGCAACGTCGACTTCGGCCTCTCCCGCGCGCTCGACCGCGCCGAACGCCGTGCGCGCACCGACGAGGCCCTCGCCGCTGTGGGCCTCGCCGATGTCGCCCGGCAGCGCCCCGGACGGCTCTCGGGCGGCATGCAGCAGCGGGTGGCGATCGCCCGGGCGCTCGCCGCCCGCCCGACCCTGCTGCTGATGGACGAGCCGTTCGCCTCGGTCGACGCCCTGACCCGCGCCGACCTCGAGGACCTGCTCCTGCGTGTACGGCGCGACTACGGCGTGACCGTCCTGCTCGTCACCCACGACATCGACGAGAGCGTGTACCTGGGCGATCGCGTCGTCGTACTCTCCCCGCGCCCGGCCCGGCTGGTCGCGGACCTCGCCGTCGACCTGCCCCGCGAGCGCGACCAGATCGCCACCCGCGGCTCGGACGCCTTCGTCCGCCTCCGGACCCTCGCGGCCGAGCACCTCCGGGCCACGTGAGCGAACTTCGGGGTGATGGCCCCGAAGTTCGCTCACATGACGGTCAGGCCTGGGCGAGCGCCGGCGCCGGCTCGGCGTCGGGGAGCTCGGCCTCCATCTCGCGGATGATCGGCAGCACCTTCTGGCCGAACTGCTCGATCTCCTCCTTGACGTGCAGGAAGCACAGCAGGGAGAGGTCGACGCCGAGCTTCTTGTACTCGACGAGGCGCTCGGCGACCTGCTCGGCGGTACCGATCAGCTGGGTCTTGAAGCCGTCGTTGTACTGGACGAGGTCCTCGAACGACGAGTCCGCCCACATGCCCTTCTTGTCCGACGCCGACGCGCCGGCCTGCTGCACGGCCTGCCGGAAACCCTCGACCTGCTCGACGTTCGCCTTGTCGACGATCTCGCGCAGGGTGTCGCGGGCCTCCTTCTCGGTGTCCCGGACGATCATGAAACCGTTGAGCCCGAACTTCACGGTGCGGTCGTGCTCGGCCGCGGTCGCGTTGATGACGTCGAGCTGCTCGGTGACGCCGTCGAAGTCCTTGCCGTTGGAGAAGTAGAAGTCCGACACGCGGCCGGCCATCTTCTGCGCGGCCGTGGAGTTGCCGCCCTGGAAGATCTCCGGGTGCGGGCGCTCCGGGGTGTTCAGGGGCTTCGGCTTCAGCGAGTAGTCGTGGAAGCGGTAGAAGTCGCCCTTGAACTCGAAGTGGTCCTGCTCCCAGATGCCCTTGAGGCAGGAGATGAACTCCTCGGTGCGCCGGTAGCGCTCGTCGTGCTCGAGCCACGGCTCGCCGAAGGAGGTGAACTCGCCCTTGAACCAGCCCGAGACGACGTTCGTGGCGAAGCGGCCGCCCGTCAGGTGGTCGGCGGTGGCCCCGAAGTTGGCGAAGACACCGGGGTGCCACATGCCCGGGTGCACGGCGGCCATGACCTTGAGGCGCTCGGTGGCCATCATGATCGCCAGCGACAGCGACGTGGACTCGTGCTGGTACTCGGCGGAGTAGCTCGCCATGTACCGGACCTGCGAGAGCGCGTACTCGAAGCCGTTGTTCTCGGCCGCGATCGCGGTGTCGCGGTTGTAGTCCCAGCTCCAGTCGGTGCGCTGCTCGATGCCGCTGGTGACCAGCCCGCCCGAGACGTTGGGGACCCAGTAGGCGAACTTGAGCGGCTGAGTGGGGATACCGACGGACACGGCTGTGTGCCTCCTCGAAGAGGGGTGGGGGCGCGCGGCAGGACCCGCGCAGAGATCGGGGGAGGAAGAACGGAGCTCAGCGACAGAGTGTGGTCGCGAGCTTCCCGTGGTCGACGTGCCGACGGCGCGTCAGTGGTGTCCAACCCATCGCGTCCGACGCTTCCGGTACCGCGGGGACCTGTCAACCGGACCCGGGTGCCGGTCACACCCCGGTCATGCGATCAGACCGCGATCAGGCCTCGATCAGGACCGGTCGGGGCGGCGCCACACGTCGCGGGAGTGCAGGAGCTCGATCTGCTTCTCGGTCACCTCGCGGCGGTACTCCGCGTGGTCGTAGGGCGCGCGGTCGAGGTAGAGGTTCTTCGGGTAGATCGGGTCCCGGTAGATCGCCTGGTACTGCTCGGTCGTGAGGTCCTTGAGCCAGTTGCCGAACTGGGCGCGCGCCCGGAAGTCCCGCAGCGCCCCGATGTCGACGGTGCCCGCCACGTAGGTGGAGTGGCCCGCGTACCCGACCTCGCCGACCACGGAGCCCCGGTAGTCGCAGATCATGCTCGGCGAGCCGAAGGTGTCGATCGGGACGTCGGAGTCCGTGTACAGGTAGTACGTGCCGATCTGGTTGGCGACGACGTACATGTTGTTGTCCAGCGCCCGCGCCCTGTTCTGGATCTCGTAGAAGCCGTTGCCGGCGTGCGGGTGCGGGTACGGGCCGCGGTAGGCCACCTCGCAGCCGTTCATGGCCAGGCCGCGCGCGTTCTCCGGGTACGACGCCTCGTTGGCCATCATGATCCCGAGGCGCCCGATCTCGGTGTCGGCGACCGGGTAGAAGGCGTCCAGGCCGTCGCCGTAGAGCTCCACCCACCGGTCCCACACGTTGTGCGGGGTCACCGAGTGCTCGACGGGCTGCAGCGGCGTGACCTTGTGGTGGATGAGCACGATCTCCTGCTGCGGGGAGATCGCGAACCCGACGTTGAAGAACCGGCCGGGGAACTCGGGGTGCCGCGCCTTCGCGGTCGCCATCACGTAGGCGTCGTAGGTGGCTGCCATGCGACCGAGCGCGTCGGTCTCCGGGCCCGGGATGTCGATCGCGCACTCGCGCGCGAACCACTCGTGGTCGTGGTCGAGCACCTCGTCGTTGAAGCCCTGCAGCGCCCCTTCCGGGATGGTGATCAGGCGGACCGGCAGCGCCATCGCCGAGAGCCACGACGCCGCCTTCGCCAGGTGCTCGAGGTGCTCGAGGTTGTGCTTGATCTCGTCCCGGTACCGGATCCCGCGCATCGTCGGGATCAGGCCGACCACCTGGTAGGGCTCGATCACGCCACCGAGTACCTCACAGGCCGAACAGCACCCGCAATGGCGTGACGGCGAAGTAGAGGACGAACGCGACGGCGACGACCCACATCAGCGGGTGGATCTCGCGGACGCGACCGGTCGCGGTGCGCAGCAGCACCCAGCTGATGAACCCGGCGCCGATGCCGTTGGCGATCGAGTAGGTGAAGGGCATGACGACGATCGTCAGGAACACCGGGAGCGCCACCGAGAAGTCCGACCACTCGATGTCGCGGACGCCGCCGATCATGAGGGCGCCGACGATGACGAGCGCCGGCGCGGCCGCCTCGACGGGGACCACCGCGTAGAGCGGGGTGAAGAACATCGCGGCCAGGAAGAGCAGGCCGGTGACGACGTTGGCGAGCCCGGTGCGGGCCCCCTCGGCGATGCCCGACGCGGACTCGACGAACACGGTGTTGGAGCTCGACGACGCCGCGCCGCCGGCGACGGCGCCGGCACCCTCGACGACGAGCGCGCGGCCGATGTTCGGCAGCTGGCCGCGGTCGTCGAGCAGCCCGGCCTGGCGGCCGAGCCCGGTCATCGTGCCCATCGCGTCGAAGAAGTTGGCGAGCACGAGCGTGAAGACGAGCAGCGTGACCGCCAGCGCGGGCAGCCGGGCGAACGCGCCGAGCGAGACGTCGCCGACGAGCGAGAGGTCGGGCAGCGAGACGATCGACTCGGGCAGCCCGGGGTAGCCGAGGTTCCAGCCCTTCGGGTTCGTGCCGTTGGACGGGCCGACGGCGACGATCGCCTCGACCACGATCGCGAGCACGGTCGTCGCGAGCACCCCGATGAGGATCCCCGCGCGCACCCCGCGGGCGACCAGCACGCCGGTGAGCAGCAGCCCGAAGCAGAACACCGCGGTGGGCCAGGAGGCGATCGAGCCCTCGATGCCGAGCCCGACGGGCACGGTCGTGTTCGCGGCGTCCGGCAGGCGGCGCACGAACCCGGCGTCGACGAACCCGATGAAGGCGATGAACGCGCCGATCCCCGCGGCGATCGCGATCTTGAGCGGGTCGGGGATGGCGTTGAACACCGCCGTGCGGAACCCCGTGAGACCGAGGATCACGATGATCACGCCGTTGACGACGACGAGGCCCATCGCCTCGGGCCACGTGACCTGCGGGGCGATCGTCACCGCGACCAGCGTGTTGATGCCCAGGCCGGTGGCCATCGCGAACGGGAAGTTGGTGACGAGACCGAAGACGATCGTCATGACGCCCGCGACGAGCGCCGTCACCGCGGCGACCTGCGGCACCGAGAGGGTCATCCCGAGCACGTCCCGCTTCGCCGACGGGCTCGAGGGATCGAGGCTGCCGAGGATCAGCGGGTTGAGGACCACGATGTAGGCCATCGTCACGAACGTGACGAGCCCACCGCGGACCTCCTGGGAGACGGAGGTCCCGCGCTCGTTGAGGCGGAAGTAGCGCTGCAGCACGGCGGGCAGGCTAGCCGGATCACATCATCGTTATGTGCGTGATCTTCACGGCTATAGCTCCGAACATCACTCACGTAGGGTTCCGCGGGTGAACCGGTTCGACATGCACGCCGAGCCGCCGCCCCTGCCGAAGCGCCTGACCGACCCCGTGCCCGTGATCCTCGCGGGCTCGGCGGTCTGGGCCGCGGTCGCCGTCGTGCTCGGCATCCTGGCCGCGACGGGCGTGCGGCCCCTCGACGTGTGGTTCGCCGCGACGCTCGTCGGCGTGGGTCTCGGCGTGGTGGGGCTCGCCGTGCTCGCCCTGCAGCGACGTGCGCTGCGCCGCGGCGTCAAGGGCGCCCAGAAACTGTAGTGGCGGTAGCTGTAGCGGGGCCCGGAGCCCCTGCGCTGCGCCGGTACTCGCTCGGGCTGACGCCCCGGGTCCGCTTGAACGCCGCGCTGAACCCGAACGCGTCGGAGTAGCCGACGGCGTGGGCGACCTCGGTGAGCGTCGCGGACTCCTGCTCGACCAACCGGTCGGCGGCGAGCGTCATGCGCCAGCGGGTGAGGTAGGTCAGCGGCGGTTCGCCCACGAGGTCGACGAAGCGCTTCGCGAGCGTGGCCCGCGAGACGCCGGCGCGCCCGGCCAGCGAGGAGACCGTCCACGCCGCCGCGGGATCGGCGTGCAGCAGGCGCAGGGCGTCGCCGACGACCGGGTCGCGCTGGGCGGCGTACCAGGCCGGGGGCTCGCCACCGGGCCGGTCGAACCACGTGCGGATCGAGCACACCAGCAGCCAGTCGAGGAGCCGGTCGAGCACCACCTGCTGGCCGGGAGTGTCGGTGGCGACCTCGGCGGCGAGGTGCTCGAGCACGGGGTCACCCTCGCCCCCGGAGTCGACGCGCAGCACGGTCGGCAGGGCGTCGAGCAGCCGCCTGCTGATCTCGCCGCGCACCGGGTAGGCGCCCACGATGAGCGTGGTGGCGCCTGTCGCGTCCCCGGCCCCCGGGTCGTGCCACCCGCGCCGGTGCCGCGTGCCGCCCTCCTCGGGCGCCGTGCAGAACTCCCCGCACGCGACCGGCGTCGCCCGGGTGCCGACCTCGTCGACGAAGGTGAACGTCCCGGGCCCGCGCACGATGACGGTGTCGCCGGGACGCAGCGGCTCGGGTGGGTGGCCCTCCGGCACGACCCAGCCGCCGCCCCCGAGGACGGCGCACAGCGTCAGCGGGGCGCCGTCCACGAAGTGCAGGGACCAGGGCGGGGTCAGGGTCGAGCTGCCGAACAGCGAGCCCTGCGCCCGCACCCCGCGGATCATGTCGCCGAACGCGTCCACGCCGCCAGGTTAGACGAATGCACAGGCGATCGGGCGCCTCACCTATGGCGACGTCTACGGGCGCGGCGTTGACTCGTCGCCATGACCACGGACTCCACCCTCGTCCTCGGCGCCACCGGCAAGACCGGCCGGCGGGTCGCCGCCCGCCTGCGACTGCGCGGCGTCCCGGTGCGCGCCGCCTCGCGCTCCAGCGAGACCCGCTTCGACTGGTCCGACCCCGCCGGCTGGGACGCCACCCTGCGGGGCGTCACCGCGGTGTACGTGGTGCCGCCGTCGGTGCCCGGGCCCGTGCACGCGTTCGTCGCCCGGGCGGAGGCCGCAGGCGTCCAGCGCCTGGTCCTGCTCTCCGGGCACGGCGCCGACACGTGGGGCGACTCGGTCTTCGGGCAGGACATGCGCTCGGCCGAGGACGCCGTGCGCGGCTCGGCGCTGGAGTGGACCGTGCTGCGGCCGGCCAACTTCGCGCAGAACTTCGACGAGGAGCTCTGGCACGCCCCGCTGCTCGCCGGCGAGCTGGCCCTCCCGGCCGGGCCGGTCGGCGAGCCGTTCGTCGACCTCGAGGACGTCGCCGACGCCGCGGCCGCGGTGCTCACCGAGCCCGGGCGCCACGCCGGACGCACCTACGAGCTCACCGGGCCGCGCTCGATCACGGTCGGCGAGGCCGTCGACCTGATCTCCCGGGCCGCCGGACGCCCCCTGGTCTACAAGCAGATCTCGCCCGCGGAGTACACCGCGGCGCTGGTCGAGCAGGGTGTGGGCGAGGACGACGCGCACCACGTCGCCGAGATGTTCGTGCTCATGGAGCAGGGCCTCATCGCCGGGACGACCGACGCCCTCGCCGGGCTCCTGGGCCGCGCGCCCCGGACGTTCGAGGACTACGTCCTGCGCACCGCCGTGACCGGGGCGTGGGGACGATGACCGACGAGCACCTGACCCCCGACGACCTCACCTTCCTCGCCCGTCCCCTGCTCGGCTTCCTGACCACGGCCGCGGGGCCGGCGCCGCCACCGTCGCGACCGGTGTGGTTCGAGGCCACCCCGGACGGGACCGTCCAGCTCTTCACCGGGCCGGACACCCTGAAGGTCCGGCGCCTGCGGCGCGACCCCCGCGCCGCGCTCATCGTCGCCGCGCCGGCCGACGAGCGGGAGCGCTGGGTGTCCGTCGCCGGCCGCGCCACGATCGAGACCGACGGGGCGCACGACCTCGCCGCCCGCCTGGCCGCGCGCTACTGGGACCTCGACGACCCCGTCCGGGCCGCGGACCTCGACGGCCTCCTCGCCGAGGACCAGGTGCGCGTCGTCCTGCACCCCGAGGAGGTCCGTCGCGTCACGTTCTGACGCCTGACCTCCTGGTCAGACCGGTGCGTGGGCCCGGAAGGCGTCGACGTGGTCGCGCGCCCAGTCCGCGAACGTGCGGGGCGGGCGTCCCGTCACCTCCCGCACGGTGTCCACCGGGATCGAGCCGATCGGCGGCGGGTCGTTCTCCAGGGCGATCGTGAACTCGACCGCCTCGGGCGGCAGGCCCGCGGCGACGAGGTCGGCGCGGGCCTGCTCCTCGGAGAGCCGGGTGAGGGTCACGGGCCGCCCGAGGGCGTCCGACACGGCCGCGAGCTTCTGCTCGAGCGTCACCGCCTCGCCGCCCGTGAGCACGTACCGGCGCCCCGTCGGCGCCGCGCCGGTGAGCACCGCGAGCGCGACCGCAGCGATGTCCGCCTCGTGCACCGCGGCACTGGTGCGCCCGCCGTCGTAGACCCGGACCTCGCCCTCGGCGCGGATCGCGTCGGCGTGGTCGAGCGTGTTGGCCATGAACTCGACCGGACTGAGCAGCGCCCACGGGACGCCGGCCGCGTCGAGGGCCGGCTCGAGCGTGCTGGTGTCCCAGCCGCCGAGGACGCTCACCCGGCCGACGCCCGCTGCACGCAGCGCCGCCACGATCTCCGGGCCGTTCTCCAGCGCCGCGTAGCCGTCGCCGCCGAAGGTGATCAGGTGGGCGGCCTCGACGCCGTCGAGCACGCGCGCGAAGCCCGCGGCGTCCGTGATGTCGCCGCGCACGACCTCCGCGGAGGCCGGGAGCGCGGCGCGCTCCGGGTCGCGCGTGAGCGCGCGCACCGCGTGCCCCGCCGCGAGCAGCTGGGTCACCAGGGACCGGCCCACCGTGCCGCTCGCGCCCGTCACCAGGATCGTCATCTCGGGTCCTCCTCGTCGCTGTGCTGACGAGATCGATCCTCCCGAGAGGGGCGGACAGGCCCGGTCCGCTCCTCTAGGACGACAGAGCGGCGACCAGCCCGCGCACCGGGTCGTCGGCGTGCACGGCGCCGGCGTCGTCGACCCACGCGGTCGGGGTGTACTCGACGGGGGCGCCGCCGCGGTCGTCGTCGACGACGAGCACGCGCAGGCGGTCGTGGAGCACCAGCACGCCCTCGGGCAGCGGGCGGCCCAGCGCCGCCGCCCAGGCGACGGCCGCCGGCATCTGGTCCCACGGCACGGCGCGGCCGCCCTCACGCACCGTCACGCGCACCCGCTCGGAGGCCGGCGCGAGGTCGAGCAGGTCGGCGAGCACCGCCGGGTCGCCCGTGCCGGGCAGCACGAGCGCGGCGGGCGGGAGCACCGCGACGAGCTGGGCGCGGTCGAGGACCGCGGGCGGCACGGCGCGTCCCGGGGCGGCGTCGCGGACACCACCGTCGGCCGTGCGGACGCGGTCCGGCGGGTCGACGTCGGCGACGGCGACCCGGCCGGCGGCGACGGCCTCGGCCAGCGCGGCGTGCGCGGCGGCCGCGCGCGCCGGGGGCACGGTGCGGGCGGGGTCGGCGAGGCGGGCGAGCAGGTCGGCCGCGTCCTCGGCGCACCGCACCCGGGCCTCGACGCGCACCCCGACGGCCGCGAGGAGCGCCGGGTCCAGGCGGGCCGCGACGTCGTCGGGCACCGGGTCGTAGAGGCCCTCCACCGCGGTCGCCCCGGGCAGGCGCCAGGCCGTCGGCGGCTGCCCGGCCAGGCGTCCGTGTCGCCCGAGCCACCACGCCGTGTACGGCCAGGGCCGGGCATCGCCGGCGGCCTCGACGGGGCGGGCGCCGCCCAGGGCCTCGCGGACCTCGCGGTCGGCGGCGAGCACCGGCCACGCGGCGTCCCAGCGGTCGTCGGCGACGAGCTCGAGGTCCCGGACGGCGACCAGCGGTCCCGGGTCCGGGCCGTCGCCCCCGTGGTCGGCGGCGGGATCGACCTCCTCGGCCCACCACGTCTCCTCGTCGTCGAGGTCGTGGTCCGGGCCGGCGGGGGCGTCGTCGCGCAGGACGGCGAACCCGTCGAGCACGCCGACGGCGATCAGCGCGTGGCGCGGGTGCGCGTCCGCGGCCGCCGGGTCGAGCACCCCGAGCGGGCCGTCCGGGTCGACCAGCCCGCGCAGCAGGCCCTCGGGCAGGACGAGCTCGTCGGCGCGGCGGTACCCGCCCGCGGTGTCGCGCAGGGCCAGGGCACCGAGGTCCTGCTCGGCGTGGCCGTCCGCGACCAGGTCCAGCACCAGCGCGGCGAGGGCGTCGAGCCGGGCCCGCCCGTCGGCGTCGGGGCCCTCCTCCGCGTCGTCCACGGATCGGTCGACGGCCTCGCGCAGCGCCGGGTCGGCCAGCAGCGCGGGTCCCTCGAGGGGCCGCGCGCCGAGGGCCACGAGCAGCTCGCGGGCCGCGGGGTCGTCGTCGAGGCCGGGTGCGGCCACGCGCAGCCCCGGGATCGCGGCCGCGGCGAGGCGGGCGGCGAGCGCCTCGTCGCCGCCGGTCAGCAGGACACTGCGCGCGCCGGCGACCACCCGGCCGTCGGCCAGCGGCACCGGCAGGCCCGCGAGCTCCGCGCGCGTCCCGGGCGCGGTGAGCCCGGGCAGGGCGGCGAGGCCCGCGAGCACACCGCGCCACCACGGCACCGGCCGGTCCAGCCCGGTGAGCGCGTCGACCAGCGCCGCCGGACCCACGCGGGCGACGCCGACCGCGGCCAGGGCGGCGGCGTGCCGGGGCGCGGCGAGGCGGGCGTCCACGAGCCCCGGCAGGACGTCCGCGAGCCGCTCCGCGAGCGCGGCGAGGACCTCGGGCGGGCCCGCGGGGTCGAGGTCGAGGACCTGCGCGCCGGCGGGCGGGAGGTCCTCGGCGCCCGAGGCGGGCGGCAACCACGGCGCGGTCCGCAGCGCGCCGAGCACCGCGTCGCGCAGGGTCGCGTCGACCGCCGACGCGGGCAGCGCGGCCGCGGGGACGAGGGCGGGGCGCTCCTCGGCGGGGCGGGTCCGCACGAGGTCGGGGTAGCGCGCGGCGGCGGCGGCGAGGACGTGCTCGGTGACCGGGCCGTCGCGCACGTGGCGGCGGTCGGGGTCGAGCGGCACGGTGGCCAGCAACCGGGCCGGCAGCGTGGTCCGCTCGTCGGTGGGGGTCGGCGCGTGCAGGACGTCCGGGCGCTCGGGCCCGGCGAGCACCCCGTCCCCGGGCAGCGCCCAGGTGGCCCGCCAGACCGTGCGGGCGCGGTCCTCGACGGCGAGGCCGGCGAGCAGCGCGGACGGCACCTCGCCCTCGGCACGCACGACGTACCACCGCCGAGCGCCGACACGGACCGTGTCGCCCTCCTCGTCCTCGATGTCACCCGTGCGCCGCACGATCCCGTCGGGCAGGTCGACCGCCGCCAGCGCGGGCAGGGCGAGCAGGAGGTCGGGCGCCTGCGCCGCCGCGACGGCCACGAGGTCGTCGGCGTCGAGACCGTCGCGCAGCGGCAGCCGGACCTCCGTGTCGGCGCCCGGCGGGAGCTCCGCCTCGCCGGGTCCGGTGGGCCACACCAGCCGCAGGGCCGGCGCCGCGCCGTCCCGTCGCGCCAGCTCGTCGGCGAGGCCCGGTGCTCCGGTGTCGGCGACGGCGCGCGCGGTGCGGGCGCGGTCGAAGACGACGCCGCCGTCGCGGGTCACGACCCGGGGGGCGTCGCTGATCGCCGTCACCGCCGCGAAGCCGACCCCGAAGCGCCCGACACCCCCGGACCCGCGCTTGGCCGACGCGCGCAGGGAGGCCAGGCCCGCGACGCCGTCGGCGTCCAGCGGGGCGCCCGCGTTCGCGACGTGCAGGACACCGTCGACCGCCCGCACCCGCAGGGTCGTGGTGATCCCGGCGCGCTCGGCGGCGTCGGCGGCGTTCTGCGCGAGCTCGACGAACCACCGGTCGCGGTAGCCCCCGCGCAGGAGGTCCTCCTCCGCGTTGGCGTCCTCGCGGAAGCGCGCCGGGGAGGCGGTCCAGGCGTCGAGCACCGCGCGCCGCAGCGAGGCGGTGTCGAACGGGTCGGCGTAGCCCAGGGCGGCCGTGTCCCCGGTCGGCATCGGTCTAGCGACGCGATCCGGCGGGCTCGGAGTCCATCTCGACGCCGTCGTCGTAGACGAGGTCCGCGACCGCGATGATCGATCCGCTGTCGACCTGCAGCTCGGAGTGCCCGCCGCAGCCGTACTCGGCGTGCACCACGTGGCCGTCGGCCGGGACGTTGCCGTTGCCGCACACCCCGAACGCGGCGCGCAGCGAGCCGGCGACGGGCAGGTAGAACCCGCAGGTCCCGCAGTGCGCCGACGCCGCGCGGGCCATGTCGGCCCCGGGCCCGAAGTCACCGTCGGACCAGCGCACCGCCGCGTCCAGACGTCCCTCGCGGCTCATCACGCGGGGGCGGCCCATCCCGAGCTCGTCGCCGACCTCGCGGACGCCGGGCCCGGGCACGACCTCGTCGGCGGGGAGGTCCTCGTCGTCGGCGTCGAGCACCGCGTGGGCGGGGACGAGACGCTCGTCGTCCTCCTCGACCGGCAGCAGGTCGCCGGGGCCGAGGTCCTCGGCGCGCACCCGCTCGTGCCACGGCACCCAGCTCGGCGCGACCACGGACTCCGGCCCGGGCAGCAGGACGACCTCGCTGACGTTCACGTCGCTCTCGGGGCCGGCGACGGTGACGGCCCAGTACCAGCCGCGGTACCCGGGCTTGTCGGCCGCGAAGTAGTGGGTCGCGGCGTCGGGGACGTCCTCGCCGCGCACCGCGACGACCTCGCCGACCTGATCGGCGTCGCCGTCGGCGGTCTCGATGGCCGCCACGCGCGCGAGATCGCCCGCGGCGGCCAGGTGGGCGGCCACGGGTGTCTCCGACGGATCGGCTGTGTCGTGGGCGTCGTGGGCGTCGTGGGTGTCGGTGGCGGACGTCGGGTCGGCGAGCTCGGGGACCACGTCGTCGATTGTGCCCGTCACCCGGCGGTGCGCGAGAGGCGGGCGACGTTGTCGGGGGTTCCGCAGCCCGGGGGGCAGGGATGGCTGGACCGGTCGGTCGGGGTGTCGCCGCCGAGGGTGAGGGGTCGCGGTGCCCGACGGGACGCAGGAGCCGGGACCGGTCCCCCCTACCGCCACGCCCGGTCGCCCCGCGGTCACCGAGGGTGTCCCGGCCGGCGCTCCGGTCGGTCATCATGGGCCCGTGACCGGACCGTTCCGGCGCCCGCCCGGCGACGACCCGCGCCACCGGCCGCCGCCCACCCCGCCGCCGGGGTCCGGGCACCATCCGTACGGTCCCCCGCCGCCGCGCCGGCCCGGGCGGCTGCCCCCCACGGCCCGCCAGACCCGCCCGTTCCCCGAGGAGCCCGGCACCGGCACGGACACGCCCGCCGGGCCGCCGGACGACGGGGGCCCCGACGACGACCCCGGTCCCCGCAAGATCACGGTCACGCGGGTCGCGGCCTGGCGGGCCCGGCGCCTGACCCAGCGGGGCGCGCAGGCGTTCCACCGCGCCGCGTCCGCCGACGGCGCCGACCGCTCCGGGCTCACCGCCCTGACCTACGCCTGGATGGCGAACTACGCCTCCGACGCGGCCCTCGCCGTCGCTCTGGCCAACACCCTGTTCTTCTCGGCCGCCAGCGCCGAGAGCAAGGGCAAGGTCGCGCTCTACCTGCTCATCACCGTCGCCCCGTTCGCGCTCGTGGCCCCGGTCATCGGTCCGGCGCTCGACCGCCTCCAGCACGGCCGGCGCGCGGCGATGGCGGCCTCGACCGCCGGGCAGGGCGTGCTCGCCGTCGTGCTCGCGCTGTGGATGGACACCTGGGTGCTCTATCCGGCCGCCCTGGGGATCATGGTGCTGTCGAAGTCGTTCGGCGTGCTCAAGGCGGCCGTGACCCCACGCGTGCTCCCACCCGGCATCACGCTCGTGACCACCAACTCCCGGCTCACCGTCTTCGGGCTCGTCGCGTCCGGGGTCGCCGGGGCGGTCGCGGCCGGGATCGCCTGGCTCTTCGGCTCGCCCGGCGCCGCGTGGCTCACCGCGGTGATCTGCCTGGCCGCGGTGTGGCTCTGCCTGCGGATCCCGGCGTGGGTGGAGGTCACCGAGGGCGAGGTCCCGACGACGCTCCTGCCGATCCCCGGGCGGGAGCCCGAACCCCGGCGCGCACGGATGGGGCGCGACGTCGTCACCGCCCTCTGGGCGAACGGCACCATCCGCAGCCTCACCGGCTTCCTCATGCTGTTCTCGGCATTCGTGGTCAAGAACGAGACCCAGGGCGCGCCGGGCGATCAGCTGATCCTGCTCGGCGTGGTCGGCGCCGCCGCCGGGGCGGGCGGGTTCCTCGGCAACTTCGTCGGGGCCCGACAACGCTTCGAGCGCCCGCAGATCCTGATCATCGTGAGCCTCGTGCTCGCCCTCGCGGCCGTCGTCGTCGCCGCGTGGGTCACCGGGCTCACCACCGCCGCGGTCGCCGCGCTCGTCGCCGCGACGACGAGTGCGCTGCTCAAGGTGTGCCTGGACGCCGTCGTCCAGCGCGACGTCCCCGAGGCGAGCCGGGCGTCGGCGTTCGGCCGCTCCGAGACGATCCTGCAGCTCTCGTGGGTGTTCGGCGGCGCGCTCGGTGTCCTGCTGCCGCCGACGTGGTGGATCGGGTTCACCGTGATCGCGGTCGTGGTGGCCCTCGGTACCGTGCAGACCGTGCTGATCAGCCGGGGTTCGTCGATGCTGCCGCGGAGACGGAGCGCAGGCGTGGTCGACCCCGAGGACGGGGTGGGGCGGTGAGGGCGCTCTCCCGTCGCACCCAGGTGCTGATCGGGCTGGCGGTGCTGGTCGTCGTCGCGGTGGTGGTCGTCCTCGTCGTGCGCGCCACCGCCGGGCCGTCCTCCCCCGGCGACGTCGTCTTCGGCGCGGGCGGGGCGCGCGTGGAGGTCGGCGCCAGCCAGTTCTGCGACATCCAGGTCACCGACTGCGGCTCCGACCCCGAGGCGGCCGGCGTCCTGCGGGTCCCGCCGAACACCCCGCTGACCGTCACCGTCCCCGAGGAGGTCGCGAGCACGCCGTGGCAGCTCGCGTTCACCTTCCGCGACGCCACCGGGGCGGTCCAGCAGGGCCGCAGCCCGGTCTTCGCGCCCGGCACCACCCCGGCCTTCACGCTCGTCCTGCCGGCCGCGGCGGACCAGCTCGAGAGCGCCGAGGTCCAGCAGTACGGGGCGCGCATCAGCCAGGGACCGAACGGCCTCGAGTTCGCGACGCGGGCCACGTGGGTGCTCAGCGTCGACGATCGCTGACCCAGGGCTAACCACACCCGGTCCAGCGACACCTCATCGAGTGATGCCCGCGCGCCTCACTCGTATAGTTCTGTCTCACCAGTAACACTGGAGTGAGCGTCTGCGACAGCACAGGCGACTCTCCGGGGGGAAGCTGCCTGATGGCCACTCGACGCACGCCCACGGTCCACGGACGAGCGCCCCGCGTGCTGGCCACGCTGGGCGTCCTCGTCGCCGCCGTCCTGGCGCTCTCGACGGTCACCACGGCCCCGAGCGCCGACGCGGCGACCGTCCTCGGCCAGTTCCGCAACGCCGCCGGACGGTGCCTGGAGAACCTCAACAACGCGACGACGACGAACAACAAGATCCAGATCAACGTCTGCGGGACCGCGACCAACCAGGCGCAGCAGTTCAGCCGCTGGACCGTCGACGAGTCGATCAGGACGCCGGCCGGGCGGTGCCTCGGCACCCTCAACAACGCGACCGCGGCCGGCACCTCGGTGGTGCTGCAGGCGTGCAACCCGGCCCTGCAGACCCAGCACTGGGTGGTCCGTACCGACGGGCTCGTGATCAACCGGCAGGCCGTCCGCTGCCTCGCCCCGCTGAACAACTCGGCGACGAGCGGCACGCGCATGGTGATCGCGGCCTGCACCACGTCGACGGCGATGCGCTGGAGCGTCCCCGCGGCCTCGACGCCGACCGTCCCGCCGACGACCACCACCACGCGCCCGACCACGACCACCACGACGACGACCACGACCGTCCCGCCGACGACGACCACCACCACGCCGCCCGCGGCCGGGCGCGACCCGATCCGCCAGCCGTTCGCGTCGAACTCGATCTGGAACATGCCGATCGGCAGCGGCGCGGTCTACCGGCCGGCGAACCTGCCGGCGCTCCCCGGGGGCAGCACCGGCGCCCGCGTGCCGCAGGTCGACGACGAGCCGCTGGTGCTGACGCCCACGGCGCCGCTGACCCCGATCCTGGCGAGCCCCGGCGGGTGGGGCGGCAACCGGTGCGTCACCAACCCGACGACGCTCGCCACCGTGCCCATCCCGGCGAACTACGTCCTGCCGAGCGACAACAAGAACCAGAGCGCCGCGTTCCTCGCCGCCGACGGGCGCACGGTCGTGCAGACCCAGCCGCTGGCCCGGTGCGCCGCGGGTGGGCCGGCGACGAGCTACGTGCGGTACCCCGACCAGGACATCTACGGCCCCGGCATCCAGGGCTCCCACGGTGGCTCGGGCATGAGCGGGCTCGGCGGCTCGATCCGCGTCGGCGAACTGCGCCCCGGCACCACCGAGGGCCCCCGGCACACCCTGAAGATCAACCTGTACGCCCGCGCCGAGCTCGCCCAGTGCGCGACGCGCGCCGAGTGCTTCCGCTGGCCCGCGGTGAAGTCCGACAGCTACGCGGTCGGCTGGTACGGCGCCAACGGCGGCAACACGAACACCGCGATGCGCATGGGGGCGCTGCTCGCCATCCCGCCGTCGGTGAACATCGCGAACATGGGCCTGACCACGGTGCCCGGGCGCCAGATCGCCTGGACGCTGCAGAACTACGGCGCCTACGTCGTCGACGACACCTACGGCCCGTCCTTCGCGCTCAACGCGGAGAACGGCCCGGGCGGGAACACCCGCACGCAGTTCCGCAGCGACTACGGGATGGACTTCGAGGTCTACGCCAGCTCCGCGAACGCCTGGAGCCGCGACATCCAGCGCATCCGCCAGGCGCTCCAGGTCGTCGACAACAACGGCCCGTCCTCCGTGGGCGGGGGCGGCACGCCGCGCCAGCCGCTGCTGCCCGAGCTCGTCGAGCCGCTGATCTCGATCCCGCCGACGATCCCGACCCCGCCGGCGACGACGGAGACCAGTGCCCCCGGGCCCGTCACCTCCACCCCGGCCGTTCCGGCCAACTGAGGCCACCGAACGGAGCAGAGGCGCTGACCGATTGCGACCTGTCGCTGGTCAGCGCCTCTGCGCCACCCCCCATGTCACCCATACGGCCCTTCCCGTGACAGTTCTGTTACTGAACGCTGTCGCGACTGCCGGAGCCTTGGGGGGACCGACTGGTGACGACACCGACCACTCCTTCGTCCGTCCACGGCCGGCGTCACGCGCGGCGCTCGCTCGCCGCGTCCGCCGTGCTCGGCGCCGTCCTCGCGGTCGTCTCCGTCGTGGTGGCACCGACGGCGGTGGCCGACACCGTCCTCGGCCAGTTCCGGAACGCCGCCGACCGGTGTCTCGAGAACCCGAACAGCGCGACGGCGCCGGGCAGCCGCATCACGGTGAACACCTGCGGCCCCACCACGGCGGCGGCCCAGCAGTTCAGCCGCTGGTCGGACGGGTCGATCCGGACCCCGGCGGGCCTGTGCCTGGACACCGCGGGCGGCGGGTCCGGCAACAACACGGCCGTCGTCCTCGCGGCCTGCCGCACCGAGGCGACGTCGCAGCGGTGGTCGGTCCGGACCGACGGGACGATCCTCAACCAGAAGGCGAACCGGTGCCTCGCCCCGCAGCGCAACGGCGCCACGCCCGGCACCGCGGTGGTCATCACCGGGTGCTCGACGGCGACGGCGCAGCGCTGGACCGTCCCGGCCGTCTCCACCCCCACGACCACCACCACCCCGACCACCACGACGACCACGCCGCCGACCACCACGACCACGACACCACCGACGACGACCACCACGACCCCGCCGACCACGACCACCCCGCCCCCGACCGGCGGGCGTGACCCGCTGCGCCAGCCGTTCGCGTCGACCTCGATCTGGAACATGCCGATCGGCAGCGACGCCGTGTACGTGCCTGCGAACCTGCCCGCGCTGCCCGGCGGCTCCACGGGCGCGCGGGTCCCCCAGATCGACGACGAGCCGATCGTGCTCACCCCGACCGCCCCGCTGACCCCGATCCGGGCGAGCTCCGGCGGGTGGGGCGGGGACCGGTGCAAGCTCCAGCAGACCACCCTCGCCACCGTGCCGATCCCGGCGAGCTATGTGCTGCCGAGCAACAACAAGAACGAGAGCGCGTCGTTCCTCGCCGCCGACGGCCGGACGGTGGTGTCGACCCAGCCGCTGGCGCGCTGCGTCGCCGGCGGGCCCGCCTCGAGCTACGTGCGGTACCCCGACCAGGACATCTACGGCCCCGGCATCCAGGGCTCCCACGGTGGCTCGGGCATGAGCGGGCTCGGCGGCTCGATCCGCGTCGGCGAACTGCGCCCCGGCACCACCGAGGGCCCCCGGCACACCCTGAAGATCAACCTGTACGCCCGCGCCGAGCTGGCCCAGTGCGCGACGCGCGCCGAGTGCTTCCGCTGGCCCGCGGTGAAGTCCGACAGCTACGCGGTCGGCTGGTACGGCTCGGTCGGCGGCAACACCAACACCGCGATGCGCATGGGCTCGCTGCTCGCCATCCCGCCGACCGTGGACATCGCGTCGCTGGGCCTGACCACCGAGCCCGGGCGCCAGATCGCCTGGACGCTGCAGAACTACGGCGCCTACGTCGTCGACGACACCTACGGCCCGTCCTTCGCGCTCAACGCGGAGAACGGCCCGGGCGGGAACACCCGCACGCAGTTCCGCAGCGACTACGGCATGGACTTCGAGGTCTACGCCAGCTCCGCGAACGCGTGGAGCCGCGACATCCAGCGCCTCCGCCAGGCCCTCGCCGCCGTCGACAACAACTCCCCCACCAGCGTCGGCGGAGGAGGCACACCGCGCCAGCCGCTGCTGCCCGAGCTGGTGGTGCCGGGCGCGGCCGCGGCGCCGACCTCGGCGACACCTCCGGCGACCACCGAGACCAGCGCCCCGATCCCGGCCACGTCGACCCCGGCGGTCCCGGCGAACTGAGGGGCCTCCGGCCCACGTGAGTGTTCCGGGTCGCCAGGACGACCCGGAACACTCACGTGGCGTCAGCCCTCGAGCTCCCGGGCCACCGCGCGCACGACCTCGGCCAGCTGCTTGGTGTGCCGGCGGTCCGGGTAGCGGCCGCGGCGCAGGTCGGGCTGGACCCGGGCCTCCAGAACCTTGATCATGTCGTCGATGAGGCCGTGGAGCTCGTCGGGCGAGCGGCGGGCGGCCTCGGCCACCGAGGGCAAGGGGTCGACGAGGCGGACCTGCAGCGCCTGCGGCCCGCGCCGGCCCTCGGCGATGCCGAACTCGACGCGCTGCCCGGACTTGAGCGCCTCCACCTCACGCGGGAGCGCCCCCTTGGGCACGTAGACGTCGGCCCCACCCTCCTGGGTGAGGAAGCCGAAGCCCTTCTCGGCGTCGTACCACTTGACCTTGCCGGTCGGCACCGTCGTCTCCCGTTCTCTGCGCTGAGCCTGCTCACGACGAAGAAGCGCCCCGGCGACCGCCGGAGCGCTGACGTCCAGCTTATCCCCGCCCGGGTACCGCGATTCGGCTGAGCGGGCGCCGCCCGGGCGGAGCGAGCAGGTGGACGCGGGCCGCCTCAGGCCGTCGCGGTGTTCGCGAGGCCGAGGAGCTCGACGGACTCGGCGCGCATCTCGACCTTGCGGACCTTGCCCGTGACCGTCATCGGGAACTCCTCGACGACACGGACGTAGCGCGGGATCTTGTAGTGGGCGAGGCGGCCCGAGGAGAACTCCCGGATCGACTCGGCGGTGAGGGGCTCGGTGTTCGGCTTCTGGCGCACCCACGCCATGAGCTCCTCGCCGTAGCGCTCGTCGGGCACCCCGATGACCTGCGCGTCGATGATGTCCGGGTGCGTGTAGAGGAACTCCTCGATCTCGCGCGGGTAGATGTTCTCCCCACCGCGGATGACCATGTCCTTGATCCGGCCGGTGATGTTGATGTAGCCCTCGTCGTCCATGACGCCGAGGTCGCCGGTGTGCATCCAGCGGGCGCGGTCGATCACCTCGGCGGTCTTCTCGGGCTGCTCCCAGTAGCCGAGCATCACCGAGTACCCGCGGGTGCACAGCTCGCCGGGCTCGCCGCGGGGCACGGTGCGCCCGGTCTCCGGGTCGACGATCTTCGACTCGAGGTGGGGCATGGTGCGCCCGACCGTCGACACCCGGCGGTCCAGCGAGTCGTCGGTGCGGGTCTGGGTCGAGACGGGGCTGGTCTCGGTCATCCCGTAGGAGATCGCGACCTCGCTCATGCCCATCCGCTCGACGACCTGCTTCATCACCTCGATGGGGCACGGCGAGCCGGCCATGATCCCGGTGCGCAGGCTGGTCAGGTCGTAGGACTCGAAGTCGTCCAGGCCCAGCTCGGCGATGAACATCGTCGGCACGCCGTAGAGCGAGGTGCAGCGCTCCTGCGCGACCGCCTCGAGCGTGAGCGTGGGGTCGAACCCGGGCGCCGGGATGACCATCGTCGCGCCGGAGCTGGTGCAGGCGAGGTTGCCCATGACCATGCCGAAGCAGTGGTAGAAGGGCACCGGGATGCACACGCGGTCGGCGTCGGAGTAGCCGATGAGCTGCCCGACGAAGAAGCCGTTGTTGAGGATGTTGTGGTGCGAGAGCGTCGCGCCCTTGGGGAAGCCCGTCGTCCCGGACGTGTACTGGATGTTGATCGGGTCGTCCGGGGTGAGCTCCGCCTGGACCGCGCGCACGCGGGCGACGTCCCCGGAGCGGTCGAACAGACCCGTCCACTCGTCGGAGTCGATGATCACGACACGCTGCAGGGCCGGACGGTCGCCGCGGACCTCCTCGATCATCGCCGCGTAGTCCGAGCTCTTGAAGCTGCGCGCGGCCACCAGCAGCGACACCCCGGCCTGGTCGAGCACGAACGCCAGCTCGTGGGTGCGGTACGCCGGGTTGATGTTGACCAGGATCGCGCCGATCTTGGCGGTGGCGTACTGCAGCAGCGTCCACGGCGAGCAGTTCGGCGCCCAGATGCCCACGCGGTCGCCGACGGCCACCCCGAGCTCGAGCAGGCCCAGCGCCAGCGCGTCGACCTCCGCGACGAACTCCGTCCACGTGTAGCGCTCGCCGCGGGTGCGGTCG
The DNA here is from genome assembly GCF_036044095.1 of Actinomycetospora sp. NBC_00405. Classification (NCBI taxonomy): domain Bacteria; kingdom Bacillati; phylum Actinomycetota; class Actinomycetes; order Pseudonocardiales; family Pseudonocardiaceae; genus Actinomycetospora; species Actinomycetospora sp. NBC_00405. The sequence continues at coordinate 3,085,390 of NZ_CP107938.1, forward strand.
ACCAGGGCCTCGGCGTCCGGGCGGGCGCCCGCCGTGCGGTCGAGGTTGTCGCCGATCGTGTCCCCGAGCAGGGGGATGTCGGAGATCCCCGACGTGTAGCTGGGCACGAGGGGCTGGGCGGGCGCCGTCACGTCGACCTCCGGGAGCGAACGTTGTGGTGCCGACCACGATGTCACGCGGCCCGACTCCTCGTCACCGGCTGATCGTCCCGCGCTCGATGTCGCCGCACGGGTTCGCGGGGCAGCGATGAGTTCCCGCCCCGGCGACCGTCCACCTCCCGAGTGACCCCGACCCGAGAGGCAGGCCCCCATGCGAGCCGCCCAGCGCCGCTACATCGACGAGTTCCTGCCCCACGTGGCGGCGGAGCGCCGCGACCTCGCCGACCAGCTCGAGACCCTCGACGACGCCGCCTGGGCGACCCCGTCGCTCTGCGGGAGGTGGACCGCGCACGACGTCCTCGCGCACCTGACCTTCTCGGTGGAGGAGAAGACGCTGCCCCTGCTCGTCGAGGTCGTCCGGGCCCGCGGCGACATGAACGCGGTGTTCGACCGGGAGGCCCGCGAGCGCGCCGCCGCCATGAGCCCCGCGGCGCTCCTCGAGCGGCTGCGCGCCACGGCCGACGTCCCGCACCGGCTGGGGCTCAGCGGACCCACCGACCCGCTGGACGACGTCCTGGTCCACGCCCAGGACATCACCCGGCCCCTCGGCCTCGTGCGGCCGATGCCCGTCGAGCGGGTGCTGCTCGTGATCGACGCCTGCTGGGGCAGCCCGGTCTGGGGCACGAAGAAGCGGTTCGCGGGCGTCCGGGCCGTCGCGACCGACGCCGACTGGGCGCGGGGCGAGGGCCCCGAGGTGCGGGGGCCGATCGGCGAGCTGCTGCTCGTCGCCACCGGCCGCCCGGTGGGGCTGGACGCGCTCTCGGGTCCCGGTGCCGCCGAGGTCGCCCGGCGGACAGCGCCGAGCCCGCAGCGCTCGTAGCCCTCAGCGGTACATCCGCGTGGTGTGCTCGGTGGTCGCGACGACACGGCCCCGCCTGACCACGGCCCGGCGGTGCGCGCGGTCGAGCAGGGCGTCGGTGGCGGTGGGTGCGGCCAGCAGGACGAGGTCGGCGACGGCGCCGACGTGCAGGCCGTACTCGTCCCCGATCCCGAGGATCCGCGCGGCGTCGTCGGTCGCCATGCGGATCAGCCTCGCCAGGTCGTCCGGGCCGCCCAGGTGCGCGGTCTGGGCGAGGAACAGCGCGATCTCGAGGACGTCGGCGTTGCCGAACGGGGTGAAGCCGTTGCGGATGTTGTTCGACGACAGGCCGGTGCGCACGCCGGCGTCGAGCAGGTCGCGCACGGGGGCGATCCCCCGGCGCACGTTCGCGTCGTCGGAGCGCCCGCCCAGGTGCACGTCGGTGGCGGGGAGCACCACGACGGCGACGCCGGCGTCGGCGAGGTCGGCGACGGTGCGCTTCCGCGCGTCGGCGCCCAGGCTCGCCAGCGACGTCATGTGCCCGACGGTCACCCGGCCCGCCATGCCGTGGGCGCGGGTGCGGTCGGCGATGGCCGCGGCGAGGGCGTAGCGGGGGTCGGAGGTGTCGTCGGCGAAGTCGGCGTGCAGGTCGACGGGCACCCCGAACCGCTCGGCCAGCGCGAACACGCGGTCCACGTGCTCGCGACACTCCTCGGGCGTCGCCTCCATGTAGCTGCAGCCGCCGACGACGTCGGCACCGGCGCGCAGGCCCTCGACGAGCAGGTCCTCGGTGCCCGGGCTCTGGAGGATGCCCTCCTGCGGGAACGCGACGACCTGCAGGTCGACGAGGTCGGCGTGGGACTCCCGGAGCCCGAGCAGCACCTCGAGACCGAGCAGCCCGACGACCGGGTCGACGTCGGCGTGCGCCCGGATCGCGGTCGTGCCGTGGACGACGGCCTGCTCCAGGACCTGGGCGGCCCGCGCGCGGACCCCCTCGGTGGTGAACCCGCGCTTGAGCTCCCGGGTGACCTCGACCGCCCCGGCGAGCGTGCCGTCGACGTTCGGCCTCCGGGCGTCGAGCAGCGCCTTGTCGAGGTGCAGGTGCGGCTCGATCAGCCCGGGGATCACCGCGTCCCCGGCGCAGTCGACGGTCTCCCGGGCGTCGTGATCAGCGGCTCCGATCGCCACGATCCGCCCGTCCTCGACGGCGATGTCGACCGGCGCGTCTCGGCCGGTCATCCGCGCGTTGCGCAGCAGCAGGTCCGTCATCCGCACGCTCCTCGGCTCGTCCGGCGCCGGGGCGGCGACGTCGCGCGGGGATGCCCCCGCGTGCTGGGACGATGCGGGCATGTCCGGACCCCAACCCGTGACGGTCGACGGCGCCGTGCTGAGCGCCGACGACGTCGAGAAGGCCACCGAGACCCTCGTCGCCACGCTCGCCGACGCCGACGAGGCGGGGTGGTACGGCGCGCTCGAGGTCGAGCGGCCGTGGTCGTCGCACAACCCGCGCCTCGACGGCGAGTTCGCCCGCGCGGGCGCCATCCACCGCTACCTGTGCCGCGAGCTCGCGTCCCTGCTCGCCCTCGGGGCGCGGATCACCGCGCGGGCGTCGCGCCCGCAGCCGCCGTTCGACGACCCCGCGTTCTTCGCCGCGCTCGACGAGGACCGCGTCGACATCCGGGCCAAGAAGCTCTTCCTCTTCTCCCCCGAGCGCATGGCGCTCTCGGTGGACCGGATCGGGCACTACACCGGCACCCCGGCCGCGGCCTTCCAGCGCCACGTGCTCTTCACCAACTACGCGATGCACGTGGAGGCGTTCCTCGAGCGCTTCCCCGACGCGGACCGGCCGGCGCGCGACGGGATGCAGATGCCCGCCTACCACCACCGCACCGAGGCCGGCGACGGCGTGAGCCTCGTGAACATCGGGGTCGGGCCGGCCAACGCGAAGACGGCGACCGACCACATCGCGGTGCTCCGACCCGACACGATGATCATGATCGGGCACTGCGGGGGGCTGCGGAACCACCAGCAGAAGGGCGACTTCGTGCTGGCCACCGGCTACCAGCGCGCCGACCACGTCCTCGACGAGGTGCTGCCCCTCGACGTGCCCGTGGTCCCGAACCACCGGCTCAACACGTTCCTGCTCGACGCGCTGGCCGCCGCGGGCCGGCCCTACCGCCTCGGCATCGTGCACACCACCGACAACCGCGACTGGGAGTTCAACCAGCAGGCGGCGCTGCGCGCGATGCGCCTGAGCCGCAGCGTCGCCGTCGACATGGAGTCGGCGACGATCGCGACCAACGGCTTCCGCTACCGCGTCCCCCACGCCACCCTGCTGTGCGTCTCGGACAAGCCCCTCCACGGGTCGCCGAAGCTCGCCGCCGGCGCGCAGGAGTTCTACGAGGCCTCCAAGCGCCACCACCTCGACCTCGCGCTGACGGCCCTCGAGTCGGTGCGGCGCGAGCACCCCGAGGGCCTGCCCGGCCAGGAGATCCGCGCCGTCGACGAGCCCCTCTTCGGCGGCCCGCCGGACCTGTGAGGGGCCTGCGGCCCACGTGAGTGAGTTGGGTCGTCATGACGACCCAACTCACTCACGTGCGACGGAGTCGCCTCAGCGCTCGTCCGGGGTGGCGTGCCAGATCACCCAGGGCACCACGAACGTGAGCGTGGCGAGCCCGAGCGTGCCGCGGAACCACTCCTGGAGCCGGGCGTAGTCCTCCACCCGGACCCGGTCGACGATGATCGGGAAGACGTCGCGCTCCTCGTCGGCCACGTGGCGCACGAGGAGGTCCGCCACCTCCCGCAGGACCGCGGCGAGCTCCGGGGTCGCCGCCTCGGCGGTCGCGAGCACCCCGGCCCGGTCGAGCAGGGGGTCGAGCCGCTCGTGGTCCTCGGTGAGCGCGACCAGCGCGGTGCGCTCGCCGGCGATCTCCTCGAGCAGGGGCCAGACGTCGTCATCCTCCACCCGGTGGTGGTTGACGATCTCGGAGGTGACCCCGCGCAGGTAGCGGCGCAGCAGCCGGAGGCGCCGTCCATCCGGGGCCCGGACCAGCTCCTCGGCCACGGACGCCAGGCGGGTCATGTCCATGGTCATGGCGCGGTGCACGACGCGGTAGTCGGTCAGGTCGGGCGCTTGCTCCCCCGGCGTCCGGCTCACGAGGGCGTTCGGGGTGGTCGTGGCGGCCATGGCACGTCTCCATCGCGTCGAGGGCATTTCCGATGGAGCCACACTAACTCGAATTTAGTTCTGGTCAAACCAAATGACTCTCAGCGACCGGACGGATGCACCGCCACCTCGGTGGCCTTCACCGCGAACCACAGCTCGTCGCCGGGCCCGACGCCCAGCTCGGCGACGGCGGCCGGGGTGACGTCGGCGGCCAGCCCGTCGCCCCACGCCGGGCCGCGCCCCGAGGCGCCGGCGCGCAGCCGGACGACCTCGCCCTGCGGCTCCATGGCCGCGAGCCGCACCGGCACGACGTTGCGCGGGCTGCCCGTGGGGCGCTCGCGGTGCACGGCCACCGAGCGCGGCGCGAACACCGCGACGGCCGGCTCGCCGTCGTCGAGGGGCTCCGAGGCCGCCCCGGAGACCAGGGTCCCGTCGGGGGTGTGGAGCCCGTCGGCGCAGGCGGTCCCCGTGACGAGGTCGAGGCCGGCGATGCGGGCCGCGAACCCCGAGCGCGGGCGGGCGAGCACCTCCGCGGTCGGGCCCTGCTCGACGACCCCGCCGTCGGCAAGCACGACGAGCCGGTCGGCGAGGACGACGGCGTCGAGGACGTCGTGGGTGACGACGAGGACGGTCTGGCCTCCCACGACGCTGTCGCGCACGACGCGGCGCAGCACGGCCCGGACGGCGGGCGCCGCGTCGACGTCGAGGGCGGCGAAGGGCTCGTCGAGCAGCAGCAGGTCCGGCTCGACGGCCAGGGCGCGGGCGATCGCCACCCGCTGGGCCTGCCCGCCCGAGAGCTCCGACGGGCGGCGGTCGGCGAGCTCGGCGACGCCCATCTCGGCGAGCCAGCGGTCGGCGACCGCCCCCGCGGCCCGTCGACCCTGCCCCGCGCAGCGCGGCCCGAAGGCGACGTTCTCGCGCGCGGACAGGTGCGGGAAGAGCAGCGCCTGCTGGCTGAGCAGCCCGACCCGTCGACGGTGGACGGGCACGGTGACGCCGGCCGCGGTGTCGGTGAGGATCCGGTCGGCCAGGGTCACCGTCGCCGATTCGGGGTCGAACAGGCCGGCCAGCGTCCCGAGCAGCGTCGACTTGCCCGACCCGTTCGGCCCGAGCACCGCGACGACCTCGCCGTGGGCCACCTCGACGGCGACGTCGAGGGTGAAGCCGCCGCGGCGGGTGGTGACGCGGGCGGCGAGGCCCGCGGTGTGCGCGCGAAGGGCACCGTCAACCGCTCTATCCGGCTCACGGTGCCCTTCGCGCGACTCCGGCCCGGCTCCCGCGGCGCTCACCGGACCCCGCTCGCGTCGCGGGTCCGGGTGGCGACGATGACGACGACGGCCACCACGACGAGCAGCAGGGAGAGCGCCACGGCGGAGTCGAGGTCGTCCTGGGAGTCCAGGTAGATCAGCAGCGGGAGGGTGCGGGTGGTGCCCTGCAGGCTGCCGGCGAAGGCGACGGTCGCGCCGAACTCCCCGAGCGCGCGGGCGAAGGCCAGCACGGCGCCCGAGACCAGGCCGGGCAGGACGACGGGGATGGTGACGCGGCGCAGGGCGGTCATCGGCGAGGCTCCGAGGGTCGCGGCCACCGCCTCGTAGCGGTCGCCCGCGGTGCGCAGCGCGCCCTCGAGGCTGACCACGAGGAACGGCATGGCCACGAAGGTCTGGGCGATCACCACGGCCGCGGTGGAGAACGGCACGGTGACCCCGAACCAGGCGTCGAGCAGCTGTCCGACCGGCCCGGTGCGCCCGAGCAGGAACAGCAGCGTCAGGCCGCCGACCACCGGCGGGAGGACGAGCGGCAGCAGGACGATCGAGCGGAAGACGGGCAGTCCGGGCAGGTCCGAGCGCGCGAGCACGAGCGCGAGCGGCGTCCCGAAGAGCAGACACAGCGCCGTCGAGATCAGCCCCGTTTGCAGCGAGAGCCGCAGGGCGTCGAGGGCGGCGTCGCTGGTGATCAGCGTGAGGAAGTTCGGCCAGTCGGCCCGCAGCACCAGCCCCGCGACCGGGACCGCGATCAGCCCGAACCCGACGACCGCGGGCACCCACACCGGCCACGGCAGGGTGTGCCCCGCCGAGCCGGTGCGGCTGCTGCGGGCGCGCGGCGACAAGGGGGCGGCGCGCGTCACTTCAGCTGGAATCCCGCCCGGGTCAGCGCGGCGTCACCCTGGGGTCCGGTGACGAACCGGATCCAGCTGTCGGCGAGGTCGGGGTTCTGGCTGCCGGTGACCGCGCCGATGAGGTAGCTCTGCGCCGCACCCTGGGCGGTGGCCTGCGGGAAGTCGATCCCCTGCACCTGCCCGTCCGCCGACCTGACGTCGGTGACGTAGACGAGGCCCGCGTCGACGTTGCCGGTGGTGACGCGCTGGAGCACGGAGCGGACGTCCTGCTCCTCGCTGACCGGGTCGAGGGTGACGCCCGCGGCGCGCTCGGCGGCCTCGGTGGCGGCGCCGCACGGCACGGCCGGGGCGCAGACCGACTCGGTGGCCTGCGGGCCGACGAGGGACGGCAGGCCGGTGACCTGCTTCGGGTTGCCGGGCTGGACCGCGATCTGGAGCTGGTTCGTCGCGTAGGTGACCGGCTGGCCCTGGATGCGCCCGGCCTGCTGCACGGTCTGCATCGTGCGGGTGCTCGCGGTGGCCAGGACGTCGGCGGGCGCGCCCTGCACGATCTGCTGGGCCAGCGTGTCCGAGCCGCCGAAGTTGAGGCGGACCTCCGTGCCCGGATCGGCCTGCTCGAACTGCGTCTTCAACTGGCCGTAGACGTCGGTGAGCGACGCCGCGGCCGAGACGGTGAGCGTGCGTGCCCGGGGCGCCTGCTGCTCGCCGCCGGAGCCCCCGCACGCCGCGACCCCGAGGGCGACGGCGGCGGCCAGGGCCGCGAGGACGAGTCGTGGGGCGCGGGTCACGCCATGCCTCCGGGTGTCTCGACGATGATGTGGGTGGCCTTCACGACCGAGACCGCCAGCGAGCCGACCTCGAGCCCGAGCTCCTCGACCGCCTCGGTGCTCATCAGCGACACCACCCGGTGCGGCCCGCACTGCATCTCCACCTGCGACATGACCTTGTCGCTGACGATCGCGGTGACGAGGCCGACGAAGCGGTTGCGGGCCGAGCGCCCGACGCCCGAGGGGTCCGGGACGCTGTGCGCCTGGGCCCGGGCGAACGCGGCGAGGTCCGCCCCGGCGATGACCTTGCGCCCGCTCGCGTCCATCGAGACGGGCAGGGCGCCCCCGTCGGTCCACCGGCGGACGGTGTCATCGCTGACGCCCAGCAGGCGGGCGGCCTCGGCGATCCGGAAGTGCGTCACGAGCGGGCAGTCTAGAGCCGCCGATGCGCCTGTACAGCCCCGGACCTCGCCGCAGGTCCGGTGCCACGCCTGCGACGGCCCCGGCGACGGGCGTCACTGCCCTCGCGCGCAGGCCGAGAGCGGTGGGATGGTGCGGGGGTGGACTTCGCACCCAGTGCCGCGGCGCAGGACTACACCGACCGCATGCGGGCCTTCCTCGACGAGGCCGTGCTGCCCGCCGAGAAGGTCTACGAGGAGTGGCGGGAGGAGCGGCGCGGGACGACCGCCGAGCACGAGCTGCCGCCGATCGTCGAGGACCTCAAGGCCGAGGCCCGCCACCGGGGCCTGTGGAACCTCTTCCTGCCCGACGTCTCGGGCCTGTCCAACCTCGAGTACGCGCCGGTCGCCGAGGTGTCGGGCTGGTCGCCGGTCATCGCCCCCGAGGCGATCAACTGTCAGGCGCCGGACACCGGCAACATGGAGACCCTGCACCTGTTCGGCACCCCCGAGCAGAAGCAGGACTGGCTCGAGCCCCTGCTCGCCGGCGAGATCCGCTCCGCGTTCGCGATGACGGAGCCCGCGGTCGCCTCCTCGGACGCCACCAACATCACCACCTCGATCCGCCGCGAGGGCGACGAGTACGTCATCACCGGCAAGAAGTGGTGGATCTCCGGCGCCTCCGACCCGCGCTGCCAGATCTTCATCGTCATGGGCAAGACCGACGTCGACGCCCCGACGCACCGCCAGCAGTCGATGGTGCTCGTCCCGCGCGACACCCCGGGGCTGACGATCAGCCGCGCCCTGCCGGTGTTCGGCTACCAGGACCAGCACGGGCACTGCGAGATCGAGCTCAACGAGGTCCGCGTCCCGGTGGCGAACCTCCTCGGCGAGGAGGGCGGCGGCTTCGCCATCGCCCAGGCCCGCCTCGGTCCCGGCCGCATCCACCACTGCATGCGCCTCATCGGCATGGCCGAGCGCGCGGTGGACGCCATGGTCCGGCGGGCCAACGAGCGCGTCGCGTTCGGCAAGCCGCTCTCCGAGCAGGGCGTCGTGCGCGAGCAGATCGCCGAGAGCCGCATCGAGATCGAGCAGGCCCGCCTGCTCGTGCTCAAGGCCGCCTGGATGATCGACAACGTCGGCTCGCGCGGCGCGGCCACCGAGATCGCCGCGATCAAGGTGATCTGCCCGCGCATGGCGTGCAGCGTCATCGACCGCGCGATCCAGATCCACGGCGGCGGCGGGGTGTCCGACGACTTCCCGCTGGCGTACGCCTACTCCTGGGCGCGCGCCCTGCGCCTGGCCGACGGCCCCGACGAGGTGCACCTGCGCTCCGTCGCCCGCCAGGAGATCAAGGCGCACTGAGTACGTGAGCGATGTTCCCGGCGATGGCCGGGAACATCGCTCACGGGTCAGGCGCGGGCCGAGCGGGTCGGTGCGGGCGAGAACAGGCCGAGGCGCCAGGCGTGGCTGACCGCCTGCGCGCGGTCGCTCGCCCCGAGCTTGCGGAACAGGTGCCCCGTGTGGGACTTGACCGTGTGGTCGGAGAGGTAGAGACGCCGGCCGATGTCGGCGTTGGTCAGCCCGCGGCTGACGCCGATGAGCACCTGCACCTCGCGCACGGACAGCTCGAGGCGCTGCTGGGCCTCGAGGTCGACCACCACGTCGCGCAGGGCCCCGCTGCTCACGATCTCGCCGACGGGGGCGCCCGCGGGCCGCGGCACGAGGTCGTCCCCGGCCGCGGTCGACGCCACGCTCCGCACCAGGGTGCGGATCATCGCGCGCGGCGCGTCCCAGCGCAGGAAGCCCGCGGCCCCGTCCGCGAGGGCCTGCTGGGCGGGCGCGTCGGCGCCCGCCGACCCCGCCACGAGGACGGCCGCGCCCGGGACGTCGGCGAGGACGCGGCGCACGACCGCCAGCCCGGTCGGCTCGGTCTCGGAGATCCCGACCACCGCGAACGCCCGGGGCGTCGCGGCGAGCCTCGCGAGCAGATCGTCCGCGTCCCGGGCGGCGGCGACCGGGTCGGGAGCGGCGACGGCGCGGACGAGCAGACGCAGGCGGCGGCGGTCCTGCGGCCGCTCGTCGTGGACCACACAGGTCGCGCCGGTCCCCCCGTCCTCACCCACCCCGGTAGAGGTACCTCATCGGGACGATCTCCGACGCATCGACGCGCGGCGCGACGATCAAGGAAATGACAGGGGTGTAAGTCGCCGGATCGGGTATCACCCACATGCGTCTCCTGCGTTTCGCTTGTCGACGCTGCGTCCACCTCATTGCATAGGCGCCGACCGTCCTCCACTCGCGGGGACACCGAGGTCCGAGGAGTGCTCATGCCGGGTCGCCGTCCCATGCTCGCCGCGGTCGCGGTGGGTGCGGCCCTCGCGGCAGGCCTCATCGCCCCGTCCGCCTCCGCCCTGCCGTCGAGCGAGTCGTGGGCCGCCGAGCTCGCGGTGGACGGCGGCGACGACAGCAACGTCGTCGTCCGCGACGAGGCGGTGCGCCTGGGCGAGCTGGCTCCGCGCCGGACGTCCACCGGCGACGTGCCGGCCGAGGGCGACCTGCTCCTGGCCCCGCGCCGTCCGGCCGCCGTGACCGACCGGGTCGCGGCCGAGGTGACCGCCGACGTGCCCGCGGGCGCGCAGGTGGTCGTCGCGGTGCGCGGCATCCGGGACGACGGCACGTGGGGCGAGTGGGACGAGGCGGCGGCGGGCGATCCGGCGCAGCTCTCCGAGCTGACCTCGGAGATCCAGGTCCGGATCACGCTCGTCGCGTCCGCCGACGGCCGGAGCCCGGCCCTGCGGCGGCTCTGGCTGACCGCCGACCGCTCCCCCGTCCGCTTCGGCGTCCCGGCCCCGGCCACCGCGCTGTCCTCCCGCGTCTTCGCAACCCGTATCGGGCTCGTCGGCAACGACACCGCCAACGGCCACGAGGTCGAGCGCAACGACCGCTTCGTCGCCCTGCCCTCGCGCCGCGGCCTGAGCCCGCGCGGCGGCGGCGACTACACGGTGCGCGTCTGCGCCACTGCGACGCGCTGCACCTGGGCGCCGGTGTGGGACGTCGGCCCCTGGAACACCGTCGACGACTACTGGAACCCGCCGGAGCTCCGCCGGGCCTTCGCCGACCTGCCCCGTGGACGTCCCGCCGCCGAGGCCGCATTCGCCGACGGCTACCGCGACGGCCGCGACGGCCGGGGGCGCCGCGTGTCCAACCCCGCGGGCATCGACCTCGCCGACGGCACGTTCCGCGACGACCTCGGGCTCACCGACAACGCCTGGGTCACCGTCACCTACCTCTGGACCGGCCGCGGCCCGTCGGGCACCGCGCTCGACCGCGCCACGCGGCTCGACGTCCGGGCCGCCCCGGCCCCCGACGCCGCGGTCGTCGGCTCCGTCGCCCCGCAGGCCCGCATGTCCTACGAGTGCGCGGCGCAGGCCGCGGGCGGGCGTACCGGGGTCGGCACCCGGTGGATCCGCCTCGGCACCGCCCAGTACGTCCCGGCCGAGCTCGTGGAGGCACGCGATGTCCCGTCCTGCTGATCCCTCCCTGCGGGGCGGCGCGCTCGCCGTCGCCGCCGGGGCCCTCGGGCTCGCCGTGATCCTCGCCGTCCCCGCCGCCGCGACCACGGCGACGCCCGGCGAGAGCTGGTCCGCCGAGATCGCCCTCGAGGGCGGCGACGACCGGGGGGTCGTGCTCACCGACGGCGCCGTCCGGCTCGACGGCGTCCCGAACGGCGAGGTCGTGCTCGCGCCGCGACGCACCCTCGGGCTCGTCGACGGCATCGCCGGCGTCCCCGCGGCCGACGTCCCCCGAGGCGCCGCCGTGGTCGTCGAGGCCCGTGGTCTGCAGCGCGACGGACGGTGGGGCGACTGGGTGCGGGTGCCCCGCGAGGGCGCCGTCGACCTCGGCGACCCGACCGGCGAGATCGGGATCCGCATCCTGCTGCGCCGCGCCGACGGCGGCGAGAGCCCGGTCCTGCGCGGGCTGTGGCTCACGACCACCGCCGCGGCCCCGCCGACCAGCGTGACCACCCGGACGTCGACCGTCACCGTCTCGCCCAGCACGCGGCCGACGACCACGACCACCGAGCCGACGACCACCACCACGCGGCCGACGACCACCACCACGCGGCCGACGACCACCACCACGCGGCCGACCACGACCACCACCCGGCCGACCACGACCACCACCCGGCCGACCACGACCACCACGCGGCCGACCACGACCACCACCGCCGAGCCGACGACCACCACCACCACGCCGCCGCCGAGCACGACGACCACCACGTCGGCCACCTCGACGACCACGACCGAGCCGACCACCACCACGCCGACGAGCACCACCACGCCGACGAGCACCACCACGACGACCACGACCACCCCGCCGGTGATCCCGCCGCCGGGCCTCGTGCCTCCGGGCCTGCCGGCGCTGCCGGCCCTGCCCACGACGCTGCCGGTGCCCCTCCCCGTCGCGGCGTCGGACGCGGGCGAGACGAGCTCGTGGTGGGGCTCGGACCTGATGGGCTGGCTGGCGCGGGCGTTCTGAGCCCGGGCCCGGGTGGAGCGAGGGTCACCTCGAGTGCGTCAGGCGCAGCGAAGGACGCCCTCGCTGCCTCACCAGGCGCGCGTCAGCCCGGGACGCCGACCGTCTGGGCGGTGAGCACGCCGTCGACGTCGCGCACGCCGATCAGGCTCACGCGGGTCCCGCGGGGCAGGGCCGTGACGGGGCCCGGTCGCGGCTCCTGGTCGACGACGCGCGTGGCCGGCGAGGTCCGCACCGCGATCAGCCGTCCCTCCGGGGTGCGGACGGCGAGCAGCCCGTCCGACGTGCTCTCGAGCGTGCCCACCAGCGGCGTGCCCTCGCCCGCGGGTGGCGCGCAGGTCTCGCAGCCGACGGCGAGGTGGCGGTCGGCGATCACCCCGCCGACGCCGCCGAGGACGAAGGCCGTGAGCACCGCCAGGCCGATCACCCAGCGGCGTGGTCGGCGGCGCCGGTCCGTCGGCGGCGGGGGCAGCGGCTCCCCGCGGGGGTCGGTCTCGTAGTCCGCGGGCAGGTAGTCGTCGGGGTGGTCGGGGTGGTCCGCGTACTCGTCGCGCCCGCTCACGGCCGCGGCTCCTCGCCGTCGCGCGGGACCAGGACCCGGTCGCCGAGCCGGAGGCCCTCGCGCACCTCGATCGAGGTCGCGTCGGCGATGCCGGTGGTGACGGTGACGAGCCGGTTCGGGCCCCGGCCGTCGGGCGGGGGCGTGAGGACGGTGCCGCGGTTCGGGCCGGTGGGCCGCACCGCCGACGGCGGCACCACGAGCACGCCGACGGCCCGGCTCACGAGGATGCGGACGTCGGCCGCCTGGCCGACGCGCATCGTCTCCGGCGGGAGGGCGGTGGCGACGGTGACGCCGTAGGCGCCGTCCGGACCGGGCGCGGGCTCGACGCCCACGACCTCGCCGAAGACCGTCGGGCCGACCCCGTCGACGGCCGCGGCCGTCGCCTGACCCGGGGCGACACGGGCGACGTCGCGGGGTGCCACCGACGCGCGGACGACGAGGGCGCCGAGGTCGGCGAGGCGCACGAACGGCCGGCGGCTGGGCGCGTCGTCCGGGGTGGGCGCGCCGGCGAGCACCCGGTCGCCGACCTGCCCGGCGACGGCGGTCACCGTGCCGTCGCGCGGGGCCCGCAGGACGGTGCCGTCGAGGACGCGGGTCGCCTCGGCGAGCTCGGCCCGGTCGCGCGCGGCCGTCGTCTCGAGGCGCCCGAGCAGGACCGGGTCGGAGGGGACGGCGTTGCGGGCGGCCTGGAGGTCGCGGACGTCGGTGGCGATGGCGACCTGGGCGGCGCTGACCCGCGCGCGGGTCGGGCCGTCGTCGAGGGTGGCGAGCACGTCCCCCGCACGGACGACGGTGCCCGGGACGACGGGGATGGTCGTGACCTCGCCGCTCACCGCGAACGACACCTCGGCCTCGCCCGCGCTGCGCACGGCGCCCGGCACGCGGACCTCGGTGACGACGTCGGCCCGCACGACCGGCACCACGGACGCCGACGAGCCGGCCAGCAGTTGCGGCTGGCGCAGCAGGGTCCAGGTGCCGGCGACCCCGGCCACGAGCAGGAGCACGAGCACGATCGGCAGCAGCCAGCCCAGGCGGCGCCGACCGGTGGACATGGTCGCTGACGGTAGTGGGCGGCGACGCCCCGACCAGGGAACCGATCGCCCGGGCGTGTCAGGGCGGCCGACGAGGCGTCAGTCGGCGATCGCGACGAGGTGCCCGACGGTGTCCCGGTCGGCCGCCGCGCGCAGGATCTCCGTGGCGACGTCGGCGCGGGCGACCCGGTGCCCGCCGGCGAGGTGCCGGTCGAGGGCGCGCCGGTAGCGGTCGGTGCGGGGCCCGTCCGTGAGGCGCGGCGGGCGCACGATCGTCCAGTCCAGCCCGCTCGCGCGGACGATCTCCTCCATCCGGGTCAGGTCGGCGTAGTGGTCGCGCAGCACCCACTGCAGGACCGGCTTGACCAGCCCGCGCAGGAGTGGGCCGTCGCCCTCGCCCGGGAGCCCGGCCGCGCTCACCACGAGGAGACGACGGACCCCGGTGCGGCGCATCGCCGCGATCGCCGCGCCCACCCCGTCGCTGCACACGCTCGTCGGCCCCCGCCCCCGCGTGCCCAGCGCCGACACCACGACGTCGGCCCCGCGGACCGCGTCCTCGATCACCTCGTCCTCGTCGAACCCGGCTCGCACGACCTCCACCCCGGGCGGCACCACCGAGCCCGCACGGGCCACGGCCACCACCTCGTCGCCCTCGGCGAGGGCCTGCGCCACGACCTGCCGCCCCGTCCCTCCCGACGCCCCGAACACCACGATCCGCACGGCCCCTCCTTGGTTAGTGAGCACTCACCAACTTAGGATGACGGGGTGCCCCGGACCCGGTCAAGCACCTCGACGCGCGAGCGCATCCTCGACGCGGCGCTCGCCGTCATGCGCTCGCACGGCGTCGCCCGAGCGACGACGAAGGAGATCGCGCGGGAGGCCGGCTACTCCGAGGCCGCGCTCTACAAGCACTTCGACGACAAGACGGCGCTCTTCGTCGCCGTCCTCGTCGAGCGGGTGCCCTCGCGACTGGGCGAGGTCCTCGACGGCCTGCCCGCGCGCGTCGGCACCGGCGACCTCGAGGAGGTCCTCGCCGGGGTGGCCCGCGAGGCGCTGGCGTTCTACGGCGAGACCTTCCCCATCGCGGCCTCGGTGTTCTCCGAGCCCGCGGTGCTCACCGCCCACCGGGCCGCGCTCGACCGCCTGGGCACCGGCCCGCACGTGACCTTCGACGCGGTCGCGGACTACCTGGCGGACGAGGCGCGGGCCGGGCGGATCGACCCCACCGCCGACCCCCGGGCCGCGGCGCTGCTCCTGCTCGGCGCGTGCCAGGCCTCGGCGTTCCTGACGGCCTTCCGCGGCACCGGCCCGCTCGCGGACGCCTCCGCCGAGGCCGCGGCGCTCGCCCGCGCCGCCGTCCGGGGACTGCGGGCGCCGTAGACGTGTGGGCGCAGGCCCCGGCGGGCACTCCGTGCCCTCCGAGGCCGGTCCGGCGCCCGTGTGCGCCACTCCGTAGGGACCATTTCTCCGCGCCGCACACCGCAGTTGCGATCTTCTCGCCTCGCGGTGCCCGCATCTGCGGAGAGGGCCTCCGACCTGCGGAGACGCCGACCACTCGCGGTCGCCGACGCGGTTAGGGTGGGAAGTGATGAGCGTTCTCGACCTCGGTGTGCCGGCCGTCCCCGGGTCCGCCACCGCCACCACGGACACCTCAGGGCGGCCTGACGACGCGCGTCTGGTCGACTCCTGGGGCCGGGTGGCCACCGACCTGCGGGTGTCGCTGACCGACCGCTGCAACCTGCGCTGCACCTACTGCATGCCCGCCGAGGGCCTGGAGTGGATGCCGAGCGAGGAGGCGCTCACCGACGAGGAGGTCGTGCGCCTGGTGCGCGTCGCCGTCGAGCGCCTCGGCGTGCAGGAGATCCGGTTCACCGGCGGCGAGCCCCTCCTGCGCAAGGGCCTCGAGGACATCGTCGCGGCCACCGCCGCGCTGACGCCCCGGCCCGAGATGTCGGTGACCACCAACGCGCTCGGCCTCACCCGGCGCGCGGCCGGTCTCGCGGCCGCCGGGCTGGACCGGGTCAACGCCTCGCTGGACACGCTGCGCCGCGACCGCTTCGCCGAGATCACGCGGCGGGATCGGCTCGACGACGTCCTCACCGGCCTGCGGGCCGCCCGCGAGCACGGCCTCGACCCCATCAAGATCAATACGGTGCTCATGCCCGGCCTCAACGACGACGAGGCGCCCGACCTGCTGGCCTGGGCGCTCGAGGAGGGCTACGAGCTGCGCATCATCGAGCAGATGCCCCTCGACGCCGGGCACTCGTGGCAGCGCGACCGCATGATCACCGCCGAGCAGATCCTCGCCTCGCTGCGCACACGGTTCACGCTCTCCGACGACCCCGCCGAGCGTGGCGGAGCACCCGCCGAGCGCTTCCTCGTCGACGGGTGGACCGGCCACGACGGCACCCCGGCCAAGGTCGGTGTGATCGCCTCGGTCACCCGTCCGTTCTGCGGCAACTGCGACCGCACGCGGCTCACCGCCGACGGCCAGGTGCGCAACTGCCTGTTCTCGCAGACCGAGAACGACCTGCGACGGTTCCTGCGCGGCGGCGGCTCCGACGAGGAGATCGCCGACGCGTGGCGCGTCGCCATGTGGGGCAAGAAGCCCGGCCACGGCATCGACGAGCCCGGGTTCCTGCAGCCCGACCGGCCCATGAGTGCGATCGGAGGATGATGACCGCTCCCACCGCTCCCACCACCGCCACGACGGCCCCGCCCGTCAGCCTGACCGTGCGGTACTTCGCCGGGGCCAAGGCCGCCGCCGGCACGCGCAGCGAGGACGTCACGGTCCCCGCGGGCGCCACCGTCGACGACCTGATCGCGGCGCTGGCCGCCGACCACGGCGACGCGCTCGCCCGCGTGCTCGCCGCCGCCAGCTTCCTGCTCGACGAGGTGGCCGTGCGCGACCGGACCCTGGTCCTCGCCGAGGGCGCGGTCGTCGACGTCCTGCCGCCCTTCGCCGGCGGCTGAGCGCCACACACCGGCCCGCCGAGGTGTTCTCCCGGACATGAGCATCGTCCACGACACCCCTCTCGGGCCGCTGCACCTCGACGCCTCGCCGCGCGGGCTGACGCTGCTCGGGTTCTCCCCCGCGGCGTCCGACGAGCCGCGTGACGCGGACGCCGAGCGCGTCCTCGACCTCGCCCGCCGCGAGATCGACGCCTACTTCGCGGGCACGCTGCGGGAGTTCACCGTCCCCGTCGACCTCGACACCCACCCCGCGTGGGACCGCCGGGTGCTCGACGGACTGGCCTCGGTCGGCTACGGCGAGACCGTGAGCTACGGCAAGCTCGCCGCGGCGGTGGGCCTCGGGCCCGTCGACGCCCGGCGGGTGGGCGGGGCCATGGCCCGCAACCCCGTCGCGATCGTCGTGCCGTGCCACCGCGTGGTCGGCGCCGACGGCAGCCTCACCGGCTACGCGGGCGGGCTGGAGCGCAAGCGCACGCTGCTCGACCTCGAGGGGCGCGACCAGCTCCTGTTCTGATCCCCCGCTCACACCGCCGGGCGTCGGCGGCTGCTGCCGCGACGCAGGCCGGCCAGCTCCTCGAGCACCAGGCAGACGTCGTTGACGTCCTCGACCTCGTAAGGCGCCTCGGCGGCGACACCGATGACCACGTCGCCGGCACCCGGCTCGTCGTCGGGGACCAGGCCGACGGCGACGACGGCCGTCGCGCCGACCTCGTCGCGCAGCGCCGCGACGCCCTCGGGAGCGACGACGCGCGCGCCGCCCTTCGCGCCGGACAGGAACATCAGCTCGGCGACCTCGTCGGCAGGCCGGTCGGACACCACGGCGACGGTCGTGTCGCTGAGGGCCACGAGGACGTTGAGCGCCTCGGACGACTGCTGCTCCGCCCGGGCCTCCGCGGGGTCGCCGTCCTCCGCGGCGAGCGCGCCGTCGAAGACGCAGGCCACGAGCAGGGTCGGCGTCTCCGCCACGCGGCCGAGAGCACTCCAGAGGGCGTCGTCCACCGCCACGGCCACCTCCTCGGGCGAGGCCGTGATCAGCCTGGCATGACGTTGACGGCGTGGTCCAGCGCCGCCCAGAGGTACTGGGTCGCGTAGGCCCGGTACGGGCGCCAGGCCTCGGCGCGGGCGACGAGGTCGCGGTCCTTCACCGGCAGCCCGAGGCGTCCCGCGGCCACACGGATGCCGAGGTCGGTGGGCAGGAACGCGTCCGTGTCGCCCAGGGCGCGCATCGCCACCGAGTCGACGGTCCACGGCCCGATCCCCTGTAGCGCGCCGAGCGCGGTGCGGGAACCGGCGACGTCGGCCGGGTCGAGGACGACCTCGCCGTCGGCCAGGGCGGCGACGAGCGTCAGCAGCGTGCGCCGCCTCGTCCGGGGCATCGCCAGCTCCTCGGGGTCGACGCCCGTGAGGGCGGGCGACGACGGGAAGAGGTGGGTGAGCGTGCTGCCGGGACCCGCGACGCCGTCGGGCAGCGGCGTGCCGTACCCGCGCACGAGACGGCCGGCGTGGGTGCGGGCGGCGGCGGTGGAGACCTGCTGCCCGAGGACCGCGCGCACCGCGAACTCCTCGGGGTCGGGCGCGCCGGGGACCCGCCGGCCCGGCGCGGCGTCGACGAGCGGGGCCAGCACGGGGTCGGCGCGCAGGGTGTCGTCGACGGCCGCCGGGTCGGCGTCGAGGTCGAGCAGGCGCCGGGCGATGCGCTCGGCCGCGCCGGCGTCGGCGGGGTCGGTGAGGGTCAGGGTGGCGTCGACGCCCGCGTCGCCGGGCCGCAGCGCGACCACCCCCGGCCCGCCGGGCAGCGCGAGCGTGCGGCGGTAGGCGCCGTCGTGCCACTCCTCGACGCCGGGCACGGCCGTCGCGACCAGGTGGCCGAACAGGTTGTCCGGGCACAGGGGCGCGGTGAAGCCGAGCGTCCGGTGCAACCCCACGACAGGCACCGCCGCATCGTGTCCGATCGTTCCAAGCCCCGCGCCGCGGGCGGTCCCTACGGTGTCGTTCATGCCTCCGCGTCTCGCCGTCGTCGAGCTCGTCGTCTCCGACATGGCCGCCTCGCTCGCCTTCTACCGCCGCCTGGGTCTCGACGCGCCGCCCGAGGCCGACACCGCGCCCCACGTCGAGGTCGAGCTCGCCGGCGGGCTGCGCTTCGCGTTCGACACCGTGGACACCGTCCGGTCCTTCGACCCGTCCTGGACGGAGCCGACCGGCGGGCCGCGGCGCTCCGTGGCGTTCGCGTGCGACTCCCCCGCCGAGGTCGACGCGCTCTACCGCGAGCTCGTGGGGGCCGGGTACCACGGCGCGCTCGAGCCCTGGGACGCGTTCTGGGGCATGCGCTACGCCGTCGTCGACGACCCCGACCGTGCCCCGGTGGACCTCTTCGCCGCGCTACCGCAGTAGGAGCTCCGTCGGCGTGGTGTCGGCGAGGGTGCGGACCTCCCGCGCGAGGTGCGGCTGGTCGGCGAAGCCCTCGACGGCGGCCACCTCGGCCCACGGCGTCCCCGCGCGGGCCCGGGCCAGCGCCCGCTGCAGGCGCAGGATGCGCCCGAGGTGCTGGGGGCCGTAGCCGAACACCGGCAGGCAGCGACGGTGCAGCGTGCGGGTGGTGGTGCCCAGCGCGTCGGCGAGCCCGGCGACGTCGGCGCCCCGCGCCAGCGCGGTGAAGACGCGGGCGCCGAAGGGGTCGTCGCTCGCCGGGACCCCGCCGGCGACGTCGCGGAACACCCGCACGGGGTCCTCGGCGGCGCGTTCGGCGAGCTCGCGCGCGGCGGCCTCGGACCACACCCCGTCGAGGGGCACCGTGGTGTCGCGCAGCTCGTCGGCGCGCACGCCCAGGCTCACGGGACCGCGACCGTGGGAGAAGCGCAGGCCGACGTGGCGCGCGCCGCCGCCGTCGTGGTGGCGGGCGCCGGCGTCGGGGCCGGCCACGACGAGCGCGCGGCCGTTCCAGATCAGGTCGAGGCAGCCGTCGGGCAGGATCGTCGTCGCGCCGCCGTCGCTCGCCCAGAGCACCATCCCGGGCCCGACCGGCCGCTCGCGGTAGCCCTCCACGGGTCCATGGTGCCCGTCAGCCGACGAGGTCGCGATAGGCCCGCCAGTGCCCGCCGGAGGTCTCGACGGAGCGGGCGGCCAGGACGGCGTGGGCGACGGCGCGGGTCACGCAGTCGGCGCCGGCGATGAGCAGCTCCTGCACCGCGGCGAGGTCGGGGGCCGGGCGGCGGGTGGTCGCGAGGCCGAAGAACGTGTCGCCGTCGGTCATGCCGTGGGCCGGGCGCACGGCGCGGGCGAGGCCGCTCTGGCCGACCGCGGCGAGCTTGGCGCACTGCGCGACGCTCAGCCCGACGTCGGTGGCCACGACGCCGATCGTGGTGTTGAGCGTCGGCGGCGCCGCGGCCTCCCGCAGGGCGGCGAGCAGCGCGCTCCGGTCGGCGGGCAGGGCCGGGGGTTCGACGTCGCCGGGGTGGCGGTGACGGGCGGCCCACAGCTCGCCGGTGGCCGGGTCGACCGCCGAGCCCGCGGCGTTGGCCACGACGAGGGCGGCCACCACCGTGCCGTCGGAGAGCACCGACGAGGCGGAGCCGACCCCGCCCTTCAGCCCGCCGACGACCGTGCCGCGCCCGGCGCCGACCACGCCCTGCGCCGGCGGCGCGTCGGTGCAGGCCGCGAGGGCCTGCGCACCGGTCTCCGCGGTCGGACGCGCCGCGAACCGGCCACCGCGCCCGAGGTCGAACACCACGGCCGCGGGGACGACGGGCACGACCTCGCCGGGTCCCCGCCCGACCGGGAAGCCGCGGCCGGCGGCCCCGAGCGCGTCGGCCACCCCGGAGGCGGCGGCGAGCCCGTAGGCGCTCCCGCCGGTGAGCACCACGGCGTGGATGCGCTCGACGAGGGTGCGCGGGTCGAGCGCGTCGGTCTCGCGGGTGCCGGGGCCGCCACCGCGGACGTCGACACCCGCGACCGCGCCCTCGGGGCCGGGCAGCACGACCGTCGTGCCCGACAGCGCGCCCTCGCCCTCGAGGTCCGCGTGCCCGACCTGCAGACCGGGGACGTCGACGAGCGTGTTCGTGGCGCCGGGGTACACGGCGGACAGCCTGTCACCTGCCGTCGACGGCGGCGCGCAGCTCGCGGGCGGCGGCCGCGGGATCTGCGGCGGCGGCGATCGCCGAGCTCACGGCGATGCCGGGGACGCCGGTCGCGAGCACCTCGGCGGCGTTGTCCGCGCGCACCCCGCCGATCGCGACCGCCGTGACGCCGAGCCCCGCCGCGGCCTCCCACAGGCGACGCAGACCCTCGACACCGGTGGCGGGCGCGGCGTCGGGCTTCGTGGCGGTGGTGAACACGGGGCCGATGCCGAGCAGGTCCACGACGCCGGGGCCGAGGTGGCGGGCGACGTCGAGGTCGTCGGGTCCGGTGACCGACCAGCCGAGGGAGAGGTCCGGTCCCGCGACGCGACGGGCGGCGCCGGGCGGGACGTCGTGTCGCCCCAGGTGCACGCCGTCGGCACCGGCCGCGAGGGCGACGTCCAGACGGTCGTCGACGACGACCGCGACGCCCGCACCGGCCAGGGTGTCGACGACGGCACGGGTGGCGTCGCAGAGCTCGCGGCCGGTGGCTCCGGGCGCCCGGACCTGGACGGCGGTGACCCCGCCGGCCACGGCGCCGCGGACGACCGCGAGCGGGTCCGCCGGCCCGTGCACGGGGTCGAGGACCAGGTAGAGGCGCGGGTCGAGGGCCGTCACGCCGGGTCGATGAGGGTGTCGGCCGCGGTGGCACCCCGGGCGTCGAGGGCCGCGAGCGCGTCGAGCCAGGCCGGCACGAACGAGCCCGGCCCGCGGGCCGCGACGCCGGCGGCCGCCCCACACGCCCCCACGACGGCGTGGGCCGCGACGGTGGCGGCGACCGGGTCGTCCCCGGTGCCGCGGGCGGCCGCCAGGAAGGCCCCGGTGAGGGCGCCGAGCGCGCAGCCCATCGCCGTCACCCGCCCCATGAGCGGATGTCCGCCGTGGACGTGGACGACCCTGGTCCCGTCCGTGATCCGGTCGACCGGGCCGCTGACCGCGACGACACCCTCGCACCGCCGCGCGAGCTCGTCGGCCGCGTCGGCGGCGTCGTCGACCGCGACGGTCGCGTCGACTCCGCGGCCCCGGCCCTCGCGGCCGGCGAGGGCGAGGATCTCCGACGCGTTGCCCCGCACCACGGTCGGCCCGAGCTCGAGGAGGCGTCGGGCCACGTCGGTGCGCCACGTCAGCGGGCCGACCCCGACCGGATCGAGCAGCCACGGCGTCCCGGCGTCGCGGGCGGCCGAGGCCGCGGCCCGCATGCCCTCGGCGCGCTCCGGCGTCATCGTGCCGGTGTTGACCACCAGCGCCCCGGCGACCGCGGCGAGCTCGGCCGCCTCGGCCTGGTCCTCGACCATCGCCGGCGAGGCCCCGAGGGCGAGCAGCGCGTTGGCCGAGAAGTTCGTGGCCACGAGGTTGGTCACGCAGTGCACCAGCGGCGTCCCGTCACGGACGGCGGCGAGCAGGGTCGGGGCGCTCATGCCCCGGGCCTTGCCGTTCCCGGCGCCCCGTACACGAGCGAAGGGCACCTCCGGCCGACTAGAGCGGCCGAAGGTGCCCTTCGCGCAGAACCGGGAACACGCCTACGAGCGCCCGCGGACCACCAGGATGATCGCGATGATCGCGGCGAGCACGCCCGCACCGACGCCCACGGGAACGAGGCGCTTGAGCACGGCGTCCCGCGAGCTGTCGAGCAGGTCGATCGCCTCGACCTGCTGACGACGCGGCTGGCTGGGCTGCGCCGCGGCCTGACCGGAGCCGCTCGCGGCCCCGCCGACCGAGGCACCGGGCTTGGCGCCCGAGTCGCCCTTGGCGGCCTCGGCCACCGTGGTCGGCATCGCGGCCGCGGCAGGCGCCCCCGAACCGGAGGAGACCGGGGCGGGCGCGGGCGGGCCGGTGACCGGCGCGGCGTCGCCCGAGGCCACGGCCTCCGGCGCGGGGCCGGTGCCGTTGCCGCCGGTGGACCCGGTGTCGGTGCCGGTGACCGTGGCGGCCGCGGGGCCGCCGGACGTGCTGCTGCCGAACTCGTCGGCGAGGCAGGACGCGAACTGCCCGAGGATCTTGTCGCCGACGTCGGCCATCACGCCGCGCCCGAACTGGGCCGGCTTGCCCGTCACCTGCATCTCGGTGAGGACGTTGACCTTGGTCTTGCCGCCGTCGTCGGTCATCGTCAGCGTGGCCTTGGCCGACGCGGTGCCGTTGCCGCGGGAGTCGCGGCCCTGGGCGTCGACGACGACCTTGTGGTTGGTCTTGTCACGCTCGACGAACGTGCCCTTGCCCTTGTAGGTCATCGAGATCGGGCCGAGCTTCACCTTCACCGTGCCGGTGAAGTCGTCGCCGTCGCGCGAGTCGAGGGTGGCGCCCGGGAAGCACGGAGTGACCTTCTCCGGGTCGTTCAGGGCGTCGAACACGGTGTCGATGTCCACCGGGACGGTGAACTCGTTCTCCAGCTTCACTCGGTACCTCCTGTGCGATCACGACGGCGGCCCGCCCCCGCTGCTGCGGGGGCGGGCCGGGACGTCGCGACGATCGGATCGTCGGACGGGTGGGACCGCGGAGGACTCAGCCCGCGGCGGCGAGGACGGCCCGACCGGTGAGCACCCTGGCGAGGTGCTCGCGGTAGTCGGTACCGGCGTCCGCGTCCGCGGTGGGGCTGGTGCCCTCGGCGGCCGCCTGGGCGGCCTTGCGCACATTGTCCTCGGTGGCGCTCTGACCGACCAGTGCCGACTCGACGGCCGTGGCGCGCACCGGGGTGCCCGCCATGTTGGTCAGTCCGATGCGGGCGTCGGAGATCGTGCCCCCGTCGACCTTGATCGTCGCGGCCACGGCCACGATCGACCAGGCCTGGGCGACCCGGTTGAACTTCTCGTACCGCGCTCCCCATCCCGTGTACTTCGGGAAGCGGATCTCGGTGAGGAGCTCGCCCTCGCCGATCGCGGTGGAGAAGTAGTCCTCGAAGAAGTCCGCCGCCGCCACGGTGCGGGTGCCGTTCTCCCCGGCGATGACGAACTTCGCCTCGAGGGCCAGCGCCGGCGCGGCGAGGTCGCCGGCCGGGTCGGCGTGGGCGAGGGCCCCGCCGAGGGTGCCGCGGTGGCGCACCTGCGGGTCGGCCACCGTCTTCGTCGCCTCCTGGATGAGGGCGACGTGCTGGCGCAGGATGTCGTCACGGGTGACGTCGTGGTGCGACGTCATGGCCCCCACGACGACCTCGTTGCCGTCCTCGCGGACACCCCGCAGCTCCGGGATGCCCCCGAGGTCGATGATCAGCGACGGGTCGGCCATGCGCAGGCGCAGCACCGGCAGCAGGCTCTGGCCGCCGGCCAGGAGCTTGGCGTCGTCGCCGCCGTCGCGCAGGGCCTGCACCGCCTCCTCGACCGTGGTGGGCCGGACGTAGTCGAACTGGGCCGGGATCACAGGTTGCCTCCCTCGGGCATGTCACGGGCGGTGGAGCCGAGACCGGCACCCGGCGAGGCGACGTTCGCCTCGTCGGCGCGACCGGAGGTCCCCGACGCCTTCTGGATGGCGCTCCAGACGCGGTAGGGGGTGGTCGGCATGTCGATGTCCTTGACACCGAGGTGCCGGATCGCGTCGAGCACCGAGTTCACGACCGCCGGGGTGGAGGCGATCGTGCCCGCCTCGCCGACGCCCTTGACCCCGAGCGGGTTGGTGGTCGACGCGGTGGTGGTGTTCGCGGTGTCGAAGCTGATCAGGTCCGCCGCGCTCGGCAGCGTGTAGTCGACCAGCGTGCCCGAGAGCAGCGTGCCCTGGTCGTCGTACGCGGCCTCCTCGTAGAGGGCCTGAGCGATGCCCTGCGCCAGGCCACCGTGGACCTGACCCTCGACGATCAGCGGGTTGATCACGTTGCCGACGTCGTCGACGCAGACGTACTTGTACATCGAGACGAACCCGGTCTCGGTGTCGACCTCGACGGCGCAGAGGTGCGTGCCGTGCGGGAACGAGAAGTTCTCCGGGTCGAACGTCGCGTGGGCGTCGATGTCGGGCTCGATGCCCTCCGGGTAGTCGTGGGCGGCGAACACCGCGAGCGCGATGTCCTGGATGCCCACACCCTTGTCGGTGCCCTTGACCGAGAACTTGCCGGCCGAGAACTCGAGGTCGCCCTCGGACGCCTCGAGCATGTGCGCGGCGATCGGCTTGGCCTTCTCGATGACCTTCTCGGCCGCCTTGACGACGGCGATGCCGCCGACCGCGAGCGAGCGCGAGCCGTAGGTGTCGAGGCCCCGGTAGGACGACTGGGTGTCACCGTGGAGGATCTCGACGTCGTCGAAGCCGACACCGAGCTGGTCGGCGACGATCTGCGAGAACGCGGTCTCGTGGCCCTGGCCGTGCGGGCTGACGCCGACGACGACCTCGACCTTGCCCGTGGGCAGCATCCGGATGGCCGCGGTCTCCCAGCCACCGGCGCCGTAGTCGAGCGAGCCGAGCACGCGTGACGGCGCGAGTCCGCACATCTCGGTGAACGTCGAGATGCCGATGCCGAGCTGCTTGACGTCGCCCCGCCTGCGGCGCTCCGCCTGCTCCTTGCGCAGACCGTCGTAGTCGAACATCTGCATGGCCTGGTCGGTCGCGGCCTCGTAGTTGCCCGTGTCGTAGGTCAGCGTGCTGACCGTCGTGTACGGGAACTCGTCGTGCTTGATCCAGTTCTTCTTCCGGAACTCCATCGGCTCCATGCCGAGCTCCAGGGCGACCTCGTCCATCAGGCGCTCGATGCCGAAGGTGGCCTCCGGACGTCCGGCGCCGCGGTAGGCGTCGGTGAGCGTCTTGGTGGTGAAGACGTTGGTGCAGTCGAACCGGTAGGACGGGATCTTGTAGATCGCGTTGAACATGAACGCGCCGAGGATCGGCACGCCCGGTCCGACGAGGCCGAGGTAGGCGCCCATGTCGGCCAGGAGCTTCACGTCCAGGCCGGTGATCGTGCCGTCCCTGGTGACCGACATCGTCAGGTCCTGGATCTGGTCACGGCCGTGGTGGGCCGTGAGCAGGGACTCCGAGCGGGTCTCGGTCCACTTCACCGGCTTGCCCAGCTTCTGGGCCACCAGCAGGGTGACGACCTCCTCGGGGGCCACGGCGATCTTGCCGCCGAAACCGCCGCCGACGTCCGGCGCGATGACGCGGATCTTGTGCTCGGGCAGGCCGAGGGTCAGCGCGAGCATCGTCTTGAGGATGTGCGGCACCTGGGTCGAGGACCACATGACGAGCTGCTCGCCCGTGGGGTCGACGACCGTGGAGCGGGGCTCCATGAACACCGGCACGAGGCGCTGCTGGCGGAAGCGGCGACGGACCACGATCTGGTCGTCGTCCGACTCCGCCTTGCTGATGGCCTCCGTCGCGTTGCCGCCGGAGCCCGCCTCGCCGGAGTCGAACACCCACTGGGCGTTCGAGTTCGTGCCCAGCTCCGGGTGCACGAGGGTGGCGCCGTCCTTCAGCGCCTCCTCCATGTCCAGGACCGGCTCGAGCTCGTCGTAGTCGACCTCGACCAGCTCGGCGGCGTCCTTGGCGATCGCCGCGCTGCGCGCGACGACCACGGCGACACCCTCACCGGCGAAGTTCACGCGGCTACCGGCCAGCGCGGGACGCTGGGGCGAACGCATGTCCTTCGTGACCGGCCACGCGCAGGGGAGCTGCACCTGGTCGGCGCCGATGTCGGCGGCCGTGTAGACGCCGACGATGCCCGGCAGCTGCTTGGCCGCCGAGGTGTCGATGCCCTTGATCGTCGCGTGCGCGAACGGGCTGCGGACCATCGCGATGTGCAGCAGGCCGGTGAGGGCCTTGTTGTCGGTCCACTGGGTCCGCCCGGTGATGAGCCGGCGGTCCTCCTTGCGGCGGCGGTCGCGCCCGATCTCCTTGGCCGGTGCGTCCGCCGGGTTCTCGGTGGTGGTCATCAGGCGCCCCCGCCGGCAACGGTCTGCTTGGCGCCGGCCTCGGCGGTCGGGGCGGCCCCCGGCTTCATCTTCGAGGCGGCGTCCTGGACGGCGCGCACGATGTTCTGGTAGCCGGTGCAACGGCAGAGGTTGCCCTCGATGCCCTCGCGGACCTCGTGCTCGGTGGGGTCGGGGTTGTCACCGAGCAGGTCGATCGACTGCATGATCATGCCGGGCGTGCAGTAACCGCACTGCAGTGCGTGGTTGTCGTGGAAGGCCTGCTGCACGGGGTGCAGCTGGCCGTCCCGCTCGAGGCCCTCGATCGTGAGCACCTCGGCGCCGTTGGCCTGGACGGCCAGCACCGAGCAGGACTTCACGCTCATCCCGTCGAGGTGAACGGTGCACGCCCCGCAGTTGCTCGTGTCGCAGCCGATCACCGTGCCCGTCTTGCCGAGCCGTTCACGCAGGTACTGGACGAGCAACATGCGCGGCTCGACGTCGTCCTCGTAGACGAGGCCGTCGACGGTGGTCCGGATGCGTGCCATGGACCTCACTCCTCACTCGGCCGAACGACGTGGCACCGGAGCCCGGACGTCGAGACCGAGGACATGGTGGTGGTGTGTGAACGACGCCCGCCGCCTTCGCGCGCGCCTGTGCCCCCATCTCCGGCGTGGTGGCGGACACATCACACCGCCGACCACCGGGCGGCGCAACATCCACTCAGGGGGCGGGTCGGCTACCCGAATGGCCAGGTCCGGGTGGTTACTCACCTGTACACCGCACGCGCGGGTCAAGGAGATGGGAACATCCGCTTCTGCGGCTCGACACACGCCGTGGGCAGGCGAACTCCTGCGGAAAAGAACACTCCGGGCGGTAGCCGAACGGGCCGTTCGGAGGGGTTCGCACCTCACCCGGAACGCACGCGGCAGCACGGGGCGTGTGCGGTGTGTGGGGGGCGGTCGGTGCACGGGCCCGTGCATGCCCTGCGTCCTCGCTGGCACTCAACGCCAGGATCGCCACAGCGTCGCGGCGACGACACGCCGGCGCCGGGTTCAGTGAGGGCGCCGGGCGAGGCGCTCGCGGGCCCAGTGGTGGTAGCCGGCCGGCAGCTCCGGCACCTCGAGCAGGCGGGCCGCACGGTCACGCTCGTGGTGGACGATCGCGATCACCTCGGACACGGTGACGCCGTGCGCGGGCCGGTCGACGACGTCGATCGGGTCGCCGGCGGCGAGCGTGCCCGTCGTCGCGACGCGCAGGTACACGCCGGGCCGGACGGCGGCGGTGAAACGGCGCGGCACGGACCGGTCCGCGGCGCGCAGGCCGAGCTTGAAGCACGGGGTGCGCGGCTGGACGACGACGAGCTCGGCGGTCCCGATCCGCCAGTGCTCGCCGACGACGGCGTCGCGCAGGTCGTAGCCGGCAATCGTGAGGTTCTGCCCGAAGACCTGGTCGTCGAGCGCGCCGAGCTCGTCGCGCCACCAGGCGAGGTCCTCCTCGCCGTAGGCGTAGACGGACTTCTCCGGACCGCCGTGGTTGACGCGATCGGCCTGCTCGTCCCCGGCGAGGTTCTCGGGCCCGACCTCGACCGGCCCGTCCACCGGCTCCTTCCAGATGGCGGTGCTCGTCGTCTCGCCGTCGCGGGGTCCCGGGACCTCGCGCGGGCGGCCGACGGCGACGGTGCGGACGATCGGGGTCATCGGTCGGGGCCCTTCCCGCTGAGGTCGGGGCGCAAGGGCGCGGCCGTGCGGTGTCGCCACGCGCCCCACCACAGCCCCGCCCCGTAGGCCAGGTCGTCCAGCCGGTGGGCGACGACGTGGCCGACGACGTCGCCCGGCCCGTCGCCGGGCGAGCGGAACCGGGCCCAGTCGGCGACGCCCTCGACCACGCCGGCGACGAGGAGCGCGCGGCGGACCCGGCGGGACACGACCGCGCCCGCCACCGCCGCAGGCCACCAGTGCCGCGTCAGTGCCCCGGCCGCCTGCCACGCCGCCCCGCCCAGGCCCCAGGGCGCGAGCACCGCGGCGAGGGTGACGGCGCGTCGGGAGTTCCCCCGGCCCGGCCGCGCCAGCCCGCGCGCCAGGCGGGCGGTCGCCAGGAGCGTCACGGCGCCGGCGGCAGCGGTGCTCCACCGGCGCTGGGCGCCGAGCAGGGCCATGGCGGTCGCGGTCCACGGGGCGAGCGCGACCGGCGGCACGCGGCGCGGGTGGCGCAGGGCCAGCGGGGCGGCGCCGGTGCCGTAGAACGCCTTGCGCCCGAGCCACGCGCCGACGGCGTCGCGGTGCTCGTGCGCCACGCGGGACGACGGTTCGTAGCGCAGGCGCCAGCCCGCGGCGGCGAGGCGCCAGACGAGGTCGACGTCCTCGGCGACGGGCATGTCCTCGGCGAACCCGGCGCCCAGCGCCTCGCGGCGGACGACCAGCGCGGCGCTCGGGACGTAGGCGACGCGGGAGCGGGCGGTGACCGGGGCGGCGCGAGGGCCGAGGTCCAGGCTCGAGCGTCGCTCCTCGTAGCGGGCCACGGTCCGGCGCGCGATCGACGATGCGGCTTTCCTGGCGTTGAGTGCCAGCGAGGACGCAGGGCTTGCATCCGCAGGATGCGGTGTCGCGACGGACGGTGGTGGCGGTGTCTCCCAGGCGACGATGCGGGGGGCGGCGAGGACCACGGCGGGGTCGGCGAGGTGACCCAGGAGCGGCGCGAGCCAGCCGGGCTCGGGGACGACGTCGGAGTCGAGGAACGCGACGAGCTCGCCGGTCGCGGCGGCGGCGCCGGTGTTGCGGGCGGCGGCGGGGCCGCGCGAGACCGGGTGGCGGACCACCCGCGCGCCCTGGGCGGCGGCCACGCGGGCCGTGGCGTCCGGGTCCGTCGAGCCGTCGTCGACGACGACCACCTCGGCGATCCCCGGCGCGGTCGCCGCGAGCGCACCGAGCAGGCGGGCGAGCTCGCCGGGGCGATCGCGCACGGGCACGACGACCGAGACCGCGCCGGGCGCCGGAGCGTCCGGGTGCCCGGGCTCGGGGTGGGCGACGCCCGCGTCGGTGAGCAGGCGCGCCAGTGCCGCGGACGTCGCGTCGGTGACCGTGAGCCGCGCGTCCGCCGCCATCCGGTCCGGGCCGGCGAGGCGCCCGTACGCCGCGGGCGAGAGGTGCAGCACGCGCGGCGGCGAGCCCCCGATCAGGGTGCGGCCGCCGTCGGCGCGCCAGACGCGACGGTCCAGCACGACCGTCCAGCCCTGCGGGGGACGGGTCGGCGTGGCGGGGGCCGTGGGGCTGACGGTGGAGGCGCTGATGGCGGGCGAGTCTAGGCAGCCGCGAGGTGCGTCGTCAGCGACCGAGGACACGCAGGACGTCGTCGTCGGTCAGCTGCCCGAAGTCGTCGTAGACGTCGCCGACCGCGCGGAAGCCCGGCGGGACGAGCACGGCGACGACGGTGCCGCCCCAGTCGTCGGCCAGGCGCTCGAGCGCCTGCGGCGCCGCGACCGGCACGCCGAGCACCAGACGCGACGGGCCACCGGTGGCCAGCGCGCCGAGCGCCGCCCACGCCGTCATCCCCGTCGCCACGCCGTCGTCGACGAGGACGACGTCCCGGCCCGCCACCCGGCCGCGCCACCCCGACCCGTACGCCTCCTCGCGGCGAGCGGCCTCGGCGCGTTCGGCGGCGACGAGGTCGTCCAGCGCGCCCGGAGTCAGGCCGGCGTTCTGCACCGCGAGGTCGAACCACACCGGCTCGCCGTCCACGGCCACCGCGCCGAGCCCGGCCTCCGGGCGCTCCGGTGCCGTGATCTTGCGGGCGACGCCGACGTCGACCTCCGCGCCGTCCCCGAGCACCTCGGCCGCCGCTGCGGCGACGGGCACGCCGCCGCGCGCGAGGCCCACGAGCAGGGGGCGGTGCAGGTCGAGCTCGGCGAGCGCCCGACCGAGGGCCCGGCCGGCGTCGGCGCGATCGGCGAAGGCGGCCACCGACCGGAGTCTAGGTCCCGCCGACGATCGACTTGGTGACCTGGCCGGGCGCGACCGGCCGGTCCAGGGCGTCCTCGAGACCGGTGACCGTCACGAACGCGACCTCGCGGGCCCGCTTCGCCGGGCGGCCGACCACGACGACCCGCTGCCCGGCGCGCGCCGGCCGGAGGTACTGGGTCGAACTCGACGCCCAGGGCGTCGGGCAGTGCGACGGCGGGCGCGGGCGAGGCGGTCGTCGCCGGCGAGCAGTCCGGTCGTCCGCCCGATCCTGCGCCGGGTCGGAGAACGCCGCGGGTCCGGCCGGCGATGCTGCGTGGACGCGCTCAGGTCAGGCGGCCCGTGGCGTCGTCCACGGCCCATCGCTCGACGGCCGTGACGAGGGCGGCGACGATCACCGAGACCGTCTCGGCGCCCTCGCCGGCCGTCGCGCCGGTCGGGTCGCCGAGCACGCCCGAGGGGCTCACGTCGCGCACCGACCCGGCGCTGATCGCGGGCATGAGCTCGCGCAGCGGGGCGGTGTTGCCGGGGGCGGCGAGGTCCGGGCGCACGGTGTCGGGGGCCAGCGCGAGCATCACGCCGGTCTCGTGGTGCCCGGCATGGGCGTCCGCGCCCGGGACACCGCACGGGAACCACGCGACGTCGCGACCCTCGGAGCGCAGCAGGGCGACCGCGGCGCGCAGGGCGCCGACGTTGCCGCCGTGCCCGTTGACGAGCACGAGCCTGCGGGCGAAGCGGCACGCCGAGCGCCCGAGCTCGACGATCACCGCGGCCAGGGTCTCGGTGCCGATCGACACCGTGCCCGGGAAGCTCTCGTGCTCCCCGGACGCGCCGTAGGGCAGGGCCGGGGCCACGGGGAGACCGCTGCGCGCCGCGACCGTCGCCGCGATCGCGGTGTCGGTGCCGAGCGGCAGGTGCGGGCCATGCTGCTCGGTCGCCCCGACCGGGACGAGCAGCACCGGCACGTTCTCGCACTCCGGCCAGCGGGCCTGGGCGATCTCCACGTGCCGACCCTATGTGAGCGGAGTTCACGGCTATAGCCGTGAACTTCGCTCACGGAGACGTGCGTCGGCTATCGCCGTGACCCCCGCTCACGGAGGCCCTCGCCGGCGGCCGTGCCCTCGCGGATGGCGGCGCCGAGGTCGCGGGGGGCGAGGCAGTCGCCGACGCGGACGACGGGCACGCCCAGCTCCGGCACCACCGGCGTCGGCGGGCCCGCGTGCACGACCCAGTCGGCGGGCCACGGCGACACCTCGCCCGTGAGGTGATCGAGCACGTCGAGGACCGGGCCGGGGCGGGCGCCCAGCACCACGCGATCCGTGTGCTCCACGATCCCGAGGTCGGCGGCACGACGTCGCCAGCGCTCGCGATCCAGGGTCGGCGCGAGGGCGCCCGCGGCGACGAGCGCCGAGGTCAGCGTGGTCACCGTCGCGCCCCGACGGGCGAGCAGCTCGGCGGTCGACGTCGCCGCGTGCGAGCGCCCCGCGTCGACGACGAGCACCTGCCCGGTCGGGGTGACCCGCCCGGCGAGGACGTCGGTGACGTCGACGACGCGGTCGAGCCCGGACGCCCAGGCGGGTAGGGACGGGTGGGCACCGGTCGCGAGGACGACGACATCGGCGTCCTCGACGTCCTCCGCGGCCCGGACCGACGTTCGCAGCCGGACCTCCACCCCCAGCTCGCGGGCCTCGAACGCCAGGTCGGACACGACGTTCACGAGCTCGCCGCGCTCGGGCGCCCGGGCGGCGAGGGCCAGCTGGCCGCCCAGGGCGTCGCCCCGCTCGGCCAGCGTCACCGCGTGCCCGCACCGCGCCGCCGCGACCGCCGCCGCCAGCCCCGCCGGCCCGCCGCCGACCACGAGGACGCGGGCGAACGGGGAGTTCGTGCGCGTAGAAGCAGCGAGTCGAGGGGAGCACGCCGATAGGGCGTTCGCTGCCACAGACTCACGACCGGCCGCCGGGTTCACCGCGCACCCCAGGCGCTGGTCGAGGCCCACGCGGGCGATGCACTCCTGGTTGCAGCCGATGCAGCGCCGCACCCGCGCCCCGCGCACCGCCTTCGCCGCGAAGGACGGGTCGGCGATCTGGCCGCGGACGACGCCGACGAGGTCGCACGACCCCGAGCGCACCGCGTCCAGGGCCTGCGCGGGCGTCGTGAACCGCCCCACCCCGATCACCGGCACCGACACCGTGGCGCGCACCGCCGAGGGCACGTGCGCCGCGTACCCCGCGGGCACGCCCATGGGCGGCTCGATCAGCCGCAGGGTCCGGGTGGCGACGCCGACGGCGGTGTTGACGTAGTCGACGTGCGGCTCGACGGCGACGGCCAGCCGGACGGCGTCGGCGGCGGTCGAGCCGCCCGGGATGCCCTCGTCGCCCTGCAGGCGCACGCCGAGCACGCGGTCGGGCCCGATCGCCTCCCGCACCGCCGCCAGCACCGCGAGCAGGAACGGCAGCGCACGCGACGGTGCCAGCTGCCGAATCAGCGACGCCTGCGAGCACTGCACCTCGACCCCGTCGAGCCCGCCCGCCGCGACGTGGCCGGCCACGACCCCGAACCCCGCGACGAGCCGCGCCAGCCCGTCCTCGGAGAGCGCCCGCGGGACCTCCCGGAACATCGGGTCGGCCTCGTCGTCGGCCCCGTCCACCGGGGCACGCGAGTACAGCGACGACGACTGCCCGCCGTTGTGCCCGAGCTGCGCGAGCACCAGCGCGCCGCGCGCGTGCACCGCGTCGGCGATCGCGCGGTAGCCCGGGACGACGGCGGGGTCGGTGCCGTCGACGAGCTTCTCGTAGGGCCGGTCGGCAGGGTCGACCGACTGCTCCTCGGTGATGACCAGCCCGGCACCGCCGGCCGCGCGCGCCCCGTAGTACGCGGCGTGCTGGGCGGTGGGCAGGCGCGCCACGGCCGCGTTGGTCAGGTGCGCCGGGAAGACGATGCGATTGCGCGCCACGAGGGGTCCGAGCCGCACGGGGTCGCCCAGGACGCTCACGACAGCAATTCCTGCGCTGCGGCCCGGCCCTCGCGCACGGCCTCGGCCACGGTGCGCGGGGCGACGGCGTCGCCGACGACGTACAGGCCCGCCCGCGGCGCCGGGTCGGCCGGTGCGCGGCGCGGGCCGGCGTCGACGAGCACCGCCGCGGGCAGCACCGTGGAGGACCCGGTGACGACGTCGGCCACCGTCGCCGAGCCGGACGACCAGCCGACCACCCGCGCCTCGGTGACCCGCCGGACGCCGGCGCGCGCGAGGCGGACCTGCGCGTCGACGAGGTCGCCGGTGCGCGCCAGACCGGGGCCGACGAGCACGCCGGGCGCGACGATCGCGACCTCGCGGCCCTCTCCGGCCAGGCGTTCGGCCAGCGCCACGGCCGCGCCGTCGCCGAGGGGGTCGTCGAGCACGACGGGACCGGGCGGCAGGCCGTCGCGCAGCGCCGCGGCGATCGGTGTCCCGCGCCCCGGCCGGTCCACCGCGCCGGTGGCCAGCAGCACGCGCCCGGTCGACGGGACGTCCACCGAGGTCCCCAGCGACACGTCCACCCCCAGCGCCGCGACCTCGTCGAGGTACCAGTCGACGAGCCGCGCGAAGCGCTCACGACCCGGCAGCCCGGCCACCCACCGCAGCAGCCCGCCGGCGGCGTCGGCACGCTCGACCACCCGCACCGCGCACCCGGCCCGCGCGAGCGTCCGGGCCCCCTCGAGCCCCGCCGGGCCGGCGCCGACGACGAGCACCGGGTCGGCACGAGGGGCGACCACCCGCTCGGTCACCTCCGGCGCCGCCACCGTGCACGACACCCGCGGGTTGCGGACGTCGCGCGCCCGGCACTCCTGGTTGGTCAGCACGCACGGCCGGGGTGTGTCGCCCGCGCGGACGAGGGCGACGAGGTCGGCGTCGGCGAGCTGGGCGCGGGTCATCTCGACGACGTCGGCGTCGCCGGAGGCCAGCGCGGACTCGGCGACGGAGGTGTCCACCACGCTCCCCGCCAGCACCATCGCCACGCCCGGCACGCGCAGCTCGGCCAGGAGCGGGCGCAGGAAGCCCGGCGGGGTGTGCGCGTCGGGCCGCGTCGCGCCGACCGACAGCGCCGAGCCCCGCACGGGGACGACGAGGTCGACGAGCCCCGCCACCCGCTCCAGGACCGCCCGGGCCGCGCCCGGCGTGACGCCCGCCCACGGCGCGAGCTCGTCGACGGCCAGGCGCAGCCCGACCAGCGCGTCCGCACCGATGGCGTCGCGCACCGCCCCGAGCACCTCGGCCAGCAGCAGCCCGCGGTCCGCGCCGTACACGTCGTCGCGCTGGTTGGTCAGCCCGGACAGGAACTGCCGCAGCAGCGCGTGCTGGCCCGCCTGGATCTCGACGCCGTCGCACCCCGCCGCCACGGCCGCCGCGGCGGCGCCCGCGAAGCCGGACACCACCGCCGCGATCCCGTCCGCGTCCAGCACCGCCGGCACCTCGCCGGACGCCGGGTCGGGCACCGCCGACGGCGCGCGCAGCGGCCCGCGGGTGTACGCCGACGAGCCCTGGCTCCCCGCGTGACCGAGCCCGGCGAGCACGAGCGTCCGGTAGGGACGGCAGGCGTCCGCGATCGCGGCCCAGCCGTCCGCGCAGTCGGCGGCGAGCGGCGCGTACTCGTAGGGGTGGTCGTCGGCCACCACGGACGCCACCTCGGTGACCACCACCCCGGCGCCCCCGGCGGCGCGCGCCCGGTAGTGCCCGACGTGGTCGGCGCCGAGCGCCCGCGGACGTCGCGGGTCGGCGAGGTTCGTGACGTGCGGCCCGAAGAGCACGCGGCTGCCCGCCGCCCGCCCGCCGAGCACGACCGGATCGCCGAGCACGACGGGATCGGCGAGCACGGGCGTGACGGTAGCCGTTCGCCACGGGGGCCGAACGCGCCGACGACTAGGTTGTCCTCCCGTGGCGACCGATGACCCGACGCCCGTGATGCGGGCCGGCGACGC
Organism: Actinomycetospora sp. NBC_00405; assembly: GCF_036044095.1. NCBI lineage: Bacteria > Bacillati > Actinomycetota > Actinomycetes > Pseudonocardiales > Pseudonocardiaceae > Actinomycetospora > Actinomycetospora sp. NBC_00405. The sequence goes on from NZ_CP107938.1 coordinate 3,120,736, forward strand.
GGACCGCGAGGTCGTCGCCGAGATCCTGCGCACCGCGCTCGGCGAGGGCCGGCTCGATCTGCACGAGGTCGACGAGCGCCTCACCCGCACCTACGCAGCCCGGACCTACGCCGAGCTCGAACCGATCGTCGCGGACCTCCCGGGGGCGAGGCTGCCCTGGCGGGCCGCGACCGCGCCGGAGACGAGGGACGAGCGCCCGCTCACCGTGAGCGCGAGCTGGTCGAGCGAGAAGCGCACCGGCGCCTGGCGCGTGCCGGCGCGCATCGTCGCGGAGCCGGCCATGTCCGACGTGAAGCTCGACTTCCGCGAGGCCACGGTCACGGGCACCCGGATCGACCTCGACGTCCGCGGCGGCATGGGCAGCGTCGTGCTCGTCCTGCCCGAGGGCTGGTCGGTCGACACCGAGGACCTGAAGGCGACCTGGGGCACGGTCAAGAACCGCCACCGCGCCCCGGCGGGCCCCGGGCTGCCCACGATCCACGTCACGGGCTCGATCGGCATGGGGACCTTCAAGACCCGCGGGGCACTCTTCTACGAATGACCCCATCGTGGTGCGGATGTCCCGATTCGTCCGTCTTCCTGCCACGCACCGTGACCGCGTTACCCGACTGTGACGAGTCCGACGGCCCGGGCCGGTCGCGTTTCGCGACCGGGGCCGCCGAGGTACTGACACGCCCAGCCGGCGTCACCACGCCGGGCTCCGACGAGCGACGACGCCGTCGATGACGTCCCCGCGGTGCCGATCCACCTCACCGAGCGCCGCCGAGGGACGCCGACGGGGGGAGGCAGCCGATGACGGGAGCCGTCACCGAGGACGCGACCCGGCCACTGCCACGGCAGCCGGGCCCGGACCCGGCGACGGGGCCCTCCCGCCTGCCGGAGGCACGGCTCGAGCACGTCTTCGAGCGCACCGCCGACACGACGCCCGAGGCGACGGCGGTCGAGCACGAGGGGCGGGCGACCAGCTACGCCGACCTCGACGCGCGCGCCAACCAGCTCGCGCACGTGCTCGCCGACCGCGGCGTGCGGCCCGGCGCCCGGGTGGCGCTGTTCCTCGAGCGCTCGCCGGAGACCTACGTCGCCCTGCTCGGCGCGCTCAAGGCCGGCGCGGCCTTCGTGCCCGTCGACCCCGAGTCGCCCGCCGACCGCCTCGCTTACGTCGCCGACGACGCCGGCGTCGACCTGCTCCTCACCTCCACCGCGCTCGCCGACACCGTCGCGCCGCTGGGCCGCGCCTGGCTCGCGGTCGACGGCGAGGCCGCCACCCTCGACGCCGCCCCCACGCACCGGCCCGTCGACCGCTCCCCCGAGGACAGCGACGACCCCACCGCGTACGTCATCTACACGTCCGGCTCGAGCGGGCGTCCCAAGGGCGTCGAGGTCGCGCAGTCGAGCATCACGAACTTCGCCGCGGTCGTGCCGACCGTCTACGACGTGCGCCCCACCGACCGCGTCCACCAGGGCATGACGATCTCCTTCGACTTCTCGATCGAGGAGATCTGGCCGACGTGGGCGGTCGGCGCCACGCTCGTCGTCGGGCCGAACGACGAGCGGCGGCTGGGCGCGGACCTCGCCGACCACCTCGAAAGCACGCGCGTCAGCGTCCTGTACTGCGTGCCGACGCTGCTCGCCACCGTCCCGCGCGACCTGCCCGGGCTGCGCACCGTCCTCGTCGGCGGCGAGGCCTGCCCGGCCGAGCTCGTCGAGCGGTGGAGCGCTCCGGGGCGGCGCCTGCTCAACACCTACGGGCCCACCGAGGCGACGGTGACGGCGACGTGGTGCGAGCTCGTGCCCGACCGCCCCGTCACCATCGGCCGGCCCCTGCCCACCTACGGCGTCGAGCTGCTCGAGGCCGAGGACCCGACGCCGCGCCTCGTGGGCACGGGCGAGGTCGGCGAGATCGCCCTGGCCGGCCCCGGCGTCGCCCGCGGGTACGTGGGCCTGCCGGAGAAGACCGCCGCGGTGTTCGTCACCCACCCGGACACCGGCGATCCCCTCTACCGCACCGGCGACCTCGGCCGGTGGACCGCCGACGGCGAGATCGAGTACCTGGGCCGGGCGGACGCCGAGGTGAAGGTCCGCGGCCACCGCGTCGACCTCGGCGAGATCGAGAGCGTGCTGCTCACCGACCCCGAGGTCGGCAGCGCCGTCGTCGCGCTCGACCCCGGCGGCGGCGGTGACGCCGGCTCCGGGGACCTCGCCGCCTACGTGGTCGGGGAGATCGCCGACGCCGAGGCGCTCACGGCGCGGCTGGTCGCGGCGCTGCGCGAACGCCTGCCCGCCTACATGATCCCGGCGACCCTCGACGTCCTCGACGAGCTGCCCACACAGGTCAGCGGCAAGGTCGACCGCGCGCAGCTGCCCGCCCCCACCGGGCGCCGGCTGGTCGCCGCCACCGGCCCCGTGGTGGCGCCGGAGGGCGAGCTCGAGGAGCAGATCGCCGCCGTGTGGGCCGAGGCGTTCGGGCTGGCCCCCACCGAGCTCTCGGTCGAGGCCGACTTCTTCGACGAGCTCGGCGGCCACTCCCTGCTCGCGGCCACCACCGTGACGCTGCTGCGCGAGCGCGGCGTCGGCGGCAGCCCCGCCGTCCGCGACCTCTACGCGCACCCCTCGGTGCGGGCGCTCGCGACCCACCTGGCCGGCGCCGGGTCCGCCACCGCCACCTCGGCGGCGCCCCGGCCCGGTCCGGTCCGGTCCTCGACGCGTCGCGTCGTGGCGGCCGGGACGGCCCAGGCGGTGGTGCTCTACCTGTTCCTGCTCGCCGTGACGCTGCCGGTGAGCTGGGTCTACACGGCCAACGACGGCACGGTCTCGACCGAGGTGCTCGCCCAGGTGCTCGCCGCGGGCGCGGTGGCCTGGATGGGCGTGCGGTGGCTGCTGCCGGTGCTGCTCGCCCGGCCGCTGGCCGCCGGGATCCGCCCGGGCCGCTACCGCCTGTGGGGGCCGACGTTCCTCCGGCTCTGGACGCTCGACCTCGTCCTGCGGCTCGCGCCGCTGCCGGTGCTCGTCGGGTCGCCGCTGCTCGCCCCCTACCTGCGCCTGCTCGGCGCCCGGGTCGGCCGCCGGACCCACGTCGCCACCACCGACCTCACGCTGCCCCGGATGCTCCACCTCGACGACGACGCCACCGCGGGCTACGGCGCGGCCCTGCACCCGTGGTCGGTCGAGGACGGCCAGGTCGTCGTCGGACCCGTCCGGCTCGACCGTCGTGCCGTGGCCGGCGCCAACACCGTGCTCGCGCCGGGCAGCCGGATCGGTCCCGCCGCGATGCTCGCCGAGCAGTCGGCGCTGGGCCGTGACGAGGTGGTCCCGGCCGGGCGCACCTGGGCGGGCTCGCCCCCGCAGGAGCACGAGACCCAGGACGCGGCGCTGGTCGCCATGCGCGACGCCGGCCCGCTGCCGGGCTGGCGGGCACGGCACCTGGCCGCCGCGCTGGCCGGTCTCGTCGGTCTCGAGGTGCTCGCGATCGCGATGGTCGTGCCCTCGGTGATGCTCGTGTGGTCCGCGCTGCTCGGCTTCGGTGTCCTCGCCGGTTTCGCGGCCACGCTGCTGTCCGGGCCCGTCTTCGTCCTGACGGTCTGCGTGGTGGTTGCGCTCGGGCGCCGCGCCGTCCTGGCGCGCACGCCCGTCGGGATCCACCCGGTGCGCTCCGCGCTGGGGCTGCGCAAGTGGATCGCCGACGCGCTGCTCGCGCAGAGCCTGACGTTCACCAACTCGCTCTACGCCACCCTCTACACCGTTCCGTGGTTGCGGGTGCTCGGGGCGCGGGTCGGACGCGGCGCGGAGGTCTCCACCGCGGCGCACCTCGACCCCGACCTGCTGACCCTCGGCGAGGGGAGCTTCGTCGCCGACATGGCCAGCGTCGGCGCCGCGACGTTCGCCGACGGCCGGATGCTGCTGCGCCCCACGTCCGTCGGCGACCGTGCCTTCGTCGGCAACGCCGCGCTCGTCCCGTCGGGCACCGGCACCGGGCACGGCTCGCTGGTCGGCGTGCACACGGTGCCGCCGCCCGCGGGCGTGCCCGACGACAGCTCCTGGCTGGGCTCCCCCGCCATGCACCTGCCGCAGCGCCAGGACTCCGGGGACCACGACGAGCAGGAGACGTTCCACCCCACCCGCCGGCGGGTGCGCGAGCGCCTGGCCGTCGAGTTCGTCCGGGCCACGCTCCCCGCCTCGCTGCTCGGGGTCGGGCTCTACCTCTACCTGCTCGCGCTCTCGGCGCTGGCCCGCGGGCGCGACCTGCTGCCGACCGCGCTCGGCGCCCCGCTGATCGCCGCGGCCGCGAGCGTCGCGGTCGTCGCCTACGTCGTCGCGGTGAAGCGCCACGTCGTCGGCACCTACCGGCCGCGCGTCGCGCCGCTGTGGGACCCGTTCGTACGGCGCACCGAGTTCGTCACCGGGCTCTACGAGGCGGCCGCCGTCCCGACGCTGCTCAGCCTCCTGGTGGGCACCCCGTTCCTGCCGGTGGCCCTGCGCCGCTTCGGGGCGCGCATCGGGCGGCGGACCTACCTCGCCACCACCTACCTCACCGAGTTCGACCTCGTCGAGATCGGCGACGACGCCGCGGTCGGACCGGGGGTGTCCCTGCAGACGCACCTGTTCGAGGACCGCGTCATGAAGATGTCGACGGTCCGCGTCGGCGACGGCGCGACCGTCGGGGCGCGCAGCATCGTGCTCTACGACGCCGGCGTCGGCCGCGACGTCGACCTCGACGGCCTGACCCTGCTGATGAAGGGCGAGGAGCTGGGCGAGGGCACCCGCTGGCGCGGCATCCCGGCCCGCGGGGTGGCGGAACCCGAACCCGAGACCATCGAGCTGCCGGTCACGACCGACCGGATCGGGGAGGCGGCGTGACGGCGCTGGTGTACCGGGGCCCGGCGAGCGTCCCCGGATGTCCCGAGGCCGTCGCGTCCCTGCTGGCGGAGCCGCGATGGGGCCTCGACGTGCGGTTCGTCGGCCCGCAGGAGGACCTGGCGCTGACCGAGCAGACCCTCGCCGGGGCCGAGCTCTACGCCCAGCCCGGCGGCGGGACGCTGCGCCGGGGCTGGCGGCGGATGCGGCGCCACCGCCGCGCCGTGCGGAGCTACGTGCACGGCGGCGGGCGCTACCTCGGCTTCTGTCTCGGCGCCTACCTCGCCGGCGAGTCCCCGGGGTTCGGCCTGCTGCCCGGCGACACCGACCAGTACGTCGCCGGCGACGACGCCGTGCTCGACACCGAGGACGACACGCTGGTCGACGTGGACTGGGGCGGGCACCGGCGCACGGTGTTCGCCCAGGACCCGGCGACGTTCGTCCTCGACGAGCGCGCCGACGCCGACGTGGAGATCCTGGCCCACTACCCCGACGGGCCCCCGGCGGCCCTCGTCGCCCCGCACGGCCACGGCCGCGTCGGGGTGGTGGGGCCGCACCCCGAGGCCACACCCGACTGGTTCACCGACGCCGGCCTGCCCGTCCACGACGCCCGGGAGCTCGCCCGCGACCTCGTCGACCGCACCCTGGAGCGTGGCCGCCCGTGAAGCTCGCCCTCCTGTCCCTGCTCACCGCCCTCGCCGCGCTCGCGGGCTGCTCCGTCGGGCCCGCCGAGGCCGCCGCCCCATGGGACCAGCGGCCCGCCGTCGACCTCGCGATGGACGTCGCGCCCGACCTCCGCAGCGTCACGGGCCGCGAGACGGTGACGTTCACGCCCGACCAGCCGATCTGCGAGCTGGTGTTCCGGGCGTGGCCGAACGCGCCGTCGCCCGCCGGCGAGGGCAATGCACTGCAGGTGACCGACGCGTCGGTCGGCGGACGCCCGACGGCCCCGGTCGTGCGGCCTGCGGGCGCGACGGCCGGGGCGCCCGGCACGCTCGTCGAGCTGCCGCTGCCCGCGTGCGTCGCGGCCGGCGAGGTCGTGCGCGCCGAGCTCGGGTTCACCTTGCGCCTGGGCGTCGACGCCGACGAGCGCCTCGGCACCTCCCCCGCCACCGGCACCGCGTGGTTCGGCTCGGCGTTCCCGATGCTCGCCTGGGTGCGCGGGCAGGGCTGGGTCCGCGACGACGCGGTGCGCATCCCCGGCGAGACCGCCGTCAGCGAGGACTTCCGGCTCGACGCGCTGCGCGTCACCGCCCCGGAGGGCGCGGCGGTCTCGGGCGCCGGACGTGCCGATCCCCCGGCCCCGGGCCCGCGGGCCGGCACCACGACCCACGTCTTCCGGGCCGACGCCGTCCGCGACGTCTCCGTCGCCGTCGGCGCCTACCGCGTCCTCGAGCGCGACATCGCCGGCACGCGGCTGCACCTGTTCACGCCCGTGGCCGGCACGCGCACCGACCCGGAGCGGTGGGCCGCCGAGCTCGACGGGGCGGTCCGCCGGCTGCAGGACCTGTTCGGCCCGTTCCCGTACCCGGACCTGTGGGTGGCGATCGCGCCCTCGCAGACGTCGGGCCTCGAGTACCCCGGGGCCCTGCAGTTCGGCGACACCCCGCCGCGGGAGCTCGGGGAGCTGGCCGCCCACGAGCTCGCCCACCAGTGGTTCTACGCGCTGGTGGGCAACGACCAGGGCCGCGACCCGTGGATCGACGAGGCCTTCGCGACCTACGCCCAGGCCGTTGCCACCGGCACGCAGGACGATTACGACCTCGACGACGTCCCCGCACGCCTGCGCGGCCGGCTCGGCGACCCGATGGCCGTGTGGGCCGACCGGGGCTTCGGGCCCTACAACGTCGGCGTCTACACCCAGGGCGCGGCCGCCCTCGTCGCCGCGCGCGAGCAGGCGGGCGAGGACCGCTTCGACGAGGCCGTGCGGGCCTACGTCGCCGCGAACGCCCACCGCGTCGTCACCCGCGACGACGTGGCCCGCGGCTTCGCCGAGCTGCCCGCCGTCACCGACCAGCTGACCCGCGCCGGCGCGCTGCGCCCACCCGGCTGAGCACACCACCCCCGAGCAGTCCCCCGAGCAGTCCCCAGGAGCGACAGCGATGTCCCCCACCGAGACCCCGGTGCGCGACCCCGGCACCGCCACGCCGGGCCGCGCCCGGCACGCGGCCCCCATCGTCCCGGGCAGCCGCGGGCGCGTCGTCGGGATCGACGCCGCCCGTGGCCTGGCGCTGCTCGGGATGATGGCGGTCCACGCCCTCTACGTCTCCGACGCGGCCGGCGCGCCGACCTGGGTCGGGCGGATCGCGTCGGGCAACGCCGCGGCGCTGTTCGCGGTGCTCGCCGGCGTCGGCGTCGCCTTCATGACCGGCCGCACCCGCGTCACGGGCGCCGGGCCGGCCCGGCGGGCGGGCGCCGCGCTGGTCGCCCGCGCCGCGGTGATCGGGCTGCTGGGGCTCGCGCTCGGTGTGGTCACCGACGCCGAGGTCGCGGCGGTGATCCTCCCCGCCTACGCCGTGCTCTTCGTGCTCGCCGTGCCGCTCGTGCTCCTGCCGACCCCCGTGCTCGTCGGCGGCGCCGTGCTCGGGGCGGCCGGGCTCCCCGCGCTCAGCCACCTCGTGCGCGCCGGGATGCCCCCGCCGGTGCTCGACAACCCGTCGCTGGGCCGGCTGGTCACCGACCCGGCCGGGCTCCTGCGCGAGCTCCTGCTCACGGGCACCTACCCCGCGTTGACGTGGATCCCCTACCTCGCGATCGGTCTCGCGCTCGGCCGGGCCCACCTGCGCTCGCCCCGGTTCGCCGCCGGGCTCGCGGCCGGCGGCGCGGCCCTCGCGGCGGCCGCGTCCGGCGCGTCGGCGTTCCTGCTCGGGCCCGCCGGCGGTCTCGCCGCCCTGTCCGCGACGTCCGGCCTCGACCCGGCCGACGTGCAGGAGATCCTCGCGTCCGGCGCCGACGGCACCACCCCGACGACGACGTGGTGGTGGCTCGCGGTGGACGCCCCGCACACCTCGACGCCGCTCGACCTCGCCCGCACCGCCGGCATCGCGCTGGCCGTCATCGGGGTCATGCTCTGGCTCGACGCCGTGCAGCGGCCGTCGCTGCGCGCCGCCGTGACGGTGCTGCGGGCGCCCCTCGCGGCCGCGGGGGCCATGACGCTGACCCTCTACACGGCGCACGTGCTGTTCCTGAACTCGCCGTTCGACGTGTACGCGCCGGTGCCCGGCTACGTCGTGCAGGTCGTCGCGGTGCTGCTGCTCGGCCTTGCCTGGCGGGCCACCGCGGGCCGCGGTCCGCTCGAGACCGTCGCCGCGGCCGCCGGTGCCCGCGCGGCACGGGCGGTCTCCCGGGAACGAGGGTCCACACCCTCCTGACGTGGGGTTCTCCCTACTCCCCGATCGTCGCCGCGCCGCGAGGCTCGTGGTCGTCCCGCTCCTCCACGACCCCGCACACGGAGACGACCATGACCTACCACCTCGGCGTCGACCTCGGCACGACGATCACCACCGCCGCCGTCGCGCGGGACGGGAAGGTCGGCGTCGTCACGCTCGGCGAGCACAGCGCGGCGATGCCCTCGGTCCTGTACTGGGGGGCGTCCGGCCCCCCGCTGGTCGGCGACGCCGCCGTGCGGGCGGCCGCGACGGACCCGTCCCGCGCGGCGCGCGAGGTGCGGCCCCGCGTCGCCGACCCGACCCCGCTGCTCCTCGACGGCGCGCCCTTCGCGGCCACCGCCCTGCTCGGCGCCATGCTGCGCCGCGTCGTCGACCTCGTCGCCGAACGCGAGGGCGGCGCCCCCGACGGGATCGTGCTGACCCACCCCGCCACCTGGGGTGACGAGGAGCAGGAGGCGTTCGCGGGCGTCGCGGTCAGCCTCGGGCTCGGCGCGGTCTCCCTGGTCTCCGAGCCGGAGGCCGCCGCGGCGCGGTACGCCGCCCGTGAGGGGCTGCGCGACGGCGGCGCGGTCGCCGTCGTCGATCTCGGCGGCGGCAGCGTCGACGCCACCGTCCTCGTGCACCGGGGCGGGGCGTTCACGATCGGCGGGCGCCCCGAGGCCGTGCCGTACCCGACCGACACGCACCCCTCCGACGGCACCGCCGTCGCCGGCCTGCACCGCGCCCTCGCGAGCGCCCGCCGCCTGCCCGGGGACCTCGACGCCGTCGTGCTCGTGGGGTGGAGCACCCGCACCGGCGCGATCGCGGCGGCGCTCGCCGACGAGCTCGGGCGCCCGGTCTCCCTCGAGAACGAGCCCGAGCACACGGTCGCGCTCGGCGCCGCCGGCCTCGCGGCGCGGGGCCAGCAGAACGGGGCCACGACATCCGTGCCCGTCCCCCGTACCCAGGTGGTCGCCGCGCGGGCGGCGCGGCCCCGGCCGGCCTCTCCGCAGGGTCCCCGGAACACCGCGAGCCTCCCGGCCGCCCCGGCCGACGCGCACGTCCCGGCGCCCGCCCTCGCACCGGCGCCCCGCCGCCGCGCCCCCCGTCGCGGGCTCACGATCGGCCTCGCCGCGGGGGCGATCGTCCTCGGGATCGCCGGGGGCGGCGCCTTCGCGCTGACCGGCGCCGCGTCCCCGGCCGCCGCCGCGGCGCCGCTGCCGCAGGTCTCCTCCGCACCGTCGCCGCCGCCGGTGACCCCGAGTGCGACCGTCGCCGAGCCCACCCCGACCACGACGGCCGCAGCCGTCGCCCCGGTCGCCGAGCAGAGCAGCACCACCACCACCACCACCACCACCACCGAGCGGGCCCCCCGCTCGACCACCGGGGGCTCGTCGAGCGGCCAGGGGTCGCCGAGCCGCCCCGGCTCGCACGGAACGACCGGCCACGGCGGCACCACCGGCGGCGGCGAGCACGGCACCGGCGGTGGCTCCGGCCACGGCTCCGGTTCGGGCTCCGGGTCCGGCTCCGGGTCCGGCTCCGGTTCCGGCTCCGGGTCCGGCTCCGGTTCCGGGTCCGGTTCGGGCTCCGGCTCCGGGTCCGGCTCGACGCCGGGCAGCGGCGGCTCGGAGCAGGGCGGCGCGACGCCGGGCCGGTAGGGCCCTACGAACGGACCGCCGTGAGGGCCTCGGCCATGCACGCCGCGGTGAGCAGGGTCGGCCGGTCGAAGGCCTCCCGCACGATCGCCGCGCCGGTGACGTCGTGGCGTGCGGTGTCGTCGTTGGTGACCACCACCGTCGCCATCCCGGCGGCCAGAGCTGCGCGCAGCCCGGGCCCGGAGTCCTCGACCGCCATCGTCCACGTGGCGTCCAGACCGAGGCGCGACAGGGCGAGCAGGTAGGCCGCGGGGTCGGGCTTGAGACCGGTGACGTCGTCGCCGCAGATGACGACCTCGGCGGTGTCCGCGCCGATCAGGTGGGCGAGCAGCGGCTCCACCCACGCACGACGGCCGGTGGTCGCGACCGCGATCCGCACCCCGTGGGAGCGCATGTCGTCGAGGAGCTCGGGCAGGCCCGGGCGGGGATCGATCTCGCCGCGCCGGACGATGTCGACGAACAGATCGGTCTTCGTCCGGTGCACCTGCGCGGCGACCTCGTCGGCCTCGGCCGCCGGGACGCCCTCCTGGCGCAGCGCGTACGCGACCCGGCGGCGCCCGCCGGTGAGCACCATGAGCTCGCGGTAGCGCTCGACGTCCCACCGCAGGTCCACGCCGTGCCGGTCGAAGGCCTCGTTGAACGCGACCCGGTGGCCGTCGCGCTCGGTCTCGGCGAGGGTGCCGTCGACGTCGAAGACGACGGCGGCGGGGAGGTGGGTCACGGCGTTCACCGGGCCGCGTCCGTCAGGTGGTAGAGCAGCAGGAGCTGGGCGATCGCCAGCGGCTCGCTGCGGGCGTCGCCGAGGCGCCCGAGGCACTCCGGGGTCGCGGTGTCGGGCTCGCCGAGCGCCGACCAGATCGCCTTCTCCACCGCGAGGCTCTCCTCGCGCGGCACGTAACCGTGCACGTGGAGGGTCTCCACCGGGCGACCGTCGGGGTCGCGCTCGAGTTTGAGGTGCATCGCGCGGGTCAGCCCGGACTGCAGTACCTCGTTGAGGTCGGGGTGGTCGATGGTCGGGCGCATCATCAGCGACGCCGACAGGGGCGTGCCCTCGGGATCGTCACGGCCCTCGACCGGCGCGAACCGGACGACGAGGTCGGCGTTCTGCCGCTGCGGGCGGATGTACGCCGCCGACTCCTCCTCGCGGCGCTCGAGCTCGGCGAGCACCTTCTCCTCGGTGTAGCCGCGCTTGGCCGTGTCGCGCGCGACCTTCCAGCCGCGCCGGATCTCCTCGGGCGGGTCGAGGAACGCGGTGACGTCGAAGCACGCCCGCGACAGCTTGCTCCACAGCGGGAAGAGTCCCTCGACGATGACGAACTCCGCCGGCTCGACCAGCTCGGGGCGCACCAGCTCGCCCGTGGCGTGGTCGTACACGGGCTTGAGCACCGGGTTGCCCGTCGCGAGCAGCTGCAGGTGCTGCTCCATGATGTCGAGGTGGTTGCAGTCCGGGTGGAGCGCCGTGAACGGCAGCTCCTTGCGCTCCTCCCGGTCGTAGCGGTGGTAGTCGTCGGTGCACAGCGACACGCACCGATCGGGACCGAGGGCCTCGACGAGCCCGCGGGTCATCGTCGTCTTGCCCGCGGCGCTGTCACCGGCGATCGCGAGCATCACCGGCCGCTTGACCAGGCCGTCACCGCCGGCGCGCCGCATGCGCAGGGACTTGTCGGGCACGAGGTCTCCTCTCGTCGGCACGGACCCTAGGGCGACGCGCCGCTCGCCTCTCCCCCGTGACGGGGGGCGGTACGGGGGAGAACAGCCATAGGGTGGACCGATGACCGGGACCACAGCGCAGCACGCCGGTCCGCTGCGGGTGGTCGTGGTGGACGACCACGAGATGGTCGTCGTCGGTCTCAAGGCCATGCTCACGCCGTTCTCGGGCCGGGTCCGCGTGGTCGGCACCGCGAACGGCGCCGAGGAGGCCCTCGACGTCGCCCTCTCGCTGACCCCCGACATCGTGCTGTGCGACGTCCGGCTGCGCGGTGACAGCGGGCTCGACCTGTGCCGCACCCTGGCCGAGCGGGCGCCGGACCAGAAGGTCGTGCTGCTCTCGGTGTACGACGACGAGCAGTACCTCTACCAGGCGCTCCGCGCGGGCGCGGCCGGCTACCTGCTCAAGCACACGGGCGGCGAGGAGCTCGTGCGCCACCTCGAGCTCGCCGCCGCGGGGACCACCGTCGTCGACGCGACGATGGCCGGCCGGGCGGCGGCGTCGGCCGCGCGGATGGAGCGCGACGAGTTCTGGCCCGGTGCGCACCTGGGGCTGACCCAACGCGAGAGCGAGGTCCTCGCCCTGCTCGTCGCGGGTCACAGCAACCGGGCCATCGCCGGCCAGCTCGTCATCGGTGACGAGACGGTCAAGAGCCACGTGCGCTCGCTGCTGCGCAAGCTGCAGGTCCCGGACCGCACCGCGGCCGTCGCGGCGGCGCTGCGCGAGGGGGTGTTCCGGTGACCACGCGGGGGCTGGGCCTCGACGACCCGCAGCGCGAGAACGAGGTCCTGCTCGCCATCATCGAGGCGACCACGAGCGGCCCGGGCGTCGAGCCCCTCGCCGCGGCGGTGGCCCGGGTGATCACCGGGGCCACCGCGACGGACGTCTGCTTCGTGCACGTCCTCGACGACACCGAGCGCTCGCTGACCCTCGCCGGGGCCACGCCGCCGTTCGACGCCCAGGTCGGCCGTGTCCGGCTTCCGCTGGACACCGGCGTCGCGGGCTGGGTCGCGAGCCACCGCGAACCCGCGGTGATCACCGGCGACAAGCGGGCGGACCCGCGCTACGTCGCCATCCCGGAGCTGCACGGCGAGCAGTACACGTCGATGGTGTCGGTGCCGATGGAGAGCGAGCCTGCGGGACTGGCCGGGGTCCTCAACGTGCACACCGTGGCGCACCGGGAGTTCGACGACCGCGACGTCCGCGTGCTCACCGCGATCGGCAGCCTCGTCGCCGGGGCGCTGCACCAGGCGCGGATGCACCGCAGGCTCGCGGCGCGCGAGGAGGCGCACGGCCGGTTCGCCGAGCAGATGGTCGCCGCGCAGGAGGCCGAGCGGCAGCGGCTGGCCCGCGACATCCACGACGGCATCTCCCAGCGCCTGGTGACGCTCTCGTACCACCTCGACGCCGTCCGCACCTTCCTCGACCGCGACGAGGCCGCGGCGGCCCGCGAGGACCTGACCACGGCGTCCGACATGGTCCTCACCACCCTCGACGAGGCCCGCGCCGCGATCGGGGCGCTGCGCCCGCCCGTCCTCGACGACCTCGGCCTGGCGGGCGCTCTCGCGGCGCTCGCCCGCGGGCTGCCCGACGTGCGCGTGGCCCTCGACCTCGAGGACCGCCGGTTGCCCGAGCACGTCGAGGTCGCGCTCTACCGGATCGCCCAGGAGACGCTGCAGAACGTCCTCAAGCACGCCGGCGCGGAGGAGGTCACGGTGCGCCTGACCACCGGATCGACCGGCGTGCGGCTCGAGCTCGCCGACGACGGCGTGGGGTTCGACGTGGCCGGCCGGGACGGCACGGGGCACGGCCTCGCCTCGGTCCGCGAGCGCGCGGAGCTCGTCGGGGGCTCGGTCAGGGTCACCTCGCGGCCGGGGACGGGCACGACGGTGACCGTCACGGCACCCGTCGACTCTGAGCCTTTAGACGAAGAGTCGCCGCACAACACTTGATTGTCCTTCTCAGGGACACCCCCCACTCTCGGGGCATGGCCGACCGATGGAGTGCGGGTGTCATCCCCTACGCGGAGATGGGTTACTGGCAGCCCGACTACGAACCCAAGGACACCGACATCCTGTGCGCGTTCCGCGTCACGCCGCAGGAGGGGGTGCCGCCGGAGGAGGCGGGTGCCGCCGTCGCCGGTGAGTCGAGCACCGCCACGTGGACCGTCGTGTGGACCGACCGCCTCACGACCTTCGAGCACTACCAGGCGAAGTGCTACCGCGTCGACGCCGTGCCGGGCGTCGAGGGCCAGTGGATCGCCTACATCGCCTACGACCTCGACCTGTTCGAGGAGGGGTCGATCGCGAACCTGACCAGCTCCATCATCGGGAACGTCTTCGGCTTCAAGCCGCTCAAGGCGCTGCGCCTCGAGGACATGCGCATCCCGACGCACTACGTCAAGACGTTCCAGGGCCCGCCGCACGGCATCGTCCAGGAGCGGGAGTACCTCAACAAGTTCGGGCGCCCGTTGCTCGGTGCCACCACGAAGCCCAAGCTCGGGCTCTCCTCGCGCAACTACGGCCGCGTCGTCTACGAGGCCCTGCGCGGTGGCCTGGACTTCACCAAGGACGACGAGAACATCAACTCGCAGCCGTTCATGCGCTGGCGGGACCGCTACCTGGCCTGCATGGAGGCGGTGAACAAGGCCCAGGCCGAGACGGGCGAGGTGAAGGGCCACTACCTCAACATCACCGCCGGCGACATGGAGGACATGTACGAGCGGGCCGAGTTCGCCCGCGACCTCGGCAGCGTCATCGTCATGCTCGACCTCACCGTCGGCTACACGGCCATCCAGTCGATGTCGAAGTGGGCGCGGCGCAACGGCGTGATCCTGCACCTGCACCGTGCCGGGCACGCGACGTACACGCGGCAGAAGAACCACGGCGTGAGCTTCCGCGTCATCTCCAAGTGGATGCGCCTCGCCGGCGTCGACCACATCCACGCGGGCACCGTCGTCGGCAAGCTCGAGGGCGACCCGGCGTCGGTCCACGGCTTCTACGACGTGCTGCGGAAGAACTCCTATGCCGCCGACCCGTCGAAAGGGCTCTTCTTCGACCAGGAGTGGGCCTCGATGCCGGCGACCCTGCCGGTGGCCTCGGGCGGCATCCACGCCGGGCAGATGCACCAGCTGCTGCACCACCTCGGCGAGGACACGATCCTGCAGTTCGGCGGCGGCACCATCGGCCACCCCATGGGCATCGCCCAGGGCGCCGAGGCCAACCGCGTCGCCGTCGAGGCGATGATCAAGGCCCGGAACGAGGGACGCGACTACCTGGCCGAGGGCCCGGACATCCTGCGCGACGCCGGCAAGCGCAACAAGCCGCTCGAGATGGCCCTCTCGACCTGGGGCGACATCACCTTCGACTACGCCTCGACCGACACCGTCGACGCCACCCCGACCCCCTCGTAAGGAGGCTCTCGTGCGCATCACCCAGGGCACCTTCTCGTTCCTGCCGGACCTCACCGACGACGAGATCCGGCTGCAGATCGACTACGCGCTCGCCCACGAGTGGCCGCTGTCGATCGAGTTCACCGACGACCCGCACCCCCGCAACACCTACTGGGAGATGTGGGGCCTGCCGATGTTCGACCTGCAGGACCCGGCGGCCCTGCTCGACGAGGTCCGCGCCTGCCGCGACGAGCACCCGGAGCACTACGTCCGGGTCATCGCCTACGACGCCTCGCTGGGCCGGCAGACCGTCGCGCTGTCGTTCCTGGTCAACCGGCCCTCCGAGGAACCGGGCTTCCGCCTGGAGCGCCAGGAGGGCAAGGACCGCCAGATCGCCTACACCACCCACGCGTACGCCACCGACCGTCCGTCGGGGCAGCGCTACGGGCGTCACGGCTCGCACGACGGGGCCCGGAGCAACGGCGATGGCCGGGGCTGACGGACGCACCTCGTTCGGGACCTCCGGGCGCTCGGCCGCCGTCTCGCGGGAGGCAGCCACGAACGAGATGAGTAGGGCCGAGGCCGAGGAGCGGAGGCGGAACGAGGAGGCGCTCTCGGCCGACGACACCGTCGACCTGGGCGAGGTCCGCCGGGAGGCCGGTGTCGACGACGTCCTCGACGCCCTCGACCGCGACCTGGTCGGGCTGGCGCCGGTGAAGGAGCGGCTGCGCGAGCTGGCGGCGCTGCTGGTGGTCGACCGCGTCCGGGAGCGCTTCGGGATCACGACCGACCGGCCGACCCTGCACATGTGCTTCACCGGCAACCCGGGCACCGGCAAGACGACGGTGGCGCAGCGGATCGGCGAGCTGCTGACGGGCCTCGGCTTCCTGCGCCGCGGCCACGTGGTCACGGCCACGCGCGACGACCTGGTCGGCGAGTACGTCGGGCACACCGCGCCGAAGACCAAGGAGATCGTCGGCAAGGCCCGGGGCGGCGTGCTGTTCGTCGACGAGGCGTACTACCTGCACCGCCCGGGCAACGAGCGGGACTACGGCGGGGAGGCGATCGAGATCCTCCTGCAGGCGATGGAGGACCACCGCGACGACTTCGTCGTCGTCCTCGCCGGCTACGCCGACCGGATGGCCACGTTCTTCGAGGCCAACCCGGGGATGCAGAGCCGGGTCGCGCACCACGTCGACTTCCCGGACTTCTCGGCCGACGAGCTGGTGACCATCGCCGAGGGCATGGTCGCCGACCAGGGGCTGCGTTTCTCGTCCGAGGCGCACACCGCACTCCACGAGTACCTGGAGCTACGCCGCGAGCAACCGTGGTTCGCGGGAGCGCGCAGTGTGCGCAACGCTCTCGACCGCGCCCGGATGCGCCAGGCCCGGCGTCTCGGCGAGGGCGGGGACACCAAGGTCGGCCTCGCGGACCTCACGACCCTCGAGGCGCCCGACCTCCGCGCCAGCCGCGTCTTCGCGGGCGGCCACCGCGCGGAGTAGCTCGCCCGTACGTGAGTGGAATTCCCGGCTATAGCCGGGAATTCCACTCACGGGGGAGGCTGGCGCGCGTGACCACCACCGCGCGCCTGCGGGCGTTCGTCGCCCTCGCCGACCACGGGTCGGTGCGCGCGGCCGCGTCGGCCCTCGTGGTCACCGAGTCCACCGTCTCCGCCGCCGTGCGCGCGCTGGTCGACGAGGTCGGGGTCGCGCTCCTCGTGAAGGAGGGGCGCGGCGTGCGCCTCACCGCCGCCGGCGCGCGCTACGCGAGCTACGCCCGGCGGATCCTCGGCCTGCTCGACGAGGCCACCGCCGCCGCGTGGAGCGAGGCCGACCCGCGTCGCGGCCACGTGCGCCTGGGCGCGGTGACCACCGCGGGCGAGCACCTGCTCCCCGCGCTGCTGGCGTCGTTCCGCGCCCGCCAGCCGGACGTCACCCTCGGCGTCGAGGTCGCCCCGAGTGCGGTGGTGTGGCCGATGCTGCGCCACCACGAGGTCGACGTCGTCGTCGCCGGCAGCCCGCCGAGCGACCTCCCGGCGCGCGTGCGCGCGGTGCGGGACAACACGCTCACCGTCGTCGGCGCGCCCGCGGCGGCCGACGGGTTCGACCCCGCCGCCGCCACGTGGCTGCTGCGCGAGCACGGCTCGGGCATCCGCACGACGCTCACGAACCTGCTCGAGGACCTGCCCGGCGAGACGTCGCAGCTGATCATGGGGTCGCACGGGGCGACGATCGCCGCGGCGCGGGCCGGGCTCGGGGTGACGCTGGTGGCGCGCGAGGGCGTGGCGCGCCTGCTCGCGGAGGGCGCGCTGGTGGAGCTGCCGATGCCCGGGGTCCCGATCTCGCGGCCCTGGCACGTCGTGACCCACCCCGACGCCACCGCCAGCACCGAACTGCTCGTCGGCCATCTCCTCGCCGACGAGGCGCTGGGATGGCGTCCGGCGTGACTCAGGCCGCGGGGACGTTGCGGTCGACCTCGCGGCGCAGCGCGGAACGCCCCGCGTCGACCCGCCCCGGATCCCCGGCCCAGGCCGCCAGCGCGGGCGAGACCAGCGCCCGGCCGAACGAGAACGTCAGCGGCCAGGGCCCGCCCCGCCGGCGGATCGCGGCGAGGTTCGCGGCCGCGGTCTCCGAGGACTGGCCGCCGGAGAGGAACGCGACGCCGGCCAGCTCGGGGCGCATCGTGGCGCGCAGGGTGTCGACGGTCGCGCGGGCGACCTCGTACGGGTCGGCGGGCTGCCGCGAGCCCTCGCCCGAGGTGACCATGTTGGGCTTGAGCACCATCGCGGCCGGGTCGACACCGGCGGCGTCGAGCGCGCGGCCGAGCGTCGCCAGCGTCCGCGCGGTGCCCGCAGCGCACACCTCGAGCCGGTGCCCGCCCGCGGAGAGCACCTCCGGCTCGACGATCGGCACGAGGCCGCCGTCCTGGCACACGCGGGCGTAGCGGGCCAGGGCCTCGGCGTTCGCGTCGAGCGCCCGGACCGACGGACGGCCCGCGCCGAGGTGCAGGACGGCGCGCCACTTGGCGAACGTCGCCCCGAGCGCCACGTACTCCGCGACCCGCTCGGCGAGGCCGTCGAGCCCCTCGGTGAGGGTCTCCCCGTCGTCGGGGCCGTCGAGGGCCGTCGTGCCGGTGTCGACCTTGATGCCGGCCTGCAGCCCCGCGTCGGCGAGCGCCCGCGGGAACGGGCGACCGTCGGCGAGCTGCTGACGCAGCGTCTCGTCGCACAGGATGACCCCGCTGATGCGACCCGCCAGGCCCTCGCCCGTGACGAGCAGCTCGCGGTACGCCCGGCGGTGCTCCTCGGTCGGCTCGACGCCGACACCCTCGAGACGTCGCGACATCGTCCCCGGGCTCTCGTCGGCGGCGAGGATGCCGCGACCGCCGGTCACCAGCGACGCGGCGGTCGCGCGGAGGTCGGTGGTGGCGGGGCTGCCGGGGCGGGCGGGGCTGCCGGGGCGGGCGGGGCTGGTGGCGATCGTCGTGGACACGGGTGCCTCCCTCGTCGGTGGCATCCGGGGCCGCGAACGCCGCCCCGGGCCGTCCTCGACGCTAGGAGCCGGGCCGCGCCCGCACGTCCCCTGCGCGGTGGAGGAGGCGGGGGAGGTCGCCGGCTCGGGGGTGGCGCTCGCCCCTGCGGTGCTCGTCCCTGCGGTGGTTGTCCCTCCGGCGGGGACCTCGACACAATCCCCGGCCATGCTCCCCCAGCCCGACCGGCCGTGGACGGGGCGCGTCCGGTCGGCCCTCGTGCTCCTCGTCGCCGCGATCGCCCTCGAGGTGGTCGTCGTGCTGGCGTTCGTGGCGGTCCTGCTGACCGCCTCCCCGGTCGGCACGCTCGTCGCCGTCGTGGTCTGCCTCGCCCTCGCCTCGATGCTGACCGTGCTCGCGGTGATCAACTACATCCGCACCCGGATGGCCGTGATGTTCCACGACGTCGCCGCACGGGCGACGCCGGGCGGTGGCTACGGGACGGGCGGTCCCGGCGGGCGGGTCGCCGGCGGGTCCTCCGGCGGTGGGTACGGCGGGGGGTACGGCACGCGCTCCGGCTCCGGTGGTCCCGGCGGCGTCCCGTGGCCCGACCCGACGTGGGAGACGTGGCCCGATTCCGGCCACCACCACCCCGGCCACCACCACGCCCACGGGCACCACCACGGCCACCACGACCACGGCGGCTGGTCGGACTCCGGCTGGTCGGACTCCGGCTGGTCGGACTCCGGCTCGTCGTCGTCCGATTCCGGCTCCTCGACCGACTCGGGGTCGTCGTCCGACTCCGGCTCGTCGAGCAGCTCGTCGGACTGAGCGCCTCACCCGTCGGCGACGACATCCAACGCCGGCCGCCGGCGACGCGAGCGGCGCTCGACCCGATCCGTCGAGTGGACCAGGCGCAGGTCGGGTCCCGCGGGCTCCTCCGGCTCCGACACGGCCCCGTCGTCGAGGAACTGCAAAGCCTCGACGAGGTGGCGCAGCAACGCCTCCCGCGGGATCGCGCGCGAGATCCACACCTGGCGGGTGTCCGCGTCGGCCACCCAGGCCGTCCGCCCGTCGAGCGGCACCCAGTAGACGCTGACCCCGGCCTCCGCCAGCAACGGCAGGGCGGCCCGGGGCTCGGGCGCGGACTGTGATGACCCGGTCATGCACCGTCATCCGTGCTGGCCACGGGATCGGATCGACACGGATCGGTATTGGGTGCGTTCGGCCCCGGCCTGTTTCAGCAAGAGACGGAACCGGCTCGCCAGATCGGAGTCAGGCCGTGATCGACGAGGACGTCGCGAGGCGGGCGAGAATCGGACGGAGCGTCGCCACGAGCTCGCGGGGGTGCGATGCCTGTGGCACGTGCGACCCGGGCGCCTCGACGACGGGCACCCGCAGTCTCTCGGCGATCCCCTCCGATGCCTCCCAGAACCAGTGCCGCGGCGCCGAGGGATCACGGTTCTCGGCGCCGGAGGCCACGACGCAGGGGACGTGCACGCCCGCGATCTGTTCGGCGGTGGGCTTGTAGCTCAAGATCGGCTCCAGCTCGATCCCGAACAGGACCTCGCCGTTCCCCAGCATCCGGGTACGGAGGTCGGCGTCGAAGGACTCGTACACCTCGTCCCCGGAGACCCACCGAAGGAAGAGCTCGGTCGCCCTCGGCGGCCCGCCCTCGGCCATTCCCTCACCGATGAGCTGTTGGAGACCGGCGACGACCTCGTCGCCGCTCGATGTCATGCCGACGTACGGCGGTTCGTGAAGGACCGCCCCGCGCACCAGATCGGGACGGCGCACCACGAGATCGGTCAGGATCATCGCCCCCGCGCTGTTGCCGTAGACCACGGCGGGCGCGAGGTCGAGTTCCTCGAGCAGGGCGGCGGCGTCATCCGCCTGCTGCGTGACCGAGGCGATCGTGTAGCCCTCGGGCCGTGAACTGCGCGAGTTGGCGCGCCGGTCGTAGGTGACGACCGTGTACTGGTCCGCCAGGAGATCCGCGACGTCCGTCCAGTGTCCGGCGTCGCCCGTGGCGCCCGAGATGAACATCAGCGGCGGGCCGTCGCCCCGTCGCTCGTAGTAGAGCGTGGTGCCGTTGGCCGCGATCGTGGGCATACACCTCAGGTTCGCGCGCCCACCGGTACGGAGGGATCGCTGCGGCGGGAACTACGTACGTCGCCGGTGGGGTGGGCCGACCCGGACCCCGGGGGTGCCCGGGCCGGCCCGACGGACGCGCGCGGGGAACCTCCGCGGTCGCGACCGGTGCTCTCCGGCGGGCGGTCAGCCCACCCGGATGCCGGCCGGCAGGCGGGTGCCCTCCCCGGCCAGGGGGTCGGAGTCGCACGCTCTGTCCGGTCGAGAATCCTGGTCAGGCCGCCGCACCGACAACGTCAGCGGCACCGGGCCGCCGGCGTCCTTCTTCTGCGGGCTGGTCCGGTGGGAGTGGTCCAGCGAGGGCTTGGGGATGACCGTGTCCATCTCCAGCTTCGCCAGCTCGCGCTCGCCGTTGCCGAGCACGCACTCCGGGTCGGGCCCGTCGAGGGGCAGGCCGGTGAAGAACTTCGCGGCCATGCAGCCGCCCTGGCAGGCGTCGTAGTGCGAGCACTTCGTGCACGCGCCCCCCGACTGCGGCCCGCGGAGCTCCGCGAACAGCTCGCTCTCCTGCCAGACGGTCTTGAACCCGCCCTCGGAGCGGACGTTGCCGGCGAGGAACTGCTCGTGGATGGCGAACGGGCAGGCGTAGACGTCGCCGACCGGGTCGATCAGGCACACCACGCGCCCGGCGCCGCACAGGTTGAGCCCGGGCAGCTCCTCGCCGAACGCGGAGAGGTGGAAGAACGAGTCGCCGGTGAGGACGTCCTCGCCGCGCGCGACGAGCCAGTCGTAGAGCTGACGCTGCTGCTCGCGGGTGGGGTGCAGCTCGTCCCACGAGTCGGCGCCGCGACCGGACGGGCGGAAGCGGGTGATCCGCAGCTGGGCGCCGTAGCGGTCGGCGATCGCCTTGAAGTCGTCGAGCTGGTCGACGTTGTGGCGGGTGACGACCACGCTGATCTTGAACTGGCCGAAGCCCGCCTCGTACAGGTTCTCCATCGCGCGGATCGCCGTGGCGTACGAGCCGGGGCCGCGGACGTGGTCGTTGACCTCGGCCGTCGCACCGTCGAGGGAGATCTGGACGTCGACGTAGTCGGTCGCCGCGAGCTGGGCGGCCCGCGCCTTGTCCAGCTTCACGCCGTTGGTGGAGAACTTGACGCCGACGTCGTGGGCGATCGCGTAGTCGAGCAGCTCCCAGAAGTCGCTGCGCACGGTCGGCTCGCCGCCGCCGATGTTGACGTAGAAGACCTGCATGCGCTGCAGCTCGTCGATGACGGCCTTGGCCTCGTCGGTCGACAGCTCGTTCGGGTCGCGCCGCCCCGAGCTGGACAGGCAGTGCACGCAGGACAGGTTGCAGGCGTAGGTGAGCTCCCAGGTCAGGCAGATCGGGGAGGTCAGGCCTTCGACGAAGTGCTCGACGAGCTTCATGAGGTGGTGTCCCCCTCGGTGGTGGAGCGAGGCTGGATCGTGCCTGCCTTCGCGAGGCCGGCGAGGGCCTTGAGGTACTGCTCCCGCTGGTGTGCAGGAACCTCGGCCACCTCGAGGGCGCCGTGGACGTCGGGCTGGTCGGCGAGGGCCTCGACGACCCGCACGAGCGCACGCGTCTTGAGGAACGACAGCCGACGGGTGTGGAAGTCGTAGACCAGGGCGCCGAACGACTCCGGGCGCACGGACACCGAACCGGAGATCCGGTACGGGGCGGCCGCGTCGAAGTCGTCGACGCCGGCGGGGGCTGAGCCCGAGATCTGACTCAGTGGGCCGGCCCCCGCCGCCGTCGTCGTCATCAGTAGACGCCGCACATGCCGTCGATCGAGACCTCTTCGACGAGGGTCTCCTCGACGAGCTGCTCCCTATCGGCGTGCTCGTCCTTGATCTCCATGGCCGTCCTCCTCACCAGCGGGTGCCTCGGGCGCTGGGAACGCTAAGCGGCACTCAGTGCCACCGCCAGAGGTTGACCGGGTGGGAAACCTCTGTCCGTTCGGTGGGGGCGTTCACGGGCGCGGCTTGGTAGGCGATGCTCTTGGGGTGACGACGAGGAGCGCGCGACGGGTCCCGGTGGCCCAGCGCCTCGAGGACGTGGCGCTCGAGCTGTTCGCCACGCAGGGCTTCGACGAGACCACCGTCGACGAGCTCGCGGTCGCCGGGGGCGTCGGCAGGCGCACGTTCTTCCGGTACTTCCCGACCAAGCTCGACGTGGTGCTCGGCGAGCTGGATGAAGGACGGGCCGGGCTGGTCCGTGCCCTCGCCGCCGAGCCGGGCGTCGACCCCGTGGCCGCGGCCCGCGCCGCCTTCCTCGCCGTGAACCACTACGCCGACGCCGAGCTGCCCGCCCTGCGCCGGCGTCTCGGGCTGATCGAGGACGTCCCGGAGCTGGCCGCCCGGGCCGCGGTGCGCTACCGCGACTGGGAGCAGGCCCTGGCGTCCGACGCGGCTCGTCGCTGGGGCGTCGACGTCAGCGGGCTGCGCGCGCAGGTGTTCGGGCGAGCGGTGGTGGCGGCCATGCGCGCGGTGTTCAGCGCCTGGCACACGCGCCCGGAGGCCGACGCCGACGCGCTCGGCGCGCTGGTCGAGGAAGCGTTCGACACCCTCTCGCAGGGATTCTCGGCGACGTGAGCGATCTGATCGATCTCGACCCGGCGTCCACCGACCCGCCCTACGAGCAGCTCCGTGCGCGGATCAGCGAGCTCGCCAGGACCGGTGGGCTGGCGCCCCACACCCGCCTGCCGGCGGTGCGCCGCCTCGCCACCGACCTCAACATCGCGCCGGGCACCGTCGCCCGCGCCTACCGCGAGCTCGAGGCCGCCGGGGTCGTCGAGACCCGCGGGCGCCTGGGCACGTTCGTCGTCGGCGACGAGGGCAGGCCCGACCCGGCGCGCGAGCTGGCCGCGGAGTACGCCCACCGCGTCACGGCCCTCGGCGTCTCCCCCGAACGCGCGCTCGACCTCGCCAGGGCCGCCCTCGCCGACCTCTGATCGCCGGCCGGCACCAGCTCGTGCGGGCCAGCCGGGTTCGGTGGCGGAACCCGCGCTCGGCGCGGGTTATGGCACCGAGGTCACTACGGCACCTCGACCCGGTCCTCCCAGAGGCGCCCGGTCGGCGCGGGGTCGGAGGGGGTCGAGTCCCGGCGCGCGAGCCACAGGGCCGTGTCGGCGCCGTCGGAGATCGACCGGGGTGCCTCGGGCCCGCCCATGTCGGTGCGGCAGTGGCCGGGGCAGGTGGCGTCGACGAGGACGCCGCGGCGGCCGAGCGCCAGCTCGTGGGCCAGGTTGCGGGTCAGCGCATTGAGGCCCGCCTTGGCGACGCGGTAGGGGGCGAGCCCGCCGGCCGTGCCGGGCCCGGACATGCGCCCGAGACACGCCGACAGGTTGATCACGCGACCCCACCGGCGCTTCGCCATCCCCGGCGCCAGCGCCGAGATCAGCGCGAAGGGGGCGTCGAGGTCGACGGCGCGCACGTCGCGCCACTCGTCCAGCGTCGTGTCGAGGGTCTTCGAGCGCTTCGCGCTCATCACCGCGGCGGCGTTGACCAGCACGTCGACCTCGAGCCCGTCGACACGCGCGGCGATCCCGTCGACGTCGGCGAGGTCGTGCGCCAGCGCCTCACCACCGAACGCCGCGGTGGCCTCGGCGAGCGCGTCGGCGTCGCGGGCCATCCCGATCACGCGGGCCCCGGAGGCCGCCAGCCCGGTGGCGATCGCGTGCCCGAGCCCCCGGCTCGACGAGCGCGCACCGGCCGGCCAGGTCCTCGGTCACCCGCCGGAGGTTCCCCGCGATCGACTCTTCCACCCGCTACGCTTGTCGCGTAGGACTGGCAACAGCGAGCGATCGACAACGCTGCACGATGGGCAGGCGCCGGACCTGTCCGAAGGTGCAGGACGGGCACCGTCGCCGTGGTCGGGATCACCGCGAACCCCTGTCGTCGTGACCGGGGCCACGCTTAGCGTCGCGCCGGATCGCGAGAGGACCCGCACCGGTGCGGGTTCCGCGGACAGGACGCCGACGAGAGGATCCCGATGCAGGTTGACGAGCTGCTCAAGCCGTTCCCGATCAAGGAGTTCCACCCGTTCCCGCGGGCGCTCATGGGTCCGGGATCGCACGAGCTGATCGGCCCCGAAGCCCTGAAGATGGGCTTCAAGAAGACCCTGATCATGACGTCGGGCCTGCGCGGGACGGACATCGTCCACAAGATCTCCGAGTCCATGAAGTGGCACGGGATCGAGACGGTCATCTACGACCAGGTCGAGTCCAACCCCAAGGACTACAACGTCATGGACTCGGTGAAGCTGTACCAGGAGAACTCCTGCGACAGCTTCGTCTCCATCGGCGGCGGTTCCTCGCACGACGCCTGCAAGGGCGCCCGCGTCTCGGTCGCCCACGACGGCCGCAACGTCAACGAGTTCGAGGGCTTCAACCAGTCCGAGAACCCGAAGAACCCCCCGCACATCGCGGTCTCCACGACGGCCGGCACCGGCTCGGAGACCTCCTGGGCGTACGTCATCACCGACACGACGACCGACCCGAACAACCCGCACAAGTACGTCGCGTTCGACGACGCCTCGGTGACCAGCCTGGCGATCGACGACCCGGTGCTCTACTACGACTGCCCGGTCGACTTCACCGCGCAGTGCGGCTTCGACGTGCTCGCGCACGCCTCCGAGCCCTACGTCTCCCGTCTGAACTTCGAGCCGTCGCTGGGCAACGCCCTGCACGCCATCGAGCTGACCAACAACCACCTGCGCGAAGCGGTGTGGAACGGCCAGGACCTCCCCGGCCGCCAGGGCATGATGTACGCGCAGTACATCGCCGCGCAGGCCTTCAACTCCGGTGGCCTCGGGATCATCCACTCGATCTCGCACGCGGTGTCGGCGTTCTACGACACCCACCACGGCCTGAACAACGCCGTCGCGCTCCCCCGCGTCTGGGCGTTCAACATGCCGGTCGCCTACAAGCGCTTCGCCCGCATCGCCCAGGCCATGGGCGTGGACACCACGCACATGACCGACGTCCAGGCCGCGGAGGCCGCGCTCGCCGCGTCCATCCGTCTGCTGCGCGACGTGGGCATCCCGGAGAAGTTCACCGACGTCACCCAGGACTCGTACTCGAAGAACCGCCTGGGCAAGGGCCCGACGAAGTTCTACGAGAACGAGAAGACCATCACGGGCAACGACGCCGACGTGGATCGCATCACCAACCACGTCCTCGGGGACGCCTGCACGCCGGGCAACCCCAAGGAGTGCACCTTCACCACGGTGCGCCCCGTCGTCGACCACTGCATGAACGGTGACCTCGACGACCTGCTGAGCTGATGTACCACCCGGTGCCCGGCGGGACTGAGCTTCTTCAGCCCTGCCGGGCACCGGCGTGTCTTCCGGGACACACTGATGAGGACGGGGCCGGGCCCCGTCTCCCGAACGAGAGGAAGCGCTGCGTGAGCACCCCGACCGAACAGACCGCGTCCCCCTTCGGCTCGGTCGACGAGGTCATCGACGCGCTCGCCGAGCACGGCTACATCGCCGACCGGCGCCTGGCCACGACGGTGTTCCTGCTGACCCGCCTCGAGAAGCCGCTGCTGCTCGAGGGCCCCGCCGGTGTGGGCAAGACCGAGCTCGCCAAGATGCTCGCCGTCGCCACCGGTCGCCGGTTCCTGCGACTCCAGTGCTACGAGGGCCAGGACGAGACCAAGGCCCTCTACGAGTGGGACTACGGCAAGCAGCTCCTCTACACGCAGATGCTCCGCGAGAAGATCGCCGAGATCGTGCAGGACGCCCCCGACATCCCGTCCTCGGTGCAGAAGATCAAGAACCAGGACAGCGTGTTCTTCTCCGAGGACTTCCTCGCCGAGCGCCCGCTGCTGGAGGCCATCCGCTCCGACGAGCCCGTCGTGCTGCTGATCGACGAGGTCGACCGCGCCGACGAGGCTCTCGAGGCGGTGCTGCTCGAGACCCTCGGCGAGTTCCAGGTCTCGGTGCCCGAGATCGGCACATTCGTCGCCAAGAACGCGCCGTACGTCATCCTGACCAGCAACAACACGCGTGACCTGGCCGCCGCCCTCAAGCGCCGCTGCCTGCACCTGTTCCTGGACTACCCCACCGCGGAGCGCGAGCTGGAGATCGTGCGCTCCAAGGACACCGGGCTCCCCGAGGCCGCCGCGCGCGAGCTGGTCGAGGTCGTCCGCGGCCTGCGCGAGCTCGAGCTGCGCAAGGCGCCGAGCATCTCCGAGACCATCGACTGGGCTCGCACGCTCGCCGTCCTCGGCGTCGACGAGCTGAACTCGCAGGTCCTCTCCGACACGGTGAGCGTCGTCGTCAAGTACGACAAGGACGTCACCAAGGCGCTCGGCGCCCTGCCGAAGCTCGTCGACCCCAACGCGGAGATCGCCGACGCGCACGGCCACGGGCACGGGCACGGGCATGGTCACGGGCACGGCCACGAGGACAACGGGCACTCGAGCGGCCCTGCGCCCGCCACGTCGCGGCCCGTCGCCGATGACGAGGACGACGGCCCCGACGGCCGCGCGGTCCGGGCGGCCAAGGACCAGGAGGGCCGGCACGCCGGCGTCTACGGCGCGCCGGGTCGCGAGCACCAGGAGAAGGCCCGCAGCGGCGAGGCCGAGCCGCCCAAGAAGCGTCCGGTGAGCTCCGGCCAGGGCACCCGCTCCTTCGGCGCGGGCCTCGGCAAGCGCCGCGCGCTCTAGCCGCACCGACGGAGAGGAGGGCCCCGCTCATGGAGGCCAGCATCCATCGCTTCGTCCGGCTGCTCCGCGTCCGGCAGGTGCGGATCTCCACCTCGGAGGTCCTCGATGCCATGCGCTGTGCGCGGGAGCCGGGCGTGCTCGCCGACCGCGAGACGCTCAAAGCCGCCCTGCGGGTGTCGCTGGTGAAGGACATCCGCGACGAGGAGGCGTTCGACGAGATCTTCGACGCGTTCTTCGCCCTGGTGCGGATCGGCGACGAGGACCGGGGCCACGGCCACGGGCACGGCCACGAGGACCTCTCCGACGACGGGACCCTGGAGAACTTCACGCTCTCCGACGAGCCGAGCGAGACCCCCGAGCAGGGTCACGACCACGGCGCTCCCGTCGACATCAAGGAGTTCTTCGACCCCGAGGACATGGCGCAGCAGTACAACCTGCACCAGGAGGCCAACAAGATCGACCTCGCGGCGATGACCGACGAGATCGTCTTCTCCAAGGACGGCGCCACCGACCAGACGGGGACGACCGAGAAGGTCCAGATCGAGACCGACCGCCTGCACGGCGGCGGTCTGCCCGGGGACATCGCCACCGAGTCGGGCACGAAGGTCGACGCCGACCTCAACGTCGCGCAGCAGGAGGCCCTGCTGGGGTGGCTGCAGGGTGTCGAGGACGGGATCTCCGACGAGGGTGACGAGAGCGACGCCACGGCGCTGCGCCGGCGTCTGGCCGGGATGCTCGAGAACCTCCCGGAGGCCATCAAGCGCCACCTCGAGCGCCTGCTGGAGATCGAGCAGCGGGTGATGGACGGCGGGCACGCGGACGAGGACGCGCACATGGCCGAGGTCAACCGGGCCGAGGAGCACGAGCGCCAGCAGCTCGAGGACTCCCTGCGCCGGCTGGCCAAGACGCTGCACGGCGCGCTGACCCACAAGCGGCGCGAGTCGGCCCGCGGGCGGATCGACCCGGGGCGCACGATGCGGCGCAACATGCGCTTCGACGGCATCCCGTTCCGGCCGGTGACGGTCGAGCGCACCGAGGACAAGCCGCGCCTGGTGATCCTCGCGGACGTGTCGCTGTCGGTACGGGCGACGGCGCGGTTCACGCTGCACCTCGTCCACGGCCTGCAGGACATGTTCGGCCAGGTGCGCTCGTTCGCGTTCGTGGCCGACCTCATCGAGGTCACCGACCTGTTCGCCGACCACACCGTCGAGAACGCCCTGGGGCTGATCTTCGGCGGCGACCTGCTCGACGTGGACGCCAACTCCGACTACGGGACCTCGTTCGGGACGTTCCTCTCCGACCACGGGTCGGCGGTGAACCGGCGCTCGACGGTGATCGTCCTGGGTGACGGTCGGGGCAACGGCAACGACGCCAACATGGAGGCGTTCGCCGAGATCACCCGCCGCGCGCGGGAGACGATCTGGCTGACCCCGGAGCCCCGCTACTCGTGGGGCCTGGGGGCGTGCGACCTGCCGCGCTACGCGGAGTTCGTCGACCGCATCCGCGTCGTCCGCGACCTCACCGGGCTCTCGGAGGTCAGCCACGACATGGCGGCCGAGATGATCGGGCGTTGACGGGGCGATGACCGTCTCCCCCACGACCCCTCCGGCCGCGGGCTCGATCCGCATCGATCCGCTGGCCCCGTCCCACCCGGGGCGGTGGGAGGACGCGGGGATCGTCGTCTGCCACGTCGACCGGGCCCCCGTGCCCGTCCGGCTGGTGGCCGCGCGTCCCCCGGAGCGGGTCACCGATCACTTCGAGGTCCACCGGCCCGGCGACCGCCTGCTCGTGCTGCACCGGCTGCGCCCCGACGAGCTCGACGACGACATCGCCGGGCTCGTCGCGAGCGAGCTCACCGGCGTCGTGACCTCGGCCGCCGACTTCGAGCGGGTGTTCACCGGGATCGTGCGCTCGACGATCAGCGACCCGCTCACGGCGTGGTCGACGTTCTACGCGAACAGCCTCGCCGTGCTCCGCCACCCCCGCGAGCCCGCCGACCCCCTCGCGCCGCCGGAGTCGTCGCTCGCGGGCTTCGCCCCGGTGCACGAGCGCGCGGTCGCCGAGATCCGAGGGAGCACCGTCCTCGACGTCGGCTCGTGCTTCGGGTTCCTCCCGCTGCGCCTCGCCCAGGAGGGGTTCGCGGTGGTCGCGACGGACCACACCCCGGGCACCATGGGCCTGCTCGGCGCCGTCGCCCGGCGCCGCGACGAGGCCGTGCGCACCGTCGTCGCGGACGCCCGGCGGCTGCCCGCCGCGGACCGCTCGGTGGACACCGTCACCGCCGTGCACCTGCTCGAGCACCTGCCCGCGCAGGACACGGCGACGGTGCTCGACGAGACGCTGCGCGTCGCCCGCCGCCGCGTGGTGGTGGCCGTGCCCTACGAGGACGTCACCGAGCCCGTGTACGGGCACCTGAGGACCTTCGACCACGCCGCCCTGCAGGCGCTCGGCGAGCGGTCCGGGCACCCGTTCGCCGTCGCCGACGACCACGGCGGCTGGCTGGTCGTCGAGGTGGGCTGACGCCCATCCCCTCTAGAGGTCCTCGGGCGGCTCGATCTCGCGGCGGAGGATCTTGCCGGTCGGTCCCTTCGGCAGCTCGTCGAGCAGCCAGACGTGGCGGGGGTACTTGTAGGCCGCGACGCGTTCCTTGGCGAAGGCGCGCAGCTCGTCGACACCGACCTCGGCGCCGGGGCGCAGGGCGACGGCCGCGCCGACCTCCTCGCCGAGATCCCGGTCCCGGATCCCGACCACGGCCACCTCGGCGACCGCCGAGTGCTCGTAGAGGGCCTCCTCGATCTCGCGCGGGTAGACGTTGTAGCCCCCCCCCGGATGATCAGCTCCTTCTTGCGGTCGACGATGAAGTAGTAGCCGTCGTCGTCGACCAGGCGCAGCTCCATGCCGTCGACCGGGGTGCCCACCGACCCCGCCTTGCGCTCGGCGTGGGGGTGGTTGAACGAGGCCACCGGCGAGGTCTCGGAGAGCCCGTAGCCCTCGAGCACCACGCACCCGAAGGTCTCCTCGAACTCGCGGAGCACCTCGACCGGCATCGCCGAGCCGCCGGAGATGCAGGAGCGCAGGGACGACACGTCGTACTGCTCGGCGTCGGGCCCGGCGGCGCCGACGGCGACCACCTCGATGTCACGGCCCTGCGCGGCCTCGCGCGAGGCGTCGGCGGCCCGGTCCCAGGCGAACACCACCGAGATGCCCGCGTCGTCGAGGTAGTACTCGATCTCCCGGCCCTTGAGCAGCGGGTTGGCTCGGCCGACCGACGGGTCCGCTCCGGGCCCGACGCGGGGAGGTCAGACCGGGCAGCCCTGTCCGCGAGCGGCGGCCTGGTCGTCGAGGCGGAACATCGGGCCGGTGTCGGTGGGCTCGTCGTAGTACCGGTGGAACACCGGGGTGAGCCCGCCGGAGATCGGCGGGACGATCCAGCTCCAGTCGACCGGGCAGTGGCGGCCCGCGGCCTCCTCCTTCTCCACGAAACGCAGGAAGCGCCGCGACTCGCCGTGGTGGTCGGCGAGCGAGACACCGGCCTCGTCGAAGGAGTGCTGCACCGCGGCGGTCAGCTCGATCGCCGCCCGGTCCCGCCACAGGGTGCGGTCGCTGGAGGTGTCCAGGCCCATCGCCTCGGCCACCTCGGCGAGCATGTCGTAGCGGTCGCTGTCGGCGAGGTTGCGGGCGCTGATCTCGGTGGCCATGTACCAGCCGTTGAACGGCGCCGCCGGGTAGGAGACGCCCCCGATGTCCAGGCGCATGTTGCTGATCACGGGCAGGGCGTGCCAGCGCAGCCCCAGCTCGGCGAACCACGGGTGCTCGGCGTGGGCCAGCGCCACCTCCAGC
Organism: Actinomycetospora sp. NBC_00405; assembly: GCF_036044095.1. Taxonomy (NCBI): domain Bacteria; kingdom Bacillati; phylum Actinomycetota; class Actinomycetes; order Pseudonocardiales; family Pseudonocardiaceae; genus Actinomycetospora; species Actinomycetospora sp. NBC_00405. The sequence continues at coordinate 3,151,798 of NZ_CP107938.1, forward strand.
ACCGCGTCGCGGGGCACCTCGAAGAACTGCGGGTCCGCCGCCGCGTGCTCACCGCCGCCGCTCACGACCAGCGGCAGCACGTCGAAGCGCCCCATCGGGCTCGGCGGCAGCCACCCCAGCGACCGCGCGGTGTCGGTGAAACCCACATAGCGCGGGTCGCCGAGCACCCGACCCCCGGCGCGGTAGCCGGCGTAGCGGATGAGCTGCTCGTTCCACACCCGCGGCCCGGGCCCCGCCGGACCGTCCGGCGCGAAGATCGTGATCGTCGAGCGGATCCGCCCCCGACGGGTCGCCTCACGCAGGTGCCCCACGCACTCGGCCGCGACCTGCTCGGGCGCGGTGACGTGCCGCCGGTCGCGCAGGTGCAGGCTGCGCCAGTACAGCCGCCCGATACACCGCGCCGAGTTGCGCCACGCGATCCGCGCGCCGAACTCGAGCTCGGCGTGGGTGTGCACATAGGTGCCGGTACGGGCGATCTCCTCGCGCACCGCCGCGACCCGCGGCTCGGCGGGACCGGCCGTGGGGTTCTCGGTGTGGAACAGCCGCACGAACTCCTCGGCCACCTCGGGATCCACACCGGGCACCGGGACGTCGGTCGCCGGGACGTCGGTCGCGGGCAGCGCCCCGGGCTCGACCTCGATCGTGCTCTCGGGAGAGGCGGTCGCGAGCGCGCCCTGCTCCGGCACCGGGACCGGGGCGGACCGGGGCGCGGGGGTACCCGCCGGAGGCGTGGCCGCGGGGGCGGGGTCGGGTCCGTGCAGCGGTCCCGGGGGCACCACGGGAGCCGGCGGTCCGGCCGCCCCGACGACCTCGGGGACCCGGGGTCGGGGCTGTGGTCGACGGTCCCGCGGGTGCGGGGTGGGGACCACGGGGTCCCCGGAGCCGACCACATCGATCGCCGCGCCGCGCGTCATGCCACCTCCGTGTCTCGTGCCGTCCCCGCGCGGCCGTCGTCCACTGTGCCGCCCCTGTGCTCGAAGCGGATCTCGCCGTTCGGATCAATCACACCCGAGGGCGTGCGCACACTGATGGTCTGTTCGGCGCATCCGCGCCGCGCCGCCGGCACCGGGCGCCCCGGGACGGTGGTCCGCGAACCTGCGTCCCCAGCGCCTCCGGGTGCCGATGTCGGTGGACAGGGTGGCCCCGAACACGGTGACCACGATCGAGTACGCGGCGACCACGACGGCCACGCGGCGTCCCGATCTCGGGCGCGCCCGCGTCCCGGCTCCCCGTGACGGCTCCACGTGCGCCCACTGTAGTGGGTCGTCCGGGCACCCCCTGCACACACCGGGCGCGTCACCCGGACGCCCACGGAGCGGGTCGTCAGCGGCCGGTCGATCGCATCTGGCACCCTGACCGGTCGACAACGTGTAATGGCCTCGTGCACAGCGCGTCACGTCGTCGGGGACGACGCGCGGACGGGGCCGGGAGGTGCACCGTGACGCGAGCCCCGGGGCCCGCGGCCCACGAGCCGGACGGCACGCGGCTGACGCACGCGCCCACCACGGGCGCGCCCCGCGGCCCGGCCGACGCCCCGACCGTCGCCCTGCCGGTGGTCCGCCCGGGAACGCCCCCGGCCCCGCCGCCCGCCGAGCGCACGGCTCCGGCGGTGCCCGAGGTGCCCGCGATCGCCGACCTCGCCGCCCCCGGGCGTCCCGACGTCGACGCCGTCGTCGCCGACGAGGAGCCCGCCCGGCACCGGCCCCGCCCGTCGCGGCACATGCGCGCCCGGGCCGACGAGATGGCCCGCCTGCTGGCGCGCGCGACCCCCTCGTCGCGGACCCGGCGCGGGCTGTCGTCGTTGTCGTCGCTGCCGGCGGTGGCCGCGGTGATGGGCGCGGTGGCCGTCGGCGGCGTCGGGATCGCCCTGGGCCTGGACGCCGAGCGCACCGGCGTCGCGCTGCCCGACATGCCCGACGTCCCCGCGGAGCAGACCCCGCTGCCGGAGACCGGCGAGGGCACGGGGACCGCCGAGGCCGTGAGCCCGACCGTCAACACCGGCGTCGTCGAGGCGCTCGAGCCGGACGCGGGCGGCGCGCAGGTCGTGTCCCCGTCGTCCGTGGCCGCGGAGGCGGCGCGCCCGGCCCCGGCGGGTCCGCCGAGGGCGACCACACCGACGTCGCGCCCGCGGAGCACCACGTCCCCGACCCCGTCGACGCGGGCCGAGCCGACGACCGTCACGTCGTCGCCCACCCCGCGCTCGACGTCGTCCCCGCGTCCCACCACCCGCTCCGACGGGGCGGACGAGTCGGACCAGGGGTCCGCGGCCGACGAGCGCGAGCTGGACGGCCTCGAGGACGGCCCGGGCGCCGGATCCGCGCTCGGCGGCGAGGACGCCACCGCGGGCTGAGGCCCGTCCGGCGACGGACGGCGAGTCCGCCGCGGCCGGCCGTGGCGAGATCACGGGGAACGGTCGACGGGCGACGACGGGTGACGCGGCCGTTCGGCCCTGTCACCCGATGGGGGCGGGCCCGCATCCCGCTCACCGGGCGTGGCCCTACGCTGACCGCACGAACACACCGCAGAGCGGTCCTGCCCGGGACGCGGCGTAGCGTTTCGTGGTCGGGGACAACCGCTAGGGTGGCGCGGCGTCGGGGGAGCCCACTCATCCGGGACGAGGAGTCGACCAGACGTGACCGCAGCGAGGGACGATCGCTCCCTGGCCGGGGGACCGCTCGGCGGGCACCCGACCACGGGGGTGCGCTCCGACCGTGACCACGGCCCCCGCCACGGCGACGCCGGGTACGGCGGCGGCCACGGTGGCCCCGGGCGCTCCGAGCCGGACGGGTACGAGACGTCCGTGCCGGCCCCCTCCCGCCCTCTCGGTGCAGACCGCCGGGGTGGGTCCGACCAGACCGACAGCTCGGTCTTCGACATTGCCGACGACCGCCGCGAAGCTCCGTACGGGTCCGCCGTACCGTCAGGCACCGGACTCGATCGCACGGGTTCGTTCCGCTCCGCGTCCGAGGGGAGCCCGATGACCTACCCGTCCGGGCCGCACGGCCCGCCCGCCGGCGTGCGGTCCCGCTACCCCGGTGTCGCGGCCCCGCCGCAGTACGGCGGTGGCGGGCAGCTGTCCGGCCCGCCGTCGGGCCCGGGTCACATCCCGACCGCGCCGCCGCCGCCCATGCCGGCATCGGCCGTACCCGCCGGGCCGCCGGAGGGCGTCGGCCTGCCCGCGCCCCGTGAGGCCGCGGCGTCGAACGACGTCCACGACATGGTCACGACCATCCGGACGAGCTTCAACGCCATCTCGCACCGCACCGACGAGCTGACGTCGCTGTTCTACGGCTGGCTGTTCCGCATCGCGCCGGAGACGCGCGAGCTCTTCCCGGTCACCATGGAGCTGCAGCGCACCCGGCTCCTGCGGGCCCTGGTGCACGTCGTCCAGATGGTCGACCGTCCCGACGAGCTCTCGATCTTCCTGCGCCAGCTCGGCCGCGACCACCGCAAGTTCGGGGTCATCGGCGAGCACTACGACCGGGTGGGCGAGGCGCTGCTCGGCGCCCTGCGCGAGATCTCCGGTCCCGCGTTGTGGACCCAGGAGGTCGACGAGGCCTGGAGCGGCGCCTACAGCATCGTCGCGCAGTCGATGCGCGAGGCGGCCGACGCCGAGCGCGGGCCCGCGGTGTGGATGGCCCGGGTCATGGAGCACCGGCGCATCAACCAGGACCTCGCCGTGGTCCGCGTGCAGACCAGCCAGCCGGTGCCCTACCTGGCCGGCCAGTACGTCAGCGTCGAGACCCCGCAGCGCCCGCGCATGTGGCGCTCGATGTCACCGGCCAACGCCCCCGGGCCGGACTGCGTGCTCGAGTTCCACGTCCGCACCGTGCCGGGCGGGTGGGTCAGCCGCGCGATCGTGTCCCACGCCCGCGTCGGCGACGTGTGGCGCATCGGCCCGCCCATGGGCCAGATGACGCTCGACCCCCGCGGGCGCTCCGACCTGCTCATGGTCGCGGGCGGCACGGGCCTCGCCCCGGCGCGCTCGATCATCGAGCAGCTGATGTTCGAGGGCACCGACCGCAAGGTCTGCCTGTTCGTCGGCGGCCGCACGTGGTCCGACCTCTACGACATCGAGAGCCTGCGCCGCAGCGCCCAGGAGAACCCCTGGCTCACCGTCGTCCCGGTCGTCGAGGACGACGGACGCCCGCACGGGGCGGAGACGGGCACGGTCGGCGAGGTCGTGGCCCGCTACGGCGCCTGGGCCGACCGCGAGATCACCATCAGTGGCTCGCCGCCCATGGTGCGCGCGACCACCAACGCGCTCCTCGACGCGGGGACGCCGTTCCGCAACATCCACTACGACCCGTACCACACGGACTGATCCCGTCCGGCACGACGAACGGCGCCCCCGCTCTCGAGAGCGGGGGCGCCGTGTCGTCTGTGGAGCGGGCGGTCAGGCGCTCGCGGTCTGGCGCGGGCTCATCTCGACCGACAGCTCCGGCGGCTTGGCCAGCGTCTGGAAGACGACGCAGTACCGCTCGGTGAGCTTGTGCAGCGTGGCGAGGGTGTCGGCGTCGGCATCGGTGTCGATGTCGAAGCGCAGGCGGACCTCGCGGAACCCGACGGGGGCGTCCTTGGCGACGCCGAGCGTGCCCCGGAAGTCGAGGTCGCCCTCGGCGTGCACGTTGCCGCCGCGGATCTCGACGCCCATCGAGGTGGACACCGCGCGCAGCGTCACCCCGGCACACGCGACGAGGGCCTCGAGCAGCATGTCCCCGGAGCACAGCTGGGTGCCGTCGCCGCCGGTGGCGGGGTGCAGGCCGGCCTCGACGAGCGCCTGGGACGTCTGCACCCGGCACGCGATGCCCGAGCCGTCGACGTCGCCGTCGGCCTTGAGCGTCACGACGGCCGACTCGGGGTCGTCCTTGTACTGCGACTTGAGCGGGCCCTGGGTCTCGGCGAGCTTCGACTTGTCCATGACCCCGATCCTGCCTCGGTCGTGCCCGTCCGTCACCCGGTGGTCACGGACTGGCGCACCCGACGGGGGCGACAGGCGGCGACGGCGGCCGCCCCGACCAGCGAGAACGCGATCGCGATCGGCAGGGCGTCGTTCCAGCCCGCGACGAGCCCGGCCGCTCCCCCGCCGAGCGAGGGGCGGGTGGCCACGACGGCGACGACGGTGGTGCCGATGGCCGAGCCCACGTAGCGGGCGGTGTTGTTGGCGCCGCCGCCCATGGCACCGCGACCGGCGGGCACGCTCGCGACGGCCTCGCGTCCCAGCGCGGCGTTGACCACCCCGCTCGCCGCCCCCGCCACCGCCAGCCCCGGGACGAGCGAGAGCGGGGCGTCACCGGGCGCGAGCCCGAGCAGCAGCGCCTGCCCCGCCGCCACGACGAGCAGCCCGGCGGCGAGCTGGAGCCGCCCGGACCACGCGGCGGGCAGACGCCGGGCGAGCACGGCCGTCACCACGCTCGTGCCCGACCACGCGAGCAGCAGCAGTGCGCCCACCAGCGCGGTGCTGCCGAGGCCCCGCTCGACGACAGTCGGCAGGAACGAGGTCGTGGCGATGATGCCCATCCCGGTCGCGAGCGCACCGACCGTCGCCGAGACGAACGCGGGCGAGGCGAAGAGCGCCATGTCGAGCATGGGCGCCGCGCGCCGGCGCTCGAGCACCACGAAGACGGCGAGCAGCGCCACCCCGACCGCGAGCAGCGCGACGACACCCGGGCGCCCGAAGCCCGAGCGTCCCTCGACGAGCCCGGCGAGCAGCGCCGCCAGCCCGGCGGCGAGGACCAGCACGCCCGGCAGGTCGATGGGCCGGGGCTGCGCGGCGCGTGACTCGGGCACCGCCCGCCGGGTGACGACAGCGAGGACGACGGCGGCGACCGCGGTCGCCCAGTAGGGCCCGGTCCACCCCACGAGGCGATCGAGGCCCGAGGCCAGGAACGGCCCCGAGGCGATGCCGGCGCCGAGGCTCGCGCCCCACACGCTGCTCGCCGTGCGGGCCTCCGGCGTGCCGGCGGGGAACGCGTGGCCCAGCAGTCCCTGGCTGCAGGCCACCAGCGCGGCGGCGCCGACGCCCTGCAGGATGCGGGCGATCACGAGGACGAGCGCGGACGGCGCGAGGGCGGCGAGGACCGAGGACGCCGCCAGGACGGTCGCGCCGAGCACGAGGACGCGGCGCCGGCCGAGATCGTCGCCCAGCGCGCCGACGGACAGCAGCGCCACGCCGAGCCCGATGCTCATCGAGCTGAGGATCCAGGCCTGCGCCCCCGGGCCGGCGCCGAGCGCGGTGGCCGTCGACGGGAGCGCCGCCAGGGGCACGGTGAACGCGACCAGCGCGAGGAACGTGGCCGCCGCGGCGACGGCGAGGGTGGCGCGGGGCCGGTCGACCGGGCTCGGGGTCACGTCGGGGGACGCTAGCAGGTCAGGTTCGATGGTCGAACCGAACTGCTAGCCTGGTCACCGTGCCGCTGGGCCGCGACTACGACCGTCAGGACTGCGCCCTCGCCCGCGCCCTCGAGGTGGTCGGCGAGCGCTGGACGCTGCTCGTGCTGCGCGACTGCTTCTTCGGCGTGCGCCGCTTCGCCGACCTGCGCGCCCACCTCGACATTCCCCGCGCGGTGCTCTCCGAGCGTCTGGGCACACTCGTCGACGCCGGCATCCTCGAGCGCCGGCCCTACGCCGCCGGGCGCGACGAGTACATGCTCACCGAGACGGGTCTCGACCTCTGGCCCGTGGTGTTCAGCCTCGCCCGGTGGGGCGACCGGCACCGCGTGGGCCCGGACGGGGGCCGGCGACGCTTCCGCCACGCCGACTGCCCGGCCGGCGGCGCCGACCTCGCAGACGGGGGCGTCTGCCCTGCGTGCGGCACGCTGCCCGCCCCGGCGAGCCTGGAGACGCGACCGCTGGATCCGGACGCCGGGGCCGACGCCGAGCGCCACGTCCGCGACGACGCCGTCAGCCTCGCCCTGCGCCGCCCGCACCGCCTGTTGGTGCCGCTGCCCTGAGGGCCTCCGGCCACGTGAGTGATGTAGGTGGCCAGAACGACCCATTTCACTCACGTGGCGGAGCCATCACCAGGCGCCCACGGGCCGGCGGATGGTGACGTTGGCGTGGTTGAACAGGTTCGTCAGGGCGATCTGCGCGACGAGCCCGGCCAGCGCCGTGGGGTCGAAGTGCCGGGCCGCCTCATCCCAGACGTCGTCCGACACGGGGTCCGGGCGGTCGGCGATCCGCGTCGCCGCCTCGCCGAGGGCCAGCGCCGCGCGCTCGGCGTCGGTGAAGCCGGGCGCCTCCCGCCAGACGGCGACGAGGTCGATGCGCTCGTCGGGCTCCCCGTTCTTGCGCAGGCCCTTCGTGCCCGTGTCCACGCAGAACGCGCAGCCGTTGATCTGGCTGACGCGCAGGTGGACGAGCTCCAGCGTCGTCTCCGGCACGCCGGCGCCGCGGATCGCGCCGATCACGGTGCCGATCCCCTCGCCGAGACCGGGCAGGGCGCGGGTGAAGGTGTCGAGTCGTCCGGTCATGACAAGCTCCTCGTTCGGTGGTCACATCCGCCGGTCCCCGGCGGTCTCTCCCTGGAGACGTCCCACGAGCGGAGGATGTGACCGATGGACGAGACGGTTCTTGCAACGGACTTCGAGAGCCACCGCCCGCACCTGCGGGCCGTGACGATGCGCCTGCTCGGCAGCCCCGCCGAGGCCGACGACGCGGTGCAGGAGACGTGGCTGCGCCTCGCGCGCACCGACGTCTCGGAGGTGGAGAACCTGCGCGCCTGGCTCACCACCGTCGCGAGCCGCGTCGCGCTGTCGATGCTGCGGACCCGCGGCACCCGGGCCGAGTCCGACCTCGACCAGGCCGGCGCGGAACCCGACACCGAGCCCGACCCCGAGACCCGCGCGCTGCAGGCGGACGCGCTCGGCGCGGCGCTGCACGTCGTGCTCGAGCGCCTCGACCCCGCCGAGCGCCTCGCGTTCGTGCTCCACGACCTGTTCGCCGTGCCGTTCGCCGAGATCGCGACGGTGGTCGAGCGCAGCCCCGCCGCGGCCCGCCAGCTCGCGAGCCGCGCCCGTCGCCGCGTCCAGGGCGGCTCGCCCGACGCCGAGGTGGATCCGGCGCGGCGCCGCGAGGTGGTCGAGGCGTTCCTGACCGCCGCCCGCGAGGGCGACTTCGCCGGCCTGCTCGCCGTCCTCGACCCCGACGTCGAGCTGCGCGCCGACCGCGTCGCCGTCGCGGCCGCGAAGGCCAGCCCGGGCGCCCCCGAGGTCGAGGAGACCGTGCACGGTGCCGACGCCGTGGCGCGCGTGTTCTGCGGCCGCGCCCGCGCGGCCCGGCCGGCGCTGCTCGACGGCGCGCTCGGTGCGGTCTTCGCCCCGGGCGGGAAGGTCTACTCGGCGTTCGAGCTCGTCATCGTCGACGGGCGCATCGCCGCGATCGAGATGATGGCCGACCCGGAGGTGCTCGCCGACCTGGACGTCGAGCAGCTCTGACGAAGCGGCTTTCCTGGCCCTATCGGCGTGCTGTGTTGGAACGCCAGCGAGGACGCAGGGCTTGCACCGGAGGTGCTAGATCAGGCCCATCTTCGAGGCGGCGTAGACGGCCTCGGCGCGGCGGGTGACGTCGAGCTTGCGCATGAGGTTGCCGACGTGGAACTTCACCGTGGTCTCGGAGATGAAGAGCTCGCGGCCGATGGTGCGGTTCGACATGCCGCGGGCGAGCAGGCGCAGGACGTCGAGCTCGCGGCTCGTGAGCGGGTCGCCGTGGGGCTGCTGGCCGTTGAGCGAGCGGACGACGGCGGCGGCCGAGCGGGAGTCGAACGCCGACTCGCCGCGGGACACGGCCCGGATCGCGCTGGTCAGCTCGGTGGTGTCGACGTCCTTGACGACGTAGCCGCGGGCGCCGGCGTGGACGGCCTCGACGACGAGCCGGTCGTCGAGGAACGTCGTCAGCACGAGCACGCCGACCCCGGGGTGCGCCTGGGTGAGCTGGCGGCACAGCTGCAGGCCCTCGGAGTCCGAGCTCGTCGAGAGCTTCAGGTCGAGCAGCACGATCGTCGGGCGCTGGTGGGCGACGACGGCGAGCGCCTCGGGCGCGCTCGACGCCTCGCCGACGATCGCGAACTGCGGCTCGCGCTCGAGCACCGAGCGCAGGCCCTGGCGGACGATCGCGTGGTCGTCGACGAGCACGATGCGCACCTCGCCCCGGCGGGCGGTGGCGCGGGCGGGGACACGGATCTCGGTCATGACGGCCTCCCGGACGTCTCGGAGGTGTCGGAGGTGTCAACGGGCTCGGGAGCCGGGCCGGCGGGGGCCAGGGGCACGCCGACCTCGACCCGGATGCCGCCCTGGGGTGCGCGCCGGATGCGCAGGGTGCCGCCGATCTCGCGGGCGCGCTCGGCCATGTTGACCAGGCCTCGGTGGGAGCCGTCGAGGTCCCCGGCGGAGGCGATGCGCAGCGAGCGGCGGACGTGCTCGGGGTCGCCGTGGCCGTCGTCGGACACCGACAGCACCAGGCGGTCCTTGCGGTAGGCCAGGCGCACGACGGCGACGCCCGCCTCGGCGTGCACGGCGGCGTTGAACAGCGCCTCGCCGGCCACGCGGAAGAGCGAGCGTTCGGCGGCCGACGGCAGCATCACCGGCCGGCCCTCGATGCGCACCTCGACCCGCAGGTCCGAGGGCATGTGGACGGTGGAGAGCTCCTCGAGCATGGCGGGCAGGCTCTGCCGCCCGCGGTCGCCGTGGTGGTGCAGGGCGTAGATCGCCGAGCGCAGCTGCTCCACCGCGCGCCGGGTGAGGGCCTTGGCGGTCTCCAGGCGCTCGCGCTGGCGCTCGTCGCGGATCTCCGAGCGCACGACCTCGATCTGCATGCCGGCGGAGAGCGCGTACTGGGTGACCGAGTCGTGCAGCTCGCGCGCGATCCGGTGCCGCTCGGAGTCGAGCACCTCGCGCTGGCGCGCGACGGTGAGGGCGTCGCGGGTGCGCTGGAGCTGCTCGTTGCGCGCCGCGAGGTCGTCGGCCTGCTGGCTGGCCTCGCCGTAGAGCCGCATCGTGCGCTGGTGCAGCGCCGAGTTCTGCAGCGCGGCCGCGGTCTGGCCGGCGAGGACGCGCAGCACGGAGGCGTCGGTGGCGTCGATCGCGCGGTCGGCCCCGGTCCAGGCGACGATCTCGCCGACGACGTCGCCGTCGAGGTGCACCGGCACGTGGAGGTGGTGCGGGTCCGTGGCGGCCTCGGCGACGCCGTTGCCGGGCCCCCCGTCGTCGGCGTGGGTGTGGCCCTCGCCGGAGCGGACCGCCCGCAGGTGCACCGCGACCCACGGCGGCACGTCGGGGTCGTCGGCGTCGACCTCCTCACCGGCGGGGCCGAGCACGAGGTGGCGCGGCGCGGCCTCGGGCAGCGCGCCGTCGGCGAGCGCGAACACGACCCAGTGGGCGGTGAGGTGGTCGGCGGCGGCCTCGGCCACCGCCCGCACGAGCGTGCCGGGGCCCTCGGTGGTGCGCACGAGCGCGCGCGAGATGCGGTCGAGCGCGTGGATGACGCGGCGCAGGCGCTCCGCGGAGGCCAGGTACTCGACGTAGAAGGACGGTTTCCCGGACCGGATCCCGGTGAGCTGGTCGAGGTCGTGGTGATCCGTGGACATCGGGTTGCTCACCGCCTGGCCACCCCTCGCGGGGCCTCCGTCATTACAGGGCTGCCACTACATCGCCGCCCGGAACAGGGTCTCGATGTCCGCCTGGTCGGCCTCGCGCGGGTTGGTCGAGAGGCAGGCGTCGGCCAGCGTCATCGCCGAGAGCACGCCGATGTCGGACTCGCCGACGCCGATCTCGGCGAGCCCCTTGGGCACCCCGAGCTCGTCGGCCAGCCGCCGGACCTCGAGCGCCGCCCACTCCGCGGCCTCGGCGGCCCCGGCGTCGGAGTCCGGCGTGATGGTGCCGGGCAGGCCCAGCGCCTGGGCGATCGGGACGAAGCGGTGCGGGTCGGGCTCGGCGTTGAAGCGGATGACGTGCGGCAGCAGCACCCCGTTGATGACGCCGTGCGGCAGGTCGAGCAGGCCGCCGACCTGGTGGCTCATGGCGTGCGCCGCGCCCAGGATCGCGTTGGTGAACGCGAGCCCGGCCTCGAGGGCGGCCTGCGCCATGCAGGTGCGCGCCGCCTCCTCGCCGGGGTGGTCCATCGTGCGCTCGAGGTTCTCGCCGACCAGCGCGATCGCCTGCAGCGCGTGGTGGTCGGTGAGCGGGTTGTGCGCGCGCGACACGTAGGCCTCGATGCCGTGGGTCAGCGCGTCGAGGCCCGTGGCGGCGTTGAGCCAGTCGGGCATCGTGGTGAGCAGGTGCGGGTCGACGATCGACATGTCCGGCACCAGCGCGCGGCCCAGGATCGTGATCTTGGTGTTGCGGGCGGTGTCGGTGACGATGCAGAACTGCGAGACGTCGGCGCCGGTGCCCGAGGTGGACGGCACCATCACCATCGGCGGGATCGGCAGCGCCATCCGGTCGACGCCCTCGTAGTCGAGGATCGTGCCGCCGTTGCCGGCGAGCAGCGCGATGCCCTTGGCCGCGTCGATCACCGAGCCCCCGCCGAGCGCGATGATGACGTCGCACCCCTCCTGCAGGTAGTGCACGTGCCCGGCGGCGATCTCGTGGTCCTTGGGGTTGGGCGTCACCCCCTCCCACACCGACGTCCGCAGCCCGGCCTCCGCGAGGTGCGCGCTCAGCTGGTTGGGCCAGCCGGCGGCGCAGAGCCCGGGGTCGGTGACGAGCAGCGGGCGACGTGCGCCCAGGCGCACCGCGGCGTGCGCGGCCTCGCTCAGCGAGCCGGGGCCGAAGAGGATCTCGGGGACGTGGAACTTCGCCAGGCGGGGCGTCTCCGTCCGCGGCCGCGTCGTGGCCCGGTCGGCCGGGCTCCGCGACGGGGTGACCGCCGCACCGACCGCGGACTCGGGGGACCGACGGTGGGCGATGACGGAGTCCCCCGCGCGGGTGACGCTGTGGACGAGGACCACGCTGCCCCCTTGTCTGCCGGACGACGACGGTTGCCCACGTTACAGACGGACGGCAGGCGACGGCAGGGTGAGCAGCGGGTTCTCGTGCTGCTCCGCCCGGGCCAGCGATCCTTCGGCACCGTCCGTATCAGGCTGCTCTCACGGCGACGGGTGTCGTACGGAGGAAGGCCTCCTCGCCCCACCACTGCCGGAACGTCGGGAGCCCGACGCCGTCGACGAGGCGGCGCGTCTGGCTGTCCTGCGCGCGCATCGCCGCCATCTTCCGCTCGAGGTGCTCACCGTCGAGCCGCAGGTGCAGGTCGGGATCGACCTCCGCGGCGGGGTCGTCCATGAACACCCCGAAGGCCTCGTTGATGTCGGCGAAGCGCCGGGTGAAGCCGGGTGGGAGCACCGCCTCGAGGAGCTCGGCGTGCGGTGCCGCGGCGCGCCACGCGCGGCGGGCCCAGTGGCCCACCGTCCGGTGGTCGGCGTGCCCGGTGACCCCGTCGTCGGCGAAGGTCACGATCGTGTCCGGCCGGACCTCGTCGACGATCGCGGCGACGCGGTCGGCCGCGGTGCGCCGCAGGACCAGCGGGCACGCGCCGTCCTCGTAGCCCAGCCAGCGGTGCTCGGTGACGCCCAGGAGGGCCAGGGCCTCGGCGAGCTCGCGGGCCCGTAGGGCGCCGAGGCGGTCGGCCGGCCAGCGGTCCGGGTCGTCGGTGCCGTGCTCGCCCCGGGTGGCGGTGACGACGACGACGCGGTCGCCCCGCTCGCGGGCGGCCAGCATGAGCCCGGAGGACAGGAAGGTCTCGTCGTCGGGGTGGGCCCAGACGCCGAGCAGGGTGCGGGTCACGACAGCACCTCCACGACGATCATCACCGCGACGGCGGCCAGGACCGGCAGGGCGGGGTTGCGGAACCGCCACGCGACGACCGCGGCGACGCCGAGCGCGAGGTGCATCGGGCCGGGCACCACCAGGGCCGTCGCACCTCGGTGGCCGACGAGGGCGGTGACCACCAGCGCGGCGAGCGCGGCCGGCGCCAGATGGGCCAGCCCGCGGCGCAGCACGGCGGGCAGCCGGTGCGCGGGCACGAGGGTGATGAGCACGACCCGCAGGCCGTAGGTCGCGGCGGCCGAGACGAGCAGGGTCATGACGGGCTCTCCGACGGGGCGCTGGTGCGGGTGAGGGGGGTGCGAGTGGGGGTGACGCTGGCGGCGACGACGCCGGCGCCGATGCCGCACATCAGGCCGAGGCCCGACGGCAGGGGCGAGGCGAGGGCGGCGGTGACGGCGGCGGTGACGGCGCCGACCACGGCCGGGCGGGCGCGCAGCTGCGGCACGAGCATCGCGAGGAACATCGCCGGGGCCGCGACGTCGAGCGCCGACGACGCCGGCAGCACCGGGGCGAGCAGGCCGCCGACGGCGGTCATCGCCACCCACGCCACCGCGAGCACCCCGCCGGCCGTGAGCCAGTAGCGGCGGAAGCGCGTCGGGTCGGTGAGGTCGGTCCGGCGCGTCACCATCGCGTAGGTGGGGTCGACGACGAAGTGCGCCGCCGCCCAGCGGAACCAGCGCGGCTGGTCGCGGAAGTGGGGCTCGAGCGCGGCGGCGTAGAGCAGGAAGCGCGCGTTGACCAGCGTCACCGCGGCGAGCACGGCGCCGGCCCCGGCGCCGCTGCCCATCAGCGTGATGGCCGTGAGCTGGCCGCTGCCGCCGTAGAGCAGGGCGGACGACAGGACGCCGGTGCCGGCGCCGACGCCGGAGCGCACGGCCGTGACGCCGATGAGCATCGCGAACGGGGCGAGGCCGAGGAGGACCGGCGCCAGGTCGCGCACGGCGTCCGTGACCCCGTCGACCCGGCGGGTGTGACGGAGAGTGATGTCCATGCCGGCGACGATGCCGCCGTCCGGGTGGCGGGCACATCGGTGCCGCCTCCCCATCTCGCGCGCCGGGGTGTCCCCATGCCGGCCCCCCGGCCGGACCCGTGGTCACCGGAGGGCCGGAGGCCGGCGCCCCGACCACCGAGAGGTCAGGCCTGGGCGACCGGCGGCCTGTCGCCGTTGCTGCCCCGGTCGCGCCGCCGGCGCTCGGGGACGACGCCGAGGCGGCGGGCGACGACCGCGGCCTCGCGGCGGGTGGGCACGTCCAGCTTCGCGAGGATCGCCGAGACGTGGTGGTCGGCGGTCTTCTCGGAGATGAACAGCCGCGCGGCGATGCCGGCGTTCGTGAGGCCCTCGGCGACGAGGCGCAGCACGTCGACCTGGCGGGCGGTGAGCCCCCCGGGGTTGGTGCGCGTCGTGGCGCGCGGCCGGGCGGGCACCCCGGTGATGCCGCGTCCCCGCAGGTCGCGGCGCACCTTGGCGGCCACGGCGTCGGCCCCGAGGCGGTCGAGGATCTCGAGCGCCGTGAACACGTCGGCGGGCTCGCCCGTGTCGACCAGCGCGAGCGCCTGGTCGTAGGGCGACCCGAGCTCCGCCCAGCGCTCGGCGGCCGCCCTCGGGTCGCCCGCGAGCACCAGGGCGTACGGGGAGTCGGACGGGAGGTCCGGCACCGTCGCGGTGTACCCGAGGCGGACCAGCCACACCGCCAGCTCGCCCGCGGACCACTCCGTCCCCGGCCGTGCGCCCGCGCCCGCCAGGATCCCGGGCGCCCCGTCGAGGCGGGGGTCGGCCGTGCCGGTGACCCAGCACCGCTCGGCGAGCGCCGACGCGGCCGGGAGCAGCCGCAGGGGCTCGCCGAACCGCAGCGCGAGCTCCCAGCCCCGCTCGAGGTGGGCGTCGGCGCCGTCGCCCCCGCGACGCAGGGCGACGAGTCCCAGCACCAGCGAGGGCCAGGTGTGGGTCAGCACCGAATCGCTGTCGGTGAGCACGCCGCGGGCGTCGTGGACGGCCTCGTCCCAGTCGCCGCGCATCCCGCGCAGGCGCGCACGCATCCCGCGCTGCCAGTGCTCGCACAGCGGGTACTCCCACTGCACGGTCAGCGGCAGGCTCCGGCCGAGGACCGTCTCGGCCGCGTCGAGACGCCGCTGCTCGACGTCGAGGTGGGCGAGCTGGGTCCAGCAGGTGGAGTGCTCGACCTGGATCTCGTCGCCGACCGCCTCGAGCGCGTCCAGGAGCCGCGCCCGCGCCGACGGGTCGCCCTCCATCATCCCGGCCACGGTGTCGACCACCAGCATCCTGACCTCGAGGGCGTCGTCCTCGACGCCGTCGGCGACGTCGTGGGCGCGGCGGAGGAGCTCGCGTGCAGTCGCGAGGTCGTTGTCCTGCATCGCCAGGAACCCCTGGATCGACAGCGCGTGGCCGAGGAGGGCGGCGGCGGGGCTGCCCGGCGCGGCCCGGGGCTCGAGCACCTCGATGGCCGTGGCCGCATGCGCGACGGCTCGGTCGCGGTTGCCGTGGTACCACTCGAACGAGGCCAGCGACCGGTGTCCGGCACCGACGCCGTCGAGGTCGTCCTCCGCCCGGTGCCAGGCGATGGCGCGGTGGCACGCCGCGATCGCCTCGTCGAGCCGGTTGGTGAGGAAGAGCTCGTGCGCGAGCAGCTCGCAGAGTCCGGCCCGGGCGCTGAGGGCCTCCCGGGGCGCCCGCTCGAGGGCCTGGGTGAAGAACCGCGCGGCCTCGGTGTGCGCGCCCGATCCGGCCGCGACGCGCCCCGCCCGTGCGGCGTAGCGGAACACCCGGCCGTCGTCGCCCGCGGCGAGGGCGTGGTGGGCGAGCACCGCCGGGTCCGGGTCCGGCAGCGTCTCGAGGGCCTCGAGCATCCGGCGGTGCAGGTCGATCTCGCCGCCCGGCGGGATCGCACCCGCGACGGCGAGCCGGCAGATGTCGTGGCGGTAGGTGATCCCCCGGCGGTCGCGGGCGATCAGGCCGGCGCCGTCGAGCGTGCGCAGCGGGCCGATCCCGACCCCGAGGGCGGGCAGCAGCGCGTCCGGCACGGCGCCGGGAGCGCAGGCGAGCAGGTCGGCCAGGTCCCGGGCGCCCGGGTCGAGCCCGGCGGTCCGGGCGAGCACCGCATCGCGGACGGAGACGGGCAGCGCGCCGTCGATCAGGGAGGGATCCTGGCTGACGACCTCGGTGACGAAGAACGAGTTCCCACGCGTGAGCCGGTGGAGACGGTCGGGGTCGATGTGCCGTTCCCCCACGAGCGTCGTCACCGCCGCCACGGACAGCGGGCCGAGCTCCATCCGCGTGGCCGCGGGCGTGCGCGCGACGTCCCCGAGCAGCGCGCGCAGCGCCGGCTGCGGGTCCGGCTCGTCCGCCCGGTAGGTGGCCAGGACCAGCGAGCAGGTGCCGGCGATGCGGCGGAGCAGGAAGCGCAGCAGGTCGATCGTCGCCTCGTCCGCCCACTGCAGGTCGTCGACGACGAGCAGCACCGGGCGGGCGGTGAGGGCCTCGAGGAGCACGCGGTGGAGCTCGTGCGGCGGGGCTCCGGCGCGCAGCAGCCCCGCGGCGGGCTCGCCGAGGTCGTGGGCGACGTCGTGCAGCGGGCCGAGGGGGCGGGGCACGCCCAGCGGGTCGCAGACGCCCCACAGGACGTCACCGACGTCCGGATCGGCGGCGAACAGGCGGGCCAGCGAGGTCTTCCCGATCCCCGACTCGCCGCCCAGCACGACGATCGACCCCGCCCCGGAGCGCGCCTCCTGCCAGGCCCGGCCGAGGAGGCGCAGCTCGTCCTCGCGCTCGAGCAGCTCCACCCGCGTCACGGTACGTGATCAACCTCACGGGGGGAACGTCCCGAATGGCCTAGTGTCCGCTCCCCACAACATGGGGAGGCGTTCCCGATGTCCGGGGTGTCCTCGTCGCGGAACTCTGTGACCCCTCGGGGTCGACACGGTCCGTGGTCCCCGGGATCACACCGACGAGGGAGAACCACGATGACCGAGACCGTCACCGACACCGCCGCCGACCGGGCTCTCAAGGCCAAGCACCGCACGATGTGGGGCCTGGGCGACTACCCCGACGTGGCCTCCCGCCTCATCCCGGAGCTCGGCCCCGTCCTGGTCACCGCGGCCGGGATCCGCCCCGGCGAGCGGGTGCTGGACGTCGCCGCGGGGACCGGGAACGTCGCGGTGCCCGCCGCGCTCGCCGGCGCCGACGTCGTCGCGTCCGACCTCACCCCGGAGCTGTTCGACGCCGGGCGCGCGTTCGCGGAGCGCCAGGGCGTCGCCGTGCGCTGGGAGGAGGGCGACGCGGAGGCACTGCCCTACGCCGACGACACCTTCGACGTCGTCACCTCGTCCGTCGGGGTCATGTTCGCGCCCCACCACCAGCAGGCGGCCGACGAGCTCACCCGCGTCACCCGTCCCGGCGGACGCATCGGCCTGATCAGCTGGACCCCCGAGGGCTTCGTCGGAGACCTCTTCAAGACCATGAAGGCCTACATGCCGCCGCCTCCGCCGGGAGCCCAGCCCCCGCCGTTGTGGGGCGACGAGGCGCACGTCCGCGCCCTGCTCGGCGACCGCGTCACCGACGTCGAGGCCCGCAAGCAGACGGTGACGGTCACGATGTTCGACTCCCCGGACACCTTCCGCTCGTACTGGAAGGAGACCTACGGGCCGACGATCGTGGCCTACCGCAACAACGCCGAGGACGCCGAGCGCACGGCCGCGCTCGACGCCGACATCGCCGCGGTGGCGGAGCGCCACGACCGCGGCAGCGGCACGACGGTGATGGACTGGGAGTACCTGCTGCTCACCGCACGCGTGATCTAGCCCAACGAGGCCGCCGACACCACCGGCTCGACGTTGGACTCGGTGTGGATGGGGCCGTCGCGACGCGAGAGCGGCGTGCCCCGTCCGCCCCACTGGTGGGCGATCATCTCCGCGGCGATCGACACCGCGGTCTCCTCGGGCGTCCGGGCCCCGAGGTCCAGGCCGATCGGACTCGACATGCGGGCCAGCTCCGCCTCGGTGACCCCGGCCTCGACCAGGCGCTGCTCGCGGTCGGAGTGCGTACGCCGCGAGCCCATCGCCCCGATGTAGCCGATCTCGGGAAGGCGCAGCGCCACCTCGAGCAGCGGCACGTCGAACTTCGGGTCGTGGGTGAGCACGGCGAGCGCGGTGCGCCCGTCGATCCGCCCGGCCTCGGCCTCGGCGGCGAGGTAGCGGTGCGGCCAGTCGACGACGACCTCGTGCGCCTCGGGAAAGCGGCTCGACGTCGCGAACACCGGACGCGCGTCGCAGACCGTGACCCGCATACCGAGGAACGTGCCCATGCGGGCGACCGCGGCGGCGAAGTCGATGGCGCCGAAGACGATCAGGCGCGGCGGCGGCGCGAACGACTCCACGAAGACCTGCAGGCCCTCGCCGCGGCGCTCGCCGTCGGTGCCGTAGGACACCAGCGCGGACCGGCCGGCGGCGAGCAGGCCGCGGACGTCGTCGCGCAGCGCGTCGTCGAGACGGACCGACCCGGTGCTGCCCTCGACCTCGTCGGGCCAGACGACCAGGCGGCGCCCGACGCGCTCGGCGGGCCCGGAGACCACGGTGGCGACGGCGACCGACCGGTGCTCGCGCACGGCCTCGGCGATCGCCCCGAGCTGGGGGAAGGACTCGCGGTCGACGCGCTCGACGTAGACGTCGAGGATGCCGCCGCAGGTGAGACCGACGGCGAAGGCGTCGTCGTCGGAGACGCCGTAGCGCTGCAGCGTCGCGTCGTCGGTGCCCTCGAGGATGCCGGAGCCGAGCTCGTACACGGCGCCCTCGACGCAGCCGCCGGACACGCTGCCCACGGCCTGCCCGTCGTCGCCGACGAGCATCGACGCCCCGGGCTGTCGCGGGGCGGACCGGAAGGTGCCGACCACGGTCGCCAGGGCGACCGGCCGGCCCTCGGCCCACCAGCCTTCCAGGGTCGGGAGAACGTCACGCATCCCGCAGCACCTCCAGCAGCTCGGCCAGCGTGGTGAGGGAGTGGCCCGCCAGCAAACGGTCAACGTGCGGGAGGGCCGCCGCGATTCCCCCCTGCACCGGGGCGTAGCCGCTCTTGCCGGCGTGGGGGTTCACCCAGACGACCTTGTGGGCCAACCGCGCGAGGCGCGCCGACTGCTCGCCGAGCAGCTCCGCCCCGCCGCGCTCCCAGCCGTCGGAGAACACGACGACGACCGCGCGGCGCGCGACGCCACGCTGGCCCCACCGGTCGAGGAACGCCCGCAGCGCCTCGCCGAGGCGGGTGCCGCCGGACCAGTCGGGGATCGCGCGGGCGGCGTCGCCCAGGGCACGCTCGGGGTCGCGCTGGCGCAGCTCGCGCGTCACGCGGGTGAGCCGGGTGCCGAGGGTGAACGTCTCCACCGAGGTGGGGGTGCGCCGGGTGAGGACGTGGGCGAAGCGCAGCAGGGTGTCCGCGTAGGGGCTCATCGAGCCGGAGACGTCGACCAGCAGCACCACACGACGCGGGCGTTCCCGGCGCCGGCGACGGCGCATCTCGCCGATCTCGCCGCCGTTGGCGAGCGCCGCCCGCAGGGTGCGGCGCGGGTCCGGCTCGCCGCGGCGGGCCGGGCGGCGCCGCCGGGCCCGGCGCTTCGGGGGTGCCGGGCGCAGGAGCGCGAGGAGGCTCTTGAGGTGCTCGCGCTCGCCGATCGAGAGCTCGGCGATGTCCCGGTCGCGCAGGATCTCCTCGCCGGAGGCGGCCACCCGCAGCTCGGGGGTCTCCTCCTCCTCGCCGTCCTGGCCCGAGCCCGGCGGGGGCTCGGTGAGCGCGGCCATGGTCGAGATGCGCGGCTTCGGCGGTGCCGGCCGTCCCATCCGCTGGTCGCGGGGATCGGCGGAGAACCAGGCGGCGAACGCGTGGTCGTAGCGCACGACGTCGTCGGGGTCCGCGCACAGCGTCAGGCGGCCCGCCCAGTACGTGGAGACCTCGCTGGTGAGGTCGGACAGGCGCAGCGCCTGCAGGTACGCCGCGACGCGGTCGGTGGTGACGGGCACCCCGGCGTTGCGGACGAGGCGGGTGAAGGCGACGAAGTCCTCGAGGACGGCGTCGGGACCGCCGTCGGCCCCGGTGGCGGCGTCGGTGGCTGGGTCGGTGCCTCCACCGAGCGTCTCGACGACGCCGGAGGCCAGGACCGCGCCGGCGTGCGGGCGAGGAGCGAGCCCGTCGCTGCTCCCGCCCCTGTCACCTGTGCTCATGCCCCGTCGCTCCGCTCGCCGCTGGTGCTCATGAGGCGAGCAGGGCGTCCAGCTTGTCGCGCGCCCGGTCGGCGTCCTCGCGGTACTTCAGCACCGCGCCCAGCGTCGCGGTGGCCGAGGCGAGGTCGAGGTGACGCGCGCCCACGAGCTGCAGGGCCTGCGCCCAGTCGATCGACTCGGCGACGCCCGGCGGCTTGAGCAGGTCGAGCCCGCGCAGGGCCTGCACCGCCCGGGCGACCTGGTCGGCGAGCTCCGCGGGCAGGTCGGGCAGGCGGCGACGCAGGATCGCGGTCTCTCGGGCCAGGTCGGGGTGCTCGAGCCAGAGGTAGAGACAACGGCGCTTGAGGGCGTCGTGGACCTCGCGCGTGCGGTTGGACGTCAGCACCACC
Organism: Actinomycetospora sp. NBC_00405; assembly: GCF_036044095.1. Lineage (NCBI taxonomy): Bacteria > Bacillati > Actinomycetota > Actinomycetes > Pseudonocardiales > Pseudonocardiaceae > Actinomycetospora > Actinomycetospora sp. NBC_00405. The sequence continues at coordinate 3,172,226 of NZ_CP107938.1, forward strand.
AGCGGCGGCGTCTCGGCGCGGACGACGCCGACCTCGGGGATGGTCACCGAGTTCTCGGCCAGCACCTCGAGCAGGAAGGCCTCGAACTCGTCGTCGGCGCGGTCGACCTCGTCGACGAGCAGCACGCACGGCGCGTCCTGCAGGGCCTGCAGGATGGGTCGCGCGAGCAGGAAGCGGCGGTCGTAGAGGGAGGACTCCACGGCGTCGACGTCGAGCGTCGACTGCGAGGCGGTCGCGGCGGCCTCGAGGGCACGCAGGTGCAGCAGCTGGCGCGGGAAGTCCCAGTCGTACAGGGCCTGGGCGGCGTCGATGCCCTCGTGGCACTGCAGGCGCACCATCGGCAGCCCCAGCGCCTCGGAGAGCGCCTGCGCCAGCGCGGTCTTGCCCGTCCCGGGCTCGCCCTCGCAGAAGAGGGGCCGGCCCATGCGCAGCGCGAGGAAGGCGGCCGACGCGAGCCCCGCGTCGGCCAGGTACCCCGTGCCGTCCAGGGCCTTCGCCAGGTCGTCCGGACTGGTCGGTGTGGTACTCGCGGTCACCCCCCCAGCATCCCGCAGGCGTGTTCCGACAGCCACCGGACGGTCCACTCCATGAGGACGCCCCGTCGCGGTCCTCAGATTCGGCTGCTCCGAACGGCCGTGTCCCACCGTGAGGCCACGCACAGATTGGATCTGCGACACGCGGGCGGAACAGGCCTTTCGGGGAGATCATGTCGGCCCTTGAGCAGGCGCTGTCCACAACGACGGGTCACGAAACGGTGTCGGCGACGTGACCGCGCTCGCAACTGCACGGCTTGAAAGACGCACTGTGCTCCGTACCGTTCGACACGGCTCCCGACGACGCGCCGGACCGGTGTGTGCGGGTGCCTGACACCCCCGAGGTCGCCGCGCCGGATGCCCGTCCAGCGGCCTCGGGTGACCCGGAACGAAAGTGGCGGACCGGACGGGCGCGAGGACGTGAGACCGAGGGTGCCTGGCACCCGCGGGCGGTGAGGCCGCGTGGAACCGGCCGTCGACCCCGCCCGTGTGGTCCCTCCCGCGGGGCGCGGTACGGAGAGAGGTCATGCTTCGGAACACCGATGAGTCGCTGACGCGCGCCTTCACCCGGCGGGCGGCCCAGGTCGTCCTGGTGGGCGCGATGGCGACGGCACCGCTGGCGCTGAGCACCGGCCTGGCGTCGGCCGACACCGACTGGGACGAACTCGCCCAGTGCGAGAGCAGCGGCGACTGGAGCACGAACACCGGCAACGGGTTCGGCGGCGGTCTGCAGTTCACCGACTCCACCTGGAAGGCCTTCGGCGGTTCTGGCGACCCGGAGGACGCCAGCCGCTCCGAGCAGATCCAGGTGGCCGAGCGCGTCAAGGCCGAGCAGGGCATGAACGCCTGGCCGACGTGCTCGAAGAAGACGGGCAACACCGACAGCTCGGCGAACACCGAGGGCTCGGGCTCGTCCGACTCGGAGTCCGACTCGGGCTCCTCCGAGACCGAGAGCATCGCCGCGACCACGCAGGCCCAGCCGGCCCAGCCGGCCAAGGCCTCCGCCGGCGGCGCCTACACCGTCGCGAGCGGCGACACCCTGAGCTCGGTGGCCGCCGCGCACGGCGTCTCGTGGCAGTCGATCGCCCAGAACAACGCCATCGCCGACCCCGACGCGATCTCCCCGGGGCAGCAGCTGAAGCTGGGCTGACCCCTCCCCGCACGTCCGGCGGCCCCGGCTCCACCCAGGAGCCGGGGCCGTCGTGTGTGACGCCGGTCACGTCTTCTCAGCGACGGGCTGTGCAAAGGACGTTGCCCTCGGTGACATCGAGACCGCGGAGCAGCGTCTTCGTCACTCGTTCGTGACCTCGCGGCCGGTTCACGAAGCTGAGAGCCACGCACCGTGGCCCCGGCGCGGATCTAGCCTCGACGCGTCGGTCCGCTCGAGCGGTGCCGACCGGAGCCCGGGCGCCACCCTGTCCGACGGGCCTCCCGCTCCCCGCGACGCACGGCCCGGACAGGGACCGACCACCGAGCGCCGTCCGCTCCCCTCCCGCGACGGCCCCGGAGCACGTCGGCGTCGGCGCGGCTCCGGGAGACCCGTGGACCTCGTTCGTGCCGTGCTGCCCACCGCCACCACCGGACGTCACCGCGCGCCGCGCCGTCCCGGCCTGCTCGGGCGGGCGACCCTCGCCGTCGTCGCCGCGGGCGCGCCGGTCGTCCCCGCCGCGCTGCTCGCCGCGCCCGCCGCGCACGCGGACACCGACTGGGACGCGCTCGCCGAGTGCGAGAGCAGCGGGAACTGGGCCATCAACACCGGCAACGGCTTCGGTGGCGGCCTGCAGTTCACCGACTCGACGTGGCGCTCCTTCGGCGGCTCCGGGCAGCCCGAGGACGCCAGCCGCGAGGAGCAGATCCAGGTCGCCGAGCGCGTCAAGGCCGAGCAGGGCATGAACGCCTGGCCGACGTGCTCGAAGAAGACGGGCAACACCGACGACTCGCCCAACAGCAGCGTGCCGTCGGCGGGGTCCTCCGACAGCGACGCCGACTCCGATGCCGGCTCCGGCTCCGCCTCGGACGACGAGGACTCCGACTCCGGCTCGTCGTCCGGCTCGTCCTCGGAGGAGGCCACCCCCGAGACCCGCACCGTGCGTGACACGCCCACGTCGGGCTCGGCCGGCTCCTACACCGTGAAGGCCGGGGACACGCTGAGCTCGATCGCCGCCTCGCAGGGCGCGACCTGGCGCACGCTGGCCCAGGCCAACCCCGACGTCGCCACCGACCCGGACCTCATCTTCCCGGGGCAGACGCTGACGATGAGCTGAGGCTCAGGGGCAGTTGACCCATTCCTCGGTGCCGTCGGTGAACTCCTGGCGCTTCCACACCGGCAGCTCGCGCTTCACGGCGTCGACGAGCTCGCTGCACGCGTCGAACGCCTGACGGCGGTGCTCCGCGGCGACCGCGCAGGCCAGCGCGACGTCGCCGATGCCCAGCGCTCCGACGCGGTGGGTGACGGCGAGCGCGCGCACCCCGGGGAACGCGGCGGCGACGTCGGCGGCCACCTTCTCCACCACGGCCGCGGCGCTCGGGTGGCCCTCGTAGTCCAGGGCCGTCACCGAGCGGCCGTGGTCGTGGTCGCGGACGACGCCCGCGAACGTCACCACGGCGCCCGCGGCGGCGTCGTCGACCAGCGCCGCGTGCTCCGAGACGTCCAGGAGCTCCTCGGTGACGGTGGCGCGCAGGACGCGGGCCGGGGCTGTGGACGTCACGGGTGGTCCCCTCCGAGAATCTGGTCGACGGCGTGGGCCAGCACCGGTGCGAGCACCGTCAGCCCGTCGCGCACCCCGCCCGGGGAGCCGGGCAGGTTCACCACCAGGGTGCGCTTCGCGACCCCTGCCACGCCACGTGAGAGCACCGACGTCGGCACCACGTCGGCGCCGGCGCGCCGGATCGCGTCCGCGAGCCCCGGGATCTCGTAGTCGAGGACCGCGCGCGTCGCCTCCGGCGTCGCGTCGGTCGGGGAGATGCCGGTGCCGCCGGTGGTGAGGACGACGTGCGCACCGTCGGCGACGGCGTCGCGCAGCGCGGCGGCCACGGGCTCCCCGTCGCGCACCACGACGGGGTCGGGTGTGGTGAAGCCCTGCTCGCGCAGCCAGTCGACGATGATCGGCCCGCCGCGGTCGGTGTAGACACCGCCCGCGGCACGGTTGGACGCGGTGACGACGCGCGCGCGGCGCGTGGGGTCTGCCGCGGGGTCGGCCGCGGGGTTGGTCGTGGGGTCCTCAGCGGCCGTCGGGTCGGGTCCAGACACCGGAACGTCCCCCCTCCTTGCGCTCGAGGCGCACTCCGTCCAGCGTCGCCGCCGGATCCAGCGCCTTGATCATGTCGTGCAGGGTCAGCCCGGCCACGGTGACGGCGGTCAGCGCCTCCATCTCCACCCCGGTGCGGTCGGCGCTGCGCGCCGTCGCGGTGATCGCGACGTGGTCGTCGCCGACGTCGAGGTCGACGGTGACCCCGGTGAGCGGGATCGGGTGGCACAGCGGGATCAGGTCGGGCGTGCGCTTCGCGCCCATGATGCCCGCGACCCGGGCCGTGCCCAGCGCGTCGCCCTTCGGCACGGTGTCGTCCCGCAGCGCCGCGACGACCTCGGTGGTGGTGCGCAGGACCCCGGTGGCCGTCGCCGTGCGGCGCGTGACCTCCTTGTCCCCCACGTCGACCATCCGTGCCGCGCCGGTGGCGTCGACGTGCGTGAGACCGCTGGCCGTTCCCCCGTCGCTCCGCTCGCCCGGACCCTCACTCATCAGCACCCTCCACCGCCTTCGCCGTCTCCTCGCCCAGAGCCAGGGCGGCGCCCACGTCGACGGCCTCGGTCCCCTGCTCGCGGGCCCGCTCGACGGTCTTGCGCACCGCGCCGGCCACCGCCGAGGCGACGGTGCTGTCGAAGACGCTGGGCACGATGAACAGCGGGTTGGGCTCCGCGACGACGTCGCCGATCGCGGCCGAGGCGGCGAGCAGCATGTCGTCGGTGATCCCCCGGGCCTGGGCGTCGAGCAGCCCGCGGAAGATGCCGGGGAAGGCGAGGACGTTGTTGATCTGGTTCGGGTAGTCCGACCGCCCGGTGGCGACGATCGACGCGTGCCGCTGCGCCAGCGACGGGTCGATCTCGGGGTCGGGGTTGGCCAGCGCGAACACGACCGCCTTGTCGGCCATGGCGGCGACGTCGGACTCGTGGAGCAGGTTCGGCGCGGAGACCCCGATGAAGACGTCGACGCCGGGCATCGCGTCGCCCAGCGTCCCGGTGCGGTTCTTCCGGTTGGTCTGCTCGGCGACCCACTCCAGGCTCGGGTGCAGGCCCTCGCGGTCCGGGTGGATGATCCCGTCGACGTCCACCGCGATCAGGTCGGCGGGCGCCAGCGGCAGCAGCAGCCGGATGATCGCCGAGCCGGCGGCGCCGACGCCGCAGACCACGATCCGGCAGTCGTTCATCTCCTTCTCCACCACGCGCAGCGCGTTGCGCAGCGCGCCGAGGACGACGACGGCGGTCCCGTGCTGGTCGTCGTGGAAGACGGGGATGTCGAGCTTGTCGCGCAGGCGCTCCTCGATCTCGAAGCAGCGCGGCGCGGCGATGTCCTCGAGGTTGATCCCGCCGTACGCCGGGGCGAGGACCTCGACGGTGCGGATGATCTCCTCGGTGTCCTGGGTGTCCAGGCACACCGGCCAGGCGTCGACGCCGGCGAAGCGCTTGAACAGCGCCGCCTTGCCCTCCATCACCGGCATCGCGGCCGCCGCGCCGAGGTTGCCGAGCCCGAGCACCGCCGAGCCGTCGGTGACGACGGCGACCGTGTTGCGCTTGATGGTGAGGCTGCGGGCGTCGTCGGGACGGCGGGCGATCGCCTGGCAGACGCGGGCGACACCGGGGGTGTAGGCGCGGGAGAGGTCCTCGCGGGTGCGCAGGCCGACCTTCGGCGTCACCTCGATCTTGCCGCCGAGGTGGACGAGGAACGTGCGGTCGGAGACGTTGCGCACCCGGACGCCGTCGAGGACGTCGAGCGCGTCGGTGATCTGCCCGGCGTGCTCCTCGGAGAGGGCGTTGCAGCTGATGTCGATGATGATCGAGTCGGTGCGCGACTCGACGACGTCGAACGCGGTCATGACCCCGCCGACGCGGCCGACGGCCACCGCGAGGTCGCCCGCCGCCGTGGCGCTGGCCGGCGCCTCGACGCGGGCCGTGATCGCGTACCCCGGTCCCGGGACGGTCACGGTGTGCCCCTTCCTGTCGTCTGCTCGCCCGTCCAGCGCGCGAGGTCCTCCGGGGTGTCGAGGTCGTCGGGCACCGCCACGTCGGAGATGTCCACCGCCACCACGTCGTCCCGGCCGCGCAGGAAGCCCCGCGCGCCGGCGTCGCCCTCGGCCGCCGCCCGCACCCTCGCCCAGTGCGTCCGGCCGAGCAGCACCGGGTGCCCCGCCCGCCCGTCGACGGCGCCGCGGGCCAGGGCGTCGGGGCCGCTCGCGTGCGCGGCCACCCGGGCCAGCGCCGCCGGCCCGATGCCCGGGGTGTCGACGAGCGCCACGAGCACCGCGTCCGCGTCGGTGGCGTCCAGCGCGTCCAGGCCGGCGCGCAGCGAGGCGGCCTGCCCCTCGGTGTCCCAGCCCGGCGCGGGCACCCAGCGCGTCCCGGCCGGCAGCAGCTCCGCGACGTCCGGCAGGCCCGCCCCGAGTACGACGACCACCGGGTCGAGCCCGGCGTCGCGCAGCGTCCGCGCGCCTCGGGCCACCAAGGGCTCGCCGTCCAGCTCGACGGCCGCCTTGGGCCGACCCATCCGCCGGCCGCCACCGGCGGCGAGCAGGAGACCGGCGGTGGTACTCAGCGGTTGATCTCGGTGACCGGGTGCTCGTAGCCGAGCTGGTCGGCGGACAGCGGGAACTGCGTCTCCCCGTACGGCGACGGCGAGCCCTGGGTGGGCGCCATCAGCTCGGTGATCGGGTGATCCCCCTCGTCCGCGGGCCACCACGGATCCTGGCGCGGGGTCGTGGTCTCGTCGTCGTCTGCCATGGCCGCTGGCTCCTCCCGCCGTCTCGTACACACACCCGCCGGGACGGCGGGGCTCCAGTCTGCCGCACCTCGAGGGTGCGCGCGCCGGAGCCCGACTACCGTGGGGAGGCGATGTCCGGCCGGACCCTGCTCGACCACCTGCGCGCCCAGGACGACGACACCCTGGGCGCGTTGTTGCGCGCGCGTCCGGACCTGGCGCTGCCCGCCCCCGCCGACACCGGCGTCGTGGCCACCCGCGCGAGCGTGCGGATGTCGGTGGGCCGGGCGTGCGAGGACCTCGACGCGTTCACCCTCCAGGTGGTCGACGCGCTGCTGGTGGTGCGCGCCGACGAGATGTCCGCCGCCCTCGGGGACGTGCTCGCGCTCCTCGGCCCCGACCGCGCCGACGCCGGCCGGGCCGCGCTCGCCGACCTCGAGCGCCGGGCGCTGGCCTGGTTCGACGGCGCCACCGTGCCGCCGGAGCTGGCGCGCGCGGACCCGTCGGCCACCGCGGGGGTGCGCGCGGTCCCCGCGCTGCGCGACGTCTCGGTGCGCTATCCCGGTGGTCTCGGGCGGCCGGCCCCGGAGTTCTCGGCGATCGCCACCGCGGACGACCCCGCGGAGATCGTCGACGCCCTGCCCCCCGACGAGCGCGGGGTGGTCGACGCGTTGGCCACCGACGGGCCCGTCGGCCGCAGCCGCGCGCAGGGGACCGGTTCAGGGGAGCACGCCGATAGGGGGCCGGTGGGCCGGCTCCTCGCGGCGGGCATCCTCGTGCGCGTCGACCTCGAGACCGTGGAGCTCACGCGCGAGGCGGCCCTCGCGGTGCGCGGCGACCGCCCGCTCGGCGACGTCGCGGTCACCGACCCCATGCCTCCGCCGCGCCACCGCGACCCGGCCGACGTCGACGCCACCGCCGCCGGCGAGATCCTCGAGGTCACCCGGCGCGCGGAGGCCGTGCTCACCGCGTGGTCGGCGCACCCGCCCGCGGTGCTGCGCTCGGGCGGGCTCGGCGTGCGCGACATGCGCCGGGTGGCCCGCGACCTCGGCCTCACCGAGCAGGACGCGGCCCTGCTGGTCGAGGTGCTCGCCGGCGCCGGGCTCGTCGCCGTCTCCGAGGGCAACGATCCTGCCTGGACGCCCACCAGCGCCGTCGACCGGTGGCTCGCCGCCGGCCCCGACGTGCGCTGGGTGACGCTCGCCCGTGGCTGGCTGGACACGCCCCGGGCACCGTCGCTGGTGGGCGCCCGCGACGTGGGTGACAAGCTCATCGGCCCGCTCTCCGACGAGGCACGCCGGCCCTGGGCGCCCGCGCTGCGCCGCCGGGTGCTCGACCGGCTCTGCGAGTTCGACGACGGCGACGGCCCCCCGAGCGCCGACGACCTCGTCGCGTCCCTCGCGTGGCGCGCCCCGCGCAAGGGCGGGCGGCAGCGCGACGAGATGGCGCGCACGGTGCTGCGCGAGGCGACGACGCTCGGGCTCGTCGCCCACGACACGGTCACCTCCGCCACCCGCGAGCTGCTCGTCGTCGCCCGCAGCCCCGGCGACGACCCCGACGGCGCCGCGGCCGCCGCGCTGCGCCGCGCGCTGCCCGACCCGATCGACCACGTGCTCCTCCAGGCCGACCTCACCGCCGTCGCCCCCGGACGCCTCGAACCCGAGCTCGCGGCGGCGCTCGACCGCGTCGCCGACGTCGAGTCCGCGGGCAGCGCGACCGTCTACCGGATCAGCGAGGGCTCGGTGCGCCGCGCGCTCGACCTGGGGCAGACGGCCGCGGACCTGCACGAGCTCTTCCGCACCCGCTCGGCCACGCCCGTCCCCCAGGGCCTGACCTACCTCGTCGACGACGTCGCCCGCCGCCACGGACGCCTGCGCGGCGGGGCGGCGGCGTCGTTCCTGCGCTCCGAGGACGAGGCGCTGATCGCCGAGGTGATGGTCCACCCCGAGGCCGAGCGCCTCGAGCTGCGGCGCATCGCCCCCACCGTGCTGATCAGCACCCAGCCGCTGGTCGACGTGCTCGAGGCCCTGCGTGCCGCGGGGCTCTCCCCCGTCGCCGAGGACGACGTCGGCGGCGTGCTCGACCTGCGCCCCAAGGGCCGGCGCACCGCCGCGCGGCGTCCCGAGCGCGCGGTGGGCACCACGCCGACGCTCTCCGACGACCAGATCACCGCCCTCGTCGCCCAGCTGCGCGCCGGCGACCGCGCCGCGAGCGCCGCCCGGGGCCGCGGGGCGACGGGGAACCCCACGCGCTCGGCGACGACCTCGGCCACCGTCGCGGTCCTCGCCGAGGCGGCGCGCTCGGGGCGCAGCGTGTGGATCGGCTACGTCGACGCCCACGGCACGGCGTCCCAGCGCGTCGTGCGCCCCCTGCGCGTCGGCGGCGGGGTGCTCGAGGGCGTCGAGGACACCGACGACGGCGAGACCAACGGCGACGTGATCGGCGGCTCGCCGCTGTCCTTCGCCCTGCACCGCATCACCTCGGTCAGCGTCCTCGCCGACCGCTAGGTCCCGGTGTTTCGCAGCGAACGGGTATCTCGCTGCTTCTACGCGCGCAAAGTCCCCGTTGATCACGCGACCCGGAGGCGAGGCGCCGACGCGAACGGGGAGTTCGTGCGCCTAGAAGCAGCGAACAGCGCGTTCGCTGCCTCGGGGATCAGGCGCGGGCGCCGACCGCCCAGACCTGCATGGCGTGCTCGACGAGCGAGATGAGCGCCTGCTTCGTCGACTCCCGATCGCGGGCGTCGACGGTCAGGATCGGCACGGACGGGTCGATGGCCAGGGCCTCGCGGACGTCCTCGATGTCGTGGCGGAGCATCCCGTCGAAGAGGTTGACGCCGAGCACGTAGGGCAGGCGCCGGTCCTCGAAGAAGTCGACCGCGGCGAAGCAGTCGGCCAGTCGGCGGGTGTCGGCGAGCACCACGGCACCGATGGCGCCGCGCACGAGGTCGTCCCACATGAACCAGAACCGGTCCTGCCCGGGCGTGCCGAACAGGTAGAGGATCAGGTCGGAGTCCAGGGAGACGCGACCGAAGTCCATGGCGACCGTGGTGGTGCGCTTGTTCGGCACCGCCGAGAGGTCGTCGACGCCGGCGCTCGCGTCGGTCATCACGGCCTCGGTGGTCAGCGGGTCGATCTCGGAGACCGAGCCCACGAACGTCGTCTTGCCGACCCCGAATCCCCCGGCCACGACGATCTTGGCCGAGGTGGTGGTCGGGACGGGGTCCGCGACCGCTGCGTCAGAGCCGTCGAAGTCCACTCAACACCCTCTCCATCAACGCCATGTCCGGGACGTCGCCCGAGGTCGAGGCGGTCTGGTGCACCACGACGGTGCCCTGCGAAGCCATGTCGCCGATCAGGACCCGGGCGACGCCCAGCGGCAGCGTCAGCAACGCCGCCACCTCCGCCACCGATCGGGGCTCGCGACACAGCTCGGCCACGGCACGGTGCTCGTACTGGGGGAACCGCGAGGGGTCGCGGCCCGCGTTGCCGACCGAGACCAGGGTCTCGATGGCCAGGTCGTAGGCCGGACGGGTGCGCCCGCCCGTCCAGGCGTAGGGGCGCACGATCGCGACGTCGTCGGCGCGCTCGTCCGGCGGTTCGGGCTCCGGGAGCTCGTGGCGCGGCACGCCGCCCGGGCTCGGGACGCCGTAGGGCGCGGTCGGCGGCTCGCCCTCGGCGAGGGCGTGCGCGCCGTCGGGCTCGCCGCTCCCGTCGAGGTGGCCGTCCGCGGCGACGGTGCCGGGCGCGGTCTCGGGGGCGACCTCGGCGGACCCGTCGGAGCCGTCGGACCCGTCCGGGACGTCCGACGGCTCGTCGCGGCGACGCCGGAACAGCCCGCGCCGCTCGCCGCGCGGCCCCTTCGACCGCGGCGGTCCGCTGATCCCGTTGAGGACGTCGGCGAAGGACTCGCCGGGTTCATCGCTCACGGGTCGTCACCCCCTCGACGTGCTCATCGCACCGCCGACCCCTGAAGCTCGGCACGGAGCTCGGGGGTCAGCAGCTGGCCGACCCGGTCGACCAGCAACGTCATCTCGTACCCCACCAGCCCGATGTCGCAGTTCGGGGCCGCCAGCGTGGCCAGGCACGAGCCGTCGCTGATCGACATGAGCAGCACGATCCCGCGCTCCATCTCGACCACCGTCTGCACGACATCGCCCGCCTCGAAGCACCGCGCGGCGCCCTGCGTGAGGCTGATCAGCCCCGACGCCACGGCCGCCAGCTGGTCCGCACGGTCGCGCGGCAGTCGGCTGGACCCCGTGAGCAGCAGCCCGTCGGCGGACACCACGACCGCGTGCGCCACCCCGGGCACCCGCTCGGCGAAGTTCGAGACCAACCAGCCGAACCGGCTCGGCTGCGACTGGGCTCCCGTCACTGCTCCTCCTCATCCCCGGAGCGCGCGTCGCGCTCTGCTCCGGTGTCGGCCGGTCGGGCCTGACGGCTGGTACGCCCGTCGGCCACGCCTCGTTGGTAGCTCGCGAGACGCCCACGGATCGCGTCGGCGTTGCGACGCGGTCCGGCGGCGGCTCCGTCCGGGGCGCCGCCGGGTGCACCGGCGGCCCCGGTCCGGGCGGCGCCGGGCACGAGCTGTGCTCGGGGACGCCGCTTGGGCAGGCCCGCCTCGGTGGTGCCGTCGGCGCTGACGCCGGCGTCCAGGGCGTCCGCGGTGGCCGCGGCCGCGCGCCAGCCCTCGTCGCCCGAGCTCGAGGCCCACTCGGCCTCGTCCGGGCCCGCCGAGGGCGGCGCCTCCCGGAACCAGGCCGACGCGACCTCGTCGTAGATCGGCGTGCGCTCCCGCTGCGGCGCACCGGGGCGGCCCGGGGGCCGCTCGGGCGTCGCGCGGCCGGGGGCGCCGCCGCCGTTGCGGGTGCGGCCCTCGCCGTTCGCGGGTGGCGGCGCGTCGAAGAGCCGTGCGCCGTCGCCCGACCCGGTGGCCGACCCGTTCGCGCCGGCCGGGACCTGCGGCGGCCTGGGCGACCGCTGCGGCAGGGCGCCGGGCGCCGACGGACCGGACGGGGCCGGCGGTCCGGACGGCCGCTGCGGCAGCCCACCCGGGGCCGGTGCGCCGTTCGGCGCCGGCGGACCGGCGGTGCGACGGGGCAGCCCGCCCGGGAGGGGCGGGGGCCCGGCGGGGGTCTCCGGTGTCTCCGGCTCCGCCGCCGCGACCTCGTCGGGCGCGCCGGCCGGGGTCTCGTCGGCCGGGGTCTCGTCAGCTGGGGGCTCGTCGGCCGGGGTCTCCGCGACCGGCGTCTCCTGCTGCTCGGCGGGGACCTCCTCACCCTCGGACGGCGGTCCCGTGCGTCGCGGACGCAGGCGGGGCGCCATGCCCGGGGCGAACGGCACGCCGCTGGGCGACAGGCGACGACCCGACGGGCGGGTGCGACGGGCGTCCTCGGACTCCTCCGGCTCCGCGGAGGCCGCCGGGTCCTCGGCGGCGGGCTCGGCGGCGTCCACGACCGCCGGCTCCTCGACGGCCTGCTCGGGCTCCGGGGGCGGGCCGGCGGGCGTCGCCGCGGTCGCGTCGGCCGGGCTCTCGGCCGGCCTCTCGGCGGCGTCGGCCTGCGGCTGGGGCCGCACGACCCGGGGGCGCAGCGGGAAGGTCCCGCGCCGCGTCGGCAGCGGTGCCGCGGCCTCCGGGGCCTCGCTCGGTGTGGCGGGGGCCCCGGGCGACTCCTCGACCCGCTCGTCGGCCGGAGTGTCGACCGGCGTGTCGACCGGGGTCTCCACCGAGGCCTCGGCCGGCGTCTCGACCGGGTTCTCGACGTCCTCCACGACCTCGGCCGGCGCCTCGTCCGACTCCGCCGGACCCGGGCCGGGCGGGGGCACGACGGGCGCACCGTTCCACATCGGCGGGCCGGCGGCGGCGGGCCGTCCGGGACCCGCGGGCGGCGGGCCCCAGCCGGGACCGGCGGGGCCGCGGCCGGGAGGGGCGCCGGGACCGCGCCAGCCGGGGGCGGCCCGCCGCGCGGGGCGGCGGGGGACCCCAGCCGGGTCCGGCCGGTCCACCCGGTCCCGGGCGCGCGGGCATCGGGCCGGGCGACGGCGCGGGCCCCTGACCAGGCGCCTGACCCGGACCCTGGCCCGGAGCGAGCCCGGTGGGACGCAGGACGTGCCGACCCGCGTCCGCCTCGCCGGACTCCGGCGCGTCGCCGTCGGCGCCGTCCGCCTCGGCGACCTCGTCGGCTTCGGGCGCCTCCGCGTCGGAGGCGGCGCCCTCCTCGCCGTCCTCGGAACGGCGGCTGCGACGGCGGGCGGCGGCCGCACCGATCAGGGCCGCGGCCCCACCGGCGGCAGCGCCACCGACCAGGCCGTGACGACCCCGCTCGTCCTGCTCGCCGGCGCCGTCGCCGGCCGTGTCCTCGGCGGGCGCCTCGGGGGCGTCGGGCTCCTCGGCCGGGGCGCGGCCTACGGGCTCGCGCGGCGGCTCGGAGGGCGTGGGCCCGGGACGCCCCGGGCCGGTCGGTCCTCCCGGACGTCCGGGACCGGCAGGCCCCGGCACCGACCCGTTCGTGCCGTTCGTCCCGTGGCCGTTCGAGCCGTTGGTGCCGGGCGCCGACCCGCGCCGCGGCAGCATCGACCGCCGCTCGCGCGCGCCGCCGGGGCGGGCGGCGTCCCCGCCACCCTGCTCGGGGTCGACACCGGGCGCGAAGAAGGACCCGGGCGCGCCGCCACCCTGGCGCTGGCCGCGCTGCGGCAGCCCGGAGCCGCCACCGCGGGCCTGGTCGGGAACGGACCTCGAGGCCCCCGCGGACGCCCCGGCCGTGACCGCCGGGCTCGCCGCGCCCTCGGGCGCGACGGCGAGCACCGCGGACGCGGGCACCAGGGCCGTGGCGGCGACGCCGCCGTCCTCGCGGTTGCGCAGCGAGACGGTGATGCCGTGGCGGGTGGCCAGGCGCCCGACCACGAACAGGCCCATGCGCCGCGAGGCCGACACGTCGACGGTCGGCGGCGAGTCGAGCCGCACGTTGGCGTCGTGCAGGTCCTCCTCGCTCATGCCGACACCGGAGTCGATGATCTCGACGAGCAGGGAGCCGTCGCCGTTCTGCGTCGCCTGCACCCGCACCCGGGTGTCGGGCGCGGAGAACGTGGTGGCGTTCTCGAGCAGCTCGGCGACGAGGTGCACGACGTCGCTCGCCGTGCGGCCCAGCAGCTGGGCCGAGGGCGGCGGCGCGAGGTCGATGCGCTGGTACTGCTCCACCTCGGACGCGGCGGCGCGCAGCACGTCGACCAGCGGCACCGGGCGGCTGCCCCGCCGCGAGAGGTCGGTGCCCGAGAGCACCAGCAGGTTCTCCGAGTTGCGGCGCATCCGCGTCGCGAGGTGGTCGAGCTGGAAGAGGTTGGAGAGCGCCTCCGGGTCCTCCTCGGAGTTCTCCAGCTGCTCGATGAGGCGCAGCTGGCGCTCGACCAGCGCCTGCGAGCGCCGCGACAGGTTCACGAAGATCGAGTTGAACGCCGACCGCAGACCCGCCTGCTCGGCGGCCAGGCGGACCGCCTGCTCGTGCACCTGGTCGAACGCGCGGGCGACCTGGCCGATCTCCTCCCGCGTGGTGATCGGCGTCGGGACGATCGTGGTGTCCGGTGCCTCGCCCTCGCGCAGGCTGCGGACGGCCTGGGGCAGGCGACGCTCGGCGACGTCGAGCGCGCTGCGGCGCAGCAGACGCAGCGGCCGCAGCAGCGAGCGGGTGACGAAGAAGACCACCGCGGCGCCGGCCATCAGGGCCAGCAGCAGGATCACCGAGGCCACGCCGGCGCCGTTGCGCGCCGCCTGCTGCAGGGCGCCCGCCTGCTCCTGGAGCTGGCCGCGCAGCTGCTCGGAGGTCGCGGCGTCCCGGTCCTCGACGGCCGAGGACGCGCGCTCCCAGTCCGGCCCCGAGACCTGCAGCGGGAGCCCCGCGGCGCCGCGGCCGAGGACCACCTGGGCCAGCAGGTCGCGGTTGTCGACGTCCGGGCCCACGACGGCGTCGGCGAGCCCGGCGTTGTCCGTGCCCACCGCCGAGCGGAAGTCGTCGACGGCGATCGAGCGGCGCAGCGTCGCATTGCGCGCCTGGTCGATCGACGGGGCGTCGATGCGGCCCGCGGCGATGCCGGCGGCGACGACGGCCTGGACGTAGGCGTCCTCCTCGCGGACCACCGACAGGGAGTAGAGACCGGAGGCGAGCCCGGCGACGCTCGGGTCGGCGGCCTCCCGGGACAGCGACCGGTCGAAGATCTCGAGGGTGTCGACGACCTCGGTGTACCGGGCGATGGCGCCCGCGGCGTCCACCCGGCCGTCGATGACGTCGTCGCGCAGGCGGTCGAGCTGGTCGAGCTCGGCGTCGGCCTGGTCGAACGACGTGCGGGTCTGCTCGTCGAGCGAGTCCGCCAGCCCGGAGGAGCGCCGCAGCTCGGACGTCGCGTCGCGGGTGGCGCCGATGCGCTCCTCGACCGGACCGGAGCCGCCGGCGCGCCCCGCGGCCACGTAGACCGCCGCGGCGGAGCGCTCGTCGGCGAGGCTGCCCATCACCCGTGCCGTGCCGTCCTCGAGCGCCACGGCCTGCTGGACGCCGTCGAACTCGGCGGCGTCCCGGGTCTGCTCCATGATCCGGAGGACGCCGAGGGTCAGCACGAAGAGCGTCGGCACCAGCAGGACCGCGGTGAGCTTGACCGGCAGGCTCCAGTTGCGCAGCGCCAGGCGGTCCGTCCAGTCACCGCCGCCGGGGCCGTCCGGACCGGGACGACCGTCGCGCGGATCGTGGTACCGGACGGAGGCCCGGTCCGGGCTTCGCTCGGGGGTGGTCACGGACGGGTCCTCCCGGTTCCTCCGGTCGGTCGGACTTCGCCCGACCCTCCCCCACGCCGAAGACCTGCCTGGTCCACGCTCGGTGACCGGCGATGGTCTACAGTCGCCGCCGACCGGATCGAGCGATGGCACACGGGTGACACCGCGACGTCACGCGGGCACACGTCGGTGCGACGATCGGGGAACGAGGCGAACGGGCGCATCAGAGTGGTCAGGCGTCCAGGGCGGTCGTCGCGAGGGCCGCAGGGCGGTCCTCGCTGGTGACGGGCCCCGGCACTGCGCCGTGAGCCCATCGGGTCGGGTGGTCACTCCTCGAGGGCGGGGTCGAGCGCGCTCACTGTATCCGCCGTGCCCCCCGGGAATGACCGGGCGTGTCCGTGCGCTCCCCGAGCGGCGTCCCAGCTCCGCCCGACGGTGTGTCGTACCGACGAGGACAATGGGACGGACCACCCGTCGATGTGCCCGGAGGTCGAGAGGTTGAGCCAGCCCGGCAACGGACCGCTCATCGTGCAGTCCGACAAGACCTTGCTGCTCGAGGTCGACCACGAGGCGGCGCCCGCCGCTCGCCAGGCGATCGCGCCGTTCGCCGAGCTCGAGCGCGCACCCGAGCACGTCCACACCTATCGCGTCACCCCGCTCGCGCTGTGGAACGCCCGTGCGGCGGGCCACGACGCGGAGCAGGTGGTCGACGCGCTCGTGCAGTACAGCCGCTACGCGGTCCCGCAGGCCCTGCTCGTCGACGTCGTCGACACCATGGGTCGCTACGGGCGCCTGCAGCTGACGAACTCCCCCGTGCACGGCCTGGTCATGATCTCCAACGACCGCGCCGTGCTCGAGGAGGTCCTGCGCAACAAGAAGATCAGCCCGATGATCGGCGACCGCATCGACGACGACACCGTCGTCGTGCACCCGTCGGAGCGCGGGCGGCTCAAGCAGGCGCTGCTCAAGGTCGGCTGGCCCGCCGAGGACCTCGCGGGCTACGTCGACGGCGAGGCCCACGCGATCGAGCTCGACCAGTCCGACTGGCAGCTGCGCGACTACCAGGCCGACGCCGTCGAGGGCTTCTGGCACGGCGGGTCCGGCGTGGTCGTGCTCCCGTGCGGCGCCGGCAAGACGCTCGTCGGTGCCGCCGCGATGGCGCGGGCCGGGGCGACGACGCTGATCCTCGTCACCAACACCGTCGCCGGGCGGCAGTGGAAGCGCGAGCTCGTCGCGCGCACGTCGCTCACCGAGGACGAGATCGGCGAGTACTCCGGCGAGCGCAAGGAGATCCGCCCGGTCACCATCGCCACGTACCAGGTGATGACCCGCAAGACGAAGGGCGAGTTCCGGGCGCTGGAGCTGTTCGACACCCGCGACTGGGGCCTGATCATCTACGACGAGGTGCACCTGCTGCCCGCGCCGGTGTTCCGCATGACCTCCGACCTGCAGTCGCGCCGCCGCCTCGGCCTCACCGCGACGCTCGTGCGCGAGGACGGGCGCGAGGGCGACGTCTTCTCGCTCATCGGGCCCAAGCGCTACGACGCGCCGTGGCGCGACATCGAGGCCCAGGGCTGGGTGGCGCCCGCCGACTGCGTCGAGGTCCGCGTGACGATGACCGACAACGAGCGGATCATCTACGCCACCGCGGAGGCCGAGGAGCGCTACCGGCTCTGCGCGTGCGCGCGAACCAAGATCCCGGTGGTGAAGAGCATCCTGGCGCGCCACCCCGGCGAGCCGACGCTGGTCATCGGCGCGTACCTCGACCAGCTCGACGAGCTCGGCGTCGCCCTCGACGCCCCGGTGATCCAGGGCTCGACGAAGACCAAGGAGCGCGAGCTCCTGTTCGACCAGTTCCGGCGCGGCGAGCTCCCGGTGCTGGTGGTGTCGAAGGTCGCGAACTTCTCGATCGACCTCCCCGACGCGTCGGTGGCCATCCAGGTGTCCGGCACGTTCGGCTCCCGCCAGGAGGAGGCGCAGCGCCTCGGCCGCATCCTGCGCCCGAAGACCGACGGCCGGCAGGCGCACTTCTACTCGGTGGTCGCGCGGGACTCGGTCGACGCCGAGTACGCCGCGCACCGCCAGCGCTTCCTCGCCGAGCAGGGCTACGCCTACCGGATCGTCGACGCCGACGACCTTCTCGGGCCGGCCATCCCCGACGTGCCCACCGAGACCGAGGGCGAGCCCGAGACGGAGCGGCCCGACCCCTCGTAGGCGGGTCGTCCCGACTCAGCTGGTGTCGGCGAGCGCGACGGCTCCGAGCCGGACGAGGTTCCCGAGCTCGTCGCCGGCCATCACGATGCCGGTGATCCGGCCGTCGGTGAGGGTCAGGACGTCGATGACCGGACGTCGACGGGGTCGGAGTAGAGCTCGCCGAACTCGGCGAGGGCGGCGGTGTCGTCGGCGGGCAGCGGGCGCGACCAGAGATCCAGCAACCGGGTCACGAGGTCGGCGCCGCTCGTCGGCGTCGTCGGAGAAGTGGTCACCGTGTCCTCCTGGTGCCGGGGTGTTCTCCGAGGCTGGGGAGCCGGGCGCCGCCGCGGGGACCGTTCCGCGACCGATCTCCCGGGCTGTGAACCCGCTCGACACGGCCCGCACCATCGTCGGATGGACGACGGCCGCCTCCGCCCGGCCCGGATGGACGAGGCCGCCGCGCTCGAGGACCTCATGCGCGAGGCCTCGATGATCTGGGACGACCACCGCGAGGACCTGCTCGCCCACCCCGACGCGATCGAGGTGCCGCGCGCGGACCTGCGGGCGGGTCGGGTCCGCGTCCACGAGGTCGACGGCACCGTGACCGGCTTCGCCACAGTGCTGCCCCTGCCCGACGGGACCGCCGAGCTCGACGCCCTGTTCGTACGCCCGGCCCTGATGCGCCACGGCATCGGCGCCCGGCTCGTCGAGGACGCGGTGCGGGCGGCCCGCGCGGCCGGCGCCCCGCTGCTCGTGGTCACCGCGAACCCCCGCGCCGAGGCCTTCTACGCCCGCTGCGGCTTCCGCACGGTCGGCGAGGCGCCCACGCGCTTCGGGCCCGCGATCCGGATGTACCGGGACCTGGCACCACTGTGAGCACCCCGTGGTCCGGCTCCCCGCCCGGAGCACGTGCCCGTGCAAGCCCTGCGTCCTCGCTGGCACTGGGTGACAGGAAATCCGCTTCGGCGTGGGCACCGCGCCCCCGGCATGGGGACCGGCGCGCGCCGAGATGGGGAGTGCTCACCGACGAGGCGGGGGGTGCTCGAGCCGCAGGCTCGGTCCTGTCGCCGGACGAGGTGTCCGGCCCCGCGACGGAGGACCCACCATGCATCTCGTCAGCACCTGGACCACCGGGGCTCCGGAGACACCCGGGCCCCGGCCCCTCGGTCGTGCCCCCACCGTCCGCGAGCTCGGGCCCGGCGACGTCGACGTGCTGGACACGGTGTTCGCCGGCCTCTCCGACCACAGCCGCTATCTGCGCTTCCACGGCGCGACCCCGCGCCTGATCCGGGCGGTGCGCACGAAGCTCGCCGCCGTCGACGGCCGGCGACACATCGCGGTGGCGGCCTTCGGCCCGGACGGCGCGCCGATCGGCATCGCACGCCTCATCTCCCTGGGTCTGCGTGACGCCGAGCTCGCCATCGAGGTCGTCGACACCTGGCAGGGCCGCGGCGTCGGAGGACGCCTGCTGCGCGCCGTCGCCACCCGCGGCCGCGAGGAGGGCTACTCGCGCCTCGTCGCCGACGTGCTCACCGAGAACACCGGGATGCGCGTCCTGCTCGCCTCGGTGCTCCCGATCGTCACCGTCGAGACCCAGGGCCACGAGACGACCCTGACCGCCGACCTCACCGCCGGCAGCGCGACCCGCACCGCCGCACACCTCACCGCCGCCGCCTGAGGAGGCCACCATGACCACCGCACTCGTCACCCCGCTGACCGCCCTGACCGACGACCTCGACGCCGCCGTGCGCGGCGCACACCCCGGCCAGGTCCGGGTCGACGCCGTCGCCCGAGCCCTGGCTCCGCACCTCGGTGATCCACGATTGCTCCGGCCGGAACAGTGCGTCGGCGACCCCGCGCACTACCGGCAGCACGTCCTGCACGTCGCCCCCGACGGCGCGTTCTCGCTGGTGGCGCTCGTGTGGCTGCCCGGGCAGACGACCCTGATCCACGACCACCTCTCGTGGTGCGTGGTCGGCGTCCACACCGGGGCGGAGCACGAGATCCGCTACCGCCGGGTGGCCGAGCACCTCGTGGTCGACGGCGAGGACGTCGCGGGCCCGGGGACCGTCAGCGGGCTGCTGCCACCGGGCGACATCCACCGCGTCACCAACACCGCGTCGGTCACGACGATCTCGCTGCACGTCTACGGCGTCGACGTCCGTCGTCTCGGGTCGAGCATCCGCCGGCGCTACGACCTGCCGGTCACGGACTGACAGGCGTCAGCGGCGTGGCGCCGCAGACGTCGAGTGTCCGAGTGAAGGGAGCACGCCGATAGGGCCACGCGCTCAGCGGCGCGCGGCCATCGGGGGTGCGGCGTGGTGCCCGTCCACCCCGAAGCCCTGCGGGTCGTCGGTGTCGACGATCCGCCGGCCGAGCGGGGTGAGAGACACCGGAATCATCTTGAGGTTCGCCCAGGCGAACGGGATGCCGATGATGCTCACGGCCAGCGGGATGGCCGTGACGATGTGCCCGATCGCCAGCCACCAGCCGGCGACGATGATCCAGACGACGTTGCCCAGCGTGGAGCCCACGCCGGCGTCCTGGCGGCGCTCGATGCGGCTGCCGAAGGGCCAGAGCGCGAACAGGGCGATCCGGAACGACGCGATCCCCCACGGGATCGTGATGATCAGGATGCAGCAGATGATGCCGGCGAGCAGATAGCCGAGGGCCATCCACACCCCCGCCAGGACCAGCCAGACGAGGTTGAGCAGGGTCCGCAGCAGCGCCATGGCACCAGGGTGCCACCACGCGCGTGAAACGTCCCCTACGTCAGCTCCCGGCCCTTCGTCTCGGGCAGCGTGAGGATGATCAGGAACGCGATCAGCGCGCCACCGGAGACGTACCAGAAGAACAGGTCGGGACGCCCCGCACCGGACAGCGCCGCGATCAGCAGCGGCGCCGTGCCGCCGAAGATCGCGACGGTGAGGTTGTACCAGGCGCCGATCCCCAGCGCCCGGAGCTCGGTCGGGAAGATCTCACTCATGATCGCCGGGGCGATCGAGGAGAACACCGAGTAGAGCCCGAGGCCCACCGTGAACACGATGATCAGGTTGATCAGTGGTGGACGTTCGGTGATGAGCAGGCTCAGCGGAACGGTGAGGATGACGAACGCCCCCGACCACACCAGCATCTGTGGCTTGCGCCCGAATCTGTCGGCCAGGGCGCCGAAGGGGTACTGGCCGAGGATGAACACGACCGTACCGATCGACAGCGCCAGGAACACGTCGCTCCCGGCGGCGTCGCGGAACTGCACCGCGAACGGGGTCAGGGCGCTGAAGAACGTGTAGTAGCACAGCGTCGAGAGCAGGGTGAAGCCGAAGAGCTGCAGGACCGACCGCGGGTAGTGGGTGAGCGTCTTGAGCAGCGGGTTCTTGGTGGCCTTCGCCTTCTCGACGTTCTCCTCGAACTGCTCGGTCTCGACGAGCGTCCGGCGCAGGTAGAGCCCCACGATGCCGAGGACCCCGCCGACGGCAAATGCGATGCGCCAGCCGTACGTCTCGAGCTCGGGGCGGCTGAGCGTGGTCGTGAGCAGTAGACCGAGCAGCGACGCGGCGAGCAGCGCCGTGCCCGTGGAGATGTAGAAGAAGCTCGAGTAGCGCCCGCGGCGGTTCGGCGGGGCGATCTCGGCGAGGTAGGCGCTGGCGTTGGAGACCTCACCCCCCAGCGAGAGACCCTGGGCGATGCGCGCGAGCAGCAGCAGGATCGGGGCGAGCCAGCCGACCACCGAGTACGTGGGCAGCACGGCGATGAGCAGCGAGCCGCCCGCCATCAGCATGATCGTGACGAGCATGGCGAACTTGCGACCCCGCAGGTCGGCGAGGCGCCCGAGGAGCACCCCGCCCAGCGGCCGGAAGAAGAAGGCGAGCGCGTAGGTGCTCGTCGTCCCGATCAGCGCGAGCGTCGGGTTGCTCTTGTCGAAGAACTGCGAGGAGAAGTAGACGGCGAACGTCGCGTAGATCGTCCAGTCGAACCACTCGACCGCGTTGCCGATGCTGGCCGCCACGAGCGTGCGGACCGGTAATTGGTGGCGCTCGGTACTCGTCGATGCGGACGCCTCACTCATCCGTGCCCCTCCCGCTCGGCCCTGTTGCGACGCACCGTAGGCGACCGGGCGCTCGCGGTACAGGCCATCACTCCGCGACGATGCCGACCTTGCCGCCGACGCCGGCGTCGGCGGTCTCGTAGGCCTGCGCGGCCTCGGCCAACGGGAACCGGTGGGTGACCACGCGCTCGGGGTGCAGATCCCAGCGCGAGAGGCGCTCGAGGAGCTCGGACATCCGCCAGGTGGGCGCCACCCACGAGCCGTGGACGGTGAGCTGGCGGTGGATGAGGACCTCGCTGACGTCGACCGTCAGCGTCCCGCCCTCCCCGACGAGCGCGCATCGCCCGTGCCGGCGGGTGTGCCGCAGGGCGGTCAGCTGGGCGGCGCCCGCGCCGGAGCACTCGACGCTCACCTCGGCGCCGTCGCCGAGGAGGTCGCCGAGCTCGTCGTCGGACTCCACCGCGACGTCGACCGCACCCAGCTCGCGGGCCAGCGCCCGGCGCTCGGGCGAGGGATCGGTGCCCACCACCCACGGCGAGCCCATCGCCGAGGCGAGCATCCCGGCTGCGAGTCCCACCGGGCCGAGGCCGGTGACGAGCACCTGCTCGCCGCCGGCGAGCGCGACCCGGCACAGCGCCTCGTAGGCGGTGGCGAAGCCGCAGGCCACGCACGCGCCGTCGAGGAAGGTCAGGGAGTCGGGCAGCGGCAGGAGATCGCGCTCGCGGGCCAGCAGCTGCTCCGCGTGCCCGCCGTCGCGCTGCCAGCCGTACGCCTGACGGCGCGGCGAGGTGCAGCTGATCTGGTAGCCGCGCCGGCACTCGTCGCACTGCCCGCAGCCGCTGATGTGGTGGACGACGACGCGGTCGCCGACCCGCACCCGCTCGACCTCCGGGCCGACGGTGAGCACCTGCCCGCACGGCTCGTGCCCGCCGATGACGTCCTGGTAGGCCTCGGGGCCCTCGCCCAGGTGCTCGCGGTATATCGCCCGCAGGTCGCTGCCGCAGATCGTCGAGGCCCGCACCGCGAGGACCACCTCGCCCGGCCCGGGCTCGGGGTCGGGCACCTCGCGCAGGTCCACCCGGCGCCCGCCCGGCAGGTACACGCCTCGCACCGGCGCCTCACCCCTTCTCGCGAGCCCGCTCCGTCGCCCACCGGCGCAGCTCCGCAGCCTTGATCTTGGTGCCGTTCGTGCCGGACGTCGTGGGCATGGCCTCGACGACGTGCACGGCCGCCGGCACCTTGAACCCCGCGAGCGTCGCGCGGCACCAGGCCACCAGATCCTCCCCCACCGGCGCCCGCCCCGCCGTCGCGACGACGAAGCCGACCGCGATCGTGGCCCCGTCCTCGCCGGGCACACCGACCACCTTCGCCGTCGCGACGTCGTCGTGCGCCGCCAGGCGACGCTCGATCTCGGCGGGGTCGACGAGGAAGCCGCGCAGCCGCAGGGCGTCGCCCCGTCGGCAGACGTAGACGAACGCGCCCTCGTCGACGAGCACGCCGAGGTCGCCGGACCGGAACCAGCCGTCGGCGGTGAACGCGTCGGGCACCTCGGCGCCGAGGTAGGCGTCGACGACGTTCGGGCCGCGGAACTGCACCTCGCCCTCGCGTCCGGGCTCGAGGACGGCGTCGGTGTCGGGGTCGACGACGCGGACGGCGATGTCGGGGTGCACCACGCGCCCGCCGCCGGCGAGGCGGCCGGGCGCGGGCTCGTCGTCGGGCCAGGTCGCCGCGAGCGCGAACACCTCCGACGAGCCGTAGACCCCGGCGACCCGCGTGCCCTGCTCACCCAGCCAGGCGGCCAGCTCGTGCGAGCGGCCCTGGAAGTCCGCGACGCCCCACCACCGCCAGCTCGACATGTCACGGGGCCGCGCCGACCAGGCCTCGTGCAGCCGCAGGACGAGGTCGTCGCCGCTGGCGAGGTGCGTGACGCGGTGCGCCGCGACGTGGTCGAGCACGCGGTCGGCGTCGAACGTGGGCTCGAGCAGCACCGTGGCGCCGGCCGCCAGCCCCGCCATGATCGCGTTGTAGCCGAAGACCCCGGACAGCGGCAGCGCGCCGAGCACCACGTCGCCCTCGCCGAGCCCGAGCACGGCGGCGTCGGCGGCGGCGTGGGTCAGCACCGCCCGCGTGGTGTGCGCGGCGAGCTTCGGCAGGCCCGTGGAGCCGGACGTCGTGAACGCGACGGCGAGCGCGTCCGGGTCCGACGGCGCGGGGTCCGGACCGTCGGCGCGCCGCGGGGTCCAGGCGCCGGCGCCGACGTCGCACGTCCCCGGCTCGGGGGTCGGCCCACCCGGCCCGGTGACGACGGCGACCTCGGGCACCACACCGGAGCGCTCGACGGCCGCGCGGAGGCGGTCGAGCAGGTCGAGCCCGTGGAACCCCTGGGCCAGGGCGACGAGCCGTGGCCGTGCGCGTTCGAGCAGGTGGGTGACCTCCTCGAGACCGTAGCGGGTGTTGATGCCGACGACGTGCGCCTCGCGCGCCGCGACGGCGGCCTGCCAGACCAGCGCGTCGCTCCAGTTCGGCATCCACACCGCCACGGCGTCGCCGCGCCCGATCCCGTGCTCGCACAGCTCCTCGGCGAGCGCGCGGGTCCGCCGCCAGAGCTCGCCTCGGCTCACGGGGTGGGTCACGCCGTCGGGCGTCGTGTCGAGGACGGCGGTGACGTCGGAGTCCCGGCGGGCGAGGCGACCGAGGAGGTCACTGACGTCGGCCGGGGGCTCGCCCGGGGCGGGGAAGGCGCTCACGGCGTGCGGGGTCACGGCGGCGGTCACGAGGCCTCCCGGGCCGGCGCGAGCTCGCGGAGCCAGCCGTCGAGGACCGCGTCGAAGTCCGCGATCTCCTCCATCGGGTAGTGCCCGATGCCCTCCAGCACGGTGCAGCGCGCGCCCGGGATGCCGGCGGCGGCCCGTCGCGTGCGCTCGACGTCGAGCCACAGGTCGTCGTCGCCCACGACGAGGTGCGCGGGACACGTGATCCGGGACAGGTCCTCGCGCAGGTCGTGGGTCGCCCAGCCCAGCAGGTCGGAGGTGGACACGGCCGGATCCTCCCGCCGGTGCATGGTCGCGATGAGCTCGGCCCGCTCGCGGGGCACCCGGCGGCCGATCACCGCGAGCGTCCCGAGGTGAGTGCGATCGGTGCGGCTGGGCGCGGCGACGTCGGAGAGCTCGCGGCGCAGTCCGCGCACCGACGGGCGCCCGCCCGTGTGCGCGTCGGCGGCCATGGCGACGACGCCGGCGAGCCGGTCGGGCGCGCGGACCGCGACGTCGAGCGCGATCTTCCCGCCGATCGAGCAGCCGACCACCGCGGGCCGTTCCAGGCCGAGGTGCGCGACGAGGTCCAGGCACCAGGCGGCGTAGTCACCGAGGTCGGTGACCGGCCCGCCGGGCGCGGGCTCGGAGCGGCCGTGACCGGGCAGGTCGGGGACGACGACCCGGTACCCGCGGGCGGCGAGGGCGGGCGCGGTGTGACGCCACTGCACCCCGCTCTGACCGGCGGTGTGCAGACAGAGCACGGGCGGGGCGTCGGGCTCGCCGTGCTGCTCGACGAAGGCGAGGGTGCCACCCACCCTCAGGTACTCGGCGCGCATCACGCGATCTCCCGGGCGGCGTCGACGAGATGGTGGAGCGCGGAGGTCAGGCGCAGGTACTCGTAGCCGTCGCCGGTGACCGTGAAGCGCCCGGCCATCGCCAGGCGCATGAACGGGTTCTCGGGGGCCTCGACGATCTCGAGCCACGTCGCGGCGTCGGCGCCCAGGACGAACGTCGCACCGCGCGGGGCGCGTCGGGCGACGTCGATGACGCGCCCTCGGTAGACGCGCAGGTGCACCTCGTCGTCGCCCGACCGCAGGCCGATCGTGCCGTCCCAGCTGGCGAGGTCCTCGGCGACGTCCAGCGTCGCGGTGATCGTTTCGGCCCAGGTCACCGTGCCGAAGGCGCGCCCGGCCGGGTCGGGGCCGGTGCCCCGCGCGGCGAGGAGCGCGCTCGTCGTCCCGTCCTGGACCGTCGTGCCGTCGTCGGCCAGGAGCCGCATGTGCCGGGTGACGACGCCGCGGTCGCCCGCCGAGGTCCGGTGGCAACGCACGATCGTCACGTCGAGGGTGAGGACGTCGCCGACCCGGATCGGGCGGCGGTAGGCCCAGTGGGTGTCGAGGAGCCCGAGCACCGCCTCGCCGTGGATCCCGAGCCCCTGGAGCAGGCCCATCGCCACGGCGATCCCGAACGGCCCCTGCAGCATCGCGTCCGGGCCCGCGTGCAGGGGGTGGTCGTCGCCGCTGAGCCGGGTGAAGGTCGCGAGGTCGTCGTCCGTGACCGGACGGGGCGGGCTCGTCCACCGCTGGCCCACCGCGAAGTCCTCGAACCACCGACCCCCCTCCGCGGTCCCGTCGGACGTCGTCGCGGACACGACGGTCCGCTCACCGAGATCGGTCACGCAGGCTCCTCCGCCCAGCACACGAACGACTGTTCGTGTGCCAATCCATCATCCGGCCGTCCGAGGCGTCAAGGAGGGCCCGACGGGCCTCTAGGCTGGCCGACGTGAACGCGCGTTCGACGGCCTCGCTCGTGAGCGACACCGGCCGGGGCCACGAGGCCGCGATCCTCAACGCCGCCCTCGAGGCGTTCGGCGCCAAGGGGTTCCACGGGGCGTCGATGCGCGACGTGGCCCGCGGGGCGGGCACGAGCCTGTCGAACCTCTACAACTACTTCCCGTCGAAGTCACGCCTGCTCGCCGAGGTCCTCCGCCACGCCAACGACGAGCTGGTCACGCGCCTGCACGTCGCGGTCGACGAGGCCGGCGACGACGCGGTGCCGCGGATGCGCGAGGCGGTACGCGCGTACGTGCGCTTCGTCGTCGACCACCAGCTCGCGATGGTCGTGTCCACCAACGAGGTGCGCTACCTCGACGGCGAGGACCGGGAGCGCCTGGTGCTCGACCGCGACGCGACCCAGGCGGTGTTCGAGGACATCGTCGCCCAGGGCGTCGCGTCCGGGGAGTTCCGCACGCCGTTCCCGGCCGACGCGGCCCGCAGCGTGCTCTCGGGGCTCGCGGGTGTCGCCGCCTGGTATCGGCCGGACGGCCGCCTCTCGCGCGGTCAGCTCGCCGAGCAGCAGGCGCGCTACGCCCTCGCCCTGCTGGAGAGCCCGCTGCCGCGCTGAGCCTTGCTGGACCCGGTGTCGCCCTCCTATCGTACGAACGATCGTTCGTACCGACGTCGCG
This sequence comes from Actinomycetospora sp. NBC_00405, assembly GCF_036044095.1. Taxonomy (NCBI): domain Bacteria; kingdom Bacillati; phylum Actinomycetota; class Actinomycetes; order Pseudonocardiales; family Pseudonocardiaceae; genus Actinomycetospora; species Actinomycetospora sp. NBC_00405. The sequence continues at coordinate 3,198,940 of NZ_CP107938.1, forward strand.
ACGCCGTCGTCGCCATCGGAGGGCTCCTGCCGTGACCCAGACCCACCCCGACACCCCACCTCGCATGGGCCGGCTCGCGACGGCCGCCGTCTTCGCGACGACCCTCGAGTGGTTCGACTTCCTGATCTACGCCACCGCGGCCGCGCTGGTGCTCGGGCCGCAGTTCTTCCCGTCGTCGAACCCGGTCGCCGGGACGCTGGCGTCGTTCGCGACCTTCGCCGTCGGCTTCGTCGCCCGACCCCTCGGCGGCATCATCGCGGGGCACGCGGGCGACCGGTACGGCCGCAAGCCCCCGCTCGTCGCGGCCATGCTGGTCATGGGCGTGGCGACGTTCGCGATCGGCGTGCTGCCGAACTACGCGGCCATCGGCGTCTGGGCGCCGATCCTGCTCGTCGTCGCCCGTCTCGTGCAGGGCCTCGGCGTCGGCGCGCAGTGGGGCGGGGCGGCGCTGCTGCTCACGGAGCACGCGCCGGTGGAGCGCCGCGGGTTCTACGGCAGCCTCGTGCAGACCGGCGCCGTCCTCGGGGCCGTCGCCGGCAACCTCTTCTTCCTCGTCCTCACCGCCACCCTGTCCGACGAGCAGTTCACGAGCTGGGGCTGGCGCGTCCCGTTCCTGTCCGGCGTGGTGCTCGTGCTGATCGGGCTCTACGTGCAGCTCAAGATCGAGGACACCCCGGTGTTCAAGGCCCTCCAGGCCAGCTCGGCGGCGGCGAAGCGCGAGGCCGGACTGAGCAAGGCGCCGCTGCTCCAGGCGATCCGGCGCTACTGGAAGGAGATCCTCCAGGCGACCGGCGCGTTCTTCGTCGTCAACGCGACCTTCTACATCCTCATCAGCGGCGTCCTGGACTACGCGACCAAGACCGTCGGGATGACGCGCACCTCGATCCTGCTGTGCGTCATGGGCGCCGGGCTCACCCAGGTGATCACGATGCCGTTCTTCGGCGCGCTGACCGACCGGATGGGCTCGCGCAAGCGGCTCTGCCTCGCCGGCACGGTCGGGATGGCGATCTGGGCGTTCCCGCTGTTCTGGCTGCTCGAGAGCGGATCGGTCCCGCTCGTCTTCCTCGCCCTGCTCGTCGGCTTCACGATCCACGCGACGATGTACGGGCCGCAGGCGAGCCTCTACGCCGAGATGTTCCCGGCCGACGTCCGCTACTCGGGCGCGTCCCTGGGCTACCAGTTCGCCTCGGTGTTCGCGGGTGGGCTCGCGCCGTTCATCATGACCGCGCTCCTCGCCGCCACCGGCGCGTCCTGGTCGGTGTCGCTCTACATCATCGGCACCGCCGTGGTGACGTTCCTCGCCGTCGCCACCATCCGCGAGCGCTTCCGCCGCGACCTCTACGAGACCTCGGCGGAGGAGGACGCGGCGGCCTCGTCGGCACGCCGTCCGGAGTCGAGCCCGGCGCGCTGAGTCGCCTCGGGGTTTGCAGCGAACGCGCTGTCCGCTGCTTCTAGGCGCACGAACTCCCCGTTCGCGTCGACGCCGCCCGCCTGTCACGGGCGACCTCACGCACCCCACGGACACGTTCCGGTGGCACCAGGCGCCCGTGATCTCCGGTCGCCTGCGAGGGCGTCCCAAAGCCCCACGGGTGGTCCGGGTCCCGAGCGAGGGCCTCCCTCGCTGCGTGAGAGGCAGGCAGGGAGTCCCTCGCTGCTTCCCCGGCGCGCGCGCACCCGTACCCGGGCGGCAACGCACGAAGGGCCGCACCCCGTGGGGTGCGGCCCTTCGCGAGTGCCTAGGTGGCGTGGATCAGAAGTCCATGCCGCCCATGCCGCCGGTCGGGTCGCCGCCGGCGCCGGCGCCGGCCTTCTCCGGCTTGTCCGCGACCACGGCCTCCGTGGTCAGGAACAGCGCGGCGATCGACGCGGCGTTCTGCAGCGCCGAGCGGGTGACCTTGGCGGGGTCGATGATGCCCGCGGCGATCAGGTCCTTGTACTCGCCGGTGGCGGCGTCGAGGCCCTCACCGGTGTTGAGGCCACGGACCTTCTCCGCCACGACGCCGGGCTCGTGGCCGGCGTTGTGGGCGATCTGCTTCAGCGGCGCCTCGAGCGCGGTGCGCACGATGTTGGCGCCGGTGGCCTCGTCCCCGTCGAGCCCGAGGCCCGAGAAGACGTCGCCGACCGAGGCCTGCAGCAGGGCGACGCCGCCGCCGGCGACGATGCCCTCCTCGACCGCGGCCTTGGCGTTGCGCACCGCGTCCTCGATGCGGTGCTTGCGCTCCTTGAGCTCGACCTCGGTGGCGGCACCGGCGCGGATCACCGCGACGCCGCCGGCCAGCTTCGCGAGACGCTCCTGGAGCTTCTCGCGGTCGTAGTCCGAGTCGCTGCGGTCGATCTCCGAGCGGATCTGGGTGACGCGGCCCTGGATCTGGTCCGCGGCGCCCGAGCCGTCGACGATCGTGGTCTCGTCCTTGGAGACGGTGACCTTGCGGGCGCGGCCCAGCAGGCTCAGGTCGGCGGTCTCGAGCTTGAGGCCGACCTCCTCCGAGATGACCTCGCCGCCGGTGAGGATGGCCATGTCGGCCAGCATCGCCTTGCGGCGGTCACCGAAGCCGGGGGCCTTGACGGCGACCGACTTGAAGGTGCCGCGAATCTTGTTGACGACCAGGGTGGCCAGGGCCTCGCCCTCGACGTCCTCGCAGATGATCGCGAGCGGCTTGCCGGACTGCATGACCTTCTCCAGCAGCGGGAGCAGGTCCTTCACCGACGAGATCTTGGAGGACATGAGCAGGATGTAGGGGTCGTCGAGCTCCGCCTCCATCCGGTCCTGGTCGGTGACGAAGTAGGGCGAGATGTAGCCCTTGTCGAAGCGCATGCCCTCGGTGAGCTCGAGCTCGAGCCCGAAGGTCTGCGACTCCTCGACCGTGATGACGCCTTCCTTGCCGACCTTGTCCATCGCCTCGGCGATGAGCTCGCCGATCTGCGAGTCGCCGGCGGAGATCGACGCGGTGGCGGCGATCTGCTCCTTGGTCTCGACCTCCTTGGCCGACTTCAGGAGCTGCTGCGAGACAGCCTCGGTGGCCTTCTCGATGCCCTTCTTCAGGGCCATCGGGTTGGCACCGGCGGCGACGTTGCGCAGACCCTCGCGCACGAGCGCCTGGGCGAGGACGGTCGCGGTGGTCGTACCGTCACCGGCGACGTCGTCGGTCTTCTTCGCGACCTCCTTGACGAGCTCGGCCCCGATCTTCTCCCAGGGGTCCTCGAGCTCGATCTCCTTCGCGATCGAGACGCCGTCGTTGGTGATCGTGGGGGCGCCCCACTTCTTCTCCAGGACGACGTTGCGGCCGCGCGGGCCGAGGGTCACCTTGACGGCGTCCGCGAGGGTGTTCATCCCACGCTCGAGGCCACGACGGGCCTCTTCGTCGAACGCGATCATCTTGGCCATACGGGTGGTCCTCCGATGTGGACACGTGTGCGCGGTCGGGAGGTGCCCGCGACGGACGACCGGCTCCATTGCGCCGGCCTCACCGGCCCGACCTGGCACTCGACACTACCGAGTGCCAACCTCATGCTGGCACTCGGGTCGGGCGAGTGCAACCGACGTGGTCCCGGGTGTCGGCCTCAGGCCAGGAGCAGGACGAGCAGCACCACGAGCCCCAGGAGCACGGCGGCCCCGCCGAGGGCGACGACCCGCGGCGGGACGGCCCCGGTGTTGCGGGCGAACGATCCGTCGCGGTCCGGCGGCACGGGGTCGCGCAGGCGCACCGGGGGTGCGACCGACGACCGCGTCAACGGACCCGACGGCGGGCCGGGGTGTCCCGCCGGGCCGGGGTGTCCCGCCGGGCCGGGGTGTCCCGCCGGGCCGGGGTGTCCCGCCGGGCCGACGTGTCCGGGCCGGCCGGGCGCCGGGAACGGACCGGACGGCGGACGCCCCGCAGGCGGGGGCCCGGACGGCGCACCCCGCGGTGAGGTCGACGGTGGGGTCGACGGCGGGGGCGACGGCGGGGTCGACGGCGGGGGGCTCGCGGAGGCCGCGACCGGGGCGGCCTCGGTTTCGGACGACGGCCGCTCGCCGGCGGGGGCCTCGTCCCGGGCCGGCGAGGTCCCGTTCCTCGCGGCCGGGACGCGCGGCACTGGGGCGAGGGGCGCGACGGGTGCGACCGGACGCACCGGGGGCACGCCCGCCCGGCGGGGCGGGCCCGCGGTGGGACGACGGGGCGGGGGACCGACCAGCGGGGCCGGGCCCGGGACCATCAGGGCACCCCGGGCGGCCTCGATCACGGCGCTGGCCGACTCGTGGCGGCGCGGGCGGTCGGGGTCCATGCCCCGGTGGACGACGTCGTCGATGCGCGGGTCGAGCCCGGCGAGCTCGGCGGCCGACGGGACCTCGCCGCCCAGGTGGCCGTCGATGACCTCGGTGACCGAGCCGAGGTAGGGCGCGCGGCCGGTGAGGCAGGTGAAGAGGACGCAGGTCAGCGAGTAGACGTCCGTGCGCGCGTCGACGGGCTCACCGCGCAGGTGCTCGGGCGCCGCGTAGGTGGGCGAGCCCAGGAAGTCGCCGCCCGAGGTGCGGTGGCCGGTGGCGCCGCGGCGGGTGAGGCCGAAGTCGGCCAGGTAGACGTGCTCGCCGGCGGACTCCCGCGTCGTCACCAGGACGTTGGCGGGCTTGACGTCGAGGTGCACGAGGCCGCGGGCGTGCACGGCGTCGAGCGCGTCGGCGACCTGTCCGAGCAGGCGCAGCGTCCGCGCCACCGTCAGCGGCCTGCCGTCGATGACGCTCGCGAGGTCCGGGCCCTCGACGTGGCGCATCGCGATGTAGAGGTGGCCGTCGGTCTCGTCGAAGTCGTAGAGCGGCACGACGTGGGAGTGGTCGACGGCCGAGGTGTTGCGGGCCTCGTCGGTGAAGCGCTCGCGGAACTCGCGGTCGGCGGCGAGGGCCTCGTCGATGACCTTGAGCGCGACGCGGCGCCCCAGACGCGTGTCGGTGGCGCGGTAGAGCACGCTCATCCCGCCGCGGCCGATCACCCCGTCCACGCGGAAGTGACCGAGCCGCTGCCCGATCAGGTCCTGCGTGTTCCGGTCCGCCACGCCGCCGACCCTAACGCCGCGGGGGTGCTCCCCCGGTCCGGATCGCGGGGCCCGATCGCGAGGTCACGCGGCGGGCGGGACGATGCGCGCCGTGACGGGACACGGGCACGACCACGGCAATCCCTCGGCCATGCGGCCGGTCGCCGAGCACGCCGAGGCCGTGGCCGCCCTCCTGGGGCCGACGGCGACGGAAACGGTGCCGCTGGCCGGGGCAATGGGACGGATCCTCGCCGAGGACCTCGTCTCCCCCCTGGCGCTGCCGCCGTTCTCGAACTCGGCGATGGACGGCTACGCGGTGCGCAGCGCCGACCTGGCCGACGTACCCGCCGAGCTGCCCGTCGCCGCCGACATCCCCGCCGGGCGCACCGACGGCCCCGCCCTCGACGACGGCACGGCGCACCGGATCATGACCGGCGCCGCGATGCCGGACGGCGCGGACGCGGTGGTGCAGGTCGAGTGGACGGACGCCGGCACCGACCGGGTGCGCATCGACCGGGCGGTCGCCGTCGGGCAGAACGTGCGGGTCGCCGGCGAGGACGTCACCGCGGGCCAGGTCGTGCTGCCCGCCGGCACGGTGCTCGGTCCGGCCCAGGTCGGGCTCGCCGCCGCCGTCGGCGCCGGGTCGCTCGCGGTGCGCCGCCGGCCGCGGGTGCTGGTGCTCTCCACCGGCTCCGAGCTCGTCGCCCCGGGCGAGCCGCTGCGCCACGGTCAGATCCACGAGTCGAACGGCCCGATGCTGGCCGCGGCGGTCACCGACGCGGGTGCGGTCGCCGAGCTCCTGCGCTTCGTGCCCGACGACGTCGAGCAGTTCCTCGGGACCCTCGACCAGGCCCTCGCGGCCCGCGGCGACGACCCCGTCGACCTCGTCCTGACCTCGGGCGGGGTCAGCGCGGGGGCCTACGAGGTGGTCAAGGACGCCTTCACGGGCCGGGGGATCACGTTCGCCAAGGTCGCGATGCAGCCGGGCATGCCGCAGGGGCTCGGGCACCACCACGGTCCGACCGGCGACGTCGCGGTGGTGACGCTGCCGGGCAACCCGGTGAGCTCGCTGGTGTCGTTCGAGGTCTTCGTCCGGCCGGTCCTGCGCGCCGCCCTCGGCCACCCGCAGCCCGGTCGCCCACGCGTGCGGGCCCGCCTGACCGAGCCCCTGGCCTCCCCGCCCGGGCGCCGCCAGTTCCGGCGCGGACGCCTGAACGCCGTCGACGGGACGGTGACCGCGGTGGGTGCGCCGGGCTCGCACCTGCTCGCCGCGCTGGCCCGCGCGGACTGCCTGCTCGTGGTCGGCGAGGAGACGACGCGCGTCGAGGCCGGCGAGGTCGTCGAGGTGTGGCTCCTGGACGGGTGATGCGCGTGGGGCTCGATGGAGCCCCACGCAGGGGGCTCGATCGGGGGTCCACCCTCCTGTCGAGCGCTTCGGTTGCGCCGTTGGGGCGACCCGGACTTCCGCCGTGACGCGACATCGGGCACCATGTGTGACAGGTGTCATGGACCGGTCTCGACGCGTCCGGACACCTGACCGGGTGGGCCCCTCACAGGACCAACCGCTTGTCGCTGGGGAGCGGACGAGCGGTTCCCGGCCGGGGTCGCCGACTCGGGGGTTGGCGGCCCCGGCCCCATCCCGGGCCTTCCCACCTCGTCGCACCTCCCGCCCGGCCGATAGGTTGCCTGCTCGCGCCGTCGACGAGAGGGATCCGTACCGACGATGGTCCTGTCCGACCACTCCCCCCGAGAGGCCGACCGCCCGTCCGGCCCGCCCGGCGGCACGGTGCGCCACGCGTTGACCCTGGTCCGCGACACCCTGCCCCCGCTGCACCCCGGCGGCCGGCCCGTGATCGGCGCGGTCGCCGCTGCCGCGTTCGGCCTGCGTGCCCTGCGCGGGCGGGGCACGTTCGCCGCCCTCGCCGTCACCGCAGGCGTCGCCGCCTTCTTCCGCGCGCCGCACCGGCAGACACCGCGCCGCGCCGGCATCGCGGTGGCGCCCGCGGACGGCACGGTGAGCCTCGTCGACACCGCCGAGCCGCCCGAGGACCTCGTCGCCCTCGGCCTCCCGCCCGGCCCGCGACCGCGGGTGAGCGTCTTCCTCTCGGTCTACGACGTCCACGTGCAGCGCGTGCCGATCGACGGCCAGGTCCAGGCCGTCGAGCACCGCCCCGGCGGCTACCTGTCCGCCGACCTGCCCGCGGCCAGCGACACCAACGCCCGCACCGCGATGTGGGTGCACGGCACCGACGGCCACGACCTCGCCGTCCTGCAGATCGCCGGGCTGGTGGCGCGGCGCATCCTGTGTGACGCGGCGCCGGGTGACGAGGTGCGGGCGGGCGACGTCTACGGGCTCATCCGGTTCGGCTCGCGGGTCGACCTGCTGCTGCCGCCGGGCAGCACCGTCCGCGTCGAACCCGGCCAGCGCGCCGTCGGCGGCGAGACGGTGCTCGCGGATCTCCCGGATCCCGGGACACTCTCCCGGTGACGCCCGACATCGCCGAGCGCAGCGGCGGCCGCGGGGTGCGCCTGCTGCCGAACGCGGTCACCGTCCTCGCGCTGTGCTCCGGGCTCTCCGGCGTGCAGTTCATGCTCACGGACAACCGCGCCGCCGCCCTCGCCGCGATCACCCTCGCCGCGGTGTTCGACGCCCTCGACGGGCGCCTGGCCCGTCTCCTCGACGCCACCAGCCGCATGGGCGCCGAGCTCGACTCGCTCTCGGACTGCATCTCGTTCGGGGTGTCGCCCGCCCTGATCCTGTTCCTCTGGACGCTCAACGACATCCGCATCGGCTGGGTGGTCGCGCTCGCCATGGTCGTCTCGGCGGCGCTGCGTCTCGCCCGCTTCAACACGCTCTCCGACGACGAGGAGGCCCCGCCGTACGCGGGCGAGTTCTTCGTCGGCGTCCCCTCGCCCGCGGGCGCGCTCGTCGCGCTGGCCCCGCTGGCACTCGACGTCCAGCTCGGCCCGGGCTTCTGGTCGCAGCCGATCGTGGTGTCGGTGTGGACGGTGATGGTCGGTGCGCTGATGATCAGTCGGGTGCCGACGGCGTCGCTGAAGAGCGTGCGGGTGCCGCCGCGGCTCGTCGCCCCACTGCTCGTGGCCGTCGCGCTCGCGGCCGCCGCGCTGGTGACCTTCCCGTTCGTCGTCTACGCCGTCGCCGTCGGCGCCTACCTGCTGCACATCCCCTACGCGGCCAACCGCTACCGCTGGCTGGGCCGCCACCCCGAGGTCTGGCACGTGCCCCCGCGCCAGCGCCGCGCGGTGCGCCGCGCCCACCGCCGGCTCGGGCTGGCCCCGCCCCGGCGCCCGCTGCGTCGACGGGTCGCCGGCGCCGCCGCGCGCGCCGGGACCGCCGCCCGCAACATCGGCCGCGACCGGGACCGCGACCGCAACGGCGACGGCGACTACCCCCGCGAGTTCGACTACCAGCGGGACTACGAGCGCGACCGCGCCCGGGGCCCGGAGCGCACCGGCCCGCTGCCGCCTCCGCCGCCACCCGCCCAGCGCGGCATCCCCGACGGGCGTCGCCCCCGGGGCTCCCGCAGGCTCGGCCTGCGCCGGCACCGGGACGACCGGCACCGCGACGACCGGCCCCGCGAGGACCGGCCCCGGGACGACCGGCCGTGACCTCGCCGAACGGGGTCGACCTCCTCGCGCGTCTCGGCACGTCCGCGGGCGACGCGCGCCGCGGGGTCGTCCGCCTGCATCCCGAGGTCATCACCGCCCTGGGTGTCGAGGCCTGGGACGCCGTGCGGGTCACGGGGGCGCGCACCACCGCCGCCCTCGTCGCCCCCGCGCCCGCGCCGGCGGCACCGGGCGCGGCGGTGCTCGACGAGACCACGATGGTCAATGCCGGCGTCGTCGACGGCGCCATCGTGGGCGTCGCGGCCGCGCCCGTGGCCGTGGCGCGCGGGATCGAGCTGGCCGGCTCCCGCCTCGCGACCGTCGCCCTCGCCCCGGAGACGCTGCGCCTCGCGCTGACCGGCAAGGTCCTGCTGCCCGGCGACACGCTCTCGCTGCTGCCCCAGGACCTCGCGCCGATCCCGGGCTCCGACGCCGCGGGCGCCCGTCGCGGGCTCGCGGCGGCCCTGGGCGGCACCTGGACCACCGAGCTCGTCACGGTGACGGCCGCCGAGCCGCCCGCGAGCGCCGACCCGTCCGCGGCGCTCTGCGTCGGGCCGACGACGGTCGTGCGGTGGCGCAACGGGGCGAGCACGGGCACCGCTGCGGGGGCCTCCGTCGCGCCGGCACAGGCCCGGCCGACGCAGATCGCGGGGACGCAGGCCGCCGGGACGCAGGCCGCCGGGACGCAGGCCGCCGGGACGCAGGCCGCCGGGACGCAGGCCGCCGGGACGCAGGCCGCCGGGACGCAGCCAGGATCGGCGGTGGTCACCGAGCCCGTCGAGTCGGTCCCCACCGAGCCCGTGGTCGCCGTGGGCGACCTCGTCGGGCAGGCCGACCCCGCGCGCCGTCTCGGCGAGTGGTTCGACCTCGTCTTCCGCCGCCCCGAGCTGCTCGAACGCCTCGGCGCGGCCCCGCGCCTCGGCGTGCTGGTCAGCGGGCCCGAGGGCGTGGGCAAGACGACGCTCGTGCGCTCCGTGGCCGCCGACACCGACGCCCGCGTGGTGCGCCTCGACGGGCCCGGCGCCGCCGCCATCGAGGCCGGCGCGGCCGCCGCCCGGGTGCGCGAGGCCGTGGACGACGCCACCTCGTCGATGCCGTCCGTGCTCCTCGTGACCGACGCCGAGGTGCTGCTGCCGGCCTCCGAGCCGCCGCCGCTGGCGACGCTGGTCCTCGAGTCCCTGCGGCGCGCGGTGAACACGCCGGGCGTGGCGCTGGTGGTCACCTCGTCGCGGGCCGAGTCCCTCGACCCGCGGCTGCGCGGCCCCGACCTCGTCGACCGCGAGCTGACCCTGCCCGCCCCGGGCGACCGCGACCGCGCCGAGCTGCTCCGGGTGCTGCTGCGCGGGGTGCCGCTCGCGAAGGACGTCGACCTCGCCTCGGTCGGCGCGCGGACCCCGGGCTTCGTCGCGGGCGACCTCGTCGCGCTACGACGGGAGGCGGCGGTCCGGGCGGCGCTGCGGGTGGGCGCCGGCGACTCCTCCGACGACCCCGACCCCACCCTGGAGACCGACGACCTGCTCGGCGCGGTGACCTCGGTGCGCCCGGCGTCGCTGTCGTCGGGCTCGCAGACGCTGTCCTCGGGCGGGCTGACCCTCGAGCGGGTCGGCGACATGGTCGAGACGAAGCAGGCGCTCACGGAGACCGTGCTGTGGCCGCTGCGCTACCCCGACTCGTTCGCCCGGCTCGGGGTGTCGCCTCCGCGCGGCGTGCTGCTCTACGGGCCGCCCGGCTGCGGCAAGACGTTCCTCGTGCGGGCGCTCGCCGGCACGGGCGCGCTCAACGTGTTCGTCGTCAAGGGCGCCGAGGTGCTCGACAAGTACGTCGGCGAGTCCGAGCGGGCGGTCCGCGCGCTGTTCCGCCGGGCCGCGGCCGCCGCCCCCGCGCTGGTGTTCCTCGACGAGGTGGACGCCCTGGCGCCACGCCGGGGCGGGTCCACCGACGCCGGGGTCGCCGACCGGGTCGTCGCCGCCCTGCTCACCGAGCTGGACGGGGCCGAGCCCCTGCGCGACGTCGTCGTGCTCGCGGCCACCAACCGCCCGGAGCTCATCGATCCCGCGCTGCTGCGTCCCGGGCGTCTCGAGCGCCGCGTGTACGTGCCGCCGCCGGACGCCGCGGCCCGCGCGGACATCCTGCGCGCCTCGTCCCGCGACACGCCGCTCGCCGACGACGTCGACATCGACGCGCTGGCCGAGGACCTCGACCGCTACTCCGCGGCCGACTGTGCCGCGCTGATCCGCGAGGCGGCCCTGACGGCGATGCGGACGTCGCTGGAGTCCACCGAGGTGTCGGCGCGCGACCTGGCCACCGCCCGCGAGGCCGTCCGGCCCTCGCTGGACCCCCGGCAGCTCGCCGCGCTCGAGGCGTACGCCGGAGAGAACTAGCTGCCGGAGAGAACTAGCTGCCGGGGAGAACTAGCTCGAGCCCCAGTTGTTGGTGGCGATGACGATGACGCCGGGCGAGGCGCTCTGGATGCCGTCGAAGCGGGGCTCCGAGCGCAGGCCGAACTCGCCCGCGATGGCGCTCGCGGCGCCCTGCTCGTCGGTGCCGGGGCGGTAGTAGACCGTGCTCACGGGGATCGTGCCCCACGGGTAGTTGCCGACCTCGACGACGTTCCAGCCCTGCGCGCGCATCTCGCCCGCCGCCCGGTCGGCGAGACCCGGGATCGTCGAGTTGTTGAGCACGCGGACCCCGACCGCCGAGACGGCGCCGCCGCCTCCGCCGGAGCCACCGCCCGAGCCGCCCGCCACCACGCCGCCGCCACCGCCGGGCGCGCCCGCACCGCCCGGGGCGCCGGGGCCACCGGGACCGCCGGGACCGCCGGGACCGCCGGGACCGCCGCCGGGCACGATCGGCGCGCCGACGGCAGGGCCGCCGCCGGGGGCGCCGGGGGTACCGGGAGCGGGCGCACCGGGTCCACCGGGTCCACCGGGGACCGGGCCGCCGGGAAGGGCAGGACCACCGGGCGTGCCCGGAGCCGGCGGCAGACCGGCCTGGTTCGGGGCGACGGGGCCGCCGGGCGCGGGGGCGCCGTTGGCACCGGGGAGCGGTGTCGCGGTCGGGCTCGCGGGCGCGGCCGTGGGGCTCGAGGGCCCCTCCCCGCCGAGCGCGAGCAGACCGACCACGGCGGCCACGCCGGCGATCGCGAGCAGGACGATGCCCGCGATGCGCATCCGCGAGGCGTCGGCGGACCCGGGCCCTGTCATCTCGTGCTCCCCTCGGCGGACCGTGTCCGCCCTGCTCGCTCGGCGGAGAACCGCCTCGGAGTCAGGAGAACATCAACGGGGCTCGACTCCGAGGCGACGCGCCGCACGGGCCCGCTGCCGGCTCTGACGGAGCCTGCGGAGGCGCTTCACGAGCATGGGATCGGCCGCGAGGGCCTCCGGACGGTCGACCAGGGCGTTGAGCACCTGGTAGTAGCGCGTCGCGGACATGTCGAAGAGCTCGCGGATCGCCTGTTCCTTGGCGCCGGCGTACTTCCACCACTGGCGCTCGAACGCGAGGATCTCCCGGTCGCGACGGTCGAGCCCGTCCGACGGCTCGTCCTGAGGAGGATGCACCCGTACGGCGTCCGCCACGCTTCTCGCCTCCCGCTCACCCGGCGCTGGCCCTCGAATGACACGCCTGTCATTCGGGCCCCTCCATTCAAGCACGGCGCCCCGACAGCGCGGGCGCTCCTCGCCCGCAACTCCTCCGAGCGGGGGCACTACGGTGCCCGCCGTGACCGTCAGGCCCGTCGTCATCGTCGGAGAACCGGTGCTGCACCGCCCGACCCGCGCGGTGACGCCCGAGGAGTTCGGCGGGGACTCGCTGCGCACCCTCGTCGACGACCTCTTCGAGACGATGGACGCCGCCAACGGGGTCGGGCTGGCCGCGAACCAGATCGGCGACGACCGTCGCGTCTTCGTCTTCGACTGCCCCGACCCCGAGCTCGACGGCGAGAACCGCCGCGGCGTCGTCGTCAACCCGGTGCTCACCGCCGACCCGCCGCCGGAGACCATGCCCGACCCCGACGACGACCACGAGGGCTGCCTGTCGGTGCCCGGCGAGTCGTTCCCGACCGGCCGCGCCGAGCACGCCGAGGTCCGCGGCGTCGACGTCGAGGGCCACGAGGTCGTCGTGACGGGCACGGGCTACCTCGCCCGGTGCCTGCAGCACGAGACCGACCACCTCGACGGCTACACCTACCTCGACCGCCTCGTCGGCCGGTACCGGCGCTCCGCCAAGCGCGCCGTCCGCGACCACGGCTGGGGCCTCCCCGGCCACTCCTGGACGCCCGGCGTCGACCCGGACCCCTTCGGCCACTAGTCGGCCGCGCCGAGGAGATGCGCTCCGCCGCTCGCGGGAAGACGGGTTCACCCACAGCGGACAGGGCGGCCACGAGCACGTGCAACGGTGTAAGCACGAGGGTGTGGACGAGCTCGATGCCTACTCACGGACGGTCAGCGCGGTCGCGGCGCACGTGGGCCCGTCGGTGGCCGCGGTGCAGGCGGGGCGCGGCAGCGGATCGGCGGTGGTCGTCGACCACGGGGTCCTGGTCACCAACGCGCACGTCGTCGGCGGGCACCGCGAGGGCTCGGTGGCCTACGCCGACGGCACGGAGGGCGCGGTGACGGTGCGCGGCACCGACCCGCTCTCCGACCTCGCCGTCCTCCTCACCCCCGACCCCACCCCACCGCCCCTGGAGCTCGGCGACGCCGCCGAGCTCGTCGTCGGCCAGCTGGTGGTGGCCGTCGGCAACCCGCTGGGCCTGGCCGGGTCGGTCACGGCGGGCGTGGTCAGCGGGCTGGGACGGGCGCTGCCGGTGCGCAGCGGCCGCGCGAGCCGGGTCGTCGAGGACGTCATCCAGACCGACGCGGCGCTCAACCCCGGCAACTCCGGCGGCGCGCTGGCCGACGCCTCGGGGCGCGTGGTCGGCATCAACACCGCCGTCGCGGGCGTCGGCCTCGGGCTCGCCGTGCCGGTGTCGGCCACGACGCGGCGCATCCTCGAGTCCCTGCGCGCCGACGGCCGGGTGCGGCGCGGCTACCTCGGTCTCGTCGGCGCGCCGGCGCCGCTGCCGGCCGAGATCGCCGCGCGCCTGGGGCGTCCGCGGGGCCTGCGCGTCGCGGAGGTCGTCGCCGGCAGCCCCGCCGCCCTCGCCGGGCTGCGCGCGGGCGACCTGGTGGTCTCCGCCGACCGCGAGCCGGTCTCTGACGCGCAGGGCCTGCAGCGGCGCCTGTTCGCGGCCTCGATCGGGCGGACGATGCCGGTCACCGTGCTGCGCGGCGCCGCGATGGTCGACGTGCTCGCCGTGCCGACGGAGCTCGCCGACCACTGAGCTGTCCCCCCAGGAGTTGCCTGCTCGCGACCCGCGGGGTGAGCTGGCCGGGTGACCGCGGAACCACGCACCCCGCCCGTCGCCCTCGCGATCGCGGGCACCGACTCCGGAGGGGGCGCCGGCATCACGGCCGACGTCCGGGCCTTCACCGCCTGCGGGGTGCACGCCGCCGTCGCGATCGCGGCGGTGACCGTGCAGAACTCCGTCGGCGTCTCGGGGTTCCACCCGATCCCGCCCGACGTCGTCGCCGACCAGATCCGCACCGTGGCCAGCGACATGGGCATCGACGCCGCGAAGACCGGCATGCTCGCCTCGACGGAGATCATCGATGCGGTCGTGGCGGCCGGGGACGAGGTCGGGCTCGGGACGCGGATCCCGTTCGTCGTCGACCCCGTCGCCGCCTCGATGCACGGCCACCCGCTGCTGGCGCCGGACGCGCTCGGCGCGCTGCGCGACGACCTGATCCCGCGCGCCACGCTCGTCACGCCCAACCTCGACGAGGTCCGGCTGCTCGTGGGCGTCGACGTCGTCGACGACGACACCGCGCGCGAGGCCGCCCGCGCGCTCGTGGGGCTGGGCGCCGGGGCGGCGCTGGTCAAGGGCGGGCACCTCGAGGGCTCGCCCGAGGTCGTCGACCTGCTGCTCACCGCCGACGGCACCGAGCACCGGTTCACCTCGCGGCGCCGCGAGACCAAGCACAGCCACGGTGGCGGCGACTCGCTCGCGTCGGCGGTGACCGCGGGCCTCGCGCGCGGGCTCCCGCTCGTCGACGCCGTCGCGCTGGGCAAGGCCTACATCACCCGTGCCGTCGAGTACGCCTACCCGCTCGGCGCGGGCCACGGCCCGGTGTCGGCGCTGTGGTCGGTGGCCGACTGGGAGCCGTGATGCGCCCGGCCGTCCGGTCTCAGGCCGCCTCGTACTCGCTGCCCGCGGCGATCTTCTGCAGGCCGCGGTAGGCCTGCGCGGGCGTGCGGCCCTCGTTGACGACGCCGTCGACCTCGCCCGCGATGGGGGCGGCGACGTCGTGCTCCTCGGCGAGCTCGACGACGCTGCGTGCGGTCTTGACCCCCTCGGCGACCTGGGTCATCCCGTCGAGCACCTCGTCGATGCTCTTCCCGCTCGCCAGCTCCTCGCCGACCCGCCGGTTGCGCGACGCGCTGCTCATGCACGTGGCCATGAGGTCGCCGAGGCCGGTGAGCCCCGCGAACGTGCGGGGGTCGGCGCCCATGGCCTCGCCGATCCGCGTCATCTCGGCGAGCCCGCGGGAGATCACCATCGCACGGGTGTTCATGCCGACCCCGAGGCCGTCGCCCATCCCCGACGCGATGGCGACGACGTTCTTGAGGATGCCGCCGAGCTCGCAGCCCAGGACGTCATGGTTGGTGTAGACGCGGAAGCGGGGTCGGGCGAACAGCGGCTGCAGCGCGGTCGCCACCGCGGTGTCCGGCGTCGCGATCACCGCCGCGGCGGCCAGGCCCTCGGCGATCTCCCCGGCGATGTTCGGGCCGGCGAGCAGACCGACCGAGTGCCCGGGCAGGCACTCCTCGAGGACCTGGGTGGGGCGCTTGCGGCTGTCCGGCTCCAGCCCCTTGGCCAGCGAGATCACCGGGATCCACGGCCGCAGGTGCGGGGACGCCTCGGTGAGCACCGCCCGCATGCTGTGCGACGGCACGCCGACGACGAGCACGTCGGCGTGCTCGGCGGCCTCCTGGAGGTCCGAGGTGGCCCGCAGCTTCGAGGAGAGCCGCCGGTCGCCCAGGTAGCGGCTGTTGGTGTGCCGGGTGGTGATCTCCTCCGCGGTCTCCGGCGAGCGGGCCCAGAGCAGGGTCGGCGCGTTCGATGCGGCCAGGCCCGCGACCGTCGTCCCCCAGGATCCGGAGCCGAGCACGGTGACGCGGACGTCGCGGGTCATGGAGCCTCCTTGCACGCGGGTGAGCCGGGCCACGCTAGCGACGGTGGTCCCGGCGGCGCGACGCCGTGCCCCGACGGGTCAGGATGACCGCCGTGAACCCCACCCCGCCGCGCGCGCTGACCATCGCCGGCTCCGACTCCGGCGGCGCCGCAGGCCTCGAGGCCGACCTGCGGGCGATGACCGCCTGCGGGGTGCACGGGTGCGTCGCGGTCACCGCGGTGACCGTGCAGAACTCGCTGGGTGTGTCCGGCGTGCACCTGGTGCCCGCCGAGACGGTCGCGGCGCAGGTGCGGGCGGTGGTCACCGACATCGGCGTGGGCGCCGCCAAGACCGGGATGCTCGCCTCGCGGGAGATCATCGACGCGGTCGCCGACGTCGTCGACGAGGTGGGCATCGGGCGCGGACCGGACCGGACGCCGTTCGTCGTCGACCCGGTCGCGGCCTCGATGCGCGGCGACCCGCTGCTCACCGAGGACGCGATGGAGGCGATCCGCACCCGGCTCTTCCCGCGCGCCGAGCTCGCGACCCCGAACCTCGACGAGGTGCGCCTGCTCGCCGGGATCACGGTGACCGACCCGGCGACGGCGCGCGAGGCCGCCGAGGCCCTGCACGCGATGGGCCCGCGGTACGTGCTGGTCAAGGGCGGGCACCTGCACGGCTCGCCCGAGGTGGTCGACCTGCTCTTCGAAGGCGAGCAGACCTGGGAGTTCTCGGGGCCGCGCATCGACACCCCGCACGTCCACGGCGCGGGCGACGCCCTGGCCAGCGCGACCTGCGCCGCGCTGGCCCGGGGCCTGTCGATGCCCGACGCCGTCGCCTCCGCCGAGCGCTACATCCGCCGCGCCGTCGCCGAGTCCTACCCCCTCGGCGCCGGCGTGGGCCCGGTGTCGCCGTTCTGGGCGGTGCAGGCGCACGTGTGATGCGGCTCCGCCGCACGTGAGTGTTCTGGGTCGCTCCGGCGACCCGGAACACTCACGAGGCCGACGGCCCTCGGCCCCTCAGAGCTCGCGGATCGCCTCCCCGTCCGCCCAGGCCCGGATGTCCTCGACCACCTCGCGGTAGAAGACGTCGTAGGTGCCCTCGGTGACGTAGCCCAGGTGCGGGGTGAGCACGGTGCGGGGGGCCGTGCGCAGCGGTGAGTCGGCCGGGAGCGGCTCGGTGCCGAACACGTCGAGCCCGGCGCCGCCGATCGTGCCCGCGTGCAGCGCCTCGACCAGCGCGTCCTCGTCGACGACGGGCCCGCGCGAGGTGTTGATCAGCAGCGCGTCCGGCTTCATCCGCGCCAGCTCGTCACGTCCGAGCAGACCCGTGGTGCGCTCCGAGAGCTTGAGGTGGATCGTCACGACGTCGGACGTCTCCAGCAGCTCGTCCTTGCCCACCGCGGTGACGCCCGCGGCGCGGGCGTCCTCGGGGTCGAGGTGCTGGCTCCAGGCGACGACGTCCATCCCGAAGGCCAGGCCGACGGTCGCGACGGGCCGTCCGAGTCCCCCGAGCCCGATCACGCCGAGACGTCGACCGGAGAGGTCGCGCCCGACGGTGTGCTGCCAGCGCCCCTCGCGCACGGCGCGGTCCTCGGCGGGGACGTGGCGGGCGAGCGCGTGGATCAGCGCCCAGGTCATCTCGACGGTCGGGGTGGACGGGCTGACCCCGCCGGTGCCCGACACCGTGACGCCCCGCGCCCGGGCGGCCTCGACGTCGATGGCGACGTTGGCCGGGCCCGTCGTCACCAGCAGCCGCAGGTTCCCCAGGCGGCCGAGGACGTCGGCCGGGAACGCGGTGCGCTCGCGCATCGCGACGACGACGTCGTAGGGCTCGAGTGCGGCGACGACGCCGTCGGCGTCACCGAGGTGCTCGGCGAAGAACGTCACCTCGTCCGCACCGAGAGCGTCCCAGTCGGCGTAGGTGGAGGCGACCTGCTGGTAGTCGTCCAGGACGGCGACACGACGGGGTTGCGGCACGCGCCGGGTGTGCCCTCCGCGCCCCGGGGGCACACACCCGCCGTGCGTCCCGACGCCGGCGACCCGGTGCCCGTCCTGAACCCCACGCAGGCCCGCTGGCCGGTCTACGCCGAGCGGCCGCGGCGGCGGGCGCGCCAGTTCGTCGCCGACGTCGCCGTCCTCACCTGGGTCGCCGTCGTCGTCTCGATCGCGATCCTGCTCTACGACGCGGTGCTGACCCTCCAGGGACCGGGCCGCCAGCTCGGCGCGGCGGGGGTGCAGGTGCGCGACACCTTCGGCGGCGCCGCCGACACCGCCTCCGGGGTCCCGTTCGTCGGCGACGACCTCGCCCGCGCGCTCTCGAACGGCACGCAGGCGGGCGAGGGCCTGGTGGCGGCCGGGGACCAGGAGATCGCCGCGGTCGAGGCGCTGGCCTCCGGCCTCTCGTGGGCGGTCGCCCTGCTCGCGATCGTCCCCGTGGTCGTGGCGTGGGCGTGGCTGCGCGTGCGGTGGATGCTCTCGGCCCGCGCGGTGCTCCTGCTGCGTGACGGCCTGCGCGGCGGGGAGGCCGACGCGGACCTCCTCGCGCTGCGGGCGCTCGCCCACGCGTCGCCCCGCAGGCTCACCCGATCGGTACCCGGTGCGGCGAGCGGATGGCGTCGGGGCGACCCCCACGTGCTCGCACGCCTGGCCGATCTCGAGCTCTCGCGGCTCGGTCTGGGCAGTCCGACGCTGGTCCGGGGCCCCGTGATGCCCCGGACGGTGGACGGCAACGGCGACATCGGGGACGATCCGGACAGCCCGGTACGGCGGTCGCCCGGACATCTCCCCGGGGGCGACCCCGACGAACGGTGGGGTGACACACCCCCTCCACCGGGTCCGACCGGGGGACACACGGCCTAGCCTCGGTCCCCGATCGGCGTCGCACCGGGCAGGGAGGGCACAGTGGACACGGTGGTGGACCGTTCACGACTGGCCGCACTGCGGTCGCGCGTCGTGGGGTGGGCGGCCCGGCAGTACCTCGCGTGGCGTAGCCGCCGCGGCCTGGACCCGGTGACGCTGCTCCCCGACCACGCGCTGATGCCCCTGCGGCGCGAGGGCCTGGACCCGGTGCCGGCGTTGCGCGAGGCGCGCGAGGAGGCACCGGTGCGCCACTTCCCGCTGCCCTTCGGGGTGACGGCGTGGCTGATCACCGGCCACGAGGAGGCGCGCGCCGTCCTCGGCCGCACCCGCGGGCTCTCCAACGACTTCGGTCACCTCGTCGGCCAGGCCGGCATCGAGGGCGGCCAGAACCCCGGCGGGCTGGGCTTCACCGACCCGCCGGAGCACACGCGGCTGCGCCGGCTGCTGACGCCGGAGTTCACCTACCGGCGCCTGAGCCGACTGCGCCCCCGGATCGCCGAGATCGTCGAGGGCCGCCTCGACGCCATGGCGGAGCTGGCGGCGGCGGGCGAGCCCGTGGACCTGGTGCGCGACTTCGCCACGCCCATCCCGTCGCTGACCATCTGCGAGCTGCTCGGCATCCCCTACGAGGAGCGCGACGAGTTCCAGGCGCTCTCCACCGCCCGGTTCGACCTCTTCGGCGGCGCGGGCGCGGTGTTCGACAACATCTCCGGCTCGCTGGAGTACCTGCGCGGCGTCGTCGAGCGCCAGCGGATCGAGCCGGGCGAGGGGCTGCTCGGGCAGCTGATCCGTGAGCACGGCGACGAGCTGGACACCGACGAGCTCGCCGAGCTCGCCGACGGCCTGCTCACCGGCGGTCTCGAGACCTCGGCGTCGATGCTGGCGCTCGGCGCGATGGTCCTGCTGCGCGACCCCGACAGCTTCGCCCTCGTGCGCGACGAGCCGGAGGCCGTGAACGGGTTCGTCGAGGAGCTGCTGCGCTACCTGACCGTCGTCCAGATCGCGTTCCCGCGGTTCGCCACCGAGGACATGACCCTCGGCGGCGTCACGATCAGCAAGGGCGACGGACTGCTCGTGTCGCTCTCGGGCGCCGACCGCGACCCGCGTCTCACCCCGGACCCCGAGCGCTTCGACCCCCGCCGCGCCCCGACGCCGCACCTCGCCTTCGGCCACGGCATCCACCGCTGCATCGGCGCCGAGCTCGCCCGCATGGAGCTGCGCGCGGCCTACCCGGCCCTCCTGCGCCGCTTCCCGGAGCTGCACCTCGCCGACGACGCCGGCACCCTCGACGACCAGCCCTTCCGCACGACCTCGATCGTCTACGGCGTCGACGCCCTGCCGGTCGCGCTGCACTGACCCGGTGCAAGCCCTGCGCCCACGCTTGCACTCAACGCCAGGAAATCCGCATCCTCGACGGTCAGCGGCGCGCTGACCCGACCACCGCGAGCTCGGGCTCCCGCTCGGCCAGCGCGCGGTCGAAGGCAGCGATCCGCTCGGTGTCGGTGAAGAAGTCCTCGTGGTCGACGACGCGGCCCCAGCGCGTGCGCAGCACGAGCACCGTCCGGTTCTCGTAGAGGCGCGTGCCGTCCTCGGCGTCGGCGTGGTCGTCGAAGCGCACCCAGATCGTCATCGCCCACGGCGGCCCGCTGACCGCGACGCCGCGCAGTTCGCCCTGGATCCGCGCGGCGACGAAGATGCGCAGGAAGCGTTCGATCGCCGGCTTGCCCGCCCACGGCCCCGAGAAACGGTGGTCGCCCTGCGGGAAGTGCAGCACCGCATCGTCGGCGTAGGCCTCGAGCAGCGCCGTCGGGTCGCCCTCGTTGAGCCGCGCCACGTCCCCGGCGAACTTCCTCCGCAGCACCACCGGTAGCGCCGCCCGCGCCCCCAGGCCCGCGGCCACGCCGATCCCGACCCCCGTCAGCATCCCTCGCATCGCACTCACTCCCCGCTTCTAGGTAGAACGCTCTAGTGAGAGAAGAGCATAGGATGTGACCGTGGACAAGACCCCGACCCGCGAGCGGATCCTCGTCGCCACCGCCGAGCTCTTCCGGCGCCAGGGCTACGCCGGCACCGGGCTCAAGGCCGTCGTCGCCGAGGCCGAGGCCCCGTTCGGCTCCCTGTACCACCACTTCCCCGGCGGGAAGCAGCAGCTGGCGGGCGAGGTCATCCGGGCCAGCGGGGCGTTCTTCCAGGCGCTCGTCGTCGCGGTCTACGACGAGCAGGCGACCACCGCGGAGTCCGTCCGCGCCGTGTTCGCCGGGGCCGCCGAGACGCTCGAGGCGACCGACTACGTCGACGCCTGCCCGATCGCGACCGTCGCGCTCGAGGTGGCGAGCACCGACGAGCTGCTCCGGCAGGCGACCGCCGAGGTGTTCACGGCCTGGACCGACGCCCTGACCGAGCGCCTCGACGGCGACCGCGACCGGGCGCTGGCGATCCTCTGCGCCCTCGAGGGCGCGTTCGTCCTCAGCCGCGCCCTGCGCTCCACCGAGCCGATGCACGCCGCGGGGCGCCTGGCCGTCGCGGGTCTCTAGGCGCTCGCGAGGATGTGGATTTCCTGGCGCTCAGTGCAAGCGTGGACGCAGGGCTTGCACGGCCGCTACTCCACCGAGGGACTCGACGCCTGCGCCCAGTGGCGGCGGGGGATGCGCCCCGCCCCGCGAGCCAGGCGCCCCGCCTCCACGCCCAGGCGCATCGCGTGCGCCATGGCCTCCGGGTCGGAGGCGCGGGTGACGGCGGTGGCGAGCAGGACCGCGTCGCACCCCAGCTCCATCGCCTGCGCGGCCTCGGACGCCGTGCCGATCCCGGCGTCGAGCACGACCGGCACGGAGGCCGCCGACGTGATCATCTCGATGTTGTGGGGGTTGCGGATGCCCAGCCCGGTGCCGATCGGGGCGCCCAGGGGCATGACCGCCGCGCACCCGGCGTCGGCGAGCTTCGCCGCGAGCACCGGGTCGTCGTTCGTGTAGGGCAGGACGGTGAAGCCGTCGTCGACGAGCTGCTCGGCGGCGTCGAGGAGCTCGATCGGGTCGGGCAGCAGGGTCCGCTCGTCGTGGACGACCTCGAGCTTGACGAGGTCGGTCTCCAGCGCCTCGCGGGCCATCCGGGCGGTGTGCACGGCCTCCGCGGCGGTCCGGCAGCCGGCGGTGTTGGGCAGCACCTCGATGCCGAGGCGCTCGAGCAGGGCCAGCACCCCCGGTCCCCCGCCGGCGTCGAGGCGCCGCATCGCCACCGTCGTCAGCTCGGTGCCGGACGCGACGAGCGCGCGTTCGAGCACCGCCAGCCCGGAGGCGCCGCCGGTGCCCATGATCAGTCGCGAGCCGAACTTGCGGTCGCCGATCACCAGCGGGTCCATGGTCATCCTCCCTGCACCGCGGTGAGCACCTCGAGGCGCGCGCCCTCGAGCAGCCGGACGGTCGCCCAGCTCGCCCGGGGCACCACCGCGCCGTCGAGGGCCACGGCCACGCCCCGCTCGGGCACGCCGTGCTCGGCCATCAGGGCCGCGACCGTCGTCCCGGCCGGCACCTCGCGGCTCTCGTCGTTCAGCCAGACGGTGGTCATCGCTACCCCTCACTCCCTGCGCCGGCATGACCCGGATCAGGTTCGACGGTCGGGGCCCTGATGGCCCCCTCTCAGCCCCCTGACGGGGCTCCCGTGGTGTCCGTTTCCACCGTACGCGCGGACCTCAGCCCGGCGCGACGGCCGAGCGGTCGGCCGCGGCCGCGCGGGCCTCGTCGGGGAGCGGGTCCCCGCGCAGGGCGGCCGCCAGCGCGCCGACCGTGACGGCGACCAGCAGCATCCCGTTGCGCCCGTGCCCGGTGGCGGCGAACAGGCCCGAGGGACCGACCGGCCCGAGCAGCGGCAGGTTGTCGTCCGTGCCGGGACGGAACGACGCGGCGGTCTCCTCGAGCGCGTAGTCGGCAATGCCCGGCAGGACACGCTCGACGTCGCCGACGAGGTCGCGGACCCCGCCCACGAGCACGTCGGGATCGAAGCCGGCCTCGTACTGCGTCGCCCCGACCACCAGCCGCCCGCCCTCGCGTGGCACGGCGTACACCGGCCGCCCGCTCACCGCCGCGCGCACGGTGCGCGACGGCGGCGGCAGCGACGACCGGCGCGCCCGCACGCGCAGGATCTCGCCCTTCACCGGGCGCACCCGCCCCTCGAGGACGGGGTGCAGCGCGCCCGACCAGGCGCCGGCGGCGACGACGACCCGGTCGGCCTCGAGCACCTCGTCCTCGAGCTCGACGCCCGTCACCCGCACCCCGTCGTCCAGGACCCGCGACACGGAACGCCGGGAGACCACCACCCCGTGCGCACGGCCCGCGGCCTCGAGGGCGGCGAGCAGCGCGCGGTTGTCGACGGCGAGGTCGTCGGGGATCAGCAGGCCCGCCCGCACCGCGGGCCCCAGCGTGGGCTCGCGACGCCGCAGCTCGCGGCCCCCGCACCGCTCGACGTCGCGGCCCCACGCGCGCAGGTGCTCGACGACGCGGTCGAGGTCGGCGACGTCCGCGGCGTCGATCGCCACCTGCACCGTGCCCTCGCGACGCAGCCCGACCGCGAGCCCGCCGTCGGCGGCGACGGCCTCGGCGAACCCCGGCCAGAGCGCCAGCGACGCCGCACCCAGCTCGAGGACCTCGCGCTCCCCCGGCCACGCCTCGCTGATCGGCGCGAGCATCCCGCCCGCCACCCGCGAGGCCCCGGAACCCGGGTCGGGGTCGACGAGCACGACCTCGCCCGCGAGCCCGTCGCGCGCCGCGACCCACGCCACGGCGGCACCCACCGCCCCCGCGCCCACGATCACGAGCCGGTCCGACACGCCCGCCGACGCTACGCGCTAGCGTCGTCACGGTGAGTGCCACGCCGATCGCCGGAGCCGCCGGCCGCACCGACCGACGCGCCCGCCTCGGGGAAGCGTGGCTGTACCTGTGCACCGACTCCCGCGCCGCGCAGGGCGATCTCGCGGAGTTCGCCGACGCGGCGCTGCGGGGTGGCGTCGACATCATCCAGCTGCGCGAGAAGGGCCTCGAGGCGCGCGACGAGCTCGCCGCGCTCGCGGTGCTGGGCGGGGCCGCGCGGCGCCACGGCGCGCTGCTGGCGGTCAACGACCGTGCCGACCTCGCCCTCGCCGCCGACGCCGACGTCCTGCACCTCGGGCAGGACGACCTCCCGGTGCCGTGGGCGCGCCGGGTGGTGGGCGACGACGTGCTGATCGGGCGCTCGACCCACGACGCCGACCAGGCGTCCGCGGCCGCGACCGAGCCCGGCGCCGACTACTTCTGCACCGGCCCCTGCTGGCCCACGCCGACCAAGGCGGGGCGCCCGGCCCCCGGCCTCGACCTGGTCCGGGAGACCGCGGCCCGGGCACCGGCCCGGCCGTGGTTCGCGATCGGCGGGATCGATGACGCCCGACTCGACGAGGTCCTCGCCGCCGGCGCCACCCGCGTCGTCGTCGTCCGCGCGATCACCGAGGCCGACGACCCCGAGGCGGCGGCCCGCCGTCTGCGCACGCGCCTGTGAGCACTCGTCACGAGGCGGTCGACAATCGGAGCCCCTCGGCGCGCAGCACCTCGTCGATCGGCTGGTAGAGGCTCGTGCCGCCGGCGGTGGTGCAGTCGCCCGTCCCGCCCGAGAGCACCCCGAGCGCCGAACTGCCGGACACGAAGGGCCCGCCGGAGTCCCCGCCCTCGCTGCACGCCGTGGTCAGCACGAGGCCCTGGACGGGACCCGCCGCGTAGTTGGCGGTGACGTCGACGGCGGTCACCGTGCCGCAGCGCCAGCCGGTGGTGGAGCCCGAGCGGCAGACGGACGCGCCGACGGGGGCGGTCGCGGTCCCGGTGATCGAGCGCGTGCTCGACCCCTCGGCGGCCACCGACGGCGTCGCGCGCCAGCCGGGGCCCACGTCGACGACCGACCAGTCGCCGGTGCGGTCGAACACCGAGCTGCGCACGGGCCCGATGGGCACGTTGTTGGCGCCGGCGACCTCGCCGCCCCGCTGCGTGCAGTGCCCGGCCGTGACGAGCCGCTGCGCGCCGGAGGCGGCCGTCGCGGAGAAGCCCACGGAGCAGCGCCGTCCGGTGATCCGGATCGCGTCACCGCCCACGAGGTCGTAGACGGGCGGGTCCGCGCGCGGCGTCGGCGCGGCGACACCGTCGATCACCCGGACGGCCGGGTCGACGGCGCGGGCCTCGTCCACCCACCCCGAGGTGCGGGCGTCGCGCGGGGTGCTGTTGAGCGCCAGGACCACCGAGCGGCTCGTCGCATCCACCCACCACGCGCTGACCGCCGTCGGGGCGCTGCGCTGCTCGGCGAGCGCGTCGATCGCCTCTTTGACCTGCCCCAGCTCCGCGGGGGTGTCGGCCGGCGCCGCGAGCGCCGGGACCGGAGCACCCAGCAGAGCGGCGGCGACGACCAGCAGGAGCAGGACCCGCCGACCCATCCGTACCCCCGACTCGTCTGCCCGTTCGGCCGTCCGGCGTACAGACGACGACGGCCGGACGAACGCTAGAACGTTCGTCCGGCCGTCGGTGGGAGATCACCGGAGAAGTCAGCCGTTGGTGGAACCGCCTCCGGAACCCTGGCCACCGGTACCGCCCCCGAGGTTCGGGAGGATCCCGTTCTGCGAGGTCCGCGGCGGCTGCGTGGTCGACCGCGTGGACTGCGACGTCGTGGTGTCGCCGTCCGTCGGAGCCTGCTGCTGCTCGGTCTCCTGCGTCGTCGTCGCGGTGTCCTGGTCGTCGGTGGACGACTCGGCCGGCGTGGTCGTGGCCTCGCTCGTGCCGGTCTCCTGACCGAACAGGCTGCCCACCGAGGTGCCGCCCGATCCGCCGGACAAGGGGTGCCCGGTGGCGGTCTCGACGCCGATGGTGGCGAGCAGGGCGATGACGAACACGCTGGCCGCGACGCCGCCGAGCGTCAGCCAGGTCTTCCAGCCGAGGCCCTTCAGGCCCGCCTTCAGTGCCGCCAGGCTGAACTTCGGACGCGCGGGCTCCGGCTCGACCGGCGCGACGCGCGTGGCCGGGTCGTCCGGACCGCCGGGCCCGCCCGGACCGCCGGGCCCGCCCGGACCGAAGGGGCCACCCGGACCGCCGGGGCCGGGACGCCCGGGCTGCCCCATGACCGCGGTCGGGCCGCCGCCGGGCGGCGTACCGGTCTGGCGGCTCTGCGGGATGAAGGTCGTGGGACGCACCTCGGTGGGCGCGGCGTGCGGGTCCGCGTTCGGGTCCATCCGCGGGTGCACCCGGGTCGGGTCCGCGAGCCCCTCGGCCCGCAGCGCGACCCTGCCGGGCGGCACCTGCGGCTGGCCCGGCTGCCCGGGACGCGCCGTCGGCAGACCGGTGGGGACGCGGCGCGTCGGGTCGGCCGGCGGCATGCCCGGGCGCCCCTGCGGGGGCGGCGGCATCGGCACGCCGGGACCGGGCGTCGGCGGGCCGACCATCGGCCGGCCGCCCTGCACGCGGGTCGGCCCGGGCGGCGCCGCCGCCGGGCCCGCGGCACCGGCGACCTTGCCGACGGCGGCGGCGACGCGGGTGTTGCCGGCGCTCGTGACGACGAGCTTCTGCTTGACCCGGTCACGCGTGGCCTCGAGGGAGCGCTGGTACAGCGCCGACCCGACGGTACTGATGATCGACGCGGCGGCGGCGCCACCGATGGTGCCGAGAACACCCATGAACGACCCGAGGATCGCCGCCGTGGCGGCCGCCAGCGCACTGGCTGCGATCTGCGGGAAGGTCAGTCCCATACCGGACGCTGGTGCGGCGGACTTCTCTTCGGAGGTCTTGTCGGACATGGCTCCCGGGCTGCGCGGATCGGGGGCGGTCGGCGCCGTGTGCGGGCACCGGAGGGCAGGTCGACATCACGTCGACCACTACGGACGACGTCTCCCATCGTGCCTCGTTGTCCGTCGGTGAGGGCGTTCACCCACGGACGATCTGTGTCTCCACCACTCGGCCCAATCGCTGATCCGAACGGCTCTCACTCATGGACGACGGGCCGCCGGGGGCCCGGGTGCCCGGGCGGCAGGGCCGAGCGAACCAACGGCCACGACGCTGCGATGCACGCCACGACGAGCGGCCAGGTCAGCACCACCTGGGCGATCCCCAGCGCGACGACCTGGTCGGCCGCCCAGAGGCCCGTGAACACCACCACGCGGACCGCGTACTGGGCGACCCACACCCAGCTCGCCCGGCAGTACCCGCGCACGAGGTCCGGGTCGCGGCGCCACAGCGTGGGGTGGCCGGTGAGGGCGCCCACGACCAGCCCGAGCAGGGGCCAGCGGATCGCGATCGAGACCAGCCAGGCCGCGAGGCTCCCGGCGTTGGCGATGATGCGGGGCAGGAAGAAGTCCTGCGCCCGTCCGGTGTAGAGGGCGAGCAGCGCCGCACCGACCGCCAGCAGCAGCCCCACCGCGACCGCGCGCGGACGCTCCCCGCGCCGGTGGCGCCACAGGGCCACCCCGCCCGCGACGACGACGGCGGCGATCCCGCCCGCCAGCACCGACTGCGGCCACCCGAGCGCGTCCGCCGCGAGCCAGACGGCGACGAACGCCACCGACGGCACCGAGGCGTCGATCGCCTGGCCCTTGCCACCGAGCAGTTCGGCGAGCGGGTTCGTCTCGGGACCCCGACCGTGGGGCACGTTCAGCCGGTGGTCTCCGGGGCGCGGCCCCGGCGGAGGAGCTCCGCGGCGAACGCGGGCGACGGCGTGCTCGGGCTGGAGACCTCCACGAGCATGCCGTTGGGGTCGGTCACCAGCATCTGGCGACGGCCGTGGAACAGGTCACGCGGCGGGGCGACCACGGGGATCCGCGCCCGGCGGGCGTCGGCGTGCACCGCGTCCACGTCGTCGACGAGGAACGTGAGGATCACGCCGGCGGGGTCGGCGCGGTACGGGGGCGGCACCAGCTCGTGGCGGACCGCCCAGATCGCCAGCTCGTGGGCCTCGTCCCCGTCGAGGAGGGTGAGGGCCACGTACCAGTCGCTGTCGAACGCGACCTCGAAGCCGAGCAGCGCGACGTAGAAGTCACGCGTCTCGGGCAGCCGGTCGGACAGGACGGTGGGGAACGAGCGGCGCATCGCCATGCGTCGGATCCTCTCTCCGGCGGGGGCCCCAATCGTGGCGCACCGCCGTCGGGCACCGGAGCGTGGGGCCGATCACGGACCGGCGACGGCGTCCGTCCCCACCGAGGCGCGGATGACCGCCCAGCAGGACTCCGTGAGCTGGCTCACGAGCTGGTCGAGGCTCGCGCCGTGGGGCTCGTCGAGCCAGTGCGAGCTGGCCGAGTCGACCATCCCGACGAGCCCGAAGGCGAGCGGGTGGGCCACCGCGGGCTCGATCTCCGCACCCAGCGAGCCGTCGACGAGCATCCCGGCGACGTGCGCCGCGACGGTCGCGCGCACGTTGGTGGTCGCCGACTCGCCGCCGGTGCCGAAGGACGTGCGCTTGAGGTAGCGGTAGACGTTGCCGTTGGCGCCCAGCCAGCGCAGGTGCGCCCGCAGGGCCTTGGCGAGCATGTCGAACGGGCGTCCCGACGGACGCCACACCGGCTCGAGCTCGGCTACGAGCCGCTCGACCGAGCGCGCGGCGATGGCGCTCTGCAGGTCGTCACGGCCTTCGAAGTGGCGGTACAGCCCGGGACGGGACACCCCGGCCCGCGCGGCGATCTGCTCGGTGGTGACCTCGGGACCGTGCTCGGCGATCGCCGAGCACGCGGCGTCGACGAGCTCCAGGCGCCGTGCCTCCCGGTGCCCGGCCCACCGCCGCGCCCGGCCGTCGGTGGTGGGCGTCTCGCTCATGGTCTCCCGAGGGTCCCACCGCCGACAGGGCCGTACCAACTACAGGTAACATCATGTATCTGTTACATTGCGTCGCACTTACCCGCGGCACGAGAGGCACGCCATGACCCGCGCGCTCGCACCGACCGACCGGGAGCACACGGCCGCCCGGCTCTTGGCGTCCTCGGCCCGCCACACCCTCGACCCGTCCCTCGAGGTCGATTGGGACGCCCCGCTCGTGCCCGGCGGCTGGGGCATGCCCCCGGAACGCACCTCGCTCTACGGCACCGAGCTGTGGGACAGCCTCGACGACCAGCAGCGGATCACGCTCTCCGAGCACGAGGTCGCGAGCATGCTCTCGGTCGGGCTGTGGTTCGAGGTGATCCTCATGCAGATGCTCACCCGCTACGCCTACGACCTCGACCTCCGCGAGGGCCACGCCCAGTACGCGCTCACCGAGGTCGGAGACGAGACGCGGCACTCGGTGATGTTCGCGCGGGCCGTCAGCAAGCTCGGGACGCCGGACTACCGCCCGCACGGCCTCCTGCACCGCTTCGGCGGGCTGTACGGCCACATCGGGGCCGGGCCCAGCATGTTCGCGAGCGTCCTGGTGGCCGAGGAGACCACCGACCGCCTGCAGCGCGAGTCGATGCGCGACGAGCGCATCCAGCCGATGCTGCGCGCCGTGAGCCGGGTGCACGTCGTCGAGGAGGCCCGCCACGTGCGGTTCGCCCGCGAGGAGCTCGTCCGGCTCGTCCCCACGCTGTCGCGGGCCGCGCTCGAGCGGGAGCGCTGGCTGACCGCGCTCGTGTCGACGGAGGTGGTGAACGCCCTGGTCCAGGCCCGGGTCTACCGCTCCGTCGGGATCTCCGGGCGGGTCGGGCGCGCCGCGGCGCTGGCCAACCCGCACCACCTCGCCACCAAGCGCTTCATGCTCGAGAAGGTGCTGGACTTCCTGCGGGGCGTGGGCATGGTCGGCGGACCGTCGGAGCTGGTCTGGCGGCGCGCCGGGCTGATCTGAGTCAGCATCTGGGTCAGCGCCGCGCCGCCACCTGCTCGCTCGAGCGCCCGACGAGCACGAGCAGGCACCCGGCGAGGATCCCGGCGATCACCGCGCGGCCCCCGGAGTCGGGCGCGGCGAGGGCGACCAGCGCCGAGAACACCGTCGCGCCCCATCCGAAGGCCGCGAGCCAGCTCGAGATCGGCCGCAGGCCGGCGACGGTCGTCGGGTCCCGGCGCGCCCGCACCGCCCGCCAGCCGGCGAGCGCGAAGGCCAGGACCACCGCGACGACGATCGCGACGGTGCGCCCGGGGCTCGGCGGGACGAGGCCCACCAGGACCAGGGTGGCGACGGCGACGAGCAGCGCGGCCGCGGTGACCAGCCACCCGGCCCGGCGCACGCGCGCGGCACCGTCGTCGGAGGCCGTCCCGATCGGCATGTCGTGCAGGGTATCGGCGCCGACGGGATCCTCCCGACGTGCGTTCCCGGACGGCGCCGTCGTGGGTTACCGTGACGGGCCGGTTGACCGCCCAGCCACTGCGCCCCGGAAATCGCGGGGATGTCGCGTGGGACGGATCCGGGATCGTGAGCACCCAGCAGCGTTCGCCCGTGTCGTCGGACGCCCTCGGCCTGGCCGACCTGCTCGACGGGCGCGCCCCGGTGATGGCCCGCGAGGCCCGTCGCATCCCGGAGCGCGACCCCGGCGCCGGGCGGCCCCGGCTCGAGGCGGAGGCGGTGCCCGTCGGCGCCCTGGAGCGGATGTGCGGGCACGCGCTACAGGTCGCGGGCTCGGTGCAGTGGGCCCAGGTCGTGGTCGCCGTCCGGGGCGCGCCTCCGGTGGTCGCATCCGCCGGCGACGTGTCGCCGACCACCGCCGAGGCCCTGGCCCGCGGGCCCCGCACGGCGGCGTGCCGGTCGGGCACCACGGTCGTCGTCGACGACGTCGCCGCCGACCCCCGCTGGACCGGCCTGCGCGACGGCACCCGGACGCCCGCGTCGCTGCTCGTCCTCCCGCTCCCCGGCGGCGACGGGGCGCTCACGCTCGCCTCCGACACGCGCGCGGCCTTCGACGCCGCGACCCGGGCGGTCGCCGCCGAGCTCGCCCGTCACGTGCACCGTCTCCTCACCCCGTCGGACTCGGAGATGGGGGTCCGGGCGCGCGACCTCGTCGTCGCGGCTCGTGCGCTGCTCTCCCGCCACCACGCGATCACGCCCGACGCGGCGTTCGACCTGCTCCTCGAGCGCGCCAGCGAGGCCGGAGCATCGATCCTGGCGTGCGCGGAGCAGGTGGTCGACGAGCTCGGTCAGGAGCAGGTCGCCGGACCGGTCCACCCCGCCGAGCCCGCGAACGTGCGCCGGGCGCTCGCCTACCTCGAGGAGCACGCGACGGAGGACGTCGACGTCGCCGACGTCGCCGCGGCCGCCGGGCTCGGCACCCGTGGCCTGCAGATGGCGTTCCGCCGCTGGCGTGCCACCACGCCGCTGGCCCACCTGCGCGACGTCCGGCTGGCCGGGGCCCACGAGGAGCTGCGCGCCGCCGACCCCCGCGACGGCCGGACCGTCGCCGACATCGCCTCCCGCTGGCGCTTCACCCACCCCGGGCGCTTCTCCGTCGCCTACCGGCGGCGCTACGGCTGCTCGCCGAGCGAGACGCTGCGCGCCTGAGGCACCGTCAGGGACTCTCGGTGAACCGGAGGACCTCGGCGGTGAAGAGGTCGGTGCCGGTGTCCATGGCCACGTGCCCCTGCCCGGCCATGACGACGATGCGGGAGTCCGGGAGCGCCCTGTCCACGGCCTCCGTCGCCAGGTGCAGCTCCCGCGAGCTCTCGCTCCCGGTGAGCAGCAGCGTCGGCACCGCGAGCTCCCGGAACCGCTCCGGATCGAACCGGTACGCCTTCACCGCCCGCAGCTCCCGCGGGATCGTGTGCGCCGTCGCCATCCGCGCCCGCCACACGGGCAGGGACCGCATGGACGCGATCACCTCCGGGGGCACTCCCGCGACCTCGCGCGCCATGGTCGCCACCACCCCGTCCCGGTCCCCTTCCTGCAGCAACGTCTCGAGTCGCTCGAGGACCTCGGGAGGGTTCATCTCCGCGCCCGCCACCTCGAACGGGGGCTCGTAGAGCACCAACGCCCGGATGCCGGAGCTGAGCAGGGCGGCCTCGAGCGCGCACAGCCCACCGTGCGAGTGGCCGAGGAGGGTCACCGGTTCCCCCAGCGAGTCCACCACGGCGGCCACGTCCTCGAACTCCCGCTCGAGCGCGTAGTGCTCCGCGTCGCCGCTGCCGCCGCGGCCGCGGCGATCGATCGCGCAGACCGTGTAGCGCTCTTCGAACGCCGGCAGGACGGGAGCCCACCGGCTGTGGTCGGCGGACGTCCCGTGCACCAGCACGAGCGGCGGTCCGTGGCCGCTGCGCCGGTAGGCGATGCGCGTGCCGTCGCGGGACGTGACCGTCTCCTGGTCCATGGACCCCTCCTCCGGATGTGCGGCCGTCCCCGCCCGCCCCTACGCGGGGTTCCGCGGGCGCGGTGCTCCCCGAGCTCCAGGGCGATGAAGGCGTCGACCATCGCGGCGTAGGTCGCCGCGACCACGTCCGGGTCGGCGCCGTCGGCCTCGGCCCGCTCCCGCACGCGGGCCAGGAGGGCGGCGCGCCGGTCGGGAGCCCGCACCGCCGCGTCGTCGGCCTTGAACGCGGCGGCGGCCCGGACCTGCTCCTGCCGCCGCGCGAGCAGCGCCACGATCTGGTCGTCGATGCGGTCGATGGCCGCGCGGACGTCGTCGAGGGACACGAGGATCGCCGATCGTCGTCGGCTCAGCCGTCCTGGGCGGGGACGGGCGCACGCCAGTCGAGGACCAGCTCGGGCATCGGGCCGGGCGGCGGCTCCGCGAGGTCCAGGCCGTAGATGTTCATGAGGAAGTCCCGGAACTCCACGTCGAACGGCTCCTGGGACGTCGCCATGAGCTCGAGCGCCCACCCGGGGTCGGCGGCCTCCATCACCATGATCTCCCGGGGCCCGTCCGGGGTGTGGTCGACGAAGACGCCCTGGCGGGTCACGCCCTGCCGCGCCCGGGCCGCCGTGTACTCGTCCCTCCGCGCCCCGGCGAACTCCTCCATCGCACCCCGCCACTCCGCGTACTTCTCGGGCGGGATGGGCATCGAGATCACGATCATCGACATCGGGCGCTCCGTTGCTCGCCGTTCGGTCCCGCCGAGTGTGGCAGCGCGACGAGCGACCCGACCCGACCCTCACTCGATCCGCTCAGCGCTCTGAGCAGCACTTGCACGATGCGCGACGGACCGACGACGGTGCGGCGCCTCCCCGGGTCAGGTCGTGCGCGAGGGCCGTGGAACGACGGTCAGGGCGCCGGGAGCCGCGCCGGCCGCCGCACGGCCGTTCTGCTCCCGGTGCCACGCCAGGGTCTGGGCGAGGCCGGCGCGCAGCGAGGTGGTGGCACGCCACCCGAGGTAGTAGCTCGCGGGCGCCGGGTCGGCGACGTGCGCCAGGTCGTGGCGCCGGTCGCCCGCCTCGCCGAAGCCGAGCGGCCCGCGGTACCCGGCGAGGTCCGCCAGGGTGCGGACGAGGTCGGCGATCGTGGACGTGTGACCGGAGCCGATGTCGAGGATGCGGCCGATGGCGTCGGGCCTCGCCGCGGCGCGGACGAAGGCGTCACCGACGTCGTCGACGTACACCCAGTCCACCGGCCGCGTGCCGCTGCTGAGTGACGGCGTGCTGCCGTCGAGCAGGCAGGAGCACACGTAGGGCACGAGCTTGCGGTCGTCCGGTTGGTCGGGGCCGTAGACCATGGCGATCCGCAGCACCGTGACCGGCAGCTCCCACTGGGCGTGGAACAGGCGCGCATAACCGGTGGCCGCACTCTTCGCCGCGGCGTAGGGCGAGACCGGTGGGGTCTCCCCGCGGGGCTCCTCGATCGAGCCGGCGAGCACCACTCGGCAGTCGGGGACGGCGTGCGCGGCGGTCATGACGGCGACCGCGGCGCGGGCATTGGCGTCGAGCATCGGCAGGGCGAGCGCGGTCTCCCGGTGGCCCTGCACGAGGCTGGCCAGGTGCATGATCGCGGCCGGGCGGACCCGCTGGACGATGTCGGTGAAGCGGTCGGCGTCGACGAGCTCGCCGCGGTGCCACGACATCGCCGGTGGGAGGCCGACGTGCGGTCCGGCGTGGCGGGAGAGCGCGTGGACCTCGGCGCCGAGCCGGATCAGGCGGCGGCACAGGTGACGGCCGAGGAACCCGGTCGCGCCGGTGACGAGGACCCGCCGGCCGGCGAGCTCGTGGGTCGGCTCGTCGTCGCCTCGGGGCGTGGGAGCGGGGATGGACGGCGCGAGGGCGGGGTCCGACGGGACATGTGCGACTGGTGTGGACATGGCAGGTGCGCCTCAGGAGAAGCAGGGCCCGGGCGGGCCGGTGGACGAGGTCAGCGCGAGGGCACACCGAGACCTCGCCGCGCAGCGCGGCGCAGGACGACCCGAGACGCGCTCGGGCAGCCCACGAGGTCAGGCCGTGAGCCCGACCCCTCGGGGCGGACCGCGTCGGGGACGACATCGCGTCAGCCCGTCGTCGTCGGGAGGGACCCACACCCGGTGGGGACCCGTGGGGGTCGGTGCCGGCCCGGCCGACTCCGCGAGGGGGAGCCGGGCGACGGCAGCCGCGACGGTGATCACGGCGGAGGCGACGAAGGTCGCGATCGGCTCGCTGCCGGCGACCACGACCACGAGGAGGGCGACGGCGAGCTGGAGGGCCAGGCCCGAGAACTCCTCGGGGACCTCGTGGGAGTGCGGCAGCAATCCCGCGGTGGCCTGGGTCAGCTCGCCCATGCCGTGGGCGACGGGCTGGACGACCACGGCGATGTTGACCAGGAAGAACAGCCCACGGAGTCGGCCACGCAGCAGCCAGCGCAGCACGCCGACGGCGGTGGCCACCATGACGAGGCTCAGCGTGTGGTCCGGTCGCTCATCGGCGAGGAGGTCGAACGCGCCGGCGACCGCCACGACCCCGAGCGAGGACGCCATGAGGGCCAGCGAGCGCACACGCCGCAGCGAGCTCGCTGCTCTCCGCGCTCGCGTGGGGTCCACGACGCGACGGTAGCAGTCCCCTTTCGGGTGACATGGTCACCCTTTGTGATCAAGAATCGGTCATCTCGGACACCTGGTGAAACCCCGGTTGCTGTGCAACCGTGGTTGCATGCCGAGGTCGGTCGTCGACGTCCGGACTCCGTGCCCGCCGTGGGCGGTCGTGACGCTCTCGGGCTCGCGGCGCTGGTGGTGGGCCTGCTGCTGCTGATGGCCCCGCTCGCTCTGCAGGTGTTCGCGGTGGCGTCCGTCGCTTCGGCGTGGGCCGCCTGGAGGCTCAGCGGGTGGCTGGAGCAGTGGCTCCCGGAGGACGGGGACGAGGATGCCCGGCGCGGATCCTGACGGCGCGGGCGCGTGGGTGCTGCTGACCTATCGGATCCCGCGGGAGCCGTCGACCGCCCGCGTCGGGGTGTGGCGCAAGCTCAAACGGCTCGGGGTCGCCCAGCTCGCCGACGGCGTCGTCGCGCTGCCCGCCGACGCACGCACCCGCGAGCAGTTGGAATGGCTCGCCGACGAGGTCGTCGAGGGCGGAGGCGCGGCCACCGTCTGGGACGCCCGACCGGGCGGCCGGCACCCCGAGCGCGAGCTGGCGGAGGCGATGAGCGAGGCCCGGGCGGCGGAGTACCGCGCCGTGGTCGCTCGGGCGCGGTCCGCGGGCCTCGACGAGGGTGCCAGACAGAACACCGTGCGCCGGCTGCGCGGCGAGCTCCGCAGGATCGGCCGGCGCGACTACTTCCCCCCACCGGAACGCGCCGAGGCCCGGAGAGCGGTCGACGAGCTGGCCGCCTCCGGCGACCACGAGGAGGCGACCCGATGAGGTGGGCGACCCGGGCACACATGCACATCGACCGGGTGGCCTGCGCCTGGCTGATCCGTCGGGTCGTCGACGAGGACGCCGAGTTCGTGTTCGTCGGCGACCCCGCCGAGGTCCCGGCCGACGCGACCGCGTTCGACATGCGTGGGGTCGAGCTGTCCCACCACGGTGGCGACTGCAGCTTCGAGACGATCCTGCGCCGCTACGAGATCACGGACCCGGTGCTGTGGCGGATCGCGGAGATCGTCCACGAAGCCGACCTCGACGACGAACGCTTCGACGCCCCGGAAGCTCCCGGCGTCGACGTCGTCGCCCGCGCCCTCGGGATGGTCTGCGACGACGTGACTCTGCTCAGCCACACCGGGCCACTGTTCGACGGGCTCTACGAGTACTACCGCCGCGCCACCCTGCGGGGCCGCGAGCCCTCCTGATCCCTCGCCGGAGCGCGCCCTCGTCGACCTGGAGCCGGCGCGGGGAATCGAACCCCGGACCTTTCGCATCTAGTCGATGAGTTCTCTCGACTGACCGCTGGTGCCCGCGGTATGCCGCTGAGCTGTACGGACACTCATCCGGCACTCTCAAGGTTGTCGGGCATCCCGGAGTGCCTACGGCACGATTCCGGTAGGTACGGAGTGAGTCGATCTTGGGCTCACGCTCGATCCCAGGCGTACGTCGGGACGCCGGCCTCGCGGCTCATCGTCGAGAGCGCGTGCGGACCCGTGGCGCTGCCGAAGGCCAAGCAGACGTCGGCGCCCGCCTCGAGCATCCGCCGGTGCCGGCTCGCGACCACGGTCCCCTGCGGCTCGTCTCAGTCGAACTCCCATCGCTGGACCCGTCCGCCCCAGTGCCGCCAGCAGCGCACCGCCAGGTCCTCGGCACCCTCGGAACACGCCCCAGTCACCAAGACGTCGGGCTCCCGCACGAGCGACAGCGCAGCCATCAGGGTCTGCCAGTCGGTCCAGAACTTCGAGCCGGCTACGAGGACTCGCATCCCGGCCACCTCCAACGCCCGTGAGATCGGCGGGGCGGCGGTGCGCGCCCCGGGTGGGGTCCGTCCCGGCCCCACCGCGCCTGCGGGCCCTTCGGCCGTCGGAGGCTCGCCAGCAAGGGAGGAAGCCGACGATCTTCAGCGGCCCCTCGTTCTGATCCGCGGCGTTCGTCGTCGGTCTGCCGGTGAAGATGGTTGGCGGCCCTTGCTGGTGAGGGACGGCCGTGCAAGCTCGCGCGCCGCCGCCCCGCCCCGCCGTAGGTGGTTCCTCCGGGGTCTCGGCCGCGCGGCCTTGAGCAGCCCCACGGCCAGTGAGTCGGGCGCGCGGGCCCTCCCCCACGTTCCCTGGCCCGGGCTGCTCCCCGTGCTTCCCGTCGTGGTCGTGGTCGCCGCTGCCCTCGCCCCGCCCGGCCCTCGGG
The DNA here is from genome assembly GCF_036044095.1 of Actinomycetospora sp. NBC_00405. Classification (NCBI taxonomy): domain Bacteria; kingdom Bacillati; phylum Actinomycetota; class Actinomycetes; order Pseudonocardiales; family Pseudonocardiaceae; genus Actinomycetospora; species Actinomycetospora sp. NBC_00405. Next base: position 3,235,727 of record NZ_CP107938.1, read on the forward strand.
CCGGGCGCGCGCCGCGGGTCGAAGACAGGAGCGGAAGCGTGCCCGGCCCGGAAGGGCCGGGCACCGGCGCGCCAGCGCCGGCCTACACCGCTGGCGGTGATGCACCGTGAGCGCACCGCGCCTTGGTAATGAGGGGTTTAGCTCCCCCGCCCCCGACACCGCCGCCGCGGGGCCGGCTGTGGCCGCGGTGCCGCCCCCGGACGACGCCGACGTGCGGTGGGCGGTGCATCGGGCAATGTGGAGCGTGACGCCGCTGCGCAAGGTCCGCACCTGCCGCCGCTTCCGGTTCGACGCCCAGGCCGAAGAGCTGCCGCTGCGCGGGCTGGAGACCGACGACCGGGGCTCGGTCGACGTCGGCGTCGGCGGGCTGCAGACGTGCGCGACGTGGCACTCGTGCCTGTGCTGCGGCGCGAAGATTGCCGTCGGACGCGCCCGCGACCTCGCGCACGCCTTCTCGTTGTGGGGAGCCCTTGGCGGCACCGTGGTGCTGGCCACGTTCTCCGTCCGCCACCACCTCGGGCACTCGCTGCGGACCCTGGTCCAGGCGCAGCGCACCGCCTGGAAGCACGTCACCAGCGACCGGCCGTGGCGCCGGCTCAAAGAACGGCTCGGGGTGCGGTTCGTGCTGCGCGCCTTCGAGTGCACCGTCGGTGACGAGGCCGGCTGGCACCCGCACATGCACGTGTTCCTGCTCTGCGACCCCCGTGAATGGACCCGCAAGCAGGTCCCGTGGGGCACCGAAGGCCGCACCCGCACCGTCCTCGAGAAGCCGATCGGCGAACCGGTCGTCATCACCGCTCCCTTCGCGGAAACCGTGCTCGCCGAGAGCTGGGACCGTTGGTGCGAGGGCCTGGCCGAGCACGGCCTCGACGCCATCAGCTACGTCCTGCGCGGTGGCCAGCAGGAATCGGCGGGCTTCGACGTCAAGGTCATGAGCGCCGAAGCCGAGACGATCAGCAACGACCTGGCCCGCTACCCGTTCAAGATGGCCCTCGAAGCCGTCGGGTCGGTGTTCAAGCACGGCCGCGATGAACCCGGCCGCCGCCACCGCACCCCCTTCGAGGTCATGGAGACCTGCGCCGTCGCCGCCGCTGAGGGGGATTACGACGCTGCCGAGGCCGACGCCAGGCTAATCAGCGAGTGGTCGCGTACCGCGACCGAGATGCGGTTTCGCCAGTGCCAGTGGCCGCCGCTGATGCGCGGCTGGTTCGCCGAGAAGGCCCGCGAGCTCGGCGTCCCCGGCCCACTGCTCGAGGACGAGGTCACTGAACAAGAGCTCGCCGACGCCGAAGAGCAAGGCACCGAGACCATCGCCTACCTCAGCGCCGCCGACTACGGACGCGTCGTTGCATACGAGCTCGACACCCTCAAAGCCGCCGGCCGCGTCGGCGGGATGCCGGGCATCGTCTCGTGGTTCGACGACCGCGGCCTGGCCATTGACCTCACTGACCACGGCACCCGGCTACACCACAAGCGAGCCGGCGCTGATCCACCACCACGACCTACCGACCACCTACAGGCGGCTTAAGGAGGTCCCGACCCATGCCACGCAAGCTCGATCAGAGTCGCACCCTCGCGGCCAAATTCCCTGCCGTCGCCGCCCAATGGCACCTCGAACGTAACGCCTCGGAACCGGGGTATCGCACGCCCGACACGATCCCGGCCAGCTCGCCGCGCGTCGTGTGGTGGCGGTGCGCTGCGGGCCACGAGTGGCAAGACAGGGTCGCCACCCGCACAGCCATGCCCAAGTGGAAGAACGGCGACATCGCCGCGTGCCCCGAGTGCGTCGGTGCCCCCACCCGACTCGTCACCCACACCTACCCGGGGTGCGGTCACACTCGTACTGTGCAACGCAAGAACGCCGAGAGGGGCCAGCAGAGCTGCTGGGACTGCGGCGGCGACCCCGCCCCCGCAGACGGCACCGTCCGCCTCGAACGCAAGCGCGCCTCCGCCCTCGCCAGCTACCACCGAAGTAGAGCACGAGGCGGTCTCCTCACCGACGAGGAACGCGCCGCTCAGCACGGCCTCGTCGGCTTCCTCTATCGTGCCCCTGTCGAGGTGACCGAGTTGGGCCTCACATGGTGGCGAGACGGCGTCAAAACCGAATCCCCCGTCGCCACGAGCACCCGAACGCTCTCGTCGTGGTTGCAAGTACTCCGCGTCTCGCACTCGATAGCACTTCAAGGACACCGCTCGGGACCTGTGACGGCTCGCATCGGCGTTCACCTACCCCTCTCCGAGCTCGGCGAGCTCGGCAGGTGGGCCCCGACCTTCGCAGCGCGCGGGTGCGAGTTGGCTGTCGGGACACGACGAGTACTGATGTGAGCTTGAGGCGAGCTGAAACGAACGCGGCCTGGCCATCGATAGAGTCGGCGACTGGACACGCCGCTGCACGAAGGAGCACCTTGCCTCGACGAGAACAACTCCTCGACAGCGACCTGCTGCCCACCTGGCTCATCGGGCTGCGGTTCAATACGCTTCTCATATGGCTAGTAACCGCGGGATGTATAGGTTACGTATTCACCTACCTCCCGTATCTCCGGGGCCCTTATATCCTCAACGCACTCCTGGCCATCTCCGTTGCTTTTGCTCTAGTCTCGATCTTTCAAGTCTCGACACCCCTGCAGGTTTTGCTTCGGCGGGTTCTCGGGGTGTTCGCGATCGCATTCGTTCCACCGAGGCGACCTCGACCTCCACATCCGGGGCCCGAAGCTTTAGACGACAACTCCGAAGAAGCGGTGGTCGACTCTAGCTACAGGAAGGAGAAGTCAGTAGCATGGACTTTGCCCGGGAAGGTTGAATCTAGGATACTCGACGACTACGGCTTCTCGGTTTCCGCTCTATGGCCCGACACTAGACTGCTGTTGAACAAGGGAGAAGAGAAGCGGCTTGCCGCCCTATCGCTCCAGCGACGGTCTTTCGAGATAAGCGCAGCTCTAGTTGGAATTTCGACCCTATCGATTGCGTGGTCCGTCTTCCAGGAATACCCATACTTAACCCTGGACAGCTTCAGCTGGACAATCCTTGCGATCCAGGCACTGTACGCTGTTGGCTGTCTCGGACAGAGCGTGCGAGTGCGCGCGGCGATCACACGCCTCCAAGCAGTTCTTATTCGCCGTAATTCGTCGCAACTATTGAGCGCCTACGGCCGCGACACAAGGTCGCCAAGAGATCGCGCAAACAGCCTCGCGAGACTGTCGCGCGAGCTTCAGCGCTCCAGGCCGCCAATTCCAATACGCCCACAATCCTCCTCACCTGACAATGAATCGAGCAAACGCGGAAGCCGGCGGTTGGCCATTTCGGGGACAGCAGAGGACCTGGCTCCAACCAACGTGATGGGGAGAATTGAGACTGAGGTCGCTACCCTGAACTCGAAAACGTGGGAGGTGCGCCTTCACGTGCAAACTGGTTCCGAGCCTTGGCAGATCGCGGTACAGACAGAGGACACTGCTTTCCGCTTGATTGGAGGTCGAGACCGCTCGTTTGTTGTTTTTGATATACGTGTTGACCCGACCCGAGACCTGTTCGTGGCACCGACAAACGTAACGATGGAGATCGACACCGAAGGCGGGCGCGAAGTCGCCGAGTTCACTGTCACAAGCGCGAGTGCCGAGAGTCGAACAGACAATCTCTGGGCTACCGTGTACAGCTCGACGAAATTTGTCCAGGCCGTGCCGCTGAAGTTGCCCCCCTATGCCCCCTGAGAAACGGCTGGCACGTTGTCCAATACGGTGACGATTGAGCAACACTCCGACCATTTAACGATAACGGGCGTAGAAGGATTCTCTCGATTCAACTACAAGATGGAGCCAGACACATGGCAAGCCGCCAGGGCTCGTTTCTGCGACCGCCTCGAGGACGTTAGACCTTCGTCGCTCCAGGTGGACAACGACCAATGCCAGAAATTCTTGATGACTGGCCGGCAGGAAGCGCTCATTTTCCTAAATGCTTGCACCACGGACCAAACCGATAAGGTCTACTCGTTCACCAAAGAGATCGAAAGTATCATGCGCGCCGCGTGGCTCCTTAAGCAGCCACTCGCCGTGGACATCCGTCATTTCTCGGATCATTGGATTCCCTGGGAATTCTTGGGCCCGGTTGACCAAGACGTTTCAGTTGACGAAGCACGGGTCACAGTCCTCGGCCTTTCGGCAACAGTCACTCACCACATCGAACAGGTAGGTGAACCGCAAGCACTCTCTTCTGATTTGCTTGGTGGCGAGCCGCTGACCATCCGCTTCTTTCGCAATCCGACTTTAGGGGGCACGAAGCTGGAGGAGCTCTACTTCAAGCACGGTGGGCCATTCAGCGTGTTGGGACCCCTCCCAGCCGCCGGAGAGACCCTCGATCTCGCCGAACAGCTTGCTAATCCGACCCGCCACCGGGACGGTCCGGCCGATCAGATAGTGCACATCTCGTGTCATCACGCTGCGCCCGAGAATCTCCGAGAGCTTTCGGCCGCAGCAGTAGTCATGACGAGTAGCGTGTTGGACTTCGGTGACGAGCATCGTGTAACTCTCAGCGACCTCAACAACGATCTGCTGTTCGCCAGGATTGGGACTGGAGGTCGCGCCCTCGACCGGCCCCTCGTCTTCTTCAACGCCTGCAGGGGAGCGTTCACCCCCTTCGTGCTTCAGTCCTTGAAACAGATTCTTCTCGAGAATGGGAATCGAGCAGTGATCGCCACGAGTCTCAACGTGCCCGACGATACTGCGCCTGTCGTGGCCCGGGAGTTCTACGATAACCTGCTTGAGGGTGCCGACGCGGCAAGCGCTCTCCATACTGCCAGAACGCGGCTGATGGAGCAGTACAGCTCTCCCATCGGCCTGCTTTATTCCTACTACGGCAATCCGAACTTGCAGATGATTCTACGGCGAAGGGATGCACGACATGTCCGAAGCTCTTGAGGTTGCCCACGCAACGTTCTAGGCGCCGTAGGGAGGTTGCCAATCTGGCCTCCAGGAGCCAAAGTTGATCTCGGCGACGTTGGCGTTTTCGATAAGCGAGGCTTCCTGTTCAAGACCCGACTAGAAGACCTTGGCATCAGGATCGAACGAAGCTCGCCTCGGGAAGAAGGCCCGTCGCTAAAGATTCAGTCGGCACGCACCAGCGTGAAGGAGACTTCAGCCAGCCTATCGGCCGACGTCACAGCCACGGCCACCGGAGCTGGCAAGTTGGAGGTGAGTTTTGGCGGGGAGGGCGACTTCGCACTTCGCGCCGCGAATGTAAATAGTACTCGCATCAACAACATCGTTGCCGTCGAGGACTCGATCAGCGAACTTCTAAGTCTCGGTACTTGGAAACGAAATTGGGTCTACGTGCAGGAAGTTGTAGTAGGGGCACCGTGCATCTTCTTGGTGGCCAGCGCTCGTTCAAAGCACGCGGCAGTCCAAGCCGCCGCGTCCGGAGACCAAGCGCTCTCTTTTGCGGCCCAGATGGACGCGAGGGCGGGCTTTCGAGTTGAGTCTGACGACACCTTGTCATACGAGATTGCTGATCTTGGTCCCACGCCATTCATGTGGCGGGGCCGCTGCCTGCGCAGTTGGCCAAGTAGAAGCATGACCGACCGGGGAGACGGAAGTGAATCGGCGTTCAAGGAACTGATCGAGTACGATCAAGGCATCGACGATGAAGACGACGATCTGTAGCCGCGACTGACTAGGTCGCTTGGTCGCACCGACAGCCGCGAATTTCGCGTAGTGGCCGGACCTCGGTAATGGGCGAACAGGTCTTCACAAGACCCGGACGCGTCGGGGACCGAACGGAAGGCTCACGCCTGCAGAGCGAGTCGCGATGGCCCAGCATCGCCGTGAAGGCCGGTGGGCCCGTCGGTCGCAGCTTCGGGGCATCACCACTCTGCGGCGGGTCCGGAACTGCGGCACATCCCTCGATCCCGAAGGCGGGATCACGCTCGCGGTCACGACGAACGCCGATGGGTCCCGATCGGCCGGCTACTCCGGTCTGGCGTCCTGCGGCTCCGTGTGGGCCTGCCCGCAATGCGCCGCGAAGATCGCCACCCGCCGCGCCGACGAGCTGTCCAAGGTGATGCGGGCGGTCGACGAGGCCGGTGGCTCCGCCTTCCTGCTGACGCTGCCGATGCGCATGCCCGCGGGGACCGGCTCGGACTGAGCACGGAGGAGCGGGCCCGACTGCGCGGCACGGCCTTCAGGAGAACCGATCGGGCTACGAGGCTGCCAACGCGAATCAGTGGGACTTCGATGAGCGCGAGGCCGAGGCGGAGGCGATCGAGGAGAACACCTTGCGCCAGGCGCGCGGCTGCTGGGACGTGCTGTCCGACGCCTGGGCCCGGGTTACGTCCGGTGGGGCGTGGCAGGCCGATCAGGAGCTGTTCGGCGGGCTCCTGGGCTGGGCGCGGGTCGTGGAGGTCACCGATGGAGACAACGGATGGCACGTCCACATCCACGCCCTGCTGTGCTTCGGCGCGCAGGTCTCCGCCGATCTCGTCGGCGGTTCGGTCGGCGCCCGCATGTTCGCCCGCTGGCGGGCGACGTTGGAGCGGAAGGGCTTCGACGCCTCCGAGGAACACGGGTGGGACCTTCGCCGGGTGCAGCTCGGCGACGGAGACCTCGCCGACTACTTCACCAAGATCGCCCACGAGGTCACCGGGTCGCACCGCAAGGAGGGCCGCCGCGCCGGCGGGAGGACCCCTATGCAGCTCCTGGCCGACGCGGTCGATACCTACGACGAAACAGCCGTGGCGCGGTGGTGGGCGTGGGAGCAGGCCAGTGAGGGCCGCCGTCAGCTCACCTGGTCTACGGGCTTGCGCGACTTGCGGAAGCTCGCCGGCCTCGGCGCCGTGGCTACCGACGAGGACGTGGCCGCTGAGGACCTCGAGGCCGAAGCTCGCCTCGGTCTGTCGGTGGACGCGTGGGAGTACGTCGAGCACGCCCGCCTCGCGCCCGAATTACTGGCCGTTGCCGAGGATGGCGGTATGCACGCTGCCCGCAACTGGCTCGCGGCTCGGGCGCTCCCGTGGATCGACGAAGCAGAGCGACCACGCTTGCCCGCGAACGACCATCGCAACGTGCCATTAGGGCGAAGCGCTAGGAGTTGACATCCCAGCTGTTCCGGCAGGCCCTGACGCCAAAACTGCTGCGTAACTCTCGTCAAGCTGGGGGCCGAGCAAGAGCAATGCAGTAAGGCAACGTGTCATTCTGGTGATGTGCCGGGCCTCCGCGATCTCGAGATCACGTCCCCACACGGACTTAGTCCTGTAGGACAGCCACTTCTTGATCACCTGCTTTCCTCCAATGTGAGCTTGCCACACCTTCATCGGCACACGGCAAACCTGCACGTGCTCATTTAGGTGGATTGAGACCATCTCTGGCCCGACGAGGCCCTTGACGTCCTCAGAGCTCATTTCAACAGCCTCGTCAGTAGCCGCGACCGAATCGGCGTCCGACCAATCCTCGACATCGATCTTTCCAGCTCGCGGCATGACTGCACCTTGTTGCATCGCACCCCAGGTGACGTCGACTGCCAGGTCACCAGCGTTCGGATCGACCGCCTGGCCGTCCGACCGTCGGATGTTGCCCAACCGACCGAGGAGCGGACCCGAAGGCACCGGCTGGTCTTCGTCAAAGAGCCCCTTCATCTTCGCCCCGAGAGCTGCCGATCTCCTAAGCGCGTCAAGTGAAGCCGGAAGTAGAACTCTAGGATAGGCCTGAGTAAGCGCGTCTTTATGTTGCTCCCTATACATCGGCGCACCCGTGAAAGCCAGAACATGCAGGAATAGAAGGTCCGCGTCGTTTTGATCATCCGGGTTGAGCCCGAGGTTCCGAAGGTACTCTCTGCTGCGAGGCGATAGATTCGGCCGCGCCGGGACGCCTCCGCCGTCGGCGCCGGCGCCAAGATCGAGAGCGAGAGCGGGTTCCTCGTCCACCCTCTCGGCAGGAAGGCGCGTCGGCAAAAGGAAGGCGGTGTAGTACAGCGTGTGCTGGTCCCCCACGTGCTTACTTGCGAATAGCGGGAATCCGTTCCGATCAGACTCCACAGTACGCAGCGCATACAAGAACCATGCGTTTTCGTCGCTCGCCTCTACCAGTCTCGGTTGGGATGCAACCCAAAGGCGATGATCGCGCTCGATATACGCGTACCGGAGGTCGTAAGGTCGAGTCATGAAACGTCGAATTTTGCTAGAGTCAAATGGACGCCGGCTAGCCGCCGTGCCACCCGGCTTCTGTCCGGTCAGCTTCTGCCTGACGCGGTCAGGTTTATACCCGCTCCGTGGAACCATCAGAGGTGCGCAGGAGTCGGATAGCTCACTGACCTCTTTATCCGGATCAAGGAAGTCCCTCATACGATCCGACAACGCGTCATAGCTCACGTCGATAAGGCCTCCGCCTCTTGCCTCGTGCAAGCCGTACTCCGGAGGTCGCTCAGCCAAATCAGGCAAGGACGTCCACGAATAGTAGGATTCCCCGGCTTGTACGGGTTGGAGTGCGAAGAAGTTATCCCTGCTTGGCACGACGGTCGTTTTGTCGAGGTCACTCTCAGGGTCCTCGGGTAGCTCGCCATCGTGGAGACGCAAGAGGTCCTGCGCTTTCGTTCGCCCCCACAAGGCGCGGTAGGTCGCCGACGCCAACGTCTCCTTCATCTCGCCATCGGACTTCCGGACCATGACAGTTATGGCCGTTCCCTCTGCGATGCCGTCCGCACTACCGGAAGTAAAGATGCTGGGGTCGGGCCGGCCCTGAGGGGTGCGCTTTCCAGTCTCGTCGCGATCCCCGTTCAGGTCCACTACGTCGATTGAATCGAACGATCGGAGAAGATGCCGGCGCATGACATGGAAGGAGGGCCGCTTGAGAAAAGATCGATTGCTAATGTAGGCGACGACACCTCGTCCTGTCATCTCGGCTATTCTGCGCTCAGCGACCCTGATGAATCTCACGTACAAGTCGTCGAGCGAATTTCGACCCGTGATGCCCTGCTTGTAGGGGGCGATAAGTTCCGATTCCTCAGACGACGAGGCAATCCCCGCAAACGCATTGTACGGAGGGTTGCCGAGTACGACGAGCACCTGCTTGTCCTGCTTGACAGCTGCTGCCGCCTCCCGCTCTTGTTCGAGCGCTGCGAACAGGGTCGCTTCGTTATCGTCGGTGGAACTCCAGCCTGTCAGAGAATTGGTAAGAAATACTCCCGAACGAGACCCACTCGCCAGAGGAACTCCGAGCTGCTGAAGCTGGAGGCTAAGCCGGAGGTGCGCGATTACGAAAGGAGCCGGCAGCAATTCGAAACCAAAGAGGCGGGAAGTGACTGCTTCTCGAACCTCTGCGGCGGCCAAGCCGTCGACCGCGTCGTAATCAGGTTCAGACCCGTCTTCTACGTCGCACCCGAGTAAAGTCTTTGCAATCCGGCGAACGCAAGCAGACAAGAACGCCCCCGTGCCAGTGGCCGGATCGAGGACCACTACGGCTTCATCGGCGAGGCCGCGCTCGAGTCCGAAGTCTTCGCGGAGACGACGGTCCACTTCCTCAACGATGTAATCGACCACCGGGCGTGGCGTGTACCAGACTCCGAGATCGGCCCGCAGCTCGGGGTCGTACGCGTCCAAAAACGGCTCGTAGAAGTATTCGACCGCACTCCCTCGCTCGAACTGCGCGAAGAACACGTCTCTAACAACTCGCCCAAGAGCATCAGCAGCTAGATCAAGATCAGGCGTGATTCTCAAGTCATGAACGTTGCTAGGTAGGGCGTACTGTTCGAACAACGTCTTAATGATCGGCGGCAACTTCAAGTCATACGAGACTGTACGCCAGTTGAACGTTGCGGCAGAGCCCTCTCTCGCGGTGAGCACCCAGGTCGCAAATAGGCCGTAGAACAGCGTTTGGATTAAGCCGGACCGGAAGAAGTGCACGGCGTCTTCGTCGTCGAACGTTACTCCAAGACTGCTCTCAAGTTGTTTCCGAAGAGGATCGAGCGCAGCAGGATGACCCTCCTCCACTTTATGCAGCGCCCGACGCGCATGAGTAGCAAGAATCTTCGCGAGAGCACGGGCGTTTGGGATCGGGGCGCCCTGCTGGATCGCCACACGCAAGTAGTCAAGGAGTTTCTGGGGCGACTGCTGCCCAGGATTGTCCTCGACCACCTTCCAAAATGCAGCTTCTGAGGGAACGAGGTCAATACCTTCGTCGACCTTGAGACTGCGGCCATCCTCGTCCAGCGAAACGGTCCGCCAGCTACGCAGATTCGTAACAATGGTCTTGCCGTAGTGGCGCGTGTATCGTGCGACCTGGTCGGAAGAGGTCGTTTGGTCGATTGGCTCTGCTGGAGATTTCACCTCGACGACGCCATGCTCGGGCAGCTGTCGACTCCAGGCGTTTCCGTCGATGATCGCGCCGGTGACCAATTGGTGTCGCCCGAAAAGACCGAGGTCCGCCGACTGCCCTTGTTCGGCATGCGGATGCTGTATAGCGACGATGCCGCTGCCGCCGAGGCTGCCAACGCTCGCTAGGAGGGCCTCGACCGCCGGATAGTAAGAAAGCTCTGCGGTAGACGTGCCGGTCGACCTAATCTGCTGGACGCGTGCCAAGAACTCAGAGAACGGGGCCACCGTAGCCATAGATCGAATCCCCTTCGTCGCATACCTGATCAACCTAACGGAGCGGTCCCGCCGGGAGGTTCGCGCCATCTACAGCCCGTGGTTCACCGGCTGCCCATCGCCGGTCTCCTGGCCCGTCGGCGCTGCCGCCGCCACGTCGCCCGCTACAGAACGCCGTCAGCGGCGCCTTCCTCGTCATCGGACGCGTTGTCCCTGGGCCTGCGCTAGGCCTACGGATGCTGGCCAGCGACCGCGGAGTGAGGCCTGAGCAGGCGACTACCGTGGGCAGCGTGGCGACCGGCGCGGGCGATCGAAGCGAGCACGGCCTTGAGAAGGGCGCAGGGCGGCTGACCACTGGTCGCGACTTGGCCGCTGCTCTGGCCCGTGAACTACTCGCACCGCTTGGCAACCGCTATCGGCACACCGTGAAGGTCGCGGCCCGCGCCGAGGAGCTGGCGGGTGCCGTCCCTGCCGAGGACAGGGAGCTGCTCGTCGTCGCGGCGTGGTGGCACGACCTCGGATACGCGCCCGACCTGGTGCAGACCGGCTTCCACCCGATCGACGGTGCTCGATTTCTCGCCGCCAAGGGCCAGTCACCGCGGCTGTGCGGTCTCGTCGCCCACCACTCGGCCGCGACGTTCGAAGCCGCCGAGCGTGGTCTTGAGGCCGATCTTGCGGAGTGGCCGCGCGAGGAAGGACCGGTGCCAGACGCCCTGTGGACGGCGGACATGACGACCGGACCACGGGGCGAGGGGCTCGAGTACGCCGAGCGCCTCTCCGAGATTCTCGACCGCTACGGTAGAGACTCAATCGTCGGGCGTGCCATGTCTCGATCGCAGCCGTCGATCGAGGCCGCCATCGATCGCACCAACAGCCGCCTCGCGGCTGCTTAGCTGATCTCGGGTCCGCTATTCGCCCTGAGTGCCGCGTCGATGCGCCGGCGCATCGAGGGATGGATGTCGAGCGCAGGGACGTCGGTGACGTCCACCCACTTCGCCGCCTTCGTCTCGACGTTGTCCTGACGCGGCGCTCCAGTGATCACGCGCGCGTGAAAGCACACGGAGAACTCTTGCCGAACCTCTCCGTCGTCGTAAGCCATGACATGGTTGGGGTCGGTGTAGATCCCAACGAGACCTGTGACTTCGACGCGAACGCCAGTCTCCTCCTCGACCTCACGCACCGCGGCTTCGGCGATCGACTCCCCCAGATTCATTGCACCTCCGGGAAGTGCCCACCGATCATTATCGATCTTGTGTATGAGGAGGAGCTGGCCCTCATCGTTCCGCACCGCGGCGGTGACCGACGGCACCAAGCTATTTGCCTGAGGCGCTTCAGGGTCGTCGTAGTAGTCGATACGGGCCATCGGGTTGGTCTCCTCCGCGATGTAAGACTCGGCGCTGCCCCGAGCTCCGCCGAGCGAGACGGTCAGTATCTTCCTCCGGACCCTCGGGTCGCACCAAGTTTTCGTAGCAACCTCTGGAGATCGGGCGTGTTCTCAGCGCGACGCCACAGCCTGTCGTCATCCAGGTTGTCAATCCCCCCTTCTTCGGTCAACATATCTAGCATCCAGCGGCGATCGAGACCGAGAAGCGTTTCTAGATTGGGATGCATTATGACGATTGAGTCGCGACCGAGGCTGCCGTCGCTCGCTGCGAGAATCTCGTCGCGAGCTTGTACCTCATTACCGTTGCTGTCAGCAACAATCAGAACATCGGTGATGTCGTAGTTGGAATTCGCGCTAAATGCTTCGGCAACCTTTGGGAGGTTCTGTCGACCGAATGCAATGAGGAATTGTACGTCGTTGAACTTCTCGCGCGCCCCGCGCAGCAGTGAAGAAAGTAGATACATGTCCGAGTCGCCTTCAACCACGATAAGCCGTAGCGGCTCCACCGCCGGGGCTCGCATAGGGCGGGCGAGAACAGGAAAGAACGGGGTGCCCTGTTCTGTCGCACCTCTGAGCTTTGCTTCTATCATATCGGCGAAGTAGAGATCGCCACGGTGGACCGCTTCGATTTCCTCGCGAATCACGAGAAGAATATTGAGAGTCTTCCCCGCGATCAGCGCGTCCGCTGCATCCTGCGAGTAGCCGCCCATGCTTATGAAGACCCCGATAGTCCCGACTAGCTTGCCGTCGAGCTTCCCACGAAATTGGTACAAAGTAGAGGCTGGAACCGGTTCTCCCGTCCACTTCGCTTCCACGAGCATCGTACGACCGTTGAGCACGAAGGAGCCGTCGATCTCCTCCCCTCGAGGCCGATAGCTCGTTCGAGGAGCGAGTCGTTCGTCTTCAAGCAGTCCCCGGAGCACGCCCTCGAACCTGCGACCTCGGCGGGCGCGCGCTTGGCGAGTAGCGCCCTCGTCGAGTTCGAGAAGGTCGTCGAGCTCTGCCCGCCAGTCCGGATCGGTCACTTGGCTCCCTCTTTGACGAGCTCTCTTGCGTCATCACGATGGCATATGAAAGGTCGGATGGACAATCCGCGCCCGCCGAGCGATGTCATCTAGAAGAGTGACGCCTCATCAGGGGGTACCGCACTCGCTTCGATCCCGAGATGCTCTCGGATCAAATCGACCAGTTCCCGACCGTCAATCAATCTGATCTGCTGCCCTCTGGCAGCTTCACGCGCCATGGTCGTGAAGCTGCTTGTACTAACAAGAGCCACTCCATCAACGTCCGTGTCGGCCAATAGCATTCCCACCACATTATGGACGAGCTCTGCGCGGACTGGATGCCGAGACTTCTTGCATTCGACTCCGAAGCGCAAGGGCATGAGAGTGGTGGCGTCTGTGGCGACGAAGTCGAATCTCCGGCCCCGACGATCTATGATATCGGGCCACGCAGTCTCGTAGCCCATGGCAATGAAGAGCTCGTAGACGAGAGCCTCGAGTTCGCCCGGCGGGAGCTCGAGCAGACTGACGGACTGCCCTTCACCTTCCACCGCGGCGGCTGCTTCTTCTTCGGCGTCTTGTACTTGCTGAACTGTGCTGTCGGATACATCAACGGAGAGATATGTACGCGCGTCGGAGAGAAACGCCGAGAGAGAGCGAAGCATGAGCTTGGCGCCGGCCTCCTCCTGCATCTCTTGTACAAGCTCCGGGCGGGCGCGAACGGGATTCCTATTCTTGTCGAGAAGCCACCAGTCCTCTTTGAGGTCGCTCGTTACGACCAGGACACGCGTGATTCGAATGCTGCGGCTATTCAGCTCGTCCAGCAACTCTCGCCAGACGAGAAAGTCCCCCGCAGCCTCAAGCTCTCGCTCCTTTCCCGCGTCCAGGTATCCAGGCGGGATCATGTTCGGGTAGCGGAAGTCGATTACGTGCCTAACTCGCTTCTCGAGTTCCTCTGAACTCGGAGGTCGTCCCAGTCGACCTGCGAGCAGTTCGTCAAGCTGCACGAGGACCTTGTCCTCGTCTCGAATACTTCTTGGCGTTACATCATGCTCGGCCTCCAGCTTCTCGACCTCTGACATCGCGGCGTCCATCACGCCATCAAGCCTTGAGACGAGGCTCTCCTTGTCGAGCTTGACCGCCTCGCGGTTCCACTCTCTAGTAGTACGACTCTTATCGCGAAGAGCGACTAGGTCGGAAAGAGCCTTCTCGAGTATGGCCACGGCGGACTCTGGCGCCTTCTTGAGCGTCGACTTCACCCTGTCGAAGTGGCGTACCCGGTCTAACACCACTCTTTCTCTATTTCTACTGAACTCAACTGCAGCGTTGTGCGGCACCCAGATTCGCTCGACAGCCGCTCGAAGTACTCCAAGTATCTGGTCACGGGCGTCCGGGCTTGCCTCGTAAAGCGCTAGCAACACGTTAGTATCGAGAACTATTAATGCTTCACGAACGAATTCGCCGGCCTCCGAGTCTGCTCCACTAGTCCATCCGGAATAGGTGGTAGTCAAGCGGCGCTCACGCTGGAACTCGGGGGTCTCACTCGCCATGAGGGGACCCTAGAGGTGCGACAGCTCCGCCGCTCTCCCCACCCGCAGGGCACCGCGGCGTCGGTGAACCTCAGGACGGTTCCGCACGCTGTTGAGGTGCTGCCGCGAGCTCCGGGGCGAATGGGGGTGCCGAACTGTCTGGGCGGTTGAAGAGACCATCCGCCTCCGGGATCGCCCGTCTCCACACCTCCTCGAACGAACGCATGTAGTGGTCCCACATGCGGCCGCCGGGCACGCGCCGCAGGTGGAGGATCGGCGACTCGTTGGCCGGGGCGCCGTACGCGTGACCGTTGACCAGCATGTCTTGGTCGAAGCGGTACAGGCTGTTGTAGAGGGTCGTCCCGTGCGTTCGGACCTCGATCCCCCGCACGCCGTGCACCTGACGGAGATAGCGGCGGTGGAGCTGGATGCGCCCCTGCAGGCCCCCAGTGGTGCCCTCCTCCTCCGCGCGAAGTGCCACCGCGGGCGCCGTCTCGTCGCCGAGCAGAATCCGAACTCGAACGCCCTGAGCCGCCTTTTGAGCGATCGTCGCTGCGAAGTCGTACTGCTCGAACAGGAACGAACCGGCGTACACGAGCACATCGATCGCTTCACCAGCACCAGTCATCAACTGAGTCCAGGTGTCGCTAGGCATGGCGGCGCGGGTCGGGTGAAGCGCCAGGAGCTCGGCGACGCTGGCTGACTGAGTGGCTGGCGAATCGACGACCTCGGGCCAGATGTAGGCCTCGTCCACGCCGAGCGCGGACGCAACAGCAAGTCGATGCGTCCGGTGCGGGAGACGTCCCTTCGTGATCCAGCGCTCCACCGTCTTCGCGTCCACACCGATCCGTTCGGCCAGCTCAGCAGGCCGCAGACCAGCGGAAACGATCGAACCGCGGAGACGCTGGTTGGTCGCCATGGGGGGACTCCTCGGGACGTTCTCTCCGCCCATGGGGACACTCTAGGCGGCTCAGGACGTCCTGTCACGTCCCTTCTTGGTGGTGCTGGTGTCCCCCGCACTCGCCGTCTCCTGGTGAGGCACCGCACAAGCGGCCACGCCGCCGACACCAGGAGACGAACGAAATGCCCTACGACATCTCCGCACCGATCGACACGAGCCGGCTCGACGTCATCGCCACCGGCCACGGCGCCACCATGGAGCGCTGGGAGGACACCCCGACCGGCCGCCGGTCCTCGGGCCAGCCGCTGATCGACGAGGCCACCGGGGCCCCGGTGCGCATCTACGACGTCATGCTCCCGACCGGCCGCGACGGGCGCCACGAGCTGCATGGGATCCGGGTCGTGTCCCACGAGGCCCCGGAGCTCGCGCCCTACTCGCCGGTCGAGCTGGACGGGCTCTGGGTCCGGGTCAAGCCCGCAAGGAACGGCGGCAAGGGCGTCGAGGTCAGCTTCTCCGCCGAAGCCATCCGTCCCGTGGCCGGCCCGCAGCGCCAGGGCCGGCGCACCGCCGAGGGCGAGGCCGCGTGATGCGCTGGCAGAGCCGCGGCACCTGCCGCAATCACGATCCAGAGCTGTTCTTCCCACCCAACGACGGCCAGGACCTCGACGACACCCCGTCCGTGCAGCAGCAGGTGGCCGCCGCCCGCCAGGTCTGCCGGTTCTGCCCGGTGCAGCGCGAGTGCCTCGCCTGGGCGCTCGACTCCGGCAAGGACCACGGCGTATGGGCCGCCACCATCCCCGGTGAGCGCCGGTTGATGCGCCGGCTGCGGCTGGCCGGCGCCTCCGCCTCGTTCGGCGACGCGGCGTCGTGTCCGGCCTGCGCGCTGCTGTTCCCGATGCCCGCGGTGGACGGCGAACTGTGCCCGGCCTGCTCCGAGCGGAGGGCCGCGTGATGACCCAACTGCCCTGCCCCGGGACGCCCGGCTTCTCACTCGCCACGGCCTCCATGCACGTCGACACCTCGGCCGCGCTCGACGTGCTGGTCCTGACCTGCCGCGACGGGGACTGCCTCGCGCAGTGGACCCCCGCACCCGTCGAACGCAACGGCCGGCTCGTGATTGCCCTGTCGATCGAGGTCTGTCCGGCCTGCGGCTCCTCGACCTGGGAGGTGACCGAGGTCCAGGTCGCCGGCTCGCCCTCAGCACAGGTCCGCCGCCGTCGCCAGACCCGCCGGTCTCACCGTTCCTCCCACTCCGGAAGGGGTTTCTGATCATGGCTCGACCGATGCGCGCCAGCGGCCTCACGACCGGCGGCTACCACTTCTGCACCGCCTGCCAGGGCTCCGGCTCCTGCGCCCAGCGCACCTGGACCTCCCGCGGCTGGGAGCGCTCCTACGGCAAGTGCGGGGCCTGTAACGGCAAGGGCGGCAAGTTCGCCAACCACACCCCCAAGGACCGCATCACCCGCGGCGGGCTCGGGGGGCGTGCCCGATGAGAGAGATCAGCACCGCGCGGCTGTGGCGCGGCCAGACCATCCGCACCCGCGCTGATGTCATGCGCATGGAGCGCCTCCACGAGCGTTCCCGGCTCATCCGCTGGAGCCTCACCGCCGGCTGGTGGGCCGGCTGGCTGACCGTCATGACCGTCTGGGGCTGCCTCTACGTCCCCGCCCTCGGCGGCGCCCTGACCGTTGCCGCGCTGGCATGGCTCGCGCTCGGGCCGTGGGGGCTGCTCGTCGTGGCACTGGTCGGGGCGCTCGTCGCACGGCTGTGGTCGCGGTCCTCTCCCGCCTCCTGGGAGTCGCGAGTGTCCTCGCGGCTTCGGCGCTTTGCCCGCCGGACCCGCTACCGGTGGTCCTGGGACGACGTGTGCGCCGCGACCGGGGTCAAGGCCACCGACGCCTCCCACCGCGTCATCGTCCCCCGCCTGCTGTGGGTGTCCCTGGGCGAGCATGTCGACCAGCTCCACGTCCAGCTCTGCGCCGGCGTCACCCCCGGCATCATCGCTCGCCAGGCCGACGCCCTGGCCTGCGAGTGGTGTGCCCTCGAGGTCCGCGTCCTCGCCCACCCCTCGCGCGAAGGCTGGGTCCTGCTGCGCGTGGTCTACCGCGACGTCCTCGCCGAGGAAGCCGACGACGAGCCCCTGGCCACTGAGGACCTCCGCTGGCTGCGGGTCGGGCGCCGTGAGGACGGCGAACCCTGGTGGCTGCGCCTCGTGGGCACCCACGTCCTCATCGCTGGGCTGACCGGCGCCGGCAAGTCCGGGCTCGTCGCGGCGATCATCCGCGCGCTGGCGCCCGCGATCCGGGACGGGAAGGTGCGCCTGGTCGGGATCGACCCTAAGGGCGGCATGGAGTACCGCATGGTCTCCGAGCTGTTCTACATGCTCGCCTACGGCGACGACGAACACCTCGTGGCCGCCCTGGAATTCGCCTCAGACCTCATGCGCCAACGAGCCGAAGCGCTCGGCGGCAACGTCCGCAAGCTGCTCGCGCGGATGTTCGGCGACTACCCGCTCTACGTCATCCTCGTCGATGAGCTCCTCGCGCTGACCACCTACATCGCCAACCGCGACCTCAAGGACCGGGCCAACGCCGCGGTGCGCCGGATGCTCTCCCAGGGCCGCGCCCCCGGCGTCGTGGTCATCGGCTGCGTGCAGGACCCCCGCAAGGAAGTCCTCTCGTTCCGCGACATGTTCGGCTACCGCGTCGCGCTGCGGCTCGACTCCGACGTCGAGACCCGCATGGTGCTCTCCGACTCCGCCTACGACCGCGGCGCCCGCTGCGACGCCATCCCCGAAGCCTGCCCCGGCATGGGCTTCGTCATCGACGAGGACGGCGGCAAGCGCCAGTCCATCAAGGTGCGCGCCGACTGGGTCTCCGACGCCGAGCTGTCCTACCTGGCCGCCGAGTACCCGGCCCCCGAGCAGGTCGAGGTCCCCCCGCTCGCCACCCGTAACAAGCGCTCCGGCGGCTCCACCTCGGGAAGGCAGGCGGCATGAGACAGATCGGCCTGATCAACATCATCCGCACCACCGGTGACGCCGGACGCGGCGGCTCGATGCTCGGGGCGCTCGTCGGCCTGGTCGGCGTCGTCCTGCTCGCCGCCGGGGGCTACCGCGCCCTGGACGCCGGACTTCGCGGCGTCGCCGCCACCGCGGCGGAAGCCAACCGCATCGTCGGCTGGGCCGTCGCCATCGTCCTCGTCGCCGGCGCACTCACTGCCGCCGGCTGGGTCCTGCTCGCTCGCCGCCGCGCCCTCCGCGAGGCACCGGTCGTGGAGGCCTTCACCGCCGCCACCGATCGCGCCCTCGAAGCCCACCGCCAGCGCCAGCTCTCGGCCGTTCCCAGCTCCGCGCGCCGCGAGCTCCACCACGTCGCGGCTGTGCGCCTGGACCGCCTCGACACCGATTGGAGCAAGCCGTGATCGCCGCCGTCATCATCACCGCCCTACTCACGGTGATCGCTGCCCAGATCCGGGCTGTCGGGGCCGCCGTGGTGCTCGGCGTCGTCACCGTCGCCCTGCTCGCCGTCGTCGCTCCCGGCGTCGTCACCGGCGCTGGCCACGTCCTGGCCGCCATCGCCGGCGGTATCGGCGACGCCCTCACTCATTCCAGCTCTGGAGCCACCTGATGGACACCAGCCTCGCCCAGCACGTCGAGCGAGCCTCCGAGGCCGTCCGGGCGGCCAACCACGCGTCGCTCGGACCCGTCACCGGCCCCGACGCGTACGCGGTCGTCGGCTCGCTTGCCGAGCTCGTCCACCGGGCCCCCCAGCTCCTCGACTTCCTGAGCAGAGGGCTCCGCCGGGTCGACCCCGCCGAGCACTACGACGACCGCGGCGCCGACCCGGCAGGAGCGCTCGGTCAGGCCCACGGCCACCTCATTGATGCGCGCGCCCTGGTCGACGACCTCGCCGACCACCTCGACCACGCCCATGTCCACCTCGGCCACCTCGGCCACCACCTTCCGAAGGACTGAGCCATGACCACCTACGACGTCGTCAGGCCAATTGGTGAGCGACTGATCGCCGAGCCACGGTCCGGCCGCCCCGAACGCCTCTGGGGCGCCCAGGACGTCGCGACCTTCCTCTGTGTGCCGCTTCGGACGATCTACCAGTGGCGCTACACCAAGTACGGCCCTCGCGGCCGACGCGTGGGCCGGTACCTGCGCTACGACCCCGCCGAGGTCCGGGCGTGGTTCGACGGCCTCGACGACACCGAGCGGGGCTAATCCGCTATGCCACGACCCGCAATCCCGATCGGGAGCTACGGCCAGATCACCGTCCGCGGCGAGCCTGGCAACTACGTCGCACGCGCGCTGTTCCGCGACCTGGACGGCCAGGCCCGCCAGGTCGAGCGACGCGGCGCCAGCAAGACCAAGGCCAGGGACAACCTCAAGGCGGCGCTGAAGGACCGGGCGCGGACCGGCACCGGCGTCACCGGGGACACCCGCATTCGCGAGATCGTTCCTGAGTGGTTGACGAAGATCGAGGCCGCGGCGGAAGAAGGCGACCGTTCGCCGAGCACAGCCGAGCACTATCGCCGCCAGCTCGACCGGATCATCCTTCCCGGCGTCGGTGAGCTGAGGCTCCGGGAGGCCACCGTTCCCGTCCTCGACGCGTTCATCCAGGCCGTTCGGACTCAGCGAGGTCCAGCCGCCGCGAAGCTCACGAGGACTGTGCTCTCGGGCGTGCTCGGGGTCGCCGTGCGGCACGGGGCGATCCCCTCGAACCCTGTGCGAGATGTCAGCCGCATCAACACGAGTCGGCGTAAGGCGACGCGGGCGTTCACCTTCGACGAGTGCCGTGCCTGGATCGCGCAGCTCAAGGCTGACGAGACGGCGGTCGAGAAGGACCTCCCGGACCTGTGCCTGTTCATGATCGGGACCGGAGTCCGCATCGGTGAGGCGCTGGCCGTGGACTGGTCGGAGGTTGACCTCGACGCCGGAACCGTCGACGTCGGGCACACCCTGATCCGCGTCACGGGTGTCGGCCTGGTTCGCAAGAGCACCAAGACCGAGACAGGCGAGCGGCTCCTGATCCTGCCTGGGTTTCTGCGCTCGATGCTGGGGAGGCGCCATCGAGCGGGCGATGTCGACGGACCGGTGTTCCCGGACACCCTCGGCGGGTGGCGCGACCCGTCCAACACCCGCCGGGCGTTCCGCGAGGCACGAGGAAGCGACGGCTTCGCCTGGGTCACGTCGCACGTGTTCCGCCGAACTTGCGCCACGATCCTCGACACCGCCGGCCAGACGCCCCGCGCGATTGCCGACCAGCTCGGGCACGCCCACGTCTCGATGACCCAGAACCACTATCTGGGCCGACGGATCGCCAACCCCGGCGCTGCCGCTGCCCTCGACGCCTGGCACGACGAGGAGGAATTCGGTGAGTAAGACGTGGGTTGATCACTGCGGAGAACATCTGGCAACCAGCGCGACCAGTGAAGATGGAGCCGGCGCGGGGAATCGAACCCCGGACCTTTCGCTTACAAGGCGAGTGCTCTGCCGATTGAGCTACGCCGGCACGGGCGCCATGGTACGAGGCGGCTGCGGGCGGGCAGCCCCCGCCCGGCACCGCGGTGGCTAGTGTCGTCGCGCGGGGGTGGCGGCCGAGCCGGGGCGGCCCCGTCCCCTGTCCGGGGTGGGGCGTCACACGCGCCACCGGGGCAACGTCGATCGGCTCCCACACGTCTGGGCAGGTGCTGGATGAAGTTTCCCGGAGTGCCCCGTCATCAGCGTGAGCACGCCGGCGAGCAGGGAGAGGACGGTCAGCCCGTGGGGGTGGCCCAGCGAGCACGAGGCTCGCTCCGCCGACAGTTCCCGGTCACACCCGATCTTCGTCGCGCGATCGACGCGCCGACGATGCGCGACACGCTGCTCCCGGCCGTGCCGGGGCCGCAGGTCGCCGACGACACGCTCGTACTGCGCGTGCTCGACCTCGCGCTGCGCATCGGCGAGGTGCAGCTCGCCACCGGGGCGGGCGCGGCCGTCGCGCACGACACGATGCTGGCCATCGCGAGGACGTACGGCCTGCCGACGTGCGACGTCGACATCGCGTTCTCGACGATCACCATGTGCTGCCACCGGGGCAACGAGGCCGGCCCGGTGACGACGATGCGCAACGTCCGCTACCGGACGCAGGACTACACGCGTCTCGCCGACGTCGACGCGATCATCTCCGAGATCGTCGACCGCGAGGAGCCGCTGAGCGTCGAGGAGGCGTTCACCCGACTCGGCACCGCCGTCGACGGGCCGCACCCCTACCCGCGGTTCGTCGCCGGGCTCGCGCGGTCGCTGTTCGCCGGCGCGGTCGCCTTGCTCATCGGCGGCGGCCTTCTCGTCGCGGTGCTCGCCGCGCTGGCCACCGGGGTCATCTGGACCACGGCGCGCTGGCTGCGCAAGCACGGGGTCCCGATGTTCTTCCAGCAGATGGTGGGCGCGGCCGTCGTCACGCTCAGCGCGACGACGCTGGCGTGGACCGGGACGCTCGAGGACTCCCCCGCGTTCGTCATCGCCGCCGGCATCGTCGTGCTGCTCTCGGGCCTGTCGCTGGTCGGCCTGGTGCAGGACGCGATCTCCGGCTTCCCGCTCACGGCGGCGGGGCGTGCGGTCGAGGTCGTGCTCGCGTCGGCGGGGCTGCTGGTCGGCGTCGTCGTGAGCATCAAGCTCGTCGCCACGGTCCTCGGCACCGACGCGGGCGCCTACGCGGCCGTGGTGCCGCAGAGCCCGGCGCCGTCGCTGCACCCGATCTCGCTGCTCGCCGCCGCGGCGGCCGGGATGCTGTTCGCCCTCTCGGCCTACGCGCCGTGGCGCTCGCTGCCGCTCGCGGCGCTCGCGGGCGCGGTCGCGTGGGCCGGCTACGGCCTGCTCGGGATCCTCGGCGCCGGTGAGGTCGTGGCCGCGGCGCTCGCGGCGGCCGCACTCGGGCTCGTCGCGATGGTCCTGCCCCGCTCATTGGGTACACCCCCGTTGGTGCTGGTGATCGCCGGGATCACGCCGCTCCTGCCCGGCCTCACGATGTACCGCGGGTTCTCGCAGCTCGCGTACGGCGGTGTGGCCGTGGGCGCGGTGACGATCCTGCTCGCCCTGACCTTCGGTCTCGCTCTCGCGGCCGGGGTCTCGGTGGGGGAGCAGATCGGCTGGCCGCTGCAACGGCTGCTCCGCCGTGTGCTGCCCGGAGAGACCGCGGAGGACAGAGAACGTGACGCACGCCGAGGACGCCCACGGGTCTTCTGACCTGGTGGTCGTCGCCAACCGCCTTCCCCTCGGCATCGACGAGGACGGCGGCTGGCAGCGCAGCCCGGGCGGGCTCGTGACCGCCCTCGAGCCGACCCTGCGCGCACGGAAGGGCGCCTGGGTCGGCTGGCCCGGGCGGCCGGACGTCGAGGCGGAGCCGTTCGACGACGACGGCCTGGCGATCCGGCCGGTGCGGATCAGCGCCGACGAGGTCGCCGAGTACTACGAGGGCTTCGCCAACGCGACGCTCTGGCCGCTCTACCACGACGTCGTCGCGACGCCTCGCTTCGAACGGACCTGGTGGGAGGCCTACCGGCGGGTCAACGAGCGCTTCGCGGACGCCGCGGCGCGGTCGGCGGCGCAGGGGGCGACGGTCTGGGTGCAGGACTACCAGCTCCAGCTGGTCCCCCACCTGCTGCGCGAACGCCGACCGGACCTGCACATCGGGTTCTTCCTCCACATCCCGTTCCCTCCCCCCGAGCTCTTCGCCCAGCTGCCGTGGCGGGACGCGGTGGTGGAGGGGCTGCTGGGTGCCGACGTCGTCGGCTTCCAGACCGCGGGCGGCGCCGGGAACTTCCGTCGCGTCGCCACCCGGCTCACCGACGCCGAGGCCGACCCCGGGGGCGGCGGGGACCACCTCACCGCGCCGGACGGCCGCTCCGTCAGCGTCGCCGCCTACCCGATCTCGGTGGACGCGCCCCAGCTCGACGAGATGGCTCGCGACCCGGAGACGGCCGAGCGCGCCGAGGCCCTGCGCCACGAGCTCGGCGACCCGCGCACCGTGCTGCTGGGCGTCGACCGTCTCGACTACACCAAGGGCATCGACGTCCGCCTGGAGGCGTTCGCGGAGGCCCTGCGCGACGGGAAGCTCGACCCCGCCGAGACGGTGCTGGTCCAGGTGGCGACGCCCAGCCGCGAGCGCGTCGAGCACTACGCCGAGATGCGCGACAAGATCGAGCTGAGCGTGGGCCGCATCAACGGCGAGTACGCGTCGATCGGCCGGCCGGTGATCCACTACGTGCACCAGGGGGTCCCGCGCGAGGAGCTCGTCTCGTTCTACCGCTGCGCCGACGTCATGCTCGTGACGCCCTACCGCGACGGCATGAACCTCGTGGCCAAGGAGTACGTCGCGTCGCGGTCCGACGGCGGCGGGGCGCTGGTGCTCTCGGAGTTCACCGGCGCGGCCGACGAGCTGGGCGACGGCTCGTACCTGGTCAACCCGCACGACATCCACGCGGTGGGCGACGCGATCGTCGCCGCGGCCTCGGAGGACCCGGAGGAGGCCCGGCGGCGGATGGGCCTGCTGCACGCGCAGGTGCTCGAGCACGACGTCGAGCGCTGGGCGGCGCGCTTCCTCGAGGCGCTGGGCGTGAGCTCCTAGCGCTCGGGCGGGGGCCCGGACGTGGCGCGGGCGAGCAGCTCGGTGGGCAGCAGCAGGGTGCGGGAGCGCTGACGGTCGCCGCGGTCGAGCAGGAGCTCGCCGGCCGCGCGGCCCTTGTCGAGGGTCGGCTGGCGGATGGTGGTGAGCTCGGCGCGCTCGGCCGCGGGGACGCCGTCGAAGCCGGTGACGGAGACCTCGTCGGGCACGTGGCGGCCGGACTCGCGGACGTGGCGCAGCGCACCGAGGGCGAGGAGGTCCGACGTGCACGCGATCGCCGTGACGTCGTGGCGCGCGAGCAGCTGCTCGGCGCCCGAGGCGCCCGCCGACTCGCTGTGGTCGAAGCGCTCGACCACCGGCACGTTCGTCCAGTCCACGCCGGCCTCGGCGAACCCCTCGCGCAGCCCGGAGAGGCGACGGCGTTGGACCTCGTAGCGGGCGTTCTCCTGGCGCCCGACGCTGGCGAAGCCGTCGTTGCGCTCGGTCGACAGGCGCATGCACAGCACGCCGACCTTGCGGTGGCCGAGCCCGGCGAGGTGCCGGGCCATGTCGACCATCGCGGCGTGGTCGTCGATGCCGACGCGGTCGACGTCCGAGACGGCGGTCGGCTGGTCGCACACCACGACGGGCACGGGGCGCTCGAGCACCGCGGCGAAGTTGTCGTCGTCGTCGGGCATCGAGTAGACGACGAAGCCGTCGACGCCGGCCCGCGCGACGGCCCCGGGGTCGTCGGCCTCCGGGCTCACCGGGACGAGCAGCAGGCCGGAGCCGTTGTCCTCGCAGGCCAGGGCGAGTCCCTCGAGGAACTGCACCGCCACGGGATCGCGGAAGGCGTAGGACAGCGCCTCGGTGAGCAGCAGGCCGACCGCGCCGGCCTTGCGGGTGCGCAGCGACCGGGCGACGGGATCCGGGCCCGGGTAGCCGAGGCGGCGCGCCGTGTCGAGCACGCGGCGGCGCAGGGCCGGGGAGAGCTGGTCAGGCCGGTTGTAGGCGTTCGAGACCGTGGTCCGGGAAACGCCCAGCTCAGCCGCCAGCGAGGCGAGCGTGGCGGTGCGCCGCGACCGGCGTCCCTCGAGTGCCTCTCCCACCGCCCGAACGTATCGACTGTTTCGATCTAGGGCCACTCCGCGCGACCGAAGGCCACTGTGCGGCGCCGGGTGCACACCGTATGTGACCGGGTCGGGTGAACCCGACCCTTCTTCTTGCCATCGATAACCGTTCCCGTTCCGATGAGCGCGCCCTCGGGGCGCTGCGGGCTCGGCGGCGGGCGACGCGCGCGACCATCATGGACGGGTGACCCCCGGCCTGGACTTCGGGCATGCCGCGATCATCGTCGTCGCGGGCGTGTGGGCCGGGACGGTCAACACGATCGTCGGCTCCGGGACGCTGGTGACCTTCCCCGTCCTGCTCGCCCTCGGCTACCCGCCGCTGACCGCGAACGTCTCCAACGGCCTCGGCCTCGTCCCCGGCTCCCTGACCGGCGCGATCGGCTACCGGCGGGAGCTCCGCGGCCTGCGCGGGCGGGTCGCCCGGCTCGGTGTCGCGTCGGTGCTCGGCGGGCTCACCGGCGCGGTGCTGCTGCTCTGGCTGCCGCCGGACGCGTTCGACGCGGTGGTGCCGATCCTCGTCGCCCTGGCGGTGGTGCTCGTGGTGATCCAGCCCTGGGTCTCGCGCCGGATGGCCGCGCGACGTCCCGACGGCGCGCCCCGCACCCGCGTCGGCCCGGCCGTCTCGGCGGCGACCTACGGCACCGGCGTCTACGGCGGGTACTTCGGCGCCGCGCAGGGTGTCCTGCTGCTCGCGACGCTCGGCCTGCTCATCGACGACGACCTGCAGCGGCACAACGCGGTGAAGAACGTGCTCGCGACGCTCGCGAACCTCGTCTCGGGGATCGTGTTCGCGCTGGTGGCGCCGGTGTCGTGGCCGGTCGTGGCGTGCGTGGCCGGCGGGTCGATCGTCGGCGGCGTGATCGGCTCGCTCGTCGGGCGGCGGCTGCCGCCGGTGGTGCTGCGCGGGGTGATCGTCGTGGTGGGCGTGGCGGCGTTGGTGCAGCTCCTGGTGCGGTGACCCGTTTTCGAGAGCACTGCTCTTGCTTCTCGACTCGCCAGCTGCCATTCTGAGAGCAGTGCTCGCAAACGTGAGCAGTTGTCACACTTCGGGGAGCCTCCCATGTCCGTCACCGTCTCCAGCCCGTCATCGACGACCGAGCGCATGCCGCGATCCGCCGCCATCGCCGCCGGGGCGGTGGCCGTCATGGTCGTGGGCCAGTTCGCGATGCTCGCCGTCGTCCCGGTCGTGATCGTCGTCGTCAGCACCTGGCGCAACGTCGCGCTCCGCGCCCTGCGGTGGTGGGCGGCGGGTGTCGCCGTCGCCTTCGCGACGCCGCTCGTGCTGTGGGCGATCGGCCCGGACCGCGCGCCGAGCCTCTCGAAGGACATGCATCCGGCCCTCGCGGCGGTGGTCGTCGCCGCGGCGCTCGCCTACGTCGCCGCGTGGGTCGTCGTGCGGCGCCGTCGCGCCGTTCCGCCCACGGGGGAGTGAGCGTCCCGGCGGTGTGACGTCGCAGGTCCGCGGCCCGCCGCTAGGGTCCGCCCATGTCCGGAGCGTCGCGAGCTGCTGCGACCGAGGAGCGCGGGCTCCGGATGGTCACGCGCCTCGCGCTCGCCCTCGTCGTCGTCATCCCCAACGTCGTGGGCGCGGGGGTCGTGCTCGTCGTCGCCGCCTGGGTGCTGCCCCTCGGCGAGCTCGTCGAGGACGACCCCGGCGCGCTGATGCGCAACCTCATCGCGTTCGGGGCCTATCTGCTCGGCGCCGTGCTCGTCGGTGTGGCCTGGGGTCACTTCCGGATGCGGGTCCCGCGGCCTCCCGGCCCGGGCGCCGACGACCGCGCCGTGCGGCGGCAGCGCAAGCGGCTGCGCCGCGTCGTGCTGCGCGGGCCGCTGCGGCTCGCCACCGTCCAGACCGTCCTATGGGCGGCGGCCGTCGTCGTCTTCGTGCTCATCAACGTCTTCGCGAGCCCCCGGCTGGGCATGTCGGTCGGCATCACCGTCGCGCTCGGCGGGGTGGCGACGGTCGCGGTGACCTACCGGCTCGTCGAGCGCGTCCTGCGCCGCGACGTGGCGCGCGTGCTCAACGACCGCCCGCCGTCGGGACGCGTCCTGCCCGGGGTGGCCCTGCGTGCGGTGGGCTCGTGGGTGCTCGGGACCGCGGTACCGCTGGTCGGCGTCCTGCTCGCCGCCGTGGCCTCGGTGGCGTTCGGCGGCTACACCACCGACCGGCTCGCCCTCGTCGTCCTCGTGCTCGGCGGCGTCGCGCTCGTCGTGGGCTTCCTGGTCACGGTGCTCACCGCCATGTCGACGGCGGCGCCGGTGCTCGCCGTGCGGCGCGCCCAGCGCCAGGTCGAGGACGGCGACTTCGACGCCGAGGTCCCGGTGTTCGACACCACCGAGCTGGGCCTGCTCCAGGCCGGCTTCAACACCATGGTCGGCGGGCTGCGCGAGCGGGAGCGCGTGCGGGACCTGTTCGGCCGTCACGTCGGCGAGGACGTCGCCCGCACGGCGATGGAGAACGACGTCGAGCTCGGGGGCGAGGTGCGCGAGGTCGCGGTGCTGTTCGTCGATCTCGTCGGCTCCACCCGGCTCGCCGCGACCCGGCCCCCGCACGAGGTCGTCGAGACCCTGAACGCGTTCTTCGCCGTCGTGATCGACGTGGTCGAGCAGCACGACGGCTGGATCAACAAGTTCGAGGGCGACGCCGCGCTCGCGATCTTCGGCGCGCCGACCGCGCTGGACGACGCCGCCGGCTGCGCCCTGCGTGCCGGGCGGGAGATGGCGCGGCGCATCGCCGACGAGCTCGACGACATCTCCGCGGGCATCGGCGTCTCGGCCGGTGAGGCCGTCGCCGGCAACATCGGCGACACCCGCCGCTACGAGTACACGGTGATCGGCGACCCGGTGAACGAGGCCGCGCGGCTGACCGAGGTCGCGAAGGAGCTCGACGGCGGGGTCGTGGCGTCGGGCGCGGCGCTGTCGCGTGCGGGGGACGAGGCGGAGCGCTGGGAGGTCGTCGAGTCCCGCGCGCTCCGGGGTCGCGAGGTCGACACCGACCTGGCCGTGCCGCGGGAGCACGCGCCGGCGCGAGATGACGGGGCTCGCGAGGTGGCCGAGGTGCCCGACGATTCCGGCCGAAGGGCACCTTCGCTCGGATAGAGCGGCGAGGGGCGCCCTTCGCCAGGACGATGCGGCGAGCGAACGGGGAGTTCGTGCGCCTAGAAGCAGCGAACAGCGCGTTCGCTCCAACGACGTCAGCCGCGGCGCCGCCGGGCGATCTCGGCGAGGGCGACGCCCGCGGCGACGGAGGCGTTGAGCGACTCGAACTCGCCGGCCATGGGGATCGACACCGAGGCGGTGCAGGTCTCGCGCACGAGGCGGGACAGCCCCTTGCCCTCGGAGCCGACGACGAGCACGAGGGGTCCGCGGGCGGCGTCGGGGCCCGCGGCGTCGTCGAGGTGGTCGATGTCGGCGTCCGCGTCGCCGTCGAGCCCGACCGCGACGAGGCCCTCGTCGAGCCACGCCGACAGGGTGCGGCTGAGGTTCGTCGCCCGGCCGACGGGCACGCGCGCGGCCGCGCCGGCCGAGGTCCGCCAGGCCACCGGTGTCACGCCGACCGACCGGCGCAGGGGCAGCAGCACGCCGTGCGCGCCGAACGCCGCCACCGAGCGCAGGACGGCGCCGAGGTTGCGGGGGTCGGTGACCCCGTCGAGGGCGACGAGCAGCGGCTCGACCTTCTGCAGGTGGGCGCGCTGGCGCGCCTCCTCGAGGAGGTCGTCGGGGTGGAGGTAGTCGAACGCCGGCACCGAGAGCGCGAGCCCCTGGTGCACCGCGCCGTCGGCCATCCGGTCGATGTCGCCGCGCGGCACCTCGAGCACCGAGATCCCGCGCTCCGAGGCGCTGCGGATCGACTCGCGGACGCGGTCGTCGACGTCGATGTTCTGGGCGATGTAGAGCGCGATGGCGGGGCTGTGCGCGCGCAGGCTCTCGACCACCGGGTTGCGCCCGAGCACGGTCTGGGGGCCGTCCGGGTCGTCACGCCGCGTCGGGGGACGGCGCGGCGCGGAGCGCTCCTCGGTGGCGGGTCGACGGGGCGCGGACGCCGAGCTCGACCCACCCTCGCCGCGGTACGACTTGTGGTTCGGGCGCTTCTCGGCGGGCGGGGTCGGGCCCCGGCCCTCGAGGCTCTTGCGGCCCTTGCCGCCGGAGCCCTTCGTCGGGCCCTTCTTCGAGCCCGGGTTGCGGCGGGCGCCGGGGCGGCGGGAGTTGCCGGCCATGGGGTTCAGGCACCGTCCTTGAGTGACCAGATGGGGCCGTCGGAGGTGTCCTCGACGGCGACGCCGGCCGCGGTGAGCTCGTCGCGCAGGGCGTCGGCCCGCGCGAAGTCCCGCTCGGCGCGGGCCCGGGTGCGCTGCTCGAGCAGCGAGTCGACGAGCGAGCCGAGCGCCTGGTGCGCCGCGTCGTCGGCACCGCCACCGGCGGCGGCGTCGCCCCAGGTGACGGGGTCGAGGCCGAGGATGCCGGTCATCGCCCGCACCGCGCTCGCGGCGGCCATCGCGGCGGCGCGGTCGCCGGCGTCGAGGGCGGCGTTGCCGGCGCGCACGGTCTCGTGCACCTCGGCCAGTGCCGCCGGGGTGGCGACGTCGTCGTCCATCGCGGCCGCGAACGCGTCGGAGATGCGCCCGACCTCGACGGCGCCGACGCGGTCGTGCACGCGGTGCACGAACGTCTCGATGCGCCGGTACGCGGCGGCGGCCTCGGCCAGCGCGTGCTCCGAGTACTCCAGCGTCGAGCGGTAGTGCGGCCCCACGAGGTAGTAGCGCAGCTCGACCGGCCGCACGCGCTCGAGCACCGCGGGGATCGTCAGCGTGTTGCCGAGCGACTTCGACATCTTGGCGCCCGACATCGTCACCCAGGCGTTGTGCAGCCAGTACTCGGCGAACCCGTCGCCTGCGGCCCGCGACTGGGCGAGCTCGTTCTCGTGGTGCGGGAACACCAGGTCGAGGCCGCCGCCGTGGATGTCGAAGCGCGGGCCCAGGTAGTGCGTGGCCATCGCCGAGCACTCCAGGTGCCAGCCCGGGCGCCCGCGACCCCACGGCGTCGGCCACGACGGCTCGCCGGGCTTCGCGGCCTTCCAGAGCGTGAAGTCCCGGGCGTCGCGCTTGCCGCGCGGGTCGGCCCCCTCGCCCTGCTCCATCTCCTCGACGCGCTGGCCGGACAGCTCCCCGTACGACGGCCAGGTGCCCACCGCGAAGTAGACGTCGCCGTCGACGGCGTAGGCGTGGCCGCTCTCGACGAGGCGCTCGATCAGCTCGACCATCTCGGTGATGTGGCCCGTGGCGCGCGGCTCCACCGACGGCGGCAGGCAGCCCAGCGCGTCGTAGGCCGCGGCGAAGGCGCGCTCGTGCGTCGCCGCCCACTCCCACCAGGGCCGGCCCGCGGCCTCGGCCTTGTTCAGGATCTTGTCGTCGATGTCGGTGACGTTGCGGACGAGCAGCACGTCGTACCCGCTGTGGGCGAGCCAGCGGCGGAGCACGTCGAAGTCCAGACCCGAGCGCACGTGGCCCACGTGGGGCACGCCCTGCACGGTCGCCCCACACACGTACATCGACGCCGTGCCGGCGCGCAGCGGGTGGAACTCCCGCAGCTCGCGTCGTGCGGTGTCGTACAGGTGCAGGCTCACCGTCCGGATCCTACGGAACGGCGGATCCGCTCCCACGGACGCACCCGGAACGCAACCGACCGATCGTTCGGTAACCCTCTTCCCAACCTGTGAGGCGAGACATAGAGTCGTCTGCATCATTCGACGGTTTCGCTACGCAAGGAGTGGTCAGCGTTGTCCATCACGTGCCGGACGTCCCTCGTCCGCCAGGCCCCGGGCAAGTACGAGACGGCGACGGTCGAGGTCGACGACCCGCGTCAGGACGAGATCCGGGTGAAGATGGTGGCCTCGGGCCTCTGCCACTCGGACGACCACATCGCCACCGGTGACATCCCGGTCGGCACCTACCCGTTCGCCGGGGGCCACGAGGGCGGCGGCATCGTCGAGTCGGTCGGCCCGAACACCAAGGGCTTCGAGGTGGGCGACAAGGTCGTCTTCTCGTTCCTCCCCGCCTGTGGGCAGTGCCGCTGGTGCGCCACCGGCCACTCGAACCTCTGCGACCTCGGCGCGGGCCTGCTCGCCGGCACCCGCTGGGACGACCCGTCGACCCGTCTGCACCTCGAGGACGGCACCAACGTCGGCCAGATGTGCGGCATCTCGACCTTCTCCGAGTACTCGACCGTCGCGGTCGACTCGGCGATCAAGGTCCCGCAGGACACCAAGCTCGAGGTCGCCTGCCTGCTCGGCTGCTCGGTGGGCACCGGCTGGGGCACCGCCGTGAACACCGCCGAGGTCGCCCCCGGCGACACCGTGATCATCCAGGGCATCGGCGGCATCGGCGCGAACGCCGTCCAGGGCGCGGCCCACGCGGGCGCGGCCAACGTCATCGCCGTCGACCCCGTCGCGTTCAAGCGCGAGAAGGCCCTCGAGCTCGGCGCCACCGAGGCCGTCGAGTCGATCGAGGAGGCCACCGAGCTGGCCAAGGGCTACACGAACGGCCAGGGCGCCGACGTCTCGATCGTCACGATCGGCATCACCAAGCCCGAGCACGTCGGCAACGCCTTCGCCTCGATCCGCAAGCAGGGCACGGTCGTCGTCACCGGCCTCGGCGACATCACCGAGGTGGGCGTGCCGATCCCGATCGGCGAGCTGACCCTCTTCGAGAAGAAGATCAAGGGTTCCCTGTTCGGCTCGTCCAACCCCAAGGCCGACATCCCCAAGATGCTCGACCTCTACAACAAGGGGAAGGTCAAGCTCGACGAGCTCGTCACCAAGCAGTACAAGCTCGACGAGGTGGCCCAGGGCTACGAGGACATGCACGCCGGCAAGAACATCCGCGGCGTCCTGATCTTCGACTGAGGTATCGACTCCCTGTGACGAACGGTTCCGCGGCCCCGGTCTCCCTCGTGGACACCGGGGCCGCCCCCCGTCTGCCCAGCGCGGGCCGCCTGCCGGTCCGCGCCATGATCGACGCCTCTCGCGCGCGGGTCATCGGGCGCGTGCGCGAGTCCGAGGTGATCGCCGCGGCGCTCGCCGCCGGGCGCAGCGTGCTGCTCGAGGGCCCGCCCGGCACCGGCAAGACGACGCTGCTGCGCGCGCTCGCGGAGGGCGCAGGCGTCGGGCTCGAGCTGGTCGAGGGGAACGCCGAGCTCTCGCCGGCCCGTCTCGTCGGCCACCACGACCCGTCGCGCGTCCTCACCGAGGACTACACCCCTGAGAATTTCGTGCCCGGGCCGCTGGTGCGGGCGCTCACCTCGGGCGCGTTGCTCTACGTCGAGGAGCTCAACCGCGTCCCCGAGGAGACCCTCAACGTCCTGCTCGGCGTGCTCTCCGAGCGGCGCCTGCACGTCCCGCGGCTCGGGATCGTCGACGCGGCGCCGTCGTTCCGTCTCGTCGCGGCGATGAACCCCTCGGACGCCGTCGGCACCGGGCGCATCACGCCCGCGCTCTACGACCGGTCGTGCCGCGTCGGGTTCGCGCACCAGGACGCCGACGAGGAGACCGCGATCGTGCGCCGCGACCACGGCGTCGTCGACGAGGGATTCGTGGCGCGCGCGGTGCGGGCCACGCGGGCGACCCGCGAGCACCCCGACCTGCGCCTGGGCTCCTCGGTGCGCGGCGCGCTGGACCTCGTGGCGGTCGCGGCCTCGCTGGCCGAGCTGCGCGACGTGGGGCTCGCCGGTCGGTTGGCCCCGAACGCGGAGACCACCGGCACCGACGCCGCGCTGGCCGCCCTCTCCGGGCGCGTGCAGCTGCTGGAGGGCTCGACGCGCACCGTCGAGGAGGTCGTCGCCGACCTGTGGGCGGCGAGCGCGCCCGTCGACGAGCGTGTCGGCGCCGAGGGTGGTGGCGAGGGAAAAGCCTGAGCCCCGGAGGCGCGCCGCCCCCGCAGGCGGGCCGCTCGCCCGGGGCGCCGCCGAAGGTGGTGTCGGACCCCCGGGAGGTCGCCGACCTGCTGCGCGACCAGGCCCGCCGCACCGAGACCCGCGCCGACCTGCAGCGTCGCCACGACGACCTCGAGAGCGTCAGCCCGACGGTGGGGGTGCTCGACGAGGCCGCCACCGCCGGGGCCTTCGGCGAGGACGCCGACGGGACGATCGACCTGCTCGCCGACCTCGCCCGCGCCACCGACCCGTTGCTGCGGGCGAAGGCGCGGCGCCTCGCCGTCCGCCTGCTCGTGCCCCCGGCCCGGGCGGGCGAGACGGAGCGACGGGGCTCGACCCGGCTCGCGACCGTCACCGGCGACGGGCTCGACCTGGACCTCGACGCCACCCTCGAGCAGTCCCTGGAGCACCGGCCGATCCGCGCCGAGGACCTCCGCTGGCGCGGCTGGCGCTCGCCGGGACGCGCGATCGTGCTGCTGGTCGACGCGTCGGGCTCGGTGGCCGGCAAGCCGCTGACCACGGCCGTGACGACGGCCGGCGCCCTCGCGGCCGGGCTGCGCACCGACGACGAGCTCGCGGTGATCGCGTTCTGGTCGCGCGCGGTGGTGCTGCGCCACCTGCACTCCCCCGCGCCGACCTCCGCGGTGCTCGACTCGCTGCTCGACCTGCGCGGTGGCTCCACCACCGACCTCGCGCTCGGCCTGCGCACCGCCCTCGCGCAGGCAACGGCCGCGCGGGTGCCGCACGCCGACGTCCTCGTGCTCACCGACGGCGCCTGGAACGAGGGCGAGGACCCGGCTCACATCGCCGCGGCCTCCGGCGCCGCCCGGGTGCACACGCTGGTGACGGTGGACGACGAGGAGGCGCGGACGTCGTGCGCCCGCATCGCCGCCGCGGGTGGCGGACGCTCGGTGCCGCTGCTCCGGCCCTCGGACGCCCCAGCGGCCGTGCGGGCGGTGCTGCGCTGAGCGTCCGGTCGTCTGACCCCTGAGCAGGACGCTTCGGAAATCGAAGCTTCCGCCGCCTGGCGAGCCTGCCTCCGCGGCGGACCGACCGTCGAGCCGCCACCACCCGCGCGGGACGCTTCGGAAACCGGAGCATCGCGCGACGCGGTCCTACCGGCGACGGGCGCTCGCGGCGACGTCGCGCTCGTGACCCTCGAGCAGGGCGGCGAGCTCGGCGCGCAGGCGGGGGCGGTCGGTGGGGCGCACCACGATGCGGGAGCCCGAGGCGTCGGGACCCATCGCGAGGCGGCCACTCGCCGTGTCGAGCACGGTGACCACGCGGGGCCCGCGCCGCCGGACCCCGGCCTCGTCGCGGACCGCGACCCCGAAGGCCGACGAGCGCTCGGGCGGCGCGGCCCCGATCGCGCGCAGTCGCTCGACGTGGTGCGCGGAGACGCCGGCGCGGCGCAGGCGGCGCGCGCGCTCGTCGAGGGTGACCCCGTCGCCGAGCAGGGCGTCGGCGGGCAGGGACATCGGGACGCCGGGGGCGGCGGGCCGGTCGGGGAGGCGGGCGAGCAGGGCGCAGGCGGGGTCGCCCGGGTCGGCGGGATCGAGGCGCAGACCGCCGGGGACCAGCCACGCCACGACGCCGAGCGCGCCCCGCGTCGCGGCGACGACGTCGAGCGGTGGTGCGCCCTCGGCCAGCACCCGCACGTCGACCTCGCGGGCGGGGGCGGCCAGCACGGACAGCATGTCGACGAGGGACGGGTCCTCGAGCAGACCCTGGGCCGCGAGCCGGTCGCGGGCCGCGGCGTCGAGGGCGTCGCGCTCGGCGTAGGTGCGGCCGTGGTCGAGGACGGAGAGCAGGAGCGGGTGCTCGCCGAGGCCGAGATGCCGCCACAGCGCGAGGTACTGGCCGGTGTCGAGCTGCACGCCGGCGCGCGTCACGGTCGTCACTCGCCGAGCACCGGGGGCGTCGTCGCCGGCAGGGTGCCCGCGATCGCGTCGGGGTCGTCCTCGTGGAGGTAGTCGGGCCGGCGCCGATCTCCGCCGCCACCCTGGCCACCGACCATGCCGCCCGGCGGGATCATCGGGACCGCGCCGCCGCGACCCTCGGCAGCAGCCCCGGCCGCGCGGACCGCAGCCGTCTCCGCGACGGCGCCACCACCGCCGACCCCGGTGCGCGCGCCGACCTCGCCGGCGCTTCCTCCACCGACACCGCTGAGGGCGCCACCACCGACGCCGCCTCGTCCCGTGCCCGCGGCGGCACCCGGGCCGGCGCCGGCACCACCGCTCCCGACACCACCGCCACCGACACCGCCGGCCCCGCTCCCGACGCCACCGCCGACACCCCCACCGACCCGCGCGCCCGGCACG
Source organism: Actinomycetospora sp. NBC_00405 (assembly GCF_036044095.1). NCBI lineage: Bacteria > Bacillati > Actinomycetota > Actinomycetes > Pseudonocardiales > Pseudonocardiaceae > Actinomycetospora > Actinomycetospora sp. NBC_00405. The sequence goes on from NZ_CP107938.1 coordinate 3,271,068, forward strand.
ACTCCTCCCGAGGTCGAGCCGCCCGGGGTCCCCGAGCTACCCGGTAGACCTGTGCTGCCCGGTAGGCCCGAGCCCCCCGGGACACCGGGCCGACCCGCGCCGGTCGACGCGCCCGGCGGGATCCGGCCCGCACCGCCACCACCCGTGCCGCCCGGTACGGCGCCGACGGGCGGGACGCCAGCGCCGGGCCCGCCTCCGGTGCTCGGCGCACTCCCGGCGGGCACGCCACCCGCGCCCGGTACCCCCGCCGCGCCACCCGGTGGCGCGGGGATCCCGTTCGGGGCCGGCGTCCCGGCCGCCGGCGTCGGCGACGGCACGACCGGGGCCGCGGCGCCCGTGCCCGCTGGGCCGCCACCTCCCCCGGCAGCACCGCCTGGAGCGCCACCGCCGACACCGCCGGCACCTCCCCCGCCAGGACCGCCGCCGCCCGGCGGAAGCCCGCCGCCGGCGCCCCCGGGCGCCGCACCGGCCCCTCCGCCGACCCCGGAACCGCCGACCCCGGAACCGCCGGCCCCGGAGCCGCCGAGCCCGGACCCCCCGCCTCCACCACCGGTGCCGCCCGCCCCGCCGCCCTCGGGCCCGGCGCCACCGCCCACCGGCAGGTCGGCCGGCGTGACCTGCGGGCCGACGGGGCCGGCGAACTGGGGCAGCGTGGTCATCCGGTCGGCGCTGAAGTGCTGGTAGCGCTCCATGGTCTGCTGGGCGGCCCGCTCGCCCTCCGCCTGCGCCGCGAGCGCGTTCTGGTAATCGCTGCCGAGCGGGCCCGCCGACCCGAAGACGTCGCCCCACCCGAGAGCGGCGGGAGCCGGCGCGGGCGTCGGCGCCTGGATGGCGAGGCGGACGTCCTGCAGGTTGGCGGCCTGCTCGTGGGAGACGCTGCCGACGGCGCGGCCGAGGGCGCGGGCCTGGTCGACCCAGGGCGTGAGGGGGTGGATCGACCGGTCCGCGGACTCGGCGGCCTGCCCCTGCCAGTGCGCGCGCAGGCTGGAGCCCGCGGCGTCGACGGTGTCGGCGACGCGCTGCATCCGCCCGACCAGCCGGTGCCACGACTGACCGCTGTCGACGAACCCGTCGCCGGGGACGCCGCTGGCGGGACCGCCGTTCACCTGGTCGTAGATCTCCTGGTGGCTCTTCCCCTGCCAGTTGGTCGTGAACACCGGCCCACCTCCCCTCGCGGATCGTAGGAACCGCGGGCGAGGCGTGGGTGCCGTTCGGAGGAACTCGGCGCGTGAGCTCAGGCCGGGACGAGCAGAGCCGTCGCCACGGCCGCGAGACCCTCGCCGCGGCCGGTCAGCCCGAGCCCGTCGGAGGTCGTGCCCGACACGGCCACCGGGCCCCCGAGCGCCTCCGACAGCGCGGCCTGCGCCTCGGCGCGTCGGGTGCCGATCTTCGGGGCGTTGCCGATCACCTGGACCGCGGCGTTGCCCAGCGCCCAGCCCTCTGTCGCGGCGAGCGCGCGCACCTGGCCGAGCAGCCGGGCCCCGGACGCCCCGGACCACTCCGGGCGCCCGGTGCCGAACACCGCGCCCAGGTCGCCCAGGCCGCACGCGGAGAGGACGGCGTCGCACAGCGCATGGGCGGCGACGTCGCCGTCGGAGTGCCCGGCGCAGCCGTCGACGCCCTCCCAGAACAGGCCCGCCACCCAGCACGGCACGCCGGCGCGGACCGGGTGGACGTCGGTGCCGATGCCGACCCGCATCGTCACGCCGGGCCCGCCGTGACGAGCGCCTCAGCCATCGCGAGGTCGAGCGGGGTGGTCACCTTGAAGGCGCGCGGGTCGCCGGGGACCGTCACGACGGTCACACCGAGGTCTTCGGCGAGCCCGGCGTCGTCGGTGGCCGCGACCGGCTCGCCGGTGTCGCGCCGGGCGCGGGCACGGTCGTGCGCCGCGCGCAGCGTCGCCGGCTCGAAGCCCTGCGGGGTCTGGACGGCGGCCAGGTCGGAGCGGTCGACGGTCGCGAGGACCTGCCCCGCCGGGCCGGTGCGCTTGAGCGTGTCGGCCACGGGTGTTGCCGGGATCACGGCGCGATGTCCCGCACGCACGGCGTCGACGACCGCGCGCACGACCTCCGGCGGGCAGAGGCACCGCGCGGCGTCGTGCACGAGCACCACGTCGGCGTCGGCCGGCAGCGCGTCGAGGGCGGCCGAGACCGAGCCGACGCGGTCGTCGGCACCCGGCACGACCGTGACGTCACGGTCGCCGAGGGCGCGACGCATCGCGTCCTCGCCGCCCGGAGGGGCCACGACGACGACGGCGTCCACACCACCCTCGACGAGTCCGTCGACCGCCCGCGCGACCAGGCTGAGCCCGCCGACGACCGCCAACGCCTTCGGCAGGCCGAGGCCCAGTCGTTCGCCTCGACCCGCCGCCGGCACGATCGCGGCGACGCTCACCGCGTCACCGCGGCCATCACGTCGGTTCAGGACCGGATCAGGACGCCAGCACCTGGTCGAGCAGCGACTCGGCCGCCACCTCGTCCGTGCCCTCGGCCAGGGCCAGCTCACTGACCAGTATCTGCCGGGCCTTGGCCAGCATCCGCTTCTCACCCGCGGACAGGCCGCGGTCCTTCTCGCGGCGCCAGAGGTCGCGCACGACCTCGGCCACCTTGTTCACGTCGCCCGACGCGAGCTTCTCGAGGTTCGCCTTGTACCGGCGCGACCAGTTGGTCGGCTCCTCGGTGTGCGGCGCACGCAGCACCTCGAACACCCGATCCAGCCCCTCCTGGCCAACCACGTCGCGGACGCCGACGATCTCGGCATTGTCCGCGGGAACCCGGACGGTCAGGTCGCCCTGAGCAACCTTGAGGACGAGATACTTCTTCTCTTCGCCCTTGATCGTCCTGGTCTCGATGGCCTCGATGAGAGCGGCACCGTGGTGCGGGTAGACGACGGTCTCGCCGACCTTGAAAACCATGTGTCCCGAGCCCCTTTCGCTACACCCAGATTAACACGCCCGGCGGGCGGGCATCGCAGGGGATTGCGCCGTCTTCGCAGGTCAGGGACTTGACAAGAGGCATCGGGGCGTGCTGGCCCCGGCACCCCGCGCTCCCGCGAGGCCGAGACGCCGACCTGGTACTAGGGTGTCGCTGCCCGAAGACCAGTGTGCCCCACTTCCCGAGAGGACACTCGGAGATCATGAGCCGCCGCCCGCGCGCGCCCCGACCGGCGATCGTCGTCGCGACGCTGCTGACCGCGGGCCTCGCGCTCGGGGGCTGCAGCGCCGGCTCCGTGACGCAGACCGACACCATCGTCTCCCAGGCCGACGGCGCAGCCGGACAGGTCGGCGGCATCCTCCTGCGGGACGTCTCCCTCGACGCCGGTCCGACCAACACCGTGCCCGCGGGCGCGGAGATCCCCCTGCGTCTGACGATCATCAACCAGACCCCGACGGAGGACCGGCTCGTGTCGGTCACCTCGCCGTACGCCGTGAGCGCCCGGCCGGAGGGCCCGACGACGATCCCGCCCAACAACTCCCTGCGGATCATCGGCAACGACCCCGGCCCGCTCGGCCCGCCCGACCCCTTCGTCCGGGTGGGCGGCAGCGCGCGCATCACGCTGACCGGTGTCACGCAGCAGCTCCGCCCCGGGCCGACGTACGAGGTCACCTTCACCTTCGAGAAGGCCGGCACCGTGTCCGTGCCCGTCCTCGTCGTGGGCGAGGGCGACGCCGAGGGCTGATCCGCCCGTCGGGCCCCGCGCTGTCGGGGGTCCGGCCTACGGTGCGGACCGTGCCCCCACGGACCCGCGCCCCCCGCTTCGAGTGCACCGCCTGCGGGCACGCGTCCGCGAAGTGGGTGGGGCGCTGCGCGGAGTGCGGCGGGTGGGGCACGGTCGAGGAGGCCCCGAACCTCCCCGCCCTCGCGACGGGCGGCGGCCGCACCGGCGTCCCGCCCTCCCCCGCGGCGCGCCCGTCCAGCCCCGTGCGGCTGATCAGCGAGGTCGATCTCGAGACGGCGACGGCGCGCCCGACGGGCGTGGGCGAGCTCGATCGGGTGCTCGGCGGCGGCTTCGTGCCCGGGGTCGTCGTGCTGCTCGCGGGCGAGCCGGGTGTGGGCAAGTCCACGCTCCTGCTCGAGGTCGCGGCGCGACGCGCCCGACTGGGGGCCACCGTGCTGTACGTCACCGGGGAGGAGTCGGCGGGCCAGGTCCGCCTGCGCGCCGAGCGCACCGGTGCCCTCGCGCCGCACCTGTTCCTGTCCGCGACGGCCGATCTGGAGGAGGTCGCGGCACACGTCGAGGCGGTGGACCCGGAGCTGCTCGTCGTCGACTCCGTGCAGACCGTGGGCACCGCCACCGTGGACGGCACGCCCGGCGGCGTGTCGCAGGTCCGTGCGGTCACGTCGGCGCTCGTCGCCCTCGCGAAGCAGCGGGACCTGCCGGTCGTGCTCATCGGTCACGTCACCAAGGACGGCGCGGTCGCCGGGCCCCGCACGCTCGAGCACCTCGTCGACGTCGTGCTCTCGTTCGAGGGCGAGCGGCACTCCCCGCTGCGGCTGGTGCGCGGGATGAAGAACCGCTTCGGGGCCACCGACGAGGTCGGTTGCTTCGAGATGAACGACGGCGGCATCGCCGAGGTCAGCGACCCGTCGGGCCTGTTCACGGGCGGGCGCGTGCAGACCGTGGCGGGTCAGGCGGTCACGGTGGCGATGGAGGGCAAGCGCCCGCTCATGGCCGAGGTGCAGGCCCTCGTGGCCACGCGCAGCTCGGAGAGCGCGCCGCGCCGCGTCGTGTCCGACCTCGACAGCGGGCGCGTCGCCAAAATCCTCGCGGTGCTGCAGGAGCGGTGCCACCTGCGCCTTCACGACAAGGACGTGTTCGTCGCCACGGTCGGCGGCCTGCGGCTGCGCGAGCCCGCCTCGGACCTGGCCATCGCCATCGCCATCGCGTCGGCGTTCCGCAACGAGGCCGTCCGGCCCGGGCTGATCGCGGTCGGCGAGGTCGGGCTCGGCGGCGAGGTCCGTCGGGTGGTCGCGCTCGAACGACGCCTGGCCGAGGCCGGCCGGCTGGGCATCAGTCGGGCGCTCGTGCCGCCGGGCGACGTGCGCACGCCGAAGGGGCTCGGGGCGGTGGAGGTCGACGACCTCCAGGGCGCGTTGCTGCGCGTCGGGCTGACCACGGCGCAGACGGTCTGACCCCGGCCGGTCGCGCGTACGACGTAGGGGGTCAGCCGGCGAGCGTGAACGGCGCCGGCTCGCTGACGATGCCGTCGAGGCGGGCGAGCAGCTGGTAGTCGCCGGGCGGCACGACAGTGCGCGTGCCCGCGCATCCGGGCGCCGAGGTCTTGCCCGACCAGCGCACCGAGAACACCGCCTCCTCGCCCGGCGCGAGCGTCCGGACGTCGTCGGTGTCGCCGGGCGAGCAGTCGTTGCTCCCCCACAACCCCTCGCCGGGGCGGACGACGACGGCGACGGCCTGCCTGGCGGCGTCGAGATCGCGCACGCAGGGCGCGGCGCCGGTGTTGGTGACGACGAGGCTCAGCACCGGCTTGGTCCCGGCGGCGTAGCGCGGAGCGTCGGTGCGCGCCGTGACCCGCAGGTCCCCGTCCGCGCACGGGCCGGGCGCCGCCGCCCGCTCCTGCGGGGGCTCGGCCGGGGCGGCCTCGGTGGTCGGCGCCGAGGTCACCGGCGACGTCGTGCTCGGCGGCACCACGGGAGCAGGGGTGCTCGTCGGCGTCGAGAGCAGCGGACCCGTCGAGCCCGTCGGCACCCCGGGCGGGAGGAACCCGCGGAAGCCGTCGCCGCCCGGGGGCGCGAACAGGGCGCCGTCGGGTGAGGGCGGCGCCACCAGCCCCGGCGCCCCGCCGGGCGGGACGACCGCCGGCAGCGCGGCCTCGATGGGTCCCGGGGTCCCGGTCTCTGCGGGCGCGGCGGGAGCAGCGGGCGCCGGCGTCGGCGCGCCCGCCATCGCGGCCGCCCGGGCGCGGGCCTCGACCGTGGCGCGGTCGGGCTCGCCGCCGCTCAGACCCGCCACGGCCCAGACGAATCCGCCGAGCACGGCGAGGACCACCGCGAGCGCGGCGATCCGGCGCCGCCAGTAGACCGACGGCGCGAGCGGTCCGAGCGGCTCCCACACGTCACGGAAAGTAAGTTCCACTCAGCTCTCCGCGACCGACCACCACGCGGTGGCCCGCCCGTTTCACCCGACGGTGGCGTCAGCGGGTGGCCGGGGCAGGATCGGCGGTCGATGGGCCCCACCACCACGACCCTCGCCGACGTCCTCGTCCCGTGGTTCCGCGCGCACGCCCGGGACCTCCCCTGGCGCCGCCCCGGGACGACGGCGTGGGGCGTGCTCGTCTCGGAGATCATGCTGCAGCAGACCCCGGTGGCGCGGGTCGAGGAGCCGTGGCGCGCGTGGCTCGAGCGCTGGCCGCGGCCGTCGGCGATGGCCGCCGCGCCCGCCTCCGAGGTGCTGCGGGCGTGGGGCAAGCTCGGCTATCCGCGCCGGGCGCTGCGCCTGCACGCGGCCGCGCAGGCGATCGCCGCCGACCACGGTGACGTCGTCCCCGCCGACGTCGAGACGCTCGAGTCGCTGCCCGGCATCGGCACCTACACGGCCCGCGCGGTGGCGGCGTTCGCCCACGGCCAACGCGTCCCGGTGGTCGACACCAACGTCCGCCGGGTCGTGGCGCGCGCGGTGCTCGGGCGTGCGGACGCCGGGGCCGCCGCGTCCCGCGACCTCACGGACACCGAGGCCCTGCTGCCGGGCGACACCGCCGACGCGGCGACCATGTCCGCGGCGCTCATGGAGCTCGGCGCCACGGTCTGCGTGGCGCGCACCCCCCGCTGCGCCGACTGCCCGGTGTCCGGCGCTTGCGCCTGGCAGCACCTCGGACGTCCCGCCGGCGACGGTCCGGCGCGCAAGGCGCAGCGCTGGGCCGGCACCGACCGCCAGGTCCGCGGGCGGCTGCTCGACGTGCTGCGGGAGGCGCCGGGGCCGGTGCCGGCGGCGGCGCTCGACGCGGCCTGGCCCACCGACCCTGCCCAGCGCGCCCGGTGCCTCGACTCGCTGCTCGTCGACGGGCTCGTGGAACAGCTCGCCGACGGCCGTTTCTGCCTTCCGGGAGAGCAGTAGGCTCGGGTCATGGCCGTCGTGAAGATCAATGCCATCAAGGTCCCCGAGGGCAACGAGGCCGAGCTGGAGCGCCGGTTCGCCGCCCGTGGCGACTCGATCAAGGACACGCCGGGCTTCCTCGGCTACGAGCTGCTGCGTCCCACCGCCGGGGACGACCGCTACTTCGTCTACACCCGCTGGGAGTCCGAGGAGGCGTTCGCCCACTGGCGTGACGGTGGTGCCGCGGCCGCTGCCCACGCGGGCGAGCGCGCCAAGCCGGTCTCGTCGGGCGCCGACCTCATGGAGTTCGAGGTCGTGCTGCACGTCGACGGATCGGGCGCCTGACCTCTCCGGAGTCCCCGGACCCGGAGGACGTCGCCGAGGCCGCGGAGCGACTCGCTCGCGCCTCGGCGCTGCTGGTCTGCGCCGGGGCCGGGATGGGCGTCGACTCGGGGCTGCCCGACTTCCGCGGACCCGAGGGGTTCTGGCGCGCCTATCCGCCCTACCGCCGGCTCGGGCTGCGCTTCGAGGAGATCGCCGATCCCGAGCACTTCCACGCCGACCCCGAGCTCGCCTGGGGCTTCTACGGCCACCGCCTCGCGCTCTACCGGGGCACCGTGCCCCATGCGGGGTACGCGGTCCTGCGCCGGTGGGCCGACCGGTGGCCGACCCGGGTGTTCACCTCCAACGTCGACGGCGCCTTCCAGGCCGCGGGGTTCGACGACGAGACGGTCGTCGAGTGCCACGGCGCGATCGGGATGCTGCAGTGCACCCGGCCGTGCCACGACGGGACCTGGTCGGCCGTCGACGTCGACGTCGCGATCGACGAGGCCACGATGCGCGCCCGGCCTCCCCTGCCGGCGTGCCCGCGGTGCGGTGCGGTGGCGCGGCCCAACATCCTGATGTTCGGCGACGGCTTCTGGGTGCCCGGCCACCACGCCGAGCGCATGGCCGCCCACCGCGAGTGGCTGCGGGCCCAGGATGCGCAGGGCCTGGTCGTCGTCGAGCTCGGCGCCGGGACGGCGGTGCCGACCGTCCGCCGGCACGCCGAGCTGGCGTCGGCGGCCTCCGGGGCGCTGATCCGGATCAACGTGCGCGAGCCGGGGATCCGCCACGGTCGCGGGGTCTCCCTGGCCTCCGGGGCGCGGGCGACGCTCGAGGCGATCGACGCGGCCCTCGCGGCGTGATCAACGGGGACGTCGTCAGGAGCAGCGAGTCGAGGGGAGCACACCGATAGAGGTTCGCTGCCTCCTAGACCCCCGTGAGGCCGGCGAGTGTGAGACCGCGGGCGGCGGCGACGCGCTCGGCCTCGTCGTCGAGGCGCGCGCGGACGTCCGGTTCGAGCTCCGCGACGGGAGCGACCTCGATCGTCAGGCGCTTGCCCGACGCGCGCGGTCGCCAGGTCCCCACGATCTCGCCGTCGGCGAGCAGCGCACCCGGGTTCCCGATGACGCGGTAGAGGTCCTTGCGCACCGTCGGGTCGGGCGCGAGGACCTCGCGGTCGCGGGCCTGGAGCATCGGGTCCAGCGGCGGCAGGAAGCGCACGAGGTCGGGCTCCGGGGCGCCGAGCGCGGCGTCGAGGTCCGCGGCCGGCAGCCACGCCGGCCGGCCCTCCACCCGGACCTCGACCAGCTCCGGCAGGGCGGCCTCCCACCCGGGGGCGAAGGCGGTCGGGGACGTCCCGACGAAGTCGGCGACCTCGCGGGGCCCCGCCGGGCCGAGCACCCGCAGGTAGTCGAGCACCAGGCGCGCCGCGCGGGCCGGGTCGCCCTCGACCGGGCGGGACCAGTCGGGCGGCGGCGGGGTGAGCAGCAGCGTCTTGCCCGTCGCGTCCAGGCCGACGCCGACCGGCAACGCCGAGAGCCGCATGAGCTGCTCGTTGACGTGGACGCACGCGCAGGGCCGGCAGTCGCGGAGCAGCGCGTCGGGCAGCAGCTCGGTGACGGCGGTGCTCGCCGCGCCCTTGGTCATCGGCTCGGTGACGACCTCGGCGAGCGCGTCGGCCGCCCGGTCGATCGCCTCCCGCGCCGGGATGCCGACCCGCCGCTGCTCCGGTCCGCTCCAGTTGAGGCGGGCGCCCGCGTCGGCGTCGTCGAACGGCCGCGCCGCCGCCGCGATCGCGTTGCGCTGCGGCGTCGGGTGGTGGTGCGGGGCGCCGCGGTGGGTCCAGCCGTCGGTGAGGCCGTGGGCTGCCGGATCGAAGGTGGCGGTGTCGACGTCGCCCTCGGTGCGCGCGGCGAGGACGAGCCGTGCGGTGGGGCCCGAGTCCTGGATGCCGAGCGAGGCCAGGGCCGCGATCGCGTCGGCGCGGTCGCGGTGCAGGCCCTGCGCGGCGATCCGGTGCGCCATGACCTGCTCCCGCGTCATCGTCTCCACCATGGTGGTCAGCTTTCCGCACCGTGCCTGACACCTCCCGTCAGGTTGCGGGGGAAGATGGGCGCGTGAGCTCGGTGCGCGCGGTGCCCGTCACGACGGACATGGACGGGGACACGCTGTCGGCCGACGACGCCTGGCACACCGCGCGCCGGATCGGGCTGGTCGCGCTGCTGCGGGACGCGCTGGTCCGGTTCCGCTTCGGCGACGGGTTCAGCCACGCGCGGGGCTTCGCGCTCCAGCTCGCGCTGGCGATCGTCCCGCTCGTCATCGCGGGCAGCGGCCTGGCGACGGCCGTGGGCGCCGAGTCGGTCGCGCAGGTCGTCGCGCAGACCGTCGTGGCGGTGTCCCCCGGGGCGGGCGACCAGCTGCTCGCCGACGTCGTCGCCCGCGGGCCCGCCGAGCTCCCCGAGGAGACGGGCGGCGACGACACGCGCTCGGAGAACGTCGGCGAGTTCGCCGTCGCGTTCGGGTTGATCACCGCGTTCCTCGCCATGACGAGCGCGATAGCCCAGCTCGAGCGCGGCACCAACCGCATCTACGGCACCGAGCGCGACCGGCCGTTCCTGCGCAAGTACACCCGCGCCGCCGTCCTCACGCTCACGGCGGGGTCGTCGCTGGGGCTGGGGCTCGTGCTGATCATCGCGGGCGGGCCGCTCGGCGACGCCGTGGAGCAGGTGTACCGCTGGGGCGACGTCGCGGAGACGATCTTCGACGTCCTGCGCTGGCCCGTCGGGCTCGCGGCCCTCGTCGTCGCCGTCACCGTGCTCTTCCGGCACTCGCCGCGGCGGCACCAGCCGGGGCTCTCCTGGCTCGCGCTCGGCGCCGGCCTGACCGTCATCCTGTGGCTGGCGGCGTCGGGTTGCGTGGCGCTCTACGTCGCCGTGTCCGGGGACTTCAGCGACACCTACGGCCCGCTCGCCGGGATCATGGCGCTGCTGCTGTGGGCGACGGTCACGGGCGTCGCCCTGCTCCTGGGGATCGCCGTCGCCGCGCAGCTCGAGGGGGCGCGGGCCGGGATCGGCGACCCGCTGCTGCGCGACGACGACGCCGACGGCATCCCGGACGAGCTGCAGCCCGAGCCGCAGGACCGGCAGTCGGCTGAACCCGTGGCGCCGGACGGGGGACGTGCCTGACAGGACATGTCAGGGATGGGGTAGGACTGACCCCGTGCGCGCCAGCCGGCTGCTCTCCGTACTCCTCCTGTTGCAGAACCGAGGACGGGTGACCGCGCGCGAGCTCGCGGACGAGCTCGAGGTCTCGATCCGCACGATCTACCGCGACATGGACGCCCTCTCGGCGTCCGGGGTGCCCGTCTACGCCGACCGCGGCCCGGACGGCGGCTACTCGCTCCTCGAGGGTTACCGCACCCACCTGACCGGCATGACCGCCGAGGAGGCCGACGCGCTCGCGCTCTCGGGGATGCCCGAGGCCGCCGCCGAGCTCGGTCTCGGGCGGGTGCTCGCGGCGGCGCAGCTCAAGGTGCAGGCGGCCCTGCCCGGGGAGCTCTCCGACCGCGCGGGCCGGATCGCCGAGCGCTTCCACCTCGACGCCCCCGGCTGGTTCCGCGAGGCCGACCACGTCCCCACGCTCACCGGCGTCGCGGACGCGGTGTGGAACCAACGGGTGGTGCGCGTGCGCTACCGGCGCTGGGCCACCGGCGGGCGCGAGCCGGAGGTGGAGCGCGAGCTCGAGCCGCTCGGTGTCGTCCTCAAGGCCGGCACCTGGTACCTGGTGGCCCTCCCCCACGGGAGCGACCCCGGAGCGACGCCGCGCACCTACCGCGTCGCCCGCATCCTGGCGCTCGAGACGCTCGACGTGCGCTTCGACCGGCCCGAGGACTTCGACCTCTGGAAGTACTGGCACCGGCGCACCCAGGAGCTCACCGACGCCCTCTACCAGGCCGAGGCGACCGTGCGCCTGTCCCCGCGGGCGATGGAGCTGGCTCCGGCCCTCCTGCGCCCGCACACCGCCCGGGCGCTCGCCGAGGGCAGCTGGCCGACCGACGACGACGGCTGGGTGCGCGCGGTCATCCCGATCGAGTCGCTCGCCCACGCCCGCTCCGAGCTGCTGGGTCTCGGCGCCGAGGTCGAGGTGCTCGCCCCGGTCGCCCTTCGCGAGCAGATGGCCGACGTGGCCCGGACCCTCGCCGGGCTCTACGCGGGCTGACGCACCGGTCGCGCGGGCGATCCACGCGCGGGCCCGGTCGACGTCGGCGGCGGGCACCGCCCCGAGGCGCACGGCCAGCACCGCGTGGACCACGAGGGCCAGGGCGATCAGCGGCAGGTCGAGGCCCGGCCCGGCGACGGCGGCGAGGGCGAGCACGCCGGTCATGGCGGTGGCCGCGACGAGCCAGCCGGCCGCGGCGCGCGCGGGCAGCGTGCCCGGCCGGTGGTGGCGCAGGTAGACGGTGCCGAGCGCGCCGACACCGACCCAGGCGCCGACCGCGAACCCGGCGGCCGCCCCCGCCGCGCCGTACCCCGGCACGAGCAGGGCCATCGTGGCGACCTCGGCGATCGCGGCGGCGGGGATGCGGGCGGCGGCGGCACCGGCGAGGCCGCGGGCGAACAGCGCCTTGAGCAGCATGTCGCCGAGCACCAGGCCGAGGGTGCCGACGGCGATGAGGCGGGCCAGAGCGCCGGCCGCGGCGTGCTCGACGGGGAAGATGCGGCCGACCAGCGCGTCGGGGGTGACGACGAGGACGAGCAGGACGGGGACGAGGGCCAGGGGCACCCAACGCATCGCGGCGACGACCCAGCCATGGGCCTCCGCGGCGTCCCGGGCCCGGGCGATGAACGGGAAGACGGCGTCGGACAGGGTGCTGCCGACCAGGAACGGAGCCTTGGCCAGGAGCGCGGCGGCCTGGTAGGTGCCGATGGCGGCGAACGTGACGCCGTGCGCGTGTCCGAGCGGTCCGAGCAGCAGGACGTCGAGCGTGGCGATGAGACCGAAGCCGGTGGTGCCGACGGCCATCGGCGCGGCGGCGGCGAAGGAGCGCCACCCGGCGAGCGCGCCACGCAGCCGCGGCAGGCGGTCGCGCATCGTCCACCAGGCCCAGAGCGCGGCGACCGCCGCGCCGAGAAGCAGGCCCCAGCCGACCCCGACGGCGCCGGTCCCGATCAGCGCCACCGCGCCGACCCCGACGCCGACCTTGACCAGGACCTCGACGATCCGGGCCCCGCTGACGGCCGCGAAACGCCGCGCGCCCTGGAGCCCGCCGAGGAGCACCTGGCCGAGCGCGACGAGGACGATCGTCCCGGCGGCCACCACCGTCAGGCCGGGGCCCACCCCGGGGAGGATCGCGCCGGTGGTCAGCTGGACGACCGCGAACCCGAGGGCGAGCGCCGTGCCGAGGCCGACGTTGCCGACCAGCGCGGAGCGGAACGCGGCGTCGACCTCCGCGGCCGCCCCGGGGTCGCCGTCCTCGGCGCGGGCGACGGTGCGCGCCAGCGCCCAGGGGAACCCGGCGGCGAGGACCGTGGTGGCCAGCAGGAGCACGGTCAGCAGCACGCTGACGACACCGAACTCCGCGGCCGGCAGCAGCCAGGTCAGCGCCAGCCCGAAGCCGTAGTGCAGGGGCGCGGTCAGGACGATCGCGAGCATCAGGACGGCCGTCCCGGCGGCGGCCTCCTGGTGTCCCCGTAGCGTGCGCATCGTCTCCGGCCCTCTCCCTGCGGCGATGGCACCAGCCTCGCGGCGGACGGGATCGGGCAGGAGGGAGACGACCCCCCGACCAGGTGGGGCACGCCCTACTTCGGGCGGAGGGCGGCCGGAGTACGTCAGCGGCGGACCGTCGCAGACACTGAGTGTCCGTAACGCCACGCAGACGGCTCGGAGTTGTCCACAGGGATGAGCGCATCCCGTGACATCCCCGGACTTGTCCACAACCCGGCCGAAACGCCTCACGGAGCCGAGCCCGGACGGCGATCCTCGATCCGTGCGACGAGGACAGTGGGCCCGCGAACGAGATCGGCTCCGTGCCGCGAGCTGGGAGGGCGTCATCTCGATCGACGAGCTGACAGCGCTCGGCGTCCCCGAGCGCACGGCCTACCGGCGCACGCAGGAGGACGGGCCGTGGACGCTCCTCGCGCCGGCGACGTTCCTGCTGTCCAACGGTGAACCGACCTACCGCCGGCTCGAGATCGCGGCGCTGATCTACGCGGGCGAGGGAGCCATGATCACCGGGCTGGGCGGAGCGCGACACCACGGCGTGCGGCGCGGGGACGAACCGACCACCGTGCACGTGCTGATCGCCGAGACCCGCCGGGTGCTGAGCACACCGCGAATCCTCATCGAACGCACCCGGCGTCTTCCACAGCCCGTCGTCCGCGACGGCCTCGCCGTGGCGCCGCTCGTTCGCTGCCTCACCGACCGCGTTCGTCGGATGAAGGACCTGACGGCGATCGCCGCTCTCCTCACCGAAGTCGTGCAGCGCAGGATGGTCCTCCCCGCCGCCCTACGCCACGAACTCGACCAGGGCTCGAGAAAGGGCACCGCCGCACCACGGAGGGTTCTCCCCGCCCTCGAGGACGGGGTCTGGTCCGCGGCGGAGTACGAGGGCCGCGACTTCTGGATGGCGCGTGAGGACCTCCCGACGATCGAGTGGAACGTCCCGATCTACGACGAGCACGGCCGGTTCCTCGCGATCGCGGACGGGCTCGTTCGCGAGCTCGGGTTCGTCTGGTTGCTCGACTCCGTCGAGTACCACTTCGCCACCCCCGACCAGGTGCGAGCGACGCTCGCCTATCACCGTCGCCTCCGAGCCGCGGGGCTCCACGTCCTGAGCACCCGGCCCGCGCAACGACGTGACGATCCCGACGGCCTGTACGCCGACATCCTCGACGCGCTCGCCACGGCGGCGCTCCTCCCGCCACCACGCGTGCGGTACGGCGCGCCCGCCGCCTGAACAAGTCGCGATCGAGTGCGTGGCGTTACGGACACTCAATGTCTGCGGCGCCACGCCGCTGACATTTCAGAGCACCCCGCACACACGCCGGAGCCCCGGCCCCCACGAGGGGGACCGGGGCTCCGGGCGTGCAGCGGGCGGAGGGCTTACTCCGCCGCGGCGACCTCGGGGGTGTCGGGCACCGGGGTCGGCTTGGCCTCACCGCGGAAGGTGAAGGTGGCCGTCTCCGGGGCCTGCTTGGTGACCCCGTTGTCGTCGGTCTCGGGCTCCCAGCCCTCGACGTCGACCAGCACGATCTGACCGCCCTCGATCTCGCCGAAGAGAATCTTCTCCGAGAGCTGGTCCTCGATCTCGCGCTGGATCGTGCGGCGCAGCGGCCGGGCCCCGAGCACCGGGTCGAAGCCGCGCTGGGCGAGCAGCTTCTTCGCGTTGTCGGTGAGCTCCAGGGACATGTCCTTGTTCTGGAGCTGCTTCTCGGTGCGCCCGATCATCAGGTCCACCATCTGAACGATCTCCTGCTCGGTCAGCTGGTGGAACACGATGATGTCGTCGATGCGGTTGAGGAACTCGGGACGGAAGTGCTTCTTCAGCTCGTCCGTGACCTTGTTCTTCATGCGCTCGTAGTTCGAGCCCGCGTCCGAACCGGACTGGAACCCGAGACCGACGGCCTTCGAGATGTCCTGCGTGCCGAGGTTCGACGTGAACACGATGACCGTGTTCTTGAAGTCGACGATGCGGCCCTGACCGTCGGTCAGGCGACCGTCCTCGAGCACCTGCAGGAGCGTGTTGTAGACCTCGGAGTGGGCCTTCTCGATCTCGTCGAAGAGCACCACCGAGAACGGCTTGCGGCGCACCTTCTCGGTGAGCTGGCCGCCCTCCTCGTAGCCGACGTACCCGGGAGGGGCACCGAAGAGCCGCGAGGCGGTGTAGCGGTCGTGGAACTCACCCATGTCGATCTGGACGAGGGCGTCGTCGTCACCGAACAGGAACTCCGCGAGCGCCTTGGTGAGCTCGGTCTTACCGACACCCGAGGGGCCGGCGAAGATGAACGAGCCCGAGGGGCGCTTCGGGTCCTTGAGGCCGGCCCGCGTACGGCGCATCGACTGCGAGACCGCCTTGACGGCGTCCTCCTGGCCGATGATCCGCTTGTGGAGCTCGTCCTCCATCCGGAGCAGACGGGTCGTCTCCTCCTCGGTGAGCTTGAAGACGGGGATGCCGGTCCAGTTGGCCAGCACCTCGGCGATCTGCTCGTCGTCGACCTCCGCGACGACGTCGAGGTCACCCGACTTCCACTGCTTCTCGCGCTCGGTCTTCTGCCCGATGAGGTTCTTCTCCTCGTCGCGCAGCCGCGCCGCCTTCTCGAAGTCCTGCGCGTCGATCGCGGACTCCTTCTCGCGACGGACGTCGGCGATCTTCTCGTCGAACTCACGCAGGTCCGGCGGCGCGGTCATGCGACGGATGCGCATGCGGGCGCCGGCCTCGTCGATGAGGTCGATGGCCTTGTCCGGCAGGAAGCGGTCGTTGATGTAGCGGTCGGCCAGGGTGGCCGCCGCGACCAGCGCCGGGTCCGTGATCGAGACGCGGTGGTGCGCCTCGTAGCGGTCGCGCAGGCCCTTGAGGATCTCGATGGAGTGCGCCACCGAGGGCTCACCCACCTGGATGGGCTGGAAGCGGCGCTCGAGGGCGGCGTCCTTCTCGACGTGCTTGCGGTACTCGTCGAGGGTGGTGGCCCCGATGGTCTGCAGCTCGCCACGGGCCAGCATCGGCTTGAGGATCGACGCGGCGTCGATCGCGCCCTCGGCGGCACCCGCACCCACGAGCGTGTGGAGCTCGTCGATGAACAGGATGATGTCGCCGCGGGTGCGGATCTCCTTGAGCACCTTCTTGAGGCGCTCCTCGAAGTCACCGCGGTAGCGCGAGCCGGCCACCAGCGACCCGAGGTCGAGGGTGTAGAGCTGCTTGTCCTTCAGCGTCTCGGGGACCTCGCCCTTGACGATGGCCTGGCCGAGACCCTCGACGACGGCGGTCTTGCCGACGCCGGGCTCGCCGATGAGGACCGGGTTGTTCTTGGTCCTCCGGGAGAGGACCTGCATGACCCGCTCGATCTCCTTCTCCCGGCCGATGACCGGGTCCAGCTTGCCCTCGCGGGCCGACTGGG
Organism: Actinomycetospora sp. NBC_00405; assembly: GCF_036044095.1. Lineage (NCBI taxonomy): Bacteria > Bacillati > Actinomycetota > Actinomycetes > Pseudonocardiales > Pseudonocardiaceae > Actinomycetospora > Actinomycetospora sp. NBC_00405. The sequence continues at coordinate 3,287,555 of NZ_CP107938.1, forward strand.
TGAGGTTGCGACCGAACTGGTCGAGCACCAGCGAGGAGGACGGCGTCCCCTCGCCACGCTGGCTGCCGGACTCCGCGGGCTCCTTGCCCTGGTAGCCCGAGAGCAGCTGCAGCACCTGCTGGCGCACACGGTTGAGGTCCGCGCCGAGCTTGACGAGCACCTGTGCGGCGACGCCCTCGCCCTCGCGGATGAGCCCGAGCAGGATGTGCTCGGTGCCGATGTAGTTGTGCCCGAGCTGCAGCGCCTCGCGCAGCGACAGCTCCAGCACCTTCTTGGCGCGGGGGGTGAAGGGGATGTGGCCGGACGGGGCCTGCTGGCCCTGACCGATGATCTCCTCGACCTGCTGGCGCACGCCCTCCAGGGCGATGCCCAGCGACTCGAGGGCCTTGGCGGCGACGCCTTCGCCCTCGTGGATCAGCCCGAGCAGGATGTGCTCGGTGCCGATGTAGTTGTGGTTGAGCATCCGGGCCTCTTCTTGGGCCAGGACGACCACCCGCCTCGCGCGGTCGGTGAACCTCTCGAACATTCGTCACTCCTGACTGCTGCGCCGGCGGTCCTCCACCGAGTGTCCACGAAGGAGCGGCCCGGTGGCCCCTTGGCTGGTGCCCGATGACGGATCGGGACGCCCACGATGCCCAAGCTGGCAGAACACCGCAGCCCCATCCTAGTCGTCGCGCGAGACGTCACGGGGCGGTGACGGTTCCCCGCCCGTGACGACGGTCACGCGCGCCGACATCGATCCTGCACCCCGGGCCGCTGGAGCCCGGGGAACCATGACCTCTCCAACCACCGGAGACGTTCGCCTCATCCCCGCGAGGCGTTCGCCACGGGCGAACCACCCACCCGGGTCAGGTCACCGCGGTCACGGCGCGTAGCCCATCACGTCGAGGCCGAGCGGCGACACACCCGCGCGCGGGCCGGCCCCCGCCCGGTCGATCCCGAACGGCACCGGACCGGCGGTGCCCTGCTGCAACGACTCCTCGGACACCACCCGGCCCTCGAGGATGAAGGTGTCGAACTCGAACGGCAGGCCGTTCGACGCGAGCGGGTCGGGGCGGTCCATCACGTGGAAGTGCAGGTGGGGTGCATCGGTGTTGCCGGAGTTGCCCAGCTTGCCGAGCACCTGGCCGCGGCGCAGCTGCTGCCCCACGGCGAGGTTCAGCGGGTTGCCGGTCTGCAGGTGCGCGTAGAAGGCGTACCGCCCGCCGCCGATGTCCTGCACGACGTGGTTGCCCCCGTACTGCTGCAGCGTCAGGCCGCTCGGGTTCGCTCCGGGCGACTGCTGCGGGAGGTCGCCCACGAGCCCGACGACCGGCCCGTCGGCGACGGCCAGGATGTCGGCGCCCACGTAGGCGTAGCCGGCGATGTCCGTCGGCGGCCCGCTCATCATCCGGCCGGACGCGTCGAGCCGGACGTAGTCGATGGCGAAGCGTTCGGGCGCGAACAGCTGCCCGTCGATCGGGCTGACCGCGCCCCGGTGCGCGCCCAGGCGGCAGCAGCTGTCGCCGTCGAGCCACCCGGGTCCGCGCAGCGGCGGCGAGATGCGCGCCGGCGGCGTCCGGTCGACCGCCGTCGGCGCCACCGTCGCGGTCAGGGTCGGCGGGGTGAGCGGCGGAGACGGCTCGGCGAACGCCGTCGTGAGGCGGTGCTCGAGGCGGGCGGGCACGGGGTCGGTCGGCGCGAGGGTCACGTCCAGCCAGATCAGCCCGCCCTGGCCCCCTTGCAGGTCCCGCGAGCCCAGCTGCCCGCCGAACGGCTTGATCCAGGCGGCGAGGGCGTCGCCCTCCAACCGCAGCAGCGATCGGCCGTCGCCGACGACCTCGATCGCGTCGATCGTGGCAGGCGAGCCCAGGATGTTGTCCACCTGGAGCTCGTAGGCCAGGTGCACCCGGCCGTCCGTCGCGGGCACCGGGACCGGGGCCCGGAGCACCGACGCCGCCACCGGGGTGAACACCGACGCCCCGCCGGCCACCGTGTCCGGGGCGGACGGGCCGCCGAACGGGCCCTCGACGGACGCGACGCCGGCCACGGGAGACGCCGACGGGGGCGGCGGACCCCCCGCGGGCGAGCCGCACGCCGCACCCAGCAGCACTGCCGCGAGCACGGCCCCGATCGCCGCCGCCCGCCGAGGCCCACCTGTGCGCACGCCGTCTCCCCCGGGTCCCGACGCCGGAAACTGTCGGGGATCCGACGGAGGCGTCGACCGGGAAACGTAGGGAGCCGATGATCCACACGCTGTCACCGGCGTGACAGCACCTCTGGGCCGGAGGAGTGATCCACGGCCGACCCCTTCCGGGAGGTGGCATGACGACGACCGCGGCGGCCGTGCCCGTCGGTGGCCGGCGCGAGGACGTCCGGGGCGCGCTCCTCGCCTGCCCGCAGCTCCACGGCCTCAGCCCTGCGGCCCTCGACGCGCTGGCCGGTGCCGCGTGGGTGCGCCACTACGCCGCCGGGGACACGGTGTTCCGCACGGGCGAGACCTGCGAGTCGATGTTCGTGCTGCTGCGCGGCGCCGTGGTCTCGCGGACCTGCTCGTCGGACGGCGACGTCGTCGACGTGGGGGTCGCCGCCGCGGGGCAGGCCTTCGGGTACTTCGAGGTGCTCCGGCCGAGCCCGCGGACCGAGGACGCCGTGGCGCTGCGCGACGCGACCGTGCTCGTCCTGCCCTCCCCGGTCGCGCTCCGCGCGCTGCGCACCAGCCCCGACACGCTCTTCGCCCTGCTCGGGGACCTCGTGCGGATCGTGCGGCTGCAGAACCGGGCCGTCGTCGAGCGCGTGTTCCACCCGGTCACCCACCGCGTCGCGACCCTGCTGCTCGAGCTCGAGCACCGGGACGACCGGATCGACCTGGGCGGGCCGCAGGTGCTGCTCGCCCAGCGCCTCGGGGTGGCCCGCCAGACGCTCAACACGGCGCTGCGCAGCCTGGCCGCCCGGGGCCTGCTCGTCGTCCACCCCGGCGGCCGCACGCTGACGGTCGATCGCGCAGCCCTGGCTGCGTACGCCTCGGATCGCTAGTGCGCCTTGTGGTACGCCTCGCTGACCTCGCTCGGGATACGGCCACGCTCGGAGACCGTCATGCCCTGCTTGCGGGCCCACTCGCGGATGGCCTGGTTCTGCTCACGGTCGACGGCGGCACGCCCGCCCGACCCGCTCGCACGGCGCGAGCCGGACGACGACGACGCCGCGGGGGTCGACGACCGCCGCCGGCCGCCGCTGCGCCGGGCGTGGGCCACGTAGTCGGCGAGCCGGTCGCGCAGGGCGGCCGCGTTGGCGTCCGACAGGTCGATCTCGTACGTGGCACCGTCGAGCCCGAACTCGACGGTCTCGTCCGCCTCCGACGAGTCCAGGTCGTCGACGAGGGAAACCACGACTTTCTGCGCCATCACGCGACCTCCGTCAAGAACCGACCATGAATGTGGCCGGACCCTATTTCCGGAGCCGGGAGTTGTCGAGTGACGCGCGTCGCCCGGCGCGATTTTTCGCGGGACGGCCACAATTGAACGTCAGTCGGGGATCCCCTTGTTGTCCGGAACGACGACACCGAACATGTCGCTGATCGCGGCCAGGCTCGCCGCCTGGAGGCTCGCGGCGGAAACCGTGCCGTCGGGTCCGGGCAGTGCGCGGGTCGCGGTGGCCCCGGCGACGACGGACGGGGCGAAACCGGCGCTGAAGGCGCCGCGGGCCGTCGAGTTCACGCACATGTGCGTCATGAACCCGGCGAGGACCAGATTCGTCACGCCCGCCCCGCGCAGGTACTCGTCGAGGTCGGTGCCGACGAAGGAGTTGGGGAAGTTCTTGACGATGCGGTGCTCGCCGTCGCGGGCGGCCACGCGGTCGACGATCGCGCCGATCTCGTCGTGGACGTCGTAGGGCGTGCCCTGACCGGCGTCGTGCTGCACGTGCACGATCGGGATGCCGGCGCTGCGCGCGCGGTCCAGCAGGGCGGCGGCCTCGTCGATGGCCGGCTCGACGTTCTCGAGGGCCATGACGCCGCGGGTGTAGGTGTTCTGGAGGTCGATCATCACCAGCGCGGAGTCGCGCAGGCTCGCGGGCGTCGCGGGCATGCCGGTCAGCTCGCGCAGCGTCGGGGACGGGGTGCTCATCCTTGAACTCCTTGTCGGAGGGGGGTCGTGAACGTGCGAGGGGCGCCCCGGCTGCGTGCCACGCAGTCAGGGCGCCCCTCGATCGTGCTCTGCTCTGAGACCGCCCTACAGGTCGCCCAGCTCGCGCATCTCGTCGTCGGTGAACAGCCGCGAGCGGATGATGAAGCGCACGCCTTCCGGCGCCTCCACCGAGAACCCGCTGCCACGCCCCTTCACCACGTCGACGGTGAGGTGCGTGTGCTTCCAGTACTCGTACTGCGACGAGGACATGTAGAAGCCGATCGGCTTCTCCAGCCCCTCGATCGTGAGATCGCCGAGGTGGACGTCCGAACCGCCGATCTTGAAGTCCCCGTCCGGATAGCACATCGGGGCGCTGCCGTCGCAGCACCCACCGGACTGGTGGAACATCAGCGGTCCGTGGATCTCGGTGAGCTTCGGCAGCAGTTCCGCCGCCGCGGGCGTCACCACGACCCGGGCCGTGCCCGACCCCGGCACCGCGGTGACGGGTTTCGTGACGTCGGTGTCCGTCGTGGCCTCGGTCATGGATCCTCCTCGAGGATCAGAAGAAGCCCTGCGCGTTGTCCGAGTAGCTCTGCAGGATGTTCTTCGTCTGCTGGTAGTGATCGAGCATCATCTTGTGGTTCTCGCGCCCGATGCCCGACTGCTTGTACCCGCCGAAGGCCGCGTGGGCCGGGTAGGCGTGGTAGTTGTTCACCCAGACACGACCGGCCTGGATGTCCCGCCCTGCACGGTAGGCCGTGTTGGCGTCACGCGACCACACCCCGGCGCCGAGTCCGTAGAGGGTGTCGTTCGCGATGCTCATGGCGTCCTCGTAGTCGTCGAACCGCGCGACCGAGACGACCGGCCCGAAGATCTCCTCCTGGAAGACCCGCATCTTGTTGTTGCCCTCGAACACGGTGGGCTGGATGTAGTAGCCGCCCGAGAGGTCCCCGCCGAGGTCGGCCTTCTCGCCGCCCGTGAGGATCTTCGCGCCCTCCTGGCGACCGATGTCGATGTAGGACAGGATCTTCTCGAACTGGTCGTTCGAGGCCTGGGCGCCGATCATCGTGTCGGTGTCGAGGGGGTTGCCCTGCTTGACCTGCTCGGTCCGCTTGACGGCCTGGCCGAGGAACTCGTCGTAGATGCCGCCCTGGATGAGCGCCCGCGACGGGCAGGTGCAGACCTCGCCCTGATTCAGGGCGAACATCGTGAAGCCCTCGAGCGCCTTGTCGTAGAAGGCGTCCTGCTGCGCCGCGACGTCGTCGAAGAAGACGTTGGGGCTCTTGCCACCGAGCTCGAGGGTGACCGGGATGAGGTTCTCCGAGGCGTACTGGGAGATCAGCCGCCCGGTGGTGGTCTCTCCCGTGAACGCGATCTTGCGGATGCGGCTCGACGAGGCCAGCGGCTTGCCCGCCTCGACCCCGAAGCCGTTCACGATGTTGATGACGCCGGCCGGGAGCAGGTCGGCGACGACGTCCATGAGGACGTGGATCGAGGCCGGGGTCTGCTCGGCGGGCTTGAGGACCACCGCGTTGCCGGCCGCGATGGCGGGCGCGAGCTTCCAGATCGCCATGAGGATCGGGAAGTTCCAGGGGATGATCTGCCCGACGACGCCCAGGGGCTCGTGGAAGTGGTAGGCGACCGTGTCGTTGTCGATCTGGGAGAGGCCGCCCTCCTGCGCCCGGATCGCCCCCGCGAAGTAGCGCAGGTGGTCGATCGCGAGCGGGATGTCCGCCACGAGGGTCTCGCGGCAGGCCTTCCCGTTCTCCCAGGACTCGGCGATGGCGATCATCTCGAGGTTCGCCTCGATGCGGTCCGCCATCTTGTTCAGGACGTTCGCGCGCTCGCCGACGGAGGTCCTGCCCCACGCCGGGGCAGCGGCCTCGGCGGCGTCGAGGGCCTTCTCGATGTCGTCGGCGGTGCCGCGCGCGACCTCCGTGAACGTCTGACCCGTGATCGGGGTCGGGTTCTCGAAGTACTGGCCCTTCGCAGGCGCGACGTACTCGCCGCCGATGAAGTGGTCGTAACGGGGCTTGAAAGTGACGACCGAGCCGTCGGTGCCCGGGGCCGCGTACGTGGCCATCTGTGTACCTCCACATGCTGGGTGACGTGATCGCGGACACTAGGGACGCGGGGGTTGCACGGGCGTTGCAACCGCAGATTCGGGCGCCTCGTGCGAACGGCACCGCGTGCGCGGCTTCGATGAAGGGTTGCCTCACCAGCGGCGATGCAGCACTCTTCTCGGAGGGACACCCGTGTCCCCGGTGGGACGCCGACGTGCCACGACGGCACCGGTCCCGCCTCCCGTTCCACTGGTGGGGGCGCCGATGCCGGAGCGCGACGGCGATGGCGGGCGCCCCGCGACGGGCACCGCGACCGGCGACCCGATCGAGCGCGGCCGGCTGCTCGAGAAGGTCCGGGACGCCGTCCTGTCCGGCAGCACGGGCCCCGCCTCGCCCCGCGACGTGGTGTCGGCGTCGTGGCGCCGCTCGCTCGACGCGCACGTCGACCCGGACCACGGGCGTCCCCGTCACGTCTTCGGCGCCGACGAGCTCGACGAGGTCCGCGGCAGCCACGTGCTCGCCCCCGCGCTGCCCGTCCTGCGGCGCACCCTGCTCGACGCGGCCGACGAGGCCGTCCACATGATGATCGTGACCGACGCACGCGGGCACATCCTGTGGCGCGAGGGCAACACCGGCGTGCTGCGCCGCGCCGACGACGTGGCCCTGGTCGAGGGCACGCGCTGGAGCGAGGACTCGATCGGCACCAACGCCATGGGTACGGCGCTGGCCGACGGGCGCGCGGTGCAGATTCACTCGGCCGAGCACCTGGTGCGGCTCTACCGCGCGTGGACGTGCGCCGCGGCCCCGATCCACGACCCCGACACGGGCGAGGTGATCGCGGCCGTCGACCTCACCGGCCCGCTCACGACGTTCCACCCCAGCACGCTGGCGCTCGTGCGCGCCGCCGCCGAGCTGGCCGAGATGACGCTGCGCGCGCGTCTGGTCGAGCGCGACGAGCGGCTGCGGGCACGCAACGAGCCCCACCTCGACGGGCTGCGCGGCGAGCCCGGCGCCCTGCTCGCGCCGCGCGGCCGGGTGCTCACCGCCCGGCCGGACGGCTGGCTACCCGACCGCATCTCGATCCCCCGGGACGGCGACCGCGTCGACCTCGGCGACCGCGGCGAGGGCCTGCTCGAGCCGCTGGCCGAGGGCTGGCTGCTGCGCCTGGCGCCGCGCACCACGTCGCGCCCGACGCTCGCCCTGCCCTTCCTCGGCGCCGAGCGTCCCGTCGCCCGCCTCGACGGGCGCCCGGTGCGGATCAGCCTGCGCCACGCCGAGATGCTCGTGCTCCTCGCGCTGCACCCCGACGGCCTCACCGCCGACCAGCTCGCCCAGGCGCTCTACGGCGACGCCGGCAACCCCGTGACCGTCCGCTCCGAGGTCCACCGCCTGCGCGCCGCCCTCGGTTCCTGCGGCACGAAGCGCAGCGGAGCTGCCGCGCCGGAGGCCGGATACAGCATCATCAGCACCCAGCCCTACCGGCTGCGGGCCCGTGTGGACGCCGACTTCATCGACGTCCGCGCCGCCCTGCGCGAGCGCCGCCTCCCCCCACCCGACGTGCTGCGACGTGGCTGTCTGCTGCCCACCTCCGACGCCCCCGGTGTGCGCGAGGAGCGCGACATCATCGAGGTCGGCGTGCGCGGTGCGGTCCTGCGTCGTGGCGACGTCGACGCCCTGTGGGCGCTCGTCCGGACCGAGTCCGGCGCCGAGGACCCCGAGCTCGCCCAGCGCCTGCGCCGCCTGCTGCCCGACGGCGACCCGCGCCGCGACGAGCTCGGCGACCGCTCAGCCTGAGCACGCCCGTCCGGCGTCAGCCTCCGGTGCACAGGCTGCCGGTCGGCGACCCGGTACTGCAGGCTGGTGGCGTCGGTGCTGCCGTCACGGCCGATGCCGGCGTCGGCCGCTGCCGTCACCGCCGGGCAGGCCCCCGCCGATCGCGGGGGCGTGCCCCTCCCCGCGGAGGTGGTGGCTCAGGAGCGGGTGGCCCGCCGGGCGGCCCGGTCGTCGCGCCGCTCGCGCCACCGACGGTGCACCGTGCGCAGGCCGAGCAGGGTCAGGTCGGGCACGTGCTCGGTGACCGTCGCGCACTCGCCGACCACCAGCGGCGCCAGGCCGCCCGAGGCCAGCACGGCGACCGGCGCGCGCCCCTCGGGGTCGCGGCTGGTGATCTCACGGGCCACGCGGGTCACGAGGCCGTCGACCATGGCCGCGGCCCCGAGGACCAGCCCGGCCTGCATGCTCTCGACGGTGTTGCGCCCGAGCACGGAGCGGGGCACCGCGAGCTCGACCGGACGCAGCGCGGCGGCACGGACGGCGAGCGCCTCGGCGGACACGGCGACGCCCGCGGCGATCGCGCCGCCGAGGAACTCGCCGCGCGCCGACACCGCGTCCACCGTCGTCGACGTACCGAAGGTGACGACGACGCACGGCCCGCCGTGGCGCTCGTAGGCGGCGAGGGCCTGGACGACGCGGTCGGCGCCGACCTCCTTGGGGTTGTCGACGAGCAGCGGCACACCGGTGCGGACCCCGGGCTCGACCAGCAGGTGGTCCAGGCCCGCGAAGTGCCGGGTGACCATGCCCCGCAGCTCGCGCAGCAGCGCCGGCACCGTGGACAGGGCCGCCACCGCCGACACGTCACCGACCCGGGGGCCGAGCAGGCCGCGCACCAGCAGCGCGAGCTCGTCGCCCGTGGCGCGCGGCTCGGTGCGCAGGCGGGCGTCCCAGACCGCGGCGCCGGTCTCGTCGTCCGGGTAGAGGGCGAGCGCGGTCTGGGTGTTGCCGACGTCCACGCAGAGCAGCACGACGGCCGCGCCCTCCCCCCGGGTGCCGGGCCCTAGTGGTCGGCGGACAGCAGCGCGTCGAGGCGCCGGGCGTCGGTGGTCTCGGCGGGCTCGCGCCCTCCGCGACGGCTCGCCTGCTGCCGGGGCGGCGGCGCCGGCTCGGCGCCCCAGCTGTTGCCGACGGTGGTCATCGCGGGCCCGGCGACGGCCTCGCGGCGCGCGGCCGGGCGGGCCTCGGTGCCGGGGCGCAGCAGGGACGTCGTCGGCGCGGCGGCGGGCACCCGGGCCGGGTCGGCGCCGCGGTCGAGGACGCGGTTCGCCTCGTCGACGAACACGACGCGCGGCTGGTAGGTGCGGGCCTCCGCGTCGTCCATCACCCCGTAGGAGATGAGGATGACGAGGTCGCCGGGCGACACCAGGTGCGCGGCCGCGCCGTTGATCCCGATGACCCCCGAGCCGGCGGGGCCGGTGATCACGTAGGTCTCCAGACGGGCGCCGTTGGTGACGTCGACGATCGCCACCTGCTCGCCGGGGAGCAGGTCCGCGGCCCGCATGAGGTCCTCGTCGACGGTCACCGAGCCCACGTAGTGCAGGTTCGCGTCCGTCACCGTCGCACGGTGGATCTTGGACTTCAGCATCGTGCGCTGCACGTCAGACTCTCCTCACGACGGACACGGCGGCGTTGTCGATCAATCGGGTGCCCCCCGCGCGGGCGGCGATCAAGAGCCGCGCGTCCCCGATGTCGGGCGTCGGCCCGAGCTCGGGGTCGCGCAGCTCGACGTACTCCACGGACAGGCGCGGCTCGGCCTCGAGCACGGCCCGGGCGGCGTCGACGACGGCGGCCGCACCCTGCTCGCCCGCGTACATCCCCGCCGACAGTGCGGCCGAGATCGCCACCGAAGCGGCGCGCTCGTCCTCGGACAGGTAGGCGTTGCGCGAGGACCGGGCGAGGCCGTCGGGCTCGCGCACCACGGGGACGCCGACCACGTGCACGTCGGTGTTCAGGTCACGCACCATCCGGCGCACGAGCGCGAGCTGCTGCCAGTCCTTCTCGCCGAAGAACGCGACGTCGGGTCCGACGATCGCGAAGAGCTTGTTGACGACCGTGAGCACGCCGGCGAAGTGGCCCGGGCGGACGGCGCCCTCGAGCTCGTCGGCGAGCGGCCCGGGGTCCACGCGCACCCCGAAGCCGTCGGGGTACATGTCCTCGACCTCGGGGGCGAAGACCAGCTCGACGCCCTCCTCGCGGCACACCTCGAGGTCGGCCTCGAGGTCGCGCGGATAGCGGTCGAGGTCCTCGCCCGGCCCGAACTGGAGCGGGTTCACGAAGATCGACACGACGGTCGTGGCGCCCGGGATGCCGCGGGCGCGGCGCATCAGCTCGCGGTGCCCGTCGTGCAGCGCGCCCATCGTCGGGACGAGCACGACGCGACGGCCACCGCCGCGCAGCGCGCGGGTGACGCGGCGCAGGGCGTCCGGCTCGCGGTGCACCGTGAGCCGGTCCGCGTGGTACTTCGGCCGGGCGCGACCGACGAGGTCGTGCGTGCGCAGGCTGGAGGGCTTGGTCACGAGCGGGGCCTCTCGGCGAGGGCGTCCACCACGTCCTGCGCGGCGGTCGGGTCGAGCAGACCGCCGGCGCGGGCGCGCTCGGCGGTGCGCCGGGCCAGCGCCCGGTAGAGCCCCACGGCGTCGGGGGCCCGCTCCTGGAGGTGACGGACGTGGGTGGCGATCGTGCCGGCGTCGCCGCGCACCACGGGGCCGGTGAGCGCGCGGTCGCCGTGGCGCAGGGCATTGTCCAGGGCTGCGGACAGCAGCGGGGCGAGGACCCGCTCGGCGGGCTCGATGCCGGCGCCGGAGAGCAGGTCGGCGGCCTCGCGCACGAGCGTGACCAGGTGGTTCGCCCCGTGCGCCAGCGCCGCGTGGTACAGCGGGCGGGCGGCCTCGGGGATGCGCACCGGCTCGGCGCTCATCTCGACCACCAGCGCCTCGCCGACGAGCCAGGCGGCCTCCGCGTCCTCCCCCGGGCCCTCGGGGGCGGTGACACCGACGCAGGCGCCGGTGAGGCGCGCGACGTCCTCGGCCCGCCCGGTGATCGTCATCGCCGGGTGCAGCGCGATCGGCAGCACGTCGTGCTCGGCGGCGGGGGCCAGCACGCCGACCCCGGCCGCGCCGCAGGTGTGGACGACGATCTGGCCGGGACGCAGGCAGTTCGACGCCGCGAGGCCCCGGACCAGGCCGGGGAGCACGTCGTCGGGCACCGCGAGCAGCGCGAGGTCGGCGCGGCGCACGACCTCGTCGGGCGGGAGGATCTCGGCGCCGGGCAGGAGCTCCTCGGCCCGGGCGCGCGACGCGCGGGAGACCGCGGAGGCGGCGACGACCTGGTGGCCGGCGTTCGCGAGCGCGGCGCCCAGCACCGCGCCGACCCGTCCGGCGGAGACCACGCCGACCGCGAGCCGTGAGCCCTCACGAGGGGTAGGCGTCGGGACCGTGGACGGCTCCGGGGAGCCCTGCTCCCACCGCCCGGCGCCCCCGTCGGCGTCGGTGCTCACGCGCCACCTCACTCGTTCGGCTCGTTCCCGTCCCGCCAGCGCGGGTACCGGACGATCACTGGCACCCACGGTAGTCGTCGGGGGCGGCGACGGCCGCCGCGGTGAGCGGGTTCACGCCGCGCGGGGCGGTGGCAGCGAGGGCGTCCCCCGCTGCGCCCGGCGCAGCCGGGGTGACCCTCGCTCCCGGCGTCCCGGGCTCAGGCACCGGGCGGCCGCCCCGGTGGCCCGCCGGGCCAGGACGGGGGCGGGCCGACGTGTCCCTGTGTCGGCGCCCCCGCGAGGCCCTGGACGCCCGGCGCGTTGACCGCCGCGAGGCGGGCGCGCACGACGTTGTCGAGGAGCTCCGCGTGCCAGTCGGGCCGCGGCGGCAGGGCTCCCCGCTCGGCCCGGGCGCGCAGGAACGCGAGCTCGGTGACCGCGTGCTGGTAGTCCTCGACCGCCCGTGCCGCGGGCGCCCCGGCCCGCCGGTGCACCGCCGTACGCCAGCGCCGCCGCCCGGTGAGGCTGGAGAGCAGCGGAACCTCGCTGGGCGCGATCCATCCGGCGGCCGCGAACCCCGGCATCTGGCGGGCGAGCACCTCGCGCTCGCGGCGTCGCTGCCACACGACGAGCCCGATCATGCCGGCGAAGAGCGGGAGCATGATCAGCACGTAGACGCCGAAGAAGCCGGCGCCGAGCTGCGTCGACGAGTTCCAGAGGGCGTGCAGGATGACGGCGAGCACGTAGCCGCCGAGCACCGCGAGCGTCCCGACGACGCGCGAGCGCACCTGCGACGCGATGCCCACCCCGATGCCGATCATGGCCGTGAACAGCGGGTGCGCGAACGGCGAGAGCACCCCGCGCAGCACGAAGGTCGCGAGCACGGCGGTGGCCGGCGCGCCCTCGGCGTCGGTGAAGGCGCGCCCGAAGTAGATGATGTTCTCGGTGAACGCGAAGCCCGCCGCCGTGATGCCGGCGTAGACGACGCCGTCGACGATCCCGTCGAACTCCCGGCGCCGGACCAGCAGGAGCCCGACGACGAACGCGCCCTTGACGAACTCCTCGACCAGCGGGGCCGAGATCACCGCGCCGATCACGTCGCCCTGACCGCGGCCGAGCAGCAGCTCGGCGGCGATGATCGCGCTGGAGTTGATGACGACCGCGACGAGCGCCGAGAGCCCGGCACCCCAGAGGAACGCCCCGAGCAGCAGCCGCGGGGGCTCGGGCTCGAACCGGTCGATCCAGAGGAACGCCGCCACGACCGGCGCCACGGGCACCAGCGCGAGCACCACGCCGATGACGACGCCGACGACACCGATCTCGGTGCTCGCCAGTCCGACCGTCACGAGCCCGCACACGCCCAGCACGATCAGGCCGACGACAGGCCACACGAGCGTGCGGCGCTGCTGCGGCGCGAGCCGTACCGGAGGGGCGATCACTCTGCCGGAGGGTAACGACTCCTCCCCGGCGCAGCCCGCCCGACCGCCGCGTCAGGGCTCGCGGCGGCGCCTCCCGCCGGTGCGGCCGGTGGCGGCGTGGGCGGCCAGGAGCTCGGCGACGGTGCGCCCGCCGGAGTCGGAGTCGGTGGACCGGCGGGACGTCTCGTCCGGGCCTGCGCGGCGGCCGGAGCGCTCGTCGGGTCGTCCGGGACCCGGGTCCGCGGGAGGCTCGGCGGTGGGTTCGTAGCCCGCCGAGCGCACGTACTGGTCGACGAACGACCCGGTGGCGAGCAGCGACGGGTCGGCCGGGGTCGGCGAGGGGTCGGCCCGGGGCGGGGGTGGCGACACGGGCCGCGCCGTCACCGCGCGGCGACCGTTGGCGGCGCCGCCGGAGCGGGGCGCGGGCGCCACGGGGACCTCCGGGCGCAGGGGCGCGGGCGGCGGGACCGGTGGCGGGACGGCGGCGGACCGCCCGGCCGGGAGGGGCCCGGAGTCGCCGACGACCCGCAGGCGCGTGTCGCGGGACCGGGGCGCCAGGGGCTGCAGGGGCCGGGGCGGGACCGGCATCCCGACCGACCGGAGCGTGACGGCGTCGGCAGCGGTGTCGACGCGCATCCGCTCGAGCTGCTCGCGCAGGGCCGCCGCGTCCTCGCGGGCCTTCTCGGCCGCCCGCTCCGACTCCTCGCGCGCGGCCGCCTCGCGGGCCAGCTGCAGGTCGTGGTCGCGGCGCAGGGCGGCGAGCTTGTCCTCGGCCTCGTCCTGGGCCGCGGCGAGGTCGGCGGCGGCGGCGTGCGCCGCCTCGGCGGCTCCCGCCGCCCCGCGGGATTGGCGGGCGACGAGGATGCCGGCGACGACGGCGGCCCAGAGGGCGGCGACCACGCCGAGGCGCAGCCAGCGGGCGTCGTCGGCGAGCACCACCGCCGCGGCGGCCAGCGCCGCGAGCGTCGCCGCCGTGGCCAGCAGCGCCGCGCGACGGCGGTCGGGGCCGGCGCATCCGCGCAGCTCCCCGTCCGGGGTGCTCATCGCCGCAGGATAGCCCCGGGCCGGGACGGCCCTGGTCACCCGGCCGGACGAGCGCGTGGTCGCGACCGGCGACCGGTCCGCCGCCGCGGTCAGGGCCGCCGCCGATCCGCGTCGTCCCGGTCGTCGCCCTGGTCGTCGGGGATGCGCAGGCAGTACTCCAGCCAGAGGCCCGCGCCGAGCAGCACCGCACTGCCGACCACACCCACGACCGCGCTGGCGGTGTCCGCGCCCGCGGCGTCGACCTGGTCGCGCAGCGGGAGCACGTAGGCGAGGACGCCCAGCCACGCGCCGCCGAGCACCGCGCCGGCCACCGACGACGCCTTGGCCAGCGCGACCGCGCGGGCCGTGGCCAGCGCGTCGACCGGGCGCGAGCCGGGCCGGCGCCGGATGCGGGCGCGCAGCACCGCCGCGAGGACCAGCTCGGCGATGCCCAGCACGAGCGGGGTGAGCCCGGCGAGCAGGGGCAGCGGCGGCAGGTCGCCGTAGGCCACCTGCACCGCCAGGTTGACGGCCAGACCGACGGCGACCGCGGCGACCACCAGCAGCGACGGGCTCGTGCGCGTCCTCATCACGACACCAGCGCCGTCGGGTCGGGGCGCACCCCGTCGCGCTCGGCGGCGGGCAGCGCGGCGAGCAGGTCGGCGACCCGGCCGCGCCCCGCGATCCGGGCCTCGGGGTCGACGTCGAGCCAGGGCACGAGCACGAACGCCCGGTCCGCGGCACGCGGGTGCGGCAGCGTGAGCTCGGGGTCGGCGCTGGTGGTGCCGTCCACGTCGAGCACGTCGACGTCGAGCGTGCGCGGACCCCAGCGGACGTCCCGCGTGCGGCCGGCGCGGCTCTCGGCGGCCCGGGCCCGGGCGAGCCAGTCGCGCGGACGCGAGTTCGGGTCCTCGACGACGACGACGGCGTTGAGGAAGTCGTCCTGCTCCACCCCGCCCCACGGCGTCGTGGCGTAGACCGGCGACACCGCGACCACCCGAGCGCCCGCGGCGCGCAGGGTGGCCAGCGCGCCGCGCAGGTTCGCGGCGCGGTCGCCGATGTTCGAGCCCAGCGACAGCACGGCCCGGCTCATCCGCGCTCCCCCTCCCGGGACCGCCGCACCACCACCGCGACGTCGTCGAACGGCACGGTGATCGGGGCCTGTGGCTTGTGGAGTGTCACCTCGACGGCCGCGACCCGCTCGTCGTCGAGCACCCGCTGCGCGACCTCGGTCGCCACCGCCTCGATCAACCGCCGCGGCGGGCCGGCGACGACGGCCGCCGCGCCCTCGGCCAGCGCGCCGTAGTCGACGGTGTCGGCGAGGTCGTCGGACGCCCCGGCCTTCGCGAGGTCGACGTCGAGCACCAGGTCGAGGACGAAATCCTGCCCGTCCCGGCGCTCGTGCTCGAACACGCCGTGGTGCCCCCGCACCTGGAGGCCGCGCAGGGCGATGCGATCGCTCACGGCTCGATCTCCGCCGGCGAGGTCCCCCAGGACCACGCCGCCGCGACCGCCACGGCGTCCAGTGACGGGCCGACCTCGTGCACCCGCACGCCCCAGGCGCCGCTGGCGGCGGCGAGCGCCGAGACGGCCGCCGTCGCGATCTCACGGCCGTCGGGCGGGCGGGGCGTGCCGTCGTCGTCGGCGAGCAGGGCGCCGAGGAAGCGCTTGCGCGAGGCCCCGACGAGCACCGGGAAGCCGAGCCCGGTGAAGACCGAGAGCTTGCGCAGGATCTGCCAGTTGTGCGAGGCGGTCTTGGCGAACCCGAGACCCGGGTCGAGGACCAGCAGCGAGGGGTCGACGCCGGCGAGCACCGCGCGGTCGACCTGCTCGACCATCTCGGCGCGGACCTCGCCGATGACGTCCTCGTAGGAGGCGAGCTCGACCATCCGGTCGCTCGGACCGCGCCAGTGCATGATCACCCACGGCACGCCGGCCTCGGCCACCGTGCGTGCCATGTGCGGGTCGGCCAGGCCGCCGGACACGTCGTTGATCATGCTGGCGCCGGCCTCGACGGCCGCGGTGGCGACGGCCGCGCGCGTGGTGTCGACGGTGACCCGCACCCCGGCCGCCACGAGGTCCCGGATCACGGGCACCACCCGCGCGATCTCGGTGGCGGCGTCGACCCGTTCCGCGCCGGGCCGGGTGGACTCGCCGCCCACGTCGACGAGGTCGGCGCCGCGCTGGTGCAGGTCGATGCCGTGGGCGACCGCGTGGTCGCGGTCCAGCCAGCGACCGCCGTCCGAGAACGAGTCCGGCGTCACGTTGAGCACGCCCATCACCACGCACCGGCCCGGGTCGGGCAACCGGTGCGAGCGCGGCGGCTCGGAACCGCCGGGCACCCCCATCTCAGCGTCCCCGGATGAGGTTGAGGGCCTCCGCCCGGGTGCTGGCCGAGGTCTTGAAGCTGCCGCGCACGGCCGACGTGGTGGTGCGTGCCCCGGGCTTGCGGACGCCGCGCGACGACATGCACTGGTGCTCGGCGTCGATCACGACGAGCGCTCCCCGGGTGTCGAGACGCTCGGTCAGGGCGTCGGCGATCTGCGTGGTCAGACGCTCCTGCACCTGCGGGCGGCGGGCGTAGAGGTCGACGAGCCGGGCGAGCTTGCTCAGCCCGGTGACGAACCCCGTGGGGCCGGGGATGTAGGCGACGTGCGCGACACCGTGGAAGGGCAGCAGGTGGTGCTCGCACATCGAGAACATCGGGATGTCCCGGACGAGGACGAGCTCGTCGTGGTTCTCGGAGAAGGTGCGGTCGAGCACCGCCGCGGGCTCGGCGCGCAGCCCGGCGAACAGCTCCTGGTAGGAGCGCGCGACCCGGGCGGGAGTGTCCCGCAGGCCGTCGCGGTCGGGGTCCTCGCCGATGGCGAAGAGCAGCTCCCGCACCGCGGCCTCGGCACGCTCGGCGTCGAACGTCGGCCACTCCGGGGCCACCGCGGCCCCGACCGGCCCGCCCGCGCCGTCGTCGGTCGGGCGTACCCGGGACCCGTCGCGGTCGGTCTCCGGCTCGCCGTCCAGCTCCTGACTGGTCGTCACGTCTCCCTCGCGGTCTTCCTCGACCGGGCCGGCGGGCAGCCGGCCCTTGGCCCAGCGGTGGGGCCCAACGGTGGGCTCAGCCCTGGCCGCGCGGGGTGTCCCGTCCGTCCGTGCCGGACTGGCCGGTGGTGCCGTCGGACCCGTCGTGGCCCCAGCCCGTGGACGACGAACCGGTGTGCCGACCCTCCGGCCAGCCGTCCGACCGGCCCTCGCGGGTTCGGCCATCCGGGTCACCGTACGGGTTCGGCACGGATTCGCCCGCCGGGCGTGATGCGCCGTACTGGCCCGGGCCCTGTCCCTGCCCCGGACCGCCGGAGCGACCGGCTCCGCCCGGGTTCCACGTCGTGCCGTGCGGCACGGTCGCGGGCGTCCAGCCGGGAGGGGCACCGTAGTTCGGCGCCACCGACGACGGCTTGTCCTCGGCGGAGCGACGGCCGCCGCCGCCGTTCGAGCCGGCGCCGGCACCGGCACCGCTGCGGTAGACGTCCGGGATGCCCTGGGTGGGCGTGCCCTGGGGCGGGGTGGGCGACTGGCCCGCTTCCTGGGCCCGGTCGTGGGGACGGTCGTGGCCGTTGCCCGCGGCGTGGGCCCCGTAGGAGCCGTTCACCGCGGGCACCGCCGCGTGCCCGTTGCCGGCGACGGAGCCGACGGTGGCGGGCTCGGTGTCGGCGCTGCGCTGCTCGCCGGGCGGGGGCCACGGCTCGCCGCGCTCGGCGGCCTGCTCGCGTCGCGTCTTGATCGGCGGCCGGTCCGAGGGCACGCGCTCACCGAAGTCGTTGAACGCGGTGATGCGGGGCCGCTTGGTGACCGACGCGAAGATCCGCTCGAGGTCGCGGCGCTGCAGCGTCTCGTGCTCGATCAGCTCGCCGGTCAGCGCGTCGAGCGCGTCGCGGTGGACGTTGAGGATGTCCCACGCCTCGGTGTGCGCCGCCTCGATGAGCTTGCGCACCTCCTCGTCGATCTCGTGGGCGACCTCGAGCGAGTAGTCGGGCTGACGGCCGGCCGAGCGGCCGAGGAACGGCTCGCCCTGCTCCTGGCCGTACTTGACCGCGCCGAGCTTGGCGCTCATGCCGTACTCGGTGACCATCGCGCGGGCGATCTTCGTGGCCTGCTCGATGTCGGACGACGCACCGGTGGTGGGCTCGTGGAAGACGAGCTCCTCCGCCGAGCGTCCGCCCATCGCGAACACGAGGCGCGCCAGCATCTCCGAGCGGGTCATGAGCTCCTTGTCGTCCTCGGGGACGACGAGCGCGTGACCGCCGGTGCGGCCGCGCGGGAGGATCGTGACCTTGTAGACCGGCTCGATGTCCGGCATCGCCCACGCGGCCAGCGCGTGGCCCGCCTCGTGGTAGGCCGCGACCTTCTTCTCCTGCTCGGAGATGATGCGGCTCTTGCGGGCCGGGCCGCCGATCACGCGGTCGACCGACTCCTCGAGCGCGGCGCTGTCGATCTGCGTCTTGCCCAGGCGGGCGGTGAGCAGCGCGGCCTCGTTGATGACGTTGGCGAGGTCGGCGCCGGAGAACCCGACCGTGCGCTTGGCGAGACCGTCGAGGTCCGCCTCCGGGGCGAGCGGCTTGCCCGCGGAGTGCACCGCGAGGATCGCGCGACGGCCGGCGAGGTCCGGCGCGGCCACGGGGATCTGGCGGTCGAAGCGACCGGGCCGCAGCAGCGCCGGGTCGAGGATGTCGGGCCGGTTGGTGGCGGCGATGAGGATGATGCCGCCGCGGGCGTCGAACCCGTCCATCTCGACGAGCAGCTGGTTGAGCGTCTGCTCGCGCTCGTCGTGGCCCCCGCCCATGCCGGCGCCGCGGTGGCGGCCGACGGCGTCGATCTCGTCGACGAAGACGATGCAGGGGGAGTTCTGCTTGGCCTGCTCGAACAGGTCGCGCACGCGGGAGGCGCCGACACCGACGAACATCTCCACGAAGTCCGAGCCGGAGATCGTGTAGAAGGGCACGCCCGCCTCACCGGCGACCGCGCGGGCCAGCAGCGTCTTGCCCGTGCCGGGCGGGCCGTAGAGCAGGACGCCCTTGG
Organism: Actinomycetospora sp. NBC_00405; assembly: GCF_036044095.1. NCBI lineage: Bacteria > Bacillati > Actinomycetota > Actinomycetes > Pseudonocardiales > Pseudonocardiaceae > Actinomycetospora > Actinomycetospora sp. NBC_00405. Next base: position 3,306,540 of record NZ_CP107938.1, read on the forward strand.
GGATCTTCGCGCCGAGCTGCTGGTAGCGGGCCGGGTTCTGGAGGAAGTCCTTGATCTCGTAGAGCTCCTCCACCGCCTCGTTCGCCCCGGCGACGTCGGAGAACGTGGTCTTCGGCATGTCCTTGTTGAGCTGCTTGGCCTTGGACTTGCCGAACGACAGGACGCGGTTGCCCCCGCCCTGGGAGTTCATCATCCAGAACAGCAGCAGGAGCACCAGGCCCAGCGGGATCAGGTAGATCAACATCTGGGTCAGGATCGAGTCCTGCGTGACCCGGGTGTCGAAGCCCGACCCGGCCGGGTTCTCGCGGACCAGGGCGAACACCTGGTCGGTCGCGGCGGCGGGGTACTGCGCGTAGATCTGGTTGGTCGTCGTGGGCGCGGCGCCGTCGACGCCGGGCACCTGCACGGGGTTGGTCAGCGTCAGACGGAGACGCTGCTCCTTGTCCTCGATCGTGATCTCGGACGCGTTGCGGGCCTCGACCTGCTGCAGGGCGAGCGACGTCGGGGCCTCGGTGAACCCGCGGGTGTCGCTGAGCAGCGACGAGACCCCGAGGTAGACGAGGAAGAACACCACGATCCAGATGAGTGGATTGCGGAGAAGGCGCTTGCGGTCCATACGGTTGCGGCCTCCAGGCGGCCCTCGACCCTCCCCGGGTGGACCCTGCGGTCGGTGTCAGTCGTCTCGGCTCGGGGTCCGCCCACGCACGGACGTCCGTGGGGCCCTGATCTGCTCAATGTACCCCGCGGGCCCGACGGCGGTCCGGGCGCGCAAGACCCGGTGGCCGTCAGCGACGGCGGCGCGCGGTCCCGAACAGTCCGCGGGTGATCTCACGACCGAGCTGGCTGGCGAGGGAGCGGACGAAGGACTTCACCGCCGGGTTGGCCATGGCCTTCTCGACCATGCCCGGCCCCTCGTCCTCGGCGGGCGGCGGTGCCTGCGGCGGCGCCTCCTGCGGGGCCTGCTGCGGCGGCACCGGCTCGGCGGGCGGCGTGGCCGGCGCATTCGTCGCCCCCGTGCGAGCCGCGAGCTTCTCGTGGGCCGACTCGCGGTCGATGGGCGTGCCGTACTTCGGCCACAGCGGCGAGCCCTGGGCCGCCTCGGTGACCGCGGGCTCCCCGATCGCGGCCATCCGCGAGCGCGGCGCGCGGATCCGCGTCCAGGCCACGGGCGTCGGCGCCCCCCGCTCGGAGAGCACCGTGACGAGCGCCTCGCCGGTGCCGAGCGTCGTCAGCAGCTCCTCGATGTCGTAGACCGCGCTCTTCGGGTACGTCCGCGCCGTCTTCGTCAGCGCCTTCTGGTCGTCGGGGGTGAACGCGCGCAGGGCGTGCTGCACGCGCGCCCCGAGCTGGGAGAGCACGTCGTTGGGGACGTCGGTGGGCTGCTGGGTGCAGAAGAAGACGCCGACACCCTTGGAGCGGATGAGCTTGACCGTCTGCTCGATGCGGTCGAGGAACGCCTTCGAGGCGTCACTGAAGAGCAGGTGCGCCTCGTCGAAGAAGAAGACGAGCTTCGGCTTCTCGACGTCGCCGGCCTCGGGGAGCTCCTCGAACAGCTCGGCGAGCAACCACATGAGGAACGTCGAGTACAGCGTCGGGTCGGCCTGCTGGTCGGCGAGCTCGAGCAGCGTCACCCGCCCCGTGCCGTCGGGCTCGACGACGAGCAGGTCCTCCGGGTCGAACTCGGGCTCGCCGAAGAACTCGTCGCCGCCCCGGGCCTCGAGGTTCACCAGCGCCCGCAGGATGACCCCGGCCGTCGACGCCGAGACCCCGCCGATGCCCTTGAGCTCGGCCTTGCCCTCGTCGGAGATCAGGTACTGGATGACCGAGCGCAGGTCCTTGGTGTCGAGCAGCGCGAGGCCCTGGCCGTCGGCCCAGTGGAAGATCAGCCCGAGCGTCGACTCCTGGGTCTCGTTGAGCCCGAGCACCTTGGACAGCAGGATCGGCCCGAACCCGGTGATCGTCGCGCGGACCGGCACGCCGATCCCCCGCCCCAGCGACAGGAACTGCACTGGGTAGGCCGTCGGCGCCCAGTCGTCGCCGGTCTCGTGCGCGCGCTGGGTGACGCGGTCGCTCGTCTCGCCCTGGTGCGCCAGGCCCGAGAGGTCGCCCTTGATGTCCGCGAGCAGCACCGGGACCCCGGCCGCCGAGCACTGCTCGGCGAGGTTCTGCAGCGTCTTGGTCTTGCCCGTGCCCGTCGCGCCGGCCACGAGGCCGTGGCGGTTCAGCGTCGCGAACGGGATGCGGACGTGCGCCTCCGGCGCCGCGACGCCGTCGATCACGACGGCGCCCAGTTCGAGCGCACCGGCCTCGGTCGCGTATCCGGCGGCGATCTCTGCAGCTGCACCCTGGTCGGCCACGGGGGGAGGCTAGCGGGCTGCGGGGGCGCGGGGGTGTCTGAGCGGTGTGGAGCTCGCGGGGGTACGGGAGCGAGGGTCACCTCGAGTGCGTCCACCGCAGTCGAGGTGACCCTCGCGCCACCTCGGGTCGGCGGGCGGCGATGAGCGAGGGACGCCCTCGCTGCCTCCCACGCAGTCGGGGTGACCCTCGCTCCACCACCCCCGTGGAGCGCTCAGGACCCCGCGGGGACGTCCACGCGCACCGCGGTGATCGCGCCGTCGGCGCCGCGCTCGGCGTGCACCGTCACCTGCTGGCCGACGCGCAGGCCGGCCGGGCCGTCGGGGCGCGGGACGGCGACACCGGTGCCCGCCGTCGTGCGCAGCGGCGTGAGGGTGCCGTCGCCGGAGCGGACCGTGACGATCGGGAAGCCGCCGCCCGTCGGCTGGACGGACTCGACGACGCCGAGCAGGTCGGGCACCGAGCCGGGCCCGGTGTCCGGGGCCGTTGCGCGGCCGATGAAGGCCCCGAGCGCCAGGCACACGACCCCGCCGAGCACCAGGAGCAGGATCCGGGTGGACCGCGCGAGTCCGGGCCGCTGCAGTCGGGTCGCCAGGTCGACGTCGTCGACGGGGCGGTCGAGCACCGACGCCGCGTCGTCCTCCCGGGGCGTCCGCCGGGACTGCTGCGCAGGCCCCGACCGGCGCGCCGGGGGCGGCGGGACGGGGAACTGCTCGGTCGGCGCGGCGTCGGGCGTGTGCACCGCCGTGGGCGCGTCGGCGTCACGGGCGTCCCGGCCGTCGCTCGCGTCGCGGTCGTCCCGCGCCGGCTCGGTGTCCGTCGACGTCGCCTGGTCGGGGTCGGGCGGCTGGGTCACGGCTCCTCCTGGAGGTCCACGGGTGTCACTCCCGGCGCAGGGCGTCGATGGGCCGCAGGCGGGCGGCGCGGCGGGCGGGGTAGGCGCCGAAGAAGATGCCGATGGCGGCCGACACCGCGACGGCGGCCACCACCGCGGCGGGCAGGATCACCGGCCGGAAGTCGCCGAGCGGCACGAGCGTCCCGGCGTAGCCGACCGCGACGCCGAGGATGCCGCCGACCACGCTGAGGATGATCGACTCGACGAGGAACTGCCCGAGGATCGCCGACGGCGGCGCCCCGAGGGCCTTGCGGATGCCGATCTCCCGGGTCCGTTCCGTCACCGACACCAGCATGATGTTCGTGATCCCGATCCCGCCGACCACCAGCGAGATCGCCGCGATGGCCGCGAGCAGCAGGGTGAACGCGCCGAGGGTGTCGTCGAGGACGTCGGCGAGCTGGCGTGCACTGAGCACCTGGTAGTCGCGGTTGTCGGGCTGCTCGATCCCGTGCCGGCGGTCCAGGATGCTGTTGATCTCGCTCTCGGCGGCGGCCTGCGCCTCGGTGGACCGGGCCTGCACGACGATCTGACTCAGGTTGCCGAAGCCCGTCAGCGAGCCCTGCACCGCGGTCAGCGGGGCGAGGACGTTCTCGTCGGGGTTGGACAGCCCCTGCCCCTGGCCGGCGGGCGCCAGGGTGCCGATGACGAGGAACGGCACATCGTCCACCAGCACGTCCCGACCCACCGGGTCCGAGCCGACGCCGAACAGGTCGTCGGCGACCGTGCGGCCGAGCAGCACGACCTTGCGGCCCGCCTCGACGTCGGCCTCGGTGTAGAAGCGGCCGGTGCCCATCTGCACGTTGGCGCCCGAGAAGTAGGACGGGGTGCTGCCGAGGACGGTGACGTCGCTCGTGGCCCGGCCGGCGGTCGTGGTCGCCGAGAGCGTCACCACCGGGGATACCGACGCGACGTCCGGCGCGCCCTGCGGATCGGCGAGCGCCCGGGCGTCGGCCGAGGTCAGCGGGCGCCCGTCGGTGCCCGCGGTCTCGGGGGGCTGGCGCGGCAGGACCGTGATGCTGTTGGCGCCCAGACCCGCGATCTGGCTCTGGATGTAGACCGACGCCCCGTTGCCCAGCGCCGTCAGCAGGATCACCGCGGCGATGCCGATGATGATCCCGAGCATCGTCAGCAACGACCGCAGGCGGTTGGCGATCAGGCCGCGCACCGCGAAGCGGACGATCTCGACGACACTCACCGCCGCGTCGCCTCGGTGAGCCGCCCGTCGGTGACGACGACGACGCGCTCGGCCCGGGACGCGACCTCGTCGTCATGGGTGATGATCACGATGGTGCGGCCCGCCTCGTGCAGGCGGTCGAACAGCCCGAGCACGTCGGTGGTGCTCGCCGTGTCGAGGTTGCCGGTCGGCTCGTCGGCCAGCAGCAGCGCCGGGGTCGTGACGAGGGCGCGCGCCACCGCGACCCGCTGCTGCTGCCCGCCGGAGAGCTGGTTGGGACGGTGGTCGGACCGTCCCTCGAGCCCGACGAGCGAGAGCGCCGCCTCCGCACGCTCGCGGCGCACCCGCCGCCCGACACCGGCGTAGACCAGCGGCAGCTCGACGTTGGCGAGCGCCGTGGTGCGCGGGATGAGGTTGAACGCCTGGAAGATGAAGCCGATCTGCCGGTTGCGCAGCACGGCCTGCTGGCGCTCGTCGAGGTTCGCGACGTCCAGGCCCTCGAGCAGGTAGCGACCCGAGGTCGGTGCGTCGAGGCAGCCGAGCATGTTGAGCAGCGTCGATTTCCCCGACCCCGACTGGCCGACGACCGCGACGTACTCCCCGCGGCGCACGCTGAAGTCGACGTCCCGCAGCGCGTGCACCGCGGTCTCGCCCTCGCCGTAGACCTTCGAGAGGCCGCGGACGTCGAGGACGTGCTCGACCTCCCCGACGCCCTCGATGGCCGACACCGTCGTCACCCGCCCCCGCCGGAGCCGCCACCACCGTTGTTGTCGAGACGCGGCGGCGGCTCGCCCGGCGCGAAGGCGTTGCCGGTGTTCGGGTCGGGCAGGACGACGAGCTCGCCGGGCGCGAGGCCGGAGCGGATCTCGGTGAGCGTGTCCGAGCTCAGCCCCAGCCCGACGGTGCGGGCCTGCGGGACGCCGTCGGGCCCGAGGACCTGCACGGTCCCGGAGGTCGCGCTCTCCCCGCCGATCGGCGTCACGGCCACCGACGGGAGGAACGCGACGTTCGGCGACTGCGCGACGGTGACGGCGACGCTCGCGGACATCCCGGGCCGCAGGTTCGGCGGCGGGGTGGTGAGCGTGACGGCGGTCCCGTACTCGACCGAGGTGCCGGCGCCGGGCAGCAGGTCGACCGTGCTCACGGTGCCCGGCAACGACTGCCCGGGCAGCGCGTTCACCGAGACCGCCACCGGCTGCCCGACCGTCAGCCGCCCGACGTCGAGCTCGGGGACGTCCGCGCGGATCTGGAGGGTCGCGAGGTCGAGGACCGTCATCGCGGCCGGGGCCGTGGGCGACCCCGTGACCGACGCCGTCCCCCCGCCCGACTGCGCACCGGCCCCGCCCGAGGCCGCGCCGGCCGCCGCGGAGGCGCCGGCACCGGTCCCGCCGGCGGTGCCGTCGGGCAGCGTGCCGCCGGTCGGGTTGCCCGACGACGTCGAGCTGCTGACCGTGGCGCCGGCCGGCACGATCTGGCCGGGCCCGATGTCGAGGCTGACGACGGTGCCGTCCTGCGGGGACGACAGCTCGAGGTCGTCGGCGGACTGCTCGGCCTGGATGACCGACGCCTCGGCCTGCGCGAGCGCCGCCTCCGCCGAGGCCACGGCGCCCTCGGGGGTCGAGCCCCCGGCAGCGCCTCCCGCGGCGCCCGCGCCCGATCCGCCGGCTGCTCCGGACCCGGTGCTGCCGGTGCCCGGGGTGGGCGTGGGGGTCGGCGTCGGGGCGGCGGCCTTCGGTGGCGAGGAGAAGCCGTAGACACCGACCAGCGGGGCGTTCTGCTGCTGGGGCTGCCCACCCGGCTGACCCGGCTGGCCCGGCTGCCCCGGTGCCCCGCCCGGACCTCCTGCGCCGCCCGCTCCGCCCGGGCCTCCGGGTCCGCCGGCACCACCGGGTCCGCCCGGTCCCCCGGCGCCTCCTGGTCCGCCGGCGCCACCCGGCGCGGGGACCGGCTGAGCCGCGCCTGCTCCGGCGCCCGCCGGCGGCGTTCCCCCGCCGGCGGCGTCGTGCCGCCCGCGGCCGGCTGCTGCGCCGCGGGCTGTTGGGCCGGCGCGGCGGTGGTGGTCGGGTCGTCGCGCGCCTCGCGGGCGTCGCGCAGCTGCTGGCGGGCGGAGTCCCGCTGGGCGCGCGCGGCCTCGAGGTTCGCCTCGGCGTACTCCGGGTCGAGGGTGGCGACGACCTCGCCGGCAGTCACCGTGTCCCCGACGGCCACCCGGACGTCCTCCACGCGTCCGCCGGCGGCGAAGTTCAGCGTGGAGCTCCGGGCACTCGTCACGGCGCCGGAGGCGGTGACGGTCTCGGCGACCGTGCCGCGTCCCACCGGGGTGGTGCGCAGGCCGGCGTCGTCCGTGCCGCTCGAGGACAGGGCCACGACGGCGCCGCCCGCGGCGAGCAGCACGACCAGCACGATCAGCCCGTTGACGATCCACAGAGAGCGACGCCCACCGGCCATGTGGCGGACGTTATCCCGCCGTCACTCGACCCCGACGCCCGGGTCCGCACTGGGTGAGTGACGGTTCAGGCGTAGACGTGCGGATCGAGCGTGCCGATGTAGGGCAGATCGCGGTACCGCTCGGCGTAGTCGAGACCGAAGCCGACGACGAACTCGTTGGGGATGTCGAAGCCGATGTAGGCGACGTCCACGTCGAGCTTGGCCGCCTCGGGCTTGCGCAGGAGGGTCACGACCTGCAGCGACGCCGGACCGCGCGACTCCAGGTTCTTGCGCAGCCAGGACAGCGTCAGCCCCGAGTCGATGATGTCCTCGACGATCAGGACGTGGCGCCCGGAGATGTCGCGGTCGAGGTCCTTGAGGATGCGGACGACGCCCGACGACGACGTCGACGACCCGTACGAGCTCACGGCCATGAATTCGAGCTGGGTGGGCATCGGGAGCTTGCGCGCGAGGTCCGTCATGAACATCACGGCGCCCTTGAGCACCCCGACGAGGACGAGGTCCTGGTCGTGCTCGCCGTACGCAGCGCCGATCTCGGTCGCCAGATCGGCGATCTTGCTCTGAATCTGCTCCTCGGTGACCAGCACGGACGCGATGTCGCCGTCGTACACCGTTGTCGAGCTCCTCAGCGGATCGGTGGTGGGGCAGGCGCCGTACGGGCCGGAGCCACGCGCAGCCTGCCATGCGCCCGCACGACCTCCAACCCGCCCGGGAGGGGAGGTGCGCCCTGTCCGCGCCACCCCCCGACCAGGGCGTCGACGGCCCGGAGATGCGCGTCACTGAGCTCCGCGACCCCGGCGTCGTCCAGCCACGCCCGCAGCACCCGGCGCCGGATCGCGGGCGGGTCGGCCGCGAGGGCGACCGCGTCGAGGGCGCCGTCGTCGTCGACCAGCTCGTGACGACGCCCGTGGGCCAGGGCGGTGAGCGCGGCGTCGTCGTCGGCGAGCTGGGCGGCGGTGCGGGCGAGCGCCGGCGCCACGCCCCCGGCCAGCACGTCCTCGAGCAGGGGAAGGACCTCGTGGCGCAGCCGGACGCGGGTGTAGCGCGGGTCGGCGTTGTAGGGGTCGTCCCACACCACGAGGCCGGCGGCGGCGCACGCCGCGCGGGTCGTCGCGCGCCGCACGCCCAGCAGCGGGCGGCACCACGGCGGGTCCCACACGGCCATGCCCGCGAGCGAGCGCGCGCCCGACCCGCGGCCGAGTCCCAGGAGCACCGTCTCGGCCTGGTCGTCGAGCGTGTGACCGAGCAGCACGGGCGCGTCCCCGTGCTGCTGTGAGATCGAGCGCAGCGCCGCGTACCGGGCCGCGCGGGCGGCGGCCTCGGGCCCGCCGGCGGTGCCCACCTCGACGGCGACGACGTCGGCGCGCGCCGCCCCCAGGTCGCGGAGCTGCGCCGCCGTCCGGGCCGCGTGCTCGTCCGAACCGTCCTGCAGGCCGTGGTCGACGACGACCCCGAGCACCGGGCCCGGCGCGACGTGGACCGCCGCGGCGGCCAGCGCGAGCGAATCCGCCCCGCCCGAGCAGGCGACGGTCGCCGCGAACGGGGAGTTCGTGCGCGTAGAAGCAGCGAACGGGCCGTTCGCTGCGTCAGGCAAGGCGGCCAGGGCCTCGCGCACCGCCCGGCGGACCTCGGCGACCGGCTCCGGGACGCGCACGAGCGGGGCGTCAGCCGTGGACGCGGGCGAGCCAGGCGGCGGGGTCGGTGATCTCCGCGCGCCGCGGGAGGGTGTCCGGCGAGGTCCAGACGGCGTTGAGACCGTCGAGCCCGACGGCGTCGACGACGTGGTCGACGAACACCCGGCCCTGCTCGTACTGCTTGATCTTGGCGTCGACGCCCAGCAGCGTGCGCAGGAGCCGGTCGACGAGGCTGCCGCCCCGGCGACGGGTGGTGAAGCGCGCCCGGATCGTGGACACCGACCCGACGACCTCGGGGCCGACCGCGTCCATCACGTGCTCGGCGTGGCCCTCGAGCAGCGTGGTGAGGGCGAGCAGCCGGTCGAGCACCTCGCGCTGCTCGGGTCCCTGGAACATCTCGACGAGGGCGAGACCGTCCTTCGGCGGGTCGCGGCGCACGGCCTTGACGATCTCGGGCAGGCGGTCGACGGCGCCCGACGCGGTGCGGTCGAAGCCGCCCGCGAACACCGCGACCTCGGAGCGGAAGTGGTCGCGCAGCCAGTCGACGGCCGTGAACTGGAGCCGGTGGGTGGCCTCGTGCAGGCAGACCCACAGGGCGAAGTCCTCGGCGTCCACGTCGAGCGCGCGGCGCGCGGCGACGACGTTGGGCGCGACGAGCAGCAGGCGCCCGGCCTTCTCGGGGCCGCCGAACGGGTCGTACTGACCGAGCACCCGGCTGCCGAGGAACGCCAGCAGCGTGCCCATCTGCAGCCCGGCCGCCGAGCGCGTGACGCGGCCGAACGCGTCGCCGACGAGGCCCTCCGGCGCCCGTGGCCCGGGGGTGTCCTCGAGCAGCGTGGCGATGCCGTCGACCGCGGAGCGGATCCAACCGGGCCGGTCGACGACGTCGGCCTCGGGCACCGGCAGGCCCGCGCCGAGCCCGGTGAGCGCCCGCACGTGACCCTCGCCGACGCGGGCGCCGTCGCGCAGCCGCGTGACCTCGATGGCCGCCTCCTCGGGCGTCACCGACGGCCCCGCGGAGACCAGGCGCGCCCCGGTGGCGGCGGCGAGGTCCCAGTCGACGGGCAGCCCCGTCGGGGGCGCGGAGGTCAGCTCGGCGGTCACGGCTCCACCGTACGTCGCGCCCTCCCCCGGCAGCGGGTCCCTCAGCGGCAGCCGCAGTCGTGCAGCGCCGCGGCCAGCGCGTCGAGGCGCGGCCGGGCGCTGCCCGGGTCGACGCCGTTGCTCATGAAGGAGAAGACGAGCACCCGCCCGTCGGCGGTACCGACGACGCCGGCGAGCGCGTTCGCGGCGGTCAGCGTGCCGGTCTTGGCGCGGACCCAGCCGCGGCCGTCGGCCGCCGGTGTCCCGGGCGTGTACCGGTCGGCGAGCGTGCCCCCGCCCCCGGCGACGGGCAGCCCGTCGAGCAGCGGCCGCAGGGCGGCGGTGCGCGGGTCGGTGCCGACGGGGGCCGCCGCGGGCGCGAGCACCCCGGACAGCGCGGTCGCCGGCACGCGGTCGTTCACCGAGAGCCCGCTGGTGTCCGCCAGCGTCACCCCGGTCGTGTCGATCTGCGCCTCGCCGAGCACCTGCGTCACCGCCCGGGCCGCGCCGTCGAACGTCGTGGGCAGGCCGACCGTGCGGGCGACCTCCCGGCCGAGGGCCTCGGCGAGCACGTTGTCGGAGTTCTGCAGCGCCGTGCGCACGAGCTCGGTGGCCGGCGGCGAGACGACCTGCCCGAGCACCGGCGCACCGGGGGGCGCGGTGCCGACCGTCGCGGTCGGGGCGGTCCCGCCGGCGGCCAGGCGACGGCCGAGCTCGCGGGCGGCGTCGGTGGCCGGCGTCGAGGTACGCGGGATGTCGAGCTGGGTCGGGTCCGAGCGCCCGCCGTCGAGCATCACCGGCACGATCGGCGCGACGAAGCCGCCGGCGACGTCGGTGGGGTCCCAGCCCGGGGCGACGCCGTTGCCGCCCCCGTTCTCGTAGCGGGAGACGTCGACGTAGACCCGCTTGGTCGCCGGCTGTCCGGCGCGGGCGGCGGTCACCGCGGTGACGAGGTCGTCGAGACGCGCCGCGTCGGGGTACACGGTCCGTTGCCCGGCCGGCAGCGACGACAGCGTCGGGTCGCCGCCGCCGACGAGCACGACGGAGTCGGGGGTGGGCCCGGCGACGACCGTGGTCGTCCAGCGCATCGTCGGGTCGAGGCGCAGCAGGGCGGCCGTGCCCGTGAGCAGCTTCGTCACCGAGGCCGGGACCTGGGGCTCGGAGGAGCGCCGGTTCCACAGGGTGGTGCCGGTCGCGGGGTCGACGACGGCGCCGGTGAGGTCGCCGAGCGCGGCGGCGCGGGTGTCGAGCGCCGTCGCGAGCCCGGCCTCGGTCGGGACCGGGGCCTCGGCGCCGGCGGCGGCCAGGCGCAGGCGGGGGGTCGAGGGGTCCGGTGGCTCGGCGGCCTCCCCGCCGAGCAGCGACACGGGCAGCCCCACCGACCGCGCGAACGAGGGCGCCTGCAGCGCCGTGCCCACGCCGAGACCGGCGAGCAGGACGAGGACGACCGCGAGCGCGAGGAGCGCCGGGATCCACCGGCGACCGGCGGATGACGTCGCGGGATCCGCGCGGTGACCGTCGCCGCTCACGCCGCGGACCCCTCCTCACCTGCAGTTCACCCCACCCCGGACGAGGGGGAGGTCACCACGACGGGGTGACGGTGCACCCCGGTCGGTACCCCACACTAGAGGCCGGGTCGTGGCCTCCGGCCACGCCGCCGACCAGGCCACGACAAGAACGAGCACAGGGAGCGGTGAGCGGCACCGTGCAGTTCGACGTACTGATCGAGATCCCCAAGGGGGTCCGCAACAAGTACGAGATGGACCACGAGAGCGGCCGGCTGCGGCTGGACCGGACGCTCTTCACGGCCACTCAGTACCCGGCCGACTACGGATACGTCGAGCACACCCTCGGCATGGACGGCGATCCGCTCGACGCGCTGGTGCTCATCCAGGAGCCGACGTTCCCGGGCTGCCTGGTGGCCGCGCGCGCGATCGGCATGTTCCGGATGACCGACGAGGCCGGCGGCGACGACAAGCTGCTGTGCGTGCCGGCGGGCGACCCCCGCCAGGAGCACCTGCGCGACATCCACCACCTCTCGGAGTACGACCGCCTCGAGATCCAGCACTTCTTCGAGGTCTACAAGGACCTCGAGCCCGGCAAGAGCGTCGAGGGCGCCTCGTGGGTCGGCCGCTCGGACGCCGAGCTGGAGATCAAGGCCTCGCGCAAGCGGGCCGAGGAGCAGGGCACGCACTAGACGCCACGCGGCCGCCGGGACCAGGGGTCCCGGCGGCCGACGCGTCTACCGGGCCGACCGTGTGAGGTCGTCGCGGTCCTGCGGTGCCGGCGTGTCCGGCGCCTCGTGGCGCCCGCCCTCGGGACCGGGGGTCGCGGGACGCGGCGGGGCCACCGTGAGCGTGACGTCCACCGGGCCCGCGGCGCCGTCGACGACGACCTCCTCGGTCACCGGCGCGAAGCCGCTCGCGGTGAGCATGTGCCGGCCGGGCGCGAGGTCGTCGAGCCGGAAGCGGCCGTCGGCGCCGGTGACCGCCGAGGCCACCACGCCGCCGTCACGTCCGACGAGGACGACCAGCGACTCGGGCACGGGCGCCCCGCCCGAGGCCCGCACGGCCCCGGCGAGCGTGTAGCGCGCCACCGGCACCGTCACGTCCGCCCTGCCGCCGCCGTCGCCGACCTCCACCCGCGTGGCCCGCGGTGCGCGCCCGGGGGCGAGGACGGTGACCGTGTAGATCCCGGCCGCGACCTCGCCGCCCTCCCACCGGCCGTCGGCGTCGCTGCGGTGCACGCCGACGACACCGCCGGTGGGGTCGGTGACCGTCACGGTGGCGCCGGCGACGCCCGCGCCGTCGGGCTCGGTGACCCGACCGCCCAGGGTCGCCGCGCGGGCCAGGGCCACGTCACGGCGTACGGGGACGCCGTCGACCGTGACGAGCTCGGCGAACGGCCGGCGCCGCGGCGAGCTGGCGATGAGCACGTACGTTCCGGACGCGGGTGCCCGCAGGACGAAGCCACCGGCCGGGTCGAGGTCCGCGCGCTCCACCGGGGCGCCGTCCAGGCCGTGGAGCGCGACGGTCACCTCGTCCTCCGCCTCGACCGGGTCGCCGGTCGTGCCGGTGACGTGGCCGTGGACGGTCGGTCCCGAGGAGCGGCGCGGCGCGGGGCTCGGCGTGACGGCCGCGCTCGGTGGCCCCCAGCCGGGCTCGACGTCGTGCCGGGACGGCCCGGCGGCCGCCCCCGCGGGCACGGGCGGCGCGGAGGCCGTGGTGTCCAGGGCCGCTGCCCCGGCGGTCGGGCAGCCGACGGCCGCGGCGGTCGTGCTGGGGGTGGCGGCCTGCTCGGCGTCGCGGGCCTGGATGCCCGAGACCGTGCGCAGCGGCAGCTCCCGCATGAACCAGATGAGCACGAAGCCGATCGCCACCACACACGCGGCGACGAGGAACACGAGGTCCATCGAGTCCGCGAACCCGACGAGGAACGGCTCGGCGAGGCGGGGGTCCATGCGCTGCAGGACCGAGGAGTCCTGCACGACCTGCGCCGCGCCCGTCACCGGGTCCAGCGCGACGGCGTTGGCCGGGTCGGCCGCCACCACGGGGTCGGCGGCCGCGGCCCGGAACGACGGGGTGCCGACGGCGGCGGCGAAGGCCGTGCGGATGTTGTCGCCGACGGTGGAGAACAGGATCGACAGGAAGACCGCGACGCCGAGCGTGCCGCCCATCTGCCGGAAGAAGGTGGCCGACGCGGTCGCGACGCCCATGTCCTTGGCCGGCACGGCGTTCTGCACCGCGAGCACGAGGGTCTGCATGCACAGGCCGACACCGAGCCCGAAGATCGCCATGAGGACGGCGACCTCGCCGTAGGGCGTGTCCGCGTGCAGCCGGAGGTGGAACAGCACCAGGCCGACCGTCATGAGGCCGAGGCCGATCACCGGGAAGATCTTGTAGCGACCCGTCCGGGAGGTGAGCTGGCCCGACAGGATCGAGGAGACCATCAGGCCGCCGACCAGCGGCAGCATCTCCAGGCCCGCCTGCGTCGGCGAGGAGCCGGTGACGATCTGGAGGTACTGCGGGACCAGCGCGATGCCGCCGAAGAGCCCGATGCCGGTGATGATCGCGATGATCGAGGTCAGGCTGAACACCGAGTTGTGGAACAGCCGCAGCGGGAGCACGGCGTCGTCGCCGTAGGCGCGCTCGGCGAGGAGGAACGAGACCAGCCCGACCGCCGCGACGACGTAGCAGACGATCGCCGACGTCGAGGTCCAGCCCCACTCCCGGCCCTGCTCCGCGACGACGAGGATCGGTACGAGCGTGACCGCGAGGGCGATCGCGCCGGGGAAGTCGATGCGGTGGTCGCGGCGGGTGTGCGGCAGGTTGAGCACCCGGAACACCACCAGGAACGCGATGATCCCGATGGGCACGTTGACGAGGAAGACCCAGCGCCAGCCGGTGATGCCGAAGATCGTGGTCTGGCCGGCGAGGAACCCGCCGATGACGGGGCCGAGCACGCTCGACGTCCCGAACACCGCAAGGAAGAAGCCCTGGTACCGGGCGCGCTCCCGCGGCGGGACGATGTCACCGATGATCGTGAGCGCGAGGCTCATGAGGCCGCCGGCGCCGAGTCCCTGGATCGCGCGGTACGCGGCGAGCTCGTACATCGACGTCGCGATGGTGCACAGCACCGAGCCGACGACGAAGATCCCGATCGCCGAGAGGAAGAACGGCTTGCGCCCGTAGAGGTCGGAGAGCTTGCCGTAGAGCGGCGTCGAGATCGTGGCCGTGAGCAGGTAGGCCGTCGTCGCCCAGGCCTGCATGTTGAGGCCCTGCAGATCGTCGGCGATCGTCCGGATCGAGGTCGCGACGATGTTCTGGTCGAGCGCGGCCAGGAACATCCCGAGCATCAGCCCGGAGAGGATGGCGAGGATCTGCCGGTGGGTGAAGCCGGTGCTGCTCGCCGCGGTGGCGGCTGCCGGCGGAGCCGCCGGGGCAGCGGTGGTGCTCATGAGGCCTCCGGGGGAGCGACGGCGGGCACGCTCGTCGTGGTGGTGAGGTGGTGGTGCTCGAAGTCGGTGGTCAGCCGGTCGAGGAGCTCGACGAGCTGCACGCGGTCGGCCTCGTCCCAGTGCGCGGTGAGCGCCCCGATCTCGCGGTTGCGACGGTCGCGGTTGGCCTGGAAGACGCGCAGGCCCTCGTCGGTGGCGGCGAGCAGGGTGGCCCGGCCGTCGTCGGGGTCGGGACGTCGCTCGACGAGACCGGCCCGGACGAGGCCGGCGACCTGGCGGCTGACGGTGGAGGGGTCGGAGTGCACCGACTCGGCGAGCGCGTTGGACCGTCGCGGTCCCTCGAGCACGAGGCGGGCGAGCAGGACGTAGGCCGCCCGCTCGACACCGTCCGGGCCGACGGCCTTGCCGGCCTTGGCCCGCTCGACCGCCCGCATCAGGCGGATCATCTGGTGGCCGAGGCGGTCCGAGACCAGCCAGCGGTCGTCCACCCCCGGCGGCGCCGGGAGCCGCGTCGAATCCATTGCATGCTCCGTACAATCGGTTGCTGACTACAAGCATGCACCCGGCGCCCGTGTTCCCGCGCACCGGGCCCGGGTCGAGTACGTCACGGTGCGGTCCGGGGCCGGCGGGTTTCCGCGCGAAGGGCACCTTCGGCCGGATAGAGCGGCGACGGGCGCCCTTCGCCGGAACGCGCCTCGCCCTACGGTGTCGAACCGTGAGCAGCGAGCGCGTCACCTACGAGCGCGACGGGCACGTCGCGACGATCACCTACTCCCGTCCCGAGAAGCTCAACGCGATCGACGGCGCGATGCGCGACGGGCTCAACGAGGCGTTCGACCGCTTCCGCGCCGACGACGAGGCCTGGGTGGGCATCGTGACCGGCGAGGGCCGCGCGTTCTGCGTCGGGGCGGACGCGAGCGGCGAGGGCAACCCGGCCGGCGACTTCCCCGGCTCGTTCTGGGAGCGCCCGACGGTCAACTCGTTCGAGAGCGGCTGGGAGATCTACAAGCCGGTGATCGCCGCGGTGAACGGGCACTGCCTGGGCTACGGGCTGACCCTCGTCACCTGGTGCGACCTCGTGATCGCCAGCGAGCGGGCGACGTTCGGCTTCCCCGAGGTCCGCCTCGGCATCCCCACGATCGTCGGCGCGATCCGCCTGCCCCAGCGCATCGGCTGGCAGCCGGCGATGGAGCTGCTGCTCACCGGCGAGCGCGTCGACGCCGAGCGCGCCCGGGAGATGGGGCTCGTCTCGCGCGTCGTCCCGCACGACGATCTGCTCAGCGAGGCCCGCGCCCTCGCCGACCGCCTGCTCGCCGGCGCGCCCCTGGCCCAGCGGGCGATCAAGGAGATGGCCCGCCGGGCGCCGTACCTGGGCGAGACCGACGCCATCCGCTTCGGCGAGACCATGCGCCGCGTCGCGGGCGCGACCGAGGACGCCGTCGAGGGCATGACCGCGGCGCGCGAGAAGCGCGAGCCCCGCTGGCGAGGTCGCTGAGGAATCGTCTGCGTGGCGTTACGGACACTCAACGTCTGCGGCGCCACGCCGCTGACATCTACGCGACGCGCTCGAAGACCGCCGCCAGGCCCTGGCCGCCGCCGATGCACATGGTCTCGAGGCCGTAGCGGGCCTCGCGGCGCTCCATCTCGCGCAGCATGGTCGCCAGGATCCGCACGCCGGTGGCGCCGACGGGGTGGCCCAGCGAGATGCCCGAGCCGTTGGGGTTCACGCGCTCGTCGGTGATCAGGTCGATGCCCCACTCCCGCCCGACCCCGAGGGCCTGGGCGGCGAACGCCTCGTTCAGCTCGATCACGTCGAGGTCGGAGAGGGAAAGCCCGGCCCGGCCGAGCGCCGCCTCGGTCGCCGGCACCGGCCCGATGCCCATGACCTCCGGGCCCACGCCCGCCACACCCCACGACACCAGCCGCGCCATCGGCCGGAGCCCCAGCTGCTCGGCGCGCTCGGGCGTCGTCACGATGCACACCGCGGCGCCGTCGTTCTGCCCCGAGGCGTTCCCGGCGGTCACCGTCGCCTCCGGGTCCTGCTTGCCCATGATCGGCCGCAGCTTGGCCAGCGAATCGAACGCCGCGTCCGGACGGATGTGCTCGTCCGCCTCGACGACCGTGTCCGACTTGCGCCCCGGCACCGTCACCGGCACCAGCTCGTCGGCGAAGCGCCCGTCCTTGACCGCCGCGGTCGCCTTCTCGTGGGAGCGCACCGCGAGGCGGTCCTGCTCCTCGCGGCCGATCGAGTACCGCTTCCGCACGTTCTCGGCGGTCTCGATCATCCCGCCCCACACCGGGTGGTCCTTGCCGCCGGCGTGCACGCGACCCTCGGCCAGCGCGTCCTTCATCTGGAAGCCGCCCGCCTTGGTGCCCCAGCGCGGCGCCTGGCTGTAGTACGTCGCGCCCGACATCGACTCCGCACCGCCGGCGAGCACCAGCGACGCGCCCCCGGTCTGCACCGCCATCGCCGCGTACAGCACCGCTTGCAGCCCCGACCCGCAGCGCCGGTCGACCTGGATGCCCGGCACCGTCACGTCGAGCCCGGCGTCCAGCGCCGCCACCCGCCCGATCGCCGGGGCGTCCATCGTCGGGTAGCAGTGCCCGAACGCGACGTCCTCGACCTGGTCGGCCGTGATCCCCGTCCGTGCCACCAGCTCACGGATCACCGTCGCCGCCAGCTCCTGGGCCGCCACGTCCCGTAGCGCCCCGCCGAAGCCCCCCACCGGGGTCCGCAGGGGCTCACAGATCACCGCATCGGCCACGGCCGACCTCCTAGTACGCGTAGCGCAGGATGACCTCGGCGACGCACGCCGGCTTGGGCCATCCCTCGATCTCGACGGTCCCCCCGATGGTGGCCTGCACACCGTTCGGGACGTCGGTGACGTCCACCAGACGGCAGTGACCTCGCACACGGGAGCCCACGGGCACCGGCGACGGGAACCGAACCTTGTTCAGCCCGTAGTTCACGGTCATCGAGACACCCTCGACCTTGAAGGTGTCCCACCCGAACTTGGGCATGAGGGCGACGGTGAGGAACCCGTGCGCCACGGTCTTCCCGAACGGCCCCTCGGCGGCGGCCTCCGGGTCGACGTGGATCCACTGGTGGTCGTCGGTGGCGTCGGCGAAGGTGTCGACGCGCTTCTGGTCGACGGTGACCCAGGGGCTGGTGCCCAGGTCCTCGCCCACCGCGCCGCGCAGTTCCTCGACATCGGCGAACACGCGCATTGGGGAGCTCCTCGAGGTTCGGCCCTACAGGTCGGCGGCGAGTTCCTTGGCCTGCCCCACCAGCGACACCCGCTCGGCGGGTGTGCCGGCGAGCGGCGTGACGTTGATCGTGGTGACGCCGGCGGCGGCGAAGGCCTGCAGCCGCTCGGCGACGTAGGAGCGCGGACCGATCAGCGACATCGCGCGCACGAGCTCCTCGGGCACCGCCGCCGCGGCGTCGTCCTTCTTGCCGTCGAGGTAGAGGTCCTGGATCGTGTCCGCCTCCTGCTCGTAGCCGTAGCGGCGGGCGACGTCGTTGTAGAAGTTCTTGCCCTTCGCGCCCATGCCGCCGACGTAGAGCGCGACGAACGGGCGCATGCCGTCGAGCATCGCCTGCGCGGTGGCCTCGTCCTCGGTGATGCACAGCGACGCCTGCAGGTAGACCTGGAGGTCGCCGAGCGCGGGGTCGCGCTTCGCCTTCCCGGCCTCGAGGGACTCGCCCCAGATCTCGTGCGCCCGCTCGGGGACGAAGAAGATCGGCAGCCAGCCCTCGGCGACCTCGGCGGTCAGCGCGACGTTCTTCGGCCCGATGGCGGCGAGGACGATCGGGATCCGGTCGCGCACCGGGTGGTTGATGATCTTCAGCGGCTTGCCGAGGCCCGTGCCCTGGTCGGCGGGCAGCGGGATCGAGTAGTGCTTGCCGGAGTGCTGGACCTTCTCGCGGCGCCACACCTGCCGGCAGATGTCGACGATCTCGCGCGTGCGGCCCAGCGGCGCGTCGTAGCGCAGGCCGTGGAAGCCCTCGATGACCTGCGGCCCGGAGGCCCCGATGCCGAGGGTGAACCGGCCGTTCGAGACGTAGTCGAGCCCCGCGGCGGTCATGGCCGTCAGCGACGGGGTGCGCGTGTAGATCTGCAGGATGCCCGAGGCGATCTCGACGGTGCTCGTGCGCGCGGCGATGTACCCGAGCTGGCTGACCGCGTCGAAGCTGTAGGCCTCCGGCACGAAGACGATGTCGAGCCCGGCCGCCTCGTGCTCGGCCAGCTCCGCGACCGTCTCCTCGAAACCGCCGCTGTAGTTCAGGCCCATCCCGATCCGCACGCTGCCTCCTCGCTCCGCGTCCGACGCCCTGGCCGTCCCGCCGGGGCAGCCTGCCACGATCGCCCGGATCACGGAGGCGGCGGAGGCGAGGACGCGAGGGTGTTCACGACGACGGTGACGGTGCGCGGCTACGAGACCGACGCGAACGGGCACGTCAACCACGCCGTCTACCACCAGTACGGCGAGCACGGGCGCACGGAGTTCCTCCGCGTCGCGGGGCTCGACGTGCCGGACCTGACGGCCGCCGGCCTCGGTCCGGTGATCCTCGAGTCCACCGTCCGGTTCCTGGCCGAGCTGCGCGTCGGCGACGAGGTCGAGGTGGCGCTCGACGTGCGCTTCGGCGAGGGCAAGACGTTCCGGATGGACACCGAGCTCCGTCGCGGCGAGCAGGTGTGCGCGACGCTCACCGGCGTCATGGGGCTGCTCGACCACGCCACCCGCCGGCTCGTCGCCGACCCCCGCGGGCGGATGCTCGCGCTGGCCGACCCGGAGACCGGCCCTCAGCTGCTCGGCAGGCCCTCCGAGGCAGCCCCCGAGAAGTGACCCGGCCACTCCTCGTAGCGGATCCGCGGGGTCTTGCGCACCTCGCCGAGGGTGGACCACTCGCTGCCGCCGAGACGGGCGATCGGCGCGAGCCGCCGGGCGTCGGGACGTCCGTCGACGAGCGCGTCCGAGTCGACGACGGCGTGCACGACGCGGCCGAGCACGATCGTGCAGTTGCCCAGCGGGACGGTGCGCTCCAGCCGGCACTCCAGCGCCACGGGTGACTCGGCGATCCGTGGGGTCGCGATGCGCGACGACGGCTCGCGGGTCAGCCCCGTCGCGTCGATCTCGCTCTCGTCGGCCGGGAAGTCGGTCGCCGTCGCGTTGATCTCCTCGATCAGTTTCTCGGGCGTCAGGCACACCGTGAACTCGCCCGTGGCCTCGGCGTTGCGCAGCGAGTCCTTCTCCCCCACCGACGTGAACTGCACGATCGGCGGGTCGGTGCTCGCCACCGTGAAGAACGAGTGCGGGGCGAGGTTGTCGACGCCGTCGGCCGACCGCGTCACCACCCAGGCGATCGGCCGCGGCACGATCACCTGGGTCAGGAACTGGTAGAAGCGGCCGGCGCCCAGGGCGTCGGGGTCGAAGTCGGTGCGCACGCCGGTCAGTTACCCGGGAGCAGACCGCTCGGCACCAGCTGCGGGCGCTCCGAGGTCGTCGTCCGCGACTCGGAGGTGCTCCCCGTGGTGCTGGTCGGGGTCTCCTCGCCGGACGTCGTCGTGCCCTCCGGCGCGTCGCCGCTGGTGGTGGTCTCCGGCGCGGAGGTCGACGTCGTCGGCTCGGCGGTGCCGAACACCTGCCCGAAGCTCGTCCCCGACTCACCCCCCGAGATGGGCGAGCCCTTGACCCGCTCGATCCCGGTGATGGCGAGCATCGCGATGAGGAAGATCAGCAACGCCGTCGCCGCGAGCACCCCGTAGCGCTTCCAGGGCGTCGAGCGCGGCGGGTCGCCGTCGTCGCCGGGGTCGTCCGGTCCGCCGGGGGCACCGTGCAGGACGGTCGGGTCGTCGTCGGGCCCGCCCATCACGCGGGTGCCGGGACCGACGGCCTGCGCGGCGTCGTCACCGATCGCACGGGTGCGGGGGTCGACGGCCTGGGTCGCGTCGTCGCCGACCGCACGGGTCCGGTCGTCGTCGGGTCCGCCGCCCGGTCCACCGCCCATCGCCATCGTGGCGGGGGCCGCCCCGACGCGCCCGCCGCCGCCGATCACGACGGTGGGCTGCTCGTCCGGGCCGGCGCCCCGGGCCGGGGCCCCGACGGCGACCGTGCGGCGCTCCTCGACCCCGGCGCCTGCTCCGGCCGTGTCGGGGCGACCCGGTCCGCGCCGCGCCTTCATCCGGCTGCGGACGTGGTCGCGGGTCCGCTCGACGGACCGCTGGTAGGCCGCGTCCCCGACGGTGGTGATGACCGCGGCGATCCCGGCGCCGGCCACGGTGCCCGCCGCGCCGCCCATGAAGGAGCCGGCCGCCGCGGTCAGGACCGCGGCGAAGGCCTGCCCGGAGACCTTGATCGCCGACAGCGGGTTCCCGGACGCCGCCGCCGCGCCCTCCGGGCGGTGGCTCGTGGGCTCGTCGCTCGGCCCGGACGTGACGGAGGTGCGCTGGTCGTCGCCCGGCGTGCGCCACGGGCGGTCGTCGGGCGCGCCGCCGTACGGGGCCGCGGGGCCGGCGTGACCACCGTGGCCCGGACGTCCCGATGCTCCGGGCGGCGGCCCGTACTGGCCGGGCGGCGGGCCCTGCGGGGGGAATCCCTGCGGCGGCATTCCCGGCGGGGGCGGGCCCTGCGGGGGCAGGCCCTGGGGCGGCATGCCCTGCGGCGGCCCCTGCCGGGGTGGGCCGGCGGGCGCGCCGTGGCGGCCTCCCTGCGGGCCGGGCTGCGCCGGCGGCCGGGGTTGGCCGGTCGGGCCACCGGGTCCGGGCCGCCCGGGTCCTGCCGGCGGCGCGCCGGGTCCCTGCGGCGCGGCGGGATCGACGCCGTCGGAGCCCGACGCGGCCTGCGCGGCCTCGTCCCCGTCCGGCCCGGGGGCGGAGTGGCGCCCGCGACCGGAGCCGTCCGGGGGTCCGGAGTGCTCGCTCATCCCTGCCCTCGCTGACCTCGGCGACCGGTCACGCGCCCGGACGTGACCGGGTCACCAGGGTGCCCCACGGCCCGGGCCGTCCGTGGGCCGGGCCCTCGGCACCCCCGCACCGGCAGCGTCCGTCAGTCGCCGGAGCGCCGGTGACGACCGCCGGTGCCGCGGAGCATGACCGGCCGGGACGGCCGGGCCTCGCCGCCTCCGGAGAGGTCCTCACGGAACGCGCGCCGCTCGGCTCCACGATCGGACCGGCCGAGGGCCCGGCGGACTTCCTCGTAGATCGGCGTCTGCGTCATGCGCGGCACCCTACGACTCCGCCGACGACGCCCGACGGCCACTCCGACCACACCCACTCGGGGTTTCACACCCCCGCTGAGCTGGGGACACGTCCTCGCGGAGGACCTTGTCGTCGATCATGACCGGACACCGTACGAGCACCGGTCACGAGCCCGCCGACGAGGTCCACCCCAACGGATCAACCGGGCCCGAACAGCCCTCACCCCGTGTCGCCGACGTCGGAGAACCGTGCCCCACCCACCGGTCGAACTCACCGTCCACTCGGCGCAGCCGTACAACGCCGAGCCACCGCGCACGGCCCTCGCCGATCGCGACGTCACACCCCTCGAGGCCTTCTACCACCGCAACCACGCCCCCGAGATGCCGTCACCCGATCCCGGGACGTGGACGCTGCGGGTCGACGGGATGGTCGAACGGCCGGCGACGTTCTCGCTCGGTGCGCTCCGTGAGCGGTTCCGCGAGCACTCGGAGGTCGTGACGCTCCAGTGCGCCGGCAACCGGCGCGCGGGGCTCGCCGAGGTGGCCGACCTGCCGGGCGAGACGCCGTGGGGCCCGGGGGCCACCGGCACGGCGCGCTGGTCCGGTGTGCGCCTCGCCGACGTCCTGCGCGAGGTCGGGGTCGAGCCGGGCGCCACGGACGTCGAGCTCACGGGCGCCGACGTCACCGAGGAGCCGGGTGCCCCCGAGCCCTACGCGGTCTCGGTGCCGCTGGAGAAGGCCCTGGCGCACGAGGTGCTCCTCGCGTGGTCGATGAACGGCGAGCCGCTGCCCGTCGCGCACGGGGCCCCGGTGCGTGTCGTCGTCCCCGGCTGGATCGGGGCGCGCAGCGTGAAGTGGCTCGAGCGCGTCACCGTCGCCGACCGGCCCTGCGACGGGCACTACCAGGCCGTCGCGTACCGGCTGCTGCCCGCCGACGCCTCCCCCGCGCGCGGCCGCGGCGTCCCGCTCGGCCCGATCGCGGTGAACGCCGACGTCCTCGCCCCCGCCGACCGTGCCGAGGTCCCGCCCGGCCCCACGCGGGTCACGGGCTACGCCCTCGCCGGCGGCGACCGCACCGTGGTGCGCGTCGACGTCTCCACCGACGACGGCCGGACCTGGCGCGAGGCGGACCTCGACCCGCAGGCCTCGCGGTGGAGCTGGCGGCTGTGGCACGCCGAGCTCGACCTGCCGCCCGGGACCACCCGCGTCGTCGCCCGCGCCTGGGACTCGGCGGCCGGGGTCCAGCCCGCCGACCCGGCCGAGGTCTGGAACCCGAAGGGCTACGTCAACAACTCCTGGGCCCGCGTGACGCTGCACGCTGTCTGACCCGAACACGGGTGGGCGGGCGCGCACCGGATATCCGCGTAGGCACCGTCGTGGTGCGAATCCGGAGGTCGTCATCCATGAGCAACGGCGCTCGCTCGTCCCGCCGCCCATCCATCGGTGTCCTCGTCGCCGTCCTGTTGGCCGTCCTGCTCGTCCTGGCCGGGGTGCTGTTCTGGCTCGCCCAGAGCACGGCGCCCTCGAGCGGCTCCACCACCAACGGCTCCCTCGGGGCACTGGTCGTGCTCCTCGCACCCGCCTGATCCCGCGCCCGGGCGCCCGACCCGGCACGATGCGCACGTCGTCGCTCGTGCACCGGAGGGAGGGTCCGTGGGTCAGGCCCCCGACGTGGACACCGAGGAGCACGAGCCCGACTACCGGTTCACCCTCGCCAACGAGCGCACCTTCCTCGCGTGGCTGCGGACGTCGCTCTCGCTGCTGGCCGCGGGCGTGGCCGTCGTCCAGCTCCTGCCCGAGTTCGCCGTCCCCGGGACGCGGCTCGTCGTCGGCGGCCTGCTCGCGGCGCTGGCCGTCATCACCGCCGCGGGCGGGGTGCTGCGCTGGCGCGGGGTGGAGTTCGCGATCCGGCGGGGCCGGCCGCTGCCGACGCAACGCATGCCGTGGGTGCTCGCCGGCGGGCTCGTCGTCCTCGCCCTGTTCGGCCTCGTGCTGATCGCCCTGCGGGGCGCGGCGTGACCTCCCCGTCGGACGGGGGGCTGCAGGCCGAGCGCACCGGGCTGTCGTGGAGCCGGACGTCGCTCGGCGTGGGCGCCAACGCGGTGCTGCTCGCGGCCCGGGAGCTCACCCACGACGAGCCGGGACAGGCGCTCGTGCTGGCCGGGGCCGCGGCCCTGCTCGCGGTGGTGATCGCCGTCTACGGGCGGCACCGAACGCGGCTGCTGAGCCGCACCCCGCTGCCCTCGCCGCTGGCCGCCGACCGGGCCGTCCCGCTGCTCGGGGGCGCGGTGGCCCTGTTGGCGCTGGTCACCGGTGTGGTGCTGGTGCTGCCGTAGCCGCGGGCGCGCGCTGCTCCGGGGTGGGCCCGGAGCGGATGAGCGTGACGAGCCCCGCGACGGCCACCACCGCGCTCAGCACGGCGAGGAACCCGCCCGACAGGCCGAGCGCGAAGCGCTCGCCGAGCACGACGATGCCGATCGCCATCGCCGTGACCTGGTCGGCGGTGATCTGCGTGGACAGCCCGGCGTCGAGCCCCCCGTCGCGGTAGGCGGTCTGCAGCAGCAGGACCGACGCCACGGGCAGCACCACGACCGCGGCGAGCACGGCCCCGATGAGCCACGGCGACCGGCCGTCCTGCACCAGCCGGAACGTCAGGCGGACGAGGCCCGACGTCGCCCCGGCGCACAGGCCGGAGACCGCGGCGCGCATGACGGCCCGCGGCACGGCAGGCGCGCGCCCGCTCGCCCCCGCCACCAGCAGCGCGACGAGGGGGACGACGAGCAGGGTCGTGAGCACGATCCCGGCGTCCGGGCGGGTGTCCGACGGCTGGTGCTCGGCGAGCCCGAAGAGCCCCGCCAGCCCGATGACGAGCACCACGGCGCCGATCCACTCGCCGCGGTGGATGCGGCGACGCTCGAGCCACGCGTCGAGGGGCAGCGCCAGGATCAGCGACGTCACGCCGATCGGCTGGACGAGGGTGATCGAGCCGAAGCCGAGGGCGACGACGTGGATGAGCGCCCCGAGCACCATCGCGGTCACCCCGCCCCACCACCAGGGACGGCGCAGCAGCGCCCCGAAGAACGGCACGCCGGTGCCGGTGCGGGTGGAGCCGTCGACGGTGCGGGCGGTCTCGCGCCGCTGCAGGGCCGCGGAGAGCGCGTAGGCCAGCGCGGAGCAGCAGGCGAGGGCGACCGCGATGGACGAGTGGGCGGTCACCGGCGGCGCCCACGGGGAGGTGACACGGACGGGGGTGACACGGGGAGGAGTGGCACGGCGGCGAGGTACCCGGTCCGGACGGTCAGCGCACGAACGCGCTGTGGCCGGTGACCGCCTTGCCGACGATCAACGTGTTCATCTCGCGGGTGCCCTCGAACGAGTACAGCGCCTCGGCGTCGGCGAAGTAGCGCCCGACGCCGTTGCCCAGGATCACCCCGTTGCCGCCGACGAGCTGGCGAGCCCACGCGACGGTCTCGCGCATCCGGCTCGCGCAGAACTCCTTGGCCAGCGCGGAATGCGCGTCGGAGCCCCGGCCGGCGTCGAGGAGCTGGGCGTTGCGCACCGCCATCCCGAGCGAGGCGGTGACGTTGCCCAGCATCTGGACGAGCAGCTCCTGCATGAGCTGGAACCCGGCGATCGGGCGGCCGAACTGCTGGCGCTGCAACGCGTAGGACAGGGCGAGCTCGTAGGCCCCCATCTGCGTACCGACCGCGCCCCAGGAGGCGTTGCCGCGGGTGAGCCGCAGGACCCCGCCGGCATCGTCGAACGTGCCCGTGCCGCCGGAGAGCCGGTGGTCGTCGGGCACCCGGACCCCGCGCAGGGCGATGTCGGCGTTCTGGACGATGCGCAGCGCCGTCTTGCCCTCGATCTTGGCGATCGTCATGCCCTCGGTGTCGCGGGGGACGACGAACCCGCGCACCTCGTTCGTCTCGAGGTCGCGCGCCCAGACGACGACGATGTCGGCGAACGTCGCGTTGCCGATCCATCGCTTGTCGCCGTCGAGCACCCACTCGTCGCCGTCGCGGCGGGCGGTGGTCCGCATGCCGCCCGCCACGTCGGAGCCCCCGTCCGGCTCGGTGAGCCCGAACGCGCCGATCGTCTCCATCCGCGCCATCGAGGGCAGCCAGCGCTGCCGCTGCTCCTCCGTGCCGCCGGCGTACACCGAGCCCATCGCGAGGCCCGTGTGGATGCCGAAGAAGCTGTTCACCGACGGGTCGACCCGCGCGATCTCGGCGTGCAGGAAGCCGAGGAACAGGCGGCGGGCGGGCTCGGTCCGACCCTCGCCGAGCCCGTAGGGCAGGCCCGCGAGGTCGAGCTCCGCGAAGCCCTTGACCAGCTGCACCGGGAACTCGGCGCGCTCCCAGGCGTTCTCGACCAGCGGGGCGACGTCCTCGCCGAGGTAGGAGCGCAAGCGCCGCAGCGTCGCGGTCTCGTCGTCGGTGAGCAGGTCCGCGTAGTCGAAGAAGTCGGCCACCGCGTCCCGGTCCGGGGCGAGGTCGAGCGCGGGCCGCGGCAGGGCGGGGAAGTCGGACGGGAGCTCGGGCATGCCCTCCAGCGTGGCCCGCCCCGGCGGGGCACGCCACTGATCACCGCCGGGCCGCGCCGAGATGATGCTTGTACTATCCAAGCAAATGGACCCCACGGTCGTGCTCGCTCCCGGCGGGCGCGGTGCGGCCGGTGGACGATGGGACGCGGCCGAACCGTGTCGAGAGAGGTGGACGTCGGTGGACGGACAGGAACCGATCATGATCTTCGGTCGGGTGACGCGGAGCGACGGTGGCCCGGTGCCCGGTGCCGCGCTGACGCTGTGCGACCTCTCCGGTGACCAGCTCGACCGCGCCGCCGCGGACGAGGGCGGGCACTTCCAGCTCGTGCCGCCGACCGGCGGGACCTACCTGGTCATCTGCGCGTCGTCGACCCACCAGCCGCACGCGTCACTGGTCGCCGTCGCCGACCGTCCGCTGCGCCACGACGTCGGACTGACCGGCGGCGGGGCCTCGCTCGGCGGCACCGTCGGCGTGCGGCACGGGGCGGGGACCAACGGCAACGGCACCGGCGTGCGCGGCTGGGACGACGTCGTGCTCACGCTCACCGACGTGCGCGGCACCGTCGTCGCCGTGACCCGCTCGGGCACCGACGGCGGCTACCGCTTCTCCGACCTCACCGAGGGCACCTACACGCTGACCGCCGCGGCGCCGCGCCTCGCGCCGGTCGCCGAGACCGTCCGCGTCCCCGGCGAGGGCCACGTGACCCACGACGTCGCGCTGGCCACCCGCACCCAGCTCTCCGGCACCGTCCGTTCGGCGGGCGCGGGGCGCCCCGTCGCCGAGGCCCTGGCCACGCTGGTCAGCGAGGACGGCCACGTCGTCGGCTCGCGCGTCACCGGCGAGGACGGCTCGTTCCGCTTCGACGACGTCGCCCACGGCGTCTACACCATCACCGCGAGCGGCTACGCCCCCGTGGCCTCGGAGATCGAGATCGGACCGGGCCACCCGTCCGACGTAGTGCTCAGCCTCGTGCCCCCGGCCGTCGAGGGGACGCCGTCGCGCCCGGACGCGCCGCTCGGTGACGACGGGGCGGCCGCGGGCAACGGCGACGGTGGCGGGCGCCACGTCCACCACCTCGACACCGACGACGGCGCCGAGACGCCGCGCACGAACAGCCGGTCGGGCGGCGAGCTGCGGTGAGCGCCGGGGAGCGCCTCGGACACGGAGCGGAGCGGAGCTGGACCATCGACACGGCCCCGACGGCCCCCGGCGCACCCCGGGGCGACGGGCGGATCCGCGGTCTCGCCGTGACGAGCGACGGCTGGCCCGTGCCGTTCGCCGTCGTCACGGTGATCGACGCGGCCGGCACCCAGGTCGGCGGTACCTCGGTGCGCGGGGACGGCACGTTCGAGGTCGAGGGCCTGCCCGAGCGGCCCGCCACCGTGATCACCTCGGCGGTCGGGCACTCCCCGGCGGCACGCCCGCTGTCCGGGCCGGGCGACCTGGGCCGCGTGGTCCTGACGCGCTCGGGCGCGCTGAGCCTGCCCGCCCCGGGGCGCTGGGAGATCGACCCCGTCCACTCGCGCATCGCCGCGTCGGCGTTCCATCTGGGCATCACCAAGGTCCACGGGCGCCTGCGGAGCTTCTCCGGGGCGATCGAGATGGGCGCCGACCTCGCGGGGACGCGGGTGCACGCCGCCATCGACCCGGCGAGCGTCGACACCGATGACGACACCCGCGACCAGCACCTGCGCGCCGGCGACTTCCTCGACGTCCTCGCGTTCCCGCGCATCGAGTTCTCCTCGACCGCGATCACCGCCCAGAGCCCCGACCACTGGACGATGACCGGCGACCTGGTGCTCAAGGGCGTGCGCAACACCGTCGCCCTCGACGTCGTCTACCACGGATCCGGGCCGGACCTCTGGGGCGGCGAGCGCGCGGGCTTCAGCGCGACCACCCAGCTCTCGCGCGACGACTTCGACATCCGCTGGAACCAGTCGGTGATCGCCGGCATCTTCGCCGTCGGCCGCACCCTGCGCATCGAGATCGACATCGAAGCGGTGCGCACGTCCTGAGACCCGGTGAGGGAGCGCCGGGCACCGTCAGGTCGGCACCGGCTCGTGGTCGCTCTCGCCCGGGGCCACGCCGAGCACGAGGTCGTGGACGACCGGGCGGCCGTCGACCGAGATCAGCACGGCGCGCGGCCGGGCGGCCCGCCCGCCCATGCGGTGCGGGGTGCAGACCAGCATGAAGTCCCCGGCCCCCGGCGGATCGAGCTGGTAGGTGCCGTCGACCTCGGTGTGCACGCGCCCGACCTGCTCGCCGCCGTCGGAGACCAGCGTCAGCACCGCCGGGCGGGCGTCGCCGTCGAGCCCGAGGACGCGGCCGTGGACGGGGCCGGCCGCCACGCCCGCGTCCTCGTCGGCCTCCTCGTGGGCGTCGGCGTCCGGGACCTCCTCGCGCGGGTCCGGGGCGAACTGCGGCTCGCCGGCGGTGAGCCCGCCGCTGTTGGCCCGGGTGACGACGGCCATGAGCACGATCGCGACCAGGACGAGCGCCACCGGAGCGACGAACGACCAGTCCGGGGCGAAGCGCTGGACCACGGCGTTGCCGCCCGCGGCGGCGATCACGGCGAGCAGGCGCAGCGGGGAGTTCCAGTTCCACGTGAAGGGCTTGTGCAGCTCGACGAGGCTCGAGACCCAGTTGGTGATCGTCCCGGACATGAAGCTCGTCGGGGTCCCGGCCGGGCCGACGTAGCGCACGGCCGCCGCCTGGACGCCCATCGCCAGCCCGGAGCCGACGACCAGCACGACGACCTTCCACTGGACCAGCGGACCGTCCTCGTCGACCCCGTACCAGAACCCGCCGAGCAGCAGGAGCAGCGCCAGCTCGAACGTCAGCGTCGCGCCGACGGCGTTGCGCCACGGCCAGCGGCGCATCGCCAGCCCGCAGAAGACGGTGCCGGCGACCAGGCCGGAGCAGTAACCGCCGATCGCGCAGATGTTGTCGAGGATCTGGGCGACGTCGCCCTGCCCGAGGCCCAGGCCGAGCATCACGAGGTTGCCGGTCATCGTCGAGGCGAAGACCTGGTTGAAGGCGAAGTAGGTCACGACGTCGATCGCGCCCGCCGCGGCCGTGAGCATCACGGTCACGGCGCTCAGCGTCCGGGGTCGCCGCTCTGGTTCGTCGAAGCCGGTCACACACACCGACGCTGTCAGCGGTCCTTGACGAACTGATGACGGATGTGGGGCGTTCGTGTGAGGCTGCTCCGACGACCGGCCCAGCGCGACTCAGCGCACGGCCGCACGCTCGCGCAGCACGACGTCGACGTGCACCGGCGACCCGTTGACCGTGACCCGGGTGGCGGACGGCGCCGCGTCCGCCCTCGTCGTCACGTGGCCTCCGCCGTCAGACCGTGAGGTTCGGTCGACTATAGGCATGCCTCGTCGAGCCCCGCGGCGTGACGCCCTCGTACCGTGCGCCGGGTACGCCGCACGTCCACCCCGGGAGCCCGCCCGTGACCGTCCTGACCGCCGACGCCGTGCGCCGCTCGATGATCAACTGCTCGAAGGGCGACGCGAAGCGGATGACGCTCGCCGACGACGTCGTCGGCACCGACCTCGAGGAGGTCGAGTTCGTCGGCTGGCGCGACCCGCGCATGCCGCAGCGGGCGTACCTCGTGAGCCTCCACGAGGGCGCCGTCACCGGCGTACTCCTGCGGCCGGCCGCGGGCGGCGGGCCCCGGCGCACGGCGATGTGCGCGCTGTGCCGCACCACCCGCTCGGGCGGCGACGTCACGCTCTTCACCGCGCCGCGCGCGGGCGCCTCCGGGCGCGACGGCAACACCGTCGGCACCTACATCTGCGACGACCTCGCCTGCTCCGCGACGACGCGCCTCGAGAAGGCGACCCCGAGCGTCGCGCCCGAGCTCAGCCACCCCGTGGACGAGCGCGTCGCCGGGCTGCGCGTCCGCCTCGACACCTTCCTCGCCTCGATCCGCGGCACGGTCGACGCGGTGTGACTCAGGACGTGCGCAGACCGGCGACGAGGAGGGCGACGAGCCGCCGCGCGTCGTAGCGGGGGTCGTCGGCCCCGATGCAGAGGTTCCCGACGCCGCGCATCAGCTCGAGGGCCCCGATGTCGGCGCGGACCTCGCCGGCCTCGGCGGCCGCCGCGAGCAGCGCGGCGCAGGCGGGCACGAGCCGGTCCAGGAAGTGGTCGTGCAGACCCTCGAACCCGTCGCCGTCGCGCAGCGCGCCGGCCAGGCCGTGCTTGGTGACGAGGAAGTCGACGAACCCGTCGATCCAGCGGACCAGGGCGTCGTACGGCGCGGACGGCCCCGCGAGCGCGGCCGCCCCGGCCTCCGCGAGGGCCTCGACCTGGTGGCGGTAGACGGCGACCACGAGGTCCGCCCGCGTCGGGAAGTGGCGGTAGACCGTGCCCACCCCGACCCCCGCCCGGGCGGCGATGTCGCGCACAGGGGCCTCGACACCGGAGGCGACGAAGGCCGCGGCGGCGGCGTCGAGCAGGGCCTCCTCGTTCCGCCGGGCGTCGGCCCGCCGGCGGGGGACCTGCTCGGACGCCATCGCGACACCCTCCTGGAAAAGCGGAACAAAGTTCCGTATCGTCGGCGGAACAAAGTTCCGCTTGACCATCGTGCCAGGTGGAGCCCCCATGAGGAAACGCCGGAGGCGTCGACATGTCCCCCACCAGCTTCGGGATCCTGACCGCCCCGATGAACGTCGAGTACGCCGACCTCGTCCGGGTCTGGCAGGAGGCCGACGCCGTCCCGGAGATCGAGCACGCGTGGCTGTTCGACCACCTCATGCCGATCGGCGGTGACTCGGACGGTCCGATCTTCGAGGGGTGGACGCTGCTCGCGGCGCTCGCCGCGCAGACGCGACGGCTGCGGCTCGGGCTGCTCGTCACCAGCAACCGCATCCGGCCGCCGGCGATGCTCGCCAAGATCGCGACGACCGTCGACGTCGTCTCCGGCGGGCGGCTCGACTTCGGCATCGGGGCGGGCTCGCGCCCGAGCCATCCGCTGGCGCGTCGTGAGTACGACGCCCACGGCCTGCCGTACGCCGACTTCGGCGACTCGGTCGGTGCCCTGGCGGAGGCCTGCACGGTGATCCGGCGGCTGTGGACCGAGAGCGAGCCGTTCGACGTCGCGGGCGACCACGTGCAGCTGATCGGGGCGTTCGGCAACCCGAAGCCCGTCCAGCGCCCGCACCCGCCGATCCTCATCGGCGGGCGCTCGGGTCCGACGCTGCGCGTGGTCGCCGAGCACGCCGACATCTGGAACATCCCCGGCGGCGACCTCGAGGACGTCACGGCCCGCAGCGCGCTGCTCGACCGCTACTGCGCCGAGATCGGCCGGAACCCGGCGTCGATCACCCGCTCGATCCACCTGCCCGTGTCCTACGACGACCCCGGCAGCACGCGCACAGCGGTCGGCGAGGCGGTCGAGGCCGGCTTCTCGCACGTGGTGCTCGGGCTGTCCGCGCCCTACCCGGCGGGCGTCGCCCGCTGGGTGGCGGACGAGATCGTTGCCGGGAGAGAGAGTGATACTGCCTAGGACCCGGCCTGCGGCACGAGGACGGGCAGGGCGCGCAGCGCGAGGTCGACGAGCACCGGCTGGGCCTGCTCCTCGGGGACCGGGCGGTCGGGCGTCAGCGTGAAGCTGGCCGTCACCCGGCCGTAGACGACGACCAGCACCGGGCCCTCGGGGTCGGGGTAGAACACCGCCTCGGCGGCGCCGAAGGGCACCGGCTGGGCCGGCACGCCGGAGCTGGCCTGCGCGTCACGGTTGACCTGCGACTGCGCGGTCGCGGCCTGCGGGGTGGTGTACCCGCTGGTCAGCACCTTGAGGATGAGGGTGTCCGACGGCGGTGCGCCCGGGCCGCCGAGCGAGGTGTAGTTGCACGTCACCCGCTCGAGGCGCCCGACCGAGGGCGCGGGGACGTCGCGCAGGTCGGTGACGCGCACGGTGCCGAGCGGCAGGCCGAGATAGTTCGGCACCTGCTCGGACGGCAGCACCTGGTCGCAGTCGGTCGGCAGGATGCTGTTGCGGGGCGGCGGTGCACTCGTCGCGGGCGCCGCGCCGGGGCCCGGGAACGTGGGGATCGGCGGGGTGCCGCTGGGGAGGCTGGACGAGCAGGCGCTCAGCAGCAGGGCGAGCCCGGAGACCGCGCCCGCGAGCGCCACACGGCCGCGTCGGGGCCCCCGCCGCGCCGGCCCCGTCGCCGGACACGTCGCCGGACCCGCTCCCGCGCGCTCCATCGGCCCCCGCTCGTCGTCGCCGTCGCCCGCCCTCGCCGCAGGCGCCCGTGACGGTACTGCGCCGTCCACGGTAGTAGCGGTCACCGGGTCCGGGCGCGGCGCACCTCAGCCGTCCGGCTCCTCCTCAGCCAGCACCTGCTGCGCGACCCCGAACGCCCGGTTGGCCGCGGGGACGCCGGCGTAGACGCCGACCTGCAGGAGGACCTCCTGGATCTCCTCGCGCGTCAGGCCGTTGCGACGCGCCGCCCGCACGTGCATCGCGAGCTCGCCGTCGTGGTGCAGGGCCGCGAGCACCGAGAGCGTGACGATGCTGCGCTCCCGGCGGGCGAGCCCGGGCCGCGTCCAGATGCCGCCCCAGGCGTAGCGGGTGATGAAGTCCTGGAAGTCGGCGGTGACGTCGTCGGTGTTCGCGACGGCCCGATCGACGTGGGCGTCGCCGAGCACCGCGCGGCGCACCTCCTCGCCGGCGGGGTCCCAGTGCTCGGTGGAGGGGTGCGGGCTCACGGGTTCTCCTCGGTGTTCCTGGGTCGAGCTCCCCTATCGGCGTGCTCGTCCGGATGCTGCGTCTCCCGTGATCGGAGCAGGTCGTCGACGAGCGCGGCGGCCTCGCCCACGGCGCGGGCCGGGTCGAGCAGCGCGCGCGCCTCGGCGGCGGGATCGGCGGGCTTCTGGGTGTCCGGGAGACCGGCGAGGGCCTCGGCCAGCACGTCGGCGAAGGGCCGGTGCTCGTCCTGGGCGGTGCTCGCCGCGGTGGTGACGAGGTCCTTGGCGGCGACGTGCCCGAGCCGCTCGCGCAGCCCGGTGGTGGCCTGCTCGGCGAGCAGGAGCCCGCCGGTGACGTCCAGGGAGGCGGCGACGCGGTCCGGGTCGACGGCGAGGTGCGTGGTCGCGTCGGCGAGCCACGCCGCCCCGGAGCCGACGGTGCGCAGCAGCTCGGTGAGCGGGCGCCACTCGGCGTGCCAGGGCCCGGCGGCGCGCTCGTGCTCGTGCAGCGACGCGGCGGTGAGCACCGAGGCGACGAGGCCCGGCGCGGCGACGGCGGCGGCCCGCGCGGACACGGCGGCGACGGGGTTGCGCTTGTGCGGCAGCGTCGAGGACCCGCCGCGACCGGGGACGTCCTCGCGCACCTCGCCGACCTCGGTCTGGGCCAGCAGCACCAGGTCGGTGGCCACGGAACCGACCGCCGCGCCTGCGCGCCCGAGCAGGCCCGCGAGCTCGGCGATCCGCCCGCGCTCGGTGTGCCACGCAAGCGGGGGGTCGACGAGGTCGAGCCGTCGGGCCAGCGTGGCGCGCACGGCCCGTCCGTGGCCGTCGAACGCCGCGAGGGTGCCGACGGCGCCGCCGAGCTGGACGGCAGGCCGCCACGCGGCGAGCGCGTCGGCGGCGGCGTCCAGCCCCGAGCACCACCCCGCGGCCCGGAGCCCGACGGTGATGGGGGCCGCCTGCTGGAGCAGCGTGCGCCCGGCGGCGGGGCGGTCACGGTGTGCCGCGGCGAGGTCGGCGGCCGCGCCGGCGGCGGCGCGCAGGTCGGCCGTGATCACGCCGACCGCCGCGCGCGCGACCAGCATCGCCGCGGTGTCCATGACGTCCTGGCTGGTGGCGCCGCGGTGGACCCCGGAGGCCGCTCCACCGCTCAACGCCCTTCGCAGATGGGCGACGAGCGGCACGACGGGGTTCCCGGATGCGGCGGCCTGCTCGCCGAGGACGGTGGCGTCGACGGGGCGGCGGCACGCCTCGGCGATGGCGTCGGCGTCCTCGGGGTCGAGCGCGCCGACGTCGGCCGCGGCGGCCGCGAGTGCGGCCTCGACCTCGAGCAGGGCCGCGACCCAGGCGTCGTCCGCGACCGCCGCCCGGGCGGCCCCGCGCGCGAGCACGGGGTCGAAGAGCCCGGGGCGGTCGGTCACACGGGCATCATGCCTGGGCGGTGGCCCCCGCGTGGCGGACGCTGTGCGCGCCCTCGCCGAACTCCTCGACGATCTTCGCGCAGAAGGCGTCG
Source organism: Actinomycetospora sp. NBC_00405 (assembly GCF_036044095.1). Taxonomy (NCBI): domain Bacteria; kingdom Bacillati; phylum Actinomycetota; class Actinomycetes; order Pseudonocardiales; family Pseudonocardiaceae; genus Actinomycetospora; species Actinomycetospora sp. NBC_00405. Next base: position 3,341,049 of record NZ_CP107938.1, read on the forward strand.
AGATCGTTGGGGGTGCGGCTGGTCACGAGGCCGCGGTCGACCACGACCTCCTCGTCGACGGCCTCGCCGCCGGCGTTGCGGATGTCGGTGCGCAGGCTCGGGTACGACGTCAGCGTCCGGCCGCGCACGAGGTCGGCCTCGACCAGCGTCCACGGCGCGTGGCAGATGGCGCCGACCGGCTTACCGGCCGCGAAGATCGCCTGCACGAACGACACGACGTCGCCGCTCTGCCGCAGCTGGTCGGCGTTGATCGTCCCGCCGGGCAGGACGAGCGCATCGAAGTCGTCGGCCGAGACGTCGGAGATCGCCGCGTCCGGGGTGAACGTGTCGCCCTTGTTGATGTCCGAGTTCATCGCCTGGATCGCGTCGGTGGAGAGCGAGACCAGCGTGCTGCGCGCGCCCGCCTCGTCGACCGCAGCGCGCGGCTGCTCGAGCTCCGCCTGCTCCACGCCGTTCGTCGCGATGATCGCGACCCGCAGTCCGTCCAGTGCGCCGGCCATTCCGGGTGTCCTCCTCGAGGGTGGCTTCTGCGTGCTCACCCTTCGGGTCCCCGATCGGCGGGCGGCCCGAAACGGTCAGCGCTGCCGCAGCACGAGCCCGGGGGCGAGGGGGCCGGAGACCTCACGGGCGGCGGCCCACCCCGCGAGGGCGGTGGGGTCGACGCCGTGGCGGGCGGCCGCCGCCGGGGCCTCCGCGACGGTCTCCGCCCCGCGTCGGAGCAGCGACGACGCCCCGCGCGGGTTGCCGCGCTGCTCGTGGGTCAGGCCCACGGCGAGCTGGGCCAGGCCCTTCCAGAGCATCCGCTCGTCGGGCGGTGCGGCCTTCCACGCGCCCTCGAGCACGTCGTGGGCGTCGAACGGCCGGTCCCGGTCGAGGAGGTCCTGCGCGCGGGCGAACACCTCGTCCGGCGGGAGGTCCTCCTCCTCGTCGGGCCGGGGCACGCCCGTCGCGCCGCGGGGCAGCGGGCGGCCGCTGGCGTCGCGGGGCCGCGAGTTCTTCGCGCGTCCCGCCTCGTCCCGGTCCCGGTCGGCCACCACGCCGCAGACCCTAGGACTGCGAGCGCGAGCCCGTCTGCTCGGCGTCCGTCGTCGTCGCGGTCTCCTGGCCGTCCTGGCCCGCAGAGCCCGCAGAGCCCGCCGACGTCCCGCCCTCGGTGACGGCCGGGGTGTCGTCGTCCCCGCCGTCGTCGGACGTCTCCCTCGTCGCGTTCCGCGTCGACATCAGGCTGGTGACCGTGACGACGGCCAGCGTGGCGACGATGACCACCAGCGACAGCCAGGTCGGGATCTCCGGGATCGCCGGGTTCACGTCCTCGTGCAGGTACAGCAGGATCAGCTTGACGCCGATGAAGGCCAGGATGAAGGCCAGCCCGTAGCTCAGGTGCACGAGGCGGTCGAGCAGGCCGACCAGCAGGAAGTACAGCGCCCGCAGGCCCAGCAGCGCGAACGCGTTCGCCGTGAAGACGATGTACGAGTTCTGGGTGATGCCGAAGATCGCGGGGATCGAGTCGAGGGCGAACACGAGGTCCACCGAGAGGATCACCGCGACGACGATGAACAGCGGCGTGACGCCCCACTTGCCGTTGACCCGCGAGGTGAGCCGGCCGTCGTCGGACTGGCCCTCGTGGTCGCCCTGGTCCTCGTGCACGGTGACGAACCGGCGGACCACCTTGACCGCACGGTTGTCGTGCATGTCCTTCGGTTCCTGACCGTGCTGCCTGATCAGCGTCCACGCCGTGTACATCAGGAACAGGCCGAAGATGACGAAGACGAACGCGAAGGCGGAGATCACCGCGGCGCCGATGGCGATGAAGATCGCTCGCATCACCAGCGCGCCGATGACGCCCCAGAGCAGCACCTTCTGCTGGTGACGCTTGGGCACGGCGAACTGCCCGAGGATCACCGCGAAGATGAACAGGTTGTCGACCGAGAGGCTCTTCTCGACCAGATAGCCGGCGAAGTACTCGGTGCCCGACTGCGTGCCCATGGTGAACAGCAGGATCACGCCGAAGGCGACGGCGACCGCGACGTAGATGACCGACCAGAGCGTGGCCTCGCGGAAGCTCACCTCGTGCGGGGATCGCGCGTGCCAGATGTCGATGCCGACGAGCACGATGATCCCGCCGATCGTGGCTGCCCATGCCCAGAACGGGACCGTCACGCCTGCTCCTCGCCATCGCCGTCGTCGTGCTCGGGGTGTCGCGTTCGCCAACGGACGCGGTGGTCGGTCGGTTCCCCGGTGTGACGATACCGACCCGCGAGCGGTAACGACGTCGTTGTCCGAATTCCTGCCGTCTCACCCGGACGGGCGGAGAACGAGACGGGTCGGGGTGTCGGCCCCGGCATGATCGTCCGTCCCACCAGGGTCCTCCGGGTCGACCGACGGACCCGGAGGTGCGCGTGGGCCCTCGTCGGTCCGCGCTCGCCCTCGCCCTGGCCGGGGCGCTCGCCCTCGGGGCCGCCGCGCCGGCGCCGCCGCCCACGCCCCCGGACGGGCGGGTGCTCGACCAGCTCCTCGCCCCGCGCGGCGCGCCGGACCTCCCGGGTACCTCGTACCGCGAGTTCACGACGACCCTGCCCGACCCGCGGGGCGGCCCGATCCGGGGCGACGTCGTCGAGGTGGACCTGACCTCGCCCGCCGTCCGCGTCGACCTGCTCACCCCGCCGACGGTGGCGGCCGTGGCGACGGTGCCCGAGCTCGCCGGGCGCGCGGGGGCGGTCGCGGCGGTCAACGGCGGCTTCTTCGACGAGGGCGGCAGCGGCGCCCCGGTCGGCGCGGAGATCGTCGCCGGGGCGCCGCGGAGCTCCGGGGTGCCCGTGGGCCGGCGTCCCGCCCCACCGACGCCGCCCGGGGAGGACGCCGACACGGTGGTCGGCATCGACCGTGCCGGGCGTGCGCACCTGGCCCGCGTCCAGTTCCGGGGCCGGCTCGTCGCGGGACGCCGCACCGTGCCGCTGGCGGGCCTCGACGGCTACGCCGTGCCGGTGGACGGCGTCGGGGTGTTCGACCCGGCGTGGGGCGACGCGTCCCGCGAGGCGGCGACCTGCGGCTCCGACACCGACCCGCGCGCCGGGTGCAGCACCGACACGCTCGAGATCCGGGTGGCCGGCGGGCGGGTCACCGCGGTGGGACCGCCCGGCGGGGGCAGGCTGCCCGCCGGGACGCTCGCCCTCGTCGGGCGCGAGCGGGGCGCGGCGTCGCTGCGCGCCCTGCCCGTCGGCACCCGGGTCGCCGTCGACCACCGCTTCGACGCCGTCGACTCCCCGCCGCTGCGCGTCGCCGTCGGGGCCATCCCGATCGCGCGCGCCGGGCGTCCCCTGGCGGGCCTGCAGGCGACCGAGCGCGCGCCTCGGACCGCGGTCGGCCTGTCGACGGACGGGCGGCGGCTGTGGCTCGTCACGGTCGACGGGCGCCAGGACGCGAGCATCGGGACCACCCTCGCCGAGCTCGGGCGCCTGCTCACCGACCTCGGCGCGCCCGTCGCCGCGTCCCTCGACGGCGGGGGCTCGACGACCATGGTCCGGCGCGGGCGTGACGAGGGCCTCACCGTCGTCAACAGCCCCTCCGCCGACCCCCTGCGCGCCGTCACCGACGCCCTCGCCGTCCTCCCCCGCTGACCTGCGAGCCTGGGGACCACCCTGACGTCAGACGTCAGGAAGGCCCCCATCTCGATCGCGCCGGGTCGACCGGGCCGAGACGATTTCCGCCCCCACCCGGGAACACGCGGCGCCCTCGTGCGGTTGAATGAGATGTCCGGGCCGGGCGCCATGTGCCCCCGGGTCTCATTTAAGAAGGCCTCCAGGGACGATCGTTCGGCTGAAGCCCTGCTGTGCCGCGCGCCGCGAGGCGGCTCATCGCCCGGTCCGGACACCTGACACACGACGGCCCCCGCACCCATCAGGGTGCGGGGGCCGTCGTCGTCGCGGGGCGGGATCAGCCGCCCTCGCCCTCCGGCTGGCCGCCCGGGAGCTGCTGGCCGAACTGCTGGCCGCACTGCTCGTAGGCCTGCTGGACCGCGGCCGGGTTCGGCTGGTTGTTGGCGTTGTTGACGCAGTCCTGCAGCTGCTGCAGCGAGTTGGCGCCGCCGAAGTTGAGGAACGCGACGGCGAAGAAGATCACCAGGATCTGGGTGATGACGCCGAGGATCAGCATGATCACGCCGAGCACCAGGCCGGTCGTGGCCGCGCCACCGTTCGTGGCCTGCAGCGACTTGACCCGGCCCCGCCCGACGGAGCCGAGGATGACGGCCAGCAGCGCCAGGATGATCGTGACGATGCCCAGGAACGGCACCCAGACGATGACGATCGACAGCAGCGCCAGGATGCCGAACACCAGCGCCGCGGTCCCCATGCCGTTACGCGGCTTGGGGGGCGTGGCCGGCTGGCCCCAGCCCGGCGGGTTGCCGCTCTCGTCTCCGTAGGACTGCTGCCAGCCCTGTTGCCCCTGCTGGCCGTAGCCGTCGCCCGGAGTGGTCACGTCGAAAGTCCTCTCGCGCCTCGAAGCTCCGGCCGACGGCCGGGCGGTCATCGTGCCACCGGTACCCGTTATCCCTGGACCCCACGGCGCGGAGAGCCACCGAGATGGGGGCTTTCCTGACGTCGGACGTCAGCATGGCCCCCAGGCTGACGCGGGAGAGTCAGTGCAAGGACGCCGCGTGGGCGCGGGCCTCGTCCTGGCGGCGCTGCTCGGCGCCGGTCGCGATGGGCGCGCCGATCCAGGTCTCCGGGATGCCGAAGGCGTCGACCAGCGCGCGGGCGTGGGGCCGCAGTTCCTGGCACAGGCGGTTGACCTCGGCGGTCACGGTCTTGGCCCGCGCGGCCGAGATGCGCCCGTGCTCGAGGAACCAGCCCTTGTCCTCCTCGATGACCGACAGCGCGTAGAGGTCGCACACCTTGCCCAGCAGGGCCCGTGCGGACGGGTCGACGGCGGCCTCGACGCCGCGCACGAAGGCGTCGAGCACCAGGCCGTCGAGGTGGCTGCGCGCCGCGCGCAGGAGGTGGTCCTGCGCGTTGTTGAAGATCGCGAACTGGCGCTCGGCGGAGAGGCTCTTGTCGCGCGCGGGACGCAGGCGGCGCACGAGGCCGTCGAGCGTGTGCTCCTCGCGGTCGTCGAGCAGCTTGACCTGCCAGGACCGGTCGAGCACGTCGTCCTCGTCGCGGCCCGGCGCCACGGCGCGCAGCCGCTCGGCGAGCTGGCGCAGCGAGGTGCGCTCGGCGACGGTGTCGAGCACCTGGTCGGCGACGAAGCGCACCGTGCCCAGGGTGTCGAGGTTGCCGAAGTCATCGGCGTAGCCCGAGATGAGGCCCTTGGCGACGAGCTGGAGCAGGACGGTGTTGTCGCCCTCGAACGTCGTGAAGACATCGGTGTCGGCGCGCAGTGCACCCAGCCGGTTCTCCGACAGGTAGCCCTGCCCGCCGCACGCCTCGCGACAGGCCTGGATGGTGGCCGTGGCGTGCCAGGTCGTGAGCGCCTTCGTGCCCGCGGCGCGCGACTCGAGCTCGCGCTGACGCTTCTCGTCGACGTCCCCGCCCGCCTCCCGGGTGGTCTGGATGTCGTGGAGCATCTCGACGAGCTCGTTCTGCGCGAACCGCAGCGCGTAGGTGCGCGCCAGGCCCGGCAGCAGCTTGCGCTGGTGGGCCAGGTAGTCGAGGACGGTGATCTCCTCCTCACTGCCCGGCGCCGCGAACTGCCGGCGCGCCTCGCCGTAGCGCACGGCGATGGTCTGGGCCAGCGACGCGGCGCCCACCGCGCTGCCCGAGACGCTCACGCGGCCGCGGACGAGCGCGCCGAGCATGGTGAAGAAGCGGCGGTTCTCGCTCTCGATCGAGCTCGAGTACGTGCCGTCCTCGGCGACGGCGCCGTAGCGGTCGAGGAGGTTCTCGCGCGGCACGCGCACGCCGCGGAACGCCAGCCGGCCGTTGTCGACGCCGTTGAGCCCCTCCTTGTGCCCGTCGTCGGTGATCTCGACGCCGGGGAGCACCGCGCCGTCGTCGTCGCGCAGGGGGACGAGGACGGCGTGAACGCCGTGCCGCTGTGCCTCCTCTCCTGGCCTGCCCGTGTAGAGCTGCACGAACACCGCCGCCATCCGCCCGTCGCGGGCGGCGTTGCCGATGTAGTCCTTGCGCGCCGACTCGGTCGGGGTGTCGACGACGAACTCGCCGGTGGCGGCGTCGTAGGTCGCCGTGGTGTGCACCGACTGGACGTCCGAGCCGTGGCCGGTCTCGGTCATCGCGAAGCAGCCCGGGAGCGAGAGGTCCATGACACCGGGCAGGAAGCGCGCGTGCTGCTCGGCGTTGCCGAGCGCCTGGATCGCGCCCCCGAACAGGCCCCACTGCACCCCGCTCTTGACCTGCAGAGACAGGTCGGCGAAGGCGAGCATCTCGAAGGAGACGACCGAGGCGCCGATGTCCCCGCGCCCGCCGACGGCGGTGGGGAAGCCGTGCACCGCGTGGCCGTCGTCGGCCAGGCGCCGGAGCATCTCCCAGATCTCCGCGCGGTAGCTCTCGACGTCGAGCCCGGGGTCCACGCGCAGCTCGGCGAAGTCGGGCCGGTCGCGGATCTCGTCGCGCACGGTGTGCCAGCGCCCGTCGAGGGTGCGCTGCACGGAGGCGACGGTGGCCGGGGTGACGTCGTCGGGAGAGAGACGACTGGACGGGCTACTCACGGGGTCCCTCCGGGGGAACGGGTTCGTGATCTCGGGTGTGCCCCGTCAGGACGCGGACGACGCCGCAGCGGGCGTCACAGTGCGCGAGAGACCCGACCAGGCGAGGTCCGCCAGCTGCCCGGCCAGTTCCTCGCGCTCGAGGTCGGGACGGGTGGCCAGCCATTGGTCGCCCGCGGCGCGGACCATGCCCACGAGGGCGTGGCCCCACGTCTGGGCGGGCGAGGGATCGCGGTTCTGACGGCGCAGCTCGGTCGAGATGATCTCTGCGATGTGGTCGCCGATGACCGTGCAGAGGTCGCTGACGGGGTCTTCGCTCTCCGGCCGGTCGAGCTTCGGGGGGCGCATGACGTAGCGGTAGACCTCGGGGTCGGCGGCGATGAGCCCCAGGTAGGCGTCGATGCCGGAGACCAGCGTGCGGCGGGGGTCGTCCGACGCCTCGCGCATGGCCGTCTGGAGCTGCCCGACCAGCGTGGCCGCCACGCGGTCGCAGACGGCCAGGTAGAGGTCGTTCTTGTCGGCGAAGTGCCGGTAGACGACGGTCTTGCTGGTGCGGGCCTGCGCGGCCACCTGGCTCATGCCCACCTCGGCGCCGTGCGCGCGGATGGCCATGATCGTGGCGGCGGTGAGCTCGTGACGCCGGGCGCGGCGGTGCTCGTCCCAGCGGCTGGAACGCCGATCACGGCGCGGCCGGGTGTCGCGGCCGGTGTCGTCCTCGCGCTCACCACCGCGACCCGCGTCGGAGTGATGCGTGGAACGTCGGCTCACGTTACCGACGGTACCTGATACTTTCGGGTAACTCCGGCGGCACGGCGCACGTCACGCAGCCGTGACCCCCCGCGGAAACCACCGCACCCCTGCGAGATCAGGAGAGATCGTGGCCTCCACATCGTCCTCGGCCGCATCGTCCCGACCGCCGCTCCCCCGCCGCGCGGCGATCGTCGGTGCCAACCGCATCCCCTTCGCCCGGTCCAACGGCGCCTACGCACGCGCGTCGAACCAGGACATGCTCACCTCGGCCCTCGACGGCCTCGTGGCGCGGTTCGGGCTCGCCGGCGAGCGTCTGGGCGAGGTCGCCTCCGGTGCTGTCCTCAAGCACAGCCGCGACTTCAACCTCACCCGCGAGGCCGTGCTCGGCAGCCGGCTCTCGGCCGCCACACCGACCTACGACCTCCAGCAGGCGTGCGGCACGAGCCTGCAGACGACGCTGCAGGTCGCCAACAAGATCGCCCTCGGCCAGATCGAGAGCGGCATCGCCTCGGGCGTCGACACCACCAGCGACGCCCCGATCGAGGTCAACGACGACCTGCGCCGGGTGCTGCTCGAGGCGAACCGCGCCAAGTCCACCGCGGGCGTGCTCAAGGCCCTCGCCGGGCTGCGCCCCGGCCAGATCGTCCCGGAGATCCCCGCCAACTCCGAGCCGCGCACCGGCATGTCCATGGGTGAGCACGCCGCCCAGACCGCCGCGGCCTGGGGCATCAGCCGCACCGCGCAGGACGAGATCACCGTCGCGAGCCACCACAACCTCGCGGCCGCCTACGAGCGTGGGTTCTTCGACGACCTCATGACCCCGTTCCTGGGGCTCACGCGCGACAACAACCTGCGCGCGGACTCCACGCTCGAGGGCCTGGCCAAGCTCAAGCCGGTGTTCCGGCCCGCGGGCTACCCCGACACCGAGGCCACGATGACCGCCGCCAACTCCACGCCGCTCACCGACGGCGCCGCCACGGTGCTGCTGGCCAGCGACGAGTGGGCCGCCGCGCGCAACCTGCCCGTGCTCGCGCACTTCGTCGACGCCGAGACGTCCGCGGTCGACTACGTGCACGGCGACGAGGGCCTGCTCATGGCCCCGGCCTACGCGGTGCCGCGGATGCTCGAGCGCAACGGCCTCACGCTGCAGGACTTCGACTTCTACGAGTTCCACGAGGCGTTCGCCTCGACGATCCTCGCCACCTTCGCCGCGTGGGAGGACCCGATCTTCTGCAAGGAGCGCCTCGGGCTCGACGAGCCCCTCGGCTCGTTCGACCGGTCCAAGCTCAACGTCGTCGGCTCGTCGCTGGCGACCGGGCACCCGTTCGCGGCCACCGGCGCCCGCATCGTCCCCACCCTGGCCAAGCTGCTGCACGAGAAAGGCCAACGAGACGGCTCAGGCGGGCGCGGCCTGATCTCGATCTGCGCGGCCGGTGGTCAGGGTGTCGTCGCGATCCTGGAGGCCTGAGCACGATGAGCAACGACTGGTACTCCGACTTCGTCAACTCCGGCTTCGGCAGGTCGATCGCCGGCACCGTCGGGCTCCCGCCGGTGCCGCAGCTGCGCCGCTACGAGCCCGGCCAGCCGCTGCTGTCGGGCCCGGCGCTGCTGGGCACCGCGACGGCCGACGGCCGCGTCGCGAAGGTCGTGCGCTCGCTGCTGACCGACCTGGGCATCGAGGTCCACGACGACCCGAACGCTGCGGTCGGCGGCGGCTCGTCGTCGTCGAAGGTCGCGGCCGGCATCGTCGACGCGACCGGCCTGTCCGGGCCCGCCGACCTCGCCGAGGTCCAGGCCTTCCTCACCCCGGTCATGCGCCGGATCGGTCCCTCGGGCCGCATCCTCGTGATCGGTGACGTGCCCGCCGAGGCCACGTCGCCCGCGGTCCGCGCCGCGCGCCGCGCCCTCGAGGGCCTCGTGCGCTCGGCCGCCAAGGAGGCCCGTTACGGCGCGACGGTGAACCTCGTGCACGTCGCTGATGACGCTGTCGGTGCGGACCTCGAGTCGACGCTGCGCTTCTTCCTCTCGTCGCGCTCGGCGTTCGTGCACGGCCAGCGTCTCGACGTCGGCACGGTGCCGGGCTTCTCCGGTTCGAGCCAGGGTGTCGACTGGGACAAGCCGCTCGCCGGCCGGACCGCGGTGGTCACCGGGGCGGCCCGCGGCATCGGCGCCACCGTCGCCGCGACGCTGCGCCGCGACGGCGCCACCGTCATCTGCGTCGACGTGCCGTCGGCCGGCGACGCCCTGGCGCGCACGGCCAACGACATCGGCGGGACCGCGCTGCAGCTCGACATCACCGCCGACCACGCACCCGCCACGCTGCTCGACCACGCGCAGCGCCACGGCGGGCTGGACATCGTCGTGCACAACGCGGGCATCACCCGCGACAAGCTGCTGGCCAACCAGGACCGCGACCGCTGGAACTCGGTCATCGACGTCAACCTCAACGCCCAGCTCGCGATCAACGACGCGCTGCTCGGCTCCGAGGTGTTCCACCGCGGCGGGCGCATCGTCACGGTCTCGTCGATGGCGGGGATCGCCGGCAACCGCGGTCAGACCAGCTACGGCGCCTCCAAGGCCGGCGTCATCGGGATGGTCGACGCGACCGCCCCGCTGCTGGCCGAGAAGGACGCGACCATCAACGCGGTCGCGCCGGGCTTCATCGAGACCGCGATGACCAAGGCCATGCCCGTCGGCACCCGCGAGGCCGGGCGGCGCCTGTCGTCGATGACCCAGGGCGGGCTGCCGGTGGACGTCGCCGAGACGATCGCGTGGTTCGCCCAGGGCGCCTCGTACGCCGTCAACGGCCAGGTGCTGCGCGTCGACGGCCAGAACTACCTGGGGGCCTGATGACGATCGAGACGCTCGACGGGCCCCCGACCCTGGGGGTGCTCTACGGGCGGGCGCTGCTGACGGCGCGCTCGGGCGGCTCCTCGCTGCCCGACCGCCGCCTGGACCTGCCCGGCGTGCGCATCGACGCCTCGCTGGTCGCCGACTACGACCACGTCTGCGGGTTCTCCGTCGGCGGCGTCGTGCCGCCGACCTACCCGCACATGCTGGCGTTCCCGCTGCAGATGCGGCTGATGACCGACCGCGAGTTCCCCCTGCCCGCCCCGGGCATGGTGCACCTGCGCAACGTGATCACCCAGCATCGTCCGCCGGAGGTCGGCGAGCCCCTGCGCGTCGCCGTGCACGCCGACCACCTCGCCGCGCACCCCAAGGGCGCGCAGGTCGACCTCGTCACCGCCGTGACCGACGCCGACGACGTCGAGATCTGGGGCTCGCGCAGCACGTACTTCGTGCGCGGGGCGCCGGCGCCCGACGGCGAGCCCTCCGCGCCGCCGGAGCCCGACCCGCAGGTGGGCCGGCTCCCGCACGCGGTCTGGCGGATCCCCGGTGACATCGGGCGCCGCTACGCCGCGGTGTCGGGCGATGTGAACCCGATCCACGTCAACGGCCTCGCGGCCAAGGCGTTCGGGATGCCCGGCACCATCGCCCACGGGATGTGGACCAAGGCCCGCGTCCTCGCCGCGCTCGCCGGCCGCCACAGCCCGGCGTTCACGGCGGACGTGGTGTTCAAGGCGCCGGTGCGCGCGCCCTCGAAGGTCTACCTCCACACCGCCGAGGCCGACGGGGGCTGGGACGCGAGGCTCGTGAGCCCGAAGGGCAAGGACCACCTGCTGCTGACGTTGCGCGAGGCCTAGCCAGGCCTTTCGCAACGAACGCGCTGTTCGCTGCTTCTATGAGCACGAACTCCCCGTTCGCGCCGGGATCTCCGACTGCGAGGTCGTCGCGAGCGGGGAGTTTCGGCGCCTAGAAGCAGCGAGATACCCGTTCGCTGCAACTTGTGTCATGCAAGCAGGGCTCCGTAGGCTCCGGCCGTGCTCGGGAAGACCTACGACCGCGAGGTGTGCTCGGCCGCGCGGGCGCTGGAGCTCGTCGGCGAGCGCTGGAGCCTGCTGATCGTGCGCAAGGCGCTGTACGCCGGCGCGCGACGCTTCGGCGACTTCCGCTCGCTGGGCATCGCGACGAACGTCCTCGCCAGCCGTCTCGACGGGTTCGTCGAGGCGGGGATCATGGAGACCGACGGCCCCGAGTACCTGCTCACCGAGCAGGGCCGGGAGCTCGCGACCGTCGTCGTCGCCCTCACCGCCTGGGGTGACCGCTGGCTCGCCCCCGACGGGCCGCCCGTCCACTACACGCACACCGGGTGCGGCGGCGACGTCGCCCCGCGCCTGGTCTGCGAGTCGTGCGGCGTCCTGCACGACGTCGGCGAGGTGCACGCGCGTCCCGGCCCCGGCATGCCCGCCGAGATCGCGGCGCGCATGACTCAGAGCGAGATCGTCCCGCCGCGCGCCACGTAGTCGACGCGGTCGCCCCAGCCACGCCTCTCGACCTCGGCGGTGAACGCCGAGAGCGGCGAGCGGAAGCGGTCGTAGTCGTCGACGTGGATCGGGGTCGCTCGCCGAGGCGCCACCGTCTCCAGCACGTCGGCGCCCATCCGGCCGTCCATCGTCACGACGATGCCGCCGGGCAGCGTCGTCCCGCCGAGGTGCAGGACGGCGCGGTCGACCTCACCGATGTGCTCGCGGATCTGCCGGATGCCGTCGAACGGCAGCGTGTCGCCCGAGAGGTAGACGCGGCGCAAGGTCTCGCCCGCCGGCGACCGGAACTCCAGCAGGCTCCCCATCACCGGCGGGAGCACCCGCTGCAGCGGGCCCGGCGCGTGCTGGCCGGGCAGCGCCGTCACCTCGAGCGTCGCCCCGTCGGGCCGGACGAGCGTGTGCGACTCCCACGTCCGCAGCCCGAGCGCCCGCCGGAAGCCCTGCCGCGACTGCAGCGTGCGGGACGCGGCGGGCGTCGTCACGACCGGCAGCGACCGGTCGAGCGACCGTCGGGCCACGCGATCCCAGTGGTCGCCGTGCAGGTGCGACAGGACGATGCCGTCGAGCGCGGGCAGCTCAGCGGGGGTGCACGCGGGCTCGGTCAGGCGCTTCGACGTGAGCCCCTTGCCCAGGTACGCCCGCTGGCCGCGGTGCAGGAAGTTCGGGTCCGTGAGGATCGTGAACCCCCCGCACCGCAGCAGCGTGGTGGCCGTCCCGATGAAGTACAGGGACGGCTCCTCGGAGTCGGTCACGGCGACAGGACGACCTTGATGCACTCGTCCTGCTTCTTCTGGAAGATCTCGTACCCGTGGGCCGCCGACTCGAGCGGCAGCCGGTGGGTCTCGAGGTCGTGGACGCCGAGCGGGTCGTCGTCGGTCAGCAGCGGCAGGATCTCGGGGGTCCAGCGCTTCACGTGGGCCTGGCCCATCTGCAGGCTGATGCCCTTGTCGAAGATCTTGAGCATGTTGATCGGGTCGGCCGTGCCGCCGTAGACGCCCGAGAGCGACACGACGCCGGCCCGACGCACGGCGTCGACGCACCCGACGAGCGCGGCGGTGCGGTCCACGCCCGCGACCTGCATCAGCGGCGCGGAGATGGCGTCCGGGAGCTTGTTGACCATCTTCTGCGCGAGCTGCGGGATCGCCGAGCCGCCGTGGGCCTCCATGCCCACCGCGTCGATCGCGGAGTCGGTGCCCCGGCCGTCGGTGAGGTCACGGATCGCGGTGGTGACGTCGTCGACGACGCTCGAGTCGACCACCTCGATGCCGTGCCGGCGTGCCATCGCGTTGCGCTCGGGGACGCTGTCGACGGCGATGACCCGGGCGCCCCGGTGGCGGGCGATCCGCGCCGACATCTGCCCGATCGGGCCGAGGCCGAACACGGCGACGCTCCCGCCCTCGGGGATGCGCGCGTACTCGACGGCCTGCCACGCGGTGGGCAGCACGTCGGAGAGGTAGAGGAAGCGCTCGTCGGCCGGGCCGTCCGGGACCTTGATCGGCCCGAACTGCGCCTGCGGCACCCGCAGGTACTCGGCCTGGCCGCCCGGGACCTGCCCGTAGAGCTTCGTGTAGCCGAAGAGCGACGCGCCCATGCCCTGGTCGCGGTTCTGGGTGGTCTCGCAGGCGGCGAACCACTGGCGCTCACACATCCAGCAGTGCCCGCAGGAGATGTTGAACGGGACGACGACGCGGTCGCCGACCTTCAGGTCGCCGGTCTCGGACCCGACCTCCTCGACGACGCCCATCGGCTCGTGGCCGAGGATGTCGCCGGGGTCGAGGAACGGTCCGAGGACCTCGTAGAGGTGCAGGTCCGAGCCGCAGATGGCGGTGCTCGTGACCTTGATGATCGCGTCCGTCGGTGCCTGGATCGTGGGGTCCGGGACCGTCTCGACCCGCACGTCGCCCTGACCCTGCCATGTCAATGCCCGCATGGGACCGGGGCTGCCCGACGACGTTCCGGCTCGAAACGGGGCGCCGGTCGCGGACCTGTTCGGCCGCCGTTCACCCTCCCGGTTCCGCGCGGACGCACCGCGGACCTAGCGTCGTCGCGACCACCACATCCGGACACACGGGAGATTCCGTGGGCCTGCTCCCCCTCCACGTGCACCGCCGCCCGCACGGCAGGCCGGCCCTCGCCTGCCGGTACCGGTGCGGTGACGCCTGCGCGCGCCCGGCGCCCAACCCGACGGACCACACGCCGTTCCGCGAGGTCGCGGGCGCGGCACTGAGCCGCCGTCGGATCCTGCAGGCGGGCCTGGTCGCGGGGGTGACCGGGACGCTGGCCGCGTGCGGCGTCGGCAGCTCCGCCTCGCCGGCTCCCGCCGCGGGCGGCGCACCGGCCCCGCTCCCGTCCCCGTTCGGCTTCGCCGCGGTCGCGCCGAACACGCTGGACGCGGTCGTGGTGCCGGAGGGGTTCGCGCAGCAGGTGGTCATCCGCTGGGGCGACCCGGTGCTGCCCGGCGCGCCCGCGTTCGACCCGGACGCGCAGACCGCGGCGGCGCAGGCCCGGCAGTTCGGGTTCAACAACGACTTCCTCGCGCTGCTCGACGTGCCCGGCAGCCCGGGGCGGGCCCTGCTCGTCGCCAACCACGAGTACTCGACCGAGCCGTTCATGATCCCGGGCTACGACCCGGAGGCGCCCACCCCGGAGCAGATCGCCATCGGCATGGCGGCCCACGGCATGTCGGTGGTGACGGTGGAGCGCGATCCCGCGTCGGGCCGGCTCACCCCGGTGATGGGCGCCGCCAACCGGCGGATCACCGCGACCACCCCGATGACCCTGACCGGCCCGGCGGCCGGCGACGCCCTCGTGCGCACGAGCGCCGACCCCGAGGGCCGCACGGTGCTCGGCACGCTCAACAACTGCGCCGGCGGGGTCACGCCGTGGCGCACGGTGCTCACCGGCGAGGAGAACATCGACCAGTACTTCGCGAACGGCGAGGTCGTCGGGGACCCGGCGCTCGTCCGCTACGGCATGGACGGCGGCGCCACCGACCGCAAGTGGGAGCGCGTCGACCCCCGCTTCGACCTGACCCGCGAGCCCACCGAGCCGAACCGCTTCGGCTGGATCGTCGAGGTCGACCCGTTCGACCCGGCGTCGACCCCGCGCAAGCACACTGCGCTCGGCCGCTTCAAGCACGAGGGCGGCAACGTGCGGGTGGGGCCGACCGGCACCGTCGCGGTGTACATGGGTGACGACGAGCGGTTCGAGTACCTCTACAAGTTCGTCTCGTCCCGCACCCACCGCCCGGGCGCCACCGCGGCCGACCGGGAGTCGAACGCCCGCCTGCTCGACGAGGGCACCCTCTACGTCGCACGATTCGGCGTGGACGCGCCGGCGCCGGGCCCCGACGGCGGCGGCGAGTGGCTGCCGCTGGTGGAGTCGCTCGCCGACGGCACCGGGCGCTCGTTCGTCCCGGGTATGACCGCGGCGCAGGTGCTCGTGCACACCCGCCTGGCCGCCGATGCCGTCGGCCCCACGCCGATGGACCGGCCCGAGGACGTCCAGCCGCACCCGACGACCGGGCGCGTCTATGCCGCGCTGACCAACAACGACGAGCGCGGCACGCCCGGCAAGCCCGGCGCCGACGCCGTGAACCCGCGGAACGAGAACACGAACGGCCAGGTCCTCGAGCTCGTCGAGACCGGCGACGACGCCGGCGCGCGGACCTTCTCCTGGTCGCTGCTCCTGGTGTGCGGCGACCCGGCGGCGGCGGACACCTACTTCGGCGGGTTCCCGAAGGAGCAGGTCAGCCCGATCTCGTGCCCCGACAACATCGCGTTCGACACCGCAGGCAACCTGTGGATCGCCACCGACGGCAACGCGCTGGGGTCCAACGACGGGCTGTTCGCGGTGCCGCTGGAGGGCCCGCAGCGCGGGCGCGTCCAGCAGTTCCTCACCGTGCCGCGCGGCGCCGAGACCTGCGGGCCGGTGCTCGAGGAGCGGCTCGCGATGGTGTCGGTGCAGCATCCCGGCGAGTCCGACGACGGCAGCCTCGCGAACCCGACGTCGCACTGGCCCGACGGCGGGACGAGCATCGCCCGCCCCGCCGTCGTCACCGTGTGGCGCGCCGACGGGGAGGCGCTGACGCGCACGTGAGTGATGTGGGTCGTTCCGACGACCCACATCACTCACGTGGGCCTCCGGCCCCTCACACCTTGACGATCATCTTCCCGGTGTTCTCGCCGCGGAGCATGCCGCGGAAGGCCTCGACGGCCCGGTCGATGCCCTCGACGGTGGTCTCGCGGAACGTGACGCGGCCCTCGGCCACCCACGGGGTGACCTCCTCGAGGAACGGGCGCATGCGGTCGATCGAGTCGGTGACGATGAAGCCCTGGATCGACAGGCGCTTCTTGACGATCTGGAAGAGGTTGGCCGGCCCGGGGGTCGGGTTCTCGTCCGTGTCGTTGTAGTGCGCGATCGCCCCGCAGGCGGCGACGCGGGCGAAGTCGTTGGCGCACGCGATGGCGGCCTCGAGGTGGTCGGCGCCGACGTTGTCGAAGTAGACGTCGACGCCGTCGGGCATGGCCTCGCGGAGCTGGTCGGTGACCGAGCCGTCCTTGTAGTTGAACGCCGCGTCGTAGCCCAGCTCGCCGGTCAGCCAGGCCACCTTGTCGGCGCTGCCGGCGCTGCCCACGACGCGCGAGGCGCCCTTGAGCTTGGCGAGCTGCCCGACGAGGCTCCCGACCGCGCCGGCGGCGCCCGAGACGAACACCGCGTCGCCCTCGCGGAACGCGGCCTTGTCCAGGAGGCCGACCCAGGCGGTGAGGCCGGGCGCGCCGAGCACGCCGAGGAACGCCGACGGGCTCACGCCGTCGGGCGCCGAGACCTTCTGCACCTGCTTCGCCGGCACCACGCCGTGCGTGCGCCACGCGAGGTTGGCCGTCACGAGGTCGCCGACGGCGACGTCGTCGCTGCGGCTCGCGACGACCTCGCCGACCGAGCGCCCGTCCATGGCCTCGTTCAGCCGGAACGGCGCCACGTACGAGGGGACGTCGTTCATCCGACCGCGCATGTAGGGGTCGACGGAGAAGTCGTGGTTGGCGACGAGGACCTCGCCCTCGCCGGGCTCGGAGAGCTCGCGGTCGACGAACGCGAAGTCGTCGGGTTCGGGGAACCCGGAGGGGCGGCGGACGAGGTGGACCTCGCGGGCGGTCACGGTCCCTGCAGTGGTCGAGCGGCTCATGGAACCAGGGTGCCCGTCCCACGCGTGTCGATGTCGTGACGCGGGTAGCCCCGAGCTTGAGCCGGGTCCGCTCACCCTCCAGGGTGTGACATGAGTCGACCCGACTCAGGAATGAATCGATCCCCGCGATCGCTGACAGGGACAGTGCCGGCGCCCCAGCCGGCGTGGACCCCCACTGAGGAGCTTCATGACCAGCGCCTTCGGGCCCGGTGGCGCCGGGTCCGGCCCGTTCGACGACTTCCTCGCCTCCTTCCTGGGCGGGTCGTCCCCCCGAGGCGTCCAGCGCATCGACATCACCCAGCTCATGACCGAGCCGGCCCGCCA
The DNA here is from genome assembly GCF_036044095.1 of Actinomycetospora sp. NBC_00405. Lineage (NCBI taxonomy): Bacteria > Bacillati > Actinomycetota > Actinomycetes > Pseudonocardiales > Pseudonocardiaceae > Actinomycetospora > Actinomycetospora sp. NBC_00405. The sequence continues at coordinate 3,358,354 of NZ_CP107938.1, forward strand.
GCTCGTCGGCGCGGCCGCGCAGCAGGCCGCCGAGCGGGGCAACACCGATCTCGACGCCTGGCACCTCCTGCTCGTCGTCACCCAGGTGCCGCCGCTGCGCCAGCTGCTGTCCGGAGCAGGCGCCGACCCCGAGGCCCTCGCGCGCATCGCCGACGAGCAGCTGCCGCGCGGCGAGGCACGCACCGAGCCGCCGTCGCTGACGCCGACGGCCAAGCGCACCCTGCTCGACGCGCACCAGATCTCCCGCGCGCTCGGCTCCAGCTACATCGGCCCCGAGCACATCGTGCTCGCGCTGGCCGCGAACAACGACAGCCCCGTGGGCCGCGCGCTCGGCGCCCAGGGCGTCACGCCGCAGTCGCTGCAGCGCTCCGCCGCGTCCGGTGGTCAGCGTCCGAGCAGCGGCCAGGGTGGCACCGGTGGCGGCGACAACGCCGACTCCAGCACCCCGACCCTCGACCAGTTCGGCGTCGACCTGACCGCGAAGGCGCGGGCCGGCGAGCTGGACCCGGTGGTGGGCCGCGAGGACGAGGTCGACCAGACCCTCGAGGTGCTGTCGCGTCGCACCAAGAACAACCCCGTGCTCATCGGCGAGGCCGGCGTCGGCAAGACCGCGGTGGTCGAGGGCATCGCACAGCGCATCGTCGCGGGTGACGTCCCCGAGCAGCTCGAGGGCAAGCGGATCGTCCAGCTCGACCTCTCGGGCATGGTCGCCGGCACGCGCTACCGCGGTGACTTCGAGGAGCGGATGACCAAGGTGGTCACCGAGATCCGCGAGCACTCCGACGAGCTGATCGTCTTCATCGACGAGATCCACGGCGTCGTCGGCGCGGGTGGCTCATCCGAGGGCGGCATGGACGCCGGCAACATCCTCAAGCCGGCCCTGGCCCGCGGCGAGCTGCACATCGTCGGCGCCACGACGCTCGACGAGTACCGCCAGTCCATCGAGAAGGACGCGGCGCTGGAGCGCCGCTTCCAGCCGGTGCTCGTCCCCGAGCCCTCGATCGAGGACACGATCGCGATCCTGCACGGGCTGCGCGACCGGTACGAGGCGCACCACCAGGTGCGGTTCACCGACGAGGCACTCACGGCGGCCGCCGAGCTGTCCGAGCGCTACGTCACCGACCGGTTCCTGCCCGACAAGGCCATCGACCTCGTCGACCAGTCCGGCGCGCGGAAGCGGCTGCGGGCCAAGGGGCCGCACACCGACTCCCGTGAGCTCGAGCGCAAGCTCGAGTCGCTGCAGCGCGACAAGGACCAGGCCGTCGCGGACGAGGACTACGAGCGGGCCGGCGCCCTGCGTGACGAGATCGCGCAGGCCCAGTCGCAGCTCGAGGAGGCCCGTTCCGACCGTCGTTCCGGTCAGACCGGTGTTCTCGAGGTGACCGTCGAGGACATCGCCGAGGTCGTCTCGCGCTCGACCGGCATCCCGGTCAGCCAGCTCACCGAGACCGAGCGGGACCGCCTGCTCGCCCTCGAGGAGCAGCTGCACGAGCGTGTGGTCGGCCAGGACGACGCCGTCGCGGCGATCGCCGAGGCCGTGCGCCGCTCGCGGGCGGGTCTGGGTGACCCGGACCGTCCGATCGGCAGCTTCCTGTTCCTCGGCCCGACCGGCGTCGGCAAGACCGAGCTGGCCAAGGCCCTGGCCGCGCAGATGTTCGGCGACGAGGACCGCATGGTCCGCGTCGACATGAGCGAGTTCTCCGAGCGGCACACCGTCTCGCGGCTCGTCGGGTCGCCCCCCGGCTACGTCGGGTACGGCGAGGCCGGCCAGCTCACCGAGGAGGTCCGCCGTCGGCCGTACTCGGTGGTGCTGCTCGACGAGATGGAGAAGGCCCACCCCGACGTCTTCAACACGCTGCTGCAGGTGCTGGACGACGGGCGGCTGACCGACTCGCAGGGCCGCACGGTCGACTTCCGGAACACGGTGCTGATCATGACCAGCAACGTGGGCTCGGAGCTGATCACCACGAACACGCAGGCGCTCGGGTTCGCCCCGTCGAACCAGAGTGCGGACCAGTCGCTGCAGGAGCGGCTCATGCCGCGGCTGCGTGAGTCGTTCCGGCCGGAGTTCCTCAACCGGATCGACGAGGTCATCGTCTTCAAGCGCCTCGACGCCGCGCAGCTGCGCCGGATCACCGACCTGCTGCTCGACGAGACCCGCGAGCGCCTGTCCGCCATGGACATCGGCATCGCGGTCACCGAGGCCGCCGTCGACCGCCTGGCCGAGCTGGGCTTCCAGCCCGAGTTCGGGGCCCGGCCGCTGCGCCGGACCATCCAGCGCCAGGTCGGCAACCGGCTCTCGGCGATGCTGCTCTCCGAGGAGCTGCACGGCGGGCAGACGGTCACGGTCGACGTGGCCGACGGCGAGCTGACGTTCGCGGTGTCCGACGACCCGGTCGCCGTCTCGCCGGTGACGGCCGGCTGACGCTCGTAGGTACTGCGCGAAGGGCACCTTCGGCCGCTCTATGCGGCTGGAGGTGCCCTTCGCGCGTCACGGGGTACCTGGCCGGGAGACATCATCCGAGCAGGCTCTGAGCAGGCTCCGAGCACGAGGAGGACCCCGTGAGCGCGTCCGTGGGCGACCGCATCCGCATGCACTCCAACCACACCGACGTCCCCGACAGGGTCGGCACCGTGGTCGGGGTGCTCGGCGAGGACGGCCCGCCCTACCGCGTCCGGTTCGACTCCGGCGAGGAGACGATCGTGACCCCGGGCCCGGACGCGACGTTCGAGGCCGGGTCCCTGTCGGAGAAGGCGGGCCTGGCCGCCGAGAAGGTGGAGGAGAAGGCCGGGGAGCTCGCCGAGAAGGCGGGCCAGGCGGCGAGCGACGCCACCGGGACCGCGGCGCGCGCCGTGGCCGACGTCGCCGACCAGGTCGCCCAGCGGTTCCAGCGCTGAGGATCGCGACAGCCCACGGCGTGTCGCGCCGGCGAGGATGTGGCGATCCTGGCGTTCAACGCAAGCGTGGACGCAGGGCTGGCACGGCAGTGCCGGAGTAGCGGCTCAGCGCTCGAGCGCGGACCGGTCGCCGCCGCCCTCGAGGGACGGCGGCTTGCGGGTCACCGACACCCCGCCCATCAGGGCCAGGCCGGACACGCGCACGCGAGGGCCGTCCGGGCGTCGCGGCACGCCCGAGCCGTCCTCGAACCCGCCCATGAAACCGACGCCGTCCTCGATCACCGTGGTGTCGGGGTCGACGGTGACGTCGATGCCACCCATGATCGCGACGGCCTGGATCGTCACCTCGACGCCGGCCGGGACGCCGCGCAGGTCGAGGGTGATGCCACCCATGATCGCAATGGCGCCGATGGCGAGCCCGGCGTCGTCGAGGCGCGCGTCGCGGAAGGACAGCTCGGCGCCGCCCCAGAACGCGAACACCCGGTGGGTGAGCCCCGGGGTCCACTCGCCGCGCTTCTGCGCGCCCGAGAGCACGGCCACCGAGGTCGTCGACGAGGGTCGGTCGAGCCGCCCGAGCGGCCGCCGCATCGAGGTGTCGGTGCCGGGCACTGGATCAGCGGGACGGTCGACGGGCCGGAGGTCGGCGGTGATCGGCGTGAGGTCCCGCCGGAAGATCGCGGCGTAGGCGTCGCGCAGGCGCTCGTCGCCCTCGACCATCGTCAGCCGCCCGTCGGCGACCGCGGTCCGCACGACCTCCGCGACCTGCTCCCGCTCGGCGTCGGACGCGCGTATCGGCGGCGGCTCGGCGGGCACGGCCGGGGGACGCGAGGGTGCGTTCGCGCCCTGCTCGTCGGGCGTCTGGTCGTCGGACGCCGGCTCGGTCATGGCCGGGAGGATAGGCGGGCGCCGGGGTCGGCGGGAGCACCGTCCGGCGTCCCGCCGGCCACGGGCAGGTCGACGACGAACCGCGTCTCGCCCGGACGGCTGGTGATCCGCAGCGTGCCGCCGTGCTCGGCCACCACCGCGGAGACGATCGACAGCCCGAGGCCCGTGCTGCCGGTGGTGCGCGCCCGGCCCGAGTCGCCGCGGGCGAAGCGCTCGGCGACGTGGGGCAGCAGGTCCACCGGGATTCCGGGGCCGTCGTCGGCGACCGAGAGCCGCACCACCGCGCGTCCGTCGTCGCCGGTCGCGGGGTGCAGGCCGACGGTGACGTGCGTGCCCGGCGGGGTGTGGGTGCGGGCGTTGGCGAGCAGGTTGGCGACGACCTGGTGCAGCCGCTCGGGATCGCCGACGACTTCGGGCAGGACGGCGTCCTCGTCCTCGTGCCCATCGCCGAGATCCAGCGCCCAGCGGTGCTCGCGGGCCGCGGCGTGGGCGTCGGTGACGGCGTCGACGACGACCCGGGCGAGGTCGACGCGCTCGCGCGCCAAGGGCCGGCCGGCGTCGAGGCGGGCGAGCAGCAGCAGGTCCTCGACCAGCGCGGTCATCCGCACGGTCTGCGACCCCATCCGCTCGAGCAGGCCCGCGACCTCGGCCGGCAGCTCGTCGGCGTGGCGCGCGGCGAGCTCGTTGTACCCGCGGATCGCGGCGAGCGGGGTGCGCAGCTCGTGGCTGGCGTCGGCGACGAAGCGCCGCAGCCGGGTCTCGCTCTCCTGCCGGGCGGCGAGGGCGGCGCCCACGTGCCCGAGCATGCGGTTGAGCGCGGCGCCGACCTGGCCGACCTCGGAGCGCGGGTCGGCGTCGACGTCGGGCACCCGGTCGGCGAGCTCGACCTCGCCCGAGGACAGCGGCAGCTCCGAGACCCGGCGCGCGGTGGCCGAGACGCGGTGCAGCGGGCGCAGGGTCAGGCGGGTGGCGACGGCCGCGGCCACGCCGGCGACCACGACGCCGATCCCGAAGATGATCGCCTCGCGGACCACCAGCTCGCCGACGGTGTCCTCCAGCGCGTCGGTGGACAGGCCGACGACGGTGACGGTGCCGTCCTCGCCCGCGGCGGCGGCAAGCCGGAAGCGGCCGAGCTCCTCGAGATCGACGGTGCGCGGCGGCCGGCCCGGGGTCGTCGCGATCGCGGGCGCCACCTGCGTGGGATCGACCGGACGGCTCGTGCCGGGGCGCCCGAGCAGCGCCGCGCGGACGACACGGCCGTCGTCCACGGTGACCTCGAGGGTGTTGGCGGGACGGTCGGGGCCCCCGCCGATGAAGCCGCCGCCCGCATCGGGCGGTGGCGGCCGGCGGTCGGGGTCGCCCGGCGGCGGGTCGCTGCGGAAGCGGGCGATCTCCGTGACCTGCGCGTCGAGCTGCCGGTAGAGGTACCCGCGCAGCGAGAGCGCCGCCCCGACCCCGACGACGAGGAAGACCACGGTCAGCAGCAGGACCGTGGTCACGACGAGCCGACTCTGCAGCGAGGCCACGCGCCGCAGCACCGGCCCGGTCACTCCGCGGCCGGCTTCAGCAGGTACCCCGCCCCGCGCACGGTGTGGATCATCGGCGCGCGGCCGGCGTCGATCTTCTTGCGCAGGTAGGAGATGTAGAGCTCGACGATGTTCGACTGGCCGCCGAAGTCGTAGTTCCAGACCCGGTCGAGGATCTGGGCCTTCGAGAGCACGCGGCGGGGGTTGCGCATCAGGAAGCGCAGGAGCTCGAACTCGGTGGCGGTGAGCTCGACCGGCTCGCCGCTGCGGGCGACCTCGTGGCTGTCCTCGTCGAGGGTCAGGTCGCCAACGGCCAGCGTCGCGTCGCCGCGGACGGCGGTCGCGACCGCCGCGCGCCGCAGCAGGCCGCGCAGGCGGGCGACGACCTCCTCGAGGCTGAACGGCTTGGTCACGTAGTCGTCCCCGCCGGCGGTGATGCCGGCGACCCGGTCCTCCACCGCGTCGCGGGCGGTCAGGAAGAGCACCGGGACGTCGGGGCTGTCGGCCCGCAGGCGGCGCAGCACCTCGAAGCCGTCGATGTCGGGGAGCATCACGTCGAGGACGACGACGTCGGGACGGAACTCCCGTCCCTGCCGCACGGCGCCCAGCCCGTCGCCGGCGCTGCGGACGTCCCAGCCCTCGTAGCGCAGGGCCATGGACAGCAGCTCCGCCAGCGTCGGCTCGTCGTCGACGACGAGCGCCCGGACCGGCGTGCCGTCGGGTCGGCGCAGGTCGGCACGGGTGGCGGCGTTCATGACACGCAGCCTGTCAGCCGACCGTCGGCCCCGGCTGGGTGCTTCCTGTGCGGGAGCTGTGCGAGACGGTCACGCAGCGCGAAAGTCCGGTGACCGAACGTCCGAACCGCTCGGTGGTGGTCATCCGTTGGTGTGGGCAGGGGACGGGCCTGGTCCATCGGCGCTCCCCCGGTCCGTCCGGACGGTCGAGCTGCAGGGGGACGCGGCATGGGGGTGTCGCGCCGGACGCTGCTCGGCGGCGCGGTCGCGCTCACCGGTGCGGCGGTCGCGCTCCGTGCGCCCTGGGTCGCCGACGCCACGGCACCGGCGGCCACGGCGTCCCCCTTCACGCTCGGTGTGGCGTCCGGGGATCCGACGCCCGACGGGGTCGTGCTCTGGACGCGCCTCGCCCCCGACCCGCTCGCCCCCGACGGCCTCGGCGGCATGCCGTCGCGGCCGGTGCTCGTGGAGTGGGAGGTCGCGGCGGACGCGGGCTTCCGGGCGCCGCTCGCGCGGGGCAGCGCGGTGGCGCGCGCGGAGGACGCCCACGCCGTGCACGTCGAGGTCGCCGGCCTGCGCCCGGCGGCCGAGCACTTCTACCGGTTCCGGGTGGGCACCGAGATCAGCCCGGCCGGGCGGGCCCGGACCGCTCCCGCGCCCGGCGCACGGGTCGACCGCTTCGCGTTCGCGATCGCGAGCTGCCAGAGCCGCCCCGACGGCTACTACAACGCCCACGCGGCGATCGCGCGCGACGACCTCGACCTCGTCGCCTGGCTCGGTGACTACATCTACGAGAGCGCCGCGGCCGGCGTCCCCGGCCGCGCCCACCTCCCGGCCCGCGAGGCCGTCTCCCTCGCCGACTACCGCCTGCGCCACGGGCAGTACCGCACCGACCCCGACCTGCAGGCCGCCCACGCCGCCGCCCCGTGGGCCGTGACGATCGACGACCACGACGTGGAGAACAACTGGGCCGGCGACGTCTCGCAGGTCGACGACGAGCCCGACGACGACCCGGCGGTGTTCCGGGCCCGGCGCGCCGACGCCTACCGGGCGTTCTGGGAGCACATGCCGCTGCGCCGGGCCCAGCGCCCGCAGGGCCCGGACATGCGGATGCACCGGCGGCTGACCTTCGGCGACCTCCTCGACCTGCACCTGCTCGACACCCGCCGATACCGCAGTGACCAGGACCCGAAGCGCCCCCGCGACCGGGCCCGCACGATGCTCGGCGCCGAGCAGCGCGCGTGGCTGACCACAGCCCTCGCCGGCCCGACCGCGCGCTGGAACGCGTTGGGCCAGCAGGTCTTCTTCTCCCCGCGCGACCTCACCGCCGGGCCGGCGACCGGGCTCGACGAGGACTCCTGGGACGACTGCGCCGCCGAGCGCGACGCCCTGCGCGACCACCTCGTCGCGGCCCGCACGCCCAACCCCGTGATCCTCACCGGCGACGTCCACGCCGCCCACGCCTGCGACGTGCGCGCGGACTTCGCCGACCCGTCGTCGCGCGTCGTGGCCACCGAGCTCGTCACCACCTCGATCAGCTCCGGCGGGAGCGGCAGCGCGCGCGGGGCGGGCGACGCCGCGCTGCTCGCCGAGAACCCCCACATCCGCTTCGTCGACCGCCGGCGGGGCTACGTGCGCAACGTCGTCACGCCCCGCGAGTGGCGGGCGGACTTCCGGGTGGTCGACACCGTGTCCACCCGCGGCGCCCCGGCCCGCACGGCGACGAGCGTCGTCATCCCCGACGGCGACCCCGGCGCCCGGGCCTGACCGCCCGCGGCTGGCCGCCGCCCCTCCGGTGGGGCACGGTGGCAGCGCGACCGCGCGCCACCCCGGGAGGCCCACCGATGATCTTCGCTCCGTCCGCGCTGTCGCCGGAGGAGGAGGCGCTGCGCGAGGAGGTGCGCAGCTTCCTCGCCGGGATCCTGCCCGCCGACTTCCGCCCCGGCCTGGGGCTCGGCGGCCGCCACGACCCGGGGTTCACGCGTGCGCTCGCGGCGCAGGGGTGGGTCGGCATGTCCATCCCGGTCTCCTACGGCGGCGCCGGCGCGAGCACCGTGCGGCGCTTCGTGGTGGTCGAGGAGCTCCTGGCCGCGGGCGCGCCGATCGCCGCGCACTGGATCGCCGAGCGCCAGACCGCGCCCGCCCTGCTGCGCTTCGGCACCGAGGAGCAGCGCCGCTGGTTCCTGCCCCGCATCGCGGCCGGCGAGTGCTGGTTCTCCCTCGGCATGAGCGAGCCCGACGCCGGCTCGGACCTCGCGTCGGTGCGCACGACGGCGACGCGCGTCGACGGGGGCTGGCGGGTCACGGGCACCAAGGTCTGGACCACCAACGCGCACCTCAACCACTTCGCGGTGGTGCTCTGCCGCACGACCCCGGAGGCGGAGGCCGGTGACCGCCACGCGGGCCTCTCACAGCTGATCGTCGACCTCGGCACAGACGGCGTCCGCGTCTCGCCGATCCCGCTCATCGACGGCGAGGAGCACGTCAACGAGGTGGTGCTCGACGGCGTGTTCGTCCCCGACGAGCGTGTCCTCGGCGAGGTCGGGAAGGGCTGGGCGCAGGTGACCGCCGAGCTCGCCCACGAGCGCTCCGGGCCCGACCGCTACCTCTCGGTGCTCGGTCTGTACCGGGCGTTCCTCGAGGTCCACGGCGACGACGTCGACGACACGAGAGCCGCCGCGATCGGGCGGGTCGGCGCGCAGATGTGGACGATCCGCCAGCTCTCGCTCGCCGTCGCGCGGTCGCTGGAGCAGGGCGAGGCGCCGGCGGTCGAGGCCGCGCTGGTCAAGGACGTCGGCACCACGTTCGAGCAGCAGGTGGTCGAGACCCTGCGCGACGCCGCGGGCGGGGAGATCGATCCGGAGGGTCCGACGATGTTCGAGCGGCTGCTGGCCGAGTGCGTGCTCAACGCCCCGACGTGGACGCTGCGCGGCGGCACCACCGAGGTGCTGCGCGGGATCGCGGCCAAGGCGCTCACGCGATGACGGCGCTCAGCGACGTCACGGCCGTGCGCGAGGCCGTCGCCGACGTGCTCGCCGACCGGTGCACCCCCGCCGTGCTCGAGGACGCCGAGCGCGACGGCTGGGCTCCCGGGGTGTGGGACCCCCTGCACGCCGGCGGCTTCACCACCGTCGGGGTGCCCGAGGACGCGGGCGGCGCCGGCGGATCGGTGGCCGAGGCATGCGCGATCCTCGAGGAGGTCGGCGCGGCCGCCGCCCCCGTGCCGCTCGCCGAGACGGGCCTGCTCGCCGGCCGCCTGCTGGCGCACGCGGCCCTCGCGCTGCCCGACGGGCCGCTGACCACGGGCGCCGGCCCCGTCGCCCTGCGGCACGGGGCGCTCGTGGGACGCCTGGAGCGGGTGGCGTGGGCGCGGCGGGCCCACCGGATCGTCCTGCTCGCCGACGACCCCGCCGGCTCCCTCGTCGTCGCCGTCGTCGACCCGGCCGCGGCGTCGATCACGCCCGGCCCCAACCTCGCCGGCGAGCCCCGCGACGCCGTGCACCTCGACGGCGTCGTCCCCGAGACCCTCGCGCCGGCCCCGCCCGACGCCCGCGAGGCGCTCGCCCGGCGCGGGGCGCTGGCCCGCGCGGCCCTGATCGCCGGCGCGGCGCACCGCGTCCGCGACCTGACCGTCGCCTACACCGGCGAGCGCGTGCAGTTCGGGCGCCCGGTGTCGCGGTTCCCGGCGGTCGCCGACCACCTCGTCCGCCTCGCCGAGCAGGCCGAGATGGCGGCGATGGCCGCCCGCGCGGCCGCGATGGGCGCCGGCGAGCACGGGGAGCCCGCCGCGCCGGACGCGGCCGCCGCGTCCGCCGTCGCGTCGGAGGCCGCCGGGCTCGTGGCCGCCGCGGCCCACCAGGCGACCGGCGCCATGGGCGTGACCCGCGAGTTCGCCCTCGGCGTCCTCACCCGGCGGCTGTGGTCGTGGCGCGACGAGTGGGGTGGTGAGCGGGTGTGGGCCACCCGCCTGGGCCGCACGCTCGCGGCCGGGGGCCCGGACGCGCTGTGGCCGACGCTGTCGCGCGGGGTCGGCACGTCCGGCTGATCGTGTGAGCGCGCCCACGGCCCGCAGAGCCGGAGCGCGGGTACCCGCCGGAATGGACGTCACGGTGTTCGGCGCGACCGGCAAGATCGGCCACCTCGTCGTGGAGCAGCTGCTCGAGGCCGGTCACCACGTCCGCGCGCTGGTGCGCTCGCCCGGGAAGCTCACGGTGGAGGACGACCACCTCGAGGTGATCGTCGCCGAGCTGGACGACGCCCCCGCGATCCGCAAGGCCGTCGACGGCGCCGACGCGGTGATCAGCGCCCTCGGCCCGGCCATCGACCCGTTCCTGCGCAGCGGTCCGCTCACCGAGGCGATGCGGACGATCGTGGCCGCGATGCACGAGAGCGATGTCCGTCGCCTCGTCGCCCTCGCGACCGTCAGCGTCCCCGACCCCCGCGACCGCCCGGGCCTGATCGACCGGCTCGTGCCCGTCGGGATCGGCCTGCTCATCCCCGGCGCGCTGCGCGAGATCCAGGGGATCAGCGAGGTCGTCACCACCTCCGAGCTGGACTGGACACTCGCCCGGATCACGGCGCCCATCGACATCCCGACCAACGGCACGCTGCGCGCCGGATTCCTCGGCGGCGACGTCGGGGCGCCGATGGCACGCACCGACGTCGCGGCGTTCCTCGTCGACCAGCTCACCGACGACCGCTTCGTCGGCGCGTCACCGGCCATCAGCAATTAGGAGCGGCACGTACCGCTCCTCGGCGGTCAGCGATCCGTGCTGGCCCGGCAGGCGCGAGAGCAGGGGCTCCTCCTCCGTGCGCACGACCGCGGCCGTGCCCCGCAGGGCGACCACGGCGTCCGGCACCCGGGCCCGCAGCGCGTCGTCGAGCGGCCCGAACCAGTCCTGCTCGATCGCCTCGGCGCCGGAGCGGATCCACGCGTCGTCGCCGAGTACCCCGCGCCACGCCGCGAGGACGTCGTCGGCGGCGCCGGGGCGGGCGTAGACGAGGCGGGCGCGGGGGTCGCCGCCGACGAGGGCGACGCCGGCGAGCAGGCCCGGGTCGGTGTCGGCGTCGTGCTTGCGGTCGACGGTGACCATCCCGTGGTCCGCGGTCACGGCGAGCGCCGCGTCGGCGGGGAGCTCCGCGACGAGCTGCTCGACGAGGTGGTCGAGCTGGCGCAGCTGGAACCGCCAGGCGAGCGACCCCGGGCCGTGGAGGTGCCCGAGCTGGTCGAGGTCCGCGTGGTACCCGTACACGAGTTGGCGCCCGGGACGGCCCAGGGCCTCGATCATCTCGGCGGCGAGGTCGCCGAGCGCCCCGACGCCCCGGTAGTCCGCGCCGCGCAGGGCCGAGCGGGTCAGCCCGGACCCGCGGAAGGCCCGGTACGAGACGACGGTGGCCCCGACGTCCTGCGCGGCGGCCCGCTCGAACACCGTGGGGTGCGGCTGCACGACCTCGGGCACGAGCTGCTCGCGCACGTCCTGTCCGTCGGCGGTCCAGGTCAGCGGGTCGAGCAGGAGGTCGTCGACCCGGAACCGGACGCCGAGGGTGCCGTGGGCGCCCGGCGGGAGCCCGGTGCCGAGGGTCGTCAGGCTGATCGGGGTGCTGGACGGGAAGCCGACCGGCAGCGGGCCGTGCTCCGCCATCGCCGCGAGGAACGGGGCGTCGCGCGCGTGCTCGCGCAGCTGGGCGTGCCCGAGCCCGTCGATGAGCAGCAGCCCCACCGCGCGCGCCTCGGGCAGCGCCAGCCCGGGCACGGCGGGGCCGGCGCCGAGCCCGGCGAGCAGGGCCGGCATGACGTCGTGCAGGCCCGGCGCCGCCGGGTCCGGGAGCGCCGGCCCGTCGCTCACCGGTCGTCCGACGACGCCCCGGGGACCACCCGGGCCTCGAGCCGCGCCCAGGTCTCGCTCCACTCCGCCATGGGCACGAGCAGGCGCTGGAGCACCTGGAGCTGCTGGTCGAAGGCGACGAGCTGGCTCTGCATGGCGGCGACGGCGTCACGCTGGGCCTGCAGCGCCGTACGGATCGCCCCGAGCTGCGCGGCGGACATCGCGCCCGGGTGGGTGGCGATGTCGGGCAGGGCGGGCAGATCGCCCAGCGGGTTCGCCGCGCCCGCGGCCCGCACGACGTTGTCCGCCATCCCGCGCAATCCGGAGATGAGGCCCCAGAGGGGGTTCTGACCGCCGGTGGGCTCCTCGCTCATGAGCACGTTCTACCCGCTCGGGGTCGACCACCTCGCCGGGGACGCTTCGGTTTCGAAGCATGTGCCCCGGACGGTGACGGGGTCAGCCGCGCGTGCCGAGGAACGCGTCGAGGATGCGGTCGGCGGCCAGCGCCGGGGTCAGCTCGCCGACCTGGACCTCGCGCTCGAGCTCGCTGCGCATGTCCTTGACCTCGGGATGGTCCTTCAGGCGCCCGAGCACGCGGTCGCGGACCATCTGCCATGTCCAGTCGACCTGCTGGCGGGCGCGCTTCTCGGCGAGGCCGCCCTCGCCTTCGAGGTGCTCCTGGTGGCGCACCAGCGCGGACCAGACGTCGTCGAGACCCGTGCGCTCGGCGGCGCTGCAGGTCAGGACCGGGACCTCCCAGGTCTCGCTGCCATCTCCGGATTCCTGGCCACCGCGGAGCATCGCCAGCGCCTGCTCGAGCTCCCGGGCCGCACGCTTCGCCTCGCGGGCGTGGGGACCGTCGGCCTTGTTCACCGCGATCACGTCGGCGATCTCGAGGATGCCGCGCTTGATGCCCTGCAGGGAGTCGCCGGTGCGGGCGAGGGTGAGGAAGAGGAACGAGTCGACCATCTGCGCGACGGTCGTCTCGGACTGCCCGACGCCGACCGTCTCGACGATGACGACGTCGTAGCCCGCCGCCTCCATCACGACCATCGTCTCGCGCGTCGCCTTCGCGACCCCGCCGAGCGTCCCGGCGGTGGGCGACGGGCGGATGAACGCGTCGTCGTCGGTGGCCAGCTCGTTCATCCGCGTCTTGTCGCCGAGGATCGAGCCGCCGGAGCGGGTCGAGGACGGATCGACGGCCAACACCGCCACCTTCGACCCCGCGGCGGTGAGCGACGACCCGAGCGCGCCGATGAACGTCGACTTCCCGACGCCGGGCACCCCCGAGATGCCGATCCTCCGCGCCCCGCTGGCGTGCGGCAGCAGCTCGACGAGCAGCTCCTGCGCGGCCTCGCGGTGGTCGGGGCGCGTCGACTCGACGAGCGTGATCGCTCGGCCGATCCAGAGCCGCGAGCCGGACCGGACGCCCTCGACGTACTTGTCCAGGTCCATCAGGACGTGCTGTGCCCCAGCCGCTGCGACAGGGTCTCCAGCAGCTGCGTCGCCGCCTCGGCGATCACCGTGCCCGGGCCGAAGATCGCCGCGGCGCCCTTGTCGAGCAGCTCCTGGTGGTCGCCCGGCGGGATGACACCGCCGGCGACGATCAGGATCTCCCCGGCGCCGGCCTCGGCGAGCTCGTCGCGGAGCGCGGGCACCAGCGAGAGGTGCCCGGCGGCGAGCGACGAGACGCCGACGACGTGCACGTCGGACTCGACGGCCTGGCGCGCGACCTCGCCCGGCGTCTGGAACAGCGGGCCCACGTCGACGTCGAAGCCGAGGTCGGCGAACGCGGTGGCGATGACCTTCTGCCCGCGGTCGTGCCCGTCCTGGCCCATCTTCGCGACGAGGATGCGGGGCCGGCGGCCCTCGGCCTCCTCGAACGCCTGCGCGGCCTGCCGGGCCCCCTCGACGGCGGAGTTCTCGCCCACCTCGTCACGGTAGACCCCGGAGATCGTCCGGACGTCCGAGCGGTGCCGGCCGTAGACCTCCTCGAGCGCGTCGGAGATCTCCCCGACGCTCGCCTTGGCCCGGGCGGCGTCGATGGCGAGCTTGAGGAGGTTGCCCTCCAGTCCGCTGTCCCGGGTGCCCTCGGAGGCGGCCCGGGCGGCGTTGGTCAGCTGCTCGAGCGCCGAGCGCACGGCGTCGTCGTCGCGGTCCTCGCGCAGCTGCTTGAGCCGCTCGACCTGCTGGCGCAGCACGTCGGCGTTGTCGACCTTGAGGACGTCGACGTCCTCGCCCGAGGTCAGCGGGTACTTGTTCACGCCGATCAGCGGCTGGCGCCCGGAGTCGATGCGCGCCTGGGTGCGGGCCGCGGCCTCCTCGATGCGCATCTTCGGCAGGCCCTCGTCGATCGCCTGCGCCATGCCGCCGGTGGACTCAACCTCCTGGATGTGGGCCCACGCCCGCTGCGCGAGCTCCTGGGTCAGCCGCTCGACGTAGGCCGAGCCGCCCCACGGGTCGACGGTGCGCGTCGTCCCGGACTCCTGCTGCAGCAGCAGCTGGGTGTTGCGGGCGATGCGCGCGGAGAAGTCGGTGGGCAGCGCGAGCGCCTCGTCGAGCGCGTTCGTGTGCAGCGACTGGGTGTGCCCCTGCGTCGCCGCCATCGCCTCGACGCAGGTGCGGACGACGTTGTTGTAGACGTCCTGGGCGGTGAGCGACCAGCCGCTGGTCTGGCTGTGCGTGCGCAGGGAGAGCGACTTGGGGTTCGTCGCGCCGAACGACGCCACGAGCTTCGCCCAGAGCAGCCGCGCGGCCCGGAGCTTGGCGATCTCCATGAAGTAGTTCATGCCGATGCCCCAGAAGAAGGACAGCCTCGGCGCGAACTCGTCCACCGTCAGCCCGGAATCACGACCGGCCCGCAGGTACTCCACCCCGTCGGCCAGCGTGTAGGCCAGCTCCAGGTCGGCCGAAGCTCCGGCCTCCTGGATGTGGTAGCCGGAGATGGAGATCGAGTTGAACTTCGGCATCTTCTCCGAGGTGAAGCTGAAGATGTCCGAGATGATCTGCATCGACGGCTTCGGCGGGTAGATGTAGGTGTTGCGGACCATGAACTCCTTGAGGATGTCGTTCTGGATGGTCCCGGCGAGCTGGTCCGTCGACACCCCCTGCTCCTCGGCCGCGGCGACGTAGAGCGCCATCACCGGGAGCACGGCCCCGTTCATGGTCATCGACACCGACATGCGGTCCAGCGGGATGCCGTCGAAGAGCTGGCGCATGTCGAGGATCGAGTCGATCGACACCCCGGCCATGCCGACGTCACCGGAGACGCGGGGGTTGTCGGAGTCGTAGCCGCGGTGCGTCGGCAGGTCGAACGCGACCGACAGGCCCTTCTGCCCGGCCGCGAGGTTGCGCCGGTAGAACGCGTTGGACTCCGCGGCCGTCGAGAACCCGGCGTACTGGCGCACCGTCCAGGGCTGCGTCACGTACATCGTCGGGTACGGCCCGCGCAGGTAGGGCGTGATACCCGGGTAGGTGCGCAGGAAGTCGAGGCCCTCGAGGTCGGCGTCGGTGTAGAGCGGCTTGACCCCGATGCCCTCGGGGGTCTCCCACACCAGGTCCTCGGAGCCCTTGCCGGTCGACGCCTCGAGCGCGGCCTCCCAGTCGCCGGAGGCGGCCTCGGGCGTGCCGAGCTCGACGTCGCCGAAGTTCGGGATGCTCATCGCTGACCCTCCAGCTCGTCGAGCGTGTCACGCAGGACGGCGGCCGCGTCGCAGCCGGCGTGGAGCGTGCCGTCCACACCGTCGACGTCCTTCTTCCCCGCCAGCAGGATGCGCGTGGCACCCGCCTCGCGCAGGGCGGCCGCGACGTCGGCGGCGTACTGGTCGTAGTTCTTGTCCGACGACGCGATCACCGCGACCGGGGTGCCTGCCTCGCGGAAGGCGTTCGCGATCCCCGCGGTGTCCGTGCCGCCCGGCCCGTCGACGGTGACGATGCCGCCGGCGCCCATCAGGTTCTGGGTGAACGACACGCGCGCGGTGTACTCGGCGAGCTTCCCGATGGTCGCGAGGAAGACCGTGGGGCGCTCCTCGGCGGCGTCGGCGCGGTCCCGGAGCGTCTCGAAGACCTCGGCATAGCGACGCCGGGGCAGGCCGCCCTCGTGGTCGGTGTCGGGGCGCGGCGCACGGCGCGGGAGCTCCTCGTGGAGATTCGGGAACTCGCTGACGCCGGTGATCGGGTCCTTCCGGCGGGCGATGCGCGCCGCACGCTGCTGCCAGGTCGCGTCGAGGCGGGCGGCGAGGCTCCTGTCGTCGAGCACGGCCTCGATCCCGCCGTCGCGCTCGATGCGCGTGAACTCCTCCCACGCCGCGTGCGCGAGCGCGTCGGTGAGCGACTCGACGTACCAGGAGCCGCCGGCCGGGTCGATCACGTGCGCGAGGTGCGACTCCTCGAGCAGCAGCGCCTGGGTGTTGCGCGCGAGGCGGCGGGCGGCCTCGTCGGGACGTCCCAGCTCGCTGTCGAAGGGCAGCACCGTGACGGCCGCGGCGCCGCCGAGTCCCGCTCCGACGGCGGCGACGGTGCTGCGCAGCATGTTCACCCAGGGGTCGCGGCGGGTGATCATCGCGGGGCTCGTGACGGCGTGCTGGTGCATGGCGCGGGCGTGCTCCGCCGCGCCGCTGACCTCGCCGATGCGGTCCCAGCAGCGGCGCGCGGCCCGGAGCTTGGCGAGCGTCGCGAACTGGTCGGCGGTGGCGGCGAAGCGGAACTCCAGGCGGGCGAAGGCCTCGTCGGTGCTCAGGCCCGCCTCGGTGAGCGTGCGCAGGGCGGCGACCCCCGCCGCCAGCGCGGCCCCGAGCTCCTGGGCGTCGCTACCACCGGCGCGGTGGTAGGGCAGGCCGTCCGCGACGACGGTGCGCAGCTGCGGGTGGCTCGCGGCGGCCGTCCTCGCGTGCTCGACGAGGGCGTCGCGGTACTGCTGCTCGAGCGCGGGCCCGCCCTGCGTGCGGTCCAGCAGCGGGTCGTAGCCGAGCGAGCCGGGGATCGCGCCGGCCCCGGCCTGCTCGGCGAAGCGCAGCAGCGCGGCGGCGGCGTCCGGGGTGTCGCGGCCGGCCTCGAGGGCGATCGGGGCGAGGTCGACGAACACGCCCTCGAGCAGCCCGTCGAGCGCCGCGACCGGCGGGCCGCCGGCGTCGCCGAGCACGAGCCAGAGCGACGAGACGCCGTTCTCCAGCTCGGCCATGAGGACGTCGTGGGCCTCGGCGACCTCGGCGTCGGGGGGGAACGCGTGCCGCTGGCGCACGAGCCACCCGTCCGCGACCTGGCCCTCGGGGCGGGCGCCGCGCACGAACGGCGAGAGCCCGGGGACGCCGGTGTCGACGCCCGGGGCGTCCTCGGCGGCGTAGAGCCCGGCGATCGTGATGCCGTCGTCGGTCACCGTGGCCAGCGCGGCCTCGGCCTCCTCGGGCGACACCTCGCGGCCCGACTTCGCCAGCACGCCGGCCACGAGCTCCTGCCACTGCGCGCGCGTCGGGTCGTCGAACTCGGCCGCCAGCGTCAGTTCCTCGGGCGCCTCGTCCAGCTCTGTCCCACCTGAGGTCATGACCCGGGATCGTAGAACCGTCAGCCCCGACCGGTTCTCCACCGTGCGACAGACCACCCTCGGGGCTGCGCCCTCGTGAGTGCTTGACCGTGTCAGAACACGGGGTCACGCGCGCATGTGCACGCGCTCGCCCTGGCGCCCGAAGAGCGCGAGGACCTCGACCGGCCCTTCGCCGGTGGTGCCGAGCCAGTGCGGGCGGCGGGTGTCGACCTCGGTGGCCTCGCCCGGGCGCAGCACGAGGTCGTCGTCGCCGTTGATCACGCGGAGCCGGCCGGCGAGGACGTAGACCCACTCCCAGCCCTGGTGGACGGGGAGCTCGTCGGGCGGGGTGTTGCGGGCGGGCGAGAAGACGAACTTGTACGCCGCGGGCTGGCCGGGGCTGCGGGACAGGCGGTACATGACGGTGTCCTCGCTGCGCGAGACCGGCGCGTCGCGGGCCGGCGCGGCCTCGCGCAGCCCGACGAGCTCGTCGAGCCCGGTGCCGTAGACGGTCGCCAGCGGCAGCAGCAGCTCGAGCGTGGCCCGCCGGCCGCCGGTCTCGAGCCGGGAGAGGGTGCTCACCGAGATCCCGGTGCGCTCGCCCAGCTCGGCGAGCCCCAGGCCCTCCCGCCGTCGCCGGGCCGCCAGCCGTGCGCCCAGCCCGTCGAGCACGTCGTCGGTCGTCATGTTTGCCATTCTGGCAAGAATCCTCGTCGCGCGGGGCGGCGCGGAGCAGGCTCGTGAGCATGAACGACGAACCACTCGACGCCCTCGTCCTCGGGGGTGGCGCGGCCGGGCTGTCCGGCGCGCTGACCCTCGCCCGCTCCCGCCGCTCGGTGCTCGTGCTCGACGCCGGCGAGCCCCGCAACGCCCCGGCCGCCGGGGTGCACGCCTTCCTCACCCGCGACGGCCTGCCGCCCGCCGAGCTCGTGCGTCTCGGCCGCGCGGAGGTGGAGTCCTACGGTGGCCGCGTGCGCCCCGGCACCGCCGTCGCCGCCCGGCGCGTCGGCGACCTGTTCGCCGTCGACACCGCCGACGGGGAGACGCTGCACGCGCGGCGCCTGCTCGTCGCGACCGGCCTGGTCGACGAGCTGCCCGACCTGCCCGGCGTGCACGAGCTCTGGGGCCGCGACGTGCTCCACTGCCCGTACTGCCACGGCTGGGAGGTGCGCGACCAGCCGCTGGCCGTGCTCGGCACCGGGCCGGGGAGCCTGCACCAGGTCAAGCTCTTCCGGCAGCTGACCGCCGACCTCGTCTACCTGCGCCACCACGCCCCGCAGCCCACCGCCGAGGAGGCCGAGGAGCTCGCCGCCCTCGGTATCCCCGTCGTCGACGAGGAGGTGACGGGCCTGGAGATCACCGACGACCGTCTCTCCGGCGTGCGCCTCGCGAGCGGACGCGTGCTGCCCCGCACCGCGCTGGCCCTCGCGCCGCGCTTCGTCGCGCGCAGTGCGGTGCTGGAGGACCTGGGCGTCCCCTTCGCCGACCACCCCTGGGGCGGGCGCTACGCCGCCGCCGAGGACGTCACGGGGCAGACCGTCGTGCCCGGCGTCTGGGTCGCGGGCAACGTCAGCGACCTGTCCGCCCAGGTCGTCGCCGCCGCGGCGGCCGGCACGCTCGCCGGCGCCCGCATCAACGCCGATCTCGTCGTCGAGGACACCGCCCGGGCCGTCGCCCGCCACCGCGAGGGAGCCGTCGCATGACCACCCACGAGCAGTACACCGCCGCGTTCTGGGACGAGCGCTACAGCGGCAGCGAGCAGATCTGGAGCGGCGCCCCGAACGCCGTCCTCGTCCAGGAGGTCGCCGACCTCGCACCCGGCACGGCGCTCGACGTCGGCAGCGGCGAGGGCGGTGACGCGATCTGGCTGGCGCAGCAGGGCTGGCGGGTCACCGCCGTCGACGTCTCGGAGGTCGCCCTCGGTCGGGTCGCCGCCCGTGCCGAGGCCGAGGGCGTCGCCGACCGGGTGACGACGATGCCGGTCGACCTCTTCAGCGAGGAGCTGCCGGGCTCCCACGACCTCGTCACCGCGCACTTCATGCAGCTCCCCGGCGCGGTGCGGCCCCGCCTCTACCGCGCGATCGCCCGTGCCGTGGGCCCGGGCGGCACGCTGCTGCTCGTCGGCCACGACCCGGAGGGCATGCCTCCCGAGGCGGCACACGACCACCCGCACGACATGTTCGCCACCGCCGAGGAGCTGGTCACCGAGCTCGGCGACGCCCTCGACGGCTGGACGGTCGAGGTGGCCGAGCGCCGCGGTCGCGACGCGGTCCAGCCCGACGGGCGCCCGCGGTTCCTCTACGACGCCGTCCTGCGGGTCCGGCGCCCTCGGTGAGCGACGCCCGACGAGTGCCTCTCCAGTCCGATCTCTCGAGAGTGTCAGCAGCGTTGGCGGCCGGGACGGCGATCCGAGAACACTGACGGCACTGCCGGGAGATCGAACTGGCGAGGTCGGGCGAGCGCCTTCGGGCCGTCGGGGGCGGAGGTCCGCTCGGGTCGAGCCATGACCTCCCGCCGAGACGCTTCGAAAACCGAAGCATTGCGGCGGAGGTCGCGGGGTCAGGGGAGCAGGGAGTCGCCGCCGTCCCCGCCGTCGCTGTCGCCGCTGCTCTCCTCGTCGGACGACGACGACGCCGAGGACTCGGTCTCGGCCGCGGGCTCCGGCTCCGGCTCGGGCTCCTGGTCCTCGGACGACGACTCGGTCTCGGCGCTCGTGTCCTGCTCATCGGTGTCGTCCTCGGGCGGCGCCTCCCGGGTGCCGGCGAACTCGACGTCCGGCGCAGCCGCCGCGGCGTCCGGGGTCTCCTCGGCGGCCTGCTGACGGTCCGGGGTGTCCGGGCCGGCCGGGGCGTCCGGACGCTCGGCCTCGAGCTCCCGGATACGGGCCTCGATGGCGGCAGGGTCCTCGCCGCTGCCCCGCGCGCGGGCGAGCTCGGCCAGCTGGTCCTGCAGCTCGCGGTCGATCTCGTTCAGGGGCCTGCCCGGCGGCTCGGTGGTGCCGTCGTCGGGGTCGGTCGGCTGCGGCGGCTCCTCGCCCTCGGCGTCCTCGGGGTGTAGCGGCCGTTGGGGTCGGCGTCGCCGTCCGGGTTCTCCTGCGGGTGGTAGCCGCAGGGGTTCTCGACCGGGTCCCAGCCGTGCGGGTTGTCACGCGGGTGGTACTGCCAGGGATCGCCCTGGGGGTCCCACCAGTCGCCGGGCTGCCAGTGGTCGGGCAGGCCTGGAGGTGCTCGGGGCACCAGTAGGCCGCCTCCGACACCTCCGGCTCGGGATCCGTCGCGGCGACGCCGGCCTCGCTGCTCATGGGTCGGTCCCTTCGACGCGGAAGCGGGAGGCGGCCGGGCCGCGCTCGGACGAGCTTCCGTCAAGCCGAAGAAGAGGTCATGAGTAGCCCGCTACTCAGACATGGTCGCCCCTGCTCAGAGGCGCGCCTTCTGCACCTTGCCCATGGCGTTGCGGGGCAGGGCATCGACGACGCGGACCTCGCGCGGGCGCTTGTGGGCCGACAGGCGCTCGGCGACGAAGGCGATGACCTCCTCGGGGTCCACCGGGTCGCCGGCGAGCACGACGTGGGCGACGATCCGCTGACCGAGGTCGTCGTCGGGCTCGCCGACCACCGCGGCCTCGCGGATGCCGTCGTGCTCGAGCAGGGCGGTCTCGATCTCGCCGGCACCGACCCGGTAACCACCGGTCTTGATGAGGTCGACCGACCGGCGACCGACGATCCGGTGGTAGCCACCGGCGTCGATCACCGCGGCGTCGCCGGTGCGGAACCAGCGGTCCTTCGTCCACGTCTCGGCCGTGGCCTCCGGCCGCCCGAGGTAGCCGGTGAAGAGGCCGGGCCCGCGGACCTGCAGCTCACCGATGGACTCGCCGTCGTGCGGGAGCAGCTCGCCGTCGGCCTCCTCGTCGGTGGACACGAGCCGGGTCTCGACGCCCGCCACGGGGACGCCCACCCACCCGGGGCGGCGCTCGCCGTCGGCCCGGACGGACAGGGTGATCATCGTTTCGCTCATGCCGTAGCGCTCGACGGGCGCCTGGCCGGTGAGCTCGCGCAGTTTCTCGAACACCGGGACGGGCAGGGGCGCGCTGCCGGAGACGAGCAGCCGCGCGGAGCGCAGCACCTCGGCGGCGGCCGGGTCGGCCGCGATCCGCGACCAGATCGTCGGCACCCCGAACAGCAGGGTCGCGCCGTGGTCGCGCACGGCGGAGGCGTAGAGGTCGGGGCGGGGCCGTCCGACGTGCACCAGCCGCGACCCGAGCCGCAGCGCGCCGAAGACGCCGAGGACCAGCCCGTGGACGTGGAACAGGGGCAGGCCGTGGGCGAGGGTGTCGTCGGCGGTCCACTCCCACGCGTCGGCGAGACCGTCGAGCCCCGCCGCCATCGCCGTCCGCGAGAGCAGCACGCCCTTGGGCGCGCCGGTGGTCCCCGACGTGTAGAGCACCAGGGCCGGGCCGTCGAGCGGGGCCTCGCGGGCGACGTCGCCGCTGCGGCGGCTCAGGTCGACCTTGCGCACCGGCAGGGTGACGTCGGTAGGCCGCTCCCCGATCCAGAGCGACGCCCCGGAGTCGGCCAGCAGGTGCGCGCGCTCACCGGATCCGACGTCCGGGGGCACCGGGACGACCGGGGTGCCGGCCAGCAGGCCGCCCACCATGGCGACGATCGCGTGCGCCGTCGGCTCGGCGAGCACCGCGACCGGGCCCTCGGCGGACCTGTCGACGATCTGGTCGGCGACCACCGAGGCCGCTCCGAGCAGCTCCGGGCCGGACATCGACGTGTCCCCGATGCGGATCGCCTCGGGGTCGTCGAGGCCTCCCTCGAGGAGCGCAGCCAGCAGCGTCATGGCGCCCATGATGGGCACCCGCGCGCGGCGGCGCGCGGCTACCCCTGGGCCAGGAGGCCGTCGACGATCACCCGCAGCTTCCACGAGGCGCGCGCGTCGCCCCCGCCGCCGGTCAGGAGGGGCCGCAGAGCCACGATCATCGGGAACTCCGCGGGGTCCAGGCCGGCGTGGACGGCGTCGTTGCGCGACCTGGCCCCGCGACCACCGCGACGCGTTCCTCTGAGCCCCGCTACCCGTCGCGACGCTGCATGCGCCACACGGTGATCCCGACACCGAGGACGAGGTAGACCAGCGCGCGCCCGGTGCTGGAGACGAGGCCGTCGAGCGGCAGCGGGTCGCGCAGGGCGTCGGTGCCGGCGCTCCAGCCGGAGGTCAGCAGCAGGGGCTGGAGCCACTCCAGCGAGGGGATCGCGGCGAGGACGCCGAAGACGATGAGCCCGCCGAGCACGGACGCCAGGACCACGAGCGGGTGCTCGGTGAAGGCCGAGACCGCGAGGGCCACGGCGGCCACGGCGAGGAGCTGGACGACGGTCCATGCGGCCACGAGCAGCACGCGCCCGAGGGCCTCGCCGAGCCCGAGCGTCGTGCCGGACAGCGTGATCATGGTGCCGCTCGGGCCACCGACGACGACGAGCCCGGTGAGCACACCGACGACGGCGACCAGCAGGACGGCCAGCACGGCGACGGTCACGACGCCGACCGCCTTCATCACGACGAGCCGGGTGCGCCCGACCGGCGCCAGGAGCAGCCCGCGCAGCGTGCCGTGCGACGCCTCGCCGGCCAGGGCATCGGCGGATGCCGTGGCGACGGTGAGGGGCAGCAGCAGGGTCAGGGCGAGCCCCATCGCGGCGATCGGCAGGACCAGGCCGTTGCCGGCCACCGCGGCGACCAGCCCGGGGCCGTCGCGGTCGCCGTCACCGGGCCCGCCGGTCAGGGCGATGCCGACGCCGATCGCGACGGGGACGAGGGCCAGGAGCCCGAGCAGCACGAGGGTGCGCGGGCGGCGCAGGACCCAGCGGACCTCGGCGGCCGCGAGCCGCCCGAGCGGGGCCGTGGTCCGGGTGGGGGTGCGCGTCTCGAGGGTCGTCACGCGTCCTCCTCGGTCAGGCGGGCGAAGAGCTCCTCGAGGTGGGCCCGGCGCCGGTGGACCTCCCACACCGCGACGCCCGCCGCGACCAGCGCGGCCACGACCTCCGGCGCCTCGAGCGGCCCGGGCGGCACCGCGACCCCGCCCTCGGCGCGGTACGAGGGTGCGCCGGCCTCGCGCAGGGCGAGGATCGCGTCGTCGACGTCGGGGGTGCTGACCACCAGGCCGCCGGTGTCCGCGTCGAGCAGCGTCTGCAGCTCGCCCGCCACCAGCAGCGTCCCGGTCTGGAGCACCGCGACGTGGCTGCACACCGCCTCGACCTCGGCGAGCAGGTGGGACGAGAGCAGCACCGTCGCCCCCGACTCGCGCAGCTCGGCGACGACCCGCCGGACGTCGCGGGTGCCCGCCGGGTCGAGCCCGTTGGTCGGCTCGTCGAGCACCACCAGGCGGCGCGGGACGAGCAGCGCCGCGGCGAGCCCGAGGCGCTGCTTCATGCCCAGCGAGTAGCCCCGGTAGCGCCGGCGCGCGGCGTCGGCGAGCCCGACGCGCTCCAGGGCCGCGTCCACCGGCTCGCGCAGGTCGCCGTCCAGGCGCGGCTCGGCGGCGGCGGCGCGCAGCAGGTTGTCGCGACCGGAGAGGAACGGGTGGAAGCCCGGCCCCTCGACGAGCGCCCCGACGTCCGGGAGCGCCGAGGCCAGGTCGTTGCCGCTGCGCCCGAGGAGCTCCACCGTCCCGGCGGTCGGGCGGGTCAGCCCGAGCAGCATCCGGATGAGGGTGGTCTTGCCCGAGCCGTTCGGGCCGAGCATCCCGAGCACGGCGCCGGCCGGGACGTCGAGGTCGACGTCGTCGATCGCGACCGTGTCGCCGAAGGTCTTGCGCAACCCACGGACCCGCGCAGCGACCGCGTCCGAGAAGGAGGCGGTCGCCGGCTGCTGGTCCGTCGGCGCGCTCGTCCCCGCCGTCACCGGGCCAGGGCCTCGGTGAGCACCTGCTGCGGCACCGCACCGGCCGCGATCCGACCGTCGTCGGTGACGATCACGGTGGCGACGGCGGTGGTGATCACGCGCCCGCTGCCCCACGGGCCGCTCACCGGCGTGCCGAGCGTGGACAGGTCCGGCGCACCCTCGGGGCGACCCTCAGGCTGCTGGCCGTCGGGCTGCTGGCCCGGCTGACCCTGCGGCGCCCGGCCCACGATCACGGTGTCCCAGCCGTCACCGACCCGCTGGCCCTGCCGGTCGCCCTCGGGGCGGTCCGGGCGGCCCTCGCCGGCCGGCGCGTCCTGGACGGTCGTGCCGGGCGGCGGGGTGAAGGTGAACAGCGACGGGTCCTGCGGCCCGTACGCGATCTCGGAGAAGCCGACCTGCAGGGCCGGCTCGCCCGAGCCCTGCGCGAGCACCGTGAGCTGCAGCGGCTGGCGGGTCTCGGCGTCGACGGCCACGCGCACCTCGCGCAGCAGCGTGCGCTCGGTGGGCAGCGGGGTCAGCACCAGCTGGTAGGCGGCCCGCCCGGCGACCTCGGCGGTGCCGTCGACGGCGACGGTGCTCGACTGCCGCAGCGTCGCGATGGCCTGCGTGGCGGCGGTGGTCGGGTCCTGGTTGTCGGGACGCTCCTGCCCGGGGCCCTCTCCGGCGGGCGCGCGGGTCGCGGTGCGGTCGCGCGAGTCGTACGACCAGCGCGTCGTCCCGTCCGAGACCAGCGTCCGCTCGCCGTCGGACGACGGGAGCGCGACGCGTCCGCGGCCCTCGCCGCCGGACCAGACGCGCACCGAGGACGTGCCGTTCGCGAGCTGCGGGACACCGGGGACGGCGGGCAGCCCGAGGGCGTTGTCGACCTCGACCTCGCCGGCGAACGGCTGCTGGTCGGCGGTCATCACCGAGGACACGAGGTCCTCGGGGCTCACCGGCGGCAGCACCGGCGCCGCCGACGCGCCCGCCGGGGCGACCACGAGACCCACACCGACGGCGCCCACGAGCACCGCACCCAACCCTGCCCCGACCCAGCGCCTGCGACCCATGACCCCATCGTGTCCGCCGGGTGCTGAGACTCCTCTCAGCGTCGGCGACGGGGAGGAGGCCTACCGTCGGTGCCGTGCCCCGGGTGCTGGTGGTCGACGACGAGCAGGGGGTGCGCGACGCCCTCGCCCGCGGGCTGGCCGCCGAGGGCATGGAGGTCCGGTCGGTCGCCGACGGCCACGCGGGCCTCCAGGAGGCGTCGACCGGCGCCTACGACGCCGTGGTCCTCGACATCATGCTGCCCGGGCTCTCGGGCTACCGGGTGCTCGAGGCGCTGCGGGCCGAGGGCGTCGCCACCCCGGTGCTGCTGCTCTCGGCGAAGGACGGCGAGGTCGACCAGGCCGACGGGCTCGACCTCGGGGCCGACGGCTACCTGGTCAAGCCGTTCTCGTTCGTCGTGCTCGTCGCTCAGCTGCGCGCGATGCTGCGCCGCTCGGGACCCGCGACCACGCGGGTGGTGCACGGCGCGCTGAGCCTCGACCCCGCGTCCCGGTCGGTGACGTGGGAGGGCCGCGACGTCGAGCTCTCGGCCCGCGAGTTCGCGGTGCTGCACGCGCTGGCGGTGCACCCCGACTCCGTGATGACGCGCGACGACCTGCTCGCCGCGGTGTGGGGCGGGGGCGGGTCGGCCAGCCGCAACGTCGTCGAGGTCTACGTCGGCTACCTGCGGCGCAAGCTCGCCGCGGTCGGCGCCGGGGAGCTCGTGCGCACCGAGCGCGGGCGGGGCTACCGGCTGGACGCCGGGTGACGTCCTGGTGGGCGCGCCGCTCGCTGCGGACGCGGATCACCCTGGTGGTCGGGATCGTCGCCGTCGTCGCGCTGCTCGCGGTGGGCCGGGTGGCCGGCGGGCTGCTGTTCTCGGCGCTGGTGGAGAGCGGCGACCAGACGCTCACTGAGCGCGCCGCCGCCGCGACGGGAGCGGTCGCCGGCGGGACGACGGTGCCGCCGGGCGTGCGGGTGGTGGACGCGGCGGGGTCGCCGGTCGACGGCCGCGGACCGCGCCCGGTGGATGCGGACGCGCTCTCCCGGCTCGCCGCCGGGCAGCCCGCGACCGTCGTCGACGGCCTGCTCGGGCCGCAGCGCTGGGTCGCCGTGGCGGTGCCGGCGCCGGACGGGTCGCCGCGCCTGGTCCTGGCGTCGCGGGACCTGGTCGGCGCCGCGAGCCTGTTCGCCGACGCCGCCCGCTGGCTCGCCGTGGCCGCCCTGCTCGGCGCGGTCGGGGTGGGCGTCGCGGCGTGGGTCGCGACGCGGGTGGCGCTGCGCCCGGTCGACCGGATGCGCGTGGCGGCCGCGGCGGTGGCGCCCGGGGAGCGCCTGCCGGTCCCGCCGTCGCGCGACGAGCTCGCCGCCCTCGCCGTCGAGATCAACGCGCTGCTGGCCCGCCGGGACGACGCGGTCGGGCGCCTCGAGCGCTTCACCAGCGAGGCCGCGCACGAGCTGCGCTCCCCCATCGCCGCCCTGCGCGCCCAGGCCGACGTCGCCGTGGCGCACCCGGAGCAGGCCTCGGACCAGGCCTCGGTGGACGAGACGTGGCGGTCGGTGGCGCGGGAGGCCGCGCGGCTCTCGGACCTGGTCGGCGACCTGCTGGCACTGGCGCGCGCGGACTCGGGCGAGCGGATGCCGGCGCGGCCGGTGGACCTCGTCGACGCGGTCGGCGAGGCGCTCGCGCGCCTGCCCGAGGAGCCCCTGGTCGCGATGACCCTGTGGGCCCCGATGCCCGTGACGGTCGCCGCGACGCCGGCCGAGGTCGCGATCGTGCTCGACAACGTGCTCGCCAACGCCCGGCGCCACGCCGCGACCGTGGTGCACGTGTCGGTGGTGCCGGCCGGGCGGTGGGTCCGCCTGCTGGTCGACGACGACGGGCCCGGCATCGCGCCCGCGGACCGCGACCGGGTGTTCGACCGCTTCACCCGCCTGGCCCCCGAGGCGGGCGAGGGCAGCGGGCTCGGCCTGGCGCTCGTCGCGCGCCTCGTCGCCGGGCGGGGCGGCACCACCCGCGCGACGACCTCGCCCGACGGCGGGACCCGGCTGGTCGTGCGCTGGCCGGTGGGCTGAGGGCTCGCGGGGCCCGGGGCCGAGCAGCGAGGGACGCCCTCGCTGCGTCCCATGCACTGAGGGACGCCCTCGCTCCCACGGACCCGGCGCGCTCCGGCCGTTGTCGGGGGTCGCGGGCAGGATGTGGGTGTCGCGCTTCCCCCGCGGCAGTCACCCGTTCCTGCCTGCCCCCGGGGAGCCGTCGTGTCCACCCACGCCGATCACCGCCGCGCCCGCGCGCGGCTCGACGCCGAGACCATCGACCGTGCCGCCGCCGTCCTGCGGCGGCGGGTCGCGATCGGTCGCTACGCCGGGCTCGCCGGCGACTACGCCGGGTTCGAGGTGTGCGCGCTGCTCGAGGCCGTCGCGCACACCTCGGCCGAGGACCCCCGCTCGTCCCGCGTGCGCGACGCGGCGCTGCGGGCGGCGCGGGCGCTGCTCGCCGACGAGCCCGGGGTCTCGTGAGCAGCGAGGGCCCGCCGCTCGCGGTGCCCGTCGGTGACCACGGCCAGGGCGACGCCGGCGACGAGGGCCACCTCGCCGAGCAGGGCCAGCGGACCGGGCACCGCGCCCGCGAGCAGCGCGGCGAACACGAAGCCCCACGCGGTCTCGAGGGCCATCAGCTGGCTGACCAGCACGGGCGAGAGCCGCGCGGCCGCGGCGTGCCACAGCCGCACCGCCAACCACGACGACACGAGGCCGAGGAAGAGCACGACGAGCAGGGCGCGCACCGGCTCGGCAGGCACACCGCCGGTCGCGAGCAGCCAGATCGCCAGCGGCAGGGCCAGCACCCCGGCCGCGAGGCCCTGGGCGCCGGCGAGCACCGGGCCGAGGTCGGGGCGGTCGGCGAGCAGGCGGTGCGAGTCGAGGCCGTACCAGCTCCAGGACGCCACCGCGACGAGCGCGAGCACCGTCCCGATCACCGCGGACCAGCCGCCGGGGCCGGGCGTGGGCGAGGTGTGCACGAGCACCTGCCCGACGCCGACGAGGGCGAGCGCCGGAAGCAGGGCCATCAGGCCCGCGCGCCCCCGGTGCCGCGCGGAGATCAGCGCCATGACCACCGGGACGAGGCCGATGGTCGCGACGGCGATGGTCGGGCCCGCGAGGCGCACGGACAGGGCGACGAGGCCGTAGTAGAGCAGCGAGCCCGTGATCGCGTGCGCGGTCACCCGCACCCACGGGACGTCCGTGCGTAGCACGCGGCGCAGCTGGGGCAGCGACACCGCCCCGAACGCCACGAACCTCCCCATCGCCAGCAGCAGGGCGGGCGCGAGAGGCGCCAGCTCCGGCGCCACGAAGACCGCTCCCCACCCCGCGCCGGCCAGCACCATCGCGCCCAGCGCGGTTCGCCTCGTCATGCCTCCACGATGCGCGCGCGGCCCCGGGCGATGCCGGGCGATCTTCCAGGCTCGACGGCTCTCAGGCGCATGATGGCGTCATGACCGCGCCGCACCGTGCACGATCCGCCCAGCCCGCCCTGGACCGGGTCGACCGCCGCATCCTCGATCACCTCGCCGACCACGGACGGGAGAGCCTCGCCGACCTCGCGGAGGCGGTGTCGATCTCGGCGTCGTCGGCCCAGCGGCGGCTGCGGCGCCTCGAGAACGAGAAGGTGGTCCGCGGCTACCGCGCGGTCCTCGACCCCGACGCCGTCGACCGGGGGCTGGTCGTGCACCTGACCGCGACCCTCGTCGACCACACCGCCAACACCGTCGGCCGCTTCGAGCGCCACATCGTCGACCTCGCCGGGCTCGTGAGCTGCCACCACGTCACCGGCGACGTCGACTACCTGCTGCGCGTCGACGTCGCCGACGTCGAGGCCCTCGACGTCCTGCTGCGGCGCACGCTCGCCCGCGTGCCGGGCGTCGCGCGGTTCACGACGATGGTCGCCACCTCGGGCCTGGTCGACCGGGTCACCCGGATCTAGTCGCCGGTCCTGTCCCCGGTCAGCCGGTCCACCTCACCCAGCAGGTCCGACACCTGCTTGACGACGCTGAAGCGCTCGCGGGCGTGGCGCGCCGCGTCCGGGCCCTTGCCCTGCTTCCAGCCCTCCTCGAGCGCCCGGGTGACGGCGGCGGCGAGGGAGTCGGCGAGCTCCCGGCGGTCGTCGGTCTCGGGCACGAGCGTGCCGACCTCGTCGGTGACGAAGTCCCGCGGCCCGCCGGAGTCGGCGCCGATCACCGGGGTCTCGCAGGCCATGCACTCGAGGAACACGAGCCCGAACGGTTCGCGGTAAGAGGGGAAGACGCCGACGTCGGCGCAGGCGAAGACCGTCGCGAGCTCCTCCTGCTGGCGCGGCCCGAGGAAGTAGGTCCGCTCCAGGCCGAGCGAGGCCGCGAGGTCGTGCATCTTCACCTGCTCCTCGACCGGCCCCGAGCCCGCGACGAGGGTCAGCACGCGCCGCTCGCCGCGCTCGTAGGAGGCCGCCGCGCGCAGCAGGGCGTCCAGGCGCTTCCAGTCGGCGAACTTGCCGACGAACGCGACGACGGCGTCGAACCCGCCCTCGGGCGCGACCGCCTCCGGCGCCCGCTCGGACCCGGCCGGCGGCTGCGTCGTGAAGCCGGCGAGCACCCGCTCGCGGTCGGCGTAGAGCTCCGGGGCGGGGAAGAAGGCGTGCTGGTTGTAGCCGTTGTGGGAGAGCACCATCCGCTCGCGCGGGAACTCCGGGAAGACCGCCGAGAACGCCTCGATCTGCTCCGAGGAGATCGAGGCGACGACGTCGACGCCGTGCTCCGGGCCCGCGGACCAGTCGAAGATCTTCTCCTGCTGCATGAACGGGAGGAACCGCCACGGGAACTCCGCGGGGTTGTCGCCGCGCTGCTCGTGGACGTACATCTTGAGCTCGGTGCCGTGGGCGAAGTCCAGCAGCGGCATCCGCGGGCGTCCCGCCTCCGTCCGCGCCCGGATCACGTCGCGCATGACCACCGCGTTCATGAACGCGTGGTGGGCGATCGCCAGGCCGAACTCGTCGCCGGTGCTGGCCTCGATCTCGTCGATCCACTCGGTGACGAAGGCCGTCAACCGGGCCCGGTACGCGTCGACCTCCTCGGGGTCCATCGCGTGCCACCGGTAGCTCGAGACCGGGGAGATCGACTCGCAGATCGGGATGTCGTGCTCGAGCGGGAACACCCGCACGTCGTCGGTGCGCCAGCGCTGCACCCGGGACGGGAACACCGAGTAGCAGCGGACGCCGGGCAGATCGTTGTACGCGGTGTGGTGGGCCTCGTGCAGGATCCCCGAGCCGGGGGCGAACTCCCCGTCGCGCTGCCAGTTGTTGGTGCCGAGCTGGAAGATCAGCCGGTCGCCCATGCGGTGTTCTCCCCCGGGGTCTGCGCTCGTCGAGGCCGCTCGTCGGGGCGCAGCCTAGGCGCCGGCTACACCGCACCCAGGGCGAGGCCCCGGTAGTTCTCCGCCAGCGCGCGGCGGGCGGACTCCGACGTCGCGATGTGGCGCAGGTGGGCCAGGGCGAGCTGCTCGTCGAACGGGTCGCCGTCGGGGTCGACGTGCAGCATCGTGGTCATCGTCCAGGAGAAGTGCGCGGCCCTCCAGACACGGCGCAGCACGGTGTCGGAGTAGGCGTCGATCAGCGCCTCGTCCTTGGTGGCGAACCACTCGGAGAGCGCGTCGGCCAGCACGCGCACGTCGGCGACCGCCAGGTTGAGGCCCTTCGCGCCGGTGGGCGGGACGATGTGCGCGGCGTCGCCGGCGAGGAACAGCCGCCCGTGGCGCATCGGCTCGGTGACCACGCTGCGCATCGGGGTCACCGACTTGTCGGTGATCGGCCCCCGCTCGAGCGTGAACGAACCGGCGTCGAGGGCGAACCGGGCCGCGAGCTCGTCCCAGATGGCCTCGTCGGCCCAGTCGGCGGCGTCGGTGCCGTTGGGCACCTGGATGTAGGCGCGGGTGACACTCGGCGAGCGCATCGAGGCCAGCGCGAACCCGGTGCGCCCGCGGGCGTAGATCAGCTCGTGCGACGAGGGCGCCACGTCGGCGAGGATCCCCAGCCACGAGTACGGGTAGATGCGCTCGAAGCGCCGCACGAGGTGCTCGGGGATCGCCCGGCGCGCCGGCCCGTGGGAGCCGTCGGCGCCCACGACGACGTCGGCGCGCAGCACGTGCTCGGCGCCCTCGTGGCGATAGCGCACGGTCGGACTGTCGGTCTCGACGTCCTCGACGGAGAGCACCTCGGCGTCGAAGAGCAGCGGCTCGCCCTGCTCCAGGCGCAGCGCGATGAGGTCGCGGGTGACCTCGGTCTGCGCCCAGATCATCACGCGCTCGCCGGTGAGCTCCTGCATGTCGACGCGCACGCTGCGCCCGGAGAAGCGCAGCTCGAAGCCGTCGTGCGGTATGCCGAGCTCGTCCATGCGGGCGGTCGCGCCGACCTCGCGCAGGGCCTCGACCGTGCCGTGCTCGAGGATGCCCGCGCGCTGGCGGGTCTCGACGCGCTCGCGCGGGCGGGCCTCGAGCACCACCGAGTCGACACCGCGCAGCCGCAGCAGGTGCGCCAGCATCAGGCCGGCCGGCCCGCCGCCGACGATCGCGACCTGCGTGCGGTCCGGGGCGCTCACGCCGGGGTCTCGGTGGTCGCGGTCGGCGGCTGGGCGAGCCCGTGGGCGGAGAGGTCGAGGAACACGGTCTCCCCGGTGCCCTGCATCCGGATGTCGAAGCGGTACCCGGGGCCGGTGACGCCGCCGTCGGGCACGGCCATCAGCGTGGCCCGGCGCTCCTCGTCGAGCTGTGCGAGCAGCGGGTCGGCGAGGTTCGCCTCGACGTGGTTCGGGAAGTAGACGCGGGTGAACAGGTGGTGCAGCAGGCCGCGCGCGAACACCGTCACGGCCATGTGGGGGGCGTCGCGGGCGCCGGAGCGTGCCGCCGGTCGCAGGGTGCGCAGCCGGTAGTCCCCGGCGCGGTCAGTGGCGACGCGGGCGAAGCCGGTGAACGAGCGGCCGTCGCGGTGCAGCGCACCCGGGCGCACCGGCACGCGACCGTCGGGACCGGTCTGCCAGAACTCCAGCAGCGCGTCGGGCACCGCCACGCCGGCGCCGTCGCGCACCGTGCCGTGCAGCGTGATCGCGCCGGGCGTGCCCATGGGGACGACGTCGCCGCCGCCCTCGAAGGGCAGGCCGAACGCGAAGAACGGCCCGACGGTCTGGGAGGGCGTGAGGTCGAGCATCAGGCTCCGTCCACATCGGGCGGGGTGGCGTGCGCGCCGTCGAGCACGATGTCCCAGCGGTAGCCCAGCGCCCACTCCGGCTGGGTCACGTCGTGGTCGTAGGCGGCGATGAGGCGCTGCTGCGCCTTCTCGTCGGTGACGGACTGGAAGATCGGGTCGAGCCCGAACAGCGGGTCCCCGGGGAAGTACATCTGCGTGACGAGGCGCTGGGTGAACGCCGTGCCGAACAGCGAGAAGTGGATGTGCGCGGGACGCCAGGCGTTGGTGTGGTTGCGCCACGGGTAGGCGCCCGGCTTGATCGTCACGAACCGGTAGCGGCCCTCGTCGTCGGTGAGGGCCCGGCCGCCGCCGGTGAAGTTCGGGTCGAGCGGCGCGGGGTGCTGGTCGCCCTCGTGGCGGTAGCGCCCGGAGGCGTTGGCCTGCCAGACCTCGACGAGCTGGTTGCGCACCGGGCGCCCGTCGCCGTCGAGGACCCGGCCCGTGACGATGATCCGCTCGCCGAGTGGCTCGCCGGCGTGGTGCCGGGTCAGGTCGGCATCGATCGGGGCCACGTCGGCCGCGCCGAACACCGGCGCGGCCAGCTCGGTGAGGCTCGGCGGTGTCACGACGAGGGGTCGCTGCGGGGACCGCAGGGCGGTGCTGCGGTACGGGCCGTAGGCCCGGTCGGGATGGCCGTCGGGCCGCGTCTGCGCCGCCGCGGCCTCGGCGATCTCGGCGGACACCGCCCGCTGCGTCGCGGGCTCCTGCGTTGCGCTCACGTCGTCAGGGTGCCTGGCGCCGGCGCCGTGCCAGAATCGAGCTTCCGGCCACCGGAAGGAGCGCAGGGTGAGCCCACAGCGCGACGGTCAGAGCGGACCGTCGGTCACCGGACGCGTGCTCGGGATCCTGTCCGCGTTCGGCCCCGGGGCGGAGGCCCTGTCCCTCTCGGGCATCGCCCGCGCGGCCGGTCTCCCGCTGTCCACGGCGCACCGGCTGGTCGGCGAGCTCGCCGCCTGGGGCGCCCTCGAGCGCGGCGAGGACGGCCGCTACCGGATCGGCCTGCGGCTCTGGGAGGTCGGGGCGCTCGCGCCACGCAGCCTGGGCCTGCGGGAACGCGCCATGCCCTACCTCGAGGACCTCTACGAGGCGACGCGGCAGAACGTGCAGCTCGCGGTGCGCGACGGCCACGAGGTGGTCTACGTCGAGCGCCTCGCGCACCCGGAGGCCGTGCGCGTGTTCAGCCGCGTCGGCGGGCGCATGCCCCTGCACGCCACCGGGGTCGGCCAGGTGCTGCTCGCGTTCGCCCACGCCTCGGTGCAGGAGGAGGTCCTCGCCGGCCCCCTGAGCGCCCTGACCCCGCGCACGGTCACCGACCCGCACGCGCTGCGCCGCACCCTGGCCGGCGTGCGGCGCGAGGGCGTGGCCGTCTGCGACGGGATGGTCGACCTGCTCTCGCTCTCGGTCGCGGCTCCGGTGCGCGGGGAGGACGACCGGGTCGTCGCGGCGATGTCGGTGGTCGTGCCGAGCGCGGGCAGCGACCCGCGCACCATCGTCCCGGCCGTCCGGGCCACCGCCCGCGGGATCTCCCGGGCGCTGGGCTCGCCGTCGGCGCGGCGCCGTCCGTCCGGGGTGGTCACCCCGCTGCCGAGCGTGGGTGCGGACGCCCCCCGCACGGCTGAACGCGGCGCGTGACCGGCCAGGTCGCGCTCCATCCGGACGTGCTCGCGGAGCCGGAGCTCTCCGACGACGTGCTCGCCGGGCAGGACTAACCCGGTTCGCCGCGCCTCTTGCGGTGGAGGACCCACGCGAGGTCGACGACGCAGACCGCCGCGACGACCCCGAACGCGGTCGCCGCCCAGGGGAGCCAGAGCACGACGAGGAAGATCACGACGCCGGCGAGGGAGGTCAGCAACCCGAAGACCGCGAGCACCGCCCGCAGCGTCAGCGCGCTGTAGGTCGGCGCCGCACCGCCGAAGCCGGCCGTCGGGTCGTGGTAGTCGGGCAGCCCGCGCTCGTAGTCCTCGCGGGTGCGCCGAGGCTTTCCGGTCACGGCCTCGCTCCGTTCGTCGCCCGTGTTCCTGGAGCCCACGGGTTTGCCCGACCGTGGAGATCGGTGAAACCCGGGCACCACCACCGCCCGGGAGGACCCCCATGCGCCCGTTCGACGACATCGACCGTCTCGCGAACGCCCAGGCACTCGACAAGGTCGCCGCCCCGGCGCGCGACCTCGTCCACAAGCTCCTGCGCCGCCAGGACGTCAAGGACGCCCTGCACGGGGTGTGGATGGGGCACCCGCTGCACCCGGTGCTTGCGCAGCTCTCGCTCGGTAGCTTCGTCTCGGCGGGCGTGCTCGACGTCGCGCCCCGCACCCGCCGACCGGCGACCGTCCTCATCGCGCTCGGGCTGGTCTCCGCGGTGCCGACCGCGGCGGCCGGCTGGGCGGACTACGCCGACGGGCACGAGGAGCAGCAGCGCGTCGGTGTAGTGCACGCCGCCGCCAACATCGTGATGCTCACGGGCTACGCCGCCTCCCTGGCCGCGCGGGCCCGCGGACGCGGGTTCCGGGGCGCGATGCTCGGCTGGGCCGCGCTGGCCGTCGGCACGGCCGGCGCCACCCTCGGCGGGCACATGGCCTATCACCAGGCGATGGGCGCCAACCACGCGGAGGGCTACCCCCACATCGCGCCGGGCGACTGGACCGACGTCGGCACGGTCGACGAGCTGCCCGAGGGCGAGCCGACGCGGCGGATCGTCGGGGACGTCGGCGTGCTGGTCGTGCGTCGCGGCGAGCGGATCCACGCCCTCGCCGACCGCTGCGCCCACGCCTCGGCGCCGCTGCACGAAGGCCGGATCACGAACGGCGACGGCCCCGAGTGCGTCGTGTGCCCCTGGCACGGCAGCGTCTTCCGGCTCGACACCGGCTCCGTGGTGCACGGCCCGGCCACCGCCCCGCAGCCGACGTTCCGCACCAGGGTGCGTGACGGTCGTCTCGAGCTCGCGATCACCGGGTACGGAGGCGTGCCCGCGAGCTGAGCGATCGGGTGCACCGGACCGGTGCGTCCGGGTGAGCGTCGAGTGGCCACCGGGCGAATCCCGTCCAGCGGTCGCGCGTCCCCGCGCTCCCGCAGCGCGGGGACCGCCGGGCCCGTGTCAGGGTAGAAATCCGGCATCCACCACCTGGTCGACGAGCCCGTCGCCCACGACCCGCCGCACCCCCCGGGAGCACCTCCGCATGACGTCCGGTCCGGCCTCGCCTGCCGCCGACCCGCCCGCCACACCGACTCCCGCGTCCCCCCAGGGGGACCTGTCCGACCACCTGCGCCACATCGCGCCGCACGTGATGGTCTACCTGTTCGCCTTCGTGCCGTTCATCGCCCTGATCGCCGCCGTTCCGTTGGCCTGGGGCTGGGGGCTGACGTGGGTGGACGTCGGGCTGACCGCCCTCTTCTACGTGCTGACCATGCTCGGTGTCACGGTCGGGTTCCACCGGTACTTCACCCACGGCGCGTTCCGCGCCAAGCGCGCCCTGCGGATCGCCCTCGGCGTGGCCGGGAGCATGGCGGTGCAGGGGCCGATCCGGCACTGGGTCGCCGACCACCGCCGCCACCACCTGTTCGCCGACAAGGAGGGCGACCCGCACTCGCCCTGGGCGTTCGGCACCTCGCCGGTGGCGCTCGTGCGCGGCTTCTGGCACGCGCACATGGGCTGGATCTTCGACCGCTCGCTGACCAACCAGCAGCGCTTCACCCCGGACCTCCTCGCCGACCCGGACATGCGCGCGGTCAACCGCTGGTTTACGCCGCTCACGGTGATCAGCCTGCTCGCGCCGCCGCTGCTCGGCGGGCTCATCACGTGGTCGTGGTGGGGCGCGCTCACCGCGTTCTTCTGGGCGAGCCTCGTGCGCATCGGCCTCACCCACCACGTGGCGTGGTCCACGAACTCGATCTGCCACCTCGTCGGCGAGCGCCCCTGGCGGGCCCGCGACCGCTCGACGAACGTCTGGCTGCTCTCGATCCCGAGCATGGGCGAGTCCTGGCACAACCTGCACCACGCCGACCCCACCTCGGCGCGCCACGGCGTCGGTCGCGGCCAGATCGACATCTCGGCGCGCCTGATCTGGATCTTCGAGAAGTTCGGCTGGGTCAGCCACGTCAAGTGGCCGACGCCCCGGCGTCTCGACCGGCTCGCCGCCCGCGCCTAGTACGCCCTCCGGTAGCGGGCGTCGAGGACGCAGTAGAGGCCGAACGCCGCGAGCCCCAGCGAGATCAGCACGAGCGGGCTCACGCCCTGCCACCGGCTGACGAGCTCGCGCAGGGCGGCGTCCAGCCCGCCGACCCGCGCGGGGTCGCCGCGCAGCGCCGCGACGGCGAAGAGCACGCCGACGGCAGCGAACGCGGCGGCCCGGGCGACGTTGCCGACCGCGCCGAGCACCACCGCGGCACGCCGCGCCCCGGCCGGCATGTCGTCGACGAGGTCGCCCATGAAGGTCCGGGCGACGCCGGTGTAGATCATTGTGCCCGCGATCACCATGACCGTGATCGCGACCGCGGCCACCAGCAGGTTGCCGGCCGGCAGCGCCAGGAGCCACGTCACGAGCTTCTGCGGTCCCGCGCGGCCGCTCTGCTGGTCACCCAGCACGCTGCGGGCGGCCGCGAGCGCGACGGCGAGCACCGCGATCGCCTTCGACGCCGCGCCGACCCGCTTGCGGAAGCGCTCGCCGCCCGACACCCAGCGGAACCCGGCGACGGTCGCGGCGATCTGCCAGACGGCGAACGCCACCAGCCCGGCGACGAACACGACCAGCAGCACCGTCCCGGCTGTGCCCACCGAGGCCACGGCGGCGACCGCGGCCTGCTGGTCGACCTCGGCAGCACGGGCGCCGAACGCGAGACGCAGGCCCAGCCCGGCGACGAGCAGGTGGACCGCGCCGTACGCGATCAGGCCCGCGCGCCCGAGGAGCTCCACGAGGCGGCTCGGGGCGTCGCCGCCGCCGTGCAGGGTGCGGTCCACCGCCTCCTCGGCAACGTCCTCGACGGCCTCGCCGGCCGTGTGCTCCGTGGTCATCTCCACCGAGTCACCCCGCCGGCGCGGCGGCGAAACGTTCAGAAGTCGGGGCTGCTCCCGGTCGGGACGCCCTCGGAGCCGGGGATGCGCTGGAGATGCACCCGACGGGCCAGGCGGATCCCCGGGCGGAGCAGCAGCTCGATGCTGCCCACGACGAAGAACCAGGTGCCCGCGTAGGTGGTGGCCTCCGAGAAGAACAGGATGCTGCCGATGAGGAACCACAGCGCGATGAGGATGTCGTTGACGATCGACGCCACCTCGTAGCGCCGGCGGACGATCAGCTCTTCGTGGCCGATCGAGAAGATCAGCGGAGGCCTCTCGATCTCGCCGTCCGCGGGCGGTGGCAGTGGTCTGCTCATGGTGACAGCCTGCCGCGTCGGGGCTCCCGGAGTCAGATCCGTACCCCGAGCGTGCGAGCGTGACGTTCGGCGGTCTCCGCGTCCTCCCGGGCGCGGTCGGCCTCCCGGCGACGGGCGTCACGCTCGCGGGCGGCGGCGTCGGCGGCGTCCCAGGCCGTGCGGCGGGTCTCCTCGGCGGCCTCGAGACGGGCGCGCAGGTCGCTCACGACGGCGTCGGCGTCCTCGGCCTCGCCCGTCGCCGTGTCGGCGTCCTCGGCGGCGCGACGGGCGAGCTCGGCGGCCTCGTCGGCGCGCTCGCGGGACTCGCGGGCGGCCTGCTCCGCGCGCTCGCGCTCCTCGCGCTCCCGGCGTTCGCGCTCCTCCCGCTCGCGCTGCTCCTGCTCGGCGCGCTCCTGGTCCTCCCCCTCCCGGTCGACCTGCTCCTCGGGCTCGGGCGTGGTGGTGTCCCCGGTGCGGGGCGCGCGCGGGGGCCGGCGATCGGGGCGGCGCTGCGAGGGCCGCGACGGCCGCGCCGTGCGGGCGGAGCGGGCGCCCGAGGCGGGGCCGCCGAGCGCGGCGCTGATCCCGCCGTCGCCGAGGCCCGGCCCGGCCTCCATCCCGCCGGCGAGCTGCCCGCCCGCCAGGGCCCGCGCGGCGGCGGGGTCGGCGAGCGCGGCCCCGATGGTCTTCTCGAGCTCGCGCACGGCCGGGTCCCCGAGACGCACGGCCTCCTCGCGTGCGATGCGCCGGCCGCGCTCGACCAGCGCGTTGATCAGCTCGTGGCGCTGGCGGGAGAGCTGGCGCAACGCGTCGCCCTCGAGCTTCTCCTGGGCGTCGCGCAGCGATCCGCCCAGCTCCTCGAGGCCCTCGACCTCGTCGGGGTACTCGCGCGCCAGCCGGTTGGCCACCCACGCCGCCACCGAGGGCTTGCGCAGCCCGCCGATCTCGGTCGCCAGCTCGCGGTCGCCCGCGGCGCGGACCTGCTTGACCAGCGCGTCGCGCACCCCGATGAACTCCTCGCGCCCCACCCCGTAGAGCAGGTCGGCGGCGTCCTCGAGCGAGGTGGGCAGCTCCTCGTCCGTCTCGTCGGTGGTCTCAGCACCCGGGGCCATGGGGCACACGGTGCCGTACCCCGCCGACGGTCGGGAATGCCCCAGGCGAACGGGGACCTGGCCCCACTCCCCCCGCACCCGTTTCTCCGTAGCGTCCGACGCGATCCACGGCCACAGTGGACACCGACCGGGAGGTGCGGACGTGCGTCGCTGGCTGACACGACACCGGTGGGCCGGGGGCGCGGCCGCCGAGGAGCTGCCCGCCGACGTCGGCGGTGAGCCCGTGGCGCCCGAGGAACCGGCCGACGTGCCCGTCGACGACGTCCGCCCGCCGGTCCGGCGCCGCCAGGCCCCCGAGACGCACCTGCCCCGCGAGCAGCGCCTGCGCCGGCCGCCACGCCCCGACCGAGGTTCATGATCGACGCGGATTTCCACGCACTGGGTGCAAGCGTGGACGCAGGGCTTGCACGCGGTGCGGTCAGGGAGAGCGGGGCGTCACGACGCGGGCGAGGCCGGGCGCGTCGGCCATGGGGGCGGTGACGGGGCCCTCGAGGATGCTGCCGTCGGGGGCGAAGCGGGAGCCGTGCAGCGGGCAGTCCCAGCTCTGCGCGGCGTCGTTCCACGCCACGATGCCGCCGAGGTGGGGGCACACGGCGCCGAGCTCGTGCTCGACCCCCTCGACGCGGCAGCGGGCGACCTTGCCGCGGGGCGTCGTCTCGATCCGGCCCTCCCCCTCGGCGAGCGGGGTCTCCGAAGGCAGGTGCGGGCGGGCCCACCCGGTGGCCAGGTAGCGCCCGACCTGCCCGTTCGCCTTCGCCAGCGCGGGCAGGGCGGAGGCGACCGGCGCGCGGTCGGCCCGCAGCGCCCCGGACCACGGGTTGGCGCGGCCCACGACGTGGTCGCGCAGCGCCAGGCCGGCCGCGGTGCCGCCGGTCATGCCCCACTTCGCGAACCCCGTCGCGACCAGGACCCGTGACTGCCACGGCATCGGCCCCACGAACGGCAGGCCGTCCTCGGGCAGGTAGTCCTGGGCGGACCAGCGGTGGGTGATCTCTCGGACCGGGAACCGCTGCGTCGTCCAGTCGGCAAGGTCCTGCTCGTGCGACGACGTCGGCGTGCTGGCGCCCACCCGGTGGCCGAAGCCGCCGGTGAGCAACCGCTCCTCCCCCTCGATCACCGCGGTGCGCAGCGACACCCCCGGCTGGTCGGCCGACAGGTACATCGCCGGGGGCAGCGGGCCGTCGACGCGCACGGCCTGGGCGTAGGACCGACTGGGCTCGACGCGGGCGAAGTAGAGGCCGCGGTCGAGGATCGGGACGCCGGTGGCGAGGACGACGCGCTCGGCCCGGACCTCGCCGTGCTCGGTGCGCAGCCGCGGGGCGCCGAGGAGCGAGACGCTGCGCACCCGCGTGTGCTCGTACACGAGGTGGCCGCTCTCGTGCAGCTCCTGGGCGAGGTCGGCGAGGTAGGGCATGGGGTCGAACTGCGCCTGGTCCGCGAGCGTCACGGCCTCCGAGACCTCGAAGGGCAGACCGACCTCGGTGCCGAGCTGCGCGGGGAACCCGGCGCGGCGCAGCACCGCGGCCTCGCGCCGGATCGTCTCCGCGGCGGCGGACGAGCGCCCGTCGGTCGCGAAGGTCACGGAGGCGCGCCGCTCGAGATCGCAGTCCGCGCGCCGCGCGCGGTCGAGCAGCCAGTCGAACCCAGCCCGGTGCGCCGCCAGGTAGGCGTCGACGGTCTCCTGGGAGTGCCGGTGGTCGAGCGTCGCGGCGCGCGTGCCCTGCAGGAGCGAGATCTTGGCGGTGGTGTTGCCGGACGCGACCGCACCGATCCGGCGGGCCTCCAGCACCGCGACCTGCAGCCCCTCCCGCGCGAGCAGGACCGCCGTCGTCAGGCCCGTGATCCCGGCGCCCACGACCGCGACGTCGACCCGGCGGTCGCCGCGCAGGGCCGGGAAGGTGTCGGGCTCCTCGGCGTGCTCCGGGTCGTGCCACGCGGAGAGCTCGCGGGCGGGCAGGGGCGTGGTGGCCATGGGACGGAGGTGTCCGGCCGCCCGGGGCGTCAAACGGCGCGCTCGATCACGCCGCCGACCGGACCCGGGACGGGTCGAGCAGCGCCGCCACGTCGACGGCGAGCAGGTGCCGCTGGGCGGCGAGCTGGGCGTCGCGGTCGTCGAGCCCGCCGGCGCGGGTCGCCGCGAGCTCGTCGGCGATCTCGTGGGCCGGGCGGGGGCCGTCCGGGTCGTCGGCGTGCGGGTCGGGTGCGGCGGGGTCCGCGGCCAGGGCGCGCACCGCGGCGGCGAGCTCGTCGACCCCGCGCACCAGGTGGTCGGGGAACCGGGCGCCGTGCGCCTCGGCCGCCACGGCGATCCGGTTGCCGGCGCGCCCGGGTCACCCCGCGAGGGCGGTGCGGGTCCGGGCGAGCGGTGTGGACCGGGAGAGCACCACCGGATCAGACGGCGACCAGCTGCTCCGCGGTGGTCTCGCGCTCGATCTGGTCGCGCAGGGCGGCGAGGGTGCGGGAGAGCAGTCGGGAGACGTGCATCTGCGAGATGCACAGCACCGCGGCGATCTCGGCCTGCGTCTTCTCGTGCACGAAGCGCAGCGCGAGCATCGTGCGCTCGCGCTCGGGCAGGTCGCGGACGAGGGACCCGACCAGCGAGCGGATCTCGACCCGGTCGAGCTCGCCGTCGACGACCCCGAGGATGTCGACGAGGGCCGAGTCGTCACCGGAGCCGAGGGACTCGTCCAGCGACGCCGGCTGGTAGGAGCCGTGCGCGGAGATCGCCTCGGCGACCTCGTCCCGGGTCATGTTGAGGTGCTCGGCGAGCTCGGCGGCCGTCGGGGCCCGTCCGAGACGCTGCGACATCGATGCGGTCGCCGAACCCACGGCCACGTAGCGGTCCTTGACGCTGCGCGGCGTGCGCACCGACCAGGCCGAGTCGCGGAAGTGCCGCCGGACCTCGCCCATGATCGTCGGGACGGCGTAGGAGAGGAAGTCCCGCTCGCGGCCCGGGTCGAAGCGCTCGATGGCGTGCAGGAGGCCCAGCGAGGCCACCTGCTCGAGGTCGTCGGTGGGCTCGCCGCGCCGGGCGAACCGCCGGGCGATGTTGCGCGCCACCGGCAGGAACCCGTGGACCAACCTCTCGCGCACGCGTTCGCGGCGCGGGTCGTCCTCGGACAGGTCCGCGTACTCGGCGAGCAGCGGAACGTACTCGTCGTAGTCA
The DNA here is from genome assembly GCF_036044095.1 of Actinomycetospora sp. NBC_00405. NCBI lineage: Bacteria > Bacillati > Actinomycetota > Actinomycetes > Pseudonocardiales > Pseudonocardiaceae > Actinomycetospora > Actinomycetospora sp. NBC_00405. Next base: position 3,400,546 of record NZ_CP107938.1, read on the forward strand.
GTCGTCCGTCCAGCCATGCGGTGTCACCCCTGATGGGGCCCCGGCAGGCCGATCGGGAGACCAGTCAGACGGGGCGCTCGTTGCACGTGAGCTGACCCGGCTGTCTGTCTGAACCGGTGAATGCCTTCGTGAGGTGTCAGTGCCCCGTACGCCCCGAGGTCACACATCGGGCGTTCAGGCGTGACGCAGCCGGTCCACCAGATCGAGCAGTGCGGCGTCGACCACGTCGTGGTGCGTCCAGTTCACAGCGTGCCCCGCGCCGTCGACCAGCACCAGGCGGGCCCGGGGACCGAGGGCCTCGGCGATGCGCCGGCCGTGGGTCGCCGGGGTGAGACGGTCGTCGGCAGCGGTCACCACCGTCGTCGGCACCGACGCCAGCACGGGCAGCGAGCCGGTCTCGTCGTGGGAGAGCAGCGACGAGGAGAACGCCGAGGTCACCGTCAGCGGCAGGCTCTCGGTGGCCGCCTGCAGCCGGCGCACGTCGTCGTCGGAGGCGTCGGCGGTGAACGCCATGCGGCGCACCAGCCAGCGGCCGAGGGCGGAGTCGCGCCACGGCAGCTGGTCGGCGACCGGCGCGGCCAGCCGGGCCCCCTCGAGCACCGCGGGCAGCACCCCGGCGCGGCGCGCGACCGCGTGCAGGGCGCCGAGCGGCCCGTCGGAGATGAGGTCGCCGGCGGAGGTCGCGACGAGGAAGACCCCGGCGACGCGGGTGCCGAACCACTCCGGGTGCTGGCGGGCCAGCGCGAGCACGCTCATGCCGCCCATCGAGTGCCCGCCGAGCACCACCCGCCCGCACGGGGCGACGGCATCCACGACGGTGGCGAGGTCGCGACCCAGCTGGTCGATGGTCGCGTTCGCCGGGTCGCCCCACCCGGAGCGGCCGTGGCCGCGCTGGTCCCAGGTCACGACCCGCGCGCGATGGGTCAGGGCCTCGAGCTGGGGCGACCACTCGTCGGAGTCGACGGTGAAGCCGTGGCTGAGCACCACGACCGGGCCGTGGTGGCCGTGGATCTCCACGTGCAGGGGAACCCCGTCGGTGGCGCGCACGCCGTGGACGGGGCGCGGCGGACGGGTGGTGGGGAGCTCGGTCGTGGAGGAGGGGGGCGGTTCCGTCCGGGCCGGGGCGATCTCCGTGACCCCTCCCCCGGGGTCGACGGCCACCGCGCCGGCCCGCTCGGAGGGCAGGACGGCCATGCCCTCAGGATCGGCAGCGGGACCGGGGCCCGCACGCCCGGGAGCGGTGGCGTCGACCAGCAGCAGCCGGGGACCGACGGGCGGTGTGACGCGGTCGGCAGCACCGGTCGCGTCTCACCCCTCGGAGCAGGGACGGTGCCGCCGGCCGACTAGTGCCGGGGCTCGACCGCCAGCGTCACGGCCGTCGGGTGGGCCGCGTCGTGCAGCACCTCACGGGGCTGGCGCACGAGCGTCGTGGCCTCGCCGAGCGGGTCCCCCGTCCCGGGGTGGCGGGAGAACCGGGGGTGGGCTCCGCCCGAGATCTGCACGCGCAGGCGGTGCCCGGCGGCGAAGCGGTGGCCGGTGTCCCACAGCTCCACGGCCACCTCACGGCTGCCGTCGGCGGCGGTCGCCGGGTCGCCGGGGGCGAGGCGGACGAGGCCGTCGGTGATGTTCACCGAGCGGCCGCGGGGGTCGACGTCGCACACCCGGACGAACACGTCGAGGTGCTCGACCTCGGCGCGCAGGAACACCGTCGCCGACACCGGCCCGAGGGCGACGACGTCCTCGGCGAGCGGGTCGGAGCTGAACACGGCGACGTCGGTGCGGGCCTCGAGTGCGGTCTGGTCGCGGGGTCCCGACCGCCCGGTGAGGATCGGGCCGCCGACGGCGGGCGTGGGGTCGGCCGGGTCGTAGTCGATGCGGGTGCCGGGCCAGTGCACGGCGCCCGCGGTGCGGTCGGGCGGCGGCTGCACCGACAGCGAGTGGTCGGCGCGCAGGAACCAGGTCCGGTGCACCGCGTCGGGCGGCGGCCAGTCGGCGAGACGCCGGACGCCCCCGTCGCCGGAGAGCGTCACCGACACCGGGGCGTCCGCGGTGGTGGCCGCGACGACCCCGCCGCTGCCGTGCGTGCCGTCGAAGACCCGCTCGAACGCGGCCAGGGACTCGCGCAGGCCGGCGGCGATGCCGGGTCCGGAGGTGTGCACCCAGGGACCGAGGACCAGGCGCGGGCGGGCGCCCGCGGCGCGCAGCGCGGCGTGGTCGGCGAGCTGCCAGGGCAGGAAGATGTCCTGGAAGCCGCCGGTCATCGTGACGTCGACGTCGGCGCGGGCCACCTCGGCGACGCCGGCGGTGTAGCCGCGGCGGGCCCAGTACGCCGAGCCGGGGTCGGACTCCCGCAGCCAGTCCTGGAAGAAGTCGACCTGGTCGCCGGTGGCGCGCCGGTCGGCCTCGCGCAGCGGCAGCACGTCGAGGGCGTCGACGAGGGTCTTCCGCCCGCGCAGCAGCCGGGTGGACCGTGCGAACGGCCCGGCCGCCATCGACCGCATCATCGCGCTCCAGGACAGCGCGTTGTCCAGGGAGAACGACCCGCCGGCGTAGGTCTGGTCCCGGAACGACGACGCGGTGACCAGGGTGCCCATCGCGCGCAGGGACCGCCCGGCGGCGGGCGCGAGGGCCCACTGGGTGAGCCCGAGGTAGCTCGGGCCGAGGGTGGCCAGCCGCCCGTCGCACCACGGCTGGTCGAGCACCCAGCGGACCGTCTCGCCGCCGTCGGAGGACTCGTCGAACGGCGAGAGCACGCCGTCGGAGTCCGCGGTGCCGCGCACCGACTGCGCCACCACCTGCAGGCCGCGCTCGGCGACGAGGCGCCCGAAGACGACGCCGATCCACCCGGCCCGGCCGTAGGGGCTGCGCACGAGCACCACGGGTCCGCGGGAGACACCGGCCGGGCGGTGGTGGTCGTGGCGCAGGACGGCGCCGTCGGTCATCGGGACCGCGACGTCGCGGTCCACCGTGACCCGGGAGGTGCGGGGCGCGGGCAGGCGCATGGCCCGGCGCAGGACGGCGGTCGCGAGGCTCACACCGGCAGTCTCGCCGATCACGTCCGGATGCCGCCGGGCGGCGCCGACTCGCCCGATTCCTCGTGGAGCGTCAGCAGTCGTCCGCTCCGCGTCCACCACCCCGTGTGGTCCTGCGCGCCGGCGGGGGCGACTCTGCCTGTCGTGACCCGGACTCCCCGCGGCCAGGCACCGGACGTCGGTGTCCCCACCGTGCTGGCCGACCGCATGACCGTCGCGGAGCAGCACGACTGGCTGACCTCCTTCCTGCGCCGCCATCCGGTGAGCCGTCGCAGCGCGCTGCGCGGCGGGACCGGCGTCCTCGCGGCGACCGGCCTCGCCGCGGCGCCCTGGACGCTCACCGCGTGCGCCACCGCGGCGCAGGCGCCGGTCGCCGTGGTCGGCCGGCACCTGGCCTACGGCGCCGACCCGCAGCGCCAGATGGCGTTCGCGGGCGAGCTGACCGCGCCGCCGCCCGGCCCCGTCGTGGTCGACCTGGGGCGCGACGGTTCGTTCGGCACGACGCTGCCGGTGGACGTGCGCCGGCTGGTCTCACAGGTGCCGCAGGGCGGCGGCGCGATCCGCGGGAGCGAGCAGTTCTTCGTGCACGCCCTGGCCGACGGCCTCGCGCCGGGCGAGCGCTACCGCTACCGGTTCCGCCTCCCCGACGGCACGACGACCCCGGAGGCCGACTTCGTCACCGCGCCCGGGCCGGGCGCGACGGAGCCGTGGAGCTTCACCGCGTTCGCCGACCAGGGCGTCGACACCGTGCCGCCGAGCGGGGAGGAGGGGTTCACCAACGACTACGCGTCGGACGACACCCGGCGGACGACGACGCCGTCGACGTCGATGGTCGACCGCATCGCGCGGCAGGGCCCGGCGTTCCACCTGCTCGCGGGCGACATCTGCTACGCCGACCCCTCGGGTGAAGGGCTCCCGGAGCGCCGCGCAGGCGGCAGCGGTTTCGACAGCTTCGACCCGACGGTGTGGACGACGTACTTCGGGCTCATCGAGCGCAGCGCCGCGTCCACCCCGTGGATGTTCGCCACCGGCAACCACGACATGGAGGCGCTCTACGACGACAACCGGGCCGGGGGCGCGAGCCACGGCTACGGCGGGCACGCGGCGCGCCTCGACCTGCCCCGCACCGGGCCGTCCGCGTGCCCGTCGGTCTACACGTTCCGGCACGGCACCGTCGGCGTGATCAGCCTGGACGCCAACGACCTCTCGACCGAGATCCCCACCAACGCGGGCTACTCGGGCGGCGCGCAGACGGCATGGCTGCGGCAGACGCTGACCGCGCTGCGCGCCGACGCGGGAGTCGACTGGATCGTCGCGTTCTTCCACCACTGCGCGTTCGCGACGTCGAAGGCGCACGCCTCCGACGCCGGGGTGCGCGCCGCCGTGGCGCCGCTGTTCGACGAGTTCTCGGTCGACCTCGTCCTGCAGGGCCACAACCACCAGTACGAGCGCACGAACCCGATCCGGCGCGGGCGCTCGGTCGTGCAGGCCCCCGACGGCGCCACCGTGCGCCCGGAGACCGACGGCACGACCTACGTGTGCGTCGGCTCCGGCGGGCGCCCCCGCTACAGCTGGGTCGACGGCGTGACCGACCGCTACCGCGGCAACCCGGGGCCCGACAGCGGCGTCACCGTGGCCGGCTACCTGGCGCTCGGGGAGGACGCCGAGCAGCCCGACGAGGTCGACTGGTCGCAGGCGCGCTACCTGGACTACGCCTACGTCACCGTCGACGTCGTCCCGGCGCCGGCCGGCGGCGGGGAGACGACCCTGACCGTCCGCGCGACCACGGACACCGGCACCGAGATCGACCGTGTGACCCTGGCCCGCCGCACGTGAGCGAAGTTCCCGGCTATAGCCGGGAACTTCGCTCACGTAGCCCGTTCGGTGGAGCCGCCGGTGGAGCGGGCAGAATGCCGACGTGCGTCCCCATCCGGTCCTCGACGTCCTGGCCGCCCGGCGCGCCGAGGGTTCCTGCCCGAACAACAGGACCGACGGCCACCACGTCGCGCTCGCCGTCGAGGGCGGCGGCAGCCGGGCGACCTACTCGAGCGGGATGGTGCTCGCGCTCGAGGAGCTCGGCCTCGCGACCTGCTTCGACGCCGTCTACGGCGCCTCCGCGGGCGCGCTGGCCGGCAGCTGGCTCGTGGGCGCGCAGGCCGCCGTCTGCTGCGCCGGCTGGTACCGCCCGGGGCTGATGGAGCGGGTCACCAACCCCGGACGCGGCCTGCGCGGCAAGCCCGTCGTCGACGTCGAGTACCTCGTGCACACCGTCGGCGAGAAGGTCATCCCGGTCGACTGGCAGGCCGTGCTCGACGCCGAGGTCCCGCTGCACCCGGTGGCGACCGACGTCGAGACCGGCGAGGCCGTCGACCTCGCCGACACGATCGTCGACAAGACCTCCCTGCAGCTCGCCCTGCGCGCGAGCGCCGCGGTGCCGCTGCTCGCGGGGCTGCCCGTCGAGATCCGGGGACGCCGGTACGTCGACGCCGCCGTCGCCGAGCCGATCCCGTTCCGCACCGCGCTCGCCCAGGGCGCCACGCACGTGCTCGTCCTGCGCACCCGCCGGGCCGACCAGACCGCCGTCGACGTGACCCGCCTGGAGAAGGCGCTGGTCTCCCGCCTCGGCGCCGTCAACGTGCCGGGGCTCGTGCACGTGATGGGGAACCGGCTGGAGAACCGCCGCGCCGACGACTCCCGCCTCGCCCACGCGACGGCGTCGCCCACCGACGAGCCGCCCTACCTGTTCGAGGTCCGCCCGCCGTCGGGCGCGGACACGATCAACCCGCTCGAGACCGACCCGGACGTGCTGCGCAAGGGCATCGAGACCGGGCAGGACGCCCTGCGCGGCGCCCTCGAGCTCGACGGCGACGGACGGGACATTCAGGACGCGGAGCGCTCCTCCGCCTGAGCGGCGGTCCGCAGCGGCAGCCCCGCGACGATCCGCGCCGCGTCGGCCCCCGCCTGCCGCACCCGGCCCGCCGGGGCGTCGCCGGCCAGCCGGAGCACGGGCTCCGCGACCAGGGCGTGCCGGACGACCACCGCGCCGTCGGGCCCGATGCCCACGCCGACCTCGAGCCGCGACTCCGCCGCCGCGTGCCGGGCGAGGGCGTCGCCCCCGCTCCCGACCGGCGCCAGGATCGCCGTGGGGATGCCCTGCTCCTCGGCGCCCGCGCACACCTCGCGCACCACGGCGGGCGGGGCGTCGTCGTGCACCGTGACCAGCACCGCGGGCGGGAGCGCGGGGTCATCGGCCCGGTCGATGCGACCGTGGCAGCCGGGCCCGCCGAGGACCGACACCCCCGAGAGGGGACTGGTCACCCCGCTCATGAGGCAGCCGCCCGACGCTGCAGCTTCTCGGGCGCCGGGCCGGCGGCGGTCCCGGCGTGCGCGTCCACCAGGCCCGCGGCCACCGCGTTGCGCGGGCCCTCGGTGCCGTGGACGTTGCCGATGCCGCACACGACCCCGTAGGGGGCGAGCGCGTCGGCCACCATGCCGGGGATCTCGAAGTCCAGCGCCGACCCGCCCAGCAGCACCACTGAGCCGAGCAGACGCAGCGAGCCCTGCGGGGCGACCTGCGCGAGCGCCCGCAGCGCGTTGACGACGAACACCCGGCGCTTGGCCTCGCGGCGCACCCGCCGGACCTCCTCGAGCGGGCCGCGCACGGGCACGGCCGCGAGCCCCTCGGGGGTCACGGTGACGACCTTCGCGAAGACGTGCGGCGGCAGCGGCTCGGAGAAGAACTGCACCGTGCCGTCCTCGTGGCGGACGTGGAAGAAGCTCTCGACCTTCGCCAGCGGGTGGCGCTTCACCGACTCCGCGGCGTCCCGGTCCTCGAGACCCAGCTCCGAGTCGATGAGCTTGGTGACCAGCTCCCCGGCCCCGGCGACGTGCACCGCCGACACGGCACCGTCCCGGTCGAGCAGCGCGGCGTCGGTGGAGCCGCCGCCCATGTCGATGATCGCGATCGGCACCGAGGTGCCCGGTGTGGTCAGCGCGCCGCGCACGGCGACCTCGCCCTCGACCCCGCCGATGATCGTCTCGCAGCCCAGCTCGTCGGAGAGCGCCTCGGCCACCGCCTGCATGCGGCTGCGGCTGGTGCGCACCATCGCGGCGAGCGCGACGGCGTTCTCCCGCGAGACCTCACCCGCGAGCCCGCCGCGCACCACGGCCGGCACGAGGGTGTCGACGGCGAGGACGTCGCGGATCCGGATCTCCGAGGCCGGCTGCCCGGTCACGTCGGTCATCGTGTCGCGGACCTTCGCGAGCATGCCGCCGACGTGCGTCCCGGCCTCGCCGTGCACGTCGTCGAGCGGCGCGACCCGTCCGATCGCCTCCATGATCGCGTCGGCGCCCTCGTCGACGCCGACGTCGAGCGAGCGCCCGGCGCCGGAGAGGGTCAGGGTGCCGACGGGGATGCGCCGGTCGGTGACGTCGCCGGCCGGGGTGCGGACGACGACCGCGGACCGGTTGCCCGACAGCGCCCGCGCCACCGGGGACACCTGGCGGGTCTGCTCGGCGTCCAGGTCGAACGTCGAGGCGAGCCCGTAGGAGTCCGACAGGGTGCGGATGGTGCGCCCGGGTGCGGCCACCTCGACCGCCGCGAGCATCCCCAGCGGCACCCGGTCGACCGCGGACACCTCGTCGACCACCGGGATCCGCCGCGTCAGCCGGTTGACGACGAGCACCGCGTCGTCGCCGTGCAGCACGGCCGCGACGACCTCGACGCCGCGCTCGCCGGCCGTGTTGAGCAGGTGCGCGACGTCGTCGAAGTCCGCGCCGGCCCCGACCACGACGACGACCGGGACCTCCTCCTCGACGGTTGCGAGGTCGTCGAGGGACACCGTCATCCCGACCCCGAGACCGTCCCCGCCCGGCGTGTCGGGGTTGTGCCCGATCATCGTCGACTCGGTGATGATCGTCTCGGTGATCGTCTCCATCGCCAGGCCGCTGATCACCGGCGTGGCCTCGTTGAGCAGGACGGTGGCGAGCTCACCGGCCGGCCGCCCGGTGGCCTCGAGGGCCCGCCGGACGGCCGTGACGGCACCGGTGGTGTTGTCCGGGGTGCCTTTGACCCCCGTCGTCCGGGTCAGCGAGGACGCCAGTCGCCCGACCTCCCCGTCCTCGACGTCGGCGATGCACGCCTCGGTCGTGGAGTTGCCGATGTCGACGCCGATGACGAGGGACACGCGTTCAGTCCACCTTCGTGATGACCGGTTCGACCTCCACCGCCTCGCGGGAGTGGTCGATGCACTCGAACTCCTTGAGGTGCAGCAGCGCCGCCTTGGCCTGCCAGCGCGGGCGGGCCATCTGGTCGTTGCGCGTCGGCACCGGCTTGGGCGACTGACCCTGCGCGTACTGCGCGGCGTTCGCCCCGATCATGCGGAAGACCTCGGCGTCGAGCAACGGGGCCTGGGGGAAGAGCTCCAGGTTCGACAGCCGCGCCAGGTCGCGCTGGTGGAGCACCGTGGTGCCCCGCGACAGCACGCCCACCGCGATCCCCGAACCCGACAGCTTGGCCCCGTGGTGTGCGATCGCCGCGAGGTCCGCGGTCTTGTAGACCTTGATCACCCGCGCCACGCCGCCGCGCTCCTCGATGCCCGCCAGCAGCTGGCGGATCACCTCGGCGTGCGGCACGTCCACGATCGTCTTCGTGAACGGGTCCCCGAAGGCCGGGGACAGCGCGATGACGACCTCCTCGGGCCGGGTGCCGCGCTCGGCGGGCCCGACCTCGTTGAGTGCGAGCGTGCGGACGGAGTCGACGGGCGCGGCGGTCATACGACCTCCTCCTCGGGGTTCTCGGCGGAGGTGACGTGGCGGAGCTTCTTGAGCTCTTCCCACCGCTCGCCGGTCAGGCGGTAACCGGTGCCGGGTCCGGCGTAGTCGTTGGCGTCGTTGATCGCCGCCAGCGGGGTGAAGTCGCCGGTGAGGACGGCGGCGGTCTGCAGGAGGTCGCCCGAGACGCGCTGGCGCAGGACCTGCAGGTAGTTCTCGGCGACGTCGCCGAACCCCGCGCGCTCGAGGAACCGGACCAGGTCGATGCCGGTGATGCCCCGCTCCATGACGCTGCGGGCGCCCTCGAGGTCGGCGAGCACGTCGCGGTCGGGGTAGTCGTCGCTCGAGTTGGCGTAGGTCGCCGCCTCGATCTCCTCGTCGGTGATCGGCGGGAGGTCGAGCTCGGCGAACAGCGCCTGCATGGCGCGCGCGGCCTTGTTGCGGACCTGCAGGATCACGTCCTCGCGGACGTGGCGCAGGCCGCCGTCGACCTGCATGTCGCGCTGGATGACGTTCCAGTCGTCGTAGTCGTCGGTGTCGAGGTTCGACCCGGCGAACATGTTGTCCTTGTTCGGCACCGCGGAGTACCCGGAGCACACGAAGTCGGTGCCCGGCAGCATCTGCGGCAGCAGCCGGCTGGTGCGGCGCATCGCCGAGTGGGAGAACGACTGGTCGTTGCCGGAGGCGCACTCCAGGTCCATCCAGCTGGCGACGAGGTTCTCCGCCGCCACCGCACGGATGCCGCCCGGCACCGCGCCGGGCACGCCGATGCACGAGATCGAGCCGTTCTGCAGGCCCTGCACCCCGGCGCCCTTGGCCATGAGGATGCAGCGGATCTCCAGGTACAGCATCGAGCGGCCCTCGGCGTTGCCCATCTGCACCTCCGACCCGGTGCCCGACGTGAAGCGCATCTTGATGCCGCGGCTGGCGTACGCCGAGGCCAGGAACGCCTTCGACCACGGGGTGTCGTCGCCGTCGACGAACACCGACTCGGTGCCGTAGATCGAGATCGTCTCGGCGTAGGCGGTGATGCCGCGCATGCCGAGGTCGAGCTCGGTCGCCTCCTCGAGCGCGCACTGGGTGAGCACGCCGCCGCGCCCGACCTGGCCGCCGACCTGCAGCCCGATCGCCACGAGCGGGGCGTAGCGCACGACGCCGAGGGTGGTCTCCAGCTCGGCGAACCCGCGGACCGCGCCCTCGGCGGCGTCGGCCGCCACCTGGATCGGGTTGTCCTTGGCGCTCGTCGAGTGCGCCTGGTTGGCGGGCGTGCGCCGCGAGCGGGTCTTCTGGATGCCCATCATGATCTCGACGACGTTCATCAGCTTGACGACGTCGAGGATCTTCGCCGGGGTCAGGCCCCGGCCGACGGCGACGACGTCGGCGCGCGAGGTCCGCGGGTCGACGAGCATCCGCGCGATCTCCACCGACTCGGTCGCCATGGCGGCCTCGCAGGTGTCGACGTCGATCGCGTGGTCGGCGATGAACGTGTCCATGAAGTCGAACTGGTCGCGGGTGCGGCCGTCGAGCTCGACGATCCGGCCGTCCTCGACGCGCACGGACGGCTGCGGGTCGAAGTCCGACTCCATCGCGACGAGGCCCTTCTCGGGCCACTCCTCGACGAAGCCGTCCAGGTTGACGGGTCGGTCCTCCAGGACCTCGGTGCGCTTGGACGTCGTCAGGGACGCGCCCGTTCCCTCGGCGCGGGGTGCGACGGCAGTCATCTCAGGCCTCCTCGGCGAGCAGGTTGCGGGCTGCGTAGACCTGGGCCGCCTCGCGGACGAGGGCGGCGCACGTGGTGGCGGAGTAGGTGTTCTCGAGCTTCGAGGCGATCTCCTCGAGCTGGGCCGCCGTGGAGGCGTTGGGCCGCAGCGAGTTGTACATCTCCAGGACCTCGGCGTCCGGGATGGTGGTCATCTCCGAGGCGCGCTGGAAGTTCTCGGCGAGCTGGCGGCGGCCGGCGGCCGCGGCGAGCTGGCCCTGCAGGGCCAGGGTCTCCGGGCTGATGCGCAGGTCCTCGGACGTGATGTCCCCGGCGACGACCGCGGCCATCGTCAGGTCGTCGAGGGTCTTGCCGGTGGGCGTGTGCAGCAGCTCGGGGCGGTGGACCGAGAGCGGGTAGTCCGCAGCGGTCAGTTCGGGCGCCAGATCTGGGTTCGTCGTCATGGGGTCTTCTCCTTGACCGAGGTGGTCGCGGTGGGCACCACGACGTCGGCGGCGGTGGTCGGTGGCGGGGTGTGATCAGGCCTTGACGGCCGCGACCGCGGCCTCGGCGACCTGGACGTCCTGCTCGGCGGACCCGGCGCTGACGCCGACGGCGCCCACCAGCTCGCCGTCGCGCTGCACGGGGATCCCGCCGCCGAAGACGACCATCCCGCCGGCGGTCTGCTCGAGGCCGTAGAGCTCCGCGCCCGGCTGCACGAGGGGCATGAGCGCGGCCGTCGGCGCCTCCATGAGCAGCGCGGTCGACGCCTTGCGCTGGGAGATGTCGATGCTGGCCCGGATGGCGCCGTCCTGACGGGCGAACGCCAGCAGGTGGCCGCCGGCGTCGAGGATCGCGACGTTCATCGGCTGGCCGATCCTGTCCGCCTCCGCCAGGCCGGCGTCGAGCATCCGACGGGCCTCCGCCAGGGTCAGTCCCGGCATCCGGGTCACCTCCGCGCAGTGAGTGGGCGCCCTGCACCGGACCGGCCCGGGGACGGGCCGGTCGGGGAGGGCGGCCGGGCACCGCCCGGCGAGGCGACGCTAGGAGCGCGGAGGCGTCCCGGACCACGGGGACATTCCCACCGGGTCCCCTGGGGGATTTCCCCCAGCCCGCCCGGACGAGCGGGCGGGCCGCTACCGGCCCAGTGCGCTCGCGCCGCCGGCGCCGGCCGTACGACCGGCCACCGCGCCGCGCGTGGCGTCGAGGTGCTCGCGCAGACGCAGCACGGCCTCGTCGGCGACGCCCCGGCCGAGCGCGTCGACGATCGCCTCGTGCTGGGCGAGGATCTCGTGCGGCCGGTGGGGGCCGCGGTCCAGCGAGCCGAGGTTCATGCGCAGCTGCCGGTCGCGCAGCGAGGCGTAGAGCTCGAGCAGGATCATGTTGCGGGCGCTCTCGACCAGCGTGATGTGGAAGCGCCGGTCGGCCTCGGCGAAGGCCGGCTCGTCCGCCGCGGCCAGCGCCGCGCGCTGGATGTCGAGCACCTCGTGCAGGGCGTCGGCCACCACGGAGCGGTCGGCCGCCGGCGACCCGCAGAGCTTGGTCAGCGCGTGGCCCTCGACGAGCTCCCGGGCCTCGAGCACCGCCTCGACCTCGCTGGGGGACACCGCCACCACCAGCGCGCCGCGCTTCGGGAACAGCCGCAGCAGCCTCTCGGCCTCCAGACGCAGGAACGCCTCCCGCACCGGGGTACGGCTCATCGCGAGCGCATCGGCGACCTGACCCTCGGTGATGAGATCACCACCCGGGAGCGACCCGTCGAGGATGCGGGCCTTCGTGTCGCGGTACGCCCGCTCCTTCGCCGACATCCCGCCGGTCCCCGTCACCGCACCGCCCTTGCCCTCGGAGTCGCGGTGACCCTACTCTCACTGCATCGATGCATCTTGTATGCATGCGGTGACCGGTCGGAGCTGACGATCGGGAGCGGTGTCGTGAGGACCGTCGCCGAGGACTCAGGGAGGGCCACCGGTGGTCGTACCGGCACTGTCCAGCGTCGTCACCGCCTCCCCCTCGGCGCCCGCCGCGCCGGACCCGCTGCTGCGACGCATCGCCGACCACCTGGGCACCCTCACCGGGGGTGACGGCTGGGTCGTGCGGGTCGACGAGGCCACCGGCACCTGGACCGTGCTGGCCGGGCCGGACGCCGAGGGTGTCGCCGTGCCCGGGAGCGTCGTCGAGGAGCTCGTCGCGACCTGCGACCCGGTGCTGGTCGACGCTCCCGGCGGGCCGGGCGTGCTCGCCGTCCCCGTCCGCCGCGGTCCGCGGGTCGTCGGCGCCTGCGTCGTCACCGCCGGGCGCGGCGGCTTCTCCCCCGCCGACCTGCACCTCGCCGAGCTGTTCGCCGACTACGCCGCCCTCGCGCTCGCCGACGGAGGCGTGCTCGCCGGGCGCACCCTCGAGCAGGCCGTGCGCGAGGAGCTCGCGTGGGTCGAGGCCCGGGGCACGACGCGCGCCGACCTCATGACCGTCGGCGCCGGGACCGTCGCCGACGACGTGGCCGACGAGGTCTTCCGCATGGTGCAGGAGGCCCTGCTCAACGTCGCGGTCCACGCCGACGCCGCGTGCGTGCGGGTCGGGCTGCTGCACGGCCCCGGGACGCTCACCGTCCTCGTCGAGGACGACGGCCGCGGGTTCGACGCGGGCGCCCAGTCACGCCGGCGCGTCGCGGCCGCCGGGGCGCAGCTCGGGCTGCGGGCCATGGCCGCGCGGGCGCGTCGGCTCGACGGCGAGCTCGAGATCGACAGCGCGCCGGGCCGCGGCGCCCGCCTGCGGCTCACCGTGCCCTGCACCGCGGGCCCGGTACCCGCCCCCGGCCGCACGCGCACCGGCGTCGTGGTCGCCGCGCGGCGTCCCGTCGTCCGGGCGGGCGTCGTCCGCCTGCTGCAGCTCGGCGCGCCCGGGCTCGGCATGGTCTCCGAGGTCTCGCCCACCGGCACCGCCCACGACCTCGCCGGCGCCTGCCGCCTGCTCGGCCCCGACGTGCTGGTCGTCGAGCACGACCTGCTCGGCGACGATCTCGTCGCCCAGCTCGACGCCCTCGCCGCCCTGCCCGATCCCCCCGCCGTCGTCCTGCTCGCCGACCACTGCCCCGACGACCGGCTGCGCGCCGCCGTCGCCGCCGGCGTCAAGGGCTGCGTCGACCCGGACGCGGGCGCCGAGCGCCTCGTCGCCGTCGTGACGGCCGCCGGGCGCGGCGAGAGCCTGCTGGCCGACGACCAGCTCGGCCGTCTCGCCGCCCCGCCCCGCCCGGCCACCGGCATCACGCCCCGCGAGACCGAGGTGCGCCGCCTCGTCGCCCGCGGCCTCACCGACCGCCAGATCGCCCGCACCCTGGCCATCTCGGCCAAGACCGTCGAGAAGCACGTCGGGTCCCTGCTGCGCAAGACCGGCACGCACAACCGGACGATGCTGGCGCGGTTGGGCTGAGCGTCCGGGGTTTCGCAGCGAACGTCCTATCGGCGTGCTCAGCTGGACGTTCGCTGCTTCTACGCGCGCGAAGTCCCCGTTCGCTCCGGGATCAGCCGACGCCGAGCTGCGCGCGGGCGATCCCGGTGAGCGCTGAGAAGCCCCCGACCGGCCGGAACGACTCGGCGGCGACGGTGAGCGCGACGTACTCGTCGTCGGTCAGCGTGATCTCCGCGGCCGCGCAGTTGCTCTCGAGCTGGGCGACGCTGGACGCGCCGGGGATGGCGACGACCACCGGGTGGTGGATGGTCCAGGCCAGCGCGACCTGCGAGGGCGTCGCGTCGTGCGCGTCGGCGACGGCGCGCAGCGTCTCGATCAGCGGCGTGACGCGGCGCAGGCTCTCGGGCAGGAAGACCGGGTTGAGCGAGCGCACGCGGTTCGCGGGCCGGTGGTCCGCGTCGAACTTGCCGGACAGCAGGCCCTGGGCGAGCGGGCTGTAGGCGAGGATCGCCCGCCCGGCGGTGCGGGCGTAGGGCAGCAGCTCCTTGTCCGGCCCGCGGGAGACGAGGCTGTACTGCACCTGGTTGGAGATCACCTGGCTGCCCAGCGCGGTCTCGGCGCCCTGCCAGCGATCCAGCGAGTAGTTGCTGACGCCGACCTCGTCGACGACGCCCGCGGCCTGCAGGGTCCGCATGCCGGCCATGGTCGTGCCGTCGCCGACCACCGGGTTCGGCTGGTGGACCTGGTAGAGGTCGAGCTTGCGGCGCAGCCGGGCGGCGCTGGAGGTGCCGCGCTGGACGACGACCTGGTCGACGGGGAGCACCGGGAAGATCTTCGACGCGACGACCGTGGTCTGCGGGTCGGCGTCGGCGCGGTCCAGGGCGTCGCCGAGGATGCGCTCGCTGCGCCCGAGGCCGTAGACCTCGGCGGTGTCGAACACGGTGACGCCGAGCTCGAGGGCGCGGGCCACGATCTTCGCCGCCTCGCTGTCGGGGCCGGCGGCGTAGTCCTGCCCGTACCCCCACTCGCGGGAACCGAACTGCCAGGTGCCCAGCCCGATGGCCGACCACTTCTTCGCCGTGGGGAGATCGAGGTAGCGCATCTCCCCGTTCTACCCGCCGGCGACCACGGCCCCGCGCACACGGTCGACGGTGAGATCGAGCAGACAGGCGGGCTCGGGCGCGAGCGGGCAGGCAGCCTCCCACCAGCAGACCTGCTCGGTGATGGCCGTCGGCATGCGGTGCGGGCACTCCGGGAGGCCCTGGAGGTTCGTGCCCTCCTCCAGGCCGTAGCGCGCCGCGGCCGTCGGGCCGAAGAGCGCGACCGTGCGGGCGCCGACCGCTGCAGCCAGGCGCACCGGGCCGGTGTCGGGGCCGACGACGACCCCGCCGGCCTCCGCGACGGCGGCGAACTGCGCGGCGAGGCCGCGGAGGTCGGTCGGGGGGAGCTGCCCGGCGCCGTCGACGGCGCCGATCGAGAGGACCGGGCCGGGGAGGGAGGCCGTCAGCTCCGCCCAGCGGCGGGCGGGCCAGCGCTTGACCGCCATGCCGGCGTCGGGGACGAGGACGGTGGGCGCGGTTCCTTCACCGCGAGGATGCGGATTTCCTGACGTTGAGTGCCAGCGTGGACGCAGGGCTTGCACGAGCGTGTGCCGTCCGGCGGCGAGCTCGGCGGGGTCGAGGACGACGCGGGGCGGGCGGACCGTGTCGGCGATGACGCCCTCGGCGGCGAGGATGCGCTGGTAGCGCTCACCCACCAGCTCGTCGGGGGGCGGGCGCCGCCAGAGGTTGCTCACCGCCCGGGTCCCGCGGGCGGTGGCGTCCGCGTCGACGAGGTCACCGATGCCGTCGAAACGGGTGGTCGTGACGGTGAGGTCGGGCGCGAGGTCGGCGAGCGCCGCCTCGACCGCGGCGCGCTCGTCGTGCTTCTCGGCGGTGCGGACGGCGGCCACGGCCGGGTCGCGCGCCAGCAGCGGGGCCCCGGGGGCGTGGGTCAGGACGGTGAGCTCGGCGTCCGGGTGCGCCTCGGCCAGCGCGTGCACGCTCGGCAGCACCATGATCAGGTCGCCGAGCCCGCCGAGCAGGTCGACCACGAGGACGCGGCGCACTACGGGAGCACCGCCCGGTAGGTGGCCACGTGCGACGCCGCGAGCCGGTCCCAGTCGCGGCCGCGGACGAGGCGGTGCCCGCCGGCCGCGACCCGCGCGCGCAGGTCGTCGTCGCCGAACAGGCGGCGCAGCCCGTCGTGCAGGACGTCGGCGTCGCGCACCTGCGGGGCGATCACCACGGTCTCGCCGTCGGCGAGGTCGGGGTCCGCGGGGGCGTCGGGGCGGCGGGTGACCAGCGTCGGGAGCCCGTGGTCCAGCGCGGCCAGCAGCGCGCCGCTCTTGAGCGTCGCCCCCGCGGTGAACGGGAACGCCGCGACGTCCGCGGCCTGCAGCGCGGCCGAGACCTCGCCGGCGGGGCGGTGCCCGGTGATCGTCACGCGGTCGATCGCGCCGGCCCCCGCGATGTGCGCGGTCAGCTCGTCGCGGAACGCCGCGGCCTCGTCCTCGGGCAGGGCGAGCGAGGTGAACCCGCCGAGCACCAGCAGGTGCAGCCGCGGACGCTCGGCGGCCAGGCGCGCGACGGCGTCAACGAGGTAGCGCAGGCCCTTCACCGGGTGCACGAAGCCGAAGAAGACGACGAGCTCGGCGTCCGCGGGCACGCCGAGGGCGCGCCGGGTGGTGGCCCGGTCGGGAGCGTCCGGGTCCACCTCGACGTTCGGCAGCAGCGGGGCGCGGCCGGCCTCGACGCCGAGACGGTCCCGCAACGTCGCGGCGTGCTCGCCGTTGGTCGTGAGCACCGCCGCGCTGCGCGGGACGAGGCGCCCGGTCTCCCGGTCGGCGAGGCGGCGGCGCTCGAGGAACGACCACACGCCGTCCGGCACCCGGGGCGCCCACGACCACCAGCCGTACTCGTGCAGCGTCGTCACCAGCGGCATCCCCGCGAGGTCGCCGAGCAGCCCCGGGGCGCCGGAGAACCCGAACGCCGAGGGCGCGAACTGCACGTGCGCCACGTCCGCCCCGCTCGCGCGCAGCGACCGCGCCGCGCGCAGCAGCCCGCGGGCCCCCGGGTCCACGGGCACGTCGACGACATCCACGCCCTGGCGGTCGAGGGCCCGCGCGAGGTGGACGGTGTAGTCGGCGACGCCGTCGTGCGCGGGATCGGCGCGCCCGTGGACGAGCGCGACGCGGAGGTCTGCCACCCGCCGTCGGTACCCGATCCCGCCCGTTCGCTCACCAGACGCCCACGCGCACCCCATCGGTGGGGTCATCGGGCTCAGTCATCGGCGGGCACGTAGATCGAGCAGGCGTCGAACACGGCCTCGCGGACGGGGTCGGCGTCGCAGTCGCGCGCCGGGCGCAGGACCGCCCCGTCGACACCGCCGGCGAGCAGGCGCGCGAAGGCGTCGGCCACCTCGCGCAGGTAGGCGCCCTCGGCGACCGCGCGGCCGAAGTGCGCCATCAGGACGAGGTGGACGTCGAGCTCCGCCAGCCGGGCGGTGGACGCGGCGAAGGCGGGGAGGTCGGCCTCCGGGGCCTGCGCGTAGGTCGGGCCGGTGTTGACCGTGTCGCCGGCGAGGAGCAGGCCGGCGCGCTCGTCGAGGAAGCAGACCGAGTCCGGGCTGTGGCCCGGCGTGTGGAGCACGCGCAGCTCCCGGCCGCCGAGGTCGACGACGTCCCCCTCCGCGAGGAGGTCGGGCGTGGGCGCCGGCCCGGGCACCCAGGTGGTCTCGTCGACGCCGGGCGGCAGCGGGCGCGGATCGGAGTCGGCGGAGAGCAGGTGGAAGAAGTCGCGGTCGAGCGCCCGGTAGGCGTCGGCGGCGGCGAGCATCCGGCGGGTGTGGGCGAGGTAGCGGCGCCGCTCGGCCGCGCTCGCGCCCGCCGTCAGCTCGGCGACCCCGGCCGGGTGGATCGCGACGCGGGAGAACGCGGCGTCGCCGCCGACGTGGTCGAGGTGGGCGTGGGTGTGCACGACGTCGACGGGCCGGTCGGTGAGCGCCTCGACCACCGGGCGGATCGGGGCGATCCCGAGCCCGGAGTCGACGAGCACCGCGCGGTCGCGCCCGGCGACGAGCCACGAGTTGACGTGCCCCGGCTCGGCGACCAGCCAGACGTCGCGGGCGACGGGCCGGGTGTGGAACCAGGGTGACCAGCTCACGGGGTGAGCCTGCCAGCACCTTCGGGTACTCGTCGCCGTGCCCGACCTCCCCGCCGACCTCCGGCACCCCGCCGCGCACCGCCCCGGGTACGGCGACCCCGACTGGTCCGCGATGCGCCGCATCCTCGTCGTGCGTCCCGACAACGTCGGCGACGTGCTCATGACCGGGCCCGTGTTCCGGGCGCTGCGCGCCGCGGCGCCGCACGCGTCGCTCGACCTCCTCGCCTCCCCCGGCGGCGCGGCGGCCGCCGCCCTGCTCCCCGAGGTCGACGACGTCGTCACCGCCTCCGTGTCCTGGCAGCAGCTCGACCTCGTCCCGGGCGCCGACCCCGACGCCGATCTCGTCGCCGAGCTCACCGCCCGCGACCACGACGCCGCGATCGTGCTCACGTCGTTCTCGCAGTCGCCGTGGCCGGCCGCCGAGCTCGCGCGCCGCGCCGGCGTCGGCGTCCGGGTGGGCACGTCGAAGGAGTTCGGCGGCGCCCTGCTGACCCACTGGGTGCCGGCGCCGCCCGACGAGGTGCACCAGGTCGACCGCATGCTCGGCCTGCTCGCCGCCGTGGGCGTGCCGCCGCAGGGGCACACGCTGCACGCCCGAGTCCCCCTCGACGCCCACGTCCCCGCCGCGCTCGACCTCGCCCGCTACGCCGTCGTCGCGCCCGGCGCGAGCTGCCCGTCGCGACGCTGGCCCGCCGAGCGGTTCGCCGCCGTCGTCCGGGGACTCGCCGACGACGGGCTGACGGTCGCGGTGACGGGCACCGAGCGCGAGGCGGAGCTCGTCGCGGCGGTCGCCGGCGACGTGGGGCTCCCGGTCACGGGCCTGGAGCTCGGCGACCTGGCGGCGGTGCTCGCCGACGCCGAGGTCGTCGTGGCCAACAACTCCGGCGGCGTGCACCTCGCCGACGCCGTCGGCGCCCCGGTGGTCGAGCTGTTCGCCGGCACCGAGACCGTCGACCAGTACCGGCCGCGCTCCACCCGCGCCGAGGTGCTCACGCGTCCCGTGTCCTGCAGCCCGTGCCGCCAGCTCGTGTGCCCGTTCGACCAGGAGTGCCTGGCGATCGGCCCCGACGAGGTGCTCGCGGCGTCCCGGCGCCTGCGTCGCGTCGGGGTGGCGTGATGGTCGAGCACACCGAGGACGGCCACTACGTCGTGATCGACGGACGGCGCTGGCGGGCGACCGACCCGCTGATCCCCGAGGGCGACGCCTCGGTCCTGCGCCGCTGGCTCATGGCGGCGCGCCGGGACGTGGGCACCGCGAAGCGCGCGGACGACGCCGACGCGGAGGCGTCCGCGCGGGCGCGGGTGCACGCGGCGAAGACCGCGCTCGGCGAGCGGGGCCCGGAGTGGTGGGAGCAGACCGAGGCCCAGCGCCGCGACCGCTGGACCGACGGAGTGCGACGCGCGGGCGACGAGGGGTTTGCGCCTGCCTCCTGAGTGGGTGCCCGTGTCCGGAGAAGAAGCAGTCACGAGCTGGAGGCACGAGAAGACATGACCACCCCGCCGGTGCAGTCCGACGAGAACCCCGACGACCCGAACCCGGCGCGCTCCAGCGCGACGCTCGCGGCGTTCACCGGGCAGGTCCAGCGCCGGATCGGGCTGGAGACGCAGTCCGAGGCCGAGGTGCTGGTCCGCGCCACGCTGAACGAGCTGGGCAAGGCGGTGAGCTCCGGCCTCGCGCAGGACCTCACGGTCAGCCTGCCCCCGGAGCTCTCCGCGGAGCTGCGTGCCCAGCGCCCGAAGGACGACCAGGCCCGCTCCGTCACGAAGGAGGCCTTCGTCGACGCGGTCTCCGGGCGCGTGACGTCCGTGGACGCCGAGAAGGTCGAGCACCAGGTGGAGCAGGTGCTGCACCTGCTGCGCGAGTGGCTGCCCGAGGACCAGGTCGACCGGACCCTCGAGCAGCTCCCGGGCGACCTCGTCGCCCTCGTGCGCTGAGGCGAGCGACCTCGATTCCGGTGGCGGAACCCGCGCTGAGCGCGGGTTTCGCCACCGAGGTTCGTCGCGGGACCCGTCAGCCGGCGCCCGTGGTGAGGCGCGGCTGCTGAGCGCCGCCACCGCCACCGCCCTGGCCGCCACCGTTCTGGCCGCCACCCCCGCCGGCCGGCGGGTCGACCGGCGCCGGGGCCACGGGCTCGGGCTCCGGGACCACGGGCACGACCGGGATCGGGCGGGTCGTCCGGCGGGCGGTGGTGGTCTCGTCGTCGACGGTCCGGCGTGGTGAGCGCGTGGTCGTGCGCGTCGTCGTCTCGCTGGTGTCGGTCGTCGTCGCCCCGACCGACGGCGGCGGGCCGAGTACCGGCACGACGGGCGGGGGCGGGACCGCGAGCGAGGCCTGGGGCCCCGCGACCGTCGAGAGCATCGGCGTCGCCCCGGTCGCGACGCCGACCCCGAGCACGCCCGTGACGGTGGCCGCGACGCCCGGCACCGACCGGCTCAGCACCAGCGGCCACCGCGGCGCCGGGCGCGGACGACCCGGCCGGACGAGTGCGGTCGTCGGTGCGGCGGCCGTGACGGCGTCGTCGTCATTGGTCACGTCGGGCTAATGAGAGCATTCGTCCGGGGGTCACAGGTCGATCAACACGTACTCAGGGTCAACAGCTCACGGAAGTGGCGACCAGTGGACCACCTTGGTGGTGGTCATCTCGTCGAGGAGCTCCGGCCCGTAGCCGAAACCCGACCCCGACACCCCGCGCGGCTCGGCCGCCCCGCCCGGCGCGCCGCCGAACACCGAATTGATCTTCACGGTGCCGACGGGGAGCTCGCGCCAGGCCTGCTGGGCGTGGGCGATGCTGCCGGTGAGCACGGTCGCGGCGAGTCCGTGCGGGTCGTCGATCGCCTCGGCGAGCCCGTGGGCGAAGTCCTCGACCACCCGGACCGGCGCCACCGGCCCGAAGGTCTCCTCGCGCAGGATCGTCATCGCCGGCGTGAGCCCCGAGAGCACGGTCGCCGGGTAGAAGGCGCCCTCGCCCTCGGGCACGAACCCGCCCGCGTGCACCCGCGCACCGTCCTCGATCGCGGCGGCGACGTGGGAGTGGACGTGCTCGCGGTGCCGGCGGTCCACCACGGGGCCGAGGGCCTTCTCGCCCGCCGCCGAGGGCCGGTAGACCCAACGCGCGGCCTCCTCGGCCAGCGCGTCGAGGAACGGCTCGGCAATCGCCGCGGCGCAGTAGATGCGCTCGACGGAGACGCACACCTGGCCGCCGTTGGCGTAGGAGCCCAGCGCCGCCTGCTCGGCGGCCCAGCGCGGGTCGACGTCGGCGTCGACCACGAACGGGTCGTTGCCGCCGTTCTCCAGCAGGACGTGCGCGCCGGTGCCTGCGGCGGCCTGGCGGATGGCGCGCCCGGCGTTGATCGAGCCGACGTGGGCGACGAGGTCGATCGACGGGTGCCCGGACAGCGCGGCGCCCGTCGGGCCCGCCCCGTCGACGATCTCGAGGACGCCCTCGGGCAGGAAGGACGCGACGAGCTCGGCGAAGCGCCGCCCGAGGTGCGGGCAGCGCTCGCTGGGCTTGTGCACGACGGTGTTGCCGGTGACGAGCGCCGCGCCGATCAGGCCGCCGGCCACGGCCACCGGGTCGTTCCACGGTGTGATCACCGCGGCGACCCCGCGGGGCTCGGGGACCATGAGGTCGGTCGCGTCCCACGAGCCCTGCAGCGAGCGCCCGCGGTGCAACGGGCCCAGCTCGGCGCACTGCTCGAGCGTCCCGGCCGCGGCCAGCACCCCGCCCAGGGCGTCGTCGTAGGGCCGCCCGGTCTCGGTCTCGTTGAGGCGCGCGAACTCCTCGGCGACGCCCCGCAGCGCCCCGGCGGCGTCGCGCACCAGGCCGGCGCGGTCGCCGGGCGCCGTGCGGGCCCAGGCGTCGCGGGCGGTGCGCGCCCGGCCCACGGCGGCGTCGACCTCGTCGGGGCCCGCGGGGCGGACGCTGCCCACGAACTCCCCGGTCGCGGGGTCGTGGATCTCGATGGCGGTGTCGGTGGGAGTGCTCACGGGGTCGGGTTCCACCTCGGGGCCCCGGGTACGCCTCCTCGGTGACCGGCATCGATGTGGGGAGGACCGCGTGAGCACACCGCTCGAGGGCACGACGGCCGTGGTGACGGGCGCGTCCAGCGGGATCGGCGAGGCGACCGCGAGGGCGCTGGCCTCGGCGGGAGCGCGGGTGGCACTGCTCGCACGGCGCCGCGACCGGCTCGAATCGCTGGCCGGCGAGCTCGGCGACCGGGCCGTGGCCTACGAGGTGGACGTCACCGACGACGAGGCCGTCGCGAACACCGTCGAGGAGGTCGTGCGGGACCTGGGCGGCGTCGACGTGCTGGTGAACAACGCGGGCTACGGGTCGATGACGCCCGCCGCCGAGGCCGATCTCGCCGAGTGGCGGCGCATGGTCGACGTCAACGTGGGCGGCGTGCTGGGCACGACGCACGCCGCGCTCCCGCACCTCGTGAAGGCCGCCGAGGGCGCGCGGGGTATCGCCGACGTGGTCACGATCTCGTCGGTCGCCGGGCGGAAGGTCGCCTTCCCGGCGGCCAACGTCTACGCCGCGACGAAGCACGCCGTCGGCGCCTTCTCCGAGGCCCTGCGCCAGGAGCTCGCCGGGCGCCACGTGCGCGTCGGGCTCGTCGAGCCGGGGCTGGTGCGCAGCGAGCTCACCGAGGACAACGGCGCCGCCCAGGACGCGGAGTCCTCGATGGAGCTGGGCCTCATGGAGGCCGAGGACATCGCGGACGCCGTGGTGTACATGGTCACGCGCCCGCGCCGCGCCGCGGTCAACGAGATGCTCGTCCGGCCGACCGGACAGACCCGTTAGCCGGCACGCCACCGGGTACGCCCGGTCGCATGACAGGACGACTGGACGGGACCACCGCGATCGTGACCGGTGCCTCGAGCGGCATCGGCAACGCCACCGCCCGCGCGCTGGCGGCCGAGGGCGCCGCCGTGGCGCTGTTCGCCCGGCGGCGGGACAAGCTCGAGGACCTCGCGGGCGAGCTCGGGAGCAGCGCGAGCGTGCACGAGGTCGACGTCGCCGACGCCGACGCGGTGCGCGCCGCCGTGGACGAGGCCGCTGCCGAGCACGGGGGCGTCGACGTGCTGGTGAACAACGCCGGCTACGGCTCGATGGACCTCGCCCGCGACGCCGACCTCGCCGAGTGGCAGAAGATGGTCGACGTCAACCTGCACGGCGTCCTCTCGACGACCCACGCCGCCCTCGGGCACCTGGCGCAGGCCGCGTCCAGGGGCTCGCGCGGGATCGCCGACGTCGTGACGGTCAGCTCGGTCGCCGGGCGTTCGGTGACCGGGCCCGGCAGCAACGTCTACGCGGCCACCAAGCACGCCGTCGGGGCGTTCTCCGAGGCGCTGCGCCAGGAGCTCGCCGACCAGCACGTCCGGGTCGGGCTGGTCGAGCCCGGGCTGGTCGACACCGAGCTCACCAACACCGGCGACGAGAACAAGCCGGACGCCTCGCAGGCCTCCGAGCTGGGTCTGCTGCACGCGGACGACATCGCCGACGCCGTCGTGTGGATGATCACGCGCCCGGCGCGGGCCGCCGTCAACGAGGTGCTCGTCCGGCCGACCGAGCAGACGAACTGAGTCCGGTCTAGGTCTGGCCGCCGACCGCCAGCACCAGCGCGAACGAGATGAGGTTGAACGTCGCGTGAGCGGCGACCGGCGGCCAGATCGAGCCGGTGCGCTCGTAGAGCACGGCGTTGACGACGCCGAGCAGCAGCGCGGCGGCGAACACGACGTTGAGGCCGTGGGCCAGCGCGAACACCCCGGCCGAGAGCACGACGGCGACGACCTGCCCGAGGCGGCGCAGGACGCCGTAGCCCACGCCCCGGAAGAGCAGCTCCTCACCGAGCGGGACGACGAGCCCCCCGATGAGGACGACCAGGGTCGCGGCCACCGGGCCGCTGAAGAGGGTGAGCGCGGCCTGCGGGTCCGACGTGTCCCCGGTGATCGCGACGTAGGCGAGGATCAGGGCGCGCGAGACCAGCCACACGACCACGCCGAGTCCGACGCCGGCGAGCACCGTGCGCACGGGGACGCGGACCAGCCCGACGGCGGCGAGCGAGCGCACCCGCAGCGAGAGCGCGATCGCGACCGCCGCGAGCGCCGAGACGCCCGCGATCGCCACGAGCACCGGGGCGGGCGGGACGCCCTCGGAGAGCAGGCCGGCCACGACGGCCAGGGCCAGCTGGACGACCAGGTAGGACAGGGTCGCGACGCCGAGTTCGAGCCAGCCCAGCGACGGGCGGGTGGTGGGCGGGGGGTCGGCAGGGTCGGCGGCGGGAACGGCCGGTTCAGTCACCCCGGGCCTTGCGCGTCTCCCTGTCGTTCGCCTTCTGGATGGCGTCGACCAGCTCGTCCTTGTCCATCGTCGAGCGGCCCTCGACGCCGAGCTGCTGGGCGCGCTCGTAGAGGTGCTCCTTGCTGGCGTTGGCGTCGACGCCGCCGCCGGGCTCGCCGCTGGGGTTCGCCCCGCCGCTCTCGGCACGCGAGTCCGAGGGGCCCTTCTCCTCCTTGGGCTCCCAGTGGTCGCCGACCTTCTCGTGGGTGTGCTTGAGCGCCGCGTACGCTGTGCGACTCGCGCGCTCGCCGGCGCCATAGGTTCCCTCGGCGGATTCCTTGGCCTCGGCGTAGGTCTTGCGCGCACTCTCGGGCGAGCGCTGCAGCGTGGACGGCAGGTCCTCGTAGTCCTCCGGCATGTCCGCGAAGTACCCGGTCAGCCCCGCACGCCCACCTCCAGGTGGGCGACGCTCTGCACCACCTGGTTCGGGCGGTAGGGATAGCGGTCCATCTCGGCCGGGTCGGTGACCCCGGACAGCACCAGGATCGTGTGCAGCCCGGCCTCCATCCCGGCCACCATGTCCGTGTCCATCCGGTCGCCGATCATCGCGGTGGTCTCGGAGTGCGCACCGATGGTGTTGAGTCCCGCGCGGATCATCAGCGGGTTGGGCTTGCCGACGAAGTACGGGTCCTTGCGGGTCGCGTGGGTGATCAGCGCGGCCACGGAGCCGGCGGCGGGCAGCGTGCCCTCGGGCGACGGGCCCGTCGCGTCGGGGTTGGTGACGATGTAGCGGGCCCCGCCCTGGATCAGCCGGATCGCGCGGGTGATGGCCTCGAACGAGTAGGTCCGGGTCTCGCCGATGACGACGTAGTCGGGATCGCGGTCGGTGAGGATGTAGCCGATGTCGTGCAGGGCCGTGGTCAGCCCGGCCTCGCCGACGACGAACGCGCTGCCACCCGGACGCTGGTCGTTCAGGAACTGCGCGGTCGCGAGCGCGCTCGTCCACAGCGACGACGCGGGGATGTCGATGCCGCTCGCGTGCAGGCGCGCCTGCAGGTCGCGCGGGGTGTAGATCGAGTTGTTGGTCAGCACGAGGAACTGCTTGCCGGCCTCGCCGAGGCGGCGGATGAAGTCGTCGGCACCCGGCAGGGCGTTCTCCTCGTGGACGAGCACCCCGTCCATGTCGATGAGGTAGCTCTCGAGGTCCTCGGTCATGCGGTCTCCCGGCGCAGGTGCGTGTCGAAGAACCGCAGGATGCGGCCCCAGGCGTCCTCGGCCGACGGGCGGTGCAGGCCCAGCCCGAAGACCGCCAGCGGCGGCGGCATCGGCTCGAGGAAGCTGTGGTTGGCGTCGGGGTAGGTGCGCACGTCGTGCTCGACGCCGAGGGCGGTGAGCGCCGACTCGAGACGCTCGGGGTGGCCCTTCAGGGACGGGTCCTTGCCGCCGAAGCTCGCGACGACGGGGCAGATGCCCTCGAGCTCGCGCTCGGCGTCATCGGGCACCCGGCCGTAGTTCGGGGCGGCCGCGGCGAAGTCGTGGCGCGCCGCCGAGATGAGCGCGAAGCCGCCGCCCTGGCAGAACCCGATGACGCCGACGCGGCCCGTGCAGTCCTCGCGGCCGGCGAGCCAGCGGCGCGCCGCCTCGATGTCGTCGAACACCGGACCGGTGTTCGTGGTCATCGACCTCATCGTCGCCGCGATGCAGCGGGGTCCTCCGCCGCGGGCGGTGTAGAGGGCGGGCGCCACCGAGAGGTAGCCCGCGGCGGCGAGGCGCTCGGTGTGCTCGCGCAGCGTTCCTCGCAGGCCGAACGCGTCCTGCAGGACGACGACGCCGGGGAACGGGCCGTCGCCGACCGGGGGCACGGCGAGGAACGCAGCCTGGTGACTGCCCGCGGAGGCGGGGATGTGCAGGTCGGGCACGTCTGTCGTCCCTCGATCATCTCGGCCGGTGCTGGTGGGGTCGAGCGTGGCAGCATCGCCGGGCCCGTGCGCAACGAGGGGAGTGCCCGTGAGTGACCCCGAACGGATCCGGGTCGAGCAGTCCGACGGCGTGTGCCGGCTGGTGCTGGCGAGCCCCGAGCGTCACAACGCCGTCGACCACGCGTTCGGCCGGAAGTTCCTCGCGGCCCTGTCGGGCCCGGCCCGGGACGCCCGCTGCGTCGAGATCGTCGCCGAGGGCGCGAACTTCTGCGTCGGCGGCGACATCTCCGGCTTCGCCGCGGAGCCCGACCGCAGCCTCTCCGAGCTGGCCGACGCCGTCCACGCCGGTCAGCGGGCCCTGCTCGACCTCGCCGCGCCCGTGGTCGTCGCCGTCAACGGCTGGGCGGCGGGCATCGGGCTGTCGCTGGCGCTCTCCGGTGACCTCATCGTGCTCGGCGCGGGCGCCCGGCTGCGGCCGGCGTACACGGCGATCGGGCTGACCCCCGACGGCGGCATGACCGCGCTGCTGCCCGCGGCGGTCGGGCGGGCGCGGGCGATGGACATGTTCCTCACCAACGCGCCGATGGGCGCCGCCGAGGCGCTGGCCTGCGGCCTGGCGTCGCGCGTCGTCGCCGACGAGGACCTGCGCCTCGCGGCCGACGGCATCGCCGGGGGGATCGCGGCCGGCCCGTCCGAGGCGCTCGCCGCGACGAAGCGGCTGGTGCGCCGGGCCGGCGGCGTGCTCACCGACGCCCACCTCGACGCCGAGGCCGCGAGCATCGGCGAGCGCGGGCTCTCCCCGGAGGGCCGCGAGGGCATCGGGGCGTTCCTGGAGAAGCGTCCGCCGCGATGGCCGACGGCCACGTGAGCGATCCGCGTCGTCAGGGCGACCCATCTCACTCACGTGGCGACGCCATGGCGGGTACGCCGGGTCGTATGGACATCAAGTACACCGCCGAGGCCACGTCGTCCGGCGACGCCCGCAACGGCCACGTCCGCTCGTCGGACGGCATCATCGACCAGGACATGGCGATGCCCAAGGAGATGGGCGGGCCGGGCGGGGCGACCAACCCCGAGCAGCTCTTCGCCGCGGGCTACGCGGCCTGCTTCCACCAGGCCCTGAAGCTGGCCGCCGGCCAGGAGAAGGTCGACGTCGACTCCTCCAGCGTCGACGCTCAGGTCGGGATCGGCCCGGACGCCACGAGCTTCGGGCTCCAGGTGTGGCTCACCGTCAACCTGCCCGGCGCCGACCAGGAGACCGCCGACCGCCTCGCCGCCCGCGCCCACGAGCTGTGCCCGTACTCGAAGGCGACGCAGGGCAACATCGACGTCCAGGTGACCGCCCAGGTGTGACACCTGCGGCCTGACGTGACGGGCGCTCGCCCGGTGGGCAAGGCTCCCCGGCGTGCGCCTCCCTCTCGGCCTCCGTCTCCTCGGCGCCCTGCGCCGCCACCTCGGCGGTTCGGTGGCCCACCTCGCCCCCGCCGCCGTCCCCGCCGCCCGGGAGGCCGTGCTGCGCCTGCAGCACGGCCCGCTCGGCCGGGTGGTCATCGGTCCGGCGGCCCGCGACGTGACGATCATCGACGCCCACCTGCCCACTGCGGCCGTGCCCGAGGGGCTGCCGGTGCGCGTCTACCGGCCCGCGGGCAGCGCGTCCCCCGCGCCCGTAGTGGTCAACTTCCACGGCGGCGGTTTCGTGCAGGGCGACCTCGACCAGTCCGAGTGGTTCTGCGCGCACGTGGCCCGCGAGGGCTCGGTCGTGGTGGTCTCCGTCGACTACCGCCTCGCGCCGGAGCACACGTTCCCGGTGCCCGCGCAGGACTGCTACGACGCCGTGGCCGCGCTCGTCGCCGACGCCCGCGCCTGGGGCCTCGACCCCACGCGCGTCGCGGTCATGGGCGACAGCGCGGGCGGCAACCTCGCGACGGTCGTGTGCCTGATGGCCCGCGACCGGCGTCTCGACGGCCATCTCGACGGCCGCGACGCGCCGGCGATCGCCGCGCAGGTCCTCGTCTACCCGGGCACCGAGATGGTCGACGTGCTGCCCTCCGAGCGGGCGATCCCCGTCGCCCCGATCCTCTCCGCCGCCGACATCCGCGGCTTCCACCAGCTCTACCTCGCGGGCGCCGACGGCACGCACCCGTACGCGTCGCCGCTGCGTGCCGAGCTCGCCGGCCTCCCGCCCGCGCTGGTGCAGACCGCCGAGCACGACCCCCTGCGCGACCACGGCGAGCGCTACGTCGAGGCCCTCGACGCGGCCGGGGTGCCGGTGCGCCACACCCGCTACCTGGGCGCCGCGCACGGCTACGTCGCGACCGCGACCCTGACGCCCCGGACCTCGCTGCAGGCCGTCGCCGAGATCGCCGCCTTCCTCCGCGCCATGTGAGCGGATGTCGTGGCTGTGGGCACGACGTCCGCGCACAGGGCGTCCGGGGCTGCGCACCGTGCGCCGCGGGCTACCGTGGGGTGCCGTGACCCCCGACCGAGCGACCCCGGCGCGCGCCGTGCTGCTCGGTCTCGTCGCGGCCGTCCTCGGGGTCGCCGCGCACGGGGAGGCCGGCGGACCCGTCCTCGCGGGCCCGCCCGCGATCGCCGTCGTCGGCGCCGTCGCGCTGGGCACCGCCCTGCTGGGCGCCCGCCCGCACTCCGTGGCCCGCCTCGCCGCCGTCCTCGCCGGCGGGCAGCTCGCCCTCCACCTGGCGCTGCCGGGCGACGCCGCGGGCCACGACCACCACGCGGCCGGGTCCGGCGCCGGGCCCGGCATGGTCGTCGCGCACCTGGCCGTCGCGGTGCTGGTCGCCGGCGGGATCGTCCACGCCGACCGCGCCCTCGCCCGCGCCGCCCGCCGTCACCTGCGACGCGTCGCCGTCTGGGCCCGCCTGCTCGACGGGCCGCCGCCCGCTCCGGCCGCGGCGACGCCCGTGGCCGCCCGACCGGCGCGCGCCGCCCGGGTCCGCCGCGCGGCCGTGGGGCACCACCCGCGTCGGGGTCCGCCGTCGCCGCACCGGACCGGGTTCCGCCCGGTCCGCGCCGCGACGCCACCCCGACCCGGAAGGACCCCCTCATGCCCACACCGCGGACCCCGTCCGCCCGCACCCACCGTCGAGGTCCGCTCGCCGTCCTGGTGACCGGCCTCCTCGCCCTGACCGTCCTCCTGCTCACCGCGGGCACGGCCAGTGCACACGACGTGATCACCGGAAGCGACCCGGCCGACGGCTCGACCGTCCCGACCGCGCCCACCCAGGTCTCGGTGACCTTCGACGAGACCCCGCAGCCCGAGGGCGCGGCCCTGACCGTCGTCGGCCCCGACGGCGCCCGCCACGAGCAGGGCGCGGCCACCGTGCGGGACAAGGTCGTGTCGGTGCCCGTCGGCGCGCTGCCGCAGGCCGGGCAGTACGAGATCGGCTACCGGATCGTCTCCAGCGACGGCCACCCGGTGAGCGGCTCGGTGACGTTCGACCTCACGACTCCGTCCGCGCCCGCAGCCGCCGCGACGACCGGCGCTCCCGCCCAGGCGGCGCCGGCCGACCACTCGGGTCATTCCGACGGCTCCGCGCCTCCCTCGCCGGCGGCCTCCGCGGGCCCCGACACCGGGAGCGGCGGGGTGCCCGCGTGGGTCTTCGTCGTGATCGCGATCGTCGTGGTCGGTGGCGCCGCGGCACTCGTGCTGCGCCGCCGGGCCTGACACACCGGGCCTGACACACGGCGGGACGAGGGGCACCCCCCTCGGGTGCCCCTCGTCCCGTCGCGCCCGGCCGCACCGATCAGGATCGAGGGCGCCCGGACGGCCTCACTCGACGATCTGGACCCGGTCGTTCGGGTTCAGGTGCTCGAAGAACTGCTTCGCGTCCTCCATGCCGAGGCGCACGCACCCGGCCGACTGACGCTCGGTGCTGCCCCCGTGGAACGCCCGGCCGCTGTTGTCGAAGAACACGGCGTACGGCATCGGCGCGCCCTCGTACTCCTGACTGACGTGGTGGCGCTCCTTGCGCTGGATCACGAAATCGCCGGTCGGGGTCTCGTGTCCCTCGGAGCCGTGGCTGTTGACCACGGGCCCGTGGACGACGTCGCCCCGGCCGTCGAGCAGCCAGGCGCGGTTCTCGGAGAGGTCGACGCAGGCCTTGATGCGGGCGTCGGTGCACGACGTCCCGTCGATCCCGCCGCCCCCCGCAGTCGGTGCGGCCGAGGCGATCCCACCCAGCTGCAGCACGCCCAGACCGACGGCGGCCACCGAGACCGCGACCCGTCCGGTCGGCACCCCGCGCTGCGCCCCCCTGCGATGCCTACCCGACATGCGTCCTGCCCCTCGCTCGCCGCACACCCCCGTCCGCTGCCCGGACGGGAGGACCGCGGTTGTCACCGGCGATCTGTGGGGCACAACGACTCGGTGACGGCGGGGTCACGGACTGTTCAGGTGGTCCGTCGCACGTCACCTACACCGGTTCGTGGCGCAACCGCTGTGGGTCTGGCACGTCGTCCGCGCAGACGCTGCGGACACACCGGGACGATTCACCCATTCGATTGGGCTGCTCGGGCGAACGCCGCGTAGACCTCGTCGCTGAAGAGGACGAACCGCGCCTCGCGCACGGCAGTCTTCGCCTCCCGCACGGCCGTCAGGGCGATCCGGGCGGCGTCGTCGAGCGGCCACCCGTAGACGCCCGCGGATACCGCAGGGAACGCGACGGTCGCGGCGCCGATCTCGTCGGCCACCCGCAGCGACTCGCGGTAGGCCGAGGCGAGCAGGTGCGAGCGGTCCTGGGACTTCGCGTAGACCGGGCCGACGGTGTGGATCACCCACCGCGCCGGCAGGTCCCCCGCGGTGGTCGCGACCGCCCGACCGGTCGGCAGGCCGTCGGGCAGCGTGGTGCGCCGCAGCTCGCGGCACGCCTCGAGGATCGCCGGGCCGCCGGCCCGGTGGATGGCCCCGTCGACGCCCCCGCCCCCCATCAAGCCGGAGTTCGCCGCGTTGACGACGGCGTCCACCTCGGCCGCGGTGATGTCGCCGCGGTGGAGTGTGATCTCCGGGGTGCTCTCCGGGGTGCCCATGCGCCCCGAGTACCCCGCGGGGGGACCTGACACGATCGACGGCGTGAGCGACACCCAGATCTCGGTCACCGCGACCGTGGACGCCCCCGTCGAGCGGGTCTTCGCCCTGCTCGCCGACCCCGACCGTCACCCCGACATCGACGGGAGCGGGACGGTGCGGGCCTCCCACACCCACCTCGCGATCACCGAGGAGGGCGACGTGTTCGTCATGGAGATGGAGAACCCGACGCGCGGTCACTACCGGGTCGAGAACCACGTGGTCCGCTACGAGCCCGACCGTGCCCTGGCCTGGATGCCGGCGAAGCCCGGAGAGCGGCCGTCGGGCCACGTCTGGGGTTGGGAGCTCGCGTCCGAGGGCGACGATCGCACCGCCGTGACCCACTTCCACGACTGGGCGGACGTCACCGACCCGGCGTTGCTCGACCGGATCCGCGAGGTCACGCCCGACGAGATGCGGGCGACGATCGAGAACATGGCCGAGGCGCTGGCCTGACCGAGGCGCCGACCTGACCGACGGCCGCCTCGTCGAGGTGCTTCGGAGATCGAAGCGTCCCTACGAGAAGTCGTACGCCGGCGCGAGCTCGCGGAAGTCCTCGCCCGGGGACGCCTCGAGCTCGTGGCGCGTGCCGTCCGGGCCGGTGAAGGCCAGGCGCCAGGCGTGCAGGCCGGTGCGGGTCGGCGGGTTCTTCGCGAACAGCGGGTCGCCGACGAGGGCGTGGCCGATCCAGGCGAGGTGCACGCGGATCTGGTGGCGGCGCCCCGTCGTCGGCGTGACCGCGAGCAGGGTCCGCTCGTCGCCGACCCACAGACGCTCGAAGGCCGTCGCCGACGGGTAGTGGTCGCCGGGCAGGACGGCGTCGTCGGGGACGGTCCAGGCGTCGCCGTCGCGGGTGATCGCCTCGCGCGGCGCCGCGATGCGCACGCGGTTCTTGCGGCCCACCGACAGCGGCAGATCGATGGTCCCGCGCTCGGGCAGACCGGTGCCGGTGGCGACGGCGAGGTAGGTCTTCGCGACGGTGCGGTCGTTGAACTGGCGGGTCAGGTCGCCGTGCGCCTCCAGCCGGCGGGCGAAGAGCACCAGCCCCGAGGTGACCTTGTCGATCCGGTGCGCGGGCCACAGCGTCTCGCCCGCGTCGCGCGCCAGGCGGACGACGTCGGTGTCGTGGCGCTCGCCCATCACCGACCAGCCCGCGGGCTTGTCGAGCACAAGCAGGTCGTCGTCGCGCAGGAGCTCGCGGCCGTCGCGGAGCTCGTCCCAGGTCTTCACCCCGCTCAGCCCCGCCCCCACTCAGCCCTCGTCGAGGCCCAGCGCGTCGAGCAGGGTCCGCAGCTTCACGGTGGTCTCGGCGAGCTCGTCGGGCGGGGACGAGGCGGGCACGATGCCCGCGCCCGCCCAGAGCCGGACCCGGTCGCCCTCCACCTCGCCGCAGCGCAGCGCCATGACCCACTCGCCGTCGCCGCGAGCGTCGGTCCAGCCGACCGTGCCGGTGTAGAAGCCGCGGTCGAACGGCTCGATCTCGTCGATGGCGCCCGCGGCGTCGGCGCGCGGGACGCCGCACACCGCCGGGGTCGGGTGCAGGGCCTGCGCGAGGTGCAGGGCGGAGACCTCGGTGTCGGCCACGCGCGCCCGCACCGTCGTCGACAGGTGCCACAGCGTCGCGGTGGCGACCAGCGACGGGCCGTCGGGCACCTCGAGGTCGTCGACGAGGGGGCGCAGGCGCTCGACGATGTCGTCGACGACCAGTGCGTGCTCGTGGCGGTCCTTCGCCGAGGCGAGCAGGGCCTCGCCGCGGCGGCGGTCCTCGGCGGGATCGGTCGACCGGGCGGCGGAGCCGGCCAGCGGATTGACCCTCACGTGGTGTCCGTCGCGGGCGAGCAGCAGCTCGGGGCTCGCGCCGAGCAGCGTGCGCGGGGTGCCCGTCCGCGCGGGGGGCAGGTCGACGGCGAACAGGTAGAGGCGCGGGTCGCGACGGGCCAGGGCGCGCAGCATGGGGACGGTGTCGACGGGCCGGTCGGCGAGGACCTCGAGCGTCCGGGCCAGCACGACCTTCTCCAGCGGACCGGCCTCCATGCGCGCCAGGGCCTCGGCGACCATCGCCTCGTAGCGCGCGGGCTCGGGCACCGGCCGGGCGACGCCCGTGACCGGGGCGTGGGCCTGCTCGGCGGTCAGCACGGCGCCGAGCGCGCCCGCGCGCTCGACGTGCTCGGGGACGACGAGGTGGGCGCTCGCGGTGGCGTCGTAGGGCAGCGCGCCGACCGCGACCGCGGGCGATCCCGATCGTGTGCCGACCTCGCGCAGGCAGGCCAGGACGGCGTCCGGGTCGGCCGACGGCGGGCGGGCGCGGACGCCGCGGGTGAGCATCGCGCCGCGCGGACCCGAGAACCACGAGCCCTCGCCGGGCGCCCAGGACCGGAGCAGGCGGACCGGATCGGTGGCGCCCTCGGTGGACGGGCGTCGAGCCGCGCTGGTGCTCGTCACGTCCCGCCTCCTGTCGTGTCGGTCCCGTCGGCGGCCCGGTGGCATCGTGGGGCCGTCCGTTCTCACCCTCCGCGCCGGGTCCTGCCCGGTCCAGCGGACCGGACGTGACGCTCCGCACCGGTGGTCGGGACCGGTGCGCCACGGTACGGCGGGTACCCGCCGCCCGTCCGAGGAGGCGACGACACAGTGACGACGGATCAGGCACCCCCACCTGTGACACGGCGGGCGATGCCGCGGTGGCGCGCCGACCTCCGCCTGGGCACGCGCATCGCCGTGATGCGCGCCGGCGGCCTCGCCCTGGCGCTGCGCGGCGACCCCGTCGCCCGGCTCATGCACAAGCCCTGGCGCCTCGACCCGTACCCGACCTACGCCCGGCTGCGCGCCGCGGCGGCGGAGACGGGCGGCGTGGCCCGCAGCCGCACCGGCATCAACGCCGTCGCCACGCACGAGGCCTGCACGGCCGTCCTGCGCGACCGCCGCTTCGGGGTGCGGCTCGCGGACGGGCGGATGCCGTTCGACCCCACCGACGACGCCGGCTCGGCGAGCAACGCCGACCCGACCGACCCGGGCACCGCGCTGATCGAGCCGATCGACCTCTCGCTGCTCGCCCTCGACGCCCCCGACCACACGCGGCTGCGTCGCCTCGCCCAGCCGACGTTCGCCCCGAAGCGCCTCGCGCAGTACCGCGAGACGGCGCGGGCCGTCACCGGCCGCCTGCTCGACGACGCCACTGAACGGTCAGCCCGGGGGACGTTCGACCTCACCACCGACCTCGCCGCGCCGCTGCCGATCAGCGTCATCGCCGAGCTGCTCGCGATCCCCGACGTCGACACCCCGCGCTTCGCCCGCTGGGGCCGGGCGCTGGGCGCGGCGCTCGACGGAGTCCGCTCCGTGCGCCACGCGCACGCGCTGTCCCGGGCCACGGCCGACCTGCGGGCGCTGTTCGCCGACCTCGTCGAGCGCCGCCGCGCCGACCCCGGCGACGACGTGATCTCCCAGCTCGTCGCGGCCCTCGACGAGGACACGCTGACCCTCGACGAGCTCGTCTCGCTCGCCCAGCTGCTGCTCGTCGCCGGCTTCGAGACGACGACGAACCTCGTCGGCAACGCCGTGCGCGCGCTCCAGGCCACGGGCACCTGGGACGACCTGGCCGCCGACCCCGGGCTCGCGGCCGGTGCCGTCGAGGAGACGCTGCGCTTCGACCCGCCCGTCCAGCTCACCGCGCGGTTCGCGCACGAGGACGTGGAGATCGGCAGCCGGAGGCTGCGTCGTGACTCCGGCGTGCTCGTCCTGCTCGCCAGTGCGGGCCGCGACCCGGCCGCGCACCCCGACCCCGACCGCTTCGACCCCCGCCGCGAGCAGACCACCACGCACCTGGCGTTCTCCGGCGGCGCGCACTACTGCCTCGGCGCCGCCCTGGCCCGCATGGAGGGCGAGGTCGCGCTGGAGATGCTCGCCGAGCGGATGCCGCGCCTACGGCCCGCCGGGAAGATCGAGCCCCGCGTCGCGACGGTGCTGCGCGGGCCGATCCACTTCCCGGTCCGCGCGGACTAGGTTTGGCGCCGTGCCCGAACTCCCCTCCATCTCCCACGTCGCGCTCTCGGTGACCGACCTGGCCACGAGCCAGCCCTGGTACGAGCGCCTCTTCGGCGTGGAGCCGGCGATGACGCTGTCCGACGGCCCGTTCGAGCGGAAGGTCTTCGCGCTCGCCGGCGGGCAGCTGTTCGGGCTCACCGCGCACGACGGCGCCCGCTCCGGCGACACGTTCGACGTCGTCGCGCCCGGCCTCGACCACGTCGGGTTCTCCTGCGCCGACCGCGCCGCCGTCTCCGCGTGGCAGGCCCACCTCGACCAGATCGGGGTCGTGCACAGCGGCGTCGTCGAGGCCGACTACGGCTGGGCGCTGTCGTTCGTCGACCCCGACGGCAACGCGCTGGAGTTCTTCGCGCTCGCCGGCTGAGCGTCCCGGCGCGCCCAGGACGGCGCGTGCTCGGGCAGCACGCCGACCCCGACCAGGTACGCCGGGATCGCCTGGAGCGCCGGCACGCGCTGCAGCAGGCGCAGCGGCAGCGGCAACCGCTCGCGGCCGGGCGCCTGCTCGCTCTCGCCGAGCACCGCGGCGATGACGCCGCGGTGGGCGATGCGCTGGCCGGTCTGGGTCGCCCAGGTCGGCCACCAGCGCCGGCGCTGCACGCGGGCCGCGGCGCGGTCGACCGCGGCCGGGTCGGCGGGTGCGGCCGCGAGCACCGGCGCGAGCAGCCGCGCGGCGGCCACGGCGTCCTGCACGGCGAGGTTGATTCCCACGCCGCCGACCGGGGACATCGCGTGCGCGGCGTCGCCGAGGCAGAGCACGCCGGGCGCCGACCAGCGCCGCAGCCGGTCGAGGGTGACGCGCAGCAGCTTCACGTCGTCCCAGGACGCCACGCCGTCGACGCGGTCGCCGAGCCAGGGGTGCAGCTCCCGCAGGTCGTCGCGCAGGGTCTGGATCGGCTGCCGCCGGTGCTCGGCGTCCGCGCCGCGCGGGATGAGGTAGGCGACCTGGTAGTAGTCGCCGCGGTCGAGCATGATCACGAAGCGGCCCTCCGTGACGCGCCCCAGACCGCCCGCCGGGTCGGCGCCCTCCCCGCGCGGCAGCCGGAACCACCACACGTCCATCGGGACGGGGTGGTCACGCAGCGGGAGGCCCGTCAGGTCGCGCACGCGGGAGCTGCGCCCGTCGCAGGCGACGACGAGGTCGGCGGCCAGGTCGTGCTCGGTGTCCCCGGTGTCCCCGGTGCGGTCGCGCCACCGCACCCCGGTGACCCGGCCGCCGCGCCGGCGCAGGTCCGTCACCTCGGCGTGGCGCAGCAGGGTGAACGTCGGCTCCTCCTCGGCGGCCGCGGCGAGCATGTCGAGCAGGTGCCACTGCGGGACCATCGCGATGAACGGGTGCCGGACCGGGAGCCGGGACAGGTCGGCGACCGTCGCCGGGCCCGCGTCGAGGACGACCCGCGCCTGCTCGATCGGCTTCCACGGCAGCTCGGCGAAGCGGTCCCAGAGGCCCAGCTCGTCGATCAGCGTCATCGTCGAGACGTGGACGGTGTCACCGCGGAAGTCCCGCAGGAAGTCGCCGTGCTTCTCCAGCACGGTGACCTCGACCCCGGCCCGCGCGAGCACCAGTCCCAGGACGATCCCGGCGGGCCCGCCGCCGACGACCGCGCACGTGGTCCGCTGCTGTGCCATGGGGACCCTCCCTCTCTCGGCGCCCGGCCAGCATGCCCGAACCGGGCGAACAGAACGACGGTCCTCGCACACCCTCCGTTCGGCCAGTACACGGTTGTCGCAGGAGTAGTGCGACAACGACCCTCCTGCGACACACTGACCGGCGTCGCCCGTCCGGGTGGCGCCACGCCGGACGCGGGGGTGAGTCGTGGAACCGCACACCGACCTCGTCGCCATGCACATGAGCGACGGGATCGTGAACGCACCGACCTCGGTGATCTTCGGGCTGGTGGCCGTGCTCGGCCTGGCCGTCTGCGTCGCCCGGGCCCGCGGTGACCTGGACGACCGCACCGCGCCGATGGCCGGCCTGGTCGCCGCGTTCGTGTTCGCGGTCCAGATGCTGAACTTCCCGATCCTCCCGGGCGTCAGCGGTCACCTGCTCGGCGGCGCGCTGTGCGCGATCCTCGTGGGCCCCTACGTCGGGGCGATCTGCGTGTCGATCGTGCTGCTGCTCCAGGCGCTGCTCTTCGCCGACGGCGGTCTCTCCGCGCTCGGCATGAACATCACGAACATGGCGCTGATCGGCACCTTCGTCGGCTACGGCGTCGCCGTGGCACTGCGCCGCGTCGCCACCCGCAGCCGGGGCGGCCTCGTGGTCGTCGCGTTCGTCGCCGCCTGGGTCAACACGGTCGTCGCGTCGCTGGGCTTCGTGCTCGAGTACGCGATCGGAGGGCAGGGCCTGGCGCTCGGCACGGTGTTCGGGCTGATGACCGGGTTCCACGCCCTCATCGGCATCGGCGAGGGGATCATCACCGCGCTCACCGTCGGCGCCGTCGCGGCCGTGCGCCCGGACCTCGTCAACCTGACGCGGGGTGCCGTGCCGTCGCTGACGATCAAGAACCAGGGAGTGCGGTCGTGAAGAAGCTCCCCGTGGCGTTCTACGCCGGCTTCCTCGTCGTCGCCCTGCTGCTGGCCGGCGTCGTCTCCTACGCCGCGAGCAGCAGCCCCGACGGCCTCGACGCCGTGACGCAGACCGGCTGTGAGCTCGACGAGGCCGGCGAGCCCGTCGGCGGCACGTGCATCGCGCAGAACGCCGGCGAGCACGCCACGGCCGGCAGCCCGCTCGCCGACTACACGGTCGGTGGCTCCGAGGGCACGACCGGGATCGCGGGCGTGATCGGCGTGCTCGTCACCCTCATCGTGGCCGGGGGCCTGTTCTGGGTCCTGCGACGGCGGTCGTCGAAGGACGAGACGCCCAGCCGGGTCGAGTAGCGGTGGGTGCCGGTCACGCCCACCCGCTCTACCGGGCCGGCGACTCGGTGGTCCACCGTCTGCCCGCCCACGTGAAGATCGTGGTGGCCTTCGT
Organism: Actinomycetospora sp. NBC_00405; assembly: GCF_036044095.1. Taxonomy (NCBI): domain Bacteria; kingdom Bacillati; phylum Actinomycetota; class Actinomycetes; order Pseudonocardiales; family Pseudonocardiaceae; genus Actinomycetospora; species Actinomycetospora sp. NBC_00405. Next base: position 3,438,951 of record NZ_CP107938.1, read on the forward strand.
CTTCGTCCTGGCGGTGGTGGCCACGCCGCGCGAGGCGTTCGCGGTGTTCGGGCTGCAGTTCCTGCTGCTCGTCGGGGTGTGGACGGTCGCCCGCATCCCGCCCGGGTGGCTCGCGGCGCGGGCGCTCATCGAGGCGCCGTTCGTGGTGCTCGCCGTGCTGCTGCCGTTCTTCGCGACGGGCCCGCGGGTCGAGTGGATGGGGATGTCGCTGGCCGTCGACGGCCTGCTCGCCGGCTGGAACATCCTGGTCAAGGGCACGCTCGGCGTGCTCGTCTCGGTCACGCTCGCCGCCACCACCCCGCTGCGCGACCTCGTCTCCGGGCTCTCGCGGCTGCGCGTGCCGTCGATGGTGTGCGTGATCGCGACGCTGATGCTGCGCTACCTCGAGGTCATCGCCGCCGAGGCCCGGCGGATGCGCCTCGCCCGCGTCTCCCGCGGCCACGACCCGCGCTTCGTCTGGCAGCTCGGGGCGACGGTGCGGTCGGTCGGGGCGCTGTTCCTGCGCTCCTACGAGCGCGGCGAGCGCGTGCACCTCGCGATGCTCTCCCGCGGCTACACCGGGACGATGCCGGCGTTCACCACGGCGTCCGCGTCGACGGCGACCTGGTCGGTGGCCCTGGTGCCGGCCGTCGCCGCGGCGCTGCTCGCGATGTCCGGATACTGGGCCTGGTGACGGTCCCTTCCCTCGAGGTCTCGGGGCTGGCGTTCGCGTACCCCGACGGCCACCAGGCCCTGTTCGGCGTGGACCTGCGCATCGAGCGCGGCGAGCGGGTCGCCCTCCTCGGGCCGAACGGGGCGGGCAAGACGACGTTGGTGCTGCACCTCAACGGCGTGCACCGGGCGGGCGCGGGCACCGTGCGCGTCGGGGGGATGGAGGTCACCCGCGAGCACGTGCAGGAGATCCGCCGGCGCGTCGGCATCGTCTTCCAGGACCCCGACGACCAGCTGTTCATGCCGACCGTCGCCGACGACGTGGCGTTCGGGCCTGCGAACTTCGGGGTCACCGAGCCGGAGCTGGCGCTGCGGGTCAAGGAGGCGCTCGAGGCCGTCGGCGTGGCCGAGCTCGCCGACCGCTCACCGATGCACCTCTCGGGCGGGCAGCGCCGGCGTGCCGCCCTGGCCACGGTCCTCGCGTGCGATCCCGAGATCCTCGTGCTGGACGAGCCCTCGACCCACCTCGACCCCGTCGCGCGCCGCGAGCTCGCGGAGGTCCTGCTGGGTCTCGACCGGACGATGCTCATGGTCACCCACGACCTGCCGTACGCGCTGCAGCTCTGCCCGCGCTCGGTGGTGATCGACGGCGGGGTCGTCGTCGCGGACGCCCCCACCCGCGACCTGCTCGCCGACGCCGACTTCCTGCGCGCCCACCGGCTGGAACTGCCGTTCGGCTTCGCTCTCGACTGACCGCGTGCCAGGCTCACGCCATGGACCTCGACGACTTCCGCGAGCGAGCCGCCGGTGAGCACTTCCTGGTCGTGGTGTCGACCGCGCGGGCCGACGGCTCGATCCAGTCGTCCGTCGTCAACGCCGGCGTGATGGACCACCCGGTGCACGGGACGCCGATCGTGGCGCTCGTGGCCGCGGGCGGATCGGTGAAGCTCGCCAACCTCCGCGCCCGACCGCGGATGACGGTGACGGTGCGCGCCGGGTGGCGCTGGACGACCGTCGAGGGCGCCACCGAGATCGCCGGGCCGGACGACGCCCTCACCGGGGTCGACGATGTCCCCGCCCTGCTGCGCGAGGTCTTCACGGCCGCCGGCGGGACGCACGACGATTGGATCGAGTACGACGCGACGATGGCGCGCGAGCGGCGGGCGGCGGTCCTCGTGACGCCGACGCGGATCTACGGGGTTTGAGGCGTCCCGGGGTCCTCCGATGCACCCGACAGGCTCGACAGCATCCGCACGACGTGGCCCTCGACGGCCTCGCGGTCCAGGCCGAGGCCGGTGAGCGTGCCCGCCCCGTCCTCGTGCTCGAGCAGCGCGAGCAGGATGTGCTCGGTGCCGACGTAGTTGTGCCCGAGCCGCAGCGCCTGGCGGAACGTCAGTTCCAGCACCTTCTTGGCCGCGCCGTCGAAGGGGATGAGCGCGCCGATCTCGTCGGACCGGGCCGGCAGGGTGCCGAGCAGCGTGCGCCGGACCGTCGCCGGGGCGACGCCGAGCGCCGTCATCGTCACCACCGCCAGCGACTCGGGCTCGTGGAGCAGCCCGAGCGCGAGGTGCGCCGGCGTGATCTCGGCGTTCTCCGCCGACCGGGCCTCCTCCTGGGCCTTCACCACGACGTTGCGGGCGCGCGGGGTGAAGCGGCTGAAGCCCTCCTCGGGGTCGATCTCGCCGGACCCCTTCGGCACGAACCGCTTCTGGGCGGCCTGCTTCGTGACGCCCATGCGCTTGCCGATGTCGGTCCACGACGCCCCGGAACGCCGGGCGCGGTCGACGAAGTGGCCGATGAGGTGGTCGGCGACCTCGTCGAGGTGCTCGGCGGCGAGCACCGCGTCCTGGAGCTGCTCGAGGGCGTCGGAGTGGACCGAGGTGATGGCGTTGATGAGGTCGTCGAGGCGGACGTTGGTCGGCGGCATGCGTCCACTGTAGGTTGACGAACCGTTGATCGTCAACCTTGAGTGGACGTTTGCTCCTCTCACGGTGTGAGGTCCTAGCGTTCCTCCCATGACGCGCGGGCGGACGGTCGGCGAGCTCGCCGAGGCCACCGGGCTGTCGGTGCGGGTGCTGCGCCACTGGGACGAGCGGGGCGTCGTCTCGCCGTCGCGCACCCCGGCGGGCCACCGCCTGTACGACGCCGACGACGTCGTGCGCCTGCACCGCGCGATCACCCTGCGCGCGCTGGGCCTGCGGCTCGACCGGGTCGCCGCGCTGCTCGACGGCACCGACCCCGACCCGGCGGCGACGCTGCGCGCCCACCTCGCGGGGGTGGACGCCGACCTGCGCCGGCGCCGGACGGTGCGCGACCGCCTCGCCGAGGTCCTCGCGGACACCGGCGACGACGTCCTGTCCACCGTGCTCCGGGAGATGACCATGATCGGGTCCTACGTCCACGGCTACCACGAGTCCGAGGCGACGCGGCTGCGCGACCAGGCCGCCACCCTCGCCGACCTCCTGCACGACGGCGTCACGTTCCCCGACGGTGCCCACGTCCTCGAGCCCGGCTGCGGGGTCGGCGCGCAGACGGTCGTGCTCGCCGCGCGCAGCCCCGGCGCCCGCTTCACCTCGATCGACCTCACCGAGACGCAGGTGGCCGCCGCCCGCGCCCGCGTCGAGGCGGCCGGCCTCGCGGGGCGGGTCGACGTGCGCGCCGGCGACGTCCACGACCCGCCGGTGCCGCCCGGGACCGTCGACCACGTCGTCGTGTTCTTCCTGCTCGAGCACCTTCCCCGCCCGGAGGAGGCCCTCGCCGCGCTGCGCCACGTGCTGCGGCCCGGCGGGACGATCACCGTGGTCGAGGGCGACCACGGCGCCACCTCGTTCCACCCCGACTCGGACGACGCCCGCGCCGTCATCGCATGTCAGGAGGTGCTCCAGCGCCAGGCCGGGGGCGACGCCGGGATCGGCCGGCGCCTCCACCCGCTGCTCGCGGCGGCCGGGTTCGACGACGTCACCGTGGTGCCCCGCACCGCCCACGCCCACGCCGGGCGTCCCGACCTGGCCGACAGCCTCGTGCGCCGGACCTTCACCCCGATGGTCGCCGGGGTGCGCGAACCGGCCCTGGCCGCCGGACTGATCACGCCCGAGCGTTTCGACGCCGGCGTGCGCGACCTCCTGCGCACCACCGGGCCCGGCGGGACCTTCAGCTACACGTTCTTCCGCGCCACCGGGACGAGGGCCGCGTCCACGACGTCGACCACCCGGACGAACCCGAGCCGCGCGTAGAGGGCGTTGCTCGCACAGCGGCACGGCGCCGCTGCTCCGACCGTCTCCGAGCTCGCCAGATCGATCTCTCGACAGTGCCGTCAGAGTTGCCGGGTCACTCCCCAGGCCGTCCCACTCTCACGACACTCCCGAGAGATCGAAGTGGAGAGCTCCCGCCGCTCAGTCGATCCAGAACCGCCGCAGGGGCACGCCGCCCGGGCCGTGGGGGTTGACCGGCCACTCGGGATCGGGCCAGCCGCCGCAGCGCGCGATCACGGCCAGCGAGCCGGCGTTGTCCTCGCGACAGGTGACGAGGACCCGGCCGATCCCGAGGTCGCGGGCGACCTCGAGGCTGCGGCGCAGGATCGCCGTCGCGTACCCGCGGCGGCGTTCGGCGGGCAGCACCGCGTACCCGATGTGCCCGCCCTCGGCGCGCAGCGTGTCGGTGAGCGTGTGCCGGATCGACGTGCGGCCGACGACCCGTCCGTCGACCTCGCCGTAGAGGTACGTCGACGCCACCCGGCCCGGCGGCAGGTCCGCGCCGCGGTGCTCGCGCTGGAGCCGGTCCAGGTAGGCCAGCCAGGGCTCGGTGTCCGGGCGCAGACCGAAGTCGAACCCGTCCGCGGCGAGGGCGGCCTGGGCCTCGCGGGCCACCGGTTCGTCGGACGGGCGGGGCGCCCGCAGCACGAGCGTGTCGTCACCCTCCACGGGATCACCCTGGCACCCGGGAGGTGAGGTCGCGCACCACGGGCCGGGCACGGCGGTCGGGCGCGGGACCATGGAGGTCCCGACGAAGGAGAACACCGGTGCCCGCGACGCGCACGGACCTGAACGTCCCCGACACCGGAGACCTCCCGGACGTCCGCCACCTCGCCAACCTCCGCGACGTCGGCGGGATGCCGACCGTCGACGGCCTGCGCACGCGGCCCGGGGTGCTGTGGCGCTCCGACGCCCCGCTCGCCGACGACGCCACGACGCACGGCCCCGGCGGGCTCGCCTGGCCGCCCGGCAGCGTGATCGATCTGCGCAACCCCGAGGAGCTCGACGGGCGGCCGCACCCGCTGGTCGCCCTCCGCAGCGAGCTGACGCCGCTGCCGCTGATCCAGGCCCTCGCCCCCGAGGTGCTCATGCGAGACGCGCCGCCGGAGAGCCGCCAGCGCCGCGGTCTCGACGAGCTGTACATGCTCCTTCTGGGCATCGGCGAGGCATGGCTGCCCGCGCTGGTCCGCGTGGCCGCGCACGGGCCGGGTCCGCTGCTCGTGCACTGCGCGGCGGGCAAGGACCGCACCGGCGTCGCGGTGGCACTGCTGCTGCGCGCCGCCGGCGTCCCGCGCGACGTCGTGGCCGCGGACTTCGCCGCCACCAACGACCACCGGGTCGCCCTGCGCGACCGCCTGGTCCTCCAGGGCTCGGCCGCACCGGGTGCCGACCCGGAGCGCGTCGGCGTCGACCTCGCGCACCTCGAGCCCGTGCTGGACCAGCTCGACGACGACCCCCGCGCGCCGTTCCGGGCGGCCGGCGTCTCCGACGCGGACCTCGACGCGTGGCGCGCTCGACTGGTCGAGGGAGCCTGACGCGGCATCCGGCGCAGCGTCCGGCGCACGCTGTGCCGGGACACAACGCCACCGCCGTGATCTCTGTGGGCGGACACAGTGCCCGGCCGTCGGCGGACGCGAAGACTGGAGGGTGCCGGGCCGACAGGACCCGTGACCCACCGGAACGTGAGCACCGAGGTGACGAGGATGAACGCCCCGACGACGTGCCCCTGCTGCGGAGTCGTGGTCATGCCACGCGAGATGTCGTACGACTACGACGGCGAGACCGTCGCCTCGCTGACGCGCGAGGTCGCCTACCTGCGCGCGACCATCGCCCACCTGCGCGGCACCCCGCAGCCGACGCCGGCCGTGCGGCGGGCCCCCGTCGCGGTCTGACGAGTCGCGGTCTGACGGCTAGGCGCCGGCGGCGGCGTGCAGCCGCGCCACCGCCGTCGCCGGATCCAGCCCGGGCCAGGCCGGCCCGGACCAGCGGACGACGACCCCCTCGACCACGTTGGCGGCCGCACCCACGAGGTCCGCAGCCAGCGACAGCCCCGTCCGCGCCGCCTCCGGGCCGTCGCCGGCGCGGCGCATCGTGTCCATGACGGCGTCCGGGACGACGACGTCGGGCACCTCGTGGCGCAAGTGCTCGGCCTGCGTGTAGCCGGTCAGGGCCCCCACCGACGCGAGCACCGGCACACGGCAGCCCGCCTCCGCGAGCGCGTCGACGATCCGCCGGAGCCCGTCGAGGTCGAACACCGGCCGCGAGACGAGGAACTCCGCCCCCGCCTCGACCTTGGCCATCGCCCGCGCGGCCTCGTGCTCGAGGTCGTCCGAGCCCGGCGTGAAGCGCGCGCCGAGACGGAACGCCGTCGCCGTGCCCAGCTGCACCCCGTCGATGTCGACGCCGCGGTTGAGGCCGGCCGCCGTGCGCAGCAGCTCGGCCCCGTCGACCTCCCACACCCCGTCGCGGACCGCCTGCTCGGCGTGCACCGGCGGGTTGCCCGTCTCGCAGACCAGCGTGCGCAGACCCAGGGCGTGCAGCCCGAGCAGGTCGGCCTGCAGGGCGAGCAGGCCCGTCTGCCAGCTCGTCACCGTCAGGGCGGTGTCGACGTCGACGCGGTCGTGGAGGTGCACGGCGAGCGCGGCGCTGCTGGTGGTCGCGCGCCGGGCGCGGGGCCTGCTGACCCACAGCACCGAGGCGCCGCCGGCCACCGCGCGCCGGGCCCGGGCGAGGTGCTCGGCGGGCCCGCCCGCCCCGGCGACCTCCGCGGCGACGAGGAACTCGCCCGCCCCGCGGTGTCGCAGCCAGCGGTCGACGGCCCCGCGGGCGTCGGGCCCGCTGCCGGGACCGGGGTCGTCGGGCTCGGGCTCGGGAGCCGCGCGGCGGCCCTCGACGATGCGGATCGGCCCGCTCCCGGGGGCCGGGTCCGCGACGGGCGCGGACGACGGCGCCCACGCGTCGTGCGTCGTCAGCGCCGTCGCGGCCGCCGCGGTGTGCTCCGGGGTCGTGCCGCAGCACCCGCCGACGAAGCGGGCGCCGGCCTCGACGTAGCGCAGCACGTAGCGCGCGAAGTGCTCCGCGTCGCCCGCGAAGCGCACGCTGCGGTCGGCGACGACGTGCGGCAGGCCCGCGTTGGGCTGCGCGGCGAGCGCGAGCCCGTCCGTCGGCCCCATCCGTCGCACCACGTCGAGCAGGCCCTGCGGACCGAGCGTGCAGTTGCTGCCGATCGCCACCGTGCCCGCGTCGGCGAGGCGGGCGACGACGTCGGCGGGTGACTCGCCGGCGGTGGTCAGCGGGCTGCCGTCCTCGTCGACGAACGTCGCCTCCGCGACGACGGGCAGGTCGGTCACCTCGCGGACGGCGCGCACCGCGGCGAGCAGTTCGTCGGCGCGGCTGAAGGTCTCGAGCACGACGAGGTCGACCCCGCCCTCGACGAGCGCCTCGACCTGCTCGCGGATCGCCGCGGCGGCCGCCGGCGCGTCGACGGCGCTGCCCCGGCCCGGCTGGGTCACCGGCGAGACCGAGCCGGCCACCCAGGCGGGGCGGCCGGCACCGTCGCGCGCGGCGGCGGCCAGGCGCGCGCCGGCGAGGTTGACCTCACGGGTGCGCCGGGCGAGCCCGTGGCGTTCCAGGCGCGGCCGCGAGGCGCCGAAGGTGTGGGTCTGGAGGACGTCCGCGCCGGCGGCGAGGTAGCGCTCGTGCAGCGCCGTGACCAGCTCGGGGGCCACGACGCACAGCTCGGCGCCGGGCCCCTCCACCCGCACGCCGCTGGCCCGGGCGAGCGTGCCCATCGCGCCGTCGCAGAGCAGGACGCGGCGGGCGAGCGCTGCGGTGAAGGACTCGGTGGCGAAGGACTCGCTCACGCCTCCATCTCCCCCAGGATCTCCAGTGCCACCTGGGCGGCGAGGCGGTCGCGGTAGGAGTCGAGGTCCAGGCCGCTGAGCTCCTCGGCGCGCCGCAGCCGGTAACCGACGGTGTTGGGGTGGACGTTCAGCGCCCGCGCCACCCGCTGCGGGCTGCCGTCCTCGCGGAAGTAGCGGGCCAGCGTGCGCAGCAGTTCGACGGTGCGCTCCGACCGGTCGGTCGCGAGCCGCCCCAGTACCTCGCGGGCGAAGGCGCGCGCGGCGTCGGGGTCCGGGATCTGCAGCAGGAGCCGGTGCACCCCGAGCTCGTCGAAGCGCAGCACCCGCCCCGCGCGACCGAGCCGGCGGGAGGCCAGCAGGGTCCGGCGCGCCTGGTCGTAGGAGGCGGCGATGTCGGCGGGCTCGGAGACGGGTCCCCCGACGGCGACGGTCACCGGCCAGCGGGCGTCGGGGTCGGGCACGCGACCGCGGGCCAGCCGGCGGGCGCACGTGGCGCCGACGGTCACGGGGTCGGCGGTCTCGGGGACGACGGCGACGGTCTCGGTGTCGCGCACGACCGTCAGCGCGGCGGGGGCGGCGGCGAGCAGGTGCTCCTCGGCCTCGCCCAGCAGGCTCGCGGGCCCGGCGCCGTAGGCGTCCTCGTCGTCCGGGGACACGACGACGACGCGGTGGGCGACGCCGTGGTCGTAGCCGACGTGCTCGGCCCACTGGGCGGCCTGGTCGGCGTCGCGGGCGCGGTCGAGCAGCAGCCCGGACACCAGGTCGCCCCGCACCTGGCCGGCCGCGGTGGCCAGCACGCGGTCGCGTCCGTGGAGCACCCCGACGACCGTGGCGGCGTGCTCGGCGACCAGCAGCAGGACGTCGTCGCCGGCCAGCGCCTCGGGGCGGTCGCGGCTGGCGGTGTCCTCCTCGGCGAACACGAACGCCGGCACCTCGCGACCGAGCAGCACCGGGGCGACGACCTGGCCGCGCAGCCAGGGTCCGGGCACGCGCAGGGCCCGCCCGGCCGCGGCGGCCACCTCGAGGGTGCGCGGCCACGCCGCCGTGCGGGCGTCGGCGCGCACGAGGGCCGAGGCCTCCGCGACGCCCATGCCGGGCGCGGCCGCGGCGAGCACCTCGCGCTGCGGGCCGACGACGGCGGCGAGCACCCCGAGCTCGCCCGCCATCACCGCGGCGACGGCCTGGGCGTCGGCGGACGGGGCGGCGACGAGCCCGGACAGGCGGCGGTAGAGCGCGACGAGCCCGCGGGGCCCGGCGCCGTCCCGGCCGCGCGTCGGCGCACCGGTCCGGATCTGGCCGGCCTCCCGCGTCGTCACCCGGCCCATCCTGCTCTGTCTCCGACGCTCGTGGGAGCCGAGCGGGTGACCCCCGGCCCACCGGGTGCGGACGTCCGGGTGATGATCGGGGTCCGACCACCGACCCGGGAGGCTCCGTGACCGCCTCGACCACCAGGGCGCCGCGCATCGTCGTCGTCTTCTACTCCGCGACCGGCAACGTCGCCGCGCTCGCCGAGTCGCTCGCGCAGGGCGCCCGGGACGCCGGCGCCGAGACCCGCGTCCGGCCCGTCGCGGAGCGCGCCCCGGCCGAGGCCATCGAGGCGAACCGGCGGTGGAAGGCCTGGGTCGAGGACAACCCCTACGACACCGTCGCCTCGCTGGACGACCTGGAGTGGGCCGACGGCCTCGCGATGGGCAGCCCGACCCGCTTCGGCAACAGCGCCGAGCAGCTCAAGGCGTTCCTCGACACCACGGGCGGGCTGTGGGCGCAGGGGAAGCTCGCCGGTCTGGTCGGCACGTCGTTCACCAGCGCCTCGACGGGCCACGGCGGGCTCGAGGCGACGATCCTGTCGATGAACAACGTGCTCTACCACTGGGGCGCGCTGGTCATGCCGCTCGGCTATGCCGCCGACGCGTCGCTGATGTCGTCGGGCAACCCGTACGGCGCGTCCTGGGTGTCGCGGAAGTCGGCCGCCCCCGACGACGCCGCCCTCCAGGCCGCGCGGATCCAGGGAACCCGCCTCGCGGAGATCGCCGGCAAGCTGATCGCCTGAGCACCCGTGAGTGATTTCCACGGCGATAGCCGTGAAAATCGCTCACATGCTGGAGGGGTACGCCGAGGCGGCGCAGGTGGTCACCGAGCTGGTCGGGCGGGTGCCGCCGGACGCTTGGGACGCGCCGGCGCTGGGTGAGTGGGACCTGCGCTCGCTGGTGGGGCACACCAGCCGCGCGTTCGTCACCGTGCTGACCTACCTGGAGCGGCCCGCCGACACCGAGGACATCGACTCGCCCGAGGGCTACTACGCCCTGATGCCGTCGATGACCGGCGAGGGGATCGACCAGGCTGCCGTCGCGCAGCGCGGGCGCGACGCGGGCGTGGCGCTGGGCGACGACCCGGCCGCGGCGTTCGCGACGCTCGCCGAACGTGCCGTCGCGGCGACCCGCGCCGCCGACCCGGACGCGCTCATCACGACGATCGCCGGTGGCCTGCGCGTCGCGTCCTACGTGCCGACGCGCACGATCGAGCTCGTCGTCCACGGGTACGACATCGCGACCGCGACCGGGCTCGACGTGGCGTTCAGTGCCCACACGACGACCCAGGTGATCACGGTGCTCGCCCGCACCGGCGTGCGCCTCGGCCACGGCCCGATGCTCCTGCACGCCCTCACCGGTCGCGGCTCGCTCCCGCCAGGGTTCTCGGTGGTCTGAGGGGCCTCCGGCCCATGTGAGTGATTTGGGTCGCCACGGCGACCCACATCACTCACGTGCGAAGCATCAGCCCCCCGCGCCGATCGCGCCGACGATCTCGTCGAAACGGGCGGCGAGGTCGAGGTCGATCTCGGCGACCACCTGCATGCTCTCGGTGCGGGCGCGCACGGTCACCGAGGTGGGCGTGCGGTCGAGGATCCGCAGCCGGGCGCCGAGCTCGCTCTCGACGCGCCGCAGGCGTTCGAGGACGAGGTCGAGGCGCTCGGGCGGCAGCTCGACGGTCCGTTCGATGCCGCTCACGTCGCCCGACCACTCGGGCAGGCGCTGCAGCTCCCGGGCGAGCTCGTCGGCGTCCACCGGCTGGGGGCGGCCCTGGGCGGCCTCGGACGCGGCGTCGGGCGGGAGCGTCGGTCCGGTGCCGCGCAGGTCCGCGGGCACGACGCGGCCGATCCGCTCGCCCAGGTCGGCGTCCTCGGCGCCCAGCTGGCCGATCACCGCGGTCAACGCGTAGCGGGCGCGCTCGGGGGCCCACCCGCTGCGGCGCGCGACCTCGTCGACGAGGCCGGCCTCCGTCGGCGTGCCCCCGCCACCGTTCACCCGGTCGACGCCGGACTCGATCTCGAGCAGGTTGGGCAACGCCTCCACGAGCGCGGTGCGGTCGTCCCCGGGCAGGTGCTCGGCCAGTGTGGCCAGCACGGCGTCGGCGGCCCGGCGCGCGTCGTCGGTCTCGGCGAAGCCACCTCGGGTGGCGACGCCGGCGAGGAACTCCTGGTGTCGCATGGACCCGGGCCTACCCGGAGCGCGGGGCCCCACAATCGACGACCTCAGCAGAACGCCGCGGACGTCCCCACCTCACCGATCCAGACGTAGGCGAGCAGGACGGGGCGGTCGCCGGTCCACATCCCGTGGGGCTGCCAGGACTCGTGGTGGACCAGGACGCCGGCGGGCTCGGGCGCGGGCTCGGCGGCGGCCGCGTGCACCCACCGGATCACGCCCGCGGGCAGGTAGAACTCCTCGGCCGGGTGGTGGTGCGGCGGGTACCGCACGCCCGGGCCCAGCAGGACCAGGCCCAGCGCGACGTCCTCGGCGGCCGCCAGCGTGGCGTGCGCGTAGAGATCGAGGAACGACGCGTCGGGCGGGCTCGCGACGTACGCCGCGGTCTGCTGCCACCGCGCCGCCGCCGCGAGCGGACCGAGGAGCCCGGCGAGGTCGGCGTCGACCTCCTCGCCGGCCCGCGCCACGGCGTCGTCGAGGTGGGCGAGCACCGGGAGCGCACTGTCCGGGCCCTCGGTCCCCACCACGGGCCGCTCGAGAGCCGCCGCCTGCGCCGCGAACCCCCGGGCGGTCATCGCCGCCGCGAGCCGACCCCGCAGGGCGTCGAGCCCGCCCGCCATCAGTCGAGCGCGCGGCGCACGAACCCCTGGATGCCGACCGCCCCGAAGAGCAGGCACGAGGCCACGAGCGCCAGCAGGCAGAGCCAGCCCGGCAGGTGCGGCACCGCGGGCGTCAGCGCGCCGCGCAGGCCCTCGGAGACGTAGGTGATCGGGTTGAGCGCGCAGATCACCTGGAACCAGCGCAGGTTCTCCAGCTGCAGGAACGGGAACTGCGTCGACCCGGTGAACAGCAGCGGCGTGATCACCAGGGCGAACACCACGTTGATCTTCCTGGGCGACACCAGCGTACCCAGGACCAGCCCCGCGGCCCCACCGGCCAGCGAGCCGAGCACCAGCAGCACCGCCGCGAACGGCAGGCCCGAGAGCACCCAGTTGACCTCGTCGAGCACGATGTAGCCGACGGGGATCATCACGAGCGAGCCGAACAGGCCGCGCGAGGCCCCGAACACGATCTTCTCGACCGCGACGAGGCGCGTGGACAGCGGCGCGAGCAGGCGGTCCTCGATCTCCTTGGTGTACGAGAAGTCGATCACCAGCGGGATCGCCGTGGCCTGCACGGCCACGAAGAACGCGTTGAGGGCCAGCAGCCCGGGCAGCAGCAGCTGCGCGTAGCCCGGCGTGACGTAGCCGAGCTGGCCCAGCACCACGCCGAACACGAACAGCAGGAAGAACGGCTGCATCAGCACCTGGCTGATGAAGCTGCCGAACTCCTTGCCCGTGACCGCGAGGTCGCGGCCCAGGACACCGAGGAACGCGCGGCCCTGCCCGGGCCCGACCTTCACCGGGGCGCTCACCGCAGCCCCCTCCCCGTCAGGTCGATGAAGACGTCCTCGAGCGTCGGCTCGCCGAGCTCCACCTGCGAGACCACGGCGCCGGCGTCGGCCACCGCGGCGAGCACCGACGGGAGCGCGGCCCCGGCCTCGCCGTCGCACCCCACCCGCAGGTGCGTGGCGGACGCGGCCTCGCCGGACAGGTCCTCGACGCTCGACACACCGCGCAGCTCACCCAGCCGCCCCATCAGCACGTCCACGTCGGCACCGGTGATCGTGAGATCGATGGTGGCCTCGCCGGGCAGGGCCGCCACGAGCGCAGACGGCGTGTCCAGCGCGAGCAGCTTGCCGTGGTCGACGATGCCGACGCGGTCGGCGAGCTTGGCCGCCTCGTCCATGTCGTGCGTCGTGAGCACCACCGTGACGCCGGACGCCGCGAGCTCGGTGACGCGGTCGTGCACGAAGAGGCGGGCCTGCGGGTCGAGCCCCGTCGACGGCTCGTCGAGGAAGAGCACCTGCGGGTCGTGCATCAGACCGCGCGCGATGATCAGGCGCTGGGCCTGGCCGCCGGAGAGCTCGTCCGGGTTGGTCTTCGCCTTCTCCGCGAGCCCCATCCGTTCGAGCAGCTCGTCGGCCAGCCGACCGCGCTGCGCCCGCGGGACACCGTGGTAGGCGGCGTGCCAGACGAGGTTGCCCCGGGCGTCGAGCGAGCGGTCGAGGTTCGGGCGCTGCGGCACGACGCCGAGCACGGCGCGCGCCCCGACGGGGTTGGCCGCGACGTCGATGCCGGCGACGGTGGCGAGACCCGAGGTCTTGGTGACCCGCGTCGTCAGGACGCCGACCGTCGTGGTCTTGCCGGCGCCGTTCGGGCCGAGCAGCCCGAACACCTCCCCCCGGCGCACCGCGAAGCTCAGCCCATGGACCGCGGGCGTGGTGCTGCGGCCGTAGCGCTTGACGAGATCGCGCACCTCGACCGCGGGCGCGGCGTCCGGTGTCTGCTCGTCGGCCGACGGCCGCGTCGTGGTCTCCGTGCTCACGCGTGGTCCTCCCCCGCGCCCCGGACCGTTCGGAGGGCGCCCGCGCGACGCTACGCCCGGGGTACGACGGACCTCGTGTCGATCTCGGTGCTCGGTGATGCTCATGACTCGTCACCGTGCGACCTCGACGACGGTCGAGGTCAAGCGGACGGGCTCAGCCCGCCGCGGGCGGCACCGGGACGTGGACGAGGCGCGGCCCCGGACCGGCGACACCCCGGCGCACCGCGGCGCGGAACTCCTCGACCGTCCCGACCGTCTCGGCCGGCACCCCGTAGCCCTGCGCCAGGGCGAGGTGGTCGATCGCGGGCAGGTCGAGCCCCGGCACCTTCGGGGTCTGCTCGCGCTGGGCGAACCACTTGAGGATCGCGTACTCGCGGTTGTCCAGGACGATGATCGTCACGGGCACCTGCTGGGCCGCCGCGGTGGCGAGCGACTGGATCGCGTACTGCAGCGAGCCGTCGCCGAGCACGGCCACCACGGGACGCGAGGGGTCGGCGATCGCCACGCCCACCGCGGCCGGCAGACCGAAGCCGAGCCCGCCCGAGGTGGTGAAGTACGAGCTGCCCGGCTGCGTGATCGGCAGCCGCGCCTGCTGGGTCGCCCGGTGCGAGGGGGCCTCGTTGACCAGGACACCGCCGTCCGGCCACTCCTCGGCGAGGGCGGTGAAGAGCTCCTCGGCCGAGACCCGGCCCTCGCCGCCGGGGCGCGGCGCCTCGAGCGCCCGGCGGGTCGGCGGCGCCGCCCGATCGGCCGGGCCCGGCCCCACGCGCTCGAGCAGCGCGCGCACCGTGAGGGCGGGATCGGCGACGACCGCGTCGCCCATCGGGGCCCGCGCGGCCTGGTCGTGGTCGGCGGTGACGTGCAGCAGGCGAGTGCCCTCGGGCAGGAACGTGCCGGCCACGTAGGGGTAGTAGCGGAACACCGGCGCGCCGACGACGAGCACGACGTCGAAGGGCTCGAGGGCCTCGGCCACGGGCGCGATCGCCATCGGCAGCGGGCCCCGGAACTGGGGGTGGTCGGTGGGGAAGCCGACGCGCCCCTCGACGGGCGGCGCGAACACCGCGGCGCCGACCCGCTCGGCGAGCGCCACGGCGTCGTGGAAGCCGCCGGTGGCGTCGACGTCGCCGCCGACCACGAGCGCCGGGGCGCGGGCGGCGTCGAGGGCCTCGACGAGGACGTCGAGCCCCGCCGGGTCCGGGGCCGCGCGCTGGTGGACCCGGCGGCCGGCGACGAGGTCGGCCGCCTCGGTGGCCGGGTCGAGCACGGCGTCCCAGTCGTCCATCGGGATCGACACGAACACCGGGCCCCACGGCGGGCTGGTCGCGACGTGGATCGCGCGGGCGAGCACGGCGGGGACGTCGGCCGGGCGGGCCGGCTCGAGGGAGAGCTTGACCGTGGGCCGCGGCAGCATCGTCGCGTCCGGGTTCGTCAGCAGGGCCTCGAGGTTCATCATCGGCCGCACCTGCTGTCCGGCCGTGACCACCAGCGGCGCCCCGTTGGCGGAGGCGTTGACCAGGGCGCCCATCGCGTTGCCGACGCCGGGCGCGGTGTGCAGGTTGACCAGGGTCGGACGCCCGCGCGCCTGGGCGTAGCCGTCGGCCATGCCGACGACCGCCGCCTCCTGCAGCCCGAGGACGTACCGGAAGTCGTCGGGGAGCTCGGAGAGCATGGGGAGCTCGGTGGACCCGGGGTTGCCGAAGATCGTGGTCATCCCGTGCGCCCGGAGCACCTCCAGCGAGGCCTCCCGGACCGTGGGTCCCTGCACCATGCGTCCTCCCGCCGGTCGTGGCCGATCACGGCGATGATCGCCGTTCTCCGTCGCCGGCGGCAGGAGTACCCCTCGATCTGAGGACCATCCCGGTGTCGGTGGGGGGACACGGCACCGGGACGGCCCTCAGCGCGGCCGGTGGAGGCGCGAGAGACGGATGACGACGTCGCGCAGGCCGTCGTTGTCGAACTCGCGCCGCATCTCCTCGGCGCGCAGGGTGGCCTCGACCCCTTCGTAGGGTCCGTGGGCGTCGAGCTCCCCCGTCTCGGGATCGAACACCAGCACCACGTAGCCGTCACACTCGTCCAGATCCACTGCTGCGGCGAGCAGGGCCGCCGACCGATCGTTCATCACGCTGATCACCTCCACCTCGTGCATCGCCACCATGAGGCCCGGTGTGACACCTCGGGGCGAAGTTGGCTCGTTCGGGTCACGAACTCCAGCCTTCGGCGTGTCGTCGCACCACGCGTTCGGAGGTGCCCTACGCGGCCGTCCAGCGAGGGGGGCGTCGTGTGGTTACGGTGCCGACCCGTGGCCACCCACGCACCCGTGCCCGCCGGGGATCCCTCCGTCGAGATCGTGCCGTTCGTGCTCGACGTGCCGCCCGAGCAGCTCACTGACCTGCAGGAACGCCTCCGCCGCGTGCGCCTGCCCGAGCCCGCGACCGACGCGGGCCAGGGGCTGGGCCTCGACGCGGTCGCCGAGCTGTGCCGCGCCTGGCTCGAGGAGCACGAGTGGCGTCGCGTCGAGGACGAGCTGAACCGGCGGGGTCAGTTCCGCACCGCGATCGATGGTCTCGGAATCCATTTCCTCCACGTACGGTCACCTAGAAGTGACGCACAGCCACTGCTCGTCACACACGGGTGGCCCGGCTCGGTGGTCGAGGTCCTGGACGTCCTCGACGCCCTGACCGACCCCGGCGACGACTCGCTGCCCGCCTTCCACCTGATCGCGCCGTCGCTGCCCGGCTTCGGGTTCAGCGACAAGCCGACCGGCCCCGGCTGGGGCGTCGACCGCATCGCCGACGCCTGGGCCGAGCTCATGACCCGCCTCGGCTACGAGCGCTTCCTCGCCCAGGGCGGCGACTGGGGCGCGATGGTCACCACCGCGCTGGCCGTCCGCCACCCCGACCGCGTCGCCATGATGCACACGACGATGCCGCTCGCCCCGCGTCCGGACGGGTTCGACGACGCGACCCTCTCGGAGACCGAGCAGCGCTGGCTGGCCGAGTCCGCCGAGTTCCGCCGCGTCGGCTCGGGCTACTCGGGCCAGCAGCGCACGCGGCCGCAGACCCTCGGCTACGGCCTCGTCGACTCGCCGGCGGGCCAGCTCGCCTGGATCGCCGAGAAGTTCGTGGCCTGGACCGACGGCGACGGCTTCGGCGGCGTACCCCGCGACCGCGTGCTCGACAACGCCTCGATCTACTGGCTCACCGCGTCCGGGGCCTCGTCGGCGCGCCTGTACTGGGAGAGCTTCGGCGGCATCGACACCTCGAGGCCCGTCACTGTGCCCAGCGCGGTCTCGATGTTCCCGGCCGAGATGGTGAAGAATCCGCGCCCCTGGGTGGAGGCCCGCTACGTCGACCTCCGGCACTGGAACGTGCTGCCCACCGGCGGGCACTTCGCCTCGCTCGAGGTCCCCGGCGACTTCGTCGACGAGTTGCGGGCGGCCTTCGCGCTGGCACCTCACTGAGCACCGAACGCGCTGTTCGCTGCTTCTACGCGCACGAAGTCCCCGTTGATCACGGCGTGACGACGATCTTCCCCACGTACTCGCCGCGGCGGAACTCCTCCTGCGCGGCGTGGATCGACGCCAGCGGGTACGACGCCGCGATCCGGGGCCGGACGCGCCCGGCGACGGCGTCGTCGACGAGCGCGGCGAAGTGCGTCGGCGTGTGCATCGACGAGCCGACGAGCGACACGTTGTGCAGGTAGAGCCTGCGCAGGTCCAGGTTCACTGACGCACCGCCCAGCGCGCCCGCCACCACCCACCGCCCGCCGTCGCGGACGTACTCGAGCAGGGCCGGCAGCAGGGGACCGCCGACGACGTCGACGACGGCGTCCAGCGCCCCGCCCGCGGCGTCGTGCACGGCCTCGGCGACGGCGTGCGGGTCCGGCCCGCGGACCACGACGGCCGCGGCACCCGCCTCGCGCACGGCGTCCTCCTTCCCGGCCGCGGTGAGCGCCACGACGCGCGCGCCCCGTGCCGACGCGAGCTGGACCGC
Organism: Actinomycetospora sp. NBC_00405; assembly: GCF_036044095.1. Taxonomy (NCBI): domain Bacteria; kingdom Bacillati; phylum Actinomycetota; class Actinomycetes; order Pseudonocardiales; family Pseudonocardiaceae; genus Actinomycetospora; species Actinomycetospora sp. NBC_00405. Next base: position 3,456,614 of record NZ_CP107938.1, read on the forward strand.
CGCGAGGCCGACCCCGCCCGAGGACCCGGTGACGAACACCGTCTCGCCCGTGACGATCCGGCCGCGCGCGAGCATCCCCGCCGCCGTCCCGTAGGCGACCGGCAGCGCTGCGAGCTGCTCGTCCGACAGCGGCGAGTCCGTCACGTCGTGGGCACGCCCGTCCGCCGCGAGGACGTAGCCCGCGAACCCGCCGTCGGCCTCGCTGCCGAGCAGGCCGATCGGGCCGGCCTCCGGGCCGGGGCCGTCGTAGAACGCGGGGTCGACGACGACGCGCCGGCCGACCCGTCCGGGGTCGACGCCGTCGCCCACGGCCGCGATCTCGCCGGCGATGTCGCCGCCCTGGATGCGCGGGAAGTCCACCGGGCCGCGCCAGCCCGCGAGGGCGTCCGGGTCGCCGGGGAGCCCGTAGGCGCCGCGCCGGGTCCAGAGGTCGGTGTTGTTGAGCGCCGCCGCCGTCACCCGCACGAGCACCTCCCCCGCGCCCGGCTGGGGCACCGGGACCGTGCGCAGCTCCAGCACCTCGGGTCCGCCGAAGCCCGTCAGCACCGCGGCCAGCATGGTGTCCTCCACCGATCCTCCTACACAGGTCTGTGAACCACTCCGACGCAGAGTAGGTTCACAGCTCGGTGAACACAACGGCAGGAGGCGGAGCATGACGACGACGGGCGAGGGGCCGCGCCTGACACCCGGGGCGCGGCGCATCCTCGAGGTGGCCTCGGCGCTCTTCTACCGCCACGGCATCCACGCGATCGGCGTCGACACGATCGCGGCCGAGTCGGGCGTCACCAAGCGCACCCTCTACGACCGCTTCGGCTCGAAGGACGAGCTGGTGGCCACGTACCTGCGGGCCCGGGACGAGCGGTGGCGCGCGCGCGTCGTGGCGGCGGTCGAGGCGGAGACCGATCCCGTGCGGCGGGCGCTGGCCCCGTTCGCCGTGCTCGAGGGCTGGGTCGACGACGCGAGCCGGGGGTGCGCGTTCGTCAACGCCTTCGCCGAGCTCGACCGGCCCGACCACCCCGGGCGCCCCGTGATCGACGACGAGAAGCGCTGGCTGCGGGAGCTGTTCGTCCGCGAGCTCGGGCGGGCGGGGGTCGCCGACCCCGACGGCCTGGCCCTGCAGCTGCTCGTCGTGCACGAGGGCACGCTGGTGACGCACGCGGTGGCGGCGGAGCCGGCGGCCCTCCGGGCGGGCTCGGCGATCGCGCGGCAGCTGGTGGCGGCCGCGGTGGCGCGGGAGGCGTGAGCGTCAGCCCAGGCTCGCCGCCGGATCCGCGCGGGTCAGGGCCGGGTCGTCGGCGGCGTAGGTGATCGCCCGCCCCGGGCCCGAGGACGCGGTCTCGAAGCGCAGGGTGACGCGGCCGTGGCCTGCGCCCTGCACCCATCCGTGCCCGTGCTCGGGATGGGTGACGTCGTCGCCGGTGCGCCACTCGCGACGGGGCTCCGGCTCGGGCTCCGGCAGGGGCGCCACCTCCGGCACGGGGGCGGGTGTCGTCGGGGTCTCCGGGAACAGCGCCTCCTGCACGGCCGTGGTGAGCCCGGAGAACGAGACGCCGACGAGGCGCACGCCGGCGTCGGGCAGGGCGGCGACCGCGAGGCGCTGGGCGGTGTCGGTGAGCGTGCCCAGGTCGGTCGTTGCGACTGCGTGGGTCTCGGCGCGGCTCGTCGTCCCGAACGACGAGCTCCGGATCTTGACGCTGACGGTGCGCGCCGCGCGGTGCGAGGCGAGCAGGCGGCGGTGGGCGCCCTCGGCCAGCTCGGCGACCGCGGTGCGCACGGCGCCGAGGTCGGAGAGATCGGCGTCGAACGTCGTCTCCGCGCTCACCTGCTTGGCCTCGCCGCGCTCGACCAGCGGCCGGTCGTCGATGCCGCGCGCGAGGCGGTGCAGGCCCGTCCCGACGGCCGTCCCGAGCAGCGAGGTGACGTCGGCGAGGTCGAGCGCGGCGAGCTTGGCCACCGTGTCGACGCCGGAGCGGTGCAGCGTCGTCTCCGCGACCGGGCCGATGCCCCAGAGCGCGCGGACCGGCAGCGGGTCCAGCAGCGCCCGCTCGCCACCCTGGGCCACCACGTGCACCCCGTCCGGCTTGGCGAGGCCCGACCCGATCTTCGCGACCTGCTTGCCCGACCCGGCGCCCACCGAGACCGCGAGCCCGGTGACGGCGCGGACCTCGGCGCGCAGCCGTTCGGCGAACGCGCGCACGTCGTCGGCACCCGCGTCGGCGAGGGCCTCGGGCTCGGCGAAGGTCTCGTCGTAGGCGATCTGCTCGAGCACCGGCGCCCAGGCCCGCACGACACCGAAGAAGCGCTCGGAGAGCACCCGGTAGAGCGCGGTGCGCGGGGGCAGCGCCACGGCGTGCGGGCACAGCCGCCGGGCCTGGCCCATCGGCATCGCCGAGCGCGCCCCGCACTCCTTGGCCTCGCCGCTCGCGCCGGCCACGATCCCGCGCGGGCCCAGACCGCCGACGAGCACCGGGCGCCCGCGCAGCGTCGGACGGGTCAGCTGCTCGGCCGACGCGAAGAACGAGTCGAGGTCGAGGTGCAGGACCCAGCGGGGCACGGTCTCAGGATGCCCGCAACGACCACAGCTCGTCCGGGTGCCCGAGCACGGCGCGCGCCCCGGCGGCGTGCAGCGTGTCGGCCCGCGACCCGCCCCAGGCCACGCCGACGGGCACCAGGTCGTGCGCGACGGCGGCGTCGAGGTCGGCGGGGCTGTCGCCCAGCATCGGCGTGCCCGGCTCGGCCGCCGTGATCCCGAGCCCGAGCAGCGCCTCGCCGACCACGGCGTCCTTGCCCGCGTACACACCGTCGGCCCCGCGTCCCGCGACCTCGGTGAAGCACGCGAGGACCCCGAGCCCGGCGAGCACCCGGCGGGCGAGCGCCACCGACGCCGACGTCGCGACGGCGAGCGGCACGTCCCGCGCGTGCAGGGCCTCGACGAGCGCGATCACCCCGGGGGCCGGGCGCGTCGTCCCGGGCACGGTGAGGGTGCCGTCGAGATCGAACACCACGGCCGGGAACGGGGGCGCCACGGCCGGGAGTGTCGCGCACCGGACGGTTCGGGCGTTGAGGGACGGTTCGAGCGACGGGCGGTCGGCTAACCGCCGGCATGGGTTACGACGTCACGCAGGTGCAGAAGACGCTCGCCGGGTTCCAGTACCCGGGCGGGCCGCAGGAGCTGGCCGACCACGCCTCCTCGAACGGGGCCGACCAGCAGCTCGTCGACACCCTCAAGGGTCTCGACAAGGACCAGTTCGACGGCCCCAACGCCGTCATGGCGAAGCTCGGTGACGCCGGGGTGCTCGGCGGCAGCTGAGGCCCCGCGACGAGAACGAACGGCACTTTCGCTCCGTCCGACGGAGCGAAAGTGCCGTTCGCTTCTGCTGACGGCCTACGCGTGCCTCAGTGCGGCAGCGTCGGCAGGCCCCGCTCGACCATCTCCCGGGCGCCCTCGATCGTCCCGTCGCCGACCCACGTGTTCGGGTCGAGCTGGGAGACGTTCCAGCCGCCCGGGCGCACACGCGTCGAGTACAGGAACGTGTCCTTGTTCTCGACCCACTGGATCTCGTAGTCGATCGGGCTCGGTCCCACCGAGCTCCACCGCCACGCGGCCCCCGAACCCCGGGACGTCTCCTTGACGGAGACGCCGTCCACCTCGATGGCCATGCCCACCCCTCCAGGCTCCGTTGAGCCGATCGGAGCAGCAATCTACCGGCCGATCGGGGAGTCGCACGCGCCCACTCGCGTCCGCTCACGCGGCCGAGCGGGGTGCCCACCCCTCTCGGGTCAGGGCACCGACGATGCGCAGCGCCTCGGGGCGGTGGGTGTCGGGGTGATGCGTCGTCCAGCTCCACTGCTCGCACTCGGCGTGGAGGAGGTGCGCGACGACCGTGACGGCGTGCTCCCGGTCGGCGGCGTCCACCGCGACCGCACGCGGGTGCGTCCCCGGGCGCAGCAGCGCGGCGACGGGAGAGTGGGCGGGCACAGCACTCATGACGACCTCCCTGCCGGACCGTCGACCGGACGGACCCGGGGCGGGTGGGCGAGCCGCGACGACGTCGACGCGTGCCTGACGCACCGAGCGTGACCGACCGGTGACGCCGGAGGGAACAGAGCGGGATCCGGGCCACAGCGCGCGGACCGGGACGTTCGCCACAGGCGAGGCCCCGGTCCGGGCCGCGGCGGCCGGGCATGATGACCGCCATGGCCACAGCGAAGGAGCCGGCGGCCGGTTGGACCGTCGAGCTCGACACGACCCCGGGACGCCGCCAGGCCCAGGAGGAGTTCGTCCTCCACCACGCCGACGGCACGGACGAGCGCCTCGTCCTGCACGACTATGCGCGGGTGTACTCGGTGCCCGGCCTCTACGAGGAGGTCGTCCAGCACCGGCTGCAGTGCGCGTCGCCCGCCACCGTCGCGACCGCGCTCGCCGAGGCCGTCGCCGCGTCGGGGGCGTCGGTCGACGACCTGCGCGCCTTCGACCTCGGCGCCGGCAACGGCGTGGTCGGCGAGGAGCTCCGCGCCCGCGGCGTCACCGTGGTGGCCGGCGCGGACGGTGTGTCGGAGGCCCGCGACGCCGCGCACCGCGACCGTCCCGGCCTCTACGCGCACTACCTCGTGGGCGAGCGGCTCGACGTCGACGAGGTCAGGCAGCTGGTGCGCGACGAGGGGCTGACCGCGCTGGTCGCCGCGGGCGCCGTCGGCGAGGGTCACGTCCCGGTCGACGCCCTCGCCCAGCTGTGGGACGCGTTCCCGCCCGGCTCGTTCCTCGCCCTGACCCTCGCCGGCGGCGACGCCGGCCAGGACGCGACGGACGTCGAGGCCATGCTCGCCGCGACCGAGGGCTCCGAGCACCCCTCGCGCACCGTCGTCCGGCGCACCTTCCGGCACCGCCTGTCGATGGCCGGCGCCGAGCTGCACTACCTCGTGCTGGTGGCCGTCAAGGAGTAGCGCTCAGGCGCTGCCGCGCACCAGCGTGAGCCGGGGGCGGTGCGCGGGCGGCGTGACCGCCGGGCGGCTGGGCTGGGGGCCGGGCCGCGACCCGGTGTGCGGTCCCCGGCGCGAGCGACGGGGCCGCGCGCCGCCGACGAGCCCGACGAGGTCGTTGACGAGATCGTCGGCCAGTTCCTCGGACAGGACGCCACCACCGGCGTAGTCGTCGAGCACGTCGACGCCGCGGCGCCACGACACGCTGGTTCCGGCTCGGTCCTCGTGGGCACCGTGCCGGGCCCCGACCTCGTCGCTGATCATCACGAGCGACGTTAGCCCTGGTGACGCGGCATTCTCGCGCTCGATGATCCCATGGAGTGATGCCTCGACCGAGGACGGCTCGGGCCACGCCCCGGCTCGGGATCACTCGTCCGTCGGCGTGTCCGGCCGCGGTGTGGCGCCGCACACCCGGTTCCGACCGTTCCGGCAGACGGGTGCGCGGCAGGTCCGGGTGGGCCACGATGTTCTGGTGGAGAATCACACGACGCGACCCCACCACGTCGCCGTCGTCGGTTCCGGGCCGTCGGGGTTCTACGCCGCGGCCGCGTTGCTCGACGCGGGAACTTGCGGTGGGCTCGACGTCCGGGTGGACATGTTCGACCGGTTGGCCACCCCGTGGGGCCTGGTGCGGCTGGGCGTCGCCCCGGACCACCCGAAGATCAAGTCGGTGAGCGCGCAGTACGACAAGACCGCCCGCCGCGAGGAGTTCCGGTTCTTCGGACACGTGCACCTGGGGGATCCCGAGGAGCTCCGCTCGAGCGGGGAGAGCGGCGGGGTGATCACCCGCGACGAGCTCCTGGAGCGCTACGACGCGATCGTCTACGCGGTGGGCTCGCAGACCGAGCGCCGGCTCGGGATCCCCGGCGAGGACCTGCCCGGCAGCATCGCCTCGGTCGACTTCGTCGGTTGGTACAACGGCCACCCCGACCACGCCGCCCTCGACCCGCGGCTCGATTCCGAGCGCGCGGTGGTGATCGGCGCCGGCAACGTCGCCCTGGACGTGGCGCGGATGCTGCTGCTGCCCGAGGCCGACCTGCGCGCCACCGACACCGCCGACCACGCCCTCCAGGCCTTCGTCGCCTCGGGGGTGCGCGAGACGCTGATCTGCGGGCGCCGCAGCGTGCGCGAGGCCGCGTTCACCACCACCGAGCTGCGCGAGCTCGACGACATCGCCGACCTCACCGTCGTCGTCGACCCCGAGCAGGCCCCGCCCGGGATCGCCGACGACGACACGCTGACGAAGGGTGCGCGCCGCAACCTCGAGCTGTTCAGCGGCTGGGCGCAGAAGGGCCCCGATCCCGACGCCAAGCACCGCATGGAGTTCCGGTTCCTGCGCTCGCCCGTCGAGATCCGCGGCGACGGCCGGGTCGAGGAGATCGTGCTGGGGATCAACCGCCTCGAGACCGGCGAGGACGGGCGCACCCGCGCCGTCGACACCGGCGAGCGCGAGACCGTCACGACCGGACTCGTCCTGCGTGCCGTGGGCTACCGGGGGGTCGCCCTGCCCGGTCTGCCCTTCGACGACGACAGCGGCACCGTGCCCCACACCGAGGGCCGCGTCGACGGGCACGACCGCGAGTACGTCGTCGGGTGGATCAAGCGCGGGCCCACCGGGATCATCGGCACCAACAAGAAGGACGCCAACGAGACCGTCCGCCACCTGCTCGCCGACCTCGCCGAGCGCGCGCCGATCGAGCAGGCCGACGACCACCACGACGCCGTCGAGGCCTGGCTGCGCGAGCGCTGCCCCGACCTCGTCGACCAGGAGGGTTGGGAGGCCATCGACGCCCACGAGCGCGGGCGCGGCGAGCCCCACGGCCGGCCGCGGGTCAAGGTCGTCGACCGCGACCACTTCATCGAGCTCTCGCGCCCCCGCTGACCCCGTGAGCGATGTTCGCGGCCATGGCCGGGAACATCGCTCACGGGGCGGGGCTCACAGGGGGATGCGGCACTCCGCGACGGCCTCGGGCGTGGCCAGCACGGTGGAGACGTAGACGCCGACGTGGTGGCGGATCTCGGTGTCGAGGTCGCCGAGGCGGCGCAGGAACACGCCGCCGACGCCGCTGGTGCGGATGTCGGCGTCGATGTCCTCGTCCCGGACCGGCTCGACGTCGATCTCCACGGCGTCCGGCGCCGCCCGTGCGACGAGGCCGACGCGCACGAGGAGCTCGACGTCGGCGGGGATCCTGCGGGTGCCGATGACGACCGTGAGGTCGAGCGACACCGGGACCCGGACCACCACGAGCTGGTCGCCCTCGCGGCGCGCCGTCAGCCGGCCGACGGCGCCCTCGGCGTAGGCGGTGGCCATGTGGTGCGGGCCGGCGGGCACCGGGCCGAAGGTCACCCGGTCGCCGATCAGGCCGCCGATGACGCGCACGGCGCGCTCCGGGGTGGCGAGCGAGCGGACGGTGGCGGGGTCGCAGACCTGCTCCGCGACCGCGCGGCCCGCCTCGCCGGGCGCCATCAGCGCACCCCGGCGATCTCGGCGGGCGTGTCCTCCGAACCGACGGGGAACGGCGGCGTCGAGACGCCGGCGATCCGGTAGCGGCCCCACGGGTCGACGTCGGAGAGCTCGCCGTCCGCGGCGCCCACGGGCGTCGTGACCCGCGTGGGGCGCTTGCGGCCGTCGAGGGCCGCATGCAGCTCGGCGTGCACGGCCACGCGGCCGTACCAGTGGAATCGCCCGTCGAGGGGCTCGAAGTGCCCGAGCAGGGTGACGTGCACGTCGTACTCCGTGCCGTCGACCTCGAGGGTCGCGGGCCCGGCGTAGCCGTCCTCGTCGTGGTCGTGCGCGGGTGTTGCCTCCGGCGTCATCGCTCCGGGCTCCTCACTGCTCGATCGGTACTCGCTCGGCCGCCGCTCGGGCCGCCTGACTCCCCCGGCCGCCTGGCCGGGGCCCGCACGTCTCCCGCGTGCAACTGGATGACCTTGTTGATGGCCAGGGGCGCATTGGGGTCGATGAGGACGTCGTGCTGACGGGCGAACCCGTCGATCGCCGCCCACACCAGCAACGTGAGGTACTCGGTGACGCTCTCGCGGCTCATCGAGCGCCGCTCGAGCCACCACTCCGCCGCGTTCTGGACGAAGCCGACCACGCCGTACGCCCACGGCTCGGCGGGCCCGGAGTCGAGCCCGAAGGACCGCAGGTAGTCGCCGAGCAGCGCCGACAGCGCCGTGGCGATGATCTCCTTGTCCTCGCGGACGACGTCGGAGCCGCGCCCGTCGATCGGGGTGTGGCGCGCCAGCACCCAGTAGAGGTTCGGGTACTCGTCGAGCGTCCCGAAGAACGCGTCGATCGACTTGCGGATGCGCGGGAGCGGCGCCTCCTCGCTGTTCAGCGCGGGGATCAACCGGTCGAGCAGGATCTCCGTGGCGCGCTCGCCCATGGCCTCGACGAGGTCGGCCTTGTCGGAGAAGTGCCGGTAGAGCACGGGCTTGGTGACGCCCGCCTCGACGGCGACCTGCTCGATCCCGAAGTCCGGCCCCACGTCCGCGAGGACGCGCATCGCGGCCTCGACGAACTCGGCGCGGCGCTGCGTCCGGTGCTTCTCCCACCGCGTGCGACGTCCGTCACGCGGAGGGGTGGGACCCGAGCGGTTCGGCTTGACATCGTCCGGCACGGGTCCGCACGCTACCACCAGTTACAGTTACCAGCGGTAAGACGTACACCAGGTGCGTGATACCCGGAGTCCGCTCCACGGCGAGCAGGAGGACCCAGCCATGAGTGCGCCCACGGCCGACCGGCACCAGACCGCGGAACGGCTCCTGAAGTCGTCGGCGAAGAAGTCCTACGACCCCGCGGTCGACATCGACTGGGACGCCCCGCTCGTGCCGGACGCTATCTGGGTGCCCGAGCACCGCGTCTCCCTCTACGGCACCGAGCTCTGGGAGCGCCTCACCCCCGAGCAGCGCGTCGAGCTCGGCAAGCACGAGGCCTGCAGCGTCGCCTCGGTGGGCCTGTGGTTCGAGGTCCTGCTCATGCAGCGCCTGCTCAAGGACTTCTACGCCGAGGACCCGACGTCGCCCCGCGCGCAGTACGCGCTCACCGAGGTGGCCGACGAGTGCCGCCACTCCCAGATGTTCGCGCGCATGGTCGACGCGGCCGGCGTCGAGCCCTACGGGCCGCGGGAGTCGATCCGCCAGCTCGGCAAGCTCTTCTCCGTCGTCAGCTGGGGCCCGGCGTCCTACGGCGCGATCCTCGTCGCCGAGGAGGTGCTCGACCGCCTGCAGCGCGAGCAGGCGAACGACGAGCGCGTCCAGCCGCTGATGCGCCAGGTCAACCGCATCCACATCATGGAGGAGGCGCGCCACGTCTCCTTCGCCCGCGACGAGGTCACCCGCGGCATGGCGCAGCTCTCGCCGCGCGAGAAGGCCTACCAGCGCTTCATCGTCGCGTTCATCTCGATGTTCGTGGTGCGCAGCCTGATCAACCCGAAGGTCTACGCGGCCGTCGGCATCGACCCGAAGGAAGGCCGCCGCGCCGCGCTGGCCAACCCCCACCACCGCGAGATGATCCGGTGGGCCGGCGAGAAGATCATGCCGTTCCTCACGGAGGCGGGACTCGTCGGCCGTCCGGGCATGACCTGGTGGCGCCGGTCGTTCCTCCTGTCCGAGGGCTGATCCGACACGGGGGATCCGGGCGAGGAGAAGAGGAGAGCGCGGTGCTGCGCGAACAGGTCGACCGGTTCACCACGCCCGACGGTGCGCAGTTGCGCGTCGGCGACTCCGGGGACGGCACCGGGGGCCCGACGCTCGTGCTCGTCCACGGCTGGTCGCAGGACCTGCGGACGTGGGACCGGGTGGTGGACGACCTGCGCCGCACCGGGTTCACCGGGCGCATCCTGCGCTACGACCACCGCGGGCACGGCGGGTCCGACGCGGCCGCCGAGGGCACCGCGACGGTGGGACGCGCCGCCGACGACCTCGCCGCGCTGATCGCCGAGCGCGTGCCCGAGGGCCCGCTGGTGCTCGCCGGGCACTCCATGGGCGGGATGACCCTCATGGCGCTGGCCGAGCGACACCCCCGGCTGGTCGCCGACCGGGTCGCCTCCGTGGCCTTCGTGGCGACCGCCAGCGACGAGATGGACGAGCTGACCCTCGGGCTCCCCGGGCGGCGCGGCCGGCTGGTCGCCCGCGGGGAGCACGTCCTCGTCCCGCTCACCGCCCGGCTCGGGCACCGCGCCCCGCCGCGGGAGATCGGCACCGTCGGCCGCTCCCGCGAGCACGCGCCCCGGGTGCGGGCGTCGCTGCTGGCCCCGGGCGTCCGGGCGCTGGTGTTCGGACGCCACGCCCGCCGCGACGACGTCCTCTCCGTCGCCGAGCAGGCGCTCGCCGCGCACCCGCCGAGCGTCGCCGCCTTCCGCGCGTCGATCGGCGAGCACCGGCGCCGGGGCTCGCTGGCCGCGCTGCGCGGCATCCCCGTGGTGGTGCTGGTCGGCGACCACGACCGGCTCTGCCCCCAGCAGCGCGCCCGCGACATCGCCGACGCGCTGCCCGACGCCCGGATCGTCCTGCTCCCCGGCGCCGGACACATGATCAACCTCGAGCGCAGCACCGAGGTCGCCGCCCACATCGCGGGGCTGCTCGCCGTGCCCGCCGCCGAGGCCCCGACCACCACCGTGATCCCGCAGGAGGACGCCGGCCGTGTCAGCGCCTGAGACGTCCGCGAACGGGACGGCCGAGCGCGTCCACGAGGTCCTCGTCGTCGGCTCGGGGTTCGCGGGCCTCGGTCAGCTGCTCGCGCTGCGCCGCGCCGGCATCACCGACGTCGTGCTGCTCGAGAAGTCCGACGCGCTCGGGGGCACCTGGCGCGACAACACCTATCCCGGGTGCGCGTGCGACATCCCGTCGCACATGTACTCGCTCTCGAGCGTCCCGAACCCCGACTGGTCGCGGTCCTACTCGCCCCAGCCGGAGATCCGCGAGTACCTCGAGCGGGTGGCCGACGCCGAGGACCTGCGCCGCCACGTGCGCTTCGGCCAGGAGATGACCGGCGCGACGTGGGACGAGCAGAGCCGCACCTGGACGGTGCACACCCGCGGCGGACGGAGCTGGCAGGCCCGCTTCCTCGTCCACGGCGTCGGCGCCCTGCACCTGCCGAAGACGCCCGACCTGCCCGGAGCCGCCTCGTTCGACGGTCCCTCCTTCCACTCCGCGCGGTGGGACCACGACGTCGACCTGCGCGGGAAGAAGGTCGCGGTCATCGGCACCGGGGCCAGCGCGATCCAGTTCGTGCCGCAGATCGCCGGCGTCGCGGCGGAGGTGCAGCTCTACCAGCGCACCCCGGCCTGGGTCCTGCCCAAGAACGACAAGCCGCTCCCGGAGGGCCGCAGGCGCTTCTTCGCCCGCCACCCGCGGGTCCACCGGGCGTACCGGTCGGTGATGTACGCGGCGCTCGAGTCGCGCGCCCTCGGGTTCAACTCGAACCCCGCGGCCCTGCGGCCCGTCGAGTGGCTGGCCACCAAGAACATCGAGCGCCAGATCGACGACCCCGAGCTCGTCGCGAAGCTGACGCCCGACTACTCGATCGGCTGCAAGCGGGTGCTGGTCTCCAACGACTACTACCCCACGCTGAACCGCCCCGACGTCGACGTCGTCACCGCCGGCGTCCGCGAGGTCCGGGCGTCGTCAATTGTCGACGGCGACGGCACCGAGCGGGACGTCGACGTCATCATCTACGGCACCGGATTCCACGTCACCGACGCCTTCGACGCCCTCGAGATCACCGGGCGCGGCGGGCGCACGCTGCGGGACGTCTGGGCGCAGGACGGGATGGCGACGCACCTCGGCCTGACCGTCACCGACTTCCCGAACATGTTCTTCCTGCTCGGCCCCAACACCGGGCTCGGCCACAACTCCGTCGTCTTCATGATCGAGTGCCAGACGCGCTACGTCGCCCGGGCGATCGACACGGTCCACGCGATGGGGATGGGCGGGCTCGACGTCCGCGCGGAGGTCCAGCAGCGGTCCAACGCCGCCGTCCAGCGACGCCTCGACAAGGGCATCTGGACCCGCGGCGGATGCACGAGCTGGTACCTCGACGCCGCCGGGGTGAACCGCACGATCTGGCCGGGCTTCACCGTCCGGTACTGGTGGGAGACCCGGCGGTTCGACCCGACCGACTTCGAGTTCTTCGGCCGGGCCGCCGACGCCGCGGCCACGCCGACACCGGAGGAGGCGTCGCAGCGCGAGGACTCGCCCGAGACGGTGCCCGCCTGACGGGTCGCCGCCGCGCCGGGCGGGTGCTGCTCGTGCACCCCACCGACAAGCCCGGCTGGGACGTGCCCGGCGGCGTGGTCGAGGAGGGCGAGTCGCCCGCCGAGGGCTGCCGCCGCGAGATCGCCGAGGAGCTCGGCCTGGACCGGGCCACCGGGGCCTTCCTCTCCGTCGACCACACCCGGGGCGACGGGTCCGACGGCGGGACCGACGGCGGGCGCTACGACCGGCGCCGGATGAGCCCCTCCTGCACGACGGAGGCCACGAGCACCCCGTCGCGCGTGTAGAAGCGCCCGGCCGCCAGACCGCGGCCGCCGCCGGCGCTGGGCGACTCCTGCACGTAGAGCAGCCACTCGTCGGCCCGGAACGGGCGGTGGAACCAGACGGCGTGGTCGAGGCTCGCCAGGCTGACCTCGCCGGAGGCCGCGCCGCCGACGACGTGCGGGAACACCGCCGCCTCGAGCAGGGTGAGGTCGCTGGCGTAGGTGAGGACGCAGACGTGCAGCAGCCGGCCGTAGGGCGAGTCGGGGCCGGGCAGCTCGCCGTCGGCGCGCACCCACACGCGGTTGGTCGGATCGCGGTCCGCGGTCTCGTCCCAGGGCGAGTGATCGACGTACCGGACGTCGAGCGGCCACACCAGCGCCTTGCCCGTCGTCGTCCAGGCCGGGCGGTCCGCCGGCACCGGCGGCATGTCGCGACGGTGCAGCCCATCGGGGCCGGGCGTCTCCGGCATCGGCGCCTGGTGCTCCACGCCCTGCTCCGGACGCTGGAACGACGCCGACATCGTGAAGATCGTCTCGCCGTGCTGGACGGCGGTGACCCGGCGCGTGGTGAACGAACGCCCGTCGCGGGTGCGGTCCACCTCGTAGACGATCGGGGCGAACGGGTCCCCGGGCCGCAGGAAGTACCCGTGCAACGAGTGCACCCCGCGGTCGTCGTCCACGGTGCGGCCTGCCGCGACCATCGCCTGCCCCGCCACCTGGCCGCCGAAAACCCGCAACAACGACTCCCGGGGGCTGCGGCCCCGGAAGATGTCGCGCTCGATGCGCTCGAGATCGAGCACGTCGTCCACGAGCTCCCTCAGGGCCTGACCCACGCCCACCGCCTCTCCGAAGTCCTGTGTGCGGCGCACATCGTCGCGCACGTCCGGCGCAGAGGGGTCCGAGTGGTGGGTCACCCAGAGCGTCGGTGGATCTGATGACGGGACGGGCCCCGATGTGGTGACGGGGGCCCTGCCCACTTCACCCGCGGCGGCGCCGTTGGTCCGTTCGGGGCATATCCCGAGCCCTGAACAGTCGGTCGCCCGTGGAGGTGATCAGCGCAGTGCAACCACACAACGTGACAGAAGTGGCCGTTCTCGATCCGCTGCGTAACCGTCTCGTGACCACCTCGTTGGAACCCCTGGCGTCACCCCCGGGGCCGATCAAGCCCGGGGCGGTGACTCCTGGGGGACACACCGTCCGCGTCCTGCCGGCTCCGGCCGGGCGGTCCAGCCGGTGCGTCCCGCTCCCCCGACAAGTTCTTCGAGGAGTTCATGTGATCAAGAAGCTGGGTGTCGTGACCGTCGGTGTGGCCGCGGGCCTCATGGTTGCCGCGCCGTTCGCCTCCGCGTCCGAGGGCGGCCACGGCCACGGCGGCGGGCACGAGGACTCCGGGTCCTGCAACGTCACCGGCGGCTCGGCCGAGGCCAACGGCGGCATCGACGGCGACGCCCTCGCCGGCAACCTGCTCGCGCAGGCCCCGGTGGGTGGCGCCAACGCCCTCAACATCGTCTGCAACGACATTCTCAACGGCAACGCCAGCGGCAACAACGTCGCCGTCGACATCGCCGGCGGCCTGCTCTAAGAGGCCTTCGCGCGGGTGGGACCGCACTGACGTGCGGCCCACCCCCGGCGGACCGGCGACCCCGTCCGCCACCTGAACGACCACTGCAGCACGACGAATCTCCCTGGGGGACCAGTGTTCAAGAAGTTCGGCATCGTCACCGTCGGCATCACCGCCGGCCTGCTCGCCGCCGCGCCGCTCGCCTCGGCGGGCGAGGCGCCCGAGCACGGGGGCCACGGCCACGAGCACGGCGGCCACCACGGCGAGCACAAGGGTGAGCACAAGGGCGGCGGCTCGGACTGCAACGTCACCGGCGGCTCGGCCGAGGCCAACGGCGGCATCAGCGGCGACTCGTTCCTGGGCAACGCCCTCGCGCAGGCGCCGATCGGTGGGGCCAACCTCGGCAACATCGTCTGCAACGACATCCTCAACGACAACCTCAGCGGCAACAACGTCGCCGTCAGCGTGCTCAGCGCCGACGACGAGGAGGCCGACGAGGACGAGGACTCCGTCGTCGACCCGGAGGACATCGACGGCAACGGCGTGCCGGACGCCGAGGAGATCGGCGGCGCCTGACGCGTCGCACACGTCACGAGAGCCCGGCCATCCGATCGGTGGCCGGGCTCTCGTGTGTCCGGGGTCCGTCCGGCCCCCGACGGTCGTCACTCGATCGTGTCGACCGCGCACCGCGACGTTGCGGGCACGCCCCGCGCTCGTTGATCCACCAGACGCGCGCCCGGCACCCGTCGTGCGCTCGCTCCCCCGACAACCACAGGAGTTCTCGTGCTGAAGAAGATGGGCGTCGTCACCGTCGGCGTCGCCGCCGGGCTCATGGTCGCCGCCCCGTTCGCGTCCGCCACCGAGTCGGGCCACGGCCACGGCGACGACGACGGGCACCGCGGCTCCGACAGCTCGGACTGCAACGTCACCGGCGGCTCGGCCGAAGCCAACGGCGGCATCGACGGCGACTCGTTCCTGGGCAACGCCCTCGTGCAGGCCCCGGTCGGCGGCGCCAACGTCGCCAACATCGTCTGCAACGACATCCTCAACGACAACCTCAGCGGCAACAACGTCGCCCTGGACGTCCTCTGAGGCACGGCATGAGGCACTGACGGCGTCCGCTCGCCGGACGCCTCGGGACCACGCGAAAGGCCCGGCCACCGTCTCGGTGGCCGGGCCTTCGTCCGTTCAGGGAGTTCCCCCCGTGACACGCCCATTCGGGGGAATCAGCCGCGCGGGTCGTTGCCGCGGTCGTGGGAGTTCGTTGGGCCGTTCGAGGCGTCGTCATGCACTCGGACGATGCCGCCGCTCCCCCGACATCATCCAGGAGTTCTCGTGCTGAAGAAGATGGGCGTCGTCACCGTCGGCGTCGCCGCCGGCCTCATGGTCGCCGCCCCGTTCGCCTCCGCCCACGAGTCGGGCCACGACTCCGACCACGGCTCGGACCACGGCTCGCGCGGCAGCGACAGCTCGGACTGCAACGTCACCGGCGGCTCGGCCGAAGCCAACGGCGGCATCGAGGGCGACGCGCTCGCCGGCAACCTGCTCGCGCAGGCCCCGGTGGGTGGCGCCAACGCCCTCAACATCGTCTGCAACGACATTCTCAACGGCAACGCCAGCGGCAACAACGTCGCCGTCGACATCGCCGGGCTGCCCGGGGCGCCGGAGCTCCCCGAGCTCCCCATCGAGCTCCCCGAGGTCCCGACCTCCTGAGACCCCGGCCGTCCCCCCGAGGACGGCACGCGCGAGCCCGGTCACCGGTTCCCGGTGGCCGGGCCTTCGTGCGTTTCCGGGCGTTACAGGAAATTGAGCCCCCATTCGGGGGTAATGGCGCATCCGCACGTAGCAGCAGCGCGGCGTCCTCGTTGAGCCGTGTGAGTCGCGGTGCCGGGTGGTGCTCATCCGGTCGGCGCCGTCCCTGCTCCCCCGACACCACCAGGAGTTCCCATGCTCAAGAAGCTCGGCGTCATCACCTTCGGCGTCACCGCCGGCCTCATGGTCGCCGCCCCGTTCGCCTCCGCCCACGAGTCGGGCCACGACTCCGACCACGGCTCGGACCACGGCTCGCGCGGCAGCGACAGCTCGGACTGCAACGTCACCGGCGGCTCGGCCGAGGCCAACGGCGGCATCGACGGCGACTCGTTCCTGGGCAACGCCCTCGTGCAGGCCCCGGTCGGCGGCGCCAACGTCGCCAACATCGTCTGCAACGACATCCTCAACGACAACCTCAGCGGCAACAACGTCGCCGTGAGCGTGCTCGGCGGCGCACTGCCCATCTGAGCTCGGTGATCCTCCGACGGCACTCGCCGCGGAGGACACCACCAGGACCACGCGAAGGCCCGGCCACCGATCGGTGGCCGGGCCTTCGTGCGTCTCGGCCGCCGCGGCCTCGAACTCCATGCCACGTTCGGGGGGTTCGCGCCGCGAGAGGTAACGCCGCCGTCACGTCGTCGTTGGGCCGTTCGGACCGTGGGCGAAGTGCTCCCCAGCCAAGCCGCCCACCCCGCTCCCCGACACACCTGGAGTTCATGTGCTGAAGAAGATGGGCGTCGTCACCGTCGGCGTCGCCGCCGGCCTGATGGTCGCCGCCCCGTTCGCCTCCGCCCACGAGTCGGGCCACGAGTCGGGCCACGAGTCGGGCCACGACTCGGACCACGGCTCGCACGGCAGCGACAGCTCGGACTGCAACGTCACCGGCGGCTCGGCCGAGGCCAACGGCGGCATCGAGGGCGACTCGTTCCTCGGCAACGCCCTCGTCCAGGCCCCGGTGGGTGGCGCCAACGCCCTCAACATCGTCTGCAACGACATCCTCAACGGCAACCTCAGCGGCAACAACGTCGCCGTGAGCGTGCTGGGCGAGGAGGCCGAGGTGCCCACGCCGGACGCCCAGGCGCCCGAGGCCCCCGAGGCGCCGGTCGACCCGGTGATCTTCGACGTCCCCTGAGCCTCGACCCGAGGTTCCCGGCGGCCCGGTCACCGTTCTCGGTGGCCGGGCCGTCGTACTCCTCGGCCGGGAGTTCCCGCAGGGACATCCCCCGATCGGGGACGATCCCGCAGTTCGAGATCACGAGGACGTCACAGCCTCGTTGAGCCATCCGAGGCGTCGGTGCCGCGCTCCTCAGCTCTCCGGCCCACCGCCTGTTCCCCCGACAGACCTTTAGGAGTTCTCGTGCTGAAGAAGATGGGCGTCGTCACCGTCGGCGTCGCCGCCGGCCTGATGGTCGCTGCCCCGTTCGCCTCCGCCCAGTCGGAGGTCGACGAGAACAACAACGTCACCTCCAAGGGCAGCAACATCGGGGTCGACACCGGCAACGTCATCGGGCAGGGCAACGGCCAGGGCAACACCTTCAACGGCGTCGAGGTCCCGGGTCTCCCGGACGCCCCCACGCTGCCGCAGCTCCCGCCGCTGAGCGACTTCCTCCCGGAGCTGCCCAGCCAGTTCGAGCTCCCGGGCATCCCTGCCTGAGGCACGACACCCGCACGCGAACGGGCCCGGTCCACCGCCACGGTGGGCCGGGCCCGTTCGTGTGTCCGGGGTCAGCGCGCGGCCGGCACCGCCTGCTCGCCCGGCACGACCGGCTCGACCGGGTCGGTCCCGTCCGGCACGACCACGACCGGGCAGGGCCCGCGGGTCCACAGCGCCCGGTCGGCGCTCGGGGCGGCCAGCGCCGCGAGCGCGCCGCCGCGAGGATGCCCGACGACAACCGCCCGGGCGTGGCGACGACGGGCGACGGCGACCAGCTCGCCGCCGACGTCGCCGTGGGTCCCCACCGGCGCGAGCGTCTCGGAGGTCACCGGCGCACCGGGGCCGCCCGCCTCCCGGGCGGCGGCGAGGGACCGCTCGAGGGCCCCACCGGCACCATCGTCGGCGGCCGCGTCGCCGACGAGCGCCCGCTCGGGCACGTGGACGACGACCAGCGGCGCGTCCAGCAGGACCGCGAGCCGCCCGCCCGCCGCGGCGACCGCCGGGGCCTGCGGGGCGGCGTCGACGGCGACGAGGACCGGGCGGGGTGCGTCGTCGGGCTCGGTGTCCTCGACCGTCTCCGCGTCCTCCGCCGTCTCGACGGCGCGCAGGAGCCGGTGGGCGGTGGACAGCACGAGGATGCCGACCGCGACCACGACCGCGCCGACCCAGAACGGGGTGTTCGGCAGGAACGCCTCGGCGAGGAGGCCGGCGATCCACGGCGCGAGGCCGCCGCCGAGGAAGCGCACGAAGCTGTACGACGCCGACGCGACCGGGCGCTCGACCGGGGCCACGGACATGACGGCCTGGGTGACCAGCGTGTTGTTGAGCCCGATCATGGCGCCGGCGACGATCACCGCCCCGATGACGACGCCCGGGGTGTCGTTCCAGACCGCGATGACCAGCAGGTCGAGCGCGAGCAGCCCGAGCACGTGGTAGAGGACCCGCACGGTGCCGAAACGGCGCTCCAGCGCCGGGGCCACGAACACCGCGAAGATCGCGACCAGCACGCCCCACGCGGTGAAGACGGCGCCGAGGCCGAGCTCCGACAGGTCGCCCATCGAGTAGGGCGAGTACGCGAGCAGGGTGAAGAAGCCCCAGTTGTAGGCGAAGGCGGTCACCGCGATCGTGGCGAGGCTGCGGTGCCGCAGCGCCCGGATCGGGTCGAGCAGGCCGATCTTCGTCGCGGGCTTCGGCGTCTTGTCCAGCAGCACCAGCGTCGCGATCAGCGCGATCGCCATCAGCACGGCCACGCCGAAGAACGGGGCGCGCCAGCTGACCGAGCCGAGCAGGCCGCCGACGAGCGGGCCGAGCGCGATGCCGACGCCGAGGGCGGTCTCGTAGAGGATGATCGCGCCGGCGAACCCGCCGCTGGCCGAGGCGACGATCACCGCCAGCGAGGTGGCGATGAACAGGGCGTTGCCCAGCCCCCAGCCGGCCCGGAAGCCGACGATCTCGCCGATGCTCCCCGACGCGCCGGCCAGCGCGGCGAACACGACGATGATCGACAGGCCGGTCACCAGCGTGGCCTTGGCGCCGATGCGGCTGGAGACCCAGCCGGTCACCAGCATGGCCACCGCGGTGATGAGCAGGTAGCTGGTGAACAGCAGCGAGACCTGCGCGGGCGTGGCCGCGAGCTGCTGGGCCAGCGCCGGGAGGATCGGGTCGACGAGGCCGATGCCCATGAAGGAGATGACGCAGGCGAACGCCACGGCCCAGACGGCCTTCGGCTGACGGAACGGGCTGGCGGTGGGGGACGTGCTCACGACACTCCTCGCGAGGGTGCGGTTCGGGTCAGGCGTGACAGCGCCCCGGCGGCCGCGTCGACCGCGGCGCGCTCGTCGGGCTCGAGGTGGTCGAGCAGCTCGGCCAGGCGCGAGGCGCGCCGGGTCCGCCGCGCGGTGAGGACGTCGCGTCCCGCGTGGGTCAGCGTCACCACGACCGCCCGGCCGTCGCTCGGGTCGGCGCCGCGCGTGGCGAGGCCGTCGCGCTCCAGCCGGGTCACCAGCGCGGTCATGCTCGGCTGGGTCACGCCCTCGCGCACGGCGAGGTCGGAGAGACGCTGCGGTCCGTCGCGGTCGAGCGTCGCGAGCGTGGACGCGGTCGTCAGGCTGAGGTCACGCCCCGCGGTGGAGCGGATCGCCCATGCCGCGAAGGCGTCCAGCGCGGCCGCGGTGGCCAGGCGCTCGTCGATCGGTGCCGTCACCGGACCGTTGTATCAGCTAACTATATTGTCGGTCGATGTGTCGGCGGGCACGGAGCCCGAGCGGCTCAGGAGTCGAAGGAGAGGACCGAGTCCGACTCCTCGGACTCACCGCCGCCGAAGGACAGCAGCGACGTCGCGCCCTGCGCGGTCGAGCCCAGGCCGCCCACGACGCCCCCGAGCAGGCCGCCGCTCCGGCCGCCTCCCCCGGAGCCGCCGTCGTCCGCGCCACGACCGCCGCCACCACCGCCGCCACCACCACCGCCACCACCGCCGCCGGAGCCCTCGGACGGGGCCGAGCCGCCGCCGGAGCCGCCGTCGTCCGCGCCGCCACCACCGCCGCCGTCGCCGGTGGAGCCGGTGGAGCCGGTGGAACCGCCGCCCGACGCGCCACCGCGCGCGGGGGTCCCGGCGTCGCGGACCGACGAGACGCGGGCGACCTCCCCGCTGCCCGCGGTCGCACCGGAGCGGGCCGCGCGACCGGAGGCCGGCGCGTCGTCACCCCGGGAGCCCCCGCTCCCGGGACGGACGCCGAGCGTGCTGCCGGGGACCCTCTGGGGGACCACCGACCCGTCCGTGGCGGCGAGGTCGAGCACGGTGACCGGCGCGGGAGCGAGCCCCGGCCCGAGGGGGAGTGCGGCCGCCGGTGCCCCGGCGCCCCCGCCGACGCTCGGCGGCCCGAGGGGGGCGTCGGAGCTCGCCGGGCTCATCACCACGGAACCGACACCGATGGCCCCGACGGTGGCGACCAGCGGGAGCGCGCCGAGCGCGATCCGGGCACGACGTGAGGATGCCGCCGACTGGTGCCTTCCCATGGCTGGCTCTCCGTCCGCTCGGGAGGTCCGGCGTGCACCACCGATCGAGTGAGCACTCCTCCGGAACGGTCAACGGACGTGACGTCCGGAGGTTACGAACGCCGTCGCCGAGGACTTGAGTCCACCGATGAGGTGAATCGCGGTGCCCCGGATGCGCCGGGTGGCCGCAGGACGGCCGATGGCCACAGAATGTGCCCCCGCCTTGGCCGTCGACGTGGAGGTCCCCACCGTGAAGCAGCTGTCCGGTCTGGACTCGGCCTTCCTCGACCTCGAGGACGACCACCAGTTCCTGCACGTCAGCCAGCTGTTGATCCTCGAGCGGCCCGACGACCCCGACTTCGCGCCCTACCCGGCGTGGCGTCGCCAGCTCGCCGACCGGCTGCACCAGCTCGAGCCGTTGCGGCGGCGGCTGGTCGAGGTGCCGTTCGGGCTCGACCATCCCTACTGGATCGCCGACCCCGACTTCGACCTCGACTTCCACGTCCGGCACAGCGCGGTGCCCCCGCCCGGTACCGACGACCAGCTCGACCAGCTCGTGGGCCGGCTCGTCGCCGCGCCCATGGACCGTGAGCACCCGCTGTGGGTCTCGCACGTCATCGAGGGGCTCTCCGAGAACCGGTTCGCGATCCTGACCATGATCCACCACAGCGCGGTGGACGGCGCCGCGGGCGCGGACCTCCTCGAGCTCATGCTCGACGACGTCCCCGACGCCGAGCCCCCGAGCCACGCGGGCGAATGGACCCCCGAGGAGCCGCCCTCCACCGCGGGGGTCCTGGCCCGCGCCGCCGCGCACGGGCTGCGCCGCCCGGCGCGCGGGCTGCTGCTCGCGGCCCGGGCCGGCCAGAGCGTGGCCCGGGCGAGCCGCAACCCCGCGGTGATCGACCTCGCCGACAAGGTGCGCGGGAGCCTGCGCGGACCCCTGGGATCGGTGCTCAACGTCGGCCGCGAGCGCGATCCCGAGCAGGACCTCCCCCGCCTGCCCCCGCTCGTCACGCCGCCCGCCCCGTTCAACGGCCCGGTCAGCCGCTACCGGCGTTTCGTGCACCGCGCCCTCCCCCTGGCCGAGGTCAAGGCCGTCGGGAAGGAGTCCGGCGCGACGATCAACGACGTCGTGGTGTCCCTGTGCGGGGGCGGGCTGCGGCGGTGGCTGCTCGACCGCGGCGAGCTGCCCGACCAGCCCCTCACCGCGATGATCCCGGTGTCGCTGCGCGAGGGCGGTGAGGACGGGGAGGACGAGCAGTGGACCAACCGGGTGTCGGCGACCGTGGCGGCGCTGCCCACCGACGTCGACGACCCGCTCGCGCGTCTGGGCGCGGCCCACGACGCGCTGCGCGTCGCCAAGCAGGTGTTCGCCGCGCTGCCGGGCGAGCTCACGCCCGACGCGGCGGGGCTGGGCGTGCCGGCCACCGTCACCGCCGTGAGCCGTGCGCTGACCCGGTGGAGCACGGTCGCGCCGGCGCCGTTCAACACCGTCGTGTCCAACGTGCCGGGACCGCGGGAGCCGCTGTACCTGGGCGGCGCGCGGATGACCCACTACATCCCGGTCTCGGCCATCGCCGACCCGGTGGGCCTGAACATCACGGTCCAGAGCTACGTCGACCAGCTCGACATCGGGCTCCTGGCCTGCGCCGAGCTGATGCCCGATCTCCACGCCCTCGCCGACGCCGTCGTCGAGGAGTTCGAGGCGCTGCGTGCGGCGGTGCGGGGCCCCGGGAACGACGAGGCGTGAGCGCCCGCGACCGCCTCGCGGACCTGCTCACGGTCCCGCTGCCACCGGACGACGGCACGCCGTGGATCGACCTCGTCGAGGGTCGTCCCGGTTCGCGCGGACGCGTCCAGGACCTGTGGGAGACCGGGGGTGGTGCCGGCGCCTACGACCGGCTCCTCGCCGCGGGCGACCGGTTCGGCGGCGGCATCCCGGGGTTCGCCGGCGGTGACGTCGTGCGCGACTTCTACGACGTCGCGCGACGGCTCGACCTCCTCGAGGGCGACACGGTGCTCGACCTGGCCTGCGGACCCGGGACGCTCACCCGCCACCTCGCCGACGGGGTGGGGCCGGACGGGCTGGTCGTGGGCGCGGACCTCTCCCCGGCGATGCTCACCCGCGCGGCGAAGGCCGTCACCGCGGAGAACACCGTCTTCGTCCGCGCCGACGCGATGTCGCTGCCGCTGCGCGACACCGTCGTCGACGCCGTGTCCTGCTCGCTGTGCCTGCACCTGGTGCCCGACCTCGACACCGCGCTGATCGAGATCGCGCGGGTGCTGCGACCGGGCGGGCGCCTCGCGGCCGCCGTGCCCGCCCACGCACCCGGACCGTTCCGGTTCACCACCGAGCTCCTGGCCCGCGGGGGTCAGGCCCGCCTGTTCCGTCGCGGCGAGCTCGCCGACGCCCTCGTCCGGCACGGTTTCGTGCGCGTCTCGACCCCGCACGACGGGCTCATCCAGATCGTGGACGCCGTCGCCCCCGGAGCAGCGCCCCCGCGAGGGTGAGGACGCCGGTCGTCGCCGCGACGACGCCGAGCGCGGCGACGACGTCACTGGGCCGGTGCCAGCCGGCGACGATCGTCGCGACCCCCGCGAGGCCGGTCACCGCGACCGCGGCCAGCCCGGCGAGCGGGCGGAGCAGCCGCGGCACGACGAGCACGAGGGCCACGCCGAGCGAGGCGACGAGCGTGACGTGGCCGCTGGGCAGGGAGTTGCCCTCGGCGGAGTCGGGGCGGACGAGGCCGGCCTTGAGCAGCTGGGTCACCACCTGGGAGCCGGCCACCAGGGCCACGACCGTCAGGGCCCGGTCGCCCCGTCCGCGGACGAGCGCGAGACCGGCGAGGACGACCATCGCCAGGCCCACCGAGGGGATGCCGACGAGCTCGAGCACCCCGAGCCCCTCCCCGCGCAGGCCCAGCCCGGTGGCCGTCCGCATCACCGCGTCGTCGAGGGCCCGGCCCGTCGGGTCGAGCACGGCGACGAGGTAGGAGCCGATCACCGCGGCGAGCCCGAGCACCACGGCGGCCGTCGGGGCCACGACTCCCCCTCTCCGCCCCGGCGCGTCGAGGAGAGGCACCGTCGGGGCGGTCGCGAGGGTGGTCATGGTCGCCACGGTCCGTGCGGCGGGTGTGGTCCGGCTGACGACGGCCTGTGCGGGGCCTGAGAAGCGAGAACGGCCGGGCCCCCTGTCCCGGGGCCCGGCCGTCGTCGCTGTCGTCGCCGCCTACGCCCGGTAGGCCTCCACCGCGCGGGCGTACACGACCACGTTGTCCTCGTAGCTGCGGACGTCGGCGTCGAACTCGCCGCCGCAGGTGATGAGGCGCAGCTCCGGCCCGCTGGTCGGCCCGTAGACCTGGGCGGTCGGGAACGCGTCCTTCGGGACCATGTCGACCCGGTCGACGGCGTAGACGACGGTGACCCCGTCCTGGCGCTCGACGAGCACCTGGTCACCGGCCTCGACCTCCGCGAGCCGGGCGAAGCCGCCGTCGACCCCGCGGTAGTTCACGTGCGAGGCGTAGACCGCCGGACCGCGCTCGCCGGGGGCCGCGCCGCCGGCGTAGTGGCCGACGGTCATGGCGTCGCTCGGCACCTCGAGACGCCGGTCCTCGGTCTGGCCGAGCTCGGCGAGCTGCCGGGTGTCCACCCCGATCGACGGGACCTGCAGGTTCGTCGTCCCGGAGGCCCCGAGCGGCAGCGCGACGGCCGTCCGCTGCGCGGGCAGCGCGACGCTCGTCGGGCCAGTGCGCTGCGAGGAGCTGCCCATCACGTAGGCCACCACCAGCAGCAGCCCGAGGACCACGACGACGGCGATCGCCGCCTTGGTGGTCCCGCTCGTTGCGGTCTTCTCGTCCTTGCGGTCGATCACGGTGCCCATGGGATCAGCCCTGCCGCGCGAAGCGCCGGGCGAGGGTCAGGCCGGTCACGCCAAGGCCACCGAGCGCGCCGGCCGCCAGGGCGACCTCGACGCCCGAGGCGCCGGAGTCCGTGCTGCCGTCGCCCGTCGCGACACCGCCGACGGGGTAGCTGTCGTACACGACGGTCTCGACGTCATTGCCGTGGGCGTTGGCCTCGCAGGCCTCGCCGTCGTCGTCACGGTCCAGGCGGAACGGGTCCGAGCGGTCCCAGTCGAGGATCGCGTTGGCCTCGTCGTAGGTCAGCTCGTCGCAGTCGACGTCGTAGCGGTGGTGCCAGTAGGCGCCCCACCACTCGTACGACACGTGCGTGTTGACGAAGTTGATCGTGGTGTTGTACTCGATCACGGTCGGGCAGAGGTGCTTGACCACGTCACGCAGGTGCTCGAGGCAGACGTGCACGTCGGTCGTGTTCAGATCGCGGCAGAAGCCCTGCAGCTGGTTGCTGAGCTTCCCGAGGCCCGACGTGCCGGCGGGGAACTTCAGCTGCGAGATCGCGTTCAGGCAGGCGTCGTTGACGTTGGTGAACTTGCCGTCCACGGGCTGCGGGATGGTCGGCAGGTTCGGGAGCCCGATCTTGTCAGTGCCCGGGAGCAGGTTGTCGATCTCCTCCTGAACGTTCGGGACAGCGTTCTTGACGTCGTCCTCGGAGACGTCGGAGCCCTCGGAACCGGTGCCGTCGGTCGCGGTGCCGTCGGTCGCGGTGCCGTCGGTCGCGGTGCCGTCGGTCGCGGTGCCGTCGGTCGCGGTGCCGTCGGTGCCGGTGCCTTCGGTGCCGGTGCCTTCGGTCGCGGTGCCTTCGGTGCCGGTGCCTTCGGTGCCGGTGCCTTCGGTGCCGGTGCCTTCGGTGCCGGTGCCTTCGGTGCCGGTGCCTTCGGTGCCGGTGCCTTCGGTGCCGGTGCCTTCGGTGCCGGTGCCTTCGGTGCCGGTGCCTTCGGTGCCGGTGCCCTCGGTGCCGGTGCCCTCGGTGCCGGTGCCCTCGGTGCCGGTGCCCTCGGTGCCGGTGCCCTCGGTGCCGGTGCCCTCGGTGCCGGTGCCCTCCGTGCCGGTGCCGGTGCCCTCGGTGCCGGTGCCCGTGCCCTCGGTGCCGGTGCCGGTGCCCGTGCCCGCCGTGCCGGTGCCCGTGCCCTCCGTGCCGGTGCCGGTGCCGGTGCCGGTGCCCTCGGTGCCGGTGCCGGTGCCCTCGGTGCCGGTGCCCGTGCCGGTGCCCTCGGTGCCGGTGCCCTCGCTGCCGGTGCCCCCGCTGCCGGTGCCCCCAGTGTTCTCGGTCGCGAGCTCCTCGCAGGTCTCGGTCAGCGGATCCCAGACGCCGACGTCAGGCGTGCACTGCGCCTTGGTCAGGCCGTCCACCGGCGCCGCGAGCGCGAGCCCCGGAGCGATCACCGCCAGTCCCACGCAGCCCGCCAGCACGACCGCGGCGCTGCGGCTGCTCCGTCGACCCTTCATCGTTGTCCCCTTCAGTGCGCTCGCGGCCGAGTACGTTCGGCCGTTCGCTCTACGCGTCGCACGGAGGGTCACGTCCATTACCCATTCCTCGAGATCTCCCCTCTGACCCCCGACAGATCCACTCGAATGGCTGAGACAGCGGGGTCGCCGGCACCTCGCCGAGAGGTCTCGGCACGCGAATCGACCGCCTGGCCTCGGCGGATGGGAGCGACCCCCACACCTCCGCCTCGCGGGCGGACGGTGCCGCGAAGGTCTCGCACGATCCCGTGGGAGATCGGGCTCGCAGGACCGGGAGCGCCTCCGGATCGAACCGGACCGATCACGTTCTGTCGTGGGAGTCGCCGGGCCCCTCGAGGCGGACGGGAATTGTCTCGACGCCGCGGGCCTCCGGACTACCTACTGACGCGTACCTAACCTGCGGCTCCGGCGTTACAACGATCGGGGGAGTCGCCACGGGCCGACGACCTCGATCACGTCGGGACGAACGAATCGGGTCGGGACATGGCGAACGGACGTCGGCGCGCGGTCAGCGCGCTGGTCGGGTTGATGGCGGCGGGCATGATCTCCTCGGCGGGGATCGCCGCGGCGGACTCTCCGATCGACATCTCGGACCCGGGCGGCAGCATCGGTGACGTGGTCGGGGGCATCATCGACAGCATCTCCGGCGCGCTCGGGGGCAACGGCTCGCTCCCGGAGATCCCGGAGCTGCCGCTTCCGGGCACCGGGGGAACGACGACCACCACGTCGCCGACGAGTTCGTCGTCCTCGCGCCCCACCACCGAGACGGAGACCCACACCGTCACCCTGCCGCCCGTGGTCTACGGCCCGGGCAACACGTACTACCACTACGTCCCGCCGGTGGTGTCGAGGTACGACCTCAACTGCTGGGACTTCGCCGATACGGCCGACGCCCAGGCCGAGCTGATGCGCGACCCGTCGGACCCGAACAACCTCGACGGGGACAACGACGGCCAGGCCTGCGACTGGGGCGTCGGCGGGCCACGCCACTACACCGGCTACCCCGTGGGTGGCATCGCCGCCGGCGACGGGTCGGACTCCGGCCCCACGCCGGGCCAGGTGATCTTCATGGCGATCGCCGGCATCGGCGCCGGCGCGGGGGTCGCGCGGGGCCGCCAGATCGTCGTCGCGAAGCGCGAGGCCGCCTGACGTGGCCGCCCCCGAGGCGCCGCCCGAGGGCCCGTCGCGCGGTGGCGGGCTCCTGGACAAGCTGACCGGGCGCGTCACCGCGCTCGTCCTCGTCGTGCTCGCCGTCGGCGTGCTCGTGGCGTTCCTCAACTCCGGCGAGGAGGACGAGGGGCCACGGAGCCGGTTGGTGCCGGTGGCCGAACGGGTGTCGGTGCCGACGCCCCTGGCGCCGGCGCAGATCACCGGCGTCGACGCACCCTCGATCGGCCTGGCCGCCGCCGACACCACGACCCTGGGCCTGCGCGACGACAACTCCCTCGACGTCCCCCGCAGCGCGGCGACCGTGGGCTGGTACGAGCGCAGCGCCGTCCCCGGGCAGGCCGGGCCGTCCGTGCTCGCCGCCCACGTCAACTTCCGTGGCGAGCCGGGCGCCTTCT
Organism: Actinomycetospora sp. NBC_00405; assembly: GCF_036044095.1. NCBI lineage: Bacteria > Bacillati > Actinomycetota > Actinomycetes > Pseudonocardiales > Pseudonocardiaceae > Actinomycetospora > Actinomycetospora sp. NBC_00405. The sequence goes on from NZ_CP107938.1 coordinate 3,484,042, forward strand.
CCCGTCTCGGGGAGATGCGACCGGGCGAGGCGGTCGAGGTGCACCGCGACGACGACACCACGGCCGTCTTCACCGTCGACCGCGTCGAGCGCTACGCCAAGGACGCCTTCCCCACCGAGGCCGTCTACGGCCCGACCGACGACGGCCAGATCCGGTTGATCACCTGCGGCGGCGTGTTCGACGAGCGCACCCGCAGCTACGAGGACAACATCGTCGTCTTCGGCCACCTCACCGGCGCCTACCGCCCGGCCTGATCCGGCCCGGCGGGGCGCGTCGTTCGGGGTGCACCCCGTCGTGGGTGCATCCTCGACGACGTGTCCGGCCGTCTCCTCGCCTTCGTGCTCGCGCTGCTGGCCGTCGGCGTCCTGGTGGCGGCCGTCGCCGGCGGTGGCGGCGGTGGCGGCGGCCCGGAGGAGACGCGCACCGCGGCCCTGGCACCCGGGGAGCGCGCGCCGGTCCCCGTCCCCCTGCCGGAGGCGGACGTGACCGGCGTGGACGCCCCCTCGATCGGCCTGTCCACCGAGGAGACCACCGACCTGGGCCGCAACGCCGACGACTCCCTCGAGGTGCCACGGGACGCCGAGACCGTGGGCTGGTACGACGAGAGCGCGAGCCCCGGCGCCGTCGGGCCCACCGTGCTCGCGGCGCACGTCAACCTCGACGGCGAGCAGGGCTCGTTCTTCCGGCTCGGACGGATGCCCGCCGGCTCGACCGTCGAGGTGCACCGCGACGACGACACCACGGCCGTGTTCGTCATCGACCGCGTCGAGCGCTACGCGAAATACGCCTTCCCCACCGAGGCCGTCTACAGGCCGACCCCGGACAGCCAGATCCGGTTGATCACCTGCGGTGGGGTGTTCGACCACACCGCCCAGACCTACGAGGAGAACATCGTCGCCTTCGGCCACCTCACCGCGGCGTACCGGACGGGCTGAGCCCGGGGAAGCCGGGCGAGGGCCGCGCGAACCCGGGGGGAGGGTCCGCACGACCCCCGCGATAACCGGCCGAGCCGGTGGTCGAGGGTCCTGGAGTGCGGCGCGAGGCACGTTCAGGACATCGGTGCTCCCAGGTCGTACAGGGTGCGCTCTCCGACGTCGATCGGCGTGAAGTGAGTCTGTACCCAGGTACGGACTTGAGCACTGTCGCCCCGGACGTCCCGTCCGCCAAGGCGTCCGGCGTCCTGGTCACCGGATCGGGGGCCGTCGCCGCCGCCCGCGGGACCACCGCCCTCCACGTAGTAGCGCACCTGCCCGGATGCGACGTCGGCCTGGAACTCGGCGAGCGTCGGGGCCGGGTCGCTGCCCATGAACCCGCCCATCGCCATCACCGGGACACCGGAGGCGAGCTGCAGCGACGCCGCGCTCTGCGCGCCGGTGGTGGCGGCCGCCCAGCGAGTGCCGGCGCCCCGCAGCAGGGCGACGAGGGCGGGCGAGGGGGTCTCGCTCTCCGGGCCCCCGGAGCGTGCGGCGCCGTGGTCGCGCCATCCGCCGGGCATCCCGCCCATCGCGCCGCCGGGGCCGGCGCTGACGATCGAGCCCTGGTGCGGGGTGACGGCGGTGTCCGCCGCGAACGCCGTCGAGCCGCCGAGCACGGCGACGAGCGCCGCGAGCACGCCGACGGTCGCGGTCCGTCGCCAGCGCGCAAGCGGGACGAGCAGCGCCACCGTCCCGAGCACCCCGGCGACGAGCAGCACCCAGCGCGCCCACGGGATCCACGCGTGCTGGGTGAGGATCACCGCGCTCCACCAGGCGGTGCCTGCCACCACCACCGCGAGCACGCCCCGCGTCCAGACCTGCGACCGGCGACGCCACAGGACGGACGCCCCGACGGCGGTCGTGAGCGCGATCCCGGGCGCCAGGGCGACCGCGTAGTAGGGGTGGATGATCCCGCTCATCGCGCTGAAGACGACGGCGTGCACGAGCGTCCAGAGGCCGCCGAGCAGCAGGAGACCGCGGGTGCGGTCGGTGCGCGGCGCGCGGCGCAGGGCCCGGAGCGCGGCGACGAGCAGCACGAGCGCCGCGGGCAGGAGCCAGGAGGCCTGGCCCGAGAACTCGGACGTGAACAGGCGTTGGACGCCCGGCGAGCCGCCGAAGCCGCCGCCGGGACCCCCACCCGGACCGCCCATGCCGCCCGGGAGCATGCCCGCCGGAGCGCCGCCGGGACCGCCGCCCGGAGTGCCCTCGGCGCCGAGGATGCGGCCGAGGCCGTTGTAGCCGAGCGCGAGCTCGAGCAGCGAGTTGGTCGTCGACCCGCCGATGTAGGGGCGCGAGGACGCGGGCCAGAGCTCGACGAGCGCCACGTACCAGCCGGCGGAGACGACGACGGCTGCGCCGCCCGCGAGGAGGTCGCCGATCCGGCGCCGCAGCCGCGCCGGCGCCACGACCAGCACCGTCAGCGCGAACGCCGGGACGACGAGGAGCACCTGGAGCTGCTTGGTGAGGAACCCGAGGCCCACGAGCGCGCCGGTGGCGACGAGCCACCAGGTCCCGGCGCGGCGCCCGGCCGAGTCGATCGACCGGGTCGTCGTCCAGCCGGCCGCGACCATGGTCAGCACGAGCATCGCGTCGGGGTTGTTGAACCGGAACATCAGCACCGCGACCGGCGTCGCCGCGAGCAGGGCGCCGGCGGCGAGCGCGGTGCGCGGGCCCGACCACCGCCGCACGGTCAGGTACAGCAGCCCGACCGCGGCGACGCCCATGAGCGCCTGCGGGACGAGCATCGACCAGGAGCTGAACCCGAAGATGCGCCCGGACAGCGCCATGACCCACAGCGACGCCGGCGGTTTGTCGACGGTGATGAGGCCCGGCGCGTCGAGGGCGCCGAACAGCCACGCCGTCGGCGACTGCGTGCCGGCCTGGACGGCGGCGGCGTAGAAGGAGTTCGCCCAGCCCGACGCGCCGAGGTTCCACAGGTAGGTGACCGCGGTCGCGGCGAGCAGACCGAGCAGCGCCGGGCGCACCCAGCGCGGGTCGTCGGCGCGCCCGCGCCACGCGCGCCGGGGCCACGAGGTGTCGGGCGGCGGCTCGCTCGGCGGGGTGCTCGGCGCGGCGACGTCCGGGTCGGTCGCGGTGGTCATCGGTTCTCCGGGTTCGTGATCGACGGAAGATTTCGGACACTGGGTGTCAGCGGCGCCACGCCGCTGACATCTCGTCAGACCTGCTGACGGCGCGGGTGGAAGACCCAGGCGCGGTAGGCGACGAAGCGCAGCAGCGTGGCGACGAGGTTGGCCAGCACGAGGACGGCGAGCTCGATGCCGTGGCTCGCGGCCGGGGCGAGGGCGCCGAGCAGGGCCAGCGAGCCGGACGTCAGCACCAGGCCCAGCCCGAACACGACGAGGCCTTCGACCTGGCTGCGTCCGGCGTGGCGCCGCCCGCGGATGCCGAAGGTCAGGCGGCGGTTGGCCGCGGTGTTGGCGACGGCGGTGATCACGAGGGCGAGCAGGTTCGACACCTGCGCGGGCAGCGCCGCGCGGAAGAGCGAGTAGAGCAGCAGGAACGCCAGCGTCGAGACGATCCCGATCGCCGCGAACCGCACGATCTGCGCCGTCATCCCGGGCGCCACCCCCACCCTCTCGTCGGCCGCGCCGATCTCCGCGCGCCCGAGCTCCCGGCGCAGCTGCGCGACCGGGAGCGCGCCCGTGGCCAGAGCGCGGCCGACGCGGGCGACGCCCTTGAGGTCGGCGACCGCGGTGGCCACCACCTCGACCCGCGAGTCCGGGTCGTCGACCCAGTCGACGGGCACCTCGTGGATCCGCAGCCCCGAGCGCTCGGCGAGCACGAGGAGCTCGGTGTCGAAGAACCAGCCCGTGTCCTCGACCAGCGGCAGCAGCCGGCGGGCCACGTCGGCGCGGATCGCCTTGAAGCCGCACTGCGCGTCGGAGAAGCGCGCCCGCAGCGTCCCGCGCAGCAGGACGTTGTAGCAGCGCGAGATCACCTCGCGCTTCACGCCGCGCACCACCCGCGACGAGGGCGCGAGCCGCGAGCCGATCGCGAGGTCGGAGTGCCCGGAGATCAGCGGCGCCACCAGCGGCAGCAGGGCGTTGAGGTCGGTGGACAGGTCGACGTCCGTGTACGCGAGCACCGGCGCGTCCGACGCCGACCACACCGCGCGCAGCGCCCGCCCGCGGCCCTTCTCGTCGAGGTGGACGACGGTGACCTCGGCGAACTCGTCGGCCAGCGCGTCGGCGACGGCGAGCGTCGCGTCGGTGCTCGCGTTGTCCGCGACCGTGATCCGGAACGGGTAGGGCAGCGCGTCGGTGAGGTGGCGGTGCAGGCGCCGGACGCACGGGCCCAGGTCGCGCTCCTCGTCGAACACGGGGACGACGACGTCGAGGACGGCGGTCCCGGTGGCCTCGACGGGCTCCCGGTGAGCGCGGGAGGACGGAGTGGGGAGCGTGGTCGCTGCGGTCATGATCGCAGCGTCGGGCGCGTCCGTGGACGGGCCGTGTGCCGACGCTGTGCCCGGGCTGTGCGTGCGAGCTGTGCGCGAGCAACCGGTCGCACTTGACGACCGGTCGCGATGTCCGATTCAGTACTGGTTGCACTTCGCAACCGGGAGGAGCGACGCCGTGCTCATCGACGTCGACGAGGACGTGCAGCTCGACGCGGAAGTGCTCGGCGACGCCGACGCCCCGGCGATGCTGCTGATCGGCGGCGCGGGCTGGTCGCGGGACTGGTGGGACGACGACCTGTGCGCCCGCCTCGTCGCCCGCGGGTGGCGCGTGATCCGCTACGACGCGCGCGACACCGGCGCCTCGACGTCGTGGCCCGCGGGCGCGCCGGGCTACACCGGGACGGACCTGGTCAGCGACGCGCTCGCCGTGCTCGACGCCCTCGGCGTGGACCGCGCCCACGTCGTCGGCCTCTCCGCGGGCGCCGGTGTCGCGCAGTGCCTGGCCCTCGCCCACCCCGGGCGCGTCGGCGCGCTGACCCTGCTCGCGACCACGGCGATCGACCCGTCCGTCGGCGACCTGCCCGGGCCGTCGCCGGCGATCGCGGCCCTGTTCGCCGACGAGGGTCCCGCTCCCGACTGGAGCGACCACGACGCCGCCGTCGACGCCCTCGTCGAGGGCGAGCGGGCGTTCGCCGGCGCGGGGGTCTTCGAGGAGACCCGCGTGCGCGCGATCGCCGAGCGGGTGGTCGGCCGCAGCCGGGACCTCGCCGCGAGCACCACCAACCCGTTCATCGCCGCCGCGTCCGGGACGACGGGTCCCACCGCGTTGAGCGCGCTGGACGGGCTGCCGACCCTGGTGGTGCACGGCGGCGCCGACCCGCTGTTCCCGCCCGCGCACGGGCGCGCCCTCGCCGCGGCGATCCCCGGGGCCCGCCTGCTGGAGATCGCGGACATGGGGCACCAGCTGCCACCCGCGGCCTCCTGGGACCAGCTCGTCGACGCCCTGCCCGCCCACCCCCGACGCTGACGGAGGACCCCTCGATGGCCAAGTTGATCTACTCGGCGACCGCCTCGCTCGACGGCTTCATCGCCGGCCCGGGCGGTGACATGTCCTGGCTGACCGAGCACAGCGGCGGCGAGGACCCGACTGCCGACCGCGTGCTCGCCCGCACGGGCGCCATCCTCGTCGGGCGCGTCACCTTCGCCGGCGACGACCCGAACGCGGGCACCGACGCCGAGGGCGCGTTCGGCGGGCAGTACGACGGCCCCGTCGTCGTGCTCACCCACCGGCCTCCGGAGGACCCCCTCTCGGCGTGCTCCCCTGAAGGCGTCGAGTTCGCCACCGACCTGCCCACGGCCGTCGAGCGGGCGAAGGCCCTCGCCGCCGACCGCGACGTCAACATCCTCGGCGCGGACGTCGCCGCCCAGTGCCTCGACGCCGGGCTGCTGGACGAGGTGCTGATGTTCTTCGCACCCGTGCTCCTCGGCGACGGCACCCCGATGTTCCGGCGCCCGGGCGGGATGCAGGTACGCCTCGAGCGCCTCCCGGGCGAGACCGAGCACTGGTACCGCGTGGTGCGCTGACCCCGTCCGCTTCGCTCCCGACCGTCCCGTTCACCCCCTCCTCGCGGCCTTCTCTCAGCAAGTCCGCAGGTCAGGCGCAGGGTGGGCACAGGACGCGGACCGACCCTGGAGCACGTGAGCGACACGAGCCCCTCCTCCCCCACCGACCCGTCGGCACGCCCTGCGGGCGGCCCCGGCACCGGCACACTGCCCCCGGGCCCCGCCGGGGAGCGACCCGGCGGCTACCCGACCGCGCCGCCCGGTTCCGGGCTCCCGGCCGGCGGCCGGCCCGGCTACCCCGGTCAGCCCGGCGACCCCTGGTCCCGTCACGACGTCCCGGCCGGCCCGCCCGGACCCCCGCCCACGACGCCCGGCCCGTCGATGCCCCCGCCCGGTCCGCCGCGACGCCGGCGTCCGGTCGCCCTCGTCGCGGGTGCTCTGGCGGCGATGCTCGTGGCCGGTGGCGTCGGGGGCGCGGTCGGCTACGAGGCCGCGTCGTCGAACGACGGCACGAGCTCCGTGCTCTCGTCGGCGCCGTCGGGCTCCGGCACCGCACCGTCGTCGCCGGCCCCGGCCGGCTCGGTGGAGCAGGTCGCCGACACCGTCCTGCCCAGCGTCGTCCAGCTCGAGGGCCCGTCGGGCGAGGGCTCGGGCGTCGTCATCTCCGCCGACGGCCTGATCCTCACCAACGCCCACGTCCTCGAGGCCGGGCAGGCCGCCCAGCAGCAGTCACCGCTCGGCGGCGGCACCCCCGAGGCCGGCGGCGCCACCGGCGCGCCCCAGGGCCTCAGCGCGGTGTTCCAGAACGGCAACCGCGCGCCCGTGCAGGTGGTGGGCACCGACCCGAGCGCCGACCTCGCCGTCGTGCGCGCCCAGGGCGTCTCCGGTCTGACCCCGGCCACGCTCGGCGACTCGTCGCAGCTGCGCGTCGGGCAGGAGGTCGTCGCCGTCGGATCCCCGCTCGGGCTGTCCGGCACCGTGACCACCGGCATCGTCAGCGCCCTCCAGCGCCCCGTCGCCAGCGGCGGCGCGCAGAGCGGCCAGGCCACCGTCCTCGATGCGATCCAGACCGACGCCGCGATCAACCCCGGCAACTCCGGCGGTGCGCTCGTCGACATGCAGGGCCGCGTCGTCGGCATCACGTCCGCGATCGCGTCGCTGGGCCAGTCCCAGGGCGGCCAGTCCGGCTCGATCGGCCTCGGCTTCGCCATCCCCGTCGACCAGGCCGCGCGCATCGGCAACGAGCTGGTGTCGCAGGGCTTCGCGAACCGCGCCGTGCTCGGCGTCGGCGTCTCCGAGGGTGCCGACGGCGCCGTGCTCGGCCAGATCACCCCGGGCGGGCCCGCCGCGGCCGCCGGCCTGACGCAGGGCGACGTCGTGACCCGGCTCGACGACCGCGTCATCCCCGACGCCGACAGCCTCGTCGCGGCGATCCGCTCGCAGCAGCCGGGCGCCCAGGTGACTCTGAGGGTCACCTCCCCCGGCGGCGAGCCCCGCCCGGTGCCCGTGACGCTCGGCTCCGAGCGCGCGAGCTGACCCGCCACCTCGACCCGACCGCTACAGGACGAAGGGCGCCTTCGCTGCTACCGACGCAGCGAAGGCGCCCTTCGCTCATCCGGGCGAGCCGTGGACGGGCGTGTCAGTTGATGCAGCCGGGCGCCGCGGCGGTGATCGGCGGAGTGGGCGACACCGGCATGGCCGGACGCGCCGAGCTGCTGCTCGAGTCCTCGGAGCTCTCGGAGTCGTCCGAGGACCCCGACTGCTCGTCGTCCGAGGACGACGCGTCGTCCTCCGAGGCGAGCCGGTCGAGCCCCGCGCTCACCGAGGCGTCGGAGACGCCGGCGGGGACCGGGGGTGCGAGCGCGGCCTGGGCCGCCGGGTTGCCGGCGTCGGCGGCGATGGCGATGCCGACGAAGGCACGGACCTCGTCCGGATCGACCTCCACGGCCGTGCCGTCCGACGACGTGCTGAGCTCCGCGGAGCCGGTGGGGATCGTGCGGAACGTGACCGCGCCGGCGGAGAGGCCCTGCATCTGGCGGGCGAAGCCGAGCACGTCCCACCCGGCGTCGAGCGTGACCGAGCGCGAGACCGCCTCGGAGATCCGCGCGAGGGCGAAGGGGTCGGCGAGGGTGTTGGTCGAGAGCAGCGTCTCGGTGGCGCCCGCGAGGAACACCTGCTGGCGCGCGATGCGGTCGAGATCGCCGTTCGGCAGGCCGTGGCGCTGGCGGACGAACGCGAGCGCCTGCGAGCCCCCGACCTCCTGCGGGCCGGCCGGCAGCGACAGACCGGTGTACGAGTCCCGGGCCGGCGCGCGCAGGCACACCGGCACGCCGCCGATCGCGGTGCTGATGTCGGCGAAGCCCGCGAGGTTGACCGCGGCGAAGTGCGAGATCGGCAGCCCCGTCAGCTGCTGGACGGCCCCGATCGTGGCGCGCGCGCCGGCGGCGGACGCGGCGCGCACCACCGCGGGGTCGTTCGGCGAGAGCGGCGCGGCGGCCTCGGCGGCGAACAGGCTCGTGCTGCCGGTCGGCCCCGATCCGATCATCGCGTCGGTCGCCTGCGCCGCGGCCCGCGACCACGCCGAATTGATCTTGTGGCGACCGAGGCCCTGTCCCAGGTCGACGTAGGAGTCGCGCGGCACCGAGATCGCGGTGGCGCGGCCACCGCCGGCGGGCACGTGCACGACGGTCAGCGAGTCGGCCGTCCCGCCGCCGGCATCGCTCGCGCCGGCGTTGAGCGCGGCCAGGATGTCGCCGGGCAGCTGGTTGCCCTGCGCGTCGGTGCGGGTGTCGAGACCGACGAGCAGGATGTTCTGCTCGCCCGTCGCCGCGGGCTCGGGCGTGTCGATGACGGCCGCGGAGGGCGTGGATCGATCCAGTGCGCGCAGCTGTGCCCACCCGAAGGCGGAAGCGAGGAGGACGGCCACCGACAGGACGCCCAGGGCGAGACGCGCGAAGAATCGCACGCGCCGCGAGCGCAGGAAGGGGCCGACCACAGGAACAGCGTTCCCCCTTCTCGTCCCGGCGTCACCTCTCAGTGCAGGGCATCTCAGAGATCGCCACTCGTTGGAGCAGCGCGTGCGGCCCGCGTGAGATTCGGCCGGCCCGTTCACAGCCGGCGCACACGCTCGCCCCACGGGACCGCCATGACGGGGACGCAGAGTCGCTCCCATGACGGTCCGAGACGGTCTGACGACCGCGTTGCGCGTGCCCCGAGGAGCCCCCGCTCACGCATCCTTCACCCGGGCGGGTCGCCACGCCCGGCGCACCACCCTCTGGGGCGGGCGTGTCACCGACCCCCGGTGGGTGCCTCCGGCGCTGTGCGCGCTGCTGATCGGGACCGCGGTGCTCTACCTGTGGGGCCTCGGCGCCTCGGGCTACGCGAACACCTACTACGCCGCCGCGGTGCAGGCGGGGACGCAGTCGTGGAAGGCCTGGCTGTTCGGGTCGATGGACTCCTCGAACTTCATCACCGTCGACAAGCCGCCCGCGGCGCTGTGGGTCATGGGCCTGTCGGGGCGGATCTTCGGGTTCAACGCCTGGTCGATGCTCGCACCGCAGGCGCTCATGGGCGTCGCCGCGGTGGGGCTGCTGTACGCGACCGTGCGGCGCTGGTCCGGGCCGGGCGCCGGGCTGCTCGCCGGGGCCGCGCTGGCCCTGACGCCGGTCGCCGTGCTGATGTTCCGCTTCAACAACCCGGACGCCCTGCTGGTGCTCTGCCTGGTGGCGGCGGCCTACGCGGTGGTGCGCGCGGTCGACGCCGCCGCGACCCGCGCCGGCGTCTGGTGGACCGCCCTCGCGGGCGCCCTGATCGGGCTCGGCTTCCTCACCAAGATGCTGCAGGCGTTCCTCGTGCTGCCCGCGCTCGCGGCGGTGCTCCTGCTCGCCCCGGCGGCCCCGCTGCGCCGTCGCGTGGTCCAGCTCGCCGCCGGCGCGGCGGCGCTCGTCGCCTCGGTGGCCTGGTACGTCCTGCTCGTCGACCTCTGGCCGTCCGATTCGCGTCCCTACATCGGCGGCTCGACCGACAACACGCTGCTCGACCTCGTCCTCGGCTACAACGGCCTCGGCCGCCTCCTCGGCGGTGAGGGCAACGGCGGCGGTGGCGGCGGCGGTGGCGGCGGCACCGGGTTCGGCGGCACGGCCGGCATCGGCCGGATGGTCAACAGCGCCTTCGGCGGTCAGATCGGTTGGCTGCTGCCCGCCGCGCTCGTCGCCCTCGTCGCGGGCCTCTGGCTGACCCGCCGCGCGCCGCGCACCGACCGCACCCGCGCCGCGCTCGTGCTCTGGGGCGGCTGGATGATCGTCACCGGCCTCGTCTTCAGCTACATGAGCGGCACGATCCACCCGTACTACGCGGTCGCGCTGGCGCCGGGCCTGGTGGGCACGCTCGTGGTCGGCGGGCGCGAGGTGTGGCGGCGCCGCGGCCACCTCGTCGCCGACGTCACCCTCGCGCTCACGGTCGCCGGGACCGCGGGCTGGAGCGTCGTGCTCCTGCGGCGTACCCCCGAGTTCCTGCCGTGGCTGCGGTGGGTCGTGGCGATCGCCGGGATCGTCGCCGCGGTGGCCCTGGTGGTGCCCGCCGCGACGTGGCAGCGCCTCGGACCCGACGCCGGACGCCGGGTGCTGCCGGTCGTGCTGCTCGGCGCCCTGCTGGCCGGCGCCGGCGGCTCGGTCGCGTACGCGGTGCAGACGGCCGCGACGGCGCACCAGGGCTCGATCGTCAGCGCGGGTCCGTCGACGGGGTCGGAGATGGGCGGCGGTCCGAGGGGCGTCCAGGGTGGTCCCGGAGGCGGCCGGCCGGCCGCCGGCCAGACGCCTCCGGGCGGCGGCGGGCCCGGCGTGTCCGCGACGTCGAGCGAGCTGGTGGCCCTGCTCACCGCGTCGGACAGCCGCTGGGCGGCGGCCACCGTCTCCGCCCAGAGCGCGTCGGGCCTCGAGCTCGCCAGCGGCACGGCGGTCATGGCCATCGGCGGGTTCACCGGTTCCGACGCCGCGCCGAGCCTCGCGCAGTTCCAGGCCTACGTCGCCGCCGGGGATGTGCACTACGTCGTCGCCTCGGGCGGGCAGGGCGGCGGCCCCGGGGGCGGCGAGGACAGCGTGGGCACCCGGATCAGCGAGTGGGTCGCCGCGCACTACACGGCGACGGACGTCGGCGGCACGACCGTCTACGACCTCACGCAGCCGACGAGCTGATCCCGGCACCGGTGATCACCGGCTGGTATCGCTCGCTCAGCGAGCGATACCAGCCAGTGACGCGTCTCAGGGCCGCGTCGGGACCTCGTCCGCGGCGTCGAGGGGGTGGGCGAGCTCGTCGGGCCCCAGCCGGCCGACGACGAGCGCCACGGCCCCGAACAGCAGCGGCACCAGCCCCGCGACCAGGAACACCGGCGTCAGGCCGGCCACCACGCTGACGGGGCCGGCGAGGGCCATCGAGACGGGCATGAAGGCGAGCGAGACGAAGAAGTCGAGGCTCGTCACCCGCCCGAGCAGGGCCGGCGGGACGCGGCGCTGCAGCAGCGTCCCCCAGATCACCTGCGGGGCGCTGAACAGCCCGCCCAGCACCAACCCGGCGACCACCATCGGCCAGAGCGTCGTCGCGACGCCGAAGACGACCATCGGCACGCAGGCCACCGACCACAGCACGATCATCACCGTCAGGTAGCGGCGCGGGAGGCGCAGCGACGCGACGACGATCGACGCGATCGCCCCGCCCGCGCCGAACGCGAGCAGCACGAGCGAGTGCCCGCCGGGGCCGCCGCCGGCCCGCTCGATGATCGCGAACGGGACGAGCACCTCGAGCGGCCCCAGGACGAGGAGGATCATCAGCGACGCGAACACCAGCGTCACGAGCAGCCAGCGCGTCCCCACCATGTAGCGGAAGCCCTCGACGAGGTCGCGGACGACCGCCCGCACCGGATGGCCCGTGCTCTCCCCGGTGAGGTCGCGGCGCAGGGCCCGCGCGGGCAGCGCCAGGGCCGCGACGAGCCCCGCCACGCACGTGACCGCCGTGGCCCCGAGCGCCGCCGCCGGCGACCAGACGGCCACGAGGACACCGGCGAGCGCGGGGCCCGCGCCCTGCAGCAGCACCGGGCGCACCACGCCCTCGAAGCCGTTGACGGCGAGCAGCTCGTCGGCGTCGACCATCGCCGGCACGAGCGCCGAGTACGCGGGGAAGAACAGGCCCATCGACAGTCCGATCACCGCCGCGACGGCCACGAGCAGCGGCACCGACAGGGCGCCGAGCGCCGAGAGGCCGGCGACCAACCCGATCGACATGGCGAGCATCGCCAGGACGCCGACGAGGATCCACTTCTGCGGGACGCGGTCGGCGAGGACACCGCCGAGCAACGCGATGACGATCACGCCCAGCGCGAGCGCGCCGGACACCAGCGAGAGCTCGACGGGACCGCCCCCGAGCTCGACCACCTGCCAGACGACGGCGAGCGTCCACAGCCCCTCGGCCAGCACCGAGAGCGCGAGCGCCGTGGCGAGACGCCGGTAGGCGGAGCGGCGCAACGGGCGCAGCGCGCGCATCGGGACCTCCTGATCGGGACGGGCACCGCGACGGTAGGGCGTGCACCGGGGTCGAGGTCCACCGCTTTCCGACGTGTGCCGTTGTGCCGTGCGGCGCAGGCGAGTAGACCCTCACGCGTGCGCAAGCAGCGGTGGATCGCCGAGGTCGGCCAGGAGAACGCGACGTTCCTCGCGACCCGCAGCCGGACGGCGGTGCTCGCCTCGGAGTACCGGCCCCGCGACGTCGGGGACGGCACCGTCGCCTACGACGAGCGCTCGCTCGGCGCGGCCCGCGAGCTCTCCGAGGAGGAGGAGGGCGCGATCACCGACGACGGCGAGGGTCTGCGTGTCTGGGTGGGCGACGACGCCTTCGACCTCGAGGAGCAGGGCTGAACGCACGACCCTCGTCGGACGGGCCCTCGGCGGGCGGCTGACCGCCCGTCAGGCCACCGGCGTGGAGCGCACGGGGCGGCGGCCGACGACGTGCTGCGGCCGGGACCCCGCCGGCACGCGACGCGGGGCGACGCGGGGCGTCGGGGGTGGCCCGGACTGGCCGACCTCGCCCACGGGGCGCCCGGAGAGCACGGCGGCGAGGACGGCCGCCACGTCGCGGAGCGAGTGGTAGCGGCGCTGCGGGAGGCGCTCGAGGAGGCTGCGCGTGGTGGTGTCGACGCCGTAGAGGTCGCCGACCGTGAGCACCTGCCAGCGCTGCGCGGGGAACGTCAGGTCACCGAGCACCGCCGCGAGGCGTTCGGCGATCCCGGCGGCCGGGGGCGATGAGGGGCTGTCGGGACGAGTGCTCATCGTGTCCTCCCGGCGGGAGCGCAGGGTCGCGCACCCAGTTCCTTCCCCGAACGACCGTTCGTCAATCCACCACTCAGCGGTGCGTCGATGATCGTCCGGACACCATCGGCTCCCCCGGCGCGTGCTACCGCCGGGTAACATCCGCGCGGTGAGCACTCCGAGCGTGCTGGGCGCCTGGCATCGATTCTCCGGCTCGTGGCCGGGCCGCCTGCTGGTCAGCGCGGCCGTCTGGGTCCGCGCGCCGTACTTCCTCACCGCCGCGCCGGTGATCCGGCGCCTCGAGCCGGGGCGCGCGGAGGTGTCGCTGCGCAACTGGTGGCTGGTGCACAACCACCTCGGCACGGTGCACGCCATCGCCTCCTGCAACCTCGCCGAGTACGCCATGGGCGTGCTGGCCGAGGCGACCGTGCCGCCGTCGCACCGCTGGATCCCGCGCGGCATGAACGTCCAGTACCTCGCGAAGGCCGAGACCGACCTCCTCGCCGTCGCCACCTTCCCGTCGCCGCCCGCGTTCTCCGACGCGCGCGAGGACGTCGACGCCGAGGTCACGCTCACCGACGTCGCCGGCACCGAGGTCGTCCGCGCGACGATCACGCTGCGGATCTCCCCGCGTCCCGCGCGCGCCGCCGTGGCGGCCTGAGCCGAAGGGGTCACCCGGCGCCGCCGGTCGTGCCACGATCCGCGGCGAGATGCCCCCGCCGACGACGACCTCCGACCAGGTCCACGCCTACCGCTTCGGGCTGCGCCGGCTGCAGTCCGCGCTGGTCCGGCGCCAGGCCGTGCCCGGCGTCGACCCGCTGCGTGCGCAGCACCGGGCGACGCTCGCCGGGGTGCTGATCGCCGTGCTGGCGCTCGGGGTGGCCGCGGTGTGGGGCCTCCTGGACCGGCCCGCCGACTGGCGCACCGCCGGTGTCGTCGTGGCGGAGGGTTCCGGGGCGCTCTACGTCGTCGTCCACGGGCCCGACCGGCTGGTCCCCGTGCCCAACCTCGCCTCGGCGCGGCTCGTGCTGGCCGGGCTCGCCGCGGCGGGCGGGCCCACGGGGAACCCGGACCCGGTCGAGGTCGCGGAGTCCGACCTCGCCACCGCCCCCCGCGAGCGCGGGGTCGGCATCGTCGACGCGCCCCCGCTGCCGCCGGCCGGGGCGCCGGTGCCGCCGGTCTGGTCGGTGTGCGACACCGGCAGCCCCCGGCCCGGCGCGGTACGCCCGTGGGAGCAGCCGCGCGTGTGGACGACGGTGCTGGCCGGCCCCACGGCGCCGGGCCAGACCCTGGGACCCGGGCGTGGCCTCCTGCTGCGCGACCGCTTCGACGGCACCTGGCTGGTGCACGACGGCGTGCGCTCCCGCCTCGACCTGCGCGACCCGGCGGTGGTGGTGGCCTTCGACCTCGAGGGCCAGCTCCCCCGGCCGGTGAGCACCAGCCTGCTCAACACGCTCACCGAGGGGCCGGCGATCGTCGCGCCGGTGATCGCGGGTCGGGGCCGGGTCCCGCCGGGCGGCCCCCTGGTCGGCGAGCCGGTGGGCGGCGTCGTCCGCCTCGTCGGCCCCGGCACCCAGGACCGCTGGTACGTCGTGCAGCGCGAGGGCGTGCAGGAGGTGCCCGAGGTCGTCGCCCGTCTCGTGCGCCTCTCCGACGCCGACCCGGCGCGGGCGGCCGCGCCCGTGCCCGTCGTCTCCCCCGGCCAGCTCCGCCCGCTCGCGACCGCCCGCGGGATCGCGGTGAGCGCCTACCCCGACCCGGTGCCCCGCGCCGTGCCGATGGCCGAGGCCCCCACCACCTGCGCGAGCGCCGACGGCGCCGGTGCCGTGGTGCTCACGGTCGGCACCGAGCCGCCCGCCACCGCGGTGCCGCCGACCACCCTCGCCCAGGCCGACGGCTCCGGCGACCGGGTCGACGCCGTGGCGCTCCCCGGCGGCGGGGTCACCGTGCGGGCGGTGCCCGCCGGCCGTCCCGACGCCCCGGGCAGCCCGACGGTCGTCTCGGGGGCCGGGACGATCTCGGCCGTGCCCGACCCGGAGACCGCCGCCGCGCTGGGCCTCGGCGAGGCGTTCCCACCCGCGCCGGGCGCGGTGGTCGGCCTGCTGCCGGTGGGCCCCGTGCTCTCGATCACCGACGCGCTGACCCCGCTGCCCGCCGGGGGCTAGCCAGGCCGGTCAGCAGCCGGTCAGGGCTGGCGGCGCTGCAGGGTCGTCGTCGTGGTCGTGACCTCCGGTGGTTCCTCGACCACCGGCGGCGGGACGATCACCGGTGGACGCGCGGCCGTCGTGGTGGTCGTCGTGGTCGTGGTGGTGGTCGTCGTCCGGCGCGGCGTGGTGGTCGTCGTCCGGGTGCGCGGCGCGGTGGCCGCCTCGGTCTCGTCCTGCGTGGTCGTCGTGACCTGCGGGACCACCGGCAGCGGTGGCGGGGGCGGCGCCAGGGTGGCCGAGGGCACCGGTGGGAGCGGCTGGTCGTCGGAGAGCACGGCGTAGGCGACCGCGGAGCCGGCGACGAGCAGCGTCGCCGCCGCGGCCGCGATCACGGCGGCCACCCGGCGGCGTCGGCGGCCGGGACGGGCCAGCGGCGAGGCGCCGGTGGCCTCGAGCTCGGGCGCGCGGGCCTCGGTCGCGGGTCCGACGGCCATCGCCGGCGTGCCCACCACGCCCGTCGGGGCGCTCATGAGCACCGGCGACAGGACCGTCTCGGCCTCCATGCCGACCTCGCGGGACACGCCGCGCAGGGCGGCGACGGTCTCCTCGGCGGTCGGGCGGTCGCCGGGCTCGTCGGCGGTCATCGCGGTCAGCAGGACCTCGAGGCCGGGCGGGAGACCGGGCGGCACCACGGGACGGCGGTGCAGGCGGGCGACGGCGGCCTCGAGGGCGTTGCCCGGGTACTCGCGGCGCCCGGTGAGGCACTCGATGAGCACCAGGCCCAGCGCGTAGATGTCGACGGCGCCGTCGATCGGCTCGCCGCGGACCTGCTCGGGGCTCAGGTACGAGGCGGTGCCGATGACCATGCCGGCGGCGGTGACGGGCGCGGCGTCGTGGACGGCGGCGATCCCGAAGTCCGAGAGGTGGGCGCGGCCCTCGGCGTCGAGCAGCACGTTGCCGGGCTTGACGTCGCGGTGCACCACCCCGCGCCGGTGCACGTAGGCCAGCGAGTCGGCGAGCGCGGCGCCCAGCGCGACGACGTCGACGACCGGCAGCGGTCCCGATCGGATCCGCTGCGCCAGCGTGTCGCCCTCGATGAGCTGCATGACGAAGTACGCGCGGCCGTCCTCGTCGCCGACGTCGTAGACCGTCACGAGCCCGGGGTGCGAGAGCCCGGCGAGGGTGAGCACCTCGCGCCGGTGGCGGGCCTCCTGGCCCTCCTCGATGTCGCCGATCTTCTCCGCGGGATCGGCGGGATCGCCCGGGGAGGCGTTCTCCGCGACGACCGAGCCGGCGGCGTTGAACATCTTGATGGCCACGTCGCGGCCGAGGAGCTCGTCGCGGGCCCGGAACACGTCCGCGGCGCCGCCGCGGCCGATGAGGTCGCCGACCGTGTAGCGGCCGCCCACCGTCGCGGGCGGGCCGGTATCGGTGCTCACTGCCGGCCCTCCCTCCCGGTCCGCGGCCTCCCGATGTGCCGCCTCTGGGCCTCGATCATCCCGTACGACCGGGTCCCTCGTCTGCGTGACCTCCCGGGCGGCGCGTCGCCCGAACGGCGGGTTGCCCCGCGGCGTGCCGCCGCGCCTCGGCGACACCGCGGGGGCGACGACCGCGCCCGGCCCACCTGGGTCCTTCGAACCCCACGGGGCTGGTGTTACCTGATCGGGTGGGCCGTCACTCCCACTCGAGGCGGTCGAGCACCGTCGGCAACGGGCCCGGATGCACCACGACCAGGGAACGTGTGGCCCGGGTGAGGGCCACGTACAGATCGTTGAGGCCGCGTGGGGAGTCGTCCGTCACGCCGGCCGGGTCGACGAGGACGACCGCGTCGAACTCGAGGCCCTTGGCGTCGGCGACCTCGGAGACGACGACCTCGGCCGCGAGGTCGACCGTCGGATCGCCCGCCCGCCCGGCGTCACCGGCCCCCGTCGGCCCGGCGTCCACCCCGAGGGCGGCGGCCAGCGCGTCCACCCGTCCGGCGGGCGCGAGCACCGCGACGCGGCCCGCCCCCTCGGCGTCGACCACCGCCTCGCGGGCCTTCCGGGCCTGCGCGACCGTGGCGCCGACCAGGCCGGCCTCGTCGGTGGCCACCGCGCGGGGCGCCACGCCCGACTCGCGGACCGACTCCGGCGGGGTGGCCGAGGGGTCGATCGCGGCCAGCACGTCGGCGGCGACCGCCATGATCTCGGCCGGCGTGCGGTAGTTGACGGTGAGCACCTCGCGGCGCCAGCGCTTCGCGACGTATGGCGAGAGCACCTCGCCCCACGTCGACGCCCCGGCCCGCGACCCGGTCTGCGCGACGTCGCCGACCAGCGTCATCGACCGGCTGGGGCAGCGGCGCATCAGGACCCGCCACGCCATCGGCGAGAGCTCCTGGGCCTCGTCGACGATCACGTGGCCGAACGTCCAGGTGCGGTCGTCGGCGGCGCGCTCGGCCGCCGAGGCGTAGGTGGCCTCGCGGGTGCGGTCGGCGAGCACGCTGGCGTCGACGACGTCGGTGGGACGCAGCAGCTCGGGGTCCCAGTCCTCCTCCATCGCGAGGATCTCCAGGACGCCGGCCGCGTAGGCCTCGTCGGCCTCCCGCTTGCGCTCCTCGGCCTCGCGGGCGGCGGTGTCGTCCTCCCCGAGGAGCTCCGCGACCTCGTCGAGCAGCACCGCGTCGGCCGGGCTCCACCAGGCGCCGTCGACGGGGTCGGCCGGCGGCGCGTCGCGGGCGAGCAGGTCGCGGTCGGCGTCGCGCCAGCCGCGTGTGGCCGCGCGCAGGCGCTGGGGGGAGGTCCACAGGTCGGCGAGCAGCTGCGGCGGGCTGAGCGTGGGCCACAGGCCGTCGAGCGCGGCCCGCAGGTCGGGGTCGGCGCGCAGTCCGGCGCGGACGTCGGCGAGGTCGCCGCGGTCGAGCAGGTTCGACCGGCCGTCGAGGTCACGCCCTACGCGGTCGACCTCGCGCCGGGCGAGCTGGTCGGTGATCTCCCGGATGAACGTCCGCTTCGCGTCGTTGTGCGGGCGCCGGGTGCGCCGGGCGCGGGTGCGGGCCTGGGCGACGAGGTCGCGGTCGAGCACCACGGGCTCGCCGTCGACGACGAGCTGGATCGGCCGGCGCGGCAGCTCCTGGCGGTCGCGCACCGCGGTGGAGAGCACCTTGGTCATGTCGGCGTGGCCCTTGAGCGCCGCCGCCCGGGCCGGCTCCGCGCGGCGGGCGGCGAGGCCGGGGTAGAGCTCGCCGACCGTCGAGAGCAGCACGCTGGTCTCACCGAGCGAGGGCAGGACCTGCTCGATGTAGCGCAGGAACGTCGGGTTGGGCCCGACCACGAGCACGCCGCGGCGGGCCAGCTGGCGGCGGTGGGTGTAGAGCAGGTACGCCGCCCGGTGCAGGGCGACGGCCGTCTTGCCGGTGCCGGGGCCGCCCTCGACCACGACGACGCCGTTGGCGCTGGAGCGGATGACCCGGTCCTGCTCGCCCTGGATCGTCGCGACGATGTCGCCCATCCGCCCGGTGCGCCCGGCCGACAGCGCCGCGAGCAGCACCGCCTCGCCGGTCAGCCCGGTGCGCTGGGTGGTGGCCCCGACGCGGGCGGCCTCCTCCAGATCGAGGATCTCGTCGTCGACCGCGGTGACGCGCCGGCTGCGCGAGCGGATGTGGCGCCGACGTCGCACGCCGTCGGGCGAGGCGGCGGTGGCCGTGTAGTACGGCCGGGCCGCGGGCGCACGCCAGTCGATCAGCAGCGGCTCGTAGTCGTGGTCCTCGTCGAGCAGCCCGAGGCGCCCGACGTAGAGGACGTCCTGGTCGAGGCCCTCGACGTCGGGGTCGCCGACGCCGTCGGCGGGCGGGGGCGGCGGGCGGTCCGGGTCGAGGTCGAGCCGCCCGAAGCACAGCCCGTTCTCGACCGCGGAGAGCGTCGCGAGCTGCTCGGAGTACATCTGCGCGGCCGCGTCGCGCTCGGAGACGGCCTGCGGCGTGCCCGTCGTCTCGTCGCGCAGCACCCGCGCGAGCAGGCCGGCGGTCTCGGCGCGGCGGTCGTCGAGCTTGCCGTAGAGCATCGAGACATACGGCTGCTCCGCCGCGACGGGATCAGGCGCGACGGGATCGGCGTCCGGGCCGGTCCCGTCGTGTGTGTCACGAGGGGAGGTGTCGGCAGCGGACGAGGACGTTCGGGTCACGCAGGCCTTCTCCAGCTCCGAGGTCCGGCGTCGTTGTGCCGGGACGACCATCCACCGTAGCGCCGCACCCCGGCACCGCGCCGCCACATCGGCGGTCGAGACCTGTCCGGGAGGTGACCGTCAGGCCGGTGCGTGGTGGTTGACGCTGGTGTCCGCGTCGGCATCCCGGTGCACCCGTCCCTGCGCGGCGAGGACCTCGAGGTGCGCGTCGGTCTCCAGCACCGCGAGCATGCGGTTGAACGTCTCCATCTCGTCGAGGTGGTACTCGCGGCGCGTCCAGCGGATGGCGCCGGTGACCTCGAGGGCGGTGGACCCGCCGGCGACGACCGCCGCGGCGATCTCGTCGAGGCGCTTGTCGTGGTGGGCCACCAGCTCGTCGACGCGCTGGTGGACGCTCGGCGCCACCGGGCCGTGGGCGGGCAGCAGCAGCCGGTCCGGCTCGGCGCGCAGGGCCGCGAGCGAGGTCAGGAAGCGGGTGAGTGCCCCCGGCCGCGCGGCGGGCTCGAAGCCGATCGACGGCGTGATGTGCGGCAGGACGTGGTCGCCGGCGAAGAGCATCCCCGCGTCCGCCGTGGTCTCGTCGACGAACACCACGTGCCCGCGGGTGTGCCCCGGGGTCTCGCGGACGACGAGGGAGCGACCCCCGGCCGCCAGCTCCTGCCCGTCGGCGAGCCACTCGTCGGGGTCGGCGAAGTCCTCGGCCGGCGGCGCCTCGGCCGCGGCGACCCACCTCCGGACCTCGGCCGCGAGGTCGTGGGCCCCCGCCCGGTCCAGCCCGGCGGTCTGGGCGTCCAGCCCGTCCTCGCGGTGGTGGATGACCTCCAGCGAGTCGCGCTCCCCGGCGCCGAGCGCCACGCGGGCACCGTGCTCGCGGCGCAGCGCGATGGCCTGGCTGTAGTGGTCGCGGTGCACGTGGGTGACGAGGAACCGCCGCACGTCGCCCGTCGCGAGGCCGAGCTCGCCGAGCAGGCGGCCGAGGACGTCGCGCGAGGCGTCGATCGCCCAGCCGCCGTCGACGAGGGTCAGCTCCGCGTCGTCCCCCCGGGCGCTGCCGCCCTCGGGGACGAGGAGGTAGACGTTGACCGCCCGCAGCGCGTCGGTGGGCAACGGCAACGGCAGGCGGTGGACGCCGGGAACGACCGTCTCGAGCTCGGGCCTGCTCCAGGCGTGCCGATCGGAGATCACTCCCCGGATGGTGCCCCTGCCCCGGCGCGCACCGTCTCGCGGGGGTCGGCCTGCGCCGCGTCGATCTCCTCCTGGGAGGCCGCGGCAGCCTTCCGTGCCGCGGCGACGCCGAAGTGGTCGCCGCCCTTGCGGCGCACGTCGTCGGTGCCCCAGGCCCGCCGGTCGTCGACCGGCACCATCCGCGGGATGTGCTTGCGGCAGTGGATGTAGGCCTCCCCGACGGTGACCTCCACCCACACGCTGGCGCGACGTCCGGGCACGGTCTCCACCGGGAGGTCGGGGTGCTCGCGGCGCAGCTCCTCGTCCTCCACCAGCCGGGCCGCGCCGTTGACGTGCAGCCCGATCAGCTCATCGGTGAAGTCGATCATCATGAGCCCGACGTGCGGGTTCTCGGTGATGTTCCCGAGGCTCGCCATGACGCCGTTGCCGCGGTACTCCGGCCACGCCACGCGCCGGTCGTCGAGCACCCGCAGGAACCCGGGCGGGCCCGCGCGCAGCGTCGAGTCGCACTCGCCGTGGGCGTCCGCCGTCGCGACGAAGGCCATCGTCATGCGGGCGATGAACTCCTGCATGGAGGGCACGAGGCGGTCGCTCATCTGGTCGGAGAGGAACCGCTCGGCACGCGTCCCGGTGCCCATCGCGTCCTGCAGCACGTGCTCGCCGGCGGAGCCGGGACGTTCGGGATGGGGATCGTGATGATCGGGGAGTGGGAAGTCCCGGTCGCTCATCGACGCCTCTCCGCGGACCCGGCGGGCAACCGGGACCGCCGTGGTCGCCGCGGCGTCCTGGCGGGGCGGGTGGCCCCGGCGCGGACCCGCGTCGGTCGGGGGATGCTCCCGATGCAACCGGTTCGTCCGGGCGCTGTCGAGGCATGCGGCGATGCGATCCTCACTGTGACCACCCGTCTGACGACCCTTCGCGACGGGTTCTCGTCCAAAAGGCCGCACTTGACTGTGATGTGTATCACTTCGTGACCGGACCGAGACCTCGCCGCACTGTCGGCGTGACCGTCGGTCGGCGCTCCTGAACAGGGAGTACGCGGCCTGCGCGCGCCCCTCGAACGGGTGGCCCGGCGGCGTCGGGGGGCTTCCCCGGACTCCTAGTGTGGGCGCTGTCCGGATGCTCGTGCAGCTGCCGGACCCGCGCTCGTCCCGCCCTGGCCCGTCCGGCGAGCGTGGCCCCCGAACCACGCGTGGACGGGCCGGAACGCCGTCGCGTCGGACTCCCCACCGGCGACACGGCACCTGGTTCGCTCCCCCCTGACCAGGTCGAACGGCGACGCGACGGAGACGCGCATGTCCCGACACCGTGCGGCGACCGCCCGAGCGGCGGCACCTCCCCCTACTCCGGTGGCCCCTACCGTCCGGACCGACCTCGACCTCGTGCCCCGCCAGGGCTTCGGCGAGCAGCACCCGTCCGGGCCCCTGCCCCGGGCCGGGCGCTCGCGCTCCGACCGGCGCTCCGGCGCCCGTACCGGAGAGACGCGGATCGAGCAGCCTGCCCGGGACCCGGCGCGCGCCGACCCGCCCACCTCGCCGCTCGACCTCGCGGCCATCGCCCTGGCCGCCGCGAGCGTGCGCCAGGCCGGGCTCCCGCCGGCGGGCTCCTCGCCCGCGGCCACCGGCGCGGTCGCCGTGCCGCGCACCGCGGCCGACCGCCGCCCGGACGCCGGAACGACGACGGGCGGCACGCCGCGCCCCGCGTTCCCCGCGGCCGTGCCGAGCGCCCTCGCACCTCCCACCCCGTCGCACCCGGTGCAGGCCGTGGGTCGCCGCGACCTCGGTCGTCGCCGCGTCACGCTGCCCACCCGCACCGCCGGCGCGCTGGCCCTCGTCGGCGCCCTCGCGGGCGGCGGGGTCGCGGTGGTCGGCGGCGGCGCCGTGCTCGCGGCCGACCGCACGCCCACGACGGGCGAGATCCGCACGCCGGACGTCGCCGAGGCCGCCGCGTCCGCCGCGGTGCGGTCCTCGGAGGACGGCGACGGCGGGCGTCATCGTGCCGCGTCGCAGGACGACACCTCGTCCTCCGGCGGGTACTGACCCCCACAGACGACCGGGCCCCACACAGACGACCGGGGCGGTCGGTGGTCCGGATTCCCGGCCCACCGGCCGCCCCGGTGTCGTTCGTGCCTGGCTCGCGTGCTCTAGCCGAGCGCGCTGACCAGCGCCTCACGCTGACGGGATCCGAGGCCGGCGACGCGCCGGTCCTCGGGGATGCCGGCCTGCTCGAGCACGGCGGAGGCCTTGGCCGGGCCGTAGCCCGGGAGCGCCCGCACGAGCTGCGAGACCTTGGTCTTGCCGGCGATCGGGTCGCTCTTGCCGCGGTCGAGCACCGCGGGGATCGTCTCGTCGCCGCTCTTGATGCCGGCGAGGAGGGCGGAGCGGGCCTGGCGGGCCTCGCGCGACTTGGCCTGGGCGGCCTCGCGCTGCTCGGGGGTCAACGTCGGGAGGGCCATCGCGGTGTCTCCCCTCTCTGTGGTGCGTGTCGTCACGGGGGACCCGCGACGTCGGTCGGACCGGTCGCACCGACGGTCACACGGACGGTCGGTCGGCACCGCGCGCCACGCCGCGGACTCGCCGCGAACCGGTCGCCCGGGCCGATGGTTGCGGGACGGTACACCAACCTCACGGGCGCCCCGTCCCTGACCTGGGCGGATCGCGAGGCGTCGGTCGCCGGGACCTCCGGGCGAGCGGTGCCGTCACCCTCTGGCGCCCCTCTGGAGCTCAGCCTCACCGCCGGGATCTCACCGCCGGGATCTCACCGCCGCGGACGGCACGCCCGATGGACGACGGCCGGGGGCAGGTTGCGCCACACCACGGACGAGGTCTCCACCTCGTCGAAGCACTCGCCGAGCTCGGCGCGCAGGGCACGTGCCGGCGCGGCCCAGGACGTCGCGCAGTAGGCGAACTGCACGAGGACGCCGTCGTCGGCCAGGGCGCGGGCGATGCCGGGCACCAGCGAGTCGTCGCGGCCGGGACGCGTCGCCGACCAGCCGAGGCCGCTGACCACCACGTCGGCCCCGGCGATGCCCCGCAGCGCGAGCAGGGCCGGCAGCTCTGCGACGTCGGCGGGCACGACCTCCACGTGGGCGAAGCGCTCGGCGAGGCGGTGCGCGAGCACCGGGTTGATCTCCACCGCGAGCTGGCGTCCCCGTCCCGCCAGGCGGTGGGCGAGCAGGCCCGTGAAAGCCCCGCTGCCCGCGCCGAGCTCGACCACGACCGGCGCCGGGCGGGCGGCGCGCAGGGCCGCGTCGGCCATCGCGCGGGCGAGCGCGCTGCTGCTCGGCCACACCGACGCCGTCGCGAGCGGGGCGCGGACGAACTGCGCGGCGAACACCGCCCGGTCGGCCAGCGAGGCCTCGCGCGGGGCTTCGCCAGATGGGTCAGGCGGCATGCTCGAGCTCCGGGAGGACGGGCGACGTGGGTGGGGTGGTCGCCGCCCGGCGCACGGCGGCGGGATGGCCCCCGACATCGGCGGGCAGGGCCGCGGCGATCGCCGCCGCCGAGGCCCGGGCGAGCGCGCGGCGGGCGTCGGCGCGGGCGGGACCGGTCGGGACCGCGCGGGTGTCGAGAGCCGTGCGGACGTCGACGTCGACGACCAGGTCGCGGGCGGCGAGGACCCGCAGCAGCGACGACGCGAGCGTGTCGTCGCCGACGAAGGCGGCCGTGGCGTCGACGGGCCCCTCGCCCCGGCGCCGGTACCGCACCGCCACCGGCACCACGGGCGCGCCGGCGTCGTGGGCGGCCTGGAAGGCGGCCGGGCGGAACGGGCCGAGGTCGCGGCCGCAGCGGGTGGTGCCCTCCACGAAGACGCCGATCGTGGCACCGGCGCGCAGGGCCGCGGCCAGGCCGGCGACGGCGTCGGGCAGGGTCCGCAGCCGGTCGCGGTCGAGGAAGACCGTGCCGGCGCTCGCCGCCATGACGCCGAGCAGCGGCCAGCGGCGGACCTCGCGCTTGGCGAGCATCCGGACCGGGGCCACGGCGTACAGGGCCATGACGTCGAGCCAGGAGACGTGGTTGGCGACGACGAGCGCCCCGGGCGGCGCGGCCGGGCCGCGACGCCGCACGCGGACCCCGCACGCGGCGAGCACCGCACCCGTCCAGCGGGTCTGCACCCGCCCGCGCGCCGCCGGCCCGAGCAGGGGCAGCACGACGGCCACGGCGAGGCCCGCGAGCAGCACGACGACGAGCGCGAGGGAGCGCACGGTCAGCCGGGCGAGGCGACGGGCGCGGTGCCCGCCGCGCAGGGCCTCGGGGACCGGCAGGCAGCCCGGGTCGCAGGGCGAGGTGGGCGCGTACGGACTGGTCACCCGCCCTCCCCGAACAGGAAGCGCCGCCAGCGCGGGTCGATCGCGGGCTGGTCGAGCAGGATGAACAGGTCGGCCACCCCGAAGTCCGGGTCCAGCGCCGGCGGCCCGCCGATCTCGGCGCCGAGGCGCAGGTAGCCGCGCAGCAGCGGCGGGAGCGCGGCGCGGGCGGCCCGTCCGGCGCCGGGCGCCTCCGGGTCGTACGGCCCGACCGGGGCCTCGCACCACGGGCGCACCCGTCGCGACGCCGGCGCCAGGTGCCGCGACGCGACCATCGACCACACCCCGCCGGGCAGGGCGGCCTGCGGGGTCAGCGGGATGCTCGCGCAGCCGACGACCCAGCGGCGGCCGGTGAGCATCATGTAGCGCCCGATCCCGGCCCAGACCAGCGCGAGCACGACGCCGTGGCGGTGGTCGGGGTGCACGCAGGAGCGCCCGACCTCGACGATCTCGGGGCGCAGGGGGTCGAGGGCGGAGAGGTCGAACTCGGTGTCCGAGTAGAGGCCGCCGGCCGCCCGGGCGCCCTCGGGGGTGAGCATCCGGTAGGTCCCGACGATCGCGCCGGAGGCGTCCTCGCGGACCACGAGGTGGTCGCAGTGCTCGTCGAACGCGTCGGCGTCGCGGCCCTGCGCGGCGGCCGCGACCGCCACCGGGTCGGTGGTCGACGGGCGGGCTCCCTGCTCGCCGGCGAACACGGCGTGGCGCAGCCGCTGCGCGGCGAGGACGTGGTCGGGATCGCGGGTCAGCAGCAGGCTGTAGCGGCCGGCGGCCTCGGCGGGGGCGACCTCCCTGCGGTCGACCGCCGGCGCGGGACCGGTGGGCGGGAGGGTGGACGTGGCGACGGGACCGTGCCCGTCGTGGCTCTCGGGGGCGGGTCCGCTCGACCGCGCCAGCACCTGGGAAGTGGCCATGGGCCGGTGTCTACGGGCCGAGATCGCCCGGGGGCCCACCCCGGCGTGACGGCCGGGTGTGATGCGGGTGAACTCGGTGCTCCACCGCCCGCTCAGGGCCGCAGGCTCAGGCCGCGCGGGGCGTCTCCGGGGTGCGCGGCAGCGGGGTGTCGCCGTGCAGCACGGCGGCGTAGTGCCCCAGCAGCTCCTCGCAGACCGAGGGCCAGGTCCGGTCGGCCACGGCCGCGCGGCCCGCGGCGCCGACGGCCCGCCGGGTGTCCGGGTCGTCGCGCCAGGCGGCGATCCGCCCGACGATCTCCGCCCCGGCCGTCGGCGATGCCGGGTCGTAGAGCCAGCCGGTGCGTCCCGGGGCCACGAGGTCGGCCACCCCGCCCGCGTCCGGCGCGAGCACCGGCAGGCCCGAGGCCTGGGCCTCCTGCACCGCCTGGCAGAAGGTCTCGTGCGGGCCGGTGTGCACGAAGGCGTCGAACGAGGCGTACGCGCGGGCCAGCTCGGTGCCGCCGCGGAAGCCGAGGAAGTGCGCGGTGGGCAGCAGCTCGCCCAGGCGGGCGCGCGAGGGGCCGTCGCCGACGACGACCACGCGCACCCCGGGCAGGCCCTCGAGGGCCGCCAGCCGCTCGACCTGCTTCTCCGCGGCGAGCCGGCCGACGTACCCGACGAGCATCTCGCCGTGCGGCGCGAGCTCGGCGCGCAGGTCCTCGTCCCGGCGCCCCGGGTGGAAGCGCGCGGTGTCGACGCCGCGTCCCCACCGGTGCACGCGCGGCACGCCGTGCTCGCGCAGCGCGTCCACCGCCCAGCGCGACGGCGCGAGGGTGCGTGCGGCCCCGCTGTGCAGGCGGCGGATCCAGCGCCAGGCCGCCCGTGCGGTCAGCCCGACCCCGTACGACGAGGCGAAGCCGGCGACGTCGGTCTGGTAGACGGCGACGGCCGGCACGTCCAGGCGCCGGGCGACGGTCAGCGCCCGCGCGCCCAGTACGAACGGCGAGGCGAGGTGCACGACGTCGGGGCGGTACTCCGCGAGCGCGGCCCGCACGGCCGGGGTGGGCACCCCGACGGGCAGCGAGTCGACGACGGGCAGGTCCACGGCGGGGACGCGGACGACGGGGACGTCGGGGGCGCCGGGCACCTCGTCGGGGCCGGCGCCCGGCGCGATGACCATCGCACCGTGACCGCGGCGCCGGAGGTGGGCGACCACCTGGAGCACGGAGTTGGTGACGCCGTTGACGGCGGGGAGGAACGACTCGGTCACGACGGCGACGCGCACGAGCGCACCGTTCCCGGCCCGGGAGCCCCGTCGGCCGACGACGACATGTCGCCCGACCCAACACCGACCCAACACTGAGCCCGGCCGTCCGCGCCCCGGTTGTGGGCGGGATCGCTGAAAGTCACCGACCGTCAACAACAGGCCGGACGATACGGATCCGACGGCGTGTCGTCCCCGCTCACCGCGGCGTGGCGACCACGGAGGGTCGAGATCCTGCACGGCGCTGGGATGGTCGGGGGACCCACCTGTATTGACAGGCGTCGCCGACTGTCGGCTACTGGACATCTCCGGCGGGCATCGGGCGGCCGCCGGCCCGTCCGTACTGCCCGGACGGGGGCCAGCCGGGAGGGAGGACCGTGGTCGTCGACCCCTTCCCTCGCCGCCTCACCACGTCGGCCCCCGGCGTCCCGGACGTCGACCGCCCGAGCTCGGCCCGGGTCTACGACTTCCTGCTCGGCGGGACGTCCCACGGCGCCGTCGACCGGCACCTCGGCCGGGAGATGATCGACGCCGTACCGCTCGTGATCCCGATCGCCCGCGAGAACCGGTCGTTCCTCCGCCGGGTCGTCACCTACCTCGTGCACGCGGGCATCGACCAGTTCCTCGACCTCGGCTCGGGCATCCCGACCATGGGCAGCACCCACGAGGTCGCCCGTCGCGTCGATCCCGAGGCGCGCGTCGCCTACGTCGACATCGACCTCGTGGCCGTCGCCCACGGCGAGCTGCTGCTCGGGAGGGAGAAGGGCGTCTCGGTCTCCTGGGCCGATCTGACCCGCCCCGAGACCGTGCTCGGCGCCCCCGGCGTCACCGACGTGCTCGACCTGTCCCGCCCGGTCGGGGTGCTGATGTTCTCGGTGCTCCAGCACGTGCCCGACGCCCAGGACCCCGCCGGGGTGGTCGCCGGCTACGTGTCCCGGGTCGTGCCGGGGAGCGCGCTGGCGGTCTCCCATCTCTCCGGGGACGACCCCCGCGTCGACGTGGAGGCGCTGCGCGCTCTCAGCGGCGCCTACCCGCGGGGCGAGGTGACCTACCGGTCGGGGGCCGAGCTCGCGGCCATGGTCGAGGGGGTCGACCTCGTCGAGCCCGGCCTCGTCTACGCGGCGCAGTGGCGGCCGGAGCCCCGCCGCTCCGGTCAGCCCGAGGGCGAGCTCTGCTGCGGGCACCGCGCGGCGGTCGGGTTCGTCCCGGGCTGAGTGACCGGCCCCCGTCAAACACGGTTCGGCCCGATGCCGTAGCGGCTCGACGCACCGTTCGGAGCAACGCTTGATGGCCTCGACTAGGCCGTTTGCCGCCCGACGCGACCCATCGACCACTCACCGCGACGCAGCGCGGCCCGGCGGTCACGGCTCGTCACAAAAGGTCTCGGTTCGGTTACGGTCCCTGCCGCGTCGTCCCGCTCCCCAGCACCACCCCGGGCGACGTACGGGTCACCTCTCGAGGTCCCGTCCCGCCCTTCGATGAACCGGAGTCCCCGATGTCTGGTCGCCACGCCGCCCCGTCCGCTTCCCGCCCCCTGCTCAAGGCCGGGGTCGTCGCCGCCGCCGCGGTCACCGGTCCGCTGGCGATCACCGGCACGGCCATGGCGGCACCCTCGGTCTCGCCCGAGTCGAACGCGACCTGGGACCGCCTCGCCATGTGCGAGAGCACCCAGAACTGGGAGGCCGACACCGGCAACGGCTTCAAGGGCGGCCTGCAGTTCACCGAATCCACCTGGAGCGAGTTCGGCGGCGAGCGCTTCGCGTCCACGCCCGTCGACGCCTCCCGCGAGGAGCAGATCCGCGTGGCCAAGAAGGTCCAGGACGAGCAGGGCTGGAACGCCTGGCCGACCTGCTCGGAGAAGCTCGGCCTGCAGTAGGAGCGGCACCTCCGGTGCAAGCCCTGCGTCCACGCTTGCACTGGACGCCAGCAAATCCACATCCTCGCCGAGCCGCCCTGACACGATGTCCGGCATGTCCGACGCCGACGTCATCGTCGTCGGGGCCGGCCTGGCCGGTCTCGTCGCCACCGCCGAGCTCGCCGACGCGGGACGCCGGGTGATCCTGCTCGACCAGGAGCCCGAGGCGTCGCTCGGCGGGCAGGCGTGGTGGTCGTTCGGCGGCCTCTTCCTCGTCGACAGCCCGGAGCAGCGCCGGCTGCGCGTGCGCGACTCGTTCGACCTCGCCTGGTCCGACTGGACCTCCAGCGCCGGCTTCGACCGCCCCGACGAGGACCGCTGGGGCCGCGAGTGGGCGCGCGCCTACGTCGAGTGGGCCGCCGGCGAGAAGCGCCCGTGGCTCCACGCGATGGGCGTGCGCTTCTTCCCCGTCGTCGGGTGGGCCGAGCGCGGCGGGGCCTCGGCCACCGGCCACGGCAACTCCGTCCCCCGCTTCCACATCGTCTGGGGCACCGGGCCCGGCATCCTCGAGCCGTTCCTGCGCCGCGTGCAGCAGGCCGTCGACGACGGGCGGGTGACGATCCGCTTCCGCCACCGCGTCGACGCGCTCGACGTGACGGCCGGCGCGGTGACCGGGGTGTCCGGCACCGTCCTCGAGCCCTCCGACGTCGCCCGCGGCGAGTCGAGCTCGCGCACGGCGGTCGACACGTTCAGCCTCGGCGCACCCAGCGTCGTCGTCACCTCCGGCGGCATCGGCGGCGACCACGACGCCGTCCGCGCGGCCTGGCCCGAGCGCCTCGGGCCGCCGCCGCAGCAGATGATCTCCGGCGTCCCGGCCCACGTCGACGGCCGCATGATCGGCATCAGCGAGGACGCCGGCGGCCGCGTGGTCAACCGCGACCGGATGTGGCACTACACCGAGGGGATCGCCAACCACTCCCCCGTATGGCCGCTGCACGGCATCCGGATCCTGCCCGGGCCGTCGTCACTGTGGTTCGACGCGGAGGGCAAGCGGCTGCCGGCGCCGCTGTGGCCGGGCTTCGACACGCTCGCGACGCTCGCGCACATCCGGCGCACCGGGCACGACCACACGTGGTTCGTGCTCACCCAGCGGATCCTCGAGAAGGAGTTCGCCCTCTCCGGTTCCGAGCAGAACCCCGACTTCACCGGCCGCGACGTCCGCTTGACGCTCCAGCGCGTCCGCCCCGGGCCCACCGAGCCGGTCGCGGCGTTCCAGCGCTCCGGGGCGGACTTCGTGCAGGCCGACGACCTGGCCACCCTCGTCGACCGCATGAACGCCCTCACCCCGACGCCGCTGCTGGACGCCGCGAACGTCGAGCGCGAGGTCCTCGCCCGCGACGCCGAGCTCGCGAACCCGTACGGCAAGGACGGCCAGCTCGCCGCCGTCCGCAACGCCCGCGCCTACCTCGGCGACCGGCTCGTCCGCACCGCGCCGCCGCACCGGATCCTCGACCCCGCAGCCGGGCCGCTCGTCGCGGTCAAGCTGCACATCCTGACGCGCAAGACGCTCGGCGGGCTGTGGACGGACCTCGACGGCCGCGTGCTGCGCGCCGACGGCTCCCCGCTGCCGGGGCTGTACGCAGCGGGCGAGGCAACGGGCTTCGGGGGCGGCGGGGTGCACGGCTACCGGTCGCTCGAGGGGACGTTCCTCGGCGGCTGCCTGTTCTCGGGGCGTCAGGTGGCACGCGCGCTGGCCTGAGCGCGCCCCATGATCGACGCGGCTTTCCTGGCTGAGAGGGGAGCACGCCGATACGGTGGACGCAGGGCTTGCACTCAGCGAGTGACCCGCCGGCGGCGCTGGAGCAGGAGCATCGCCGCGACGATCACGAGCAGCACCGCCGCGCCGCCCAGGACGCGCAGGGTGGTGGCGCCCGAGCCGGTGTCGGCGACGGTGAGCGTCGCCGCCAACGGGCGTCCCCCGCAGGTCGCGGTGACGGTGACGGGACCCGGGGCCGCGTCGGCGGCGACGGTCAGGGTCGACGAGACCGACCAGGGCTGGTGGCCCTCGGGGTCGCGCTGCCACGGGCCGCCCGTCACCCCGGGCCCGCCGGCCGGGGTCGTCTCCGGCTCCTCGCAGCCCATCTGCGCCGACACGGTGGCGCCGGGCGCGACCGGGGCACCGTCGCCGATCACCAGACCGGGGTCGGCCAGCGCCGTCCCCGCCCCCAGCGACAGGAAGGCCACCACCAGCATCGTCAGCACCAGGCGCACACCGGTCACCGTGCCACCCGCAGCGCCTCCGGTGGGCCAGCGTCACCGCACACGTTCAGGGCACCGTCACCCGGGGCAGCCAGCGCCCATGGAGCAACGCACTCTCGGCAGCCAGGGCCTGCGCGTGTCCGCGCTGGGCCTGGGCTGCATGGGCATGACCTTCGCCTACGGCGGCCAGGACGACACCGAGTCGCGCGCGACGATCGAGCGCGCGCTCGAGCTGGGCGTCACCTTCCTCGACACCGCCGACATGTACGGCCCGCACACCAACGAGGAGCTCCTCGGCTCCGTGCTCTCCGGGCTGAGCTCACAGCGCGACGAGGTCACCCTCGCCACCAAGTTCGGCAACGAGATCGGCGCCGACGGCAAGGGCACCGGGCGCGTCAACGGCCGGCCCGACTACCTGCGCGGCCAGATCGACGGCTCGCTGCGACGCCTCGGCACCGACCACGTCGACCTCTACTACCAGCACCGCGTCGACCCCGAGGTGCCGATCGAGGAGACCTGGGGCGCGCTCGGCGAGCTCGTCGACGCCGGCAAGGTGCGCTACCTGGGCATCTCCGAGGCCGCGCCGGAGACCATCCGCCGCGCCCACGCCACCGCCCCGATCAGCGCCGTGCAGACCGAGTACTCGCTCTTCACCCGGGACGTCGAGGACGACGGCGTCCTCGCGACGTGCCGCGAGCTGGGCATCGGCTTCGTGCCCTACAGCCCGATCGGTCGCGGCTTCCTGTCCGGCACGATCCGCTCGACCGACGACCTCCCCGAGGGCGACTGGCGCCGCAACTCGCCCCGCTTCCAGGGCGAGGCGCTGCAGGCAAACCTGCGGGTGCTCGACGAGGTGAACGCGCTCGCCGAGCGCAAGGGCGTCTCGCCGACCCAGCTCGCGCTCGCGTGGGTGCTCGCGCAGGGCGACGACATCGTCCCGATCCCGGGCACCAAGCGCCGCCGCTACCTCGAGGAGAACGCGGGCGCGGTCGACGTCCACCTCTCCGCCGAGGAGCTCGGGGCCATCGAAGAGGTCGCCCCGGTGGGCGTAGCGTCCGGCGAGCGCTACCCCGCCGCGGCGATGGGGATGCTGCGCCGCTGACCCCGTGAGCGAAGTTCCCGGCCATGACCGGGAACTTCGCTCACATGGAACCGGCCCGCTCCCGCGTCGTCAGCGCCAGGCCCGCGCGCAGGGCGGAGGCGGCGTCGAGGACGGCGTCGCGCGCGGTCGGGACGATGCCCGCGAACCCCGCGTAGCCGTGCACGAGGCCCGGGAAGCGGCGGGACACCACGGGCACGCCCGCCGCGCGCAGCGCCCCGGCGAGCTCCTCGCCCTCGTCGCGCAGCGGGTCGAACCCGGCCGTCGCGACGTAGCAGGGCGGCATGATCGCGAGGTCGTCCACCTCGAGCAGGCCGGTCGGGCGGATCGGCTCGATGCCGTCGGGCAGGTAGTAGCGCTCGAACACCTCGATGTCGACGGTGCGCAGCCCGAACCCCTCGGCGAAGGTCTCCCGCGAGCCGCCCTGGCGTCCCGCGTCGGTGACCGGGTAGAGCGCGAGCACGAACGACGCCGTCTCGAGGTCGCGGCGGGCGAGCTGGTGCGCCGCGGTGAGCGCGAGGTTCGCGCCGGCCGAGTCGCCACCGACGGCGACGGTCGTCGCGCGGAACTCGTCGCGGTGGGTCAGCACGTGGTGCAGCGCCGACGCCGCGTCGGCGAGACCCGCCGGGAACGGGTGCTCGGGGGCGAGCCGGTACTCGACCGACAGCACCCGCACGCCGGCCTGATGGGCCAACGCCCGGCACAACGGCGCGCTCGAGGCGATGCTGCCGAGCGCGAACCCACCGCCGTGGAAGTGCACGAGCAGGCCGGACGGGGCGTCGCCCACCTCGGCCGGCTCGTAGAGGCACGCCGACAGGGCGCCCGGCACGTCCCGGCCGGGCCCCGCGGGGACGGGGACGGTGGTCGGGCGGGCCGCCACCCCGGAGGTCGTGGCCACGGACAGGGCCGCCGCCTCGTCGGTCGCGCGGCGCTGGTCGACCAGCGACGGCTCCTCACCCCGGGCGAGCAGGCCGAGCAGGCGCAGCACGACCTGCACGTCGAGGTCGAGGGTCTGGCCGTCGCGGGTGATCTCGGGGCCGGCCAGCCGTCTCTTGAGGGGACGGGGGAGCGCGAGGAGGGCGGCCAGGACGCGCCGCAGCACACGGAACACCACGCCGGGAGCCTAGGGGCGGACGACGATCACGGCTGGTTCGTGGCCCGAGATGGGGGATTTCCTGAGGTTGGGTATCAGCCTGGTCCCCAGGCTGACGCACCCCCGCCCGCCCGACGCAGCCGCACCGGCCCACGGGCCGTGGCGGGGTCGACGACGGTGCCGCGCTGGGTCATCTCGACCGTCCCGTCGTCGACGAGCCGGGCGGCGACGGCGCGGGCGTCGGGCATCAGGTCGCGCCACGACTCCGGATCGACACGCCGCGCGGCCTCCGACGGGCAGATGGTCGCGCCGTCGGTCCGCTGGTCGAGCAGTCCCACGATCGCGTCGGCGAGAGCCCGCTCGGTGTCAGCCACGACACCGGATACCCACCTGCACGGGCGGGTACCGGGCAGTGGACGCGCGATGGCACCCTGCTCCGTCGCCGGAGGGAGTGTCGTGAGCGCACCGGTGACGAGGACCGTGGAGATCGCCGCGCCCGTGCCCCGGGTGATCGAGGT
Source organism: Actinomycetospora sp. NBC_00405 (assembly GCF_036044095.1). NCBI lineage: Bacteria > Bacillati > Actinomycetota > Actinomycetes > Pseudonocardiales > Pseudonocardiaceae > Actinomycetospora > Actinomycetospora sp. NBC_00405. Next base: position 3,518,066 of record NZ_CP107938.1, read on the forward strand.
GATCTCCGATCTGGAGAACACCGATCGCTGGGCCAACGAGGCGAAGCAGGCGAAGGTCCAGGAGCACGACGAGCAGGGCCGGCCCACCCGGATCGCGGTGACCCTCGGCGCGCTGACCTTCACGACGACGGCCACCTACACCGTGGCCTACACCGAGTCGTCGGTGACGCTGACCTGCGTCGACGCCAAGCTGATCCGCGAGAGCACGATCGCCTACACCGCGACCGACGCCGGCGACGGGAACACCCACCTCGAGATGGCCTCGACGATGGAGGTCACCGTCAAGGGCGTTCCGCGCTGGGGCCTGGAGCGCGCGATGGGCTCGAGCGCCGAGAAGAACCTGCAGTCGATCAAGAAGGACGCTGAAGGCTGACGCCACGTGAGCGATCTGGGTCGCTCCGGCGGCCCACATCACTCACGTGGGCCGCAGGCCCTCAGATCGTCTTCTCGTCGGCCAGCGCCGCGATCTCGTCCCCCGAGAGCCCCAGCTCGCCGAAGACCTCGGCGTTGTGGTGCCCGGGCACCGGCGGGCCGGCCCAGCGCACGGACCCCGGGGTGGCCGAGAACGTCGGCACGACGCCGGGTCCCAGCACGTCCTCGTCGAACCGCTCGTCGTGGTGCTCGACGAGCATCCCGCGCGCCCGGAACTGCGGGTCGGCGACGACCTCGGCCGCGGTGTTGATCGGCCCGCAGATGACGCCGGCCTCGTCGAGCACGCGCCGCACCTCGTCCGCGGGCAGCGAGGAGACCCAGGCGCCGACGATCCCGTCGAGCTCGTCCTGGTGCACCCCGCGGGCGCGGTGGTCGGCGTAGCGCGGGTCGTCGGCGAGCTCCGGGCGTCCCATCGCCCCACAGAGCCGGCGGAACACCGTGTCCTGGTTGGCCGCGACCACGAGCCACAGCCCGTCGCCGGTCAGGTAGACGTTCGACGGCGCGATCCCGTCCAGGCGCGTGCCACCGGGCTGGCGGACGCGCCCGAGCTTGTCGTACTCCGGGATCACCGACTCGAGCACCGACAGGCACGCCTCGGTGAGCGCGACGTCGACCACCTGGCCCTCGCCGGTGACCGACCTGCGGTGCAGCGCGGCGAGCACGCCCTGGACGGCGACCATCCCCGCCAGCGAGTCGCCCAGCGAGATCGCCATCCGTGGCGGCGCCTCCCCCGGGTAGCCGTTGATGTACCGCAGGCCCGAGAGCGCCTCGGCCACCGACGCGTAGCCGGCCTTGTCCGCGTACGGCCCGGTCTGCCCGTAGCCCGACACCCGCGCGAGCACGAGGCCCGGGTTCACCGCGGACAGCCGGTCCCAGCCGAGGTTCCAGCGCTCGAGGGTGCCGGGACGGAAGTTCTCGACGACGACGTCGGCGCCCTCGACGAGGCGCAGGAAGAGCTCCTGCCCCCGCTCGGCGCGCAGGTCGAGGGTGATGCAGCGCTTGTTGCGGGCGTGGACGGTCCACCACAGCCGGTGGCCCCGGTAGGACTCCTGGCCCCAGTCGCGCATGGGGTCCTGGCCGCCCGGCGACTCGATCTTGACGACGTCGGCGCCGTAGTCGGCGAGCAGCCGCCCGGCGAACGGGCCGGCGACGATCGTGCCGAGCTCGAGGACCCGGACGTCGTCGAGGGGTCCGCTCACCCGCCCGCCCCGGCAGGGCTGGTGCGGGCGTAGCCGCCGCGGTGGAACACGAGCGGCGGGCTCCCGGGTGCTCCGAGGTCGTGCACCGCGCCGACGACGATGAGGTGGTCGCCGCCGTCGTGCACGTCGTGCAGCGTGCAGTCGATCCACGCGGTCGCCCCGCCGAGGATCGGCGAGCCCAGGCCGGAGGGGCGCCACTCGACGCCGGCGAACTTGTCGCCGCCCGAGACCGCGAAGGTCGTCGAGAGCTCCTCCTGCTCCTCCGAGAGCACGTTGACCACGAACCGGCCCGTCGCCTCGATCTTCGGCCAGCTCGACGAGTTGCGGCTCGGCAGCACGAGCACCAGCGGCGGCTCGAGCGAGAGCGAGGAGAACGACTGACACGTGAAGCCTGCCGGCCCGTCCGGGGTCGTGCCGGTGACGATGGTGACGCCGCTGGGGAAGTGCCCCAGCACCTGGCGCATCGTCGAGGAGTCCGTGCCCTCGCTCATGTCCTGCCCTCCCGATCGGTGCCGCGCTGCCGACGACGGTATTGCTCCCGCGAGCACGCGGCACATCGTCCGTGGCGTCGCTCTCTCCGTGGCGCCCGGTCTGATGGCCGCCGATTGAGATGCCCAGCAGCTCAATCGATCTGTATTTGCCCCTTTCTCGTCCGGGACGGCCCTGTCACGCTCGACAACAGACGTTCGGAGCGGAGCGGAGGCGAAGCACGACATGACCCGTGTCGTCGTCGCAGGAGCCGGGATCGGCGGCCTCACCCTCGGCATCGCGCTGGCGCGCGCGGGGGTGGAGGTCGACCTCTACGAGCAGGCCGACGAGCTGCGCGAGGTGGGCGCGGCCGTCGCGCTGTCGGCCAACGGCACCCGCGAGCTCTACCGCCTCGGCGTCGGGGAGGCCCTCGACGCGGTCTCCACCCAGCCCACCGAGCTGATCTACCGCGACGGCCGCAGCGGCGCGCGGATCGCCGCGCACCCGGGTGCCGAGGCCTACCGCGAACGCTTCGGTGCGCCCTACTGGGGCGTGCACCGCGTCGACCTGCAGCAGACGCTCGCCGGTGCGTTCACGGCGGCGGCGGGCGAGGAGCACCTGCACCTCGGGCGCGCCGTCACGGCTGTCGACGCCGAGGCCGGCACCCTCACCCTCGCCGATGGCGCGCAGGTCGCGGGCGACGTCGTCGTCGGCGCCGACGGTGTGCACTCGACGGTGCGCGACGCCGTCACCGGACCCGGCTCGGGGCCCGTCTACTCGGGCACCAGCGCCTTCCGCGGGCTCGTGCCCGTCGACGCGCTGCCGGGCCTGCCCGACCCGCACGCGATCCAGTTCTGGGCCGGGCCGGGCGCACACCTCCTGCACTACGCGCTGGGTCGCGACGACGACACCGTCAACTTCTTCGCCGTGCTCTGCGGCCCGGCCACCTGGGAGGGCGGCAACCGCCCGGCGGCGGAGGACGAGCTGCTCGACGGTTTCGCCGGCTGGCATCCCGCGGTGCGCGAGATGCTCGCCGCGGTACCGCAGAGCCCCCGCTGGCCGCTGCTCTCCCAGCCACCGCTGACGCGCTGGACGCGCGGGCGGACGGTCCTGATCGGCGACGCCGTCCACGCGATGCTGCCGCACCACGGGCAGGGCGCGAACCAGTCGATCGAGGACGCGGTGACGCTGGCCCGGCTGCTCGTGCACCGCGATCCCGCCGACGCCCTGGCCGCCTACCCCCGGCTCCGGCGGGCGCGCACGCGCGCGGTCGCGGCGAGCGCCTGGGAGACCGGCACCCTGCTCCACCTCGCCGACGACGACCCGCGCATCGCCGAGCGCGACAAGCGCTTCGCCGGCTACGCGACCGACAACGCCTGGGTCCACGACCACGACGTCGCCGACCCGTCCACCACCACCCTGAAGAGGACGCGATGACCACCACCTCCGACCAGTCGGTCTCCCCCACATCCACGTCGGCTGCCGTCACCGCCGGCGCACACGCCACCGAGATCGCCCGCAAGGGCCTGTCCAACCAGCGCGGTGGTTCCGCGACGGTCGACCAGCAGCGGGCGGCCACCGTGATCGGCGCCGCCCTCGAGGGCATCCGCGCCGCGATCCGCGACCACAAGGTCACCTACGAGGAGTTCGACGCGTTCAAGCAGTGGCTGATCGCGGTCTCCGACACCGGCGAGTGGCCGCTGTTCCTCGACGTCTACCTCGAGTTCGAGGTCGAGAAGGTCGCCGCGGCGACCCAGCAGGGCTCGGTCGGCACCATCCTCGGCCCGTTCTGGCTCGACGGGCAGGCCCAGCTCGACTCGCCCGCCACGCTGCCGATGCGCGACGACGAGCCCGGCACCCCGATGATCCTCGCGGGCCAGGTCACCGCCACCGACGGCACGCCGCTGGCCGGCGCGAAGGTCGACATCTGGCACACCGACTCCGACGGCTGGTACTCCGGCTTCGCCGCGAAGCCTCCGGCCGGCAACCTCCGCGGCGTCGTGCGCTGCGACGACCAGGGCCGCTTCGAGATCCACACCCGCAAGCCGGCGCCGTACACGATCCCCCTCGACGGGCCCACCGGGCAGATGACCCAGGCCGCCGGCTGGAGCCCGTGGCGCCCCGCCCACATCCACCTGCTCGTCACCGCGCCCGGGCACCGCACCCTGACCAGCCAGCTCTTCTTCACCGGCGACCCTTACCTCGGCAACGACGTCGCCTCCGCCGACAAGCCCGAGCTCACCCTCGACCCCCAGCCCACCGGGAACGCGTCCCCGGGATTCGAGGGAGAGGTCCGCTCCGACCGCGACTTCGTGCTGGAGCCGGAGTAGGCGATGGAGACGCGCCAGCTGCGCTACTTCGTCGCGGTCGCCGAGACCCGCCACTTCGGGCGGGCGGCCGAGGCGCTGCGCATCGCCCAGTCGCCGCTGTCCCAGGCGATCCGGCAGCTGGAGTCGCAGCTCGGCGCGCCGCTGTTCGAGCGCACGACCCGGCGGGTGGACCTCACCGCCGCCGGCGAGGCCCTGCTGCCCGAGGCGGTGCGCATCCTCGCCTCGGTCGACGCGGCCCGCGACCAGGTGGGCCGCGTCGCGGCGGGTGCCCTCGGGCGGCTGCGGGTCGGGGCGACGGGCCTCGCGACGTACCGGCACGTCCCCGACCTGGTCCGGCAGCTGACCGCCGAGCTGCCCGGGCTCGCGCTGACGTTCACCACCGACATGCTCACCCCGGGCCTGGAGACGGCCCTGGCGGAGCACCGCATCGACCTCGCGGTCCTGCGCCCGCCGGTGTCCGACCCCGGGCTCGACCACCACCTGCTCGCTCGCGAGCACCTGGTGCTGGCCGTCCCGTCGGGCCACCGCCTCGCGGGCAGCGAGGGACGCCCTGCCTGCGTGGGGAGCAGCGAGGGACGCCCTCGCTCCCGGCACCCCGTGCTGCTCGCCGACCTGGCCGACGACGACTTCGTCGTCTACGCGCCGCCCGGTTCCGTGGTCGGCGAGGCGGCGGCGCGGGCGTGCCGGGCCGCGGGGTTCACGCCCCGGCGCACCCACGAGGCCGACCAGACCTCGATCGTGCTCGCGCTCGTCGCGGCCGGCGTGGGCGTGGCCCTGCTCCCGTCGTCGGTGCTCGCCGTCGCCGTCGAGGGCGTGCGGTACGTCGAGCTCGAGGACCCCGACCCCGTGACCACCGACGTCGCCCTCGCCTGGCGCCGCGACGACCCGCAGCCCGCCCTCGCCCGGGCCCTCGCCGTCCTGTGCGGCACCGGCCTCCGACAGGAGACAGCGTGAGGTTCCACGCCACATGAAGATCAGCACCGTCGAGGCGATCCCCCTCGCCATCCCCTACCGGCGTCCCTTCGCCTTCGCCAGCGGCAAGGTCACCGCCGCCGACCACGTCCTCGTGCGGATCACCACCGACGACGGGCTCGTCGGACACGGCGAGGCGCCGCCGCGCCCCTACACCTACGGCGAGACCGCGGCGTCGATCGTCGCCGCGGTGCGCGAGCTGTTCACGCCCGTGCTCGTCGGCGCCGACCCGTTCGCCCGCGAGCGCCTCCGCGCCGACCTGGCCCGCACCGTCGCCAACAACGCCGCCCGCGGCGCGATCGACGTCGCGCTCTGGGACCTCGTCGGCCAGGCCTGCGGCCAGCCCGTGCACGTGCTGCTCGGGCACGCCGCCGACGACGTCCGCGTCGCGCACATGATCGGTCTCGGGACGCCGGCGGAGATGGTCGCCGACGCCGTCGAGATGAGCGACGAGTACGGCGTCGACGCGTTCAAGGTCAAGGTCGGCCGGGACCTCGGCCACGACCTCGCCGCGGTGCGGGAGCTGCGCCGCGAGCTCGGCGACGCGGTCGAGCTCTACGCCGACGCGAACCGGGGCTGGGACGCCGACACCGCGATCGTCGCCGCCCGCCGGCTCACCGACTTCCACGTGACCATGCTCGAGGAGCCCAACCCCGCCGACGACGTCCTCGGGCGTCGCCGAATCGTGCGCGAGAGCCCGATCCCGATCGTCGGCGACGAGTCGACGATCACCCTGGGCAGCGTCGCCCGCTCGCTTCTCGACGGCGACTCCCAGTCCATCAGCGTCAAGGTCGCGCGCACCGGGTTCACCGACTCCGCCAAGATCGTGGGCCTGTGCGAGGGCCTCGGCGTCACCACGATGATCGGCAACCAGATCGACGGCATGCTCGGCAGCGTCGCCTCCACCGCGCTCGGCTGCGGCTTGCGGGCCCTCGCCCGCCACCCCGTCGAGGTCACGAACCACCTGCTGATGACCGACGACGTCCTCGCCGAGCCCCCGGTGATCGCCGACGGCCGCGCGTCGGCCCGCCAGGCGCCCGGGCTGGGCGTCACCATCGACCCCGACAAGCTCGCCCACTACCGCGTCGATACGTGAGCCCGGATGTCAGCGGCGGCACGTCGCTGACATCCAGTGTCCGCAACGCCACGCACACGGAACGGGAGTACACGTGCAGTTCCTCGTCCGCATGGAGGTCCGCCTCCCCCACGACATGCCCGCCGAGGTCGCCGACGACCTCCGCGCCCGGGAGAAGGCCCGCGCCCACGAGATCCAGCGCTCCGGCAAGTGGCCCGAGCTGTGGCGGGTGGTCGGGCGCTACGCGAACGTCAGCCGCTTCGACGTCGACTCGGGCGACGAGCTCCACCAGCTGCTCTCGAGCCTGCCGCTCTTCCCGTACATGGACGTCGAGGTGACGGCGCTGACCGTCCACCCGTCGAAGCTGGAGTCCTGATGAGCGGAAGCGGGCGGTTCACCGACCACGGCCACCGGGCACGGTGGGGGACGTGAAGCTGCACCACGTCCTCGAGGGTCCCGACGACGGTCCGCCGCTGGTCCTGCTCTGCTCGCTCGGCAGCACGGCCGAGATGTGGGCACCCCAGCGCCGCGAGCTCGCCGACGAGTACCGGGTGATCACGCTCGACACCCGCGGCCACGGCGGCTCGCCGGTGCCCGACGGCCCCTACCGCGTCGAGGACCTCGCGAGCGACGTCCTCGAGACCCTCGACGACCTGGGCGTCGACCGTGCCGCGTTCGCCGGCGTCTCCCTGGGCGGGGCGATCGCCCAGTGGATCGGGCGCTACGCCCCGGACCGCGCGAGCACCCTCGCCTTGCTCTGCACGTCCGCCCGGTTCGGCGACCCCGACCCCTGGGTCGAGCGTGCCGCCACGGTGCGCGACGGCGGGACGCAGGCCGTCGCCGACGCCGTCGTCGCGCGCTGGTTCACCGACGACTTCGCGCAGGAGCAGCCCGACACCGTCGCCCGCATGCGCGACCTCATCGCGTCCACCCCGGCCGAGGGCTACGCCGGGTGCTGCGAGGCGATCTCCGTGTGGGACGTCGTCGACGAGCTCGGCGCCATCGCGGTCCCGACGCTCGTGATCAGCGGCGTCGACGACCCGGCGACACCGCCGGAGCACCAGCAGCTGCTCGCCGACGGCATCCCCGGCGCGCGCCTCGAGTCCGTCACCGGCGCGGCGCACCTGGCGTCGTTCCAGCGCCCCGAGATCGTGACGCCGCTGCTGCGCGAGCACGCGAAGGGAGCACGATGACGATCGACAAGACGGTGGCCTCGGCCGACCAGGCCGTCGCCGACGTGCACGACGGCGCCTCGCTGGCGGTCGGCGGGTTCGGCCTGTCCGGGGTGCCGATCGTGCTCATCGACGCGCTGTCGCGGACCTCGGTGAGCGAGCTGCACGTCGCGTCGAACAACTGCGGCACCGACGGCTGGGGCCTGGGCATCCTGCTCGAGCAGCACCGGATCGCGCGGGTCGTGGCGTCCTACATCGGCGAGAACAAGGAGTTCGGCCGCCAGTACCTGGCCGGCGAGCTGGAGGTCGAGCTGACCCCGCAGGGCACGCTGGCCGAACGCCTGCGCGCCGCAGGCTCGGGTGTGCCGGCGTTCTACACGCCGGCCGGGGTCGGCACCTGGGTCGCCGACGGGGCGATGCCCTGGCGCTACGCCGCCGACGGGTCGGTGGCGGTGTCGTCGCCGCCCAAGGAGGTGCGGGAGTTCGAGGTGCGCCAGGACGACGGGACGAGTCAGCGGACCCCCTTCGTCCTCGAGCGCTCGCTGGTCTGCGACTTCGGTCTGGTGCGCGCGGCGAAGGGCGACCGGCACGGCAACCTCGTGTTCCACCGCTCCGCGCGCAACTTCAACCCGCTCGCGGCGATGGCCGGGCGGACGACGATCGCCGAGGTCGAAGAGCTCGTCGAGCCCGGCGAGATCGACCCCGACGACGTCCACGTGCCCGGCATCTTCGTCCACCGCGTCGTCGAGCTGACCGCCGAGCAGGTCGCCAACAAGCACATCGAGAAGCGCACGCTGCGTTCGACTTCCGGGAAGGAGTCCTGATGGCCCTGACCCGCGAGCAGATGGCCGCCCGCGCGGCGCGCGAGCTCACCCACGGCGCCTACGTCAACCTCGGCATCGGGCTGCCCACCCTCATCCCGAACTACATGCCCGACGACGTCGACGTCTTCCTGCACTCGGAGAACGGGCTGCTCGGCGTGGGCCCGTACCCCACCGAGGACGAGGTCGACCCCGACCTCATCAACGCGGGCAAGGAGACGGTCACCGTCAGCCCCGGCGGCTCGTTCTTCGACTCCGCGCTGTCGTTCGGGATGATCCGCGGCGGCAAGGTCGACATCGCGGTCCTCGGGGCCATGCAGATCGCGGTCAACGGCGACATCGCCAACTGGGCCGTGCCCGGCGCGATGGTCAAGGGCATGGGCGGCGCGATGGACCTCGTCCACGGCGCCCGCCGCGTGCTCGTGGTGATGGAGCACGTGACCAAGAAGGGCGCGCCCAAGCTCGTCGAGACCTGCGCGCTGCCCCTGACCGGCCGCGGCGTCGTCTCCCGCGTCATCACCGACCTCGCCGTCGTCGACATCACGCCGCACGGCTTCGTCCTGCGCGAGCTCGCCCCCGGCGTCAGCACCGACGAGGTCCGCGAGCAGACGGGCGCGCCGCTGGCCGACGCCGACGACGTCGCGGAGATGCCCGTTCCGGCCTAGCTGTGGACAGGCAGTTGATTTCGATCAGGCGTACGGGGGAGAGTCGCGCCCAACCCTGTCGCCCGGACCCCGCGACGGCCCGCAGTACCTGCTGCACACGTCTCGACGAGGGTGCCGATGACGCCACCACGTCCCCGATCCCGTCCCACCACCGAGCGGGTGGTCCCGTGATCACTCATCGCGACCTGGCGATGATCCCGCGGGACGCCGCCTTCACGCTGGTCGACCCGCTGCGGCCCGCTCGGACCGTCGAGACCGCCCTGCTGGACGCCGCGGGGGTCATCGTCTGGGTCGACGACGCGTGGCGTGAGTTCTGCCTGGCCAACGGCGGGGACCCGGCCCGCGCCGGGATCGGGCGCTCCTACCTGGCGCTGTGCGACGACGCGGCGCCCACCGACCAGCACAGCGCCATCGTGGCGTCGGCGATCCGGACCGCGCTGCTCGGCGACCTCCCTGCACCGGCCCACGTCGAGGTGCCGTGCCACGCGCCCACCCGCTCGCGGTTCTTCGACGTCCTGGTCTCGTCGCGCCGGGACGACCGTGGCGCCGTGCTCGGCGCCACGGTCACCCTCTCGGAGACCCTCCCCGCCTAGTCCCGCGCCCGCGCCACCACGTCCTCCAGCGCCTCGGGGTTGCGCAGGGCGTCCTTGCTGACGGCCTTCTCGGGGGCGGTGCCGGCGAGGATGCGCTTCACCGGCACCTCGGACTTCTTGCCGTTGAGCGTGCGCGGGATGTCGTCGACCACCAGGAAGCGGTCGGGGACGTGACGCGGCGAGAGCTGGCTGCGCAGGGCCTTCTTGAGCTGCGGCGCGACGTCGTCGAACGCCACGCCCTCGCCGAGCACCAGGAAGCACAGCAGCTCGCCGCCCCCGCGGGCGCCCTCGACGCCGGAGGTGTCGATGACCAGCGAGTCGACCACCTCGTCGAAGGACTCGACGACCTCGTAGAACTCCGCGGTGCCCATCCGGACGCCGCCCCGGTTGAGCGTCGAGTCGCTGCGCCCGCGGATGACGAGGGAGCCCCGCGGCGTGATCTGGACCCAGTCACCGTGGCGCCAGATGCCGGGGAAGTCCTCGAAGTACGACTCCCGCATCCGGCTGCCGTCGGGGTCGTTCCACAGCATCACCGGCATCGACGGCATGGGCCGGGTGATGACGAGCTCGCCGACCTCGTCGATCACCGGGTTGCCCTGTGGGTCGAAGGACTCGACGGCCGCACCGAGTGACCGGCAGGAGATCTCGCCACGCCACACCGGGACGGTCGGGGCGACGCCGACGAACGCCGCGCAGACGTCGGTGCCGCCGGAGACCGACGCGATCTGGATCTTCTCGCCCACCGCGTCCTGCAGCCAGTCGAAGCCCTCCGGCGACAGCGGCGAGCCCGTGGAGCCGATCGAGCGGATCGCGAAGAGGTCGAACGCATCGCGCGGGCGCAGGCCGGCCTTGAGGCACGACTGCACGAACGACGCCGACGTCCCGAAGAGCGTGACGCCCTCGTCGGCGGCCATCCGCCAGAGCACGTCGAGGTCCGGGTGGCCCGGGCTGCCGTCGAAGGCGATCACCGTCGCGCCGACCAGCAGCCCGGAGATGAGCAGGTTCCACATCATCCAGCCGGTGGTGGTGAACCAGAAGAACCGGTCACCGGGCCCGAGGTCGTGCTGCAGGGCCAGCGACGCGAGGTGCTGGACGACGATCCCGCCGTGCGAGTGCACGATCCCCTTCGGCAGCCCCGTGGTGCCCGACGAGTAGAGGATCCACAGCGGGTGGTCGAACGGCACGGCGTCGAACGCGAGCCCGGCGTCGGCGTGGTCGGTGAACGACGCCCAGCCGACGACGTCGTCGTGCTCGGCCCACGCCCCCTCGGCGATGTAGTCGATCCCGACCGTGGCGCGCAGCGTCGGGAGCTGCCCGCGCAGCTCGGCGACCGTCGGGCGGATGTCGTAGGACTTGCCGTTGTAGAGGTAGCCGTCGACGACGACCAGCACGGACGGCTCGATCTGGGCGAAGCGGTCCACCACGGCGCGGGCGCCGAAGTCCGGGGAGCACGACGACCACGTCGCGCCCAGCGAGGCGGCGCCGAGGAAGGCGACGAGGGTCTCGACGCAGTTCGGGGCGAGGGCCACGACCCGGTCGCCGCTCCCGACCCCGAGCGCCTCGAGCCCGGCCCGGGCGCGGGCGACGTCGGCCCGCAGCTCGCCGTAGGTGCGCTGCTCGCGCCGGCCGTCCTCGCGGACCGCGACGATCGCGAGGTCGTCGTCGGCGCCGCCCTCGGCGGGGTGCAGCGCGTGCTCGGCGTAGTTGAGGGTGCTGCCCGGGAACCAGCTCGCCCCGGGCATGTCCTCGGAGGCGAGGACCTCGCTCGGGGCCTCGTGGAACCGCACGCCGAGGTGGTCGACGATCGTGCCCCAGAACGCGCGGAGGTCGGTGGTGGACCACCGCCACAGGTCCTCGTAGCCCTCGACGGTGACCCCGTGCTGCTGCGCGGCGCGCTCCGCGAACGCGGTGATCCGCGCGTTCCGTACCGTCTCCTCGTCCGGCTGCCAGAGGATCTCGGGTTCCGTGCTGTCGGAGGGGGCGCTCATGGCCACCGTTCTATCCTCAGCGCGCGGTGAGCACCAGCATCCGGGCCTCGACACCGACCCCGGAGCGGTAGGGCGTCACGTCGGCCGACACCAGCTCCGCGACGCCCGCGTCGACGAGCCGGTCGGTCTCCGCGCGGTAGCCGCCGGACTCCCAGACGTCGTCGAGCACCGTGGCGACGACCGACCCACCCGGACGGGTCAGACGGACGAACTCGGCGAGGGCCTCGGGACCGACGTGGCCGTGGGTGAGGGTGCCGACGCAGACGACGGCGTCGTAGGCGTCGGCGGGGGTGGGCAGCGGGCGGGTGAGGTCGGCGGGCTCGAGGGAGCGGTAGGCGCCGGTGGCCCGGGCCCGCTCGAGCATCCCCGGCGAGACGTCCACGCCGTCGATGACGTCGATGCCCCGCTGCGCGAGCGCCGCCCCGACCAGACCCGTCCCGCACCCGGCGTCGAGGACGGTGACGCCCGTGCCGGCGACGCGGACCAGCGTCTCGGCGGCGAGCTCCGGCGCGACGTAGCCCTGGGTGTCGTCGGCGAGGTCGGCGTCGTACTCCGCGGCCCACTCGTCGTAGAACTCCCGGGCGTCGTCCGGCCCGCGCAGCCCGTAGGCGCGCTCGAGGTACGGGTTACCGCCGGTCGGCGTCGTGGGCTCGTCGGACGTCATGCGGGCCAGTCTTCTACGTGAGCGAAATTCCCGGCTATAGCCGTGAATTCCACTCACGTACGGAGCTAGGGTCCTGCCCATGCAGAACCGCTTCCGCCGACGCTGACACCCGGCCCCGCCTCCGTCGCGGGTCCCCCGCGGGTTCGGCGCACGGGTCGTCGCCGTCGAGGCGCTCGGCCAGTTCGTACCGCTCTACCCGCTCTACGCGCTGCTCTTCGCCGACCACGGTCTCTCCGACGCCGCGATCTCGGCGCTGTTCGCGCTCTGGTCGGTGACGACGCTGGTCCTCGAGGTGCCCTCGGGCGCCTGGGCCGACGTGACCTCCCGGCGCCGGATGCTCGCCGCGTCCAACGCCCTCGCCGCGGTGGCGTTCGCCCTGTGGGTGCTGTTCCCGGGCACGTGGGTGTTCGCGCTGGGCTTCGTGCTCTGGGGCGTCGGCACCGCGCTGGGCTCCGGGACGCTCGAGGCGCTGACCTACGACGCGCTCGCCGGCTGGAACGCCACCGACCGCTACGCCACGCTCATGGGTCGCGCGCGCTCGGGCTACCTCGCCAGCACCCTCGTCGCCACGGCACTCGCCGCGCCGCTGGTGGAGATCGGCGGCTACGTCCTGCCCGGTCTCGTCGGGGCCGCCGCCGGGCTGGGCGCCGGCCTCCTGGCGCTCACCCTGCCCGAGGAGCCGCGGGCACCGAGCGAACGGACGACGTCGCGCGACGCCCTCGCCGAGTGGTGGACGACGCTGCGCGACGGCCTCGCCGACGTGTCCCGGACGGCGCTCCTGCGGCGCGCGGTGCTCGTCACCACGCTGCTCACCGGGTTCATGGCGTTCGACGAGTACCTGCCCCTGCTCGCCGCCGACCGGGGCGCCTCGCCGGCGACGACCGCGCTCGCCCTCGTCGGGGTCGGCGTCGCGGAGACGCTCTGCGTCGCGCTCGCCGGCCGGGTCGCCCGCGCCCGCGGGCCGGTGCTCGGCGGGCTGCTGGCCGTCGCTGCGGTGACGGTCGGGGCGGGCGCGCTGCTGCCGCTCGGGCCCGGGTTCGCGGCGATCGCGCTCGGGTGGGGCGTGCTGCAGATGCTGCTGGTCGTCGTCGAGACCCGGGTGCAGGACGAGGTGACGGGCGACGCCCGCGCCACGGTCACCTCGGTCGCCGGGCTGGGATCGGAGGGGGTCGCGCTCGGGGTGCTCGCGATCGTCGGCACCGGGTCGGTCTGGGTCGGCCTGCCCGTGCTCGTGGCCGCGCTCGTGGCGCCGTTGCTGGGAGTGGCCGTGCTCCTGGCCCGGTCGTGACCGTCCGGGTCTGGCCGAACCCGGACGGTTCCTGCCATTCTCGGACCCGTCGCGAACCCGACGAAGGGACCGGCCATGCGCATCGCGGACCTCATCGCGCGCAAGGGATCAGCCGTGCTCACCGTGCCGCCCGACGCCCCGGTGTCGAACCTCCTGGAGGTGCTCGCCGAGCGCAACGTCGGCGCGGCGGTCGTCTGCGAGGGCGACCGACTGGCCGGGATCGTGTCCGAACGCGACGTGGTGCGTCACCTGCACCACCGGGGTGCGAGCCTCCTCGAGGCGCCGGTCTCCGAGATCATGACGACGGTCGTGGCGACCTGCCGGCTCGAGGACGACGTCCAGACCCTGAGCCGCACCATGACCGAGCGGCGGATCCGTCACATCCCGGTGGTCGACGACCAGGAGAGACTGACAGGGATCGTCAGCATCGGTGACGTCGTGAAGACCCGGATCGACCAGCTCGAGGAGCACCGCGACCAGCTCGAGGCCTACATCTCGGGGTGACGCACACCCCCCGCCCGTCGGGTTCGTCCGTCGTTCAACCGCTCCGGGAGGCGGGTACGCGACAGGATGCAGATGACGAGACTGGGCAAGACCGAGCTGCAGGTGTCGCGGATCGCGTTCGGCACCTGGCAGGTCTCGGGCGAGTGGGGTTCCTACGACGCCGACCAGGCGCAGCGCGCCATCCGCCACGCCCTCGACCTGGGGGTGAACTTCTTCGACACCGCCCAGGCCTACGGGTTCGGCGAGTCCGAGGAGGTCCTGGCCAACGCGCTGCGCGGTGAGCTGGACCGCGCTCGGGACTCGGTGGTGATCGCGACCAAGGGCGGCATCAACCCGGGCACCGACCGGCCGCGGGACTCGCGCCGCGAGTGGCTGCGCTCGGGCGTCGAGTCCTCCCTGAAGGCGATGAAGATCGACCACATCGACCTCTACCAGGTGCACTGGCCCGACGAGCAGACGCCGTTCGAGGACACCGCCGGGTACCTGCAGGAGCTGGTCGACGAGGGCAAGATCCGGCACGTCGGCGTGTCGAACTACGACGCCGACCAGATGGCCGCGTTCGACCGTCGCCGCCCGGTGGAGACCCTGCAGCCGCCGTACCACCTGTTCCGCCGCCACATCGAGGACGGCGTGCTCCCGTACGTGCGCGAGCACGACATCGGCACGCTCGTGTACTCGCCGCTGGGCTCGGGCCTGCTGACCGGTTCCATGGACGAGAACACGACGTTCGAGGACTCCGACTGGCGCGCGCAGGCCTCGGCGTTCCAGGGCGAGAAGTTCCGGCAGAACCTCGAGGTCATCGATCGGCTGAAGTCGTTCGCCGCCGACAAGGGCGTCGAGGTCTCGCAGCTGGCGATCGCCTGGGTGCTCGCCCAGGACGGGATCGACGTCGCCATCGTCGGTGCGCGGTCGGAGAAGAACATCGAGCGCTCGCTGGCCGCCGTCGACGTGGCGCTGTCGGCCGACGACCTCGCCGAGATCGAGAAGATCACCGCTGACGGCGTGCAGGTCACCGGCGCCGCGCCCGAGGGCGTCTCCTGACCGGAGCTTGATGTCAGCGGAGTGCCGTCGCAGACACTGGACGTCCGTATTCTTCCGTCGATCACCGCGCCGTCCTCGCCGGCCGGTGATCGACGTACCGATACGGACACTGGATGTCCGTGACGGCACTCCGCTGACACCGCATTACCGCGCGAGCTCCGCCTCCACGACGTCAGCGGCGGCCGGGGCCCCGCCGCCGCGGCGGATCACGTTGCGCTGTTCGGCCAAGCGCGCGGCCACGTCGGACGACGACGTCAGCTCCAGCAGGGCCTCCCGGAGCCGGTCGGCGGTGACCTCCTCCGACGGGATCGCGCGCGCCACCCCGAGCGCCTCGAGCATCGCGGCGTTGCCGAACTGGTCGACCGCACGCGGCACCGCGATCATCGGCACGCCCTGGAAGAGCCCCTCGGCGCACCCGCCCATGCCGGCGTGGGTGACGAACGCGCTCGCGCGCCCGAGCACCCCGAGCTGCGGCACCCACCGGTGCGCGGTGACGTTCGGCGGCAGCTCGCCCAGCGCCTCGAGGTCGAGGTGCGGGCCGACCGCCAGCACCACCTCCCACGGCAGCGGGCCGAACGCCTCGGCGCAGGCCCGGAAGTCGCCGGGGTGGTCGTGGTACGCCGAGCCGAACGAGACGAGGACGAGCGGCCGCGCCGGCTCCGGCCACTCCTCCTGCGCCGCCCGCCGCGCAAGGTCGGGCCCCACGAACGTGTAGATCGTCTCGTCGACGCGGTCGGCGAACGGCTGCAGCGCCCGCGGGATCTCGACGATCGAGCGGCGCGGCCGCCCGACGAGCTGCTCGGGCTCGTCGTCGATCCCGGACTCCGCGAGCCACGCCGAGAACCGCGCGAGGTACGCCCGGTACCCCGGCGTCTGCCGGAACGCGAGGTCGTCGGCGAGGTCGGACTCGTACCCGTCCCACGCGACCATCGCCGGCGAGAGCTGCACCGCGGGGATGGCCCAGCGCCGGGCGAGCACGATCGCGGGGTAGCCGCCGATGTCGTAGAGCGCGACGTCCGGGACGTCGTCACCCAGCGCCGTCTCGATCTGTGGCAACGTGTGCACCGCTTCGTCGAGGAACAGTGCGGTGCCGTCGACGGGGTCGGTCGGCCACTGCTCGCCGGCGTTCTGGTCGGGCAGCACGGACGTGTGGACCAGCGGCGTCGCGCCCGTGGCCGCCACCATCTCGGCGAAGGGCGCGGAGATCGCGTAGGTGACCCGGTGACCGCGCGTGACGAGCTCGGCGACGACGGGCAGGTGCGGATGGGTGTGGCCGTGCGCGCCGGCGCCGACCATCAGGACATGAGCCATGGGGACTCCCAGGAGCAGGGATGGACGAGGGCAGGGGTGAGTCCCGCCGGACCGGGCCGGCGGCGACGTCACGGCCTCGTCAGCCGTAGAGCTGCTGCTGGATCACGGCGCGCACGGTAGGGCGTTCAGCCCACAGGACGCGACCGATTTCCCGGCGAGCGACCTCGAGTGCGTGGCCCTACGGACACTCAGTGTCTGCGGCGCCACGCCGCTGACACTCCTGCAGCCCCTCAGTCCAGGCGCTCGCCGCTCTCGACGTCGAAGACGTGCAGCGCCTCGGCGGTCGGGCGCACCGCGATCGGGTCGCCGAAGCGGACCTTCACGCGGCCCGGACCGCGGACCACGATCGTGGTGGCGGTGTCCTCGGCGAGGTGGGCGTAGAGGTAGGACTCGCTGCCGAGCTCCTCGACGACGTCGACGACGGCCTTGACCACCGAGCCCGCGTCCGCGTCGGTGCTCTCCAGCACCCAGTCCTCGGGCCGGATGCCGACGGTGAGCTTGTCCCGGGAGCCGGCGGCGTCCGTGACCTCGCGGGTCAGCGGGATCTCGATGCCGCCGAGGCTGACCCCGCTCGACGAGCGCGGCAGCTCGAGCAGGTTCATCGCCGGGGAGCCGATGAACCCCGCGACGAAGGCGTTGGCCGGACGGTCGTAGAGCTCCGGGGGCGTCGCGTACTGCTGCAGCTTGCCGTCGGCAAGGACGGCGACCTTGTCGCCCATCGTCATCGCCTCGACCTGGTCGTGGGTGACGTAGACCGTCGACACCGCCAGGCGGTTCTGCATCTCGGCGATCTGCGCGCGGGTCTGCACGCGCATCTTCGCGTCGAGGTTGGACAGCGGCTCGTCCATGAGGAAGACCTGGGGCTCGCGGACGATCGCCCGGCCCATCGCGACGCGCTGGCGCTGGCCGCCGGAGAGCGCCTTCGGCTTGCGGTCGAGGTAGTCGGTGAGCCCGAGCATCTCGGCGGCCTGGCGCACACGCTGACCCCGCTCCTCCTTCTCCATCCCGCGCATCTTCAGCGGGAAGGCCATGTTCTCCGCGACCGTCTTCGACGGGTAGAGCGCGTAGTTCTGGAACACCATCGCGATGTCCCGGTCCTTCGGCTGGACGTCGACGACGTCGCGCCCGTTGATGCGCACCGAGCCCGCGTCGATCGGCTCGAGCCCCGCCAGCATCCGCAGCGCCGTCGACTTCCCCGAGCCCGAGGGCCCCACGAGGACGACGAGATCGCCGTCGGCGACGGTCAGGCTGAGCCTGTCGACCGCCGGCTTCGCGCCCGGGGTGTAGATGCGTGAGGCCTCGTCGAACACCACTTCGGCCATGTCTGAAGACTCCCCTACTCGACCGCTACTTGACCGCGCCGAACGACAGGCCCTGCACCAGCTTGTTCTGCGCCACCCAGCCCGCGAGGACGACGGGCAGCGCCGCGATGGTCGCCGCCGCGGAGAGCTGGGCCCAGTAGAGGCCCTCCGAGGTGATGAACCCGACCAGGAAGACCGGCACCGTGCCGGCGTTGGCGGCGGTGAGGTTCACCGCGAAGAAGAACTCGTTCCACGCGAAGATCACGCAGATCAGCGCGGTGGCGAAGATGCCGGGCGAGATGATCGGCAGGACGATCTCGCGCAGCGTCCGCCACAGCGGCGCGCCGTCGATGCTGGCCTGCTCGAGGAGCTCGCCGGGGACCTCGAGGAAGAACGACCGCATCATCCAGACCGCGATCGGCAGGTTCATCCCCGTGTAGAGGATGATCAGCGTCCAGATGTTGTCCAGCATGCCGATCTGGTTGACCACGACGTAGATCGGCACGATGGCCGCGACCACCGGCAGCATCTTCGTCGAGATGAAGAAGAACAGGACGTCGGACGTCTTCTTCACCGGGCGCAGCGACAGCGCGAACGCGGCCGGGACGCCGAGCAGCAGCACGAAGACCGTGGACAGCACGGTGGCCGCCACGGAGTTCGCGATGTACGGCCCGAGGCCCGAGGAGAACACGCCCTCGTACTGCTCCAGGGTCGGCTGGAAGAAGAGCTTCGGCGTGGGCGTGTAGGCGTCCGCCTCCGTCTTGAAGGACGTCAGCACCATCCAGAAGACCGGGAAGAAGAACGCGATGCCGACGATCCAGGCGATGACGCCGAACCAGACGTTGGCCGCGCTCCGGCGCTGCTTGCGCGGGGTCTGGCCCTCGTCCGTCGTCGACGCGCGCTCGTCGGTGGGAGTGTCCGTCGTGATCGCCATCAGGTCAGCTCCTCCTCGCCACTGAAGCTCCGGAACAGCAGGCGCAGCGCGAAGCTCGCCGCGATCAGCGTGATGATCACGACGACGACGCCCATTGCGGCCGACTGGCCGATGTCGAAGCCGAGGAACGCGCGCTGGTAGATGTAGAACGGCAGGTTCGCGCTGGCGACGCCCGGGCCGCCCTGCGTCATCATGTAGACGGTGTCGAAGGTGTTGACCAGGTAGATCGTCCCGAGCACCACGCCGAGCTCGATGAAGCGGCGCAGGTGCGGCAGCGTCAGCTCACGGAACACCGACCACGCGCTCGCGCCGTCCACCCGCGCGGCCTCGAGCTGGTCGGACGGCTGGCTCTGCAGGCCCGCGAGCAGCAGCAGCATCATGAACGGCGTCCACTGCCACACCAGGGCGGCCATCACCGAGGCCAGCGGGAACTGGCTGATCCACTCGGTGCCCGAGGCCCCGAACGGCGAGAGCACGAAGTTGACGAGGCCGAGCGTCGGGTCGAGCAGCACCGTGCGCCACAGCAGCGCCGCCGCCACCGGGGTGATGAGGAACGGCGTGATCAGCAGCGTGCGCACCACGCCGCGCCCGACGAACTGCCTGTTGAGCAGCAGCGCCAGCAGGAGGCCCAGCACCACCGCGATGAGCACCGAGCCCAGCGTCATGACCACGGTGTTGAGCGCGACCTGGCGGAACTGGCTGTCGGTGAAGACGTCGACGTAGTTCGCGAACCACACGAACTCCTGCGACCCCGGCCGGACGAGGTTCCAGGACTGCAGCGAGTAGAACAGCGTCAGGATGAACGGGATCTGCGTGACGATGATCGTGAAGACCAGCGCGGGCAGCAGCGGCGCGCGCCGCCGCCACCCCTCGGCGCGGTCGATCATCGCGGCGCCGCCGACGTTGGCCGGGGGTGCGGAACGTTCTTCCACTGTGGCGGTCATCGCTGGTAGCTCTCCCCCACCGTCTCCGCGTAGTTCTGGGACTGTTCGAGCGCCTCGTCCACGGTGATCTGACCGGCGATGGCCGCGCTGACCTGCTGGCTCACCCGGGTGCCGAGGTCCTGGAACTCGGGGATGCGGACGAACTGCACGCCCTGGTAGGGCACCGGCTGCACGGTCGGCTGCTGCGGGTTCGCCCGCTGCAGGCCCTGCAGGATCAGTGGCCCGTAGGCGCCCGACACCTGCTGGTACTGGGGGATGTCGTACGTCGACTGACGGGAGCCCGGCGGCACCGAGGTCCACCCGATCTCGGGGTCGTTGCCGGCGCGCTCGATGTACTGCTTGTTCGTCATCCAGGACATGAACTTCCACGCCGCGTCCTTGCGCGGGGAGGTCTCCGGGATGGCGAGGGACCAGGAGTACAGCCAGCCCGACGACGGCGTGGCGACGACGGGGGCGGGCGCGTACCCGATCTGCCCGGCGACGGTCGACTCCGCGGGGTCCTCGACGGTGCCGGCGGCCGACGTCGCGTCGTACCACATGGCGACCTGGCCCTGGCCGAACTGCGTCGCGCACTCGGAGAACCCGGCCTGCGACGCGCCCGGCTCGCCGTGCTGGCGGACGAGGTCGACGTAGAACTGCACGGCTTGGCGTACCTCCGGGGAGGTCAGCTGCGCCCGCCACTGCGGGTCGAACCAGCGGCCGCCGAAGGTGTTGATGACGGTGTCGAGCGGGGCCATGACCTCGCCCCAGCCCGGCTTGCCGCGCAGGCAGATACCGCGTCGCTGGCCCTCGCCCTGGTCGAGCCGGGCGGCGAACTCGGCGACCTGCGGCCACGTCGGCTGCGCGGGCATCTGGATGCCGGCCTGCTGGAACAGGTCCTTGCGGTACATGAGGAAGGACGACTCGCCGTAGAACGGCACGGAGTACATCGATCCCTGGAAGGACAGCGAGTCGCGCACCGTCGGGACGAAGTCGGCGGCGTCGTAGCCGGGCGTGGCGTCGATGTAGGGCTGGAGGTTGGTCAGCCAGCCGTTCTGCGCCCACTGCGGGGTCTCGTAGTTCGAGATCATCACGATGTCGAACTCGCCGCCGCCGGTGGCGACCGACGCGGTGATCTTGGCGCGGGCCTCGTTCTCGGAGAGCGAGACGAAGCGCAGCCGGATCCCGGGGTTCTCCGCCTCGAACTGCGGCGAGAGTGAGATCGCGTCCTCCATCTGGGGGTTGGACACGATCGCGACGGTGACGGTCTCGACGCCCTCCTCGGCGCCGAGCGCGCCCGCGCCCGAGCATCCGGCGACCAGCGCCAGACTCGCGAGCAGCGCCCCGAGCACCGCCGGGCCCCTCCGGAGTCCCCGTCCTCGCGCCGCGCCGCGCATCCGCCGCCTCCCGCCCCGTCGCCGACCCCTGCCGCCGGGGTCCGTGACGTGGGCCACTGGCGGTCTGGTGACCGTAAAGGCACCCTCCGTCAGTAGCAAGCGCTTAACAGCGTCAGATTCGGTCCGGATCCGTGTCGAGTTCACACAGGAGCGACGACGGGTCGTTCGGGGTACAACTCTCCGATGAACGGACGGCCCCTCGCGAGCGCGGGCCGGAGGACGGGAGCCGGGCATGGCCACGATGGCGGATGTCGCGCGCATGGCGGGTGTCTCCACCGCGACCGTCTCCCACGTACTCAACGGGACGCGGCCGGTCCGCGCCTCGACCCGTGAGCAGGTGCTCTCCGCGGTGGCGGCGACGCACTACACGCCGAACACGGTCGCGCGGTCCCTCGCGACGGCGCGCACCACGACGATGGGCCTGGTGCTCTCGGCGATCTCCAACCCGTACTTCGGCGAGCTGCTCAGCGCGGCCGAGTCGGCGGCCGCCGCGGCGGGCTACACGCTGCTGCTGGTCGACCCCCACGAGGACCCGGACTACGAGCTGACCGTCGTCACGCGCCTGCACCACCACCGCGTCGACGGCGTGGTCCTCGCCCCGAGCGCACGCCCGGACGACACCCTCGCCTACCTCGCCCGCCACCAGGTGCCGACGGTGCTGCTCGACCGGCTCATCGACGCCGGGCACGACCAGGTGGGTCCGGAGAACCGGGCGTCCACCGCGGGGCTCACCGGCCACCTCGCCGACCACGGGCACACCCGGATCGGGCTGGTGGCCGGCCTGGAGGGGCTGTCGACCACCACCGAGCGGCGCGAGGGCTACCGCGACGCGCTGCGCTCGCGCGGCCTGCCCGTCGACCCCGAGCTAGAGGTCGGCGGCGCCTCCGAGACGGTCGCCGCGCGCCGGGCGACACACCGCCTGGTCGCGCTCGACGACCGGCCGACCGCGATCGTCGCGGGCAACAACAGCATGACCATCGGGGTGATGCAGGCCCTGCGCGACGCCGGCCTCGAGGTACCCCGTGACGTCGCCGTCGCCGCGTTCGACGACTTCGCGTGGGCCGACCTCTTCGCGCCCCGGCTGACCGTCGCCGCCCAGCCCTTCGACGAGATCGCGACCACCGCGGTGCGGCTGCTCCTCGACCGGATCGCCACGCCGGACGCCCCGCCGACCACGCGCCGCCTGCTGCCCCGGCTGGTCGTCCGGGAGTCCTGCGGGTGTCCGGGCTCTACCTAGCGGCCTCGGCCAGGGCGGCGAGGTTGTCCAGGGACCGGGTCAGGTGGTCCTCGCCGAAGGGCGGGAACGCGATGTGCTCGCGCAGGAACGCCGGCACGGTCGACCAGTCGTAGGTCAGCGTCGCCCGGCAGGCCGCCGCGCCCTCCTCGGCGAGGTCGTAGCGCCACGACCAGCCGCCGTAGCCGATCTCGCCGTCCGGCCCGTACTGGCCGGGCTGCCAGGCGATGCTCCGCGGCGGGTCGAGCACCTCGACGCGGTTGTGCATGCGGTAGTCGCCGTCGGGGTGGTTGGCGTGGTACATCCCATGCCGAAGATCTGCCCGACCTCGGTGAGGGTGGCGGGTTCCAGCGGCTCGCGCACCCAGCCGGTGCCGTCGATCGCGGCGTGGTGGGCCGGGTCGGCGAGCACCCCGAACACCGTCGCGACCGGCGCGTCGATCGTCCTCGACACCGCCAGGACCTCGGTCGTCGTCTCCGTGCTCATCGTCGGCACTCCTTCGTCGTGGGGTTCAGTCCTGTGACCGTACCGAGAAGTTGTAGAGCGATACAAGCAGCGGCGGCGCGGGTGGCGCTCGGCATGGGGATACTGCGGCCATGGCGGGTTCAGCGCGGTACGTCGCCGGGGTCGATTCCTCCACCCAGGCCACCAAGGTCCTCGTCGTCGATCCGGAGGACGGGCGGGTGGTGCGGGAGGCCCGGCGTCCGCACCCGGACGGCACGGAGGTCGATCCCCGGGCGTGGTGGGACGCGCTGGCGGGTGCACTCGGCGAGGTCGGCACCAGCGACGTCGCGGCGATCGGGGTCGCGGGCCAGCAGCACGGGATGGTGCTGCTCGACGAGCACGGCGAGCCGGTGCGCGACGCGCTGCTGTGGAACGACACCCGGTCCGCCCCGGACGCCACGGCGCTGATCGAGGAGCTCGGCGGGGCCGCCGCGTGGGCCGAGGCGGTGGGCACCGTCCCGGTCGCGAGCATCACCGCCACCAAGCTGCGCTGGACCTCCCGCGCCGAGCCGGACGTCGCCGCCCGCGCGCGCCGGATCCTGCTGCCCCACGACTGGCTGACCTGGCGGCTGCGCGGCTCCCCCGCCGACGCGACCACCGATCGCGGCGACGCCTCGGGCACCGGCTACTGGTCGACGGTCACCGGCGAGTACCGCCCCGACCTGCTCGAGATGGCGTTCGGACGCGCGCTCGAGGTGCCGCGGGTCGCGGAGCCGGGCGAGGTCGTCGGGCACACGCCGGACGGGCTCGCCGTGTCGGCGGGCACCGGGGACAACGCGGGCGCGGCGCTGGCCATCGGCCCGGCCGAGGGCGAGGTGGTGATCTCGATCGGCACCTCGGGCGCGGTGTTCACGGGCCACGACCGGCCGAGCACCGACGCCTCGGGGCTCGTCGCCGGGTTCGCCGACGCCCGCGGCGGCTACCTGCCGCTGCTCGCGACCCTCAACGCCGCCCGCGTGCTCGGGGTCGGCGCGGCGCTGCTGGGCGTGGACCCGGACGAGTTCGACGCGTTGGCGCGTGCCGCCTCGCCGGGCGCGGACGGCCTGGTCCTGCTGCCCTACCTCGACGGCGAGCGCACCCCCGACCGGCCCGACGCCCGGGGTCGCTACGTCGGGCTGACGACGGCCAACGGCACCCGAGAGAACCTCGCCCGCGCCACCGTCGAGGGGATGCTGTGCGGGCTGGCCGACTGCGTCGACGCGCTGATCGACCAGGGGGTGCCGGCGCGGCGGGCCCTGCTGATCGGCGGCGGCTCGCGCTCCGGGGCCGTGGCGGACCTCGCCCCCGAGGTGCTCGGCCTGCCCGTCGAGGTGCTCTCGCCGCAGGAGTACGTGGCCCTCGGGGCCGCCCGCCAGGCCGCGTGGGCCCTGCACGGCGAGGAGCCGGGCTGGACCGTGGCCCGCGAGACCAGCCGCGACGTCACCGACGCCTCGATCTCCGAGCAGGTCCGCGCCCGCTACGCCGACGTCCGCGACGGCCGGGCGCCGTAGGGGCGGGTGCACGCGTTGCGCGCAAGCCCTGCGTCCTCGCTGGCACTCAACGCCAGGGAATCCGCATCCTCGAGCCCGGGAATTGAGCGTGGTCGGCTCATGTTGAATGAGTCGAGGGTCCGCAAGGTCGGGCCGCCTTCACCCACCGAGGAGGAACCACCATGAGCACGCTGATCCCCTGGGGCCCGCGCTTCGTCGACCCGTTCGCCGTCGCCCCGGCCCTGTTCCGCCGCCCCACCCCGAGCCGCGGGACGCCCTGGTACGCCCCGACCACCGACGTGGTGCGCGAGGGTGACGACGCCGTCGTCCGCCTCGAGCTCCCGGGCGTGGACGTGGCGAAGGACGTCACCGTCGAGGTCGACGGCGACCGCCTGTCCGTCCGCGGCGAGCGTCGCGACGAGCAGGCCGGCGAGGGCTACCGCCAGAGCCGCTACGGCTCGTTCCGTCGCAGCTTCACGCTGCCCGGGCACGTCGACGCCGACGCGGTCTCCGCGTCGTACGACGCCGGCGTCCTGACGGTGCGCGTCACCGGCGCCCATGCCGAGGCCACCGAGCCCGGCGCCCGCCGCATCGCCATCGACGGCGTCCCGGCGGCGGAGGAGGCGGAATCCACCGAGACCCCGGAGGCCCCGGCCGCCTGACGCGCGCCTCCTGACGCAGCGAACGTGCTGTTCGCTGCTTCTAAGCGCACGAACTCCCCGTTGATCGGCGGGGAGGACGACGCCCGCGAGACCATCAGGTCTCGCGGGCTCGTCATGCGCGATCGAAGCGGATTTCCTGGCGTTCAGCGCCGGCGAGGACGCAGGGCTTGCATCCGTGATGCCCACCCCCGGCGTCGGCGCGCGCGACCCGGCGGTCGAGCGCCAGCGGGGCGACGAGTCCGGCGCCGAGGAGGAGCAGGACGAAGATCCCCAGGAACGCCGGGCCGGAGATGCCCCACGTGTCCCCCACGACGACCTCCGAGCGTGAGCATGGTGGTCACGCACAGCCGTGCGTGTCGACGCACTGTTGCCCGCTCCGACCGCGCACAGCAAAGCAGAGCCACTCGTTCGGCCCAGCAATCAGCTACACACGGTAAGGAACGCCCGAAACTAGCGGGAGCCGCCCCGACCACGACCCGCGCCCGAGCGGGCCGAGTGCGCCGCCGCGGAGTGCGACGACGAGGACGGGCCGCCGCTCGAGCCGGCCGTGCGACGGCCGCCGCCGCCTCCCAAGCCGCCGGTCGCGCCGGAGCCACGACCGCCCGAACCACCGCGCCCGCCGGAGCCAGAAGGAGCACCGCCGCCGGCGCCGCCGCGGCCCCGACCGGAGCTGCCACGGGCGCCGCCGCCCGAGCCGCCGGGAGCGCCGCCGCCACCACGACCGCGCCCGGAGCCGTCGCCACGGCGCGACCCGCCACCGGACCCACCGGCCGGCTGCGGCGCGGGCTTGCGCGACGCGGCCGCCGGGCCGTCCTCGGGGTCGACGCGGGGCGCGGGCTCACCGACGAGCGCCACGATCTCGCGCGCGCCGGGGCCGACGTCGACGGGCTTGGCCTTGATCCCGGCCTTGCGCGTCATCGACGCGACCTCGGCCCGCTCGGTCGGCGGCACCAGCGTGACCACGTCCCCGGCCGACCCGGCGCGCGCCGTGCGCCCGGAGCGGTGGGTGTACGCCTTGTGCTCGGCGGGCGGGTCGACGTGCACCACCAGGGCGACGTCGTCGACGTGGATGCCGCGCGCGGCGATGTCGGTGGCGACCAGCACGCGGACGTCGCCTGCGGAGAAGCCCGCCAGGTTCCGGTCGCGCGCGGGCTGCGAGAGGTTGCCGTGCAGCTCCGTGGCCGGGATGCCCGCGGCCGTGAGCTGGCGCGAGAGCTTGCGCGCCGCGTGCTTGGTGCGGGTGAACATCATGCTGCGGCCGTGGCCCGAGGCCAGCTCCTGCACCACGGCGTTGCGGTCCGCGGGCGCCACCGTGAAGAGGTGGTGCGTCATGTCCGGCACGGGCTCCTCGGCCGCGTCGACGCTGTGCGTCACCGCGTCGTGCAGGAACTCGCGCACCAGACGGTCGACCTCGCCGTCGAGGGTCGCCGAGAACAGCATCCGCTGCCCGTCGCGGGGCGTGCGGCGCAGCAGGCGGCGGACCGCGGGGAGGAAGCCGAGGTCGCTCATGTGGTCGGCCTCGTCGAGCACCGTGACCTCGACGCGGTCGAGGTCGACGAGACCCTGGCCGATGAGGTCCTCGAGACGGCCGGGGCAGGCGATCAGCAGGTCGACGCCCTGGCGGAGCGCGTCGGCCTGGCGACCCTGGCCGACGCCGCCGTAGACGACGGTCTGGCGCAGGCCGAGGATCTCGGCGAGCGGGGCCAGCGCGTCGCGGACCTGGCTCGCGAGCTCGCGCGTCGGCAGCAGCACGAGGCCGCGCGGACGCTTCGAGACGGTGCGACCGCTGGTCAGGCGCGTGAGCAGCGGCAGACCGAACGCGAGGGTCTTGCCGCTGCCGGTGCGGCCGCGACCGAGCACGTCGCGGCCGGCCAGCGCGTCGGCGATCGCCTCGCGCTGGATGGGGGTGGGCTCGGTGATCCCGCGCGCGGCCAACGCGTCCACGACGTCGCGGGGGACGCCGAGGTCGGTGAAGGTCGGGGCGGAACGGGGAGCAGACGTCGTCGGGATGTCGGGGAACCTCTCCACGGGAGCGAGGGGCCGCGAGCGCCGGCCCGTCCGTCGTGGAGGGGGGACCGCGCGAGGAATGCGGTGTGCTGACGACCCACGGGCGCCATCGGCGGCGCCCTGTACGATTCCAGTGTCCCAGAGACGGTGCGTACGGGTGTGACACCGGGGCCGAACGGGGCCGGAACGCCCGGTGTCCTCCGGCACACTGACCGTCGTGAACCGCTGCCGGTGCACGATCGCACCGCCCTCCCTGCTGCTGACGGTCGCCGAGCAGGGCGACGCCGAGACGCGGGACGCGGCCCTGCGCACGCTGCTGACGTCGGTGGCGCTGCGGTCCCGGCGCTCCTCGTTCGGCCCGACGCTGCTCCGCTTCGGGCTCTCCCCCGCCGACCTGGACTTCCTCCCCGCGCAGGCGCCGGACACCGGCCCGGAGAACTCGGTCTACGACGTCGCGGGCGGCGAGGAGCAGGCCCTGCCCGGGCGGCTCGTCCGGGGCACCACCGATCCACCCACCGGCGACGCCGCGGTCGACGAGGCGTTCGACGGCGCCGCGACGACCGCGGACTTCTACCGCGAGGAGTTCGACCGCGACTCCGTCGACGGCCGGGGCCTCGACCTCGTGTCGTCCGTGCACTTCGGGCAGCGCTACGACAACGCGTTCTGGACCGGCGACCAGATGGTCTACGGCGACGGCGGGGGCGGGGTGTTCGTGCCGGGCGGGCTGACGCGCGCGATCGACGTCATCGCCCACGAGCTCACGCACGGCGTCACGCAGTTCAGCGCGGGCCTGGAGTACCGCGGTCAGAGCGGGGCGCTCAACGAGTCGTTCTCCGACGTCTTCGGCATCCTCGTCAAGCACCGCGCCGAGGGCATCGACGCGGCGTCGGCGTCCTGGCTCATCGGCGAGGACATCCTCGAGCCGGCGCTCGGCGGTGCGCTGCGCAACATGATCGCGCCGGGCACCGCCTACGCCGGCGACGACCAGCCCGCCGACATGGACGCCTACGTCGACCTGCCCGCCGACGACGACCCGCGCAACGACAACGGCGGCGTGCACATCAACTCCGGCATTCCCAACCGCGCCTTCGCCGAGGCGGCTCGCGCCCTGGGCGGCGACGCGTGGGCGACGCTCGGCCCGGTCTGGTACGAGGTGCTCACGGGCGGGGAGCTGTCCCGGTTCGCCGACTTCGAGGACTGCGCCGCCCTCACCGTGGCCGTCGCCGGGGAGCGCTACGGCGGCGGCTCCACCGAGCAGGACGCCGTGCGCGGCGGGTGGGAGGCGGTCAAGGTGCGCCTGCCTCCGGACCCGCGATGAGGACGTTGTGAGGGTCACCGTCGTCCGGTCCGGTGGCGTCGCCGGGATGGTGCTCACCGCCGAGGTGGACGACGCCGGCCTCGACGCGCCCGCCGCCGCGGAGCTCACCGGCCTGGTCGACGCGTGCGAATTCGTCGACGGCGCGCCGAGCGCGGTCGCGGACGGCTTCGGCTACGAGCTCTCGGTCGCGCGCGACGACGGATCGGTCGCCCGGGCCCGGTTCGGGCAGGGCGCGGCGCCACCCGGGGCGGGCGCGCTGGTGGCGTGGGTGCTCGACGGCCCGCACGCCCGTCGGAGGATGGGCCGGTGACCGTCGAGGCTCTGTGGTGGCGCTGGGTGGACCGGCTCGAGGAGCGGGGCTGGGGCGCGCGGGCGATGCTGCGCCCGCCGGCCGGCGACGACGTCATCGCGGCGGCGGCCGAGGTCGTGGGCGGGTTCCCCGACGAGCTCGCGGCGCTCTACCGGATCGCCGACGGCCAGCTCGAGACGCGCTACGTCCGCGGCCCGTGGACCAACCTCTTCCCCGGCCACGAGTTCCTGTCCCTCGCCGGGGCGCGCCGGGCCTGGCAGGGGTGGGCGGACATCCGCGCGACGTACGCGCCCGCGGACTTCGACAGCATGATCACGGTGCGCGGCGACGACCCGGTGCACCGCGTGTACACCCGGGCGCCGTGGTGGCCGCTCGCCGAGGACGGCGGGGGCAACCACCTCATGGTCGACCTCGACCCCCCGCCCGGCGGGACGGTGGGCCAGGTGCTGGTGGCCGGCCCGGACGAGGACGAGCGCCGCGTGCTCGCGCCGGGCATCGGGGTCTACCTCGCCGCCCTGCTCGACGCGGACCTCGACCCGCCCGACGCCGACCAGCTCGCCGACGGCGTCGCGTGGTGGGACGCCCCCGGCCTACGGTGACTCACCAGCCGTCGAAGAAGCCGCCACCGTCGAAGCCACCACCGTCGAAGCCACCACCGTCGAAGCCCCCGGGGTCCATGCCCGGGTCCATCCCCGGGTCCATCCCCGGATCGAACCCGCCGCCCCCGTCTCCGGCGAAGGCAGATCCGGCCAACGCGCTCCCGCCGACCGCGGCGGCACCGAAGCCCGAGAACAGGGCGCTCGCGACCATCATCCCGCCGAAGGCTCCGACGCCGCCGAGGAGCATCGGCTTCCACCACGGCTCGGAGTACCAGCCGGCGGGCACCGGCCGTCCGCCGACCATCCCGCCCGGGTAGTAGTGGTTGTTCTGCGCCGAGGGCTGGGGCGAGCCGGTGACGCTGCGGCCGTCGACGTCCACCTCGCTCGTGGACGCGAGCTCTCCGGCGCGGGCGCGCTCGGCGGAGCCGGGGAGCTCGGGGCCGGGGTCCATGCCCATGGCGGTGCGCGCGGCGCGCACGTAGTAGAGGCCCTCGAGGGCGGTGTCGCTGACGAGGCGGTACTGCGGCGCGCTCGTCGCCTGGTCGAGCTGCGAGCCGGCGGCCGTGTAGCGCTCGGCGGCGTCGGCGAGCGCCTGCTTCGAGGGCTCGTCGGACCCGACGAGGTTGAGCACCTGGCCGCCCAGGCGCTCGTACCAGCGACGGGCCTCGGCCTCGGCGTCACCGAGCTGACTCTGGGCGGAGGTGCCCCGGCCGCGTCCGCGCGTGGCCACGAGGGCGATGAGACCGCCGACGACGAGCAGGATGAGCAGGAGTTCCACGTCCCCCACGATCCGCGCGGGTCCTGAGAGGCGGCTGTGAGGACGTTCGGAGTCAACGCTCAGGGACGCCGCATGGGGACGTGCGGGATGCCGTCCTCGTCGTAACCCGGGCCGTCGACGGCGAAGCCGAGGCGGGCGTAGAACCCCTGCGCCTGTACCTGGGCCCCGAGGACGACCGGGCCGGCGATGCCGGCGAGCACCGCGCGCACCAAGGCCGCCCCGGCGCCCGTCCCGCGGTGCTCGGGCGCGGTGACGATGCGCCCGATCCGCGTCTCACCGTCGCCCTCGAGGATCCGCAGGTACGCCACGACCTCGCCGTCCGGGCCCCGCCTCCACACGTGCTCGGCCTCGGCGTCCAGGCCGTCGAGCTCCTGGAATGCGCACTCCTGCTCGGAGATCAGGGGAGCACGCCGATAGGGAACACCCGGACCCGCAGGGCGAGCAGGTCGTAGAGGTCGCGCGGGGTCAGGTCGTCGAAGCGGGCCCGTTCAGTCAAAGCCCACGACGGCGCCCTCGGCCGCCGAGCCGACGAGGCGGGCGTACTTGCCGAGGACGCCGGTGCGGTGCTTGGGCGGCGGCGGGGTCCAGCCGGCCGACCGCTCGGACAGCTCCTCGTCCGAGACCAGCAGATCCAGGGTGCGCGCCGTGAGGTCGAGGCGGATGCGGTCGCCCTCGCGCACGAACGCGATCGGACCGCCGTGCGCGGCCTCGGGGGCGACGTGCCCGACGCAGAGCCCCGTGGTGCCGCCCGAGAAACGGCCGTCGGTGAGCAGCAGGACGTCCTTGCCGAGCCCGGCGCCCTTGATCGCCCCGGTGACCGCGAGCATCTCGCGCATCCCGGGCCCGCCGCGCGGACCCTCGTCGCGGATGACGACGACGTCGCCGGTGTTCAGGTCGTTGTTCGACACCGCGTCCATGGCGCCCTGCTCGCCGTCGAAGACCCGGGCGGTGCCCTCGAACGAGGCGGTGTCGAAGCCCGCCGACTTGACCACGGCGCCGTCGGGCGCGAGCGAGCCGCGCAGGATCGTCAGCCCGCCGGTGGGGTGGATCGGGTTCGACAGCGGACGCAGGATGTCGCCGTCGAGCGGGCCGGGCGCGAGCGCGTCGAGGTTCTCGGCGACGGTGCGACCGGTGACGGTGAGGGCGTCGCCGTGCAGCAGGCCCGCGTCGAGCAGGGCGCGCATGACCACCGGGACGCCGCCGACCTTGTCGACCGTCGTCATCATGTGCCGCCCGAACGGCTTGACGTCGGCGAGGTGGGGGACCTTGTCGCCGATGCGGTTGAAGTCGTCGAGCACGAGGTCGACGCCGGCCTCGCGGGCGATCGCGAGCAGGTGCAGCACCGCGTTGGTGGAGCCGCCGAACGCCATGACCACGGCGATCGCGTTCTCGAACGCCTCGCGCGTCATGACGTCGCGGGCGGTGTGCCCGCGGCTCAGCATCCCCACCACCGCGTCGCCGGACTGCCGCGCGAACCCGTCGCGGCGGCGGTCGGCGCTCGGCGGCGACGAGGAGCCGGGCAGCGCCATGCCCATCGCCTCGGCCGCGCAGGCCATGGTGTTGGCGGTGTACATGCCGCCGCAGGCGCCCTCGCCGGGGCAGATGGCGCGCTCGATCTCGTCGACCTTCTCGCGGGTGATCAGCCCGCGGGCGCAGGCACCGACGGCCTCGAAGGCGTCGATGATCGACACCTCTTTGCCGTCCACGGTGCCCGGCATGATCGAGCCGGCGTAGAGGAAGACCGACGCGAGGTCGAGCCGCGCGGCCGCCATCAGCATGCCGGGCAGGGACTTGTCGCAGCCCGCCAGCGTGACCGTCCCGTCGAGGCGCTCGGCGGACACCACCGTCTCCACCGAGTCGGCGATGACCTCACGGCTGACCAGCGAGTAGTGCATCCCGACGTGGCCCATCGAGATCCCGTCCGAGACGGAGATCGTGCCGAACTCCATCGGGAAGCCGCCGGCGTGGTGCACGCCCTCCTTGGCCGCGGTGGCCAGGCGGTCCAGGGACAGGTTGCAAGGGGTGATCTCGTTCCACGACGACGCGATGCCGATCTGGGGCTTCGCGAAGTCGTCGTCGGTCATCCCGACCGCGCGCAGCATCCCGCGGGCCGCGGCCCGCTCCAACCCGTCGGTGACGTCGCGGCTGCGGGGCTTGAGGTCGGCGGACTCCATGAGGCGAAGGTAACGCTTGTCCCTCCCCCGGGGTCGGGGCAGACTCCCGCGCATGTCCGGGGAGACGCTCGAGCGGTTCTGGCCGAGCCGTCGCCTCGACAGCTTCGACGAGCTCTGTCGCTAGGACGCCGCGGCCAACGCCGGATCCGTCCCCCCACGACGCTCCCGCCCGCGCGTCCGCCGGTGCCCGCCTGCGCCCCTCCCCGGCGCTCCCCCCGCGATCACTGCCTGGAGCTCGTCACCATGACCACCATCGCCCCGCCCCGCGTCGTGCGCCTCGACCCCGTGCTGCACGGCCTGGTCGATCCCACGGCCGATCCCGCGGGGGGCACGCGCGACCTCGACGCGATGCTCGCGCAGGCCCGGGCCGCCGAGCTCGGCGGCGCCGCGGCCGTCACGATCCCCGCCGGCTCCGCGCCCGGGGGCCGCCAGTGGCCGAGCACCGCCCAGGCGCTCGCCGTCCTGCTCGCGACGAGCACCGTGCACGTCGTCGTCGAGGTGAGCGCCGCGGCCTGGACGCCCGACGCCCTCGCCCGCTTCGCCGCCAGCGCCACCGGTCTCGCGGGCCGGCGCCTCGCCGTGCGGGTGCTCGGCCCGGGCTCGGCGACCCTCGCGGCCGCCCTGGCGGCCCGCTGGCCGGGCCCGGTCGCCATCGCCGATACCGAGATCGCCGCGCTCGTCGCCTGACTCCCCCTCGCGAGACCCCGGTCACAGCACCGTCCAATAGTTGACGTCTCAACCTTGAGTGCTAGAGTCTGCCATGACAGTTGATGCTTCAAGTCTCCCTTCGGAGGACGACATGACCGAGACCGCCGCGCCGACCCTCGAGCTCGTGGGCGAGTACCAGATCGACCCCGCGCACACGCGCATCGGTTTCACCGCCCGCCACGCCATGGTCACGAAGGTGCGCGGCACGTTCGGCGAGTTCCGTGGCAACGCGAGCATCGGCGAGGACCCGACCCGCTCGGGCGTCGAGATCATCATCGCGGCCAACAGCCTGAACACCGGCCAGGAGCAGCGCGACGGGCACGTCCAGGGCGACGACTTCCTCGCCGTGAACGTCTACCCGGAGATCACCTTCCGCTCGACCTCGGTCGAGAAGGACGGCGACACCTTCACGATCACCGGTGACCTCACGATCCGCGACACCACCAAGCCGGTCTCCGTGCCCTTCGAGTTCACCGGCCTCGCCAAGGACCCGTTCGGCAACGTCCGCGCCGGCTTCGAGGGCGCCACCACGATCAACCGCAAGGACTGGGGCATCACCTTCAACGCCGCGCTCGAGACCGGTGGCGTGCTCGTCTCCGACAAGATCGGCCTCGAGTTCGACATCTCGGCCATCAAGCAGGCCTGACGCTCGTCGAGCAGCACACGACACGGCCCGCGCTCCCCACCGGGGAACGCGGGCCGTCGTGCGTCTACCCGGGCCCGCCCGGTTCCTCGAACTTCACGTCGACCGACTGGTGGTCCTTCTGCCGCTCTTGCTCGGCGTAGGACTTGTAGGCCCGCAGGTCGGCCGCGGTGGTGTCGCGGTCGTCGGGATACATGCTGAACAGGCTGCGGGGGTGCAGCCGGCGCACGAGGACGGCGTCGAGCTCGGCGCAGAGCACGAACACCGACGCCGCCAGGTAGATCCAGGCCAGCAGGCCGATCACGATCCCGAAGAACCCGTACGTCGCGCTCGCGCCCTGCAGGCGGGTGCCGACGAGCCAGGTGCCGACGGACAGCAGCACCTGCCAGCTGATCCCGGCGGCGACCGCCGCGACCAGGCGGTCGCGCAGGCGCCCCGGCCGGGCCGGCAGCAGGTGGTAGGCCAGCAGGAACAGGCCGATGTTGACGAGGGTGCCGGCGACGGTCGCGGACGCGCGGCCGAGCGCCCCGAGTCCGGTGGTCTCGCCAGCGGCGGTCGCCAGCGTCGAGAGCCCGGCGGTGACCATCACGCCGCAGCCGACCAGCACCACGACCAGCACGCCCTTGCCGTAGGCGACCCCGATGCTCGCGCGCTCGGCCTTCGGCACCGCCCAGACCTCGTCGAGCGCGTGCTGCGCGGCGTGGGTGACGCCCAGGGCGCCGTAGACGGCCAGGACCACACCGACGACGAGACCGGCCACGCTCCCGCTCAGCGTGTGCACGTTGTCGCGGATCTGGTCGCCGATCACCGGCACGTTGCGCAGCGCCGACGACAGCACCGCCTGCTGGGCGGCCGGGTCGTCGTGGAGCACGTAGCCGAGACCCGTGACGCCGAGCAGCAGCAGGGGGAACAGCGAGACCAGGCCGTAGTAGGTCAGGAGGGCGGCCAGGTAGGTGCCCTGGTCGTCGAGGAACTTGTAGACGACGGCGAGGGGCAGCGCGGCCCACCGGTGTCGGCGCTGGAACGCGTCGAACCGCCTCGAGACGCCCATCAGCGCCACCTCCCGACCCCCCCGTCACGTATACCCCCTTCCCGAGGTCCACAGCGGCGACGGAGTGCAGCCGCCGACACGACCGATCGGGGCCCGGGGTGGGCGCCGGGCAGCCGGACGCGACACACTGGCGGCCCGACGACGGCGAGGGAGCAGCTGGTGGAGTTCGACGTGCTGGTCGAGGTGCCTCAGGGCAGCCGCAACAAGTACGAGATGGACCACGAATCGGGGCGCCTGCGCCTCGACCGGACGCTGTTCACGGCAACGCGGTATCCCGCCGACTACGGGTACATCGAGAACACCCTCGGCCAGGACGACGACCCGCTGGACGCCCTCGTCCTCGTCCAGCAGCCGACGTTCCCCGGCTGCCTCGTGCGCAGCCGCGCGATCGGGATGTTCCGCATGACCGACGAGGCCGGCGGCGACGACAAGGTGCTGTGCGTCCCCAGTGACGACCCGCGCCTCGAGCACCTGCGCGACATCCACCACCTCGACGAGTACCACCGCATGGAGATCCAGCACTTCTTCGAGGTCTACAAGGCGCTGGAGCCCGACAAGAAGGTCGAGGGCCACGAGTGGGTCGGCCGCGCGGAGGCCGAGAAGGAGGTCCGCGCGTCCCTGGAGCGGGCCGAGAAGGCCGGCTACACGACGTGACCGGAGTGCGCGCATGACCGAGCCGCCGGAACCGCCGCCCACCATCGCGACGATGCGGACGATCGGTTACGTGTGGATCGCCGTGGGTGTGCTGGCGATCCTCGGGGGCGCCGTCGCGACGGTCTTCGCGGTGGCGGTGTTCGGTGTGCTCGCCGCCCTGCTGGGTGCAGGCCTCGTGGGCATCCAGCAGGTGCGGGCGCGCTCGGCGATCCGGGCGTCGCGCACCCTCACCAACGCGCCCGCACCGCCGGCGGATCCCCCGTCGGCCAACCCGGGGCCGCCGGTCGGTCCTCCGCCCGTCGGCGGTCCGCACGAGGACGGCCCCATCGAGGACGGCCCCATCGAGGACGGCCCCATCGAGGACGGCCCCATCGAGGACGGCCCCATCGAGGACGGCCCCATCGAGGACGGCCCCATCGAGGACGGCCCCGTCGACCAGCAGGACGACGAACAGGACGACGGCGTCGAGGCCCCCGTCGGGTCGCCCGGCGAGGACGAGGAGGAGCTCTCGGTCTCCGAGGAGGAGGGCGGCACGGGCTCGCGGACGGCCGAGGACGAGGACCCCGGCGGACGTCGGGACTGACCCGCGCGTGGCCCGGGTACGGGTCACGAAGACCCTGCTCGACCACCCGGGGAGACTCCGTGCCGACACCCACCGACGACGACCGCACCCTGCTCACGGTCATCGCGCGCATGACCGCACTGCCCGGCAAGGAGCAGCAGCTGCGCTCCGAGCTCGAGCAGCTCGTCGAGCCGACGCTCGCCGAGGACGGCTGCGTCAACTACGACCTGCACGTCGCCGTCGACGACCCGGCCACGTTCTTCTTCTACGAGAACTGGACGAGCCCCGGGCACCTCGAGGCGCACCTGGGCAACGGGCACCTGGTGGAGTTCGCCGGCAAGCTCGACGAGTACCTCGTCGGCGGCGCCGACGGGCTGGTGATCACCCAGCTGCAGCGGATCAAATGACCTCCACCGCGACCCCGCGCATCGTCGCCTCGGCCATGGCCGAGGCGGCCGCCGCGTGGGTCGACGCCCTCGACGACGAGCAGCGCCCCACCGGCGTCTGGGCGTGGCCGGGCTCGAACGCCGCCGACATCGAGCGGGTGCGCTGGTACTACACGCCGACCGACCACGGCGGCCTGACGATCCACCAGCAGCGGCCCCACCAGCAGCGCGCGGCGATGCGCCTGCTCTCGACGGGCCTGTCCGAGGCGGCCTACGTCAGCGCCTCGACGATCATGGGCCTGGAGAACGTCCTCGACCGCACCGAGGGGTTCACCGCCGGCTTCGCCCGTGACCGTGGGCGCGATCCGGGCATGTACTACCTGCGGGTCTTCGGCGACCCGACCGGCCCCGGCCCCTGGTCGTGGCGCTTCGGCGGCCACCACGTGTCGGTGCACCACCTCGTCGTCGACGGCGAGGCCGTCGCCGGCAGTCCGTGTTTCCTCGGCGCCGACCCGATGGCCTCGCCGCTGCTCGGGGGGCGGGAGCTGCGCCCGCTCGGCGCGGTCGAGGACACCGCCCGCGACCTGCTCCACGCCCTCGACGCCGATCAGCGCGCCCGCGCCGTGCTCACCCCCACCGCGGCGCCCGACATCATCGGCGGGAACCGCGTCCGGCCCGCCCCGGGCGACCGGGTGATCCCGCTGCCGGACCTGTGGCGCGGGCACTTCGAGCAGGAGCTCGAGGACCGCATGTGGTCGATGCACGACAACCTCGAGGCCCAGCTGGGCGTCACCGACGCCGATCGGGCGGCCACCGAGCTCACCGCGACCCCTCGTGGGCTGTCGGCCGCCGAGATGACCGCCGCCCAGCAGGCGATGCTGCGCGAGGTGCTGGAGACCTACGTCGGCCGCATGCCGCCCGGGATCGTGGAGCGCGAGCGGGCCCGCTTCGATGGGGACGCCCTGCACGCGGTCGCGTTCGCCTGGGCGGGCGGCGCGGAGCGCGGTGAGCCGCACTACTACCGGCTGCAGGGTCCGCGCCTGCTCGCGGAGTGGGACAACACCCAGCGCGCGGTCAACCACGCGCACTCGGTGTGGCGCGACCCCGGCCACGACTTCGGTCTCGACCTGCTGGGCGAGCACCTCACGGAGCACCACGGACATGGGCACGACGCGTGAGCACGTCGGTCGCCGACCCGACGGTCACGCTGCCCGACGGCGTGCTGCGCGGTCGACGGCGTGGCGACGTCGTCGAGTTCCTCGGCATCCGCTACGGCACGGCGGCGCGGTTCGCCCCGCCGCGCGCGCCGGAGCCGTGGACCGGCGTCCGCGAGGCCGTCGAGCGGGGTCCGACCGCGCCGCAGCTGCCCGCGCGGGTCGCCGCCGTCACCGGGCCCTCGCCCGACGACGGCACCCCGCAGGACGAGGACTGCCTGCGCGTCGACGTGCGCGCCCCGTCCGCGGCGCTCGCCGACGGCGTCCCGCGCCCCGTGCTCGTGTGGCTGCACGGCGGCGCCTACGTCATCGGGTCGGCGGCGACGTCCTGGTACGACACCAGCCGGCTGGTGAGCGAGGGCAGCGAGAACGGGGTCGTCACGGTCAACGTGGGCTACCGGCTCGGCGTGCTGGGGTGGCTCGCCGAGCCGGGGGTGTCCGACGGCAACCTCGGCCTGCTCGACCAGATCGCCGCCCTGCGCTGGGTGCGCGACCGCATCGCCGCCTTCGGTGGCGACGCGGACCAGGTCACGGTGATGGGCCAGTCCGCGGGCGCGCACTCGATCGCCTGCCTCATGACCGTTCCCGAGGCCCGGCCGCTGTTCCGGCGCGCGATCCTGCAGAGCGGCCAGCTCGGGCTCGGCCTGTCGTCCCCGCAGCGGGCCGCCCGCGTCGCGGGGTACGTGACCGAGGGCCTCGGGGGCGCCGATCCGGCGAGCGCCGAGGTCGAGGACCTGCTCGACGCGCAGCGCCACGCGATGATCCGCGCGGCCGGACCCGGCGGCCTCGACTCGTCGCCGGCCTTCGCCCCCGTCGACGGCGTCCCGCCGCTGTCGGCCGGGGTCACCTGGGCCGACGCGGCGTCGGCGGGTCACGACCTGCTCGTCGGGTCGACCGCCGACGAGGCCGAGACGTTCGTGCGCATCAGCCCGGCCCTGTGGGGGCTCAGGCGCCTCCCGGTGCTCGGGCGGCTCACCTCGGCGGGCGCCGGGCTGGCGACGCGGCGCGTGTTCGGGGCGCCGGCCGAGCGGTTCGCGGACGACGCGGCCCGCAGCGGTGCCCGGACGTTCAGCTACCGCTTCGCCTGGCGTGCGCCCGCGTCCGACCTCGGAGCGTGCCACTGCATCGAGCTGCCGTTCCTGTTCGGGGCGCGCGACGCCTGGGAGGACGCGCCGATGCTGCGCGGCGCCGACTGGGTCGCCGACGTCGAGCCGCTCGGCGCGGTGATGCGTGCGGCGTGGCTGCGCTTCGTCCGGACCGGGAACCCCGCGACCGACGCCCTGCCCTGGCCGCCGCACGCGGCGGGCGGAGGGCCGACGGTGGTGCTCGACGCCTCCGTCGCCCGGAACGGGCACACTCGATGACGTCCCCCCGAACTCCGAGGAGAACACGATGTCCCTGATGCGCAGGGTCGCGGCCGCCGGCGCGGCCATCGCCGCCGCGCGGCGCTACGCGCGGCAGAACCCCGAGAAGGTCAACCGCTACGCGGACCAGGCTGCGGCGTTCGTCGACGGCAAGACCGGAGGGCGCTACCGCAAGCACATCGACTCGGCGATGCGCCAGATCCGCAAGCAGACCAGCGTCCCGGGCCGTACCACCCCGTTCCCGGAGCCGCAGTACTACGGGCCGCAATCCGCGACGCGCTACCCGAGCCAGCGGACCGACCGTCCCTAGGTGATCTCGATGTGACGCCGGCGCCGGCAGTGGGCACAGGACGACCATGGGACTGAACTACCGCGGTCGTCGCAAGCTGGGCCCGCTGCCGGTGTGGCGCAACGTCTCGCGCTCCGCGGGCAACGGGAAGACCGTCTCCTGGACGGTCAAGCTCTTCGGCGTCAGCTGGAACAGCCGCACGAAGAAGAAGACCGTCGACCTGCCCGGCGGCTACTCCTACACGTCGGACTGACATGGCCTCCCCTTCCGGCCCCACCGTGCTGATCACCGGCGCCACCGACGGCCTCGGTCGCGCCCTCGCCCACGACCTCGTGGGGCGCGGCGACGAGGTGCTCGTCCACGGCCGCGACCCCGAGCGGCTGGCCGCGACCGTCGACGACATCCGCGCGGCGACCGGTGTCGAGGTCGCCTCGTACCGCGCCGACCTCGCCGATCTGGCCCAGGTCCGCGAGCTCGCCGACCGCGTCGCCGCCGACCACCCGGCGCTGGACGTGCTGGTCAACAACGCCGGCATCGGGGCCGACGTCCCCGGGGGAGGCGAGCGCCAGGAGAGTGTCGACGGGTACGAGCTCCGGTTCGCGGTCAACTTCCTCGCGGGGCACCTGCTGACCCGCCGGCTGCTCCCGTCCCTGCAGGCGGCGGGCACCGAGCGCGGCCCGGCGCGGATCGTCATGGTGTCGTCGGCCGGGCAGGCGGCGATCGACTTCGACGACGTCATGCTCGAGCGCGGCTACTCGGGCTGGCGGGCCTACTGCCAGAGCAAGCTCGCGCAGATCCTCGACGCCTACGACCTCGCCGACGAGCTCGACCCGGGCGTCGTCACGGCGACGGCGCTGCACCCCGCGACGTACATGCCGACGAAGATCGTGCCGTCGCCGATCAGCACGATCGCCGAGGGCGTGGCGGCGACGGCGCGGCTGGCGGTGGACCCGGAGCTCGCCGGCGTCACCGGGCGGTACTTCAACGGTGTGCGCGAGGCCCGGCCCGATCCGCAGGCGCAGGACCCGCAGGCGCGGGCGCGGCTGCGGGCAATCGCCGACGAGCTGACCCAACCCTGACGGGAGGTGTCAGCCTTCACCCGGCAGGATGATCGCGTGACCCATCTCGAGAGCGCGTTCAGCATCGACCTCTGGGAGACGGCGGAGGGTGACGCCCTGGCCGAGCCGGAGGGCCGGGGGCCGGCCACGGGTCGGGCGCTGATCCGGAAGACCTACTCCGGCGCCCTGCAGGGCACGGCGGTGGGCGAGATCCTCACGACCCAGGGCGAGGGCGGGGCGGCGTACCTCGCGCAGGAGCGCGTCGTCGGCGAGCTCGACGGCCGGACCGGGAGCTTCGTGCTCCAGCACGGCGCCGCCGGCGGTGACGGGCAGGAGATGCGCCAGTGGGCGTTCGTCGTCGCCGGGTCCGGCGCCGGCGACCTCACCGGTCTGAGCGCCACCGGCGTGGTGGCCCACGAGCTGCTGACCCTCGACTACGAGCTTCCCTGATGGCGTTCACCGAGGCGCCCGACGGCACCCACCGCTACCGCGCGACGTGCACCTGGTCGGGCTCGACCGGGGCCGGGTACGACGCCTACGACCGCGCCCACCGCGTGGAGGCGCCGCCGGCCGCCACCGCGCTCGAGCTCTCCAACGACCCGTCGCTCGGCGGCGATGCGTCCCGGCTCGACCCCGAGCAGCTGGTGCTGGCCGCGGCGTCGTCGTGCCAGCTGCTGTCGTTCCTGGCGATCGCCGCCCGGGCGCGGGTCGACGTCACCGACTACCGCGACGACGCCGAGGCGGTGATGTCGCACGACGAGGGTCCGGCGCGGATCGCCGGGATCGTGCTGCGCCCCCAGATCACCGTGGCGCCGGGCCCGAGCGTCCCCCGCGTGGAACGGCTCGTGCACCTCGCCCACGGCGAGTGCTACATCGCGAACAGCCTCGCGACCCCGGTGGCCGTGGAGCCCGCGATCACCTACTCCGTCAGCTAGGCAGCCGTCAGCTAGGCAGCAGCTCGGCCATCCGGGCGCGGTAGCGGGCGACGTTGTCGAGCTTGATCTGCTCGTAGCCCCGCACCATGTCCGGCAGGCCGGCGGTCTCGACGGCGCGGTCCGTGTCGTCGAGGGTCAGCAGCGTCGGGATCAGCGCGCGGTACTCCGCCACCAGCTCCCGCTCGACGCGACGGACCTCGGCGACGCCGAACGGGTCGAGCCGCGTGCCGCGCAGGCGGCGCATCGCCCGCAGGGTGCGGTAGCCGGGCCGGAACCAGCGACCCAGCGTGATCTTGCGCTGCATCCCGACCGCCCGGAGCACCGGCGGGTGGAGCTTCCACGCGTACCGGGCGCCGTCGCCGAACTGCGCGCGCACCGAGGCGTCGAGCGCCGGGTCGAGCGAGAGCCGCGCGACCTCGTACTCGTCCTTGTACGCCATGAGCTTGAACAGCCCGGTGGCGATGGCCTCGGCGAGGCGCGGGTCGGCGTCCACCGTGCCCGCGACCACCGACGCGTACTGCCGCGCGTAGTCCGCGTCCTGGTACGCGACGAGCTCGGGCACCCGGACACCGACCAGGCGCGCCAGCTCGCTGCCCGCCGGCGCACCGATCGACGCGACGATCTCGGCCGCCTCCGCGGCGCCGCGCGCGTCCAGCCCCGGGACCCCGGTGTCGGGGCCGGTACCCGTCGTCGCGGCGACGACGGCCGCGAACGCCGTCGGGTCCGCGACGGCCTGGCGGCCCCGCCGGAACGCCTGCAGGTTCTTCTCCACCGCCGCGCCGTTGAGCGTGAACGCCTCCTCGACCGCCGAAGCGGGCAGCGGCAGCGCGCCGGCCTGGAAGGCCGCGCCGAGCAGCAGCGTGAGCGCGAACTGGTCGTCACCGAACAGCGCCTCGCTCAGCGCGCGGGCGTCGACGACCACCCCGGCGTCCTTCCGGGTCCGCTCGGTGATCCGCGCCAGCACCGCGTCGGCGTCCGGGAACGAGACCGTCGGGTCGACGACCATCGCGCCCGTCGGCACCTTCGCCGACGAGATCGCGGCGACCGTGCGCCACGACGAGGTGGTGGCGAGGTTCGAGGGCTCCGCGGCGACCAGCAGGTCGGCGCCGAGGTAGAGGTCGCACTCCCCCTCGGCCGCACGGCCCGCCGCCTCGAGCGACGCCCGGCTGATCTTGACGTCGGAGACGACCGCGCCGCCCTTCTGCGCGAGGCCGGTCTGGTCGAGGCCGCGCACGTGGCGCCCGGCCACGAGCCCGGCGGTGGCGAGCACCTGGGACACCGTCGTCACCCCGGTGCCGCCGATCCCCGCGAGCCGCACGGTGAAGGCGTCGGGGTCGACCAGCGCGGGCGGCGTCGCGAACGCGTCCGGGCCGAGCGGTTCTGCGCGAAGGGCACCGTCACGCGCTCTAGCCGCGCGAAGGGCACCTTCGGCCGAATCCGCGGTGCCCGGCTCGACGGTCAGGAACGCCGGGCAGTCGCCGTCGAGGCAGGAGTAGTCCTTGTTGCACGACGCCTGGTGGATGCGGGTCTTGCGGCCGAACTCGGTGTCGACCGGCGTGACCGACAGGCAGTTCGACGTCTGCCCGCAGTCGCCGCAGCCCTCGCAGACGCGCTCGTTGATCATCACGCGGGTGCTCGGATCGGCGATCGTGCCGCGCTTGCGCTTGCGGCGCTTCTGGGCCGCGCACTCCTGGTCGTGGATGAGGACGGTGACGCCCGGGGTGTCCGCAAGGACCCGCTGGGCCTCCTCGTAGCGCGACCGGTCCCAGACGTCGACGCCCTTGGCGAGGCGGACGCCCTTGTACCGCGAGCGGTCCTCGGTGGTGACGATGATCCGCGCGACGCCCTCGGCCTGCAGGCTCTTCGTGAGCGCCGGCATCGACAGCGCGCCGACGGCGTCCTGCCCGCCGGTCATCGCCGCGGCGCCGTTGTGGAGCAGGCGGAAGGTCAGGTGCGACCCGGCCGCGACGGCGGCGCGCACGGCCAGCGAGCCGGAGTGGTGGAACGTCCCGTCGCCCATGTTCTGCACGAAGTGATCAGCGTCGACGAACGGCTCCATCCCCAGCCAGTGCGCGCCCTCGCCGCCCATCTGGCTCAGGCCCGTGACCTCGCCGACCTGCTCCTCGGGCATCAGCAGCACCATCGTGTGGCAGCCGATGCCGGCGCCGACGAGGGAGCCCTCGGGGATCGCGGTGGTCGAGGTGTTGTGCGGGCAGCCCGAGCAGTAGAACGGCGTGCGGTGCCCGCCCTCGACGGGCGTCAGCGACAGCTCGATGCGGCTGCGGCGGGCCTTCGCGTCGCGCCAGGCGACCACGGACGGGAACGACCCGTGTTCGAGCAGGCGTCCGCCGAGCCGGCGCGCGACGACGTCGGGGTCGAGGTCGCCGTGCTCGGCGAAGAGCGTCGTGCCGTCCGGCCCCCGCTTGCCGTGCACGGCGGGCGCCCCGGCGCGGCCGTAGAGCCGCTCCTTGATCTGGGTCTCGAGGAACGCCCGCTTCTCCTCGACGACGACGATCTCGTCGAGGCCGTCGGCGAAGCGGTCGACGATCCCGGGCTC
Organism: Actinomycetospora sp. NBC_00405; assembly: GCF_036044095.1. Classification (NCBI taxonomy): domain Bacteria; kingdom Bacillati; phylum Actinomycetota; class Actinomycetes; order Pseudonocardiales; family Pseudonocardiaceae; genus Actinomycetospora; species Actinomycetospora sp. NBC_00405. The sequence goes on from NZ_CP107938.1 coordinate 3,561,620, forward strand.
GAGCGGCCAGGGCATGCCGACGCGCAGCAGCCGCACGCCGCGCCGGGCGAGCTCGGCGTCGTCCAGCCCGAGGGTGTCGAGGGCCTGGCGGAGGTCGAGCCAGCTCTTGCCGGCGGCGACGACGCCGATCCGCGCCGGCCCGCGGCCGACGATGCGGTCGAGGCCGTTGGCGGCGGCGTAGCGGCGGGCGATCTCGAGCCGGGCGCGGTAGAGGTCGCGCTCGATGGGCCCGAGGTGCGGCTGCAGGAGCGTCGCCGACGGCGTGTGCACGTACTCGCGACCGTCGATCGTCACGTCCGGGGCGACGATGCGCACGCGGTCCGGGTCGACGTCGACGGTGCCGGAGCCGTCGGCGACGGCGGTGACCATCTTCAGCGCGGTCCACAGCCCGCTCGCCCGGGAGAGCGCGACGGCGTGACGGCCGAGGTCGAGGACGTCCTGCGAGTCGGCGGGGTAGAGCACCGGGACGGCCATGTCGGCCAGCGCGGCCTCGGAGGCGCAGGGCACGCTCGACGACTTCGCCGCGGGGTCGTCGCCGACGAACGCGACGGCGCCGCCGCGCGGGTGGGTGCCGGTGAGGTTGGCGTGGCGCAGGGCGTCGGTGGCGCGGTCGAGGCCGGGTGCCTTGCCGTACCAGTAGCCGACGACCCCGTCGCGGGTGAGCGAGCCGGTGGCCGCGGCGAGCTGGGTGCCCTCCACCGCGGTGAGGGCGAGCTCCTCGTTGAGACCGGGCGCGAAGACGACGTCGTGCTCGCCGAGCAGGTCGCGGTGGCGGGCGAGCTCGAGGTCGTAGCCGGCCAGCGGCGAGCCCTCGTAGCCCGAGACGTAGCCCCCGGTGCGCAGGCCCGCGGCACGGTCGGCGCGGTGCTGGTCGAGGGGCAGGCGCACGAGGGCCTGGACGCCGGTGAGGTGCACGCGGCCGGTGGTCAGGGCGTAGCGGTCGCGCAGCGTCCGGGGGCGCTGTGGGCCGTCACCCCGGTCGTCGCCGTGGGGGACGTCGAACGCGGGTGGGCGGACGTCGACGGTCATGGGGCACCTCCTCGGCGGGCGGACGTCCGGGCGGGTGGTCCCCGGCGTCCGGCCACGCTTCTCGCGGTGGCACGAAAGGTAGGGAGTTACTCTCCAGTGGTCTAGTGTCATGCAGATCGACTGGGCCAACGGTCCAGTCCAACGGGCTCCTGATTGATCCCCTTCGGCCAATGGACGACACGTGGACCTCGACGACCTCGACCGCGCCCTGCTGCTCGCGCTGCTCGAACGCCCGCGGGCCGGCCTCCGCGAGCACGCGCGGGCGCTCGGCATCGCCCGCGGCACCGCCCAGGCGCGCTTCCTGCGGCTCCAGGAGCGCGGGGTCATCGTCGGGTTCGCCCCGCACGTCAACCCGGAGGCGCTGGGCTTCGACGTGCACGCGTTCGTCACCCTGCACATCACCCAGGGCCGCCTGGACGACGTCGCCACGCGTCTGGAGGCCGTCGCCGAGGTCGTCGAGGTGCACAGCATCACCGGCGACGGCGACCTCTGGGCCCGGGTGGTCGCCCGGACCAACGCGCACCTGGAGCAGGTGGTCCAGGGGATCATCGGCACCCCGGGGGTGGAGCGCACCCGCACGGAGATCGCCCTCACCGAGCGGGTGGCCCACCGCGTCCTGCCGCTTGTGCGTGCCCTCCCCCGCGGACGCCGGGGCACGGAGGCGGGACACGACGCTTGACCTCCACGGGACTCGAGGTCCCACCGTGGAGGGCATGAGCACCGCCGTTGACACCGGACTGCCGGCCTCCGTCGTCGCCGAGTACCTCGATCGGGTCGGCCTGTCCGGCGAGCGACCGGCGCCGGCCGAGCTCACCCGGGCGCACGTCGCCGCGATCCCCTTCGAGAACGTCGACGTCGTCCTCGGCCGTCACCGCGGGATCGGGCTCGACGTCGTCGTCGACAAGCTCGTCCGCCGACGCCGCGGCGGCTACTGCTACGAGCACGCCCGCCTGATGGCCGCCGTGCTGGGGCACCTCGGCTACGAGGTGCGGCCCGTCATGGCGCGCGTCCAGGCCGACCGCGGCGGCCCGCGCACGCACCGGGCCCTGGTGGTGGACGAGCAGCTCGTCGACGTCGGTTTCGGGGCGAGCATGCTGGTGCCGATGCCGCTGTGCGACGGGGTCGTCGTCGACCAGGCCGGCTGGCCGCACCGGCTCGAGCGCGAGGGCCGGGAGTGGACGCTCGTGCGGGCCACGCGCGACGGCGAGGAGCGGGCGTACCGCCTGGACCCGGAGCCGTCCGAGCCGGTCGACGACGAGGTCGCGCATCACTTCACGTCGACCCACCCCTCGTCGCCGTTCACGGGCCAGCTGGTCGTGATGCGGCTGGCCGACGGCGTGAGCCGCCGGCTCGTGCGCACCACCCTGACCACGGAGTACGCCGACGGTCGCGTCGAGGAGCAGGAGGTGACGGACGTCGTCGACACCCTGGCCTCCCTGGACGTCGACCTCGACGACGACGAGGCCGCGGCGTTGCGGACCTGGTGGTCTACTCAGCGACGTGATCAGTGAGCTCGCACTCGACAGCGCGTCCGAGCGGGTGGCCGACGGGGTGCACGAGATCGTCCTGTCCGACCGCTGGGGTCTCGACGACGGACGCCTCAACGGCGGGTACCAGCTCAGCGTCGCGCTGCGGGCGCTCGCGGGCGAGGTCCCGCTGCCCGACCCCGTCGTGGCCTCGGCGTCGTACCTGCGCCCGGCGATGCCCGGGCCGGCGCGGGTGCTCACCGAGGTGGTGCGGGCCGGGCGCCGTCTGGCCACGGGCACGTCGCGGATCGTGCAACCCGGCCCGGACGGCCGGGAGCGCGACGTCCTGCGCCTGGAGGCGACGTTCGCGGACCTCGCCGCGAGCCCGGCCGAGCCGCACGACCTGACCGCGGCCCCCGAGCTCCCGCCGTTCGACGCGTGCACCACGTTCGGCGGCGCCGACGCGCCCCCGACGGTCGCGGCGGTCGGCCGGCGGATGCGCTACGGGGTGACGGAGATGCCGGGCTGGACCCGCGGCGAGCCGTCGGGCGGTCCTCGCGCGGAGTTCTGGTTCGCCCTGGCCGACGGGTCGGACGCGACGCTGCTCGACCTCGCCTTCGTCGTCGACGGGGCGGCGCCGGTGGTGCTCGAGCTCGGCCGCGGCTCGAGCACCACCCAGCTCACGGTGCACCTGCGCGAGCACCCGGCGCCCGGGCCGCTGCGGTGCCGCACGGTGACGAACCACCTCTCCCACGGCCTGCACGAGGAGGACGTGGAGGTGTGGGACTCCGCGGGACGGCTCGTCGCGCAGTCGCGCCAGTTGGCGCTGCTGCTGTAGGCGCTCGGCCCTCAGAGATCCCATGGGCTGTGAGGTCAAGCTGCCGCGAGGGTGCGGTGGGCCCAGGCGGTGGTCTCGTTGTAGGGGGTTGGGGTCTTGAGGCAGCCGTGCAGAATGCCGACGAGGCGGTTGCCGAGTTGTCGTAGCGCGGCGTGGTGGCTGGTGCCGCGGGTGCGGAGCTGGTCGTAGTAGGCCCGGGCGCCGGGTGATGCGGTCAGGGCGCAGAACGCCCACTGATGTGTGGCGTCGCCGAGGCGGCGGTTGCGGGCGTAGCGGGCGAGCACGACGGTCTTGCGCCCCGAAGCGCGGGTGATCGGGGAGGTCCCGGCGTAGTTCCGTCGGGCCTTGTGATCGTGGTACCGGTGCGGGTCGTCGCCGAACTCGGCGAGCACGCGGGCGCCCAGCACGGTCCCCAGACCCGGCTGGCTGAGGTAGATCTCAGCGTCCGGGTGCCGGCCAAAACCCTGCGCCACCACCTCCTCCAACGCCGGGATCTGGGCGTTGAGCCCCACGATCAGCCGCACCTGCGAGGCGGCGATGGTGGCGTAGGCCGCCTCGATCGCCGCCGCCTGGCGCAGCGCCGGCGCCCGCAACACCGCCTGGATCGCCTCGGTCTTGGCCTCGACCTCACGGCGCCGGGCCCGCTGGAGGACCGCGGCGATCTTCGAGCGCGACAGCCGCGCAGCCCGGTCCGGGTCGCCGGCGCGCTCGAGGAGTTCGAGCGCGTCGGGGTCAGCGAGCTCCAGCTTCGCCGCCGTGAGGGCCTCGAGGGCGGCGGGGAAGTACTCCCGCAGCGCCTGACGCAGCCGCTGCAGATGCCGGGTCCGCTCCCAGATCAGCGACTGGTGCGACCGCGCGACCAGCTTCAGGCCCTCCACAGCGTCGCTGTCGCCGGCCACCGGGCGGTGATGGGCCCGGTCCAGGCGCACGATCTCGCCCAGCACATGGGCATCACCCGAATCGGACTTCGCCCCCGACGTCGAGTGCCGCTGCCGGTACCGGGCTGCTGACATCGGATTGATCGCAAACACCTGATACCCGGCCGCGACCAGCGCGGCCACCCACGGGCCCCGGTCGGTCTCGATCCCCACGATCACCTCGCCCTCGGCGAGCATCCCGGTCTCCGGGTCGATCACCTCCTCGCTGAGGTGCTCGGCCAGCAGCTCGTGCAACCGCGACATGCCCGCCATGCCCTCAGGCAGCCGAGCCTTCGCCAACCGGCGCCCCGCGTCGTCGAGGATCTCCACGTCGTGGTGGTCCTCGGCCCAGTCATCACCCACGAACAGCACCACGTCGCGACCTCCGAGCGCGCCAGTCGAACCTTCCCGTCCGGCAGCGCGGAGCAGACCAGCCGCGACCTAATGGTCAAGTGCTCACCGAGCACTGCCCGGGGCACGTCATCCCATCAGCGATCCACGGCCTGCTCACGACCGGCGGGCGCACGATCTGAGGCTAGAGCTGACCATCGCCCGGAACAGCGGAGTGCTGACCCACCGGCCGCTACCGCAGCCAAGCCTGGCAGAACCAGCCCCGGCGGGCCCCATTAGAACGGTGGCTCGCCGTCGTAGGAGGTCCGGGTCGGGATGGTCGCCGCCGGACGGGTCTTCTGGGTGAGCTTCTGGAACCAGTCAGGGTCGATGTCGTCGTGGGTGTCGGTGCGGTCGTCGGACCAGCCGTCGTCGGGCAGCGGTCGCGAGTGGGCGGCCAGCTTCGGGACGGGGAGTGGCTCGGTGATCCGTTTCGGGTGGCTGGTGTAGGTGATGCCGGCGCGGGTGCGGATGACGAACCGCCCGGGGCTGGGTTGGCGGACCGTCCATGGGGCGTGGTGCTTGGCGCGGTGGTCGTGGGTGCACCAGGCGCCGAGGTTCCAGGACGAGGTGGGCCCGCCCCAGGCGTGGGCGAGGGTGTGGTCGAGGTCGGCCTTGTGGGCGGGGCGCCGGCACCAGGGCGCAACGCAGTACCGGTCGCGGACCCGGATCCAGCGGTCGAGCTCGGCGCCGGGCCGCCGTCGTGCCCGGTCCTCGGGTCCAGCGTCCTGGTCGGGTGGTGCGCCGGGGCGCCCGAGCTCGGCGAGCCGTTGCTGCAGTTCTCGGAGGAGTGGCGCCCAGTCGGGGTGGTCGTCCGGGTCGAGGGCGGCGAGCACCGTCGTCGGGACCTGGAGCTCGACGATCGATGCCCTGCGTCCCCGCACCCGATGCCGGCCGCGGGGGCCGGGAGGTCGGCGCCGGGCGAGCAGGACGTGCTGGAGTTGGCCCTGGTCGTCGGTCAGCACGACACGCCACTCGCCGTCACGGTGTCGCAGGGCGAGCGTGCGGGCGTCACCGGCGAGGACGGCCCCGTAGCCGGGGACGCTGCCGGGGTGCTGGTCGAGCCCGAGGGCGGTGGTCAGCCGCAGCCGCACCTCGACGACACCCTCCCGGATCCGGCCGGGCCCGGTGTCGGGCGGGTCGAGCGGCACCGCGGGCTCGGGCACGTCAGGCAGGTCGGGGAGATCGAGGACGCCCTGCTCCGACGGTGACCGCGGCGCGGGCACGGTCGAGAGGGCGTCGTTGTCGTCGGGGCCGTCGTCGTCGAGGCCGTCGTCATCGGGGCCGTCGTCTTCGGGGCCGCCATCGTCCGGACCGCCGTCGTCTAGTCCACCGTCGTCCGGGCCGATGTCGGGACCGCCGTCGTCATCGGTGTCATCGGTGTCATCGGGTGTGTCGTCGGGGTCGTCGGGGGTGTTGTGCGCGTGGTACTCGGCGGCGAGCAGCAGCGCGACGGTGCGGTCGTCCATCCCGGCGGTGGAGCCATCGAGCAGCCGCAGCCCGACCTGCAACCGCAGCACCCCGATCGGGATCAGGACCCCGAGGTGGCGCACGGCCGCGGCGAGCGCGTCGATGCGGGCCCGGGAAGCGATGCCATCGGGGGCGGGCGCGTCGCAGAACGACAGGTTCGCGGTACCCGACGGGGTCGGCGAGAGGATCACCCGCGCCCGGGCCTCGGCGCGCTGGCGGCGCCGCTGGGCCCACTCCGGGTCCAGCGCCGTCGCGACCTGCTCGATCCGCTCGATCAACGCCCCGACCGGCAGCTCCGGCGCCTCGGGCAGCACGATCCGGCACACCTGGTGGGCGTGGTCGTCGGCGAGGTCGCGGGTCTGGTCGCAGATCGTGCGGGCCTTGGGTTCGTCGAGCCACCCGGCGTACAGCGCGTCGCCGACCTCGGGCAGCCGCTCCTGCAGATCGTCGGCCAGGTCGAGCTTGCGCGAGGACATGGTGCGCGACCAGCCCAGCTGCGCCGAGACCTCGTCGCCGGAGAACTCGTCGCACGACGCCAGGCGCTCGGTGCGACCGGCCTGGGCGCGCCCCAGGTGGTGCAGCCCCTCGAGCAGCTCGGCGGTCGCCCGGTTCTGCAACCGCCACCGGCCCCGCACGTAGGCGGCCAGATCCTCACCGGCCAACGCGGCCGGGGACAGGCGCTCCAGAGCAGCGGCCAGCTCCGCGCCGGGCGCGAGAGCGTCCAGCCCGGCCACCAGGCCGACCCGGACATCGTGGTCGATGCTCACGAGAAGAACGCTAGCCCCGACCCCCGACAACGACGGCCGGTCACAGGCCCTCCGACCGGCCCCAGGAGATCACAGACAGGTAACGATCCCCTGCTCGACGGCCCCTAGGTCCAGTACAGGACCCGCGCCGCGGGCAGGCGCTCCGCGAGCTCGGAGGTCACGTGGGCGCGCAGGTCCGCCATCACGTCGTCGGGGTAGACGTGCTTGACCGCACCGAACTTCCCGCGCTTGGTGCGCCGCTGCTCGGGGTCCATCTCGAGACGGGTGCGCGGGTACCAGGTCTCGAGGGTCTCCTTGCTCCCCGGCGTGAACCGGTGGGTGATGCACTCGGCGGTGAGGTCGAGGTCGTCGACCCCCTCGAGCGCCGCCGCGACCCGGGCGAGCAGGTCGGAGTACGCCGCCCGCCAATCACCGACGGGCATGATCGGCGCGATCGTCAGACCCACCGGCCAGCCGGCGCGGGCGAGCGTCGCGAGCGCGTCGATGCGCTTCCCGACGGGATCGGTCCCGCCCTCGAAGCGGCCCACCACCGACTCCGGGCCGACCGAGAACCGCAGGCGGGTGCGACCGCCGTGCGGCAGGTCGAGCAGCCCCGCGACGTCGGCGAACTTCGTCGTCGCCCGCAGCTGCACCGGGCCGCCGAAGTCGTGGGTGCCGACATGGCGGATCGCCGCCGAGAGGCTGCCGGTGACGTGCTCGATGCCCAGCGGGTCGGTGTAGCAGGACGCCTCGAAGGTGGTCCCCTCCGCGGCGCGGTCGACGTTGGTCGAGGTGATCGTGCCGTGACCGACGTAGGCGTCGAGACCGGCGAGAATCTCTTCGAGGTCGCCGTAGACGCGGGTCATCGGCGGGCCGGTCAGCGAGCCGGCGAGGTAGCAGTACTGGCAGTGGGCCGGGCAGCCGCGGGCGAGGTCGACCCGCCAGTCGGCGCTCGGCGGGATCGGGTCGAGCTTCCGCGCCGACGCCGGGCTCGTGACCACCGCCAGCGTCGACTTCGCGCGGGCGTAGGTCTCGCGCTCGCTCTCCCCGCGCACGCCGGTGATCCGGTCGCCGCGCAGCAGCTCGACGTCGTCGACGCCGGCCGCCGCGCACCGTCGGAGGATCTCGGCGGTGTGCGGGTGCTCCTGCGCGGAGCGGGTGACCAGGACGCGCTGCGGGGTCCAGAGACGGGTGGTGGGCGCGGCCGGGAGGGATGTCGTCATCGCACTCACGTCAACGCACGGCACGTTCGGCGACTTCCGCCCGGACGGGGTGATTGGTCCCTCCGGGCGCGGGATACTCGGCCGCATCCGGCAGTGGTGCCGGTCACATCCGTTCAGCCCCATCTCGGGAGGTCCCGTGTCCGCCCCGTCCTCCGGTCCCGACCTGCGCCCCGCGGCGCTCGACGACTCCGCCCTCGACGACCTGCGCCGCGTCGAGGAGCGCATCGGCACCCCGCTCGTCGCGTACGAGGCCGAGAGCCCCTACGCCGAGCTCACCGACGAGCAGCTCGCCGAGATCCGGCGGGCCGAGAGCGCCCTCGGCGTCCGGCTGCTGGCCTACCGCCCGGCCTGACGGGTCGGGCCGCACCTCCGGGGTCCTGCGCGGCGAGCACGGCCGGACTGGCCTCCGCGCACCCTTTCGGTGAGGGTGGTCCGGGTCACAACGACGCGGCGGAGGTGCGGGCATGCCCACGGTGGAGACGGTGCGGGGTCCGGTGGAGACCGGGGACCTCGGCACGACGCTGATGCACGAGCACGTGTTCGTGCTGACGCCCGACATCATGGCCAACTACGGCGACGAGTACTGGGACGAGGAGGTCCGGGTCGCCGACGCGATCGAGAAGCTGCGCCGCCTGCGCGACCTGGGCGTCACGACGATCGTCGACCCCACCGTCGTCGGGCTCGGCCGCTACATCCCCCGCGTCGCGCGGATCAACGCCGAGGTCGACCTGCACATCGTCGTCGCCACCGGCCTCTACACGTTCGACGAGATCCCGCACTTCCTGCACTACCGCGGCCCGGACACGCTGCTCGGCGGGGACGAACCGATGGTGCAGATGTTCGTCAAGGACATCCGCGAGGGCATCGCCGGGACGGGGATCAAGGCGGCGTTCCTCAAGGGCGTCGTCGAGGAGCGGGGCCTGACACCCGACCAGACGCGGGTGCAGCACGCCATCGCCGCCACCCACGTCGAGACCGGCGTCCCGATCACCGTGCACACCAACAGCGCGCACCAGACCGGGCGGCTCGCCCTCGACCTCTACGAGCGCAACGGCGTCGACCTCACCAAGGTCGTCGTCGGGCACGCGGGCGACACCAACGACCTCGACTACCTGCGCGAGATCATGGACCGCGGCGCGACGATCGGCTGCGACCGGTTCGGGCTGGATCTGTTCAACCCGACCGAGCAGCGGGTCGCGACGATCGCGGCGCTCTGCGCCCAGGGGTACGCCGACCGGATCGTGCTCGCCCACGACGCCGCCTGCTACATGGACTTCTTCTCCGGCGAGGCCTCGCAGGCCGCGCTGGCGCAGGCCGCGCCGAACTGGCACTACGAGCACATCCACCACGACGTGCTCCCCGCGCTGCGCGAGCAGGGCGTGAGCGACGAGCAGCTCACGACGATGCTGGTCGAGAACCCGCGGCGGTACTTCTCGTGAGCCCCGAACCCCTGCCCCCCGAACCCCTGCCCCGCGGCCCGGCGCCGTTCGACACGACGGGCATCACCCGCGGTGACGACGGCATCGCGCGCTACGACCACCTCGCCCCGTCGGTGGTGGCGATGGTGCGGGCGTCGGTGGAGCGCCACCCCGACGTCGAGGCGGTGGTCGAGGTCGGCGGCGAGCGCGTCACGTACGCCGAGCTGTGGGACCGCGCGGCCCGGGTCGCCGGCGGCCTGGTCACCGACGGGATCACCCGCGGCGACCGGGTGGCCTCGCTGCTGCCGGCGGGCCTGGACTGGGTGGTCGGCTTCCTGGGCACGCTGCTCGCCGGCGCCGTCGCCGTGCCGGTGAACACCCGCTTCGCCGCGCCGGAGATCGAGCACGTCCTCACCGACTCCGGGGCCGCCGCGGTGCTGCGGGCCGGGTCGCCGCTGCCCGAGGGGAACCCGGAGGCCCTCGAGGACCTCGTCCCCGGCGACCTCGCGGCGATCTTCTACACCAGCGGCACCACCGGCCGTCCCAAGGGCGCGCGCACCACTCACGGCAACTTCCTGTCCAACGTCGAGACCGCGATCCGCGTGATCGGCATCGACCGCGCCGACGGCCCGACGCTGCGCAACCTCGTCTCGGTCCCGCTGTTCCACGTCACCGGCTGCAACTCCCAGCTGCTCGTCCAGCTCGGCCTGGGCGGGACGACGGTGGTGCTGCCGACGTTCCAGGCGGACGCGTTCGTGCGCACGATCGTCGAGGAGCGCATCGACACGCTGGTCTCCGTCCCCGCGATCTACGGGCTGACGCTGGCCCGCGGCGACCTCGACGTCGACCTCTCCGGTGTCCGCCGCGCGACCTACGGCGGCGCGCCCATGGCGCCCGACCTGGTCCGCAGGCTCCAGGAGCGCCTCCCGCGGGCCCGGCTGGGCAACGGGTTCGGGCTGACGGAGACCTCCTCGATCTCCACGTTCCTGCCCCACGAGTGGGCCGTGGAGCACGCCGACTCCGTGGGCTTCGCCGCCCCGGTGGTCGACCTCGCGCTGACCGACGTCGACGACGCCGGCGTCGGGGAGCTGCTGATCCGGGGCCCGAACGTGGTCGACGGGTACTGGGAGGCCCCGGAGGCGACGGCCCGGACGTTCGTCGACGGCTGGCTGCACACCGGGGACCTCGCCCGCGTCGACGACGGGCTGGTCCGGGTGGTCGACCGCGCCAAGGACGTGATCAACCGCGGCGGCGAGAACGTCTATTCGGTCGAGGTCGAGAACGCCCTCGCCGGCGCACCCGGGGTGGCCGACGCGGCCGTCGTCGGGGTCCCGGACGACGTCATGGGCGAGAAGGTCGGCGCGGTGCTGGTGGGCGGGAGCGTCGACGTCGACGCCGTCCTCGCCTACCTGGATACGCAGCTCGCCGACTTCAAGGTGCCCCAGTTCGTCGTCGTCACCACCGACCCCCTGCCGCGCAACCCCGGCGGCAAGCTGCTCAAGCGGACCCTGCGCGACGGCACCGACTGGGGGCGGCCGGTGCGCGGTCGCTGATCACCGCGGCCGCACGCCCGACCCGATCTGCTGGGAGCAGCTGGTCACCCCCCGTACGTGAGCGAAGTTCCCGGCCATAGCCGTGAACTTCGCTCACATGGGGCCGACGAGGACCACGTCGAGACGGCGGGGGCCGTGGACGCCCTCGACGCGGTCGAGCTCGATGTCGCTGGTGGCCGAGGGCCCGGAGACGAACGTCAGCGGGTGGGTGGGGTCGAGGCGCGCGACGCCCTCGGGCACCGAGGACACGACGTCGGCGGCCCGGACGACGCACACGTGGTGGTCGGGGACGAGCGTGATCGCCCGCCGCCCCTGGTCCGGCGCGAGCGCGTCGAGGACGAACGTGCCGGTGTCGGCGATCGCGACCGCGGCCCCGGTGACCACCGCGTCGACCGCATCGAGCTTAGCCACCGACAGCGGCGGCTCGTCGGGCCGCACGCGGGCGGTGACCTCGCCGAGCCAGCGCGCCGGCAGGCCGGGCGGGGCGACGAACGTCGTGACGCCGGCGCTCTCCAGGATCTCAGCGATCACCGCCGAGACGTCGTCCTCGTCGGCGACGCGGTACACGGTGGCCCTGTAGTCGGTGAGGGTCCCGGCGAGCCGGTCGACGACCTCGGGCGACCCGGGCGGCGCGGTGCCCGTCCGCCGGTACTCCCGCGGCACCTCCGGGGCGGTGGCGCCGCCGGCGTCCCGGGCCGCCCGCAGCCGCGCGAGCACCTCGTCGCGCGCGCTCACGACGACGACCCCCGGGTGCGCGCCCACCACTGCCGGAACGTCTCGGCAGGCGGGGCCGGCATGTCCCGGGCGCCGAACCACGCCGCCGCGCCCGGCCCGGGCACCGAGCGGATGCGTCCCGAGCGCCCGATCAGCCGCCCCAGCTTCAGGGCGCGCTCGACGAGCGAGAACCGTCCGGGCGAGGACATCGCGGCGGCCGCGGCGCGCATCGCGACATCCTGCGTCGTCGGGCGGGTGTGCGCGTCGACCGCGGCGGCGCGCTGCTGCACGAGCAGGTGCGGGATGTCGATGCGCACCGGGCACGCGTCGAAGCACGCCCCGCACAGCGTCGAGGCGTAGGGCAGCGAGGCGCTGACGTCGTCGGCGCCGTCGATGCCGGTGAGCTGCGGGGTCAGCACGGCACCGATCGGCCCCGGGTAGACCGAGCCGTAGGCGTGCCCGCCCGTGCGCTCGTAGACCGGGCAGACGTTGAGGCACGCCGAGCAGCGGATGCAGTGCAGCGCCTGGCGGCCGTCGGGCGAGGCGAGCACGTTCGAGCGGCCGTTGTCGAGCAGCACGACATGGAAGGTCTGCGGGCCGTCGCCGGGCGTGACCCCGGTCCAGGTCGACGTGTACGGGTTCATCCGCTCCCCGGTCGACGACCGCGGCAGCAGCTGCAGGAACACCTCCAGGTCCGACCACGTCGGGACGATCTTCTCGACGCCCATCACCGTGATCAGGGTGTCCGGCAGCGTCAGGCACATCCGCCCGTTGCCCTCGGACTCGACCACCGAGATCGTCCCGGTGTCGGCGACGGCGAAGTTGGCCCCGGAGATGCCGACCCGCGCGGAGAGGAACTTCCGGCGCAGGTGCGCACGGGCCGCCATGGCCAGCAGCCGGGGCTCGTCGGTGAGCTCCGGGTCCACGTCGGGCATCTCGCGCAGGAAGATGTCGCGGATCTCCGAGCGGTTGCGGTGGATGGCCGGGACGAGGAAGTGCGACGGCCGGTCGTCGGAGAGCTGGACGATCAGCTCGGCCAGGTCGGTCTCGAGCGCCGCGATCCCCGCCTCGCCGAGGGCCTCGTTGAGCCCCGTCTCCTGCGTGGCCATCGACTTGACCTTGACGACCTCCTCGACGCCCGTCCCCCGCACCAGGTCCACGACGATCCGGTTGGCCTCCACGGCGTCGCGCGCCCAGTGCACGACACCGCCCCGGGCGGTCACCGCCTCCTCGAACTGCACGAGCAGATCCGGCAGACGCGCCATGACGTCGGCCTTGATGCCCTCGCCGGCGCGGCGCAGCTCCTCCCAGTCGTCGACCTCGGCAACGACCCCGGCGCGCTTGGCGCGGATCGTGCGGGTGGCGTGGCCGAGGTTCTGGCGCAGCTGGGTGTCGGCGAGGGACCGGCGCGCCGCGGCGGGGAACGACTCGCTCCCGCGCAGGTGGCCGTACGGGTCCGACGCGACGGTCGGCATGCCGAGATGGGTGGTCACGCGGGGACCTCCTGATCGGCGGTGGACGCCAGGATCTCGGCCAGGTGCACGGTGCGCACGCCCGAGCGCAGCCGCGAGAGCCCGCCGCCGATGTGCATGAGGCACGAGGTGTCGCCCGCGGTGCACGCCTCGGCGTGGGTGGAGAGGACGTTCGCCATCTTGTCCGCGAGCATCGCCGTCGACGTCTCCGCGTTCTTGACCGCGAACGTCCCGCCGAACCCGCAGCAGACCTCGGCGTCGGGCAGCTCGGTCAGCGTCAGGCCGCGGACCGCGCGGAGCAGGCGCAGCGGCTTGTCGCCGACGCGCAGCATGCGCAGCGAGTGGCACGTCGGGTGGTAGGTCACGCGGTGCGGGTAGTAGGCGCCGACGTCGGTGACCCCGAGGACGTCGACGAGCAGCTCGGAGAGCTCGTAGGTCCGGTGGGCGAGGTCCTCGGCCGCCTGCGCCAGCTCCTCGTCCCCCCCGCGGCGGGCGACCATCGCGTGCTGGTGACGGACGCACCCGACGCAGGAACCCGACGGGGCCACGACCACGTCGGCAGCGCCCGAGAAGACCTCGACGTGGTGGCGCACCAGCGGCAGCGCGAGGTCGAGGTAGCCGGTGTTGACGTGGGCCTGCCCGCAGCAGGTCTGGTCGGCGGGGAAGACGACCTCGTGTCCCAGGCGTTCGAGCAGCTCGACCGTGGCCTGCGGCGCCCGGGGGAACAGGGCGTCCCCGAGGCAGGTCGCAAGGATTGCGATCTTCACGTCGACCGCTCCAGCTGCTCCTCGAGCCCGAACACCTGCTCGAGGACCCTGAACGCCGTGTCGGGGCGGGCGCCGTCGAAGAACTCCGCCATCTCCGCCTGCCAGCGCTCGTTCACCGCGGTGCGCTCCATCGCCGCCCGGGCCTCGGTGAGGTCGTCGGCCTCGACGTGGCCCACCAGCAGCCCGTCCTCGCCGAGGTAGAGCCGGTAGTCACGCCATCCGGCGTCGCGCAGCGCGATCAGCATCTCCGGCCAGACGTCGCGGTGGCGGGCGCGGTACTCGTCGAGCCGGTCGCGGCGCACGTGGTGCACGAAGCAGTAGTGCGGCACGGCGGATCCTCCTCGCCAGTGGTGGCGGCCGGGACAGTGTCCGCCGGGCGGTGGTGGTCAGCGACCGAGGACGGCCTCGAGATCGTCCCAGCGACCCGCGCCGCGGGGTTCGAACGTCACGGTCGTGACCTGCTCCGCGAGGAACGCGCGGAGGTCCGGGAGGTCGCCCCCGAGGGCGCCCAGTGCCCGGGCCTGGACCAGCACGTTGCCGATCGCGGTGGCCTCGACCGGCCCGGCCACGACGGGCAGCCCGCAGGCGTCCGCGGTGAGCCGGCAGAGGAGCCGGTTCCGCGCGCCACCACCGACGACGTGGACCGTGTCGACCTCGCGCCCCGAGAGCCTGACCGCCTCCCGGACGGCGCGGCGATGGGCGAGAGCCAGGCTGTCGAGGACGCACCGCACGATCCCGGCACGGGTGTCGGGGACCGGTTGGCCGAGAGCCGAGACGGCCTCGGCGATGCGCGCGGGCATGTCGTCCGGCGCCAGGAACACGTCGTCGGCGGCGTCGACGACCACGGACGGGCCCGCGTACGCCTCGGCCTCGGCCAGCAACGCCTCGAGCGCCGGCGAGCCCCAGGCGCGCAGGCACTCCTGCAGCAGCCAGAGGCCCATCACGTTGCGCAGATAGCGGATGGTGCCGTCGACGCCGCGCTCGTTGGAGAAGTTCGCGGCACGGGACGCCTCGGTGAGCACCGGGGCGTCCAGCTCCACGCCGACCAGCGACCAGGTGCCGCACGAGACGTAGGCGAAGCGCTCGCCGGTCGCGGGCACGCCGACCACCGCCGACGCGGTGTCGTGCGACCCGACCGCGAGCACCGGGGTGGCCGGGTCGAGGCCCGTCTCGGCCGCGACCGACGGTGTCACCGGGCCCACCACGTCGCCGGGGGCCCGCAACGCCGGGAGCAGCGACGGGTCGATCCCGACGCGGAGCGCGAGGTCGGTGTCCCACCCGGACCCGTCCGCGGCGAGCAGCCCGGTGGTCGAGGCGTTGGTGAGCTCCGCACCACGCTCACCGGTGAGCCAATAGCACAGCAGGTCGGGCACCAGCAGGAGCTCCTGCGCGGCGGTGAGCTGTGCGGTGCCGCCTGCGGCCACGAGCTGGTAGATCGTGGTGAACGGCAGCTCCTGGACCCCGGTGCGGGCGTAGAGCTCGGCCGCCGGGACGGTGCGGTGCACCCGCTCGGCGACACCGATGGTGCGGTCGTCCCGATGGTGCACCGGGGTGCCCAACAACGCCCCGTCGGCATCGAGCAGGCCGTGGTCGATGGCCCACGTGTCGATGCCGACGGCGTCGACGGTCGCGGCCTCCCGCAGCCCGCGGAGGATCTCGCGGTGCAGGCCGATGACGTCCCAGTGCAGGGTGTCGCGGACCCGGACCGGTCCGTTGTCGAAGCGGTGCACCTCGGTGAGCTCGAGGCCCGCCGTCCTGCCGACCCGTGCCCGCACGACCCGCCCGGACGACGCCCCGAGGTCGACGGCGGCGACCGTGACCTCCTGGCTCATCGCAGGAAGGCGGCCGCGACGCCGGCGTCGACGGGGACGTGGAGCCCGGTGGTGTGCGACAGGTCGTCCGAGCAGAGCACGAACACGGCGTTCGCGACGTGCTCGGGCAGCACCTCGCGCTTGAGCAACGTGCGCTGGGCGTAGAACGCGCCGAGCTCGGACTCCTCGACGCCGTAGACCGCCGCACGCTGCGCGCCCCAGCCGCCGGCGAAGATGCCCGAGCCACGGACCACGCCGTCGGGGTTCACGCCGTTGACCCGGATGCCGTGCTCGCCGAGCTCGGCGGCGAGCAGCCGCACCTGATGCGCCTGGTCGGCCTTGGCGGCGCCGTAGGCGACGTTGTTCGGCCCGGCGAACACACCGTTCTTCGAGGCGATGGCGACGATGTCGCCCCCGAGACCCTGCGCGATCATCACGCGGGCGGCGGCCCGGGCGACGACGAACGACCCGCGGGCCATGACGTCGTGCTGCACGTCCCAGTCGGCGTCGCTGGTCTCCAGCAGCGGCTTGGAGATCGACAATCCGGCGTTGTTGACGACGAGGTCGACCCCGCCGAAGGCCCGCGCCGCGGCGTCCACGGCGGCCTCGACCGCGTCGGTGGAGGTGACGTCGACGGTGACGGGCACGGCCGCGTCGGTGGTCCCGATCTCCGACGCCACGGTCACCGCGGCGTCGGTGTCACGGTCGGCGACGACGACGGCCGCGCCCTCCCCGGCGAGGCGGTGCGCGATCGCGCGGCCGATACCGGAACCGCCGCCGGTGACGAGCGCGACGCGCCCCGCCAGTGGTTTCGGTCTCGGCAGCCGCGCGAGCTTGGCCTCCTCGAGGGGCCAGTACTCGATGCGGAACTTCTCGCGCTCGTCGATGGGGGCGTAGGTCGAGAGCGTCTCGGCGCCCTGAATCACGTTGATCGCGTTGACGTAGAACTCGCCGGCGATCCGGGCGGTCGATGCGTCGGCGCCGAAGGAGAACATCCCGACACCGGGGACCAGCACGATTGCCGGATCCGCGCCGCGCATCGGCGGGGAGTCGGCGTCGGCGTGCCGGGAGTAGTAGGCGCGGTAGTCCTCGCGGTAGGCCTCGTGCAGCTCCCCCAGCCGCGCGACGACGTCGTTCAGCGGCGCGTCGGCGGGGAGGTCGAGGACCATCGGGCGGACCTTGGTCCGCAGGAAGTGGTCGGGGCACGAGGTGCCGAGCGCGGCGAGGCGCTCCAGCTCGTCCCGCGCCAGGAACTCGAGGACGGCGTCGGTGTCGGTGTAGTGGCCGACGACCCGACGGTCGGTGGACGCGAGCCCGCGCAGCACGGGTGCGAGCGCGGCGGCGCGGGCCTGGCGCTCGCCCTCGGGCAGCGCCGCGAAGCCGGGCCGCACTGCGCCGAAGGCGACCGAGGGATCGGTCCCGCCGCGCGCGTCGATGTGGTCCCAGGCGGTCCGGATGATCTCCAGCGACCGCCGCTCGCACTCCTCGGACGTCGCGCCCCAGGCCGTGATGCCGTGGCCCCCGAGCACCACGCCGATCGCCCGGGGGTTCTCGCGGGCGACCTCGGCGATGTCGAGGCCGAGCTGGAAGCCGGGACGTCGCCAGGGCACCCACACCACCCGGTCGCCGAAGATCTCCTTGGTGAGCGCCTCCCCGTCGGCCGCGGTCGCGATCGCGATGCCGGCGTCGGGGTGCAGGTGGTCGACGTGGGCCGCCTCGACCAGGCCGTGCATGGCGGTGTCGATCGACGGGGCGGCCCCGCCGCGGCCGTGCAGGCAGTAGTCGAACGCGCCGACCATCTCGTCCTCGCGCTCCACGCCGGGGTAGACGTCGACCAGCGCGCGGAGCCGGTCGAGACGCAGGACGGCGAGCCCGGCCCCGGTCAGGGTGCCGAGGTCGCCCCCGGAGCCCTTGACCCACAGCAGGTCGACGTCGGCGCCGGTGGCGGGATCGGTGGCGGTGCCCGTCGCGGAGGTGTTGCCGCCGGCGTAGTTGGTGGTGGTCGGGTCCGCGCCCAGACGGTGGCTGCGGTCGAGGAGGTCGCGGACGGGTCGCGGGGTCGCGCTCATGGGGGGCTGCTCCTGGTGGGGTCGCCGGGGTGTCGTCGGGGGTGTCACGCGCCCCAGCCGGCCTGGGTGCCGCCGACGCGTTCGGCCTCGATGTGCTCCTGGTGGCCGGAGCGGCGGTACGCCCCGAGCGGGTCGGGGTCGAGGCCCTGTTCCTCGCGGACCTCACGCAGCAGCGGCCGGACGTCGGTGGCGTAGGCGTCCATGAGGACCTCGTTCGCGCCGAGCACGTCACCGGCGGCGCGGGCGGCGGCAAGCGCGTCACGGTCGAGCAGCAGGGCCTTGGCCGTGGCCTCCTGCACGTTCATCACCGAGCGGATGATCGCCGGGATCTTCGCCTCGATGTTGTGGCACTGGTCGAGCATGAAGGCGATGCCCGAGTCCGGGGTGTGGACGCCGGCCTCGACGATCTCGTTCATGATCCGGAACAGCTGGAACGGGTCGGCGGCGCCGACCATGAGGTCGTCGTCTGCGTAGAAGCGCGAGTTGAAGTCGAACGCGCCGAGCCGCCCGGCGCGGACGAGGAACGCGACGATGAACTCGATGTTGGTGCCGGGCGCGTGGTGGCCGGTGTCGATGCAGACCGTCGCCCTGGGTCCGAGCTCGAGGCAGTGCGCGTACGACGTGCCCCAGTCGGGGACGTCCGAGTGGTAGAAGGCCGGCTCGAAGAGCTTGTACTCGAGCAGGATCCGCTGGTCGCCGGAGAGGCGGGCGTACACCTCCCGCAGGGCCTCGGCGAGCCGGTCCTGACGGGCGCGCATCGAGTCCTGACCGGGGTAATTGGTGCCGTCGGCGAACCACAGCTTCAGATCGCGGCTGCCGGTGGCGTCCATGACGTCGACGCAGGCGAGCAGGGCGTCGACGGCCTTGCGCCGGACCCGCGGGTCGGGGTTCGTCACCGAGCCGAGCTTGTAGTCGTCGTCCTGGAAGACGTTGGCGTTGATCGCCCCGATGCCCAGACCCTGCTCGGCGGCGTACTTCGCGAGCTCGGCGTAGTCGTCGACCCGGTCCCAGGGAACGTGCAGCGAGACCGTCGGTGCAGCGCCGGTGAGGCGGTGGACCACCGCGGCGTCGGCGATCTTCTCCCAGGGGTCACGAGGCACTCCGGCCTGCGCGAACACCTTGAAGCGCGTCCCCGAGTTCCCGTACGCCCACGACGGGGTGTCGATGCTCTGCGCCGCGAGATCGCGGCGAACGGCCGCCGGGTCAGCCATCGTGCGCCTCCTACTTAGATCGTTTCAACCACGACGGTAGAGAGTCGCTGGAGGACCGGTCAACGACGTCGCTGCACTTCGCGAGCCTGAAGCGGTTCAGCATCATCGACAGCCGCCGACCTCTTGTGACGCGGACGACCTCTCCTTACGTTGCCTCGCTAATACGTTTCAATCGCCGACCGACGACGACGAGGAGATCCGGATGTCCACGACACCGGAGACGGAGACCGGTCCCCCCGGGGACGACGGCACCATCACCAAGCAGCAATGGAGGTGGACCGGCCTGGCGGGCATGGCGTCCTACCTCGACGCCGGCTCGATCGTGGCCCTCGGCTCCGGCCTCGCGGTGTTCCAGGAGGAGTTCGGCCTCTCCGACACCGGCGTCGGCGTCCTCGCGGCCATCGGCCCGAACGCCATCGGCTGCGCGATCGGCGCGTTCGTGGGCGGACGCCTCGGCGACAAGCTCGGGCGCAAACGGATCTACAAGTGGGACCTGCTCGTCTACGCCCTCGGCATCGCGCTCATCGCCCTCGCCGTCAACCCCGCGATGCTCTTCGTCGGCACGGTCATCGTCGGTGTCGCCGTCGGCGCCGACGTGCCCACCTCGTTGGCCCTGGTCGGTGAGCTCGCGCCGAACAAGGGGCGGGCCCGACTGCTCGGGTTCACCCAGGTCTCCTGGTACGTCGGACCGGTCGTCGTCCTGCTGCTGGCCTTCGCGCTCGACCCCTTGGGCCTGCTGGGCACCAGGATCGTGTTCGGCAGTCTGTTCGTGGTCGCGATCATCACCTGGGCACTCCGCCGAGGGATCGCCGAGTCCGCGCGCTGGCAGTCCGCGAGCGAGCTGCCCGGCAACGCCGCGCAGCGGGTGCGGGCCCTGTTCCGGGGCAACCACCTCAAGGCGCTGCTCTACACCGGCACCTTCTACACGTTCTGGAACCTCGCGGCCGGTACCGCCGGCATCTTCACCCCGTACATGGTCGAGACCATCGGGGCCGGCTCGAACGCCGCGGGCGTGGCGCTGTCCTGCCTCGGTTTCGCGGCCGGCATCGTCGGCACGCTCGCGCTGTTCATGCCGTTCTACGACCGCAGCCACGGCATGCGGAAGGGCCTGTTCGCGCTCGGCGCCATCATGCAGATCTGCTCGTACGGCCTGTACCTGGTCATCGACTTCACCATCCCGAGCGTCATCGCCAGCGTCCTGCTCTTCTACGTCGGCAGCGCGGTCGCCGGCGAGGCCACGTACAAGGTCACCAGCCAGGAGCTGTTCCCGACCATGCTGCGTGGTACCGCGCAGGGATTCACCTTCGGCGTCGCCCGGGTGGTCCTCGGCGTGTTCAGTCTGGTCGTCCCGCTGCTGTCGGCGATCGGCATCGTGCCCGTGGCCCTGCTGCTCACCCTGTTCCTGCTGATCAGCGGGATCGTCGGCTACCTCGCCATGCCGGACACGACCGGGAAGTCGCTGGAGCAGATCGAGGCCGAGCGCGCCGACCCCGTCAGGGCGGTCCCGACCGCCCCGTGAGCCCGGTCAGGCGGACACGGTGCGTCCGGGGACGAGCGTCGAGGAGCGCACCACGAGCTCGGGGGTGAAGACGACGTGTCGGTGCTCGTGCTCGGAGCCCGTGGCCACCTCGTCGAGGAGCAGCTCCACCGCGGTCCGGCCGAGTAGCTCGCGCGGCTGGGCCACGGACGTCAGCGGCACCGCCGCCGCCTCGGCGAACTCGATGTCGTCGTAGCCCACGATCGCGAGGTCGTCGGGGACGCTCAGCCCCCAGTGCACGCTCCGCTGCAGTAGCCCCAGGGCGAGCAGGTCGTTGGCGCAGAACACCCCGGTCGGCCGGCGACGGGACGGCAGGCCCGCGAGCCGCTCCCCCGCGCGGCGCCCCTCGGCGACCGTCAGCCCGGTGGTCTCCATGACGACGAGGTCGTCCGGATCGCGCCCGGCACGCGCGAGGGCGCTACGGGCACCGGAGATCCGGTCGGCGACCTGTCCCAGCGCGGTGGGCCCGCCGACGACCGCGATCCTCTCGTGGCCGAGCTCGAGGAGGTGTCCGGCCGCCAGCGCACCGCCCACGACATCGTCGACGGTCACCGAGCAGTGGGTCGGACCGGCACCGCGGTCGACGACGACGACCGGGGTGCCACGCTGCGGCAGCTGTTCCAGCCGCGGATCGGCGGCGTCGACGGGGGTGACGAGCACCCCCTGGACGCGCTGCTCGGCCAGGAGCTCGAGATAACGGGCCTGACGGCCGGTGTCGCCGCCGCAGTCGCAGAGGTACGTCGCAAGACCCGCGGTGTCCGCGGCGCGCTGGACACCGGCGGCGACGTCGGTGAAGAAGGGGTTCGCTGCGTCGAGGACCACGAAGGCGAGTGTGCGACTGCGACCCGAGCGGAGATGGCGCGCCGACTCGTTGCGCACGAAGCCCAACGACGCGATCGCCGTCTCCACACGCCCACGCGTCGCGGCGCTGACCCGCTCGGGCCGGTTGAGCACGTTCGACACCGTCCCGAGCGACACCCCGGCCCGGGCCGCGACGTCCTTCATGCTCGGCGCACCCACACGACCCATCATGCCGTCGCTGCCGGTCGCCGGTGCGACCGCGGCCGCGGCCGCGCAGGAACGTTAGGTGTTACCCGCGGTTACCTTCATCGGGTCAGCAGTACTACGTAAGAGTGTCGTGATCCCTTCCGCCCCCACGTCGCCTTCGCGACACTCCCGGTACCTGCGGCCCGGAGGGAGGCGCGAGCATGCCCGAGAGCCGACCACTGGTCGGGCGATCGGAGGCGATCGCGGCTGCCGTCGCCGCCACCCAGGACGACCGGCTCGCGGCCGTCGTCATCGGCGGCCCTCGCGGGGTCGGCCGCACCCGGCTGGCGCGCACCGCCCTGGCCGGCATGACCCACGGAGCGGGCGCGGGCCGCTGGCGCCCGTCGAGCGCGATGACCGGGCAGGCCACCCGGGACATCCCCCTCGGCGCCCTCGGCCACCTGCTGCCGGACCTCGACCCGGCGCTCACCGACACCGCATCGCTGCTCCGCGAGGCCCGCCGCCTGCTCGTCGGCGCCGGGCCGAAGCACCTCGTCGTCGTCGACGACGCCCACCTCCTGGACACCACCTCCGCGGTCCTGCTCGCCCAGCTCGCGCGCGCCGGAGAGATGTTCCTGCTGCTCACGGTGCCCACCGGCGCGGTGTCCCCCGAGCCGCTGCACGCGCTCTACCGCGACGGGCTCGCCACCCGGCTCGAGATCACCGAGCTCGATCGCGCCCAGTCGGACCACCTCGTGAGCAGCACGCTCGGCGGCCACGTCGACGGTGTCACGCTCGACCGCTTCTGGGAGCTGTCGCTGGGCAACCCCCGGTTCCTCTGCGAGCTGGTCGACGGCGCCCGCGACGAGGGGGCGCTGCGGCGCGCCGGCTCGGTGTGGCGCTGGGACCCGCCGCGCCATCCACCGCGGCGCCTGATCGAGCTGCTCACCGACCGCCTGGGCGGTCTCGCGCCCGCCGAGCAGGACCTCATGCGCACGCTGGCGTTCGGCCAGCCCCTCGGCTGCGAGGTCGTCAACCAGATCTTCCCGGACGACACGCTCGCGCGGCTCGAGGCGGAAGGGCTGATCACCTCGACGCGCGACGGGCGCCGGTTGGACGTGGCGCTGACCCACCCGCTCTACACCGAGCTCCTGCGCAGCCGGGCGACGCCGCTGCAGGAGCGCGAGGCCTACCGGCGGCTGCGCACCGCGCTCGAGGCGTCGGGCTCCCGGCGCGCGGGCGACCGGTACCGGATGCTGGCCTGGCGCGCCGCCGAGGGTCTGTCCATCGATCCGGCCGAGCTGCTCGCCGCCGCCGACGGCGTCTCCGACCACGAGCCCCGCACCGCCGAGCGCCTGCTGCGCGCCGCCGCCGACCAGGGCGCGGGCGGGGAGGTGCTGTGGCGCCTCGGACGCCTCCGGGTCGCGCTCGGCCGGTTCGACGAGGCCGAGGCCGCGTTCGCCACCGCCGCGAAGCTCGCCGAGGCCGGCCCCGACACCACCACGACCGACGACCGCCCCGGCGAGCCCCTCCCGGACCCGGTCCTCGTGGCCACCGCCCGCGCCCGGAACCTCTACTGGGGCCTGCGCGACGAGCCCGGCGCGCGCGCCGCCGTGACGGCCGCGCTCGCCGCGGCCGAGGGCAGCGCGACCGACACCGACGCCGGGTCGTCCCCGCTCGCGGTCGCCCTGCGCGGCTTCCTCGCCCTGCTCGCCCACCGGCCCGCCGACGCGCTCGCCGAGGTCACCCCGGTGCTCGACGGCCCGGACGGCGACCCGGCGACGACCGCGGCCCTCGCCGTCGCCGCGATCGCCCAGGTGCAGCTCGGGCGCACCGAGGACGCGGTGCCCCTGGCCGTCCGGGGCCTCGCGGCCGGCCCTGACCCGACCGGCGGCTGGCTGACCGTCGAGCTGCGCTCGGCGCAGTGGAGCGCGCTCCTCGCCACCGGCCGCCTCGACGACGCCGAGGAGCTCGCCCGGGCGTGCCACGCCGAGGCGGCGCCGGGCGGGGTCGGCGAGCACGTCGCGCTGTACGTCACCTGGCTGGGCATCGTCGCGTCGCGGCGCGGGCGCCTGCAGAGCGCGGTGCGCCTCCTGCACGAGGCCGCGTCCGGGGTCTCGTCGCGCCGTTTCCCGTACACGGTGCCGCTGGTCGGCGAGCTCGCCGTCGCCCTGGCCGGCCTCGGGCGCACGACGGAGGGCCAGGACGTGCTCGCCGAGGCGCACGGGGTGCCGGGCGGGCCGCTCACGGGATGGCTCTGGGCCGCGCAGGTGTGGATCGCGGGGGTCGAGGGCCGGGTCACCCGCGCCACGGAGCTGGCCGGCGAGGAACGCCCGGCGGCGTCACCGTCGGACCACCTGCGCGCCCTGCACACCGCGGTGCGCCTCGGCGTCGGCCGGCCCGTGCTCGAGGCCATCGAGCGGGTGGCCGCGACCGTCCAGGGCCCGTTCGCCGTCGCGTGCGTCGCGCACGCGCGGGCACTGGCGGCCGGCGACGGCGCGGGCCTCGACGAGGCCGCCGGGCGCTTCGCCGAGCTGGACCACCTCCTGCTCTCCGCCGAGGCCTACGCCCAGGCGTGCTCGGCGCACCGCGCGGCCGGGCACACCGGGGCGGCGGGCTGGTCGGCGTCGCGCAGCCGGGTGGCGGCGTCGTCGTGCGAGGGGGCCGACACGCCCGCCTCGGGGCTGCTCGAGCGCACCGGGGAGCTCACCCCGCGGGAGGCCGAGATCGCGGCGCTGGCCGCGGGCGGGCTCACGAGCAAGGCGATCGCCGACCAGCTGGTGATCTCGGTGCGCACCGTGAACAACGTGCTCCACGCGGTGTACGCCAAGCTCGGGATCGCCCGCCGCGGCGACCTGCCCGAGGCGCTCGGTCTCCGTCCCTGCTGACCTACCCCCCGCTGGGTTCCGGCGTCGGGTCGCAGCACGTGGTGCCGCCGTCCGTGGTGCCGCCGTCGGTGGTGCCGCCGTCGGTGGTGCCGTCGGTGCTGTGGCCCGGCTCGGGCGGGCGCCAGGTGCCGCCGTTGTTGTTGTTCGACCCTCCCGTGCCGCCGCGACCGGACCCACCGGTGCCGCCCGAGCCCCCGGCCGACCCCGACCCGCCGGCCGAACCCGACCCGCCGGTCCCGCTCGACCCGCCGGTCGCGGGCTCGTCCACCGGCTCCGGCGGCGCGGTCGTCGGCAGCGGGGTCGGGGCCACGACCACCGACGGGGTCGGGGCGGGCGGGAGGGGGGCCTCCGCCGACAGCGAGCGGTAGGCGAACGTGCCGCCGCCCGCGAGCGCGGCCACGAGCACCACCGCGCCGACGATCAGGGGGAGCCGGCGGCGCGATCCGCCGGACGACGACTCGTCGTCGCCCGACCGGCCGCCCAGCGACGGCGGCGGCGCCCCGCGTCCGCCGGTCCCGCCCTGGCCACCCTGGCCTCCCTGCCCGCCCTGGGTCGGGGGGCCCTGGCTGTGGACGGCGGCGGTCGCCCCGGTCGGGGCCGGGCCCGGACGGGCCGGCACGGTGCGTGTCGGCCCGGTGTAGGTGGGGCGCAGAGCGGTCGGACCGGTGTACGTGCCGCCGGCGCGCGTCGCGGCGGCGGGCGAGGACCCGGTCCCGGCGTTCATCGCCCCGGTGCCCGCGCCCGCGGCGCGGAAGGCCCCGGTGCCCGGCCGTCCACCTGGCGGCCGGCCGTGCGTCCCGGTGGGCGACACCGTGGAGAAGCCACCCGTGGAGGAGGGCCGGGGGCCCGCGACGATCGGGATCATCCCGGAGTTGGTGCCCGATCCCCCGCCGTGGGCGGCCGCGGCCGGCGTCGACGCCGGGCGCCCGCTGCCGCCGACCGGGATGCCACCGGCCGGCGTGCGCGGACCGACGCGGGGCACCGGGGTCCGGAAGGGCGCCCCGGACGTCGGGAACACCGACGTGTGCGCCGGGCCCGGCGCACCCGGACCGGCGGCGCGGGCCGGCGGCTCGGCGAGCGACGCCGCGCCGAGGACGATCGCGTGCTTGGGGTGCGCGTCGACCGACGTCGGACGCCCGAGCTCGCCGGAGACCATCTGGGAGACCAGCGGGATGCGCGACGACCCGCCGACGAGCAGCACCGTGTCCACCTGCTCGGCGGAGATGTCGGCCGACTCCAGGGCGCGCTGCAGCGAGGCGATCGTCGACGCCACCGAGGGGCGGATCATCGTCTCGAACTCGCCACGGGTCAGGCGGACCTCGGTCTGCAGCGACGGCAGGAGCACGGGGATCGTCGCCTCGGTGTCCGAGGAGAGCGCCTCCTTGGCCAGCACGCAGTCCTGGCGCAGGCGCACGATCGCGCTGGTGGCGGCCGGGTCCGAGAGGTCCAGCGCGGAGACCGCGCCGTCGAGGGAGCGGTCGACGTGGCCGAAGACGGCCTCGTCGAAGTCGACACCGCCGAGGCCCTCGACGCCCTCGGGCGCCCCGAGGATCTCGAAGCCGCCGCCGGTGGTGCGCAGGACGGTGGCGTCGAACGTGCCGCCGCCGAGGTCGTAGACGGCGACGGTGGTGCCGTCGGCGATCCGCTCGTTCGCCGCGTAGTGCGCGGCGGCGGCCTCCGGTTCGGTGATCATGGTGACGTCGGACAGCCCGGCCGTGCGCGGGACCTGCTCGAACAGCTCCCGCTTGTACGGACCCCAGTTCGCCGGGTGGGTCAGCCGCACCGCGACCGGCGGGCCGCCCTCCCGCTCGGAGATCTGGGCGACCACCTCGCGGAGCTGGGCGGCCATGAGGTCGCCCGCGGAGTACGGCGTGCCGCCCAGCAGGACGGGCATCGGGTCGCCGAGGCGGCGTTTGACCTCGCGCGCGACGCGGTCCGGTTCCGTGGCCGCGCGGCGGTTGGCCGCGTCGCCGGTGAGGACGCCGCCCTCGGCGCGCATGAGGATGACGGAGGGCATCGCGGTCGACCGGTCGCCCAGCGGCGCCATCTCGACATGCCCCTCACGGACGACCGCGGCCGCCGTGTAGGTCGTGCCGAGATCGACCCCCAGCCCGTACGCCACCGGAACCTCCCCAACGACCGCCACCTGACCTCGCGGTCCACCGTCGCCCCTGACGGTCCTCCCGTCATGAGCAGCTGACTACTCCCTATCGCCGACGACCCGTCGGGCGTTGCTCATCTCCCCCGGCTCACCCCACCGCCCGTCCCGGCGGACCGCTGCGCTGGGCGCGCTGCAGGATGCCCTCGCAGGTCCGGGCCAGGACCCGGGCGGCGTCGCGGACGTCGCGCCCCGACGCGGGGTGCTCACCCCGGCGCCGCCAGCGCCCGAGGCTCGCGTTCGCCGCCCGCACGACCTCCTCCGGGCGCGCGTCGAGCGTGAGACCGAGCCGGATCGCCGGGCCCGGCCCGTCGCTGCCGAGCAGGCGCTCGGCGTCGGCGCGCTCGTCCTCGGCCAGCGTCACCGCGCCGGTGTGCAGGCGGTCGAGCAGGCGGATCTCGGCGAACTCGTGCGCCCCGGCGGTGATCTGCTCGATCTCGCCGCGCAGCGCCGAGGCCGACGCGATCGGGTACCGCCGGACGGCGCGCTCGACCGCGGTCAGCGCCGACTGGGCGCGCAGGACGTCGGCGCGCCCGGCCAGGCGGGTCATCAGGGACTCCCGGAGCGGCCCGAGACCACTGCGGGTGATCAGCTCCCGGGACAGGCCCCCCGCCGTGGTCACCGTGCCCTCGCGCAGGAGGCGTACGCACAGGCGCAGGCCGTACAGCCCGTAGCGGTCGAGCAGCGCGGCGCGCCGGGCCGGCTCGAGGCCGACCTCCGACTCCGCGCGGGCGAACCGTGACGCGGTGAGCAGCAGCCGGTCGACGTCGGCCTCGGGCGCGGTGGCCAGCACGCCGAACGCACGGAACTCGTCCTCGCGCAGCGTCACCGCGCTCGACGCGAGCAGCCCGGCCACCGGGATGACCGTCTGGCACAGCCCGCGGATCCGCTCGTCCTCGCGGTAGCGCGCGGCGATGGACGCGGCGCTCTCGAGCGCGTCGGGCCGGGCGTGCCCGACCTCGTCGGCCCGGGCCAGGATCCCGATCGTGTTCAGCGGGCGGCGGTCGGTGGGGTCGTCGCGGAACGCCTCGAGGAAGTGCACGTCCGACGCGTGGACGTGCCGCATCAGGTAGATCACCGCGTCGGCCTCGGCCGCGCCGTCCCCGCCGGGCGCCAGCGCCGCCTCGGTCTTGCGGGAGAGCTCGGCGCTCAGCGAGTCGAGGCCGGGGGTGTCGATCAGCGTCATCAACCGGAGCGCCGGCGACGGCCAGTCGACCAGCAGGCGGTCGACGTCGCCGGACCCCAGGCGCCCGAGGTCGATGTCGAGCAGGCCCCCGGTCGGTCCGGGGGGCAGCTGGCGGCGGCTGCCGTCGCGCAGCTGGGCCTGCACGCGGTAGGTGTGACCGTCCCGGAACCACGTGACGATCCGCGTGCACTCCCCGGCGTCCGTGGCCGCGAGCTCCTGCCCCACCATCGCGTTGAGCAGCGTCGACTTCCCGGCCTTGATCCGTCCGGCGATCGCGACCCGGAGCGGCTCGTCCAGCCGGCGGGCGGCGCGGTCGAGACCCGCCGCCGCGGGGCCGCCCTGGTAGAGGCCCGCGACGTGGCGCACCAGGCCGCGCACACGGTCGAGCAGCTGCGGTTCGGCGGGCGCCGGGGGCGGGCCCGGCCGGGACGGGGTCGGTCGGGGTGGGATCGGTCCGGGTGGGATCGGTTTGGGCGGGACGCCTCGCGCGGGCGTCCCGGGGCCGGGGACGGAGCGGGGGCCCCCGACGGGCGGGGGCACGTTCCGCGGCGGCGGACCGGGGCGGCCGGGCGGACCCGGCGGGCCCGGCGGACCCGGCGGGCCCGGCGGCCAGGGGCGCCCGCTCACGAGATCCTCCCGGCGGGTTCACGACGGGGCTGCCCCGGAGCGGTGCGGCGGAGGTGCTCCCCCAGGTCGTCGACGCGGGCCCGCACGAGGCCGAGCGACTCGAGGTCCTTCTCGATGCGCTCGCGGGCACCGGTGTCGGTCTTGCCCGCCTGGACGGCGGACTGCGCGGCCGCGAGCGCCGCGGTGGACGAGCGCTGCAGTTCGGCGACGCGCCCGGTCCACGCGGTCCGCAGCTCCCGCTGGACGTGGCGGATCGAGTCGCGGGAGTCCTTGCCGACCTGGTTGATGAAGTCGTCGACGTACTTGCGGACCCCGGCCTTCGCGTCGGTGCGCCGCTTCTCCAGCGCCTTCTTGCGGTCCTCACGGACGCCGAAGAAGCCCATGGCACCACCGACGAGCAGGCCGGCGGCCATCGGGATCCCGAGACCGGCCATATTGGAGATCATCGTGAGCATGATGACCCCGCCGAACACCTTCTGGAGGAGCGGCAGCTTGATGCTCTGACGCAAGCCCGAGGGGGCGAACTCGACGTCGAGGGCCAGCCGCGCCATCGTCTCGTGCGGGGCGTCGACCGCCCTCGCGGTGATGCGGGACTGCTCCATGTCGAGGTGCCGCTCGACGTCGACCGCCACGTCCTTGGCGCGCCGGACGAAGAGCGCGTAGTTCTCCATCGCCTCGGTCGCGAGCCGGCGGCGCAGCCAGTCGGTGAACTCCTCCCAGTTCTTCGCCGGATCCCCCTCCTCGATGGTCTCCTCCGCCTCGCGTTGCACGGCGCGGGCACGGGTGCGCAGGTCGAAGTCGATGTTCGAGGTGATGTCGGCGAAGCCGTCGGTGAGCACCGACTGCCACTTCGTGCCCTTCTCGCGCAGACCCTCCGCCCGTTCCTTGGCGGCGGTGAGCTGGGCGACCAGGGCCTCCTGACGGGCCGGGTCGACGAGCGCGTCGCGCCGGGCGCGGGCCGCCGCCTCGAGCTGACCGAGCGCGGACGTCACCTGGATCATCACCGACCGCACCGCGATGTGGGCGGCCTCCTCGCGGACGCGCTGGAGGCGCGCGACGAGCTGCGGGGCGCCGGATTCCTCCTCCAGCTCCTCGTCGCGGTGGGCACCGGCGAGCATCCGGAGCTCCGAGGAGAACCCGAAGATCTCCAACCGCACCCCGGCCCGCTGCAGGTGCGCGCGGTTGCGCTCGAGGATGCGGGTCCAGTGCGGGTACAGGTCGGTCTTCGTCAGCACCATGATCACGGTCGGGCAGAGCTCCGCGACCGCGTGGAGGAAGCGCAGCTCGGCGTCGGTGAGCTCGCGGGAGGCGTCGCTGACGAACAGGCACGCGTGCGACCGGGGCAGGTCGGCGACAGCGCTCTGGTTCGGCCCCCCGAGGCCTCCGACGCCCGGGGTGTCCACCAGGACCAGCCCGTCGGCGAGGAACGGCCGGTCGATCCCGACGGTCACCGACGTCAACCGGCGCGTGTTGCCGGGGTTGCCCGACTCGGAGGCGTACGTCGCCACCTCGGCCGGCGGGATGCTCTCGGTCCAGCCGGTGCCCCCCGACCCGGGCAGCGCCTCGAAGGTCGCGCTCGCCGTGGGCGCCGCGGCGTGCCGGACCTCCGTCGGCACCGCCGTGGCGATGTCGTCGTCCACCGGGCAGATCGGGAGCCCCACCAGGGCGTTGACCAGGGAGCTCTTGCCCTGCTTGAACTCGCCGACGACCGGGATGCGCACCGAGTTGTCGCTCAGCAGCGTCCGGGCCGTCCGCAGCCGCGCGACGAGGTCGTCGCGCTCGTAGGCGGTCGCCGCCTTGATCGCCATGTCCACGGTGTCCATGGCGTGCTTCGCGGCGGCGCTCGGGGCCTGTTTCGCGGGGGCCGCCGGCTTCGCGGGCGCGGCGACCTTCGGCGGGGCGGCGACCTTCGGCGGGGCGGCGACCTTCGCCGGGGCGGGCGTGGCGGCGGGCTCGGCGGCGGGCTTGGGTGTGGCCGCGGGCTTCGCGGCGTGCGTGGCGGCGGCTTCGGGCGCGGCGCCCTTGGGTGTGGCGGCCTTGGGTGTGGTCGGCCGGACGGCCGGCGGCGGGGTGGCCTCCTTGCGGCGGCGGGTCTCCTCGCGGGCCTCCCGGGCGGCCGCGGCGCGCTCGAGCGCCTCCGCCCGTGCCTTGTCGGCCTTCTCCTGCATCGCGCGCGCGGCGTCGGCCGGGTCGGCCCCCGTCCGGTCGTCGGCGCTCATCGCACGATCCCGTCGGGATGGCCGGGATCTGCCGGCGGGGAGTCGGGGAGCCCGGCGCGGAAGATCGACGGTGCCGTGTCGGGGTCGTCGGTCGTGACCGTCGGGACGGCCGCGTCCGGCGCCGTCTCGCCCCAGGCGTCGCGCAGGCCGAGATCGTCCGAGTCGTCGCGGAAGATCGATCGACGACGACGACGCGCGGGGTGGGCGTCGTCGGCTCCGGGGTGGGTCACCCGTTCCTCCTCGTGAACGGCCGAGCTCGACCCCGCCGGGATCGGCGGTGTCGGGTGGATCAGCGAGGGACGTGCCGTAGCCCCGGCCGGGTCACCCCGGCCGGGGCCACGCACATCGGGACCGTCAGCTCACGCCGGCGAGGTCGGAGTCGCTGCCGGAGGAGTCGCCGCTCCCGCCGTCGTCGCCACCGCCGTCGTCCGACGAGGACTCGACCTGGGACACCGGCTCCGGGTCGGGCTCCGGCTCCGGCTCGGGCTCCGGCTCGGGCTCCGGGGTGGTGGCGACGGGCGTCGTCTCGACCTCGTCGCCGCCCGACGTGGGGCCGCCCGAACCACCCGACGACGTGCCGTCGTCGCCGCCGCCTGCCGACGGGGCGTTCCCGCCGGTGAAGACGGGGCCCTCCGGCTCTGTCTCGGGCTCCGGCTCGGGCTCGGGCTCCGGGGTCTGCACCGGCGTCTCGTCCACCGGTGGGTCCGTCGGCGTCGGCAGCGGCTCCTCCGTCTCGCTCACCGGCTCCGTCTCCGGCTCCGTCACGGGGGGCGTCACCGGCTCCTCGGTCTCGCTCACCGGCTCCGTCTCGGGCTCGATCTCCGGCTCCGTCACGGGGGGCGTCAGCGGCTCCTCGGTCTCGCTCACCGGCTCCGTCTCCGGCTGCGTGTCCGGCTCCGGGGTCGGCGTCGGCTCCGGCGGCTCCTCGCCCCGGGCGTCCTCCGGCATGTAGGGGCCGTTCGGGTCGGAGTCGGTGCCCTCGGGGTTGTTGACCGGGTCCCAGCCGCTCGGGTTGTGCTCCGGGTTGTAGCCGTGGGGGTAGTAGACCGGGTGCCAGCAGTAGGGCTGGGCGACCGGGTTCCAGCAGTACGGCTGTGCGGTCGGGTGGAAGCAGTAGGGCTGGATCTCGGGGTTCCAGCCGTAGGGGTTGTAGTCCGGGTGCCAGCAGTGCGGGTTGTAGTCCGGGTGGAACCCGTCGGGGTTGCGGTCCGGATCCCAGCAGTGCGGCTGGTGCTGCGAGTTGTAGCCGCAGGGGTTGTAGTCCGGGTGCCAGCAGTGCGGGTTCTCGTCCGGGTGGTAGCCCTCGGGGTTGTGCTCCGGGTGGTAGCAGTGCGGCTGGTACTCGGGGTGGTACCCGCACGGGTTGTGCTCCGGGTGCCAGCAGTGCGGGTTGTGGTGGGGGTGCCACTGCCACTGGTCGCCGCCGTCCCAGCCCTCGCTGGGGTGCCAGTCGTCGGGGAGGTCGTAGACCTCACGCCACCGGATCAGGATCGCGCACGCGGGCGGGCAGCCCTGGCCGTGGTCCCAGCACCAGTAGTCCTCGACCACGTCGATCTCGGCGGCCGGCTCCTCGGGCGTCTCCGGCTCCTCGGGCTCCTCCGGGGGCTCCTCGCCGTCGACCGGCGGCTCCGGGGTCTCGGGGGTCTCCGGGGTCTCGGGGACGTCGGTCGGTGTGCCGTCGGTGACGTCGTCGGGGGTCTCCGGGGGGAACGGCCCCGGGTTCGTCGTCGCCGGATCGGGGACGGGGGTCTCGAGGGGGGCGCCCGCCGCCACGGGGCCGGGGGTCACGCCGGCCGCGGCCGGGCTCACAGGAGTGGTCATGTCGGTTCCCTTCGGCTCGGGTGCGGACCGGGGGTCCGACCGAGGTGCTCGTCGGTGATGGGAACCAGATTGCGGGCCTGCGGGTCCCGGGTCATGAGCACGTGGGTACTCGACTGCGGTGCTCGTGAACGGGCCCGGTTACTCACCCGACGGGGCCGCACCATGCAGGAGGTGGGGTTCTCCCCCCACGGCGGCGGGGGTGTGCCCGCCACGACGGTGCCCGATGACTCGGGTGGCATTGCTCAGAGGGCCGCGCGGGAGGCCGGCGCAGGAGATCAGCGCAGGCGACGGGAGCCGTGCGGGGAGATCGCGTCCGAGTCCTCGGACGACGCGTCCGTCACCGCAGGCGTCTCGGCCGGGGCGTCGTCGACCGTGTCGGCCGTGGCCGTCGGGGTCTCCTTGGCGTGGATCACGAACCAGGCGACCCAGCCGGCGGCGGCCACGCCCACGAAGCTCACCAGGCGGTAGAGCAGCACGGCGGCGAGCGCGGGGTGCGACGGCACACCGCCCGCGACGAGCGCGGCCAGCAGGGCCCCGTCGACGAGCCCGAGGCCGCCGGGCAGGAACGCGGCGCTCGAGGCGGCAGTGGCCGCGGCGTAGGCCAGCAGGACGAGCGCGAGGGTCATGCCCTCGGCGCCGACGGCCGCGCAGCACGCGGCGAGGCACGCGATGTCGAGGATCCAGTTGGCCAGGGCGGCGGTGCTGACGACGGCCCGCCCACTGCCGCGGAGGTCGATCAGCTGCAGGCCCGCGATCTGCTCGGCGAGCTCGCCGACGCCGGTCTCCCGCGGGCGGTGACGCACACGGTTGACGAGGCGCAGTCCCCAGGTCCCCGCGGGTACGAGCAGGCCCGGGCGGCGGGCGATGACCACGACGCCCGCGCCGAGCGCCGCGACGCCGACGATCTGCGCGATCAGCCACGGGAGCGAGGTGGCCCGCCCGCCGACGACCAGCGCGGAACCGAGGGCGATGGCGGCGAGGGCCAGGCTGGCCGCGACGCCGCCGGCGACCATCGTCCACGTGGTGGCGGGCGCGCTGGCGCCCCAGGCGCGGCGGCGCTTGTAGGTGTAGGCCGTGGAGAGCGCGGCGCCGCCCGGCACGGTGAGGTGCAGGGCGTTCGCGGCCAGGGTGGCGAGCGTGACCGCGCCGAGCGAGACCCGCACCGAGGCGGCCACGAGCAGGCGGTGGTGGAGCACGGAGAACGCGACGAGCGCGCCGGCCTCGGTGGCGACCGCGAGGACGACCCACCACGGGTCGGCCCCGATGAGCGCGGCGCCCGCGGCCTCGACCGTCGGCATCACGATGACGACGCCGGTGATCACGACGGCGGCCACGAGGACACCCGTGCCGATGCGCAGGGCCCGGCGGGTGGCCGGGGTGGCGCGTGTCGTGCTCGTCGACCCGGTGGTCACGATCGCGCTCATCCTCCCAGTGTCCTCCTGCCGTACCGATCACTCCCGGGTGACCGTGACGACGCCGCGGCACGCCGGGTGCGACGTGGCGAACACCCGGTCGGTCACGCGGCATCGCCGAGCGGTCCACCCGGGGGTGCGCCCGTGGTGCGGCGGGATCATGCTGCCCGACGGGGTCGCTGCACCGACGCGGACCCCGTCCCGCTGGTCGAAGATCGAGGGGAGACCCGAGGATGACCCGCCGCGTGGACAGCGACCTGCTCCTGGTCGGGAGCCTGCCCGTCGACTCGACCGACGACGGGTTCCGGTGGGGTGCCGACCTGTTCGCCGGCCTGGTCGCCGCCCTCCCGGACGGCGAGTCCGGCGCCCGCGGCGCCTGGGTGGGCTACGACCGCACGACCCTGCTCGAGCCGCACCCCGACATCGCCGTGCTCGCCCCGTCGCCGTCCCCGACGGGGCGGGCGCGGCACGCCTACGACACCGCCCGGCTGACGGTCCGGGACGGGGTCGACGCGCTGCGCTTCGACGATGGCCCCGCGCGGCGGAGACGCTCGCGTCCTACGAGCGGTTCGTCGCGCTGCGCGCCGAGGGGGTGATCCCGCCCGGACTGCGCTTCCAGGTGGGGCTGCCGTTCCCGTCGAGCGTGTTCACGGGTGCCTTCAAGGACGACTACGCCGACAACTGGGCGATCGTCGGGCCGGCGCTCGAGGACCTGTGGGAGCGGTCGGTGGACGACCTGCTCGCCGTGATCCCGGCCGCGGACCTCGCCCTCCAGTGGGACCTCGCCTACGAGGTGATCGACATCGAGGGCGTGGTCGGCTGGACCGACGGGGACGCCTGGGAGCGCTTCGCCGGGCCGTGGTCGCGCCTCGCCCGCCGCGTCCCGGAGGACGTCCTCATGGGCCTGCACCTCTGCTACGGCACGTTCCCCGAGTGGCCGATGTACGAGGCGCGCGACATGGAGCTGATCGTCCGGATGGCCAACCACGCGGTGGCGGACGCCGGACGTCCCGTGGACTGGATCCACCTCGCCGGCCCGCGCTACCTGCGCAGCGAGGAGGACGCGTTCTTCGCCCCGCTCGCCGACCTCGACGCCCCCGACTCCCGGATCTTCCTCGGCATCGTCCTGCCGCTCGACGGCGAGGACGGGCTGCGGCGCCGGCACGCCACGGCGTCCCGTCACCTGACCGACTTCGGCGTCGCCATGTACTGCGGGATGGGGCGTCAGCGCGGCGAGGACCCGATCGCGACGATGCGTGACCACGCCGCGACGGTGGCCGCCGTGCGGGGCTGAGGGGCAGGATCGGTCCCGTGGTCGGGATTGTGGAGGTCAGCCCGCGCGACGGGTTGCAGAACGAGCGGGCGCTGCTGGAGACGGGCGCGAAGATCGAGCTGATCGAGCGGGCGGTGGCGGCCGGCGCGACGCGCATCGAGGCGGTGTCGTTCGTGCACCCCAAGCTCGTGCCGGCGATGGCCGACGCCGAGGCGGTGATGGAGGGGCTGCATCGCGTCGACGGGGTCTCCTACATCGGGCTGGTGCTCAACCGGCGCGGCTACGACCGGGCGGTGCAGGCGGGGGTCGACGAGATCAACGTGGTCGTGCCCGCCTCCGACGGGTTCGCCAAGGCCAACCAGAACTCGACGACCGCGGCCTTGACCGAGGTGGCCGAGGACGTCCTCGCCGAGGCCGCCGACCGCGACCTGTTCGCGTCGCTGACGATCGCGACGTCGTTCGGCTGCCCGTTCGACGGCGAGGTCGACCCGGACCGGGTCGTCGAGGTCGCCCGGCGTGGGGCGGCGGCGGGCGCGAAGGAGATCGCGATCGCCGACACCATCGGCGTCGGCGTGCCCACCCAGGTGCGCACGCTGCTCGACGGGGTTCGCGCGGTGGCCCCCGACGCGCTGATGCGCGCGCACTTCCACAACACCCGCAACACCGGCTTCGCCAACGCCGTCGCCGCGCTGGAGTGGGGCGTCGACTGGCTCGACTCCTCGAACGGCGGGATCGGCGGCTGCCCGTTCGCCCCCGCGGCCACGGGCAACATCGCCACCGAGGACCTCGTCTACCTGCTCGACCGGATGGGCCATCCGACCGGGCTCGACCTCGACGCGCTGCTGCCGATCGCCGGGTTCCTCTCCGACGCCCTCGGCTACCGCGTCCCCGGCCTCCTCCCCCGCGCCGGCACCTTCCCCGGCTGAGCACCCCTCGACAGGAGCAGATCACCAGTGAGCGAGCTCGAGCAGCTGTCCATGCTGGTCGGCGGGAAGCCGACCGGCGCGATCTCGGGGAACACCTTCGAGTCCCAGAACCCCTACACCGGGCAGTCGTGGGCGCTGATCCCCGACGGCGGCACCGAGGACGTCGACGCCGCGGTGAACGCGGCCCGCGCGGCCCTCGACGGCGAGTGGGGGCAGATGACGGGGTTCGCCCGCGCCGCCTGCCTGCGCCGCCTCGCCGACCTGATCACCGCGAACGCCGAGCGCCTCGCCCGCCTCGAGGTCAACGACTCGGGCAAGCTCTACCGCGAGATGCTGGGCCAGCTCAACGGCCTCGGCGGCTGGTACCACTACTACGCGGGGCTCGCGGACAAGATCGAGGGCCAGCAGATCCCCTCGCCGAACCCGAACTACCTCGTCTACACCCGCCGCGA
Organism: Actinomycetospora sp. NBC_00405; assembly: GCF_036044095.1. Lineage (NCBI taxonomy): Bacteria > Bacillati > Actinomycetota > Actinomycetes > Pseudonocardiales > Pseudonocardiaceae > Actinomycetospora > Actinomycetospora sp. NBC_00405. The sequence goes on from NZ_CP107938.1 coordinate 3,598,200, forward strand.
GCCGGTCGGCGTCGTCGCCGCGATCACGCCCTGGAACTCCCCGCTGCTGCTGATGAGCTGGAAGGTCGCGCCTGCGCTGGCCGCCGGGTGCACCGTGGTGATCAAGCCGTCGGAGCACGCGCCGGGCTCGACGCTCGGGTTCGCCGAGCTGATCGCGCAGGCGGGCATCCCCGACGGCGTCGTCAACGTCGTCACCGCGAACTCGGGCTCGGTCGGGGCACATCTCGCCGCGCACCCCGGGGTGGACAAGGTCGCCTTCACCGGGTCCACCGCGACGGGCCGCAAGGTCGCCGCGGCGGCGGCGGAGAACCTCAACCCCGCGACGCTCGAACTCGGCGGGAAGTCCCCGCAGGTCGTGTTCCCCGACGCCGACCTGCAGGCGGCCGCGAACGGCCTGGTGGCCGGGGTGTTCGCCGCGACCGGGCAGACGTGCATGGCCGGGTCCCGGCTGATCGTGCACGCCGACGTGCACGACGAGCTCGTGCGCCTGGTCGCCGAGCGCGCGTCGCAGATCAAGCTCGGCGACCCGTTCGCGGAGGACACCGAGATGGGTCCGGTGGCCAACGGGATGCAGTACGAGAAGGTCGTCGGCTACCTGCGGACCGCCCGCGACGAGGGCGCCACGATCGCCTACGGCGGCGACCCCGACGAGGAGCTCGGCGGCTACTTCGTCCAGCCCACCGTGCTCTCGGTGAAGCCCACCGACACGGTCTTCCGCGAGGAGGTCTTCGGGCCGGTGCTCGCGGCGACGACGTTCACCGACGAGGACGAGGCGGTGAAGCTCGCCAACGACACCCCGTACGGGCTCGCCGGCGCCGTGTGGACCAAGGACGTCCACCGCGCCCACCGGATGGCCGCGCGGATCAAGGCCGGCACGGTGTGGATCAACGCCTACCGCGTCGTCGCCCCCAGCGTCCCCTTCGGCGGCTTCAAGGCCTCGGGGATCGGGCGCGAGAACGGCGTCCACGGCATCGACGCGTACCTGGAGAACAAGTCCGTGTGGGTCGAGCTCACCGGCGGCACGCGCGACCCGTTCACGTTGGGCTGACCGGCCTCCGTGAGCGATGTTCACGGCTATAGCCGTGAACATCGCTCACGTGGGGGTCAGCCCAGGTCGCCGCGGGAGAAGTCGGCGACGAGGCCCGGGGCCGCCGCGTCGAACCCGGCGACGTCGAGCATCCCGCCGTCGGCGGGATCGGCGATCGACACGTCGGTGGCGGTCATGCCGACCACGACGAGCCGGGCGTCGATCCCCGACCGCTCCCGGTACCGCACGAGCGCCTGATGCGGGTGGATCGCGCCCGCCCAGGTCTCGTTGTCGGTGAGCACGACGAACGTGTCGAACGCCCGCCCGGTCTCCCGGGCCCACTCCATCGGCAGCGCGCAGTCGGTGCTGCCGAAGGGCAGGCGGGACACCGCCGTGATCGCGTCGTCGAGGCGCTGACGCGGGCTGATCGCGAGCTCCGTCAGCGCCGGCGCCCAGCCGCCGTCGGCCGAGGTGAAGCCGACGCAGGTGGCGTCGCGCTCGGTGCTCATCGTGACCAGCGCGAGCGCCGCCGACGCCTCCCGCGGCGAGAGCGGGAGCCCGGAGACCGACCCGACCTTCATCGACCCCGACACGTCCACCGCGAGCAGCGTCCGCTTCCCGGATGGCACGACCGTGGTGAACGCCGCGTAGAAGGCGGCGTCGAGGGCGTCGACGATCTCCCGGATCGGCTCCCAGGTCCCGCCCGCCCCGCTCCCGGACGCGTAGGTGCGCAGCGCGACCAGCACCGACACGGGGTGCACGCGCCCCCGGCGCAGGCGGGCCGGGTCGGCGAGCTGCGCGGCCACGGACCGGCGGATGTCCCCGGTCAGCACCCCGAGACGGGTCAGCCGGGGCAGCTGGCGGAGCAGCGCGGTCGGCGGCAGCCCATTCGCGAGCAGCGCCCGCCACACGTCGGGCTCGCCGAGCGCGGCGTCCGGGAGCATCTCCCAGGACAGCCGGTGGTCGATCACCAGCCGGACCCAGGCCGACGCGGTGGTCGCCGCCCGGGCCGCGAGGTAGCCGTGCACGATCTCCGGGGCGTCCTCGCCGGCCTCGTCCTCCACGATCCACCGGAACAGCGCCCGCCGGGCGGGGTCGGTGACCGAGGGGTGGGCGAGGCGCAGCAGGTCGCGGTGCGACCAGCCCTCGCGCTGCCGGTACTTGACGGCCTGGAAGGCGACGTCGTCGACGTCCGGCTCGGTGTACCAGCGCGCGACGGCCCGTCGCAGGCCCCGTCCCCACCCGCGGAACTGCTCGACGTAGCGGGCGAAGAGGAACAGGTGGGTGCCGGTGCGACAGACCGCGGGCAGCGCGTCGAGCGCGCCCCGGCGGCCGGCGTCATCCCCCAGCGCCGCGGCCGCGGCCAGCGCGAAGATCGCCGCGTTCTGCCGCGGCGCCCGTCCGGCAGTCGAGATCGCCACGACCTTCTCGACCAGCCACGCCGTCCGCTCCCGCGCGGCCCGCAGGACCACGGGCGCGTTCTGCGCGGTGAGCTCCCGCGCGGTCGCGTAGTAGGTGCCGCCGTCGGTGCCCAGGGTCAGGAAGCGCAGGACCCGGGTGTCGTCGTCGAGGGCGAACCCGTGACCCCCGGCGGCGTTGGGGATCTGGCGCTCGTCGGCGCGCAGGAGCTGCGACGTGGCGCGGGTCGAGACCGAGGTCAGGGGGTCCATGCGTCGTCCTCCCTGGAGGGCACACGTCCGGCAGGCGGGGTGGGGTGTGGGGACGGGGAGGACGGGCGTGCTGTCGACCACCGGAGGAACACCGGAAGGCCGGCCACGCTCCGCGGTCGTACCGGGAACGCCGATCACCGACGGTCTGCCGGCCCGCCCTCCCCGGGGCGGGCAACTGTCGAGCGCTGTGGCGCGAGGACGGGCGTGGTGTGGCCGCCGGAATCGTGGCGCTCTTCCGGTTGAGCTACGCCGGGACGTCCCGGCGGCGGGGTTCGAACCCGCAACCTCCCCATTTCGAGTGGTCACCGACGGGGCCTCCGGCCCGGACTCGCCACGACGACGCTAGCCCCGGCTGTCGGCGCCGTCCTCCGAATTGGCGCGGCGCGCGAGCAGCGGGTCCAGGCGGAACGGGACGAGCTGGCGCATCACCAGGGCCGTCGACGTCCGCTCCACGCCCGGGACGGCCAGGAGGCTGCCGGCGATCGTGTAGAGCGCGTCGGCGTCGCGGGCGACGACCTGGACGAGCAGGTCGTCGTCCCCGGCGAGACCGACGACCTCGACCACCTCCGGGACGCGGGCGAGCGCCGTCGTCACCTCCTCGAGGCGGCGCTGGTCGACGCGGGTCGTCACGTAGGCCCGCAGCGGGTGGCCGAGCGCGGCGGGGTCGATGCGGCGGCCGAAGGCGCCGAGCACACCGCGGCTCTCCAGCCGGGCGAGGCGGGACTGGACGGTGTTGCGCGCGAGCCCGAGGCGTTCGGCGAGTGCGACGACGGTGGCGCGCGGCTCCTCGCCGAGCGCCTGCAGCAGCCGCGCGTCGATCGGGTCGACGGGTTCCATCCTGCTCACTCCCCACCGACGTCGGGACCGCCGTCGCGACCATAGTGCTCAGCGGCGTCCGCACCGCTTGCGCACGACAGCGCCATGACGAACGCTTCGGGCGTCAATGTGAGACCCGGAGGCCACCGATGACATCCACGCGTCCCGCCCCCGCACCGCTCACCGGCCAGGAGCCGGAGCGTGAGGCGCTGCAGGCGGTGGAGGACCGCGTGCTCTGGCTGTCGACGGCGATCGTCGACCACGCCAACCGGGTGCGTCCCAACCCGGGCGGACTGAAGGTCGGCGGCCACCAGGCGTCGTCGGCCTCGATCGTCTCGATCATGACGGCGCTGTGGTTCCACGCGCTGCGCCCGGAGGACCGCGTGTCGGTCAAGCCGCACGCCTCGCCGGTGCTGCACGCGATCAACCACCTGCTCGGCGAGCTCGACGCGTCGTACCTCGAGACGCTGCGCGAGGCCGGCGGCCTGCAGTCCTACCCGTCGCGCTCGAAGGACCCCGACCCCGTCGACTACTCGACCGGCTCGGTCGGCATCGGCGCGACCGCCCCGATCTGGGGCACGATCGCGCGCCGCTACGCCGAGGGGGTCGGGCAGCGCGCCGGGACGGGACGGCAGTTCTCGCTGGTCGGCGACGCGGAGCTCGACGAGGGCGCGGTCTGGGAGGCCGTGCTCGACCCGATGGTGCGCGAGCTCGGCGAGGTCTGCTGGATCGTCGACTTCAACCGCCAGAGCCTCGACCGCGTCGTCCCCGACATCTCCGCCACCCGGCTGCACGCGCTGTTCGTCGCCGCGGGGTGGCAGGTCATCAGCGTCAAGTACGGGCGGCTGCTCGCCGAGCTCTACGCCAGGCCGGGTGGCGACGCCCTGCGCCGTCGCATCGACGAGATGACCAACCCGGAGTACCAGCGGCTCCTGCGCTGCACCCCGCTCCAGCTGCGCGAACGCCTGCCCGGCGACGGTCCCGAGGGCGAGGCGATCGCCGCGCTGCTCAAGGAGGTCACCGACGGCGCGGTGCACGCCGCGATCCGCAACCTCGGCGGCCACGACCTCGGCGCGCTCGCCGACGCCTACGACGCCATCGACGACACCCGCCCGACGGTGATCTTCGCGTACACGGTGAAGGGCTACGGGCTCGCGACGCAGGGGCACCCGCAGAACCACTCGTCGCTGCTCACCGAGACCCAGATGCGGGCGCTGGCGACGGGGCTGGGCACCGACCTCGACGACCCGTGGGCGCCCCTGCCCGCCGGGCCGGCCGCCGACCTCTGCGCCGCGACCGCCACCCGACTGCGCCGCTCCCCCGCGAACCCGGCGGCGGCGCCGGTGATCCCCGAGGACCTCGATCGCACGCCCACCGGCACCGGCCACACGCAGCAGGCGCTGGGGCGCGCGCTGCTCGACCTCACCCGCTCCGCACCCGAGGCCGCCCGCCGGGTGGTGACGGTCAGCCCCGACGTCACGTCGTCGACGAACCTGGGCGGGTGGCTGAACAAGGTCGGCTCGTGGTCGGCCCACGAGCGCCGCGACTGGTTCGCCGACGACGCCGAGACGATCCTGCACTGGCACGAGAAGCCGAGCGGGCAGCACATCGAGCTCGGGATCGCCGAGACGAACCTCGTCGGGCTGCTCGGCGAGCTCGGCGCGACGTGGTCGCGGTGGGGCGAGCCGCTGCTGCCGATCGGCGTGCTCTACGACCCGTTCGTGGCCCGTGCCCTCGAGCCGTGGGCGTTCGGGATGTACGCGGGCGGGCAGTCGATCCTGGTCGGCACACCGTCGGGGGTGTCGCTGGCGCCGGAGGGCGGCGCGCACCAGTCGATCACCACCCCCTCCATCGGGCTCGAGCAGCCCGGCTGCGTCGCGTTCGAGCCCGCGTTCGGCGTCGAGGTCGGCTGGTGCCTGCTCGACGGGCTCGGCCGCCTCGGGCGCGCGGGCGGCTCGTCGACCTACCTGCGCCTGTCGACTGTGCCCGTCGACCAGAGCCTCGCCGCCGTCCCCACCGACCCCGCGGCCCGCGCCCAGCGCCGCCGCCAGGTCACCGCGGGTGCCTATCTCCTGCGCCGGGCCGCCGGGGCCCCGACGGTGACGATCGCGGTGATGGGCGCGCTGGTGGGCCAGGCCCTCGCGGCCGCGGCGCGTCTCGAGGACCAGGGCCGACCGACCGACGTCGTCGTGGTCACGAGCCCCGACCGGCTCTTCCGTGCGCTGCGGGCCCGCGACGCGGCCACCGGGGCGCACGCCGAGGCGCCGACCTGGATCCTCGACGCCGCGTTCCCCGCCGACCGCGCCGCGCGCCTGGTCACCGTCCTCGACGGCCACCCCCACACCCTCGCGTTCCTGGCCTCGGTGCACGGCGTCCGCGCCTCGCACCTCGGCGTCACCGACTTCGGCCGCTCCTCCGGCCTCGCCGACGCCTGGGCGCACCACCACCTCGACACCGACGCGATCGTGGCGGCGGCCCTCGCCTGATCCCGGCGTGCAAGCCCTGCGTCCACGCTGGCGATCTGACACAGCACGCCGATAGGGCCAGGAAATCCGCCTCGATCATGAGCGCCCGAGGTGGCGCGCATCGACCGGACGCCACGGCGGGTAGGCCTCGGACCTCGCACCCGAGGGGAGGCCCCGTGCCCGACTGGCTCGCCGCGCCCGACTACACGACCGCCCGCTGGGTGGTCCAGCACCTCGTCGCGCTCGTCTACGTCATCGCGTTCACCGTCGCGCTCGCGCAGTTCCGCCCGCTGATCGGCGAGCGTGGCCTGACGCCGATCCCGCGCTTCCTCGCGCGCACGACCTTCCGCCGCCACCCGAGCCTGTTCCACCTGCGCTACTCGGACACGCTCTTCCGGGTCGTCGCCGCGCTGGGCCTCGTCCTCGCCGTCGCCGCGCTCGCGGGGGCCACCGACGTCCTCCCGCTCGGTGCCGGCATCGCGCTGTGGGCCGCCCTGTGGGTGCTCTACCTGTCGATCGTCAACGTCGGCCAGGTCTGGTACGGCTTCGGCTGGGAGTCGCTGCTGCTCGAGGCCGGGTTCCTCGTGACGTTCCTCGGCCCCGCGGACGTCGCCCCGCCCACACCGATCCTCTGGCTGCTCGTCTGGCTGCTGTTCCGCGTCGAGTTCGGCGCAGGTTTGATCAAGCTGCGCGGCGACCGCTGCTGGCGCGACCTCACCTGCCTCGAGTACCACCACGAGACCCAGCCGCTCCCGGGCCCGACGAGCCGGTTCTTCCACCACCTGCCGCGCCCGCTGCACCGCGCGGAGGTGCTCGCCAACCACGTCACCCAGCTCGTCGTGCCGTTCCTGCTGTTCCTCCCCCAGCCGGTGGCGTCGATCGCCGCCGCCGTCGTGATCGTCACCCAGGGCTGGCTGGTGAGCAGCGGCAACTTCGCCTGGCTGAACCTCCTGACGATCACGCTGGCGTTCGCCGCGATCGACGACGCCCGGCTCGGGTGGCTGGTGTCGCTGCCGACGCCCGGGCCCGTGCCGACGTGGTTCGCCGTCGTGGTGATCGCCGTGACGGTCCTCATGCTCGCGCTGTCGGTGTGGCCGGTGCTGAACATGGCCAGCGGCCGCCAGCTGATGAACGCCGGCATCACCCCGGTGCACCTGGGCAACAGCTACGGCGCGTTCGGCTCGGTGACCCGCGAGCGCGAGGAGGTGGTGCTGGAGGGCACCGACGACCCGGACGGGGGTGACGACGCCGATTGGCGCGAGTACGGGTTCCGCGCCAAGCCCGGCGATCGGTACCGGCGCCCCCCGCAGCTCGCGCCGTACCACCGCCGGCTGGACTGGCTGATGTGGTTCGCCCCCCTCGCGCCGCGGATGGCACGCAGCTGGCTCCCGACCCTGCTCGACCGCCTGCTCGAGGCCGACGCGCCGACCCTGCGGCTGCTGCGCCACGACCCGTTCGCCGGCGAGCGGCCGGCCTGGGTGCGCGCGCGGCTCTTCCGCTACCGGTTCACCACCCGCGCGGAGCGCCGCGAGACCGGGGCCTGGTGGCACCGCGAGCTGATCGGGGACTACCTGCCCGCGCGCTCGCGGCCGACCTCCCGGACGTCCGCCCCGTAGACCAGCCGCTGTCCCGCGCGGATCCCGGCGCCGTAGAGCGCGCCGAGACGCCCGCCGCGCGCCAGCGCCGCCCGCGCCGCGTTGGCCCCCGGCGTCCCGTGCACCGCGCCCGCCGGGTGGGCCGTCGCGCCGGCGAGGAAGAGGCGCTCGACGGGGGTGTCGGGGCGCCCGAGGCCGGGCGTCGGGCGGAACACGAGCATCTGGTGCAGCTGGGCGGTCCCGGCCATGAGCGCGCCGCGCACCAGCGACGGGTCGCGGGCCTCGAGGTCGCCGGGCCGGGACACGGCCCGCGCGACGACGCGGTCGCCGAAGCCCGGCGCGTGGCGCTCGATGACCGCGACCATGCGCGCGACCTGCTCGGCGAGCTCCTCCTCCGTGTGCACACGGCGGTGCGGCAGGTGCGTGTACGCCCAGACCGACTCCGTGCCGGGCGGCGAGCGCAGCGGGTCGGCGAGCGTCATCTGCCCGAGCAGCATGAACGGCTCCCGCGGCATGCGGCCGGCGGCGAGGTCGGCGCCGAAGTCGACGAGCCCCGCCACGTCCCCGCCGAGGTGCACCGTGCCCGCCTCGCGGGGCTCCGGCGCGGTCCACGGGATCGGGGAGGACAGCGCCCAGTCGACCTTGAGGATCGCGTCGTCGTACTGGAACCGGGCGAGGTCGTCGACCATCCGGGCCGGCAGGTGCTCGGTCCCCACGAGGTCGCCGAACAGCACCGGCGCCGGCACGTCGGCGAGCACCGCGCGCCGGGCCCGCACCAGCCCGCCGGCCGCGTCCACGACCCCCACCGCCCGCCCGCCCTCGACGAGGACACGCGTGACCGGGCGATGGCACTCCACACTCCCGCCCCGCAGGGCGAAACGGGTCACCAGCGCGTCCGTGATCCCCCGCGCGCCGCCCGCGGGCACCGGGAACCCGACGTCCTGCGCGAGCATCGCGAGCAGCCAGCCGAACGCGGTGCTCGCGGTCTGGTTCACCCCGAGGTCGGTGTGCAGGGCGTTGCCGGCGACGAGGACCCGCGCCCCCTCCCCCGCGAACTCCTCCTCGCCGAACCGCGTCGACGGCAGCAGCAACCGGCGGGCGAGGCGGAGCGCGTCGGGACCGCCGAGCGTCCGCAGCACCCGGGCGGCGTCGCGCACCGGCGGGAACGGCCCGAGGAACGCGGCGAGCAGCGGGTCGCGCAGCCGCTGCCACTCGTCGGCGAGCCGTCGCCAGGCGTCCCCGTCGCCGGGGGCGAAGCGGTCGAGCGACGCCGCGGTGACGTCGACGTCGCGCGAGAGCAGCACGCCCCGGTCGTCCGGCAGGACGTGCGCCAGCGGGGCGGGCGCGTGACGCCACTGGAGCCCGTGTCCCTCGAGGTCCAGCGAGCGGAAGGTGGGCGACACCACGCCCATCGGGTAGAACGCGCTGCCGAGGTCGCTGCGGAAGCCCGGCGCGGTGATCTCCTCGGTGCGCACCGCCCCGCCCGGCCCGTCCGAGGCCTCCAGCACGCGCACCGACCATCCCCGGTCGGCCAGCATGTTCGCCGCCACCAGGCCGTTGTGGCCGGCGCCGACGACGACGGCGTCGACGGTCTCGGTGTCGCTCACGACCAGGTTCTGCGCGGGCATCTGCAGAGGATGCCCGTTTCAGTGCTGACCGAGCAGGTTGGTGCGGACGTCGACGAGGTGACGGCGCATGTGCTCGCGCGCGGCGTCCGCGTCGCGCTCGGTGAGCGCGGTGACGATCTCGGCGTGGCACTGCTCGTAGCCGCGCCGCCGTTCCGGCGAGGCCGAGCGCCGCTTGATGCTGCCCCACACCGGCAGGTCGCGGGCGGCGTTCATCGTGTCGAAGAGCCGCAGCAGCAGGCCGTTGTGCGCCGCGGCCGCGACGGCGCGGTGCAGCGCGGAGTCCCAGGCCTCGAACTCCTCGTAGGTCGCGGTGGCGTTGCCGCGCCGCAGGCAGTGCTCGATGTGCTCGAGGTCCGCCGGGGTCGCGTGGCGGGCGGCCAGCGCGGCGATCTCCGGCTCGAGCACGAGGCGCGTCGCCATGATCTCGGCGGGGCTCGTCTGGAGCGGCCCGCGGGCGGCCGGGGGGAGGCCGGGCTCGGCCTCGAGCTCGGTGAGGAACGTGCCGCGCCCGACGTGGCGGGTGATCCGTCCGTCGCGCTCGAGCTCGCCCAGCGCGGCGCGGACGGCGGCCCGCGACGCCTGCAGCGTCGTCGACAGCGCGCGCTCGGTCGGGATCTTCGATCCCGTGCTGAGGGCACCGGCCGCGACGGCCTCGTCGAGCAGGGCCCGGAGGCGGGAGAGGACGGGTGCGCTCCCGACGTCCTCCTGCGGTGCGGCCACGACTCCCCCTTCTCGCCGACCAATACAGGACCAATGCTACGGCATCGACCCTCTTGGCAGTCGATCCGCCTCGTCGTACGGTCGATGGACCGGCGAGGTGGCCGACCACACGCCGCGATTGGTCCGTATTGGTTCTGCGTACGCCCGGAGTGTGACCCGTGAAGCTCGTGACCTTCCGTACCGCCGACCGCGAGGGCGTGGGGCGGGTCGACGACGACGGGACGACGGTCCGCGACCTCGCCGGCGTCGTCGGCGACCGGTCGGTGCTCGCGATCATCTCCGACTGGGAGCGGCTCGGCCCCACGATCGCCGAGGCCGGGGAGCTGCCCGTCGTCGACGGAGCCCGCCTGCGCGCACCGATCCCGGAGCCGCGCCGCGACCTGTTCGCGGTGGGCAAGAACTACCGCGAGCACGTCGCCGAGTTCGGCCGCTCCGGCTACGACACCCCGCAGCGCTCGGAGGACCTGCCCGACAAGCCGATCGTCTTCTCGAAGGCCACCACGGCGGTGACCGGGCCCCATGACGACGTCGAGTCCCACCCGTCGGTCACCCGCGAGCTCGACTACGAGGCCGAGCTCGCCGTCATCATCGGCCGCGGCGGGCGGGGCATCACCCGCGAGCAGGCGATGCAGCACGTCTGGGGCTACACCATCGTCGACGACGTCACCGCCCGCGACGTGCAGCGCGACCACAAGCAGTGGTTGCTGGGCAAGTCGCTCGACACCCACGCGCCGATGGGGCCGTGGGCGGTGAGCGCCGACGAGATCGGTGACCTGACCGCGCTGGAGGTCTCCTGCACGGTCAACGGCGAGCCCCGCCAGAAGGCACCGGTCGCCGACCTGATCTTCGACGTCCCCGAGCTGATCCGCGTGCTCTCGGCCGGGATGACGCTGCTGCCCGGGGACGTCATCGCCACCGGCACCCCCGCCGGCGTCGGGATCGGGTTCGACCCGCCCCGCTTCCTGCAGCCAGGCGACGTCGTCGAGTGCGCGATCACGGGCCTCGGCGCCCTCCGCAACACCATCCGCTGAACGACCCCTCGAGGAGGACGAACGCGTGCAGGTCAACGGCAAGGAGCTCGCTGTCGAGGTCACCGGGGACGGTCCGCCCGTCGTGCTGGTGCACGGCCTCGGCGGGACGTCGAACTTCTACCAGCCCCAGGTCGCGGCGCTGGCCGAGCGCTTCACCGTGGTCCGGCCCGACATGGAGGGCTCCGGGCGCTCGGCCGTCGCCGGCACCCTGTCGATCGAGGGCTTCGCCAACGACCTCGCCGCGCTGATCGAGACCCTCGACGCCGGACCGGCACGGGTCGTCGGGCACTCGATGGGGACGATCACCGTGCGCAGCCTCGCGGCCCGCAGGCCGGAGCTCGTCAGCCACCTCGCGCTCCTCGGCGCCGTGCCCGCGCCGCTGCCCGAGGCCGGCCGGCAGGGCCAGCACGACCGCGCGGCGAAGGTCCGCGCCGAGGGCATGGCGAACGTCGCCGACGCGGTGATGACCAACGCGACCGCCGAGGCCACCCGGCGCGACCACCCCGCGACCGCGGCGTGCGTCCGCGAGCTGGTGCTGCGCCAGGACCCGGAGGGCTACGCCCGCTCGTGCGAGGCCCTGGCCGGCGCGAACGACCCCGGACCGGTCGACCCGGCCCTGCCCCTGCTGCTGCTCACCGGCGCGGACGACGGCGTCGGGGCCCCGGCGGTCTCGCACGCGCTCGCCGACGCCCACGGCTCCGCCGTGCTCGAGATCTTCGGCGACTGCGGCCACTGGACCGCGCTCGAGAAGCCCCACGAGGTCACCGAGCACCTCCTCAAGTTCTTCACCTGAATCTGATCCTTCTGGCCACCACCCTCGACGACGAGGAGCCGTCATGAGCAAGGTCCTGTTCCGCAACGTCTCGATCCTCGACTCCACGGGCGCCGACCCCTACCCCGGTGACGTGCTCGTCGAGGACGACCGGATCGCGGCCGTCGGCACCGTCGAGGAGGCCCGCGCGCTGCACGCGGAGGTCGTCGAGGGCCGGGGGCGCACGCTGATGTCCGGACTGTGCGACGCCCACACCCACTTCAGCTGGAACAACTCCGCGGACCTCGACGGGCTCGGCACCATGCCGGTCGAGGAGCACCTGCTCTTCTCGATGGAGTCGGCGAAGAAGTACATCGACTCCGGCTACACGATGTGCCTCGGCGCCGCGTCGGCCAAGGAGCGCCTCGACGTCGTCTGCCGCGACGCGATCGACGCCGGCCGCATCCCCGGCCCGCGCTACCTCGCCAACGGCCCCGAGATCGCGGTGACGGGCGGCGCGCTGATCAAGTCGATCACGAAGTTCGCCGACGGGCCGGAGGGCATGCGGCTCGCGGTGCGCCAGCTGATCGAGCTCGGCGTCGACCAGATCAAGCTGTCGATGACCGGCGAGGAGATCACCGGCACCCAGCGCGCGGAGGACACGTACTTCTCCGACGAGGAGGTCGCGGCCGCGGTCACCGAGGCCCACCGGCGCGGCAAGCGCGTCTGCGCCCACGCCCGGTCCGCCGAGAGCGTGAAGATGTGCCTGCGGAACAAGGTCGACATCATCTACCACGCCTCGTTCACCGACGCCGAGGGCATGGACATGCTCGAGGCGAACAAGGACTGGGTGTTCGTCGCCCCCGGCATCAACTGGCTGATCGCGACGCTCTACGAGGCCGAGGCGTTCGGGTTCCCGCAGGAGGCGGCCGAGGCGGTCGGCTACAAGAAGGAGCTCGAGGTCGCCACCGACGGGCTGCGCGAGATGCACCGGCGCGGCATCAAGCTGCTGCCCGGCGGCGACTACGGCTTCGCCTGGACCCCGCACGGCACCTACGCCCGCGACCTCGAGCACTTCGTCGAACGCCTCGGCTTCACGCCGATGGAGGCGATCCTGTCCGCCACCAAGCTCGGCGGCGAGATCATGCTGCGCCCCGACGAGCTCGGCCAGGTCCAGCCCGGGTACCTCGCCGACCTCCTGCTCGTCGACGGCGACCCGCTGGACGACATCACGATCCTGCAGGACCACGACAAGCTGCACGCGATCATGAAGGACGGGCGCTTCCACAAGGAGGACAGCGGCATCGCCCCGCGCAGCGGGCTCGACGCCCCGGCCGGTCCGGTCACGGACGCCACGCGCCAGGCCGTCGAAGCCCGGCCCTGAGCCCGTGCCGCTGCTGATCTGCCGCACCTGTCCGCGGTACGACGTGGACAGCGGGTCGTTCGGTGCCGCTCTCGACGGGGCGCTCGCCGGGGCCGACGTGCGTGTCCGTCACGTGCCCTGCCTCGGCGGGTGCCCGAACGCCGGCAACGTCGCCGTCGACGGGCCCGGCAAGCCGCGTGTCCGCTTCTCGCGGATCGGGGTCGACGACGCCGAGGACCTCCTCGACGCGGCGCGGCGATACGACGCGAGTCCCTCCGGCGCCCCGGGCGAGTGGGAGGTGCCCGCCGGACTCGTCGCACGCGTCTCCGCCGTCAGCCCGAAGCGATGACCGGTTCCGGGGATGCTCCGGTTTTCGAAGCATCCCTCGTGCACCTCGCGCGGTCTCGTCGGCTCGCACTCCACCCCCTCCGCTCGGGCGAACGGTTCGTCCACACGGCGGCACGTCGGGTGACCTCGGAGGACGTACCCTTCCGCGAGGTGATCACGTGACGTGACGTCCGGGGGGATGGATGGCGTCTGTCGGCCTGCGCCTGTTCGGCGGCGTGGCCGTGGTGCGCGACGGGGTGCCGGAGCCGCACCGCAGCCGCACCCTCGCGACCCTCCTCGCGCTCCTCGCCCTCCACGCGGGCGAGGCCGTCGACGGCGACGCCCTCATCGACGAGGCGTGGGGCGAGGACCTGCCGAAGAACCCCCGCGCCACCCTCCAGGTCGCGCTGACCCGCCTCCGCGCGTGGCTGGGCGACCGCGTCGAGCCGTGGATCACCGCGGGCGGCGGGCTGTACACGCTGCACCTCGGGCGCGAGGCCGTCGACGTCCTGGAGTTCGGCCGTCTCGCCGACGCCGCCCTGCGCGGCGGGGACCTCGCCGCCCTCGAGGACGCCCGCGCCGCGTGGCGGGGCACGCCGTTCCTCGGGCTCGCCTCCGCCCGCCTCACCGAGGCCCGGCGCGGCGCCGAGGAGCGCCGGCGCGCCCTCAACGTCCGCCACGCCGCGCTGCTGCTCGAGCAGCGCCGGTACGGCGACGTCGTCGATCTCCTCGCCGGCGAGGACCGCCTCGACGAGGAGCTGTCGGCGCTGCTCGTACGGGCCCTGCGCGACGGCGGCCGGCACCGCGACGCCGTCGAGACCTATCTCGAGGTCCGCCGCAGGCTCCGGGACGAGCTCGACGTCGAGCCCGGCCCCGAGCTGCGGTCGCTCTACGGCTCGCTCACCCCGCCCCGCGCGGGCGGGGAGCGGACGAGCGCTCCGGAGCTGGTCGGTCGGGGGGCCCTCGCGGGCACGGTCCTCGAGGCCCTGCACGGTGACGGTCGCCTGTTCGTGCTGCACGGCCGGGCGGGTACGGGGAAGTCCGCCGTGCTCCGCGCCGTGGTCCACGCCGCGCGGGCGCGAGGGGCGCGGACGGCGAGCTCGGCGTGGGGGGAGAACGACGCCCCCGCCGCCGCGTGGCACGAGGTGATCGACGACCTGGAGATCCGGGGGCCGGGCCCCGACCGCGACCTCGGGCCCTGGGTCCATGCGCAGCTCGGCCGCCGGGCCGGGGACGCGCCCGTGCTCCTGGCCCTCGACGACGCCCATCGCGCCGACACCGCCTCGCTCGACGTCCTGCGCGCCCTCGCCCGTCGCGGCCTGCCCGCCGGGGTGGTCGTCGTGGTCGCGGCGCGGGCGCCCGACACCGCACCGCACCCGCACTGGGACCGCGCGCGGGCCGAGCTGGACGGGCACGACGCCGTCACCACCGTCGCGGTCGGGCCGCTCGCCCCCGATGCGGTGGCGGTCCTCGTCCGCCGGCGCCTCGCCGCGCTCGAGCCGGACGACGAGCTCGTGCACGCGGTGATCCGCCGCTCCGGGGGCCTCGCCCTCCACGTGACGGCGCTGCTCGACCTCCTCGGGCGCTGCGCCGGGCGGGAGGAGGCCCTGGAGGCGGTCGACCGGGTCCCCGACCAGGTGCGGGCCGTCATCGACCACCAGGCCGCCCAGCTCCCGGCCGCGACGCGGCGGGCGGTCGAGGCGCTCGCGGTGCTGCGCCCCGTCGACCTCACCGGCCTGGCCGCCGTCCTCGGGCGTCGCCCGCTCGACGTGGCCGACGACCTCGAGGTCGCGGTGCGGGCGGGGCTGGCCACCGGCGAGGGCGACCGCTACGTGCTGCGCCACGACCTCGACGCCGACGGCCTGCGGGCCGGGGTCCCGCCGGTCCGCGCGGCGCACCTGCACCTCGCCCGGCTCGAGGGGCTCGACGACGACGCGGACGCGTTCACCGTGCTGCGCCACAGCGAGGGCGCCGCGACGCTGCTCGCGCCGTCCCGCCTGGCCGCGGCGCAGGTGGACGCCGGCGTCGAGTCCTACCGCCGGCGGGCGATCCCCGAGGCGATCGCCCTCTTCGAGGCCGCGCTCCCGGCGGCCACCGACCGGGCCCGCGCGCGCCTGCTCGGCCACCGCGCCCTCTGCCACTCCGCGGTGCGCGGCACCGGCGAGGCCCGGGACCACGCGCTGGAGGACGACCTCGACCAGGCCCTCGACGCGGCCCTGGACGCCGGCGACGACGAGCTCGCCGTGCTGGTCGCGGTCGGCGACGAGCCGCTGGGGCTCTCGGTGCAGGGCGACCCCCGCCGCTACGCGCGGCTGCACCGCCTCCTCGACCGGCCGCTGGCCCCGCGCCTGCGGCTCGACCTGCTCGTCGCGACCGTCCGGGAGGCCTCGGCGACCGCCCGGGACGGGGCGCCGGCGCTCGTCGCCGAGGCGAGGACGCTGGCGGACGCGATCGCCGACGAGGACCCCGAGGCCCAGGCCCGCGTCCGGGCGCTCGAGGCCCGCCACCTCGTCGACGGCGCCCGTTCGGTGCGCGAGCGGCTCGCCGTCGCGACCGACGCCCACCGGCTCGCCCTGGCCACCGGGGACCCGTCGCTGTACCTGGAGGGCACCGAGCTGCTGATGACCGCCGAGCTCGCGAACGGGCGCACCGAGCAGGCCCACAAGCTGCGCGTCGAGCTGGAGACCGCCGCCGAGCGGTGGTTCCGCCCGCGCTCGATCTGGGCCGCGCAGGCCACCGGGGCCGCGATGCTGCTGGCCGAGGGCGATCCGGGTGCCGACGCCGCCGCGAGCCGCGCCGCGGAACGGGGCCAGGCGCTCGGGCTCCCCGCGGCGCCGTTCGCCGCAGGCGCGCACCTGCTCGTCCAGCACCTGCTGCTGGGGACCGTCGCCGAGCTCGCCCCGCTCGCCGCCCACGCCTCGACCCGCGCGCTGAACACCGGGGCCTGGTCCGCCGCGGCCGCCTACGCGGAGGCCTGCGCGGCCCACGACGACCACGCGCGCGAGCACCTCGCGGAGTACGGGCGCCGCGCGGCCAACCCCGCGATGTGGTTCTCCCGCGCCGCGGCGGCGATGGCCGCGGCCGCCGCCTTCCGCCTCGGGGATCCCGCGGTCGCCGCCCACGTCCGCGAGGTGCTCCCCGCCGACCCGGACGCCGCCGTGCTCGTCGGGTTCGGCGGCGCGGTGCTCGGTCCCGCGACGCTCTTTACGGGGCTCGCGGCCCGGGTCCTCGACGACCCCGACACCACCCGCCGGGAGTGGACCGCCGCCCTCGCCCTGGCCGAGCGCGCCGGATGGACCCCCTGGGCCGCGGCGGCCCGGCAGTGCCTCGCCGCGCTCAGAGACCCGCAGGCGCCGCTGCCGCTGGGGCTCGGGCCGGGCGACGGGAACGGTCCCTGATCCTCCGCAGGGGTGCCGCCGGAGCGTGGTCGGCGGGAGAATCGCGACCATGAGCACCCGGTTGTGGCATCCGTTCTCCGACATGGCCGCCGTCGACGGGAACGAGTTCGTCGTCGACCGCGCCGAGGGCGCGTACGTCTACGACGAGGCGGGACGCGCCTATCTCGACGGCTGCGCGAGCCTCTGGTACTGCAACGTCGGCCACGGACGGCAGGAGATCGTCGACGCGGCCATGAGGCAGATGTCGAAGCTCGAGGCGTACTCGTGCTTCGCCGACATCGCCAACCGCCCCGCGCTCGAGCTCGCCGACCGGCTGGCCGACCTGGCCCCGGTCGACGACGCCAAGGTGTTCTTCGGCTCGGGCGGGGCGGACGCCATCGACACGGCGGTGAAGCTCGCTCGCGCCTACTGGCAGGCGCGCGGCGAGCACCAGCGCGTGCACGTCGTCTCCCGCGAGACCGGCTACCACGGCACGCACGGCTTCGGGACGTCGATCACCGGCATCCCGCCGAACCGCGACGGCTGGGGCGTGCTCCCCGGTGAGAACACCGTCGCGCCCCTGCACGACCTCGACGGCGTGGAGAAGGTGTTCGCCGAGGTCGGTCCCGAGCGGATCGCGGCGTTCGTGATCGAGCCCGTCACCGGCGCCGGCGGCGTGCACCTGCCCACCGACGGCTACGTCGAGGGCGTCGCCGAGCTGTGCCGCCGCCACGGTGTCCTGCTGGTCATCGACGCGGTGATCTGCGGCTTCGGGCGGCTGGGCACCTGGTTCGGCATCGAGCGCTTCGGCGTCCGGCCCGACATGATCACCTTCGCGAAGGGCGTCACCAGCGGCTACCTGCCGCTCGGCGGCGTGATCGTCTCCGGCGAGGTCGCCGCCCCGTGGTGGACGACCCCCGGCGAGCGCACCCTGCGCCACGGCCCGACCTACTCGGGACACCCGACCTGCTGCGCGGCGGGCCTCGCGACCCTCGACGTCTACGAGCGCGAGAACCTCATCGCGCGCGGCGGCGAGCTGGAGATGCCGCTGTTCGAGGCGCTCGCGCCGCTCACGTCGCACCCGTACGTCCACGAGGTGCGCGCCGGCTTCGGTTTCCTCGCCGCGGTCGAGCTGGAGCAGGACGTGCTCGACGGCGTCCGCGACGCCCCGAACGTGCTGCTGCGCGCTGCGCGGAAGAACGGGGTGCTCGTGCGCGGGCTGGGCAAGGGCGTCGCGGTGTCCCCGCCGCTCATCGCGAACGACGAGGACCTCGCCCTGCTCGCCGAGGCGATCCGCGGGGGGCTCGACGCGCTGCCGCTCGAGGCCCCGGTGCCCGCGGCGCCGGGCGCGTGACCCGCGCCGAGGAGGGCCGATGACGACCGTCCTGGTGGCCGGCGCGACCGGGAACGTGGGCGGCGAGGTGGTCCGGGCGCTCGCCGGCGCGGGCGAGGTCCGGGCGCTGTCGCGGCGGGGGACGTTTGTCGCGGGGGCCGTCCCGGTGACCGGGGACCTGGGTGACCGCACCTCGGTGGCGGACGTGTGGCGCGGCGTCGACGCCGTGTTCCTGCCCGCCGGCCACCCCGACGTCCCTGGCCTGCTCGCCGACATGCAGGCGGCCGGGGTGCGACGGGTCGTGCTGCTCTCGACCGGCGCCGTGGTCGGCGGGGACGTCGACAACGCGGTGACGCGGTTCAACCTCGTCTCCGAGGCCGCCGTGCGCGACGCGGGCCTCGGGTGGACGGTGCTGCGCCCGAGCGGGTTCATGTCGAACGCGCTGCAGTGGGCGCCGCTCGTCGACGTCGTCCGCGAGCCCTTCGCAGACGTCCCGGTCGCCGTGATCGACCCGGCCGACATCGGCGCCGTCGCCGCCCGGGCGCTCACCGACCCGGGGCTCGAGGGACGGAGCCTGCGGCTCACCGGGCCCGAGGCGACGCTCCCGGCCGACCGGCTGGCGGTGCTCGGGGACGTCCTCGGGCGCGACCTGCGTCTGGAGCCCGAGCCGGACGACGAGGCGCGGGCGCGTCTCGGGTCGGTGATGCCGGCCGCGTACGTCGACGCCTTCTTCCGCTTCTTCCGCGGCGGCGAGTACGACGACAGCCGGGTGACGACGACCGTCCCCGACCTCCTCGGGCGCCCGGCACGGACGTTCCGTCAGTGGGCGGAGGTTCACGCCGGCGCGTTCTGAGCGGACACTGTGCCCATGCAGACACGCGTCGACCTCAACGCCGACGCCGGGGAGAGCCTCGGGCGCTGGAAGCTCGGTCACGACACCGAGCTCATGGGCCACGTGACCTCGGTGAACGTCGCCTGCGGGTACCACGCCAGCGATCCGGTGACGATGCGCGAGTCGGTGCGCACGGCCGTCGCCACCGACACCGCGATCGGCGCCCACCCCGGGCTGCCCGACCTCGTGGGCTTCGGGCGCCGGCGGATGGCGCTGCGCCCGGACGAGGCCGCCCAGCTCGTGCTCTACCAGACCGGTGCGCTGCAGGCGACGGCCCGCGCGGAGGGCGCCGAGGTCGTGCACGTCAAGCCCCACGGTGCGCTGTACGGCATGGCGCTGACCGACCCCGAGATCACCACCGCGATCACGGAGGCGGTGCTGCGCCTCGACCCGAACCTGATGATCTTCTGGCTGGCCGGGCCGACGGCCGACCTCGCCCGCTCGCTCGGCGCGACCGTGGCCCGCGAGGGCTTCGCCGACCTCGAGTACAACGACGAGGGGCACATCATCGTCGAGCCCGAGCCGAAGGCGAAGGACCCCGACGCAGTCGCCCAGCAGGCCGTCGACCTCCTCGAAGGGCACGTGGCCTCGACGACGGGCAAGCACCTCGACGTCGAGGTGGACACGATCTGCCTGCACGGCGACCGCCCCAACGCCGTCGAGATCGTCGAGGCCCTCCGTCGACGCTTCGACTCCCTGGGCGTCGAGCGCGTGCCGGCGACTCAGCTGCTGCGGGGCTGAGGACGCAGCGCCTCGAGGACGGCGTCGAGCTCGTCGACGTCGCGTCCGGGCGGCAGGACGAGCGACGGGCGCTCGGCGCCGGCGGCGTACCAGCGCTCGAGCGTGGCCCGGGCGTGCTCCGGGTCGCCGGTGAGGGTGAGCTCGTCGAGGAGGACCTCCGCGCTCTCGGGGACCACGGTGGTGCGCCCGGTGGGATTGGCCGCGACGACCTCCTCGACCGCGTCGCCGAAGCCGAGCCGTCGCAAGGTCCGCGGGTACAGCGGCCCCATCGCCGTGAGGTAGAAGCCCACCCACCAGGAGGCCGCCTCCCGAGCGGTGGCCGCGTCGTCGGACACCGCCGTGGGGATCCCCGGGCAGGCGGTGGGGAGGTCGGCACGTCCGGCGTCCCGGGCCGCGGCGCGGAGGTCGTCGCGGACCTGCGCGAAGGCGGACACGGGCAGGAAGAACGGGTCCCAGCCGTCGGCCAGCTCGCCGGCGAGCCGGACCGACCGCGGTCCGAGCGCGGCGAGGTGAATCGCCACACCGGGGCGGGGTGGGACGCCGAGACGCATGCCCTTCTGTCCCGTGGTCGCTCGGAGCCGCTCCCCCGCGAGCAGGCCGCGGACCTGCTGCGTCGCCGCCGCGAGGTGGGCGATCGGGTCGGCGAACGGGACGTCGTGCAGGCCCTCGGCGAGCGCAGGGCTGCCCGCGCCGAGACCCAGGGTGAACCGGCCGTCGCTCGCGGCGTCCAGGCTCGCGGCCATCATCGCCAGGGTGGCGGCGCTCCGGCCCCAGATGTTGACCACCGACGTTCCGAGGCGCAGGCGTTCCGTCCGACCCGCGATCTCGGCGAGCACGACGCCCGCGTCCCAGCCCCAGCCCTCGGCCACGGTGAACGTGCCGTAGCCCAGCTGCTCGGCCCTCTCCGCGAGGTGGATGACGACCTCGCGCCGGGTCTCCATCGGCGTCAGCGCGACCCCGAGCCCGCGCGTCGCGCTCACGACTGCGCCAGGAACGACACCACGATGGGGTCGACGAGGTCGGGGCGGGTCAGCGGGGCCATGTGGCCTCCCTCGGCGAGAGTGCGGAAGCACCAGTCGGGCCGTGCCTCGCCGAGGACCTCGACGAGTTCCCGGATGGGGCGGCGCGTGGCCGGATCGTGGACGACGAGCGTCGGGACCTCGCGCGGCAGGTCGTCGAGCACCAGGTCCGGGTCGGCGACCGCGTCCCACTCGTGCTGGTTCGGGACGAGTGCGGCGACGAACGCGGCACGGCGCTTGTCGGGCATCGCCTCCCACGTGCCGTCGCCCAGCCAGTAGTCGGCGAACCGTTCGGCGACGACGTCCCACTCGCCTGTGCGGCCGTGACGCCGGACGTGGTCCCGCAGGGCGCAGGCCTCGGCGAACGCCTCTGCGCGGCCGGCGCGCGCGAGCAGCGAGAAGGGGTTGGGTTCCAGGAGGACGAGCGCGCGGACGCGGTCGCCGAGCTCGAGCGCGGCCTGCATCGCCACGGCGCCGCCGAAGGAGTGGCCGACGAGGGACACGGGCTCGTCGATCCCGTCGATCGCGGCGTGGACCAGCCCGGCCTGGTCGGTCAGTCGCTGCGGACGGTCCCCGGACCACGGCGGGGTGTCGCCGTAACCGAGCAGGTTGATCGCGAGGACACGGTGACGGTCCCGGAGGTCGGCGATCAACGCCTTCCACTGCCGGTTCCCGCTCACCGAGCTGTGCAGCAGGACAACGGTCGGGCCGGTGCCGACATCGATGACGTCGACGAGGGTCCCCATGTCCGACGACGCTAGCGTGATGCAGGTCACCCAGGAACGACCGGCGTGTAGGCGTCCGATCACGCCGGGCAGCGTCCGCGAACGGGGATTTCGTACGCATAGAAGCAGCGGGCAGCGCGTTCGCTGCTCACCGCCCGCCGGTAGCGCGTTCGCTGCTACCCCGCCAACCACGTCTCCAGCGTCGTGATGTCGTAGGTGCCGTCGACGACCGCGGGCTCGTCGAGCAGGCGGCGGTGCAGGCCGATGGTGGTCGGCAGGCCTTCCACGCGGTACTCGGCGAGGGCGCGGCGGCCGCGCGCCAGGGCCTGCTCGCGCGTCGGCGCCCAGACCGCGAGCTTCGCGACCAGCGAGTCGTAGAACGGCGGGACGACGTCGCCGGCCATGAGGGCGGTGTCGACGCGGACGCCGGGCCCGCCGGGCAGCTCGAGACCCGTCACCTCGCCCGGCGAGGGCAGGAAGTCCTGGTCGGGGTCCTCGGCGTTGACGCGGAACTCGATGGCCGCGCCCCGGCGGACGATGTCGTCCTGGGTCACCGACAGCGGCTCCCCGCCGGCGATGCGCAGCTGCTCGGCGACGAGGTCGAGCCCGGTGATCCACTCGGTGACCGGGTGCTCCACCTGGATGCGGGTGTTCATCTCGATGAAGAAGAACTCAGCCTCGTCGCCGGAGCCCTCGACGAGGAACTCCACCGTGCCCGCGCCGACGTAACCGACCTGCGACGACAGCCGCACGGCCGCGTCGCACAGCGCCGACCGCAGCTCCGAGGAGAGCCCGGGCGCCGGCGCCTCCTCCAGGATCTTCTGGCGACGGCGCTGCAGCGAGCACTCCCGCTCGAAGCAGTGCACGACGGAGCCGTGGGTGTCGGCGAGCACCTGCACCTCGACGTGACGCGGCCCCTGCAGCGCGCGCTCCAGGTACACCGCGCCGGACCCGAACGCCGAGGACGCCTCGCGCTGGGCCTCGACCACCACGGTCCGCAGCTCGTCGGCCGACGCGGCCGGCCGGATGCCCCGTCCCCCGCCGCCGGCCGAGGCCTTGACGAGCACCGGGTAGCCGACCTCCTCGGCCGCGGCGACAGCATCGTCGCCCGACTCGACCTCGTCGCTGCCCGGCACCACGGGCACGTCCGCCGAGCGCGCCACCGCCCGGGCCGCCGCCTTGTCGCCCATCGTCGCGATCACCGACGACGGCGGGCCGACGAACGTCAGCCCCGCCTCCTCGACGGCCGCCGCGAACGACGGCCGCTCCGAGAGGAAGCCGTAGCCGGGGTGCACCGCGTCGACGCCCGCCGAGCGCGCCGCCTCGAGCACCGCGTCGGCGTTCAGATAGCTCTTCGACGCCGACGACTTGCCGATGTGCACCGCGTCGTCGGCGTGCCGGACGTGCGCGGCGGACGCGTCGGCGTCGGAGTACACGGCGACCGACCGGATGCCCAGCTCCCGGCAGGCCCGCACGACCCGCAGCGCGATCTCGCCGCGGTTGGCGACCAGGACGCTTCGCAGGCTCACGTCTCCAGCTCGACCAGGTCCTGGCCGATGGTCACCTCGTCCTCGTTCTCGACGAGGAACTTCGACACGGTGCCCGCGGCGTCGGCCTTCACCTCGTGGAAGGTCTTCATGACCTCGACGAGACCCACCGTGTCGCCCTCGGTGACGGACGCCCCCTCCGTGACGTAGGGGTCCGCGTCGGGCGAGGGCCGGTGGTAGAAGACGCCGGGCGTGCGGGACGTGATGGTGTGGCTGCCCACGGACGTGCCTCCTGGGGATCGGTCAGGCGAGCGCGGAACGGATGCGGTCGAGCGCGCCGAGGCGGTCCTTGCGGACCTCCAGCGCGCCGTCGAGGTCGACGGGCACGAAGCGCGTCCTGTCGCCGGTCTTGGTCTGGGCCAGCCGGTCGCGGTCGACGGACACGACGGTGCCGAGCGTCGCGTAGCCGCCCCCGGTCACCGCGTCCTGCAGCAGCACGATCGGCTCGACGCCGCCGGGGACCTGCACCGACCCGACCGGGTAGCCGCAGTCGGTGACGTTGGCGGGGTCGCTGCCGGCGCCGAACGGCTGCTCGCGGGGCACGAACTCCAGCTCGGCACCCCGGAAGCGGTAGCCGACCCGGTTGGCGTCCGGGGTCACCTTCCACTCGGTGTCGGTGAACCGCGCGAGGCTGTCCTCGGTGAGCCGGTAGCTGTGCAGGCCGACGAGCAGGTGCACCCCGGCGGTCGACGGGTGCACCGGCACGTCGGAGGCGTCCACCCGGCGGCCCGCACGGGGTTCCCGCGCGTCGGAGCCGATCGCCAGCTCGTCGCCGGCCCTCAGCGCGCGTCCCTCGAAGCCGCCGATCCCCACGAGCGTGTAGGTCGAGCGGCTGCCGTAGTAGAGCGGCACGTCGATGCCGCCGGCGACGGCGATGTAGGGCCGCGCCCCGCCGCGCAGCTGGCCGAACGACAGCACCGAGCCCGCCGACACCGCCACGGACTCCCAGAGGGGGATCTCCTGGCCGTCGACGAAGGCGGGGATGTCGGCCCCGGTCACGGCGATGACGGTGTCGGCGGTGAACTCCAGCGTCGGGCCGAGGTAGACCGCCTCCAGCCCCGCGGCGCCCGGCTCGTTGCCGACCAGGGCGTTGCCGACGTGGTAGGCGAACGAGTCGAGCGCGCCCGAGGGCGGGAAGCCGATGCTGTAGTAGCCGAGCCGGCCGGTGTCCTGGACCGTCGTCTCCAGGCCCGGATCCTGCACGCGGATGCTCACCCGTACAGCACCTCCTTCATCGCCGCGTTGGTGCCGTCGGGGTCGGCGAGGAACCGGCTCGGCGAGAACTCGAGCTCCTTGTACGAGTACCGCCAGGTGCCCGCGTCGACCTGCGCGCGGACGTCGTCGTACTCCTCGCGGTCGACGCGCCGGTAGTTGATCACGTCGCCGTGCTTGAAGAACACCACCGAGTCGTTCTCCGCGAAGTCGGGCAGGCGCTGCTCGCCGTCGAAGATCGGCGCGGGCGCCGAGCCGAAGAGCTGGTAGCCGCCCGCGCCCTTCACCGGGTAGATCACCGCGAACGCGCCCCCGAACCCGAACGCCCGCTCCGGGGTCTCGGTGCGCGGGCGGACGTACTTGGGCACCTCGACCTGCCGCTCACGGGGCACCAGCTGGAAGCACCACGGCAACCCGGGGACGAAGCCCATCATCGTCACCAGGTAGGGCGACGCGGCGAGCGCGTCGATGAAGTCCTCGGTCGAGCTGTAGCCGTTGATCCGGGCCCCGTAGTCGAGGTCGGTGCCGTTCGGGTCCTGGTGGCGGTCGCGGAACTTCATGAGGACCTCGTGGGTCCACGGGTCGTTCAGCATGATCGGGACGTCGATGATCCGGGACGCCACGGTGAGGTCGTCGGAGAGCTCGCCGATCTCGCCCTCGATGCGCCGCAGCTCGCGGACGAGGTCGCGTGGGTGCAGCCGGTCCGGGTCGACGCGGACCATGTACGACGCGTTCGACGGCGCGATCTCCTCGACGCCCGGGATCGCCTCCTCGGCCAGCCGCCGGGTGATCGCCAGGGACCGGAAGTGCACCGGGAGGCTCATCGCCGCGGAGAGCTCGACGTACACGAACTCGTCGCCGCCGTGGTCGTAGCGGGTCTCCGTCTCGGCCTCCGTGGCGGTCATGAGGTCACCTTGGCGGCCCCGTCGAGGGCGCGCCAGACCCGCTGCGGCGTCAGCGGCATGTCGAGGTGCGTGACGCCGCGGGCGGCGAGCGCGTCGATCGCCGCGTTCACCACGGCGGGCGACGAGCCGATCGCCCCGGACTCCCCGATCCCCTTGGCGCCCAGCGGGTTGGTGGGCGACAGGGTGACGGTCTGGTCCAGGTCGAACGAGGGCAGGTCGCTCGCGGCGGGCACGGCGTAGTCGGCGAGCGTCGCGGCCGTCGGCTGGCCGTCCTCGTCGAACGTGGCGTGCTCGTAGAGCGCCTGCGCGATGCCCTGGGCGATCCCGCCGTGCAGCTGCCCGTCGACGATCTGCGGGTTGACGATCCGCCCGCAGTCGTCGACCGCGACGAAGCGCCGCACGGTGGTCATGCCGGTCTCGGTGTCGACCTCGACGACGCAGATGTGCGTGCCGAACGGCCACGTGAAGTTCGGTGGGTCGAAGTGGTAGTCGGCGGTGAGGTTGGGCTCCATGCCGTCGGGCAGGTCGGCGGCCAGCGACGCCGCGCCCGCGACCTCCTGGATCGTGATCGAGGGCCCGGAGGTGCCGGCCACGGAGAACGTGCCGTCGACGAACTGCAGGTCCGTCTCGCTGGCCTCGAGCAGGTGCGCGGCGATCAGCCGGGCCTTCGCCAGCACCTTCTCGGCCGCCCCGTACACCGCCGTCCCCCCGACGGCGAGGCTGCGCGACCCGTAGGTGTCGCGCCCGAACGGCGCGACCATCGTGTCGCCGTGGAACACCTCGACATCGGCGGGATCGATGCCGAGGCTGTCGGCGGTGATCTGGGCCCAGGCCGTCTCGTGGCCCTGCCCGTGCGGGCTCGTGCCCGTGACGACCTCGGCGCGTCCGGCGGTGGTCATCCGCACCGTCGCCGCCTCCCAGCCGCCGCTCTGCAGCCGGACCCCGGCGGCGACCTTCGAGGGCGAGAGGCCGCCGGACTCGGTGAAGTTCCCGATCCCGATGCCGAGCTCGACGGTGTCGCCGGCGGCCCGGCGCCGCGCCTGCTCGGCGCGCAGGCCCTCGTAGTCGACGAGCTCGAGCGCGCGACGCATGCAGGGCTCGTAGTCCCCGGAGTCGTACTGGACGCCCGAGGGCACCGTGCGGGGCTCGGAGAACGGGGGGTGGAGGTTGCGCAGACGCAGCTCCGCCGGGTCCATCTCCAGGGCGCGGGCGAGGTCGTCGAGGATCCGCTCGTGGGCGTACGCCGCCTCGGAACGCCCGGCGCCCCGGTAGGCGTCGGTGGGCGTGAGGTTGGTGAAGACGCCCTGGCACGAGAAGTCGTAGGCCCCGAAGTCGTAGAGCCCGCAGTAGGTGAACGCCCCGAAGACGGCGATGCCGGGGGTCAGGAGCTGCAGGTAGGCGCCCATGTCCGCGACGAGGCGGATCCGCATGCCGAGGATCTTCCCCTCGCGCGTGGCGCCGATCGTCATGTACTGGACCTGCCCACGCCCGTGGGTGGTCGCGACGTGGTGCTCCGAGCGGGTCTCGGTCCACTTCACCGGCCGCTTGAACCGCCGCGCCAGGACCAGCGCCAGGGCCTCCTCGGCGTACACGTTGAGCTTCGCGCCGAAGCCGCCGCCGACGTCCGGGGCGACGACGCGCAGCTTGGTGTCGGAGATGCCGCAGATCGCGGCGAGGATGTCGCGCACGAAGTGCGGCACCTGCGTCGAGGTGTGGAGGGTGAAGCCGCCGCCGACGGCGTCGGGCGTGACGACGACCGCGCGGGTCTCCATCGGCGAGGGGATCACGCGCTGCTGCACGTAGCGGCCCTCGACGACCACGTCGGCCTCGGCGAACGCCGCGTCGACGTCACCGACGGCGAGCGGCCAGGTGTAGCAGTGGTTCGTGCCGAACTCCTCGTGCACGAGCGGGGCGCCGGGCGCGAGCGCGGCCTCCAGGTCGACCGCGGCGGGCAGCTCGTCGTAGTCCACGATCACGAGCTCGGCGGCGTCCCGCGCCGTCGCCGCGTCGCCCGCGACGACGACCGCCACGGCGTCCCCGACATGGTTGACCTCGGAGTGGGCCAGCGGCCGGTGGTCGGGCACGAGGATGTCCTCGGTCACCGGCCACCCGGTGGGGATGCCGGCCACGAAGTCGTCGGCGAGGTCCTTGGCGGTGAGGACGGCGACGACGCCCGGGTGCTCCCGCGCGGCGCTCGTGTCGACGGCGGTGATCCGGGCGTGGGCGACGGGGCTGCGCACCAGGGCGAGGTGCACCGCGCCGAGCGGGGCGATGTCGTCGGTCCAGGTGCCGCGGCCGGTGAGCAGCGCCGCGTCCTCGCGACGCGGGAGGCTCTGGCCGACGTGCGTGGTGCGCTGGACGGGCGGGGCGGTGTCGGTCACGGGCAGTGCTCCCGTCGACGGGCGGTGGTGGAGTGATCCACCGTGGCCCGCCCGATGCGTCCTGGGAAGTCCCCAGCGTCCGATCACCGATCAAGGGACCAACTGAGGACAGCGCACCCTCACCCCGCGAGGCCCGGACGGGTACCACGCAACGTGACGTGCATCACAGGATTGCCCGCCTGTCGCGGGTGTCGTCCTCGTCGCCCCAGGTCGGCGTGTGCCGGACGGGGCATTCGCCCTGATCAGGGCAGCCTTCGCTGCGTGGCGACGGCCCCCGCGGCAACGCCACCATCATCGTCATGACTTCGACCCAGGACATGCCCACGGTCCAGGCCTGTTCGGTGACCGCCTGCTCCTACAACGACAGCAAGACCTGCCACGCCGGTGCGATCACCATCGCCGGCGACACCGCCAAGTGCGGCACCTTCGTCGAGATCTCCTTCCGCGGCGGCCTCGACCGCAACGGTGTCGTGGGCGCCTGCCACCGCTCGGAGTGCAAGTTCAACGACAAGCTCGAGTGCACCGCGCCGTCGGTCGAGATCGGCCAGGGCTCGGACGTCGCCGACTGCCTGACCTACGAGGCCCGGTAGAGCTCCTCCAGCGGCGCGGCCGACCCGCTGGCGGGCTCGAGGACGAGCCCCCGTACGGGGTCGGCGCGCAGCGTGCCGTCCGCCATCGCCAGGGCGGCCACGCAGTCACCGTCGTCCACCAGCACCGCAGCACCCCGCGCGGCCACCGTCGCGAGCGCGCTGAGCACGGCGCGCCTCCCCGCGGCGTCGAGGCCGTCGGTGATGTGGTCGACGAGCACGATCGCGGCCCCGTCGACGCTGCCGGCGTCCTCGAGACGCCGGCGGCGCGTCGCGACACCCTCCGACGCGCCCGCGCTGACGCGGTGCACCGTCGCCGGCTGGCCCGTGTCCCCGCGCGCGGACGAGTCGTCGAGCATGTCCATGAGCCGGCGGCGCACGATCTGCTCGCCGAGCAGCACGGTCACCTCACCCGTGGGCAAACGCAACGTCACGGCAGCCTCCTCGCTTCGTGAGGGCAGGCTAACCTCGCTCCGCACCCGGAGTCGAGAGGCGATCACGTCACGAGCGCGCCGTCCGGAACGCCCCGGTCACGAAAGGCACGAGCACCGGGTCGGTGCCCACCCGCTCGGTGAGGAGGGCCCGGGCCCGTCGCTGCACGTCACGGCGCTCGGCCGCGGGCAGCGTGAGCACGCTCGAGTACGTCCCGAGCATCGCGGCCACGTCCTGCGCCGCCATCCACGCCGAGCGCCCGAAGACCCGCGATTCGCCGATGCCGAACGGCGCCCCGGCCGGCATCTCCAGCGCGAGCCCGGACCGCACCAGCGACGCCGACCCCTGCGCCTCGGCCCGCCCGATCCGGCGCAGGTCCGCGACCCAGTCGGTGTCGGGGTCGGAGTAGCTCCACATCAGGCCGAGCACGCCCCCGGGCCGCAGCACCCGCGCGATCTCGGTCGCGGCCCGCTCGGCGTCGAACCAGTGCCACGCCGACGCCGCCAGCACGACGTCCACCGACCCGTCCGGCAGCGGGATGTCCTCGGCCGTGCCGGCCAGGGCCCGCACGCCGGGGCTGCGCGCGGTGAGCACGGCCCGCATGGCGTCGTCGGGCTCGACCGCGACGACGTCGTGCACGCCCTCGGCGGCGAGCGCGCGGGTCACCAGCCCCGTGCCCGCGGCGAGGTCGAGCACCCGGCTCTGCGGCGACGGCACCAGCCACCGCAGGGCCTCGGCGGCCGGCGCGGGCCGCAGCCGGTCGTAGTCGTCCGCGGCGGCGCCGAACGAGCGGGCCCGCTCCGTCGTCACAGCCAGCCGCGCTTGCGGAAGACGAGGAACAGCGTCAGCGAGCCGATCACCATCAGCCCCAGCGCGAAGGGGTAGCCGAGGGTCCAGGCGAGCTCGGGCATGTGCTCGAAGTTCATGCCGTAGATCGCCCCGATGAGCGACGGGGTGAACAGGATGGCCGCCCAGGAGGAGATCTTCTTGACCTCCTCGCCCTGGGCCAGGCTGGTCTCGGAGAGCTTGCGCATCTCCTCGTTCTGGCGCTGCCCGACGAGCGCGGCGTTGACCTGCAGGATGTTGCCGAGCAGCTGGCGGAAGTTGTCGGCGGACTCCGAGGTCTGCGCGATGTGGTCGGCGACGTCGCGCAGGCCGCGGTGCAGGCCGATGCGCGCGTGGTCGTCGGCGGTCTCGGACAGGAGCCCGTCGAGCACCTCGCGCAGCGGGTCCACGGCCCGCTGGAGCTCGATGACCTCGCGGGAGAGCTGGTAGATGCGCCGCGAGACGCTCGGGTCGCCGCCGAAGACCTGCGTCTCGATCTGGTCGATGTCGTTGCGCAGGCCCCGCACGACGGGGCGGTAGTCGTCGACGATGCGGTCGAGCACCGCGTAGAGCACCGCCCGCGGGCCGAGCGCCAGCAGCTCCGGATCGCCCTCGAGGCGGGCGCGCACGGAGGACAGGTCGGGGGTCTCGGCGTGGCGCACGGTGACGACGAAGTCCTGCCCGAGGAACACGTGGATCTCGCCGACCTGGACGTCCTCGTCCTCGTCGACGTACCAGGCGGGCCGCAGGACGACGAACTCCGTGTCGTCGTAGCGCTCGAGCTTGGGCCGCTGGTGGGCGTGCACCGCGTCCTCGACGGCCAGCTCCGGCAGCTCGAGCTCGAGCGCCAGCTTGTCGAGCTCGGCCGTGTCGGGGCGCAGCAGGCCGATCCATGCGAAGCCGTCGTCGCCGGGCGTGCCGTCGCGCTCCCGGAGCGCGGCGAGGGTGCCGTCGAGCGAGTCGGGCTCCCTGTCACGGGCACCGCTCACGTACACCGCGTTGTCGACCACCGTCATCGCGACAGTCTCGCCTGCGACGTCCGTCAGTGCGCGAGCGCGACACCCGCGGCGACGAGACCGACCGCGTTCGTGCCCAGGTGGAGCCCGATGGGGGCGAGGACCGAGCCCGTCCGGTGGCGCAGCCAGCCGAGCGCGAGCCCGCCGACGACGGTCACGGCGAGCACGGTGAGCACCGAGGTCCACTGCAGCGTCGGCGGCAGCGGGACGGCGGAGGGGCCCATCGCGACGGTGAGGTGCCAGAGGCCGAACGCGACGGCGGTGACGCTGAGGGCCACCCGGGCCGACAGCGAGCGCACCGAGTGCCCCTGCAGCACGCCGCGGAACGCGAGCTCCTCGGCCAGCACGGTGCCGAGCGGGATGAGGACGAGCCCGCGCAGCAGCAGGGCGCCCGGGGAGGCGCCGGCCAGCTGGGGGTTCTCCAGCAGCTGGGGGGCGGCGACGAGGACGGCGCCGTAGCCGAGCACCGCGACGGCGATCGCGGCGCCGCCCCAGCGCAGCCCGGCACCCCAGGTGCCGCGTCCGATCCCGAGGTCGGCCCACGTCAGCCCGAGCAGCCGGGCCACGGTGACCATGGCCGCGACGCCGCCGAGGTTGAACAGCGCCTTGAGCACCGCGTCGGCGGGCAGCGCCGGGAGCACGACGTTGCTCCAGGCCAGCAGCAGGACCGCGACGACGGCCGGCGGGGCGAGCCGTCGCCAGTGGGAGGGGGTGTCCTCCTCGTCGTTCGTGTCGCCCCGGTCGGGGCACGCCTCGGCGGCCGTGTGCTGGGGAGCGGTCACATCCCCAGCATGCCTGCCACCCTTTCCGTGTCCGCAAGGGTCCACCCGTCGGGGGTACCCAGGGCGAGCCATCCGTCGAGCATCACGCCGCGGTACTGGTGACCATGGCCGTCAGGCACCCCGAGCGAGTTGGTCAGATCGATGGTGACCTGCCAGAACGTCACCACGGGGTACCAGTCCATCGCGGGCGAGACGTCGCGGCCCCTGGGATCGGCCAGCCACGCGGGGCGGGCCCAGAGCAGCGACGGGGACCACCACACCACCGGGTCCGAGGCGTGCTGCAGGTAGACGATCCGTGGCGAATCCCACGGAGCGGGTGGGCGCGCGAGGTCCTCGGGCGTCGCCCCGAACCGCACCTCGCGTCCCCCGTCGACGACCGGGAGGACCGCCGGCGTGCCCGGGTCCCGGCGCGCGGTCAGGGCGGAGTGCAGCCGGTTGGAGTTCGGCGGGCCCACCCAGAGCACCCCGTCGGCCTGGGCGCGGGCGTCGTCGACACCCGAGAAGGCGGCCTCCGAGCCCTGGGAGCCGAGGCTCTCGCCGAAGGCGAACAGCCGCGGCCGCCGGTCGGGGGGCATCTGCTCGACGCGGGCGTGCACGGCGTCGAACAGGGCCCGGCCCTCGGCCTCGGCGCGCGTGCGGTCGACGACGAACGACAGCCAGCTCGGCAGGTACGAGTACTGGGTGGCGACGATCGCGGTGTCCCCGCCCCACACCATCTCCAGGGAGTCGGCCGTCGGGGTGTCGATCCAGCCGGTGCCCGTGGTGGTGACGACGGCGAGCACCGACCGGTCGAACGCCCCGGTGCGCTCGAGCTCGGCTACGGCCAGGGCGGCGCGCTCCGAGGGCCCGGGCGCGGCGAGCAGGCCGACGTAGGCGCGGATCGGCTCCACCGGGGTGCGTCCGGACGCGGTGGCGAGCTCGGGGGGCGGGCGCCCGCCCGCGACGAAGGCCTGGCCCTCGCGTCCGATCGTGTCCCAGCGCACCGGCGAGGCGGGCGAGCCGGAGCGCAGCGGCGAGGTCGGGGCGGCGAGCCCGGGGTAGGGCGTGTCGTTCGTGGCGCTGAAGACGGCGTCGGCCACGCGCAGCCCGCCGCGCAGGACCACCGAGTCGAGCACCGTGACGACGAGGAGCAGCACGAGCACGGTGCCGGCGACGGTCGCGACCCGGCGGGGCATGTGGACGCGCCGGCGCAGCAGCTCCGCGACGCGGCCCGCGAGCCAGCGCACCCCGCGCCCGAAGCCGACGAGCACGCCGGCCACGACCACCGCGATCGGCCCGGCGCGCAGCCAGCCGTCGGTCGTCGGCTGCTCGAGGCCCATGAGCCCGGCGATCTGCCGCTGCCAGCCCGCGCCGGCGAGGAGCAGGCCGAACAGGGCGAGCGCCGCGGTCACCACGAGCACCAGCCAGGCCCCGGGCGTGAACCACACGGGGGTCGCGCGGTCCAGGCGGTCCGTGAGGTGCGTCCAGCGCCCCATGCGACGCAGGAGCCAGGCGAGGGCCACCCCGATCGCGTAGCCCAGGGCGGCGGAGATGCCGGTGGCGAGGCCCTGGAAGAGGTAGTCGCGGGGGATCAGCGACGGCGTCAGCGAGATGAGCCCGAAGGCGGTGCCCAGCACGAAGCCCGCGGGATGGGCGCGCGGGACGTAGCGCACCCACGCGGCGAGGCGCGGGGAGAGCAGCGGCGAGTCGGTGCCGAACTGGTGGCGCTGGCCGTCGCGGTGCCAGAGGTGGTGGTGGTCGAGCTCGTCGGCGAACTCCTCGAGGAACTCGACGTCGAGCCCGTCGTCGGAGTTCCTGGGCGAGTCACGGGGAAAGTCCGGGGTCGGGACACGGGGGGAGTCAGGGGGCGGGACGCGGGGTGACCCGGTGGGCGTCGCCCCCGCCGCCCGCGTCTCCCGGTCCGCCACGGCCCCCACTCTTCCCCCGTGCGCAAGGCGGTACACGGCTGGTGACCCACCCATGTGAGCGATGTTCACGGCTATGGCCGTGAACATCGCTCACGGCAGCAGGGGCTCCAGGCGGCGGCCCGCGGCGAGCAGGGCGTCCTCGCGGTCGGGGTGGCCGATCAGCTGGAGGCCCAGGGGCAGGCCGTCGGCGTCGCGCAGCCCGGGCACGGCGAGGGCGGGCAGGCCCATCACGTGCCAGGGCCTGCTGAGCACCGGGTCGCCGGTGGCCTCCAGGCCCGGCGGGGCGACGCCGAGGGCACCGGGAGCCAGGACCGCGTCGGCGTCGGCGAGACGCGCGAGCACCGTCTCCCGGGTGGCCGAGGAGCGCTCGCGGGCCGCGGTCAGCTCGCCGTCCGTGACCCCGTGGCCCTCGGCCACCAGGGCGGTGAGGTTCTCGCCGAGCCCGGGGAGCTCGGGCACGGTGGTCGCGGCCTCGGCGGCCATGACGGTCCGGTGGTCGGCGGTGGCCGCCCGGAGGTCGACGTCGAGGTCGGCGACGGTGGCCCCGTCCGCGCGCAGCCGGTCGATCGCGGCGGCGAGGGCGTCGCGCATCGCCGGGGAGACGTCGGCGACCGCGGTGCCGTCCCAGACCAGCAGGCGCAGCGGGTCCGTCGTCTCCGGAGCGGCGTCCCGTCCGTCGATCGCGGCCCGCGCGACGGCGAGGTCGGCGACGGTCGCGGCGAACAGCCCGAGGGTGTCGAGCCCGGGCGCCAGCGGCGCGACCCCGTCGTGCGGCAGGACCCCGCGGGCGACCGCGAGCCCGGCGACGCCGCAGTACGACGCCGGCCGCACCACCGAGCCCGCGGTCTGCGTGCCGACCGCCAGCGGCACCATGCCCGCGGCCACCGCGGCCGCGGACCCGCTCGACGACCCGCCCGGCGTGCGCGACGGGTCGTGCGGGTTCCGCGTGGGCCCCGGGTCGAAGTAGGCGAACTCCGTGGTCACGGTCTTGCCGACGACCACCGCCCCGGTGGCGCGCAGCAGGCGCACGATCCCGGCGTCGGCCGCCGCCGGCGGCGCGTCGACCAGCGCGCGCGAACCGCACCGGGTCGGCACGCCGGCGACGTCGACGATGTCCTTGATGCCCACCGGGACCCCGGCGAGCGGACCGTCACCCGCGGGTTCCGACGGCACCGGGGTGACCCACGCACGGACGTGGTCGTCGACCTCGGCGATGCGTTCGCGGGCCGCGACCGCGGCGTCGGGGTGTCGGGCGTCGTCGATCCGCCACGGAGCCACGAGATCCATGACGCCAGTCTGCCCACCCCGGTCGGGCCGCCGCGCTACGACGCGGAGCGGTCCGGGATGTCGATGATCTTCGTCTCGCCCGGGGGCGGCGGGATGTCGGCCGGGTTGCTCGGCGTGTACTGCCGCTGCGCCGAGGCCTGCTGCGTGGCGCTGCCGTCGCTCGCCGACCCGGCGTCCTGGCTGCCCGAGGCCTCGGAGTCCTCGGAGCCCACGGAGCCCACGGACGACCCGGTGTCGCACGAGGCGTCCTGCGAGCTGTCCTGCCCGTGCGATCCGCCGAGGCCCAGGTCGCCGAGCAGGCCGCCGACGAGGTCGTCGCCGGAGGCACCGCAGTCGGCCGGGTCCTGGGCGGAGTGCCCCGAGTGCCCGTCCTCGTGCCCGTTGCCGTGCCCGTTGCCGTGCCCGTTGCCGTGCCCGTCACCGCCGTGGCCGGGTGTCGCCAGCGCCAGGCCCGCCCCCGCACCGGTGAGGGTGAGGGCGGCCGTCGTGGCCACCACCCCCCGCCCGACGAGGCGGACCACGTCAGCGGGGCGTTCGTCCTGGATGCGGTGAGCGCTCATCCGAGTTCCTCCTCCAGCGTGATCACGATGCGCCGAAGGGCGTATCGAAGTCTCGGTCACGCTCCGCGTAGGTCTCGATCCGGTCACAAGCCTCGATGGAGTGCCCCTCCGACACGGGGTCCAATCATCCCGTCGCCGCCGCTCGGGTGTCGCGCAGCGGGCCGCAGCGCACCTACCCTGCGGCGATGGCCGCTCCCACGCGCGCGAGGTACGTCGAGGTCCACCCCCGCAACCCGCAGCGACGGGCGGTCACCGCCACCGTCGACCTCCTCCGCGAGGGCGGGCTGATCGCCTATCCCACCGACTCGTGCTTCGCGCTCGGCTGCGCGCTGGGCAACCGCGAGGGGCTCGAGCGCATCCGCACGATCCGCCACCTCGACGAGCGCCACCACTTCACGCTGGTGTGCCGCGACTTCGCCCAGCTGGGCCAGTTCGTCCGCGTCTCCACCCCGGTGTTCCGGTCGGTGAAGGCCGCGACGCCCGGCTGCTACACGTTCATCCTGCCGGCGACCAAGGAGGTGCCGAAGCGGCTGCTGCACCCCCGCAAGCGCACCGTCGGGGTCCGCATCCCCGAGCACCCGGTGGCGGAGGCGCTGCTGGCCGAGCTCGGCGAGCCGCTGCTCTCCTCGACCCTGCTCCTGCCCGACACCGAGGAGCCGCTGACCTCCGGCGCCGACATCCACGAGCGGCTCGGCAACCAGCTCGACGCCGTCATCGACTCCGGCGAGTGCGGCACCGAGCCGACCACGGTCATCGACCTCTCCGGCGACGAGCCCGAGCTGGTGCGGCAGGGCGCGGGGCACGGCTTCCAGTGGTGAGGCGACGCGGCCGGTCAGCCCCGGGCGTCACCCGCGACGGCGCCGTCGGCCCCGGGGTCCCACCGCCGCGGCAACCGGTCGAGCGCAGCGCGCAGGGCGAGGTACGCGTCCTCGAACTCGGTCACGGCCAGGTGCGCGCACGCGGTCCGCACCGCGGCGGCGACCTCGTCGAGCCCGGCCCGGTGCCCGTCACCGTTGGGCGCCGACTCGTGGGCCATCAGCGCTGCCCTCAACATGCGGTCGACCCGGCCGTCGCGCAGCGCGGCCGAGGGGACCGCGATGTCGGCGAGCGCACCCAGGGCCGCCCGTACCGCCTCGCCCAGCTCCGGGGGGCGGGCGTTGCCGCCACCACCGGCCCGCGGGGGCGGGGAGGTCACCGCGCTCATCGCGCCGATCCCGCCGTGACGCGCCGTCCGATCGCCGGGTGGGTCGCGGTGAGGAGGACCCGTCGGTCGAGGGCGACGAGACGAAAGGGGCGTCGCACCGTGCGGTGGTCGGCGACGACGACCAACCGGACGTCGTGCTCCTCGGCGGTCTGTTGGGCGGAGGCGATGACGTCGAGCCCGGAGGCGCCGAAGAACGTGACCCCGGAGAGATCACACACGACCTGCGGGGACGGGTCGTCGAGGGCGGGGTCGCCCCCGCGATCCCGCTCCGCGGCGACCGCGACGAGGGCGTTCTGCACGACGTCGCCGAAGCGAGGGGCGGTGAGCATGTCGATCTCACCGATGACACGCACGAGCACGAGCCCACGCCGTGGCTGCGTCGGGGCGATCGTCAGGCCGCCGAGCGGCTCGTCGGGACAACGAGGTTCCGGTGCGGCCGAGCCGTCGAACCGTTGGTCACGAGGCGCGCGCATGAGCGCCACCCCTTCCACGAGGAACGAGTACCGCATGGCCTCGTGGGGGTGAAGCTGCGGGTAGCCCCAGTACTGTGCCCCGGCCCTGCGGGGGCTGTCCACCCGAACGGTCGTCGTCGGAGGGCGCTCAGAGGGTGAGCAGGCCCCGGACGACGGTGGCGAGCCCGCCCATCAGGGCCAGGACGACGACCGCCCGGCGCGCCGTGGCGGGGTCGAGGCGCCGGTGGACGACGTCGCCCAGGACGACCCCCACGGCCAGGGCCAGGAGACCGGTACCCCAGACCGCCGGGGCGAGGCGGGGGACGCCCTTGCCCAGGAGCGCGAGCAGGTTGATGACGAGCAGGACGAGCTGCGCGGTCGGCACGAAGACGTCGGTGCTCCATCGCCGGGCGAGCGCGAACGCCGAGATCATCGGCCCGCCCACGCCCGCCGCGGCGTTGACGAACCCGGCGACGGCGCCGGCCCCGACGGCCCCGGGCGTGCCGTTCATCCACCCGCCGAGACGCGGGACGAGCGAGACCACCACGGCGCCGATGGCGAGCAGGCCGACCACGACCAGTAGTGGTCCCTCGGGCAGCACGCCGACCACCCAGGCGCCGAGCGGGACCGTGACGAGGGCGCCGGCCAGGAGCAGTCCGGCGGACCGGAGGTCGACCCCGCGCCAGGTCCGCGCCAGCACGACGGCGCACAGCAGCACCTGCAGGGCGTTGCCGAACGACACGCCGTCACGAGGGCCCAGGATGGCGACGAGGAACGGCGCGCCGACGAGGGCCAGACCGAGACCGGTCGCCCGCTGGGTGAGCGCCCCGAGGAGCACCGGGCCCAGGACGAGCGCCGCCGTCCCCGCCGCGCTCACGGGCGCGACGGGGACGGCGGTGTCATGCGGTCATCATGACCGCCGGGATCGGCGGTCGATCGTCACCGGTCGACCGTCACCGGTCGACCGTCACCGGTCGACCGTCACTGGGGGATGATGTCGAAGTTCACGGTGTCGCCCTGGACGGCGGTCACCCGCACGAGCAGCGTCGACGTGGTGCCCGCGTCGGTGCCGGTGCACGTGATGCTCGCGCCGACCTCGCCCTCCAGCGACGAGGGGCAGTCCACCTGGCTCGCGTCCACGCCGTACTGCTGGGCGATCTGCTGCTCGACCTGGTCGGCCGTGACCGTCGGCGACCCGAAGACCATCGCGAGCGCGAACAGGGCCACGAGGATCGCGACGAACACCCCGACCACGATCCCGATGATCTTGCCGGCCGAGCTCTTGCGCACGGGCGGTGGCGGAGGGTAGCCGCCGTATCCCGGACCGGGAGGTGGGCCGCCGTAGGGCATCCCGGACGGACCCTGCGGCATCGGCGGGTACGGGAAGCCGGCGGGGGGCGGCGGTGCCTGCTGCGACATGGGAACTCCTCGATGCGACGGGGGCTGCGCGGGGACCGGCGGGGCCGGATCGGCGCGGAGCGGGGACCGGCCGACGAGAAGGAGCATAGAACACGGAGAGCGACGAGAAACCCTCCTGGCTACTCCATCAGAGCTATCTCAGCGTTTCGCCAGAGACACGCGGTCGCTCGACCCACCCGCGGTCCTCATCGCGCGCACAGGCTGCGCCCAGGGAGCCCGCCCACCCTGGTCGGTAGGCGCACGGAGCACCGGCGCCGACCACCGGCGAAGAGGGCCCGTCCATGACCGCCGCCGTCACCGTCCCGTCCGGCACCGTCGCGGCCGGCGCCACCTCCTCCGCCGCCGACGTCCTCGTCGGGCACGCGACCCACCGCGGTCCCCGGCAGCACCAGGCCGACGCCGTCGCCTCCCACCGGGCGCCGTGGGGTCGTCTCGCCGTCGCGGTCGCCGACGGGGTCGGGGACTCCGAGGACGCCGGGTTCGCCGCGCGCCTCGTGGCCGACCACGCGGTCCGCGTCGCGGCCCTCGAGGGCAGGCCCGACACCGCGCTGCTCGCCGCCCACGACCTGCTGGAGGCCACGCAGGACCTCGTCCCCGGCGACGCCGCCGCCGTCGTCGCCCTCGCCCCCGGCCCGGGCGAGCCGCGCTGGCGCATGGCGTGGGTGGGCGACTGCCGCGCGCTGGCGTGGGACGGGCGCACCCTGCGCACGCTGACGAGCGACCACACGTTCGCCGCGCGCGTGCGGGCCCTGGGGCTGACCCCGCACCCGCACCTCGAGCACGTCATCACCACGAGCGCGCGGACCGCCGGACCCCGGGACGTCGGGATCGCGGTGGTGGACGACCCGGGGACCCTGCTGCTCGTCAGCGACGGCGTCCACCGCGCGGTGTCGGGGTCCGCGATGGCCGCGGTCCTCGCCGCGGGCGGCGGCGCCGGCGAGCGCGCGGCGCGCCTCGTCCGGCTCGCCGAGGCCGCGGGGCTCACGGACAACGCCACCGCGCTGGTCGTCGCCGGCTGAGATGTGGGAGCGAGGGACGCCTCGCCTGCGCCCGACGCAGCGAGGGCGTCCCTCGCTGCCAGCACCCCGGGCCTCGCGTCAGCCCGGGCGCGGCAGGGTCAGGCGGAGGCGGGCGCCGACCTCGGACTCGACGACGCGCAGGTCCCCGCCGTGCGCGCGGGCCAGGGCGCGCGCGATGGGCAGGCCGAGCCCGGCGCCACCGGCGTCACGGGTGCGTGCGTCGTCGAGGCGGACCAGGCGGTCGAAGACGCGCTCGCGGTCCGCCGCCGGGATCCCCGGGCCCTCGTCGGCCACGTCGAGCACCGCATCGGCGCCCTCGACGGTCACCTCGATCCGCACGGTGCCCTCGACCGGTCCGTGGCGCCGGGCGTTCTCCAGCAGGTTGGCGAGGATCTGCGTGACCCGTCCCGGGTCGGCGTCGACGGTGGTGGGCGGGCCGTCGACCTCGACGGCGAGGCCGGGGGCGAGCAGCGCGATCCGCTCGGCCTGCGCGGCGGCCAGCTCGGTGAGGTCCACGGGCCGGCGGTCGAGCGGGGTGCCGTCCTCGATGCGCGCGAGCTCGAGCATGTCGTTGACCAGCGCCCCCGCCCGCCGCGTCTCGCGCACGAGGGTGGTGGCGAGGCGCTCGCGGCGCTCGAGGTCGCCGTCGGGGTGGCGCACGAGCGACTCGGCGAGTGTCTGGACGCCGGCGATCGGCGTCCGCAGCTCGTGGGCGGCGTCCGAGAGGAACCGCCGGGTGCGCACCTCGGAACGCCGCGCCTCCCCGGCCGCGTCCTCGGCGCGCGTCTGGGCGGACTCGAGCTCGTCGAGCATCGCGTCGAAGGCTGCCGCCGTGCGTCCCAGCTCGGTGTCGGTGCGCTCGGGACGCAGCCGCCGGCCCCGGTCGCCTGCGGCGATGTCGCGCGCCAGGACCGTCATGTCGTCGAGCGGGCGCAGCGCGATCCGCACGCCGACGAACAGGGCGACGGCCACGACGCCGAGCCCGAGCCCACCGACGCCGATCATGATCACACGCAGCCGCCGGAGGACGCCGTCGTTCTCCCCCGGCTCCACGGCCAGCACCAGCCGCGAGCCGTCCGGCAGGGCGACCGTGCGGACGTCGTCCCGCCCGGCGCGCGAGGGACGCGGGCCGTCCGGCGCGCCCGGGACGTCCGGCCGGCCCGGCGCGACCGGCACCGGCCCGTCCGGTGCGCCGGGCCCGCCCGGCCCGTCGGGTGCGCCCGGCCGGCCGCGTCCCCGGGGACCGTCGTCGTCCGACCCGGCGACCCGGCGTCCCGCGGCGTCGAGCAGGACCGCGCGGATGCCCTGCCCGTCGACGGCCTCGACCAGCGACGGGCCCGTCGACCCCGCCGCGACGAGCAGACCGGCCCGAGCGGCGCGGTCGTCGAGGCGGCTCTGCTGGTCGCGGCGCAGCTGGGCGTCGAGCGAGAGGTCGACGGCGACCCCGATGACCACCAGCGCCAGCGCCACCACCAGCAGGACGAGCGCGGTGACGCGGAAGCGCAGCGAGCGCGTCGCCGACCAGCCCTCGGGCAGCGACAGCCGGGCCCAGGAGCGGCTCACGCGCTCTCCCCCGCCACCGGGCGCAGGGCGTAGCCCAGGCCCCGCACGGTGTGGACGACGCGTGGGCCGTGGGCCTCGAGCTTGCGGCGCAGGGCGCTCACGTGGACCTCGACGAGGTTGGGGTCGTAGGCGTCGTAGCCCCAGACCTGGGTGAGGATCTGGTTCTTCGTGACGGTGCGCCCGCGCTGCTCGACGAGGTAGCGCAGCAGGCGCAGCTCGGTGGCGGTGAGCTCGAGGACGGCGCCGCCGCGGGTCGCGGTGCCCGCCTCGTCGTCGACGACGAGGTCGCCGACCGTCATGGCCGTCGGCACCCGTCCCCGCCGCCGCAGCACGGCGCGCACCCGGGAGACCAGCTCGGCGAGCAGGAACGGCTTGACGACGTAGTCGTCGGCGCCGCCGTCGAGGCCGTGCAGGCGGTCGGCGAGCGCGTCGCGGGCGGTGAGCAGCACCAGCCCCGCGTCGCTGCGCTCGCGCACCACGCCGAGCAGCCGGAAGCCGTCACGGCCGGGCAGCATGACGTCGAGGACGACGAGGTCGGGCCGGAACCCGTCGAGCAGCTCCTCGAGGCCCTCGCCGTCGCCGCGCCCGAGCGCGCGGAAGCCCGCGTCCTCGAGCGCCTCGACGACCGACTCGCGGATCGCCGTCTCGTCCTCGACGACGAGCACGCGCGCCGCCGTGCCCCAGGTGCCACCCACACCCGGATCCTGGCCCCCTGCTCCTGAACGGGACCTGAAGACCCGCCCGCACACCGGTGGCTTCAGGCCGGGTTCAGCCGCGCTGCCCATCGTCGGAGGTCCCCGAGCACGAGTGGAGACCACCGATGAGCGAGACACCGCAGTCCGGCACCCCCGACGGCGACCCGCCGACCCGACCGACCGACCGGTCCCCGGGGACGACCGGTCCACCCACGCGATGGCAGCGGACCACCCGCCCGTCCGGCTGGACCCGCCGCACCGCGATCGTCGTGGCCGGCGTCGTCGGGCTGCTGCTCGGCGTGCTGCTGGCCGGCGGCGTGCTGGCCGCGACCGTGGGTGGCGGCCACGGTGACGGGCCGCGGGACCGGGGTCCCGGCACGAGCGCCGAGGGGCGCGGCGGACCGGGCGGTCCCGGGGCTCCGGGCCGCCCGCCCGGTCCCCACGGCGGTCCCCGTGGCGAGCGCGGCGGTGCCGCCGGCGCGTCGGGCCCGATCGTCGTCCAGGTCCAGCCGGGTGCGACCGTGCAGGTGGCGCCGGGCGCGACGGTCCAGACGGTGCCGGGCGCCCAGGCCCAGCCGGGGCAGCCCGCCCAGCCCGCCCAGCCCACGCAGCCGGCCCAGCCCACTCAGCCGGCCCAGCCCACTCAGCCGGCCGTGCCCGCGCAGCCGGGACAGCCCGCTCCCGTGCCGGGCTGATCGCCCTCGAGCGGCGGCGTGGCGGCGGTCACAGCGGTGCGTCGGATCGCTGTCCTCCGCCGCGTCGCCGTGTGAGGATCACGGCGTGTCCGACTCGGGAGTGGTCCTGGTGCGCCGTGCGCACGTCGACCTCCTCCGTGTCACCTCGGCCGGGTGTCGCCTCCCCCGCCGCTGACCGTCCACGTCTCGTCCGGTCGCGGGTCCGTCCCCGATCGGGTCGCCACATGCCCCGGTGTGCGGGCGCGCGGGCCCGCCCCTGCCATCACCGAGGAATCCTGTGCGCACGTTCCTGCTCTTCGCCCTCGCCGGCCTGATCGCCCAGCTCGTCGACGGCTCCCTGGGCATGGCCTACGGCGTCACGTCGACGTCGGTGCTCCTGGCGGCGGGCACGGCGCCCGCCATCGCCTCCGCCTCCGTCCACCTCGCCGAGGTGGGCACCACCCTCGCCTCCGGCGCCTCCCACTGGCGCTTCGGCAACGTCGACTGGCGGGTGGTCGGCATCCTCGCGGTCCCCGGCGCCGCCGGCGCGGTGCTCGGCGCCTACGTCCTGGTGAACATGACCGAGGACGCCGAGCCCTACATGGCCGGCATCCTGCTGCTGCTCGGCGTGTACGTGCTGCTGCGCTTCAGCTCCCGCGCGGTCGCGAAGCGCGTCGTCTCCGGGCCGCGGCCCGGCGGCAGGTTCCTCGGCCCGCTCGGCCTGGTCGCGGGCTTCCTCGACGCCTCGGGCGGGGGCGGCTGGGGCCCGGTGGCCACGTCGAGCCTGCTCGCGTCGGGCCGTCTCGAGCCCCGCAAGGTCGTCGGCTCGGTGGACACCTCGGAGTTCGTCGTCGCCCTCGCGGCCAGCATCGGCTTCCTGTTCACGCTCTCGCAGGAGGGCATCGACTACACGGTCGTCCTCGCTCTGATGGTCGGCGGCGTGATCGCGGCGCCGTTCGCGGCCTACATCGTCCGGCTGCTGCCCGCCCGCGTGCTGGGCACCGGGGCCGGCGGCCTGATCATCATCACCAACGCCCGCACGCTGCTGAACAGCGTCGACGTGGCCACGGGCATCGTGACCACCGTGCTGATCGTGCTGGCGGTGCTCTGGGTCGTGGCGATCGTCGTCGCCGTGCGCAGCGCCCGCCGCGAGCGCGCGCTCAACGAGTCCGCCGTGGTCGAGGAGGACAGCACCCCCGCCGCCTGAGGACGCCGTCTGACGCGGGGGGCCACACTGATCGACGTGCGCGCCCTGTTCGACCTTCCCGCGGCCTACCGCCCGTCCGACGACGACCGGGCCGCGCCCGTCCCGCCGGTCGAGGCGGTGCTCTGCGACTTCAGCAACACGCTCTTCCGGATGATCGGCACCGAGGAGTGGCTGCGCCGGGTGGCCGCCGACACGGGGCGCGAGCTCGGCGACCCCGGGGCGGTGCTCGCCGCCCTCGACGTGGCGGCCGCGGAGCCCGAGGTCGCGGCCGCACAGGTGGGCCGCGACCTCGACGCCGACGCGCACCGGCGCGCGATGCGCGCGTGGTTCTCGCGCGTGCCCTACCTCGCGGGCATCGAGGACGCCGCGCAGGCGCGGGTGGTGGCCGAGGACTCGTGGGTGCCCTACGGCGACACCGGATCGTTCCTCGCGGCCCTCGCCGAGCGGGGCGTGCCGGTCGGCGTGGTGAGCGACATCGGCTGGGACATCCGCAGCCACGCCCGCACCGCCGGACTCGACGGACTCGTCGGCACCTGGGTGCTCTCCTGCGAGGAGGGCACCGAGAAGCCGGACCCCGCGCTGTTCCGCACCGCCTGCGAGCGCCTGGGCGCCGACCCCCGGCGCACGCTCATGGTCGGCGACAACCCGGTGCGCGACGGCGGCGCCGTCACCGCCGGCCTGCGGGCCTTCGTGCTGGCCGGCGAGCAGCGCGAGCGGGAGCGCGGGCTGCGCGACGTGCTCGCGCTGGTCAGCCCACGCGGGTGACGCCGGGCGCCACGAGCTCCCGGGCCACCGGTCTCGCCGCACGCCGCACCCAGCCGCCCACGACCTGGGCCACCGACCACCCCTCGGCGGCGAGCAGCGAGGCGATCTCGACGTCGCTCGCCCCGAGCGCGACGTCGGCCTCGTCGAGCACGCCGACCAGCCAGCGCTCGCACCGACGCACCACCTCGTCGCCCGGCACGGCCGGCGAGAAGCCCTCGGAGAGCAGCCGACCGAGACCGAGGGGTTCGGTGTCGAAGGGTCCGGGCAGGACCTCGTCGCCGTCGGGCATGGCGCCTCCTCCTCCTCCGCGGGTGGCGGACGGCGTCGACGCTAACCCTGCCCACCGACAGCGACGGGCGGCTCGGTCGGTCGTCCTCAGTCCTCGTCCGGGGCGATCCCGATCT
Source organism: Actinomycetospora sp. NBC_00405 (assembly GCF_036044095.1). Lineage (NCBI taxonomy): Bacteria > Bacillati > Actinomycetota > Actinomycetes > Pseudonocardiales > Pseudonocardiaceae > Actinomycetospora > Actinomycetospora sp. NBC_00405. The sequence continues at coordinate 3,642,523 of NZ_CP107938.1, forward strand.
GGCGGCGCAGCTTGGCGACGTTCCACCGGTACTGCCCCGACGGCAGCGTGATCTCGGGCGTGACGAGGCCGGCCCGGACGTAGCGCTGCAGCGTGCGCGGGCTGACGCCCAGCGCCTTCGCGGCCTCCGGGGTCGAGACGAGGTCCGACGGGGACATGGCGGGCAGCCTATGTCGCCGGTGTCGTCCGAACGACGTAATGGCGCCGCTGTCGCGGATTTCGTGAATGACACCGCTGTCGTTCATGACGTCGGTGTCGCTAGCATCGGCGACATGGACGACACCGGCGACATCCGATTACCCCGCTCGGGCGGCCCCCGGCGCTACTGGCTCGACGCGCGACGCTTCCGCGGGCCGCTGCACACCCCCGCCCGCAACGACCACGAGCAGCACGAGTCCGACGACCTGGCCGCGCTCGTCGAGATCGCGCGCGTCCTGGTCTCGGAGGGCTTCACCGCCTGGATCTACGAGCGCGTCCGGCGCAGCGCGCCCTGGCCCGAGGCGTGGGACCTGAGGTTGGTCACCCAGCTCGATCCGGGCCGAGGGCCAGGCTGACCCGCAGGCCACCCGTCGGGGCGTCCCCGAGCGCCACCCGACCGCCGTGGCGGGCCGCCTGCTGCGCCACCAGCGCCAGGCCCAGCCCCGAGCCCGGCGCGCCCGCGGTGCTCCCGCGCACGAACCGGGCGAGCACGGCCTCCCGCTCGTCCGCGGGCAGGCCGCCCCCGTCGTCGTCGACGGTGAGCACGATCCCGCCGTCGGCGCCCGCGTGGGCACCCAGCCGGACGGTGCCCGCGCGACCGTGCCGCACGGCGTTGACGACGGCGTTCGCCAGCGCCATCCGCAGCCCCTCCGGCGACGCGCGGACCGACTCCGGGGTCGCCGGGTCCGGCTCCTCGACGACCACCTCGAGCCCGCTGTGGGCGCGTCGCGCGTCCTCGGCGGCCAGGCGCAGGACGTCGGCCACCCCGATCGCCTCGCCGCCGGCGGCGTCGGGCAGGTCCCCGGTGGCGAGCTGGCCCAGGGCGGTCAGCGTGGCCTCCACCCGGGCCTGGGCGCGCCGCACGTCGGCGAGCACCTCGTCGCGCTCGGGCAGGTCGGGATGGGCCGCCAGGACCTCGAGGTCGGTGCGCATCGACGTCAGCGGCGTCCGGAGCTCGTGGCGGGCGGCCGCGGCGAAGTCGCGCGCGGCGTGCAGCGAGGCCGTGCTGCGCTCCTGCTCGGCGTTCAGGCGGGCGAGCATGGCCGACAGCGCGTCGGCGAGCTCCTCGGACTCGCGCGACCCGTCGGCGCGGACCGTCGGCGGCGCGGCCTCCGGGTCGGTGGCCGCGCGGTCGAGCGTCGCCGCCTGCGCGGTGAGCCGGCGCATCGGGCGCACCGCGCGCCCGGCGAACAGCCACCCCAGGCCCGCCGCCAGGGCGACCGCCGCGACCCCGAGCCCGGCCACCAGACGCTGCCGCTCCGCGACCCGTGCGCGGGTGTCGTCCTCGGTCGCGCCCACCGTCACCAGCGAGCCCGGCGCCGGGCCCGGCGCGGTGCGGATGCGGTAGTCGACGCCCGCGACCGTCACCGAGGTCGGGATGCCGATCGGGGAGAGCGGCAGCTCGGGCCCGCTCACCCGCCGGGCCTCGCCGGCCGGGTTCCGCAGCGTGACGGCGAGGTCGGCGCGCGTCGAGGCGAACGAGCCGAGCACCGCCGGCGAGCCGGGCACCAGGCTGCGGTCGAGCCGCTCGGTCTGCTCCCGGGCCAGCAGCACCGAGGCCAGCACGCCGACGAGGACGACGACGACGGTCGCGGCCAGGGCGGCGGCGAGGGCGACGCGCGCCCGCAGCGAGAGGGAGCGCCTCATCCGCCCGCCCGCAGCACGAACCCGACCCCGCGCACGGTGTGCACGAGCCGGGGCGTGCCGTCGGACTCCAGCTTGCGGCGCACGTACCCGACGAAGACGTCGACGACGTTGGTGTCGGTGGCGAAGTCGTAGCCCCACACCAGCTCGAGCAGGCGCTCGCGGGTGAGCACGACCTCGGCGTTGCGGGCGAGGACGACGAGCAGCTCGTACTCGCGCTTGGTCAGCTCGACCGCTCGGTCCCCGACGTGGACGGTGCGCCGGGCGAGGTCGACGGTCAGCGGCCCCGCCGTGAGCGTCTCGCCGAGGGCGGGCTCGGCCGGGGTCGTCGACCGCGCGCCCCGTCGCAGCAGGGCGCGCAGCCGCGCCACGAGCTCGGTGAGCGCGAACGGCTTGACCATGTAGTCGTCGGCCCCGGCCTCGAGCCCGACGACGCGGTCGTCGACGGTGTCGCGCGCCGAGAGCACGCACACGGGCACGTCGTGGTCCATCGCCCGCAGCGCCGTCACGACGGCCACCCCGTCCATGCCGGGCAGCCCGAGGTCGAGGACGACGGCGTCGGGGACGCGCTCGTGCACCGCCCGCAGCGCGCCCGGCCCGTCCTGCGCGGAGCGCACGGTGAACCCCGAGAGCCGCAGGCCGCGCTCGAGCGACGCCCGTACGTCGGCGTCGTCGTCGACCACCAGCAGGTCGGGGTTCGACTCGCTCATGGGCGCGGATGGTGCCACCGCGTCCGGGAGGGTCCGCGCGGTGGCGGTCGCGCCGTCGGGCCCGCTCAGCGGTCGGCGCACGGCCGGGCGGCGCGCTCGACCCGCCGGCTGACCTCGGCCAGGCGCGCGGCGAGCTCCGGGTCCTGGGCGGACGCCGGGCCGGAGGGCTGCTCGCGCAGCCGGTCGATCTCGCTGCGTGCCTCGGGCGAGAGCGTCAGCGGGGCGCCGCCGGTGGCGCCGGGACGCAGCCGCGCGGTGCAGGGCGCCGGGCCGGTGCCGGCAGCGGCCGCGGCCGGCGTCGCGGCCGGGGCCTCGGTCGGGGCTGGGGCCGGCCCGGCGGCGCACCCGCCGAGCAGGAAGAGCCCGGCCACGACCGGTCCGGCGAGCACCGGCAGGCGACGGAAGTCCATCTCCTCGATCTCCTCACGACACGGGTGACCGATCGGGGGCGGCCGCCTCGTGATCCACCCTGTCCACCGCCCGTGACGCAGCTCTGTGGCGACTCTGAGGGAACCGTGAGGGCACCGGCGGTGCCAGCCCTGCGTCCACGCTTGCACTCAACGTCAGGAAAGCCACATCCTCGCCCCGATCATGGGCAGCGACATCAGTGACCGGGACGAGGACCGCTACGCCGCGGCGGCGACGGGCTGGGCGACGGGCGCGGCGCGCGTCTACGGCCCGCTGGCGACACAGCTCGTGGCCGCGGCGCCCCACTCCCTGGCCGGTCGCCGGGTGCTCGACGTGGGCGCCGGCACGGGCCTCGCCTCGACGGCCCTGACCGCGGTCGGCGCCCACCCCGTGGCCGTCGACCGCTCGCCGGCGATGCTCGCCCGGGACGCGGGCCACCGCCCGCCGGCCGTGGCCGGCGCGCTCGAGGCGCTGCCGCTGCGCGACGACGCGGTGGACGACACCGTCGCCGCCTTCGTCCTGAACCACGTCGACGACCCGACGGCCGCGCTCGCCGAGCTCGCCCGCGTCACCCGGCCCGGCGGGGCGGTCCTGGCCACGGTGGCCGCCGCGACGACCCGGCACCGCGCGGTGCGCGACCGGATCGACGTCGTGGTCGCCGACGCCGGCTTCGTCCCACCGCCCTGGTACGCGCACCTCACCCGGGCGCAGGCGCCCCTGCTCGGCGACGTGCCCGCGATGACCTCGGCCGCCGAGAGCGCGGGGCTCGTCGACGTCGTCGTCACCGAGCACGCCGCCGACGTGGGCGTCGACCGCCCCGAGGACCTCGTCGACTACCGCCTGGGCCAGGCGCACGTCGCCGCGTGGCTCGCCGGGCTCTCCGAGGCCGAGCGTGCGGCGCTGCGCGGGGCGGCCGTCGACGCCGTCACCCCGGTGATGGCGCCCTACCGTCCCCCGGTGGTCACGCTCGTCGCCCGGACGGAGTGAGCCGGCGGACGGGCCGCCCCGGCGAGCACGGCGGTCAGCGCGCACAGCGGCGTCCAGAGCATCCGCTCGGCCGGCGACCGGGAGGCGAGGTTGAGCGCCGTCCCGACCGCCATGACGATGGCCACCCCGCTCGCCACCGCTCGCCGCCGCCGCGGCGAGCCCGCCTCCGACGCGACCACGACGGCCATCGCGCCGTAGACCGGGGCGGCGACGGCGCTGATCCGGCGGAAGCTGTCGGGGAGACGCCCCTCGTGCTGGCCGCCGTAGGCGAACCGTCCCCACGGGGCACCGCCCGCCAGGCACGCCTGGAAGGCGCCGAAGCCGGCCAGGAGCGCCCCGGTGGTGCGCGCGGCGACGCGGACGGAGAGGACCACGGCTCCAGTGTCCGGTGTGTCCGCTCCGCCGTCACGGGCCGACGCCCCCTGTCCGCGCCCGCACCGGACGGGCAGCATGATCCCCGGCGGAGACGGTGAGCGAGAGGAGTGCGTTCGATGACGAACGACGCGGTCGTGGTGACCCGTGACGACCAGGCGGCCGTGGCGACCGTGCGGATGAACCGCCCGGACCGTCGCAACGCGCTGACCACCGAGCTCAAGGTCGCCCTGCGCGACGCGCTCGAGGACGTCGGCCAGGACCCGCAGATCCGCGCCGTCGTCCTGTCGGCCGCCGGGCCCGCCTTCTGCGTCGGCCAGGACCTCGGCGAGCACGCCGAGGCCCTGCGCTCCGGCGCCGAGGAGCCGATGCGCACGGTGCCCGAGCACTACAACCGCATCACCTCCGCGCTCGCGACGATGCCCAAGCCCGCCATCGCCGCGATCGGGGGCACGTGCGTCGGGGCGGGCCTCGGCTTCGCGCTCGCCTGCGACCTGCGCCTCGCCGCCACCGGGGTGCGGTTCGCGACGGCGTTCTCCGGCATCGGGTTCGGCGGCGACTCGGGGCTCTCGGCCACGCTCGCCCACGCCGTCGGCGCCTCCCGCGCCACCGACCTGCTCATGCTCGGCGACACGTTCACCGCCGAGTCGGCCCGCGACTGGGGTCTGGTCCGCGAGGTCGTCGCCGCCGAGGAGCTCGACGACAAGGCCCTCGCGCTGGCCCGCCGCCTCGCCCACGGCCCGACCGCCGCCTACGCGGAGATCAAGATGGCGATCGCGCTCGGCACCGTCTCGCCGCTGACGACGGTGCTCGAGCACGAGGGGGCCGCCCAGTCACGCCTCGCCGCCACGGAGGACCACCGCAACGCCGTCGAGGCCTTCCTGGCCAAGGAGAAGCCCACGTTCACCGGGCACTGACCTCAGCCGGCCGCCTCCGCGGCGGCCAGGATCGCCTCGATCGTCGGCCCGGGCCGGGACACCATCGAGACGTGCGAACCGGCGACCTCGGAGATCGTCGACCCGGCCCGCTCGGCCATCTTCCGCTGCGTGTCCGGCGGGATGACCTTGTCCTCGGTGCCCACCACGGCCCAGCTGGGGAGCGACGTCGAGGCGCTTTCCGTGCCCGGCGTCAGATTCGCACCGAGTGTGATCGGACGCTGACTCTCGATGATTCTCCAGCGGTCGTCCTCGGACAGGTCCTGCGCGAACGACCGGTGCACGGTGTCCGCTTTCAGGAAAGCCTCGACGTCTCCTTCGGGCGCATTCGGATATCCCGCGAGGTCGAGGACGGCGGTCGGGTCGGGGACGTCGAGCGCCGATCCGGAACCGCCGAGAATCTGGAAGACCGTCTCCCCCGCCTCGGGGATGAACGCGTCGACGTAGACGAGCGCGCGCACGTCGCCGGCTCCCGCAGCGGCGTTCGTGATGACGAACCCGCCGTAGGAGTGGCCCACCAGGACCACGGGGCCCGTCGTGCGCTGGTTGACGAACGAGCTGACGTAGGGCGCATCGGTGGTCACACCGCGCAACGGATTCGGCGGCGTGATCACCGACAGTCCACGATTCCTCAGCTCGCGCGCCACGGCATTCCAGCTCGAGCCGTCGGCCCACGCTCCGTGGACCAGGACAATCGTCGCTTGCGGCACGTCGGCCTCCGGCAGTGTGTGCTCACTGTGCTTGCGAGATCGACGGTAGTGGTGATCGGGCTCCATTCGGTGAACTGATCAGCCCAATCCTTCCTGGACGGCGGGGAGCAGTTCGTGCACCCTGCTGGTCGTGACCGAGCCGGAGAATCCCCCTGCCGGCGGGATCGCCGCCGCAGGCAGCGTCCGCACCGCCGACAGCGTCGCGACGGCCGGGAGCGTGGACACGAGCGGCAGCGTCGCCACGGCGGGGAGCGTGACGACGTCCCACAGCGTCGCCGTCGTCCGGAGCGTGGCGACGGCCGGCAGCGTCGCCGTCGCCGGCAGCGTGGCCACCGCCGGCAGCGTCGCCGTCGCGGGGAGCGTGGCGACCTCCGGCAGCGTCGCCGTCGCCGGCAGCGTGGCCACCACCGGCAGCGCCGGCATCGCGGGCAGCCTGGTCACCGCGTTCGGCGTCGCGCTCCGGAACTGCGTGGCCACGCTCGCCTGCGTGAACTGCACCCGGTGCGTGGCCTGCGTCGGGTGTGTGGACTGCGTCGACTGCGTGGGGTGTGTCGGCTGCGTCGGCCTCTGGGGCGCGGTCGGGCAGCGGAACGTCCACGCCTGACGGGCCCCGGGACCTACGTCAGCTGCGACTCCCGGTCGGACCAGAAGACCGCGCGCAGCTCGCGCTTGAGGATCTTCCCCGCCCCGGACTTCGGGAGCGGTTCGGTGCGCGTCTCGATGCTGCGGGGCACCTTGTAGCCGGCGATCGACCGGCGGCAGTGGGCGACGAGCTCCTCGGTGAAGGCGTCCGCGTCCTCGGGCTCCGCGCGGAGCACGACCACCGCGTGCACGGCCTCGCCGAACCGCTCGTGGGGCACGCCGAACACGGCCACCTCGACCACCGACGGGTGCGCGAACAGCGCGTTCTCGACCTCGGCGCTGTACACGTTCTCCCCGCCCGAAACGATCATGTCCTTGGCGCGGTCGACGAGGAAAAGGTGGCCGCCGTCGTCGATCAGGCCGAGATCGCCGGAGGCGAACCAGCCGTCGCGCAGCGCCGCCGCGGTCTCGGTGGGCTTGTTCCAGTAGCCCGCGGTGACGTTGGCGCCGCGGATCAGCACCTCGCCGACGACGCCGGTCGGCAGCGGCGTGCGCTCCGCCGGGTCGACGACGATCACCTCGACGCCCACCGCCGCGCGCCCGCACGAGCGGGCCTGCGGGGCGTCGAGCAGGTGCTGCTCGCCGGGCAGCAGCGTCACGATCGGGGACGTCTCGGTGAGCCCGTAGATGTGCAGCATCTCGGCCTCGGGGAACGCCGCGTGGGTGCGCCGCAGCAGCTCGACCGCCGCGGGCGACGACCCGTGCGAGAGCCACCTCAGCGACGACACCCGCCGCGGCCGGGCCGTCTGCTCGACGGCCAGCGCGTCCATCATCGTGGGGACGACGAGCGTCGCGGTGATGCCGTGACGCTCGACGAGGTCGAGCACGCCGTCGGCGCTGAAGGCGGGGCACATGACCTGCGTGCCGCCCGCCCAGATCGTCGCGAGCGCCCCGATCGTGCCGGCGGCGTGGAACATCGGTGCGACGACGAGCCACGAGGTGTCGGCCGTGAACGGCCAGCAGGCCATGAAGTGGAAGGCGTTGGCGACGAGGTTGCCGTGGGTGAGCATGACGCCCTTGGCCGCGCCGGTGGTCCCGCCGGTGTAGAAGATCCCCGCGAGGTCGTGCTCGGCGGGCGCGCGCCGCGGCTCGGTGGGTGCGGCGGCGGCGAGCAGCGCCTCGTACTCGGCGCCGAGGTCGACGACGCGCAGGTCGGGGTCGAGGTCGTCGAGGGCCCGGTCGGCGAACAGCACCGTGGCACCGGCGTCGCGCAGCGCGTAGGTCCGCTCCGCCTCGGTGTGCCGGACGTTGAGCGGGACGATCACGAGCCCGTGCGAGGGCAGCCCGAGGTAGAGCTCGAGGTAGCGGTGGCAGTTGGCGCCCAGGACGCCGACGCGGTCGCCGGGTCCGAGGCCCAGCCCGGCGAGCAGGCCGCCCAGGCGGGCGAGGCGGTCGCCGAGCTCGGCGTAGGTCAGCCTCTGCTCGCCGCAGACCACGGCCGTCCGGTCGCGCGACGTCGCGAGCGCGCGGCGCATCGGCGCCCCGACGGTGCGCGTGGCGTTGCCGGCGTCCGCGGCCGGGGCCAGGTCGTGGAGGGTCTCGAGCGTCGTCATCGACCACCTCGGGGTAGCGCTGTGCGGACGGACAGGCGAACGATCGTTCGGTCGGGCGGGACCGTAGCAGCGAGCCACCCCGTCCGACCAGGACGAGGATGGTCCGTCACGGGCGTCCGGCGCCAGCGTCGACGGCGTCCGGCGCGGCGGCTCCGCTCCGCGGAGCCGCCGCGCGGAAACCCCCCGCCCGGGGCCGTAGATTGCTCCCCGTGACCGGTACGCGTCCCCCCGCCCGCGAGGGCGAACGAGCGGCAGCGCCCGCCCGGGACCGGCGGACCCGCCCGACCTACGACCCGTCGAGCCTCGTCGAGGTCGCGGCGCGCGTGTTCAACGAGCGCGGCTACGACGCCACGAGCATGGAGGACCTCTCCGCGGCGGCGGGCATCACGAAGTCGTCCTTCTACCACCACGTCCGGGGCAAGGAGGCGCTGCTGCGCGCCGCGCTCGAGCGCGCCCTGGACGGGCTGTTCGGCATCCTCGACGAGCCGGCGGCGGCCACCGGCAGCCCGCTGACCCGGCTGCGCCACATCGTGCGCCGCCAGGTCGAGGTGCTCGTCGCCGAGCTGCCCCACGTCACCCTGCTGCTGCGGCTGCGCGGCAACACGGAGACCGAGCGGTGGGCCCTGGCGCGGCGCCGCGAGTTCGACGCCGCGATCGCCCGCCTCGTGCGCGACGCCTCCGCAGCCGGCGAGCTGCGCGACGGCCTCGATCCCGCCGTCGACGCCCGCCTGCTCTCGGGGCTCGTGAACTCGCTCGTCGAGTGGTACCGCCCGGGCCGGATCCCGGTGGACGCCCTGGTCGCCGAGGTGGACCGCATGGCGTTCGAGGGCCTGCTCGCGCCGGCACCTGCACCGAAGCGACGCCCGTTCTAGGGTCCGCGACAACTAGGCTGGGCTGCGTGCCGCTGGACTTCTCCGAGCAGCCCGAGACCGGCCTCGTCGCCGTCACGCTGACCGACGAGGACGGGACCGTGCTGCAGAGCCGCGTGGTGGCGGCCGACGAGATCGGGCGCATCGCCGAACGCGCCCGGGCCGCGGTGGAGCGCAGCGAGCGCACCGGCGAGCCCGGCCTCTACGTCACGCTCGACGAGCTCATCGACGGGACGTCAGGTCCCGCTTGAACCCGACGTGCGACGCCGTGAACCCGAGTCGTTCGTAGAAGCGGTGCGCGTCCGTCCGCGACGCGTCGCTCGTGAGCTGGACCAGCCCGCACCCCCGGCGCCCGGCCTCCGCCACGGCCCACTCCACGAGCGCCGCCCCGTACCCGCGGCCCTGCCGCGCGTCGCTGACGTGCACCGCCTCGAGCTGCGCGCGCCGCGTCCCGCGCCGCCCGAGGTTCGGCAGCACCGAGAGCTGCAGCGTCCCGACCGTCGTGCCGTCGGCCTCGTCCAGGCACACGAGCAGGTGCGCGGGGTCGGCGTCGATCTCGGCGAAGGCCGCCGCGTAGGGCGTGACGTCGTCGACCGCGTCGCCCCGGCCCGCGCTCACGGGATCGGCGGCGAGGAGCCCGACCAGCGCGGGCAGGTCGTCGGCCCGCGCCCGGCGCACCGTCAACGTCCCGTCGGCCAGCGTCGCGAGCACGTCCATGCCGGAGATCGTCCCGCGGCGTCCGGGGTGCGGCAGCGAGGGACGCCCTCGCTGCGTCCAGTGCAGCTGGGGTGTCCTTCGAACCACCGGGCGTGGCGGTGCGCGGTCGAGCGAGGGACACCTTCGCTGCACCCAGCGCAATCGAGGTGACCCCCGCTCCACCCGTCGGGACCCGCTGGCACGGCTTTACAGGGGCGCGCCGGTGCGTCACCATCAACCGAACGAACATTCGGTACGGAGGTGGCTCACCGATGACGGTGACCGAGGACCAGGGCCCTGACCTCGCTGCGCTCGAGGCGGACTTCGACCGGACGGTCGCGGCCGAGGGCCGGGTGGAGCCGCGCGACTGGATGCCCGAGGGGTACCGGAAGACGCTGATCCGTCAGATCGCCCAGCACGCGCACTCCGAGATCATCGGGATGCAGCCCGAGGGCAACTGGATCCTGCGCGCCCCCAGCCTGCGACGGAAGGCCATCCTGCTGGCCAAGGTCCAGGACGAGGCAGGCCACGGGCTCTATCTCTACTCGGCCACCGAGACGCTCGGGGTCGACCGTGGTGAGCTCACCGAGAAGCTCATCGACTCCAAGCAGAAGTACTCGTCGATCTTCAACTACCCGACGCTGACATTCGCCGACATCGGCGTCATCGGGTGGCTCGTGGACGGCGCCGCGATCGTCAACCAGGTCCCGCTGTGCCGGTCGAGCTACGGGCCCTACGCGCGGGCGATGGTGCGCATCTGCAAGGAGGAGTCGTTCCACCAGCGCCAGGGCTTCGAGCTCCTGCAGACGCTGATGGCCGGCACCGACGCCCAGCGCGAGATGGTGCAGGACGCCGTCGACCGCTGGTGGTGGCCGTCGCTGATGATGTTCGGCCCCGCCGACGGCGACTCGCCCAACACCCAGCAGTCGATGGCCTGGCGGATCAAGCGCCACACCAACGACGAGCTGCGCCAGCGCTACGTGGACATGACCGTCCCGCAGGCCGAGGCCCTGGGCGTGACGCTGCCCGACCCCGAGCTGCGCTGGAACGACGAGCGCGAGGCCCACGACTTCGGCGACATCGACTGGGACGAGTTCATGCAGGTGGTCAAGGGTGCGGGGCCGTGCAACGCCCAGCGCCTCGCCAACCGCCGCGCCGCCCACGAGAACGGCCAGTGGGTCCGCGACGCGGCCACGGCGTACGCCCGGAAGCAGGCGGCGCGGGCGTCGGAGGGGGCAATGAGCGCATGAGCATGGCCGACGACACCACCGCCCACGTCGAGGGCGAGCCGCGCTTCGACGGCACCCCGAAGGCCGTCTGGCCCCTCTACGAGGTGTTCGTGCGCGGCAAGCGCGGGCTCAACCACGTGCACGTCGGCTCGCTGCACGCGCCCGACGACACGATGGCGCTGCACAACGCCCGCAACCTCTACACGCGACGCAACGAGGGCGTGAGCATCTGGGTCGTCCGCGGCGACGCGATCACCGCGTCCAGCCCGGACGAGAAGGACCCGTTCTTCGCGCCCGCCGGGGACAAGGTCTACCGGCACCCCACGTTCTACGAGATCCCCGACAACGTGCCGCACCTGTGATGGACACCCACTCACCCCACCCAGGGCACGACGAGAACGTCTACGACGCCCTGTCGACCGCGGACGACGACGGCCGCTGGGCCTTCGGCACCGGCTTCGACGCCGGCGACCCTGCTTTCACAGCGATCACCGCCCCGGCGCCCGAGGGCGTCGACCAGGCCGACCTCGCGACCTACTGCCTCATGCTCGCCGACGACGCGCTGATCGCCTCGCAGCGTCTGGCCGGCTGGACGGCGAAGGCCCCGGAGCTCGAGGAGGAGGTCGCGCTCGCGAACATCGCGCTCGACCTGCTCGGCCAGGCGCGGGTGCTGCTCTCGCGCGCCGGGCACCTCGGCGCCGCCGAGCCGTACCGCGTCGGGCCGCAGGACGACGAGGACGTGCTCACCTACTTCCGCGACGACCGCGCGTTCCGCAACGTCACGCTCGCCGAGACCGACCTCGGCGACTTCGGGCGCACGATCGCCTGGATCCTGGTGTTCGCCGCGTGGCGCCTGGCGCTCATGCAGCGGCTCACCGGCTCGCGCGACCCGGTGCTCGCCGCCGTCGCCGGCAAGGCCGTCAAGGAGCTCACCTACCACCGCGACTACGCCGCGCAGTGGGTGCTGCGCCTCGGCGACGGCACGGAGCTCTCGCACGCGCGCATGCAGGACGGTCTGGACGGCGTGTGGCCCCACGTCGACGAGCTGTTCCTGGCCCACGACGTCGAGCGCCGCCTCGTCGAGGCCGGCGTCGCCGTCGATCCCGCGGAGCTGCGGGGCGACGTCGACGCGGTCGTCGCGCAGGTCCTGCCCGCCGCGACGCTCACCCGTCCCGAGACCCCGGCGGTCGGCCTCGTCGGCGGTCGCGGGGGCCGCGACGGCGTGCACACCGAGGCCCTCGGCGGCGTCCTCGCCCTCATGCAGTCGCTCGCCCGCGCGCACCCGGGGGCGACGTGGTGACGGCCCTGGTCGATGCCCGGGAGGCCGCCGAGCGCGTCGTCGACCCCGAGATGCCGATGCTCACGCTCGCCGACCTCGGAGTCCTGCGCGGCGTCGAGACCGCGGGCGACGGCACCGTGGTCGTCACCCTCACCCCGACCTACTCCGGCTGCCCCGCGCTCGAGGCGATGCGTGACGACCTGCGGGCCGCCCTGCAGGACGCCGGCTACGACGCGGTCGAGGTGCGCACCACCTTCAGCCCGCCGTGGTCCACGGACTGGATCTCCGACGAGGGCCGCCGCAAGCTCGCCGAGGCCGGCGTCGCCCCGCCCGACCGGATCGGGCCGAAGGCCGCCGGCGCCCCCATCCCGCTGACGCTGGCCCCGCCGTCGCAGACGGTCGCGTGCCCGCAGTGCGGCGCGGCCGACACCGAGGAGGTGTCGCGGTTCGGGCCCACGGCCTGCACCGCCCTGCGTCGCTGCCGCTCCTGCGCCGAGCCGTTCGAGCACGTCAAGGAGATCTGATGAGCGCCCCCACCACGGAGCGCGTCGCCCCCCGTGCGGCGGGCTTCCACACCCTGCGGGTCGCCGACGTCGAGCGGCTCACCGACGACGCCGTCGCCGTCACCTTCGACGTCCCCGACGCCCTGGGCGACGACTTCGCGTTCCGCGCCGGCCAGTACCTGACGCTGCGCCTGGTCACCGACGCCGGTGAGGAGCGCCGTTCCTACTCGATCTGCGCGCCCGAGGGCGCCGCGCCGCGGATCGGGGTCCGCCGCGTCGACACGGGGCTGTTCTCCACCTGGCTGGTCGACCGGCTCACCCCCGGCGACGAGATCGAGGTCGGGCCGCCGCAGGGCCGCTTCTCCCCGCCGGTCGACGGCTCGCACGGTGCGCACCATGTCCTCGTCGCCGCCGGCTCGGGCATCACGCCGGTGCTCTCGATCGCCGCGACGGTGCTCGCCGCGCACGCCGACACCCACGTCACCCTGCTCTACGGCAACCGGCGCTCGGACACCGTGATGTTCGGCGAGGACCTCGCCGACCTCAAGGACCGCTACGGGCCGCGCCTGCAGCTGGTGCACGTGCTCTCGCGGGAGCCCACCGCCGCGGACCTGTTCAACGGCCGTCTCGACGCCGACCGCCTGCGCACTCTGATCGGCGCGCTCGTCCCCGTCGGCGAGGTCGCGCACTGGTGGCTGTGCGGGCCGCTGGGCATGGTCGAGGCCGCGGGCGAGGTGCTCACCGGGTTCGACGTGCCCCGCGCGCGGGTGCACCGCGAGCTCTTCTACGTCGACGAGCCCCCGCCCGAGGTGCACCGCAGCGAGGACGACGCCGTCGACGAGGTCGGGGGCGCCACCGTGACCGTCGTGCTCAACGGGCGCGCGAGCGTGCTGACGCTTCCGCGCACCGAGCCGGTGCTCGACGCCGCGCAGAAGGTGCGCTCGGACCTGCCGTTCGCCTGCAAGGGCGGGGTGTGCGGCACGTGCCGGGCCCACGTGAGCGTTGGCGAGGTGACGATGCGCCGCAACTTCGCCCTCGAGCCCGAGGAGGTCGACGCCGGGTTCGTGCTGACCTGCCAGGCCCTGCCAGTCTCCGACGAAGTCACCGTCGACTACGACGTCTAGAGGTCCCGATGAGTGTCCTGCCCAGCTACGTCCGCGGTGAGTGGGTCACGCCCGCCGTCTCCGACACGGCGGGCCGTCCGATGACCGACGCCGTCACCGGCGAGGAGATCGGCCGGCTCGCGACCGACGGCATCGACATGGCCGCGGTCGCCGCCCACGGCCGGGACACGGGCGGCCCCGCGCTGCGGGACCTCTCGTTCCACCAGCGGGCGTCGCTGCTCAAGGCCCTGGCCGGGTACCTGCGCGAGCACCGCGAGGAGCTCTACGCCGTCTCGGCGCGCACGGGCGCGACGAAGGGGGACTCGAAGTTCGACGTCGACGGCGGCATCGGCGTCCTGGCGGCCTACGCGTCGCTGGGCAAGCGGGAGCTCCCCGCGTCGGGACCGTGGCTCGACGGCGACCTGGCCCCGCTGAGCCGGGGTGGGACGTTCGTCGGCCAGCACGTGCTGACGCCGCTGCGCGGGGTCGCGGTGCAGGTCAACGCCTACAACTTCCCGTGCTGGGGCCCGCTCGAGAAGCTCGCCCCCGCCTTCCTCGCCGGCGTCCCGTCGATCATCAAGCCGGCGACGCCCACCGCGTTCCTCACCGCCGAGCTGGCCCGGCTGATCGTCGAGTCGGGCGTGCTGCCCGAGGGATCGGTGCAGTTCCTGGCCGGCTCTCTCACGTCCCCTTCTGGGGGGGACCTGTTCGACCACCTCACCGAACAGGACCTGGTGTCGTTCACCGGCTCCGCGTCGACGGCCCGGCAGCTGCGCACCCATCCCGTGCTCTCGGCGCGCGCGGTGCGCTTCACCGCCGAGGCCGACTCGCTCAACTGCTCGATCCTCGGCCCGGACGCGACGCCCGACACCCCGGAGTTCGACCTCTACGTCTCCCAGCTCGTCACCGAGATGACGGTGAAGGCCGGGCAGAAGTGCACCGCGATCCGGCGCGCGTTCGTGCCCGCCGCGCAGGTCGACGCGGTGGTGGAGGCGGTGCGCGGGAAGCTCGCGCAGGTCGTCGTCGGCGACCCGTCCACCGAGGGCGTGACGATGGGCGCGCTGGCGGGGCTGGAGCAGCGCGAGGAGGTGCGCCGCTCGCTGAAGTCGCTCACCGACGCCGCCGAGGTGGTGTTCGGCGACCCGGAGCAGGTCGAGGTCCGCGGCGCCGACGCCGAGCGCGGGGCGTTCCTGTCGCCGGTCCTGCTGCGGGCCGAGGGCGACGCCGCCGCGGTGCACGAGGTGGAGGCGTTCGGCCCGGTGTCGACCGTGATGCCGTACTCGTCGACCGCCGAGGTCGTCGCGCTGGCCGCGCGCGGGCAGGGCTCGCTGGCGGGCTCGGTCGTCACCGCCGACCCGGACTTCGCCCGCGACGTCGTCCTGGGCGTCGCGCCGTGGCACGGGCGGCTGCTGGTGCTCGACCGCGGCGACGCGAAGGAGTCGACGGGCCACGGCTCGCCGATGCCGCAGCTCGTGCACGGCGGCCCCGGGCGCGCGGGCGGCGGCGAGGAGATGGGCGGGGTGCGCGGCGTCGCGCACCACATGCAGCGCACGGCGGTGCAGGGCAGCCCGGACATGCTCTCGGCGATCACGGGCCGCTGGGTGCCGGGCAGCGCGCGGCACGTCACCGACGAGCACCCGTTCCGCAAGCACCTCGAGGACCTGCGCCCCGGCGACACCGTCGTCGGCGGCCCGCGACCGGTGACCGAGGCCGACGTCGAGCACTTCGCCGAGTTCACCGGCGACACCTTCTACGCCCACCTCGACGCCGAGGCGGCCGCCGCCAACCCGTTCTTCGGCGAGCGCGTGGCCCACGGCTACCTGGTCGTCTCGTTCGCCGCGGGCCTGTTCGTCGACCCCGCGCCCGGCCCGGTGCTGGCGAACTTCGGCGTCGACCACCTGCGCTTCCTCACGCCCGTCAGATTCGGCGACGAGCTGACGATCACGCTCACGGCCAAGGACATCTCCCCGCGGGCCTCGGCGGCCTACGGCGAGGTGCGCTGGGACGCCGAGGTCGTCAACGCCGCCGGCGAGCCCGTCGCCAAGTACGACGTGCTGACCCTGGTGGCGAAGCGTGCCCAGGAGGAGTCGTGACCGGTGAGATCAGCGCCTCCGTCCGGCGGATGTGGGACGACGACGCCGCGTCCCGCAAGCTCGGGATGGAGCTGCACGAGGCCGTCGACGGCCGCGCGCGGCTGACCATGACCGTCACCGACGAGATGGTGAACGGGCACGGCATGTGCCACGGCGGCTACCTGTTCCTGCTCGCGGACTCCGCGTTCGCGTGCGCCTGCAACAGCCCCGGCCCGATCACGGTCGCCGCCGCCGCGGACATCGTCTTCGTCGCCTCGGCGCGCACCGCCGAGGTGCTCGAGGCCGTGGCGACGGAGCGGACCGCCTACGGGCGCAGCGGCGTCTACGACGTCACGGTCTCCCGTCCCCGCGACGGGCAGGTGATCGCGGAGTTCCGCGGCCGGAGCCGGGTGCTGCGCAGCGGGTAGCACCCGAATGGTCACGGTGTGTCGACCGGTACCCGGTTCCCGGTCGCCCTTCTGACCCAACGGTGTCCTCCGTCGCCACGGTGCGTCATGCTCGGCGGGTCGGTGCCGGGGAAGAGGGGGTCGCGCGGTGATCGCTGAGTGGCTGCAGTCGATCCCGCCCCTGGCGGTGTACCTCACCGTCCTCGGCGTGGTCGGGGTGGAGAGCTTCGGGATCCCGCTGCCGGGGGAGATCGTGCTCGTCAGCGCGACGCTGATGGCCACCCGCCCCGAGCTCGCGGTGTCGGCGATCTGGGTCGCGGTGGCCGCGCTGATCGGGGCCGTGGTCGGCGACTCGATCGGCTTCGCCGTCGGGCGCCGCTACGGGATGACGCTGTTGCGGGCCGCCGGCCGGCGCTTCCCGCGGCACTTCGGTCCGTCGCACCTCGCCCTCGCCGAGCGCGCGTTCGAGCGCTGGGGCGTGCTGACGGTGATCGTGGGCCGCTTCATCGCGATCCTGCGGATCTTCGCGGGTCCGCTAGCCGGCGCACTGCGCATGCCGTACCGGAAGTTCATGCCCGCGAACGTCGTCGGCGGGGTGCTCTGGACGTTCGGCACGACGGCGGCGGTGTACGCGCTCGGGATCGCAGCCGAGACCTGGCTGCGGCGGTTCTCCTGGGCCGGCCTGGTCGTCGCGGTGATCGTGGGCCTGACCGTGGGGTTTCTCGTCAAGAAGCGCGTGATCGGGCTGCTCCACCAGCCCGGAGAGAGTGCGTCGACCTCGTGAACGGGTAGGCCCCGGGGCACCGTCCGCAGGAGGTACTCGTGGCCGACACACCCCCGTTCCCCGACTTCGACCACGCCACGGTCGAGACCGTGAAGCACCGCATCCGGTCGCTCGAGCGCGACGAGGTGCAGGGGCTGCTCGACCACGAGCGCGCCCACTCCTCGCGCATGCCGGTGATCGAGGTGCTGCGCACCCGGCTGGCCGAGCTCGACGACGGCGCCACCCCGTCGGGCGGGGACCAGCGCGAGGCCCGCGAGGGCGGGACGTCGCACGGCTCGCCCGTCTCGCCCGACGGCGCCGCCCAGCCCGGCCCGCCCGACCGCCACGGCCTGCGCCAGGTGACCTGGGGCGGCTAGCCATGTGAGCGAAGTTCACGGCTATGGCCGTGAACTTCGCTCACGGGGTCAGCGGGCGAAGTGCCGGCTGATCACCAGGCGCTGGATCTGGTTGGTGCCCTCGAAGATCTGCATGATCTTGGCCTCGCGCATGTAGCGCTCCACCGGGAAGTCGCGGGTGTAGCCGTAGCCGCCGAAGACCTGGACGGCGTCGGTGGTCACCTTCATCGCCGCGTCGGTCGCGACGAGCTTCGCCACGCTGGCCTGGCGGCCGTACGGGCGCCCGAGGTCGCGGCGGCGCGCGGCGTCGAGGTAGGTCGCGCGGGCCGAGTCGACGGCCGCGGCCATGTCGGCGAGCACGAAGCCGAGACCCTGGTGGTCGACGATCTTCTTGCCGAACGTCGAGCGCTCGTTCGCGTAGTCCACGGCCGCGTCCAGCGCCCCCTGCGCGAGCCCCACCGCGCACGCGGCGATCCCGAGCCGGCCGGAGTCCAGCGCCGAGAACGCGATCTCCAGGCCCTGCCCCTCGGCGCCGATCAGCCGGTCGGCGTCGAGCACCGCGCCGTCCCAGTTCGCCGTCGTCGTCGGGATCGCGTGCAGGCCCATCTTCTCCTCGGGCTTCCCCCACTCCAGCCCCTCGGCCTGGCCGGGCGCGAGGAAGCAGGAGACGCCGCGCGAGCCCTCGCCGGTGCGGGCGAACAGCGCGTAGAAGTCGGCGACGCCGCCGTGGGTGATCCACGCCTTGGTACCGGTGATGCGGTAGCCCGCGTCGACCTTCTCCGCCTTGCACCGCAGGGCCGCCGCGTCGGATCCCGCCTGCGGCTCGGACAGGCTGTAGCCACCGATGAGCCCGCCGGCGAGCATCTCGGGCAGCCGCTGCTTCTGCTCCTCGGTGCCGAACGTGAACAGCGGGAAGCACGCCAGCGAGTGCACGCTCGTCGCCACGGCCACCGCGGCCCAGCGCGCGGCCAGCTCCTCGAGCACCTGCAGGTAGACCTCGTAGGGCTGGCCCCCGCCGCCGACCTCCTCGGGGTAGGGCAGGCCGAGCAGGCCGGCCTCGCCCAGGGTGGCGAACAGGCCCTCCGGGTACGTCTCGGCCCGCTCGTGCTCCTCGACCCGGGGCGCCAGCTCCTTGTCGGCGATCTCGCGGGTGAGCTCGAGCAGGTCCTCGGACTCCTGGGTGGGCAGCAGCCGGTCGACGGCCATCGGCGGTACTCCTATCGGTACTGAGATCGGTCCTAGAGTACCGATAGCAGGAGCGCTAGGGTAGGTCCGTGTCCGCTCCGAGCCCGACCCGACGGGGTGCCGCGCGCCACTCGGAGCTCCTCGACGCGCTGGTCGACCTCCTGCTCGCCGAGGGCTTCGCCCACCTCACGCTCGACGAGCTCGCCGGCCGCCTGCGCTGTTCCAAGCGCACGCTCTACGCGCTCGCGGGGTCGAAGGAGCAGCTCGTGCGCGCCGCGGTCGTGCACTTCTTCGAGCGTGCTACCACGCGGGTCGAGGCCGCGGTGGACGCGGTCGCCGCGCCCCCCGACCGCGTCGCGGCCTACCTGCGTGCCGTGGCCGCCGAGCTCGCGCCCGCCTCGGCGCGGTTCTTCGACGACACGGCCGCCTTCCCGCCCGCCGCCGAGGTCTACGCGCGCAACACCGAGGCCGCCGCGCGCCGCGTCGGCGACCTGATCCGCGAGGGCGTCGCCGCCGGCGCGTTCCGGGAGGTCCCGGTGTCGTTCGCCGCCGAGGTGATCACCGCGACGATGGTCGCCATCCAGCAGCGCCGGATCGCGGGCACCACCGGTCTGGCCGACGCCGAGGCCTACGAGGCCCTCGCGACGCTGCTCCTGCACGGCCTCGCCCGGGAGTGACCGCTCAGCACCCGGGAGGCGCGCCCCCGGTCCCGTCGGTGAACGCCGGGGCGCAGGGGGCACGCCGAGGCGTGCCGAGCTCGCCGGCCGGGTCCCGGACAGCTCGCCCTGACGCAGCGTGCCGCCGATCCCCGACAGCCCCGACCCGCCGTGGCAGCCCTCGATCCCGCGACCGGTCAGCGACATCGGCGGCCACCCGTGCTCCCAGCTCGGGTCGCCGCCGCGGGCGAGCCGCATCGGCTGGCCCTGGATCACCGTGGTCCGGCCGGGGGTGTCGAGCAGCAGGGTGGAGCAGTTGTTGTCGCTGCCGTCCGCCCGCAGGGCCGGGTCGACGTGCACGGATCCGCCGGGGTCCGCGTCGAGCTCGCGGACCGGAGCGTCCGGGTCCACCGAGATGTTCTCGACGTCGGGTAGAGCTCGTCGATCTGCGCGTCGAACGGGGCGTACTCCGCGGCCGTGGACAGCGGGAGGTTCCAGATCGAGTTCCACGCGAACGGCCGGAGGTACACGTCCCGCGGCCCCTCGGGGCCGGTGTCGGTGACCGCGCCTCCCGACGGGGTCGTCGAGCACCCCGCGGCGAGCAGGAGCACCACGACGGCGAGCCACGCCCTGATCACCGCGCCATCATGCCGGGGCCCGGAACGAACGCCGGGTGAAGCCTCGGCGTCCACCACCCGTCCGGCGTCGCGTGTCGGGTGCGGCCGCCGCACCTCGGGAGATAGGAAGCCCCCGAGTCGCTTCCCCGGAGGTCCGCATGTCCGTCCGTCCCGTCCTCGTCCTCGCCGCCGGCGTCGTCTGGCACGGCGTGGCGGCGGGGTGGTGGGCCAGCCGGGCCTGGTACGTGGCCCGCGCCGCCGTGATCACGGCCGTGGCCGACCGGGGACGCTGAGCGTTCCGTCCCGGGAGAAGATTTCTCCGCGGACCTGTCGATCGGCGCCCCGGCCGTTCGTGGAGGGGTGTGCGGGCGCCCTGCCCGCCCACCTACCGAGGAGGACCTCATGGCCCACTACCTGCTCAGCGTCGTCACCCCCTCCGAGGGCGAGCCGCCGACCGAGGACGAGATGAACGCGATCATGGGCAACGTCGCGACGCTGCAGAACGACATGCAGTCCGCGGGCGTCTGGGTGTTCTCCGGTGGCCTCGAGGCCCCGGACACCGCGACGGTCCTGCAGCGCAGCGGCGACGACGTCCTGGTCACCGACGGACCGTTCGTCGAGCTCAAGGAGTACGTCGGCGGCCTGACGATCATCGACGTGCCCGACCTCGACGCCGCCCTGCACTGGGGCCGCCGCTCCACCGAGGCGATCGGGCTGGCGATCGAGGTCCGGCCCTTCCAGTGGTCCCCGTGAGCGATCGCGCCACGGGCGACGTCCCGTCCTCGGCGGCGATCGAGCGGATCGCCGCCGAGGAGTACGGGCGGTGCGTGGCGACGCTGACCCGCGTCCTCGGCGACATCGACCTCGCCGAGGACGCGGTGCAGGACGCGCTGACCGTCGCCCTGACGCGCTGGCCAGCCGACGGCGTGCCGGCCAACCCCGGCGGCTGGCTCGTCACCACGGGCCGGCGCCGGGCCCTCGACCGACTCCGGCGCGACGCGGTGGGGCGGGACAAGGAGCACCGGGCCGCGCGCGAGGAACCGCCGCCCGACGACGACACCCCGCAGGAGGAGGAGGGACCGGTGGACGACGACCGCCTGCGCCTGATCTTCACCTGCTGCCACCCCGCGCTCGCCCTGCCGGCCCGCGTGGCCCTGACCCTGCGCCTGCTCGGCGGGCTCGGGACCGACGAGATCGCTCGCGCTTTCCTCGTGCCCGAGGCGACGATGGCGCAGCGGATCGTGCGCGCGAAGAACAAGATCCGCGCCGCGCGCATCCCGTACCGCGTGCCCCGCGACGCCGACCTGCCCGACCGCCTGCCCGGCGTGCTCGCCGTCGTCTACCTGGTCTTCACCGAGGGCCACGCGACGGCGACGCGGGAGGACCTCGCCGCGGAGGCGATCCGGCTGGCGCGCCTGCTCGCGCAGCTGATGCCCGACGAGCCCGAGGTCCTCGGGCTGCTCGGGCTCCTGCTGCTCACCGAGGCCCGCCGGCCGGCGCGGACGTCGGCCGACGGCACGCGGGCGCTGCTGGCCGACCAGGACCGGACGCGCTGGGACCGGGCCATGGTCGACGAGGGCCTCGACCTCGTACGCCGGTGCCTGCGCCGCGACCGGCCCGGGCCCTACCAGGTCCAGGCCGCGATCAACGCCGTGCACGCGTCCGCGCCCGACACCGCGTCGACCGACTGGCGCCAGGTCGTCGCCCTGCACGACCAGCTGCTCGCGCTGACCCCGAGCCCGACGGTCGCGCTCAACCGGGCGGTCGCGCTGGCCGAGACCGAGGGGCCGGCGGCCGCGCTGGAGATCGTCGACGCGCTCGCGGAGCGACTCGAGCGCTACCACCTCCTGCACGCCGTCCGGGCGGACCTCCTGGGCCGGCTGGGCCGCGACGCCGAGGCCGACCGGGCGCTCGAGGCCGCCCTCGCCCGCACCGACGACCCCGACGACCGGGCGCTGCTGGCGGCGCGCCGTCGACGCGGCTGACGCACCGTCACTCCGCCGCCACGCGCGGCGGGCAGGATGGCCCCATGAGCGCGGAGCACCCCGCCCCCGAGATGCGGATCGGCGACCGCGAGCGGCGCGCCACCGACGACCGCCTGCGGGCGGCGCTGGACGACGGGGTGCTCACGCTCGTGGAGTACGACGAGCGCACCCGGGAGTGCTGGGCGGCCCGCACCCAGCGCGAGCTCGACGCCCTGGTCGTCGACCTGCCGAGCCCCGCCACCCCGGTGCCCGCCGACCGCCCGACCGTCGTCGACGACCGCCCCGTAGAGGCGACTCCGCGCAAGCCGTGGCACGAGCGCCTCGGGGGCGTGGTCGTGCCGCTCGTGATCGCGGCGGCCGCGGTCTTCGTCGGCGGGCACCTCGTGACGGCCGACGACGGCGGTGCGATCTTCGGCAGCCGCACCGTGAGCGTCGCGCCGGGCGACCCGGAGGCCCAGGTGGCCACGCTGTTCGGCAACACCGAGGTCGTCGTCCCGCCCGGCGTCACGGCCCGGACGACCGGCACGATGATCTTCGGGAGCACGGAGTGCCAGCAGGCCTGCGCGGTGCCGGCGAACGGCGCGACACTGCCCGAGGTGGTCGTCGACGCCAACGGGGCGTTCGGCTCGGTCGAGGTCGTCACCCCCGCCGAGGCGGCCGCAGGCGGAATCCGCGACGACGACCGCAACGGCGATGACGACGACGACTGATCACCGTCGGTGATCGCGTTCGCACAGAGAAAATTGTCGGTCGTCGCGGAACATCCCCAGCTCCTCGCGTCGTCACAGTGCCGAGAGCCCACCAGCCGGGCACCGCGAACAGACCGAGAGTGAGCAGACCATGAGCGCCGAGACCTACTCCTTCACCAACGGCACCGTCTACCACGCCGACGGCACCGTGGCCGGCACCTACACCACCGACGCCGCCGGCAACATCGACTCCGTGTCCACCGACGAGGACGGCAACGGCGCCGTCGACACCGTCATCGCCGACACCGACCACAACGGCTCCTTCGAGTCCGCCGTGGTCGACACCGACGCCGACGGCTACGGCGAGGTCGTGCTGGTCGACACCGACAACGACGGCGACTTCGACACCTCCGCGGTGGACACCAACGCCGACGGCACCTTCGAGACCACCGCCTACGACCCCGACGGCTTCTGACCCGTGAGCGAAGTTCCCGGCTATGGCCGGGAACTTCGCTGACGGAGGGACGCGCGGTGCAGGGCCCGGACCTCCTCGTCGAACGGGGGGACCGGGCCCTCCGTGCGGATGCCGGGCGCGACCTCCGAGATCGGGATCGGGCGGACCGGCGAGGGCGGCGCGCCGAGCTCCTCCCGCCACGCCGTCAGCTGGGCCACCGAGCTCGCGTAGACGATCGGACCGAGCCCGACCCAGGCGTGCGCGGCGGAGCACATCGGGCAGTGCTCGCCCGAGGTGTAGACGGTGCTCCCCGCCCGGTCCGCCGGGGTCAGCTCCGCGGCCGCCCACCGGGCCAGCGCGAACTCGGGGTGCCGGGTGGCGTCCCCGCCCGCGATCCGGTTGCGGTCCTCGTGCAGGACGCCACCGTCGCGACCCACGAGCACCGACCCGAAGGGCTCGTCGCCGGCGTCGAGTGCCTCGCGGGCCAGCTCGACGCCGCGCCGCAGGAGGGTGTGGTCCGTGACGGTGAGCACGGGACCGACCGTGCCACCCGCGGCGTGATCACACCCGGTCGGGCTGATGGGGTACCGAGATCACCACGTCGTCGGCGGTCGAGAACGTGCGGTCGGGCAGCGCCTGCAGGGCGGCGAGGGTCTTCTCGTCGCGCTCGCCGCGGTCCATCGCGTACGAGATCACCTGCGTCCGGTCCGCGGGGAACGCCATGCCCTGCAGGGCCTTGCGCACGCGCAGGTCGTCGCGGTCGGTCACGGGTCCTCCCTAGAGCCGGAACTGGCCGAGCTCGGCGGCGAGCGCCTCCGGCGGGTCGTGCAGCTCGACGCGGGCCTCCCGCGCGAGGCACCGGATGCGCAGGCGCGCGATCACGCGGGCCAGCGCCGGGTCGCAGTGGTCGAGCCCCGCGAGGTCGATGACGAGCTCCGCGTGGGCGTACTGCTCGATCTCGCTGCTCAGGGCGCGGAGACGTTCCATTCCCGCGCGGTCGAAGCGTCCGCGCAGCGCGAGCGCGACGCACCCGGGGCCGTAGGTGCGGACGCCGACGGCGCCGCGTCGGTTGCCCACGGTGGCGGGCTCCGCGTGGGCCGCGGCTTCGGCGAGCGCGGCGCGGCGACGCCGGGCGGGATCCACGGGCAGCTCGACGTCGTCGACCGCCCCGTGGACCGGGGCATCGGACTGGATGGTCATCGGACCTCCTCGTCGTGCACGGCCGGCCCGATCTCCCCGAGGGGGACCGGACCGCGGCGTCCGTAGCGGCGTGGAGGTCTCAACCGCGAAATGCGTGAGGGGTACATTACCGACCGCGACGGCGGAGCGCATCGTCCGCATGCCACGGCCGTCAGCGCGTCCCTCGCGGGACGCGGGGCTGCCGGAGCCCGTCGATCTCGGCGAGGAGGTAGCCGAGCTCCCGGCGCATCCAGAGGACCCGTGAGGCCCTCTGCTCGGGCCGGGGCCGCTGACGTTCGGCCTGCAGGGCGTCGAGGATCGCGAACGCGCGCTCGAAGCGCGGGTCGAGCGCGGCGTCGACGTGGGCGCGCCACCCGGCGGACCCGGCACTCACGATCGCGCTCGCGGGATCAGGGGATCGACCATGGCACGACTCCCGGGACGATCGGCGCCCGATGCGGACGCGCACGACTGGTGTGGTCACCGCCGCGGGTCTTGAGCGGTCGTACCGGCCGGCGGTGCTCCGGAGGAGATGTGGGCCGCCGAGCCGTTGTCACGTCCCCGCCGCTGGTCCGGACGGGGATCCTCCACCCTCCTGGTACCCGATGGATCGGCGATGACACGCCTGCCCGCGAGCCCGAGCAGATGTCTCGCGAAGCCGTCCGGGGCGCGACCGACGGTGCGGGCGCTGGTGGCGACGGGGTGCGCGCCGTCGCGGACGACGCGGAACCCGGCGCGGTCCAGGCGGTCGACGAGCGCGACGTCCTCGCCCGTGGCCCGCGGCGGGAAGCCACCGACGGCCTCGTAGGCGCGCGCCGCGATCCCGAGGCTGGCGCCGTGGACGTGACGGTGCGCGTCGCCGTCGCCGTTCTCGTAGGCGTCGCGGTAGCGCCTCCGCACCGGGGTCGGCAGGCCCCGCCAGTCCGCGACCTCGACGGTGCCGACCCAGGCGTCGGCGCCCTCGGCACGCGCGTCGAGCTGGGCGGCGAGCCAGTCGGGCGGCACCACGGAGTCGGCGTCGGTGGTCGCCAGCCACGACGGTCCGCGACCGAGCAGGGACGACGCCCCGGCCGCCCGCGCCCGCCCCACCGTGTGTGCGTCCAGCCGCAGCACCTCGACCCCGCACCGGCGGGCCACCGCCTCGGTGCGGTCGGTGCAGGCGTCGGCGACGACGAGCACGTCCACCCGCGCGCGGTCGGCGACGGCCCCGACGGCGGTCCGCAGGCCGGCGAGGCAGGCGGCGAGCAGCTCCTCCTCGTCGTGGGCGGGGACCACGACCCCCAGGACCGGCCTCACCGCAGCCCCGTCTCCTCGGCCACCGAGCGCGGCGGCGGCGGCACCCGGGCGTGGACGTCGAGCCGGAAGTCGGCCTCCTCGTGGCGCACGACCCGCGCCAGGCCCGGTCGCGTCTCCAGCTCGTCGTGCACCGCGTCGCCCTCGACGGGGTACTCCGGCGCCTCGCGCCGCCAGTGGATCGCGACCAGGTGCCCGCCCGGCTCGAGGGCGTCCTCGACCGCCCGCCAGAACGCCTCGCGGTCGCCCGCGTCGAGGTAGTAGACGACCTCCGAGGCCACGACCAGGTCGAACGTCCCGTCGGGCGCACGCTCCGGCAGCGCGCCGAGCTCGACGCGCACGCCGGACCGGTCGGCCAACCGCGCGCGCGTCGCCTCGACGGCCCGCTCGGCGGGGTCCCAGCAGACGAGCTCGTCGCAGCGCTCCGCCAGCCCCAGCGAGAGCGCACCGGACGCGCAGCCGGGCTCGAAGGCGCGCGCATAGCGCCGGCGCGGCAGGGCGGCCAGGACGACCGCGCGCTTGCGCTCCTCGTACCAGCCCTGCTCGATCCCCCACGGGTCGGCGGCGTCGGAGTAGAGCGCGTCGAAATACTCGGGTCCCAGTGTCACCGCGGCCCCCACACGATCTCGGCGTCACGGCGGAAGCGCGCCAGGACCGGCGCGGGCAGGATCGTCGCGTCCCGCGGGTCGTCCGACAGCGGGGCGATCTGGGTGGTGAAGCAGCCGATCGCGGCGGCCTTGGCGCGCCGGGCGGACGCGGGCAGCACCACCCGCCGGGCGCCGTCGAACGACACCGTCCCGAGGTCGGCCCAGTGCCAGAGCCACACCGGGTAGCGCCAGCACGCGACCCCGGCGCGCCGCGCCGCCCGCGCACCCCCGTCGCCGGTCGCGTCGTGGTCGGGGTGCCCGTCACCGTCGACGGGGACGAGGACGGTGTCGCCGTGGCGCAGCACCGCCCCGAGGCCGGCGGCGACGTCGTCCGCGGCGACCCCGCCGTCGGGCAGTTCGAGCCGGTGCACGCCCGCCCCGATCCCCAGCATCTCGAGCGCCGCGTGGCGCTCGTCGGCCCGGCGGTCGGCGAGCGTGGCCGGCGCCAGCGTCGGGCTGTCCGGGTGCGAGCCCTCGCCGTCGGTCACGGCGACGACCAGCACCTCGACCGGTGCCCAGGCCGCGAGGGTGCCGCCGACGCCGAGCACCTCGTCGTCGGGATGGGGTGCGACGACGACGACGCGACCCGGCGGGCGCACGGCGGCCGGGTCGCGCGCCGGGACCGTGTCCAGACCGCCCGCGGCCCACCACACGTCCTCGGGGGTCCCGTCCCCCTTCAGCGACGGCCCGCTCACAGCAGGAGGTCCTGGTCGCCGGCGAGCTCACCGAGGGTCGCGAGGTCCCGCTCGGCGTGGCTCTGGCGTACGTAGATCTCGAGGTCGGCGACCCGCTGCGCATGGTCGGCGTCGCGCGCCTGCGGGCCCGGGCCGAGCGCGCGCCCGGTGCGTCGCACCGCGCTCTCCACCGCGGCCTCCACGACCGCGCGCACGCGGACCGCGCGGCGCCGGGCCGCCGTGATCGCCTCGGCGTGCGCCCGGTCGTCCGGGACGTCGACGGCCGCGGCGGCCTCGCGCAGCAGCGCCCGCGCGCCGGCCAGCTCCGCGTCCACGGCCCCGAGGTGGGCGAGCCCGTGGTCGTCGAGGCGCCCGACGCGCCCGGCGTGCCGCAGCGGCGCCGCCACCCCGACCGCGCCGCCGAACCAGGCCGCCGCCACGGCGATGGCACCGTGCCAGAAGCCGGCGCGGTCCAGGTAGGTCTCCGGCCCCCCGACGGCGACGGCCGGGACGGCGTGCAGGTCGACGGTCGCGGCCGCGCTGCCCCGCATGCCGAGCGCCTGCCATGCGCCCGCCGCGACCTCGAGGCCCTCCTCCGCAAGGTCGACGGCGAACAGGCGGCGGCCGTCGTCGGCGTGCGCGGTGAGCAGCGCGTGGGTGCACGGGCCCGCGGCGCCCGAGCAGAACGGCTTGCGGCCGGTCAGCCGCCACCCGTCCCCGTCCGGCTCGGCGGTGAGCTTGTCGCTCGACGACTCCGCCGCCCACACCCCCCAGCACGAGCCGGGTGGAATCCCGGGGCCGCCGAGCTCGGAGACGATCGTCACGGCGTCGAGGTGGGCCTCGGCCAGGCGGGCGACGTCGAGGTCCTCGCCCGCCGCCCGGGCGAGCACCGCCCAATTGTGCAGGGTCCGGCCGTCGCCCCGTGGCGAGGGCGCCGTGCGGAACGCGTCCAGGACGGGGCGCAGGACGTCGGGGGAGGTCATCGCTCTCCTGGTGGCGGACGGCGCCCGACGGGTCGCGGCGCGGGACGGCCCGCCGGCGTCACCACGAGGCGGAGGCTGAACCCCGGGGCGGAGTGGGGGCCTCGCCGGGGTTGGGCGACACCCGCGCTCGGCGGACCGGGCTGTGGCTACCCGGCGTTCGGGGAACTCACCCGTGCGCCGTCGGGAGCACCGCGCGCTCGAGCTGGGCCGCCACCGACACCAGCCGCGCGTCGTGCCCCGGGCCCACGACGATCTGCACCGCCGGCGGCAGCCCGCCGTCCGACCCGCCCATCGGCACGACCGCCGCGGGCAGGCCGGTGTGGTTCCAGGCCGGAGTGTGGGCGTAGTGCCGGGCCTGCGCCAGCATCGTCGGCAGGCCCCGGCGGCCCGCCCAGTGCCCGACGGGCACCGCCGGGCCGCGCGCCGGAGGCGTGAGCAGCACGTCGACACCGAGGTCGGCGAGCACGCGGCGTCCCCACGCCTCCCCCTGGCGGCGGGCCGACCCGATCGCGGCGTCGGGGACGAGCCGCCCGATGCGCGCCACGTCGGCGGTGCGGGTCTCGAGCAGCGCGGGGTCGTCGACGTCCCCGGCCGCGGTGGCCAGGCCGTGCAGCATGCGGGCGACGAACCCGGCCGGCGCGGCGCCGTAGCGGACCCGCACGTCGCGCACCTCGTGCCCGAGCCCGGCGAGGAGCTCGGCGGACCGGCGGGCCGCGGCCTCGAGATCGGGGTCGAGGGGCAGCGCGGGTGCCACCGGCGACGCGAGGTCGACGCCGACCCGCAGGGCCGGCGGGTCCTGCTCCGCGGCGGTCGCCAGCGGGCTCGGGAAGTCGCCGACGAGGTCGAGGTAGAGCGCGGAGTCGGCGACCCGGCGCGTCAGGCAGCCCTGGACCGACAGCCCGTTCCAGCCGCCGCCCGGTGTGCGCCCGGCGCCCGGCTTGATCCCGACGAGCCCGCAGCACGCGGCGGGGATGCGGATGGAGCCCGCGCCGTCGCTCGCGGTCGCGATCCCGACGGCGCCGCCCGCCACGGCCGCCGCCGACCCGCCGGACGAGCCGCCCGAGGTGCGCGTCGGGTCGAGCGGGTTGCGGGTGATGCCGGAGAACGCCGACTCGGTGAACCCGTAGAGCGCGAGCTCGGGCAGCGTCGTCCGCCCGATCGGGACCGCACCCGCGCGGTGCAGGGCGGTGACGACCGGACCGTCCGCGCGCGCCGGCGTTCGGCGCGAGCGCGTGCCCCAGGACGTCACGTGGCCCGCGGCGTCGAGGTCGTCCTTGAGCGCGATCGGCACCCCGAGCAGCGGGCCGTCCTCCCCCGCGGCGCGCCGGCGGTCGGCCTCCTGCGCGGCGGCGTGGGCACCGTCGGCATCGATCGCGAGGAACGCGTTCACCTCGTCGTCGAGCGCCCGGGACGCGGCGACCGCCGCGGCGGCGAGGTCGACGGCGGTGACCCGGCCCTCGCGCAGCGCCGCGGCCTGGGCGCGGGGGGTGTCGGCGACGAGGGCGGCGGGGTCCACGGCGCGGAACCTAGTGCCCGGCCTCGACGGACGCCGATCGTCGGCAGCGGCGGACGGTCAGTACTTCGCTGCAGACGCTTCGGTTTTCGAAGCGTCGTCCCGGAGGGTGAGGCCGCCGGAGTGGAGCCGAGGGCCTACGACCTCGCCCATCCCAGCCGCACCGAGGCGGCGCAGCGCTCCGGGTCGTCGCCGGCGGCGGTGAACACCGCCGTCGCGAGGGCCGGGGAGTGCTCGTCGAGGGCGTCGTCGGGCAGGACGCCGGAGAGCACGAGCAGGAGCACGCCGTGCCCCGAAGCCCAGAAACGCGTGGCGACGGCGGTGGGGTCGGCGTCGACGAAGCGGCCGGCGTCGACCGCCCGCTGCGCCGCGTCGACGAGCAGCGCGAACCCCGCGCCGGCGGCCCCGGGGTCGGGCAGGTCCGCGGCGGCGTCGAACATCGCGCGGTAGAGCGCCGGGTTCTCGACCGCGTTCGCGGCGTAGGCGGCGCCGAGCGCGGCCAGGTCGCGCACGGGGTCGTCGGACGGGGACACCTCGGCCAGCCCGCGGGCCAGGCGCGCGAACCCCTCCTGCCGCACCGCGGCCCACAGCCCGGGCATGCCGTCGAAGTGCGTGTAGACGGCCATCGTCGACGTGCCGACGCGCCCGGCGAGCGCGCGCAGCGTCACCGGCTCGCGCGCGACGAGCATCGCGGCGGCCTGCTCGATGAGCGCGACGCGCACGGCGGGATCCGGGGTCCGGGGCACTTGCCCACGATACATAGCACTGCTATACCTAGCGAGACATAACACCGCTATCCAACCCGGAGGTCACCGTGACCGTCGAACTGCTCAACCCGGCCGGCCTGCCCGCTCCCGACATCTACCGCCAGGTCGCGGTGGCGACCGGCACGCGCACCGTCTACGTGTCCGGGCAGGTCGCCCGCACCGCGGACGGCACGCCGGTCGGCCCCGGCGACCTCGCGGCGCAGACCGAGCAGGCCTACCGCAACGTCGCCGTGGCGCTGGCGGGCGTCGGCGCGAGCCTCACCGACGTCGCGAAGATGACCGTCTACGTCGTGGACCTCGCCCCGGAGAGGATGGCCCTGTTCGGAGAGGGCGCGATGCGGGCCGCCGCCGACCTCGGCCTCGTCACGCCCGCCATCACGATGATCGGCGTGACCGCGCTCGGGGAGCCCGACCTGCTCGTCGAGGTCGAGGCGACGGCCGTGCTCCCCTGAGCGCGGCCGGGTTCAGCCCAGGAAGTCGAGCAGGGCGCGGTTGAACTCGTCGGCGTGGGTGGCGTTGAAGCCGTGGGGACCGCCCGCGATCACGACGACCTGGCTGTCCTTCACGGCCTCGGCGGTCCGCTTGCCCGACACCTCGAACGGCACGATCGCGTCCGAGTCGCCGTGCAGCACCAGCGTCGGGACGTCGATCTTGGCGAGGTCGTCGCGGAAGTCGGTGTAGCTGAAGGCCCGGATGCACTCCAGCGTGCCCTTCGGCGACGCGAACTCGGCGATCTCGCGGTGGTAGACCCGCGACGGCTCGCTGATCAGGTCGGTGCGGTCGCCCGCGGCGAAGAAGTTCGTCGTGAACCCGTCGAGGAACGCGATCCGGTCGCCGGTGACGCCGTCGAGGAAGCTCTGGATCGTCGCGTCGTCGAGGCCGCCGTCCGGGTTGTCGTCGGTCTTGTAGAGGTACGGCGGGACCGCACCGGCGAAGACCGCGCGGGCGACGCGCTCGCCGCCGTAGCGCCCGAGGTAGCGGGCCACCTCGCCGCCGCCCATGGAGAAGCCGACGAGCGTGGCGTCCCGCAGGTCGAGGTGGCGCAGGAGGGCGTCGAGGTCCGCGGCGAAGGTGTCGTAGTCGTAGCCGCCCCACGGCTGCGACGACGAGCCGAAGCCGCGGCGGTCGTAGGTGACGACGCGGTGCCCGGCCTCGACCAGGGCCGGGACCTGCTTCTCCCAGGAGCGACCCGACAGTGGCCACCCGTGGATGAGCACCACCGGACGCCCCGAGCCGTGGTCGGAGTAGTACAGGTCGATCGGGCTGCCGTTCTCGTCGCCGACGGTGAGCGTGGGCATGGGAATCCTTTCGATCTGGCCGATTCGGTCGTGCACGATCAACATTCCTGCACCCCGCGGATCACCGACGTCCGACGGGTGTCGGACCCCTGGGCCACGGTGGGCGGACGACGAGAGGAGTTCTGATGACGATCGCGATCACCACTCCCCGGGGCCATGTGGGGTCCCACGTCCTGCAACGCCTCGTGCAGGCCGGCGCGTTCCCGCGCGTGCTGATGCGCGACCCCGGCGCGCTCGACCCGGCCTGGCGCGAGCACGTCGACGCCGTGGCCTGCGACCAGGACGACGCGGACGCCGTGCTCGCGGCGACCCGCGGGGTCGAGGCCCTGTTCTGGGTGAACCCCACGCTCCACGAGGCCGACCCGGTGGCGGCGCACGCGCGCCTCGGCGGGCACGTCGCCCGCGCCGTCGCGGAGAACGGGATCGCGCGGACGGTGTTCCTGTCCAGCGTGGGCGCCGAGAAGCGCCACGGCGTCGGGGAGATCGACGGGCTGGCGCGCACCGAGGAGGCGCTGGACGCCACCGGTGCGCCGGTGCTGCACCTGCGGGCCGGCTACTTCTTCAGCAACCTGCTGGTGGACCTCGACGCGCTGCGGGAGGGGGTGCTGCGCACCGCGAACCCGCTCGACGCCCCGATGCCCTGGGTCGACCCGCGGGACATCGCCGAGGTCGCGGCCGGGCGCCTGCTCCACCCGTGGGAGAGCCGTGGGGTGACGGCGGTGCACGGGCCCGAGGACCTGACCTTCGCGCAGGTCGCGGACGTCCTCACCACCGCGCTCGGCCGCCCGGTGCGCGCCGAGCGCATCTCGGACGACGACCTGCGCGCGAGCCTGGGCGCGGTCGGGCTCGGCCGGGCGCAGGTCGAGGCGATCGTGGGCATGTCGACGGGCCTGCGCAACGACTTCGTGCCCGAGCAGCCGCGCTCGGTGCTCACCACCACCCCGAGCACGCTCGCGGGCTGGGCGCACGCGCACCTGCGACCGCTGCTCTGAGTGAGCAGTTCGGTCACCGTTCGTCCACGGAGGCCGACCATCCGCCGCTCGATCGGCCCCGCCTGATCGATCCCGTGGACGACGACCGAACGATCGCCGGGGTGACGGCGTTCACTGGGGACGAGCCACCCGGGACGCTCCGACGCCCGGGTCCGACAGGAAGGGCAGCAAGATGATCAAGAATCGGGAGCTGGCCCTCATCCCGGACTCCGCCCTCGGGCTGGTCGAGCCGTCCGCGACGTCACCGACGCCCCGGCGGGCGAGCAGTCACGCAACGCGCCCGGCACGAACTCCCGCGCCACGCTCACCGCGGTACCCGGAGCGAACACCCCGCTGAGCCGTCACTCGCGGGGGCGCTCACTCGCAGGCGACACCGTCCTTGTCGCGGTCGAGTGCCGCGCGGTACCCGGGCGCTCCGGCGCGCAGCGGTGCTGCGCCTGCGGCACGCGCCGCGCTGCAGTTCGCGTAGTACCCGCCACCGCCCGACGAGCCGCCCGACGAGCCGGCTGCCGCCCGCGGCGCGGTGCGCGGGGCCACCGGGCGCGGCGTGCGCGGGCGGTCGACGTCCGCGTCCGGGGTGCGCGTCGCCGTGGTGGTCCGCGGGGTGGTGGGTGCGGTGGACAGAGCCGTGCCGCAGCTCCGGCCGTCGGTGTCGAGGCGGCGCAGCGTCGACCGCACGGCGGTCGAGGCGTCGTTGCGTCCACGGGTGTAGATCGCGGTGTGGTCCTGGGTGACCATCGACGACGCGAAGTCGGCGCCCCCCGCGCCGACGTAGCGCAGCATGCGTCCGTAGCGGTCGCGGTCGACGCCGGGCTCGGCGGTCAGCGTCACGGGCGCGGAGAGCAGGCGGGTACGGGCCGCGGCGGTGGCGCGCCGGCCCCCGGGGGTGGCCGCCTCGCAGGAGTCGATGCCCAGCACACGGACCTCGTCGCCGGAGGCGAGCCGGAACGTGTCGCCGTCGATGACGTCGATGACCGACGCGGACATCGCCGCCGGGCCCGCCACCGCCGGGGCGACGGCCGGCATCGCACCGGGGGACGCCGCGCCGGACGACGCCGGGAGCGTCGAGGAGCTCGCGACGGTGCCGGCCGGCGGGACGGACGAGCCGGCGAGGTCCGTCACCGCGACCAGGCCGAACACGCCTGCCGCGATCCCGGACCAGACCTTGTGGGCGGTGCGCACGTCGTCGTCCCCTCAGCCGGTGTGATCGTCCGCCTTGTCGGGTCCGGTGGGCCGGTCGTTACGCACCGGACCGGTGGTGTCACGAAACGCCCGCTCCCGACGATGAAGCGACGTCCGGCTCGCGCGGTGCGGGTCCTGCGGAGGGATTCGGGGCATGGCGGGTGTGGTGACGACGGTGCTGATGTGGTTCTTGACCACCGGGTTGATCCTGGCCGTGCCCTTCGGCCTCTGGTGGCTCGTCGACCGGTCCCGGCGCCAGGCCCCGGCCCCCGCCCCGGCCCCCGCGCCGGCTCCGCTCCCGACGCCCCGCGCGCCCCTCGTCGCCGTCACCCCCGCGGCTCCGCGACGAGCCCCGGCGCCTCCCGCCGACCCGCCCACGGCCCCCGTGCCCGTCCCCCGCGGCTCCCGGACCCTCACCGTCGTCCCGGACCCCCGCCCGCGGGCCGGGGCCGCCGGCACGCCCGCCGACACGCCCGCTGACACCGACGAGATCCTGGCCCCCGAGCGCGAGGTCGTGGTGACCCGCGAGGAGGACCACCAGGACGTCCTGGCCGGGCACCACGCCCCGGGCCGGCCGCCGACGTCGGTGACCGTCGAGCTGTGCTCGTCGACGGTCTCCCGGGGCAAGTACCGCGGCGACTACGCGGTGGAGGTCCGCCTCGACGGCGCCCGGGTCGGCGAGCTCACCGCGGCGATGAGCGCCCGCTACCGCCACCTCGTCGACCTCGCGGGCCCGGTGCGGTGCCGCGGCGTGATCGACCACGGGGCCCGCGGCTTCCAGGTCGACCTGCGTCTCCCGGACGTCGTGTAGCGGCGGTCAGCCCGCGTGCCGCAGCGTGACCGTCGTCCCCGAGGGACCGGGCGTCACGGTGTAGGTCTCGGCGAGCTCCTCGATGAGGGCGAGGCCCCGCCCGCGGTAGCCGGCGCCCACCGACGGCGCGCGCCAGGTGCCGCTGTCCGAGATCGTGATGATCACCGCGTACGGCGCGGCCGACTCGCGGCAGGCGGCGAGCGTCATCGTGCCCGCCTCGTCGCGGTCGGCGTAGGCGTGCTCGGCGGCGTTCTCGAGCGCCTCGCTGACGGCGAGGGTCAGGTTGTCGACGGCGTCGTCGTCGCCCTCGGCGAGGGCCCCGGTCAGCCAGCGGCGCAGGGCGCGGCGCAGCCGTCCGACGTGCGCGGCCGTGGCGGGCACCTCGAGGTGCAACGTGTCGGACCCGGCGTCGACCTCGACCACGCGCGCCCCACCTCCGCGACCCGGATCCCGACCTCGCCCGACCGTAGGCTGTTCCCGCTGCACGCCTACTCCAATCCGGCGACCCCACCGGTCACCGACGAGCCCCGACCACTCCCCCGAAAGGCCCGTATGAGCACGACGTTCCGCTCGGCGATCGAGTCCCACGACGTCGAGGCCGCCATCGCGCTGCTCACCGCCGACGTCGAGTTCCACAGCCCCGTCGTCCACTCGCCGTACCGGGGGCGCGACGCCGTGGCACCCATCCTGCGAGCGGTCGTCGAGGTCTTCGAGGGCTTCCGCTACGTCGCCGAGATCGGTGCGGGCGCCGACGAGCACGTCCTGGTCTTCCGCGCGCACGTCGGCGACCGCGAGCTCGAGGGCATCGACCTGCTCCACCACGACGACAGCGGGGCGATCGACCGGCTGACGGTCATGATCCGCCCGCTGTCCGCGCTGCAGGCGGTGGCCGCGGCGATGCGCGAGAAGTTGACGTAGGTGGACCCCGCCTACGACGCCGAGGCGTGGTCCGACTTCGCCGCGGGCATGGCCGGGGCCGCGGCCGCGCTCGCCGGCCTGCTGTTCGTCGCCGTCTCGATCAACATCCAGACGATCCTGGCCGGCCACGGCATCGCCCGCCGCGCCGCCCAGGCCCTGATCCTGCTGGCGCTGCCGGTGTTCCTCTCGCTCGTCCTGCTGGTCCCCGGGCAGTCCGACGTCGCCCTCGGGATCGAGCTGCTCGCGATCTCCGCGGTGATCGTCCCGGCGCTCGGCATCCTGGCGAGGCCCGGCACCCGCGCCCCCGAGCAGTCGAGGGCCTCGTGGCTCGGGACGAACGTCGTGCCGTCGGCGATCGTCGCCCTCGCGCCCGCGGTCGCCGGGATCGGCCTGCTCACCGAGTCGCTCGGCGGCCTCTACTGGCTCCCCGTCGCGGTGGCGCTCGCCCTGGCCGCGGGCCTGATCAACGCGTGGGTACTGCTCGTCGAGATCCTGCGGTAGGGCGCTACGCGCGGTCCGGGACGCCCCGCGCGGCGGGGCGGGCGGCGAGGGCACCGACGACCGCGACGACGGCGAACGTCGCGAAGAGCCAGCGGGCCGAGGCGAGCGGGTCGGCGCCCCCGAGGGCGAGGCTCGCGCCGCCCAGCGCGGTGCCGACGGAGGTGGCGAGCATCTGCACGGTCGTCACCGCGGCGGAGGCCTTGTCGGCCTCGCTCTCGTCGGGGGCCGCACCGGAGGTGTCGAGATCGGGGTCGTCGTCGGCACCGCCGATCGCGGCGGCGGCGAGGTGCGGCCAGGCCGTCCCGATGCCGAGCCCGCCCGCGGCGAGCCCGACGGCCCAGAGCACAGCCCCCCAGGTCCCGGCAGCGAGCGGGTCGAGCACGAGCAGGGTGACCGCGACGACGACGGTGCCGGCCGCGAGGAGCGCCGGGCCGAGGAGCACCCGGCCCCGGGGCCGGCGGCCGGACGCGCTGACGATCTCGCCGGCGACCCACCCGGCGCCGAGGGCGACGCCCAGGAACCCGGCGGCGACCGGCGCGAGGCCGGCGACGCGCTGCCCGACCAGCGGCACGAACGCCTCGAGCCCGGCCACCCCGACGAGCACGGCGCTCAGCCCGTAGATCCAGGGCAGCGCCGAGCCCGGGCGGAACGTGGCGCGCGGCAGGACGGCGGCGGTGGTGCGCCGCTCGTGGCGCAGGAACAGCACGATCAGCACCGCGGCGGCGGCGAGGCCGGCGCCCGCCACGCGCACGTCGGCGGCCAGGCCCGCGACGCTCAGCACCGCCGCGGCGGCGCCGACGTAGAGCACCGAGCCGAGCGGGAACGGGCCCGGTGCGATCCGGGCGCGGGTGCGGTGCAGGGCCGAGGGCACGATCGCGGCGATCGCCAGGGCGGCGGCGACGAGCACGCCGAACGCCCAGCGCCACTGCCCCGCCCCGGCGAGGACGCCGCCGAGCCCGGGGCCGACGACCAGCGCGACGCCCCACATCGTGGCGATCACGGCGCTGCCCCGCGTCCAGAGGGCGCGCGGCAGCGAGACGCGGATGAGGGCATAGCCCATGCCGGCGAGCAGGCCGCCGCCGACGCCCTGCAGGAGCCGGCCCACGAGGAACACGGCCATCGAGGAGGCGAGCGCCCCGACCAGCGCGCCCGCGGCGAACACCGCGAGCGCGACGAGGTAGGCGCGCGCGGCCGGGACGGTCGCGAGGACCCTGCTGACCAGCGCGGACGTGACGACGGCGGCGAGGAGGAACACGGTGGTGGGCCAGGCGTAGAAGGCCTCGCCGCCGATCTCGGCGACCGCGGACGGCATCAGGCTCGCGGTGATGTAGGTGTCCACCGCGAACATCAGCGTGCCGCCCGAGAGCACCGCCATCGCCCCGCGGTGCTCCCGGGCCACCAGCTGGGCCCAGGACCCCTCGCCGGCCATCGGGCTCAGGCCGCCCGGTCCGGCGGGACGTCGATGACGACGCCCGTCCCGAGCGCCTTCGTCTCGGGGGCCTCGAGGACGCGGTCCGGGCGGTAGCGGGCCACCTTCTCGGCCTTGCGCGGCGGCCCGTCGTTGGCGATGAGCACCGCCACCCAGGGCAGCGGTACGGACAGGACGACGATCACGGCGGCGGCGATGCTCCACCCGAAGCCGAGGGCCAGCACGCCGGCCAGGACGAGGCACGGGATGCGCAGGGACATGATGAGCGAGTAGCGGCGCCTGCGGGCGGCGAACTCCGCCGCGGGCGAGACGGCCGCGCCGGTGATGAGGACCGGGCTGGTGCCGGCCGGGCCGGCGCTGACTGGGCTGTGGTGACGTCGCACGACGCACTCCCTCTCCGGACCCCGATGTCCGGTGACGTCCGGCCGTCGATCTCGGTGCGATGTCGGGCCGGCATCAGGATCAACACCGCGACGGACCGCACGCATCCGCCCCTCCGGACCGGCCGACGGTGGGTCCGGTCACCCGTGGCGGTGATTCCGCCGAAGTTGGTCGGACACGAGGTATGGCCTACTTCAGGTAACTGTTACCTTCTGTTGCAGATCACCATCGGAGGGAGTCGACATGGGTGTCGTGCGGCGGTCGGGGCGCGGGGCAACGCAGCACGCCGACTACGGGTTCTTCGGACCGGAGTCGGTGACCTGGAAGGTGTGGTCCTACCCGACGTCCCTGGCGCTCGGCTTCCTGCGCGCCGTGGTGGTCGAGGAGCTCGACCCGTTCCTGCTCGCGTCGGTCGCGCAGTCCGGGCAGGTCCAGGCCCGCCCCCGCCTGCGCTACGACCGCACGATGCAGTACTTCGCGACGGTGAAGTTCGGCGACACCGCGTCCGTCCTCGCGGCCGCGGACACCCTCATGAAGATTCACGCGCGGGCGATCGGCACCGACCCGGTCACCGGGCGCCCGTTCGACGCCAACGACCCCGACTCGCAGCTGTGGATCCACCTCACCGCATGGCACTCGATCCTCTACACCTACGAGGTGTTCGGGCCCGGGAAGCTCCCGGCGCACGAGGAGGAGCAGTACTGGGAGGAGTGCGCCCGCGCGGCGGAGTTCCAGACCATCGACCCCGCCGACGTGCCGCGCACCCGCGAGGGCATCCGCGCCTACTTCGAGGCCTACCGGCCGCGACTGATCGCCTCCGAGGTCGCCCAGGGCATGATGGACTTCCTGCTCGACGCCGACGCGATCGTGCTGCCGCCCGAGCTGCCGACGCCGCTGCGGCGGCTGTTCACCGCGGCGACGCGGCGCGCCGTGATCGCCACGCTGCCCCGGTGGATGCGCCGCCTCGGCGGGATGCCGCAGCCGGCCGTCGTCGACGCCCTGGCGGTCGCGGTGACCCGCCCGGTCATCCGCCTGCTCGCGGCCAGCACCACCCTGCAGCTCGCGCTGCTGCGGGTCGCGTCGCCGCGGACGGTGCCGGTGCTGGAGCCGGTGCTGCGCGGGACCCCCGCGGTCACCCCGGTCGTGTCGAGCCCCGCCGAGGCCTACGCCGCGCACGGGCCGACGCCGCGCGAGCAGTACGCCGCGCTGCTCGCCGCCCGCGCCCGCAAGGAGGGTCCCGCGCCCTACCCGCCGGCCCACCGCGAGCCGGTGCTGGACTTCGCCTGAGGGGTCGCTACCCCTCCGCCGCCAGCACCGCCTCGGCGAGGGCCGCGATCCGCGCCCGGGCGCCGGGCTGCACGGCGAGGTGGGGGACGCGGGTCAGGCCGTTGATCAGCGCGAGCGCGGCGTGGACGAGCACCCGGGCCTCGGGCGCCGGGAGCCCGGGCCGCGCGGCGGCCAGGAGCGCGACCCACTCGGCGACGTAGTCGCGCTGCGAGCGCCGCAGCTCGTCGCGGCTCGGGGCGGGCAGGTGGATGACCTGCGAGACGAGGACGCTGACGATCTCGGGGTTGTCGGCGACGAAGGCCGTGTAGTCGGCGGCCAGCCGCGCCACGGCGTCCGGGGCGTCCCGCGCCCGCCCGAGCGCGTGGTGCAGGCCCAGCCACAGCGCCTCGTTCCCGCGGTGCAGGGTGCGGAGCAGGAGGTCGGGCTTCGTCGCGAAGTGCCGGTAGACGCTCGGCCCGGCGATGCCGGCCGCGGCGCCGATGTCCCCGAGGCCGACCGCCGGGTAGCCGCGCTCGCCGAACAGCCGCGTCGCGGCCGCGAGCAGGGCCTCGCGGCGCGAGGCCGGCGCGAGCACGCCCGGTCGCGCCGGGTCGGCCGACGGCCCGCTCGCCGGCGGGAGGGGCTCGGCGAGCACGGCCCGCGCCGCGCCCGCCAGCAGGGGGCGGAAGCGCGCGTCGTCCAGCTGGTAGCGGTGGTGCGACGGGCTGTCCACCACCGCCAGCGCGGCCCACGCCCGCAGGTCGGCCGTCGCCGGGTCGGGCTCGGCGCACCGCGCGGCGACGACGCCCGCCACCGCCCGCAGGCGGTGACGGATCGCGCGCCGCGCCTCCGCGGGCAGGTGGCCGGACTCCCGCTCCCAGAGCAGGCCGAACTCGCGGCGTTCCAGGGTCAGGGCGGCGAGGCCGTCGACGAGATCGCCACCTGGATGACTGTCGGCGGGCTCCTCGACCAGGCGCTCGATGCGGGCCAGGTGCTCGTCGAGGATGGCGAGGAGCAGCTCCTCCTTGCCGCGGACGTGGCGGTACAGAGCGCTCGGCGCGATCCCCACCGCCGTCGCGACGTCCGCCATCCCGACCTGGTGGTAGCCCAGCGACCAGAACCGGGCCGCCGCGGCGGCGAGGATCTGCCGGCGACGGTCCCGGGGCCGCCGGCGCACCGGCGCGGCCGGTGACGTCACCGCTCGTCCTCGGGCACCCGCGGAGCGAAGCGCGGGCGGCGGCGCTCGAGGAACGAGGTGACGCCCTCCACGCAGTCCGGCCCCCGGATCAGCTCGACGATCGTCCGGCTCTCCGCCTCGGACGCGACCCCGGCGTCGGCCGGCGCGGCGCGCAGCAGCGCCTTGGTGGCCGCGACCGCCGTCGGCGACGTGCGGGCGACGATCGCCCCCGCCCATTCCTGCGCCCGCGCGAGCAGCTGGTCGCGGGTCGTGGTCGAGGCCAGGAAGCCCGCGGACTCTGCCTCG
This sequence comes from Actinomycetospora sp. NBC_00405, assembly GCF_036044095.1. Classification (NCBI taxonomy): domain Bacteria; kingdom Bacillati; phylum Actinomycetota; class Actinomycetes; order Pseudonocardiales; family Pseudonocardiaceae; genus Actinomycetospora; species Actinomycetospora sp. NBC_00405. The sequence continues at coordinate 3,682,861 of NZ_CP107938.1, forward strand.
CGGGCGTCGACGAGGCGCCCGGAGAGCAGCCAGTCCGCCGCCCGGCCGCCGCCCACCACGCGCGGCAGGTGGTGGGTCGAGGCGCCCTCCGGGCAGACGCCGAGCCGTGTGAACGGGAACCCGATGCGGGTCTCGGGCGTCGCGAAGCGCACGTCGGCCCCGAGCGCGACGGTCGCGCCGCCGCCCACGGCGTCACCGTTGAGGGCCGCGACCACGGGGACCTCGAGCCTCGCCATCGCCGCCGTCACGCGACCGGCGGGCTCGCGGTAGCCGGGCCGGTCGGCTCCGTCGGCGTCGAGGAGGTCCCGGAGCGCTTCCGGACCGCGGGTGAGGTCCGCGCCGACGCTGAACACGTCCCCGGCTCCGGTGAGGACCACGGCGCGCACCCGCGCGTCGGCGTGGCAGGCGGTGAGCGCCTCGAGGAGGGCGTCCGCGAAGCCCGAGGTCAGCGCGTTGCGCGGCGGCCGGTCGAGGACGAGCGTCGCGACGCCGCCGTCGAGCGCGACGCGCACGACGCCGTCCTCCGCGCCGTCACGGGATGTGAACGATGATTCGCGCGCGGTGAGCGTCACGTGGCCGACCGTTCCCGGAGCGTGACGACGCACGCGCCGGCGGTGGCGCCCGCCGACGGCAGGCCACCGGAGGTGCTGTGCGCTCGGCCCATGCCGCTCCTCCCGCCCGGAACGGACACTTCCCCACCCCCGCGTGACGTGGTTCACTGACGCCGCAGCAAGCTAATCACGGTTCACATCGCGTGGGCAACGACCCGGCCTGCACCGACACCGAGGACCCGGCCATGGAGATCACCCAGGCGCTGCACCGCGCCGCTCAGCAGACCCCCGAGCTGCCCGCGACGATCGCGGGCGAGCGCGTCCGCACCTGGGCGGAGTGCCGCGACCGCGTGGCCCGTCTCGCCGGCGCGCTGCACGCGCTCGGGGTGGGCCCGGGCGACCGCGTCGCGATGCTCTCGCTGAACTCCGACCGCTATCACGAGTACCTGTTCGCGGTGCCGTGGGCGGGCGGCGTCGTCACGCCGGTGAACATCCGCTGGAGCCCCGCGGAGATCGCGTTCTCGCTGGAGGACGCGGGCGCGACGGTCCTGCTCGTCGACGACACGTTCGTCCCGGCCGTGCCCGCGGTCCTGGCGGCCGCGCCGGTCGTCCGCACCGTCGTCCACTGCGGCGACGGCGACGTCCCCGAGGGGATGGTGTCCTTCGAGGCGCTCGTCGCCGGGCACGAGCCGGTGCCGGACGCGCGCCGCGGCGGCGCCGAGCCCTACGGCGTCTACTACACCGGCGGCACCACGGGTACGCCCAAGGGCGTCGTGCTCAGCCACGCGAACCTGCTCGCCTCGGCGCTGGGCAGCGCGGCCTCCGGCTCGTTCATGACGCCGGGCGGGCGCCTCCTGCACGCCGCGCCGATGTTCCACCTCGCCGACGGCGCCGCGTGGGTGGCGCGCAACGTCGTGGGCGGCACCCACGTGATCGTCCCGATGTTCACGCCGGCCGGGGTCGCCGACGCGATGGCGCGCCACGAGGTCACCGACGTCCTGCTCGTCCCCACGATGATCCAGATGCTGGTCGACGCCCCGGAGGCCCTCGAGGCCGACCTGACCAGCCTGCGGAACCTCATCTACGGCGCGTCGCCGATCTCCGAGGCCGTCCTCGAGCGCGCCGCGAAGCGCCTGCCCGCCGCCGAGTTCACGCAGGCCTACGGGATGACCGAGCTCTCGCCGGTGGCGACGCTGCTCTCCCCCGCCGACCACGCCGTCGACCGGCTGCGGCGCTCGGCCGGGCGGGCCGCGCCGCACAGCGAGGTGTGGATCGTCGACGAGGACGACCGCGAGGTCCCCCGCGGCACGGTCGGCGAGATCGTCTGCCGCGGCCCGCATGTGATGCTCGGGTACTGGAACCGCCCCGAGGAGACCGCGACGGCGCTGCGCGGCGGCTGGATGCACACCGGGGACGGCGGGCGGATGGACGACGAGGGGTACGTCTACGTCGTCGACCGGATCAAGGACATGATCGTCTCCGGCGGCGAGAACGTGTACTCGGTCGAGGTCGAGAACGCGCTGGCCAAGCACCCCGACGTCGCCTCCTGCGCGGTGATCGGCGTGCCCGACGACGAGTGGGGCGAGCGCGTCCACGCCGTGGTCGTGCCGGCCGCGGGCGCCACACCCGACGCCGACGCGCTCCGCGAGCACGTCAAGGGCCTCATCGCGGGCTACAAGGCGCCCCGCACCGTCGAGCTCCGCGAGGCCCTGCCGATCTCCGGCGCCGGCAAGATCCTCAAGCGTGAGCTGCGCGCCGAGCACTGGCAGGCGGCCGACCGCGGGGTCTCCTGAGGCACCCTCAGAGACCCGGGCCGGGCCGGCCTCAGAGCGCGTCGTACAGGGCGCCCTCGAAGTCCTGGTAGAGCTTCCAGGCCTCGTGCTCGGGGATGAAGGGCAGCGAGTTGGTGTAGATCGACGCGCACACACCGCTCGTGCGGTCGATGAAGAAGTGGGTGTTCAGCAGGCCCGCCCAGGCACCGGTCCAGGCGCGCCGGGCGCCGGGGATGTCGCGGGTGTTGAGCAGCAGCCCGTAGCCCCAGGTCCAGCCCTCGCCGAGCTTCAGGGTGTCGGTGATGGCCGGGTCCGCCGTGACGATCTCGGTGGGCATCGGCACGCCGTTGAGCTGGTCGCTGAACGCCGCGTCCACCGTTTCCGGGCGCAGGATGCGGACGCCGTCGAGCTCCCCGCCGCGCAGCAGCGCCCGCTCGAAGCGGATGTAGTCGCGCGGGGTGGAGTGCAGGCCGTGGCCGCCCGCCCACCACTGCGGGTCGTCGGGCAGCACGTTGCCGGCCGAGCCCCAGGTGCCGTCCTCGCCCTTGACGTCCGAGGCGCCGCGGACCGTGCCCCGAAACCCCTCGACGCCGGGGTCCGCGTGCCCGACGCTCGGGCTCGTGTCCGACCGTCTGCTCGCGTTCCTCGTCGCCGCGGTGGTCTTCATCGCGATCCCCGGGCCCAGCGTCGTGTTCGCGATCGGGCGGGCCCTCGTGGCCGGCAGGCGCCGCGCCGTCTGCTCGGTGGTGGGCAACTCCGCCGGGGTCGCCGTGCAGGTGGTCGCGGTCGCCGTCGGTCTCGGCGCGGTGCTCGAGCGCTCCGCGCTGGCGTTCACCGTCGTCAAGCTCGCCGGGGCGGCCTACCTGATCGCGCTCGGCCTGCTGGCCATCCGGCACCGCCACCGGACCAGCGGTGCGCTGACCGGCCCGGAACCCGCGGCCCTGCCCACCTGGTGGCGGTGTCTCGTGGACGGTGTCGTCGTCGGCGTGCTGAACCCCAAGAGCGCGCTCTTCTTCGTCGCGTTCCTGCCGCAGTTCGCGGACCCGGCGGGGGCGATCGGCACCCAGATCCTCCTGCTCGGCCTGGTCGTCGTGGGCATCGGCCTGGTGCTCGACAGCGCCTGGGCGCTCTCCGCCGGCACGGCCCGCGCCTGGTTCGCGCGCTCGCCCCGGCGCCTCGCCGCCCTCGGCACCGCCGGCGGCGTGTCGATGGTCGGCCTCGGCGTCGGTCTCGCGACGACGTCCCGCGCGACGGGCTAGACCTCCCGGGCGCTGCGGCACACCCAGGGTGCGGACCCGCCGGCACGTGCGCCGACGATCAGGACGTCGGCCGGTGCTGGTAGCGGCCGGTCGGCGCGCCCTCCACCCGCCCGTCGGCCCAGATGCGCTCGCCGCGCAGGAACGTGGCGTCGACGGTCGCCCCGATCTCCAGGCCCCGGAACGGCGAGTACTCCTGCGTCGATTCCGAGCCCGCCGGGTCGACGGTCCACGACGTGTCGGGGTCGACGAGCACGACGTCGGCGTCGAAGCCCGGCGCGAGGTCGCCCTTGCTGCCCAGCCCGAAGCGCCGGGCGGGGTTCCACGAGGTCAGCGCCGCCACCGCGGACAGCGGCAGGCCGCGCTTGAGGCCCTCGCCGACCAGCCCGGCCAGCAGGTACTCGGTGCCGCCGAAGCCCGACTTGGCCGCGAAGACGTCCTCGCGGTCGTCGCCGAACTTCGTCGCCTCCTTGCAGCAGGCGTGGTCCGAGACGACCCACGAGACGTCGCCGGCGAGCACGTGGCGCCAGAGGGCCTCGACGTCCTCACGCGGGCGCAGCGGCGGGTTGACCTTGCCGCCGATCCCGTCGGCGGTGGAGACGTCGGCCAGCAGGTGGCCGATCGTCACCTCCCGGCGGAAGTCGACGTGCGGGAACGTGCCCGCCATCAGCAGGGCCGCCTCGAGCGCCTTCGCCGACGACAGGTGCAGCAGGTTGATCGTCGGCAGCCCGGTCTCGTGCGCGAGGTACGAGGCGATCGTGACGGCCAGGCCCTCGGAGTGCGGCGGCCGGGAGGCGCTGTAGGCCTCGAGACCGGTGAGGCGCCCCTCCTGCTCCACCATGCGTGTGTAGGCGGTCATGATCTCCGCGGTCTCGCAGTGCAGCGACAGCGAGATGCGGTCGGCGATGTCCGGGCGCTGCTCGCGCACGCGCTGGATGCCGCGCATGACGAACTCGAAGTGCGCGATGTCGTAGCGCTCGCCCTCGGGGATCATGAGGAAGTCGTTCTGGTCGTTCGACCGCCCGTGCAGGCCGTGGCTGCCGTAGAACATGAAGATCTTGAACGACGTCACCCCGTGGTCGTCGACCAGCGAGGGGATCTCGTCGATGTGCGAGGCCTGCATCGGCGCGAGGTGGAACGCGTAGTCGACGTACGACCGGCCCTCGGAGGCGGCCAGGACCTCGGGGAACAGGTCGGCGTAGGCGCCGCCCTTGTTCAGGTAGTACTGCCCGGAGCGCATGTAGGTCAGCGACGTGGTCACGCCACCCTGCGCGCAGGCGCGGCTCTCGGTCTCGGTGTCCTCGGCCAGCGGGTTGTAGATGCCCCAGTGCTGGTGGGCGTCGACCACCCCGGGGAAGGCCAGCCGGCCGCGGCCCTCCTCGACCCGCGCGGCGTCGGTGCCGAGATCCGGCGCGACCGCGGTGATGCGGCCGTCGTCGACGGCGATGTCGGCGTGCGTCACGTCCTCGACGCCGGGGCGGACGACGCGGACGTCGCGGATGATCAGGTCGTGGCTCACGGGTGGACCTCCTGGGGTGAGGGTCGGATCGCGGCGAGGTGGTCGGCGGCGAGGACGGCGAGGCCGAGCGCGGGCAGCAGGCCGTTGCCGGCGAGGTAGCCGGCGGCGCCGTGGCCGGACATCCCGACCGCGGCCCCGCCCGAGGCGTAGACACCCGCCACGGGGCGACCGGCGGCGTCGAGCAGCCGCGCGTGCTCGTCGACGCGTAGGCCGCCCTGCGTGTGGAACAGCGCGGGCACGATCTCGACGGCGGCGAGCGGCGGCGTCAGCGGCGCCTCGACCGCGCTGCGCCCGACGCGGTCGGTCGTCTGCGCGCCCCGCGCCACCGCCGCGGCGTCGGCGAGCTCGCCCGCGAGCACCTCGGGCGCGACGCCGAGGCGCGCGGCCAGCTGCTCGGCGTCGTCGGCCCAGCGCAGCGCGCCGGACCCCGCGACGTCGCGGTAGTCGCCGAAGGCCTGCGACAGGGCGTCGATGCGCTCGTCGAGCACCACCCAGCCGCGGGCGCCGGGGCGAGCGGCCAGCAGGGCGGCGAACTCGGAGTAGCCGACGGTCTCGTCGGCGAAGCGCCGGCCGTCGGCGTCCACGACGACGCCGCCGTGCATCACCGTCGTCCACGTGACCAGCGTGCGCGCGGCCGCCGAGAGCGCCGCGTGTCCCTGGTAGGCGTCGAGGAAGCCGTCGGCACCGCCGACCGAGCGGCCGAGGCGCAGTCCGTCGCCGCGGGCGAACTCGCTGCCGTGATAGGTCGCGTCGGCGATCTCGCCGACGTGCTGCGCGACGAGCCCGGGGTCGGCGCCGTAGCCGTTGGTGGCCAGCAGCACCGCCCCCGCGGTGACGTCCTCGCGCCCGCCCCGCGGATCCTCGACGGTGACGCGGACGCCGGCGTCATCGACCTCCAGCCCGACCGCGCGGGCGGGACACAGGAGATCGATCCGGTCGGACGCGGTGACGGCGTCGAGCAGGCCGCGCAGCAGCGACGACCCGTGCCGGCCGGGCACCGAGTGCACCCGGCGGGCCGAGTGACCGGGGTAGTCCATGTCGACGGGGAGCTCGATCGGCAGACCGACCCCGTCGGCGAGCCACTCGACCAGCTCGGCACTCACGGCGGTCAGGGCGCGGGCCACCGTCGGGTCGGCGGCGCCGGCGGTCTTCGCGTCGACGTCGGCGAGGAAGCGCGCGGGCGAGTCGTCGATCCCCGCGGCGCGCTGGAAGCGGGTGCCGGCGCCCGGGACCATCGCCGTCGACATCGCGGTGTTGTTGCCCCGCCGGAAGTGCTCGTCGGCCTCGACCACGACGACGTCGAGGCCGTGCTCCGCCGCGCGCAGCGCGCCTGCGAGCCCGCCGCCCGCGCCGACGACCACGAGATCGGTGTCGACCACCGGCGCTCACCTCGTTCCGTCCAGAGAAACAGTCTCGCGGAGTTCTCCCGTCGCATGACAGCAGCTCGACGCGATGAGGACAAGAGCAGCACGTCCGGCTTGACATCCGGCGCGCAGCACGGCGACGCTACGTTCCGTCCAACGGTACGGAGGATGGCGACATGGCCGAGCCCGGAGGCGGGACGGAGTCGACCTCGCGCGTGGCGGACGTGCTGCTGCTGTTCGTGGAGGGGCCGTCGACGCTCGGGGTCACGCGGATCGCGCGGGAGCTCGGGCTGAGCAAGGCGGTGGTGCACCGCATCCTGCAGTCGTTGGCCGGCCGCGACATGGTCGTGCTCGACCCGGTCAGCCGGGAGTACCGGCTGGGCCCGTCCGTCGCCGCGCTCGGGGCCCGGGCGCTGCGCGAGTCGGACCTGCGCTCGGCGGCCCTGCCGTTGCTGCGCCGGCTGCGCGACGAGACCCGCGAGACGGCCACGCTGAGCACGCCGGTGCCGCACGGGCGCGTCTACCTCGACCAGGTCGTGGGCCTGCACGAGATCAAGATGACCGTCGAGCTGGGCCGCCGGTTCCCGTTGCACGCGGGCAGCTCCGGCAAGTGCATGCTCGCCCATCTCGACGCCGAGCACCGCGACGAGGTGCTCGCCGCGGGGCTCGAGTCGCTCACGCCGCACACCCCGGTCGACCCGGTGGCCCTGCGCGCCGAGCTCGACGACATCGCCGCCCGCGGCTGGGCCGTCTCGGCCGGTGAGCGCCAGGCCGACGCCGGCTCGGTGGCCGCGCCCGTCTTCGGCGTCGGCGGCGACGTCCTCGGGGCCATCTCGGTGTGCGGCCCGCGCTACCGGATGACCGACGCCGTCGCGACCGAGCTCGGCCCGCGGGTCGTGGCCGTCGCCGCCCAGATCTCCCGGCGCCTCGGGGCCGACCCGGGCCGCACCCCGGTCGGTAGCGCAGCAGGAAGGACGGACACCCCATGACCGATGGCGCTCTGGACGGACTGAAGGTCCTCGACGTCGCCACCCTCTTCGCCGGGCCGCTCGCCGCCACGATGCTGGGCGACCACGGCGCCGACGTGATCAAGATCGAGCACCCGCGCGGCGACCCGTCGCGCACCCACGGCGCGCGGCGCGACGGCGTCGGCCTCTGGTGGAAGATGCTCGGCCGCAACAAGCAGGCGATCACGCTGAACCTCTCGTCGCCGGAGGGGCAGGAGGTCTTCCGCACCCTGGCCGCCGACGCCGACGTGGTGATCGAGAACTTCCGGCCCGGGACGCTCGAGCGCTGGGGCATCGGGCCGGAGGTGCTGCACCGGGCGAACCCCGGGCTCGTGCTCGCGCGGGTCACCGGCTTCGGCCAGTTCGGGCCGTACTCCTCGCGGCCGGGCTTCGGCACGCTCGCGGAGGCCATGAGCGGCTTCGCGGCCATCACCGGCGAGCCCGACGGCCCGCCGACGCTGCCACCCTTCGGTCTCGCCGACGGCGTCGCCGCGCTCACCACGGCGTTCGGGATCATGACCGCGCTGCGGGCCCGCGAGCAGACCGGGCGCGGCCAGGTGCTCGACATGGCAATCATCGAGCCGCTGCTCACCGTGCTCGGCCCCCAGCTCATCGCCTACGACCAGCTCGGCGAGCTGCAGCCCCGCCACGGCAACCGCTCGTCCAACAACGCCCCGCGCAACACCTACGAGTGCGCCGACGGCCGCTGGGTCGCGGTGTCCACCAGCGCGCAGTCGATCGCGGAGCGGGTGATGCGGCTGGTGGGCCGTCCCGAGCTGATCGACGAGCCGTGGTTCGCCACCGGCGCCGAGCGCGCGCAGCACGCCGACGAGCTCGACGACGCCGTCGGCGCGTGGATCGCCGAGCGCGACCGCGACGAGGTCGTCGCCGCGTTCGAGAAGGCCGAGGCCGCCGTCGCCCCGATCTACACCGCCGCCGACGTCCTCGCCGACCCGCAGTACGCCGCACTCGGCAGCGTCGTCACCGTCGACGACGACGAGCTCGGACCGATCCGGTTCCAGAACGTGCCGTTCCGGCTCTCCGAGACCCCGGGCCGCGTCCGGACCGCCGGCCCGCGCCTCGGCGAGCACACCGCGGAGGTGCTCGCCCGCCACGGGATCGACGCCGACCGGCTCGCGGAGCTGCGGGCGGCAGGCGCCCTGTGACGGGCCCGGGGCGCGCGCGGAGCTGGCTCTACGTACCCGCGCACCGCCCGGAGCTGCTGGACAAGGCCCTCTCCGGGCCCGCCGACGCCGTGGTGCTCGACCTCGAGGACGCCGTGCCCGCCGAGGCGAAGGAGTCCGCGCGCGACGCCGCGGTGCGGGCCGCGACCGTGCCGCGAACCAAGCCCCTGTGGGTGCGGGTCAACGCCGTCGGCACCCCCTGGTCCGCCGACGACCTCGCCGCCCTGGCCGGCACCGACCTCGACGGCGTGCGCGTGCCCAAGGCCGGCAACCCGGACGCGGTCGCGGGGCTCGCGCAGCGCCTGGGCCTGCCGCTGCACCTGCTGCTGGAGACCGCCCTCGGCGTCGAGCAGGCGTACGCGCTGGCCACGGCGCACCCGTCGGTGGTCGCCGTGTCGCTGGGCGAGGCCGACCTCGCCGCGGACCTCGGTGTCCGGCGCCCGGACGCGCTGGCGTGGGCGCGCCAGCGCGTCGTCGTCGCGTGCCGGGCCGCCGGGATCGCCGCCCCGATCACCAGCGTCTGGACCGACCTCGCCGACCCGGACGGGCTCGAGCGCGACAGCCGCGACGCCCGCGACCAGGGCTTCTTCGGCCGCTCGGTGATCCACCCGAAGCAGGTCGAGCCCGTGCACCGGGCGTTCACGCCGAGCGCCGACGAGGTGACCGACGCCCGGGCGCTGCTCGGCTCGCTCACCGACGCCACCGGCCGCGGGGAGAGCGCGTGGGTCGACGCGCGGGGCCGCTTCGTCGACCCCGCCGTCGTCGCCGGCGCCCACCGCGTGCTCCAGCAGGCCGACACCCTCCCCGACACCCTCCCCGACACCCTCACTGAGGAGGACCGATGACGACCGCCACGGGCACGCGTGCCCTGATCGACGCCGTCACCGCGGGCACCCGCACCGTCGAGCTGGGGCAGCCGCTGTTCACCGGCATGCCGTGCTCGCCGAACCACCCCGGGTTCCGGATGACCCTGATCCGGCGCCACGGCGACATGGTCCGCCCCGACGGCGGCTCCGCGTCCAACGAGATCGTCGTGACCGGCGGGCACGTCGGCACCCACGTCGACGCGCTCTCCCACGTCAGCCAGGACGGCTGCCTGCACGGCGGGATCGACGCCGAGGCCGCCCAGAAGGGCGGGCGGCACACCGAGCACGGCGCCGAGCACATCCCGGCGATGATCACCCGCGGCGTGCTGCTCGACATCCCCGCCGTGCGCGGGGTCGACGCGCTCGGCCCCGGCGAGGGCGTCACCGCCGACGACCTGGCCGCGGCCGCCGACCGCGCCGGCGCGGAGCCCGGTCCGGGCGACGTCGCGCTGGTGCGCACCGGGTGGGCGCGCCGGTTCGACGACGCCGCGTCCTACCTCGGGCACGACACCGGCGTCCCCGGGGTCACCGAGGACGGCGCCCGGTGGCTCGCCGAGCGCCGCGTGGTGGCCGCCGGCGCCGACACCACCGCGTTCGAGCAGATCCCGGCCGGCGACGGGCACCGCGTGCTGCCCGTGCACCGGATCCTGCTCGTCGAGCACGGCATCCACATCGTCGAGCACCTCGCGCTCGAGGAGGCCGCGGCGCAGGGGCTCACCGAGTTCCTCTTCGTGCTCACCCCGCTGCGCATCGTCGGCGGCACCGGGTCGCCGGTGCGTCCCGTGGCGGTGGTCGCGGCATGAGCCCGGCCGGCACTCCCGCGCAGCAGTTCGCCGCCTTCGCCGCCCGCACCGCCGCGCACGGAGCCCCCGACGCGCTGCGCGACGACCTCGTCGCGCGCACCGCCGACCTGCTCGGCAACTGCCTCGCCGCCCGCGACGCCGAGCCGGCGCGGGTCACCGCCGCCGTCGTCGCCGAGTGGGGTGGGACGCCGGCCGCGACGTCGCTGGCCGACGGCCGGCGCCTGCCCGCGCCGTCGGCGGCGCTGGTCAACGGCACGCTGGCCCACAGCCTCGACTTCGACGACACCCACCTGCCGTCGGTGCTGCACCCGTCGGCGGCGGTCCTGCCCGCGGCGCTCGCCGCCGCCGAGGCCGTCGGCGCGTCCGGCACCGCCTACCTCGACGCCGCGGCCGTCGGGGTCGAGCTGACCTGCCGCCTCGGGATGGCGGGCTACGACGAGGAGCTGGGCAACTCGGTCTTCTTCGAGCACGGCCAGCACGCGACCGCGATCTGCGGCGCCGTCGGGGCGGCCGTGGCCGTCGGGATGCTGCGCGGGCTGGACGCCGAGGGTCTGACCTCGGCGATCGGCATCGCCGCGAGCACCGGCGCCGGCATCATCGAGGCCAACCGCACCGGCGGCACCGTGAAGCGGGTGCACTGCGGCTGGGCCGCCCACGCGGGTGTCGCCGCGGCCGACCTCGCGCGGCACGGCCTCACCGGCCCGCCGACCGTGCTCGAGGGCCGGTTCGGGTTCCTGCGCGCCTTCTGCGGCGAGCGCACCCACGTCGAGCGCGTCACCGACGATCTCGGCGAGCACTGGGAGACCCTGCGGGTGTTCACCAAGCCCTACCCCTGCAACCACTTCACCCACGCCGGTATCGACGCGGCGCTGCGGATGCGGTCCGACGGCATCACCGCCGAGCGGGTCGTCGAGCTGACGCTCGGCGCGCCCGCCCCCGTCCTGCGCACGATCGCCGAGCCCGCCGAGGAGAAGGCGGCGCCCCGATCCGGGTACCACGCGGCCTTCAGCGGGCCCTACACCGTGGCCGCCGCGCTGCTCGGCGGCGGCGGGCTCGGCCTCTCGCACGACGACTTCACCGACACCGCCGCGGCCGACCCGGCCCGGCTCGCGCTCGCGGGACGCGTGCGCTGCGTGGCCGACGAGGAATCGACCGCCATCTTCCCGCACCAGTTCCCCGCCGTGCTCACCGCGCGCCTCGACTCCGGCGAGTCGGTGACCGAGCGGATCGTCGCCAACCGGGGCGGTCCCGACCGGCCGTTGGGCGACGACGAGGTCGCCGAGAAGTTCCGCACGAACGCCGTGCGCTCGGTGCCGGAGCAGGACGTCCCCGCCGTCGTCGACGCCGTGCGGGAACTGCGCGGCGGCCGTCGCGTCGCCGATCTCATGGACCGGACGGGCGCACTTCTCTGATCATCGTTCCCGCCAGGGGAACAAAGCGCGAACCGGTTCTCTCGACCATGCACTGGCCTCTTGACCAGCAACATCGGCCTTGGGAGCCTCGATGGACGAGTAACGACGGGAGCGTTCCTCTAAGCGGAACAATTCCGGTGCCGATTCCCGACCGACAGGTGCGCTGATGCAGACCCGATTCCGGTGGGCGACGATCGTTCTGATCGTCGTCCTCATCGTCATCAACTACATCGACCGGTCGGCGGTCTCCTACGCGGTCCAGCCGCTGCAGCAGGAATTCGGGATCTCCACCGCGCAGTACGGCATCATCTCCAGCGCCTTCGCGATCGGCTACATGGTCTTCGCGTTCCTGTCCGGCCCGCTGGTCGACAAGTACGGGCCACGGAAGGTCCTGCTCGTCGCCATCACGATCTTCTCGATCGCCACGGCGCTCGTCCCGCTCGCGGGCGGCTTCGTCGGCCTCCTGCTGATCCGGATCATCCTCGGCGCCGGGGAGGCGCCCGCCTTCCCGGCGGCCACCCGCACGGTGAGCCGGTGGCTGCCCCGCGCCGAGCGCGGCTTCGCGCTCGCCCTCATCGGCGGCGTCGCGGTCTCGGGCAGCCTGCTCATCGCCGGCCCCGTCCTCACCAACCTCATCGGCGTGGTCGGCTGGCGCGGGATGTTCTGGGTCATGGCCGTGCTCGGCATCGCCTGGGCCGCCGTCGCCATCGGCCTGCTGCGCAACACCCCGTCCGAGTCGCCGCGGGTCAACGAGGCCGAGCGCGCGTTCATCGCCGCCGGCCAGGACATCGAGGAGTCGGAGAACCGCTCCGGCGGCGTCGACTGGCGCTCGCTGCTCACCAACCGCAACCTCTGGATCGTCGCGGTCGGCTACTTCTCCTGGGGCTTCATGTTCTGGGGCTTCATGTACTGGCTGCCCCAGTTCCTCTCCACCTCCTACGGCCTGTCCATCAAGGCCGTCGGCGCGTTCTCGATCGCACCCTGGGCCGCCGGTGTCGTCGGCGCCCTGGTCGGCGGTTTCCTCGTCGACCGGGTCTACCGCCGCACGCAGAGCATCCGCAGCCGCTTCACGATCATGGGCTGCGCGCTGCTGCTCTCCGGCGCCTCGCTGATCCCGGTGTTCGTCGACCCGACGCTGACGGTCGCGCTGGTCTTCATCTCGCTCGGCGTCGGCTTCGGTTTCGTCACCGGCGGCATCTGGTGGGTCGCCTCGATCGACGCGGAGCCGGGTCAGCCCGGCAGCGCCGCCGGGTTCGCCGACGCCGCGTTCGCGCTCGCCGGCATCGTCGCGCCCGCCGTCATGGGGTTCATCGTGTCGTCCACCGGGACGTTCACCAGCGGCTTCGTGGTCATGAGCGCGCTCGCCGCGATCGGCGCCCTGCTGATGCTGTTCGCCACCCGCGAGCCGGCGCGGCGGGAGACCCCGACCCGATCGGTGGAAGAGGTCTGACGGGTCACTCCAGGTCCGCGAGCTTGCGGCGCAGCAGCGTCCGCTCACGCTCGTTGCCGCACAGCTCGACGGCGCGCGCCAGCTCCCGGCGCGCGCCGTCGTGGCGTCCCAGGCGGGTGAGCAGCTCACCGCGGACGCTCGGGAGCAGGTGCGAGCCGGCGAGGGCCGCGGCGCTCACGAGCTCGTCGACGATCGGCAGCGCCGCCTGCGGCCCCTCGGCCATGGACACCGCGACCGCCCTGTTCAGCTCGATCACCGGGGACGGCGCCAGCCGTCCGAGGGCCTCGTAGAGCAGCACGACGCGCGGCCAGTTCGTCTCGTCGACCGACGCCGCCACCGCGTGGCACTCCGCGATCGCGGCCTGCAAGCCGTAGTAGCCGAGGCCCCGCCCGGCCGCCTCCGCCTGCGCGAGCGCCGCCCGCCCCCGCCCGATCGCGGCCCGGTCCCAGCGACGCCGGTCCTGGTGCTCGAGCAGCACCGGCTCGCCGTCCGGGTCGGTCCGGGCGGGGAAGCGCGCCGCGGTCAGCTCGAGCAGCGCCACCAGCGCGTGCACCTCCGGCTCGTCGGGCGCGAGCCGGGCCAGCACGCGGGCGAGGCGCCGCGCCTCGCCCGCGAGGTCGAGGCGCACCAGTTGGTCGCCGGAGGTGGCCGAGGAGCCCTCGGTGAAGATCAGGTAGATGACGCTGAGCACGGTGCCGAGACGCTCGACGCGCTCGGCGGCCGGCGGCACCCCGAAGGGCACACGGGCCGCCGCGAGCGTCTTCTTCGCCCGCGTGATCCTCGCCTGCACGGTGGCGGTCGGGACGAGGAACGCGCGGGCGATCTCGTCGCTCGTGAGCCCGCCGACCACCCGCAGCGTCAGCGCCACCCGCGCCTCCCGCGAGAGCAGCGGGTGGCACGAGACGAAGATCAGCGCGAGGACGTCGTCGTCGATCTGGTCGGGGTCCCACAGCACGTCGTCGACCTCCCCCGGATCGGCGGGCGCCGCGCCCGCGACCGCGCCGCCCTCCCCCAGGTCGCGGGCGAGGGCGGCGTACCGGTCGTCGAGGGCCGAGCGGCGACGGAACGCGTCGATCGCCCGGCGACGCCCCGCCGTGAGCAGCCACGCCGCCGGGCTGTCGGGCACCCCGTCGCGGGGCCAGGTCACGAGGGCCGCGGCCAGGGCCTCCTGGGCCAGGTCCTCGGCCAGCGCGAAGTCGCCCGTGTAGCGCGCGAGCGCACCGACGATCCGCGCGGAGTCGATCCGCCAGACGGCGGCGACGGCCTCACGGCTCGTGGCGTCGTCCATCTCGGGGTCCGGGGCTCAGAGCTGGCCCGTGGCCTCGCGCCACGCCCGCTCCCTCTGGATCCACTCGTTGTCCTGCGGGAACTCGTCGATCGTCGGGACACGACGGACCTCGGTCTTGAAGCCCTTCCCGGCGCCCGGGAGGCGCTTCGCCCACTCGACGGCCTCCTCCTTGGACGACACGTTGAGGAGGTAGAAGCCGCCGAAGAGCTCCTTCGTCTCCCCGTAGGGGCCGTCGCTGACCACCGGCGGCTCGGAGGAGTGGTCGACGACCACGCCGTCCGAGGCGTCGTCGAGCCCCTCGGCGGCGAGCAGCACGCCGGCCCGGATCAGCTCGTCGTTGAACCGGCCCATGAGTTCGAGCATCTCGGTCATGTCGACATCCGCCATCGCCGCGTAGGCCTCGTCGGTGGCCCGCATGATCAGCATGTACTTCATCGGTCTCTCCCCTGGTCGGCAGGGCCTCCGTCGGACCCTCTCACCCCTGGGTCGAACGCCGTGGGCGCCGATCGACACGGGACGGGAGGAATTTCCGAGCCCACGTGACGATCACTCTTCGTCACCGATCAGGGCCCTGTGCCCCGGTCATCGTCCGCTATAGGGTCCTGCGGGTGAACATCGGCGCCGAAGAGCTACTGCACGTAGTTCCCGGCGTGCTCGCCGTGACGTCCGGCGACGACCACGCCCTCGGGGCGTTGAGCCCGCTCGGCCGCGAGGTCCTGGGCTCGATCCGGCTCGACACGCCGATGCGCGAGGCGCTCCCGGGATTCGTCGACGCCCTCGACACCGCGTACCTCTCCGGCGAGGCGAGCCGGGTCTCCCACGAGGAAGGGCGCATCATCCGCTGCACGCCCCTCGGTGGCGGTCCCGGTCGCATCTCCGGGCTCCTGCTGCGCGTGGTCCCCGACGACGACGACCGCTCCCGCGCCCGGACCGCCGGGTTCCAGCAGCTGACCGAGCAGCTCTCCCGCGCCGCGACGCCCGCCGAGATCGGGCGCCTGACCACCACCACGGCGGCCGCGCTGATCGGGGCCGACTCCTGCATCGCCTACCGCCGCCCCGAGGGCTCCGACGTGATGGAGGCCCTGCACCACCACGGCTGGCCGGGCGACACCCACCTGCTCTTCACCCGGGTGCCGCTGCAGCGCGGGCGGCCGATGTCGGACGCCGTCCTCGGGCGCACACCGGTGTGGCTGGAGGACGCCGGGCAGTGGCGTGCGCGCTATCCGGAGATGGCCTCGATCGGGGTCTCCGAGGGCCACCAGGCCACGGCCTGTCTGCCGTTGCTCGTCGAGGACCGCGACCTCGGCGCCGTGGTCTTCAGCTTCTACCAGCCCCGGGCCTTCGACCCGTCCGAGCGGGAGTTCCTCATGGCCGCGGCCGCGCTGTGCGCCCAGGCGCTCGACCGCGCACGGCTCTACACCGCCGAGCACGAGGCCCGCGCCGCCGCCGAACGCGAACGGGACCGCATGGCGTTCCTCGCGCAGGCGAGCCGGCTGATGGAGGCGCCGCTGTCGGTGGAGGAGCGCCTGCGCCAGCTCGGCGACCTCGTCGTCAAGGGCGTCGCCGACTGGTCCGCGGTGCACCTCGTCCGCGGGTCGCGCGTCGAGCGGGTCACCGTCGCCCACCTCGATCCCGCGAAGATCGCGTTCATCGAGGAGCTCGAGCGGCGCTACCCGCCGGACCCGGACGCCCCCGGCGGCGCCATCGACGTCGCCCGCAGCGGGGTACCCGTGGTCATGGAGGACGTGCCCGACGAGCTGCTCGTCGCCTCCGCCCGCGACGAGACGCACCTCGAGCTGCTCCGGGCGATCGGCCTGCGGTCGGCGATCGTCGTGCCGCTGCTGGTGCGCGGGCGCAGCCTCGGTGCCCTGACACTCGTGCACGCGGAGTCCGGGGAGCGCTTCACCGAGGCGGACCTGACGTTCGTGGGCCAACTCGCCGCCACCGCCGCGGTCGCCCTCGACAACGCCGCCCTCTACGAGCAGCAGCGCATGGTCGCCCGCACGCTCCAGACGGCGCTGCTGCCCAGCGAGCTCCCCCACGTGCCGGGCGTCGAGTGCGCCGGGCGCTACCGGCCGCCGGATCCGGAGCTCACCGACGTCTACGTCGGCGGCGACCTCTACGACGTCCACGAGGACCCCGAGCGCGGGCGCTGGGCGCTCACCGTCGCCGACGTCTGCGGCAAGGGCCCACAGGCCGCCGCGCTCACCTCGCTCATCCGCCACACCGTCCAGGCCGAGGTGCGTCACGGGTTCGGGCCCGCGGACGTCGTGCGCCGGGTCAACGCCGCGATGCTGCGGAACCAGGGCGGCTCCCGCGCCCGGTTCGCGACGATGGTCCACGGGGCCCTGACCGTCGATCCGGACGGGGTGACGATCACCCTCGTCAACGGCGGGCACCCGCCGGGCGTGGTCCTGCGGCACGCCCCGCCGAAGAGCGGCGGCTCCGGTGACGACGTCGAGTGGCTCGACGTCCCCGGCACGCTCGTCGGCATCTACCCCGATCCCGAGCTCGTCGAGGCCGACGTCCGGCTCGCTCCCGGCGACGCCCTGCTGCTCTACACCGACGGCGTCACCGAGGCCCGCGGACCCGACGGGTTCTTCGGGCCCGAGCGGCTGGCGTCGCTCGTCGCGTCCTTCACCGACACGTCGGCCGACACCGTCGCCGACGGCGTCCTCGACGCGGTCTCCGGGTTCCAGGACGGCAAGCTCCGCGACGACGTCGCCCTCCTCGTGATCCGGGCGGCGCCATGAGCGAGGACGCCGCCGTCGTGCGGGTGGCCCGCACGTCCCTCGACGGACGCCTGGAGCTCGCCCTGTCCGGGGAGCTCGACAACGACACCCTGCCGACCGCCCAGGACGAGGTGTCCGCGGCCGAGGCGGAGGCCCCGGCGGTGCTCGTCCTCGACCTCGCCGCGCTCGAGTACGTCGACTCCTGCGGGGTGCGCCTGGTGCTGCTGGCCCAGGGCGTCGCCGACGACGAGAACCGCCGCCTCGCGGTGCGTCTCGGACACGGTCAGACCCGGCGCATGTTCGACATGCTCGGGATCACCGACCGTCTCGAGGTCCTCGACCGGGAGGAACCGACATCATGAGCACGGCATCCGACCCCTTCCGCCACCTCGCGGTCTTCTTCCACGACGTCGACGGCCTCGTCGCGACGCTGGAGCCGATGCTCACCGAGGCGCTCACGCGGGGCGACCTCGTCTGGGCCGCCGTCGACGACCCCGCTCGCAGCGCCCTCGAACGCCGGCTCGGGAGCGCGGCGGACGACGTCGTCTTCGGCGAGCCGGCGCAGCCCTACAGCTACAGCGGGCAGACGACGGCCTCGCGGCGGGCCGACCGGCTCCGGGAGCTCACGGCGGACGGCCGCGCCGCCCTCGTCCTCAGCGACAGCAGCACCGTGGGCGGGCCCGGGCCGCGCTCGTCGGCACCCGACTTCTGGAGCGTCGTCGACGCGAGCTGCAACCTCGCCCTGACCGGCCTGCCGGTGACCCTGGTCTGCCTGTGTGACGCCGCCGGCGCCTCGGAGGACACCGAGCGCTACCTGTACTGGAACCATCCCGAGCTCTTCAACGGCTCCTCCGCGAGCCCGAACCCGCGCTACCGCACCCCGGACCAGGTCCTCGCGTCCGTCCCCGCCCCGCCCGCACCGCCGCTCGGGCCGCCGAACCACCTCGCGACGTTCGAGGGCGTCACCGCCCTGCGCGGCGTCCGGACGGCGACGCGGCGGCACGGCGAGGAGGCCGGGCTGAGCGACGAGCAGGTCGACGGGCTCGTCCTCGCGATCGGCGAGCTGGTGAGCAACAGCATCGAGCACGGTCCCGGCCGCGGCACGCTGTCCTGGTGGACGCGGCCCGGCCGGGTCGTCGCCCAGGTCCACGACGCCGGGCACATGACCACCACGACGCCCGGGCTCCGTCGCCCCGACGTCCGCTCGGTCCGCGGACGCGGCGTCTGGCTCGCCCGGCAGCTCAGCGACGTGCTGCACTTCTGGACCGGCGTCGACGGCACCCACGTCCGCCTGGAGATCAGCGCCGCGTGACCCCGGGGTAAGCTCCTGGCTGACCCGGCCCGGAGCACAGCTCCGGATGTCGCCTCTCGGGACGGATGAAAGGGCAGCGAGCTCCTCGGCGCGACCACGCCGGTGCCCGACACCGAGGGAGCCTCATGACCGTCACGTCACCACGCCGCAGCGCCGGTACGGCCTCGCCCATCGCCCAGGGCGGTGCCCAGTGAGAGCCGGACCGAAGTCCACACCCACGGCGAACCGCGTGACCGACGCCCACGACGTGGCGCAGGCCGCGCACCAGAACGACCAGCGCACCGCCGCCCGCGTCGTCGCGTCCCACGCCACCGGCGTCGAGGACTGCACCGAGCTGCTCGGCATGCTCGGTCTCGGACGCGCCGTCGGGCTCCTCGTGGTCGACCCCCCGCCCCGACGCTGACCGCCACGACGCCGCCGTCGGGGGCGGCGTCGAGGCTCTGACCTGCGCGACCTCAGGCGGGCGCGGTCCCGATCGGCCGGGTCGGGAGCCAGCGCGGCACCGTCTGCCGGACCGGTTCCCGGCGCGGTGCCGGGACCGGGACGGGCGCCGCTCTCGGCGCCGGAACCGGCAGGTACGCCGTGGGCGGCGGGTAGCCCCAGCCCGACGTCGCCGTCGGCTCGCCCCTCCACCCCCACGCCATCGCCACGGCATGGTGCCAGGCGCTCGCCGCCCAGGGCTCGCCGAGCTCTCCGAGGTCGGCCAGCCCCGCAGGTGCCCGCGGCACCCAGCGGGGCGTGGGTGCCCACGTGCCGGGCCGGGCCGGCATCACGCGTTCCATGCCGCTGTGACGGTGCGGGGCCCGGGGATGTTCCCGGGCACCCCGGATGCGTCAAACGGTGCGCGCGACGCGCTGTAGCAACGTTCCCGCGACCGCTGGGCCGAACAGGTGGAGTAGGTCCTCCTGGCCGGGCGGTACCGCTCACCGAGAGACACTTGCTCTCCACCGATGCCCCAGGAACCGGACGCGGCGGAGCGCTACCGTCAGGTCCTCCAGCGGTCTCGGGTGGAGCCGCGGGAGGGTGAGCGCGATGAACGTGGGCGTGGCGACCTGGTGGGACGTCCCGGTCGCCGGGTGGTCCGACTCCGGCTCGTCGCCCCAGAAGCGGGGCCGGACGACCCGCCAGGCCCTGCTGGTCGAGGCCGCGCGGGTGTTCGACGAGCGCGGCTACGACGCGGCCTCGCTCTCGGACATCCTCGCCGCCTCCGGGCGGACCAAGGGCGCCCTCTACTTCCACTTCCGTTCCAAGCAGCAGCTCGCCACCGTCCTCATGGACGAGGTCGTCGAGTCCTGGGACGTGGTGCGCAGCATGATCGCGGATCGCGGCCTCGACCCGTTGCGGACGCTCCTCGTCGAGACCGACTCCTACGTCAGCCGGTGGACCCACGACATCGTCGTGCGGGGTGGGTGCCGGGCGATGGCCGGGGCCGCGGAGTTCGCCGACAGGCAACGCGCCTGGTACGGCGACTGGGCGCAGAGCACGGCCGCGCGCCTGCGGTCCGCGCTCGAGCAGGGCCTGCTGCGCCCCGAGACCCAACCCGACCGCGTGAGCCGACTCGTGGTGGCGGCCGCGTCCGGCCACTACGCGTTCGCCGAGACCATCGTCGGCTCGCCCACCTACTTCGAGCGCATGACCGACACCTGGCTCGGCATCCTGCCGGTCATCGCGTCCGAGACGTGGCTCTCCGAGCTCCGTGACTCCGGGTGGGAGCACCGCCCCGCTCCCGATCCCGAGGCCTTCGCCCGGAGCCGCGGCGCCTGAGCGACCCGGTCCGAGTCAGCGCCCGGGCCGGTGCAGCGTGGGCCGGTAGACGAGCTCCTGGATGTCGCCGTCGAGCGTCCGGCGCTCGAGCAGCTCGAGGTCGAAGTCGTCCGCACCGCCGAGGACGGGGTCGGTCCCCGTCCTCCCGGTGATCACGGGGAAGACCGTGATCTGGAGGCGATCGACCAGGCCGGCGGCCATGAGCGCCCAGTTCAGCGACAGGCTGCCGTGCGAGCGCAACGGCACGTCGGACTCCTCCTTGAGCCGCCGGACGACGTCGACGGCGTCGCCGCCCACGACGGTCGCGTCCGGCCAGTCGAGCGGGCCGGACAGCGTCGAGGACACCACCGTCATCGGCATGATGCGCATCCGGTCGACCCACGGGTCGCGCACCTCGGACTCCTCGGTGCTCTCGGACAGCATCGCCACGAACTGCCGGAACGTCGTCGCACCGAACACCATGCGGTGCTCGCCCCCGAACGAGGCCAGGCGGTGCTCGAGCAGCTCGGGGCCCTGCTTGCCCCAGTAGCCGCCCCAGTCGCCGTCGCCTCCGTAGGAGCCGTAGCCGTCGAGGCTGGAGAAGACGTCGAAGGTGTAGGTCGCGGTCATGGGGTGCCTCCCTCGGGCGGGGCGACCGGCCCGGTGCCGGTCCCTCACCCTGGCGACGAACGCACCCACCCTCGTTTCGACACCGCCCCCGTGCGAGGTGCAGAGTGACGTTCGCCGACCGGAGATGAGGGCAGATGGCGCAGCGCCGGGACGAGGCCACCGCCGAGCCCTCGACACCGACCGGGACCTCGGTCAAGGACACCACCGGACGGCGGGCGGTCGCGCTCTTCGCCCCCTACCGCGGGCGCCTGGTGCTCATCGCGCTCGCCATCCTCGTGACCTCCGCGCTGGGCGTGGTCACGCCGTTCCTCACCCAGCGCGTCTTCGACGACGCCCTCTTCGTTCCGGGAGGGCCCCGGATCGGGCTGCTGAGCGCCCTGGTCGGCGCGATGATCGCGATCGCCGCCGTCTCCGCGGTGATCGGGATCGGCCAGACCTACCTGACCACCGTGCTCGGCAACCGCGTCATGCAGTCGCTGCGCGACCGACTCTTCGCCCACCTGCAGCGGATGCACCTCGGGTTCTTCACCTCCACCCGCACGGGGTCCATCCAGTCGCGGCTGGACAACGACGTGGGCGGCGTCCAGTCCGTCGTCACCGACACAGCGTCGTCGATCCTCGGCAACGTCGTCACCGTCGTCGCCTCGGTCATCGCGATGGTCGCCCTGTCGTGGCAGCTGTCGCTGGTGGCGTTCGTGCTGCTGCCGGTGTTCCTCCTGCTGCAGATCCGGGTCGGGCGGGTGCGGCGGAAGATCGCGGCGCGCACCCAGTCCTCGCTGTCGGACATGAGCGCGATCACCCAGGAGACGCTGTCGGTCTCCGGCGTCCTGCTGGCCAAGGTGTACGGCCGCCAGGAGCACGAGGTCGCGCGGTACAGCTCGGAGAACGACCGCCAGACCACCCTGCAGATCCGCCAGACGATGAGCGGCCAGTCCTTCTTCGCCGTCGTCACCGGCTTCTTCGCGCTCATCCCGGCCGTGGTCTACCTGGTGGCGGGCCTGCTCGCCGCCCGCGGCGACGCCGGCATCTCCGCCGGCACGCTCGTCGCGTTCACCACGCTGCAGACGCGGCTGCTGTTCCCGATCGTCAACCTGCTGCGGGTGTCGCTCGACGTGCAGACGTCGCTGGCGCTCTTCGGGCGCATCTTCGAGTACCTCGACCTCGTCCCGGAGCTGCGCGACAGGCCCGACGCGCGCCCCCTGGCGAAGGCGGACGCGCGTGGCGAGGTCGAGTTCCGCGACGTCTGGTTCCGCTACCCCGTCGACGCCGAGCCCGGGCGCCCGTCCGAGCCGGGCCCGTGGGCGCTCGAGGACCTCTCGCTGCGCATCGAGCCCGGTCAGCTCGCAGCGGTCGTCGGCCCGAGCGGGGCGGGCAAGACCACGCTGTCCTCGCTGGTGCCGCGGCTCTACGACGTCGACGCCGGCTCGGTGCGTCTCGACGGCACCGACGTCCGCGACCTCACCCTCGCCTCGCTGCCCGGCCTCGTCGGGATGGTGACCCAGGAGAGCTACCTGTTCCACGCGACCGTCGCCGAGAACCTGCGCTACGCCGCCCCGGACGCCACCGACGAGCAGATCCGCGCCGCCGCCCGGGCCGCGAACATCGCCGAGCACCTCGAGGGCCTCGCCGAGGGCTACGACACCGTCGTCGGGGAACGCGGCTACCGCCTCTCGGGCGGGGAGAAGCAACGCATCGCGATCGCCCGGGTGATCCTCGCCGACCCGCGCATCCTGGTGCTCGACGAGGCCACCTCCGCGCTCGACACCACCAGCGAGCGCCTGGTGCAGCAGGCCCTGGAGACGGTGATGTCCGGGCGGACGACGATCGCGATCGCGCACCGGCTCTCGACGATCCTGGCCGCCGACGTGATCTTCGCGATCGACCGCGGCCGCCTGGTCGAGCAGGGCACGCACGACGAGCTGCTGGCGCGCGGCGGGCTGTACGCCCAGCTCTACGCCGAGCAGTTCGGCGCCGGCGCGGTCGAGGCCCGGTGCGCCGACGGTGTCCTCTTCACCGACGGCAAGGTCCTCACCACCCGCAGCACGGACGACTCCGCCGCCTGAGTCCTCTCGTCACGCGGCGATCAGCGCCAACAGACCCGGTCGGTCGGGGCCGGGGGGCGGTGCGGGCACCTCTCCGCGCCGCCGCGCGACGGCCTCGGCGATGTGGGGCCGGGAGAGGACCTCACCCGGGAGGGCGAGGCACAGGATGACCTCGAGGAGTGCCCGGAAGACCTCGGGGTCCTCCATCGCCGCCGCGCCGAAGGCGGCCACGTCGGGATCGGCGGCGGGCGCCGGTTCGCCGTGGCGCAGGGCGTCCATCTCGGCGACGCGGGCGCGGTCGGCGTGCAGCTGGTTGTGCACGTAGGGCGCGACGCTCTCGTCGGTGCGTCGCTGGAACGCCCGGGCGAAGGCCGCCGGGTCGTCGGGGTGCTCGCGGAGGGCGTCGCGGAGCACCCGGGCGTGCATCAGCCCGATGCTGATGCCCCGCCCGGCGGAGGGGTTCGTACAGGCCCAGGCGTCCCCGACGGCGGTGAAGCCCGTGACGACCGGCGCGCCGTCCACGACGAGGGAGCGGACGCGGTCGAGCACGCCGGCCATGACCGCCACGCCGGGCTGGGCCGCGGCGTCGACCCAGTGCCCCTGCAGGGGGAATCCGTGCAGCACGCGATCGAAGCAGACCGAGTCGCGCAGGTTCTTCAGCGGGGCGTCGCGGGAGCCGGCGAACACGGTCACCGACCAGGTGTCGTTGTCGGACGGGAGCGTCAGGAGCGTGACCGTCCCGTACGGCACGAGGAGCCCGGTCCGCCAGGCGGGAAGCGGCCCGGAGAAGTAGCGGGTGTAGTACGCGAAGCCACTGTCCGAGGCCGTCCGCTGCGGTGGGGCGGCGCCGAGGTCCGCGAGCCAGGCGTCCGAGGGCGTGCGGCGCCCCATCGCGTCGACCACGAGATCGGCCCGGAGCTGCTCCCCGTCATCGGTGACCACGCCGGCGACGCGGGGCACGCCGTCCTCCGCGCGGGCTCCCTCGATGAGGCCGATGACCCGGACACCGCGCCGGACCGTCACCCCGGGCTGCTGCTCGGCCCGCGCCGCCAGCACGGCCTCGATGACGGGCCGACGACCGGTGACCCACCGGAGCCGGTCGTCGCCGGGCCGGGAGTCGTGGTCGCCGAGGGACGGCGGGGCGGTGTCGAGGGGATCGAAAGCTCGGCAGCCAGCGGCGAGGAGCGCGTCGGTCAGTCCCGGGATGGCCTCGTCGCAGACCTGACGGAACCGGGGGAAGACGCCGTGCGGCTGACGGAACTGCGCCACCCCGTGCCGGGACCATCCCGACCACGCCGCGTCGGCACCGCTCGGCGCGGGCGCCGGGTCGGTCTCCAGCACCGTGACCGACCGGCCTTCTCCCGCCAGCATCGTCGCCAGCGCGAGCCCGACCACTCCCGCTCCGCACACCACCACGTGACCGTCGTCCATGACCCGAGGCTGGGCCTCTCCGTCCCGCCGCGCGTCGGGGTCGGGCCCCGAGAATCGGGCGTCAGCGACCGATGAGGAAGGAGCCCGCGGCCCAGCTCAGCACGTCGACCAGCAGCACCAGCGCGCCGAGACCGAGCGCGACGGTGACGAGGACCCGCACGCGCGGCGCCCACCGCTCGCGGAGGCTCTGCAGCGTGTCGACCGCCGCCCGGTGTCGTCCCCGGAGGACCGCCACGACGACCACGAACAGCGGTGCCTGGCTGACCACCGTCCACACGGCGTTCGCGACGACGACGCCGGTCGGCGACGCCTCCCGCCCCGCCAGCACGATCAGGGCCGCGAACGACGGGTCGGTGGCGGCGGTGCCGATGAACAGCACGCCCGCCACGACGGCTCCGGTCGCCCCCGCTCCCATGACCCGGGGCTCGGAGGAGGTGCTCCCGCGCACGACGCGCGTCACGGCCCACGCCGCCAGCAGCAGCGCCGCGCCCGCTTCGAGCCCGGCACGCAGGGCCCCACTCGGCAGCACCGAGGCCCAGTCGAGCCGTGCGAGCCGTTCCCCGACGGCCACCGTGAGGACGACGCCGAAGACGGTGGTGCCGACGAGGACGACCAACCCGAAGATCACGATCTGTCGGTCCCGCGCGCCCGCCGCGAGGGCGACGGCCGCGACCAGGGCGCCCGCCGGGTCCACGCCCAGCAGCCCCAGGCCGCCCCCGACCCCGAGCGCCGCCACCAGCCCGAGGGTCACCGCTGCCGCCCGCTCACCGAGCTCCGAGCTGCGCCGGTGACCGGATCAGCCCCGTCCTGCTCTGCCGGCCGTCGAGGCCACCGGCGAGGCGTGGGCGGGGTCGGGCTCGAGGCCGGGCCGGCGGAGGCACAACCGGATGTTCTGCGGTCCGAACCGCTCCCGCTCGATGTCGAAGAGCTCGTGCATGCGGGCGAGGACGGGGTCGCGCCGTCGCCGGGTGATCGCCGGGCGCCACAGGAACACGACCAGCCGGCCCCCGGACCGCAGCACGCGGTGGGCCTCGGCGACCGCACGGTACGGATCGGGCATCTCCTCCAGGCAGTAGCCGAGGAACACGACGTCCACGCTCTCCGCCGCGAGCGGCAGGCGGGTGCCGTCGCCGCACACCTGGCGCAGGGTGGGCCCCGCTCGGTCGGCCAGCCGGCTCCGCAGGGCCGTCAGGCTGCCGTGGTGGCGCTCCAACGAGAGCAACGTTGCGGACGGGGAAAGGTGCCGCGCGAGCGGCCCGGTGTAGAAGCCGCCGCCGCTGCCGACCTCGAGGCAGGTGCCGGATCCCGCCGGGACCCACCGCACGTCCCAGCGGGGCAGGTCCCAGCCCAGGACCGCCCGCAGCGCGGGCGTGCTGATCAACCGGTACAGCACCGCCGGCGTCCGCCACCGCCACCGACCGGCCCGGGAGCTCACGTCTCCCGTCGTGACCACGGACAGGTCCGCCGGAGCCTCCCCGGACCCGACGGACTGGGAGTCGCGCTCGGGGCCTGCGTTGCTGCTCACGGAGGGATCATGGCCCTGTCCGGTTCGATCTCCGCACCTGGCTGGTCCCGCGGCGCCGAGGAGGAGAGAACCTCCTGTGCACACCGCGGCTCCCCAGGCGACTGCGTTCGATGCCACGAAGGAGGCCACACCGGCGCTAGGCGGCGCGTCGACGACTCTCGGCGGACCCGGACATGAGAGGCCCCCGCGGCGGCCACCAGGTCGGTGCCCCGCAGCCGGTCCGAGCCCTTGCGTGAACGGTCAAGCGCCCTCGGCCGCCATGGAGCAGCGAGATGGCCACGGCACGACCCGTCACGAACCGCCGGACAACGGGGCCCTGCTCGAGTCCAGAGACCGTCCAGGCAAGGCCATCGCGCAGGCAAGGCCTGCAACCAGCGCCGCGGCGAAGACGGCGAGGACGGTCCGGTGCTCGCCGAGGACTGCGGGTCTGTTGCCGGCGGGATCGACCAGGCGTCCGAGGAGCGCGACCCCGACGATCCCTCCGAGGTAGCGCATGGTTGAGCCGATGCCGGCTGCGGCGCCGCTGCGCTCACGCGGGATGGAGGCGAGCGAGGCACTCTGTGCCGCAGGGGTCGCCAACCCGAGACCGAGACCGACCAGCGCGAGCGGCAGGACAAGCGGTCGCAGCGACGACAGATCGTTCGCCGCCAGCAGGCCCACGGCGACGAGGCAGGCAACGACACCGGCGACCGCGACCGGTCGCGGCCCGATCCGGTCGGTGAGCCGTCCGGCGGCCACGGAAGCGAGAATCGTCGCGGCCGTCATTGCGACGAGGAGCCGGCCAACGGTGGCAGCGCCGACGGCGAGCAGCGCGTTGAGCACCTGCGGCAGTTCAAACAGCAGCGTGTACACCACCAGGTTCTGCAGAGCCACGAGTAGCGACCCGGCCGTGAACGGCAGCGATCTGAACAGCGTGAAGGCCACGACGGGGTCCTCGGCCCGACGCTCCCACCACACGAACAGCGCGAGCAGGCAAGCGCAAGCACCGAGGAGGACCGAGGCGATCACCCCGTCGACCTCCAGACCCATGACGAGCGCGCTCAATGTCGTCGTGAGCAGGACCGCGCCGACCAGGTCGAAGCACGACCGGTTCTGCGACTTGGCCGGTCGTCTGTTCCCTCCCGCGAGCAGCGCCGAGAGGCCGATCACCGGCAGGTTGACCGCGAAGATGCTGGTCCAGCCGAGGACGCGGACGAGTTCGCCGCCGACGAGAGGCCCGACACCGGCCGCCAGCGACATCACCGCACCGAACAGGCCGAAGGCACGGCCGCGGCGCTGCGGTGGGAGTTCGATTCGCAGCAGGGCCACCGTTGCCGGCACGATCGCGGCCCCACCGGCGGCCATCAGCACGCGGGCCACAGCAAGCATGCCGAGCCCGTCGGCCAGGACCCCGATGAGGGCACCGATGACCGTCAGCACCTGACCGATAGCGAGGATTCGCCAATGCCCCAGGCGGTCGCCGAGCTTCCCGCCCGGGCTCTGCAGCACGAGCGCGGCCACGAGGTAACTCGCCACGACGGCCTGCGCCACAGTTCCCGGTGCCCGGGAGAACTCCCGGGCGATGTCCGGCAAAGCCACGGCGATCATGGTGGAGTTCAGCGGGAGCAGCGAGGAGGCGAGCAGGGCCGCCCCGAGCGCGCGCCGCGTTCCGGGCTCAGCCACCGGTGATCGGTCTCCGCTGCAGGAGGAACACCGTGCCGTCGAACACGGCGAACTCGATGTCGTGCTCGCTCGACTCGTAGACGGTGTCGCAGGCTTCGGCCAGGGCGTGCAGCGCGGCCAGCTGCGCGTCGTCCAGGCAAGGAGTGTGCACGGCCGGGCCGACGACCGCGACCTGCTCAGTCCCGCCCGAACGGGCACGAAGTGCGAGATCCTTCTCCCCGCACGAGCGCTCGATCACTCGGCCGCAGGTGTCGAGCCGGTAGCGATCCGGGACGACCAGACCGGCGACCACAGCCTCGCCCAGGCCCCAGCTCGCCTCGACCACTCGCTCCGCAGAGCCGGTCACCGGGTTGCGGGTAAACAGCACCCCGGCCACCTCCGCCGGCACGAGGTCCTGGATCACCACGCCCATCCGGCACGGGCTGAGGCCGAGCCGGCTGCGATAAGCGCGAGCGCCGGGCGCAGCACCGGAGGCGTGCACATCTCGGACGGCCGCGATGACGGCATCGGGACGCCGAACGCCGAGAATGGTGCAGTGGGCGCCGGCGAAGCTGGCCGCACCGGAGTCTTCCCCGACCGCGCTCGACCGCACTGCCCGCGGGTGGACACCGGCACAGGCCGCGTGCAGCCTCGAGAGGACGTCAGGGTCCGCGCGGATCACCCCCTCCACGGCGTCCACGGTCAACGCGAATCCGGCCGGCACGGGCAGCCCCGCGCGGGCGGCGATCCCGAGCGACGCCGCCTTGCCGCCGAACGCAGAAGGGTCGGTGGCCTCGACGAGTGGGGTCAGCGGGCTCATGACACCTCAGTTCACTAGCCGCACCTCGCCAGTCGTTCCATCCACCTGCACACGGGCACCGTCAGGGATCAGCCGGGTTGCCTCGCGGGTCCCGACAACGCCCGGAATCCCGTACTCGCGCGCAACGATCGCGGCATGGCTGAGTTGGCCGCCCCGGTCGGTGACGATCGCTCCGAGCAATGGCAGGACAACGGTGAAGTAGGGCGAGGTCATCCGCGTGACCAGCACGTCTCCTTGCCGCACGTGTTCGAAGTCGGTGCCGTCGACGATGAGGCGGGCCGGCCCCTCGTAGATGCCGGTGTTGACCGCGAGCCCACGGACCGTCGTCGCGGAGTTCGGGATGTCCGGGACGGCGAACAGGTTGAGCATCGCGGCGTCCACCGCGAGCGAGGCGCGCCGGGCCGGCTCCGGGAGCTCCTCCTGTGGCGGGGGCGATGACGGCGGCGGCCCGATCAGCGGTGGCGCGTCGTCGACGGTCCTCGTCGTGCGCCGGCGGAAGCGCGCGGCCACCTCGTCCGCCGCCGGACCCGGTCCGCCCCGCAGCAGCGCCGCGAGTTCCGCCGCGTTCGCATCGACAGCATGTTCCGGATCGGCGAGCGCGCCCCGAGCGGCCAGCCGGCGTCCGGTCTCGAGCAGAGCACGGCGGGCAAGGCCCACGGCCCACCCGTCGGAGTACGTGGCGCGCTCGTCACGGAGCCGGTTCGCTAGCCGCGCCTCGTGCAGACGATCGTCGAACTCGGCGAGGTGCTCAGCGGGCACCCGCGAGCGGATCGCGGTCAGCGCGGCGTCCCCGTCGTCGCCGGGACCGGTCTTGCGGTGGGTGACGGCCGCCCGGATCGCCCCGACCTCCATCGCCGGCAGCTCACCCGCCGACGGTTCCCCTACGTCGTAGCCGACCGACCGGTACCGGACCGCGTCGAGGTATGCCTGCGCGGCCGGGCTGGCGACGGGGTCGGTCGTGAGGGAATCCAGCAACGCCGCCGGGTCGTCGCGCGACAGGAGGATCGCTCGCGCGCTCTCGGACGCGGCGACAGCATCCGCCAAGGCGTCGAGCTCCGCGGTGGCGAACCCGGTGGAGATGGCCGAGGTACCACGCAACAACCCCATCAGCTCCCCGGCAGTCGCACCGGTCCACTCCAGGGCACTGGAGAGGAAGTCTCCGGTGGGCATGAGCGATGGCGCGCTGTAGCGATGGTGCAGCTCGAACATCGCTTCGAGGTGGTCTCGGCACCGCTCTACGTGCGCAGCCAGCTCGTCATCCGACAGCTCCGTCGGGTCGACCGCCTGCACGGCCAGGTGCGCAGCGACCGCCCCGGGCTTGACCACCTCGTCCCAGCGGGCGAGGTCCTCCCGCCAGAACCGCTCGGTGAAAGCGCGGGCCGACGTGGCGATCCGCGCCCGCATCTGCTCGGGAGTCGCTGTCCCACCGAAGCCGAACGGGAGGCGCTGGGCGTACATGAACCCGCCGATCACCGCGACGTCGTAGCGGCCGAGCAACAGCCCGTAGCGCGCCAGCCCCTCCGCGAACCCGCGCGGGAAGCCGGAGACCAGCGCGGACCGCGTGAACCAGGTGATCGGTCGGCTGTTGTGGGCGGTGTCGAGCTCCCACGTCCCCTCGTTGGGTGGCTGGAACGTCTCGTGTTCCACAGGGATCCCTCCAAGGATCGCCGGCGCCCGGGGGTCCACCCGACGAGGCGGGGGCACAGGGGTCGAGACCCGGACGGCCCGCGGAGAGGCGCCCCGCCAGCAGCTCTGGTGGTGGACCCATCTCGCCTCCGTGCACTCGGAAGACCACTCGAGGACGCCGCGTTGGTTGAGTTCAGACCGGGACCGGGGCCGGGAAGCGGGCGGCGAACTCCGCGAAGTACTCCTCGTCGGTCATACGCCGGCCCAATGCGACCCAGTCCTCGTCGGCCATCCGGGCCCGCCCGCCGAGGAAGACGTCAGCGTCGACACCGACGGGGTAGCGGAACCGGGGCGTCTGAGTGGTGATTGCCTCGTCCACGGTCTCGGCCACACGTTGCGGGTCGGCGGCGGTCTGCTTGCTGGCCGCGAACAGGGCGACCGTACGGCGCTCGGCATCGGCGTACGCCGAGCCGGGATCGATGCCGATGCCTTGGGTGGCGTCGTCGAGCATCCGTGTGGCATGGAACCCGGGCTCGATGAGCGCGACCCGGATGCCGAGCGCCGTGACCTCTTGGGCCAGCATCTCTGACGCCGCCTCGAGCGCCCATTTGGCCATCACATAGGACCCGAAGCAGAACGGGGCGACGCGCCCGGCGACGGAGCTGATGTTGACGATCGTGCCGCGGCCCTGGGCACGCATCGTCGGGAGCACGGCTTGCGCAGTTCGGAGGGCGCCGATGAGGTTCGTGTCGAGCACACCGGCCAGGGCCGCGGGGGTGGTGTGCTCGATCGGAGCGAATCGGGCGATCGCTGCGTTGTTCACCAGCGCGTCTATCTGCCCAGTGCGCTCGAGAACGTGCTCGACCGCCGACCGCACCGACGCGTCATCGGTGACGTCGAGAGTGATCGGGTGCAGTGCCAGGCCCTCAGCCTCAGCGAGCTGGACCAACGGGGCAGCGTCGCCGAGGTCGCGCATCGAGGCGTACGCCTCGAAGCCGTGCCGAGCCAAGTGGACAGCGATGGCGCGGCCGATGCCGCGACTGGCGCCGGTGATCAAGGCGATGGACATATCGTCCTCCTCCAACGAGGCGCACCACTGTCCCGCCTTGTACTACTGATCGCAACCATTCACAGGCACGCATGCGATTCTTGAGTGGCGACATTGTATCCGTCCGAACATAGGTAGTTACCCAGCGCTAGCGATCTCCTCAACGGCTTGATCGAAGACGAAGGGCGTGCGCCGGATGTCGCTCGCCACCGCCCTACGGGAGCGGCCGGACGTGCGGGAAGTGCGTATAGACGCGAGCAGGTCATCGAGTTTGGGTTCGACAATGCTCACGGCGTCGTGCGACCGGGTGGAGGGCGATCATTCTCCGGAAGGCCAGGCTATCAATCATCGTCAGCGACACAGCCGCACCAGCGTTTCTGCTCGCGTGCGGCGCGGCGTCCGCACGGTCTGCCAGCTACCTGGCGAAATGATGCGCGCCGTCCCCACGCTGCCTTCGAGGCAGCTCAGAGCGACGCGCCCCTACAGACGAAGGAGTAGACGATGGAAGCGATTGATCATGCGAAGATGCCGGTCGCCCTCGAAGCGGAGGGGGTCGAGGTACGTGCCGCTGAGGTGGGCGAACTCACCGCTGGGTGGTTTCGGCTCGCGAAGGGCACGGATCTACGCCCCGTGCTCGTCGGCCTGCCCGGCGACCGGTGCCCATGTCCGCACTGGGGCTACATGATCTCCGGGCTGCTCCGGATGCACACCTCGGACGGCCACTACGACTATGCCGCCGGGCAAGCATTCTACTGGCCACCGGGCCATGCCCCGGAGGCTCTCGAGGACTGCGAGTACATCGACTTCTCTCCATCGGCGGAGCTCGCCAGAGTCGTGGAGCACATTCGAAGTCGATGACTCGGTAGATTGCCCACCTGAAGTGGGCGAGGAGTTCGCGGAGTAGGCGAATGATCAGCAGCCGCGATCAACCACGGCGTCCGGTCGGCACCTGGCGCTCTCCGGCGTGGCCGCACCCACGCGGACAGAACAGGATGCCGCGCCACGATGGTGACCGCCCACGATGGTGACACTGGCGCACAAGAGACACCAAGAGATCGGCGTCGCTGCTGAGGCGGTCACCGAACTCGACACACGCGATGAGTTCCCTGAATGCCGTTTCCGAGCGGCGCGGGGTAGATGCGGCGGGCATGCAGCGCCGCCGCACAGATCCGGGAACATTCGTGCGGGCAGGGTCGCGACGTCGCCGTGGATGGGCGGGGGCACCGGGAACAGTGTGGTCAAGAGACCAGAGGCGGAGAGTACGACCCCTGGAGGGCAGGAGGCGCTACAAAGATCGGTCAGAGGCCTGCGCCCGACGACAGAAACAGTCTCTGATCCGCGGAGCCGCCTTCGGGAGTCGAACCCGAGACCTACCCATCACAAGTAAATGCCTGACCGTCAGCGGTGTGCTCTGCGCGTCCAACGGTGCACCTCGGCGGGTCCCTCCGATACACGCCGTCACATACGGAGGCGACTGCGTTTGAGTCCACGAATGAGGCTACGTCGACCTCGTGTGTTCAGCGCCCGAGGTGCTCTCAGGCTTGAGGACGTTGACGTTGGTCTCGGAGCCCCGGGTCGCCGCCGCCCCGCGCCCGCAAGGCCCCGAGCTCTGATCGCGGTCGAAGCGAGCAGCACCAACGGCACCGACCTCGGGCTGCGGCGCAGTGACCTCCCGCTCGCGGCCCGCAGGTCGATCGAGACCGGGATGGTGACCCGACCCCGCGGTACGCCGATGGTCGAGATATCACGCAACGTCCGAGGCCAGGCCCTCGATCGGAACCATCCTCGGTGATCGGGGGGTGGTCCCCATCCAAGGCCTGATGGGATCAGGTACTCCTGCCGTCCGCTGGCACCTGATCAGGAGAACCCGAGAAGAACGCATAGGCCGGGTTCTCAGCTTCGGGGCGCCTCAAGGCAAGACCAGAACACGCCAGGCGAGGTCTTGGTTCCCCGGCCACTGTTGTGAGCCGGCGACCGGAGCCCAAGACGTCACAGGTACGACTCGCTCCCTCAGCCGGACCCGCGACACAAGACGCAGAGCGTGACCGCGCCGTCGCTCCGCCTCTAGAGGATGCCTGAGGAGATCGCCTCGGCCGGGGTCTCGCCCGCCTCGGTCTCGCCCGCCTCGGTCTCGCCCGCCTCGGTCTCGCCCGCCTCGGTCTCGCCCGCCTCGGTCCCGTCGACCGGGGCCTCGTCCGCGTCGGTCTCGTCCGCCTCGGTCCCGTCGACCGGGGCCTCGTCCGCGTCGGTCTCGTCCGCCTCGGTCCCGTCGACCGGGGCCTCGTCCGCGTCGGTCTCGTCCGCCTCGGTCCCGTCGACCGGGGCCTCGTCCGCGTCGGTCTCGTCCGCCTCGGTCCCGTCGACCGGGGCCTCGCCCGCGTCGGTCTCGTCCGCCTCGGTCCCGTCGACCGGGGTCTCGTCCGCCTCGGTCTCGTCCGCCTCGGCCTCGTCTGCCGGGGTGTCGTCGACCGGGGTCTCGTCGACCGGGTCGCCGCCGGTGGCGCCCTCGGGGTCGGGGGTCAACACGGGGACCCCAGGAGTCTCGGAGCCGCCGATGTCGACGTTGGCGTTGTTGCCGCTGAGGTTGCCGTTGAGGATGTCGTTGCAGACGATGTTGGCGACGTTCGAGCCACCTACCGGCGTCTGGGTGAGCACGTTGCCGAGCAAGGAATCGCCGCTGATACCGCCGTTGGCCTCGGCGCTGCCGCCTGTCACGTTGCACGACGCGGAGTCATTGCTGTGAGCGTCGCGCTGACCGTGACCTTCGTGCTGGGACTCATGCGCGGACGCGAACGGGGCGGCGGCCACCAAGCCGGCGGCCACACCAACGGTCACGACACCGAACTTCTTCATCATCAGAGAACTCCTCGAGAACGGACGGACACAGATCTGGGGGCGTCCCGGGCATGCACCCAGTGGTCGGTCCGCCCGACCCTCGCGGGCACGGACGCATGAGCCCCCCGACAGCCACCGCCGCATCGAGACCACATCGGGCGGTCTCGGACGGTGACATCGCAGCCCCCAACGAGGAGGTCACGGGGCGGTAACGCCACCGATAAGTGATCGGTACCCGGAGTAACTCCACGTCTCGGACATTCGAGATTCGAGACCCCGACATCAACTCGTTGGAGTTCATCGCTGATCGCAGTCAGCTCATGTCGCAGGACGTTTAGCCGTGGGTAGGCAGCCTGCGGGTCCCTCAAAAGGGTGCAACATTGGCCGCCACAGAATCTGCGGGAGCGCCACCTTCCGCCACGCGCGGCTTTCTTCTCCGTGCGGCTTGGGGTGCATCGCCGCCGGGGTCCAGCCCGACGCGCACGTCCGTCCGGTCTCGATCTTCGACGGCGGCGCCGGGCCCGTGATCGGCCCCGAGGACTCGGCATGTTCGTCGCCAGTCGGCGGAGGTTGTCGATCGAACCGCGAGCAGGAGCAGTGGATGCTGAAGCGCGCCGGATTCAGTGGAGGCTGTGGGGTGTCCCGGATTTCGCGGAGCAAGACGTTGCTGGCGCGCGCTCCCACGACGTCCAGACGTGGATGAGCCATGATCCGACCTGGCCGTTCGGGCTCGGAGGCGTCTGCCCGCGGGCATATCGGCCTCTCGCTGCACTCCCCGACCGGTCTGGGCGTCGGCGTCACGACGGCAGACCGCGTTCGTTCCACGACCCGTGCCACGAAGACACGGAAAAGGCCGGTCTGGAGTGCCCCAAACCGGCCCTGACCTGCGGAGCCGCCTTCGGGATTCGAACCCGAGACCTACGCATTACGAGTGCGTTGCTCTGGCCAGCTGAGCTAAGGCGGCAGTGCCGAAGAGTCTAGGCCAGGGCCCCGGCCCGACGGCGAGCCGGGTCTACGCCGTCCCCAGCAGCACGCCCAGCACCACCAGCGCCACGACCTTCACCACCTCGAGCCCGATGTAGACGAGGTGGAGCCGGGAGCGCGGCGCGTCCCCGCCGGCCAGCACGCGGTCCGAGCGGCGGTTGAGGCGCGGACGCACGACGCCGAGCTGTACCAGCAGGAGCACCACCAGGACGCCGACGACGACCGTCGGCCCCACCGGGACGCCGGTCAAGAGCACGGCGGCCACCACGACCAGGGCCAGCACACCCTCGGCCACGTTCAGCGCGCGGAAGACCAGCCGCCCGATCCCGAGCCCGATCACCGTCGTCACGCCGGGCGCTCGGAACTTCAGCGGCGCCTCGAGGAACGAGATCGCCAGCACCATCCCGAGCCACACGAAGGTCGCCGCCGTCGCCACCGCCACGGGGACCGGTCTACACCGTCGGTCCTCGGCGGCGGATCCCGCGGTGAGCGCGGCTTTCGTCACCGCCGAGGCCGATGCCGGGAACAACCGCGCACGGGGACGAGGTTGCCGGACTCGTGGGGCTGAGTGCGGCCGGGGCCGCGGTGCTGGTCGGCGTCCTCGTCGTCGCGACGACCGTCGGGCTCGTCCTCCGACGCCGGGACGGGCGGGTGACGCAGGGCAAGGACACCGGGAACGGCTGGGACCTCGCCGGGGTCGACCCCGACCCCGGGGACCGGGTTCTCCTGCTCCAGCTCTCGTCGCCTGTCTGCACCCCGTGCGCCCGGACCCGTGAGCAGCTCACCGCGCTGACGGCCGAGCACCCCGATCTCCGCCACGTCGAGGTCGACGTCGCCGAGCACCCCGGGATCGCCCAGGCCCTCCACGTCCTGCGCACCCCGACCACCGTCGCGTTCGACCGCGCCGGCACCGAGCTCCTGCGCATCGGCGGCGTCCCCCGCCGCGCGGACCTGCAGCAGGCCCTGTCCCTCGAGGAGGCCCGATGACCGAGCGGCTCGACCCGCGCGGCGTGCGCTTCGCCGCCACCGTCACGACCGTGGTCCTGGCCGTCGTGCTGCTCACCGGCAGCGGGGTGCTCGCTGCGCTGCAGGCGCTCGTGTTCGCGATCCCGGTGGTCGCCGGGATGCGCTGGTCGCCCTACGGCGCGCTGTTCCAGACGCTTCTCGCGCCGCGCCTCGGCCCGCCGCGCGAGCGGGAGGACGCGGCGCCGGTGCGGTTCTCGCAGGCCGTCGGGCTGGTCTTCGCCGTCCTCGCGGCGATCGGCTACCTGAGCGGCGCGACGGTGCTGGGCATCGTGGCGACCGCCGTCACCCTGGCCGCGGCGTTCCTCAACGCGGCGTTCGGCTTCTGCCTCGGGTGCGAGGTGTACGGCCTGCTCGGACGGGTCCGCGCGGCCCGCTAACCCACCGTCGGGACGGCGCCGAGGACGATGCCGAAGACGTCGCGGTAGATCGCGAGCTGCTCGTCCTCGGACACCGTGTGCTCCTCGCGGGAGCCGTCGTCGCCGGTGACGATGTGGCGGTCGCCGGCGAGGGTGACGCGACCGGCCGGGGTGAGGCGGGAGCAGGTCAGCCCGAGCGCGAAGGGCGACTCCGGCGAGGTCGAGTGCCACCAGGACAGCGGCGCGAAGTCGGTGAGCAGCCGGGCGCGCGGGTCGAGGCGGTAGACCACCTTGTCGTCGCACACGACGTCGAGCTCGCCGTCCGGGGCGTCGCGGACGGCGTAGGTCCCGGTGCGGTCGGGCTGCCCGTCGCGACGGTCGAGGTCGACGGCCCGGGCGGCGAAGCGCCCGAAGCCGACGTCGACGAGCAGGCGGGCGCCCCGCACGTCCACCACGAGCGCCATGTGGTCGCCGGGCGGGCCGTACCCGTCGTCCCCGCCGTTGCGCGCCACGCGGGCCGAGCACAGGGTCACGTCGTACCCGAGCTCGCGCAGCAGCCAGGCAAAGGCGCCGTTGAGCTCGAAGCAGAAGCCGCCCCGGTGCCGGTCGACGATCTTCTCGAGGAGCGCGTCGTCGTCGAGCTCGATCGGCTCGGGCAGGTGCACCGAGAGGTTCTCGAACGGGATCGCGATCATGTGGCGCTCGGTCAGGGTGTCCAGCGGATCGTCGGCCGCGGCACCGATCCGCGCCAGGTAGTCCGTCGCGTCCACATGACCGGTATACACGGGTCATGCGCGTCGCCCTGGCCCAGATCCTCGCCACCGACGACCCGGCGGCGAACCTCGAGCTCGTCGCCGACCACACCACGCTCGCCGCACAGCAGGGCGCGACGGTCGTCGTGTTCCCCGAGGCGACGATGTGCCGGTTCGGCGTCTCGCTGAAGCCGGTGGCCGAGCCGCTCGACGGGCCGTGGGCGAGCGAGGTCCGTCGCATCGCCGAAAGGAACGGCGTGCTCGTCGTCGCCGGCATGTTCACGCCGACCGACGACGGCCGCGTCACCAACACGCTGCTGGTCACCGGCCGCGGCGTCGACACCGCCTACGACAAGATCCACCTCTACGACGCCTTCGGGTTCGCCGAGTCCGACACCGTGGCGCCGGGCAGCAAGCCCCTGACGATCACGGTCGACGGCACGACCCTCGGGCTCGCGACCTGCTACGACATCCGCTTCCCGGAGCTGTTCCGCGCCCTCGCCGACCAGGGCGCCACCGTGACGCTGCTGCCCGCGAGCTGGGGCGCGGGGCCGGGCAAGGTCGAGCAGTGGCAGCTGCTGGTGCGCGCCCGGGCCGTGGACGCGACCACGTTCGTGCTCGCCACCGACCAGGCCGACCCGGCCACTCAGGGCATCGACGCGGGCAAGGCCCCGCGCGGCGTCGGGCACAGCCTCGCGGCCTCGCCCTTCGGCGTGACGATCGACGAGCTCGGCGCGGAGCCGGGGCTGCTCCTGGTCGACGTCGACCCCGAGCAGATCCCCGACGTCCGCGCCGCTCTGCCGGTGCTGGCGAACCGCCGGCTCTAGCTCTAGGCCGCGGCCGGGCGGGTCATCCAGCGGACCCGGTCCTGGTACGGCGCGAGGCGGTTCAGCAGGTCGCGGCGGGCGGCCGCGTCGGCGGGCGCGGAGAACGCGCGGTCGCGCGTCATCTTCGCGCGCAGCGAGCTGGGGTCGAGCACGATGACCTGGGCAGCCTGGCGGGCCTTGGTGCCGAGCTCGGCGTCGCCGGAGTGCGCAGCAGCGCCTCCGACACGCTCGGCCAGGACCTCAGCGGCGGCGAGGCCGCTGGAGTCGGGGCGGGCGGCGATGACGAGGACGCGGGCCTCGTCGCCGTTCTCTCGGAGCGCGGGGACGGTGGTGTCGGTGGGGGCGGGGCGCGTGGGAGTGCTCATCGGGCAGTGCTCCAGGTCGGTCGCCGCGATGCGACGACGCTTTGGTGTGACATCTGTATAGACGCCTGTGATCTTCATCGGTTTCCCGCCGGCGAGGGTGATCCGCACCTCCCCGTGGCTCACGGCAGCACCGCCGCGAGCACGTCGAGGAACGCCACCGGGGCGTCCTCGGTGAGGAAGTGGCCGGCGCCGTCCACGGTGTGGAGGCGTGCGCCCGGGATGTGGCCCCGCAGCGTGGTCGCGGCCGTGGACGGGAGCCAGCTGTCCTCCGCGCCCCACACGACGTCGGTGGGGACGGCGATCTCGCCGAGACGGGCGACGACGTCGCGGGTGTCGTCCTCGGTGAAGCCGGCGACCTGGTCGAGGTAGCGCCGCTGGCCCTCCGGACCGGCGTAGCGCTCGAGGTAGGCACGCTCGGCCTCGCCGTCCAGGCCCGTGGCCGACGTCGTCCGCAGGTGGGCCGCGATGAGCGCGGTGAACGCGGCGTTCGGCATCGACCCGTAGACGTCGAGGTGCTTCTGCATGTGGGCGGCGGTCGCGGTGACCCAGGGCGCGAGCACGGCGGCGTCGGCGAGCACGAGCGCGCTCGCCGGGGTGCCGTGGACGAGGTGGGCGCGCAGGACCGTCGCCGCGCCGATGTCGTGTCCCACGAGCACCGGGGCGTCCAGTCCCCAGTGGCCGACGAGGGCGGCGAGGGTCTGCGCGTGCCCGGCGACGGACGGGGGGTGGCCGGTGGAGTCCCCGTAGGTCGGCAGGTCCCACAGGTACACCGGTCGCTCGTGGGCGAGCACCGGCGCGGCGTGGCGCCAGAGGTACGACCACGAGGGCGTCCCGTGGGTGAGGACGACCGGGCAGCCCGGCCGGTCCTCCCCCAGCACGTCGACGGCGATCGTCCCGGTCGGCAGCGCGATGCGGTCGCGCAGGGCCCAGGTGGCGGTCTCGATCGGCACGGCTCCTCCTCATGGTTGCAACGGCGGTATACGCCTTACCGTAGGAGAGCGCACGTAAGGTGTGCAAGACTTTGAAGGCGTTACTTCAGTGGAGGGCGCCGCCGAGATCGGCCGCGGCGAGGAGGGCGACGAGGACGGGGACGACGCCCGTCGTCGGGACCCGGTACCGCCGGCCGTCCTGCTCGACGACGCGGGCTGCGGTCAGTGTGCGCAGGTGGTGGTAGAGCTGGCCGGTCGACGACAGCTCGGCGGCCTCCACGAGCTCGTTCGTGCCGGCGGGACCCGTCAGCAGGCGCCGCACGAGGGCGAGGCGCACGGGGTGACCGAGCGCGGCGAGCACCTCGGCGACCGGGGCGGCCGGGAGGTCCAGGGTCGCCGCCGCGTCGTAGGCGATCGTCCACGACACCGGGCCCGCCCCCTCCTGCAACCGCACGCGTCCCTGGTAGCCGATCTCGCCGGCCTCACCGGTCCGCTCGGCCTGGCCCTCG
The DNA here is from genome assembly GCF_036044095.1 of Actinomycetospora sp. NBC_00405. NCBI lineage: Bacteria > Bacillati > Actinomycetota > Actinomycetes > Pseudonocardiales > Pseudonocardiaceae > Actinomycetospora > Actinomycetospora sp. NBC_00405. Next base: position 3,722,466 of record NZ_CP107938.1, read on the forward strand.
GGGACACGGCCGCCCTCGAGCGCCGCGACGCGCGCCTCGAGGGCCTCGAGGCGCGCGTCGGGGTCGGGGTCGGCCCCTGCAGAATCGGCCACAGCCCGATCGTCTCAGGCCACGCAGAGCACGCGGGTGCGCTCCGCCGGCTCCTCCACCGCGCGGGCGAGGAAGCGCAGCTGGGCCGTGCCGACCTCGGCCAGGTCCGTCGTGGCCCCGAGGCCACGCCCGAGCACGACACCGATCCCGAGCGAGCCGTCGGGGCGCCGGACGCTGAGCACCATCGTCCCGATCCCGGGGAAGGAGCCGCCCTTGGCCGCCCGGACCTGGCCGTCGGGACGCGGGCGCCCGACCTCGAGCTGGGCGCGGGCGACGTCGGCGCCGGGGCCGAACGACCCGCTGATCACCGCCCGCCACAGCCCCGCGAGCTGCGCGGCCGACCCGACCGCCGTCGACTCCGCCCATCGCTCGCTCTCCAGCAGGTATGCCTCGATGTCCGTGGCCTGCGCGATCAGACGGCGTTGCGAGTCCTCCCGGAACGCGGGGTCGGACGCGTAGCGCCGGGCCAGGGCGATCTCCACCGGCGCCCGTTCGGCGCGCGGCGCGGTCACCGGCGGCGCCTCCTGCGGCCGGACGAGCGCCAGTTGGGAGCCGAGCTCCGAGGGCACGTCGAGGTCCTGCCACCCGCCCGCCGCGGCGGCCTCGACGAGGGCGTCGTCGCCGAGACGCTCGCGCAGGTAGTCGGTGGCGGCGTTGTCACTGAACTGCACCATCGCCGCGACCATGGTCGACAGCGGCACCGTGCGCTGCGGATCGGCCGCGAGACCGGTGGCGGGGTCGCGCGGGATCCCGAGGGTGTCGAGCGCCTGCACGTGGGCCCCGCCGTCGGACGGGAGGTACCAGGCCTCCCAGTCGGCGAGCCGGATCGGCTCGTCGGGGCTCAGGCGGCCGTCGGCGACGGCCCGGCCGTACGCCGCGACGTGCACGATCTTCACCGCCGACGCCAGCGGCATCGGCCGCTCGGCGGCATGCGAGACGACCGAGCCGCGCCCGTCGTCCACGACGGTGGCCACGTCGTCGGGCGTCGTCGCGAGCAGACCGAGCCAGCCGTCGGGGCTGGTCGGGCTCGCGGCGGGTGCCGGGCCGCAGTCCGCGGGACGCGGCGGGTTGGCCGGGACCGACGCCGCCGGTACCTCCGCCGGCGCCCCGCCGACCTCCGGGGACGACGAGCACGCCGTCGGCAGGAGCAGCGCGACGGCGAGCGCACCCACGGCGATTACGGTTTTCCGTGATTCCGGCACAGCGACAGGCTAGCACTGGGCACGGGTCGTCACGCCACCCCGCGGGGGGCGTCGTCGGGTGGCGACGCTCAGCCGGCGCGCAGCGACGTGACGAGCGCGTCGATCGCGATCTCGGGCTTCACGTTGGTCGCGAGGGCCTCGCGGCAGGCCAGGACGGCCTCGAGGCGGCGCAGGGAGGCCTCGGGGGTGCTGTCGCGGGCCGCGGCGCCGATCTCGGTGGCGCGGTCGGGATGCGTCGAGGTGACCGACGCGCCGAGCCCCCGGGCCAGCACGTCGCGGTAGTAGCCCGCGAGGTCGACGAGCGCGCGGTCGAGGGCGTCGCGCCGGTTGCGGGTGGTGCGGCTCTTCTGCCGCTTCTCGAGGTCCTTCTCCGCGGCCCGGGCCGAGCGCTGGGCCTGGGCGGTGCCCTTGCCGGTGCCGCCGGCGCCCATCGAGACCGCGAGCTCCTCGCGCTCGGCCTCGTCGCGGGACTCGGCGAGGGCAGCGGCCTCGGACGCCGCCGCGCCCACCATGGCGTCCGAGGCGGCGAAGGCGTCGGCCGCGGACCGCAGCGCGCGAGGCAGCGCCAGCACGGCGTCGCGCTCCTCGCGGGCCTCGGGGACGCGGGCGAGCCGACGGGCGCGGCCGATGTGCCCGCCGCACACCGACGCCGCCCACGTCGCGTCCGCCTCGGGGATGCCGTCGCGCTCGACGAGCACGGCGGCGATCGCCTCCGGCGCCGGGGTGCGCAGGCGCAGCGCGCGGCAGCGCGAGCGGATGGTCACCGAGATGTCGTCGGGGTGCTCCGACGGGCAGCAGAGGAGGAAGACGGTGCGCTCGGCCGGCTCCTCGACCGACTTGAGCAGCGCGTTCGACGCCTGCTCGGTGAGCCGGTCGGCGTCCTCGACGATGACGATCTGCCAGCGCGCCGTGGTCGGACGGCGCGCGGCGACGTCGATGGTCGTGCGCACCTCCCTGACGCCGATCGACAGGCCCTCGGGAACGATCTCGCGCACGTCGGCGTGGGTGCCGGCCATGACCGTGTGGCAGGCGGGGCACTCGCCGCAGCCCTGGTCCGGACACTCGAGCGCGGCCGCGAACGCACGGGCCGCCACCGACCGGCCCGACCCGGGCGGCCCGGTGAACAGCCAGGAGTGCGTCATGCCCCCGCTGCCCGGGGGCACGCCGTCGCCCAGCTCGTCGGAGAACCGGACCCGCGCGGCCTGCGCGGCGGCGGCCTGCAGCTCGGCCACCGCGACGGGCTGACCGACGACCTGCGACCACACGCTCACGCCGTCGATGATGCCCCACCCGCCCGATGGCTTCGCCACGTGAGCGATTCGGGTCGTCATGGCGACCCATATCGCTCACGTGGCGGAGCCATCCCGAACGTCCTGCGGTACTCCTGCGGGGTGGCGCCGACCTCCCGCAGGAACGGCCGCCGCAGACCGGCGGCCGTGGCGAAGCCGCAGCGCTGCGCCACCGCCTCGACGGGCAGCTCCGTGGCCTCGAGCAGCTCCTGGGCCCGCCGCACCCGCTCGGCCGCCAGCCACCGCCCGGGCGTCGACCCGAGCGAGGTGTGGAACCAGCGCGCGAAGGTCCGGGGGCTGGTGCCCGCCGCACGCGCCCACTCGTCCACCCCGATCGGTCGGTCCAGCCGACGCCGCGCCCAGTCGAGGCTCGCCGAGAACCCCGACGGCGGGAGCTCGGGCGCGGCGGCCGGGACGAACTGCGCCTGCCCGCCCTCGCGGTGCGGGGGTACGACGCTGTGGCGCGCGACGATGCCGGCCACGCGGCTGCCGTGGTCGCGGCGTACGAGGTGCAGGCAGAGGTCCAGGCCCGCCGCGGAGCCCGCCGAGGTCAGCACGTCGCCGTCGTCGACGTAGAGCACGGTGCGTCGGACGTCGACGCGCGGATGGCGGCGGGCGAGCTCGTCCACCGAGGTCCAGTGGGTGATCGCCGGACGGCCGTCGAGCAGGCCCGCGGCGGCCAGGACGAACGCCCCGGTGCACACCGACGCGAGGCGCGCCCCGCGCGCGTGGGCGGCCCGCAGCGCGTCGAGGAGCTCGGCCGGGAACTCCGCACGGCCGTCGCGGGGTGGCGGGACGACGACGGTGTCGGCGTCGTCGAGGCCCTCGAGACCCCACCCCGTGTTCGCCACGCCCCACGCGTGCAGGCGCAGCGGACCCGGCTCGCCGGCCACGAGACGCACGTCGTACCAGTCCTCGCGCGGCACCCCGGTGCTCGCGGACCGGTCGGACGCCAGGATCTCGTGCACCGTCGAGAGCTCGAACATCGGCGTCCCGTCGGTGACGGGGACCGCGACGACGTGCATGGCAGGAATGTATCGGATGACGTCGTTCCTGCCACTCGTTCCGGACGCGCCCCTCGATCAGGGTCGACACATGCGATGCGACCTGGGACGGCGTCTGGCGCGGGCGTGGGAACGGCAGGTGTGGGCCTGGGAGGTCCACCAGCGGGCTCTGCGCGGCGAGTGGGAGCAGGAGGGTCCGCTGCGCTGGCGCCGCAGCCTGGGCGCCGGGTGGGAGCTCCACGGGCAGACGGTGCCGGACGTCAGGACGGCTCGGCGTGACGCGTGAGCGACTCGACCGCGGCCCCGATGTGGGCGCGCAGCTCGGCGTCGCCGACGAGACCGTCGGGGCCGAGGGCGTCGCGGGTCACCGGGACGCGGGCGCACGCGGCCTCGACGACGTCGGCACCGACGTAGCCCAGGACCGTGGCGAGCCCCTCGTAGAGCACCGCCCCGGGCCGCGCCAGCTCGCGGGCGGTCCGCAGGACCGCGGTGGTCGTCGAGGCGGCGCGCGTGCTGCCGCCGATCAGGAGCACCGGGCGATCATCCGGGGTCGGTGAGCAGGGCGTCGACCAGCCGCAGCAGGACCTCGCGGACCTCGCGACGGGCCCGCTCCCTGTCGTCGGCGCCGGCGATCACCATCGCGCCCTCGTCGAGCGCCCCGATCAGGATGTGGGCCAGCGGGCGCACCGGCTGGGGCGCGAGCTGACCGGCGTCCATGGCGGCGCGCAGGAGCTGCTCGGTCATGCCCAGGCTGTAGTCCTGGGTCAGCTCGCGGAAGCGCGCCCAGCCCAGCACGCTCGGGGCGTCGAGCAGCACGAGCTGGCGCACCTCGGGGTCGACACAGATCGTCAGCCACTGGTCGAGGGCCGCCCGCAAAGCCGCCGCGGGCGTGGTCGGGCGGGCGGCGGCGACGCCCGCGGCGAGCTCGTCCATCACGCGCTGCTCGACGTCCTCGATCACCGCGACGAACAGGGCGGTCTTGTCCGCGAACTGGTGGTACATCGCGCCCCGGGTCACGCCGGCCTCCCGCGCGATCTCCGGGGTGCCGACCTCGGCGAACCCGCGCTCGCCCCACAGCCGCCGGGCGGCCGTCGTCAGGGCCTCGCGGGTCGCCGCCGAGCGCTCTCCCTGCGTGCGCCTCTTCTGTTCCATACATCCTGCCGGTAAGTTACGGACAGCTTGCACGTAAGAATACGGATCCGGGGAGGACCCGATGCCCACCGTCGATCTCGACCACACGACCCTCCACTACTCCGAGACCGGCCCGGACACCGGCCGCCCCGTGGTCTTCGTCCACGGCTACGCGATGGGCGGGTCGCTGTGGGGCCCGCTCGCCGCGCGTCTCGCGGAGCGGGGCCTGCGCTGTCTCGCCCCCACCTGGCCCCTCGGCGCCCACCCCACCCCGTGCGGCCCCGGCGCCGACCGCACCCTGCCCGGGGTCGCCGCGACGGTCGGGGCGTTCCTCGAGGCGCTCGACCTCCGCGACGTCGTCCTGGTCGGCAACGACACCGGCGGCCTCGTCGCCCAGCTCGTCGCCGTCCACCACAGCGAGCGTCTCGGCGCTCTCGTCCTCACCAGCTGCGACGCCTTCGAGCACTTCCCGCCGCCGATCCTGCGCCCGTTCCTCCTGGCCTCGCGCACCTCCGTGACGTGGCGCGCCGCCGTCCGGCCGCTGGCCCTCGAGGCCGTCCGGCGGCGGGCCTACGGCGACCTCGCCCACGCCGACGTGGAGCCGCTCGCGGCCGCGTGGGTCCGGCCGGTGCTCGACGACCCGGGCGTGGCCGAGGACCTGCGGGTGCTGACGTCCTCGCTGCATCGGCAGACCTCGCTGGACGTCGGGGCGCGCCTCGGCGAGTTCACGCGGCCGGTGCTCGTCGCGTGGTCGGCCGACGACCGCTTCTTCCCGATCGGAGACGCCCACCGGCTGGTCGCGGCGATGCCCCAGGCGCAGCTGACCGTCCTCGAGGGCGCCCGGACGTACTCCATGATCGACCGACCGGACGCCCTCGCCGAGGCCGTCGCGGGGATCGCGGTGCCCGCGCCGTCGTGACTCAGACGGTGCGCGTGGGCAGCGCGCGGGCCACGAGGGGCGCGAGCACCTCGCGCACCCGGGCGCTGACGACCTCGGGGTCGCCGTCGCCGTCGACACGCACGTAGCGCCCCGGATCGGCGGCGGCCATCTCGGTGAGCGTGCGCTGCACCTGCCAGGTGTCGACGATCCCGCCGGTCACCGGGGCGGCGTCATGGACCGACGGGTCGCGGTCGAGCAGCACCGTGACGTCGGGACGCAGCGAGCCCGTGGCCCAGGCGCCGAGGCGCTGCAGGTCGGCGGCGTCGAGCTCGTCGCCCACCCGGGCGAGCGGAGAGTCCAGGCAGCCCTCGATGACGACGACCCGGCCCGCGCGCAGGGCCGGCAGGACCTCGCCGGCGAGCACGTCGGCGCGCACCGCGGCCGCCACGAGGGCCCGGGCGCGCTGGCCCTCGACCCCGCTGGCGCCGACGGCCGCGGAGACCCGCGCGGCGTCGGTGGCGCTGCGGCCGGCGAGCACGACGTCGGCACCCTGCTCGCGCAGCCACGCCACGAGCAGGTCGCTCTGCACGTCGGTGTCGGTGCGCGAGGCACCCTCGACGGCCACGAGCAGCCCCGGTTCGCCGTGCCGGCTGCGGCGCAGGGCGCGCTTGACGTCGGCGAGGATCGTGCGGTCGCGCCGGTCGTCCATCTGCCGGTAGGCGAGCACGCCGACCGCCGCGGCGACGATGCCCGCGCCGAAGAGCACGAAGCGGGTGCCGTCGACCTGCGCGGGCTGGCCGAACAGCGTCAGCGTCCGCGACTGCACGAGCCCGACGAGCAGCGGCACCACCGACATCGAGGCCAGCAGGTCGACCCGCACGATCGACTGGACGAACGCGACGACCCGCCCGCGGACGGCGTCCTCGACCTGCGCGCCGATGATCGTCAGGCCGGTGAGCAGCGCGCTGCCTGCGAAGAAGCCGACGAGGACGACGGTGGCCAGCGCCAGGTAGAGGTGCCAGGCGATCGCGACGGCGAGCAGCGAGGTGCCGGCGCCGACGATGGCGACGCCGAACAGGCGGTTGTGCGGCATCCGGCGCGCCATCCGCGGCACCGTCGCCATCCCCAGCGCGAGGCCGCTGAACAGCGCGATGAACAGCACCGAGTAGGCCGCGTCGCCGCCCCCGAGGCTCGCGGCGTAGAGCCGGGCGCTGGCGATCACCGCGCCGCCGGCGGCGAACGCCCCGATGATGCCGACGACGAGCCCGCGCACCAGCGGCGTCGTCGAGACGAACTGTGCGCCGTCGCGCAGCATCGCCAGCAGGCCCGGCGCGGCCTCCCGGCGCTCCGCGCTGCGACCCGAGATCTCGGGGATGCGGAAGGCGACGGTGAATGCGGTGAGCAGCGCGGCGAGCCCGTTGACGACGAGCGCGAGGTACACCGTCGTCGTCGGGCTCGGGTGCCAGCCCGCGATGTTGCCCAACTTCGAGATCAGCGCGAACGCCCCGGCGGCGCTGATCACCGCGACGCCGTAGGTCATCACCAGCGAGAGCTGGTTGGCCGTCTCGATCTGGTCGGAGCGCTTGAGCAGGTTCGGGACCGAGGAGTCCTTGGCCGGGATCCAGCACAGCGCGCAGAGCTCGATGAGGAAGGTGGCGGCGAACAGCCACCACAGCGAGCCGACCAGCGGGATCGACAGGAAGAGCAGGGCCTTGAGGACGTCGCACGTGACCATCACCGTGCGGCGGTCGAACTTGTCCGCGAGCACCCCGCCCAGCGGGGCCATGAACAGCGCCGGCAGCAGCTTGGTGGCCACCACGCCGCCGAGCGCGAAGCTCTGCGCCTGGTAGCCGCTGGTCAGCTGCGTCGCGAGGGCCGTGAGCGCGAGCAGCGAGAGCCAGTCGCCGAAGCTCGCGACCGCCGTGACCGCCCACAGCCGCCGGAACGGCCGGATCGCGAGCACGTTGCGGATCCGGTGCGTCGCGGACGCGGACGCCTCGGCATCGGTCACGTCGGCGGGCGACCCACCGACCGTCGGCTCGGCGATGGGCACCTCCCGGTCTCGGCGACCGCCAGATTATCCGGCGGTCACCGGGAACCGGTGAGGCCCTCAGCGGCTCGGCGTGCCGCTCTTCTTCGTCGGCGCCTTCTTGGCGGGCGCCTTCTTTGTCGTGGTCTTGGCCGCTGACTTGGTCGTGGCCGACTTGGCCGGGGCCTTCTTCGCCGGCGCCTTCTTGGCGCCCGGCTTGATCCCGTCCTTGGCGCGCTTCTCGGCGAGCAGCTCCGCGGCCCGCTCGTCGGTCAGCGACTCGACCGCGTCGCCCTTGCGTAGCGAGGCGTTCACCCCGAGGCCGTCGGTGACGTACGGCCCGAAGCGACCGTCCTTGACCACCATCGGCTCGCCCGAGGCCGGGTCCGTGCCGAGCTCCTTGAGCGGCGGCTTGGCGGCGGCCCGGCCACGCTGCTTCGGCTGCGCGAAGATCTTCTGGGCCTCCTCGAGGGTGACCGTGAAGAGCTTCTCCTCGCTGTCGAGCGAGCGGGAGTCCTTGTCCTTCTTGATGTACGGCCCGTAGCGCCCGTTCTGCGCGGTGATCTCGACGCCGGACTCCGGGTCGGTGCCGACCACCCGCGGCAGGCTCAGCAGCTTCAGCGCGTCGTCGAGCGTGATCTCCGAGAGCGTCATCGACTTGAAGAGCGAGCCGGTGCGCGGCTTCTCCTTGGCGCCCTCGGGCAGGGTCTCCGTGACGTAGGGACCGAAGCGGCCCTCCTTCGCCAGGATCTCGTGGCCCGACTCCGGGTCGGTGCCCAGCGAGCGGCCCTCCTGCGGGGTCGAGAACAGCTGCTCGGCGAGCGCGAGGTCGAGCTCGTCGGGCGGGAGGTCGTCGGGCAGGTTCGCCCGCTGCGACTTCTCCTCACCGTCCTCGGTGATCGTCCGCTCGAGGTAGGGCCCGTAGCGACCGACGCGCACGACGACGTCGCGGCCCTGGTCGTCGGCGAACATGCGCAGCGAGTTGACCTGGCGCGCGTCGATGCCCTCGAGCTTGTCGCCCACGAGCTTCTTCAGGCCGCCGGCCTGCGACATCGCGGCCTCGACGCCGCTGCCGTGCCCGTTCGCGCTGCCGTTGGCGCCGTTGCCGTGGGCGCCGTTGCCGTTGGCGCCGAAGTAGAAGTGCGACAGCCACGTCTCGCGCTGGGTGGTGCCCGCGGCGATGCCGTCCAGCTCGTCCTCGAGCGCGGCGGTGAAGTCGTAGTCGACCAGGCGGCCGAAGTGGACCTCCATCAGCCCGATGACCGCGAAGGCGATCCAGCTCGGGACGAGGGCGCCGCCCTTCTTCCAGACGTATCCGCGCTCCTGGATCGTGTTGATGATCGACGCGTAGGTCGAGGGGCGGCCGATGCCGCGCTCCTCGAGCGTCTTGACCAGGCTCGCCTCGGTGTAGCGCGCGGGCGGGTTGGTGCTGTGGCCCTCGGGGTCCAGCGACTCCGCGGCGCAGCCGTCGCCCTCGGCCAGGCGCGGCAGCCGGCTCTCGGCGTCGTCGGCCTCGCCGCCGGCCTCCTCGTCGACGGTCTCGACGTAGGCGCGCAGGAAGCCGGGGAACGTGATGGTGCGCCCGGACGCGGAGAAGGTGCACTCCTCGCCGGTGGCGGCGGTGCCGGTGATCCGCACGCTCATCGTCGTACCGCGGGCGTCGCGCATCTGGCTCGCGATGGTGCGCTGCCAGACCAGCTCGTAGAGCCGGAACTCGTCGCCGGAGAGCTCGTTCGCGACCTGCCCGGGGGTCCGGAAGGAGTCCCCGGCGGGACGGATCGCCTCGTGCGCCTCCTGCGCGTTCTTCACCTTGCGCGTGTACTGGCGCGGCTTCTCCGCGACGTTCTCGTCGCCGTAGAGGTCGCGGGCCTGGGTACGCGCGGCGTTGATCGCGGTCTCCGACAGCGTCGTGGAGTCCGTACGCATGTAGGTGATGTAGCCGTTCTCGTACAGCCGCTGCGCGGTGCGCATCGTCCGCTCGGCCGAGAACCGCAGCTTGCGGCCACCCTCCTGCTGGAGCGTGGACGTCATGAACGGCGCGTAGGGCTTGCGCGTGTAGGGCTTCTCCTCGACCGACGAGACCGTGTAGTCGCGGTCGGCGAGGGCCTCCGCGAGCCGGCGGGCGTCGCCCTCGTCGAGCCGCTTGACGTCGCTGTTCTTGAGCTGCCCGAGCGAGTCGAAGTCACGGCCGGTGGCCACGCGGGCACCGTCGATCGACGTCAGCGCGGCCTTGAAGCTGCGCGGGGCCTGCTCGTCCTTCTTCTCGGTCGCCCGCAGCTGCGCGTCGATGCCCCAGTAGCCGGCGGACACGAACGCCATGCGCTCTCGCTCGCGCTCGACGATGACGCGGGTGGCCACCGACTGCACGCGGCCCGCCGAGAGCTTCGGCATGACCTTCTTCCACAGCACGGGGCTGACCTCGTAGCCGTAGAGCCGGTCGAGGATGCGGCGGGTCTCCTGCGCGTCGACGAGGTCCTGGTCGAGGTCGCGCGGGTTCGCGGCGGCGGCCTGGATGGCCGACTCGGTGATCTCGTGGAACACCATCCGGCGGACCGGGACCTTCGGCTTGAGCGTCTCGAGGAGGTGCCAGGCGATGGCCTCGCCCTCGCGGTCGCCGTCCGTCGCGAGGTAGAGCTCGTCGACCTCCTTGAGGGCCTCCTTGAGCTCGGAGACCGTGGACTTCTTGTCCGGGGAGACCACGTAGAGGGGCTCGAAGTCGTGGTCAACGTCCACGCCCAGGCGGGCCCACGACTCGCCCTTGTACTTGGCGGGGACGTCGGCGGCGCCGCGCGGCAGGTCGCGGATGTGGCCGCGGCTGGACTCGACGATGTATCGCGAGCCGAGGTAGTCGGCGATCTTGCGGGCCTTCGCGGGCGACTCGACGATCACCAGACGGCGTCCGCCGTCCCCGGCCGGGGTCGCACCCCCGCGGCCCGTCTTCCGGCCGCCGCCGGAGCCCTTGCCGCCGGACTTCGTGCTCGACGTCGCGCGCGCGCCGGACCGTCCCGTCGACTCCACCTCGGTGGTGTCGACGGTCTCGGTGGTCGCGCTGCGTGCCGTCGTCGAGCCCTTCGCTGCCACGGACATGCCTCGTCTCGTCGTTCGTGTGGCGGGACGCCACCCGCCGCCAGTGTGCCTCACCGTCAATGTGCTTCCGGGTGCGACCGGTCGCATCACGTCCGCACCCGGGTGGGGACGGCGTGGTCCGGACACCGATCACCCCTGCACAGCGGCCTGATCGGACCGCCGAGGCGGAGTGTCGCGGGCCTCACACCGGCCAGACGCCGTCGATCAGATCGCCGGGTGGACGCCCCACGAGCTCGCCCAGACGCCGCTGCCGGCGGGCGCCGACGATCCGGAGGGCCGGCGGATGGAGCGACGCGCCCAGACCCAGGTGACGACTCGCCGTGAGCAGGTCACCGTCGGTGCCACGGTCCTCGGGGTCGAGTCCGAGCGTGTACGCCCGGCCGTCGTGCACCCCGGCCGCGAGCACCCACAGGCGCAACCGCGGCCCGTCCAGCTCGAACTCCGCCGGCACCTTCTTCATTCCGTCCCCGGCCGTCCACGCCCGGGCGAGGTCGACGAGGTCGGCCCGGAAGGCCGTGCGGACCTCGGGGCGGCCGTCCTCGGTGCGCCCGATCTCGGCCGGCACCCCCCGGGCCCGGAGGGCGCAGCGCACGGCGTGGGCGCGCCAGGTCAGGGCGGGGTCGGGTGGGTCGGTGCAAGCCCTGCGTCCTCGCTTGCACTCAACGCCAGGAAGTCCGCTTTCTCGCGGCTCGGGATCGGGTTCGCGGGACCTGGGAGCCGGCGCCTGCCCCAGGCGGGCGGCGAGCTCGTCAGGGTCGAGGTCGAGGAAGGCAAGGTCGTCGAGGTCCACGGCGGGGGCGGGGTCGTCGTCCTCGGTCCCGGGGGCCGCAGGCTCGGCGTGTCGCGCCGGCGACGATGCGGCGTTTCTGGCGTTGAGTGCCAGCGTGGACGCAGGGCTTGCATCGGGCTCCTCGTGCTCGGCCTCGTGCTCGTCCTCCTCGTCCTCCTCCGGCTCCTGCTTCGGCGGCGGGCCCAGGACCACGATGAGGCGCGCCAGGGACCCGCGGCCGAAGAGCTCCGCCCGCCCCGGCCCGCAGAGCAGACCCTCGAGATCGCCCAGGGCGCGCGGACGGGCGTCCGCCGACCAGAACGACAGCTGCCCCACGCCCGCGGAGCCTAGAACATGCGTTCGAACGGACGGGGGGACCGACACCCGGATCAGACGGTCTGCAACCCCACCACGCGCAGGAGGTCGAGCAGTTCGGCGTCCCGGGTGCGCGGCGCGGCGGAGTAGACGACGAGGCGCTGGTCGTCGCCCGGGACGTCCAGGGAGTCGCAGTCGAGGGTGATCCGGCCGACGCCGGGGACGTCGAAGCTCTTGCGGTCGACGCGGCGGTCCTCGACCGGGCGCAGCGCCCACAGGTCGGCGAACAGGGGGCTGGTCCGCAGGAGCTCGTCGACGATCCCGCGCAGGATCGTGTCGCCGGGGTAGCGCCCGAGCGCCGCCCGGGCCTGCGCCACCGAGAGCCGGTCGAGGCGCTCGCGCGTCCCGTCCTCGTCCACCACGAGCGAGCGACCCTCGCCGCCCGCCGGCCCGAAACGCATCCAGAGCATGTTGCGCCGGTCGCGGGGGATCGCGGACAGATCTCCGTAGAGGGCCTCGACCAGCGGGTTCCAGGCCAGGAGCGTGCTGCGGGCGTCGACGAGCATGGCGGGCAGGTCGGCCATGCGGTCGAGCAGGCGCAGCACGCTGGGCCGGACGGTGTCGACGACGTGGCCCGCGCCGGGACGCTCGACCCCGGCGAGGTCGAAGAGGTGGGCCGTCTCCGGGGCCGACAGCCGCAGCGCCCGGGCCAGGGCCCCGAGCACCGACTCCGACGGGTGCGGGCCGCGCGCCTGCTCCAGGCGCACCACGTAGTCGACGGAGACGCCCGCGAGTCGCGCCACCTCCTCGCGACGCAGCCCGGGCGTGCGCCGTCGCGGGCCGGCGGGCAGCCCGGTGTCCGCGGGCGTCAGGCGCTCGCGCCACTGGCGCAGCGCCGCGGCCAGTTCGGCGTGGTCACCGCGGCTCATGACCCCACTCTGCTCCGTCGCGGGCCGCGGAGCCTGGTACCGCGGGTCCCCGGGTCCGCCGTCCCTGGAGGGCAGGCCGGCGCGGGCGCAGCGTGGGCGCCATGAGCACCGCACTGATCACCGGAGCGTCGCGCGGGCTGGGCGTCGTGACCGCCCGCCGCCTCGCCGCCCAGGGCTGGACCGTCCTCGCCGGGTGCCGCGAGCCCGGACGCCTGGCGGAGACCCTGGAGCCTGGCCTCGACATCCGCCCCCTCACCCTCGACGTCGCCGACGACGCATCGGTGGCCGCCGCCGTCAAGGAGGTCGAGGACCAGGTCGGCAGCCTCGACGTCCTGGTCAACAACGCCGCGATCGTCGGCGAGATGGTCGAGCCCGCCGAGGCCGGCGCCGACGTCCTGCGCGAGGCCTACGAGACGAACGTCTTCGGCCCCGTCCGTGTCACCGGGGCGTTCCTGCCGCTGCTGCGGCGCGCCGAGCGGCCACGGCTCGTCATGGTCTCGTCGAGCCTCGGGTCGCTGGCCGACATGAGCGACTGGCGGTGGGAGAACCACCCGTACCTCGCCTACCCGTCGTCCAAGGCGGCGCTGAACATGATCTCGGTGATGTACGCCAGGACGATGACCGACGTCCTCGTCACCGTCGTCAACCCGGGCTTCACCGCGACCGACCTGAACGACCACCAGGGCACCCAGACCGTCGAGGAGGGCACTGACGCGATCGTCGCGGCCGCCCTCGACACCACGTCTCCCTCGGGCCGCTTCGTCGAGAGGGACGGCCTCGTGCCCTGGTGACCGACCCGTCCCGGGAACGAGCGAAGGGCACCTTCGGCCGACTAGATCGGCCGAAGGTGCCCTTCGCTCGGTACAGCTGTGGCCGTCAGGCCTGGGCGGTCGCCGGGGCGTCCGTGTTGGAGTCGGCGATCGCGGTCGAGCGGCGCTTCGACACGTAGATCGCGACCACGATGCCCAGCAGGGCGACGACCGCGATCGTGATGCGGATCGCCGGGTTGGCGTCCACGCCGACCGACAGGGCGACGACGGCCGGGGCGATCAGCACCGAGACCAGGTTCATGACCTTGATCAGCGGGTTGATCGACGGGCCGGCGGTGTCCTTGAACGGGTCACCGACGGTGTCGCCGATGATCGTCGCCTCGTGGGCGTCGGATCCCTTGCCGCCGTGGTTGCCGTCCTCGACCAGCTTCTTGGCGTTGTCCCAGGCACCACCGGAGTTGGCCAGGAACACCGCCATCAGCGTGCCGGCCGCGATCGCGCCGCCGAGGTAGCCCGCGAGCGGGCCGACGCCGAGGCCGAAGCCGACGGCGATCGGGGCGAGGATCGCGAGCAGGCCCGGGGTGGCGAGCTCGCGCAGCGCGTCCCTCGTGCACATGTCGACCACGCGGCCGTACTCGGGACGCACGGAGTAGTCCATGATCCCGGGGTTCTCGCGGAACTGGCGGCGCACCTCGTACACCACCGCCCCCGCGGCGCGGGACACGGCGTTGACCGCGAGGCCGGAGAACATGAACACCACGGCCGCACCGATGATCACGCCGACGAGGACGTTCGGGGCGGTCACGTTGTAGATGTCGCTCAGCGCCTGCCCGGCCTCGGAGTAGGCCTGGGTGATCGCGTCGTTGTACGACCCGAACAGCGCCGTGGCGGCGAGCACCGCCGTGGCGATCGCGATGCCCTTGGTGATCGCCTTGGTGGTGTTCCCGACCGCGTCGAGCTCGGTCAGGATGTCGGCACCGGGGCCGGTCACGTCGCCGGACATCTCGGCGATGCCCTGCGCGTTGTCCGAGACCGGTCCGAAGGTGTCCATGGCGACGATGACGCCGACCGTGGTGAGGAGGCCGGTGCCCGCGAGGGCGACGGCGAACAGCGCGACGAACACCGAGCCCGAGAGCAGGAACGCGCCGTAGACGGCCGCACCGATGACCAGCGCGGTGTACACGGCGGACTCGAAGCCCACGGAGATGCCGGCGAGGATGACCGTCGCCGCACCGGTGAGCGAGCTCGTGCCGACGTCCTTGACCGGCTGGGTCTCGGTGCCGGTGTAGTAGCCCGTCAGCGACAGGATGATGATCGCGAGCACGATGCCGATGGCGACGGCGGCGAACGCAATGATCTGCGGGTTGCCGGCCGCGGCGAGGTCGCCGATACGGGCGGCGTCGACGCCGGGCAGCTCGGTGAAGCTCGACGGCAGGTAGGTGAACGCGGCGATCGTGCAGAGCACGATGGAGATGACCGCGGACACGTAGAAGCTGCGGTTGATCGCCCGCAGCGCGTTCTCGCCCTCACGGGTGCGGGTGATGAACACGCCGATGATCGCGGTGATGACACCGATCGCCGGGATGATCAGCGGGTAGGTCAGGCCCAGCGTGCCGAACGCGACCGAGCCCAGGATCAGCGCGGCCACCAGCATCACGGCGTAGGACTCGAAGAGGTCCGCGGCCATGCCGGCGCAGTCACCGACGTTGTCGCCCACGTTGTCGGCGATCGTCGCCGCGTTGCGGGGGTCGTCCTCGGGGATGTTCTGCTCGACCTTGCCGACGAGGTCGGCGCCGACGTCGGCGGCCTTGGTGAAGATGCCGCCGCCGACACGCATGAACATGGCGAGCAGGGCCGCGCCGAGGCCGAAGCCCTCGAGCACGCGCGGGGCCTCCTCGACGTAGAGGAGCACGACGACCGAGGCACCGAAGAGCCCGAGGCCGACGGTGGCCATGCCGACCACGCCGCCGGTGCGGAACGCGATCTTCGCGCCCTTGTCGCGCCCGCCCGGCTCGTTGGCCGCCGCGGCGACGCGGATGTTGGCCTGCGTCGCCAGGTTCATGCCCAGCGCGCCGATCGACATGGAGAACAGCGCGCCGACCACGAAGGCCACCGAGCGCCCGATCAGCTCACCGGTGCTGTTGGCCGGGAGCGCGAAGAGCACCAGGAAGACGACGATGATGAACGGAGCGAGCGTCTTGAACTGGCGGGTGAGGAAGGCGCTCGCGCCCTCCTGGACCGCCTTGCCGATGTCACGCATTCCCTGCGTGCCCTCGTCGGCGGCCAGCACCTGCCTGCGCAGGACGAAGCCGATGGCCAGCGCGATGACGGCGACGGCCGCCACCACGATGACCACGATGTTGTCGCCGGCGGAGAACGTGATCCCCGCGGCGAGGACGGACGCTTGCATCCAGCCTCCCGGTTGGCACCTACAAACACGACGCGCCGGGCCAGGCCTCGCGGCGGCTGCGGCGCGTGATGATCACAGTCACGACCCGGCACGGCGGGTGGTGGACAGGTGCCGCAGTGTAGGAGGTGGCCTTCACCCGCACGCACAGCAGTTCCCCGACGAGCTGTGAGGTGTACGTCTTTCACGAACGAGAGCAGCGACGGGAGGACCTGTGCCAGGCTCGACGGACGTGGACGGCGGACGGGTGCTCGGAGCTCCCGCCGCGGTGCTCGACGGTCGGAGTCGGGGCTCCGTGCTGTTGCGTCGGGTGCTCGCCGGGACGCCCGCGGGCGAGAGCCCGCTGACCCACGCCGAGCTCGTGCCCGCCCGCGAGGGCGTCACGCAGGGCTGGCCGGACTGGGTGCCCGAGGACGTCCGCGCGCCGTTCCTCGCCCGCGGCATCGCGCGCCCCTGGAGCCACCAGGCCGCCGCCGCCGACCGGGCGCACGTCGGCGAGCACGTCGTCGTCGCCACCGGCACGGCGTCGGGGAAGTCGCTGGCCTACCAGCTACCCGTCCTGACCAGGCTGAACGCCGATCCACGGGCCACCGCGCTCTACCTCTCGCCGACCAAGGCGCTGGGCGCGGACCAGCTGCGCACCGTCGCGGAGCTCCGCGTCGACGGCGTCCGCGCGGCGTCCTACGACGGCGACACCCCGCTCCCGGAACGCGACTGGGTGCGCCAGCACGCGAACTGGGTGTTCACGAATCCGGACATGCTCCACCGCGGGATCCTGCCGCGCCACGGGCGTTGGACGACCTTCCTGCGCCGCCTGCGCTACGTCGTCATCGACGAGTGCCACACCTACCGCGGCCTGTTCGGCTCGCACGTCGCGCTGCTGATGCGGCGCCTGCGGCGGGTGTGCGCGCGCTACGGCGCGCACCCGACGTTCGTGCTCGCGTCGGCGACGGTGTCCGAGCCGGCCGTCTCGGCGTCGGTGCTCACCGGGCTGGACGTGGCGGAAGTCACGGACGACGGCTCCCCGCGCGGTGCTCGGGCGGTCGCGTTGTGGGAGCCGCCGCTGCTGGAGGAGGTCACCGGCGAGAACGGCGCCCCGGTCCGGCGGTCGGCGGGGGCGGAGACGGCGCGGATGCTGGCCGACCTCGTCGTGGAGGGCGCGCGGTCGCTCGCCTTCGTGCGCTCGCGGCGCGGGGCGGAGCTGACGGCGCTCGGCGCCCGCCGGGTGCTCGCGGAGATCGACGAGGAGCTGGCCTCGCAGGTGGCGGCGTACCGGGCGGGCTACCTGCCCGAGGAGCGCCGGGCCCTGGAGCAGGCGCTGCTGAGCGGGTCGTTGCGGGGGGTGGCGACGACGAACGCCCTCGAGCTCGGGGTGGACATCGCCGGGCTGGACGCGGTGGTGGTCGCCGGGTTCCCGGGCACGCGGGCGTCGTTCTGGCAGCAGGCGGGGCGCGCGGGGCGGTCGGGCGACGACGCGCTCGTGGTGCTCGTCGCCCGCGACGACCCCCTCGACACCTACCTCGTGCACCACCCGGAGGCGATGCTCGGCGCGCCCCTGGAGCGCTGCGTGCTCGACCCCACCAACCCCTACGTGCTCGCGCCCCACCTGGCCTGCGCGGCGTCGGAGATCCCGTTGACGCGGGAGGACGTCGCCTCTCTGGGTGGAGACGCCGCCCTGGCGGTGGTCGACGACCTCGTCGCCGAGGGCCTGCTGCGGCGCCGGCGCGGCGGCTGGTTCTGGTCACACCCCACCGACCGCCCGCACGCGGGCGTCGACATCCGGGGCAGCGGCGGCGAGCAGGTCGTCCTCGTCGAGTCCGACACCGGGCGCATGCTCGGCACCGTCGACCCCGGGACCGCCCCCGCGACCGTCCACCCCGGCGCCGTGCACCTGCACCAGGGCGAGAGCTACGTCGTCGACTCCCTCGACCTCGACGACGGCCTCGCCCACCTGCACGCCGAGGACCCGGAGTGGACGACCCAGGCCCGGACCGTCATCGACATCACCGTGATCGAGACCGAGCGGTGCGCCCCGCACGGGGACCTGCAGGTGTGCCTGGGCTCGGTCGAGGTCAGCGAGCAGGTGGTCGGCTACCTGCGGAAACTCCCGTCCGGGCGCGTCCTCGACTCGACGCCGCTGGACATGCCCGAGCGCAGCCTGCGCACCCGGGCGGTCTGGTACACGCTCACCGAGGACGCGCTCCTACGGGCAGGCCTGGAGCCGTCGCGCTGGCCGGGTGCCCTGCACGCGGCCGAGCACGCGGCGATCGGGCTGCTCCCGCTCGTCGCGACCTGCGACCGCTGGGACATCGGCGGCGTCTCGACCGCCCTGCACCCCGACACCGGCCGACCCACGGTGTTCGTCCACGACGGCCACCCCGGCGGCGCGGGCTTCGCCGACCGGGGCCACGAGGCCCTACGGGAGTGGCTCACCGCGACCCGGGCCGCGATCGCCGACTGCGAGTGCCCCTCGGGCTGCCCGTCCTGCGTGCAGTCACCCAAGTGCGGGAACGGCAACGACCCGCTCGACAAGGCCGGCGCGGTCGTCGTGCTCGATGTGGTGCTGACCCGGCTCGCGGAGGGCTGAGCGGGTCCCGCGCCTGCGGGAGTGGGCTCCGCCGCGGGTCGGGGGTTACGGGGCCGTCCCGACCCGCGGCGAGGTATGTCACGCCGCAGGCCGGGGAGCTCATCGACCCGGCCTGCGGCGCGGTATGTGGCGGCGGTGGACCGCGCGACGGTCTCGTCGCGGGCGGTCCACCGCCGCGGGGTCCTCCCTGGCCCGGACCGCGGGCCGGTCGCGGCGGGTGCACCGGCGCGTCGGCCACGGGATCCGGGTGGGGCGGCGGGCGCGGCCCTCATCAGGTGGGCCTCGCTGATCCGGCGTCGCCCCGAGGGGACCCGAGTGTGGAGTTGTGGTGGGTGTCGCGTCGGGGCTCTAGGAACGGACCCCGGTCGCGACGGTGGCGAGGCGGTAGGTCGACCCGCCGCCGGCGACGGCCGGACGCTGCGCGACGGCCTCGGCCAGCGCGTCCTGGACGCGGAACGGGTCGGGGAGGTTCCAGCCGCACGCCGACGGGCGGACCCGCCAGTGCACGGAGCCCTGCGGGTACGTCGACGGCGGCGCGGCGAACCAGCTGCCGCGCCCGTGCAGCGAGATGCCGCCGCGCTCGGCGAGGTCGGGGCGCAGCGGCTCGCCCGCGCCGACCGGGAACAGCCACTCGCCGGTGGGCGTCGCCGCGATCGGCACCGGCACCCCGAGCGCCCGGAGGACGGCGGCGGCGCGGCGACCGACGGTGGCGGGGACCTCGAGGACGTCGAAGGTCAGCCCGGTGGGCAGGAGGATCGAGTACGGCAGGCCCGACCACCACTCGGCGATCTGTCCGCAGTCGGTGGACGCCCGCAGCGCCCACTCGTCGAGGACCGGGCACGGACCGGCCTGCGGCGCGTCGGCGCAGCCGCTCCACACCTCGCCCTGCGGGAAGGTGCCGGGTACGACGGCCCAGCCGTGGTCGGCGAGCACCATGGCCTCAGCGCGGAGCTCCGTGCCGTACACGGCGCGGTAGCTGTCCCACCACTGCATCGGTTCCTCCTGTGCCCCGGTGTTCCTGCTCCCGGTGTGCTGTTCCCAGTAACGGCATGCGCACGTGACGGCGCCACCCGTCATCGCCCATCGGCCGTGATCACACGCCGAGCGTCACCCTCGGCCCCGCTCAGCGGGCGAGCGCACGCTGAGCTGGGTGACCCTGCTCGAACGCCCGGCAGGGTCGCCGCTCAGCCGGGACCGCCCTCCGCTCGTCCCGTCCCGGCTACGCAGCGGACACCGCCAGGACTCCGACCGGGGTGCCGCCGGACGCCACCGGGCCCGCCCGGGCGCGTCCCGAGGCGTCGCCGGCCACGCTCGGCATGCACCCGCACGATCTCGCCGTGACGACGATCACGGTCCAGCCCTCGACGGAGCACGCCACGAGCCGCGCACCGTTGCCGGCGGCGACCTCGGTGGCCCGTGCGCAGGCCACATCGGCCCCGCGCACGGCCTCGCGGGCGGCGGCCAGCGCGGCGAGGTCCGCCGCCGTCTCGGCGCCGTGCCGGGCGAGCACCGCGGCCCCGACCTGCAGCCCGAGGCCCAGCAGGCAGACCAGGACACCGACCGCGGCGGCCGCGAACACCGTCGCGTAGCCGTCGTCGAACGGTTCCCGACCGCCCACCGCGCCGCTCACCGCGCAGCGCCCGGCGGTGTGGGCGCCGCGGAGGCGGACGCCGGGCTGACCGGGCCGGCCGGGGAGACGGCGGCGTCGGCCTCCGGCGGCTCGCCGGGGAGCGGATCGGGGCCCTCGACCGGGGCAACCGGCGACGGCTCGCGCGCCGCCACCGCCTCCGCGCCCACCCGCAGCGCGGGCAGCGCCGAGCCGAGCGGCGCCGCGCGGACCCGGGCGACCACGTCGTCGCCACGGGCCTCGAGGACGACCTCCGCCCCGTCGGGCAGCAGGCGTGCCGCCGCCCGGCGGGCGACGTCCGGGTCCCCGCGGGCACCGAGGCGGGCGGCCTCGGTGGCGGCGTCGACGCAGCGCAGCTGCAGCACCACCGCCCCCATCGCCGCGAGGACCACGGCGAGCACCACCACGAGGCTGCCGACCGCGAACGCCGCCTCGACGGTGACCGAGCCGGTGTCGGGGGCGGACCCGGTGCCGGCGATCAGAACGTGCTCGTCAGCGCCCGCTGCACGATCGCGGTGAGCGCCCCGATGATCGAGTCGCCCGTGATCACCGTGTAGAGCAGGGCACCGAAGGCCGCCGCGGCGATGGTCCCGATCGCGTACTCCGCCGTGGACATGCCGTCGTCGTCCTCGCGCAGCCGGGCCAGCCGGTGGCGCCAGGTCGTCGTCCGTGCGGTCATGGGGTTCTCCTCTCGTCCCACGCCCCGGCGGGGCGTGCGGGCTCATCGCTGCTCCAGCAGCGGCCCGGCGAGCCCGACGACCACCGGGACGATGCCCAGGGCGAGGAACGCCGGCAGGAAGCACAGGCCGAGCGGCCCGGTGACCATCACGCCCGCGCGCTCAGCGCGGGCCTCGACGGCGTCGGCGGCCTCGGCCCGCAGGTCGGTGGCGACGGCCTCGACGACGTCGGCGACCGCGGCCCCGCTGCGCGCCGAGCGGCGGGCCGCGCGGGCGAGGCGCGCCGTGCCCGGCTCGTCGAGCGCCGGCGCCCAGGCGTCGGCGGGATCGGCGCCGAGGGCCACGAGGTCGGCCACGCGGCCCAGCGCCTCGCCGGCCGCCGCGGGCAGGACCGGCACCACGGCGCGCGCGGCGCGGTCGAGCGGGAGTCCGGCGCGCAGGCAGGCCGCGAGCTGGTCCCACGCCCCGGCGAGACCGAGCGGGTCCGGGCGCGGCCTCGCACGGTGCGCCCGCCAGCGCGGCAGCACGGCGACGACCGCGAGGCCCGCGGCGCCCGCGACCACGCCGGCGGCACCGGCCCCCGCGAGTGCGGCTGCCGCGCCCACCGCGAGCAGCGCCAGGCCGGGCACCAGGCCCTCCCGGGCCGGGGCACGGGGCGGCCGGCGCGGGACCGTGCGGTGGTGCGCCGTGACCGGGCCCGGCGCCACGAGCACCGCGGCGGCCAGGAGCACCAGGGCCGCGGGGATCACCGAGCCACCCCCGCGACGATCCGCTCGGTCCAGGCGAGCCCGGCGCAGACCAGACCGACGCCGACCACGAGCAGCACCTGACCGATCAGGCCCCCGGTGAGCACCGACCACGGCCGCGCGCCGATCCCCTCGCCGAGCAGCAGCCCGAGCACCGGCAGCCCCGCGAGGACCGCGGCCGTGGCGCGCGGCCCGGCGAGGCGGGCGCGCAGCCCGCCGGCGACCCGTGCGCGGACCCGGAGGTCGCGGGCGACGGCCGCCGCGGGGCCGGCCAGGGCGATCCCGTGGCGTTCGGCGAGCGCCCACGCCCCGGCGAGGCGGTCGAGGTGCTCGGCGACGACCGGCTCGCGGGCCCGCGCCGCCCGCAGGGCCGCGGGGACGTCGCCCCCGAGCTGCGCCGTCGCGCCCACGAGGGCCATGACCCGGGCAGCCACCGGGTGGGCGTCGGACCCCGCGGAGCCGGCCGCGGCGGCCGGGGGCGCGCCGACGCGGACCTCCGCGGCGAACGACGCCAACGCCTCCGCGAGCCCCGCGGACGCGGACGCCCGGTCCCGTTCCGCGCTCGTCGTCGCCCGCTGGCGGTGCACCGTCGCGGCGAGCGCGAGGGCGGCCACGCCACCCCCGGGGCCGGCGAGCACCACGCCGAGGACGGCGGCGCCGGGGAGGAGCACGCGGCGCCGTCCCAGGGCGGGCCGGAGGCGGTCGAGGCCCGGCGCCCGCCGCCGGCCCGGGAGCGACCCGCCCACCCGCAGCCCCGGCACCGGCGCGGGCCAGGCGAGCAACGCACCGGCCGCGAGGAGGAGCGCCGCCGCGCTCACGCCGACTCCCGGTGCAGCAGGGACACGCCGGCGGCGACGCTCACCGCGCGCGGCGCCGTGGCGGACGGCCGGGCCGGCGGGTCGGGCGGGTCGAGCCACGGGGCCGCGACGCCCCGCTCCCGGAACATCGCGCCGAGGTCGGCGCGACCGGTCGCCCAGCCGTCGCCCCGGGTCCAGGCCGGCACCACGACGACCTCGCCGGCCCCGTCGCGGCGTCGCAGGACCCCGACGGCGTCGAGCGTGCGCGTCCCGTCGCGGTCGCGTCGGACCTGCAGGACCACCTGTACCGCGGCGGCGAGCTGGCTGTGCAGCGCGGCGGGACCCAGCCCGCCGAGGGCGGCGAGCGCTTCCAACCGGGCCGGGACCTCGCGCGGCGCGTTGGCGTGCACCGTGCCCGCCCCGCCGTCGTGACCGGTGTTGAGCGCGGCCAGCAGCTCGACCACCTCGGCGCCGCGTACCTCGCCGACGACGAGCCGGTCGGGGCGCATCCGCAGCGCCTGGCGCACGAGGTCGCGCAGCAGGACCTGCCCGGCGCCCTCGACGTTCGCCGGCCGGGCGACCATGCGCACGACGTGCGGGTGCGCCGGGCGCAGCTCCTCGGCGTCCTCGACGCACACGATGCGCTCGCTCGGCGCCACCTCGCCCAGGAGCGCGGCGAGCAGCGTCGTCTTGCCCGAGCCCGTGCCGCCGACCACGAGGAACGCGAGCCGCGCCGCGACGACCGCGCGCAGCAGGGCCACGCCGTCGGCGTCGACCGTGCCGCTGGCCGCCAGGGTGGCGAGGTCGTGGCGGGCGGGACGGAGCACCCGCAGGGACACGCACGTCCCGTCGGCGGCGACCGGCGCGAGCACCGCGTGCAGACGCACGCCCGAACCCGGCAGACGCGCGTCGACGTACGGGCTGGCGTCGTCGAGGCGCCGTCCGGCCGCGCTCGCGAGCCGCTGGGCGAGGCGGCGCACCGCGTCCTCGTCGGGGAAGCGGATGGTCGTGCGCTCGAGCCCCGCGCCGCGGTCGACCCAGACCGCGTCCGGGGCGGTGACGAGCACGTCGGAGGTCCCGGGCTCGCGCAGCAGCGGCTCGAGCGGGCCGGCCCCGACGAGCTCGCGCTGCAGGCCCCGCACGGCCGAGAGCACGTCGGCGTCGCCGACCACGCCGCGGGCCTCCGCCCGCACGGCGGCGGCCAGGTCGTCGACCCCGGCCTGCCCGCCGGAGCTGACCAGCCGGGTGCGGACACGATCGACGAGGTCCGCCGGCGCGGTGCTCACGCCGCCCGTCCCCGATCGGCCACGGCGTCGAGCGCCTCGAGGACCGCCGTGGCCGCGTCCTGCAAGGGGCCGCGCCGCAGACCGGGGACCTTGCCGCGGTCGAGCGCCGAGGCGAGGCCCGGCTCGGGTGCCACGGCAGCGAGCACGTCCAGCCCCAGGGCGCGGACGACGTCGTCGGCGTCGAGGCCGCCGGGCGCGGGGCCGCGCACGACAAGACGCAGCGGCACCCCGCGCTCGACCAGCGGCTCCGCGATCCGGGCGGCGGCCGCGACGGCGCGGACCTCGGTGGGCACCACGAGGACGACGAGATCGGCGGCGTCGGCGACGGCGAGGGCCGTGTCCGACAGGTGCCGGGGCAGGTCGCACACCACGACGTCCCCGGCCCGGCGTCCGGCCTCGATGACGGCCACGGCCGCGTCGGGCTCCGGGCCGCCGCCCCCGCGGTCGCACGCGAGGACCGTCAGCATCCCGTCGGGCGAGGGCAGCGCCTCGTGCAGCGACGCCGCGGACACCCGTCCCCCGCCTCCGCCGCCGAGCGCGAGCCCGCCCCACCGGAAGCCCTCGAGCTCCTCGGCTCCGGCGAGGAGGTCGATCCCGCCCCCGAGCGGGTCGCAGTCGACGAGCAGCGCCCGCGTCCCGCCCGTGCTCGCCCGCCCCGCGATCGCCACGGCGAGCACCGAGGCCCCGGCGCCGCCGCGTCCCCCGACGACGGCCACGACCCGGCCCGGCCCGACGTCGGGCGAGGAGCGCGCCCCGGTGTCGGCCAGCGACGAGATCAACCAGTGCTCGCCGTCGGGCAGGGACACCACGTGCTCCGCACCCACGGCCACGGCGCGCTCCCAGACCGATCCCGGCGGCTCGCCCCGGCAGAGCAGCACGACCCCGTCGCGGCGACCGGGGCGCAGCGGCCCGAGCGCCCGGGCGGCGTCCTCGTCGACCAGCACCAGCCCGGCCGTGTGCCAGCGCCGGCGCACCCCCGCGGCGTCCGGCACCCGCTCCAGCTCGGCACCCGCGGCGGCGGCCAGCCGCACCACCTCGTCGAGGAGCTCCTCGTCGTCGGTCATCACCACCGCGCGCCGTCGGCCCTGTGCGCCCGCTCCGACCGCCCCACCCGTCCCCGCCATCGGTGACCCCTCTCGCGTCCCGCCGTCGACGAGAACGCTGCCGCGCGAGGGGCACCGGGAGGGAGCGTCGGATGCCGCTCTGGGGACGGCCGGCGGGCCTGGGGACGGAGGCGTGCCGCGCTCGGAGCCGAAGGCGTCCGGACGCCCTAGCCGCGGCGTCCGGCCGGCGGTCCGGCGCCAGCGGGGGTCCGGAGCGAGGTCAGGCGGGCTGCGCCGCCTCCGCGATCCCGAGCCCCTCGCGCGCGCCGACCTGCCAGGCCTCGGCGCAGTGGGCGAACCATCGGGCCAACCCCTCCGGCGAGCCGGTGGCGAAGGCCGCGGCGGCCTCGCGGTACTCGGTCTCCGCCCGGTAGTGGCCGACCTCCGGGACCGCGAGGCCCTTGGGATCGAGGCCGGTGGCGACCGCCGTCAGCCGGGCGGCGGCGCGCGCCACGACACCTCCCGCCGTCGGGAAGGGCGCGAGGGTGAGGAGCTCGCCGTGCACGACCGCGACGAGCACCGGCGCCGGCACCGAGGTGCCCCCGGTGACCAGTCCCGCGAGCCCGTCGAGGCGCTCGCCGACACCCCGGTCGAGGCGGGGCCTGCCGAGGTCGTCGTCGGTGATCCCGGGCAGGTCGGCGGCGGCGAGCATGTGCAGCCGTGCGAGCGCCTGGCGCGGCGCCGAGCGCCAGGCCGCCAGCAGCCCGTCGAGGTCCTCGGCGACCCGCAGGGCGCCGGCGAGGACGGGGTCGGTGACCCGGCCGTCGTCGGGCAGCTCGGCCGACCCGCCGTCCAGGCTCGACGACGCACGGGCCGCGCGCACGGAGGCCTCGGCGGACGTCGCGGGCCACCCGCGCCGGTTCGCGCGGTGGTTGTGGACCTTCGTCAGCGCATCGCGGACGGCGTCGGCGTCCGCGGCGACGCCGGGCAGGCGGGTCAGGGGCTCCAGCGGGTCGGCCACGGCACCGATCGTCGCAGCCCCGCGTCGACCGACCACGTCACAGCCCACCCCGCGCGGCCGAACGGCCCGTCCGGCAACCGCCGAACGGACCTGTATCGGTCCGGTTGATGCAGTCCGCATATCCGGCCGACGAAACCGGGCAGTAGGTGGACCACGTGATCGGCACCACAGCGCCGTGGGGCCACCCGAGAGGAGCGACCATGTCGAGCACCACCGAGGAGCGCACCGCGCGGACGGCGCCCAGCCCCGCCCCCGCGGAGTCCACGCCGAGTTTCGCGGACCCGGGACCGCTCGGTCTCGCGGCCTTCGCCCTGACGACCTTCACGCTGAGCCTGTTCAACGCCGGGCTCGCCCCCGAGGCGCTCGAGCCGCTGGTGCTGCCCCTCGCTCTCTTCTACGGCGGTCTCGCCCAGTTCCTCGCCGGGATGTGGGAGTTCCGCAAGGCCAACACGTTCGGCGCGACGGCCTTCGCGTCCTACGGGGCGTTCTGGCTGGCCTTCGCGGCCTACGTCCAGTTCATCGAGCCCGAGATGATGGCCTCCGGCGTCACCGAGGCCCAGGTGACCACGGCGACGGGAATCTTCCTCGTCGGCTGGGCGATCTTCACGCTCTACATGCTGTTCGCCTCGCTGCGGACCACCGGCGCGCTGGTGGGTGTGTTCGCCACGCTGTTCCTCACGTTCACGCTGCTGGCCGTCGGTGACCTCACCGGCATCGACGCGATCGCGACCGCCGGTGGGTTCGTCGGGCTGCTCAGCGCGCTGATCGCCTGGTACGCCTCGGCCGCGGTCGTCACCAACGCCACGTGGGGCCGCACCGTGCTCCCGGTGGGCCCGCGCAGCTGACCCGGGCATCCTGGTCGGGATGCAGCCGACCGGCGACGACGTCGCGGGTGACCTCGTGGTCACCCGCGACGTCGTGCTGTCCACCGCCGACCTGCACTGGCGCTTCTCCCGCGCGGGTGGGCCCGGCGGACAGGGCGTGAACACCACCGACTCGCGGGTCGAGCTCTCGGTGGACCTGCGCTCGGTGGATCCGGTGGGGGCGCCGCTGCCCGACGAGGACCGCACCCGGCTTCTCGATCGGCTCGCCGGGCGCCTGCACGACGGTGTCCTCACCGTCGTCGCCTCCGACGACCGCTCCCAGCGACGCAACCGCCGCGCCGCACGCCAGCGCCTGGCCGCGATCCTCCGCGACGCGCTGGCGCCGCCCCCACCGGCGCGTCGTCCCACGACACCGTCCCGTTCCGCCCGCCGCAGGCGGCTGGAGGCCAAGCGCCGGCAGGGCGCGGTGAAGGAACTGCGCCGCCGGCCGAACGGGGAGTGACCCCCAACGGGGGAACCCGTTGAGTACAGCGGACGGTCAGGGGGAAGACCGGGCCGAGAAGTGATCAGCCGGCGGCGCGCCGTGGAGCGCGGCGCACACCCGGTGACGTGGCACGATGACCGACCTCAGCACCCGCTCGCCGTCCCCACCCCGAGCGACCGACCCACGCAGGAGCGCCCGTGACCCGCCCCGAGCAGCCGGCCAGCGGCTCGTCCGCCCCGCCGGTCGTGCCCTCGATCCCCCTGAACGCCGAGCCCGTCCGGCAAGACGGCGACGCCTCCGTCGGCTCGCTGGTCAAGGAGGTCACGACCCACGTCTCGACCCTCGTGCGGGCCGAGGTCGAGCTGGCCAAGTCCGAGATCACGGCCGAGGTCAAGAAGGGCGTGCAGGGCAGCGTCTTCTTCGTCGTCGCCGGCGTCGTGGCCCTGTTCAGCCTGTTCTTCCTCTTCATCGCGGTGTCCGAGGCCTTCAACCTCATCTGGCCGACCCAGCAGTGGGCCGGCTACGCCGTGACGTTCGGTCTCATGATCCTGTTCGCGGGCCTCATGGGCCTGCTCGGCTACCTCAAGGTCCGCAAGATCAAGGCACCGGAACGGACGATCGAGTCGGCCAAGGAGTCGGTCGCGGTCTTCAACCGCGGCCGCTCCGACGCCGCCTGAGCACCCGCCTGAGCACTGCCGCAGGGCCCGCCGTCGAGATTCCCGGGCCCTGGACCCACCGCACCGTCTCGGCGAACGGCGTGCAGCTGCACGTCGCCGAGGCGGGCCCGGAGTCCGGGCCGCTGGTGCTCCTGCTCCACGGCTTCCCCGGATTCTGGTGGGCCTGGCGCCACCAGATCCCGGCCCTCGCGACCGCCGGGTACCGGGTCGCCGCGGCCGACCTGCGCGGCTACGGCGAGTCCGACCGCCCGCCCCGCGGCTACGACCTGTGGACCCTCGCCGGGGACGCCGCCGGCCTGGTCCGTTCACTGGGGGCACGCGAGGCGACGATCGTCGGCGCGGGTTGGGGCGGGGCGATCGCCTGGACGCTCGCCACGCTGCGCCCCGGCGTCGTCTCCCGGATCGCGGTCGTCGCGGCGCCGCACCCCCGGACCGTGCGCGACGCCGCCCGTCGCCGTCCCTGGGGGCCGGCGGTACGCGTCGTCGCGTCGCTGCAGCCCCCGCGCCTGCCCGAGCGACGCCTCCGCCGTGACGACGCCGCCTGGGTCGCCGAGCTCCTGCGCGCGGGCTCGGGCGACGGGTGGGCGTCGGCGCCGGAGTTCGCCGAGGTCGCCGACCGCCACCGCGCGGCGATGCTGACGCCCCGCGTGTCGCATACGGCGCTGGAGGGCTTCCGCTGGTGCGTGCGCTCGCAGTTCCGGCCCGACGGGGCGCGCTACGCGGCCGCGATGGCCCGCCGCGTGACGGTGCCGGTGCTCCAGATCCACGGCGAGGCCGATCCCTGGGTGCCCGACCGCGTCGCCCGCGCCTCGGCGCGCTGGTGCGACGCCGGGCACGTGCACCGGACGCTCGCCGGCGTGGGGCACTTCCCCCACCAGGAGGCGCCCCAGCACGTCACCGACGCACTGCTGGACTTCCTGGACGAGTGATCGTGGGGGCTTTCCTCACGGTGGACGTCAGCGTGGCCCCCAGGCTGACACCGGCCGCTGACACCGGGCCGGCACCGACCTACGCCGCGCAGGACCCCGTGCTCACGCGGCCGGTGGCGCCCGGCGATGCGTCGAGCGCCGGGCGCACCTGGTCGGCGGTCAGAACGAAGCCGGTGTCGCCCTGGTCGACCGCCGCGCCGAAGACGACGCCGATGACGCGGCCCTGGGGGTCCACCAGCGGGCCGCCGGAGTTCCCCGACCGCACCTGCCCGCGGATCGTGTAGACGTCGCGGGTGACGGTCTCGCTCTCGTAGATGTTCGGGCCGCGCAGCTGGATGCGCTGGCGCACCTTCGCCGGCGAGGACGAGAACGGGCCGTCGAGCGGGTAACCGAGCGCCACGGCGTTGTCGCCGGTCTCGGCGCCCGCGAAGTCGAAGTCCAGCGGGTCCGCGTCGAGCCCGGGCACCGCGAGCACGGCGACGTCGACCTCGTCGTCGTAGTAGACGACGCGGGCGGGGCGGGTGCGGGAGTCGCCGTCGGAGGTCGGGACCTCGACCGACACCTCGTCGGTGCCCGCGACGACGTGCGCGTTGGTCATGACCCGGTCCTCGCCGACGACGAACCCGGTGCCCTCGAGCGCCCGCTGGCACGAGGGGGCCCGCCCGCGCACCTTGAGCACGCTGGCGCGGGCCTGCTGCACCACGGGGTCCTCGACGAGCGCCTGCTCCGGCGGGGGCACCTCGGCGATCGGGGTGGACGAGAAGGGGCTCAGGACGTCCGGGAAGCCCGAGGCGTCGAACAGGGCCCGCAGCTCCGAGGGCAGCGCGCGCAGCGGGGCGGGCATCACCGAGTCGACGCCGGCCAGCACGCGCGAGTCGCGCAGGGAGGACGCGAGCGCCGTCTCCGACGAGCTCGCCAGCGGCAGCGCGATGAGCCAGGCGACGATGAGCGCGGTGATCGCCTGCAGCACCGAGCCGAAGGCCGAGTCGACGGTGCGGACGGCCGGCAGGCGCATCCGGTCGCGCAGCGCGCGCCCGAGGTAGACCCCGAGCGTCTCGCCCAGGGCGACCAGCGCGACGACCAGCAGGACGCTGACGACGATCTTCGACGTCGTGCCCTCGAAGTTGTCGACCAGCGCAGGAGCGATCTTCAGCCCCAGCAGCGCACCGCCGAGCACGCCGAGGAAGCTCAGCGCCGCGACGGCGAGACCATGGCGCCAGCCCGAGATGCCCGCGGCGATCGCGAGCAACACGACGACGACATCGACCCAGCTCACCGGATCGGACCTCCTTCGGCGGCCGCGTCCGGCCTGCTCGGCGCGGCGTGCCCGGACTTCCACGCAGTGGTCCCTGCGCTCAGGTCGTGCCGCTGCGCCCACACCTCGTCGAGGTCGCGCACATCGGAACGGTCCCAGGGTCTCGCCCACCCGGCCAGGGTGAGCATCCAGTCCACCAGGCCCGCCGTGAAGCCCCAGACGAGCAGTCCTCCTGCGGCGAACGCGGGACCCACGTACCCGGACGGACCGGTGACGAGGAACCGCGCCGCCGGATCGGTGAGCGCGGCGACCGGCACGCGGACCACCGCGGCGGTCTCCCCCGGGTCGACGACCCGCACCGGGACGGGCCGCGCCCAGTACGCGAGCACCGGCGTGACCGCGAACCCGGTGACCGGGATCGTCAGCGGCGGCAGCGTCACCAGGGGGACGACGCCGTCGGGATCGAGGCCGGTCTCCTCGTTCGCCTCGCGCAGCGCGGCGGCGACGGGCCCGGCGTCGGTGGGGTCGATCGTCCCGCCCGGGAACGCGGCCTGGCCCGCGTGCGCGCGCAGCTCGGCGGCGCGCTCGGTGAGCAGCAGCTCGGGCGCGTCCCCGGGGCCGGCGAACAGCATGAGCACCGCGGCGCTGCGTCCGTTCGGCGCCGTGCCGGCGATGCGCCGCCGGAACGGCACGTCGTCGGGCCCGAGGCGTCGGCAGGCCGCCACGAGCGGGGCGAGCCAGTCGGGGGCGGCCTCGGGGTCGGTGCCGGGGTCGGTGCCGGAGTCGGTGTCGGTCACCCGGCACCGCCCCGGGCGGCGTCGACGGCGGCGCGCACCTGCTCGGGGGTGCGCAGCACCTGGGGCGGGATGTCGACCACGGAGCCGTCGGCGCGCACGAGCACGCTCGCGGGCAGGATCGGCGGCGCGCCGAGCTTCGGCCCGACGACCTGGGCGGGGTCGCTCACCGACGGGTAGCGGGCGCCGAGGCTCTCCATCAGCGCGAGGGCGGTCGTCGTGCGGTCCGCGGCGTCGACGCCCAGCACCGCCACCGCGCCCGGCTGCGCCGTGTAGGCCTCCAGCGCGGGGATCTCGTCGCGGCACGGCGCGCACCACGACGCCCAGAGGTTCACCAGCGTGTCCCGCCCGGCCAGGGCCGCGGCGAGGTCGACCGGACCCGGCGCGCCGAGGCACTCCAGTGTCACGCCCGCGAGCGCGGCGACGGGCGCCGCGCCCGGCACCGGCTCCGGGCAGGGGGCCAGCGCCGCCGACGCGCGGGCGGAGGCGACGGCGGCGGGATCGTCGCTGCCGGCGGCCGGGGCGGGCTGGAGCACCGAGCTCGGGTCG
The DNA here is from genome assembly GCF_036044095.1 of Actinomycetospora sp. NBC_00405. Taxonomy (NCBI): domain Bacteria; kingdom Bacillati; phylum Actinomycetota; class Actinomycetes; order Pseudonocardiales; family Pseudonocardiaceae; genus Actinomycetospora; species Actinomycetospora sp. NBC_00405. Next base: position 3,753,664 of record NZ_CP107938.1, read on the forward strand.
GTGGCCCCCGGCAGCGAGGACCCCGTGTCCCGGGGCCACAGCGCGATCACGCCGACCACGGCCAGCACCACGACCACGAGGGTGGCCCGGACCTCGGCGCGGGTCACCGCTCGAGGCCGACGAGGGACAGCAGGTGGTCGGCGTCCGGCCCCTTGATCAGCTTGGCGGCCTTCACGGGGTCGGTCTCGCCGGTCTGCGACGACGGGCAGTCGCGACGCAGCGTGCAGGCCCCGCAGGCCGGCTTCTTGGCGTGGCAGACGCGGCGGCCGTGGAAGATCAGCCGGTGGGAGAGCATCGTCCAGTCCTTGCGCGGGATGAGCTCGCCCACCTCCTTCTCCACCTGCACCGGGTCCTCGGACGTCGTCCAGGCGAAGCGGCGGGCCAGGCGCCCGAAGTGCGTGTCGACGGTGATGCCGGGGACGCCGAAGGCGTTGCCGAGCACGACGTTGGCCGTCTTGCGCCCGACGCCGGGCAGCGTGACGAGGTCCTCCATGCGCGCGGGCACGACGCCGTCGTAGCGCTCGACGAGCGCCACGCCCAGCTTCGTCACCGACTCGGCCTTCGCCCGGAAGAAGCCGGTCGGGCGCAGGATCTCCTCGAGCTCCGTGCGGTCCGCGCCGGCGAACGCCGCCGCGTCCGGGTAGCGGGCGAAGAGCCCCGGGGTGACGCGGTTGACCGTGACGTCGGTGGTCTGCGCCGAGAGCACGGTGGCGACGAGCAGCTCGAGCGGCGAGGTGAAGTCCAGCTCGGCGTGCGCGTCGGGGTGGGCGATCGCGAGATCGCGATCCATCCGTCGCGCCCGTCGCACCAGGGCGAGACGGCTCTCCTCGCCCGTGGCGCGCGCAGCCCTGCTCACCCTCCCAGGGTAGGACGCGCCTCTGCGCCGGAGGTCGGGGGCACGGCGCCCACGACACGCCGGGGCGACCCCGATGCCCGACGGCGTTCACCGGTGCGCGACGATGCGCAGACCATGACCGCCTGGCTCGCCATCCTCATCCCGCTGCTGGTGATGGTCTTCGCGCTCGGTATGGAGCGTCTCGAGACCCGCCTGCGCTCCGGCACCGTGCGCGAGGACGAGGTGGAGGACTTCCTCGAGCGCGCCCGGCCCGACGAGGTCAAGGCGCTGTTCCGTCAGGGGATCGGCGGGGCCCTCCAGATGTTCCGGCTCCGCAACCTCGGCAAACGGGGCGGTCCCCGGCGAACCAAGGAACGGGCCTGACGCTCACACACGGCAGCGACGCCGCGGGATCTCTGGACTATGATGGTCCGATCGGGGGAACAGAGACCGTGAACTCGGCGATCGGCCCTGATGCGGTGAGTTCCAAGGTGTCGCGTGGCGTGATCACGGCGAGGGACGTGACTATGCTGCGGCGGACGTGACTGGTGACACAGAGGTGCGGACGGGGGTCGGTGACCCGATGGACGCGCGCGGTAGAGCGAGAGTCGTTGAGGAGCGGACGGTGGACGAGGTACTGGCGCGGGCCGGGATCTTCCAGGGGGTGGACCCCGCCGCCATCGAGGTGCTCACGGAGTCCCTCGAGCGCGTGGAGTTCCCACGCGGCACGGTGATCTTCAACGAGGGCGAGCCCGGCGATCGGCTCTACATCGTCTCGACCGGCAAGGTGAAGATCGGCCGGCGGTCACCGGACGGTCGCGAGAACCTGCTGTCGATCTTCGGCCCGTCCGACATGTTCGGCGAGCTCTCGATCTTCGACCCGGGGCCGCGCACCTCCACGGCCACGACGGTCACCGACGTGCGCGCCTACACGATGGACCGCAACGCGCTCCGCGAGTGGATCGCCCAGCGTCCCGAGATCGCCGAGCAGCTGCTGCGCGTGGTGGCCCGGCGCCTGCGCCGCACCAACAACCTGCTCGCCGACCTCATCTTCACCGACGTCCCGGGCCGCGTGGCCAAGGCGCTGCTGCAGCTCGCGCAGCGCTTCGGGTCGCAGGAGGCCGGCCTGCTGCGCGTCACGCACGACCTGACGCAGGAGGAGATCGCCCAGCTCGTCGGCGCCTCCCGCGAGACGGTCAACAAGGCGCTCGCCGACTTCGCCGCCCGCGGCTGGCTGCGCCTCGAGGGCAAGAGCGTCCTGATCCTCGAGCCGGACCGCCTGGCCCGACGGGCTCGCTGACCCGTCAGTCCATCCTGCGCAGGTGCTCGAGCTGCGCGGCCACCGACTGGTCGGCCGCCGGCCAGAGCTTCTCGTCGACGTCCGCATAGACGATCTCCACGACCTGACGGGGCGTGGGCTCCGGCCCGAGCTCGCCGAGGGCTGCGCGCACCTGGTCGAGCCGCTGCTCACGATGCTGCAGGTACTGGCGGGCGGTCTCGCCGGCGTCGGCGAGGTCCGGCCCGTGCCCCGGCAGGAGCGTCGTGCCCCCGGGGAGCTCGGCGAGCCGGCGCAGGGAGTCGAGGTAGTCGGTGAGCGCGCCCTCGTAGTCCCCGAGCACGGTGGTGCCGCGGCCCAGGACGGTGTCGCCGGTCAGGACGCTGCCGTCGTCGTCGACCACCAGGCACAGCGAGTCGTCGGTGTGCCCCGGCGTCACCAGGACGCGCAGGTCGAGCCCTGCCACGCCCAGGCGTTCGCCCGCAACGAGGCCCTCGGCGCCGAGGGTCAGCGTCGGGTCGAGCGCACGGACCGGGGCGGAGACCCGCTCGGCGAACGTCCGCGCGGCCTCGGTGTGGTCGAGGTGGCGGTGGGTCAGCACCACGAGCTCGACGGGCCCGCAGGCCTCGAGCCGGTCGAGGTGCGCCGGGTCCTCCGGGCCGGGGTCGACGACGACACAGCCGGCCTGCCCCGGGGCGCGCAGGATCCAGGTGTTGGTGCCGTCCAGCGTCATCGGTGACGGGTTCTCCGCCAGGACCACCGCCGCGGCCTGCGTGACGGTCCTCAGGAGCCCGTAGGCGGGGTGCGCCGGTGCCGCGTCGGCGGGCCCCGGGACGAGACGGCCGCTCACCGGTCCACCCCGAACGCGTGCGAGGGGACGACGAGCCCGACGCGCTCGCCCTCGGGCCGGAAGCTCGGGGTCACCGGCTCCGGACGTCGTTCCGTGGCGGCGTCGAGGAGGTTCGCGGCGGAGTCGGCGGCCGCGAGCTCGCTGAGCACGGCCCAGGTCGGCGGCATCAGCGCGCGCACGCCGTCCTCCCACTCGTGGAGAGCCTGCGCGGGCGCGCACCAGCCGGCGCCGACGGCCTCGGTCGTGGCGCCGTCGGGCTCCTGGCCGTCGGGCACCCCGGCGACGAAGAAGGCGGTGTCGTAGCGGCGCGGCATCCCCTCCGGCGTGATCCAGCGGGCCCAGGGCCGCAGCGCCGCGGCGTCGACGTGCCCCACGACCTCCCGCAGGCCGACCTCCTGTGCCACCAGGCGCTCCCGTGTCCCGACGGCCGGCGGCACGGCTCCCCCGAGCAGCACGCCCGTCTCCTCGTAGGTCTCGCGCACGGCGCAGGCGATCAGCGCCGCGGCGGCGTCCGGCGCCGTGTCCCAGCTGCGCGCGGCGTGCTCGGCGGCGTCGGCGTCGACCAGGCCCTCGGCCAGCGCGTCCCGGTCGGCCGCGTCGAGCCCGCCGCCCGGGAAGACCGACATGCCCGCGGCGAACGCCATCCCGGCGGCACGCTCGAGCAGGAACACCTCGACGCCCGGCCCGGCGACCGCGTCGCGCACGAGCACCACCGACGCCGCGAGCCGCAGCTCGCCCGCCGGCCGGCTGCCGATCTTGTCGAAGGCGGGCCGGTCCATCCCGAACCGCGGGGGCAGGTCGACGAGGTCGGTGGTCACCCGGGGCACCCTAGGCGCGGGAACGGGAGGACAGCGCGACGAAGGAGCGATGTCCGGCCGTCTCCTCGTCGCCGGGACGGTCTAGCCGCCCGGCGACGCCCCGTCCTCGCCGTCGTGATCCCGGCGACGGGGCAGACCGTGACCGTTGACGGGACGGTGCCCGTTGCCACCCCCGGGCCCGGGCGGCGGTGGCCCCGGCGGGCGACCCGGTCCCGGGTGCGGGCCCGTGGGCCTCGGCCGGGGTGCCGTGGCGTCCTCGGAACCCGGCGGGGGCGCCACGGGACGGCCCGTCAGCGGGTCCGGCGCGTCGGCCTCGAGACGCTCGCGGGAGGCCAGCTCCTCGTGCAGGCGGGCGAGCAGCTCGCGTTCGCGGTCGGAGAGCTGGGAGTCCACCGAGTCGGGCCCGGAGGAGCCCACCGGGGCCGCAGGCGACGGCGGGGTGGGGGTCGACGGCGGGGTGGGGGTCGACGGCGCGCCGGAGGCGTCGGCGGGGCGCTGGACCGGCCCGGTGACCGCGTCCCCGGAGGCGTCGGGGCGCTCGGAGCCGTGGTGGTGGCCGTTGGTGCGCGCGGGCGGGGTCGGGGCGGGGGTGTCGACGACGGGCGCCTCGAACTCCCCCGTCTCGCTGCGGCTGTGCCTGGCACGCCGGACGCGCGCCTCCCCGTTCGCCCCGGGCAGGTCGACGCCGTTCGTGGCGGGCGTGTCGACGCCGCCGGCCGGGGTCGCCGGGCCGGCGACGACCGGGAGCTCGCCGGTGGCCGCGTCCGGGTCGACCGACGGCACGGCCGACGTCTGATCGGCGAGCGGGTCCCCCGAACCCGGACCGAAGCTGCCCCCGAGGGACGTCTCCGCCCACGAGGAGAGGGGGTGCTCGTCGGAGAGGATCTCGTCGGGCGGCGGGGTGCGCCACAGCGCCGCGATGCGCTCCGCGGTCGCCTCCGGGTCGAGGTCGACCGGCGCGGGCTCCTCGGGGGCGACCGTCTCGGGCTCGGCCGGGACCTCGGGCTCCGGGGCGTCGGCCTCGACGTCGTGCTCCCGGGCGCGCTCGAGCGGGTCGGGACCCGCGGCGGCGACGATGCGGTACTGCTCGTCGCCGGACCGCTCCTCGGGGCCGGGCTCGGCGGGCCGGCGCTCGTCGGCGTCGTCCGGACCGGTCACCGTGAGGAACGACGGCGGGCCCGCCGTCGGCGCCGACACCGGTACCCCGAACGGCGGCACCTCGTCGTCGGCACGGCGGGGCGAGGGACCCGATGCCGGACGGGGCGCCCCGACGGGCGGGCCCAGCGGCGCGGTCTCGGACACCGGGGAGGACGGCGCGGCACCGAGCGGGCGCGCCACCCGGACGGCCGCCCGGTGGTAGGCGGGCAGCTCGGCGCCCGCGGCGAAGACCTCGACGGACACCGCACCGAGCTCGCGGGCGGCGTGCGCGACGTGGTGGGCGACGTGCTCGCACTCGTCGGCGGAGTGGGTCTCGACCAGCACGACCCGGTGCGGCACCGGCCCCGGCGCGGACCCGGCCGGGGTGGTGCGCCAGCACTGGCGCACGCGCTGGACCCCGGGCAGCCGCGCGGCGGCGCGGGCGACGGCCTCGCCGGCGTCGCGGGACGAGCCGGACGCGCGCGCGGAGGCCGGGGGGTCGGGCGTGAACCGGTGCTCCTCGCGCCGGTCGGCCTCCGGGTCGCGCGGCAGGACGTCGACGAGCTCCGGGTCGACGCGCGACGCGGCGAACCAGCGCCCGAGCACCGCGTGCTCGCGCGCCGTGACCCCGGCGCCGGCGGCGAGCAGGCAGCCACCGAGCAGCTCCGCGGCCGCGGCGTCGTCCTCCACGGCGACCAGCTCGCGCACCGACGACAGCGCGTCGTCGTCGATCCGCCCCGCGAGCGAGAGCAGCACCTCGTGGCGCCCGCCCTGGTCGGGGCGGGCGGTCGGCGGCGTGCCGGGGCGGGGATCGCGGCCGCCACGTGCCGCCGGGGCTCCGGGACCGCGAGCGGGCGGCGGCGCGCCCTCCGGTCGGCCCTCGGACGTCGAGGCGGCCGGCGCGGCGGGCTCGTCGACCTCGTCGGCAAGAAGGTCGGCAGGAAGGTCGGCAGGAGCCTCGGCCGGCACCTCGTCCGGACGGATCTCGTTCACGAACCCGTCGGAGGTCTCGGCGTCGTCGTGATCGACCGGAGCCCCGGCCACGGAGTCCTCAGAACCCGCGGCGTCCTCGTCGACCGGGACCTCCGCCCGGTCGCCCGCCATGTGGTGCCCCGTTCCCTCGGTCCAGGCCGACTGCTCGACGCGGTCGTCGTCGGCGAGGTCGCCGACGACCTCGGCCCGCACGACGTCCAGCACGTCGGCGACCGGGATGTCGTCCACGACCTCCATCCCCGCGCCGACCGGCTCGGCGCCGGCCCGCAGACGACGCCGCTCGGCGACGCGGCGCCAGGCGGCCAGCGCCACAGGGTCGCGGTCGGGGCGCTCGCCTGCACTGTCGTCGCGGACCGACCAGGGCGGCAGGTTGGCGAGGTCCCCGGCGCCGCCGGCGAGACCGGCGAGGTCGCCGGCGAAGCCCTGGAAGCCGAGCCGCCCGATCCGCGAGGGGTCGTCGGCCCGTCGACGGGCGAGCCCCGCAGACGCGTCGGGATCGGTCGGGGTCGAGCCGTCCAGGTCGGCGCCGGCCAGGTCGGCCGGGAGACCGAGACGCTCCGGGCGCTCGTCGCCGGTCATGTCGCGCTCAGCCATGGCCCACCAGCTCCCCGGCCTCCGCGCCGAGCCCGGCGCGGGCGGGCGGGACGCGGTCGGTGCCGCGGCGCCACAGCACCTCGGCCGCCGCGAGCGCGGCCCGGTGGTACGGCGTGGGGACGGTCGTCGGGCCGAGCACCTCGACGCACGGGTCGGACTCGCCGCGGGCACGCAGCGCGCGCTGAAGCGCCCCGGTCAGGGCCGCCCGGCCGCCGGTGGAGGCGTCCGATGGGGCATCGACGAGCACCACGCGCACCGGCGCGCCCGACCCGTGGCGCCAGGCACGGCGGACCGCGGTGACGCCGCCGGCCACGGGCGCGAGGGCGCGCAGCACCAGGTCGGTGTCGTCCCACCCGGGACCGCGGCCCGGCTCGACGAAACCGGCCGTCGGCTCGGGCGCGGCGTCGACGTGCAGCACGGCGTCGACCAGCCGCGCCGGCCCACCCCAGGCGAGCACGGCCGTGCGCAGGCGGGCGCGCTCGTCCTCGGAGACGCCGATGCGGTGGCGCAGGAGAGCGCGTGGGAGCGCGGTGCGCAGGGCGACGTGGGCGCTGCTGGACAGCCAGTCGCGCAGACGCCACAGCAGGCGGTCCGGCAGCCGACCGGCCATCGCCAGCAGGACGTCGTGACACGCCTGCTCGGCCTCGTCGGCCGACGAGGAGACGGTCCCGTTCTGGTCCACGCTCTGTGCTCCGATCCACCCTGCGGCGATCCGACCGGGCCGCCCGTGGTGTCGGCCGGCCCGGATCCCAGCTCACGTGAGGTCGACGACGACCTCAACCTCGACCGGGGCCCCCAGCGGCAGCGCCGCCACTCCGATCGCCGAGCGGGCGTGCTCGCCCGCTCGGCCGAAGACGGCACCCAGGAGTTCGGACGCCCCGTTGACCACCTGCGGCTGACCGCCGAACCCGGGCGCGGACGCCACGTAGCCGACGACCTTGACCACGGAGCGGATCGCCTCGAGCCCCACGAGGGCGTCGATGGCCGCCAGCGCGTTGAGCGCGGCGATCCGGGCGTAGGCCGCGGCGTCGTCCGGGTCGACGTCGGCGCCGACCAGCCCGGTGGCCGGTAGCTCTCCGCCGACGAGCGGCAGCTGCCCCGAGGTCCAGACCTGGTCGCCCGTCCGGCGGGCGGGCACGTAGACGCCCTTGGGGGCGGCCACCGCCGGGAGCTCGAGCCCGAGCTCCTGCAGCCGCTCCCGGGGCCCGGTCACGCCCGTGGCTTCTTGAGGTAGGCCACGAGCTGCTCACCGGTGGGCCCGGGCAGCACGGTGACCAGCTCCCAGCCGTCCTCACCCCACTGGTCGAGGATCTGCTTGGTGGCGTGGGTCAGCAACGGAACCGTCGCGTACTCCCACTTCACGGCATCCGCACTCATGTGGGCGAGGGTAGAGAAGGCCCCCGACACCGCTGTGACCCGGACCCCGTCCGCACCGCCCGCAAGCGCGCGGGACCGGGCCTAGGGTGGACGGCGTGACCGATCAGCGCTGGCCCGCCGCCCTCGCCGAGGCCCGGCTCCACGTGGTGAGCGGCAAGGGCGGCACGGGCAAGACGACGCTCGCCGCCGCACTGGCCCTCGCGCTCGCCGCGGGCGGGCGCCGCACCCTGCTCGTCGAGGTGGAGGGCCGGCAGGGCATCGCCCAGGTCTTCGACACCCCGCCGCTGCCGTACGCCGAGCAGCGCATCGCCGTCGCCCCCGACGGCGGCGAGGTCCGCGGGCTGTCGGTGGACGCCGAGGCGGCCCTGCTCGAGTACCTCGAGATGTTCTACAACCTCGGCCTCGCCGGCCGGACGCTGCGACGGATGGGCGCGATCGAGTTCGCGACGACGCTGGCGCCGGGCCTCCGGGACGTGCTGCTGTCCGGGAAGGTCAAGGAGTGCGTCGGGCGCACCGTCGGCGAGGACCGCCGCGGGGGACGCCGTGTGCCGCTCTACGACGCCGTCGTGCTCGACGCGCCGCCGACGGGACGCATCGTGAAGTTCCTCGACGTCACCAAGGCGATGGGCTCGCTCGCGCGCACCGGCCCGATCCACACGCAGAGCGAGGGCGTGGTGGAGCTCCTGCACTCCTCGCGCACCGCGATCCACCTCGTCACCCAGCTCGAGGACCTGCCGGTGCAGGAGACGCTCGACACCGTCGACGAGCTCGCCGAGGCCGGCCTGCCCACCGGGGCGGTGCTGGTCAACCGCATCCGCCCCTCGCGCCTGCCCGCCACGGCGCTGACCGGGGCGGCGACCGGCGCGGGGCTGGGCTCGGGGCTGCGCTCGGGGCTGGAGGCCGCCGGGCTGTTCCTGAAGGACGAGGAGGTGGACGGGCTGGTCAGCGAGACCGTCGAGCACGCCGAGCGGGTGCAGATCGAGTCAGCGGTGCGCTCGCGCCTCACCGCCGCAGGCCTGCCCCAGCTGGAGCTGCCCGAGCTCACCGAGGGCGTCGACCTCGGCGGCATCTACGAGCTCGCCGAGCTGCTGCGCGAGCAGGGGGTGCGCTGATGGCCGCCGACCGGACCGACGCCGCCGGGACCCGCGGGGGACGTCCCCGCCACCTCGACCTCGACGGGCTGCTCGCCGACCGCGACACCAAGGTGCTCGTCTGCTGCGGTTCGGGCGGGGTCGGCAAGACCACCACCGCCGCCGCGCTCGCCCTGCGCGCCGCCGAGCAGGGCCGGCGGGTGGTCGTGCTGACCATCGACCCGGCCCGCAGGCTCGCGCAGTCGCTGGGCCTGGAGGAGCTCGACAACGAGCCGCGGAACGTGCCCGGCGCGCTGCGCGACACCGCCGACCGGGGCGACGGCGAGCTGCAGGCGATGATGCTGGACATGCGCCGGACCTTCGACGAGATGGTCTCCGGCCACACCACGCCCGACCGCGCGCAGGCGATCTTCGACAACCCCTTCTACCAGACCATCTCCACCTCGTTCTCCGGGACGCAGGAGTACATGGCCATGGAGAAGCTGGGCCAGCTCTCCAGCACCGGCGCCTGGGACCTGATCGTCGTCGACACCCCGCCGTCGCGGTCCGCGCTCGACTTCCTCGACGCCCCGCAGCGGCTCTCGTCGTTCCTCGACGGGCGCATGATCCGGCTGCTCTCGGCGCCGGCGCGCGCCGGCGGCAGCGCCCTGCGCAAGATCGTGGGCTCGACGTTCAGCCTGTTCGCCAAGGCCGTCTCGACGATCCTCGGCGGGCAGATGCTGGCCGACGCATCGGCGTTCGTGCAGGCCTTCGACACGCTCTTCGGTGGCTTCCAGGAGCGCGCGAACGCGACCTACCAGCTGCTGCGGGCCCCGGGCACGTCGTTCGTCGTGGTCGCCGCCCCGGAGCCCGACGCCCTGCGTGAGGCGAGCTACTTCGTCGAGCGCCTGTCGTCGGAGCGCATGCCGCTCGCCGGCCTCGTGCTCAACCGCACCCACCCGGTGCACGCGACGCTGTCGGGCGCGCGGGCGCGGGAGGGCGCCGAGACCCTGGAGTCGGCGCGCGGGGACGAGCTGGCCGCGGCCGTGCTGCGCCTGCACGCCGACCGCGTCGAGACCGCCGAGCGGGAGCGCCGCGTCCTCGGGCGCTTCACCCGCGCGCACCCCACGGTGCCGATCATCGACGTGCCCGCGATGAGCACCGACGTGCACGACCTCGACGGTCTGCGCGAGATCGGCCGCCGCCTGGCGTCCTAGCCGACGTGACGCTGCGTCCCGCCCGCGGCGGGCCGGGCCGGACCCGCGGGGCGGGCCGACGTGCTGCGGCGCGTACGGGCGGGCGCGTCCGGATCGGCCGGCGGGCTCGCGAGCGCCGCACGGCGCGCCGACTCGAGCAGGGCGGCCCACGAGATCACGTCGGGCCGGCGCTTGAGCAGGGCCCGGCGCTCGCGCTCGGTCATGCCGCCCCACACGCCGAACCGGATGCGGTTGTCCAGCGCGTGCGCGAGGCACTCCGTGCGCACCGGGCAGGCCTTGCACACCTCGCGGGCGTCCCGCTGCTGGGCGCCCTGGACGAACAAGGTCTCCGGGTCGTCGTCGCGGCAGCGCGCGGAGTGCCGCCAGTCGAACGAGGTCGCCGTCCCGAACGGCACCGACTCACCTGTCACGTCGTGTCCCCACCCTCGTGTCCCCGTGCGGGCACCTCGTCCGCGGACACACCTCCCCGCAGGTGCGCCACACGTGCGCGCGCCGGATCCGTCCCCGGGCGCGCCCTGCCCGTCACTGGGGTCTGACGCACTGTATGGGCGCACGGTTCCCGTCACAACGGGATCCACGGCGCACCGTCGCGCGGCACCCGACGCGCGGGCCGCGCCGACAGGTCGTTCACGCCCCACCGCGTACCCTCGCCGTCGTGGCGAGGGGCGAACGGAACATCGGTGCGACGGTGCGACCGATCACGAAGCTCCTGGCGATCTGCCTGGTGGCAGGCGTGATCGTCGCGGGCATGACCTTCCCCTTCGCGGGCGCGATCGGGATGATCTCCAACGACGCGAGCGACACGGTCAACGCCACGTCGTCGGACCTCGCGGCCGGCCAGCTGCCCGGGGTCTCGACGGTCACCGACAACCAGGGCGCGCCGCTCGCCTACCTCTACGAGCAGAACCGCACGCCGGTCTCGCTGCAGCAGATGTCGCCCGCCATGCGCGGGGCGATCGTGGCGATCGAGGACCGCCGGTTCTACGAGCACGACGGGGTCGACTGGACCGGCACGCTGCGCGCGCTGGTGACCAACCAGACCGCCGGTTCCACGCAGCAGGGCGCCTCGACGCTCACGCAGCAGTACATCAAGAACTACCAGCTCTACGTCACGGCGCAGACCGAGTCGGAGCGCCTCGAGGCCACCGAGCCCACCTACGCCCGCAAGCTGCGCGAGGTGCGCGTGGCCCTGCAGCTCGAGCGCCAGCTCGCGTCCGGGCGCACCAAGCAGGAGGCCAAGGACGAGGTCCTCGAGCGATACCTCAACATCGTCTTCCTGGGCAACAACTCCTACGGCGTGGCCGCCGCGGCGCGCACGTACTTCAACACCACGCCCGAGCGGCTCACGGTGCCGCAGGCCGCGCTGCTCGCCGGCATGGTGCAGTCGACCACCCAGTTCGACCCGACCCGGCACCCGCAGGCCGCCACCGGCCGGCGCAACGAGGTCATCAACCAGATGCTGGGCCAGGGCATGATCACCCAGCAGCAGGCGCAGGAGGCCGTCGCCTCCCCGCTCGGCATCGTCGAGCCGCTGGCCACGCCGTCCAACGGGTGCATCGGCGCCGGCAACGCCGCGTTCTTCTGCAAGTACGTCGTCGACTACCTCGGCGAGTCCGGCATCTCGTCCGAGCAGATCAACCGTGGCGGCTACACGATCCGCACCACGCTCGACCGCAACGCCATGAACGCCATGCAGCAGGCGCTGAACGACGAGGTGCCCGCGCAGCAGCGCAACGTCGCCGACGTCATGTCCACGGTCCAGCCCGGACGCGACCGCCACCGCGTCGTGGCCATGGGCGCGAACCGGATCTTCGGCGTGGACGGCGACGCCCTCCAGACCAGCTACGGCCTCCCGTGGGAACCGGTGAACCTCGGCGCCGGCTCGACGTACAAGATCTTCACTGCGGCCGCCGCCCTCGAGGAGGGGCTGGGCATCAACTATCAGATGCCGATCCCGCCCGACGGTTACGCGTCGCCGATCTACCGCGACGGCGCCGGGCGCCCGTTCCCGGTGCGCAACGCCGAGGAGGGTCTCGCCCCCTTCCTGAGCATGACCGATGCGCTGGCCCAGTCGCCGAACACGGGGTTCGTGAAGCTCATGGAGACCACCGGCGTCCCGCCGGTGGTGGACATGGCGGTCCGTCTCGGCCTGCGCTCCCTCGCGGAGCCCGGGCCGGACGGGTCGTCGATCGCCGACACCGCCCGCGAGCAGAACCAGGGCTCGTTCACCCTCGGTGTGACGCCGACCAGTCCCCTCGAGCTCGCCAACGTCGGGGCCACCCTCGCCTCGAGCGGGATGTGGTGCCCACCCACGCCGATCGAATCGATCACGGATTCGAGCGGTGCGCCCGTACCGGTCGTCGAGCAGCCCTGCGAGCAGGTCGTCGACCCGGCGCTGGCCGACACCCTGATGACCGGGCTGAGCAAGGACGACCAGCCCGGCGGCACCGCGGCCGCCGCGGCCGCCTCGAACGGGTGGAACCGCCCCCTGTCCGGCAAGACCGGGACGACCCAGAACAACCGGTCGGCCGCCTTCCTCGGCTTCAACACGCAGTACGCCGGCTCGGTGATCACCTTCGACGACTCGTCGTCGCCCCGGACGCTCTGCGACGGCGGTGGTGAGAACCCGCCGTTCCCGTGCGGCGACGGCAACCTCTTCGGCGGCACCACCCCGGCCCGCACCTGGTTCAAGGCCATGAACCCGTTGTTCGCCCCGCTGCCGGTCGCGCCCCTGCCCCCGACGAGCCCGCGCTACCTGCAGGGCGGCACCAACGAGCAGGTGCCCGAGGTCGTCGGCGAGCAGGTCGACGAGGCCACCGAGGAGCTGCGCGACGCCGGCTTCCAGGTCGCGCAGACGCAGGTGGGCAACCGCGCCCCGGCCGGCACGGTCGTCGGGCAGAACCCGCGCGGCTCGGTCCTCCCCGACCAGGTCGTGACGCTGCAGGTCTCCAACGGGACCGTGCCCTCGCCGCCCACGCCGCCGAGCGGCCCGCCACCCCTGGCGGGGGGAACGAACACCGGAGCGACGGGAGGCGGCGGATGAGCGGGACGACGATCGCGGGGACGGCCCTGCGCGCCGCCGCGGGCGTGACCGCCGCCGGGGCCCTCGGACTGGGCTACGCGGTCGGGGTCGAGCGGCACTGGTTCGCGCTGCGCCGCGCTCGCCTCGAGGTCCTCGACCCGGACACCGCCGCCGGCCGTACGTTGCGCGTGCTGCACGTCAGCGACCTGCACCTGCGGCCCGGCCAGCGCCTCGAGCAACGGTTCGTCGAAGGGCTCGCGGAGCTCGAGCCGGACCTCGTGGTGAACACCGGCGACAACCTCTCCCACCGGCGCGCCGTGCCCGAGGTGCTGCGCGCGCTGGGGGGCCTGCTCGACAAGCCCGGCGTCGTGGTGTGGGGCAGCAACGACTACCACGGGCCGAAGCCGAAGAACCCCGCGCACTACCTCGTCAACCCCCAGCACCGGGTCCTCGGACCCGAGCTGCCGTGGCGCGACCTGCGCGCCGCGTTCCTCGAGCACGGCTGGCTCGACGCCACGCACGCCCGGCACACGCTCACCGTGAACGGACTCCGCCTCGCGATCGGCGGCGTCGACGACCCGCACATCGGCCGCGACGACTACGACCGCATCGCGGGCCCGGCCGACGAGCCGTACGACCTGCGCCTCGGGCTCACCCACTCGCCCGAGCCCCGGGTGCTCGACGCGTTCGCCGCCGACGGCTACGACCTCGTGCTCGCGGGCCACACCCACGGCGGCCAGCTGCGGCTGCCCGGGTACGGCGCGATCATCACCAACTGCGGCGTCGACCGCTCCCGCGCCCGCGGCGCCTCGCGGTGGGGCTCCCACATGCGCCTGCACGTCTCGGCGGGTCTCGGCACCTCGCCGTACGCCCCGGCGCGGTTCTCGTGCCGCCCCGAGGCCACCCTGCTCGAGCTCGTCCCCCGTTCCGTCCCGACCTCGTCGACGCCGGCCACCGCCGGGGAGCGCGGGGGGCGGCCCCCGTCCGCCCGGTCGCGGGCCAACGGGTAGAGTTCCGACTGCGCGATCGCCTCCGGGGTGTGGCGCAGCTTGGTAGCGCGCCTCGTTCGGGACGAGGAGGCCGTGGGTTCGAATCCCGCCACCCCGACGCTGTGATGTCTCGCGACATCCGCACAGCCCCGGACCCTCACGGGTTCGGGGTTTTCTGCGTTCCGCCCAGGTCGGCCCGGCGGACGTCCAGGGCCGCCGAGCGCTGAGGGATCGACCGTCGATCTCGGTGACACCACGCCGGGTCGGTGCGGTGACGTGTCGTCGCACGCACCGGCCCGGCGCGTCGCCGTCGTCGGTCGCAGCTGCTCGGAGGGTCTCGTGCGGGAGCCGCGCACATGCTCCGGCACCCGTTTGTCCGCCGTCACGGGCCGGGTAGGCGGTGACGGCGCGAGGCGATCTGGGCCTCGCCGTGCTCCGGTCGACCGTCACCCCCCGCGCGGCACTACCCCGGGATCAACTTCCACCAGCAGGGCACCACCGGCGCCGGCTTCCCGGTGCTCGACGGCGACGACCCGAAGGCCTACGACGAGCTCGTGCGCAGGGCCGTCTGATGCCGGCGGGCAGCACCCCCGAGGTCGTCCTGATCACCGGCGCCTCGAGCGGCATCGGCCGCGAGACCGCCCTGGCCTACGCGCGGCGCGGCGCCTCCCTCGTGCTCGCAGCTCGGTCACCGGAGGCCCTCGAGGACACCGCGCGCCACTGCGAGGCCGCCGGGTCCGGGCCGGTCGAGCCGGTGCCCGTCGACATCGCCGACCGGGAACAGGTCGAGTCGCTGGTCCGCCGCACCACCGACCAGTTCGGCCGCGTCGACGTCGCCATCCTCGACGCGGCCCAGACGGCGTTCGGTCGGTTCGACGACATCGAACCGGACGTGTTCGACGCCGTCATCGCCACAAACGTCACCGGCACCGCGAACACCGTCCGTGCGCTGCTGCCCGTCTTCGGCGAGCAGCACGACGGCCACCTGGTGATCCTCAGCTCGGTGCTGGGGGACGCCGCCGTGCCGTGGCAGGCGCCCTACATCATGAGCAAGTTCGCGCTCAGCGCCCTCATCCGCGTCCTGCGTCAGGAGGAGCCGGCGCCCGGGCTGCGAGTGCACGGGATCCATCCGGGCCCGGTCGACACCCCGCTCTACCCGCGGTCGCCGAACAGCACCGGTCGGCAGCCGCGCGTGCCGCTGCCCGCCCTCGACCCGGCCACCGTCGCCCGCAGGATCGTCGCCGCCACCGAGCGCGACCGGCACAGCGACGACAGCGTCGGGCCCGGCAACAGCGCGATGGTCACGCTCTACCGGCTCCTGCCCCGGGTCTTCGACCGCGTCATCGGACGGGCCCTCGAGGCGGCCGGCCTGTTCGGTCCGTCGCGGCGCCCTCGGACGGGCACGCCTTCACCGGCGCCGACGACCCCGCCACCTCCCGCCCCCGGTGAGGCACGGGTGCCGGGCCCCGGCACCGCCGCCCGACCCGCCTGAGCCCACTACGGCGATATCTCGATCCCGCGGCTCGGGACGCGGTGGACGGGACACCGCCACCCCCACACCGACCGGAAGGTCCCCATCCACCGTGTGGATGGGGATCTTCGTCGTTTCGGACGAGGGAGGCTGCTTCCACCGTTCGAACTACACACGTGGCGGTCTCCGTTCGGTAACGACACGATGTCGGCGAACGATGGTCCTCCCGGATCACCCTGTCGGGGGGCTCTCACACGGATCGGGGACACCATGCGACACGGAGGGGCACCGCAGCCGCCCACCGGGCGGCACGCCGCGCCTGCGCGGCCTGCCACCGCCGCGCCCGTGACGGGCGGACGGCACTCGGGCGGACCGGACGGGTCCGGGGCCTCGCGACGCGACGCCGAGCCCCGACACACGACGCGCGTGGCCGACCTGCTCGCGGAGCCGGCGCCCGCGACCCGGCAGGCCACCGGGCTGCCCACGCCCCGGCCGGCTCCCGAACCCCACACCCCGTCGACCCGGGCCGTCGACCGCCCGCGCCACGCGGAGGCGCCGGGACGCGCCGTCCCGCTACAGGGCCCGGTCCCCCGCCCGCTCCCGCCCACGGGTACGACGCAGGCCACGGCGGCCACCCCGGCCGACACCACCGCCGGCCCCGCACCCGTGCGCGTCAAGCGCCCCGCCGCCCGCCGCTCCGACCCGGAGGAGATCGCCGCGCGGGCGACGACGACGCTGATCAGCGCCTCGCCCGACCCGGACCGCGCGGCCCGCCGGGCCGCGGCCGCCGCCCCCGCCGCGCTCGCCGCCCCCGCGCCGGTCGCCGCACCCGTGTTCGCCGACCGCACCGGGCGCCGGGCCCGCCGCTGGCGCACCGCCGCGATCGTGGCGACCGCCGTCTGCGCGTCCTACGTCGGCGTCGTGGCCGTCGGCGCGGTGGCCGGGCCGGTCGGGCCGACCTCCTCGCCCACGCTGCTGCCGGCACCGACGACGGCTCCGCCGGCGCCGACCGCCATCCCGGGGCCGGCGGCGCAGAACGTCGCCGAGGTCGAGCCGACGGCGACGTCGACCACCACCCGCTCCGCCCGCGCCACCACGCGCAGCGCGCCCCGCACCACCACCCCGAAGGCGCGCGTCGCACCGCGCCCGGTCGTCGTCGCTCCGGTGCCCGTGGTGCCGCAGGCTCCCGCCCGCGCCGATCCGGCCCCGGTGGCGGACACCCCGAACGGCCAGAACGCCCAGAACGGCAACGACGCCGCCGACGCCGCCGTCGACGCCGGCGCGGACACCTGAGCCGGCCCCGCCGCAGCGCGACCCGGCCGTCGCTGCGCGCCTTCCTGCTCGCCACCCTGGTGGCGGTCCTGATCACCGCGCCCATGGTCACCGGCGAGACGCCGACGCCCGAGCCGGCGCTGGCCGACGTCGTCGAGGCCGGGGGCGCGTCGGCGGACGCCCCGCGACGCGCCGGCGTGGCGGCGCCCGAGGGCCCGCTGCCGACGGTCGGGATGGCGCCGTACGTCGACCTGACCACCCCGCCCCTGCCGACCATGACCGACATGGCCGACGCGACCGGCCACGCCGACGTCGTGCTCGCCTTCGTCCTGGCCGGGGCCGACGGCTCGTGCGCCCCGACCTGGGGCGGCACGACCCCGCTGGCCGATCCCGCCGTGATGGCGCGGGTGGCCGGCCTGAAGTCCCGCGGCGGCACGGTGACGGTGTCGTCGGGAGGCGCGCTCGGTGACTACCTCGAGAAGGCCTGCCCGGACGCGCCGTCGCTCGCGCGCGCCTACGGCACGGCGCTCGACGCGGTCGGCACCGACCACCTCGACGTCGACGTCGAGACCGACAGCGGTCGCGAGGTGTCGTCGCGCCGCATCGCCGAGGCCCTCGCCCTGCTCCAGCGCGAACGCGGCGCGCGGGTGACGCTGACCGTGCAGATCGACGGCGTGAGCGAGGGCATGAGCGCCGACGCCGTCGACCTCGTCCGTGAGGCCACGACCGCCGGCGTCGCCGCGCGCGTGAACCTCATGGTCATGAACTTCTCGTACGAGGGCGCCTGGGCGGACGCCATGACCGGCGCCGCGAGCACCGCCGTCGGCCAGCTCCAGGCCCTCTGGCCGGGCAGCGACCCCGTCGACGTCCGACGGCGCACCGGGGTCACGTTCATGCTCGGGCGCAACGACATGGACATGACGACGACGCCCGAGGACGCGCAGGCCGTCGTCGAGGACGCCCGCGGCAACGGCTACGGCGGCGTCGGCTTCTGGGCCCTCGCCCGGGACAACGGTTCGTGCCCCGGCACCGAGGACGAGACCGACGACTGCAGCGGCATCGAGCAGGAGCCCTGGGCGTTCACGCGGATCGCGCAGGGCTTCAGCGTCCCTCGCTGATCACGGCCCTACGCTGATCACTGCCCCGTGGTCAGCACCATCCGGAACCGCGCGTCGTTCGCCATCATCCGGTCGTAGGCCTCCGCGGCCTTCTCGAGCGGCATCGTCTCGATCATCGGGCGGACGTCGGTGAGCCGCGCGAAGCGCAGGGTGTCCTCGGAGTCGATCGAGGTGCCCGAGGCGTGCCCGTTGATGCTCGCGACCGGCCCGATGAGGCTCATCGCATCGACCTGCAGCGGGGTCTCCGCGGCCCCGACGACGAGCAGCTGCCCGCGCCGGTCCAGCCCGCCGACGAGCGCGGAGATCGCCTCGCCGCTGGTCGCGGTGGCCAGCACCACAGCGGCGCCGCCCATCTCGGCGAGCGCCTGGGCCGGGTCGCCGGCCTCGCTGTCGACGTAGTGGTGCGCCCCGAGCTTGCGGGCGAGGTCCTCCTTCTCGCGTCCCCGCGACACCGCGACGACCTCGAAGCCCATGCGGGCGGCGAACTGGATGCCGAGGTGGCCCAGCCCACCGACGCCCTGGACCGCGACGCGGTCGCCCGGACGGGCCGGGCTGGAACGCAGCGCGTGGTACGTCGTCACGCCCGCGCACATGAGCGGGGCGGCCTCCTCGGCGGAGAGCTCCTCGGGCACGTGGGCCAGCGCGTCCGCCGGGACGACGACGGCCTCGGCGTAGCCGCCGTCGAACGTCACGCCGGGGATGCGGCCGTTCTCGCAGGTGATGAAGTCGCCGCGGCGGCACGGGTCGCAGTGGTGGCAGGCGCCCCCGAACCAGCCCACGCCGACGCGGTCGCCGAGGTTCCAGTCACCGAGGACGTCCGCGCCGACCTCGTCGACCAGCCCGACCACCTCGTGGCCCGGGACGATCGGGAAGGGCGTCGCCGGCATGACGCCCTCCTTGGCGAACATGTCGCTGTGACAGACCCCGCAGGCCTGCACGCGGACGCGGACCTCGCCGCGGCCGGGGGTGGGCACGTCGCGCTCGACGAGCTCGAGAGCACCGCCCGCCTGCGGGACCTGGACTGCGCGCATGGTGGCCACGCCTGTGCCTCCTGCTGTTCGACTCTCAACCGGTCGTCGATGGCGTACCCGGACACGCGGGCCTGCACGCGGCCGCCCGGTGGGGTCGGACCTTCACAGCCGGTCGCCGGACCACTCCACCCGGTAGGGTCCGGAGCAGGCACGACGGTGACGCCGGTTGCGCGGTGTCGCGAGATTCGGGAGGTGCGAGACGTGAGCACCCAGGTCGACACGGCGGTCCTCCCGGACTCCGGGGACCGGCCCCTCGTCGTCCTCGTCGACGCGCCCTCGGGCATGGAGCGACGCCTCGTCGACCGCTGGCTCGGGCGGGTCCGTGGGGACGCTCAGGCGGGCGGGCGGGGCCTCGAGGTGCTGCCCGCGGACAGCGAGCAGCTCGCCGCGCGCCTGACGCGCGGCGACAACCCGTTGCTCGTCCCCGTGCGGGTGGTGTGGGCGACCGATCCGGAGCCCGACGGCACGCTGCTGCGCCTCGCCGACGTCCTCACCCGCGGCTGGGCGCTGCGCAACCGTGCCCGCGCCGCGCGTCGCAGCCCGCCGCAGCACGAGGTGGTGGTCGGACGCCCGGCCACGGTCCGCGAGCTCCTGCGTCGCCACCGCCGGGAGCGGGACTCCACCGACACCGCCGACTTCGTGCGGTTCGTGGCCCGCCAGGCGACGCTCGCGCTCGACCGTGCCGAGCGCGCGCTCACCGGCAACCGCTTCAAGGTGCCCCGCGAGGTGGCGTCGCAGATCATCGGGTCGGCGCACTTCAGCCGTGAGATCCGCCGGCTCGCGGCGGAGACCGGCCGCCCCGAGGACGACGTGTCCGCCGAGGCCGCCACCGACCTCGAGAGCATCGTCGCCTCGCTCGACCCCAGCGCCGTCGACCTGTTCTCCGGCGTGCTGCGCCCCATGCACGAGAAGGCGTGGACCGTGCACGCCGACACCGCGGGGCTCGAGCCGCTGCGGGAGCTCAACGCCGAGCACGCCCTGGTCTTCCTGCCCTCGCACCGCTCGTACACCGACCCGTTCGTGCTGGCCGACGTGCTGCGCAGCAACGACTTCCCGCGCAACCACGTCCTCGGCGGCGACAACCTGCGCATCCTCGGGCTCGAGCAGCTCGCGCGGCGCAGCGGCATCATCTTCATCCGCCGCAGCTTCGGCGGGGACCCGGTCTACAAGGCCGTGGTGCGCGAGTACTTCTCCTGGCTGTCGGCGAAGCGCTTCAACCTCGAGTGGTACATGGAGGGCGGGCGCACCCGCACCGGGAAGCTCCGGCCGCCGAAGTACGGGCTGCTCTCCGACGTCGCCAGCGCCGTCGAGACCCGGCGCGCGGAGGACGTCTACCTCGTGCCGGTGTCGATCATCCACGACCAGCTCCAGGAAGTGCACCAGATGGCGGCCGAGCAGACCGGCGCCACCAAGACCCCGGAGGGCCTGCGCTGGCTCGCCGGTTACGCCCGGGCGCAGCGCCGTCCGGTCGGCGGGGTGCACGTGAGCTTCGGCGAGCCGCTGTCGCTGCGCGCCGCGCTCTCCGCGGCCAACGACCCGGCGCTCGACGTGCGTCCGAGCCAGACGGGAGAGGACACCGACGGTGTCGCGGCGGAGGACTCCGCGGCCCGCCGGCTGGCCCTGCAGAAGACGGCGTTCGAGGTCTTCGTCCGCATCAACCGGGTCACGCCGGTGACACCTATCGCGCTGGCGGCCCTCGCCCTGCTCGGGGTGCGTGACCGCGCGCTGACGCTCTCGCAGGTCCGCCGGGTCGTCGAGCCGGTGCTCGACTACGTCGACGCCCGCGGCCTGCCGCACACCGGCATCGGCTCCCTGCGCACCAACGGCGGCGTCGCGGAGGCGCTCCTCTCGCTGCGCCGGGAGAAGGTGGTCAGCGCCTACACCGAGGGCTCCGAGCCGGTGTTCTCGGTCGAGCGGGGCCACCACATCGTCGCCGCGTTCTACCGGAACTCCGCGATCCACCACTTCGTCAACCGCGCGATCGTCGAGCTCTCGATCCTCGAGGTCGGCGACCTCACCGGCCGGGACGCGCTCGCGCGCGGCTTCCAGGCGGCCCTGGACCTGCGCGACCTCCTCAAGTACGAGTTCTTCTTCCCCGACAAGGAGACGTTCCGCGAGGAACTGATCCGCGAGCTCACGCTCATCGACCCCGACTGGCAGTCCGGGGTCGACGACGTCGCCCGCACCCAGAAGCTGCTGCGCCAGAGCCGGTTCCTGTGCGCGCATCGGGTGCTCCGGTCCTTCGTCGACGCGCAGTGGGTGGTGGCCGAGCGCCTCGCCGAGCACGACCCCGACACGCCCGTCGACGAGGACGCGCTGCTCGACCGGTCCGCCGCCGTCGGTCGTCAGCTGCTGCTGCAGGGCAAGCTGCACGGGCCCGAATCGCTGTCGCGGGAGCTCTTCGCCTCCGCGGTGCGGCTCGCCTCCAACCGGGGTCTCCTGACCCCGAGCCCCCCTCGTGAGGGGGAACCGGATCTGGCGACCCGTCGCCGGGCGTTCGCCGCGGAGATTCGCGGGGTAGTGGAACGAGTTGTGACCATCGACGAGACCGACGCGACGAACCGACAGGAGTCCGCGGGTGTCCGACCCTGAGACCAGCACGGCGGTCACCGCCGCCGACCTCATGGACGCGGTCTCCGCGGCACCCGAGGGCCCCCAGGTGGGCGCGTTCTTCGACTTCGACGGCACGGTGATCGCCGGCTACTCGGTCACCGCGTTCATGCGTCACCACGTCAAGAACCTCGACCTGCACCCGCGCACGACGATCGAGACGCTGGTCAGCGGCTGGCAGGGCCTGCACGGCGAGGAGGACTTCCGCAAGTTCCTCGGCATCACGCTGCGCACCTGGGCGGGCCGGACGCCCGAGGAGCTCGAGAAGATCGGCAACCAGCTCTTCCGCGACGAGATCGGCCCGAGCGTCTACCCGGAGGCGTGGCGCCTGATCCGCCTGCACCTGGAGAAGGGCCACACGGTCGTCCTGGCGAGCTCGGCCACCCGGTTCCAGGTGGAGCCGGCGGCGAAGGCCCTGGGCGTCGACCACACGATCTACACGGCCGTCGAGGTCGGCGAGGACGGCACGCTCACCGGGCACCCCGACGGCCGCTCGCCCTACGGCGAGGGCAAGGCCGCGGCGGTCAAGGAGTTCGCGGCGAGCCACGACGTGGACCTGGACGCGAGCTTCGCGTACTCCAACGGCGGCGAGGACGTCCCCTTCCTGGCGACCGTGGGCCACCCGGCCGCGGTGAACCCCAGCGCGGGACTGCGCCGGGCCGCGGCGGAGCGCGCCTGGCCCGCGCTCGACTTCGACGGCCGCCCGTGGGCCACGCCGATCGAGGTCGGCCGCACCGTGGCGACGTTCGCCGGGATGATGGGCGGCTTCGCCACCGGGCTCGGCATCGGCCTGCTCGGCGGCTCGCGGCGCGCCGGGCTCAACCTCGGCATCGGGCTCGGCGGTGACCTCTCGCTGATGGCCTCGGGCGTCTCGCTCGACGTCCACGGGGCCCGGCACATCTGGGAGGCCCAGCCGGCGGTCTTCCTGTTCAACCACCAGAGCCAGCTCGACGTCCTCGTCCTGGGCGGGCTCCTGCGCGGCAACTTCGCGCCGGTCGCGAAGAAGGAGCTGGCCAACGACGTGCTGTTCGGCGGGCTCATGCGCCTGCTCGAGACGGCGTTCATCGACCGCGCCGACAACGCCCAGGCCCGCAAGGCCCTCGAGCCCGCCGTCGAACGGCTCCGCGAGGGCACCTCGATCGTCATCGCCCCCGAGGGCACCCGCTCGCCCACCCCGACCCCGGGGAAGTTCAAGAAGGGCGCGTTCCACCTGGCCATGCAGGCCGGCGTGCCGATCGTCCCGCTCGTCTTCCGCAACACCGGTGAGCTGATGAGCCGCAACGCGCTGATCATCCATCCCGGCGTCGTCCAGGTCGCCGTGCTGCCGCCGATCGACGTCTCGTCCTGGACCCGCACGGACCTCGACGAGCGCATCGAGGGCGTCCGGCAGTCCTACATCGACACGCTGGCCCACTGGCCGGGCGAGGGCCGACGAACGCCGGTCAGCGACCCCTCCGCCGGCGATCTGCCCCTCGTGCGACGGAGGAGCACGAGGGGCCGTCGCTTCGGCGGCTAGCGACCCCTGAACACCGGCGCCCGCTTCTCCGCCCGGGCCCGGCGGCCCTCGACCAGGTCCTCGCTCGCCCAGCAGGCGTCGAAGGCCGCGGCGACCTCGTCGGGCACCGGCGCGTCCTCGAGCAGCCGGGCGACGGCGAGCTTGTTGTAGGCCAGCGTGAGGGGCGCGAGGGCGGCCATCTCGGCGGCCCAGGCCAGGGCGGTGTCACGGTCGCCGACGCGGTCGACCAGCCCGGCGGCCCGGGCGGCGTCGTGGTCGAGGCGCTCGCAGGCCAGCAGGATCCGCCGCGCCGCGCCGCCGCCCGCGACGAGCGCGAGACGGCGCACCGTCCACGGGTCGACGGCGAGGCCGAGGCCTGCGGTGGGCAGCCCGAACACCCCCGCCTGGTCGACGACGCGCAGGTCCGCGGCGAGCGCGAGCTGCGTGCCGGCGCCGATTGCGGGCCCGTGCACCGCGGCCACGACGGGCACCGGCACCTCCGCGAGCCGGTGGAGCATGCCGTAGAGCGCGGCGAGGAAGTCCGGGTCGCCGACGGTGTCGAGGTCCGCGCCGGAGCAGAACGCCGTGCCCTCGCCGGTGAGCACGAGCACGCGGGCGCCGTCGGCGAGAGCGGCGTCGACGGCCGCGTGCAGGTCGCGGCAGTGCGCGGTGTCGAGGGCGTTGCGCCGCTCGGTGCGGTCGAGGCGGATCTCGTGGACCGCGCCGTCATGGCGCTGGGTACCGATCACGCGCCGATCATCCCCGGCGGTCGGGTCGTCGCGCGACCACACCCCACAGCCCGCTCGCCGTCTCCTCGGCACGCGGCACCGCGCCCTCCGGGCTCCAGTGCGGCGCGGAGACCCAGCCCGGGCCGACCAGCTCCAGGCCCTCGAGCCACGGGTCCATGTCCTCGGGGTCCCGCAACGTCGGCGCGTAGCTCCAGCCACCGTGGTTGATCGTCGACCACGTGTGGAGATCGGGCCGCCCGACGCCCGTGAGGTGCGAGATCGCGACGCCGCTCCCCGGCGCGAGCGCTTCGCGGTAGCGGCGCATCGCCTCCGCGGCGACCGCGTCGGGCACGTAGTGCAGGACGCCGACGGCGAGCACCCCGACCGGCCGGGTGAGGTCCAGGAGGTCCCGGACCTCGGGCGCCGCCAGCACCGTCTCCGCGTCGCCCGCGTCGGCCAGCAGCACCGAGACGGCCTCGTGGCGCGCGACGACACGGCGGGCGTGCACGACCGCGACCGGGTCGTGGTCGACGTAGGCCACCCGTGCCACGGGGTGCACGCGGCGCGCGCGGACGTGGACGTGGTCGACGGTCGGGAGGCCCGAGCCCAGCTCGAGGAACTGGTCGATGCCCTCGGCGCACCAGTGGTCCACCACCGCGGCGGAGAAGCGCCGGTGGCTCCGGCACAGATCGCCCATGGCGGGCAGGACCTGATCCACCTCCGCGGCGAACTCCCGGTCGACGACGGTGTTGTCGTCGCCACCGAGATAGTGGTCGAACACGCGCGCCAGATTCGGCGGCGTCTCCTCGTCGTCCGGCCCGAGATCGGTCATTGGTCCCTCCCCCCGGTGCGCATCCTCTCCCACCGGCCGGTCCACCCGGCGGCAGCGGCACACCGACGGGCAGGATTCAGGTCATGACCGCGTCGTCGCCGCACCGCCGCCAGGACCCCGCCCCGGAGATCCCGGACGCCCTGTTCGCCGACGCCGCCGTCGAGAATCGCTGGCGAGGCCGGTTCACGGCCGCGCGCGTCTCGGTGCCCGATTGGGCGCGGGATGCCCCCGATCGCAGCGTCTACTCGTCGAACGCCACCGGGACCTGGGAGATCTACGCCTGGGCCCGGTCCGCGGACACCCATCGGCGGGTCACCGATCGGCCGAACGGTACACGGGGCGGCGCGGCGAGCACCGACGGCACCGCGATCTGGTGGTTCGACGACACCGACGGCGACGAGTTCGGGGTGTGGGTCCGCGAGCCCTTCGACGGCGGGTCGGCCGAGCCGGCCGTCTCGGGTGCGGAGCCGGGCTACCCGGCGGGGCTCGACCTGGGCCGGCGCACGGTGGCCGTCGGCTGGTCGACCGACGACGGGTCGACGCTCGCCGTCAGCGAGGATGGCGGGGACGCGCGTGTCCTCTACACGCACACCGAGGACGCCGGGATCGGCGCACTGTCGCGCGACGAGACGCTGCTGGCCATCTCGCACGCCGAGCACGGCGACTCGCGCCACCCCGCGGTCCGCGTGCTGCGGGTGGCCGACGGCGTCGCGGTGGGCGAGCGGCACGACGGCGAGGGCAAGGGTCTGGACCCGATCGAGTTCGCGCCGGTCGAGGGCGACCAGCGGCTGCTCGTCGGCCACGAGCGCCGGGGCCGCGACGAGCTGCTGATCTGGGACCTGGCCACGGACACCGAGACGGTGCTCGACATCGACCTGCCCGGCGACCTCACCGCCGGTTTCTACCCCGACGCCTCGGCGCTGCTCGTCGCCCACACCCGAGCGGGCCGCACGACGCTGCACCGCTACGACCTCGCCACGGGGGCGCTGGCCGAGCTGCCGACGGCCGCCGGGTCGGTCGGCGGCGCGGACGTGCGCCCCGACGGCACCGTCGAGTACGGCTGGTCGTCGGCGGCGTACCCGTCATCGGTGCGCGCCCTGCGCCCGGACGGCACCGACACCGAGCTGCTCGCCCCGCCCGGGGACCGACCCGAGCCCTCGGTCGCCCTCGAGGATGCGTGGGTCGACGGGGTCGCCGGTCCGGTCCACGCGCTGTGGACCCGGCCGGCGGGCACGACCGGCCCCGTCCCGACCGTGTTCATGATCCACGGAGGCCCGCAGGCGGCCGACGAGGACCGCTGGTCGCCGGTGCGCGCGGTGTGGGTCGACGCGGGCTTCGCCGTCGTGCACGTGAACTACCGCGGCTCGTCGGGCTACGGGTCGGCGTGGCGGGACGCCATCGAGGGACGCCCGGGCACCACCGAGCTCGAGGACGTCGCCGCCGTGCACGACTGGGCCGTCGCGTTGGGGCTCGCCGACCCGGCCGCCTGCGTGCTCGAGGGCTGGTCCTGGGGCGGCTACCTCACGCTGCTCGGACTCGGCCGCCAGCCGGAGCGCTGGGCCGTGGGCTGTGCGGGCGTCCCGGTGGCGGACTACCTCGCGGCGTACGAGGACGAGATGGAGCCGCTACGCGCCTTCGACCGGTCGCTGTTCGGCGGGTCGCCCGAGCAGGTGCCCGAGCGCTACACCGAGGCCTCACCGCTCACGTGGGTGGACGCGGTGCGGGCCCCGGTGCTCGTGCTCGCCGGCGAGAACGACCCCCGCTGCCCGATCCGTCAGATCGACAACTATCTCGACGCCCTGGCCGAGCGGGGGCGGGAGTACGCGATGGTGCGCTACGACGCCGGACACGGGTCCCTGGTGGTGGCCGAGACCCTGCGGCACACGGTCGCCGAGATCGCGTTCGCCCGCCGGGCGCTCGGACTCCCCGTTCCCGCCTGACGGACGGTGCCTGACGGACTCAGGCCGTCTTGGCCTGCCACATCCAGTGGGCCTCCTCGAGCTTCGCCGTCTGGGCGATGAGCAGGTCCTGGGTGACCGGGTCGGGCTCGTCGGTGGCCTCGATGCGCTCGCGCATGCGCTCGATGAGGCGGGCGAGCGTCTCGACGACGGCCTCGTTGACGTCCTCGACGTCGCGCCAGCCCTCCTCGGTCTTCTGCAGACCGCTGCTCTTGGCGACGGTCTCGGTGCGGCCGTCGGGCGAGACGCCGATGGTGGCGGCGCGCTCCGCGACCTCGTCCGAGTAGGTCCGCGCGAGCTCGACGAGCTCGTCGAGGTGCAGGTGCGCCTCGCGGAAGTTGCGGCCGACGACGTTCCAGTGCCACTGCTTGGCGGTCAGGGACAGGTCGACGAAGTCGGCGAGGCTGTCCTGCAGGACGGCGCCGACGGTCTGCTGCGCGTCGTCGGGCAGCGGACTCGTGATGGGGGCGGTGGCCATGGTGGTGATCTCCCTTCGAGCACCACGGCCCACCCCACCGGTGTGTGGGGCGGGCCGTGGCGACGTGTGAGCGCTGGGCTCAGCTCTGGCTGAGCACCTTCTGCTCCTTGCCGGTCAGCTCGCGGACGCGGTCCTCGACGCGCTGACCCATGCCCTCGTCGATCGACTTCCAGTAGTCGAACGCGCGGGCGAGGACGTCGTCGCCGACACCCTTGGAGAGGTGGCCGGAGACGTTCTCGACGAAGCGGTCACGCATGTCGTCGTCCCAGACCTCGAGCATCATCGTGCGGGCCTGGACCTCGTCGGTGTCCTCGGCGTGCGGCACGTAGGCCGCGCGCTGGATCTGGCCGTCCGAGTACCACGTCGGCGGCTGGATCGTCTCGGTCGTCTGCGGGCCGCCCTTGGTGTTCGGCGCGTAGACCGGGTCCGGCGCGTTCACGACGCGCATCGCGCCCGCCACGGTGTACGGGTGCGCGTCGGTGCCCTGCGGCGAGTTGACCGGGATCTGCTTGTAGTTGACCCCGAGCCGGGCGCGGTGCGCGTCGGCGTAGGAGAACCCCCGGGCCAGCAGCATCTTGTCCGGCGACAGCCCCAGCCCGGGCGGCTGGTTGTTCGGCTCGAACGCGACCTGCTCGATCTCGGTGTGGTAGTCGACCGGGTTCCGGTTCAGCGTCATCTTCCCGACCTCCTGCAGGGGGTAGTCGCTGTGCGGCCACACCTTCGTCAGGTCGAACGGGTTGAACCGGTAGGTCTTCGCGTCCTCGAACGGCATGATCTGCACGTGGAGGGTCCAGCTCGGGAACTCCCCGCGCTCGATCGCCTCGTAGAGGTCGCGCTGGTGGTAGTCGGCGTCCTCACCCGCGAGGCGGCCGGCCTCCTCCTCGGTCAGGCACTCGACGCCCTGGTCCGACTTGAAGTGGTACTTGACCCAGAACTCCTCGCCGGCCGAGTTGATCCACATGTAGGTGTGGCTCGAGTAGCCGTTCATGTGGCGCCAGTCCTTCGGGATGCCCCGGTCGCCCATGAGCCACGTGACCTGGTGCTTCGACTCGGGCGAGAGCGTCCAGAAGTCCCACTGCATGTCGTGGTCGCGCAGCCCGTTGCGGGCCAGGCGCTTCTGCGACCGGATGAAGTTCTGGAACTTCATGGGGTCGCGGATGAAGAAGACCGGCGTGTTGTTGCCGACCATGTCCCAGTTGCCCTCGCGGGTCCACAGCTTGAGGGCGAAGCCGCGGGGGTCGCGCCAGGTGTCGGGGCTGCCCCGCTCACCGGCGACGGTGGAGAACCGGATGATCCCCTCGGTGGTCTCACCGGGCTGGAAGACCGCGGCCTTGGTGTAGGCCGACACGTCCTGCGTGACCTCGAACGTCAGGAACGCCCCGCTGCCCTTCGCGTGCGGCTGCCGCTCCGGGATGCGCTCGCGGTTGAAGTTCGCCATCTGCTCGATCAGGTAGTGGTCCTGGAGGACCAGGGGTCCGTCCGTCCCGACCGTCGCGGAGAACTCGTGGCTGGGTGCCGGGATGCCGGCGTCGTCGGTGGCGTCAGAGCGATTCGGGTTGGTCACGTTCGCCTCTCCTCGTGGTGGTGGCTCTCGTGTCTCACCGTGACGGGATCGAGCTCGTCCCGTCGGTGCTGGTCAGCGGGGTACCCGCTCGCACGGCACGGCAGGCCGGGCAGGTGCCCCAGAAGACGATCTCGGCCTCGTCCACGACGAAGCCCCCCGCGTCGGACGGGGCGAGGCACGGACGCTCACCCACGACGCAGTCGACGTCGGCGGTCGCGCCGCACGCGCGGCAGACGACGTGGTGGTGGTTGTCGCCCGTGCGTGTCTCGTACCGCGCCGCCGAGCCCGCGGGCTCTATGCGGCGCACCAGACCGGCGTCCACGCAGGCGGCGAGGACGTCGTACACCGCCTGGGTGGACACCGACCCCAACCGGCCCCGCACCGCGGACGCCACGGCGTCGGCCGTGGAGTGGGGGTACTCGCCGAGGACGCCGAGCACCGCCTGGCGGGGCGCGGTGACCCGCAGCCCGGCCTGGCGGAGCCGTGCCCGCGGATCGGCCACGTGGTGGCGCGGATCCGCAGGAGACGCGACCACAGGCATCGCTGCGGGGTCGCCCTCGGGCTCGGTCCGTGAGGTCATGATGACCCCAAGGTGCCACCGAGACTGGAATGAGTCAAGAAAAGCGGAGCGGCGCCGCCTCAGCTCCGGACGAGCTCCTCGGCGATCTCGTAGGTGTTCAGTGCGGCGCCCTTGCGCAGGTTGTCGCCGCACACGAAGAAGTCGAGGGTGTTCGGGAAGTCCAGCGCCTGCCGCACGCGCCCGACGTAGGTCGGGTCCTCGCCGACGACGTCCGCGGGAGTCGGGAAGCGCTTGGCCTCCGGCTCGTCGACCAGCACGATCGAGGACTGGGCGGCGAAGACCTGGTGCGCCGTCGCGACGTCCACGGGACCGTCGAACGTGGCGTGCACGGCGATCGAGTGCGTGGTGATCACCGGGACACGCGTGCAGGTGGCCGACACCTTGAGCTCGGGCAGACCGAGGATCTTGCGCGACTCGTTGCGGACCTTGAGCTCCTCGGAGGTCCAGCCGCCGTCCCGCAGCGAGCCCGCGAACGGCACGACGTTGAGCGCCAGCGGGGCGTTGAACGGGGAGTCCTCGGCGAGGCCGGCGGCCGCGAGGGCCTCGGCGACGTCGCCCTTGCGGTTGCCGACGTCCTTGCCGGCGACGGCCGCGAGCTCCGCGCGCAGGCGGTCGATGCCCTCCTGGCCCGCGCCGGACGCCGCCTGGTAGCTGGCCACGACGAGCTCGCGCAGCCCGAAGGCGCGGTGCAGGGCGCCGAGCGCCGCCATCATCGACAGCGTCGTGCAGTTCGGGTTGGCGACGATGCCCTTGGGCCGCGTGTGCGCCGCCTCCGCGTTGACCTCGGGCACGACGAGCGGGACCTCGGGGTCCATGCGGAACGCGCCGGAGTTGTCCACCGCGATCGCACCGCGGGACACCGCGATCGGCGCCCACTCGGCGCTGATCTCGTCGGGCACGTCGAACATCGCGATGTCGATGCCGTCGAAGGCCTCGGGCGCGAGCGCGACGACCTCGATCTCCTGGCCGCGCACCGTGAGGCGCTTGCCCGCCGAGCGCGGCGAGGCGATCAGGCGGATCTCCGACCAGGGCACGGTCTCACGGCCGTCGATGATGTCGATCATGACGGAGCCCACGGCCCCGGTCGCGCCGACGATGGCGAGGGTGGTCATGGTCAGCGTCCTGTTCCCGCGTGCACCACGGCCTCCTCGTCGCCCCCGAGGTCGAAGGCGGCGTGGAGGGCGCGGACGGCGTCGTCCAGCTGGGTGTCGCGCATGAGCGCGGAGATCCGGATCTCCGAGGTGTTCATCATCTCGATGTTCACGCCGGCGAGGGCCAGCGACTCGCAGAACGTCGCGGTGACGCCCGGGTGGCTGCGCATGCCGGCGCCCACGAGGGTCACCTTGCCGATGTGCTCGTCGTAGATGACGTCCTCGTGGCCGACCTCGCCCTGCACGGCGGACAGGGCGGCGACGCCCTTCGGGCCGTCCTTGACCGGCAGGGTGAAGGTGACGTCGGTCTTGCCCGTCTTCAGGTGCGACACGTTCTGCAGCACCATGTCGATGTTGATCTCGGCGTCGGCGACCGCGCGGAAGATGCGCGCCGCGAAGCCGGGCTGGTCGGGCACGCCGACCACCGTGATCTTGGCCTCGGACCGGTCGTGCGCGACGCCGGTGAGGACGGCCTGTTCCACGCTGAGCTCCTCGATCGACCCGACGATCGTCGTGCCGGGCTTGTCGTTGTACGACGAGCGCACCCGCAGCGGCACGCCCTCGCGGCGGGCGTACTCCACGGCGCGCAGGTGCAGCACCTTGGCCCCGCACGCGGCCATCTCGAGCATCTCCTCGTAGGTGATGGTCTCGAGCAGCTTCGCGTCCGGGACGATGCGCGGGTCGGCGGAGTACACGCCGTCGACGTCGGTGTAGATCTCGCAGACATCGGCCCTCATGGCCGCGGCCATCGCGACCGCGGTCGTGTCCGACCCGCCGCGGCCGAGCGTCGTGATCTCCTTCGAGTCCGCGCTGACGCCCTGGAACCCCGCGACGAGCGCGATGTGGTCCTCGGCGAGGGCGGCGTGGATGCGCCCCGGGGTGACGTCGACGATGCGGGCGTCGCCGTGCTTCCCCGTGGTGATCATGCCGGCCTGCGAGCCGCTGAACGACCGCGCGCGCCCGCCCTGGGCGTTGATCGCCATGGCCAGGAGCGCGTTGGAGATGCGCTCGCCCGACGTCAGCAGCATGTCCATCTCGCGCGGCGGCGGGCTGGGGTGCACCTGCATCGCGAGGTCGGTCAGCTCGTCGGTCGTGTCCCCCATGGCGGACGCGACGACGACCACGTCGTGCCCGTCCTTGCCGGTGCGCACGATCCGCTCGGCCACCCGCGTGATGCGGTCGGCCGACTGCACCGACGAGCCGCCGTACTTCTGGACGACGAGTGCCACCGCGACGGACCTCCACCTGCTGGTCGGCGAACGGCTCCGACCCTATCCGAGGCCCGTGGGCTCACGAGGTGGCTGTCACCACCGTGGGCCGGCTACGGCGCGAGGGCGTTGAGCAGCTTGGAGACGACGATCCCGATCACGAGCCACACGACTGCGGCGAGCCCGAAGTTCAGGATGATCCGCAGCGACTCGCTGGCCGGCAGGAAGAGGTCACCGATGCCCAGCGTCAGGTTGTTCGCGAGATCGCGGAAGAAGATCGTGATGCCGTTGGCGGGGTTGGCCCCGGTCACGGCGAGGATCACGTGGACGACGAGGATCGCCGCGAAGATGACGGTGAGGATCCGGATGACGGATGCCGCCACGGTGAGGACCTTGCGGACCAGTGCGCGCATGTCCTCGGAGGTGTGCGAACGCCGCTGTTCGGACGTGTCCGTGCTCGCATCCTGCGCCATGCGCGACATCATGGCACGTTGGTTGACTGGCCGGTAGCCGAGGGTGCGACCTGTGTCACCGAGGCGCTCCTTCGCAAGTCGGAGGCCCGTTCGGGGGTCCGCGGGCCCCTTCGTCCGGGGTCCCGGGGTACCGGACCACGACGTGGCGGGGCTACCGTGGAGGGCGATGTTCTCCGCGCCCGCAGCCCCGGCCATCACCCCGGGCCTGCTTCTTCGCCGCCGCGGCGGGGTCTGAAAGGACCGGCCCCCTGCCGCGGGTGATGCGCGCTGCCGGTCGCCATCCCTCGCAGTGCTGCAGGATCCAGGAGCGCGACACCCCATGAGCATCACTCCCGGCACGTCGATGAACGACGAGCCGATCGCCGACATCCGTTCGACCGTCGTCCATCCCGACGGCGACATCCCCGACGGCCAGCCGGCCTGGAACACCCAGCGCCCCAGCCGCATGCCGGTGCAGCGCTACCGCCGGTTCGCCGACCTCGTCGAGAAGATCTCGCTGCCCGACCGCACGTGGCCGGACCGCGTGATCGACAAGACCCCGCTCTGGGGCGCGGTCGACCTGCGCGACGGCAACCAGGCCCTCATCGACCCGATGTCGCCCGCGCGCAAGCGACGGATGTTCGACCTGCTCGTCCGCATGGGCTACAAGGAGATCGAGGTCGGCTTCCCCGCCGCCTCGCAGACCGACTTCGACTTCGTCCGCGAGATCATCGAGCAGGGCGCGATCCCGGCCGACGTCCGCATCCAGGTGCTGACCCAGGCCCGGCCCGAGCTGATCACGCGCACGTTCGAGTCCCTCGAGGGCGTGCACTCCGCGGTCGTCCACCTCTACAACTCGACCTCGATCCTGCAGCGGCGCGTGGTGTTCCGCTCCGACCGCGACGGCATCACGAAGATCGCGGTCGACGGAGCGAAGAAGGTCCGCGAGGAGGCCGAGAAGCGGCCGGGCACCGACTGGCGCTTCCAGTACTCGCCCGAGTCGTACACCGGCACCGAGCTCTCGTACGCCAAGGAGATCGTCGACGCCGTCGGTGACGTCTGGGAGCCGACGCCCGAGCGGCCGATGATCGTCAACCTGCCGGCCACGGTGGAGATGGCGACGCCGAACGTCTACGCGGACTCCATCGAGTGGATGCACCGCAACCTCGCGCGCCGCGACTCGATCATCCTGTCGCTGCACCCCCACAACGACCGCGGCACCGGCGTCGCCGCCGCCGAGCTCGGCGTCCAGGCCGGCGCCGACCGCGTCGAGGGCTGCCTGTTCGGCAACGGCGAGCGCACCGGCAACGTCTGCCTCGTGACCCTGGGCATGAACCTGTTCAGCCAGGGCATCGACCCGCAGATCGACTTCTCGGACATCGACGAGGTCCGCCGCACCGTCGAGTTCTGCAACCAGCTGCCCGTCGGCGAGCGCCACCCCTGGGGCGGTGACCTCGTCTTCACCGCGTTCTCGGGCTCGCACCAGGACGCGATCAACAAGGGCCTGCAGGCGATGGCGGCCGAGGCCTCGGAGGCCGGGCACGACGTGTCCGAGCACCCGTGGGAGGTCCCCTACCTGCCGATCGACCCGAAGGACGTCGGCCGCACGTACGAGGCCGTCATCCGGGTCAACTCGCAGTCGGGCAAGGGCGGCGTCGCCTACCTGATGAAGACCGAGCACCAGATGGACCTGCCGCGACGCCTGCAGATCGAGTTCTCGCGCCGCGTCCAGGAGGTCACCGACTCCGAGGGCGGCGAGGTCTCGGCCAAGGAGATGTACGACATCTTCACCGAGGAGTACCTGCTGCGCCGGGTGCCCCTGGAGCTCGTCAGCTCGCGGGTGTCGACCCACGACGACGGCAAGGCCGAGCTCAGCGCCACGCTGAAGGTCGAGGGCGACCTGCACGAGGTCACCGGCGTCGGCAACGGCCCGATCGCCGCCTTCGTCGACGCCCTCGCCACCGTCGGCTACGACGTCCGCGTCCTGGACTACGCCGAGCACGCGATGTCGGCGGGCGACGATGCCCGTGCCGCCGCCTACGTCGAGGCGGCCGTCGGCGACGTCGAGGTCTGGGGCATCGGCATCGACGGCTCGATCCTCACGGCCTCGCTGAAGGCCGTCGTGTCGGCGATCAACCGCGCGATGCGCTGACGTTCCCGACTTCGGTGGCGGAACCCGCGCTGGGCGCGGGTTTCGTCACCGAGGTCGCGTGTGCGCGGGCAAGATCCCGGTTCGCGGAGCGGTTGTCTCGCTCAGCGGAGCGTTTGCTCCATGAAACCGGATCTTGCTAGGGGAGGTCGAACTCCCCGGCCTTCACGCCCGCGACGAACGCCGCCCATTCCGAGGCCGTGAAGCTCAGCGCGCCGTCGGTCTTCGTGTCGACGACCCGCACCCCGTCGGCCCCGATCGCGACGCCGACACAGCTCCCGTCGCTGCAGAAGCTGCTCGTCCTCACCGGCACCTGAACGTCACGACGCGGTTGCACTGCGGCATCTTCGTGGCCTCCGCGACGTCGTCGGAAGCCGGACTCACCCATCGGAGGTGTCGATGCGGCGAACGGCTCGTTCCAGCAGCGGGACGGAGTCCGACTCGCTCAACGCCGCCGCGTACAGGCCCTTCAACCAGGCCTCGTGATCCGCGATCTCCGCCGGGTCCGCGAGGAACTCGCCCGCGACCGGCGGCCGCTCGACGTACACGAGGCCGTGCTCGATGCCCTCGGTGTAGTCGAGCTTGGCGAACGCGCCGCGGCTCCCGGGCACGAGGCCCGCCGAGAACGGCAGGACGCGCACGTCGACGTGCTCCGCCTCGGAGGCGGTCAGCAGGTGCTCGAGCTGCGCCTTGAGTATCTCGACCGATCCGACGACCCGATTGAGGATGGACTCGTCGAGCACGCACGCAAAGGCGAGCCCGTGCTCCTGCTTCAGGGCGTCCTGGCGCTGCATCCGCACCTCGACCAGCTTGTCGATCGTCCGCTCAGGTGCGGACGACCCCAGTGCGTTGCGGAGCACCACGCGGGCGTACTCGGGCGTCTGCAGGAGACCGTGCACGACGAACGGCTCGAACGCCTGGATCCGCGCCGCGTCCCACTCGAGCTCGACGTACGTCGCCATGGCGGGGGGCATGACGTCGCTGTACGACCGCCACCACATCTTCGCCTGGCCGGTCCGCGCCCAGGACTCGAGACGGTCGCGCATGCCGGCGTCCTGGACGTCGTACACGTCGAGCATGTCCCGCACGTCGCGCCAGCGGGGCACGCCCTTGCCGTTCTCGAGACGGCTGATCTTCGACGGCGAGCACTCGAGCCGGCGCGCCACGTCCTCGAGCTTGAGGCGCCGGCCCTCGCGCAGGCGCTTGAGCTCACCGCCGAGGCGGCGGCGGGTCACCACGGGGCCGGGCGACCAGGTCATCGGTACGCCTCCTGGGTCGGGCGCTTCTCCTGCGTCGGCCCCCCTGCCGACCTCTGCGCGTGCACGGTAGACCCCGCACGGCTATGTCGTCACGCAATCGTTGCGTGCAATTGCAAAATTCGCTTGTGCTGTGGGCTCTCACACAGCACTGTCAGGAATACCGGAGCTGGATCGCCGGAGCTGTGGACCGCACAACGGGCCGCACGACTCGACGGGAGGCACTGATCATGTGCGCAACGAAGGGCGGCCGACGATGACCGCCATGACCATCATCATCGCCGTAGTGATCTTCTGGGCGCTGTTCGTCGTGGGTGTGCTCGTGGGCATCTCCGTGCACCGCGAGGCGACGCGCAAGCGGATGGGGCGCGTGCACCGCGCCGAGATGGAGCTCGACCGGGCGGAGTCCGTCGCCTACCGCACGCCGATCCGGGCGCGGGACGCCCGGCTCTAGAAGGCGCGGCGACCTGCGAGGGCCCGACCGAGCGTGAGCTCGTCGGCGAACTCGAGGTCGCCGCCCATGGGGAGGCCGGAGGCCAGCTTGGTGACGCTGAGCCCCGGGAAGTCGCGCAGCAGCCGCACGAGATAGGTGGCCGTTGCCTCGCCCTCGGTGTTCGGGTCCATGGCCAGGATGACCTCGGCGATCTCCGGCTCGTCGCCGGCGCCGCCGATCCGGGTGAGCAGCTCACGGACGCGCAGCTGATCGGGGCCGATGCCCGAGAGCGGATCGAGCGCCCCGCCCAGGACGTGGTAGCGACCGCGGAACTCGCGGGTGCGCTCCACCGCCATGACGTCCTTGGGCTCCTCGACGACGCAGACCACCGTCGCGTCGCGCCGGGCGTCGCTGCAGATACGGCAGCGGGGCTGCTCGGAGACGTTGCCGCAGACGTCGCAGAAGACGACACCGACCTTGACCTTCTGCAGGGCCTCCTGCAGGCGCGTCACGTCGG
Source organism: Actinomycetospora sp. NBC_00405 (assembly GCF_036044095.1). Lineage (NCBI taxonomy): Bacteria > Bacillati > Actinomycetota > Actinomycetes > Pseudonocardiales > Pseudonocardiaceae > Actinomycetospora > Actinomycetospora sp. NBC_00405. Next base: position 3,790,145 of record NZ_CP107938.1, read on the forward strand.
CCTCCTCGGTGGCGAGGAGGTGGAAGGCGATGCGCTGGGCGCTCTTGGGACCGATGCCGGGCAGCCGGCCCAGCTCGTCGATCAGGTCCTGGACCGGCCCCTCGAACACCGCGGGGACCTACTGGCCCGGCAGGCCCAGCCCGCCGCCCATGTCCCCGAGCCCGCCGGCGAGCGGGCCCATCTTCTCGGCCTGGAGCTCGGCGGCCGCCTGCGCCGCGTCGGAGATCGCACCGACGATGAGGTCCTGCAGCGTCTCGACGTCGTCGGGGTCGACGACCTTCGGGTCGATCTTCACGGAGCGGACCTCGCCAGTGGCGGTCTGCGTGACCGTGACCAGCCCGTTGCCCGCCTGGCCGGTGACCTCGGCCTCAGCGAGCTCCGCCTGGGCGGACATCAGCTGCTCCTGCATCGCCTGCGCCTGCTGCAGCAGCGCGCCCATGTCCATGCCTTCAGGGTTCTGACCAGGTTGCACGTCACCACCCTAACCGCGTCCCATGTGTCGCCGCGGAGCCCCGCGGAAGGCAGGCTCCCTCGCGATGAATGAGACGACCGACCTGCTGCACCGCCTCCTCGAGGCCACCACCTGGCGCGCGTTCGACGTGGACGCCCAGGGCCGAATCCTCGCCGGGCACGACGCTTCCGGGACGGTCCAGCTCGTCGAGCTGCGTCCCGATGGCGAACGCGTGGCCCTCACGGCCCTGCCGGGCGCCTGCCACGGGCGGTACCTGCCGGGCACGCGGCGCGTCGTCGTCTCCCACGACGCCGGCGGCGACGAGCGCGCCCAGCTCTCGCTGCTCGACCCGGACGCCGTGACCGAGCCTGTCGGCGAGGACGGGCTCGTCCCGCTCGTGCACGACCCCGCGTACATCCACGGTCTCGTCGAGGTCCTCCCGACCGGCGAGGTCGTCTACACGACGAACCGGCGCAACGGCGTCGACTTCGACCTCGTCGTCCGCCGCGTCGGGGACGGCACCGAGACCGTCCTCTACGACGGCGGCGGAATGGTCGGCGGCGCCGCGGTGAGCCACGACGGCACGCGCGCGCTGATGACGCGACCCGGCCGCCCAGCGCTGAGCTCGCAGGTCCTGCTGCTCGCCGGCGACACGACCACCGAGCTCACCGACGCCGGGGAGCACGCCCGCTACCTCGGGCCGCAGTGGCTGCCCCAGGGCGAGTCCGCAGTGATCACCACGGACTCCGGGCGCGACCACCTCGGCGTCGCCCGGCTCGACGTCCGCAGCGGCGAGCTGACCTGGCTGGTGACCGACGACGAGCACGACGTCACCGCCCGCCTGTCCCCGGACGGCGAGACGCTCCTGGTGGTGACCGACGACGACGGCACGAGCCGCCTCGCGGTCCACGACGTCGACGGCACCTTCCGGCACGCGGTCGGCCTGCCCGCCGAGCTGCGCGGCGGGGTCGCCGACTTCCTCGCCGTGCCGCGCTGGTCGCCCGACGGCACCGGGCTCGCGATCACGTGGACCGACCCCGCGACCCCGGCCGACGTCCTGCTCGTCGACGCCGCGCGCGGCCGCTCCGGTGTGGTGGCCTCGTCCCGCGAGCCGCTGGCGGACCTCGACCTCGTCGCCCCCACCAGCCACGGCGTGCCGACGCCGGACGGCGAGACCGTGCCGTGCTTCGTCTACACCCCGACCCAACCGTCCGGATCGAGCGTGACGATCGTGCACGGTGGGCCCGAGGGGCAGTCGGTGCGCGCGTTCTCGCCGATCGTCCAGGCGCTGGTCGGCGCCGGGCACACCGTTCTCGTGCCGAATGTGCGCGGCTCGGTGGGCTACGGAAAGCGCTGGTACTCGCTCGACGACGTCGAACTGCGCCTCGACTCCGTCGCCGACCTCGCCGCCCTGCACGCCTACCTCCCCCGCCTCGGGCTCGACCCCGCGCGGGCGGCGCTGTGGGGCGGCTCGTACGGCGGCTACATGGTGCTCGCCGGGCTCGCCTTCCAGCCCGAGCTCTGGGCGGCGGGCGTCGACATCGTCGGCATCTCGTCGCTCGTGACGTTCCTGGAGAACACCTCGCCCTACCGGCGCGCCCACCGCGAGCGGGAGTACGGCTCGCTGGAGCGCGACCGCGCGTTCCTCGAGCGCGCGTCGCCGCTGACGCGGATCGGCGACGTGCGCGCGCCGTTGTTCGTCATCCACGGCGCGAACGACCCGCGGGTGCCGCTGTCCGAGGCCGAGCAGGTGGCCGCGGCGGTGCGGGCCAACGGCGTCGAGGTGGAGATGGTGGTCTACGACGACGAGGGCCACGGGCTGGCCAAGCGCGCCAACCGGCTCGACGCCTATCCCCGGGCGGTTGCGTTCCTGGGGCGGGCGCTGACGAGCTGATCGCCCAGGACCCCTACTCCGCGAAGACCCCGGCGCGCGCCGCCGCGGCCGCCGCCCGCGCGGCGCGGCGCGCGTCGTCCTTGGTGGGCACCTCGCCCCGGGTGAGCAACTGGTAGTACAGCGGCGCGGACACCGCGCGGACGACCGCGGAGGGATCGGTCCCGCGAGGCACCTCCCCCCGCTCGACGGCGTCCATGACGCACGGGCTCCACGTGGCGATCCGGCGGTCGTAGAAGCCGCGCAGCGCCTCGGCGGTGCCGGGATCGGCGGTGGCCGACGCGACGAGCGCGGCGAAAAGTCGGCCCTGGCGGGGGTCGGCGAGGGTCGACCGGACCAGGTCGGCGTTGGCCGCGAGGTCGCCGTCCAGCGTGCCGGTGTCGACCCGGGGCAACGACGTCTCGGCCATGTCGGCGACGAGGTCGTTGACGACCGCGGCGACGGTGCCCCACCGCCGGTAGACCGTGGTCTTGCCGATCCCGGCCCGACGGGCGAGCTCGGCGAGGTCGATCCCGGACGGCCCGCCGTCGACGAGCGCCTCGGCCGCCGCGTCGAGCAGCGCGGCCCGGACCCGCGCGGCCCTGCCCCCGGGACGGACGTCGGCTCCTGGCACCGACACAGCTTATCGGTTCTCTGGTCCCGTTTGTGCTACGGTCGTTAACGGAACTAAAGCACCGTTAAGGAGTGGTCATGGAACATCGGACGCTGGGCCGCAGTGGACTGCGCGTGCCGGTGCTGGGCTTCGGGGCCGGCACGTTCGGCGGGCGGGGAGAGCTCTTCGGGGCCTGGGGCTCGACCGACGTCACCGCGGCGCGGGACATCGTCGCCCGGTGCCTCGACGCCGGGGTGACGCTGTTCGACACCGCCGACGTGTACTCCGAGGGCGCCTCGGAGGAGGTCCTGGGCGCCGCGGTGGGACGTCGCCGGGACGAGGTGCTGATCTCGACGAAGGCCGCGCTCCCTGCCGGACCCGGCGCGAACGACGCCGGCACCTCCCGCCAGCACCTCCGCCGCGCCGTGCACGACGCGCTGCGCCGGCTGGGCACCGACCACATCGACCTGTTCCAGCTCCACGCCTACGACGCCTCGACCCCCGTCGACGAGGTCCTGTCGACCCTCGACCGGCTCGTCGACGACGGCACGATCCGCTACGTCGGCGTCTCCAACTACTCCGGGTGGCAGCTCATGCGCGCCCTCGAGCGTGCCGACCAGCACGGATGGCCCCGCTTCGTGGCCCACCAGGTCTACTACTCGCTGATCGGGCGCGACTACGAGTGGGACCTCATGCCCCTCGGCTCCGAGGAGGGCGTCGGGGCGCTGGTCTGGAGCCCGCTCGGGTGGGGCCGTCTGACAGGTCGCGTGCGCCGCGGGGCCCCGCTCCCGGCGGGGAGCCGGCTGCACACCACCGCCGCCGCTGGGCCACCGGTGGACGACCAGCTGCTCCACGACGTCGTCGACGTCCTCGAGGCGATCGCCGTCGAGACCGGCCGGACCGTCCCGCAGATCGCCCTGAACTGGCTGACGACCCGCCCAACGGTGAGCTCGGTGATCGTCGGCGCCCGCGACCTCGACCAGCTCGAGCAGAACCTCGGCGCCGTCGGCTGGGACCTCGACGGTGACCAGCTCACCCGCCTCGACGCGGTCAGCCGTCGCCCCGCGCCCTACCCGCACTTCCCGTACGAGCGCCAGGAAGGCTTCGCCCGGCTCAACCCGCCCGTGGCGGCTCGCTAGCGGCCGTCGACGCGCCGCGCGCCGAGCTGCGAGGTCAGCAGCTCCATGGCCGCCTCCTCGGGATCGACGCGCGCGCCGCCCGCGGTCCCGCCCGGATCGGCGGCCGCCTCGGCGTACATGTCCTCCTCGGACACCCTATCGGCGTGCTCGTCCGAATCTTCTTCAGGCGGCTCCGGAGGGGGCGGGATGTCCGACGGCGGGGCGGGGCGCCGGGCCGGTGGGGCGTCGCCCGACCCACCCCGGGCGGGAGCCTCGGCGGGAGGAGCGTCCGCTCGCGGCGGCTGCTCCGGGCGCTGGGGGCGCTCGGGGCGCCGCGGCGGGTCGGGGCGTTGACGGCTCTGCTCCGGGCGTCCGCCGCCCCGCGCTCCGCCCTGACCGCCACCGCCGCCGTCTCCCCCGCCGGTGCCGTGCACCGCCTGCACGGTCCACTGCCCCGAGAGCACGGCCCCGAGCGCCGCGGCGACGTGGTCGGCGCGGTTGGGCTGGGAGAGCTGGCGCGCGAGCGGGGGCGTCGGCATACCGAGCGTGATCGTCGTGCCCTCGACCGCCGTCACCGTCGCGTTCTGCAGCAGCGCGTGGGTGGGCTTGTTGCGCTCGCGGACCTGGGTCATCACCTCGGGCCAGACCCGGCGCAGCGCCGCGGCGTCGAGCGCGCCGGCGGCCGCCGGGGCGCGCTGGGGCTCCGGGGTCGGCTCGGGCTCGGGCGCCTGCGGGGGCTCCGGAGCAGCGGGACGCTCGGGGGCGGCCGACCGTTCCGGGCGCTCCGGGCGCTGGGGCTCCGCGTGCGGCCGCTCCCGGGGAGCGTCGCGCGGCGGCTCGTCGCGGGCCGCGACGGTGGCGGTCGGCCGGTCGGTGGGCGGCACGACGGTGGCGTCGAGCTCGCCGGCGCGCGAGGGAGCTTCGTCGTCGGACCGCTGCGACGGCCGGCTGAAGCGGGAGGACGCGTCGTCGGACGGGCCGGGCGCGCCCACCGCGAGGCGCCGCTCGACGCCCTCGAGGCGCTGGATCATCGCCGCGTCGGCCGACGAGGCGGCGGGCAGCAGCATGCGGGCGCAGACCAGCTCGAGCAGCAGCCGCGCGGCCGTCGCCCCGCGCATCTCGGTGAGCGCGGTGTGCACGAGCTCCGCGTGGCGGGCCAGCGCTGCCGGGCCGAGGCGCTGCGCCTGATCGACCATCCGCTCCATCTCGTCGGCGGGGACGTCGACGAGACCGCGCTCCCCGGCGTCGGGGACGGCCTGGACGAGGATGAGGTCGCGCAGGCGCTGCAGCAGGTCGGCGGCGAAGCGCCGTGGGTCGTGCCCCGCCTCGACGAGCCGGTCGACCGCCCCGAACACCGCGGGCCCGTCACCGGCACCGAGCGCATCGACGACGTCGTCGAGGATCGCGACGTCGGTGACCCCGAGCAGCCCCACCGCGTGGGAGTAGGTGACGCCCTCCTCGCCGGCGCCGGCCAGCAGCTGGTCGAGCACCGAGAGCGAGTCGCGGGCGGACCCGCCGCCGGCTCGCACCACGAGCGGGTAGACGGCCGGCTCGACCGTCACGCCCTCCTCGGTGCAGATGCGCTCGAGGAGCCCGCGCAGCGTGCTGGGCGGCAGCAGGCGGAACGGGTAGTGGTGGGTGCGCGAGCGGATGGTGGTGAGCACCTTGTCCGGCTCGGTGGTGGCGAAGATGAAGATCAGGTGCTCGGGCGGCTCCTCGACCACCTTGAGCAGCGCGTTGAACGCCGCCGTGGTGACCATGTGCGCCTCGTCGATGATGAAGACGCGGTAGCGGGAGCTCACCGGCGCGAAGTGGGCGCGGTCGCGCAGCTCACGGGCGTCGTCGACGCCGTTGTGGCTCGCGGCGTCCATCTCGGTGACGTCGAGCGAGCCGGGGCCGTTGGGGGCGAGCGCGATGCAGGACTCGCAGACGCCGCACGGGTCGGGCGTCGGACCCTGCTCGCAGTTCAGCGAGCGGGCCAGGATGCGTGCGCTGGACGTCTTGCCGCAGCCCCGCGGCCCGGAGAAGAGGTAGGCGTGGTTGATCCGGCCGGCGGCCAGCGCCGTGCGCAGCGGATCGGTGACGTGCTCCTGACCGACCACCTCGGCGAACGTCGCCGGCCGGTACCTGCGGTAGAGCGCCAGAGCCACGAGCCCGAGGCTACGCGGGCCCCCCGACGTCGCCGGAGGGGAGATGAAGGGGACCCCGCGCACCCGCCAGAGCCCGCTGACCCTTGCTGCCTTCCGGCCCTGGGGGAGTTCACAGGATGGACGCCGCGCGGGGTCCGTGGCCCAGTGTAACGAAGCCGGCCGATCCCCACGCGAGGGCCGCCCCGACCCCCTCGGCGCCTCCCGCCGGGCTGTATCGTGCCCCGCGGAGGATTGGCCGAGCGGCCTAAGGCGCACGATTGGAAATCGTGTAGGGCTCAACACCCTCACGGGTTCAAATCCCGTATCCTCCGCACCCGCTGACCAGCGGCGACGCCGGCCGGACCCTCGTGGCCCGGCCGGCGTTCGTGTGCCCGGTCCTGCGCCGCGGTGCCGCCCCGGCGCTCGGCCGGGACGGCACCGCCGGATCAGCGCGAGGTCCCGCGCCCGCTCGACGTGCCGGAGGTCGTCCGCCGCGCCGGCCGGGAACCCCCGGAGGCCTTCCGGGTGCCGGTGGCGCGACGCCGCCCGGAGCTGTCCGCGTCGTCGCCGTTCGCTCGCCGGGGCGTCCTGTCGCGCTCCCCGGCGTCCCCAGCCGCCCCGTCGCCCGCGGTCCCGGTCTCGGTCTCGGTCTCCGTGGGGACGTCGACGTCCACCGGCGCGGCGACCTCCGCGGCCCCGGTGTCCGTCTCCGTCGGGGTGTCGACGTCCTCCGGCACGTCGACGTCGAACTCGGCGATGGCCTCGGCCTCCACGTCGTCCTCGTCAGCCCCCGTCGGGACCGCGACGTCGGCGTCGGCGTCCTCCGTGCCGGCGGCCTCCTCCGTGTCGACGGCCTCCTCCGTGCCGGCGGCCTCCGCCTCGGCCGCGGTGACGTCGGCGATCTCCTCGTCGCCGGAGCCCTCGCCCCGGGAACCCACGCTGGAGCCCTCGCCCCCGGAACCCTCGCCACCGCGCGGGGTCGCGTCGCCCTCCCGCCCGGCGACGTCCTCCCGGGACGCCGGGAGCGCCTCGTCGTCCCCCTGGTCGCCGGAGCGACCCGTCGGTGCCGGTGCGACCGGTGTCGGCGCCACGGTGGGACCCGGGGCCTGCCGCCGCGCCTGCACCGTCGCGGACAGGCGCTCGGCGCCCGCCGCGGCCTTCTCGCTCGCCCGCTCCCCCACGTCGAGCACCGGCGAGGACGCGTGGACGAGCGCGACGGCCAGGCGCCGCTGCGAGTCCACCACCTCGCCGTAGATGCGGAACACGTCGTCGAACCAGGTCGCGACGGCGTCGGACACCGTCGGTGACGTCTGGCCGTGCTTCTCGGAGGTCATGCGCCTCCCCATCCTCGTGCCGGATGCCGTCCCGGGTGCTCGAGACGTCAGGAACGCCGCCTGGTGCCCGCCCGCCTCGGTCGACACGCGGATCACGCGGGGATCGGGCCGGAGTCACGCCGATCGGCGCAGCGCGGCCCACCGGCCGCGCGGGCCCCCGAGGCCGGTCGTCCGGCAACCGTCCGGCCCCGGCCCCGGCCGACCGCGTCGTCGACGGCTGATGACACGGTGTCGGGCGTGCGCGGACTGCTGATCGCCCTGGTCGTGATCGTCGCCGTGCTGGTCGGTGTCGACTTCGCGGCCCGGTGGGTCGCCGAGGACCGGGTGGGGGCGGCGCTGCAGAGCTCGCTGGACCTGCCGCAGCCGCCGGACGTCGACATCCGCGGCTTCCCGTTCCTCACCCAGGCCCTCGCCGGGAGCTACGACGACGTCGGGCTCTCGGCGCCGGGCATCCGTTACGGCGAGCTGCGCGACCTCACACTGACCGCGGACCTCTCCGGGGTGTCCCTGCCGCTGGAGAACCTGGTGAACGGGCAGGTCCGCGAGATCCCCGCCCGCCAGGTCACGGCGGCGGCGCGGGTCAACCCCACCGACCTCGCCCGGCTGCTCGACGTCGGCGACCTGACCATCGAGCCGCTCACCGAGGCCGACCTCGAGCGCCTGCGCTCCGAGGCCGAGGCCGACGACTCCGGCGCCTCGGGCAGCAGCGAGGCGCTGGCCGACGTGGACCCGGCGTCGTCGGTCCGCCTCACGTCGTCGACGACCGTGCAGGGCCAGCAGGTGCAGGTCGCGGTCATCGCGTCGTTCCGGCTCTCCGGCGGGCGCATCACCCTCTCGGCCCGCGACATCCGCGTCGAGGGCGGCGAGGGCGCGGCCGGGCAGGTCGCGGCGAGCGCGCTGCGGTCGCGGCTGTCGGGCTTCTCCACCAGCGTCGACCCCGGCGAGCTGCCGTTCTCCATCTCCGCGACGGAGCTGCGCGCCGAGGACGGCGTCCTGGTGGTCTCGGGGACCGCGCGGGACGTCGACCTCCTGGCCCGTCCGGGGTCCTGACACAGTGAGCCCCATGCAGGACATCCGCTGGGGCATCGCGGGACCAGGCCGCATCGCCGCGAAGGTCGCCGAGGACCTGGCCCTGGTCGAGGGCGCGTCCCTCGTCGCCGTCGGCTCCCGCTCGGAGGAACGCGCCCGGGCCTTCGCCGACGACCACGGTGGTGCCGACGTGCGCGCGCACGGCAGCTACCGCGCCCTCGTCGACGACCCGGACGTCGACGTCGTCTACCTCGCCACGCCGCACCCCCAGCACGCCGCGCTCGCGGTGGCGTGCCTCGAGGCCGGCAAGGCCGTCCTGGTCGAGAAGACCTTCACGGCCACGCTGGCCGGGGCCTGGCGGGTGGTCGACACCGCGCGCACCCAGGGCGTGTTCGCGATGGAGGCGATGTGGACCCGCTTCCAGCCCGCCGTCGTGCGGATGCGTGAACTGATCGCGCAGGGCGAGATCGGCGAGCCCCGGTCGGTGCAGGCCGACCTCGGCACGGTCCGCGACGTCGACCCGACCGACCGCCTCTTCTCCCTCGAGCTGGGCGGGGGCGCGCTGCTCGACCTGGGCGTCTACCCCGTGTCGTTCGCGCAGATGGTGCTGGGCACCCCGGACCGAGTCCACGCCGTCGCGTCCCGGGAGACCACCGGTGTCGACGCCGACGGCGCGATGCTGCTGTCGTGGGAGGACGGGCGCTACGCGACGCTGCAGACGTCGTTCCACAGCCCGTCGCCCGGGCAGGCGCGGGTCTTCGGCACCACGGGCTGGATCGACGTCCTTCCCCGCTTCCACCACCCCAGCACGATCGTGCTGCACCACGACACCAACGACCCGGGCGAGCGGATCGAGCTGCCCGCCACCGGCTCCGGGCTCTACCACGAGCTCGTCGAGGTCACCGAGTGCCTGCGCTCCGGCGCGACCGAGAGCACGGTGATGCCGCTGGACGACACGCTCGCCGTGCAGGGCGTCCTCGCCGAGGCGGGAGACCAGCTCGGCCTCGTCTTCCGGGAGGACGACACGGCGGTGTGACCAGCGCCTACCCTGCACGCCAACGCCCAGGAGGTGGCATGGACGAGCCGGGTCCGGCGGCGCGGGCGACGTCGCCGCACAGCGGGCTGCGCCGGGCCACCACCGAGCGCGCGATCCTCGACTGCCTCGCCGCCGAGAACGGCCCGCTGACCCGTGCCGAGCTGGCCCGCCGCACCGCGATCTCCCCGCCGGCCATCAGCGAGGCCGTGCGGCGGATGGAGTCCGACGCGGTGCTCGTGGCCGTCGGTCCGCGCTCCGGGGTTTCCGGCGCCGTCGCCACCCTCTACGACCTGGCCCCGGGCACGGGCGTCGTCGTCGCCGTGGAGATCAACCGCTCGGTCGTGCGCAGCGCGGTCGGCGACCTCACAGGCCGCACGCTGGAACGGTCGGACCACGACCCGCCGGAGGACGGGCACGTCGTCGCGGCGCGCCTGCACGAGGTCCTCGACACGCTCGCCCAGCGCTGGCTCGGGCACGGGCGCCCGGTGCGGGCGGCCGCGGTGTCGATCGCCAACCCCGTCGACCCCGCCACCGGGCGGGTCGTCGAGCTGCGGGAGTCCGCCTTCCCCGCGGGCGTGGTGAGCACCGAGGACGTCCGCGGCGTGGACCCCTCGATGATCGTGCTCGACAACGACGTCAACTTCGCGGCGCTCGCCGAGCGCGATCACGGCGCCGCGTCCGGGACGTCCACGTTCGCCTACCTCTACGTCGGCGAGCGACACAGCGTCGGCATGGGGCTCGTCCTCGACGGGGTGCTCGTCCGCGGTGCGCGGGGGCTCGCGGGGGAGATCGGCTACCTGCCGCTCGGCGAGGGCACGGGCCGCTTCCGCTTCGGGGAGCAGATCGCGGCGCAGGGCCTGCGGGCGACTGCGGACGCGCTCGACGCCGAGGTGCTCGCGCAGGCCGGGCGCACGCTCGGAGAGGCCGCCGTCGCCGTGTGCGCGACCGTCGACCCCGCGCTGGTCGTGCTCGGCGGGCCGGTCGGCCTCCTGCCGGGCCTGCTCGCGCACGTCGAGGCCACGGTCGCCGAGCTCGCTCCGCGGGAGGTGCCGGTGACCGCAGGCGCGCTCGGCGAGACCGCGCCGCTGTGGGGCGCGCTGGCCGAGGCCCGCCGTCTCGCGTGGGAGAACCTGGTCTCCGCGCGGGGCTGAGGCCGGGGTCAGCCCAGCAGCCAGCCCGCCGCCTCCTCGAGCACCGCGCGTTCCGCCGCGTGGTCGTGCCCGATCGTCGTCGCGTCCCGGTGGGTGTCGAGCAGGACGTGTGTCGCCCCGAGGTCCCGCAGCTCGTCGAGGTCGGCGCGGATCTGGTCCGGACGGCCCTCGCCGGCGAGGCGGTCGGCGTCCGGCCGGCGCTCGTCGGAGGGGTGCAGCACGATCCGCGGGGCGAGCGCGGGCACGGGCAGGCCGGCCTCGTCCGCGGCGCGCCGCAGCGCGGGCAGTCCCTCGGCCCGCAGCCAGCCCGCGGGCACGCGCAGGGGGTGCCAGGCCTGGCCCCACCGGACGGCGCGCCGGCGGGCGGCGTCGCCGTTGCCCCCGATCCACAGCGGCGGGTGCGGCCGGCGCCGCGGGCGCGGTCGGGTGTCGACGTCGGTGAAGGCGACGTGGCGGCCCGCGAAGCTCACGACGTCGTCGCTCCACAGCGCGAGCAGCGCGTCGAGGTACTCGTCGGTGATCTCCCCGCGACGCCCCGGGTCGATGCCGAGCGCCGCGAACTCCGAGCGTGCCCACCCGACGCCGACGCCGACGATCAGGCGCCCGTCGCTGAGCTGGTCGAGTCCCGCGAGGCTGCGGGCCGTCTGCAGCGGATCCCGGTACGGCACGACCAGGACGGTGGTGCCCAGCTCGACGCGCCGGGTGACGCCCGCGAGGTAGCCCAGCAGCGTCAGGGGCTCCCAGAACGGGCCCGGGTAGGCGGCGGTGACGTCCGGGGTCGCGGCGACGTGGTCACCGACCATGAGGAAAGCGAACCCGGCGTCCTCCACCAGGGCGGCCCACGCGCGCAGCGAGTCGACCGTCGCGGCGGGGCCGAAGTTGGGGACGGTCACGCCGATCCTCATCCGCCGACTCCGACGGAGTCGCCGAGGGGGTCCCAGTCGAGCGTCACCGTCTCCCCGGAGCGCCGCGACCGCTCGGCCGCCCAGACGATGCGGTGGCTCGTCAGCGTCTCGTCGAGACCCGTGAGCACCGCCGACGGGTCGTCGTCGGCGACGGCGCGCAGGAAGGCGCGCACGAGCTCCTCGTCGCCCTCCTGGTGGGGCGGGCGGCCGTCGCCGGGCGTGATCGTCTCGATTGCCTGGCCGGGGTGGGCCCGGAAGTCGTGGAAGCGCAGCGCGTGGCCGTCGCCCTCCACCGCGCCGTGGGTGCCGAACACCCGGGTCTGTCGCGGCGCGAGATCCGAGAACGCGGTGACGGTGTGCGTGGCCGTGATGCCGCTGTCGAACTCGAACGCGACGACCTGGTGGTCGACGACGTCGTTGTCGCAGCAGTAGACGCACCGGCCGTAGGGCCCGGTGCGCAGCGCCTCGTCGAGGGCCTCCGCCGTCGGCACCTCGGTGACGGCCCCGAGCAGCTGGTGCTCCCACTCGGAGTCGCCCAGACACGAGCGGTAGAGCCGCGGCGCCGAGTACGGGCACGTCGGCTCGACCGCGCAGTCCAGGCAGCGGGACGACGCGCCCTCGGGCTGCTTGTCGGACCGGAAGTGACTCAGCCGGCCGAACGAGGACAGGCGGGTCGGGCGGGCGCCGACGAGGTGGGTCAGCAGGTCGACGTCGTGCGAGCACTTGGCGAGCAGCAGGGACGACGCGAGGTCCTCCCGGCGCCACTCCCCTCGCACGTAGGAGTGGGCGAAGTGCCAGGCGCCGACCGGTTCCAGGTGCTGCACCGACACGAGGTCGCCGATCCGGCCCGCCCGCAGGGCCGCGACGAGCGCCGCGGTGTAGGGCGCGTAGCGCAGGGGGTGGCAGATCGAGAAGAGGACGCCGCTCCGGCGCACGACCTCGGCGACGCGCAGCGCGGCCGCCTCGTCCGGGGCGATCGGCTTCTCGACGAGCAGGTGCACGCCGCGCTCGGCGAACGCGATGGCGGGGTCGACGTGGTCGTTGTCCTGGGTCGCGATCACGACGACGTCGACGAGGTCCGCGTGCTCGGCCAGGTCCGTCCACCGCGCGAACCGGGCCTGCTCCGGGACGTCGCAGGCGTCCGCCAGACGTGCGCGGCGCTCCTGTCGCGGCTCGGCGACGGCCGTCACCATCCCGCCCGCCAGGAGGACGTTCCGAGCGTGCAGACGACCCCGACCGCCGGCACCGACGATCCCGACCCGGACCGGACGTGATCCGAAGCTCACGCGCGTTCCTCCCTGCTGCTACCCCCGCCCGGGGGACATCCTGCCCCCGACGGGTGCACACCGTCGCCGGGTATGGCCCGCATCCGGAGCATCCCGACGGGCCGGACGCCACAGCGCGCCCTCGATCGACTCCGGGCTGCCCGGCGCGGCGGCCCCCAACGCCGCCAGCTCGCCCCGGTGCTCGGCCATGTCCAGCGCCGAGAGCGCCGCGTCGAACGCGTCCTCGGTGTCGACGACGGCGTCACACAGATCCGCCGGGATGCGGGGGTCGGCGTCGACGACCGCGCGGCGGGCCGTCGCCGAGCGCTTCACGACGGGTCCGGTGTGGATCCGCGGGTAGATCTCGACCACCGTGGCCGGCCCGGCGTCGTCGAACGGCCACACCGCGAACCCCGCGGCCCGCAGCCGCGCGAGCTGGGGCATGCCCCGCAGCGAGCCGGTGCCGACGGCGCCCGCGCCCCCGATCTGGAACGTGGAGCGGGGATCGAGGCCGGCGGCGCGGGCGGCCTCCTCGGTCGCCCGGTACCCCGGGCGCGCCGGGTCGTGCGGCGGGCGGGGCACCGGGCCGCGACCCCAGAACGGCGGCCGGCAGGCCCGCAGCCACTCCTCGCCGTCGCGGGCCACGAGGTCCCACAGGGCCGCGACGTCCCCGCACCCGTGCTCGCGGGCGAACCAGGCGGGCAGGCCGAAGGAGAAGTCGAGACCGACGACGAGGGGCGTCCCTGCGGCGCGGGCGATCAGGTGCGCGGTGACGCCCTCGCGGTCGAGGCCGGCGCGGACGTCCACGAGGCGCCCGGGCCGCGCGCTCGCGACGCGGATGCGCCGGTGGGACGCGCGGGCGTCCCCCGACCAGTCCACCGCGAGCACCTCCACGGCTCCATCGTGCCGCCGCCGTGCGCGGCTCACCGAGCTGCCGTTCGTCGTCCCCGGATCACCGTTCGTCGCGCGTTGCCGGCGCTTGTCCCGTTCAACCGGTCACCACGCTTTCCGGTGGGCCTTCGTCGCAGCGATTGCCCGGCTCCGGGGCGCGGAGTTGAGTCCGGAGCGACCGTTCATCGCAACGAGCGTTACGACGAACGGTCGCTCCCGTACCGCCCTCTGCGAGGAGTCCCGCCATGTTCCGACGCGTTGCCGCCACCCTGTCGGCATCGGTCGCCCTGTCCGCCGCCGGGCTGCTCGCCGCGGCCCCGCTCGCCTCGGCCGACCCCGTTCCCACCGACGACGGCGACACCGGGATCGCGCTGCTCAACGACCTGACCGTGCTGCCCGTCCAGGCCTGCGGGGTGGACGCCGGCATCCCGATCCTGTCCGACGTCCTCGGGGGCAGTGACGCGGCGCCGTCGGACATCACCTGCGCGGTGGTGGACGAGGACCACGACTAGGCCGGCCCCCTCCTGCGCCGGAGCCGGGCCGGACCTCATGTAAAGCGCTCCGGGCGTTGATCAGCTCGGGCTTGCAGGGTTGCATGCGCATCCCGGCTGGTCCGGTGGGTGGCGATGAGGTGCCTCTGAGGGCGGGCGATCTGAGGGTCGTTCGGGCCTTGTTCGGCTGATTGCCACCGCTGGCCTGGCCACGGTGTCCCGGATGAGGGAAGTAGGCCGATGCCGGTCGAGGTCGGGCCTGGTTGCAGCACATGAGTGGGAGCCGTCGTCAGGACGCGCACGCCGCCTTTGGGGACCGTGGCCGAGCAGACACGCCGCCCGATCCGGGCCTGGTCGGAGCTGATGTCAGCGACGACGAAGGAGTGGGGCAGCGTGGGTCGACGGCTGGTCGGGATCGATCTGGGGATCGCGAGCGCGCACACGGTGCGGGTGCTCGACGGCGAGGGTCAGCAGGTGTGTCGGCGTCGTTGTGCGCCGACGGTCGAGGAATTCGCTCGGGTCGAGTCCGCGGCGCTGGCCGGGGCCGAGGCGGGAACGCGGTTGGAGGTGGTGATCGAGCCGACCGGACCGGCGTGGTTACCGGTGGCGGTGTTCTTCACCGGCCGCGGCCACACCGTCTACCGAGTCTCGAGCGCCAAGGCCGCGGACCTGCGGCGGTTCCTGTCCCGGCACGCCAAGAGCAACGGCATCGATGCCGACACCCTGGCCCGGCTGCCGCTGGTCGCCTTACAGGGGCTGGCGCCGGTGGAGTTGCCCGGGGTCGAGGCCGCAGCGCTGGACCGGCGGGTGCGGGCCACAGATCGGTTGACCCGGGCCGCCACCGAGCACAAGGTGCGGATCAAGGACCTGGCCCGCCAGCTGATGCCGGCCACTGCGCTGACCGGCGATCTCGGCGTCGCCGATCTGGCCGTGCTCGAGCGCTTCGCCGACCCCCGCGTGTTGCTGCGGGCCGGGCCGGCCCGGCTCACCGCCGTGATCGTGAAGGCCTCGCACGGCCATCAGGGCGCCGAGCGGGCTGCGGCCTGGCGGGCGGCGGCGACCGAGGCGGTCGAGCTCTACCGGGCCTACCCGGCCATGCCGTTCACCGATCTGGCCGCCGAGGTCGCCAGCGAGGTGCGACTGCTACGCGCGACCCAGGCCGAGCTCGCCGGTCACGCCCAGGCGCGCGAGGAGGCCTATCGGTGGGCCGATCCCGGCCAGCTGGCCCGCAGCCTGCCCGGCCTGGCCGCCGTCGGTGGCCCGGCCCTGGCCGCGATCATGGGACGGGCCGATCGCTTCCCGTCGGCCCGTCACTTCAAGTCCTTCACCGGGCTCGCCCCGCGGGCCTCGGAGACCGGCGAGACCGACCGCAAGGGCCAGCCCATGAGCAAGGCCGGCCCGGCGCTGCTGCGCACCACCCTGGTCCGCGCCGCCGACCACGCCCGCAAGCAGGACCCCCAGCTGGCAAGGATCTACTACACCCAGGTCGTCGAGCGCGGCGCCGAACACACCAAAGCGCTCTGTGTGGTCGCCGCTGCCCTGGCCGAACGGGCTTGGACGGTCATGCGCCGCCGGATGCCCTACGTCGTCTGCGACACCGACGGCACCCCGGTGAACCCCGAGCGGGCCAAGACCATCATCGCCGAGCGGTGGACCGTCTCCACCGAGGTCCGCGCCCGCCGCCGCAGCCGCAAGCACCAGCCCCCCAAGACGAAGGCGGGGAAGGCCCCTCAGCAAGTCCTCGCAGGACATGAACGGTCAAACGCACGCGGCGTCGACAAACGAGGCGACCTTCCCCACCACGGATCCTCACGCCGGCCCACCACCACGCGCAAGGCTCCTTGACACCCCGATCCCCGATAGGGAATCAGCCGACGAGGGTCCGGCTCGGTTCGGCCGTCGAGATCGCCGGGATGCGCATCCGGACCGCCGTGCCGACACCGGGCCGGGTGTCGACGTGGACGTCGCACTGCGACCCGAAGGCCGCGTGGAGCCGGCGGGAGACCTCGGCGATGCCGCCGTGACGGCGATCGACCTGCGAGGCCGTGCGCGTGGCCTCGGGCCCCATGCCGGCGCCGTCGTCCGACACGGTGATCACGCAGTCGGACCCGGAGCCCGAGGCGAAGACGCTGACCGCGCCGCCCCCGGGGACCGGCTCGATGCCGTGGCGCACGGCGTTCTCCACCAGCGGCGCCACGACGAAGGGCGGCACCAGGACGCCGCGCACCTCGGGCGCGACGGCGACCTCCGCCCGCAGCCGCGCGCCGAACCGGGCCTGCTCGAGGGTCAGGTACCGCTCGGCGTTGCGCAGCTCGTCGCCGACCGTCGTCAGCTCGCCCCCGGAGCGGAAGGAGTACCGCGTGAAGTCGGCGAACTCGGTGAGCAGCTCGCGGGCCCGGGACGGGTCGGTGCGCACGTAGGACGCGATCGCGGTGAGCGTGTTGTGCACGAAGTGCGCCGAGAAGCGCGAGCGCAGGGCCGACTCGACGTCCTCGGGCGAGGGCGTCGTGACGACGTCGGCGACGGCGGCCGACGGGCGGGTGCGCCGCCCGCCGCTCGGGGACTCGGCGGTCTCGAGGTCGTCGAGCTCGAGATCGGTGTCGACCACCGGCGCCGCGAGCACCGGCGCCGCGACCGTGGCCGGGTGCGCCGCGCGCAGCCCCTGCCACGCCGGGCGCTCGAGCAGCCCGGTGGCCGTCCAGCGCCGGTGCTCCACCTGCCCGACCAGGCGCGGGACCAGCCAGCGCGCGGCGCCCTGCGCGTCCTCCGGCACGACGTCGACGAAGGGGTTCTCGGGCCGCTCGAGCGCGCCGAGCACGCCGTCGAGCTCGCGGCGCGCCGCCGCGGTGACCCCGGTGAGCACGCGGCCGGAGTAGCGCAGCCCCGACTCGCCCGGCACCCCGACCAGCAGCGCCCCGACGGTGTCCGGCTGCCCGCGCGCCGGGATCCAGCCGCCGACCACCACGTCCTGGACACGACGTACGGGCGTCTCGATCCAGCTCCGCGAGCGCCGGCCGACCTGGTAGGTGGACTCGAGGCGCTTGGCGACCACGCCGTCGAGGCCGTAGCGCCGCGCCGTGGTGACCACGGCCTCGGCGCCCACGCCGGTGAAGTACGGGGGGATGACGACGCGGCTGCCGGAGAGGTCGAGCTCGGTGAGCAGCTCGCGGCGCTGGCGGTAGGGCAGGCGGCGCGTCGACACGCCGGCCACCTCCAGCACGTCGAACACGTAGTAGGAGACCGGCACGCGCGCCTGCAGGATCTCCGACGGGTGGGCGACGCGGGCCCGGCGGCGCAGCTTGCCGGCGCTGGGGCGGCCCACCCCGTCGAGGGCGACGACGACCCCGTCGAGGACGAGCCCGCCGGTGCTCGTCCAGGGCGCCGCGACCCCGAGCTCCGGGAAGTGCGACGTGACGTCGCGCCCGGCGTCGGTGACCAGCCGCAGGCCCTCGTCACCGGTGCGCGCGAGGCAGCGCAGCCCGTCCCAGAGGAACTCGAACGCCCAGCCCGCGCCGCGCGGGACGTCGCCCGCGCTCGCGAGCATGGGGCGCCCGGGCGAGGCCTCGGTGTGGTCGGTGGCCGACGTGACGCCGAGCTCCCCGGTCGTGAGAGCAGACACCCCTGCCATCGGCGCCACCTCCCCGACCCGCTCGCCACCGCCGGCGGGGTGATCGCCGGCAGGGTCCACGGTATCCGCGGACCCCGACGGTGGCACCGTCGTCGCGGACGCGGCGCGCGCGGACTGCGACCGGGGAACGGTGAGCAGCGACGAACGGTGGAACGGCGTGTCGCGGGTGGGCGAGCAGCCTCAGGCCGCCGCCAGCCCGACCGCGACGACCGTCGACGGCCGCGCGGGCACGGGGCCCGCGGGCTCGACCGAGACCGCCCACCCACGCGGCGCCGGGTCCCCGGGTCCGGGCGGCTGGGCCGTCGCGTCCAGGGGGCGTGTCACGCCGTCAGCGGGGTCCATGACGGCCACGGCGACCGGAGCGTTGCCGGGCAGGCCGGTGGCCCACAGGACGTAGTCGCGCTGGTTCCCGGTCGCGGGGAGGTCCAGCGACACCATGCGGACCGGGGCCGCGGCGTCACCCGGGTCGAGCACCACCGCCGCGGGGTTGCCGTCCGGGCCGCGCAGCACCGCGGAGCGCAGGCCGGGGTCGCGCGACCGGGCGTCGTCGACCACCCGGTCGGCCTGCTGGTCCAGCGCGACCGCCGGTGTGTCCGGCGGCGCCTCCTGCGTGGGCAGCACGCCGCGCGCCACGATGAGGCCCACACCGAGCACCACCGCGGCGACCAGGCCGCCGGCGGCGGTGACGAGCTGCCGCGACCGGCGCCGCGGGGTCGTGCCGGGGGGCCGGGGTCCGTCGTCGATCGGGCGGGCTGTGGCCGGGCGGCGCACCGGACGCACCGGCATCCCGGGCTCGGCCCGGGCCGCGGTGAGGACCCGGCCCTTCAGCTCGGCGGGCGGCTCGAGGGACGGGACCGCGGCGCCGAGGGCGGCGACCACCTCGAGGGCCTCGTCGAAGGCGCGACGGCAGTCGGCGCAGTGCGGCAGGTGGGCCTGCACGGCGCGTTCCTCGTCGGGCTCGAGCGCGGAGAAGGCGGCGCCGACGGCGTCGGCGCGCTGGGGACACGTGCTCACGCGAGGTCCCCGAGCGCATCCGCCGAGGAGCCGAGGACCGGGCCGAGCAGGACGCGCAGCCGTGCCACGCCCGCGAACATCCGCGACTTCACGGTGCCGATCGGTACGCCGGTGAGGCTCGCGACCTCGCGCTGGGAGTAGCCGCCGTAGTAGGCGAGCCCGAGCGCGGTGCGCTGCTCGGTGGGCAGCCGCCCCATCGCCGCGCGGACCTGCTCGCCGAGCACCGCGCCGAGCGCCTGGCGCGCGGCGGACGGGCCCGCGGCGGGCACGCCCTCGTCCGGCTCGCCCGTCGTCGGGTGGTGGCGACGGCGGGTGGCCTCGCGGCGCACGGCGTCGACGGCCTTGTGGTGCACCAGCGTCATCAGCCAGCTCGCGACGGTGCCGCGCCCCGGGTCGAACTTCCCGGGGTCGCGCCAGAGCGCGAGGAAGACCTCCTGCACGACGTCCTCGGCCAGCCCGTCGTCGGCGCAGATGCGCCGCGCGAGCGAGTAGGCCGGGCGCCCGTAGCGCTGGTAGAGGGCGTCGAGCGCCGCGGTCTCGCGGTCGGAGAGACGAACGAGCAGCGCGGCGTCGGCGGCCGCGGCCTCGCCGCCCGACGGCACAGCGGGTACCGCGGGCTCCGCCGCCTCGACGGGCGGCACCGCGGACATCGGGGATCGGCCACGCCGCCCGTCCCGTGCCGTGCCGGCTGCGGCGGACGTGCCCCCCACCTCGGGTGGGGCGTCCGCACGAGCCGGCATCACGGGCAGGGACACGCGGCCACCTCCTCCATCGGGGATCACTGCGCACCGTTCGCCCGCGGGTCGTCGACGGTTCGGCCGTTCGGCCGGTGCGGTGCCGAGAATCCGGAGGTGTCGCCTACGTGCTGACGGCGACGGGCTCGCCCGGCGCCGCGGCACCGTCCTCCTCCAGCTCCGCCCGGAGGTCGTCCCTGGCCTGCTCCAGCGCCCGCAGACGCCGGCCACGCGCCGGCACCCGGTCGTCCGCCATCAGCGCCACGATCTCGGCCTCGACCGCGGCGAGCCGCGCCTGCGCCGCCGCCCGCCCGACGACCCGCTCGGCCGCGTCGGCGACCTCCCGGGCCGCGCGCCGATCCGTGGCGCCGCCGATCCACCGCGTCGCCCGCCGCCACGTCGCTCGGAGCTCCATCGGGCCCCCTCCTCCTTGTCGGTTGCCGCTACTAAACCGGTTCAAAGCCGAGGACCGCAAGAGGTGCGCCACAGCCGTTCAGGGCAAATTTGAACCGGTTCACCGGGATGTGGACTCCCGGGTACCGGCCGCGACGCGAGAGGATCGGGGCGTGGAGACGGGCGGACGCGCGGGCGGGCGGGTCACGCTCGCGACCGTGGCGAGCGCCCTCGGCGTCTCCCGGGCCACCGTGTCCAACGCCTACAACCATCCCGAGCGCCTGAGCCCGCGCCTGCGCAGCCGCGTGCTGCGCACGGCCGGCGAGCTGGGCTACGCCGGCCCCGACCCGCTCGCGGCCACGCTCTCGCGGGGCCGGGTGAACGCGCTGGGCCTGGTCCACGGGGCACCGATGTCGTTCGGGTTCAGCGACCCCGCGGCGGTCCTGTTCCTCCAGGGTGTCAGCGAGGTGTGCGAGCGCGAGGACCTCGCCCTGGTCCTCATCGCCGGCGGGCCGGACAGCGCCGTCGCCCGTGTCGCGCTCGTCGACGCCATGATCTGTTACTGCGACGTCCCCGCCGAGGGCGGACTCGCGGCCATCGTCGACCGCGGGCTGCCCTTCGTCGTCGTCGACGGCCCGCGGTTGCCGGGCGCCGGGCACGTGGGGATCGACGACCGCGGCGGCGCCGCCTCCGCGGCCCGCCACCTGCTGGACCTCGGCCACACCCGCCTCGGAGTCGTCGCCATGCCGCTGATCGAGGACGAGTGGGAGGGCACGGCCGACCAGGACCGTCAGGACCGGGCCCACTACCGCGCGTCCTGCGAGCGCCTGCGGGGCTACCGGGAGGTCGTCGAGGGCGCCGGGCACCCGTGGTCGGCGGTGCCGGTGGAGGAGCGCGTGCCCTACGGCCGCGACGCGGGGCGCCGGGCCGCCGCCGCCCTGCTGGCCCGTCGCCCGCGCCCCACCGCCCTGCTCGCGATGAGCGACGAGCTCGCCCTCGGCGCGATGGCCGCCGCCGCGGACGCGGGCCTGTCGGTGCCCGGCGACGTGGCGATCGTCGGGTTCGACGACGTCCCCGCGGCCGCCGACGCCCACCCCGCGCTGACCACCGTGCGCCAGCCGCACCGAGAGAAGGGCCGGCGCGCCGCGGAGCTGCTGCTGCGCCCGGGCGTCGCCGGCGACGAGCACCGCCTGCCGGTCGAGCTGGTCGTGCGCGCCTCCACCGGCCCCCCGCCCGGGCGGTGACCCGACCCCTCCGTTCGGAGGGTCCCGGACCGTCCGCGCAGACACCGTGCGGGTCGCCGCGTCCGGTTACGGTGACCGGGCGCGGTGAAGCAGGTCACGGGACCCGGAAGGTTGCACATGGCTGGTCAGTGGTTCGAGTCGGTCGCCGAGGCCCACCGGCGGGCGAAGAAGGAGCTCCCGAAGTCGGTCTACGGCGCCCTGGTGGCCGGGAGCGAGGCGGGGGCGACCCTCGAGGACAACATGGCGGCGTTCCGGGAGCTCGAGTTCCTGCCGCACGTGTGCGACCTGCCGTTCGAGAAGGACCTGTCCACCACGGTCATGGGCCAGGACATCTCGATGCCGGTGATCATCTCGCCCACCGGGGTACAGGCCGTGGACCCCGAGGGCGAGGTCGCGGTGGCCCGCGCGGCGAAGAACGCCGGCACCGCGATGGGGCTGAGCTCGTTCGCCAGCCGCTCGGTCGAGGACGTCATCGAGGCCAACGAGAAGACGTTCTTCCAGATGTACTGGGTGGGCGACCGCGAGACCCTCGCGGCCCGCGCCGAGCGCGCCAAGAAGGCGGGCGCCAAGGGCCTCATCGTCACCCTGGACTGGTCGTTCTCCCACGGACGGGACTGGGGCAGCCCGGCCATCCCGGAGAAGATGGACCTCAAGACGATGATCAAGTACATCCCGGAGGGCATCACCCGCCCGCGCTGGGGCCTGCGGATGCTCCGCGCGGGCAGGATCCCCGACCTCACCGTGCCGAACATCCCCGTCGGCGGCGAGGAGCCCCCGACCTTCTTCGGCGCCTACGGGCAGTGGATGTTCACCCCGCCGCCCACCTGGGCCGACGTCGCCTGGCTGTGCGAGCAGTGGGACGGGCCGTTCTGCGTCAAGGGCATCACCCGCATCGACGACGCCAAGCGCGCCGTGGACGCCGGCGCCACCGCGATCCAGGTGTCGAACCACGGCGGCAACAACCTCGACTCCACCCCGGCGCCGATCCGCGTGCTGCCCGGGATCGTCGAGGCCGTCGGCCGCGAGGTCGAGGTCATCCTCGACGGCGGCGTCCGGCGCGGCAGCGACGTCGTCAAGGCCCTGGCGCTCGGTGCCCGCGCCGTGGCCATCGGGCGCGCCTACCTGTGGGGCCTCGCCGCCAACGGCCAGCCCGGTGTCGAGAACGTCTTCGAGATCCTGCGCAGCGGCATCGGCTCGGGGCTCATGGGCCTCGGCAAGAGCTCGGTGCACGAGCTCGCCCCCGAGGACCTGATCATCCCGCCGAACTTCACCCGGCAGGCCGTGAGCTGAGCACGGAACGACGCGAAGGGCCCCTCCCGGAATCCGGGAGGGGCCCTTCGCTGAGCTGACCCCAGGTCTTTCGGGGGGTCTGGGGGGCGGAGCCTCCCAGTGTGCGGTAGCGGTGGGATTCGAACCCACGGTGGGCAGAACCCACACGCGCTTTCGAGGCGCGCTCCTTTGGCCGCTCGGACACGCTACCGCCGTCGAGATTACGGGACGCTGTCCTCGCGCCGACGACCGGGCCAGAAGTCGACCATGAGCGCGGCGCACCGGGCCTCGAGCACCCCGCCGAGCACCTCGGGGCGGTGGTTGAGCCGCCGGTCGCGCACCACGTCCCACAGGGAACCGGCGGCGCCGGTGCGCGGCTCCCAGGCGCCGAACACGATCCGGTCGACCCGGGCGAGCACCGCCGCGCCGGCGCACATGGTGCAGGGCTCGAGGGTGACGACGAGCGTGCAGCCGCCGAGGCGCCAGCGATCGCCGTGGTGCCGGGCGGCCTCGCGCAGGGCGAGGATCTCGGCGTGGGCGGTGGGGTCGCCCGTGGCCTCGCGGGCGTTGGCCGCCGCGGCGAGCTCCCGGCCGTCGGCGTCGATCACCAGCGCGCCGACGGGGACGTCGTCGCCGGACGTCCGTGCGACCTCGATCGCACGGGCCATCCACTGCTCAGGCGTCAGCGGTCTCCACGACCTTCGCCAGCTCGTCGGCGAATCCGCAGCGACGGGCGATCGCGGTGAGCTGCTCGTCCGGGTAGAGGTCGATCTCCTCGACCAGCACGGCGAGCTCGTCGGCGGGGACGCCGAGGTCGGCCAGCATCCCGAGGTCGCCCTCGGGCCACGGGTCGTCGTCGGCCTCGTCCTCGTCGGGCACCTCGAGGCGCAGCAGGTCGAGCACGTCGGCGGCGACGTCGTAGTCGAGCGCGGCGACCGCGTCGGAGAGCAGCAGCGCCACCCCGCCGGGCGTGGGGCGCACGAGCACGAAGAACTCGTCGTCGACGTCGAGAAGACCGAGCACCGCGCCGGTGGACCGCAGGCCGCGGAGCGCGCTGATGGCGGAGTCGAGGTCGGCGAGGCTGTCGCGTTCCATGGCGACCGCGCGCCAGCGACCCTCCTCGCGCGTGACGGCCACCGCCCACCCGTCGAGGGGCGCGACGGTGCCGGCGCCCCCGCGTGTCGCGGCGGTGCCTGCGGACCCCTGACCTGCCATGGCCCTACGGTAGGTCCGGGCAAGTGTCCAGTGGAAGTCCGGCGAGGTCACGGAAGCGCCGGACGGTCGTCGGCGCAGGGCCTCCGGCCGTCCGGGGGTACGCGGTGGGTGAACCGGGATGCGGCGACTTCACGGTGGGGGTGCCAGGATCGGACGGGTGAGCGCTCCGGAGCGGCGAGCGGGCGGGCGCCGCGCGGCGCACCGTGCCCCGGAGCGCGCGCTGCTGGCCGAGGCCCGCGCCCTGCAGCCACGGACGCTGGAGCTGCGGCGCGCCCTGCACCGCCACCCCGAGATCGGCCTGACGCTGCCCGTCACCCAGGCCGCCGTGCTCTCCGCGCTCGAGGACCTGCCGCTCGAGGTCGACACCGGCCGGGAGTGCAGCTCGGTGGTCGCCGTCCTGCGCGGCGCACGTCCGGGGCCGGCGGTGCTCGTGCGCGCGGACATGGACGCGCTGCCGATGCACGAGGACACCGGGCTGCCGTTCTCCTCCGAGGTCGACGGCGCCATGCACTCCTGCGGGCACGACCTGCACACCGCGATGCTGGCGTCCACCGCCCGGCTGCTCGCCGGACGACGCGACCGCCTCGCCGGCACCGTCGTCCTCATGTTCCAGCCGGGCGAGGAGAGCTCGCACGGCGCCCGCATGATGATCGACGAGGGGCTGCTGTCGGCCGACGGGCCGGGCGGGACGCCCGAGTCGGCGATGGCCCTGCACGTCACGTCGCGCCTCGCGGCGGGCACGCTCCAGACGCGCCCCGACTCGATCATGGCGTCGTCCGACGACCTCCACGTGACGGTCACCGGGCGTGGCGGGCACGCCTCCGCCCCGCACGACGCACTCGATCCGGTGCCGGCCGCGGCGGCGATGGTCGGCGCGCTGCAGACGATGGTGACGCGGCGGGTCAGCGCGTTCGACCCGGCCGTGCTCACCGTGGCCCACATCAGCGCCGGCACCACCACCAACGTCATCCCCGAGACCGCGACGCTCGAGGGCACCGTCCGCACCCTGTCGGAGGAGACCCGGGCCCGCGTGCTCGACGAGGTGACGCGGGTGTGCACCGGCGTCGCCGACGCCTACGGCTGCACCTGCGAGGTCGAGATCGAGGCGGGCTACCCCGTCACGGTCAACGACCCGGACGTCGCCGACCGGGTGGCCGACGCCGGGCGCTCCGTGCTCGGTTCACGCTTCGTCGAGCCGATGCCCGACCCGATCATGGGCTCGGAGGACTTCTCCTACGTGCTCGGGCGCGTGCCCGGCGCGCTGGCGTTCCTCGGGGCGTGCCCGGTGGACGTCGACCCGGCCGAGGCGCCGCCGAACCACTCCAACCGCGTCGTGTTCGACGAGGACGCCATGGTCGCCGGGGTGGCCCTGTACTCGGGGTACGTCCTGGACGCCCTCCGGCGAGCCTGAGCCTCCGCGCGGCCCCCGTTCGGGCGCACCTCCCTCACTCTCCCGGGTCGTCCTAGGGTCGGGCCCGTGGAAGCTGTCGTCGAATCCGCAGGTGCCACCCTCGCCGCCGCCCAGCACCGCCCCGTGTGCGTGATCGGCCTCGGTCTCATCGGCGGCTCGTTGCTGCGCGCCGCCACCGACGCCGGCCGGTCCGCCTGGGGCGCGTCCGCCTCGACGACGACCGCCGAGAAGGCCGCCGCCGACGGCTACGACGTCGCCGCCTCGGTCGACGCGGCGCTCGCGCGGGCCGCCGTCGAGGACGCCCTGGTCGTGCTGGCCGTTCCGCTGACCGCGCTGGACGACGTGCTCGCCAGCGTGGCCCGCGAGGCCCCCGGGTGCCGGCTCACCGACGTCACCAGCGTCAAGGGCCCGGTCGCCGAGGCCGTCGCCCGCCGGGCGCCCGCGACCCGCTTCGTCGGCGGTCACCCGATGACCGGCACCGAGTTCTCCGGGTGGGACGCCGGGTCGCTGCAGCTCTTCCACGAGAAGGTCTGGGTGGTCGCGACCGAGGACGACGCCGACCTCGAGGTGTG
The DNA here is from genome assembly GCF_036044095.1 of Actinomycetospora sp. NBC_00405. NCBI lineage: Bacteria > Bacillati > Actinomycetota > Actinomycetes > Pseudonocardiales > Pseudonocardiaceae > Actinomycetospora > Actinomycetospora sp. NBC_00405. The sequence continues at coordinate 3,815,908 of NZ_CP107938.1, forward strand.
GGTCGACGTCGCCGCCCTCGCGCTGGCCTGCGGGGCGGTCGTCGTGCCCGCCGCCGCCGACGAGCACGACCTCGCCGTCGCCCGGATCTCGCACCTGCCGCACCTTCTCGCGGCCGTCCTCGCGTCCGTGGGCGCCGACGGCGGCGAGCTCGCCCTGGCGCTGGCCGCCGGGTCGTTCACCGACGGCACCCGCGTGGCCGCCACCCGCCCCGAGCTCACCGCGGCGATGTGCGAGGGCAACCGCGCCGCACTGCTGTCGTCGCTCGACGACGCCCTGGGGCGCCTCGGCGCCGCCCGCGGCTCGCTGGCCTCCACCGGAGGGCTGCTGGCCACGCTCACCGCCGGCCACGACGGCCGGGAGGCGCTCGACGCGGCCCGACGGGCCCGCCGCGAGGTGCGCATCGCCCTCGACGGCACGCCCGCCGAGTTCCTCGAGGCCATGCGCGAGGTGGGCCGCACCGGCGGCCGGGTCATCGGCTGGACGCCCGAGGCCCTGGACGCGGCGCTCGACAGCGAGGACTAGCGGGCTACGGGTCGGTCGGTCCCGGGCCGCGGTCGAACCGCCGGTGCAGCAGCCAGAGGGCGGCCGCGTCCGGCACGGGGGGTGCCTGTCGCCGCGCGGGGGCCGACGACGAGTGGATCGATCTCTCGTAGGCCCGGTCCAGCGCCACGTGGGCGCGATCGACCGCGGCCTGGGCACGCCCGAGCACCGCGAACGTGTCGTGGCGCCGGCCACGGCCGCTCCCCGCCGGGGGGACGTTCTCGGGGTGGGGTGGCACGGCGGTCCTCCGTCCGTCGGTCCGCGACCGACGGGGTATCCGGTGGCGCGATCGACTACTCGCGGGTGGGGGTGCCTGGCGTCAGAACAGCGTGTCGTGCTGCGGCGTGCGCTCGCGACGGGCGTGGCGGGGTCGCCGGGAGGAGGTCGTCGACGGGACCGCGGACGCGCCGGACGGCACGGTGGCCGGCGGGCCGGCGTGCGCCCCCACCCGCGGCGCGTGCGGGGCGACGCGGACCCAGTCGCCCCCCGAGTCGCCCGAGCGGTACGGCGTACCCCGGCGCTTGGCGATCACCCCGGAGAGCCGCTGGGCGACGACACCGGCGAGCAGGGCGGACCCGTCGTCGTAGGCCGGCGAGATCTGGATGCGGGTGGCCCGCGACAGGTCGAGGCGCGAGAGCACCGCCCGCCGCTCCTCGAGGGGCCGGGGGTCGAGCGGTACGCCGTAGAGCCGCATGACGTCGTAGACCATGAACACGGCCGGCCGCTCGCGGGCCAGCGCCCGGGCGCGGGTGGCGTCCTCGACCCCGAGACGCTCGCCGAGGGCGTCGGCCGACGGGCTCCCGCCGTCGAGCATCACGGCCTCGCCGTCGAGCAGGCCGTCGGCGACGGCGTCGACGAGGCCGGCGAACTCGGGGAACCGGGCGGTGACGTCCTCGCCGTCGGCGGTGCACAGCGTCAGCTCGCCCTGGTCGACGTCGGCGAGCAGGCGGACCCCCGCCCAGTCGACCTCGTAGCTCCACGCGCCCTCGACCGGCAGGTCGCCGGGAACGGGGAGCATCGGGAGCACGGAGCCATCGTGCCCCCGCCCACCGACAACGGCGGGGACCGGGGTCGGCGCGTCATTGACTGGGACGAGTGGTGCCGGTGGGGCATGCTGGTGCCGACGCACGGTGAGGAGACCACGCACCGTGCCCGCCGAGAGGGGCCGATGATGCGCGCGATCTGGAACGGCGCCGTGTCGTTCGGGCTCGTGAACGTGCCGGTGCGGCTCTACGCCGCCACGAGCAACCACGACATCCGTTTCCACCAGGTGCACGAGCGCGACGGCGGACGCATCCGCCAGAAGCGCACGTGCTCGGTCTGCGGCGAGGAGGTCCAGTACTCCGAGATCGCCAAGGGCTACGAGACCGACGACGGCCAGCTGATCATGCTGGACGACGACGACCTCTCGACGCTGCCGGTGGCGAGCGGGCACGAGATCGACGTCGTGCAGTTCGTCCCCTCGGACCAGATCGACGCCCTGCTGCTCGACAAAAGCTACTACCTCGAGCCCGAGAGCAAGGCGGTCAAGCCCTACGCGCTGCTGCGCGAGGCGCTGCGGGAGACCGACCGCATGGCCGTGGTCAAGGTGGCGCTGCGGCAGCGGGAGACGCTGGCGCTGCTGCGGGTGCGCGACAACGCGATCGTGCTGCAGACGATGCTCTGGCCCGACGAGGTGCGCGAGCCCGAGTTCGAGACCCTGCGCACCGAGGTCGAGCTGCGCCCGCAGGAGATGCAGATGGCGTCCTCGCTGGTCGAGAGCCTCTCGGGCGACTTCCAGTCCGACCAGTTCGAGGACGACTACCGCCAGGCGATGGTCGACCTCATCGACTACAAGATCGAGCACGGCGGCGGGCGTCCCACGCCGGAGGCCGCGCCCGCCGAGGAGGGCGACGACATGACCGACCTCCTCACCGCGCTGCGGCGCAGCGTCGAGGCGGCCGGGGGCAAGGCGCCGGCCGAGGAGCCCGCGGCGGCGTCGTCGGACACGAAGGACGAGGCCGAGGACGCACCGGCCGAGGAGAAGCCGAAGCGCTCGCGCTCGAAGAAGACGGCGGAGAAGAAGGACGAGGCGCCCGCCGAGGAGGCGCCGAAGAAGTCCTCGACCCGCAAGTCGAAGAAGAAGTCCGACGAGGACGAGGACGAGGAGACCGCGACGGCCAAGGGCGGGCGCAGCAAGACCGCCTGAGCGCCGCTCAGTTCGCGAGCGCCTCCTGCTCGGGGACGTCGTAGCCCTGGTCCTCGATCACGTCGACGAGGGCCCGGACGGTGACGGCCTCGTCGTGCTCCACGCGTACGAAGCGCCCGTCGACGTCGACCTCGACGGTCCGCACACCCTCGAGCGGACCCACGGCACCCTCGATGGCCGACTTGCAGTGCCCGCAGTGGATCTCCGGGACCGACAGGGTGGTGCTGGTCATCGACGTGCCTCCGTTTCGTCGCGTCGGGGCCGGGGGAGCCCTCCGCGTCCACGGCACCGTCCCGTACAGGGCACGAGTGCATACCCCCCGAGGGTAACCACGACGCGAGGGAGCGCTGGACGACGATGGCCGAGAACGCGACGCTGCAGGGCAAGACCGTCATGTTCCTCTGCGCCAAGGAGGGCACCGAGCAGGTCGAGCTCACCGAGCCCTGGAAGGCGGTCGAGGAGGCAGGCGGTACCCCGGTGCTGGTCTCCGAGACGCCCGGATCCATCCAGGCCTTCAACCACCTCGACAAGGGCGACCGCTTCGACGTCGACGCGGTCATCACCCAGGTCAAGATCGAGAACTACGACGCCCTGGTGCTGCCGGGCGGCGTGGCCAACCCCGACCTCCTGCGCACGATCCCGGACGTCGTCCAGGTGGTCGGGCAGTTCTTCGCGAACCGCAAGCCGGTCGCCGCGATCTGCCACGCGCCGTGGACGCTCGTCGAGGCCGACGTCCTGCGCGGGCGCCGCCTGACGTCGTTCCCGAGCATCGCGACCGACCTGCGCAACGCCGGCGCGGAGTGGGTCGACGAGGAGGTCGTCGTCGACGAGGGGCTGATCACCAGCCGGACCCCCGACGACCTGCCGGCGTTCTGCCGCACGCTCGTCCAGGAGTTCGCCCAGGCCCCGACGCCCGCGCACGCGTTGAGCGCCGATCAGGCCTGAGCCGACGCGACGACTGCACCACCCGGACGCCGACCGGCACCCGAACGGCGCCGGTCGGCGTCGTCGCGCGGAGCACACGCCCGGCGGGACATACTCCCGCCCCATGCGCAGACGCACCGCCCGTGCCGTGGTCGCCGTCGGTCTGGTCGCGGGCCTCGCGGCCGCCGGCTGCAGCAACGAGTCGCCGACCCCACCGGCCCCATCAGCCGGAGCGCCCGCGAGCCCCGCCCCGCCCGTGCCGACGACCACCGGGTTCCTGCCGCCCGGCGTGCCCACCGAGGGCACGCGCCCGCCGACGGAGAACCTGGCGCTGGCCGCGGAGCCCCGCTCGGCCCCCGTGCCGACGTCGACGCCGCCCGGACGGCAGGTCCGCGTCGGTGACGCCCCCGAGGGCGTCGTCGTCGACCCGGTGACCCGCACCGTGGCCGTCGCCAAGCGCAACCCGAACGAGCTCGTCCTGCTCGACGCCGACACCGGCGAGGTCCGCGGACGCACGCCGCTGCCCGGGTTCGTGCGGCACCTCCAGCTCGCCGGCCCCGGCGGGCCGGTGCTCGTGCCCGTCGAGAGCGCCAACGCCGTGGTCCGCGTCGACCTGCCCGGGGGCACCGCGCAGGCGCCGATCGTCGTCGGCACCGTGCCCCACGACGTCACCCAGGCCCCCAACGGGACGGTCATGGCCGCCGACGAGCTCGGCGGCACCGTCTCGGCGGTGCGCGGCGACCAGGTGGTCAAGGTCTTCACCGACGCCGTCCAGCCCGCCGGGATCGTGCCGGTCGGCAACATCGTCGGCATGGTCGACGTCCGCAAGAACACGCTGACGACCTACGACGTCGACACCCTGCGCATCGTCGGGGAGGTGCCGTCCGGCGCCGGCCCGACGCACATGGTGGCCGACCGGCACGGGCGCATGATCGCCACCGACACGCGCGGCGACGCGGTGATCGTCTTCGAGCCGACGTCCGGGCCGAACGGCGGGCCGCGCGAGGTCGCCCGCGTCGCCCAGCCCGGCGGGCCCTACGGCATCACCTACGACCCCGCCCGCGACCGCCTCTACGTGGCGTCCTCGGGCACCAACGAGGTCATCGCCTACGACATGACCGCGCCGCAGCCGCGCGAGGTCGGACGGGTCGCCACGGTGCAGAACCCGTACACCCTCGGCGTCGACCCGCAGACGGGCCGGCTCTACGTCGCCGGCGTCTCCACCGGCGCGATCCAGATCGTCGACCCGCCCGCCTGACGTCGGGGCCCGGGACGTCGACCGCGAGCCGACGTCCCGGGCCTCAGCTGCTCGGACTCAGCAGATCGGACGGAATGTCGTCGTCCTCGCGGATGGCGTCGAAGAACCGCTCGGACTTGGAGCGGTTCCACACGACGCCGCCGGAGACGCTGGACGACAGGTCGACCGGGACCGTGGTGGTGACCGCCCCCTCCCCGGAGAGCGAGCGCATGGCGAGCCCGAGGCTCCCCAGGTTCCAGATGTGCGTGCTGTCGTCCACGGTCAGCGTGGCGACCGCCGAGTCGGCCAGCGGCACCACCTGGAACGGGTTGAGCAGCGTCAGCGGGCTCGCGGCCTCGGACATGAGCGCCGAGAGGAACTTGCGCTGGTTCTGGATCCGCTGCAGGTCGGCGTTCGGGAAGGCGCGGGTGCGCACGAAGCCCAGCGCCTGGGGGCCGTCGAGCTCCTGGCACCCGGCGGGCAGGTCGATGCCGGCCTTCGGGTCGTCGATCGCGTCGTCGAGGCACATCTCGACGCCGCCCACTGCGTCCACCATCCCGGCGAAGCCCTCGAACCCGATCTCCGCGTAGTGGTCGATCTCGATGTCGGCGGCGGTCTCGATGGTCTGCGTCAGCAGCTCCGGCCCGCCGATCGAGTAGGCCGAGTTCAGGCGGCCGCGGCCGTGGCCCGGGATCGGCAGGATCGAGTCGCGCGGCAGGCTGGTGAGCGAGGTCTGGCCGCCGAACCCGCCGACGTGCACGAGCATCATCGTGTCGGTGCGGCTGCCGTCGACCTCGCCGGTGGAGAGTTGCTGCTCGGTGGCCTCGGTGAGTCCGGCCCGGCTGTCGGAGCCCACGATGAGCCAGTTGGTCCCCGAGCTCGAGGAGCCCTCGTACTCGGGCAGGGCCCCGAAGCGTGTCATCTGCGTGTCGAGGTAGATCCCGAAGCCGACGACGAGCAGCAGGACGACCGCGAGCACGGCGCCGATCCGCTTGGGCCAGCTCCAGTGGGAGAAGGGGCCGCTCCCGCGACCGCGACCGCGGCCGCCCGAACCGGCCCCGCTGCGCGACCACCCCGGACGCTCGGGGAGCCGTTCGCGCCACGACGGGCGCTGCTCCCGCGCCTCGCGGGCGACGTCCGGGTCGAAGCCGACCTGCGGGTCGCGGTTCCAGTCCGGTGCGCCGACGCGGGTCGGCTGCGCACGGGGCGGCGAGGCGGCGCCGCCGGCAGCACCGGCCCCTGCGGCCGGAGTCCCGCGCGGGGCCTTCCGGCCGCGACCGGGCATCGAGAACCCGCCGGGTCGCACGGGGGGCGGGCCGCCCGGGGCCGGCCGTGGCGCCTGCCCCGGCGCCTGGCCGGGGGGCGGGCCCGCGGGCCGGCCGGGCGGACGACCGCCGGGGGGCGGGCCGCCACCGGGGGGAGGTCCGCCGGGTGGGCCGCCGGGGCCCGAGGGGGGTCGCCCCCGACCGGGGGGTCCGCCGGGTCGGTTCATCGCCGCCTCACCTCGTGCCTCGCGGTGACGGAGCGCCGGGGGCGCCGACCGGCTCTCGGGTGCCGGCCGCGGGCCGTCGTGCTCGGAGACGATACGCAGGCCACGACGGTGGCCGACCGCCCCCGGACGGCCGAGGACCGGCACGGCGTGCTGACGGCACTCCGCCGGGCGTCATCCCGGAGCCGCCCGCGGCGTCACACGTCCGGACGAGCGGCGCGGTCGAGCACCGCGAGGACGAGCCCGGTGACGGTCGGGGCGAGCTCGCCGAGACGGTCGCCGCGCCCGTCCTCGACGGCGTCGAGGACCAGCTCGTTGATACCGCCGACGAGGGCGACCGCCGTGGGGCGCGGGATCCCCTGCAGGCCCTCGAGCTCCGGCACGGTCCCGGACCCGCCCGCGGCCCACCGGGCGGCGCCGAGGCCGACCAGCACGGAGAGCTGGTCGGCGAACCGGTTGAGCACCTCGCGCCGCACCCGCCAGCCGCGCTGCCCGAGCCCGCTGATCTCGGTGAGCAGCGTGCGCGTCAGGGCCGGCTGCTCGGCGAGGGCGTCCAGGTAGGCGCGGGTCGCGGTGTCGACCTCGGCGGCGAGGTCCGGCGCGGGCGCGCCGTCGCCGGCCTCGACGGCGGGCGCGACGGCCTCGGCGATGCGCGTCAGCGGGCCCTCGGCGGCCGCGACGTAGGCGGCGAGGAAGCAGTCCTCGCGGTCGGCGAAGTGCTGGTAGAAGGTCCGCTTCGACACGCGGGCGGTGGCGACGACGTCCGCCACCGTCACCGCGGCGTACCCGCGGTCGGCGACCAGCGCGATCATCGCCTGGACCAGGCGGTCGCGGTGGGCGGGACTCCCGGAGCCCCCCGACGACGCCGGGGCGCTCGAGGGTGCGCGAACGGACACTGGACAACGGTACCACCGCGTACCACACTGATCGGCGCTGCGGTACGGTCGTGTACCAACGCATCGGGGACACGTCCGCCGAGCCACGAGGAGGACCCATGACCACGCCGACAGAGGCGTCTCCGGAGACCACGAGCCAGGAGCCCGTCGCCCACCTCGCGGTGGCCATCGTCGGCAACGGCTTCTCCGGGCTCGGCACGGCGATCCGTCTGCGCCAGGCGGGCGAGGACAACTTCCTGATCTTCGAGCGCCACGACGACGTCGGCGGCACCTGGCGGGACAACTCCTACCCCGGCTGCGCCTGCGACGTCCCGAGCCACCTCTACTCGTTCTCGTTCGCCCCGAACCCGGACTGGAGCCGCTCCTTCTCGGCCCAGCCGGAGATCCACGCCTATCTGCAGCGCGTGTCGGCCGAGTACGACATCGACCGCTTCACCCGCAACCGCCACGAGGTGCTCGACGCGTCGTGGGACGACGAGGCGCAGCACTGGGTGGTGACGACGAGCCAGGGCGTCTGGACCGCGGACGTGCTGGTCCTGGGCTCGGGCGCGCTGTCCGACCCGTCGTTCCCCGACGTCCCGGGCCTCGAGGACTTCGAGGGCCCGGTGTTCCACTCCGCGACCTGGCGCCACGACCTCGACCTGAGCGGCCGTCGCGTCGCCGTCATCGGCACCGGCGCGTCCGCGATCCAGTTCGTGCCGGAGATCGCCCCCGTCGTCGACACGCTGAAGGTCTTCCAGCGCACCCCGCCCTGGATCATGCCGCGCGGCGACCGCGCCATCACCGGTGTCGAGAAGCTGCTGTTCCGGTGGTTCCCGCCGGCCCAGCGGGTCGTGCGCGAGGCCATCTACTGGGCGCGCGAGACGTTCGTGTTCGGGTTCAAGGACCCGAAGCGCATGGGGAAGGCCGCGAAGATCGCCGAGCGCCACATGCGGCGGCAGGTCACCGACCCCGAGCTGCGCGAGAAGATCACGCCGACGTACTCGATGGGCTGCAAGCGCATTCTGCTGTCCAACGACTACCTGCCCGCGCTCGACCGCGACAACGTCGAGGTCGTCACCGAGAAGATCGTCGAGGTGCGTCCGAACGCCGTCGTCACCGCCGACGGGGTCTCCCACGAGGTCGATACGATCATCGCCGGCACCGGCTTCGCCATCGGCGACCTGCCGATCAGCCACCGCGTCCACGGGCGCGGCGGACGCAGCCTCGCCGAGGACTGGGCGGGCTCACCGTTCGCCCACAACGGCACCATGATCGCGGGCTTCCCGAACGCCTTCACCCTGCTCGGGCCCAACACCGGCCTCGGCCACAACTCGGTCGTGTTCATGATCGAATCGCAGATCAACCTCGTGCTCGACACGATCCGCCACATGCGTGAGCACGGCGTGGGCGCGGTCGAGCCGACCGTCGCCGCGCAGACCGCCTTCGTCGAGGAGATGCAGCGGCGGACGGCGGGCACCGTGTGGGTCGATGGCGGCTGCTCGAGCTGGTACCTCGACAAGCACGGCCAGAACTCCGCGCTCTGGCCCACGTTCACGATGCCGTTCCGCCGTCGGCTCAAGCACTTCCGGCCCGAGGAGTACGCGCTCACCCCGGTCGCCGCGTCCCGCCGTTCCTGACCCCCCGATCCGAGGAGTTCCCCCATGGCCCGTGACCTGGCCGGCAAGGTCCTGTTCATCACCGGCGCCGCCCGCGGCATCGGCGAGGAGACCGCGCGGCGCGCCGCCGCTCGCGGCGCGCACGTCGCCGCGGTGGGCATGGAGCCCGAGCGGCTCGAGAAGCTCGTGGCCGAGCTCGGTCCCGGCCACTGCTGGGCCGAGTGCGACGTCACCGACCAGTCCTCGCTGGAGTCGGCCGTCGCGACGACGGTCGCCGCGCTCGGCGGGATCGACGTCGTGATCGCCAACGCCGGGATCGCCAACCACGGCACCGTCGCCGAGAGCCCCGCCGACGTGATCGCCCGCGTCATGGAGGTCAACCTCATCGGCGTCTCGCGGACGGTCTCGGCCACGATCCCCGAGGTCGAGAAGCGGCAGGGCTACATGCTGCTCGTCTCGTCGCTCGCCGCCTTCACCGCGCTGCCCGGCATGGCCGCCTACTGCGGCGCGAAGGCGGGCGTGGAGAACTACGGCAACGCGCTGCGCTTCGAGCTCGCGCACCGTGGGATCGGCGTCGGCACCGCGCACATGGGCTGGATCGACACCGACCTCGTGCGCGACGTGAAGGCCGACTCGTCGACCTTCGAGGACACGCTCAAGAAGCTGCCCTACCCGCTGGGCGCGCTGACGTCGGTCGAGGACTGCGCGGACGCCTTCCTCGAGGGCATCCTCAAGCGCAAGCGCCGGATCTTCGTCCCGAAGGCGGTCGCGCTGGTCGCCGCCGCCCGCCCGATCACGTTCTCCTGGCTCGGCGACCTGCCCGTGCTCGCGCAGGCGAAGCAGATGGTGCCCCGTCTGGAGGAGCAGTTCCGGAAGACCGGACGCACCTTCGGGACGTCGAGCGCGGGCATGGGCAAGCGGGGCACCTGAGCCACCCCGCCAGGCACGGCGAGACCCCTGCGGCGCGGGTAGCGTCATCACTGAACCACCACTCAGTGAATCTTAGCGTGCCCGAAAGGGGTCCTGCCCGTGACCGACCTCGCCACCGGCCCGGTCTTCACCGACGACTACTGGCGCCAGCCCTTCGCCGTCCTCGGGGAGGTCCGCGACCAGGCCCCGGTCCGCGAGGTCGAGCTGCCCGAGGGCGGCACGACGTGGCTGGTCACGCGCTACGCGGACGCCCGGGCGGTCATGGCCGACCCGCGCTTCGTCAAGGACTTCCGCAACTCCCTGCCCGAGGACCAGCGGGCGAACGTCCCGGGCATCCCCTCGCCGGGCGGCGACATGATGCTGCTCAACGACCCGCCGGTGCACACCCGCCTGCGCAAGCTCGTGGTCAAGGCGTTCACCGTACGCCGGGTCGCGGCCCTGCGGCCGCGCATCGAGACGATCGCGGGCGCGCTGCTCGCGGGGCTGCCCGCCGGTGAGCCCGTCGATCTCGTCGACGCCTACGCGGTACGGCTGCCGACGGCCGTCATCTGCGAGCTGCTCGGCGTGCCGGTGGAGGACCAGGACGCCTTCGGGGCGTGGTCGCGGACGATGATCGACGACTCCGGCGAGGCCGCCACGCACCAGGCCAACGCGAGCCTCGCGGCGTACCTCTCCGAACTCGTCGAGCGCAAGCGCGCCGAGCCCGACGAGGCGCTGATCTCCGCGCTGATCGAGGTCTCCGAGGAGGGCGAGCAGCTCTCCACCTCCGAGATCGTCGCGATGGGGATGCTGCTGCTCATCGCCGGCCACGAGACCACGGCGACGCTGATCACGACGGCGGTCGAGGCCATGCTCGGCGACCACGCCCTGCGCGACCGGCTCGCCGCCGCGGAGTCCGACGAGCTGCGGGCCGCGATCGAGGAGTTCCTGCGCTGGGGCTCGCCGATCGCCCAGGCCCCGCTGCGCTTCGCCGCCGAGGACGTCGAGTTCGACGGCGTCGTCGTGCCCCGCGGCGCGATGGTGATGGTGTCGCTGGCCGCGGCCAACCACGACCCCGCGCGCTTCGAGCGGCCCGACGACTACGAGGAGCTGCGCGACACCACCGGGCACCTCGCCTTCGGGCACGGCCTGCACTTCTGCCTCGGCGCGTCCCTGGCCCGGCTGGAGGCCGAGGTCGCGCTGCGGACGCTGCTCGACCGCTTCCCGGGGTTCGTCGCCGGGTCCGACGTGCCGCTCGAGCGTCGCCGCAGCGTGCTCGTCAACGCCTGGCAGCGCCTGCCGGTGGTGCTCGACCCCGACGCGGTCGACGAGTCCGCCTGACCGCACGGCGGGACCTGCCCTGTGACACCCTGCGGCGGGTGAGCGGAGGGGCGACGGCGTCATGACGGCACCGGACGCGCGCTGGACCCTCGCGATCGACCACGGGACCTCCACGACCGTCGGGGCCTGGGCCGACGTCGACCCGCGGGACGGCTGGGTGCGAGTGGGCGCCGTGACCGTCGACGGGGCGCCCGGCATGCCGTCGGCGGTGCTCTCCCGCCCCGACGGCGCGGTCCTCGCCGGCCGGCCCGCGCTCGAGGCCGGCACGCTCGACCCGGCCGCCGCGCTGCTGCGCACCCGTCCGCACCTCGCGGCGAGCACCGGCGGCCCGCCGGAGCTCCTGACGCAGTGGCCCCGGCCCACGACCGCGGTCGACGTCGCCACGGCGCTCATCGCGAAGGTGCTCCGGGCGGAGGCCGGGCGCCGCGGCACGCTGCCGTCGTCGGTGATCCTGCTGCACCCGGCGTCGTGGTCGGCGCCCGCCCGGGAGGCGCTGCGGCAGGCCGGCCTCGCGGCGCTCTCGGCGATCCCCTACACCTCGCCCGACCAGCTCGACCTGCTCGACGGACCGCGCGCGGCGGCGCACCGGCTCGGCGGTCAGGGCCGGCTGCTCGTCGTCGACGTCGGCGGTGCGGCCACCGAGCTGGCCGTCGTCGACCGCGGCGGCGACGGCACCGGCTCGGTCACCGCGATGCGGTCGGTCAACGTGGGCGCCGAGGTGCTCGACGACGCCCTCGCCCAGCTGATCCTCGACCGCTCGCCGCCCCACCTCGCCGCACGCGTGCGCTTCGGCGGCGACCTCGAGGCCCACCGCGCCTGGTACCGGCTGCGCACCAGCGTCCGGGACGCCAAGGAGGCGCTGGCCGCGCAGGGCACCGTGGCGGTCGCACTGCCCGTACTGCCGCCGGAGAACCCGGTGCCGGGTGTCGTGTCGCTGACGCACGCCGACCTCGGCGCCATGCTCGCGCCGGGTCTCGAGGAGATCGCCCAGGGCATCTCCGCGCTCGTCGGGCCCCTCTCCGGGCCACGGCCGGCGATGCTCGTGCGCGGAGGCCTGACCGACATGCCGCGCGTGCGGGAGTGGCTCGCCGAGCGGACCGGGTTCGGCCTGGCGCACGGCGGGGACCCGGGCGCGGTCTCGGCGACCGGCCCCGCGTCGGGCGCGGCCGCGTGGGCCGCCGAGAGACTGAACCTGGGGCGGCGCTAGGAGGGACGCGTGGAGGGTGACGCCGTCCACCGCTGCGCCGCCCGCCTCGACGCGCTCTCCGGCGCGACCGTCGTCCGCAGCGACTTCCGGACGCCGTCGCTCGCCACCGCCGACCTCGCCGGACGGACCCTCGTCGCCACCCGCGCGCACGGCAAGCACCTGCTGACCCGGTTCCGTCGTGGCGAGGCCGATGACCTGACCCTGCACAGCCACCTGCGGATGAGCGGCTCGTGGACCGTGGTGCGCAAGCACGGGGCCCACGGCCGTCCCCTGCTCCTGCGTCACCTCGCCGTGCGCGCCGTGCTGACCCTCGACTCCGGGGTGTCGCTCGTCGGCGTCGACGTCCCGGTGCTCGAGCTGCTGCGCACCCGCGACGAGCACCGGGTCGTCGGGCACCTCGGACCCGACGTGCTGGCCGGCCGGCCGACCGCGGCACAGGAGGAGTTCGACCTCGGCGAGGCGCTCGCCCGGCTGGCCCGCGACCCCGCGCGGCCGGTCGTCGAGGCGCTGCTCGACCAGCGCGGGGTCGCGGGGCTCGGCAACCTCTGGGCCGTCGAGCTCTGCTTCCTGCGCGGCCTCTGGCCGTGGACCCCGGTGGGCGAGGTCGACCTCGAGCCCCTGCTCGCGCTGGCCCGGCGCATGATCCGCCACAGCCTGGAGCACCGGACGGGCATGACCACCACCGGCGTGAAGCGCCGCGGCGAGAACCACTGGGTCACCGGGCGGTCGAACCGGCCGTGCCGGCGCTGCGGCACGCTCGTGCGCTTTCGTCCGGCCGCCGGGTCCGGCGCGCCGTTCACCCGCGAGGTGTGGTGGTGTCCGTCGTGTCAACGTGCCCCGGCCGGGGCACACGGGCCCTAGAGATCGCCAGCTGAGGGGAACCACCATGGCCGTCGCGGCCGACATCGAGCGCGCCACCGACTCGACGACCGACTGGGTCGCCGAGCACGTCCGGCAGTACGTGGCCTCCGGCGGCACCGAGGGCCACGACTGGCGCGGCGTGCCGACGCTGGTGCTCGCCACCACCGGCGCCCGCACCGGCGAGCCGCGGCGCACGGGGCTCATCTACGGCACGAGCGGCGACGACCTCGTCGTCGTCGCCTCGGTGGGCGGCGCTCCGGAGGACCCGCAGTGGTACCGGAACCTGCTGGCCGAGCCGCAGGCCGGCGTCCTCGTCGGCACCCGGAAGCTGACCGTCCGCGCCCGCACCGCAGGCCCCGAGGAGCGTGGTCCGCTCTGGGAACAGATGGCGCGCATCTTCCCGAAGTACGAGGACTACGCGCGCAGGACCGACCGCGAGATCCCCGTCGTCCTGCTCACGCCGGAGGCCTGAGAACGCCGCGATGAGGCTGGCGACGTTCAACCTGCTGCACGGCCGGTCACCGCACGACGGCGTGGTCTGCCCGGCCCGCCTGCGGGACGCGGTGAAGGCCCTGGATGCCGACGTGCTGTCGATCCAGGAGGTCGACCACACCCAGCCGCGCTCGGCGCTGGTCGACCAGACCGCCCTGGTCGCCGAGGCCGTCGGCGCAAGGGACAGCCGCTTCCTGCCCGCCCTGGTGGGCACGCCGGGCGGGTCGTGGCGGGAGGCGGGCCCGGACGAGGTCCCGGGTGCCGAGCCGACCTACGGCATCGGGCTCGTGAGTCGGCACCCCGTGGCCGCGTGGCACCGGATCCCGCTGGGGACCTCGTGGTTGACGCTGCCGCTGCTGGTCGACGCCCGGCGCCCCGCCCTGGTGCGCGACGAGCCGCGGCTGGGGCTCGCCGCCGTCCTCGCGCCGCCGGCGCCCGTGGGCACCGTCGTCGCGACCCACCTGGCGTTCACGCCGGGCTACAACGTCGTGCAGCTCCGGCGGCTGGCGCGTGCGCTGCAGGGCCTCCCCGGGCCGATCGTGATCCTCGGCGACCTCAACGTGCCGGGCCCGTTGCCGGGCGCCGTCCTGGGGGCGTGGCACCCGCTGGCGCGCGCGCACACGTTCCCCACCGAGGAGCCCCGCATCCAGTTCGACCACGTCCTGGCGTCGACCCCCATACCGGTCTCCGACGCGCGGGCCGTGGCGACGCCGGTGTCGGACCACCGGGCGCTGGTGGTGGACCTGGGTCGCTAGCCCAGATCCGCGACCGCGCCGATCACGATGACGGCGGGCGGGCGCAGGCCGGCGTCGGCGATGGCGCCGGGCAGCTTCGCGAGCGTCGCCCGGGTCGTCACCTCGCCGGGCAGGCCGCCCTCCTGGACGGCCAGCGCCGGGGTCTCCGGGTCGCGCCCCGCGGCGACGAGCGCCTCGGTGATGGCGCCGATGTTCTCGACGGCCATGAGCAGCACGATCGTGCCGCGCAGGCGTCCGAGCGCGTCCCAGTTCACCAGCGACTGCGCGTGCCCCGGTGGCAGGTGGCCCGAGACGACGGTGAACTCGTGCGTGACGCCGCGGTGGGTCACCGGCACGCCGGCGAGCGCCGGCACCGCGATCGCGCTGGTGATGCCCGGGACGACCTCGACCCCGACGCCCGCGGCGACGCAGGCCTGGATCTCCTCGACGCCGCGCCCGAAGACGAACGGGTCGCCGCCCTTGAGCCGTACGACCCGCCGGCCGGCCAGGGCCTCCTCGACGAGCACCTGGTTGATCGTGTCCTGGCTCATGTAGCGCCCGCGGGGCAGCTTCGAGGCGTCGATGACGGTGACGTCGGGCGGCAGCTCGTCGAGCAGCGGCTGCGGCGCGAGCCGGTCGGTGACGACGACGTCGGCCGACGCCAGCGCCTGGCGCCCGCGGACGGTGATGAGGCCCGGATCGCCCGGCCCGCCCCCGACGAGGGTGACGCCGGGTCGCACGACGCGGTGGCGGCGGTCGGCGAGCGTGCCGCTGCGCAGGGCCTCGACCGCCCCGTCGCGCACCCCCGTGGCGCGCCGCGGGTCGCCGCCGCCGTGCACGGCCACGGTGATGTCGTCGTAACGGCCCACCGCGGGCGTGACGGCCGTGCCGGCGTCCGCGATGTCGGCGCGCACGCAGAAGACGCGCAGGAGCTCGGCCTCGGCGGCGACCTCGGCGTTGACCTCCGCGTCGTCGGTGGCCGCGACCGCGTACCAGGCGTCGGCGAGGTCGCCGTGGGCGTAGGGCCGGGCGTGCCAGGTGATCTCGCCGGAGTCCGCGAGGGCCTCGAGGGCGGTGGTGAGGGTCGGGCTCACGACGAGCGTGTCCGCGCCGACCTCGTGCAGCCCGGCCACCCGGCGCTGGGCGACGGACCCGCCGCCGACCACGACGACCCGCCGGTCCTGCAGGTGCAGGCCGACCGGGTACACGCGGGCGGGCGGCTCGGTCGGGCTCACGGTGCGTCTCCCCTGCTCTCCGTCGGATCCTCCGTGGCCAGATCCTGCTCGGCACGGTCCTTCTCGGTCACCCCGGCCGCGTCGAACGTCGCGACGTCGGCGAGCGCGCGGGCCGCGGCGGTCACCACCGGCACCGCGAGCAGCGCCCCGGTGCCCTCGCCGACCCGCAGTGCCAGGTCCAGCGCGGGCGCCAGGCCCAGGTGCTCGAGGGCCAGGGTATGGGCCGGTTCGACCGAGCGGTGCCCCGCGATCCAGGCGTGTGACGCAGTCGGGGCCAGCGCGGCCGCCACGAGCGCCGCCGCGCCGGACACCACGCCGTCGAGGACGACGGGCGTGCGCAGCGCCGCGGCGCCCAGCAGGAAGCCTGCGATCCCCGCGTGCTCCAGGCCCCCGACGGCGGCGAGCACGCCCAGGGGGTCGGCGGGGTCGGGGTGGTGCTTGTCGAGCGTCTCCGCCACCACGGCGGCCTTGCGCGCGTGCGTGGCGTCGTCGATGCCGGTGCCGCGCCCGGTGACCTGCTCGGCGGAGGCGCCCGTGAACGCGGCCACGAGCGCCGCCGAGGCCGTGGTGTTGGCGATGCCCATGTCGCCGGTGACCAGTAGCCTGCTGCCGGCCGTCACGAGATCGCGGGCGGTCTCGACGCCGGCCCGCATCGCGGCGCGGGCCTCGTCGCGGGTCATCGCGGGGCCCGCGGTCATGTCCCGGGTGCCGTGGCGGACCTTGCGCGGCAGCAGGCCGGGCGCGGGGTCGAGGTCGGCGGCGACCCCGACGTCGACCACCTGCACCTCGGCACCCACCGTCGCGGCGAACGCGTTCACCGCGGCGCCCCCGGCGAGGAAGTTCGCGACCATCTGCGCCGTGACCTCCTGCGGCCACGGCGTCACCCCGCGGGCGTGCACGCCGTGGTCGCCCGCGAAGACCGCGACGACGGCCGGCTCGGGGAGCGGCGGCGGACAGCTCCCCGCGAGCCCGGACAGGCGCACGCCGAGCTCGCCGACCTCGCCGAGCGCGCCGGGCGGCACGGTCATGCGCGTCAGGTGCTCGCGCGCCGCGGCCTCGCCCTCGGTGGTGTCGAGGTCGGCGAGCGCCGCGAGCGTCTCGTCCAGCGGATCCATCGCGTGGTTCCCCCAGATGTCGGTGTGCACGGCCCACGCCAGCGGTCGGCGTCGGGCCCATCCGGCGGTGGCGAGCTCGGGCTCGTCGGCGAAGCCCTCGACGTGGCCGACGCACAGGTAGGCGACGACCTCGAGGTGGAGGGGCATCCCGACGCGCTCGTGCAGCGTCCGGGCCAGCACCCGCTCGTCGAAGAAGCTCACCCAGCCGACGCCGAGATCCTCGGCGCGGGCGGCGAGCCACAGGTTCTGGACCGCGCCGGCCACGGAGTGCGCGGCCATGCGGGGCTGGGTGTGGCGCCCGAGGACATGGCGCCCGCCGCGGGTCGGGTCGCAGGTGACGACGACGCCCAGCGGGGCCTCGCGGATCGCCTCGACGCGCAGGCCGGCGAACTGCCGGGCGCGGGCGGCGGGCAGGGACGCCGCGAACTCCCGGCGCTGCTGCTGGGCGAGCGTCGCGAGCTCGTCGCGCAGCGCGGGCGAGCGCAGGACGAGGAAGTCCCAGGGCTGGGAGAACCCGACGCTGGGGGCGGCGTGGGCGGCCCCGAGCACGCGGTGCAGGCGCTCGTCGTCCACCGGGGTGTCGACGAAGCCGGTGCGGACGTCGCGGCGGGCGCGCAGGACGCGGTGCAGGGCGTCGCGGTCGCCGGGCTGCAGGGCGCTGCTCACAGGATCTCCGAGAGTGTGGCGACGAGGTGGTCGGTGACGTCCCGCGACCGCACCGCGATGCGCACGTGCTCGGGATCGAGACCGGGGAACGTGTCGCCGCGGCGGACGGCGAGGCCGCGCTCCCGGAGTCGTTCGCGGACGTCGGTGCGCCCCGGCGTGCGGACGAGCACGAAGCTCGCCGCCGGGGTGCCGCGGACCTCGAGGCCGGGGAGCTCCTCCAGGGTGGCGACGAGGTGGTCGCGGTCGGCGGTGACGATGCGGGCCGCGTGGTCGGCCTCCGCGCGCGCCCCCTCGGTGCTGCAGGCCTCGAGCGCCACCAGCGCCGGCGTCGACACCGACCACCGCGGGGCGGCGGCGCGCAGGTCCCGGGCGAGCTCCGCGGGGGCGAGGGCATAGCCGACGCGCAGGCCGGCGAGGCCCCAGGTCTTGGTCAGGCTGCGCAGCACCACCAGGCCGGGGAGGTCGCGGCGCCCGGCGAGGCTGTCCGGTTCGCCGGGCGCGGTGTCGATGAAGGCCTCGTCGACCACCAGCGTCCGGCCGGGCCGCGCCAGCGTCGCGAGGACCGCGGCGGGATGGCGCACCGAGCTGGGGTTGGTGGGGTTGCCGACGACCACGAGGTCCGCGCTCGCCGGGACCGCGTCGGGGTCGAGGGTGAGGTCGCCGTAGGGATCTCCTCGGCTCAGCACCACCCGGTCGACCTCGTGCCCCGCCGCCCGCAGCGCCGCCTCCGGCTCGGTGAACTGGGGGTGCACGACGACGGCGTGGCGCGGGCGCAGGGCCCGCGCGAGGAGCACGAACCCCTCCGCGCCGCCGGCGGTCGGCACGACCTCGCTCTCCGGCCTCCCGTGGCGCGCAGCGACCGCCGCGGTCGCCGCCGTCGGGTCCGGGTAAGACGCGAGGTCCCCCAGGCTCGCGGTGAGGCGCTCGCGCAGCCACGTCGGCGGGGTCCCGGCGCGCACGTTGACCGCGAGGTCGACGAGACCCGGCCCGACCTCGGCGTCGCCGTGGTGGTGGAGGTCGTACAGGGTCGGGTCCGCCTCCCGGGTCCGCGTCACCGGCGGGCGCGCGCGGCCCGCAGGAGCACCGTCTCGGCCTCGGGCACCGACGCGGCGAGCACCGACGTCACGGCCGACGGCGCGGCGCCCTCGTCCCAGTCGGCCTCGCGCATCCGGGCGACCAGCTCGCGCGCGAGGGTGTCGACGCGGGCGGCGGCCTCGGCGCGGTCGCGGACCGGGCCGTCGCCGAGCAGGTCGAGCGGGAGGTGGCCCGCGCCGGCGAGCACGCGGCGCAGGTCGAGCAGCAGCCGTTCCTCACGCCCTCGGGTGCGTGTCACCGGTGGGTGGGATCGAGCGTGCGGGGTCACGGGTGCGTGCATCGTCGCCGGCCTTCCTCGGGGTCCTCGCCCGATGTCTGCCTGAAGCCTTGCCTCGCGACGGCCGGAGTCTCCTGGCTCCCGGATCGCTGCTCGCCCCGGCCTTCCCGCCGGCAGGTGCCGGCCGTGGCCTCTCGTGGGGTCCGCTCCCCGGTGACAGTGGCGGGACCGCGCCGGAATCACACCGGCTTCCTCCGCGTCCGTCGACGGCTCAGACGACCACGCAGGTCACGAGCGCGTCAACGCCGTGGCGGGGTTCGAGTGCGTGGCGTTACGGACACTGAACGTCTGCGGAGTGCCGCCGCTGACCCGAGTGCTCCGCCGAACGGCTCAGCGCAGCAGGCCCTGGCGGAAGCCGCGGGCGACGGCGTCGGCGCGGTCGCCGGCGCCGAGCTTGCGGAACAAGCGCCGGGCGTGGGTCTTCACCGTGTCCTCGGCGAGCACGAGCTCGGCGGCGATCTCGGCGTTCGACAGGCCCTCGGTCATCCCGAGCAGCACGTCCATCTCGCGGTCGGAGAGCTCGGTGGTGGCGGGGCGGGCGCCGGGCAGGGCGGAGGGGTCGACGAGGTCGCCGGCGCGCAGGAACCCGCGTGCGCCGAGACGCAGGGCCCAGGCGGCGCGCTCGTCCTCGGCCGTGGCGGCACCCCGCTCGGGCGTCGGGCGCTCGGGCAGGGGGTCGAGCTCGGCCGACGGCGCCTCGCCGACGACGAGGACCGGCGTCTCCGGGGCATGGCGACGCACCTGGCGGACGGCCTCCATCCAGGCGCTGCCGTCGTCGGCGCCGACGAGCACGACGTCGGGCCCGCGACCGTCGACGAGGTGGCCGAGGCCGACGACGAGGTCGGAGACGTTGTCGACGCACGGGAGGGCGTCGAACACCGAGGAGAGATGGCCGACCAGGCGTTCCCGCGCGGGCGTCGCTCCGGCGAAGACCAGGCACGATCCCATTTCACACTCTCCTCACCCCGATGAGTGCTCTCACGATCGCACACGGTGAACGCCGATCGGGTGACCCCCTCCTCGGACGAGTGGCGCGGCGAGGCTGGTCAATTCGGCGGTGCGGTCGAGGTGCTCGAGGCCGCGACGGCGCAGCACCTCGAGGAGCACGGGGCCCACCGCGCGGCCCGCGCCGTCGACGACGGCGAGAGCGAGCGACGCGCCGTCGGGCAGGACGGCGAGCAGGACACCCTCGGCCCCGACCTTCGACAGCGCGCCGGGCAGGACGGTCATGAGGACGGTGTCGAGGCGGTCGGGGCCCGCGACGAGCCCGGGGTGGGCGCGCATCGCGGCGGCGACACGACCCTCGGGCGTGTCGGCCGACGCGGCGTCCAGCGCCAGCCCGAGGCGCGCCACGGCGAGCAGGTCGGTGGCGAACGCGGGCGCCCCGCAGCCGTCGACGGTGACGGCGCGGACGGGTCCGGCGAGGCGCTCGAGGGTCGCCCGGACCCCACGCTGCAGCGGGTGCTCGGGGTCGAGGTGACCCTCGATCGGCCACCCCTGCGCCCCGCAGGCGGCGAGCATCGCGGCGTGCTTGCCCGAGCAGTTCATCGCGAGCCGTTCGGGCGCCCGCTCACCCCACGCGTGGTCGGCGGCGATCCCGAGCGGGCGCGCCGGCGGGCAAGCGAGCGCGTCGGAGTCGAGGCCGTGGCGCGCGAGCAGGCCGGCGGCGAGGGCGAGGTGCTCGGGCTCGCCGGAGTGCGAGCCGGCGGCCAGCGCCAGCTCGCGGTCGTCGAGATCGGCGGTGGTCCCGGCGAGGGCCTCCAGCACCGCCACCGCCTGGGCCGGCTTGAGCGCCGAGCGCGGCAGCATCGGCACGTCCACGACCCCGGCCCGCAGCGCCGTCGTCCCGTCGGGCTCGAGCACCACCAGCGCGACCCGGTGCTCGGACTCGACGAGGGGACCGCGGGTGACCTCGACGGTCCAGCCCTCGCTCACACCAGACGCTCGGCCAGCGCGCGGGCGTGCCCGGCACGTTCCTCGACGTGCTCGAGGCGGGGATCGGCGAGCTCTTCCCCCACCGTCATGTCGCTGTCCGCGATGTTCGCCCCGACCAGCGCCGCGGCGCTCTCGGCGGCCGCGGCGGCGAGGAACGCGGCGGTCACCGCGTCGCCGGTGAGGTGGTCGGGCCCGCTCTCGGCCAGGAGCGCCGCCAGCTCGGCGACGCGCACGGCGAGGGCGACGACGTCCGAGGGCACCTGGACGATCGCCTCGGTCGCGCCGGGCTCGCCTCCGGGCTTGCGACGGGCCTCGAGGAAGCCCGTGAAGGCCTCGACGTCGTCGTCGGCGAGGCGCAGCGCCTTCGCGCGCACGGCGTCGAGCTCCGTCACGGCCTCCCGGTCGGCGGCGGCCTTGGCGACCTTGGTGGCGAGCCCCGCCGCGAACGAGGCGGTCACGGCCGCCGTCGATCCCGCCGCCGGGCCCGGCCCGGCGGCCGCGAGGACCTCACCGAACCGCGCGACCCCGAGGTCGCCGATCGGCCGGCTCACCGGTCCACCCCCTGTGAGCGATGTTCCCGGCCATAGCCGTGAACATCGCTCACGGAGGGGCTCAGAACAGCCCCACGATCGTCCCGTCGGGCTTGACGTCGATGTGGTGCGCGGCCGGGTTCTTGCCCAGGCCCGGCATGGTCCGCATGTCGCCGCAGATCGGGTAGATGAACCCGGCGCCGACCGACGCGCGGACCTCGCGCACCGGCATCCGCCAGCCCGTCGGCGCACCGAGGAGCTTCGGGTCCGACGAGATCGACAGGTGGGTCTTGGCGACGCAGATCGGCAGGCCGCCGAAGCCGTTGCGCTCGTAGAGGTCGATCGAGGTGTTCGCGGCCGGGGCGTAGTCGACGCCGTCGGCGCCGTAGACCTTCGTCGCGATGGTCTCGATCTTCTCGCGCAGCGACGCGTCGTCGGGGTAGAGCAGCTGGAAGTGGCTCTCCTCGTTCGCGGCCTCGGCGACGGCCTCGGCGAGCTCGGCGGCGCCGCGCCCGCCGTCGCTGAAGTGGGTCGAGACCGCGGCCCGCGCGCCCATCGACTCGGCGATCTCGCGGATGGCGGCGTGCTCGGAGTCGTGGTCGGTGGGGAACGCGTTGATGCACACCACCGGCGAGACGCCGTGCAGGCGCATGTTCTCGATCTGCTTGCGCAGGTTGGCCGCGCCGGCGTGCACCTCGTCGGGGTTCTCCTCGAGCAGGGCGGGCGGCAGGTCCTTGCCGGCGACCACCTTGTGGTTGCCCGAGTGCACCTTGAGCGCCCGCACCGTGGCCACGACGACCGCGGCGTCCGGGGTCATGCCCGAGGTGCGGCACTTGATGTTGAAGAAGCGCTCGGCGCCCATGTCGGCGCCGAAGCCGGCCTCGGTGACGAGGTAGTCGCCGCAGTGGATGCCGACGCGGTCGGCGACGATCGACGAGTTGCCGGTCGCGATGTTGCCGAACGGGCCGGCGTGCACGAGGACCGGCGTGTTCTCCAGCGTCTGCATGAGGTTGGGCTTGAGCGCGTCGCGCATGAGCGCGGCCATCGACCCGGCGCCGTGGATGTCCTCGGCGGTCACCGCGTCGCCGTCGCCGGTGTAGCCGACGACGATGCGCCCGAGGCGGGCGCGCATGTCGGCGAGGTCGTTCGACAGTGCGAGCACCGCCATGACCTCGGACGCCGACGTGATGTCGAAGCCGGACTCACGCGGCACGCCGTCCATCCGCCCGCCGAGGCCCGTGACGACGTTGCGCAGCGCGCGCTCGTTGACGTCGAGCACGCGGCGCCAGGTGACGCGGTACGGGTCCAGGCCCGCCGCGTTGCCCTGGTAGAGGTGGTTGTCGAGCACCGCGGAGAGCATGTTGTGGGCGCTCGTGACCGCGTGGAAGTCGCCGGTGAGGTGGAGGTTGAACTTCTCCATCGGCACGACCTGCGAGTAGCCGCCCCCCGCGGCGCCGCCCTTGATGCCGAACGTCGGCCCCATCGACGGCTGGCGGATCGCGACCACGCCGCGCTTGCCGATGTGGGAGAACGCCTGGCCGAGCCCGACCGTGGTGGTCGTCTTGCCCTCACCCAGCGGCGTCGGGGTGATCGCGGTCACGACGACGTACTTCGCGCGCGGGCGGTCGGCCATCGCCTCGATGGCGTCCAGCTCGATCTTCGCGACGTCGTGGCCGTGCATCTCCAGCAGCTCGAGAGGCAGGTCCATCTGCCGGGCCACGTCGTCCAAGGGCTTCAGCGTCGCCGCCTGCGCGATGTCGAGGTCCGACGGAATGCTCACTCGAGTCCTCCTGCAGTCCACGCCTCCCCGGCTCCGGCACCGCCGCCGGGGGACTCTTGGAGGGGAACGCTGGCAGAACCGGGACGACTTGTCAGTACGGCCGGTCACGCTCGGTGCGTGCACGGTGCGTGCAAGCCCTGCGTCCACGCTGATACTCAACGCCAGGGAATCCACATCCTCGAGTGCTCCCCGGCGGCGTCCCCCATCGGCGAAGATGTCCGGTGTGGCGGGGGCGGCGGGACGACGACTGCTGCTCGGACTCGTTCTCCTGCTCGGCGCCGGGTTCCTCACCGCACCCCTGGCCACGGCGGCGCCGGCGTGCCCCCCGGTGGCCCTCTTCGCCGTCGCCGGCACCAACGAGACGTCCGAGGCCGCCGACCCGGCGCGCTCGGTCGGGCTGCTCGCCGGCCTCACCGACGCGCTCGCGCGCCGCTGGGGCGACGACCTCTCGGTGCGCTATGTCCCGTATCCCGCCTCGCTGGACCGGCCGGTGTTCTACCCGTTCAGCGAGGGCCGCGGGGCCGAGCGCCTCGCCCGCGACGCCGGCGATCTCGCCGCCCGCTGCCCCGACACCACGATCACCCTCGTCGGCTTCAGCCAGGGCGCGGACGTGGTCTCCGACGTCGTCCACCGGGCGGCCAACGGCACGATCGCGCTGCCCACCGACCGCATCGCCGGCGCGATCATGCTCGGCAGCCCGCGACGCGACCCGCACGCGCCGAACCTCCTCGACACCCCGGGACGCGGCGTCCTCGGGCCGCGCCCCACCCGTGAGCTCGACGTCTACGACGGGCGGGTCTACGAGGTGTGCGCGCCGGGCGACCCGATCTGCGCCACCGAGAACCTCGACCTCACCGTCTTCCGCGACGGCTGGGCCTCCGGCGCGCACCGCTCGTACCCGACGGTCGAGATTGCCGGCGTGCCCCTGTTCACCGTGCTCGAACGGGCGATGGACGCCGTCGTGGTGCGCGCCACGACGGGCCCGGTGAGCTGAGCGCGCCCGTACGCTCGCGCGGTGATGCGACGTGCTTGAGCTGCTCGGCCGCGTCCTGCCCGTGTTTGCGGTGATCGCCGTCGGCGCCGTGGCCGGACGCTTCGAGCGTTTCGACGAGCGCACCGCGGCGGTGCTCAACGACCTCGTCTACTGGGTCGCGCTTCCCGCCCTGATCTTCATCTCGGTCGCGGACGCCGACCTGTCCGCCGGCGTCCCGTGGTCCGCGATCATCGCCTCGATCGCGGTGGTGGTCGTCGCGTACGCGCTGGGTGCGGTGGTGGCGCGGGTGGCGGGACGGCCGTCGGGCGAGGCCAACGCGGTCGGGCTGGTCGCCGGCTGGGGCAACGTCGGCTACCTCGGCATCCCGCTGACCGTCTCGGTGCTCGGCCCGGCCACGGCCTTCGCCGCGTCGCTGACCTCGACGCTGCACACGGCCCTCGCCATCTCGATCTTCCTCGTGGCGGCCACGCTGGACGGCCGCGGCCGGGGCGAGGAGGCCGCCACACCCCTGCCGGTCCTGCTCGCCCGTCGGGTGCTGGGCAACCCCGTCGTCATCGGCATCGCCGCCGGCGTCGCGGTGGCCGCCCTCGGCGTCCCGCTGCCGACACCCGTGGCGAGCACGATCGGGCTGCTCGGCGACCTGGCCGCGCCGGGCGGCCTGTTCGCGCTGGGCATCCTGCTGCGCGGCGCCGTGCGGTCGCTGCGGGGCGCGACCGATCAGTGGATCCCGATCGGCGCCGCGGTGCTCGTCAAGCTCGTGGTGATGCCGGCGCTGGCCCTCGGCGCGGTGGCCCTGCTCGGTGTGCCGGCGCCGTGGGCCGCCGTGCTCGTCGTCATGTGCGCGCTACCGGACGCCGCCACGGTGTTCGTGCTCACCGCGCAGTACCGGACCTGGTACCGCGAGAGCACCGCCGCCGTGGTGCTGACGACGGTGCTCTCGCTGGTGACGCTGCCGTTGACCCTGCTGGTCCTGCCGTGAGGTCAGTCGTCGGCGCGGAAGGCCACGCGGCGCTGCTCGTGGGTGCGGGCATCGTCCATGCGGCGCACGCCCGCCCGCTGGTCGTCGGTGGCCGTGCCTGCGGCGACCGCACGCTCGGCGGCGGCCATGGCACGGTCGGCGGCGGCCTCGAGGGCATCCGTCGGCGTGGGGGCGACCCACCCGCGATGGGCGTCCTCGGGCTCGGTCGGACGCCGCTTCTCGGTGCTCCTGATCATGGTGCACACCTCCATCGGCACGTTGATGTGCTCATTCAGGGCTTCCCCCGGTCCGTGGCGGCCAACCGGTTGCATACATCACCGCGGGGCGGGGAACGATGAGCGCCGGCGTCGTGCTCGCGGGTGGTCGCTCCCGCCGGATGGGCACCGACAAGGCGTCCCTGCCCCACGGCGCCACGACCTTGCTCGGCCATGTCCTGGATGCCCTCGCCGCCGCCGTCGACGGCCCGCTGCTGGTGGTCGGCGCGGCCGACGCCGACCGGGCGCTCCCCGTCGGGACGTGGCGCGGGCGGTGCCGTGTGGTGCACGACCCGGTGCCGGGGCGCGGCCCCCTGCAGGGCCTCGCGACCGGCCTGTCCGCCGCCGCGGCGGACGGCGCGGAGACCGCCTTCGTCGCGGCCGTCGACCTCCCCCACCTGCACGCGGCGTTCGTCCGGGCGGTGCTGGCGTACCGGGTGCCGCCGGTGGAGGTCGCCCTGCCCGTGCTCGACGGGCACCGCCAGCCGCTGCTCGCCGCCTACGCCACGGCTCTCGGCGCCCGCGCGACCGACCTCCTCGCGCAGGGCGAGCTCCGCCCCGGCGCCCTGTTCGCGGTGAGCGAGGTCCGCGAGCTCGACGCCGCGACCCTGCTCACCGACCCGGCGCTCGCCGCCAGGGACCCCGAGCTCCGGGCGGCGCGCGGCGTGAACACCCCCGAGGAGTGGGCGCGTTCACAGCGGGACGGAACCGACACGAGCTGACATACCGGGCAGCGGGCACCGGATCTCCCCGGCGGTGACGCGGGCGCCGTGCCAGCGTGGGCGCGTCCCTGCCCGCGACACCCGGAGGACCCAGCGGTGACCACGGCGACGACCCGCTGGCGCGAACCCACCGTGCTCGCCGCCGCCACCGTCGCGGTCGGTCTCGGGGCCGGCCTGGGCGCGGTGCTCTTCCGGGAGCTGATCGTGGCGGTCACCCGCCTGCTGACCGGCACCGACGACTACGCCGCGACCCCCGGCGCGCCGCTGCCCTGGCTGCCCGGAGCGGGACCGTGGTTCCTGGTCGTCGTCCCGGTGCTCGGCGGCCTGGTCTACGGCCCGCTGGTGTACCGCTACGCCCGCGAGGCCCGCGGGCACGGCGTCCCCGAGGTGATGCTCGCCGTCGCCGAGCACGGCGGGCGCATCCGCCCGCGGGTCGCCGTCGTCAAGGCCCTGGCCTCGGCGGTGTGCATCGGGTCGGGCGGCTCGGTGGGCCGGGAGGGCCCGATCGTGCAGATCGGGTCGGCGCTCGGGTCCGGCGTCGGGCAGTGGCTCCGGATGCCGACCCGGCGCCTGCGTCTGCTCGTCGCGTGCGGTGCCGCGGGCGGGATCAGCGCGACGTTCAACGCGCCGGTCGCGGGCGTCTTCTTCGCCCTCGAGATCCTGCTGCTCGACGTGTCCCTCGTGTCCTTCGTCGTCGTCGCCACGTCCTCGGTGGTGGCCAACACCGTCGCCCGCGTCGCCGAGGGCGCCGACACGTTCCTCGCGCTGCCCCGCTACACGGTCGGCTCCGTGGGGGAGCTGCCCGCGTTCGTGGTGGTCGGCCTCGTCGGCGGCCTGGTCGGGGTGGCGTTCACCCGCGTGCTCTACGGCGCCGAGGACGTCGTCGACCGGATCTGGCGTGGTCCCGAGTGGCTGCGGCCGGCGGTTGGCGGGGTCGTCCTCGGCCTGCTGCTGGTGGCCCTGCCGCAGATGTACGGGGTGGGCTACCCGGTGCTCGAGCAGGCGGTGACCGGTGGCTACGCCGTCGCGTTCCTCCTCGTCCTGCTCGTCGGCAAGCTGGTCGCGACGAGCCTGACCCTCGCGATCGGGGGCTCCGGCGGCGTGTTCGCGCCGGCACTGTTCCTCGGCGCAATGACCGGCTCCGTGCTCGGGGCCGGGACCGACGCCCTCGGTGTCGGGTCCGCGGACGCCGTCGCGCTCGTCGGGACGGCGGCCGTGCTCGCCGGGTCGACACGGGCACCGGTGACGGCCGTCGTGATCGTCGCCGAGATCACCGCCGAGTGGGCGCTGGTGCTGCCGTTGATGATCGCGGTCGCGGTCGCGACGGTCGTCAGCCGGCTGCTCTCCCCCGAGACCGTCTACACCGAGAAGCTCGCCCGCCGCGGCATCCGGCTGAGGGCACCGGGCACGCCGCTGTGGGCCCGCCGGACCGTCGGCGACGCCCTCGGCCCACCGGAGGCCGATCCCGCCGGGCCGCCGGCCCTCGGCGGCACCGGGGAGTCGCTCGGGCCGGTGCGCTGGTCGGAGGTCCTGGACGCCGACCACGACCTCGGCGGTGCCCTCGACGTCCTCGAGCGCGCCGGGTCGGCGACGCTCCCGGTGCTCGCCGCGGACGGCTCCCGCCTGCTCGGCCTCGTCGGCGCCGCGGACCTCGTCGGCAGGCCCGCGGACGACCGTGTGGACCGGGCCCACGAGCCCGACGCCCGCTGCGTGGTCGAGCTCGTCGAGGACCCGCCGGAGGGCTGGACGCCCCCATCGGGGTTCCGGCGCCTCGAGGGCCCGGACGGCGTGCACCTGCTCGTCGGGCCCTGCGCAGGCCTCGACACCCTGGTCGCCGGGCTCGCCACGACCCCCGACAAGCCACCGGACGGGACCCCGGACCGCACCTAGGCTGGCGCCCATGGCCGACCTCACCGACCCCACGGTCCACGCCTTCCTCGCCGAGGGCACCCGCACCGGCAAGATCGGCTGGACCGCGAAGGACGGCCGGCCCCTCGTCACGCCGATCTGGTTCCTCGTCGAGGACGGCACGATCGTCTTCACCACCGGTCAGGACACCGCCAAGGGCCGCGCGCTCGCCCGCGACCCCCGCGCGGTCCTCTGCGTCGACCTCCAGGAGCCGCCGTACGCGTTCGTGCAGGTCCAGGGCTCGGTGACGCTCTCGGAGGACCCCGACGAGCTGCGCCGCACGGCCACCGACCTGGGCGCGCGCTACATGGGCGCCGACCGCGCCGAGGAGTTCGGCCGGCGCAACGGCGTCCCGGGCGAGCTGGTGGTGCGCCTGCACCCGTCGAAGGTGATCGCCGCGCTGGACATGACGGCGTGACGGCACCGCCACCCCTGGCCCGCGCGCTGGACCTCGCGCCGCACCCCGAGGGCGGCTGGTTCCGCCGGACCTGGGCCACCGGCCCCACGCTGCAGCCCGCGGGCTACCCCGGCCCGCGCGTGAGCGCCACGGCGATCCACTACGTGCTCGCGCCCGGCGAGGAGTCCCGCTGGCACCGCGTGCGCTCCGACGAGCTGTGGTGCTGGCACCGCGGTCCGGCGCTGTCGCTGTGGCTCGGCGGCGACGGCGAGAGCCCCGTCGGAGGAGACGCGATCCTCCTGGGCGCCCGGGTCGAGGACGGCCAGGCGCCGCACGCCCTCGTGCCCGGCGGCGTGTGGCAGCGGGCCGCGCCGGAGCCCGGGGCCGACGCCGAGGTGCTGGTGACCTGCGTCGTCAGTCCGGGCTTCGACGAGGACGACTTCACGCTCGCCTGAGCCCCGCTAGTTCGCCGGCGGGTCGGCGCCGCCCTCGCCCTCGGCACCCTCGACCGGGGCATCGCCCGCGGCCGCCGGGTCCTCCGCCGCCGCGGGATCGCCGACGGCGGGCGGGACCTCCTCGGCCGGCTGGGCGACGTCGGTGTCGGGTGGCGCGGTGGTCGACGTGGGTGCCGACGTGGAGCTCGGCGACGACGTGCTCGACGGCGTGGACTCCGCCGGGCCCTCCGCGCTGTCCGCGGTGTCGCCCGGGTCGGTGCCCGCGACCGGGGTGAACGTCCCGAACGTCTGGCGCGGGGCGTCCTCCAGCGCGTCGTCCATGAACGTCTTCCAGATCTCGCTGGGCAGCCCGTGGCCGTAGACGGGGCGTCCGTCGGCGGTGCGGATCGGGGTGTTGTCGTCCGTGCCCACCCACACGACCGTGGACGCGTTCGGGGTGTAGCCCGCGAACCACGCGTCGTTGTTCTGGCTCTCGACGTGCGACTGGACGGTGCCGGTCTTGGCCGCGGCCTGCCGGCCGCCCTCGAGCCCCACCCCGTCGTAGTCCGGTACGTCGCGCATCGCCTCGGTGACGTTGCGCGCCACGCGCGGGTCGATGCGCTGCTCGCCGGGCGTGGTCGACTGGTCGTAGAGGACCTCGCCGCTGGCCGTCGTGACGCGCTGGACGAGGTGCGGCCGGTGGTACATGCCCTCGTTGGAGAAGGTCGCGTAGGCCGAGGCCAGGTCGACCGCGGTCGTCTCCTGGTTGCCCAGCGAGATGCCCGAGTCCGGGTCGTTCATCGGCTGGCTGATCCCGGCCTGGCGTGCGGCCGCGGCCACGGCCTGCGGGCCGACGCGGTTGCCGAGCGCGGTGAACACGACGTTGTTCGACAGCGTCATGGCGCGCTTGAGGCTGCAGTTCGCGCAGTCGGCGCCGTCGACGTTGCGCACCGTCTGCCCGGGGATCGACCGCCCGTCGAACTCCGTCGAGATGCCGATCGGCGGGTCCTGCTGCAGCGCGGCGAGCAGCACGAACGGCTTGAACGTGGAGCCGGCCTGCTTCTCGACCCGGGCGTAGTCCAGACCCGAGCCGTTGTCCCCGCCGTAGTAGGCGAGGATGCCACCCGTCTCCGGGTCGATCGACACGGTCGACGTGCGGAGGTTGTCCGGCTGGCCCCCCATCTTCGACCGCACCGCCTCGACGGCCTCGCGCTGCGCCTCGGGCGTGATCGTCGTCTGGATCTGCAGCCCCTCGGTGACCAGCGCGTCCTGGTCGATGCCGAGGGTCCGGAGCTCGTCGCGCACCGCGCTGTAGATGTGGCCGCGGTCGTCGTCGGGGACGCCGCCGGTGACGCGACGGGGCGGCACCGTGACGGGGAACTGCGCCGCGGCGCGCTCCGGGGCCGGCAGCCAGCTCTGGGCGACCATGCCGTCCATGACGTAGTTCCAG
Source organism: Actinomycetospora sp. NBC_00405 (assembly GCF_036044095.1). Lineage (NCBI taxonomy): Bacteria > Bacillati > Actinomycetota > Actinomycetes > Pseudonocardiales > Pseudonocardiaceae > Actinomycetospora > Actinomycetospora sp. NBC_00405. The sequence goes on from NZ_CP107938.1 coordinate 3,846,096, forward strand.
CGGCGCAGCGCGTCGTCGGGATTCTGCGCGGGGTCCCACTTCGACGGCGCCTGGATGACGCCGGCGAGCAGGGCACCTTCGGCCGGGGTGAGCGTCTCGACCGGCCGGCCGAAGTACGCCTGCGACGCCGCCTGGATGCCGTACGCGCCGCGACCGAAGTAGATGCTGTTCAGGTAGTCGCCCAGGATCTCGTCCTTCGAGCGCTCCTGGGAGATCTTCAAGGAGATGATGAGCTCCTTGTACTTGCGCATCAGCGAGTACTCGTCGCCCACCATCGCGTTCTTGACGTACTGCTGGGTGATCGTCGACCCGCCGCCGGAGCCGCCGGTGAGGTTCTTCCAGACGGCGCGACCGAAGCCGGTGACGTCGAAGCCGCTGTTCGAGTAGAAGGTGCGGTCCTCGGCCGAGAGCACCGCGAAGCGCACCGGAGGCGGCACCTGCTCGAGGCCGACCTTCTGGCGGTTGCCCTGCTCGCCCGGAGCGATCCGCGCGAGGACGGTGCCGTCGGAGAACGAGACGGTGTTGAGCTGGCTCTCCACCGCGTCGTCGGCGTTGGGCACCGGGATGAACAGCCAGCCGACGAGCAGCGAGAACACCGGGGCCGCGATCATCGCGGCCACGCCCGCGTAGAGGCTGCGACGGATGCGGCGCCACCGCAGGGCGGCGGGCGCGATCGTCTCGGGGTGCGGTCCGTCCAGGTAGAGGACGACCCGGGACCGCACGCGGCGGCCGAACGCCACGACCTTGTCGCCATGGGGCAGACGCACCACCCGGGCGGCGACGACGGACAGCACCGCGGCGATCGCCAGCGCGATGCGGCCGCGGGGGACGCGGGGGGCGTCGCTCTCCCCGGCCCGCGTGCTGCGCCCGGTGCTCCGGTTCGCCGTGCGACCCGAGGTGCGCGAGCGGCTGGTGGCGCGACGGGTCGTGTGCCCGGCGCCGGTCCGGGTCGGGCGCGCCGCGCGGGTGGTGCCCGCGTCGGCGGCCTCGTCGGGCTGGTCGTCGTCCGGGGTCTCGGGGAGGTCCTCGAGGTCGTCGTCGACCGGGGCGGGCTCGTCGTCACGACGACCGCCCCGCCCGCGCGGGAGGGGACCGGACCCGGGTCCGCGGGGCGACGGGGCGTCGATCGCGGGCATCGCCGCGGTGCCGCCGGGACGGTTGCGGGTGGGGGCGGCGGTGGTGCTGCTCGTCGCGGGTGCCGACGGCGTGGCCGCGGTGGTGCCGGTCGCCGGGGGTGTCGCGGGCGTCGACGGCGGGGCGGTGCCGTTGGTCGGCGGCGGGGCGCCGCCGGGCGGGCGGCCGGGCGGCGGGGCGCTCGGGCGGCCCGCCGGGGCGGGGCCGCCGCGCACGGGACCGCGGGACGGGCCGACCGGCGGGGGGCCGGCGGGGGCACGCCCACCGGGCGCGGCGCCGGGCCGACCGTCGGGGGCGCGGGGCGGACGGGACGCCGGGGCGGCGGGACGGCCGCGGGTACCGGCGGGCTGCGCCGGACCGGGCGGCGGGGTGGAGCGGCCAGGACCGGGTCGGACGGGGCCGGGGCGGGCGGGCGGACCGGGCGGCGGTCCGGCGGGCGTCGGCGGCGGGCCGGCGGGCTTCGGGGGTGCCGCCGGCGCCGGGGCGGCCGGGGGCGGCGGCACGGTCGGGATCGGCGCGGGCGGGACCGGCGCGGGCGAGACCGGTGTGGGCGGCACCGGGCGTCCCGTCGGCGCGGGACCGGCCGGGGCGGCGGGCCGGGCGGCCGTCGGCGCGGCGGCCGGACGGGCCTCCGTAGCCGTCGCGGAGCGGGGAGCGCCGCCGGCGGGCGCGGCCGGGCGGGACGGCGCCGCCGGGGCCGGCGTGGTGCCGGTTGTCGCACGGCCGGGCCGGAACGACCCCGTCGACAGCGCCGACGGGAAGCCGACGGGCGGCGAGGACGGCGCGGGCTCCGAGCGGAGGCGTTCGCGCACGTAGTCGCCGTAGTCGCTGTCGCGCTCGCGGTCGAGCCGTTCGCGGTCCTCGCGGCGTGCGCGCCGACCTCCGGTGGCGCCGGGCGTGCTGCGCTCGCCCTCGTCGGCGGCCTCGTCGGGGTCGACGGCATGGCGCCGTCCCGACGGACGAGAGTGCGTCCCCGCCACCGAGCCACCACCTCCCCGTACCACTCGCATCCGATAAGCCCTGGTCAGAGGGCTCGGCCGGGATGTCGACCGGACCCTCCGGCCCGCACGCAGACGTACGGGCCCGCACGAAGGCAACGCGTCGGCGACGACGACGTCGCGCTCTGTCCGGGGGGCCGTCCGTGACCGGACCGCACGATGCGGTGAGTGGTGGTCCGGTGTCACTCCGTCGTGCACCCGGTCCGCTGGTCCCGACCCAGCGCGCTGAGTGGCGACCCCGGTCACCGAGTGCTAACAGCGGCACGCCCCGGACCGATGAGCGGGACGACGGTGATCGGCGAGAGGACTCACGGCATGGAACCCGACCAGGACCCCCGCGTCCCGGCGCCCCGCGACGGGGGCCGCGAGACGGCGGAGGACGGCGGCTACCCCTTCCTGCCCTTCGTCCCGGCCCCGCGCGTCGCCCCGTGGATCGAGCGGATGCCCGTGACGGCTCCGCTCCCGACCCCGGTCACGGCCCCCGTGTCCACCGCCCTCGTGCCCGCGCCGGTCGCCCCCGGCGCCGGCCTGCCCGCACTGCTCCGCGCCTGGGGACGCGCCGTCAGCCGCGCGGTGCACGCCGCGGTCGACGGCGTCCGGTCGCTGTTCGACGCGCTGGTCCCCGCCCCGGCGCCGCGCTGAGACCGGGCTCGCGGTACCTACAGCTGCACCCCGCGCGTCAGCGCCCCGTCGACGACGAGGTTGGTGCCGCTGATGAACGTGGCCGCGGGGCTCGCCAGGAAGGTCACCGCCCGCGCGACCTCCTGCGGCGTCGCCATCCGCCCGGTCGGGTTGAGCCCGAGGGCGTGCCCGTAGAGGTCGGGGTCGTTCTGCTCGATCGACTCCCACACCCCGCCCGCGAAGTAGACGTTGCCCGGAGAGACCGTGTTGGCCCGGACGCGGCCGGCGAGCTGGTACGCGAGGCCCTGGGTGTAGTGGACGAGTGCGCCCTTGAACGTCCCGTACGGCCCGGCGGCGAAGTCGATCTCGCGGCCCGAGACGCTGGAGATCGTGACGATCGCGCCGGCGTCGCTCGCCTCGAGCGAGGGCAGGGCCGCCTCCACGAGACGCACGGTGCCGAGCATGTCGGTGGTGAAGCTCGCCGCCCAGTTCTCCTCGGTGGACGGGATCGCCAGCGCCGAGACGTTGGCGACGACGGCGTCGATGCCGCCGCGCTGCGCCGCGGACTCCCGCACCCAGGAGGCGAGCGCGTCGCCGTCGGCGACGTCGACCTCCGCGCCGTGCACGTCGTACCCCGCGCCGCGCAGCTCCTTCTCCGCGGTGCGCACGCCGTCCGCCGACCGGGCGCAGAACGCGACCGTGGCGCCCTCGGCGGCGAGCGCCTCGACCACCGCCCGCCCGATGCCCCGGCTGCCGCCGGTGACGAGCGCGGTCCGGCCGTTGAGCTGGAGGTCCATGGGTCTCCTCTACGTCAGGGAGGTGGCGCGGGCACGCAGGTCCGCGTGCAGCCCGTCGAGCGGGCGCAGGCCGGGCACGAGCGTCTTGGACACCTTCGTCACGGCGCTGTAGTTGGTGTCGACCACGTTGGCCAGCGGCGTCAGCGACACCTGGGTGAGCAGCTGGTAGGCGTCGAGGCGCTCGAGACCGAGCAGCTCGCCGAGCCAGCCGATCATCTCGACCTGGCTGATCCGCCAGGCGTCCTCGAGCGGCCGCGATGAGCCGACGACGATGATCTCGCCGTCGTTCTCGATCCGCGGCCACAGCGGCGCGCGCGCCGCCGAGGCCTTGACCAGGTCGACGATGAGCGTGACGTCCATGGCGCCCTCGACCGCGGTGCCGCAGGACTCGCCCTCGCCCTGGCGGTAGTGGCCGTCGCCGACCGAGAAGATCGCACCGGGCTCGTTCACCGGCAGGTAGCAGGTGGCGCCGGCCCGCATCTCAGGCGTGTCCATGTTGCCGCCGAAGGCGTCCGGGGTCAGCGACGACCGGACCTCGCGGTTGGCGGGCGCCACGCCAACGGTGCCGAGCATCGGGTCGATCGGCAGGTCGAGGGAGAACTCGCCCTGGTGCGCGACGAACGTGACGGTGCCGCGGGCGCGGTCGAGCTCGTAGATCCAGGTGCGCTCGGGCAGCGGGTCGGCGAGCAGGGCGGTGCGGTCGGTGCCGGTCAGCCCGCCGAAGAAGGGGACGAGCGTGGAGGCGCCCCAGTCGCGCGCCGGGGTGATGTCGACGAGGTGCAGCACGAGCGTGTCGCCGGGCTCGGCGCCGCGCACCGCGAACGGGCCGGTCTGCGGGTTGAGGAACCGCGGGTCGAGCGTCGCGCTCGCGACGTCGGAGACGGTGCGGATGGCGCCGCCGAACGCGTCGTCGCACCACAGCCGCAGCACCGTGCCGGGCTCGATCTCGCGGATCGGGGCGGCGCCGCCGAAGGTCCAGGCGTACTGGGACCGCTCGGGCCGGAACTCGACGACGTCCACGACGGCCTCCCGCGGCCTAGTACTTGTCGGTGCCGGTGAGGGCGTGCTCGAGCTGGTCGGCGATGTGCGTGACCAGGCGGAACGGCGCGTCGAACTCGGCGAACGAGAGATCCTCGAGCGGGGTGGCGTGCCGGAACACGGCGACACCGCCGACCGCCACGGCACCGCCGACGACAGCCTCCTCGGCGAGCTCCAGCAGGCGGCGCGTGTCGATCTCGTCGAGGCGGGCGATCGGCGACTCGATCTGCAGCCAGTCGTGCCCGTCGACCTCGCCCCGGTGGTGCACGTAGACCAGCTGCGTGCGGTCCTCGGTGGTGGGGAGCCGGAACGTCAGGCTCCTCTTGTTCTGCGCCATCACCTCGTACCGCAGGCGCACCCAGGTCACCAAGTCGTCCCACGAGGCCACCGACCACTCACCGTCCTCACGCGGGGAGCCCGTCCCCTTGTCCTGGCGGCCCGGACGGCGCGCCGGGCGGAGCGATCGCACCGTAGCAGCGCGCTTGCGTGGTGATCGTTCGCTGTACTCGCTCACCGGACGCCTCCGCCGACGAGACGGTCCCAGCCGGCGTGGCCCACCGCGGAGGTGGCGCCGCTGCGGTCGAGCAGGCGCAGCAGCGCGGCGCCGTCGCGGGGCCGGTCGGACGCGTCCTGGGCGGTCGCGCGGCGCAGGACCGGGACGAGCCGCGGGGAGAGCCGGTGCACGGCGCCGAACGCCTCGGACCCGGGGCCGTCGAGGATGCGCCGCGCGATGTCGAGGATGTTGTCGCCGTCGAAGAGGTGGTCGCCTCGCGCGGCGAACACCACGCAGCACGCCCAGGCCCACACGTCGGTGGCCGGGACGGCGCCGTTGCCGGTGACCTGCTCGGGCGCCATGTAGCCCGGCGTGCCGACCATGTTCCCGGCCGGCGTGTGGTGGGTCTGGCCCACGACCCGGGCGATGCCGAAGTCGACGACCTTCGGCCCGGCCGAGGTGAGCAGGACGTTGCCGGGCTTGAGGTCGCGGTGGGTGATGCCGTCCGCGTGCAGGGCCGCGAGCGCGCGGGCGAGCGCGATCGCGGTGCGCGTGAGCATCTCGCCGTCGGTGACCGCCCCGGACGCGGCGACGAACGCGTGCAGCGACGGCCCGTCGAGGCGCTCCATGACGATGTAGGGCATCGACCCGTCGAATCCGACGCCGTGCACGCGCGCGGTGTAGTCGCCGGTGACCTTCTGCAGGGTCTGGCCCTCGCGCAGGAAGCGGGTGCGGGCGTCGACGTCGTCGAGCAGGTGCGGCGCCAGCACCTTGATGGCCACCACGCCGTGCGTGCCGGCCCGGTGGCCGAGGTAGACGGTGCCCATCCCGCCGGAGCCGAGACGCCCCGTGAGCGTGTACTCGCCGACCGAGCGCGGGTCGTGCGGCGACAGCGGCTGCTCGGGCGCGGCGAGGTCGACCAGGCGGGTCGACGGGCCGACGACCGGCGGGGGCGGGAGGGGGCGCGACGGGGGCGGCGGGACCGACCGGGCCGGGCCGGACGGCGCCGGCGGGGCGAGCTGCGCGCGCGCCACGTCGGGCTCCCGCGCGTTGCGGCGGGCGCGCAGCAGCCGCCGCTCGCGCACCGGGGGCAGCCGGGCGGCCCGCAGCGCCTCGGGGACGACGGGCGCCTCGCGGCAGGCGCGGGGACGCCCCGCGCGGGCGGTGACCTGGTGGGCGAGCAGGAAGAGCGCCGCGCCCAGCCCGACGCCCGGGACGGCCGCGGCACCGACGGCCAGGACGAGGACGAGCCCGAGCAGCAGGCCGAGCGCCAGCGTCGCCTTCCCGCGGCTGGCGGGCCACGGTCGCGTCACGGGCATCGCGCGCCGGCGCTCGAGGTCCAGGCCGCCGACGTAGAGGCCGGCCACCGTGAGGGAGAGCAGGCCGAGGACGACGAGCCCGGCGACCGTGATGGTCGGGCCGCTCGTGGTGGGGGCCGGCAGGCCCGCGTCGTCGAGGCGCGCGATGAGGCCGCGGATCGCGAGGCGGCGCCCGGTCGCGAGCTCGTCGGCGACGAGGGACAACGTCAGCACACCGAGCACGACCGTGACCAGGGCCGTCAGCGCCGTCAGGCCGATCGCGCGCGGCACGGGCAGGTCGGCGGCACGGTGCAGGTGGCGGCGCGCGCGTCGGCGCTCGGCCCCCGACAGGCGCGCGACGCGGTCGGTGACGACCCGGTCGACGAGCATCGCGGTGCGCCGCTGCACGGCCGCGCGCCGGTGCAGCGGAGCCATCGCGAGGGCGGTCAGCACGCCCGCGACGACCACCACGAGGACGGGCACCGCCGGGCCCAGCTCGGCCAGCCCCACGCCGACCTCCCCTCCCGCCGTCCGCGTTCCCGCGGTCGGTCCGTCCTCCCGACGCCGTCCCTTGAGGTTACCGGGGTACCGGATCAGCTCCGGGTGCGGCGACCCGGCGCGCCGTCACCCTCACGCGTCACGGTGGTCTTCTTCCGTCCCGGGCGCCACCGAGGCTTGCGGGGGTGGCGCAGGACGACGTCGCCGAGACTGTGCCGTCCCCGGATCGCGAGGTGCGGCGTGCCGCGCTCGCGCCGGTGGGTCGTGTCGTCGCGGACCTTGCCCGCGGAGATCAGCAGGTCGTCGACGTCGGCCGTGGCGCCTTCGGGCAGCACGAGCACCGGGGAGCACAGCCCCGTCGCCAGCTCGACCGCGATCACCGGCGCGGTGCACTCGGCCCCCGTGAAGTCCAGCGTCACCCCGCCGACCCAGCTGTGGACGCGGACCACGGGCGGCACCCGCCAGTACCCGCGCCGGGAGATCGCGCCGCCGACGCCCGCGCGCAGGTCGAGCACGTCGACCGAGCGCTCGACGTGCAGTGAGGCCCCCGGCAGGTCGTCGAGCAGGCCGACGAGGTCGCCCCGCACCCGCGCGGCGAGCGCGGCGGCGGAGCGGTCGCTGTACTCGGCCGGGGTGATCTGCCCGGCCACCATGGCCCGCGACAGGAACTGCTGGACCTGCTCGCGCTCGGTGTCCGAGACGCGCAGGCCCGCGGGATCCACCGGCTCCGGGCTCGCGGACGTCACACCGGAATGATAGGTCGCCGCGAGCACCCGCCCGGCAGTGCTCGGCCCAGACGAGACGGCAGTCGGGGACGGAGGTGGGCGGTGCCGCGGGGCCCGATGCTCGTCCTGGCGGTGCTCGTCCTGGCGGTGCTCGCCCTGGCCGCCGGCTGCGCGGGCGCGAACCGCCAGGTGTCCCCGTTGACGGGGATGCCCGCGTCGTCGGGTGCGCCCGTGCTCGCGGTGAAGGTGGACAACTCCCCCGCCGGCCGCCCGTGGACCGGCGTCGAGGACGCCGACGTCGTCTACGTCGAGCCCGTCGAGGGCGGCACGACCCGGCTGCTCGCCGTGTTCTCGTCGCGCCTGCCGGCCTCGGTCGGCCCGGTGCGCAGCGCCCGTGAGTCGGACGTCACGGTGCTCGGCGCCTACGGCCGGCCGGCGCTGGCGTTCTCAGGCTCCGCCCCCGAGCTGGCCGGGACGCTCGCCGGCGCCCCGCTCGTCGCGGTGACGCCCGCGACCGCCGCCTCGGCGTTCCGTCGCGACGCCGACCGCCGCGCACCGGTGAACCTGTACGCCGATCCCGGCGCCCTGCTCGCCGCGGCCGGCGAGGTGTCCCCACCCCGTGACGTCGGCTTCCGCTTCGGCGCGACCCCCGCGGGTGGCGAGGTCGTGCGGCACCGCGAGGTGGCGTTCGGGTCCGCGATCGTGGGCCTGACGTGGGACGCCGTGCGCGGACGCTGGGTGGTCGAGCCCGGCGGCGACCAGGTGGTCCCGGCCGGCGGCGGCGACCCGGTCGGCGCCGCCACCGTGCTCGTCCAGGAGGTGACGACGCGGCCGTCGGCCATCCGGGACGCCGCCGGGGCGGTCTCGCCCTACGCCGTGACCACCGGCGAGGGCGAGGCGGAGGTGCTGCGCGACGGCCGCGCCTTCCCCGCGCGATGGTCGCGGCCGACCCCGACCGATCCGACCCGCGTCCTCGACGCCGGCGGCGCCCCCGTGCCGTTCGCGTCCGGACCACTGTGGGTCCTGCTCGTGCCCCGGGACGATTGACCGACCCCCGCCTCGGGGTAGTCCGACGGCATGGCTGCTGACGACAAGATCGACAACAAGACCGACAAGCTCAAGGGCAAGGTCAAGGAGGCTGCCGGCACCGCCCAGGGCGACGAGGACCTCCGCGCCGAGGGCAAGAAGGACCAGACCAAGGGCGACGTCAAGCAGGCCGGCGAGAAGATCAAGGACGCCTTCAAGTCCTGATCCCGCCGCACGTCCACACGAGCCCCGGGGACCTCGTCCTCGGGGTTCTCGTGTGTCCGGGGCTGCGTGTCCCTAGTAGCCCCGCGACTCGCGTCGCCCGGCGAAGGAGTAGACCGGTGTGCCGTCGCCCTCGCGCCGGGCCAGGCGGTGCACCGCGAAGGTGTTGATCCCGGGGATCGAGCCGCCGTGGATCTCGCTGACCTTCTGGCGCGGACCCTGTTCGACCAGCACCAGGAACTCCTCGGGAGGGCTCGCGCCCTCGGCGATCGTCAGGTCGTGGTCGCCCTGACAGGGACCGTCGGCGAGTCGGATACGCACCCGTCACCCCCTCGTCTCGTCGCAGACGGCGACCATGGTGGCACGCCCTCCGGGACCCGGTGGACCGTCCGGACCCGCTCTTTGCGGATGTACTTGCACATGCAAGGATGATCGCCGCCGGTCATGCCCCCCGTGATCGGCAACGGACCCGGTCGGTGTCCCCCCGCCGGCCGGGTCCTCCCACACTGATCGGACGAGCCCGACGTCACCATCCGTCGGTCGACCGACGGAGGTTGGGTCGGTCCCCCAGCGGACATCCTCATGTCGTCCCCGACGGATGATGAGAGCGGACGTGGAGAAGGACGAGGCGGCGAGTCAGCTCGCCCGACAGGCGTCAGAGGCGCTCGCAGGCCTGCTCGAGCACGAGCGCACCCAGCCGCCGGACGGCGACCGCTTCGACCGGTGCAGCGAGACCCTCGACGAGCTCGCCCGGGCCCTCATGACGATCGTCGAGGTCGTCGACCACTGCACCGCGAACTCACCCGTGGAGGAGGACCCCGACGGCCTCACCCAGAAGGCCCGCGACCTCGCGACGGCCATCGTCCGGCGCCGCAACTCCCTGCTCGCCGAGAGCGCGGCCGCACGCCTCCACGTCGTGCGCGCGACGCCCGTCCCCCGCGCGGGCTGACCCTCAGCCGATCCCGCCGCCGAACCCGACCTCGTTGCCGTCCGGGTCGCGGAAGACGATCTTGCGGGCGCCACCCGGGTAGTCCTCGTGCCGTACCGGTGCGATCCCCCGCTCGGCGGCGCCGCGCACGGCGTCGTCCAGGTCCTCCGGGACGATCATGAGTTCGGCGTGCCCGGCTCGCTCGGGGTCCTGCTTGACGTAGAGCCATCCCTGCTCCGAGAGCTCCCACACCGCCTCGGTGTCCGAGGCGAGGAACGACGGCTCCCGACCGAGGAGGCGCTCGAACCACGGCCGCGACGCCTCGTAGTCGCTCACGAGGATCCCGGCGAAGAGGAGGCGGCCGGAACTCACGAGACACCCACCGGGGTCTCGGAGCGACGGGTGGGCCCGCGACGACGGGGGCTCACGACCGGGTCCGGGACGAGCCGACCTCGTCGTCGGGGACGCTCGCCGCCCGAGGAGCGAGCCGGCGCAGGAGGGCGCCCGCGCCGACGGCCAGCGGGAACATGAGGACGCCGTAGACCGCGGCCGGCACCGCGAGCCGCTCGGTCTGCAGGACGCTCACCGCGACGGCGATCGCGAGCGTGCTGTTGTGGATCCCGACCTCGAACGCGGAGGCCACGGCCTGCGGGTGCCCGACGCCCAGCAGCCGGGGCACCAGGTAACCCAACGTCAGGCTGATCAGGCAGAACGCCACGGCGACGAGGCCGATCGCGGCCAGGTACTCGCCGAGGTTCTCCCGCTCGCCCAGGAGCGCGCCGACGATCACCACGACCAGCACCACGGCCGAGAGGATTCGTACCGGCCTGTCGGCGCGGTCGGCGAAGGTGGGCGACGCGCGCCGGATCAGCATGCCGATCACCACGGGGACCAGGACCACGGCGAAGACCTGGGCGGTCTTGCTCAGGTCGAGCCCGAGGCCGCCCTCGACCACGGGCCGGAAGTACGCGAGCGACAGGTTCACGACGACCGGCAGGGTGATCACGGCGATCACCGAGTTGACCGCCGTGAGCGTGATGTTGAGGGCGACGTCCCCGCGGAAGAGGTGGCTGAACAGGTTCGCGGTCGTGCCCCCGGGCGACGCGGCGAGCAGCATGGTCCCGACGGCGAGCAGTGGGTCGAGCCCCGCCGCGATCACCAGCCCGAAGCAGATCACCGGCAGCACGACGAGCTGGGTCACCAGGGCCGCCACGACCGCCACCGGACGTCGCGCCACGCGGGCGAAGTCGCCGATGCTCAGCGACAGCCCGAGCCCCAGCATCACGACCGCGAGAGCGGCAGGCAGACCGACGGTGGTCAGCGCGGAGTCCATGAACACCCCTGAGTGTGAACAGGGTGCCCATCGTGCCGTCGGGACATCTCGCGAGGAAGCGGTCGGACGCGTCGTTCCGGGCGCCTACGGCCGTCCCCTGCACAAAACAAAGGGGCCGCAGCGCTGCTGCGACCCCTCTGAACTGCCTCGACCGGCGCGCGCCCGAAGGGATTCGAACCCCTAACCTTCTGATCCGTAGTCAGATGCTCTATCCGTTGAGCTACGGGCGCAGTGTGTACTTGTGAAGCCTCGACCCTTGCTGGACCGCGGCCGCGGAGGCTCCGGGATTTGAACCCGGGAGGGAGCCGAACTCCCAACCGCATTAGCAGTGCGGCGCCATAGACCAGACTAGGCGAAGCCTCCCGAGGTCCCCCTGGGGCCTCCGTCGGGAAACAGTACACACCGCCGTCCACCCGGTCGGCCGCCACCCCCCGCCGCGTCGACGTGTGCGCGGTCTCGCATGCGAGCGCTCGGGAGATGGGTAGCCCACAACCGAACGCACCCTGAGGAAGGACCGCAGTGAAGGCGACGTTGATCTACGGAGCGGGCGACATCCGGGTGGAGGACGTCCCCGACCCGACGCTCCAGAACGCGAGCGACGCGATCGTGCGCATCACGCACTCGTGCATCTGCGGCAGCGACCTCTGGCCGTACAAGAGCCGCGAGCAGACCGAGCAGGGCGACCGCATCGGTCACGAGTTCATCGGCGTGGTCGAGGAGACCGGCTCCGACGTGGGCCGCATCCAGAAGGGCGACCTGGTCGTCGCCCCGTTCTTCTACGCCGACGGCACCTGTGAGTACTGCCGGGCGGGCCTCACCAGCGCCTGCCCGAACGGCAACGCCTGGGGCGCCGACACCGACGGCGGCCAGGGCGAGGCGGCGCGCGTGCCGTTCGCGGACAACGTGCTCATGAAGCTCGACGTCCCGCAGGACTCGGAGCTCATGCCGAGCCTGCTCACGCTGTCCGACGTGTTCGGCACCGGCCACCACGCTGCCGTGTCGGCGCAGGTGGGGCCGGGCAAGGACGTCGTCGTGGTCGGCGACGGCGCGGTCGGCCTGCTGGGCGTGCTGGCCGCGAAGCGCCTGGGCGCCGAGCGGATCGTCCTCATGGGCCACCACAAGGACCGCACCGACCTCGGCCGCGAGTTCGGCGCCACCGACGTCGTGGCCGAGCGCGGCGAGGAGGGCGAGCAGAACGTGCGTGACCTGCTCGGCACCGACGGCGCGCACTCGACGATCGAGGCCGTCGGCTACGACCAGTCGCTCTCGACCGCGCTGAACGTCACGAAGCCTGGCGGCCACGTCGGGATCGTCGGGGTCCCGCAGAGCGGCACCATCCCGAACGCCGCCCGCAAGTTCATGGCCAACATCACCGTCGCCGGCGGCATCGCCCCGACACAGGCCAACATGCACGAGCTGCTGCCCGACGTCCTCGACGGCACGGTCGAGCCGGGCAAGGTCTTCAACCGGACGATCTCGCTCGACGAGACGCCCGAGGGCTACCGCGCGATGAACGCCCGCGAGGCCCTCAAGGTGCTCGTGCGTCCCTGACGCCCGGACGCACGACCGAGGGGCGCCCTCGCTGCGCACGACGCAGCGGAGGCGCCCCTCGCTCGTTCCAGGGCCGTGTCTCACGCCACGCGGGCGTAGGTGATCCCGCCGTCGACGTCGATCGTGCCGCCGTGCAGGAAGGCCGCCTCGTCGGAGACGACGAACCGCACCGCGTAGGCGACGTCGACGGGCCGGACCGGTCGGCCGGCGACGGTCGCCTTCGTCATCGCCTCGAGCACGTCGTAGGAGTCGGCGTTGCCCGGGGTCGCGGTGGCGCCCGGGGCGACCGTGTTGACGCGGACGCCGCGGGGCCCGTACTCGGCGGCCCAGGTGCGGGTCATCTGCTCGATGGCGGCCTTGCTCGCGGTGTACGCCGCGCCCATCGGGACGCCGACGCGCGACATCCAGGACCCGATGTTGACCACCGCGCCCTCGCCGCGGGCCGCCATCGCCGGGGCGAGCGCGCCGACGAGCACGTGCGGCGCGCGGACGTTGGTGGCGAGCACGGCGTCGAGGTCGGCGTCGGTCAGGCTGTCGGTCGGCCCGACGGGGTAGACGCCGGCGTTGTTCACCAGCACGTCGACGCGGCCGCCGAGCAGCGCGGTGGCTTCGGCCGCGAAGGCGCGGACGTCGTCGGGGCGTCCGCGAGGTCGCGGTGTGGGAGGGCGAGCAGCTGCTCGCCGCGCAGGAGCCCGAGATCCACGACCTGGGCAGCTGGGAGTCGTGGCGCCGCTGGCGGGACGGGCTCGTCGCGTACTACGTCGGGCAGGGCCGCTGGGCCTGCCCCATCGGGTCGCTGGCGACCGAGGCGGCGTCCGCCGACCCCGAGACCGCGGCGTTGATCACGACCTCCATGTCGGCCTGGAAGGACATGCTCGCCGCGGGGGTCGCGCGCATGCAGGCCGCTGGGCACGTGGACGGGGCCGCAGACGCCGACCTGCTGGCCGTCGGCATCGTCGCGTCGATCCAGGGCGGTATCGTGCTCTGCCAGCCCCAGCGCTCACCCCGCCCGCTCGAGGCCGTCCTCGACCAGATCCTCGACCCGCTGCGGGTCCGCTCCGGCGAGCGAACGGGGAGTTCGCGCGCATAGAAGCAGCGAACAGCGCGTTCGCTGCGACAGGGGTCAGCGCCGTAGCAGTCGCAGCATCGCCGGCGGGCGGCCGCCGTAGCCCTCGGCCTCGAAGGCGGCGACGGCGATGCGGGGCAGGTCGCGCACGGCGTCGAAGACGAGGTAGCGCGGGACCCAGACGGGCCCGAAGCGGGCGTTGAAGCGGTAGAGCGTCTCGATCTGCCACCAGCGCGACGCGGTGCGCAGCAGGCGGGCCCAGAGGCGCGCGACGGGCCCGGCACCGATCTTCTCGCCGCGCTCGAGCGCCGAGCGGAAGACCGCGAAGTTCAGCGAGACCCGGTCGACCTCGAGGCCCCGGCAGGCGCCCAGGAGGTCGGCGATGAGCAGCTCGTTGAGGCCGTTGTCGGGCACCGCGGGGTCGCGGACCATGACGTCGAGCGACAGGCCGTCCGAGCCCCACGGCACGAACTGGAGCAGCCCGCGCGTCTCCCCCTCGGCGGTGGCGACGACCAGCACGGCGTCGGGGTCGGCCGCGGCGTCGGCGGTGCGCGAGAGCGCCATCGAGAAGCCCCGCTCGGCCGGGCTGCCACGCCAGCGGGCGACGAGCTCGCGCAGCTGCTCGAGCTCGTCGGCGGGGATGTCGGACAGGCGCCGCACGGTGGTGTCGTAGCCGGCGCGCCGGACGCGCGAGACGGCCTGGCGCACCGTGCGCATCGAGCGGCCCTGCAGCGAGAACGTCGCGACGTCGACGACGGCCTCGTCGCCGAGCTCCAGGGCGTCGAGCCCGCCCTCGCGCGCCCACACCCGCGCGCCGGCCTCGGAGCAGCCGAGCACTGCGGGCACCCAACCGTAGCGCCGGCAGCTGGCGAGGAACTCGGTGATCGCGCCCGGCCAGGCCTCGACGTCACCGAGCGGGTCGCCCGACGCCAGCGCCACCCCGGCCACGACCCGGTGGGGCACCGCGGCCTTGCCCGACGGCGAGAACACCACGGCCTTGTCGGGCCGCAGCGCGAAGTAGCCCAGCGAGTCGGCGCGGCCGTGGCGCGCGAGCAGGGCCCGGATGCGCTGGGCGTCGTCGTCGGTCAGCGTGCGGCGGGGCTCCGCGGAGCGCAGCAGGAAGTAGCCGCCGAGCACGAGCGCGGCGATGCCGAACGTCAGGCCGAGGACCGCGGTCAGGTCGTCGAACCAGGTGACCCGGAACTGCACGGGCCCGCTGACCCCGACCAGCGAGAGCGCCGACTGCGCCAGGATCTCCCCCGTCGACGGCCGGCCCTCGAGCAGCGACGGCCGCACCATCAGCAACAGCGCGACGACGACGAACCCACCGAGGAGCATCTGGACGACGACCCGCACCGCGGCCAGCGGCCCGACGGGATCGGGCAGGGCCGTGAACTCGCGGCGGGTGAGCAGCAGCCCGACGAGCAGCACGAGGACGACGACGGTCGGGACGAGCGCGTGGCGGCCGACGACGTGCGAGACGACCAGCAGGACGCACGCCACGACGGCCAGCTGCCACGCCCGGCGCTTGCGGCGTCGCAGGCCGGTGGCCAGCATCATCAGCCCGACGCCGAGGGTCGCGACGACGACGGAGCCGACCAGCGGGACCTCGGGCGGCAGCCCGAACCAGGTCGCGGGCTGCAGGCGCCGGCGCAGCAGGGGCGTGAGCAGCGACAGGATCGTCAGGAGCCCGGCGACGCGCGCCGCCCACGTGACGACCCGCGCGGTGCGCCGCCCCCGCCAGCGGGCGAAGCGCCCCTCGGCGGCCGCCGCGGTGGGGCGATCCACCTGCACCCCCGACGCCAATGAGACCTCCGGTCGTGTGAGCACCTCTCCGTGCCCGTGACACGGATGATCGCTCACGCGGACTTCAGCGCAAGTGCGCGTCCAACCAGTTCAGGACCCGGCTGCGCGCCTCCATCTTGGTCGCCTCCTCCGAGTTCCCCTCGTCGAGGGGATCCGGCTGGACGGCGGCGTGCTCGTCGGCGTCGAAACGGTGCTCGCGCGAGGGGTAGACGACGACGTCGACGACGCGGCCGGAGGCGTGGGCGGCCTCGCGGAGCCGGTCGACGTCGGCGGGGTCGACGGGATCGCCCCGCTCGCCGTAGAGACCGAGCCACGGGCAGGTCAGCTCGCCGACCACGTCGAGCAGCCGGGGCAGGCCCTCGGCCAGCGGGGACGCGACGCCGGCCGCCGAGACCGTGATCACCGCACCGAGCGAGCGCTGCGCGGCGACGACGAGGGCGGCGGTGGCGCCGAGGTCGAAGCCGAGGACCGCCATCCGGTCGGAGGAGACGCCGCGGTCGGCGAGCACGCCGAAGGCGGCGTCGGAGTCCGCGAGCACCGACTCCCCGGTGATCGCCGCGACGGCGCGGTCGACGGCCTCGTCCTCGCCGGTCTGCTCGTCGATCCCGGGGTCGTCGCGGTGGTAGAGGTGCGGGGCGACGGCCAGCCACCCCTCCCCGGCGAGGGCCTCGACGATCGCCTGCGTCCGCGAGGTGACGCCACGCGATTCGTGCAGCACGACGACCCCGCCCCGGACGGCGCCCTCGGGCTCGCCGATCGTCAACCTCAGCTGCGTCTCGTCGACCAGGGGGATGGTCTCCGTGCGCGTCCCCGTCATCCCCTCAGCCTTCCACGTCCCGCGAGTCCCGTCCCGCGGACCTCGTCGATCACGAGGTGCCCCGGCGACGCCGTCTACCGTGGTCGTCGTGCCCGTGCGACTCCGTGACGACCTCGCCGCCCTCCCCACCTACGTGGCGGGACGCACCGTGCCCGGCGCGGTGAAGCTCGCGAGCAACGAGATGCCGCTGCCGCCGCTGCCCGCCGTGCTCGACGCGATCGCGCGGGCCGCGGAGGCCGGCAACCGCTATCCCGACATCGCCGTGACCACCCTCACCGCCCGGCTCGCCGAGCACCACGGCATCGACCCGGCCCGCATCGCGGTCGGCTGCGGGTCGGTCGCCCTGTGCGGGCAGCTCGTGCAGTCGGTGTGCGCGCCCGGCGACGAGGTCGTGTTCGCCTGGCGGTCGTTCGAGGCCTATCCGATCGTCGCCCTGACGGGCCACGCGCGGGCCGTCCGGGTGCCGCTCACCGCGGGCCACGTCCACGACCTCGACGCCATGGCCGACGCGATCACCGACCGAACGCGCCTGGTCTTCGTCTGCAACCCGAACAACCCCACGGGCACCGCCGTCGACGAGGACGCGCTGCGGGCCTTCCTCGCGCGCGTGCCGTCCGACGTCCTGGTGGTGCTCGACGAGGCCTACCGCGAGTTCGTCAGCGACGCGCGGGTCCCGGACGGCCTGGCGCTCGCCGAGGAGTTCGACAACATCTGCGTGCTGCGGACGTTCTCGAAGGCCCACCGTCTCGCCGGCCTGCGGGTGGGCTACGCCGTCGCGCCGCCCGAGCTGGCCGCGGCCCTGCGCGGGGTCTCGGTGCCGTTCGCGGTCTCCGCGCCCGCGCAGGCCGCCGCACTGGCGGCGCTGGACAGCCTCGACGAGCTGCTCGCCGACTGCGCTGGCGCGGTCGCGGAGGTCGGGCGGATGACCTCGGAACTGCGCACCCTCGGGTACGAGGTGCCGCCGTCGCAGGCCAACTTCGTCTGGCTCCCGCTGGGCGACCGGGCGACCGAGTTCTCCGAGCACGCGCTGGAGAACAAGGTGGTCGTCCGCGCGTTCGCGGGCGACGGTGTGCGGGTCAGCGCCGGGACCTCCGAGGAGGTCGACCTCTTCCTCTCGGCCGCCGGCTCGTTCCCGCGCTGAGGGGGCCGCCGCACCAGCCAGCGGTGCACCGGGCGCTCGACGAGCACGGTGAGCGCCCAGCCGAGCACCACGGCGACCGCCACCACGAGAGCCAGCCGCGGCCAGCCCTGGACGCCGAAGCGCGCCTCGAGACCCCAGGCGACGAAGTAGCCGATCTGCTGGTTCACCAGGTAGATGCCGTAGGACAGCCCGGCGAGCCAGGTGACGACGCGCGGGAGCGCGCCGACCCGCAGGACGCTCCAGTCACGGCCGGCGGCCGCCGCGGTGATCCCCCCGACGGCGACCGCGAGCACCAGCACCGACGGCAGGTCGGGCGTGTGGACGTACTCGGCGGCGAGCCCGGTGACGACGAGGGCGGCGAGGTGCGGGGCGCTCACGCGGCCGCGCGACCAGAGCCACACGGCGAGCCCGATCCCGAAGACCTGCCAGCGGTACATCACGAAGCCCTCGAACGCCGAGGCGACGACGCCGTCCGGCGGGGCCGTCCGCATCACGACGACGGGCAGGACGATCACGGTCCAGGCCACGGCCGGCAGCGTCCACCGGCGCCGCCAGACGTCGCGGCCCAGCCACGCGGCCGCCACCGCGGCGAGGGTGAACATCGTCAGCTGGGCGGGCAGCGTCCAGTAGGAGTGGTCGATGTAGGTGACGCGCGAGTCCCAGCCCTGCAGCAGCAGGAGGTTGCCGATGAGGTCGCGACCACTGGGGCGCCAGTAGCCGTACTGCGCCGCGTAGAGGGTCGCGAGGTAGGTGACGACGACGGCGACGGCGTACGCGGGCAGGAGCCGGGCGAGCCGGTCGGCCCACCAGCGTGCGGGCGGACGCGTCGCGAGCGTGACGCAGACGAAGTACGCCGAGACGACCATCAGCGTGTTGGCGCCCGCCTGGATGCTCCAGGTGAAGGGCGTGGGCGTCACCCACGGCAGCACGTCGCTGACGGTGTACGTGGCGTGCTGGACGACCACACTCGCCACGGCGGCGACGCGCAGCACGTCCCAGCTCAGCTGGCGAGATCGGCTCATCGCGACCGGACGCTAGGAACGCCTCCTGAGGAGGGGCTGAGACGACACCACGGCGGACCTGAGGTTCGTCAGGCCCGCAGCTCGGAGGCGGGGACACGGCGCGTGACGTCGCACACCGGCCCGTCGCGGCGCCCTCCGGTGAGACGCACGGCACCGAGGCAGAACTGCAGCCAGAGCCCGGCCTGGATCTCGCGACCGATCGCGAGCCGACGGTAGACGATCTCGGCCCCGCGGTCCCCCGCCCGCGCCCAGGCCTCGATCGTGAACTCGACGACGCCCGCTCCGTCGTCGGCGGCGCGGAACTCGATGACGCCGGCCTCGAGGTGCCCGTCGAGCGTCCCGAGGCGGAACCCGGAGGCGTTGCGCGACAGCACCCGCACGGGGCCGTCCCACGGCGCCGGCATGTACACCCGGTACTCGTCGCCGACGCGCATCGTGCCGGGCTCCCCGCGCTCGCGGGCGAACGTGACGACGTGCGGCGGGACCGCGCGGTCGAGGTCCTGCGACAGCGTCTCGATCAGCTCCGCGGCGCCGTGCGTCGCGTCGACGGCGCGCACCGTGAACGTGCGGTGGTACAGCGGGCCGTGGCCGTCGGCGACGGTCTTCGTCCGGCGATCGACCAGGCCGAGCGGCCAGGGCGCGGGCAGGTCGGTGGCGTCGCCCTCGGCCCGGTGCCGCTCGGTGATCGGCAGCGTCCGCAGGTGGCGGACGGCCATGACCGCCGCCCCCCAGGCACGCCGGAGGCGTCCGATCGGCGGGCGGTGGCTCAGGAGGCGTCGGGGCACCCCGAGCGGGTAGCCGTCGGGCGCTGACAGCATGCGCCGTCGTGAGGACCCGCCCTGTGAGGACCACCCGTGAGGACCACCGCTCGAGGACCGGCCGCGTGAGGACCGGCCCGTGAGGCTCAGTCCCCACCCCGACCCCGCCCGAGGCCTGCGCGACATCGCGGCCTACGACATCAACTACGACCCCGCGGACACCGACGGCCGCGGCTGGCACCACGATCGCGAACGCCATCTCCTCGGCGACGAGGAGCCCGGCGAGCCCGTGCCGGGCGGGCCGTTCGACATCGCGCGCCGGCTCGTGCACGACTACGAGTTCGCCGACCCGAAGATCATGCGCGCGTACTTCCACGCCGACGCGCCGCTGGTCGGCCGGGACATGCTGCTGGAGGGCCGGTTCGTCGTCCTGCGCTTCCCGATGGGCGTGCGCGTCGACGTCGAGGTCGACGAGGTCCGCGACCGCGCCGACGGCACCCGCGAACGCTCGTGGGGCTGGAGCTACCGGACGCTCGAGCACCACCTCGAGCGCGGGCGGCTGATCTACGAGGTGGTCAAGAACCTCGACACCGGGCGCGTGGAGTTCGTCATCACCGGCGTCTCAAGCCGCGCCCGCATCCGGAACCCCGTGATCGCCCTCGGCTTCGGTGTCTTCGGCCGCTGGACGCAGACGCGGTTCTACTCGAAGGCGGGCCGACGCCTCGCCCGGCTGGTCGCGGAGGTGTACGCGGGGGCCGAGCGCCCGGTGCCCGACCGGATCGGACCCGGCGACGTGGTGGTGGCGCCGTCGAGCTGACGCGCCGTCACCGGCCGGGGGGACGCAGGCGCGCGGACACGTCGAGCAACCACGGCCGGTAGAGCGGCCGCAGCCGGGCGGAGCTCAGGATCGACAGGTCGTCGAGCGGCGCCCACTCCCCGGGCTGGCCGAACATCCGCGGCCGGCCGACGAACCAGTGGTGCCGGTGCGCGGTGACCTCCGTGAGCAGCTCGGCGGAGGTCACCGACGCCGCGTCGCCCCGCGCGCTACCGAAACCGAACACGGTCTCGACGCCGCGGACGGCGTCGGCGGCGCGGATCGACGTCTGCAGCGCCCGGTAGTCGTTGCGGTCGTTCTCGCCCGCGTGCTGATCGAGCATCCGTGCGCTGGTGCGCAGGTGGTCCTCGCCGCACGGGACCATCAGCGTGGGACGCGGGAGATCGGTCCAGAGCGGCCACATCCACCAGGTCAGCGGGCGCCTCGAGGTCCACACCAGCTGTCGGATCGCCCGCGCGACGGTCTCGTGGCCGTGGTGGCCGTCGCGGGGGTGCGGGCCGATCACGAGCTCGGCGTCGTGGCGCTCGACGATCCCGGCCAGCTCGCGGGTCAGGACCCGGCGGGCACGGGCGTGGTCGTCGCCGCGGGAGAGCCCCGGCAGCGACGGCGACTCCTCATGGGTGAACCCGGCGACGCGCAGCGCGGCCGCGAGCTCGGCGCGCCGCCGCTCCTGGTCCGCGGGACGGCCGAGGCCCGCCGCCACGTTGACGACGCGCCAGCCGAGATCCCGGAGGGACAGCAGGGTGCAGGGCGCGCCGAGGCTCTCGTCGTCGGGGTGCGGCGAGACGTGGACGACGGTGGGCACGGGGCGCTCCCGGGGCGGCGGCTGGGCGGCGGCTGGGGCACCGAAGGCTAGATCGTGGGCCCTGCTTCGTCGTGGGGACGACCGGGCATCCCCAGCCGCTGCCGGCGCCGGGAGGGCCACGCATGTCCGCACAGGAGCGCGACGACGATCCACCCGACCGGCTGGCGGACGCGGTCGAGGACGCCATGGAGCCCGAGCTCCGGCGGAGCCTCGCGCCCCTCCCCGAGCGGCCCGACCAGGGCCGTGCCCGGCCCCCGAAGGAGCGCGAGGACGCGATCCTCGAGGACCTCCGCGAGCACCGGGACGACGGGTGAACGCACCGGTAGGGCACAACCGACCGCTCGGCGACTGCGGCGAACGTCGCACGTCGCGCCCCACCGAGAATCGCAGGAAGCGTGTATTTTGCGCCGATTCCGGATATCGCCGCATTCCTCGGACAGTCGCGACGCCGAACTGATCCGTTCGGCTCAGCACCGGACAGCGCGTTCCTGTTACCCGGGTTCGTGTGACCGAAAGTAGCGCATTCAGGAATCCGCGCGCAATCCGACGGGGAATCCCGATCTCACGCATTCTGATGACATGCGAGCGACCAAGAGGTACACCGATGTCGCCATCCGGGGCCTGGCGCACGTGGATGCCCCCCACGTCGTCACCTCCGCCGACCTCGAGGAGCGGCTCGCGGAGGCGTTCGGGCGCCTCAAGATCAGCAACGGCCTGCTGGAGAAGCTCGCGGGCATCCGCGAGCGCCGCGTCTGGGACGAGGGGACGATGCCCAGCGAGGTCGCCGCGCAGGCCGGCGAGGAGGCCCTCGCCCGCAGCGGGGTCGCCCGCGAGGACATCGGCGCGCTGATCAACACCTCGGTGAGCCGCGACCACCTCGAGCCGTCGACGGCGAGCATCGTCCACGGCCGCATGGAACTGTCGCCCGAGGCCGTGAACTTCGATCTCGGGAACGCGTGCCTCGGATTCCTCGACGGCATGAACGTGGTGTCGACGATGATCGAGGCCGGCGAGATCGACCACGGTCTCGTCGTCGCCGGCGAGACCAGCCGGTTCGCGATGGAGTCGACGGTCGCGCGGCTCTCCGGCCCGGACGCGTCACGGGCGATGTTCCACGAGCAGTTCGCCACGCTGACCGTCGGCTCGGGGTCTGTCGGGATGGTGCTCTCGCGCGCCGACGGACCGGGCGGGCACCGTTACCTCGGCGGGCTCGGCCGCGCGTCCACGGCCGGCAACTCCGGGCTGTGCATCGGGCAGGCCGACGAGATGCGCACCGACACGAAGGGCCTGCTGATGGCCGGCATGGAGCTCGGCGGGCGCACGTGGAAGGAGGCCGTCGCGGCGTTCGACTGGGACGCCGAGGGCTACGACACGTACTGCCTGCACCAGGTCAGCAAGGTCCACACCCGCGCGGTGGCCGACCAGATGGGCCTGCCGATCGAGCGCTTCCCGTCGCTCTTCCCGCGCTTCGGCAACATCGGCCCCGCCGGGGTCCCGACGGTGCTGAGCAAGGCCGTCGAGGACGGCACCGTCACCGAGGGCTCCCGGGTCATGCTCATGGGCGTCGGCAGCGGCATCAACGCCGCCGCCGCGGAGGTGGCCTGGTGACCGCCGCCGCGACCGTCGAGCTCGACGGCTACCCCTTCGCCCCGAAGACCGTCGAGGTCAACGGGCACGTGATGTCCTACGTCGACGAGGGCGACCCGGACGCGCCGCCGGTGCTGCTCGTGCACGGCAACCCGACCTGGTCGTTCTACTACCGCTCGCTGCTGCGCAGCCTCCCGGGCCTCGGGCGCCGGGTGATCGCGCCCGACCACATCGGGATGGGCCGCTCGGACAAGCCGGCGCTCGACGACTACCCGCACACCCTCGCCCGCCGCGTCGAGGACCTCACGGCGTTCGTCGACGCCCTCGGGCTGAGCCGCCCGATCTCGCTGGTGGTGCACGACTGGGGCGGGCCGATCGGGCTGTCCTGGGCCGCCGACCACCCCGGCTCCGTGGACCGGATCGTCGTCCTCAACACCGGCGCGTTCCCGCTGCCCGACGACCACGGGCTGCCGTGGATGCTGCGCGCGGCCCGCCTGCCGGTGGTCAGCGACGTGCTCGTGCGGCGCCTCAACGCGTTCTCCCTCGGTGCCCTCGTGATGGGCACGGGTCAGAAGTGGCTGCCGCGCGAGGCACGCCGCGGGCTGCTCGCGCCCTACGCCCGCCCGGAGGACCGCGTCGCCGTCCACGCCTTCGTGCAGGACATCCCGCTCGGCCCCGACGACCCGGCGCACCCGGTGCTCGAGCGGCTCGACGAGCGCCTCGCCGTGCTCGACACCCTGCCCGTGCAGGTGCACTGGGGGATGAAGGACCCGGTGTTCGACGGCGACATCCTCGTCCGCCTCGAGCAGCGCCTCCCCCACGCCGAGGTGCACCGCTACCCCGACGCCGGCCACTACGTCCTGGAGGACGTCCCCGGCCCGATCGTCGAACGGGTCGGCGCCTTCCTGGCGGTGCCGTCGGCGGAGCCCGCATGACGGTCGTCGACGCCGCCACCCTCGACGCGCTGCTCGACGAGCACGCGCGGTCCCGTCCGGACGCCGCGGCGCTCGTCCTGCCCCGGCCGGGCCTCGGGGTGTTCGAGTCCCGGCTCGGCGGGCGCGCCACCCGGCGGGTGACGTTCGCCGAGCTCGCCCGCCGGGTCGACGACGTCGCCGCCGGTCTGCGCGCGGCCGGGATCGGTCCGGGCACGCGGACCGCGCTGCTCGTACCCCCGACCGCCGACTTCTTCGTGATCGCCTACGCGCTGATGCGGGTGCGCGCGGTGCCCGTCGTCGTCGATCCGGGCATCGGGCTGCGCCGCGTGCGCAGCTGCCTCAACGAGGCGGCGCCCGAGGCGTTCATCGCCGTCCCGCGCGGCCACCTCGCGCGGCGGGCGCTCGGGTGGTGCCCGGACGCACGGATCGCGATCTGCACCGGCCCGGCGCCGATCCCGGGGACGATCGCGCTGCGACGCCTCGAGCGGACCGGGGCCCGCGCCCCGCGGATGCCGCTCGTCGCCGAGCGCCCCGCGGGCGACCCGGCGGCGATCCTGTTCACCAGCGGCAGCACCGGAGCGCCCAAGGGCGTCGAGCACCGCGACGAGGGCCTGCTCGCCCAGGCCGGGCTCGTGGGCGGGCTCTACGGCCTCGGGCCCGGCGACGTCAGCCTCGCGACGTTCCCGCCGTTCGCGCTGTTCGGGCCCGCGCTCGGGATGACGACGGTCGTCCCGCGCATGGACCCGACCCGCCCGGCACGCGTCGTCCCCGGCCGTCTCGTCCGTGCGGTGGAACGCACCGGCGCAACGGTCATGTTCGGGTCGCCGGCCGTCCTCGACCGCCTCGGGCGCGGCGCCCCGGACGGCACGCTGCTGCCGACGCTGCGCACCGTGATCTCGGCGGGCGCACCGGTGCCGCGCGGCGTCCAGCGCCGCGTGCTCGCCCTGCTCGCCCCGGGCGCGCAGGTGCACACGCCGTACGGCGCGACCGAGGCCCTGCCCGTCGCGACGATCGGCAGCGACGAGCTGCTCGGCCTGCCCGACGACGGGATCTGCGTCGGCCGCCCGGTGCCCGGCGTCGACGTCGCGCTGATGCGCGTCACCGACGGTCCGGTCGCCGCGCTGACGCCGGAGATGCGGGTGCCCGACGGCGAGGTCGGCGAGGTCGTCGTCCGCGGACCCGTCGTGAGCCGCGCCTACGCCGAGCGCCCGGAGGCGACGGCGGCCGCGAAGCTCGACTGGGATGGACGGCTCGCGCACCGGATGGGCGACCTCGCGTCGCTCGACGACGCGGGGCGGCTGTGGTTCGCCGGGCGGGTCACGCACGTGGTGCCGACCGCCGACGGCCCGCTCTACAGCGTGCCGTGCGAGGAGGTCCTCAACCACGACCCCGCCGTGCGCCGCAGCGCGCTGGTCGGTGTCGGCTCGGGGCCCGTCCGCGAGCCCGTGTTCGTGGTCGAGCTGACCGACGGCGCCCGCCTGACCGACGACGTGCGGGAGCGCCTGCTCGCCGTCGCCGCGTCCGACGCGCGGACCCGCTCCGTGCGCACCGTCCTGCCCCACCGCGCGCTGCCCGTCGATCCGCGGCACAACTCCAAGATCGACCGCGAGGCTCTCGGGCGCTGGGCTGCCGGGGAGCTGTCGTGAAGGCGCTGGTCACCGGCGGGGGCGGCTTCCTCGGCGGTGCGGTCGTCGACGCGCTGCTGGCCCGCGGCGACGAGGTCACGAGCCTCGCTCGCGGTTGCTACCCGGCGCTCGCCGACCGGGGCGTCCGGGTACTGCGCGGCGACCTTGCGGACCTCGGGGCCGCCCGCGAGGCGATCACCGGTCAGGACGTCGTGTTCCACGTCGCCGCGAAGGCCGGCATCTGGGGCACCGACGCCGACTTCCACCGCAGCAACGTCGAGGGCACCCGCGCGCTGCTCGCCGCCTGCCGCGAGGCGGGCGTCGGGCGGTTCGTCTTCACCAGCACGCCGAGCGTCGTGCACACCGGCGGCGACATCGCCGGCGGCCACGAGTCCCTCCCGTACGCCACGCACTTCGACTCGGCGTACCCGCGCACGAAGGCCGAGGCCGAGCGTCTGGTGCTCGCCGCGAACGGCCCCGCCCTGGCCACGACGGCCCTGCGGCCGCACCTCGTCTGGGGCCCGGGCGACACCCAGCTCGTCCCGCGCATCCTCGCCCGGGCGCGGGCCGGGCGCCTCGCGCTGGTCGGGGACGGGTCCGCGGTCATCGACACGACCTACATCGACGACGCGGCGCGCGCCCACCTCGACGCGGCCGACGCGCTCGCGGCCCCTGGCGCGGCCTGCGCGGGTCGGCCCTACTTCGTGACCTCCGGCGACCCGCGACCGGTCCGCGAGCTCGTCGACGGCATCCTCGCCGCCGGCGGGCTGGGGCCGGTCCGGGTCACGGTGCCCCGCCCCGTGGCGGTGGCCGCAGGCGCGGCGGTGGAGACCGTCTGGCGGGGCCTCGGCATCGCGTCCGCGCGGGGCTGGATCGCCGACCCCGGCGAGCCACCGATGACCCGCTTCCTCGCCCGCCAGCTCGCCACCGAGCACTGGTTCGACATCTCCGCCGCCCGTCGCGACCTGGGCTACGCGCCGCAGGTCGACCTCGACGAGGGGTTCGCCCGCCTGGCGATCTCGCTGGCCGGCTGAGTCCGGGGCTGTCGAGAACCGGCGGCCGGCTCCGTCCCCGGGGTACGAGCGGCCACGACGGGCCGCGGGACCTGCGGGGAGCCACATGTCGATCAAGCGGATGGACCACGTCGGTGTCGTCGTCGACGACCTCGAGGCCGCCGTCGCCTTCTTCGTCGAGCTGGGCATGGAGCGGGTGGGCGGCGCGGAGTCGGTCGAGGGCGCGTGGGTGGACCGAGTGGTCGGGCTCGACGACGTCCACGTGGAGATCGCCTTCGTGGCGACCCCCGACGGGCACGGCCGACTGGAGCTCACGCAGTTCCACCGGCCCGTGGCGACGACCGCCGAGCCGAGCGCGCCGGCGAACACCCAGGGCCTGCGTCGCCTGATGTTCGCCGTCGACGACATCCACGACACCGTGACGCGGATGAAGGCCCACGGGGGCGAGCTCGTCGGCGAGATCGCGCCGTACGAGGACGTGTTCCTGCTCTGCTATCTGCGCGGACCGAGCGGCATCATCGTCGCCCTGGCCGAGGAGATCGGCGGAGCTACTCGGCCCCGGTGAAGAAGGCGATGGTGCGGTCGGCGCGGGCCTTCGCGTCGTCGGGGTCGAGGCCGGCGTCGATGGTCACCGGCACCCAGGCCTCGCCGACGGCCGTCAGGAACGCGACGCCCTCGGGCGAGGTGGCCCACTCCTCGGACTCGCCGTGCGGGGTCCCGCCGTCGTCGAGGTGCCAGGCGAGGCCGACCAGCCCCAGGTCCCACCCGATCCCGTTGGCGGCGGGGCCGTAGCGGGGCCAGTGCTCGTCGTCGGTGTGGAAGACGTGCGTGAGGTCGAGCCGGGTGCCGTCCCCGTCGGGGCTCAGCCGGAGCTCGATCCAGCTGACCTCGCCGCCGTGCTCCCACGTCGCGTCGAGCGCGTGCGGGGCGTCGCAGGCGGTGATCGTCCCGCCGGCCTGGCCCTCGAGCTGGTAGCGACCGCCGATGTGCAGGTCGCCGTGGACGGGCAGGAACCACCGCGCGAGCCGGGCTGGGTCGGTGCAGGCCGCCCAGAGGTCCTCGACGTCGGTCGGGTACGTGCGGGAGAGGGCGACGAGGCGCGCGGTGCCGGTCTCCCGCTCGCGCGTGCCGAGCCGACGGTGGGTCGCGTCGATCTCGCGGCGGATGTCCACGGCCGTCATCCTTGAGTCGTCGCTTATATAAGTCAAGCCGGGTTGAGCGAGCAGACCTCGGCCTCCACCGCGTCGAGGGCCTCGGTGAGGGTGCCGCCGCCCGGGTGCTCGAGCCAGCGGGTGAGGGCCTCGCCGACGCAGGCGATCCCGATGCCGGCGATGAGCCGTGCGGGCTCCCGCGAGTAGCCGCGGCTCTCCAGCTCGGCGACGACGAGCCGCTGGAGCGCGTCGTGCTTCAGACCCTCGCGCGCCCGGAGCGCGGGCGTCCGCGCGATCACCCGCGCACGCCGGACCAGCATCTCGCGGTCGGGCTCGAGGAGTTCGGCGGCCGCTCGGGCCGCGCAGGAGATGACGGCGAGCGGGGTGCACCCGGGGGGCGCGGACGCCGCCGCCCGCGTCATCGCGTCGTGGAGGGCGTCGTCCTCGGCGAAGAGGAAGTCCTCCTTGTCGGCGAAGTGGCGGTAGAGCGTGCGCTGACCGACCTCGGCCGCCTCGGCCACCGCCGCGACCGTCACCGCGTCGTACCCGTACTCGTCGAACAGGTTCGTCGCCGCGGCCACGATGGCCTCCCGCGTGCGCCGCCGCTTGACCTCGCGCAGCGTCGGGACGTCGGGCCTGCTCACGGGAGCGAGTATGGCACGCGACGCCATCTGGCATACGTTGCCATATGGCACGTCGTGCCACTACGTTGACGACATGCGCGTTCTCATCACCGGAGCCACCCGCGGTCTGGGCCTGGCCACCGCTCGCACCCTCGCCCGCCGCGGCGCCGACGTCGTCGTCAGCGGGCGCGACCCCGCGGCCGTCACCCGGGTCGCCGGGGAGATCGGCGGCACGCCGGTCGTCCTCGATCTCGCCCGCCCGTCCCACGTCCGCGACGTGGCCGCGGAGCTACCCGCGCTCGACGCGGTGGTCGCCAACGCCGGCGTGCAGTTCGCCGGGGCGCCGACGTTCACCGCGGACGGCGTCGAGGAGACGCTGGCGATCAACGTCCTCGGCCATGTGGTGCTGCTCGACGCCCTGATGGCCGGTCCGAACCCGCCGAGGGAGGTCGTCCTCCTCGGCTCGGGCACCCATCTGCCGGGCGAGATCCCGTTCGTCCCCGATCCGGTGGAGGACCTCGACCTCGGCGCGCTGGCCCGGGGCGAGGCGGCGGCCGAGAGCGGCCCGCAGCGCTACAGCACCTCGAAGCTGCACACCACCGCGCTCATCGGGGCGTACGCCCGCGCGTACCCCGACACCTTCTGGACCTGCTACGACCCGGGCCTGATGACCGACACGGGCCTCGCCCGCGACCGTCCCGCGTGGCAGCAGCAGATCTTCCGGACCGTGGGGCGGGGTGTCACGGCCTTCGTGCCGTTCGCCGTGACGTCCGAGCGGTCGGGCGCGACGCTCGCGAGCCTCGTCCTCAACCCGGCCGGCCCCTCCGGTGGCGTCGTGGCGCACCACCGGGGCTTCGGCGACCGGTCGGCGCGCGCCGCGGACCCGGAGTACCAGGACGGCCTGCTCGCCGCGGCGCGGGAGCTCGTCGACGCGCCCGATCGGAGTGCGGCGGCCAGGGCTTCGTGATCAGGTCGTCGGTGTCGCCGGCGTTGACGGGGCGAAGCCCTGGGACTCCCACAGCTCCGGGAAGTCGGCGAGGCTGCGCCGGAGCACCTCTCGAATGCTGGTGCCGGCGAGGACCTGCTCCATCTTCCGCGTGGCCTCGTCGTACACCTCGCCGAGTGTCGTCACGATGCCGTGGCCCACGTAGCACTCGGCGTCCGGCGGCGCGGCGTGCTTCCCGAAGATGGGCTCGGAGCCCAGCGCCTCGTACACGTCGAGCAGGGTGATCTCGGCAGGGTCCCGGGTCAGCACCCACCCGCCGCCGCGACCCCGGACCGCCCGGACCAGCCCGGATTCGCGCAGTTCTCCCAGGATGCGGCGGATCACGACCGGGTTGGTGTTCACGCTGGTCGCGATGCGTTGCGAGGTCGCGACCTCCTTGTCGGTGCCGCGCCGGTCGAACGCGATCCAGGTCAGCACGTGCACCGCCGTGGTCATCCGGGCGTTCGCACTCACCCCTTGACTGTAACCGGATCACTTACGATATAAATAGCGAACCAATCCAGTTACATCAAGGAGGGCCGATGGCCACGTCTGACACGACGGTCCGCGCCGGGGCGCATCTCGATGCCGCCGGCGCTCCCGAGCTCGTGCGCGCTCCCGCCGCCACCTTCGTCTCCGTCACCGGAAGCGGACGTCCCGGCACCGAAGCCTTCTACCGCAAGAAGAGGCTCGTCAGCGACGTCGCGCGCGCTCTGCCCGGCGACCACGACCCGACCGTCGTCGAGCTCCTCTACTGGTTCCCCGAGACCGCCCAGCCCGTGGAGATCGCCGACTTCTACTGGGTCAACCCGACCGACGACCTGCAGTACCGAGTGCTCGGGCGTGTCCCCGACGGCACCCCGACCGAGGACATCGCAGCGGCCTGTCGGGCCGCGACCAGCACCGTGGACGCCGGCGACGAGTTCGAGGTGTTCTCCCTGCCCGAGCGCACCGTCGTCCAGCTCATGCACCACGGTCCCTTCGCCTCCGAGGACCGCAGCCTCGCCGACCTCGGAGCGTTCGCGCACGAGCGGGGCCTGCGACGCAGTGGGCCGCACCACGAGATCCATCTCGACGACTTCGGTCCGGACACACCGCAGGAGAACCTGCGCACCATCCTGCGCGACCCCGTCAGCGTCGGCTGAATCCATGTCGACCGAGACGAACGACGCAGCTGCGACCAACACCGACCTCGCGTCCGCGCGTGACCGCGCCCGAGAGGTGCGCGATCTCTACGAGACCCTCGAACACCGCCTGCTCGGCCGGACGTGGACCACTCCGGAACTGGCCGTCGGGTTCACCAACGACGCGGCCCATGTCGGTCGCCTCGTCCTCGCCGCCGAGGGGACCTGGGACATCGACGGCGACGTCGACGCCGAGCTGCGCCACAAGCTCGCCGAGTGCGTGTGGTGGGCCTTCGTCCTCGCCGACCGCCTCGGCGTCGACCTGCCCGCGGCCTTCGAGGCGACGATGGACACGGTAGGACGAGGACTCGCGGACGCCGTGAAGGGCGGCTGAGAGAGGCGTGGCCGCGAGCTCCGCACCGAAGGAGCCGGGCGACGGGCGCCTGATGACGGGGTGCGCGCGATCACGAGCTGATTCTGCGCACTCCGGTGGCCGCTCTCAATTGCGGAAGCGGGGGGATTCGAACCCCCGGTCACTTGCGTGACGTCCGCTTTCAAGGCGGATGCAATCGGCCGCTCTGCCACGCTTCCGCGGGCCAGGGTAGGACGATCAGCTGTCGGCGCGCAGCTTGGTCACCACACGCTCGAACACGTCGCCGATGACGCGGCGCTCGTGGTCGTCGAGCAGGTCGACGAAGTGGGCCCGCACGCCCTCGAGGTGATCGGGTGCGGCGCGCTGGAGGACGTCGTAGCCGTGGGCGGTCAGGACGGCGAACACGCCCCGGCCGTCGGAGGGGCAGAGCTCGCGGCGCACGAGGTCGTCGGCCTCGAGGCGGGACACCTGGTGGGAGAGGCGGGACTTCGACGCCACCACCTCGTCGGCGAGCAGGCTCATCCGCATCCGGTGGTCCTGCTGCTCGGAGAGCCGCACGAGGATCTCGTAGTCGGCCAGCGAGATGCCGTGGGCGTCCGACAGCTCGCGGTTGAGGCGGCCCGCGAGCAGCGCCTGCCCCGCGATGTAGTTGCGCCACGCGTGCCACTCGACGGGGTCGAGCCAGCGCGGTTCCTGCTCCGCCATCCGCCCAGGATACTGCGGGCGAGGCCCGCTAGCGTCGCGTGTCGTGTACGCGATCAGCATCCGTGAGCCCGGCGGCCCCGAGGTCCTCGAATGGACCGAGCACCCCGATCCCGAGCCCGGGCCGAACGAGGTCGTCGTCGACGTCGTCGCGACCGCGGTCAACCGCGCCGACGTGATGCAGCGCCAGGGGATGTACCCGCCGCCGCCCGGGGCGTCGGAGGTCCCGGGCCTCGAGTGCTCGGGACGCATCGCCGCGCTCGGTCCCGACGTCGACGGCTGGGCCGTGGGCGACGAGGTGTGCGCGCTGCTCGCGGGCGGCGGTTACGCCGAGAAGGTCGTCGTCCCCGTGCCCCAGCTGCTGCCCGTCCCGCGCGGGGTCTCGCTGACCCAGGCGGGCGGGCTGCCCGAGGTGGCCTGCACGGTGTGGTCGAACCTCGCGATGACCGGACACCTGAGCGAGGGCGAGACGCTGCTCGTGCACGGCGGGACCGGGGGCATCGGCACCCACGCCATCCAGGTCGGCAAGGCACTCGGCGCGCACGTGCTCGCCACGGCGGGGTCGCCCGAGCGGCTCCAGACCTGCCTCGACCTGGGCGCGGACCTCGCGATCGACTACCACGACGACCTGCCCACCGAGGTCGCGAGCGCCACCGACGATCGCGGCGTCGACGTCATCCTCGACAACATGGGTGCCTCGGGGCTCAAGGCGAACCTGGCCTCGCTCGCCACCGGCGGCCGCCTCGTGATCATCGGGCTGATGGGCGGGCCGAAGACCGAGATCAACCTCGCGACGCTGCTCACCAAGCGCCTCAGCGTCGGCGCCACCAACCTCCGCGGCCGCGCCGTCGAGGGCCCCGACGGCAAGGGCGCGATCGTGTCGGCGGTGCGCGAGAGCCTGTGGCCGCTCGTGGAGCAGGGGGCGGTGCGCCCCGTGGTGCACGAGTACCTGCCGGTCGCCGAGGCGTCGCGGGCCCACGCCGCGCTCGACGAGGGCGGGGTCGTCGGCAAGCTGATCCTGGTCGTGCGCGACGAGGACGGGGTGCTGGGCGGCTGACGGGTGGGAGCGAGGGACGCCTCAGCTGCGTCCCACGCAGTGAGGGTGACCCTCGCTCCACCACGGGCGGCTGGCCCCCGAGCAGCGAGGGACGCCTCACCTGCGTCCCACGCAGCGAGGGTGACCCTCGCTCCAACACCGCAGCCGAGCGCGCGGGCCGAGCGTCAGAGCCGCGCGAGCGCACTCACCAGCGTGTCGATCTCGGCGCGGGTGCTGTAGTGCGCGAGCCCGACCCGCACGACGCCGCCGACCTCCGCGCCCCCGAGCACCTCGAGGGCCCCCGAGTCGCCGGTGTCGGTGACGACGCAGAC
This sequence comes from Actinomycetospora sp. NBC_00405, assembly GCF_036044095.1. Lineage (NCBI taxonomy): Bacteria > Bacillati > Actinomycetota > Actinomycetes > Pseudonocardiales > Pseudonocardiaceae > Actinomycetospora > Actinomycetospora sp. NBC_00405. Next base: position 3,878,494 of record NZ_CP107938.1, read on the forward strand.
GCCGTGCTCGGCGACCCGCTCGGCGACCTCGCGCGCGGTGCGCCCGGCGACGGTGAACGCGACGACGGGGATCCGGCGCGGGGGCTCGCCGATGACCATCACGCCGGGCAGGAAGCGCAGCTCGGAGACGAGGTACGCGGTGAGGTCGTCCTGGTGGGTGCGGACCGAGCTCATCGAGGTGAGCACCTTGTCGCGGCGCGGGCCGTCGGCGTTGTCGTCGAGCTCGGCGAGGTAGTCGATCGACGCGACGAGCCCGGCGAGCAGGGCCCAGGGGGCGTCGCCGACCTCGAGGCGCTCGGGGCCGCGGGCCGCGGCGTCGAGGGATGCGGCGGGCAGGCGGTCGAGCAGGTCGGGCGTACGGAACACCAGCGCGCCCACCGGCGGCCCGCCCCACGCGGCGGCCGAGAGCACCATGACGTCGGCACCCATCGTGTCCAGGTCGAGCGGCAGGTAGGGCGCCGCAGCGGTGGCGTCGACGACCAGCAGCGGCTCGACGCCCGTGCTCCGCGCGGGCAGGGCGTGCACCTTGCGCGCGATGGCCGCGACCTCGGTGCGGGTGCCGATCGCCGGGCACGCGGCCGTGACGGCGACGACCCGCGTGCGCTCGCCCAGCAGCTCGTCGTACTGCCAGCTCGGCAGCTCGCAGGTCTCGACGTCGATCTCGGCGGTGAGCACGCGCCCGCCGGCGCGCTGCGCCGCGCGCTCCCACGGGGCGACGTTCGCGAGGTCGTCGAGCCGCGAGACCACGACCTCGTCGCCCAGGCTCCACTCGGACCCGAGGGCGTCGGCGAGGCGTTCGATCAGCGGCGCGGGCCCGGGGCCGAGGACGACGCCCTTGGGGTCGGCGCCCACGAGGTCGCCCACCGCGCGCCGGGCGGCCTCGACGATGGCGCCACCGCGCAGGGACGCCGGGAACACCCCGCCGGGACGCGAGACGGGCGCGCGCAGGGCCGACGACACCGCCGTCGCCACCTGTTCGGGGACCTGCATGCCCGTCGGGCCGTCGAGGTGCGCCCATCCGTCACCCAGCGCGGGCACCAGCCCGCGGACCCTGGCGACGTCGAACGTCATGCTTTCGGAGGGTACGGAGCAGTGTTGCGGGCGGCGACGGTGGTCTGCTCAGGAGACGCTCAGGGGCGCCGGACGGGCGCTGCGCGCCGACGGGTGGAGGATGGGGAGCATGAGCGACGCACCCTCCGGACCCAGTGCGGGCGACCAGGTCATGGTCGTCGGACCCGACGGCCAGCCGGTCGGCACCGTGCGGATGCCGGGCGGTGAGGACGGCGACGGCGAGGTCGTGGAGGGCTCTGCCCAGGACGGCGAGAGCGAGGATCTCTCCGGGGCCGTCGAGGAGCCCGCGAAGGTCATGCGCATCGGCATGATGATCAAGCAGCTGCTCGAGGAGGTCCGCGGGACCGACCTCGACGACGCCAGCCGCGGGCGCCTGCGCGAGATCCACGCCTCGTCGCTGCGCGAGCTCGAGACGGCGCTCTCGCCCGAGCTGCGCGAGGAGCTCGCCCGCCTCGTCGAGCCGTTCGCCGCCGACGAGCCGCCCTCGGCCGGTGAGCTGCGCGTCGCCCAGGCCCAGCTCGTCGGCTGGCTCGAGGGGCTGTTCCACGGGATCCAGACCGCGCTGGTCGCCCAGCAGATGGCCGCCCGGGTGCAGCTCGAGCAGATGCGCAAGGGACTGCCGGCCGGGTCGTCGGGCGCGGCGGCGGGCATGGGCACCACGGGCCAGTACCTCTGAGCCGGGAGGTCGGCACGCCCCTGCCGGGACGCGGAGCCGCACCCCCGACGCAGGTACGCTCACCGGTCGTGGCCGTCCCCGCACTCGCGCGCCAGGACGCCGACGACCCGGCGCCCCTCGAGCACGCTCCGTCCCCGCGCAGCTGGGGGCGTGCGTTCGGGGACATCCGCAAGGCCGTGGACCAGCGCGAGCTCTGGGGTCACCTCGGCTGGCAGGACATCAAGCAGCGCTACCGCCGCTCGGTGATCGGGCCGCTGTGGATCACCATCAGCATGGCGGTCACCGCCGCGGCGCTGGGCGGGCTCTACTCGCAGCTGTTCGGCCAGCCGATCGGCACGTTCATGCCGTACGTGACCGTCGGCTTCATGATCTGGTACTTCATCAGCGCCTGTGTGCTGGAGGGCACCGAGACCTTCATCGCCAACGAAGGACTCATTCGCTTCCTCCCGGCGCCGCTGATGATCTACGTCTTCCGGACGGTCTGGCGGCAGATCCTCTTCTTCGCCCACAACGTCGTCGTCTACGTCATCGTGCTGGCGATCTTCTTCCGTCAGCTCGACCAGCCGTACACCATGGTCAACAACAACCCGTCCGCCATCGTCCACCCCGGCCTGAGCTGGTGGGCGCTGATGGCGATCCCGGCCTTCGTGCTGATCGTCATCAACGGCCTGTGGGTGACCCTGCTGTTCGGGATCATCTCCGCGCGCTTCCGGGACATCCCGCCGGTGGTGGGCAGCTTCATGCAGCTGTTCTTCACCATGACGCCGATCATCTGGACGACGGACCTGCTGACCGGCGGTGCGCCCGGCAGCCCGAAGGCGATCATCGAGTTCCTGGCGAAGCTGAACCCCTTCTACCACTTCATCGAGATCTTCCGGGCCCCGCTCGTGGGCCAGGTGCAGAGCTGGACGCACTGGGCGGTGGCCGGCGGGATCACCGTCATCGGGTGGTCGCTCGCGCTGATCGCGCTGCGCAACTACCGCTCCCGCGTCGCGTACTGGGTGTGAGCGCCATGGTCAGCATCGAGGTCCGAGGGGCCAGCGTCGAGTTCCCGATCTTCGACGCCAAGAACAGGTCGCTCAAGAAGTCCGTCCTCGGCCGCGCAGGCGGGCGGATCAGCGATCAGAAGGTCCCCGTGGTGGAGGCCCTGCGCGACATCGACCTGACGCTCGGCGAGGGCGCCCGCGTCGGGCTCGTCGGGCACAACGGCGCCGGCAAGTCGACCCTGCTGCGCCTGCTCGCCGGCATCTACGAGCCGACGCGCGGACGGGCGAGCATCCACGGCCGGGTGGCGCCGGTCTTCGACCTCGCGGTCGGCATGGACCCGGAGATCTCCGGCTACGAGAACATCCTCATCCGCGGGCTCTTCCTCGGCATGAGCCGCCGCGAGATGGAGCGCCGGGTCGACGAGATCGCCGAGTTCACCGAGCTCGGCGACTACCTGAACATGCCGCTGCGCACCTACTCGACCGGCATGCGGGTGCGGCTCGCGCTCGGCGTCGTCACCTCGATCGACCCGGAGATCCTGATCCTCGACGAGGGCATCGGCGCGGTCGACGCGGCGTTCCTCGAGAAGGCGCGCGACCGGCTGCGCGACCTCGTCGGGCGCTCCGGGATGCTCGTGTTCGCCTCGCACTCCGACGAGTTCCTCGTCGAGCTCTGCGACACCGCGATCTGGATGGACGGCGGGGTCATCCGCGAGCAGGGCTCGCTCCGCGACGTCGTCAGCCACTACAAGGGCCGCGACGTGTTCGAGAACCTCAGCCAGGAGACGATCGAGCGCCTCGAGCGGGCGAGCGTGACCGGCGGATGAGCCCCGAGGGTCAGGTCGACGGTCACATCGACGGGGAGACCGTGACGGCCGTCGTCGTCACCCGGCACCGGGCCGACCTGCTCGTCGACGGGCTCGCGGTGGTCGCGAAGCAGACCCGCCCGCCCGACCACCTCATCGTCGTCGACAACGGCCCCGACGAGGCGACCCGCGAGGTCGTCGAGAACTGCGGGCTCCCCGTCACCTACCTGCCGTCGCACCACAACCTCGGCGGCGCCGGCGGCTACGCGCTCGGGATGCTCACCGCGCTGGCGCGGGGCACCGACTGGCTCTGGCTGGCCGACGACGACGGGAGGCCCGTCGACGAGCACGTGCTGGCGACCCTCCTCGACGTCGCCCGCAGGCGCGGGCTGGCCGAGGTCTCCCCGGTGATCGCGGACATCGACGACCCCGACCGTCTGGCGTTCCCGCTGCGCCAGGGCCTGCACTGGATGCGGCGCCGCAGCGAGCTCGCCGCGTACGGGGACGACGAGCTGCTGCCCGGCATCGCGCACCTGTTCAACGGCGCACTGTTCCGCGCGAGCACCCTCGACGTCATCGGGGTGCCGGATCTTCGCCTGTTCGTCCGCGGGGACGAGGTCGAGGTCCACCGCCGGCTGGCCCGCTCCGGGCTGCCCTACGGCATCTGCCTCACCACCGCCTACGTGCACCCCGACGGCTCCGCCGAGTTCAAGCCGATGCTCGGCGGACGCCTGCACGCCCAGGATCCGGGCGATGCCACGAAGCGCTACTACACGTACCGCAACCGTGGCTATCTGCTCGCCCAGCCGGGTCTACGGCGGTTCGGGGCGATCGAGCACCTGCGCTTCGCCTGGTACTTCCTCGTCTCCCGCCGGGACCCCGCCGGGCTGCGCGAGTGGCTGTCACTGGTCCGTCTCGGACGTCGCGAGCGCTTCCTGCGTCGCTGACGTCCCTCCCGACCCAGGGGTCACCCGATCGATGAGCCTCAGCATGGTCCACCTCACGGTGCCCACCGGCGCCCGGACTAACCTCGCCGCGTGCTGACCTCGGAACAGGCCGTCAGCCCGGCGCGCCCGGGCAGCGGCGACTCCGAGACCCCGGACGGGGATCGTCCGACCCGGGGTCCGCGATGGCTGCGGTTCACGGCGGTCGGTCTCGGCCTGTTCGGCACGGTGCTGGCGCTGCTCTTCCCGTTCCTGCCCGTCGTGCAGGAGACCGCCACGATCTCGTGGCCGAGCGCGACCACCGGCACCCGTCCGGTCGACGCCCCGTTGGTGGCCTATCGGCCCGAGACGATGAGCGTCACCGTCCCCTGCCGGGCGATCCAGGACCTCGACGGCCGCACCGGCCCGGCGGCGAACGTGCTCTCGACCTACCCGCCCCTCTCGCCGGACGGCCCCTCGGTCGGCATGCGCCTCACCGTCGAGAACGGGCAGCTCGTCCTCAACGACCGTGGGCAGCAGATGGCCACCGCCGCGGTCCCGCCCGGCGACTGCACGGTGCGGATCGTCTCGGACGCCGGCTCCACGCTCGTCGACCTCGGCATCGGGCAGGAGATCCGGCTGCCGTTCGACGCCCGCCCCCAGGTCGTCGGCATCTACTCCGACCTCGACCAGGACCGTGACGACGTCGCGGGCGTCGCGGTGTCGATCATCCCGGACACCCGCTTCGAGACCAGCCCGACGACGCTGAAGATCCTCGCCGGGCTCCTGGCGGTGCTGGCCGCGGGCGGCGGCGTCTGGGCCCTGCACGCCCTCGACGTGCGCGCGGGCCGTCGCGCGCCGCGCCTTGCGCCCAAGCGCTGGTGGTGGCCCACCAGCCGCGACGCCGTCGTCACCGTCGTGCTCGCGGTGTGGGCGGTGATCGGCAGCCAGACCTCCGACGACGGCTACATCCTGGGCATCGCCCGGGCGCGGGAGTCGGCGGGCTACATCGGCAACTACTACCGCTGGTTCAACGTCCCCGAGGCGCCGTTCGGCTGGTTCTACGAGCTCTACGCGCTGTGGATCCGCCTCGGCGACTCGATCCTGTGGATGCGGCTGCCGTCGCTGGTCATGGGGATCGCCTCCTGGATCCTCATCAGCCGCGAGATGCTGCCGCGGCTGGGCCAGCAGGTCCGGCGGTCGAAGGCAGCGGCCTGGGCGGCCGCAGGCGTGTTCCTCGCCTTCTGGCTGCCCTACAACAACGGGCTGCGCCCCGAGCCGGTCGTGGTGATCGCCGCCCTGCTCGCCTTCTGCGCCGTCGAGCGCGGCGTCGCGACCCGCCGCCTGGCGCCGGTGGCGCTGGGGCTGCTCGCCGCGGCGTTCGCGGTGGCGGCGACGCCGACGGGGCTCATCGCCGTCGCGCCGTTCCTCGCCGCGGCCCGCCCGCTGTGGCGCCTGGTGATCGAGCGCGTGCGCTTCGGCGGCTGGCTCCCGGTGCTCGCACCGGTCTCGGCGGCCGGGCTGCTCGTGCTCGTCCCGATCTACTCCGACCAGACCTGGGCCGCCGTCTGGGAGGCGACGCGCCTGCGCACGCTGCTCGGGCCGAACTGGACGTGGTTCCAGGAGGTCGTGCGCTACCAGTCGCTGTTCGGGACGGCGGCCGACGGCTCGCTCGCGCGCCGGTTCCCGGTGCTGCTGCTGATCCTCGGGATCGTCGTCTGCATGGTGGTGCTGCTGCGTCGCGACAAGATCGCCGGCGCCGCGCTCGGCCCGTCGCAGCGACTCATCGGCTCCTCGGTGATCGCGTTCGCCGTGCTCGCGCTGACCCCGACGAAGTGGACCCACCACTTCGGCGCGTTCGCCGCCCTCGGCGCCGGCATCGCCGCGCTGACGGCGCTGGCGACGTCGTCGGACGTGCTGCGCTCGCGCCGCAACCGCCTGCTCTTCCTGGCCGCCCTGTTCGCGATCCTGGCGCTGGCGTTCACGGGCCCGAACACCTGGTGGTACACGAACAACTGGGGCGTGCCGTTCAACGGCGGCCCGCCCTTCTGGGACGGCTGGCCCTTCGGCTACGGCCTCGTCGAGCCCTGGCCGGTCTACTCGCTGTGCCTCGCGGTGTCGGTGATCCTGTTGGCGGCCGCCGGGATCGAGCACGTGCGCGGCGTGCCGCGGCCGCCGGAGGACGAGGACGCCAAGCCCTCGGCCGCCTCGGCCGCCGTCGGCGCGGTGCTCGCCCCGCCGAAGGACGCCTTCGACAAGCTGCGGGCGACCCGCGGCGGGTCGAGCGTCGAGCGGCGCGCCCGTGCCCTGCGCATCGGCTCGGCGCCGATCGCGCTGGTGTGTGCCGGGCTCCTCGTGTTCGAGGTGGTCTCGATGACCGACGGGATCGAGGCGCAGGCCGGCAGCTTCTCGCTCGGCGGCGACGTGCTCGACCACCCCTTCGGCGACAGCTGTGGCCTCGCCGACCGGGTCCGCGTCGAGGGCTCGACGGTCGCCGGTGTCCTGCCGACCGCGCCGGCGCCGACCGGGATCACCGCCGCCTCCGGCGTGCTGCCGACCGTCGCCCCGGCCACGCCGACCCCGACGCCCGCGCCCGCCGACGGGGCCGGCTCGGGGTCGTCGGCCGGTGAGGGCGCGGGCGGCACCGACGGCGGTGGGACGACGACCACGACGCCGCCGACGACGTCCACCACCCCCGGGGCGGCCACCCCGGGCCGGCCGACCCCGGCACCGCTGCCCGCGAACACCGTGCCCGCGTCCGCTCCGGAGGCGCAGCTCGTCGACCCCCAGCCCGGCAACAGCGGGTTCACCGCCGCCGGCGCGACCCCGCCGGTCGGCGGCGGCACCGGGGTCTCGGGCTACGAGTACTCGCTGCGCAACGGCCTCGCCGACCAGGCGATCGGTTCCTACGACGCGGCCGGCACGGGCACCGGCGTCCTGCGCACCGACTGGTACTCGCTCGACGACGAGATCCGTGCGGGCACCACGCCGCTCGTCCTGTCCGTCGCCGGACGGCTCAACGGCGGCAACTTCCTGACGATCCAGTTCGCCGACCGCCTGCCCGACGGGCGCGTGCGGGTGCTCGGCCAGCAGCCGGTCGACGACGGCCGCTTCGGCGAGCCGGGGTGGCGCGAGATCCGGCTCAACCTCGCCGGTGGCCCCGGCGCCCAGGCCGACGAGGTGCGGCTGATCGCGCAGGACCGCGCGCTGGGCCCCGACGGGTGGCTCGCGATCGCGCCGATGCGCGGCCCCCAGCTCGTGCCGCTGACCCAGATCCTCGGGCCGGAGAACCCGGGCTACCTGGAGTGGCCCGTGCAGTTCGCGAGCCCCTGCCTGCGGCCGTTCGAGGTGCGCGATGGCATCGCCGAGGTCGCCCGCTACCGCCTCATCGGCGACGCGAGCCAGCTGCGCCCGGGTGGCGTGAACTGGTCGTCGTCCAACGCCGGCGGGCCGCTGGGGTGGATCGAGATCCTCGAACGCCGCACCGAGCTGCCGACCTATCTCGAGGGCCAGCCCCAGCGCGACTGGGGCATCGTCGAGCGCCTCGACCCGTACACCCCGAACGCCTCCGCGCCGGTGGTCACCCGCGGCGAGCGGACGATCTCGGGGACCTTCACCCCCGGCCCCATCGGCGACCCGCCGCCGGGGACGCCGTCGCCGGAGCGCTGAGCCGGGGCTGCTCTGGGTTGCAGCGAACGCGCTGTTCGCTGCTTCTATGCGCGCGAAGTCCCCGTTCGCGCCGCCGGTTCATCGGCGAGGGGCACGTTCGGCAGGCACCGAGCCCTCCCGATCATGCGGGAGGTGCCCCTCGCGCGAACGGGGAGTTCGTACGCCTAGAAGCAGCGAACAGCGCGTTCGCTGCTTCTCAGTCGCGGAAGATCACGGTGCGCATGACGACGAAGTTGATCGTCGTCGCGCAGGCCTGGGCGATGAACCAGGACAGGAAGCCGGCGAGGACGCCCGGGTCGACCGAGGGCGCGCCCATGACGTACAGCACGAGGGTGGCGACGCCGACGTTGACCGCGAAGGTCGAGCCGTAGAGCAGCACGAAGCCGAGGAACTTGCCCGCGCCGCCGGAGGACGAGGCGAAGGTGAAGCGGCGGTTGAGCAGGTAGGCCGTCGTGGTGCCGAGGATGAACGACACCGCCTTGGCCAGCGGCGCCCAGACGCCGAGGGCGAGGAGCCCCGCGTAGACGCCGAGGTCGACGCCGGCGGCGACGGCGCCGATCGCCACGAAGCGCACGAGCTGCGCCTTGAGCCCCAGAGGGGCGGGGCGCTCGCCGGTCTCGGCCGCGGTCATGGTTCGAGGGTACGAGGCAGCGCCGGACACCACGGAGCGGCCCCGCCGGGTCAGCCCTTGTCGGCCTGCTTCTGCAGCTGCTTCTCGACGGTCGTGCGGTCGCGGTGCTCGCGCTCGTGCTCGAGGGCCTGCTGCGCGGTGGACGGGTCGAGGGAGCGCGCCTCCTTCACCGCGTCGTCCGCCGTCATCTCGTCGAGGTGGGCCTCCTTGCGGGCGGTCTTCGCCTTCTCCGTGTTGGGGACGTCGCCCTCGCCCTTCCTCGAGGCCTCCCGCTTGCGCTCGCGGGTCTCCTCCTTCTCGTCGTCGGACATCTCCTCCCAGGCCTTCTTCGGTAGGTAGCGGTCGGTCTCGCCCTCGCCGCGCGCGTCGGTGGAGCCGTCGGCGGTCTGCCACTGCTCGTCGGTCCACTGCTCGAGGCTGCGCTGGGCGTCGGTGGGCCGGTCGGGGTGCTCGTAGCCACCCCCCTGCTTCTCGTACTCCTGGGTGAGCAGCTGGCTCTTGCGGGCCGACCACTTCCCGGGTGCCCCACCCTTGTCCGACTGCTTGATCTCCTCCTTGAGGCGTTCGCGCAGTTCGGGGCGGGTGTAGTCCTTCGCGTAGTCCGCAGCGCCCTTGGTCATGGCGGCGGGTACCCGCCGACGGGCCCGGGAGCGCGACCTCGTCGGGGTGCACCGGGAGCGCGTCGATATCGTCGCAACCCATGGCCGTGGTGGCAGCGCAGGAGAGCCGGCCGGGCCCGGCTCCCGACGCCCCCGGCGACGAGTCCGGTCCGGGGCGGCGTGGTGGCTCGCGCGCGGCCGGCTGGTGGCTCGCGGCCCTCGCGGCGCTCACCGTCGTGCTCGGGCTCGCGATCCCGCTGGCGCCGGTCGTCGCGGACGACCCCGTCGTCACCTGGCCGAAGGCCGGCACCCCGGCCGCGTCGACGAGCCTGCCGCTGACGCCCTACCGCCCGCTGAGCATGACCGCCGACGTGCCGTGCGCGGCGCTGCGACCCGGCGGCGACGCACTGCGCACCCAGCCGGAGTCCGCCGGCACGCCCGGGCGGGGACTGACGGCCGGCACGAGCGGCGGGCGCGTCGTCATCACGAGCTCGGGCGCCACGGTGCTCGACGAGCTGCTCCCGCTGGGTGACTGCACCTACCGGATCGTCGCCGACCAGGCGGGGACGCGGGTGGAGCGCGACGGGCAGCTGCTCGTCGACCGGCCCGGCGCGCTCGTGCCGCAGGTCGCCGAGCTCGCCACGGAGGCGCCGGGGACGCCGGGCCTCGCCGCGACCGTGCACACCGACGACCGCTACTCGTCCTTCCCGAGCACCCTCAAGCTCGTCCTGCTCGTGCTCCACGCGCTCGCGCTGGCGGCGACGCTGTGGATGGCGGTGCGACGGTGGCGCGGCCGCGGACCCGGCCTCGAACGACCACGGTTCCACCCGACGGACGCCGTCGTGGTGCTCGTCTCCGTGGCGTGGGTGGTGCTCGGGCCGCTGCAGAACGACGACTCCTGGTACACGGCGATGGCCAGGGCCGCGACGCCGACGGGCTACATCGGCAACCAGATCTACATGTTCAACACGACGGAGAACCCGTTCGTGCTGTCGCAGTACCTCATGGCGCTCTGGGGCCACCTCGGCGTGGCGATCGGGCTGCCGGGCTGGGGTCTGCTGTGGATGCGCCTGCTGCCGCTGCTGCTCGGGCTGCTGACGTGGTGGCTGCTGCGGATCCTGCTGGTCACCCTGCTCGGCCGCTCCGGACGTCTGCCCGGTGTCGCCTGGGCGCTGCTGCTCGCGCACCTCGCCTGGTGGCTGCCGTACGGGATGGCGCTGCGGCCCGAGGTCGTGATCGTCCCGCTGTCCGCGGGTGTGCTCGTGCTCGCCGAGCTCGCGCGCCGGCGCCAGGCCGTCGGCCCCCTGATCCCGGCGACGGCCCTCGCCGCGCTCGCGGTGAGCGTCTCACCGTCGGGGCTGGTGGCCGCCGCGCCCGTGGTCGTCGCGCTGCCGTGGTTGTGGCGCTGGCTCGTGGCCCGCGGCTGGCGCTCGCGGCTCGGCGCCGCGGGAGCCGTGATCGCCGCCGGGACCATCGCGATCCCGATCGGCTTCGGCGACGCCACCCTCGGTGACGTCATCGAGGCCACCGCCGTCCACAGCTGGTACTACCTGACCTTCCCCTGGTACGAGGAGTGGGCCCACTACCGGACGATGATCGAGACCGGCACGTGGGGACGCCGGCTGCCGGTGCTGCTCACGGTGGTGCTCCTGGTCGTCGTGTCGATCGGCAGCGGACGCGGTCCGGCCGGCGGCCGACTGCGCGACGCCACCCTCGCCGCCGCCGTCACCACCGCCGTCGCGCTGGGCCTGCTGGCGCTCGGGCCGACGAAGTGGGTCAACCACTTCGGGGCGGTCGCGGCACCGGCCACCGTGCTGCTCGCGCTGACGCTGCTGCGCTCGCCCCTGCCCCGCCGCGCCGGCGCGCTCGTGACCGGGGCGTCGGTCCTGCTCATCAGCGGCGCGGCCGTGCTCGGGTTCGCCGGACCCAACACCTGGAAGCCCTACAGCGACCGCGGCCAGCCCTTCGGCGACCACCTCGACACCGAGATCTCGATGCTCGACCTCGAGCAGTTCGCCCCGCACTGGGACCAGTTCTACCTGCGCGACGTCTGGTGGTGGCTGCTCGTCGCGGCGGTCGCCTCCGGCTGGCTGTGGTGGCGGCGCCGCGCGAAGAAGCGCACGTACGGCGTGACCCCCGAGCGCGCGGTGCTCGTCACCGCCACGACGGTCCTGGTCGGGCTGCTGATCGCGGTGATGGTGCTCGCGCCCGTGTGGCAGGGCGCGGGCTGGAGCGTCGCGGGCAGCCAGATGCAGGCGCTGACCGGACGCGCGTGCGGTCTGGGCGAGGCGGCCACGGTGATGGCCCGGACCCGTCAGGACGTCGGGACACCCACGACCCCGGACGCCCGGACCGGCGACTTCGCCCTCGCGGCGGACGACCCCTCGCCCGTTCCGGCGCCCAACCCCGGACAGGTCTGGCACGACCAGGTCGAGCTCGTGCCCGGCGCCGACCCCACCACCCCGCCGCCCGGCGTCACCGGGCTCGGCACCCTGACCACCGGCTGGTTCCCGCTGCCCGTCACCGACCCGATCGACCCCGAGGCGCCGACCCACCTCGTCGTCCCCGTCGCGGGCAACGACCCCGACCGCCAGCGCGTCGTCGTCCAGTTCGGCTCGGGTGACCCGAGCGCGCCGGTCGAGGCCGAGTCCGTGGTGGCGACGCCCGTCGGCGGGTTCACCGCCCGCCAGTGGCAGGAGGTCCCGGTGCAGCTCCCGGGCAGCAGGCCGACCGCGGCGCGGGTCGTGGTCGAGGACCGCGTCGCGGGACCCGAGAGCGCCCTCGCGGTCGCGTCGCCGCACCTGGCCCGCATGCAGCCGGTGGGGAACCTCGTGGCCGCCGCCGCCCGCCCGGACCCCGACGTGGTCGCCGGCGGGGCGTTCGCCGACCAGCTCTCGGTCGTGCTCTGGCCCTGCGTCGACCAGGTGTCGGTCCAGGACGGCATCGCCCCGACCCCGACCCTGCGTCTCAACGCCGCCGAGAACACGCCCGAGTTCATCCTCACCAACCCGACCTACGAGTCGTGGGGCGGCACGATGGTGCAGTCGGAGCGGACCTGGGCCACGGTGCGCCCGTTCTCCGCGGTCCCCGACGGCGGGGTGCCCGCGCTGCCGTGGGGCACCGTCGAGCGGATCGTCTACGACCACCCGACCGACGGCTACGACCTCCGCGTCGACCAGCTCTCCCGCGGCGGCCTCGAGCGGTTCGCGACGCTGGCGTCCGAGGAGTACTCGGGGCGTGAGTACCTCGGCTGAGACGACCCCGCCCCGGCTCGTCAGGCAGGGTCCCGGGCTCCTCCTGGCCTCGGCCGTGCTCACGCTGCTGTGCGCGATCGCGTTCCCGCTCGCGCCCGTGACGCAGCCCGTCGTGACGTTCACGTGGCCGCAGGCGCCGACGCAGACCGCGGTCGCACTGCCGCTCATGCCCTACCAGCCGGTGGCGCTGGACGCCTCGGTGAGCTGTGACGCGCTCGCCGCCACACCGCCCGGGGCGACGACGCTGGCCACCACGCCGCCGGGCACCCCGTCCGCGCCCGTCGGCGGGCTGACCGTCCGGCCGGTGCCGGGCGGCGCGCTGGTGACGAGCAACGGCGAGGCCCTCGCCGCCGTGGCCCTGCCGCGTGGGCCGTGCACGCTGGGCGTGGCGTCGACGCCGTCGGCCACGGCCGTCCTCCTCGACGGCCGGGTCGTCGCGTCCCGCGAGGGCGACGTCCGTCCCGTGGTGGCCGCGGTGGTCACCGGGGCGCCGGGCACCGACGGTCTGTCCCTGTCGCTCCGCACCGACACGCGCTTCCAGACCACCCCGGGCGTGCTGAAGTACCTGCTCGGGCTGGGGGTGCTGGTCGGGCTCGCCGGGATGGTCGCCGGCGCGTGGCGACGCGACGGGCGGTCGTTCGCCCGTCCTCGTCGGCCGCGGCCGCGGCCGGTCGACGCGGTGGTGACACTCGGGCTCGCCGGGTGGGCGGTGGTGGGGCCCGCGACGGTCGACGACGGCTACATCGCGGGCATCCTGCGGGCACGCGACTCCAGCGGCTTCACCGGCAACGTCTACCGCTGGCTCAACGCGCCCGAGGCGCCGTTCAGCTGGTTCTACGAGATCACGCGGGCCTGGGCGGAGCTGGCGCCCGGCGCGCCGTCGGTGCTGTGGCTGCGCGTCCCCGCGACCGTGCTCGGGCTGCTGATCTGGCTCCTGCTGCGCCGCCACGCCCTGCCCCGCGTCAGTCCGGCCCTGCGCCGGCCGGCGACAACGTGGGTCGCCGCGGCGGCGTTCGCGGCGTGGTGGCTGCCGTTCGGGCTCTCGTTGCGCCCCGAGCCGTGGCTCGCGCTGGGCGTGCTGGCCGTGTGGGTCTGCGTGGAGCGGGCCGTGGCCACGCGGGCGCTCCTGCCGCTGCTCGGGGCCGGGGTGGTCGCCGGGTTCACGGTGGCGCTGACGCCGGGCGCGCTGCTGGGCCTCGCACCGCTGCTCGTGGCGCTGCCCGCGCTGTCGCGGGCGGGGCTCGGCGCGCGGGAGGGGTGGACCCGCACGCTCGTCGTCGTGGCCGGGCTGACCGTCGCCGTGCTGCCGATGGCCGCCGACCAGTCGCTCGCCGGGCTGCTCGAGGCCACGCGGGTGCGCCAGCTCGTCGGGGGCGGGCAGCCGTGGTGGCAGGAGCTGTCGCGCTACTCATCGCTCCTGGAGCCGGGCAACGTGCAGGGCGGGATCGGGGCGCGGCTCGCGGTGCTGCTGACCCTGCTCGCGCTCGCCGCCGTCGCGTGGGCGTTGCTCGCGGCCCGGGTGCGCGCCGGGGTCGCGGTCGGTCCGGCGCGCCGGCTGCTCGCCGTCACGGCGCTCGGGCCGGTGACCCTGATCGTCAGCCCGACGAAGTGGACGCTGCACTTCGGCGAGCTCGCGGGCGTCGGCACCGCGGTGCTGACGCTGTTCGTGGTGCTCTGGTCGCCGCGGGTCGTGGCGTCGGTCGCGCGGCTGCGCGGGCCCGCCCTCGTCGTCGTGCTGGGCGGGCTCGGGCTCGTCACGACGCTCGTGCTCATCGGCTACAACCAGTGGGCGTGGGCCTCGGCGTGGGGCGTGTTCTGGAACGACATCCCGCCGCAGATCGCCCGCGTGGCGCTGGGCGACGTCGCGCTGCCCGTGACGATCGTCGGCACGCTGGTGCTCGGCGTGCTCGTGGCCGTGCGTGGGCGGGCGCCCCGCCGGCTGGCCCGGGTGCTGGCGCCGGGGACGGTGGCGCTGATCCTCGTGATCGCGGTGATCGCGCTGGAGGGCGGCTCGTTCCTCAAGGTCACCGCCGACCGGCGCGGGACGTTCAGCTACGGCTCGGACTCCCTCGCGGCCCTGCGCGGCGACCCCTGCGGGCTGGCCTCGGACCTCGCGGTCGAGACCGACCCCCGGGCGGGTGTGCTGGTCCCCGGTCCGCGCTCGATCGACGAAGCGGATTTCCTGGCACCCAGTGCAAGCGAGGACGCAGGGCTTGCACTGGGTGCGCGGTTCGTGCCCACCTCCCCGCAGACGCCTGCCGCGGTGCCGCTGGCGATCGGGGGTGCGGAGCTGCCGGGGTGGGCGGCGCCGGTGACGTCGCCGGACGAGGGCCCGGCGCAGCTGCGGTCGGACTGGTTCGTGCTGCCGCCCGAGGCGCGCGAGCGGCGTGCGCCCGTGGTCGTCACCGCGAGCGGGTCGGTGTCGGCGGGCTCGGTGGTCCTCGAGTTCGCGGCCTCGCCGGGCGAGGCACCGATCGCCGAGACCCCGAGCGGGCCGATGAGCGGCGTCGCCCCGCGGGACCTCCGGGCGCTCGCCCCCGAGGGCACGACGCTGGTCCGGGTGCGGGCGACCAGCGCGGCCCGCGACGCCGAGGACGCCCGGACCGCGACGCCCGTCGGGCGCACGCCCGACCTCCCGGTCGCCGTCAGCCTGCCCCGGGTGCCGCGCACGGTGCCGTTCGACGACGTCGTCCCCCCGGGCAGCACCGCGCTCGTCGACTGGCCCGTGGCCTTCGCCTTCGGGTGCCTCACCCCGCCGCCGCTCACCGGGGGGACGGCGGGCATCCCGCCCTGGCGCGTGACCCCGCCCGGCCTCGCCGACACCGGCGAGATCGAGGTCGCCCCGACCACCGGCGGCCCGTTCCTCACCCCGCGCCTGCTGGTCGAGGAGATCCGCCTGCCGGTGTACCTCGACGGCGACCCGACCCGCGACGCCGTCGGCCTCGCGCGCTGGGTGCCGCGCCTGCCCCTCGGGGCCCTGTCGCCGCAGGTCGGCGAGGAGACCGTCGCCGGCTGGACCCGGACGGGACGCGCGGGAATCCCCGTCCTGGACACCCCCTAGACTCGCGCGGGATGCCTCGCTCCGTGAAGACGCTCGCCGGGTGGGCGCGCACCGCCCCGAGTCGGGCCACCGTGCTCTCGGGCGACGAGGTCGCCTCCACCGAGGCACTGGCGGAGGCGATCGCCGGAGCCGGGCAGCGAGGGGTCATCGCCCGCGGCCTCGGGCGTTCCTACGGCGACACCGCGCAGAACGCGGGCGGTCTCGTCCTCGACATGACCGCCCGCGACCGCATCCACTCCGTCGACGCGGAGACCGGGCTGGTCGATCTCGACGCCGGCGTCTCCCTCGATCGCCTCATGCGCGTCGCCCTGCCCTTCGGGCTCTGGGTGCCGGTGCTGCCGGGCACCCGCCAGGTCACCATCGGCGGCGCGATCGCCAACGACATCCACGGCAAGAACCACCACTCGGCGGGCAGCTTCGGCCAGCACGTCGTGTCGATGGACCTGCTCACGGGCACCGGGGAGGTCCGCCGCCTCGAGCCGGACGGCGTGGAGTCCGAGCTGTTCTGGGCCACGGTCGGCGGCATCGGCCTGACCGGGGTGATCCTCCGGGCGACGATCCGGATGACGAAGACCGAGACCGCCTACTTCGTCGCCGACACCGAACGTACCGCGAACCTCGACGAGACCATCGAGCGCTTCTCCGACGGCTCGGACGAGGCCTACGACTACTCGTCGGCGTGGTTCGACTCGATCTCCACGGGGGCGGGGCTGGGGCGCGCGGCGCTCGGACGGGGCTCGCTGGCCCGGCTCGACGAGCTGCCCGCGAAGCTCCGCAGCGACCCCCTGAAGTTCGACGCCCCGACGCTCGCGAACCTGCCCGACGTCTTCCCGAACGGCCTGGCCAACAAGCTGACGTTCTCGGCGATCGGCGAGCTGTACTACCGCAAGACGAAGAACAAGCGGGGCCAGATCCAGAACCTGACGGCCTTCTACCACCCCCTCGACCTGTTCGGGGACTGGAACCGGGCGTACGGGTCGAAGGGCTTCCTGCAGTACCAGTTCATCGTCCCGCTGGACGCCGAGGCCGAGTTCCGGGCGATCGTGCGCGACATCGCCGAGTCCGGGCACGTCTCGTTCCTCAACGTCTTCAAGAAGTTCGGCGAGGGCAACCGCGCGCCGCTGTCCTTCCCCATGCCGGGGTGGAACATCTGCGTCGACTTCCCGATCGTCGACGGGCTCGGCGCCTTCTGCCGCTCCCTCGACGAGCGCGTGCTGGCCATGGGCGGTCGCCTGTACACCGCCAAGGACTCGCGCACCGATCCCCACACCTTCGCCGCCATGTACCCGCGGCTGGACGAGTGGCGCAAGGTCCGCGACGCCGCCGACCCCGACGGGGTGTTCGCCTCGGACATGTCGCGCCGCCTCCGGCTCACCTCCTGAGGAGAACCATGATCGACGCTGTCGGCCATCCCTCGTCGCTGCTGCTGCTGGGCGGCACGTCGGAGATCGGCCTCGCCACCGCTGAGAAGTACCTCGAGGGCGGCCCGGTGCGCGTGGTGCTGGCCGGGCGCCAGTCGCCGCGGCTCGCCGACGCCGCGGCGCGTCTCACGCGTGCCGGCGCGACGGTCGAGACCGTCGAGTTCGACGCCCGCGACGCGGCCGTGCACACCGAGGCCGTCCGCAAGGCCTTCGCCGGCGGCGACATCGACGTCGCCATCGTGGCGTTCGGCCTGCTCGGCGACCAGGAGAAGGCCTGGCAGGACATCGACGTCGCCGTCGAGCTCGCCGAGGTCAACTACGTCGCCGCCGTGTCGGTGGGCGTCGCGCTCTCCGCGGAGTTCCGCCGCCAGGGCCACGGGCACCTCGTGGCGCTGTCGTCGGTGGCCGCCGAGCGCGCCCGGCGCTCCAACTTCGTCTACGGCTCGACGAAGGCCGGGCTGGACGCGTTCTACACCGGGCTCACCGAGGCGCTGCGCGGCGAGGGCATCGGCGTCACGGTCGTCCGTCCCGGCTTCGTGCACACGAAGATGACCGAGGGCCTGTCGCCCGCGCCGCTCTCGACCACCCCGGAGAAGGTCGCCGACGTCATCGTCTCGGCGGTGTCGTCGGGCAAGGAGCAGGTCTGGGCGCCCGCCCCGCTGCGCGCGGTCATGACCGTCCTGCGCCACATTCCGCGCCCGATCTTCCGTCGCCTGCCCGTCTAGTTCGGCCGTCTGGTTCGGTCGCGGTGTCCGATCCGGGGCCCGTCGTTCGTCAGGATGACGACAGCACCGGACGGATGTGGGAGGAGCGACGCCGTGGCGCGCTACGTGTTCCTGATGTACGACGCCGAGGACTGGCACGACACCGTCGACGAGCAGGGCGTGGTCGACGAGTTCCGGCTGCACGAGGAGTTCATGACCGCCGTGGTCGAGGCCGGGGCGAGCGTGGTCGGCGGGGAGGCGCTCGAGCGGTCGTCGACCGCGAGCACCGTGCGCCGTGGCCAGGGTGACCCCCTGGTCACCGACGGCCCCTTCGCCGACACCAAGGAGGCCCTCGGCGGCTTCTACGTCATCGAGGCCCCCGACCTCGATGTCGCGCTGCACCTCGCGGCGGTGTGCCCGGCCGGGACCATCGAGGTGCGCCCGGTGATGGAGATGCCCGACGGCGTGTGATGGCGGCGCTCGACGAGGTCTTCCGCCGGGCCTGGCCCGTGGTGGTCGCGTCCACGGCCCGGCTGACCCGTGACCTCGACCTGGCCGAGGACTGCACGCAGGAGGCGTTCGAGCGCGCCCTGGCGAGCTGGCCGGCCACCCCGCCGGACAACGCGGCGGGGTGGCTGACCACGACGGCCCGCCGGATCGCGCTCGACCGTCTGCGTCGCGACGCGGTCCTGGCCCGCAAGCTCCCGCTGCTGGTGGTGCCGGGCGGTGCGGACGAGGACGATCCGCCGCCGACCGACCCGCTGCGGCTCGTCTTCACCTGCTGCCACCCGGCGCTGGCCCGCGAGTCGCAGGTGGCGCTGACGCTCCGCCTCGTCTGTGGGGTGGACGTCCCGGCGATCGCCGCCGTCCTCCTCACGAGCGAGGCGGCGGTCGCCCGCCGGATCACCCGCGCGAAACAGAAGATCGCGACGGCGCGCATCCCGTTCCGCGTCCCGCCCGAGGAGGACCTGCCGGACCGGCTGGACACCGTGCTGACCGTCGTGCACCTCGCCTACACCGCCGGGCATGTCGCAGCCCACGGGGCCTTGCGCGACGACGGGCTCACCGAGCGCGCCACGGAGCTGGCCCGGATGCTCGTCCGGCTCCTGCCCGACGAGCCCGAGCCGCGGGCGCTCCTCGCGCTCGTCCTGCTCACCGAGGCCCGCGGGCCGAGCCGGACGACCTCCGACGGCGACCTCGTCCTGCTCGCCGACCAGGATCGGTCGCGGTGGGATCGCGCGCTGATCCGGGAGGGCCTCGTCCTCGCGACGGCGGCGCTGCGGCACCCGCGGCACGGCCGGTTCGCCCTGCAGGCCGCCGTCGCCGGGCTGCACGCGACGGCCCCGAGCTGGTCGGACACCGCGTGGGCGCAGATCGTGACGACCTACGACGCGCTCATGCGGCGCTGGCCGTCACCCGTGGTCGCGCTCAACCGCGCGGCGGCGCGCAGCCGGCTCGAGCACGCCGACCTCGACGAGGTGCTGCGCGAGATCGACGCCCTCGCGCCCGACCTGGCGGGCTACCCCTACCTCCCGGCGGCCCGGGCGGACGTGCTCGCCCGGCTCGGACGGACCGGCGAGGCGGCCGGGGCCTACGGCGACGCGCTGGCCCTGACCACGAACGCCACCGAGCAGCGGTACCTGGCCCGTCGGCGGACCGAGGTGCGCCTCCTGCCCTCGTGAGCTCAGGCCGCGCGCAAGGAGGGGGTCGTCGGTGCCGCGACGGCCGTGGCCGCTGCCGGTCGGACGGCGTGGCTGCCCCCACGCCGCCCGACCGTCCGTCCACCGGAGTGCGGGGTGGCCTCCGGTCGACGGACCTCCGCGACGTCGCGGCGCGCGCTACCCCGGCGCCGCGACGGGTCCTTGTCCCGCATCCAGGCCTGCGCGGGCTCCTCCACCCAGCGGTAGGCGAGGTGCGCGAGCAGCACCGACGCCACCGCGAGGTGGGGCACGAGCAGGGCGGCCGCGGCCGTGTCCGGGGCGAGCGCGGGGATGCGCGTCATGGCGACGAGCGCCATCTCGATCAGCGGGAAGTGCACGAGGTACAGGGCGTACGAGATGCGCCCGCCGTGCCGCAGGCGCGGGGTGCCCAGGACGCGGGCGACCGGGCCGTCGGTGAGCGCCAGCGCGCCGAGCAGCACCGGCAGCATCGGCACGGCGAGGAAGATGCGGGCGTCGGCGCTGACGGCGGCGGTCGCCGGCGCGGTGGCGGCCCAGTAGACGACCAGGGCGATCTCGGCGAGCGCGAGCACCAGCACGCGGTGCGCCCAGCGCGAGACCGTCCGGTTGCGCGGCACCCGGCGCACGACCAGCCAGGTGAGCACGCCCGCGGTGAAGCCGGCGACGAGGCGCACGGCCCAGAAGCCCTCGAACGCCCCGTTCAGCGCGCCCTGCACGGCGAAGACGGCCGTCGGCATCGCGGCGAGCACGGCCAGCACCGCGAGCACCGGGCGCGGCCAGCCCCGGACGAACCAGGCGGCGGCGGCCAGGAGCGGGAAGGCCAGGTAGGCGGCCCACTCCGCGCTGATCGACCACGCCGGCAGGACGAAGGACACGCCGTCGATGCCCGGCGAGTCCCACATCTGCGTCATCGTGAGCTGACGGAGCCAGCTCAGGGGGTCCAGGCCGGGCTGGGCGCCCTGCCACGTGACGACGCCGTCGCTCCCCAGGACGGCGCGCGCCGCGCACCACAGCCCGACCAGGACCACCACGACCGCGTAGAGCGGCCACACCCGGGCGAGTCGCGCCCAGACGAAGCCCAGCGCCTGCCGCGGCCCCGGCGCACCACGCCACCGGTCGAGGTAGGAGCGGGCGAGGAGAAAGCCCGAGAGGGCGAAGAACAGGTCCACCCCGAGCGGGCCCGCCGTGAGCAGCGGGGCGACCGGCCCGAACCACGCGGCGTAGCCCGTGACGGGCAGGAAGCTCAGGTGGTGGACGAGGACCCAGACCGCGGCGACCGCGCGCAGCCCGGTCAGCGCCGGGATCTCGACGGTGGCCGACCGACCCGCCGGGGCCGTCGGGCGGGGCGACGTTCCGCCCCGCGGCGCCGGGATGTCGTGGTCCTGCCCCACCACCGTCCGCATCGCGCCTCCCCGACGTCCACCGGCGGGATCGGCGTCCGCCGACCCTCGACCTGGTTAACGGCTCCGAGTGGCCGGTACCTGATACTCCGATCGGTGGATCGGTGGGTGCCGCCGTTCGATCAGGGATCACGCGGGGTCAGCACTGTTGCTCTCCGTCACCTTCCCACGAACGGAGCAACCACCGGCGAGTGGCGGTGACACCGGGTCGAGGGTCGGCGTCCGGACGGCGCTGCGGAGCCGCTGTCCGCCGTCCGGGCCGTCCGTACCGCCAGCTCCTGCCCGATCGGAGAGGCTGGCGCTTCCAGGTGTTTCTCCGTTGCCAGCAGTATGCAACAGTGCGGACCATGACCCTCGCGATCGCGCCGCCCGTCGTCCGCGCCGTGCGCTCCGAGGATCTCCCCGCGGTGGGGCGGCACATGCGCGGCATGCTCGAGCGCGAGATCGGCGGCTACGACCCGCGCCTGCACGCCGACATCGACGATCTCGCCGGCACGTATCTCGGTGCGCGGGGCACGCACCTGCTGGTCGGCTTCGCCGAGGGACCCGACGGGCCCGTCGTCGCCGGTACCGCGTCCGTGCGCGCCGGGGGCCCGAAGCCGCAGTTCACGCCGGCGTGGCTCACGCGCCGCTACGAGGGCCGGCGCGTCGGCCAGATCTGCCGGGTCTGGGTCGACCCGGGGCACCGCCGCCTGGGGGTGGGCCAGCTGCTCGCGACCCGGGCCGCGCGGTGGGCGCTCGACGCGGGCTACGACCCGGTCTGCCTGCACACGAACGCGTCGATCCCGGGGGCGCTGGCGTTCTGGTCGAGCTTCCCCGGCGCGGTGCTGGTGCACGACGCGCGCCCGGACCCCTGGTCGACGGTGCACTTCGAGATCGACCCGGCGGCGTTCACGGCCACCGCGGACCTCGCGGCCTGAGCCGGTCCGGGCTCAGCGGTCCTGCTGCGGGATGCGCCCGCCGGCGCCGCCCGCGGTGCCCCGGCCGGCGTTCGGCGTAGAGCGGGCGGCCTGCTCGCGCAGCAGGTCGCGGATCTCGGCGAGGAGCTCGACGTCGGTGGGGTCGGCGGGGCCGGCCTCCTCACCGCGCCGGCGCCGCACCTCCACGATCCGCAGCGGCGTGATGACGAGGAAGTAAATGACCAGGGCGGTCAGCAGGAACGTGATGACCGCGTTGATGAAACCCGCGTAGTCGAAGACGACACCGCGCACCACGAACGACCCGGCGAATTCGCCACCGCCGGAGAACACCTGGATCAGCGGCTTCAGGAATGCACTCGTGAACGCGGTGACGACGGCCGTGAACGCGGCTCCGACGACGACGGCGACCGCGAGGTCGACGACGTTCCCGCGGAGCAGGAAATCCTTGAATCCCTTGAGCACGACGACGGCCTCCGGGTCGAGAGCGGAATTGCGGGCCGAGGATAGGGCATCGTCCCGCGCACCCGACCTGAACACGCGCGGGCCCCGGCCCCCGAGGGGAGGCCGGGGCCCGGGGCCCGGTGCAAGGCCCTCCCCCGACGGCTGACCTCGCACCGGGGGTCCGTGGCGGCCCCGGATTCCCGGGGCAGGTGGTTGCACGAGCACCCCGCCTCGGGCCGGCCTCGACCGGTGAGGCGGGGTGCACGAGCAGACCTGGGCGTCGCCGCCGAAGCGGGGTCGGCGGCTCCGCTCGTCGTCGAGGCCTAGTTGTCGGCCGCGACCTCGTTCTCGCAGCTCTTGCTGACGCCGGCGCCCTGCTCGCTGCCGCCGCCGACCGAGCTGAGGATCGGCACGTTGCCGGCGATGTCCTGCACCGGGACCTGGACCCCGAGCACGTTGACCGGCACGTTGTTGCCGCAGGCGTTGATCGGGACGATGGTCTGGGTATCGCTCAGGTTGACCAGGCCGTGCTGCTCGACGGAGCCGTCACGGTGGCCACCACCGTCACCGGCGAAAGCGGCACCGGTGGTGGCGGCCAGGCCGGCACCGATCAGGGCGGTGGCGGTCAGGGAGCGACGCACAAGGTTCACAGCAGGTACTCCTCGCTGGTGGGTCTTCGACCCCGTTTCGACGGGACCGTGGAGAGAAACGGGAAAGGGGACGACCGGTGTCCGGAGAGCGGGTCTTCCCCTGCTCATCTCCGTGACCGGCACTCGGGAGCCCCGACACCGCAGAACGCGACGGCCTCGTGGGGTGCCGCCGCGGTCCGGGCGCGCTCGCGTCGTCAGTCGTTCTCGGCGGCGACGTCGTTGTCGCAGTTCTTGGCGACGCCCGCGGCCTGCTCGCTGCCGTGATCGACCGGGCTGAGGACCGGGATCTGGCCCGCGACGTCCTGGATCGGGACCTGGACCCCGAGCACGTTGACCGGCACGTTGTTGTTGCAGGCGTTGACCGGGACGATGGTCTGGGTGTCGTTGACGTTGGCGAGCCCGGCCTGCTCGTCGCCGCCGCGCTCCTGAGCGATGGCGGCACCCGGGACGAGGGCACTCATGCCCGCACCCAGCATCGCGGTGGCCAGGACGGTCTTGGCGAATCGCGCCATGTTACTGCTCCATTCGGGGTCCGATTAGGCCACTTGATGCAGCCCGATGGTCACAATGATCTAACGGCGAGGACGGGCGTCCGATGCGTCCGGGCACGGACGGTCACGCCATCGAGTGACCATCAAGCCGTAACGACCGAGGTACCGACGGCCTGACCTGCACGAACCCGCAAGCGGCGGGGGCCGTCTGCGCGCACGGGGTGCGGAGTGCCACGGCCCACGCCGCCCTCATCGGACGCGGCGCCGGCTCACCCGTTCGCCGCGTCGCGCGCACAGGTGCGGGAGCAGGGCGGCACCGGTCGTGACTCGCTACCGTTCGCCCGTGTCGTCACCGACCGCCCCGTCCACCCCGCCGGCGACCTCCCTGCGGCGCCCCCTCCTCGCCTGGGCCTCCTGGGACTGGGGCGTCGCGTCCTTCCAGGCCGTGATCACGACGTTCGTGTTCACCGTCTACCTGACGGGGACCGTCGCGGCGGACGAGGCCAGCGGCTCCTCGGCGCTCGCCACCACCATCGCGATCTCGGGCCTCCTCGTCGCGCTGGTCGCGCCCGTGTGGGGGCAGCGCAGCGACGCCGCCGGGAAGGAGTACGGGCGGCAGCGGCGGCTCGGCGTCCTCACCGCCTTGACGGTGGTGGCGACAGTCCTCATGGCGTTCGTGACGCCCGTGCCGTCGTCCCTCCTGCTGGGTCTCGTGCTGCTGGCCGCCGGCACGTTCACCTACGAGCTGGCCCAGGTCGAGTACAACGCGCTCATCTACCGCCTGGCGCCGCCCGGGCGCACCGGATGGGTCTCCGGCTTCGGCTGGGCCGCGGGCTACGTGGGCGGGATCGTCCTGCTGGTCGTCTGTTTCGTGTTCTTCCTCTCGGACGCTCCGGTCTTCTCGTTCGCCGAGCCCGGGATGT
Organism: Actinomycetospora sp. NBC_00405; assembly: GCF_036044095.1. Taxonomy (NCBI): domain Bacteria; kingdom Bacillati; phylum Actinomycetota; class Actinomycetes; order Pseudonocardiales; family Pseudonocardiaceae; genus Actinomycetospora; species Actinomycetospora sp. NBC_00405. The sequence continues at coordinate 3,902,799 of NZ_CP107938.1, forward strand.
CCGTGCGGGTGATCGCGGTGATCTGCGCGGTGTGGCTCGCGGTCTTCGGGCTCCCGGTCCTGTTCATGCGGTTCCCCTACCCGCCGCCTCCCGGCGACGAGGACGCCGCGCGGGTGAGCGTGCTCGGCTCCTACCGGCTGCTGGTCCGGCGACTGGCGCGCCTCTACCGCGACGACCGCCACCTGCTCGGCTTCCTCGTCTCCAGCGCGATCTACCGGGACGGGCTCACTGCGGTCTTCACCTTCGGCGGCGTGCTCGCGTCGGGGACCTTCGGACTGACCCCCGGCGACGTCATCATCTTCGCGATCGTGGCCAACGTGGTATCGGCGGTCGGCGCGGTCGTCGGGGGCTGGCTGGACGACCGCGTCGGACCGAAGATCGTGATCATGGTCTGCCTGGCGGCGCTGGTCGTGACGGCCGGCGGCATGCTGTTCGCGTCCGGGCCCACCGCGTTCTGGATCGGCGGGACGTTCCTGTCGCTGTTCGTCGGGCCGGCCCAGGCGTGCTCGCGGAGCTACCTCGTGCGCCTCGTCCCGCCGGGGCGCGAGGGCGAGCTGTTCGGGCTGTACGCCACGACGGGACGCGCCGTGAGCTTCCTGGCGCCGGCGCTGTTCGCCCTGTTCATCACGCTGTTCGGGGCCCAGCGCTGGGGCATCCTCGGGATCGGGATCGTGCTCCTGCTCGGGCTCGCGACCCTGATCCCCGTCCGGGCGGTGGCCGGCAGCGCGGCGGCCGGCGAGGAGGCCGTCCGCACGTGACGCGCCGTCAGCTCAGGCGCGCCCCGATCCAGCGCACCAGGCGGGCCCCGAACTCCGCGACGAGGATCCAGAAGATCGCCGCCAGGCCGTAGTTCACGACGTAGGCGAAGATCGGGTCCGCGAGCACGAAGAGGTCGCGGAAGCCGAGCACCGCGGTGTCGGCGACGCCGCCGATGAAGCGCGCGACGCCGTTGGCGACGTTGACCCCGACGATCGTCAGCACGATCGACGCGACGAGCACGGCGGCGAGGACGTAGCCGATCACCCGGACGACGGTCGCGAGGACGTTCGCCGCCTTCCAGATCGTCTCGCCGACGTTCCGCGGGGCGCGCTCCTCGCGGCCGTGCGGAGCCTCGGCGCCGGTCTGCTCGGAGTCCTGGGTCTGCTTCTGGTCCTGCTGCTGCTGGTCCTGCTGCTGCTGGTCCTGCTGCTGCTGGTCCTGCCCGGACTCCTGAGACTGCTGCTGGTCCTGCTGCTCGGAGTCCTGGGACTGCCGGGTGTCGTCGGAGCCCTTCGATTCCGAAGCCCCGCTCGAGCTCGAGCCCTCGCCGGAGGACGCCCCGGAGTCGGACGACGCCGTGGGGCTCGCGCCCTGGTCGGCCGTGCTGCTCGCCGTCCCGGTGCTCTCGCCCCCGGCCGCGCTCTCCTGGTCGTCGGTGTCGGTCCCGCCCTGGGTGCGCTGCGCACCGGCCTGCTCGGTCACGCCCGGCATGATGGCACCGGGTCCGTGACCGAGCACTACCGAGGGGTAGCTCACATGGATGTCGCGCCGTCGATGTGCTCGCGGAGCATGTCGGCGTGGCCCGCGTGCTGGGTCGTCTCGGCGATGATGTGGAGCATCACCCGGCGCACGGACCAGGAGGTCCCCGGCTCGTGCCACGGGGCCTTCGGCAGCTCGTGGCGGGCGTTGAGGTCCGGGAGCGACGCCAGCGTCTCCTCGGTACGCCGAGCGACGTCCTCGTAGTGCGCGACCACGCCGGCGAGGGTCTCGTCGGGCAGGAGCTTGAACTCGTTCTCGCGCTCGACCAGCCAGGCGGGCTTCTCGTCGAGGCTCGCGATCCAGCCCTCGAAGTCGTCGATCGTCATCCCCTCGGGCAGCTCGAAGCCCTCCTCGGCCGAGGCACCCTCGACCGCGAAGCGCATCCAGCCCTCCTCAACCTTCGCGACGTGCTTGATCAGCCCGCCGAGGGTGAGCTGCGACTGCGTCGGCCGGGACGCGGCCTGCTCGTCGGTGAGGTCGCGGGTGGGGAAGACGAGCCAGTGGCGGGCCTGGGCCAGCTCGGCGAGGAGGTCGGTCCGCTCGTCGGCGTCGGTGCTGGTCATGGCGGTCTCCTGCGCGGTGAGGGTCATCCGGGGCCTGCTTTCATCGTCGTCCCTGATGAGGACGACGTTAAGCAGCCAGGCGGACAGCTTCGGTCCGCCTCTCCCGACGAGTGCGTGCGAGGATGCGGCTTTCCTGGCACTGGGTGCAAGCGTGGACGCAGGGCTTGCACCCAAGGGTCGGCTCAGCGGAAGCGGTCGAAGACCTGCTCGCGCCAGGCCTTGCGGCTCACCAGCTCGCCCATCGCCTCCTGGTAGCGCGCACGGGCGGACGGCCAGGCCTTGGCGATCTCGGCGTGCAGCGCCACCGACTCGCGCAGCATCGACCAGAACATCTCGCGGTCGCGCTTGCGGAAGGTGACCCCCGAGCCGTCGGAGGTCGTCACGGCGGCCCCGTCGAGGCGGGAGAGCATGAACCACTGGCTGTGCTCGGCCGGGACCTCGCGCTGCGGGCGCTCGAGGGCGTCACGGTCGACGGGGCGCATCTGGTGGGCGAGCCCGCGGGCGAGCGCGGCGACCTGCGCGACCTTGCCCACCGGCGGCTTCGGCCACAGCTGCGACTCGCGGGCACCCATCGGAGAGCGGGGCACCTCGTCCGCGCCACGGTGCACCATGCCGTCCGGGAACTCCGCGCGGGTGGCCCGCACGGCGCCGAGGGCGGTCGGCAGCGCGCCGAACAGGGACTTCGGCCCGGACAGGAAGTCGCGCATCGCCATGTGGTGCAGCGCGATCGTCGAGTACTCGAGCAGGAACAGGTGGCGCAGCGTGCGCTTGAGGGAGTCCGCGAGCATCGCGCGCGGGTTGTCCGGGCCGTGCAGCGCGCCGACGACGAGGCGGTTGCGGACGTGGAAGTACGCCTGCCAGTCGGAGCTGTCGTCCTTCTCCACGAAGGAGAGGTGCCAGATCCCGATGCCGGGCACGGTCGCGGTCGGGATGCCGTGGCTGCCGGCGCGCAGGCCGTACTCGCAGTCGTCCCACTTGATGAACAGCGGCAGCGGCAGCCCGATCCGCTCGGCCACCGAGCGCGGGATCAGGCACATCCACCAGGCGTTGTAGTCGACGTCGGTGCGCCGGTGCATCCACAGCGTCTCGCGCAGCGAGTCGACGGCGAAGTCGTGGTCGTCGGTGGTGTGCGGGGCGAGCTGCCAGAAGAACGTCCCGCGGTCGACGACCTCGCCCATGGCGTGCAGGTGCGAGCGCGCCTGCAGGGAGAGCATCTGGCCGCCGACGAGCATGTCCTCGCGGGCGAACCGCGAGAACGCCAGCGCGCGCAGCACCGAGTCCGGCTCGAGGACGATGTCGTCGTCCATGAACAGGATCTGCTCGGCGTCGGTGTTCTCCAGCGCCTCGTACATGATCCGCGCGTAGCCGCCGGAGCCGCCGAGGTTGGGCTGGTCGATGATCCGCAGCTTGTCGCCCAGCGCCGCGGCCGCCTCGTCGAACCCGGGCTGGTCGCGCACCTTGGACGAGCCCTGGTCGGGGATGATCACCGCGGTGAGCGAGTCGCGGACCAGCGGGTCGTCGCCGAGGGTCTGCAGCGTGGCCACGCAGTCCGTCGGCCGGTTGAAGGTCGGCATGCCGACGGCGATCGCGGCCCGTCCGGGCGCCTCGCGCTCGGCGTACCAGCCGCCCGCGACGAGCTCGAGGGACGAGCCCTCGCTGGTGAGGTCGAACCACACCCAGCCGCCGTCGCCGAACGGCGCGAGCGAGACGGGGACGACGACCTCGTGCTCGGTCTCTCCGGCGTCGGGGTCCTCGGCGCCGACGACCTCCCCCGCCACGTGCACGGCCACGCCGCGCGCCGTCGAGCGGTGGACGTCGACCCGTCCGCGGCCGCGCAGGCGCAGCCGCAGGGTGATCTCCTCGAGGATCGACCAGCGCCGCCAGTACGCGGCGGGGAAGGCGTTGAAGTACGCCGCGAACGAGACCTCGCTGCGCTCGGGCAGGCGCACGCCGGTACGGGACACGACCTCGGCGACGCGCTGACCGCTGCGGCGCACGTGCATCACGTACTCGTCGGCGGTCTCGTCGTAGGTCCCGGGGCGGTGGGCGGTGGGGGCGGTGGTCTTCACCGACGTCGCGGTGCCCTCGTCCAGGTACAGCGCGCGGACCGAGGTGGGCTCGGCCGGGCGCGGCAGGATGACGCGCTGCAGCAGTGCCGTGCCCGCGGGACGCACCGACATCTCCACCGTCCCGCCGGCGCCGCCGCGCCGTCCCTTGTCCACCGTGCTCGTCACACCGACGACGGTAGCTGCGAGGGGGCGCCGGACCCGGGAGCACCCCGGCGGGTCGGACGGGTCGTCGCCCCCCACGATCGGGTCGACCGGGGCCCGTGGCGGTCAGCAGACCAGGCCGGAGGGGCAGTTCCTCGGGTTGTACTCCGACGGCTGGGTCGGGGCCGTCGTCGTGTGGTGCTCGGACGTGGGGTGGGTGCCGCTGTGCTGCGTGGGGTGCCCGCCCTCGTGCCCGGAGCCGCCGGAGCCCCCGCCCGAGCCACTGCCCGACCCGCTGCTGGTGTCGCAGGCGGCCAGGGTCAGCACGGCGGCGCAGGACAGCGCCGCGAGGACGCCGGCGGCGGACCTCCGACGCGTCGGGCCGATCAGGGGAGCGGGCACCAGGAGCCTCCGTGGGCGCAAGGATCTACGGACTCGGTGACCGTACGCATACGGACGGCCGACCGAAGCGGCCGAACGGGTGTGGGGATCAGCCCTCGGCGAGGTCGGCGCCGTCGAAGGACTCGCCCTCGGTGAACCACGGGGCGATGCGGTTCTCGAACAGCGTCAACGCGGAGCCGATCGCCATGTGCATGTCGAGGTACTTGTACGTCCCGAGACGGCCGCCGAACAGCACGCGGCGGTTTGTCGCCTCCTTGCGGGCGAGCTCGCGGTAGCGCTCGAGCTTGGCGCGGTCCTCGGCGGTGTTGATCGGGTAGTACGGCTCGTCGCCGGACTCGGCGAAGCGGCTGTACTCCTTCATGATGATCGTCTTGTCCGTCGGGTAGTGCTTGCGCTCCGGGTGGAAGTGCCGGAACTCGTGGATGCGCGTGTAGGCGACGTCGCGGTCGGCGTAGTTCATGACCGGCGTGCCCTGGAAGTCGCCGGTGGTCGTGAGGACCTCGGGCTCGAAGTCCAGCGTCCGCCAGCCGAGCTCGCCCTCGCTGAAGTCGAAGTAGCGGTCGAGGGGGCCCGTGTAGACGGTCGGCACGTCGGGCGGCAACGAGTCGCGCATGTCGAACCAGTCGGTGTCGAGGCGCACTTCGATGAGCGGGTGGTCGGCCATCCGCTCGAGCCAGGCCGTGTAGCCGTCGACCGGCAGGCCCTCGTAGGTGTCCGAGAAGTACCGGTTGTCAAAGGTGTAGCGCACCGGCAGGCGGCTCACGATCGACGCCGGCAGCTCCTTCGGGTCGGTCTGCCACTGCTTCGCGGTGTAGCCGGCGAAGAACGCCTCGTAGAGCGGGCGGCCGACCAGCGCGACGCCCTTCTCCTCGAAGTTCTGGGCGTCGTCGACGTCGATCTCCGCCGCGTGCTCGGCGACCCAGGCGCGGGCCTCGTCGGGGCTCATCGTGCGGCCCGCGTACTCGCAGATCGTCGCCAGGTTGACCGGCATCGGGTAGACGCGGCCCTGGTAGATCGTGAAGACCCGGTGCTGGTAGCCGGTGAAGTCGGTGAACCGGTTGACGTACTCCCACACGCGCCTGTTCGACGTGTGGAAGAGGTGGGCGCCGTAGCGGTGCACCTCGATCCCGGTCTCCGGGTCCGGCTCCGAGTAGGCGTTGCCACCGAGGTGGGAGCGGCGCTCGACCACCAGGACCCGCTTGCCCAGTTCGGTGGCGGCCCGCTCGGCCACGGTCAGCCCGAAGAAGCCCGAGCCCACCACGACGAGATCGGGGCTGTCGACGAGGTCCGGATCCGTGCTGCTCACGGCATCGACGGTAGCCGGGCGGGTGTGCCACTCCTGGTCGGGGTATCCGTCGACATGCCCACCGTGGAACGCACCGCGCACTCCCCCGCCCCGGCCGGGACCGTCCAGGCCTACCTGCGCGACTTCGCCAACGCCGAGGAGTGGGACGCCGGCACGATCTCCTGCACCCCCGTCGACGACACCCCGGTCGGCGTCGGCAAGCAGTGGCGCAACGTCTCGGAGTTCCGCGGGCGAGAGACCACGCTGACCTACACGCTCGAGGTCGACGAGCCCGGCCACCTGCGCATCGTGGGCCGGAACAAGACCGTCACCAGCGAGGACGACATGTACCTCGCCGACGACGGCCCCGGCACCACGGTGACCTACCGCGCGACGTTCACCTTCCACGGCGCGGCGAAGCTCGCGACCCCGCTGCTCGTCCCCGCCCTCGGCAAGCTGGGCGACGACGCGCAGGAGACGCTGCAGAAGGCGATCGAGGGCCTCCCGGTCGGCTAGGACGTCGGCGGGCGGTGCGAGGCCCAGGGCATCGCCTGCTCCAGGTCGGCGGCCAGCGCGAGCAGCGTCGACTCGTCGCCGTAGGGCGCCATCACCTGCACGCCGACCGGCCAGCCCTCCTCCTCGGTACGGCCGAGCGGGAGCGAGATCGCGGGGTTGCCGGTGACGTTGGACAGCGCGGTGAAGCCCGCCGTCGAGAAGATGTGGTCGTACCACCCGCGGGCGTCCCGTGAGGCGTCGTTCTGGTCGAGGTACCCGAGGGGCGTGTTCGGGACGTTCATCGTCGGCGTGAGGACGACGTCGTAGCCCTGGTGGAACTCCGCGACGGCCCGCCGGGTCGCGTTGAAGACGCGGTCCGCGGCGTACAGGTCCGACGCCTTCAGCCCGCGGCCGAACTCGGCGCACGCCAGCGTCGCCGCCTCGAGGACGTCCGGGCCCGGGGTGACGCCGAGGGCCTCGGCCAGGCCGTCGACGCCGTCGGCGAGGAAGCTCGTCCAGGCGACGAGGTTGGCGGCGTCGAACGCATCGGCGTCCAGCGACGGACCGGCGACGTCGACGGCGTGGCCCAGGCCCTCCAGCGCCCGCGCCGCCGCCTCCGTGGCCTCGACGCAGCGGGGATCGACCGCGCCGGACCCCGAGAACGGCGTGGTCTGCACGGCCACCCGCAGCCGGCGACTCCCCGCCCCGACCTCGTCGAGGTAGGGCCGAGCCGGGTCGGGCAGCAGGTAGCGGTCGCCGGGCTCGGCGCCGTGCACCGCGTCGAGCAGCCCGGCGCAGTCGCGCACCGTGCGGGTCACGACGAACTCGATGCCCATCCCCAGCAGCGGGTCCGCGTAGTCCGGCCCGGGCGACGTGCGTCCCTGGCTGGGCTTGAGCCCGACCAGCCCGCACGCGGCCGACGGGATGCGGATCGAGCCGCCCCCGTCGCTGGCGTGGGCGACCGGCACGGCCCGCGCGGCGACGAGCGCCGCCGAGCCACCGGACGACCCGCCGGGGCTCCGGCTGGTGTCCCAGGGATTGCGCACCGGGCCGGTGGCGACCGGCTCGGTCGTGGCGTTGAACCCGAGCTCCGGGGTCGCGGTCACCCCGAGGGTCGCGAGCCCGGCCCGGCGGAAGCGCGCCATGAGGTGGGTGTCGGCCGGCATGGGCACGCCCGCCCCGAGCATGCGGCTGCCGGCGGTCTGCGCCACCCCGGTCGCGTGCAGGATCAGGTCCTTGATCGCGAACGGGACGCCGGCGAAGGGCCCGTCCGCGGCGTGGTCGAGCGGCGCGGCGAAGCGCTCGCCGACCAGCGCGTTCAGCTGCGGGTCGACCGCGTCGAGGGCGGCCGTCGCGGCCTTCTGGACCTCCTCGGCGGAGACCTGTCCGTCGCGCACGAGCGCGGCCAGGGCGGTGGCGTCGAGGTCGGCGTACTCGTGGGCTTCCATGGATCCTCCCGGGGTCGGCGTCCCGGACGTTAGGGCCGGCGAACGGCCGGCACATCGGTCGGTTGACGGACTCGTGAGTGGCGAACGGACGCTGGTCGGTGGCGCCCCGGCGGCAGTAGCGTTCTGCGCATGACCGCCGTGGCGGCTGCCCGCGAGCTGCGGTCGTTCCTCCGGCACCACGGCAGCCGTACGCCCGGCGCCGCCCGCACGGTGCTCGACGGGCTCCACGACGTCGTGCCCGCCGACTGCGTGGCGATCTCGGTGTGGGACCCGACAGTGGGCGCGCACCGGACCCTCGCGTCGTCCTACCCCGCCACGGCCACCGCGCTGATCGACGGACGGATGCACACCGACCGCCTGTTCGCGGTGGTGCGCGCGGGTGGGCGCCCGGTGCGCGTGCGCGACCTCGAGCCGGCGCGGCGCCGCGGCGAGATCTTCGAGCGGATCATCGACCCGCACGGGTTCCGGGACGGGGTCACCCAGTGCCTGTTCGCCGCCGACGGCCGCTACGTCGGCATGCTCAACGCGAGCTCGCTCGACGGCCGGCATCCCGACGACGACACCGTGGCCCTCCTCGAGCTCCTCGGCGCGGAGCTCGCCGCCGCCCTCGACCCCGTCCCGGTGCCGTCCGCGCGCACCGGCGGGCTCGGCGACGGCGGTGGGGACGGGGTGGTCGTCGAGCGGGAGGGGCGGGTCGTCGTCCTCTCCGCGGGGGCGCGGCCCGACCTGGTGCGCCCGCCCTCCCCGCTCGCCGACCTCGCGGCCTCGGTGCTCGCGGGCGCCCCGGTGCCGGGCCGGGTGCTGCTCGTCGCGGCGACCGGGGAGGTCGTCGACGTCGAGCTGCACGCCACCGGGATGGGCGTGCTCGTGCTCCACCGCGAGGTCGGACCGCCCGCCGGGCTCACCGTGCGGGAGCTGCAGGTGCTCGACGGGGTCGGCCACGGCCTCTCCAACCCCGAGATCGGCGCGCGGCTGGGGATCGGGGCCCGCACCGTCGCCACCCACGTCGAGCACGTGCTGGCCAAGACCGGCGCGCGCAACCGGGCGGCCGCGGCCCGGTGCGCGGCGCGGTGGGGTCTGCTCGTCACGTAGCGCGCATGGAGCGCGAGCGAGTGCGTGGCGTTACGGACACCCAGTGTCTGCGACGGTCCGCCGCTGACCCGGGCACCGGTCACCCGCCGTCGTCCTGCGCCGGCGGGCAGGCCACCGGGGGCCCGGCCCCGATCCGCCCGGCCATCCAGGGCAGGGAGTCGGAGAACGCCTGCGAGAACACCGCGAAGGTGTGGCCGCCGCCGGGCACCACGACCTCGCACGTGCTGATCCCCGCCCGGCGGGCGGCCGGGACGAGCGTGGCCGCGGCGGCGGCGGGCTCGGAGTCGGCGTCGCCCACCTCGAACCAGCCGCCGAGCTGCGGGAAGCGGCGCGCGGCGAGCAGGTCGGCGGGCTCGTGGGCGGCGAAGGCCTGCTGCGAGCCGCCGAACAGCTCGGCCACCGCGGAGTCGGTGTCGGCGTTGGTGTCGCCCGCCCGGGGTCCGGCGAGGCCGGCGTAGTCGCCGAAGGTCGCGAACAGGTCGGGGTGGCGCAGCGCGAGCATCAGCGAGCAGGACCCGCCCTCGGACAGGCCGGCGACGGCCCACCCGCGGCCCGGGGGCGCCGTGTGGAACACCTGCTCCACGAACCCCGGGACGTCGACGGTCAGGTAGGTCTCGACCTTCCCGTCGGGGCCGTCGACGCACTCGCTGTCGCCGTCGATCGTGCCGTTGACGTCGGGCATGACGAGGATCGGCGCCACCCCGTCGTGCGCGAGCGCGTAGGCGTCGGCGGTGGCCGCGGCCTGGCCCCCGTCCAGCCAGTCCTGCGGGGTGCCGGGGGTCCCGTGCAGCAGCACGACCACCGGGAGCTCCGGACGCGGGCGGGCGAACCAGGCCGGCGGCACGTAGATCGTCCCGGGGCGGCCGACGAATCCCGAGCGCTTGCCCGGCAGCACCGTGGTGGTCACGACACCCCGGTCGGGCCGTTCGGTGCGCGACAGCAGGGCCGCGAGCTCCACCTCGTCGGACGGGGGCAGCCCCATCACGTCGCCGAAGGTGCGGAAGTAGTCGAAGTGCGCGTTGATCGCGGCGCCGGTGCCGAGCAGCACGAGCACCGTGGTCACCAGCACGACGACGGTCCGGCCGAGCCTGCTGAAGCGCCCGACGCGCGTGCGCAGCGCGAACACCAGCCCGAGCACGACGACGAGGGCGACGATCGCCCCGACGCCGAGGAACGAGCCCGTCGTGATGTCGATCTCGGCGATGCCGTTGACGCTCACCCGGCCGCCACCGCCGCCTCGTCACCGGCCTCGCTGTCGCTGCCGTCGCGGCGCGCCCGCCGCCGTGCCAGCGCCGCGAAGACGAACGGCGGCGCCGAGAGCACGACCACCGCGGCCGCGAGCAGGAGCACGTAGGTGACGGTGCTGCCGGTGGCGAGCTGGCCGGGCGGCACGAACCCGAGCACGAAGGCGACCACGCACCCCACCAGCCCGATCCCGCCGACCGCGTACACGCCGGGCAGGCCACCGGGGATGCGGTAGGGGCGGAGTGTGTCGGGCTGGAGGTGCCGTAGGCGCACCACCGCCGCGAACATCAGCCCGTACATGATGATCACGATCTGCGCCGTCACCGCGGAGAGCATCCAGTACGACGTGCTGACGCTCGGGACCAGCAGGAACAGCAGGGTGAAGACGGTGCCGGCCGCCCCCTGCAGCAGCAGGAGCGTCACCGGCACGCCGTTCGCGTTGAGCCGCCCGAGCCGCACGGGCACCGAGCCCTGCCGCGCCACCGCGGCCACCCCGTTCGCGGGCCCGAGGATCCAGGGCGCGAGGTGGGCGATGCCGCCGAACGCCACCACCAGCGCGAGCGGGGCGACGGCCCACCCGACGCCGAGGCGGTCGAGCACCCGGGAGAAGAGCTCCATCGTCCCGGACACCAGGCTGATCTCGCTCGCGGGCACGACCATCGCGAGGAAGAGCGAGCCGACCACCGAGAACACGACGACGACGCCGACGCACAGGGCGATCGCGCGCGGGACGGTGCGCCCGGGGTCGCGGGTCTCGCGGGCGTGGAAGCCCGCCATCTCCATGCCGGTGAACAGCAGGATGATCCCGCCGAGGAACGCGAGGTCGTTGAGCTGGACGTCGGGCACCAGCGCGCCGGCCGAGAACGGGATCTCGCTCGGGTTGCCCTGGGCGAGGTACGCGACGGCGAGCAGGACGAGACCCACCGCCGGGATGATCGAGCCGGCGAGCGTGCCCACCGAGCCGATCCACGACGAGGTGCCGACCCCGCGCAGGCTCACGATCGTCGTCGCCCAGAAGAACGCGAGCATGACCACGACGAGGAAGAGCTTGTCGTTCGCCAGTGACGGGTCGATCGCGTAGGCGAGGCTCGCGGCCATGAACGAAAGCACGGTGGGGAACCAGGCGACGTTCTCGGCGTAGTCGCACCAGACGGCCAGGAAGCCGGCGCGCTCGCCGAACGCCTCCTTGACCCAGGCGTAGACGCCGCCGTCGCGCGGCCAGCCCGTGCCGAGTTCGGCGGCGACCATCGCGATCGGCACGAGGAAGACCACGATCGACAGCGCGAACAGCGCCAGCATCGACCAGCCGTACTCGGCCATCACCGGCAGGTTGCGGATGCTGACGATCGCCGCGATGTTGATCATCGCGAGGGCCAGGATCCCGAGCTTGGCGTTCACCGGGCGCCCTTCGCGAGCAGCATCGCGTCGATGCGGTCGGCCACCACGTCCTCCGCACCACCGCCGACGACCACGACGAGGTCGCCGTAGGTGCGCACGGTCGTCGACGTCCGCGTGCGCTCGGGCCCCTCGTAGCTCCGGGCCGCGGCGTCGCGGTCGGCGTCGTCGGCGAAGGCGTCGGCCTGGACCGTCGCCGTCCGACCCCCACGGCACTGCGCGGCCACGACGAGCGTGCGGGCGGCGACGGCGTCGGTGGCCCGCGGGTCGGCCAGATCGGTGCGCGAGCAGACGACCAGCCCCGCCGCGGCGATGTCGCCCTGGAGCGCGTCCAGCGCCCCGGCCCCGCGCGGGCCCTGGGGGGACCGGTTCCCGCCCGAAGCGATGACGACGACGGTGACCACGACGGCCAGCGCCATGCCGACGAGCAGGACGATCAGCACGACGTCCCCGAACCCGCCGCCCTTCGTCCGGCGCGGGTGCGCCTCGATGACGCTCACGCGGCTGTTCTTCCCGCGGCAGTTCCGCTGCGCTTCATGCCGCCGCCGCACCCGGTGGCGCCGAGGGGTCCGCGGGGGTGCTCGACGGCGACGGCGCCCCGCCCACGGCGGCGGGGACGAACAGCGGGCCGAGCCCCGGGACGGCGAGGAAGCCCTCGGCGCCCGCGTAGAGCAGGCCGACCCGGGGCAGGTCGGCGGGGCTGCGGTACGCGAGCACCCGCGGCAGCCACTGCGGCCCGAACTTCTCGTTGAAGTCGTGCAGCGAGCGGACCTGGAAGAAGGGGTTGAGCACGCCCACCGCGCGCCGGGCCAGCTTCTGCGTCGCGGTGAAGGGCACGTCGTCGGCGAACAGCCGGCCCCACATCGCGAAGTTCATCGACAGGCGGGTCACCCCGCGCTCGTCGAGCGCCGCGGCGCTCTTCGCGATGAGGAACTCCGTCATCCCGTTCGGGGCGCCGGGGTCGTGGCGCATGAGGTCCAGCGTGTAGCCGAACGTCGTGCCGGTGGCCGGTCCGCCGTAGGCCGGCACGAGCCGCAGGAAGCCGCCGGGCACGCCGTCGGCGTCGAGGGCGACGCAGAGCAGGAAGTCGCGGTTGGCGTCGGATCCGGTGATGTCCTGCGAGAGCGACATCGTGAAGCCGCGCTCGGGGTCCTTGCCGCGCCACTTCTCCGAGATCGCGTTGAGCGCCGCGACGAGCTTCGGCGACGCCGCCGACTCGGCGATCATCTGGAACCGGTACGTGCGCTCCACCCGCCGCACGGCCGCGCGCACGCTCTTGCGCTCGCGGCCCTCGAGGGTGAACGACGGGCAGTCGATGATCGCCTCGTCGCCCAGGTAGAACGACCGGAAGCCCCGCGAGGCGAGCAGGCCGCCCTCCTGCGTGTCCTCCTCGCGGGCGGCGAGGAACGCCGGGGTCCACGCGCGCTGGGCGCACATCGCCAGGAACTCGTCGACGACGGCCGGCAGCGACGCCTCGTCGCCGATCGGGTCGCCGGCGGCGAGCGCGTAGCCGCCCAGGTACGTGTACGCGATCATCGCGCGCCCGTCGGAGCCGAAGAAGAAGCTCTTGTCGTCGCGCAGGGCGAAGGCGGCGAGCGTGTCCCACCCGTAGGTCTGCACCAGGAGCCGCGCACGGCTCCAGTCGTCCCGCGTGTGCGGATCGCGGGCCGCGAGCGGCCGGAACAGCAGGATCAGGAAGACGACGAGCCCGACCACCCCGAGCGCGAGCAGCGCGGCCGGGAACGTCTCGGCGAACAGCCGCCGGTCGAAGGTGTAGGGCCCGTCGATCCCGACGAGCCCCCCGAAGATCGTCTCGAGGCCGCCGAGCACCGTGAGCTCGGGCGTCATCCGCCCGCTCTGCAGCCCCAGCGAGACGAAGCCGAACGCCAGCACCGCGGCCAGGTAGACCGGCACGAAGCGCAGCAGGCGCAGCAGGGACGGCGGGTCGGCCGGCGCGCGGAAGTTCTTCCGGGCGACGAGCAGCAGGACGAGCAGGGCGACGCTGATGCCGAGCCCCACCTGGTGCGGGCCCTTGAGGATGTGCGCGACCAGCGCGATCGCGGAGAGCCCGACCGCCACCCGCCACGCCGCCTGCTTGCGCTTGGCCAGCTGGTCGGCGAGCAGCAGCAGGAGCAGGCCGATCGCCGCCGAGAGCACGTGCCCGGTGACCGCGAACCACGGCGGGACGAGGTCGACGTTGACGCGGTCGCCCAGCCGCTCGTGGACGATCGGGACGTGCACCAGCAGGTGCAGCAGGCCCGCGAGCGCCGTCAGGCCGGCGATCACCGTGACCACCCACGGCCGCCTCGGGGGGCCCTCGTCGGTGGCCACTGCGGCGCCGGCCGTCGCGACCGCCACCGGGGCCGCCGGCGTCGCCGCCGCGAGGGCGGCGGCGGGCATCGGGGTGGGCGGCAGGACCGGCCGGTGGGCGCCGCCCGGGCCACCGCCGGGCGGCGGGGCGAACTCGGGGCGCAGCGTCGGGAAGAGGATGACCTCGCGGATCGAGTCGACGCTCGCCAGCAGCATCACGAGCCGGTCGATGCCGATCCCCAGCCCGCCGGTGGGCGGCATGCCGTACTCGAGGGCGCGGACGTAGTCGAGGTCGATGTCGCCTGCCTCGGGGTCGCCGTCGCGCTTGGCCTGCGCCTCCTCCTCGAAGGCCGCCATCTGCACGACCGGGTCGTTCTGCTCGGAGTAGGCGTTGCACAGCTCGAAGCCGGCGACGATCAGCTCGAAGCGCTCGCTGTAGGCCGGGTCGTCGCGGTGCGCGCGGGCCAGCGGGGAGACCTCGCGCGGGTAGTCGATGCAGAACACGGGGCCGACGACGTCGTGCTGGACGCGCTCGTCGTAGACCTCCTTCATCAGCCGGCCCGGGCCCCAGCCCTGCTCCCACGCGATCCCGAGGCGGTCGAGGGCGGCCCGGGCGTCGGCGATCGGCATGTCCGGGTGCATCACCTCGCCGGTCTTCTCGGCGATCATGTCCGCGAAGCGCCGCCGGGGCCACGGCGGCCGGAGGTCGATCTCCTGGCCCTGGTAGCGCACCGTGAGCTCGTCGCCCAGCGCGGCGTGCGCGGCGGCCACGACCATGCCCTCGGTCAGGTCCATCATGTCGTGGTAGTCCGCGAAGGCCTGGTAGGCCTCGAGCATCGTGAACTCGGGGTTGTGCCGGGTGTCGACGCCCTCGTTGCGGAACACCCGCCCGAGCTCGAACACCCGCTCCATGCCGCCCACGATCAGGCGCTTGAGGTGCAGCTCGAGGGCGATCCGCAGATACATGTCGAGGTCGAGCGCGTTGTGGTGGGTGACGAACGGCCGGGCCGACGCGCCGCCCTGGATGCTCTGCAGCACCGGGCCCTCGACCTCGGTGAAGCCCTTCTCCGCGAGGTGGTGGCGGATCGCGTGCACGGCGGCGTGGCGAATGCGGAAGATCTCGCGGGTGCGCTCGTTGACCTCGAGGTCGGCGTAGCGCTGGCGGTAGCGCGTCTCGACGTCGGCGAGGCCGTGGTGCCCTCCGGCCGGGGGCCGCAGCGCCTTGGCCAGCAGGGCGCACTCGTCGACGCGGATCGAGAGCTCGCCGCGCTTGGTGGTCATCACCGTCCCGCGTACGCCGACCCAGTCACCGCGGTCGAGGTCGTCGATGGCGACGTGGGCGTCGTGCCCGACGACGGCGGTGTCGACGAAGAGCTGGATGGTGCCGCTGCGGTCGCGCAGCGTCCCGAAGCTCAGCCCGCCCTGGCGGCGCAGACCCGTGAGCCGGCCGGCGACGTGGACCTCCTCGCCGGTGAGCGTGTCGGGCGCGAGGTCGCCGTGGGCGGCGCGGAGGTCGGCCAGAGAGTGGTCGACCGGCCAGCGGTAGGGCTCGGTCTCCCCCGCCGCGCGGCGGGCGGCGAGCTTCGCCGTGCGGATGTCCTGCTGGTTGAGGTGCGCGTCGTGGCCGTCGGCCTCGGGGCCGGCCGCGGGGTCCGGCGCGTCGGCGGGGGCCTCGTCGTGGGCGTCCGTGTGGGCGTCCATGTCAGCGCGCCCCCTCCTGCTCCCGTGGCGGGTCCGCCTTCGGGGCCTCGTCGTCCGGGTCGTGCTCGGGTTCGTGCTCGGGCTCGTTCGGGCGCCCCGCGATCGCCTCCACGACCGCGTCCCAGCGCCGGCTGTCCCGCTCGGGGAACCGCCGGCGGCTGCGCAGGGCCTTGCTCGAGCCCTCGGGGTAGCGCCAGCGCGCCCACGGCGAGGTGGGCCGGGCCAGGCGCACCGCCGCGAACAGGGCGAGCACGGGCACGAGCAGGCCGAGCAGGCCCAGCAGCGGGCGTCCCTTGAACAGGGCCACGATGGCGAGGAGACCGCCGACGACGATCGTGCTCACCACGGCCAGGACCCCGTCGCCGGTCTCGGAGTCGAACGGATTGACCCCGACCACGAGCAGCGCCATCAGCGCGCCGACGACCAGCACGGCGTCGACCGAGACGCGGCCCTCCCGCTCCCAGTAGACGTCGGAGAGGTGCAGCCAGAGCGCGAACTCGTCGAGCGTCAGCGCCGCGCCCGCCCCGAACGCGGCCGCGAGCACGTAGAGCCACGGACCGTCGGGCTGGTAGGTGAACTCGCCGACCCCTGCGATCAGCATGAGGAAGATGCCCCACACCAGGTGGTGGAGGTGGACGCCGCCGACCGACTGGTTGCGGAACGGGCCCTTCCCCGCGCGGATCAGCCGCACGACCAGCCGCGTCCCGAGGAACACGACGACGAACGAGCCGAGCATCCATGCGGCGGCGGCCCGGGACTCGAGGTCGAGGCCCAGGTCGAGGTTCACGTCGGGACTCACGTCGGGGCTCCCAGGGTTTCCGGTTCGGGCAGGGCCGCCGCCGACGAGCGCGACAGCGCCGCCGTGGCCACGATCATCAGGACGACGAGCAGACCGATGAGGCCCCACTCGAGGCCGTCGGCGCGCACCTGCTCGCCGAGCACGACCACCCCGAGCACCGCGGCGACGATCGGCTCGCCGACGGTCACCGCCGGCAGCGACGCCGCCAGCGGGCCGGCCCCGAAGGCCGTCTGCTGCAGCAGCGTCCCGCCGAGCACCGCGGCGACGAGCACCCAGGTCTCCCACGAGGTGATCAGGGCGAGCGGTCCCTCGCCCAGCAGGTCGACCACCGACTTCGTCAGCGCGGCCACCAGCCCGTAGGCGAGGCCCGTGGCCACCGCGAGCAGGGCGGCCCGCCGGGGACCGCGCTGGCGTCCCGCCAGGAGCACGCACAGGACCAGGAGCACGAGCAGCACCGCCAGCGACGGGAGCCAGACGTCGAGCGGGGCCTGGTCGACGCCCGCGGTGGGCTCGCCGATCACGACGAACAGCGCCAGCGCGGCGACGAGCACGACGGCCCAGCGGATCTCGGGGCGCCCGATCCGCCGGCCGGTCAGGCGCGCCTCGAGGGGCAGCGCGAAGAGCACGGTGGTGACCAGCAGGGGCTGGACCAGCAACAACGAGCCGACGCCGAGCGCCGCGGCCTGGACGACGAAGCCCCCGGTGTCACCCACGGTGCCCGCCCACCAGCGGGGCGAGCGGATCAGGCGGGCGATCAGCCGGCCGCCGCGCGCCTCCTCGTCGGGCACGTCGGCCGCCGCGCCGCGCTGGGCCACGGAGGCGATCGCGAAGAGCAGCGCGGCCAGCACCGCGAGCGCGCCCGCCAGGAGGGTCAACTCCGCGTCCGATCAGCCCACGTCACTGCGTCAGTGCATCACCGGGCGGGCACGCAAAGCGACAGGATCTTCGCGTCGTCACCCGATCGGTCCAGAAGTTCTGGATCATGCTGTCGGCCATGTGACAGGTGGTGCCCGGACGCTCGGCTCACCGGCCCACGATGCCGCGTTTGCGAGGATGTCGCGGATGCGTGTCCCCCTGGCGATCGCGGCCACCGCCCTGCCGGCCCTGGCGCTGGCGTTCCTCGGGTCCTCGCATCCCCCGATGCTGACCCCCGAGTCGGCGTCGTGGTGGCGCGACCTGCACCTCATCGGGATCGTGCTCTTCCCGCTGCTGGCGCTCGGTCCGTGGGCGGTGGTGCGGGCGTCCCGCCCCGCCGGGCCCGTCGGGTGGGTGCTCGAGGGCCTCACGGTCGTCCTCGGCTTCGTCTACGCGGGCTTCTACACGGCGCTCGACGTCCTGGCCGGCGTCGGCGGGGGCCACGAGACGATGCGCCTCGGCCCCGGCCCCTGGGTCGCGTCGCTGTTCGAGATCGCCGACGTGGTCACGGTGCCCGGCGTCTACGCCTATCTCGCGGCGACGGTGCTCGCCGCCGTGCTCGCGCTCGTGCGGGCGCCGGGAGCCTGGCGCCTGCTCGCGGCCGTCGGCGCGCTGTTCGCCGTCGTCGGGGCCTGGTCGTTCCTCACCAGCCACATCTACTACCCCTACGGCGTCGCGACGATGGTGATGCTGGCCCTCGGCCACACGCTGCTCCTGCTGGCCGCGACCCGGCACCCCGCCGTCCGGCGCCACCGCGCGAGCCCCGAGCGGCCCGCCGAACGGCCACTGACGACCCCGTGACGACCGGCCGCCCGCTCGCGCACAGCGCCCGGAAGGAGCACTCCGAGCGCGCCGGGCCGACCTCCACGGACGAGGCGTTCACCCACGCCAGTGAACGGTGGTCGTCGTGGTCACAGGAGTGCCGCCGCAGGTGGCGACTCAGCTCCCGCGGGGTACTGGGCTCTCCAGAGGCCGCCAACGCTGATCCGTAGGGAGGCACCGAGGACGCCGCTCGGCGTTCGACGTGCACCGTCTGTCGCCGATTCGTTGCTCCTCGTAGACCCCGGAGTGTGCGGCGACGAGCGGGAAGGGCACAGTCCCAGGCGATGACCTCCACGGCCGACGAGCGGGTCCGGGGCGGGAGCCAGGTCGATCTCTCGGCCGGGACCCACCCCGCCGACCGCCCCACCGCGGTGATCCCTTCGGCGCAGGGCCGGGTGCGCCAGCCCAGTGACGGCTCGCGGTTCCGGCCCGAGATCGAGGGCCTGCGGGCGATCGCGTCCCTGCTCGTCGTGATCTACCACGTGTGGATCGGCCGGGTCTCCGGCGGCGTGGACGTCTTCTTCGCCCTGACCGGCTTCCTCGCCGCGGGACAGCTCGTCCGGGCCGCCGAGCGCGGTGGCATCGACCTGGTGACCCAGTGGGGCCGCACGCTGCGCCGCCTGGTGCCCCCGGCCGCCGTGGTCCTGGTCGGCACGATGGTCGCGAGCCTGGTCTTCCTGCCCGAGTCGCGATGGCCCCAGGCGATCCGCGAGGTCGTGGCCTCGGCGTTCTTCGTCGAGAACTGGCGCCTGGCCGCCGATGCGGTCGACTACTACGCCTCGCACAACACCGCGAGCGTGGTGCAGCACTTCTGGTCGCTGTCGATCCAGGGCCAGTTCGCGATCGTCTTCCCCGTCGTGATCCTCGTGGCGACCCTGGTCGCCCGCCGGGCCGGCGTCGCCGCCCGCCCCGCCGTCGCCGGCCTGCTCCTCACGATCACGGCGCTCTCCCTCGCCTGGTCGATCCTGAGCACCGCCCACGACCAGACCTACGCGTACTTCGACGCCCTCGCCCGCATCTGGGAGTTCACGCTCGGCGGGCTGCTCGCGCTCAACCTGCACCGGCTGCGTCTGCCGGACTGGGCCGGCGTCGCCCTGGGCTGGGCCGGCCTCCTCGGGCTCGCCCTGTGCGGCACGGTGCTCGACGTCGAGGGCGGTTTCCCCGGCTACCTCGCGCTGTGGCCGGTGCTGTGTGCGGTCGCCGTGATCGTCGCCGGCGACACGGCGCACCGCTTCGGCAGCGCGCGGTGGCTGTCGTCGCGCCCGATGCAGTACCTGGGCAGCATCAGCTTCCCGCTCTACCTCTGGCACTGGCCGGTGCTCCTGCTGGCCCAGGCCGCCGACCACCGCGAGGAGCCCGGCCCGGTCCTCGGGCTCGTCGTCGTGCTGACCTCGCTGGCCCTGGCCGCCGCGACCCGGCACATCGTCGAGGACCCGCTGCTGCGCCGGGCCCGCCGGGCCGGCGGCCGTCTCGTCGACCACCGGCTCGCCGTGGTCGCCCTGGTGCCGGTGCTGGTCCTCGTCCTCGCCTGGCATGCCGTCACCGCCGCCCGCACGACCCCGTCGGGCGCGGTCGGCGACGCCGATCACCCGGGCGCGACGGCGCTCCAGCCCGGCTTCGTCGACCGGGGCTCGCCCGACGCGGACGTGATCCCGCCGGCGGTGTCGGCCTACGAGGACTGGGTGGAGTACGAGAACGACTGCACCGGCGTGCCCGCCGCGCCCGCGCTCGAGCGCTGCACGTACGTGCCCGCCCCGGACCCGAACGCCCGCACGATCGTCGTCGTCGGCGACTCCCACATGCAGCAGTTCCTGCCCGCGGTCGCCCCGATCGCCCGGGAGCGGGGCTGGCGGGTCGACACGCTGATCCGGCCCGGCTGCCCGCTGTCGACGATGTCGGAGTCGAACACCGGCGAGGCCGACTGCGTCACGTGGAACCAGCAGGCCCTGGCGGCGCTCGCCGAGGCGCGCCCCGCGCTGGTGGTCGCGCAGGCCACGCACGACGTCCGGCCGGGACGGACCGAGGCCACACCGCCCGGCATGATCGAGGCGTGGGACCGGCTCGCCGACGCCGGCGTCCCCGTGATGGCCGTGCGGGACAACCCGCGCTTCGACTACGCGCCGCCGAGCTGCGTCGACAACTACGGCCGCGGCGCGCCCGAGTGCGACGTCCCCCGCAACGAGGTCTACCCCTCGGCGCCGCCCGTCCCGGCCGGGATCCCGTCGACGGTCTCGGTGCTCGACCTGGCCGACAGCCTCTGCCTGCCCACCGTGTGCCCGCCGGAGATCGGCCGGGTCACCGTCTACCTCGACGACAACCACCTGACCGCCACCTTCACGGCGTCGCTGGCGCCGACGGTGGGACGGCGCGTCGCGTCCCTGATCGGGTCGTGACCCGCACCTCTTACCCTGGAGGTGGTCCGCCCGTCCCCGGCTCGCCGCCCCGACCCCTCAGGGAGCCCGCCCGCATGACCGATGTCGCCACGCTCTCGACACCCCGCGACGCCGAGCCGGCGGGCGAGGGGAGCCGCCTGCTGGTGGGCCGCGGGCTGTTCGCGGGTCCGCTCCCGGAGGTCCCCGACGAGCTCTACGTCGAGGTCCTGCGCGGCCGGGCGGAGCGGCGGCGGCGGCACGTCCGCGTCGGCGCCTACAGCCACATCGGCACCAACACCTACTTCGGCCGCTTCCCCGCGAGCTACTGGCAGCGGTGGACGGCGGCCACCGAGGTGCGGTTCGAGGGCCGCACCCGCGGCGCGGGCCGCGTGATGCTGCGGGCGTCGGACACCAACGGGGTGCCGCGCACGCTCGCGGTGCACGATGCCCAGGCCGAGAACGTGCGCCTCGCGGCGCCGCTCGACCGCTTCCTCGACGGCGGCGGGCTCTGGATCGAGATCGTCACCGACGACGACGAGCTGGTGCTCCACGACGCCCGTTGGACCGTGGCGGCTCCCGCGACCGACCGCGGCGCCTCGGTCGTGGTGTGCACGCACAACCGCGCCGACGACTGCATCGCCACCCTCCGGGCGCTCACCGCCGAGCACGACGTACTGGACCTCCTCGACGAGGTCGTCGTCGTGGACCAGGGCACCGACCGCATCGACACCCGCGAGGGGTTCGCCGACGTGGCTACGCGCCTCGGCGACCATTTCCGCTACCTGCCCCAGCCGAACCTCGGCGGGTCGGGCGGCTTCACCCGTGGGCTCTACGAGGTCGTCGAGCACGGGTCGCGGCCGGACGTCGACGTGTTGTTCATGGACGACGACATCCGCTGCGAGCCCGAGGTGGTCGTGCGACTCGCGGCGTTCGGGCGGTGCGTCGCCGACCCCACGATCGTCGGCGCCCAGATGCTCAACCTGCTGCACCCGACCCAGGTGCTCGCCGGCGCCGAGTACGCCGTGCTCACCGACCTCACCAACGGCCACGTCAGCCCGGGCGCGGTGGGCGAGTCGGACGTGACGGACCACTTCCCCGACGGCACCAAGAACGTGCAGGACCGTCGCGTCGACGCGGGGTACACCGGCTGGTGGTCCTGCCTCATCCCGTCCGAGCTGGTGCGTCGCGCGGGCTACCCGCTGCCGCTGTTCTTCCAGTGGGACGACGTGGAGTACTGCTACCGCGCCCGCGCCCACGGTGTGCCGACCGTGACGCTGCCGGGCGCCGGGGTGTGGCACGCGGACTTCCCGTGGAAGGACTGGGACGACTGGCACCGGTACTTCAACCTGCGCAACGCCATGATCACGGCGGCGCTGCACTCGCCGTTCCCGGTCCGGCACGTCACCGGGGTGCTGGCCGATCTGCTCGGCCGCTACCTCGTCTCGATGAACTACGGCCTGGCCGCCACGCTCATCGCGGCGGTGGAGGACTTCCTGGCCGGCCCGCGGGTGCTCGACGACGGCGGTGTCGCCGCCGTCGGCGCGATCCGGGCGCGGCGGGCGGGACACGGTGAGACCGTCGCCCACCCGGTGGCCGACGCCCCGGGCCTCGGACCCACCGAGATGGAGATCGTCCGTTCCGGACCGGAGCCCACCCGGGACCACCTGGTGATGGCGAAGCGTCTCACCCAGCAGTGGCTCGGCCGCACCCCGCGGCACGGCGGGCTCGTCGGCGCCGGCGAGGCGTACTGGTGGCACATCGGCCTGTTCGACCAGGTCGCCGTGACCGACGCCGGTCAAGGCGGCGTGCGCGTGCGCCGCCGCGACCCGGAGGCGCTGCGGTCGCTGGGCCGCGACGGTGCCCGCGTTCTGTGGCGGCTGGCCCGCGAGGGGCGCGGCGCCGTGGAGGCCTGGCGCGCCGCCGCACCCCGGCTGACCGATGCCGACAACTGGCGACGACTCTTCGCGGGCGACTGAGACTCATCCCGGCGGCGCGCACGCCGGCCCGTCGAGGGCCCGGCAGTCCGGCGTCGTCGCGTAGTAGGCGATCAGCTGGTCGGCGCCGAACGGCGGCGGGCGGCCGTGGCGGGCGTCGAGGAGGTAGAGCAGGGCGAGCGTCCGCGTCCCGCCCCAGCCGTCGCCGACCTGCGCGACGGTGAGGTGCCCGCCGCGCAGGGCGGCGTCGAGGTCCGCGAGCGTCGACGTCGCGGTCGCACCCGGGGCCACGGGCAGCGGCCAGTCGGAGGTCATGACCCGCTCGCCCCGGGCGAGGTCCTCGCGCCAGGCGGCCAGGCCGACCGCCATCGGTGCCGCCACCGCGGCCACCGTCGCGGCGGCGAGCAGCGTCGTCCACACCGGCCGCCGGCGGGCGAGCACGTCGACCGCGACACCGCCGAGCAGCCCGGCGACGATCGCGAGCGCGACGATCCGCCGCGCGCCGGGCACACCGCTCGAGATCGCGTAGAGCCCGACGGCGCCCGCGGCGACGAGCAGCCACGACCACACCGCGCGGAAGCGCCCGATCGCGGCCACCAGGGCGCCCGCGGCGAGCACCGCGGCGGGCACGACGCCGCCGAGGACCGGGATGCCCGTGGCGTAGTAGTAGGACGAGCCGGAGCGCACCGCGTAGGACCCGATCTCCGCCAACCGCGCGCCGACGGCGTCGAGCTCGATCCCGTCGCGCCCGCCCCCGGTGACGACGACCCCGCCGTTGCGCCACCAGGCGAGCGGGGCGGCCACGACGCCGACGCCCGCCGCGATCCCCAGGAGGGCGAGCAGCGCGTCGGTGGGTCGCCGGACGCGGGCGAGCAGGACCACCGCGACCGCGAACGCCCACGCCAGGCCGGCCGTGTACAGCGACACCGACGCCCCGGCGAGCACGCCGCCCAGCGGCCACCACCACCGCCGCGAGGTGGCGACGTACAGGGCCGCCATCCCGGCCGCCGCGTCGAGCGGGGTCTCGATGGCCACCCAGGCCAGCGAGGTCACCCCGGGCACCAGGACCACGAGGACGGCGCCGAGGGTGGCCGCGGTCGGCCCGCATCCCAGCCGCCGGCGCGCGACGACGTACGCCAGCGGGGCGAGCAGGGCCGAGGCGAGCGCCTTGGCCGTGCGCGGGGAGAAGAGCGTGTAGTCCCCGAGGACACCGGTGACGTGCCCCGTGAGCGCGTAGAAGAGCTGGGCGCCCGCGTTGGTGCTCCAGACCGAGGGTTGCCAGTGCAGGGCGAGCGCCAGCGCGTCGCGGTGGGCGACGGACGCCTCCTCGCCGGTGAGCACGCCCTGGGCGGTGGGACCGGCCGCGATCCAGAGGAACCAGGCCGCGGCGCCCACGGTGAGGGCGAGGGCCAGCAGGACGTCGACGACCGCGACGGGAGCGACTGTGCGGTTCCCCCCGCTGCTCACCGACCGATCATGACACGATCGGTGGCCCCGTCACGTCCTGCTCAGGCCGGGGCGGCGCGGGTGACGTAGAGGCGCGAGCCCCAGCGCGGACCGGCGCTGGTGTCCTCGTCGGCGGCCAGCATCTCCGCCCCGCACTCGGCCACCAGGGCGCGGACCCCGGCCTCCGGCGTGCCGTGCATCTCCATGCCGCGCCGCAGCCGCCGGGCGAGCGGGGCCGGCAGCGCGCGCAGGGCGAGCCCCGCGGCGTTGCGGGCCGGGGCGGTGGGCATCTGGAACACGACGTACCCGCCGGGCCGCACGATCCGGTAGAACGCCCGGACGTAGCGGTGCGCGAGCTCGGTCGGCATGTGCTGCAGGACGCGGCAGGTGTAGACGAGGTCGGCCGACGCGGGCTCGACGACGTCGAGCTCCGGACCGGTCGCGAGGCGGAAGTCGCACGCAGGCGCGTCGACGATCTCGCGGGCCTTCTCGAGCATCGTCGGCGAGATGTCGAGCCCGACCACCTCGGTGAACCCGGCCGTCGCGAGGCCGTGGGACAGCCGTCCCGCGCCGCAGCCGAAGTCGACGGCGCGTCCGCGGACCGGGTCGGCGCCGAGCTCGGCGAGGCGGCCCAGGAGCGTCGCGATCTCGGTGGCGCCGGTGGCCAGGAACTCGGCCGGCGTCCACCCACCCCCGGCCTTCTCCCGGTCGGTGAGGACGGCCCACATCGGATCCTCGCGCCCGAGGCGCGTCCAGGTCCGCGAGACCTCCTCGATCCCGGTGCTCGGGTCGATACCCAACGGTTCCTCCGGCGGAGTCGGCGTGACCGACGGGCTCAGCGCCCGCCGGCCTTGGCGAAGACGGCGTCGTACGCGTCGAGGACGGCCTCGACGCTGTAGCGCGCGGACGCGGTGGCGGCGCCGTGCGCGGCGTCCGGCGGGTCGTCGCGCAGGCGGGCGAGCGCGGCGGTGAGCCCCGGGACGTCGCGGGGGGCCACGACCTCCCCGAACCCGGTCTCCTCGACGACCGTGCGGACGCCGGGCAGGTCGCTGACCAGCGCGGGCACACCCGCCATCATCGCGACCACCTGGACGATGCCGAACGCCTCGAAGGCGTTGACCGACGGGAGCGCGAAGACGTCGAGCGAGGCGTAGAAGTCGTCGAGGTCCTCCTCGGGAATGAACCCGAGCATCGCGATCCGCGGGTCGTCGCCGATGTGGCGCCGGACCCGCTCGGCGACGCTGCCGCCGGCGACGTCGAGGTAGTCCCCGCCCACGAGCAACCGGGCGTCGGGGTCGTCGAGGGCGAGGAACGCGTCGACGAGGTGCTCGACGCCCTTCTCCTCGACGATCCGCCCGAGGAACCCGACGTGGAGTCCGTCGCCGCGCCGGAAGGTCGGGCGCCCGGCGCCCCGCGGCGGGCACGGCGGGGGCACCGCGACCATCCGGCCGTCGATCGCGGACCACATCCGGCTGTGCCGCGCGTAGTCCTCGCTGGACACCACCGCGGCCGCGGAGCGCCGCAGCGCCACCCGGCTGGAGAAGTCGATCGCCCGGTGCTGGGCGGCGTTGACGAGCCGGCGCATGAGCGGGCCGTCACCGGTCGGGAGGGAGACGTCGCAGTGATAGGTCGACACCACCGGCACCGGCGACAGCCGCGCCAGCAGCCCCGCCTCGACCAGGGGGAGGTGCAGGTTGACCACCGTCGAGCGGGCCATCTCCCGCAGCGCGAGCCGGGTCAGGTTGAGCCCGATCGTCCCCTTGCCGACCTTGGCCAGCACGGGCGCCCGGATGACCTCGACCCCGTTGACGATCTCGTGCGTCGCGAGCTCCGGGTCGTGTTTGGAGGCGACGACGCACACCCGCCAACCGCGCGCCGCGAGACCCTCGGCGAGGTCGCGCGCGACGTTGGTGAGCCCGGAGACGTAGGGGCTGTAATAGGTCAGGACGATGCAGAGGTCGTGGTGCGGATGCTCGTCCATCACCCTCCTCGCCGACGTCTCCGGGGGCCGTCCTGGGGGCCCGTCCCGCCCCGCCACTGTAGAGGCCGCGATCGGCGCCACGGCCGTCGGGCGCGCCGGGCCGGACCCGTGGCCCGATCGGTACACGCGCGGGCAGGTGGTCGCCCGATGCGCCGCCGTTGCTACCGTGCGTCATCCACCGACCGACTCGGGAGCCCGCCCGGTGACCGCCACCTCGCGGCCCTCGTCCCCCGCCGACGAGAGCCGCACCGACGAGGGATCCGCTCCCGACGGGACGGACATCCAGGGCGGGTGGCGTGCGCGCCGGCCCTCGTGGCCCGCGGTCGCCACCGTCGCCGGGATCCTCGCGCTCGTGTGCGCGGCGCTGCTGCCGCTGCTCCCGGTGAGTGTCTCCCAGCCCGAGGTCAGCTGGCCGCTCGAACCTGCGGACCCCCGGCCGACCGCCCTGCAGCTGACGACCCAGCGTCCCCTCGCGCTCGACGTCCGGGCCGGCTGCGACACGATCCGGGCGGCCGCGTCCGCCGGGACGGGCCGCGCGCTCGGCGAGCCCGGCGACGGCCTCCTGCTCGCGACGCTCCCCCCGGTCGCCCCCGCGGCCGAGGTCGGGCTGCTCGCCACCGTGCGCGACGACCGGCTCAGCGTCGTGTCCCGCGGGATCCCGCTCGTGGAGGGGCCGCTCCCACCGGGGCCCTGCGCGGTCGCGATCACCGGCGACCTCACCGGCATGACGGTCACGCTCGACGGCCGGCCCGTCGGCCGGGCGGGACCCGAGGCCGTTCCCGACGTCGACGCGCTGGTCACCTCGGTGCCGCCCCGGCCGGGCGGCACCGGGCTCGGCGTCCGGCTCACCGTCGACGACCAGTTCTCGACGTCCCCGACGTTCCTCAAGACCCTCGTGACCGCCCTCCTGCTGGTGGCTGTCGGCGTGGTCCTCGCCGCGCTGCGCGAGCGCGACCGGGCCGTGCGCGCCGCGCGCTGGGAGCCCGCCGGCTGGACGACGTGGACGGGCTCGTGGCGCGAACGCCTGACGCGGCCCGTCGGGCGGCTCCTCGAGGGACCCCGCGGGTGGCGGGCGCCGCGCCCGCGGGTGGTCGACGCGGCGGTGCCGGCGCTGCTGGTGCTGTGGACCTTCATCGGCCCGATGAGCGACGACGACGGCTACTACGCCGCCATGGCCGGGAACGTGCCGTACACCGGCTACGTCGCGAACTACTACCAGCTCTACAACCAGGGCTTCACCCCGTTCACGTGGATCTACTACGTGCTCTCGTGGTGGCAGGGCGTCGCCGGCCTGAGCCCGGTCGTCCAGCGTGTCCCCGCCCTGCTGCTCGGGCTCCTGAGCTGGGTCCTGCTGCGCGCCTACGTGGCCCGCGCGCTGCCCGCCGGGACGGGACGCGGGCGGGCGATCGCGCTGCACGCGGTCGTGGCGGTCGCGTTCGTCGCCTGGTGGCTGCCCTACGACGTCGGGGTGCGCGCCGAGGCCGTCGTGGCCACGAGCGTGATCGCGAGCCTGCTGTGCCTCCGGGTCGCCCTCGAACGCGACCGCTGGTTCCTCGCCGGGCTCGCCGTCGGCGTCGCCTCCTTCGGCGCCACGGCGGCGCCGACCGGCTTCGTCGCCCTCGCGCCCCTGCTCGCGCTGCTGCCCGCGGTGTGGCGGCGGCTCGCCGAGGTGGGCTCGCTGCCCCGCCGGGTCGCGACGGTGGTCGCCCTCGCCTCGCCCGGGGCGCTCGTCAGCGTGCTCGCGTTCGCCGACGGGTCGCTGCGCGACTTCGTCCGCGCCCAGCAGATCTTCCTCGGGATGCAGGCGCAGGAGACCTGGTACTCCGAGATCGTCCGGTGGAGCTTCCTGCTCGACGACGGCGGCCCGATGGGGAACTACGCCAAGCGGTATCCCGTCCTGCTCGGCGTGCTCGCCCTGGGCTGCCTGCTCGCCCTCGTGGCGCTCGCGCGCGGCCGCGGCCTGCGCCTGCCCCCGCGGTTCGCGGCGGCCGGGTGGACCCTGCTGCTGGGCTTCGGCCTCCTGTGGCTGACCCCCAGCAAGTGGACCCACCACTTCGGCACGCTCGCCACCGTCGGCCCGGCGGTGATCGCGCTCGTCGTCGTCGGCGCGCCGGTGCTGCTGCGGGACGCCCGGCCACCGGAGGGACCGGAGGACCCGGATGCCCCCGACCGGTCCCCGTGGCGGCCCCCGCTGCCGGTGATGGTCGGCGTCGGACTGCTCGTGGTGGTCCTGGCCGCCCTCGCCGGCCACGGCGACCACAACTGGCCGTACTCCTGGATGCTCGGCCTGCCCGACGCGTTCCAGGTGCCCCGTGTCGCGTTCTTCTCCTTCGACCAGCCGGTGTGGTGGCTGCTCGGCGGGGTGGTCCTGACGGCGGCGACCGTGGCCGTGGTCCGGCGGCGGGCGCCCTCGTGGCGGCCCGTGGCCCCGGTGATCGCGGTGTCGCTCACGGCGGCCGCGGTGCTGCTGGTGTCGACGACGTACCTCGTCGGCAGCTTCGTGCTCGCCACCGCCCGCACCGCCGACGGGTACTCGCCGTGGGCCGACGCGGTGCGCGACCCGTTCGCGAGCGACTGCGCCGCGGCCCGCCAGATCGAGGTCCTCGACCCGGCCACGGCCCGCCCGCTCGCCCCGATGCCCTCCCTGTTCGCGCCGCCGCCCGGCGGCACGTCGGTGTTCGTGCCGGGCGGCTGGTTCCCGTCGAGCCCGCCGCCGGCCACCGGCGCCGAGGCCTGGGGCAGCTTCGTGCCCCCCGCGTCCGGGCCCGGGGTCTCCGCGGGCTCGGACGGCACCGTGGGCGGCTTCTCCACCCCCTGGTACGCGATCCCGGCCGACCGGCCCGGCGCGGCGATGACCACGTCGGTGTCCGGGCGCACGGGCGACGGCAACACGCTGCGGGTCGAGTACGGCCGGGAGCTCGGCGGCGTCGTGGTCCCGGTCGGGGGCCAGGCCCTGGACGTCGACACCGAGGGCTACTCCGTGGACTCGACGATCTGGCGCTCGCAGCTCCTCGAGGACGCGAACGGCCCGCCGACGGGCGCCACCGTGCTCCGGCTCGTCGCGGAGGACACCTCGGTCGCCCCCGGCGGCTGGCTCGCGGTGAGCGCGCCGACCGTCCAGCGCTGGACCACGCTCGCGGACTACAGCAGGCCCGGCGAGGCCTCGGCCGTGAGCTGGCAGTACTCGTTCCTGTTCCCCTGCCAGCGCAAGCCGGTGCAGGCGCTCGGGATCAACGAGCCGGCCACATTGGGCGTCGTGTGGGGCGACCGCCCGCTGGCCTACCGCTTCGACGGCATCTGGCAGACGGGCCGCGGCGGCCTGTTCGCCCAGAGCCTGCGCGACTCCGAGGTCACCGAGCTGACCACCCGGCTGCGTCCCGCGCCCGACGGGGCGTCGGGCCAGGTCTACCGGCTCGACCCCCTGGTGCCGCTCGCGCCGTCCTACCGCGTCGACCCGCGCCGCGAGGTCGTGTCCGGATGGAGCCCCGCACCGAACACCACGATGTCGGTGCCGATCGACGAGCAGGAGGCCGCGGACGCCGCGGGCGGCTGAGCCGCCGCAGCGATCGGGCCGATCAGTCGTCCGCGGGCCGGCGGATCACGAACACCGACGACTCCCCGGACCCCGCCGGGAGCACGAGACGCCCGGACAGGAACTGCGCGAACGCGGGCACGGCGTAGCGCGCCGCGTCGAGCAGCTTCGGCAGCCGGCCGTAGGGCACGTCCCAGAGCCCGTCGGTGCCCTCGCGCTCCACCACGAACCCGTGGTCGGTGAGGAACTCCCGCCACTGGACGTGCGGTTTGAGGTTGATGTGGGTGGGATCGGCGAACCCCATCCACGCCTGGCCGGCCAGGCGCCGGCCGCGACCGGCGGGGTCGGGCATGACGACGAGGGCGTACCCGCCGGGCCGCAGGATGCGCCGCCACGTCCGGAGCGTCTCCGACGCCACCTCGTCGTCGAGGTGCTCGAGGACGTGGATCGCGGTCAGCACACCGAAGGCGCCGTCGGCGAGCTCGGCGACATCGGTGGTGACCGTGGAACCGGGCGCGTTCGCGCGGGCGGTGCGCGCCGAGTACTCGGAGATCTCGAAGCCCGCCGCCGGGCCGAGCGCGGAGAGACGCCGCACCAGGTGCCCGGTGCCGCAGCCGAAGTCGAGGTACGGGCCGCCGGCGGTGTAGCGGCGCACGAGACGGGTGTACCAGCGCAGCGCGGGACGATCGTCGGCCTGGCCGTTGGCCTGGTAGTACTGCTCGTCGTACTCGGTGCTCTCGGCGCTCACGCCTCGTTCCTCTCCTCGGCAGGACGGCGGCGCGAGGCCGCCAGGATCAGGGCACTGACCACCGCGCCCACCGCGCTG
This sequence comes from Actinomycetospora sp. NBC_00405, assembly GCF_036044095.1. NCBI lineage: Bacteria > Bacillati > Actinomycetota > Actinomycetes > Pseudonocardiales > Pseudonocardiaceae > Actinomycetospora > Actinomycetospora sp. NBC_00405. Next base: position 3,933,090 of record NZ_CP107938.1, read on the forward strand.
CCGACCCCGAACGCGACCTCACCGGAGAGGATCACACCCGGGACCAGCCAGAACGTGACGCCGGCGGTCAGGAGGCCCGCGGTCCAGCTCAGCGCGACGTCGCGGTGGCGACCCCGGGCGACGTGGACCTGGGTGACGACGACGAGCCCGATGTGGGCGAGCACCCCGCAGAGGATGATCGCGAGGTCCAGGCCGCCGATCGTGTAGTCGGCTCCGAAGACGAGCGACACCACCCAGGGGCCCACGAAGAAGGCCAGCGGGACGCCGATCGCCGCCACGGCGCCGAGCAGGGCGACGCCCTTCACGAGCAGGACGACCACCTCGCGCCTGCGGTCCGCGGCGATCAGCCGGGTCAGCGTGGGGACGACGGCCGACTGCAGGGGCACGACCATCGACAACGGCGCCTTGGCCAGGGTGAACGCGGCGACGAACACGCCGGCCGCGGCCTCGTTGGCCTCGCCGGCCTCGGCCACCACCAGGACCGGCAGCCCGTTGAGCAGCAGCTGCGCGCACACCGAGCCGACCAGCAGCGGCATGGCGGCGCGGGTCAGCCCGCGCACCGAGGGCCGGTCGGCGCGCGCCCCGGGGGACAACGGCCGCTCCCAGGCCACGGCCCGCCGCCACGCCGCGGGCAGCTGCGGCAGGTGCGCCAGCACGATCGCGGCCACGAGCGCCCAGCAGAACGCCGCCGCATCGGCGCCGCCCACGATGAAGACGCCGACGGCGAACCCGAGCCGCAGGACCGCGTCGAGCACCATGACCGCCGCGTGGCGCACGAGGCGGTCGGTGCCGATCAGGGTGCCGCGCACGAGGAACTGGCCCGCGGAGACGACGCACAGCGCCCCGAGGGCGAGCAGGACGGACACGTCGCCGTCCAGCGACCGCCAGATGATCGGCAGCGCCCCGACGAGCACCACGAGCGCGATCCCGGCGAGCACCGCGGCGGCGCCGCTCGCGGCGCGCAGGAGCGCCTGGCGGTCGCCGGGCAACGGCAGGCGCCGCGCGAGCTCCTGCTCGAGGGGCAGGAAGGCCCCGAAGCCCACGACGAGGGCGAGCGCCCAGAACGACCCGAACGTCGCGTACTCGGCGGGCGGGAGCGCACGGGCCACGACCGCGAGATAGACGTTGACGATCAGGCCGGAGACCAGGACGCCGAGACCGGCCGCACCGACCAGCCTCCGGGCGCCGACCCGGCCGGGCGTCTGGTCGCCCACGGCGAGCGACTCCTCACTCGGTGCTGTGATGCCCGGCAGCGTATCCCGCGACCCCGCCCTCCCCGTGCGCCACCCGCCGGGCCCACCCCGCGATTCGCCCGGCCGGGCGCCGGGTTACCGTGCCGGTCTCGGGCACGACAGAGGAGCGGCGGCTGGTGAGCACGGAGGCCCCGCCCGAGGTGTACGCCGAGGCCGATGACGTCGCCGCCCGGCCGGGACCCCGCCCCGCGCGCCCGTGGTCCTCGGTGGTGGCCGTCGTCGCGGGGCTCGTGGCCCTCGTCGGCGCCGTCCTGCTGCCGATCGCCCCCGTCTCGATGAGCGTCCCCGAGGTCCGTTGGCCGGCCGACCCCCGGGACCCGGCGCCGACGATGCTCATGCTCACCGCCTACGAGCCCATCGACATCGAGGCCCGCTTCAGCTGCCGGGCCGCGCGGGCCGCGGCGGCGACGCCCGACGGGGTCGTCCTGTCGACGATGGGTCCGACGTCGCCGGACGCCGACGCGGAGGCGCTGACCGTCAGAGCGCGCGACGGCGGGGTGACCGTCCGCAGCGGCGGCGAGGACCTCTACGCCGGCCCGCTGCCCGCGGGCGACTGCCGCGTCGTCGTCGGTGGCGACGCCGCGGCCATGCACGTCGTCGTCGACGGCGTGACCGTGTCGACCACCCCGAGCCGCATGCCCGAGCCCGATCCGGACGTGCTGCCGGAGTCGGAACCGGACCTCGCCCCGATCGCCGCGCTGCCCGAGGTGGACGCACTCCGGACCTCGCTGCCGGCCCTCCCGGACGCCACCCCCGACGACCTCTCCGTCCGGATGACGGTCGACAACGTCTTCGACCACTCCCCCGCGCCCCTCAAGTGGGCGCTCATCGGGACGATCCTCGCGGCGCTGGCGGTCGGTGCGGTCGCGATGACCGTCACGGCCGTCCGGCGCCCCCGGACCGACCGGCGCCCGGCGGAGACGGGGGCCCTCGCCCGGTGGATCGCCCTCGTGGGGGGACGCATGCGGCGCCTGCGCCCACGGGTGGTGGACGCCCTGGTGCCGGCGACGCTGCTCGCCTGGCTGTTCCTCGCGCCGCTGACCGACGACGACGGCTACTACAGCGCGATGGCGGCCAACGTGCCCTTCTCGGGCTACGTGCCGAACTACTACCAGCTCGACAACCAGGGCTTCACGCCCTTCTCCTGGCCGTACTACGCCCTCTCGTGGTGGCAGGAGACCTTCGGGATGGCGCCGACGGTGCTGCGCATCCCGGCCCTCGTCCTCGGGCTCGGGACGTGGTTCCTGGTCCGGTCGTTCGTCGCCCGCACCCGCCTGCTCGGGGAGGGCACGCGCCAGGGGCGGTGGGCCCACGCGGCGGCGCGGCTCGCGGCGGCCGCGGCGTTCCTGGCCTGGTGGCTGCCCTACGACATGGGCGTCCGGCCGGAGCCCGTCGTCGCCTTCTTCGCCCTGGCGACACTGGTCGCCGTCGTCGAAGGGATCGAGCGGCGCCGGCCGGCGCTGGTGGGGCTCGCGGTGGGGATCGGCTCCGCCGGCCTCATGGCCGCGCCGACCGGCTTCGTCGCGCTCGCGCCGCTGGTGGCCGCAGCCCCGGTCGTGTGGCGCTGGTTCCGCCGGGGGCCCGGTGGCTGGTGGGCGGTGGCGGGCCGATGGGTGGTGGTGCTCGCCCCCGCCGCGGTGGGGAGCCTGCTCGGCTTCGGCGACGGCGCCTACCGCGACTTCGTCCGCTCCCAGGAGATTTTCGCGCCCATCCAGCGGGCCGGCACCTGGTACCAGGAGATCACCCGCTACGAGGCGCTCCTCACCACCGAGTCGCACTTCGGGTCGTACGCCCGCCGGGCCGCCGTCCTGGTGTGCCTGCTCATGCTCGTGTGGTTCCTCGTCCTGGTCGTGGCGGCCCGGGCCCGGGACCTCGTGGTGCCCTTCCGACTCCCGTTCGCCGGGTGGACCGCGATCCTCGCCTTCGTCCTGCTCCTGCCCACCCCCAGCGCCCCGACCCACCACTTCGGCGCCCTGGCCGGGCTCGGGGCGGTGTTCCTGGCCCTGGTCCTCGTGGACGGTCCACCACTCCTCGCGCGGCTCGACCGGGAGCGGCCGGTCCCGCAGGCGACCCTGGCGGCCGCGGCGCTCTCGGCGGTCCTCGTCTTCGCCCTCGCCTGGCACGGCCGGGACATGTGGCCCTACGACCGGGGCCTCGGGATGCCGGCTTACGGCGACTTCCCCTCGGTGCGGGGCATCGAGTTCGACCAGCCGCTCTGGTGGGCCCTCGCGCTCGCCGGGGTCGCCGTCGCCGTGGCCGCCGCCGCCGCGCGCTGGGCGCCGGGGTGGCGACGGCTCGCGCTCGGCGTGGCGACGCCCGTGCTGGCCGTGGTCTTCCTGCTCACGTTCACCGTCTGGATGGTCGGCGACTTCGCCCGCGCGGCGGTGCTGACGTCGTCGACGTGGTCACCCCAGGTCGACGCCTGGAACGACCCGGGCGCGACCCGCTCGGGGATGGCCCACCAGATCGACGTCCTGGACCCCGGGAGCGCTCAGGCCCTCCCGCCCGCCACACCCCCCGCCACGGCGGCCGGCACCGAGGCCTTCGTCGCCGGCGCCTACCTCCCCACCAGCCCGCCCCCTCCGGGCCTGGAGCCGGACGTGCCGGTGTTCGGCAGCTTCCTGGTGCCCGCGCCGGGCGCGAACGCGGACTCACGCCGCGGCACGTTCATTACGGACTGGTACCGGCTCCCGCCATCGTCGCCGGACGCCGGCCTGGCCGTCTCCGTGTCCGGCCGTCTCGGCGACGGCGTGTCTCTGCGCGCCGAGTACGGGCGGGCGGACCCCTCGGGGTTCGTCCCGGTGGGCGAGCGGCTGATCGGCGACCCGGACAGCTCCGTCGAGTGGCGCACCGTGCCCCTCGTCGACGAGGCCGCCCCGCCGCCGGGCGCGGAGGTCGTCCGGCTGGTGGCGGTCGACGACAGCACCACCACCGGCGGCTGGCTCGCGTTCACCGGACCGACGGTGCGGCGCTGGGTGCCGCTGCCCGAGTTCCTCCCGGCCGACCGCGCCGTCGGGGTCGCGTGGCAGATGAAGTCGCTGTTCCCCGGCGTGCGCCAGCCGCGCCAGCAGGCGGGCATCACCGAGCCGGCGGCCGCCGCGATCGCCTACGGCGAGACGCCCCGGAACGCGCTGGCGGACTGGACGTTCGAGCCCGAGCGGGGCGGCCTCCTGGGCCACACCCATCGCGAGGCCGACGTCACCCGGCTCACCACGCGCTTCCGCGACGCCGGCGACGAGGTCGACGACCTGTGGGTCCTCGAGTACCGCCAGCCCTACCCGTCGGACGGCTTCGAGCTCATCCGGCGGCGGGAGACCGTCTCCGGCCTGCCCTGATCAGCTCTCCTGACCCTCCGCGAGCTGCCGGATCAGCCCGCCGGCGAGCACCATGGCCACCTGCCGGTCCGAGAGCTGGTGACGGAAGGTGTACTCGGTCCCGTCCACCCGGCCGGTCACCTCGTGCCCCTGCTGCAGCTGCTCGTGCACGTTCTCGAACGACAGGGTCGCGCCCTGGTCGATCTTCGGGCGCTCGCCCTCGTCCCCGAACTCGAGCGCGAGGATCCCGAAGTTGGCCAGGTTCTGCCAGTGGATGCGGGCGAAGGACTCCGCGATCACCACGCGCAGGCCGAGGTAGCGCGGACAGATCGCGGCGTGCTCGCGGGACGACCCCTGGCCGTAGTTCGCGCCGCCGACGATCGCGTGGCCGGTCGAGTCCTTGATCTCCTCGGCGTTCGCCGGGTAGTCGGGGTCGATCCGGATGAAGGCGAACTGCGCGAGCTTCGGGATGTTCGAGCGGTAGGGCAGGGCCTCCGCGCCGGCCGGGGAGATGTCGTCGGTGGAGATGTCGTCGCCGACCGCGAGGAGCACCGGCACCTCGAAGGAGTCGGGGAACCGGTCGAACTCCGGCAGCCCGGAGATGTTCGGGCCCTTGACCAGCTCCTCGTTCTTCGCCTCCTCCTCCGGCGGCGGCTCCTCGAGCATGTCGGGGATGACGGTGGGCTCGGGGAGGTCCAGGTCGCCCCAGGTGAGGCCGAGCTCCTCGGCGAGCTCGCGGGGATCGGTGATCTCACCGCGCAGCGCGCTGGCCGCCGCGGTCTCGGGCGAGCACAGCCAGACCCGGTCGTCCTTGCCGGCGCCGGAGCGTCCGGGGAAGTTGCGGGGGAAGGTCCGCAGGGAGTTCGTGCCGGGGGCGGGCGCCTGGCCCATCCCGATGCAGCCCATGCAGCCCGACTGGTGGATGCGGGCGCCCGCCGCGATCAACGAGGTCGTCCCGCCCCAGCGGGTGAGGTCGACGAGGATCGGCCGCGACGTCGGGTTCACGTCGAAGCTGACGCCGTGGTGGGTCTGGCGGCCGTCGACCATGCGGGCGGCGATGGCGAAGTCCCGCAGCCCCGGGTTCGCCGACGACCCGATGACCACCTGCCCGACCGGCGTCCCGGCCACCTCGCGCACGGGGACGACGTTGGCCGGCGACGACGGCTGGGCGATGAGCGGCTCGAGCTCCGAGAGGTCGATCGACTCGGTGACGTCGTACTCGGTGCCCTCCTCGGCGAGCAGCTCGGTGAAGTCGTCCTCGCGGTCCTCGCCCGCGAGGAAGCGGCGCACCTCGTCGTCGGCCGGGAACACGGTGGTCGTCGCCCCGAGCTCGGCGCCCATGTTGGCGATGACGTGGCGGTCCATCGCCGTGAGCGTCGCCAGCGCAGGCCCGTGGTACTCGATGATGCGGTTGGTGCCGCCCTTGGTGCCGTGGCGGCGGAGCATCTCGAGGACGACGTCCTTGGCCGAGCACCACGGGGGCAGCTCGCCGGTGAGCTCGACGCCCCAGATCTCGGGCATCCGGATGGTCAGCGGCTTCCCGGTGATCGCCAGCGCCACCTCGAGCCCGCCGACGCCGATGGCGAGCATGCCGAGCGAGCCGCAGGCCGGGGTGTGCGAGTCGGAGCCGATCATCGTCTTGCCCGGCGCCCCGAAACGCTGCATGTGCGTCGGGTGCGAGACGCCGTTGCCGGGCTGGGAGTACCAGAGCCCGAAGCGCCGGGCGGCCGAGCGCAGGTAGGCGTGGTCCTCGGCGTTCTTCTCGTCGGCCTGGAGCAGGTTGTGGTCGACGTACTGCACGGACACCTCGGTCCGGGCGCGTTCGAGCCCCAGCGACTCCAGTTCCTGCATCACGAGCGTCCCCGTCGCGTCCTGCGTCAGGGTCTGGTCGATGCGCAGGGCGATCTCCTCGCCGGGCGTCATCTCCCCGTCGACAAGGTGGGACGCGATGAGCTGGTGGGCGACTCCGTGGGGCATGCGGAACTCCCGAGGGGGCGGCGGCGGTGGCCCCTCGGGTACCCGATCAGCGCGGAGACGCTGCATCGGGTGGACGACGTGTGCGGGCTCGGTGTCAGGCCGGCTTGGCCGCCGCCTTCGTCACGTAGGCCTCGACGACCTGGCGGGCCTCGTAGATCGTCCGGGCGCTGCCCCAGGCATTCGGGTCGAGCCTGTTGTGGACCCAGCCGCCGGGAATCTGTCGCGTCCCCAGGCTCAGGTGCCCGACCTCCCGCTGCCACAGAATCTCGGACTGGAATCCGCGCGGGTCGTCCCAGTGCCAGGAATAGCCGTAGTCCTCCTGCTCCTCGAAGACCTCGACGCCATCGATCTCCATGACACGTCCTCCCCGTCGGGACCCGCGGTGGGGTCTCCCGATCTAGGATCGGTGGCCGCCGTGGTTCTCACGCGTGGCACTCGGAGCATTTTCGATGTGGCGTCCGGCGCAATTCACCGCCGCCGGACGGATCGAGGTGGAGGACGAACGTGACCGTTTACGTGTCGGTGCCGCAGATTCCCCTGACGCTGAAATTCGAGGAGGACCTCGGCGCGGTCGTCGCGCGGTTCACGGAGATCATCAACGAGGGCGAGGTGCACCGCTACGCGTTCGCCGACAACCAGGTCGTCCTGGTCAACTACGGCGTCATCGCGTCGGTGACGTTCTCCGAGGGTCCCCGCACCCTCGAGGTGTCCGAGCTGAACCGCGGCCTCGCCGCCCGACTCGACGACGCGTGAGCCGACCAGGTCCGTGACCTGCGCTGATCAGCGCATCGGCGTGTCCCGTCCGAATGAACGTGACTGCCGCCCGCCGCACTGGTAGTGACGGATGTTGCTCTCGTGACTACCGTGTGCAGCATGCAACGGGTGTTGGGGCTGCTCGCATTGGCCCTCGTGCTGTTCTGGATCATCGACTCGCCCGCGACCGCGGCGGCGACGGTCACCAGCATCCTGACGATCCTCGCCGGCTTCGCCGAGTCCATCGTGGACTTCTTCCGGGCCCTCTTCTAGGCCGTGCCGCCGCGACGTGTGCGCGGCTCCGGGTGCTGGGCACCCACCTCGTGACGACACCGTCACGAGAGGAGAACGATGCAGGAGCACGAGTTCGTGTCCGCGGTCAAGGAGAGCCTCGGTCTCCCGGACAACCGCAGCGCCGAGCGCGCCGTGAAGGCCACGCTGACCGTCCTCGGGCAGCGGCTCGAGGGCGGTGAGGCCAAGGACCTGGCCTCCCAGCTCCCCGGTTCCCTGGCCGACGCGCTGCCCAACGAAGGCGGCGGCGAGCGTTTCGACGTCGACACCTTCTACCAGCGGATCGCCGAGCAGGAGGGCGAGGGCGTCACCGTGGCCCAGGCCCGTCAGCACGCGCGCTCGATCGCCAAGGGCCTCGAGACCGCGCTCACCGACGGCGAGTGGCAGAACTTCACCAGCCAGCTCCCGAAGGACTACCAGGACTTCCTCGGCACCGAGCCGGTCGAGAAGCACTAGACGGTCGCTCCGGCGCGGCGCGCGACGTCCATGACGTAGGCGCCGTAGCCGGAGCTGGCCTGTCGCTCGCCGAGGAGATGCGCCTGGTCGGGGGTGATCCAACCCTTGGCCAGCGCGATCTCCTCGAGGCACGCGAAGCGCACGCCCTGGCGGTGCTCGAGGACCTGGACGTAGAGGCTGGCCTCGATGAGCGACTCGTGGGTGCCGGTGTCGAGCCAGGCGAAGCCGCGGCCGAGGTCGATCAGGCGGGCGTCGCCGCGGGCCACGTACGCCTGGTTGACGTCGGTGATCTCCAGCTCGCCCCGCGCCGACGGGGTCAGGGTGCGCGCGATGTCGAGAACGTCGTTGTCGTAGAAGTACAACCCGGTGATGGCGCGGTTGCTCCGCGGCGCCGCGGGCTTCTCCTCGATCGAGAGCAGCCGGCCGGTCTCGTCGGCCTCCCCGACGCCGTAGCGGCCGGGGTCGCGCACCGGGTAGCCGAACAGCACGCAGCCCTTCTCCGCCTCCAGGCGGGCGACCTGGTCGGCCAGGACCGTCGCGAAGCCCTGGCCGTGGAAGATGTTGTCGCCCAGCACCAGGGCGGCGGTGTCGTCGCCGACGTGGTCGGCGCCGATGAGGAACGCCTCGGCGAGCCCGTTCGGCGCGGCCTGCTCGGCGTAGTCGAAGCGCACCCCGAGCTCGCTGCCGTCACCGAGCAGCCGCCGGAACGCCGGCAGGTCCACCGGGGTCGAGATCACGAGGATGTCGCGGACCCCGGCCAGGAGCAGCACCGAGATCGGGTAGTAGATCATCGGCTTGTCGTAGACGGGCAGCAGCTGCTTGGACACCGCCCGGGTCACCGGGTGCAGCCGCGAGCCGGAGCCGCCGGCGAGCACGATCCCCTTCACGAGCGGCCCCAGTCCGCGCCGGCACCCTCGATGACCGGCGCCCGGCCGAGCAGCGGGCGCCACCAGTCCTCGTGGGTCCGGTACCAGTCGACGGTCGCCGCGATGCCCTCGTCCCACCCGATCCGCGGGGCCCACCCCAGCTCCGAGCGCAGCTTGGTGGAGTCGAGCAGGTAGCGGCGGTCGTGCGACGGGCGGTCCGGGACGATCGTCTTGAGGTCCGGCCCGAGACCCAGGGCGCCCAGGACGGCGTCGGCGATGCCCTCGACGTCGACCTCGTGCCCGGAGCCGACGTTGTAGGTCTCGCCCACCCGGCCGTGGTGGACCACCGCGTCGATCGCCGCGGCGTGGTCGTCGACGTGCAGCCACTCCCGGCGGTTCTTCGTCGACGCGTACAGCGGCAGCGGCTCACCGGCCAGCGCCCGCGTGGTGAACAACGGGATCACCTTCTCCGGGAACTGGAAGGGGCCGTAGTTGTTGGCGCAGTTGGTGATGCTGATCGGCACGTCGTAGGTGAGCCCGTAGGCCCGCACCACGTGGTCGCCGCCCGCCTTCGCCGCGTTGTAGGGCGTCCGCGGCCGGTACGGCGACTCCTCGGTGAACGACTCGTCGACGTCGAGGGGCAGGTCGCCGTAGACCTCGCAGGTGGAGATGTGGTGGAACCGGCCCACCCCGACCCGGTGGACCGCCTCGAGCAGACCCTGGGTGCCCATCACGTTGGTGGCGAAGAAGTCCCCGGGCCGCAGGATCGCCAGGCTGTTGTGCGACTCCGCGGCGAGGTTGACCACCACGTCCACCCCGTACGCCCGCAGCAGGTGCTCCACGAGCTCGGTGTTCGCGATCGAACCGTGCACGAACTCCACACCGTCGAGACCTTCGACGTTCTCGCGCACCCCGGCGTAGGTCAGCGCGTCCAGCGCCACCACCCGGTCCCCCGGGTGCTCGCGCCGCCAGTACCGCACCACGTTCGAGCCGATGAACCCGGCCGCGCCGGTCACGAGCACGGTCGCCACCGGTGGCCTCCCCTGGTCGTCGCGCGCGCCCGGCGTGCCGGGCTGGTCGACGCCCGATGCTGCCACGACCACCGGCGGAGCCGGGCCCGCCCTCCCGGCGCGGGGGCCGCTACAGCGTCGCGGCCGGCGGCGGGGGCGGCGTCGCACCGGCGTCGACGTCGTCGCCGCCGGGCAGGTGCACGTCGGTGATGACGACGTTGAGCTCGACGACGGTGACGCCGGCGATCTCCTCGACGGCCTTCGGCACGTGGCGACGCAGCGCGCGGACGAGCTCGCGGGCCCCGACGCCGTACTCGATCTCGACGTCCAGCCCGATGCGGGCCGTCTGGTTCTCGAGCTCGACGCGGACGCCCGCGGTGTTCTCGGTGCTCCCCGTGAGCGTCTGGCGCACCGCCCCGACGGCGCGGGAGGAGCTCGCTCCGAGCGCGACGACACCCGGGATCTCGCGCGCCGAGAACGCCGTCACCTTCTGGACCACCGAGGGCAGCACCTCGGTGGTGCCGTCGACGGCGGTCGGGTCGCCGACGGCGCCGGCGCCGCCGACCGACGTGGCCGTCGGCGTGGGGCTGGAGGGGGTGCTGCTCGGACGCTCGGCGCTGGTCATGTGCCCCGAGTACCCCGCCTCGTCCCGGCGGAGTCCGATCCCGTCCGCACGATCGGGCACCGCGGTCAGCGGTCGCGCGGCAGGAGCGGGCCCAGCGGTCCGAGATCCAGGTTGAGGTCGTCCGCCGTGAGCCCGAACTGCTCGGTGAGCTCGTCCATCGCCTCCGCCAGCAGCATCAGCGAGGTGCCGAGGTCCTCCTCCTCCTGCTCGGTGAGGTCGCCCTGGTCGACGCGCCGGATCGCCTGCCGCTCCATGAGCTGGCGCAGGAGCTCAACGATCGTGAGCACCAGCTTCATGAGGTCCCGGCGGACCTCGTCCTTGTCGATCTCGATGCGGTTCGCCCGCTCACTCATCGCCCGGCTCCAGCTCCCGAGCCGTCAGGGCCCTCGGCGCGGCGGCTCCGTTCCGCGGCGTGTCGCCCCGTTCGGCCCGCTCCGCCAGCGTGCCCTGCCGCTCCACCGGCGCGATCGACATGACCAGCGCCCGGAGCGAGATGCGTACGAGGTCGACCCCGGCGAGCGAGATCGTCAGGTCGCCGACGAGCACGACACCGCCGGCGAGCAGCCGGTCGAGCAGGTCGACCAGCGCGACCTCCTCGTCCCCGAACAGCGACGTCGCCCGTGGCTCGAGCTCTCCCGAGGACGGGCCCGTCACGGCGCCGACCCCTCCGCGGCGGCGGCGAAGGAGTAGGGGACCCAGGGCCCGGTGAGCTCGACCCGCATCTTCGGGTGGTCCTGGTAGGAGGCGACGACGGCGCGGAGCTCGTCGGCCCGCTCGACCGGCAGCAGGTAGGCCTGGTTGAGGACCATCGGGTCGGACTGCCCCGACAGCTGCGCGTCCTGCAGACGGTGGCTCCGGGTGGCGGCGGCGAGGGCCGACGCGGCCGCGTCCACCTCGCCGGCGGCCCGGCGGGCGTCCTCGAGCGTCGTGTCGCCCTCGCGCAGGGCCTTGCGGCGCTGACGGAGGTAGTCCGCACCCGACCGCGGCTTCTCGGCCTCCGCCTCGGCCGCGTCCGGGCGGCCCTTGCGGGCGTAGACCTTGAGACCCCACTCGGCGCGTCCGTCGAGACGGTCGAGCACCGCGGAGAAGGTCTCGGCGCTCTCCTCGAGCACCGCCCGCACCCGCTCGTCGTCGAAGTAGACGGTGGCCAGCCCGAGCGGCGCCACGAGGTGGTCGCGCCCGAGGGTGTCGACGACGTGGTGGTGCGCCCGGGCGGTCGCGGCCAGCCACTCGAGGTCCTCCAGGCGCTCCTCGAGCGCCCGTTCCTGGAACTCGGCGCGGTCGGCGTCGCTCACCACGGCCGTCACGCCGCGGTGCTCGACCGTCCGGACGGGACGGCCGCCGAGGCCCTCGATCCCCGCCACGGCGGCGGGGTCGACGTCGCGGGCGACGGCGTAGACGTAGGTCAGCGTGTCGCTCATTCCTCCGCCTTCCGACGTCGGCGCGGCGCGGCCTTCCCCCCGCCGCCCTGTCGCGCCGTCTGCTTCGGCCGGCGCGCGGGCTGGGGTTCGGGCTCCTCGGTGTCGTCGACGATCTCGGCGTCGACCAGCTCGCCCTCGTCGTCGGCCTCGTCGTCCAGGCCCTCGGCGTCGTCGGACTCGTCGTCGCCCTCGAGGGCCGCCTGTCCGTTGCGGCCCTCCAGCGCCTCGAGGCGCTCCCGCAGCCGGCGGTTCTCCTGTTCGAGCTCGCTGTGGCCCGAGGAGAGGGTGGGGTCGCGCTCCCACCAGTCGATGCCCATCTCCTTGGCCCGGTCGACCGACGCCACGATGAGCCGGAGCTTGATCGTCAGCAGCTCGATGTCGAGCAGGTTGATCTGGACGTCGCCGGCGATGACGATGCCCTTGTCGAGGACCCGCTCGAGGATGTCGGCGAGGTTCGTGCCGTCGCCGCCGCCCTGGGCCGCCGGCTGGCGGCCGCCGGCCTGGTTCGGGGCGGACGGCATCTGCCCGGTCCAGCGCACCGGGTCGCTCATGGTCACTCCCTCTCGTGTCCCCCCGGCTCGCGTCGCGCCGTCACTCGTCGTCGCCGCGGCCCCGTGTGTAGCGCTTCAGCCGTTTGTAGCTGATCAGCTCGCCGTCCTCGTCCATCTCGGCCTCGTAGATCGCCAGAATGTCGGTGGACTCGGGGATCCGGTGGCTCTCCACCACCTCCAGGCCCACGACGTAGCCCTCGTCGGTGCGGCGCACCGAGGTGATCGACTCGCTTTCCTTGCCGCTCATCTCCATCACCTGCTCCGCCGCGTAGCGGGCGATCTTGCGAGCGGGGATGGGCTTCTTGGGCGCCGGTTCGGGCTCGGGTTCGGGCTCGTCGACGTCCTCGGGCTCGTCGACGTCCTCGGCGTCGTCGAGATCCTCGGCGTCGTCCAGGTCCTCGGGCTCGTCCTCGACGTCGTCGTCGACGTCGTCCAGGTCCTCCGGCTCCTCGATCTCCTCCGGTTCGGCCGCGTCCTCCACGGCGTCCTCAGCGGTGTCGTCGGCGTCGTCGGCGGCGTCGTCCGTGGTGTCCTCCGCGCGACGGCGGCGGGGGCGTTCCTGCTCGCCCTCCGGACGGCGCCGACGGCGCGGACGCTCCTCGTCCCCACCGGAGTCCGCCGGGGCCTCCTCGGCGGCGGGCCGACGCCGACGACGGGGTCGTTCCTGGTCCGGGGCCGAGTCGCCGTCCTCCTCGGTCCGGCGCCGACGGCGCGGGCGCTCGTCGTCCGATCCCGCGGTGCCGTTCCCGCCGTCGGACGTCCGGCGCCGCTTCGGGCGCTCCTCGTCGGAGCCGGTCGAGGCCTCCGATGTCCGGCGCCGCTTCGGACGCTCCTCGTCGGAGCCACTCGAGGCCTCCGACGTCCGGCGCCGCTTCGGACGCTCCTCGTCGGAGCCACTCGACGCCTCGGACGACCGACGACGTCGCGGCCGCTCGCCCTCCGCCTCGCCCTCCGGGCGCCGACGCCTACGAGGGCGCTCCTCGTCGGACCCGGACGTCGTCTCGGACGTCCGGCGCCGGCGACGCGGTTTGTCCTCGGCCGACTCCGAGGCCGAGGACTCCGAGGGGGTCGCGTCCCCGTTCGACCGACGTCGCTTCGGCGCGTCCTCCCCGGAATCCCCGGACGCCGCCGAACGTCGGCGGCGGGGCCGTTCCTGATCGGTGACGCGCGGGGCGTCGTCGTCCTCGGTGACGTCGGCGGACCGCGTCACGCCCCACCCCCGCCCACGAGGCGCTGCAGCAGGACACTCTGCTGCTCGTCCCGTTCGTTCTCGCTGATCTCACCGCGGTCGAACGCGGCGTCCAGCTCGTCGATCTGCGCGCGGATGACGGCGGGGTCGTTCATCTGGTGGTCGACCTGGTCGGCGATCTTCTCGCCGACCCAGGCCACCCCGCGGACCGGGGCGAGGGGCAGGAGCAGCAGCTCGGTGAAGAAACCCACGATGCGCCGGCCCTCAGGCCTGGGCCTCGGGAGGCGCTTCGAACTCGGGCAGGAAGTCGAAGGCCGCCGTGGGCCCGATGAGCCGCAGCTCGACCCGCCCGGCCCAGGCGTTGCCCAGGTCATCGACGGCCTGCTCGAAATCGTCACGCCCGTCGGTCTTCACGAGGAACGCCAGGTGCACGGCCCCGTTCTCGCCGCCCGCCTCCTTGACCTCGGTCGCCACCGCGAACTTCGAGAGCGCGTCGACCGTGGCCTGCGCGTCCTCCTGCCGCAGCTGGTCCATCGCCTTCGAGATCGACTCGCCGAGCTGGATGCGGTCGTAGTAGCTCGCGTCCTCGCTGACCCCGGCGATCTTCTCCCGCAGCTGCTGGATACGGGGATCCGACTGGACGATGCGGGTGAGGATGACGTCCTGGTTGTAGTCGCCGCGCAGCCGGAACTCGAGGTGGCCGCGGAGCTGGTCGAGCGCGCGCAGGAAGTAGTCCTGGTGCGGCTTCAGCAGCTCGTCGGCGACCGCGTCGTCGTCGGTGACGACCGCCCCGAAACGCATCGGGAGCACCGGCACCTCCTGCGCGATCGCGTTGAGGACGGCCTCGTGCGCCATCAGGTCGCGCCGGGTGCCCAGGGGGCGGTCGGCCGACACGTCGCTGACGACCGCCGCGAGCTCGCCCTCGGTGACGAGACCCAGCTCGCCGTCCTCGTCGCCGTGCGGGATCGGCTCGAGCCCGTCGGGGATACGCATCCCCGCCGGGACGATGCCGTAGATGTAGGACCCGCGGGTCGTGCTCCGGGACTTGGTGGAGTCCTCCGTCGTGGTCACCTCGGCCCCCTCACGCCTTCTCGCGCTTGCTCTGCTGGCGCTCGCCGCGGACCTCGTCCCACTTCTCCTTGCCGGCGTCGAGCACCCCCTTGGTCTTGCCCTTCGCGCCGCCCTCGGTGGCGCCCTCGGTGAGGCCGCCCATGAACTCCCCGAGGTCCTTGCCACCCTTCTGGTGCAGGTCGAGGCGGTTGGTGGCCTCGGCGAACTTCAGATAGGTGTCGACACTCGCCACGACGATCCGGGCGTCGATGGTGATCAGCTCGATGCCGACCAGCGACACCTTGACGAACGCATCGATCACGAGGCCCTTGTCGAGGATGAGGTCGAGGACCTCGGCGAGCCCGCCCTGGGGTGCCTTCTGGACGCCGCCGCCCGATTGCTGGCTGATCGTCACGCTGTCTCACTTCCTCCCTGTGCGGATCGCCCACGACGGGCCCCGGGGACCGGGACCCGTCGTGGGCGTCGATCGGCCGTCGATCAGGCCGGAGTGCGCTGGCGCCGCGAGCGACGACGCGGGCGGTCGTCCTCCTCGGCGGGGGCGTCCTCCGCGGCCTCGTCCTCGGCGTCCTCCGGGAGGTCGTCGTCGACGTCCTCCTCGGCCTCGTCCTCGAGCTCGTCGTCGAGCTCGTCCTCGTCCGCCTCGTCCTCGAGCTCATCGAGGTCCTCGTCGGCGTCCTCGTCGGCGTCCTCGTCGGCGTCCTCGTCCTCGGCCACGAGGTCGTCGTCGACGTCCTCGTCCTCGTCGAGGTCCTCGTCGGCGAGCTCGCCGTCCTCGCCCTCCTCGGAGTCCTCGAGCTCCTCGAGCTCCTCGTCCTCCTCGGCCGCCCGCTGCTCCTCCTCGAGGGCTTCCTCGTGGGTCTTGACGACCTCGCTGTCGCGGATCTCGCCGCGCCAGCCCTCGAGCTCCTCGCGGTTGATCAGCGTGTCCATCATGACGTGACGGCAGAAGTGCTTGAACTCGAGCCGGGCACGACGCCCGACCGCACGCCAGAGGTTCCCCGTCTTCTCGAAGAAGCCCTGCGGGTAGTACTCCATGATCAGGACGATGCGCGTCAGGTTCGGCGCGAGTTCACTGAACGTCACGATCCCGTCCGCGGAACCCTTTGCTCCCGACGACACCCACAGAATGTGGCTATCCGGGACCTGTTCGCGGATAGTCGTCTCCCAGGAACGACGCGACCAGAACACCTTCGCGGTCCAGACGACCTTCTCGTCGGACTCCTGATTGACCGTCTCGACCTTCTTCATGAAGCTCGGGAAGTCCGCCATCTGGGTCCACTGGTCGTAGGCCACGCGCAGCGGGACCCCGACGTCCTGGACCTCGTAGATGTTCATGAACTTGAACTTGCCGCGGCCGGTGCTGCCGCTGCCGCCACCGCTTCCGCTGCCGTCCTCGTCACCCTCGTCGTCGTCGTCCCCGCCGCCGATGCCGAGCGCTCCCGTGACCTTGTCCTTCACCGCGGACAGCCCACCCTTCAGTGCGCCGCCCACGGCGCTCCCGCCCTGCATCATTGACTGGCCGCCGCCGAGGGCGGCCGAGAGGCCGACCCCGCCGTTCTCGGCGACGTCGGTGAGCCGGCCGGTGAGGCCCTCGACCTGGTCGAGGGCGGCGTTGACGGCCTTGTCGGTGGCCGTCTTCAGCAGCGTCTGCGCCGCCTGCTTGAGACGGTCGACGGGCAGCACATCGGTGATCGACGAGCCGGACCCGCCCTCGTCGTCGTGCGGGACCTGACCGTTCGAGGCCGCCCGCGGGTCTGTCGTGGACTCAGTCATCGCGCTTCCCCGATCCACGGCGCGAGCCGGAGCCGGCCGCTGCCTTGCTGCGCGACCCCGACGACGTCCGACGCGTCGAGCCGTTGCTGGTGCGGTTCGCGCTGTCGTCGGACGACGCGCCCGACGACGAACGACGACGACGCTCCTGGCCGGTGTCGCTGCTGGTCGAGCCGCTGCCCGACGAGCCGCTGCCGGAGCTCTTCGACGACGCCGACGGCGGCCGCGAGGCCCGGCGACGCGACGGGGCCCGCGAGGGGGCCTCCTCGGGCTCGTCGGCCTCCTCGGTCTCGGCCACGGCCTCGTCCGACCCGGACTGCTCCGTGTCGTCGACCTCGTCATCGACGTCCTCGACGTCCTCGATCTCGTCGGCGGCGTCCACGCCGTCGTCGACCGGCTCCTCGGCGGCAGCCGCCTTGCGACGACGTCCTCCGCGCGCGGCCTTGCCGACCGCGCCGCCGGCACCGCTGACCGCGCCACCGACGGCCGACCCGGCCGTCCCGGCGGCATCGCCGACCGCGCCGCCGGCCTGGCCGACGGCGTCGCCGGCGGCACCCGCGGTCTGGCCCGCGGCCTGCGTCGCCGCACCCGCCGCGTCCGCGGCCGGCTTGCCGAGGTTCTCGACCCGGTTGACCAGGTTGTCGGTGAGGGCCTCCATGCGCGAGCTCGCGACGGCCAGCGCGGCGTCCTTGCCGGCCTCGAGCAGCCGACCCCGCACCGCACTGTCGAGCTTCTGGAGCTCGGGTGACGCCTGGATCAGCTTCGAGGCCTGCCCCAGCAGCTGGGCGGGATCGGTGGAGATCTTCTTCCCGGCCAGCGCTGCGCCGAACATGATGGCGAGCTTCATCTTCTTCGTACGACCGAGTAGATAGCCGCCGATGACCGCGAGGGCCAATTTCAGGCCGGTTCCGGGCACCGTGCACCTCCGAATGGATTGGTCCGCCTGTGCGGTGGACCACAGCCCGCCGCCTACGGAGCCGGACATTACATCGCGTGCTTCCGGAATGCGCTAGACCGGTAAGATCAAATTTGCGATGGTCCGTTCGCCCCAATTGGTGATCACCAGAGCACGAAGGGTGGCCGCGCATTCGGGTGTCGTTCTCGTGCCTCAAACATCTGCGTCCGTTCGCTCATTCTTAATGGACAAGACGTCAGTACGTGATCGACCGGACGCGCAGGGTGTATGTGTCGCTGTTCGATCACGCAGGGGTCATGTCGACCGCCACTTCGGTGGCTCTGGGCAGTGATCTACACCATACGGCCGTTCAGTCTCAGCCGCCAGCGCTGGACGCCTGGACAGCACGGCCCAACGTCGTGCGTCTCGATGCGCCGACGTGTTGCTCCCGCTTCGAAGGGGACGAGGTCAGCCCTCGTCGGCGACGTCCAGCACACGGTCCACCGCGCGCCGCAGCGATCGCCACGCCCGCACGCGCGCACGGGCGATCCGCATGCCCAGCTCGGTCAGACGGTAGCGCCGCCGTTCGGTGTCCGCCCCGAGCTCGACGAGACCGTGCCGGGCGAGGTGATGGAGGGTCTTCTGAATCGTGGTAGGAGGTGGCGCGAGGCCGCCTCCGCTGTCCGCCCGGAGCCGCTCCGCGAGCTCCCGCCCACTGGCCGGGCCGCGACGCAACGTGACCAGCACCAACAGCTCGACGTGCTCCTGCGACGCCATCCGGACCGAGCCCCACCGCCGGTTGGCGGTACCGGCGGCGCTCCCCGACGTGGGCGCCGAGCGGCGTGGGCCGCGGGGGGCGGCCGGCGCCGGTGGGACATCGGCGGGCGGAGGCGCCGGGTCGACCCGGGTCGGCGTCTCGGTCTCGGTCTCCGACTGCGTGACCTCGTCCGGCGCGGAGGTCCGCACGGTGAGGGGCACCACGGCGCCGTGGCGCGCTGCCTGCGCCGGGATCTCCGGGGACCCGGAGTCGGCGCCCTCGGTGCCGTCGTCCTCGGCCTGCTCGGAGCCCCGGCGGGGCCGCGGGGGCAGGAGTCCGCGCAGGCTCGCCGTCGCCGACCGCCCGAACGCGTCGCTGAGGTCGGGCGGCTGCTCGTCGTCGCTGGTCGTCCGGAAGTCGGCGGTCACGAGGTGGCCTCCTGCTCGGGGCGGTGGTCCGCGGTCGTGGTCTCCTCGGCGGCGCGCAGGAGGGTCAGGAGCTCGACCCCGAGGTCGCGGTAGTCACCCGCCACGCTCGCGGCGGTCGGGGACAGGCGACGCCCGGACGAGGTCTTCGAGGTCCCCTCCCGCAGGGCCGCCCACCACGCGGGCTGCGCGGCCACCTCCTGCTCGAGCTCGTGGGCGAGCCGGCCGAGGCGTCGGGCGTCCTGCGCGGTGCGCTCCGCGTGGCGGATCGAGGTGGTGAACAGCGGCGACTGGCCGCCGAAGGCGCGTTCCATCGCCTCGCGGAGCTCGGCGTGCACGACGCGCGAGCGCGACCCGGTGGCGAAGAGCACGGCGCCGAGCAGGCCGAGGTCGGGGTTCTGCTCGCGGGCGAGCGCGAAGCGCTCCCCGACCAGGCGCATGCCGACCAGGCCGCCGCCGTCCGACTTCGTCGGCATGAGCACCCACCGGGCGGCGGTGAGCGCGAGGTCGGTGAGGATCGT
Source organism: Actinomycetospora sp. NBC_00405 (assembly GCF_036044095.1). NCBI lineage: Bacteria > Bacillati > Actinomycetota > Actinomycetes > Pseudonocardiales > Pseudonocardiaceae > Actinomycetospora > Actinomycetospora sp. NBC_00405. The sequence continues at coordinate 3,952,235 of NZ_CP107938.1, forward strand.
CGTCTCGGGCGGGCAGTCGACGAAGACGAGGTCGTAGTCGCCGGCCACCGGTGCGAGCACGGTCGCGAGGGCCCGGAACGCCTCCCGCCCCTGCTCCTGGACCCGGGAGACCATCAGCGGCACGAGGTCCACGAGGCGGGCGCCGCCGGGCACCACGTCGAGGCCGGGGCGGACACCCTCGGCCGGGCGCAGGGGCGAGCCGGCCACGATGCTCATCAGCAGGCCCGCGCCGTGGTCGTCGATCGGCCCGTCGCGGAACCCGAGGTCGTCCGCGAGGTTCGCCTGGCGGTTGAGGTCGACGAGCAGGCACCGGTAGCCCGCCGCGGCGAACTGCCCGGCGAGGTTGGCGACGAGGGAGGTCTTCCCGACCCCGCCCTTGTCGTTGACCATGGCGATCGTCCGCGTCAGCGCGTCCGTGTCCGGGCCCGTCGTGGCGCCCGCATCCTCGACGCCGACGACGACGGGCGTCGGCCCTCCCGCGCGGTCACCGCCCGCGCGGTCCCTCCCCGCGCCCCTGCGGCGGCGGGTGGCGTTGCGGGCGGCGCGGCCCGCCGGTCCGGTCATGCGGCGAGGGTGCGTCCCGACCCGTGCCGCGGCAAGGCCGACACGGGCGTCCGGGGCTTCTTGCGGCCGCACGGCGGCAGGAACTCACGCTGTCGGCCCAGTCGGCTACGGCAGGCGAGAGCGCCGTCACGCGTCGCGCTCGCGCGTGTCGTCCTCGTAGACGTCGGGCACGTCGTCGTGGTCGGCGTCGACCCGCTCGCGCTCGTGGATCCGCCGGTGCACGCCGTTGCGGTACCGCAGCACGACCGTGGCGAGCACGGCGGCGAGCAGCGAGGCCGTCAGGACCCCGATCTTCACGTGGTCGTCCGCGCCGCTGCCGGTGCCGAACGCCAGCTCGCCGATGAGCAGGGAGACGGTGAACCCGATCCCCGCGAGCAGCGAGAGCCCGAGGACGTCGCTCCAGTCCAGCTCGTCGGCGAGCCGGGCCCGGGTCAGCCGCTGGACGAGCCACGTCGCGCCCATGATGCCGACGACCTTGCCGGCGACCAGCCCGGCGATGATGCCGATCGTGATCGCGTCGCTGAACGCCGCGCCCAGCCCGCCGCCGACGACGGTCACCCCGGACGCGAAGAACGCGAAGATCGGCACCGCGACCCCGGCGGAGAGCGGTCGCCAGCGGTGCTCGAAGTGCTCGGCGAGCCCGGGTCCGGGGCCCTCCCGTCGCCGGACCACCGGCACGGCGAAGCCCAGCAGCACCCCGGCGACGGTCGCGTGCACGCCGGACTCGTGCACGAGCACCCACGTTAGCGCGGCGAGCGGGAGCAGCAGCCACCACGACCGCACCCGTCGCTGGACGAGGACCGTGAACGCCCCGAGCGGCAGCAGCGCCAGCAGCAGCGGCACGAACGCGAGCTGCTCGGTGTAGAAGAGCGCGATGATCGTGATGGCGAGCAGGTCGTCCACCACGGCGAGCGTGAGCAGGAAGGTGCGCAGCGCGTCGGGCAGGCAGGAGCCGATGAGGGCGAGCACCGAGAGTGCGAAGGCGATGTCGGTGGCTGTCGGGATCGCCCAGCCCGCGGCCCCCGGCCCGCCGAGGTTGATCGCGGTGTAGATCAGGGCGGGCGCGATCATGCCGCCGACCGCGGCCGCCACCGGCAGCAGCGCCCGCGACGGCTCGCGGAGGTCGCCGGCGACGAACTCGCGCTTGAGCTCGAGCCCCGCGACGAAGAAGAAGATCGCCAGCAGGCCGTCGGCGGCCCACGTGGCGAGGGTCAGGTCGAGGTGCAGCGACGCCGGACCGACCCGCGTGCCCGAGAGAGCCGTGTAGGCCTCGCGCCACGGCGAGTTGGCCCACAGCAGCGCGAGCGCCGCAGCCGAGACGAGCAGGACGCCGCCGACGGTCTCGCGGCGCAGGATGTCCGCGATGCGCGCCGTCTCCGGCCAGGAGCGGCGGGCGAAGAGGCGGGGGTACGACCGGGCCACGGTTCCTCCGGCGGGCAGACGTCAGCGACTGCCGACCAGACTTCCCGGCGCACCGGCAGCGACCCTACGTCACAGCGACCGCCCCGCCCCCGATCGAGTGCGTGGCGTTACGGACACTGGATGTCAGCGACGGTCCGCCGCTGACAAAGCCGTACTCCCAGACCGCTACTGACAAGTCGTGTTCGGCGGGGGCAGGACGCCGTCGAGGAGGTAGCGGTTGACGGTGTCGTCCACGCACGGGACGCCGTTGGTGTAGACGGTGTGGCCCTCGCCGCGGTAGGTCAGCAACGCCGACCCGGGCACGCGCTGGGAGAGCGCGACGCTGTTCTGGTACGGCGTGGCCGGGTCGTTCGTCGTCCCGAGGATCAGCATCGGCGGCCCCGCGTAGTTCTCCAGCGGGGTCAGGGGCTGCTGGGGCGCGGGCCAGTCGGAGCAGGTCAGGCCGCTGACGAGCACGTTGCCGGAGAAGTGCGGCGCGCGGGACTCGGTGACGCGGGCCGCCGCGAGCACCTGCTCGTCCTCGGTCGGCCAGGCGTTGTCGAGGCACGTCACGGCGTTGTAGGTGTCGGAGTTGCTGCCCCGGAAGTAGGCGGTCGCCAGCGAGCGCATGGGGGCGCCGTCGCCCCGGTCGGCCGCGGCGAGGGCCTGGGCGAGCTGGGGCCAGCTGTCCTGGCTGTAGAGCGGGTAGACGACGCCGATCTCGAGCAGCCCCGCCGAGAGCGGGCTCGTGCCGGCGACGGGCAGCGGGGCGGCGGTGACGCGGGCGCGCACCCGGTCGAGGGTGCCGATCGGGTCGGCCCGCACCGGGCACGTCGGATCGGCACGGCACGCGGCGTCGAACTGGCGCAGGGAGTTCTCGAAGCTCTCGGCCTGCGCGGAGTCCAGCCCCGGCTTCGTCACGTCGACGACCCCGTCGAGCACGATCGCCCGCAGGCGGGTCGGGAAGAGCTGCGCGTACGTCTGCCCGATCGACGTCCCGTAGGAGAAGCCCAGGTAGTTGATCCGCTCCTCGCCCAGGGCCTCGCGGATGCGGTCCATGTCGCGGGCGACGTTGCGCGTCCCGAGGTGGGGCAGGAGGTCGCGGTAGCGCTGACCGCAGGCGGCGTCGTAGCGGTCGACCGCATCGTTCGTGGCCGCCTCGTCGGCGGGGTCGCCCGGGTCGGGATCGGCCAGGTACGGCGTCTCGGGACCCAGCGGGCACTGCAGCCCCGTGCTGTCGCCGACGCCGCGCGGGTCGAAGCCGATCACGTCGAAGCGGTCGGTCACCTCACGCGGGAGCACCCCGGCCTGGACGAGCTCGATGCCCGAGCCGCCCGGGCCCCCGGGGTTGACCAGGAGCACGCCCAGCTTGGCGGCGGGGTTCGCCGTGGGCCGGCGCGCGATGGCGATCGGTGTCGTGGGCCCGGTGGGGTTCGCGTAGTCGACCGGCACCGGCACGGTCGCGCACTCCAGGTCGCCGCGACACGGGGTGAAGGCCGGACCGGGCCCCCCGTCCGGGCGGGGAGTGGGGGCGGCGACCGGCGCCGAGGAGCTCAGCGGGATCGGGGGCACCGCCGGCTCCGGGGCGCGGGCGCAGCCCGACAGGGCCAGCGCCGCGGCACCGACGACGAGGAGACCCCGCACGACCGCGCGGCACGTCCGCTCCGCTTCGTGCCGCTGCGCCATGTGTTCTCCTGCCCTTTCGGGGTCGGTCCGGCTGGGCCGAGCGGCCCATCATGCCCGTCCGCTCGTCGCACCCACGCGGGGCTCCGGTCCGGAGCGGCATCCTCCGCCCACGACCGACCGTGCTGGCCCGCGCACTCTGCGCTGGCTACCGTCCCAGCATGAGGACACCCGAGCTCGTGCTGGTTCCCGCGCTCGTGGGGCTCCCGGCGGCGCAGGCGCACGAGGTGGCCATGGCCGCCCGGGTCGTCGCGATCGATCCGGACCCGGACACCCCGCCCACCGTGGAGGGCACGGTGACGGCCCAGCAGCCCGAGGCCGGGACGCGGGTGCCGGCGGGCGAGGCCGTGACGATCTGGGTGGAGCCCGACTCGGGCGGCGGCGGAGGGGGCGGCGGCAACATGCCGCGGGTCCAGCCGGACAAGCCGCTCGACGGCGCCGGCGCGAACTAGCGCGCGCCCTGGAGAAGCGGTGGCGAAGCGGTGAAGGCCCGCGGGATCGTCGGGTCGGGGGTCCGACGACCCCGCGGGGCCAGCGGGTAGTTCGTCCGTGCCCGGTCGGGCGTTACGTCTCCCGGCGGTCTCCGTGCGATGGGTCCAGGAGACCCGTCCGGGTAGGGCGGACCGTGATCGGGCACCACCACGGGATCGTCGCCGCACCGGAGGTGTCCGCCCGTGAGGATCGGTTACAAGCTCATCGCCGAGGCCTACTCACCGACCGAGATGGTGCGCCAGTGCGTGCGCGCCGAGGAGGCCGGCTTCGACTTCGTCGAGATCTCCGACCACTACCACCCGTGGGTCCCCGAGCAGCAGCACTCGGGCTTCGCGTGGTCGATGCTCGCCGCGATGGCGGCGAAGACCGAGCGCATCGAGCTGGCGACGGGCGTGACCTGCCCGTTCATCCGCTACCACCCCGCGATCATCGCCCAGGCCGCCGCGACCACCCAGCTGCTCGCCGACGGCCGCTTCACCCTCGGCGTCGGGTCGGGGGAGCGGCTCAACGAGCACGTCGTCGGGCAGGGCTGGCCCGCCGTGCACGTGCGGCACCAGATGTTCCGGGAGTCGCTGGAGATCATCCGCCTGCTCTGGAAGGGCGGGTACCAGACCTACGAGGGCACGCACCTGACGCTCGAGGACGCGCGGGTGTTCGACCTGCCCGACACGCTCCCGCCGATCGTCGTCGCCACCGGCGGCGCCCGGGCCTCGACGCTGGCCGCCGAGCTCGGTGACGGGATCTTCACCACCGAGCCGCGCACCGATCTCGTCGAGGCGTTCACCGCCGCCGGCGGGAAGGGCCCCCGCTACACCGAGGTGCCGATCGCGTACGCACCCACCGAGCAGGAGGGCGCGGAGTCGGCGCGGCGGCTGTTCCGCTTCGGGGTCACGGGCTGGAAGGTGCAGTCCGAGCTGCCGAACCCCGTCAACTTCGACGCCGCGACCGCCTACATCACCACCGAGGACATGCGCCAGGCGTTCGGGTGCGGGCCCGAGGTCGCCACCCACCTCGCGGCCGCCCAGCCGTTCGTGGACGCCGGGTACGACCACCTCGCGCTCATCAACGCCGGCACCGACGTCGACGGGTTCTTCGACCACTTCGCGACCGAGCTCGCCGAGCCGCTGCGGGCGCTGCGCCCGTCGTCGTAGGACCCGGGTCGTACCCTCGGTACGGGCCCGCGCGTGCGGGTCCGTTGCGAGGAGGAGTGCGATGACCGCGGTGTCCGCCGCGCCCAGCGTCGAGGGTGTCCCCGACGACCCCGGGACCCAGGCGCGCCGCCGGCGCACGTTCGCGGTCATCAGCCACCCGGACGCCGGCAAGTCCACGCTGACCGAGGCGCTGGCCCTGCACGCCGAGGTGATCTCGGCGGCCGGGGCCGTGCACGGCAAGGGCGGCCGGCGGGGCGTCACGTCCGACTGGATGGACATGGAGCGCGAGCGGGGCATCTCGGTGACCTCGGCGGTCCTGCAGTTCGCCTACCGCGACCAGGTGATCAACCTCCTGGACACCCCGGGCCACGGCGACTTCTCCGAGGACACCTACCGCGTGCTCGCCGCCGTCGACGCCGCGGTGATGCTCCTCGACGCCGCCAAGGGCCTCGAGCCGCAGACCCTCAAGCTCTTCGACGTCTGCCGCGACCGCGGCGTGCCCGTGCTGACGTTCGTCAACAAGTGGGACCGCCCGGGGCGCGAGCCGCTCGAGCTGCTCGACGAGGTGGAGCAGACGATCGGTCTGCGCCCCATGCCGATCACGTGGCCGGTCGGGATCGCCGGTGACCTGCACGGACTCGTCGAGCGCGCCGACGGCACGATGCACCGCTTCACCCGCGCCGCGCACGGCGCGTCGAAGGCGACCGTCGAGGTCCTCGACGCCGACACCGCCGCGGCCGAGGAGGGCGCGGACTGGGAGCGCGCCACCGAGGAGCTCGAGCTGCTCGACGAGATCGGCGCCGAGTTCGACGCCGAGGCGTTCCACTCCGGCAGTGCGACCCCGGTGATGTTCGGCTCCGCGCTGTCGAACATCGGCGTCGCCCGCCTGCTCGACGCGCTCGTGGAGCTGGCCCCGCCGCCCGGCCCGCGCCCCGACCAGAAGGGCGAGCTCCGCCCGGTGGACGCGCCGTTCTCGGGCCTGGTGTTCAAGGTCCAGGCGTCGATGGACAAGTCGCACCGCGACCGCGTGGCGTTCGTGCGCATCTGCTCGGGTCGCTTCGAGCGCGGCATGGTGCTCACCCACGACGCCACCGGGCGCCCGTTCGCCACCAAGTACGCGCAGGCGATGTTCGGCCGCGACCGCTCGACCATCGAGGAGGCGTTCCCCGGCGACATCGTCGGGCTGGTCAACGCCACCGCGCTGCGCCCGGGCGACACGCTCTGGGCCGAGGACCCGGTCACGTTCCCGACGATCCCGAGCTTCGCCCCCGAGCACTTCAGCGTCTGCCGGGTGGCGGACATGTCGAAGACCAAGCAGTTCCGCAAGGGCATCGAGCAGCTGGACTCCGAGGGCGTCATCCAGGTGCTGTCCTCGGACCTGCGCGGCGACCAGGCCCCGGTGCTGGCCGCGGTCGGCCCGCTGCAGTTCGAGGTCGTCTCGGCGCGGCTGGCCGACGAGTTCGGCGCGCCGGTGAAGCTCGACCGCCTCGACTACCAGATCGCCCGGCGCACGGACGCCGCCGGCGTCGAGACCCTCAAGGGCGCCGTCGGCATCGAGGTGCTGACGCGCCGGATCGACGGGGAGCTCCTCGCCCTCTTCCCGCACAAGTGGCGCCTGCAGGCCGTGGCGCAGAACAACCCGGACCTGCTGCTCGCACCGCTGGTGGCCGACACGCTGTGAGGCGCGTCAGGCCGGCAGCCGACGCGGGGGCAGCGCCTCGTTGATCGTCTTGCTGGTGGTCTCGGGGTCGGGGACCTCGACGACGATCCGGTGGTACGGGTCGCCGCGCAGGTAGATCGCGAGGAGCTCGTCGGCCCGGCGCACCATCCACAGCTGCCGGCGCTCGCCGACGCCGTAGGACCCCGCCCGCAGCACGCGCGGCACGCTCACACCGGGCAGGTGCACGCGCGGGCTCGCCGACACCGCGTCACGGCGCTTCATCGGGCGCGCGAGGAGCACGCGGCTCAACGGCAGGTAGACCCCGCGGCAGCACGCCCAGACGCGGTCGGAGCCGGTGAAGCGCACGACGACGCCGTCCGCGGTGATGCGGAGCTGGACCGCCATGTCTCACCTGCCTCGTGCGCGGGCGTGCCGGGTGCCGCGGGTGCGGCGCAGCGTCGGGGAACCGGACCGGGTGATCATCGTGGGGCCCACGCGCCCGGACGGCGACACGTCCGGGTACGGAGCACCTCGAGGACCGGCTCAGCTCATCCGGTCGTGCTTGGCCGCGGCTTCCTCGTAGGCGCGGTCGTTGGCGCGCTGCGCGTCGGCGTAGCCCTTCTGCACGGCCTGGGTGCCGTCGGTGTGCGCGTCGCGCACGGCCTGCTCGGCGTCACGGGCGGCCTGGGCGAGCGCGCGCTCGGCCTCCGCCGCCGCGTCGGCGACGGATGACGCGGACTCGTTCCCGGCGGAGCCGGTCGAGGAGCCGGTCGGGGAGCCGGTCGAGGAGCCGGTCGACGACGGGGCGGAGGACGGTGCCGACGGGGACGACGGCGTGGGGCTCGTCATGGCGTCGTCCGTACCGAACGACGGGACACCCGGCGTGGCGGCGGGGGATCCGAGGCCTCCACCGGGCACACTGGCGCCGGCCTCCGGGACGTGGTCGACGTCGGGACGCCGGTGCTGGGCGGACCGGTCCCCGGCCCGCTCGTCGGACCCGACGGGACGGTCGGTGTCGTCGGTTGCGCTCACGGCACGACCTCCGGGATGTGGCACGGACGATCGCGCGCCGGCCTCCGCGGAGGCGCGGCACCCAACCCCCCGATCGGCTTCGGTGCGGCGACAGCATGGCAGGCGGCGACCCGTCCGGCCCGGGCACCCTCCTCCGGCGCGGCCCCGCGACACCGCGGCTGACAAGCATCAGAGCCGAGCGGACGCCGGGCAACACCCGGATGGGTGAGCCGTATCGGGGCCGCGGAGGCGACGCGGAGCGGAGTCGCCCAGCGGGGGGCGAATCGTCCGGAGCGTGATGATCCACGCCGGACGGCGGAGCGCAGCGTGTGGCGTGGCGGTGACACCATGGCGTGGGGGCGGAGTCACCTCCGTCTCCACGCACGCAGCTCCCACGGGCCACCCGCCCGCCGCCCGCACGCCATCCGGACGCAGGAGACGAGATGGACCGATCCGACCCGGGGACCGCCGGTCCCCCGGTGCCGGAGCAGGCGCGGTTCTGCGCGCGCTGCGACGGACCGGTGGGCCGGGGACGTGCCGGGCGCCCGGGGCCGGAGCGCGGCGTGTGCCCGTGGTGCGGCGCGCGGTTCGACGTCCGCCCCGACCTCGCGGTCGGCACCGACCTCGCCGGCGCAACGGACCGCTACCGGGTGCGGGCGCCGCTGGTCCGCGGGGCGCGCGGCTGGTCGTTCACCGGCACGCGGATCCGGGACGGCGCCCTCGTCGTGCTCGGGCGCCTCGAGGGCCCCGACGGTCCGGCCGCCGGCGCGCTGGCGGTGAGCGAGACCGCGGTGCTGCTCGGGCTCGACATCCCCGGCCTGGTGCGCGCACGGGACGAGGTGCGGGCCGAGGGACGCGACGGCCCGGTGCGCCTGCTCGTGCTCGACCACGTGGACGGCGAGTCCCTCTCCGAGCACCGCCCGTGCCCGCCCGCCGACGCGCTCGACGCCGTCCTGGGCGCGGTGCCCGCGCTCGCGGCCCTGCACGCGCACGGACTGCTGCACGCCGACCTCAACCCGTCGAACCTGCTCACGGGGCCCGACGGGATCACGGTGCTCGACCTCGGCAGCGTGCGGCGCGTCGAGGACCGCCGGAGCGACGTCTGGACGACCACCGGATTCGTCGCCCCCGAGATCCACCCCGGCGGGCCCGGTCCGTCGGTGGCCTCCGAGGTCTTCGCGCTGGGCCGCACGCTCGCCGTGCTGCTCGCCGACTTCGACCACCAGCGACGGCACGCCCAGCGCCTGCCCGACCCGGCCGTCGTGCCGGTGCTGCGCGACGACCCCGACCTGGTGGCCCTGCTGACCCGCGCCACCCACCCCGATCCGGCCCACCGTCATCGCAGCGTCGAGGCGTTCGCCGCCGAGGCGGGGCGGGTCCGGGCGCGCTACGGCACCGCCGGCCGGGACGATCCGGCCACCCGACCGGGCGAGGACAGGGTGGGGGCCGGCGTGGGCGCCGGGACCGGCCGGGAAGATGGCCCGACCCCCCACGGCGTCCAGCGCGACACCCGTGACCCCCGTGACGTCCGAGGAGCAGCGATCCCGTGATGGAGATGGCCGGGCGCGCCCCGATGCCCGGGGGGCGCGACGCCCGGTCCGAAGACGCGGAGTCCGGGGGCCCGCTCGTGGAGCGCACCGACCTGCGCTCCGAGCTCGCCGCGGTCGCGCCGCCACGCTGCCCGCGCTGCGGGGACGAGGCGCCGCCCGCGCCGGACGGTGCCTGCCCGACGTGCGGGTCGCCGCGTCCGGTGGTGCGCGACCACGTCGAGCTGGTCCTGGGTGACGCCGCCGCCGTCACGGACCGCGGCCTGCGGCGTCGTCGCAACGAGGACGCGGTCGAGCTCGGCCGGCGCGTCGAGAACGGCGTCGAGACGTGGGTCGCGGTGGTCTGCGACGGCGTCGCCTCCGCCCGTCGCGGCGACGAGGCGAGCCTCGCGGCCGTCGGTGCCGCCGTCGGTGCGGCGCTGGAGACCGCCGCGGCGCCCGCGACGCCACCGTCCGGGTTCCCGGCCGTCTCCTCCGGAGACGCCGTCTCCTCCGGGGACACCGGGCCGATCGCGACCGTGTCGGAGGACCCGGGCGAGGCCGCGGAGGCCGCCGAGGACGCCGCCGGCCGCGCGGGCACCGGCCTGAGCGGGGAGCTCGACGCGCTGGCGACCGCGGCGTCGGCGGCCGCGGCCACCGCGGCGGCCGACCTCGGACGCGGGGGCGGCGACAGCCCGGCCTGCACGTACGTCGCGGCGGTCGTGCGGGGCGGCGACGCCGTGGTGTCGTGGATCGGGGACAGCCGCGCCTACTGGCTCGCCGGCGACGGGTCGTCGCGCCTGCTGAGCACCGACGACTCGTGGGCCGAGGAGATCGCCAACGCGGGGCTGATGTCCCGCGAGGACGCCGCGCGGGACCGGCGCGCCCACGTCCTCACCCGCTGGCTCGGGCGCGATGCTCCGAGCGGGCCGGCGCACGCCCGCCGGGTGCGGCTCGGCGTCCCCGGCGTCCTGATGCTCTGCAGCGACGGGCTGTGGAACCACCTGCCCGACCCGGACGTGCTGGCCCGCCTCGCGGTGCCCGCGCTGGGCGGCGCGACACCCGGTGCCGGCGACGACGGCGAGCAGCACCCCGCCCTCGCGGCCGCGATCGCCCTGCTGTCGGCCGCCCTCGACGACGGCGGCCACGACAACACCACGCTCGCGATCGTGCCGATCGTTCCTCCCGCCGACTCGGGACGCCCCTCGGTGGCCGTCGACGGACGAGGCCCCGACGAGCGCACCGGGCCCATCCCGCTCGACGGGGAGGGCGTGGTCGACCGGTGAGCGACGAGGCGCCGGGGAGCGGCTCCTGGGTGGTGACGATCTGGGCGGATCGCGATTACCACGACCTCGTGCGCGCTCGGGAGACCGCGGGGACGACCACGCCCCTCGCCGACGACTTCCCGTCCGGGCTCGCACCGCGCGAGGTCGTGCTGAGAGCGGACGAGGTCCGCGTCGGGCGCGCGGGCGACCCCGCCGGCGGTCACCACGGCGGCCACCCCGGCGGCCACCCCGCGGACCTCCCCGAGATCGACCTCAGCGGCCCGCCGCGCGACCCGGGCGTCTCGCACCTGCACGCGGTGCTGCTCGCCCTGCCCCGCGACCGGTGGGTGGTGATCGACGCCGGGTCGACCAACGGGACGACGTTGAACTACGCGGAGGAGGCGCTGACGCCGGACACCCCGGTGCCGCTGCAGTCCGGCGACCGCATCCACGTCGGGGCCTGGACGACGCTGACCGTCGAGCGGCGCTGAGTCAGCGCCGGTCCACCAGGGGGATCGGGCGCGTGACGGCGTCGCCGACCGAGGGCGCGGACCGTGGCGTGGCCGCCCGCGCCGCCGCGAACGGGCGCGGGTCCAGGACCGCCCGGGTGATGACGAAGCGCGCGGCGAGGAAGCTCACCGGCAGCGCCAGCGCCGCCGCGGCCAGCGGGGCGAGACGTTCGTCGACGCCGAGGTGCACGAGCCCGACCACGCCGACCGTGGTGGCGAGGATGTTGACCACCTGGGACGCCGGGTAGAGCAGGAACCGCGTCCACGTCGGGCGCACGCGGAACGTGAAGCGGCAGTTGAGGAAGAACGACACCACCATGGCCGTGCCCAGCCCGACGGTGTGCGCGACGAGGTAGCCCGCGCGCGGGTGGGCGAGGAGATAGGTGCCGTAGTACGTGGCCGCGTTGGCCAGCCCGACCAGCCCGTAGCGCACGAGCCCTTCGAGGAGCTCGCGCGTCGAGCGGGCCGTGGTGCTCATCCCGCGGAGGGTCCGGCGGACCTCACGCCATGCCCGGCGCGAAGTAGACCGCGAGGCCGATCAGCGCGATCCAGACGAGGCCGAGCACCTGCAGCACGCGGTCGCCCAGGACGATCTCCTCGGGCTCGCCGCCGTTGCCGCCGTCCACGTCGACGGCGTAGCGCAGGATCGCGACGACGAACGGCACGATCGAGACGATCGCCCAGGTCGAGGGCGAGGTCGGCATCCGGCCGGGCGTCGCGGTGACGCCGATGCCGAACGCCCACAGGCCGTAGGCCATGATCACGACGGTGGCCGAGAGCGACCACACGAAGCGCAGGTAGGACGCGGAGTAGCGCTCCAGCGACTTCCGGATCTTCGCGCCGGTGCGCTCGGCGAGGCGCATCTCGGCGTAGCGCTTGCCCGACGCCATGAACAGCGACCCGAACGCCATGGTGAGCAGGAACCAGGGCGACAGGGGCAGGCCCGCGGCCGCGCCACCCGCGATGGCGCGCATGAGGAAGCCGGACGAGACGATGCAGATGTCGATGACCGGCTCGTGCTTGAGCCACAGGCAGTAGGCCAGCTGCACGACGATGTAGATCGCCGTGACCAGCAGCAGGTCGGGGTCGGCCAGCAGGCTGACGCCCAGCGCGCCCGCGAACAGCACGATCCCCGTGACCACCGCGAGCGCCGGCGGGACGATGCCCGCCGCGATCGGGCGGTACTTCTTCTTGGGGTGCGCGCGGTCGGCCTCGACGTCCTTGGTGTCGTTGATCAGGTAGACACCGGAGGCCGCGAGCGAGAACGCGACGAACGCCAGCGCGACGTCCGGCAGGACGGTGAGGTCGAACAGGCGTCCGGCGGCGAACGGCGCGGCCAGCACCAGGATGTTCTTGACCCACTGCCGCGGGCGCATCGCCTTGAGCAGGCCCAGCGGCACGGCCACGGGGCGGGGGCGGCGGGTCGGGGCCGGGGTGGTCCCGGTGCTCGACTCGGCACTCGTCTCGGTGCTCGCCCCGGCGGGGTCGGCGACCACCGCGGTGGTCTCCTCCTGCTCGCGGGCGGCGCTCGACGGCGTCACGGGGGTCATGCGGTCCTCCAGCGGCCGATCGAGCCCCGGCGCACGGCGCGGCGCGCGCCGGCCGCGCACACCGCCCCCAGCACCGAGCCCGCCAGCACGTCGGTCGGGTAGTGGACGCCCAGGACGAGGCGCGAGAGCGCCATGCCGGGCACGACGAGCGCCGCGGCACCCGCTCCCCCGCCGCCGACGAGCCCCGCGTAGAGCAGGGCGGCCGCGGTGGTGGACGAGGCGTGCGACGACGGGAAGCTCAGCCGGCTCGGGGTGCCGACGTGGACGGCCAGCCGGGGATCGTGGGGACGGCGCCGGCGCACGACGCGCTTGACGGCGATCGAGACACCGTGCGCGGCGACGACACCGGCGACCGCGGTGCCCCACTGGCGGCGACGCGGCGCGTCGAGCGCGGCGCCGAGCGCACCGAGGGCGATCCACCCGGCCGCGTGCTCCCCGAAGAACGAGAGCGCCCGGGCGGCGCCCACGACCGGCGGGGTGCCGAGGCGGTGCTGCACGGTCTCGAGGACCGCGACCTCGCCCCGGGCCGGCCCGATGATCACATCGGGCCCCTCGGCACGATCGAGCACGTGGTGATCCCTCCTGCTCGCGAGGCGGCGTTCGCCTGACACCCGAGCGGATGTTACGCGGGTCTTGACATCGCCCCTTGCAGTGGTCCATCGCGCCACGCCGGGCAACGGTTCGATACGGGGTCCGATGCGGGGTCCGGTCAGAACCACCTCTCGAGAACAGACGCGACGCCGTCCTCGAGGTTGCTCGCCGCGACCTCGTCCGCGACGCAGAGCACATCCGGGTGCGCGTTGGCCACCGCGACGCCGTGTCCCGCCCACGCCAGCATGGCCAGGTCGTTGGGCATGTCGCCGAACGCGACGACGTCCTCGGCACCCACCCCGTGGTGCGCCGCGGCGCGCACGAGCCCGGTCGCCTTGGTGACCCCGCGCACGGCGCACTCGAGCAGCCCGCCGCTCGCCGAGTAGGTGACGTCGACGAGGTGACCGACCGCCGCGCGGGCCGCCTGCGCCATCTCGTCGCTGCGCAGGGTGGGGTGGCGGGCGAGCACCTTGATCACGGGCTCGGCCAGCAGCTCGCCCGGCGCCACCTGCCGGTGGTCGGGCAGGGGGTAGGCGTGCACGTACGCGGGATCCGAGACGAACTGATGGTCACGGCGGTCGAAGGCGCCGTCGCCGACCCGCTCCACCGCGATGCCGCACCCCGGGATCGCGGCGCGCAGACCGTCGATGACCTCGGCGAGCGCGTCCACGTCGAGGGTCTCCGTCGCGAGCACCCGGTCGGTCGCCGCGTCGTAGAGCACCGCGCCGTTGGCGGCCACGGTCAGGGGGTGCACGCCCAGCGCGTCGCACACCCGCGGCACCCAGCGCGGCGGGCGGCCCGTGGCCAGCACCAGCGGCACCCCGCCCGCGACCATCCGTGCGACGACGGCGCGCGTGCGGTCCGAGAGCTCCCCGCCCTCGCCGAGCAACGTCCCGTCGACGTCGCTGGCGACCAGGCGCGGGCTCTGCACGCTCCCGAGACTATGGCCTGCGGCCACGTGAGCGATTCGGGTCGCCATGACGACCCACATCGCTCACGTGCGGGGTACCCGCGCCTATGAGCACCATCGACGCGCTGCTGGACGACGCCGGGCGGACGTTCGCCGACGAGGCCGGCATCGAGCTGACGAACGAGCCCGCCCCGCTCTACCGCCTGCTCGTGCTGAGCACGCTGCTCTCCCGCCGGGTGCAGTCGAAGCTCGGCACGAGGGCCTGCCGCGAGCTCCTCGACGCCGGGATGGGCACACCCGAGCGGATGCGCGACGCGGACTGGGAGACCCGCGTGCAGACGCTGGGCCGCGCGAACTACACGGGCACCGAGCAGACGGCGACCGCGCTGGGCGACGGCGCCGTGCTCGTGCTCGACGAGTGGGGCGGCGACCTGCGCCGCATGCGGGAGGCCGCCGACGGCGACGCGGAGGCGCTCGCGGGCTTCCTCACCGCCTTCCCGCGCCTCGGGCCGGTGGGCGCCGACATCTTCACCCGCGAGGTCCAGGCGGTCTGGCCCGAGTTCCGGCCCCACCTCGACCCCAAGGCCCTGGCGGGCGCGGAGAAGCTGGGGCTGCCCCAGGACGCAGCGAAGCTCGCCGAGCGGGTCCCGGGCGACGACCTCGCCCGCCTCGCCGCTGCGCTCGTGCGCGCCGACCGCGATGACGACGTGCGCGAGGACGTCGAGGAACACTCGTAGCCAGGGACGGGTAACCGCCCGCATGAGCACCATCGACACCCTGCTGGACGACGCCGGGAGGACCTTCGCCGACGAGGCCGGCATCCGCCTCGAGGACGAGCCGGCACCCCTGTACCGCCTGCTGGTCCTGAGCGTGCTGCTCTCGAGCCGGGTCCAGTCGAAGCTCGGCACGGCCGCCTGCCGCGAGCTGATCGACGCGGGCATGGGCACGCCGCAGGGGATGCGCGACGCGTCGTGGCAGGACCGGGTCGACGCCCTCGGACGCGCCAACTTCCGCCGTACGGACGAGCAGACCGCGACGGCGCTGGGCGAGGGCGCGCAGCTCGTGCTCGACGAGTGGGGCGGCGACCTGCGCCGCATGCGGGAAGCCGCCGACGGCGACGCGGGGAAGCTCGCGGGCTTCCTCACCGCCGTGCCCCGCCTCGGGCCGGTGGGCGCCGACATCTTCACCCGCGAGGTCCAGGCGGTCTGGCCCGAGTTCCGGCCCCACCTCGACCCCAAGGCCTTGGCGGGCGCGGAGAAGCTGGGGCTACCGCAGGATCCCGCGAAGCTCGCCGAGCAGGTCTCCGGCGACGACCTCGCCCGCCTCGCCGCCGCCCTCGTGCGCGCCGACCGCGACTCCGACGTCCGGGAGGACGTCCAGGAGCAGTCCTAGTTACCCGACGGCACCCTGCGGCTCGACGCCGACGTACTCCTCGCGGGCGAGGGTCGGTCCGCGCTCCCAGCCGGACTTCGTGCGCTCCGTGGTGGTCACGCCGTACCGGCCGGTGGGCAGGTCGCGGACGACGAGGTCGACGCGGCCCCACGGCTTCGCGGCCTCCGCGCCCGGCGGGACGGCCGTCGCGAGGCGGACGTAGGTGGCGCCGACGGTGTCGAACCGCCACACGCCGCCGCGGAACCGGCTGTCCTGCAGCCCGTAGTACGCCGAGGTCAGGTCCTCGTCGGCGTGGATCCGCACCTCCGAGGCCGGGGCGATGCCGTCGTGCACCGCCACCTGGTTCACGCACGGCCACATCACCGCGGACATCTGGTCGACGAGCACGGGACGGTCGCCCAGCACCGGCGCGATCGGTGACGGGCGCGCGAGGAAGGGCTCGCCGACGGCGAGGCGGTCCGCCCCGCGCTGCCCCGTCGAGTCGACGACGACCCGCACGAACGCCGGGTCGCCGGGCGCGTCGACGAGCGACGCCGGGCGCTGCTGCCAGGTCCGCTCGTCGGCGTTGGGGAGGTAGTCGATCCCCGTCCGCCCGAGGACGCGGGGGTTCGCCGCCGGGCCGTCGCCGAACTCGACCGACACGCGCTCGTCGGGCGGACCGTCCTCGAGCATCGGGACCACGACGTCGGTGGCGTCCGAGCCGGCCGGCACCGGGTACCAGCCGGTGACGACGGTGCCGCGGCCGCTCGAGTCGTCGGTGACGTCGTGCCAGACCCGTCCGAGGCCGGGCACCGGTTCCGGGACCGGGGCGACGGTGTCGTCGACGAAGTCGTCGGTGGTCGTCGCCGGGCTGACGGGAGCGCCGAGCGGCACCGGCGTGGGCCGCAGGACCGTCACGTTGTCCTCGAGCCCGCAGCCCTGGCGCACGACGTCCTTGACGTTGCCCAGGGCCACCGTCCAGCCCGGGTACTGGCGCAGCGGCGCGAGCACCATGATCCCGATCAGCCCGACGACCACGCTGGCGCACGCGACGGCGAGCAGGGCCCGGTCCGGCTCCGGGCGCGGCAGCCGGCGCTCGGGCCAGCGCCGCAGCGACCAGTGCGCCCACGCGGCGGCCAGCAAGGCGACCGCGACCCAGACGAGCGGGTTGCGCAGGAACACCGGCCCGAAGTGCGGGGCGAGCAGGTTCTGGCTCAGCGGCGTCGGATACGGGTCGGCGTGCGCGCCGAAGAACTGCCCGCGGTCGGTGTAGGGCCGCCACAGGTTCCACCCCGCGTAGCTCACCGACGTCGCGATGACCAGGACGGCGACGCCCCCGGTGGTGGCCAGCGCGCGGTCGTGGCGCGGCATCGGACCGCGCAGCAGCGCCAGCGCGATCAGCACGGTGCCCGAGGCGGCGATGGCCGGGAAGTGCAGGACCCACTTGGTCGGGCTGGCCGCGACGAGGGCGAAGGCGACGGCGGTGGTCGCCGCGGCGTGCAGCAGCACGCGGCGCAGGGCGTCGTCGTCGGGCCCGCGCCGTCCGCTGCCCGCCGCGACCAGGAGCGTCAGACCGAGCGTGATCAGGATCGGCATGCGGGCCGCCCACGGCGTGCGCCCGGGGCCCAGCAGGGTCTGGTAATGGACGAGCTCGTCGTACCAGGGGACGGTGTCGTAGTAGTACGCGTGCACCGCCGACGCCTCGATCACGTCGCCGAGCGAGGCGTCGGCGAAGGCCACGGGGATGGCGACCGACGACGCCGCGGCCAGCACGGCGAGCATCGTGAGCTGCTCGCGGCGGGGCGTCGCGACGATCTTCGGCCAGGCCCGCGGGAGCTCCACCAGCAGCGGCGCGACCGCGACCACGCCGGTCGGGGAGCACGCGATGGCCATCGCCGCGGCCATCATCGCGCCGGCGTAGAGGATCGGGGCCCCGCGGTCGCGCGCGAGCTCCACGAGCAGCAGCACGATGACCGAGAGCAGCACGATCAGCGCCTCGGGCCGAAGAGTCAGCCCGAACGGCAGCCACCACAGCAGGTGCGCGAGGAGCAGCGCCCAGGGCACGTAGGCGTAGCGGACCTCGGTGCGCCGCCCGAGCAGGACGAAGAACGTCCGCAGCAGCGCCCAGGTCGCCAGGCCGAACAGCAGCGGCAGGCAGCGCTGCCAGACCAGGCCCCAGCCACCGATCGCGCCCCAGACCTGCATCGCGTACTGCGAGGCCACGAAGGGGTTCTCGGTGACGTTGAACATGTAGACGGCGTTGCCGATGTAGCCCGCCTCGCCGGCGTCCCGCGCCATCAGCGGGTACCAGCTGTCGTCGAAGTTCATCGGCGCCACGAACACCCAGCCCGCCGAGATGGCGAGGAGGAAGCCGTCGGCCCACGAGAAGTGCCGTCGCAGGCGTCCCGGCCAGGACCGCGGACCGAGCCAGCCGCGCGCCCGCCGCCAGTGCCCCTGGCGGTGCACGAGGACCAGCAGCACCGCGAGGGCCGCGAGGTGCGCGATCAGCAGCACGATCTTCAGCGGCCCGGGCGTCGAGGCGTAGCGGTCGTCGGTGCGCACCGTCGCGGCCAGGCCCGCGGCGGCCGGCGTCCCGTCGGTGCTCGTCGTGAGCTGGGACATCAGGGGCGGCAGGACGCCCGCGCAGTCCCCGCACGCCAGCGGCAGCGGCACGCCGTCCTGCGTCACCCGCAGGCCCGCCTCGTCCGCGGTGACGACGAGCCGGCAGTCGCCCGCGGGCACCGGCCCGGCCGCGACCATCGTGCCGGAGACCGTGAGGGCGGCCTGCGTCCCGGTCGAGGCGAGCACGAGACCGCCGCCGCCCGCGTCGCCGGGCAGCGTGCTCAGCACGGTGCCGCCCGCCCGCAGCGCGGCGCACGGCACGGTCGCGGAGAAGCCCAGCGGCCGGGGCGGGTTGAGTGCCAGCTGCGTCGAGACCGGGCCGCCCGCCGCGGCCGCCGGGTCCGGCCACGTCACCGTCGTGTCCTGCACGGTCACCGGGGCCAGCGGCACCGCGATGCCCAGGACCAGGGTCAGCAGCGCCCACACGAGCACGGTGGTCCCGCTCGGACGCCGCACCGGGTCGGGTCCGTCGCCCTGCGGCGAGGTCGCGCTCCCGGCGCGCACGAGCGTCGTCACCGTCCGCCCTCGGGGCGCACGGTCGACAGCGGGACGAACCGGGGAGTAGGCACCAGGGGAAAGGGTAGGTCGTTCGGCCCCGGTGAAGGGTCCGGGGTGGGGCGCGTGTCCTGCGGCTGCGCTAGATGTACTGACCGGACAGGTTGGTCAAGCGGGTGATCGGGGCTTGCCTGTCGATGGCGCTGTGGGGCCGGTGGTGGTTGTACTCGTGTAGCCAGCCGGGTAGGGCCTTCCGTCGCTGGGTTTCGCTGAGATAGAGGCGTCGGAAGGCCCAGCCGGCGGTCATGGTGCGGTGGAAGCGTTCGATCTTCCCGTTGGTCTGTGGCCGGTAGGGCCGGGTCCGCTTCGGAGTGATCCCGAGTTCGCGGCAGGCGTCGCGCCAGGCGTACGACTTGTAGGCCGAGCCGTTGTCGGACAGGACCCGCTCGACGACCACGCCGCGGGCGGCGAACCAGGCCACCGCCCGATCCAGCACCCCGATGGCGGTCAGGGCCTTCTCGTCGTCGTGGATCTCGGCGTAGGCCACCCGGGAGTGGTCATCGAGCACGGTGTGCACGAACCCGGTGCCCATCATCGGGTTGTGGTGACGGTTGCGGGGCTTGCCCGGGGTCGCCGCCCGGTTCTTGTTGCCGGCCTGGCGACCGTGGAAGCGCCATCCACCCTGGTCGGGGATGTTGCCGAGCTTCTTCACATCGACGTGGATCAGTGAGCCGGGGTGGGGGTGCTCGTAGCGGCGTACCGGTTCTCCGGTGGCCCGGTCGACCTGGTTGAGCCGGCTGATCCCGCAGCGGCGCAGCACCAGGTGCACCGTGGAGGCCGCCAGCCCGAGCCGGGCGGCGATCTCGAGCTGCCCGAGGCGCTGCTTCCAGCGCAGGTGCACGATCTTGCGCACCACCGGCTGCGGGGTCAGCCGCGGCATCCGATGCGGGCGCGAAGACCGGTCGGCCATGCCGGGCGCACCGAGCTCGAGGTAGCGATCCCGCCAGCGCTTCGCGGTCGGCCAGGACACCTGGAACCGCTCGGCGGCCCTCGCGATCGGCCAGCCGTCCTCGACGATCAGACGCGCCAGCTTCAATCGAGCTCGCGGAGTCAGCGCAGCGTTAGCGTGGGTCACGGAGGACCTCCCGGTGGTGAGCGGATGCCGTCAGACAGCTCCACAGCACTCCCGAGAGGTCCTCCCCTCAAGATCATTCAGACCGTGTCGTCACACGCACTCAACCAACGTGTCCGGTCAGTACAGCTAGATGATGGCGACCGCGACGACGAGCCCCAGCGCCAGGTGCATCGCCGCGATCACGGCGGAGTCCGGGGTGAAGCGGTCGTCGTGCAGGCAGCCGTCGACGTCGAGACGCGCCACGGCCTCGAGCCCGCGCACCGCGAGCACCTGGGCGACGATCCCGACCAGGCCGTAGATCGCGGTGTTGAGCATCCCCTCGACGAACCCGCCGCCGGAGATGTAGATGGCCACGACGACGATCAGCGCCATCGAGACCATCCCCGCCGCCGAGACGACGACGGCGTTGGGCCGGCCCTCGCGGACCAATCCGCGCAGGTCGCCGGGCGTCGTGAGGTCGATGGCGAAGTAGCCCACGTACATCAGCACGGCGCCGATCACGGCGTAGACCGCGATCAGGCCGATGTTGACGCCCACGGTGGGCCAGAATTCGGGAGCGAGCACCTGTCGTGGCCTCCATCCGGACGAACGGGGCGCCAGATTAGGGCACGGCGTCAGTCGGGGATGCGGTGCGGCACGAACGCCGCGCCGTTGTCCGTCACGAGCCCCGTCGTCTCCCGGATGCCGAGCCCCGCGGAGGTGTCGCCGACGATCCAGGCGCCGAGGGCAGGGCGGTAGCCGTCGAACTCGGGCAGCGGGTCGAAGAGCTGGTAGACGTAGCCCTCCTCGCCGTAGACGCCGCCGGTCTCGGTCTCGTATCCCGGGGCGACGATCGCGATGTTCGCGCCCTCGCGCCCGAGCAGCGGCTTGCGGACGTACTCGGTGAGCAGGCCCGGGTCACCCAGCGAGGCCGGGAGCAGGTTCGGGTGCCCGGGGTACATCTCCCACAGCACCGCGAGCAGCGCCTTGTTCGACAGCAGCGTCTTCCACAGCGGCTCGATCCACGTCGTCTCGGGCAGGCTGCGGACGACGTGCTTGCCGAAGTCGTCGCCGAGGATCCACTCCCACGGGTAGAGCTTGTCGACCGTCGCGATCGGCGCCTCCTCGAGGTCGACGAAGCGGTCGAGCGCGGAGTCCCACCCGAGCTGCTCGATCGCGAGGCCGATGGTGTCCAGGCCGGCCTCGGCCGCGCACTCCTGCAGGTAGGCGACCGTCACGTGGTCCTCGCCCGTGGGGTCGGCCTGCGACCAGCAGAAGTGCGCCTCGTTGCGGGGCAGCTTCGCGGCGATCTCGCCCCAGCGCTCGACCAGCCTCTCGTGCAGCGAGTTCCACTGGTCGTCGTCGGGGTGGACGTCCTTGAGCCAGTACCACTGGCAGATCGACGCCTCGAGCAGCGTGGTCGGGGTGTCGGCGTTGTACTCCATCAGCTTCGCCGGCCCCGACCCGTCGTAGCGCAGGTCGAAGCGCCCGTAGAGGTGCGGGTCGCCGCGTCGCCAGGACGCCGCGACCTGCTCCCAGCACCACTCGGGCAGCGCGAAGTCGCGGAACCGCTCGGTGGTGACGACGTGGTCGACGGCCTCGAGACACATCGAGTGCAGGAGCTCGACGTCGGCCTCGAGCGAGAGGATCTCGGCCATGTCGAAGACGTAGTGCACCGACTCGTCCCAGTAGGGCCGGGCGCCGTTCAGCCCCGCGGCAGGGGTCCCGAACACCAGCCCCTGCTCCTCGATCTTCGACTGCCAATCGGGACGGGGCCTACCGGTGGCGCGCTGCACGACGCCGATCCTGCCGTATCGCCGCCACTAGCTGCCGCTGGAGCTGCTCCCGCCGCTGCTGCTCGAGCTGCCCGACGAGCCGCTGGTGCCGCTGGAGCTGCCGCCGACGCCCAGACCGCCACGGCTGACCGTGCCGCTGCTCGAGGTCGACCCCAGCGAGCTGCCCGAGGTGCCGCTGCGCACGCTGGTGCCGGCCGCCGGCGGCGCCGTCGTGCCGCCCTGGGCGACCGTCCCCACCGGGGACCGGCTGCCGTAGTTGTAGTGGTACTGGTTGCCGAAGCCGCCGATGAAGATCGGGACGAAGACGCCGCTGCTGTTGTAGTAGCCGCCCTGCTGGCTCCCGCCGCAGTTCTCGTCGGGCACGACGACGCCCTGCGGGTCGACGCACTGGGCCTCGACCTCGTCGGGCTGGCTGGCCGCGTAGACGATCGCGACGAGCGCGACCACGCCCACCGCGACACCGCCGCCGACCAGCACCCGCTTGCGGACCTTCTTCTTGCGCTGCTCCGCGGCCTCCGCGGCGTCGCGCTGGGCCCGCTCGCGCCGCTGCGCCTCGCGGCGCGCGCGCTGCTCGGCGACCGTGGGCTCGCGGGGCTTGGTGGTCTCGGGGTCCTGGTAGCGCACCCGGCCGCGGGACCGGCCCTGGACCTCCTGGCCGGAGTCCGCGCCCACCGCCGCCATCGCCCCGCTGCCAGATCCCGTTGTGGCCGACGTCGTCGTGGCCGTGGGCACGCCCGAGGGCGGGGTCGCGGTGTCGTCGGCCGAGTCCACGTCGGTCGTGTCGTTCGCGTCGTTCGTCTCGTCCGTGCCGTCGGCCCCGCGGTGGCGCCCCGCCGCGACCGCCGACGTGTCGACCTTGTCCGTCGGCCGCGCCGCCGAGGTGTCGAACTTCTCGGTCCGTCCGTCCGACGGGCGAGTGTCGTCGCCCTCTCGCTCCGTCATGTCCCGCCCTTCCGCACTCCCGGTCGGACTCCCCGGCCGGCTCCCGTCGCGCGAGGCGCCTCCGTCCGGGGCCGCCCGGCGCGCGCCGGTCACCGTCGATCCTGCCGGATCCGGGGGTCGCCCGCCCTCCTCGGCCCGTGAGCGGCATGATGTCAGGGCGATGCAGCTCCGGGAACGCCAGTCCGGGCCGTCCGGTGAGGACCGCCCCGATTCCGGCGACGACGCCGCCCACCGCCGCCTGATCGATCGCGTCCTCGGGCCCGACGACGGCACCGATCCCCGTCGTCGCGCCGCGCGCCGCGGTGTCATCGGTGTCCTGGTCGGGGCCCTGATCATGCTGATCGCCGCTGCCGCGCTCGCCGCCACCGGGCAGGCGCCCGGGGTGCTCGGGGTCGCCGACCAGCAGCCGAGCGCGTCCGGTGGCTCGAGCGGCGAGGACGCCGACGAGCGCCCCGCGCTGACCACCGAGCCCGGCCGCTGCCTGACGTGGGGCCGCGACGACGCCGGCGACGTCCGCGAGGTCGAGTGCGCGCAGCCGCACCTGTTCGAGAGCGTCGGCGCCGTCACCGCCACCCAGCCGCCGGGGGCGCCGTTCCCCGCCGACCCGGCCTGGCAGCAGCTCGTCACCGACCAGTGCACCCCGCAGGCCACCCGGTACCTGCAGGGTCGCCTCGACCCCGCGGGCCGCTACAAGACGGGCGCCCTCAAGCCGACCCAGGCCGCGTGGGACGGCGGCGACCGCACGGTGCGCTGCGGGCTGCAGGCCCCCGGCCGCACCGGCGCGCTGTTCCCGTCGAGCGGGCGGGTGGCCGACGCCGACCAGGCCGTGGTGTTCGACGCGGGCACGTGCCTCGGGCTCGCCGGCAAGGAGGTCTCGGACCCCGTCGCCTGCGGCGAGACCCACGCCGCCGAGGTGGCCGGGATCGTCGACCTCGGCACCCAGTTCCGCGACGCGTTCCCGTCGGTGGACGACCAGGACAACTACCTGCAGCCGACCTGCCAGCGGATCGCCGAGCAGTACGTCGGCTCCGCGCAGAAGCTCACCGACTCGAAGCTCACGGTGTACTGGACCAACCTCGCGCAGGAGTCCTGGACCGCGGGCACCCGGCGCGTCACCTGCAACCTCGGCTCGTTGCTGACCGACAACTCGGGGTTCGCCCCGCTGACGGGCAAGGCCGCGGACGGCGTCACGATCGGCGGCCCCGGGGATCAGGCCCCCGCGACGACGCCGAGCCTGCGTCCCGGCGCGCCGGCGTCGGTGCCGGGCTCCGCGACGCCGGCCCCCGAGGGCGGCGGCACCGCGACCGGCGGCGCGGCCGGCGGGGCGGGACAGGAGACCGGCGGGCAGCAGCAGCAGCAGCCCGGCCTGTCGGTGCCCGCCCTGCCCGTCCCGGGCCTCGGCGGCGGCTGACGCCTGCGCCCGTGGAGGTCCCGCCCGACCGGTTCGAGGAGCTCGTCGCCGACGCCCTCGACGAGCTCCCGGCACCGTTGACGCGGGCGATGGACAACGTGGTGGTGCTCGTCGACGACCGTCATCCCGAGGAGCCCGACCTGCTCGGGGTCTACGAGGGCGTCGCGCTCACCGAGCGCTACAGCGACTACGGCGGCGTCCTGCCCGACCGGATCACGCTCTACCGCCTCGCCCTCGGGGACGTGTGCGACGACGAGGACGAGCTGCGCGAGGAGGTCGCCGTGACCGTCGTGCACGAGATCGCGCACCACTTCGGCATCGACGAGGCGACCCTGCACCGCCTGGGCTGGGGTTAGGGCCGTGAGCGATGTTCGCGGCCATAGCCGTGAACATCGCTCACGTCAGCCGGTGACGTCGTCGCTCGAGGGCAGGCCGCCGGGGACGGCGGCGCGCCAGGCGACGAGCTCCCAGCCGCTGCCGCGGGGCCGCAGGACGACGCGGCCGCAGTTGGCGACGTGCTCCTCCTCCGCGCGCGGCGTGCCGACGTGCTCGACCAGCTCCTGGGCCACCAGGCGCAGCGCGGCTCCGTGGCTGACCAGCACGAGCGTGCCGCCGTCGGGGTGGCGGTCGCGCAGGCCCGCGACGGCGGGGAGGTAGCGGTCGAGCAGGTCGCGCCCGCTCTCCCCGCCGGGGTGGGCGACGTCGAGGTCGCCGGCCTGCCAGCAGTCGTAGACCCGCCGGAACTCGGCGATGGCGGGCTCGTCGTTGCGGCCCTCGAGCTCCCCGACGAACACCTCGTGCACCCCGGTGACCTCCGTCGGCGTGACGCCGACGTAGCCGGAGACGATCTCGGCCGTCTCGCGGGCCCGCTGCGCCGGCGAGTGGTACAGCGCGGTCACGGTGCCCTCGGCGCCGTCCCCGAGCTCCCCGCCCAGGGCGTGGGCCTGCGCACGCCCGAGCTCGGTCAGCGGCGGCCCGGGCAGGACGGTGTCGAGGATCCGGTCGATGTTGGCCTGGGTCTGGCCGTGGCGGGCCAGCACGAGTCGCAGATCGCTCACGCGCCCGTCCCGTCCCGCAGCGCCGCCACCCAGGACGCCGCCTCGGCGTGGTCCTTGAGGGTCTGCCCGGGCTCCTGTTCGCCGCGCCCGGACACCGCGTCCCCGCGGGGCCCGTCGAGCCGGGCGCGCGGGTAGGAGCCGAGGAACCGCACGTCGGTGCACCGGCGCCGCAGCGCGGCCAGCGCCTCGCCCATCGCGGGGTCGGCGACGTGCCCGCTGCCGTCGAGGAAGAACCAGTAGTCGCCGCGGCGGTCCTGCAGCGGGCGCGACTCGATACGGGTGAGGTCGACCCCGCGCATGGCGATCTCGGTGAGCACGGCGAGCAGCGCGCCGGGACGGTTCACGGTGGTCGCCGCGATCGAGGTGCGGTCATCGCCGGTGGGCGTGGGCAGGCCGGGCGGCCCGGGCGGACGGACCAGCACGAACCGCGTCACGGCGTCGCCGCTGTCGTGCACCCCGGTCGCGAGGGCCTCGAGTCCGTGGTGGGCCGCGGCGACGGGCGCGCACACCGCGGCGTCGACCTCGCCGGCGGCCACCTGCGCCGCGGCGGCCGCGGTGGAGCCGGTGAGGCGCACCTCGGCACCGGGCAGGTGCTCGGCGATCCAGCGGCGGGTCTGGGCCTCGCCGTGCGGGTGCGACGCCACGCTGGTGACGTCGGCCGCCGTGGTGCCCGGGCGCACCAGCACCGCGAACTCCACCCGCAGCAGGATCTCCCGCACGATCACCAGCGGCGGCTGCTCGACGAGCCCGTCCATCGTCGCGGGCACCCCGCCCTCGACGGAGTTCTCGACGGGCACGCACGCCGCGTCCGCGTCACCGCGCCGCACCGCGTCGAGCACCGCGGTGGTGCTCGACAGGGGGTGCTCCGAGGGCTCGGCGTCGCCCAGGGCGGCGTCGAGGTCGGCGGGCGTCAGGGTGCGCAGCGCCTGTTCGCAGAACGTGCCGTGCGGGCCCAGGAACGCCACGCGCAGACCGGTCACGCCCACCGAGCGTACGCAGGCGCCCGGCAGGCGTCAGAGCAGGCCGAGGCGGGTGAGCTCGGGGCCCTGGTCGGCGACGGACGTCGAACCGAACGACGAGAACAGCGCGCGCACGCGCAGCGCGGTGTCCGGGCCGACGCCGGCGAGCTCGGCGGCCAGCGCGTCGCCGTCGGTGATCGCGAGCGCGTCGCCGATGCGTTGCTCGACGGGGGTGTCGAGACCCGGGGTGAGGGCGCGCAGCGTGGCCACGAGCAGGTTCAGCCAGCCGTGGTGGGTGAATCCGGTGACCAGGTCGGTGTGCCGCACCGCGGACTGCAGGCCGATGCTCGCCGTGAACGACCGCCCCGCGCCGACGGCCAGGGCCACGAAGCCGGACACGTCGGGGATGCCCGGGAAGGCACCCGCGCGCCCGCCGCCGCAGCGCAGCTTGGGGCGGCAGCCGTGGTCCACGACCCGGCGCACGCCGTCGAGCCAGTCCGCGGAGCCGTCGACGTCGGGGCGACGCGGCTCGACCACGGCCACGACGTCCTCGGGCACGAACTCGGTGACGCGCTCGAGCCAGACGGTGTCGACGTCGTGCGGCGCCGGCATCTCGACCGTGCGCGGGTCGAGCAGGGCCGCCCGCGACGAGGTCAGCGAGAGCGCCTTGGGGACACCGCCGAGGCCGGTGTCGACCGCGAGCGCGACGGGGACGGGCCCGGCGGGCCGGCGCTTCACCAGCTCCGCGACGAGCTCGGAGAGCCGGGACACCGGGACCACCAGCGAGCCGAGCAGCCCGCCGGCGTCGGCGGCGCGCGCCGCGAGGTGCTCGTCGACGATCGTCGCCATGGACGGGCGAGTGCCCTCGACCACGAGCGCCGCATTGTCGACGATCGCGCGGAGCAGCGGAGGAACACCGTCGACCGGTGCCCCGCCGGCCTGGGGGACGGTGGACACGTCCGCACGGTAGCGGGCGGCCCGCGACGGCCCCGGCACCGGCCCGGGGATCCACTCGGGTACATCGGTCTCGCGAGGAACGCCGAAGTTTGGTTAGGCTCCCCTCAGTTCGCTACACCGAGGGAGCCCGATGGCCAGGAGTCGACCGCCCGCGCCGCCCGTCCCGACGCCCGCCGAGCGGGCGCGCACCCTCGCGGGGCGTGCCCGGCACGCGGCCGTCATCGGGGAGCCCGAGCAGTCCGACGGCGACCTGCGGGCCGCCCCGACGCTGCACCACGTGCCCGCGACCGGGGCCGCGACCCTGCAGTTCCCCGACGACCACGCCCTCGTGCTGGCCGCCCGCGAGCGGGGCGACGCCCTGCTGCCGGTGATGCTCGAGCTCAGCGACGTCGCCCCGGTGTCCGTGCGCCGCCCCGTCCGCGGCCTGCTCTGGGTGTCGGGCCGTCTGCGGGTGCTGCCGCTGCGCGTGGCCCGCCGGGCCGCGCTGCGCCTCGCGGCCGAGCAGCCCGACGAGCGGCTCCTCGACGTCGGGCACGGCGAGACGCTGCTGCGCCTCGAGCCGACGATGGTCGTGCTCTCCGACGCGGAGGGCACCGAGGCGCTCGCCCCGACCGCGGTGGCCGCCGCCGCCCCGGACCCCGTCGCCGCCACCGGCGACGCGTGGCTCGCCCACCTCGCCGCCGCGCACACGAACACGCTGTCGGCGCTCGTGCCGCGGCTGCCGATCCACCTGCGGCGCCCCGGGAACCGCATCGCCCCGCTCGGCGTCGACCGCCACGGCCTGCGGCTGCGCATCGAGTCCGAGAACGACGACCACGACGTGCGCCTGCCGTTCGCCGCGCCGCTGTCGTGCCCCGGTCAGCTCGGGGAGGCCGTCCGCGCCCTGATCGGGTGCTCCGACGAGGTGCCGGGTGTGCGGCCTACGTCGCGTCGCGCAGCGGGCGCGTGATCTTCCGCTCGGCGACGAACGAGACGAACGGGATCGTGCCCGCCAGCGCCACGAGCACCGCGCGGCCGACCGGCCAGCGGTCGCGGTAGGCGAGGTCCGCGGTCAGCAGCAGGTAGCCCATGTACAGGAAGCCGTGGATCGGACCGACGATCGCGACGACGGTGCCGTCGCCGGCCAGGTACTTCAGCGGCATCCCGATCAGGACGAGCACGAGCAGGCCCACACCCACCACCCAGGCCCCGACCCGGTAGCGCTTGAGCGCGGCGACGACGTCGGGGGTGGGCCGGGCGGGCGGCGCACTGGTGGTCACGACGGATCGGTCTCCTTCTCGGGGGTCCTCCCGCGGGCCGCGAGCTCGGCCAGCATCGCGTTGTACTGCGCGCGTCCCGGGCCCGGGTCGGTGCCGGCGTCGAGGCCGCCCTCGCGCACGCCGGCCGGGCGCGGCCCGAACGGGGAGTCCGCGGCGGCGGCCCGCACGGGCCGGAGCGCGCGATCGGCGGGCGCCTCGGCGGCGCGCACCTCAGCCAGCGCCTTCGCCTCGGCGCGCAGCATCCGCCACCACAGGGCGGCGAAGAACAGGCCGAACAGCGGCCACTGGAACGCGTAGCCGGCGTTGAGCAGCGACCCGCCGGGCGACTCCGCGCGCACCACCTGCCACCACGCCATGAGGCCGCAGACCACGACCGCCGCGAGCGCGAACAGCGTCCACCCGATCCACCGGGGCGTGACGAGCAGGCGCAGCACGGTCCCGAGGTTACCGACGACGGGGCGGGGGCGCGGTCAGGCCGCGGAGCGGTAGTCGGGGAGCTCGATCACCTCCGCCGGCGGGCCCGAGAGCTTCTCCACCAGCCCGCCGAACACCGAGGAGAGCGCCCCGGCGGCGCTCAGCACGGTCCGCTGCACCGAGAGCCCCGCCGAGGAGCGCGGGTTCATCGCGCGCAGGGCGATCGGCTTGACGTCCTGGGCCTTGTCGACGAACGGGCGCATCAGCTCCTCGTACCGGGCCAGGGCCACGTCCGTGTCCTGCCCACCGGACAGCTCGCCGGCCAGGAGGTACGCGCCGACCAGCGCGAGGCTCGTCCCCAGGCCGAAGGGGCCGGTGGCCCAGGCGGCGTCACCGAGCAGCACCGTGCGGCCGGCGCTCCAGCGCGGCAGCCGCACCTGGGCGACGGCGTCGAAGTACAGCGGTGCCCCGTCGAGGGCGTCCAGCACCCGCGGGGCCTGCCAGCCGACGTCGGCGTAGGTGCGGCGCAGGATCGCCACCTGGTCGTCCCGGTCGAGCGCCTCGAGGCCGCGGACGTCGGTGAGGAACGCGAGCATCGCGCGGGTGGTGCCGAGGTTGTCGGGACGCAGGCTCGTGCTGCGCGAGCCCGAGGCGCTGTGCCAGCGCCACCAGCGGTCGTCGTCCGCCGTGCGCGGGATGGTCAGGTGGGCGATCTGGAGGCCGAGCTCGGTGAGCTCGACGTCGGGCATCACGAGGGCGCGGGTGCGCGACCGCGTGCCCTCGGCCACCACGACCACGTCGGCGTCGAGCTCCTCGCCGCTCGCGAGACGGGCCGTGACGCGGTCGCCGTGATCGGTCAGCGCCCGGATCTGCTCGCCGAAGCGGTAGTCGGTCCGCTCGCGGGTGCGTTCGTAGAGGAGGCGCGAGAGCTCGCCGCGCAGGATCTCCATCTCGGCCGTGCCGCCGGCGGTGTCGTTCTCGCCCGCCGGGAAGGAGGCGACCTCCGCCCCGTCGTCGTCGACGAACCGCAGTCCCCGCTCGCCGGTCCCGGCCTCGCGGGCCGCGTCCTCGAGGTCCATCCGGCGCAGGACCTCCCGCCCGGCCCCCCGGACGTCGATGTTCTGCCCCTCGTCGCGCAGCCGGGGAGCGCGTTCGACGACGGTGGTGCGCCACCCCTGCGCGTTGAGCTCGTGGGCGAGGGCGGGCCCGGCGATGCTGGCGCCGGAGATCAGTGCGTGGCGGGTCACGAGCCCCGGTTATCCTGGTCGCTAGATTGTCTAACTACTTCTGGGGAGTGACGTGGCCGACCTCGAGGAGCTGGACGCCACGACGCTCGCAGTCCGCGACCTCATCGCCGCGTCCCGCGAGCTCGTCGGGCGGATGGCGCGGGTGATGGACATGAACGCCACGGACATGTCGGCGATCGGCGAGCTGACCCAGCACGGGTCGATGGGCACGGCCGACCTCGGTCGTCGCCTCGGCATCAGCTCCGCCTCGGCCACGGTGCTCGTCGACCGCCTCGAACGGGCCGGTCACGTCGAACGCGTCCGGGACACCGCCGACCGCCGTCGCGTGGTGCTCACCGTGACCGACGCCGCCCGGGCCGCCTCCTTCGCCGCCTGGCTGCCCGCGGTCCGCGAGATCGACGAGGTGTGCCGCACGCTCGGCGACGCGGAGAAGGCCTTCGCCCACGATCTCCTCAGCCGGCTCACCGCGGCCGTCGAGCGGTCCGGTCGCCCCGCCTGAGCCCTGAGCCTGCGCCTAGCCTTGGCCCGTGATCAGCCGGGAGACGTGGCGGGCGTGGCTGCGTCCCGCTCCCCCGGCCGGCGTCGTCGTCCTCGACCCGCCCGGGCGGCGCCTGCTGCGCACCGAGCTCGTCGTGGTCTTCGCGGTGACACTCGGGCTGTCCGGCGTGCGGAGCCTGATCTCGCTGCTCGACGCGCTGTCCTCGCCGGTGCCGCTGGACCAGCGCCAGGTCGCCATCGACGAGAGCCTCGCCCGCAACCCGTGGGCCGACCTCGCGGCCCAGCTCGCGGGCTCGCTGGCCCTCGTCGCGTGGGGGGCGCTCGGGCTCTACCTGCTCGTCCGCGGCGGCTCGGGGCCGCGCGACATCGGGCTCGACGGGCGGCGTCCCGGGCGCGACACGCTGTCCTCGGTGGGCCTGGCCGCACTGATCGGCATCCCCGGCCTCGCGCTCTACCTCGCCGCGCGCTCGCTGGGCCTGAACACCACGGTCGTCCCCTCGCTGCTGGAGGACCACTGGTGGCGGGTGCCGGTGCTGATCATCTCGGCGGTGGCCAACGCCTGGGCCGAGGAGGTCCTGGTGGTCGGCTACCTGCTCCACGGCCTGCGGCGCCTCGGCGTCGGCGAGAACCGCGCGCTGGCGATCTCGGCCGCCCTGCGCGGGTCGTACCACCTCTACCAGGGCTTCGGCGGCGGGCTGGGCAACCTGCTCATGGGCCTGGTGTTCGTGCGGTACTGGCAGCGCACCGGCCGGCTGTGGCCCCTCGTCGGCGCCCACGCCCTGCTCGACGTCGTCGCCTTCGTCGGCTCGGCGCTGCTCGCCGGCGTGCTGCCGTTCCTGCCGGCGTGAGTGTCAGCGGCGTGGCGCCGCAGACGTTGAGTGTCCGAATCAGGGGAGCACGCCGATAGGGCCACGCACTCGCTCAGGAAATGATCTTGTGACGGGAGCGCGCCATCATGTTCTCCGGCGCCGGGTCCATGCCGGCCTCGGCGAACAGCTCGTCCATGCGACCCGGGATGTTCTCGGCGTCCCAGCGGTGCCCGTCGCCGCGGACCTCGGCCACCGACGTGAACGGCTGGTAGAGCTCGATCGAGTCGCCCTGGACGCCGAACACCTTGCCGCTGATGTGCGACGACGCGTCGGAGGCGAGGTAGGCCACGAACGGCCCGACGTTGTCGGGGTCGAAGAAGTCGAACTCGCCGCGCTCGAGGCTCGCCCGGCGGTCCTCGCGCACGTCCGGGGGCAGCAGCGCCTCGGTCATCCGGGTCAGCGCCGAGGGCGCGATCGCGTTCGAGGTGACGTTGTAGCGGGCCATCTCCATCGCGACGATCGTCGAGAACGCCGCGATGCCCGCCTTGGCCGCGCCGTAGTTCGCCTGCCCGAAGTTGCCGAGGATCCCTGAGGTCGACGCGGTGTGCACGAGGTGCCCGGGCCGCTCGTTCTCCCGCCAGTAGCGGCAGGCCGCGCGCGTCGGGGCGAAGTGCCCGCGCAGGTGGACGCGGACGACGTCGTCCCACTCGGCGTCCGACATCTTGACCAGCGTCCGGTCGCGCAGGATGCCGGCGTTGTTGACCACCGCGTCCAGCCCGCCGAACCGCTCGACGGCCGTGGCGACGAGCGCGTCGGCGACGTCGGCGTCGGAGACGTCGCCCGGCACGGCGGCCGCACGGCCCCCGGCGGCGGTGATCTCGCCGACGACCTCCTCACCGGCGTCGGCGTCGAACTCGGCGACGATGACGGCCGCCCCCTGCCGCGCGCACTCCAGCGCCTCGCCCCGCCCGATGCCGCGACCGGCTCCGGTGACGACGACCACCTTGTCCTCGAGGAGTCCCATGGCGCGCAGGGTAGATCGGGCGTCCTAGGGTCGCCGACCGTGGATGCGCCGCACGTGGACTCCGAGGTCGGCGCGCTGCGCACGGTCGTCCTGCACCGCCCGGGCCCCGAGCTCGAGCGCCTGACCCCGCGCAACGCCGACCGTCTGCTCTTCGACGGGATCCCCTGGGTGGAGCGCGCCCAGGTCGAGCACGACGCCTTCGCCGACCTGCTGCGCGCCCACGGCGTGCGGGTCCTCCTGCTCGGGGACGTGCTCGTCGAGGCGCTCGCGAGCCCGGCCGCGCGTGAGGCCGGGATCGCCGACGCCGTCGACGAGCGGGCGCTGGGACGCGAGCTCGGCGAGGCGGTGCGCGCCGAGCTGCACGGGCTCGACGACACCGCGCTGGCCGCGGCCCTCATCGGCGGGCGCTCGTTCGCCGAGCTGGGTGTGACGGGACGCTCACTGGTGCGCGCCATGGCCGCGCCGCACGACTTCGCCGTCGACCCGCTGCCCAACCTCATGTTCACCCGCGACTCGTCGATCCGGGTGGGACCGCGCGTCGTGGCCTCGTCGATGGGGATGCCGGCGCGCCGTCGGGAGGCCTCGCTGGTCGCGCTCGCCCAGCGCCACCACCCCGAGCTCGGCGTCGTCGCGCCGACCGCGCCCCGCGACCCGTCCGCGGTCGAGGGCGGCGACGTGCTGCTGCTCGCGCCCGGGGTCATGGCGGTCGGGGTCGGCGAGCGCACGAGCCCCGCGGGCGCCGAGTCGTTCGCGCGGGCCATGTTCGCCGACGGCCTCGCCCACACCGTCCTCGCGGTCCCGATCACCCAGCGCCGGGCGACGATGCACCTCGACACGGTCGCGACGATGGTGGACACCGACACGATGGTCATCTACCCGGGTGTGCTCGACGGGCTCGAGGCGTGGACGGTGCGTCCCGAGGGCCCGGACCACCTCGACATCCGGGGCCCCGAACCGTTCCGGCCCGCCGCCGCGCGTGCCATGGGGATCGACGAGCTGCGGGCCGTCGACACCGGACTCGAGTCCGTCGCCGCCGAGCGCGAGCAGTGGGACGACGGCAACAACACCCTCGCCCTGGCACCCGGGCGCGTCGTCGCCTACGAGCGCAACACCACGACGAACGCCCGGCTCGAGGCCGCCGGGATCGAGGTGCTGACGATCGCCGGGTTCGAGCTCGGCTCGGGGCGCGGTGGCCCGCGGTGTCTGTCGTGCCCCTGGGAACGTGCCCCCGTGGAGTGACGAGGTGCACGTTCGGCGCAGCACGACGTGCATCCGGCCACAGGCCGCGTCCCCTCACTGCACCGTCGCGGCACCCGGCCTAGCGTCCGGTTCGTGCTGAAGAAGGCGGAACGGCGGACGCCGGCCCACCCGCTGCGACGGCTGTCCGGACGCGAGTGGGCCGCGATGGAGCCCACCTGGCGCGACGCCAAGGTCGGCGTGATCGACGCGGCGCTCGCGCGCGCCACGGCCCGTCCGTCGGGCAACTGGTATGTCGTCGGCGCGAGCCGCGACGTCCGCACCGGCACCCCGTTCGGGACCACGGTGGCCGGGGTGGAGCTGGTGCTCTGGCGTTCTCCCAGCCAGGAGAACGGTGGGCGGGGCTCGCTGCACGCCGGCCCCGGCGCGTGCCCCCACCTCGGCGCGGACATGAGCACCGCCGTGCAGTCGGGCTGCGAGCTGATCTGCCGCTGGCACGGCCTCGCCCTCGGGCCGTCGGGACGCGCGGGCTGGCGCACGCTGCCCGCGTTCGACGACGGCGCGCTGGCCTGGGTGCGCCTCGACGCGGTCGGCGGCGAGGAGCCCACCGACGCCCCGATCCTGCCGGAGCGCCCGGACGTCGACGAGAGCCTCGTGGCCGTGGCGTCGATGGTCGGCACCTGCGAGCCCGCCGACGTCCTCGCGAACCGGCTCGACCCCTGGCACGGCGCGTGGTTCCACCCGCACTCGTTCGCCGACCTGCGCGTGGAGCGCGCGCCGGGGCGCGACGCGGGCGAGGAGGACGACCACTTCGACCTCAAGGTGGCGTTCCGGATCTCGAAGAACTGGGGCGTGCCCGTGCGCGCCCGGTTCACGTGCCCGGAGCCGCGGACGATCGTCATGCACATCACCGAGGGCGAGGGCGCCGGCAGCGTCGTCGAGACCCACGCGACCCCGCTGGCCCCGCACCCCGACGGCCGGCCCCGCACGGCGGTGGTCGAGGCGACGATCGCCCACTCCGACCGCCCGGGCTTCGTCCACGCCCGCCGTGTCCAGACCCTCGTGCGCCCGCTGATGGAGTGGACCGCGAAGCGCCTGTGGAACGACGACATCGAGTACGCCGAGCGCACCTACGCCGTCCGCGCCGCCCGCCGTCGCGGCTGACGCTCCCCGCTCGGGGGGTGGCACGCTCCGGAGTGCACGCTCCGCGTGCAAGCCCTGCGTCCACGCTGGCACTGAACGCCAGGATCGCCACATCGTCGCGCGCCCCGACACGCCGAGCCCGTGCCAGCGTGGGGGCCATGCTGACGTTCGACGTCAGGAAATCCACCATCTCGCGGCCCGCTCCCCGGGGCCACCGAGGCGCGAGCGGGACCTCGCCTCAGCGGCGTCCCAGCACCGTGTGCACGATGCCGCGCTGCCAGCCGTCGACGGGGCGGGTGTGGACCTCGCGCAGCCCGGCGTCGCGCAGCCGCTGCTCGAGTCGCCCGAGGCCGTCGAAGGCCAGGACGCTGCGCCAGAGGTAGCGGTAGAGCGCGGCGTCGCCGGTGACGCGCCACCCCAGCGGGATGATCACCGCCCAGCACACGGCGCTCCAGACACCGCGCGCGTAGGCCGAGTCGGCCACCGAGTACTCGTGCACCGCGATCGGGGCGCCGGGCGCGAGGTGGTCGACGAGCACGGCGACGCCCGCGTCGCGGTCGGGCAGGTTGCGCACGAGGTAGGCGGCGAGCAGCCCGTCGAACGGGCCCTCGAGGCCCTCGGCCGCCAGCGCGGCGTGCATGTCCTCGGCCCGCGCGTGCACGAACCGCACGGTGTCCGGCCACGACTTCTCCCGGGCGCGGGCGAGCATCTCGGCCGACGCGTCGACGGCGACGACGCGGGCCTGCGGGTAGGTCTCGACGAGCGCCGCCGTCGAGAGCCCCGTGCCGCACCCGACGTCGAGCAGGACCGCGCCGGCCCCGCCGTCGGGCAGGCCGAGGCGACGGGCCGACAGGCGCAGGTGGTCGTGGTAGCCGGGGTTCGCGCCGACGAGACGGTCGTAGGACGTGGCGTCCTGGTCGAACTGGGCGGAGACCCCCGCGGCCGCGGTCGTGCGGTCGAAGCCCGGGCGCGGGCGGGGGCGCAGCGACCGCCAGGCCGGCGGGACGAGCGCGACACCGGCCGCGGCGAGGGCGAGCACGGCCGGGAAGCGGAGACGCGAACGCGAGATCACGCGCGCATCCTGCCCGGTGGCGTCCGATCGGGCGCTTCGTGGTGGCAAGAGGTGCATCCGCTCGGCTCTCCGCAGCGGCGTGTCGCGGGATCGAGGATGTGGCGATCCTGGCGTTGAGTGCCAGCGTGGACGCAGGGCTTGCACCGCAGGTGCGCTGTCCGGCGAAGCTGAGAGCGGGTCTCAGCAGACGGAGCAGGTCTTCACCCGATCGGACGAACAGACGGTGCCTGGGCGCGTGACGGGCGCCCGTCGCCGCGTCGCGGGCGGACCGGCTCTCAGACGCGCCGGGGCCACTGATCCACCGTGCCTACCGTCCGCCCCGTGCAGCAACGGTCAACACGCGCCCTGTGGGCGGCGGTCCTCGCCGCCCTCGTGGTGATCCCGGTCGGTCTCGTCGCGGTCCGCGGCGGGGGCAGCTCGGTGCTCGGTGTGCTCTCAGTCGGCCTGGGCCTGCTCGCCCTGACCCTGCTCGTGGTCGTCGTGGTGGTCCCCTCGCGGGTGCGCTCGCTGACCCGGGCGTTCGGGGTCGAGAAGGTCCTGGGGCTGCACCGCTGGCTGGGCACCCTGGCGATCGTCCTCGTCGGCATCCACATGACCGTCGCCGTCCTCAACCACCCGAGCCTGCTCAACCCCTTCCAGGGCACCGCGGCCGCCCGGGCCGGCTGGAGCTCGGTCGGCGGGCTGCTCCTGGTCGGGTTCGTCGCGGTCCGCGGCCGTCGCCCCGGCGCGCGCTACGAGATCTGGGCGCGCCTGCACGTCCTGCTCGCCGGCGCCGCACTCGTCCTCGCCGGCCTGCACGTCTTCTGGCTGGGCAACCTCGTCGCCGACCCCGTGATGCGCGTTGTGCTCTCCGCGCTCGTGCTGGTGCTGCTCGGGGTGCTCGCCCACCGCTGGGTCTGGCGCCCGCTGTTCTCGCGCCAGGGCGCCTACGTCGTCTACGGCGTGCGCCGCGAGAGCGAGACGGTGAGCACGCTGGTGCTCGCCCCGGTGCACCTGCGCCGCGGCGGCCTGCGCTTCGCGCCCGGGCAGTTCGTCTGGCTGCGCCTCAAGCGCGGGGTGGTCGGTGCCGAGGAGCACCCGTTCACGATCGCGTCCAGCGCGCGGGTGACCGGACGTATCGAGCTCACCGTCCGCGACCAGGGCGACTTCTCCGGTCTCCTGTCGACGCTGCGCACCGGCAGCAAGGTGTGGCTCGACGGGCCGCACGGCTCGTTCTCGACCGAGGCGGCCCCCGGCTCGGCGGGGCTCGTGCTGCTCGCCGGCGGGGTCGGCATCACCCCGATGATGAGCATGCTGCGCACGCTCGCCGACCGCGGCGACACCCGCACGCACCGCCTCGTGCTCGCCGAGCGGGGCACCGAGCCGCTGTTCGCCGACGAGCTCACGGCCCTCGCCCGTCGCCTCGACCTGCGGGTCACGCGCACCGACGGACGCCGCATCGACGCCGACCTGCTCGCCGAGGTCCTGCCCGCCGACCCCGCCGCGCGCCAGGTGCTCGACTACTTCGTCTGCGGCTCGCCCTCGGTGCTCGCGGGCTCGCTGGCGGCGCTCGACCAGATCGGGATCCCGGCACCGCGCATCCACACCGAGCAGTTCGGGTGGTCCGGCGCGATCCCGCTGCAGGCCAACGGCGAGCCCGCCGGGATCGCCGGGAACGAGGCCCCGGGTGGGCGACGTCACGGCTCCAAGCACGGTCGCCGCAGCGTACGGACATGAACGAGGGGTCGGGCCCGGAGCGCCCTGACCTAGACTCGGACACATGACCGCCGCGCAGTCGAAGTTCCACGAGCTGCTGCGGACGCAGATCCGCAACGAGTTCACGGCATCGCAGCAGTACACGGCGGTGGCCGTGCACTGTGACGACCAGGATCTCCCGCAGCTCGCCGCGCACTTCTACGCCCAGGCGCTCGAGGAGCGCAACCACGCGATGGGCATGGTGCAGTACCTGCTGGACAACGACCTGCCGATCACCATCCCGGGCATCGACGCCGTGCGGAACGACTTCTCGTCGCTCGAGGAGATCGTGGAGCTCGTGCTGCGCCAGGAGCAGACGGTCACCGACCAGATCGCCACCCTCGCGCGCACGGCCCGCGACGAGGGCGACTACCTGGGCGAGCAGTTCATGCAGTGGTACCTCAAGGAGCAGGTCGAGGAGGTCGCCTCGATGACCACGCTCCTGCGCATCGTGCGCCGCGCCGGCGACAACCTCTTCCACGTCGAGGACTTCGTCGCCCGCGAGATGTCACCCGACCTCGGTACCGACCCCACCGCTCCGCCCGCCGCCGGCGGCAACGCGATCGTCAGCGCCGGCTGACACCGCCGTCCCCACCGCCAGCACCGCCTCCCGTCCCGCCGGGCGCAGGTCGGGGGCCAGGAGCTCGGTCAGGTCGGTGACCACCCGGATCGTCACGAGCGCGACCACCGCGGCCGCGACGTCGGCGACGGCGTGCAGCAGCACCGAGTCCGCCAGCGCCTGGGTGCTGTCCCCCAGCCCGCGCAGCACGGCCAGGACACCGAGCACGACGCTCGCGGCCCACGCGAACCACCACTGCCGCACGGGGCGCGACGGCCGTGGACGCTCGTCGGTCGGACGGCCCGAGGCGGCGTGCTCGACCTCGGTGAGCGCGGCCCCGGGGATCGTGAGGTTCGGGCCGGGCAGCAGGCTCCCGAGCACCACCGCCCAGTCCCGCCGGGCGGGGCGGGTCCCGGAGATCGTCGCGGCGATGCCGCGCCCGAGCAGCAGCCAGCGCAGGAACAGCGCGCCGGTCGCGACGGCCGCCACGGGCGTCAGGAGCCCGACGAGCGTGACCAGGGCGTCGGAGAACGCGAGCGGCGCCGACGAGAGGGCCTCGGAACGGCTGGCGACCAGCAGGCCGTAGCGCCACAGCTCGGCGAGCGCGGCGATCCCGGCGAGCACCGCGGTCGTCATGGCGAGGTTGGCGAGGAGCCCGGCGGTGCCCCGCAGGCCGGCTTCCGGCGCGCGGGGCGGTGTGGCCGCGAGCGGGCCCTCGTCGCCGCCCGCCTCCGGCGCGGGCATCCAGGCCCGGAGGCTCCAGCGCGGGACGGCGGGGTAGCGCGGAGGGCCCGCGTACGGACGGCGCGGCACCCGGGGCTCGCGGGGCCGCAGCGCGTCCGGGGGCAGCGCCACCCACCGGACGCCGGCGAGGACGCGGCCGCAGTGCACGCAGTAGCGGGTCGCGCCCGCGCGGGGCGCGCCCGGGGAGTCCGGCGGCGGCTGGGGCCGCCCACACCGCGGGCAGGTCACCGACGCCTCCCCACGCCTCAGACCACCCGGGCCGGTCCGGGCCCCTCGGTGGTCATCGGACGGCCCTCGGCCTCCCAGGCCAGCATCCCGCCGGTGACGTTGACGGCCTCGTGACCGCGCTGGGCGAGGAACGCCGTGACCTGGGCCGAGCGTCCGCCGACCTTGCACACGACGGCGAGCGGGCCCTCGGGGATCTCGTCGAGACGCCCGGTGATCTGCGACATCGGCAGGTGCACCGCGCCCGGCGCGTGCCCGGCGGCCCACTCGTCGTCCTCGCGGACGTCGAGCAGCGTCGCCCCGGTCGGGATCTCACCGGGGCCGACCGAAGGGAGTCCGGGGTGGCTCACCGCTCCATCCCATCACGACCCCCCTGTGGTCGCAGCGAAGCCCGCCACCCCGCGTGGGGTGACGGGCTCCGGAGCATGCGACCCAGCGGTCGACTCAGTGGTCGACTCAGTGGTCGGCGGCGGTGCGGGACGCGCCCGCGCCGGTCATCGACCGGACCTCCATCTCGGAGAACTTGGCCTCGTTGACCGGCTCGCGCGAGCCCGCGTAGGTGCCGACGATGCCGAGGATGAAGGACAGCGGGATCGACACGATGCCCGGGTTCTGCAGCGGGAAGAACGCGAAGTCGACGCCCTCGCCGAAGATCGAGGTCGAGCTGCCCGAGAGGACCGGGGAGAAGACGATCAGCAGGATGCAGCTCGCCAGTCCGCCGTAGATGCTCCACAGCGCACCGGTCGTGTTGAACTTCTTCCAGAACAGCGAGTAGAGCAGCGTCGGCAGGTTCGCCGAGGCCGCCACCGCGAAGGCCAGGGCCACGAGGAACGCGACGTTCTGGCCGTTGGCGAGGATGCCGCCGATGATGGCGACGGCCCCCACGACCAGGGCCGTCCGGCGGGCGACCTTGACCTCCATCCCCGGTTCGGGGTTCCCGTCCTTGATCACGCTGGCGTAGATGTCGTGCGCGAACGAGGCGGCGGCGGTGATCGTCAGGCCGGCGACCACGGCGAGGATCGTCGCGAAGGCGATCGCGGCGATGATCCCGAGCAGCAGCGTGCCGCCGATCTGGAAGGCCAGCAGCGGCGCGGCGTCGTTGACGTTCGCCGAGGTCAGCGTGCCGCGCGGGAGCAGGGCCGCGGCCCCGTACCCGATCACCAGGGTGAACAGGTAGAAGATGCCGATGATCCAGATCGCCCACTGCACCGAGCGCCGGGCCTCCTTGGCCGTGGGCACCGTGTAGAAGCGCATGAGGATGTGTGGGAGGCCGGCGGTACCGAGCACGAGGGCGAGGGCCAGCGACAGGAAGTCGATCTGCTTGACGACGGTCGTGCCGTACTGGTTGCCGGCGTCGAGCAGCGGCTTGCCGGTGTTCTCGACCGCGGCGCCGAGCAGGCCCGAGAGGTTGAACCCGTAGAGGCCCAGGACCCACACGGTGATGACCGCGGCGCCGATCACCAGCAGCGTGGCCTTGATGATCTGCACCCACGTCGTGCCGCGCATGCCGCCGTAGAGCACGTAGACGACCATGAGGATGCCGACCACGGCGATGACCAGGGACTGCCCGTCGAAGGGCGTCCCCGGCACGTTCGGGACACCCAGCAGCAGCGAGATGAGACCGCCCGCGCCGGCCATCTGGGCCAGCAGGTAGAAGAACGACACCAGCAGCGTCGACACCGCGGCGGCGGCGCGGACCGGCGTCTGGCGCATCCGGAAGCTCAGGACGTCGCCCATGGTGAAGCGGCCGACGTTGCGCAGGAGTTCCGCGACGAGCAGCAGCGCGGTCAGCCAGGCGACGAGGAAGCCGATCGAGTACAGGAAGCCGTCGTACCCGTTGAGGGCGATCGCACCGGCGATGCCGAGGAACGACGCGGCCGAGAGGTAGTCCCCCGAGATCGCGATGCCGTTCTGCGGCCCGGTGAACGAGCTGCCGGCCGCGTAGTAGTCCGAGGCGGTGCTGGAGGCGCGGCTGACCCGGTAGACGATCAGCAGCGTCACCACCACGAACAGCGCGAAGATCCCGATGTTGAGCGCCGGGCTGCCGATCGAGGTGCTCACAGCTTCTCCTCCACGCGCAGGCGCAACGCCTCGGCGTCGTCGTCCAGGTTCTTGTTGGCGTAGCGCACGTAGAGCGTGGCGATCAGGAAGGTGGACACGAACTGCAGCAGGCCCAGCACCAGGCCCACCGTGAAGTTGGTGCTGCCGATGCGGGTGTCGACCATGCCGTGGGCGAAGTCGGACAGCAGCACGTACACGAGGAACCAGCCGAGGAAGATCGCGCTCATCGTGAAGATGAATCCGCGCCAGCGGCGGCGCAGGGACGCGAACTCCGGCGAGGCCTGGACCTCCTGGTACGCGGACGGGGTCGCGTCGAGCGCGCTCGAGCCCCCTGGGGTGTCGTCGGTGGCACTCACGAGATCTCCCCGGGGTCGTCCGTCGTCACGATCGGGCAGAACCCTAATCCGCCACCGATCAACCCGATTAGTCCTTTCGTGTGACTACTCACGGCAATATCACCCGTCGAGCCGACCCACTGGTCCATTCCGATCCCTCCCGTTCGTCCGAATCGTCCCGGCACGTCACGGCGCGTCGCATCTGCTCACGCAGCGTCGCCGGGAGGTTACGGGACGGGCCGGCGTGATCAGGCCGAAGGACGCGCGCCACGCCGGACGTCGCCGAGCCCGAGGCGCTCGGGCGCGTGCAGGCGCAGGAGGGTGCGGCCCACGTTCGCGGGCACGCGCTGGGGGGACGAACGGCTCACGAGGACCATGACGAGGAACGTGAGCGGCACCGTGACCAACGCGGGACGCGCGAGCAGCACCCCGACCCAGCCGCCCGGGGCGAGGCCCGCGAGCGTCGAGCCGACGGCGAGCACGGCGAGGCCGCCGCCGATGAGCATGCCCATGGTCGCGCCGCGGTCGGTGAGGCCCTTCCACCAGATGCCCAGCACGAGCAGCGGGCAGAACGTCGAGGCGGCGAGCGCGAAGGCCAGGGAGACCGTCAGCGAGAAGTCGAGACGGGTGGCGCCGAGGGCGGCGACGATCGGCACCACGCCCCCGATGTGCGCGGCGATGCGGAAGTCGCCGAGCTTGCGGGGCAGCAGGTCGGTCGACAGGACGCCGGCCACCGAGAGCAGGAGCCCCGACGACGTCGACAGGAACGCCGCGAACGCGCCGGCGGCGACGAGCGCGGCCAGCCCGATACCGATCCAGCCCGGCAGCGCCGCCGTCGGCAGGAGCAGCACGGCCGCGTCCGTCTGGCCCGTGACCAGCAGCTGCGGGACGTAGAGCCGCGACAGCGCCCCGAGCACCACGGGCAGCAGGTAGAAGCCGCCCAGCATCGCCAGCACCATGAGCGTCGTCCGGCGGGCCGCCCGGCCGTCCGGGTTGGTGTAGAAGCGCACGAGCACGTGCGGCAGGCCCATGGTGCCCAGCAGGAGGGCCAGGACCAGCGAGTACGTCGCGAGCAGCGGGTGCCCGTCCTCGCTGTCCCCGGTGAGCGGCGCGGACCACGCGCCCGCGTCGGGGTCGGCGTCGGTGACCACGGGCACCGCCGCCCCGGCCGGGAAGTTCAGCGTGGTGCCGGCGTCCACCGTGTGCAGCCCCGGCGCCCACGACACCGGCCCGTTGACGGTCGCGCCGTCCACCTCGCCGCGCACACCGATGTCGATCGGTGCCGCCACCTGCAGGGTGACCGGGGTGCTCACGTCGACGCTCGTGGCGTCGGTGAACACCGGCGGCGGGGGCGTGCCGTCGCGGTCCGGCCCGAACACGAAGACCGCGAGCAGCACCAGCGCGGGCACGGCGAGGGCCGTGAGCTTGAGCCAGTACTGGAACGCCTGCACGAAGGTCATCGACCGCATGCCGCCGAAGGTCACGCTCGCGGTGACCACCAGGCCGACGGCCACCACGCCCACCCACTCCGGGGCGGTCGTCAGCACCGTCAGGGCCAGCCCGGCCGCCTGCAGCTGCGGCAGCAGGTAGAGCCAGCCGATGATCACGACGAACCAGGTGGTGACCGTGCGCAGGAACGTGGAGTCGAGCCGGACCTCGGCGAAGTCGGGGACCGTGTAGGCCCCGGAGCGGCGCAGCGGGGCGGCGACGAAGAACAGCAGCGCGAGGTAGCCCGCCGTGAAGCCGATCGGGTACCAGAGCCCGTCGACACCGTCCTTGAGCACGATGCCGGCCACGCCGAGGAACGAGGCCGCCGAGAGGTACTGCCCGGAGATCGCCGCAGCGTTGGCGCGGGTGCCGACGGTGCGCGAGGCGGCCAGGAAGTCGTCCGTCGTGCGCGCGACCCGCACGCCCAGGGAACCGATGACGATCGTGACGATGCCGACGACGACGACGGCGGCCACGGCGACGTACCCGGCGGTGTCCACGCCGGTCAGTCCTCCACGTTGTCGGCGAAGTCGAGCTCGTTGCGCT
Organism: Actinomycetospora sp. NBC_00405; assembly: GCF_036044095.1. Classification (NCBI taxonomy): domain Bacteria; kingdom Bacillati; phylum Actinomycetota; class Actinomycetes; order Pseudonocardiales; family Pseudonocardiaceae; genus Actinomycetospora; species Actinomycetospora sp. NBC_00405. The sequence continues at coordinate 3,995,628 of NZ_CP107938.1, forward strand.
CGGCGGTGCGGATGTAGAGCCAGGCCAGGGCGAGCACGAACGGGTAGGGCAGGAAGCCCAGGACGAGCCAGGGCAGCGTCACGCCCGCGATCTCGACCGACCCGACGCGCGGGACCACGAGGAAGAGCACCGGCAGGGCGCCGAGGACGAACACCGCGACGAGGCCCAGCCGCAGGCCGAGCGCGAGCTGTGCGCGCAGGAGGTTGCGCAGCAGGAGCTCACCGGTCTCGGTCTGCTGCTCGATCTCGGCCACCGTGCGGACGGCGCGGGTGGGCACGCGCCGCTCGGCCAGCACGACGCGGACGCGGTCGCCCGCGCCGTCCGTCTCGGACGACAGCGGGGGCACGACGACGCCGGGGCCGGTCCACAGCGCCATGTCGGCGTCGGAGATCGGGGTGTTGTCGGTGGTGGCCGAGGCGTTCACCGCGGTCGTGCGGGCGGCCATCGGGACGGGCTCGTGCGGGTCGCCGGCCTCGTCGTCGGACGAGGGACGGGCCAGCGGCGCGGGTCCGACACCGCCCGGGCCGGTGTAGGGCACCGCCGCGAACTGCTCGGTCTCCGCGTCCGGCGCCGCGTGCCGCGGGCGGTATCCCGACGGCGGCGTGTGCACCGCGCCGACCTCGGGACGCGCGTGCCGGCCGTGGCGACGCGCGACGCCCGGCGGCGGCTGGCCCGGGGACGAGAACGTCGGCGGGACCGGGCGCCGCGGCGGGTCGGTCATCGCGACCGGGGTCGAGCTCGCGCCCGGCGCCGGGGTCGCGCCGGTGGGCGGGCCCGGGGTCGCGCCGACGGCGGCGGTCACCGGGGCCGGGCCGGCGGTCGTCGGGCTTGCGGTCACCGGGGCCGGGCCGGCGGTCGTCGGGCCGGCGGTCATCGGGCCGGCGGTCATCGGGCCGGCGGTCATCGGGCCGGCGCTCGTTGGCGTGGCCGTCATTGGGCTGGCCGTCATCGGGCTCGGAGGCGTCGGGGCGCCCGTGGACGACCGCCCCGACCGGGAGGGCCGCGACCGGTGGACGGTGCCGGTGTCGGGCCCGCTGCCGGTCCAGGAGTCGCCGTCGGCGTCCGGCGGCGGGTCGGACGCCTCCGGCGGCGGGTCGGACGCCTCCGGCGGCGGGTCGGACGCCTCCGGTTCCTCCGGCGCCGCCGACGTCCCCGGTGCCGGCGGGTCGGGGACCGGGCGCAGCGCCTCCCCCGACGTGCCCGGCGCGACGTCCGCGGGCGCGTCGGGGGAGCCGTCGGCCGAGCCGTCGGCAGAGCTGTCTGCCCCGGCGGTGCCCGGAGCGGGCCCCGTGGCCCGCGCCGAGCCGCCGGGGGAGCTCACCGTCGGCCCCAGGCCTGTTTCGTCGAGCGGACGAGACGGTCCTTGAGCTCGCGCGTGTGGCGCCGGCTCACGGGCAGCTCGGCGACGTCCCCGCCGCTGCCCAGGCGCACGACGTACCCGGAGCCGGCCAGCCGCAGCTCGGTGATCAGCGGCAGCGCGACCAGGTACGAGCGGTGGATGCGCACGAAGCCGGCGTCCGACCAGCGCTCCTCGAGCACCGACAGCGGGATGCGGACGAGGTGGCTGCCCTCGGTGGTGTGCAGACGCGCGTAGTCGCCCTGCGCCTCCACCCAGCGCACCGTCGAGCGCTGCACCAGCTTCGTGGTGCCGGCGAGCTCGACGGGGATCACCTCGTCGTCGCCCTCCTCGTCGGCGGCGGGCTCGACCGGCACGGTGGTGCCGCGCGAGGACAGGATCCGCGACAGCGAGGCGTAGAGACGCTCGGGACGCAGCGGCTTGAGCAGGTAGTCGACCGCGCCGACGTCGAAGGCCTCGACCGCACGGTCGTCGTGCGCCGTCACGAAGACCACCGACGGCGGGATGACGTAGCGCGACAGGACGTTCGCGAGCTCGAGACCGTCGAGGCCCGGCATGCGGATGTCGAGGAACAGGACGTCGACGTCCGACTGCTTGGCCGGCGCCGGGAGTCCGGTCGGGGGCGTGCCACCCCCGAACCCGCCCAGGTCGACACGGTCGCCGCCCGTGAGGATGCGCAGGGCCGCGATCGCGTCGGACGCCCGTAGGACGGTGCCGACACGCTGGTCCTGCTCGAGCAGGTACGCCAGCTCCATGAGAGCCGGCTCTTCGTCGTCGACGGCGAGTACTACGAGGCCGTCGTTCTCACTCGTGTTCACTGCGTCGCCATCCTGCCCAGCCGAGGTTCGCACGTCCACGATAGGACCCGATCGGCTCGCCACCCTTCCGTGCCCCACCCCTCGTGCAGGGCGAGCCGGGGGTCATGCGGTGTGTCGCCGAGCGGGACCACCCGTTCGGGGGTGCGTCGCTGCGCCACCCGAACGACCCGAAGGGCGCACACGGGCATCGGTGGGCGCCCACGGGCTCAGGTCGACCCGGATTCGGGGCGGTAGGTGGCCGCGGCCCCGGCGTCCGTGTGCTCCCACGCGGCGGCGCTCTCGCGCACGGCGCGTCGCAGCGCGTCGAGCTCGGCGGCGAGGGTGCGCGCGGCCGGCACCGTGTCCGAAGTCACGAGCTCGCGGTACCAGGCGGCGATCGCCGCGTTGTCCTCCCCGGTACCGACGGCCAGCGACTCGGCCCCGAGGCCGTCGAGCGCCGCCTGCGCCTCGGTGACGCCCTGCTCGAGCGCATCGACCTTGCCCGCGAACGCCCGCGCCTCGTCGGGCCGCATCGCGGCTTCACCGCCGCCGGTGCCACCGGTGCCACTGTCGCCGCCGGGAGGCGGCTGGGGTGCGCTCATGCGGTGCTCCTTCCCGGCGGGCGCGGCACGGCCGCGTCGGCCAGCACGGTACGGACGTCGGAGAGCAGTTGTCCGCCGGTCGCCGGAACGAGCACCGGCGGACGCGCGGTGGCCCCGGGCGGGGGCGAGCGCAGGACGTGCCGTCCGCGGGGGCCGTCGAGCCAGCACAGGGGCTCGGTGACGCGCCGGGGCGTGCCGTCGCGCCGGTCGGCCACCCCGACCTGCGTGACGGCCGTGACGGTCGCGAGCAGGTCCTCGGCTCTGTCCCGGGCGCGCATCGCCCGGGCGGTCGACGGCAGGTCGGCAGGCACGGTGCCCACGGGCACGGGCACGGGCGGTCCGCTGCCGGGCGGCAGGGGCGGGACCAGCCCGAACAGGGCCTCGGCGAGCCCGTCCGGCGGGCACGGCGTCACGCGCACGGGCGCCTGCGCGTGCTCGGGCGAGTCCAGCAGGGTCGCCGTGCGCCCGTCGGTGAGCGCCACCGCCGCCCGGGGTGCGGTCGCGTCGCGGCGGACGAGGTCGACGGCGAGCACCCACCCGGCGACGGCGGTCCCCGCGTCGAGCAGGACGCGCGCGGGCCCCGGCTCGAGCAGGCCACGGGCGCGCAGGGCGTTCTCGGTGGCCTCGCGGTGGCGCCGGACCTCGGCGTCGGTCTCCGCCGACCAGTGCGCCGGGCGCAGCGGGTAGGGCCACCCGGCCCCGCACTGCTCGAGGACCCACAGCAGCTCGTGGCGGTCGAGGACGAGTCCGCTCACCGGTCGTCCTGCTCCCCGAGCACCGGTGGCGTGACCAGGCGGCGGTCGTCGGGATCCTCGGCGGGGTCGCGCCAGGGGTCGGCGTCGACGAGGTACTCGGGGTGGCGGACGCCGGGCCCGTGCGCCCGACCGACGTCGGGTCCCGCGCCGGTGACCGGGGGCACCAGCGGGGCGTCGGGGCCCGGTGTGGAGGTGTAGCCTGGGCCGGTGGCGGGCGCGGGCCCGGGGTCGGCCGGGGCCTGCTCCGGCGGGTCCGCGGCCACCGCGGGGTCCGCGCTGCGGCGCCCGCCGCGCCGCTCCCAAGTGTCCCCGCCGCGTCCCGCGACGGCGCCACCGGCACCGCCGGTGAGGCGGTCGGCCGGGGTCGGGCCGGCGGCCCTCGCCGGGCCGCGTGTGCCGGCCGCGGGGACGGTGCCCGGCGTCGTGCCCGGCGTCGTGCCCGGGACCCTGCCCGGGGTCGGGTCCCGCGTCGTCCCGGGTGGCACTCCGGGGCCGCCTGCCGGCCCGGCGGGCGGTCCGCCAGGACGGGGCGCGCCGCCTCCACCCGCACCACCCGGTGCGCCGTGCTCCGGGCCCCCGAGCAGCCGCGACACGAGCCGGCCGACCGGCCCCGGCCGGGCCCCGCCACCCGGGGCTCCGGCCCCACCCCCGGCGCGACCGCCCCGCCGCGAACCACGGGTGCTCCCGCCCCACCGGCGGGACCGCCACCCGGCACCGTGCCCGTCGGGACCCTGACCCCCGCAGCCCCGCCACCCGGGCCGGCGGGCCCCGCAGCCCGCGCGAGGACGCCGGGCCGGCCCGACCCCGCCCCCTCGGGACCGGCCGGGAGCCCGCGCGCGGGCGCCGGGACGCCGGGCGCCGCCGTCGACGCCCGTCCCGCGAGCCCGTCCACGGCCGACGGGGCGCCGCGGGCGGCGAGTCCGGTCTGCTCCAGGTAGGCGCGGTACGCCCCCTGAGCGGCCCGCTCCTCGGCCTGCGCGGCCTGGAAGGCCCCGAACCCGTCCGGCGGCCCTCCGGTCGTCAGCGCGCCCGCCAGGCCCGGCGTGGCCGGCGAGGCCCCGAGGACCGGCAGCGCGGGCGGACGGGGCGGCCCGACGAGCGACTGGACGCGCGCGAGGGCGTCGCGCACGCCCCGGAGGCTGCCGGCCTGCCCGGTGACGGCGTCCCCGAGCCGGCTCATACGGGCCACGAGCGTGCGCACGTGCTGCGTGGCGGCGTCGGCGTCCCGGCCACGCCAGGAGGCCCCCAGCTCGCCGTGCGCCCGCTGCAGCCGCTGCGCCGCGGCCCGCAGCTCCTCACCGCGGGCGGCGTGGCGCCGGCGTGCGGAGTCGAGGGCCGCGGGGTCGGCGCCGTCGTGGATCCAGCGGTGGATGAGCTCGTGGCTCAGCGCCGAGGTGTCGCGCCCACCCCACGGGACGCCGGGGACCGGCACGGTCCACCTCCCGCAGCGGTGAGCTCACGACGTCCGGACCCGGGAGCCTAGGTCGGACCGGGCGACGGAGGGGAGTGAATCGATCGCCCCGATGACCGGAACGGTGCCCGGATCAGAGCCCGAACCGGCTCCAGAGGGCCCGCTGCTCGAACCACTCGAGGGCCGTGCCGACCGGGTCCAGCGCGGCCGCCGGGGCCGCGGCGGGCCCGAGGACGCCGCCGAGCCCGAGGCGCGCCAGGAGCGGCTTGCGGGGCTCGACCGTGACGGGCTCGGCGTCGGGGAAGCGGCGCGCGAGGACGTCGCGGGCGGTGCCGAGGTCGTCGATCAGCCCCAGCTCCAGGGCCCGCTTCCCCGTCCACACCTCGCCGGTGAACAGGTCGCCGTTCTCCTGCAGCGCCGCACCGCGCCGCGCGCGCACCCAGTCGATGAACATCTCGTGCAGCTCGCCCTGCATGCCGAGCAGCCACTCGACGTCCTCGGCCTTCTCGGGCTGGAACGGGTCGAGGCGCGCCTTGTTCTGGCCCGCGGTGTGCAGGCGGCGCTCGATGCCGAAGCGCTCGATGAGCCCCTGCAGCCCGAAGCCGCCGGACACGACGCCGATCGAGCCGACGAGCGAGGTCGGGTGCGCGTAGATCTCGTCGGCCGCGCAGGCCAGCCAGTACCCGCCGGACGCCGCGACGTCCTCGCAGAACGCCAGCACCGGCATCTGGTGCTCCTCGGCGAGGCCGCGGATGCGGTCGGCCACCAGGGCGGACTGCGTGGGCGCCCCGCCCGGCGAGTTGATCACCAGGGCGACGGCCTCGGCGCGCTCCGCGGTGAAGGCCCGCTTGAGGGCGTCCTCGACCGCGTTGATGTTGATGAGCGACCTCGGCACCGGCCCGCCGGCCGCGGCGATCACGCCCTGCAGGCGCACGACGCTGACCGTGCGCGTGCCGGTGGCGGCCGCGAGGGGACCGGGCAGGACCGAGGACAGGGCCGAGCCGAACCGCAATTCCATGACCCGAGACTATCTGCGCCGAACGGGTGGCCCGTGATCACCGGCGCCGGGCTACACGCGGACGCCGGCCCGGAACTTCGGGACGCGCAGGATGATCTTCGTTCCCGCGCCGCGCTCGGTCTCGACGATCAGGCCGTAGTCGGGGCCGAAGGCGGAGCGCATGCGGTCGTCCACGTTGCCGAGGCCGACGTGGGCGCCGGAGAGGTGCGCGTCGCGGTTCTCCTCCTTGAGCGCCTGCGGGTCCATCCCGACGCCGTCGTCCTCGACGATGATCGTGCACTCGGCGCCGGAGTCCTCGGCGGTGAGCGTGACGGTGCCGCCGCCCGGCTTGCCCGACAGCCCGTGGCGCACCGCGTTCTCGACCAGCGGCTGCAGCGCCAGGAACGGCAGGACCACCGAGAGCACCTCGGGCGCGACCTGCACCTTGACCGTGAGCCGGTTGCCGAACCGTGCGTGCTCGAGGGCCAGGTAGCGGTCGATGTTCTTGAGCTCGTCGGCCAGCGTCGTGTACTCGCCGGCCTGCCGGAACGAGTAGCGGGTGAAGTCGGCGAACTCCATGAGCAGCTCGCGGGCGCGCTCGGGGTCGGTGCGGATGAACGAGGCCACCGTGTTGAGCGCGTTGTAGATGAAGTGCGGCGAGATCTGGGCGCGCAGCGCCCGGACCTCGGCACGGTTGAGGCGCGCGCGGGACTCGTCGAGGTCGGCGAGCTCGAGCTGGCTGGAGACGTAGCGCGCGACCTCCGCCGAGGCGCGCAGCAGGACAGGCCCCGGGGTGTCCGCGCTGACCGCGGCCAGCGTGCCGGCGACGTTGCCGTCGACCTCGAGGGGCACGACGACGATCCCGCGCACCGGGCAGTCCTGCGAGCCGCACTCGATGTCCTTGCGGCTGGCCACCTGCTGGCGCCCCGTGCGCATGACCTTCTCGGCGTACTGGCGCACGTCCAGGCTGTGGTGCTCGGCCTCGCCGTCCCAGGCCAGCGGCACGCAGTCCGAGCCCGTCATCGACAGCGCCTCGGTGTCGAGCAGCGTGCGCAGGTAGGGCACGGCGAACTGCGCCGAGCCCTCCGACAGGCCCTCGCGCAGCGCTGGTGCGGCCAGCGAGACGGTGTGCAGCGTGGAGAACGTCGCGCGCTCCAGCGGCGACGCGAACTGGTTGCGCCGCTTCACGCGGCGGTAGACCAGCACCGCGACCACCAGCGCGATCGCCACCACGACGGCGGCGACCACGCGCGGATCGGTCAGCCAGGCGGGCACGGGGCTATTTGACCAGACGGGACAGCCGGCGGTCCGCCAACGCGCGACCCTGCGTCTGGCATGTGGGGCAGTACTGGAAGGACCGTTCGGCGTACGAGACCTCGCGGACGGTGTCACCGCACACGGGACACGGCAGCCCGGTGCGCGCGTGCACCCGCATCCCCGAGCGCTTCTCGCCCTTGAGACGCGCGGCGTCCTGGCCGACGGCGCGCTCCACCGCCTCGGACAGCACGCCGACCATCGCGGCGTGCAGCCGGTCGACCGCGTCGGCGTCGAGCTTGCCCGCCGACGCGAACGGCGACAGCTTCGCGACGTGCAGGATCTCGTCGGAGTAGGCGTTGCCGATCCCGGCGAGCACCTGCTGGTCGACGATCAGGGTCTTGAGCCGCTCGGAGCGACCGGCGAGCAGCTCCCCGAACGACGCGCGGTCGAGCGAGAGCGCGTCCGGGCCGAGCTTGGCCACGCCCGGGACCTGCGACGGGTCCTCGACGAGGTACACGGCGAGGCGCTTCTGGGTGCCCGCCTCGGTGAGGTCGAAGCCGGGCCCGCCGACCTTCTCCAGGTGCACCCGGAACTCCAGCGGCCCCTTGCCCGGCTTCGGCGGGGTGGCCGACGCCTGGTCGTGCCAGCGCAGCCACCCGGCGCGCGAGAGGTGCACGACGAGGTGGATCCCGTCGAGCTCGAGGTCCAGGAACTTCCCGTGCCGCGCCGCCCCGGTGACCAGCCGGCCGGTCAGCGCCGAGAGCGGCGGGTCGAAGGTCTTGAGGACGGTCATGCTCGCGAGGTCCGTGCGCGCCACGGGGCGAGCGAGCGCGTGCGTGCGCAGGTGCTCGGCGAGGGCCTCGACCTCGGGAAGCTCCGGCATGTCAGCTCAGCGACCCATCAACTGACGGGTTGCAGGGGACTGTCCGCGTAGGCGGGCGTCGCCCGGGTCTCGAGGCTCCGGATGGTCGCGGTCATCTCCTCGCGCGCGGCGGCCGTGCCGCGCACCCACCCCACCCAGCGTTCGGGTGCGGAGCCGTCGGCACCGCCCGGCGTCTCGGCGACGAGCGTGCGGGGACGGCGCAGCACCCAGCGGCCCGGGAAGAACCCGGCCACGATCAGCAGGATCAGCCACACCCAGATCGGGACGACGACACCCTGGCTGCCGGTGAACCACCAGGCCAGGAGCGCGACCCAGAGCAGACCCATGATCGAGACGATGCCGATGGCCGCGAGCTGGCCGCCCTGCATGTCGTGCTCGAAGTCCTCCCCCGTCGCGGGGTCGGTCCACTCCAGCTTCTGGCGCACCATCCACTGCCGCCCGTCGGCGGCGCGCACGATGCGGATGCGGGCCATGACGCCACTCTAGCCCGTGGTGCGCGTCCAGATCGGTCCGCCGAGCGGGGTGGATCCCCCGGTCAGGGCGTCCCGCAGGTCCCGCTTGAGCACCTTCCCGGCGGCCGAGACGGGCAGCGCGTCGACGGCGTGCACCGCGCGCAGGCGCTTGTAGGGCGCGACCTGCTCGTCCAGGGCCGCGGCGAGGGCCGCGCCCAGCTCCGGGGTGGGCTCGTGGCCCGGTGCCGCGACGATCACGGCGACGGGCTCCTCGCCGACCGCCGCATCCGCACGTCCCACGACGGCGGCCGCCGCGACCTCGGGGCGCGCTGCCAGCAGCTCCTCGAGCTCGCGCGGGTACACGTTGTAGCCCTTGTAGAGCAGCATGTCCTTGGCCCGGTCGACGATCTCGAGCTGCCCGTCCTCGCCGAGCACGCCGATGTCGCCGGTCCGCAGCCACCCGTCGACCAGCGTCTCCGCGGTGGCCTCCGGCCGGTCGAGGTAGCCGGTCATCACCTGCGGACCGCGCGCCCACACCTCGCCGGCCTCGCCCACCCCGGCGGGCGCGTCCGGCGAGCCGATGCGGATCTCGGTGTCCGGCACCGGGACGCCGACCGTGCCGACCCGGCGGTGCGCGGACCGTGCGGTCGCACCGATCGTGAGACCCATCGTCGCCTCGGTCATCCCGTAGCCCTCGACGATCACCGCCTCCGGCATGCGCTCGGCGATCCGCCGGGCCAGCGCGAGCGGCATCGGCGCGGCCCCGGACGTCACCGTCCGCACCGAGGTGAGGTCGCGCTGCGCCGCCTCCGGGTGCGCGAGCAGGGCGTGGAAGAGCGGCGGGGCACCCGAGATCGTCGTCGCCCGGTGGGTCTCGACGTCGGCCAGGAAGCGGACGGGGTCGAAGCGCTCGTGGACGATGCTCGTGGCCCCGGACACCACGGCGACGCCGATGCCGCCGATCGTGCCCATCGCGTGGAACCACGGGGCGACGGCGATCCCGGTGCCCTCGCCGAGGCGGATCGGCCACTCCTCCGACGGCCCGATCTGCTCGAGGCCCACCTCGCCACCGACCCCGGGGACGGGACGCGACCCGCTGCCGTGGCACGCGTACTGCAGGACGTTGGTGACGACGTTCGCGTGCGTGAGCACGACGCCCTTGGGGCTGCCGGTCGTGCCGCCGGTGTAGGCGAGGTGGGCGCGGGCGACGGTGGGGTCGACGTCGACCACCGGCGGCGCCTCGGCCCCGTCCACGCTGTCGACCCCCGCGAACCCCACGCCGTCGGTCGCGATCAGCGGCACCCCGGCCCCCACGTCGGCCAGGCCGACCACCGCCACCGCCCCCGCGTCCGCGAGCTGGGCGGCCACGCCGTCGGCCGGCAGCTGCGGGCTGACCGGGGTGAACGTGGCCCCGGCCAGCAGGATCCCGTAGTAGGCGACGGGGAAGGCCAGCACGTTGGGCAGGTGCACGCCGACGACGTCGCCGGGCACCACCCCGCGGGCGTGCAGGTGGTGGGCGAACCCGCTCGCCGCGCGCCACAGCTCGGTGAAGCTCAGCGTGCGGTCGTGGTGGCGGAACGCCACGCGGTCGCCGTAGCGCCGGGCCGCGCCGTCGAGCAGCGCGCCGACCGGCACCTCCGGGTACGCCAGCCGCTCGGGAACCCAGGTCCGCCAGTCGACCGTCGTCATGGCCCGGAGGTTAGGCGTCCAGGAACTCCTCCACCACGCGCCCGAGCTCGTCGGGCCGGGTCAGCAGACCGAGGTGCCCGCCCTCGTGCAGGTGCACGGTGCCGCGCGGCATCAGCGCGCCCATGAGGTGGGCGTTGACCACCGGGATGACCGGGTCGCGACGGCCCGCGAGCACCAGCGTCGGCGCCCCGATGAACGGGAGCACCGGCAGGCTCGTCCAGCTCATGAGCGCCATGAGCTGGAAGAGGTAGGCGCGGAACATGACCGGGTGCACGCGGGAGAACACCGCGTCGACGGCCGACTGGGACTCGCCCTGGTAGATCTCCGCGCCGGCCTCGCGCCGGTAGGAGCGGTCGTTGTAGCGCCGGGGCGTGAGCATCTTCGCCAGCACGGTGAAGCGTGCGGGCACCATCATCGCGCCCGTCCCCGTGCTCACCAGGGCGAGCCGGGCGGTGCGATCGGGGTGCTGGAGCGCGAACTGCTGGGCGATCCCACCTCCCCACGAGAGGCCGAGGATGTCGGCCTTGCCGTAGCCGAGGTCGTCGAGCAGACCGCGGACGAGCATCGCGAGCCCCGCCATCGGCAGGGGCACCCACGGCAGCGGCGAGCCGCCGATGCCCGGGACGTCGAAGCGCACGACGGGCCGCTCGGGGTCCAGCGCCTCGACGAGCGGGTCGAACAGCTCGAGGCTCGCGCCGATCCCGTTGACCAGCACCAGCGGCAGGCGTCCGGGCGCCCCGGGGCGGTGCGCGACGTGCACGCGGTGTCCGAGGACGGTGCGGTCGTGGTGGTCGTCGGGCGCCGGACGGGGGGACGGCTCGGGGTCCGAGGCCAGGAGGGCGCTCACGATGTCGACCTCCCGTCGGGTGAGCCGGTGACGTAGCTGCGGTACACGGAGATCAGGGCCTCCTTCTGGGCGTCCGAGAGCCGGGAATCGGCGCGGATCGCCCGCTCGGTCGACGACGGCGCACCGTCGTCGCCGGACGTGGGGTGCCCACCGGCCTGCTCACGCACCAGGCCCGCCTGCAGCAGCAGGGTCTCGGCCGAGATGTCCAGGGCCTCCGCGATCGAGTGCAGCACGCGCACGGACGGTTCGTGGAGCCCCCGCTCGACCTGACTGAGGTAGGGGTTCGAGATGTTGCTGAGGGCCGAGAGCTGCCGCAGCGAGAGACGGGCGAGCTTGCGCTGGCTACGGATGAACCCGCCGAGGGCGCGGCGGTGGTCCTCCCAGGGCCCGCCCGGGTGCGACACCTCGGTCAGCGGCGCGCGGCGGGCGGCGTGACCGAGATCAGCGGCCGCAGCGCGGGCCCCATGGCGCCGAGCATGTGGTGCGCGGCGGAGCGCTGCGCCTCGAGGAGCTGCACGCCGGTGTCGTAGAAGCGGTCGACGGCCTCGACGGCGGTGTGCGGCACGCCGGCGGTGCCGGGGCCTCCCCCGAACGAGTGACCGAACGAGTTGCCGAGCGAGCTACCGGACGTGTCGGCGCCGAGGACGCTGCCGATGCCGGGGATGCCGCGCAGCACCGAGGCCCAGCTCTCGGCGACGGAGCCGGCGAACCGGATCCCCGCCTCCTGGGCCTGGGCGATCACGTCGAGGGCCTGGTCGCGGGCCTCGTCGGCGGTCGGGGTGGCCATGGTGGATTCCTCCGCGTCGTCGGTGACAGCGCTCAGTTTACCAAGCACGCACCGCCGCGGGTCCCGGCGCGGTGGCACCGGCCACACGTGGGACGGCGATTCCCGCGATTCAGAGCGGCGGCAGCGCCGCGAGGAGCCGCTCGCGGGCCTCGGCCGTCCGGGAGGAGCAGGACGCGCACGGGCACCGCGCCTCCCGACCGGCGAGCAGGAGGTCGAGACGCAGGAACACGGGGTCGTATCCCGGCCCCACCGCCTCGTCCACCTTGCGACGCAGGACGACGGACGCGTGACGGTTCATGGTCCCCCACACCCTCAGGGCGGCGACGGAGCGACGAGTTGCGCAGAGCGCGAAGAGATGTGCGCTCTACGCAACACCGTGGCGGCCTCGGCGAGGTCCGTCAACCGACGATCGGGTGCGGGGGGCCTCGTGTTACCCAGCCTTGACCGGGCGAAACGCGCGGCCGACCGGGATCAGGCGGTGCCGAGGACGTACGAGCCCGGCGCGTCGCCCAGCGGCGGGTGGGCGTCCGAGCCGGTGGGCGGCGGGGTGCGCATGCCGCCGGCGCGCTCACCGATCCAGTCGCGCCACGGCTCCCACCAGGAGCCCGCGACCTCGCTCGCCCGCTGCAGCCAGGTGTCGGCATCCGGTGCGGACTCGCCGCCGACCGTGCCGATCCAGTGCTTGGCCTTCTTCCCGGGCGGGTTGACGACGCCGGCGATGTGGCCGCCGTTGGACAGGGTGAACGTGACGTCGCCACCCAGCAGGCCGGTCGACGTGAACGACGTGCGCCAGGGCGCGATGTGGTCGTTCACGGCCCCCACGATGAACGTGTCGTTCGTGACCGACTTCAGCGACAGGTGCTCGCCGAGCAGCTCGAGCTCGCCGCGCGCCAGCTCGTTCTCCAGGTAGAAGTGCCGCAGGTAGAAGGCGTGCATCTTGGCCGGCATGCGCGTGGAGTCGTTGTTCCAGGCGAGGATGTCGAACGCCGGCGGCGTCTTGCCCTCCAGCCAGTTCGGCCCGACGTAGTTGAAGATCAGGTCGTTGGCGCGGAGCAGGTCGAAGGTGCCGGCCATCGCGTCGGCCGGCAGGTAGCCGGTCTTCGCCATCTTGCGCTCGAGCCGCTCGACGATCTCCGGATCGACGAAGCTCGCGACGGGCCCGGGGTCGGAGTAGTCGAGCAGGGTGTTCTGCAGCGTCAGCGAGTTGACGCGGTCGCCCTGGCCCCGGGAGTGGAGCATCGCGGTGGCGATGGTCGCCATGAGCCCGCCGAGGCAGAGCCCGACGAGGTTGACCTTGTCGGCGCCGGTGATCTCCTGGACGACGTCCAGCGCGGCCAGGTCGCCGAGCTCGAGGTAGTCGTCGAGGCCCGTGTCGGCCATGGACTCGTCGGGGTCGCGGTAGCTGATGACGAAGACGGTGTGGCCGTGCTGGATGGCCCACTCGAGGAAGCTGCGACCCGGCGCGAGGTCCATGACGTAGTACTTGTTGATCCACGGCGGGCTCACGAGGATCGGGATCTCGTGGACCTCGTCGGTCTGCGGCTCGAACTGGATGAGCTCCATGAGCCGGTTGCGGTAGACGACCTTGCCCGGCGTCGCCGCCAGCTCCTGCCCGACCCGCAGGCTCGTCCGGTCGACCTGCTGGGGGCGGCCCTGGTTGGTCGCCAGGTCGTCGAGCATCTGGCGGAAGCCCGACAGCACGCTCGAGCCACCGGTCTCGAACGCCCGCTTGAGGGCGGCCGGGTTGCCGGGGAGCAGGTTGGTGGGCGAGAGGACGCTGCCCAGCACGTCGGCGAGCAGGCCGGCCCGCTCGCGGGAGGACTCGTCGAGGCCGGCGGCGTCGACGAGGTCGTGCAGCGTCGCCACCAGCGCGAGGTACTCCTGGCGGAGCCCCCAGTAGACGGGGTTCTCCTCCCAGGTCGTGTCGCGGAAGCGGCCGTCCTTCTCGATCGGCACGGGCCCGTCGGCCGTCGAGCCGAGCGCCCGGGCGACGGCCGCCGTGCCGATGCGGGCGGTCAGGGCGGCGTGCGCGGCCACCACCCGGCCGACGTCGGCCGGGTGGGTCGCGAGGCCCTGGGCCATCTGCACGACGGTGCGGCCCCACAGGGCCGGATCGGCCTCGGCCAGCAGATCGGCCGGCAGCAGCGACTCCAGCGTGGTGGCCACGTCGATGGTGGCACCCGGCACCGTCGCCGGGCGGTTGCGGTGCGACTCCACGGTCATGCGAGGGGGACCTCCACGTCGACTCCCGGAGCGCGCCGCGCCTGGCGCGCTCCAGGGAGAAGTGTGCCCGTCTGGGACCTGGATCACACGGTTACCGACGGGTCGGAGGCCAGGCTCACCCCGCGAGCGGCCCCCGCTTGCGCGCGACGATCCCCTCGTAGAGCAGCGGGCTGCTGTCGGTGGCCAGGCGGTGCTGGAAGCGCTCGCGGCGCACGACCTCCAGGGCGCCCGACCGGATCGACTCGCCGATCATGCCCCCGAAGCCGGAGGTGTCGGTCTCCTCGAGGAACGCGTCCTTGATCGTCATGACGACCCATCCGTCCGGCGCGATGAGATCGTAGGCGGTGCGGAACGCGGCCGGCGGGATGTCGCCGAAGCCGAGGGCCGCCACCACCGTGAGGGTGTTCAGCCCGTGGGAGGCCAGTGCCCGGCGCTCCGACTCGGGCAGCGCCGTGAGGTCGGCGACGTGGTACCCGGCGTACAGGCCGGGACGGTCGCGCTCGGCCGCGTCGCGGGCCTCGGGGAGGATGTCGACCCCGACGGAGTGTTCGACGCCGACGGCGGCGAGCTCCTCGGCCATGATGCCGTTGCCCGCGCCGAGGTCCAGCACCCGCAGCGAGTCGGCCGGGACGCCGGCGGACGCCAGGGCGTCGTTGAGCAGGCCCACCATGAAGCGCGGCGAGTCGCAGCCCAGGACGTCATAGAAGATCTTCTCGTACAGCCCGCGGACGCCGAAGATGCGGTCGTAGTCGTGGAACCGGTACTCGGCCCACGACCCGTCCGGCTCGGCCACGACGCACCACTCGTCGTCCTGGCTGAACTTGCTGCCGGGCTCGGGGAGGGCCAGCCGCAGGGCGGCCCGCGCGGCCTGGAGGTCGACGGGGTGGCCCGGGCCGGGCGCCGTGCCGTGTGGCGTGACCGGGGTGCGTCCGGTGACCTCGTGCTCGCGGCTCGTGCTCGAACCGTTGACCGCCGTGGGTGACATCGCCGACCTCTCGTCCCGTTGTCGCCCCACCTGGGGCGACGGAGCTGGACGCGGGCAGGAGGGATCACCCGCGTAGAGCATCACGCCCCTCCAGGGTCGTCAGGGCCGGCACAGAGGGTCAAGCGAAGTGGCGTCAATAGAATCAACGTCACGGAAGGTCCGGGCGCCGCTACCGGGCGCAACCGGGGGTACGAGAGGGGCCGATCGGCCTACCAGCCGGCGCCGCCACCCTGTCCGCCCCGCGGGTCGTAGCGGGTCGTGCGCTGGTCCCCGCCGGCGTACGGGCCCGGACGCTGCTGCTGCTGGTCGTAGGAGCCGTAGCGCTGGTCGTACCGGCCGTCGTACTGCCGTCCGCCCCAGCCGCCGGAGGTCACGGGCCGCACCGCCGTGCGCGAGACGCCCGAGAGCATCGAGATGATCGCCAGCCCGATCGCCGCGTAGAGGATCGCGGTGGCGATGTGGTCGACGACGCCGCCGCGCGCGAGGAAGACCTGCAGCAGCAGGACCACGAGCACCAGCAGCACGATCGCCGAGAAGAAGGTGGCCGGGCGGGGCGTGGTCAGCAGCAGCAGGTGCAGCAGGGCCGTGCCGGCGAGCGCCGCGATCGCGGCGCAGACCGGGATGATCGTGATCGCGTTGTCGACCAGCGCGCCGCTGCGCTGCGCGGTCTGGATGCCGAGGTCGAAGACGTTCGTGAGGATGAGCACGCCCACGATGGCGATCCCCGCGGCGACCACGGCCGTGGCGACCCCGCCGGCCCACAGCCGGCTGCCGATGACCTCGACGTCACCGTCGTCCCACGAGCGCTGCGGGTAGCTCACGACCTTCGTCCTCTCCCGACACCCTCCACCGGTCCCGGCGGAGTCCGGGTCGGTTGTACCGCACCGGCCCTCGCCACGGGGGGACCATCCCCGCGCGCTTGACGTGCCGCCCCCGGCGTCGTTCGGTGGGGGGCGACCCGATCGCCGCGACGAGGAACGAGGACGGATGACGACCTCCGAGGAGCGACCGCCCCGCGTCCGCACCCCGCGACGGCTGCCCCGCCCGTCGGAGCTGCGCCCCCTCCTGCGCCTGGCCCGGCCCGATCCCGACCCGACGCGACGCCGTCTCGCGCGGGCGCACACCGTCGGCGACCTGCGGGAGATCGCCCGGCGCCGCACGCCGCGGGCGGTGTTCGACTACACCGACGGCGCCGCCGAGGGCGAGCGCTCGCTGAACCGGGCGCGGGAGGCGTTCGCCGCGCTCGAGTTCCGGCCCTCGGTGCTGCGCGACGTCTCGCACATCGACACCTCGACGACCCTGCTCGGCGGCCCGTCGGCGCTGCCCTTCGCCTTCGCCCCCACCGGGTTCACCCGGATGATGCACCACGCCGGCGAGCCGGCCGTGGCGCGCGTGGCGGGGCGCATCGGGGTGCCGCACACCCTCTCGACCATGGGCACGACGTCGCCCGCGGACCTCGCCGCGGCCGCTCCGCACACCCGCCGCTGGTTCCAGCTCTACCTCTGGCGCGACCGGGCCGCGAGCGAGGAGGTCGTGCGCCGGGCGGCGGAGGCCGGCAACGAGGCGATCATGCTGACCGTGGACACCCCGGTCGGCGGGGCCCGTCTGCGCGACGCCTACAACGGGCTGACCATCCCG
The DNA here is from genome assembly GCF_036044095.1 of Actinomycetospora sp. NBC_00405. Taxonomy (NCBI): domain Bacteria; kingdom Bacillati; phylum Actinomycetota; class Actinomycetes; order Pseudonocardiales; family Pseudonocardiaceae; genus Actinomycetospora; species Actinomycetospora sp. NBC_00405. Next base: position 4,012,308 of record NZ_CP107938.1, read on the forward strand.
CCGGCCCTCACGGCACGCACCCTGTTCGACATGGCGCGCCACCCGCACTGGTGGGCGAACGTCCTCACCACCGACCCGCTGGAGTTCGCGGCCCTGACCTCGTGGGAGGGCACGGTCGCCGAGCTCATCGACTCGATGTTCGACCCGGCGCTGACCCTCGACGACCTCACCTGGCTCCGATCCACGTGGAACGGACCGCTCGTGGTGAAGGGCGTGCAGACCGCCGAGGACGCGCGGCGGGTGGTCGACGCCGGCGCCGACGCGGTGATCGTGTCGAACCACGGCGGGCGGCAGCTCGACCGCGCGCCCGTCCCCCTCGAGACGCTGCCGTCGGTGGTGGCCGAGGTCGGCGGGGAGGCCGAGGTCATGCTCGACACCGGGATCATGTCGGGCGCCGACATCGTCGCCGCCGTCGCGCTCGGCGCCTCGGGCTGCCTGGTCGGCCGCGCGTACCTCTACGCGCTCATGGCCGGCGGCGAGCTCGGCGTCGAGCACCTCGCGACGATCCTCACCGCCGAGATCCGCCGGACGATGGCGCTGCTCGGGGTGTCGTCGGTGAAGGACCTGACCCCGGACCACGTGCGCTTGCGCTAGTCCCGTCGGGTGAGGATCACGAACGGGATGGTCCGCCCGACCTCGTCGGCCCGCTGCTGGTAGCCCGTGTACGGCGAGTACGTCGCGGTCGCCGCGGGCCAGAGGCGCGCCCGCTCGGCGTCGGTGGCCACCCGCGCGTGCACCGGCCGGACCTCGTCGCGCACCTGGACGGTCGTGTCCGGGTGCGCCCGGAGGTTGTGGAACCAGGCGGGGTGGCGCGGGTGCCCGCCGTACGACGCGACGATCACCAGGTCGTCGGGGTCCTCGGGGTCGACGAAGTAGAGCAGCGGCGTCGTCCGCAGACGGGCGCTGCGCGCCCCGACGTGGTCGAGCAGCAGCATCGTCGGCATGCCCGGGATCGAGTGCCCGAGCCGGCCGCCGGTGCGGCGATAGAGCGCGATGTGCGCCTTCGTCACCGCACCGACGACGGGCTTGAGGCGGTCGAGGGTGCGTCCGAAGTCCGGGGTGGAGACCATCGGCGCACCGTAGTGGCGATCTACAGGGTCAGCAGCCGGTCGAAGAACTCCCGGTAGCGCTGCACGGCGCGGCGCATCTCCTCGGTCGACGGCTCGCCGCCGAGGGAGTTCGGGTCCAGGGCGCTGCGCTGCTCGGTGAACGTGCGCGAGAGCTCCTCGAGCACCTCCCCGACCAGCCCGTCGGCCCGGGCCACCGCGTCCTGCGGCCGGTCGACGAACATCATCCGGACCTCCTCCCACTGGGAGCGCCACTGCCCCGCGCGCTGCGGGTCGATGATCGTGTTGCCACCCTCGGTGCCGTCTCCCGCACCGTGGGCGGCGCCGTTCCCGGCGCCGTGCCCGCCCTGCGTGCCCGCCGGCTCGCCGGGGGCGCCGGGGGTGTGGTCGGGCGGCCCGGGGTACTGACCGTGCTGGTCACCGTGCTGCTGACCGCCGGCCCCGTACGGGTCGCCCTGGCCGGGCTGGCCCGGCGTCGGCTGACCGGGACCGGCGCCGCCGGGGCCGACACCACCCGGACCGGCGCCACCCGGTGCGTGCCCGACCTGACCGATCTGGTCGCCCGGCGCGGCCTGCCCCGGGCCGTACTGCTGGCCGGGAACCTGGCCCGGCTGGCCCGTCTGCTGCCCGTACGGGTCGCCGGGCTGGCCGCCGTACGCGCCTGCCTGCTGCCCGCCGTACTGGCCACCGCCGTACTGGTCACCGCCGTACTGCTGACCGCCGTACTGGTCCTGGCCGGGCTGGCCGCCGTACTGGCCGCCGGGCTGCTGGCCGCCGTACTGGTCACCGCCGTAGTGGCCGCCGACCTGCTGCCCGCCGGGCTGCTGGCCGCCGTACTGGTCACCGCCGTACTGGTCACCGCCGTACTGGTCACCGCCGTACTGGCCGCCGACCTGCTGTCCGCCGGGCTGCCCCTGGGGGGCGCCGCCGTGACGCTCGGCGAAACCGCCGTGCTCCGCGCCGTGCTGGCCGCCCGCCGGGTCGCCGTAGGGGTCACCGGCCTGCCGGCTCTGCCGCGGGTCCTCGTCGTAACCGCCCGGGCGCTCCTGACCTGCCGGACGCTCGGTGGTTCGACCCTGCTCGGGGTGGCTCATGCCCTGCGCTCCTGGTGTCCGTCGGGTCCGCCGGTCGCGGGAGGCGCCGACGGTGGCCGGCCCGGGCCGACCGGGCCGCCCTGCGGCGCGCCCTGGGCGGGCGCTCCCCCGGGAGGCGCACCCTGCCCGGGCGCTCCTGCGGGCGGCGGCTGCTGGATGCGTTCCGTGCCGGCGTCGGGATGCCCGATCTGCTGGTCCCCGGCACCCCGGGGCGAGCCCGAGATTCGTTCGGTCGTGCCGTTCTGCTGGTGTCGGCCCTGCTGGTCGCGCTGGTCGCGCTGGTCGCGCTGGTCGTGCGGGCCGTGCCCCTCGCCGCCGTCGTCGTCCAGCATCGCCTCCACGAGGGTGCGGAACGACGTGAAGGCGTAGCGGAGATCCTCGGTGCTCGCCGTCCCCTGCCGGTGCGAGGTGACGACGTCCTGGGCCCGCCGGTAGTCGCCGACGAGGTGGGGCTGGGCGACCGAGAGGTCGTCCGAGCGGCGCCGGCTGTCCTCGACCGGGTAGCCACGCTGGCGCATGATCGTCACCAGCAGGGCGTCGGCGTGCTCGACGGCCCCGCCGGGGTCGTCGACGAACCCGCGCTGGACCTGCTGCCAGTCCCCCCGCAGGCGCTCGCGCTCGTCGGGCTGAAGCGGCCGGAGCTGGTGCTGGTCGTGGCGTTCCTTGCGCTGCTGGAGCTCCTGCTCGGCCTGCTTGCGGTCGCCGGTCTCGGCGACCCGGCGCTCGTACTCGGGGCCGAACTGCTCGACGAGCTGCTGCTGCTTGCGCCTACGCGCCAGGACGAGGGCGGCGGCACCGGCGACGGCCAGCAGCACCACCACAATGATGATCACGACGGCGACGGTGCCCATCGGGAGACCCCTTCCGAGTGTTCCGAATCCTTGTGAGTGTTCCCGGTGCCGGGCGAGCGCTGTCGCCCGTTGCAGGGAATTAGTTCCCCGCCGCCGCCGCCCGCTCCTCGCGCGGCCGGCGACGCTGGGCCACGTCGCCGATCGCCGGCGGCTCGTAGGAGACGTCGCCGGGGTTGGCGTCCACGCCGGGCGGGACGATCTCGTCGATGCGGTCGAGCACCTCGTCGTCGAGGGTGACCTCGGCGCCGGCGAGGACGTCGTCGAGCTGCTCCATCGTGCGCGGCCCGATGATCGCCGAGGTGACGGCCGGGTGGGACACGGCGAAGGCCATCGCCATGTGCACCATCGACAGGCCCGCCTTCTCCGCGAGCGGGATCAGCTGCTCGACCGCGTCGAGCTTGCGCTCGTCGGTGAAGCGGCCCGGGGTGCGCTGCGACCGCTGCGTGCCGCCCTCCTGGCCCTTGCGGATCTTCCCGGTGAGCATGCCCATGGCCAGCGGGCTCCAGACGAGCGTGCCCATGCCGTAGCGACGGCAGACCGGGAGGACCTCGCGCTCGATGCCGCGGTTGAGGATCGAGTACGGGGGCTGCTCGGTGCGGAACCGCTGGAGGCCGCGTCGCTCGGCGACCCACTGGGCCTCGACGATGTCCGACGCGGGGAAGGTCGACGACCCGATCGCCCGGGCCTTGCCGCTGCGCACGAGGTCGGTGAGCGCCGAGAGCGTCTCCTCGACGTCGGTCTCGGGGTCGGGGCGGTGGATCTGGTACAGGTCGATGTGGTCGGTCTGCAGGCGGCGCAGCGAGTTCTCGACCTCGTGCACGAGCCACCGGCGCGAGTTGCCGCGGTGGTTCGGGTCGTCGCCCATCGGGGCGTGCGCCTTGGTCGCGAGGACCACGTCGTCGCGGCGACCGTGCAGCGCCTTGCCGACGATCTCCTCGGACTCGCCCTGCGCGTACACGTCGGCGGTGTCGACGAAGTTGATCCCGGCGTCCAGCGCCCTGTGGATGATCTTGATCGAGTCGTCGTGGTCGGTGTTGCCCCAGGCGCCGAACATCATGGCGCCGAGGCAGTACGGGCTCACCTTGATGCCGGTCCGGCCCAGCGTGCGCATCTTCACGAGCGCGTTGCTCCCTTCGGTCCTACGTGAGCGAAGTTCCCGGCTATAACCGGGAACTTCGCTCACGTAGCGAGGGGAGTGCCCCCTGGGGCCCGGTCCAAGCAGCCGAGCGCCGGGTGGTCGCAGGGAGATCCGGCGGGATCAGGGAGGCGGCACCGGGGCGGGCACGCCGACGCGGTCGACCACCGGGATCGTCAGGCGCAGCTCGCCCACGGCGGTGGGGTGGAACGGGTACCGGTCCTGGATCGACTGCAGGTCGGGGCCCAGGCCGTCGCCGTCCGGGACGCATAGCGGGGACAGCGGCGGGGTCACGACGTCGAACCCGTAACGGCGGGCGCCGGTGGTGAGCACCTGGTTGAGCGCGGCGTTCCGGTCCGCCAGCAGCTGGATCTCCTCGGGGGTGAGCCCGGGGTACTGCAGCGGCCCGCGCGTGGTGGCGCACTGCGCGTCGGGGCGCAGGACGTCGTAGGAGGTGATGACGACGACGCGGGGGTGCGACGGCAGGGTCGCGAGGTCGGCGAGCAGGTCGGCGTAGTCGCGGTCGAAGGCCGCCAGCCGGTAGCCGAACTCGCCGGCGGTGAAGTTGTCGGCACAGTCCGCCGCCGCGTAGCAGTAGCCGATGAGGTCGGTCCAGTTCAGGTCGTTGGGGCCGACGGCGACGGCCACGAACGCCGGGTCCTCGACCTGCTTGAGCCGTCCGATCTGTGGCGGGACCTGCACGCCGCCCGCCTGCTGCGGAGCACGCAGACCCGCGGAGATGCGCGCCCCCGAGCAGGCGAGGTTGAGCACCTCGTCGCCGATCGCCGTCGAGATCTGGTGGGCGAGCGAGTCGGTGCTGCGGGCGCACGCGACGTCCTCGGCGGAGGCGCCCGGGGCGACCGGCCCGCCGAGCCGGGCGACCCGCGAGTCCCCGATCACGACGCCCCGGACCCCGGACACGGTGGGCCCCACCGGGGACGGGGTGACGTGGTGGGCGCCGGTGAGGTCGGTGAGCGAGCGGGCGTCCCGCAGGCCCTGGGCCCCGACCACCGCCAGCACGCCGCTGACGCCCCACACGAGCAGGGCCGCGGCGAGCGCCACCACCGTCGAGCGCGTGAGCGTCCGCGAGAGGCGCCGGGCGACGACCGCGGGTCGCGCACCGGCGCCCGAGCGGCGCACGGTGAACCGCAGCATCGCGAGCACCCGCAGCGAGCCGACGAGCCCGCAGATGCCGAGCACGACCGCGACCAGGATCAGCGTGGCCCAGCCGTACCAGTGCTCGAAGCCGGTGACGATCGCCGAGAGCGCATCCGCCGGGCTCCGGCCCTGCGCGAGGGCGGCGACGGCGTCGCCCGCGGTCTCGTTGCGCTGCACCGGACCGATCGTCAGCTGCGGGCGCAGCGGCCCGTAGATCGCGACGTCGGGGACGTCGAGGCTGGTGTTGCCGATCTGGACGATGCGCGGCGGGCCCGACACCGTGGCCGTCGGCGCCTGGGCCCCGACGCTGAGCTGCTGCCCGAGCACCTCCACGTCCTGGTCGGGCGTCAGGGTCACGGCCGCCCAGATCCCGCCGACGACGCACGCGACGACCAGCAGCAGCGTCAGCGGTGAGCGCAGCTCACGCGCCCATCCGCGCAGGTGACCCGCCATTCGGCCCCCTCCACGCGTCGGTGTCGTCGTCCGGCACTCCAGCCGTACAGGACCGACCCGGCCGCCGTCACCGGGGCGGATGTCACGTCAGGAGGTCACGTCAGGAGGTCACGTCCGGCGCCGTTGCTCCAGACGCGCCAGGACCGCGGCCGCGAGGACGGCGACGAGGAACGACGACAGGGACGCGGACAGCCACGTCGGCGGCACGAACCCGATCGCCTCGCGCAGGAGGGTCCAGGCGTCCGACCAGACGGGCGCGCCCCCCGGGTTGATCAGCTGGTAGACCACCAGCCCGATCACCCAGGCCACGACCATCAGCGGGCGGGACGGCGCCCATCGCGACAGGTCGGGCGGGGTGCCGCGGCGCACGAGCGCATCGCCGACACCCACCCCGAGCAGGGGCACGAACACCGAGCCGATCACGGCCAGGAAGACCGCGTAGTCGTCGATCGTGACGCCCAGGGCGAGCACGGTGATCATGGTGCCGATCACCAGGCACAGGAGCCGGCGGTCGGCGCGCGGGGCGAGGTTCTGCACCGAGACCGCGGTCGAGTAGACGTTCGCGAACGACTGGTCGGTCTCGCGGGCGGTGAGCACGAGCAGCGCGACCAGCCCGAGCGGTGCGGCGAGCATCGGGGCGAACACCTCGTCGCCGTTGCCGCCGACCAGCGCGAGCGCGGCCAGGCCCACGACGAAGCACACGATCTGGGTGACCCCGTAGCCGACCGTCGCGGACGTGAATGCCGTCGAGACGCGCCGCGAGTGGCGCGAGAAGTCCGAGGCCACCGGGATCCACGACACCGCGACGGCGATCGCCGCGTCGGTGCCCGCCCAGAACCCGGCCCAGGAGCCGCCGGTGGTGGCGAGGTCGAGCTCGGGCCGCGTGAACAGCCACCAGGCGAGGTAGGCGACGGAGATCGCGACGAGCACGGTCACCACACGCCGGAGCAGGCGCAGCATCCCGAGCGGGCGCAGCGTGAGCACGGTCGTGACGACCCCCGCGCCCAGCACCCACGCCCACGTCGGCCCGCCGAGCGCGAGCGTGCCGGCCTGGGCGATGACGACGAGCTCGAACGTGCCCCAGCCGATGAGCTGCACGACGTTGAGCACCGACGGGATCCAGGACAGCACCCCGCCGAACAGGCCGCGCAGCAGCACCATCGCCGGCGCACCGGTGGCCGCGCCGGGCATCGCGGAGAGCCCGACCATCGCGCTGCCGATCGCCGTGCCGACGACCGTGGCCACGATCGCGGCGGTGACCGTCAGCGGGGGCGCTCCCGCCGGCGCCAGGACGGCGAGCACCCCGGCGAAGCCGAGCAGGCTCACCCCGAGGTTGGCCCAGAAGGCGCCCTGGTCGAGGAACCCCAGGGTCTTCGGCACCGGGCCGTCGAGGGTGGGGGCGACCTCGGCGGGGGCCCGGCCCGCGGCGGTGCCATCGGGTGCGGGCCTCGAGACGGACGACGACGTGCTCATCTGCAGCCTCCCTGCGCCGGCATGATCCGGATCAGGTTCGAACGGTCGGGACCGCTGCCTCTCGTCCCAGGAATGGGCGAAGTGCGGCCTGGTCCCCTCTCAGCCCGGTGGCCCGGACTCCCGTGAGCGCCGGTCGGCGCCTGCCCCGACCGTAGGTCGCCGGGCGCACGAACGCGAGGGGCCGCCCGCCGTGATCGTGGAGATCACGGGGACGGCCCCTCGAGGTCGTGCTCAGGCCCGGCCTACTGCTGCAGGTTGGCGCAGTCCTGGTTCTCGTTGATGCACTCCGCACCCGCGTCGTTCGACGCCTGGCTGGCGATGTTGTGGAAGTCGGAGTGGTCGGTCCTCGGGTCGTGCTGCTCGTTCGGGAAGCTGTCGATCTGGAACGTGCGACCCTCGGGCTGGTCGTACTTCAGGGTGATGCGCAGGGCCGGGATCGGCTCCTGGTCCTCCTCGCAGTTGCCCTGGTCGTCCGGGAAGAAGATGTGCGAGCGGAAGTCCTTGGACTCCAGGTTCTCGCCGTCCCAGCAGCTCGGGTAGTCGAGGATGCGCGTGAGCTGCTCGCCCGGACCGCAGATCGGGTACTGCTCGGTGATCCGGTTCTCGTTGCCCTGCCCGGAGCACGTGTACTTGGCGTTGACGTTCTTGCCGTCCTGAGCACCCTGCTTGGCGTTCCCCATGATCATCATGAGGTGGCTGGGCATGGCGGTGATCTCCCGGTCGCCGTGCCCGTGGAACGTCAGGTCGGCCGAGGCCGGCTTGATGATCGAGCCGACGTTGCCGTCGAGGCTGCCGCCGTTCTCATCCTCGTCGGGGCTCGCGCCGTTGATGTCGCGCAGGACCGGCCAGAAGAAGGCCGAACCGTCGCCGTTGACGCAGGAGGTCTGGCCCGCGTCGGCCGCTTCCTGGAGGGGGTCGTCGTCGGAGTTCGCGTCGGTCGTCTGGTTGCCGACGTAGTCGTGGACGTGCTGGGCGCCGTTCTCCTTGCCCGGCGCGGCCATGTAGTTGTCGGAGTTGTTGTGGTCGCTCACACCGCAGTCGACGGTGTAGGTGCCCTGCGCGTCGTTGAACACGCCGCCCTCGCCGATGTTGCCGTTGGCCTCGACGTCGCTGATGTCGACGTAGTCGCCCTCGTCGGCGTTCGCGGCGTCGGCACGGCCCGGGAACGGGTCCTCGGCCTCGGCGGCCTCGACGGCCGCGCCCTCGTTGTCGGCGTTGACCTCGCCGACGTCCTCGGTCATCCCGTTGTTCTCGTCGCCGCGGCGTTCGTTGCCGCCGTCGCCCTGGCCGTCCTCACCGGCGTTCTCGTCGCCGTTCTGCTCGCCCTGATCGTCGGACCCCTGGTCCTCGTCAGTGGCCTCGGCAGAGGACCGGCCCTCGTCGTCCGAGCTCTGCTCGGAGTCGCCTGAGCCTGAGTCCTCGTCGCTCGAGAAGGCGCTCAGGAGGCCGGAGTCACCTGATTCGGAATCGGCGAAGGCCGAGCCGGCGACGGTGACCACACCGCCGGTGACCAGCAGCGCAGCCACGATCGCGAGGATGCGCATGGGGAGTGTTGTGCGATGTCGTCCGCGTCGGGGCACGGGGAACCTCCTGACGGTGCCCGGGGCGCCGGGACGGGGGAGCTCGTCCAGGGGTCGACGCCGGGGGACACGGGTGTCCTGGTGTCGGCGGAGCGCGGACGGCGGCAGCGAGGGGGAGCGTCGCCGTCCGGCTCCGACGGGAGGTCACGGTAGGGACACGACCGCTGGGCCGGGGCGGACCTGAGAAAACCTGTGACTCAGCGCCGCCCGCAGGCCCGCTCAGCGCGACGAAGGGACGGTCTATGCCGCCGAACGGACGAGTTCGTGCGCCGCTCGCCGCACCTGACTCTCAGGAGAGTGCCGTTGGTGAGCATCACGTTCCCGCTCGCCGCTCGCCGATTGAACTCGGACGCGCGCCGCGTCAAGCTGGGCCGCGATGAGACCTGATCGTTATGCGGGCGCGGAGCGGGGCCGCGTGCTGTGTGTGGCCCCTTCCCATCGCACAACGAGCGTCCTGGTGGGGACGTTGCGGTCGCACGGCTTCGAACCCCAACTCCTTCGTGAGAGCTGGAGCGTCGGGGCGACCGCGCGGGCCAGCGGGGCACGCGCCGTGGTGCTCGACATCGAGATGCCCGGGCTGCGGCCGGTGGAGGTGCTCGCCGACCTCCACCGCGACGCCCCGCGCACGCCCGTCATCGCGCTGACCAGCCCCGAGGCCCGGGACCGCACCGTGTCGACCCTGCGCGCGACGCAGGACGACTACCTGGTGACGCCCTTCCCCATGGAGGAGCTGCTCGCGCGGCTGCGCCTGCGGCTCGGCGACGACCGCCCGACCGCCCAGCTGTTCCTGCGCCGCGGCGAGGTCATGGTGGACACCGCGCTCGAGCAGGTGTTCGTCGAGAGCAAGCCGGTGAGCCTCTCGCGCACCGAGTACGCCGTCGTCGACGCCCTCATCCGGCACCCGCGCGGCCAGGCGATGTCGCAGGAGCAGCTCGTGACCCGCGTGTGGGGCGGCCCGCCGACCTCGAACATCGTCGAGGTCTACATCGGCTACCTGCGCCGCAAGCTCGGCGCGGAGCGCATCCGCACGGTCCGCGGGCGCGGCTACATCCTCGAGGGCTGAGCCCCCGGGCCCTCAGGGCTCCAGGACGAGGTGCCCCGCACCGCGTCCGAGGACGTAGGTGGGCCAGCCCGGACCCGGGCCGGGCTCGTAGGTCAGGATCCGGTCCGGCGGCTCCACCGGCGTGCGCTCGGCGTGCAGGAAGTTCAGCCGCAGCAGGAACCCCCCGACGGGACCGCTCGCGGCCAGCCGGGAGTCGACGACCGACATCAGCCGCGCGCGGTCGCTGAACTGGTCGACGATGTCGCAGCGGCAGGCGAACGCGAGGGTCCCGATCTCGCCCGGCGCGAGGACGCTCTGATCCGGGGGCAGCACCCGGCCGAGCTGTGTGCCGGCCTCGATGTAGTCGGACGCGGTGGCCCAGTTCCCGAACACCGCCGGGTTCGGCCACGGCGTACCCAGGCCGGTCTGGTGGCCGACGCTGACGCCCGCGACGACGGCGAGCCCGGCGACGACGGCCCCGGTGCGCCGCAGGCTGAGATCGGCCGCGCCGAGGGACGCCGCGAGGGTCAGCAGCGCCAAGGACGGGCAGTAGTACCAGATGTAGGACGAGACGCCCATGGCCGCGTAGGCGGCGTAGTGCACCGCGCCGGCGAGCCCCGCCGCCACGATGACGCGGTCGGTGAGCCGACCGCGGCCCGCGATCCAACGGACCGCCGACGCCACGACCGCGACGATGCCCACGCCGACCACGAGGCCGACCACGAGCATCGGGATCGGCCAGCGCTCGACCATGAAGAGCGGCCCGTTGCCGAAGACCTCACCGCCGGGGAAGGCACCGCTGGTCTTGATGATGAGGCTGTCCGGCACGAAGCTGCCGAGCACGAACCACGACCAGATGTGCCACGGCAGCGTCACCAGGGCTCCGACGCCGACCGCGAGCACCGCCTCGCGCGGTCGGCGGGGCGCGGCGGCCACGAAGAGCACCGCGACCAGGACGACCGCAGGCAGGGCGAGGTCCGGGCGCGTGAGCACCGCGAGGCCCGTGACGACCCCCGTGGCGACCACCCGCCGCGCGGTCGCGTAGCGCACCACCGCCACGAGGAGCGCCGCGACCAGGAACGACTCCATCCCGACGACCGACGCGAAGATCGGCGACGAGACGACGAGCCCGACGGTCAGGACCCCGACGACGGCGCGCCGCAGGCCGAGATCCCCGGCGAGCTGACCGGCCCACACCGCCATCGCCGCCGTGGTGAGCACGAGCACCAGGCCGGCGGCCACGACCGGGCGACCCGTGACGAGGATGCCGCCGGCGAGCAGCCAGACGTTCAGGGGCGAGGTGGCGGAGTTCGCGTCCCGGAACGGCGTGAGGCCCCAGTGCCCGTGCTCGACGACGTTCCGGGCGTAGTCGAGGGTGATGTAGGAGTCGTCGGGCATGCCCTTGTAGGCCACGAGGAACAGCAGCCCGCCGAGCAGCCCGCCGACCGCGGCGATGAGCGCCGTCCCCCACCACTCCCGGCGGCGGTCCACCCGCGACCGGTCGCCGTCGACGAGGGTCGGGACGTCACGGACCGGACGGGTGCCCGTCTCGTCGAGGCCGGTCGCCACGTCAGAACTCCTCGGGGTCCGGTACGCCAGCTGTCGACGTCCATATCACCACGGGGGGCTACAGGTGCTGGTACGTGGGCGTCCAGCGGGTCGAGCGGACGAGCGCGCGCAGCTCGTCCTCGCTGCGCGCCGGGGCGACACCGTCGGCGACCGCCTGCACCGCGACGGCCACGGCGATGTCCTCGGCGACCGCGCGGACGTCGGCCCACGGCGGGAGCAGCGGGGCGTCCGCGTCCCTCAGGGCGGGCGAGGCGGCGCCCAGCGCGCGGGCCGCGGCGCGCATCATCGCGTCGGTGACCCGCGTCGCCTGCGCTGCGGTCACCGCGAGACCCATCGCCGGGAAGATGTAGACGTTGTTGCACTGCGCGACGGGGATCTCGCGGTCGCCGCGGCGCAGGGGCGCGAACGGCGAGCCGGCGGCGACGAGGGCACGGCCGTCGGTCCACGCGTCGAGGTCGGCGGGCCGGGCCTCGGCGTTGGCCGTCGGGTTGGACAGCGGGAAGACGATCGGCCGCTCGACCTTGCCCGCCATCGTCCGCACGATCTGCTCGGTGAACGCGCCGGCCGCGGTCGACAGGCCGAGCAGCACCCCCACCGTGACGTGCTCGACGACGTCGGCGAGCTGCGGCAGGCCGTCGACCCCCCACCCGGCGACGACGTCGGGGGCGACGGCGAAGCGGCGCTGGGCCTCGGAGAGGTCCTCGCGGTCGGCGGTGAGCAGGCCGCGGACGTCGACCACCCAGCAGCGGGCGTAGGCCTCCTGCTCCGGGAGCCCCTCGTCGACCATCTCCTGGGCCACCATCTCCATGACCCCGACACCGGCCGAGCCGGCGCCGAGCATGACCACCTGCTGGTCGCGCAGCCGCGTCCCGGCGACGTCCGTGGCGCCGCGCAGCGCGCCGAGCGCGACGGCCGCGGTGCCCTGGATGTCGTCGTTGAAGGTCAGGAGCTGGTCCCGGTAGCGCTGCAGGATCGGCAGGGCGTGGGGCGTCGCGAAGTCCTCCCACTGCAGCAGCACGTCGGGCAGCTCCGCACGGACGGCCTCGACGAAGCGGTCGACGAACTCGGTGTAGGCGTCCTCGTCGATGCGGTGGTGGCGCCAGCCGAGGTAGAAGGGGTCCTCGAGGAGCGCGGCGTTGTCGGTGCCCACGTCGAGCAGGATCGGCAGGGTGCGGGCGGGGTCGATGCCGCCGATCAGCGTGTAGAGCGAGAGCTTGCCGATCGGGATGCCCATGCCGCCGACGCCCTGGTCGCCGATGCCGAGGATGCGCTGGCCGTCGGTGACGACGATGACGTCGACCTCCTCCTGCGGCCGGTTGCGCAGCGCCTCCCGCAGGTGCTCGCGGTCCGGCCACGACAGGTAGAGGCCGCGGGGACGCCGCCAGATCTCGGAGAAGCGCCGGCAGCCCTCGGCCACCGTCGGCGTGTAGACGAGCGGGAGCGTCTCCGGGACGTGCGCGGCCAGCAGCGCGTAGAAGAGGCGCTCGTTGCGGTCCTGCAGCGAGCGCAGGTACACGTAGCGGTCGAGGTCGCTCGCCAGCCGCTGGACCTCCGACCAGCACCGACCGATCTGTTCCTCGAGGGTCTGCACGCCGGCCGGGAGCAGCCCGAGCAGGCCACGCTCCCGCCGTTCCTCCGGGCTGAACGCGGTGCCCTTGGTCTGGTGGGGGTCCGCCAGCAGTCGCCGTCCTCGGTCCACGGCGCCCACCCTGGCCGGTGCGACGCTATGCGGGGAAGAGCGTGTCCTCGCGGTGTGCGGGGTCGCCGCCCGCACGGATGAACCACTCGGTGCCGAACGCGAGGGCGAACCGGTCGTCGTCGAGCGTGAGGAAGAAGGAGTCGTCGGCGATCTGGCTGCGGTGCGCGCGCATCGCCGCGCGCTTGGCGTCGAGCCAGGGGGTGACGTCGACGCGGGTGGTCAGCTCCGACTCGGGCGAGCCGAAGGAGTCGGGATCCAGATCGGGCCCCTCCTCGCCGGTCTCCTGCGCCATCAGGGCCACCATCTTGCGGAACTCGTCGCGGTTGGACGTCGCCTCGTAGACGCGCGGCGTGCCCGCGAGCTCCCCGGCGCGCCGCCCGACCCGGTGCACCTGGATGTGGTCGGGGTGGCCGTAGCCGCCGATGCGGTCGTAGCAGGTGAGGACCTCGGCGTCCTCCTCGCGCAGGATCGCCGCGAGCCGCTCGGCGGCCTCCTCGACGTCGGCCGACCAGAACGACCCGGAGGCGCCGTTGGTGTCCGTGTCGACCATCCCGGAATCGACGTAGCCCAGGAACTCCACCCGGGCGATGCCCAGCACCGCCGCGGCGTCGTGGGTCTCCTTGACCCGACGCTCGGCGAGGGTCTCGCCGTCGGCCAGCACGCCGGGCACGATCTCGCCGTGCTCGCCCCGGGTGGCGACCACCAGCACCACCCGGTGCCCCGCGTCCGCGGCCGCCCGCATGACGCCGCCGCAGGAGATGCACTCGTCGTCGGGGTGCGCGTGGAAGCTCACCATGGTCGCCACGCGGCCGAGCCTAGTGATCGGCCCTCAGGCCAGCGCGATCGACGCCACCAGCACGACGAGGACGAGCAGGACCACGGCCGCGGCGCCCAGGATCGCGCCGGCACGCGGGCCCGGGCCGCGGGCGAAGAGCTCGCGGCCCGGCAGGCCCTCGGACCGTGCCGCGCCCGCCGCCCACGGCGGCACCGTCTCCTCGGGGCGGGCGACCCCTCCCCCGGCCGATCGTGCCGGCACCGACCCCGGCACGAACTGGGTGCGCTCGGGAGCGGGCGGCGCCGCGCGGGGTGGGACACCCCGCGGAGGCACCGACGAGCGGCGCACCACCTGCGTCACCTCCGGCTCCGGGACCCCGCGCGTGACGACCTGCGTCCTATCGGCCGCGGGTCCGGCCGCGTCGCGGACGACCTGGGTGGTGTCCGGCGACCCGTGCCCGTCGGTCCCCTCGGTCGACCAGCGGAACGGCGGCGGGAACGGATCGGCCGGTAGCGGGCGCTCGTCGGTGCGCGCGGCGTCGTCCGCGTCGTGCTCGTCCTCGTCGGCGGGCGGGGGCGGCGGACGCCGCGCGGGCGCCGCCGGCGTGCCCGGGAGCGGCGGCGCGTCGGCGGACGGTCCGGGAACGGGGATGCCGCGGGGGCTGAGGTCCCGGGGGACGTCCTCCTCGGGCGGCGCCGAGGTGCCGCCGTCCTGCTCCTCCGGCGCACCGTGTCCTGTGGACACGGTCTCCGCGGGCGTCTCGTCGGGTGCGGCCGACTCCCGCGCCTCGGGCGTCTCCGCTCGCGAACCGTGTCCTGAGGACACGGTCTCCGAGAAGGGCTCGGCAGGAGCGGTCGGCGCCGGCACGCCTTGCTCCGCTCGCGAACCGTGTCCTGAGGACACGGTGTCGGCGGGGGGCGGGGTCGTGCGGGTCCCGGGTGGGTCGCCGTCCGCGGGGGCGGGCGTCGGCGGGGCGAGGGCGTCGGCGAGCGACCCGAGCACCGGGCGAGCCCCGGCCTCCGGACGGTCGCGCTCGGTCGCCGGCCGGTCGGTCGCCTCCGACGGCGGGGGTGTCGCGGCGGTTGCCGGCGTCGACGGCGCGGGCCTGGCGACCGGCTCGGCCGCCGGGGCGGCGCGGCGGGGCTCACGGGCCGCCGGCCCGTCCGCGGACCGGGGCGGAGGAGGCGGCGGGGTCGCCGGGGAGGCGGCGCGGGGCGCGCCGGGGCCGGACGGTGTCGTCGGAGGGATCGCAGGGCCGCCGGGGTGCGCCGGCCCGGCCACCGGCGGGCGTCGGGAGAACGGCGGAGTGCCGGGCGGCGGTGTCCGGGGCGGCGGTGTCCGGGGCGGCGGGGGCTGGGACCGCGGGGGCTGGGAGGTCGGCGCGGGACCGGGCCCGGTGCCCGTCGGCGGCCGCACCCCGTTCGGGCGCGCGGGCGGCGGCGGGGCGCCCCGCACGCCGTGCCGGGCGTCGGGCGTCGTCGTGGCCGCCCGGGGGCCGGCGGCGGCCCCGTCGTCCTCGAGGCCCAGCTCGCGGTCGGCGGCGTCGAGCTCGCTGTCGTCGAGATCGTCCGCCGGGGTGGGCGGCGGGGGCGCGGGCAGCCGGGCGGCGAGGAGCTCGTCACGTCGCCGCCGATAGGACTCGGCGTCGACCCGCCCGGTGGCGAGGTCCTCGTCGAGCCGACGCAGCTGCTCGGGGACGCCCATCTCACCTTCCTCCGGGGCTCTCGGCGGACGGCGAGGTCACCCTCCGGTCTCGAGGACTCCGCACGGTAACCCACCGCGGGGCCTCCTGAGTGATCGTCGGCGAGGACCCCGGACGTGATCTCCGCGAAAAGCGGCGAACACTCCGGCGCCCGATCACGAAGGTGCCGTGGAGTGCGGCGACAGGGCTCGCACCGCGACGGATGCACAGGCGGTCGAGAAGCCGGCCGCGAACGAGAGGACAGCCACGTGTCATCGACCTCGCGCACCACCGAGCCCCGCCGCGTCGTCCCGCGGCCCGCAGAGGGTGTGTGGCCGGGCCTGCAGGACCCGGGCGAGAACCGGCTCCGCATGACCGTGGCCCGCGCCCTGGTGCGCGCGGCCATCGTCCGCCTCCCGCTGCACCTCGTGTGGCCCGACGGATCGGTCGAGGGCGACCCGCAGGGTCCCGAGCTCCGCCTCATCCGTCCGGAGGCCTTCTTCACGCGCCTCGGCCGCCAGGGCCTCATCGGCTTCGGCGAGGGGTGGATGGTCGGCGACTGGGACTCCGACGACCTCGTCGGCGTGCTGCGCTGCCTCACCGACCACGTCGAGCAGCTCGTGCCGCGTCCGCTGCGCAACCTGCGCCGGGTCTACGACCGCGGCCAGCCGCACGAGGAGGTCGCGGCCGACGCGACGGTGTCGCGCGAGAACGTCCACCGGCACTACGACCTGTCGAACGACCTGTTCAGGCTCTTCCTCGACGAGTCGATGATGTACTCCGCCGCCTGGTTCGACCCGGCCCGGCCGGCCGAGTCCCTCACCGACGCCCAGCACCGCAAGATCGACGGGATCCTCGACCTCGCGGGCGTGCGTGCCGGCAGCCGCGTCCTCGAGATCGGCACCGGGTGGGGCGAGGCCGCGATCCGCGCCGCCCAGCGGGGCGCGCGGGTGACGACGCTGACGCTCTCGGTCGAGCAGGCGGAGCTCGCGCGCGTCCGCGCCGAGCAGGCCGGCGTCTCCGACCGCATCACCATCGACGTGCGCGACTACCGCGACGCCGTCGGCGAGTACGACTCCGTGATCAGCATCGAGATGATCGAGGCCGTCGGCGAGCGCTTCTGGCCCGAGTACTTCGCCGCCGTCGACCGGCTGCTCGCCCCCGGCGGTCGCTTCGGTCTCCAGTCGATCACCATGCCGCACCACCGGCTCCAGGCGACCAAGGACAACTACACCTGGATCCACAAGTACATCTTCCCGGGCGGCCTGATCCCCAGCCTCGAGGCGATCGACGCGACGCTGGCGGGGCACACGTCCATGGAGGTCGTCGAGCGCCGCTCGATCGGCCTCGACTACGCCGAGACGCTGCGTCGCTGGCGGGCCACGTTCCTGGTCCGGGAGCCGGAGGTCCGTGCGATCGGGTTCGACGAGACCTTCGTGCGGATGTGGGACTTCTACCTCGCCTACTCCGAGGCCGGCTTCGCCGCGCGGTACCTGGACGACTTCCAGCTGGGCATCGCGCGGCGATAGACGTCACGGCGCGGACCGTCAGGACTGACCGGCGGCCCGGTCGGTACGGCGATAGCCTGCGCACCCATGGACACGACCGATGTCGCCGCGATCGTCACCGGTGGGGCCTCCGGCCTCGGGGGCGCCACCGTCCGCAAGCTCGCCGCGGGTGGCGCCCGGGTGATCGGGATCGACCTGCCCTCCGCGGTCGAGGACGCCGAGAAGCTCGACAACGTCGAGTACGTCGGCGCCGACGTGACCGACCCCGACCAGGTGGCGAGCGCCGTCGAGGCGGCGACGTCCACCGGCCTGCCGCTGCGCGTGGTGGTCAACTGCGCGGGCATCGGCACCGCCGGGCGCGTGCTGTCCAAGAAGGGCCCGCACGACCTGAAGGTCTTCCAGCAGGTCATCGGGGTCAACCTGGTCGGCACGTTCAACGTCATGCGCCTGGCGTCCGAGGCCATCGCCGCGACGGAGCCGCTGGCGGACGGGGCGCGCGGCGTCGTCGTCAACACGGCGTCCGTCGCCGCCTTCGAGGGACAGATCGGCCAGATCGCCTACTCGGCGTCGAAGGGCGGCGTCGTCGGCATGACCGTGCCGGCGGCCCGCGACCTCGCGCAGTACGGCATCCGCGTCATGACCATCGCTCCCGGCATCATCGACACCCCGATGCTGGCGGGCGTCGAGGAGTCGTTCCGCGAGCAGCTCGCGGCCGGCATCCCGTTCCCCCAGCGGCTCGGGCGCCCCGACGAGTACGCGCAGCTCGTCGCGATGATCGTCGAGCACGACTACCTCAACGGCGAGGTCATCCGGTTCGACGGCGCGCTGCGGATGCAGCCTCGCTGACCGGCCTGACTCTCAGAGGTCCTCGAGGAACGGGACCTCGAGGACACGGTCGGACGTGAGCCACGTGCGCAGCGTCCACGTCGCCCGCACGTCGTCGGCGTTGTAGACGAGCAGCCGCTCGCGCTGCGCGGTGTCGGGCTCGCCCCCGTCGAGGGCGACCGCGGCGCGGTACCAGCGCATGGAGTTCTCCCCGCCGGCCTCCGGGTCGTGCCAGGCGAAGCCCGCTGACGGCGCGACCCGCTTGAGCCCCTTGCCGTGCGGGCAGAGGAAGGCGTCGCTGACGACGGGGAAGAGGTCGATCCACGCGTCGGAGGCGATGAACTCCTCGATCTCCGCCGCCGGGGGCACGCCGGCCATGCCGGCGAAGCGCTCGGCGGAGGCGCGCAGCCAGCGGTTCTCCGCCTGCTCGTTGTAGCAGTAGGCCCGCAGCACCAGCCCGCGCTCCGCACACCGGGCACGGACGTCGGTGAGCCACGTCCAGAACTCCCCGAACGAGCGGCCCTCGTCGCGGGTCGGCAGCGGGTCCCAGGTGACGAAGCCGCGGTAGCCGGGCTCGACCCCGATGTCGACGCCGGAGAGCAGCGCGCCCCACAGGTACGCGCCGTCCTCGCCGAGGCTCTCCATGTCGACGTCCACCTCGACGTCGCCGCGCGCGACGGTGGGCCGGCGGACTCGGCGCACCAGCGGGACGTCGCGACGCCAGGCGCGGGCGAGGGCCACCGCCTCCCGCAGCTCGGCGCCCTCGAGCGCGCCGTCGCCCACCTCGGGGTCGTCCGGAGGCGGGCCGGGCAGCCCCACCGCGGGATCGAGCGCCGCGAGCTCGCGCACGGTGGTGACGCCCCGGCCGCGCAGCCGCAGCGCGGCGTCGCCCCGGACGACGAGGCTGACGTCGTCGACCGCGCGCAGCTCGGCCTCGCACGTCGGCCACCACGGGCAGCGGCGGCACTCGGTGATGCGTGAGGGCTCGGCGAGCGCGGGCGCCCGCCGGCGCGCGGCCTCGGCCACGGCCAGCCGGTCGGCGTGCCGCCCGTCGTAGGTCTCGAGCGCGCTGCGACCGCCGGAGCCCGACGGGGCCGCCAGGTCGATCCACACCACGACGTCGGCGTCGAGGCCGACGACCCCGCCCCAGACCGGTGCGCCCGGGCTCTCGGGGGGCGCCAGGTCCGCCGCGCGCAACATGCGGTGCAGATGGGCGAGACGGAGCACGTCGCGGGTGACGGTGCGGATGCGGCGCGTGTCGTCGGGAGCCGCGGCCGACGGGTGCGGCCTCCCGAGCGGCGACGTCAGCGCCCCGCCCCCGGGATCGGTGACGCGGTGCCGCACGACGACCAGGGGCCACCAGCCCGAGGACGGATCGCCCGGCTCGGCCCGCACCAGCACCTCGACGTTGCCCCGGCGGCCCTCGGCGGCCGGCAGCTCCGCCCCGCCCACGAAGTCGGGCACCGGGGCGGGACCCGAGAGGAGCGCCTCGGTGGCCTCCGCGCGCGCCCGCGAGCCGGACGCCGGGGGCACCGACGTCCAGTGCGGGCCGAGGAGCTCCGCCCACCGGGCGGCCAGATCGGCACGGTGGGCCGCCGCGTCGGCACGGCGCATCGCGACCCCGGGATCGGCGTCGTCACCGCTGGGCGGGGGGCCGCCCGGGAGGTCCTCCACCGGGACGTGCTCGAGGTGCACCCGGCGGCGGCAGCGCGTGGTGGCGGCCGCGTCGAGCAGGACCGGTCGGGGCGCGGCGGCGGGCGCGCACCCGTCGTCGGCCTCCCGCGCGGTCGTCGTGCTCATGTCCCGAGCTTCCCACGCCCCCCTGACACCCCGTCACGCTGCGGGATCCACGCCGGGCGCACCGGGTGGGCGGACCACTAGGGTGCGGGCGTTCGCCCGGGCGCCCGACGCGCCGCGGGCACGAGACGGGGAGGGTCCATGGGACTGCTGCGCCGCGGACGGCCCGCGACGGAGGCCGACGCGCTCGAGATCAGCGACGACGTCTTCGTCGTGAGCCCGAAGGCCGCCGCCCTCGCGGTCTCGGCGCAGAAGGAGCGGCGCAAGGCGGCCCGGGCGGAGCGGCTGCTCGCCGAGACGCAGGAGGCCACGCTCCTCGGCGACAAGAAGGCCCTCAAGGCCGCGAAGAAGCGTCGCAAGAACGAGCCCGAGGACGAGGACGACGACGACCCCACCGGCACCGTCGCCGACCCGCTGACCGGCGCGAAGATCAAGCGCTACATCGGCATCGCCCGCATCGTCGTGCCCGTCGTGGCGCCGATCGTCTACCAGGCGGTCGGCATGGCCCGGGACCGCTGGGACGCCCACCGCGCCCGCCAGTTCGGCGTCGCCCCCGACGAGCTCGCGGAGTTCACCGGCCGCGGCGCGGCGCTCTACGCCCGCATCCACAACCTCGCGCTCTCCGCCCGGGACCTGCGCTCGCGCTACGGCGACGGCGACAGCAACGACGCAGCCCGGGCCACCGAGGTCCGGTCCTTCGTCGACGACGCCCAGCAGCGCCTCACCGACCTGGAGTCCGCGGTGCGCGCCGCCGAGCAGATGCCCGGCTCACGGCGGCGCAGCGCGCACGTCGCGGTGGGCGGCGAGCTCGACCGCATCGAGAACCGGCTGCTGGCGCTCTGGGGCGTCGGCAACCCCACGCGCACAGCGATCTCCGGCGGCACCGACCGCTCCTGAGCACCCGGGGACGTCCCGGGACACCCCGGAGATGGCCCGATCGGGCTACCGCCGGGTGTTCCCGGCACATCACGATCTCGATACGCGTCGTCATCACGCTTGGTGACCTCGACGCCTCTCAGGCGGGTGGGATCGCCTCACCGTGGCCTGGAGCTGGCCGAATCCGGTTGTGGACGGCCCGTCGGTGCGCGCGTGGCTACCCAGTGCGTCCGGGGCGCGCGAGAAACATCCCTCGAATGTCGGACGTACGGGGTGACAACCTCCGCCTGACGCGCCTACTGTCCCCGCAGCCGTTGTCGCAAGGACAACGCCCGTTGCCGCAGACGCCCCGAGTGAGGGGCGTCACCCAGGTCGGCGTGGAGGGGAGGAAGGCGGTCGATGAGCCCACGCGCGCGCACCGGTGGGCCCGACGCCCCGGCCCCGCGGTCGCCCGCGACCTCCCTCGCCCCCAACGCAGGCTCCGGCGCCCCGCACGGGCGCCGCAACCGCGACGAGGCCGGCGGGCCCGTGCACCGCGCGCTCGACGTGCTCGACCTCCTGGGGGCGCCCGGTGGGCCGTCCTCGCTCGGTGTCGTCGAGATCGCCCGCCAGCTCGGCCGGGACAAGTCCCAGGTCTCGCGCCTGCTCAAGGTCCTGGCCGACGCCGGCTACGTCGACCGCGAGCCGGGTTCGTTGCGCTACCGCATCGGCACGCGCCTGTTCGCCATCGGCGCCACCGCGGTCGACCGCCGTCTGCGCGACGAGGCCGACGCGGCGGTCGCCCGCGAGGCCGCCCTGCTCGGTGAGCGCATCGACGTCGGCATCCGCAGCGGTGGCAGCGTGATGACCATCAGCACGGCCGCGCCGGACAGCGAGCTGCGGGCCTCGGGCTGGGTGGGACGCACCGCCCCGTTGTCGTGCACCGCCACCGGTCGTGTGCTGCTGTTCGACCTGGACACCGCCGCCATCGCCCGCGTGATCGTGCCCGAGGGCCTCGGGCCTGCCGGTCCGGCCGCCCCGCGCTCGCTGGACGAGCTCGTGTCGCGGGTGGTCGACGAACGGCGGCGCGGGTGGTCCACCGCCCGCAACGAGACCGACCGCGGCCTGCTCGCCGTCGGCGCCCCGGTGCGGGACAGCGGCGGGACGGTGGTCGCCGCGCTGGGCGTCAGCGGCCCCGAGTCGCGCGTGGATCCCGTGTTCGACGAGGTCCGCGCCGCCGTCCTGCGCGCCGCGGCCGATCTGTCCCGAGCGCTCGGCGCCGGTTCCGGTTCCGGTTCCGGTTCCGGGGGACTCGCCGGCGCCCGGGCCGGTCCACCGCCCGCACCGGCCACCGATGGCGTGTCCTCCCTGTCCACTCCCCCTGCTCCCGAGAGAGGAGCGTCGTGAACTTCCTGAACTACCTGACCAGCAACGCGCAGCAGATCATCTTCCTGACCCAGGCCCACTTCCTGGTCGTCCTCATCGCGGTCGGCGTCGGCTCGCTGATCAGCGTCGTGCTGGGTCTGGCGGTGTCCACCGGCGAGCCGGACCCGCCCCGCTACTCGGTCGACTGGTTCGCGGCCGGCGTGCGTGAGGGCGGGCTGGTCTTCACGGCGGCGCTGCTCACG
This sequence comes from Actinomycetospora sp. NBC_00405, assembly GCF_036044095.1. Taxonomy (NCBI): domain Bacteria; kingdom Bacillati; phylum Actinomycetota; class Actinomycetes; order Pseudonocardiales; family Pseudonocardiaceae; genus Actinomycetospora; species Actinomycetospora sp. NBC_00405. The sequence continues at coordinate 4,034,498 of NZ_CP107938.1, forward strand.
GTGCCCTCGCTGGCGCTGTTCGCGCTGTTCCTGCCGATCACCGGGCTCGGCGTGAGCACGGCGATCATCGTGCTGATCATCTACACGCTCTACACCGTCCTGCGGAACACCGTGGCCGGCCTGACCACCGTCGACCGGGCCGTGCTCGAGTCGGCCCGCGGGCTCGGCTACGGCCGCCTGCGGCGGCTGCTCACGATCCAGCTGCCGCTGGCGTGGCCGGTCATCCTCAACGGCATCCGCGTCACCACGCTGATCTCGATCTCGATCGCCGTCGTCGGCGCCGTCGTCCAGGGCCCCGGCCTGGGCATCCTGCTCCTCAACGGGATCTCCCGCATCGGTGCGTCGAACTCCTTCTACCAGGTGCTCGCCGGCACGCTGCTGTGCCTCGTCGTCGCCGCCGTCTTCGAGATCTTCTTCGCCATCGTCCAGCGCCTGACCATCCCCAGGGGGATCCGTGTCTGACACCGCAGACCAGACCACGTCCGTCCCGGAGCCCGGCGCCGGACAGACCGACACGATCGTCCTCGAGGGCGTCGAGAAGATCTACCCGGGCAGCACCCAGCCCGCGGTGAGCCAGCTCGACATGCGGATCCCCAAGGGCGAGATCGTCATGCTCATCGGCCCCTCGGGCTGCGGCAAGACGACCACGCTCAAGATGATCAACCGGCTCATCGAGCCGACCGCGGGACGCATCCTGCTCAACGACAAGGACGTCACCCACGTCAACGGCGACCTCCTGCGCCGCGAGATCGGCTACGTCATCCAGCAGGGCGGTCTCTTCCCGCACTTCTCCATCGCCGACAACATCGGCGTCGTCCCGAAGATGCTCGGCTGGGACAAGCAGCGGATCCGGCAGCGGGCCGACGAGCTGCTCCACCTCGTCGGGCTCGAGCCCTCGACGTTCCGCGACCGCTACCCGCGCCAGCTCTCCGGCGGCCAGCAGCAGCGTGTCGGCGTCGCCCGGGCCCTGGCCGCGGACCCGCCCGTCATGCTCATGGACGAGCCGTTCGGCGCCATCGACCCGATCACGCGCGACCGCCTCCAGGACGAGTTCCTGGAGATCCAGCGCACCGTCGGCAAGACCATCGCCTTCGTCACCCACGACCTCCAGGAGGCCGTGAAGCTCGGCGACAAGATCGCGGTGTTCGCCACCGGCAAGCTGGAGCAGTACGACGAGCCCGAGACGATCCTGACCCGCCCGGCGAACGACTTCGTGTCGGACTTCGTCGGCGGCGGCGCGGCGGTCCGGCGGCTGAGCCTCCTGGACCTCTCCCGCCTCGAGCTGCACCCCATCGAGACCGACGAGCGCGCCGTGGGCAACCAGAACGGCACCCCGGTGGCCGAGGTCGACGGCTCCGGCAAGCCGGTGTCCTGGCGGCACCTGCCCGGCGCCGAGGCCGGGGGCACCCCGCTGGTGACGGTGCCGCTGTCCGGCACGGTCTACGACGCCGTCGACGTCATGCTCGACGGCTCCGCCTCGCTGGTGGCCGTGGTCGACGAGGAGGGCCGCGCCGCGGGCGTCCTGCACTGGAACGACCTCGTCAGCGGCCTGCGGACCCGGAAGGGTGACGCATGAGCACCGCGACCACCGAGACCGTCGACACCCAGTCCGACCTCGCCGTCGAGGAGGAGGAGAAGAAGCAGGGCCGCGTCGCGTCCCTGTGGCTGCAGCACTACGACCTGGTGATCCTCCCGGGGATCATCGTGGTGCTGCTGCTCGCGCTGCTCCTCTACATCGGCACCCGCGACCTCGACACCATCGAGCAGCGCGTGCTCGCGCCCGACAACCTCGCCTCGCTCCTCGGGCAGCACCTCTGGCTCGCCGCGCTGTCGACGATCCTCGTGCTGATCATCGCCGTGCCCCTGGGCATCCTGCTCAGCCGGCGGGCCGCCCGCCGCGTCCAGGGCCCGGTGCTCGCCATCGGCGGGTTCGCCCAGGCCCTGCCGCCGTTCGGCGTGCTGCTGCTCATGGCGTTCGCGTTCAACTTCGGCGTCACCACCGCGGTCATCGGTCTGACCCTGGCCGCCCTGCTGCCCGTGCTCCGCAACACGGTCATCGGTCTGCAGCAGGTCGACCAGTCGCTGATCGAGGCGGCCCGCGGCATGGGCATGTCGTCGCGGCAGACCCTGTTCCGCGTCGAGGTCCCGCTCGCGGTCCCGGTCATCGTCGCCGGACTGCGCGTGGCGCTCGTGCTCAACGTCGGGACGGCGACCCTGGCCAGCTACATCGGTGCGGGTGGGCTCGGCGAGCTCGTCCAGCAGGCGCTGCGGCTCAACCGCATCAACGTCCTGCTCGTGGCCGGGGCGATCATCGCCACGGTCGCCCTGCTCATCGACTGGCTCGCCGGCGTCGCCGAACGGATCGTCGTCACCCGGTCCGGCTGACCGGCCCGGTCCCCAGAGTTTTCTCGGCCGTCCGCCCCGCACGCGAGGCCCGGCCAACCCCGGAGGATAAGGAGATCACTGTGCGGTGGACATTCCGCGGCGACCGCTCCGGTCGTCGTTCCGGATGGCGGGCGGGCGCGGTCACGCTCGCCGCCACGGCCCTGCTGGCCGCCGGCTGCGGCGGCCTCTCGGGCTCGGGCCAGCCCCAGGCGCAGGGCGGCAGCCTCGCGGCCAGCGGCATCAACCTCGCCGGCCAGACCTACACGGTCGGCGGCAAGGAGTTCGACGAGCAGCTCGTGCTCTGCAAGATGACGATCGCATCGCTGCAGTCGGTGGGCGCCACGGTCAACGACCGCTGCAACATCACCGGTACCGCGTCGACGCGCGCCGCCCTCACCAGCGGCCAGATCGACATGTACTGGGAGTACACCGGTACCGGCTGGATCACCCACCTCAAGAACGCCAGCCCGATCCCGGAGTCGCAGGCGCAGTACGTCGCCGTCCGTGACGCCGACGTCGCGCAGAACCAGATCGTCTGGCTGCCGCCGTCGCCGTTCAACAACACCTACGGCCTCGCGGTCACCCAGGCGTTCGCGCAGCAGAACAACCTGCGCACGCTCACCGACTGGGGCAACTTCGTCAACAGCGGCAACCCGGCCGCCACCACCTGCGTCGAGGCCGAGTTCGCCGGCCGCGACGACGGTCTGGCCGGGCTGTTCCGGACCTACGGCGTCACCAACCCGCCGTCCGGTCCGCCCGGGCTGAACACCCTGGACACGGGGGCCATCTACCAGGCCACCGCCAACGGCAACCCGTGCAACTTCGGCGAGGTCTTCACCACCGACGGCCGCATCCCCGGCCTGAACCTGGTGACGCTCCAGGACGACAAGAACTACTTCCCGAAGTACAACGCGTCGCCGACCATCCGCAAGGAGGTCTTCGACCGGAACCCGAGCGTCCAGCGGGTGTTCGACGAGATCACCCCGCGTCTGACCGACCCGGTGATGCTCGACCTCAACGGCCAGGTGTCCTCGCAGGGGCAGGACCCCCAGCAGGTCGCCACGCGCTGGCTGCAGCAGCAGGGATTCATCGGCGGCCAGTGAGCCCCTGGTGAGTTTCTGACGGTGTGACGGCGACGGCCGGCCGCGGGTCCTCGACCCCGGCCGGCCGTCGTCGTCCGACCCCTCCCCGACCACCCTCGCGATCGGACCCCACACCCGTGCCCCGACTGCGGCCCGCCCTGGTCCTGCTCACCACCCTCGTCGCGGTGCTCGCGCTCGCCGGCTGCTCGAGCAGCGAGCGGCTCACCCCGCCCGGGAGCCTCGCCCGCGAGCTCGACCTCACGGGGCAGACGCTGACGGTGGGCGGCAAGGAGTTCGCCGAGCAGCTCGTGCTGTGCAAGATGACGATCGCCCTGCTCCAGTCGACCGGGGCGACCGTCGTCGACAGGTGCGACACGAAGGGCTCGGCCAACGTGCGCGCCGCCCTGAGCAGCGGCCAGATCGACATGTACTGGGAGTACACGGGCACGGCCTGGCGGACCTATCTCTCCCAGGAGTCGACGATCGCCGACCCCCGGGTCCTCTACGACGCCGTGCGCGCCGCCGACGCCGGCAACCAGATCACCTGGCTCGACCCCACCCCGTTCAACAACACCTACGCCGTCGGCGTGCGCACCGACGTCGCGCAGCGCCTGCGGGTGCGCACCATCTCCGGCTTCGCCGCGCTCGTGCGCGCCGGCTCGCCCGAGGCCACGCTCTGCGTCGACCAGGAGTTCACGGGCCGCGAGGACGGCCTGCAGGGGCTCCTCGCGACCTACGACATCACGCTCGGCGACCGGGCCCTCGACACCCGCGAGATCGAGCAGATCTACGGCGCCGTCGCCACCCAGAACCCCTGCACGTTCGGCGAGGTGTTCGCCACCGACGGGCGGCTCAACCCGCTGCGGCTCTCGACGCTGGTCGACGACCGCGGGTACTTCCTGCCCTACAACGCGGCACTGACCGTGCGCAGCGACGTGATGGCCCGCGCCCCCCGCCTGGCCCTGCTCGGGCGGATGGTGGCGCCGACGCTCACCGAGCAGGTGATGCGCGGGCTCAACGAGCGCGTCTCCGCAGGCGGCCGCAGCCCGGACGAGGTGGCGCGGTCGTTCCTGCGCGAGCAGGGGCTCATCGGTTAGTCGGCCGGCGTCAGCGCGGGGCGTTCGCGCCGACCAGCGCGGCGACGGCCTGGGCCGGCGGGACGGTGCCGCCGATGAGCTCGAGCACGGTGCCGGCGGAGTCGGGGGCGTCGAGCAGTGCGAGGAGGACGGCGGCGACGTCGTCGCGGGTCACCTCGCCGTACCCGACGGGCGGCTGGGAGCCCGCGGGCCCGAGGCGCACCAGGCCGGTGCCCGGGTCGTCGGTGAGCCTGCCGGGCCGCAGGATCGTCAGGGCGAGGTCGTCCCTGGCGCGCAGCGCGTCCTCGGCGGCCTTCTTCGCCCGCAGGTAGTAGCCCCAGATCGAGTCGTCCTCGTCCTCGGTGGGCACCGCGTCGAGGCCCATGGCCGACACCAGCAGGTAGCGCCGGACGCCCGCGGCGGCCGCGGCGTCGGCGAGGAGCAGGGCGGCGTCGCGGTCGACGGTCTCCTTGCGCTCGGCGGTGCTGCCCGGGCCGGCGCCCGCGGCGAAGACGACGGCGTCCGCGCCGGTCAGGTGGCCCGCGAGCTCGCCCGAGCCGATCGCCTCGAGGTCGGCGACCACGGGGTCGGCGCCCGCCTCGCGGACGTCGTCGGCCTGGTCCGGGTCGCGGATCAGTGCGGTCGTCGCGTCCCCCCGGGCGGCCGCCCGCCGCTCGAGCCGCAGGGCGATCTTGCCGTGTCCGCCGGCGATGACGATGCGCATCTCCCGACCCTAACGCGGCCGTCGGGGTGTCGCCGATGTCCGTTTCGGCGGTGGATGGAATCCGTGCTCTTGCCCGTACCCGAACCATGACGTCTGATGTGGGCCGCCGTGTCCACCACCACGTTTCGCGTCCGGACCTCTCGTCCGCGCGCACCAGGAGGCTGCCGCCGTGTACGAGAAGAACGGTGAGAAGTACTTCGTCGTCGACTCCCACATGCATTTCTGGGACGCCTCGCCCGAGAACTGGGTCCAGGGCGCCGAGCAGTACGCCAAGGGCTGGATCGAGTGCTTCCACGCCTACCAGTCGCTGGGGCCGGCCGAGACCCACCAGTCGATCGAGGAGTTCCAGAAGGTCTCCGAAGAGCAGCTGATGCGCGAGGAGTTCGAGGAGGGCCACGTCGACGTGGCCATCCTGCAGTCGACCTACCTGCGCGAGTGGTACAAGGACGGCTTCAACACCGCGGCCCAGAACGGCCACCTCGTCGAGCAGCACCCCGACAAGTTCATCGTGAACTGCCGGTTCGACCCGCGCGACGGCGACGCCGGCATGCGCGAGTTCGAGGCCGAGGTCGAGAAGTGGCACCCCAAGGGCATCAAGCTCTACACCGCCGAGTGGAACGGTGACTCGCGCGGCTTCAAGCTCTCCGACCCGGAGTGCTACCGCTTCCTCGAGCGGGCCCAGGAGCTGGGCATCAAGAACGTCCACGTGCACAAGGGCCCGACGATCTGGCCCCTGGACAAGGACGCGTTCGACGTCTCCGACGTCGACCACGCGGCCACCGACTTCCAGGGCCTGAACTTCATCATCGAGCACGTGGGCCTGCCGCGCATCGAGGACTTCTGCTTCATGGCGACGCAGGAGCCCAACGTCTACGCGGGGCTCTCCGTGGTCACCGGCGGCCTCATGCACGCCCGCCCGCGGTTCTTCGCTAAGGTCATGGGCGAGCTGCTGTTCTGGGTCGGCGAGGACAAGATGACCTTCGGCTCGGACTACAACATCTGGACCCCGCAGTGGCAGGTCGAGGGCCTCGTGGACTGGGACTTCCCCGAGGGCCACGACTTCGACGACTACCCGCGCTTGGGCGTCGACGGCAAGAAGAAGATCCTCGGCCTGAACGCGGCGAAGCTCTACGACATCGACGTGCCCGCCGAGTTCCAGCTGTCCTCGGACACCAGCGCGCCGGCGTCGTCGGACGACGCCGAGCTGGTGGAGGACCGGGCGGTGGCTCAGGCATGACGGTGCTCTCCGACGCCCGCACCTCCGGCTCCAACGAGGCCGAGGCATCGGCCGCCACGGGCACGGCGGCGCGGGTGTGGGAGGCGCTGCGCACCGTGCGCGACCCCGAGCTGGACACCGACGTCGTCTCCCTGGACTTCGTCGGGTCCTGCTCGGTGTCCGACGACGGGGTCGCGCACGTGTCGCTGCGCCTGCCCACCTACTTCTGCGCCCCGAACTTCGCGTTCCTCATGGTCGCCGACGCCCACGACGCGGTGTCGGCGGCGGAGGGGGTCGCCCGGGCCGACGTGGTCCTCGCCGACCACTTCGCCTCCGACGCGATCAACTCCGGCGTGGCCGCCCGCGCGGGCTTCGTGTCCTCGATGGCGGGTACGGAGGTCGGCGAGGCCGTCTCCGAGCTCGACGACCTGCGGCGCACGTTCACCGAGCGCGCGCTCATGGCGGGCACGGACCTCGTCGTCCGGCCCCTCATGCGGGAGGGCGCGACGCCCGACGACGTCGCGGCCATGACGCTCGGCGACGCCCCCGCCTCCGACGACCTCTCGCGGCTACGGAAGCGTCGCCGGGAGCTGGGGATCCCGTCGGACGACGGCGACCCCCTGGTCGTCGACCCCTCGGGCGCAGGAGTCGGCGTCGAGGCCCTGCCCCTGCACCTGCGCAAGGCGCGCAGCTACCAGGTGGGCGTCGACGCGAACACCAGCATCTGCCGCGGCCAGCTCGCGGCGCGCTACGGCGTCTGACGGTTCGAACACCCGGCGCGCCCGTCCTCCCCGGAGGGCGGGCGCGCTGTTGCGTTTTCCTGGTTGCAGCGAACGCGCTGTTCGCCGCTTCTATGCGCGCGAACTCCCCGTTCGTGCGACCGACGTCGACCGAACTCACACGGTGGCGCGGGCTCGCTTCAGGAGGCGGCGACGACCCGGAGATCGGGACACGGCCGCGCGGCGGCAAGACGATAAGAGCCCCAGAGCTCCTCGACGACCGCCGGTCGCTCCGTCAGCAAACCGCCGCGGCCGGGTGTGGACGACCGGGATGCCGAAGCTCTGGATCCTCGCCCGCCGGCGCAGGGTCGCGTCCCAGTCGGCGAGCAGGAAGTGGTGCTTGTAGGAGTCGATCTCCCAGGCGAGCCCGACGTCGGGGAAGTAGGCGTCCGCCTGTGCGATGTACGTCCCGGACGGGTCGTAGAGGCGCGCGTTCCAGAGCACCGGCGGGAGACCGCTGCCGGCGTGGAGGTCGCGTGCCCAGGCCTCCGCCACCGAGCGGACGCCGTCCGCCATCTCCTCGAGAAGGACCTGACGCGGGAGCGCGCTCCCTCGCTGCGATCCCGCCGCGAGCTCGGCGACCAGGCTGGCCACGGTCGTCCGCCCCTTCTGGAGGGGCTCCGCGAGGATGCCGCGCACGGCGTCGCGCCGGTCCTGTCGACGGGCGGTGTCGACGATCGCGCGGTCGAGAGGAGCGAGCGGGAGATCGTCGACCGTGACCGCACCGGGGAGACGTTCGGTCCGCTCGATCTCCACGAAGGCCGACGAAGTGCGCTGACGATTCCGGTCGACGAGCACGAGGATGCGACCTCGGGGCGACGGATCGGTCAACCCGTACCGGCGGAGGGCCTCGCCACCGCTGAGCACGGAGGACGGTCCCGCGTACAGCAGTGCGGCCGCCGCGCGCTGGTCCCTCGTCGGCTCGTCCGGCCCCTCCTTGACCACCCCGCGCAGCACCCGACGCGCGTGACCGGCCTGGACCCTCCGAGCGATCGTGGACGAGGGCATGCCGAGCGCCGTCAGGTCGGCCACCGCCGCGACGCCGAACAGGCCGATGGTCGCAAAGGCGGCAGGGTCGATCCGGGCACGACGAGGCATGCCGCGAGCGTCGCCCGCTCGCGCACGCCGGAGGTAGTGGCGCCGCCGACCCTGTGGACGCGAGCGGACGATGGGGACGGGCGACTGGCGCAATCCGTCGCCCATCCCCCGGCGCGAACGCGGAGTTCGTGCGCATAGAAGCAGCGAACAGCGCGTTCGCTGCACACCACAAGCCCCGCCGAGCCCCGCCGACCGAGCCGTCAGCCCCAGACGTCGCGGGCGACGGAGACGACGAGGTCGAGCTTGGCGCGCTGCTGGTCGGGGGTGAGGTCGTTGCCCTCGACCGTGGAGGAGAAGCCGCACTGGGGCGACAGGCAGAGCTGCTCCAGCGGCACGTACTTCGTCGCCTCCTCGATGCGGCGCTTGAGGGTGTCGGGGTCCTCGAGCTCGCCGGTCTTGGTGGTGACGAGGCCCAGGACCACCTGCTGGTCGCCGCGGGGCAGGAAGCGCAGGGGCGAGAAGTCGCCGGAGCGGGCGTCGTCGTACTCGCAGAAGAAGCCGTCGACCTGCAGCCCGCCGAAGACGGCCTCGGCGACGTGGTCGTAGCCGCCCTCCGCCGCCCAGGACGAGCGGTAGTTGCCGCGGCACATGTGCGTGGTGACGCGCAGGTCCGACGGCCGGTCGCGCAGCACCTCGTTGATCGTGTCCACGTAGCGCTGGTGCATGTGGTCGGCGTCCTCGCCGCGCGCGGCCATCGACTCGCGCTGGGCGGGGTCGTTGAGGTACGCGAGCGAGGTGTCGTCGAGCTGGAGGTACCGCACGCCCGCGGCGTAGAGGCGGGAGACCTCGTCGCGGTAGGCGGCGGCGAGGTCGTTCCAGAAGTCGTCGGGGTCGGAGTACGGCGAGCCCTCGTGCACCGGGGCGCCGCCGAGCCGGTAGTGCAGCATCGACGGCGACGGGATCGTCAGCTTCGGTACGGCCGTGGTCACGGTCGACGCCAGCATCGAGAACGCGTCGCCGAAGATCGTCGTCGACAGCCCGATGCGCTGGTCGATCACCAGGGACATGGCCGCGAACGTCAGGTCGCCGGAGGCGTTGCGGAAGGCCACCTCGACCGACGAGTCCTTCGAGGAGGACACGCCGTCGAGCTGGTAGAGGAAGTCCATGTGCCACGAGCTGCGGCGGAGCTCGCCGTCGGTGGCGGCCTGCAGGCCCACCGACTCCTGCAGGGCGACGGCCTCGCGGATCGCGTCGTCCTCGGCCGCGCGCAGCGCGTCGTCGGAAAGCCGGCCCTCCGCGTGGGCGGTGCGGGCCTGCTTCAGGGCCGGCGGGCGCAGGAGGCTCCCGACGTGGTCGGCACGGAACGGGGCGGTGGTCCGGGCACTCATGCGCGGCAGGTTATCCGCGACGGACGGCTCCCGGACCCCCGTCGTCCCATCCAGTGGAAACGGGATCCCGCAGGGCGACGGTGAGGCGCCGGGCCCCCTCGCGGATCGCGCGCTCGAGGCGGCTCCGGCGGTCGGCGATGCTGCCCGGCCCCCCGGCCGGGACGACGGGCACGGCCACGGCGACGGCCCCGACGAGGGTCGGGACCCCGGACTCGGACATCCGCACGGGCGCCGCCATGCACGCCAGCCGCTCGCGGAACTCGCCCCGGTCGACGGCGAGATCGTTGCGCCGCACGCCGGTGAGCTCGCGCTCGAGCGCGTCCCGTTCGGTCATCGTCCGGTAGGCGTGCGCGGGCAGGCCGTCGCGGTCGAGGATCGCGCGACGGGTCACCTCGTCGACCTCGGCGAGCAGCAGCTTGCCGATCGCCGTGGCGTGCAGGGCGCCGCGCCAGGCCGAGATCACGGGCACCGGGTGGTCGGCGCAGTCGTCGTGGGCGACGACCACCACGTCCCCGTCGCGGAACGCCGCGTACAGCGCGCCCGCCTGGGCCGTGCTGTGCACCTCGCCGAGGATCCCGCCGAGCCCGCGGGGCACGGGCAGCTGGGCGACGAGACGGTCGTGCAGCGCCGGGAGCTTGGGGCCGAGACCGAAGCCGCGCGAGGCCTCCAGCCGGACGAGGTAGCCGTCGGTCACGAGGCTGTCGAGCAGGTGGTAGGTCGTCGAGAGGTTGTACTCGAGGCGCCGGGCGACGGCCTTCGCGCTGATCCCGTCGCCGGCCGCGGCCACGACCTCCAGCACCTGGAGGGCGCGGTGCACCGACGAGAGCGCGCTCACGGTGCTCATGACACCCGAGCGGCGCTCACCCCGCCAGCCGAGTGTCCTCCGACGCCTCGGTGAGGGCCGCCAGCTCGTCGGGGGCGAGCGTCAGTTCGGCCATCGGCAGGATCGTGCCGAGCTGCTCGACGGTGCGGGCGCTCGCGATCGGCGCGGTGACGGTCGGCTGCGCGGCCAGCCACGCCAGCGCGACGGCCGCGAGCGGGACGGCGTGGGCGCCCGCGACCTCGTCGAGCACCTCGAGCACCCGCTCGCCCCGCGCGTCGAGGTAGGCCACCGCGCCGCCGGCGCGCGCCGACGCCATGGGGTCATCGGCGGCAGGCGGCGCCGTGGCCTCGGAGCCGGGCCGGTACTTCCCCGTGAGGAAGCCCTTGGCCAGCGCGAAGTACGGCATGACGCCGAGGTCCGCCGACGAGACGAGCTCGGCCAGCTCGTCCTCGTAGCCCGCGCGCTCGACGAGGTTGTAGTGCGGCTGGAGCGCCACGGGACGCGCGAGCCCGTGCCGCTCGGAGAGCGTCAGCACCGTGGAGAGCCGCTCCGCGGAGTAGTTCGACAGTCCCACGTACCGGATCTTCCCTGCCCGCACGAGCTCGTCGAACGCCCCGAGCGTGTCCTCCACCGGCGTGTCCGGGTCGTCGCGGTGGGCGTAGTACAGGTCGATGTGGTCGGTGCGCAGGCGCCGCAGCGAGTCGTCGCAGGCGGCCCGCAGGTTCTCCGGCGAGAGCCCCGGGCGCTCCGGCCACGAGCCGACCTTGGTGGCGACGACGACCTCGTCGCGCACCCCGCGCTCGGCCATCCAGTCGCCCAGCACCCGCTCCGAGTCGCCGCCGGTGTTGCCCTCGACCCGCCATGTGTACGAGTCGGCGGTGTCCACGAAGTCGCCGCCGGCCGCCCGGTAGGCGTCGAGCACGGCGAACGAGGTCGGCGCGTCCGCCGTCCACCCGAACACGTTGCCGCCGAGGCAGAGGGGGTGGACGTCGAGCTCCGTACGGGGGATCCGGACGCGTGCGGCCATGCGCACCACCGTATTCCCGCCCCCGTCACACGCGCCGACTACGCTCCCGCGCACCCGAGCAGGAGATCGACGACGTCTCCTCGAGGGCGGTCGGGCGCGGACCGCGCGCATCCGGAGTGGACGAGGAGACCCCGTGATCACGAACCCGTTCCGCGTCGACCCCTGGATGATCCACGAAGCGCACGTCGACCTCGACGCGCTGCCCCAGACCGAGTCGCTGTTCGCGCTGGCCAACGGCCACGTCGGGATGCGCGGCAACCTCGACGAGGGGGAGCCGCACGCGATGCCGGGCACCTACCTCAACTCGTTCTTCGAGTCCCGCCCGCTGCCGCACGCCGAGGGCGGCTTCGGGTTCCCCGACGAGGGCCAGACGCTGGTCAACGTCCCCAACGGCAAGCTCATCCGGGTGCTCGTCGACGACGAGCCGCTCGACGTGCGCTACGGCCAGGTGCGCGCGCACAGCCGCACGCTCGACATGCGGGCGGGCACGCTGACCCGCCACGTCGACTGGGTCTCCCCCAACGGCCAGCGGGTGACGGTGACGTCGCAGCGGCTCGTGTCCTTCTCGCAGCGCTCGGTGGCGGCGATCTCCTACGAGGTCGGCGTGCCCGAGGACGCCGGCTCGGACGCGCTGCTGGTCGTCCAGTCCGAGCTCTTCGCGAACGAGCAGATGCCGGTCATCGAGGGCGACCCGCGCGTCGCGGCCGCGCTGCACGACGTCCTGGTGCCCGAGCACCACTCGAACTCCAGCCACGGCGCCCGCATGACCCACCAGACGCGGCGGTCCGAGCTGCGGGTCGGCGCGGCCATGGAGCACCAGGTCTTCGGGCCCGACGACGCCCAGGTCACGAGCTCGTGCTCCAACAACGTCGGGCGCACCACGGTGATCACCCGGCTCAAGCCGGGCGAGACCCTCCGCGTCGTCAAGTACATGGCGTACGGCTGGTCGAGCCAGCGCTCGCAGCCCGCGATCGTCGACCAGGTCGAGGCCGCGCTGGATGCGTCGGTCTACACCGGCTGGGACGGGCTCGTCGCCGCACAGCGCAAGTACCTCGACGCGTTCTGGGACAAGGCCGACCTCGAGATCGACGGCGACCCACGGCTGCAGCAGGCGTTGCGGTTCTGCCTCTTCCAGGTCCTGCAGGCCGGGGCGCGGGCCGAACACCGGGCGATCGGCGCCAAGGGCCTCACCGGGCAGGGCTACGACGGGCACTGCTTCTGGGACGGCGAGACGTTCGTGCTGCCGGTGTTCATGTACACCCAGCCGCGGGCGGCCGCCGACGCGCTGCGCTGGCGCCACAGCACCCTGGACGTCGCCTACGCGCACGCCGAGCACCTGGGCCTCAAGGGCGCGGCGTTCGCCTGGCGGACGATCAACGGCGAGGAGTGTTCGGGCTACTGGCCCGCGGGCACCGCGGCGTTCCACGTCAACGCCGACATCGCCGACGCCGCCATGCGCTACGTCGCGGCGACCGACGACAAGGAGTTCGAGCGCGAGGTCGGCGTCGACCTGCTGGTGGCGACCGCGCGGCTGTTCCGCTCGCTGGGCCACCACGACAGCGACAGCGCGTTCCGCATCGACGGCGTCACCGGCCCCGACGAGTACTCCGCGGTGGCCGACAACAACGTCTACACGAACCTCATGGCGCAGAAGAACCTGCGCGGCGCGGCCGACGCCGCGGTGCGCTGGCCCCGCGAGGCCGAGAGGCTGCACGTGACGCCCGAGGAGATCGCGAGCTGGCGCAGTGCGGCGACCGCGATGGTGATCCCGTTCGACGAGGCCCTCGGCATCCACCAGCAGAGCGAGGGCTTCACCCGCCACGCGGTGTGGGACTTCGAGAACACGCCCGAGGACTCCTACCCCCTGCTGCTCAACTACCCGTACTTCGACCTCTACCGCAAGCAGGTCGTCAAGCAGCCCGACCTGGTCCTCGCCATGGTCCAGTGCCCGGACGCGTTCACGCAGCAGCAGAAGCACGACAACTTCGTCTACTACGAGCGGATCACCGTCCGGGACTCGTCGCTCTCGCCCGGCACGCTCGCCGTGATGGCCGCCGAGACCGGCCACCTCGACCTCGCCTACGACTACCTGTGCGAGTCGGCGCAGATGGACCTCGCCGACCTCGAGCACAACGTCCGCGACGGCGTGCACCTCGCGGCGATGAGCAGCGCCTGGACCGCGGTCGTGCTGGGCCTCGGCGGGATGCGCACCCACGACGGGCGGCTGACGTTCGCACCCCGCCTGCCCGAGGCGCTCTCCGGGCTGCGGTTCCGCATCCAGTGGCGCGGGCGTTCGGTGCACATCGCCGTCGCGGGCGGGGAGACGACCTACACCCTCGAGCACGGCGACGACCTCGATCTCAGCCACCACGACGAGAAGTTCACGCTGAGCGTCGATGGTCCGGTGACCCTCGACGTGCCGCCGGCCCCCGAGACCGGGGACGTCGAGCAGCCGCCCGGCCGGGCGCCGCTGTTCCGGCGCCATTCGTAGATCCGCAGGGTCAGTAGCGCAGGCGGCTCGCCACCGGGATGACCCGGTGGCGCCGCGACGCCCCGCACACGCCGAGCGCGCGCCAGGGCAGGGACGGTCCCGGCGACTGGTAGCGCGAGCGACCGGGGTGCCAGAGCCCGTCGGCACCGCGGTCCCACCGGGCGACGCCCGGCACCTGGCCGAGCACCGTCACGGCCACGACGTCGAGGGGCTCGGGGTCGACGGCGACGTCCCAGCCCTCGCCGCTGACCGGCAGCCCGCAGCGGCAGTGCGTGAGCGTCGCGCGGTGCCCGGTGGCGGTGGTCGTCAGGACCCCGTAGGCGGGCTCGGCGGGCAGGATCCAGGCGTCCCCGCCGGGGAACACGGCGCGTGCCGCGTCCACCGAAGGCTCCACACGACGGTCGGACACCGGGGCCTCCGCGTCACGCATCCGTGGCGTTACATGTAGAGCAAAGAGTAGTTCACCGGGTTGGTGTCGGCGTCACTGGCTACCCTCCCGGACGAACGGCGCTGATCGGTGGCGTCGCGGGGCCCGGGGGGAGGGCGTGGTCGACCGCAGCGGGGCCGGACCCGACCGGATCGATCCCAGCGCGCTGCGCTGGTTGATCGGTCATGAGCTCCGGGCCGCCCGTGAACAGGCCGGGCACACCCAGTCGGCGGCGGCCCGGGTGCTCGGCTGCACCCACGCGAAGATCAATTATCTGGAGCAGGGGAAGAACCAGCAACGCCCCGACGAGGTCGGGATGCTCCTGCGGTCCTACGGCGCCGACCCGGGCGACGTGGAACGCCTCGCGTCGCTCGCGTCGGCCGCCGACCGCGGCACGTGGTGGGCGCCGTTCGCCGACGTCGTGCCCGACTGGCTGCGCACCTTCGTGGGCCTCGAGGGCCTGGCGTCGGCGTCGTTCGCGTACGAGCCGTTGCTGCTCCACGGGCTGCTGCAGACCCGCGCCTACGCCACGGCCCTGCTCGTCGATCCCCTGCGCGTGCCGGTGGTCGACGTGGAGCGCGTCGTCGGCCTGCGCCTCGCGCGCCAGCAGCGCCTGCACGACCGGGCGCGCCCGCTGCACTACGAGGCGGTGATCGAGGAGACGGTCCTCGACCGTCTCGTCGGCGGCCCCGCGGTGATGGCCGAGCAGCTCGACCACCTGCTCACCCTCTCGGCGCAGGACAACGTGACCATCCGGGTGATGCCGCTCGCGGTCGCCGTCCATGACGGGCTCGACGGCGAGTTCACCCTCCTCGATTTCGACGCTGCGCGATCGATCGGTTACGTGGAGTTCCAGGACGGGGCCGTGTACGTCCAGGACCCTGACCGGATTGGCGGATACCGCACCGCCGCTGTCAGACTCCGCGACGCGGCGCTGCCGGAGGACGCCTCCCTGGAGGTGATCCGAGACCGCCGTGCGGCGCTGGGCTCTTGAGCCGTTCGGACGGATCCGGTGCCCGTCGTCGCCGTACCGCTCCCCCGGTGCAAGGAGACACATGGCCATGACGCACGGATGGCGGACCTCCAGCTTCAGCTCCAACGGCGCGAGCTGCGTCGAGGTCCTCGAGGCCGACGGCGCCACCTACCTGCGCGACACCAAGTCCCACGGCGAGGGCGCCGTGCTGCACCTCGACGGGCCGGCGTGGGCGGCGTTCCTGCGCGAGGTCGCGCACGACGCCCCGTCCGCGAACGGCGCGGTGGAGGTCACGGCCGACGACGACGGCGGGCGCCTCGTGCGCGAGACGTCCTCGGACGCCGTGCTGCTCTTCCGCGACGACGAGTGGACGGCCTTCCGGCGCGGGGTGCTCGCCGGCGAGTTCGGCGACGTCGGGACCTGAGGCCGCGGCCGGCCTCGAGGGTCAGTTGGCCGGTTCCGGCACCGGCGGGACGACCGTTTCGCCGTCGTCGGTGCCGCCGCCACCGCCGCCACCGCCGCCACCGCCACCAGCACCGCCGGTGCCGCCCCCGCCGCCTCCGGCCGTGGTCGTCGTGGTCGTCCGCACCGGCGGCGGCGTGGTCACGGGCGGCGGCGCCACGGTGGTGGTCGGCGCCACGGTGGTGGTGCGCCGCGACCGCGTGGTCGTCTCCTCCTGCGTGGTGGTCGTGCTGCTCGAGCTGAGGACCGGGGGCGCGGCCGGGATCACGGGCGGCGCCGCCTCCTCACGGTTCGAGAGCAGGAAGTAGCCGCCCACACCGCCGGCGAGCAGCAGCGCGAGCAGGGCCACGACCGCGGCGCGGCGACCGCGGCGCGGCGCCGGCTGCTCCGGGGCCGGCTGGCCGCCGACGAGGGCCGTCGGGTCGGCGGCGCCGTAGCCCGCCGTGCCGTACGCGGCCGCCGGGCCGTAGCCCCCGGGCGGCGTGCCCACCCGCCGCGTCGCGCCACCCGTGGCCGGGCCGGCCATCGGGGCGTAGGCGGTGGGGCCGGTACCGGTGCCCATCGCCGTGGTGCGCATGGCGCCGCTGCCGGTGACGGGCGCCGGGGCGAGCACGGTCTCGGCGTCCATGCCGGCCTCGCGGGCCAGGGCGCGGAGCTCGCCGACGACCTGCTCGGTGGTCGGGCGCTCCGTCGGCTCGTCACGCGTCATCGCGGCGAGCAGGCCGCCCAGCGGCCCCGGCAGCTCGGGCGGGATCTCCGGCGCGCGATGCAGCCGGGCGACGGCCGCCTCGAGGGCGTTGCCCGGGTACTCGCGCCGCGCGGTGATGCACTCGAGCAGCACGAGGCCGAGCGCGTAGACGTCGGACGCCGGGCCGACCTGCTGGCCGCGCACCTGCTCCGGCGAGAGGTAGGACGCCGTGCCGATGACCATGCCGGTGGCGGTGATGTTCGTGGCGTCGGCGAGCACGGCGATGCCGAAGTCCGACAGGTGCGGGCGGCCGTCGGTGTCGAGCAGCACGTTGCCGGGCTTGATGTCGCGGTGGACGACGCCGTGACGGTGCACGTAGGTGAGCGCGTCGCCGAGCGCCGCGCCGAGGGCGACCACGTCGCCGAGCGCGAGCGGCCCGGTGCGGATGCGGTCGGCGAGGGACTCGCCCTCGATGAGCTGCATCACGAAGTAGGCGCGGTCGCGCTCCTGGCCGACGTCGTAGATCGTCACCAGGCCCGGGTGGTTCATCCCGGCCAGCGTCTGGACCTCGCGCTGCCGGCGGGACTCGTCGGCCTCGCCGACACCGGCCGGGAAGAGCTTGACCGCGACGTCGCGCCCGAGCAGCTCGTCACGCGCCCGGTAGACCTCCGCCGCGCCGCCACGTCCGATGAGGTCGCCGAGGGTGTAGCGCCCGCCGCCCACGGTGGGTGGCGGGCCCGCCTCCGTCGAACTCACGCCCGCGCGCCTCCTCGATCCACGTGCTGCCGACCCTGTGCGTCGGCGTCGTCTCCTCCGGACACGGGTGTCCGTCGGACCGCTGTCCTGCGCCCATCGTGCCTGGCCGCCCGGCGCGTCCGACGGCCACCCTGCCGCACGGGGTGCCTCCGGAACCAGCACGGCCGGGCCGGGACCGGCTCCCGATCGGGTGTGGCCCCCGTCGTGCCGCGGGTACGGTGCCAATTCGGACCCCCGCTGGCCTGGAGGACCCATGAGCCGTGACGACTACGTGCAGCAGGGCAAGCAGTTCGCCAACGACCTGCGCGACACCGCGAGCAAGAAGGTCGCCGACAACGAGGAGAGCATCCTCGGCGCCGTCGGCAAGGCGGCCCGTTGGGTCGACCAGAAGACCGGCGGCAAGTACGCCGATCGGATCGGCAAGGCGGAGGCCAAGGTCGGCGAGGGCGTCGGCCGGGTCGCCAAGCAGGGCACCGGCGAGCCGAAGGCGCCCGGGGCGACGGCCGGCGACGGCACCGAGCCCGCGACGCCGCCGTCCGGCACGCGCCCCGCCGGCACCCAGCCCCCCGGCAGCAGCACGCCGACGGGGACCCCGGACGCGACCCCGCCGCACGCGCAGGGGGCGCCCGCGGGCCCCGGGGCCGCGACGACGGGCCCCGGCCCGACCGAGCCCCCGACCGGGCCCGTCGGCCCGCCCACCCGGGGTGCCACGGAGCCGACCACGGAGCCGACCACGGAGCCGACGACGGAGCCGACGACGGAGCCGACACGCCCCACGCACCCGCCGCGCGACGACGCCGCCGACTGGCCGCGCCCGCCGCAGCCGTGAGGCGAGGAGCCGCAGATTCGGCGCCGCCAGGCGCCGCCGCTCGCGCCGGGGTCGCAGCGCAGTCCGACGAAGGAGGACTGACCTGCGACCTCTTCGGCACGGCGGAGAACGACAGTGGCTGAGTTCGACAAGGCGACGCGCCCCGAGCCGACCGAGCGGCCCGGTCACTACGCGATCCTGCTCGACGAGCAATGGAGCATCGGACCCAAGCTGCACGGCGGCTACCTGCTGGCCGTGCTGGCGCGTGCGGCCCGGACGGCGATCGCCGACGAGCGGCCGGACCACACCTGCCCGCAGGCGGTGACCGGCACGTTCCTGCAGGCTCCCGAGCCCGGGCCGGCGACCATGGAGGTCACCGTCCTGCGGCTCGGGCGCGGGGCGTCGCAGCTCCGGGTGCGCCTCGACCAGGACGGGCCTGCCGTCGAGGCGGCCTGCGTGCTCGGTCCGCCGGCCGCGCTGTCGCCGGACGACCACGAGCCCGGGCCACCGGAGCTCACGCCCTTCGAGGACTGCCCACGCAGCCCGACGGCCACGGACGACGGCCGCGGCTCGTTGCCGATCATGGGTGTCGTCGACACCCGGCTCGACCCGCGGACCACCGGGTTCCTGCAGGGCCGCCCGTCCGGCGAGGGCCGCATCGCGGGCTGGGTGTCGCTGGACTCCGGCGAGCCGTGGACCCCGGAGGGCCTGCTCGTGGCGCTGGACATCCTGCCGCCGGCCACGTTCGACATGGGGCTCGCGGGCTGGTCGCCGACGATGTCGCTCTCGGCGCACGTCGTCGCGGCGCCCGTGCCCGGCCCGCTGCGGGTGGTGCAGTGGGTCGAGCGCGCCGGCGCGGACCGCATGCACGAGACGTGCCGCGTGTGGGACCCGGCCGGGCGCCTCGTCGGCCACGCGCACCAGCTCGCGGCCATCCGGAGGTAGCTACTCCGTGGTGCCGTCGGGCAGCAGCCGGCGGAAGCCGGTGTAGGGCACGAGCACCTCGGGCAGCGTCACCGAGCCGTCCTCGGCCTGGCACTGCTCGAGCACCGCGGCCATGGTCCGCCCGATCGGCAGGCCGGAGCCGTTCAGCGTCGCCACCTGCCCCCGCCCGCCCTGCGCGTCCTTCGACCGGATGCCGGAGCGGCGGGCCTGGAACGTGCCGCAGTCGGAGCACGACGAGATCTCGCGGTAGGTGCCCTGGCTCGGCAGCCACACCTCGATGTCGTAGGTCAGCCGCGCGTTGAACCCCATGTCGCCGGCCGCGAGGCGCACGACGCGGTAGGCGAGCCCGAGCTCCTGCAGGCACGCCTCGGCGTGCGCGAGCATCGTCTCGAGCTCGGCGTCCGACTCCTCGGCGGCGCAGACCCGCACCAGCTCGACCTTGGAGAACTGGTGGAGCCGCAGGATGCCCCGGGTGTCGCGGCCGTAGGAGCCGGCCTCGGAGCGGAAGCACGGCGTCCACGACGTGTAGGCCCGCGGCAGCGACTCGGTGGGGAGGATCTCGTCGGCGTGCAGCGCCGTGAGCGGGACCTCGGCGGTGGGGATGAGCCAGAGATCGCGCTCGTCGGTGCCGGTGCGGAACAGGTCGTCCGCGAACTTCGGCAGCTGGCCGGTGCCCGTCATCGTGGTCCCGGTGACGAGGTACGGGACGGAGAACTCGGTGTAGCCGTGCCGGCCGGTGTGCAGAGTGAGGAAGAACGTCGCCAGCGCCCGCTCGAGCACCGCCCCCGGGCCGCGCGCGACGCTGAACCGGGCGCCCGAGAGCTTGGCCGCGCGGCCGAAGTCGAGGATGCCCATCGCCTCGCCGAGCTCGACGTGGTCGCGCGGGGCGTCGAGCGCCGGGGGGTCGCCCACGCGGCGGACCTCGACGGCGTCGGCCTCCGAGGCGCCGTCGGGGGCGTCGTCGGAGGGGAGGTTGGGGATGGTGAGCAGCAGGTCGCGCAGCGCGGCCTCCGCGGCCTCGACCTCCTCCTCGGCCTCGCGGATGCGCTCCTTGAGCTCGCGGGCGCGCTCCTTGAGGCGGTCGACGTCGGCCGACGACGACCCGCTCTTCGCGGCCTTGCCGACCTCGCCCGCGGCCCGCTTCGACTCGGCGCGCAGCTCGTCGACCGCGCCGATGGCCCGCGCCCGTCGCGACGACAGCGCCTCGAGGCCGGACAGGTCGAGCGCGTAGCCGCGCCGACCCAGACGGCGGACCGCCTCGTCACCGAGCTCGAGCAGGAGCCGTGCGTCGTGCATCCGGGGCGTCCTCTCCGGGGGTGGGTGGGAACCGCAGGGTCCCAGGGTCCCGCACGCGGGCGTCGGCGCGACGCTCAGGGCCGCCCGGCGCACCGGGCGTACGGGACGGCGCCCCGAGGGGAGGAGGGTCCGGGCCGCGGCGGACGACACGCGGGGGACGACGAACGTGCCGAAGGGCACGCGGGGTGGAACCGGAGGGGGGTGGGCGAGGGGGGAGTTGAACCCCCACATCCTTTCGGATACACGGACCTGAACCGTGCGCGTCTGCCATTCCGCCACTCGCCCCGAGTGATCTGATTCGAACGCTAGCACGGGGCTTTGGGGCCTTCCTGAAGGAGGTCCACGCCGTCGCGACGGCGACCGATACCATCGGAACTGCCCGGCCGGTGTGGCGACACTCCGGACCGGGCAGCAGTCATGCGAGGCGACCGGGCGAGTGTCGGACGAGGAGGGATCGCGGTGGGGCGCGCACAGCGCTTCGAGCGCAAGCTCGAAGGTCTGGTGGGTGACGCCTTCGCACGCGTGTTCGGCGGCAAGGTCGTCCCGCAGGAGATCGCGCAGGGTCTTCGCCGTGAGGCGGAGGACGGCGTGCGAGAGTTGGCAGGTGGACGCCGCTTGGCGCCCAATCAGTACACGGTGGTGCTCAGTCCCGCGGACCACGAACGCCTGGCCGGCGACGAGGAGACCATCACCCACTCGCTCATCGAGGTCGTGGAGGAGCACCTCACGGAGGGCGGGTGGGAGACTTACGGTGAGGTCGTAGTCTCTCTGGAGCGTTCCGACGCGCTGCACACGGGACAGTTCCGCACCAGGTCGTCCGTTGACCCCGACGCGTCGCGGCGACGGGCCGCGAGCCCCCGATCCGCAGGAGAACAGCCCATGAGTCAGGCACCCGGCCGCTACCCGGACGACCAGCAGGGTCGTGACGGCAACTACGGCCAGCCCGGATACGACCAGTACGGCCAGCCTCAGCAGGGCTACCCCCAGCAGGGCGGCTACCCCCAGCAGGGCGGCTACGACCAGTACGGCCAGCCGCAGGGCTACCCGCAGCAGGGCGGCTACCCCCAGCAGGGTGGCTACGACCCGTACGCGCAGCAGGGTGGCTACCCGCAGCAGGGCTACGGCCAGCAGCCCGGGTACGACCAGTACGGCCAGCCCCAGCAGGGCTACGGCCAGCCCGGGTACGACCAGTACGGGCAGCCCCAGCAGGGCTACGGCCAGCCGGGCTACGACCAGTACGGGCAGCAGGGCTACGGCCAGCCCCAGGGGTACGACCAGTACGGCCAGCCCCAGCAGGGTTACGGCCAGCCGCAGGGCTACGACCAGTACGGCCAGCCCCAGGGCTACCCCCAGCAGGGTGGCGGCTACGGCGGCCAGTACGGCCAGGGCGGGTACGACCCGTACGCCCAGCAGGGCGGCTACGACCAGTACGGCCAGCAGGGTGGCGGCTACGGCGGCGTCCAGACCCGCCAGCTCACCGCGTCGCTGACCCTGGACGACGGCTCGAACCGCTCGTACCAGCTGGTGAACGGCTCGAACGTCATCGGCCGCGGTCAGGACGCCCAGTTCCGCCTCGCCGACACCGGCGTCTCCCGCCGTCACCTCGAGATCAACTGGGACGGCCAGCAGGCCACCCTGTCGGACCTCGGGTCGACGAACGGCACCACCGTCAACGGGACGCCCGTGCAGACGTGGCAGCTCGCCGACGGCGACACCATCCGCGTCGGCCACTCGGCTCTGCTGTTCCGCGCGCAGGGCTGAGGTCCGAAGGCCCGACGGCGTGCCCGAACTCGTCCTCCAGATCACGAGGGCCGGATTCCTGGCCCTCTTGTGGCTGTTCGTCCTCGCCGCGTTGCGGGTCGTGCGCAGCGACCTCTACGCGGCCTCGGGTCTGCGGGCCGCGGCGCCCGGCGGCCGACGACCCCCGCGAGGGGGCACGTCCAAGCCGGCCCGCGGCGGCGGTCGCTCGGGCCCCAAGGCCCTGATCGTCACCGCCGGTGCCCTCGCGGGCACCCGTATCGCCCTCGACGGCCGCCCGATCATGATCGGGCGGGCGGACGACTCCACGCTCGTGCTCGACGACGACTACGCATCGACCCGGCACGCGCGGATCTCCCAGTCCGGCGACGACTGGTACGTCGAGGATCTCGGGTCCACCAACGGCACGTACCTCGACCGCAACAAGGTCTCCGGACCGACCCGCGTGCCGCTCGGTACCCCGATCCGTATCGGCAAGACGGTCATCGAGCTCCGGTCATGACCGCGGCGGCGCCCGACTCCGCCGCGGAGACACCCGTCATCCGGACCCGGGTGTCGTTCCCCCATCCCCTCCCGTGCAGGATCGTCCCGTGACCCTGGTGCTGCGCTACTCCGCTCGCAGTGACCGGGGCCTGGTACGGCAGAACAACCAGGACTCGGTCTACGCGGGCCCGCGCCTGCTCGCCCTCGCCGACGGCATGGGTGGGCACGCGGCCGGCGAGGTGGCCTCGAAGCTGGTCATCGCCGCCCTCGTGCCGCTCGACGACGACGAGCCCGGTGACGACCTCCTGGGCGAGCTCGCCGAGGCCACCGCCCAGGGCAACGACGCGATCACCGAGCTCGTCAGCGAGGAGCCCGACCTCGACGGCATGGGCACCACGCTCACCGCGGTGCTGTTCGCCGGCAGCCGGCTGGGCATGGTGCACGTCGGCGACTCCCGCGCCTACCTCTTCCGCGACGGCGTGCTGACGCAGATCACGCGCGACGACACGTTCGTGCAGTCCCTGATCGACGAGGGCCGGATCACCGAGGACGAGGCCGCGAGCCATCCCCAGCGCTCGCTGCTGCTGCGCGCCCTCACCGGCCACGACGTCGAGCCCGCCCTCACGGTGCGGGAGGCGCGGTCGGGCGACCGGTACCTCCTGTGCTCCGACGGGCTCTCCGGTGTCGTGAGCGCCGAGACCCTCGCCGAGGCCCTGACGATCACCGACCCGCAGGACTGCTCGGACCGGCTCATCGAGCTCGCCCTCAAGGGCGGTGGCCCGGACAACGTCACCTGCATCGTCGCCGACGTCGTCGACGTCGACTACGGCGAGCACGACCCCATCTACGGCGGCGCCGCCGGCGACGGCCGCCCCGACCGCCCGCCGGGGGACTCCGCGGCCGCGCGCGCCTCCGCCGCGACGCTGACCCGCAGCGAGCCCGAACCGCGGCCCGCGCCCGCGGTCTCCGAGACCCCGCGCCGGGGCGGCGCGAAGCGCGGACGCCTGCGCCTGGCCCTCGCCGCGCTGGCCGTGGTCGCTCTCGCGCTCATCGCCGTGATCGCGGCGAAGATCTACGTCGACAACCAGTACTACGTCGCGAGCAGCGGCGACCAGGTCGCGATCTACCAGGGCGTGCCCGGCACCTTCCTCGGCGTCACGCTGCAGGAGGTCGTCGAGAACCCCGGCCTGCGCGTCGCCGACCTCACGCCCGTCGCGCGCCAGCAGCTCTCCGGTGACGGCATCCGGGTCGCGGACCTGGACGGCGCCCGCGCCACCGTCGCCCGCCTGAGCGCCGAGCAGATGCTCCCGCCGTGCCAGCCGGCCGTGCTGCCCGGCACCGTGCCGCCGGCCGGTGCGCCGCAGCCCGGGGTCCCCGCGCCCACCGCCGCCCCCGGCGTCGCCGGTCCGGCCCCGGTGGCCTCGCCCACCACGACCGAGCCGCAGGTCCCGGGGCGGGACTGCCGCCAGGTGCCGTAGTGACGCGCCCGACCGCTCCCGGCGGCGCCGGCCCCGGTTCCGCCGGGGCCCCCGGGATCGAGCGTCCGGCCGACCGCACGGCCATGCGGCCCGCGGTCGCGGCCGCCGTGTCCACGCGTCGCGGGGTCGAGCTCGCGCTGCTCGGCTTCGCCGCGGTCATCACCACCGGCGCCCTGGTGCTCGTCGAGGCCAACCAGGAGCAGGAGCTCACCTGGACACTGCTGTACCTGGGCGCGGCCTACATGGCGATCCTCGCCGCGGCCCACGTCGCGGTCCGGAAGTTCGCGCCGTACGCCGACCCGCTGGTGCTGCCCCTCGCTGCGCTGCTCAACGGCCTGGGCCTGGTCATGATCCACCGGGTCGACCTCGCCCGGATCGCCCGCGCGGCCAGCCTCGGCAACGACGAGCCCACCCAGGAGGCGCTGCGCCAGGTCGGCTGGACCGCGATCGGCATCGTCTTCTTCGTCGGCGTGCTCGTCCTCGTGCCCGACCACCGCACCCTCGCGCGCTACGGCTACACCGCCGGGTTCGTCGGCCTGGTGCTGCTCGCCCTGCCCGCGGTGCTGCCGGCCTCGCTCTCGGAGGTCAACGGCGCCCGCATCTGGATCCGTCTCGGGCCGGCCAGCATCCAGCCCGGCGAGTTCGCGAAGATCCTGTTCGTCGTCTTCTTCGCGTCGTTCCTCGTGGTGAAGCGCGACCTGTTCACCAGCGCGGGCAAGCGGTTCCTCGGCATGACCTTCCCGCGCCCCCGCGACCTCGGACCCCTGCTCGTGGCGTGGGGCGTCGCGATGGCGGTGCTGGTCTTCGAGTCCGACCTCGGGACGTCCCTGATGTTCTTCGGGATCGTCCTGGTGATGCTCTACGTCGCCACCGAGCGCATCTCGTGGGTGATCATCGGCCTGGTCATCTTCGGCGCGGGCGCGTTCGCGGCGTGGACGTTCGTCTCCCGCGTCCAGACCCGCGTCTCGGTGTGGCTCGACCCCTTCGCCGACTTCAACGGTCGCGGCTTCCAGGTCAGCCAGGGCCTGTTCGGCCTGGCCACCGGCGGGGTCGGCGGCACCGGCCTGGGCGCCGGGCGCCCCGAGCTCGTGCCGTTCGCCAGCACCGACTTCATCTTCACCTCCCTGGGTGAGGAGATGGGCCTCGTCGGGATCGCGGCGCTGCTGCTCATCTACTGCCTGCTCGCCACCCGGGCGATGCGCAGCGCGCTGGCAGTGCGCGACACGTTCGGCAAGCTGCTCGCCGCGGGCCTCGGGTTCGCCCTCGCGTGGCAGGTGTTCGTCGTCGTCGGCGGCGTCATCAACCTCATCCCGAACACCGGCATCACCGCGCCGTTCGTGTCCTACGGCGGGTCGTCGCTCGTGGCCAACTACGCGCTGGTCGCACTGGTGCTGCGGGTGTCGAACGCGGCCCGCCAGCCGGCGAGCGAGAAGAAGCCCAGCCCGGCGGCCGGGCCGTCGGCGCCGCTCGCGCCCCTGGCCGAGGCCAGCACCGAGATGGTGCAACGCGACCAGGTGCGCACCCCACCGTCCGGCGTGCAGCACCAGGAGCCGGCCGGACCGGCGGCCCCCACGGGCCGCGCCCCGCGAGGAAGGACCCGAGGAGAGTGAACACCCCGCTGCGACGGGTCTCCCTCGCGGTCATGGTGCTGGTCCTGCTGCTGCTGGGCCAGGCCACCTGGATCCAGGTCGTCAAGGCCGACGAGTACCGCGCCGACCCCCGGAACGCACGCGTCCTGCTCGACGAGTACGCCCGCCAGCGCGGCCAGATCTCGGCCGGCGGCGAGGTGCTCGCCCAGAGCGTCGAGAGCCCCGACCCGGGCGACCGCCTGCGCTTCCTGCGCCAGTACACCGACGGCCCGCTCTACGCGCCCGTCACCGGTTACTACTCGCAGATCTACGGCGCGGGTGGCATGGAGCGCGCGATGGACCCGGTGCTCAACGGTACCGACGATCGCCTGTTCGTGCGCCGCATCTCCGACGCCGTCACCGGCCGGGACCCGGCGGGCGGCAACGTCGTGCTGAGCATCGACCCGCGGATCCAGCGGGCGGCCTACGAGGCCATGACCTCGCGGAACTACCAGGGCTCGGTCGTCGCGATCCGGCCGCAGACCGGCGAGATCCTCGCGATGGTCTCGACGCCGTCGTACGACCCGAACCCGCTGGCGAGCCACAACGGCGAGACGCAGCAGGAGGCGTGGGAGGACCTCACCGAGGCCGAGCCGCCGACGCTGACCAACCGCGCGATCAACGAGACCTACCCGCCCGGCTCGACCTTCAAGATCGTCAACACGGCGGCCGCGCTCGAGGCCGGTGCGATCACCCCGCAGACCCCGGTGACCGCGGCTCCGCGCATCACGCTGCCCGACTCGACGACGCAGCTCGAGAACTACGACGGCAAGCCGTGCGGGCCCGGCGCGACCGTCCCGTTCGCCACCGCGTTCGCGAAGTCCTGCAACGGGCCGTTCGCGCAGCTCGCCGTGCAGGTCGGCGCCGACCGGCTGCGGGGCATGGCCACCTCGCTGGGCTTCAACAACGCGGCGCTCACGGTCCCGATGCCGGTGCAGGCCTCGCAGGTCGGCGACCTCGACGACGGCGCGTCGGTGGCCCAGTCCGGCATCGGCCAGCGCGACGTCCGCCTCACGCCGCTGCAGAACGCGCAGATCGCGGCGACGGTGGCCAACGGGGGCGTCCCGATGACCCCGAACACCGTGTCCCAGATCCAGGGCCAGGACCTCTCGACCGTCGACACCACCGAGCCCGACCGGCTGGCCCGGGCGTTCTCGCAGTCCACCGCGGACACCCTGACCCAGCTCATGATCGGGTCGGAGAACAACGGCTCCGGGGACGGCAAGATCCCCGGCGTCCAGATCGCCTCCAAGACCGGCACCGCCGAGTGGGGCGCCGACCCGAAGACCAACCCCCCGCACACCTGGTACGACGCCTTCGGCCCGGTACCGAACCCGCAGATCGCGGTGTCGGTCATCGTCGAGCGCGGCGGGAACCGCGGCGAGGAGGCCACCGGCGGCTCGGTGGCCGCGCCGATCGGCCGTGCGGTCATCGCCGCCGCCCTGGGGGGTGACGGCTGATGGCGCCGACGACGGGCTCGCTGATCGGCGACCGCTACCGGCTCGGGCGGCGCATCGCCGTCGGCGGCATGGGCGAGGTGTGGGAGGCCGAGGACTCCCGGCTGGGGCGCACGGTCGCCGTCAAGATCCTCAAAGCCGAGCTCACCGGGGACCCCGAGTTCCTGCACCGCTTCCGCACCGAGGCGCGCACGGCCGGCTCGCTGAACAACTCGGGCATCACCGCGGTCCACGACTACGGCGAGACCACCACCGAGTGGTCGACGGCCAACGGCACCGTGCAGGTGCCGACGGCCTACCTGGTCATGGAGCTGGTCCGCGGCGAGCCGCTGGCCCAGATCCTCGCCGTCCACGGGCGCCTCGGTGTCGACTACACGCTCGACATCCTCGAGCAGAGCGGGTGGGCGCTCGAGGCCGCGCACGAGCGCGGGCTGGTCCACCGCGACGTCAAGCCGGGCAACATCCTCGTGACGCCCGCGGGCCAGGTGAAGATCACCGACTTCGGCATCGCCAAGGCCGTCGACGCGGCCCCGGTGACCCGGTCGGGCATGGTCATGGGCACCGCGCACTACATCGCTCCCGAGCAGGCCGGCGGCGGCGACGCGGGCCCGGCCTCGGACGTCTACTCGCTCGGCGTGGTCGGCTACGAGTGCCTGGCGGGGCGCCGCCCGTACCTCTCGGAGAACGCGGTCACGGTCGCGATGATGCACATCCGCGACCCGCTGCCGCCGCTGCCGAACGACGTCCCGCCCGTGGTCCGCCAGCTCATCGAGGCGACCCTGGCCAAGGACCCGCGCCAGCGCTACGCCACGGGCGGCGAGTTCGCCCAGGCCGTCGCCGCCGTCCGGCGCGGCGAGCCGCTCCCCCTGCCCGGTGCCGGCTCCGCGCCGACCGAGCGGGTCAACCCGCAGACCCGGGTGGCGCCCGCGATGTCGCGCGAGCCGTCGCCGCCGCGCGGCCAGGACGGTCCCGACCGGTGGGCGTCCCGACCCGAGGAGCCCCGTCGCCGCGGACCGTGGGGCGCGGTGGCCGCGCTCGCGGTCGTGGCCCTGCTCCTGGTCGCCGGGGTGTTCTGGGTGATCAACTCGGCGGAGACCTCGGCCCCGCCCCCGCCCACCGAGACCACGGCGGCGTCCTCGACGACCACGCCCCGACCCACGACGACGACCCGGACGTCGCGGACCACGACGAGCTCGTCGGCCGCGAACGGCGTGTCGGTCAACCCCGTCGACTACGTCGGGCGCCCGGCGTCGGTGGCGGCGGCCGCCCTGCAGGACGTCGGCCTGGAGGCGGAGATCGGCACCGTGCTCGGCGGCGAGCCGAACGACCCGTCCCGGTGCCGGGTGCTCTACCTGTCGCCGACGGGTGACGTACCGCGCGGTGAGACCGTGTCCGTCACCTGTCAGGAGTTCTGAGGATGACCACCCCGCGGCTGCTGTCCGAGCGCTACGAGCTCGGCCCGGCGCTCGGCTACGGCGGGATGTCCGAGGTGCACGGCGGGCGCGACGTCCGCCTGGGCCGGGACGTGGCCATCAAGGTCCTGCGCGCCGACCTCGCGCGCGACCCCCAGTTCCAGATCCGCTTCCGCCGCGAGGCCCAGAACGCGGCGGCGCTGAACCACCCGGCGATCGTCGCGGTCTACGACACCGGCGAGGCGCCCTCCGACGACGTCCCGCTGCCCTACATCGTCATGGAGTACGTGGCGGGCCGGACGCTGCGCGACATCGTCAGGGCCGAGGGCCCCATGGAGCCCTCCCGCGTCTGCGAGGTCCTCGCCGACGTCTGCGCGGCCCTGGACTTCTCCCACCGGCACGGGATCATCCACCGCGACGTGAAACCGGCCAACATCATGATCACGCCTGCCGGCGCGGTCAAGGTGATGGACTTCGGCATCGCGCGCGCGCTCTCCGACGCCCAGCCCGCCGTCACCCAGACCGCCGCGGTGATCGGCACGGCCCAGTACCTCTCCCCCGAGCAGGCCCGCGGGGAGTCGGTCGACGCCCGCTCCGACGTGTACGCCACCGGCTGCGTGCTCTTCGAGCTGCTCACCGGCCGGCCGCCGTTCACCGGCGATAGCCCGGTCGCGATCGCGTACCAGCACGTGCGGGAGGACCCGCCGGCCCCGTCGGAGATCAACCCGCGGGTGCCGCCGGAGCTCGACGCGATGACGCTGAAGTCCCTGGCCAAGAACCCGGCGAACCGCTACCAGAGCGCCGACGAGATGCGCGAGGACTTCTACCGCGTCCTCAACGGCGAGCGCCCCGGTGCGCCGATGGTGATGACGGCCGAGGAGCACACCGAGTACATGACCGGGAGCCACCCGGTCGCGCCGTACGACGGCGGCTACGGCGGCCGTGACGACGAGGTCGACGAGTTCGAGCAGTGGCAGGCCGAGCAGTCGGAGGCCCGGCGCAAGCGGGGCCGCCGGCGGGCGATCGCGTTCACCGCGGTGCTCGTGCTGCTCGCCGCCCTCGCGGGCGCGTACTTCCTGTTCGCGCCGTCGGCCAACACGATCGCGGTGCCGACCGTCGTCGGCCAGCCGCAGGCCGCGGCGCTGCAGTCGCTGTCCACCGCGGGGCTGCGCCCGACCGTCGTCCCGGTCGCGTCGCCGCCGAACCAGGTCGGCCAGGTGATCACCACCAACCCCACCGAGGGCATCGAGGTCGCGCCGGGCAGCGTCGTCGAGCTCCGCGTCGGACGCGGGCCCGACCCCGTCCAGGTCCCCGACCTGCAGGGCCAGACCGCCAACGAGGCCCAGGCGACCGTCCAACGGCTCGGTCTGAGCCTCGCCCCGGTGCCGCAGCAGCGCGAGGTCGACGACGAGAACCAGGTCGGCCGTGTGCTCTCCCAGGAACCGGCGGCCGGGCAGTTCCTCACCCCGGGCACCCCGGTGCTGCTGACGATCGGCCGGCAGCGCGAAACGTTGCGCGTGCCCGACGTCGTCGGTCAGGACCGGCAGACGGCGACGACGACCCTCGAGGGCGTCGGGCTCCGGGTGACCGTCTCCGAGGTCGACGACAGCAGACCGGCCGGCACGGTCACCGACACCTCGCCGGGCGCCGGCGCCACCGTGTCGCGCAACTCGAGCGTCACGCTCGAGGTCTCGCGCGGGAACACGGTGTCCGTGCCGTCGGTCGTCGGCCAGACGCCGTCGGAGGCCGCGCAGACCCTGTCGCAGGCCGGCTTCAACGGCTCGATCTCCCAGACCTCGCAACAGGTGTCCGACCAGTCCCAGGTCGGCAAGATCCTGAGCCAGAACCCCACCGCGGGCAGCGAGGCCGAGGCCGGCGCCACGATCCAGGTGGTCGTCGGCTCCAGGGGCAGCGACGGCGGCTTCGGCGGCGGGCTCTTCCCCGGGAACTAGGCGGGCGGGGCGGCGGCGAGGGCCAGCGCGCGCAGGCCCTCGGTGAGGTCGTGCACGATCCCGTCGTCGACGGGGTGGCCGCAGGCGTCCATCCACGTGGCGAGCAGCCGGTGGCCGTCCTCGGTGAGCACCGACTCGGGGTGGAACTGCACGCCCTCGAGCGGGAGCTCGCGGTGGCGCATGGCCATGAGCACCCCGTCCTCGGTCCAGCCCGTCGGCTCCAGCTCGGCGGGCAGCGTGTCGGGCCGCACCGTCAGCGAGTGGTAGCGCGTGGCGGTGAAGGGGGTGCGCAGGCCCGCGAGCACGCCGGCGCCCTCGTGGTGCACCAGCGACGTCTTGCCGTGCCGCAGCTCCGGGGCGCGCTCGACGACGGCGCCGTGCACCGCACCCAACGCCTGGTGGCCCAGGCAGACCCCGAGGACGGGGCGGGCGACGGCGGCGCAGCGCCGGATGACGTCGTTGCTCGCGCCCGCGTCGTCGGGGGTGCCGGGACCGGGGCTGACCAGCACGCCGTCCACCTCGTCGACGAGGTCGACCACGCTGTCGGCGTCGTTGCGCAGCACCACCGGGTCGGCGCCGAGCTGTGCGAGGTACTGGACGAGGTTGTAGACGAAGCTGTCGTAGTTGTCGACGACCAGGACGCGCATACCCCGAGCGTACGGCCCCGGGAGGCAGGGCCGGGTGCACTAGACTGCGGTGAGCAATCCCGCCCGATCGGAGCCGACGTGCCCAAGTCCAAGGTCCGCCGCAAGCCGGCCTACACCCCGCCGCCGAAGGCCGGGCCCGCCCCCGCAGGCCCGTCGCACCCGGCGTACGTCGTGGTCATGCTCGGCGTCGGCCTGCTCGGGCTGGCGTGGCTGGTGGTCAACTACCTCGCCTCCGAGTCGATCCCCTTCATGCAGGACCTCGGGCCCTGGAACTTCCTCATCGGCTTCGGGCTCATCGTGGTCTCGCTGCTGATGACCATGAAGTGGCGCTGAACCACACCGCTGTGATTCGTCCACCGCTGTGGACACGCCCTGTGGACAAGTCGTCGTGAGCGAGCCCTCGCAGTGGGCGGCCCCGTGGGCCGCGGTCGTCATGGGCGCCGTGGCCGCGCTCGGGCTCGGGGCGTGGGCCGTCGCGGCGACGGATCCGCCGGGTCGCCTGCTCGTCGGGCTCGCCGCCCTCGCGGTCCTGGCCGTCACGGCCGTCGGCGCGATCGCCCGGCCCCGGCTGCGGGTCGACGACGCGGGCCTCGCGCTGCGCGGGATCACCGGCACCCGACGGTGGCCGTGGGAGCACATCGACGCCGTGCGCGTCGTGCGGATGCGACGGATGGGCCTGCCGGCGGCCTACCTCGAGGTGGAGGCGCGCGACGGCGGCCCGGACGCCGAGCCCACCGACCGGCTGCTCGTGCTCGGCCGCCTCGAGCTCGGCACCGACCCGGTGGACGTCGCCGAGTCGCTGCAGCGCCACCGCGCCCGCGCGGGACGCCGGGCGGCGGGCCGGCCCGATCTAGAGGGTGAGCACCCGGAGGACGTCCAGGACGACGAGCACGGCGGCGATCCCCCCGACGGCCCAGAGCCCGGCCCGCGGGTCTGACCGCGCCGGGCCGTGCACCAGCGCGGCGGCGACGAGCAGGCCGGTGACGAGCCCGCCGAGGTGCCCGAGCACCGACAGCCCCGGGATCGTGAAGGTCAGCACGACGTTCAGCCCGATGGTCAGCAGCGCGGGCGTCGGCGAGAGCTGGAGTCGGCGCAGCACCACGACGAGCGCGCCCATCAGGCCGAACACCGCTCCGGAGGCGCCGGCGACGGGCCGGTCGGGGTCACCGAACAGCATGATCACCGTGGATCCGCCGAGCAGCGAGACCCCGTAGAGCAGCGCGTACCGCAGCCGGCCGAGGACGAGCTCGAGGTCCCGGCCCAGCACCCACAGCGCGAACATGTTGACCGCGACGTGCAGCGGACCGATGTG
The DNA here is from genome assembly GCF_036044095.1 of Actinomycetospora sp. NBC_00405. Classification (NCBI taxonomy): domain Bacteria; kingdom Bacillati; phylum Actinomycetota; class Actinomycetes; order Pseudonocardiales; family Pseudonocardiaceae; genus Actinomycetospora; species Actinomycetospora sp. NBC_00405. The sequence continues at coordinate 4,067,009 of NZ_CP107938.1, forward strand.
CAGGAAGCCCGCGGTCACCAGCCGCCACCACTGCCCGGCGGCGACGTCGGCGGGCACGAGCCAGGTCGCCTCGACCCACGGCGACGTGTAGTTCGCCCACGCGCTGCCCGCCGAGAGGGCCGTCAGCACGAAAACGACGACGTTGACGGCGACGAGGGTGATCGTCACGACCGGCGTCGCGTCCGGACGGGCGCGCCCGCCACCGACGGTGCGCGGGGCCCGGGTCGTGCGGGCGGCCTCCGCGACGCAGTCGACGCAGTGCGCGCCGACCGGCGCCGGGCGCAGGCAGTCCGGGCACGCCGGCCGCCCGCACCGGGTGCAGGCCAGCGCGGTGGGCCGGTCGGGGTGCCGCACGCAGTGCGGCGCCGCGTCCGGCCCCGCCGTGGGCCGGGATCCCGGGGATCCCGGGGGTCCCGGCGTGGTCACGGCGTCCTCACGCCCGAGCTCCTCAGGCGATCTCGATCGAGGTGATGACGATGTCCTGCACCGGACGGTCGCCGGGGCCGGTCGCGGTGGCCGCGATCGAGTCGACGACGTCGCGCGAGGACTGGTCGGCCACCTCGCCGAAGATCGTGTGCTTGCGGTTGAGCCAGGTCGTCGGCGCCACCGTGATGAAGAACTGCGAGCCGTTGGTGCCGGGCCCCGCGTTGGCCATCGCCAGCAGGTAGGGCCGATCGAAGCGCAGGTCGGGGTGGAACTCGTCGGCGAACTTGTAGCCGGGCCCGCCGCGGCCGGTGCCCGTGGGGTCACCGGTCTGCAGCATGAAGCCCGCGATGACGCGGTGGAAGATGGTCCCGTCGTAGAACGGTCCGGAGCTGCCACCCTTGGCGTTGGGCTCGCTGTACGACTGCTCGCCGGTGGCCAGGCCCGTGAAGTTCGCGACGGTCTGGGGCGCCTCGTTGGGGAACAGCCGCACGGTGATGTCCCCGTTGGAGGTGTGCAGCGTTGCGGTCGGGGTGTCGGCGGAGGTCACGGGCCCATCGTGCCACTAGGACTGTGAGGACCTTCGAATGGAGTAGCGGGTGTGACGTCCCGGCGGGTCGGGCACCTGCACAAGTGGGGCCGGGGCATCATGGCCGCCCCACCGACGAGTGAGGTGACGTTTCTTGAGCAGCAAGACACTGATCGGCGCCAGGGAGGACCTGGACGATCTGCGCAAGGAGGGCCGCAAGGCCCGGAAGAAGGCCGAGAAGCGCGCCCAGAAGGCCGCTGACCAGGCCCGCAAGGACCGCGAGAAGGCTCGCAAGCAGGGCCAGAAGAAGCGCGCCGAGGTCCGCAAGGACGTCCGCAACGCCGCCGACGAGGCCCGTCAGCGGGTGCTCGACGCCCGCGCCGAGGCCCGCCAGCGTGCCGAGGAGGCGCAGGAGGAGGCCCGCAAGCGCGCCCAGGAGGCCCGCGCGGAGACCCGCAAGCGCGCCAACAAGGCCGCGAAGGACGCCCGCAAGCAGGCCCAGGCCTACGCCAAGGACGCCCGCAAGCGCCTCGAGAAGTCGGCCGTGCCGACCTCGGCGGACGAGCTGCGCGACCTCGGCGACACCGTGCGCGGCCAGCTCGAGGACGGCCTGACCACGGCGCGCAAGGAGCTCGCGGCCCGCATCGAGCCCGAGGAGCCCAAGAAGAGTCGCCGCTGGGGCCTCTGGCTCGTCGTGCTCGCCGTGCTCGGCGCCGGCATCGCGGTCGTGGCCACGCGCCGCGAGCCGGAGCTGCCGCCCCCGCCGCCGCCGGCCCCGCGCCCCAAGCCGGCCACGTCGGCCGGCCCGGTCTCCGGTGCGACGCCCACGTCGCCCGCCGCGAGCGCCCAGGAGATCCCGACCCACACCGCCACCGACGCGGTGAGCGGCACCAGCCCGAACGGCGCGGTGTCCTCCGACAAGCCCGCCACGGGCGGCAAGGACTAACCCGCCCCCCGCAGCACGCTCGTCGGCACGGCCCGTCCTCGGTCCTCCCCGGACCGGGGACGGGCCGTCGGCGTGCGCGCACCCGGCTCACCCGCCCACCAGGCGACGCAACCGGTCCCCGGCGCCGACCCCCCGGTCGAGGACCGCGTCCTGCTGTCGACCACCCACCACCGCGGCCACGTTCGCCGCGCTCGTGGTGCCCGGCGTGAGGTAGGCGCCGTGGCCGCGTGACTCGGCGAGCACCCGCCCGTCCGGCAGCACCACCTCGCGCGCCGAGAGCCCCGTGACGCCCGGCATGCGATTGGGGTCCGGGCCGAACCACGCGGTGTCCGCGACCGGGTCACCCGCGGCCTCCACCACCCACGCGTGCCCCGGCGGGCGTCCCGGCACCTCCCCGACCCCCGGGCTGCCGAGGAACACGACGTCGTCGACGCCGTCGGCGGCTCCCGGCGCCACGGCGGCGGCGGTGACCACCGAGCCGTATGAGTGCCCGATCGCCGTCACGTGGGCCTCGCGCCCCGGCCGGGCGGCGTCGAGGCCGTCGAGGAACGACGCAAGCCTCGGGGCGCCCTCGCCGGCGGGCGCCCGGCCGAGCACCGACCGGTCGGGATCGGCCACCTCGTGCGCCTGTGGCGCGTCGTAGCCGTACCAGGCCACCGCCGCGGTGCCTGGCCCCGCCGCGGCGGCCAGCACGTCCAGCTCTCCGAGACGGCGGGGCAGCTCGTCCACGCCGGTGGTGAAGCCGGCCGTGAACACCCCGACGTGGGCGGCCGCGTCGACGTCGCCGCGCGCGACGGCGGCGCGGACACCCGACCCGGCGTCGGCCCGGGGGTCGACCTCGAGGTCCAGCAACGTCCGGCCCGGCGGGTCGACCGCGGCGGCGACTGCCCCCAGCCGCGCGAGCCGCGCCCGCACCTCGTACAGCTCCCACCCGATCGACGCGAGCTCCACCGGGTCGGCCGTGCGCACGAGCCGGTCCCGCACGGCCTGCTCCTCGCGCCGCGCGTCCTCCTGGGCACCGGCGAGCAGCACGCGGTTGGCGCGGTCCCGGACCGCGGCCGGGAGCCCGTCGAGGCCGCCGACCAGCGACGGGCGCTCGCGCTCGAGGACCGCCCGGGCGTCGGGGTCGAGTCCCGCCCACCACCGGGCGACCTCGCCGGGATCGGGCCCGCGGGTTCCCGTCACGCCGCCCGGCGGCGGGCCCGCGGGCGTGTGTCCGGCGCCGTCGAGGGCCCCGGCGAGCGCGGCGTCCACCGCGGCAGGCGCCGCCCCGCCGGCCAGGGCCACAGCCGCGGTCCCGAGCGCGGCGAGCACGCCGTCGACGTCGGCGAGCAGCGCGGCGTGGCGCTCCCGCAGCGACGTCCGCGAGCCGGTGGCCGCGCCCGCCGCCGCGCCTCGCCACCCGGGCACCGGCCCCGCCAGCACCTCGCCGGCCCGGGCCAGCGCCGCCCGCGCGGCGGCGAGCCGCGCCGCCGCGGCGCCGGGCAGGGTCGTGGTCACGGCGCAGCGAGGACGGCCGCCGCGTCCCCGTCACCCGCCGCGTAGGCCTCGCCCGCCGCGGCCAGCGCCTCGCCGTGGGCCACGACGTCGGCGCTCCACAGCGCGACCGCGACCTCCCAGCGGTCGGCGAGCGCCGCGGCCGCCGGCCCCGCCCGTCCCCCGGGGAGGACCTCCGTGCCCCGCACCGCCCCGGCCGTCGCCGTGACGGGGACGGCGAGCGCCGCCGTGACGCACGCCCGTCCCGCTCCCAGCAGCTCCTCGGGCCGCACCACCGGCCCGTCCTGTTCGTCCACACCGGTTCCGACGCACGGCAGCCGCGGGCGGATCCGGGGCCTGCGCGACCTGGGGACGCATCCGGGCGATGGGGACGGCGGGCGGCGATACTCGTGCGCGTGCCCGTCCCCACGCCCGCGGAACTGGAGGCGGCCCGGACCCGCCTCCTGCCCGACGTCCTGCCCGGCCCCGACGACCCGCCCCTGCGGGTGCTCTTCTGCGGCATCAACCCCGGCCTCGTGTCCGCGGCCACCGGGCACCACTTCGCCCGCCCCGGCAACCGCTTCTGGCCTGCGCTCCACGCCGGCGGCTTCACCCCGCGCCTGCTCGCCCCGTCCGAGCAGGGGCTGCTGCCGTCGCTCGGCCTGGGCATCACCAACGTGGCGCCGCGGGCCACGGCGCGGGCCGACGAGCTCGACGACGCCGAGCTGGTCGCGGGCGGCGAACGGCTGCGCGCCCTGGTCGCGGAGGTCCGTCCGGCCTGGCTCGCCGTCGTCGGGATCGGGGCCTACCGCGTCGCGTTCGGCGAGCGCCGCGCCGTCGCGGGGCGCCAGGAGCGCACGCTCGGCCCGACGGGGCTGTGGGTGCTGCCCAACCCCAGCGGCCTCAACGCCCACCACACGCCGGCGACCCTGGCCGTGGCCTTCGGCGCACTGCACGAGGCGGCGGCCGGATAGCGCGGGCGGTTCCGGGGCACAGGCCCGTCATGAAGGCTGCGATCTACCGCCGCACCGGTCCGGCCGCCGAGGTGCTCTCGGTCGAGGACGTCGAGACCCCCGAGCCCGGCCCCGGCGAGGTCCGGGTCCGCATCACCGGCTCCGGGGTGAACCCCACGGACTGGAAGACCCGCGCGGGCCTCACCGGGCAGGAGCCCCAGGACTTCCAGATCCCGCACCAGGACGGCGTCGGTGTGGTCGACGCGGTCGGCGAGGGCGTGGAATCCCCGGCCGTCGGCGAGCGCGTATGGCTCTTCCTGAGCGCCTTCGGCAACCGCTACGGCACCGCCGCCGAGTACTCCGTGCTGCCCGTCGCGCACGTCCGCCCGCTGCCCGGGGACGCGCCGGACGAGCTGGGCGCCTGCCTCGGCGTGCCGGCCGTGACCGCGGCGCACTGCCTGCTCGTCGGCGGCAGCGGTGATCGCGCGGCCCTCGTCGGCCGGACCGTGCTGGTCGCGGGTGGGGCCGGGGCGGTCGGGCACTACGCGATCGAGCTGGCCAAGCACGCCGGCGCCCGCGTCGTCACCACGGTGAGCTCGGACGAGAAGGGCGAGCTGGCCCGCGCGGCCGGCGCCGACCTCGTCGTCAACTACCGCGAGCCGAACGCCGTCGACCAGGTGAAGGGCTTCACCGACCACGTCGACCGCATCGTCGAGGTCGCCCTCGGCGCCAACCTCGGGCTGGACCTCGCGGTGGCCGGGGCGGGCACGGTCATCGCGGTGTACGCCAACGAGCCGGAGGACCCGGTGATCCCGACCCGGCGATTCATGGTCGCCAACGCCTCGATCAGCTACGTGCTGCTCTACGGCGTGCCGGACGACCAGCTGCGCGCCGCCGTCGCCTGGACCGCCGACGCCGCCGGCACCGGCGCGCTCTCGCCGCTGCCGATCACCCGCTACGGCCTGGGCGACATCGTCGCCGCGCACGAGGCCGTGGAGAACGGGGCGGTGGGGAAGGTCCTCGTCGTGCCCTAGCCGTTCCTGGCCGTTCCCCGACGGCGTGACGAGCAGGACACCGTGTACCTGTGACCTTCTTTCACAGCTACCGGCGGGTTACCTTCCCGGGATGCCACCACGTCAGGAGGAGCACCCCTCCGATCCCTACGACGTGCTCGTCGTCGGATCCGGCTTCGGCGGCAGCGTCACGGCGCTGCGGCTCGCCGAGAAGGGTTACAGGGTCGGCGTCCTCGAGGCGGGCCGCCGGTTCACGCCCGAGACGCTGCCGAGGACGTCGTGGGACATCCGCAACTTCCTGTGGGCGCCGCGCCTGGGCTGCTACGGCATCCAGCGCATCCACGTGCTGCGCGACGTGCTCGTGCTCGCCGGTGCGGGCGTCGGCGGCGGCTCGCTGAACTACGCCAACACGCTCTACCGGCCGAAGAGCGACGCCTTCTACCGCGACCCGCAGTGGGCGTCGATGACCGACTGGCGCGACGAGCTGGACGCGTTCTACGACCAGGCGACCCGCATGCTCGGCGTCGTCACGCAGCCGTCGGTGACGCCGTCGGACGTCGTCATGCGCCAGGTCGCGGAGGAGCGCGGGCGGGGCGACACGGTCAGCCCGACGCAGGTCGGCGTGTACTTCGGTGAGGGCCCGGGCGTGACGTCGCCCGACCCGTTCTTCGGCGGCGCGGGGCCCGCGCGCACCGGTTGCCTGGAGTGCGGCGAGTGCATGACCGGCTGCCGCCACGGCGCCAAGAACACCCTCGAGACCAACTACCTCGCGCTGGCCGAGCAGGCGGGCGCGACGGTGCACCCGGAGACGACGGTGCGCACGGTCCGCCCGACCGCTGACGGGTACGCCGTCGAGACCCGGGCGACACCCTATCGGCGTGCTGGTCTGACGCGGGGCCGGACGACCTACCGCGCCGAGCACGTCGTGTTCGCCGCGGGCACCTGGGGCACGCAGACGCTGCTGCACCGCCTGCGCGACACCGGCGTGCTGCCGCGCATCTCGCGGAAGCTCGGCGAGCTGACGCGCACCAACTCCGAGGCGCTCGTCGGGGCGATGGCCCGGCGGGCCCCGGAGCGCGGCGGGCCCCGCGACTTCACCCGCGGCGTCGCGATCACGTCGTCCTGGCACCCCGACGAGGACACGCACATCGAGCCCTGCAGGTACGGCTACGGCAGCAACGCCATGGGCCTGCTGACGACGCTGATGACCGACGGCGGCGGGCGGGTGCCGCGCGCGCTGCGGCTGCTCGGCGCGATCGCCCGGCACCCGCGCACGTTCGCCCGCTCGCTGGACAAGCGGCACTGGTCGGAGCGCACGGTGATCGCGCTGGTCATGCAGTCGCTCGACAACTCGATCACCGTCCGGCGCCGCTTCGGCCGGCTCGTCTCGCGCCAGGGCCACGGCACCCCGAACCCGACGTGGATCCCGGCCGCCAACGACACCGTCCGGCGGATCGCCGAGATCATCGACGGCGACCCCGGCGGCACCTGGGGCGAGGCGGTCGACATGCCGATGACCGCGCACTTCATCGGCGGCTGCCCGATCGGCCCGTCCCCGGAGACCGGGGTGATCGACGGGTTCCAGCGGCTCTACGGGCACCCCGGCCTGCACGTCGTCGACGGCTCGGCGCTCTCGGCGAACCTGGGCGTGAACCCGTCGCTGACCATCACCGCCCAGGCCGAGCGCGCCATGGCGTTCTGGCCGAACAAGGGCGAGCGCGACCCGCGCCCGGAGCTCGGCACGCCCTACAGCCGCGTGGAGCCGGTGGCGCCGCAGAATCCCGTCGTGCCGCCCGACGCCCCGGGCGCCCTGCGCCTCGTGCCGCTGGGCACCCCCGCCGTCCCACCCCGGGCGCCGGTGTCCTGAGCGAGTGTCAGCCTGGGGGCCATGCTGACGTCAGATGTCAGGAAAGCCCCCACGATCTTGGTGGGGCCGCCGAGTCTCGAGCTGGTGGAAAAGCTGACGTCCAACGTCAGCATGGCCCCCACGCTGACACCACCCCGTGCGTCGGCCCGGCGCGGGGAGCGGCCAGGATCGCGGCGTGCCCGCCGACGTCCTCCTGTTCTCCAACTCCCGCCCGCCCGGCGCCGAGGTCCCGTTCGCGCACGCCGCCGAGCCCCTGCGCCGGCACCTGGGCGACCGGGTCGTGTGGTTCCTGCCCTGGGCCGGCCACGACCTCGACGCCTACACGGGCTTCGTCGGCGACGCCCTGCGCGAGGTCCTCGGCCCCCTCGACGTCCGCGGCCTGCACGCGGAGCCCGATCCCGCGGCGACGATCCGCGACGCCGACCCGGACTGCGAGACGGTGTTCGGCGGGGGCGGCAACACGTTCCGGCTGCGGCGCCGGGTCGGTGACAACGGCGTCCTCGCCGCCCTGCGCGACCGGCCCGACCTGCGCTACGCGGGCGCCAGCGCCGGCTCCAACCTCGCCTGCCCGACGATCATGACGACGAACGACATGCCGATCGTCGACCCGGGCGGGCTCGACGCCCTGGGCCGCATCCCGGTCCAGATCAACCCGCACTACCTCGACCCCGACCCGCACTCGACGCACCGCGGCGAGGCCCGCGAGGAACGCCTCCACGAGTTCCACGAGGAGAACGCCGTCACCGTCGTCGGCCTGCGCGAGGGCGCGTGGCTGCACGGGACCGACACCGGCCTGACCCTCGACGGCTACACCGCCCGGCTCTTCCGCCGCGGCCACGAGCCCGCGGAGCTCGCGATGGGTACCGACCTCACATGGCTGACCGCCTGACCGGGGAGGCGGAAGGCCGGAGCTCGGAGCAAACTGGACCGCGATGACCACGATGCGTCGCTCGTCCTCCGATTCCCTGCTCGCCGAGGAGCTGCGCTCGGTCGTGCGCGGGCGGGTGCGGTTCGACACCTCGAGCCGGGCGATGTGGTCGGCCGACGGGTCGAACTACCGCCACGTCCCGATCGGCGTGGTGCAGCCGGTCGACCTCGACGACGTCGAGGCGACCGTCGACATCGCCCGCCAGTACGAGGTGCCGCTGCTGCCCCGCGGGGCGAGCACGAGCATCGGCGGGCAGGCGGTCAACGAGGCCCTGATCGTCGACTTCTCGCGCCACCTCGACCGGGTGCTCGACATCGACCCGGAGGCCCGCACGGCACGGGTGCAGCCCGGGGTCGTCCTCGACGACCTGCGCGACGCCGCGCGCCCGCACGGCCTGACGTTCGGCCCCGATCCCTCGACGCACAACCGCTGCACGCTCGGCGGGATGATCGCCAACAACGCGTGCGGGTCGCACTCGGTGGCGTGGGGCAAGACCGTCGACAACGTCCGCGAGCTCGACGTCCTACTGGCCGACGGGACGCGGATGACCGTCGGCCGCACCCCCGACCTGGCCGCCGCCGCGCGCCGTCCCGGCCGCGAGGGCGCGATCTACCGTGAGCTGACACAGCTCCGCGACCGCCTCGGCGCCACGATCCGCGCCGAGCTCGACGCGCCGGGGATGACGCGACGGGTCAGCGGCTACAACCTCGAGCAGCTGCTCGACGAGCACGGCGTCGACCTCGCCCGCGCCCTGGTCGGCACCGAGGGCACCTGCGCGACGATCATGGGCGCGACGGTCGAGCTGGTGGAGTCGCCGCCGGCCCGCGCCCTGTGCGTCCTCGGGTTCCCCGACGCCTACATCGCCGCCGACCACGTCATGCCGATCCGCGAGCACTCCCCGCTGACCATCGAGGGCATGGACGTCGGTGTCATCGGCGCGCTGCGCGCGAGCCGTCCCGACGACCGCACCCACGAGCAGCTGCCCGAGGGCAAGGGCTGGCTCTACGTCGAGACCGGCGGGGCCGACCGCGCCGAGGCCGAGGCGAAGGCCGAGGCCATCGGGCGCGAGATGGCCCGCTACGGCGCGAGCGTGAAGGTCGTCGCGGACCCCGGCGCGATGCGCGCGCTGTGGAAGATCCGCGAGGACGGGTCGGGCATCGTCACCCGCTCCCCCGGCGGCGGCGAGGCCTGGCCCGGGTGGGAGGACGCCGCCGTCCCGCCGGAGGTGTTCGGCGCCTACCTGCGCGAGTTCGACGCGCTGCTCGGCCGCCACGGCCGGCGCGGGGCCTACTACGGGCACTTCGGCGACGGCTGCCTGCACGTGCGCATCGACTTCGACCTGCTCACCCGGGCAGGGCTCGCGAACTTCCGCGCATTCATGCTCGACGCGGCCGACCTCGTGGCCGCGCACGGCGGCTCGGTCTCCGGGGAGCACGGCGACGGCCAGGCCCGCGCCGAGCTCCTGGAGCGCACCTTCTCGCCGACCATGATCGAGGCGTTCGGCGCGTTCAAGGCGGTCTGGGACCCCGAGGGCCGGATGAACCCGGGCCGGGTCGTCGAGCCGCGCAGGCTCGACGACGACCTCAAGGTCTTCGTCGGCACCCCGACCATCGGCCCGCGCACCGAGCTCGCCTTCGCCCACGACGGCGGCAGCTTCACCACCGCCACGCGCCGCTGCATCGGCGTCGCCAAGTGCATCTCCGACTCGGGGGGCTACATGTGCCCGAGCTACCGCGTCACCGGCGAGGAGGCGCACTCGACGCGCGGCCGCGCCCGGATGCTCTTCGAGATGGCCTCGGGACAGCTGGTGCCCGACGGCTGGCGCTCCACCGAGGTCCGCGACGCCCTCGACCTGTGCCTGAGCTGCAAGGCGTGCCAGCGAGACTGCCCGGTGGGCGTCGACATGGCCACCTACAAGGCCGAGTTCCTCTCCCGGCACTACGAGGGCCGCGCGCGCCAGCGCCCGCGCAGCCACTGGTCGATGGGCTACCTGCCGCGCTGGCTGCGCCTCGCCGACGCCGTCCCCGGCCTGCCCCGGCTGGCGAACGCCCTCGCGCGCCGGCCCGCCCTCGCCGCGATCGCCAAGCGCCTCGGCGGCATCGCCCCCCAGCGCGACATCCCGCCGCTCGCGCCCCGGCCGCTGCGCCGGCTCGTCGGGCCGCACCCGGCGCGCGCGGACAGCTCGAAGCCACGGCTGCTGCTGTGGCCGGACACGTTCACCTCGGCGTTCGACCCCGAGCTCGCCCTCGACGCGATCGCCGTCCTGGAGCACCTCGGCTACCAGGTCGAGCTGCCCACCGAGGGCGTGTGCTGCGGGCTGACCTGGCACACCACCGGCCAGCTCGACACCGCGCGCGCCGTGGTCCGCCGCAGCCTCAAGGTCCTCAAGCCCTGGCTCGACGACGGCGTGGCGGTCGTCGGCCTCGAGCCGTCGTGCACCGCGGCGCTGCGCCAGGACGTCGTCGAGCTGCTCGGCGCCGACGACGAGGACGCCCGGCGCCTGGCGGCCTCGACGCGCACGCTCGCCGAGGTCCTGGCGAAGCACCTCGACGAGATCCGGGACGGCGTCGTCGCCCCCGGCGGGCGGGCGATCGCGCAGGTGCACTGCCACCAGTACGCCGCGATGGGCTACGACGACGACCGCGCGGTGCTCGGCGCCCTGGGGGTCGAGACCGAGGTGCTCGACGCCGGGTGCTGCGGGCTCGCGGGGAACTTCGGCTTCGAGCAGGGGCACTACGAGGTGTCGACGGCCTGCGCCGAGCGGGGCCTGATGCCGGCGGTCCGGGCGGCCGACGCCGACACCGCGGTGCTCGCCGACGGCTTCTCCTGCCGCACCCAGATCCGCCAGCTCGACGAGACGGGCCACGAGCCCGTGCACCTCGCCCACCTGGCGGCCACCGCGTTGGGTCTCCGGTCCGGGGAGCGGACGTCCGTGCCCGGACGAGCGCTCACGAGGCCGTAGGCCCCATGGAGCGCCCCGGCGTCCTGCGCTGGATCGGCTACGCCTTCGGGGCGCGCCTGCCCACCCGCTTCGCGCCGTGGGTGCTGCACGACCTCACCGCGCGCACGTGGTTCCTGCGCCACCTGGCCCGCACGACCGTGCAGGCCACCCCCGCGGCGCTGCTCGCGCTGCTGCCGGGCCCGGTGTGGCTGAAGGTGGCGCTACCGCTGTTCGTGCTGTTCTCGTCGCTGTTCATGGCGACGCTGTTCTCGCCGATGGTGCGCGAGAAGCGGCTCTACCAGCACGGGTACCTGCCGGAGGTCGTGCTGCGGGAGCCCGATCAGTAGGGAGCCGGATCAGGAGCTGGCCACGATCGGCGCGTCGGCCGGCGGGATACCCGCGCCGAGCCGGCCCAGGACGGCGTCGAGGGTCTCGATGTAGCCGCGCCCCGCGTCGCGGTGGACCAGGGCCTGCGCGGCGAGCCGCGCGCCCGTGACCACGCCCGCGAAGAGGACGACGTCCGGGCCCGGCTCGCGCCGTTCACAGCCCGGCCGGGCACTGCTCGGGCGGCGGGACCTGCGGATCCAGCAGGTAGGCCGTGTACGCGTCGGCGGCGCACCGGCTCGGCGCGTCCAGCGTGGTGTGGCCGATCGCGTCGACCACGAGGACGTGCGCCGCCGAGAGCTGGGACGCGGTGGCGCGGGCGTCGATCAGCGGCGTGGTCGGGTCGTGGCGCGAGTTGACCATCAGCGCCGGCGCGGCGAGGGGCGCGTTCCACGGGCCCAGGTAGCGGTCGGGGTCGACGGCGGGCCAGTCGACGCACATCGCGTGGTTGAGCGCGGTCGACGCCCCGACGATGGGGTGCGCCGCCTGCTCGGCGACGACGGCGGCGTCCATGTCGGCGGCAGAGGGGGTGACGGCGTCGGTGCACTGGATCGCGAGGTAGGACGGCGAGTGCTCGGGCGCCCAGGGCACTGTGGCGAGGGGGATGCGCCCGCCCGACGGGGGCGCGCCGGGCGCCAGCGCGGCGAGCGAGCGCATCAGCCCGGGCAACCGGCCCTCGGTCTGCAGGGCCCGGTCGATGCGGGCGACGAGCTCGGCCGACGTGGTCCCGGCGGCCGCGGCGGCCACGACGTCGGTGGCGCGGACGCGGGCCTCGGGGCCCAGCGGGCATCCCGGGCCCGCGGCGCACCGGTCGAGCGCGACCCCGAACGCCTCCTCCCAGGCCTCGCTGACCCCGGCCCGCACGTCGACAGGTTGACGCTCGGTCCCTGGGGCGCCCGCGGCGTTCGCGACGAGGTCGAGGCTGCCGTCGAGCACCATCGCGCGGGTGTGCGCCGGGAAGAGGTTGGCGTAGGTCGCGGCGGAGTACGTGCCGTAGGAGTAGCCGTAGAGGCTCAGCTGCTCCTCGCCGAGCGCCTGGCGCAGCAGGTCGACGTCCCGCGACGCGTTGGCGGTCGAGAGGTGGCGCAGGCGCTCGCCGGTCGCGGCGAGGCACGCCCGCCCCGGCTCCGCGGCCGAGGCCCAGAACTCCGGCGTCCGGGCGGGGCCCACGGGCGCCGGCACCCGGTCGCCGCCGAACGGGCCGCAGTCGACGGGCGCGGACGCCCCGGTGCCCCGGGGATCGACGGCCAGGATGTCGAAGCGCGCCCGCAGCCCGTCGAACCGCCTCGACAGCCGGCGCAGGCTCGACACCGCAGGCGTCCCCGGCCCGCCGTAGTTCACGACGAGGGTGCCGACGCGCGCCGCCGGGTCGGTGGCGGGGAGGCGGACGGCGGCCAGCGAGATCGTCTCGCCGCCCGGCTGCCGGTAGTCCAGGGGCACGGTGACGTCCGCGCACTGGAACGGGCCGCCGCAGCCGCGCCAGTCGACGGTCGGGACCGGGGCGCCGTTCGTGCCCATCGGCGGCGTGCCCGGGGCGGGGGCACCACCGCACGCGCCGACCAGGACGGCGACGACCAGCACGACGACCGCCGCGGGAGACCTCACCCGCCCATCATGCGACGTGCCTACTGCATGTCCGTGATCGACGGCCACAGCACCGACCAGGGCGCCCGGGGCGTGCAGAGCGCGAGCGGCACCACGCCGTTGACCACGCCGTTCGCCGCGGGGTCGACGTGCGTGGGCAGCGGCGTGATCGTGCGGCAGAAGCCCGCGGCACCGCGCACCTCGCCCACGAGGATCGCGGCGGTGGCCGTGTCGGGGGGCGGGCCGAAGAACCCGTAGCCGCGGTGCCCGCTGTAGACCTCGGGCAGACCGGCGGCGGGCCCGTACCGGTCGAGCGCGGAGGCGAACCAGTACGAGAAGGCGAGCACGGTGGTGCGCGAGCGCTCCGCGGGCGGCAGGGACCGGTACGCCGCGCCGGTGTCGGCCGCTAGGCTCTGCCAGCCGACCTGGCCCGCCGTGAGGAAGTCGCCCCGTTCGACGCGGTACGACGCCGGCCCGATCGGGAGGGAGAGGACGGCGACGACGAGCCCGGAGGCGATGACGGCGGGCACGGAGACCGACCAGGACCACCAGCGCGCGGGCGTCCGGCCCTGCAGCGCGACGGCCCCGGCGGCGAGGAGGACCGCGGCCAGCCCCATGACGTAGTAGGGCCGGCCCCCGACGGCGATCATCGCCGCGGTGGTGACGACGGCCCCGATCCCGATGGCGCGCCAGGGCCGCAGCGCGTCGGAGCGCAGCAGCGCCCACAGCCCGAGGCCGGCGAGCACCACGCCGGGCACGAGCCCGACGTCCCAGGCGGCGAAGGGCAGGAAGCACCAGCGGTTGCCGGTCAGGCCGCCCTCGCCGGCCACCACCGCACCCATCCGCAGTTGCGGCCAGCCGTGCGCCGACTGCCAGAGCAGCGTCGGCACGGTGGACGCCGCGGCCAGCCCCAGCGCGACCCAGAGCATCGGGCGCCCGAGCACCCGGCGCGGCCCGGCCACGAGCACGCCGACGGCCAGGCCCGCGACGAGGAGGGGGACGAGGAACTTGTCGAACAGCGCCACCGCGAGCACCGGGCCGGCGGCGAGCAGGAGCAGGTCGTTGCCGGTCCGCACCCAGCGCACGACCAGCCAGAGCAGCAGGGTCCACAGGACCGGGTCGAGCGTCGACGTCGCCAGCAGGTGGCCGGTGGCGAGGAAGAACGGCGAGATCGCGACCGCCGCGCCGGCCAGGAGCTGCGCCCGGCGCCGGCCGCCCATCTCCCGCGCGAGCAGCGCGGCGAGCACCACGTGCCCGGCGCTCGCCAGCGTGGCGGGCAGGCGCAGGACGACGAGGTTGCCCGGCGCGAGGTGGTCCAGCGCCGCGGCGAGCCAGGGCACCAAGGGCGGCTGGTCGGCGTACCCCCAGGCCAGGTGGCGGCCGGCCGCGAGGAAGTAGAGCTCGTCGCCGAACACGCCGTACCAGGCTGAGGAGACCCCGTGCACCAGCGCGAGGGCGCCCGCGAGCAGGAGCACCGGGCGCCACGCCACCCGGATCGTCGTCGGCTCCGGGGCGTCCGCGACGGCGGCCGGCGTGACGACCGGCAGCGGGGCGGTGGCGGTCATCGGCAGCACGCTCCACGCGTCCTGTCGTGACCCATTCGAGGGACCTTAGGCGACACGCTCCCGCGGGTCGGACGCGGCCGACCGTGCTGCCAGAATGTCGGGCGATGGAGCTCACCGGCAGCTGGACCACCGCGCTGCCGGCCGCCGTCGCCGAGCGCTACGAGCTGCGCGAGACGCGCAACGCCGCCGCCGTCCTCACGGCCACGTGCCCGAACGAGGTCACCGAGCTCTGCGCGGTGCTCACGGGTTTCACGCTCACCACCGCCGACCTCGTCGAGGCGGGGGGCAACGAGTCGCGGCTGGCCGCACGCCTCAACACCGCGTTCCGCGAGCGCGGCTGGCGCGAGGGCCGCGTCGACACCGTCGTGACGTCCCGCCTGCAGGTGCAGCCCTGGCATCCCGCCGGCGAGCACGGCGTGACGGTGCGCGAGAGCGAGGTGTTCAACGAGGGCTACAAGGTCGACAACGTCAAGGGCCGCGTGGCCCTCGACGTGGAGTGGAACGCCAAGGACGGCAACCTCGACCGCGACATCGGGGCGTACCGCGCGCTCTACGACGCCGGCCTCATCGACGGCGCGGTGCTGCTGACCCGCACGCACGACGACCTGCGCGAGCTCGCGCGGGAGCTGGCCCGGGCGGCCGGGCGCAGCGACGACGAGGTCCGCAGCCGGCTCTCGACGTCGACCACCACCCACCTGGGCAAGCTCGAGTCGCGCATGACCCGGGGCGACGCCGGCGGCTGTCCCCTGCTGGCGGTGGCGATCTCCCGTCGCTGCTGGGACCCGGCGGCCGGCGAGCCGGCCCGCGCCCCCGCCCCGGCGCCGCTGATGCTCACCGACGAGTACGTGCCGTGAGCCCCCGCAACGACCACCGCCGCGGTCGCTCCTGCGTCGCGCCCGCGTCGCCGTCGGCGGGGGGGCCATGAGCAGCGACGACACGGCACTGTCGGGGGCCGCCGCTAGCGTCCCGCCCGCCCCGATCCCGGCGAGGAGGTCCGAGACGATGACCGCGGCGGTGGACGTCGAACCGAGCGACGAGAACCCCACGGCGACGCGCGCCCGGCGCGCGGAGCCCCTGCGCGTGGACGCCGCCCCGCTGGAGAGCGCGGCGCTGCCCCGCACGGCGGGCGGCTTCTCCTGCGTGTACGCCGACCCCCCGTGGCGGTTCACCAACCGCACCGGCAAGGTCGCGCCCGAGCACCGGCGCCTCGACCGCTACGACACCATGAGCGCCGCGGACATCGCCTCGCTCCCCGTGTCCGACGTCGTCTCGGCCAACGCCCACCTCTACCTGTGGGTGCCCAACGCGCTGCTGCCCGAGGGCCTCGCGGTGATGCAGGGCTGGGGGTTCCGCTACGTCAGCAACCTGGTCTGGGCCAAGCGACGCAAGGACGGCGGGCCCGACGGCCGGGGCGTGGGGTTCTACTTCCGCAACGTCACCGAGCTGATCCTCTTCGGGGTGCGCGGGTCGATGCGCACGCTCGATCCGGGCCGCCGGCAGGTCAACATGATCGAGACGCGCAAGCGGGAGCACTCCCGCAAGCCCGAGGAGGCCTACGACCTCATCGAGGCGTGCTCGCCAGGGCCGTACCTCGAGATGTTCGCCCGCTACGCCCGTCCCGGGTGGTCGAGCTGGGGTGCCGAGTCGGCCGAGGAGGTCGCTCCCCGCGGACGCCAGTACCCCGCTTACAGGTAGTACAGGCTCGGACAATTTCAGGTACGGTCCGTCACCGAGATCCGCCAACGGGCGTACCTTGATCTCGTTCGCAGTACGCGTCCGACCGCTTGACTCAGCAGTAATCCCCGGTGGTGGCGACGTTCGGCCACTCGCTGTGATACTCCCCCGTATGGCGAAGACACCGGAGCTGGCGCGCAACCAGCGGGTGACGGGGACGGAGCGCACCAAGCTCGGGAACGAGCTGCTCAAGCGGTATCAGAAGGGTGCCAGCATCCGGGAGATCTGCTCGGAGACCGGCTACAGCATCGGCCGGGTCCGCCGGCTGCTCGTCGACGCCGGCGTGGAGTTCCGCGGCCGTGGCGGGACGCAGGGCCGCAGCCGCCGGGAGAGCAGCACCAAGAGCGCCTAACCGCGCTTGGACCCCCGGCGTCGCGCCATCAGGTTGAAGCCGCGCTTCGCGGCGGCGTCGAGACGCGAGCCGTCGGCGGGCAGCAGGCCGATCTGGCGGGCGAACTGCATCTGGTCGAAGACCACGAAGTTGCTCGCGATGACGCCGTCGGCGAACGTGAAGTGGTCCATCCCGTCGAGGTCGACGTGCGAGCCCGTGGCCGCGATGCCCTCCCACTCGCCGCCACTGTGGTGCCCGGTGAGCTGCCAGCGCATGAAGACCTCGTCCCCGTGCTCCACCAGACCCTGGATCGTCAGCGTGAGGTCGGGGACCGCGGCGAACACCTCGTCCCACCACGCCTCGAGCTCGTCGATGCCGCGCACGGTGCGCGGGGGGAAGCGGACGCGGACCGCGTCCGCCCACACCTGACGCATGGCCGCCGCGTCGCGGGCATTGATCATGTCCACGGTCCAGCGCACGATCGCACCCGGCGAGCCGCCGGCGGGCGGCGACGCCCGCGGCGGGTCGGGCGCCGGACGCCGGGTGGTCGACGGCACAGCAGACGAATCGGACTCGCTCACGACGCGGGAGCGTAGACCGCCATCCGGTGGGGCACCTCCTCGTCCGGACCCACCCACCCGCACCACCATCACAGAGGACGACCACGAATGACTTCGCAGATCGCCGCGCAGTGGGTGTCGGCGGTCGGCAGTGCCGGCTCGCTGCTCGGCTTCGCCGCCTACGTCTGGATCATGCTCCTGAACCGCAGGGACCAGGTCGAGGTCCGGCAGGAGCAGCAGGCGCAGGGCGTCACCGCCTGGCTCGACGAGGGCGCCCGGCACGACCGCGACGAGGACTACGTCCTCATCGTGCACAACGGGGGTGACTCCCCGGTCTTCCAGGTGCGCTGCCTGTTCAGCCTGCCCTCCAGCGACGAGCAGCACAGCGTCTCGATGGCGCTCCTGCCCCCGGCCAGCGACGAGATCCACTCGCTGCCCTTCGGCGCCGGCGAGGTCGACCGCGACGAGCTGTACTCCGCGCCGGCCGTGCCGGAGATGCGGTTCACCGACTCCCACGGGACCCACTGGGGCCGCGACAGCAACGGGATGCTCCACCGCCTCGACCGGCGCAACGTGCGCCGCAAGCCGTCCTCGGACGGCGGCGAGGACGCGGCCCGCGACGACTCCGAGTGGGAGCAGGCGCACCGCGAGCGGGCGGACGCCCCGCGCGAGGGCGCGGCGCAGGGCGACTCGCCCCAGGACGACCGGGCGGCCAGCCAGTCCTAGGGCTGCCCTCCGGGCACACCTCAGACCAGGGTCAGGACCTGCGGGCCGTCGGCGGTGATCGCGACGGTGTGCTCCACGTGCGCCGCGCGGCTGCCGTCGGCGGTCCGCAGCGTCCACCCGTCGGCGTCGTGGACGTAGTCGTCCCCGCCACCGGCGTGCAGCATCGGCTCGATCGCGATGACCATGCCCGCGCGCAGCCGCATGCCCCGCCCGGCGCGGCCCTCGTTCGGCACGTGCGGCGCCTCGTGCATGGCGCGCCCGATGCCGTGGCCGCCGTGGTCGGCGAGCATCCCGTAGCCGGCGTCGCGGGCCACCGCGCCGATCGCGGCGCCCAGGTCGCCGAGCTTCCCGCCCGGCACCGCGGCGTCGATCCCGGCCTGCAGGGCCCGCTCGGTGGTGGCGATGAGCGCGAGGTCACCCGGGTCCGGGTCGGCGCCCACCACCAGGCTGATCGCGGCGTCGCCGCACCAGCCGTCGAGGAAGGCACCGCAGTCGACGCTGAGCAGGTCGCCCTCGGCCAGCCGGTGGGGCCCGGGGATGGCGTGGACGACCGCGTCGTTGACGCTCGCGCAGATGACACCCGGGAACGGGCTGGGCGCGAAGTGCGGGTGGTAGTCGAGGAACGCCGGCACCGCGCCCGCGTCCGTCATGACGTCGTGCGCCACACCGTCGAGCTCCTTGAGCGACGTGCCGACCGTCGCGGCGGCCCGCACCGCGTCGAGGCAGCGGGCGACGACGCGCCCCGCCTCGCGCATCGCGTCGACCTCACCGGAGGTCTTGAGCTCGATCTCGGAACGCCGCAACATCCTTCCGACCCTAGACACCGGCCGGATCCGGGCCGGTAATCACAGGCGTGTAGTTCGTCCCCAGTGTGGACAGACCCTGTGGACATCTCGTCTCGTCGCCGGCTAGCGATCGATGAAGTCGTACTCGGCCGGGTCGATCCGCGCGACGGCCCGCACGTACTGCTCCATGTAGTTCGGCCAGTTGGCGACGATGCGGCCCGACTCGTCGCGGTACCAGGAGTCGCACTGCGTCCACGCCGTGCCCTCGAACTGGGCCTGGAGCCGCCGGTCGAACGCCTGCTCGACGTCGCGACGCACCTCCAGGGCCGCGACCCGGCGGCGCGCGGTCTCCGCGAGCGCCTGGCGCACGTACGCGACCTGCGCCTCGAGGAAGACGATGATCGAGCCGCCCGAGGTGTTGGTGTTCGGCCCGTAGAGCACGAACAGCGACGGGAAGCCCGGCACGGTCATCCCCAGGTGGGCGTGGGCGCCGTCGCTCCACTCCTCCTGCAGCGTCCGCCCGTCGCGGCCGACGACGTCCATCGGGAACATGAACTCGGTCGTCTTGAACCCGGTGCCCCAGATCAGCACGTCGGCCGGGTGGTGACGCCCGTCGTCGGTGCGCACGCCGTCGGGCTCGATCGCCGTGACCCGGTCGGTGACGAGCTCGACGTTGTCGCGCTCGAGCGCCGGCAGGTAGTGCGAGCTGAACAGGATCCGCTTGCACCCGAAGGTGTAGTCCGGCCACGCCTTGCGCCGCACCTCGGGGTCACGCAGCTGACGGCGCATGAACAGCGTCGAGTACAGCTTCCCGAGCCGCCCGACGGTCGCGGGGTGGCGGATCATCACCGTCAGGGACTCGAGGTAGCCCTTGAGGAAGAAGCGCCGCGCGCGCATCACGCCGGGCACGCGCCGGAAGAACTCCCGCAGCGCCGGCGGGTAGTAGCGGTTCTTGCGCGGGAAGAACCAGTTGCCGCTGCGCTGGAACACCGTCATCTTCCCGACCTCGGGCGCGATGGCCGGCACGAACTGCACCGCGCTCGCGCCCGTGCCGACCACCGCCACGCGCTTGCCGTGCAGGTCGACGTCGTGGTCCCAGCGGGCCGAGTGCATCGTCGGACCCGCGAAGTCGTCGGCGCCGGGGATCGGCGGGATCGCCGGGGTGTTCAGCTGGCCCGTGGCCAGCACGACGGCGTCGGCCTGCCAGCTGCGCCCTTCCTGCGCCTCGACGGTCCACGTCATCGTCGCCTCGTCGAGCCGGACCGTGGAGACGAGCACGGACGGCTCGAACACCTCCTCGAGGCCGTACTCCTTCGCCACGCCCTGGAGGTACTCGAGGATCTCCGGTTGCGGGGAGCACAGCCGGGACCAGTCGGTGCGCTGGGCGAACGAGAACGAGTACAGGTGGCTGGGGACGTCGCACGCCGCGCCCGGGTAGCTGTTGTAGAACCAGGTGCCGCCGATCTCCGGCGCGCTGTCGAGGATCACGACGTCGGTGATGCCGTGGCTGCGGAGCTCGATCGCCGCGGCGATGCCGCCGAAGCCCGCGCCGACCACCACGACCCGTCTCTGCGTCCCCTGCTGACTCCCGTTGCGTCCCGTCACGGGCCGGGACGGTATCCGTTCCGCGCCGCTTTTGGCAGGCTGCCAACATGACCTCACCCGCGGGGCGACCGCACCCGTCGCTCGCGGGCGTGGTGCGTCGCTACGAGGGCTACGACGAGCTCGCGACGGCTCCGCTGCGGCGGCGCGAGGCGCCGCACGGCGCCTGCACGCTGATCCTGTCCTGGGCCGACCCCCTGGAGACCTCCGGTCCCGGCGGGAGCAGCCGCCAGGCCGCGTTCCTCGCCGGCATGCACGACGGGGCCGTGCTCACCGCGTTCGCCGGCCACCAGCAGGGCATCCAGGTGAATCTCGCCCCGCTCGGTGTCCTGCGCCTGCTCGACCGGCCCCTCTCGTTGCTGACCAACCGGATCGTGACGCTCGACGACCTCGAGGTGCCCGCCCTCGCCGAGCTGCCCGGCCGCCTCGCGGAGACGCCGAGCTGGCCGGACCGCCACGCCCTGGTCGACACCACGCTGCGCAGGCTCCTCGACCGGTCGCACACGCGGCCCGACCCCGAGGTCGTCCACGCCTGGGGCCGGCTGAGCGCGGCCCGCGGCCGGGTGGCGGTCGCGACCCTCGCCGACGAGACCGGCTGGAGCCGTCGGCACCTGCTGTCCCGCTTCCGCGACGCGGTCGGGCTCGCGCCGACCACCACCGGGCGCGTGCTGCGGTTCCGGGAGGCGGCGCGGCTGCTGGTCCCCGGGGCGTGGCACCGGCACGAGCCGTCCTCCGCGACCATCGCCGACGTCGCGGCGGCCTGCGGGTTCGCCGACCACTCCCACCTCGTGCGCGAGTTCCGCGACCTGGCCGGCGTGACCCCCACCCGGTACGTGCAGGAGTGGCGCAGCGGGTTCCCGGACGTCCAAGACGTGGCGGGTGCGGCGACCTAGCGTCGTCTCAGTGTCAGGGTCAGCTCGCCGCTGTTGCGGTGGTTGGGAACCTGGCTGCTGGTGATCTGGCTCTTAGCGTCGGTGCCGCCCTAGAGGCTGGCGAGCATGCGTTGTGCCGATCATCCGTGGCTGGGACCGGCCGGCGTGACTTGATAGGAGCGTGGCTGCGCCCCCACTGAGGTGTGTCCGCCGGCCGGCCCAGCTGTGTCCCTCACGGCTCAAGAGAGGAGACCTCTCGATGGTGCTCACGGTCGGGGTCGATGTCCACAAGGACACCCATACCGCGGTGGTGGCCGACGAGCTGGGGCGCGAGTTGGCCAAGCGCACGGTGTCGGCCACCGATACCGGTCACCGCGCTCTGGTCGGCTGGGCCGCCCGGCACGCGGCGGGCGAGCGGACCTGGGCGGTCGAGGACTGCCGGCACGTCTCCACCCGCCTGGAGCGGGCCCTGCTCGGCGCCGGGGAGCAGGTGGTGCGGGTGCCGCCGAAGCTGATGGCCGGCGCCCGGTCCTCGGCGCGCACGCGGGGCAAGTCCGACCCGATCGACGCGCTGGCGATCGCGCGGGCCGCGCTGCGTGAGCCCGACCTGCCCGTCGCCGAGCACGACCAGAGCTCGCGAGAGCTCAAGCTGCTGGTCGATCACCGCGAGGACCTCGTCGCCGAGCGCACCCGGATGCAGAACCGGCTGCGCTGGCACCTGCACGAGCTCGACCCCGGGATCGACCCGCCCGCGCGGCGCCTGGGCGAGATCGGTCTGCTCGACGCGCTCGCGGCGCGGGTGGCCGAGCAGCACAGCGGGATGGTGGCCCGGCTGGCCGGTGAGCTGCTCGCCGACATCCGTGAGCGCACCCTGCGGATCCGGGCCCTCGAACGTGAGATCACCACGTTGACCCGGCAGGCCGCGCCCCGGCTGCTCGAGCTGCCCGGGTGCGGGGCGCTGACCGCGGCGAAGATCGTTGGGGAGACCGCCCGGCCGGGACGGTTCCGCTCCGAGGCCTGCTTCGCGATGCACGCTGGCGCCGCCCCCATCCCGGCGTCCTCGGGGCGCACCGACCGCCACCGCCTCGCCCGCGGCGGCAACCGGCAACTCAACGTCGCTCTGCACCGCATCGCAGTCACCCAGACCCGTCTGCCCAACAGTCTCGGGCAGGCCTACTACCAGCGGCGACGCGCCCGAGGCGACACCACCATGGAAGCCCTACGAGCCCTCAAACGACGCCTGGCCCGCGTCGTGTTCAACCTCCTCCAACCCCCGACGACCACCGTGCCTGCCTCGCAGCCCACGGCGGCTTGACATAGGAGCAACGCCATGAGCGTCTTCCCGACCCTGCGCTACCAGGACCCCGACGCGGCGATCACGCTGCTGCGCGACGCGTTCGGCTTCACCGTCGTCGCCGCCCACCGTGACGACTCCGGCACGGTGCAGCACGCCGAGCTCGTCCACGGCGGCGGCGCCGTGGTGCTCGGGCCCCGCCGCGAGGGCGATCAGTTCGCCACCGGGCGGGCCGTCACGTACGTCGTCGTCGACGACCCGGACGCCCACCACGCCCGTGCCGTCGCGGCCGGGGCGACGGTGGTCATGGAGCTCGTCGACCAGGACTACGGCTCCCGCGAGTACGCGGCCGTCGACGACGAGGGCAACGTCTGGTCCTTCGGCACCTACCGGCCCGGCGCCCCGGCATCCTGAGGGACGCCATCCTGAGTGCATGGGCACCCTCATCGTCGTCCTGCTGGCGATCCTGGTCGTCCTCGCGATCCTGTCCGTCGCGCTGACGGTCGTGGAACGCCGCCGGCGGCGTCCGGGTGACGGCCACGACCCGCGGCTGCGCGCCGACCGCGACCCGTCCTGAGGCATCGTGGGGTGATGGACAGCCCCGCGACCGGCCGCCTCGTGTTCGACGGGCAGTGCGGCTTCTGCACCCGCTGCGTCGGCTGGCTGCGGGCGATCGACCGTCGCGGCCGGGTCGACGTGCAGCCCTATCAGGCGCCGGGCGTGCCCGCGTCGGTCGGCGCCACTGTCGAGCAGTGCCAGGACGCGGTGCAGTGGCGCGGGCCCGACGGGGTGCGCCGCAGCGGCGCCGAGGCGGTCAACGCGGTGCTCTCCACCGTGATCGGCACGGACGCGCCGTCGACCCTGTACCGGGCGACCTCCGGCGTGCAGGAACGCGCCTACCGCTGGGTGGCCGAGCACCGCGGACGCTTCCCCGGGATGACACCGCACTGCCAGACGCACCCGGCGGAGTGCGCCAGTACTGGTCCTGAGTAAGGACTCTCCAGTACAGTCCCGGGATCATGGTGATCCCACGCCTGCCCGTCGAGCGCTACGCCGACGAGGTGGCGTCCCAGGCGACGCTCTTCGCCGACCACCTGACCGGCGCCGACCTCGCCACCCCGGTGCCGTCGTGCCCGGGCTGGAACCTCGCGCAGCTCACCCAGCACACCGACGAGGGCTTCCGGTGGATCGAGGGCATGGTCCGCACCCGGGCGAGCGAGCCGGCGGCGGACACCGCGATGCGCGTGCTCGACCCCGCGCCCGCCGTCACCGCCGAGGAGCGGGGGGCGAGCCTCGCCGCGGCCGGGCAGGCGTTGGCCGAGACGCTCCGCGAGGCCGGCGCCGACACGCCGATGTGGACCCCGCTGCCCGATCGCCGCTCGGGGTTCTTCGCCCGCCGCTTCGCCCACGAGGCGTTCATGCACCGCGCCGACGGCGCGCTGGCGCTCGGTCTCGACGTCACGATCGCCGAGGACCTCGCCCTCGACGGGCTCGCGGAGTGGATGGAGCTCGGCGGACTGCCGCAGATGCTCGACTTCCACCCCGCGCGCCGCGAGCTGCTCGGACCGGGCCGCACGATCCGCGTCGAGGCGACCGACACCGACGCCGCCGACGGCGCGTGGCTGGTGGACCTCACGGGCGACGTCATGATCCACCGGCACGCGCAGGACGAGACCGCCGCCGCGACGCTGCGGGCGCCGCTCGCCACGCTCCTGCTCGTCCTCTACGCGCGCCGCCCGCTCGACGCGGACGGCACCACCCTCGACGGCGACACCGACCTCCTGCGCACCTG
This sequence comes from Actinomycetospora sp. NBC_00405, assembly GCF_036044095.1. Classification (NCBI taxonomy): domain Bacteria; kingdom Bacillati; phylum Actinomycetota; class Actinomycetes; order Pseudonocardiales; family Pseudonocardiaceae; genus Actinomycetospora; species Actinomycetospora sp. NBC_00405. The sequence goes on from NZ_CP107938.1 coordinate 4,091,314, forward strand.
GTGGGAGCGGTCCGCCTTCGGCTGACCCGGGACGCCCGCGAGGCGGTTCCACCCGTCGTCGCGCGGCGCTACCTTGGCCCGCTCGTCCTGGTCCCTCGAGCCCCTGGAGAACGTCGTGGGCGTCCGTCTCAACCCGTACCTGCACTTCGACGGCAACGCCGCGGAGGTCGTCGCGTTCTACACCGACGCCCTGGGCGGCACGTCCAACGTCATGACGTTCGGATCGATGGGCATGGAGGGCCCGGACGCCGACAAGATCATGCACGCCCAGATCGAGACCGGCAGCGGCATCACGCTGATGGTGTCGGACTTCCCGCCCGGCGTGACCCGGGAGTCCGGCAACGACGTCACCATCTCGCTCTCCGGTGACGACGAGGCGACCCTGCGCGGCTACTGGGACAAACTCTCGGCCGGCGGGAAGGTCGAGACCCCGCTGGAGAAGCAGATGTGGGGCGACACCTTCGGCGCCTGCGTCGACCGCTACGGCGTGAGCTGGCTGGTCGACATCGCGGCCCCGACCGGCTGACACCTGTCCCCGGGCCTCCCGGAGACCTACGGTCGCTCTCGTGACCGGGGCGCGCGAGGTGGAGGCGGCGCGCTGGCGGTTCCTGCGCGGCGGCGCGTCCGCGGTCGGCGACGGCGCGGTCCGCGCGGTGGTGCTGGCCTCCTGGGAGCGCTCTAGGGCCCACGCCGTCGACACCGAGCGTCTCGGGGCGTCCTTCGTCGGCCACGGCGGTCCCCCGGCGACACCGCTCGAGGCCGCCGGCGCCGTGCTCGACGAGGCGCACGCCGACAACCCGGAGTTCGCCGGGTCGCTGCTGCTCGTCGACGCCGACGGTCTCGTCCGCGTCCGACGCGACGGCGACCCCGCGCTCTCGGACCTGCTCGATGCCGTGCGCCTCGTGCCCGGCTACCGCCACGCCGAGGCGGCGGTGGGCACGACGGCGGCGACCCTCGCGCTGCACGAGGGGGCGGCGCTGGCCGTCGAGGGTCCCGAGCACTTCCACCCGCAGCTCAGCTCCCTGGCCGCCGCGGCCGCGCCCGTCGGACAGGGGCGGCCCGACCTGGCGCTGGTCGTCGTCCGCCACGCCGCCGACGGCGCCGCCGACCACCTGCCGTGGGCGCGGGCGCTCGCGCGGCGCGTCGACGACCAGGGCAACCGCCGGCGGCGGGCCCGGGTGCTCGCGCTGCACGACGCCCTCGACGCGGCGGGCGCGGACGGCGCGCCGTGGGCCGTGGCCACCGACGGCGACGTCGTGCTCGTCAGCAGCGGCGTCCGGCGCGTGGCGCCCGAGGACCAGCAGTCCCTCAGCGACCGCGCGCTCGCCGCGCTGGTGATCGACGAACCGCCGCGGCCCCACCACGTCGACCTCCCGTCCGGGACCTGCGCCGAGGTGGCGGTGCACGAGATCCGGGCGGACGGCGTGCCCGTCGGCTGCGTGCTCACCGGCGGACCGGCCGAGCACGACGAGGCCCCGGCCGCGACCGAGGCGCGCCGCCGGCAGGGTTCGCACGTGGCGCCGACCGCCCGCCGCGACTTCGCCGCGCCCCTGCGCGACGACCGCTCCCCCGCGGAGCGCGCGCACGCCGAGGCCCGGGTCCGCGCCAACCGTGAGCTGCTCAGCCCGTACCTGCGGGCGCGCCAGGAGGTCGTCGCCAACCTGGGGCACCGGCGCCACCAGGTGCTCCTCGGCGAGACCGGCGTCGGCAAGCGCACGCTGGCTCTCGAGCAGTTCCACCGGCTGCACCCGGACGGCGCGGTCACGGTCGTCGAGTGCGCCAGGATCGGCGACACCCCGGCCGCGACCGATCCCCTCGCCGGGCTCGCGCAGACGTCACCGTCCCGTCCCCACCTCGCGCTCCTGCGCGGGGTGCAGGCGCTCGGGCCGGTCGCCGCACGCCGGCTCGACGAGTCGTTGCGCGTGCTGGTGGCCCGCGCCGACCCGGTGGTCGTCGTCGGGTGCCTCGACACCGCGTCGGTCGATGCCACCCGTCCGTACGGCCTGCTCCTGCGCCACTTCCACGAGACCGTGCGGGTGCCGGCCCTGCGCTACCGGGCCGACGAGCTGGGCGACATCGCGCAGTCGGTGCTGCGGACGATGACCACCGGGCGCTCGCTGCGCCTCTCCCACCAGGTGGTGCGCGTCCTCGAGGGCTATCCCTGGCCGGGCAACATCAACGAGCTCGAGGACGTGCTGCGCTACGTCGTCGCCCGCAAGCCCGTCGGCGTCGTCCAGGCGCCGGACCTGCCGTCCCTGTGCTTCACGAGCCGTGCCCCGAAGCTGTCGATGCTCGAGACCGCCCAGTGCGACGCGATCATCCAGGCCCTCTACGAGGCCCGCGGCAACCGCTACCGGGCGGCGGCGATGCTCGGGATCGCGCGCTCCTCGCTCTACCGGAAGATCGACGCCTTCGGGATCAGCTACATCGCGTGATGCCCGGCCCTCGGGATGAGCACTGTCCCGGTTCCCGGTCAGTGATCCACATTGGACGCCCGCCCGTGACGCGGATGGTCCCGGAATGGGACAGGCACCTGTGTCCTGCGCCACTAGCGTCGGTCGGCGGACGACGCGGCAAGCCAACGAAGGCGGCACACACATGAAGGCACTGGTCTACCACGGTCCGGGCAACAAGGCCTGGGAGGACGTCCCCGACGCACGCGTGGAGGAACCCACCGACGTCGTGGTCAAGGTCGAGACCACCACCATCTGCGGGACGGACCTGCACATCCTGCAGGGTGACGTCGCCGCGGTCACCGACGGACGCATCCTCGGCCACGAGGCCGTCGGCACCATCACCGAGGTCGGCGACGCCGTCCGCGGGTTCTCGGTCGGCGACCGCGTCCTCGTCCCCGCCATCACGAAGTGCGGGCGCTGTGAGTACTGCCAGCGAGGGATGCCCTCGCACTGCCAGACCGTCGGCGGCATCGGCTGGATCTTCGGCCACCTCATCGACGGCACCCAGGCCGAGCTCGTCCGCGTGCCCTACGCCGACACCTCGCTCTACGCGGTGCCGTCCGGGGTGAGCGACGAGCAGGCGATCTTCCTCGCCGACTCCCTGCCCACCGGTTACGAGGTCGGCGTCCTCGCCGGCGGCGTGCGTCCCGGCAACACGGTCGCGGTGGTGGGCGCCGGCGCGGTCGGCCTGTCCGCCGTCCTGACCACCGGGCTGTGGGGCGCGTCGAAGGTCATCGCCATCGACTCGAACAAGTTCCGGCTGGAGAAGGCCCTCGAGTTCGGCGCGACGGACATCGTCGAGGTCGGCCCGGGCACGGTCGGCGACGTCATCGGCCTCACCGACGGGCTCGGGGTCGACGTCGCGATCGAGGCCGTCGGCTACCCCGAGACGCTGCTGACCGCGGCGTCCCTGGTCCGGCCCGGCGGCACCATCGCCAACGTCGGCGTCCACGGCACGCCGGTCGAGCTGCCCATGCAGGACATGTGGATCTCGAACGTCACGCTGACCATGGGCCTGGTCGACACCGTCTCGATCCCGACGCTGCTGAAGATGGTCGCCTCCGGGCGCATCCCGGCGGAGAAGATGGGCACGCACCGCTTCACGTTCGACCAGTTCGACGAGGCCTACGACGTGTTCGCCAACGCGGCGGCCAACCTCGCGCTCAAGGTCGTCATCACGCCCTGAGCGGGTCCGCCCGCAACGGCGCCGTCACGCGTCCCCTCCGCGTGACGGCGCCGTCGTGCGTCACGGGACGGTTCAGCCCTCGCCCTCGGCGGGGGCCTTGGCCGGGGTCTTCGCGGACGCCTTCGCCGGCGCCTTCGCCGGGGCCTTCCCCGCGGCCTTCGCCGGTGCCTTCGTCGCCGCCCTGGTCGTCGACCGCGTCGTGGACGTGGCGTCGTTCGCCGCCGACGTGGCGTCGTTCGCCGCCGACGTGGCGGTGTCCGTGGCCGACGTGGCGGTCTCGGTGGCCGCGTCCCCGGGACCTTCCGGCGATGCCGTCACCGAGGTGCTCGCGGCGGGGGTCGACACGGACGCGGAGGCCGCGGGCTCCTCCTGGGTGTCCTCGTCCTCCTCGTCGTCCTCGTCCTCGTCCTCGTCCTGGGGCGCCGACCGGGTGCTCCGGCGCCACGACAGCTCGATCTCGAGCTCCACCTCGTCGCCGTCGATCTCGACCTCGATCTCGAGGTCCATCTCGTCCGCGACCGGCAGGGTGAGCACCGGACCGGACAGCGAGAGCTCGGCGGATCCGCCCTCGCGGATGGCGTCGGCGAGGTCCGCCAGCCAGTCGGCCACCTCCTCGCGCGACAGCGTCACCTCGTGCTCGACCTTGACGTCCGACATGCGCCGTCCCTTCGTCGGGGCGCCGGTCGGTCCCGGGCGCCGTCTCCGGGTCCAGCCTCCCGGATCGGCGCCGCGGTGACATCCACCGGCTGAACTGCTCCTCGAGCGGGCACCCCGGGGACAGGACGGCCGACGACCTGGGGAGCGCGCATGGCCGAGGACATCGCAGACGACCGGGGCGACGACGCGACGCCTCCCCCCGACGACGCCGACGTCGAGGCCGCGCTCGGGGCGGCGGTGGACGACGCCCTCAAGGACGAGGTCCAGCGCCAGAAGGCGCGGTTCGTGCAGGAGATCATGGGCCTCGACCGCCAGGAGGGCGTCGGCCGCGACGACGGCCGGCGCAACGACAGCACCTACCGCGACCTCGACCCGGACCGTCAGGACGACCCCGAGGCCTGATCCCGGGGGTCAGCTCCAGCCGCGGGCGACCGCGAGGAGGCTGAGGCCGCGCCCCTCGCGACGGAGGGCCAGCCAGGTCCGCAGGGTCCGCATGGCTGCGGAGGCTGCCGGGGAGCCCGGTCGGTGTCCATCGAACAGGTGTGCGATCGACCGTCCGGCCGCCTACCCGCGCACGGTGCCGGTGACCGATGGCGACGTCCCGGGCACGCCCGCCCGGAGGGCGAGCCCGTCGTCCGGCTGGTCGGTCGCGGGCTCGGCGACGACCTGCTGGCCGGCGAAGACGGGGCGGCTGAGGCGGAAGTCGAACCGTCGCACCGGCTCCGTCGGACGGTGCCGGCGCGGCACCTCGAGCAGCTGCAGGGCCAGCAACGGCCCGTGCACCACCAGACCGGGATAGCCCTCGACCTGCGTGACGTACGGCAGGTCGTAGTGGATGCGGTGGGTGTTGTAGGTCAGCGCCGAGAACCGGAACAGCATCGTCTCGCTCGGCGTGAGCGTCACCGACTCCGCTCCGGGCGTGGGGGCGGCCTCGTCGGGGGCGTCGAGGGTGAGGCCGCGGGCCTCGCCGGGCGGCTGGGAGCGGTAGACGATGTCCTGCTCCTCGGTGACGATCGTCGTGCCCGCGCGCACGAACTCGTGCCGGACGGTCACCAGCACCATCTGCCCGCTGCGCCCGGACTTGACGTCGCAGCGCTGCAGCGAGGAGTGGCGATCGAGGGTCTCGTCGACCCGCATCGGCGCGTCGATCTCCAGCCGGCCGCCGGCGATCATGCGCCTGCGGTGCGGCAGCGGGGGCATGAAGTGGCCCTGCGCCGGGTGGCCGTCGTCGCCGAGCTGGTCCTGGCGGGGGTGGTCGAGGAACCCGAACCAGTGCCACAGCGGCGGCAGGTCGTCCCCGCCGCCCGCGACGGGGGGCAGGTCGAACAGGCCGGACACCGCGCCGACGGTCCAGGCGCCGGTGGAGCCCGAGGTGACGAGCGGTTCCGGGGACCACCCGCGGACGAGCTCGGCGAGGTCGGGCGGGATCGGGGCGCTCATCAGTGATCGGCCTCCCGGGATGGGTCGGTCGTGCGCAGCCACGCGCGCACCTCGTCGTCGTGCTCACCGACCGCCGGGACACGGGCGGGCGGCGACGGCCACCCCGCCGTGACCGGGGGCCGGAGCATCTCGATGTCGCCCTGCGGGGTCCCGACGGTCATCCACCGGTCGCGGGCCTGCAGCTGGGGGTGCCGGGCGAACTCGTCGAGGCTGCGTCGGCGGACGTGGGCGATGCCGGCGGCGTCGAGGCGGCGCTCGGCCTCGATCACGTCGAGACCGGCGAAGACGCCCTCGATCGCCTCGTCGAGCTCCGCGCGGTGCTCGGCGCGGGCCGCGTTGCCGCGGAACCGCGGGTCCTCGGCCAGGCCCGCGTGCTCCAGCACGTCGGTGCACAGGGCGGCCCACTCGCGCTCGTTCTGCACCCCGATGGTGATCACGTGTCCCGACGCCGTCGCGACGGGACCGTAGGGCGCGATCGTCGCGTGTGCGGCGCCCGCCCGGCGGGGCGACGTGCCGCCGTAGCGGGCGTAGAGTTCCGGGTAGCCCATCCACTCGCCGAGCGCCTCGAGCATCGACACCTCGAGCGCCCGTCCGCGGCCGGTCCGCTCGCGGTCGTAGAGGGCGGTGAGGATGCCGGTGTAGGCGTACATGCCGGCCGCGATGTCGGCGATGGAGATGCCGGCCTTCACCGGCTCGTCCGGCGTCCCGGTGATCGAGACGAGGCCGGCGTCGCACTGGATGAGCAGGTCGTAGGCCTTGCGATCCGAGTACGGGCCGCCCGCCCCGTAGCCGGACACGTCGCACGCGACCAGCCGGGGGTGCTCGGCGGCGAGGGTGTGCGCGTCGATCCCGAGACGCCGCGCCGCGGCCGGCGCCAGGTTCTGGACCACGACGTCGGCGCGCGCGACGAGCTCGCCCAGCGTGCGGCGTCCCTCGTCGGACCTGACGTCGAGGGTGATCGACCGCTTGCCCCGGTTCAGCCAGATGAAATGGCTCGACTGCCCGCGCACGGCGGCGTCGTAGCCGCGGGCGAAGTCGCCGTCGCCCGTGCGCTCGACCTTGATGACGTCCGCGCCCAGGTCGGCGAGCTGGCGGGTCGCGAACGGCGCCGCGACGGCCTGCTCCACCGCCACGACCACGATCCCCGCGAGGGGACCGTGCGCCTCCGTGTGCCCCTGCGGGGTCATCGTGCTCCTCTCGGCCGCACCCCGGGCCGGGGCGAGGCGTGACGACTCAGGGCGTCGGGTCGCTCCACACCGGCGGGCGTTTCTCGGCGAAGGCCGCCAACCCCTCGCGCTTGTCGGGGCCCTCGGCGATCCGCACCTCGGCCCGGTGCGTCGCCGCCCAGCCCGCGTCCTCGGCGTCGGACCACTGCTCCTCGAGCGCCGCCAACGTCGCCGAGACCGCGGTCGGCGAGGCCACGCAGATCTCCTCGGCGAGCTCGAGGGCCACCTCGACCGCGGCACCGGGTTCGGCGAGCCGGTTCACGAAGCCGATCTCGTGGGCCCGCCGCGCGTCGAGCCGGGCGCCGGTCAGCAGCAGCTCGCGCGCGACGTTGAGCGGCAGGCACCGCATCGCGCGACCGAGCGCCCCGGAGTTCGCCACGAGGCCCCGCCGGGTCTCGGGCAGGCCGAAGGACGCCGCGGCGGAGGCGACCACGAGGTCGCAGGCCATGGCGATCTCGAAGCCGCCACCGAGCGCGAGCCCCTCGACGGCCGCCACCACCGGCTTGGCGTGACGGCGCCGGATGATGCCGTAGGGACCGCCCCGGGGTGTCGGCTCGCCGGGGCCGGCGACGATGTCGGTGCCGGCGCAGAACACCTCCGGCGTGCCGGTGAGGATCGCGACCCACAGCCCGGGGTCGTCCTGGAACCCGTTGAGGGCGGCGTCGATGCCCTGGGCCGTCGGCCCGTCGATCGCGTTGCGCTTCTCGGGTCGTTCGATCCGCACGACGAGGACGCGGCCGTGCCGGTCGGTGCTGACGGTCATCGAGAGCCTCCCTCGTCGAACGGGCCGGACGGGTCAGTACCTGCTGATCTCGACCAGATTCTGGTCCGGGCCGCGGACGTGGACACTGCGATGCAGCGGCATGGACGTCCTCCCTCGCGGCGGAGGAGCGCGGGCCGCCCGTCCGTCGACGCGGGTAGTGTCCCCCGGCCGTGGGTGTCCGCCGGATCGCCCCGACCGACGTCGGGACCGTCACCGAGCTCCGGCGCCGTGGTCGGGTGCGCGCTCTGGTTCCTCAACTACTCCACGTGGGACGGCGTCCACGGCATCTACCTCGAGGACCTGTTCGTGCGCGCCGACCACCGCGGCTCCGCCCCTGCGGGGGCGATGACCTGCGCGAAGAGCCCGGACCTCGCTGTGCCGTCGTCGTGCGCGCATCCGCGCTACGGTGGGCCTCGCGGCGTTCGACCTGACGGGCGCTGATCGGACGCGGAGCGCTCCGCTCGGAACGAGCGCTCCCGGCGGTCCCGTTGATCATGTGCGTCCCGACCCATCTGCGGGTGGCGGGCAGATCGCAGCCCATGGCGCTTCGGCTCTGCTCGGCGCACCAGCACGGTCGATGTGTGGCGCTCGTCCCCGCCGCGACGCACGAGGTGGGACCCCCATGAACTCCTCCCGACACGACGATCTCGTCACCGCCCTGCGCCAGGCCGCCCGTGGCCTGGCGAGCCGGCGCAGCATCCGCGACCTCGAGGAGACGCTCGGGCAGATCGTCACCTCGGCGGTGGCCACGATCCCCGGAGTCGACGCGGGCAGCATCTCCATCACCCACCACGGACGCATCGAGACCCGCCACCCCACGACCGAGACGATCGGCAAGCTCGACCGCACCCAGAGCGAGCTCAACGAAGGGCCCTGCATCTCGGCGATCGAGGACCCCCCCGAGGACGGGATCGTGATCGCGCGCGACCTCGCCGGTGGCGACGCCCGGCGGTGGCCGCGGTTCGCCCCGCTGGCGGTCGAGGCCGGTTACCGGGCGCTGATGTCGACCCAGCTCTCAGCCAACGGAGGCCCGCGGGCCGCGCTGAACCTGTACTCGGCCGGTGCGGACGCGTTCGACGAGCACGCCCGCACCCTGGCCGGGCTGTTCGGCATCCAGGCCGCCGTGCTGCTCTACGGCGCCGACACCGCGCACCACCTGCAGCGGGCCGTGGACAGCCGCGACCTGATCGGGCAGGCCAAGGGCATCCTGATGGAACGCTTCTCCCTCGACGACGAGGCCGCGTTCCAGATGCTGGTCAAGTCCTCCCAGGACACCAACATGAAGCTCACCGACGTCGCACGGTGGCTCACCAGCGAGACCGGGAAGCGTTCCGTCCGGCTCGGAACCGAGCGCGAGCGCTGATCCCTCGCCCGGGTCGTGGCCGGTTCTCTCCTGGGATCAGCTCGATCTCACCGGGTCGCCAGGTCTTGTCGAACCACGATTCGAGCGGGCCGTAGAGCCGCAGGATGGTGAACCAGTGCGGCTCCCGGCCGGCCGGCGGGGTCGGCCCGAAGAAGAGGTCGACGCTGCCGTCGTCGTTCGCGCTCACGGCGGGGTCGAGGGTGGCCTCTCGCCAGCGGGTGGACGCGGGTACTGGTGATGTCGTCGACACCGCCGAGGGCGCGCACGACCAGCGAGTTCGAGAAGGTCGGGGTGTGCAGACGGTGTAGCCGTCGGGTTCGGGGCCGTCGTGGTCCGGCGGCAGCAGCACGTACTTCCCGCCGGCGCCGGTCGGGTCCGGCGAGGCCGAGGTCGCCGACGTTGCAGAACCAGAAGATGACGCACAGGGTGTTCGGCGGGTTCTCCAGGACGAGGGGGCCGTCGCGGAGGTCGAGGAACATCACGCCGTAGGGCGTCGCGGTGTTGGCGGTCAGGAAGAAGGCGCCGGAGTTCGCGCGAGGCGTGATGACGCCCAGTGTCGCGTTGCCGTCGAGGCCGACGCTGCGGAAACCGTGGGCATGGCGACCAGTGAGGCACCGGGCAGGGTGTTGAGGTACACCTCGATCGCCCGGTTCAGGTCGAGCATGTCGTAGTCGCCGGGATCGGCGCTGGGCACCCCGTCGAAGAAGGTCATCTCCCCCGAGCGGGGACGGCACGCGGTCGGGGAGCGCGATCGCCCGCCGCGCCGCGTCCATGTCCTCGACAGCTCGCACCGTGGTCGTCATGGCGGCGACTGTGCCGCGCGCCGCGGGGCGGCGACCTCAAGCACAACGGATGACGTCCGAGAGCCCGGCGGCCCCCCGGCGCCGGGCTCCCGTCGTGGTCGGGCTCAGTGGATGTGCGATCCGCCGTTGACGTCGTACGTGGCGCCCGTGATGTAGCCGGTCTCCTCCCGGCAGAGGTAGGTGATGAGGTCGGCGACGTCGTCGACGCGCCCGTTGCGGCCGACGGGGATGCCGGCGAGCAACGCGGTCTTGCGCTCGCCCTCGAGCGCGCCGCCGGTGATGTCGGTGTCGATGAGCCCGGGCGCGACGCTGTTGACCGTCACCCCGGCCGGCCCGAGCTCGCGGGCCAGGGCGCGGGCGAAGCCGAGCTGCCCGGCCTTCGCCGCGGAGTAGGCGACGCCCCCGAAGACGCCGCCGCCGCGTTCCGCGGAGACCGACGAGAGGAAGACGATGCGACCGAATCCGCGCTCGGCCATGCCGGGCGCGAGGCGGCGGGTGACGTTGTAGGCGCCGCGGATGTTCACGGCGAACACGCGCTCCCACTCGGCGGCGGTGACCTCGAGGAACGGTACCGGCGAGGTGATGCCGGCGTTGTTCACCACGGCGCCGACCGGGGGCAGGGCCCCGGTGACGGTGGCCAGTGCGGTGTCGACCGAGGCGTCGTCGGTGACGTCGCAGGCCGCGCCGAGGGCGGCGACGCCGTGCGCGGCGGCTACCGAGTCGGCGGTCTCCTTGGCGCCGGCCTCGTCGAGGTCGAGCACCGCGATGTTCCAGCCGGCGGCGGCGAGGGCGTGGGCGGTGGCGCGGCCGATGCCGCGGCGGGAACCGGCGCCGGTGACGACGGCGGTCAGGTCGGACGTGGACACAGGGATCTCCTGGAGTTCGGGCGGGTCAGGCGGACGGCGGCGAGGGGTCGGCCGGCCAGGGCGCGCGGTCGTTCAGCTCGGCCTTGACCCGGGCGACGACGGCGTCGGTGGACAGGCCGTAGCGGTCGTGCAGCGTGGGCAGGGCGCCGGCGGCGAGGAACTCGTCGGGCAACCCGATCTGTCCGAAGCGGCCGGACACGCCGGCGAGGGCCAGCGAGGTCGCGACGGCCTCGCCCAGACCACCGATGACGGTGTGGTTCTCGCAGGTCAGGATCAGCCGGTCGGAACGGGCGGCACGGACGATGGCCTCGCGATCGAGCGGCTTAATCGTCGGCACGTGGAGCACGGCGACGTCGATGTGATCGGCCTCGAGGCGGGCGGCGGCCTGCAGGGCCCGCATGGTCATCAGACCGGTGGAGATGAGCAGGACGTCCCGTCCGGTGCGCAGCTCGGCGGCCTTGCCGAGCTCGAAGCGGTAGTCGTACTCGTCGAGGACGGTGGGCACCGACCCGCGCAGCAGCCGCAGGTAGGTGGGGCCGTCATGGGCGGCGAGTGCCGGGACGGCGGCCTCGATGTCGACGGAGTCGCAGGGGTCGACGATCGTCAGGTTGGGGCAGCCGCGCAGGATCGCGAGGTCCTCGGTGGCCTGGTGGCTCGGGCCGTACCCCGTGGTCAGGCCGGGCAGGCCCCCGACGACGTTGACGTTGAGCCCGGGCTCGGCGATGTCGAGGCACAGGAAGTCGTAGGCACGGCGGGTGGCGAAGACCGAGTAGGTCGACGCGAACGGCACCAGTCCGACCTCGGCCATCCCGGCGGCCGCGCCGAGCAGCACCTGCTCGGCCATGCCCATCTGGAAGAACCGGTCCGGGTGGGCGGACCGGAAGATGTGCATGTCGGTGTACTTGGCGAGGTCCGCCGACATCCCGACGATCTCGGGCCGCTCCTCCGCCAATCGCGCCAGGGCGTGCCCGAAGGGGGCGGAGGTGGTGCGCTGGTCGGGGTCGGCGAACGACGCGATCATCGCCGAGGTGGTGAGCTTCTTCTTCGGGGCTGCGGTGGTCGCGGCGGTGGTCATCGCGTCTGTCCTTCCAGGAGCTGGTCGCGGGCGGTCTGCCACTCGTGCTCCTCGACCCGCAGGAAGTGCGCCTTCTCGCGGGTCTCGAGCATCGGGACGCCGTACCCGGGGCGGGTGTCGCAGAGCAGGACCGACGGGCCGGTCGGGTCCGCGGTGAGCTCGTCGACGGCGGCGACGAGGGCGGTGACGTCGTTGCCGTCGACCCGCCGGGTGTTCCATCCGAAGGAGCGCCACTTGTCCTCGAGCGGGTCGATCCGCAGCACGCCCGCGGTCGGGCCGTCGGCCTGCAGGCCGTTGACGTCGACCACGGCGAGGACGTTCGACAGCCCGTGGTGGGCGCACGACATGGCCGCCTCCCACGTGGAGCCCTCGTCGAGCTCACCGTCGGAGAGCAGGTTCACCACGCGGGCGTCGTTGCCGAGGTGCCGCAGGCCGAGGGCCATGCCCGTGGCGACGCCGAGCCCGTGGCCCAGCGATCCCCCGGAGATCTCCATGCCCGGGGTGTACGAGGCCATGGCCGACATCGGCAGGCGTGAGTCGTCGGAGCCGTACGTCTCGAGCTCCTCGGCCGGGACGATGCCGGCCTCGGCGAACGCGGCGTAGGCGGCGATCGCGTAGTGCCCGATGGAGAGCAGGAAGCGATCGCGGTCCGGCCACTCCGGGTCCTCCGGGCGGAACCGGAGCACGTCGCCGAACAGCACGGCGAGGACGTCGGCCACGCCGAGGGCCTGGCCGATGTAGCCCTGGCCCTGCACCTCGCCCATGTCCAGGGCGTGGCGCCGGATGCGGTAGGCGGCGTCGCGGAGCCGCGCGATGCGCTCGGGGTCGGTCGACGCGGGGGTGTCGGTGGGTGTGGGGCTGGTCAGTGAGGTCATGAGGTCCTCCTCGGAGGGACGGGCCGTCAGCGGCCGGAGGCGGTGGACTCGGCGGACGCCGCCTCGGCACGCACCGGGGAGGTCAGGGCCAACGACCGCTCGAGAGCCTCCACCTCGGCGCGCTCGCTGCGCCCCCAGGTCTCGCGGGTGAGCAGCGTCGCGACGATGCCGAGCAGGCCGTAGAAGGAGATGAGCAGGGCGGGGCCGATCCAGCCGAAGCCGGCGAAGAGGGCGGTGGCGATGAGCGGGGTGAAGCCGGAGACCACGGCGGAGAGCTGGTAGGCCAGCGAGGCGCCGGTGGTGCGGGTGCGGGCGGCGAACAGCTCGGAGAACCAGGCCCCTTGCACGCCGGCCAGCGAGTTCTGGCAGATCGCGTAGCTGACGACGAAGGCGAGGACGACCGCGACCGCGGTGCCGGTATTGAGCAGCAGGAACAGCGGGATGCCCCACAGCAGCGTGACGATGGTGCCGAAGAGATAGACCGGGCGTCGCCCGACGCGGTCGGTGAGAGCGCCCCAGCCGATCGTGGCGCCGATGCCGAGCGCGGAGGCGATCATCGTTGCGGTGAGGCTGATGCTGCGGTCGGCGAGCTCCTCGCTCACCAGGTACGACAGGACGAAGGTGACCGTGACCGCGTAGCCCGCGGTCTCGGTGACGCGCAGGCAGAACGCGCGCAGGATGTTGCGCCAGTCGTTGCGCAGGACCTCGGTCAGGGGGTTCTTCGCGATGTTGCCCTCGTCCTTGAGCTCTTCGAACTCGGGGGACTCCTCGACCTTGAGCCGGATGATGATGCCGACGACGATCAGGATCGCGCTGAGCAGGAAGGGCACCCGCCACGCCCAGTCGTCGCCGAGGGGCACGCTGGCCAGGAAGGCGAGGTTGGCCAGCAGCAGACCGACCGGGAAGCCGGCCTGGGTGATGCCGGTGTAGAGACCTCGTTTGCGCCACGGCGCGTGCTCGAAGCACATGAGGATGGCCCCGCCCCACTCGGCGCCGAAGGCCAGGCCCTGCACGACACGGACCAGGACGAGCAGGACCCCGGCCCAGACGCCGATCTGGTCGTAGGTGGGCAGGGCGCCGATGAGGACGGTCGCGACGCCCATCAGCAGCAGCGACGCGACGAGCACCGGCTTGCGGCCGATCTTGTCGCCGAGGTAGCCGCCGATGATCCCGCCGAGCGGGCGGACGGCGAACCCGATGCCGAGCGTGGCGAATGACAGCAGGGTCCCCGACAGCGGGTCGTTCGCGGGGAAGAAGACGGTGTTGAAGTACAGGGCCGCGGCGATCCCGAAGCCGATGAAGTCGTAGGTCTCGATGGTGGCGCCCACCGAGGCGCCGATCGCGACGCGCTTCCGAGAGGCGGTGCCCTCGACGGGATGGCGGTTGCTGGGCCCGGGGTCGGCCGGTGGCGCGTTCCGTTCGGTCATGGTGATCTCCGCTGATCGATGAGGACTCGACGGGGCGGCTGCCGCGCGTCGGCCTCCCCAGACGGTTGACTGTTAACAGTCAACTGCTGGACACGATGGTGAGGTCACACAACGCGTCTGTCAACAGTCAGCACCCAACGAGATGACCCGCTCTGACCTGCGATGATCACGTGGAGATCGCCGTACCGGGACGGCGGAGATCGATGCGCTCCCCGCCGCCGTGCGCGGAGCGCGGACCCGGTCGGACTCAGTCGGCGGCGGGTGCGAAGTGCTCGGCGGCCGCGGCCATGTGGTCCTCGACGACCGCCACGGCGTCGGCAGGCTCACCACTCTCGATCGCGTCGAGGATCGGGGCGTGCCGGTCGCCGGCCATCATCACCGGCGAGCCCTCGGCGTCGCCGTTCATGATTGCCACCCGGATGCGACCCTCGAGCGCGCGCCAGGCCTCGACGAGCATCGAGTTGCCGGCGAGACGGCAGAGCAGCAGGTGGAAGCCGAGGTCGGCCTCGACACGCTCCGCGAAGTCGCCGCGACCGAGGTCCGCGAGGGCGTCGCGGAGCGTCCGCGCCGCCTCCTCACGGTGGCCGGAGTTGATGATCTCGGTGACGGCCAGCCCCTCGAGCGCGGCGCGGACCTTGAACAGCTCGCGCACCTCGGTGGCGGAGAGCTGGTTGACCCGCAGCATCCCTCGATTGCCGGCCGTGACCAGACGTTCCTGCTGGAGATGCCGGAGGGCCTCGCGGACGGTGCCGCGACTGACGCCGAGGTGCGTGGAGAGCTCGACCTCGCCGAGGTGGTCGCCCGGGCGATAGCGCCCCGAGGTGATGGCCGTGCGGAGCGCAGCCAGCGAACGTTCACGCAGCGTGCTGCGATCCAGGCTCGACAACGGCTCCACGCTCATCGGGTGCCACCCCCTTCGGAGCCCGATCCTAGACGTCTCTGCTGACAGAAGAGTGATGACTGTCGACACCGAGTGCTGGTCAGCATCACCGAGGGCGGCTGCCGACGGGACGCGTCGCGCAGCGTGGAGACGTCGACAACCATCGACGGATGCTAGAGTCAGCCCGTGGAGTCCGAGAACCTCGCGTTCGACGCGCTGTCGGACCGCGTGCGGCGGCGGATCCTGAGCGCCCTGGGCGACGAGGGCGAGCTGACCGTCACCGACATCACCGAGCGCGTGGGCGCGGTCGGCCGCACGACGATCTCGAGCCACTTGCGCGTCCTGCGCACCTCGGGAATCGTGCGGGAGCGCCGGGTCGGACGGAATCGCTACTACTCCCTCGACACCGACGGCGCCGTCCGTGACGCCTTCACCTACCTGCAGTCGATCATGCGAGCGAGCGTCGCGGATCTCGAGCAGGCGACGTCCACGGCGCCGCGGGAAAGCGACCGCGGCGTCGGCTAGCACCTGAAGCCAACGGGGCCCGATGTACACGACCGTCGCCGCCGAGCAGACAGTGTCGCTCGCCCCGCACGAGGTCTTCGCGCTGTTCGGGTCGGCGCACGCGACGGGATGGCTCTTCAGTGCACGGTGCGACGCCGTCGCGCCGGGCGCCATCGTCTCCATGCAGTTGCCCCTCGACGAGCGAGGCGGGAGCCGGGGCGTCGACATCCTCGGGCGTCTGACCCGGGTCGTGCCCGGCGCGATCATCGACATCGAGCACACCCAGCCCTGGCGCGGGCGGATCAGCCTGCGCTTCCGGCCGGCGGGTGCCCGCCGTACCCGCGTTCAGGTGCGTGCGAGCGTGCCGCTCGAAGGCGTCCAGTGGCTGCTGCACCGTCGGGGCCTCCCGCTGCCCGAGCCCGCCGACGACGGGGCGGTACGCCTGGGCGTGATCACGTCGGCCTCCGGCACGGGGGCGGTGTACTCGATGTCGGCGGAGCTCATGGCCGAGCTCGCCGTCGACGAGATCAACGCCGACGGCGGGATCGCGGGCCGTCGGGCACGGCTGGTGATCGCCGACGACGCCACCGACGCCGACCAGGCCGCCGACGAGGCGCGACGCATGGTGCGGCTCGGATGTCGCGTCGTCTTCGTCAACAGCACCTCGGCCAGCTTCGACGCGGTCCGGCGCGCCGTCCGCGGACGCAAGGTCCTGGTGGTGCACACCGTCGTGAACGAGGGCGGTGGCGTGTCGCCGACGGTCGTCCGTCTCGGCGAGCGTCCGCAGGCCCAGCTCGACGCCCTCGCGGGACCGGTGATGCGGCGGGCCGACGCCCGGCGGTGGTTCTTCGTCGGACAGACCTACGTCTGGTCGCACGGGGCACACGCTGCGGCCCGACGTGCGGTCTCGCGGGCGGGAGGACAGGTCGCCGGCGAGGACCTCGCCCCGCTCGGCACCACGGACTTCTCGGACACCCTGGACCGCATCCAGCTCTCCGGTGCCGACCTGGTGCTCAGCACGCTGGTCGGGGCCGACGAGGTGGCGTTCGAACGGCAGAGCGAGGCGGCCGGGCTGCGCGGCTCGACCCGGACCGTCTCGCTCGTGCTCGAGGAGTCGACACTCGCCCACATCGGCCCCCGTGCCAGCGCCGGGCTGCAGACGGCGCTGAGCTACTTCCAGGACAACCCGCTCCCGGGCAACGCCGACCTGCTGGCCCGCTACCGCGCCGCCTACGGGCCGTGGGCGCCTCCGGTGACGTCCCTGTCCGAGACGGTGTACGAGGCGATCCACCAGTACGCGCGGATCTTGCACGTCGATCCCGAGGGCGACGCCGCCGACCACGGCCGCGCGCTGTCACGACGACGTCGTGGATCGCAGGGGGACGCGATCGGGTCCCGCGACCTGGTCGCTCCCGCGCTCTACGTCGCCGAGGCCGGTC
Source organism: Actinomycetospora sp. NBC_00405 (assembly GCF_036044095.1). Classification (NCBI taxonomy): domain Bacteria; kingdom Bacillati; phylum Actinomycetota; class Actinomycetes; order Pseudonocardiales; family Pseudonocardiaceae; genus Actinomycetospora; species Actinomycetospora sp. NBC_00405. Next base: position 4,108,274 of record NZ_CP107938.1, read on the forward strand.
CGTCCGGGCTGGAGATCGTCGAGGCGGTGCCGGAGAAGGCCGGGGCGTGACGATCCCGGCGCGGTCACGCGCACCAAGGCGCCGGCGACACGTGATCGAAACGCGTAGATGCGTCGCTGAGTATTGACGTGTCTTCTCGGCAGTTCCTAGGGTCGGTCCTCCCCGCCCGCTTCTCGAGGGAGCTGCCATGTCCTTGCCCGTCCCCGACAACGCCGCACTCGAGGGGGTCGCCGCCGGCTACCGACTGGGCCTGGACCAGGCGCAGCTCGACGAGTACGCGCCGCTCGTGGCGGGCCTGCTGGGCTCCTGGGACGCCGTCGCGGAGCTGTACGAGGCGGAGGCCCCGATCACGCCGCAGCGGCAGTGGTCGCAGCCCTCGGACGCGGAGAACCCGTTCCACGCCTGGTACGTGCAGACCTCGATCACCGAGACCACCGACGGCCCGCTGGCCGGCCGGACGGTGGCCGTCAAGGACAACACCGCGGTCGCCGGCGTCCCCATGACCAACGGTTCGAGCACCTTCGAGGGCTATGTGCCCGGCGAGGACGCGACGATCGTGAAGCGCCTGCTCGCCGCGGGCGCCACCATCGCGGGGAAGGCGGTCTGCGAGGACCTCTGCTTCTCCGGCGGCTCGCACACCGCGGTGTCCGGGCCGGTGCAGAACCCGTGGAACACCGCGCACAACTCCGGCGGGTCCTCCAGCGGCAGCGGCGCGCTCGTGGCCGGCGGCGTCGTCGACCTGGCGACCGGCGGCGACCAGGGCGGCTCGGTCCGCATGCCGGCCGCCAACTGCGGGTTGGTGGGGCACAAGCCGACCTGGGGTCTCGTGCCCTACACCGGCGCCTTCCCCATCGAGGCCACCATCGACCACCTCGGTCCGATCACGCGCACCGTCCCGGACGCCGCGCTGATGCTCTCGGTCATGGCCGGGCCGGACGGGCTCGACCCCCGCCAGCCGCGCGATCTCGTCCCGCAGGACTACCTCGCGGCGTTGTCCGAGGGCGCCCGTGGCCTGCGGGTCGGGGTGCTGCGAGAGGGCTTCGGGCGTCCGGAGTCCGAGGAGGTCGTCGACGAGACGGTGCGGAACGCGATCGCCGTCCTCGGCGACGCGGGGATGAGCGTCTCCGAGGTCTCGGTGCCGTGGCACCTGCACGGAGCGAAGATCTGGGACGTCATCGCCACCGAGGGCGCCACGTCGCAGATGGTCGACAACTACGGCTTCGGGCTGAACTGGAAGGGCCACTACGACCCCGAGCTGATGCACCACTTCGGCCGTCGTTCGACCGAGGACGGCTCGCAGTTCTCCGAGACCGTGAAGCTCGTCCTGCTCGCCGGGAAGTACGGGCTCAACACCACCCACGGACGGCACTACGCCATGGCGCGCAACCTCGCGCCGAAGCTCGCGGCCGCCTACGACGCCGCCATGGCCGACGTCGACGTCCTCGTCATGCCGACCCTGCCCATGCGCGCCACAGCCATCCCGTCGCGCGACGCCGGCATCACCGAGGTCGTCGCCCGCGCGCTGGAGATGCTGGGCAACACCTGCCCCTTCGACGTCACGGGCCACCCCGCCTGCTCGGTGCCGGCCGGGCTCGGGGACGGCCTCCCAGTCGGGATGATGATCGTCGGTCGCCAGTTCGAGGACGCCACCGTCCTGCGCGCCGCCCACGCCTTCGAGCAGGCCGTCGGCGGCTTCCCGGCCCCGACGACCCGGGCCGCCACACCGGTCGCCACCGGCGCCTGACCGTCGCGATCAACCCCTTCTCGATCAACCACAGGAGAGTCGATGAGCAGCGGAGTCCATGATCTCGGTGGTCGTGAAGGGGTCGGCGCCATCAACCCGACCCCGGCCGAGCCGGTGTGGAAGGCGGAGTGGGAGAAGCACGCCCACGCCCTGTTCCCCCTGGCGTTCCGGGCCGGGTTCTTCGGCCTCGACCAGTTCCGCTCCGGCATGGAGCAGATGGATCCGGACGAGTACCTGAACACCCCGTACTACGAGCACTGGGTCCACTCCGTGGTCCACCACGGTGTCCGGCACGGGCACTTCGACGCCGACGAGCTCGACCGGCGCACGCGGTACTACCTGGAGAACCCCGACGCGCCGCTGCCCGAGGGCAAGGACGCCGAGGGCGAGCTGGTCGCGTTCATCGAGGGCATCGTCCCGGTCGGCGCCCCGGCCGGGCGCGACACCGGCAAGGCGGCGAAGTTCTCGATCGGCGACCGCGTCACCGTCCTCTCCGACGCGACCGAGGGCCACACCCGTCGGGCGCGCTACATCCGAGGCAAGACCGGCGTCATCGATCGGGCCCACGGCGAGATGATCTATCCCGACACCGCGGGCAACGACAGGGGCGAGTCACCGGAGCACGTCTACACCGTCCGCTTCACCACCGAGGAAATCTGGGGCGCCGGGGAGGGCGAGCCCAACGGCTCGATCACCTTCGACGTCTGGGAGCCCTACATCGTCCCCGCGAGCAAGTGAGGCCCGCCGTGAGCGCACCCGAGAAGGCCACCGACCACCAGGCGGAGATCGCCGCCCGCGTCAAGGCCATCGAATCCATCATGATCGAGAAGGGCCTGATGACCACCGAGGCGGTGGACAGGCTCGCCGAGATCTACGAGAACGAGGTCGGCCCACAGCTCGGCGCCAAGGTCGTGGCCCGGGCCTGGACCGACCCGGAGTTCAAGTCCCGGCTGCTCGAGAACGCCAGCACCGCGTGCGCGGAGCTCGGGATCAGCGGCCTGCAGGGCGAGGACATGGTGGCCGTCGAGGACACCGACGACGTCCACCACGTGATCGTCTGCACGCTGTGCTCCTGCTACCCGTGGCCGGTCCTGGGTCTGCCACCGAACTGGTACAAGATGCCGCCGTACCGGGCCGCGATGGTGAAGGCGCCGCGCAAGGTGCTGCGCGAGGAGTTCGGCTACGACGTGCCCGAGTCGGTGGAGATCCGCGTGTGGGACTCCAGCTCCGAGCTGCGCTACTGGGTGCTCCCCCAGCGGCCGGCCGGCACGGAGGACTTCACCGTCGAGCAGCTCGAGGCCCTCGTCACGCGCGACTCGATGATCGGCGTGGGTGCGCCGAAGGCCGCCGCGTGACCGCCCCGGAGCGCGAGGGCACCGAGATCGGCGACGCCCGCCGGCGCGTCCAGACCCTCGTGGCGGGGCTCCCGGGTGGTGAGGAGCAGGCGTCCTTCCGCGAGCCGTGGGAGCTCCGTGCCTTCGCTCTCGCGGTCGCCGCGTACCACGCCGGTCAGTACGAGTGGTCGGAGTTCCAGCTCTCGCTGATCGCGTCGATCCGGCGGTGGGAGGACGACGGCGCGAGCGCCTCCACCGAGCCGTGGAGCTACTACGAGCACTGGCTTACCGCCCTCGAGACGGTGCTCGCCGGAAGTGGTCTGCTCTCCGAGGCCGACCTCGACGACCGCACCAGGGCCGTCCTCGCCACCCCGAGGACCGCGAACCACCACGAGGCGCACCGCGAGCCGGTCGCCGTCGATCCCGCCACGCGCTGACGTGTCCCGAGGGCCCCGCCGACCGGTGACGGTGGGCGGGGCCCTCGGTGCGATCTCGTGCTCAGCCGACGGCGACGGGCAGGTCCGGGTCGGCGGTCCACTCCGACAGGGAGCCGTCGTACACGGCGACCTCCGCGCCGCTGACGAGGTAGGCGGCGAAGGCGGGCAGGGTCGCCGCGATCCCGCCGCCGCAGTACGTGACGGCCCGTTCGCCGCCCACGAGCCCGCACTCCCGGAGCTCCTCCGCGAGCGTGTCCCGGTCCAGCAACCGTCCCGTGGCCCGATCGACCAACGTGGAGCCCGGCAGGTTGCTGCTGCCGGGGATGCGACCGCGACGCGAGTACGGGCTCACCTCGGACTCGCCGCGGAACGTCGCGGGATCGAGCGCACACACCACGGTGCCGCCCGCCGTCGCCATGGCGGACACCTCGTCCGTGCGGGCCACGAGCTCGGGACGGAAGCGCGGGGTGAACGTCACCGCACCGGGTGGGGCACTCTCACCGACCTCGACGGGATGCCCGGCCTCGCGCCAGGCCCGCAGCCCACCGTCGAGCACGGAGACCCGCTCGTGGCCGAACACCCGCAGCAGCCACCAGACCCGGGTCGCCCACGCCGCTCCCGTGTTCGAGTAGACGACGACGTGGCTGCCGTCCGCGATTCCGAGCGCCGTCGCGGCCACCGCGAACGCCTCCGGCGACGGCAGGGTGAACGCGAACCGGCCCTCCGGGTCCGACAGCTCCGAGGCCAGGTCGGCGAACCGCGCTCCGGGGATGTGCTCGGCGAGGAACTCCTCACGGTGCGGGTGGACGGCGTACGGGATCCCGTCGGACGAGGTCGTCAGGTGGGTCGACGCGTCGAGGACCACGACGTCGTCGCCCAGAGCGGCCAGGTCGTCGGCGGAGAGCAACGGGGGTACGGAGGGCACGTCGCCGATGGTAACGAAGTCGCGACAGGTGTACATCTGTCGACTCGACGCTGCGCCGTCCCGGTGGCTGGCCTTCGCCCGCTACCTACCGGTCGGTGACCTCGTAGCGCTGCAGCCGCACTCCGTCCCGGCGTGGCGTGTCGACCCCCACCCGCAGCGGCTCCTCCGAGCGGCCTCTCGCCGTGTCGACGCCCCCACCGCGGTCGTCCTGTCCGGCGACACGGGTGTGGTCGCGGCCGTAGTGGCCGAAGAGGCGCCGCTCGTCGTCGGGCGAGAGCTCGTGGTCGAGGTCCTGGTGCGGCGCGTTGCGGACCTGTTCGCGGGTGTAGGGCAGGTGCAGCACCCCGTCGCGGTACTCGGCCTCGTTCAGGGGCATCAAGGAGACGCGTGAGCCGAACAAGCCGGTCGTCACCGCCACCCACTCCGGGCGCCCGGTCTCGTCGTCCAGGTACACGGCGTCGACCGTGCCGAGTTCGGTCTCCCGGTTACCGGTCACGCCGAGGCCGATCAGCTTCCCCGGATCGGACACGTTCTCGAGCATCGGGCACTCCTCCCACGTCGCTCCACCACGTCGCACGACGGTCTTCCCGATCGTCGGGGCTCACACAGCACGCCCGGCCACTGTCGGCGAGCGGCACGCACGACGTCCCGGGCGTCGAGCGGGCACGTGTTCGTCGGGGACGGCGTCGGGTAGCACGAGCGCCCGGACGGGTCGGTCTACCGGTACGAGACCCGACTGGGGCGCAAAGGCCACGGACCGCGCCGTGCGGGACCCACGAGCGAGCCGTCCGAACGCAGTCCGTGGGTCCGTTTCTGGGCGCCCGACCGCCTCGCCTGGTGGGTGGCGATCCTCTTCGTCGTCGGCTCGATCTGCTTCGTCCTCGGCGCGGCCGCGTCCCTGGTCCCGAGCCTGTTCGGCAGCCAGCACACGATGTCCGTGGTGGCCGAGATCTTCTACACGGTCGGCGCCGCGCTCTACACCGTCAGCGTGTGCGGCCAGCTGTTGGAGTACCTCAACGAGGACGACCGCATCACCGAGGAGGACGGCAGCCTGGCGCCGGAGTCGTGGCGGTGGTGGGCCTGGAGGCCGACCGAGCTCGGCTGGCTGGTGCCCTTCGTCCTCCTCGTCGGCGCCCTGGTCCTCAACTATGAGACGATCGCCGCCCTGCTCTCCGGCCTCGGGCTCGTCTCCGAGCACGTCGGCCTGTGGACGACGAGCATGCTCGGCTCCGTCCTCTTCCTCGCCGCGTCGGTGCTCCAGATCGCCGAGGTCGGCCACGGGACGCTGCGTGCACAGCCGCGGAACATCTCCTGGTGGGTCGCCGTGCTCTTCGTGATCGGGTGGACGACGGCGGATGGCCCGGCCTCGGGTCGACGTGACCGGGTGCTCGCGGCGGTCGTCGGGCCGGCCTCCGGTGCAGGACCGCACGCCGGAGGGGCTCGGGTGGCGTGTTATCGCGGCGGCCGCATCGGCAAGCCGACAGGTGCGGCGGGTTCACCCAGCATCCGGCCGCGACCGACCGACATCGACGAGGAGGACGGTCATGGCGACGAAGGCACGCGAGATCATGACGGCCGAGCGCACGTGCGCGAACGAGACCGACACCGTGCAGTCGGCGGCGAGCACGATGGAGCGTCTCGGGGTCGGGGCACTGCCCATCTGCGGGCAGGACAACAAGCTCAAGGGCATGATCACCGACCGCGACATCGTGATCAAGGTCGTGGCCGGCGGGAAGGACGCCTCGTCGGTCACGGTCGGCGAGCTCCAGCAGCCCGAGGCCGTGACGATCGGCGCGGACGACGACGCCGACGAGATCCTGGCGACCATGCGCGAGCACAAGGTGCGCCGCCTGCCGGTCATCGACGGCAACGAGCTGGTCGGCGTGATCGCCCTCGCCGACGTGGCGAAGGCACTGGACAACCCGACGACGGGGCAGCTCGTGGACGTGCTCTCGACCTCGAGCTGACGGGAGTCGAACCGGCTGTCCCGGGTAGCCCCGGACCACGAGCCGTTGAGCGAGCAGCGACCTCCTCAGAAGTCGAGACCCAGGGGTCCTGATGATCGTCGACACCGTGGTGCGCGAAGCGACGGGTACCGGCACCACCGAGCAACGACGCCGTGCCGCAGTGGCCGAGGCCGTCGACGAGGCTCTCGCAGGCGCCCGCTCGGGTCGCGCGGTGATCGCGATACGCCGGTTCGACGACGGCGCCCTCGTCGTGGCGCTGGGCGGGCACGTCGACCGCGCGACGGTGCGCGACATCGACGCGGTGCTCCGCGACGTCCACCGCCTCGCGAACCGGCACCTCGTGATCGACCTGACAGCCGCACGCAGCTGCCACGCCGGCCTGGCGCGGGTGCTCGGCCACGCGCGCATCCGCTGTCTGGTCGTCGACGCCGCCGTGACCGTGCTCAACCTGCCCGACGAGCTCCGCGACGAGTACGGCCACCAGATCGGCGGCACGGTGATCCCGGGCCCACGAGCCGGCTAACGACGACCGGGAGTTCAGGCGCCCAGCGAGAGCGTCGACGCGTACTCGGGACGGACGGCGTGCTCGCCGAGTGCGGCGGCCACGGCGCGACGGGCGGCCGTGCCGGTCAGCAGGCTCAGGTGCCCACCGGTGACCTCGACGTTGCGGGCCGCCGGGTCGATGCTCGCGTGGGCGGGGACGGTCCGGTCGGAGCGGCTGTAGATGCTGGTGAACGGCATCCCGTCCGGCAGGGGGCGGCGCAACGTGTCGCGGAAGTCGCGACAGCACGAGCCGGTCAGGCACCGCAGGGTCGCCATCCCGGGCACCCCGAGGGTGCCCGCGGCGGCGACCATCGCCGCCGCGGCCAGGGTGGGCAGGCCCAACCCGTAGAGGTCGAACGGAGCGCCCAGGGTGATCAGGCCCGCGACGTGGCCGGGAGCGGCACCGGCGACGGCGCGGGCGAACTGCCCGCCGCGGCTGTGCCCGACCAGCCACACCGGGGACCGCGTGCGCTCGGCGGCCGCGGCGGTGCGGGCGCGCAGCGCCTCGACGGTCAAGCCGGCGCACCCCATCCCCGCCCCGCCGGTGACCGGCGTGACGTCCCACCCGCGGGCTGTGAGCCACCGATTCATCGGTTCCAGCACGGGGTCGGTGGTGGCGAAGCCGCCGACGAGCACCACCGCACCACCCCGACCGGACTCGACCGAGCTCCGTTCATGACGGCGGGGGTGCGGTTCGTGGTCGTCGGGACATCGCACCACCGCTCGGCCCAGAGTCTGCAGGACAGCGGTCATCATCGAGTCGAACACGCAGGGGTCCTTCCGGCCGCGGTGACGATGCGGCTGCGGAGTTCAACCGGCGCAGGGACCAGGACTACCCGCCGGAGCCGGAGGCAGGAACGTCCTTCCTCGCGGAGCGTGCGGGTCACGTGACGCCGCTCCGTGGACCCGTAACGTGCGCCGCCGTCGGCCATTCGACCCAGGGAGAAGCAGAGGGCGACGGGAGGGCGCCGTTGCTCTGATCACCGGAGCGTCGACCGGTATCGGCAGCGGCGAGCGCGTCGGAGTCCCTGACCTCGTGGTCAACAACGCCGGAGCGGGCCGCTTCCTCGATCTCGACGAGACCGAGCCCCGCGAGCTGGAGTGCATGACGGCCGTCCCGTACTCGGCGGCGCTGTTCGTCACCCAGGAGTTCCTGCCGGACATGCTCCGACGCCGCAGCGGGTGGATCGTCAACGTCAACTCACCCGTCTCCCGGATGCCGTGGGCCGGCGCCACGGGCTATGCCGGAGCGCCGGTGGGCCCTGCGCGGGCTGACCGCAGCACTGCGACAAGACCTGCGCGGCACGGGCGTCGGGGTCAGCGAAGTCGTGCCGGCCAAGGTCGACAGCGACTACTTCGCCAACAACCCCGGCGCTGAGGAGCGCGTCCCCGAGGTCGACGCCTTGATCCCCCGCGGACACCGGGTCAGGTGGCGAGCGCGGTCGTCCGGGCGATCGAGGGAGAGCGTCGCGAGGTGCTGTTGCCCTGGCAGCTCAAAGCCTTCGACGTGGCCGGACGGATCTTTCCCCGCCTGGCCGAGAGGATCGTCGCGGTCACCGGCCATCAGCGGTGAGAGCCATCGACGGCGCTCGCCGACGGCCACGCGGTCAGCTGGGCGGCGTGGCCGCCCGGGTGAGCCACTGAGCCTGCAGGACGGCGTGCTCGCCCGGGCCGGTCGGTTGGGTGAGATGGCTCAGCACGAGTCGAGCGAGCCCGTCGACGTAGGCGTCGAGGGTGGCCGCGGTGAGGCGCGTGTCGAAGCCCAGCGCGACCATCTCGGCGGCCAGTGCCTGCTTGGCGCGGATGAGCACCGCGTCGGGACGTGCTGTGAGCAGCGGGAGCAGGCTGTCGCCTCGCGAGTCCTCGGCGTGGAGGATCGCCTTGAGCAAGGTGTTGTCGGCGCCGTGGTCGAGGGCGTGCCGGACCGCGGCGCCGACTCCGGCCACCAGGTCGGTGGGGTGAGCCCGTAGCTGGCCGGACGTGACCGCCAGGAACTCGTCGGTCTCCCTGCTGACCAGGGCGTCGCCGAGGTCCTGTTTCGTGCCGATCTCGTTGTAGAGGTGCTGGCGGCTGATGCCGGCCCGGCCGGCGACGGCCCCCATCGTGAGCGCCGACCAGCCGTCGGCGGTGGTGATCGCCCGTGCGGCGTCGAGCAGCCGATGGCGCAGCTGCGCGCGCATGTCGTCGCGGAACGTCCCGGCACCCGCCATGGCGACACCTTACATCTCGGGGCGAGGTGTCCTATCCGTTGACACTTGACGGCAATATGTCAAATACTCTCCGGGTCTCGACCGGTCACCAGGCGTGAGGAGGCGTCGATGACGACGACCACCGACCCGTCCGACGAACGACGGGTGCTCAGCGAGGACGAGTCCCGGGCGATCCGTCGCGGTGTGCCGAATCCCCGGGTACCGATGCCCGCGGTCGCGCTCCCGACCCTGGGTCTGTTCTTCGGGGCCCTCGCGCTCTGGGTCGGCGCCACCTGGCTGGTGCTCGCCGATCTCAGCCCCTGGTGGCTGGCGCTGACCATCCCGGCGCACGCCGTGGTGACCTTCGTGATGTTCACGGTGCTGCACGAGACCGCGCACCTGGCCTGTGGGCGGCTGCGCTGGGTCAACGAGGTCCTCGGACGCCTGTCGATCGTGTTCGTCGCCGCGTGGGCATCGTTCCCGGTGCTGCGCTTCGTCCACATCGAGCACCACCGCAACACCAACGAGGACCGCTTGGCCGATCCCGACGCCTGGTCGGAGCTGGGGCCGTCATGGGCGCTGCCGCTGCGGTGGATGACCCAGGATCTGTACTACTTCTGGTTCTACTCCCCGCTGATCGCCCGCCGGCCGCGCGCCGAGGTCGCCGAGCAGATCGGTGTGCTCGCGGTGGTCGCGGCCGCCTTCGCCACGATGATCCTCACCGGCCACGGCTGGGAGCTGCTGGTGATCTACGTGATCCCGCAGCGCCTCGGCATCGGGCTGCTCGCGTGGTGGTTCGACTGGCTCCCCCACCACGAGCTCGAGGCGACCGCATCGTCGAACCGGTTCCAGGCCACCCGCGTCCGGGTCGGGTGGGAACGGGTGATGAACCCGCTGATGCTGTACCAGAACTACCACCTGGTGCACCACATCCACCCGACCATCCCGTTCTATCGCTACGTCCAGGCCTGGCGGCGAGCCGAGTCCGACTACCTCGACCGCGGCGCCCCGATCTCCACCGCCTGGGGCAGCGAGCTCTCCCCCGCCGAGTACCGGGCCTGGCGCCAGATCACCGACAACATCGACCGGGATGCCGACCTGCCGCGCCGGCCGCACCGGCTGCGCGTGGCCGAGGTCCGTCGACTCACCCCCGACGCGGTCTCGATCACCTTCGACGTGCCCGGCGAACTGCGCGAGACCTTCCGGTTCCTGCCCGGCCAGAACGTCATCGTCGGAGCCGAGATCGACGGCGAGCACGTCCGCCGGAACTACTCGATCTGCACGGCCGCCGGATCCGGGGTCCTGCGCATCGCCGTCCGCCTCACCGAGGACGGCCGGTTCTCCACCTACGCGAACACCCGCCTCGCGGCCGGCGACGAACTGAGCGTCACTCCGCCCGGCGGACAGTTCGCCCTCACCCCCGACCCGGCCGCACGCCGCCACATCGCGGCCGTCGCCGCGGGCAGCGGGATCACGCCGGTGATCTCGATCCTGGCCAGCGCCCTGGCCGCCGAGCCCGGCAGCCGCGCCACGCTGCTCTACGCCAACCGCGACGCCGGATCGGCGATGTTCGCCGACGAACTGGCGATGCTCGCCCGCCAGTTCGAAGGCCGGCTCAAGGTCGTCCACTTCCACTCGCGGGCCGAAGGGCGGGACGGCGGCGCGAGCACCACCGAGCACGGGGACGTCGTGCCCGCCCGCCTCGACGCCGATCGGCTCCGCCACCACCTGCGCGATCCCCGCCTGCAGAGCGCGGAGTGGTTCCTCTGTGGCCCGTCAGCTCTGCTCGACGACGTCGAGTCCGTGCTCGAGGACCACGAGGTCCCCGCCGATCAGGTCCACCGAGAGCTGTTCGTCGCTCCGGGCGACGACCTCGACGAGGACGACCTCGCCGACGTCGTGCCCGCCACCGTGACCGTCACCAGCGGAGGAGAGCAGACGGTGGTCGAGAGCGAAGGCACCGCCTCCCTGCTCGAGACCGTCCTCGACGGCGGCGTCGACGTGCCCTACCTGTGCACCGGCGGCATCTGCGGCACCTGCCGCGCCACGATCACCCACGGCACCGTGCACATGCAGCAGAACTACGCCCTCTCCGACGACGACGTCGCGGGCGGCGCCGTGCTGACCTGCCAGTCGCGCCCCACCAGCCCGACCGTGGCGGTCGACTTCGACCGATGAGGGCCGAGCCGGCCGACGTCACCGCGAGGTCAGAGCAGGTCGGCGACGGCGACCGAGCCGGCGTCGCGCCTGGCCTTCTCGTCGACACCCTCGATGTCGGCGATCGCCCGGTAGACGACCCGGGACGGGTCGAGGCCGAGCGCCGCGACGTCCCCGTCGTCGAGCCTCTCGATGAGCGCCTTCGACGCCAGCACCTGTCCGCCGGCGGCGCACTGCTCGATCCGCGTCGCCTCGTTCATCTCGTCGCCGAGGGCGGTGATCTCGAGGCGCCCCTGGCTCGCGACCTGGCCGACGTAGAGGCTCTGGCTCGGTCCGGACTCTCATCGACGGGGCTCCTCGACTCTCGATGCTGGGTCGGTGGCCGGAGCGAGCACACGGTAGCCCGGCAGCTGGGCCCCGAGCAGGGCGACGATCCCGAGGGCGGTGAGGTCGTCGCCGACAGCCATCGCCGTCACGACGAGGGATCGGGCGGAGCGACGAGGTGGTTCTGGTAGGCGATGACGACGAGCTGGGCCCGATCGTGGGCGCCCACCTTGGACATCGCCCGCCCGACGTGGGTCCTCACGGTGGCCCGGCTGATCGTGAGTGCGTCCGCGATGTCCTCGTTGCTCAGCCCGTGAGCGACGAGTCCGACGATCTCCCGCTCGCGCGCCGTGAGCTGGTCCAGGACCGCGTGGTCGACGCGGGGGGCTCCCGGACGATCGACGAGGCGTGCCACGAGGCGGCGCGTGGGTCCCGGGGACAGCAGGGCTTCGCCACCGGCGACGACCCGTATCCCGTGGAGGAGCTGGCGGGGTTCGGTGTTCTTGACCAGGAAGCCGGCCGCTCCCACGCCGAGGGCCTCGATCACGTACTCGTCGTGGTCGAACGTGGTGAGGACGAGGACGTGGACACCGCCCAGCCCGGGATCGGCGGTGATCTCCCGGGTCGCGGCGAGCCCGTCGACCCCGGGCATCCGGATGTCCATGAGCACGACGTGGGGGTGGGTCCGACGTGCGAGCTCGACCGCGGCCGCGCCGTCCCCCGCTTCGCCGACCACCGTCATCCCGGGCTCGGCATCGATCAGCACGCGGAAGCCGCCCCGGACCAGCGCCTCGTCGTCGGCGATCAGTACCCGGAGGAGGGCGTCGTCGGTGGACGTCACCGGGCCTCCGGGACCGGGAGCTCCGCGCAGACCTCGAAGCCGCCGTCGGGGTGCGGGCCGGCCGTCAGCGAGCCGGCGAGCGCGCGGGCGCGCTCGCGCATGCCGTCGATGCCCTGTCCCCAGTCGTCGGTCGCCGGGGGCGCGGTGCCGTCGTCCCGGATGCGGAGGGTCAGCCGGGGCGGCCGATGCTCCACCGCCAGCCACACGGTGCAGGCGCGGGCGTGGCGGATCACGTTGGTGAGCGCCTCCTGGACGATCCGGTAGGCGGCCAGGTCGACGGGCACCGGCAGCGCTCGCCCGTCGACGTCGAGGTGGAGCTCGACGCGGAGGCCGGCGCCCTCGACGGTCTCGAGGAGTGCGGGCAGCCGGTCGAGCCCCGAGGACTGCTCGACGTCTCCGCTCGGGGTGCGCAGGGCCCCGAGGACGGCCTTGACGTCGGCCAGGCCCGTGTCGCAGATGCGTTTGATCGCCGCGAGGGCCTCCGCTGCCTGGCCGGGGCGCTGCTCGTGGACGTGCAGACCGACGCCGGCCTGCACGCTGATCGTCGCCATCGAGTGTCCGATCACGTCGTGCAGCTCGCGGGCGATGCGCAGCCGCTCCTCGGCGATCAGGCGGCGGGTCCGTTCCTCGCGGAACGACGTCTCCCTTTCGAGCTCGGCACGCGTGCTCGTCAGCAGGGCCCGGTAGTAGCCGACCGCCGCGCCCGCGCTCCCCGCGGTGGCGGCGAGCAGGACCGCGATCGGCACCACGCCGACGGTGGCGACATCCCCGAGGACGACGCGGATCGCCAGGATCTGGACCCCGGACGTGAGCGCCGCGCCGGCCAGGCCCCAGCGCCAGCCACGGTCCGCGGCGAGGGCGTAGCAGCCGAGCAACGGAGCCAGCGCGACGAGCCGCCCGGGGTACGGACCGACGAACCAGAGGACGACGACCACGTTGAGCCCGACGAGCGCCGCGACCGGGTATCGGCGACGGATGCCGAGCGCGCCGGCCAGCGCCGCCACCAGAGCGAACGCTCCGACGTCGAGCGCGCGTGCGTTCGTCGTCGACACCGGGCCGATCCCCGCGAGCGCGGCGACGACGACCACCGCGGCCCCCGTGACGCCGAGACCGACGTCGACCACCGCCGGTGCCGGGCGCCGGTGCGCGGCCCCGAGCGCGGTGTCGCCCATCGGTCCGCCTCCCCGCTCGAGCCCGGGGTGCGCGGCCCGTTCCTCATCCTGCGCGTCACCGAGGGGAGCACGCATCCACCCGGGAACGTGCTCCGGCCGTAGCGCTCCCGCCGTAGGTCCTACGCCCGGGAGCCGACCGTACGGCGAGCACGGCAGACCGAACAGACGCCGGCGGGCCGATGCCGGCGGGGTCGCGACGCGCGCACGCTCGGCGCCGTGCTCCCGACCAGGAAGGACTCCTGATGCTCAACGACGTGATCACCGCGCTCCGAGCCACGGACATCGCCGCCGCCGGCTACGAGCTCGGCGTCGGCCGGACCGTGCCGACCACGGCGGCGGTGGTGGGACTGGCCGCCGTGGTCGTGGGTGTGCTGGCCCTTGCTCGCCCGGGCGCGCGCATCGGACCCCTCGCGGCCCTGGTGCTCGGGCTGGTCGCCGCGCTCGTCGGCGGGCTGCACGCGGCGAGCGCCGCCGGCGGCCTCGGCACCGGAAACGGTCTGGCCGGGGCTGTCGTCGCCGTGGTCCTGGGGCTGATCGGCGCCGTCCTCGGTGGGCTCGCCCTCACGCGGTCCCGGTCGTCGGTGTGACCTTGCGTGGGCTCGCCGTCGGTGGTCCTCGAACGGGCGTGGGACAACGTCGTCGGCGGGAAGTAGTTCCTGATGTCGGGGTCCCGGAGGTGGCCGCGGCTCCTAGCGTTCGTAGTGGCTGGCCGACCGGTTCCTGGCTCTCGGATCGGGAGGGCAGCCGCCCACTGCCTTCTCGGCCACGCGACCGCATCGCACAGTCAGACGCGGCGGGGCAGGGCACCGCGAAGGCGGGCACGGAGTTGAGTGAGGGGCGTCCCGTCCGGGGCGCCCCTCACTCCCCGTCCCGCACCCAGTCGGTGTCGGTGGCGGCGAGCTCCCAGGCCCGGGGAGCACGACGTGACGGCGACGTGCGCGGCCACGTCGCGCACCCTCCAGCGCGCGCACCACGAGGGACGGTCGAGGTCCCGGTCGGACAGCCCCGCGAGCACACCCGCCGGAACGGCGCGCTGGCCGGCGATCGTCTGCCACTTCTCGTCGACGTCCATCATCGCTCCCGTCAGAGAGACGCTGGACGCCCGACCTCGTCCCCGACCTCGCCCGACTCCTCGTCAACAAGCGCTCGCCGGCGACCCCGGGAGGAGGCGATGCCGGTGTTCGCCCGGCCAGACACGCCACGGTCCCGATCTCCGCGTGGTCGATGACCTGACGTCCGTCGACGCTTGCCCCGTGGTGACATGACCCTGACCTCGATGGACGACCTCTGTGCCCACGACAGTGATTCTGCGCCGCCCTCGTGCGGCGGACGCTTCTGGTGTCACCGCCTCACGGCCCGAGGGAGCCCCCGATGATCACGACCGAACCACCACGGCGCGGCCGGACGGGGTCGGGTCGGGGAGCGTGGACGGCGCCCGTCGTGGCGGTGCTCGCGCTGCTCGCTCTCCTGAGTGGCTGCACGCTCCCCGGATCGCTGTTCGCGCCGGCGGGACACCGCCGCCGTTCTCCCTCACCACGTCCGTCCCCCCGGGTGCGGTGGACGTCGCGCCGGCCGAGCCCCTCGTCGTCTCCGCGACGGGCGGGCGGCTGACCTCGGTGACGGTCACGCCCGCCCTGAGCGGCACCCTCGACCCGACCGGCACCCGCTGGACCAGCGCCTCCCTGGCCTACGGCACCGAGTACCGGGTCCAAGCCGTCGGTGTCGACGAGGGCGGTGGCCCCGGCACCCCGCTCGACCGGACCTTCCGCACGGTCGACCCCGAGCAGACCCTCGAGGTCGCGAGCATCCGCCCGACCGACGGCCAGACCGTCGGCGTCGCCATGCCGATCTCGATCACCTTCGACGCGCCGGTCACCGACCGCGCCGCGGTCGAACGCCGCGTCTCCGTCACCACCTCGGTGCCCACCGAGGGCTCCTTCCGGTGGATGTCCGACGAACAGCTCAATTGGCGCCCCAAGGACTACTGGCGCCCCGGCACGCAGGTCACCGTCGAGGCGCGCCTGTTCGGCGTCGACAGCGGCGAAGGCCTCTACGGCGCGGAGGACACGACGTTCTCGTTCACCGTCGGGCGCGACCAGCGGGCTCGCGGCGACGTCAACGCCCACACCCTCGTGCTCTCCCAGGACGGGCAGGAGCTGCGAACCTTGCCGGCGTCCTACGGCCGCGACATCTACCCGACCCAGTCCGGCGTCCACGTCGCGTTCGAGAAGTACGAGGTCAAGCGGATGCGATCGGACACGTGGGGCGGGCCGGCCGCCGGCACGCCGGGGTTCTACGACGAGGAGCTGCCCTTCGCCGTGCGCATCTCGAACAACGGCGAGTTCGTGCACGTCAACGCCGCCACGGTGAGCCAGCAGGGCCGCAGCAACGTCTCGCACGGCTGCGCGAACCTGTCCCCGGCCGACGGCGAGTTCTTCTACCACTGGGTGCAGATGGGCGACCCGGTGGAGATCGTCGGCTCGAGCCGCCCGCTGACCACCCGTGACGGGGACATCGCCGACTGGACGATCCCGTGGGAGGAGTACCGCCAGGGCTCGGCGCTCGTCGGCGGGGCCTGAGGCACATCCCAGCCGGCGCGGCAGCGAATCCCCTGCTGTCGACGGATGCTGCGCCGGCACGGGCTTCGTCGACATGACCCGACACTGACCTCGGACCGGACCCGGAACACCCTGCTCGGCAGGCCGTCCACGTCAGTGCACTGGCGGATGTTCGTCGTCGTGCGGGGCAGCAGGATCATCACGTCGCACGAGACCCAGCCGAGCCCAGGAGCCCCGATGGACCACGCCACGCGCACCGACGAGCACGAGTACGTCAGCGAGGTCGCCGAGACGGCCCTCGGGCCGGTCGAGTACGCGGTCGCGGGCACCGGAACACCGGTCGTCGTCGTGCACGGCAGCCCCGGCGGCATCGACGCCGCCGCTCTCATGGCGCGGATCCTGCCCCGCGACCGCGTCTCGGCGATCCTGCTGTCGCGCCCCGGCTACCTCGGCACCCCGCTCGACGGACGCCTCACTATCGACGCGCAGGCCGACCTCATCGCCTCGCTCCTCGACCACCTCGGCATCGAGCGCGCCGGTGTCTACTCCTGGTCCGGGGGCGGGCCCGCCGGCTACCGGTTCGCCGTCCGTCACCCGCAGCGGGTCAACGGGCTCGTCGCGAACGCCGCGGTGAGCCAGGCGTACGAGGCGCCGCACCAGGATCTCGCCACCCGGCTGATGTTCACCACCGGCGCGGGCCAGTGGCTGCTACGGCTGCTCGCGGCCCACCAGCCCGAGCGGTACATCAAGGGGGAGCTCGCCAGCGAGGGCGACCTCACCCAGGAGCAGCTCGCCCAGCGCGTCGAGGAGGTCCTGGCCGATCCGGCCAAGCGCGACCTGGCCCTCGCGCTCGGCCCCACCGCCGTCCCCGACGCTCATCGCCGCGCGGGCTACCACAACGATCTGGACCAGTTCGCCGCGATCATCTCGCTCGAGCTCGAGAAGATCACCACACCGACCCTGGTCGTGCAGGGCACCTCCGACAGCGACCTCCCGCCTGCCCAGAGCTACTCCGCGGCGAAGACGATCCCCGGTGCCGAGCTGCTGAGCCTCGACACCGGCACCCACCTCGCCCTCTACACCCACCCCGACGCCGGCGCGGCCCATGGGCGCGTCGTGGACCTCCTGGTGCGCAGCGGCGCGTGACGTCTCGGGTCCTTGCCGAGATGGCCGATCGCGAGGCCCACGTGACGTAGTGATCGGGGCCGTAGCGCTCCCGCACCTCAGCCATGCGGTCCTCGAAGCCGAGGTCCGTGCCGCCCGGGCCGGTGGTCATGTCGCAGTACCAGAGCAGGTCGCGGAGCAGTGTCTGCTCGTCGTCGAACTCGGCGAGCTCGTCGGCAACGCCGAACTCCTCGGCCTCCGCCCATGCCGACGAGTGAAAGGCGACGAGGTCGACGGCGCGCTGCGGAGCGCCGTGGTCGCGGAGATAGCGCGCTCCGTCGAGAGGATGGAAGCCGGTGATCGCGAGGTCCGGCGCGTACCCGACGTCGTGCACCCAAGCCGTCGCCTCGAGGAGCTCACCGTCCTCACCGAGTTCGCGCGCTGTGAGCCGCGCCTTCCCAGCAACGGCAACCACATGGGACCAGCGCCTGGGTCGTGACTCTGCGAGGAGTCGCCGCGCCTGCTGTCCGGCATCCGACGGCTCGAGAGACATCTGAAGCAGCCTAGAGGCGGCCGGCTCGCGTGCGTCATCTCGACGGGGACGTCGGTATCCGTCCCACCTCGACGGGCCCGTTGAGCTGGTGCCGAGCTCTCGACTCCAGCCGCACGAGCACTCGCCTCCCTGTTCGTAAACCGGGTCGGGGCGCTCCCGTCACCGCGGGGCGTACATGATGACCCCGACTCCGACCAGGCACACCGCTGCGCCGATGACGTCGAACCGGTCAGGTCGGTAGCCGTCGAGCGCCATGCCCCAGGCCAGCGAACCGGCGACGAAGATGCCGCCGTAGGCGGCGAGGATGCGGCCGAACTGGGCGTCGGGTTGGAACGAGGCGGCGAAGCCGTAGAGGCCGAGTGCGAGCACCCCGAGAGCGGCGAACCACCAGGCCCGTCCTTCCCGCACGGCCTGCCAGACCAGTCAGGCGCCGCCGATCTCGCACAGCGCCGCGACGACGAAGAGAGCGATCGATCGCAGCGTCACGCGTCGGGCTCGCCGAACAGCTCGTGGACGAGGACCAGGGCGTCTGCCGGTGCCCGCACTTCCATGGTGGGTGGGTCACCGAAGTGCAGGCTGAGGTCGAAGAAGCTGCAGCAACCGGACTCGGCCGCGGCGAGCTCGGCGAGTTCGCCGACGTGGGCCCTCGCCGGGTCGAAGGTCAACCTGACCCCGTCCGGGATGGCGACCCGACCTGTCACCGCGGTGAGAGCCGCTCGCCACCGGTCGGCACGCTCGGTGCGCTCGGAGCCGTCGAGGGTGCAGACGATGGCGGGACCGTCGTTCGTAGACGCGAGGGGCAGCGCCATGAGGTTGGGCGCTGTCGGATGGTCCTGACCGAGGAAGGCGCAGGAGGGGTCGCAGGGACCGTCCCGATCGATGGCCGCGAGTTGCTGCTGGGCGCGCTGGAGCCGGCCCGCGAAGTCGCGGAGCTGGGCGATGCGTTCCTCAGTGTCGGCGAGGTGGCGCTCCAGCAGTGGCGCGAGCTCCCCTTGGACGTCCGAGCACAGGCCGTGCTCCCACGGGTCGAGCAGACGACGTATCTCGGGCAGCGGCAGACCGAGGCTCTTCGCCGTGCCGATGAAGTTCAGCCGGTCCACCGCGTCGTCGTCGAAGAGGCGGTAGCCCGAGGACGATCGCCGTGCGGGAAGGAGACCTTCCGAGTCGTAGAAGCGCACCGTGCTCGCCGGGACCCCGCTGCGACTCGCCACCTCGGACACCTTCAACCCGTTCACCTCATCGACGCTAAACCTCGAAGTCGACTCGAAGGTCAAGCTCGAGACCGGGTCAGGCGGGTGAACGCGAGCACACATGCCCAGGCCCCGGTCGCGACGACGAGGAAGGCGACGAAGACGCCGTCGTAGCCGAGCTGCGGGGCGAGCGTGGCCGCGCCGACGGGTGCGACGAGGCCGGCGATGCCCCAGCTGGTGAACACGAGGCCGTAGGTGGTGCCGAAGCGTTCGGCCGGGACCACGTCTGAGGTGGCCGCTGGCGTCAGTGTCGATAGCGCCCCGTATTGGATGCCGAGCAGCAGCAGGGCGGCCAGGGCGAGGGCTCCGCTCGCGCCGAGAGCCAGGGGGATGCAAGCGAGCACCAGCAGCGCCGAGTTGGCGTGGAGTGCGGCGCGCCGGCCGATGCGGTCGGAGAGGGGGCCGGCGATGAGCCGGCCCACGAAGTTGCCGAGGTTGAGCAGTACCACCGCGAGCGTCACGACGGCCACGTCTCCGGCGAGACTTCCAGCCTGGGCGAAGGCCGCGAGAGCGGGAGCGCTGCCGAGGCCGAAAGCCAGCCACAGGGCGATGACGGGCCGGCTCGGGCGGGTCGGTCGGACACTGCGGTCGCGCGGTCGACGTGAGGTGGGCACTCCGCCAGATACGAGCGTGGCTGCGATGGCGAGCAGGACTCCGAGCACGCCGGCGAGGACCACGAAGGTCCAGCTGCGACCCACGGCGGCCAGCAGCGCTGATGCAAGCGGGGCGAGGACGGCGGTGCCGGCGGCGTAGGCGCTGACGACCAGGCCGAGGGCGAGGCCGCGTCCGGAGGCGACGGTGCCGGCGACGCGGACGGCGGTGGCGTAGCCGAGGCCGGTGGAGCCGCCGACCAGGACGCCGAAGGTCAGGAACAGGACGATTGCCGAGGTGGCGGCGGCGCTGCCCAGCAGGCCGAGCACGGTGCCGCCGAGGGCGATCAGCGCGAGCCGGCGCGGTGGGAACGCATCCGCTGCTCGTCCGCCCGCCAGGACGCCGAGCATGAAGGCGGCCAGGCCGACGGAGAAGACGCCGGCCAGCAGCGCGTGGCTGACGCCGAGGTCCCGGCCGAGGGAGTCGGTGAAGACGTCCCAGGCGAACAACGGGCTGACGGCGAGGTCGAGCAGGACGGCGCCTGTGAGTGCGCGTCGCTTGCTGGCCGTTGCGGCGCCGGTTTCGGCCACGGATCACATGGTGACGGCTGAGTTGCTGCATCGTCGCTCAGACGCGGATCTCGAGTGGCGCCACGGCCGACCCTCCGTAGCAGCGGCGCCGGGTTCCCCGTGGCAGTAGCGGCGTGTTCACCCCAACTGCCACGCGCGCCAGGCCGCGAGATCGCTGTCGCGGTGCTGCGTCCTTTCGACCGGTCTGCCGTCTGTGGGACTGTCCATCTCTATCCCGCACCCATGACGGGGGTCGGCGTGACAACATCAACTCATAAGCCTGTGGTCGACCCGGGCAGCCGGACGGAGGACGTCTGGCGGGAGTTCGGGGCGCAGCTGCGCGCGTTCGTGCACCGACGGGTCGCCGATCCGCAGCGCGCGGAGGACGTCCTCGGTGAGATCGTCCTGCGTATCCACCGCAGCCTCGGTCGCGTCGAGGACCAGGAGCACCTGACGCGGTGGGTCTATCGGATCACCCGCAACGCGATCGTCGACGAGTACCGGCGGGCCGAGCGAGAGCGTGCCCGGGAGCGCGCTCTGCCCGACGACGCTGCTGAGCTAGCCGGCGAGGTCGACGACGAGGATGACCCGACGGTGCTCCGGGAGCTGGCGGCTTGCATGCGGCCGCTGCTCGAGGGGTTGCCACCCGAGCAGCGCCGAGCGTTGGAGCTGACCGATCTGGAGGGGCTGACCCAGGTCGACGCTGCCGGACGCGAGGGTGTGTCGGTCTCGGGGATGAAGTCGAGGGTGCAACGTGGCCGGCGTCGACTGGCGGAGTTGCTCGGTCGGTGCTGCGAGCTGACCCTCGACGCGCAGGGCACGCCGATGGACTACACCCGGCCGCCCGGCTGTCGGTGTGGCTGAGTCCCGGGTCGGGGTCCCGCTGACGGCGGGACCCCGACCCGGCGCCGTCAGCTGCAGCACGTTCCGCCGTCGGCGGCGGCCTTCGCCTCGCACGAGGCGGCACACACCGATGTCGATTCCCCGTCGGGGTTGGTGGCCGAGTCGTCGGTGACGGCGTAGTACTCCCACCAGCCGGTAGGGGTGTCCGGAGCGGTGACGAACACCTTGTCCTGTGCGGCGTGGCAGCACACGTCGTTCTCGGCCAGCGTCGCTTCGAGACCGGCCCCTCGGAAGCGGGTCAGGGCAGCGGTCACCTCCTCGGAGGTCTCGGCCTCGACCCCGAGGTGGTTCAGCCGGTCTCCGTCTCCCGGCTTCTCGATCAGCACCAGCTTCAGGGGCGGGTCCTCGACGGCGAAGTTGGCGTAGCCCTCGCGCTGCTTGTGCGGCGGCACGCCGAACATCGCGGTGTAGAAGGCCGTCGCGGCCGCGAGGTCGGTGACGTTGAGCGCGAGCTGGACGCGGGTGGTGGGCATGGTGGGCCTCCCTGATCTGCGGCAACCGGCCGAGTCCTCCCCCGTCGAGCGCCGCTTGTCGTGGTGTCACCGCTACTGACGGCAGCAGAGGGCGAGGGACGCAGCCTGCGTCCTTCGTCGGGGGTCGTCGTCAGTACCGGCGTCACAGGACGTCTCGGAGGTGCCGCCATGAACGGACAGCTGCAGGCCGTGCCGGAGGACTGGAATCGGGCGATGGCCATCGTCGCCCACCCCGACGACCTGGAGTACGGCGCGGCCAGCGCGATCGCGCGCTGGACCCGGGCCGGCCGGTCGGTCGCCTACGTCATGGTCACCGACGGCGAGGCCGGGATCGACGGTCTCCACCCGCTCGAGGCTGGGCCGGTGCGGCAGAAGGAGCAGGTCGCGAGCGCCGCACTCGTCGGAGTGGGCGACGTGGCCTTCCTCGGACACCACGACGGCGTCGTCGAGGGTGGCCTGGACCTGCGCCGCGACATCGCCCGCGAGGTTCGCCGGTTCCGCCCCGAGGTGCTGGTCACCGCGACCTTCGAGCTGACCTACGGCATGGGCCCCGGGCAGCACATCCTGAGCCAGGCCGACCACCGGGCCGTCGGCGTCGCGGTCCTCGACGCCACGCGCGACGCTGGCAACCGGTGGATCTTCCCGGAGCTGCTCGACGAGGGCTACGCGCCGTGGGACGGGGTGCGCCACGTCTACGTGATGGGCGCGAACGAGCAGTTGAAGGCCAAGCACCGGGCTCTCTGGGCCGCGGGCGACTACCCCGCCGTGGCCACCGATCTCATCCCGACACTCGGGCCGACGCTCGTCGAATCGTCCGGCGTCCGCGCCGGCCACCGGGTGCTCGATGTCGCCGCCGGGTCGGGCAACGCCGCGATCCCGGCGGCCGCCACCGGCGCCTCGGTCGTCGCCTCCGACCTCACCCCCGAGCTGTTCGGCGCCGGCCGGCGGATCGCAGCGCAGCGGGGTGTCGCCCCGGAATGGGTCGAAGCCGATGCCGAGGCCCTGCCGTTCGCCGACGCGAGCTTCGACGTCGTGCTGTCCTGCGTCGGGGCGATGTTCGCGCCCCACCACCAGGCCACCGCCGACGAGCTGATCCGTGTCACCCGCCCGGGTGGCACCATCGGGACGATCAACTGGACACCGCCCGGCTTCATCGGGCAGCTGTTCGCGACGATGAAGCCCTACGCGCCACCGCCGCCGCCCGGCGCGAGCCCCGCCCCGCTGTGGGGCGACGAGGAGCACGTGCGCGCCCTGTTCGGCGACCGCATCACGGATATCGACGTGCAGCGGCGCACCGTCGTCATGGAGCACAACGGCGACCCCGCCGGGTTCCGGGAGTACTGGAAGCGCAACTACGGCCCGACGATCGCGGTGTACAAGCACAACGCCACCGACCCGGACCGGGTCGCCGCGCTCGATCGCGACTTCCTCGAGCTGCTGACCACCTGGAACGAGGCGGACACGCCGGGACGCACCAGGTACCAGGCGGAATACCTCCTGGTGACCGCGCGGCGCAGCCTCACCTAGCGTGAGAGGTTCGGGCGCCCGTTCACCACCCGCCGCACCTGACCGTTCGGATGCCGTACGGGTCGGCCGGGGGAGGATCAGCAGCTCTCACCGCGCCACGTGCGGGTGCCGGCGTGGACCGCGACCGCGGCCAGGATCAACGCCGCCATCGGGTCGGCCCACCAGACGCCGAAGGCGACGTTGAGGAACAACCCGACGAGGATGGTGGCCGACAGGCCCGCACAGATCAGGTGCTGTGCTCCTTCCCCGGCCGTCGCCGCCGACTCGGCCAGCACACCGAGGCGCCGCTTGGCCCGCCCGAACAGCGGCATCAGCACGATCCCGACCGCCGCCAGCGCCACGCCGACCCAACTCCCCTCAGGAGGTGTGCCGGTGAGCAGCTGGGAGAGCGCCGCCACGACGAGGTAGGGCGCGAGCAGGAAGAAGCTCGTCGCCACGATCTTCTGGGCGTGCTGCTCGGCCGCGGCCGAGCCGATGCGCCGCCCGGTGAAGCGCCAGACGATCACGCCGCTGCCCAGACTCTGCACGGCGCTGTCCAGCCCGTAGCCCAACAGAGCGATCGAGCCGGTCGAGAGGCCCGCGATGATCGCGACGACACCCTCGACCGCCAGCCACACCAAGCTCGCCCACGACACCCGCCGGATGCGTGACGCGAGCGCCGTCATGCGCGCGTCCGACACTGGAGGAACAGCCACCCTCCGGACGGTAGCGGGCTTCCCCGTTGGCATCCAGAAATCCCGATGCCGCTAGGCTGGGGGTCGTGGCAGAGCCGGACGTCGCCGAAGTCGAGCGGTGCCGCGCGCTGGCGGTGCAGTGGGCGCCGGTGCTGCAGGCGCTGGGCAATCCGGACCGCCTGTTGATCGTGCTGTGGCTGACCGACGGGGCTCAGTCGGTGCGCGAGCTGCAGGCGGTGACCGGCCTGCCGCAGTCGACCGTCTCCTACCACCTGGGGCACCTGCGCGACGCGGGCCTGGTGACCGCGGAGGCCGAGGGTCGCAGCAATCGCTACCGGCTACGCAGTCCCGACCTCGACCGCGTGGCGACCATGCTCGGCGCACTCGCACCGGCGACGCCGGGCGAGGACTGACCTCGACCGCCAAGCGGGCACACGAGCCCCGACTCAGCGGGCAGCGGGGACGAGCTCGGCGAGCAGGGCCCGGACGCGCTGGTCGATGTCGTCGCGGATGGGGCGGACGTCGTCGGCGCCCTTGCCGGCGGGGTCGGTGAGTTCCCAGTCGAGGTAGCGCTTGCCGGGGAAGATCGGGCAGGCGTCGCCGCAGCCCATGGTGATGACGACGTCGGCGGCTTCGACGACGTCGGTGGTCAGTGGCTTGGGGAACTCGCGGGAGAGGTCGAGGCCGAGCTCGGCCATGACCTCGCGGACTGCGGGGTTGATCTCGTTGGCCGGGGTGGAGCCGGCGGAGCGGACGTGGACCGTGCCTTGGGCGTGGTGGTCGAGCAGGGCGGCGGCCATCTGGGAGCGGCCGGCGTTGTGCACGCAGACGAACAGGACCTCGGGGACGTCGGACACCAGTACTCCCTGGGCTTGGGCGGCGGCGGTCAGGCGCTCGCGGGCGAACCGCTCGGAGAGGACGGTCAGGTGGTTCGTGATCCTCGCGGTGGCCGACAGCAGCTCGTGGGATTCCACGAGGCAGGCCGCGACGGTCTCGGGGGAGAACACCCCGGGAAAGCGCTCGGCGAGCACCTCGGCGGTGTGAGCGAGGTGGTGGTCGGTGGAGAGCAGGCTCAGCGCCTCGAGGTCGCGTCGTGGCGGAACGACGGGACTCGCCGGGCCGGTGGTGGGGTCGGGGTGGACGGCGTCGTTGCTCATCCGTGTGCTCCTGATCCGGTGGGCTCCACGTCCCCGGTGCGGGGCGGGAAGAGTCGGCGGCGCAGCCACAGCGACACGTAGACCAGAGCGACCAGGACCGGGACCTCGATGAGCGGGCCGACGACTCCGGCGAGGGCTTGCCCGCTGGTGGCGCCCCAGGTGGCGATGGCGACGGCGATGGCGAGTTCGAAGTTGTTGCCGGCGGCGGTGAAGGCGAGGGTGGTGGTGCGTTCGTAGCCGAGCCCGACGGCGCGGCCGAGGGCGTAGGAGCCGGCCCACATCAGCGCGAAGTAGATCAACAGCGGCAGCGCGATCCGGACGACGTCGAGGGGCTGGCTGGTGATGGCATCGCCCTGGAGGGCGAACAACACGACGATGGTGAACAGCAGCCCGTAGAGCGCAAACGGACCGATGCGCGGCAGGAACTTCGCCTCGTACCACTCGCGACCCTTCGCCCGCTCCCCCAGACGTCGGGTCAGATAGCCGGCGAGCAGCGGGATGCCGAGGAAGATCAGCACCGATCTGACGATGGCCCAGGCCGACACGTCGAGACCCGCCGTCGGGAGCCCGAGCCAGCCGGGCAGCACGGCGAGGTAGAACCAGCCCAGGGCGCCGAACGCAATCACCTGGAACAGCGAGTTGAGCGCGACGAGCACGGCGGCGGCTTCGCGGTCGCCGCAGGCGAGGTCGTTCCAGATGATGACCATGGCGATGCAGCGCGCGAGCCCGACGACGATCAGCCCGGTGCGGTACTCGGGCAGGTCGGGCAGCAGCAGCCACGCGAGGGCGAACATCAGCGCCGGCCCGAGCACCCAGTTCAGGATCAGCGAAGAGACCAGGAGCCGCTTGTCGCCGGTAACGGTGTCGAGGCGGTCGTAGCGGACCTTCGCCAGCACCGGATACATCATGATCAGCAGCCCGAGCGCGATCGGGAGCGAGACTCCGTCGATCGCGACCGCGCCCAGGGCCTCACCGAGCCCTGGGACGAGCCGGCCCGCGAGCAGGCCCACGACCATCGCGGCGAGAATCCAGATCGGCAGGAACCGGTCGAGGGTAGAGAGCTTCGCGACGACCCCGGCCTCGCCCGGGTCGTTGGAGGTCAGGTTCTCGGTGCTCACGCCTCGACCACCGGAAGGGCCTCGCGGTCGGCGGGCACCGCGGCGGGCGAGTCCTGGGCGGTGGCGGGCACGAGCACCGCGGAAACCGTGGCGAGCAGCTCGGGTCGCACGCGGTAGTAGACCCAGGTGCCGCGGCGCTCCCCGGTGATCAGCCCGGCCTCGCGCAGCACCTTCAAGTGGTGCGAGATCGTCGGGCCGGACAGGTCGAACACGTCGGTCAGGTCGCAGACGCACGCCTCGCCGCCGACGTGCGAGGCGATCAGCGAGAGCAGCCGCAGCCGCACCGGGTCGCCCATCGCCTTGAACACCCGCGACAGCTCGATCGACTGCTGCGCCGAGAGCGGTTCACGCGCGAGCGGCTCGCAGCACCCCACGACCTCGGCGAGCTGGGCCAGCACCCGCTCCTCGTCACCCTGCTTCGACATACGTCTACCTTGACACCCGTCGAAACGAGGCGCAAGGTTGACTGCCTCGACAGACGTCGAAACAAGAGATGAACACTAGGAGGCAATCATGTCCCGTGTGCAGCTCGCCCTGCGGGTCTCGGACCTGGAGGGCTCGATCCGCTTCTACTCGTCGCTGTTCGGGGTGGAGCCGGCCAAGCGCCGCCCCGGCTACGCCAACTTCGCCGTCACCGAGCCCCCGCTGAAACTCGTGCTCCTCGAGGGCGAGGCGGACCGTCCCACGGTGATGGATCACCTCGGGGTCGAGGTCGGGTCGACCGACGAGGTCCACGACGCCACCGGGCGCCTCTCGACGCTGGGCCTGTTCACGCAGGTCGAGGACGACACCACCTGCTGCTACGCCCGCCAGGACAAGGTGTGGGTGCAGGGCCCCGGCCACGAGCCGTGGGAGGTCTACACCGTCAAGGAGGACTCCCAGGTCTACGGCACCACCGGGATCCTCACCACGATGCCCGACGACGCCAGCGCCGAGAGCGCCACCGGTCAGACCGCCTGCTGCTCGCACGACGAGGCGCCGATCGAGCCCGGAGTGACCGTCACCGAGGCCAAGACCGCGTCTGGTGCGGATGCGTGAGATGACGCGGGACGGGTCAGCCGCGGCGCGCGAGCGGGTCCGCGCCCGCTACGCCACCGCGGCCGGCCAGGTCCGGGCCGGCCGGACACCGAGCTGCTCCGAGGCCGACCCCACCGGCATGTGCGGCGACGCCTACGACCCCGGCCAGCTCGCGGACGCCGGGGGTGCGGGTGCGGCCAGTCTGGGCTGCGGCAACCCGCTCGCGGTCGCCGAGCTCGTCGCCGGGGAGACCGTGCTCGACCTCGGCTCCGGCGCCGGGCTGGACGTGCTGCTCTCCGCCCGCCGCGTCGGACCCGACGGGTTCGCCTACGGGCTGGACATGACCGACGAGATGCTCGGCCTCGCCCGCGAGCACGCCCGGGAGGCCGGCGCCACCAACGTCGAGTTCCTGCACGGGCACATCGAGGCCATCCCGCTGCCCGACGCCTCGGTCGACGTCGTCATCTCCAACTGCGTGATCAACCTGTCGGCGGACAAGCCGGCCGTGTTCGCCGAAATCGCCCGTGTCCTGCGACCCGGCGGACGCCTCGGGCTCTCCGACCTCACGACCGACGACCAGGCCGACGCCGCCACCCTGGCGGAGGCGGCTGCGTCGGTCGGGGCCATCACCGGCGTCCTGCGCCAGAGCGCCTACCGCGCCGAGCTGGAGGAGGCCGGGCTCACCGACGTCGCCATCACCGCCACCGGTGAGGTCGCCGCCGGCGTCTTGTCCGCCATCATCCAGGCCTCGCGCCCCTGAACCAGCCAGGCGCACACTCGACCGATGGACCGGCAGGCGGTTCACCAGGAGCTCGACCGCACGCGGGCGACCTTCCACGACCTGCACGCGCAGGCGACGCCCGCCGACCTGCAGCGCCGCTCGCACGGCACCCGGTGGAACAACCAGCAACTGCTGTTCCACATGCTGCTCGGCTACCTGATCATCCGGGCTCTCGGGAACCTCGTCA
Organism: Actinomycetospora sp. NBC_00405; assembly: GCF_036044095.1. Taxonomy (NCBI): domain Bacteria; kingdom Bacillati; phylum Actinomycetota; class Actinomycetes; order Pseudonocardiales; family Pseudonocardiaceae; genus Actinomycetospora; species Actinomycetospora sp. NBC_00405. Next base: position 4,136,369 of record NZ_CP107938.1, read on the forward strand.
GGCTCTTCGGGCGGCTGCCGCCCGACGTGAGCCGCGCCTACGCCGCCGTCCTCGACGCCGGCACCCGCCCGTTCGACGTCGCCAACTACGTCGGCTCCTGGGCCGGCGGCACCGTGCTGGGCCGTCGCGGGCAGACCGCGCTGTTCGACCGCGTCATCGACGCCCTGCACCACCGCCTCGACGCCGAGACCGACGCCGACCTCGCCCTCGGGATGCACTACCCCACACGCTGGGACCCGTTCTTCACGCCCTACATGACCCTCGCCGACCTCTACCGCTTCCCCACCCGGCACTTCGACTTCCACCGCCGACAGCTCACCCTCCACCCGAGCGAGCAGCGCTGAACTGCCAGCAGCTCCGGCCCCGAGCCGGGCGCGGCCGACGGCCTTCCAGCGCCAGAGATCATCTGCCAGCCCGAGGTGATTGTCGGCGTCGAACTCCTCCGAAGCCAGGGCTCAGGAGCCGGTCGAGTGCGGGTCCGCGCGGGTCAGTTCTTGTCGACGGGGCGCCCGGAGGCGATCCAGCCCTTGGTGCCGCCGGCGACCGAGACGGCGTCGAAACCGTGTCGCCCGAGGAGTTCGGCGCCCTGGGCGCTGCGACCGCCGGACTGGCAGACGACGTGGACCTCGCTGTCGGCGGGGACTTCGGCGACGCGGTCGCCGAGTTCGGGTAGCGGGATGAGGTGAGCGCCCGGGATGTGGCCCTCGGCGTACTCGTCGGGGTAGCGGACGTCGATGAGCGTGACCTCGCCTGCGTCACGGGCGGCGGCGAGGTCGTCGACGGTGGTCTCGCGGATGTCCATGGGTGTTCCTTCCTCTCGGGCGTTCTCGATCGACGGGACGGTCAGGTCGTGGTGAGCGTGACGATCGTGCGAGTGGCCACGCCTGCGGCCACGATCAGGACCAGGACGGCGAATCCGCGCCTCAGGGTGGCGGCACGAAGCCTGCGGGCGAACCAGCTGGCGGGGAGCGAGGTGACGACCGCGGCGGCGGCGAACGGGCCGACGATCGTCCAGTCCAACCCGGCTCCGCTGCGACTGCTGGCGCCAGCGAGGTAGGGCACGAGCCCGGCCACGGCGTTGATGACGATGATGACCAGCGAGGTGGCCACTGCGGTGGAGGTGCGCAGGCCGAGCGCGACGATGAGGGCGGGGACGAGCAGGAATCCGCCGCCGACGCCGAGCAGGCCGGTGAGGAACCCGACGAGCAGCCCGACGGCGACGGCGCGGGGTAGGCAGCGGCGCCAGGCGACTCCGCCGCCGGGCAGGTCGCAGACTCCGCCGCTCTCGTCGTTGCCGCGCAACATCCGTAGTCCGGCGAGGACCATGACCACGGCGAAGACGAGCATGAGCCATTGGTCGTCGAGCCGGTGATTGACCACCCCGCCGGCGATGGAGGTGGGGATACCGGCGGCGCCGATGACGATGGCGAGGCGCCAGTTGACCTCGAGGCGGGCGCGGGGGGCGACGGCGACGGCCGAGGCGAGCCCGATCACCACCAGCGATGCCGGCACCGCGGAGGCGAGCGGGAGACCGAGTCCGTAGACCAGGGCGGGGACGGCGAGGATGCCGCCACCGCCTCCGACCAGGCCGAGCAGGGCGCCGAGGACCAGCCCGAACCCCGCTGCGAGCAGGCTCACCGCTCGGTACTCCGTCGTCTTGCCCGGAGGGCGGCGAGGGTGTCGGCTGTGCCCGGTTCGGTGGTCCCGCGGTTGATCGGTAGCCGGGCGAGCGCGGCGCCCATGGCGCAGGTGTCGGTGAGCGCGGAGAACGTCAGCCCGGCACCGATCCCGCCGGCGAGCAGCCGAGCCTTCGGGGAGACGAGGCGGCCTGCGGTGAGCCCGAGGACGACGAGGGTCCCGGCGACGAGGCGGACCTGGCGTTCCAGGGCCCAGGCTTTGCGGCCGGTGACGACGTCGCCGCCGGCGGCGGTGTAGGCGGGCAGGCCGCCGTCGAGGACGTGGGCGCGGTCGAGCCCGACGGCGGCGAGGTGGCGGCGGGCCTGCTCGGCGCGGACCCCGGACTGGCAGACCAGGACGACGGGGGTGTCGAGGTGGGCGGCGAGGTCGCGGGTGTGCTCGGCCAGGGTCGCGAGCGGGACGTGGTAGGAGCCGCGGATGTGGGCGGCCTCGTACTCGGCGGCGCTGCGGACGTCGAGGACCATCGGTCCATCGCTGCTGGTGTCGCTGTTGTCCGTGGAGCGGGCAGCGAGAGTGACCGCGTCGATGTTGCCGCCCGGCTCGGGGGCCGTGGTGCGGCTGGAGAGGGCGCTCATGGGTGTGGTGTCCTTCACACGGGGGAGGCCGGTGGCCCGATCCAAGGGGGGCCGGGCCACCGGTGCCTACTCATGGTCAGTGGCTGGCGGTCGCGGGCTCGTTGCTGTCGGCGAGCCCGGCCTCGGCGGCGTTCGGCCAGTCGTCGTTGATTAGGACCAGGTCGCGGCCGGGGCGGTCGAGCATCGAGGCGGCGATCGAGGCGCGGTAGCCGGAGCCGCAGTAGACCCAGACCTCACCCTCGGGCACCTCGTCGCGGCGCGCGAGCAGCTCGTGCAGCGGGATGTGCACCGATCCCCGGACCCCTCCGGACGCGCGTTCCTCATCGCGGCGGGCGTCGAGGATGAACGGGTCGCGCTCGTCGAAGGCCGCCGCGAGGCCCGGGAAGTCCGAGACCGGGTAGGACCGCAGGCCCTGCCCGGCCTCGAGGGAGTCGAGGGGGCCGGTGGCGGCGCCGGCGAACCGGTCGATGCCGATCCGGACCAGTTCGCGCTGGGCCGCGGCGACCTGCTCGGGGGTCTCGCCGATGAGCGTGAGCTCGGCGTCGAAGTCGAAGGTCCACCCGAAGTAGGTGACGAACGGGGTGGAGAGCTCGAAGCCCAGCGAGCCGGGGAGGTGTCCGGCGGCGAACGCGGTGCGATCACGCAGGTCGACCACCCACTGACCGGCTTCCAGGCGTCGGCGTAGCTCGGCGGGGTCGACCGGCTCGGGTGGCGTCAGGTCGACCGGGGACGGGCCGGCGGCGTTGGCCGGGCCCATGCGGGCGTAGTAGGTCGGGAAGGCCCCGAGCCCGGCGATGAGGGTGTCGACGAAGTCCTGCTCGTCCTGGGTCAGGGCCGGGTTGGTGGTGGCCTCCTGTCCCACGGTGGAACCGTCGGCCCCGGAGGCCGGGGTGCTGGCGCAGAAGCTGCCGAAGCCGTGGGTGGGATACACCGCGGCCTCGCCGGGCAGCTCGGCGACCAGGCGGCGCACCGAGTGGTACTGGGCGTGGGTCAGCTCCACGGTGTCGTCGGGGGAGACGAGGTCGGTGCGTCCGGTCGTGCCGTAGAGCATCGACCCGCCGGTGAACACCGCGGCCACCGTCCCGCTCTCGTCGAGCAGGGCGTACGACAGGTGGTGGTGGGTGTGCCCGGGGGTCGCGATTGCCCGCAGCCGCATCGACCCGACCGTGACCTCGTCGCCGTCCGCGATCGGGGTGCGGGCGAAGCCGACCTCGTCGGCGGCGTTGACCAGGTAGGTCGCGCCGGTGCGGGCGGCGAGGTCGAGCCCACCGGTGACGTAGTCGTTGTGGATGTGGGTCTCGGCGACGTGTGTGATACCCGCCCCGACCTCGTTCGCGAGGTCGAGGACCCGGTCGATGTCGCGCTGGGGGTCGATGGCGACCGCGACCGTGCCGTCGCTGGCCAGGTAGCTGCGGTCACCGAGCCCGGAGGTCTCGACGGTCCTGATGTCGATCATCTTGGTTCCCTACCCGGTAGGGTATCTACCGTTCGTGGATGGGTGGTCGTCTTGCTGGTCGTTCAGGGGTCCGCGCCGCCCCTGGAGGACCCGAGGGCGATCAGGCCAGGGACAGGAACAAGCGCTCGAGCTCGGCGACGTTGACGGTCTGCTCGCCCTCGTCGTCCTCGGTCAGGCAGTACCGCAGGCCGGTCGATATGATCTTGAACCCGGCCTTGTCGAGTGCCCGGGACGCGGCGGCGAGCTGGGTGACGACGTCCTTGCACTCGCGGCCCTGCTCGATCATCTTCACGATGCCCGAAATCTGGCCCTCCACCCGACGCAGCCGGTCGACCACGTCGGTGAGCTGTGCGGCCTGAACCTGCATCGCCGTCCCCTGTCCTCGTTCTTGCCTACCCTGTATCGGGCACAACCAACGGTACCCCCGGGGGTACTCCACACACCCTTTGGTGACCCGTGCAACTGACCGATCTCCTGGCGTCGTACACCTGTTCGATGGTCTCGAACCCGTCCGGCATGCACTCTGCGCTCCATGCGGACGATCAGGACGTGGCGCGCTCTCCGCCGACAGGGTCGTGGGCTCAGCCTCTGGGCCGTCGCGCGTGGGTGGAGCTGAGCCACTGCCCCAGGACCCGTCGACAAGGGCCGTGCGCAGCAGGACTCAGTCGGAGCACGCCTGGGGAGCGAGCACACTGGGTCGCCGACCACGACTCACCTCGACGAGACCCCAGACCTGCAACAGAGTCACGGATCGCTGAGCAGTCGCAGTCGAGACGCCGAAGTCCACGCCGATCTGCTTCCCTGTCGGAAGCTGGGCGCCGGGCGGCCACTCGCCGGCGGCGATGCGGTCGCGCAGGGCCACCGCAATGTGCTTGAACGGGTATCGCGGTTCCGCCTTGGCGCGCTCGACGTCGTCGGTCTCTGGAGGCGCAGGGCGCTCGGGCAGACGCTCGGCCAGTCCCCGCGCTGCCCGCTGATCAGCCTCCGCTACCCATGCCGCGTAGACGCGAAGTGTCGTCGTGCCTCCGCCGCCGTGGCCGAGGACGGGGTCAGATGCGTCGCCCCAGTCGGCGACGCTGAGAAGACGAACGCGTCCGGCGCCAGCTCGAGCTCGAGCGCGGCACAGCGCTCCTTCCACCGGCGGCGATGCTCGTCGAGGGCCTCGATGGTGCCCGGGTCGATGGTGACGTTGCGGCGCTGGTGGGTCTTGGTGTCCTTCTCCTCGGTCTCGCCGCGGACCTCGGCGATCGCGCGCCGGATCGTGATCACGCCTCGCTCGAGGTCGACGTAGCGCCAACGGAGCCCGCAAACTTCTCCTCGGCGAGCGCCGGTGACCGTCAGAAGCCATACGACCATCCCCCAGTCGGGGTCGCGGCGCCCCGCCTCGGCGACGAGCCGCGCGGCTTCCTCGGGTGTCGGCGGCTGCGGGTCGGGTGCGGGCACCGGCGGGGGCTCGGCCTGGTCCATCGGGCTCGAGCCCACCCACCGCCACCGCACCGCGCGTTTGTAGGCGCCGCTCAGGATGTAGTGAATCTTGCGGATCGTCGCGGCCCCGAGGGGTCGGCATCGGTGCGGTCGACACCGGACATCGCACTCGTGAAGGTGGGTCGTGCGGTGATCGACTCCTCGACGGTCGCGGCAGTGCTCCCGGCACCGCCGCATCTCGGCGTAGAGGGAGTCCAGGATCTCGGCGTCGATCGCGCCGGCCTTCGATGAACCGATGAACGGGCGGACGTGCTTGTCGACGTACTCCCGGTAGCCCTCCACCGTGCGCCGGCCGCCGGTGTGCTGGTCGAGGTAGCGGTCGAGCAGCTGGTTGACGGTGGCCGTCGTCCGCGGGGTTGCGCCTCTTGCGGATGTCGGCGAGGAAGCCGAGACGTACCTCCTCGGCACGCTCCCAGGCCTTGGGCCCGGCGGGCACCGTCTCGACGAGGCTGTGCCGTCGCTTCGTGACGGGGTCCTGCCCGGCGTAGACGCGCACCCGCAACGCTCCACTCGGGAGCAACTCGATGTTGCCCTTCTCGCGCGAGGAAGGGCGGGCAGGCTTCGCCATGAGCAGGGAGGTAGGTCAGCTCGTGCCATGAACCGTGCCACGAGCGAAGAAGTTACCCGGTTCGGACCAACGTCCTTGCTGGTCACGGTGGGTGGAGACGAAGGGAATCGAACCCTCAACCCCCGCCTTGCAAAGGCGGTGCTCTGCCAATTGAGCTACGTCCCCGAGGAGGCTAGGACGACGTCGACGGCCTCGTCGCGTCGCGCCAGACCTCCTTGGCGGGGTTCTGGTCCCGCTGTCGTCGGAGCAGCAGGGCGGCCCCGGCAGCCAGGGCGAGGGCAACGACGGTCTTCACCGCACCCCTCCCGTCGACGACCCGTTCACGGTACCTCAGGGCCCGGCGCCGCCTGCCGGTCGCGCGGGACCGGGCGCGGGCGGTAGGAACCGTCCCGGCGGACGACGTCGTGGACGGGAGCGCGGATGGCTGGGACGGGTCGTGCCTACGTGGTGGGCACCTTCGACACGAAGGGCGAGGAGCTGCGCTACGTCGCCGGGCTCCTGCGAGACGCGGGCCACGAGGTGACGACGGTCGACGTCGGCACCTCCGACCCCGGCGCGACCACCGCCGACGTCGGGCCTCGGGAGGTCGCCGGCGCGGAGGCGTTCACCGGCGACCGCGGGAGCTCGGTGTCGGCGATGAGCGAGGCGCTGCAGCGGTGGCTCCCGGCCCGCGACGACCTCGCGGGCGTGCTCGCGCTCGGCGGATCCGGGGGCACGGCCCTCGTCACGCCCGCGCTGCAGCGTCTCCCCGTGGGTGTCCCGAAGATCGTGGTGTCGACGGTGGCCTCGGGGAACGTCGCGCCGTACGTCGGCTCGGTGGACCTCACGCTCATGTACTCGGTCACCGACGTGGCGGGGCTCAACCGCATCAGCCGGCGGGTGCTGTCCAACGCCGCGCACGCCCTGGGCGGGGCCATCGCGGCACCCGTGCCGGAGGCCCAGGACAAGCCGGCGCTCGGGCTGACGATGTTCGGTGTCACGACGCCGTGCGTCACCGCCGTGACCGAGGCGGTCGCCGACCGCTGGGACTGCCTCGTCTTCCACGCCACCGGCACCGGTGGGCGCGCGATGGAGAAGCTCGTCGACGATCGGTTGGTCGAGGCCGTCGTCGACGTCAGCACCACCGAGATCGCCGACCTCGTCGTCGGCGGGATCATGGCCGCCAACGAGGACCGTCTCGGTGCGATCGCCCGCACCGGGGTGCCGTGGGTGGGGTCGGTCGGTGCGCTGGACATGGTCAACTTCGGGGCGCCCGACACCGTGCCCGAGCAGTTCCGGGGCCGGACGCTCTACGAGCACAACGCCCAGGTGACCCTGATGCGCACGACCCCCGAGGAGTGCCGGGCCGCCGCGGAGTTCCTGGCCGACAAGCTCAACGCCTGCCCCGGGCCGGTGCGCCTCGTCCTGCCGACGGGCGGCGTCTCGGCCCTCGACGCGCCCGGCATGCCCTTCGCCGACGCCGAGGCGGACGCCGTGCTGTTCGACACCCTGCGCGAGCGGGTCCGCGTCGACGACGACCACCGGATCGTCGAGAGCCCCCACCACGTCAACGACCCCGAGTTCGCCGCGACCCTCGTCGCCGCGCTCGAGGAGATCACCGGAGGACGCCCGTGACCCGCGCCGAGATCGTCGAGCGCCTCCGCGCCAAGGTCGATCGTGGCGAGCCGATCGTCGGCGGCGGCGCCGGCACCGGCCTGTCCGCCCGCTGCGAGGAAGAGGGCGGGATCGACCTCATCGTCATCTACAATTCCGGCCGATATCGGATGGCCGGGCGGGGTTCGCTCGCCGGATTGCTCGCCTACGGCAACGCCAACGACATCGTCGTGGAGATGGCGCGCGAGGTCATCCCCGTCGTACGGCACACCCCGGTGCTCGCCGGCGTGAACGGCACCGACCCGTTCCTGCTGCGTACACGGTTCCTCCGCGAGCTGCGCGAACTCGGCTTCGCCGGCATCCAGAACTTCCCGACGGTCGGACTCATCGACGGCACCTTCCGGGTGAATCTCGAGGAGACCGGGATGGGGTTCGACCGCGAGGTCGAGATGGTCGCCGCCGCGCACGACGAGGATCTGCTCACCACGCCCTACGTGTTCTCCGTCGACGACGCCCGCGCGATGACCGCCGCCGGCGCGGACATCGTCGTGTGTCACATGGGCCTCACCACCGGCGGATCGATCGGCGCCCGGACCGCGAAGTCGCTGGACGACTGCGTCGCACTCGTCGACGAATGGGCGGCCGCCGCCCGGGAGGTCCGCGACGACGTCCTCGTGCTCGTGCACGGCGGCCCCGTCTCGTCGCCCGAGGACGCGGCGTACGTCCTGTCCCGCACGCGCACCTGCCACGGCTTCTACGGCGCCAGCAGCATGGAACGCCTGCCCACCGAGCAGGCCCTGACCGCCACGACCCGGGCGTTCGTCGCCCTGCGCCCCGACCACGGGAACGACAACCGGAACCACGAGGAGAACGCCTGATGCCCGAGGTGACCAGCACCGCCGTCATCCCCGCCGACGTCGACACCGTGTGGCGCACGATCCGCGACTTCGACGGTCTGCCGTCCTGGGTCCCGGCGATCGAGGCCAGCGAACTGGAGGGCGACCTGCGCGGCGACCAGGTGGGCGCCGTGCGCCGTCTGACCCTCGGCGACGGCGGAACCGTGCGCGAACGACTCGTCGCCCTCGACGACCGGGAACGACGTCTGACCTACGCGATCCTCGATTCGCCGTTCGCGGTCCAGGACTACCGATCCACGCTCCGGGTCTTCCCCGTGACCACGACCGGGGAATCCTTCGTCGCGTGGGGCGTCGTGTTCGACTGCCATCCCGCCGAGAGTGAGCAGCTCTGTACTCTGTTCGGCCGCGATGTGTTCGGCGAGGGGCTGAAGGGCCTGGTCTCGTATTTGTCGCCCGGAGAGTGACGTCCGCGGCACGAAAGGAGTGCGGTGCGATCAGGCGCTCTTTCCTTTGCTAATGTCGAGTGACATCGAACGACACCCGCGTCGATTCCATGGACAAGTGAGGAGTCACGCCCGCCATGGCCCAGAAGACCATCGTCACCCTGGTCGACGACCTGACCGGCGAAGAGGCCGAGGACATCACCACGGTCGAGTTCGCGCTCGACGGGGTGACGTACGAGATCGACCTCGACGACAAGAACAGTGCCCGGCTCCGGGACGCGCTCGCGGAGTACGTCGCTGCCGCGCGTCGCACCGGCGGTCGGCGTTCCTCCGCCGGCGGCAACGGCCGTCGTCGCTCGGGCGCCGGCACCGGCACCCCGCGGGCGACGTCCCCCGGCGGTTACGACCGTGAGACCTCGAAGCAGATCCGCGAGTGGGCCAAGGGCCAGGGATTCGAGGTCTCCGACCGCGGCCGCGTGCCGAACAACGTGGTCGAGGCCTGGGAGGCCCAGCGCAAGGGTTCCGACCACGCCGCGTCGTTCTCGGGCTGAAGCCCGCGTCGACGAACAACGGCCCCGGAGCGCGATGCTCCGGGGCCGTTCTCGTGTCCGGTGAGGTCGCACCGAGTGGGTGGGCCCAGCTGGATTTGAACCAGCGACCTCGTCGTTATCAGCGACGCGCTCTAACCAACTGAGCTATGGGCCCTCGCAGGGACGAACCCGAGTGCAGGCGTCACGGTACCCGACGGGCACCGGCCGCCGAGCACCCGCCCCGAGGCCGTCAGTCGCGCTCGGAGAGCGTGACCTCGATGCCTCCCGCGACGTCGGCCGAGATGTTGTAGATGAACGCCGACACGCTCGCGAGCGCGGTGAACAGGATGATGTTCACGACGCCGATGACCGCCGCGACACCGAACACGCCGCCGGCTGTGATGAGCTCGCCGCCGCCACCCGAGTCCGACGTCAGGTCCTGGTAGGTGCCGTTGAGCTGCGCCCAGACGCCCATGCCGTCGAGCACGGCGTAGAGCACGCCCACCGCGAACATCCACACGAAGAACAGCGCGACACCCAGCACGAGGGCGAGCTTCAGCACCGACCACGGGTCGAAGCGCCGCACCTGCAGGCTCGCCCGCCGGGGCGCCTTGCTGCTGCGGGGGCGTCCCGCCGCGAGCTCGGCGACGTCGTCGGGCTCACGCCGCGGCTCGTCGGACTCACGACCGCGCAGCCCCAGCTGCTCCGGGGAGAGCTGGTTGGTGGGCGCGTCGATGCCCGACGAGGCCGGCTGCCCGGCGCCCCCGCCGTCACCCGTGCCGCCGGGCCGTCCGGTCCCGGTGGGCGCCGAGGTCCGCACGGCGGCGGTGATGCCGCCGGCCGGGGTGCCCATGCCCTCCTGCGGAGGACGGCCATTGGATGGACCGCCCGGACCGCCCGGGCCGCCCTGCGGTCCCGGTCCGCCGGGTCGCTGGAACGGACCCGACGGCGGGTGGGCGCCGCCGGGAGGACCGCCGGCGCGCGGCTGGCCGCCGGCCGGGGTGGGCGGGCTTGCGGGCCGCGGACCGGGCCGCCCCGCGGTCGGCATCGGGCTCGACGGCGGACCGGTCGCCGCGCCGCCGCGCTGCCACGGCGGCGGCGGACCGGCCGAGCCGCCGGAGGAGGTCGACTCACCACCGGCGTCCGGCGCCTCGGAGGTCTGGGTGGTCTGGGTCGTCGGGGACGTCCCGGACGTCTCCGTGGCCGGGGCCTCCGTGCCGGGCTTGTCGGTGCTCGGCGTCCCCTTGCCCGACGCGGTGCCCGACGAGCCCTTCGGGCTACCGTCGTCCTCCACGGCCGGGACCCGGGTGGTCGACTCCGCCGGAGCGGCCTCCTCGGTGCTCGTCCGGGCCCCACCGGTTCCCGACGTCTCCGACGACGGGGCGGGGTCCGGGTCGTCCGGCTTGCTCGGTGTGCTCACGAGGACTCGTCTCGTCGGTCGGTGACGGGATCAGGGGTCACGGCTGCGGCGGGGAGGTCGGGCCGCCCGCGTCGGGATCGGCCGCCTCCTCGGCGTTGCGCGCGATGGCGAGGAGGGTGCCGGTCTCCCCGAGGTTCATCAGGCGCACCCCCTTCGTCTGGCGACCCGCCTTGCGCACCGACTTGGCCGTCGTCCGGATCACCCCGCCGCTCGTCGTGATCGCGTAGAGCTCGTCGTCGAGCTCGACGATCAAGGCACCGACCAGGGTCCCGCGACGACGGTCGTACTGCAGGGTCAGCACGCCCTTGCCGCCGCGACCCTGCACCGGGTACTCGTCGATCGGCGTGCGCTTCGCGTAGCCCCCGCCGGTGGCGACCAGCAGGAACGTCCCCTCGCGCACCACGCCGAGCGAGAGCAGCTCGTCGCCGGAGTTGAAGCGCATGCCGGTGACGCCGGACGTCGCCCGGCCCATCGGACGCAGGGCGTCGTCGGTGGCCGTGAAGCGGATCGACTGCCCCTCGGCGGAGACCAGGAGCAGGTCGTCGTCACCGGAGCACAGCACCGCGCCGACGAGCTCGTCGCTCTCGCGCAGGTTGATGCCGATGAGACCGCCGGCGCGGTTGGAGTCGAAGTCGGTGAGGCGCGACTTCTTCACCAGGCCGGCCTTCGTCGCGAGCACCAGGTACGGCGCGGCGTCGTAGTCCTTGATGTGCATGACCTGGGCGATCTGCTCCTCGGGCTGGAACGCGAGGAGGTTCGCCACGTGCTGGCCGCGGGCGTTGCGGTTGGCCTCGGGCAGCTCGTAGGCCTTGGCCCGGTACACCCGGCCCTTGTTGGTGAAGAAGAGCAGCCAGTCGTGCGTGGAGCACACGAAGAAGTGCGCCACGAGGTCGTCCTGCTTGAGCGTCGCGCCCTGGACACCGCGCCCGCCGCGCTTCTGCGCGCGGTAGAGGTCGGTCTTGGTGCGCTTCGCGTAGCCGGTGCGCGTGATGGTGACGACGACGTCCTCGACCGCGATGAGGTCGGCGTCGGCGACCTCGCCGTCGTAGCCGACGAGACGCGTCAGGCGATCGTCGCCGTACTTCTCGACGATCTCGCCGAGCTCGTCGCGGACGATCTGCCGCTGTCGCTCCGGGCGGGCGAGGATGTCCTCGAGGTCGCGGATCGTCTCCTCGATCTCGGCCAGCTCGTCGATGATCTTCTGGCGCTCGAGGGCGGCCAGGCGACGCAGCTGCATGTCCAGGATCGCCTGGGCCTGGATCTCGTCGATCTCGAGCAGGTCCATCAGGCCGGAGCGCGCGACGTCGACGGTCTCCGACGCGCGGATGAGGGCGATGACCTCGTCGAGCGCGTCGAGGGCCTTGACCAGCCCGCGCAGGATGTGGGCCCGCTCCTCGGCCTTGCGCAGGCGGTAGCGGGTGCGCCGGACGATGACGTCGATCTGGTGGCGGATCCAGTGCCGGATCATCTGGTCGAGCCGCAGGGTGCGCGGCACGCCGTCGACGATCGAGAGCATGTTGACGCCGAAGCTGTACTGCAGCTGCGTGTGCTTGTAGAGGTTGTTCAGCACGACCTTCGCGACGGCGTCGCGGCGCAGCGTGATGACGATGCGGCGGCCCACGCGGTCCGACGACTCGTCGTTGATCTCGGCGATGCCCGCGATGCGCCCGTCGCGCACGAGCGTCGCGATCGACTCGATCAGCGAGTCCGGGTTGACCTGGTAGGGCAGCTCGGTGACCACCAGGATGGTGCGTCCCTTGGCGTCCTCCTCGGCCTCGACCACCGCGCGCATGCGGATCGAGCCGCGGCCGGTGCGGTAGGCCGACTCGATGCCGTCGGAGCCGACGACGAGGCCGGCGGTGGGGAAGTCCGGGCCCTTGATGAAGCCCATGAGGGCCTCGAGGGTCTCCTCCTCGGAGGCCTCCGGGTTGTCGAGCGCCCACATCGCGCCCGCGGCCACCTCGCGCAGGTTGTGCGGCGGCATGTTGGTGGCCATGCCGACGGCGATCCCCGCGCTGCCGTTGATCAGCAGGTTGGGCACGCGGCCCGGGAGGACCGTCGGCTCCTGGGTGCGGCCGTCGTAGTTGTCCGCGAAGTCGACGGTCTCCTCGTCGATGTCCGCGAGCATCGACATCGCGAGCGGCGTGAGCCGGCACTCGGTGTAGCGCATGGCGGCGGCGGGGTCGTTGCCCGGCGAGCCGAAGTTGCCCTGGCCGTCGATCAGCGGGTAGCGCATGGACCACGGCTGGGCCAGGCGCACGAGGGCGTCGTAGATCGCCGAGTCGCCGTGCGGGTGGTAGTTGCCCATGACGTCGCCGACGACGCGGGCGCACTTCACGTAGCTGCGGTCGGGCCGGAACCCGGAGTCGTACATCGAGTACAGGACGCGGCGGTGGACCGGCTTGAGCCCGTCCTCCACCAGCGGCAGCGCCCGACCCACGATCACCGACATCGCGTAGTCGATGTAGGAGCGCTGCATCTCCTGCTGGATGTCGACCGGCTCGATGCGCTCGCCGGAGTCAGGAGGCAGGGTCGTCTCGGTCACGCGGTCGGTCTCCCCTTCTGGCGCCCCGGGCGCGGCGGACACCGCGCCGTCTCGAGGGGGGCGGCCCGTTCACCGGGCCCGCGACCAGCGCGGCCGTGGACCCAACCACCCGATTCTACCGACGACGCCGACGCGCTCCCGGTTCCCCCGGGCGGCGCGTCCGTGACCGCGTCCGGGGATCAGCCGGCGGAGCGGCCCGCGGTGGCGTCCTGCGTCGCCCGCGGGTCGTCCAGCAGGCCGCGGGAGAGGGTCTCGGTCATGGCGTACGAGCACGCGAGGGAGATCAGCGCCATGCCCACGACGTAGACGGCGACGGACATCAGGCTGCCCGTCCAGGCCACCAGCACTGCGCAGATCGTCGGAGCGATCCCGCCGAGGATCGAGGCGAGCTGGTAGGCCAGCGAGGCGCCGCTGTAGCGCAGGCGGGTGGGGAACTGTTCGGCGAAGTAGGCCGACTGCGGGCCGTAGACCGCGCTCCGGCAGGCCTGCACGACGAGGCCGCCGAGGATGAACAGCGCGAGGTTCCCCGTGCCCACGAGCAGGAAGTACGGGATGCCGAACACCGCGAGCAGCCCCATACCGGCGAGGAACATCCGTCGTCGGCCCACGTAGTCCGAGAGCAGGCCGAGCAGCAGGATCATCGGGATGTCGGAGGCGGACAGGGCGGTGTTCGCCGCGAGGATCTCGGTGCGGTCGTAGCCCAGGGTCGTCGTGGCGTAGGAGACCAGCCAGACCGACCCGACGTAGAAGGTCGCGTTGGTGGCGAGGAACGACCCGGAGGCGAGCAGGATCTCCTTCGGGTAGGTGCGGAACGCCTCGACCACGGGCATCCGCGCCGCGGACTTCGTCTCCATGGACTCGCGGAAGACCGGGCTCTCGGCGACGGTCAGGCGGATCCACATCCCGACGGCGATGAGCGCGGCACTGGCCAGGAACGGCACGCGCCAGCCCCAGGACAGGAACTGCTCCTCGGTCAACGTGAGGTCGAGGATGAGGAACGCCCCCGTGCCGCACACGAGGCCGAGCGGCACGCCGACCTGCGGCCAGCTCCCGTAGAAGCCGCGACGGTTCGGAGGCGCGTTCTCCACGGCCATGAGCGCGGCGCCGCCCCACTCCCCGCCGACGCCGAAGCCCTGCCCGATGCGCAGCACCACGAGCAGGATCGGGGCCGCCACGCCGATGGCGCCGTAGCTGGGCAGCAGCCCGATCGCGACCGTGCACGCGCCCATGAGCAGCAGCGACCACACGAGCATGGGCTTGCGGCCCACGCGGTCGCCGAAGTGCGCGAACACCGCGCCACCGAAGGGCCGGGCGAGGAAGCCGGCCGCGAACGTCCCGAAGGCGGCGATGGTGCCGGCGGTGGGCGAGGCGGACGGGAAGAACAGCTTCCCGAACACCAGTGCGGCCGCGGTGCCGTAGATGAAGAAGTCGAACCACTCGATGGTGGTGCCGACCAGGCTGGCCAGAGCGACCTTGCGGGGAACGCGCAGCGAGGGGCCGGGGCGGTCGCCGCCGACGGTGTCGGGCCCGGAGGCGTCGGTGACCATGGCGTGCTCCTCGTCGTCGGGGTGCCCGGTCATGAGACGACCAGCCCACGACGAGGTCAAGGACCGGCAAAGAACCCGGCCCAGAACTGGGCCGTGCGCACGACGACGGGCGTCCGGGACGGGGCCGTCCGCACACCCCGCCCACGACGAGGGCCCGGGTTCCACGGGAAACATCCCGCGGCGCCCGGGCCCTCGAGGCTCGACCTCGACTACACGTCGAGGAAGCGCACGTCCTTCGCGTTGCGGGTGATGAACGAGCGCCGGGACTCGACGTCCTCGCCCATGAGCACGCTGAAGAGCTCGTCCGCCGTGGCGGCGTCGTCCAGCGTGACCCGCTGCATCAGCCGGGTCGCGGGGTCCATCGTGGTCTCCCACAGCTCCTTGGCGTTCATCTCGCCGAGGCCCTTGTAGCGCTGGACGCCGTCGTCCTTGTTGATCTTCTTGCCGGCGGCGCGGCCGGCCTCGATCAGGCTGTCGCGCTCGCGGTCGCTGTAGGCGAACTCCGGCTCAGCGTTCCGGCCACCCCACTTGATCTTGTACAGCGGGGGCATCGCCAGGAACACGTGCCCGTTCTCCACCAGCGGGCGCATGAACCGGAACAGCAGCGTCAGCAGCAGGGTGCGGATGTGCTGACCGTCGACGTCGGCGTCGGCCATCAGCACGATCTTGTGATAGCGCAGCTTCGTCAGGTCGAACTCGTCATGGATGCCCGCGCCGAGCGCCGTGATGATCGACTGGACCTCGTTGTTCTTCAGGACGCGGTCGATGCGGGCCTTCTCGACGTTGATGATCTTCCCTCGGATCGGGAGGATCGCCTGGAACATCGAGTCGCGCCCCGACTTGGCCGAGCCGCCCGCCGAGTCGCCCTCGACGATGTAGACCTCGCTGCGCTCGGGGTCGTTGCTGCGGCAGTCGGCGAGCTTGCCGGGCAGGCCGCCGAGGTCGCCGGCCGTCTTGCGGCGGACGAGCTCGCGGGCCTTGCGGGCCGCGAGCCGGGCCTGCGCCGAGCCGACCGCCTTGTTGATGATGGTCTTGGCCTCGGCCGGGTTGGACTCGAACCAGTCGCCGAGGTGCTCGTTGCACACCTTCTGGACGAACGAGCGCACCTCGGTGTTGCCGAGCTTGGTCTTGGTCTGGCCCTCGAACTGCGGCTCGGCGACCTTCACCGACACGATCGCGGCGAGGCCCTCACGGATGTCGTCGCCGGTGAGTGCCGGGTCCTTGTCCTTGATGAGCTTCTTGTCCCGCGCGTAGCGGTTGACCGTCGCGGTGAGCGCGGAGCGGAAGCCCTCCTCGTGGGTGCCGCCCTCGGTGGTGTTGATCGTGTTGCAGAACGTGTAGACGGACTCGGAGTAGCCCGAGTTCCACTGCATCGCGACCTCGACCTGGTGGCCGGTGCCCTCCGCCTGGAACCCCACCGGCTTGCGGTGGATCGGGTCCTTGGCGTGGTTGATGTGGGCGACGAAGTCCTCGAGGCCGCCCGGGTAGTGGAACGTGCGCTCCGTGACCTTCGAGACGTAGCCCTCGGCGTCCGGGACCTCGTCGAGATCGGTGCCGTCGGCGTCGGCGCCCTCGGGCTTGCGCTCGTCGCGCAGGTGGATGGTCAGGCCCTTGTTGAGGAAGGCCATCTCCTGCAGGCGGCGCGAGATCGTCTCGAAGTTGTAGGTGGTCGACTCGAAGATCGTCGGGTCGGCCCAGAAGGTGATCGACGTACCGGTCTTCCTGGTCTTGCCGACCTGGTTGAGCGTGCCGGGCACCGAGTGGTCGTAGTGCTGGGTCCAGATCTGGCCGTCGCGGTGGATCTCGACGTCGAGCGCGGTGGACAGCGCGTTCACGACGCTGATGCCGACGCCGTGCAGACCGCCGGAGACCGCGTACGACTTGTCGTCGAACTTGCCGCCGGCATGGAGCATGGTCATGACCATCTCGACCGCGGGCTTCTTCTCCACCGGGTGCTCGTCGACCGGGATGCCGCGGCCGTCGTCGACGACGGCGATCCCGCCGTCCGCCTGCAGCGTCACCGAAACGCTGCTGGCGTAGCCGGCCATCGCCTCGTCGACGGAGTTGTCGACGGCTTCCCAGATGAGGTGGTGGAGCCCGCGCTCGCCCGTGGAGCCGATGTACATGCCGGGCCGCTTGCGGACTGCCTCGAGGCCCTCGAGGACGGTGATGGACGAGGCGCTGTAGTCCCCGTTGTTCTTCTTCTGGGCCGAGTTCGGTGCGGCTGCCACGGGCTCTGGTGTCTCCCTCGCGTGGACACGGCCCGTGCGCATCGCGCGCGGGCGGAACATCTGCCTCCAGTCTACCGGGTCACCCATCCCAGAACGGCCCGGGCACGCGGCTCAGCGCGTCACACGGCGCACGAATCGGCATCGGGAGGGTCCGACCGCCCGCGAGGCGTCCCGCGCGCCTCTGACGGCCCGTCGTCGGACCGCCCGCGCGGACCGTCAGCCGTACGTGTCGCGCGGTCCGCGGCCCGAGACGTGGCGGGGCCCGCGGCGCCAGCTCGGCGCGGTCGGGCCGTGGATGCGCATCGTCTTCACGACCCCGTCACCGAGCCCGGCCGCCAGCTTCCCGATCAGCTGGCGCTGCAGCAGGCGCAGCTGGGTGGCCCAGGCCGTCGAGTCGGCCGCGACGGTGAGGACGCCGTCGCGCAGGGACACGGGACGGGCGTGCTCGGCGACCTCCTCGCCCACCAGCTCGGCCCAGCGCCCGAAGACCGACCCGTTCGCGAGGCGCGGCACCCACCCGCGGTCGCCGGACAGCCGGGACGCCAGCCGCCCGAGCATCTGCGGGTCGCGCTCGTCGGCACCCGAGCCCGACCAGCCACGACGGCGCGGGCGGCCCATGCCCGTCCCGGTACGACGCACCGGCTTGCGGATCCCCGCCGCACCCCCGCCGGCGGCCCGCCGCGCGGCGCTCGCGGCCCGGGCGGCGGCGAGGGCGTCGCGAGCGAGGTCCGCGCCCCGCTTCTCCTCGCCCGTCCCGGGGGTGCTCCGGTCGTCCGGACTGCCCCCGTCGGAGCGCCGTTCGGGTGTGTGGACAGTGTCTCCGGGGCGCCGTCCCTGCTCGCGCCCCGGATCCGGGCCGCCGCGGGGGGCTCCCGGGGATCTGTTCGGGGAGTTGTCCACAGCATCCACAGGTCTGTCCCCAGGACCTCCACCGTTGTCACGCGTCCGGCCCACCAGGCGCACCCCCTGTCGTCCGTGCCGCCGCACTCATCTCACGCACCGTGCCCGAATCGACCACGAAGCGTGCCCCCTGCAGGTCATCCGGGACATCGTCGTCCACCGCCGCGGTGACGAGCACCTGCTCCGCGTTCACCGCGGTCCGCGCCAGGGCCCGGCGCCGGCGGGCGTCCAGTTCGGCGAAGACGTCGTCGAGGATCAGGACGGGTTCGGAGCCCTCGCCCCGGAGCAGCTCGAACGCCCCGAGGCGCAGCGCGAGCGCCAGCGACCACGACTCCCCGTGGCTGGCGTACCCCTTCGCCGGGCCCGTGCCGAGTGTGAGCTCGAGGTCGTCGCGGTGCGGGCCGACGAGGCACACCCCGCGCTCGATCTCCTGGTTGCGGCGTCGGCGCATCTCGTCGAGCAGCAGCACCTCGATCTCCTCGGGCGTGGCCGGGGCCGCCGCCTCGCCGCCCAGGGCGTCCACCGTCTCGGCGCGCGAGCGGTAGCGCGCCCCCACCGGCTCGGACTCCGGGGCCACCGCGGCGTAGGCGTCCCGCACGTGCGGGGCCAGGGCGGCGGTGAGCTCGAGGCGCCCGGCGACGAGCACCGCCCCGGCGCGGGCGAGGTGGGCGTCCCAGACGTCCAGGGTGCTCGTGTCACCGCGGGCGTGGCGGGCGGTCTTGAGGAGGGCCGAGCGCTGGCGCAGCACCTTGTCGTAGTCGGCCCGCGCCCCGGCCCAGCGCGGCGCGCGAGCGACGAGCAGGTCGTCGAGGAACCGGCGGCGCTCGCCGGGGTCGCCCCGTACCAGCGCGAGGTCCTCGGGCGCGAACACGACCGTGCGCACGATGCCGAGCACCTCGCGGGGGCTGCGCACCGGCGAGCGGTTGACGCGGGCGCGGTTGGCCTTCCCGCTGGCGATCTCGACCTGCACCGTGAGCTCGCGACCCTCGTTGACGGCCACCGCGCGGATGCTCGCCGAGCTCGCGTCGCGCCGGATCAGCGGGGCGTCGCCGGCCACCCGGTGCGATGCGAGGGTGGCGAGGTAGCCCACCGCCTCGACGAGGTTCGTCTTGCCCTGGCCGTTGGCGCCCACCAGCACCGAGACCCCCGGCGCGAAGTCCAGGTCGGCCTGCTCCCAGGAGCGGAAATCGGTGACCGAGAGGTGTCTGACGTACATCCGTCCTCCCGTCGCTGCCGCTCGGCCCGGCCGCCCTCCTGTCGCTCCGCTCGCCCAGGGGGCCCGGTCAGCCGCCCGTCGGCGGCTCGTTGGCGGCGTCGCCCGCCTTGTGGGTGGCGTGGCCGCCGAACTGGGCGCGCAGGGCCGCGACCGCCTTCATGGCCGGCGAGTCGATCTGGCGGGAGGCGAACCGTGCGAACAGCGCCGCAGAGATCACCGGGGCCGGCACGGCGTGCTTGATGGCTTCGTCCACGGTCCAGCGGCCCTCGCCCGAGTCCTCGGCGTAGCCGGTGATCGCGTCGAGGTGCGGGTCCGCCTCGAGCGCCAGGACCATGAGGTCGAGCAGCCAGCTGCGCACCACGGTGCCGCGGCTCCACGCCTTCATCACCGCGCCGACGTTGTCCACGGGGCCGCCGGCGCTGAGCAGCTCGTAGCCCTCGGCGTAGGCCTGCATGAGGCCGTACTCCACGCCGTTGTGGACCATCTTCGCGTAGTGGCCCGCCCCCACCGGGCCGGCGTGGACGAAGCCCTCCTCGCGCGGACCCTCCGGGCGCAGGGCGTCGAACACCGGCAGCAGCCGCTCGATGTCGGCGGGGTCGCCCCCGGCCATGAGCCCGTAGCCCTCGGTGCGGCCCCAGACGCCGCCCGAGACGCCGCAGTCGACGTAGCGGATGCCGTGCCCGTCGAGCAGCTCGGCGTGGACGGTGTCGTCGGTGAACTTGCTGTTGCCGCCGTCGATCACCAGGTCGTCAGCCTCGAGCAGCTCGGCGAGGCTCTGCACCGTCGAGTGGGTGGCGGAGCCCGCCGGGACCATCAGCCACACCGTGCGCGGCGCGGAGAGCGCCTTGACCAGCTCGTCCAGCGACTGCACGTCACCGGATCCGTCGTTGGCGTACCCGACGACCTCGTGGCCGGCGGAGCGCAGCCGTTCGGCCATGTTGCCGCCCATGCGTCCGAGCCCGACCATCCCCAGCTGCACGTCGCGTTCCTCTCGGTCGGCCGCCCGCTGGGGACGGCTCCTGGGCTCGGGTGGGTGTGCGGGGCGGCTCGGGCTCAGCCCGGCAACCGCACCGGCATCAGGAGGTAGAGATACCCGGGACGGGGCTCGGGGAGATCGTCCACGGCATCACCCGGTCCGGGCTCGACCGCGGTGGCGCCACCACCTGCGGGCTCGGCACCGTCGCCGGACGCGGCGGCGGCGTCCTCGCCGGGCGGCATCGCCGGGCGCAGCAGCGCCGGGCGGCTGGGCGTGGTGAACGAGAGGTGGGCGTGCTCGGCGCCGAGCGCGGAGAGCCCGTCGAGCAGGTAGCCGGGGTTGAACGCGATGGTCAGCGGCTCGCCGACGAAGCGGCAGGAGATCTCCTCCTCCGCGCTGCCCTCGTCGTCGCCGCCCGCCGTGAGCCGCAAGGTGTCGTCGGCGAACTCCAGGCGGACCTGGGTGCCGCGCTCGGCCACCAGCGAGACGCGCTTGATGGCCTCGACGAGCGGGGCGATCTCGAGCACCGCCGCCGACGTGTGCTCCTTGGGCAGCAGCTGCCGGTAGCGCGGGAACTCGGCGTCGAGCAGACGCGTCGTCGACCGGCGCCCGCCGCCCGCGAGGCCGAGCAGCCCGTCGCCGCGCGCCAGCGCCAGCTCGATGCGCGAGCCGGACGACGTGAGCGTCTTGGCCGCCTCCGCCAGGGTCTTGGCCGGGGCGAGCAGCGCGACCTCGCCGGACTCGCCGCCGCCCGCGCTCTCGCCCGGCTCCCAGGTGAACTCCCGGACGGCGAGGCGGAAGCGGTCGGTGGCCGCGAGCGTGAGCGTCGAGCCGTCGATCTCGATGCGGATGCCGGTGAGCATCGGCAGCGTGTCGTCCCGGCCGGCGGCCACGGCCACCTGCGAGACGGCCTGGGCGAACACCTCGGGCGCGAGGGCCCCGGCGACCGGCGGCATGTCGGGCAGCTGCGGGTAGTCCTCGGCCGACATCGTCGGGAGGCTGAACCGGGCGTTGCCGCAGGCGATGGTGGCGCGCGGCCCGTCGACGGTGACGTCGACCGGGTGCGGTGGCAGGGCCCGCGTGATGTCGGCGAGCAGGCGGCCCGAGACCAGCGCCCGACCGGCGTCGCCGATCATCGCCGGCACCTCGACCCGCGCGGAGACCTCGTAGTCGAAGCCGGAGACGGTCAGCGCACCGTCGCCCTCGGTGTCGAGCAGGACGCCGCCGAGCACCGGGACCGGCGCGCGGCTCGGGAGGCTGCGGGCGACGAAGGCCACGGCGTCGGCGAGGGCGTCTCGTTCGACGCGGAACTTCATCGCGGGTCCTCCCCCTGTGGGCCGGTCTGTGCCAGGTGGTGCTGGCGGTCTGGACTGCCGGCTGGGACGCACCCCGGCGCGGGTGCATCACGGTAGAGCGTGCAGGAGGGGTCCGACACTCCGGGCCCGATCCCGATCGGAGCCGATCGGGTACTCCGGCCCCGATCGTTCGGCGAGCCGATCGACCCGTCCACACCACCTGTTCTTCTGTAGTTCTCCTAGAAGGGAAAGACAGTAGGAGTAATAGGTCCTGTGCACGGTGTGGACGGCGGACGTCGCCGCAGGTGGGGCGGCGCGGCGCCGTGGGGATCACTCGGCGCGGCGGATGCCCGGATCCGGGGACGGATCGGCGTGTCCGGTGGACAGAGCCCGCCGGCGCCCTCCTTTCTCATCTCCCTCCACCGCCTCCGGACAGATGTCCACAGACTTGTCCCCAGCTGTGGGTCGATCGGGAGTCGAACGATCGCAATGTGCTACCGACCACGGTGTTCGTCGATGATCGGCGACGACTCGGCGCGAGGCCGGTGCTTCGTGTGGTCACACGGCGTCGCTCGAGGAGGGGCAGCGCTCGACGCAGCGTGACGAGCGGGACCCGCGCGGGCGGTGCGGCCGCGAGCGAATCGGAGCGAGGGTCACCCTGGCTGCGCGGGAGGCAGCCAAGGACGCCCTCGCTCGTCCTGGCGGCCCCGCCCAGGGCCCGGAGGGTGCGCAGGGTCGAGAAGGCGGTCAGCCGCGGGCGCGCTGCTTGATGCGCGCGGTGAGCTCCTGGACCTGCTCGTAGGTCCGGCGGCGCTCGGCCATCTCCTTGCGGATCTTCTTGTCCGCGTGCATGACCGTGGTGTGGTCGCGGTTGCCGAACATCTGGCCGATGCGCGGCAGGGAGAGGTCGGTGAGCTCGCGGCAGAGGTACATCGCGATCTGCCGGCTCAGCGCGAGGGCCTTGGTCTTGCCCGGCCCGCAGAGGTCGTCGATGGACACCGAGTAGAACTCGGCGGTCACGGCCATGATCGTCGGCGCGGTGATCTCCGACTGGCGGGAGTCGGGGATGAGGTCGCGCAGGACGATCTCGGCGAGCTGGAGGTCGATCGGCTGCCGGTTGAGCGACGCGAAGGCCGTCACGCGGATCAGGGCGCCCTCGAGCTCGCGGATGTTGCGCTCGATGCGGTCGGCGATGAACTCGAGCACCTCGGGCGGCGCGGCCATCCGCTCGCCGGCGGCCTTCTTGCGCAGGATCGCGATGCGCGTCTCGAGCTCGGGCGGCTGGATGTCGGTGATCAGGCCCCACTCGAAGCGGGTGCGCAGGCGGTCCTCGAGCGTCTCCAGCCGCTTGGGCGGCCGGTCGGAGGACACGACGATCTGCTTGTTCGCGTTGTGCAGGGTGTTGAAGGTGTGGAAGAACTCCTCCTGGGTGCCTTCCTTGCCCTCCAGGAACTGGATGTCGTCCACCAGCAGCACGTCGACGTCGCGGTAGCGGCGCTGGAACGCCACCTTGCGGTCGTCGCGCAACGAGTTGATGAAGTCGTTCGTGAACTCCTCGGTGGACACGTAGCGCACGCGCATGCCGGCGAACAGACGCTGGGCGTAGTGCCCGACGGCGTGCAGCAGGTGCGTCTTGCCGAGTCCGGAGTCGCCCCAGACGAACAGCGGGTTGTAGGCGCGGGCCGGGGCCTCGGACACCGCGACGGCGGCGGCGTGCGCGAAGCGGTTCGAGGCGCCGATGACGAACGTGTCGAACGTGTACTTCTCGTTCAGCCGCGTCTGGGAGCGGGGCGCGCCGCGGGCCGGGTCCGGACCGGTGTCGCGCATCCCGCCCATGGGCTCCCCGGGCCCCCGCGGCGGCCAGATCTCCTGCACCGCCGCGAGCCCGTCGCGGACCTCGTCGACCTCCTCCTCGGGGTGCGACCGGTCCGGGTTGTGCGTCACGCGCCCGACCCCGGCGGCCGCGGCGATCGCCTCGGCGCGGTGGGACGAGGTGGTGGCCGACAGGTACCCGGTGTCGGGCCCGTGGTGACCGTTGCCGACGTGGTCGCCGTCCGACGACGGCATCGAGAGCCGCGGCAGCGGGGACGTGCTCGGCCCGACCTCGGGGGCGGGGCGGGCGCTGTGGTCCACCCGCACGGCCAGCGAGACCGGCCGGCCGATGTGGCGGGAGAGCGCGGCGACGATCGGGTCGCGCAGCGCGCGCTCGATGGCCTCCTTGGCGAACTCGCTCGGGGCGGCCAGCAGGGCGGTGTCGTCGAGGAGCCCGAGGGGGCGCGTCACCCGCACCCAGGCGCGCTGCTGGGGGGAGAGCGCGGCACCGTCGACGGAGCCCGCGGTGAGTTCGGCGACGACCTGGCCCCAGGTCTCGTCGAGGTCGAAGAGCTGGTCCGACACCGGGCACCCCCTCCGTCCCCTGCCCGCTGTGTGCGCTCGCCCGGCCGGCCGAAGGCGCGCGCATCCACAGTCCTGTCCACAACTGTGCACGACGTCGTACGGACGGTGGCGCGCGGGTGCGGGGCGGCCCCCCGGCGCCCGGGCTCGGTTCCGGTCGACGGCACGGTGAGCGCGGGGCGAAGGCCGCGTCCTCGACGGGTGAAGGACGCTAACAAGCGTCCGGCAGGGCCCACAACCTCCCCCCGGACGGCGGTGCGGGCCGTGCGGCGACCGGGGTGCGCGTCCTCGGCGTGGCACCGGCTACCCTTGTCGCGACCGGAGTCGGCGCCCGAGGGGTGGTCGGCACTGACCGTGGCGCCGCGATCACGTGGCGCGTTGGAGCAGGAGAACCCGAAAGTGGCCAAGGGCAAGCGCACGTTCCAGCCGAACAACCGTCGGCGTTCCAAGACGCACGGCTTCCGGCTGCGCATGCGTACGCGCGCCGGCCGAGCGATCCTCGCCGCTCGTCGCCGTAAGGGCCGCGACCAGCTCAGCGCCTGATCGGCGCCACCGGCCCGACCGGCCGGCACGATCTCCTCGACGGGACCGCTCCCTCCGGACGCGGTCCCGTCGTCGTGTGTCGGGCCCCGCGTCGTCCGGTGCTGCCGCGTCGGTGCCGTGTCTGCGCCCCCGCGCCGTCGTGCTCCCCCGCCCCCGCCGCATCACGCGGCCCCAGGACTTCCGCCTCGTGCTGCGTCGGGGCCGTCGCGCCGGGCGTCGCCGCCTCGTGGTGCACGCGCTCGCGGCGTCCACGCCGGAGCTCCCCGCCCGGGCCGGCCTCGTCGTGGGACGGGGCGTCGGCCCGGCCGTCACGCGCCACCGCGTGAGCCGGCAGCTGCGCCACCTGCTGCGCCCGCGCCTCGAGAGCCTGCCGCCCGGCACCGACCTGGTGATCCGCGCTCAGCCCGCCGCGGCGGGGGCGACCTCCTCGGAGCTCGGGGACGACCTCGACGCCGCCCTCGCGCGGCTGGGCCTCACCGGGCCGCGGCTCACGGACTGAAGAGGTAGTTGCGCTCGGTGTCGACGATCCCCGCGACGGGCCGCCAGCCCGCGGACCAGGTGTGCGCCCGATACCCGTGCGTGCCCGTGAGGCGGGCGAAGAGCTCGTCGGCGCCCACGCCGTACTTGCGGGTGTGGCGGTCCTCGATCTCGAGCAGCAGGTGCGGGCGATGAGTGGCGAGCAGGCCGGCGGCGCCGTCCAGCAGCGCCCCCTCGGCACCCTCGACGTCGGCCTTCACCAGGCTCACGCGCTCGATGCCGAGGTCGGCGACGATCGAGTCGAGGGTCTCGACGGCCACGGACTCCAGCCGGTGCCCGGCGAACTCGCGGTTCGGGCCGGCGTCCTGCGCGCCCGCGGTGAGGTAGGCCCGGCCGTGCACGGGCAGTCCGCGTCGCCGGGGCACCGAGAGGTGCGCCGTCCCGGGCGTCGCGCCGAGGGCGATGCGGTGCAGCGACACCCAGGACAGGCCGGCGGCGCGCACCCCGAGCTCGAGCGCCCGGTGGGCCCCGTGCTGGGGCTCGAAGGCGTGCACGGCGCCGGCGGATCCGACGAGGTCGGCGAGCACGTGGGTGTAGAGACCGAACTCGGCGCCGACGTCGAGGCAGACGTCGCCCGGCCCGACGACGTCGGCCAGGCCGAGGATCTCCTTCTCGACGACCGAGCCCCGGCGGGCGGCGGCCGAGAGGGTGGTGCGGACGACGCGCGAACGGCGGGTGCCGCCGGCGGTCCGTTCGGTGGGAGGGCCTCCGGCGATCGACACGGCGCGGATGCTCCCACGGTGCTCCGGCCACGTTCGGGCGGCGGTCGCTTCCGGGCCCGTGGACAGGCACCATGGAGGCGACGACCGTCGTCCGCCCGGCGGACGGTCCGGTCGGAGACGAGGAGGACGGCATCGGTGGAGGACCGAGCACCGGTGCGCGCCGCATCGGCGACGGGATCCCCGGTGCCCGCTGACGCCCCGGACGTCCCCGCAGACGGCCCCGCCGCCCCCGCTGACGCCCCCGCCGCCCCCGCTGACGCCCCCGCGGCCCGGCCGTCGATCGCGGTCCGGGTGCTCGTCGCGGTGCTCGGCTTCTACCGGCGCTGGATCTCGCCGATGTTCCCGCCCTCGTGCCGCTTCCACCCCACCTGCAGCGCCTACGGGATCGACGCGCTGCGTACCCACGGGGTCGTGATCGGCACGGGGTTGACCCTGGTCAGGGTGGCCAAGTGCGCCCCCTGGCACCCTGGAGGCCTGGACCCGGTGCCACCCCGCGGGCACCGGACGTGGTGCGGGTGGCCCCGCCGCGCCGCCGACACGGGGGCTGACCCCCACACCGAGGAGCGAGAGTCGTGCTGAACTTCATCTACTACCCGGTGTCGGCCATCATGTGGTTCTGGCACGAGGTGTTCGGCTTCCTCCTCGGGCCCGCCAGCGGCCTCGGCTGGGCGCTGTCGGTGATCTTCCTCGTCTTCACGCTCCGGGCCCTGCTGATCAAGCCCTTCATCAGCCAGGTGCGCTCGATGCGCAAGATGCAGGAGTTCCAGCCGCAGATCAAGAAGCTGCAGGAGAAGTACAAGAACGACCGCACCAAGCTCGCCGAGGAGATGCAGAAGCTCCAGAAGGAGCACGGGGTCAACCCCCTCGGCGGCTGTCTCCCCCTCCTGGTGCAGCTGCCGGTCTTCATCGGCCTGTTCCACGTGCTCCGCGGGTTCCAGCCGAACTACCCGTACAACTACGTCTTCGACCGCGCGGACATCGAGTCGTTCACCAACGCCGACATCTTCGGCGTGCGGCTGAACGAGGCGGTCGCCGGCGGGATGCAGTCGCTGGGCACCTTCAGCTTCAACTTCGGTGACTTCCAGGCCCACGTCCTGCCGGTGGCCCTCCCGCTGATGATCCTCGCGGCGGTCGCCACCCACTTCACCGCGCGCGTCTCGCAGCAGCACCAGAGCCCGGCGGCCGCGGCGAACCCGCAGGCGGCGATCATGGGCAAGATCACGATGTGGCTGTTCCCGGCCGGTCTGCTGGTCTTCGGTGTCTTCTTCCCGATCGCGATCCTCATCTACTTCCTGAGCCAGAACACCTGGACGCTCACCCAGCAGTTCCTCATCTACCGCAAGATCGCCCGCGAGGAGGAGGAGAAGCGCGAGCAGGCGCGCGAGCAGCGTGACGCGCTCGCACCGCGGCCCGGTCAGAAGCCGCAGCGCCAGCGCGCGGCAGACGCCGACGTCGATGCGAGCGACGACCTCGTGGCCGACGACGGCGTGGTCGAGGGCCCCGCGCCCGGCACCGCACCGAAGCCCGGCGCGAAGCCCGGCGGCAAGAAGGCCGGCGGCGGCTCGGGCCGCCGTGCCCCCGGCAAGGTCGGACCCGTGCGCTCGGGCGGACGGCAGACCTCGGGCAACGCCTCCCCCGGCAAGGTCGGTGCGAACGGCTCGGCGAACGGGTCCGGCAACGGCTCCCCCAACGGCTCCGCGAAGAACGGCGGCAAGGGCAGCGGCAACGGCGCCGGCGCCAAGAACGGACAGCTCGCGTCGTCGGGTCAGGGCAAGCGCCCGAACAACAAGAAGAAGAAGTAGAGCCACGCGGACGGCCTCCGGGCCGTCGCGACCCCCCGGCCCGACGCGCGTCACCCGCAGCGCGGACCGGGACCACGAACCCGCACGCGCGCGACGGTCGGCGCGACGCGTGCCAGGAGAGGCCCGATGGGGCCCGGCGGAAGGAGACGGCGTGTCGGAGACGGTGACGTCGCAGGACCAGGCGGAGGACCAGACCGGGGCGGAGGCCGGCGCGGAGACCGGGAGGCCCCCGGAGGACGCGTCGCGCGCGGAGCGCAGCTCGGAGGACCAGCTGGTCCGCGAGGGCGACATCGCGGGTGACTACCTCGAGCGGCTGCTCGACATCCTCGACTTCGACGGGGACATCGATCTCGACGTCGAGGCCGGGCGCGCGGTCGTCAGCGTGGACGGCGGCAAGGACCTCGAGAAGCTCGTCGGCGCCCGCGGCGACGTCCTCGAGGCGCTGCAGGAGCTCACACGCCTGGCGGTGCAGCAGTCGACCGGCACCCGCAACCGCCTCATGCTCGACGTCGCCGGCTGGCGCTCGCAGCGCCGGTCGGAGCTCACCGACCTCGGGCGCACCGCCGCCTCGGAGGCGAAGGACACCGGGCACCTCCAGCGCCTGCGGCCCATGACGCCGTTCGAGCGCAAGATCGTGCACGACGCCGTGGCGGGGATCAGCGGGGTGCGCAGCGAGAGCGAGGGCGAGGAGCCCCGCCGGCGCGTCGTGGTCCACCCGACGGAGGGCTGAGCACGCCGTGGCACGCACGAGGGGTCGGGCTCCGTACGTTCCACGTGGAACACGCGCATGAGCACCACCCGTGGGGACTCCGCGGACGGGACCGGCTCGAACGGGCCGGCCCCGGCCGCGGCCGGGGAGGTGCCCGCTCCGCCCGCGGCCGCGGCGGCGGTGTTCGGTGACCGCCTGGCGGCCGCGCAGCGCTACGTCGCACTGCTCGCCGGCCCCGGTCAGGACCAGGGCGTCATCGGCCCGCGCGAGCTCCCCCGCCTGTGGGACCGCCACGTGCTCAACAGCGCGGCGGTCGGCGAGGTCCTCCCCCTCGACGCCACCGTGGTCGACGTCGGCTCCGGCGCCGGGCTCCCCGGCATCCCGCTGGCGCTCGCGCGCCCGGACCTCCACATCACGCTCCTCGAGCCGATGGCCCGCCGGGTCGCGTGGCTCGAGGAGGTGATCGCCGAGCTCGGGCTCCCGGTCGCGGTCGTCCGGGGCCGGGCCGAGGAGCGGGAGGCCCGCCGCCAGTGCGGGGAGAGCGACGTCGTCACGGCCCGCGCCGTGGCCCCGATGGGACGACTGACCACCTGGACGCTCCCTCTGGTGAGGCCGGGTGGGACCCTGGCGGCGATGAAGGGCGCGAGCGCCGCCGGTGAGGTGGAGCGCGACCTGAAGGAGATTCGCGCGGCGGGCGGGGAGGACCCCCGGGTGGTGCGGTGCGGCGTGGGAGACGCTGCCACCACCGTCGTGCTGGTAAGCCGGAGCGAGCGACGCGGCCCGTCCCCCGGTGCCGGACGCCGCGCACGCGGCAGGAAGGATCGAGCCCGTGACCGATCGACCGACGTCCGGCCGCACCGTTCCACGTGAAACCGCTCGCTCCGGCGAGCGCCCGTCTGCGGAGAAGGTCCGCGAGGCGGTCAGCGACGCCGCCGCGAGCGCCGGCGCGGGGGTGCTCGGCGCGGGCGAGGTGCTCTACCCGGGTGGCGACGAGGGGATGACGCCGATCGCGGAGGAGGCCGCCCGCGCCGCGCGCGTCCTGCACCCCGAGGACCACCGCCTCCCCCGCCCCAGCGAGCGCCGGATCATCACCGTCGCGAACCAGAAGGGCGGCGTCGGGAAGACCACCAGCGCCGTCAACCTCGCGGCCGCGCTCGCGCTGCACGGCGCCCGGGTGCTCCTGATCGACCTCGACCCCCAGGGCAACGCGAGCACGGCGCTGGGTGTCGACCACCGCAGCGGGACGCCCTCGGTCTACGAGGTCCTCCTGGGCGAGATGACCATCGACGAGGCCGCGGCGGTCTGCGAGCGCTCCTCGGACCTGCTGTGCGTCCCCGCCACGATCGACCTCGCCGGCTCGGAGATCGAGCTCGTCTCGATGCTGAACCGCGAGTCGCGACTGAAGAACGCGCTGACCACCGAGGCGCTGGACCGACTCGACGTCGACTACGTGCTCATCGACTGCCCGCCGTCGCTCGGGCTGCTCACGCTGAACGCGATGGTCGCCGCGCCCGAGATCCTCATCCCGATCCAGTGCGAGTACTACGCGCTCGAGGGTCTGAGCCAGCTCCTCAACAACATCGCGCTCGTGCAGTCGCACCTCAACCCGCGGCTGCACGTCTCGACGATCCTGCTGACGATGTACGACGGCCGCACCAAGCTCGCCGACCAGGTGACCTCCGAGGTGCGCACCCACTTCGGCGAGGTCGTGCTCCGCACGGTCATCCCCCGCAGCGTCAAGGTGTCCGAGGCGCCCGGCTTCGGCCAGACCGTGCTGACCTACGACCCGGGCTCGCGCGGGGCCATGAGCTATCTCGACGCGGCCCGCGAGGTCGCTGCGCGCAGCGGCGTGCGTCGTCAGACCGAGGGTGCGGAGGGGGCGCGATGAGCGAGCGACAGGATGCCGCGGGGCCGTCGACGATGAGTGGCCCGGCGCGCACCGAGCGGCGTGGCGGGCTGGGACGCGGTCTCGCCGCGCTCATCCCGACCGGCCCCCCGGAGGCCGACGCCCCCGCCCCCTCGCGGCACGGGCTCGGCAACCGCGCGGCCGACGTCGTCTTCGGCGCCCGGCGCCCCGACGAGGAGCCCGGCGACGTCGCCACGACCGGCGACGGTTCCACGGGAAACACGGGGGACGGCCCGGGCACGGTCCCGGGTGAGATTTCGGGCGAGGTGGCCGGCGCGGTGTACCGCGAGGTGCGCATCGACGGGATCCGCCCCAACTCCCGGCAGCCGCGCCAGGTCTTCGACGAGGAGGCCCTCGCCGAGCTCGAGCACTCGATCCGCGAGTTCGGGCTCCTGCAGCCGATCGTGGTCCGCGAGCTCGCCGTGCCCGAGGCGGGCGCGGACGGCGGCCCGTCCCTCACCCACGAGCTCGTCATGGGCGAGCGCCGCTGGCGCGCCGCGCAGCGGGTGGGCCTGGAGCTCATCCCCGCGATCGTGCGGCACACGCCGGACGACACGCTCCTGCGGGACGCGCTGCTCGAGAACATCCACCGGGCCCAGCTCAACCCGCTGGAGGAGGCGGCGGCCTACCAGCAGCTGCTCACCGAGTTCGACGTCACGCACGAGCAGCTCGCCGACCGCATCGGGCGCAGCCGCCCGGCCATCACCAACACCATTCGCCTGCTGCGGCTGCCCGTCGCGGTGCAGCGGCGGGTCGCGGCGGGCGTGCTGTCCGCGGGCCACGCGCGGGCGCTGCTCGGCCTCGAGGGCCCGGGTGCGCAGGAGGAGCTGGCCGCCCGCATCGTCGCCGAGGGGCTCTCGGTACGCGCGGCCGAGGAGGCCGTCACGCTCGCGCGCGGCGGCACACCGAACGCGGGAAAGCGGGCACCGGCGCGCAAGCCGATGCACGCGCCGGGACTCCAGGACCTGGCCGAGCGGCTCTCCGACACGTTCGACACCCGCGTGAAGGTCGAGCTCGGCCAGCGCAAGGGGCGGATCGTCGTCGAGTTCGGTTCGGTGGACGATCTGGAGCGCATCGCGCGTCTGATGGGTCGGGACCCCTCCTCGGGCTCCTGACCTCAGGGGTGGTCGACGGGGCCCTCTCCGTCGATCTGGGGGCGCCCTGAGATCGACGGAGAGATCGGCCGCCTGCTCGGGGCGCGGCATCGCACGACACGAGAGGTGGTCGTCCGGACGGGCGACCCCGTGATCGGGACCCGGCGAACCGGGCACCGTATCCTCTCGCACGAAGACGGTCGGGGAAGGCGGGTCGCGTGTCGCGGAGCTGTGTCGGGGTCACTCTCGACAACATCGAGGAGCTGCCCAAGCAGTGTCGGCGCTGCGTGTACTGGGAGATCCCGCCGCACCTGAGCGACCAGGCCGAGGAGTTCGGCACGGTCGAGCTCGAGAAGGAGGCCTGGGTCTCCGGTGTCCTGCTCGAGTGGGGCTCGTGCGGGCGGATCGCCCACGTCGACGGCGTCCCGGCCGGCTTCGCGTTCTTCGCGCCGCCCAACGTGGTGCCGCGCGCCGCGGCGTTCCCCACGTCGCCGGTCTCCGCGGACGCGGTCCTGCTGTGCGGCGTGCACGTGATGCCGGACTTCGCCGGCGAGGGCATCGGACGCCTGCTCGTCCAGGACGTCGTGCGCGACCTGACCCGCCGCGGCGTCAAGGCCGTCGAGGCGTTCGGTGACGACACCGAGCGCCCCCGCGCCGAGGCCCACGGCCGCACCGAGCGCGGCACACCGACCTGCGTGCTGCCGGCGGCGTTCCTGCGCAACGTGGGGTTCAAGACCGTGGCGCCGCACGCACGCTGGCCGCGGCTGCGCTACGAGATGCAGACCGGCTTCAACTGGAAGGAGGACGTCGAGGCCGCCATCGCCCAGCTGCTGGGCTCGGTGACGATCTCGACGGCCCCGGCGGCTTCGCCGCAGCCCGCACGGGTGTGCTCGGGGTCCTGACGGACCTCCCGGTCCGCCGGGGGTGGCTCACACCCCGGCGGGACGGTTGCTCTCGCGCTGGAGGACCTCGGCCCAGGTGAAGGTGCCGGTGGGCTTGTCGTCCTGGCCGAGCAGGTAGAGCCGCTTGACCGCGACCAGGATGCCCTCGGCGACGATGTCCCGGAAGCCGGGGTCGAGCAGGGCGGCGCGGTCGCGCTCGTTGGTGAGGTAGCCCATCTCGACGCGCACGGCCGGCATGCGCGTGAGGCGCAGCAGCTCCCAGGGCCGCGGGTGCACGCCGCAGTCGAGCATGCGGGTGCGGGCGAGCAGCTCGCGGTGGATGAAGCCCGCGAGGGCCTCGCCCACCGTGGAGGTGGCGCCCGTGCCGGTGCCGAAGTGGAACGCGGCGAGGCCGTTGGCGGCGGGGCTCGCGTTGGCGTCGACGTGCAGCGAGAGCACGACGTCGGCACCCGCGGAGTTCGCGAAGCCGGCGCGCTCGGCGTCGGTCGGGCAGTCGTTCGGGCCGTGCGAGAGCAGCGCCTCCATGCCGGCGGCGGCCATGCGGCCCTCGAGGCGGCGGCCGATGTCGTCGACCAGCCCGGCCTCGGTGATGGCGTCGGCCCCGCTGCCGACGGACACGCCGCGGTCGGCGCCGCCGTGACCGGGGTCGATGACGATGCGCTTGCCCGAGAGGCGGGGGCCGGCGCGGTGCAGGCGCTCCTGCTCGCGCAGCAGGCCCGGGCGCCCGCCGGTGACCTTGCGGCCGAGGTAGCCGAGGTGACGCAGCGTGCGGGGCCCGCACATGCCGTCGGGGCTCATGCCGTAGTCGCGCTGGAAGCCGCGCAGGGCCTGCTCGGTCTGCCGGCCGAAGACGCCGTCGGCGCGCCCGGAGTCGTAGCCGAGCTCCAGGAGACGCTCCTGGAGGGCGAAGACGTCGTCCCCGGTGAGGGGGGAGGCGGCGTTGAGCAGCAGCATCCGGTCGCCCAGGGCCCAGCGCGCGTCGCGCAGGGCGCGGTACGTGGCGGGCCCGACGACGCCGTCGGTGATCAGGCCGCGGCGCTGCTGGAAGATGCGGACGGCGTGCTCGAGCTGCTCGTCGAACAGCACCGGGCCGGGGCCCGTGGGCTCCACGATGCCGAGCGCCTCCAGTGCTGCGCGGACCTCGGCGACCGGCGGGCCGGCGTCACCGCGGCTCAGCAGCTGCATGCAGTTCGCTCCCGATCGTCGCGCCCGGGTGCCGGGCGCCAGGTGTGGTCGCACTTCACTGGCATCTCATTGTGCCCTGCCGGGGCCGTCCCGCCGCGCAGCGGGGCGCCGCGGGTGGTCACGGTCGGGCCACGACGGGCGGACACGCCGAAGCGCCGGGCGGCCGCCACGGAGGGCGGCCGCCCGGCGCCGGAGCGACGAGCGTCAGCGATCAGACCGACGTGGGCCGTCAGGCCAGGACGTCGGAGAGGTCGTCGAGCAGGACCGACTTCGGCTTGGCGCCGACGATCTGCTTGACCGGCTTGCCGTCCTGGAAGACGAGCAGCGTCGGGATCGACATGACCTGGTAGTCCCGCGCCGTGGCCGGATTCTGGTCGATGTCGAGCTTGGCCACCGTCAGCTTGTCGCCGTGCTCCGCGGCGATCTCCTCCAGCACCGGGGCGACCATCTTGCAGGGGCCGCACCAGGTGGCCCAGAAGTCGACGACGACGGGCTTGTCGCTGCCGAGCACCTGGTCGGCGAAGGTGGCGTCGGTGACGTTCACGGGGGCGCTCATGCGCTGGTTTCCTTCCGGTGGAGCGGGTCGAACGGGATCAGGAGGGAGCGGGAACGGCGTCTCCGGCGGGCTCGGGAGATCCCTCGTCCACCGAACCACCGTTGTTGCGCGGGCCGTCGGAGGCCCCGGTGGAGGCTCCGATCGAGGCCAGGCCGTCGACCTGCGCACCGTCCACCCCGGGGGTGGGCGGCGGGGCGGTGTCGACGGGCGCGTCGGCGGTCTCGGCGAGCCAGCGCTCGGCGTCGATCGAGGCCTGGCAGCCGCTGCCGGCCGCGGTGATGGCCTGGCGGTAGGTGTGGTCGACGAGGTCCCCGCAGGCGAAGACGCCCGGGATGTTGGTGCCGGTGCCGGGCAGCGCCACGCGGACGTAGCCCTCGTCGTCGGTGTCGACGACGTCGCGGACGAGCCCGGAGCGCGGGTCGTGGCCCACGGCGACGAAGAAGCCGGACACGGCCAGCGTCTCCTCCTCGCCGGTGGCGGTGTCACGCACGCGCACTCCCTCGACCGTCGTGTCGCCGAGGACCTCCTCGACCACCGTGTTCGTCCGGATGGTGATCTTCGGGTCCTGGCGCGCACGCTCCAGCATGATCCCGGAGGCCCGGAACTCGTTGCGCCGGTGCAGGATCGTGACCGACTTGGCGAACCGGGTGAGGAAGGTGGCCTCCTCCATCGCGGAATCGCCGCCCCCGACCACGACGATGTCGTGGTCGCGGAAGAAGAAGCCGTCACAGGTCGCACAGGCGCTGACGCCACGCCCCAGCAGCTTCTGCTCGCCGGGAACGCCGAGGTAGCGCGCCTGCGCACCCATCGCCAGGATGACGGCCCTCGCGCGGTGGTCGGTGCCGTTGACACGCACCGACTTCACGTCGCCGGTGAGGTCGAGGGACTCGACGTCCTCCGGCCGCAGCTGCGCGCCGAAGCGCTCGGCCTGGCGTCGCATGCGGTCCATGAGCTCGGGGCCCTGGATCTCGTCCGCGAAGCCCGGGTAGTTCTCGACTCCCGTCGTGGTCATCAGGGCGCCGCCGAACTGGCTGCCCTCGAAGACCACCACGTCGAGCTGGGCGCGCGAGGAGTACACCGCGGCGGTATACCCGGCCGGTCCCGAGCCCACGATGATGACGTCGTGGATGGTCTGGTCGCTCACGTGTGCGTCAACGCTCGGGGCCCCCGCAGGATTCCCCGTGCGGTGCCGCTCACCGGCCGACGAGCGTGTCGGACAGGGTGAGCGGTGCCCCGGCCGCGCAGCCGGGCTCCACGACGAGCACTCGGAACCGGGCGGCCACCCCGGTGGGCAGCACGAACAGCACGCCCGCCCGGCCGTCCACGACGACCTGGCGTGCGCCGACCGGTCGGGCGCCGGCGGGGACGCCGTGCGCGCCCAGACAGCCCGCGAGTCGTCCCGGGTCGCCGAGCGGTCCGTAGTCGGAGCGGCCGAGACCGGCCCGCAGTGCCGACGGCC
This sequence comes from Actinomycetospora sp. NBC_00405, assembly GCF_036044095.1. Lineage (NCBI taxonomy): Bacteria > Bacillati > Actinomycetota > Actinomycetes > Pseudonocardiales > Pseudonocardiaceae > Actinomycetospora > Actinomycetospora sp. NBC_00405. The sequence goes on from NZ_CP107938.1 coordinate 4,171,513, forward strand.
CGTCGCCCCCGGCCAGGACGGGCACCTCGGGGGCCGGGGCGGTCGGCAGGGCGCTCGGGGCCGGGGCACCGGCCGGCGCCGCGGTGGTGGTGAGCACCCCGACGACGACCGCCGCGACCGCGGCGGCGGCCGCGACGAGGACCAGGACGGTGCGCCGGCCCGTCCGCCGACCCCGGCCGGGGGCGGCTGGGGTGGCGGCCGGCCGGGGCCCGTCGGCGGCCGCCGCGCCGCGCTCGGCCGCGAGGGCGGCGTCGATGTCGGCGAGCAGGCCGTGGGGCATCGGCGGCGTGCGCTCGCCGTGCGCGGCGAGATCGGCGCGCGTGCGGGCCAGCGCGGTGGCCACGGCAGGGTCCTCCGGGTCGGGCAGGTCGGGCAGGTCGGGCAGGTCGGGCGGCTCGCCGGCGCGGGCGTCGGCGGCGTGCTGGTCGTCGGTCACGGTCCGCCTCCTGTCCGGTCGGCCCTGGTCGCGCTCCTCGTGGGTTGGACGTCGCCGGCGCCCCCGCCGTTCCCGGCGTCGTCCCGGTCACCCGGCACCGTCGTCGGGTGACGCGGCCGCAGGTGGCCCAGGAGGCCCGCCAGGCGCCCCCGCGCCCGGGCACAGCGGCTCTTCACCGTGCCCTCCCGCACCCCGAGGATGCGGGCCGCCTCGGTGATGGAGAACCCGTGCACGTCGACGAGCACCACGGCCAGGCGCTGGCCGTCGGGCAGCGTCGCGAGGGCGCCCGCGACGGTGAGGCGGGTGAGCTGGTCGTCGATGCCGTCCCGCGGTGTGGGCAGGTCGTGGCCGGCGAGGGGCTCGGTGGAGCGCGTGCGGCGGCGCCGGATCCGGTCGAGGCAGGCGTTCATCGTGATCCGGTAGAGCCAGGTGGAGACCTCGGACTCGCCGCGGTAGCGGGCGGCGCCGCGCAGCGCGGACACGAACGTCTCCTGGACCGCGTCGGCGGCGTCCTCGCGGTGGTCCAGCGTGCGGAACGCCAGCAGCCACAGCCGCTCCGCGTAGCGGCGGACGATCTCGTCGAAGGCGCCGTCCTGCCCGGCGACGTGCGCGGCGAGGAGCTCGCGGTCGCTGCGCGAGTCGGGCACGCCGGTGACGCTAGCGAGCGGGCGCCGCCCGCCGGGGCCGTTCGGGGAAGCCCGCTCCGATCAGGGTCCGGCGCGCTGGATGCTGACGTCGGCCAGCTCGCTGACGTACCGGTCGTCGTCGTCCTGCCCCAGCGCCGTGATCCAGATCAGCAGGTTGCCGGTGGGCGGCGCGGCCTGCAGCGGGATGACCAGCAGGTCGCCGTCCACCTGCCCGGCCCCGAGGAGCTGGGTCTGGGCCAGCGGGACGTCGGCGGTGGGCGCGCTGCGGACCTCGATGCGCGTCCCCGGGCTGGGCGAGCGCACCGTCACCGACGCCACCGAGGCCGGCGCGGTGAACGTGCTCATCATGCCGATCCCGGGCTTGAGCGCCGGGAGCTGCTGGCGGTACTCGGAGGTGGACCACGTCGTCGACGGGTCGTTGTCCGCGGCGCGGTTGATCCGCGTCGGGTTGTCCGGGCTGCCGGCGGGGCTGTAGACGGCGACGCTCGAGAGCTGCACCGGCCCGCCGGCCACCGGGGGCGGCGACACGGGGGCCGGGGACGGCGAGGCCGGCGCGGGGACCGGCGCGGGCGTCGCGGTCTCCGGGATCACGACGACCGGGGGTCCGGACGAGCCGCCGCCCGCCACGACGGTGATCACCTGGTAGGTGACGAAGCCGAGGATCGCGAGCGTCGCGAGGACCAGGGCGGTCACGCCGATGCGCAGCTTGCGGCGACGCGCGGGGTCGGGGCCGGGCTCGGGGACGGCGTCGTCGTGCCACACCTCGGTGGGGTCGTCGGCGTCGATCGTCTGGCCGTTCTCGAGGACCGGCAGCAGCACGCCGTCGTCCTCGAGGCCCTCGCGCATCTGCGTGACGAGACGGTGCACCGCGGCCGCCGTCCGGATGCCGCCGTCCTCGTCGAGCGTGCGGTCGACCAGCGCGGCGAGCTCGACCGGCAGGTCGGGCCGCAGCTGGCGCGCGGGCACCGGGCCCCCGCCGGGCGCGTGCGGGGCGAGCCGCAGGCCGGCCGGGGCCTGGCTGCCCTCGGGACCGGGCCAGCGGGCGGTGAGCATGAGGTAGAGCAGCGCACCGAGCCCGTGGACGTCATCGGCGTTCGTGGCGTCGCCGCGCGGCATGGGGAAGGCGAGCCGCGTCGCCGCCCGCGTGCTGACGCGCACGCGCTGCGGGTGGTCGAGGCCGAGGACGAGACCGGAGCGGTGGGCCGCGGCCACCGCGTCGGCCAGCGGCTCGATGACGCGCAGCGCGGTGCTGGGGCGCAGGGGGCCGTCGGCGACGAGCTCGACGAGGTCGCGGCCCGGGGTCCACTCGGCGACCGCGGCCCCGAGGACGCCGGTGGGCAGCGGGCTGCCGCCGGGACGGACGACGTCGAGGATGCGCGCCGCGTGGGGGTGCTCGAAGTGCGCGGACCGCGTGGCCCGCGACAGCGCCGCCGAGGCGCGGGCGTCGCCCTGCCACGTGCCGACGAGCAGGGTGATGGCGACGTCGCGCTCGAGCATGACGTCGCGGGCCTTCCACATCGCCGCCTCGGCGTTGCGGTCGCGGCCGACCTCGGCCACCAGTCGGTAGCGATCGGCGAGCAGGGTGCCGGGCATCAGCGGCCCGGCGGCCGGACGCCCCGGGGCGCCGCGGCCGGGGCGGCGGGGCGGCGCCGGGAACGGGCCGGACGGGGGCCCGGGCGGGCCACCGGGTCCGGGCCTGCGGGCGGCGGGACCCCGCGGGGCACGGCCGGCGCCCCCGGAGGTGCTCGGCGCGCCGGGGGCCACGGTGCCGGTGCTGCCGTTCGTGGCGCCGTTGGTGCTGCCGTTGCCGTTCGCGGACGACGCGCCGCCGTCCGCGGCGGGCCGGTCGGACGCGCGGGCGACGTGGGCGGTGGGCCCGTCGATCCCGACACCCGTGCGGGCAGGCGTGGAGGGCGGCGGGGTGGGCGTCGACGGCGTGTCGCGGCCGGGCGTGTCACGCTCCGGCGTCGCGGGCCCGGCCGCATCGGACGCGGGGCCGGTGGACGTGCGCTCCCCCGACGGCTCGCCGGCCACGTCCCTCACCTCCCCCTCGACGACGTCGGAGCCTACGGGACTCCGGTACCGCCTCGGGGGACGCCGGGGCACCGGTCCTGGTTGCGCCGAGCGGCCGGGACCACCCCGATGGCCGCTGTGACGCCGTCGTGTCACTGCGCCGGCGCGCGGCCCCGTCCGAGCAGGCGCCGCAGCCGCGACACCACGGGATCGAGCTCGGGCACCTTGAGCACGCGCATGGCCACCGCGACGACCACGAGGAAGACGCCCGAGCCGACCACCAGCACGAGCCACGATCGCAGGACGAGCGAGACGCCGCCGCCCACGAGGCGCTCGAGCAGGGTGACGCAGAGCACGGCGACGAGGACGGCCACGAGCGAGGCCAGGAGGGTCAGGACGAAGGTCCGGAGCACGCGGCGCGTGTCGAGGTGCCCGATGCGCACCCGCAGCCAGATGTTGCCGACGACCAGGCCGACGACGAACCCGAACGCGTTCACCGCGGCCAGCCCGAGCACGACCTGCTCCGGAGGAAGGAGCACCGGGCAGAGGTAGGCCATCGGCACCTTGACGGCCGTGATGACGACCATGATGAGCGTCGGTGTGCGGGCGTCGTTCATCGCGTAGAAGACGCGCATCTGGAGCATGACGACCGCCATCGGCACAAGCCCGAACGCCGACGCGGCCATGGCGCCGCCGAGCGAGGCGGCGCCCTCGGGGCCGGAGCGCCCGATGCTGAACAGCGCGATGCCGAGCTGCGAGCCGAACACCGTGAGCAGCGCGCTCATCGGCAGCAGGGTGACCGTCGAGAGGCGCGAGCCGAGCGAGAGGTCGGAGACGACCTGGTCGAGGCGGCCGTTCGCGGCGGCGGCACTCATCCGGGGCATGAGCGCGGTGAGCAGCGAGACCCCGAGGACGCCGTACGGCACCTGGATGAGGAGCCAGGCGTAGCTGTAGACGGCGGGTCCGCCGTCGCTCGAGCCCGACGCGACGCGCAGGATCGCGGCGAGGCCGACCTGGCTGACGAGGACGTAGCCCACGACCCAGGCGGCGAGCCCGCCGAACGCGCTCAGCCGCTGGTCCCAGCCGAAGCGCCACTTCCAGCGGAAGCCGACCCGGCGCATGGCCGGGAGCATCACGCCGGCCTGGACGACGATGCCGAGCGTGCTGCCGATCCCGAGCACGAGCAGCTGCGTGGTGGAGATGCCCACCTCGGGCGACGGGAGGAAGGCGTAGATGCCGAGCGCGATGAGCGCGACCACGTTGTTGAGCACCGGGGCCCAGGCGGCGGGACCGAAGTTGGCCCGCGAGTTGAGGATCGCCCCGAACAGCGCGCCCATGCCGTAGAAGAAGATCTGCGGGAGCAGCAGGTAGGCGAAGTCGGTGGCGAGCTCGAGGTCGGTGCCCGGGTCGAGGTAGGGCCGGATCAGCAGGGGCGCGCCGATCACGGCGATGCCGGTGGCCAGGGCGAGGCCGACGGAGGCCCCGGAGAGCAGCTTCTGGGCGAACCCCTCGCCGTCGTCGCCGTCCTCCTTGGCGGCCTGGACCAGCACCGGGATGACGACACTGGTCAGGACGCCGCCGAGCAGCAGCTCGAAGATGATGTTCGGCAGGGTGTTCGCCACGTTGAAGGCGCTGCCGACGAGGTTGAGGCCGACGATCGCGGTCAGCCCGAGGGTCCGCAGGAACCCGGTCAGGCGGCTGACGAGCGTGGCGACGGCCATGCCGCCGGACGCCTTGACCAGGGCCTTGTCGTCGCGGCCGGCGTCGTCGACCGGCGAGCGCGGGGCCGGGACCGCCGGCGCGTCCTGCTCCAGCGGCGGGCGCGGGAGCAGCACGGTCTCGTCGTTCGAGCCGGCCACGCTCCACGAGGCGAGCGGGGCCGGGCGGGCGACGCGCACGGTGCGCTCGTCGCGGATCCCGGGCGCGGCGGACGCGGCCTCGGCCGCCTCCATCGCGGCGGTAGGGGCCGTGAGGCCCGTCGTCGACGGTTCGGAGGCAGCTGCGCCGGCGGGCGAGCCGGGCGGGCGGGGCGGCGGTCCCCCGCGGGGCAGGGGCCGGGTGGGGTTCGCGGGCGGGGGGCCCGGCGGCGGACCGGGCGGTCCCGGGGGCGGGCCGGGCGGAGCTCCCGGGGGTGATCCTGGGGGTGGCGGGCGTCCCGCACCGGCCGGCGGGGGCCGCCCGGGCGTGCGCGGCGGTCCGGGGGGCCCGGCCGGCGGGCGGGGCAGACCGGGCGCCCCGGCGGGTCCGGGCCCGTGCGGGGGTGCCGGCGGGGGTGTCGGCGGGCGTGCGGGCGGACCGGGTGGCCCGCCGCGGGGCTGCCCGGAGGGGGCCGGTCCGGAGGGGGCCGGTCCGGAGGGGGCCTGTCCGGCGGGGGGCCCGGGCGGAGCCACCGGCGCGGCCGGCGCGGCCGGCCGGTCGGCGGGGCCGCCGGGCACGCTGAGGCCACCCGGACGGGTCTCGGGCCGCGCGTCCGACGGGGGCGGCGGCGGGACGACGTCCGGGACCTCGCGGCCGGTCTCGGCAGCGGGGTCGGCGGCGGGGCCTGCGTCGTCGCGGTCCTCGTCGGGCTCGCGGGAGGTCACCGTTTCTGCAGCTCGCGGTTCGTGAGGTCCAGCGCGTCGGTCGGCGGGCCGGGTCCCCGGTGGCGGTGGTTGCGCCGGGACCGGCGCGCCGCCCGCACCCGGCGAGCGATCCGTACGCTCGCCAGGATCACCAGCACGACGGCTGCGGACGCGGTCAACCACACCGTGATCGTGCCGTAGGCGGTCGATCGCAGCAGCAGACGAGCCGAGGGCCCGAGAGGTTCACCCCCCGGTGTCTGGGCCTGCGCGTCCACCGCGAACTGCCCCGCGCGGGTCACCTCGACCTCGACCTGCACCTGCCGGCTGCCGAACGCCGGCACCGTGATGGCGGGCAGCGGCCCGGTCCGCAACCCGTTCGTGGGCTCGAGCACGACCTCGACCCGGACGGCCACCGGCAGCCGGTTCTCGACGGTGAGCAGCAGGGGCGCGTCGTTGCTGCCCAGCGAGTACGAGCCGGCGGGCTGCACGACCCGCACCAACGAGCGCAGCTCGTCGATCTGCCGCTCGACGCCGCCGATCGCGGCCTCCTGGGCCGCCGGGTCGTCGCGCCACGCCGCGGAGAGGCTGCGCAGGACCCCGTCGGTGAGCGGCTCGACGAAGTCCGAGGGCGACGGGGCGCCGACGCCGTCGCGCTCGGTGGCGGCGAGCAGCTCGCGCTGGCGGTCGCGGACCTCGCCGGCCCGGGTGAGCACCGTCTCCCCGATCGCGTCGACCGCGTTCGCCGGCGCGGACGGTGAGGTGGCGGGCAGCGGCGTCGTGGGCCCGACCCCGGCGAGCAGGGTGCCGAGGTCGAGGGGGCGGGCGAGCCCGAGCCGGGTCAGGTCGTCGACGGCGCCGAGCAGGGCGCCCGCCTCGGCGGTGCTCGCGGCCCAGTCGAGCGGCGGGGCGACGACGTCGACGGGCGGGACCTCGTCGTCGGGCGTGTCCTGCAGCGCGCGCAGGGCGAGGATGCCGAGGGCGTCCTGGGTGGCGAGGGCGCCCGAGGTACCCGCGGGGCTCGTGGAGTCGCCGCCGTCGCGCCCGCCGACCCGGGGCGCGAGCGCGGTGGCGGCGAGCGGGTCGAGGCCCACCGCGGTGGCCGCGGCCCCGGGCGGGCCGGGGAGGCGAGCGAGGGCGCCCGCGGGCAGCCCGCCCTCGAGCGCGTCGCCGTCGAGGAGCAGCGACCGGGTGCCGCCGCCGGTGAGGTCGGCGAGGCTGCGCTCGTCGACCACCCCGTCGGCAGGCCACACGGTGTCGGGGACCGGCGTGACGCCGAGCAGCTCGGCGACGCGGCGCGTCCCGGTGGCGACGGCGGCGGTGGTCAGGTCGGTGAGGTTGCCGCGGGCCGTGGCGACGAGGTCGGTGTCGGCGTAGGGCAGCGCGCTCACGCACCGCCCGCGGGCCTGGTCGCGCAGCGCGTCCAGCCACCGCCCGGCGGCGTCGGCGCCCGCGCCGGCGACGGAGCCCCCGTCCGGCGTGCGCACCCGGTAGCCGGCGCTCATGGCCTCGGCGGTCTCGAGCAGGTCGGCGTCGACGGCGAGGCAGACCGACCGGGCGGCGGCGGACCCCGCGGGCGCGCTGCGTCCGAGCGCGTCGACCAGGCCCGCGAGCCGCCCGCCGGGGGCGAACGAGGTGGCCAGGTCGTCGTCGGCGAGCAGCGTCGGAGCGCCCGGCACCACGGCGATGCGCCGTGGGCGGTCGGCGATCGGGTAGAGCACGGAGACGCCGGTGGCCCGGCCGATCGCGGGCGCGGCGACGGGCCCGCCGCCCGGCACGCCGAGGACCGGGAGCAGCAGGCGGACCGCGCCGAGGCGCGTCGCGCTCCCGGAGCCGAGGGCACCGTTCGCGTTCACGAGCAGCGGGTGGACGCCGGGCCCGGCGAGGGCGAGCGAGCGGGCGGCGTCGCCCACCAGCGGCACGCGCAGCGTGAACCGCACCTCCTGGCCCGGCGCGAGCACCCCGGCGATCTCGGTGAAGCCGGTGCGGACGGCCTGGGAGGACTCGTCGCCGGCGAGCACGCCGAGCGCGGCCCGGCCGCCGGACAGGGCCGCCCCGCGCTCCAGGCGCACCCCGAGGTCGCGCACCGGTACCGCCGAGCGGTTGACGACCCGTCCCGTGACCACCAGCTCGCCGGGGCCGTCGGCCGTGACCACGCGCGGCGCCATGCCGTCGAGCACCACCGCGACCGGCTCGTCACCCACCGCGGGCGGCTCGGCCGCACCCGCCGCCGGGGCCGTGAGGGCACCCAGGCCCAGGGGTAGCAGGACCGCGAGGACGAGGACGAGGACGGCACGACGGAGGGCTCCCCGCGGTCGGCGGGGAGCCCTCACGCCGACTCCTCCAGGATTTGGGCCGCGCGCCGGACGAGCCGGCGTTCGTCGGCGTAGGCGAGCCGGGTGTCCAGCTCGGCCAGCGGCACCCACGCGACCTCGGTGACCTCGACGTCGGCGTCGGAGAGCTCGCCGCCGTGGGCCGAGAGCAGGTAGTGGTGCACGGTCTTGTGGATCCGGCGGTCCTCGGCCACGAACCAGTAGTCGATGCTCCCGAGGAACGCCCGCACGGACGCGATGATGCCGGTCTCCTCCTCGACCTCCCGCACCGCGGCCTGTTCGGCGGTCTCGCCGTCCTCCAGGTGGCCCTTCGGCAGCGACCAGAGCAGACGACCGCGACGGTCGAGCCGGCCGATGAGGGCGGCACGGGTGCCGGCGGCGTCGACGACGAGGCCGCCCGCCGAGGTCTCGTCGACCGTGCGCATCCGCCGCCGGGAGCCCCGTCGGCGCCGGTCGCCGGACCGTCGCGACGGGGTGGACACGATCGCGATCGTACGGCGCCGTGGCGGTGACGGGGATCTGTCGGCCGTCCGACGGCGAGGTGTCGCCCGGGTCGTGCCCCCGTGTCCGGCCGGTGTCCCGTCCCCGGCCCGCCGTCGCGGTACGCTGCCCTGCCGTGCCCGTTCCCGCCCAGGCCCCCTCCACGTCCACCGGCGCCGATCACACGGCGGTGGTGGAGATGCTGCGCTACTCGCCGGTCGCCGACGACCTCGCCGAGCGCTTCGCGGCGGCCGGACACCGGCTCTACCTCGTGGGCGGCAGCGTGCGGGATGCGCTGCTGGGACGGCTGTCGCCGGACCTCGACTTCACCACCGACGCGCGGCCCGAGCAGATCCAGGCGCTGGTGTCCGGATGGGCGGAGGCCGTGTGGGACACCGGCATCGCCTTCGGCACCGTCGGCGCCGTCCGTCGGGGCGTGACCTGCGAGATCACCACCTTCCGCGCCGACGCCTACGACGGCGTGAGCCGCAACCCCGTCGTCGCGTTCGGCGACTCCGTCGAGGGCGACCTCGTCCGGCGCGACTTCACGGCCAACGCCATGGCGCTGTCGCTGCCCGACCGCACCTTCGTCGACCCGTACGGCGGGCTCGCCGCCCTGGCCCGCGGCGTCCTCGACACCCCGACCGACCCGGAGACGTCCTTCGGCGACGACCCGCTGCGCCTGCTGCGCGGAGCCCGCTTCGTCTCCCAGCTCGGGTTCGAGGTGGCGCCGCGGGTGCGCACGGCGATGGAGGCGATGGCACCCCAGCTCGGGCGGATCACCGCGGAGCGGGTACAGGCGGAGCTCTCGAAGCTGATGCTCGGCGCGCACCCCCGCCGCGGGATCGAGCTCATGGTCGACACCGGGCTCGCCGACGTCGTGCTGCCCGAGGTGCCGGCGATGCGCCTGGAGATCGACGAGCACGCCCAGCACAAGGACGTCTACGAGCACTCGCTGACGGTGATGGAGCAGGCCATCGGCCGCGAGACTGACGGGCCGGACCTCGTCCTGCGCCTCGCCGCGCTGCTGCACGACATCGGCAAGCCGGCCACCCGCAAGGTCGAGCCGGGGACGCGGGTGAGCTTCCACCACCACGAGGTGGTCGGGGCCAAGATGACCCGCAAGCGCCTGCGCGAGCTGCGCTACCCGAAGCAGGTCGTCGAGGACGTCGCCCAGCTGGTGTTCCTGCACCTGCGCTTCCACGGCTACGGCAAGGGTGAGTGGACCGACTCCGCGGTGCGGCGCTACGTCACCGACGCCGGCCCCCTGCTGGAGCGGCTGCACAAGCTCGTGCGCTCGGACTCGACGACGCGCAACAAGCGCCGGGCCGCGGCCCTGCAGCGGTCGTACGACGATCTCGAGGAGCGGATCGCCCGGATCGCGGAGGAGGAGGACCTCGCCCGCGTCCGCCCCGACCTCGACGGCAACGCGATCATGGAGCTGCTCGGGATCCCGCCGGGTCCGCTGGTCGGGCGGGCGTGGCGGCACCTCAAGGAGGTCCGTCTCGAGCGCGGCCCGCTCGACGACGACGAGGCCCGCGCGGAGCTGCTGCGGTGGGCGGCCCACGAGGGGATCGGGGCGGAGGGGATCGGGGCTCCGGACGACGAGGGCGAACCGGAGAGCTGACGGAACCGGTCGGGGGGCGGCTGCGTCGAACCCCGTGTGGGATCCCCTGCGATCAGTTACGTCTTCGGCACCGGGCAGGACCCGGTGCACCACCACGTCTCCCCCGCCGACGTCGCGCTGGGTCCGGCCGGCCTCCGGGACGCCGTGGCCCTCGACTTCGACGGCGACGGCCGCGTCGACGACGCCCTCTGGGACGCCGACGGCGACGGCGCCGCCGACCGCTCGGTGCTCGATCTCGACGACGACGGCCGTCCCGACCACGCCTACGCCGATCCCTCGGGGCAGGGGCTGTGGGACGCGCGCGTGCCGTTCGCGGCCGGGCCCGACCCGGTGACGGCCGGCGCCGCGCTGACCTGGAGCGACGTCCGCGGCCGGTCCGCGAGCGCTGCTCCCGCGGTCGACACCGACGGCGACGGGGCGCTCGACGGCGCGACCGTGGAGGCCGACCACGAGGACGGCACCGAGGTGGTGTGCGACCTCGACGGCGACGGGCGCGCCGAGCAGCTGCTCGTCGACGCCGACCACGACGGCCGGGCGGAGCTCGCCTACCTGTCGTCGGCGCCGGGCTCGCCCTCGGCCCGCTGGGACGTGCTGCTCACCGACACCGACGCCGACGGGGCGGTGGACACGCTGGTCGCCGAAGGGGCGGTGGGCTGGGTCCCGCCCTGAGCCGGCCCGCACGCCCGGCTGCGCAGGGCGAGCTCGTGCACCACCAGACCCAGCAGGTAGAGGCCGGCTGCGAGCGCCAGCAGGAGCGGCGAGCGGCCGCTCGGCGGGGCGAGGAACGCGGCGCCCGCCACGGCGATGACGTAGGTGACGTTGAACGTGGTGTCCGACAGCGAGAACACCCGCCCGCGCACCGCGTCGCCCACCTCCGTCTGCACCGCGGCGTCAGAACACAGCTTGATCGCCTGGCCCACGAGCCCGAGCACGAACGACCCACCGAGGATCGTCGGCAGCGTCATCGGCAGGCCGAGCGAGAGCAGGGCCACCGCGGCGAGCACGAGCATGATCCGCACGGTGCCGGTGCGCCCGACGCGCCCGGTGAGCCACGGCGTCACCACCGCGGCGACACCGAGACCGGCGGCCGCGGCCACCACCACCTCGCCCAGGCCGGCGATCCCGGCCTTCAACGGCCCGACGTCGGTGAGCGAGTTGCGCATGAGCAGCAGCACCACGAGCGTCGTGACGCCGAACGCGAGGCGGTGCGCGGCGACCGCGCAGAACGCGGCGACGACGCCGGGGGCGTCGCGGGCGGCCCGGGCGCCGTCGGCGAGCCCCGAGGCCACCGCGCGCAGGGCCTGCGCGGCCTCGCGGCGCTCGTCGGGCCCCAGCGAGCCGCGGGCGATCGTCGTCGCCACCACGACGATGACAACCGACCCGATGCCCGCGACCATCGTCGTCCACGCGGCGTCGACGTCCGCCGGGCCGAGGAGCCCGCGCAGGCCGATCGCGCAGCCGGCGCCGATCGCTGCCGCGACGGCTCCGGACGTCGTGACCAGCGAGTTCGCACCGACGAGGTGCTCGGAGGACACGACGTGGGGCAGCGCGGCGGAGAGCCCGGCCTGGATGAAGCGGCTCACGCCGATCGTCGCCAGGGCGCCGAGGTAGAGGGGTGGACCGGTGATCCCGGCGAGCACGACGCCGGCGGTGGCGAGCGTCAGTACGCCGCGCAGGGCACCCGCGACGACGAGGACGCGCCGGCGGTCCCAGCGGTCGAGCAGGGCGCCGGCGAACGGGCCGATCAGGGAGTACGGGAGCAGGACCGTCGCCAGGCCGAGGGCGACCATGACCGGGTCGGCCTCGCGCTCGGGGCTGAACAGCACCAGCCCGCCCAGCGCGGCCTGGAACACGCCGTCGCCCCACTGGGCGGCCAGCCGGACCGTCAGCAGGCGGCCGAACCCGGGGTGCAGGAGCAGCTCGCGCAGGCGTCCGGCGCGCCCCGGGGCCGGCGACGGGCCCCCGACCGTGGTTGCGGTCGTATCGGACGCGACGGGCACGGGGGCCCACGCTACGCGTCCGTTGCGTCCTGCGGCGTGGTGCTCCGGCGTCCGCCCGGCGCAACCCCCGGCGGCCGTCCTCCCGCGCTCGCGACGCCGCTGTCATCCGTGTGTGACCGCGCGGTGACGCGCCCGGCACGCGTGCCGCCGAACACCCCACCGTGCCTGCCGCCCGCCCTCCCGGCGGTGCGACGATGGGCGTCGTGGCCAGTGGTGTGGAGGAACATCAGCAGGCCGAGGTCGAGGCGGGGACGTTGCTCGTCGCCGCGCCGACCCTGACGGACCCCAACTTCGCACGGTCGGTCGTGTTCGTGATCGACCACCGGCCGGCCGGCACCCTCGGCGTCGTGCTCAACCGGCCCAGCGAGGTCTCGGTCGCCGACGTCCTGCCCACCTGGGGCCCGCACACCTCGACGCCGCACGCCGTGTTCGTCGGCGGCCCGGTCGAGCAGCGCACGGCCCTGTGCCTCGCGGCCCTGCGCGCCGGCGAGGACCCGGCGCGCACCGGCGGTGTCGTCGGCGTGCGCGGGCCCGTGGCGCTCGTGGACCTCGACGGCGACCCCGACGACCTCGCCCCCCGCGTCCGGGGCCTGCGGGTCTTCGCGGGCTACTCGGGCTGGGACCGGGGCCAGCTCGCCGGCGAGATCGGGCGTGGCGACTGGTACGTCGTCCCCGCCCTGCCCGACGACGTCCTGGCCCCGCCCGGCTACGACCTCTGGGGCGGCGTCCTGCGCCGCCAGGGCGTCCCCCTCGCCCTCCTCGCCACCCACCTCGCCGAGCCCCGCCGGAACTGAGCGCGCCCTTCTGGGGCAACGAACGCGCTGTTCGCTGCTTCTATGCGCGCGAACTCCCCGTTCGCTCGCCGCGCCGGGCCCGCCGACCGCGCCTAGCGTCGTCCCGGTGCGACGTGTCGAGCCAGGTCCGGGTCAGGAATCGGTGTGGGACTACCCCCGCCCGCCACGGGCCGAGGCGGTGCACCGGCGCGCGGTCGTGACCCACGGCGGCACGGTCGTCGCCGACACCGACGACGTGGTCCGCGTGCTCGAGACCAGCCACCCGCCGACCTGGTACCTGCCGCGCACCGCGTTCACCGAGGGCGTCCTGCGCCCCGCGCAGCGGCGGACGGTGTGCGAGTGGAAGGGCACGGCGCGCTACGTCGACATCGTCGTGCCCGGCGTGGAGCCGCTGCGCGACATCGGTTGGTGGTACCCGCAGGACGCGGTCTACCCCGTGCTCGCCGACCGTGTCGCGCTCTATCCCGCGCCGTTCGGCGAGATCACCCTCGACGGCGAGCGCGTCGAGCCCCAGCCCGGCGGGTTCTACGGCGGCTGGATCACCGCGGACGTCGTCGGCCCCTTCAAGGGCAGCCCGGGCACCTGGGGCTGGTGAGTCAGGCCTGGGTCCGGTCGCGCGGGCAGATCGCGCACGAGCCGCCGCACACCCCGGCGGCGGGCGCGCAGTCCGGCTCGGCAGGCTCGGGCGGCATGCACGACGTCGGCGGCAGGGCGGCGAGGGCCTCGTGCTCGGCCTCCTCGGCGGCGGCGAAGCGCGCGCCCACGATGCCGCCGGCCCCCAGCAGCCCGACGAGCCCGAGGCCGCCGAGCACCAGCATCGTCACACCCGCGACCGTCGTCGCCGACAGCAGCGCGGCGCCGGCCCCCGCGAGCCCGACGAGGCCCGCGCCGACGAACGCCGGCGCGGCGGCACGGTTCGCGCGGCGGAAGGCGTCGACGCTGCCCATGGTCCACAGCGTCCGGACCCCGAGCACGCGGTTGCGGGGCAGCCGGTGGAGGAGGGCGAGCACGCCTGCGCCGCCCACGACGAGCGCCGCGAGGGTCAGGACCAGGGCCGGGACGATCACACCCCCAGAGTAGGCTCGATGTGGTCCTCGCGGGATCCGCGGTGCCCCCCTCGCCGGGGCGTGGCCCCGGGTCGACGGCGGATGCCGTGGCAGGTGCCGACCGGCCGCATCCGGAGGGCGAGGACCGCCGGTCGAGACCAGGAGGAACCCCCGTGACCGCCGAGCCCGAGGTGGCGCCGGACGTGCGACCCGACGCCGAGAGTGCCTCCGGTGTGCCGCCCCACCGCTACACCGCCGCGCTCGCCGGAGCGATCGAGCGGCGCTGGCAGGACCGCTGGGAGGCCGCGGACACGTTCGCCGTGCCGAACCCGCCCCCCGCGCCGGCGGGCGAGAAGTTCTACCTGATGGACATGTTCCCGTACCCCTCCGGCTCGGGACTGCACGTCGGGCACCCGCTGGGGTTCATCGGGACCGACGTCCTCGGCCGCTACCTGCGCATGACCGGGCGCACGGTGCTGCACACGATGGGCTTCGACGCGTTCGGCCTGCCGGCCGAGCAGTACGCGGTGCAGACGGGCACGCACCCGCGCACCACCACCGAGGCGAACATCGCCCGGTACCGCCAGCAGATCCGCCAGCTCGGGCTCGCGCACGACCAGCACCGTTCGGTGTCCACCACGGACATCGACTTCTACCGGTGGACCCAGTGGATCTTCCTGCAGATCCACGGTGCCTGGTACGACAGCGAGGCCGACCGCGCACGCCCGATCACGGAGCTCGAGGAGGAGCTGGCGGCGGGGATCCGCGCGCTGCCCGACGGCCGCGACTGGACGACGCTGTCGCGTCCCGAGCAGGACCGCGTCCTCGACGACCACCGCCTGGCCTACCTGGCCGACGCCCCGGTGAACTGGTGCCCGGCGCTGGGCACGGTGCTCTCCAACGAGGAGGTCACCGCCGACGGGCGCTCGGAGCGCGGCAACTTCCCCGTCTTCCGGCGCAACCTGCGCCAGTGGATGATGCGGATCACCTCCTACGCCGACCGCCTGGCCGACGACCTCGACGGCATCGACTGGCCGGACTCGGTCAAGGCGATGCAGCGCAACTGGATCGGGCGCTCGCAGGGCGCGCAGGTGCGGTTCGCGTCGGACGCCGGCGACATCGAGGTGTTCACCACCCGCCCGGACACCCTGTTCGGCGCCACGTACCTCGTGCTGGCCCCCGAGCACCCGGTGGTCGACGCGCTGGTGCCGGCCGCCTGGCCGTCGCCGCCCACCGGCGAGGAGCTCGACGGGCGCTGGACCGGCGGCGCCGACACCCCGGCCGACGCGGTCGCGCAGTACCGCAGCGTCGTCGCGTCGCGCTCGGACCTCGAGCGCCAGGAGGCTCGCGACAAGACCGGTGTCTTCACCGGCGCGTGGGCCACCAACCCGGTCAACGGCGAGGCGCTGCCCGTCTTCGTCGCCGACTACGTCCTCATGGGCTACGGCACCGGCGCGATCATGGCCGTCCCGGGCCAGGACCAGCGCGACTGGGACTTCGCGACCGTCTTCGGCCTGCCGATCCGCCGGACCGTGCAGCCGCCGGAGGACTTCGACGGCGAGGCCTACGTCGGCGCGGGCGCGGCCATCAACTCCGCGAACGACGAGGTCAGCCTCAACGGCCTGGACGTCGACGCGGCCAAGACGGCGATCGTCGCGTGGCTGGCCGCTTGCGGGGCCGGCGAGTCGGTGGTGCAGTACAAGCTGCGCGACTGGCTGTTCTCCCGCCAGCGCTACTGGGGCGAGCCGTTCCCGGTCGCCTACGTCGCGGAGGGCGAGACCGACGGCGGGCCCTCGATCCCGCGCGCGCTGCCCGACGCCGACCTGCCCGTGCTGCTGCCCGACGTCGAGGACTACTCGCCGAAGTCGTTCGCGCCGGACGACCGGGACTCCTCGCCGGAGTCCCCCCTGGCCCGCGCCACGGAGTGGGTCGCGTTCGAGGCCGACCTCGCGTCGGACCCCGAGCACGGCTGGACCGAGTACCTGCGCGAGACCAACACGATGCCGCAGTGGGCCGGCTCCTGCTGGTACTACCTGCGCTACCTCGACCCGCACAACACCGAGCGCTTCGTCGACCCCGACGTCGAGCGCTACTGGCTGGGTCCGCAGGGGCCGGGCGACCCGGGCGGTGTCGACCTCTACGTCGGCGGCGTCGAGCACGCGGTGCTGCACCTGCTGTACGCGCGCTTCTGGCACAAGGTGCTCTTCGACCTCGGCCACGTCTCGTCGTCGGAGCCCTTCCGGCGCCTGTTCAACCAGGGCTACGTCCAGGCCTGGGCCTACACCGACGCCCGTGGCGTCTACGTGCCGGCCGAGGAGGTGGCGGGTGACGCGGCGTCCGGATTCACGTGGAACGGCGAAGCCGTGCGCCAGGAGTACGGGAAGATGGGCAAGTCGCTGCGCAACGTCGTGACCCCCGACGAGATGTGCGACGCCTACGGCGCGGACACCTTCCGGCTCTACGAGATGTCCACCGGGCCGATGGAGGCCTCGCGCCCCTGGTCGACCCGCGACGTCGTCGGCTCGCACCGCTTCCTGCAGCGGGTGTGGCGCCTGGTGATCGACGAGCAGACGGGCGACCTGCGCGTCGCCGACACCGAGCCCGACCGCGACACCCTCACCGCGCTGCACCGCGCGATCGACGGCGTGCGCACCGACCTGCCCGCGATGCACTACAACACCGCGGTCGCGAAGCTCATCGAGCTGGCCAACCACCTGACGAAGACCTACCCGTCGGGTGGCACGCCCCGCTCGGTCGTCGAGCCGCTGGTGCTCATGCTCGCGCCGCTGTGCCCGCACCTGGCCGAGGAGCTGTGGTCGCGTCTCGGGCACCCGGACACGCTCGCGTTCGCGCCGTTCCCCGAGGCCGACCCGGCCCTGCTGGTCGAGGACTCGACCGAATACCCGATCCAGGTCAACGGCAAGGTGCGCTCGCGCATCACCGTGCCCGCGGCGGCCGGTGAGGACGAGGTCCGCACCGCGGCCCTCGCCGACCCGAAGGTCGCCGAGCTGCTCGCGGGCGCCGAGCCGCGCAAGGTGATCGTCGTCCCCGGCCGCCTGGTGAACGTCGTCCGCTGACGCCGGAGCGCGTCTCGAAGTTCCGCGCGAAGGGCACCATCAGCCGGATAGAGCGGCGAGGGGTGCCCTTCGCTGACGGGGTCCGGCGCGCGGGCGGGGCGCGGCGGGGCGCCGCCGTTTCGGCCGAAGGTGCCCTTCGCGCGGCTAGAGCGGCGAGGGTGCCCCTTCGCCGGATCGGCGCGCCCGGTGAGGTCCGCCCGCGGCGACGTCGATGGATCCGGCGGAGCCCGGCGTGCGTCGAACACGATGTGCCCCGACGTTCCCGAGTCGACTGGGCTGCTGTCGCGGCGGCCGCCCCCTTCGACGTCATCCATCTCCGCGACCTCGCCCAGCTCGGCGTCCCGTCGAGCACCATCTCCTCCCGGTGCGTCCCCGGGGGCATCTGGGTGCGGGTGATCTCGGGCGTCATCGCGCTGACCCGCGGGGTGCTCACCCGTCGCCAGCGCCTCGCCGCCGCGCTGCTCTACGCCGGCCCGCGGGCGTTGGTCACCGGCGTCGCCGCCTGCCGGCTGTACGGCCTGAGACGCCTCCCGGACGACGACACCGTCCACGTCCTCGTACCCCACGCCACGCGCCGACGCTCGCAGCGGTTCGTCCTCGCCGAGCGCACCCTGCGGCTGCCCCGTCCCCACCATCGGGACGACGTGCCCGTGGCCCCGGTCCACCGCGCGGTACTGGATGCCGCGCGGCGGATGCGCCGGATCGACGACGTCCGTGCGCTCCTGGCCGAGGCCGTGCAGCGCCGCCTCACCGCGGTGGTGGCCCTGCGTGGCGAGCTCGAGGAGGGCTCCGGCCGCGGGACGGCGCTCGTACGACGGGTCCTCGTCGAGATCGAGGACGGCGTGCGGTCCGTCGCCGAGGCCTGGTGCCGGATGATCGTCGCGGAGATGCCGGGCTTCCCGCCGGTGATCTGGAACGCCGGCCTCGAGCACGCCGACGGGACGTTCCTCGCCTGCGTCGACGGGTTCGTCGACGGCGTCGCGCTGGCGATCGAGATCCAGTCGTTCGAGCACCACGGCGACCCGGAGGCGTTCGACGAGACCATGAGGCGCCAGGCCCGCCTCATCGCCGCCGGCGTGCTGCTCGTGCCGGTGACGCCCCGCCAGCTCCGTGACGAGCCGGAGACGGTGAAGCGACTGCTCTGGGAGGCGCTCGCCCAGGCCCGCACCCGCCCGCGTCCGGCCATCCGGCGCCGGTGATCAGCACGAGACAGCGAAGGGCACCTTCCGCCGCTCTATCCGGCTGAAGGTGCCCTTCGCGCGAAACCCGGAACGCGCCCGGTCAGCTGTCGTCGCCGCGGATGAACGACTCGACGCGGTCGTAGGCCACCGAGTCGCGGTACTGCTCGGGCGGGGACTTCATGAAGTACGACGAGGCGCCGAGCAGCGGACCGCCGATGCCGCGGTCCATCGCGATCTTCGCGGCGCGGACGGCGTCGATGATGATGCCCGCGGAGTTCGGGGAGTCCCAGACCTCGAGCTTGTACTCGAGCGACAGCGGGACGTCGCCGAACGCGCGGCCCTCGAGGCGCACGTAGGCCCACTTGCGGTCGTCGAGCCACGGCACGTGGTCCGACGGGCCGATGTGGACGTTGCCCTTGCCCATCTCACGGTCGACCTGCGAGGTCACCGACTGCGTCTTGGACGTCTTCTTCGACTCCAGGCGCTCGCGCTCGAGCATGTTCTGGAAGTCCATGTTGCCGCCGACGTTGAGCTGCATCGTGCGGTCGAGCTGCACGCCGCGGTCCTCGAAGAGCTTGGCGAGCACGCGGTGGGTGATCGTCGCGCCGACCTGCGACTTGATGTCGTCACCGACGATCGGCACGCCGGCCGCGGTGAACTTGGCCGCCCACTCGGGGTCGGAGGCGATGAACACCGGCAGGGCGTTGACGAAGCCGACGCCCGCGTCGATGGCGCACTGCGCGTAGAACTTGTCGGCGTCCTCGCTGCCCACCGGCAGGTAGGACACGAGCACGTCGGCGCGGGCCTCGCGCAGGGCGGCGACGACGTCGACGGGGTCGCCGTCGGCCTCGGTGATGATCTCGCGGTAGTACTTCCCGAGACCGTCGAGGGTGTGACCGCGCTGCACCGTCACGCCGGTCGGCGGGACGTCCGCGATCTTGATGGTGTTGTTCTCGGACGCGGAGATCGCGTCGGCGAGGTCCTGGCCGACCTTCTTGGCGTCCACGTCGAACGCGGCGACGAACTCGAGGTCGCCCACGTGGTAGCCGCCGAAGTCGACGTGCATGAGGCCCGGCACGCGCGCGGCCGGGTCGGCGTCGGCGTAGTAATGCACGCCCTGTACGAGTGAGGAGGCGCAGTTCCCCACGCCCACGATCGCCACTCGGACCGAACCCATGGCAGTTCTCCTCTTGTCTCTTTCTCGGTGACAGGTGTCGGACGGACCTGGGGCTCAGGCGTCGCGGGGTGACGGCGGACGGATGCCGCCGTCGTCGGGGCTGGAGTCGGGCCCGGGATCAGGGCCGGTGTCGGGGGAGCCGGGCGGCCGTGTGTCGGCCACCGGCTCCGCGGCCTGCTCGGCGGCGATGAGCTCGTTGAGCCACCGGACCTCGCGCTCGGTGGACTCCAGCCCGATGCGGTGGAGCTCGCGGGTGTAGTGGTCGATCTGCTCGCCCGCGCGGCCCAGGGTCGACCGCAGGCCCTCACGGCGCTCCTCCACACGACGGCGCCGGCCCTCGAGGATGCGCATCCTCACCTCGACCGGCGTCCGCGAGAAGAAGGCCAGGTGGACGCCGAAGCTCTCGTCGTCCCAGGTCTGCGGGCCGGCGTCGCCGAGGAGCTCCTCGAACCGGTCCTTGCCCTCGGCGGTGAGCTCGAACGTCCGGCGGCCGCGCCGCCCCCACGAGCCGCGGGACGCCGGCCGCGACCGGGCGGACCCGGCCGGCTCGCCCTCGTCGGCGGTGTCGTCCGGGGGAGGCTCGTCGGTCTCGGCGATCAGGCCGGCACGTTGGAGCCGGCGCAGGGTCGGGTAGAGCGACCCCCAGGAGAAGGCACGGAAGGTCCCGAGGCGGGCGTGCAGCTGCTTGCGCAGCTGGTAGCCGTGCATCGGCGACTCGTGGAGAAGGCCGAGCACCGCGAGCTCGAGCACGGACACCCCCTCGGTCACCGGATCGCCCACGGCGATCTCCGCGAGCACCGCCCGACCATATCGGAGCGATACATCAGGCGTCGGGCATCGACGATCACGTCACACCCCCGCCGGGTGCCGGGACCTCGCCGGAGCAGGGGACGTCCGGTGCCGTCGTGGCTACGCTGGTCTCCGTGCCGGGAGTCCGTCAGGTGGTCGATTACGCGTTGCAGCGCCGTGCGCTCCTGGCCGACGTGTCGGCGGGCCGCGTGGCCACCGCGGACGCCTGCGACGCGGGGGTCTACCTGCTCCAGGCCGCCTCGCACCACGGCCGCCCGACCACCCGGACCTGCCCGCTCTGCCGGCGCGATCCCCTCGTCGAGGTGCATTGGATCTTCGGGGAGCGCCTCGGCGGGGCCGCCGGATCCGCCCGGTCTGCCGACGAGATCAGCCGGTTGGCGGATGCGGTCAGCGAGTTCACCGTGCACGTCGTGGAGGTCTGCCGGTCGTGCCGGTGGAACCACCTCGTACAGTCATACGTCCTGGGAACCGACGACGCGTCGGGAGGGGGCCGCCGGCGCCGCCGGACCGCCTCGCCCTGACGGTTCGGAGAGAACCACCCGATACCGGGAGGCGATCGGTGGACGACGAGCGGCGCACGGACCGCGGGGGAGAACGACCCCCCGGTGCCAGACCCGGCGCCACCCCGCCCGGACCCCCGGCCCGCGGAGACGGGCGCGGAGACGGGCGAGGTGACGCGCGAGGTGCCCCGCCCGGCCCACCGCGCACCGCGCAGGGCCCACCCGGCCCACCGCCCGGACCGCCCCGTCCTCCGCAGGGTTCCCCCGGTCCACGCAACGGAGGACACGGCCGCCCCGCAGGCCCACCCCCGTCTCCCGCCCCCGACGGCGCCCTGCCCGCAGGCTGGCGGCCGGTGCCCCCGTCGCAGAACCCCACCCACCACTCCGCCTTCGACGAGCCGACCGTCACCAACACCGAGGCCGTCGGCGCGACGCGTCGCAGCGCGGTCGGCACGGTCACGCCCCCCGAGGGCGCCGGCCGGACCCGCGAGCCGCGTCTGCTGACGCACGACAGCGGGCGCACCGGCAGCCGCAACGGCACCGGCAGCGCGACGCGGGCGATGGCCCCCACCGCGACGGCCGCCACCTCGCGCTCGGCGATGGCGAGCGGCGGCCTGTCCGGCACGGCGGTGTCCCCGCGACCCGCCCGTCCCGGTCGGGGCGGGGACGACGACGAGCCGCCCCGCGGACGCCGCCCGGGACGCGACGGCTCCGCGCCCGAGCCCAGGGGCCGCAAGCGCCGTATCCGGCGCATCGTCTTCCTGCTGATCGGGCTGCTCGTGCTCGGCCCGGTCCTGGCCTTCGCCGTCGGCTGGATCTTCTTCCGCGTGCCGACGCCCGACGACGCGACCAACAACCAGGTCGCGACGATCTCCTACGCCAACGGGACCTCGCTGGCCTCGCTGGTGCCCGAGCAGGGCAACCGGATCAAGGTGCCGATCACCCAGGTCCCGCTGCACGTGCAGCAGGCGGTGCTCTCGGCCGAGGACCGGTCGTTCTACTCGAACCTCGGCTTCGACCCGGTCGGCATCCTGCGCGCGGCGTTCAACCAGGCCACCGGCGGCAGCGGCGGCGGCTCGACGATCACTCAGCAGTACGTGAAGAACGTGCTCGTGGGCGACGAGTACTCGCTGTGGCGCAAGTACCGCGAGGTGGTGATCGCGGCGAAGATCTCCCAGGAGCAGAGCAAGGAGGAGATTCTCGGCAACTACCTCAACACGATCTACTTCGGTCGCGGTGCCTACGGCATCCAGGCGGCGGCCCAGTCGTACTTCGACAAGGACGTCTCGCAGCTCTCGGTCTCCGAGGGCGCGATGCTCGCGGGCCTCATCCAGTCCCCGTCGCGCTGGGACCCGGCGGTCGACCGCGGGATGTCCGAGCAGCGGTGGGCCTTCGTCCTCGACGGGATGGTCGGCCAGAACTGGCTGCCGGCCGCCGAGCGGGGCGCGCAGACGTTCCCGGCCGCCATCCCGCCGCAGCCGCGGCGCAGCGGCATCCCCGACAACGACCGCGGCCACATCGTGTCCGCGGTGCGCGCGGAGCTGAACTCCTACGGCATCACCGAGACCCAGGTGAACCAGGAGGGCCTGCAGGTGACGACGACGATCGACCCGCGCCGGCAGGACCAGGCCGTCGAGTCGGTCGAACGACGCCTGCGCGGTCAGCCGGCGAACCTGCGGACGGCGCTCGTGTCGGTCGACCCGCGCACCGGAGCGGTGCTGGCCTACTACGGCGGCGAGGACGGGTCCGGCTTCGACTACGCGCAGAGCGAGCGCCAGCCCGGGTCGTCGTTCAAGCCGTTCGTGCTGCTCGCCGGGCTCCAGCGAAACCCCAACCCGATCGGCCTCGGCACGACGTTCGACGGCTCGAGCCCGCAGACGATCGCGGGCACCGAGGTGGAGAACAACGAGGGCGAGAACTGCGGGAACTGCGACCTGCGCACGGCGATGACCCAGTCGATCAACACGGTCTTCTACCAGCTCGGCGTGCAGGTCGGCCCGCAGCGCGTCGCCGACGCGGCGCACCAGGCGGGCGTCTCCGCGCCGCTCGAGGCGCCCAGCGGCGGTATCTCGCTGGGTGACCGCGAGGTCCGGCCCAGCGACATGGCCGCGGCCTACGCGACGTTCGCGGCGGACGGCGTCTACCACCGGCCGCACCTCGTGAGCCGGGTGACGACGGCCGACGGTCGCGTGCTCTTCGACGCGGGTGTGCCGGCCGGCGAGACGCGGATGACCCAGCAGCTCGCCCGCAACGTCGTCGAGGCGATGCTGCCGGTGGCCGACCACTCCGAGATCCCGCTCTCGGGCGGTCGTCCCGTGGCGGCCAAGACCGGCACCGTGCAGTCCTCGGTCGACGGCCAGAACAACGACGCCTGGATGGTCGGCTCCACCCCGTCGATCTCGACCGCCGTGTGGGTCGGCACCGACGACAACACCCCGATCAAGAACGGCGACGGGCGCCCGATCTACGGGCGCGGCGTGCCCGGCCAGATCTGGCAGGGCTACATGAACGACGCCCTGCGCGGCGACCCGGTCGAGCAGTTCTCGGACTTCCGGCCGATCGGCACCCCGCCGCAGACCACACCTGCGGCGCCGCCCAACCAGCCGGGCTGCGTCGAGGGCCAGCCGTGCCCGCCGGAGAACCAGGACCAGGGCGGCGACCAGGGCCAGGGCGACCAGGGTCAGGGTGACCAGGGCGGCTTCTTCGGTGACCAGGGTCAGGGTGACGAGGGCGGCGACGGCGGCGATCAGGGCCAGTTCGGCGGCGACCAGGGCGGCGGCGACCAGGGCCAGGGCAACCAAGATGGCGGCGATCAGGGACAGGGCGACCAGGGCGGTGACCAGGGCGGCGGCCAACAGGGCGGCGACGGTGCCCTCTTCTAGGGCTGACGGGCGCCCTCAGGACGGCACGCCGTGACCGGGGCGCCCACCCGCAGCGGCGTCCCGACGTCGGGGCGCGCCCGCACCCACGACCCCGCCTCGCTCGGCCCGGACCAGCGCGTCCGCCCGACCCACGAGGACCCGTTCGTCGCGTCGCTCTCGGCGGTCGTCGGTGGCCCGCTCGGTGAGCACGCCGTCGCGGGCCGGGCCCGTCACTTCACCCCGCTGCGCGTGGTGATGCTGCTGGCGATCGCCACCCTCGCGCTCGCGTGGTTCGCGAAGGCGCCGTGCCTGCAGCAGTACCCGGGCGAGAACGGGCTCGAGCTCGATTGGCGCGACGGCCGCCAGTACGTGGCGATGTGCTACTCCGACACCGTCCCGCTCTACACCGCCGAGCGCCTCGACGTCGGCGGGATCCCCTACGTGACGTCCTGGGTCGACCGTCGTGACGACGGCTCCGAGCAGGTGCGCTACATGGAGTACCCGGTGCTCACCGGGTTCTTCCAGTGGGCCAACGCCCGCCTCGCCGACCTCTGGCTCGCCGGCGCCGACGCCGGCCTGCTGCCCGGCGGGCTGGCGGTGGTCGTCTACTTCGACCTCTCCGCGTTCTGGCTCGCGCTGGCCTGGCTGGTGACCGTCTGGGCCGTGGTGCGCCTGCGACTCGGGCGTCCCTGGGACGCCGCCCTCGCCGCCGTGTCACCGCTCGTCGCGGTCCACGCGTTCACCAACTTCGACACCCTGGCCGTCGCGGCGGCGACGCTCGGGATGCTCGCGTGGGCACGGCGCCGTCCGGTGCTCGCCGGCGTGATCCTCGGTGTCGGTGCGGCGGCGAAGCTCTATCCGCTGTTCCTGCTGTATCCGCTGCTGCTGCTCTGCCTGCGCGCGGGACGTCTGCGGGCCTGGGCTCAGGCGACCGCGGCCGGGGTCCTGGCGGTCGGGCTGGTGAACCTCCCGGTGGCCCTCGCCGCGCCGGCGGGCTGGTGGGAGTTCTTCCGTCTCAACGGCCAGCGGGGCGCCGACCCCGACTCGCTCTACAACGTCGTCTCCGGGCTCACGGGCTGGAGCGGCTTCGACGGCCAGCTCGCCCCCGGGCAGGACCCCACCGTGCTCAACGCGGTCAGCGCGGTCCTGTTCGCCGTGTGCTGCCTGGCGATCGCCGTGCTCGTGGTGCGCGCGCGGCGCCGGCCCCGGTTCGCCGCGATCGCGTTCCTCGTCATCGTCGCGTTCCTGCTGACCAACAAGGTCTGGAGCCCGCAGTACTCGCTGTGGCTCGTGCCGCTGGCGGTCCTGGCGTACCCGCGCTGGCGCCCGCTGCTGGCGTGGATGGTGCTCGACGCGCTGGTCTGGGCGCCGCGGATGTACTACTACCTCGGCACCGACGCGAAGGGTCTGCCCGCGCCCTGGTTCTACGGCTCGGTGCTCGTGCGCGACCTCGCCGTCCTCGTCGTCGCGGCGCTCGTGGTCCGGTCGGTGCTGCGTCCCGAGCACGACCCGATCCGCACGCCGCGGGACCCCTCGTTCTCCCGCGGCCTGGACGACCCGGACGGCGGTGTCCTCGACGACGCGCCCGACGACGCCCGCCGGTTGGCCCGGGTGGACGCGCTCCTCGACCCCGTCGTTGGGCTGTTCGGACGAGCACGCGGAGGGACTGGAGTCCCACGATGAGGGCGGGTCCGGCTGCGGTGGCGTGTCGCCCGCCGAACGCTCCGGCAGCCGGGTGAGGGTCGTCGTCACCACCGGGTTACTCGCTCGTTGGGTTCACGTGCCGCCGGGACGGCCCGCTCCCCCAGTGGGGCCTGTCCCGGTCTCCCCGGGCTCGTCAGAAAGGTCCTCCTCCATGGGCGTGCGTCCTCCCCGTCTGCTGACGAGCCTCATCGCCGGCGGCCTGGTGACGGGATCACTGCTGCTGGGTGCCGGCTCGGCCCTCGCGGCCCCCGCCGCCGACGACGTCGTCGAGGCCCGCTGCGGCGAGACGGTGCGCGCGGAGGAGGGGCAGACCGTCAAGATCATCCCGACGCTCGGCCTGCCGTTCGAGCGCGAGGTCCGGACCGGGATGAAGCCGATCACGCAGCTGGTCGGCGGCATCCTCTGCCGCGTCCAGGTGCAGGTCGTCGAGCCCGTGAGCGAGCAGGTCGCCCAGGCCGCGCCGCCGCTGCGCCAGGCCACCGAGCAGCTCAGCGGGACCACCGGCGCCGTGCTCGACGCCCCGCGCCCGGCGGCCACGGCCACCCCGCGCTCGCGAGCGGCCGTCCCGACGCCCGCCCCCGCCGCCGCCCCGACCTTCACGCCCCAGCAGGCCGCCGCGGCCGCGCCGGCGTTCGCGCCCGCCTTCGGCGCACTGCCCTCGTCGTTCCTCAAGGGCGCGGCGGGCCCGGCACCCGGTGTGCGCGCCTTCGACCCGAACCTGCTGCTCGGCTCCGCCTTCCCGGGGCTGCGCGCCGGCTCGCCCGCCTACCTCGGGTACGACCCGGCCAGCGCGGTCACCACCGCGAGCCAGGTCCAGGCCCTGCCCGTCGACGCCCTCACCGAGGGTGGGGTGGGGGTGCCGGCGCTCATCGCGGTCCTGGCGCTCTCCGGCGTCGCGGCGTTCACGGTGCGCCGGGTCGTCCTCGGCCGCGCGGTCTCGCCGTCGTCGGTGGGTGGCGCTGCCGCCGCGCCGGTGGCCGCGGCGGAGCCCGCGGACGCGGACGAGGTGACGGCCGAGGTGGCCGGGGACCGCGACGAGCCCGTCGACGAGGACACCGACGTGCAGGCCGAGGTCGACGAGGACGCCGGGACCACGGTCGCCGCGCGCACGCCCGTCCCCGCCTGAGGATTCCCGGGAACCGCCGGGTCCGGCGCTGCGTCGGACCTGGTGAGGGCGCTCGGAGGCCGGTTCGGTAGCCTGGACGGACCGAGAACCCCTCCTGTCACGGATCGTCCGTGGCCGCTGAGCCCATAGGAGGTGAGTGGTACTCGTGCGCCACTACGAACTGGTCGTCATCCTCGAGCCGAGCCTCGACGAGCGCACCGTGGCCCCGTCCCTGGAGACGTTCCTCAACGTCGTCCGCAAGGACGGCGGCACCGTCGAGAACGTCGAGGTCTGGGGCCGTCGTCGCCTCAGCTACGAGATCGACAAGCACGCCGAGGGCATCTACGCCGTCCTCGACATCAACTGCGAGCCGGCCACCGTCAAGGAGATGGACCGGCAGCTCGCGCTCAACGAGTCCGTGCTGCGGACCAAGGTCATGCGCCGCGACCCCGCCTTCGCCGGGCGTCGTGGCAAGGCCGGCGCTGCCTGATGGCCGGCGACACCGTCATCACCGTGGTCGGCAACCTCACTGCTGACCCGGAGCTGCGGTTCACGCCGTCGGGTGCCGCCGTCGCCAACTTCACCGTGGCGTCGACGCCGCGCACCTTCGACCGCCAGAGCGGCGAGTGGAAGGACGGCGAGGCCCTCTTCCTGCGCTGCAACATCTGGCGTCAGGCCGCGGAGAACGTCGCCGAGACGCTCACCCGCGGGGCCCGCGTCATCGTGCAGGGGCGGCTCAAGCAGCGGTCCTTCGAGACCCGTGAGGGCGAGAAGCGCACCGTCATCGAGCTCGAGGTCGACGAGGTCGGCCCGTCCCTGCGCTACGCCACCGCGTCCGTCACCAAGGCTTCCCGGGGTTCCGGGGGCGGCGGTTACGGCGGCGGGGGCGGCAACGGTGGCGGCGGCTACGGCGGCGGTGGCTCCGGCGGGGGCTCCGGCTCCGGTGGGGGCTCCGGTGGGGGCTACGGCGGGGGCGACGACCCCTGGGCCTCCGCTCCGGCCGCGGGGTCCTCCGGCGGCGGCAGCGGTGGCGGCTACGACGACGAGCCTCCGTTCTGACCTGGGCTCCCGCCCGCATCGACCTGTACGAATCGGCCCGCCCGGCGCCCCACGGCGCGGCGGGCCACCACGCCTGGAAGTGAAGGAATCATGGCGAAGCCGCCGATCCGCAAGCCGAAGAAGAAGGTCTGCACCTTCTGCAAGGACAAGAACCAGCTGATCGACTACAAGGACACGAACCTCCTGCGGAAGTACATCTCCGACCGCGGGAAGATCCGTGCGCGCCGGGTGTCGGGCAACTGCTCGCAGCACCAGCGCGACGTCGCGGTCGCGGTGAAGAACTCCCGCGAGATGGCGCTCCTGCCCTACACGTCGACCGCGCGCTGAGGGAGGACGACATGAAGCTCATCCTCACCGCCGACGTCGCCAACCTCGGCGGCCCCGGCGACACCGTCGAGGTCAAGGACGGCTACGGCCGCAACTTCCTGCTGCCCCGCGGCCTGGCCATCGTGGCCACCCGCGGCGCCCAGAAGCAGGTCGACACGATCCGCCGCACCCAGGAGGGCAAGCGGATCCGCGACCTGGACCACGCCAAGGAGGTCGCCGGGCAGATCCAGGGCCTCGGCACCGTCACGGTCAGCGGCAAGGCCGGCCAGGGCGGGCGTCTCTTCGGCTCGGTCACCCCGGCCGACATCGTCGCGGCCGTGCGCTCACAGGGCGGCCCGAACCTCGACAAGCGGTTCGTCGCCATCCCCGGTCACATCAAGTCGACCGGTGACCACAAGGTCACGGTGCGCCTGCACCCCGACGTCGCGGTGGACCTCCCCCTCGACGTCCAGGGCGGCTGACGACGCCCTGACGAGGTCGACTTCCGCCTCGTCCCCCGAACCACCTCGGGCCCGGACCGCACGACGGTCCGGGCCCGACGTGTGTCCGGACACGGCCCGCCGGGGATCTCCGGCTCGACCCGTCCGCACCGCCGCTCCCCCGCCCGGCGAGCGCCGGCCCCCGCTCGGCTCGCGACGCTGCGCGACCGGGTGAACACAGGGACGACACGCGGCGGACGACGCGCCGACGACTCCTTCATCCACTTGTTGTCCACAACGCCCACAGGTCCCCCACCTGCGACGACCGTTCGAGATCATGGATTGCCCACAGGTTGTCCCCACGTGCGTGCCCACCGCGGGGGTGTGCTCGGTGGACCGATCCCGGTGTTGTCCCCAGGGCGTCCCCAGGGCCTGTTGGAGCCCTGCACGACGGGGACCTAGCGTGCGGTCGACACGGTCGGGAGACCGCGTCAGCGCCGCCGGCCGGTCCGGTGTCGCCGGGGCTGTCGGTGGGCCCTGCTAGAACGTGTGTTCGACGGACGTGTCCCGCCGGGTACGCGTCCGAGGCGAGGGAGGGGACCGACGTGGCGGTACTGGACGATCGGGGGACGTCCGGACGGGGTGGGGACCGACAGGGGGCTGCGCCCACCGAGTTCGACCGGCAGCCGCCCCAGGACCTCCCCGCCGAACAGTCGGTGCTCGGCGCGATCCTGCTCAGCAAGGACGCCATCGCCGACGTCATCGAGATGCTCAAGCCCGACGACTTCTACCGTCCGGCCCACCAGACGGTCTACGAGTGCGTGCTCGACCTCTACGGCCGCGGGGAGCCCGCCGACCCCGTCACCGTCTCCGCCGAGCTCGAGCGCCGGGGTGAGCTCCTGCGCATCGGCGGGGCGCCGTACCTGCACACCCTCATCGCGGCGGTGCCCACGGCCGCCAACGCCGGCTACTACGCCGAGATCGTCGCCGACCGCGCGATCCTGCGTCGCCTCGTCGAGGCGGGCACGCGCATCGTGCAGCTCGGCTACCACGGCTCCGAGGGCGCGGACACCGACGACGTCGTCGACCGCGCCCAGGCCGCCGTCTACGAGGTCACCGACCGCCGGGTCACCGAGGACTACGTGGCCCTCGAGGACGTCCTCCAGCCGACGATGGACGAGATCGACGCCATCGCCTCGCGCGGTGGTGTGTCCTTCGGCGTGCCCACCGGCTTCACCGACCTCGACGACGTCACCAACGGTCTGCACGCGGGCCAGATGATCATCGTGGCGGCCCGTCCGGGGATCGGGAAGGCACTCGCTCTGGACACACCGCTGGCGACGCCCGACGGCTGGACGACCATGGAATCGGTCCGCGTGGGCGACGTTCTCCTGGACGCGTCCGGCCGACCGACACGCGTCGTGGCGGCCACCGAGGTCATGGTCGGGCGTCCCTGCTTCGAGGTCGAGTTCTCGGACGGCACCGTGATCGTGGCCGATGAACAGCACCAGTGGCTCACGGACACGAGGGCGTCCCGCCGGTCCGCGCACGTTCCCCCGCGGGTACGCACGACCGGAGAGATCGCCACAACGCTGCGCTGCGAAACGGCAGACCGTCGGATCAACCATTCGGTGGCGGTCGCCGCGCCGCTGCAGTTGCCTGCGCGCGACCTCGCCGTTCCGCCCTACGCCCTCGGCGTCTGGCTGGGTGACGGCACGTCCGCCTCCGCGTCGTTCACGAGCGCCGACCCGGAGATCGCCGCGCACGTCGAGGCCGAGGGGCTCGAGGCGCCGCTGGTCGGTCCTCTCCGGTACGGACTGCGGCTCCCGGCCGACCCTGAGCGGGCAGAACGTCCGTGTGTCGTCTGCGGGGCGCTCTTCCGGCCTGCGACAACCCAGGTCCGCACCTGCGGCCGGTCCTGCGGCGGGCGCGCCCGCTTCGTCTCCGCGCCGGTTCCGGCCCCCACGTGCCAGGACTGCGGAGGCCCCTCGTGCGGCCTCGTGCGGTGCCAGGCGTGTCGTGACCACCACGGCACGGTGCAGGCCCGGCTCCGCGCTCTCGGCGTGCTCGGGGACAAGCACATCCCCGTGGAGTACCTCCGGGCGTCCGAGGGGCAGCGCCGAGCTCTCCTGGCCGGGCTCCTCGACACCGATGGAACCGTCCTTCCAACAGGTGTGCTCCAGTTCGCCGTCACCAACGCGAGACTGGCGGCCGACGTCGCCGAGCTGGTCGCGAGCCTCGGGCTCCGTTGCTCGACCGTCACCAAGAGGGTCCGGGGTCGCACCGAGAGCACGAGCACCGCCTACCTCGTGACGTTCTCGACCACCGAGGAAGTCTTCCGGCTCGAGCGCAAGCGCCTCGCCCACAAGGAGCGGCAGAGAGGGAAGGACGCCACCCGCGCCGGGGTCCGGTACGTGGTCGACGTCCGCCGGACGACATCGGTGCCGGTTCGCTGCGTGGAGGTCGACAACACCGAGCACCTCTACCTCGCGGGCTCCTCGATGGTGCCGACGCACAACTCCACGCTGGGAATGGATTTCGCTCGCTCGGCGAGCATCAAGCACGGCCTCACCTCCGCGTTCTTCTCGCTCGAGATGAGCCGCACCGAGATCGTCATGCGCCTGCTGTCGGCCGAGGCGAAGATCCGTCTGGCCGACATGCGCTCCGGGTCGATGACCGACGACGACTGGACGCGCCTCGCCCGGCGGATGAGCGAGATCAGCGAGGCGCCGATGTTCATCGACGACTCCCCCAACATGACGATCATGGAGATCCGGGCGAAGGCGCGGCGCCTCAAGCAGCGCCACGACCTGAAGCTGATCATCCTCGACTACATGCAGCTGATGACCTCGGGCAAGAAGGTCGAGTCCCGCCAGCAGGAGGTCTCGGAGTTCTCGCGTCAGCTCAAGCTGCTGGCCAAGGAGCTCGAGGTCCCGCTGGTCGCGATCAGCCAGCTCAACCGTGGCCCCGAGCAGCGCACCGACAAGAAGCCGATGCTCTCGGACCTCCGCGAGTCGGGGTCGCTGGAGCAGGACGCCGACATGGTCATGCTGATCAGCCGTCCCGACGCCTTCGAGCGCGACGACCCGCGTGCCGGCGAGGCCGACCTGATCCTCGCCAAGCACCGCAACGGCCCGACGGCCACCATCACCGTCGCCCACCAGCTGCACTACAGCCGCTTCAGCGACATCGCACGGGGCTAGGCGGGAGAGGCCAGACGGTCGGCGCGCAGCGGCCACACCACGGCCGCCAGCAGGGCCAGCAGCACGAGCACGAAGCCGATGGTCGCGGGCCACCCCGCGACGCCGTAGGCGACGCCGCCGAGCGTCCCGCCGACCGACGAGCCGACGTAGAAGGCGCCGAGGTACAGGCCCGAGGCGACGGCGCGGCCGTGCTCGGCGCGGCGGCCGACCCAGGCGCTGGCGACGGTGTGCGCGGCGAAGAAGCCGACGGTCAGCAGGGCGAGGCCGACGACCACGACGCCCAGCCACGTCGTCAGCATCGCGGCGGCGCCGAGGCCGGCCACCCCGGCCGCCCCGAGGAGGACGGGCCGGGGGCCCAGACGGTCGGCGAGGCGGCCGGCGCGGGTCGAGGTGGCGGTGCCGACCGCGTAGAGCACGAAGACGAGGCCGACGACGAGCGCGGGCAACCGGAACGGCGGGCCGAGCAGCAGGAACGTCACGTAGTTGTAGGCGCAGACGAACACGCCCATGGCGAGCAGGCCGACGGCGTAGAAGCGACGCAGCACGGGGTCGCGGAGGTGGGTACGGGCGGCGCCGAGCAGCTCCCCCACGCCGACGGGGCGCGGTCGGAAGCGGCGTGAGGCGGGCAGCACCAGCACGAATGCGACGAGGAAGGCGCCCGACACCAGCGCGATCCCGCCGAGGGCCCAGCGCCACGACCCGGTGAGGTCGGCGATCGCGCTGACGATGATCCGCCCGCCGAAGCCGCCGACCGAGTTGCCCGCGATGTAGAGGCCCATCGCGCCGCCGAGGTGCTCACCGTCGATCTCGTCGGCGAGGTAGGCCATCCCGACCGCGGGGAGCCCGGCCAGCGCGAGCCCCTCGAGCCCGCGGAGCACCAGCAGCGGCGCGAACCCGGGCACGACGGCAGCGGCGAGACCGAACACGACGGCGGCGGCCAGCGAGCCGACCATCACCGGACGGCGGCCCCAGCGTTCCGACAGGGCGCTCGCGGGGATGACGCCGACCGCGAGCGCGGCCGTGCTGACCGAGATCGACAGCGACGCCGCGCCGGGCGTGATGCCGTAGGCGCCGACGAGCGCGGGCAGCAGCGGCTGGGTCGCGTAGAGCAGCGCGAACGTCGTGAAGCCCGCGCAGAACAGGCCGACCGCGATCGGGCGGAAGCCCGGGTCGCCACGGCGCAGCGCCGCCGGGCGCGCAGCGACCCCCGGCGACGACATCGTTGTTCGAGGCTAACCGTCAGCGGCTCCCGATCGCGCGGTCTCCTGCGTCACGGGTCGACTCCGCTCCGCTCCGTCTCCTGCGTCACCCACGCCAGATACGGCCCGTGCCCGCCGACGACGGGCAGGACGAGCACCTCGGGCACGTCGTAGGTGTGCTCGGCGACGAGCCGGGCGCTGAGGTCGTCGACGCGCGCGAGGTCGGTCTTGAGCCAGAGCTGCCACTCCTCCTCGACCGACACGGCGCCCTCCCACCGGAACACGCTCCGCACCGGCCCGGCGATCTGCACGCAGGCCGCGAGCCGGGCGTCGACGAGCACGCGGGACAGACGTTCCGCCTCGTCGGCGGAGTCGGTGGTGGTGAGGACGACGCGGGCGGTCGTCGCGTCAGGGGTCATCAGCCAGGCCTCCCGTGGCCGGTCGTCCGTGCTGGTGGATCCGGGCGCGGTCCGTGTCACGATGCGGCGATGTTCCTCGTCACGGGCGCCACGGGCTTCGTCGGGTCGGCCGTGGTCGCGCTGCTGCACGCGCGGGGTCATGCGGTGCGCGCCGTCGTGCGCGACCCGGCGCGCGCGGACGTCCTGCCCGACGGCGTGGAACGGGTGCCCGCCGACCTCGCCGACGGCGAGGCCCTGGTGCGCGCGATGGACGGCTGCGAGAGCGTCTTCCACCTCGCCGCCGCGGTGGGCGCACCGGGTCCCGAGGCGCACGAGCTCAACGTCGGCGGCACCGCGCGGGTGGTCGACGCCGTCCGGCGCGCCGGGGTGCGCCGGCTGGTGCACACCTCGACCAGCGCGGCGATCTGCGTGCCGGATCCCGACGGTCCCGGCTGCGTCATCGACGAGGACGCCGCCGGGGGCACCGCGCTGACCGACCCGTACTCGACGACGAAGGCCGAGGCGGACGAGGTCGTGCTCGACGCGGCGGGCGCCGGCGGCATCGACGCCGTCGTCGCGACCGTCGTCAACGTGTACGGCCCCTCGCCGCGCGGGCCCCTGAGCTACAACCAGCTCCTCGCGGCCGCGGCCCGGGGGGCGGTCGGCGACATCGTCGACGCCCGCGTCGGCTGGGTGCTCGCCGAGGACGTCGCGATGGGCCAGCTCCTCGTCCACGACCGCGGGGAGACCGGCCGTCGCCACGTCCTGTGCGGGGAGGTCGCCTCGTTCCCGGAGGTGCTCGACACCTACTGCGGGGCGGCCGGCAGCGAGCACCGGGTCCGTGCTCTCCCCCAGGGCTCGGAGCTGCCGGAGGGCGCGCCGCCCTTCGCCGGCCGGTCGGTGGTCTACGGCCGTATCGGGGGCTACCGGGTGCGTGACGACCGCGCCCGGGCGCTGGGGTTCGCACCCCGGGGGATCGCCGAGGGGCTCGCGCTGACGGCCCGGTGGATGCCCACGACGTGATCCGATCGGGGACGTCTGCGCCCTGTGGATGGGACATCGGACACGCGCCCCGACACGCGGCGGCCGGGGATGCCACGCTGGTGGTCACGGCTGGACAAGAACACGGCCGGAAAGGGTGAGCACATGACCGACGACACCGCTGTCGAGACGGGCCCCGTGTCTGCTTCCGGAGAGTTCACGCTCGGCGACGACCTGCGGGTGCGTCGCCTCGGGTACGGCGCCATGCGCCTGACCGGCGAGGGCATCTGGGGACCCCCCAAGGACCCGGAGAACGCGGTTGCGGTCCTGCGGCGGGCGGTCGAGCTCGGCGTCGACTTCGTCGACACCGCGGACTCCTACGGGCCCTACGTCAGCGAGGAGCTCATCCGGGAGGCGCTGTACCCGTACCGCGGGATCACCGTGGCCACCAAGGCGGGCCTGCTGCGCACCGGACCGAACCGCTGGATCCCCTGCGGGCGCCCGGACTACCTGCGCCAGGAGGCCGAGATGAGCCTGCGCCGCCTCGGCGTGGAGACCCTCGACCTCTTCCAGCTCCACCGCATCGACCCGCACGTCGCCGCCGACGAGCAGTTCGGCCTGCTCGCCGACCTGCAGCGCGAGGGCAAGGTCCGCGAGGTCGGCCTGAGCCAGGTCTCCGTCGCGGAGATCGAGGCGGCCGGGCGCATCGTCGACGTCGCCTCGGTGCAGAACCGCTACAACCTGGTCGACCGCTCCTCGGACGACGTGCTGCGCCACTGCACCGCGCACGGCATCGGGTTCATCCCGTGGGCCCCGGCCGACGCCGGCAAGCTCGCCGAGCCGGGCCACGCCGCGGCGCGTGCCGCCGACGCCCTGGGTGCGACGCCGGCGCAGGTCGCGCTGGCGTGGCTGCTGCAGCGCAGCTCGGTGATGCTGCCCATCCCGGGCACCAGCTCGCTGGAGCACCTCGTGGAGAACTGCGGGGCCGCGACCCTCGAGCTCGACCGCGACACCGTCGCGACGCTGGACGCCGCCGGCTCCTGACGTCGCCGGGCCGGGCGCGTCAGGTCCCCGTGTGCAGCACGGGGCGGGCGCGCTCGGCGTCGCGGCGCGAGCGCCGGTCACGCAGACGGGCCACGACGCCGGTCGGGGGCTCCGGGTCCTCGCCGCGCTCCACACGCTCGGCGGCGCCCACGATGCGTCGCTCCATGCCGCCGAAGACCAGGGCGTGGAACGGGGCGATGACGTACCAGTATGCGTGGCCGGCGAGCCCGTGCGGGAAGAAGATCGCGCGCTGCCGATAGAGGGAGCCGTCCTCGGTGGGGGCGACCCGCAGCTCGAGCCACGCGAGGCCCGGCGCCTTCATCTCCGCGCGCAGGCGCAGCAGCCGCTCGCCCGGGGCCAGCGCGGTCTCGTCGGGGTCGAGACGTGAGACCCCCTCGTCGACGCACTCCTCGACACGCCACCAGTCCAGGGCGTCGCCGACCTTGAGCGAGTCGGCGTCCCGACGGCCACGGCGCAGCCCGACCCCGCCGACGAGCCGGTCCATGACGCCGCGCGCCCACCAGCCCAGCGGGAACGAGTACCAGCCGCGCTCGCCGCCGATGCCGGTGACGACGTGCCACACGTGCTCGGCCGACGCGGACGCGTGGCGCTCGCGGCTGTCGGTGTAGACGGTGCCGCCCGCCCACGCGGGGTCCGACGGCAACGGGTCCGACGGCGCGTACGTCGCGTTCGCGCCCGACCAGCGCGTCTCCACCTGGCCGGAGCTGACCCGCTGCAGCGCCAGGGCGACGGCGCGGTGGAAGCCGGTGAGCCCGGCCTCGGGCGGCGCGACGAACCGGTCGATGTCGTGCTCGGCCGCGACGACCTCGTGCACGAGCGAGTCGATGAGGGGCACGGCCGTCGAGCGGGGCACCGGGGTCACGAGGTTGACCCAGTGCGACGACAGGCGCGGGGTCAGCACGGGGACCGGCAGCATCGTCCGTCGCGGCAGCTCCGCGACCTCGGCGAAGCCCTCCATCATCTCCAGGTAGGTCAGGACGTCGGGTCCGCCGATGTCGAACGTCCGGTTGATCTCGGGCGGCAGCGTCACCGCCTTGACCAGGTAGTGCAGGACGTCGCGGATGGCGATGGGCTGGACGCGGTGGTGCACCCACGACGGCGTGAGCATCACCGGCAGGCGCTCGGTGAGGTAGCGCAGCATCTCGAAGCTCGCCGACCCCGACCCGAGGATCACCGCCGCCTGCAGGATGACGGTCGGGACACCCGAGCGCAGGAAGGTCTCGCCGACCTCGGCGCGCGACGCGAGGTGCTCCGAGAGCTCGACGCCCTCGGGGTGCATGCCGCCGAGGTAGACGATCCGCGACACGCCGGCCTCGCGGGCGGCCTGCGCGCTGATCAGCGCGGCGCGGCGGTCGACCGCGGCGAAGCCGTGCTCGGAGAGCGAGTGCACGAGGTAGTACAGGACGTCGGCGCCCTCGCAGGCACGGCGCATCGACTCCTCGTCGAGGACGTCGCCCGCGACGATCTCCACCTGCTGCGCCCACGGGGTGTCGCGCATCTTCGCGGGGTCGCGCACGACGCAGCGCACCTCGTGGCCCTCCGCCGCCAGGCGTGGGGCGAGGCGCCCGCCGATGTAGCCCGTCGCTCCGGTCACCACGCATCGCACGAGGTCGATCGTGGTGCCTGCACGCCCCGGCCGCAGTGTCGGAGCACGGGTGGCGGGCGGCTGCCGTGCGACGTCCGTCCGACTCCATGCGAATCGGACCCCTCCTGAAACCCCGCGGCACTCCAGGGAGTGACACCCGGCCGGGGGATCCATCGGCGTGTCGCGGGCGAATGGCCGTGTCGGCGGGATCCGGGCCCCAAGTC
The DNA here is from genome assembly GCF_036044095.1 of Actinomycetospora sp. NBC_00405. NCBI lineage: Bacteria > Bacillati > Actinomycetota > Actinomycetes > Pseudonocardiales > Pseudonocardiaceae > Actinomycetospora > Actinomycetospora sp. NBC_00405. The sequence continues at coordinate 4,208,322 of NZ_CP107938.1, forward strand.
CTCTCCAGGTGCTGCCGTTGAGGAAGCCAGATGCTCGACGTCATTCGGCCGTTCGGCGGCCACGGCGGACGGGCCGAAGGATCAGTAGTCGGGGAGGTCGAAGTGTGGGTGTGGCGTGACGACCTGGGGTCCGGAGGAGCGCTCGGCGGAGCCGGCGGGTGGCGACTGGACGGGAACAACACGTGGGTGTGGGAAGAGCCCTCGCCGCTCGACCGGCCGGGGGCCGGCACGGGTGCGCTGCGGGGCTATGCCGGCGGGGCCGGGAGCGCCCCCGTCGTCGACCAGCGACGGACGGAGCGGCGCGCAGAGCGGCGCACGGAGCGGCCAGTCGGGGACCGGGCGCTGACGACGCTCGGGGACGACCCGACGCCGATCTTCCACGAGCTGAGCGTCGACCGGTCGCGGAACATCCCGCGGCCGTCGTGGCGCGAGCGCGACCGGGACGCGGTGCACGTCCCGGAGCCGCATCCCGGATCCGGCGCGCTGCCGATCCAGGACGAGGAGTGGGCACAGCACCACGGACGCGGTCTGCGCGACGTGCCGACCGTGCCCCCGCCGCCGGCCCCCGAGGCCGCGGAGAACCCGGAGGACGAGCTGCGCCGCCGCGCCGAGCGCCGGCGCCGCCCGATGGGCAGTGACCACGGGACCCGCGAGGACGCGGAGCGCGAGGGCGGGCGTCACACCTGGCGCCGCGAGGAGACCCGGTCGGGGCGGCACGCGCTGCGTCGCTGACGCCGCCGACGGGTACCGGTCCGTCGGGTCGTCCGTCACGGGCGGCCCGGCGCTCCGGGCGGACGCCGCCCGTAGGGCAGCAACGGCCGGAGCTATGCTGCGGCACCCGCGCGGACCCGTCGGTCCTCCGGCGTGCCCGGTCCCGCCGTCGTCGTCGCGCCCCGTGGAGGTCGCTTCCGTGCTCATCCGTCGTCTCGCCCGGCCCCTGCTGGCCGCCATCTTCATCAAGGGCGGGGTCGACACCCTGCTCAACCCCGAGCCGCGGGTGCAGAAGGCCACCCCGCTGCTGGAGAAGGCCGCGCCGAGCCTGCCGGACCAGGTCCCGTCCGAGCCCCACCAGCTGGTCAAGATCGACGCCGGCGTCAAGATCGGGGCCGGGGTGCTGCTGGCCGTCAACAAGTTCCCGCGGCTGGCGTCGCTGGCCCTGGCCGGCACCCTGGTGCCGACCACCGTCGCGGGTCACCCGTTCTGGGAGAAGTCCGACCCGGCGGAGAAGGCGGCCGACCAGCAGCAGTTCCTCAAGAACCTCAGCATCCTCGGCGGCCTGATCCTGGCCGCGGTGGACACCGAGGGGAAGCCGTCGCTCGGCTGGCGCGGTCGCCGAGCCGCCCGCAAGATCGCCGAGAAGACGAGCGACCTCACCGACCAGACCGAGGGCACCGGCGACAAGGTGCGCCAGACCCTCACCGACAGCGTGGACGTCGCGATCGGCAAGTTCGCGGCCTGATTCGGGCGAGCGCAGCGACGGGTCCGTGTGGACCGCCACGGGGACCGCCGGAGACGGCGGTCGCCCGCGCGGGCGGATCCCGCCCGCGTCGAGCCCCTAGGGTGGCGTCCGTGTGGACGAACTGGTCCGGAGGCCAGCAGTGCCGGCCGACCGCGACGGTGCGCCCGCTCGACGACAGCGGCGTGTCGGCGGTGGTGCGGCGCGCGGCGGAGCGGGGCCAGACCGTCCGGCCGATCGGCGCCGGGCACTCCTTCAGCGCGCTCGCGGTCACCGACGGCGTCCATGTCGACCTCTCCGCGTTCCGCGGGGTCACCGGGATCGGCGGACGCCCCGGCCGGCCGACGGTCCGCGTCCGCGCCGGCACGACGGTCGGCGAGCTGCACGAGGAGCTCGCGTCCCGTGACCTCGCGCTCGAGGCGCCGCTCGAGCTCGCCGCCCCGACCGTCGGGGGCGCGCTGGCCGTCGGCATGCACGGCAGCGGGGCCGCGCACGGCTCGCTGTCCGCGGCCGTGGCGGGGCTGCGTCTCGTCGACGGCCGGGGTCGCCTGCGGGACGTGACCGTCGCCGACCTCGATGGCGCCCGCACCTCGCTGGGCGCGCTGGGCATCGTGGTCGAGGCGGAGCTCGCCGTCGTCCCGGCCGGCCGGGTCCGGGTGACGCGCGCGCCGCGGCCCGTCGACGAGGTCCTCGACCCGGCGTTCTGGACGGAGCACCCGGTGGCGGAGGCCGCGGTGTTCCCGTCGGCGGGCACGGCGCTGACCCGCTGGGCCGAGCCGCTGCCCGAGCGCACCGACACCGGGGACACCGACGAGGACGCGGAGACCGAGGAGCCCGAGCGCAGCCTCGGGGTCACCGTGGCCGGCGCCACCGGACGCACCGCGCTCGGGGGCGCGGTGGTCGTCGAGCGCGCCCTGCCCCGTCTCGTCCCGCGGTTCAACCGCGCGGTCTCGCGGCTCGCGCGCCGGGTCTCGGCCACCGGCCCGATGTACCGGGTGCTGTCCAGCCCGCCCGCGGTCCGCTACGAGCAGACCGAGTGGGCGCTGCCCCGGGCGGCGCTCGCCGAGGGCGCCCGGGAGCTGTTCGCCGCGCTCGCCGACGACCACCTCGAGGTCGGGCTCCCCGTCCGCCTGCGCGTCGGCGCGCCCGAGTCCGGCTGGCTGCACCCCGCGCACGACCGGCCGACGGCCTGGGTGGCCGTGCGGGTGCCGCGCGGCACCGATCACGCCCCGGTGCTCGAGCGGGCCTGCCGGGTGCTGCGCGCGCACGGCGGGCGCCCGCACTGGGCGTCGCGCTCCGACTGGACCGCCGAGGACACCGCCCGCGCCTACCCGCGCCTGTCCGACTTCCGGCGGGTGCGCGACGACTACGACCCGGACCGGGTGTTCGCCACCCCCGCGCTGGCGGCGGTGCTGGGCGACTGATCTCCGTCGTCGCTGTCGAGGTCCTCGGCGGCACCCAGATCGACGGCCAGCCCGACGACCGCCTGGTCGATGCGGCGCAGGAGACGGGCCACCCCGAGCATCGCCGTACGCCGGTGGGGATCGTCGGCGGACCGGGCAGCGTGCTCCTCTGCGGCGTCGACGAGGCGCTCGGCGGAGCGGGCCCGGACCTGCCCGCCGTCCGAGGCGCGCTTCCCACGCACGAGGACGTCGCGCAGCCCGTCGAGGTTCGCCCGCACCTGCTCCGAGGCCGGCACGAGCGTCGCGGCCCAGCTCGGGTCGGTGATGTGGTCGGCGCTGCGCGCCAGCGAGCGCGCGTAGACGTCGCACACCACCAGCACCCGCAGGCCCCGCTGGTAGCTCGACCGCGCCCGCCGGCGGGCGAGCGGGACGGCCAGCGGCTGGGCGCGCTGGCGCAGGGTCACCAGCGCGTCGTCCATCGCCCGCACGCCCTCCCGTCGGGAGGTCGTGGTCGGGCGGCCCACCAGCCGGTCGGTGGCGTCGGCGAGCACCTGGTCGATCGCGTCGACGAGCTCGCTGACCGCCTCCCCGAACGCCGCGCGCGTCCCCCGCGGCAGCACGAGGAAGGCGGCGACGACGCTCGCGGCCGCCCCGATCGCGGTCTCCTCGATCCGCAGCAGGAGCACCTCGACGCTGAACTGGCCGATGAGGCCGTACACCAGCGCGAGCACCGCGGTGATCCAGAACGCGAGCATCGCCGGCGAGATGCGCACCAGGTAGAGGGCGAGGAAGACGCCGACGAACAGCAGCACGAGCGACAGCACCTGGTCGTCGCCCACCAGCGCGGCGAGCCCCATGCCGGCGACCACCCCGCCGATCGTGCCCACGACCCGGCCCCAGCCCCGCGTGAGCAGGTCGCCGCGGCTGTTGGTGCCGGCGAAGACGACGAACGCGGCGATCACCGCCCAGTACCAGCGTTGCGGCGCGATCGACTCGCTGACGACGATCGCGAGCGTCGCGGCCACCCCGACCTGCACGGCCTGGCGCGTCGTGACGGCGATCCCGCCCGCGGGGCGCGGCGGCTCCTCCTCGGGTCGCACGTCGTCCTCGGCGGGGCGGCGCTCCGGCATGTCGACCGCGCTCTCCGGCTCCGGCCGGTCGGCGAGCCCGTCCGGCGACGGGGCGCCCCCGGGGGTACCGCCCACCGGCGTCCCTGCCTCCCGCGGCCCCGGCGCCGAGGCGGGCGACGGGGCGTCGAGCTGCGCGTGGTGGATCGCGTCGGCCACCCGTCGGATGGCGAAGGCGGTGCGCTGCACGCGCTCCCCGCCCGCGCGGGTGTCGGCGACGAGCCCGGCCACCGCGGCACGGGCGTCCGCGGCCGCCTCGAGGATCGTCGCCTGGTCGGTGCCGGCCCCCAGCGCGGTGCGCAGGTGGCCCACGCCGGTGCGCAGCGCCGCGACGACGACCGGGTCGAGAGGCTCGGGCGGGCCGTCGGCGGGCGGCAGCGCCAGGCGTCGCACGACCACCGAGAGGCGCTCGAGGGCGAGCTCCGCGTCCGCGACCCGCAGCGCGAGCGTGTCGTCGTCGAGGCCCGGCCAGACGCGCCCGGCGGTGGTCTGCTCGAGGGCGTCCTCGACGAGCAGGGCCACCTCCTGCAGCCGCGCGCGGGCCTTGCGGACGCTCTCGAGGTCGCCCTCGTCCGGGCCCTCGCGCGGCAGCTCCACCAGCACGTCGTCGATCTCGCCGACCAGCGCGTGGGCGCGCGCCCGGAAGGCCGTCACCATCCGCCGCAGCGTCCGGGCGGGACGCTCGGCGAAGACGACCCCGCGCAGCAGCAGCGTCGACGCGACGCCCACGACCACCGCGACCAGCAGCCAGGGCACCTGCGCGGGCGCGACCTTGAGGAACTGGGTGAAGAAGAAGGGCATGAAGGCGGCCATGCCGAGCGCGAAGCCGCGCGGCCCGTAGCGGCGGACCCAGACCGCGACCACCATGACGACGACGAACGAGACCGCGGACGCGATCGGGTAGGGCGCCACGAACGCCCCGGCCACGGTGCTCGCCGCCGCGGGCAGGATCAGGAGCGCGGTGGTCGTGCGCCGCCGCGGCAGGGTGGGCTCGTTGACGGCGAGGTTCGAGACCATCGCCAGCACGCCGGTGAACAGCAGGACCGTGACCGGCTCGGACGGGTCGAGCAGCGCGCGCAGGACGGCCACCACCGCGACCGCGGCGATCATGGACGTGACGGCGATCGCCGCGAGGCGCAGGCGCGTCAGGCCGGGGTCGACGCCGGCGAGCCAGGTCCGGAGGTCGAACGATCGCCGCCCTCGTCGCCCGTCGCCTGCCACCGCTCCTCCGTCCGGGACGCTGCGCGCGAGTCTCCCACGGTGGACGCGCCGAAGCCGATCTCGACAGGGTTACCCCGGAGTAATACTCTGCGGTTACCGGCCGGTAGAGACGCCGACCGCACACCACGTGGTGAACAGGAGCGAGGCGGGATGGGCCACTACAGGGCGAACGTCCGCGACATCGAGTTCAACCTCTTCGAGGTCTTCCGCGTCCAGGACCGCTTCGGTTCCGGGCCCTTCGCGGACGCCGACGAGGAGACCGCCCGCGCCCTGCTGGGCGAGGTGGCGGCGATGGCGGAGGGGCCGCTGGCCGACTCCTACGAGTCCGGCGACCGCAACCCGGTGCGCTTCGACCCGCAGACCCACACCGCCCACCTCGACGAGGGCATCAAGAAGTCGTTCCACACGCTGTGGGACGGCGAGTGGTGGCGGCTCTCGGCCGACAACGAGATCGGCGGCATGGGCGTCCCGCCCACCGTCCAGTGGGCCGCCGGCGAGATGATCCTCGGCGCCAACGCGCCGGTCTTCATGTACATGGCGGGCCCGAACTTCGCCTCGGTCGTCTACCGCAACGGCACCGAGCAGCAGAAGCACTGGGCGCAGCTCATGGTCGACCGCGGCTGGGGCGCCACCATGGTGCTCACCGAGCCGGACGCGGGCTCCGACGTGGGCGCCGGCCGCACCAAGGCCCGCGACAACGGCGACGGCACCTGGTCGATCGAGGGCGTCAAGCGCTTCATCACCTCGGGCGACGCCGGCGACCTCAACGAGAACATCATGCACCTGGTGCTCGCCCGCCCCGAGGGCGCGCGGGCCGGCACCAAGGGCCTGTCGCTGTTCCTCGTCCCCAAGTTCCACTTCGACCCCGAGACCGGCGAGCCGGGCGAGCGCAACGGCGCCTTCGTCACGAACGTCGAGCACAAGATGGGTCTCAACGCCTCGGCGACCTGCGAGGTCACCTTCGGCGGCAACGGGGTCCCGGCCACCGGCTGGCTGCTCGGCGAGGTCCACGACGGCATCGCGCAGATGTTCCAGGTCATCGAGTACGCCCGGATGATGGTCGGCACCAAGGCCATCGGCACGCTCTCGACGGGCTACCTGCGAGCGCTGGAGTACGCGAAGGAGCGCATCCAGGGCGCGGACCTCACGCGCCAGACGGACAAGACCGCGCCGCGCGTGGCGATCACCAATCACCCGGACGTACGCCGCAGCCTGATGCTGCAGAAGGCGTACGCCGAGGGCCTGCGCGCCGTCTACACGTTCACGTCGACCTACCAGGACGTCGTCCGCTTCGGCGAGGCCCCGGAGGCCGAGAGGGGTGCGGTCTCCGCCGAGGACATCACCCTCGCGGAGAAGGTCAACGACCTGCTGCTGCCCATCGTCAAGGGCGTCGGCTCCGAGCGGGCGTCCGAGCAGCTGATCCAGTCGCTGCAGACCCTCGGGGGCTCGGGCTACCTGCAGGACTACCCGATCGAGCAGTACATCCGCGACGCCAAGATCGACTCGCTGTACGAGGGCACCACGGCGATCCAGGCGCAGGACTTCTTCTTCCGCAAGATCGTCCGGGACAACGGCCAGGCGCTGATGCACGTCGCCGGCCAGGTCCAGGCGTTCCTCGACGCCGAGGGCGGGAACGGGCGGCTCAAGGAGGAGCGCGCGCTGCTCGCCTCGGCGCTGGGCGATGTCCAGGCGATGCTCGGCAGCATGGTCGGCTACCTGACCTCCTCGCAGGAGGACGTCACCAACCTCTACAAGGTCGGCCAGCACGCGGTCCGCTTCCTGATGAGCGTGGGCGACATGCTCATCGGCTGGCTGCTCCTGCGGCAGGCCGAGGTGGCGGGCGAGGTGCTCGACGCCGGCACCGCGGGGCGCGACCAGAACTTCTACGAGGGCAAGATCGCCGTCGCGCGGTTCTTCGCCCGCAACGTGCTGCCCGAGCTCAGCTCCCGCCGCACGATCGTCGAGGCCGCCGAGAACTCGATCATGGAGCTCGACGTCGCCTCGCTCTGATGGCGTCGCCGTGTGAGTGTTCCGGGTCGTCATGACGACCCGGAACACTCACGTGCGGACACGCATCGGGACCTCGGGATGGATCTACCCGCCGTGGCGCGGGGTGTTCTACCCGAAGGGTCTCGTCCAGCGTCGTGAGCTGGAGTTCCTCGCCGAGCGCCTCGACACCGTCGAGATCAACGGCTCCTTCTACAGCCTCCAGCGCGCCTCGAGCTACCGGACGTGGGCGGAGCGCACGCCCGACGACTTCGTGTTCGCGGTCAAGGGCGGGCGCTTCGTCACGCACATGAAGAAGCTGCGCGGCGTCGAGGAGGCGCTCGCGAACTTCTTCGCCTCCGGTCCGCTGGCCCTCGGTCCCAAGCTCGGTCCGGTCCTGTGGCAGCTGCCGCCGAACCTGGGCTACCACCCCGAGCGCATCGAGGACTTCCTGCGGCTGCTGCCGCGCACCACCGCCGAGGCCGCGGCGCTGGCCGCGGGGCACACCGACAAGGTCCCCGAGCCCGCGACCACCACCGACGAGGACCGTCCGCTGCGGCACGCGATGGAGGTCCGGCACGCGAGCTTCCGCGACCCGGGCTTCGTCGCCCAGCTGCGCCGGTACGGCGTCGCGCTCGTGGTCGCGGACACCGCCGGCACCTTCCCGTGCCTCGACGACGTCACGGCCGACCTCGTCTACGTCCGCCTCCACGGCGACACCGAGCTCTACGCCAGCGGCTACACCCCCGACGCGCTCGACCGGTGGGCCGCGACGATCCGCGCCTGGGCCGCCGGCGGGGCCCCGACGTCCGCGGACACGGTGGCGCCCGACGACCCGCCGCCACCCGCTCCGGCGGGGCGTGACGTCGTCGTCTACTTCGACAACGACGTCAAGGTGCACGCGCCGTTCGACGCGATCGCGCTGCGGGAGCGGTGTCGGTGACCGGAGGTCACACGCGGCGGGCCCAGGCCTCGGCGCCGCAGAAGAGGCCGAACGCGACGAAGCCCAGCGCGACGACGAGCAGGAGCAGCGGCCCGTAGGGCTGGCCCGCCAGGGTCTTGAGCGCCCCGTCCAGGCCCCCGGCCCAGGACGGGTCGGCCCGGATCGCGGCGACGCCGAAGAGCACGCCCATCACGGCGAAGGCGACGGCGCGCAGGACGTGCCCGGCGATCCCCAGCCAGCGCACCGGTCGCCGCAGCTGCGCGGGCAGCCGCGACCAGTCGAGGTCCTCGGCGAAGTCGGCCGTGATCCCCGCCCACGCGGTGGCGCCGGCGACCACGAGGACGATCAGGCCCACCACGCCCACGAGGACCTGGCCCGCGGGCAGCGCGAGCAGCCCGGCAGTGGCCTGCTGCGAGCCACCGCTGCTCGACCCGGACGAGCCGGTGACGAGCAGGCGCAGGCCGATGAGGGCCACCGTTAGCACCCCGAGCGCCTTGGCGCCGGCACCGATCCGGCGCTGCGTGCGCTCCCAGCCCGACGCCCAGCGGAAGCCGGTGACGGCTGCGAGTCCCTGCCACACCCCGAACGCGACGAGCCCGGCGACGACGACCACGAGGACCACGAACCCGAAAGGCTCGGCGGCGATCGCGGTCAGGGCGCCCTGCTGGTCGGCCTGCCCGCCGCCGGTGAGCGCGATCTGCGCCGCGATCACCCCGATGAGCACGTGCACGAGCCCGTAGCCCACGAGGCCGACGCGTCCGAGCAGCTCGACCGCGCGGCTCGGTGCCTCGCCCTCCCCCGAGCGCCCGAGCCCGGCCAGTTCGCCGCGAGCGCGATCGGCGGCGCGGGACGCGGCGTCGGACGCCGCGTCACCGGCCGAGCGAGATTCGGTCGACCCCGAGCCCGCCGAGCCCGTCGATCCGGAGGCGGTCACTGGCCGTTGCAGGTGACGGTGGGCTGGGGCTCGTAGCGCACCGTGCGGGGCTCGCGACGGACCTCGCCGGTCCGGACGTCGCGCAGCACCCGGGTGTCGGTGATCGTGAAGCCCTCCGAGCCCTGGGAGGGCTTGCACTCCGGGTTGGCGCCGAGGTCGCGCACCCCGGGCGGGGTCGGGTTCACCCGCGGCCCGGGCTCCGAGGTCACCTCGAAGCGCTTGATGCCGTAGAGCTGCACCGTGATCGACGACGGGGTCCACTGGGTGCGGATGTACACCGGCGTGGGCCCGTCGTTGCCGAGCCGCAGGTCGATCGAGCCCTCGAAGACGGTCGCCTCGCGGCCCGCCGGGTAGCGGCTGATGTAGTAGCTGTGCTCCTTGTGCTCGACGTCGTCGAGCCCCGCGAGGTAGCCCGCGTTGAAGAGCGTCGTCGCGAACTGGGAGACGCCGCCGCCGACGCCGCGGCCCGGGGCGCCGTCGTCGATGATCCCGGCGGGGACGAAGCCGTTCGCCTCGTTGCGGGGGCTCGCGGCCTGGTTGAGGCTGAACACGGAGTTCGGTTCGATGATCTTGCCGTTGACGATCTCGGCGATCCGCCGGATGTTCTGCCCCGAGTCGGGCTTGAAGCCCCGCGTGGTGAACTCCCCGACGAGCGTGGCGGGGCCCAGGGCCTGCAGCGACTCGGTGGTCACCTCCGGCTGCGTCGTCGTGTAGACGGCGTTGATCGCGCGTCCGGTGGCGGGCGGCGGGGACGCCGGCTCGGCGCCGGGCGTCACCGGCGGCGGGGTGAAGATCGGCGGGGTGGTCCCGTCGTCCGGGCGGCGCAGCGCCTCCACGATCCCGTCGAAGGTCCGCGGCCAGTCGATCTCGCGGCCGACGACGGCCGGCACGACGGTCGCCGTCGTGCCACCGAACTCGAGGGTGGCGTCGCGCGACTCGGTCTCGGTGGTGCCGAGCTGCGGCTCGACGGCCGCGATCGCGGCGGGCTCGTCGACGCCGGGCGTGAGGCCGCCCTGCCCGTCGGGACGGAAGGTCAGGAAGGTGGTGATCGCGCGGCTGGTGACCGTCGCGTTCTTCCCGTCGCCGACGACGGTCAGCGGACCGGCGACGGCGGGACGGGCGACGGTGTCGAGCGCCTCCTGGATGGCGGCGGGCGTCACCGTGACCGGGGCCTCGACGATCGGGAGACCGACGGGGGTCGGGTCGAGCCAGTGCTCGATGACGGCCTGGGCGGCGACCGCGCCGTCGACGACCTGGCCGGGCACGGACTGAACGGCGATCGGCTCGAGGTTCTCGAAGCGGATCGTCCCCTCGCTGGCGGGGCGGTCGAGCTGCGGGCGGACCCCGTCGAGCGCCTGGCCCAGCGCGAACCCGTTGACCCGCGTCACCGGGGCCACGTCGCGGGTGCCGAACAACGAGGTGAGGCGCGTCCAGGGGTTGAACGGCTGCTCGCCCGCGCGGGCGATGGTGCCCTCGACGTCGAGCTCGAGGCCCGCGGCACGTGGGTCGATCGTGGCGGTGCTCGACCCGGCCTGCAGCCTCACGGGCTGGGTGAGCCGGCCCGCGAGCTGGGTGTTGAGCGCCTGCTCGGCCTCGGGCTTGCCCATGCCGCCGATCTCGACCCCGGCGACGGCGACCCCGCGGGGCACGTCGGTCGAGGAGATCAGCAGGTCGCCGACGTAGAGCACGGCGAGCAGCCCGACCACGGCCGCACCGATGAGCAGGGGGCGGCGTCGGCCGCCGCCGGAGGAGTCGTCGCCGGCCTCGTGGGCACCGTGACCCCGGGGTGGTGGCCCCTGGGGGCCCGTCGGCCGGTCGTCGCTGACGGGGATCCACTCGGTGCGCTCGGCGTCGGTCTCCGCCGCGCGCTCCGGGGGCATCGACCGCGTCGGCTCGTCGAGCCCCGACCCGTCGGTGTCGGCCGTGGCGTCGACGTCCTCGGCGTCCCGATGGCGATCGTCGACGGCGGGGTCGACGGTCGTCTCCTCGGGTGTGCGGCCCCCGGGTGAGGTCACAGATACAGCCCCGTTCCGCTCGAACTTCTCGTCGACTCGGTCGTCGCGCTCGCGACGGCGTGCAGGTCGCGCTCTCGGAGCACGACGAAGGAGCGCCCGGCCACGTCGACCTCGAAGTGGTCGTCCTGGCCGTAGAGCACGCGATCCCCCACCGCGACACTGCGGACGTGCTGGCCCGTTCCGTACACGTCGCCCCACACGAGCTTCTTGGGCGTCTGAGCGGTCGCCGGGATCACGATGCCCCCGCTGCTGCGTCGCTCGCCGTCGCCCTGGGCGGGCGCGACCATCACGCGGTCGTGAAGCATCTGGATCTCCAGCCTGGGATCCGACACGTCGGGATCGTACGGGGCGCCCGGATTGCCTCTCGGGTCAGGGCCGCGGAGACCTCACGCGGGCCTGACGGGGGAACGGGCCCGGAACGAGGAAGGCCCCGTGGCCCTGCCAGGTCGGGGGTCCGGCAGCGCCACGGGGCTCATCGGGTGTGTCGGCGGAGGGGGAGGGCGCGTTACCGCGACTGCGACAGTTCACTCGTCCGGGCTAGTCCGACCTCAGTCGCGGCCCAGCAGGAAGCGGCCGAAGTGCGGGACGGTGAACGCGATCCAGCCGCGCTCGGCGGAGAACACCAGGCCCTTGCGCAGCAGACTGTCGCGCGCCGGGGACAGCGACGAGGGCTTGCGGGCGAGGTGCTGGGCCAGCGCGGCCGTGGTCACGGGCTCGTCGCGGCCCTCGGCCAGCTCGGCCATGCCCTGCAGGTACTCGCGCTCGGCCGGGGTCGCGCGCTCGTAGCGCGAGCCGAAGAAGCCGACGGCGAGCTCGGTACCGGCCTCCGGGGCCGCCATGCGCACGTCGTCGGCGTCGATCGGGCTCTGCACCGCCGCGTCCCAGGCGGCCTTGCCGTAGGCCTGGACGAAGTAGGGGTAGCCACCCGAGACCTCGTAGAGCGCCTCGAGGGCGGCCTCGGTGAGCTCGGCGTCCTCCCGCTTCGCCGGCACCGTGAGCGCGAGGTCGGCGTCGGCGCGGTCCAGCTGGCCGATGTTCACGTAGCGGAACAGCCGCTCGGAGTAGGACTTGGACGCGCTCAGCACGGCCGGCAGGTGCGGCAGCCCCGCGCCGACGACGACGAGCGGCGCCCCGGACTGCGAGAGCTCGTGGCACGCCGCGCACAGGGCGGACACGTCGTCGAGCTGCAGGTCCTGCATCTCGTCGATGAGCAGCGCGATGCCGACGCCGACGTCGGCAGCGAGCTCGGCGCACACCCCGAACAGCTCGACGAGGTCGATCTCGATGTCGCCCGAGTCCGCCCGCCCGTTCTTGACGGGCACGTCGATGCCGGGCTGCCAGCGGTCCTTGATCTTCGCGTCCGACGGCGTCGCCTTGAGCGCGAACGCCTTGAGCACGCCGAGGGCGTCCTCGACGCGGTCGGGGGCGCGGTGGTGCACGGCGAGGTCGCGCACCGCGCGGTGCAGCGCGGCGGAGAGGGGCCTGCGCAGGTCGGCGTCCGGCCGCGCCTCGATCTTGCCGGCGCCCCACCCGGCGCGGACCGCCATCGAGCGCAGCTCGCCCAGCAGCACGGTCTTGCCGACCCCGCGCAGGCCCGTGAGCACCAGGCTGCGCTCCGGGCGGCCGCGGGCGACCCGCTCGAGGACCACGTCGAACGCGCCGAGCTCGCGGTCGCGGCCGGCCAGCTCCGGCGGGCGCTGGCCCGCGCCGGGGGCGTACGGGTTCCGCACGGGGTCCATGCGCACCTCCGGGTCGGGCCTGGGCGCTACGAGCGTATGGACCTCTCTAGCGTCCGCCCGATACCTCGCGAGAAATCGCGATCGGCGTGTCGCGGATCGGGTCGTCTCGGGCTCTCTACGGCCTGCCCTAGACGGGGCGAGAGAACGCGATCGCGCTCTCTATCAGTGTCTAGTCGTCGGGCGAGACGGGGGAATACGGCCCGATGCCGCGTCCCGCGCCCGTCCGGCCCCGCGGGTCCTGCGGCGGGCTCCAGACCCGGCCGGAGCGCAGGGCGTCCAGCCCCGGCCAGGCCGCGGACATGAGCATGCCCGCGAGGACGTCCGCGGCGTCGTCGCCGGTCACCGGCGCGGGTCCGGTCAGCCACCAGTCCGCGAGCCCCTCGGCCGCCCCGACCAGGGTGTGCGCGTACGGGCGCACGGCCTCCTGCGGCATACCGAGCCCGTCGGCCATGAGGGCGGCGGCCTGCGCGACGATCCGGCCGCGCAGGGCGTCGACCTCGCCGGCGAACTCGCCCGTCGACGCCTGCCGATAGAGCACCGTCCAGCCCGCACGGCGGGTGGTGAGCGCGTGGAAGAAGGCGCGCAGGCCGAGCCAGAGCCGGGTCTGGGGGTCGTTCGACGTGTCCTCGGTGGCCGCCCCGGATGATGCGGCCTCGACGGAGCGCAGGAGGCGCTCGGCCTCCCGCTGCAGACACGCCGCGAACAGCTCGTCCTTGCTGCCGCCGTGGGCGTAGACCATCGGCTTCGACAGCCCGGCGCGCGCGGCGACGTCGTCCATCGACGCACCGTGGAACCCCTGCTCCGAGAACACCGCGACGGCGGCGTCGAGCACCTGGCGCCGGCGCACCTCGGGAGCGAGACGCTGCCGTGCCGGACGTGCGGTGGGGGTCACGCTGGCGAATCCAATCTACCGATGCGTAAAGTAGTGCTCGATGGCGGGACCGCAGGGACCGCATACCCCGCGACGATGCCGGAGTCGACCGTGCCCGAGAAGATCGACGTGAACGAGCTGGGGCGCAGTGTCGACCCCAAGTCCCTCTCCGAGGAAGAGCTGGTGGGCGCCCTGCGGGACGGCCTGGCCGGCGGCGGTGCGAAGGACATCGACCCCTCCCTGTTCGCGCGGCTGGTGAAGAGCACGGGCAAGGGCCAGCTCGAGGCCGTCATGTCCTCGGAGGTGCGCCGGCCCGTTCTCGACGCCATCTTCGGCAGGATGGCCGAGTTCTACTCCTCCAAGGGGTCGAGCGCGAAGCGCCAGGTCGTGCACTGGCACGTCACCGGCGCCCCCGGCGGGGGTGACGACAGCTACCAGACGGCGATGCAGCACGGCACCTGCGAGGTGTCCGAGGAGCTCGCCGAGGAGCCGCGCACCGAGCTCTCGATGGACGGCGTGCAGTTCCTCAAGGTGGTCACGAACAACGCGTCGCCGATCACGCTGTTCATGACGCGCAAGCTCAAGGTGTCGGGCGACGTCGGGTTCGCGACGGCGCTGCAGAAGATGTTCACGATCCCCTCGGCGTGACAGGAGTCCCGCGATGACCTTCTCCATGGAGCTCTCCGAGGAGCACGACGACCTCCGCGACTGGGCCCACGGGTTCGCCGCCGAGGTGATCCGCCCGGCCGCCGCCGAGTGGGACGAGCGCGAGGAGACCCCGTGGCCCGTCCTGCAGGAGGCCGCGAAGATCGAGCTCTACAACTTCGAGACCCTGGCCAGCTTCTGGGGTGACGAGACGGGCCTGAGCCTGCCGCTCGTCAACGAGGAGCTGTTCTGGGGCGACGGCGGCATCGGGATGGCCATCTTCGGCACCACCCTCGCCGTCGCCGGCATCTTCTCCTCGGGCACGCCCGAGCAGATGGTCGAGTGGATCCCCCAGTGCTACGGCGACGCCGCCGACGTGAAGGTGGCGGCGTTCTGCTCCTCGGAGCCCGAGTCCGGCTCGGACGTCTCGGCGATGCGCACCCGCGCGGTGTACGACGAGGCCAAGGACGAGTGGACGCTCACCGGCGCCAAGGCGTGGGCGACCAACGGCGGCATCGCCAACATCCACGTCGTGCAGGCCGTCGTCGACCCGTCGCTGGGCTCGCGCGGCCAGGCGGCGTTCGTGGTCCCGCCGGACACCCCGGGCCTCGAGTCCACCCGCAAGATCAAGAAGATGGGCCTGCGCGCGTCGCACACCGCGGACGTCTTCCTCGACGACGTCAAGGTCCCCGGGTCCTGCCTGCTCGGCGGCAAGGAGAAGCTCGACGAGCGCCTGGCCCGCGCCCGCGAGGGCGTGAAGTCCAAGGGCTCGTCGGCGATGCAGACCTTCGAGCTCTCGCGCCCGACGGTGGGTTCGCAGGCGATCGGGATCGCCCGGGGCGCCTACGAGTACGCCCTCGAGTACGCGAAGACCCGCGAGACGTTCGGGCGCCCGATCATCGACAACCAGTCGATCGCGTTCACGCTCGCGGACATGAAGACCGAGATCGACGCGGCCCGCATGCTCGTCTGGCGCGCCGCCTGGATGGGCCGCAACGGCGTGGCCTTCGAGGCCGGCGAGGGATCGATGTCGAAGCTCAAGGCCGGCCGCGTCGCGGTCTGGGCCACCGAGCGCGCGATCCAGATACTCGGCGGCGCCGGCTACTCCCGCGAGCACCCCGTCGAGCGGATGCACCGCGACTCGAAGATCTACGACATCTTCGAGGGCACCGAGCAGATCCAGCAGCTCGTCATCGCCCGTGCCATCTCGGGGCGCCACATCGCCTGACGCCCCCGTGGCTCCCCGGCGCCCGTGTCGGCGCCGGGGCGCTCAGGGCTCGCCGAGGCGCCAGTGGCCTCGCGGCCGCGGGATCGCCACCGGGTGGTGGCGCGCGATCCGCACATCGGCGGCGTACTCGCCGGCGCCGATCAGGGCGTGGCGCCGCCGTTCGGCCTCGTGATGGGCCGCCGTCAGGCCGTAGGGCCCGTACGCATCGCGGAACCGCCCGCTGCGATCGACCACCACCACGAGGTACTCGCTCGCGTCGCGTCGCTCACCGTCGGTGCGGTGTGCCTGTCCGTCCATCCACTCCCCCCGGAGCACGACCACGGACGGGGTGGACGAACGTCCAGCGTGGCCCGGCCGTGGACCGCGCGGCCGCAGGTCGTGCGGGCCGCGCGAATGACGGAGGACAGGGGACCCGACCCGGCGGAGGTCGGAGGAACGGGTCGCCCCTCCTGGCTGCGCCGGCCTGTCAACCGTCTCGCTGTGTGTCCAGGCTATCCGACGACCGGGGAAGGTGACACGGCCGGACCACCCGTACGGGTGGTCCGGCCCAGGTCCTCGGCCCAAGGTCGACGGCTCAGGGTCGGCGGCTCAGGCGCTCTCCTCGATGGGCGCGCCGGTGGCGGCCTTCTGGACCGACTCGCAGCCCTTCTTGGCGGCGGCCTTCGTCTCGTAGGCCTCGCCGGACGCGACGATCTGGCCGTTGCTGGCCTTGAGACGGAACCGGAACTTGCCGGCCTTGTCCTCGTACACCTCGAACTTGCCCGCCATGACGATCCTCCGCTCGGTGCTGAACGTGCTGGTCGCCGGCGGACGTTAGCGCGAACGGACCCGGTGTGGATGCACCCGTCCGGGCGTGCCGTCCGCGTCGACCGGGAACGGTGACCAGGGGCGATCTGGCGTACACCCGACGGGCGTCAGCGCCGTCCCGGCAGCAGCGACACCAGCGCCCGGCCCGTCCCCGCGAGCAGCGCACCGGTGACCGCGGCCCAGTCGAAGTAGTCGCGCCAGAGCGTGATCACCCCGTCGTGCACCTCGAACGTGCCGCACACCCAGAACGAGGTGCGCAGCCGACCGATCTCGATGGTGTCCGTCCGCTCGGTGAGCACCACCGGCCCGTCGGCGACCACGCGGTGGTTCTCCGCGCGGAAGCCGGTGGCGCGGCTCGTGAGCAGGCCGAGCACCCGGCGGGTGGCCTCGCGCCCGCGTGCCGGGGGCAGCGACACGTTCTCGTAGACGACGTCGGGGTGCAGGCGCGCACAGGCGGCGTCGACGTCGAGGCGCTCGAGGTCGGCGAGGAAGGCGCGGACGACCCGCGCCGGATCGGTCTCGTCGGGTGCGGTCATGGCGTCATCCTGCGCTCCGGGGCGTGGTGGCCCCGCCCACGGGGAACCGCCGTCGGGAGTGGGCGGGCCGACCGCCCCGACGAGGGGATGATCCGCGATGCCGGTCGACAGCGACGCGCCGCTCACCGAGGCCCTCGGGACGGACTTCTTCTCCGTGCGCCGGCGCTTCAACGACGCGCAGTGGGAGACGTTCATGGCGGTCCGCCGCTACGTCGACCGCGTGGTGTCCCCGGCCGCGCCCGCGGCGTGGGACGCCGCGGAGATGCCGTGGGAGGTCATCCGCGGGTTGCCCGACCTCGAGATCGTCGGCGACGACATCGAGGGCTACGGGTGCCCGGGGCACGACCCGCTGACCTGCGGCCTGGTGGCCATGGAGCTCGCCCGCGGCGACGGCAGCCTCGCGACGTTCCACGCCGTGCAGTCGGGGCTCGCGATGAAGTCGATCGCGATGCTCGGCTCCGAGGAGCAGAAGCAGGAGTTCCTGCCCGCGATGGCCCGCCTCGACCTCGTCGGAGCCTTCGGCCTCACCGAGCCCGAGCACGGCTCCGACTCGGTCTCGCTGGAGACCACGGCCCGCCGGGACGGTGACGACTGGATCCTCGACGGGCGCAAGCGCTGGATCGGCAACGGCAGCATCGCCGGGCGGACGGTCGTCTGGGCGCGGGACACCGGGACCAACACCGTCCTCGGCTTCCTCGTCGACACCACGACACCCGGCTACGAGGGCACCGTGATCCCCCGCAAGGGCTCGATGCGCTCGGTGTGGCAGGCCGACGTCAGCCTCGACGGAATGCGGGTGCCCGAGCGCGATCGGCTGCCGGGGGCGGAGAGCTTCAAGGACACGGGCCGCGTGCTGGCCACCACCCGCGGCACGTGCGCGTGGATGGCGCTCGGGCACGCGACCGCCGGCTACGACGCCGCACTGCGCTACGTCCTGGAGCGCGAGCAGTTCGGGCAGCCGCTCGCCGCGAACCAGATCATCCAGGACAAGCTCGTGAAGATGCTCGCGGAGCTGACCGGGATGCAGCTCTACTGCATGCAGATCGCGCAGCTCGCCGAGGACCAGCCGGAGAACAGGGACCTCGCACCGACGATCGCCGGGCTCGCCAAGATGAACAACACGCGCAAGGCCCGGTGGATCCTCGCCGAGGCGCGCGACATGCTCGGCGGCAACGGGATCCTGCTCGACAACCACGTCATGCGGCACATGGCCGACATCGAGTCGATCCACACCTTCGAGGGCACCGAGACCATCCAGACCCTCATCGTCGGGCGCGAGATCACGGGCCACAGCGCCTTCACGTGACCCGGGCGACCGCCGGCTCGAGGCGCACGGGCAGTTCCGCGTAGCCGCGCAGGATGCGCGTCGGACGGCGACGTGCGGGGCCGGCCGGCGCGAGGTGGGGGTGGCGCTCGAACAGGGCGCGCAGCGCGACCTCGCCCTCCATGCGCGCGAGCTGCGCCCCGAGGCAGAAGTGCGGCCCGCTGGAGAACGCGAGGTGCTCCTTGGCGTTCGCCCGCGCGACGTCGAACGTGCCCGGGTCGGTGAAGACGTGCGGGTCGCGGTTGGCGCCCGCGAGCACCGTCACCACGAGGTCGCCCTCGGCCACGGCGGTGCCGGCGACCTCGGTGTCGCGCTTGGCCCGGCGCGCGGTGCGCTCGACGGGCGGGTCGAAGCGCAGGATCTCGTCGACGGCGTTCGGCCACAGGTCGGGCTCCGCGACGAGCCGTTCGCGCTGATCGGGGTGGGCGAAGAGCTGCGCGGTGCCGTTGCCGATGAGGTTCACCGTCGTCTCGAACCCGGCGGCGAGCACGAGCAGCGCCGTGGACACCAGCTCCTGTTCGGACAGGCCCGCGCCGTCGTCGTCGACCTCGCCGACGAGGCTCGAGAGCAGGTCGTCCCCGGGTTCGCGCCGGAGCCGGCGCAGGTGCTCGCGCATCCAGTCGTTCAGCGCCGCGAGGTTGGCCTCCATGCTCGCGTGCGCCCGCCGGGTCAGGCCCATGTCGAGCGAGGTGGCCGCGCCGTCGCCCCAGCTCAGGAACTGCTCGCGCATCGAGGTGGGCACCCCGAGCATCTCGCTGATCACGGTGACCGGCAGCAGGCTCGCGTAGTGCGCGACGAGGTCCACGGTGCGGCCGTCGCCGTCCCGGGCGGCCCGGTCCATGTCGTCGAGGAGCTCCTGGGCGACCTCGGTGGTGCGCTCGCGCAGCGCCGCCACACGGCGCGCGGTGAAGGCCCGGTTGACGAGCTTGCGGTAGCGCGGGTGATCCGGCGCGTCGACCGCGAGCATCGAGGGCGGCTCGATCGGGCCCGGGTTCCGTGGCGGGCCGGCCAGGGCGAGCGCCGCCCGCGCCGGCGCGGGCACGACCTGCGTGGGGTGGGTGACGCCGAAGTCGTCGCTGCGCAGCACCGCCGTGGACACGTCGTGGTGGACGGTCAGCCGGGCGAACGCGCCGGGCGCGAAGGGGTACGACGACCGCAGGGTCTCGTAGTGCGGGAAGGGGTCGGCCTGCATCACCGGGTCGAGCAGCAGGCGGGCGTCCGGATTGCCGGCGCGCACCTGGCGGCGGATCGCCGCGCGCATGAGCCCGTGGGTGGCGCCCCACCGCAGCGTCGTCCCGAAGGACGAGGACGCGACGGACGAGGCGACGGACCGGCCGACCGACGCGGCGACGGACGAGGGCAGCGACGACAGGGCCACGGGGGCCTCCCGGTGTCGGTTCGGTACATGGACGTACCAGGGTGCGTCGAAACCATACTCGGAGTATGTGTTCGTCGTCCAGGCCCGTCGCGGGTACGCCCCCGACCGTGCAGACGACCCTCCGCGCCACGGGACCGCTCCCCGCCGACCAGGCGTGGGAGCGCTACGCCGACCTCGACCGCTGGCCGCGCTGGGCGCCCCAGATCTCCGGCGTGACCGTCTCCGGCCCGGGCCCGCGCCGGCTGCGTCCCGGGCTCGAGGGCACGGTGCGTGCGGCCGGGCTGGTGCACGTCCCCTTCGAGGTCCTCGCCGTGGACGAGCAGGCCCGCACCTGGTCGTGGCGGGTCCGGGTCGGGCCGGTCACCCTGACCCTCGACCACGGGATCGAGGACCTCGGCGCCGGCGGCACCCGCACCTGGCTGCGCACCACGGGTCCCGCCCTCGTCGTCCTGCTCTACTCGCCGGTGGCCTTCGTCGCGCTGCACGCGCTGCTGCTGGAGCGGTGATCGCGTGACCGCGGCGACCACCAGGCTGCTGATCACCAGCGACACCCACCTCCCCGTGCGCCGACCGACCCGACGGGTGCTGCCCGACCCCGTCTGGGAGGCCCTCGACGCCGCCGACGTCGTGGTGCACGCGGGCGACTGGATGGACCCCGAGCTGCTCGACGCGTTCGAGCAGCGGTCGGCGCGCCTGGTCGCCTGCTGGGGCAACAACGACGGCGAGGCGCTGCGCGCGCGGCTCCCGGAGACGGCGATCGCCGAGATCGACGGGGTGCGCCTGGCGGTCACCCACGAGACCGGCGCCGCCACGGGCCGCGAGCGCCGCTGCGACGCCCGGTTCGGGCCGGACGGCGACACCCCCGTCGACGTGCTCGTGTTCGGGCACAGCCACATCCCGTGGGACTCGACGACCCCCGGCGGGGTCCGCCTGCTCAACCCCGGCTCGCCCACCGAGCGCCGTCGTGAGCCCGTCTGCACCTACATGACGGCCGAGATCCGCGACGGCGGACTGGCCGCCGTGGAGCGTCACGACCTCCCACCCGGTGGCGCCGGTCGGTCGTGACCGCACTACCGTGCGTCATCGGTCACGGATGGGTGTCGTTGCGGGTGACGACGGTGCGGTCTCCCTCGAACGGGCCAACGTTGTGCGATGTTTCGGGGTGCCGGGGCCCGGACCGGCCGAAGAACGTCCCCCTGGGTGAGCACGGTGGGTGATGGCCTTACCGTTTTCCGGGACCGTTGACCACGACGGTTCCGGCGAGGAGATGACCGACGGGAGGACCGCACGTCGGCGGCGACCGCCCCTCGCGGGCCCGTGAGGGGCCGTGATGACGACGGGAGGCTCGTGACGACCGACCACTCGGTGTCGCGAGAATCGAGACGAAACGGCCGATGACCCTTCTTGCCGAGCGACCCCCGGATGAGGTCGACGAGTCCGAACTCGTCGTCGGCCGACGCATCCAGGAGTTCTCCCAGCTCGCCGGGCCGATCCGCGAGCCCGACCCCGCCGAGGGCGCCTACCGGGTGGCCTACCGCGGGGTCGACGCCGTGCACGGTCGCGGTCGGGTCGCCCGGTCCCTGCTCGTCGCCGGTCTGAACCTCGCCTTCGAGGCCCTCTTCTTCCTCTGGCTGCTGCACCCCTCGCACCGGCCGCCGGTCTTCGGCTCGACCTTCGCGATCTACGCGAACTGGGTCGTCATCGGCTCGATCGGTCTCATGGAGCTCCTGCGGCTGATCAACGTCTTCTCGCTGTCGCTCGCCTCGGTGATCTCCCGCGACCCGGTGCCCGTGCCCCCGCGGCCGGACCAGCGCATCGCCTTCCTCACGACGATCGTGCCGAGCAAGGAACCCATCGACGTCGTGCGCGGCACGCTCCAGGCGGCGCTGCGCATCCAGTACGACGGGATCCTCGACGTCTGGATCCTCGACGAGGGGGACGACCCGGACGTCAAGGCGATGTGCCGCGAGCTGGGCGTCAACCACTTCACCCGCAAGGGGATCGAGAAGTACAACCAGCGCAAGGGCGCGTTCAAGGCCAAGACCAAGCACGGCAACTACAACGCCTGGGTGTCCGAGCACGGCGACTCGTACGAGGTCTTCCTCTCCGTCGACCCCGACCACGTGCCGCTGCCCAACTACGCCGAGCGGATCCTCGGCTACTTCCGCGACCCGGACGTCGCCTACGTCGTGGGCCCCCAGTGCTACGCCAACGACGAGACGTTCGTGACGCGCGCGGCGGAGTCGCAGCAGTTCCCGTTCCACTCGCTGATCCAGCGCGCGGCGAACCGCTACAACGCCGCGATGCTGGTCGGTACGAACAACGCCATCCGGATCAGCGCGCTGCGGGCCGTCGGCGGCCTCTCGGACTCGATCACCGAGGACATGGCCACCGGCCTGAAGTTCCACACGCGGCGCAACCCGGCGTCCGGGCGGCGGTGGAAGTCGGTCTACACCCCCGACGTGCTGGCGGTCGGCGAGGGACCGTCGTCCTGGGGCGACTTCTTCTCCCAGCAGATGCGCTGGTCGCGCGGCACCTTCGAGGTGCTGCTCAAGGAGATGATCTTCCGGCTGCCGCGCCTCTCGCCGGGCCGGGCGCTGCACTACGTCCTGATCACGACGTTCTACCCGTCGATGGCCATCGGCTGGGTGCTCGGCGCGGTCAACGCCTGCCTCTTCCTGGCCCTGGGCGTCCAGGGCGTGGTCGTGCCGGTGCAGCTGTGGCTGGCGCTCTACATCGACGCGACCGCGTTCCAGCTCTGGGTCTACCTGCGCAACCGCCGCTACAACGTCAGCCCCTACGAGCCCGAGGGTTCCTCGGGCATCAAGGGCATGCTGATGTCGATCTTCGCGGCGCCGATCTTCGCGGCGTCCCTGATCGCGACGATCCTGCGGCTGCCGGCCAAGTTCGTCGTCACGCCGAAGGGCCTGTCGTCCAGCGCCGACCACATCCTGACCTTCCGCCGTCACCTGCAGTGGGCGGCGCTGCTCATCGGCGCGATCGTGCTCGCGATCCTGCAGGGCTACGCCGCGCCCGCCGTGCTGCTGTGGCCGGCGGTCGCGCTGGCCGCCTGCCTCGCGCCGCCCGTGCTGTGCCTGGTCGAGCGCATCGTCGGCCGCCAACCGGCCATCGACGCCGCGCCGCCCGCCGTGCTGCCCGACGGCCGCTCGGGCATCACCACCGAATCTCTCGAGCGCGCCGCGCTCGACGCCCTGCTCGCGGCCGGCACCGCCACCCGCCGCTCGCCCCGCCCGGAGGCCGTGCCCGCCGGCGTCGGGGCGCGCGAGGCCGACCGCACCGGGGCCGTCTCCGAGGGCGACCTGCCCGCCGGCTGGGTCCGCACCGCCTCGCTCGCCGGCCGCGACCGCCGGGCCGGGACCGACGGCGCCCCGAAGCCGACCCCGCGCGACGGACGCCCGGACCGGCCCACCCCGGACCGGCCCACCCCGGGCCGTCGCCACGCCCGCGACGACACCCCCGTCGTGGACCCCACGCCGTCCCCGGTGCCGCGGGCGCGCCCCACGCCGGGCCCGGCGCCCCAGCCCGGACCGCAGGGCCAGCCCGGACCGCAGGGCCAGCCCGGACCGCAGGGCCAGCCCGGACCGCAGGGCCAGCCCGGCCAGCCGCCGCGGCCCGGACCCCACCCGGGTCCGCAGGCCCCGCAGGCCCCGCAGGGCCCCCGCGTCCCGCCGGCCCGCCGCCCGCACCGTCCGCCGTCCCGCCGGGAGCACGTCCCCCCGGCGGGGCCCCGGAACCGCGTCCCCGGCCCACGCCGCGTCCGGCGCCCAGCCCGTTCCCGGCCCCGCCGGTCCGTCCGGGCGAGCGTCCGGCGGCCGCCGAGCACGGCGGCCGCTACGTCGCCCCCGCGGCCGAGCACCAGGGTGCGGTCCCGCCGCCGCCCGCGCCGCGGCCCGACGGGCGCCCGGGCGAGACCCCGGTCGGCCGTCCGACCCCGCCGTCGCCGGCACCCCGTCCGGACGCCGCCCCGGGCCGTGGCCCCGAGCGGACCCCGCGCCCCGGCCCGCGTCGCGAGCGCCCGCCGATGCTGTTCTCCACCCCGGCGGAGCTCGAGGCCGAGGGGACCGAGGCCGTGATGCCGGTCTCGGTGGGGTCTAGCATCGGTAACGAAACAGCAAAGCGACACGACGGACGAGACGGTGGGAGCCGCGCGCCCGACACCGGCTCGGTCAATGCACCGACGGTCGCCGTGCGTGTGGTGGCACTGGCCGCGGTGGCCGGTCCTGCCCGGCAGGAACCCGCAGGGGTGCCGCCGGACATCGAAGGGCGACGGACGGAGGCGAGTTGATCGAGCAGGGGCTGACCAGGCGGGTCAAGCGTTTCCTGCTCCTCGTCGTCGTCCCCGCGGTCATGCTCGGCGTGAACGTCCCGCCGGCCTGGGCGTGGATCTCCGAGCTCCGGCACCAGCAGCTGATCAACAGCCAGGAGTACAAGGAGCAGTTCGGCAAGTGGGACGTCGTGGACCTCCCCGACGACCAGAAGGTCAACGCGATCCACGCGGCCGTGCTCCCGACGGGGCGCATCCTCCTCATCGCCGGTTCCGGCAACAAGGAGGACATGTTCAACGCGGGGACCTTCAAGAGCCTCGTCTACGACCCCGCGACGGGACGTAGCCGCGTCATCCCCACGCCCGACGACATGTTCTGCGCCGGCCACACGTTCCTGGGCAACGGCAACCTGCTCATCGCGGGCGGCACCCAGCGCTACGAGCGCCTCGACGGTGCGGTGGTCAACGCCGCCGGCGGCGTGACGGTCAAGAACGAGGACCCGGACGCGGCGCCGCGCACCTTCCCCGCCGGCACGGAGTTCCTCTCGCCGGAGGGCCTCGTCTACCGCGCAGGCCACGCGTTCACGGTGCAGCCGGCGAACAAGGTCGCGACGCGACGCGGCGCGACGGTCACCGCCAGCGAGACCATCGTCTTCGCCGAGGCCGTGGCGCCCGGTCCGCAGTACGTGGCCGTCGGCCCGAAGCAGTACTCGGTGGGTGGGCTCACCCCCGTCGAGGGGCAGAACATCTACGCCCTCGGCCAGGCGATGACCATGGAGAAGCAGGACTACCAGGGCATCGAGGAGACCTACGAGTTCAACCCGTTCACCGAGACCTACGAGCGCGTCGGGGACATGTTCTTCAAGCGCTGGTACCCGACGCTGACGCCGCTCGCGAACGGCAGCGTCATCGCGGTCTCGGGTCTCGACGGCACGGGCGAGATCCTCAACGGGCAGAACGAGATCTACGACCCGGCCACCCGGCGGTGGACCGAGCGCAAGGACCTCACCCAGTACTTCCCGACCTACCCGGCGCTGTTCCAGACCGCGCGCGAGGACCAGCTGTTCTACTCCGGCGCGAACGCCGGGTACGGCTCGTCGGAGCTCGGCCGCGTCCCGGGCATGTGGAACCTCGAGAACAACATCTTCACGCCGATCCCCGGCATGCGTGACCCCGATCTGCTGGAGACCGCGGGCTCGGCCTGGGTCGGCCCCGTTCAGGATCAGCGGGTGGCCGTGGTCGGCGGCGGCGGCGTCGGCGAGAGCCCGCGGTCGAGCGCCCGGATCGACACGATCGACCTCAAGAGCCCGAACCCGACGTGGACGCCGGGGCCGATGCTGCCCGAGGGCACGCGCTACCCGAACCTGACGACGCTGCCGGACGACTCGCTGCTGATCAGCAACGGGTCGCGCGACTATCGCGGCAAGGGCAACTCCAACAACCACAACGCGCGCCTCTACCGGCCGGCGACCAACACGCTCGACTACGCCGCGGACCCGCAGGTGGGCCGGAACTACCACTCGGCGTCGATGCTGCTGCCCGACGGGCGCGTCATGACGGTGGGCTCGGATCCCCTGTTCGACGACGCCGCCGGCACGATCCCCGGCACGTTCGAGCAGCGCATCGAGATCTACACGCCGCCGTACCTGTTCCGCGGGCCGCAGCCGACGGTCGGCGAGGCCCCCACGACGCTCGCGCTCGGGCGCACCGCCGAGGTCCCGACGCCCGACGCCGCGCGCATCACCAGCGCCCGCCTCATGGCGCCGATGGCGTCGACCCACGTCACCGACGTCGGGCAGCGCTCGATCGCGCTGGACATGACGAAGACCGACACCGGCGTCTCGGTGACCCTGCCGGAGGACCGCACGCTCGCCCCCGCGGGCCGCTACATGCTCTTCCTCGTGGACGACCGCGGCGTGCCGTCCCAGGCGCGCTGGGTCGAGGTACCGGAGGCCGGGCCGGCGGCCGCATCGTGACCCCCGTCGCTCGCTCCCGGCGGGTCGGGGAGCTCGACGATCGCGATCCGGGCCCCTGCTCGGGTGACAGCCGGGTGAGCGGACGGCCGGCCGCGTCGGGCGGCGCCTCCCCCCACACCGGCGCCACGGGGTGGCCTGGGAGCCTAGGTCCGAATGGACGACACGCCCGGGGGTGGCACGACGGTGGCACGTGAGACGCACGGACGACGCGGTGGAGCGGAGGTGTCGAAGTTGCCGGAGAAGATGCCGGGGATGCCGGAAGCCGACACCGAGCCCATCCGGATCGAGCCGCGCGGTGCCGAGCCGCGCGGTGCCGAGACCCGCGGTGCCGAGCGCCGCGATGGCTCCCGCCGGACCCGCCGCGGATGGCTCGTGGCCGGGGTGGCCGCCGTGACCGTCGTCGCCACCGCCCTGGGCGTCGCCGCCTGCAGCGGCGACTCCGGCGAGGGAGGCTCCGAGGGCGCCCCACCGGTCGCCCCGGCCGCCTCGGAGTTCTGGGTCGACCCGTCGTCGTCCGCCGCTCGTCAGATCGAGCAGTGGCGCTCCGAGGGACGCACCGAGGACGCCGCGGCACTCGAGAAGATCGCGCGCCAGCCCCTGGCGATCTGGCCCACCGGCGAGACCGGCGGCGTCGAGGGCGAGGTGGCCGGCGTGGTGTCGCAGGCCCGCGCGGCCGGCCGCACCCCGGTCCTCACGGCCTACAACATCCCCAACCGCGACTGCGGGCAGTACTCGAGCGGCGGCGCCGGGGACGAGGGCGCCTACCGCGAGTGGCTGAGCGCCTTCGCCCGCGGCATGGGCGGCACCCGGTCGGTGGTGGTCCTCGAGCCCGACGCCCTCCCGCAGACGCTGACCAACTGCGAGGGCCAGGGCGAGCAGGAGGGCCGCGAGGAGCTGCTGGCCGAGGCGGTGCGCACGCTCACGGGCGCGGGCGGCGAGGTCTACATCGACGCCGGCAACCCGGGCTTCGTCACCGACATCGGCAAGCTCGCCGACGGGCTGCGCAAGGCGGGGGTCGCGGACGCCGCCGGCTTCGCCCTGAACGTCGCCAACTTCATGGAGACCGAGCAGGTCGAGGCCTACGGCAACCGGGTCTCCGACCAGCTCGGCGGCGCCCGCTACGTCATCGACACCAGCCGCAACGGCAACGGCACCTACAACGGGTCCGAGCAGCCGACCTGGTGCAACCCGCCGGGCCGTGCGCTCGGCACCCCGCCCACGCGCGACACCGGATCGCCGCAGGTCGCGGCGTTCCTCTGGGTCAAGGAGCCGGGCGACTCCGACGGCGACTGCCGCGGGGCCCCCTCCGCCGGCGAGTTCTGGCCGCAGTACGCCCTCGACCTGGCCCGCAACACCCCCGGCGCCTGATCCCTCGTGCGTGATCTTCCCGGCTATCGCCGAGAAGATCACGCACGGAGGGGGTCAGTAGGCGTGGACGACGGCAGCCATGTCCTCGCTGCCGTGGCCGTCGGACGACGCGGCGGCGAGTCGGTCGCGCACCGCGGTCGCCAGCGTGGTGTCCACCCCGGCCTCGCGGAGCGCCGCGGTGATCAGGTCGGTGTCCTTGATGACGCCGTCGAGCTCGAACGAGGGCGTGTAATCGCCGTCGATCATGGCCTTGCCCTTGAGCTGCACGTACGGCGCGTTCACCGCGCCGCCGTCGACGGCGTCGAGGAACTGCTGCGGGTCGACCCCCAGCCCGCGCGCGAGCGCGATCGACTGCGCGATGCCGTTGACCATGACGCCGATCCAGGCGTTGATGGCGAGCTTGAGCCTGCTGGCGTCGCCGATCGTCTCGCTCACCCACTGGGTGCGTGAGCCGATCGCGCCGAAGACAGGCGCCACGGTGTCCCGCAGCGACGACGGACCCGAGGCCAGCACCACCAGCTGACCGTTCTCGGCGGGCGCCTTGGTGCCCAGCATCGGGGTGTCGAGGTAGTCGACGCCGGCGTCGCGTGCGAGCGCGGCGAGCCGGTCGGTGCCCTCGATGCCGACCGTGCTGGCCTGCACCCACACCGCGCCGTCGCGGAACCGCGGGAGGACCGGCTCGATCGTCTGCGCCACGGCGTCGGTGTCGAAGAGCATCGTGAGGACGACGTCGGCGCCGGCGACCGCCTCGGCCGCCGTCTCCGCCACCCGTGCACCGTCGTCGGCGAGGGGCTTCGCCTTCTCGGTGCTGCGGTTCCAGACGGTGACCTCGAGGCCCTCGCGGAGCAGGCTGCGGGTCATCCCCGCGCCCATGATCCCGGTGCCGAGTACTGCGACCGTGGTGCTCATGGAGGCGGCCTACCCTCGTGGCTCGCGGCCCATGCCGAAGAACTCGGCGTTGGGGCGCAGCGCCGTGAGGTGCGCGAGACGGTTGGACATCGCGAACAGGGCGGTGATCGCCCCGATGTCCCAGATCTCCTCGTCGGACAGGCCCGCGTCGCGGGCGTCGTCGAGGTCGTCCTCGCTGAGCGAGGCCGACTCGAGGGCCAGCGACAGCGCCAGGTCGACGACCGCGCGCCGGCGCGGGTCGAGCGACGCGCCGTAGGGGTTGATGCCGACGTGGTCGGCGAGCTCGGGCTCCTTGCTGCGGACGCGCAGGATCGCGCCGTGGGCGACCACGCAGTAGGTGCAGTGGTTGGCGCCGGACGTCGCGACGATCACCAGCTCGCGCTCGGCCTTCGACAGCGGGGACTCCCGCTCCATGAGCGCGTCGTGGTAGTCGAGGAACGCCCGCAGCTCCGCCGGCCGGTGGCCGAGGGCGCGGAAGATGTTGGGGACGAACCCCGAGCGCTCGGCGATGGCGCCGACGCGCTCGCGGAGGTCGTCGGGGAGCTCGTCGAGCTCGACGACGGGGAAGCGGCTGATGGACTCGGTCACGGGCGTGACCGTAGGTTTCCGCCGCCCCGGCGGCCAGTGTCGGCGGGGCTCGGGGTCTGGAGCGAGGGACGCCTCAGCTGCTTGGGGCGCAGGGAAGGTGACCCTCGCTCGATCCATCCCTCTCGCCGCACGTGGAGCGAGGGACGCCTCGGCTGCGTGTGACGCAGCGAGGGTGACCCTCGCTGCGGCTGCGCTGCCTCAGCCCGGTGGACGGAAGGTGATGCCGCAACGTTGCTGGGTGACCTCCTGGATGCGGGTCACCGCGGGCTGGGCCTCGCGCTGGAGGCGGTCGAGGGTCGCGCGGTCGATGCGGGACGGGTCGCCGCCGGTGTCGGCGAGCGAGGCCAGCGCCTGGTCGGTCAGCGACTGCACCGTGCGCCAGTCGCCGGCGATCTCGGGCGGAGCGACGGCGACGAGGTCGGCGACCTGCTGGCGGGCGGCGGCCGAGGACGTCGGCACCCCGCCCTGGCCCGCGCCGGGGGCGGCCTGCTCGCCCTGCACGCGCGTGACGGTGTCGCAGTAGGGGCGCACGGCGGGGTCCGGGGTCGCGGGCGCCGCGGAGGTCGCGGCGGCCGGCGGTGCCGCACCGGGCTGGGTCGCGGCGCCGCCGCACGCGGCCGCACCCAGCACGAGCCCGATCCCGAGGAGCGCGCCGGCACCGGTCCGCGCAGCCCTCCCGCGGCGTGTCCCAGCGCCCACGCCTCGCCCCTCTCGTCCCGGTCGTCGTCCCGGCTCGCCCGCCCTGCTCGACGGCGCATGCTGGCAGGCCGCGCCCGTCCGGCGTGGACCGGGTGGTCGTCGGGCTCCGGCTGTCGGCTGTGGGCTGATCGGTGGTGCGGGGCACTCCCGGGCGCCGGGGCGGGCGTGTCACAGTGACGCCCGTGGAGGTCCCCGACGAACACCGCGCACTCGTGCGGCAGTGGTGCGCCCGTCGCGTCCCCGAGGCGCAGCGCGACTCGCTGCGCATCTCGTACACCGAGCGCGCCGGCCGGATCACGATCTCGGTCCGGCGCGCGCCGGTGTTCCCCGAGCTGGGCACCAACTGGACCACCGAACCCCTCGCCCAGCTGCGCCTGGTGCCCGACGAGGACCGCTGGATCCTGCTCTGGCCGGACTCCAGCGGACGCTGGCACCGCTACCCGGACGAGACGAAGGCCGGCTCGCCCGCGCCGTTGCTCGACATCATCGACGCCGATCCGACCGGCATCTTCTGGGGATGACACCTCCCTCCGCGGCCGAGGTGGCCGCGCGGGTCCGCGGCCACGACCGTGACGACCGGCGCGTCGCCGAGCGCCCCGACCTGCGCCGGGCGGCCGTCGCCGTCGTCGTCCTCGACGACCCGGAGCGCGGGCCGGGGGTGCTGCTGACGAGGCGCACCTCGAAGCTGCGCGACCACCCGGGTCAGTTCGCGCTGCCCGGCGGCTCGGTCGACCCCGGCGAGGACACGGTCACCGCAGCGCTCCGCGAGCTGGACGAGGAGCTCGGGCTCACCCTCGGTCCCGACGCGGTCCTCGGGATGCTCGACGACTACCCGACCCGCTCCGGCTTCGTGATCACCCCGGTGGTGATGGCCGGGCCCGGCGCGGTCGCCGACCTCGTGCCCTCGCCCGACGAGGTCTCCGAGCTCTTCCACATCACGTTCGACGAGCTCGACGTCGAGCCGCGCTACCTGGCGATCGAGGAGTCGCCGCGGCCCGTGGTGCAGATGCCACTCGTCGGTCACTACATCCACGCCCCCACCGGCGCCGTGCTGCTGCAGTTCCGCGAGGTCGCGCTGCACGGGCGGACCACGCGGGTCGACGGGCTCGAGCAGCCGGTGTTCGCCTGGCGCTGACGGGCCTTGACCGTTAAGGCCACGTGACGCGTGCCCCGATACGGCGCGTGGCGGCGTAGATCGTGGTTGTCTGGACAACGACCCCGATACGAGGATGCGTGAGCACACGTGTGCGGAATCGTCGCTGCCTACGGTTCGATCGATGCCGAGAAATGCGAGCGGATGCTCGCTCGAATCCACCACCGAGGGCCTGACGACACCGGCCGGATCCAGTTGGAGAACGCGTGGCTGGGCCACCAGCGTCTGTCGATCATGGATGTGACGGGCGGCAAGCAGCCGATCGCCGATGACACGGACTCGGCGTACGTGGTCGGCAACGGCGAGATCTACAACCACGAGGACATCCGGGACGTGCTCTCGGAGGTCCGCTTCGCCACCGACTCGGACACGGAGTCGGCGTTCCGGCTGGTGCTGCGCGACGGCTCGGCGGCGCTGCACGAGGTGCGCGGGATGTTCGCGCTGGCCATGGCCCACACCGACGGGCGCGGCGCGGTGGCGCGCGACCCGATCGGGATCAAGCCGCTGTACTGGGCGCGCCTGGGCGGGACGACGATCTTCGCCAGTGAGCTGCGCGCGTTCGACCCGGAGGACCAGCCGTATGTGGAGGCGTTCCCGCCCGGACACGTGTGGACCCCGGGCATCGCCGGCCACGACGTCGCCGAGGGCGCGATGGTCCGGTTCGCCGACGCGGTGCCGGTCGAGGTCCGCCCGGCGCGGCTCGCGCCGGACAAGCAGTGGACCGAGGAGGACCTCGGGCACATCCGCGACGTGCTCTCGGACTCGATCCGCCGTCACATGATGAGCGACGTGCCGGTGGGGGTGTTCCTCTCCGGCGGTCTGGACTCCGCGATCGTCGCGGCGATCGCGGCGAAGGTCGCGCAGGAGAAGGGCGAGCGTTTGCCGACCTTCGCCGTGGGCACCGAGGGTTCGGCCGACCTGCTGGCGGCCCGCGCGGTGGCCGAGTACCTGGGCACCGAGCACCACGAGATCGTCCCGACCCCCGAGGACCTCGAGGAGGCCCTCGACGAGGCGGTCACGGTGATCGAGCACTTCGACCCGGCGCTGGTGCGTTCCGCGGTGCCCAACCTGCTGCTGGCCCGCGAGGCCGTGCGCCACGTCAAGGTGGTGCTCACCGGCGAGGGCGCCGACGAGCTGTTCGCCGGCTACGAGTACGTGCACAGCGACGAGTTCTCCACCCCGGACACCCTGCAGGCCGAGCTGGTGCGCTCCATCGAGAGCCTCCACGAGCTCAACCTGCAGCGCTGCGACCGCGCCACGATGAACTACGGGCTCGAGGCGCGGGTGCCGTTCCTCGACGCCACGGTGATGCGCGAGATGCTCGCGCTGCCCGCGGAGTGGAAGCTCAAGATCCACGAGCGGACCGAGAAGCAGCTGCTGCGCGAGGCGTTCGACGGGATGGTGCCCTACGACATCATCTGGCGCGGCAAGGAGCAGTTCGGTGACGGTTCCGGCGCCGGTGACGTGCTCGCCAAGCTCGTGGAGAAGGAGAAGGCCAAGGAGGACGCGCAGGACGCGGAGGCGCCGACGGTCGAGCACGGCTGGGAGCTGCGCAGCGACGAGGAGATCGCCTACTACCGGACCTGGCACCGCTCGTTCGCCGGCGTCCGCCCGAACGCCACCCTCGGCGCCTTCGCCACGGCGTAGCCGGTGGGCGGTCGTCGGTGTCCGGGCGCCGACGACCGCTCACACCGCTGGTTGAGGACCGGACGGTCCCGGGTAATCGACCCGCATGAGTGACGTCCCCGGTATCGAACTGAACAACGGCACGACCATCCCGCAGCTGGGGTTCGGCGTGTTCCAGATCGACCCGTCGGACACCGCGGAGACGGTGATGGCGGCGCTGGACGCCGGCTACCGCCACATCGACACCGCGCAGATGTACGGCAACGAGGCCGAGGTCGGCGAGGCCGTCGCCAAGTCCGACATCCCGCGTGACCAGCTGTGGATCACGACGAAGTGCAACAACTCGAACCACGGCTACGAGGACTCGCAGAAGGCGCTCGACGAGAGCCTGCGCGTGATGGGGCTCGACCACGTCGACCTCTACCTCATCCATTGGCCGCTGCCGGGCAAGGACCTCTACGTCGACACGTGGAAGGGCCTGGAGCAGG
Organism: Actinomycetospora sp. NBC_00405; assembly: GCF_036044095.1. Classification (NCBI taxonomy): domain Bacteria; kingdom Bacillati; phylum Actinomycetota; class Actinomycetes; order Pseudonocardiales; family Pseudonocardiaceae; genus Actinomycetospora; species Actinomycetospora sp. NBC_00405. Next base: position 4,241,027 of record NZ_CP107938.1, read on the forward strand.
CGAAGGCCGACGGGAAGACGCGCACGATCGGCGTCTCGAACTTCCAGCCGCACCACCTCGACCGGATCCTCTCCGAGACCGAGACGGTGCCCGCGATCAACCAGATCGAGCTGCACCCGCACATGCAGCAGGCGGGCCTGCGCTCGTACCACGAGCGCCACGGCATCCGCACCGAGGCGTGGAGCCCGATCGGCCAGGGCAAGGGCCTGCTCGACGCCCCCGAGTTCGCCGACATCGCGCAGGCGCACGGCAAGTCCCCCGCGCAGGTGGTGCTCCGCTGGCACATCCAGCTCGGCAACATCATCTTCCCGAAGTCGGTGACCCCGGAGCGCATCCGCGAGAACTTCGCGATCTTCGACTTCGAGCTCTCCGACGACGAGATGAACACGATCAACAGCATGGAGAAGGCGGAGCGCCTGGGTCCCGACCCCGACGAGTTCGCCCGCTGAGCACCCCCGGGCTGTGCGTGGCCTCCCGCGCGCGCCCGGATGCCCCGCGGCCCGGTCATCGGCGACGCCCCGCTCGCCGGTGCCCGGGCCGCGCCATATGGGTGGGGGCCGGTGCAAGCCCTGCGTCCACGCTGGCACTCAACGCCAGGAAAGCCGCATCCTCGAGACCGGAGTGAGGCGTGAGCTTCTCCGAGAACCTGCGCGCCGCGACGTCGACCACCTGGAACGCCGCGACCGGCCACCGGTTCGTCGGCGAGCTCTGGGCGGGCACCGTCGACGACGCCGTCCTCGCGCGCTATCTCGCCCAGGACGCCCTGTTCCTCGACCGGTTCGTCGCCCTGCTCGGCGCCGCCGTGGCCTCCGCGGACAGCACGGAGGCCCGCCTGGCCATCGCCCGCCAGCTCGGGCTCGTCGCCTCGGACGAGGACGACTACTTCGCGCGCGCCCTCGGACGCCTCGGGGTCACGACGCCGGTGGAGCCGCTCCCGCCCACGCAGGGCTTCCTCGACCTCATGGACGGCGCCCGCCGGTCGGGTGACTACGGCGTCGCGCTGACCGTCCTGCTCGTCGCCGAGTGGCTCTACCTCGACTGGGCCGCCCGCCCCGACGCCGCGCCGCCCGACTGGCTGCACCGCGAGTGGATCGACCTGCACCGCGGGTCCGGGTTCACGGCCTGGGTCGGCCTCCTGCGCGCCGAGACCGACCGCGTCGCGGCCACCGCCGACGCCCGCGAACGCATGGGCGAGGTCTTCCGGCGCACCGTCGACCTGGAGCTCGCCTTCTTCGACGCCGCCTACGGGGACCGCTAGGCCGCCGAGGGCCAGCGCTTGCGCAGCCGGCGCAGCTGCGCGTCGAGGTGCGGTCTCGCGCGGCGCTGACCACCCCGCTCGGCGATGGCGTCGGCCAGCGACACGAGCACCCGCTCCAGGCGGACGGGGTCGGGCGACCAGCCGCGTCGCTCGCACTCCTCGAGCCACTCCACCGCCCCGCGGTGCCCGCGCTCGCCGTTGCAGCGGCGGCAGGCGGCGACCTCGTTCTCCAGCCACGACGGCCCGCCCTTGACCTTGGGCACGACGTGGTCGGTGGTGGCGGCGACGGTGCCGGTCAGGCGGCGCGCACACCAGAGGCACGTGTCGCCGTCGCGCTCGCGCGCGGCGCACAGACGTTCCCGTCGCCCCGGCTGCCGCATCGCCTTCCATGCTGCCACCGGGCCGCGGAGATTGCGGTCTCGTGACGATCACGCCCGGCGGCGACGGCACGGCCCGCCGGCGTGCTCCGATGCGCGTCGGGGGTCACCGTCGACCGAGAGGGCCCACGCATGCCGCCACCCACCGACGCCGAGCACTTCCCGCTCGGCGACGTCGTCCTCCAGCACGGCATGACGCTCCCGGACGCCCGGCTGGCCTACCGGAGCTACGGCACGCTCAACGCCGACCGGTCGAACGCGATCGTCTACCCGACCTGGTTCTCCGGGTGGCACACCGACAACGAATGGCTCATCGGGCCGGGCATGGCGCTCGATCCCGCCGAGTGGTTCATCATCGTCCCGAACATGCTCGGCAACGGGCTGTCGAGCTCGCCGAGCAACCAGCCGATGCCCCACGACCGCGCGCGCTTCCCGTTCGTCACGTTCCACGACCAGGTCGCCGCGCAGCACCGTCTCGTCACCGAGCACTTCGGGATCGAGACCCTCGCGCTGGTCACCGGCTGGTCGATGGGCGCGGGCCAGACCTACCAGTGGGCGGTGAGCCACCCCGAGATGGTCCAGCGGGCCGTCCCGTTCTGCGGGTCGAGCGTCACCGCGGACCACAACAAGGTCTTCCTCTACTCGCTCGGCGAGGCGATGCGCACGGACGCCGCCTTCGCCGACGGGTGGTACGCGCCGGACGCGCCGCCCCTGCGCGGGCTCCGCGCGTTCGCCCGCATCTACGCCGGCTGGGGCTTCTCGCAGGCGTTCTACTGGCAGGAGGAGTGGCGCCGGCTCGGGTTCGTCTCGCTCGAGGACTTCCTCGTCGGCTTCTGGGAGGGCTTCTGGCTCGACGGACGCGACCCGAACAACCTGCTCACGATGCTGTGGACGTGGGAGCACGGCGACGTCGGGCAGACCCCCGGCTTCGACGGCGACACGGTGGCGGCGCTGAGCTCCATCCGTTGTCCGCTGCTCGCGATGCCGGCGGAGAAGGACCTCTACTTCCCGCCCGAGGACGAGGTCTGGGCCTCGCAGCACATCCCGCAGGGTGACGTCCGCGTCATCCCGGGCGTGTGGGGCCATTTCGCGGGCGGCGGGCAGAACCCGGACGACACCGCGTTCATCGACGCCGCGCTCCGGGAGATGCTCGAGCGTCCGGTGTAGGCCTGGTCCGGATGCGAGCGGGGACGGGCAGGTGCCACCGGGGTGGGTGCCGTCGGGGGAGTGTCGATCCGGTTGTGCACGCCTAACGTCGGGCGCGATGACCACCAACGGCACCACCCCCGGTCCCCGTCAGATGAGCAACCAGGTCCTGGGCGAGGCCGCCAAGCGCATGCTCCCCGTGCTCGCCGGCCGCGTCCTGGCCGCCGTGGTCGACCGCGCCGTCGAGAAGGTCGACGGGCTGGCCGACCGTCTCGGCGAGAGCACGGGCAGCGCGGGCGGCACGAAGGAGGCCGCCCCCGAGGGGCAGAGCAGCGCGGGCGCGGCGGTCGCGTTCGTGATGGAGCAGGCGCGCCTCTTCCTCGCGTTCGTCGTCCGTCTCGCCGCGCAGGCGCTGGAGATGCTGCGCCGGGCCACCGAGACGCTGCGCGCCCACCGCGCTCCCGAGGGCATCGACGAGGCCCCGGCGCCGGAGGAGATCACCGCGCCGGAGGACCTCGAGGACGAGTACGACGAGTTCGAGGACGAGTACGAGGACGACGAGATCGAGGAGCGCGCCACGGTCCGCGCCTGAGGCCGGGCTCATCGGGCATCGTGGGAGGGGCCGTCCCCCCACGATCGACCCGGGAGCCGTCTGTGCCCGACACGCCCTGGTGGCGCGACGCCGTCATCTACCAGGTCTACATCCGCAGCTTCGCCGACGCGGACGGCGACGGGATCGGTGACATCGCGGGCATCCGCGAGAGGCTGCCGTACCTCGCCGACCTCGGCGTCGACGCGCTGTGGATCAATCCCTGGTACGCCTCGCCGCAGGCCGACGCCGGCTACGACGTCGCCGACTACCGGGCGATCGACCCGGCCTACGGCAGCGTGGCGGACGCCGAGAAGCTGATCGTCGACGCCCACGAGCACGGGCTGCGGCTGATCCCCGACATCGTCCCGAACCACACGTCCGACCAGCACGTGTGGTTCCGGGCCGCGCTCGCCGACGAGCCCGGTGCGCGCGACCGCTACGTCTTCCGGCCGGGGTCGGGCCCCGACGGCGCCGAGCCGCCCAACAACTGGCGCTCGCACTTCGGAGGGTCGGCGTGGACGCGCGTACCGGATCCGGACGGGACGGCTGGCTCCTGGTACCTCCACCTGTTCGACCCCGGGCAGCCCGACCTGAACTGGGCGCACCCGGACGTCGCCGCCGAGTTCGAGGCGGTCCTGCGGTTCTGGTTCGACCGGGGCGTCGACGGGTTCCGCATCGACGTCGCGCACGGGCTGGTCAAGGACGCGGGGCTGCCCGACCTCGGCGACGCCGACGACATGCTCGGGCGCAGCTACGCCCCGGGCGGGCACCCGTTCGTGGACCGTGACGGGGTGCTGGAGATCTACGAGTCGTGGCGGCGGGTGGCCGACGCCTACCCCGGCGACCGCATGTTCGTCGCCGAGGCCTGGACGCCCGCGCCGGAGCGGCTCGCCCGGTACGTGGCGCCGGGCCGGCTGCACACCGCGTTCAACTTCGACTACCTCGTCGCGCCCTGGGACCCGACGGCGCTGCGCGAGGCCATCGACGTCACCACCGGCCACCTGCGCGGGGTCGGCGCGTCGGCCACCTGGGTGCTGTCGAACCACGACGTCGTCCGCCACCCGAGCCGCTACGGGCGGCCCGCCCGCGAGCCGGAGAACGTCCCGACGTCTGCGGTGCCGCCGGCTTCGGACGACGCCCCCGACCTCGTGCTGGGCACCCGGCGCGCCCGCGCGGCCCTGCTGCTCGAGGCCGCGCTGCCGGGCGGGATGTACGTCTACCAGGGCGAGGAGCTGGGCCTGCCCGAGGTCGAGGACATTCCTGACGAGAAACGTCAGGATCCGACCTGGGAGCGCTCCGGGCACACGGTCCGCGGCCGCGACGGCGCCCGGGTGCCGCTCCCGTGGTCGGACCAGGAGGGTGCGTCGGCAGGCTTCAGCCCGGACGGGGCGGCCGAGCCGTGGCTGCCGCAGCCCGAGGGGTGGGCGCGCTACGCCGCGTCGCGCCAGCAGGGCGACCCCGACTCGGTGCTCGAGCTCTACCGCACAGTCCTCGACCGTCGGCGCGCGCACCCGGCGCTGGGCGACGGCGACCTGACCTGGGTCTCGGCCCCCGGCGACGCGGTGCTGCACCTGCGCCGCGAGCAGGGCTTCGCCTGCGTGGTCAACCTGTCCGACGCACCGGTCGACCTGCCCGCCCACGACGAGGTGCTGCTCACCAGCGTTCCCCTCGAGGACGGGCGGCTCGGCCCCGACGCCGCGGTGTGGCTCGCCGTGCCCTGATCACCGGTACTCACCAGTCGGGGGGCACCGGCGGGACGGCCGGGTCGGGGGCGACGATCGGGATGTCGGACGCGGTGTCGGCGACGAGCGCGCGGGCCGCGGAGTCCGTGGGCGCCCGCTCGGCCAGCGCCTCGAGCGCCCGTTCGGTGCCGACGTCCGCGCCGGCCTGCTCGGAGAGCAGCCAGCGGACCTCGAGCAGGTCGCAGTAGGCCTGCACCGCAGTCCCGACGTGGCGCACCGCGGCGTGCGCGCGCCGCATGCCGGGGGTGAGGACGTCGTGCAGCCAGCTCGCGATCGCCTCGCCCTCGGTGACGCGCCGGGACTGGTCGCGGCTGAGCGCGCGCTGGTGGGCCCGCAGGTCGCCCAGCAGGATGCGGGCCTGGCCCTCGCCGACCTCGAGCCCGGTCAGCTCCTTGAGGTACCGGGCGTGGTGGGTGCGGTCGCCGACGGCCATCCGCAGGCGCACGAGCCCGCCGCCGCCCTCCTCGGTGTCCCCGGACGGGGCCAGGTTCACCTCGTCGACGATGTAGCCGAGGTCGTTGAGCTCGCGCACCGTCCCCTCGACCCGGTAGCGGTCGCCGAAGGCGAACTGCGGCGTCGCGTGCAGCGCGTTCCACAACGCGTCGTAGCGCTCCGGGAGCGTCATCGCCTCCGCGATGAGCTCGTCCTCGATCTCGGGCGGACGGCCGAGGCTCGCCGCGAGGTCGACCATCCCGGACGCCACGTTCTCGACGAGGATCTCCAGGTCCTGCGCGCGCTGCCCGTCGGACAGCGACGGGTGCACCTCGCTGGTCTCGGCGTCGACGAGCCGGGCGGCGTAGAGCTGGCCGTCGCGGGTGAACAACGTGTTGGCGAGCGAGCAGTCGCCCCAGTAGACGCCGTGGCGGTGCAGCTCGACGAGCAGGCCGACCATGGCGTCGAAGAGGCGCGCGCGGTGCGCGGGCCGGTTCGGGGGCAGCCGCGCGATGAGGCGCCGGTACTGCCAGGACCCCACGAGGTAGCGGGTCAGCAGGATCGCGACGTCGTGGTCGGGCTGGGTGACGAGCCCGGCCGGGCGCACCGCCGGGAGGCACTCGACCTCGAGGTGGCGCAGCACGTCGAACTCGTGGCGCGCGATGCGCGGCGGCAGCTCCTTGAGGGCCCAGAGCGTCCCGTCGGCCTCGACGAACCGCACGAGGTGGCGGCTCGGTCCGACGGGGAGCTCGCGCAACGGCACCGTGGCCGCGTCCCACTCGCCGAGGGGCCGCTCCCACGGCAGGGCGAGCAGCTCCGGGGTCGGCGCCCGCAGACGCAGGTCCGGCGCGGTCACCGCGGGGCCGCCGGGGGCGAGGTGGTGCTGCGCAGCACCAGGCGGGTCGGCAGCGTCACGGCCTGCTGGTCCAGCTCGCCGCGCAGGGCGGCCTGCACGAGCTCGCCGGCCCGCCGGCCCTGCTCGCGGACCGGCTGCGCGACGGTCGTGAGGTCGGTGAGCGCGGCCAGCGGGTGGTCGTCGATCCCGATCACCGACAGGTCCTCGGGGACGCGCAGGCCCGCCCGGCGCAGCGTGCGCACCGCGCCGAGGGCGATCTCGTCGCTGTGGGCGAACACGGCGGTCGGCGGCGAGCGCAGGCCCAGCAGGCGGGCCATCCCGTCGGCGCCGCCCTCCCCGTCCGCGGGCACGGTGACGAGGAGGTCCCCGTCCGGCTCGACGCCCGCGTCGCGCAGCGCGGCCTCCCAGGCCGCGCGCCGGCCGTCGGGCCGCCCGGCGTCCTCCACGTCGATCATCCCGATCCTCCGGTGCCCGAGGTGCAGGAGGTGGTCCATGGCCTGGCGCCCGGCCGCGTGCTCGTCGACGGCGATCGACGGGTACGGCGCGACCCGCCCGCCCGCGGCGACCACGGCGACGTCGAGGGACGCGAGTCGGGCGTGCTCGGTCTCGTCCACCGGCGTGAGCACCACGACGGCGTCCACCTTGCGCCGTGCCGGCAGGCGGGCGAAGAACGCCGCGCGCTCCTCGGGCCCGCCGACGCGGAAGAGGACGAGGTCGAGGTCGGCGGCGCGCAGCTCGCCCTCGAGGCCCTCGAGCAGCTCACCGAAGAACCATCGCGACGGGTGCGGGACGAGGACGGCGACCCGGCCCGTCGGCCCGCCCGCGAGTCGGGTGGCCTCGGGGGAGGCGACGTAGTCCAGCTCCTCGGCGGCGGCGCGGACGCGTTCCCGGGTGGCCGCCGCGACGTGGGGTCCGTCGCCCAGGGCGCGCGACGCCGTCGCTGCCGAGACCCCGGCGTGGCGGGCCACGTCGTCGAGGGTCACGCGCGACGCAGAGCGCAGCGGCGCCTGCGCACCACCCGTGTCCCCGGTCACAGGGCGGAGCATGGCATGTGGCTGGAAGCGGTTCCAGACGCCAGCGGGGGCACTGCATCCGATGAGCGAGCACATTGCCCCAAACGTCACAGGGTCATCAGCCGGTCGCTCTGAGCGCTTGACTTGTGAGACCCGGGTCACCAGTCTCCCCCCGGAAGCGCTTCCATCGCCCGTGCTGGGGAGGGGATGACCGAATGGGCCACCCACGACGACGGCTGCGGTGGTCCATGACCGTCGTGGTCGCGGTCATGGCCGCTCTGGTGTCGGCCTGCAGCTCCGGCCCGGCCGGGCCGCCGGTGCTCACCTGGTACATCAACCCCGACGACGGGGGTCAGGCCGAGATCGCCGCGCGCTGCACCGCGGCCTCCGACGGGCGCTACACGATCACGACGTCGACCCTGCCCCGGCAGGCGTCCGAGCAGCGCCAGCAGCTCGTGCGCCGCCTCGCGGCCAACGACTCGTCGATCGACATCATGAGCATCGACCCGCCCTACGTGCCCGAGTTCGCGCAGGCCGGCTTCCTCGCGCCGATGCCGCCGGCCGCCGAGGCGGCCGCCCGCGAGGACCGGTTCCCCAGCTCGATCGAGGCCTCGACCTGGCAGGGCCGTCTCGTCGCCGTGCCGTTCTGGGCCAACACCCAGCTCCTCTGGTACCGCAAGTCCGCGGTCGCGGGGATGGGTCTGGACATGAGCAGGCCGGTGACCTGGGACCAGATCATCCAGGCCGCCTCGCGGGCCCAGACGCAGATCGCCGCGCAGGGCGTCCGGGGCGAGTCGCTGACGGTGTGGGTCAACGCCCTCGTCGAGTCCGGTGGCGGCTCGATCATCACGAACGTCGGCGAGGAGGACCCCGCGCTGGTCCAGCTCGGCCTCAACGCCCCGCCCGGCATCGAGGCCGCACGGATCCTGCGCGCGTTCGGCGACGCCGGGGTCGCACCGCCCGGCTTCCCGACGGCCGACGAGGACACCAACGCGGAGTCCTTCCAGTCCGGCTCGGCCGCGTTCATGGTCAACTACCCGTTCATCTGGGGGAAGGCGAAGTCCGCCGTCGAGGAGGGCACGCTGCAGCAGTCGGTGCCCGACGACTACGGATGGACGATCTACCCGCAGACCACGCCCGACCGGCCCAGCGCGCCGCCGCTCGGCGGCATCAACCTCGGGGTGGGCGCGTTCAGCGAACACCCGGACCTCGCCTACGAGGCGACGACGTGCATCTCCAGCCCGGCGAACTCGTCGTACTACTTCGTCTCGAACGGCAACCCGTCCTCGCGGCCCTCGGTGTTCGACGACCCGGAGGTCGTGGCCGAGTTCCCGATGGCCCCGTTCATCCGTGACTCCCTCGCCCTGGCCGAGCCGCGGCCCCAGACCCCGTACTACGCCGAGGTCTCCGGCGGCATCCAGCGGACCTTCCACCCGCCGGGCTCGGTGACGCCCGGCGCGACCAACGAGGCGGCGACGTCGCTCATCACCGCGGTGCTCAGGAAGGAGGCTCTGCTGTGATCCCCCGCAACGATCCCTATCGGCGTGCTCCCTTGCTGTCCGGTCGCTCCTGCGTCGCCACCGTGCTGCCGTCGGACGGGGGTGGCCTGTGAGTACGACGATGGACCGACCCACCAGCGCCGTCGATCCCACCGCCGGCAACCGCAACGACAAGTCGCGGGCCGAGCGCCGGCTCGGCTGGTACCTCGCAGGCCCCGCCTTCGCAGTGATGCTGCTGGTCACGGCGTACCCGATCGTCCAGGCGATCTACGACTCGCTGTTCGACTACCGCCTCACCGACCCTCAGAACTCGTCGTTCGTCGGCCTGGGCAACTACGGCGTCATCCTCACCGACTCGGTCTGGTGGACCTCGTTCGGCGTCACCGCCTTCATCACCGTCGTCACGGTGGCGGTCGAGCTGGTCCTGGGCTTCGGGCTCGCGCTGGTGATGCTCAACGCGCTGCGGGGGCTGCGGCCGGTCCTGCGCACGGTCATCCTCATCCCGTACGCGGTGATCACCGTGGTCTCCGCGTTCGCCTGGCAGTTCGCGTTCAGCGTCGACTCCGGGTTCGTGAACTCCTGGTTCTCGTGGATCCCGGGGGTCTCGGCGACCACCGACTGGTTCGGCACGCAGGGCCTCTCGCTGTTCGTGATCTGCCTGGCCGAGATCTGGAAGACCACGCCGTTCATCTCGCTGCTGCTCCTCGCGGGCCTGGCCCAGGTGCCCGACGTGCTCCAGGAGGCGGCCAAGGTCGACGGCGCGACGGCGTGGCAGCGGCTGCGGCGGGTGACGCTGCCGAACATGAAGGCGGCGATCATGGTCGCCGTCCTGTTCCGCACCCTGGACGCGTTCCGCGTCTTCGACTCGGTGTTCGTCATGACGGCGGGTGCCAACAGCACGGAGACCGTCTCGTTCCTGGCCTACCGGCAGACGATCGAGCGCGTCGAGATCGGGCTGGGGTCGGCGGTGTCGGTGCTGTTGTTCCTGTCGGTGGTGCTGATCAGCGCGCTGTTCATCAAGGGCTTCAAGGTCGACCTGTCCCAGGCGCGAGGGGAGTAGACGGTGTCCACCCGCGAGAAGGTCGGCTGGGGAATCGGCGGCCTGATCATCATCATCTACTGCCTCTTCCCGGTGGCGTGGATCGTGTCGCTGTCGTTCAAGTCCTCGGACGACATCGCCAACGGGCAGTTCCTGCCCACCGCGTTCTCCGGCGCGAACTACGAGCAGATCCTCGTCGGCGACGCGGCCGGGCTCTTCCTGCCGGCGCTGGTGAACTCGTTCGGCATCTGCCTGATCGCCACGTTCATCTCGTGCCTGCTGTCGATGTTCGCGGCCTACGCGATCGCGCGCCTCGACTTCCCGGGCAAGAAGATCATCCTGTCGACGGCGCTGGCCGTCGCCATCTTCCCTGTGATCTCGATCGTCACGCCGCTGTTCAACCTGTGGCGCCAGATCGGGCTCTACAACACCTGGCCGGGCCTCATCATCCCGTACCTGTCGCTGACGCTGCCGATCTCGATCTGGACGCTGTCGGCCTTCTTCCGCGAGATCCCGTGGGAGATGGAGCAGGCCGCCCAGGTCGACGGGGCCACGCCGTGGCAGGCGTTCCGCAAGGTGATCGTCCCGCTCGCCGCGCCCGGCGTGTTCACCACGGCGATCATCGCGTTCTTCCTGGCCTGGAACGACTTCGTCTACGGCATCTCGCTGACCTCCACCGAGGCGGCGAGACCGGTGCCCGCGGCCCTCGGTCTGTTCTCCGGTGCCTCGCAGTTCGAGTCCCCGAACGGACCCATCGCCGCCGCGGCGGTCATCGTGACGATCCCGGTGATCGTCCTCGTCCTCCTCTTCCAGCGACGTATCGTCGCCGGTCTGACCAACGGCGCCGTGAAGGGATAACCATGGCCTCGATCGAGATGAGCCACATCGTCAAGAAGTACGGCGACGGCTTCCCCGCCGTGAACGACGTGAGCCTCGACATCGCCGACGGCGAGTTCATGATCCTGGTCGGGCCGTCGGGCTGCGGGAAGTCGACGCTGCTGCGGATGATCGTGGGGCTCGAGGACATCACCTCGGGCGACATGGTCATCGCCGGGAACCGGGTCAACGACAGGGCGCCGCGCGACCGGAACCTGTCGATGGTGTTCCAGAACTACGCGCTCTACCCGCACCTGACCGTCTACGAGAACATCGCGTTCCCGCTGCGTCTGGCGAAGGTGTCGGACGACGAGGTCCGCAAGCGGGTCGACGAGGCCGCCGACGTCCTCGAGCTGCGCGAGCACCTCGAGCGCAAGCCGGCGAACCTCTCGGGTGGTCAGCGCCAGCGCGTGGCCATGGGTCGGGCGATCGTCCGCGCCGCCGACGCGTTCCTCTTCGACGAGCCGCTGTCGAACCTCGACGCGAAGCTCCGCGGCCAGATGCGCACCGAGATCGCGCGCCTGCAGCGCAGGCTCGGCATCACGACGGTCTACGTCACCCACGACCAGACCGAGGCCATGACGCTCGGCGACCGTGTGTGCGTGCTGCGCAAGGGCGTCATCCAGCAGGTGGCGTCGCCGCGCGAGCTCTACGAGCAGCCCGTCAACCTCTTCGTCGCCGGGTTCATCGGCTCGCCGCCCATGAACTTCCTGCCCGCGTCGGTGTCGGGGAACGCGCTGCAGACCCCGTTCGGCGAGATCGAGCTGGACGAGGAGCGGGCGACGAAGGTCAGCGGCCACGACCTGCTGCTGGTCGGCATCCGCCCCGAGTACTTCGAGGACGCGAGCCTCGTCGACGAGGCCAAGAAGCCGCGCGGGACGACGTTCAACGCCCGGGTGGACGTCACCGAGTGGCTCGGCGACGCCCAGTACGCCTACATCCCGTACGAGGCGCCGGCGGACGTCACCGAGCAGCTCAAGAAGCTCTCCCGCGAGCTCGACTCCGACCAGCTGCGCACCCAGGCCGTCGTATCGATCGACTCCACCAGCCGCATCCGTGAGGGCCGCGAGGCGGAGTTCTGGCTCGACACCCGCAAGGTGCACGTCTTCGACCCCAAGACGGGGGAGAACCTCACCCGCGACGCCGAGGCCGGCCGCAGGCTGACCGACGAGGCCGCCGAGGACCGGATCGAGCAGGTGGAGCGGGCGCGCGCGTGAGCCGTGCCCACCGATCGTGTCCCTGGAGGTAACTCCGGGGGCCGGTCTCGCGATGCGTCGTCATGACGGAGATCCGTTCGTGGGCCGTGGCGGCGCTCGCCGTCGCGACGTTGGCCGTCGGCCTCGGTGCCGGCACCCAGATCGTGCGAACGAGCGAGGCGCCGGTCGCACCCGTGGTGGCGGTGGCGCCCGCCGCCGTGCCGACCACGACGGACGCGGCCCCGCCGCCGACGACCCCGCGCGCGGTGGCACCACCGCCCACGACGACCACCACGACCACCACGACCACCACGGCCACGTCCCCGCGGTCGTCGACGTCCCGGCCCACCACGACCCGGAGCACCCGGACGTCGCGCACCACCGTGACGGCGCCTCGGGAGACCGCCGACGACGAGGGGCCGGTGGTGTCCGGACCGTCCGCGGCCCGGGCCTACCGGCAGTGCGTGCGGGCGACGAACTCTCCCGGGCCGACGGTGTGCCGGGCGCTCGTCGACGCCGGTGTGCGCGGCGAGTGATCCCGTGCACGCAGCTCAGAGGCGGTGCCAGGCCTGGGCGAGCTGCGAGGCGATCGGTGTGACGACGCGGCGGTCGTTCCAGTAGTACGGGTGGGCCAGGGGCGTCCAGCCGAGCCACCACGGCCCGACACCGACCCGCCGGTCCTCGCGCACTGCGCGCGCCCAGGCGTCGCTGAGCGGGCGCAGCGGTGAGGCGATGACGTCGTCGGGGTCGTAGACGTTGACCCACTCGCCGCGCTGGTCCGGGTGGTGCTCGGGGAACTCCGGGTGCGGCACCGTCAGCGGGACGCCGAACTCCGGGTGGCGCTGCGCCCACAGGGCCAGCGGGCTGCCGAGTGTGTAGAACCAGCCGAACGTCTCGCCCCGCTCGATCGGGGTGTCGTCGAGGGCCGCCCGGGCGCCGGGGGACAGCGGGGTCCCGTGCGCCACGCCCTGCAGGTCGTAGAGGAAGTCGCTGGCGACGACGCTGCCGAGGCTGTGCCCGAGCACCGCCAGCGGGGCGTCGTCGCCGGCCTTGAGGGCGAGCTCGTGCAGGCTGCGGGCCAGCACGGCCTGGACCTGCTCGTAGTGCCCCGTCCCGTCGGTGCCCGAGCGGTAGGCCACGGCGTCGCCCAGGTAGTGCACGATCAGCCAGCGCAGGGTGGGGAAGTGCGCGTTCTCGAGCCCGGGCAGCCAGCGCAGGCCCGCCGTGGACGCCGCCGCCAGCAGCGCGGGGGTCGAGCCCTGGCTCGCCCGCGCGGCGAGCGCGTCGAGCATGTTCAGCAGCCACGTCGCCCCGGGACCGCTGAGGCGCTCGCTGAGCTGCTCCTGCCCCGATTCGAACACCGGCGCCCAGAACGCGGGCTCGATGACCAGCGCCTCGTCGGCGGAGACGCCCGCGATGCGGGTGAACTCGGAGCGCAGGAGCTCGGTCGCCCGGGCGGCGTACTGCTCGCCCGCGCTCTCGACGCCGTGTACGAGCATCACGGCCAGTCTGCGGTCGCTCACTTCGCCTCGGTCAGGTCGGAGTACGGGGTGCGCAGGCCGTCGCGGACCAGGCTCACCAGGGCCTGGCGGTGCCGGACGAACAGCACGATCGCGGCGATCAGGTAGACGACGGAGAGCACCAGCAGCTCGAGCTCCTGCAGGGGCGGGGGCAGGGTCGCGGCGAGGACGAACTGGGCGGCGAAGAGCCCGAGCAGGCTCAGCGCGCCGACCACGGTGATCGACAGCGTCACCAGCAGCGCCACGGCGAAGAGCGACTGCGCCGCGGTGATCAGCAGCTCCTCGCGCTGCATCGCGTCGATGGGCAGGCCGTTGAACGAGCCGGCCGACAGGGCGAACACCACCGGAAGCGTGCCGACGAGCAGCGACCACTGGTTGACCTTCGACGACACCAGCGTGGCCAGCGCGTCGGTGGTCTTGAGACGCCAGGCGTAGAGCCCGGCGACGAGCAGCTCGGGCGCCTCGGACGCCAGCGGGGCGAGCCACTGGACGAGGAAGAACTGGCTGATGCCCAGCTCGGTGCCGGTCTCGACGAGCGACTCGGCGAAGGGCTCGGCGCACAGCAGGATGATCACGGCGGCGACGACGAAGAGCCCGATGTAGCCGGTTCGGCGCTTCGGGGCGTCCATCCGACCGACCCAGGCGGACGGGCCGATGAGGTCGGGGTCCTCGGCGGGCGCCTTCGACACCCGGATGCTGTAGAGCACGAAGATCCCGACGAGGACGACGGTGTCGACGAGCGTGATGCTCTCGCGCAGCGGCAGGGTCAGCGAGTAGAGCGTCGCGATGAGCAGGAACACCAGCGGCACGGAGTCGGTGCGCTCCAGCGTCACCTTCGTCGGGCGGCCCGGCTCGTGCGACGTGCCGGCGCGGCCGTCCTGCCCAGCGTCGGCGCCCCCTCGGCGCAGCCGGAACGCGGCGAGCAGCACGACGAGCGCCCACCCGACGCCGACGAGGATCCGGTTGGCCCCTGTCATGTTGGCCAGCGCCAGGCCACAGGGCGACTGCTCCGTCGAGCCCGGCGGCAGACACGTCGGGCCGTACTGGGCGTACGCCTCGCCGCCCTGGATGGTGAACACGAAGTCGACGGCGTACTCGGGCAGCACCGCGACGAGCGCGAGCAGCGCGATCGCGAGACCCGCCGAGATGTCGACCTGCGCGGCCTCCGCGGCCCAGGACAGCAGGAAGGCCGCCCCGATGATCGCCAGGCCGTAGAGCAGGGCGTCGACCGGCGGGGACAGCGAGAGGCCCGCGACGTGCAGGACCAGCCCGGGTACGGCGGCCACCACGGCGGCGGCGACCAGGAAGGGGGATCGGTCGCGGCGGGTCGTGCCCGCGCTACTGGTCGCCATGTCCGGTTCTCTACCCCGCTCCCGGCTCCGACACCCGTTCGACGCGCCCGTTCGTGCGGGGCCCGCGTGTGACGAAGGGTGCCGGACGCCCCGATCGGCCGGACACGCGCGTGTGCCCAGGTGGTTTGCGACCTACCGGATCGTCCGGCACGGTGCGGTGCCGGCATCTCCAGACCAGCGCTCCCCGCTGCTCAGCTCCCCGCTCCCCGAGGTGGTCGCCGTGCCGTTCGCCCCTGCCCTCACCGTCGACGGTCTCGTCCATGTCAGCGTCACCGTCGCGCTCATCGTGCTCGTCGCCGTGGTCCTGCGCTTCGTCGTCAACCGCGTCATCGGGCACGTCGCCGCCGGAGCCGGCGTGCCCGGGATGCTCAGCCTGCTGCGACGGCGGCGCGGCGTCAGCGACGCCGACCGCATCGAGGCCTTCGGGTCCGCCCGACGGGCCCAGCGCGCCCGCACCGTCGGCTCCGTGATCCGGAACGCCGCGACGATCCTGATCTTCGGGACCGCGTCCATGATGGTGCTGAGCCAGTTCGGTGTGAACCTCGCGCCGGTGCTCGCCTCCGCGGGCGTGCTCGGGCTGGCCATCGGCTTCGGGGCCCAGAACCTGGTCAAGGACTTCCTGTCCGGGATCTTCATGCTGCTCGAGGACCAGTACGGCGTCGGCGACCACGTCGACCTCGGTGACGCGGTCGGCACCATCGAGCGCGTCGGCCTGCGCACGACGACGGTGCGCGACGTCGCCGGCATGGTCTGGTATGTGCGCAACGGCACGATCGAGCGCGTCGGCAACGGCTCGCAGGACCACGCCGTCGCCGTCGTCGACGTGCCGCTGGCCCTCGACACCGACATCACCCGCGCCGCGGCGACCGCCGAGCAGGCGGCCACCGCCGGGATCGACGAGTACGGCCACGGACCGGACGTGCTCCGGAAGCCCCAGGTGCTCGGGGTCGAGTCGCTGTCGTCGTCGGGCATGACGCTGCGGCTCACCGCGATGACCAAGCCCGGGCGCCAGTGGGCGGTCCAGCGGTCCATGACCGAGCACGTCGTCGCCGCCCTGCGCGCCGACGACGTCGTCCTGGCGGCGTGACGGTCATGTGACGTCGGCGGCTCCGGCCGGGTGTCGACGCGCGGATCTCACACGATCGGGCGGAGGATCATCGGTGTGATCGCCGGCCGCAGACGTCGTTTCGCCGCGTCCGTGCTCGTGGTCACGGCTCTCGTGGCCGGCTGCTCGACCGCCGGACCGCGGCCGACCACCCCGGCGTCGGTGCCTGGGCCGGTGGTGGCGACGCCACCACCCAGGGTGGCGCCCCAGACCCCGGCCCCGACGCCGTCGCTGGCCCGGGCGGCCGTCGACGCCACCGCCTCCGCCGGGCAGGAACGCGAGGACGTCACGCTCGGCGTGGCCGTGCTCGACCGCAGCACGGGCCAGACGACCACGAACGACCAGGGCGACACCCAGCTGCGCGCGGCGTCGGTGGCCAAGCTGTTCACGATCGCGGACATCCTGTCGCGGCGGGAGACGGGCCAGGTGACCACCACCGCCGCCGACGACGAGCGCATCCGGCGCGCCCTGAGCCTCAGCGACGACGAGGCGATGAACGGCCTGTGGTCGCGCTTCGGGGGCGAGGAGGGCGTCACGCGCATCGCCGCGCGGCTGGGCCTCACGCAGACCCGGCCGCCCGCGCGCGTGGGGCAGTGGGGCGAGGTCGAGACGTCGGCGCGGGACGTCGCCACGGTCTACGGCTTCGTCCTCACGCGACTGAGCCCCGCCGACCGGGACGTCGTGCTCTCGGGCCTGGAGGGGGCGCAGGACACCGCCGCGGACGGGTTCGACCAGGCGTTCGGCCTGCTGGACCCGGACCGCCGCGGGGCCGCGGCGGCCAAGCAGGGCTGGCTGTGCTGCCTGCAGTCGAGCATCGACCTGCACTCGACGGGCCTGCCCGACGTCGACGGCCGCTACGTCGTCGTGCTGATGTCCAACCAGCCGCGGGGCTACGACGCCGGCAAGTCGCTGCTCGACGACGCCGCGGGCGCGGTCCGGGACGCGCTCGCCGGCTGACCCTAGGCTCGCGCGGGTGCAGAGCCTCGCCCTGATCGACGAGTGGCCCGTCGAGCACGCCGCCGCCGGCGTGGTGACCACAGACGGCACGGTGCGCGGTACCCGCGGTGACGGCGCCCGGCGCTTCCCGCTGGCGTCCGTGACCAAGCCGCTGGTGGCCTACGGGGCGCTGGTGGCGGTCGAGGAGGAGGCGATCGCCCTCGACCAGCCCGCCGGGCCCGAGGGCTCGACGGTGCGCCACCTGCTCGCCCACACCTCGGGGCTGGCGTTCGGCGAGCACCGCTCGGTGGCCGAGGTCGGCGCGCGGCGGCTGTACTCGTCGGCGGGCTTCGAGGTCCTCGCCTCGACGATCGAGGAGGCGACCGGCATCGGCTTCGCCGACTACCTGCACGAGGCGGTGCTCGAGCCGCTCGGGATGTCGTCGACGACCCTCGACGGCTCGCCGGGCCACGGCGCGACCTCGACGCTGGACGACATGCTCCGCCTCGCCGCCGAGCTCCAGGCGCCGACCCTGCTCCACCCGTCGACGCTGGCCGAGGCGACGTCGGTGCAGTTCCCCGGGCTCAACGGCACGATCCCGGGCTTCGGGCACCAGAAGCCCAACGACTGGGGTCTGGGGTTCGAGCTGCGCGACGGCAAGTCCCCGCACTGGACGGGGGCGTCGAACTCCCCGCGCACCTTCGGCCACTTCGGCCAGTCCGGCACGTTCCTGTGGGTGGACCCGGACGCCGGCGCGGCCGCCGTGGCCCTGACCGACCGCGACTTCGGCGACTGGGCCAAGTCCGCCTGGCCGCCCTTCTCGGACGCGGTGCTGGCCGACCTGCACTGAGTGCAAGCCCTGCGTCCACGCTTGCACCCAACGCCAGGAAAGCCCCGTCGATCACACGACTCAGCGGGGGACGACGAGCACCAGGGCGTGGTCGCCGGCCTGCTCGACGCGCAGGCCCGCGTCGCGCAGGAGCGCGAGGACCCCGCCGGCGTCCTTCGGGCGCCGCCGGGAGGACGCCAGGAGCCGGGCGGCGCGGCCCTTGTGCGACTTGTTCGCGTGGCTGACCACCGTGCGCGAGCCGTCCGCCGCCTCGCTGTGCACGTCGAGGGTCACCGCGCCCCGGGCCGGGCCGAGCGCGGCGTAGGGACCCGAGCGCAGGTCGACGACCAGGTCGTCGGCGTCGGCGAGCAGGGGCATCAGCTCGGGGCGCCACAGCGTCCGCAACCCGTCACGACCCGGCAGCGCGCTCCCGCCCGAGAGCCGGTAGGCGGGGATCGGGTCGGTGCCACCGACCAGCCCGAACAGCGCCGAGCAGACGAGCAGGCGACGCCGGGCGGCCGGGGTCAGCGACGCCGGATCCAGCGCGTCGTACAGCACCCCGGTGTAGCGCCGCAGCGCCGGCGCCGTCGGCGCGGTCCACAGGGCGGCGTTGCGGGCGATCTCATCGTCCTGGCGCTCGGAGATGTCCAGCGCCGCCCGCGAGGCCGGCAGGTCGGCGGCCAGCGCCACGACCTCGTCGACCAGCACCTTGCGCGTCGGGTTCAGCGACGGGAACGAGAGCGCGTCAAGGTCGAGCGGGCGCCCGCGCCCACCGGGCGCCTTGGTCTCCGACGGCGGCAGGACGACGAGCACGCCGGGCACGGTAGTCGGCGTCGTAGGGACGCGCGGCGGGCGCTTGCAACATATGCAGAGTGCATCAGATGTGGTACGCATACGATATGGACCGGCTCGACCAGCTCCTGGGCGTCACCGCCCTCGGGGTCCTGGACCGGTTGCGTGCCGCGGTGGGCGACGACTCCGGGGTCAGCGAGGCCGAGGCGGGCACGCTGGTGCACATCCAGGCGTGGCCGGGCGGGTCGGTGGGCGAGCTGGCCGGCATCGTGGGGCGCTCCCAGCCGGCCGCGGTGCGCCTGGTCGACCGGCTCGTGGAGCGCGGCCTCGTCCGTCGCGGGCCCGGGGCGGATCGCCGCACGGCGGCCCTCGTGCTCACGGACGAGGGTTCGCGCCTGGCCGGCGCCGTCCTCGCCGCACGCGCCCGAGCGCTGGCACCTCTGCTCGTAGACCTGTCCGGACCGGAGCGCGCCGCGCTCGAGCAGCTGCTGAGCCGTGTGGCGGCGGGCCTGGCAACCGATCGGGCCGACGCGGTCCGTGCGTGCCGGCTCTGCGATCGGGACGCCTGCTACTCAGGACCCTCGTGCCCGCTCCAGCACACCACGGGGTCGTTCCGTTAACCGCCGGCGCGACGTCGACCGCTCGGCACCGCCGTCGGCGATCGTGCTCGCGCTCGCCGGATCGGCGGCGGTGGCGACCGCCTTCGGGATGGCCCGGTACGGCTACGGGCTGCTGCTGCCCGACATCAAGGACGACCTCGCGCTCACCGCCACCACGCTCGGGGCCGTCGGGACGCTGGCCTACGTCACCTATGTCGGCACGGCCAGCGTGGTCGGCAGGCTCGTCGCCCGCGTCGGTCAACGCGCGACCGTGGTCGCGGGCGGGCTGCTGGCCGTGGCCGGGACGACCGTCATCGCCGTCGCCCACGGCCCCGCCGTGCTCGCCCTCGGGGTGGCGACCGCCGGCGCGAGCGCCGGGCTCGTGCAGCCCCCGTTCGCCGACGCCGTCGACCGGCTGCCCGCGACGGTCCGGGCCCGGACGCTGTCCACGATCAGCTGCGGCACCGGCTGGGGCGTCGCGATCGCCGCGCCCATCGCGATCGCGGCGGGCGATGCCTGGCGCAGTGCCTTCCTCGGCTTCGCCGTCTGCGCCACCGCGAGCACCCTGCTCGCCGCCTCCGTGCTGTCGCGCGGCACCCAGGCGCCGGTCGACCCACCACGGGACGGCCCCCCTGGACCACGCCGGGGCCGCGCCGCGGCGCCCATGCTCGCCGCTGCCCTCCTGGTCGGGCTGGGCAGCGCTCCGTTCTGGACCTTCGCCGTCGACGCCGCGCGCACCGCCGGCCTCGACCAGACCGCCGGACGCGCCCTGCTCGGCGTCGCCGGCGTCACCAGCCTGCTGGCCGGCGGCGCCGCCGACCTGATCAGTCGCCTCGGCGCGACGTCGACCTTCGTCCTCGGCGCGCTCGTGGAGGCAGCCGCCATCGCGACCATCGGGGTGGCGCCGGACCACTTCGTCGCCGTGATGGTCGCCGCCGCGGCGTTCGGCGTCGCCTACAACACGATCGTCAACGTGACCGTCCTCTGGGGCACCCGCCTCTACTCCGACCAGCCCTCCGCCGGCTCCGCGGCCGCGGTCCGGGCACAGGCGATCGGGCTGCTGTGCGGCCCGCTGCTCGGCGGCGTCGTCGCCGACGCGATCGGCCTGACCGCCACCCTTCTCGGCGGTGCCGCCGTCGTCGCCACGGCGGCACTCTTCGCTCCGCGCAGGGACGTCGTCCACGACGCCGTGGGACCGCGCACATGACCACCCGCGGGACCGCCGCCTGGCGCGACGAGGTGCTCGCGTGGGTCGCGGAGACCACCGGCCTGCGGCCGACCGGCGAGGTCGAGCAGCGCCACCGCGCCTGGTCGACGGTGCTGCGCATCCCGACGGCCGAGGGCCCGCTCTGGCTCAAGGAGCCCGCGCCCGGCATGGCGCACGAGGTCCCGCTGCACGCCCTGATCGCCCGCCTCGCCCCGGACGCCGTCGCGGCGCCGCTCGCCGTCGACGACCGGCGGCTCCTCCTGCCCGACCACGGCCCCAGCGTCCGCGACACCGACGCGGACCCCTCCGACGCGATGACGGCGGCCCTCCCGCGCTACGCCCGCCTGCAGCGCGCCCTGGCCGCGCACCTCGGTGACCTCCGGGCCACGGCCGTCCCCGACGCCACCCCCGGCGCGCTGGTCGACCGCTTCGGCGAGGCGGTGGCGACCATCGGCGGCCCCGACGACGACCGCCGCGCCCTCGTCGCCGGGTGGGCGAGCGAGCTCGACGGGACGGCCGCCCCGACCGTCGACCACCAGGACCTGCACGTGGGCAACGTCCTGGTCGACGGGCGCTTCGCCGACTGGGGCGACGCCGTGCTCGCCCACCCGTTCGCCAGCCTGCTCGTCGCGCTGGGTTCGCTGCGGCGGACGTTGCAGGTCGCCGCGGACGACCCCGCGATCACCCGGCCCCGCGACGCCTATCTCGACGCCTTCGCCGACCTCGCACCCCACGAGGAGCTCGTGCGGCTCGCCGAGACCGCCTGCCGGGCCGCCGTCGTCGCCCGCGCCCTGACCTGGCAGCGCGGTGCGGCGGGCGATCCACGGTTCGTCGACACCCCCCGCGAGGTGCTCGCCCTCGTCGGCGACCCCGACTGGCTGGCGGGCACGTAGGACCCGCTCCGTACCCTCGTCCGGGTGCCCGCTGACGATCCCGAGCAGCGCTGGAGGCCCTCCCGCGCCGGCATCCTGAACGTCTACCAGTACCAGGACGAGGTGCTGGAGTTCGCCGGCGGGCGCCTGCTGCTGCGCGGCGTCAACGGGTCGGGCAAGTCGACGGCGATGAACATGCTGCTGCCGTTCCTGCTCGAGGCCGACGTCCGCAAGATCGACGCGGCGGGCGAGCAGCGCGGAGTGCTGCGCAGCTGGATGCTGTCCGACCACGACGACACCCAGCGCACCGGCTACCTGTGGATCGAGTTCGAGAGATGCGCCGCAGGAGGAGACACCGAGTACCGCACCATCGGCTGCGGCATCCGCGCCAACCGCAGCACCGACCGCGTCGCCACCTGGTGGTTCTCCACCGACCGCCGCGTCCGGATCGATCTGCGGCTCACCGAGGCCGACGTCCCCTTCTCCGTCGACGTGCTGCGCGCCGAGCTGGGCACGCGCGGGCAGGTGTTCACGTCCACCGCCGAGTACCGCGCCGAGATCGCGCGGCGGTTCTTCGGCGGCGTCGACCCGGGCGCGTACTTCCGGCTGCTGCACCAGGTGCGCAACCCGCGCGTCGGCGACCGGATCGACACCGACCTGCCGCGCACGCTGCGCGAGGCGCTGCCGCCCGTCCCCGAGGACGCGGTGCACGACGCCGCGCAACCGCTCGAGGACCTCGAGGACCACCGCCGCAACGTCACCGACCTCGCGCGCACGGCCGAGGCGCTCGACGGCGCCGTCGAGACCTACACCGACTACGCCCGGCGCGTCCTCGCGGCCGCGGTCGACGACACCGCGGGCACCGTCGACGCCGCCCGCACCGCGGCCCGCCGCCTCGAGCGCGACCGGGGTGGCGTCGAGAAGGCGACGGCCGCGCAGGCGAGCGCCGCGACGGTGGTCGCCGACCTCACCGACGACCACGCCGCGGCCACCGCCGAGCGCGCCGGCCTCGCGGCGCTCCCCGAGTACACCGCGCACGCCGACCTCGTGCGCCGCCGCGACGAGGTCGCCCGCGCCGACGCCCACACCGCGACCCTCGACGGCCACCGCGCCCGTGCCCGCGACCGCGTCACCGCCGCCGCCTCGGCCGTGGCCGCCGCCCGCGGTCAGCTCGACTCCGACCTGGCCGGGGTGGCCGACGGGCTGCGGGCGGTCGCCGCCGCGGCGCGCGCCGCGTCCGCCCCGTCGATCGCCACGACCCTCCCCGACCCGCCGACGCCGGCCCCCGAGCCCCGGCGCGACGAGGTGGGCGAGACCACCGTCGACGTGCCGCAGGACCCCGAGGACGACCTCACCGCCCACCTCGCGGGCCCCCTGACCGCCGTCGGCGACGCCCTGCGCACCCACCGCACGACGGTCCGCGACGTCGCCGAGCGCGCGAGCGGCGCCCGGCGTGCCACGGAGGCCGCCGACGCCGCGGACGTCGCCGCCGCCGACGCG
Source organism: Actinomycetospora sp. NBC_00405 (assembly GCF_036044095.1). Classification (NCBI taxonomy): domain Bacteria; kingdom Bacillati; phylum Actinomycetota; class Actinomycetes; order Pseudonocardiales; family Pseudonocardiaceae; genus Actinomycetospora; species Actinomycetospora sp. NBC_00405. The sequence continues at coordinate 4,263,765 of NZ_CP107938.1, forward strand.
CTCGCCGCGCACGAGGCCGCCGCCGAGCAGGCCGCGGCCGCCCGCCGGGCCGCGCGCGCCGCCGCCGACGAGCACACCGACGCCGTCGCCGGCTGGACCCGGCGCCTCGGCGAGCACGTCGCCGCGGTACCGCCCGCCGAGCCGGACGGGGCCGCGGGCTGGCTCGCCGTGCCCGCGGTCGGGGACGACGAGGCCGACGACCCCGGGAACACCGACCTGCGCCGCGCCGCCGAGGCCCGGCGGGCCCGCGCGCGGCACGCCGCCGACGACCTGACGGCGACGCTCACGCAGGCGCGGACCGTCGCCACCACCCGCGTCACCGACGTCGAGGCGGAGCTGGCGCAGTGGCGCGCCGAGCACGCGCGGGTCGAGGACGCCGGCGAGCTGGCGCTGCCGCGCGCGTCCTGGCGCACCGACGACGACGTCGCCGACGGGACGCGGCTGGCCTCGCTCGTCGACTTCCACGACCACCTCGGCGACGCCGAGCGCGCCGGCCTCGAGGCGGCCCTGGAGGCGTCGGGGCTGCTCGCCGCGGCCGTCGACGGCTCCGACGGCAGGGGGACGCTGCGCATCGGCGACCTCACGGTGAGTCCGTCGGCCCCCGCCGACGGCACCGCGCTCGACACCCTGCTGGCGCCGGTCGACACGGGCGAGGTCCCGGTCGAGGCCGTCGCGGAGGTGCTCGCGGGCGTGGGTGTCGGGGCCGGCCCGGTGCACGTCGCCACCGACGGCACCTTCGGCCTGGGCCCCCTGCGCGGACGGCACGCCAAGCCCGCCGCGGAGCACGTCGGGGCGGGTGCCCGCGCGCAGGCCCGGGCGCGACGTCTCGCCGAGCTCGCGGCGCTGGTCACCGACGCCGAGGCCCGTCGCGACGCCGCCCGCGCGACCTCCGACGTCCTCGACGCGCACGCCGGGACGCTGCGCCGGCTCGTCGCGGAGCTGCCCGGTACGCGTGGGGTGGACGACGCCGTGGCCGCCGCGACCGGCGCCGTCCGCTACGCCGAGGGCGCCGAGGCCCGCCACCGCGAGCTGACGGCGTCGGCGACCGACGCCCGCCGCCGCGCCGACGACGCCTGGGCGGCGCTGTCCCGGGCGGCCGCCGAGGCGGGTGTGCCCACCGACCCGGAGCGGCTCGACGGCCTGCTCGAGTCCGTGGTCGACGCCGAGCGCGCGCTCGCCGGCGTGGACTCCGCCCGCGACCGCTTCACCCGGACCGCGCGCGCGTGGCGCGAGGCGATCAGCGCCTGGGAGCGGGACGCGGCCGACCACGCGACCGCCGTCGGCGAGCACCGCGCCGCCGCCGCCCACGGGGCGTCGGTGCGCACCGAGCTGTCGACGATCGAGGAGTCCCTCGGCGAGGAGCCGGCCAAGGTCGCCGCGCGCGTCGGCGAGCTCGACGACCGCCTGCGCGAGGTCGCCGGGCAGCTCGAGGGCGCCCGCGAGCAGCAGACGGCGGCGGCGGTGGCCGTGTCGAAGGCCGAGATGACGCTCGAGGAGACCCGCCGCGCCCTCGACGAGCGCCGGGGAGCGGTCCGCGGGGCGCGGGGACGGCTGGTCGAGGCGGCCGCGGTGCCGGGGCTGCTGGCGGCGGCGGAACGGTCGACCGAAGCGGTCGAGGACGCCGACGAGGATCTCGCCCCGGAACCCCTCCCGTCGCTGGCCGACACCGTCGAGGGCGCCGAGGAGCTCGTCGCGGCCCTGCGGGCGCGGCTGCCCGCGCCGCGCCGGGCCGTCAGCGAGGACGCGCTGGAGAAGGCGCTGCGCACGGCCCGCGAGGACCTGGCCAGCGGCTGGGACATCGAGAGCACCCGGTCCGCGGACGGGATGCCGCTCGCGGTGCACGTCAGCGGGCCGTCGCGGGCGGTGCTCGCGCAGATGGTGCACCGCGTCGCGGTGCAGCGCCGGCGGGCCGTGAGCCTCTTGTCGGCGCAGCAGGACCAGGCGCTGCGCAACCTGCTGCACGGCCGGATCGCCCGCGAGGTCGCCGACGCGCTGTTCTCCGCGCGCGAGCTGGTCGACCGGATGAACCGCATCCTCAAGGGCGTCACGTCCAGCCAGGGCATCGGCGTGCGGCTCGACTGGCGCCCGCGCGGCGACCTCGACCCGGAGACCGCGACGGCGCTGGAGCTCCTCGGCAAGCACCCCGACCTGCGCAGTCCCGACGAGGACGACCAGGTGCGCGAGGCCGTGAAGACACTCGTCGAGCAGGCGCGCACCCACGATCCCGAGGCGTCGTACCGCAGCGTCATCGGCGAGGTCCTCGACTACCGCACCTGGCACGAGATGCGGCTCTACCTGCGCCGGCCCGGGCGCAGCGACGAGCTGCTGACGCGCCGGACGACACTGTCCGAGGGCGAGAAGAAGCTGGTCACCGTGCTGCCGATGGCCGCCGCGGCGGCGGCGAGCGCCGCCGCGCACGATCCGCACGGCGTGGGCGCGCCGCGGCTGGTGCTGCTCGACGACGCGTTCGCGAAGGTGTCCGAGGACAACCACGCCAAGCTCTTCGGCCTGCTCGTCGACCTCGACGTCGACTTCGTCGTCACCTCCGAGCGGCTCTGGGGCACGCACCCGAACGTCCCGGCGCTCGCGATCACCGAGGTGCTGCGCGACCCGGAGCTGCGGGCCATCGCGCTCGTGCACTACCGCTGGGACGGGGCTTCCCTGGAGGTGAAGGGGTGAGCGGCGTCCGGACCTCCGTCTTCGCCTACGTCACCGAGTCGCCCGAGTACCGGGCGATCCTCACCGTCTTCGCCGGCACGTTCTTCGCCGAGCTGACGCCGGCCGAGGTGACGGCACGGCTGGACACCGACCTCGACGAGGGCACCGTGACCGCCCGGCTCGAGGCGCTGCGGGGCTGGGGCAACCTCGAGGTGTCGGCGTCGGTGGGCCAGGTCGGCACCGTCGAGGACTACTACCGGCGCCGCAACCGCTACCTGATCACGCGCGTCGGGCAGGAGGTGCACGACGTCGTCGAGGGCGTGCTCTCGCAGGTCGACGACGTGCGCGACGTGTCCCTGGGCCGCCTCGACCAGCTGCGGGCGGGGCTGGACCTCCTCGTGGGCCTGGACGCCGGGACCGCGCCGCCGGACCGGCTCGCCGAGGCCGTGCGCGCGGTGTTCGATCCGCACGTCGCGTTCTCCGCGGAGATCACCCAGTTCTTCGCGGCGATCAACCAGTGGCAGTCGCGGTTCGACCTCGACGAGGACGAGTTCGCGTTCTTCTCCGAGGTCCTCGTCGGCTACGTCGGCGAGCGGCTCGAGGCGCTGCGCCGCCGGGCCCGCCCGGTCGGCGCGCTGCTGGAGACGGTGCTGCCGCGCGTCCCGGTGATCGTCGAGCGGGCGGCGGACGGGCTCGCGGCCCGGGTCGCGGCGGCGGGGCTGTCGAGCGTGCGCGTGCGCCGCGAGCCGGGTGCGGTGGAGGCCGACTGGGAGAACCTCGCGTCGTGGTTCCTCGGCGCGCCGGGACGTCCGAGCCGCATCCAGGTCCTCGAGCGCGACGCCGTCGACGCCGTCCGCACCCTGACCCAGAACCTCACCCGGCTCTCGCGCAGCGGCACCGCCGGGGCGTCGCGGCGCGCGGACTACCTGCGTCTCGCGCTGTTCTTCGACCGCAGCGACCCCGGTTCGGTCCACGAGATCGCGGCCGCGGCGTTCGGGCTCGCCGGCGCCCGGCACCTCGGGGGCGCCGGCGGCGACGACACCGACCCCGTGGACGCCGCGGTGTCGTGGTGGGACGCGCCGACCGCGCAGGTGCCGGTCAGCCTGCGCGAGCGCGGCGACACCACCAGCCGCGGGCGCACCAGCCGCGTCCAGGACCGCAGCCAGGAGCGTCGCCACCTGCTCGCGAAGCGTGCGGAGGCCGAGCGTCGGTCCGCCGCCGCGCGCGCCGAGCTGGTCGAGGCGGGGGCCGAGGGGTTCACCGCGCGCCTGTCCGAGCCGGCCCTGCGCGAGCTCCAGCGCGTGCTCACCCGGGCCGTCGCCGACCTCGGCCCGGCCTTGTCTCCGGGCGCCTCGGGCACCGTGACCCTCGACGGCGTCCGCTGCACCGTCGCCCGCGCGCCCGGGACCTCGACCAGCGTGCCCACCCACGCCGGCGCCCTGCGCGTCCGCGACCTCACCCTGACCGTGGAGCCGGCGCCGTGAGTCTCGCAGCGAACGCGCTGTTCGCTGCTTCTACGCGCGCGAAGTCCCCGTTGATCACGGGGTGCGCGCCGTGACCGCCGCACGCTCCGACCCGCAGCGCGACGGCGAGCTGGTCGCCGCGACGCGGGCCCTGCTGACACGTCCGTGGCGCACGGCGGAGGCGGACCCCGAGATCGTCGCGCTGGTCCGCCGTCACGCCGACGCACTGGACGCGTGGTTCACGCAGGAGCTGAACTACCGCCTCGTCGTCACCGCGGACACGGCGCGGCTGGTCAAGGTCGGGCACGTGCCCGCCGACCGGCCGTTGCGCACGATCTCGACGACGCCGCGCGCGTTCACGCCGTCCGAGTACACCGCGCTCGTCCTGGTGCTCGCGGCGACGACCTCCGGCCCCGACCGCACGAGCCTGCGGGACCTCGTCAACGGCGTGCACTCCGCGGCCGCCGAGGCCGGCATCGTGATGGACACCGACACCGCGTCGCGTCGGGCGCTGGTGACGGCGCTGCGCTGGCTGATCGCGCACGGGATGGTGCGCGAGCTCGACCGCGGCGTGGGCCTCTACGAGCACGACGCGGATGCCGACGCGCTGCTCGAGGTCCGCCAGGACCGGATGGCGCTCCTGCCGGTCGGCGCCGTCGCGGGGGCCGAGACGCCGGCCGACCTGCTCGCCCGGGCCCGCGCCCGCGGGTCGGCGTCGACGGCGGCGCGACGGCGGCTCGTGGAGGACCCCGTGGTCCACGCCGACGACCTCGACCCGGCACGGTTCGCCGAGCTCCGGCGGCACGCGGGCGACGAGGCGCGCCGGATCGAGGCGCGCACGGGGCTCGTCGTCGAGGCCCGCGCCGAGGGCTTCGCCGCGCTCGACGTCGACGGAGGCTGCTCCGACGTCGCGTTCCCGGGCTCCGGCACCGTCGCTCACGCCGCGTTGTTGCTGGTCAGCGAGCTGATCTACCAGTTCCGACCGGCCGAGGACCCCGAGCCGATCCCGTGGCCGTCGGTGCGCGAGGTGCTCGCGGAGCTGGTCGGCGAGTACGGGCGGTACTGGTCGAAGGCAGCGATCGCGGATGGCGACCGCTTCGCCGTCGACGTCGTCGGGCTGCTCGAGGCGATGCGCCTGGTCTCCCGCGGGCCCGAGGGCTCCCTGCGCGTCCTGCCTGCGGCGGCGCGCTACGCCCCCGAGGTGACCGTCGCCGACGGTGACGACGAGGAGGAGCAGCCGACGCTGCTCTGAGGGTCAGCGGCGGTCCGTCGCTGACATCGAGCGTCCGTATCGCCACGCACTCGCGCGCGATGTGTAGCTGGACGGTTAATGAAGAATCTGGTTACATATCCCACTGTGTTCCCCGCCGATGCGCTCGCGGACCCGGTACGCCGGGCGATCCTCGAGCGCCTGGCCGACGGGGAGGTCGGGGCGGGCGAGATCGCCGCGGACTTCCCGGTGAGCCGCCCGGCGATCAGTCGCCACCTGCGCATCCTGCGCGAGGCGGGGCTCGTGACGTCGCGGGTCGCGGGTCAGCACCGCATCTACCGACTCGACCGGCGTCCGCTCGCGGAGCTCGACGCCTGGTTGCAGCGTTTCCGACCACTCGGGAGCGCCGGCCCCGCGAGCCGGCTCGACGCCCTCGACACCGAGATGCACCGCGGCCGGCGTGCCCGCCGCGCCGCCGCCGACGAAGGAGACCGTCATGACCGCACCGCCGGCTGAGACCCGCACCGACCCCGACGGCACGACCACGCTCGTGTGGCGCCGCGAGTACCCCGACCCCGTCGACGACGTCTGGGCCGCGATCACCGACTCCGAGCGCCTGGGCCGCTGGATCGGCACCTGGACCGGCGAGCCCCGCGTCGGCGGCACCGTCGCGTTCACGATGACGGGCGAGGCGGACGCGGGCGACGAGGTCCCCGACCCCGCAGACGTGCGGATCCTCGCCTGCGAGCCGCCGCGCCACCTCGTCCTCCAGTTCCCCGAGAGCGAGGAGCGCTCCTGGCACCTCGACCTCACCGTCGAGCCCCTCGGCGACGGCGCGGTGCTCCTCTTCGCCCAGCGCCTCGCCGACGGCCTGAAGCGCGAGGACGTGGAGAGCGGCTGGCGCTGGTACCTCGACCGCCTCGAGGCGAGCCTGCACGGCGCCCCGATGCCGAACTGGGCCGACTACGCCTGAGGTGCGACCGGCTCGCCCCGCAGCTCACGGGCGAGCAGGGTCGCCGCCGCCGCGCCGGCCGGGACGGCCAGGATCGCGACGAGCGGGATGGCCGCGAGCAGGTACGTCGGGATCCCGACGCCCCAGGTCAGGAGCTTGCGGGACCGCAGGAGCCGCCGCCGGCCACCGAAGTCCAGCCCGCGACGCTGCAGGGCCGGTGCGGTCAGCTCGATCATCAGCAGGCGTCCGCCGACGAGGGCGGCCCCCACCGGCGCGAGCACGGGCCCGACCACCGGGATCAGACCGACGAGGAACAGCGGCACCGCCGCGAGCACCGAGAGCCCGATGAGCAGCAGCCCGTCCCGCACCCCGCGCAGGACGGCGCCAGCCCACGACCCCGCCGGCGTGGGCACCGCGCCCAGCTCCTCGTCGACGGTCTCGGAGAGCTTCTCGTAGAACGGCCCGCCGACCGCCAGGGTCACCGCCACGAAGGTGACGACGGCGGTCGCCCCCGCCGCGGCCACGATCGCGACGCCGGCCGCGAGGCGCGCTGCCGTCCGGGCCGTCTCGGACCACCCGTCGGCGAACGGGGTGATCCCGGCCGCCAGGTCCGGCAGCCACACGCCGAGCGCGATCAGCGCGCCGACGTAGAGCACCGACACGAGAAGGGCCGGCACGGCGCCCAGCGCCAGCAGCCGCGGCGACCGGAACACCGTCGCCGCGCCCCGGACGAACAGGCGTACCCCGAGCAACAGGTCCACCCGTCCGATTCTGTCGGCTACGCGATCCACTCCCGAGCCCGGGCGAGCAGCGCGCGGGCCGCCGGGCTCAGGGGCGCGTCCCGGCGCCGGGCGAGGTCGATCCGAGCCCGGACCTCGGGCACCAGGGGCGCCACCCGCACGTCGTCACGTCCGGCGACGGCGGGCTCGGGAACGATCGCGACCCCGAGGCCCTGCACCGCGAGGTCGAGGAGTACCACCGGCGAGCCCGCCTCCAGCGCCGGCGTCAGCACGATCCTGGCGTCCTCCGCGGCGCTGTCGAGGGCCGCGCGCACCCCCGCCCCGCGCGGCAGGGTGATCACCGGGTGCTCGGCGAGGTCGGCCACCGTCACGGTGTCGCCGAGCGGGTTCCCGGGCGGCAGGACGGCGACCAGCGGGACGTCGAGCACGACGTCGACGTCGAGGTCCGCGGGCGGGTCGCCGTGCCGCCCGACCCACGCGAGGTCGAGGTCGTGGTGGCGCAGCCCGTCGAGCAGTGCGTCGGTGGCCGCCTCGACCAGCCGGATCTCCACGCCCGGGTGGGTCCGGTGGAAGTCGCCGAGCAGGCCGGGCAGGTCGACGACGCCGCCTCCGCGCACCATGCCGACCGACACGCGGCCGCGGACGAGGCCCGCGAGCTCGTCGGCGGTGTCGCGCACGGCGGCGACCGCGGCGAGCGCGGCGCGCGCGTGCGGCAGCACGGCCTCCCCGGCGGGCGTGGGACGGACCCCGCGCGCCGAGCGGTCGAACAGCACGTGCCCCAGCTCGCGCTCGAGGCGCGCGATCTGGGCGCTGATGCCCGGCTGGGCGACGTGCTCGCGCGCGGCGGCCCGCGTGAACCCGCCCTCCTCGGCGACGGCGACGAGGTAGCGCAGCTGGTGCAGCTCCATAAGCGTCAGTTGTAGCAGCGAGCGCCAACAGCTCTTCGACTTCTGGGAGATCGGGACCCAGGCTGGGTCCGTGACCACGACGACGCACCGCACCCCCGCCGACACCATGACCGCCTACTTCGACGCGTGGCGGCGCCGCGACGCCGGGTCCCTGTACGACGTCCTCGCCGACGACGTCGTCTTCGACGGCCCGATGGGCCACGTCGAGGGGCTCGAGGACAACGTGGCGAGCCTGCGGGGGTTGTTCGGCATCGTGACCGGCGTGACGATCCGGCAGGTCTTCGTCGACGGCCCCGAGGTCGCGACGATCTACGACCTGCACACCACCGAGGCCGAGCCGATCTCCACGGTCAACTGGAGCACCGTCGAGAACGGCCGCGTGACCCGCATCCGCGCCGTCTTCGACCCCCGCCCGCTGACGGGCTGACGCGACCTCCGTGAGCGAAGTTCCCGGCTATAGCCGGGAACATCACTCACATAGGGTCGAGCACGTGCGGATCGCCTCGCTGCTGCCGGCGGCCACGGAGATCGTCGGCGCGCTGGGTCTCGCCGACGATCTCGTGGCCGTGACCTTCGAGTGCGACCGGCCGGAGGCGATCAGGGCCACGCGCCCCGTGGTCGTCGACACCGCGCTCCCGGCGGGCCTGACGCCCACCGAGATCGACGCGACGGTCCGCGAGCGGGCGGCGCAGGGGCTGCCGCAGTACGCGCTCGATCGCGAGGCCCTGCGCGACGCCGCCCCCGACCTCGTCCTCACCCAGGACCTCTGCCGGGTCTGCGCGCTGCCGGCGTCGACGGTGGCCGAGGCGCTCGACACCCTCGACCTCGACGCGACCGTGCTGACCCTCGACCCCCACACCCTCGACGAGGTCCTCGACGCGATCGCCTCCGTGGCACGCGCCGCGGACAGTCCGGCGGCGGGCGAGGCGCTGGTCGCCGAGCTGCAGGAACGTCTGCACGCCGTCGACGAGGCCGTGAAGGGCCGGCACCGGTCCCGGGTCCTCGCGCTCGAGTGGGTCGACCCGCCCTTCCTGCCCGGGCACTGGGTGCCGGCGATGGTGCGCCGCGCGGGCGGGGAGCCGCTCGCGGGGATCGACGGCGGGCGCAGCGTCGCGACGACCTGGGACGAGGCCCGCGCGCACGCCCCGGACGTCGCGCTCGTCGCGCCGTGCGGGTTCGGGCTGGACGACGCGATCGCGCAGGCGGATGCGGTGCGGGCCGAGCTCCCCGGCGTGCCGCTCGTCGCGATCGACTCCGCGTCCTACGTGGTCCGCGCCGGCCCGCGGCTGGTCGACGGCATCGAGGCCCTGGCCGCCGCGCTGCACCCCGACGCCGTGCCGGCGCCCCCGCCGGGCCGGATCACGGCTCTCGGCTGAGCACCGCCGCTGCGAGCTGCTCGGCGACGGCCCCGGCGTCGTCCGGGTCGCCGAGCGCCCCGGGCAGCGTGAGCTGGTCGAGGATCAGGCCCTCCATCGCGTGGTGCAGCAGCGCGACGGCCTGCCGCCCACCCGGCGCCCCGGCCTCCTCGTGGAACGCCACGTCGGCCTCGAAGCGCGCCCGGACCGTCGCGGTCAGGGACTCGCGCAGCGCCGGCCGGCGGGTCGCCTCCAGCCGCAGCTCCAGCAGCGCCACGTAGACCTCCCGGCGCGCGAGCACCCGCTCGAGCAGGCGGCGCATCACCGTCGGGGTCGGGTCCCCGCCGCGGGCGGCCGCCAGCTCGGACTCGTCGGGCTCGAGACGGGTGTGGATCCGCTCGCCGAGCTCGGCGAGCAGGGTGTCCCGGTCGGCGAAGTAGTTGGTCGCCGTGCCGGTGGCGAGCCCGGCGCGGGCGTCGACCGCCCGGAACGTCAGGCCCCGCGCGCCCTGCTCGGCGAGCACGGCGAGGCCGGCGTCGAGGAGCTGGTCGCGACGCTGCGGGTTGCGGGGCGGGCGGGCGGTCACGACGCGGACGTGGACGAGGCGACCCAGGCCGGATCGGGCGCCGTGACCTGGACCAGCTCGACGCCCGTGCCGGCCGGGTCGCGCACCAGGCACCGGCGCTGGCCCCACGGCTCGTCGCGTGGCGCCACGTCGACCGGCACGCCGAGCTCGACGAGCCGGGCGTGCTCCGCGTGGACGTCCTCGACGAGGAACGCGAGCACCACGCCGGCTACCGGCCCGCCCATCCCGGCGAGCGCGTGGTCGCGGTGCACGACGCACAGGTCGAGGTCGTCGTGATCGGGGTGCCGCAGGCTGACGAACCAGCCGATGTCCAGCGTCACCGCGAACCCGAGGACGTCGACGTAGAAGGACCGGACCGCCGGGACGTCCCCGGTGTGGACACACACCCCGAGCGTGCTGAACCGCATGCAGGCCTCCTGACCACGTCATCTGTCGTGGCCAAGGTAACCACGACACATGACGTGGTCAACCCACGAGACGACGCGGCCCCGGCCCGTCCTCGCCGAGGCGGTCGTGCGGGTTGGCGAGGCCGCAGCGGTCGATCGAGAGGCAGCCGCAGCCGATGCAGCCGGTGAAGTCGTCGCGCAGCTGCTCGAGGCGCCGGATGCGGTCGTCGAGCTCCTCGCGCCACTGCGCCGAGAGCCGCTCCCAGTCCGCGCGGGTCGGGGTGCGCCCGTCGGGCAGCGAGTCGAGCGAGGCCCGGACCTCGGCCAGCGGGATGCCCACGCGCTGCGCGATGCGGATGAACGACAGCCGGCGCAGCACCTCGCGGCGGAAGCGGCGCTGGTTGCCCGACGTGCGGCGGCTGGAGATCAGTCCCTCGCGCTCGTAGAAGTGCAGCGCGGAGACGGGGACGCCGCTGCGCTCGGCCACCTCGCCGACGGACAGCTCCTGGCCCGGATAGGGACGGGGGTGCTCGCTCACGTCGGGCTCCCCACGGCGCGCTCGTCCCGGGCGCGGCGCAGGGTGCGGGCCCACCACACGAGGGCGTCGAGGAGCACCGCCGCCGCGGCCTCCTTCGCGCTCTCCTCGCGCGGCCGGCCGCTGCCGTCGAAGGCCCCGGCCGCGCCGTGGAAGCTCACGGTGTCGCGAAGCCCCACGGCGTGGAGCTCGGCGAGCACCGGCCGCAGCTGCTCCACCGCGCGCAGCCCGCCGGACATGCCGCCGTAGGCCACGAACCCCACCGGCTTGTCCCGCAGCTGCCCCGACGTCGCGTCGATCGCCGTCTTCAGCGGGCCGGGGAAGCTGTGGTTGTACTCGGGGGTGACGACGACGAGGGCGTCCGCGAGCCCGACGCGCTCGGCGAACGCCTGGTCGAGCCCGGTGTCGGCCAGATCGACGACGTCCACGGAGAGCTCGGGGCGCCGGCGGGCACGGTCGGCGAACCACTCGGCGACCACCGGTCCGAAGCGGCCCTCGCGGACGCTGCCGACCACGACGGCGAGTCGGATGTTCTCGGTCATGGCGCCGAACGTAGAACCTCGACGATCGTTCAGGTCAAGGACGCGAGAAGGCGGACGGTCGCGACGGCCGCCTCCTCGGTGCGCACGCCCTCCCGCTCGGCCCACGACGACACGGTGCCGCCGCCGGCGAGCTCGGCGCCGAGAGGACCCTCGGCGGGAGCCGTCACCTCGGCGGTGACCGCGTCGCAGGCCTCGAGGACACGGTCGCGCCGGCGGGCGAGGTGCTCGACGAGGACGTGACGCAGCTCGGTGAGCGCGTTCTCGTCCCCGCCGGCGAGGTCGCCGGCCGTGCTGCGCAGCACCGCCTGGAGCGACTCGGAGGGCAGGCCCGGATCGTCGGGCCCGGCCTTCGCGTCGAAGCCCCGCTTCGCGTCGCGCCTGCGCTTCTTCTCGGCGCGTCGCTCGCGGTTCCCGGCCACGGGGGCATCCTGGCCTACCGGTGCCTAGCCGGTGGCCAGCGCGTCACGGCCCGGGGTGAGGCTGGCGGCGTCCGCCGCGGCGCGTCCCGCCGCCCAGCCCGCCCCGTTGTTGACGCTGAAGCGCCGGCGGGTGACGCGGGGGAACAGCTCGCCCACCGTGCGCTCGACGACCTCCGCCCGCGCGGCCAGCACGGGCAGCAGGCCCTCGCCCAGCTCGGCGCGGGCCTGCGCCTGGGCCTCGTGGGCGGCCGCGGCGAGGCGCTCGCCGATCCTCGTCGCGTAGGCGAGCAGGAACGCGTGCCGGAACGAGCGCGTCCGCGAGCGGGGCACCGTGCCGTCGTCCGCGATGAGCATCGCGCGGTCGGCCTGCACCAGCAGCGACGTGACCAGCAGCTCCACCGTCGCGAGGTCGGTGGCGTGCCCGATGACGGTGACCATGTCCAGCGCGGCGAGGCCGATCGCCCGGCACCGGTTCGCCGCGGCCACCTGGTGCACGAGGCTCGACTTCGCGCCGGCGTACGGCGGGTCGAGCCACAGACGCCGCGCCGCCGCGCGCGGGCCGGTGTCGGCGGCCGGGGTGACGAGGGCCTGCGCGAGGGCGTGGCGCCCCATCAGCTCCTGCGCCTTGGCCGAGAGCGCCTCGGCCTCCTCGGGATACTCGGTGGACTCGGCCTTCGCCAGCAGCCCCCGGACGCGAGCGAGCACCCGTGCGTCGACCCCGTCCGGCGGCCGCGCCTCCTCCCCGAGGCGCGGCAGGGCCGGCAGCGAGCGCATCAGCCCGACCAGCGCCACCGCCGCGCGCAGGGCGGCGTCGGGATCGACACCTCGCACCGTGCTCCACTGCACCACCAACGGCGTGTCGCGCGCGGGCGGCTCCGTGCCCGGCCCCGCGCCCAGGTCGGCGAGGTCGGCGTCGGTGGCCGCGTCGCCGCTGGGCCGCCGTGCCGCGGCCGCGCCGAGCACGTCGACGGCGAGCACGAGCCGCCCCGCGGGGAGCCGCCTGCGCACCACCTCGGTGACGTCGCGGGGACCCCAGCCGTGCTCGTGCAACGCGTCCGCCGCGTCCAGCAGGGCGAGATCCGCCCCGGCCGACAGCGCCCGCGACCGTCCGTACCGCACCCGCAGCATCTCGGCGTTCCGCCGCTCCGCCCGGGCATCGACGGCCGCGAGGCCGGTGAGGAACCGCGCGACCTCGGCGGGGTCGTGGGGGTCACGTGCCTCCGTCGTTCCCATGGCGTCCTCCTCTCGGGTCGGTCACGGGTTCGACGGGCGCGGGGCCCGCGCGGTTCCCTCGGGTTTCGCGGCAGGGTGCACGGCAGGGTTCGCGGCAGGGTTCGCGGCAAGGTTCGCGGCAAGGTTCGCAGCAAGGACGGGCTCACGTGCCCGCACCTGCACCGGGATGCGATTGTGGTCCGCCGGAGGACCGAGCACGCGGGCGGAGGGAGCGAGGTCGTGGCCGTGCCGCAGGAACCGCTCCGGATCGCGAGCGGAACGTCCGGGGACACCCCGGCCACGGTGCGTCCCGAGCACGACCCCGCCCTGCGCGACCGGGTCCAGCGCCTGGTCGAGGTGCTGCGACGGGTGGCCCTCGCCCGCGCCCGCCCCGTCCGCCACACCCGTCACCACGTCGGCGAGCTCGCCCTCGTCGACGTGGCCGACCAGAGCGCGGTCCGGCGCCCGGCCGAGGCCGGCGACGAGATCCTGCGCGCCTCCGCCGAGGGCCCGATGAGGGCGACGTTCGACGCGCTGTTCGACCTCATGCGCGCGGCGGCGGACCAGCCCGAGGCCGTCGAGCTCGTCCTCGCCGGCGGCCTGCTGCACGCGCCCGACCAGGACGTCCGGGTCCACCTGCTCGCCCGCCCGGTGCGCATCGAGCACGACGGCGACGAGATGGTCGTGACGCTCGCGGGTGACGCCGCGCGCTGGGAGCACGAGGAGCTGCTGGCCGGCACCGGGCTCGTCGACGACGCCGCGCCCGCCGAGGACGTCACGCCTGCGTCGCCGCTGGACCCCGACCTCGTCGCCCTCCTCGCCGGGTGGGCGGACCGGCACCTGCGGGTCGAGCACGCCCGCGGCGACGACTGGATCGCCCCGATCGGGCCCGGCACCACGCTGGTGCCCGCCCCCACGCTCGTCGCCCGCCGGCGCGGGGCGACGGCGCTGCGCACGTTCTACGACGCGATCGTCGCCGACCTGGCCGACTCGGAACGCCCCCTGCCCGTCGGCCTCGCCCAGCTCGTCGAGGCGATCGAGCCCGCCGACCGGGCCGCCTGGCTCGCCCGCACGGGGCGCGACGAGGCGCCCGTCGTCGACCCGCTCTTCCCGCTGCCCGTCGGCGCGGCGCAGGGCCGGATCCTCAGCAGGCTGGGTCGCGACTCGGGGGTCGTCGTCGAGGGGCCGCCGGGCACCGGCAAGACCCACACGATCGCGAACCTGCTCTGTGCGCTGCTCGCCGAGGGCCGCCGCGTGCTCGTGACCAGCGAGAAGGCGCAGGCCCTGCGGGTGCTGCGCGACAAGCTGCCGCCGGAGATGCGCGATCTGTGCATCTCGCTGGCCGAGGGTTCCGACGGCGGCGACCCCGGGCTCGGCGCGGGCATCGCGGGTCTCGAGGCGCGCAGCACCGAGTTCGACCCCGACGAGGCCGACCGCACGGTCGCCGAGCTCGTGGAGCGCCGCGACGGGCTGCGCGCGGACCGCGACGCCGCGCTGGCCGCCCTGGTCGCCGAGCGCGCGGCCGAGACCTCGGTGCAGCGCGACCTCGGGCCCGGCATGACCGGCACCCGCACCGAGGTCGCCCGTCGCGTGCTCGCCGCCCGCGCGCAGGACGGCTGGCTCGCCGACGTCGTCGGCCCTGACGCCGAGCTCCCGGCCGAGCCCGCGCTGACCAACGACGAGTTCGCCGAGCTCCGGGCCCTGCTCGCCACCGAGACCCCGGCGCGCCGCGAACGCGCCCGCCAGGTGCTCCCGCCGCCGGTGGAGCTGCCGCCGGAGAGCCACGTCGCCGACCTCGCCGAGACCGTCACCCGGGGCCTGGACGCCACCAGCGGCGACGCGGGCGAGGTCGTGGCCGCGCTCGGGCGCCTGCCGTCCGAGGCGGCCGCGCACCTCCCGACGATCAGCCGCCGGGTGGCCGACGCGCTCGCCGAGCTCGAGGACACCGGCGAGGACGCGGAGTGGGCGCACGGGGTCGCCGACGCGCTGCTCTCCGGGCGCGCCGGGCACCTGTGGGGTCGTGCGGTCGACGGGCTGCGCGCGGTGGACGCGGTGCTCGACCACGACCGCCGTGCCGGGCCCGCCCAGGTGCGGGTCGACGACGGGGTGGACCCCGCCGCCGCGGCGCCGGTGTTCGAGCGCTTCGCGGCGTTCCTCGCCGACGGCGGCACGACGAAACGGCTGTTCAAGCCCGACGAGCAGAAGGCCGTCGAGCCGTACCTGGCGTCGATCCGACTGCAGGGCGCCCAGCCGACCACGGTCTCGGGTGCCACCGCCATCGCGCACCACCTGCGGATCCTCGAGATCACCGACCGGCTGGCCGAGGGCTTCGCGCCGCTCGGTCGCCCCGTGCGCCGCGACGAGCACCGCGCGATGCTCGTCGAGCAGGTCCTCGCCCTGCGCGCGACGTGCCTCGCCGTCGGGAAGGTCCTCACCGCAGCGGTCGACGTCCGGCGCCTGCTCTCCGCCCTGCCCCCGGCCGAGCGCCCGCGGGTGGACTCGCTGGCGCGGCTGCAGGTGCTCGCCACCCTGAGCCTCGACGTCGACGACACCCGCGCCGCCGACCTCGCCCGCAGCGAGCTGGAGGAGGTCGTCGAGCGCGTCCAGGGCGGCGTGCCCCTGGCCCGCCAGGCGCCGGAGCTGATCGCGGTGCTCGAGGCCCTGCGCCGCCGCGACGCCGACACCTACGTCGACGCGGTGCTCGCGGTGGAGGCGGCGCACGACGAGGCCCGCGACCAGCGGCGCGCCGACGCCCTCGGCGAGCGCCTCGAACGCGCGGCGCCCGGGGTGCTCGCCCTGCTGCGCGCGCACGCGGGCGAGGCGTGGCCCGAGCGCGAGGCGCGCTTCGACCGGACGTGGGCGTTCGCGCGGGCCGTGGCGCGTGTCACACAGTGGGCCACGGCCGAGGACGCCCCGGACCGCCTCGCCGACCTCGACGTCGAGCTCGCGCGGGTCACGGCCCGGCTGGCGGCGGCGCAGGCGTGGCGGGCGTGCCTGTCCCGGGTCACGGCCGAGCAGATGCGCGCGCTGCAGAGCCATCGCGCGTCGGTGTCCGCCGTGGGTCGGGGCACCGGGCGCTTCGCCGACCGCTACCGCACCGCGGCCCGCGAGGCGGTCGCCGTCGCCCGCGACGCCGTGCCCGCGTGGGTGATGCCGATCCGCGAGGTGCTCGCCGCCGTCGAGCCGCGGCCGGACGCGTTCGATGTGGTGATCGTCGACGAGGCCAGCCAGGCCGACCTGACCAGCCTCTTCCTGCTCTGGCTCGCCCCGCGCGTGATCGTCGTGGGCGACGACCGGCAGTGCACGCCCGCCGACGTCGGCGTCGGCTCGCTCGAGCCCGCGTTCGCCCGGCTGGAGACCGACCTGCCCGAGGTGCCGTTCTACCTGCGCAGCCAGTTCACGCCGCGGGCGAGCGTGTTCTCGGTGTTCCGGGCGACGTTCGGCCCGCCGATCCGGCTGCGCGAGCACTTCCGTTCGATGCCCGAGATCGTCGGCTGGTCGTCGCGGGAGTTCTACTCGGGGCCCGACGACACGGGTGCGGGGGCGCCGCTGGTGCCGCTGCGCCAGTTCGGCGCCGACCGCCTCCCGCCGCTACGGGCGACGTTCGTGCCCGACGCGACGGTGCGCGGCCAGGGCTCGTCGCTGGCCAACGACGCCGAGGCGGCCGCGCTGGTCGACGCCGTCGCACGCTGCGCCGCCGACCCGGCCTACGCCGGCGCGACGTTCGGGGTCGTCGTGCTGCAGGGCCACGGGCAGGTCGAGCTGATCGACGGCCTGCTGCGCGAGCGGCTCGGGGTCGACGAGTGGGAGACCCGGCGCCTGCGGGTCGGCGTCGCTGCGGACTTCCAGGGTGACGAGCGCGACGTCGTCTGGCTCTCCATGGTCGTCGCGCCGGGGCACCGGCTGGTGTCGCTGACCGCCGAGCGCTACCGCCAGGCCTTCAACGTCGCCGCGTCCCGGGCCCGCGACCAGATGTGGCTGTTCCACTCGGTCGCCGCCGAGGACCTCGCCCCCGCCGACCTGCGCCGCAAGCTCCTCGAGCACGTCACCGCGCCCGAGCCCGACGGCTCCGCGGGCGCGCCGGAGAACCGCCCGGCGCCCGGCCTGGTGGACCGCGACCACCGCCACCCGGCGTTCGGGAGCCTGTTCGCGCAGCGGGTGTTCGCCGACCTCTCCGCGTCCGGGTTCGCCGTCGTCCCGCAGGTCGAGGTGCACGGGCGGACCCTCGACCTCGTCGTCACCGGGGCGAACGGACGGCTGGCGGTGGTGTGCGACGGCGACGAGCAGCGGCGCGCGGCGACCCGCGCCGACGTCGAGGCCGAGCACGACCTGCGGCGGTGCGGCTGGCCGGTGGTCCGCGTCGCGGAGTCCCGCTACGTCACCGACCCCGAGGCGGCGCTGGCCCCGGTGCTCGAGGCGGCCGCCGCCGCGGGCATCACGCCCTCGGCGCCGACCGGGCCGCTCGCCGTCGTCGAGTCCGCGCCCGGCGGCCACACCGAGTACCGGCCGCGACGCGGGCGCTCCGGGCGTGCGGTGCTGGGCGAGGCCGTGCCGGAGACGCTCGAGGACCTGGTCGACGACCTCGCCGCCCAGGGCTTCCCGCCCCCGCGCCGCGAGGCCCGGGTGCACGACCCGCGCGGCGGCGGCGTGCTCACCGACGCCGCGGCCCTCTGGCCCACGGGGATCAGTCGGCGTGCCCTCGCCCCGCCGGTCGTGCTCGACCCCGACCTCACCGAGCCCGCCCAGGACCGCCTGCGCGCCCTCGGGTACCGGGTGTTCACCTCCGTCGCCGACATCCGTGCCCACCTCGGGGAGTCGACGGAGCGTTAGGGGTTCTGGGTCAGCGGCGGCACGTCGCTGACACCCAGTGTCCGTATTCTTCCGTCGATCACCGCGAGCACTCGGTCCACGAGGTCACGCTCCGCGAGGTCTCGGGCGCGGTCAGGCGCCCGCGAAGATCTCGTCGCCCTCGTCGTCCGCGTCGTCGCCACCGTCGTCGGGCTCGCCGTCGACGTAGCGCCGGTAGGTCGTCGGGTCGAACGGCAGATCGACGCCGAAGGGCAGCTCGTACTTGTCGTGCAGGAAGCGCTCGCGGTAGAGGTGCTCGGCGGTGTCGACGACGGTGGCCAGCAGCCGCGCCGAGAGCACCGCCCCGACGCCGATCCCGAGCACCGGCACGAGCTGCGCGAACTCCTTCTGCCCGATCTGGGCCAGAAGGCGGCGGTACACGGCCTGCCCGAGGCGCTTGATCTGCGCCTGCTGCTGCTTGCGCTTCTGGTTCTCCTCGGTCTTCGCCGTGATGAGCTCGGTGAGCTCTTGGTAGGCGCCGGGGGCGTCCTCGTCGGACGACAGCCCGACCGCGAGCACCGCCAGCGCGATGATCTGCTCGGAGCGCTTGGTGACGTCGTAGCCGTAGTAGGCCGCGACGTGCGCGACGGCCCGCGTGCAGGAGGCCACGGTGACGAGCGTGTCGCCGGTGAAGGTCGCCACCGTCACCGCGATGCCGGGCAGGCTGCCGATGCCGGCGCCGTTGGTCCCGCCGGCGGCGGCGGTGATGCCCGCGCCGGACAGGAAGCCGGTGACCCCGCCCTGGATGCCCGCGAACACCGTGTAGCCGATGTCGAGCCGCGGCATCGCCGCCTCGACCTGCGCGATGTCGAGCTTGCGGATGTCCTTGAAGTCGGTGACGTCGTGGCCCTGCGCCCGGAAGTCCGCGAAGACCGTTTCCCGCCGCAGGGTCGCCGCGCCCGCACCTGCGCCCGCGGCCGCGAGCTGGTGCATCATCCCCTGGACGCTGTCGTCCACCTGGGAGACGCCGGGGACCTTGCGCAGGAACGACGTGATCTCTCCACCGACCCCGGCGAGGCCGTTGAGGACCGGGCTGAGCATGCCGGACGAGCTCTGCAGCGACCGGTCTTTCCACCGGGCGACCTCGCGCCAGCGCTCCACGTCACCGGGGGACACGTCCGGTGTCGTCGGTGCGGTGTCCTCGGTCGTCGCGGTCACGTGCGGGACGTTACCCACCGCAGGAGCATCCGACCTCATCGCAGAGGTGACGGACGTATGTCGAGGCTCCCGTCCGAGTGGTACCGGATGAGGGCGTCGGCGGCCTCCGGCAGCCCTTCCTGCACCGCGAGCGCGCGTTCGCGGTGCTGCCAGGCCTCGCGGTGTGGTGCGTAGGCCGGCCAGTCCTCCCTCTCGCGCAGCCGCCGCTCGCGCTCATGCGGCGCGACGTCGACCCACACCGTCAGCGCCTGGTGCGCCCGCAGCACCCGCGCTCCCGCGCCACAGCCCTCGAGGATGACGACGGGTCCGGGCAACGGGCGCTCCCTCTCCGGGCCCTCGCGGTCGTGCTCCCAGTCCCACGACCTCCACCGGGGCGTGCGCCGATTCCGCAACGGCTCGACGAGCCCGTCGGCCGCCCGCGGCGGGCCCTGCGCGAGACCGTCCCAGCCGGGATAGAACTCCTCGATCGAGACGACCTGGACGCCCTCCCGGCGACCGAGCGCCTCTGACAACGCCGTCTTCCCGGCCCCGGAGAAGCCGTCGACGCCGACCAGGATCGTGTCGCCGGCCGAGGGCGGGAGCGATGCGAGCAAGGCGGCGAACCCGTCGACCGACTGGCTCACTTCGGCGGCGACGCGGGCAGGTTTTCGATCACCATCTCGGATACCCGCGTGGCCCTCTCACAGGACCTCGACCTCGTGCCCGGTGCGACGCCGATCTCGCTCACGGTGACGTCCGCGGCCTGCCCGACCGCGATGCCCGTGGTGACGGTGCACGTCAGCGCTCCGGGGGTCGTCTGCTGGAGCACCGCAGGCAGGCCACTGACCGTGACGGGCTCGAAGAGCTGGTACATGCCGCGGGCACGGTAGGTGTCGACGAAGTAGTCGCGATCGGGGTAGAGCGCGACCGAGGTCTGCTGGGTGAACGCGGAGTCTTCCCAGACGCAGGCGGGTCGTCCGGCCGGAAGCGGATCGAGCTGCCCGCGTGGCTCGAGGCCGGCCTTCTCGAGCTGCTCCGCCCGCAGCACCCAACACGGTCGGTCGGCGACGCCGCTCGCGTCGAGCGACCTGCTCGGTTCGGGAGCGCCGTATCGGTCAGGGGCTGGCGCGGGACCGGGTGTCGGGGCCGTCGAGCAGCCGCCGAGGATCACGAGAGCCGCGGCCGCGCCGAGGAGGAGGGCCCGCCTCACGGCTCCCTCAACGCCGCTGCGCTCCGCTCGTCCGCGCCGTCGTAGCCGGCCAGCGCACTCCGCAGGCCCGCGATCATGTCGTTGACCTGCTGGATGCCTTGGTCCAGCGCCTGGAGGAAGGAACCGTTCCCGCCGACGGCGGAGACCCCGAGCAGGGTGGCGGCGTCGAGGCTGACCTGGTCCCGCGAGGGCGGCGTGACCTTCCCGAGTTGCTCGGCCTCCCTTCGAATATCGAAGAGTTCCCTCGCCGCCTCCTCCAGCTCCCGGATCGCTTGGGGCGCGTTGGCCAGGTCCACCGCGAAGTCCCCGCCCCCGGCCCCGGGGGGCCGGTACCGCTCGACGACCCGCCCGTCGAACAGCGCGGTGGGGCTGTCGGCCCGGAGCGGCGGGGGTTGGGGCTCGGTCATCGGGCCGTCCTCCCTCTCGCCGCACCGGTCGCGGATCACGCTAGCGAGATCCCCGCCCCGCAACGGCCCGGTTCGGCAAAGAAGCACCCTCAGAACGGGCGCCGCCGACCCGCGGGCCCACCCGCGGCCGGCCGGACCTTCTCGCCCCGCGCCCGCTGCCCGGCCATGCGCATCGCCTCGACGATCAGGTCGCTGTTCCCGCGGCCCGTCGCCGCGTCGGTGCGGGGGAAGACCAGCGGGCTCGGGTGCGGCGCGGTCTGGACCGTCGCCCCGCGCAACGCCTCGGGCAGCCCGGCCCGGACGAGCCGGTCCCAGGCACGCGCCGCCGGTCGTCCCAGGAGGATGACCTCGGTCGGCGCCGGGTCGAGCATCTCCAGCATCTCGACCATGTACGGCTGGGCGCGCACCGACTCCTTCCACAGCGACCGCATCGGCTTGGCGGTGTTCGCCACCCACCACGGCACGACGTTCCAGTGCAACGAGATGTCGTAGCCGAGCTTGGCCCGTTCGGTCGCGATGTTGGTGTTGTGCGCGGTGGGGTCGTTGTTGTGCTTGCTGACGAAGCCCGACCCCTCCTCCGCCTCGCCCGACGGGTCCTGCAGCAGCACGAGGACGTGCGCACCGGCACCGGCGCTCGCCGGGTCGAAGTAGGGGATGTTCTCGTAGGTCGTGTCCCGGACGTGGTCGACCCAGCGGTTGAGCGGACCGACCGTGCCGTCGTAGCGCCGCGCCCAGCGCTCGGCGTGCACGTCCGGGGCCAGCTCTCGGCTGAGCAGCTCGCCGCGCCTGCCGGCGAGCTTGTTCCACACCGGGCGTGGCATCAGCGGCGTTCGAGGAGCACGACGGGAATGGTGCGCGAGGTCTTCTGCTCGTAGCCGGCGAAGCCCGGGTAGTCCGCCTTCTGCTTCTCCCAGATCGGGGCCCGCTCGTCGGCGGGCAGGTCGCGCGCGCGCAGGGCGACGGTGTCGGTGCCGATCTCGGCCGTGACGTCCGGGTTCGCGAGCAGGTTGTGATACCAGGCCGGGTGGACGTCCTCGCCCGCGTACGACGCGAAGACGGCGAGGTCGTCGCCGACGGCCTGGTACATCATCGGCGTGACGCGCTCGGTGCCCGACTTGGCGCCGATGTGGTGCAGCAACAGCAGCGGGGCGCCCTCGAACGGGCCGCCCACGCGGCCCTCGTTGGCACGGAACTCGTCGATGACCTTGTCGTTCCAGGAACGCGTGTCGCTCATGGCGCCCATCCTGCCGATCTCAGGCCAACGCCGCCGCGACGATCAGGAGGACGAAGGCGACGCCGACCGCCGCCCAGGCGAGCCCGGCCCGCCGCGTCGTCCGACGTCCGAGCGCGCTCAGGGCCGTCCCGGGCAGGACCGCGCCGAGGACGGCTGTGAGCACGCCGAGCAGGGCGCTCCCGCCGGCGACGCACGAGGTCGCGCGGGTGGCGCACGTCCCGAGCTCCGAAACCGCCCGGGCTCGGTCACACGATCTCCCACCCCAGGTCCACCGAGGGCGCATCGTCGCAGGCGAGCACGGTCCACGCCGACGGGCTCCAGCGGAACACGGCGTCCTGGCCCCAGGCCGCGCCGAACGCGCAGGCCACCGCGTCGTCGAGGCCGACCACCAGCGCGCCGACCTCCGCCGACGACCCGTCCTCGGCGCTCGCCACCGCGGTCCACCGGCGCAGGCCCCGCGCGTCGAGGTCGGCCTCGAGACGCGCCTGCCGCGAGGCGTTCTCGGCGTTCCCGGGACGCTCGGCGCCCGGGTTGTACGCGGTGACGACGTGCACGGGCCCGTCGAACGGGAACGTCCCGCGCACCGTCCCGGGCGGCCGCGGTCGCAGGACGAGCCCGAGGTCCGGGACGCGCAGGACCGCGCGCACGTAGTCGTCGGTCCGCGCCGTCCGTGCCTCGTCGTCCATGACGGGCCGGATTCTGCCGGGACGACTCCGACGAAACCGCACCCACGGGGCTGCCTCGTTGCCTAGCGTCGCGGTCCGTGCCGGACGTGCGGATGGTGATGCAGTCGCTGCTCGACGCCGCCCACGGGGTGAACGCCGTGATGGACGAGCTCGCCGCGCACGACGTCGGCGACCTCGGGACGACGCCCGCCGTGTTCGGCCACGAGCCGCTCGGGGTGGTCACGGCCGACTTCTGTACTCGCTGGTCCCACGGTCTGGCCAACCTCACCGACGACGGCAACGCCCTCGCGCGCGGTCTCGACGAGGCCGCGAGGGCCTACGCGAGCGCCGAGGACCTGGCCGTCGAACGGTTCCGCTGGGGCGGGTGAGGCGGACGTGGCCGAGCTCGGCGAGACCGCGGACCCGGCCGCGCTGCTGCCCGGCGACCCCGCCGGGGTCCGAGCCGTCCAGGCGACGATGGCGCGGCTCGGGGCCGCACTGGTCGGCGCAGGCGACGGGCTGCGCCGCATCGACACCGGCGACTGGCAGGGCGAGGCGGCCGACTCCTTCCGCCGTGTGTTCGAGCCGGTTCCGCCGCTGTGGACCGGGACGGGCGAGGCGTTCCTGGAAGCGGCCGACGCCCTTGCCGAGTACGCCGACGTCCTCGAGCGATCCCGCGACGAGGCCGCGACCGCCGTCCGGGAGTGGGCGGCGGACCCGGTCGCCGCCGTCGACCGGCTCCGGGCTGCCCGGGTCGAGGTCTCCGCGGCGGGGAACCGAGCCGCTGCCTCGGTGGCACACGCCCGCGATCTCGCCCCGCCGGCGCCGTCGGTGGCCGAGGCGCTCGGGGGCTTCCTCGGCGACCTCGCCGGCGGTGCATGGTCCGAGCTTGCCGCCACCGGCCAGTTCCTCTGGCAGGTCAACCCGACCCGCTTCCTCGTCGAGCCCGCCACGGCGGCACAGGGCTGGCAGGACCTGGGCACCGGCGTCGCGCACGCCGTCACCCACCCCGCGGAGACCGTCACGGCCGCGCTCGCCCCGCGCGAGGCGGCCACCAACCCCACCCGCTGGGCCGGCGAGGTGCTCACCGGAGCGGGACTCTCCGCACTCGGCGGCGTCGGCGCTGCCGGACGCATTGAACGCGCCACCCGCGCCGCCGGGGCGGTGCCGGCCGGCGCACCAGGGGACGGCGGCGACCAGGCCCCACCCCTCGGGCGCTACAACGGCCTGACCGCCGCGGAGCACGCAGCGAATGAGGGCGTCCTGATCGGGCGCCCGGGGAGTGCGAAGAAGATGAAGGTGCCGACCCGCGAGCTCGACACGTCCGAGGAGGTCGACGAGGTGTACCGCGCGCTGGCGGAAGGTGGGCAGGTTGTCCAGGTGAACGAGAGGCGATCGGTCGTGCTGCTCGAGGACGGCACCTACATCACGTGGCGACCGACGGCTGCCTCGACGGAGGGAGAGTCTGCGGTCGACATCAACGCGCCCGTCGACCAGCGCCTCAAGGTGCACACGCCGATGGAGGCGAACGGATGAGGGACGACGAACTCAAGTCGGCCCTGGTCGACGAAGCGCGCGACGATTGGATCGACCTCCTCCACGCCGTCGCCCTCGTCAAGATCGTCGAAGGGGGTGAAGGTCGAGTGACGCTCCTGCGGCGCGCCGGGCCGATGATGGTTGAACTCGTGAGGGAGGGGCGACTGGTCTGCGGCGAGCCCGCCATCGACCCCGCCCGTGGGTTCGAGCCGTGGACCCTCGGTGCCGCCGAAGCGGCGACCGTGGTCGAGCAGCACGTCCACCGGGTGCTTGAAGGCGAGGAGTCTTTGGTGCCGTGGGAGCCGTGCAGTTTCGCCCTGCCCGAGCAGGTCTCCAAAGACTCGTTCCCCACCCGCTGAGAACGCTTCGAAACCGAAGCGTTCTGCGCGACCTGCAAGGTCTCCCGCCGAGTTGTCCACAGGCCACGAATCGACGGGAACCGCAGCGACTCCGCGGGACTCCAAGAAGGAGAGGAGACCCGAGGAGGCAGGTATGGGAAAGCCCGCGCGAGCGCGACGGGACAAGGAACGGCGGGTGGCCGGGCGCCACCACGAGGACCGGGAGGAGCTCGTCCGGCGCACGCTCGGCCGCCGGGCGCTGCGCGAGGAACGGTGGGACGGCGAGCTGACGGTGCAGCTCCTCCCGCAGCACCTCGCGGCCGGGGCGTTGCCGTCGGTGGTGGTCGGACGTGAGTTCGAGGTCGCGCCGGCGATCTACACGGCGGATCACCTGCCGTCGCTCTCGGGCGGCGAGAGGTGGATGGTCGACGAGTTCGGCTGCTTCGACGGCCGCGGCACGGTGATCGCCGCGCCGGTCAGCGGCGACGCGTGCACCTGTCACGTCGACGTGCTCGACGTCGCCGGGCGGCTCTTCCCCGTGAACTGGGCGGCGTTCGAGCCGGCCGACGGGCGCCTCTGGCTGGAGGGGGCGCTCTACCTCGACCCGGAGCTGTCGGCCGGCACCGAGCACGGCGAGGCGGTGGCGCTCTGCCGACGGCGCTACCGGGTGCGGGAGATCCGCCGCTACCTCCGCACCGCCCTCCGCCCGGGCGCTCCGGTGCGACTCAAGGCCGTGGCCGAGCCCGACGAGGTCACCGACGACGCGATGTACGTCGCCGACCTGCGTCTCGTCGACGACGTCCCGCAGGCGGCGCTCGCGGGGGAGGTGGCCGCACGGTGAGGCCCGACCTACGACCAGACGAGGTCCGCGGTGCGCACGACGGTCTCGAGCTTGCGTCGCTGGTCGTCGGCGGAGAGCTCGTTGCCCTCCCAGGTGCTGGCGAAGCCGCACTGCGGGCTCAGGGCCAGACGGTCGAGGGGCAGGTGCTCCGCCGCCGCGTCGATCCGTCGGCGCAGGTCGTCGACGTCCTCGAGCTCGGGGTGCTTGGTGGTGACGAGGCCGAGGACGACGGTGCTCTCGGGCCGCACGTGGCGCAGGGCGTCGAAGCCGCCGGCGCGGGCGTCGTCGTACTCGAGCAGCAGCCGGTCGTAGCGGGCCTCGGAGAACAGCACCTCGCCCATCTCGTCGTAGGGCACCGTGCTCTCGAACATGCTGCGGTAGTTGCCGCGGCAGATGTGGATGCCGGTCACCACGTCGTCGGGCAGGCCGTCGAACACGCGCCGGTCGGTGCGCAGGTGCGCAGCGAGCTGGTCCGCCCACCGCGCGGGGTCCGGGAACATCAGCCGGTTGTCGAGGAACGTGTACTTCGGGGCGTCGAGCTGCAGGTAGCGCACGCCGGCGCCGACCAGGGCGCGGGCCTGGCGCTGGAGGATCGCGACGAGGTCGTCGAGGAACTCCTGCGGGTCGGCGTAGGCCTGGTCGGAGACGCCCGGGGTCCAGTAGCTCAGGAAGTTGGTGGGCACCGGCAGGGTGACCTTGACGGGCCGGTCGGCGTGCGCGAGCACGAACGCCGCCTCGACGTCGACGAGGCTCCCGCGCTCGGTGAGGCGCGACGCCACCACCGGCGAGGTGTGCGAGGCGGTCCGGCCGTCGGGCGCGGTCCAGGTGCGCGTGAAGCCCTCGGGGTCGAAGCCGTCGGCGATGTCGAGCACCGGGCCGTGCCAAATCCGGCGTCGCATCTCGCCGTCGTTGACGACCGGCAGCCCGACCTCCTGCTGCAGGGCCAGCGCGTCGCGCACCGCCCGGTCCTGAGGCGCCCGGAGATCGGACGTCCCGGCGAGCATGGCGTCGCGCAGCTCGGCCGGGCGCAGGAGGCTGCCGACCGTCTCGGCGCGCCAGGAGACGTCACCCATCGCGGCGCACCCTCCTCGCAGCCTCCGCGGCGGCGGTCATCTTCGCCATCGCGAGGTTCCGCGGCACGCGCCGCAGCCCGCAGTCGGTGGAGATCTCCAGGGCGTCCGGGTTCCGGTACTTCAGGCAGGTGTGGAGACGTTCGACCAGGTCGTCGGGGGTCTCGGCGTAGTGCGTCTTGATGTCGACGAGACCCGCCGAGAGGATCCGGCCCGGGTCCCACTGGCCGACGAGGTCGATCTCGGCCATCTCGCGCCCGCCGAACTCCAGGCTGAAGCCGTGGACGTTCGCGTCGAGCAGCGTCGGGAAGAGCCACCGGTAGGTCCGCTTGGCGTAGGGCAGGCGCCGGAACGAGCCGAAGCAGATGTGCACGGTGAAGGTGCAGTCGTCGAAGCCGTCGACCACCCTGTTGATGATCTCGACCATCGACGCCGGGCTCCGGTCGTCGTCGGCGACGGCCGGCGTGATCGGTTCCTCGAGCTGGATGTAGTCGCAGCCGGCGTCGAGCAGCTCGCGGATGTGCCCGCGCAGCGCCGGGACCAGCGCCTCCGCGCACGCCTTGCGCGACGGGTAGACGTCGCGGAAGTCCAGCTCCGTGGTCATCCCGTACGGCCCGGGCATGCCGACGCGCGGACGCCGGTCGGTGGCCGCGCGCAGGAAGCGGTACTCGCCGACGAAGTCCCACATCCACGCGAGCTCCTCGAGGGGCTCGGTGACCTTCCAGACGTCGAGCATGTCGTAGCCCAGCGCGCCGAGCCGCCGTGGCGCGGGCTGCAGGACCAGGCCCGGCAGCGCGGCGGTGATGTTCTCGATCCAGCCGCGCCTGCGGTGCTCGCCGTCGGTGACGATGTCGAGCCCGCAGCGCTCCTGGTCGGAGATCGCCAGGCGGCAGTAGTCGTCGTAGAGCTCCTTCTCGTCGTCGGGCCCGAACCGCCCGGCGGCCTCCGCGGGCTCGACGACGTCCCACCAGCCCGGGCGCGCCCAGCCACCCGTGGTGGTGACGGCCAGCTCCGTGTTGACGGTCATCCGCCCTCCTCGAACTGCATGCCGGTCGCGGCGACGAGCTCGTCGTGCACCGCGCCGTTGCTGGCGACGACGTCGTAGCGCGACGACGCGTCTCGGGTCCGGCCCTCGAAGTCGGTCACGCGCCCGCCGGCCTCCTCGATGAGCAGGCGCCCGCCCGCGACGTCCCAGGGGTTCATGTCGCGCTCGACGTAGCCGCCGAGGTGACCGGCGGCGATGTGGGCCATGACGAGCGCCGGGGCGCCGGGGAAGCGCACCCCGGCCGAGACGGTGAGCATCGCCCGCATCAGCCGGGCGAACTCGGCGATCACGGCCGGGTCGGACGACTGCGCCTGGACGATGACGACGACCTCGGCGACCTTCTCGGCGGCCGCCACCCGCAGCGGACGCCCGTTGCAGGTCGCCCCGCCGCCGCGCACCGCGCGGTAGAGCTCGTCGCGCAACGGGTCGTACACCGCGGCGACCACCGGCTCGCCCCCCACGGTGATCGCCACGGCCGTCGCGAACCACGGGAAGCCGTCGATGTAGGCGCGGGAGCCATCGAGCGGGTCGACCCACCAGACCAGGCCCTCGGACGCGACGCCGGTGTCCGACGGCGACTCCTCGCCGACCACCACGTCGTCGGGGCGCTCGGCCGCGATCGCGGCGAGCACCGCCTCCTGCGCGGCGAGGTCGGCCGAGGAGCTGACGTCGACGCGCTCGTCCTTGAGGGTCACCTCCAGGACGCGGTCCTGGTACTCGAGCAGCACCGCGCCGCCGGCCCGGGCGGCGCGCTCGGCGGTGCCCGCGAGGGATTCCAGATCGAGGGCTTCGAGATCGAGATCCGTCACGCCAGCACCTCCACCACGCCGCGGTCGCCGTCGATGCGCACCCGGTCGCCGGTGCTGATCGTCGACGTGGCGACGCCGGTGCCGACGACGCACGGGATGCCGTACTCGCGGGCGATGATCGCGGTGTGGCTCAGGGTGCCGCCGGTGTCGGTGACGCACCCGACCACCAGCCCGAACACCGGCGTCCACTCGGTGGTGGTGCCGCCGCAGACCAGGACGTCGCCGTCGCGGACCTGGTCGATGTCCTGCGCCGCGCGCACCACGCGGGCGGTGCCGACGACGGTGCCGCGCCCGGCCGCGAAGCCACTCAGTGATCTTGTGGTGCCCTGCGCCTTGATCGTGGCGAAGTACTCGGGGGTCAGCCCGAAGAGCTCGGTCATGATCGGGTCGTGGACCGCGTCCGGGACGCTCCCGACGACGGGCGGCAGCTCGCTGCCCCGGGCCGACCAGTGGTCGTAGTAGTCGCGACGGGCGACGACGAGCGCCGGCGCGTCCGAGGGCCCGCCGCCGGCGAGCATATCGAGCAGCTCGTGGCGGAAGAGGAAGAACACGTCCTCGCGCGCGGCGAGACGCCCGTCGGCGACGAGGCGGTCGGCGACGGCCAGCGTCAGCCGGCGCACCGGCAGATGGATGCGCCGGTCGATGAGGAAGTTGTGCTCCTCGTTCCACCACACGAAGTTCGCGGACCGGTTGGAGGCCAGGGCCTGGTCGAAGGCGACGCGCCCCTCCTCGGTGAGGGTCGCGCGGGCCTCGTCGACGAGCCGGTCCCGCTCGGCGAGCACGTCCCGGCGGGCGGCGGCGAAGTCGTGGCCCTCGGGCCGGGTGAGGAACTCCCGGATCGACGCCAGCGGGGTGGCCGGGTGCTCGGCCCACGACGGCCGGTCCATCGTCGCGGTCTCGTCGGTGCGCTGGCCCCACACCGCGAGGAACGCCTCGAACTCCGCCCACCACGTCGCGCCCTGCGGTGCGGCGTCGAGCGCCGCCCGGGCGGCCTCGACGGTGGGCTCGGTGAGGGCGAGGGCGACGTCCAGCTCGCGGGCCCGCCCGGCGAGGCGCCAGAGCTCGGCGTCGGTGTGCAGGTACGACGTCTCCTCGCCGGCGAGCCACTGCGCGATCTGCCCGGTGTCGAGCCCGAGGTCGGTGGCGAGCTGGAAGAAGCCGACGTAGTTGGCCGCGAGCAGGTACATGACCTCGAAGTGCACGCCCCACCCGCGGCGGTGGAAGGCGTGGGCGTCCTTCAAGGCGTCGTGCAGCTCGTCGAGCGACAACGCGTCGACGTCGAGCCCGTCGAAGTGCGCGTACGCCGCTTCGAGCTCGGCGCGGTAGCCCGCCCAGTACGTCCCGAAGTCGGCGAGGCGAGGGCCGGCGAAGGCACCGAAGCGCTCGGCGCGCGCACCGATCTGCCATGGCGAGGTGATCGGGCACTGGCCGAGGTAGACGTGCACGCCGGCGATGCGGTTGACCATGCCGGCGGTGGGCGGGATGCCGACGATCTCGGCGCCGTACTGCGTCCCCCAGGTCTGGGCGTCCTCGAGCAGGCCCATGCTCGCGGGGGTGATGCCCTCGGAGAAGTGCTGCGAGTCGCGCATCCAGAACCGCGACTCGTCCTCGCGGGTAAAGGGCGCCAGCGGTTCGGCGAGGAACGGCCGGGACTCCAGGCGCGGCTCGTAGCCGGGGTAGAAGTCGCCGTCGGCGTACTCGCCGAGCGGGATGACGGTCTCGTTCGACACCGGCGTCACGTCCTCGTGGTTCAGCGGTGGTCGCGAACGTACGAGCGGGTCGCGCGGGCCGGTAGCCGCTTCCGGCGGGGGGACGTCCTCTTACGGCGGACCTTGACACCCGGTCGCCGTCCCAGTGGTCTGGGTCACTGCGCGAAGGGAGGTGCTCTTGTGGCGGCAGTGCTCCGGGGCGGGTTCCGCACCGACGACCCCGAGGACGCCCACGAGCGCACCGAGAAGCTGATGACCGGCCACCGGATGACGGTCGACCGCCGCGGTGCCCCGTTCCGCGCCGACGTCGGGTGGGTGGGCGGCGACGGGCTGGGCCTGCTGCGGTTCTCCTACGGCGCCGCGGTCGAGATCCGCTCGCACCCCCTCGACGACTTCGCCACCGTGCACCTGCCGTCGCGCGGCGGCTTCCGCGCCGAGCACCGGGGCATGCGCGTGCGCGCCGACCGGACGACCGGCGCGGTGTTCTCGTCGTCCGGGCCGCTGACGATGCAGTGGGACCCGGGCCTCGAGCTGCTCGTCCTCAAGATCGCGCGGGACGACCTCGAGCGCGAGCTCGCGACGCTGCTCGGGCGCGCGCCCGAGCGGCCGGTGGCCTTCGACCTCGAGGCACCCCGGGTCCGCGGGGCCCTGGGCGGGCCCGCCGAGCTGGTCCGCAGCACCTGCGCCGCCGCCGGCTCCGAGGGACCGCCGGCACGGGTGTGGTCGTCGCTCAAGACCCTGGTGTGCACGACGCTGCTGCTCGGCCACCCGCACTCGTTCAGCGACGCCCTGCGCACGCCCGCCCCGCCGGCGTCGTCGACGGTCGTGCGCCGCGTCCTCGACCGCGCCGCCGAGGACCCCGCGTCCCCGCCGACGGCGCCCGAGCTCGCCCGGCTCACCGGGGTCAGCGAGCGCACGCTGCGCACGATCTTCCACGCCGAGTTCGGGATCGGGCCGGTCACCCACCTGCGACGACGGCGCCTCGACGCCGTGCGCGCGGACCTGCTCGCCCTCGACCCGGGCGCCGCCACGACGGTGGCCGACGTCGCCCACCGCCACGGCTTCGCCCACGCGGGCCGCTTCGCCGCCGAGTACCGCGCCCGCTTCGGCGAGACGCCGAGCGCGACCCTGGGCCGCTGACGACCGTGTCCCGAGGACACGGTTCGTCATCCGGAGCCTGGACACCGGGTTGATGCTGGGCACACCGGAGGGGTGACGGCGCAGCGCGGGGTGTGCCGCCGCGAGATCATCGGGTAGTCGCCGCGTCGACACGGGCGGAAGGGGCTCCGAGCGATGGCAGTGGTGACCACGGAGGCTCCTCGCGAGCGCCTGCGAGGTCCGGTCGTGGTGGCGCTGGCCGCCACGGCGCCCCTCCTGCTGGTCGTCGGCGGGCTGGTCGCGGAGTCCGTGCAACCGCCGGGGACCTACGACGCGGTGGGCCAGACGGTCAGCACGCTCGCCGGCCGGGGCGCGACCGACCGGTGGATCATGGCCACGGTCCTGACCGCCATGGGCGTGATCTACCTGGCCGTGGCGCTCGGACTGCGCCACCTCCCGCGCCCGGCTCGCCTGCTCCTCGGTGTCGGCGGCGCGGCCGTGGTCGTCGCCGCCCTGGCCGCCCAGCCGGCGCACGGCAGCTCCACGATCCACATGACGGCAACGGTCACCGGCCTGCTCTCCTTCATCGCCTGGACGATCCCGCTCGCCGCCGACCGCGGCCTCGACCCCGGCCTGCGACGGGACTCGGTCGTCGCGCTCGCGCTCATGGCCGCGGCGCTGGTGTGGCTCTGCGCACAGGCCTGGACCGACGGCACGTGGCTCGGTGCCGCCGAGCGCGCGAT
The DNA here is from genome assembly GCF_036044095.1 of Actinomycetospora sp. NBC_00405. NCBI lineage: Bacteria > Bacillati > Actinomycetota > Actinomycetes > Pseudonocardiales > Pseudonocardiaceae > Actinomycetospora > Actinomycetospora sp. NBC_00405. The sequence goes on from NZ_CP107938.1 coordinate 4,295,421, forward strand.
CCTCCTGGTGCAGACGGTGTGGCCGGTCCGGGTCGCGGTCGCGTCGTGGCGTGGACCCGTGGGCCGGGCGTGGGGCGGTGTCGGGTGGACGACGCTCGCGCTCGCGGTGCTCGCGCCGGCGGTGCTCGTCGTCGGTCTCGGGGCCGCCCAGTCCGCGTGGCCCGGGCCCGAGCCGTGGAACCAGTCGCTGAGCGCGCTCTCCGGTCTCGCCGCGACCAGCCGGTGGATCATGGCAGCGACCCTCGGGGTCGCCGCGGTGCTGCACGTGCTCGTCGCGGTCGGTCTACGAACGCGCATCCCCTCGGCCGCCTGGGTGCTCCTCGGCACGGGTGGGGTGCTGCTCCTGGTCACGGCGCTGAACCCGCAGCCGGTCGGCGGCTACTCCGCGGTGCACATGGTGGCGGCCGGTCTGGCGTGGCTGGCCTACTCGCTCTGGCCGCTGGGGCTCGCGTTCTCGCCGTCGATGTCGCCGTGGCTGCGGCGGGGATCCGCGATCGTCGTCGTCGTGCTGGCCGCCCTCGTGGCCTGGTTCACGGTGCAACTGATCACCAGCGGCACCTGGTACGGGACGTCGCAGCGCATCGTGATGCTGGTCCAGTCGGTGTGGCCGGTCGTGGTGGCCGCGGCGCTGCTCACGCACCGCCCCGTCAGGTGAAGATCCTCGTCAGGGCCGGCGCCGCGTCGGTGTGATCGCGCACGGGCCGGCACCGGCCCCGGCCCGCGCGCGCGAGGTCGCGGCCGAGCTCGACGTCGCGCTCGCCCGAGACGTCGAGCAGCACGTCGAGGCGCGGCAGCCGGGCGGCGATGCCGCGGGGATCGGGGCCCGCGTTGTGCACGGCGTCGGAGAGCAGCAGCACCCGCGCGTCGCGCGTCCCGCCGACCATCCGCGCCGCGGTGGTGAGCGCGAAGGCGAGGTTGGTCAGCCCGCGGGTGGGCACGCGCAGCAGCAGGTCGAGCACCGCGAGTGGGGCGACGCGCTCGCCGGGGCGCACGAGCACCGCGGCGTCGGACCAGAACGCGAGCACCGCGAGCCGGTCGCGACCCAGCTCGCCGGCCAGCGCGCCGACGGTGGCGGCCGCGGTCAGCGCGCGCTCCCCGGTCATCGACCCCGAGACGTCGACGGCGAGCACCACCGTCCGCGCGCTGCGACGACGCTCGCGGACGATCAGGTCCTCGTCGGTGGGCATCGGGTTCGCGGCGAGCACCTCGAGGGTCGCGTCCAGGTCGAGGTCGTCGCCCGCGCCGTGCCACCGGGCGCTGACGAGCTCGCCGGCCGTCCCCGTCGCGTCCGCCTCGTCGGGCCGGCGCAGGGCGAGCCGACGGGCGATCCGTCGCAGGCGCTCGCGGGCGACGGCGTCCCCGGGACGGTCACCCAGGTCCTCCAGCGGCACCACCTCGGCGGGCTCGTCCAACGCCCCGGGCGCGGTCGGGCCACCGGCCGAGCGGTCGCGACGACGCCGGCGCCGGGTGCCGTCGGAGAGCACGAGCCCGCCGCCCGCACCGTCCCGCTCGTAGAGCGCCGGCTCCTCGCTGAGCTGCTTCGGTCTCCGGCGCAACGGCCGCCTCGCCCGCCGGGTGACCGGTCCCTCGGCCGCGACCTGCTTTCAACCCGGCTCGGCGCGCGCCGGGTCGAGCACGAAGTACGACTCCCAGATCGAGCGCAGCACGTCCTCCGGCGTCGCCTCCACGACCTCGTCGAGGTGGATGCGCCCCGAGAGGGCGAGCAGCATCCCGTCGAGGACGAGGTCGGGGTACGCGTCGGTGTTGCCGCGCAGCCGGGTCAGGCGGTCGACCACGAGCGCGAGGTCGATCGCCCCGCGCACACTGCTGCCCTGCCGGATCGCCTCGTGCTCGCGGGTGGCCCGGGTGAGGGCCACCGCGTCGGCGATCAGCTGCGGCTGCTCCAGGTCGGTGCGGGCCGCGACGATCGCCCGCTCGGCGGTCGCGTCCTGGTAGCCGATCGCGAGGCGGCACAGCCGGTCGCTCACCGACGTCGAAAGTCGCGTCGTGCCGATCGTGTCGTAGGGGTTCATCGTCGCGACCACCCGGAACGACGGCAGGGCCTCGACGGTGCCGACGCGCGGCACCGCGATCCGGCGCTCGGCCATGGCCGTGAGCAGGGTGTTGAGCGTGTCCTCCGGCGCGCGGTTGAACTCCTCGACGTAGAGGAAGCCGCCCGAGCGCATCGCGTCGAGCAGGGGCCCGGGCACGAAGGTGTCCGCCGAGTAGTCCTCGCGCAGCACCCGCGCCGGGCTGTGGTGGCCCACCAGCCGGGTCGGGGTGAGGTCGGCGTTCCCCTCGACGAACACCAGCGGCACGTCCCACTCCGCGGTGATCGCCGCGAGGATCGTCGACTTCGACGTCCCCGGCGGGCCCTCGAGCAGCACGTCGCGCCCGGCCGCGACGGCGGCCAGGAGCAGGTCGAGCTCCCGCTCCCGGCCGACCACCCGCGCGGCGACCTTCTCCCGGACGTCGGGCAGGCGATCCAGTTCCGTCACTTGACGCTGAACCCCGCGTCGACCGGCAGGGTCACGCCGCTGACGTAGCGCCCGGCGTCGCCCACCAGGTAGAGGATCGCGTTGGAGATGTCGACGGCCTCCACCATCTCGACCGGCAGGAGGTTGGCCAGCGCGTCGCCCTTCTCGGGATTCTCCGCCATCCACTTCTCGAGCTGCGGGTTCACCACCATCGGCGTGTTCACGCCGGTCGGGTGCACGGTGTTGACGCGGATGCTGTGCGGCGCCAGCCAGTGCGCGAACGTCCGCATCAGGCCGACGACGCCGTGCTTGGCGGCCGCGTAGCCGCTCATCGCCCCGCCGCCGTCGCCACCACGCCCGGACAGGCCCTGGGTGGAGCTCGTCAGCACGATCGCTCCGCCGTCGCCCTGCTCGATCATGCGCGGCGCCGCGACCCGCACCGTGTTGTAGACGCCCGTGAGGTTGATGTCGATGACGTCCTGCCAGCCCCGCTCCTCGTCCTCGGGCTCGCCGCCGACCTGGTTCGCGATGCCCGCGTTGGCCAGGATGATGTCGACCCGGCCGAGCTCGGCGACCCCGGCGTCGAACGCTTCCTGCAGCCCGCGCTTGTCGCGGACGTCGGCCTGGCGGGTGACGATCCGGCGGTCGAGGTCCTCGACCTCCTTCGCGGTCTGCGCGAGGTCCTCGGGCGTCGACATCGCGTACTGCACGGTGCCGACCTGCTCGCAGAGATCGACGCCGATGATGTCGGCGCCCTCCCGCGCGAGCCGTAGCGCGTGGCTGCGTCCCTGCCCCCGCGCTGCCCCGGTGATGAAGGCGACCTTCCCGTCGAGCTGTCCCATGCTCGCGGCTCCTTAGCATTCGACATCGGTGTCCTCTCCACCGTGACCCATGCCACCTCGATCACGCCACGGCCGGACGGCCGATCTTGTTGGTCGTGTCTGGCGGGCGACCCGCCGGTGCGGCACGGTGCTCGCCGTGTGGGGTCGCCTCCTGGCCGTGGTGCTGCTCGCGGTGATCGGCGTCTACGCCGTGCTCCTCGAGCGCCCGCCCGACCCGGCGCCCGCCTCGGCCCCGCCCGCCGAGTTCAGCGCCGACCGGGCCGTCTCCGTGGTCGACCAGCTCGCCCGCGAGCCGCGTCCCCTCGGCAGCCCGGCGTCCGACGCGGCCCGGGACGCGCTGGTCGGGCGGCTGGCGGCCGAGGGTCTCGCGCCCCGGGTCGACGCGACGGCCTCGCTCGCCGCCGAGGAGGGGCAGGCGCGGGCCGCGCGCGTCGAGAACGTCGTCGCCACCCTGCCCGGCACCGACCCGACCGGCGCCGTCGTCCTCATGGCCCATTACGACTCGGTCGCCGCCGGGCCCGGCGCGGCCGACGACATGTCGGGCGTGGCGACGATCCTCGAGACCGTGCGGGCCCTGCGCGCCGGCCCGCCGCTGCGCAACGACGTCACCGTCGTGCTCACCGACGGCGAGGAGGTCGGGCTGCACGGCGCGCGGGCGTGGGTGCGGGAGCAGCTGCCCCCCGATCGCCCGACCGTCGTCCTCAACTGGGAGGCCCGGGGCGTCGAGGGACCGTCGCTGCTGTTCCAGACCTCGCCGGGCAACGCCGGGCTGATCGACGCGTGGGCCGCGAGTGTGCCCCACCCCCGGGGTGACTCGTCGGCGGTCGAGGTCTACCGCTTCCTGCCCAACGACACCGACCTCTCGCCCGTCCTCGACGCCGGCCGGCCCGGCTTGAACGCGGCGTTCATCGAGCGGCCATACCAGTACCACACCCCCGGCGACACCCCTGCGAATCTCAGCCGGGCCTCGGTGCAGAACCACGGCGGCAACGCGCTCGCGCTGACGCGGGCTCTGGGCGCGCGGGACCTCGCGCCCCTGGACCCCGCCGCCTCCGGCGCGCCCGTCGCCGGCGACCGCACCTACTTCATCGTGCTCGGCCACCTCGTCACCTACGACAGCATCTGGGCCTGGGCGGTCGCCGGGCTGGCGCTGCTGCTGGTCGTCGTGCTGATCGTCGTCGCCCGGATCCGGCGGAAGGCGACGATCGGGGGCGTCCTCGTGGGCGCTCTGACGTACGTCGTCTCGCTCGCCGTCGCCGTCGCGGCGGGGATCGGCTTCTGGGCGGCGCTCGTCTGGATCCGCCCCGCGTACGCCGACATCGGCCCGTTCCTCGGCCGGCCCACGTTCTACGAGATCGCGGCCGGGGTGCTGGCGTTCGCGGTGACGACGCTCGCGGTGAGCCTGCTGCGGCGGCGGCCCGGAGGCGCGGCCCTGTGCGCGGGCGCCCTGCTCGTGCTGGCGCTGCTCTCCGCCGCACTGGTGGTGGTGGCGCCCAGCTCGGCGTTCCTGCTCGCCTGGCCGGTCGCGGGCCTCGCGCTGGGGCTGACGATCGTCCTGCTGGCGGGGGAGCGGCTCTGGCTGGCGGTGCCGTTCCTCGTGCTCGGCGCGGTCCCCCTCGTGGCGCTGCTGATCCCCTTCGCCGTGGCGTCCTTCGACATCGCGGGGATCTCCGACGGGCTGTCCGTCGCGGTGTTCGTGCTGGTCGGCGTGCCGGTCGGCGCGGCGCTGTCCGCGCTGCCGCAGCCCGGCGCCGTGCGCGGCTACGCGCTGCCGATCCTCGCGGTCGTCTGGGTGCTGATCCTCGGCGCCGGCGGCCTGTTCCTCGACCGTGCCGACGCCCGCACCCCCTACGGCAGCAGCCTCGCCTACGTCCTCGACGCCGACCGCGGGGATGCCCGGTGGGTGACGGCCGACGAGGCCCCGGCGCCGTGGATCCGGAGCTACGCGGGTGGCGCGCCCGTCGCTCTGGACGGGTGGCCGTCCGACGAGCTCGTGGGCACCGGGCCCGCGCCGCCGCTCCCCGTCCCCGGCCCCGTCGCCACCGTGCTCGAGCGGACGCCGACGGGCGTGCGGCTGCTGCTGAGCTCGCCGCGCGGCGCGCCGACGATGTTCCTGCGCGGCGAGCGAGGCGGCCCGATCACCGTGCTCTACCCCGGCCGCCCGCCGTTGTCGGCGGACCCCGGTCCCGGCCCGCTGGACCTGCGCCTCGACGACGTCGGGCGCGAGGGCGTCGTGGTGGACGTGGCGATCCCGGGGCCGGTGGCGCTGCGCGTCGACGACCAGACCCTCGGCCTCGGCGCGGTGCTGAGCTTCACCCCGCGCCCGCCGGAGCTGCGCCAGGCCCGTGGGAACGAGAGCGACGTCGTCGTGGTGTCGCGGGCGGTGGCGGTGCCTTAGAGGTCCCCGGGCACCCACTGCGTGAGGTCGCGCCAGGTCAGCCTGCGGTTCGGGCTGATCGGTCGCGGCTGGTCGTCGGCGGGGTGGCCGAGGCAGACGATCAGCACCGGGTCCCAACCGTCGGGCAGGCCGAGCGCCTCGGCGACCGCGGCGTGGCTGAACGAACTCACCGGCGCCGCACCCAGGCCCACCGCCTGCGCGGCGAGCAGGATCGTCGCCGTCGCTGTGCCGACGTCGATCCACGGTCCGGGCGCCTCGGGCCGGAAGCCGTACTGCTCGGAGAGGCCGCGGTCCACGCAGATCACGATCGCCGCGGGTGGGCGGGGGATCATGCCGGGCGACACCATGCGCAGCACCCGCAGCGTGCCCGGGTGGGTCGTGGCGACGTAGCGCTGCAGGTGCCGGTTGCCGGCCGTCGGCGCCCAGCGCGCGGCGTCGAGAATGGTCTCGACGTCGGCGCGCTCCACGGGCTCGTCGGTCATCGCCCGCGTGACCCGCCGGCGCCGGATGGCGTCGAGCACGGGGTCGGTCACGTCTCGGCCCCGTACCGCGCGCTGAGGTGCGCGGCCAGCGACCGGCAGGTCGCGTCGAGCTGCTCGACGTACGCGGTGCGCTCCCGCGGCACGGCCAGCAGGGGCATGTCCGCCAGCGGCCCGGACAGCGCCTCGGCCGTCGCCGCCGAGGAGCGGGGACCCATCGCCTCGGCCAGGCGGTGCGCAGCGGTCAGCAGGCGCATCGGCCCGTACTCGGCCGCCTCGTCCACCTGGGTCCGCGCCGCGGTGACGAGGTAGGCGAGCAGTTCCAGCGCGTCGTCCTCGTCGAGGACCCAGGGTGCGGTCACCCCGTCATCCTGGCGCGCTCAGGCGCGCTCGTCCGAGACGACCTCGTACCAGCTCATGTCGCTCGGACCGTCCTGCAGACCCTCCATGCGCTCGCGCGTCTCGAGGAACGCCTCGTCGGAGTGCCACGCCTCCCACGCCGCGCGGGTGGTCCAGGTGCCGATCACCGTGCGCTCGTTGGGGGCGTCGAGCGGGATGACGAGCTGGTTGCCCACCCAGCCCTCCTTGTCGCGGGCGGTCTCGAGACGGTCGCGCATCGCGGCGTCCCACTCCGGCTCGCGGCCGGGCGTGAGGGTGACGTGGGTGATGACGGTCATCATGACGTCCCGGCTACCCGCCAGCGGGCCGCGGGAACGCGACGTCCCCGACCGCCGCGCGCTCCGCGACCTGGGCGACCCGCCCCGCCCGCGTCGCCGGCCGCTTGGCCTCGGCGACCCACGCGAGCATCGCCCGGCGCTTGGAACGGCCGAACGCGTCCCACTGCGCGCGGGAACCGGGGTGGGCGTCGAAGGCCTCGGCAAGGTCGGGTGGGACCACCAGGTCCTCGACGTCGTCGAGCATCGTCCAGGAGCCGTCGGCCTTGGCGTCGTCGATCAGCGCGCGCCCGGGGGGTGCCATCTGACCCGACGCCTCGAGCCGTTCGATGCGCTGCTTGTTCGAGCGCGCCCAGCCGCTGCCGCGCCGGCGCGGGGCGAACCACATCATCGAGCGCTCGTCGTCGAGCGAGCGGTTGGTGCTGTCGATCCACCCGAAGCACAGGGCCTGCTCGACGGCCTCCTCGTACCCGACGGTCGGGCGCTGCGTGCGCGCCTTCCAGGTGACGAGCCACACGCCGACGCCACGATCGTGGTGCTCGGCGAGCCAGGCCCGCCACGCGTCGATGTCCTCGGGGTGCACCTGCTCGCCGGTGACCATGACCGTCCTCCCGCGCGTACCGTCCGGCGTCGTGGTGGCACCGGGTCCCGACCGCAGCGGCCGCCGCACCCGTCTGCGTCTGATCGTCGCGATCGGGAGCCTGCTCGGTGCCGCGGCCGTCGTCTACGGGCTGGTCGTGTCGTTGTGGGCGCCGGTCGTGCTGGGCGCGGTGCTGCTGGCCGTCGCGGTCTACAGCGCCGTCGTCCTACGGGGTCTGCGTCGACGCTCCTGACGGCCGGCGACGCTCCCCGAGCCTGTCGGCCAGCAGGCCCAGCGGGAAGGCGAGCGCCCAGCTGATGCGCGCCCACATCGGCGAGACGAAGGCGAGCGGGATCGAGGGCAGGAACGCCAGGACGATGGCCCCGGTGCCCCAGTACTTCTCGTGCGCCCACCGCCGGGCGCGCTCGCTGCCGGTCACGCCGTCCCGCTCGGCGCAGAGCCACATGAACAGCGAGCTCAGCGACGTCGCGATCAGCGCGAGCGCGTAGATGATCGTCCCGGCCGCGCTGTCCCCGTCGCCCAGCAGCGCGGTGGGGAAGGGCAGGAGCACGACGAAGAAGAGGAAGACGAGGTTGCCGACGAGCATCTTCGGGCCCGCGGCGGTCATCATCCGCAGGTCGTCGTGGTGCAGCAGCCAGAAGCGCCCGATCACCGCGAAGCTCAGGAAGAGCGCGAGGAACTGGTGCTGCAGGGCGAGCAGGTCCTCGACGACCTGACCGTCCCGGATCTGGGCCTCGGTCAGCGGCAGGATCAGCAGCGTGATCGCGATGGCGAAGATGCCGTCGCTGAACGCCTGGACACGGTCGAGGGTCGGCGGTGGTGGCTTGTCCTCGTCGTCCACCACCGACGCCCCCTGGGTGCTAGCCGCTGATCTCGTAGGTCGGGGTGATGATCGCCCGCCCGATGCTGTGGAAGAAGAGATTGAACCCGAGGAACGCCGGAGTCGCGTCGGCGCCCACGCCGAGGTCCTCGACGTCGACGGCGTGGACGACGAAGAAGTAGCGGTGCTCGCCGTGCCCGGCGGGCGGCCCGGCACCGATGTAGCGCTTGGCGCCGGCGTCGTTGGGGAGGGTGATGGCCCCGTCGGGCAGCAGGCCCTTCTCGGGGTCGCCGGCGTCGCGCGGCAGGCTCGTCGTGGAGGCGGGGATGCCGGTGACCGCCCAGTGCCAGAACCCGCTCGCCGTCGGCGCGTCGGGGTCGTAGCAGGTCACGGCGAAGCTCTTCGTGCCCTCGGGCGCGCCGGACCACTCCAGCTGCGGCGAGACGTCCTCGCCCCCGGCGCCCATGATGCCGCTGACCTGCGCGTTCGGGAGGGTCTGACCGTCGGTGACGTCGGAGCTCGTCACGCTGAACGAGGCCACGTCGGGCAGGAACTCGTAGGGATCGGGCGGCTGGTGGGACACGGTGGTGGCCTCCTAGGTCGGGCGTGCTTCCGTTGGCGCAGTACCCCGCACCTCGGGTCGCGCACGCCTTCCGGGCCGGCGGCTGGTCAGAGAGCCGCCGGTGCTGTCGCCCTGTCCGTGGTGGTGGCCGCAGTCGGCGCGACGAGCAGCGCCACGCCCATCACCGCGAACCAGAGCAGGCTGCTGAGGGCGGCGACCAGGGGCAGCCAGAGGTGCAGCAGCGGCAGGATGCCGAGCACGCCGGCGCCGGCGACCCACGTCGGCAGGGCCTTGGACCGGTATGCGACGAGCGAGGTCGCCAGGATCATCGCGGCCGCCCCGATCTGCGCGTAGTGGTAGCTCCAGACCGACAGCGCGAGCAGCGGCTGGGCGAGGGCGGGCAGGACGATCTCACCGAACCGGACGACCGCCGCGGGATAGGCCACCTCGGCCGCGAAGCCTGCGGACGTGAGGGCGAAGAAGAGCACCCCGCCGGCGAGGGTGACGTAGACCGCCCCCGACGGGCCTGCGGCCCGGCGCAGCACGTGGACCAGCACCGCGAGGAACACCAGCCCCAGCAGAACGTGCAGCATCGGCAGCGACCCGTTGGCCGTGACGAACCAGGACGCGCTGTCGTAGTAGCCAGCGGCCTCCTCCGGCGTGCGGGGCTCGTCCGGAGTCCCCACGAGATACGCCGGGATCATGGCCAGCGCGGCCAGCACCCCACACGCCCCGCCGATCTTCGTCTCGGTGCTCGTCATGGCCGTTCCCCTCCGCGCTCGTGTGACCCGTTCATCCCACTGCGGCGCGACGATCAGTGACAGGGCCTCGGCGCGAGATCGCCCGTTCGTGTTCTCGGAGGAGTCGCAGGGCCCATCACGCGTCGGCGGCTCGCGGCGCCACGCCGGTGCGGTCGAGCTGGAGCTCCGTCTCGCCGGGCTTCGCCGTCCGCACGGCGTCCTCGAGGTGGACGAGGAAGAGCCGCCAGGCGGCCTCAACCGGCTGGACGTCGGGCCAATGACGCCCGCGTCCGGAGCCGCCGCGCGCAGATGGTCCCCGAAGCTCGTTGCGGTGATGTGGAGGCGGAGCGGCACGGGGAGGGGACGGTGATCGAACTCGGTGAGGACGACCAGTCCCCGCATGCGGTCCTCGTCGACCGCGCCCTCGGCGGCGAGATAGCCGACGAGCTGCTCGTAGAGCTCCGCGTCGCTCGGTTCCACCACGTGTCTCCTCAGCTGGGTCACGTGTCGGGCAGCGCTCGAACGGTTCACTCGATCTTTGCGCCTTCGCTCGGTCCGGCAGCTACCGTCGCACCGTGCGGCTGGTGGCGGTGGTCCCGACCCGCACGCTTGCGGACGGCGAGTGCGACGGCGTGGTCACCGGCGGGCTCGCCGGACTTGGCTTCGCGCTGCGGGTGACGTCGACCGCGGCCGCGTCGAGTGCTGGCGTGACGCAGGAGGGCAGCCCCGTCCCCACGCCCACCGTCGCGGGCACGGTGCGCCTGCCAGGCACCGAAGTGCCGCCCGTCCTCGACGCAGGGTTCGTCCAGCCCCTGCTGGCAAGTTCCGACGAGCGGTGGCCGGCGGACGCGATGCTCGCCGTGACCGGGCGCCTGGTCGTCGAGCCCTACCTCTGGGCCGCCGACGGCATGCTCTGGCCGCTCCTTCCCGACGCCGTGCGCATGTGGTCGGTCGACCGCATCCGCCGCATCGGGGAGGAGGGCACCGAGGAGCTGGAGAGCCTGCCCGGACCGTCGGGGCTGGACCACGGGGCGGCCTACCTGCTCGAGCTGGTCTCTTAGGTCGAGGCGGTCGGAGCGATCAGGTGGTGGGTCCGCTCGACAACGTCGAGCTGACGCAGCGTCTCCGCTGTCGAGTCCCGGTCAGCGAGGACCCGACGGTGGACGTCGGAGACGTCGCTGAGCTCCCACGTCCTTGCCACGCCGACGAGGTGGTCGAGCTCGACGCTCGTGATCTCCCCGTCCTCCAGCGCCCACGTCAGCGCCTCGGCGTAGGCGGCCTCGCCGGCCGAGGTCCACGTCGGCGAGCTGCTCGCGAGGCGAGCGCTGGGGTGCGATCGCGGCGCCGACCGACCTGACGGCGCGATCGCCGGCCACGCCACTGGCAGGTGGCGACGCGAGATACCCAGTTCGACGAAGGACGCGGCCTCGAGGAGACCCAGCTGGGCCCGGAGCAGCGCGGACGTGGCCAGAGCGTCCTCGCGCGCGCTGTGGGCGTCGACGAGCGCGATGCCGTGCGACGCGCACGCCTCAGCGAGCGACCGACCCGCTGCGGAGCCGGTCGTGTCGACGAGCGCCATGGTGCACAAAGCGGGCAGCGGCGGGAGCGGATGGCCCGCCCTCGCGAACTCGGCATCCAGGAAACTGAGGTCGAAGGGTGCGTTGTGGGCGACCACCACCCGTCCCTCCAGCCGAGCCGCGATGTCACCCGCCACCTCGCCGAAGGTCGGCGCACCGATCACGTCGACCATGTCCAGCCCGTGGATCCGGGTCGGGCCGACGTCGCGGCCCGGGTCGAGCACCGTGTGCCAGAAGTCTTCGACACTGCCGTCCGGTCGACAGGTCACCACCGCGATCTCGACGATGCGGTGCCCTCGCCCGACCGCGAGGCCGGTCGTCTCGACGTCGATCACCGCCAGCGGGGTCGTCCCGCGCTTGACGAGGGGGCCTAGCGTGCTCGCGTCTGCGGGGGCCGCGAGCTTGGGGACGCTGACCGTCGAGGACGGGCGAGCCGACTCTCCCGCGGATCGCGACCGCAACCAGTCCCACGTTCCCTCGACGTCGAGCGCCCGTGCCGCGTAGGCCCGGTCGAGCAGCGGCGCCGAGAGCACTTCGTCCCACTTCTCCACGCGCTTGTCCGGCACGGTCGCGGCGAGGTCGAGCGGTTCAGGCGGAGCGGCCCCCGCCAGCCTCCCCATGATCTTGTCGACGACGTCCTCGGTCGCCTTTGCCACGATCGCGACGCCCTCCCGGTCCGCGTCGACGCCCGCGTGGCGCAACACGACGCGCAGGGTGTCGAGGACGCGGTCCCCTCGCCAGGGGAAGATCATCGTGTGGCGGCCCCAGCCGACAAGGTCTCGCTGGTGCAGCTCGAGCTTCGCGAACATCGAGCGTCCCTCGGCCAGCAGCGTCCGTCCGGGTTCGTCCAGGTATTCCGGCACGACGTCTCCGAGGTAGAGCGCCCGCATCTCCTCGCGCACCCGGTCGTGCACACGTGCAGAACCCGTCACCGGGAAGCGGGGTGCCGTCCCCGTGACGTCGGCGACGACCTCCACCTCGCTCACGTTCTCGTAGACCGCGATCACCCGCCAGCGTCGTCCCGCGAGGACGAGGCCCGAACCGGGTGCGAGGGCACTGCCGGCGTCGATCGAGCCGATCTCCCGGCCCTGCGCGAGCACCCGGAACACCGCGGGCGTCTCGAAGGCCGCGAGAAATGACCAGTCCTCGATCTCCCGCTCGCCGCGCTTCGCCGGGAGCAGCAATCCGTCCGACGAGCTCATCAGGAGGTCGGCGTCGTTCATGGCAGTGAGCAGTTGGGCGAAGGTCTCTCCGTCGACGACGAACGGGCCTCCGCCGCCTCTCCCGTCGCTGCGCTCATGGCTCGAGCACAGCACGGACTCAGCCTGGTGCGGGTAGACGCCACCGTGCTGTGCCGTCAGCGAGAGCACCTGCTGGACGAGGGTCGAGAGGTGGAGCCCGCCGGTCTCGGGCGGCTCACACCAGTCGTGCTCGAGCACCAGCTCCATCATCGCGACAGCCTGGACGAGGTCCGCACGAATCGCCTCGTGCGGCGCGGTGCCCGACGTCAGGGCTTCCTCGCTGACGTACGTCCGCAGCACGGACCGCTCGCCGGGCCGGCGCCCCGAGCGTCCCCAGCGTTGACGCAGAGCAGCGACCGAGGGAGGACAACGGATCTGGGCCACCTCCTCGACCTGCCCGATGTTGATGCCCATCTCCAGCGTGGAGGTGCAGATCGCGGTCGCGGGTTCGGCGCTCTTGAGACGGTCTTCGACGGCCTCACGCTCGGCCTTCGCGAGGCTCCCGTGATGGGCAAAGAACTCGTTGGGGACCCGGACTCGTTCGCACTCCTGACGCAGCCGGTCGGCGTAGAGCTCGACCTCCCGACGGGTGTTGGTGAACACGAGGTTGGTGCGGCCGCGCATCGTCCGGTAGACCCGGTTCGCCACGGCCGACACCCCGCCGGTCTCGCGGCCGCTGATATGGCCGCGCAGCACCGTGGCTCGCGGTCGCTGCTGGTCAGCGCCCTTGATGACCTCGACGTGGTCGCCGCGCCCGGGTCGCAGGAACTCCGCGCCGATCGCGAGGTCGCCCATCGTCGCCGACAGTCCGATCCGTGGAGTCCGCCGTCGGGCCAGGAGGTCCAGACGATGCAACAGGGACGCGAGCTGGGCGCCACGCGCTGAGCCCGGGAAGGCGTGCAGCTCGTCGACGACGACGAAGCGCAGCGCCCCCAGCAGGCTCTTCACGCTGTCCCCTCGCAGGCAGAGCAATCCCTCGACTGACTCCGGGGTGATGAACAGGACGCCCGCGCGGTCGCGCCAGACCCGCTTCTTGCGGGTGGCGGTGATGTCGCCGTGCCACGCGTGGACGGGCACGTTGAGGTCGGTGCACATCCCCTCGAGCCGTTCGGCCTGGTCGTTGATCAGGGCCTTGAGCGGGGAGATGGCGAGGACCTCGACACCCCTCGGCGTCTCACCGCGCTCCCGGCTCTCGACCAGGGCCGACAGGATCGGCAGGAAGGCCGCCTCGGTCTTGCCGCCCGCTGTCGACGCTGTGACGAGAACGTCGGGCTTCGCGGCAAGGATCGGCTCGACCGCGCGGGACTGAGCGTCCTGCAGGTTCTTCCAGCCCTGCTCGTAGACCCATTTCTGGACTGGGCGCGCGAGACGCTCGAAGGCTCTATCGGACGACGAGGTCATCGTCGTCCAGGGGTGCCAGGTCTGGGTTCTCCTCAGTTGCGACCGTGGTGTGGCCGAGGACCTCACGCCAGTCGCGATCCGGGTTCTGCTCGAGCAATGACAGCAGATCGCAGAACGCCTTGATGGTCGTGCGCGGGGTGCGGAAGTACGCGTCACCGATCTGTTGCCGACAGTGGGCCATGAAGGTGTCCAGGGCCTCGTCGGGCACCAGGTAGTGCGCGGGATCGCCTGAGGCGTAGACGTGGCGCAGGTTCTCGAGCAGCACGTGGAAGTCCTCGGGTGTGAGCTGATCGAGGCGCAGCACCGGACCCGAGTAGTCGACCAGCCCGTTCGTCGCGAACTGGTTCTCCGAGAGCCGACCCGCCAGCGCTCCATAGGAGTAGAGGCCGCGCCGAGAGTCGGTGAGGAAGTCCGGGGTGCCGCCGAACAGGAACCCGATTCCCTCTGCGCTGCCCTGGTGGCAGTCGTTGACGATGCGCAGGATCTGCTCGTAGTTCGCCTCGCGACTACCCTTCTGCGCGATCTTGTAGAGGTTGACCATCTCGTCGAGGCAGACGAGCAGCCCCTTGTAGCCCGCGAGCCGCACGAAGCGGGCGAGCAGCTTGAGCTGGTCGTAGAACGAGTCGTCGTCGACGATCGTGCGTACGCCGAGGTCCGCACGCGCCTCCGTCTTCGTGGAGTACTCCCCGCGAAGCCAGCGCACTGCGTTGGCCTTCAGCGTGTCGTCGTCGGTGTCGTACCCGCGCCAATACTTCTCGATCACGATGGCGAAGTCGTAGCCGCCGACCAGCTCCTGGAGGTCCTCGAGACGTGACTTGATGACGCGACTAGGGCTCGTGTCGGTCCTCTTGGCTTCGTCCATCGCCTGCGTCACGAACCGTTCGACGACGCCCGACAGCGCCCCTTCCGGCTTGGTCTGAGTGCCGGCGTTGCGCATCAGCTCGGTGTACAGGCCACGAGCCTGTCCGCCACTGGAGGCCAGTCGCCGCCCGGGGTTCAGGTCGGCGTGCAGCGTCACCAGCTTCCGCTGCGCTGCGACCGCGCGGACGAGATTGAGGAAGAACGTCTTTCCCGATCCGTAGTCCCCGATGATAAATCGGGCTGCGGTGCCGCCGTCCGCGATCCGATCGACGTCGCCGAGCAGCGCGTGCACCTCGTTCGCACGACCGACCTGGATCAGGTGCTGGCCGGTCCGGGGCACCACCCCGGAGCGGAGCGACTGGATCAGAGCGGCGCGCTCGCGGGGCTTGATCTTCGCGGCGCGGGCCGGGGCGGTCATGCGCACATCTCCTCGTAGATCGCCGAGTCGACCATCACCGACTCGTCGCCGAGCACCTCGATCACGAGTTCATCCGTGAGGTCGAGGGCGGCTTCGTTGATGACGTCCAGCGCTCCGTCGGGGAGCACGCCGAACCGGGCCGCCGCGCGCTCCAGGTCCGGCCGGGTCATTCGCTCACGGCTGGCGAGGTCGCGCAGCAGAGCGGAGTGCGCCGTGTCCAGGGCGGCGAGGGGGGTGGGCCCTGCAGCCTCAGTCTCAGGCTCGGCGTCGACGGCGTCGTGCTCGTCGGCGGCGAAGATCGCTCCGAGGAGGTCCTGCACCGCGCTGTTCGAGCGTTGTGTGGCGCGGAGACGGCTCTCGTCGAGGGCGACGAGCCGGTCGGGCGCGTCATCGGCGTCCTCGAGGGCCGGCTCGGTGGACACGGCCGTGGACGCCGCCTCCGCCGGCGCGCTGGGTGGCGCGGACTCGTCGCCCTCGTCTGGACTCGTTGGAGTCAGAACGAACAGGGAGTCGCCGCCCGAATCTTCGTCTGCTGCCACGGGCTCCAGCGCGAAGAGCTCGGCCGGCTCTGCGCTTGTGGGGGTGGTGTCGGCCGGCAGGAGATCGGGCGGGGGCGGGGCGGGAGGAACGAGGGCGCCGAGGCGATCGTCCACCTCGCCGGGATCCAGTGCGAGGAGTTCGTAGACCGCGCGCACGGTACGGCGCTCGTCGTCGGTGACGACACCGTCGACCTGCGCGACGTCGAGCAGGTAGGACCCGATTCCTCGGCGCTGCTCCTCCGCGAGCACGACCACCCGCGCCGCGACGTCGTCGAGATCAACGTTGCTGGTGGTCAGCAGGACGCGGTGGGCGTCTAGCCGCACCCGCTCGGCGTCGGTGAGCCCTTCGACGCGGTGCACCTGCTCGACGAGGAGCGCCTGCTCGTGCTCGTCCACTACGCCATCGGAGGAAGCCACGGCTGCGCAGAGTTCAAGGGTGACGAGAGCCGCCGCGTAGGCCTCGGACGGGCTCGTCACCGGTACCCCGGCCTGGCGGAACAGGACCGCTGGCGAACGACGGCTGATGGGACGACCACCGAAGCGCACGTCTGGCTCGATGCCGAACCCGTTGCGGTCGAGGACCTGGGCGAGGGCGACCGAGTCGCGGCGCTCGACGTCGTCCTGGCGAGCGGCCTCAAGCCAGAGGTTCAGCAGCGGTACGCAGTCGGCGATCGCGGTGTGGTCCTCGCCGAGGACCGTTTCCGCGTAATCGACCAGAGGCTGTGCCGCCGCCTCTGCTGGAGATCCGGCAAGGAGGGGCGCGGGAAGCACAGCCGCTGCGTGCACCGTCCCTATCTCCTCGGGATGGCTCGTCGCCCATCGCACGTAGGAAGCCAGCTCGGATTCGACCTGCTCGTTGATGTCGGTGAAGAGTCGCGCGGGGGCAGGGGTCAAGAAGACGTCGGAGGCGTCGTCGACCGTGAGCTCGAGCGGCGTCGGCAGACTCGGGTTCGCGGGTCTGTACTCGAGTGTCAGTCGGCGCCGGCGAGGCTTGGCGAGGAAGCCGTCGGAGAAGCGCTCGGAGAAGCGGTTCCGCCACAGCCGTGCGAACTCGTCGGGGAAGCGCCGCGCGGCGTCGCGGCGAGGCAGGTCGGGGTGGTACCAGGCCCACGCGAGCGCCCACTCGGCGTCGATCGGCTCGGAGCCGAGGGCCCGGCGGCCGAGCTCGACCTGGAGCTCATCGGGGACCGGCTGGTCGTCGAGGGCTGGCGACATCGTCGGTCGAGGGTGTCCGCCGAGCATCTCGGCGACCCTCGCCACCTCGGGGTCTGCGCCATAGACGCCACCGAGCTCGGCGGCCTCGCGTCGGAGCTGTGGATCGTCGTCACCGTCGACGAGCATCCGGCGTTCGAGGCCGTAGAGGTGCAGGAGCGCCCAGGTGGCAGGTGCCTGCGGCGCCCGCCGACCTGTGCGGTGCCAGATGAGGAAAGCAGCCCGCGCGGCTGGCGTCAGGTCGCCGTAGTGCGGCGGCCGAGTGACCGATGCGGCTGGCCAGTCCGGCGCGCTGAGATCAACGGGGAGGTTGGGGTCAACGGCTTCGGGAGTCGTGGCCCCTCCGACGTAGGCGCCTTCGAGTGCTGCCCCGGCGACCTCGACAGGCGTGTCGACACCAACCCACTCGCTCGCGGTCGCGCTCGCCGTCACACGCCCCCCTCAGCGTTCGCTGGCTTGCCGATCGTGAGCCCCACCGTGCCTGACGACGACCTTGGCCACCCGATCGGGTGGTCGATGCTCGGAGCAGTGCCGCCCTACGAAGGGTTCGCAGAGCTCTCGTTGGCCGTTACTTGTCCCTGGTGACCGGTCGCAGACCTCGGGCGGTCGCAAGCTCAGGTCGCGACGTCCCCCATGACTTGGTCCCCGGCACTGACCGTCTGGCCACCGGAACCATGTGCCACTCTGCCGCCGTGGACGCGGGAGTGGGCGACGGGCTATACGAACTCCTGCACACGCGGAGTCTCGAACGCCGGCTACGTGCTCTGCCGAACGGCGCCGCTCGGTTCGACGCGATCGATAAGGCAAGCGCGCCTGACGTTCTCGCCCGGCACGTCTCTGAGGTCGTCCGTCGTGCACTGATAGACCAGACGGACAGTGATCGTCGTCGGGAACTGGTAAACGGCATCGTCGAGATGGTGAACCAGAACCACGGTGACGACGCTGTCGTGGCCTTGGAGCAGCTGCTGGCAGTGGCGGTAGCACCCGGCGTTCATCGCGTCATGCGACCGACAGTGCCGCTTTCGGACACGGCGTTGCTGACCAACACTCCGGACGAACCCAGTCTGGGCGCGGAGCTGAACGCCGAGCTTGCGAGTGCCGACCGAGTCGACCTGCTTTGCGCGTTCGTCAAGTTCCATGGCACGCGCCTTCTCGCCGAGCAGCTCACGGCGTTGCGCGAGCGAGGCGTGCCGCTGCGGGTGATCACCACGACGTACTTGGGCGGCACTGAACGGCGCGCCGTTGACGAACTCGTCCGCCGCTACGGCGCTGAGGTCCGTATCCGGTACGAGGAGCAGTCGACGCGGCTGCACGCGAAGGCCTGGCTGTTTCGGCGGGACAGCGGATTCGACACGGGGTATGTCGGGAGCTCCAACCTGTCGAAGTCCGCGTTGGTCGACGGGCTGGAGTGGAACGTCCGCATCTCCTCGGTCGCCACGCCGACCTTGGTCCGCAAGTTCGAGGCCACCTTCGACACCTACTGGAACAACCCCGAGTTCAGGCCCTATGACCCGGACCGCGACGCCGAGATTCTCGACCGTGCGCTCGGCGCCCAGGCAGGCTCCGGCCCGTCCACCTTGGTCCTCTCGGGGCTCGAGGTCCGCCCGCGCCCGCACCAGGAGCGCATCCTCGAAGCCCTCGAGGCCGAGCGCACCGTGCACGACCGTCACCGCAACCTCGTCGTCGCCGCGACCGGTACGGGCAAGACGGTCGTGGCCGCTCTCGACTATCGGGGGCTCGGCGGCAGCGAGAAGAGCCTGCTGTTCGTCGCGCATCGTCGGGAACTGCTCGAGCAGGCCCAGCGCACTTACCGCGAGGTGTTGGGCGACGGAACTTTCGGCGAGCTGCTCGTTGGTGGCCAGCGCCCGAGCCGGTGGAGACACGTGTTTGCTTCCGTCCAGTCGCTCCGCGAGGTAGATCTTCCGGCGTACGACGTGGCCGTGATCGACGAGTTCCATCACGCGGAGGCGCCCTCGTACCGCGCGCTGCTCGGGAAGCTCGAGGCGATCGAACTCCTCGGTTTGACCGCCACGCCCGACCGCGCCGACGGCGTCGACGTGCGGGAGTTTTTCGGCGGCCGCACAGCCGTCGAGATCGGCCTCGGGGAAGCCCTCGAGCAGGACCTGCTGTGTCCATTCCACTACTTCGGGGTCGCGGACAACACCGACCTCAGCGCGCTCGAATGGAAGCGCGGCTCCTACGACACCGAAGCCCTCGATCAGCTCTACACCGGCAACGACGCCCGAACACGGATCGTCCTCAACGCCCTACATGATCGGGTGGCTGATCCTCGGCGGGTACGTGCCCTCGGCTTCTGTGTCTCGGTCGCGCATGCCGAGTACATGGAGCGGAAATTCAGCGAGGCCGGCATCCCGTCACGCGCGGTGCACGGTGGGACCGCGTCGGTCGAGCGCGACCAGGCGGCGGCCGACCTTCGCTCGGGCGCTGTCGCGTGCCTGTTCACCGTCGATCTCTACAACGAAGGCGTCGACCTACCGACGGTTGACACCGTCCTGTTCCTACGGCCCACCCAGAGCGCGACGATATTCCTTCAGCAGCTCGGCCGCGGGCTTCGGAGAGCGCCCGGGAAAGCGGTGCTCACCGTCCTCGACTTCATCGGCCAGCATCGCCGCGAGTTCCGTTTCGACGTCCGTTATCGCGCGCTGACCGGATCGACCCGAGCCGGGCTGGTTCGTGACATCGAAGACGGCTTCCCATACCTCCCTTCTGGTTCGCGATTGATTCTCGATCGTGTCGCGCAGGGAGTCGTTCTCGAGAACGTGCGCCAGGGTCTGAAGGGCGGGCGGAAGGCGCTGGTGCAGGACGTCCGGTCGCATGGCGACCTGTCGCTCGAGGACTACCTCCAGGCGAGCGGACAGGAGCTCGCCGATGTTTACGGTCGCGTGGCTGGAGTCAGCTGGACCGGTTTGCGGAGGGAGGCCGGGTTCGCGACGAAGCCCGCGGGTCACCGGGAGGACGAACTCCTCCGGCGGGTCTCGAGCCTGATTCACGTGGACGATCCACGTCGCGTTGCCACTTACAGTGAGTTGTTGAGTCCTGAGGGTCCGGCCTTCCCCTCGCTGTCGCCGGACGCCCAGGCCCTCGCGCGGATGCTCGTCTACACGATCTGGCCAGACCTCGGTCGCCATGCCTCCTTCGAGGCGGCGCTGCGGACGCTGCGCAGGCACCCGGCTGTTGTCGAGGAGTTGGGCACCCTGATGGCGCTCGCCGCGGATCGGGCGCGGATGGTCCCGAGGGACCTCAGAGTCCCGGGCGTCTCGCTTCAGTCGCACTGCACCTATCGGCGCGATGAGGTCTTGGCGGGTATCGGTTGGGCCGACGGGACACGCAAGACGCGTGGGCAGGCGGCCGGAGTCGTGTACTCGGAGGCGACGAACGTTGACGCGCTGTTGGTCACTCTGCACAAGGAGGAGAAGGACTTCGCGCCATCAACGAGATATCGGGACTACCCGATCTCGGCGGACCTCTTCCACTGGGAGTCGCAGAACGCCACAGCGCTCGCGTCGCCGATGGGTCAGCGCTACATCAAGGGAACGAGCAACGTCGTGCTGTTCGTGAGGGCGACGCGCGCCGACGAGTTCGGGTCCGCGCCGTTCCTCTGCCTCGGGACGGCTACTGCCGTAGAGCACGCGGGCGAGCGCCCGATATCGATCACCTGGCGTCTCGACCGGCCGATGCCGCAGTCTC
The DNA here is from genome assembly GCF_036044095.1 of Actinomycetospora sp. NBC_00405. NCBI lineage: Bacteria > Bacillati > Actinomycetota > Actinomycetes > Pseudonocardiales > Pseudonocardiaceae > Actinomycetospora > Actinomycetospora sp. NBC_00405. The sequence continues at coordinate 4,315,971 of NZ_CP107938.1, forward strand.
TGCTCCAGGCTGGTGCCGTCGACGCTGCTTAGAGGGAGCCCGTTCAGCCGAGTGTCCGAGTCACATGTCGTCGAGCGGATCGATGGGGTGGGCTCGCCACACGAAGACGGGCTCGACGCCTTCGAACGCCGCGGCGAGCTCGCACCACCGTCGCGCGGGGATGGCCGTCGCCTCCTCGAGGTGGACGCAGGCCGCGGCCAGGTCCCATTCGTCGTCGCAGAGCTGGGGCACGAAGAGCCCGCTGGAGGAACTCCACCGCGCGACCCGGCTCCCGCGGCGCCCGGAGCTGCGCTGCAGGATCTCGGCGAGTCTCGGGGTACGACGCGCCGCCGGGTAGCGCGAGACCCACGGCCACGAGTCGAAGGCGCTCGTCAGCGCCGTGTCGAGCGGGGCGGTCGAGCTGATCGCGTTGACGCCCGCGACCAGGCAGCCCACAGCGAGACCCTCGCCGATCTCGGTCTGTTGCCGGGTCTTCGTCAAGCCTTCGGGCATCGTCGTCATGGTCTCTCGGCCGGACGCCGTGCCTGCCGCCGACGCGCCGGGCAGCACCCCGCCGTAGAACCGTGCTGGGCGGCGCGTCGAGGCGCTACGAGTCAGCAGCCTCTCGGGACGTCGTCGGCGCCTCGCGCAGCTCATCACCGACCGCGACCTCGCCCGGCGTCAGCACCGTGTACTTCGCCCCGAACACGACGCCCTTGTCGGTGAGGCGGTAGGTCGCGAGGGTCTCCAGCGGCTCGGGGCCGGCGCGCTCGCCGGAGCGTTGGTCGACCGTGACGACGGCGCAGCGCACGGCCTGTTTCGAGAACGCCAGGTGAGTGCTCCCGAGAAGGACGCGGTCGAGCGAATCCTCCGCGTGGGCCGCGCAGTCGGTGAGGACGACGTTGGCGCGGAAGCGCTCGAGGGGGATCGGCTCGCCGGTTCGTTCGGCAGCGCGGTCGGAGAGGTCGTCGGCCGCGGCGCGGGAGAGGAGCAGGAGCGAGCCGCTGTCGGCCCAGCCGGAGAGTCCGGGCACGAGGCCGTCGGTGGGGCGGTGGTGCTCGGGCGTGACGCCGACGAGCCGGCTCTCCACCCCGAGCACGTCGGAGAGCCAGGCGGCGGCGTCGTCGCCGTGGTCGAGCGCGGGATGGTCTTTACCGAAAATCTCGACCTGGCGCCTCGGGCCGTCGCTGACGACGTCGACCGAGCACGGCTCGCGGCTGTCCGCGGCGAGGGTGAGGCGGTCACCGTCGAGGTGCGGCCGCACCCTCGCGAGGAGGGGATGGCGCCGTTGGGTCTTGAACCGGCCGTCGGGGCCGATGACCATGAACTGCCGATCGCCGGCCAGTCCGGTCGTCGTGACCTCGCGGCGGTCGACCGCCATCCCCGCACAGCTCTTGATCGGGAAGACCGTCAGGGATGCGACACGAGCGATCCGTGGTCCGTTCTCCTCGACCATGCCGCTCCCGACGCCGTGTGAGAGCCAGCGTGTCACGCCGCTTCGCCCCTGGCGGGGTCACGGCCAGGAGGCGCCGGGCAGACCGAGGGTCAGGCCGGGACCTGGTCCTCCGACACCGCCCGCACGCCGCCGTCGACGAGCACGAGGTGGTCCTTGCCCGGCTCGCGGACGAGGATCGCCTCCTCGATCTGGGCGAGCAGGGTCTGCAGGCAGGCGGCCTCGGGGTCGTCGAGCTCGTCCGGCTCGTCGTCCAGCGACGGGTGGGCGCCGGGGGCGACACCCTGCTCGTCGCACACGTGCGCGGCCAGCCGTTCGGGGCACACGTGCAGGCGCACGGCGGGGTCGACGGGCTCGCCGTCGAGGTCGATCAGGTCCACGCCACCGGACGGGGTCCCGTCGAGGTTGGCGCGGAAACCGAGGGCAGAGAGGAAGCGGTCGTAACGCTCCTGGTCGTTCAAGGCGTACCTCCGTGGACGGATGACCGATGGTGCGAGGTGCAGGGCTGGTCCTGCCAGTGCGGAGGGGTGTGACCCTGGCCAAGTGGGCAGTGACGTCCGGCTCACGGACCCGTCAGGCGATCCTCCACCGGCGCCAGTTCGAACGGGCGGTGGGGTTCGGCCTGGTACCAGTAGGCCGTCGACGACCAGTCGTCGCTGCGCTTGTTGGCGTGCCCGTGCTCGATGCTCACGCGGATCGAGCGCTCGAAGACGACCGGGTCCTCGACGTGGAAGCGGTACAGGCTGACCGGTCCGCGCCAGTTCTTCCCGCCCGCGAGGGTGACCCCGTGGTACGGCGCGGAGTAGGTCTGCGTCGGGCACCAGGCGGTGTTGACGTAGTCCTCGGTGCCGGTCCCGTGCAGGGTCGGCGGCCACTCGTCGCCGTCGATGAAGATCATGTCGTCGCCCTCGCCGTACCAGTTCCACTTCCGGGTGCGGCGCCGGTTCTGGATGTTCAGCACGCAGCCGACGTAGTGCCCGTGCCCCTCGACCTCGAGGATCGTGTAGTTGTCACGGCCTGTCAGGTTCGTGCCTCCGAACTGGTACGCGGCGTTGGACGGGCCGGGGCGCACGCCCGCGGTCGGGTTCTGCCGGCGCCACTGGGCGTGGAAGCGCCCGATGTCCGCGTCGAGCGAGTCGATCTCCTCGTAGTCGACGTAGAAGTAGACGACGACGTCCGCGTCGTCGACCTCGCTCGTCACCGCCATCCGCGCACCCGACCCGAACGGCATGGCGAACCAGCAGTTGAACGCCTTGCCGTCCTCCGGGCTCATCTGCAGCGGCAGCGAGACGAAGTTGGTGGTGCGGCCGTGGCCGACACCGAAGAAGTCGCCGAGCGGGACGGCGACGCTCGGGTGCTCCTCGCCGTCCCACCAGGCGCGTAGGACGAGACGGCGCAGCAGGTCGCCCGCCCCTCCGAGCGGCCGGCGCAGCGAGCGGGGCGCGGCGACGGTCATCCAGAGGTGGGTGACGACGCCGGCCCCGACGACGTCGAGCATCGTCGCGGTCTCGCCGGGACGGAGGGAGGCGCGGTCGTCGTTGCCCCCGGTGCGATCCCAGCTCGACGAGCGCCGTCGTCGCGTGCGCCGCAGCCGGGGCAGGTCGCGCAGGCTCGAACCGTGGGGGCCGTAGTCGACGGTCATGGGCCCAGCGTGCCCAACCGGACCGAGTCGACCGAACTGGAAGGAACCGCTCGGCGACCGCGGGAGTCAGAACCAGATGACGACCCGAGGACAGAAGGAGGCGGTGGCGATGTCGACTGCGGAGGAGATGCCGACGGCGGAGGAGCTGGACGAGACTCCCCCTCTCGGCCGGGTGAGGGCGCAGGTGTTCGCGCTCCTCCTGATGGAGGGGCTGATCCCTGCGATGGCGACCGGGGACGTCTGCGAGCTCGCCGTGTCGATCGACGACTGGAACGTGGTGGAGGCTGCCGACGACGGCATGGAGTACCTGATCACCGACGATGACTGCTGGTCGGTGACGCGAGGGCTGCTCCGGCGGGAATCGGCTCCCGGCCCTGAGGACGGGCAGCTGCGGGTCGACACCTGCGGACAAGGGTTCCTGCTCCACGGCACCGCGGCCGACCATCCGCTGCCCGACCGACCGGTCTACATCGAGGGCTTCGTGTACGTGGAGCCCGCGAGGATGCCGATGTTCGGCGTCGACAATCCCAGGGCGCGACCGATGCGACGCCCGTGGAGGGTGGTCGCGCTGCACCGAGAGGTCGTCGCGCGTCGTCGTGCCGAAGGGAAGTCCGCGACGTTGATCGATCGGCTCCCGGACCCCGCGGACGTCCGACACCGGCAGCTACTACTTCGCCGATCTCGTGCTCGCCTGACGGGTGACCGCTGCAGGTCGTCGTCCGGCGGCCACCGGCGTCAGCGACGACCGGAGGCTCCGGTGATCCGGTCGAGCCACTCGCGCAGGACGCCGAGTTCCGCCGCGCTGAGGGTGTCGACGTCCGGCAGGGCGGCACGCAGGGCGGCGGCCGCGGGAACGGGGCCGGGGTCGGGGAGGGCGGGCGCGTCGGTGGTGATCGCCGCGATGACGGCCTCGCGCGCGGAGGTCGCGAGGAGCGGGTCGCGCCGGCCCTCGGGCGTGGCGATGAGCGTGAGGGTCGTGCCCTCGCCGACGGCCCGGACGAGGCCGACGGCCCGGTCCTCGGGCACGCGCAGTCGTCCGGCCTCGGCGATCCGCCCGATGTGCTTGGCGAGGACGTCGACGGCGGCGGTCGCGGCCGGCGAGCCCGGGCCGGTGCGCGCGTACATCAGGCGGTAGAGCGCGGGGTGGGCGAGGCCGAGACCGACGTGCAGGTCCCAGCCCTCGCGCAGGTCCTGCACCGGATCGTCACCCGGCTCGGCGGCGGTCTTGGTCGCGAGGTAGGACGCGAAACCATGGGCGGCGACGGCGTCGAGCAGGCCCTGCTTGTCGCCGAAGAGCCGGTAGATCGTGGGCGCCTGGACGCCGGCCGCGGCGCTGACCGCGCGGGTCGAGACCGCCTCCGCCCCGTCCTCCTCGAGCAGGCGCAGCGCCGCCGCGACGATCCGCTCGCGCGGGCCGGCCGCGCCGCCCTCGGTCCTCACGATGCCGACGATAGCGAGAACGGGCTTCCACCGCTAACAACAGTGCTACTGTTCGAGCGTTACCACTGGAAACGGAGTCCTCATGATCGTCGTGACCGGAGCGAGCGGCCAGCTGGGCCGCGCCGTCCTCGAGCGGCTGCTCGACCGCGTGCCCGCCGAGCAGGTCGGCGCGAGCGTCCGCGACCCGGAGAAGGCGCGGGACCTCGCGGAGCGCGGTGTGCGCGTGCGCGGCGGCGACTACGCCGAGCCGTCGAGCCTCATCGAGGCGTTCGAGGGGGCGTCGCGGGTGCTGGTGGTGTCGGCCAACACGCTCGGCGAGGAGGGCCTGCGGCAGAACCGCGCCGCGATCGAGGCCGCCGTCGCGGCGGGCGCCGAACGCGTGCTCTACACCAGCCACGCGGGCGCCCGGCCGGACTCGCCGTTCCCGCCGATGCCCCAGCACGCCGCCAACGAGGAGGTCCTCCGCACGTGCGGGGCGCCGTTCACGTCGCTGCGCAACGGCTTCTACGCCTCGACCGTGCCGCTGCTCCTGCAGGGCGCCTGGCACACCGGGGAGCTCCGGGTGCCCGAGGACGGGCCCGTCGCGTGGACCACGCACCGCGACCTGGCCGACCTCACGGCCCTGGCCCTGGCCAGCGACGAGTTCGACGGCCCCACCCCGCCGCTCACCGGCCCGGAGGCGCTCACGATGGAGCAGGTCGCCGCGCTGGCCTCGGAGGCCGCCGGTCGCCCGATCCGCCGTGTCGTGGTGTCCGACGCCGACTACCGGGCCGAGCTGGTCGGCCACGGCGCACCGGAGGCGGCCGCGGACATGCTCGTCGGCATGTTCGCTGCGAGCCGTCGCGGCGACTTCGCGACGGTCGACCCGACGCTGCCCCGCCTGCTCGGCCGGCCGGCGACGCCGCTCCGGGAGGTCCTGGCCACGGCGGTGCCGGCGGGTCAGGCGTAGTCGTCGTTCGTGCGCCCGGTGAGCACCGAGGTGTTCTCGTCCCGGGCCGGGTCGCGGTGGCGGCCGGCGGCCCCGTCCTTGGTCTTGATCATCAGCCAGTCGTCACCGCCCGTGCGGAGGAACGCGTAGCCGCCTGTGAGCTTCTGGCCGTGCAGCTCGACGGTGAGGTGGCCGTTCGCGAGGGCCTCGGCCGCGGTGCCGTCGGTCCGCATCTGATAGGTGCCGGTGTCCCAGACGATGACCGTGCCCGTGCCGAGCCGGCCCTCGACGTCGATGTGGCCGAGCGCGTGGTCGTCCACGCGCTTGGCGAGACGGCGCTGGGCCGGATCGGTCGACGGCCCCTTCGGCACCGCCCACGACACCAGCACGCCGTCGATCTCGAGCCGGACATCGAAGTGCAGCGTCGAGGCGTGGTGGCGCTGGACGACGAAGCGGCCGGCGGTCGTCACGACGGCAGGCGCAAGGTCGCGACGAGCGGTCGGTGGTCGGACGCCGTGACGTCCGGCGCCTCCGGCGCACCGACGGGTACGAGCCCGCGTAGGAAGATGTAGTCGATCTTCCCGAGCAGGCTCGTCGCGAGCCGGGCGTCCGGGTCGACCTCGGTGAAGCCCTGGCGCAGGGGTGCGAGCTCGGGCTGGGAGGCGAGGAGGTTCAGATCGCCGAGTACCACGGCGGGTGCCGCCCCCGCCGCGTCGGCCGCAAGACGACGGAGCTGGTCGTCCTGCACTCCACTGAGCCCGAGGTGGGTGGTGTGGACGGTGACGGGCCGGTTCGCGTGGGTGGTGACCTGCAGGGACAGGTAGCCACGCTGCTCGTCGCGCGCGTCGGGCGGGAAGGTCGTGATGCGCGCGCCGGTCACGGGCAGGAGCGAGAGCACGGCCAGGCCGAACTGCACGTCGTCGGGACCCGTGTCGCAGGCGGGTCCGAGCGCGGCGTTCACGGAGGCATTCGCCTCGGCGGGGGTCGGCGGACGGATCGGTCCCGGGACGACCTCGTAGGTGAGGCCGTGGTCGCGCTGCAGGAGCCGCGCGAGCTCCTCGGCGTCGGCCGTGCAGATCTCCTGCAGGGCCAGGACGTCCGGGCGCAGCTGGGCGACGACGGGCGCCCACTCCGGCGGGTCGTGGTCGCCGGTCTGGACGTTCCAGGTCATCGCGCGCAGCGCGGCGGGTTCGGCGGGATCGGGGGTCGTCGCGACGGGCTCGGCGCCGCAGGCGACGGCCAGGCCGACCAGGAGGGCGAGCCCGAGCGCCTGCCAGCGTCGCTGCACGCGCCCATGTTCGTGGTTGACGTCGTCGGAGGTGCGACAGGGGCTGATCCTGCCTGCCACGGAGCCGGATCCTCACTGACTGCCCGCGCCCCATCTCGTCCTGTGAACGCCCTCCGGACCGCCACCCGAACAGACGCACGGCCGTCCTTGTCTCGATCTCGCGCAGGTCGAGAGACTCGGTCCGCAGGCGTTCTGGTGGGAGAGGCGCGAACTCGCGCCGCTCGGGACACCGTCGCCCGCCTCGAGGGGGACGCCGCCATGACCGATGCCGCACAGGTCCGTGACCTTGTCCAGCGGCTCGAGGACGCGATGAATTCGCGCGAGCTCAAGGCGCTCGACGACATCGTCGCGACCGACTTCGTCCGGCACTGCGAGGCGACCCCGGACTTCGACGTCCGCAGCCTCGAGGACTTCAAGGAGTTCCTGCGGGCGAACACCGCGGGGTTCCAGGACAACGTCCAGACGTTTGAGCAGGTCGTCGTAGAGGGCGACCGGGCCGGGATCTGGGCGACCTACGAGGGCACGCAGACAGGTCCGTTCGGCCCGTTGCCGGCGTCGGGGCGCAAGGTCCGGTTCAGCTTCGGCGGCGTCTTTCGCGTGCAGGGCGACAAGCTCGCTGAGCTGTGGGTGACCTGGGACAACATGACGATCCTCGGACAGCTCGGCGCGCTCGCCGGCTCCTGACGTCACCGCGGAAGATCAGCCGAAGCGCTCGGTGGTGATGGCGCGGGCGGGGACGCCGAGGCTGCCGAGGCCGTCGAGCGCCGCGCCGACGAGCGGGGGCGGCCCGCAGACGAAGTACCGGTGGCTCTCGGGGACGCCCGTCGGCAGCACGGCGCGCAGCATGCCGGGATCGAGGCGGTGGCCGCCGGTGCGCAGGACCGACAGGTCGAGACGCCGGGAGAGCGCGAGGATCTCGGTGGCGAAGAGCGCCTCGTTCTCGCGCTCGGCGAGCAGGAGGGCGTGGGCGCGGGGATCGGCCGCCGCGGCGTGGGCGCGCAGGATGCTCATGATCGGCGTGATGCCGACCCCGCCGGCGATGAGCACGAGGCCACCGCCGCTGATGTCGGTGGCGGCGATCGGCACGAAGGCGCCGTGCGGGCCGTCGACCCACACGTGCCGCCCGACCTCGAGGGCCTGGAGACCGCTGCTGAAGGGCCCGCGGTCGCGGACGGTCAGCTCGAGCCGACCCGCCCGCGTCGAGGCCGCGATCGTGAACGGGTGCTCCTCGGCGAGGGGCAGACGCCGCAGCCGCAGCCACACGAACTGCCCCGGCTCGGGCGCGGGGTCGAGCGCGCGTCGCGCCGGGGTGAGCACCACGGTCGAGGTGTCCGACGACTCCGGGCGCACCGCGGACACGACGTGCAGGCCGCGGTCGAACAGCGGCACGGCGATCCAACGCCGCACGACGACGCCGACCAGCACGACGCCGAGCGCGCCGAGGGTGACCCCCACCAGCGGGTTCGCCGGCAGGTGCCCGAACAGCACCACGTGGGCGACGACGAGCAGCACCGTGCTGACCCCGAGCGCCGCGTGGACCCGGGAGGACAGCCCGTAGCGACGGGACGTGGCGCGGGGCCGCAGCGTCACGAGGACGGTCATGAGGACCACCGCGGTGATCCCGACCTTGATCGGCGGACCGACCGCGAACAGGTTGAGGATCCCCAGGCCATGATGCGAGTGCACGACGGCGGACACGACGTGCGTGATGGTGATCCCGACGACGGCCACGCCGAGCCCGCGGTGCAGCGCGATGCCGAGCTCCACCCCGAGCACCCGCGTCAGGCCCCGCACCCGCGACACGACCACGACGATCGCGACCAGGAGCACCGCGGCGACGAGGCCCGTCCCCGAGGTGATCGAAACCGTCTCGGCGAGCTGGGGCGAGCCTGCGGAGATCGCCAGAGCCACGATCGGCATGAGCACCACCAGGGCGAGGACCATGACCCACGTCCGACCCTGCTCGCTCACGGCGCGGAAGCTAGGCCGGTCCCCGACGGCGCCGGTGCCGTTCGGTGGCGCTGTGACCTTCTCGTGACCGAAGGAGCTCCGTGACCGACCCCGAGCTCATCGCCCGGGCCGTGGTGGTGCGCGACGGCGCGGTGCTGCTCATGCAGGAGCGGGCCGCCGGCTACTGGTTCTTCCCCGGCGGGCACGTCGAGGCGGGGGAGACGCCCGAGGACGCGGTGGTGCGCGAGCTGCGCGAGGAGCTCGACGTCGGCGCCGCGATCACCGAGCGCTGGGGCGAGCTGGAGAACCGCTGGGACCGGCACCACGAGACCAACCACGTCTTTGCGGTCCGGATCGACGCCGCCGACCCGGTCAGCCAGGAGCCGCACCTCGCCGCCGGGTGGCACCGGCTCGAGGACCTCGACGACACCGACGTCCGCCCGCGACAGCTCGCCGACCTCGTCCTGGCTCACGCCCGCCGCAGGTAGCGGGGGTCGAGCGCGTCGGTCAGCCAGGTGTCGTCGTTGCCGCGGCGGAAGACGACGCCGTCCGCGGCGGCGGCGCGGGCGTCCACGGCCAGCACGACCGGCCGCCCGTGGCGGGCGCCGACCGTGAGCGCGGTGTCGGGGTCCGGCGACAGGTGGACGTACTGGCGGCCGCCGGGGAGCAGGCCGTCGCGCAGGATCGCGTCGACCACGGGCGACGACGTCCCGTGGAACAGCTCGTCGGGCGGGTCGGCCGGCGGCAGGGCGACGCGGCCGGGCAGCGAGTGCCCGTAGCGGGCCCTGATACGTCCGTCGGCCAGCTCGAAGCGCGCCTTCGACCCGTGCGCCACCACGTCCTCGACGTCGGCGCGGGACACCCGCAACGCGGTGCACAGCGCGTCGAGCGACACCCACCCCTGCGCGTCGAGCGTCAGCCCCACGCGCCCCGGGTCGTGACGCAGGGCGCGGGACAGGCGCTTCGAGAGCCGGACGCGGTCCACGACCGGCAGGTTTGTCGACGGGCCCCTTGAGGCAAACGCCGGGACATGACGACCGTCGCCGGCATCGACGTCACGCACCCGGACAAGGTGCTCCTGCCCGCCCGCGAGGGCGGCGAGGACGTCACGAAGGCCGATCTCGCCCAGTACTGGGACTCGGTGGCGACGACGGTCCTGAAGCACCTGACGGGCCGGCCCCTGACCCTGCAGCGCTTTCCCGACGGCCTGAACGCCGGCGGGTTCGTCCAGCAGGACGCCGGGAAGCGCGCGCCGAAGGGCCTGCACACCGTCGACACCCCGCGCCGCGAGCGCAAGAAGGACGCGGACGACGTCGTGCACCACCCCGAGGTCGAGGAGACCGCCGACCTCATCCGGCTCGTCCAGTTCGGCACCGTCACGCTGCACGGCTGGAACGTCGTCGCGGGCGCGCTGGAGCGTCCGGACCGGCTGGTCGTCGACATCGACCCCGGCGAGCGCCAGGACCTCGCCGGCATCCGGGACGTGGCGCGGGCGGTGCGGGACGCCGTCGAGGGCCGTGGCCTCGTCGCCTTCCTGCAGAGCACCGGCAGCCGCGGCTACCACGTCGTCGCGCCGCTCGACGGCTCCGCGGACCAGGAGGCCGTCCGGGAGGCCGCGATCGAGATCGCCGAGGCGGTGGCCGCCGACGACCCCGACGAGCTCACGACGGAGGTGCGCAAGGACGCCCGCGGCGGCCGGACCTTCCTCGACATCGGCCGCAACGCCTACGGCCAGACCGCGGTGATGCCCTACTCCCCGCGGGCCCGTCCGGGCGGGCCGACCGCGACGCCGCTGGACTGGGACGAGCTGGCCCGCGTCACGCCCGACCAGCACGACGTCCGCTCGATCCCACGCCGCCTCGCCCGCAAGACCGACCCGTGGGCCGGGTTCGCGGAGAACGCCCGTCCGTTGAGTTAGCCCGCGCTCCGGAGCACCGACCGGATGCCGACGACGAGCCCGACGGCGCAGGTCAGCGCCGCGGCGATCGCGCCGTACAGGATCGACGGGTCGCCGAGCGCCCCGGTGAACGCCGCCCGCTCCGCGTCCACGACGTAGGTCAGCGGGTTCACCGTCGCCGCCGTCTGCATCCAGGCCGGCCCGGACTCGAGCGGCAGCATCATCCCGGAGAGGATCAGCAGCGGGAAGATCAGCGTCTGCTGGACGCCCCAGAACAGCCACTCGCGGTTCTTCGAGGCCAGCGCGAGCGCGTAGGACAGCGCCCCGAGCCCGACGCCGAACACCCCGAGGATCGCCAGGCCGACGAGCACGCCGACGGGCGAGAACGTCACGCCGAACGGGACGGCCGCCAGCGTGATGATCACGGCCTGGACGACGAGCGGGGCGAGCTCCTTGAGCGCCCGCCCGACGAGGATCGACGCCCGCGAGATCGGGGTGGCGAGCACCCGCTCGTAGCTGCCGGTCATGAGCTCGAAGAGCAGGTTGGCGCCGGTGCTCCCGGTGCCGAACAGGGCGATCATCACGACGACCCCGGGCAGGAACCACGTCAGCGGCGACTCGCCGCCGAGCTGGTCGGCCGACAGTGATCCGGCCAGCAGCGGGGCGAACAGCCCGAGGAAGACCAGGGGCTGGAGCAGCGAGAAGATCAGCGAGAACGGGTCGCGCAGGACGAGCGCGAACTCGCGCACGAACACGGCGGCGGTGTCGTGGACGAAGCCCGCCCGGGGTGCGACGAGGTCCGGGGGCGAGGCGACATCGACGCTCATGCCGCGGCTCCTTCCTCGCGCAGGCTCCGGCCGGTCAGGGCCAGGAAGACGTCGTCGAGGCTGGCCTCGTGCAGGTGCGCGGAGTGCACGGTGACGCCGGCCCGGTCGAGGCGGGCGAGCAGGCCGGGCAGCACCCGGGCTCCGCCGGTGAGGCGGAGCTCCACGCGGTCGGCGAGCGCCCGCGAGCCCTCGACCAGGCCCGCGACCGTCGCGGGGTCGTCGACGTGCAGCACCAGGCGGTCCTCGGCGTGGCGTGTGCGCAGCTCGGCGCTGCCGGCGTCGGCGATGACCTCGCCGTGGTCGACGACGACGATCCGCTCGGCCATGGCGTCGGCCTCGTCGAGGTAGTGGGTGGTGAGGACGACGGTGGTGTCGTGCTCCGCCCGCAGGCGGGTGATGTGCTCCCAGAGGTTGGCGCGGGCCTGCGGGTCCATGCCGGTGGTGGGCTCGTCGAGGAAGAGCAGCCCGGGCCGGTGCATCAGGCCGATCGCGACGTCCATGCGCCGCTTCTGCCCGCCGGAGAGCGACGCGACGGTGCGGCGTTCGAGCCCCTGCAGCTCGAGGGCCTCCATCAGCGTGCCGGCCCGTCGGCGGGCCGTGGCGCGCGTCTGCCCGTAGAAGGAGCCCTGCGTGATCAGCTCGTCGAGCACGCGGTGGTTGTGGCCGCCGGCGTTGCCCTGGCCGACGTAGCCGATCCGTCGCCGCACCCCGGTGGGGTCGGCGACGACGTCGATGCCCGCGACCTCCGCGGTGCCCGACGTCGGGCCGAGCAGCGTCGTCAGCATCCGGAGCAGCGTCGACTTGCCGGCGCCGTTCGGGCCGAGGACGGCCACGAGCTCGCCCGGCTCGACCCGCAGGGAGATGCCGCGGACCGCCTCGACCACCGCGCCGCGCCGTCGGAAGGTGCGCCGCAGGTCTTTGGTGCGGATCATCGCGATCCTTTCGGTACAACGTCTGGAAAGTGCCTGCGCTAGGTTAAGCGGACGCTGTCCGGAAAGGCAAGGGAGTGCGGATGGGCGACGAGCACCACCTCGACCTGCTCTGGGGACGGGGTCCCGCGACGGGACGGGGTCGGCCGGCGCGGACGACGCGCGAGCAGGTCGTCGCGGCCGCGCTCGCCCGGGCCGACGCCGCCGGGCTCGAGGAGCTCTCGATGCGCGCGGTCGCGGCCGACCTCGGCGTCGGGGTGATGGCGCTCTACACGCACGTCGAGAGCCGGGAGGGGCTCGTCGCCCTGATGATCGACGCGGCCTTCGCCGAGATCACGGGCGACCTGTACCCCCACACCGGCGAGCCCTGGCGCGACGCCGCGGCCCGCCAGGCCCGGGCGCTGTGGGAGCTCTACGCCCGCCACCCGTGGATCCTCCACCACGGGAGCCGCCTGCCGATGGGGCCGCACGTTCTCGGCATGGAGGACGCGTTCTTCGCCCCGTTCCTCGACATCGGCCTCGCCCCGGCCGAGACGGTCAACGCCGCGATCGCACTGCGCTCGCTGGTCACCGGCCTCGCGCGCGACTCGACCAGCGAGCAGGACCAGGTCCGGCGCACCGGCGTCGGGTTCGCCGAGTACTGGTCGTCGATCAACGCGGTGTTCTGGGAGCGGTACTTCGAGGAGGAGCGGTACCCCTCGATGACGCGCCTCTGGTACGAGGGCGGCTTCGAGAGCGAGGACGTCCTTGCCGAGGAGGGGATCCTCGAGCGCGCGGTGGACGCCTATCTCGACGGGATCGCCGTTCGGGTGCATTCCGGAGGTTCCGGGCAGGACGCGGGCGGCACCTGATTCGAGGGAGCACCATCGAGGGCGGGGGCCCACCACCGTCACCGGGAGGACCGCGATGACCGACCAGGCGACCCACGCGTGGACCGGCGAGGTGGCCGCGCAGCGCGACGGCTTCACGCTGCTGCCCGAGGTCGAGGAGCTGCGCGACGCGGGGGAGACCCGCCGGGTCGCGACGCCGTTCGGGCACGAGGCGACGATGGTCACGCGCTACGCCGACGTCCGTGAGCTGCACGGCGACCCGGAGCGCTTCCGCCTCGACGGCGTCCCGGCGCCTCCGGCGCTGGTGGCGGCCGGTCGCGACACCGCCGAGTTCCGCCGTCGCCAGGCCGGCAACCTGCTCGGGCAGGAGCCGCCGGACCACACGCGGCTGCGGCGGATGCTCACCGGCGAGTTCACCGTCAAGCGGATGAAGCGCCTGGTCCCGCGCGTCGAGGAGATCGTCACCGAACACCTGGACGCGATGGAGAAGGCGGGGTCGGCGGAGCTGGTCGCCGACTTCGCCCTGCCCGTGCCGTCGATGGTGATCTGCGAGCTGCTCGGCGTCCCGTACGAGGACCGCGGCGAGTTCACCGAGCGCAGCGCCCGCCAGCTCGACAGCACGATCGAGGCGAGCGAGCGGATGCGGCTGGCCGACGAGTCCCGTGTCTACATGTCGAGCCTCGTCTCCCGGCACCGCGAGGCCCCGGGCGACGACCTGCTCGGCATGCTCATCCGCGAGCACTCCGACGACGTCACCGACGACGAGCTGATCGGCATCGGCAACCTGCTGCTCGTCGCCGGGCACGAGACGACGTCGAACATGCTGTCGCTGGGTACGCTCGCGCTCCTCGAGCACCCCGACCAGCTGGCCCGGGTCCGCGACGACCCCTCGGCGGTCGACGGCGCGGTCGAGGAGCTGCTGCGCCGGCTGACCGTGGTGCACGGGAGCTTCCCGCGCGCCGTCGTCGCGGACACGACGCTCGGCGGGCACCCGGTGGCGGCCGGCGAGCTGGTCATCGCGTCGCTGGTGGCGGCCAACCACGACCCGGAGGTCGTCGAGCACGCCGAGGAGCTCGACATCTCCCGCCCGCCGTCCCCGCACCTCGCCTTCGGCCACGGCATCCACCACTGCCTGGGCGCCCCGCTGGCGCGGATCGAGATGCGCGTGGCGTTCCCGGCCCTGTTGCAGCGCTTCCCGGGGCTGCGCCTGGCCGGCGAGCCCGAGTTCCGCCACCGCACCCTGATCTACGGCCTGCACCGCCTGCCGCTGGCGTGGTGATGGCCGACGGCCACGTGAGTGTTCTGGGTCGTCAGGGCAACCCGGAACACTCACGTGCGCGGAGCGCCTCGTGATCGGGAACGAGCCGGAGCTCGGGGTCGCCGAGAACTACCGGCGCTTCGCTGTCGCCCAGGCGCGGGGTCGCAGCCCGCTCTACGAGGAGCTCGCCCGCGGCGTCGCGGACGACGCGGAGGTGGTGGCCCTCCTCATGGAGCTTCCGCCCGAGAAGCGCCAGCCCAACCTTCTGCTCGCGACCGTCCGCTTCCTGGCCGGCGTCCAGCCGGACCAGGCGGCCTTCCGGGAGGTCGTGTTGGAGCGCCGGGACGAGGTCGTCGCGACGATGCTCGCACGGCGCACGCAGACCAACGAGCCCGCGCGGTGCGCCACGCTGCTCCCGGCGCTGGCCGCGCTCGAGGGTCCGCTGGCCCTGCTCGAGGTCGGCGCGAGCGCCGGGCTGTGCCTGTATCCCGACCGCTACGGCTACCACTACCGGTGCGCCGACGGCGAGGACGTCCGACTCCCGGGCACACCGGTGCTGACCTGCGACGTCCGGGGTCCGGCGCCGCTGCCCGACGAGAAGCCGACCGTCGTCTGGCGCGCAGGGATCGACCTGAACCCGCTCGACGTCGCCGATCCGGACGACCTGCACTGGCTCGCGTGCCTCGTGTGGCCGGGCGAGCCGGAGCGCGTCGATCGGCTCGAGGCAGCGGCCGCGGTCGCTCGCGAGGACCCGCCGCGGATCGTGCGTGGCGATCTCGTCGAGGAGCTCCACGCGCTCGCCGAGCAGGCGCCGCGCGAGGCCACGCTCGTGGTCCACCACTCCGCCGTCCTGACCTACCTGCCCCCGGACCGGCGCGCGGCGTTCGCCCGGGCCGCCGGCGAGCTCGATGCCGTGTGGCTCGCCAACGAGTCGGCCTCCGTCCTCGCCGATCTCCCGCAGCCGCCCCCGTCCGACCTGCCCGTACCCCCGCCCGGCCCAGTCCCGTTCCTGCTGACGCGCGACGGGCACCGCCCGTTGGCCTGGGTCGACGGGCACGGCACGTGGGTGCAGTGGCTGGCGGGGTGAGGGCTCGACTGACCTCGGGAGGACGCTTCGGTTTCCGAAGCATTTCCTGGAAGGCAGGCGGACCGGGTCTCTAGTGTCGCGCACCGTGACGTTCGTCCTCGGGATCGACATCGGGACGTCGTCGTCCAAGGGCGTCCTCGTCGACGCCGGCGACGGCACGGTCGTCGCGCGGGCGGAGGTCGAGCACGCGACGTCGTTCCCGCGCCCCGGGTGGGTCGAGCACGACGCCGAGGACGTGTGGTGGGCCGACTTCGCGGCCTTGACCCGCGAGCTGCTCGCCCACGGCACGCCGGAGGCGGTCGGCGTCAGCGGCATCGGGCCGGTGCTGCTGCCCGCCGACGCCGACGCACGCCCGCTGCGTCCCGCGATCCTCTACGGCGTCGACACCCGCGCGACCCGCGAGATCGCCGAGCTCACCGACGAGATCGGCGCGGAGGCGATCGTCGCGCGCGGCGGCACGCCGCTGTCGAGCCAGGCGGTCGGGCCCAAGTGGCGGTGGCTGCAGCGTCACGAGCCCGGGGTCTGGGACGCGACGCGGTACTTCTTCATGGCGAGCTCGTACCTCGTGCACCGCCTGACCGGCGAGTACGTCCTCGACCACCACTCGGCGAGTCAGTGCGACCCGATGTACGACCTCGAGGCCGCCGACTGGGCCCCCGACCTGGCCGAGCTCGTCGCCCCCGGCCTCGCCCTGCCCCGGTTGCAGTGGCCGGGGGAGGTCGCGGGGGTCGTCACCGAGCACGCGGCGGCGCAGACCGGGCTGCGGGCCGGGACACCGGTGGTCACCGGCACGATCGACGCCTGGGCCGAGGCGGCCAGCGTCGGCGTGGAGAGCGCCGGCGACACGATGGTCATGTATGGCACGACGATGTTCCTGGTGCAGGTCGCGGACGCGCCGGTGCGGCACCCGGCGCTGTGGGCGACCCGCGGCGTCGCGCCCGGCTCGTTCACCACCGCGGCCGGGATGGCCACCTCCGGCGCGATCACGGCCTGGCTGCGTGACCTCGTCGGCGCCGACTACGCGACCTTGACCGACGAGGCCGCCGACGTCCCGCCGGGAGCCCGCGGGCTGCTCCTGCTGCCCTACTTCGCCGGCGAGCGCACCCCGATCCTCGACCCCGACGCCCGCGGCCTGGTGCTCGGGCTGACGACGGGCCACGGCCGCGCCGAGCTGTACCGCGCCGTGCTCGAGGGCATCGCGCACGGGGTGCGGCACAACCTCGAGGCCCTCCGCGAGGCCGGTGGACCGGACCCGCGCCTGGTCGCCGTCGGCGGCGGGACCCGCGGCGGGCTCTGGACGCAGATCGTCAGCGACGTGACCGGGCAGGAGCAGCACGTCCCGGCCGACACGACCGGCGCGGCGCTCGGGGACGCCGTCCTCGCCGCCCGGGCGCTCGGGCTCGACGCCGATCTCGCGAGCTGGAACCCGATCGTGGCCACCGTGACGCCCGACCCCGAGCGCACCGCCCGCTACGACGCCTTCCACGAGCACTACCGCGCGCTCTACCCCGCCACCGCCGACGCCGCCCACTTCCTCGCCGAGGAGCAGCGGCGCGCCTAGCGTTCAGACCTGGGGCGCGGTGACCAGCGACCGGAGCTGCGTCAGCACCGCCCGCAGGATCTCGGCGAGCGGGCGCTCCTCGCCCTCGGCGATCCACGTCGCGAAGCCCACGCGGAAGACGGCGACGCCGCTCTCGGCGGCCAGGGCGGCCGCCGTCGGGTCGACGCCGCGGCGGCGCAGGCCGTCGGTCATCGCCGTGGCCAGGCCGGAGAGCTTGAGGAGCTCGCGCTCCTGCAAGCCCGGGTCGGCGTCGATGACGCGCTGGCGCGCGCGGGACCACGAGCGTCGCTCGTCGGGGAAGAACGCGGTCGCGCCCTCGAGCGCGGCCGCGACGATCGCCAAGGGGTCGGAGCCGGCCGCCTCCTCGATGCCCGCGAGGAACAGCCGTTCGAACTCGTCCTGGCCGGAGAAGAGCACCTCGCGCTTGTCGGCGAAGTGCCGGAAGAACGTCCGCTCGGTGAGCCCCGCGGTGGCGGCGATCTCCGCGACCGTCGTGCCGTCGAAGCCCTGCGCGCCGAACCGCTCGAGGGCGGCGGCCTGCAGCCGCTCGCGCGCCCCGGGCTTCCAGCGGACCATGGGCCCAGCGTACTGATGGCAGTCGCTGACATCAGGGTCTACAGTGATGTCAGTACCTGACATGGTCGCCCGTGAGGGCAGAGGAGGCCACGCATCATGCGTGTATTCGTCACCGGAGCCAGCGGTTGGATCGGCTCCGCCACCGTCGACGAGCTGCTCGGCGCGGGACACGAGGTCGTCGGGCTCGCCCGCTCCGACGCCTCGGCCGCCGCGCTGGAGGCCAAGGGCGTGACGGTCCTGCGCGGGGACCTCGACGACCTCGAGGCGCTGCGGCGCGGGGCCGCCGACGCCGAGGGGGTCGTGCACCTCGCGAACAAGCACGACTGGGCGGACCCGGCGGAGTCGAACCGGGCCGAGCGCGTCGCGGTCGAGACCCTGGGCGAGGCGCTCGTCGGCACCGGCCGGCCGCTCGTGCTGGCCAGCGGGGTGGCCGGGCTCGCAGCCGGGCGACCCGGGACGGAGGCGGATCCGTCGCCCGCGATCGGTCCGGACTCGCCGCGCGGCGGCGCGGAGAACCTGGCGTTCGCCTACGTCGATCGCGGCGTCCGCGCCGTCAGCGTCCGCTTCGCGCCCACCACCCACGGCGACGGCGACCACGGCTTCATCGCCCTCATCACCACCGCCGCCCGGCGTCAGGGGGTGTCCGCCTACGTCGGGGACGGCTCGACGCGCTGGTCGGCGGTGCACGTCTCCGACGCCGCCCGGCTCGTCCGGCTCGGGCTCGAGCAGGCCCCGGCCGGGGCGCGGCTGCACGCGGTCGCCGAGGAGGCGATCCCCAGTCGAGAGATCGCGCAGGCGATCGGCGACGCGCTGGGCGTCCCCGTCACCTCCGTGGCGCCCGAGGACGCCGTCGAGCACTTCGGCTTCATCGGCATGTTCTTCGCGATGGACATGGCCGCGTCGTGCGACCACACCCGCAGGGCCCTCGACTGGACGCCCACGGGCCCCGGCCTGCTCGAGGACATCAAGGCCGGCGCCTACCGGTGAGGGGCTGCGCCCACGTGAGTGCTCTGGGTCGTCGGGGCGACCCAAATCCCTCACGTGGGCCGCAGGCCCCTCACTCGAAGTCGACGTCCTTCGTCTCGGGGCCCGCGGCCGCGCCGGCGGCCCCGAGCAGGCCGCCGAAGGCGAGCAGGACGAGCACGGCCGTCGCGTACGGCATGAGCCCGCCGAGGCCCTCGAGGAAGAAGGCGTAGAAGGACGGGATCACGACCGACACGCTGAACCCGAGGCCGAAGCCGGAGGCGCGGACGTCGGTGCGGAACCGCTCGGTGATGTAGGGCAGGACGACGCCCCACGGTGCGGTGACGACGATCGAGAACAGGCAGACGACGAGGATCACGACGCCGAGCGGCAGCCCGCGACCGTTCACGAGCACGGCCATGAGCCCCACGCCGACGGTGGCGATCAGCAGCCCGCCGATCATGAAGAACCGCCGTCGCCCGATGCGCTGGCCGATCACGCCCGCCGCGATGTAGCTGCCGACCAGGCAGACGTACGCGATCAGCAACGTCACGGTCAGCTGGTTGTTGGACAGGCCGACGAGGTTGCGCAGCACGGTGGTCGGCAGGAAGAGCGTCACGAGGTTCTGCGTCAGCCAGAACCCGGTCATCATGGCGAAGACCTGCAGGAACGTGGAGCTGCGCAGCACCGCGAGGAGGGGCCGGCCGGCGCCGCCCTGCGACGTGCCCTCGGACTTCGCGGCCTCGGCGGCCTCCCAGATCTCCGATTCCGACACGCTGCGCACGTAGTACGCCGCGAGGACGAAGGCGAGCAGCGCGCCGAGCACGAACGGGACGCGCCAGCCCCACACGGCGTACGGGGAGTCCGGCCCGGCCAGCGGGAAGAGCGCGAACGACGCGAGGCCGACCAGCGTGATCGCGACGTAGGCCAGCGGGAACGCCGAGAGGATGATCCCGCCGAGCAGACCGCGGCGGCTCTTCGTCGAGTACTCCATGGCCAGCGGGAGCGCGCCTGTGTACCCGCCGCCGAGACAGATCCCGTCGAGGAACCGCAGCACGATGAGCACCCAGAACGACGCGATCCCGATCGTCGTGTAGCCGGGCACCAAGGCGATGAGCAGCGTGATCACGCCGAAGCCCGTCACCGAGATGATCGTGCTGCGCCGGCGCCCGATGCGGTCGGCCAGCGCCCCGAACACCGCGGCGCCGATGGGCCGCCCGACCAGCGTGGTGACGAAGACCAGTGACGTGAAGATCGCGGTGGTGCCCGGGTCGAGCTGCGCGGGCTGGAAGTAGAGCAGCGCCGGGGTGAGCACCACGGTCGGTAGATAGATGTCGAACATGTCGACGAACTCGGCGAAGAACGCCCCGCGGGTCGCCGACTTCCGCTTCTCCGCACGTTCCGGGCTCTCCGCCGGCGTGCTCACGGCCTGCTCGGGACTCGTCATCGAGACCACTCCTCGCCACCGAGGTGCTTCTTCGTCTGGCTGTCAGACAATCTGGAACGTAGAGTCGCGCCCCGACGGCGTCAACAGGTCCTCGACGGGGAGGCGCGATGTGGCTCGACGAGACACGGGTGGCGGAGACGCTCACCGACGACCTGCTCGCGGGCCTGCCGCCCGGACCCGACTGGAGCCTGCTGCTCGAGATCGGGGCCACGCGCGCCCTGGTCCGGGTGGTCGACGGCTCCGTGCGCGTCGAGGGCGCGCCGGGCATCAACGCCACCTGGGACGTCGGCTTCGCCGTCTCCGACGCGGAGTGGGCCGAGTTCTGCGCCGACCCGCCCCCGCGCGGTGCGACGTCGGCGCAGGCCCTCGTGGCCACCCGCGGCAGCGAGCGGATCACCGGCCGGCGCGAGGTGTGGGCGCGGGCGGCCCCCGCGATCGACCGGTTCCTCGACGCGCTGCGGGACACCGAACGGGCGCCGATCCGGCGACGGCCGGATCCCGCGCCACGGCCGCTGGGCTTCGGGCCGAGCGTGGGGCGCTACCTGCACCTGGACGACGGTCGGAGGATCTTCGTCGAGACCGCGGGCGAGGGCCCGCCGCTGCTGTGCCTGCACACGGCGGGCGCCGACTCGCGCCAGTTCCGGGGCCTGCTCGAGGACCCGCGGGTCACCGACCACCACCGCGTCGTCGCCTTCGACATGCCCTGGCACGGGCGCTCCGATCCGCCCGACGACTGGCAGCACCGCCGCTACACCCTCGACACCGCGACGTACGCGGCGACGGTGCTCGCGGTCGCCGACGCACTCGAGCTCGACCGCCCGGTGCTCCTGGGCTGCTCGATGGGCGGGGCGATCGCGCTCTACCTCGCCGCCGAGCACGGCGACCGCTTCGCCGGGGTGTGCGCGCTGGAGGGCGGCCTCGGGAGTGCCGGGCGCTTCGTCGAGTGGACCCATCGCGCCGACGTCGACCACTCCGGCTTCCTGGCCAGCTGGGTCGGCGGGCTGATCGCGCCGTCGAGCCCGGAGGGACAGCGCGCGCAGACCCTGTGGGGCTACGCGAGCAACGGCCCCGGCGTCTACCAGGGCGACACGGCCTTCTACTCGCTCGACTTCCCCCCGATCGCCGCCGGCCTCGGGCGCGCGACCTGCCCGCTGTACGTCTTCAGCGGCGAGTACGACTACTCGGCCACCACGGAGATGAGCCGGCGGGCCGCCGACCAGCTGGGCGGCGAGCTCGTGGTCATGGCGGGACGCGGCCACTTCCCGATGTCCGAGGACCCCGAGGGGCTCCTCGAGCACCTGCTGCCGGTGCTTGCCAAGATCCGGAGCGGAGCACTGCGATGACCAACGAGGTCTGGGCCGTCCGCTACGGCACGCGCGTCACCACCCGCACCGAGGCGTACCTGAACTGGCACGTCTACGGCGAGCCCGACGAGTCGTTCCGCATGGACTACTTCTTCTGGATCGTCCGGGGCGGCGGGCGCACCACCGTCGTCGACTGCGGGTTCGACCCCGAGGTCGGGCGCCGTCGCGGCCGCGAGGTGCTCGTCGACCCCGTCGACGCGCTGGCCGCGCTCGGCATCGACGCCGCGACGGTGGACCGGCTGGTGGTCAGCCACGCGCACTACGACCACATCGGCAACCTCGACCGCTTCCCCGCCGCCGAGATCGTCGTGACCGCGCGGGAGCTCGCGTTCTGGACGGGCCCGCACGCCGGGCGCGTGCAGTTCGCGCACTCCACCGAGGCCGGCGAGATCGCCGCGCTGGCCCGCGCCCAGGACGAGGGCCGGGTCACGACGTTCACCGGCTACTGCGAGCTGGGCGACGGGTTCGGGCTGCTCGAGGTCGGCGGGCACACGCCGGGTCAGCTGATCGCCCGCGTCGCAGTCGAGGGCGGGGAGGTCGTGCTGGCCGCCGACGCGCTGCACTTCTACGACGAGCTCACGCGGGACCGGCCGTTCTTCGTGGTCGCCGACCTCGAGGCCATGTACGCGGGCTTCGACACGCTGCGCGAGATCACCGACCGCCCGGGCCGGGTGCTCGTGGCCGGGCACGACGCCGACGTGGGACGCCGCTTCCCCGGTCGGGCGCAGGGCACCGGGATCGACGACCTGGTGATCCGACTCGAGGTGGAGGGACACCGGACATGACCACGGTCGGCGTGATCGGGCTGGGCAACATGGGCGGGCGGATGGCGCGCCGGCTGGTGGACGCGGGGTGGGAGGTCGTCGGCCACGACCCCGTCGCGGGCCGCGCGGAGGACGTCGGCGCCGAGGCCGTCGGGAGCCCCGCCGAGGTCGCGCGGCGCTGTACGACGGTGCTGCTCTCGCTGCCGGACTCGACGGTCGTCGAGCCGGTGGTCCGCGACCTGCTCACCGGGGCGGCACCCGGCACGACCGTGGTGGACCTGTCGACGGCGTCGCCCGAGTCGACGGTGGCGCTCGCCACGGAGGCCGCGGCGCAGGAGGTCGCGTACCTCGACGCCGGCATCTCCGGGGGTGCGGCGGCGGCCGAGAAGGGCACGCTGACGATCATGGCGGGCGGCGACGTCGCGGCGATCGACGCGATCCGCCCCGTCCTGGCGCCGCTGGCCGCGACCGTGCACCACCTCGGTCCGGTCGGCGCCGGGCACTCCGCGAAGCTGCTCAACAACTTCCTCAACGCGGTGACGCTCGCCGCGACCGCCGAGGTCATGGTGGCCGGGCAGCGCGCCGGGTTGGACCTGCGCACGCTGCTCGCGGCCATCAATGGCGGGAGCGGGCAGTCGTTCGCCTCGAGCAACCGGTTCCCGCGCATCGTCGAGGGCGACTACCTCGAGGGCGGGCTCACCAGCCGCCTGATGACCAAGGACGTCACGCTCTACACCGAGCTGCTCGCGCGCCTCGGCGTGCCCTCGCTCAACGCCGCGGGCCCGGTCGCCTCGTTCGGCATGGCCGCGCACCTCGGCTACGGCGACCTCATCTCCAACCGCGTCGTGGACGCCCTCGGCGACCTCGCCGGCGGTGTCCGGATCCAGCAGCCCACGACCCAGGAGACCACCTCGTGAAGATCGTCCACGGGCGCGCCGACGGCGTCGTCACCGAAGCACGCAGTGCCACCTTCACCGGCACCGTCTGGGGCGACCCGGTGCTGCCGACCACCGACGGCACCACGATCAACTCGGTGACGTTCACCCCCGGCGCGCGGACCTTCTGGCACCACCACGAGCGGGGCCAGGTCCTCGTCGTCACCGCCGGGACGGGGTGGGTGAGCACGCACGGCGAGACGCCGCAGCCGCTCACGGTCGGCGACGTCGTCTGGGTGCCGCCGGACGAGCGCCACTGGCACGGCGCCGGGCCTGGCTCGATCATGACCCACCTCGCGGTCTCCCTGGGGACGACGACCTGGCTCGACGAGGTCTCCGAGGACGAGTACGGGCGGGCAGCGCGATGAGCGGCCGGAACGGGACCGACGACCGCTTCGAGCGCGGGCTGGCCATCCGCAAGGAGGTCGTCGGCGAGGACCACGTCGAGCGGTCGATGGCGCAGGTCAGCGACTTCTCCCGGCCCGTGCAGGAGTACGTGACCCGCTGCTGCTGGGGCGAGGTGTGGGATCGCCCGGGGCTCGACCGCCGCACCCGCAGCCTGCTCAACCTCGTCATGCTCACCGCGCTCGGCCGCTCCCACGAGCTCGCGGTGCACGTGCGCGGCGCGCTCACCAACGGCGTCACCGAGACCGAGATCCAGGAGGCGCTGCTGCAGGCCACGGCCTACTGCGGCGCGCCCGCCGGCCTCGAGGCGTTCCGGGTCGCCGACGGGGTGCTGGCCGAGGCGAGGGAGCGGTCGTGAGCGGTCCCTCCGGCCGCACGGTCGGCTTCGTGGGCCTCGGGCACATGGGCACGCCGATGGTGTCGCGCCTCGTCGACGCGGGTGTGACCGTCCGGGCGTACGACGCCTCGCCCGAGGCGCGCGAGGCGTTCGCCGCCGCGGTGCCCGGCGCGACGGTCGTCGAATCGGCGTCGGGGACCGCCGACGGCGCCGAGGCCGTACTGCTCTGCCTGCCG
Source organism: Actinomycetospora sp. NBC_00405 (assembly GCF_036044095.1). Taxonomy (NCBI): domain Bacteria; kingdom Bacillati; phylum Actinomycetota; class Actinomycetes; order Pseudonocardiales; family Pseudonocardiaceae; genus Actinomycetospora; species Actinomycetospora sp. NBC_00405. Next base: position 4,340,067 of record NZ_CP107938.1, read on the forward strand.
AACTCGGCGATCGTCGAGTCGGTGGTGGCGGAGCTCGACCCTGCCGGTGACACAGCTCGCGTGATCGTGGACATGAGCTCCTCGGAGCCCCTGCGCACCCGCGCGCTCGCGGCCTCGCTGGCCGACACGGGGCGCGTGCTGGTCGACGCCCCGGTCTCCGGCGGCGTCTCCGGGGCCCGCGCGGGCACGCTCGCCGTGATGGTCGGCGGCCCCGACGACGTCGTCGCGGACCTCGAACCGCTGCTCGCCGCCATGGGCCGCCCGCGCCACGTCGGGCCGGTCGGCGCCGGGCACGCGCTCAAGGCGCTGAACAACCTGATGTCGGCGGCCCACCTCGTCGCGAGCTCGGAGGCGGTGCTCGTCGGCGAGGAGTTCGGGCTCGACCCCGCCGTGATGCTCGAGGTCGTCAACGGCTCGTCCGGGCGCAGCGGCTCGACCGAGAACAAGTGGCCGAACCACATCCTGCCCGGCACCTACGGGGCCGGCTTCGGCATCGGCCTGCTGGTGAAGGACATCCACATCGCCCTCGACCTCGCCGCGAGCACGAGCGTCCCGACCCGGCACGCGGCGGCGACCGTCGCGCTCTGGGACGAGGCGCTCGCCGAGCTCGGGCCGAACGCCGACCACACCGAGATCGCCCGCTGGCTGCGGGAGCGGAAGGGGACACCGTGACGCTCACCGACGAGCAGCAGGCCATCAAGGACGAGTTCGTCCGCGTGCGCGGCACCTGGGGCGAGCCCTGGGAGCGGATGCTCGAGCTCGATCCGGCGTTCGTGCGCGCCTACCTCGAGTTCTCCGCGGTGCCGTGGCGCCGTGAACCGGGTGCGCTCACGCCGAAGGTGCGCGAGCTGCTGTACATCGCCGTCGACGCCGCCGCGACCCACCTCTACACGCCGGGGGTGCGCCAGCATGTGGCCGCGGCGCTCGACGCGGGCGCGACGCCGCAGGAGATCATGGAGGTGCTCGAGCTGACGAGCACGCTCGGCATCCACGCCGCGAACATCGGGGTGCCGCTGCTGGTCGAGGTGCTCGTGGAGGAGGGCCTGCGCGACGGGCCGGCGCCGCTCGACGAGCGCCAGGAGCGGCTCAAGGCCGAGTTCACCGCGACCCGCGGCTACTGGCACACGTTCTGGGACGAGATCCTCGAGCTGGACCCGGACCTGTTCGAGGCCTACGTCGCCTTCTCGTCGGTGCCCTGGCAGACCGGCACGCTCGAACCGAAGGTCAAGGAGCTCGTCTACTGCGCGTTCGACGCGTCGGCGACCCACCTCTACGTGCCGGGCCTCAAGCTGCACCTGCGCAACGCCCTGGGCCACGGCGCGACCGTCGCGGAGATCCTCGAGATGTTCGAGATCGCCAGCGTCGTCGGGATCCACGCCGCGACGACCGCGGCGCCGATCCTCGCCGAGCTGGCCGCGTCGCGCTGACGCGTGGTGCTGGGGCCTGGTGCGACGATGGGCGCCGTGTCGTCGTCGGTCTGGGGCCCCGAGCCGCTGCCGCGCGTCGCCGCGCCGTTGCGCGAGCAGGTGACCGACCGGGTGCGCTCGGCGATCCTCGACCTGCGCCTGCGCCCCGGGGAGCGGCTCATCGAGCGCGAGCTCACCGAGAGCCTCGGGGTCTCGCGGGCCACGGTCCGCGAGGTCATCCGCCAGCTCGCCGCCGAGGGCCTGGTCACCGTCGTCCCGCAGCGCGGGGCCGAGGTGACGTCGCTGTCTCCGTCCGACGCCGCCGACATCTACGAGATGCGCGCCTCCCTCGAGGCGCTCGCGGTCCGGCGGTTCGTGCAGCGGGCCGGCGACGACCAGGTCCGCGCGCTGCGCAGTGCCGTCGACGAGATCGCCCGCAGCGCCGCGACGGGCGAGGTCGGCGACCACCTCGGCGCGAAGGACCGCTTCTACGACGTGCTCATGGAGGGGTCGGCGAGCGGGCCGCTCCAGCAAACGCTGGCCGGGCTCCAGGCGCGGGTGCGGCTGCTGCGCGCGACGTCGCTCTCCGCGCCGGGCCGGCCGGCCGAGGCGGCGGCGGAGCTGCGCGCGGTGGTCGACGCCGTCGAGGCGCGTGACGCCGACGCCGCCGCCGAGGCGAGCATCCGGCACATCCGCGCGGCCGCGGCGACGGCGACCGCCCAGCTCACGACGTGATGCCTACCGGCACGTGAGCGATCTGGGTCGCCCCGGCGACCCAGATCGCTCACGTGGGCCGAAGGCCCCTCAGGGGCAGCGGGCCCCGGTGCAGGACGCCGAGGCGCTGCGTGGCGCGGGTGAGGGCGACGTAGAGGTCGGCGGCGCCCTGCGGTCCCTCGGCGAGGATGCGGTCGGGGTCGACGACGAGCACCGCGTCGAACTCGAGGCCCTTCGTCGCGGACGGCGCCACCCCGCCGGTCCCGATCACCACGCTCGTGCCCTCGCGTGCGGCCTCGTCGCGCACGAACGCCTCGATCGCGGCCGGGAGCTCGTCCTCGGTGACCTGCCGGGACCACGGCCGCACACCGGAGGCCCGCACCGAGTCCGGCGGCCGGACGTCGGGGGCGAACTCCGCCAGCACCGCGGCGGCGACGGCCATGATCTCGGCCGGGGTGCGGTAGTTGACCGTCAGCGAGCGGTACGCCCAGCGCCCGGGCACGTAGGGCTCGAGCATCGCGCCCCAGGACCTCGCCCCGGCCGGGGACCGGCGCTGGGCGAGGTCGCCGACCACGGTGAACGAGCGGCTCGGGCAGCGCCGCATCAGCACCCGCCAGTCCATCTCCGAGAGCTCCTGGGCCTCGTCGACGACGACGTGGCGGTAGGTCCAGTCGCGGTCGGCCGCGGCGCGCTCGGCGAGCTCGCGGGTGTCGCGCTCCTCGAACCGCTCGGCCAGGCGTGCGTCGTGGATGAGGTCGTCGACGGTCACCCCGACGTCCTCGTCCAGCTCCTCGCGGTCCAGCGTCAGGATCTCCATGACGCCGGCGGCGTACTCGGACTCGGCCTGCCGCTCCTGCCGGACGGCGTGCTCCTCGGCGTCGACCGCCGCCTTGTCGCGCCCCAGCAGGTCGACCAGCTCGTCGAGCAGCGGCACGTCGGGCACCGTCCAGGCGTCGCCGTCGGCCCGCCACAGCGCGGGGTCCGCGCCGGCCGCGCGCAGCCGGTCGGGCGAGGCGTAGAGCGGGCCGAGCACCGTCGCCGGGGTCAGGATCGGCCACAGCTCGTCGAGCGCGGCGGTGAACGCCTCGGATTTCCCCAGCTCATCGAGCACGTCGGTGCGCAGCTGCGCCCACGCGGCGCGGTCGGACCGGGTGATCCAGCCCCGGGCGATCCGGCTGACCGCCCGTTCGGTGAGGACGTAGGTGACGATCTCGGCGAACACCGGCCGGGCCTCGTTGTGCGGGAGACCGCTCGCGCGCGCCTCCTCGCGCGCCCACTGCGCGGTCTCGGCGTCGATGCGCACCGTGACGTCTTCGAGCGCGATCGTCAGCGGCTCCTCGGGCAGCCGTTGCCGGTCGGCGATCGCCGCCGCGAGCACGTCGAGCATCGCCCGCGAGCCCTTGATCCGGGTGGCCTCGGGCGTGTCCTCGGCGGTGACCGAGAGGCCCGGCACGAGGTCGCCGGTCGTCATGAACACGACGTCGGACTCGCCCAGCGACGGCAGGACGCGGCCGATGTGGTGCAGGAACGCCGGGTTCGGCCCGACCACGAGCACGCCGTGTCGCTCCATCCGCTCGCGCTGCGTGTAGAGCAGGAAGGCGACGCGGTGCAACGCCACGACGGTCTTGCCGGTGCCCGGGCCACCCTCGATGACGAGCACGCCGGGGTGGTCGAGGCGGATGATCTCGTCCTGCTCGGCCTGGATCGTCGCGACGATGTCGCGCATGCCCTCGCCGCGCGGCGCGTTCACGGCCGCGAGCAGGGCCGCGTCGGCGTCCCGGTCGGCGCCGTCGGGGATGCCGGCGCCGGGATGGCTGAGGACCTCGTCGGTGAAGTCGACGACGCGGCGCCCGCGCGTGTGGAACTGGCGACGCCGGCGCATGTCCTCCGGGTGCGCGCCGGTGGCGACGTAGAAGGCGCGCGAGGCCGGGGCGCGCCAGTCCAGCAGCACCGGCTCGTCGTCCTCGTCGCGCAGACCGATCCGGCCGATGTAGGAGCGCTCGCCGGAGTGCGCGTCCAGCCGCCCGAAGCACAGCCCGTTGTCCGCGACGTCCAGCCGCTCCATCCGGGTGGCCGCGGCGCGCACCGCGACGTCCCGCTCCATGGGCGACTCGCCGGCGCCCTTCAGCGCCGCGTCGTACTCGTTCTTCACCCGCGCGCGTTCCGCGTCGAGGCGGGCGTACAGCCCGGACACGTGGTCGCGTTCGGCTCGCAGTTCCTCGTCGTACCCCGGCGTGGACACAGGCCTCCCCACAGCGCCGCGCGACGGCGCCGATCCCGTTCTGGTGAGCGGCGATCGTGCGCCGGGACCCGGGTCTTGCCGCAAGCCCCGTGGTCGGCTATACGTTGGAAAGGGAAGAGATCAGGCGCGGTCGCCACCGCGCCGGGCGCGCTTGTCGGCGTACATCGCGGCGTCGGCCGCCGCGCAGGCGCCCGGGAAGCCGTCGGAGACGGTGAACGGGGCCGTGCCGATCGAGCACGGCACGCCTGAGGTGTCCAGGGCCTCGCCCAGGCGCATGACCAGGCCTTCCGCGTCCTCGGTGCCCACCTGCACCACGAGCGCGAACTCGTCCCCGCCGAGGCGGGCGAGCGGATCGGTGCTGCGGATCGCCGAGCGCAGGACCGCGGCGGTGTGCCGCAGGTGCCGGTCGCCGGCGTCGTGCCCCTCGGTGTCGTTGACGGTCTTGAGCCCGTCGCTGTCGAGCATCACCACCGAGGCGGGGTCGCCGAACCGCCGGAAGCGCTCGTCCTCCCGCGCCAGCCAGCGCTCCCACCCGCGGCGGTTGAGCAGCCCGGTGAGCGGGTCGGTCTCGGCGTCGCTGACCGCCCGCTCGAGGGCGCGGGCGGTGTCGACCGCGGCGGAGTCGGCCTCGAGCACGGAGGACAGCAAGCTGGAGAGCAGGTCGAGCAGCGGCTCCTGGTCGTCCAGGGTCGTCGTCACCGGCTCGCGGTTCATGCCGACGACGGTGCCGAACAGGGACCCGTCGCCGGTGACGATCGGGGTGCCGACGTAGGTGCCGACATCGATCCCCTGCTCCGCGGCGGTGCACGCGATGCGTTCCAGGTCGGGGATCGCGCGGGTGTCCGGGACGATGCGCGGGGTGGTCCCGGCGACCATGTACTGGCACATCGAGTCGGTCCACGCCGCGCTCACGCCGGGCTCGAGCCCGTAGGCCGAGTCGGCGGTGACCAGCATCGTCTGCCGTCCGTCCGCGACGCGCGTGACCGCCCAGGCGTCGAGCGGGACGACGCGGGCGAGGTAGTCGACCACCATGCGGCAGGCCGCGTCGAAGGCGCGCGGCGGCGCGAGCTCCGCAGCGATGCGGAGATCCTGAGTGGACGTCACGACCATGCCTCCCCCGGCGTGGATGCGCGGCCCCCACCCGGCCGCCGGCCCCAGTGTTGCCCCCGCGGTTCCGCGCCGGTCGGGGAGGTCCCGGTCATCACCCGTTGTGGCGATCGGCAGGGGTCGGGCGGCGGCGATCGGGCTCTCTCGGGCCGTCTAGCGCCTCCGCGAGACGGCCGGATACTCCGTCAGAGACGGACGCCCGCGCGCCACACCGCGCGGACGTCGCGGGTGGCGGTGACGTCGGACAGCGGGTCGCCCTCGACGAGCAGCAGGTCGGCGCGCTTCCCCGGCGCGATCCGGCCGCGGTCGGCGAGGCCGAACACGTCCGCCGGCAGCGAGGTCGCGGCACGCAGGACGTGGCGCGGCGTGAGGCCCGCCCGCGCGAGCAGCTCCAGCTCGAGGTGCATCGATGCCCCGTGCAGCACCGCCGCGGCGTGACCGGGGACGTCGTTGGCGTCGGTGCCGGCGAGGATCGTCGCGCCGGCGTCGACGAGGCGCCCGACGTTTCCGGTCGCGTGGTCGTAGGAGACGCCGGGCGCGGTGCTCACGGGCAGGTGGCCCCGGTCGCCGGCGCGCAGGGCCCCCACGACCTCGGGGTCGAGCCCCGCGGGCAGGCGCGGGTCGGCGAGGAGCTCGTCGGTGCTCGCGGCGTCGGAGCGGGCCCGCATCATCGCCAGCGTCGGGCACACGACGAGGCCGGCGAGGTCGGCATCGTCGACCGGGCCGTCCAGCGGGACGTGGGTGAGGACGTCGACCCCGGCCTCGAGCGCGGTCCCGAACGCCCACCGGGTCGGCGCGTGCGCCACGGTCTGCAGGCCGTGGGACCGCGCGGCGGCGCACACGGCGACCACCGTCTCCGGGCTCAGGGTGGGACGGGTGACGTCGGCGCTGTTCTCGACGAAGATCTTGAGGTAGTCGGAGCCCTCGCGGACGCGGTCGTTCACGAACTGCTCGGCGTCCTGCGGACCCGAGAGCCCGGGCATGCGCCAGCCCGAGGGGTCGGGCGGGAGCATCACCGCGGGCCAGCCGTCGACCGCGCCGGCCATGAGTCCCGAGCTGCGCAGGTCGGCCTCGTCGGTGCGCACCTGCGCCCGCCTCCGGAGCATGGCGGTGAACTGCGGCGGCGCGGAGAACATGTCGAGCACGGTGGTGACGCCGTGGCGCAGGTCCTGGCCGAGGTTGCCGGCACCGCGCAGGTGCACGTGCGCGTCGATCAGCCCGGGCAGCAGGGTCATGCCCCGGCCGTCGACGTCCCCCGTCCCGTCGTCCGCCCCGGGGCGCACCGCGGTGATCACCCCGTCCTCGACGGTCACGCTCGCCACGCCGAGGGCGTCGTTCCCGTCGAACACCCGCGCGCCGGAGATCGTCGTCATCGCCCTGCCTTCCCTGCCGACAGGGGACCAGGGTGGCACCGCACCGAGATCACCGGGGCGAAAGACACCTCTCGAGGGCGTCAGGGAGTGCGTTTCACCGTGCTGGTCCTCCCCGCGCGGGCGGTCTCAGGCGAAGCAGGTCAGCGGGCCGCCGTGGTAGGTCACCATGTCGTCGAGGGCGGCGAAGACGTCGATCGTCCCGCCGCGCTCGAGGCCGTCGAGCTCGGCGTAGGCGCGGTGGAGGTTGCCGACGATGCGCTCGGCGTCGGGCCAGTCGGTGAACCGGCCGAGGTCGGTGTCCCGCGCGGCCTGCAGCGGGGCGACGCCGGCCGCGCGGCCGCGTTCGGCAACGTCGAGGACGAAGCGCAGGTAGTCGAGCGTCGCGTCCAGCGGCGCCCGGTCGTGGAACACCGGGCCGTGCCCGGGCACGGTCGTCTGCGCACCGAGGGGCACCAGGACGTTCTCGAGCACGTCGACCGCGCCCGCCACCGAGCCCATGAGCAGGAACGGTGTGCCGCCGTGGAAGACCAGGTCGCCGCAGAACAGCGTCGAGCGGTCGGGGAACCAGACGATCGAGTCGTTGGTGGTGTGCGCCGGGGTGCCGACGTGGAGCACCTCGCCACGCAGGTCGCCGGCGTGCACCGCGACGCGGTCGGTGAAGGTGATGAACGGCGGATCGAGGGGCAGGTCGCCCCACTCCGGGTTCTGCCAGTAGGGCAGCTCGCGGGCGGGGCCGAACGCGATGGCCTCGGACCGCGCCTTCTCGTGCGCCACGATCGCCGCGTTCCCGAACAGGGCGTTGCCGAAGGTGTGGTCGCCATGGTGGTGGGTGTTCACCAGGGTGCGGACCGGCCGGTGGGTCACCGAGGCGATCGTGTCGAGGAACGCGCGGGTGCGGCGCTCGGTGGAGCAGGCGTCGATCGCGGTCACGCCCTGCGGGCCGACCACGAAGCCGGTGTTGTTGATCCACCACGTGCCGTCGGGCTGGATGTAGGCGTGGATGCCGTCGGAGACCTCCTCGCACCGCGGCGGGCCGGGGACGGTGATGTCGTCGTGTCGGGCGCTCATCGGGTCAGGAGAGCTCGGCGCGCAGCTGCTCGGCCGCCTTCGCCATCGAGACGAGCTTCCCGCGCGCCATCGGCCGCGGCAGCGAGAACAGGCCGCAGTCGGAGGTCAGATGGACGCGGTCGGGCGAGACGTGCTCGACGGCCTTGCGCACGCCCGCGGCGATCGCGTCCGGCGTCTCGACGACGAGTCGCTTGATGTCGATGCAGCCGACGCCGAGGCCCTTGTCGCTGGGAAAGCGCGACCACAAGTTGAAGTCGTCGTCGGGGAAGCCCGTCTCGGCGAAGGCGTACTCGACCGCGTCGACCCGCAGCTCGTTCGCGACGAGCTCGTGGAAGCCGGCGTACGGCGTGATGCCGACCGGGACGCCGCTGGCGAGGTGGCAGATGTGGAAGATCGTCAGGGCGTCGACGCCCTCGAGCGCCTGGTTGAGCGTCTCGACGACGAGGGGGTAGTCCTCGGGCTGGTGCAGGGTGAAGCCGACGTCGTCGAGCTGGAGCACCTCGACCCCGGCGGCGACGGCGTCCTTGAACTCGGCGTTGTAGGCCGCCGCGAGGTCGCGGTAGAGCGCCTTCTTGTCGTGGTAGTGGCGGTCGGTCAGCCAGCCGGCGAGGTTCGCCGGGCCCATCCCGCTGCAGAACTTCACGGTGCGCGGGCTGACGGCGCGCGCGCTCGTCCACAGGTCGGCGAGGTGCATGGTGCCGCGCCCGATCGGGCCGGTCACGGCCGTCTCGCTCCACGTCCCGGCGAAGGGCGCCGCGGTCTCGGTGCCGAACGCCTCGAACAGGTGGTTCGGCGCGGGCTCCACCGTGATGCCGTCGAGGTGGTAGGCGGGGTAGAGCAGGAACGACGAGATGAAGCCCTCGTGGCGGTCGTACCAGAGGTGGCCGTCGGTGGGCAGGTCGATGCCGGCGTCGATCTGGTCGCCGATCATCGCGCGCACGCCGTCGGAGTAGGCCTCGGCGAAGTCGCCGCGGCGCATGGCCACGCGGATGTCCTCGCCGCCGAGATCGAAGGTGTTCCACTTCGGCCGCGGGTAGGAGCCCACCGCGGTGGTCGGGAAGAGGTGGCCGAAGTGGTCACTGAGTCGCCGGGCCATCGTGGCCTCCCACGTCGTCGGGGTCGGTCGTCGGGGTCGTGAGCCCACCGTGGCCCGGCTCGTCCGCCGGATCACGTGCCGTTTCGGTTGCGATCCGTCCCTTGACAGCTCAGGCCAGGGTGACGAGATCCGCCGCCTGGCGGAACGCGAGCGCGACGCGCGAGTCGTCCTCCACGCGCGTGGCCACCGAGACGCGGCACTCGTCGCCCGCCAGCGGGACGAACCGCACGTCGGGGCGGGCGAAGAAGCGCCTCGCCGGGTCGCCGTGGACGCCGAGCATTCCGGACGTCGCGACCGCCGCGGGGATCGCGGCAGGGGTGCGCACCATCGGGCTGCGGCGCGACACCTGCATCGCGGGCCCGGCCCACCGACCGAGACCGGGATGACGCCCGATCGGCCGCACCCACGCCGAGCCCGCCACGTCGTCCTCGTCGAGGTGCTCCGCGTCGGCGAACGGCGACGAGACCGGCACGACCGCGACCCGGCCCGCCGTCAGCACGTGATCGAGACGAAGCCCGTCGACCGGCCCGACGTCGTGCACCACCGCGACGTCGACCTCGCCCTCGCGCACCGCGTCGAACTGCGAGTCCCAGTCCAGCTCGATGTGCACGAGCAGGCTCTCGGGGAGCTGCGCCTGCACCAGGCGGCGCAGCGCCGTCCAGCGGTCGGCCGCTCCGAAGCCGAGGATCCCGACGCGCACGATCCCGTCGTCGTCCGCCGACGGCGCGTCGCGGACCGCCGCGGCCAGGTCGTCGACGCGCGCCAGCACGTCGCACGCCCGCTCGACGAGGCGGACCCCGGCCGGGGTGAGGGTGACGCGACGGCTCGTGCGGTCGAAGAGGCGGGCCCCGACCTCTTTCTCCAGCGCGCGCACGTGCCGCCCGAAGGCCTGCGGGGCGATGTAGTGGCGCTCCGCGGCCTTCCGGAAGTGCAGTTCCTCCGCCAGCGTCACCGCGTAGCGGAGCGCCTGGATGTCCATGGGAACGCCTCCGTGACCGGCGACGCTACTGCGCGGCGCGATCGCGGGGAACGGGTTCAGGTGTCGCGGGCGGCCTCGATCCGACGGGCGACCTCGTCGCCGGCGGGGGTGTTCTGGAGCCAGCAGATGTTGCCCGGGTCCAGATCCTTCTCGGGGTCCCACCACTCCCGGCGGACTCTGGCGAGGGCCTCGTGGTTGCTCATCGCCCACGGCTCGAACCGCACCGGAGGTGGTCGCGTGCGCTGACCTTCGCCCGACGCCGGCACGGCCGATCCGACCACCTCGAGGTCACCCAGCTGCATCAAGCCGTGGTCGAGGAGGAACTCGATCGCACGCAGGCTCGCCTCGCGCAACGCGACGGGCTCTCGCTCGAGGTACGGGACATCGCCCTGCTCGGCGAGGCTCACCAGAAAACGGAGTTCCGCGAGGCTCACGGCGTCGTAGGTGCCGCGAAGAAGGACCTTCGTCGCGCCGTCGTCCTCGGTCATTGCGGGATGTGGACCTTCCATTGCTCTCCGTCCGGAAGCTTGATGTCGATGGTGCTCCCGTGCTTCGTGCTCTGGCGCAGCCCGATCACCGTGCCATCGTCCAGACGCACGGGTGGCTGTCCCGAGTAGCCGTTCCACTGGACAGGGGAGCCGCCGCCGGCGAGCTCGTCGTAGAGCTCCTCGACGGCCTGGTCGTCGGGAAGCTCGCGGACCCGCTCCTGGGCGCCGGGGACGCCGACGCTCGTCAATTGGTCCGCAGGCGCGAGCGGCACGTCCGCCCCCGCGTCGGCGTCCGCCGCGACGGTGAAGAGCGCGACGCGGTCGTCGCCGACGGCGTGGGCGATCGCGTCCGCCGCGCCGACGCCGGCGATGCCCACGCCCGTCGCGACACCGGCGAGCGACAGCCCGCCGAGGGGTACACCGGCGACCGCACCGACGCCGGTCGCGTCGAGGGCCACGGACCCGACGACGCCGGCGGCGCTGACCGCGGCCAGCGCGCCGCCGCCGACGACGGCCGCGGCGTCCAGAGGATTCTGGAGCAGGGCGTTCCCGACCGAGGCCAGCGCGTTGCCCGCCTCCGCCGCGACCGCGCCCGCCCCGTCGGCGAGCTCACCCCAGAACCCGGCAGCGGCCGGGGCGGCGGCGCAGGCCGCGGTGACCACGGCGGCGGACCGATCGCCGGAGTCCCGCACGTGCTGCCGGGCCTCGGCGAGGAGCCGCTGTGCGTCGGCGCGTGCGCCGTCGCCGGGGTCGACGAACGGCACGGGTACGGCGCCTGCCGCGATCGCCTGGTCGTACTGCGCGCGGGCCGTCGTCGATGCCACCTGCGCCTCGCGCCAGAGCACCACGGCCTCGCCGGCCCGTCCCCGCGCCCACTCCAGCGCGGTGGCGTGGTCGTCGGCGGCGCGGGCGGCCTGGCCGAAGGCCGCGGCGGCGTCCGACCAGCGTCGGGGCTCGGGAGCGAACGCCGCGCGGAAACCGTCCGCGGCCGGCCCGGACCAGCCGCCTGACGTCCCGACGACCGAGCCCGGACGAGGCCTCCTCGAGCGTCAGCGCGTACCGCCGGTAGGTGGCGCCGGCGGTGCGCAGGGCGACGGGGTTGCCGGGGATCAGGGCGGCCACGTCCTCGGTGGCGCCGAGCTGCGGCATCAGCCCCTCCCGGTTCGGGACCCGCACCGCGCACCAGCCCGTCCAGGCCGCGGACGGCTCCGGTGTCCGCCCGCCGGTACCCGGCCTCGGCCGCCGCGAGCCGGTCGGCGACCGCGCGGCCGTCCTCGGCGAGCGCCTCCACGCCCTGCTGCCACCGCGTGGCGAACTCCTCGAACGCTGCACCCAACCGGTCGTGCCCGGGCGCGGACCCGACGCCGTCGAGACGCCCGACCTCGACCTGGTCGACGGTGGCGCGCACGCCCCGGGCCGCCCGGCCCAGCGCCTCGAGGTCGACCGCGTATCCGCCCGCCACGATCGCGAGGCTGGCACGACGACGGGTTCGCCGGGTGCCGTTCCGGAGGAACGCTTGACCTCGACTTCCGTCCAGGTCGCACCGTCGAGCACATGAGCCGACACCAGCCCACAGCACTGATCACCGGCGCGTCCCGCGGGCTCGGGCGCGCGCTCACCGCCGACCTGGCCGGCGACGGCTGGCGCGTCGTCGTCGACGCGCGCCACGGCGACGAGCTCGCCGCCGCCGTCGCCGGCCTGCCCGGCGTCGTCACGGTCCCCGGCGACGTCGCCGACCCCGTCCACCGCACCGCGCTCGCCGAGACCTCCGACGACCTCGGTGGTCTCGACCTGCTCGTCCTCAACGCGAGCCTGCTCGGACCGAGTCCACAGCCCGAGCTCGCCGACTACCCCCTCGACGTGCTCGAGCAGGTGCTGCGCGTCAACGTCGTCGCGCCGCTCGGCCTCGTCCAGGCGCTGCGCCCGCTGCTGCGGCCCGGGGCGCGGATCGTCGCCGTCACCTCCGACGCCGGCGCCGAGGCGATGGCCGGGTGGGGTGGCTACGGCACGTCGAAGGCGGCGCTCGAGCACCTCGGCGCGGTGCTGGCCGTCGAGAACCCGCAGTGGCGCGTGCACGTCGTCGACCCCGGGGACATGCGCACCGTGATGCACCAGGAGGCCTTCCCGGGCGAGGACATCAGCGACCGCCCCGAGCCCGAGACCGTCGTGCCCGGGCTGCGCGCCCTCGTCGACGGCGACCACCCGAGCGGCCGCTACCGCGCCGCCGACCTCACCCCGGCGGTGGCGTCATGACCGTGCTGCCCGCGACGTCCTTCCGGCTCCCGCCCGGCGCGGAGGCCCACGAGCCCCCCGAGCACCGAGGCCTCGCCCGGGACGGCGTGCGGCTGCTCGTCGCCCGTCCCGGCGTCGTCGAGCACCGGCGGTTCCACGAGCTCGCCGACGTCCTCGACCCCGGCGACCTGCTCGTCGTCAACACCTCCGCGACCCTCCCGGCCGCCCTCGACGCCCGGCACCGCGACGGGCGGGCGATGGCGCTGCACGTGGCGACCGACCTCGACGACGGCGACTGGGTGGTCGAACCCCGCCGCCCCGACGGACCGGAGCGCGACGTCGCGGTCGGCGACCGGCTCACGCTGCCCGGCGTCGTCCTCACCCTCGTCGCGCCCTACCCGGACGAGCACGCCCGGCGGCGGTTGTGGCAGGCGCGGCCCTGGCCGGCGGTCGGGAGGGCCGGGTACCTCGCGACCTACGGGCACCCGATCGCGTACGGGCACCTCGCCGGACGGTTCCCGCTCGCGGACCACCAGACCGTCTACGCCACCGAGCCCGGCAGCGCGGAGATGCCGAGCGCCGGGCGCCCGCTGTCCGAGCGGCTGCTCGTGCGCGTGATGGCGCGCGGCGTGACCGTCGCCCCGCTCGTGCTGCACGCCGGGGTGTCGAGCCAGGAGAAGCACGAGCCGCCGACGGCCGAGCGGTACCGGGTGCCGCCGTCCACCGCCCGTCTCGTCAATTCGGCGCGGGCTGCCGGTGCGCGGGTCGTCGCGGTGGGGACGACCGTGGTGCGGGCGCTCGAGACCGTCGCGGCGCCGGACGGGACCGTGTCCCCGGGACACGGTTGGACCGACCTCGTCCTCGGCTCCCACCGCCCGGCGCGGACCGTCGACGGGCTGGTCTCCGGCCTGCACGAGCCGGAGGCGAGCCACCTGGCGCTGCTCGAGGCGGTGGCCGGGCCGGCGCTCGTCGGGCGGGCCTACGACGCGGCCGTGGCGGAGCGGTACCTGTGGCACGAGTTCGGCGACTCGACGCTCCTGCTGCCCTCGGGGGTGGCGTCGTGAGCCGGTCCACGCGGCACGCGCCGCTCCTGCTGCACAACACGATGCGGATCACCGAGGGACACCTCGACGAGTTCCGCGCGGCCGTCGAGCGGGCGGTGGCGTTCGTCGAGGAGCACGGGCCCCAGCTCGCCGTTCAGGTCTTCGTCGACGACGAGCGGCTCGTCGCCCACAGCTTCCAGCTCTACCCGGACTCGGCGGCGATCGTGGAGCACTGGCGCCTGTCCGACCCCTACATCGCGGACGTGATGGAGCACTGCTCGGTCGAGAGCCTGGAGATGTACGGCGAGCCCGAGGAGGACGTCGTCGGGGACGTCTTCCGGCCGGACGTCGCCGGGGATGCGTCGCGCAGCGTGGTGCCGCGGCTCATCGGGTTCGTGCGCGGTCCCGGCGGCTAGCGGACGACGTAGGAGCTGAGCAGCGCCTGGACCTCGTACACGTCGACTCCCTTGCCGAACTGCTTCTGGATCGGCATCGGCGTCCCCGAGAGGAAGATCTTGAGCTCGGCGTCGAGGTCGAAGGTCCCGGCGGTCTCGACGCTGAAGTGCGTGATGCTGCGGTAGGGGATCGTGTGGTACTCGATCTTGCGTCCGGTCATGCCCTGCTTGTCGACGAGGATCAGCCGCCGGTCCGTGAAGAGGAAGGCGTCGCGGACGAGCAGGTAGGCGGCCTGAACCTGCTCGCCGCGGGAGAGCAGACGGCCGTACTCCTGCGCAGCCTGCCCAGGATCGACACGCGATGCGTTCCCGATCAGTCCGTCGAACAGCCCCACGTCGTCCCCCTCGATCGTCCGGCAACGCCCGCGAGACCGTAACGACTCGTATCGTCCGGGGTGGGCTCGAGGTCGGCCCTTGACCCTCACGTGACGGAAGGCCCGAGGGTGGTTGCCATGACCGAGACGGCACCGGGGACGACCACGTGGACGGTGGGCCAGGTCGCCGAGCGTTCCGGGGTGACGGTCCGGACCCTGCACCATTACGACGAGGTCGGGCTCCTGCGCCCGGGCCGCCGGAGCGCGTCGGGGTACCGGCTCTACACCGACGAGGACCTCGTGCGCCTGCAGCACGTCGTCGTCTACCGGCGGCTCGGGTTCTCGCTCGAGGAGGTCGCCGTCCTCCTCGACGACCCCGAGGCCGACGTCGCCGGGCACCTACGCCGGCAGCGCGCCGCGGTCATGTCCCGGCTGGACGAGCTCGGCGAGCTCGTGACGGCCATCGACCGAGCCCTGGAGGCAGAAGTGTCCGGCATCCAACTGACCCCCGCCGAGCAGCGCGAACTGTTCGGCGAGGGCTACAAGGAGGAGTACCAGGAGGAGGCGCGGGAGCGGTGGGGCGACACCGAGGCCTGGCGCCAGTCCCAGCAGCGCACCTCGCAGTACACGAAGGCCGACTGGCAGGCGATGAAAGCCGAGATGGACGACATCCACGGCCGTTTCGTCGCCGCGCTGCAGGCGGGTGAGCCCGCGGACGGGCCGGTGGCGGTGGACGCCGCCGAGGCCCACCGCCAGCACATCACTCGGTGGTTCTACGACTGCCCGGCCGAGATGCACGCGTGCATCTCCGACATGTACGTCTCCGACCCCCGTTTCACGAAGACGTACGAGGACATCGCCCCCGGGCTGGCCCAGTACGTCCGGGACGCGGTGCACGCCAACGCGGAGCGGCAGTAGATCGCTGTCTCGGTGACGAACCCCTGCAGATCTGCGGGGGTTCGTCACCGAACCCTCGATCTTCGCCCGAACCGCACCCACGGCGAGGCGTCGGTGGCTAGCGTGAGCGGTCGGTGATCAGGAGGAGGGCGACGCGATGACCCAACCCGGCGGCGGGTCCTTCGCCGTGGACATCGCCCAGGCGCCGAAGGCGATCCGGGAGTTGGAGCAGGCTCGGGACGAGCTCTTTGCGATTCGGGACGAGGCTCAATCGTTGGGGCAGGTCAATCCTCCGACCCGCGACCAAGTCAGTCTGGACGCAGCCCAGCTTCTCGGACAGGCAGGCGTCGGGGGCCCGACCTCGTTCCAGGCGGCCCTCGACCAGGGCATCACCGAGCTCACTAAGCAGATCGAGGCTCTGCGTGCCGGGTTCGCCACGTACCAGTCGAACGATGAAGCTTCCGCCGCACAGCTGCGCCAACCATGAGGCTCGGCCGTCTGGTCCTTCTGGTTGCGCTCTTGGGATTGACTTCATGCGCCCCGGAAGTCAGGAGCGAGGACGGTCCCCCTCAAGCCCCCCGCTACGGGGCTCCGATTCCTTCCGCTCCGCGTGACGTCCGCCCGTACTCGGATGACCCCTGTGCCGGCCCGCTCGACGCCGCAATGTGGGAGTCACTGGGTTTCTCAGAACGCGGTCTGCGCCGATCTCTCCCGACCCGTGAGGTGGTCTGCCGAAGAGAAGGCCCCAATCGCGAGCGATTCGTCAGCTTCATCGTCGTACCCGGGCGGGACGTGCTCGTCGACACCTATCGGGTGAGGCAGTTCGCCCTCTTTGCTCCGATGACTGTCGGGGGCTTGCCCGCGACACGTGAGCAGGCCTCACCCGAATCGCTCTCGTGCTCCGTCACCGTAGGCACAGCCGAGGGGCAGGGCTTCATCGTGAACTTCGACAGCGCCAGCATCGGATCGAGCGGCGAGGCCCAGAACCCCTGCCGGTTGGGGCAGCAGGTCGCCGAGCGGATCGTCGCCTCCCTCCCACCCCTCCCCGGCAAGTAGCAACCGTGTCCTCAGGACACGGTCCTCTTCTCTCGCCCCACCCCGCGCCCCGTGGCATACCGAAGATCCCGATCCGTGGAGCGAACGCTCCGCTCAGCGGAACGCCCGCTCCGGGATCGCAGATCTTGCCCCGCCACCCCGTCGACGCCCACCGCTCACGGCACCAGCAGCGTCTTCCCCACCGCCGTCCGGGCCGCGATGGCGGCGTGGGCGTCGGAGGCCTTCTCGAGCGGGAAGGTCTGACCGATCACCGGCCGGTAGCGGCCCTCCGCCGCCTCGGCCAGGGTCCGCTCGACGTGTGCTCGCCGGGCCGCGCGGTCGAGGTGGGGGAGGTCGGTCAGGCCCGTCACGGCGATGCCCCGCCGCGCGGCCTCGTCCGGGTCGGGCGACGCGAACTCACCGCCCGCCGTGCCGTAGGAGACGAAGCGGCCGCCGTCGGCCAGGAGCTCGAACCCCGCCCGGCCGAGCGCGCTGCCGGCGCCGTCGAGCACGGCGTCGACGGAGCCGACGCGCGAGGTCCACGACGGGGACCCGTAGTCCACGACCTCCGCGGCGCCCAGCGAGCGGACCAGCGAGGTCTTCACCGAACCCCGCGCCGCCCCGACGACGTGCACCCCGCGCCGCGTCAGCTCCTGGACGAGCAGCACACCCGCGCCGCCGGCGGCCGCCAGGACGAGCACCCGCTCGCCCTCCCGCGCGGCTACGGCGTCGAGCAGCGACCGCAACGTCGGACCGTCGTGGAGCAGGGCCACGGCCTGCTGGTCGGTGAGGCTGTCGGGGATCGGGATCAGCTCCGACTCCGGCACCACGGCCTGCTCGGCGTAGCCCCCGACCGGGATCTCCGACCCGCCCACGACCTGCTTGGTGTCGGCGACGACGCGGCGCCCGGCGCAGGTCCCCGCCACCCCGCTGCCCGGCACGTAGGGCGGGCGGACCGGGAAGAAGTCCTCCGCCCACCCCGAGCGCAGCAGCGTGTCCAGGAACATCACGTCGGACGCCGACGCGACGATCACCGCCTCGCCGGGGCCGGGCTCCGGATCGGGGGCGTCGACGGGACGCAGCACCTCGGGTCCACCGAACTCCTCCACCTGCACGACACGCATGGCCACTCCCTCCGACACGGCGACGCCCCGAGGCTCCGGCGTGAACGAAGGTCGAGGTCAAGAGGGGTTCGTCCCGGGTACCGACACGCCCTCACGAGCCCGGAGGGCGGAGCTGTCGGCCCCCTCGTCTAGCGTCGCGAGCGAGCAGGATCGGGTCGCCGGGGGAGGTGGGGGCGTGCTGCACGTGCACCGCGCGGAGCGCGCCGACCGGCTCGTCGAGGCCCTGGCCGACGTGCTCGCCGACCCGCCGGACGATCCCTTCGCGCCCGAGCTCGTCGCCGTCCCCACGCGTGGGATCGAGCGGTGGCTCGCGCAGCGGCTGTCCCACCGGCTCGGCACCACCGGCGGGGACGACGGGGTGTGCGCCAACGTCGTCTTCCCGTCGCCCGCGGACGTCGTCGGGCGCGTGCTGTCGGTCCCGGACGAGGACCCGTGGCGTCCGGAGCGCCTGGTGTGGCCGCTGCTCGAGACCATCGACGAGTGCGCCGAGGAGCCCTGGTGCGCGCCGCTCGGTGCCTTCCTGGGCGTCGGCGACCAGGGCGACACGCGACGGGGGCGCCGGTTCGCGGCGGCCCGCCACCTCGCCCGGCTCTTCAGCCGCTACGCCGACCACCGGCCCGCGCTGGTCCGGGCCTGGGCGGCCGGGGACGACACGCAGACGCCCGACGACCTGCGCTGGCAGCCCGAGCTGTGGCGCCGGCTGCGGGCGCGGGTGGCGACGGTGAGCCCGGCCGAGACGGTCGCGGACGTCCGCGTGCCCGCCGGCCGGTTCCCGGCGCGCCTCTCGCTGTTCGGGGCCACCCGCCTCTCGGACACCGAGCTCACCGTCCTCGATGCCCTCGCCGTCGACCACGACGTCCACCTCTGGCTGCCCCACCCCTCGCCCGCGCTGTGGACGGGCCTCGAGGGACGCGAGGGCAGCCGGCGCGCCGACGACACGAGCGCGCAGGCCGTGGCACACCCCCTGCTCGCGAGCCTCGGGCGCGACGTCCGTGAGCTGCAGCTGCGCCTGTCCCGCCGGGGACGCGCCGCGCGCACCGACCGGCACCACGCGGCGGCCACGACGCCGACCACCCTGCTCGCCCAGCTCCAGGACGACCTGCGCCACGACCGCGCGCCCGCCGCTCGCCCCGCGATCGACGACGGCAGCATCCGCGTGCACCGCTGCCACGGTCCGGACCGGCAGGTGGAGGTCCTGCGCGAGACGATCCTCGGCATCCTGCGCGCCGACCCGACGCTCGAGCCGCGCGACGTCATCGTCCTGTGCCCGGACATCGAGACGTTCGCCCCGCTGGTCACGGCGTCCTTCGGGCCGGGCGAGGGCGAGGCGACCGCCCACCCCGGCCACCGGCTGCGGGTCCGGCTCGCCGACCGCTCGCTGCGCGAGGTCAACCCGCTGTTCGGCACGCTCGCGACGCTGCTGGACCTCGCCGACGCGCGGGTGACGGCCTCGCAGCTGCTCGACCTCGCCGAGTCCGACCCGGTCCGCCGGCGCTTCCGCTTCGACGACGAGGACCTCCCGCGCCTGCGCGAGCTCGCCGAGCGCGCCGGGGTCCGCTGGGGGCTCGACGCGCCGCACCGCGCGGCGTTCTCCCTCGCGCGCTTCGGCGAGAACACCTGGTCGCAGGGGCTCGACCGCCTGCTGGTCGGCGTGGCCATGTCGGCCGACGGCGGCGACTGGCTGGGCGACGCGCTCCCGCTCGACGAGGTGGACTCCGGCGACGCCGAGCGCGTCGGGCGCCTCGGCGAGCTGGTCGACCGCGTGGGCGCGGTGCTCGAGGACCTGCGCGGCGAGAAGCCACTCGCCGCCTGGATCGAGGCCCTGCGCCGCGGGCTCGACGGCCTCACGGCCACGGTCCCGGCCTACGCCTGGCAGCTCGCGCAGGCGCGCGCCGAGCTCACCGCGGTGCTCGAGAGCGCCCCGCACGACCCGACGATGACGCTGCACGACGTGCGGGCGGTGCTCGCCGACCGCCTCGCCGGGCGCCCCACCCGAGCGAACTTCCGCACGGGCACGCTCACGGTGGCGACGCTGATGCCGATGCGCTCGGTGCCGCACCGCGTGGTGTGCCTGCTGGGCATGGACGACCAGGTCTTCCCCCGCGAGACGCGCGCGGACGGCGACGACGTGCTGGCCCGCGACCCGCGGGTGGGCGAGCGCGACCCCGCGGCCGAGGACCGCCAGCTGCTGCTCGACGCGATCGTCGCCGCCACCGACCACCTGGTGGTCGTCCACTCCGGCGCCGACGAGCGCACCGGGGCGGACCGACCGCCCGCGGTGCCGATCGGCGAGCTGCTCGACACCCTCGACGCCACCTTCGCGTTCGCCCCCACCGCTGAGAACGGCGCCGAGCGGGCCCGCGACCACCTCACGCGGCACAACCCGCTCCAGCCGTTCGACGCGGGCGACTTCGACGCGAGCGCGCCCTTCTCCTTCGACGGCGCCGCCCTCGCCGGCACGCGTGCGCTGCGCGCCGAACGCTCCGCCGTCGTCCCGTTCCTGCCCGGTCCGCTGCCGGCACGCCCGCGCGGGCCGCTCGACGTCGACGACCTCGTGAAGTTCGTCGAGCACCCGGTGCGCGCGTTCCTGCGGCAGCGCCTCGGGGTGTTCGCGCGCGGCGAGGAGGAGGAGACGGCGGAGGCGGTGCCGGTCGAGCCCGACGGCCTCGCACGCTGGGCGATCGGCGAGCGCCTGCTGCGCGACCGGCTCGACGGCCGCGACGTCGCGGCCTGCATGGAGGCGGAACGTCGGCGCGGCGAGCTCCCGCCCGGCCCGCTCGGCGACCGTCTGGTGCGCGACATCGGCCGTCAGGTCGAACCGCTGACCGCCGCCGTCACCGGGCTGCGCGAGGCAGCCGCCACCGACGTCGACATCACCTCGGACACGCTCGTCGGCTCCGTCGCCGGGGTGCACGAGTCGACGCTGGTCACCGTGACGTTCTCGCGGCTGGCGCCCAAGCACCGGCTGCGCGCCTGGATCGGTCTGCTCGCGCTCAGCGCCGCCCACCCGGACCGCACCTGGCGGGCCGTCACCGTCGGCCGCGGCTCCTGGGACAAGCCGACCACCGTCTCCACCCTCGGGCCGCTCGAGCCCGAGGTGGCGCAGAAGGTGCTCGCCGACCTCCTCGCCCTGCACACCGACGGCATGCTCGAGCCGCTCCCGCTGATGTGCCAGACGTCGGAGGCGTACGCCCAGGCGCGGGCGACGAAGGGCGAGAGCGCGGCCATGAACCGGGCGCGCGACAAGTGGACCAACCGCTACGGCGGCGAGCAGGACGACCCCGCGCACGTCCTCGTCTGGGGGCGGCGCCGCCTGCTCGACGACCTCGTCGGGGCGGCGACGGGCGAGGCGCCGAGCCGGTTCGCGGGGCTGGCCACGCGGCTGTGGACTCCGGTGCGCGAGGCCGAGGAGCTGGGCAGCCGATGACCGCGACGCTCACGCGCCCCTTCGACGTCTGCGGCGACCTCCCGAGCGGCACCACGGTGCTCGAGGCCAGCGCGGGCACCGGCAAGACGTACACGATCGCCGCGCTCGCGGCCCGCTACGTCGCCGAGGGCCACGCGACGTTGCCGCAGGTCATGCTCGTGACGTTCGGCCGCGAGGCCACGCGCGAGCTGCGCGAGCGGGTGCGCGGCCGGTTCGTGGCCACCGAGCGCGCGCTGGCCGACCCGGCGGGCGCCCGCCGCCACGACGACCCCGTGATCCGGCTGCTCGCCGTGGGCGACGCCGCCGCCGTGGCCCTCCGACGCGCCCGGCTGGGTGCCGCGCTCGCCGGCTTCGACGCGGCCACGATCGCGACCACCCACCAGTTCTGCCAGGACATGCTCACCGGCCTCGGGATCGTCGGCGACACCGATCCCGACGGCACGTTCGTCGAGCGCATCGACGACGTGGTCACCGAGGTCGTCGACGACTTCTACCTGCGCAAGTACGCCGTCCCCGGCGCGAAGACCCCCGACTTCGACCGCGCCACGGCGCTCGCCATCGGCCAGGCCGTGGTCAACGACCCGGGCGCGCGCATCGAGCCCGGGCGCGACGCCCCCGACGCCGCGGGCGCGCGGGCGGGGTTCGCCGAGGCCGTGCGCGCCGAGGTCGAGAGGCGCAAGCGCGGGCGCCGCTTGTTCACGTTCGACGACATGCTGTTGCGCCTGCACCGCGCGCTGCGCCATCCGCAGCTCGGCGCCGCCGCCCGCGCAAGGCTGCGGGCGCGGTTCTCGGTGGTGCTGGTCGACGAGTTCCAGGACACCGACCCCATCCAGTGGGACATCCTGCGGGCCGCCTTCCACGAGGAGTCCGCGGAGCGGCCGACGGCGCTGACCTTCATCGGCGACCCCAAGCAGGCGATCTACGCCTTCCGCGGCGCCGACGTCGTCAGCTACCTGCAGGCCGTCGAGACCGCCGGCACCCGCGAGGGGCTGACGAAGAACTGGCGCAGTGACGAGCCGCTGGTGCGCGCCCTGGACACCGTCTTCGGCGGCGCCGCGCTGGGCGACGAGAAGATCGTCGTGCCGCGGGTCGGGTCCGCCCACCCGACGCGCAGGCTCGTCGGCGCGCCCCGGCCGGCGCCGTTCCGCCTGCGGGTGCTCCCGCGGGCCGGTCTGCGGGCGCATTGGAAGACCGGGCTCCCGATGGTCGGCCCGGTCCGCGAGCGGATCGCGGCCGACCTGGCGGCCGACGTCGCCGAGCTGGTCGCCGCCGACTCCCGTTGGGAGGACGGCCGGGAGGACCCGTCGCTCGGCCCAGGCGACGTCGCGGTGCTCGTGCGCACCAACGCGCAGGCGGGCCTGGTCCGCGAGGCCCTCGCCGTCGCCGGCGTGCCCTCGGTCCTCGCCGGGGCCACCAGCGTGTTCGCCACCGAGAGCGCCGAGGAGTGGCTCACCCTGCTCGAGGCCGTCGAGCAGCCCGGCCGCACGGGACGGGTCCGGGCGGCCGCGCTCACGGTGTTCCTCGGGCACGCCGCCACCGACCTCGACGCCCACGCCGACGCCGTCCTGCCCGAGGTCGGCGCGATGCTGCGCCGCTGGGGCGCCGCGCTGCACGACCGCGGTGTCGCGGCCTTCCTCGAGGCCGTGGCCGCGGAGACCGGGCTCGCCGCGCGGGTGCTCGCCCGCGTCGACGGCGAGCGGCGCATCACCGACATCCGCCACATCGGCCAGGTCCTGCACGCCGCGGCGGTCGAGTCGCGTCTCGGCGTCGTCGCGCTGGTCGAGTGGCTCCGGGCGCGCATGGCCGAGGCCGCCGCGGGCACCGGCGAGCTGCGTCCCGAGCGCAGCCGGCGCCTCGAGTCCGACGCCAGCGCGGTCCAGGTGCTCACGGTGCACAAGTGCAAGGGCCTCGAGTTCCCGGTGGTCTACGTGCCGTTCGGGTGGGACCGCTGGGTCTCCGACACCCCGACCGTCGTCACCCACCACGACGAGCACGGCCGCCGGGTGCGCGCGGTCGGCGGGCAGGACGACCCCGCGTGGCTCGAGCACGTCGCCGCGGCCCGCGCCGAGGACGACGGTGAGGACCTGCGCCTGCTCTATGTCGCGCTGACCCGCGCGCAGGGCCAGGTCGTGTGCTGGTGGGCGCCCGCGACCACCACCGCGAACTCCGCGGTGCAGCGCCTGTTCCTCGGGCGGCCCGCCCCGGGCACGAGCCCTGACGGCGCGTACCCGGTGGTCGAGGACGAGCGCGTCCTCGCGGAGCTGAGCGTGCTGGCCGGGGACGACATCGCCGTCGAGCGGGTCGAGCCGCGCACGGCCGTGCCCTTCGTCCCGTCCGCGGGACGCGCCCATGCCCTGGCCGCGGCCCCGTTCGACCGCCCCCTCGACCTCGCCTGGCGGCGCTCGTCGTACTCCTCGCTCACCGCCGGGGCGCACGCCGGCGCCCCGATCAGCGAGCCCGAGGAGCGCACGATCGTCGACGAGGACGACCCGGAGGACGCCGCGGCGCCGACCCCCGACGAGGTCGAGCCCGTCCCGTCCCCGATGGCGGACCTGCCCGTCGGGGCGGCGTTCGGGACGCTCGTGCACTCCGTGCTCGAGACCGTCGACACCGCCACCGGCGACCTGCACGCCGCGCTCGCCGCCGCGGCCACCGAGGAGCTGCGGCACCACCCGCACGCCGACGTCGACGCGACGACACTCGCCGACGCGCTCCTGCCGGTGATGCGCACGCCGCTGCCGCGCGGCGGGCCGGCGAGCCTCGCGGACGTCACCCCCACCGACCGGCTCGCCGAGCTCGACTTCGAGCTCCCGCTGGCCGGTGGCGACCGCGCCGGAGTGGACACGCCACTGGTGACGCTCGCCGCCGTCGCGGCGCTCCTGCGCCGCCACCTGCCCGCGGACGACCCGCTCGCCGCCTACCCCGACGCCCTCGAGCACCAGGCCCACGGCCTCGGCGACCAGGTGCTGCGCGGTTACCTCACCGGCAGCATCGACGGTGTCCTGCGCGGCCCGGACGGGCGGTTCGTCGTCGTCGACTACAAGACGAACTGGCTGGGGCCGGTGGGCCCGACCGGTCGCGAGCCGCTGACCGCCGCGCACTACGGGCCGACGGCCATGGCCACCGCGATGATCAGCTCCCACTACCCCCTGCAGGCGATCCTCTACGCGGTCGCCCTGCACCGATTCCTGCGCTGGCGGCTGCGCGGCTACGACCCCGCGACCCACCTGGGCGGCGTGCTCTACCTGTTCCTGCGCGGCATGTGCGGCCCGGACACCCCGGTGGTCGGCGGCACGACGTGCGGGGTGTTCGCGTGGTCGCCGCCGGCCGCGCTCGTCGTCGAGCTCAGCGCCCTGCTCGACGGGGGCCGGCGGTGAGCGCGCCGACGGTGTCCGGTGACCTCCTCGCCGAGGAGGGCATCCGCTTCGCGACGCGGGCCACGGGCCTGCTCGCCGCGTTCAACGCGCGCGGTGTCCTGGCGCCGACCGACGTCCACGTCGCGCGCCGTCTCGGGCGCCTCGGCGGCGAGGACGACGAGCAGGTCCTGCTCGCCGCCGCCCTGGTGGTGCGCGCGCTGCGGGCCGGGTCGGTGTGCCTGGACCTCGCCGCCGTCGACCGGACGGTGCTGGCCGAGGGCGACGAGGTCGTCGACACCTCGGACCTGCCGTGGCCCGACCCCGCCCCGTGGACCGCGGCCGTCGCCGCGTCGCCCCTGGTCGCCGACGACGCCGCCACGGCGACCGGGCGCCCGTTGCGGCTGGTCGACGGCCTGCTCTACCTCGACCGGTACTGGCGCCAGGAGGAGCAGGTCCGCGCCACGATCGCGCAGCGCGCCGCCGCCCCGCCCCCGGAGGTCGACGAGGAGCGGCTCCACGTCGCGCTCGACCGCCTCTTCCGCGCCCGGGAGGGTGG
This sequence comes from Actinomycetospora sp. NBC_00405, assembly GCF_036044095.1. Taxonomy (NCBI): domain Bacteria; kingdom Bacillati; phylum Actinomycetota; class Actinomycetes; order Pseudonocardiales; family Pseudonocardiaceae; genus Actinomycetospora; species Actinomycetospora sp. NBC_00405. The sequence continues at coordinate 4,364,979 of NZ_CP107938.1, forward strand.
TGAAGGCGCGCCCGACGACGCGCAGCGCCGCGCCGTCGCCGTCTGCACCCTGCGCTGGACCAGCGTGCTCGCCGGCGGCCCCGGCACCGGCAAGACCACCACCGTCGCGACGCTCCTCGCGGTGCTGCGCGACCAGGACCCGTCGCTGCGCATCGCGCTGGCGGCCCCCACGGGCAAGGCGGCCGCGCGGCTGTCGGAGGCGCTCGCCGAGGTCGACCTCCCGGACGCCGACCGCGCGCGCATCACGGGGCTCTCCGCCTCCACGATCCACCGCCTGCTCGGGCCGATCCGCGGGTCGTCGCGGTTCCGGCACGACCGCCACCGGCACCTGCCCTTCGACGTGGTGGTGGTCGACGAGACGTCGATGGTGTCGCTGACGCTGATGGCGCGGCTGCTCGAGGCCGTGCGCCCCGACGCCCGGCTCGTGCTCGTCGGCGACCCCGACCAGCTCGCCTCGGTCGAGGCGGGCGCGGTGCTCGGCGACCTCGTCGCGGCCCCCGCCGACCCGGAGCCGGTGTTCGACCGGGCCCTGGAGCGCGTCGGCGCGCCGGGCCCGCCGGTGCGGGGCGGGGTGACGGTGCTCGACCGCACCTGGCGGTTCCACGGCACCATCGCCACGCTCGCCGCCGCGATCCGCGAGGGCGACGCCGACGCCGCGGTCGCCGCCCTGCGCGCCGGGCACCACGACGTGGTGTTCGTCGAGGACGCCGACCTCACCACCCGCGACCCCGGCGGCCTGCGTGAGCTGCGCGAGGAGGTCGTCGGCGGCGCCGGCGAGACCGAGCTGGCCGCGCTCGACGGCGACGCGTCGCTCGCCCTCACACGCCTCGACGAGCACCGCCTGCTGTGCGCGCACCGGCGTGGCCCGTGGGGCGTCACCCGGTGGGCCGCCGACGTCGAGCGCTGGGTGCTCGAGGCCGGACCCGTCGCCGACCGTGACGAGGAGTGGTACCCCGGACGTCCGCTGCTGGTGACGGCCAACGACCACGACCGCGGCATCTACAACGGCGACACCGGGGTGGTGATCTCCACGGCCCGGGGTGCTCGCGCGGTGTTCGCCCGCGGCGGGGCGCCGGTGGAGATCGCGCCGGCCCTGCTCGACGGCATCGCGACCGTCCACGCAATGACCGTGCACCGCGCCCAGGGCAGCCAGTTCGCCCGCGTCTCGGTGATCCTGCCGCCCGCCGAGTCGCCGCTGCTGACCCGTGAGCTGCTCTACACGGCGGTCACCCGCGCCCGCACGAAGGTGCGCCTCGTCGGCAGCGAGGACGCCGTCCGGGCTGCGATCGCCCGCCCGATCGGACGGGCCTCGGGGCTGCGCCGACGCCGGTGACGGCCGCGCCGACGGCTCTGGCCGCGCGCCGGGATTGACGACGCCGCCACCCGTATGGGCGAATCCTCCTCTCGGCGGGCGGGGTGGCCTGCGCGGCGGGAGGAGAGCGCGTGACGCCGGTGATCGTCTCCATCGTGGTGCTGGTCGCGATGTTCGTGATCGCGACGGTGCTGCCGATCAACCTCGGCGCGCTCGGGTTCGTGGCGGCGGCCGGCGTCGGTGTGCTCGTCGTCGGCATGAGCCTCGACGACGTGCTCGCCGAGTTCCCCGGCGACCTGTTCCTCATCCTGCTCGGGCTGACCTACCTCTTCGCGGTCGCCCACCAGAACGGCACGGTCGACCTGCTGGTGCGCTGGTCCATGCGCCTCGTGCGGGGCCACCTCGTCGCCGCGCCGTGGATCTTCTTCACGCTGTCCGCGGTGTTCTCGGCGATCGGCGCGCTGTTCGCGGTCGCGATTGTGGCGCCGCTGGCGATGCCGTTCGCCCGCCGCTACGGGGTGGACATGCTGCTCATGGGCATGATGGTCGTCCACGGATCGCTGGCCGGCGCCTTCTCCCCGATCAGCGTCTACGGCACCTTCGTGGCCGGCGTCGTCGGTCCGACGGGGATCCCGTTCAGCCCGACGGTGCTCTTCCTCGCCCCGCTCGTGATCAACCTGGTGATCGCGGCGGTCGTCTTCGTCGTCCTCGGCGGCCGGTCCCTGGCGGGCGTGCGGGTGGCGCACAACGTGCCGGTGGGCGGGCCGGAGGGCACGTCGAGCACGGACACCGAGAAGGACATCGAGGAGGACATCGAGGAGGACGCCGAGCAGCAGGAGGAGGCCCCGCCCGTCGACCGCGCCCAGGTGCTCACGCTGATCGGCATCCTGGCGCTCGCGGTGGGCACGGTGGCGTTCGGACTCGACGTCGGCGTGCTGTCGCTGACGATCGCGGTGGTGCTCGGGATCCTGTGCCCGGCCGGGCACCGCGAGGCCGCGCGCGGTATCGCCTGGTCCACGATCCTGCTGGTCTGCGGCGTGCTCACCTACGTCGCCGTGCTCCAGGAGGCGGGCACCGTGGACTACGTCGGGCAGGCCATCGTCGCGCTCGGCGTCCCGCTGATCGCGGCGCTGCTGCTCTGCTACCTCGGCGGCGTGCTCTCGGCGTTCGCCTCGTCGGCGGGCATCCTCGGCGTCGCGATCCCGCTGGCGCTGCCGTTCCTCCAGCAGGGGGCGGTCAGCGCGGTCGGGATGGTCGCGGCGCTCGCGGTCGCGTCCACGGTCGTCGACGTCAGCCCGTTCTCGACCAACGGTGCGCTGGTGCTCGCGTCCACGCCGGCCGACATCGACCGCGAGGCGTTCTACCGCCGGATGCTCGTCTACAGCGGGATCGTCGTGGTGACGGGTCCCCTGCTGGCGTGGGCCCTGCTCGTCCTGCCCGGATGGCTGTAGGAGCGCGCGACCGGGTAACCCGGACACCATGACCGAGGAGCAGGGCAAGACCCCCCAGGCCCGCAACCCCGCCGCGGACCCGGACCACGCGCCCGAGAAGCAGAGCGAGCTCAAGCTCAACGTCGGGATCGGGGTCCTCGGCACGGCCCTGTCGGTCGGTGTCGCGCTGATCTTCTTCTTGGTGCTCGACGACATCGTGCTCGGCATCGTCTTCGCCGTCGTGGCCCTCGTCGCCCTCGCGATCACCCTGCGCGTCGCGTCCCGGAAGCGGAACGCCAAGTCGTCCTGACGGCGGCTTCTTCCCGGGGGACGCTCCGCTCCTCGAAGCTTCGTCGTGGGGTGGCCCCGCGTCTCGCCCCGGCAGTCATCAGTCGTAACCCCGGAACCCCTGCCACGCGAGCCGGCGCTCGCGGCGGGGGTCGGACTCGACGCGGTCGGTGCGATCGAAGATCTTCGTGAGGCGGGTCTCGGTGTCGTAGGTCGGCCAGTGGCCGGCCGGCGTGCCGTATCGGGCGAAGTGCACCCAGTCGGCCTGGATGCGCTCGGACAGGGCCCGCAGGTGGCGACGCCCGCCGAGTGCGGTCAGGACGCGGGCCGCGCCCGAGTCGACGAGACCGAAGACGGCGTAGAGCTCCATGCCGTGCGTGGCCCGCACGCCCATCAGGTTCAGCACCGGCGTCGTGAGGTCGTAGCGGTACGCCCACACCGGTCCTCGGTGCGCCTGCATGACGCGCACCGACGGGTACCAGAACATGTAGTCCCCGCCGAGGTCCTTGCGGTGCGCCGTGCCCTCGTAGGCGGCGAGCACCTGGTCACGCAGCTCGGGCTGGGTCAGCGCGAACATCTGCGACGCCCGCTCCTCGCTGACCAGGACGTCCATCCGCAGGCGGGGGAGCTCGAAGAGGCGCCCCTCGGTGTCGTTGGTGCCGATGATCAACGGGACGTCGACCGCGCGGCCGCCCTCGAACGCGTCGAGCGGGGACTCGGGCAGCAGGTCACCGTCGACGACGGGTGCGGTGGGGATCGTGCCCGGCTGGTCCCCGATGCTCTCGCGCAGGATTCGGGCGGCAGCGAGCAGCTCGTCCGGGGTGGCGGTCGTGAGGCCCCGGAGCGGGTCGTCGTCGGCACCCAGGGCGGAGACGAACCCCGCGGCCCAGCCCCGCGCCCGCTCCTGGCCGAACACCATGCCCGGCGCCGAGCTCTCGGCGATCGCCCGGTGGAACAGGCCGTGGGCGGCGGGCGTCGCCATCAGCGTCGTCACCGAGATCGCCCCGGCCGACTCGCCGAACACGGTGACCTGCCCGGGGTCGCCCCCGAAGGCCGCGATGTTGTCGCGCACCCACTCCAGGGCGGCGATCTGGTCGCGCAGGCCGAGGTTCGACTCGATGGGCCGCTCGGGCGTCCCGAAGCCGGAGAAGTCGAGGTAGCCGAGCGCGCCGAGGCGGTAGTTCACGGTCACGACGAGGCACTCGCCGCGGCGCACGAAGTCGTAGCCGCGGTAGGTGGGGGCCGACGACGCCCCGACGACGAACGCGCCGCCGTAGAACCAGACCATCACGGGACGGGGTTCGTCGGACGGGGTGGTCGGAGCGCTGATGTTGAGCGTCAGGCTGTCCTCGCACATCGGCGTGTGCTTGCCCGCGCCGATGAACTCGCCGACGCGCTCCTGGATCGGCACCGGCCCGTACCGCGAGGCGTCGCGCGCGCCCTCCCACGGCACCACGGGCTGCGGGGCGCGCAGGCGGAGATCGCCGACGGGCGGCGCCGCGTAGGGGACGCCGCGCCAGGTGTGCACGTCGTGCGTGGTGATGCCCCGGACGACGCCGCCGGTGGTCTTGATTTCGGGACCGGGAGTGGGGGCCTGGGACCGCGAGCGCATGTCCCGACTCTCGTCCACGGCGCCCGTGGACGCCCGCTGATGTGATCTGTACGGCCCGTCCCGGGCGTGTCGCGGTCGGAATCCGCCGCCTCGATGACAAGACGAGTGGACGTGCTGACACGCTCGGCGGTACACGGAGCGACGCTCGGTCACACCACTGATGGATATTCGCCCTATCGGCCCAGCGTGTCGCGTTGCGAGGACGAATATTTCTCTCGATGGACGTGCAGACGGATGCGGGTGTGGACGCCGCACTGTGGGGACTCGAGGCCGCCTTCGTGGCGCACCCGGCCCCACAATCGCTGGCGGGCTGCCCCCACTGCCACGGCGGCGAGGTGTCGATCGCCGACACCGACCCGCTCACGCTGGCGCTCACCCTGGGCAACACGGTGGGTACGCCGGACGACCTGCGCGCGCTCACCCCGTGGCTGCTGCGCACGGCGCTCACCGACGAGCGTGTCGACCTGCGCACCGTGCTCGGCCGGATCGCCGAGAACTGGGCGACGTGGGGCGACCTCGAGCGCGACGCGGTGCGCGACGTCGCCGACGCCGTGTGGTCGGCGCTGCTCGACATGCACCCGGACGCTCCCGGGGGCGCGACGGCCGTGGCGATGCTCGACAGCGTCGGTGCGCTCGGTGAGCCGCCCGCGAGGCTGATCGCGATCTGGGAGTACAAGGAGATCGCGAGCGCGGATCACCACCTCGCCGAGCTCGTCGTCGACGCCTTCTACGGCGCGCGCGTCGACCCGATGATCCTGGCCTGGGCGCACGCCGGCACCCAGCGCGAGCGCCTCGCGCGCGCGCGGGATCGCGACGCGCGCGAGCGCTGGGTCGGCACGCTCACCGCCGCCTGCGACCTCCTGGACTGAGGCTCTCGACGGGGCCGCTCTCGGAGACACTGGTCGGGTGGCGAGCTCGCGGGGTCTGCCCGACACCCTGATCGACGAGTTGTGGCGGCGCGCGGTCGGCGGGATCGGCCCGTTCGCCGGCGCGGCGTCGGTGGCCGACGACGCGTTGCGCGCGACGGAGGACGACGTCGAGGCCGCGGTGCGCCGGGTCGTCGGCAGCCACGTCCGGCTCGCGGCCAGCTCGGGCCTGCTCACCAGCCTCGGGGGTGCCGCGACGCTCGTGGTCACCGCGCCGGCAGGGATGACCGGGCTCTACCTGCTCGGCACGCGCCTGGCGGCCACGATCGCCCACCTGCGCGGCCGGGACCTCGAGGACCCGGTGATCCGGACCGCGGCGCTCGTGTGCGTCCTCGGTGGCGACGGCACCGAGCTCGCCGAGCGCACGGGACTCGATCTCGTCAACGCCTCGCTGCTCTACGGCCTGCGCCGGCTGCCGCCCGAGGTGCGCGGGCAGCTCGACACCCGCATCGGCTACCGGCTCACCTCGCGCTTCACCAAACGCGGCGCCCTCAACGTCACCAAGCTCATCCCCGTCGTCGCGGGCCCGATCGGCGCCGGGGCGGACGCCATGGCGATGAGGACGGTGGCGACGTTCGCGCAGGCTCACCTCTGAGCGAGGAGCGCTGACCCGAAGTCACCCGACCGGGCGCCTTCTGCGCGTGGTGTGGCGCGTGGTGCGCATGTGGGGGTCATCGTGTGCGTCGGCGGATCATGAAGAGGCCGCCGACGCGAGCGGAGGTGTGTGCGCGATGGTCGGGTCCGGTGCTCCGAGGGGGCGTGCCCGCAGGGTGACGCGGACGCGGACGGGCGCCGTCGTGCTGCTGACGACGGGAGCGCTGCTGCTCCCGAGCCCGGCACTGGCACAGCCGGCCGGACCGGAGGTGCCCCCCGACCCGACGGCGCCCGCCGGCGCCTCGCAGTTCGACCCGGCGCACGCGGTGATGCCGCCGGCCGGTCTGCCGCCCGCGGCCCCGGTGGCCACCGGTGTCGCGCCCGTGTCCTTCACGCCGGGCGGCCGGGACGCGTTCGGCGCGCGGCAGGCGCGCAGCGAGAGGCCGCTGCGTCTCGTCGCCGTGACCTGGGTCGGCCCGCCGCCCGACTCCGTGTCCCTGCGCTCGACCGACGCCGCCGGGCGGTGGGGAACCTGGACGAACCTCGACCCCGCGGGCGCCGAGCGTGACGACACCGCTCCCGCCGGCGCGCCGGGGCGCGGTGGGACCGATCCGATCTGGGTCGGCGACCGCACCGGGGTGGAGGTCCGCGCGATGCGCGCCGGGCAGCCGGTGACCGACCAGGTGCAGGTCGTGCGGATCGACCCCGGTGTCGGCAGCAACGACGAGGCGATCGGGTCGATGGGCTCGGCGCGCGGGCCGGCCGCCCCGAAGTACGTCACGCGGGCACAGTGGGGCGCCGACGAGACGAAGGCCTCCTGGCGTCCGGAGACCACACCCACGGTGCGCGCGGTGACCATCCACCACACCAGCGAGTCGAACGACTACAGCCCTGCCGAGTCGCCGGCGGTCGTCCGAGCCATCTTCGCGTACCACACCGAGAAGCAGGGCTGGGGCGACATCGGCTACAACGCCCTCGTCGACAAGTACGGAACGATCTTCGAAGGCCGCGCCGGCGGCATGGACAAGGCCGTGGTCGCCGCGCACGCGGGCGGGTTCAACCGCGAGACCTGGGGCATCGCGATGATGGGCAACTACTCCACCCTGCCCCCGAGCGCAGCCACCATGAACTCCGTGGCGGCCCTCGCGGCATGGAAGCTCGGCGGCCTGTACCGCGACCCCGGCGAGCAGGTACGGCTCACCTCCAGCGGCGGCGGCACCTCGCGGTTCCCGAAGGGCCAGACGACGACGGTGCCCGCGCTGTTCGCGCACCGCGACGTCGGGAACACCGCCTGCCCGGGCGACATCGCCTACGCCCAGATGGCGCCGCTGCGCGCGAAGGTGAAGGCGCTCATCGACGAGTCGGCCACCGACGTCCGGGCGGCCTGGGCGGCCGACCGTGACGCGCTCGGCGAGCCGACCCGCGTCGAGTCGCCGACCGTCGACGGCACGGGGCGGCGCACCGACTTCGAGCGCGGCTCGGTGGTCTGGTCGCCACGGACCGGGGCGTGGCCGGTGATCGGCGCGATCGCCGAGCACTGGCGGGGCGCCGGGGCGGAGGGCTCGCCGCTGGGCTATCCGACCAGCGCCGAGTACGACGTCCCCGCCGGGCGTCAGCAGAACTTCGAGCACGGGGCGCTGACCTGGACCCGCGGCAGCGGGGCGGTGGCGGCGCCCGCCTGACCACCACGCCCGTTCGACCGTCCGGCGGTCCGGCGCCCGCGGGGGCAGGATGCGCGGCGTGGACGACGACGCGGCGCGCCGGGCAGCCGTGGAGCGGTTCCTCGCCCTGGTCGCGGCGGGGGAGCCGGACCTGCTGGAGGGCGCGCTCGAGATCGCCCGCGCCGCCGACCCGTCGGCCGACGCGGAGCACGCGCGCGCCGAGATCGACCGGCTCGCCGTGGGCATCACCGACGTCGACGCCCTCGTGCACCGGCTCTTCGTCGAGGAGGGTTTCCACGGCGACCGCGAGGACTACTACGACCCCCGGAACTCCTCGCTGATCGAGGTGCTCGGCCGGCGCACCGGCATCCCGATCACGCTCGCCGTGCTGTGCATGGAGGTCGGGCGCCGCGCGGGCATCGCGCTCGAGCCGGTCGGGATGCCGGGGCACTTCCTCGTGCACCCCGTGGGCTCGGCGCGCCACCTCGACCCGTTCACCGGGGAGATGCTCGACCGCGAGCAGTGCGAGCGCCGGTTCCGGGAGTCGACGGGCCTCGGCTCCGAGGTGGCCTTCGACGACGCCTTCCTGGCGCCGGTCACCAGCGAGTCCGTGCTCGTGCGGATGCTCGCCAACCTGCGCGGCATCCACCGGGCGCGCGGCGACCTCGCCCAGCTCGGGTGGGTGCTGCGCATGCGCCTCGCCCTGCCCGGGGTCTCCGCGGTCGAGGTCGCCGAGCTGGCCGAGGTCCGCGGCCGCCGCGCCGCGTTCGGCGAGGCCGCGGCCCTGCTCGAGCACTGGGCGGAGCACCTGCCCCGCGACGCCGACGAGCTCCGCCGCCACGCCCGCCGCTGGCGCGCACACCTGAACTGATGGCTTCGCCACGTGAGTGTTCTGGGTCGCCGGGGCGACCCAGAACACTCACGTGCGCGAAGCGCCTCCGTCGGGGATCCAGCTGCCGTGGAAGCCCGAGGGCACGCCGCGGGGGAGGGTCACCGCGGCGACCGGGGGCCCGCCGACGTCGGTCGCGTCGAGCACCAGCAGCTGGGACGCCGCGCCGTCGCGCGTGGTGGTGATCGTCAGCAGCCAGCCGTCGTCCTCGGCGCGCCCGGGTGCCTCGGACGCGACGAACACCGCCTCGCCCGCGACGACGTCGGGACCCAGCTCGTGGGCGGCCAGGGTGCCGTCGCTGTCGACCTTGACCACGGCGCCGGCCCGCTCGCCGCCCGCCCCGCGGTCGGCGACGGCGTAACGCCAGCGCGACGGGCGTCCCACCAGCGCCTCGTCGATCGTCGGGAACTCGACCCCCCGCTCCTCGAGCGCCGTCTCGGTGACCGAGCCGTCGCGCGGGTCGAGCACCCAACGGTGCATCCGCGCCGCGCCCGTGGCCGCCGCGGCCGCCGCGGGGTCGCCGGGCACGGGGCCGCCCCACATCACCCCGACGTCCGCCGGCGCGTAGCGCGCGCCGTCGACCACCACGCGCCCGTCGTCGTCGGTGTGCGCCCCGCCCACGTGGAAGACGTAGCAGGGATCGACGTCGAACCACGTCACCGTGCCCGCCGGGTCGTCCTGGCGCATCACGCCGAGGCGCGCGCCGTACGACTCGTCCCAGCCGAACGGCATGCCCGTCGCCATCCGCTCCCACTGGAAGGTCATCGGCAGGTCGAGCCACACGACGTGCTCGGCGGTGACCGCGAAGTCGTGCATCATCGTCGGCCCCGCGACGTCGACCCCGCGGCTGACCAGGTCGCTGCCGTCGGCGGAGAGCCGGTGGTAGGTCAGGAACGGCGGGAACGGCGAGTAGCCGAAGAAGTGCAGGTCGCCGCTGACCGGGTCGGTCTTCGGGTGCGCGGTCATCGCCGTGGTGAGGCGTCCGTCGAAGTCGCAGGGCCCGACGGTGCCGAGGTCGGGGTCCACCTCGTAGGGCAGCCCGTTCTCGACCAGCGCGAACAGCCGCCCGCCGTGCTCGATGACGTGGGTGTTCGCGGGGACCGCGGCCAGGTCGACGCCGGCCTCGGACAGGAACGGGTGCCCCTCGAGCGCGCGGGTGCGCACCCAGCGGTTGCGGTACCACTCCGCGCGCCCCTCGCGCAGCCGCACGCCGTGCAGCATCCCGTGCGCGGTGAAGAGGTGGCCGGGCTCCTCGCCGGGCAGCCGGTTGGGGCCGTTGCGCAGGTAGCGCCCGGTGAGCTCGGGCGGCAGGCTCCCCTCGACGGGGAGGTCGACGGCGTCGATCTCGTCGGGCACCGGGGCGAACCGCCCGCCCAGCTCCGGGCGACGTCCGATCGGGGTGGGAGTGGGCGTGGTGGCCATGGGCCAACCTCAACCTGTCCGTACGGACATGTCAAGACGGACTGGTAGCGTCGCGCCATGTCGCTGCGTCACGCCCTGCTGGGCCTGCTCGCCCAGGGCCCGGCCAGCGGGTACGACCTCACCCGCGCCTTCGACGGCGGCATCGGCCGCTACGCCTGGCAGGCGGGCCACAGTCGCATCTACCCCGAGCTCGGCAAGATGACCGAGGCCGGCCAGGTCGTCGTCGACGAGACGGGGCCGCGCGGGCGCAAGTCCTACGCGCTCACCGAGGACGGGCGCACCGAGCTGCGCCGGTGGATGTTCCACTGGCCCGAGCAGGCGACGGTGCGCGACGAGACGGTCCTGCGCATGTTCCTCGTGCAGTCGCTGGAGCCCGACGACGCGCGCAAGCTCCTCGAGGGCATCGCCGCGCACTGCGCCGCCGAGATCGAGGAGCTGCGGCCGCTGATGGAGGCCGAGGACGCCGAGCACCGCGAGGGCGATCCGCTCCCGTTCGGACGCCTCGCCGGCGAGTACGGGCTCCGGCAGTACGAGGCCGTGCACGGCTGGGCGATGTGGAGCCTGGAGCGTCTGGTCGGCGTCGGCTCGGCGCGCTGAGCGTCAGGCCCTCAGTCCCAGATCTCGGGCCGCGACCTCGTGCTCGGCCGCCCAGGCGCGCGCCTGGGCGCCGGCGCGCTTGCCGTACCAGCCGTTCCAGACCGCCAGGCCGACGATCACCGTCACCATCATCGCCGTCGACAGGCCGACCATGACATCGATCGGCAGCAGGTAGATCAGCGGGATGCGGACGATCGCCTCCAGTAGCAGGCCGACGCCCCACACCACCGCGCTGCGCCGGAACATCCGCCGGATCGGCGGCAGCGTCCGGTAGAAGCCGTCCATCTCGGCGGCCTCCCTCGGCTGCCACGTCTGGAACGCCGACAAGGTCAGCGGCTTGCCGAAGAACAGGCTCGCGAGGAACACCAGGCCGACGAGCGCCGTGCCGAACGAGTCCTTGACCAGCAGGAACCGCGGGTCGCCGCCGACGAACGCCAGCGCGAGACCGAGGCCGAACACGGCGAGCATCACCGCGGCGAACCACGTGATCTCGCGGCTGCGCACCGCGACCCAGACCAGGCGCAGGCCGGCGGCGAGCGTCGCGACGAGCAGTGCCACCCAGTCCGACGCGCCCAGCAGGTGCAGCGCGTAGTAGCCGACGAGCGGCGCGCCGACGTCCCAGAGCAGGCCCGAGAAGTTCTTCAGGCCGGTGGGGCGCTGCTCGTCGGCGGAGGCGGTCTCGGGCTCCATGGCGAGGAGCATCCACCTGTCCGCTGCGACATGTCAATCAGGACATGTCACTCGTCGGCGTCCAGACCGCGCTCGATGGCATACCTCGTCAGCTCCACGCGGTTGGTGAGCTGCAGCTTGCGCAGGGAGTTCTGGACGTGGTTCTCCACGGTCCGGTGCGAGAGCGTCAGCCGTGTGGCGATGGCCCGGGCCGTCAGCCCCTTGGCGACGAGGCGCAGGACCTCGGTCTCGCGGGGGGTCAGGCGCGGCTCGTCGGGGCCCTCGGACTCGAGCCGCCGGTACTCGCCGAGGACGAGCCCGGCCAGCCCGGGCGAGAAGACGGCCTGCCCCCGGGCCGTGCGGTCGATCGCGTCGACGAGCTCCTCCATGTCGGCCGACTTGACCAGGTAGCCCGACGCGCCCGCACGCACGGCCTCGAGGACGTGGCCGTGCTCGGTGCTCGCCGAGAGCACGAGCACGCGGGTGTCGGGCAGCGCCTCCCGGATCGCCGCCGTCGCCTCGGCGCCGGAGAGCTCCGGGAGCTGCAGGTCCATGAGCACCACGTCCGGCCGCACGGCGCGCGCGATGCGCACCGCGGCGGCCCCGTCCGGGGCGGTGGCGACGATCTCGACGTCGCGTTCGGCGAGGTCGCGGGCGACGCCCTCGCGCCAGATCGGGTGGTCGTCGACGACCATGACGCGGACCATCACGCCTCCTTGCGCGGAACGACGATCTCCCACTCCGTGCCCTCGCCGGGGCCCGTGTGCAGCGACAGGGTGCCGCCGAGATCCCGGACGCGCCCGCGCATCGATCCCGCGACGCCGAGGTGGCCCTCCGCCGCGGCCTGCTCCAGGCGCCCGTCGGGGATGCCGGGGCCGTCGTCGCGCACGCTCACGGTGACCGCGTCGTCGTCGGCCTCGACCAGCACCCAGAGCCCGGCGTCCGGGGCATGCTCCGCGGCGTTGGTGACGGCCTCGCGGAGCACGGCCGCGAGCTCGTCGACGGCGGTCGCGGACAGGGGCACCGCGTGCGCGGGCACGGCGAGCGAGGCGTGCGTCGGCAGCACGCCGGCGAGGCGCGAGGACAGGTCGACCGTGCCGTCGGCCGCCGGCACGGGCGCCGAGGTGATCAGCCGGCGCAGCGCGACCTCCTGCTCGCCGGCGAGGCGGGCGAGCTCGACGGCGGGCGCGTCGACCCCGTGGCGGGCCAGCTCGTCGCCGCGCCGGCGGACGAGGGCGAGCACCTGCAGCACGCCGTCGTGGATGTCGCGGGCCAGCCGTTCGCGCTCGGCCGTCGCGGCCTCGCGGGCGGCGGCGGCGCGCAGCTGCTCGACCGAGCGGCGCATCGTGTCGGCCGCCAGCCCCACGGCGAGCCCGGCGACGAGCAGCAGCTGGGCGTCGAAGAGCAGGTCGGCGTCGAGGGCGCGCCGCACCCCGAACAGGACGGCGAGGGTGACCACCGCCCCGGCGAGACCGCCCCGCCACCCGAGGGCGATCGCCATCGCGAGCACGGGCCCCGCCGACCACACGGTGGTGATCACCGAGCCGCCGGCGGCGACGCGGTCGGGGGTGTCGACGAGCAGCGTCGAGGCGGTGGCCAGCGCGGTCAGCAGGAGGTCGGCGACGGCGGTGGCCGGGTCGCCGGAGCGCAGGTAGCGACGCGAGGAGATCGCGGTCCAGACGGCCATCGCGGCGACCACCACGATCCCGAGCACCGGGCGCGCCCACACCTCGTCGAAGCGCACGAGGTTGACCACGGCCGCGACCAGCGCCACGACCCGGTACACCACGAGCCCCCGCCACAGTGGCACGAGGTGGGGGTGGACGAGGTGGGGATGGGCGCGGGCGCGCGGGGAGGCGTCGGCGGTGACCACGACACCTCCCGTCGGCGCACCTCCCGGGCGAGGAGCGCGAGCGTAGCGGACCCGGCACTGGCCAATCGCCGAACGGACTATCCCTCTCGATCACTCATGAGTGAAGATCCCGGCAACCGGCTGACGCAGCGCGTTGGTAGACCGAACAGACGAGTGAACGTCGGCCTGTTCGGAGTATGAAAGGGAAGGAGGAGACGTGGACCGGTGGGTCATGGTGCTGGAAGCCGTCCCGGGCTCCTCGGCGGTGATCCGGGTGGACGACGCGGAGTACCGCACGATCGACGTGGAGCTCGCCGACGGTGACACCGAGGTGCTGGGCGCCTCACTGGCCGAGCTCGTCGCCGCCGAGGGCAGCCGGCCCGACCACCTCGTGCTCGTGGTGCCCGGCGACCTCGACGAGCACCGGTTCGCGGTGCTGACCGAAGCCGTCAACCTCGCGGGCCTGCCCGATCCCTCCTGGCTGCCCGACGCGGTGGCGTGGGCCGGCGACCAGCTCGCGCGCTCGGCCGCCGGCTCGCCGGCGGTCGTCGTCGACACCCGGGGCGACGAGCTGGCCGTGTGGCCGGTGCGCGCCGCCGACGACGGGGTCGAGATCGCCGAGGGCGGCCCGGTCGACCTGAACGCGCGCCTCGACGGCCTGCTCTCGGGCGTCGTGCACGCGAAGCTCGCGGTGGTCGCACCGGAGCTCGCCGACTCGCTGCGCGACCGTCCCGACGCCGTCAGCCGGCGCGACGCCGCACACCTGAGCCGCGAGCTGCGCGAGGCCCGCCACATCATGTGCGTGTCGGACGGCGAGGAACTGGTCGTGACCGCCGGCGAGGCCGAGGTCTACCTCACCCGTGGCGAGTTCACCCGCCTCGTCGAGCACGCGCTGCTCGAGATCATCACCGACGGCCTCGGCGATGACGTGACCGACGTCCTCACGATCGTCGTGGCCGACCGCGAGACGCCCGTCGTGGAGCACCTCGCCGACCCGGAGGGCGCCGACGCGACCCTGCTCTGGGCGCCCCCCGAGGCCAGCTCCCTGCCGTGGGCCGCGGCCCTGGTGCTCCCCCGGCACGAGGAGGACGCCGGCCCGGTGGACGACCCGTGCCCGACCGACGGCTTCCCGCTGCCGGACGACGCGCTCGTCCCCCTGCCGCGCGCCGACGGGCCGCGCGGCGACCGGCCGGGCTGGGTCGTGCCCGCGCTCTCCACGCTGCTCGTCCTCGTCCTGGCCGGGTCCGCGGCGGTGCTGGTCACCGAGCCCGACATCCCGGGGCTCACGTCGAACGCCGACGCCGTGTCCCCGGTCGGCTTCGACGGGGCCGGGGACCCGCCGCGCTGACCCGGATGGACGTCAGCCCGGGCGACGTCAGGAGGTGACGGACTCGACGTACTTCTGGGGGTCCTTCTCCTCGAACGACAGCCCGCGCCCACCGGCGTGCTCGACCTTGAACTGCTCGAACTTCGCCCCGAGCTCCTGACGGAACGCCAGCGACGTCACCTTCCGGAAGGGCTCGAGGTCGTCGCGCTCCTCCTCGGCCATGTGGTGGTTGTTCGCCTGGTCGGTCTCGTCGATGGCGTCCCACCACTCCTGGCTGCCGACCGTCGCCTTCCGCGCCTTCTCCGTGCCCTCGCGGATCTCGTCGTGGTCACCGACGGCGTCCTCGGTCGCGGAGGCGTCCTCGTCGTCCGCCCGGCGGGCCATCGACGGGTAGAAGTGCTGCTCCTCGGCGGAGGCGTGGACCTCGAGGTGGATCGCCAGCGCGTTCCAGACCTGCTCGGCCTCCTCGGGCTGCTCCCGCAGGTCCGCGAGGCGCAGGAACTGACGACGGAACCAGTCGTGGTCGTCGAGGATCATCTCGGTGATGTCGGCGGACATGGGTACCTCTCGTTCGCGTGGTGGCACCGAGGTCCTACCCCGGGCCGCCCGGCGTGAACCGGTAGGCAAGCCTCACCGGGCGTGGATCGACCCCGCCGGGTCGACGAACCACACCTCGGCCCCCGCGCCCGCCAACGACGTCGCGCGCTGCTCGGTGAGGCTGCGGTAGCGCCGCGTGTCGGGCAGCGCGATGACGATGCGCGCCTTCGGGTGTGCGCGACGTCGCTGTGCCGCCGCCTGCTCGGCGCCGGAGAACCAGTCGCCGGCGATCGTCGTCGGATGGGTCCGCGCGCCGTCCGCGGGCCATCCCGTGACCTCCACGTGCACGTCGTCGCCGTCGAGAGACGCGACGAGGTCGCGGGTCGGTCCCTGCCCGTCGAGCGTGGCCGACCGCAGCGTCGCCCCCCGGCGCACCAGCCAGTCCGCGACGAGCGCCTGTACGTTCGCCACCCGCGACCAGGCCTGCAGCACGTCGAACGGTGGCGGCCCGCAGGTCGGTGCCACGGGTGCGGTCCGTGTCGGCGCCGGGGTGAGGCCCTCGTGGGCCGGCTCGGCCTGGACGGCGTCGGCCTGGGGTGCCGCGCTCTCGGCCGTGCTCTGCTTGCGCCCCTTCGGCTTCGCCGGCTCGGGGGACGTGTTCTGCGGCTCTGAGGTCGCTTCCCTCGCGGAAGACGCTTCGGTTCTCGAAGCGTTCGGCGTGGGAGCGGTGACGTCGGCGGTCCGGCGGCCGTTCTTCGACCGGGCTGACGCCCGGGTCGGCGGCGCTGCGGGAGATGCTTCGGTTTTCGAAGCGTTCGGTGCGGGGGTCGTGACGTCTCCGGCCGTGCGGCCGCTCGTCGCCGGCGTGGCCTTCCCCGTCCGGCGGCTGCCGGTCCCGCGCGCACGGAGCTCCGTGGGCGGCGCACCGGGCGACGGGTCCGGAGCGCTCGGCGCGGCCGTCTTGCGACCCCGCCGGCGGGCGGGAGGGGTGGGGCGCCGGTTGAGGATCGGACGGGTGCCGACGCGTTCGAGGGCACCCTCGGCGACCAGGCGCCGGCAGAGCTGGTTGACCGTCTGGGGGCGGGTGCCGTCGCCTAGCGCCCGGGCGAGGGCGGCGTCGGAGAGGCCGTCCGGTGACGCGTCGAGCATTCGGAGTACGGCCGCGCGCCGATCGGTGGGGTCCGGGCTCACCGGGAGGGCCATTCGGTCGTTCCCCTCCGTGTTCGGGCAGTCGTTCTGGCCTGAGCTGGGGATTCGGTCGCGTGACGGCACGCGCATCCACGTGCGTGACCAATCCGTGATCCGTATGGTAACGAGGCATGCTGGCACTGACGGAGACGGCGGCCGAGGCGATCTCGACCATCCTCGAGACCAATGAGATGCCTGAAGGGTCGGGTCTGCGCATCGCGGCCACGCCCAACATGGCGGAGGAGGGCCTCGAGCTCTCCGTGGCACCTACCCCTGCGGCGGACGACACCGTGCTCGAGGGCGGCGGCGCCGTCATCTTCCTCGAGCCCCAGGCCGCGTCGGCCCTGGACGACAAGGTGCTCGACGTCGAGCGCGTCCCGGACGCCGAGCGCGGCGACGGCGACGAGTTCCGCTTCGCGATCACGCCGCAGTCCGAGCTCCAGGACTGAGCCCCTCCGCTGCCTGCCCGCCCGATCACTACTGGGCGGGGTCGTGGGTGAGCGGCTGATCAGCACCGTCGGACCCGCCGTCCACCCGCTCCCGTGGGACGTGTCGTCGCCACGCCTGGACGTGGGGATGCCCGGGCGACAGCTCCTCGCACTGCCGTAGCGCCAGCTCCACCGCCGCCCGGTACTCCCGTCCCAGCGCCCACGCGGGCGGTTCCGTCGACGTCGCCAGCGCATCGTCGACCGCCGCCTTGGCCGCCACCACCGCCGGGTCGCCGAACCGAGCCAGCATCTCCTGGCCCCGGCGGTGCCGGTCGGCGCGCGTCGGGACGCGTCGCCCGTCGACGGCTCGGGTCGGGTGCGGGAGATGGATGGTCGCGCCCGGCGCGTGCCCGGCCGGGATCGGGTCCGTCGCCGCGTGCGTCCGGCCGCGTGCGAGCAGGCGCGGCAGCAGGTGGGTGTGCGGCCCGTCCGGGCTGGCGCCGGTCGGCGGCGGGATCGGGGTGAACACCTCGAGCCGCGCGATCCCGGTGCGGAACACCCGGTGCGGGCCGGCCTCGACCAGCGCCGTGGCCAGGTGCCCGGCCTCCGCGAGGGGCCGCCCCTCGACCGCTCGGAGCTCGGCCAGCAGCGACGCGTCGCCGGTCCGCACGCAGGCCTCGAGGTGCGGCGCGCCGACGCCGAGGTCGACCAGCACCGCGTCGCGGTCCCCGGCGCGCAGCGCATCCTCGTCGGGCCCGAGCTCGGTGATCACCGACCGTCCGCCCGAGGGCAGCAGCAGGCAGAGCGCGACGGCCTGGCTCCAGCTCTCGCCGGCCCGCCGCTCCCAGGCGACCGCCAGGACGTCGTCGGTCAGCGCGACGGCGACGCCCCCGCGCGGCGTGACCACCGAGGCCCGACGCGCCGCGTGCACCACGTCGGCGGGCTCGTCGGGGTCGCGCAGGAACTCCGCGAGCGCGCCGAACGTGCCGACGCTCCAGCCCGCGTCCGGATCGTCGACCCAGTCGAGGAGGTCGTCCACGGGGAGGTCAGCCGGTGGGGGCGCCGACGGTGGTGACGAGCTCGCCGTCCGCGGACACCACGAGCTCGACGTCGCGCACCCGCCCGGCGGCCCGCACGTCGGCGAGCGCCGCACGCAGCGCCTCGAGCGCCGCCGGCGCGGCCTGCACCGAGAGGCTCTCGACCTCGGTGCGGATGGAGAGCTTCTGCTCGGACTTCGCCCGGCGGATGCTCCCGATGACGTCGGACGCGACCTCGAGGACCTGCGGGTCGGCCTCCGCGGAGGTGGCCAGCTCGTGGATGTCGGGCCAGGGCGCGCGGTGCACCGAGCCCTCCTGCCACCACGACCAGACCTCCTCGGCCACGAACGGCAGCACCGGCGCGAAGAGCCGCTGGAGCACCCGCAGCGCGGCCGCGAGCGTGGCGCGCGCGGAGTCGCGTCCGGCCTCGTCGAACTCCCCGTAGGCACGGGACTTGACCAGCTCGAGGTAGTCGTCGCAGAAGAACCAGAAGAACTGCTCGGTGGCCTCGAGCGCGACCGCGTAGTCGTAGCCGTCGAGGGCCGTCGTCGCCTTCTCGACCACCTCGGTGAGACGGGCGAGCAGCGCGCGGTCCAGCGGCATCGACACCGCGGTGAGGTCCGGCTCCCCGGCCGGCACCCCGACGCCGAGGATGAACTTCGACGCGTTGAGCAGCTTCATCGCCAGGCGGCGGCCGACCTTCATCTGGCCGCGGTCGAACGCGGTGTCGACGCCGGGACGCCCGCTGGCGGCCCAGTAGCGCACCGCGTCGGAGCCGAACTCGACGAGCAGGTCCATCGGCGTGACGACGTTGCCCTTGGACTTCGACATCTTCTTGCGGTCCGGGTCGAGGATCCAGCCGGACAGCGCGGTGTGTGCCCAGGGCAGGCTGTCGTGCTCGAGGTGGCTGCGCAGCACCGTCGAGAACAGCCAGGTGCGGATGATGTCGTGGCCCTGGGGACGCAGGTCCATCGGGAAGACCCGCGAGAACAGGTCGTCGTCGATGCTCCAGAGCCCGGCGATCTGCGGGGTCAGCGACGACGTCGCCCACGTGTCGAGGATGTCGCGGTCGCCGGTGAACCCGCCCGGGACGTCGCGCTGGTCGGCGGTGAATCCGGGCGGGAGGTCGGTCGAGGGGTCGACGGGCAGGGCGTCGTCGGAGGGCGTCAGCACCTCGTCGGGCAGGACCTCGCCGTCGGCGTCGAGCCGGTACCAGACCGGCACCGGCACCCCGAAGAAGCGCTGGCGGCTGACCAGCCAGTCGCCGTTGAGGCCGCGCACCCAGTCCTCGTAGCGGTGGCGCATGTAGCCCGGGTGCCACTGCAGCTCCTGGCCACGGGCGATCATCTCGTCGCGCACGGCCGCGTCCCGCCCGCCGTTGCGGATGTACCACTGGCGGCTGGAGACGATCTCCAGCGGCTTGTCGCCCTTCTCGAAGAACTTCACCGGGCGCGTGACGGGACGGACGTCGCCGACGAGCTCGCCGGTCTCGGTGAGCATCGCGACGATCCGCTCCTTGGCGGTGTGCACCGTCGCGCCCGCGAGCTCCTCGTAGCGCTGCCGGCCGATCTCCGAGGTGATCCACTCGGGCGTCTCGCGCAGGAGCCGGCCGTCGCGGTTGATCACCGTGCGGTTCGGCAGGTCGAGCTCGCGCCACCACTGGACGTCGGTGAGGTCGCCGAACGTGCAGCACATGGCGATGCCGGCGCCGCGGTCCATCTCGGCCGCCGGGTGCGCGAGCACCGGGACCTCGACGTCGAACAGCGGCGAGCGCACCGTCGTGCCGAACAGCGGCTGGTAGCGCTCGTCGTCGGGGTGCGCGATGAGCGCGACGCACGCCGGGATCAGCTCCGGTCGCGTGGTCTCGATGAAGACGTCGCCCGCATCACCGTGATAGCCGACCCGGTGCCACGCGCCGGTGTGCTCGCGGTCCTCGAGCTCGGCCTGCGCCACGGCCGTGCGGAACGTGACGTCCCAGAGCGTCGGCGCCATCGACACGTAGGCCTGCCCGCGCTCGACGTTGCGCAGGAACGCGCGCTGGCTGATCGCGCGGGCCCGGGCGTCGATGGTCTGGTAGCCGTGCGACCAGTCGACCGACAGGCCGTTGCGGCGCCACAGCTCCTCGAACGCCTTCTCGTCCTCGGCGGTGAGCGTCTCGCAGAGCTCGACGAAGTTCTTGCGCGAGATCGGGACCTGCTGCTTCCCGGGCTTCTCCGGCGGGGTGAAGTCCGGGTCGTAGGGGAGGCTCGGCTCGCACCGCACGCCGTAGAAGTTCTGCACGCGGCGCTCGGTGGGCAGGCCGTTGTCGTCCCAGCCCATCGGGTAGAAGACCTGCTTGCCGCGCATCCGCTGGAAGCGGGCGACGATGTCGGTGTGGGTGTAGCTGAACACGTGCCCGACGTGCAGCGACCCCGACACCGTCGGCGGCGGGGTGTCGACCGAGTACACCTGCTCGCGCGTGGCCGTGCGGTCGAACGCGTAGGTGCCCTCGTCCTCCCATACGCGCGCCCACCGGTCCTCGAGGCCGTCGAGGGTCGGCTTCTCGGGCACGCGTGTGCCGGGCTCGGACTGCACCATGACACCCAGTTTACCGACGGGGTCCGGCGCGTTCCCGGCCTGCTCGCGACGCACGCAGCGAAGCGGAGCTGCGCAGACGGGGTGTGCCCGCGGCGGTCCCGGGGCACGCGGGGGACATGCCCACGACGATGCGCGCGATCACCCAGGACACCGCCGGCGGGCCCGAGGTCCTGCACCTCACCGACGCCCCGGTGCCCGAGCCCATCCCCACCGAGATCCGGGTCCGCGTGACGGCCGCGGGCGTGAACCCCGTCGACACCAAGGTCCGCGCGGGCGGTGCCGGGCTCGGCTCAGCCGGCGGAGACATGACCGCGCCGCCGTTCACGGTCGGCTGGGACGTGGCCGGGGTCGTCGACGCCGTCGGCATGGGCGTCACGCGCTTCGCGGTGGGCGACCGCGTGTACGGGATGCCCTGGTTCCCGCGGCAGGCCGGCGGCTACGCCGAGTACGTCACCGGCCCCTCCCGCCAGTTCGCGCGCATCCCCGACGACGTCGACGACGTGACCGCCGCCGCGACCCCGCTCGCCGCCCTCACCGCCTGGCAGATCCTCGTCGACACTGCCGACGTCCAGCGCGACCAGCGGGTGCTGATCCACGCCGCCGGCGGGGGCGTCGGCCACCTCGCGGTGCAGATCGCGAAGGCCCGCGGCGCCTACGTCATCGGCACCGCCTCGGCCGGCAAGCACGCCGATCTGGTCGCGCTCGGGCTCGACGAGGCGATCGACCACCGCACCGAGGACGTCGCCGAGGCCACGGGCGACATCGACGTCGCCGTCGACCTGACCGAGATCAACGGCCCCACCTCGCTGGCCGTGATGCGCCCCGGCGGCCTGCTGGTCTGCGTGCCCTCCGGCGTGCCCGAGGGCCTCACCGAGCGGGCGCACGCCGAGGGCAAGCGGGTCACCGACTTCCTCGTCGAGCCCGACGGCGTCGCCCTCACCGGGATCGCCCGGCTCATCGACGAGGACGTCCTCACGGTCCGGATCGCCGGCACGTTCCCGCTCGAGGACGCCGCCGCCGCGCACCACGAGCTCGAGAAGGGCTCGACGTTCGGGAAGCTCGTGCTGACCCTCTGAGCGAGCGTTCACTCGTTCCGGTGACGGCGCTAACGGATCGTCGCCCCCGACGACATCAGCGGCAGGTCCGCCATCCGGCGGGCACCACGCATCTCGTCGGGGGATACGCACACGATGACCACCGTCCAGCCGCCGCGTCACCGCGCTCCCGCCGAGACCTCGGCGCCGGTCGAGCCGCCGACCATGCCGATCCCGCGGGCCGCGCTCGACGCCGCCCGCGCGGCGGCGGTGCCGGCGCCCCGGATGGCGCCGGGTTCGGGGATGCCGGGCACGCCGGGGATGCCGGGCACGCCGGGGATGCCGGGCACGCCGGGGATGCCGGGCACGCCGGGGATGCCGGGCACGCCGGGGATGCCCCAGCCGCCCGTCCCGCCGCGCAACGGCCTCGGCATCGCGGGGCTGGTGCTGGGCCTGTGCGGCCTGGTGGTCGGCCTGATCCCGCTGTTCGGCATCGGCGCGATCCTGCTGGGGGTCGTCGGCCTGGTGCTCGGCCTCGTCGGCGTGCAGCGCGCCCGTCGCCGCGCCGCCACCAACACCAGGACGGCCGTCAGCGGCGTCGTGGCCTGCGTGCTGGCCGTCGCGCTCGGGATCACCGGCATGGTCATCGTCGCCAACGCCGTGACCCAGCTGGGCGAGGACCTGTCCGCGATCGGCGCCACCACCCCGGCCGCCTCCGGCACGCCCGGCACCTCCGGCACCTCGGCCCCGGCCACGTCCGCGGTGGGCTTCGGCCAGACCTTCACCTACGCCGACGGGCTGGCCGTCACCGTCGACCGGCCGACCGCCTACGACCCCTCCAGCTACGCGGCCGGGAACACCAACCCGCACGCGTTCCAGGTGACCGTTCGCGTCACCAACAACACCGGCCAGGCCTTCGACCCGACCCTGCTGTCGGTCGCGATGTCGACCGCAGGCGCCCCGGCCTCCCAGGTCTTCGACAGCGAGATGGGCCTGCCCCCGCAGAACCAGCTCCAGCCCGGCCGCAGCCTGACCTACGACGTCGCGTTCTCCACGACGACCGACGCGGGCGAGGCCCAGGTCGACGTGGTGCCCTCGTTCGACCACGAGCACGCGGTCTTCACCGGGTCGCTGTAGCTCCGTCGCTCCAATTACATGGCCCCCTGCTCACGCCACAGCGTGAGCAGCTCCGAGGCCCCGAGGACGTCGACACCGGCGTCCTCGGGGCGTTCGCGGCCGGTGAGCACGGTGAGCAGGGCGCTCGCGGGACCGCGCACCGCCGCGTCGCTCCTGCGGTGCGCGTGCTCGATCACCGGGCCCTCGGCGCCGAGCGTCACCACCCACTCGCCGGCGCCGTCCAGACCCTCGTCCGTCGCGTGCAGGTGCAGCGTCGCGCCGTCCGCGCGCAGCTCGGGACGGCGCCCGGCCCCCATCGCGATGATCGCCAGGTGCTCGTCGACGGCGTCCACGGCGATCAGCGGGTCGACGCCCGCCAGCACCGGACCGCCGGCCGCGAGCTCGGCGTCGATGCGGTGCACCAGCGTCTCGTGGCACTGTCGCCGCGCCCAGAACGACACCGGGACCATGGTCCCGAAGCCACCGACCACCGTGTCCTCGCCGGCGGCGCGGATCGCCGCGGTCACCGTCGCGGCGCCCTCGAGGAGCCAGGTCGAGATCTCGTCGTCGGCGGCCGGCATCGGCGGGTCGGTGGGCCCCCGGCGCACGAGCTTCTCGCCGGGCCGGGACACCGTGCCGGCGCACCAGCGGTGCACGGCGCCGAGGTGCTCGGCGAGGTCGCGCACCGACCAGTCCGGGCACGACGGGACCCGCGCCTCCGGGCCTGCGGTGTGCACGGCGTCCGCGAAGGCCGCGGTGTGCAGGACGATCTCGTCGGAGAAGCGGTCGACGGTCGGCATGGCGCCCATTCTTTGCCCCCACGAGCGCGTCAGCCCAGACGGACCACCAGCTCGCCGTCCTCCTCGGTCGCCGTATAGGCCGTGACGTCGTCGGCGCCGGTCGCGCAGGAGCCGTCGACCAGGGAGAACTGGTGGTTGTGCAGCGGGCACATCACGACCTCGCCGTCGAGGAGCCCGTCGGCGAGCGGCCCGCCGCGGTGGGGGCAGATCGCCCGCAGCGCGTGGAGCCCGCCCGAGCGCGGCCGGAACACGGCCACGGGCTCGTCGCCGACGAGGAACGCCCGCCCCTCACCCAGGGGGATGCGGTCGACGGGGCCCAGACGCACCTCGACGGCCTCCTCGGTGCTGCTCACGACGACACGCCGTCCCGGCTCGAGCTCGTCCTGATGGGCACCTGCGGGAGCGGCACCAGCGGCAGCGCGTCGTGGAACTGGCCGGGCGTCGCCTCGGTCCGGTCGGTCGCCCACGGGTCGGCGTAGCGGTCGACGGTCTCCTGCATGCGCGCGTCGAGCTCGTCCGCGATGCCCTCGACGTCGTCGACGACCACGCCGATCAGGTGGTCGAGTCCCATGCGCGGGACGAAGTCGTAGGTGCGCTCGAGCCAGTTCGCGTTCTCGCGGTAGTACTGCAGGAACCGCCCGGTGATCCGCAGCGCCTCCTCGTGGGAGTCGACCGTGGCCAGGATGTCGCCCTTGCGGATCGTCGCCCCGGCCGCGCCGCCGACGTAGATCTGCCACCGGCAGTCCTGCCCCTCCTCCTGGCTCTCGACGGCGACGAGACCCACGTCCTTCACCATCGACTCGGCGCAGTTGCGGGGGCATCCGGAGACGGCGAGCTTCATCTTCGCCGGCCCCTCGACGCCCTTGTAGCGCTCCTCCAGGTCGATCCCGAGCCGCGTGGAGTCCCCCAGCCCGAACCGGCAGAAGTCGGTGCCGACGCAGGTCTTCACCGTCCGGAAGCTCTTGCCGTACGCCCAGCCCGAGGGCATGTCCAGGTCGGCCCAGACCTCCTGCAGCTTCTCCTTCGGGACGCCGAGCAGGTCGATGCGCTGACCGCCGGTCAGCTTCACCATCGGGATCTCGTGCTTGTCGGCGACGTCGGCGATGCGGCGCAGCTGGTCGGGGCTCGTGACGCCGCCGGACATGCGCGGCACGACCGAGAACGTGCCGTCGCGCTGGATGTTGGCGTGCACCCGGTCGTTGATGAACCGGCCGTCGCGCTCGTCGACGTGGTCGTCGGGCCACATCATCCGCAGCAGCGCGGTGAGGCCCATCTTCGAGCCGACGTGCTCCTTCCCGTCCGGGGCGAGCTCGGCGAACACGCTCGAGACCGATGTCAGGCCCCGCGACCGGATCTCGGCCATGAGCGTCGGCTTGTCCAGGGGGATGCCCGGCACGTAGTAGCTGTCTGCCGGGTCCTCCACGCCCGCGCCCCCGAGCGCCGCCTCGACGACCTCCTTGACGAGCCCCTTGCAGGAGCCGCAGCCCTTGCCCGCCCGGGTCGCGGCCATGCACGCCGACACCGACTCGGCGCCGTCGTGGACGCAGGCGACGAGGTCGCCCTTGGAAACGCCGTTGCAGTTGCAGATCTGGGTGTCGGCCGGGAGGTCGGCGGCGCTCGCGGCGTCGCCGGCACTGCCGAGGTCGAAGAGCAGCTTGATGCGCTCCTCGGGCAGCGCCGAGCGGCTGTCGAAGGCCTGGGTCAGCGCCGCGACCTTGCTGACGTCGCCGACGAGCGTCGCGCCGATCAGCGTGCCGTCGCGGATGACGACGGTCTGGTAGACGCCGCGCCCGGTCTCGGAGAACTGCACGAACTCGTCCGACGACCTCTCGGGGACCTTCACGCCCATCTGCGCGACGTCCACACCGGCGACCTTGAGCTTCGTCGCCAGCCGCGAGCCGTGGTACTCGGCATCGGGATTCGCTCCGGTGACGACGTCGGCGAGGACCGCGGCCTGCTCCCACAACGGCCCGACGACGCCGTAGACCTCGCCGCGGTGCTGCGCGCACTCGCCGACCACGAAGATCGAGTCGTCGTCGACCGACCGCAGCTTGTCGTCCACGACGATCGCGCGCTGCGTCTCGAGCCCCGAGACCATCGCGAGCCCGATGTTGGGGCGGATGCCGGCGGTGACGACGACCATGTCGCACGCGAGGTCGGAGCCGTCGGTGAAGCGGACCCCGGAGACCCGGCCGTGGTCGGTCAGGATCTCGTTCGTCTTCACCCCGAGGTGCAGGTGCATGCCCATGTCCTCGAGCTTCGAGCGCAGCACCTTCGACGCCTCGGCCTCGAGCTGCTGGTTCATCAGCACCTCGGTGGGGTGCACGACGTGCACCGCGACCCCGTGCGCCTGCAGCCCCGCGGCCGCCTCGAGCCCGAGCAGTCCGCCGCCGATGACCACCGCGGTCCGGTGCTCCGTGATGTGGGCGAGCATCGACGTCGCGTCGTCCAGCGACCGGAACCCGAACACCCCACGCGTGAGCTCGGTCTTCGACGCCCACATGCCCTCCATGGGCGGGAAGAACGAGCGGCTGCCGGTGGCGAGGACGAGCGTGTCGTACGGCGTCACCGACCCGTCGTCGCCGTAGACGACCTTGGCGTGCCGGTCGATGCGCACGATCCGTACACCGGCGTGCAGCGTGATGCCGTTCTCGTCGTACCAGTCCAGGGGGTTGAGGTAGAGCTCGTCCTCCCCGTCGGCGTCCTCGTCGTCCACGGCCTTGCCCGCCGCGTTCGCCAGCACCTCGGACAGCAGGATCCGGTTGTAGTTGCCGTACGGCTCGTCGCCGAAGACCTCGATGGCGAAGGTGTCCCCGCCCCCGCGGGCGAGGATCTCCTCCAGTGCCCGGGCCCCGGACATGCCGTTGCCCACCACCACGAGGCGGCTCTGCGAGGAGCCTTCCTGCTCGGTCTCCGGTCGTTCCGCGGTTTGCGTCACCCCTAGACCTCCACCAGTCCGCAGTCGACGACGAGGGTGCCGGTGGCACCCTCGGGCGCCGAGTAATGGATCTCGACGGTGCTGCCAGCGAGGAGGTCCTCGACGACGCGAAGCGAGACGTGCATGTCGCTCCTCGCGCCGACCGGGAGCCACCGTGACGGCGCGCCGTCGAAGGCGAGCAGGACGGAGACGAGCTCGTCGGAGGAGTTGCCGGCGCGGACGTAGAGCACCTGGCCGGTGACCCCCTCGGGCACGGTGTAGCTCAGGCTCGGGTCCAGCAGCGCGGGCTTGGCCAGCCCGTGCCCCTCGAACTCGAACGCGCCCTGCAGGAATCGCGGGGTGGTCATCACGTGTCGGCGTCCTCTCCGTGGGTGGACTCCGCGGCCTCGAGGGCCACGGCGCAGGTCTTGAACTCGGGCATCCGGGACGTCGGGTCGAGGGCGGGGTTCGTGAGGTCGTTGATCGTCGCCCCGCCCGACCAGTGGAACGGGGCGAAGACGGTGTCGGGACGGATCTCCGGCGAGAGCCGCGCGCGCATCCGCGCCGTCCCGCGCCGGGTGCGCAGCGACACGTCGCTCCCGTCGGTGACGCCGAGCCGCGCGGCCAGGTCGGGATGGATGTCGACGACCGGTTCGGGCTCGGCGTCGAGCAGAGCCTTGGTCCGCCGGGTCTGCGTGCCGGACTGGTAGTGCGCCCGGCTGCGCCCGGTCGTCAGGCGGTACGGGTACTCGTCGTCGGGCGGTTCGGCGGCGTCGCGGTGGTGCACGACGTGGAAGCGGGCGCGCCCGTCCGGGGTGGCGAAGCCGTCCCGGAACAGGCGCGGCGTGCCGGGGTGAGCCACTCCGTCGTCTCCCGGGGCGGGGCAGGGCCAGAAGACGCCGCGCTCGGCGTCGATGCGCTCGTAGCTGATGCCCGCGTAGTCGGCCTTCCCGCCCGCGCTCGCCCGGCGGAGCTCGTCGAACACGGCACGGGGCTCGCGGTCGAAGAACGACCCACGGCCCAGCCGGTCGGCGATCTCGGCGAGGACGACGAGGTCGCTGCGCACGCCGTCGGGGGCCTCGACGGCCCGGCGTCGCCGCAGGACGCGCCCCTCGAGGTTGGTCATCGTGCCCTCCTCCTCGGCCCACTGGGCACAGGGCAGGACGACGTCGGCGAGCTCGGCGGTCTCGCTGAGGAACAGGTCCGAGACGCACAGGAAGTCGAGGTCGGCGAGCCGTTCCCGGACGTGGGCGGCCCGTGGCGCCGAGACCGCGACGTTCGACGCCATGACCAGCAGCGCCCGCACACCACCGGGCGTGCCGAGGCGGTCGAGCATCTCGTAGGCGGACACCCCGGGCTGCGGGAGCTCGTCGGGGTCGATGCCCCAGACGCCGGCGACGTGCGCGCGGGCGGCGGGGTCGGCGAGCATCCGGTAGCCGGGCAGCTGGTCGGCCTTCTGTCCGTGCTCGCGCCCACCCTGGCCGTTGCCCTGGCCGGTCATCGTCGCCCACCCGGAGGACGGGCGGCCGGGCAGACCGAGGGCGAGCGCCAGGTTGATCCAGGCCAGGGCCGTGTCCGAGCCCTTCGCGTGCTGCTCGGCGCCGCGCGCGGAGAGGATCATGGTGGCCCGCGACTCGGCGAGCAGGTGCACCGCGCGCTCCATGACCCGCACCGGGACGCCGGTGATCCGCTCGACGCGGTCGGGCCAGTACTGGCGCATCGCGCGCCGCACCGCCGGCCAGCCGGTGGTGCGCTCGGCGACGTAGCCCGCGTCGACGAGACGGTGCTTGATCGCGAGGTGGAGCAGCCCGTTGGCCAGGGCGAGGTCGGTCCCCGGCACCGGCTGCAGGTGCACGTCGGCCGTCGCCGCGGTCGCGGTGTAGCGGGGGTCGACGACGAGGTGGCGCGCGCCGCGCTCGACGCCGGCGGCGAACCAGCGCATCGCCGGCGGCATGGTGTCGGCCGGGTTGGAGCCGACGAGCATGACGGTGTCCGCGCGGGCGATGTCGGCCAGCGGGAACGGCATCCCGCGGTCGATCCCGAACGCCTTGGTCGCCGCGGCGGCCGCCGACGACATGCAGAAGCGGCCGTTGTAGTCGATCGACGCGCTGCGCAGCGCGACCCGCACGAACTTGCCGGCCTGGTAGGCCTTCTCGTTGGTCAGCCCGCCCCCGCCGAAGAGCCCCGCGGCGTCGCGGCCGTGGCGTTCCTGGGCGACGGTCAGCGCCGTCGCGATGCGGTCGTAGGCCTCGTCCCAGGTGGCCTCGCGGAAGGGCGCGTCGCGGTGGTCGCGGACCAGGGGCGTCGTCAGCCGGTCCGGGTGGTCGATCAGCTCGGCCGACGACAGGCCCTTCTCGCAGAGCCCGCCGCGGTTGGTGGGGAAGTTCGCGCCCGCCACCTCGAGCACCGGGCCGGCACCCTGCTCCCGCGGGGTCAGCGTCATCCCGCACTGCAGCGAGCAGTACGGGCAGTGGGTCGGCACCGGGGTGGCCGCCCCGGTGGTGGTCGCGGGCATGCCCCCACGCTGCGGGGGAGCTGTTTCCGGGCGGTTACACGAGCACTACACCTGGGCGAGCGACGGCGGGGCGTTCGTCACGCCGGGCCCGGACACGCCGAAGGCCTGCGCCACCAGCTCGTACGAACGGCGCCGCTCGGCGATGTCGTGGATCGGCGTCACGAGCATGACCTCGTCCGCGTCCGCCTCGCGGGCCCGGCGCTCGAGGTCGTCGCGGACCTCGTCGGGGGTGCCGGCCGTCATCTTCGACGCCATGGACTGCTCGACCTGCAGCTCGGCGGGGCTCCAGTCGTGCGCCATGGCCTCCTCCGGGCTCGGCAGCGGGCCCGGGTTGCCGGTGCGCAGGCGGGCCATCGACAGGGCGTGCGCGCGGCCCATGGCGCGGGCGCGCTCCGGGTCCTCGTGGCACATGACCGCGGCGGCGAGGATGACGTGCGGGTCCTGGGCGCCCGCGGCGTCGCTCGGGCGGAACTGCTCGCGGTAGATCCGGGTCGCCTGGCCCGGGTCCGCGCCGCCGAAGTGTCCGGCGTAGGCGAAGCCCGTGCCGAAGGCGGCCGCGGCCTGCCCGCCGTAGTAGCTCGACGCGAGGATCCACACCGGCGGCAACGGGACGTCGTTCGGCATGGCGACGATCCCGGCGAAGGGGTGCTCCTCGGGGAAGCCGTCGACGTAGCCGCGGAGCTCGGCGAACTGCTCGGGGAAGTCGTCGGCCGTCAGGGCCTCGCGGCTGCGCCGCAGCGCGATCGCGGTGCGCGGGTCGGTGCCCGGGGCGCGGCCGATGCCGAGGTCGATGCGGTTCGGGTGGAGCCCCTCCAGCGCGCGGAACGTCTCGGCGACCTTCAGCGGGCTGTGGTTCGGCAGCATGATCCCGCCGGACCCGACGCGCAGCGTGCTCGTCGCGCTCGCGACCGCCTGGATCAGGATCTCGGGGCTGGAGCTCGCGACGCTCGGGATGCCGTGGTGCTCGGCGAGCCACATCCGCCGGTAGCCGGCTCGCTCGACGGTCTTCCCCAGCTCGATGGTCTCGTGCAGCGCCGCCGAGGTCGGCGTGCCGGAGGGGACCGGGGAGAGGTCGAGGACCGAGAGGACGGGATCACGCATGTTGGGTACAACGTCGTGGGCTCGCGTCCGGATTCCGGGTCCGGTCAGTGGCCGCGGAGGCCCAGGTGGTGGGCCTTCTCCTCGGCGGGCAGCTGTTCGACGGCGTAGCGCAGCGCCGTGCGCGGCATCGTCGCCGCGTGCGTGTCGAGCAGGGCGCGTAGGGCCGCGCCGTCGCGCTTGCCCGCCTCGCGCACCCATCCGCCGACGGCCTTCTGCACCAGCTCCTCGTCGTCGATCTTCTTCCGGCGCGCGCGGGAAGTCCATGGGCTGACGGCGACGACCTTGTGCTCGTGGATGGGGCCGTCCAGCAGGTGCTCCATGTCCGCGACCGAGGCGGCGGGGAAGGCCTTCGCGAGGGCGAACAGCTCGCGCATGGGGATGCGGTCGGAGGCCTGCGCGCGGAGGTCGTCGAGTCGCTGCTCGAGCTCGTCGGGCACGTCGGGCACGTCGGGCACGTCGGGCACGTCGGGCACGTCGGGCACGTCGGCGAGCGTGGCGCCGTCCCCGGCACCTGTCGAGGACGGTGCGCCCTCCACGGCGCGGCGACGATCGTCGGAGATGTGACACAGGACCTCCACGCGGATGTTTCTCGGACGTGAGATTAGGGTCGCCATCAGCAGCCCGTTCGGACGAACGTCCGGGCGGTCCGCGCGGCGTCGTTGCTGGTGACGGCGCACGTGGCGGGCGAGAGAGCAGAGGAGCGCGACGGTGCGCATCGGTGTCCCCCGGGAGCCCGGGGCCCGCGAGACCCGGGTGGCCGCAACGCCGGCCACGGTGGTGGGTCTGATCGACCTCGGGGCGACGGTCGTCGTCGAGCCGGGGGCGGGGGAGCGCGCGAGCTTCACCGACGACGCCTACGCGGCGGCCGGCGCGGAGATCGGGGATCCCTGGTCCGCCGACGTCCTGCTCGCGCTGCGCACGCCGGACGCCGAGCACCTCGACCGCCTCGCCCCGGGCACGACGCTGATCGCCATGGTCGGGCCCGCGCGGAACCCGGACCTGCTCGCCGACCTCGCGCGTCGCGGGATCACGGTCCTCGCCACCGACGCCGTCCCGCGCATCTCCCGCGCGCAGTCGCTGGACGTGCTGAGCTCGATGGCCAACATCGCCGGCTACCGCGCGGTGGTCGAGGCCGCGCACCGCTTCGGCCGCTTCTTCACCGGGCAGGTCACCGCCGCGGGCAAGGTGCCGCCGGCCAAGGTGCTCGTCGCCGGGGCCGGGGTCGCCGGCCTCGCCGCGATCGGGGCGGCGTCCAGTCTCGGCGCCGTCGTGCGGGCCACCGACCCGAGGCCCGAGGTCGCCGAGCAGGTCCACTCCCTGGGGGGCGACTTCCTCGCCGTGGAGGCTGGAGACGCGGCGCAGGAGTCCTCCGACGGGTACGCCCGCGCGACCTCGGAGGCCTACGACGCCCGGGCCGCCGAGATCTACACCGAGCAGGCCGCGGACGTCGACGTCGTCATCACCACCGCGCTGATCCCGGGCCGCGCGGCGCCGCGGCTGCTCACCGCCGCCGACGTCGCGCTCATGAAGCCCGGCAGCGTCGTGGTGGACATGGCCGCGGGCCAGGGCGGCAACGTCGAGGGCTCGGTGGCCGACGAGGTCGTCGTCACCGAGAACGGCGTCATCATCGTCGGCGACACCGACCTCGCGGCCCGGCTGCCCGCGCAGGCCTCCCAGCTCTACGGCACGAACCTCGTCAACCTGCTCAGGCTCCTCGTCCCGGAGAAGGACGGGCGGCTGGTGCTCGACCTCGACGACGTCGTGGTCCGCGGGGTCACCGTCACCCACCACGGCGAGGTGCTCTGGCCCCCGCCGCCGATCTCGGTGTCGGCGGCGCCGGGCGCGCCGGTCGAGCCTGCGGCGTCGACGCCGGTGGTGGCGCCCGCGAAGCCGACCTCCCCGGCCCGGCGCTACACGCTGATCGCCGTGGCGTTCGCAGTGCTCTTCGCCGCGACGGCCTTCGCGCCGCCGGCACTCGCCACCAACCTCACGGTGTTCGTGCTGGCCGTCGTGATCGGCTACTACGTCATCGGCAAGGTCCACCACGCCCTGCACACGCCGCTGATGTCGGTGACGAACGCGATCTCCGGCGTCGTGGTGGTCGGGGCGCTGCTGCAGTTCGGGCAGCACGGCGCGGTCGTCTCGGTGCTCGCGTTCGTGGCGATCCTGCTGGCCAGCATCAACATCGTCGGTGGCTTCGCGGTGACCCGCCGGATGCTCGCGATGTTCACGAAGGGGCCTGCCTCATGAGCGCCGGGAGCGCAGCCACGGCCGCCTACATCGTCGCAGCCCTGCTGACGGTGATGAGTCTCGCCGGGCTCTCCCGACACGAGACCGCGCGGGCGGGCGTCGCCTACGGCATCGCCGGCATGGCCGTCGCCCTCGTCGCGACCGTGGTGCTCGCTGCCGAGTCGCTCACGGCAGGGGCGATCGCGCTCCTCGCCGTCGCGATGGTCGTCGGCGGCGGCATCGGGCTCTGGCGCGCGCGGGTCGTCGAGATGACGGGCATGCCCGAGCTCATCGCGCTGCTGCACAGCTTCGTCGGCCTCGCGGCCGTGCTGGTGGGGTGGAACGGCTACCTCGAGGTGGAGGCGGTCGGTCCGGCGCAGACGACCGTGCCCACCGAGCTCCTCGGGATCCACTCCGTCGAGGTCGGCATCGGCGTCTTCATCGGCGCGGTGACGTTCACCGGCTCGATCGTCGCCTACGGCAAGCTCTCCGGGCGGATGAAGTCACGCCCGCTGACGCTGCCGGGCAAGAACGCCCTCAACCTGGGCGCGCTCGTCGCGTTCGCCGCGCTGACCGTCGCCTTCACCGTGACGCCCTCGCTCGGCCTGATGATCGCGATCACCGCGGTCGCCCTGGCGCTGGGCTGGCACCTCGTCGCGTCGATCGGTGGCGGCGACATGCCGGTCGTCGTGTCGATGCTCAACAGCTACTCGGGGTGGGCCGCGGCCGCGTCGGGGTTCCTGCTCGACAACACCCTGCTCATCGTCACCGGCGCCCTCGTCGGGTCCTCGGGTGCGTACCTCTCCTACGTCATGTGCCAGGCGATGAACCGCTCGTTCCTCTCGGTCATCGCGGGCGGGTTCGGCGTCGAGTCGGGCACGGCGTCGTCGGGCACGGAGGAGGGCGAGCACCGCGAGGTCGACGCCGACGCCGTGGCGGAGATGCTCACCGAGGCGTCGTCGGTGGTCATCGTCCCGGGTTACGGCATGGCGGTGGCCCAGGCGCAGTACCCGGTCGCGGACCTCACCCGGCGGCTCGTCGAGCGCGGGATCGAGGTCCGGTTCGGCATCCACCCCGTCGCCGGGCGCCTGCCGGGGCACATGAACGTGCTGCTCGCCGAGGCCAAGGTGCCCTACGACGTCGTCCTCGAGATGGACGAGATCAACGACGACCTCGCGTCGACCTCGGTCGTGCTCGTCATCGGGGCCAACGACACGGTCAACCCCGCCGCGATGGAGGACCCGGGCAGCCCGATCGCCGGCATGCCCGTCCTGCGCGTGTGGGAGGCCAAGAACGTCGTCGTGTTCAAGCGCTCGATGGCGGTGGGCTACGCGGGTGTGCAGAACCCGCTGTTCTTCCGCGCGAACACATCGATGATCTTCGGTGACGCGAAGGCGCGCGTGGAGGACATCCTCAAGGCGTTGTGAGCAGGGCCAGCAGGTCCTCGCGGCCGAACATCCGGGCGGTGTCGACGGCCGTGGGGTGCCCGGCGAGGGGGTCGGCGCCCGCCTCGACGAGGACGCGGACCACGGCGTCCTCGCCCTTGAAGACCGCGCCGGCGACGGGCGCCTGACCGCGGTCGTTGAGACGGTCGACGTCCGCCCCGCGGGCGGCCAGCACGGCCACCGCGTCGGCGTGCCCGTGGTACGCGGCGAGCATGACGAGCGTGTCGCCCTTCTCGTTGGTCAGGTCGACGGGCACCCCGGCGTCGAGGTAGGCCGCCAGTGAGGCGGCGTCGCCGTCGCGGGCCATGTCGAACACGCGCGTGGCCAGTTCCCGGACGTCGGCCGACGGTTCCTCGCTCATCGGGGCCCGATCGTACGGACCGTCAGCCCCGGGCGAGCAGCAGCGGGACGCGCTGCTCGGCGTCGGTGAGCGAGCCGTGGTGGCCGACCAGCGCGGTCTCCATCGGCTCGATGCGGGAGCGCACGAGCGTCCAGTTCCCCTGGGCCGCCGCGACGACGTCGCCGATGCGCCCGCGGGCGGTGTCGGTGACCTCGAGGCCGAACCAGCCCTCATCGATCGCCTCGTCGCGCGTGCGCACCCACGCCGCGTCGCCGACCTCGGAGCGCCAGGCCGCGGCCACGTCGTCGGCGGCACCCGCGGCGGTGAACACGTGGCGCACGCGGGCCTCGCCCGCGAGCCGGCGGACCCCGGTGAGGAGCTCGGGGCTGGTGTCGAGGTCGATCCGCCAGCCGGAGTCGGTGCCGACCATGCCGTGGTCGGCGACGACGGCGAGCAGCGTGTCCGACGGCAGCTCCTCGGCGATGGCGCCGACGAGCCGGTCGATCACCGTGAGCTGCATCAGCCACGGCGTCGAGCCCGGGCCGAACGTGTGCCCGAGCATGTCGAGGTCGCCGTGGTAGGCGTAGCAGAACGCGCGTTCCCCGGCCGCTCCCGGGGCGAGCGCGTCGAGCACCGCGGCGGCCAGGTCGCCCAGGGCCGACACCCCGTGGAACCGGCCGCCCCGCAACGCCGCCCGGGTGAGGCCGGAGCGACGCTGGATCTCCGGGGCGATCGTGGTGACCGCGACCCCGGCCCGGGCGGCGCGCTGCATCACCGTCGGGGCGGCCTGCACCTCCTCGGGCGGGAGCTCGCGCCGCAGGTCGACGGGGTCGGTGGCCCCGTGGGCGCACCAGCGCAGGGTGTTGAGCACCGTCTCCGCCGGCGCGCCCGGGTCGTCGAGCGGCGGCACGCCCATGCTGTAGCCGACGATGCCGTGCTCGCCCGAGGGCAGGCCGGTGCCGAGGCTCGTGACGCTGACGGCCGTCGTCGACGGGAACCCGGCCAGCAGCGTCTGCCCGCGCGCCGCGAGCTCGGCCAGGACCGGTGCCCGGTCGGCGTGCTCGGCGAGCAGGTCCGCGCCCAGCCCGTCGACGAGCATCAGCGCCGTGCCGCGCGCCGGCCCGACGCCGAGGTGGTCGTCGAACCCCTCGACGCCGAGCGCGGCGGCCAGGGAGGGCGAGACGTCGGCCA
Source organism: Actinomycetospora sp. NBC_00405 (assembly GCF_036044095.1). Taxonomy (NCBI): domain Bacteria; kingdom Bacillati; phylum Actinomycetota; class Actinomycetes; order Pseudonocardiales; family Pseudonocardiaceae; genus Actinomycetospora; species Actinomycetospora sp. NBC_00405. Next base: position 4,400,013 of record NZ_CP107938.1, read on the forward strand.
GCGTGCCGGCGGCGGGGGTCGGCCGGAACGGCGGCCGACCGAGCTGGTCCATGCGGGCAGAGCGTAGGCGCACACGGCGGACGGTCACCGAGCGGACACTTCGCGTGAATTGATCAAGGACACCGCGGCGTCCCAGGACCTATCCTCCCCGGAAGTCCGATCCGTTCCGAGCGGAGGTCGCGATGACGACGACGTCAGGAGGATCGGGCGGCGTGGCCGCGCCGCCCGACCAGGAACTGCCACCGGCGGTCGACGACGAGGTGCTCGAGCACGAGCGCCGGCGCTGGACGCCCGCGCGGATCGCCGTCTGGGCGGTGATCGCCCTGCTCGGCGGCCTGGGCTGGGTGATGGTCGCGCTCGTCCGGGGCGAGACGGTCAACGCGATCTGGTTCGTGTTCGCCGCGGTGGCCACCTACCTCATCGCCTACCGCTTCTACTCGACCTACATCGAGCGCAAGCTGCTCAAGCCCGACGACCGGCGCGCCACCCCGGCCGAGCACTCCGAGAACGGGCAGGACTACCTGCCGACCGACCGCCGGGTGCTCTACGGGCACCACTTCGCGGCGATCGCGGGCGCGGGCCCGCTCGTCGGTCCGGTGCTCGCCGCGCAGATGGGGTACCTGCCGGGCACCATCTGGATCATCGTCGGCGTGGTGCTGGCCGGGGCGGTCCAGGACTACCTGGTGCTGTTCTTCTCGATGCGCCGCGGCGGGCGCTCGCTGGGCCAGATGGCGCGCGACGAGCTCGGGGTCATCGGCGGTGCCGCCGCGGTGATCGCGACGCTCGCCATCATGATCATCCTCATCGCGGTGCTCGCGCTGGTCGTCGTCCAGGCCCTGGGCGAGAGCCCCTGGGGCGTGTTCTCGGTGGCCATGACGATCCCGATCGCGCTGTTCATGGGCTTCTACCTGCGCTACCTGCGACCCGGCAAGGTCGGCGAGGTCTCCGGGATCGGGGTGGCCCTCCTCCTGCTCGCGATCATCGCCGGCGGCTGGATCTCCGAGAGCGGGCTGGCCGAGGCGTTCACCCTCAGCCGTACGACCCTCGCCTGGTGTGTCGTGATCTACGGCGTGGTCGCCGCGGTGCTGCCGGTGTGGATGCTGCTCGCACCCCGCGACTACCTGTCGACGTTCATGAAGATCGGCACGATCGTCCTGCTCGCCGTCGCGGTCGTCGTGGTGCGGCCGGACGTCGCCACCCCCGCGTTCAGCGAGTTCGCCACCCGGTCGGACGGGCCGGTCGTCCCCGGTCCGCTGTTCCCCTTCCTGTTCGTGACGATCGCCTGCGGGGCGCTCTCCGGCTTCCACGCGCTCATCTCGTCGGGCACGACGCCGAAGCTGATCGAGAAGGAGCGCCAGACGCGCTTCATCGGCTACGGCGGCATGCTCATGGAGTCGTTCGTCGCGATCATGGCCCTGGTCGCGGCCATCTCCATCGACCGCGGCATCTACTTCGCGATGAACGCGCCCACGGCGCTGACCGGCGGCACGGTCGAGACCGCGGCGGTGTGGGTCAACTCGCTCGGGCTGGCGGGCGTCGACATCGCCCCCCAGCAGCTGGCCGGGACCGCGGCGATGGTGGGCGAGCAGAGCATCATCTCGCGGACCGGAGGTGCGCCGACGCTGGCGCTGGGCCTGTCCCAGATCCTGTCGCAGTTCCTCGGCGGCGCCGCGCTCGCGAGCTTCTGGTACCACTTCGCGATCATGTTCGAGGCGCTGTTCATCCTCACCGCCGTCGACGCCGGCACCCGGGTGGCGCGCTTCATGCTGCAGGACGCGGTGGGGACGTTCGTCCCGCGCTTCCGCGACACCTCCTGGCGCACCGGGGCGTGGATCGGGACGGTCGTCATGGTCGGCGGCTGGGGCGGCATCCTGATCATGGGAGTGACCGATCCGCTGGGCGGGATCAACACGCTCTTCCCGCTGTTCGGGATCGCCAACCAGTTGCTCGCGGCCATCGCACTCGCGGTGTGTCTCGCGATCATCGCGCGCCGCGGCACCGTGCAGTACCTGTGGATCGTGCTGGTGCCCCTGGTCGCCGTCGCGGTGATCACGGTGACCGCGTCGCTGTACAAGATCTTCTCCCCGGTGCCGGGCGTCGGGTACTGGGCCCAGCACTTCGCCTACCGGGACGCGATCGCCGCGGGCCGCACCAGCATGGGTGCGGCGCGCAACCCCGCCCAGATGGAGGCGGTCGTGCGCAACACGTTCATCCAGGGCAGCCTGTCGATCATCTTCCTGGTGCTGACCCTGATCGTGCTCGCGGCCGCGACCGTCGCCGCCGTGCGCTCGGTCCGGTCGGGCGGGTCCCCGGGCAAGGAGGACGAGCCCGTGCCGTCGCGGCGCTACGGGCCCTCGGGCCTGATCCCCACCCCGTCGGAGAAGGAGCTCGAGAAGCAGTGGCTCGCCTCGGCGGGGGCGCCGACCCGGGGAGGAGGGCACTGATGGTCGCCGCACTCGGGCAGGGATACCGGGCCGTGCGCTGGTGGTTCCGCGGGGTGCTCGGGGCCGACGCCTACGACCGGTACCTCGCGCACCACGCGCGTGCCGGTCACGACGAGCCGCCGATGAGTGAGCGGGCCTTCTGGCGGGCGCGCACCGACCACCAGGAACGCCACCCACAGGGACGCTGCTGCTGATCCCGGACGAACGCACGGCGCCCTCGCTGCTCCCGTGAGCAGCGAGGGCGCCGTGTCGTGCGGTCGGGGAGAGCGGATCAGCTCGCGTCGAGGCGCTGCTTGAGGGACTCGAGCTCGTCGCGCATGGAGGTCGGCAGCTTCTCGCCGATCTTGGAGAACCACTCCTCGATGAGGGGCAGCTCCTCGCGCCACTCGTCGACGTCGAAGCGCAACGACGCCTCGATGTCCTCCATCGGCTCGCTGAGACCCTCGACGTCGATCTGGTCGGCGCTCGGGACGTGACCGATCGGCGTCTCGGTCGCCGCGGCCTTGCCCTCGAGGCGCTCGATGATCCACTTCAGCACGCGGCTGTTCTCGCCGAACCCGGGCCACAGGAAGCGGTTGTCCTCGCCCCGGCGGAACCAGTTGACGTAGAAGATCGACGGGAGCTTGGTGGCGTCGGCGTTCTTGCCCACGTCCACCCAGTGCTGGAAGTAGTCGCCGACGTTGTAGCCGAGGAAGGGCAGCATCGCCATCGGGTCGCGGCGGACCTGGCCCTTGCCGCCCTTGGCCGCGGCGGTCATCTCGCTCGACATCGTGGCGCCCATGAAGGTGCCGTGCTGCCAGTCGAAGGACTCCGTAACCAGCGGGATCGTCGTCTTGCGGCGGCCGCCGAAGAGGATCGCCGAGATCGGCACGCCCTGCGGGTCGTCCCACTCGGGCGCGACGACGGGGCACTGCGAGATCGGCACGGTGTAGCGCGAGTTCGGATGGGCCGCCGGCTTGGCCGAGCCGGGCGTCCAGTCGTCCCCGGTCCACGCGGTGAGGTGCTCGGGATCGCCCTCGAGCCCCTCCCACCACACGTCGTTGTCGTCGGTCAGCGCGACGTTGGTGAACAGGGCGTTGCCCTGCTCGATGGTGCGCATCGCGTTCGGGTTGGTCTTCCAGTTCGTCCCGGGCGCCACGCCGAAGAAGCCGAACTCCGGGTTCACCGCGTAGAGCCGGCCGTCGGCACCGAAGCGCATCCAGGCGATATCGTCACCGACGGTCTCCGCGCGCCAGCCCGGGATGGTGGGCTGCAGCATCGCGAGGTTCGTCTTGCCGCAGGCCGACGGGAACGCGGCCGCGATGTAGTACGCCTTGTCCTCCGGGCTGATCAGCTTGAGGATCAGCATGTGCTCGGCGAGCCAGCCCTCGTCGCGCGCCATCGCCGACGCGATCCGCAGCGAGTAGCACTTCTTGCCGAGCAGCGCGTTGCCGCCGTACCCGGAGCCGAAGCTCCAGATCTCGCGGGTGTCCGGGAAGTGGCTGATGTACTTCGTGTCGTTGCACGGCCACTTGACGTCCTGCTGGCCGCGCTCGAGGGGGGCGCCGACCGAGTGCAGCGCCGGGACCCACTCGGTGTCGCCCTCGTCGAGGCGTCGCTGCACCTCCGGGCCCATGCGGGTCATGATGTGCATCGAGGTGACGACGTAGGCGCTGTCGGAGATCTCGACGCCCAGCTTCGGGTGCTCGGCGTTCACCGGCCCCATGCAGAACGGGATGACGTACATCGTCCGACCGCGCATGCAGCCGCGGTAGAGCTCCCTCATCGTGGCCTTCATCTCGGCCGGGTCCATCCAGTTGTTGGTGACCCCCGCGTCGGCCTCGTTGACCGAGCAGATGAAGGTGCGCTCCTCGACGCGCGCGACGTCGTCGGGGTCGGAGGCGGCGTGGAACGAGTTCGGCTTCTTGGCCGGGTCGAGCTGGACGTAGGTCCCGGCCTCGACGAGCTCGGAGGTGAGCCGGTCCCACTCGTCCTGGGACCCGTCACACCACACGACACTGTCGGGCGTGGTGAGGTCCGCGACCTCGTTCACCCAGTCGAGCACCTCGCGGCGTCGGATCGGCGGGTTGTCGAGTCCCTGGATTGTCGGAACGGCAGTCATGCGTCTCCTCGGTCGCTCGATCGCCGAACGCCGAGACCGCGAAGCGGCCCGGTCGCCTCGGGAACGGAAGAAACCCCCGACACGGCGACGTGCCCGGGATCAGCCTCCGATGGTGGTCTCCGACGTTAACGAGACTTCTTCTCCGCGACACCGCCGAGTCGCTGTCGGGGGACTCACTTACACGATCAAGCTGAACGATTCAGGCTCGTTCGCCGAGGCCGAGCATGGTCAACGTCGCAGGCAGGACCTCTCCGAGCGCCTCGGTGAGACGGATGGTGGCGGCGTCGTCGGCCCGGCTGGGGCCGGCGGTCACGACGGCGACGGGGAGATCACGGCGGGCCGCGGCGCGCACGAAGCGCAACCCCGACATCACCGTCAGCGAGGAGCCGAGGACGACCAGCGAGCGCGCCCGCTCGACGAGCTCGAAGCAGTGGTCGACCCGGGGGCGCGGCACGGTCTCGCCGAAGAAGACGACGTCGGGCTTCAGCGGCCCGTCGCCGCAGGACGGGCAGCCGGCCATCGTGAAGCGGTCGAGCTCGGCGTCCGGCAGCTCGGCGTCGCCGTCCGGGTTGATCTCCGTGGCCCGCGTGTCGAAGTCCGGGTTCAGGGCGGCGAGGTCCTCCTGGACCCGCTCGCGTCCCAGCGCCGCGCGGCAGCCGAGGCAGACGACGCGACCCAGTGCCCCGTGCAGCTCGACGACGTCGCGCGCGTCCGCCTTCTGGTGCAGCCCGTCGACGTTCTGGGTGATGACGCCGGTCAGCAGGCCCGCGCGCTGCAGGGACGCGACGGCCCGGTGCCCGTCGTTGGGCGGGGCGCCGGCGATCTGCGGCCAGCCGGCGTGGCTGCGGGCCCAGTAGCGGTGCCGGGCGACGGGGTCGCCGACGAACGCGTCGTAGGTCATCGGGGCGTGGCGGCGCTGCGCGCTCGTCGGGCCCCGGTAGTCGGGGATGCCCGAGTCGGTGGAGATCCCGGCGCCGGTGAGGACCACCGCCCCGCCCTCGGCGAGCAGCGTCGCGAGCGCGGCGACGTCCCCGCGGACGGGGACCTCGGCCTCCCACGCCGTCTGGGGCGCGGTGTAGCGCATCACCGACCGGATCACGCCCTCCATGATGCGCTTCGCGCACGTGAGTGGTTCGGGTAGCCGGGACGACCCAGAACCCTCACGTGGGCGGAGCCCATCAACGGCCGAGGGACACCGAGGTCATGTGGAAGTCGGGGATGCGCAGCGGGGGCATGGCGGCGCGGGTGAACCAGTCCTTCCACTCGCGCGGCAGCGTGCGCTCGGTGGCGCCGGCCTCGGTGGCGCGGCGCAGGAGGTCGAGCGGCGACTCGTTGAAGCGGAAGTTGTTCACCTCGCCGACGATCTCGCCGCCCTCCACCAGGTAGACGCCGTCGCGGGTCAGGCCGGTGAGGAGCAGCGTCGTCGGGTCGACCTCGCGGATGTACCAGAGGCAGGTCAGCAGCAGGCCGCGTCCGGTGGTCGCCACCATCTCCTCGACCGTGGCGTCGTCACCGCCGGTGAGCACGAGGTTGTCGGTGGGCGCCGCGAACGACGCCCCGTACTCGGTGGCCGCCGCCCGCGGGTAGGCGAGTGTCGCGACCGTGCCGTCGCGCACCCACTCCACACGCCCGGTGGTGGCGCCGTTGTCGAACACCGAGACCTCGTCGCCGGAGTAGGTCGTCGCGAGCACCGGGGTGTAGGCGAGGTCGGCGAACCCGGCGCCGGCCGGGTCGCCCGCGAGCGTCAGGGGCAGGTCCCCGAGCCGCTCGCCGACGCGGGTACCGCCGGCGCGCGAGAAGGCCGAGCGGCCCTCCTGCGCGGGCCGCCCGCCCATCGACCAGGCGAGGTAGATCATCAGGTCGGACACCGCGGACGGCGGCAGCAGCGTCTCGTAGCGCCCGGCCGGGAGGTCGATCCGCCGGGCACCCCACGGCAGCCGGTTCCGTAGACGTCCGACGAGGGCGGCGACATCGACCGTGGCGATGTCGGTCGCACCCTCCCCGCCCCAGACCGACGTGCCCGTGGACGGGTCCTTGAGGTTGAGCTCGACCGACCCGGACGGCTCGACCCAGCGGCGGCGGACCCCCGCGGAGGTGCCCAGCCACGTCGTCGTGACGCGGTGGTCGGCGAATCCGAACGACGCCTCGCCGGGTCGGAAGGACGCGCCGAGCTCCTCGGCGAGCCGGGCGAAGACGGCGGTCGAGGTGTCCTCGGCGCCCTCGTCCCAGTGCGCGTCGGCGGCGCCGGAGGGCTCGGGCAGCGGCGCCGCGTCGCGGGCGGGACCGGCCCGGCGGGCGGCCTGCACCGCGCCCGCGACGGCGTCGGTGAGCACCGCGTCGCCCTCCGGCCCGTCGGCGAGTCCCGTCGGGGCCGGGACGGTCGCGACACCCGCGCCGGTGCCGCCCTCGAGGGGCACGAGCACGACCACCGAGAGCCGTCGCTCGACGGTGTTGCCGTTCGTGGTCATCGTGGAGTTCGCCCACCGCACGACGGCCTCGGAGACCTCGCGGACCAGGGCGACCGCGCCCGCGTCCGGCACCTGCGCGGCCGCGATCGCGAGGGCGCGCTCGACGAGGGCCGATCCGGTGGTGCTCACGATCCGCTCCCGGTGTTGAGGACGGTCACGCCGCGCAGCAGGGCCGACGGACAGCCGTGGCTGACCGGTGCGACCTGGCCGGGCTGGGCCTTCCCGCAGTTGAACGCACCGCCGAGGCGCCACGTCGAGGGCCCGCCGACGGCCTCGAGCGAGCCCCAGAAGTCGGTGGTCGTCGCCTGGTAGGCGACGTCGCGGACCTGCCCGACCAGCTCGCCGCCGCGGATCCGGTGGAAGCGCTGCCCGGTGAACTGGAAGTTGTAGCGCTGCATGTCGATCGACCAGGAGCGGTCGCCGACGACGTAGAGGCCGTCCTCCACCGCGCCGATGAGGTCCGACGTCGGCCGGTCGGTGACGGGGTCGGGCTGCAGCGATACGTTCGCCATCCGCTGCAGGGGCACGTGCTCCGCGGAGTCGGCGTAGGCGCAGCCGTTCGACCGGTCGAGGCCGAGGCGCGGCGCGAACGACCGGTCGACCTGGTAGCCGACGAGCACGCCGTCGCGGACGAGGTCGAACTCCTGCGCGGCCACACCGTCGTCGTCGTAGCCGACGCTCGCGAGGCCGTGGGGGACGGTGCGGTCGCCGGTGACCGTGAGGACGTCGCTGCCGTAGCGCAGGGTGCCGAGCTTGTCGGGGGTCGCGAAGCTCGTGCCGGCGTAGGCCGCCTCGTAGCCGATGGCGCGGTCGTACTCGGTGGCGTGCCCGATCGACTCGTGGATGACGAGCCAGAGGTTGGTGGGGTCGATGACGAGGTCGGTGGGGCCCGCCTCGACGCTCGGCGCCCGCACCTTCTCCGCGAGCAGCTCCGGGAGCTCGGTGAGCTCGGCGCCCCAGTCCCAGCCGGTGCCGGTGAGGTACTCCCAGCCGCGCCCGGCCGGGGGTGCGAGGGTGCGCAGCGACTCGAAGGCCCCACCGGCCCGGTCGACCGTGGTGATCGAGATGTCGGGGTCGACGCGCACGCGCTGCTGGGTGGTCGTGGTGCCGGCCGTGTCGGCGTAGAAGCTCTGCTCCTTGACCTGTACGAGGCTCGCCGAGACGTGGTCGACGCCGGACGCCGCGAGCAGGGCCGCCGACCGGTCGGTGAGCAGGGCGATCTTCTCGGCGACGTCGACGGCCCAGGGGTCGACGTCGTACGGCGAGACCCAGACCGCTCCCGCGTGCACGGGCTCGTCGGCGAGCGTGACGCGCTCGGTGGCCAGCGACGCGAGAGTCGCGGTGACGTCGAGCGCCCGCCGCGCCGTGGCTACCGCGACCTCGGGCGTCAGGTCGACGTGGGCGGCGAACCCCCACACGCCGTCGCGCAGCACGCGTACGGCCAGCCCGAGGGTCTCGGAGTCGGCGGCCACCACCACCCGGCCGTCGCGCAGCTCGAGGTGCTGGGTGCGCAGACGGTGCACGCGCAGGTCGGCGTGCTGGGCCCCGCCCCGGCGCGCGGCGTCGAGCGCGGCGTCGGCGAGGGCCGTGAGGGGCAGGGCGAGGAAGTCCTGGTCGACCGGGTGGCCGACCGCGTGCGTCGCGGAGCTCTCCACGGGCGCCGAACCTACCGTCCGGGAGCGACCGACCCCGAGGATCAACCGCCGCGGACCCACCGTCCGGTGACCGGATCGATGGTCGGCGCGGGCGGGGGCGGGCCCTCGTCCCAGCCCTCGCCCGGCAGTCCGGGCGTGGTGGCGGTGGTGGCCGTGCCGTCGGCGAGCACGCGCGTGAGCACGTCGACGCGCCCGTCGCCGTCGACGTCCGTGCCCAGCTCGAGGGCGTCCGGCCCGGCGACCACGGCGGTGTCGGCGCGGCCGTCGGCGTCGCTGTCGACCGTGGCCGGACCGAGCGCGTGCGGGCCGTCGGGCGCCGCGACGAGCAGCTCCGCGGCGGGGCCACCCGGATCGACGTGCGCCTCGGGGTTGAGTGCGGAGTCGTCGGGCAGCTCGACCATGTCCGCGAGACTAGGTCGCGGGCTCGATGCGTGGGTGCGGTTCGGGGACGTCCACGCGGTCCCGCAGCGCGGCCAGCCGTCGCAGCAGCGTCTCGGCGCGGTCGCGCCCCTCGCGGGCCTCCGTCGCGGTGTGCGCGGCGACGCGGTCGGCGGCGGTCCGGTCGGCGCCCGCGTGCCGCACGGCGCGCTCCGCGGCGGCCAGCGCGTCGTCGAGATCCCGCGCGCGGTGCTCGAGCGCCGCGTCGAGGGCGAGCGTGACCTCCCGCTCGGTGGTGATGAGGGCGTCGGCGAGGACGCGGTCGAGGTCGCCGCGCACCTCCGCGAGCGCCTCCGCCGTCCACTGGCGCAGGTGCGCGCGGTCGGCGGCGAGGCGCCGGGCCCGCGCGACCCAGCCCGCCGCGCCGAGCCCGAGCCCCACCGATACCGGGACGAGCGCGGCACCGAGCGCGACCGGCGCGATCGGGACGGCGAGCAGCGGCAGCAGCGCCAGGCGGGAGAGCCCGAGCCCGCCCGACGCGCCCGCCACGACGAGCAGGCGGTCCTCGGCGGGACGGGTCCGCGGGGGTGGCACCAGGCCGGACCCGGCGACGTCGGTGGCCCCGAGATCGGCAACCCGCAGGGACGGCAGCTCACCGGCCGGGACGAGGTCGGCGAGGGTCGCCGCGACCAGCGCGCGCAGGCGCGTGCCGAGGCCCTCGACCACGGCGGCCGCCAGCGTCTCGACCTCCCCGGCGAGCTCCCGCGGCATCGCGGCGAGCCCGGGGCGGTCGGCGTCGTCGATGCGCCCGCGCATGGCCGTCCCGAGGGCGCGGACGCGCGCGGCGAGGTCGTCGGCGGCGGCCACGCGGGCGGCGGCGAGGTCCGCGCGCCAGCGCGTGTGGTGGTCACGGCGCAGCGCGGCCCGGGCGGCGAGGAGCTCGTCACGACGGCGGGCGAGGTCGCCGACGCCGTCGGCCGGGGCGCGCAGGGCGCTCCGGGTCGCCTCGGCCCGCGCCGCGACGCCGTCCAGCCCGGCGGCGAGCAGGCGCAGCGCGTTGGCCTCGGCGAGCATCCGGCGCCGGCGCGCGACGAGGCGGTGCAGCTCGCGTTGCAGGGCGGCGAGGCCGGAGCGCCGGCGGAGCGCCTCGGCCGCCTCCGGCGTCGCGGTGCCGGCGCGGCGGGCGAGCTCGGCGGAGACCGGGAACCACGGCGCACCCGTGAGGCGCGGGACGTGCTCGGCGACCAGGGCGCGGTCGGCCTCGAGCACCGTGCGCCAGCCGCGGTGCGCCTCGGTGCGGGTCAGCGCGAACACCACGGTGTCCACCCGGCCGGCCGCGCGGGCGAGCGCGTCGAGCTCCTCGGCGCCGAGCGGGGCGGCGGCGTCGGCGAGCACGAGCGCCGCGGTGGCGCCGTCGACCGGCCAGCTCCCGGGGTCGGGGCCGCGGGCGGGGACGACGAGGTCCAGCTCCTCGAGCAGCGGCACGCCGAGGTCGTCGTGGGTGGCGTGCCCGACGGTGACCTCGTCCAGACCGAGCAGCGCCGCCAGCAGCTCCCGGCGACCCCGAGCGGGCGCACCGGCGAGCACCACGGTCGGCCGCGCCGGCGGGGGCGGGGCTGCGGCCCGGGCGGCGGCGTCCGGGTCGAGACGGGCGAGCAGCGTCGTCAGCGCCTCGCGGGTGCGCGCGACCTCGGCGGGGACGTCCCGCCCTGACGCGGTCACGACGGCCCGGTCACGGCGGCGCTCCGTTCGATCGGGTCGGGGTTCGATCGGGTCGGGCTCCGCTCCGCGGCGCCTCGGGGCTGCGCGGTGAGGTCCTGCCACATCCCGACGTAGGTGCGGTGGACGACGTGGGCGAGGTCGGCGATGCGCCGCGGCGAGCCCCACGACCCGTACGCGCGCCACCAGGCGGCGCGCCGGGCGGCGTGGCCCGCCACCTCCACCGGACCGGCGCCCGGGCGGCCCGCGCGGACGTCCGGGGGCCCGGCCGAGGCGAGCCGGTCGACCTCGTCGAGCAGCTCGGCGGGCAGCCCCAGGGCGCCCGCCCACAGCCGCGCCCGGGCGGCGAGCAGCGCCCGCTCGGTGAACGCCTCCCGGCGCGCCAGCGCCGCGGCCGCGGCGCCGACCCGGGTGCCCTCGCCCCGCCCGGCGCCGTCCTGCGCCTCGGTGCGGCCCAGGGCCTCGCCCAGCGCGGCGAGGTCGCGGACCCCGGCCGTCGCCGCGTGCAGGTCGCTGCGGGCGCGCACCTCGTCGTGCAGTCGTCGGACCAGCGTCGCGAGCCCGGACGCCGCGAGCAGGGCGTCGCAGAGCTCCCCGACCCCCGCGGCGGCGTCGGCGCGCAGGAGCGCGATCCCGAGGGCGAGGCCGCGCAGGTCGAGCAGCTCGAGCAGCCGCGTCCGGGCCTCGACCGGCAGGGGCAGCTCGGCGGTCGTGAAGAGCTCGGCGTCGAGCAGGGCCACCTCGAGCACCGCCGGGTCGGCCCCCGCGAGCACCCGCAGTGCGCCGACGTCCTCCGCGCGCAGCGCCCCGGTGACCGCGGTCTCGGCGAGCAGGCCGATCACCGGGGTCACCGGCCCCACGCGGTCGCCGAGCCGTCGCCCGAGCTCGACGGCGAGGTCGCGGCCGTCGTCGGGACCCACCGTGTCCGCGCGTCCCAGCACGGCGACGACCCCCGCCGGGCCGTGCGCCGCGGGCCCGGGCAGCACGTCGAGGTCCCCCGCGTGCGCCGTCGCCGGCAGCACGACCAGCGCCGTATCGGCGTGGGCGCCGCCGGGAACACCCCCGGGTCGGCGCGCCGAGCCCGTGCCCGGGGTGTCGATCACCGTGAGGTCGTCCAGCGCCGCGCTCGTGAGCGTCACCACCAGGTGGTCGACGTCCTCGGGGCGGACGCCCAGCCGGTCGCCGACCGCGGCCGGCACCCGCCCGCCCGCGGCGAGCGGCAGCGGCCGGCGCGTGCCGTCGACGAGCACGACGTCGAGCCGATCGGCCGGGCCGCGGACGTAATGGGCCGTCAGCCTGGTGCACTCGCCCGCCCCCGTCGGGGCGACCCGGCGTCCCACCAGGGCGTTGACCAGCGTCGACTTGCCCGACGAGACGGGCCCGGCCACGACGAGGGACGGCGTGGCGAGCATCCGGTCGGCGATCGCCTCCACCGCGTCGGCAGTAGGCAGCGACACCCGCGGGGACAGCGCACGGCATGTCGCGACCACGGCGCTGCGCAGGGGGCCCACAGCCGTGGCAGCGTAGGCGCCGGACCGTGCCCGCGAGGCCGGTTCGGCAGGACTCCGGAGGGTTTCGCGTGATCGCCCATCGGGGGAGACTGCTCACCAACCGTCACCTGCGAGGAAGGCACCCCGTGCTCGACACCGGCACGTATCTCTTCATCGTCGTGGTCGGCGCGATCATCACCTTGGTGGTGGGCCAGATCCTCATGCGCTCGGGGATCGGATTCCTTCGCGACGTCTTCGACTCCGAGGAGACGGCGGTCTCGACCAACCGGCTGCTCGGGGTGCTGTTCCACCTCGTGGCGCTGGGCTTCCTCGCCCTCATCTCGACGTACCGGCCCTTCGACGTCCAGGGCACGGTGCAGATCGTCATCACGCAGCTCGGCGGCGTCATGCTCCTGCTCGGCGTGCTCCACGGGCTGACGCTGCTGCTGCTCGCCCGCGTCCGGAGCCGGCGGCGCAGCGAGACCATCGAGTCGGAGATGAGCAGTCAGTACGAGCAGCAGCGCCGCGCGCGGCAGACGCAGCGTCAGCAGGTGATCGAGGGCGGCCCCTCGTCCGGCGGCGGCGGGCGCTGACAGAGGCCCTGACAGAGGAGGCCCTGACAGGGGCCCTGACAGAGGCCCTCACGGAGGCCGTCCGGGGACCACCGATCGCCCGACCGGGTCATCTCGCGCGAATCCGCTAACCCGGTCTGTGATCTGCGCGATGTGCGGATGTGACCCTCGTCCCCTTGACCCGGCGCCGCACGCCCGCCCTGGCAGAGCCGCTGACCAGGCCGCTGCCGCGACTCACCGATGTGGTGCACGCGGTGACCGCCACCTTCGCCTCCGGCGGATGGACGCTGCGCTTCGGCCCTTCCGGGCAGCAGGTGGTGGTCGACCGCCTCGCGGAGGCCGACGCCTCGGCTCGCAGGCTCGTCGGCGCCGTCCTCGGCCTGCCCGACGCGGCCGTCCGTATCCGGATCACCCCCGACGACGCGTCGCTGGCCTCGCTGCGCAGGACCTGACCCCACCACCGGTCCCGCACCTCTCGCGCCGGGGCGCGGGATGTGAGGATCAGGACGTGGAGACCGATCACGACACGCGCCCGACGTCCGGACCGGACGTCCCGCGCCGCTCGGTGGTCAGCTTCACCGACCGCGGCGGGCGGATGACCGCCGGTCAGCAGCGGGCCTGGGACCGCCTCTGGACGCGGTACGGGGCGAACGCCGCCGGCTTCGACCGGGACCCCGACGGCCCACGGCCGCCGCTCGACGACGGCCGGCTGGACGCCTCCGCCTGGTTCGGCCGACGGGCCCCGCTGCGGCTCGAGATCGGCTCCGGGATGGGCGAGACGACCGCCGCCCTCGCCGCCGCCGAGCCCGACGCCGACCACGTGGCCGTCGAGGTCTATCCCCCCGGGCTCGCGCAGCTGCTCATGCGCCTCGAGGAGCAGGAGCTCCCCAACCTGCGCCTGTTGCGCGGCGACGCCGTCGTGGTGCTCGAGGACCTCGTCGCCCCGGACTCGCTCGCCGGCCTGCGCGTCTTCTACCCCGATCCCTGGCCGAAGCGCCGGCACCACAAGCGCCGCCTGGTCCAGCCCGCGACCGTCGCCCTCATGGCCTCCCGCCTCGCGCCCGGCGCCACGCTGCACCTCGCCACCGACGTCGCCGACTACGCCGAGTGGATGCTCGAGGTGACCGACGCCGAGCCGCTGCTCGAGAACCCGCACGGCGGCTTCGCGCCGCGGCCGGCGTGGCGTCCGCGCACCAAGTTCGAGGCCCGCGCCGAGCAGGAGGGGCGCCCGAGCCGCGATCTCCTCCTGGTGCGCACCGAAGCTGCCGGGGGCGAGTCCTGAGCACCCATCGGACCCGGCGCCGGGCGGTTAGAGTCGGCCCCGTGTCACCCGCGCCGTCGCCCGCCGACCTCGCCAGCCCGCCCACCGACATCGCCGGCGGCGCCGACGTGCGGGTCGACGAGGGTGTCGGCGCGGTACCCACGACGGAGGCGCCGCCCGCGCGCACGCTGCTCGTCTGGGACGCGCCGAACATCGACATGAGCCTCGGCTCGCTGCTCGGCACGCGTCCGACGTCGGCGTTCCGGCCCCGCTTCGACGCGGTCGGCCGCTGGCTGCTCGGCGAGGCCGGGCCCGAGGGCGTCGCCGAGGCCACGGTGTTCACCAACGTCGTGCCGGGCTCCACCGAGATCGTGCGGCCCTGGGTCGAGGCGCTGCGCAACGTCGGTTTCGCGGTCTTCGCGAAGCCCAAGTCCGCCGACGACTCGGACGTCGACGACGACATGCTCGCCCACATCGAGCTGCGCCGGTCCGAGGGCGGGCTCGCGCACGTCGTCGTGGCCTCCGGCGACGGGCGGGCGTTCCGCGAGCCGCTCGAGGACCTGGTGGCGCAGGGCGTCACGGTCACCGTCATCGGGTTCCGCGAGTACGCCGCGTTCGCGGTGTCCTCGGAGATCGTCGACTTCCTCGACCTCGAGGACATCGACGGCGTCTTCCGCGAGCCCCTGCCGCGCGTCAGCCTCGACACCCTGCCCGACGCCGGCGCCTGGCTGCCGCCGCTGCGCTCGCTGCGCTCTCTCCTCGAGCGGTAGCCCGGTGGAGCTGCCGGAGCACTGGGGCACGACGCCCGACGAGCGCGCCCGGCACACCCCGGCCGACGTCCTGGTGCCCGTGCCCCGGGCCCGCTGGACCCGCGGCGTCACGTCGGCGGCGAGCCCGGAGGACCTGTGGCTCTGGGTCTGCCAGCTCACCGTCGCGCCGTACAGCTACGACCTGCTCGACAACCGCGGCCGACGGAGCCCGCGCCTGCTGACCCCGGGCGCGGACGACCTGCGTGTCGGGCAGCGCCTGCTGGTGCTCTTCGTCGTCGACTCCTTCGATCCCGGCGAGCAGCTGACGCTGCGGCTCCGGCGGCGCGGGACCGGCTCGCTCGCGGAGTTCGCGGTCACCTACGCCGTGGCGCCCGACCCCCGCGGCTCCCGGCTCGTCGCCACGGTCACGGTGGACGGCGCCCGCCGCGGCGGGCTCCTGCGGTACGCCCTCGCCTGGGGTGATCTCGTCATGATGCGTCGCCAGCTCCGGACGCTCGCCGAGCTGGCCGCGCGTGACGGAAGAACGCGTTCGCCTCCGGCCGGAACATGAGCACGAGGGCGACGACGACCGCCGCCAGGTGCACGACCCGCAGGGCGACGACGGCGAGGTCCGGCACCCCGGCGCCGGCGAGGTACGCGACGGGTGAGGCCCCGGTCGCCAGCCAGGTCAGCGGTTCGACGACCAGCGAGGCCGTCCCCACCACCCCGAGCAGCACGGCGAGCGTCCACCGCACGGTGTTGCGGCCCCCCGGCAGCGCGAGCACGAGCACGACCACCCCGGCGTAGATCAGGGCGCGCTTGGCCAGCGCGGCCGGGCCGGGAGGGTCCGGCAGGGCGAGGTGGACCAGGGTCTCGGCGACCCCGGCGCCGACGGCGACCAGCCAGACGACGACCGCGGCGCGCACGGGGCGGGGGACAGGAGGGGAGACGGCGAGGATCGACATGCGGACCACGGTCCGCGGCACCGCGCGACCTCGACAGCCGGCAGGCGCCCCGTCCGGGGTGGGGTTGTCCCTACCCTGACCGGGAGGATCACCGGCTGGGGCCGGCCGTGGACGACGAGCAGGGTCCGGAGGCATGACCACGATGTCGCTCGCCGTACCCACGCCCACCGACACCGACGAGGCCGCCGGCGGCCTGTGGCGCCGCACCGCCTACCTGCTCGCCGGGCTCCCGCTGGGCGTCGCCGCGTTCGTCGTCGCCGTCGCGGGCTTCTCGCTGGGGGTGTCCACCCTGATCCTCTGGATCGGCGTCCCGATCCTCGCCGCCACCCTGTGGGCCGCGCGCGGGCTCGCCACCGTGGAGCGCCGCAGCACCGAACGCGTCACCGGCCGTGCCCTGCCGCCGCACCACTACCGCGTGGCGGTGCCCGGGGCGGGCCGCCCGGCGCTCTCGCTGGCGATGATCGGCGACCCGCAGGCGTGGCGGGACCTGCTGCACGCCGTGCTCGGGTTCCCGGTCCGTCTCGCGACCGCCCTGATCGCCCTGTGCTGGGGCGTCGGCGGCCTCGGGGGCCTGCTGTTCGTGGCGTGGGAGTGGGCGCTGCCCGACGGCCCGGAGGACCGCCGGGGCCTGTTCTGGCTGCTCAGCGGCACCGAGAGCCGGGTCGCCGAGATCGTCGTCAACACCGTGCTGGGTGCGGTGATGCTCGCCGTGTTCCCCTGGCTGGTCCGCGGGCTCGTCGCGACCCGGGCGGCGCTGGCCCGCGGGCTCCTGACCAACCAGACCGCCGCCCTGCGCGCCCGCGCCGACGAGCTCGCGACCGGCCGGCGGGCCGCGGTCCACGTGGAGGCGACCACCATGCGCCGCCTCGAGCGGGACCTGCACGACGGTCCGCAGCAACGGCTGGTGCGGATGACCATGGACCTCGAGGCCACCTCGCGACGCCTCGACGACGACCCGGAGAAGGCCCGCCCGCTGCTCGACGAGGCGATCGCCCAGAGCCGCGAGGCCCTCGCCGAGCTCCGCGCTCTCCCGGGGCATCGCCCCGCCGGTGCTCTCGGACCGCGGGCTCGACGCCGCCCTCGGCGCGGCCGCCGCGCGCAGCCCCGTCCCGGTCACCCTCGACGTGGCCGTGCCCGGGCGCCTGCCCGCGGCGGTGGAGACGACGGCGTACTACGTCGTCACCGAGGCGCTCACCAACGTCGCCAAGCACGCCGCGGCCTCGCGCGCCACGGTCACCGCCGCGCTCGACGACGACCGGCTCGTCGTCTCCGTCGAGGACGACGGCCGGGGCGGCGCGCACTCCGGCAAGGGGCACGGCCTCGCCGGCCTCGCCGACCGCGTCACCACCGTCGACGGGACGCTGGCGATCACCAGCCCGGCCGGCGGCCCGACGGTGCTCACCGCGAGCCTCCCGGTCCGGGAGAGCTGATGCGCGTCGTGCTCGCCGAGGACTCGGTGCTGCTGCGCGAGGGACTCGTGCGCCTCCTCGGTGAGAACGGCGCCGAGGTGGTGGCGGCCGTCGGCGACGGGGAGGCGCTCGTCGCGGCCGTCGCGGAGCACCGGCCGGACGTCGCGGTCGTCGACGTCCGGATGCCGCCGGACTTCACCGACGAGGGGCTGCGGGCGGCGCTGCGCGTGCGTCGCGACGTCCCGGGCACCGCGATCCTCGTGCTCTCGCAGTACGTCGAGGTGTCCTACGCCCAGGACCTCCTGGGCGCGGGTGGGGGCGTCGGCTACCTGCTCAAGGACCGCGTCACCCGCCTGGACGACCTCGCCGACGCCCTGGCCCGCGTCACCGCGGGCGGCACCGTGCTCGACCCCGAGGTCGTCTCGGCGCTCTTCGCCCGCCGCGACCCCCGCGCCTCGCTCACGGCGCGGGAGCGCGAGGTGCTCGCGCTCGTCGCCGAGGGCCGGGCGAACGGGGCGATCGGGCGCACCCTGGCCCTGAGTCAGGGGGCGGTCGAGAAGCACATCTCGTCGATCTTCGACAAGCTCGGCCTCGCCCGGGACTCGGGCGACGACCACCGCCGCGTGCTCGCCGTCCTCGCCTGGTTCGGGCTCGGCGCGGGCCGTGGCACAGTCTGAGACCGTGCGCCGCCTCTCCCATCGTCTCGCTGCTCCGGTCGTCCTGCCCTGCGACGCCTCCATGTCGGTGCTGCGCGACGCGGTGGTCGACCTCGACGACGACGGGCGGATCGCCCACGTCGGGCCGGCCGACACCGCGCCGGCCACGGACGCGCCGGTGACGCGGGTGACCGGTCTGCTCATGCCCGGCCTGGTCAACACCCACGCGCACACCCCGCTGACCGTGCTGCGGGGGATGGGCGGCGACCTGCCGCTGATGCGCTGGCTGCTCGAGGTCGTCTGGCCGGCCGAGGCCAAGCTCGACGGCGCCGACGTGCGCGCCGGGATGCTCGCGGGCACCGCGGAGATGCTGCGCGGCGGCGTCACCACGTCCGCCGAGATGTACTTCCAGAGCGAGCACGTCGTCGAGGCGGTGCTCGAGATCGGCTCCCGGGTGGTGATGACGCCGGGGATCATCACCGCGCCCGGGATGGAGCGCCTGGGCACCTGGCAGCAGATGCGGGACGCGATCACGCGCTGGATCGACGCCGACGGGCTGCGCTTCGGACCCGGCGAGCGCATCGAGCTCGGCTACGGCCCGCACGCCGCGTACACGCTGCCCACCGAGGCGATCGTGACCACGGCGGCGCTCGCGCGGGAGCGGGGCGCGCTGATGCAGCTCCACGTCGCCGAGGCGGTGGGCGAGGACGACGACGTGCGCGCCGAGTTCGGCTCGGTGCCCGCGATGCTCGAGGCGACGGGCTCGCTGGGCGGACGGGTGCTCGCCGCACACGCGATCCAGCTCTCCGACGACGACATCGCGATCCTCGCCCGCCACGACGTCGCCGTGGCCCACTGCCCGGGCTCGAACGCGAAGCTCGCCGCCGGCACGGCGCGGGTGGCCGAGCTGCGCACCGCCGGCGTCCGCATGGGCCTGGGCACCGACTCGCCGGCCTCGAACGACGACCTCGACATGTGGGAGGAGCAGCGCCTCGCGTCGCTGTTCGCCCGCCTGCGGGGCGCCGACGCCACCGCGCTCACCGCGGCCGACGCCCTGGCCATGGCCACGCGGGAGGGGGGCCGCGCGCTCGGCCGCGACGACCTCGGCGTCCTCGCCCCCGGCGCCCGGGCCGACGTCGTGCACGTCCGCCTCGACGACCCGGCCTTCATCGACCCCGACGATGACGCCCAGCTCGTCTCCAACCTCGTGTGGGCCAGCGGCTCCCGGGGCGTGCGCGACGTGTGGGTGGCCGGCGAGCCGGTGCTCACCGACGGGGCCCTGACGCGCGTCGACCCCGGCGACGTGCTCGCCGGGGCCCGCCGCGTGGCCACCAAGGTCAAGTCCCGACGTGCGTGATCTTCTGAGCTATAGCTCAGAAGATCAGGCACGAGGCCGGAGGCCGACGGTGACCACCAGGGATGCCGCGAGGACCAGGGCGCCGGCCACGAGGTAGGCGGCGCGGAAGCCGTCGGTCGCCGCCACGGCGGCGAGCACGGCGATGCCGATCGCGCCGCCGACCTGCTGACCCGTGTTCGCCAGCCCCGAGGTCAGACCGGTGGTGTCGGCGTCCGCGTCGGCCATCACGATCGTGGTCACCGACGGCATGACCAGCCCGGCCCCGAGACCGAGGAGCACGAGCGCGGGCAGGAGGTCGCTGAGGTAGTCGGTCCCCGGCGCGCCGACGAGGACGGCGAAGCCCCCGAGCAGCAGCCCGAGCCCGGCGAGCAGCACGCGGCGGGCGGTGAACCGGGAGATGAGCGGCCCCGCGCCCCGCAGCGCGACGACCCCGATGATCACCGCGACCGGCGTCATCGCCACCCCCGTGGCCGCCGGCGAGTAGCCCAGCACCTGCTGCAGGAACAGGGCGGTCGCGAACTGGAAGCCCATCATCGCAGCGATGGTGAGCACCTGGGCGAGGTTGCCGAGCGACACCGCGCGCGAGCGCAGCACCCGCGGCGGCACGAGCGGCGCCGACGCCCGGGCCTGGCGGAGACCGAAGCCGGCGAGCAGGACCACGGCCAGCGCGGCGGCGACCCCACGCGCGCCTCCCGGCTCGACGATCGCGAACACCAGCCCGGCGAGGCCGAGCGTGACGAGCAGGGCACCGAGCAGGTCGGGGCGGCTGCCACCGGGCCGCACCGCATCGCGCGGCAGGATCCGCAGCACGAGTGCCGTCGCGACGGCCCCGATCGGCACGTTGACCAGAAAGATCGCGCGCCAGGAGAGGGCCTCGGTGAGCACCCCGCCTAGCAGCAGCCCGATCGACGCCCCGGCCGCGCCGAGGAAGGCGTAGGCGCCCATCGCCCGTGCGCGGTCCCCGGGGTTCTCGAACAGCTCGACGACCATCCCCAGCACCACCGACGAGGCGAGCGCTGCGGCCACGCCCTGCACCGCCCGGGCGGCGACGAGCATCGCGGGGCCGGCCGCGAGCCCGCACGCCAGCGACGCGAGGACGAAGAGCACGAGGCCCGCGACGAGGATCCGGCGGCGCCCGACAAGATCGCCGAGACGTCCGGCGAGCAGGAGCAGCCCGCCCAGCGGGATCAGGTACGCGTTGACGGTCCACGAGAGCCCGGCGTCGGTGAATCCCAGGTCGGCGCGCAGCGCGGGCAGGGCCACGCTGACGATCGTCCCGTCCAAGATGATCATGAGCATGGCGGTGCTGAGCACCGCGAGGGCGACCCAGGGGGACGCGGTGCGTGGGCGGGCGGCACGAAGCATGGTCCGACCGTAGCAGAACGTCTATTTCAGAACTATCCCGAAATGTTCCATCAGGTTCGGGACGATCGTCGGCGGCGCGCGGCGCCCGCGTCGACGGCCAGGGGTCCACCCGGGCCGACCAGCCGGGACAGGCCGTCGACCACGGCCTCGCGCTCCGGCCCGAGCACGCCGAGCACCTCGTCGTAGAGGTCCTGGATCACGGCCGCGGCCTTCTCGACGAGGGCCTCGCCGGCGTCGGTCGTCGCCACGAGGCGGGCGCGCCGGTCGGTCGGCGACGGGATACGGCGGGCGAGGCCTGCCTGCTCGAGGCCGTCGAGCGTCGTGACCATCGTGGTCTTGTCGAGCAGGGCCTCCTCGGCGATCTGGCCCTGCGTCCGATCGCCGGCCGAGGCCTTGTCGAGGACGCAGTACTGCCGTGCGGTGAGGCCCAGGTCGGCGAGCGCGGCGGTCATCCGTACGGCGAGGGACTCGCTCGCCTTGTCCACGAGGAAGCTGAGATCCGGAGACACGCGGGCCATGTAGGGAGGCTACGGGAAAATCCAGAACGGAACGATCTGTCCGTCGCCTCGGGCGGTGCGCCGGGCCTTGTCGCGTCGTTAGGGTCGCCCCATGAGTGGCGAGTACCAGCAGGCCTACGACCGCAGCATGACCGACCCCGACGGCTTCTGGCGCGAGGCCGCGGGCCTGATCGACTGGTACCGCGAACCCGACACGATCATGGACTCCTCCGCGCTGCCGTTCTCGCGGTGGTTCCAGGGCGGCGAGCTCAACACCTGCCACAACGCGCTCGACCGCCATGTCGACGCCGGACGCGGCGACCAGGTCGCGCTGATCCACGACTCGCCGGTGACCGACGACCGCCAGCGCTACACGTACTCCGACCTGCGCGACCGGGTCGCCCGCTTCGCGGGGGTGCTGCGCTCGGTCGGCGTCGACAAGGGCGACCGCGTGATCATCTACATGCCGATGATCCCCGAGGCGGCCGTCGCGATGCTCGCCTGCGCGCGGATCGGCGCCGTCCACAGCGTCGTCTTCGGCGGGTTCGCCGCCCGCGAGCTGGCCGTCCGGATCGACGACGCCCGGCCCACCGCCATCGTCAGCGCGTCCTGCGGCATCGAGGGCAAGCGGGTCATCGAGTACAAGCCCCTGCTCGACAAGGCCGTCGAGCTCGCCGAGCACGACCCGGGCCGGGTGATCGTCTTCCAGCGCCCGCAGGCCGAGGCCGCGATGACCGAGCGCGACCTCGACTGGGCCGAGGCCGAGGAGGCCGCCGAGCCCGTCGGCTGCGTCTCCGTCGCGGCCACCGACCCGCTCTACGTGCTCTACACCTCGGGCACCACCGGCAAGCCCAAGGGCGTCCAGCGCGACAACGGCGGCCACGCCGTCGCGCTGGCCTGGTCGATGCCCAACATCTACAACGTCGGGCCCGGCGAGGTCATGTTCACCGCGTCCGACGTCGGGTGGGTCGTCGGGCACTCCTACATCGTCTACGCGCCGCTCCTCATCGGGGCGACGACCGTGCTCTACGAGGGCAAGCCGATCGGCACGCCCGACGCCGGCCAGTTCTGGCGCGTGGTCCAGGAGCACGGGGTGAAGGCGCTGTTCACCGCGCCCACCGCGTTCCGCGGCATCAAGAAGGAGGACCCCGACGCGGTGCTCCTGCAGGACTACGACATCTCGAGCCTCGAGACGCTCTTCCTCGCCGGAGAGCGCCTCGACCCCGAGACCTGGACCTGGGCGTCGGAGAAGCTCGGCGTCCCGGTGGTCGACCACTGGTGGCAGACCGAGACGGGCTGGCCGATCGCGGCCAACCTGCGCGGGCTCGAGCCGATGGAGCTCAAGGCCGGCTCGCCGTCGGTGCCCGTCCCCGGCTACCAGGTCGAGATCCTCGACGTGGACGGGTCGGTGCTGCCCCGCGGCGAGGAGGGTGCGATCACGATCAAGCTCCCGCTGCCCCCGGGCTGCCTGCAGACGCTGTGGGACGACGACGAGCGGTTCCGCGAGTCGTACATGTCGCGCTACGAGGGCTACTACCTCACCGGGGACGGCGGCTACCTCGACGAGGACGGCTACCTCTACGTCATGGGCCGCACCGACGACGTCATCAACGTCGCCGGGCACCGCCTGTCCACCGGCTCGATGGAGGAGGTCCTCTCCGGCCACCCCGATGTCGCCGAGTGCGCCGTCATCGGCGTGCACGACGCGATGAAGGGCCAGGTCCCGCGCGGGTTCGTCGTGCTCAAGGCCGGGGTCGAGCGCGACGAGGCCGAGCTCAACGCCGAGCTGGTGAAGATGGTGCGCGACGAGGTCGGCGCCGTCGCGTCGTTCAAGAACGTCGCGATCGTCCCCGCCCTGCCCAAGACCCGCTCGGGCAAGGTGCTGCGCAAGACCATGCGCGGGATCGCCGACGGCAAGGACGAGGCCGTGCCGTCGACGATCGACGACCCGGGCGTCCTCGACGCCCTGCGCCCGGCGCTGCAGAAGGGGCCGGAGGTCTAGGCGGGCGCCTCGAGCAGGGTCAGGACGGTTCGACCTGCCCGAGGCCGCGGCGCTGATCTCCAGCTCGCGGTCCTCGGGCCCACCTGCCCCGCTCCACAGAACTCAGCGCTCGCCCTCCGGGAAGTCGGCGCCGACGGCGACGTCGCGCCAGGCCTCGGCCTCGTCGATGCGCTGCGACCACAGCTTCGGGGCGAGGTCCGCCGCGAACTCGCCGAGCAGCAGACGACGGGGCGGGTCGTCGGCGTCGACGACGCGGATCATCGCCTCGCCCGCGCGGCGGGGGTCGCCGGGCTGGGTGAACGCCGACGAGCCGTCCATCGCCTGCCGGCGCGGCCCGAGGACGTCGTCGTAGGCGTGCATCGGCGTCGCGCGCACCATGCTGCCGCCGTTCCAGTCGGTGCGGAACGGGCCCGGCTCGACGATCGTCACGTAAATGCCGAAGGGCTCGACCTCCTGGGCGAGCGACTCGGACAAGCCCTCCAGGCCCCACTTCGTCGCGTGGTAGAGCCCGGTGTTGGGGAAGGCGCCGACGCCGCCGATGCTCGAGATGGGCAGCAGGTGGCCCCGGCGCTGGGCGCGCATGGTCGGCAGCACGGCCTGCATCGACCAGAGCGCGCCGAACAGGTTCACCTCGACCTGCCGGCGCGCCTCCTGCTCGGTGACCTCCTCGACCCCGCCGGCCAGGCCGTAGCCGGCGTTGGCGACGAGGACGTCGATGCGGCCGGTCTCGCCGGCGACCTGGTTGGTCACCGCGAACACGGCGTCGCGATCGGTGACGTCGAGGTCGCGGGTCAGGAGCCGCTCGGGGTGCTTCGCGGTGAGGTCGTCGAGGGCGCCGGCGTCGCGGGCCGTGGCCACCACGCGGTCACCGGCCTCGAGCACCGTTTCCGTGAGGGCGCGGCCGAGACCGCGCGAGGCGCCGGTGATCAGCCAGGTTCGTTCGC
Organism: Actinomycetospora sp. NBC_00405; assembly: GCF_036044095.1. Classification (NCBI taxonomy): domain Bacteria; kingdom Bacillati; phylum Actinomycetota; class Actinomycetes; order Pseudonocardiales; family Pseudonocardiaceae; genus Actinomycetospora; species Actinomycetospora sp. NBC_00405. The sequence continues at coordinate 4,424,045 of NZ_CP107938.1, forward strand.
TCATGGCTCCGGCATACCCGCACCGGGCACGGGATGTCAGTCGGCGAGGCCCAGGCCGTCGTCGGGGATCGCCGCGCCGCCGTAGCCGATGTAGTTGCCCGACGAGTTCCGCAGGCCACCGGCCAGGACGTCGTCGATGCTGTGGTTCGCGATCATCGTGCGGACGCCCGCGGTGATGTTGGCGACCGGGTCGAAGATGCCGCGGTCGGCGAGCTCGGGCAGCACCGCGTTGCGGAACGTCGTGTCGATGAGCTGCATGAGGCCCTTGGACGGGGTGCCGCTCGCCGCGTTCGAGTCCCAGTCGTTCACCGCGTCGGCGTTGCCGGTGGACTCCCGCATGATGATCTTCTTGACGCCCGGGGCCAGGCGCTGCGGCAGACCCATGAGCCCGAGCGCCTTGGCGATCTGGCCGTCGAGGGTGCGCTCGTTGCCGGCCTCGTACGGCCGCCCGAACTCCAGCGGCCCGTTCTCGCGCTCGTACTCGATGGACTTCAGCATCGAGGAGACGTCGGAGGCGTCGCCGGCGCTGGGCTCGTCGTCGGACGACGAGGAGGCCGCGGGCTGTGCGGTCCCGGTCGAGGTGGCCGGCATGGAGATCGGGCTCACCGAGCTCGAGTGGCCCGCCGTGCCCGCGGCGCGGTGCTGGGAGGCCAGGGACAGCGCGGCGGTGGTCGACGCGGGGTCCGGCGCCTGCGGGGCCTCCGCGTCGGCGACGTGGGCCGTGCTGAGGGCCTGCACGGCGGGGAGGACCGCACCGGCGGCGACGGCGGCCACGAGGATGGTGCCGGGGGTGGAGCGCGGGGAGAACCGGGTTCCGCGCGTCGTCGTCCGGGTACCGCTCAGGGAGAACGGAACGGTGTCCGGCTCGCCTAGGCCGTGTCGGGGCACGGTCACCTCGCTCGTCATCGACTACAGGCCCGGCGGCGCAACGGGGGAGCGTGCCGTCGTGACCTTTCCGTGATCGGACCGTTTCAACATAGCGAGCCTTCGGACGGCTGCGACGAGCCCCTCCGGCGCCCTGGAGACCTCGAACGGGCGTCGTCCCCGGGTCGTGGCGACGAGAGGTTCGACGGGCGGGACCGTGTTGCTCGTGCGCACCCAGCCATCCCCGCGAGCGGCCATCGGTGCGCGGCGGGCGGTCCATCCGGCGCTGGGCGGACGCTCGATGGCCGCCTCGCAGACGCGCCAGGGCTCCACAACCCTTCGGCGCAGCGTGCCGCCGTCGGGCGGGTCCCGCGTGTCGGCCTCAGCGCGTGAGCAGGTCCCGGAGCGCCTCGAGGGCCCGGTCGCCCTCCTCACGGGCTGCCCTCGACGCCACGGCGAGCCCGAAGTAGCCGTGGATGAGCCCGGCGCCCTCCAGCCGGCGGACGATCACGCCGGCGGCCTCGAGGGCGTCGGCGTGGGCCCGTCCCTCGTCGCGCAGGGGGTCGAGCTCGGCGGTGGCGACGACGGCCGGGGCGACGTCCTGCAGGTCGCCCGCGACCTCGGGCAGGGCCACCGACGGGTCGTGGCGCAGCGCGGGATCGGGCAGGTAGCGCTCCCAGAACCACTCGAGGTCCGCGCGAGTGAGGAACGGCCCGTCCGCGTTCTCCGCCGTCGACGCGGACGCCATCGACGGGTCGAGCCCGGGGTAGAGCAGGAGCTGCGCGTCGAGCTGCGGACCCCAGTCACGGGCGAGCAGGGCGGTGCCGGCGGCCAGGCCTGCGCCCGCGCTGTCCCCGGCGACGACGAGCCGGTCCGACGGCCGCCGGGCCCCGGCCCAGCGCAGCGCCGCGTGGGCGTCGGTGAGCGGCGCGGGGTGCGGGTGCTCCGGGGCGAGCCGGTAGTCGACGGACACGACGGTCGCCCCGAGGTGCGCACAGACCCGCCGCGCCGAGGCGTCGCCGGTCTCGAGGTCGCCGAGCACCCAGCCGCCCCCGTGCAGCCAGACCACCGTGATCTCCTGGCGCTCGCCCGCCGGCTCGTAGATCCGGACGGCGGTGTCGGTCCCGGTCACGGCGTCGGACACCACGTCGTCGTGCACCGACCCCACCTCGGTCACCGCGTCGCCGCGGCGCGCGAGCGCCAGGGCCCGGTAGACACGGCGGGCCTCGGCGACGGTCTCGCGGCGCAGGGGCAGCCAGCCGTCGGTCTCCAGGCGGGCGACCGCGGTCGCGATCTCGGGGTCGATGCGGAGGTCGGTCACGTCGGCATCCTCGGGGCTGTCGCCGGGGCTCGCCACCGTCGGGGTCTCGTTCAACTCAGGGGTTGAACACGCTGGACGCCCGGGGGTACGGTTCTCGTCAACCGCAAGGTTGAGCAAGGAGTGGACGTGGACGACCAACTCTCCCGGGTGTTCTCGGCGCTCGCCGACCCCACCCGGCGCGACATGGTGGCCCGCCTGACCGCCGCCGACGCGACCGTCAACGAGCTCGCCGAGCCCTACGACGTCAGCGTCCAGGCGGTCTCCAAGCACCTCAAGGTGCTGGAGGAAGCGGGCCTCGTCAGTCGCAGCCGCGAGGCGCAGCGACGGCCGGTCCACCTCGAGGCGGAGGTCTTCGACCTGATGACCAAGTGGATCGAGCGCTACCGGCGCCGCGCCGAGGAGCGCTACCGCCGTCTCGACGACGTCCTCGCCGAGATGGGCACCGAACAGCCGACCCCCCGACCCGACAGCGAACGAGGAGCTTCCTGATGAACACCACGACCCGTGAGACGACGATCGCGGCGGACCCGAACGCCCCGACCATCATCATCACCCGCGAGTTCGACGCCCCGGTCGAGAGCGTCTTCCGCGCCCACGCCGAGCCCGAGCTCGTGCGGCGCTGGCTCGGCCCGCGCGGGCTGGAGATGGACATCGACCGCTTCGACTGCCAGACCGGCGGGGCCTACCGGTACACCCATCGGGACGAGAACGGCGAGTACCGGTTCTACGGCTCGTTCCACGAGGTCCGGCCCAACGAGCGGATCGTCCAGACCTTCACCTTCGAGGGCTTCCCCGACGGCGTGAGCCTCGAGACGATGACCTTCACCGACCTCGGCGACGGCCGGACCCGCCTCGAGGGCCTCTCGTTCTACGACTCGGTGGAGACCCGCGACCTGGTGCTCTCCAGCGGCATGGACCACGGAGTGCGCGAGGGCTACGAGCGCCTCGACGAGCTCCTCGCCGGCTGAGCACAGGGGTGGGCAGGATGGTGGCGTGACCTCCGAGGACGTCGAGCTCTGGTTCGCCACCTACCTGGACTGCTTCGTGGCCCTCGCCCGCGGGGAACGGGACGACGTCGAGGCGATCCTCGGGTTCTACGGCGTCCCCATGCTGCTCAGCTCGTCCGGCGGCACCGGGTGGCTCCACGACGCGGAGCAGGTCGTGGGGGTCACCCGCGCGCAGATCGAGGGCCTGCGCCACGCCGGGTTCGACCGCACCGAGGTCGAGGCCTCCGTGACGGTGGTCCTCAACGCCACCTGCGCCCGGTACGAGGCACGGTTCCGGCGCCGCGCCGCCGACGACACCGAGATCGCGAGCTTCTCGGCGAGCTACCTCATCGCCGAGGGCCCCGACGGGCCGCGGATCGCCGCCCTGGCGGTCGGGAAGGCCTGAGGGTCCCTCAGAGCTCGGCGAACGGCGCCGCGTAGCGGAAGAACCCACGCCGCGCCGGCCCCGCGAGCAACCGGGCCTGGAAGAACGCGCCCCAGGCCGGGTCGGGCGAGACGATCCCGAGGTCGCCGGCCGGGCGGAACCCGAACCGCCCGTAGAAGGCCGGGTCGCCGAGCAGGGCGACGAGCGCCTCGTCGCGCCCCTCGGCGGCACCGAGCACGGCGTGCACCAGCGCCGAGCCCACGCCGCGTCCCTGCCACTTCGGGTGCACGGCGATCGGGCCCAGGCCGAGGGCGGGCCGTCCGTCGACGTCGCCGCGGGTGGCGACGACGTGCCCGACGACCGGCCCGTCCGGCTCCTCGGCGACGAGCGAGTAGACCGGCAGCCAGCCGGGGTCGTCCCGCAGCCTCGCGAGCAGGCCGACCTCGATCGGCTCCCGTCCGTCGTCCCCGGCGAAGGCCGCCGCGACGACCTCCCGGACCGCGTCCACGTCCTCGCGTCGTTCCCGTCGCACCAGCACCCGCGCAGGGTGTCGTGACGGGCGGGGCAGGGCAACGGAGATCCCGCCGATGCCCCTGGGACCAGAACGACCCGCCTCCCGAGTGATCGGGCGACGGGCCTGTGACCTGCAACGATGGTCGTGGAGCGAGTGACGGGAATCGAACCCGCGTATTCAGCTTGGGAAGCTGATGTTCTACCATTGAACTACACTCGCGCGTGGTTCAAGAGCGTACACGGCGCCCGTGCGGCCCGTCGGAGGGCCCGTTGCTCGGACCCCCTGCGTGACTACATCCGTGTCGTTCGCCGCCCGATCACGGTGGGATCACGGATTGGACGCGACCAAGTCGCACACTGCGTCACGGGTCGTTACGTCGTCGGGGTAGATCCGTGACCAGGCCCTGCAGCTGGGTCCACGTCTCGTGTTGGCTGGTCAGCGACACGCCACACCGGACTCCGGCAGAGGAGGTCGAGATGACTGCCTGTGAGCAGCAGGACGGCCTTCTCCCCGAGCTCCTCGTCCTCGTCGCCTCGGTGGAGGACGCGGACGTCCTCGCGGCGCTCGGAGCCCGCGATCGGGAGGTCCTCCCGGTGCTCGTCGCCACCGGCCGCGACCCGATGGCCGTCGACGAGGCCCTCGACGACCTCGGTGCCCTCGCGGGCCGGGTGCTGATCGTCGACGACGCCGAGGCCGGCCCGGCCGCCGAGGCCGCCGTCCTCCTCCCGCGGATCGACGCGCTCGTGGCCGACGACCGTCCGGGCGCCGTCGTCGTGCGCGGGGGGTCGCCCACCGCGCTCGTCGCCGCCCAGGTGGCGGTGTGGCGCTCGGTCCCCGTCGTGGCCCTGCCGGTCGACGGGGGGACGGCCGTGGAGATCGCCAACCAGGCGGCGATCGCCGCGCTCGTGGCGACGCAGCACGCCGCGGAGACCGAGCCGGCCGACGTCCGCTCGGTGGCGGCCGCCCAGCGCCTCGTGCGCGAGCGGCTGGCGGCGGCGGACGCCCCGCGGATCGTCCGGCTACCGACGGATCGCACGCTGTCTGCCTGACGAAAGGTCACCCAGAGCGATCGCAGGGCCCTTCCATCATCACTCAGTGATGAAGTGCGTACAAAAAGTAGAGCCCGTACCCCCTCGCGGCTAACGTCATGCCCCGCAAGCCTGATGGACCTGGTGTACAGGCGGCGCACCAGGAAGGCGGGGGTCGGTGAGGCGAGCACCCAGGTTGATCCATGAGGTCCAGCGGTTGGGCCTCACGGTGTCGATCGCTGCGCTCCTCATCGTGCTGCTCGTCGTCTTCCGGCTCGTCTGGTCCGGGGCGGTGTCGGGTCCGACCGACGCCCGGCTGCAGAGCGGGCTCCTCGCGCTCGAGGACTCCCACCAGGCGATGCTCGACATGGACGCTTCGCTGCGCGGCTACCTCGCGACCGGCGACCAGTTCTTCGCCGACTCCGCGACCGGTGCGGCGCCCGCGCTCGCGGCCGCCGACACGCAGATGGTCAACCTCCTCGAGGAGCCCCAGCTCCGCCAGGACGTGCTCGCCCTCCTCCTCGCGCAGCAGCGCTGGCGCACCGAGTGGGCCGACCAGGCCCGCCGGCTGCCGCCGCCCGGCGGCGCGGAGGCGTTCCTCAAGCAGGGCACGGCGCTCTTCGACGACTACCGTGCCCGCAAGGACGCCACCCGCGTCGACACCCTCGCGGCGATCGATGCGGCCGACCGCAGCGCCGTGGTGAACCAGTTCGTCGTCGGGGTGCTGCTGGCGCTCATCGGCATCGCGACGCTCGTCGTCGCCCTGCGCGGTCGGTACCGGCTGCAGCGCCACGTCGTCGTCCCGGTCGACGGCCTGCTCGCGTCGGTCCGCGGTATCAGCGAGGGACGCCTGGCCCCACCGGAGCCCGTGCAGGGGTCAGCAGAGCTCGTGGCGCTGCGCGACGGGCTCGCCGACATGACCGTCGCCCTGCGCCGGCAGCGCGAGGAGGCGGCCGCCCAGGCCGAGCGTCTGCAGGCCCAGACCGACCGTCTGCGCACCATCCTGATCATGACCCGCGAGATCGCGGGCAGTCTCAACACCCGCTACGTCATCGACTCCACCGTCCAGGCGGCGGTCGCGGTCACCGACGGCCGGGTGCTGCTCTGGCTGCTCGAGGAGGACGGCAGCGGCCTCGAGCTCGCCTACGACTCCGACCGCGGCGCGGTCGCGCCCCTCGAGGAGCACTGCCACCTCGGTGTCGGCGTCGTGGGACGGTCGGCGCGCTACGGGCAGATCTCGCGCGGGGACCCCGACACCGGCGAGGACGCCGCCGTCGCGGTGCCGCTGGTCGTCGGTGCGCGGGTGATAGGGATCCTCGAGTGCTACGACTCGCCCGAGGGCGAGGTCGACGGCCAGCGCCTGTCGGCGGTCGAGATGCTCGCGACGCTGTCCGGCTCGGCGATCGAGGCCAGCCGCCTGCACGCCGCCACCGAGCGGCTCTCGCAGTTCGACCCGCTGACCCAGCTCGCCAACCGCCGCCGCCTCGGCGCGGACCTGGACTCCGCCGTCGCCAACGCCAAGCGGCACGGCTCGCCGATGTCGGTGATCATGCTCGACCTCGACCACTTCAAGGAGCTCAACGACCGCTACGGCCACCAGCAGGGCGACGTCGTGCTCCAGGAGGTCGCGAGCACCATCCGCACCGCCATGCGCGACGGCGAGACGGCCTACCGCTACGGCGGCGAGGAGTTCGCCATCCTCGTGACGCGGGGCGGCCCGGAGGAGGCGGCCCAGCTCGCCGAGCGCCTGCGCTCCCGGGTCGAGGCCGACTTCCGGCGTGGCGACAAGCAGCTCGTGACGGCGTCGTTCGGCGTCGCCGGCCTGCCCGAGCACGCCGGCGACGGCGAGGCCCTGCTCAGCGAGGCCGACCGGGCGCTGTACTCGGCGAAGAACTCGGGCCGCAACCGCGTGCACCGCGCGGGCGAGCTCGTCGGCTGAGGTCGCCGGTCAGCGGGGCAGGCCGCGCCGGAAGTTGACGTACGAGCGCGACGGCGTCGGCCCGCGCTGGTCCTGGTAGCGCGAGCCGTAGACCGGCGAGCCGTAGGGGTGCTCGCTGGGCGAGGACAGCCGGAACAGGCAGAGCTGCCCGACCTTCATCCCCGGCCACAGCCGGATCGGGAGGTTGGCGACGTTCGAGAGCTCGAGCGTCACGTGGCCGGAGAAGCCGGGGTCGATGAAGCCGGCGGTGGAATGAGTCAACAGGCCCAAACGGCCTAGACTCGATTTCCCTTCTAATCGCCCTGCGACGTCGTCCGGCAGCGTGATGACCTCGTAGGTGGAGCCGAGGACGAACTCCCCGGGGTGCAGCACGAACGCCTCGTCCGGCGCCGGCTCGACCATGCGCGTCAGGTCGTCCTGCTGCAGCGCCGGGTCGATGTGCGTGTAGGCGTGGTTGTTGAACGTGCGGAAGTGCGAGTCGAGCCGCAGGTCGACGCTGGAGGGCTGCAGCAGCGTCGCGTCGAACGGGTCGAGCCCGACGCGCCCGGCCGCGATCTCGGCGCGGATGTCGCCGTCGGAGAGCAGCACGCGGGGACCCTATCGGTCGGTGCGGAGGCGGCGTCCGCGAGCGCGGAGTTCGCGCGCACAGAAGCAGCGAACAGGCCGTTCGCTGCGACCCCCCCACGAACGAACGGCGCCCCCGCTGCCCGGTCAGCAGCGGGGGCGTCGTTCGTTCTCCGACGGGCGGGCGGACGCCTAGGCGTCGTCGCCCGGGTTGCGCACGTTGGCCGAGGTGGCCGCGGTGTCCGGATCGGAGTCGCCGACGTGGTCGGTCTCCTCGACCGCCTCGGGCCGCCCGCGCTTGACCGCCGCGAGGAGCATCTGCGAGACGTCCATGACCTCGGTGCCGACGGCCGTGGCCTCGCTCTGGCGCTCGGTGAGGCCGTCGGTGAGCATCACGCGGCAGAACGGGCAGCCGGTGGCGATCGTGTCGGTCTCGGTGGCGATGGCCTCGTCGACGCGCTCCATGTTGATGCGCTTGCCGATGTGCTCCTCCATCCACATGCGCGCACCGCCGGCGCCGCAGCACAGCGCCCGGTCGGCGTGGCGGGGCATCTCCTTGAGCTCGGCCCCGGCGGCCTCCACCAGCTCGCGCGGCGGCGTGTAGACCTCGTTGTGACGGCCCAGGTAGCAGGGGTCGTGGTAGGTCACGGTCTTGCGGGCCCCACCGTTCGACCCGGCGTGCCCGTTCCCGTTCGCCCCGTGCCCGTTCGTCGACTCCTTCTCGGCGAGGGCCACCGCGGCGGGCGCGGCCTGGTCGGCGTCGTGGCCCGGCGTGCCGTGCCCGTCGGCCGGGATCAGCCCGCGCTCGGTGCCGTCGGAGTGCGGCCCGTGGTACTGCAGCCCCGTGGTCGGGTTGATGTCGAGCTTGGCGGCCGGCACCGGCGAGGACTCCGGCGCCACCGGCACCAGCTTCTTCTCGCGCACCAGCTGGTTGAGCAGCTGGGTGTGGTGGACGACCTCGTAGTGGCCGTCGAGCTGCGGGTACTCGCGCCCGAGGGTGTTCATGCAGTGCGGGCACGTCGTGACGATCTTGCGCGTGCCCGGCTCGCGGCCCTCGAAGACGGCGTCGAGCATCTCCTTGGTCTGCATGGCCATCATCTGGAAGAGGAACTCGTTGCCCGAGCGCCGCGCCGGGTCGCCGGTGCAGCTCTCCTCCTTGCCGAGCACGACGTAGTCCACGTCCGCGATGTGCAGCAGCTCGGCGACCGCGCGCACCGTCTTCTTGGCGTTGTCGTCGAACGCGCCGGCGCAGCCGATGAAGAACAGGTACTCGGTCTCGGGGGCGAGCTCGCCGTCGAACTCCGGCACGTCGAAGGGCAGGTCCTTCGCCCAGTCCATGCGCGAGGAGTTGTTCTGGCCCCAGGGGTTGCCCTTGTTCTCCAGGTTGCGGAACAGGACGCCCAGCTCGGCCGGGAACTCCGACTCGATCATGACCTGGTTGCGGCGCATGTCGACGATGTGGTCGACGTGCTCGATGTCGACCGGGCACTGCTCGACGCACGCGCCGCAGGTGGTGCAGGACCAGAGGACGTCGGGGTCGATGACGCCGAGGGACTCCGCGTCGCCGACGAGTGGGCGGGTGGCCTGCAGGACGTCGGTGCCGCGGTGGCGCTCGTAGCCCGACTCCGGGACGCCGTGGCCGTGGCCGACCTCGTCACCGCCGGCGTTGGTGGTGCCGTCCTGGGTGGCCGAACCCTCGTCCGGCATGTCCTTGCCGCCGATCATGTACGGCGCCTTCGCGAACATGTGGTCGCGCAGGTCCATGATCAGCAGCTTCGGCGAGAGCGGCTTGCCGGTGTTCCACGCCGGGCACTGGCTCTGGCAGCGACCGCACTCGGTGCAGGTCGCGAAGTCGAGCATGCCCTTCCAGGTGAAGTCCTCGATCTTGCCGCGACCGAAGGACGCCTCCTCGGGCGGATCCTCGAAGTCGATCGGCTTGCCCTCGTGCTCGAGGGGCTGCAGGGCCCCGAGCGCCTTGGGCATGCGCTTCGCCGAGACGTTGATCGGCGCGATGAAGATGTGGAGGTGCTTCGAGTAGAGCACCACCACGAGGAAGATCAGCGCCACGGCGATGTGGAGCATGAGGAAGACGGTCTCGAGAACGAACAGCGTCTCCGGCGACAGCCCGGAGAAGAGGTACCCGGTGCCGATCGAGGCCCAGGCGCCCGACTCGTAGGGCAGGTTGCCGGCCGCGGAGGAGGCGCCGCGGAAGGCGAACAGCGTCCAGACGACGCAGAAGATCAAGAAGAGGATCAGCCAGGCGCCGCCGGTGTGGGAGCCGTAGAAGCGGGAGGTCCGCGCCCGGCGCTCCGGGGCCTGCTGGATACGCATGATCGCGAAGGCGATGATCGAGATCAGCACCATGATCGCGATGAAGTCCTGCAGGAAGCCCAGGGCCGCCCAGCGCCCGATCAGCGGGATGTGGAAGTCCTCGACGAACAGCGCGCCGTAGGCCTCGATGTAGACCGTCAGCAGGATGATGAAGCCCCACATCGTGAAGAGGTGGGCCAGGCCGGGGATCGACCAGCGCAGCAGCTTCCGCTGCCCGAACACCTCGACGAACTGCGCGCGCACCCGCCCGCCGAGACCCTCGGCACGCTTGGCGTCGGGCTGGCCGGAGGAGATCAGGGTGTAGAGCCACCAGGCCCTGCGCGCGGCCACGACGGCCACGATCAGGGTCAGGGCGAGGCCCAGGACCAAACGGACGACCACGGCGGGACCTCCCCGAGTGCCGGGTCGTGGTGGTGACCCGGTTGAGAACAACGACTGCTTCGGCGGCACTGTAACCGCCGGTAGGGGGATCGGCGCCGCGAAGGGTGACCGAAGCTACTCGGCGGTAACCACGGGGCCGACTACACCGTCGGGCGATGCTTTGCAGACGTGAACGCCACCCGTCTGTGCCGCTGGGTGATGACCGTCCGTGCGCCGAGGGTCACTCCAGGCTCATCCGGACCACGAGGGCGTGTCGCGCCCCGGATGCGGTCGCGGAGGGTGGACGATGCAGCGACGCCTGTGGGGGAAGGAGTGCGGGACGGGTGTTCCGGCGCTTCTCCAGGGCGCCGCGTGTCCGGGCGCGGGAGGTTTTGGAACACCTCACCTCTTGTGTTTACTCAACCGGTCGAGAACGGGCCCCGGCACACCGATGAGCACGTCCGCAGGAGGACCGCCATGACCGTCACGTTCCTCGGCGCCGACCTGGTCGCGCAGGCCCCGGGGACCGGCGGGCTCCAGGGGTGGATCCAGGACAACATCGTCCCGCTGATCCTCCTGGGCATCGCGATCATCATGTTGTGGATCGGTGGTCGCGGTGACAACGCCGGCGTGGCCCGCCGTGCCATCGGCCTGATCATCGGCCTGATCGCGCTCGGCATCGCGCTCACCCCCGGTGCGGGGGCGCGCGTGGGCGCGTTCTTCGCCCAGCTCATCACGGGGTGACGCTGGTGCACATCCGCACCGACGACGACGTGTACCGCGTCGACGCCGTCTGGCTCGGCCCCCCGAGGGCGACGTTCCCCTGGCGTGCCCGCTACTCCGCGTACGGCGTGGGCCTGCTCGTCATGCTCGTCGTGATGTTCGTCCAGCGGCGCCTCGGCATCGACCTCGGCTTCTTCTCCGTCGCCTGGGCGCTCCTCATCACCGTCGCCGTGACGCGCTTCGTGTCGCGGCGCATCAACGACGAGCGCCCGCTCCTGGAGTGGCTGACGCTCTTCGTCCACGAGCTGCGCGGTCCGCGCGCCCGGGACCGCGTGATCGGTGGGGCCCTGACCACGGGCCACGTCACCGTGCGCCGCGACCGCCCGCGCCTCACCGGCGCTCCCACCGCCATCGCGCTGCCCCGCGGCAGCGACCGGTCGGAGCGCGTGGTCGCGTCGGAGGAACCCGCGGAGGCCGACGACTCCTGGGGCCCGCCGCCGCGGGACGACGAGTCGCCCCGCGAGCGGGCGGCCCACCCGGCCCGGCCCGCCGCGACCCACGAGCCGGCGGCCGCCGCGGCCCCGGCCACCGAGACCCCGGCCCCCGAGCCCGTCCCGCAGCAGCGGCGCCCCGCGTCCGCGCGGGCCGGCGAGCACCTGACGCCCGGCGTCGAGGACGCCGTCCCGTCCCACCGCCGCGCGACGCGCGCCGCGCACGAGCGCCGCACGCGGGCCCGGCGCCCCGGGCGGACCGCCGCCGTGTCGGACGCCGACTTCCGCCCTCCGTCCAGCGCGGACGTCGGGACCGCGGCCACCCCGAAGAAGGCCGAGCCGAAGAAGGCCACCCAGAAGAACGCCGTGCCGAAGAAGGCCGCCCCGAAGAAGGCCGCTCCCGAGAAGGAATCGCCCGCCCTGCCGCCTGCGGCCGACCGTCGTGCCGGCGACGCGTCGGTCGCGGCATGGACCGGCGCGGGCCGGGCCGGGCGCGAGGCCGTCCCGGTGCACCGGGGCACGACGGCGGCCGCCGACGCCGATCCCGACCGCACGCAGCGACGCCCCGCCCGTCCGCGGCGCCGTCCGGGCTGGCCGATGTCCAACGAGCCCTCCGGCTCGTCGGCACCCGACGCACCGTTCGGCCCGGGGGCGCGCGGCAGCGCGGGGCGCTCGGAGAGCGGGCGAGGGAGCGCGCGAGGGGGCGACCGAGGGGACAACGGTGCTGCGCCGCGGTAAGGCCCGGGGCCCGGCCGACGGCGAGCCCCGGCAACTCGAATCCGGCCACCGCAGCACGGGGCTGCGTCCCGCCACCGGCACGACGCACGGCGCCGGCCGGCGCGGACGCTCCCTGCTCGGCGAGTCGCCGGCCCGGGGCTACCGCTCCGCGATCGCCCTGCGCGCCATCGACGGCAACCTCGCGCGCACCGCGTCGAGCGTCACCGCCTGGTACCGGCTGGCCCCGCAGCCGTGGAGCTTCCGCAGCGACACGCAGCGCGAGACGCTGATCCGCCAGATCGCGACCCAGCTCGGTGAGCTGCAGGGCCGCTGGCTGCACGTCCGCGTCACGTCCCGGCCCTACCCCGTGGCGCTGTGGGCCGAGACGTTCGACCACAACGCGCCCGGCCGCCTGCCGGACGTCGCGGGCGCCCTGTCGTGGGAGGGCTTCCTCGAGGGCGAGCAGCGCCACCTCATGGGCCTGTCGATGTCCGACAAGGAGGTCTTCCTCGGCGTCGAGGTCTCGGGGCGCTCGGTGGTCGACCGCTGGCTCGAGGGGGCCGCCCCGCTCCTGGGCCGGCTGGTGCCCTCGGCGGCCACCGCGGAGCTCGCCGCGCTGGAGTCCGAGATCGCGCACGTCGAGGCGCTCGTGTCGCGGGCAGGGCTGGACGCCGTGCCGGCCACCGCCGAGGACATGGCGTGGCTGATGCACCGCTCGTGCTCGCTCGGGCTGCCCGCGCCCCGCACGGTGACGCCGACCTCGGGCGACCACTGGGAGACCGAGGACCTCGCGGCCTTCACCGACGGCGTCGCGCTGCACCAGGAGCCGTACGCCCCGACCGTGCAGGTCCTCGGACGGTTCGGCACGCAGCCGGTGCAGCGACACGTCGCGGTGCTCTCGGTGGGCCTGATGGACGGGCTGCGGATTCCCGAGGCCGACGACCCCTGGATGCAGCGCAGCGACCGGCTGCCGTTCCCCGTCGAGTGGTCCGCCCGCATCTACGTGCGCAAACCGGAGGAGGTCGCCGGCGAGCTGCAGCGCCAGATGGGCAAGGTGCGCAGCCAGATCCGGCACTACACGCACGACCACGACCTCGACCCGCCGATGTCGCTCTCGCGCCAGGCCGACCGGGTGCTGCAGATCGAGGACGAGCTCTCCGGCGGGCTCACGCAGCTCAACACCCGGGTCTACGGGTGGTGGCGCGTCGCGGTCTCGGGTCGCGACGAGGGCGAGGCGCTGACCCGCGCCCAGCAGGTGCTCGACCTCTACCGCCCGCGCGTGGCCATGGAGCACCCCGAGGCCCAGTACGCCTACGCCCGCGAGTTCATCCCCGGCGAGCCGCTGGCGTCGACGGCCTACCGGCGCCGGGGGTCGGTGACCTGGGTGGCGGCCGGCGTGCCGGCCGCCTCGGCGTCGGTGGGCGACCGGCGCGGGGTCATGATCGGCGAGACCTGCACGGCCACCCGCCGCCCGGTGGCGTGGGACCCGTGGATGGCCCAGGAGGTGCGCCGGGCCTCGGGTCTCACCGCGGTGGTGGGTGGCCTCGGCTCCGGTAAGTCGTTCCTCACCGGACTACTCGTCTACAAGACGTTGCGCGCCGGGGCCCGCTGGACCGTGCTCGACCCCTCCGGCCCTCTCGCGGAGCTGACCAAGCTCCCGGAGCTCGCGCCGTTCTCGCGGCACATCCACCTGCTCGGCGCCGACCCCGGCATCCTCAATCCCTACCGGGTGGTGGCCGAGCCCCGGCGCGACCACTTCCTCGACGAGGACGACCCCGACAAGGCCTGGCGCCGCGAGCGCTCGCTGGCCGCCGCGACCCGCCGGCGCCTCGTGCTCGACGTGCTCACCGGCCTGCTGCCCTTCGACGTGGCTCGCATGCCCCACACCCGGATCGTGCTGCTGCGCGCGGTGCGTGAGGTCGGCGGCGCCCCGGACCGCGACCCGGGCCAGGTCATCGCCGTGCTGCGCCGCCACGCGCGGGAGGGGGAGGAGCACGCCGACGTCGTCGCCGACTTCCTCGAGGAGCGCCGCGAGCTGCCCCAGGCCGCGCTGCTGTTCCCCGACGAGAACGCCGACCCGCGCGCCGACCCCTGGGTCGGCGAGGAGAACTACCGGCTCACCGTCCTGACGATGCAGGGCATGGCGCTGCCGCGCCCCGGGAGCCCGCGCGAGGAGTGGACGGACGGCGAGTCGCTCGCCGTCGAGCTGCTCAACCTGGCGTCCTGGCTGACGCAGCGCACGATCTACACCGCCGACCGGAACCTGCGGAAGGGCGTGGCGCTCGACGAGACCCACTTCCTGTCCCAGATCCCCACCGGCAAGGTGCTCATCGATCGCCTCGCCCGCGACTCCCGCAAGTTCAACGTCCGCGCGCTGTTCGCCTCGCAGCTCGCGGGTGACCTGCTGCGCGTGCCCGGGTTCGCGTCGCTGGTCAACGCGGTGTTCGTCGGCCGCACCGACGACGAGGAGGCCCAGGCCGAGGCGCTGCGGCTGCTCCGGGTGCCCACCGACGTCGGCTACGAGGAGATGCTCGGGACGCTGTCCCCGCGGCCCCGCCACGACGACCGCCCGGACGACACCCCGCGCCAGTTCGTCTTCGCCGACGGGCACGGTGGCGTCGAGAAGATCCGGATCGACCTCGAGGGCCCGCACCTCGAGCACCTGCGCGAGACCCTCGACACCAACCCGGACGCCCGCCGCGTCCGGCCGCTGCCGCCGGCTCCCGTCGAGTCGCCGGTCGGGTCGCCTGGCGAGCCCTCCGCCGGCTCGGCGCCGTCCGTCCGGCACGAGGCCGACGCGGAGCGCACCGGACCCGTGCCGGTCGTGCCCGCGGCCGGCCCGCCCCCCGCCGCACCCGCCCCGCCCGCCCCGCCCCGCCGCCCCGCGACGCCGCCGCCCGGCACCGCCCGGGTGAGCCCGGTGACGCCGTCGCGCGACCCGATGGTCGAGCGCACCGTCGTCGAGGGCACGGTGCTGGACGAGCGTCCGGACGGCCCGGAGGCCCTGCCGCCCGGGCTCGACGACCTCGTGCCCGACCTCGACGACGACCTGCCCGGACCGGCCGCAGAGAGCAGCGATGCCGGGCCCGCCGGCGACGACGACTGGGCCGACGCCTGGGTCATGGACGAGGGCCCGGCCACCGGGGACGCGGTCGGGGAGCTGGCGGACGACGCCACCGTGACGACGCCCGCCGACCGGAGCCCCGGGCGGCGGGACGCCCCCGACCCCGGCCCCTGGGTGGGCGCCGGGCGCCCGGGGGACCCGGGGTGACCCTCGTCGTCGCGATCCTCGCCGCCGCCCTCGTCGTGGGGTGGCGGCGGTCGCGGTGTGCGCGGGAGGAGCGGGACGGGCGTCCGAGCCGCGGTCGTCGCCGGGCGCTCGTCACCGTCGTCACGCTGGTCACGGGCCTGGTGCTCGTCGGGCTGCCCGCGTCGGCGGCCCCGCTGGACTGCAAGGCCGCCCCGGACCCCGACCGCCCGGGCACGGGTCTCGTCGGCTCGCTCGACCCCGCGCCCCTCGGGGTGGGCGCCCCGGGCAGCGTCTACGACGAGGTCGGGTACGCCGGGCAGGTCTGGTGGACCTACGACCTCGGCTGCGGCCCGGGCGCGGCCCGCGACCCCGCGGCGGCCACCGACACGTGGCTGGGCAATCAGTTCTTCAACCTCGCCAAGCTCGTCGTCGGCGGCGTCAACTGGTCGCACTACCTCATCGAGCAGGGCTCGGGGCTGCTCAGCCCGCTCGACGGGATCGTGCAGGCCGGCACGCAGGCGATGTACAGCGCGGTGTTCTCGACGTGGGTCGGCCTCGCGCTGATCGTGCTCGCGGCGATCCTGCTGGTGCTCGCGATGCGCGGCGACCTCTCGCGCCAGGCGCAGCGTGCCGGCATCGCGGTGATCGCCCTCGCGATCGCCGCCGCGGCCTACGCCGCCCCGGTGCGCTGGTCGAGCATGCTCGACGGGGTCCTGCTCGACGGCGTCACCGCGATGCAGCGGGGCTTCCTGGGCCAGGTCGGGGTGGGCGACGCCAACACCCTGCCCACGGTGCTCACCGACCAGATCGTCTACAACAACTGGCTGCGCGGGCAGTTCGGTTCCGCGGACGTGCCGCAGGCCCGCGACCTGGGCCGTGAGCTGCTGCGGGCGCAGACGTTCACCAAGCAGGAGGTCGCCGACGGCCAGGACGGGCAGGCCCAGGCGGACGCGAAGAAGCAGCAGTAC
Source organism: Actinomycetospora sp. NBC_00405 (assembly GCF_036044095.1). Lineage (NCBI taxonomy): Bacteria > Bacillati > Actinomycetota > Actinomycetes > Pseudonocardiales > Pseudonocardiaceae > Actinomycetospora > Actinomycetospora sp. NBC_00405. Next base: position 4,440,486 of record NZ_CP107938.1, read on the forward strand.
ACGGCCGTCGCCGACCGTGCGGGCGACCGCTACAGCTACTTCCAGGGCCGGCAGGGCTCGCGCACCGGCGCGGGCGTGCTCGCGCTGATCCAGGCCGTGTGCATCGGGCTGTTCCAGCTGATGAGCAAGCTGCTGATCCTCGTCTCGATGTTGATCATCAGGTTGCTCGTCATGGTCGCGCCCGCGCTCGCCCTGCTCGCGCTGCTCAAGCCCGAGGTGCTGCCCGCGACGCTGCGCGTCGGCGGCGCGGCGCTGGTCAACACGCTGCTCGTGGGGGCGATGGCGGGGCTGCACTCGCTGATGGTCATCGCGCTGTTCCGCCCCGGGGCCGGGGTCAACACCTGGCTCGCGCTGCTGGTCACCGGGGTGGTGACGGTGGTGATGTGGGCCCTCGCGCGGCCGTTCCGCCGCCTCGCGGCGATGGTCTCGCTGACCCGCGACCAGATGAGCGGCTTCCTCCCGCCCGCGGGAACCGGGGCGCTGTCGCGCTTCCTGCCGGGGTCGACGTCGCGCCAGGACGACTGGTGGACCGAACGGCGCGGCACGAGCGGCACCGGCGGCGACGGCTGGCGACCCGAGGGCAGCACCCCGGCGCGCACCGAGCCGGCGACCTCCGCCGGGGGTACCGACATCGTGGCGCCGGGGCCGTTGCGCGTCGACAGCGAGCGCGTCGGCCACACCCAGGAGCACGCCGCCGACCCCGCGGCGGCGCTGGCCGCCCGACGCGCCGCCCAGCGCGCGCTGCCCGGCGGCACGTCCACGGGGATGTCGGGCGGCGCGCCCCGCGGCGACCGCGACGCGACCCCGGCGCGCGCGGCCATCAGCGACGCCGACCGCAGCCTCTACCGCAGCGTGGCCGCCCGCAGCGACGACGCCGGGGGGCCCCGGCGGCCGGTGCAGGCCGAGCTCGTCGACGGCGCGCCGGTGTACCGGGTCTACCGCCCCAGCCGGCCGGTGGGGTCGGGCTCCGGCACTCGCTCCTCGCGGACCGCGCGCACCCCGCGCTCCTCCGCCGGCGAGGGAGGCGCGCGTGCCGATCCGGACTAGGCGGGGTCGTGCGGCGGCCTACCGGGCGCTCTGGGAATGGCCCCTGCACTCGCCCGCGCGCCTGTTCGCGGTCCTCGCGGTGCTCGTGGCCGTCGTCGTCGGTTTCTCCTACCTCGGCGGGGCGGCGAGCGGGCCGAGCACCCCGGGTCGCGCCCTCGGGCCGGCGTCGACCAGCGCCCCCGGTGCGGCGCCCGGCAGCGGCTCGGCGCCCGTCACGGAGCTGCGCCCCCGCAGCCTGCCGCTGAGCGACGCCCCGCCGGTGGCGCTGGCCGTCGCGGAACGCTGGACGCGGGCGTGGGCGACGCACCCGCCGGGCACCACGCCCGCGCAGTGGACCGCCGGCCTCGCCCCGTTCACCACCGACGAGTACCTCGCGACCCTCGCCGATGTCGACCCCGCGAACGTGCCCGGCACCCGCGTCACCGGGCCGCCGCAGGCCGTGGAGGTCCGCCCCGAGGCCGTCCGCGTGCAGGTGCCCACCGACGCGGTGCGCCTGGAGCTGCTGATGGTGCAGGTCGCGCCGGGTGACTGGCGCGTGTCCGGCTACGACCGGGCGTCCTAGGCGCCACGCGTGATCACCCCGCCCCGGCTCCCGCCCCGCCTGCGCTTCCTGCGCCTGCTGCTGCCCGTCGCGGCCCTGGCGGGCTTCCTCGTCGTCGTGATGGCCGCGGGGCTGCTCGTGGTCGGGCAGTTCGTGGGCGGCGGCGAGGAGGGTGAGGAGGCCACGACGTGCGAGGCGGGGACGGGCGCGCCGCCGTCGGCGGACGTCCCGCAGACCTCCGCCGAGCTCGACGCGGTGCAGCGCCAGACCGCGGCCACGATCATCGGCGTCGCCAAGGGGATGGCGATCCCGCCGCGGGGCTGGGTGGTCGCCCTGGCCACGGCGATGCAGGAGTCGCAGATGGGCACCGTCGGCATGGACGTCGCGGTGGACCACGACTCGCTCGGCGTGTTCCAGCAACGGCCCAGCCAGGGCTGGGGGTCGCCGGAGCAGGTGCGCGACCCCGTCTACGCCACCCGCACGTTCCTCGAGCGCCTGCTCACCGTGCCCGGCTGGGACACGATGCCCGTGACGCGCGCGGCGCAGATCGTGCAGCGCTCGGCGTTCCCCAACGCCTACGCCAAGTGGGAGTCGCTGGCGAACAGCCTGGTCACCGACCTCGCGGGAGTGACCGGCGCGATCCAGGAGTGCGTGCCCGCGGCCCAGGCGGGTCCGGGGCCCGCGGCCGCCCTCCCGCCCGGGATCGCGCGCACGGCGATCGAGTTCGCCACGGCCGAGACCGGCAAGCCCTACGTCTGGGGCGCGACCGGGCCGAGCAGCTACGACTGCTCCGGGCTGATGCTGCGCGCCTACGAGCGCGCCGGGATCGTGCTGCCGCGCGTCTCCCGGGACCAGTACAACGCCGGCGCGCACGTGGCCGTCGAGCAGGCCCAGCCGGGCGATCTGCTCTTCTGGGCCTACGACCAGTCGGACCCCGACACGATCCACCACGTGGCGATGTACCTCGGCAACGGGCAGATGATGGAGGCCCAGCAGACCGGCGTGCCGCTGGGCACCCGCGAGGTGACGTGGGACGAGGGCGAGCTCCTGCCCCTCGCGACGCGCCCGGGCACCGGCTCGGAGCGGGCCTGACCGGGCCTGACAAGGTCTTCCCGACGAAGTTGAGCGTGTCGGGAACAAGTCCGTGCGATGCTCCGTTGGTCGGGATGACACACTTGAGCGCGACGGACTCAGGTCCGGTTTGCGTGACACGGCATCCGGGACATACTTGAGCACAGAGCACTCAATGACATCCCCGGTCTCGAGAGGAGACGTCAGCATGGCGCGAGCGGTCGGCATCGACCTCGGCACGACCAACTCGGTGGTGGCCGTCCTGGAAGGCGGCGAGCCGACGGTCATCGCGAACTCCGAGGGAAGCCGCACCACCCCGTCGGTGGTCGCGTTCGCCCGGAACGGCGACGTCCTGGTGGGCCAGTCGGCCAAGAACCAGGCGGTGACCAACATCGATCGGACGATTCGGTCGGTCAAGCGGCACATGGGCACCGACTGGGCCGTCGAGATCGACGACAAGAAGTACACGGCGCAGGAGATCAGCGCCCGCACGCTGCAGAAGCTCAAGCGCGACGCCGAGGCCTACCTGGGCGAGGAGGTCACCGACGCGGTGATCACCGTCCCGGCCTACTTCGAGGACGCGCAGCGCCAGGCCACCAAGGAGGCCGGCCAGATCGCGGGCCTCAACGTCCTGCGCATCGTCAACGAGCCGACCGCGGCGGCCCTGGCCTACGGCCTGGAGAAGGGCGAGACCGAGCAGACCATCCTGGTGTTCGACCTGGGTGGCGGCACGTTCGACGTGTCCCTGCTCGAGATCGGCGACGGCGTCGTCGAGGTGAAGGCCACCAACGGTGAGAACCACCTCGGTGGCGACGACTGGGACGAGCGGATCATGACCTGGCTGGTCGACCGCTTCAAGAGCTCCCAGGGCATCGACCTGTCCAAGGACAAGATGGCGATGCAGCGTCTCCGCGAGGCCGCGGAGAAGGCAAAGATCGAGCTCTCCAGCTCCTCCAGCGCCAGCATCAACCTGCCCTACATCACGGTCGACGCCGAGAAGAACCCGCTGTTCCTGGACGAGACGCTCTCGCGCGCCGAGTTCCAGCGGATCACCTCGGACCTGCTCGAGCGCTGCCGCAAGCCGTTCAACCAGGTGGTCAAGGACGCGGGCATCTCCGTGGGCCAGATCAGCCACGTGGTGCTCGTCGGCGGCTCGACCCGCATGCCCGCGGTGCACGACCTGGTGAAGGAGCTCACCGGCGGCAAGGAGCCCAACAAGGGCGTCAACCCCGACGAGGTCGTCGCCGTCGGCGCCACGCTGCAGGCCGGCGTGCTGCGCGGTGACGTCAAGGACGTCCTGCTCCTCGACGTCACGCCGCTGTCCCTCGGCATCGAGACCAAGGGCGGCGTCATGACCAAGCTGATCGAGAAGAACACGACGATCCCGACCAAGAAGTCCGAGGTCTTCACGACGGCGGAGAACAACCAGCCGTCGGTGCAGATCCAGGTCTTCCAGGGCGAGCGTGAGATCGCGGCCTACAACAAGAAGCTCGGCATGTTCGAGCTCACCGACCTGCCGCCCGCCCCGCAGGGCGTGCCGCAGATCGAGGTCAGCTTCGACATCGACGCCAACGGCATCGTCAACGTCTCGGCCGTCGACAAGGGCACCGGCAAGTCCCAGCAGATGACCATCACCGGCGGTTCGGCCCTCTCGAAGGAAGAGATCGACCGGATGGTCTCGGACGCCGAGGCCCACGCCGACGAGGACCGCCAGCGCCGCGAGGCCGCGGAGGCCCGCAACCAGGCGGAGACGCTGGTCTACCAGACCGAGAAGTTCATCTCCGAGAACGACGACAAGCTGCCGTCGGACATCAAGGAGAAGGTCCAGGCCGCCGTCGGCGAGCTGAAGACCGCCCTCGAGGGTGACGACACCGAGGCGATCAAGGCCGCCTCGGAGAAGGTCGCCACCGAGTCCCAGCAGCTCGGCCAGGCCCTCTACGCCCAGCAGCAGTCCGAGGGCGGCGCCGCAGGTGCCGCCGGGGCTGCCGGCGACGCGGGCCCGGCCGACGGGGCCGACGACGTGGTCGACGCGGAGATCGTCGACGACGACAAGAAGGAGTGACCCGACCGGCGGGGCCGCAGGCTTCCTGTGGCCCCGCCGGTTCCGGCACGTTCTCCCCCCATCGTTCTCACCCCGGCGCCGCGGCGCCGGGGACCCTCTCGAGGAGGTCACAGTGCAGGATCCGGTCGTCGGGCAGGACGCCACCGACTCCAGTGTCGGCGGGGTGCCCACCTCCGGTCAGGACGCGCCCGCCGGTACGCCGCAGGGCGACGGCGGCACGGACGACGCCGCGACGCCCGCTCCCGGGGCCCTCGACGGGCTCGCCGGTGAGGCGCGGGCGGCCCAGGCCGCCGCGGACGCCAGCGCGTCGGACGCCACGTCGGGCGGGACCGCGACCTCGGGCGAGGCTGCCGAGGGCGCCGACCCGGAGCTCGAGCGTGTGCGCGGCGAGCTCGCCGAGCGCACCGCCGACCTCCAGCGCGTCTCGGCCGAGTTCACCAACTTCCGCCGGCGCACCGAGCGCGAGCGCGAGTCGACCGTGGCGTCGGCGAAGGCGTCCGTGGCCGGCGAGCTGCTCACGGTGCTCGACGACGTCGAGCGCGCCGCGAGCCACGGCGACCTGACCGGCCCGTTCAAGGTCGTCGCCGACCGTCTCACCGAGACGCTGCAGCGCGCGGGCCTGACCCCCTTCGGCGCCGAGGGCGACACGTTCGACCCGTCGGTGCACGAGGCCGTCGCCCACGACACCTCCCCGGACGTCTCGGGCCCGACCGTCACCACGGTGATGCGCCGCGGCTACCGCTTCGGCGACCGCGTGCTGCGCGCCGCGATGGTCGCGGTCACCGACTCCGACGGCACCGCGCCCGCCACCGACACCACGTCGGAGCCCGCGGACGCCGGCACCTCCTGATCACCACACCCCCGGCCCCGCGGAAGGAGCAGTTCCGACATGAGCGCCCGTGACTGGGTCGAGAAGGACTACTACCGCGAGCTGGGTGTGGCCAAGGACGCCTCCGCCGACGACGTCAAGAAGGCCTACCGCAAGATCGCGCGGGAGAACCACCCCGACGCGAAGCCCGGCGACACGAAGGCCGAGGCCCGCTTCAAGGCGGCGGGCGAGGCCTACGGCGTGCTCTCCGACCCGGAGAAGCGCCAGCAGTACGACGAGGCGCGCACGATGTTCTCGGGCGGGCGCTTCGGCGGGTTCGGCGGCGGCCGTGGCGCCGGGGCCGGGGCGGGCGCCGGTGGCACCGGGTTCTCGGGCGGCTTCGACGTCGGCGACCTCTTCGGCGGCGGGGGAGCCCGTGCGGGCCAGCCCGGTGCAGGCGGTCTCGGCGACCTGCTCGGCGGGCTGTTCGGTGGCGGTGCCGGCACCACCACCGGGCCGACGCCCGGCATGGGCGGCACCCGTCCGCGCGAGCAGCGCGGCGCGGACGTCGAGACCGACGTGCGCATCGACTTCGCCGAGGCGGTCGGCGGCACCACCCTGCCGCTGCGCCTGGCCTCGCCGACGCGCTGCACGAACTGCGGCGGCAACGGCGCCAAGCCCGGCACCAGCCCCCGCACGTGTCTGACCTGCGGCGGCGCCGGTGTGGTCTCGCGCAGCCAGGGCGCGTTCGCGTTCAGCGAGCCGTGCCGCGACTGCTCGGGCACCGGGTCGATCGTCGACGAGCCGTGCCCCGAGTGCGGCGGCGACGGCGTGAGCACCCGCTCGCGCACCCTCACCGTGCGGATCCCGCCGGGCGTCGACGACGGCCAGCGCATCCGCCTCGCCGGTCAGGGGCAGCCCGGCAGTCGGGGTGGCCCGCCCGGCGACCTGTTCGTCGTCGTGCACGTCAACTCCGACGATCTGTTCGGGCGCTCGGAGCGCAACGCCGACGACCTGACGCTCACCGTGCCGGTGACGTTCCCCGAGCTCGTCGACGGCACGACGATCACCGTGCCCACCATGGACGGCAAGGTCTCGCTCAAGGTCCCCGCGGGGAGCTCCAGCGGACGGACGTTGCGGGTCCGCGGGCGCGGGGTGCACCGTAAGGACGGGCGCACCGGCGACCTGCTGGTCACCGTCGAGCTCGCGGTGCCGAGCCGTCTGAGCTCCGCGGCGCGCCAGGCCCTCGACGCCTACGTCGAGGCGACGGCGGACCACGACCCGCGGGCCGACCTCACGCGGCGCGCCGAGGCCGCTGCCCGGAGGGAGACCGCGTCATGAGCGGCAAGGGCGGGGCCGACGAGCGCGGGCCGTGGCCGGCCCCGCTCGGCGCCCCGTCCATGCCCGCCCTCCCGACGTGGGCCGACGAGGACACCCCCGTCTTCGTCATCTCCGTCGCGGCGCAGATCGCCGGAATGCACGCGCAGACCCTGCGCAGCTACGACCGCATCGGTCTCGTCAGCCCGGGCCGCGCCAGCGGCGGCGGGCGGCGCTACTCGGTGCGCGACATCGCCGTGCTCCGTGAGGTCCAGCGGCTCTCGCAGGAGGACGGCGTCAACCTCGCCGGCATCAAGCGGATCATCGAGCTCGAGCGCGAGGTCGGCGCGCTGACCGACCGTCTCGCCGAGGTCACCGAGGAGCTGGCCCGCTGGCGCGCCGCCGCGGAGCAGGCCCCGTCCCGCGGCGACCGGCTGCCGGCCCGGCGCACCCAGTCGGTGGTCGTCTGGCAACCGGGCCCGCGCCATCGGCACGAGTGATCGACCCCGGCCGGGAGGCGGTGGGCAGCGCGAGGAACAAGGCGCTGACGGCCGCACTTTCCGGCGGCGACTACTGGGTGAACGGGTCGTACGCGATGCGATCGAGCGGCACGCCGTCGACGAGCAGCGCCTGGGCCGTCGCGCGGATCATCCCCGGGGAGCCGGAGAGCAGCACGTCGTGGGACGACCAGTCGCCGGAGCGCACCACGGCGTCCGGCAGCGTCCCCGGCAGCGTCTCGGGGTCGAGCGGGTCGTCCTCGCAGACGGGGGCGACCGCCAACCAGGGGTGTGCCTCGGCGAGGGCCCGCAGGCGGTCGAGCACGACGAGGTCGTCGGGCACCCGTCCGCCCAGGAACACCGTGCACGGGCGGGGTCGCGCCCACCGGGCCATGTCCTCGCAGAGAGCAAGCACGGGCGCGCCGCCGGTGCCGCCGGCGACCATGAGCACCTCGCGCTCGCTGCGCGGGTCGAGCCCGAGCCGCCCGGACGCCGGACCGAGGCGCCAGCGGTCGCCCGTCGCCGTGTGCGCGACCATCGCCCGGCTCACCCAACCGCCCTCGACGGCGCGGACGTGGAACTCCAGCAGGCCGTCCGGCCGGGGTGCGGTCACCGGGCTGAGCGTGCGCCACATCCGCGGGCGCTGCGGGATCTCGACGGTCAGGGACTGCCCGGCGCGGTACGGCACGGGCCGGTCGGGCGCGACGTGCAGCACCGCGAGGTCCCAGCCCACGCGCCGGTGGCCCACGACCGTGGCCTCGGCCAGGGCGGGCGCCCCGTCGTTCCCGGCGGCGCGCGCCGCGTCCTCCATCGGGCCCGCGGCCAGCGAGAACGCCCGCACCCAGGCGTGCTCGGCCGCGTCGTCCCAGGTGGCGCCGCCGAAGCGCCGCATCGCGCCGATCAGGGCGACGCCGAGCGTCTCGTACTGCCCGGCGCGCAGGCCCAGCGCGCGGTGCTCGCGCACCAGCGGCTCGAGCAGCGCGGCGAGGTCGGCGGGACGGTCGACGGTGCTCATCGCCAGCACGAGCGAGCGCAGCAGCCGGCGCGCAGGCTCGGTGATCCGGGCGGGGAACAGCGCCCGCGACCCGGGGTCGAGGCTGAACAGCAGCGCCGCGAACCAGTCGGCGAGCTCGTCGACCTGCGGCCCGACCTCCTCCCACGCCTCGCGGACCCGGCGCGCGGCGTCCGCCTCGGGGGTCGGGGGCGCAGGACGGGACGCGCGAGGTGCGGGCGCGGGCGGTGTGGGAGCGGGCGGTGCGGCGACCGACGCGACGCTCGGCGCCGGGCCGTCGACCGGGTCAGGCGCGGCGTGCCGTCCCGGACGCACCATCGGCGCGGTCGGCGGGGCCGGGACGGGACGGACCGTGGCGAGGCGCCGGGGTCCGGGCCGGACGGTCGGCGAGGGGCGGAGAAGCGGGGAGGGGGGAGGCGCGAGGGCAGGGTCGGCCGGACCGTCGCCCGGCAGCGGCTCCGCGGACATGCCCCCTACCTCTCCCCAGCCCCCCATCGCGCGGCCCCCGTCGTACGACCGGGCCCCGCGTGTCCGGACCACTATGACAGCCCGTTCGTGGCCGTCACGCAGGGTCCCCATCATCGTGTCGTCGTCCGACCTCCCACCGGCGTCGGACGACGTCCGCGGCCACGCTGAGCAGCGACGACACCCCGGATCGAGACCTCTCGTCGTCGTCGCTGTGGGTGACCGGACGTCGGTGAATCGCCGGGAACAAACGCCACGTCAGCGAAGTTGAGCCAGGTAGACTCAAGTTCACTGGGCGGCTGGTGGGCTGCCCGATCCGCACGTCACGCAGGAGGACCCCCGCCATGGACTTCACCCCCACCACCCGCACCCAGCAGGCGGTGTCGGCCGCCGTGCGGGCGGCCACCGTCGACGGTCACCCGCAGGTCTCGCCGGCCCATCTCGCCGCCGCGCTCCTCGACCAGACCGACGGCCTCACCGAACCGCTGTTGCGCGCGGTCGGGGCGGACCCGTCGGCGGTGCGGGCCGACGTCGGCAAGGTCCTCGCGGGCCTGCCGAGCGCGAGCGGCTCGAGCGTCGCGGCGCCGCAGTTCGACCGCGAGACCGCGCGCGTGCTCCAGCACGCCCAGACGCTCGCCGCCGACATGGGCGACGAGTACGTCTCCACCGAGCACCTGCTGGTCGGGCTGGCCGCGGCCGGCGGGCGCACCGGCGAGGTGCTCACCCGCCACGGCGCGACGCCCGAGGCGCTCCAGGAGGCGTTCGCGAAGGTGCGCGGGTCGGGGCGGATCACGTCCGCCGACCCCGAGGGCACCTTCCAGGCCCTGGAGAAGTACGGCCAGGACCTCACCGAGCGCGCCCGGTCCGGCGCCCTCGACCCCGTCGTGGGCCGCGACGCGGAGATCCGTCGCGTGGTCCAGGTCCTCTCCCGGCGCACCAAGAACAACCCCGTGCTCATCGGCGAGCCCGGCGTCGGCAAGACGGCGATCGTCGAGGGCCTGGCGCAGCGGATCATCGCCGGTGACGTGCCCGAGTCGCTGCGCAACAAGCGCGTCGTCGCCCTGGACATGGGCTCGATGGTGGCCGGGGCCAAGTACCGCGGTGAGTTCGAGGAGCGGCTCAAGGCCGTCCTGCAGGAGATCACCGACTCCGCGGGCCAGGTCATCACGTTCATCGACGAGCTGCACACGATCGTCGGCGCCGGCGCGACCGGCGAGTCCGCCATGGACGCCGGCAACATGATCAAGCCGATGCTGGCGCGCGGTGAGCTGCGCATGGTCGGCGCGACGACGCTCGACGAGTACCGCAAGCACATCGAGTCCGACCCGGCGCTCGAGCGCCGCTTCCAGCAGGTCCTGGTCGGTGAGCCGACCGTCGACGACACCGTCGGCATCCTGCGCGGGCTCAAGGAGCGCTACGAGGTCCACCACGGCGTGCGGATCACCGACGCCGCGCTGGTGGCCGCGGCGACGCTGTCCGACCGCTACATCACCGCGCGCTTCCTGCCCGACAAGGCCATCGACCTCGTCGACGAGGCCAGCTCGCGGCTGCGCATGGAGATCGACTCGCGCCCGGTGGAGATCGACGAGGTCGAGCGCGCCGTGCGCCGCCTCGAGATCGAGGAGATGGCGCTGGCCAAGGAGTCCGACGCCGCGTCCGCGGAGCGCCTCAACGCCCTGCGGGCCGAGCTCGCCGAGCGCCGCGAGGAGCTCGACGCGCTGACCGCCCGCTGGCAGGGCGAGAAGGACGCGATCGACTCGACCCGCTCTCTCAAGGAGCAGCTCGAGACCCTGCGCGGGGAGTCCGAGCGCGCCGAGCGCGACGGCGACCTGGGCCGCGCCGCCGAGCTGCGCTACGGGCGCATCCCGGCCCTGGAGAAGGAGCTCGCCGCGGCCGACGCCGGCTCGGCGGCCCCGGTGATGCTCAAGGAGGAGGTCGGTCCCGACGACGTCGCGGACGTCGTGTCGGCATGGACCGGCATCCCCGCCGGGCGCCTGCTCGAGGGCGAGACCGCGAAGCTCCTGCGCATGGAGGACGAGCTCGGCCGCCGCGTGGTCGGGCAGGCCGAGGCCGTGCGAGCCGTGTCCGACGCCGTGCGCCGCGCGCGGGCCGGGATCGCGGAGGAGGACCGTCCCACCGGGTCGTTCCTGTTCCTCGGGCCCACCGGCGTCGGCAAGACGGAGCTGGCCAAGGCGCTCGCCGCGTTCCTGTTCGACGACGAGCGGGCCATGATCCGCATCGACATGAGCGAGTACGGGGAGAAGCACTCCGTCGCCCGCCTCGTCGGTGCCCCGCCCGGGTACGTCGGCTACGACCAGGGCGGCCAGCTCACCGAGGCCGTCCGCCGGCGCCCGTACTCGGTGGTGCTGCTCGACGAGGTCGAGAAGGCCCACCCGGACGTCTTCGACGTGCTCCTGCAGGTGCTCGACGACGGGCGTCTCACCGACGGCCAGGGCCGCACGGTCGACTTCCGCAACACGATCCTCGTGCTGACCTCGAACCTCGGCTCCGCCGCGCTCGTCGACACCTCGCTCGACGACGCCGGGCGCAAGGAGAAGGTCATGGAGGTCGTGAAGCGCTCGTTCAAGCCGGAGTTCCTCAACCGGCTCGACGACGTGGTGGTCTTCCACGCCCTCTCGACCGAGGAGCTCACGCACATCGTCGACATCCAGCTCGACCGCCTCGGCGCCCGGCTGGCCGCGCGGCGGCTGACGCTGCAGGTCAGCGACGCCGCCCGGGAGTGGCTGGCGCTGCAGGGCTTCGACCCCGTCTACGGGGCGCGGCCGCTGCGCCGGCTCGTGCAGTCGGCCATCGGCGACCAGCTCGCCAAGGCCCTGCTCGGCGGCGAGGTGCGCGAGGGCGACACGGTGTCGGTGGACCTCGACGAGCAGGGCGACGGCGGTACCGGCGCCTTGCTGGTGTCGCGCGCGGCCTGATCTCACCCGTACAGCCCAACGGCCTCCCGTTGTTCGTCACGATCCGGTGACGAACAGCGGGAGGCCGTCGCTCGTTCTGGCCGGGGGCCGACGGGGTCGCCACCCTGGGTGACCGCTGGGGGGAGGCCTCCGATGCTGCACGTCGCGGTGCTGGGCCAACAGGTGATCGCTGACGAGGAGGGCGGTCCGCGGTCACGCTCGTCGCGCGGGATCGCGCTGGTCGCCTACCTCGTGGCGCACGCCGGCACGGTCACACCGCGGCCGCGCCTGGCCGCCCTCTTCTGGCCCGACTCCACCGACGCCCAGGCCCTCACGAACCTCCGTCGCGAGCTGCACCACCTGCGCCACGCGCTCGACGACGCGCCGGTGGTGCGCGCCGACACCCACGGCCTCGCGTGGCAGGACGTCGCCGAGGTGGACGTCGACCTCCGCCTCTTCGACCGCGACGCGCGGGTGGCGCAGGACGCCGCGGCCCGCCACGACGCCGGCGCGGTGATCCCGCACGCTGCGGCCGCGCTCGCGCAGTACCGCGGACCGTTCCTCCCCGGCGTCGACGACGACTGGGTGCGCGAGGTCCGCGAGGACCGCGAGCGCAGCTGTGCCCGGCTGTGCGGCGTGCTGGCCGCGGCCCTGGCGAGCACCGGCGACCCGGCGGCGGCGGTGGACGTCGCGCGCCGCCGGGTCCGGCTGCGACCGCTGGAGGAGGCGGGCCACCGGGCGCTCATGGAGCTGCAGCTCGCCCAGGGTGACCGCGCCGGGGCGGTGAGCACCTACGAGCGCTGCGCGTCGGTCCTCGGCCACGAGCTCGGCGTGGCACCGGACCCGGCCACGCGGCGGGTCCTCGCCGCCGTGGCGAGCTCGTCCACCGTGGCCGGGCCGCCCCCGGAGGCGCCTGTGCCCCGGGCCCGCGCGGCGCCCACGCTCGTCGGCCGGGAGACCGAGCTCGCCGCCCTGGTCCGGGCCTGGCGACGCGCCGTCGCGGGCGAGCCGGGGCTGGTGCTCGTGCGGGGTGAGGCGGGTGTGGGCAAGAGCCGCCTGGTCGCCGAGCTCGCCGCGGTGGTCCGTGAGCGCGCCGGCGTCGTGGCGGAGTCGGGCTGCTACGGCACCTCCGACCGCCTCGCGCTGGCCCCGGTGGCCGACTGGCTGCGGGTGCCGGGCGTGTGGGCGGCCGTCGAGGGGCTCGACCCCGTCTGGCGTCTCGAGGTGGAGCGGCTGGTCCCCCGCGACGGCCGCGCGGACCCGCAGCTCGCCGACGGCGCCCGCGCCATGGCGGACGCCTGGCGGCGGCACCGGTTCGTCGAGGGGCTCGCGCGCGCGATCCTGGCGGTCGATCGGCCCCTGCTGCTCGTGCTGGACAACGTGCAGTGGGGCGACCAGGAGACCCTCGCGTTCCTGGCCCACCTCCTCGGCCGGGCCGGGGACGCGTCGCTGCTCGTCGTCGGCACCGCGCGGGACGGACCCGGCGCGGTCGACGCGTGGTTCCCGCGGGTGCGCGCGACCGGGGTCGCGTCGGAGCTGGCTCTCGGCCCGCTCGACGCCGTCGGGACCGCCCGGCTGGCAACGGTGGTCAGTGGCCGGGTCCCCGACGACGGCGAGGCGTTGCACGCGATCACCGGCGGACTCCCGCTGCACGTCGTGGAGGCCGTCCGCGGGGGAGCCGGGCTCGCGCGGGGGGACCTCGCGGGGATGCTGCGCGCCCGCCTCGAGGAGGTGGGACCGACCGCGCGTGATGTCGCGGTCCTCGCCGCCGCCGTCGGCCGCGAGTTCACCCTCGCCCTGCTCGTGGAGGCCAGCGAGCTCGACGCCGAGGCCGTGGTCCGCGCGCTCGACGAGCTCTGGCGCCGCCGTATCGTCCGGGAGACCGCGGCCGGCTACGACTTCTCCCACGACCTCCTGCGCGAGGCGGCCGATGCGCTCGCCGGCCCGCCGACCCGATGGTTGCTGCACCGTCGCCTGGCCCGCGCGCTCGAGGAGCTGCACGCCGAGGACCTCGATGCCGTGTCGGCGCGGCTGGCGCGCCACCACGCCCGTGGCGGACGACCGGAGGAGGCGGTCGCGATGTACCGGCGGGCCGCCGACGTCGCCGCCTCGCGGTTCGCCCACGGCGAGGCGATCCGGTTGCTCCGCGACGCGCTCGGCCTGGTCGGCGCCCTCCCTCCGGGCCGGCACCGCGACGAGGAGGAGCTCGCCGTCCGCAACGCCCTGGCCGCGCCGCTCAACGCGCGCCACGGGTACGCGTCGCCGGTCGTGCGGGAGACGCTGGAGGCGTCGGCCACGCTCGCCCACCGGATCGGGCGGCGCGACGCCGAGCTCGCGGCCCTGGTGGCGCTCTGGTCGACACGGTTCGTCGCGGGCGACGTCGCCGAGTCCGACGGGATCGCCGCCCGAGCGCTGGCGATGGTCGACGCAGCCCCCGCGCTCGCCGGGCCCGCCCACTTCGCGGCGGCCGGGTCGGCGTTCGGCCTCGGACGGCTGCGGCAGGCCCTGCACCACTTCGCGGTGGTCGCCGACGCGGGGAACGCGGTGTCCCTGAGCGTCGGCACCCGGCCCGACGTTCACGGGGCGGGGTGGGCCGCCCACGCGCACTGGCTGCTCGGCCACGACGACCGCGCCCGCGAGACCGCGGCGGGCGCCGTCGCACTCGCACGCCGGATCGACCACCCCTACAGCGTCGCCGTCGCGGTGGCCTACGAGGCGGTCACCCACCAGCTGCGCGACGACCGCCCCGCCGTCGAGGCGTCGGTCGCCGAGCTGACCGAGCTCTGCGAGCGCTACGGCTTCGCGTACTACCGCGAATGGGCTCCGGTGCTCTCCGGCTGGGCGCGCGGCGGCGCGGAGGGCGCGGCGTTCGCCCGGCGCGGCATCGACGGGCTGCGGGCCACCGGCTCGTACTTCCGGATGACCTACTGGTTGACGCTGGTCGCCGACATCGCGGTACGCCGCGGTCGGCCGGACGAGGCGCGGGCGGTGCTGGACGCGGCGGTCGCCGACGCCCGGTCCCGCCACGACGTGTGGTGGCTCCCGGAGGTCCTGCGCCGGCGCGCGGCGCTCGACGACGGCCCGGGCGCCCTCGATCGCCTCCGGGTGGCCGCAGGTCTGGCCCGGGAGCACGGCAGCAGCGCGCTGCTGCACCGGTGCCACGCCGACATCCGCGCCGTGGCTGGGCAGAACGGTCACGAGCCGGACCGGCGTCCGGAGCGTTCCGCGGTGCTGCGTCCGCCCGGATGACGCCGCGGCGCCGCGGAACGCTGCGCGAACGCCCTCGATGGACGGTCGGGGCTCGTCGTCCACCGTTCCTCGCCGGGAGGCCCCGTCGTGACCACCACCGCCCCACGCGCCACCGTTCCCTGGACCGATCTCGCCGCCGTCCTCCGGGGCCGGATCGTCCTGCCCGCCGACCCCGACTACGACGCGGTGCGTGCCGTCTACAACGGCATGATCGACAAACGGCCGGCCGCGATCGCGCAGTGCCGCGACGTCGCCGACGTCATCGCCGGCGTGGGCTTCGCGCGCAAGAACGGCCTCACGCTGGCGGTGCGCGGCGGTGGGCACCACGCGGCGGGCCTCGGCGTCACCGACGAGGCGCTGGTGCTCGACCTCTCCCCGATGCGCAGCACCCGCGTCGATCCCGCGGAGCGCACCGTGCGCGCGGACGGCGGCTGCGTCTGGGGCGACGTCGACCACGCGACGTCGGCGTTCGGGCTGGCGACGCCGTCGGGCATCGTCGGGACGACCGGGGTCGCCGGCCTGACGCTCGGCGGGGGCACCGGCTACCTGACGCGGCGCTACGGGATGACCGTCGACAACCTGCTCTCTGCCGACGTCGTGCTCGCCGACGGCTCGTTCGTCACCGCGTCCGAGGACAGCGAGCCGGACCTGTTCTGGGCCCTGCGCGGGGGCGGCGGCAACTTCGGCGTCGTCACCTCGTTCCGGTTCCGCTGCCACCCGGTCGGCGACGCCGGGACGATCATCGGCGGGCCGGTGTTCTACGCGCTCGACGACCTCGCCGAGGTGATGCGCTGGTACCGCGAGCTGCTGCCGTCGCTGCCGGTGGAGCTCAGCGGCTGGATCGGCGTGATGGCCGTCCCGCCGGCGCCGCCGTTCCCCGAGGAGCTCTGGGGACGGACCGTCTGCGGGATCGTCTGGTGCTACACCGGGCCGGGCGACCGGGCGGACGAGGTGCTCGAACCGGTGCGCACCTTTGGGTCCCCGCTGCTCGTGGGCCTGCAGCCGATGCCGTACGCGGCGCTGCAGTCGGCGTTCGACCCGCTCTTCCCGCCGGGCCTGCAGTGGTACTGGAAGGGCGACGTCTTCCGGGAGATCAGCGACGAGGCGATCGAGGTGCACCGTCGGTTCGCCGAGGTGCTGCCCAGCGGTCAGTCGACGATGCACCTGTATCCGATCGACGGTGCCGCCGCGCAGGTGCCCGAGGACGCGACGGCGTTCCCGTACCGCGACGGGGGGTGGTCGGGCGTGATCGTCGGCGTCGACCCGGACCCCGCGAACGCCGCGGCGCTCACCCGCTGGGCCCGTGACTACCAGGAGGCCCTGCACCCGTACTCGGCCGGCGGCGCCTACATCAACTTCATGATGGAGGAGGGCGAGGACCGCATCCGGGCGTCGTACCGCGGGAACTACGACCGGCTCACCCGGATCAAGCACCACTACGACCCGGACAACCTGTTCCGGACCAACCAGAACATCGTCCCCGCCGGCAACGTCATCCCGCCGCCGCGTCAGGGATGACCCGCCCTGTTCCGAGCGAAGGGCACCTTCGACCGATCTAGCCGGTCGAAGGTGCCCTTCGCCTGTCCGCGGGCGCGCTCAGTGCCGGGCGGTGGCCGCGGTGAGGATGCCGTCCGGGTCGTAGGTCCGGGCGATCGCGTCGAGACGCCCGGCGTGGGTCCCGAACACCGCGCCGCGGTCGGCGTCCTCGTCGAGCCCGGCGAAGTTGACGTACACCCCGCCGGTGGCGAACGGCGTGAGGGCGTCCCACGCACCCCGCGCCCAGCCGATCGCGTCGTCGTCGATCGCCGGGTCGGTCCAGCCCGCGTCGATGCTGACGTTGAAGCGGGCCGCCCGGTGGGCGAAGGCGCTCTCATCGTCCCCGACGCGCGCGATCGCCCCGCCCATCGTGCGGACGATGACCAGCGACTGCGGCGTCGGCCGCGCGGCCCCCGCGGCGAGCACGGCGGCGGCCGCGTCGTCGTCGAAGCTCTCGAGGAAGTGCGACTTGAAGAAGTACCGCGCGCCGGCGGGGAACAGCGGGTCGGAGCCGGACTGGCTGGTGACGTAGTCGGTGACCGTGGTGGCGTCCACCAGCGGCGTGCCCAGACGCGCCAGCGGTGCGAGCACCTCGAGACCCTCCTGCGCGGGTCCGGCGTACAGGCCGGCGACCACGACGACCGGCGCACCGTGCATCTCGGCCGGGAATCCCGGGTCCGGTGGGATGCCCCAGAGCGCGAACTCCGGCGACACCGTCTCCGGCATCCGTGGCACCAGGTCCCGCCAGGCCGCGAGCACCGCGGCGGCGTCCTCGTACGGGTAGAGCACCATCGACTGGGCGACCTCAGGGCCCAGCGGGAAGAGCTCGAACTCGAACGCCGTGACCACGCCCAGGCCGCGGCCGCCGCCGCGCAGCGCCCAGAACAGCTCGGCGTGCTCGGTGCGGCTCGCCGTGCGCAGGACGCCGTCGGCGGTGACGATCTCGACCGCGCGCAGGGCGTCGCAGCTCAGGCCGAGCGCGCGCTGCAGGTGGCCCATGCCGCCGCCGAGGGTGAGCCCGGCGACGCCGGTCTCGGAGACCTCGCCGCCGGGCACGACCAGACCGTGCCGCTGGGTGGCGGCGTTGACGTCGGCCCACCGGGCGCCGGGGCCCACCCGGGCGGTGCGCGCCGCCGGGTCGACGGTCACGGACGTCATGTCCGACAGGTCGATGACCAGGCCGTTCTCGCACACCGCGCTCCCGGCGACCTGGTGGCCGCCGCCCCGGATGCTCACGGGCGGTCGGTGGGCCCGGGCCGCGGCGACGGTGGCCACGACGTCGGCGGTCGTCGCACAGCGGGCGATCACCGCGGGGCGCCGGTCGATGAGGCCGTTCCACACCCGGCGGGCCTGCTCGTAGCGGTGGTCGGTGCGGTCGATGACGTCGCCGACGAGGGTCGTGCGCAGCGCGGCGACGAGGGCCTGGTCGCGGGTGGCGGTGGTCGCGGTCGTGGTCATGGTGTCCTCCGGGACGGGTGGGTCGGGTGGAAGGTCAGGCGGCGGTGCTGGTGGTCGCGCCGGTGAGGGCGCCGAGCTCGTCGTCGACGTCCCATCCGCGGACCTCGAAGTCGCTGAACGCCGGGTGCTCGCGCAGACCGGTGACGAGGGGGCCGTCGCGGTAGGCCTGGGCCGCCGCGCGGTCGGTGAAGAGGTAGAAGCCGCCGTGGTGGGCGCCGTCGACCAGCCAGGTCTTGGCGACGAAGCCGGGCACGGTGCGCAGGACCTCGGCGAAGACGAC
The DNA here is from genome assembly GCF_036044095.1 of Actinomycetospora sp. NBC_00405. Lineage (NCBI taxonomy): Bacteria > Bacillati > Actinomycetota > Actinomycetes > Pseudonocardiales > Pseudonocardiaceae > Actinomycetospora > Actinomycetospora sp. NBC_00405. The sequence continues at coordinate 4,458,744 of NZ_CP107938.1, forward strand.
CGAGGCGTCGCGCAGCTGCTCGATGGAGGCGGACGAGGTGTAGGTGATGTGCAGGGCGTGCATGACGGGGTCCTCCCGGGTGCGGTGCGTGTCGAGCACCGATGACGTTCCGCCGGACGGCTGGCAGACCCCTTGCACGCCGCTGTCAGCACGGCATGCTCGCCACGGGGAGTGGTGAGCGTGGCCGGTGCGCAGGAGGGCGCGAGCGTCCGCGTCGACGTGCTCGGGCCGCTGCGCCTGGCCGTCGACGGCGGGCCGGTCGACGTGCGCGGCCCCAAGCGCCGCGCGGTGCTCGCCCTGCTGGCGCTGGCGCCGGGGCGCACGGTGACCGTCGAGCAGGTGGTCGACGCCCTGTGGCCCGACGACCCGCCGGAGTCGGCGCGGGCGACGGTCCACAGCCACGTGTCCCGGCTGCGCGCCGACCTCCGCGCCGCCGCCCCCCGCCTGACCACCGACGAGGGCGGCTACCGGCTGCGCCTCGACGACGACGGGCTCGACCTGCACCGGGTGCGGACCCTGCGGGACCGGGCCCGCGACCTCGTCACGACCGACCCCGCCGCGGCGGCCGCGCTGCTGCGCGAGGCGCGGGCCGCCTGGCGCGGACCGGCCCTCGCCGACCTCGCCGAGGTGCCCCCGCTGCGGGCGGCCGCGGACGCCGCCGGGGAGCTGTGGCGCGACGTCACCGACCGGCTCGCCGGCGCCCTGCTCGCGGCGGGGGCCGCGGGGGAGGCGCTGGGCCCGGCGGCGGACGCGGTGGAGGACGACCCGCTGCGCGAGCCCGCGGTCCTGCTGCTCGTGCGGGCCCTGGCGGCCACCGGGCAGGCGCCGCGGGCGCTGCGCACCGCGCGGGAGTTCCGGGCGCGGCTGGCCGAGGAGACCGGCCTCGACCCGTCGCCGGCGCTCGCCGCCCTCGAGAGCGACGTGGCGGGCGGTGCGGCCGGGCCGGTGGCCGCGGCGGAGATCGTCGTGCCCGCCACGCCCGCCACGCCCACCGACCTGCACGGACGGGACCGCGAGCTCGCCGCGACGGATCGGCTGCTCGCCACCGAGCGGCTGGTCAGCGTGGTCGGTACCGGCGGGGTCGGCAAGACGCGCATCGCCCGCGAGCTCGCCCGCCGCCGCCCCGACGCGGCGACCCTGATGCTCGCGGCGGTCACCGACGCGGCGGGGATCCCGGACGCGCTGGCCGCGGCGCTGCGCCTCGGCTCGATCACCGGCGACGTCCTCACCGCCTGCCTCGACGTGCTGGACGCGTCGCCGCGGCTGCTGGTGCTGGACAACTGCGAGCACCTCCTCGACGCCGTCCGCGACCTGGTGGTCGAGCTCCTCGAGCGCTGTCCGGAGGTCACGCTGCTGACCACGAGCCGCGAGCCGCTCGGGCTGGCCGAGGAGGCCGTCGTGCGCCTCGCCCCGCTGCCCGACCTCGCCGCCGTCGCCGTGTTCCTCGACCGCGCCCGCCGCGTGCGCCCCGACCTGGAGTTCTCCCCCGACGAGCTCCGCGAGGTCGCCGAGATCGTCCGACGGCTGGAGGGCCTCCCGCTGGCCGTCGAGCTGGCCGCCGGGCGGCTGTCGACGTTCGCCCCGGCCGCGCTCGCCCTCCGGCTGGACCGGGCGCTGGACCTGCTCGGCAGCCGCGCCCTGCACGCCCGGCACCGCACGCTGCGAGCCACCGTCGCCTGGTCCTACGACCTGCTCACCGACGAGGAGCAGCGCCTGTTCCGGCACGTGTCGGCGTTCGTCGACGGCGTCGACCTCGTCGCGGTGGAGGGGGTGGCCGCCGCGCTCGGGCTGGCCGGCGACGCGGGGGACCTGCTGGCGCGACTCGTCGACGCCTCGATGGTGGAGGCGGGGTCCGACGCCTCGGGGCGCACCCGGTACCGGATGCTCGAGACCCTGCGCGCCTTCGGTCGCGACCGGCTGGTCGCCGCGGGGGAGGACGACGCCGCCGACCGGCACGTCGTGCGTTGGGCCGTGGAGCTCGCGGCGTGGGCGGAGCGCACCGCGCTGACCGCCCGGGAGGCCGTCGTCGGGCCCGTGCTGCGCCGCGAGCTCGGCAACCTGCGCGCCGCGTGGCGCCTCACGCGGACCCGCGGTGATCTGGACGCGGCCACCGCGATGGCGGTCTCGGCCGCCGAGATCGCCTACTGGCAGGACCTGCGCGAGGTGCGCGCCCTGGCGACCGAGCTCGTCGACGACCCGGCGCTGACCGGGCACCCGTTCGAGGCGCGCGTCTACGGCCACGCCTCCCACGACGCGTACCTGCGCGGAGACTCCGTCGCGGCCGAGCGTCTCGCCCGCCGCGGGCTCGCGTGCGCCGGCGATGCCGAAGGGCGACGTGTCTGCCTGGCCGCCGTCGGCGAGGCGAGCCTGAGCCGGGGCGCCTGGGCCGACGCGGTCGAGTACGACGTCGCCGCGCTGCGCCTCGCCGACCGCCCCCGCCCCGAGCCGGGCGTCGGTGCCCTCGCCGCGCTGTACGGCGGCGACCCCCGCAAGGCACGGGAGCTCATCGCCCTGATGCCCGCCGGCGAGGTGCCGTCACTGCTCGGGCTCGCCGCCTACGTGACCGCCGAGATCGACAGCGTCGAGGGGCGCACCGACGCCGCGGAGGAGGGCTACTCGCTCGCGATGGCCCGCGCCCGGAGCGTCGGGTCGACGTTCCTCGAAGCCATCGCCGCGGTGGGGCTTGCCTCGTTGCGCTCGCGGTCGGGACGGATCGGGGCCGCGCTCGTCGGGTACCGCGAGGTGATCGACCACTGGGCCGACGGCGGCAACTGGAGCCACCAGTGGGTCACCCTGCGCAACCTCGCCGACCTGCTCCGCACCCTCGACGACGCCGACACCGCCGACCTGCTCGACGCCGCCGCCGACCGCGCCCCGGACGCGCACGACCGGCCGCGGGACCAGGGTGTCGTGCCGCGGGAGCGGGCGCCCGACCGCGAGCAGGCCCTCGCGCTGGCCCGCGCGGCGATCGCGCGCCACCTCGCGGGGCGTGACAGCGCGGTGCACGCCGGCTGACAGCGCCCGGCCCGAGTCTCGACGGCGTCCCACCCCGTCGTCGACCTGGAGCCCGCCGTGAGCGCCCCGACCACCACCCGTCCCGTCCGTACCCCCGACGACGTCGCCGCCCTCGGCACCGTGCTCGGGGTCTGGGCCCACCCCGACGACGAGCTCTACCTCTCCGGCGGCGTCCTGGCCGCGGCCGTCGCCGCCGGTCGGCGGGTCGTCGTCGTCACCGCCACCCGCGGCGAGCACGGCACCGACGACCCCGGTCGCTGGTCGCCCGCCCGCCTCGCCGCCGAGCGGTCGCGGGAGATCACGGCGAGCCTCTCCGCGCTCGACCCCGTCCGGCGCCGCATCGAGCACCGTTTCCTCGGTGACGCGAGCGGGCGCTGCCACCGCGACGGCGCGCTCGTCGCCGACCCCGGCGAGGACACGGTCGACGAGCTCGCCGCGATCGTCGCCGAGATCGCGCCCGACACCGTCGTCACCTTCGGGCCCGACGGCATCACCGGGCACCGGGACCACCGCGCGGTCTCGGCCTGGACCGACCGGGCGCTGCGGCGCGTGCCCGCGGCGCCACGGCTGCTGCACGCGGCCGTGACCGAGGCCTGGGTGCGGCGGTTCGCCGAGTTCGCCGAGCCGATGGACGGCGCCGGTGACGCCTTCGTGCCCTGCCGCGACGCCGAGCTCGCCGTCGCCCTGGAGCTCGACGAGGATCTCCTGGACCGCAAGCTCGCGGCCCTGCGCGCCCAGGCCACCCAGACCGCCGGCCTCGAGGCGGCGGTAGGCGCGGACCGCTACCGGGCCTCGATCGCCGGGGAGTACTTCCGGCCCGCCGCCACCCTCTTCGACGGATCGTGACCACCGCACAGGCGTCGCCCGGACGGCTGCTGACGGCGACCGTGGCCGCGACCGCGGTCGCGCTCGGGCTGGCCACCGGCACCGGTCCCCTCGCCGGGCCCGTCGCCGCCACCTTCGGCGTGGGCCCGGGGACGGCGTCGGTGATGTTCGCGGCGACGCTCGCCACGATGCTCGCCCTCGGGACGGTCACCGGCCCGCTCGCCGAGCGCCACGGCGTCCGCCCGCTGGTCGCGCTCGCCGCGGTCCTGGTACCCGGCGGCCTGCTCGTCCTCGCTGCGGCGCCGGGCTTCCCGGTGGCGGCCGCCGGCTTCGTGCTCGGCGTCGGCGGCGGGGCGGGGTGCCTGTTCGTCCCGTTACAGGCGGCCGTCGGGGCCGCCTTCGAGCGCCGCCGGGGTCCGGCCCTGGTCGTGGCGACGGCGGGCGCGGGGCTGGCGACCGTGATCGCTCCGCCGTCGACGGTGGCCCTCGTCGCGCCGCTCGGGCTGCGGGGCGCCGCGGTCGTGCTCGCCGTGGTGGCGGCCGTCGTGCTCGGGGCGTGCGTCCCCGCAGCGCCCGCCGGCGGGTCGAGGAGCGGGGCTCTCCCGGAACCGCGTCTGTCCGTCGTCCTCGCCGACCGCGGCTTCCGGCGCCTCGGCCTGGGCGTCGTCGGGCTCTCCGCCGCGATGTTCGTGCCGTTCGTGCACCTCGCGCCGTTCGCCGCCCTGCGGGGGATCGACCTCGCCACCGGCGCCGCCCTGGTCGCGGTCGCCGGAGCGGTGAGCCTGGCCGCGAGGTTGGCGGTGGTGCCGGCCGTCGCCCGCTGGGGCGCCTTCGCCGTCTTCCGGGTCGGGGCCGTGGTGATGACCCTGAGTCTCGGGCTGTGGGCGCCGGCGCACGGGGTCGCGGCCCTCGCCGGCTTCGCCGTGGTGTTCGGCGGGGCGCACGGGACCTTCGTCGGGCTCACCGGCGCGACGGCGGCCGAGCTGTTCGGGCTGGTCGGCTTCGGTCGTCGTCTCGGCGTGGTGAGCCTCGCGGCCGCCGCCGGCGGATTCGTGGGCCCGGCGACGGCCGGGTTCGTGGCGGAGGCCTGGGCGAGCCCGGCGGCCGGTGTCGCGGTGGCCGCGGCGTGCGGGGTCGGCGGGTGTGCGGCGCTGTGGGGGTGCCGCACAGGTCAGCGGCGCAGCGTCCCGGCCACCTGGTCGTCCACCGGCAGGAAGACCGAGCCGGCGCGGTAGCGCTCCAGGGCGACGTCGGCGAACCCGGCGTCGGCCAGCAGCTCGCCGGTGTGGCGGCGGCGCAGGTCGCAGCCCTCGAACGCCCACCGCCATCCGGATCGCAGGCCGCGCTGCAGCCGGGCGAGCGGGCTCCCGTCCGGGGCCGCGACGTGCTCGAGGACGAGGAAGCGGCCGCCGGGACGCAGGATCCGGCGCACCTCGGCGACGACCGCGCCGGGATCGTCCACGGTGCACAGCACCAGCGTGCTCACCACCGCGTCGATGCTGCCGTCCGCCAGGCCCGTGTCCTCGGCTCCCACCGCGTGGATCTCCAGCTCCACGCCGTGGCGGGAGGCGGCGTCCCGCAGCGGGCCGTGCATCGGCGGGTTGGGCTCGACGGCGATCAGCCGCGTCCCCGCCGGGTAGTGGCGCATGTTCGCGCCCGTCCCGGCGCCCAGCTCCACGACCGTTCCGGGGAGATCGGCGAACAACGCGGCCTTGCGGTCGCCGAGGACGTGGTGGACGTAGCGGTCGACGAGCCGGAAGAAGCCGGCGTTGAGCCGGCCCCGGACGGGGTTGGTCGTGCTCACGCCCCCGAGTATCGGCGCGGCGACAGCATCGAGACAGCGCCGTGACAGGCCCGTGCGCCACCGTCGACCCCATGACGACCACAGAGGACAGCCCCACCCACACCACCGATGCCTGCGCCGAGACCGTCTTCGGCTGGATCCTCGGCATGGAGCAGACCACCGCGCTCTACGTGGGCGACCGGCTCGGCTGGTTCCGCTCGCTCGCCGAGGACGGCCCGGCCACGGCGCCCGAGCTCGCGGCGCGCACCGGGACCGCCGCCCGCTACGCCCGCGAGTGGCTCGAGTACCAGGCGGTGAGCGGGATGCTCACCGTCGACGACGCGGCCGCCGCGCCCGACGAGCGCCGCTTCGCGATGCCCGCCGCGCACGTCCCCGTGCTCGCCGACCTCGACAGCGAGACGGTGCTGACGCCGTTCGCACGGATCCTCGTCGCGTCGCTGCGCCACATCGACGACCTCCTCGAGGCCTACCGGACGGGCGGCGGCGTGAGCTGGGAGACCCTCGGCGACGACGCCCGCGAGGGCCAGGCGGCGCAGAACCGCCCGCTCCTGCGGGATGCCCTCGCCCGCGACCACCTGCCGCGGCTCGGCGAGGTCGACGCCGCGCTGCGCGCCGGCGGACGGGTCGCCGACGTCGGCTGCGGTGAGGGCTGGTCGAGCATCGGCATCGCGCGGGGCTACCCGACGGCCCGGGTGGACGGCTTCGACGTCGACGCCGCTTCGGTCGACGCCGCCCGGCGCCACGCCGAGGCGGAGGGCGTCGACGACCGGGTCCGGCGTGCACCACGCGGAGGTCGCGAGCGCCGAGGCCGGCGTCTACGACCTCGTGTGCGCGTTCGAGTGCGTCCACGACATGCCCGACCCGGTGTCCGTGCTCGCCGCGATGCGCCGGGCCGTGGCGCCGGGCGGCACGGTCCTGATCATGGACGAGAAGGTCGCGGAGGCGTTCGCTCCCGACGGCGACGAGGTCGAGCGCCTGTTCTACGGCTTCTCGCTCATGTGCTGCCTGCCCGACGGGCTCTCCGCCGACGACTCGGTGGGGACCGGCACGGTGATGCGCCGGAGCACGCTCGAGGAGTACGCCCGCGCCGCCGGGTTCTCGGGCGTCGAGGTGCTCGACGACCTGGAGAACGACATCTTCCGGTTCTACCGGCTGCGGCACTGAGGCTCGCGACGGATTCGAGTGCGTGGCCCTATCGGCGTGCTCCCCTTGTACGGACACTCAACGTCTGCGGCGCCACGCCGCTGACACTTCTACACGTCACCAGCGGCTCCACGCGTCCGCTGGTGCCGTCCACGCGCACCTCTGCCACTCCGGTCAGGCGGGCCACGGCGTCGCGGACGCCGACGACGGCGGGCAGGCCGTACTCGCGGGCGACCACCGCGCCGTGGGAGTTCGAGCCGCCCATCTCCATCACCAGCCCGCCGGCGGTGAGGAACAGCGGCGTCCAGCCGGGGTCGGTCGACGGGCACACGAGCACGTCGCCGGGCTCGAGACGGGCGCCCTGCGGGTCGGTGATCACCCGGACCCGGCCCGTGACGGTGCCGGCCGAGGCCGGGACGCCGGTGAGCGCACCGTCGGCGGGAGCGTCCGTGGTGCCGAGCGCCTCGGGCTCGGTGCCGTCCGAGAGCACGATGCGCGGCACGTGCCGACGCCGCAGTTCGCGCTCGTAGGTCGCGCGTCGCTCCCGCACGACGGAGCGGCGGTCGACGTCCTCCCGGGCCTCGCCGAGGCTCAGGAAGAAGACGTCGTCGCCGGTGTCCAGACGGCCTCGGGACGCCAGGTCGGCGCCCACCGCGGCGAGCTCGGTCCGGGCGGCCGCGAGCACCGTGACCAGCCAGTACTTCGGCAGCTCGCGCAGCCCGACGAGGTCGCGGGCCCGGTGCAGGGCCGCGGCCACGACCCGCCCGCGCAGGCCGCCTGCGCGTGCGGCCAACGCCTCGATCATCGCTTCGGCCTCCGCGGCGCTGCGCGCGAACACGATATCCGGGGCGCGCTCGGCGTCGTCGAGACGCACGTAGTTGGCGAGCACCCCGAGCAGGTGGGTGGGGTCGTCGGACCAGCGCGGCAGGCCCAGGTCGATCTCGGCGACGGCGCGGCGGCCGTGCGCGGCGAGGAACGCGCCGAGACCCGCGGCGAGCACCGGCGGCCAGGTGCCGCGCTGCCGCGCGAGCTCGGCAGGCGGGGTGCTGGTGAGGGCGGCGACGGTGGCGGGGTCGTCGCGCAGGCGGACGGCGAGGTCCCAGAGCGCGAGGTCCATCTCCGTGGTGACGTTGTGCGGCAGGCCCCGCAGCACGGTGCCGAGCTCGCCGGGACGGGCGCGACCGCGGAGCAGGCGGGCGGCCAGGCCGAGCGCGAGGAAGCCGGCGGCGGGGGCCGGCGCGATCCGTGGCGCCATCGGCGCGGAGCAGGCGGTGAGCATCCACCGGGCGCGGTCGACGCGCTCCTGCGGCCCGGCGCCCGCAGGAGCGGGCAGGATCGCGGCCGTGTCCCGGACCAGCGCGAACGCCCGGTCCCGCGCGCGGGCGGGGCGCACCCAGGCGCCGAGGACGGCCGGCGGGATGCGGTACCGGAGGGCGATCCGGCCGACCCGCCGCACGGTCGGCAGGGGCGAGCGCCGGGTGACGGCGAGCTCGGGCCGGTCGAGCTGGGTGGCGATGACCTCGGCCGAGCGGGTCTCCATGACCCCGAGCACCCCGGCGGCCCCGGCGCGGCCCACCCGGCTGCGCAGGACGTCGGTGAGGTCGACGAACACCCGTTCGGCGGCCTCGGAGACCATCGGCGGACCCTCCTCGGGGTCGTCGACCGGCGCACCGAGCAGGCCGGCCACGCCGGAGGCGAGGTGCCGGACGGCGGACAGCCCGGCGGGGGTGAAGGGCCGGAAGACGCCCTGCGCGACGTTCGCCGAGAGGAACAGGCGCAGGCCCGGGCGCCCGGGCACGAGCGGGTAGAGCGTCGTGATCGGCCGCGACTGGGTCAGCCACGCGCGGCCCTCGCCGTCCAGGGCCCACTCGATGTCCTGCGGCGCGCGGAACATCGCCTCGACCCGGCGGCCGAGACGGGCGAGCGTCCGCACGTCGGCGTCGTCCAGGGAGGCCGCACCGCTCGCGTGCGCCACCGTCTCGGTCCCCCCACCGGGCAGGGCCCGCACGACGGTCCCGCCGGCGCCCGTGTACCGGGAGACGATCTCGCCGCCCGGGTCGACGACGAGGTGCTCGGGATCGACCGAGCCGGAGACCACCGACTCGCCGAGCCCCGGCGCGGCGTCGATCACGGCCTGCCCGCGGCGTCCCGTCACCGGGTCCGCGGTGAACAGCACGCCGGCCCACCGCGCGTCGACCATCGACTGGATCACCACGGCGAGCGTGACCGCGGCGTGGTCGATGTCGTGGGCGCCGCGGTAGGCGACGGCGCGGTCGGTCCAGAGCGAGGCCCAGCAGCGCCGGACCGCGTCGAGCACCGCGTCGTCGCCGACGACATTGAGGAACGTGTCCTGCTGTCCGGCGAAGCTCGCGTCCGGCAGGTCCTCGGCCGTCGCCGACGAGCGGACCGCCACCGGCCCGTCGGGGCACGTCGCCCGCACCGCGGCCGCGACCTCGTCGGGGATCGGCACCGCGAGCACCGCGGCGCGGGCCTTCTCGGCGAGGCCGGCCGCGTCCGTGCCCTCGGCGAGCAGCGCGTCGAGCGCCGAGCCCACCGCCCGTCGGTACGCGGCGGTCGTGAGGCAGACCCCGGCCGGCACGGGGAAGCCGGCGCGGACGAGGGCCCCGAGGTTGGCGGCCTTGCCGCCGACGCGGCCGAGGGTGTCGGGGTCGGTCGGGTCGACGGCCTCCAGGGGCAGCACGAGCGGTACGTCGGTCATGGCGGGTCTCTCTTCTCTCGTCCCTGCCGGGCGGAGTCGCCGAGCAGGGTCATCGCGCGGGCCACCAGGGCCCGCTCCGCGGGGTCGAGGCGGTTCATGACCTCGAGCTGGGCCTCGGCGCGGGTGCGCTCGAGGCGACGGAGCAGGGCGTCGCCGTCGTCGGCGAGCGCGATCCGCCGGACGCGACGGTCGGACGGGTGCTCCCGGCGTTCGACGAGACCGCGGCGCACCAGGGCGTCGACGAGGCGGCTGGTGGCCGACACCGACCGCCCGACCCGGTCCGCGAGCCCGCCGAGGGACACCGGCTCGCCGGCGTCGAGGACGTAGAGGGTGGCGAGCTGGGTCATCGAGAGCTCGTCCCCGCCGTCGACGGTGGCGAGGAGGTCCAGCACGAACGCGGGGATCATCGCGCGCCGCATGTCCCCGAAGCTCGTCGCGAGCCGGTCCCGCTCGTCCATCGTCAGATCCTTGCAGTCATGCAATGAATGCACTGATGCAAGCACTGGTGGACGGTCGCGTCAATCGGCCGTCCGCGCTGCTTGAGCGCTGATGAGAAGGCCCTCACGAACGTCTCCCGAGGGCCTCACGGGCGCCGCCGACCCTGGTCCTCGCCGGGCGATCCGCCCCGGTGAGCACCCGCCCCGGAGGTTCCCGTGACCCGCTCCCGCCTCGCCCTCGCCCTCGCCACCGCGGCCGCCGGCCTCGCGCTCACCGGCTGTGCCGCCGACGACACGGGGGTGGTCCCCGCGTCCGTGTCGGTGCCGGCCGTCCCCGCCGGCGGCCCGGTCCCGGCGCCCCAGCCCGCGTTCGTCGACGACGACGATGACGACGACGACATCCGCGACCTCGACGACCGCGACGACGACCTGGATGACGACCGGGACGACTGAGGTCGCGAGCGAGGGACGCCCTGCCTGCCCCCCACGCAGCCGGGGCGTCCCTCGCTGCCACAGCCCCGGCCCCGCTCAGGCCAGCCGGTAGCCCATCCCGCGCACGGTGGTGATGCGCTCGGTCCCGAGCTTGCGGCGCAGGTAGCGCACGTAGACGTCGACGACGTTGGAGCCCGGGTCGAAGTCGTAGCCCCAGACGCGCGAGAGCAGTTGCTCGCGGGAGAGGACCTGGCCGGGATGGCGCAGGAAGGTCTCGGCGAGGACGAACTCGCGGGCCGACAGGTCGACGGTCGCGCCGTCCACCGTCGCCTGCCGCGTGCGCAGGTCGAGCGACAGCGACCCGTGGCGCAGGACCGTCACCTCGCCGGGGCCGGAGTCGGCGAGCCGGCGGCGCACGCGGGCCAGCAGCTCCTCGAAGCGGAACGGTTTGGCCATGTAGCCGTCGGCGCCGCCCTCGAGCCCGGCGACGGTGTCGGCGACGCTGTCGCGCGCGGTCAGCACGATCACCGGCATCCGTGACCCCGAGGCCCGCAGCTCGGCGAGCACCGCGAAGCCGTCGAGGCCGGGTAGCCCGATGTCGAGGACGAGCAGGTCGTGGTGCCCGCCGAGGGCCTGGTCGCGGGCGGCGATCCCGTCCGCGACCACGGCCGTCACGAACCCCGCCGAGCGCAGGCCCTTCTCGACGAACGAGGCGATGCGCGGCTCGTCCTCGGCGACGAGGATGCTGCTCATCGGGACGCCACCTCCGTCCCGGGATGCAGGGGCAGGACCAGGGTGAACGTGGCGCCGGGGCCGGTCTGGCCCGGCAGGCCCGTGCCGACGCCGTCGGAGAGCTCGACGCGGCCGCCGTGCGCGGCGGCGATCGCGCCCGCGATGGCGAGCCCGAGGCCGGCGCCGTCCGAGCGTCGCGTCGCCCCGCTGCCGCGGGCGAACCGGGCGAAGATCCGCGCCGGACGCGGGGTGGCGGTCAGCCGTCGTCGTCCGGTCCGTCGTCGTTCGGCCCGGCGTCCGGTCCGTCATCCCCGTCCTCCTGCCCCCCGGCGGGCGGCGGGGCCACGTAGCCGTCGTCGTCCTGGTCGGGCGCCGGCACGGGCGCACCGCTCGGGACGGACGGCACCGAGACCGGCGCGGGCAGCGGGACCTCGCCCGCGGTGTCGCAGGCGGTCGCGCCCACGGCGAGGCCCGCGAGCAGCAGGGCAGTGACGAGCCGGGGCCGAGCCGTCGATCGAGCCATGCGGCCACCCTCGTGGGTGTCGGTGAGCCGTGGGTGACGCCCGGATGAGAGTGCTCTCATCCACGCCGGTCGACCTCGACGACGCGCCCGGCGTCGAGGTGCCAGCCGCGGGTGGTGGCGACGCCCGCGAGCAGGCGCCGGTCGTGGGAGACCAGCAGCAGCGTGCCCTCGAAGGACGCGAGCGCGGTCTCGAGCTGCTCGATCGCCGTGAGGTCGAGGTGGTTGGTCGGCTCGTCGAGCACGAGCAGGTTCACCCCGCGGGCCTGCAGCAGCGCGAGGGCGGCCCGGGTCCGCTCCCCGGGCGAGAGGGTGTCCGCGCCCCGGAGCACGTGCTCGGAGCCGAGCCCGAACTTCGCGAGCAGGGTGCGGATCTCCGCGGTGGGCCAGCGGTCGAGCTCGGGCTCCCGGGAGAACACGTCGAGCAGGGACGTGCCGCCCGACAGGAGGCCGCGCGCCTGGTCGACCTCGCCGACGACGACCCCCGAGCCCAGCGCGGCACGCCCCTCGTCCGGGGCGAGGCGCCCGAGCAGGACGGCGAGCAGCGTCGACTTGCCGGACCCGTTGGCGCCGGTGATGGCGACGCGGTCGGCGTAGTCGAGCCGGAGGGAGACGGGGCCGAGGGTGAAGTCGCCCCGCCGGACCACGGCGCCGTCGAGGGTGGCGACGACCGTGCCCGACCGCGGGGCCGCCGCGATCAACATCCGCAGCTCCCACTCCTTGCGGGGCTCCTCGACGACCTCCATGCGCTCGATCCGCCGCTCCGTCTGCGAGATCTTCGCGGCCTGCTTCTCCGAGGTCTGGCCCCGGAAGTGCTTGACGTGCTTGTCCGGGTCGGACGCCTTCTTCCGGGCGTTGCGCACGCCCTTCTCCACCCACTGCTTCTGCGTCTGCATCCGCGCGGTCAGCTCGCCGCGTTTCTCCGCGTACTCCTCGTAGGCCTCGCGCGCGTGCCGCCGGGCCGTCTCCCGCTCGGTCAGGTAGGCCTCGTAGCCGCCGCCGTAGAGCGTGACCTCCTGCTGGGCGAGGTCGAGCTCCAGCACCGAGGTGACGGTGCGGGCGAGGAACTCGCGGTCGTGGCTGACGAGCACGGTGCCCGCCCGCAGCTCGCGCACCCAGCGCTCGAGCCGGTCGAGGCCCGCGAGGTCGAGGTCGTTGGTGGGCTCGTCGAGCAGGAAGACGTCGAAGCGCGCAAGCAGCAGCGACGCGAGGTTGGCCCGCGCGGCCTGGCCCCCCGACAGGGAGGTCATCTCCGCGTCGAGCAGGTCGGTGGCGAGGCCCAGGTCGTCGGCGACCTCCTCGGTGCGCTCCTCGAGGTCGGCGCCACCGAGGTCGAGCCAGCGCTCGAGGGCCACGGCGTAGGCGTCGTCGGCACCCGGGAGGCCCTCGGAGAGCGCGGTCGTCGCGGACTCCAGGGTGGCCGTCGCGGCGGTGACCCCGGTGCGGCGTCCGACGAACCCGCGCACGGTCTCGCCGGGCACGCGAGCGGTCTCCTGCGGCAGGTGCCCGATGCTGGCCGTCGCCGGCGACACGGCGACCGAGCCCTGGTCGGGCGCCGCCAGACCGGCCAGCAGGCGCAGCAGCGTCGACTTCCCGGCGCCGTTGACGCCGACGAGACCGATGACGTCCCCGGGGGCGACGACGAGGTCGAGGCCGGTGAACAGCACCCGGGCACCGTGCGCGGCGGCGAGGTCCCGCGCGACCAGGGTGGCACTCACGACGATCGAGCCTATCCGTGCGCCGCGACCCCTTTCGGCGCTCCCGTGTGAGCGGCATCCGCGGCTGTCGCCACGACCATCGCTCACATCTCCTCCGGCGCGCCGGTGACGTGCTGCACGATGGGGGGACGGGGGCGTCGTAGGCTCGGGCCCGTGCCTGCCTGGGTCTGGTTCGTCATCGCGGCGCTGGCCGCGGGCGGCGGGGCGCTGCTCTTGCTCTCCGACCGCTCCCGCACCGGCGGGCACCGACGCGACCGGCGTCGGTGGGCGGAGGCGAAGAGCTGGGAGTTCGTCGACGTCGACCCCGTCCTGCCGAGTCGCTGGCGCTACGGCGCCGTGCACCAGGGCGGCCACGGCCGCGCGCTCGACCTCGCCACCGGCGCAGTGCCCGGGCCGGGTGGCCGCCGCCTCGCGCACGTCTTCGACCACGAGCAGGCCGGCCAGGTCACCGGGATCGTGGCCGCCGTCCGCGGCGTGGCGACGCTGCCGGTCGCGATCGAGCTGCGGCTCCCGTCGGCGCCGCTGCCCGACGACGCGGGGCTCGACTCGCTGGGCCAGGTCGGCGAGCGCTACGCCTTCGTCACCTCCGTGGCGCAGGCGCGACCGCTGGTGACTCCCGACGTCGCCCGCGCGGCCGACCTCGTCGGCGAGGACGTCCCGCTGCTGTGGGCCGAGGACACCTGGGTGCTCGCCACCATCGAGCCCGGCGCGGACCCCGATCGCGTCCAGAACCTGCTGCAGGCCCTCGTCGAGGTGTCGGTGGCGCTCGAGGACGCGGCGGGCGGCGGCGCGGATCACGACCGCGGCGACGGCTGGTCCGAGGGCGGCTTCGGGGCCTACGACGCGCCGGGCGACGCCGAGCCCGTGGACGCCGAGCCCGTGGACGCCGAGCCCGTGGACGCCCAGCCCGAGCCCGAGCCCGAGTCCCAGCCGCGCCCGACCCACCGTGACCGCCCGGCGGACATCCCCTACGACATCGAGGACGACGAGTTCGGGCCCGGCGCCCGCAGCAGCTCGTCCTCGGGGCGGTGACCGGACCGACCCCGCGCCGCACCCTCGTGACCGGTGCGGACACGGACCTGGGACGCGCCTTCGTCCGCCGCCTGCACGCCGCGGGCGACGAGCTGGTGCTCGCGGGCGGGGAGCGCGACGCCCTCGAGGCGCTCGCCGGCGAGCTGTCCGGGCCGTCCGGATCGCGCCCCGAGGTCCTGCCCGGCGACCTCGCCGACGAGCTCGACCTCGACCTCGTCGTGCGCCGGCTCCTCACCGGCACCCGCCCGATCGACCTGCTCGTCGTCGGGCCCGCCCCGCCGAGCACCCGCGCGCTGCCCGAGGCCGGCGTCGCCGAGGTCCGGGCCGCGCTCGACCGCAGCGCCGGCGCCGTGCTGGCGCTCCTGCGGGCCGCGCTGCCCGGGATGATCTCCCGTCGCCATCCCGGTCCCGGCGGGGCGATCACCGTCACCGGCCCGGCGGGGTACCTGCCGGTGCCCGGCCCCGCGGGGCTGGACGGCGCCGCGCAGGCCTACATCGGGATGCTGACCGAGGCGCTGGCGCACACGTTCTCCCGCGACGGCCTCGCCCTGACCACGGTGTGCCCGACGCCGCCGAACGTCGAGAAGGAGCGGTGGCGCCTCGCCGGCGCGATGCCGCTGCACGTCGCACCGCCCGACGCGGACGCGGTGGCCGCCGCCGCGCTCGCCGACCACGCCGCGGGCCGGGCGCTCTGCGTGCCCGGTGTCGGCCCGCGGGCCCTGGTGGGCGTCTCCCGGCTCGTGCCGTTCCCCGCGGTGCGGGTCGCCGCCGGCCTGCGGCGCGGATCCCTGCCCCAGGCGCTGCGGGGCCGGCGCGGGCCCCGGGGCGCGCGCCCGGCCGGCACGGCGCTGGTCACCGGCGGCAGCTCCGGCATCGGGGCCACGTACGCCGAGCACCTCGCGTCCGCGGGCCACGACCTCGTCCTCGTCGCCCGCGACGCGATCCGCCTCGAGGAGGTCGCCGACCGGCTGCGCGCGCAGGCGGTGCGGGTCGACGTGCTCGTCGCCGACCTCGCGAACGCCGCCGGCCGTGCCCGCGTCGCCGAGCGCGTCGCGGCCCCGGAGCGCCCGATCGACCTGCTGGTGAACAACGCAGGGTTCGCCACCGCCGGCGAGTTCGTCGACACCGACCCGGCGGCGCTGCGCGCGAACTACGAGGTCAACATGGCCGCCGTGCTCGAGCTGACCGCCGCGGCGCTGCCCGGCATGGTCGCCCGCGGACGCGGGGACATCGTCAACATCTCCAGCGTCGCGGGGTTCCTGCCCGGGCGCGGCTCGGTGTACAGCGCCGGCAAGTCCTACGTCACGGCGCTCTCGCGCACGCTCGCCCTGACGCTGGTCGACACCGGCGTGCGGGTGATGGCCCTGTGCCCCGGCTACACGCGCACCGAGTTCCACGCCCGGCTGGGCCAGGAGCGCTCCGGCCCGGAGTGGCTGTGGATGGACGCGGACGAGGTCGTCGCGCAGGGCATGGCGGACCTCGAGGCAGGGAAGGCGGTGTCGGTGCCGGGCGCGGTGTACAAGACGATCGTCGGGGTGACGCGGGTGATGCCGCGCGCGCTGCTGCGCGCCCTGGCCGCCCGCTCGGCGTCGGGGCGCGGATGAGCGCCGCAGACGTTCCGTCGGTCGACCCCGACGCCCGCGCCCGGCTCGCCGCCCTGGTCACCGAGCTCGCCGTCGTGCACGGGCGGGTGACGCTGTCCTCGGGCCGCGAGGCCGACTACTACGTCGACCTGCGCCGGGCCACGCTGCACCACGAGGCAGGCCCTCTGATCGGGCGCCTGGTGCGCGAGCTGACCGCCGACTGGACCTACGACGCCGCCGGGGGGCTCACCCTGGGCGCCGACCCGGTGGCCCTCGCTGTGATGCACGCCCCGGGCGCTCCCGTCGACGCGTGCGTCGTGCGCTCGGCGGCGAAGACCCACGGGATGCAGCGGCGCATCGAGGGGCCCGACGTCGTCGGCCGGCGGGTGCTCGCCGTCGAGGACACCTCGACCACCGGCGGCAGCGTGCTCACGGCCGTCGACGCGCTGCTGGAGACCGGCGCCGAGGTGGTCGGGGTCGTCACCGTCGTCGACCGGGACACCGGCGCCACCGAGGCCGTCGAGGCCCGCGGCCTGGCCTGCCGATCGCTGCTCGGGCTGGCCGACCTGGGGCTGTGACCACCCCCGACGACCCGGACGGGCCCGGCCCCACCGAGTGGCGCACGGGCCCCGAGCCGGTGGGCGTCGGGCCGTGGCCGGGCGGGCCCGCGGCGTGGCCCGACGACCCCCGCTACGACCCGGAGCTGCTCGCCGAGGGCGACCGGCGCAACGTCGTCGACCGCTACCGCTACTGGCGCCGCGAGGCCGTCGTCGCCGACCTCGACCGACGCCGCCACCCGTTCCACGTCGCGATCGAGAACCTCCACCACGACGCGAACATCGGCACGATCGTGCGCACGGCCAACGCGTTCGCGGCGGCCGCGGTGCACGTCGTCGGGCGGCGGCGCTGGAACCGGCGCGGCGCGATGGTCACCGACCGCTACCAGCACGTCCACCACCACGCCGATGTCGCGGCGCTGCTCGCCTGGGCGCGGGCCGACGACCTGGCGGTGGTCGCCGTCGACAACGGGCCGGGGGCGAGGCCGCTGGAGACCGCGGTGCTGCCGCGGCGCTGCGTGCTGCTCTTCGGCCAGGAGGGCGTGGGGCTGACCGCGGAG
Organism: Actinomycetospora sp. NBC_00405; assembly: GCF_036044095.1. Classification (NCBI taxonomy): domain Bacteria; kingdom Bacillati; phylum Actinomycetota; class Actinomycetes; order Pseudonocardiales; family Pseudonocardiaceae; genus Actinomycetospora; species Actinomycetospora sp. NBC_00405. The sequence goes on from NZ_CP107938.1 coordinate 4,475,821, forward strand.
GCGGCGGCGGGCGCCGACCAGGTGCTGGCCATCGCCCAGTTCGGCTCGACGCGCTCCATCAACGCCGGCGTCGCCGCGGGGATCGCCATGCACGCGTGGATCCGCGCGCACGCGGAGCCCTAGCGGTCGGTGCGCCGGGTGTCGATGACCTGCGTGGGCTCCTCGCTCGCGCCGTCGAGGACGTCCTCGGCGAGGCCCTGGGCGCCGACCTTCTTCTCCCGGCGGGCCTTGATCACCTCGAAGACGATCGGAAGCACCGAGATGAGCACGACCAGGATCAGCATCATCTCGATGTTGTCCCGCACGAACTGGATCTGGCCGAGCGCCGCCCCGAGCAGCGTCACGCCGGCCGCCCACGCGACGCCGCCGATCGCGGAGAACGTGAAGAACCGCTTGGCGTCCATCCGCCCGACGCCCGCCATGACCGTGATGAACGTGCGCACGATGGGCACGAAACGGCCCAGCACGATCGCGCGGTTGCCGTACTTGTCGAAGAACGCCTGGGTGCGGTCGACGTTCTCGCGCTTGAACAGCCGCGAGTTCGGCTTGTCGAAGATCGCCGGCCCGGCCTTGCGCCCGATGTAGTAGCCGCAGACGTTGCCCAGGAACGCGGCGACGAGGAGCAGGACGCAGACCAGCCACAGCGGCGTGTCGATGAGGCCGGTGACCACGGCGAGCCCGGTGATGAACAGCAGCGAGTCGCCCGGGAGGAAGAACCCGACCAGCAGCCCGCACTCGGCGAAGATGATCAGGCACACACCCGCGAGGGCCCACGGGCCCAGCCATTCGATGATGAACTGCGGGTCCAGCCACTCCGGTCCGAGGGCCTGCACCGAGGTCGTCGCGGCGGCGAGAGTGGTCGACACGTGTCAAAATGGTACGCGGCGCGCCTCGTCGCGAGCCTCGGGGTCTCCCGCGGGCGTGTCCCGGGGTCGGTCCTCAGCCGGGCAGCGCGAGAGTGCCGACGGCCGTGAGCGCGCCGACGATGGCGCCGCCGAGCAGGGCGACGGCCGACCACCACGCGATCCGTGCGGGCGTCCACCCCGTCGCGCCGCCCTGGTCCGCGACCGGGCGCCCGGCGCCGGTCGGGGTGACCGTCGTGGCTCCCGTGCCCGGGGCGGGCCGCTGCTGCGGGACGCCGGGACGGCCCATCGGACCGGTGGGCGGGACCGGCGGGCGTGACGTGGGACGGGGGCCGGTCTGCGGCCAGGGACGCGCGGGACCGGTCGGTGCGGGACCGGTCGGTGCGGGTCCGGTCGGTGCGGGTCCGGTCGGTGCGGGAGGCCCGGGGCGGGCTCCGGGAGGGGGTGCGCCCCGCATGGCGGCCGGGAACGGGGGAGTCGCGGAGGGGCGGGCGGACAGAGCGGTCACGTCCTCGGCGTCGGGGGCAACAGGGGTATCGGGGGCGCCGCGGCGGCGCCCGAGCGGGCGGAAACGGTCACGCAGACGGGAGGAGTCGGACGCGGTGTCCGACGGGGTGGCGGCACCCGGGGTCGGGGCGGCCGGGCCACTGCCCGGGGACGAGACCCCGCCCGCGGCGTGCGCGCGCAGGGCCTCCGACAGCAGCCGCTCGTCGTCCATCCCGATCGATGGTAGCCGCGCCCCCCGACGCGACCCAGGCCCGCCCGAGGGGCCCCGAACGGCCCAGCCGACGGCCTAGCCGTCTCCCATGAGCTTGCCGATGGCCTCCAGGCCGCGGCTCGCCGTCGACTTCACGGTGCCCTTGCTGATGCCGGTGGCCTCGGCGATCTCGGCCTCGGACAGGCCGCCGTAGTAGCGCAGCACCAGCACCTCGCGCTGGCGGCGCGGCAACTTCCCGAGGGCGGACACGACGGCCTGGTGCTCCGTGGAGAGCATCGCCAGGGATTCCGCCGACCGTGCGTCCGCCGTGTGGGGCGGGGTGTACTCGCGGGCCGTGCGCCGGCGCCGCAGCACCGAGCGCGAGCCGTTCACCACGGCTGTGCGCAGGTAGCCCAGCGCCGCGTGCTCGTCGCGCAGCCGGCTCCAGTGCCGGTGCAGGCCGGTGAACGCCTCCTGGACCACGTCCTCGGCGGTCGCGGGGTCGTCGACGAGCAGGACGGCGAGGCGGACGAACCGCATGCGGTGCTCGCGGTAGAGATCCTCGAGCGTGCGCGGGGCCTGCTCGTTCTGGGTCGCGACGGGCCCGCTGGCGGGGTGCGGCGCCGGGGGGCCCGGTCGGTACGGCGCCGCGGGTGGTGCCGACGGATGGTGCACCGAGGCATCCGACGGGGCGACCGCATCGATCGCCCTCAGGCTGCCCAGCGTGCGCTCGACGGCACTCTCCCCGGGGTGGCCCACGTCTCCGACGATAGCCCTTCACCACCCGTGCTCCCGGTGGGGACGAGGTCCGGGGAGCGACCCCCGGCGTGTCACCCGCGTGGCCCAAGACGAGTACCGGGGTGCACCGGCCCGTTCACCGACGACGGTCGGGTCACACCCTGGAGACCCAGCGCCGGGGCGCTCGCCTGAGTCATACTGCGCGCCAGTCCGCCGGTCGGCCGCCCTGCACCGACCGCGTCGAGAAACTCCTGGGAGACACGACGATGCCCATCGCGACCCCCGAGGTCTACAACGAGATGCTGGACCGCGCGAAGGCCAACGCCTTCGCCTTCCCGGCCATCAACTGCACGTCCTCGGAGACCATCAACGCGGCGCTGCGCGGCTTCGCCGAGGCCGAGAGCGACGGGATCATCCAGTTCTCGACGGGCGGCGCGGAGTTCGGGTCGGGCCAGTCGGTGAAGGACATGGTCACCGGCTCCAGCGCCCTGGCCGAGTTCGCGCACGTCGTCGCCGACAAGTACTCGATCAACGTCGCGCTGCACACCGACCACTGCCCGAAGGACAAGCTCGACGCCTTCGTCCGCCCGCTGATCGCGATCAGCCAGGACCGCGTGAACGCCGGGCAGAACCCGCTGTTCCAGTCCCACATGTGGGACGGCTCGGCGGTGGAGCTGCACGAGAACCTCGAGATCGCCCAGGAGCTGCTGGCCGAGGCGGCCAAGGCCAAGATCATCCTCGAGGTGGAGATCGGCGTCGTCGGCGGCGAGGAGGACGGCGTCGCCAACGACATCAACGACAAGCTCTACACCGCCGCGGGCGACTACGAGCACACCGTCGACGCCCTCGGAGGCGGCGAGAAGGGCCGCTACCTGCTCGCGGCCACCTTCGGCAACGTGCACGGCGTCTACAAGCCGGGCAACGTCAAGCTCAAGCCCTCGGTGCTCAAGGAGGGCCAGGAGGTCGCGGCGCGCAAGCTCGGGCTCCCCGAGGGCTCCAAGCCGTTCGACCTGGTCTTCCACGGCGGGTCCGGCTCGCTGCTCGAGGAGATCCACGAGGCGCTCGACTACGGCGTCATCAAGATGAACGTCGACACCGACGCCCAGTACGCGTTCACGCGCCCGATCGCCGGGCACATGCTCGCGAACTACGACGGCGTGCTGAAGATCGACGGCGAGGTCGGCAACAAGAAGGTCTACGACCCGCGCAGCTACCTCAAGGAAGCCGAGAAGAGCATGGGCGCGCGCGTCGTCACCGCCTGCGAGAACCTGCGCTCCACCGGGCAGACCCTGGGCCGCTGAGCGCGGTGGGCCCGGGCGGATGATGGAGTCCATGACCATCCCGACCGGGCCCGGCGCGGCGCACTCCGACGATCCTCTTGGCTACAACCTGCTCGGACCCCAGCCCACCTACCTCCCCGAGTCCCCCGAACCCGCCTCGCGCCTCGCCGCGGGCGAGGACCCGGCGGCCGTCGTCGCCGACCACCCGACCTACAGCGCGGGCTGGGCGGCGCTCGCCGAGCGCGCCGAGGCGGCCGGCGAGCACGTCACGGCGTACGCCTTCGCCCGCACCGGCTACCACCGCGGCCTCGACCAGCTCCGCCGCAACGGCTGGAAGGGCTTCGGCCCCGTGCCGTGGGACCACGAGCCCAACCAGGGCTTCCTGCGCTCCGTCGCCGCGCTGGCGCGTGCCGCGAAGGCGATCGGCGAGGCCGACGAGGTCGAGCGCTGCGTGCAGCTCGTCGCCGACTGCGACCCCTCGGCGGTCGAGCTGCTCGGCCTCGCGGACTGACGGGCCCCGGAGTCGCGCCGTGGCCGCTGCCTCCGCTGTCGACCGTCTGCGCCGGGTCGCCGGCACGCGGGTGCGGCGGCTGCGCGACTCCGGGCTGCCGGTGCTGCAGTGCGCGCTCGCGGCCGGCCTCGCCTACCTCGTCGCGCGCGACCTGTTCGGCCACCCGGTGCCGTTCTTCGCGCCCATCGCCTGCGTCCTCGTCCTGGGCGTGGGGGTCACCAACCGGCTACGGCGCTCGGTGGAGCTCGCCGTCGGGGTCAGCGTCGGCGTGGCCGTCGGCGACCTCATCGTCGTGCTCATCGGCCCCGGCTGGTGGCAGATCAGCGTCGTGGTGGGGCTCGCGCTGCTGGCGGCGCTGCTCTTCGACGTCGGTGCCCTGCTGCTCAACCAGGCCGCGGTGTCGGCCGTGCTGGTGGCGACCCTGCAGCCGCCGGGCACCATGGCGGCGTTCTCCCGGTGGATCGACACGCTCATCGGGGCCGCCATCGGGCTGGCGATGGCGGCGACGCTGCCGTCCCACCCCCTGACCCGCGCGCGCCGTGGCCTCACCGAGCTGCTCGAGGAGCTCGAGGCGGTGCTGGTCGGCACCGCCGACGCCCTCGACGCGCACGACGGCGACGCCGCCGCGGCGGTCCTCGAGCGGGCGCGGGCCACCCAGAAGCGCGTCGACACGCTGATCGACGCCGTCGACGCCGGCTTCGAGATCACGACCATCGCCCCGCTGCGCCGCCGGCACCGCGGGGAGCTGGCGCGGCTGCGCACCGCGATCCGGCCGGTGGACCTGGCGCTGCGCAACGCCCGGGTGCTCGCGCGGCGCGGGCACGCCTCGGTGCTCGACGGCGAGGAGCCCGATCCCGATCTCGTGCTGGTGATGCGCCGGCTCGCCGAGGCCGTCGCGGTCCTGCGTCAGGAGCTGACCACGGGCGAGTCCACCGACGGGGCCCGCAGCGACCTGCTCGACACCGCCGCGCTGGTGCCGGCGCAGGGCGGGGGCTACTCGGCGGAGGTGGTGCTGGCGCAGCTGCGCTCGATGCTCGTGGACCTGCTGGGGGCGACCGGGATGGAGCGGGACGACGCGGTGGCGGCGACGGCGCGGATGCGCCCGGGTTTCGACGAGGGCTGAGCTGGCGGGACCTGGGCGGCGTGGTGTCCGGGCGGGTCTGCTCAGGACGCGCGGCGCAGGGGCCCCGAGGGCGTTGCCGCCGACTCGGGCAGCACGTCCTGCTCGCCGTCGTCGGCCGAGCCGGGCACCAGCTGCAGGGGCGCCGCGGGGGTGGTGGCCGGGGTGCGGAGGCCGGCGCGCGAGGTGCGGGGGGCTCGGGCGGTGGGCACGGCCCGGGCCTCGAACCGCTCGAGCACACAGGCCAGAACCATGATCGCGATCGGAACGAGGATGACCACCGCCAGCATGGAGGCTGTGTACCCGGGCCTCCGGGACCCATGCGTGATCGGCATGAGTGTGCACGGACGGTCGTTGGCCGGTCGCGCAGAGAAGTCGATCGGTCGATCGATCGGTGCGCTACCCCTGGGTCGGGGGAACGTCGCCGGTCACCCGCTGCGCCGTGTCCCCGCAGGCGCCGGCGCGCCCGGGGGTAGTTTCGCGGCGTGGTCGACGTGTCGCGCAGCGGCGGCCCGGGACCGGCCGAGCCCGGGCACGCGGAACCGGGTCCCGTGGCCTGGGTCGTGCTGGTGGCCGATCCGGTCACCGGCGAGACCGACGCGTTCGGCCCGTTCGACCGCGAGGCCGCGGCGGTGGACGCCGAGCGGCGGCGGGTCGAGCACGCGTCCGAGGGGCTCGACGAGGTCCTCGTCGTCACCGTCCCGCTGACGCCGCCCGAGGTCTGACCAGCAGCCAGTCCTGCGTGTGCCGGTACCAGCTGCGCCGAGCCACGGGCCGGTCACCGGGGACCCCGTCGCGGACCACGGACACGGGCAGGCGGCAGCCGAGCTGCACGGCGCGGCCCGAGAGCGTCGTGACGTGCCCCGCGCGCAGCCCGGCGAGCCGGCGCGGGCCGGTGACGGTCACGGTCACGCCGCCGCCGGGATCCGGGACGACGACCAGACTCTCGGCGTCGCCGCGCGCGACGAGGTGCTCGTCGCAGTAGACCTCGCCGTGGAACGGTCCGGTCGCGTGGCGTCCGGCGACGAGGCCGCCGTGGTCGTCGCGGACCAGCGGCGCCGGGTGCGCGACGCCGTCGCGAGCGAGGGCGACCACGGTCGCGGGGTCGGTCGGGACACCCCAGGTGCCGGCCGCGGCGGAGCCGGGCGCGGGGAGCAGGGCGACGGCGACGTCGAGGCGCTCGCGGCGCAGCAGGCGCACGAGGACGGCGGCGAGCGCCGCGTCGTCACCCGCCACCGCGAGGCGTCCGCCGGCCGGGACGTCGGCGAGCACCGGGTCGACGTCGGCGCGCGCGGGGAGGTCGGGGAGGTCGTGTCGCGGGGTGCCGTGGGCGGGCAGCCAGGGCGCCCAGCGGGCCCGGGCGGAGTCCCCGCAGGTCATCACGCGCACCAGGGACCCCGTGAGGACGAGCCGCTGCACACGCGTGGACTACCCTTTCGCTGCACGGGGCGGCCCGCACTCCCGTGCGACCAACGGAGTCGACGCCAGGGAGTTTGACATGCCGGCCATCGTCCTCATCGGCGCCCAGTGGGGTGACGAGGGCAAGGGCAAGGCCACCGACATCCTCGGTGAGCAGGTCCAGTGGGTCGTGCGTTACCAGGGTGGCAACAACGCGGGGCACACCGTCGTCCTCCCCGACGGCAAGAACTTCGCGCTGCACCTCATCCCGTCGGGGATCCTGACGCCGGGTGTCACCAACGTGATCGGCAACGGCGTCGTGGTCGACCCGGGCGTCCTGCTCGAGGAGCTCGCCGAGCTCGAGGGCAAGGGCGTCGACACCGGCAAGCTGCTGATCTCCGCCGACGCGCACGTGATCATGCCGTACCACGTGGCGATCGATAAGGTCACCGAACGCTTCCTGGGCAAGTCCCGGATCGGCACCACGGGACGCGGCATCGGCCCGGCCTACCAGGACAAGGTCGCGCGCGTCGGCGTGCGGATGCAGGACCTGCTCGACGAGAAGCTGCTGCGCGAGAAGGTCGAGGCGGCGCTCGAGCTCAAGAACCAGATCCTGGTCAAGATCTACAACCGGCGCGCGCTGGACGTCGACGAGGTCGCCGACACCGTGCTCGGACACGCCGAGGGCTTCGCCCACCGCATCGCCGACACCCGCCTCGCGCTGCACCAGGCCCTCGAGCGCGACGAGACCGTCCTGCTCGAGGGCTCGCAGGGCACGCTGCTCGACGTCGACCACGGGACCTATCCGTTCGTGACGTCGTCGAGCCCGACGGCCGGCGGCGCCGCGGCGGGCTCGGGGATCGGCCCGACGCGCATCAGCCGCGTGATCGGGATCCTCAAGGCTTACACGACGCGGGTCGGCTCCGGCCCGTTCCCGACCGAGCTCTTCGACGCCGACGGCGAGTACCTGCGCAAGACCGGCGGGGAGTTCGGCGTGACCACGGGGCGCAGTCGGCGCTGCGGTTGGTTCGACGCCGTGATCGCCCGGTACGCGGTGCGGGTCAACGGGATCACCGACCTGTTCCTCACCAAGCTCGACGTCCTCTCCGGTCTGGAGAACGTGCCGATCTGCGTGGGCTACGAGGTCGACGGGCAGCGGGTCGACGAGATGCCGATGACCCAGGCCGACGTCACCACCGCGGTGCCGGTGTACGAGACGATGCCGGGCTGGTTCGAGAACATCTCGGCCTGCCGCTCCTTCGCCGACCTGCCGGCCAAGGCGCGCGACTACGTCGAGCGGATCGAGCAGCTCTCCGGGGCGCCGGTCTCGGCGATCGGCGTCGGTCCGGGACGCGACGAGACCGTGACGAGGGACGTCGGCCAGTAGACTGGTCCGGGTGGGAGCCTGCGAACACCTGTTGACCATCGGTCCCGAGGGCATCGCCACGGACCCGGCTCCGAGCGCCGTGGCGAGCGAGGGCGAGGCGCTGATCTGCCCGGACTGCCGGGCCGAGGGCTACACGGCGTGGGCGCACCTGCGGAAGTGCCTCGACTGCGGGCACGTCGCCTGCTGCGACTCCAGCCCGTACCGCCACGCCTCGAAGCACCACGAGGACACCGGCCACGCGGTCATGCGCTCGCACGAGCCGAACGAGACGTGGCGCTGGTGCTACATCGACCGCCGGCTGGCGCCCTAGGTCGTCACCGCGGCCAGCGCGGTGTCGGGGTCGTCGCTGAAGACGGCGTCGACGCCCAGCGCGACGTACTGCCGGTACTCGCCGAACGCGTCGCCGTAGGTGTCCGCGGGCGCGGCTGGTCCGCCCCGTCGCCGCCCCGCGGGCAGGAACTCGTTCTCGTTGCGGAACGTGTAGGGCATGACCCGCAGGTTCGCCGCCTGCGCGTCGCGGACCAGAAACGTCGGCGCGCCTGCGGCGTCGTCCGGCCCGAGCGGGATGATCAGTTCCTTGGTCGGGCCGAGCCAGGTCGCGTAGCCGGCGATCTCCCGCAGGCCCTGCGGGGTCACCAGGGCCTCCGAGGTGCGCGGGTCGCCCGCGGCCACGAGGTCGGCGGGCCGGGTGCCGGCGGCGTCGACGAGCTGCAGGAGCGGACAGGCGACCTGCGTCCTCAGCGCCCGGAGGTTGGCGGTCTCGAACGACTGGATGATCACCCCGGAGTCCGCGCCGTCACGGCCCCGCCGGCGCAGGGTCTCGACCAGCCCGGGCTCCACCGGCAGGCCGAGGCTCGCGAAGTAGGTGGAGTGCTTGACCTCGGGCAGCACGCCGACCGGGCGGCGCAGCTCGAGGACGAGGCGGTCGAGCAGGTCGAGGACCTCGTCGAACGTCACCAGCGGGAACCGGCCGTCGTAGAGCGTGTTGTGCGGGCGCGTCTGCGGGATGCGCTCCTTCGCGCGCAGCGTGCGCATCTCGGCGAGCGTGAAGTCGGTGGTGAACCAGCCGGTGTAGGTGGTGCCGTCGATCTGCTTGGTGGTGCGGCGCGAGGCGAACTCGGGGCGCTCGGCGACGTCGGTGGTCCCGCCGATCTCGGGCTCGTGGCGCGCGACGAGCGCGCCGTCGCGGGTGGGCACGAGGTCGACGTCGACGGCGTCGGCACCCATCCGGATCGCGAGCTCGTAGGCCGCGAGCGTGTGCTCGGGCCGGTACCCGGAGGCGCCGCGATGCCCGACGACCAGGACCCGCGGCGGGCCCGTCGGCGCCGGCGCGGTGGGGGCGGGCGTCGGCGTCGGTGACGGGGCGGGCGTCCCGGTCGGCGGCGGTGCGGGGCCGGTGACGGGGGTGTTCGAGCACCCGGCGGCGAGCGCCCCGGCCGCGGCGAGGCCTCCCCACAGCGCGCTCCGGCGGGACAACGCGGACGGCACCCACCCCGGCGTGTACATCGCTGCGCATCCTCGCCCGCCCCGCGCCCTCGCCGCCACCTCGCCCTCCGACGGTGCGGTGAACTGCTGGTGCACCGCGGGTGCAAGCCCTGCGTCCACGCTGGCACTGGACGCCAGGAAAGCCACATCGTCGGCGCGCACCGTGCACCCGTAGCGTGGCGCCCGTGCGCGTCCTGGTCATCGGCTCCGGAGCCCGCGAGCATGCCCTCCTCCTCGCCCTCGCCGGCGATCCCGAGGTGACGGCCCTCGCCGCCGCCCCCGGCAACGCCGGCACGGCCGCGCTCGCCGAGCACCCGGGCCTCGCCGACCCCACCTCCGGCGGGCAGGTCGTCGCCCTGGCCCGTGAGTGGCGCGCCGACCTCGTCGTCGTCGGCCCCGAGGCCCCGCTCGTCGCGGGCGTCGGCGACGCGCTGCGCGACGCCGGCGTCCCCTGCTTCGGACCGAGCGCCGCCGCGGCGCGCATCGAGGGCTCGAAGGCGTTCGCCAAGGACGTCATGACCACCGCCCGCGTGCCCACCGCGCGCAGCGAAGTGGTCGACAACCCCGGCGACCTCGACGCCGCGCTCGCCCGCTTCGACCCGCCGTACGTCGTCAAGGACGACGGGCTCGCCGCCGGCAAGGGCGTCCTCGTCACCGAGGACCTCGACGCCGCGCGCCGCCACGCCGCCGCCGTGCTCGAGGGCGGGCACCCCGTGCTCCTCGAGTCGTTCCTCGACGGTCCCGAGGCCTCGCTGTTCTGCGTCGTCGACGGCACGACGGTCGTCCCGCTGCTGCCCGCCCAGGACTTCAAGCGACTCGGCGACGACGATGCCGGCCCCAACACCGGCGGCATGGGCGCCTACGCCCCCCTGCCCTGGGCGCCTGCGGGCCTCGTCGACGACATCGTCGAGCGCCTCGTCACCCCCGTCGTCACCGAGCTCGCCGCCCGCGGCACCCCGTTCTCCGGCCTGCTCTACGCCGGGCTCGCGCTGACCTCGGCGGGCCCGCAGGTGATCGAGTTCAACTGCCGCTTCGGCGACCCCGAGACCCAGGTCGTGCTCGCCCTCCTACGCAGCTCCACGGCGCGTCTCCTGTCGGCCGCCGCCACCGGCCAGCTGGCCGGCGAACCGCCCCTGACCTGGGCGGAGGGCGCCGCCGTGACGATCGTCGTGGCGGCCGAGGGCTACCCGGGCTCGGTCCGGACCGGCGACGTCCTGCAGGGCGCCGACGGACCGGGCGTGCTGCACGCGGGGACCCGGCGACGCGACGACGGGGCCGTGGTCTCGAGCGGCGGCCGCGTCCTGTCGGTGGTCGGGACGGGCGAGGACCTCGACGCCGCCCGCCGCGACGCCTACGAACGCCTCGCGGCGGTGCGCCTGCCCGGTGGCCACCACCGCACCGATATCGCCCGCGAGGCGGCCGCCGGACACATCGCGATGCCCGTCCGCGCCTGACACGGGTTCTTCGAATCGGCCCCAGCCGGGCGACGCGCCGACCTACCCTCCCGCCATGCCCGATCTCGTCCTCGGCCCGGCGGCCCTCGAGCAGGCGCGCACCGCCGTCGCCGCCGAGGCGCGCCGGGTGCCGGCGATGATCGACCAGGTCGTCGTCCCCCGCGCCGGGCTCGGCGACCTGGCCTCCGCCGGGGCGATGTTCGGCGCGCTCGACGAGGTCGTGCGCGTCCTGGACGGCGAGCTCGCGGCCGCCGGATCACGGCTCGACGGGCTCGACCGGGCCCTCGACGCGGCGCTCACCGCGATCCAGGCCGACGACCGCGACGCCGCCGCGTCGCTCTCCGCCGCGTGAGTCGGTGATGGCCTTCGACGCCGTCGGCGAGCTCGCCGCACAGCCCGGGGGGCAGGAGCTCAGCGCGCTCGTCGCCCGGGTACAGCAGGTCGACCCCGAGGTGCTGCACGGGATGGGCCGCCGGCTCGGATCGATGGTCGAGGGCGTCGACGGGTCGCTGCGCGCGGTGCGCCGTCACGGTGACGACGTGCAGGGCGCCTGGCAGGGACGGGGCGCCGAGGCCCTCACCGGGTACCTCGACGGCTTCGGTCGCGCGGGTATGCAGACGCTCGACGCGGCCGGGCGGATCCGCGTGCGCATCGAGGACGCCGGCCGGGAGCTCGCCGCGCTGCGCGGCGAGGTCGGCGCCCAGGTCTCCCGCGCCCTCGACGCCGCCCGCCGGGTCCGCTCCGAGGCCCTCGCCGACCCGACCCGGGCCCCGATGGCCGACCAGCTCGCCGTCCAGGCCATGGCCGAGCCCACGGCCGCCGCCCGCACGGCCGTCGAGCGCGCCGAGACCGCCCTCGGCGACGCCGCCCGGGCCCTCCGCGAGATGACGGCCGACGTCGTGGGCTTCTCCCGCCTGCCCGCCCCCGATGCGCGCCTCATCGCCCCGGCCGCGGGCGGGGGTCCGCTCGGCTGGTCGGCGATCCCGGCCGAGTCGCTCGCCACCGTTCCCGCCTCCGTCGACGGCGATGTCGGTACGCAGGGCATCGATCTCGTCGGCGGTAGCGCCTCGTCGGACGTCTCGTCCGTCAGCGAGTCGTCCTCGGCCGACGACGCGTCCGGGTCCTCCGGCGGGGAGTCGTCCGAGTGCTCGGAGTCCGGGGCGTCGGAGGCGGACGATTCGGGTTCCGGGAACGTCGGCGACGCGAGTGACCTCGGGGAGGGGTCGGGCTCGGGTGGTGGGGATGCTTCGAATTCCGAAGCGTCCGGTGGGGACGAGTCCGGTTCCGGAGAAGTGGGCGACTCGAGTGATCTGGGGGAGGGGTCGGCCTCAGGTGGTGGCGATGCTCCGGTTTCCGAAGCGTCCGAGTCGGAGGAGTCGGATTCTGGGGGTGTGGGTGACTCGAGTGATCTGGGTGATGACTTCCTCGAGGAGGCTCCGGAGTCCGAGGGGTCGGGCTCGGGTGGTGGGGATGCTTCGGTTTCCGAAGCGTCCGGGTCAGAGGGCTCGAGTTCCGGGGGTGTGGGCGACTCCAGCGACCTCGGGGACGACTTCCTCGAGGACACCTCCGACGCGGATGCCCCCGCGTCCGACGACTCCGGGTCCGACGACTCGGCGTCCGAGGGTGAGGACGACAAGGGCGACGACAAGGGCGACGACACCGGCGGCGACACCGGCGGCGACGAGGGGTCGAGCTCGGAGGCAGCCGACGAGGACGAGGCCGGCGGCGCGAATAGCGACGCCGACGCCGACGCCGACGCCGACGCCGAGACCGCGTCCGACGACGTCGAGACCGACGACGCCGAGAGCGAGGACGGGGCCGTGACCGGAACGTCGGGAGACGGCAGCGGCAGCGCCACCGACGCCGGGGCGGCGCCGACGGGTGGGCCGCAGGGTCAGGTCGGGGACTGGATCCGCGAGGCGATGGCCGTGCTCCAGGCCGAGGGCGTCCCCGTCGACAAGATGGATCCCGACGACATCGCCACGATCATCGAGCACGAGTCGGGTGGCGACCCCGAGGCGACCAACAACTGGGACTCGAACGCCGACAAGGGCACGCCGTCGCAGGGGCTGATGCAGACCATCGGACCGACGTTCGACGCGCACAAGCTCCCCGGGCACGGCGAGATCACCGACCCGATCGACAACATCATCGCCGGGGTCCGCTACGCCATCGACCGGTACGGATCGGTCTCGCAGGTGCCGGGTGTCGAGGCCGTGGCCCGCGGCGACTCCTACGTCGGCTACTGACGTCGGCCACTTCTCCGGAACCGCACCCGAACGTCCGTGCGGCGACCTAACGTCCTCCCCGTGGACGACATCGCCTACGACACCGACACCCTCGAGGAGGCGCGCACGATCGTGGCGGGCGAGGCGGAACGGATGCCGGTGCTGGCCGACAGGTGGGCCGCGACGCCGCCGCCGGACCTCGGGGGTCTGGACGCCGCGCGCGCCCTGCTCGACGCCCTGGCCGCCCTGACGCGGGCGCTCGTCGCCGACCTCGACGCCGCCGGCGCCCGGCTCCGCGAGGCCGCGCGGGCTCTCGACGCGACGGTGCGCCTCGTCCGCGGGACCGAGGGCGCGAACCGCGAGCTGCTCGCGCCGGCCGGGGGCTGAGCCGTGCCCGGGGATCTCGGGGACGCCCTCGCCGGGGAGCCCGCAGCCGCCGAGCTCGCGGCGATCGCGGGTCGGGTCCGCACCGTCGATCCGGGTGCGCTGCGGGCGTCCGCGGCGCAGATCGTCGCGGTCGGCGACGCGGTTGACGGGTCGATGCGCGCGGTGGGACGCGGCGCGGCGGCGGTCGAGGGCCGCTGGCGGGGCGCGGGGGCGACGGCGTTCGGCGACTGGGCCCGCGCGTTCGCGGCGGCCGGCGTGCGCGACCGATCGGCGATCGTCGAGGCCGGCCCGGTGCTCGACCAGGTCGGGGTGGTGCTCGAGGACCTGCGCCGCGAGATCGACCAGCAGGTGGCGCGCGCCCTGGCCCTGGCCGGCAGCGCCCGCGCGCAGGCGGCGACCGTGCCCGACGCGCCGCCGGATCTCGCCGACCGGCTCGCGGGCGACGCCGTGCGCGGACCCACCGAGGCGGCGCGCACCGCCGTCCGGCGCGCCGAGGCCGAGCTGACGGCGTCGGCGGCCCGTATCCGCGACCTCGCCGACGGGCTCACGTCGTTCGCGGCGCTCGAGGGTCTCGACGCCCCGCCGTCCGGCGCCGAGTCGACGGTCGTCAGGAGCGCCGCTGGTCAGGCGCCTGCGGGCCGGGTCGGCGACTGGATCCGCCAGGCCCTCGCGATCCTCACCGCCGCGGGGATCCCGCCCGAGAAGATGGACCCGGGCGCGATCGCCACGATCATCCAGCGCGAGTCCGGCGGCGATCCGGACGCGGTCAACACCTGGGACTCGAACGCCGAGAGGGGCACGCCGTCGCAGGGGCTGATGCAGACGATCGGGCCGACGTTCGAGGCGTACAAGCTGCCCGGCCACGAGGAGATCACCGATCCGGTCGACAACATCATCGCCGGGGTGCGCTACGCCGTGGACCGCTACGGCTCGGTGTCCGCGGTCCCGGGCGTCGAGGCGCTCGCGCGCGGAGACGCGTACGTCGGCTACTGAGCGGCGCACCTAGGGTGGGGCGGTGACGAGTCTGGCGCGCCTCGGCCCGGCCGTGCGGGCGACGGTCCCCCCGTTCCACGTGATGGACGTCTGGGCCGCCGCCGGCGAACGGGCCCGCACCCACGGCGACCTGGTGAACCTCTCGGCCGGCCAGCCCTCGACCCCCGCGCCCGCCGACGTCCGCGCGGCGGCGGCGCGGGCGCTCGACGAGCAGATCCTCGGCTACACGAGCTCGCTCGGGACCCCGGAGCTGCGCGAGGCGATCGCCGCCCACCACCGCCGGCGCTACGGCGACGACACCGTGCGCGCCGAGGACGTCATCGCGACCACGGGCGGCTCCGGCGGCTTCCTGCTCGCGTTCCTCGCCGCGTTCGACGTGGGCGACACCGTCGTGCTCGCCCGCCCCGGTTACCCCTGCTACCGCAACATCCTCGCCGCGCTGGGCTGCGACGTCGTCGAGCTGCCCTGCGGCGAGGGGACGCGGTTTCAGCCAACCGTAGCGATGCTCGAGGCTCTCGACACGACGCCGAAGGGCCTCGTGGTCGCCAGCCCCGCGAACCCCACCGGCAGCGTCATCGAGCCCGACGAGCTCGCCGCCCTCGCGAGGTACTGCGAGGAGCGCGGCATCCAGCTGATCAGCGACGAGATCTACCACGGCATCGAGTACGGGGACGCCCCGCCGACCGCGAGCGCCTGGAGCACCTCGCACGAGGCGCTCGTCGTCACGTCGTTCTCGAAGTACTGGTCGATGACGGGCTGGCGGCTCGGCTGGCTGCTGGTGCCCGAGCGGCTCCGGCGGGCGGTGGACGTCATCGCCGGCAACTTCACCGTCTGCCCGCCGGTGCCGGCGCAGTACGCGGCGCTCGCGGCGTTCACCGACGCCTCGGTCATCGAGGCCGACGCGCACGTCGAGCACTACGCGATCAACCGCCGCCTGCTGCTCGACGGGCTCCCACGTCTCGGGATCACGCGGCTCGCCCCTGCCGACGGCGCGTTCTACGTCTACGCCGACGTCGCCCACCTCACCGACGACACGCTCTCCTTCGGGCAGCGGATGCTCGCCGAGACCGGCGTCGCGGTGGCCCCGGGGATCGACTTCGACCCCGTCGACGGCCACACGTGGATCCGGCTGTCGTTCGCCGGCGCCACGGCGGACGTGCACGAGGCCCTCGACCGGCTCGGTCACTGGCTGCCGACGCTCTGAGCCCGCTCCCGTCCGGCACCGTCGCGCACTACTGTCGGTGGCCATGGACGACGACGGCGAGCCTCGGCTGGAGGCCTGGGAGCGCCGCACCGACTACCCGCTGACCGGGCTCGCGGTGCTCTACCTCGCGGTCTACGCAGTCCAGGTGCTCGCCACGCGCCCCGGTCAGGCCGTGTGGTGGTGGCTCGAGGTCGCGCTGTGGGGCGTGTGGGCGCTGTTCGTCGTCGACTACGTGATCCGGATCGTCCTGGCGAACCGCCGCTTGCGCTTCATCGTCCGGCACCCGCTGGACCTGCTGATCGTGGCTGCGCCGTTCTTCCGGTTCCTGCGCCTGCTGCGCCTCGTCGCCGCCATCTCGACGCTCGGGCGGGTCCTGCGCGACGACTTCCGCGGCCGCGTCGGCAGCTATCTGATCGTCTCGGTGTCGCTGCTCAGCATCGTCGCCGCGCTCGGGGTGTTCGAGGCCGAGCGGGACGCCCCGGAGGCCTCGATCACGACGTTCGGCGACGCCCTGTGGTGGGTGCTCACGACGATCACCACCGTCGGCTACGGCGACCTCTACCCGGTGACCGTCGAGGGCCGGCTGGTCGCGGGCGGCCTGATGCTCGCCGGCATCGCGATCCTCGGCACCGTGACCGCGGCGATCGCGACGTGGTTCCTCGAGCAGGTCGGGGCCCGCGACGCGTCCGAGGCGGTCGCCCCCGCGGTGCAGCGCGATCCGGCCGAGGCGCGCCACGGCGAGCTGCTCGCGGAGATCCGGGCGCTCCGGGCCCGGCTGGACGTGCTCGAGGACCGGGAGCAGGCACCGCGGTAGCGCCTCAGGGCGCCGCGATCCCCGCGACGCGGTCGAGGACGTGGGTGATGTCGTCGTCGTCGACGTCCCGGTGGGTCACGAAGCGCACACCGGGACCGAACGGCACGGCGCGCACGCCCGCGGCGCCGAGCCCGGCGACGAGGGTGGCCGGGTCGGCGGTGGGGACGAGGACGATGTTGGTGTCCGGGGTCGTCGCCGGCCAGCCGAGGGCGCGCAGGCCCGCGGCGAGGCGGGCGGCGCGCGCGTGGTCGGCGGGGAGGTCGCGGGCCTGGCCGAGCGCGACGAGCCCCGCGGCGCCCATGACGCCGCCCTGCCGGATACCGCCGCCGAGCATCTTGCGCAGCCGCCACGCCTGGTCGACGAACGCCGCCGAGCCGGCGACCACCGACCCCATCGGCGCGCCGAGGCCCTTCGACAGGCACACGCTCACCGTGTCGGCGCCCGCCGTCAGCTCGTGCGGCGCGACCTCGAGCGCGGCGGCGGCGTGCCAGATCCGCGCGCCGTCGAGGTGCACGGCGAGCCCGGCGTCACGCGCCGCGGCCACCAGCGCGCGGTGCTCGTCGACGCCGGTGACGGCCCCTCCCGCGCCGTTGTGGGTGTTCTCGAGGCAGAGCAGCGACGTGCGCAGCCCGAAGTAGGGCCCGGCGGCGCCCGCGGCGCGCGTCACCGCGGCCGGTGTCGGGCGTCCGGGGCCACCGTCGTGCTCGAGCGGCAACGGGAGCCCGCCGGCGAGCCACGCCGCGGTCCCGAGCTCGGCCTCGAGCACGTGCGCCCCGGCGGGCGCGAGGAACCTGTCACCGCGTGTCAGGTGGTGCATGAGCGCGACGGTGTTCGCCATGCAGCCGGTGGGGGTCCAGAGGGCGGCCTCGACGCCGAGCAGGTCGGCGACACGGGCCTGGAGGGCGCCGAGGGTCGGGTCGCCGTCGAGGACGTCGTCGCCGACGTCCGCCCCGGCCATCGCCTCGCGCATGGCGGGCGAGGGGCGGGTGACCGTGTCGGAGCGCAGATCGATCGTCCCGCTCACTGCGGCAGCTTCACCACCGACACGAAGAAGTCGTCGATCTGACGGATGACCTCGATGAAGCGCTCGAAGTCCACCGGCTTGGCCACGTACGCGTTGGCGTAGAGGTCGTAGCTGCGCAGGATGTCCTCCTCGGCCTGGGAGGTCGTCAGGACCACGATCGGGATGCTGCGCAGCGACGGGTCGTTCTTGACCTCCTCCAGCACCTCGCGACCGTCCTTGCGCGGCAGGTTGAGGTCGAGCAGCACCAGGCCGGGGCGGGGTGCGTCGGCGAATTCGCCCTCGCGCCGCAGGAACGCGAGCGCCTCGACGCCGTCGGAGACGACGTGCAGCTGGTTGCGCAGCTTGTGGTGCTCGAACGCCTCCTGGGTCATCAGGACGTCGCCCGGGTCGTCCTCGACGAGCAGGACGTGGATCTCGTCGGCGGGGTCGGTCACGGAGCGGCCTCCTGGTCGGGCCCGGGCTCGGGTGCGGGCCCGCGGTCGGTATCGGGGTCGGTCAGGACGGGCAGGGCCACGACGAACGTGGTGCCGGGGGTGGCGTCGGTGTCGAGCCACATCGAGCCGTCGTGGTGCTCGAGGATCTTCCGGCACATGGCCAGTCCGATCCCGGTGCCGGGATAGGTGTTCCGCCCGTGCAGGCGCTGGAAGATGACGAAGATCCGCTCGGCGTACTCCGGGTCGATCCCGATCCCGTTGTCGCTGAAGCGCAGGAGCCAGCGGTCGCCGTCGCGCTCGGCGTCGACGCGCACGCGGGGCGGGTCCTCCCCCCGGAACTTCAGCGAGTTGCCGAGCAGGTTCTGGAACACCGTGGTGAGCAGCGCCGGTGCGCCGTGCACCCGGGGCAGGTCGCCGTGCTCGACGGCGCCGCCGGACTCCTCGAGCGCTCCGGCGACGTTCTCGGCGGCCCGGTCGACGAGCCGGTTGAGGTCCACCGTCTCCATCGCGTCGCCCTGGCGCCCCACCCGCGAGAAGGCGAGCAGGTCGTTGATCAGCACCTGCATCCGCTTGGCGCCGTCGCTGGCGAACTCGATGTACTGGTCGGCGCGCTCGTCGAGCTGGCCTGCGTAGCGGCGTTGCAGCAGCTGGCAGAAGCTCGCCACCTTGCGCAGCGGCTCCTGCAGGTCGTGCGAGGCGACGTAGGCGAACTGCTCGAGGTCGGAGTTCGAGCGTGCGAGCTCGCGGCTGCGGCTGTCGAGCTCCTGGCGGGCCCGCTCGGTGTCGGCCAGCTCGCGGACGATGAGCACGCGCATCGCCTCGACGTCCTCGCCGAGCTCGGTGATCTCGCGGGGGCCGGCGGCGAGCACCTGGTGGTCGAGGTCGCCGTCCGCCACCTGCCGGACCTCGCGGGCGAGGCGGTGCGTCGGCGCGACCACGACCCGGCGCAGCCACTCGAGCAGCGCCACGACGCCGAGCGCGACCACCACCAGGGTCACCGCACCACTGACGGCGAGCGCGCCGGCCGCGCCGTCGAGGCCGTCGCGGGCGTCGTTGCGCAGGTCGAACAGCCGCGTGCGCTGGGCGTCGAGCGCGGCCCGGACCTGGTCGAAGGCCACCTTCCCGACCTCGATCGACGGGCCGGGGACGCCCTGCCCGGCGGCGGCGATCGAGGGCTCGGCGTACGTCGTGCGCCACTGTGCGATGGCCTGCTCGACGGCCTCGAGCTGCGCGAGCGCCTCGGGCCGGCCCCCGACGAGCGCGCGGAGCCCGGCGACCAGCTCGGCCTCGTCGGCGCGTCCGCGGGTGTAGGGGTCGAGGAGCTCGGGGCGCGGCAGGAGGACGTAGCCGCGGACCCCGGTCTCCTGGTCGACGGTGGCGGCGTCGAGCTGCTGAGCGGTGAGCAGGGCGGGGTCGAGGCGGTCCACGAGCTCGCTGCGCTGCCCGGCCAGGGCCGTCAGCCCGGCGATCCCGACGAGCAGTGCGACCAGGAGCAGCACCCCGAGTGCGGCGCCGGTGACCAGCAGGATGCGCTGCAGCGGCCAGCGGCTCAGGCCGTCGCGGCGGCGCGGGCGCGGGACCGGCGCGGCCGCCGGGGGCGCGTCGTCGACGTCCGACGTGGCGTCGGTGGTGTCCTCGGCGGTCCCGGTGGGCGCGCTCACTTGTCGGACACCAGCAGCACCGCCGCCACGTCGTCGGGGCGCGCCGTCGACAGGGACCGCACCCGCTCCATCACGGCGTCCAGCATCGTCCCCGGGTCGTCCCGCCACGGCGCCGGGCCCGCGGTGACCTCGCGCAGGAGGTCCAGGAGGCCGTCGGTCCACAGGACGTCGCCGGAGACCTGCCGGCCCTCGATGAGCCCGTCGGTGTAGAGCAGCAGCGCCCACTTCTTGGGCAGCTCGACCTCGAGCGGCGTCCAGGACGCGCCGTCGCCCACGCCCAGCGGCAGGCCGAGACGCTCGGTCGAGAGCATCGACGTGTCCTGCCCCTCGCCGACGAGCACGGGCGGCGGGTGCCCGGCGAGCCGCAGGGTCATCCGCTCCCGCCCCGGCTCGACGGTCGCGGTGGCGAGCGTGGTGAACAGCGTGGGCTGGTTGCGCTCGTGCACCAGCAGCTCGTGCATCGTCGGCAGCACCCGGTCGGGGTCGATCCCGCTGAGCACCAGCGTCCGCCACGCGATCCGCAGGCTCACCCCGAGGGCGGCCTCGTCGGGCCCGTGCCCGCAGACATCCCCGATGACCGCGTGCAGCGTGCCGTCGCTGCCCTCGACGACGTCATAGAAGTCGCCGCCCAGCAGCGTCTGCTCGGTGCCGGGCTCGTAGCGGGCGAGGACCCGCACCTCCGGGTCCCCGATCAGCGGGGTGGGGAGCAGACCGCGCTCCAGGCGGGCGTTCTCGTCGGCGCGCAGGCGTGCGTCGCGCAGCGCCCGGCGCACCCGGTCGGAGCGGCGGCGCTCGACGGCGTAGCGCACGGCGCGGGCCAGCGAGGGACCGTCGACGAGGTCCTTGACCAGGTAGTCCTGCGCGCCGACCCCCACCGCGTCGGCACCGAGCTGCTCGTCGCGCAGGCCCGTGAGCACGAGCACCGCCGGGCCGTCGGTGTAGAGCAGGCGTCGCAGGCCCTCGAAGCCGTGGGCGTCGGGCAGCGCCAGGTCGAGCAGCACGCAGTCGACGGCCTCCGGGTCGTGCAGCGCGGCCTCGGCCTCGGCGAGCGACTCGGCGCGCTGGAGGTCGACGGCGAGGTCGGCGTCGGTGAAGTGCTCGGTGACCAGGACGGCGTCGGCGTCATCGTCCTCGACGAGCAGCACCCGCAGCGGGGCGGACGCGTCCGGCTCCACCGGCTCCATCAGCCCCTCCTCCCCGGTCACGGCTCAGCGGGAACGGTAGCCGCTGGTGACACCGGGCCGACCGCGGGCGCAGTCCGTGCGCCGACAGGGGCCGTAGGCTCGGCCAGGTGAGTGCACCGATGGTCCCGAACGTGCTCGCCGGGCGGTACGCCTCTCCCGCGCTGACGGCGCTGTGGTCGCCCGAGCGCAAGGTCACCCTCGAGCGCGAGCTGTGGATCGCGGTGCTCGCCGCCCAGGCCGAGCTCGGTGTCGACGTCCCCGACGGCGTCCTCGACGACTACCGCGCCGTGGTCGACCACGTCGACCTCGCCTCCATCGCCACCCGTGAGCGGGTCACGCGCCACGACGTCAAGGCGCGCATCGAGGAGTTCGACGCGCTCGCCGGGCACCAGCACGCCCACAAGGGCATGACCAGCCGCGACCTCACCGAGAACGTCGAGCAGCTGCAGGTCCGGGACTCGCTGCGCCTCGTGGCCGAGAAGACCGTCGCGGTCCTCGCCCGCCTCGCGCGCCGGGCCGGCGAGTACTCCGAGCTGGTCATGGCCGGGCGCAGCCACAACGTCGCGGCGCAGGCCACGACGCTCGGCAAGCGCTTCGCCTCGGCCGCCGACGAGACGCTGGTGGCGCACCGCCGGGTCACGGAGCTGATCGCCCGTTACCCCCTGCGCGGGATCAAGGGACCGGTCGGCACCGCTCAGGACATGCTCGGCCTGCTCGGCGGGGACGCCGGGAAGCTCGCCGAGCTCGAGCGCCGGGTCGCCGAGCACCTGGGCTTCTCCGAGGTCCTCACCAGCGTCGGGCAGATCTACCCGCGCTCGCTGGACCAGGACGTGCTCACCGCGCTGGTCCAGCTCGCCGCCGGCCCCTCCTCGCTGGCCACCACGATCCGCCTCATGGCCGGGCAGGAGCTCGTGACCGAGGGGTTCCAGGCGGGCCAGGTCGGCTCGAGCGCCATGCCGCACAAGATGAACACCCGTTCCTGCGAGCGCGTCAACGGCCTGGCCGTGGTGCTGCGCGGCAACGCGGCGATGGTCTCCGAGCTGGCCGGCGGCCAGTGGAACGAGGGCGACGTCTCCGACTCGGTGGTGCGCCGCGTCGCGCTGCCCGACGCGTTCTTCGCGATCGACGGCCTGCTCGAGACGTTCCTGACCGTCCTCGACGAGTTCGGCGCCTACCCCGCGGTGATCGCCCGGGAGCTCGACCGGTTCCTGCCCTTCCTCGCCACCACGGCCGTGCTGATGGGCGCGGTGCGCGCCGGGGTGGGCCGCGAGACCGGCCACGAGATCATCTCCGAGCACGCCCGCGCGGTGGCGCTGGACATGCGCGAGAAGGGCGCCGAGGGCAACGGCCTGCTCGCCCGACTCGGCGGCGACGCCCGCCTCGGCCTCTCCGCCGGCGACCTCGACGCCGCCGTCGGCGACCCGCGGGCGTTCGTCGGGGCCGCGGGCGCGCAGGTCGCGGAGATCACCCGACGGGTGGACGCGCTCGTGGCGCAGCATCCCGACGCGGCGGGCTACACGCCGTCACCGATTCTCTAGGCCGATCCTCTAGCCTCCCGGCCCGTGGTCTCCCTCGCCGACTATCGGCACGTCGCCTCCGGGAAGGTCCGTGACCTCTACGAGGTCGACGACGAGACGCTGCTGCTCGTCGCGTCGGACCGGATCTCGGCGTTCGACCACGTCCTGCCGACGCCCATCCCGGACAAGGGGCGGGTGCTGACCGCGATGAGCGTCTTCTGGTTCGAGCTGCTCAGCGGCCCGGACGTCGCCGCGCCGCCGGTGGGCCACCACCTGATCGCCGCCCGCGACGACCGCATCCCCGACGACCTCCGTGGCCGCGCGCTGCTCGTGCGCCGGCTGGAGATGGTCCCGGTCGAGTGCGTCGCCCGCGGCTACCTGGCGGGCTCCGGCACGGTCGACTACCGCCGCGACGGCGCCATCTGCGGTGTCGCGCTGCCCGCGGGGCTCGAGGAGGCGAGCATGCTGCCGTCGCCGATCTTCACGCCGGCGACGAAGGCCGCGCAGGGCGAGCACGACGAGAACGTCAGCTTCGAGACCGTCGCCGCGCAGGTCGGGGCGGACCTCGCAGGCGCGCTGCGCGACCAGACCCTCGCCATCTACGCGCGCGGCTCGGCCTACGCCGCCTCGCGCGGCCTGATCCTCGCGGACACGAAGCTCGAGTTCGGCCTCTCGCCCGACGGCGCGCTGGTGCTCGGCGACGAGGTGCTCACCCCGGACTCGTCGCGCTTCTGGCCCGCCGAGGGCTACGCGCCGGGGTCGGTGCCGCCCTCGTTCGACAAGCAGTACGTCCGCGAGTGGCTGACCTCACCCGCCTCGGGCTGGGACCGCCACTCCGGCGAGGCCCCGCCGCCCCTGCCGGACGACGTGATCGACGCCACGCGGGCGCGCTACGTCGAGGCCTACACCCGCTTGACGGGGCGGGAGTGGCCCCCCGCCATGTGATCTGACCTGCGTCGATGCCGGCGCGGTCGTCGATCTCAGCCGTCGTCCACCCGAGCCGAGGTGTTCACCCCCCGGACGCACGGGCGGCACCTCCGACTGGCCTCATGGGGGGCGTGACTCCCCGCCTGATCGTCTCCGTCTCCGGCCTCGGGCCGGGTGCGCCGCTGACGGCCGCCGTCGCGCTCGCCGACGCCCTCGACGCCCGTCGCGTGCCGGCGACCTGGCTGATCGGCCCGCAGCCCCACCCCGAGGTCGCCGCGTGGGCCACCGCACGGCGCCGGGTGGGCGACGCGGTGCTGCTGCACGGCACGCGGACCGAGGTCGGGCCCGGGCGTCCCTACCGTCGCCTGCCCGCGCACGAGGCCGGCCTGCGCCTCGCCGCCGCGCTGCGCAGCCGCGACGTCCTCGGGCCGGCCGTCGACGGGTTCGCCGCCCCGGGGTGGTCGACCTCGGACGGCATCCGGACCGCCCTCGCCGCCGCCGGCGTGGGCCTGGTGCTCGACGACGCCGGGGTGCACCGCCTCGGCGCCGACGGCGCGCCGGCCACCTCGTGGCGGGGACCCGTGACCGGCCCGGGCGTGGGTGTACCGCGTCGCGTCCGCCCGACCCGTGGGCGTGCCGAGCCCGGGCTCGTCCACCTCGCGCTGCACGCCGGTACGCCCGCGGCGGCCGCCGGCGCGCTCGTCGACGACGCCCTCGTCGCGGGCGCGACCCCGCTGGGCGCGGGCGAGCTCGTCGGGCGCCGTGCCCCGCGCCGCGCCGGCGCCACCGGCGACCCGGAGGGCTGGTCGATCACGGCGTGAGGCGCCTCCGGCGCACGTGAGCGATCCGGGTCGCCAGGGCGACCCAGATCGCTCACGTGGTGAAAGCCACCCCGCGCGGAGCGATCCGGACGTCGGTGCCCTCGGGCCCGAGGTTCGAGAAGAGGTTGTAGTGCAGGTCCGGGTTCGCCAGCACGGCCTCGTGGATCGGCACGGCGAGCGGCGGGGCCACGGCGCGCAGGTAGTCGACGGCCTCGGACGCCTTGAGCCACGGCGCGGCGGTGGGCAGCAGCAGGACGTCCGGGGTGCGCTCGGGGACGGTGAACACGTCGCCGGGGTGCAGCACGCTGCCGTCGATCAGGTAGCCGTTGTTGGCGATGGTCGGGATGTCGGGGTGGATCACCGCGTGCTCGCCCCCGCCCACGACCTCGACCGTCGCACCGCCGACGGTGAACGTCTCACCGGGCTCGCGGATGGTGTGGGCGATCTTCCGTTCACCCAGCTGCTCGGCGGTGCCGGTGTCGACGACCAGTTCGGCGCCGGGATTCTGCGCCAGGAGCGCCGGCAGCTTGTCCAGGTCGAGATGGTCGAAGTGCTGGTGGGTGATCAGGATGGCGTCGAGGCCCTCGAGGGTCTCGTAGCCCGAGGAGAAGGCGCCCGGGTCGAGCAGGATCCGGGCCGAGCCGGTGTCCGCCACGACGCAGGCGTGGCCGAGGTGTACGAGTTCCACGCCACCGCCTTCCCCTCCCGGCGCACCGGTAACCTGGACGGCGTGGCTCGCGTGATCGTCGACGTCCTACCGAAGGCCGAGATCCTCGACCCCCAGGGTCAGGCGGTGGCCCGGGCGATGGGGCGTCTGGGGGTCGACGGCGTCGCCGACGTCCGCCAGGGCAAGCACTTCGAGCTGGAGGTCGACGACACCGTCGACGACGCCGCGCTCGAGCGCATCGCCGGCTCGCTGCTGGCCAACCCGGTGATCGAGGAGTGGGTCGTGCGGAGGGTCCAGTGACCTCGGAGACGGAGCGTCGAGGGGAGCACGTTGAGAGGGGGAGTCGACCATCGATGCGTGTCGGGGTCATCACGTTCCCGGGGACGCTCGACGACGTCGACGCCGCCCGCGCCGTGCGCTACGCGGGCGGCGAGCCCGTCGGGCTCTGGCACGACGACGCCGACCTGAAGGGTGTCGACGCCGTGGTGGTGCCCGGCGGCTTCTCCTACGGCGACTACCTGCGCGCCGGCGCCATCGCCGCGCGCTCGCCGGTGATGGGCCCCGTCGTCGAGGCGGGCCGGGCCGGGATGCCGGTGCTCGGCATCTGCAACGGGTTCCAGATCCTCTGCGAGGCGGGCCTGCTGCCGGGCGCGCTCGTGCGCAACCACGGCCTGCGGTTCGTGTGCCGCGAGGTCGGGCTGCGCGTGGAGGCCGACACCGCGTGGACGTCGTCGTTCGCCGTCGGCCAGGACATCCGCGTGCCGCTGAAGTCGGGCGAGGGGCGCTACGTCGCCGACGACGCCACCCTCGACGCCCTCGAGGGCGAGGGCCGCGTGGTGTTCCGCTACACCGAGCCCGCGCCCAACGGTGCGCTGCGCGACATCGCGGGCATCAGCTCGGCCGACGGGCGCGTGGTCGGCCTCATGCCGCACCCCGAGCACGCCATCGACGCGCTCACCGGCCCCGGCACCGACGGCCTGGGCCTGTTCACCTCCGTCTTGACGAGGCTCACGGCAGCAGCGTGACCCGGAGCTCCCAGAGGTCGGCGTAGACCATGAGCATCTGGCCGCCGAGGTGCAGCACGAGTCCGCGCATCTCGTCGGGGGCCTCGACGTGGGTGAGCAGGCGCGACACGTCCTCGATCGCCTCGCCGACCACCTCGTCGAACGGGGCCGCCGCGCTGACGTCGTGACCCCCCGGCTCGGTGGGCTGCACCGCGGGGAGCAGCGGCACCACCGTGTCGCCGCGGGCCCCCGGGGCCAGGGCGAGCACGACGACACCCCCGGAGCCGTCGTCGACGAGGAACTCGAGCATGCCGGCGGACGCGTCGACGTGCGGGCGGACGCTCTCGGGGACGCGCCCGGCGAGCTCGAGGTCGTGCCGGCGGACCCCGATCAGCTCGCGGTCGAGCACCAGGCCGAGCCGGGTGAGCGGATCGGCGGTCGACGCGGGCGCGTCGTCCGACGTCGCACCGGCGGCCGGGGAGACGGAGGCGGTGGTCATGGCTCCATGATGTATCGAGGGTCCGACACCCCCGGGTATTGCATGACACGCCCGCACCGTGTCGCGGCGAAACGACCGTGTTGGCCCACGAACGGCCATCCGATCGAGCTAACGGTCCAGTCAACTCCACCTAGTGGCGGTGCGCACGGTGGGCGTGTGGTGGACAGCGCCGTGTGGAGTCGGTGACATCGGCGGATCGCCGTTTGTCGACCGCACGTCGTGGGTAGCGGCACGCTCACCGCGGGTGAGGCCGTCGGGAGCCCCTGGTGAGGCCCTGCGCACGGGCCCGGGAGCCGGTCGCGCGGGGCGCCTACCCTCGGAGGGGTGCCCGTTCCCGCCGGTCCGGCCCCTGTGAACCCCGTCCCCGAGGCGCCCCCGGCCCTCCCGCCCGTCGACGACGTCGCGCACGCCGAGGCGACGCCCGACGAGCCCCAGCCGCACGCCGCCCTCGGCCTGCGTGACGAGGAGTACGCCCGCATCCGGGAGATCCTCGGTCGCCGGCCCACCGAGGCCGAGCTCGCCATGTACTCGGTGATGTGGTCGGAGCACTGCTCCTACAAGTCCTCGAAGGTCCACCTGCGCCGCTTCGGCGAGACGACCACCGAGGCGATGCGCGCGCGCCTGCTCGCGGGCATCGGCGAGAACGCGGGCGTCGTCGACGTCGGCGACGGCTGGGCCGTCACCTTCAAGATCGAGTCGCACAACCACCCGTCGTACGTCGAGCCGCACCAGGGTGCGGCCACCGGGGTCGGCGGCATCGTCCGCGACATCATGGCCATGGGCGCGCGTCCGGTCGCCGTCATGGACGGGCTGCGCGTCGGCCCGCTCGACGCCCCCGACACCGCCCGGGTGCTGCCCGGCGTCGTCTCCGGCGTCGGCTTCTACGGCAACTGCCTCGGCCTGCCCAACATCGGCGGCGAGGTCGTCTTCGACCCGAGCTACTCGGGCAACCCGCTGGTCAACGCCCTGTGCGTCGGGGTGCTGCGCCACGAGGACCTGCACCTGGCGTTCGCCTCCGGCGCCGGCAACAAGATCGTGCTCTTCGGGGCCCGCACGGGCCTCGACGGGATCGGCGGGGTCTCGGTGCTCGCCTCGGAGACCTTCGTCGAGGGCACCGGGCGCAAGAAGCTGCCCAGCGTCCAGGTCGGCGACCCGTTCGCCGAGAAGGTCCTCATCGAGTGCTGCCTCGAGCTCTTCGGCGGCGGGCTGGTCGTCGGCATCCAGGACCTCGGCGGCGCCGGGCTGTCCTGCGCGACGAGCGAGCTCGCGAGCGCCGGCGACGGCGGCATGCACGTCGACCTCGACACCGTCCCGTTGCGCGCGGAGAACATGACCGCCGCCGAGATCCTCTCCAGCGAGTCGCAGGAGCGGATGTGCGCGGTGGTCACCCCCGAGAACGTCGATGCCTTCATGGCCGTCTGCCGGCGCTGGGACGTCACGGCGACGGTGATCGGCGAGGTCACCGACGGCGACCGGCTGCGGATCACGCACCGGGGCGAGACGGTGGTCGACGTCCCGCCGCGCACCGTCGCGCACGACGGCCCGGTGTACGAGCGGCCCTACGCCCGCCCCGACCGGCAGGACGCGCTGCAGGCGGACGGCGTCGGGGGCCGCGCGCGGCCGTCGGCGCCCGCCGAGCTCGCTGCCCAGGTCCGTGATCTCGTCGCGTCGCCTGCGCTCGCCGCGCGGACGTGGGTCACCGAGCAGTACGACCGCTACGTCCGCGGCAACACGACCTCCGCGACGCCCGCGGACGCCGGCGTGGTCCGCGTGGACGAGGCGAGCGGTCGCGGGGTCGCGGTGTCGATCGACGCCAACGCCCGCTTCTGCCAGCTCGACCCGCGCGCCGGGGCCCAGCTCGCCCTCGCGGAGTCGATGCGCAACGTCGCGTCCTCGGGCGCGGTCCCGGTCGCGGTCACCGACTGCCTGAACTTCGGCTCGCCCGAGGACCCGGCCGTCATGTGGCAGTTCGCGGAGGCCGTCGGAGGGCTCGCCGACGCCTGCGCGGCGCTGGGCCTGCCCGTCACCGGCGGGAACGTCAGCTTCTACAACCAGACCGGGAGCGCGGCGATCCTGCCGACGCCGGTGGTCGGCGTGCTCGGCATCCTCACCGACGTCACGCGGGCGGTGCGCCACGGCCTCGGCCCGGAGGGCCATGCGGTCTGGCTGCTCGGCGAGACCCGCGACGAGCTCGACGGCTCGGCGTGGGCCGGCGTCGTGCACGACCACCTCGGTGGGCGGCCCCCGCGGGTCGATCTCGCCGCCGAGTCGCGCCTCGCCGCGCTCATGGCGTCGGCGGGTGCCGACGGCCTGCTCTCGGGCGCCCACGACCTCTCCGACGGTGGGCTGGCGCAGGCCCTCGTCGAGGCGTCGCTGGCCACCGGCTGCGGCGCGCGGGTCACGCTGCCCCCGGCGCCGGGCCTGGACCCCGCCGCGGTCCTGTTCTCCGAGACCGGGGCGCGGATGCTCGTCACCGTCGCCCCGGGCGACGAGGCCGAGCTCGCCCGCCGCTGCGCCGACGCCGGCCAGGCGGCCGCGCGCCTCGGCGAGGTCGGCGGCGAGGTGCTCGAGATCGAGGGCGTCGACCCGCTCCCGCTCGCCGAGCTCCGCGCGCTCTCCGAGGCCACCCTCCCGGCGGCGCTCGACTGAGCGGCGGGTGCAGCGAACGGGCCGTTCGCTGCTTCTACGCGCGCGAAGTCCCCGTTCGCTCGCCCAGCGCCTCGACGAACGCGCGCCCGTAGCGCCGGTAGCCGCGGCCGTTGGGGTGGGCGAGGTCGGGCCCCGCCTCCCAGAGCCGGATCCGGTGCGTCGCGGCCTCGAGTGCCACCGGCCGCAGCTCCGGGTGGGCGGCGACGACCTCGCGGGCGACGGCGGACAGGCGCATCCCGCGCTCGCGCACGACGCCCCGCTGGAGGTCCGGGACGTCGGCCACGAGCGCGCCCGCGGGCAGGGCGGCGCAGAGGGCCTCGAGGTCGCGCCGGTACTCCTGCACCGGGACGTCCTGGGCGGCGTCGTTGGTGCCGACGGCGAGGGCGAGGATCGCCGTGGGGTCGGTGAACGCCTCCGGGGGCACGACCGGGAGCTGCTCGGCGAGGACCTCGGCCGCCGTCGCCCCGACGACGCCCAGGTTCACCACGCGCACACGCACCCCGTCGCGCGCCTCGATCGCGTCGGCCAGCCGGCCCACCCAGGACCGCTCCGGGTGCACGGCGCCGAGCCCCTGGGCCAGCGAGTCGCCGAGCGCCACCAGCAGCACGTCCCCGGGGCTGCGTCCGCGCCGGCGCCAGTAGGCGGCGTGATCGGCCTCCATGGTCGTGGCGAGCCACAGGCGGCGGGCCTGCACCGCGGCGAACCCGAGGAACCCGGCGAGGACGAGGGAGCGGACGCGCGGCACGGACCGGCACCGTAGCCGCGCAGGGTGCAGGCACCGTCCCGTGGTCGACGAGCCCACCGGTCACCTGGGAGATCGACACCGACCACCTGGGCTGGTTGACCACCGCAGCTCGACCACCGCAAGCCGCCCCTCCGGTGCCCCCGCCGTCGCTACCCTGGACGACCGTGCCCCGACGAGCCCCCGACCCCGCGCAGGTGCGGGCCGACCTACTGGCGGTCGCCGGCTGGGTCCGCGACCCCGACGGCGTCGAGCGCCCGCCGCGTCCCGCGCTCGCCGCCGCCGTGCGCTCGTCGCTGCGCACGCTGGAGCACCACGCCCCCGGCCACTCGGTGGAGGTCCGCGTGCCGCCGTTCGGCGCGGTGCAGTGTGTCGAGGGCCCGCGCCACACCCGGGGCACGCCGCCCAACGTCGTCGAGACCGACCCGGCGACGTGGCTGGCCCTCGCTCTCGGCCTGACGACGTGGGACGCCGCGGCCGATCGCGTGACGGCGTCGGGGCACCGCGCGGCGGACATCGCCCGATGGCTCCCGGTGGTGGACGTGCATCGAAGGTGTGAGAACGACTGAGCCGACCCGGTAGCACCCGTATCATCCCGATGACCGGAACGTGACCGACACGAGCGGTGGCGGTCGACGGAGAGGGGACCGGGTGCAGCGGCCGAGCTGGGCTCCCGAGGAGATCGACGTCGACCGGCCGAGTGCGGCCCGGGTGTACGACTACTACCTCGGTGGCCTGCACAACTTCTCGGCCGACCGCGACATGGCGGCGCGCGCGGTCGCCGACTGGCCCGAGCTGCCGCGCATCATGCAGGCCAACCGGGCGTTCCTGCGGCGGGCCGTGCGCCACCTCGCCGCGCAGGGCATCGACCAGTTCCTCGACATCGGGTCCGGCATCCCCACGGCCGGCAACGTCCACGAGGTCGCCCAGGCCGCGCTGGGCGAGGCCCGCGTCGTCTACGTCGACATCGACCCGATCGCCGTCGCGCACGCCCGGGCCCTGCTCGCCGACGACCCCACCACGGGCGTCGTCGAGGCCGACTTCACCGACCCGCCGTCCGTGCTCGACGACCCGGTGACGCGCTCGCTGATCGACTTCTCCCGCCCGGTCGGGGTGCTCGTCGTCGCGCTGCTGCACTTCGTCGGCGACGACCGGCGGCCGGGCGAGGTGCTGGCCCGCTACCGCGAGGCGATGGCGCCGGGCAGCTATCTGGTCCTCAGCCACGCCAGCGCCGACGGCGCCCCGGAGCGCGCGGACGAGCACCGGGCGCTCTACCGCCGCACCGCCACCCCGATGACCATGCGCTCCCGCGACGAGGTCGCCGGGCTCCTCGAGGGGTTCACCCTGGTCGAGCCCGGGATCGTGTACCTCCCGCAGTGGCGTCCCGACGACCCGTCGGCGCCGCTGGAGAACCCGGAACGGTTCACCGGTCACGCCGCCGTGGGTCGTCGTGACTGAGCGTCGGGCGGCGGGGCCCGCGGCCCCGGACCGCGACACGCTCGACGCGCTCGCCGCCCGGTGGGCCGAGGAGGTCGAGGGCACGAGCTACGTGCCGATGGCCGCCGACGAGCTGCAGGAGCACCTGCTCGAGCTCGCCGGCCTGGTCGTCGAGGCCGTGCGCGCCGAGCCGCCCCGCCCGGAGGTGGGTGCCGAGGTCGGCCGGCGCCTCGTGGCGGCGCACTTCACGGGCCCCTCGACGCTGGAGCGCACGGTGGTGCTGCTCGCGGAGCGGCTGCCCGTGCTCTACGGCCCCGAGGTGCTCCCGGCCGTGCACGCGCTCACCGGGGCGCTCGCCGCCGGCTACGCCGCCACGCTGCGCGACCGCACCCTCGACGAGCAGGAGGCCATCCGGCGGGCCGTGCTCGTCGCGCGCCAGCACACCGAGCAGGCCCTGCACGCCAGCGAGGCCCGGTTCCGCGCGATGTTCCACGAGGCCGCGATCGGGATCGGCCTCGGCGACATGAAGGGGCGGATCCTCGAGGTCAACCCGGCCATGACGCGGATGTTCGGGCACACCGCCGACGAGTTCCGGACACTCACCGTCGGCGAGCTGGCCCACCCCGACGACGCCCCGGCGGTGTGGCGGCTCTACGAGCGCCTGCTGCGCGGCGAGCTGGACAACTTCCGCATCGAGAAGCGCTTCTTCCGCCGCGACGGCGAGGTGATCGTCGGGCACCTGACGCTCTCGCTGGTGCGCGACGAGGAGGGCAGGCCGTCCTACCAGCTGGCGATGCTCGAGGACGTCTCCGAGCGGCACCGCCTGCAGCAGCACCTGACCTATCAGGCGTATCACGACCCGCTGACCACGCTGGCCAACCGCGCGCGGTTCACCGAGCGCCTCGAGAGGGTCTTCGCGGACGCCGGGCCGCAGTCCACGCGCCGGGTCGGGGTCTGCTACCTCGACCTCGACGGCTTCAAGACCATCAACGACAGCCTCGGCCACCACATCGGCGACCTCATGCTCCAGGAGGTGGCCCGCCGCCTCGGCGCCTGCGCCGGCGAGGGCGAGCTCGTGGCTCGCACAGGGGGCGACGAGTTCGTCGTGCTGGTCGAGGACTCCCAGGGCGTCGACCGCCTGGTGGGCCTCGCCGACCGCGTGCTCGCGGCCCTCGCCCCGCCGCTGCGCCTGGCCGGCCAGGAGCTCGCCGTGGGCGCGAGCATCGGCGTCGTGGAGCAGGCCGTCACCGACACCACCGCCAGCGAGCTCATGCGCGCGGCGGACATCACGCTCTACACGGCCAAGGCGGAGGGGCGCGGCCGCTGGGCGGTGCACGACCCGGATCGCGACGAGGCCGAGACCGCGCGGTTCACGCTGTCCGCCGCCCTGCCCATGGCGGTCGCGCACGACGAGTTCTTCGTGCTCTACCAGCCGCTGGTCTCGCTGTCCGACCACCGCGTCCGTGGCGTCGAGGCGCTGGTGCGCTGGCAGCACCCCCGCCTCGGCGTGCTCTCGCCCGCGCTGTTCATCGGGCCCGCCGAGGAGACCGGGGTCATCGTGCCGCTGGGGCGCTCGGTGCTCGAGACCGCCTGCCGCGACGCCCGCGACTGGCACGCCGAGTTCGGGTCGGCGGCCCCGTTCGTCAGCGTCAACGTCGCCCCGCGCCAGCTCCACGAGCCGGGCCTTGTCGCCGAGGTGGCCGCCCTGCTCGACCGCACCGGCCTTCCCCCCGACCGCCTGCAGGTGGAGCTCACCGAGCGGGCGCTCACCACCGACGAGGGCGCCCCGCTCAAGGCCCTCGACGGGCTGCGGGCGATGGGCGTCCGGATCGCCGTCGACGACTTTGGCACCGGCTACTCCAACCTCTCCTACCTGCGCAAACTCCCCGTCGACGTGATCAAGCTCGACGGGTCGTTCGGCGAGGGGCTGCGGGAGGAGGAGCTCTACGACGAGGTCGACGAGCGGATCGTCGGGACGCTGGTCGACCTCGGTCACGCGCTGGACCTGACGGTCACCGCCGAGGGCGTCGAGACCGCGGCGCAGGCCGCGCGGTTGCGCGAGCTCGGGTGCGACGAGGGGCAGGGCTGGCTGTTCGCGCCCGCGCTGCCCGCCGGGGACGTCGCCACGATGCTGCGCCGCGGAGAGCCGCTGGGCGAACTGACCAACGCCTCACCGTCGAGGCCGGCCGGGCTGAGAGCGGGATCGCGTCCCCGACGGCGCGCAGGGCCCCGCCGGGACGGTCGGGGCGCGTAGGGTTGTCAGCGGCACGACTCGTGGCATCACCGTCGACAAGGAGCCGTCCCGGTGGACCCAGCCGGACCTGATTCACGGCCCACGTCATCCACCTCGACACCCCCCGAGGCCCCCGCGTACGACGAGGGGCCCAAGGAGGAGTGCGGCGTCTTCGGCGTCTGGGCGCCCGGCGAGGAGGTCTCGAAGCTCACCTACTTCGGGCTCTTCGCCCTCCAGCACCGCGGCCAGGAGGCCGCGGGCATGGCCGTCAGCGACGGTCGCCAGATCGTCGTCTTCAAGGACCTCGGGCTGGTCAGCCAGGTCTTCGACGAGCAGACGCTCTCGTCCCTGCGCGGCCACCTCGCCGTGGGCCACACGCGGTACTCGACGACGGGCTCCCCCACCTGGGAGAACGCCCAGCCGACGTTCCGCACCACCGCGGCCGGCACCGGCCTCGCGCTGGGGCACAACGGCAACCTCGTCAACACCGCCGAGCTGGTGCGGCGTCGCGACGCCGCCCTCGCGGTGAACGGCGGCCCGCGCAACGGGCACGGCGGCGGCAATCGGCGCTCGTCGGCCCTCGTCGGCGCCACCACCGACTCCGACGTCGTCACGGGCCTGCTCGCCGACGCGGCGGCCGACCTCGGGGTCGAGGAGGCGGCGCTGCGCCTGCTGCCCGACCTCCAGGGCGCCTTCAGCATCGCCTTCTGCGACGAGACCACGCTCTACGCCGCCCGCGACCGCCACGGCGTGCGCCCGCTCGTGCTGGGCCGTCTCGACCGTGGCTGGGTCGTCGCCTCCGAGACCGCCGCCCTCGACATCGTCGGGGCGTCGTTCGTCCGCGAGGTCGAGCCCGGCGAGCTCATCGCCATCGACGCCGAGGGCCTGCGCAGCTCACGGTTCGCCGCGCCCGAGCCCAAGGGCTGCATCTTCGAGTACGTCTACCTCGCCCGCCCGGACACCTCGATCTCCGGCCGTGGCGTGCACTCGGCGCGCGTCGAGATCGGGCGCCGCCTCGCCGCCGAGCACCCGGCGGAGGCGGACCTCGTGATCCCCGTCCCGGAATCCGGGACGCCGGCCGCCGTCGGCTACGCCGAGGCCTCGGGGATCCCGTACGGCATGGGCCTGGTCAAGAACGCCTACGTGGGCCGCACGTTCATCCAGCCCTCGCAGACGATCCGCCAGCTGGGCATCCGGCTCAAGCTCAACCCGCTGCGCGAGGTCATCCGGGGCAAACGCCTCGTCGTCGTCGACGACTCGATCGTCCGCGGCAACACCCAGCGCTCGCTCGTGCGGATGCTGCGCGAGGCCGGGGCGCTCGAGGTGCACGTCCGCATCGCGAGCCCGCCCGTGCGCTGGCCCTGCTTCTACGGCATCGACTTCGCCTCGCGGGCCGAGCTCATCGCCAACGGCCTCGACGACGAGGGCGTGCGCCGCTCCGTGGGCGCCGACAGCCTGGGCTACATCTCGCAGGACGGCCTCATCGCGGCCACCGATCAGCCGCGCTCGCGACTGTGCACGGCGTGCTTCTCCGGCGAGTACCCGATCCCGCTGCCCGAGGAGGCGATGGTCGGCAAGCACCTGCTCGAGGACGTCACTGGCGCGAGCTGCGGCGACGGCGGATCGGGCGGACCCGTCGTGTTCGAGCACGGGCGCTCGAACGGCACCGGGATGCCGCTCGGGACGCCGGGATACGGTGCCGAGGACGCGCTCAGCCGTCCCTGACGGCCCTCACCCCCGCCTACTCCCGCTCTGCGAGGAACTCCACCGATGACCCACGCCCCCGACGACACGGCACCCGAGCTCGCGGGCCAGCAGGCCAGTTACGCGGCCGCCGGGGTCGACGTCGAGGCGGGGGAGCGGGCCGTCGACCGTCTCAAGCCGCTGGCGAAGTCGACCTCGCGCCCCGAGGTCCTCGGCGGCATCGGCGGCTTCGCCGGCCTGTTCGCGCTGCGCGCGGGCAAGTACCGCGAGCCCGTGCTCGCCGCGTCGACCGACGGCGTGGGCACCAAGCTCGCCGTCGCCCAGGCCGCAGACCGCCACGACACCGTGGGCCGCGACCTCGTGGCCATGGTCGTCGACGACCTCGTGGTCTGCGGCGCCGAGCCGCTGTTCCTGCAGGACTACCTGGCGATCGGGAAGCTCGTCCCGGAGAAGGTCGAGAAGATCGTCTCGGGCATCGCCGAGGGGTGCCGGCTCGCCGGCTGCGCCCTGCTCGGCGGCGAGACCGCTGAGCACCCCGGCGTCATGGAGCCCCATCACTACGACCTCTCGGCCACGGGCGTCGGGATCGTCGAGGCGGACGGGATGCTCGGGCCCGACCGCGTGCGCCCCGGCGACACCGTGGTGGCCATGGGCTCGTCCGGCCTGCACTCCAACGGCTACTCGCTGGCCCGCCAGGTGCTGCTCGAGATCGGCCGGATGTCGCTCGACGGGCACGTCGAGGAGTTCGGCCGCACGCTCGGCGACGAGCTGCTCGAGCCCACGCGCATCTACGCGCGCGATTGCCTCGCCGTCGCCGCCGAGACCGACGTGCGCACGTTCGCCCACGTCACCGGCGGCGGCCTGTGCGCCAACCTGGCCCGCGTGCTGCCGGCCGGCCTGACCGCCGAGCTCGACCGCTCGAGCTGGACCCCGGCCCCGGTGTTCAAGCTCATCGCCTCGCGGGGACGCGTCACCCGCGACGAGATGGAGCGCACCTTCAACATGGGCGTCGGCATGATCGCGGTGCTGCCGCCCGACGACGTCGACCGCGCCATGGCCGTCCTCACGGCCAAGCACGTGCCGTCGTGGGTGATCGGCGAGGTGCGCCCCACCACCGAGGCCGACGACGCGGCCCCGGACGCCGGGCACGCCCTGCTCCGCGGTGACCATCCCCGCTTCTAGCCTTCCGCGCCGAGGAGGTGCGGCAGTCAGCGCTCCCCATCGGCGTACTGAATCGGATATCGCGGCGTACCTACCGACCTCCGGCGCGTTCCGCCGGTCGCCCCGGTCAGTCGGGCATCAGCTCGGAGTGGAGCTTGAGCACCGTCTGGCCGTTCGACTGCTCCAGCACGTAGGCCGGGTTCTCGTCGGTGCCGTTGCGGGTCTTCTTCTTGCCGTCGATGGTGCGCTCGACGCGCTCGGTGTGGACCTCCGAGACCGTGGCCTCGGCCTGGCCCGGACCCCAGTTCCACTTGACGTCGTCGCCCTTGCTGAACGCCTTCGTCACGCCTCGCTCCTCGCACGCCGGGCCGCTCGTGGTCGAGCGGCCGATGGCGCGCGGTTACCCGCCCGGGCGGCGGTGAAGCGTGCCGTCCGGAGCGGGTCGAACCGTGGTGTGGCCGTGTGGTCGGCCGGCGACGATCGACGGTCCTACAGAGCCGTCAACGCTCGTCGTAGCTGTACTCGCCCCAGCGTGCGTCGACCTGCTCGTCGTCGTCGGAGCGTCGGGCGGCGAACCGGTCGTCGCCGCTGCCCAGTTCCTGCTGCAGCGCGTCGAAGTCCGTGTTCGGGGAGCTGTACTTGAGCTCTCGGGCCACCTTCGTCTGCTTGGCCTTGGCTCGTCCGCGTCCCATGTCTGGACCCCCTCGCACAGGGCGGGGGCGGCCGGAGCATCTCCGACGGCCCCCTGAAATCTGAGGTAACTCTCGTACCCACGACAATACCGTGTGTCCGATCGGGGTCGCGACGTGACATGGCACCATCGGCGGCCGTGCCCGCTCCCTTCGTCTGCTACCTGCGCGTCTACGAGCCGTTGGGGGCGCTGAAGGCCCCGTTGGCCGCGCGGGTGCGAGCCGGACTGGCCCGCGGGGCGGTCCCGGTGCTCGACGCCGGCCGTCGCGATCGCGAAGTGTGTCTCCGCGCACAGTTGGCCGTGCCGTCCCGGCTCCTGCCGGGCGAGCGTGCCGACGGCACCCCGCTCGACGGGCCGGCCGACGTGCTGCTCGCGGAGGGACCGGGGGGCACGGGGGGCGAGCCGGTCGGGCCGAAGACGCTGGTCTGCCCGCTCGAGACGCGCCCGCGGGCCGCGGCGGCGCTCGTCGGGTTCCTCACCAGCGAGGTGCCGATCCTGCGCTCGGCGGCGCTCGCCACCGAGGAGTCGGCGGTGCGCTCGCGCGCCGAGGCCGCCGTCGCGGAGCTCGGGGAGTCCGCGACGCACATCGTGTCGGCCAACTGGACGGTGCCGCTGCCGTGGTTCGCGCTGGTGGACCCCGCCGAGCGGATCCTCGTCCTGCCCAGCGACGACGCCGTCACCGCGCCCGAGGCGCCGGCCCGCCGCTGCTACTGGCGCGTGCCGGTCGGTGACGCGCTCACGCGGGCGGACGCGGCCGCCGACCTGCTCACCGAGACGCTCGGCGACGACGGCCCCGCCGAGGTCCTGCGCGACACCGCGCGGTGGCTGCGGCACTTCGACCCGGGCTCGCTGGTCGAGCTCGACTACGGCGGCCTCGTGACGCTCATGGACGACCAGACCCTCGCCGCGGACACGTCGGCCGAGGACGTCACCGAGGCCCTCGAGGCGCTGCGGGGCGGCGACGCCGAGCGCGCGATGGCGAGCTACCGGCGTCTGCGGGACTTCTGGGCGAGCCGGGCGGCCCACCAGCGCGCCAACTAGTCAGCCGCGCCAAGGAGATGCGGCAGTCAGCGCTC
Source organism: Actinomycetospora sp. NBC_00405 (assembly GCF_036044095.1). Classification (NCBI taxonomy): domain Bacteria; kingdom Bacillati; phylum Actinomycetota; class Actinomycetes; order Pseudonocardiales; family Pseudonocardiaceae; genus Actinomycetospora; species Actinomycetospora sp. NBC_00405. Next base: position 4,513,811 of record NZ_CP107938.1, read on the forward strand.
CTGCGTCGCGCTGCCTACCGATCTCCGGCGCGCTCCGGCGGTCGTCTACTGCATCTCCTTGCGCAACAGGTCGTCCACCGACGCCGAGCCGTCGCGGTAGCGCCGGCCGAGCTCGTCGTTGCAGGCGTCCATGACCTGCTGGACCATGCTGCGGTGCTCGGAGACCGAGCGCTCCTCCTCCGCGTACGCGGTGGCGGCGGCCGTGAGGTCGTCGTCGGAGAGGGTCGCGACGTCGGAGAGACCCGTGTCGGCGAGCAGTGCCTCGACGTGCCGGCGGTGCGACTCGGCCCGCGAGGGCTGCACCGTGTGGTGACGCCCGCGGCCCGCGGCCGGGCCGAGCGCGTTGTCGGCGAGGATGCGCGGGAGCTCGTCCACGAGCGACGGACCCTCCTCGCCCTCGGCGGCGGCCGCCCGGCGTCGCTGCTCGAACCGGACGATGTCCATGCGCGCGTGCAGGAGCCGGCGCAGGTAGGAGAGGTCCGTCTCCTCCTGCGCCGCGTCGTCGCGCTTGGCCCGGGCGTCGTCCATCGGGCACGTCGCCAGGTCGGCGAGGAAGGCGGGGTCGAGCACGCGGTCGAGGCGTCGGCGACCGCCCTGCCGGAACTCGATCATGGCTTCACATGGTGCGCGACCAGGGGGTCCGCTGTCACGCGGCAGGCGGGTCGGCGCGTCGAGAGGTGCGTGCGGCGCGTGCGCCGGTCGGCGACGGGCACGGGCCTCACCCGAACGTCGGCACCGGCGTCCGGTCGGCGAGGACCCCGGCCAGCCAGGCGGGGTCGACGTTGCCGCCGCTGACCACCGCGACCGTGCTCCGGTCACGGTCGCCGGGAGGCAGGGCGAGCCATCCCGCGGTCGCGACGGCCCCGCTCGCCTCGCAGGGCACGCCCACGGCGTGCAGGCGGCGGGTGGCGTCGGCGATGGCGTCCTCGTCGACGGTGACGACGTCGGCGACCAGGTCGCGCACGTGGGGCCAGGTCAGCTCGCCCAGCGCGGTCGAGCGCAGGCCGTCGGCGGCCGTGCGGGCCACCTGCTCGCGTGGCCAGCGCTGCCGCTCGCCGGCGTGCCAGCTGGCGGCGGCGTCGCCCGCGAGGGCCGGCTCGGCGCCGATCACCCGCACCCCGGAGCCGCGGAGCGCGGCGGCGATCCCGCTGATCAGTCCACCGCCGCCGATCGGCACCACGACCTGCTCCACCCCCGCGCGGTCGGCGAGGATCTCGGCGCCCGCGGTGCCCTGACCGGCGATGATGTCCGGGTGGTCGTACGGCGGGATCAGCGTTCCGCCGGTCTCGGCGACCGCGGCCTCGGCGGCCGACTCGCGCTCGTCGGCGGCCACGCGCACCAGCCGGGCGCCCAGCGCGGCCATGGCCTCGACCTTGGCCTCGACCGCGTCGTCCGGCACGACCACGGTGCACGGCACACCGCGGCTCCGCGCCACCCAGGCCAGCGCGCGGCCGTGGTTGCCCGAGGAGTGGGTGACGAGGCCGGCCGCCCGGCGCTCGGGTGCGAGGCGGCTCGCGGCGTGGAAGGCGCCGCGCAGCTTGAACGCGCCGATCGGCTGGAGGTCCTCGCGCTTCACCGCGAAGCCGGGCGCGAGTTCCTGGACCGGCGTCCGCACCGCGACGCCCTCGAGCACCGCGGCGGCCGCGGCGACGTCGGACGGACCGAGCAGGGTCACCCCTGCAGGCGGCGCATCGCCGCGCGGCCGGGCGGCTCGCCCGTGTCCGGCGGGATCGAGTCCGGGTCGACGGCGGCGGGGCCGGGCACCTGCTGCTCGCCCTCGGCCGCGACCCACAGCGGCGTGTCCGCCGACGCGGCGGCGACCGCCGAGCGCTTGAGCAGGGCCAGCGCGACCGTGCCGAGCTCGTGGTGACGCACGGCGGTGCCGATGCGCCCCACCGACCGGCCGCCCTCGGCGGCGAGCACGGGCGTTCCGGGCGGGGGCAGCGGGTCGTCCCCGGCCTGCAGGTGCAGCAGCACCAGCTGGCGGGGCGGGCGGCCCAGGTTCGCGACGCGCGAGACCGTCTCCTGGCCCCGGTAGCAGCCCTTGTGCAGGTGGACCGCGCCGCCGATCCATCCCATCTCGTGGGGGATGGCGCGCTCGTCGGTGTCGAGACCGAGGCGGGGCCGGACGGCGCCGACCCGCAGCGCCTCGAAGGCGTCGTGCCCGGCGGGGCGGGCGCCCGCGCCGCGCAGCCGCGACCACCAGGAGCCGAGCTCGGCGCGCGGGACGATCAGGTCGACGGCCGCCTCGGGTCCCGGCCCGGGCCACGGCATGCGCCGCACGATGCCGCCGTCGGGCAGGGCCGCGCACGCGTGGTCGCCGTGCGGGGCCACGACGCCTGCGGCGGTGAGCACCTCGTCGATCTCGGGGCCGACCAGCGAGAGGACCGCCCAGTCGTCCGACTCGTCGGCCACGGTGACCTGCGACCAGAAGCGCATCCGGTCCAGGTACTCCGCCAGCGGCGCGGCGCGGCCGGGCTCGACGTCGAACCACACCGTGTCGTCCACGTGGGCGAGCACCGCGTGGTGCTCGACGCGGCCCTGCGCGTCGAGGACCAGCGTCTCGGTGCCGGCGCCCTCGCCGAGGTCGGCGACCTGCTGGGTCAGCAGCAGGTGCAGCCAGCTCAGCCGCTCGGGACCGGAGACGCGCACGACGCCGCGGTGGGAGCGGTCGACGACGCCGGCGCGCCGGATCAGCGCGCGCTGCTCGCCGAACGGGTCGCCGAAGTGGGCGGGGACGGCGGCGTCGGGGCCGGCGTCGGTGTCACCGTCGGGGCCCTCGTCGCCGTCGGGACCCATCGGGGGCTGCGGGGCGACCGCGCCCGGCTCGTCGAACGTCGGGGACGGGGTCAGGGGAGAGGTCACTACGCGTCCTTCGCGAGCTCGGCGTCGGCGCGGTCGGCGCACGCCCGGCAGGTGCCGGAGAGCGCGACGTGGGTGGCGTCCAGGCGGAAGCCGTGCGACGCGCGCAGCGACTCCGCCAGGGCCTCCAGCGCGTCGACGTCGATCTCGTCGACCGCGCCGCAGTGATGACAGACCAGGTGGACGTGCTCGTGCTCGGACGTCGCGTACGTCGGCGCGCCGTGCCCGAGATGGGTGTGCTTCACGACGCCGAGCTGCTCCAGCAGGTCCAGCGTGCGGTACACCGTGGTGATGTTCACCGCGGGCGCCGTCTCCTGCACCCGCGTGCAGACGGCTTCCGGCGTCGCGTGGCCCAGCTCGGTGACCGCGTCGAGCACCAGCTGGCGCTGCGGGGTCATGCGCAGGCCACGGCGATGCAGCGTCTGCCGCAGTTCGGTGTCCACCCGGTCGATGGTAGGCCTCGCACGCGTCGGGAACCCCCGGGTGGGCGGGGGCGGCTCCGTGCGTCGGCGGGCGGCGGTCCCTACGATCGGGAGGGTTCTGCGCCCGACACCCGGCGCGCTCCGTGGACCCCGGCTGCAGGCAGGTGACGATGACGACCGGTGAGCAGGGACGCACACCGCCCGACGCCGAGCACTATCTGGACTTGTCCGGCATCGAGGAGGACAGTCCCGGCCCGCACTTCGACGTCGTGCTGCGGGGATACGACCGACGGCAGGTCGACGAGCACGTCGCCGGCCTCCGCCGGATGAACGCCCAGCTCCGCGCCCAGCTCGCCGTGCGCGAGCGCCGGCGCAGCGCCGCCCCCGAGGCGCCGGCGTCCTCGGGGCTGGAGGGGCCGGTCTCGGACACCGTCCCCGAGGCGCGCCGCGCGCCCGCCGGGGACCAGCACGAGACCGGCGACGCAGCGCCCGGCAGCCCCGACATGGTCGGCGCCTTCAACGACCGGCTGCGCGGCATCCTGCAGGCCGCGGAGCAGGAGGCCCAGCTCGTGCGCAGCAAGGCCGCCGAGTCGCTGCTCGCCGAGCACGCCGAGTCGCGCGCCGCCCTCGCGGAGCTGCGGGCGCAGCGTGACGCGGTGGTCGACGAGCTCGTCCGCCTGCGCGGGCGGCTCGACGACATCGTCTCCGGCCCGACGCGCCCCTCCGCGGCGCCGCCCGCGCCACCCCGTCCCGGGCCCGGCGGGCCGTGGCGCGGTCCCGCCCGGCCGCCCGGTCCGCCGCGCCCGGGGCACCGGCCGCCCGGGCCGTACGGCGGGCCTCCGGGGTTCGCGCCCGGGTCGCTGGACCAGCCGACGATGCATCCCGTCGCCCACCCGGTCGACGCCGACGCGACCGCCGCGGACACCGTGTCGGTCGACGCCGCGGTCGAGCCCGACGGCACCGACGGCACCGACGGCACCGACGGCACCGAGGCCACCGAGGCCACCGACGAGCCGGGAACGCCGGAGTCCCCCGAGTCCCAGGTCGACGTCACGGAGGGCACCCAGCCCGCCGCGAGTGCGGCGCGTCCGGCGCCGTCCTCGCCGGAGCGTGCGGCAGACGGGTGACGGGCGCGGGGCCTCGTGAGACCGTCGGTGACCGGATGACGCCGCGTGTCGCGGCCGGACGGCGTACCGTGCCCACTCATGCGCGTGCTCGAGTCCCCGATCACGTGGATCGTGCTCGCGGCCGTCCTGCTGGTCGTGGCGATCGTGCTCATCGTGGTGTCGTCGGCCCGGCGCCGTCGGGCCCGCCGGGCGGCCGCCGCCGCGGCGTGGCCGCCCCCGGCGCTCGAATCGGGCCGTCCGGACCCCGAGGCGGCGTGGAGCGACCCGGCCACGGCGCGCCGCCGCCCAGCGGCAGATGCACGTACGGCGGGCTCGCCGGTGTCGAACCTGGACGACGCGCCGGACGCGACGGCCTTGGCGACGTACTCGGACCCGCCGACCGATCCCCTCGACGTCGGCGCGGTGCGGGCCGGGGTCGCCGAGGACACTCCGCCGGAGGAACCGCACCGCGCCAGGCACGCGGCGGCGGCGGACGGCGAGGCCGGGCCCGAGACCGACCCTGAGACCGGCCCCGACACCGAGTCGGCCAAGGACCGGCTGCTCGCGGTGCTCCTCGGGGACCCCGAGGCCGCGGTGGCGGCCCTCTCCGCCGCGGACATCGACGCCGGCTCGACGGCCTCCGACGGCGACGTCACGGCCCTGCTGCGGGCCGGGCTGAGCCCGAGCCAGGTCGCCCGCCTGGTCGGGGTCGACGAGTCCCGGCTCGCGGCGCTCGTGGCCCGGCGTCTGGGGCTGCTCCCCGACGATCAGCCCCCGAGCGGCACGAACCGCACCGACGAGCCGGGGCGGAGCTGGGCGAACGCCGGTAGCTCGGCCGGCTCCACGACGCCGACCACGGGATAGCCCCCGGTCGTCGGGTGGTCGGCGAGGAACACCACCGGCTGCCCGTCCGGCGGCACCTGCACCGCGCCGCCCACCAGGCCCTCGCTGCGCAGCTCCACGCCCCGGAACGCCTCCGCCCGCTCGAGCGCGGGGCCCTCCAGGCGCACCCCGACCCGGTCGCTCGTCGGGCCCACCGTCCACGTGCCCCCGCGCAGCCGTCCCGCCGCGTCGTCGACCCACTCCGCGCGCGGGCCCAGGTGCAGCCGGATCCCGACGGCGTCCGGCGCCGCGGACACGCCGACCGCCCCGGTGCCGACGGGCGGGGTGGACGTGGGCGGGCCGAGCGGCAGCCGCGCGCCGACCTCCAGCGGCGCCGGCCCGAGCCCGGAGAGCGTGTCGGCGCTGCGGCTCCCCAGGACGGGCTCGACCGCCACCCCGCCGCTCACGGCGAGGTAGCCGCGCAGGCCGCTGGTCGGCGCGGGCACGACGAGGACGTCGCCGGCGTGCACGTGGACGGGCTGGTGCGACGCCGCCACACGCTCGCGGGCCCCGGTCCGCACGACCAGCCCGCCGGGCGGGCCGGTGAGCGCCACGGTCGTCGCGGCGGAGGCCCGCAGCGCGAGCCCGCCGAGCAGGATCTCCAGCCCGGCCGCCTCCGGCGGGTTGCCGACGAGCCGCTGCGCGAGCGCGTGCGCGGGTCCGTCCAGGGCGCCGGCCGGGGGGACGCCGATGTGGGCCCACCCGGGCCGCCCGCGGTCCACCACGAGGGCGCGGGGACCGACCTCGGTGACGACGAGCTCCCGGCTCCCGGACTCCCCGTTCATCGTCGCCCCGCGTCCCGGAAGCGCACCGTCGTCCCCGGCACCAGCAGCGCGGGCGGGTCGCGGTCGGGATCGAACAATGTCGGCGCGTCGTCGGTCAGTCGCCCCAGCAGCCGCCAGCCGCCGGGCGAGGTGCGGGGGTAGACCCCGCCGAACTCGCCGGCCACCCCCACCGAGCCGGACGGGATCCGCGGACGCGGGGTGTCCAGACGCGGCTGCTGCAGGGCCTCGGGGAGCCCGGCGAGGTAGGCGAAGCCGGGCGCGAAGCCGCCGAAGGCCACCGTGAGCGTGGCGCCGGTGTGCAGGTCGACGACCTCGTCCACCGAGCAGCCGGCGTCCCGGGCGACCAGCTCGAGGTCCTCGCCGTCGTAGTGCACCGGCAGCTCGACGCTGCCCGCGTCGCGGTCGCCGCGCGGGGCCGTGGTGTCGATCCCCTCGAGCAGCGCCCGGACAGCGGGCAGGGCGTCGGGCGCGCCCGGGGCCGTCACCAGCACGGTCCGGGCCGCGGGGACGACGTCGACGACGCCGGGCAGCTCGCCGCGCGCCAGGGCGCCGCGCAGGGCCGCGCCGACCGCGTCGACGGCCGCGAGCCCGTCGAGGTCGACGAGCAGTGCCTCGGGACCGACGGGCCGGACGTCCACGGGCGGGTGGGGCTCAGCCGACGACGCGCTGCAGCCGCGCGGACGTGTGCGGCTGCATCGGCTGGCCCTCCATGGCGCGCTCCTCGACGTAGGCGAGGTCGCCGTCGTCGACGATGCCGTACAGCCGGGTCGCGCCGTTGACCTCCTTCGCCGTGGAGGTCCGGGCGATCGCGTCGGTCTGCAGCTCCCAGGACGTCTGCGTGCGGCTCTCGCCGTAGTAGAGCTCGATGATCCCGGTGTGGTGGGCGAGCAGGAGCTCGAGCGTGCCGTCCTCCTGCGCGCGCCACCAGCCGACCTCGCGGGCGGCGGGACGGACCACGGCCCCGCCCGGCCCGTCGAGGATCCAGGAGCGGGCCTCCCAGGACAGGAACGGCCTGCCGTCGTGCGCGACGGTGATCTGCTGCCCGAAGTGGAAGGGGCCGTCGATCGTCGGGTAGACGACCTCGCCCTCGCCGCGCCACACCCCGACCAGCGGCAGCAGGCCCAGGAGCGCGTCGTTCAGCTCCGGGCCGAGCCGCAGGTTCGCGGTGTCGTTCGGGACCGGGAGGTCGTCCCACCCGGGCACGTTGGCGCCCCGGGTGCGCTCGGCGCGCTCCGCGGCCGCCCGGATCGCCTCGTTGCCGCTGCTGCCCTCGGGCAGGTCGGCCTCGTCGGGGTTGATGGACGAACTCATCGCTCCTCCTCGCCGGTGAGTGCCTCGTCGCGGAAGAGCCGCCGCGTCAGCACGACGCCGGCGCCGAGGATTCCGGCGCTGCACGCAGCGAGCAGGACGGTGTAGAACCACGCCACCGGCCCACCCTAACGACCACCGCCCGCCCGCCCCGTCGCGGTGGGCGGGACGAGCGGGCGGAGGGTCGTCACGAGTGATCGACGTACCGATACGGACACTGGGGTGTCCGATCGGACGGAGCACGCCGATCGGGGCACGCCGCTGACACTCAGGCCGCGACGGACACCTCGGTCGTGAACAGGCCCGGGCCACCGACGGTGACCTCGGACTGCCCGTTGCCGGCGCGCGAGAGCGCGCGGACGGTCCAGGTGCCCGGGGCCGCGAAGAACCGGTAGTCGCCGGAGGCCGAGGACACGACCTCCGCGGTGAACTCACCGGTGCCGTCGAGGAGCCGGACGTAGGCGCCGCCGACGGGCGAGCCGCCGTTGGTCACCTTCCCGACCAGCACCGACTCCTTGCTCAGGTCGGTGCCGGCGGGCAGCTCGGCGGTCTGCTCGGGCGCTCCGCACATCAGGAACCACTCCCACTCTGTCCGGGCCCCGTCTCGATCGGCACACCGATCAGCGAGCCGTACTCGGTCCAGCTGCCGTCGTAGTTCTTGACGTCGGTCTCGCCGAGGAGCTCGTGCAGCGCGAACCACGTGTGCGAGCTGCGCTCGCCGATGCGGCAGTACGCGATGGTCGAGCGCGAGGAGTCGAGGCCCTGCTCCTCGTAGAGCTTGCGCAGCTCGTCGTCCGACTTGAAGGTGCCGTCCTCGTTGGCGGCCTTCGACCACGGCACGTTGAGCGCCGACGGGATGTGGCCACCGCGCTGCGCCTGCTCCTGCGGGAGGTGCGCCGGGGCGAGGAGCTTGCCGGAGAACTCGTCGGGCGAGCGCACGTCGACGAGGTTCTTGGTGCCGATCGCGTTGACGACCTCGTCGCGGAACGCGCGGATCGAGGTGTCCTGCTCCTTCGCGGTGTAGGAGGTCTGCGAGCGCTGCGGGACCTCGGTGTCGAGCTTGCGCCCGTCGAGCTCCCACTTCTTGCGGCCGCCGTCGAGCAGCTTGACGGCCTGGTGGCCGTAGAGCTTGAAGTACCAGTACGCGTAGGCCGCGAACCAGTTGTTGTTGCCGCCGTAGAGGATGACGGTGTCGTCGTTGCCGATGCCCTTGGCGGACAGCAGCTTCTCGAAGCCGGCCTTGTCGACGAAGTCGCGGCGGACCTGGTCCTGCAGCTCCGTCTTCCAGTCGAGCTTGACGGCGCCGGGGATGTGCCCGCCGTCGTAGGCGGTGGTGTCCTCGTCGACCTCCACGAAGACCGTGTTGGGGGCGTCGAGGTTCTGCTCGGCCCAGTCGGCACTGACCAGGGCGTCCTGGCGGCTCATGTGTGTTGCTCCTCGGGTGCTTGCGGATTTCTGGTGGTTCTCACGACGGGATCCCCGCCGGCGACCCCGAACAGCCGAGGACCCGCGATCACACTGCGAAGGACGTCAGGTGGGCGGTCCGGGCGCGGAGTCGTCCGGGGGCCGGGTCAGCAACAGAGGCTGGAGTCCACACGGCACAGGTCCACCACGCGTCGCTGGGTGAGCCCGCCGTCCACGCGCGCCACGCTACCGAAGAATCGGGCGTCGCCCGAGGGTGACGTCACACGCTCGTGGAGCGCGCTCACCCGGTGCGACGCCACGGGGCGAGCGAGTCCAGCAGATCGGCCCGTCGGGGCACCCCCACGTGGCGCGCCAGCTCGACCCCCGCAGGGTCGACGACGAGCGTCGTCGGGGTGCGGCGGATCCCCAGCAGCCGCACGAGCTCGGGGCGCATCGCGACGTCGACCTCGCGCACCGTGAGCCCGGGGTGCTCGCCGGCGACGTCGGTGAGCACGGCCCGGGAGGCGCGGCAGTCGGCGCAGAACTGCGATGACAGCTGCAGCAGCGCGAGCCCGCCGGGTGGGCCGGCGAGGTCGCGCGGGAGGACGCCGGTCACGGCACCGCCCGGTCGCTGCGGGCCCACCGGGCGGAGGTCGCGGCGCGTGCCCTCGGGACCCGGGTCGGGGGCCGACGGGACGGGCGTGGGCCCACCGGCCGCCATCGGCGCGCGGCGGGAGCGCCGGAGCCGGACGATCGCGAGGACGAGCCCCGCGACGAGCACCACCGCCAGGGCCGCGGCGGCGGCCACCAGCACCCAGCCCGACACCCGGAATCCTCCCCCGCCCCGCACGACCTGTCCCGCTCACGCAGCGTAGCCCGCGGTCCGCCTCACCGGATCGGCGGGCATGTGGCCCCTGACCGGCACTTTCCCGGGGCCGACGGGCTTGCGGACCCGACGTGACATGGAACGCTCGGCAGGGTGACGGCGCGGTGAACTGGTCTAGGGTCCACCCCACGATCGCGGAGGGAGATTCGCGTGGAGCTGCTGCTGCTCACCGCCGACCCCGAGCCGACGTCAGTGTTGCCGTCGCTGACCCTGCTACCCCATGGACTCCGGACCGCCGCCCCCGAGGTGGCGGCCCTGCTCGATGCCGGCCCGCACGACGCCGTGCTGGTCGACGCCCGGCACGACCTCGCCGCCGCCCGCAGCCTCTGTCGTCTGCTGGGCTCCACCGGCCTGGACGTCCCGGTGATCGCCATCCTCACCGAGGGCGGCCTCGTGGCGGTGTCCCTCGAGTGGGGCGTCGACGAGGTGCTGCTGCCCGGTGCCGGACCGGCCGAGGTGGACGCCCGGCTGCGCCTGCTGCGGGCCAAGCGCGCCTCCGACGGCTCCGGTGCCGACGGTGCGCTGGTGCTCGGTGAGCTCGTGATCGACGAGGCGACCTACACCGCCCGTCTGCGCGGGCGGCCGCTCGACCTCACCTACAAGGAGTTCGAGCTCCTCAAGTACCTCGCCCAGCACGCCGGTCGGGTCTTCACCCGCGCGCAGCTGCTCCAGGAGGTCTGGGGCTACGACTTCTTCGGCGGCACCCGCACCGTCGACGTCCACGTCCGGCGGCTGCGGGCGAAGCTCGGCCCGGAGCACGAGCAGCTCATCGGCACCGTGCGCAACGTCGGCTACAAGTTCGTCCGCCCCATGCGCGGCGTGCTCGGGACGGCGCAGACCTCGGCCGACGAGTCCGACGACGCCGAGGAGGACGCACCGGCCACGAGCCCCCGGAGCACCCCCGCCACGCCGGTCCCGCGGTCGGCCGGGTCCTGGGACGACGCCCGTGTGGTGCGTCCCGCTGCGTGGGCCCGGGGCGTCTGAGGCGAGGAGCGCTACGGTCACCGCCGTGCTGGAGAGCCGGTGGGTGGCGACGGTGACGCCGCAGGAGGCGCAGGACGTCCACGCCCTGGTCGCCGCGGTCGCGGCGGCCGACGGGGTGGACGCCTACGCCGAGCCCGCGCGTCGCGACCTCGACGCGATCGTCGACGGCGGGCGCCCCAGCACGCGGCACCTGCTCGTGAGCGACGGCGACGACCTGGTGGGGCACGCCCTGCTCGACGGCGAGAACCTCGACGACCCGGTCGCCGAGCTCTCCGTGCACCCCGCCCACCGTCGCCGCGGGGTCGGCGCCGCAGTGGTCGACGCGGTGCTCGAGGAGTCGCCCGTGGCGCGGTTCTGGGCCCACGGCGACCACCCGGGCGCCGCGCGCCTGGCCGAGCGGGCCGGCCGCCGGCGCGCCCGCGAGCTGTGGCGCATGCGCCGGCCCGCCCCCGGGCACGAGGCCCCGCCGCTGCCGGCGCTGGTCGTGCCCGACGGCGTCGCGATCCGCCCGCTGCGGGTGGGGCGTGACGAGGACGCCGTGGTGGCCGTCAACAACCGCGCGTTCTCCTGGCACCCCGAGCAGAGCGGCTGGACGACCGGCGACGTCGCCGCGATCGAGGCGGAGTCCTGGTTCGACGCCGACGGGGTGCTGCTGGCGTGGGACACCGCGACCGGCGACCTGCTCGGCTTCCACTTCACGAAGGTGCACGCCGTCTCCGAGACCGTGCCCGAGCCGCTGGGCGAGGTGTACGTCGTGGGCGTCGACCCCGGCGCGCAGGGGCGCGGTCTGGGCCGGGCCCTCACCCTCGCGGGGCTCCACCATCTCGGCGATCGCGGTCTGCGCACGACCATCCTGTACGTGGAGGGCGACAACGCCCCGGCGATCGCGACCTACCGCCGCCTGGGCTTCGAGCGCGACGCGGTGGACGTCTCCTACCAGCGCTGATCGCCGAGAGTGACCGGCGTCGCAGTCGCTCAGCCCTCCGGGCGACGTTCCCGGGATGCGTTCATCCCTCGTTCATCCCGAGCGCTCCGAGCGTCCATCCGGCCTGCTTAGCCTCCGTGGGCGTGGTGCGACCCCGCGCTGCGACGTGCCCACGCGGAGGTGGGCGGACGGACACGGAGGAATCTTCTGTGAGGTATCAGCGACGCGTCGCGGCGATCGGGCTGATCGCCGCATCGGCGCTCGTGCTCAGCGCGTGCGGCAGTGACGAGAACGCCGGTGGCGGCGGGGTGTCCGCGGCACCGGGCGTCACCTGTGGCGGCAAGCCCGACCTGCGCTCCAGCGGGTCGTCGGCGCAGAACAACGCCATGACGCGCTTCGTCGCGACCTACCAGCAGACCTGCCAGGGCCAGACCCTGAACTACACGCCGAGCGGCTCGGGCGCGGGGCGCAACGAGTTCCTCGGCGGGCAGACCGACTTCGCCGGTTCGGACTCCGCGCTCAAGGACGGCGACGAGACCACCCGGGCCCAGCAGCGCTGCGCCTCGCCGGCCTGGAACCTGCCGCTCGTCTTCGGGCCCGTCGCGATCGCCTACAACGTCCCCGGCGTGACCGACCTGGTGCTCGACGGCCCCACCGCCGCGCGCGTCTTCAACGGCCAGGTCGCCACCTGGAACGACCCGGCGATCGCCGCCCTCAACCCGGGCAAGCAGCTGCCGGCCGCCCCGATCATCGTCAACTTCCGTTCCGACGAGTCGGGCACCACCGAGAACTTCCAGAAGTACCTGGTCGCCGCCTCCAACGGCGCGTACGGCAAGGAGGCCGCCCAGACGTTCAACGGCGGTGTCGGCGCCGGTGCCCGAGGCAGCCAGGGCGTCGCCGACGCCACCAAGAACACCCCGAACTCGGTGACCTACGTCGAGTCCTCGTTCGCCGAGCGCGGCGGCCTCAGCTCGGCGCAGATCATCAACTCGGGCGGCGGCCAGCCGGTCGCGCTGACGCCCCAGTCCGTGGGTACCGCGGTCGACAACGTGCAGGTCAGCGGCCAGGGCAACGACCTGAAGCTGAACCTGGACAGCCTCTACCAGGCGAGCGCGCCGGGCGCGTACCCGATCGCGCTGGCGACCTACGAGATCGTCTGCTCGAACTACGCCGACGACCAGACCGCCGCGGCGGTCCGGGCGTTCCTGCAGACCGCGCTCTCCCCGGGCGCGCAGCAGGCGCTGCCGGAGGCGGGCTACGTCCCGCTGCCCGAGCAGTTCAAGCAGCGGATGACCACCGCGGTCAACGCCATCCAGTAACGGACCGGCGACACGATTGCCCGGCGACGACGAGGCGGACGGAACCCCGGCTGTGACCGAACGCACCACGGCGGCTCGACCGCGAGACCCTCAGGACGAGGGTTCCGCGGCCGGGTCGGCCACCCTGGACACCGTGACCGACACCGACCCCGGTAGAGGAGGGACGGACCGAGGGGCCACCCCGAAACGCGGCGAACGCATCTTCCGGGGGCTGACCTCGGGCTCCGGCCTCCTCGTCGTCGCGGCCATCGCCGCGATCGGGCTCTTCCTGCTCGTGCAGGCGGTGCCCTCCCTGCTGGCGAACAACGCCAACTTCCTGACCTCGCCGGTGTTCGACACCCGCGACCCGGCGAACCTCAACTTCGGTATCCGTGACCTGCTCGTGGTCACGCTGCTGTCGTCGCTGTTCGCCCTGGTCCTCGCGATGCCGATCGCCCTGGGCATCGCGCTGTTCCTCACGCAGTACGCGCCCAAGCGGGTCGCGCGCCCGTTCGGCTACGTGATCGACCTGCTGGCCGCCGTGCCGTCGATCATCTACGGCCTCTGGGGCATCGCGGTCCTCGCGCCGGCCCTGCTGCCGATCGCGATATGGCTGAGCACCAACCTGGGCTGGTTCTTCCTGTTCGCGCCGGGCAACCTGCCCGTCCTCACCGGCACGATCTTCACCGGCGGCGTCGTGCTCGCCGTGATGATCCTGCCGATCATCACCGCGGTCACCCGCGAGGTGTTCTCCCAGGCCCCGCGCTTCCACATCGAGGCGGCGCAGGCGCTGGGGGCCACCCGCTGGGAGGTCATCCGCATGGCCGTCCTGCCCTATGGGCGCAGCGGCTACATCGCCGGCTCGATGCTCGGCCTCGGCCGCGCGCTCGGCGAGACGATCGCGGTCCTCATCGTCATCCGGGCGGCCACCACGCCGTCGGGCTTCAGCCTGTTCGACGGCGGCTACACGTTCGCCTCGCTCATCGCGTCCGCGGCCTCGGAGTTCAGCCAGCCGCTGCCCACCGGCGCCTACATCGCCGCCGGCCTGGTCCTGTTCGTCCTGACATTCGTGGTCAACGCGATCGCCCGCGTGGTCGCCGGCGGGAAGGTGAACGGGTGATGAGCACCGCGACCGGCCTCAGCTCCCCGGAGCGCCCCGCCACCACGCCGACCTTCCAGGCCCCGAGCACCGGCCGAAAGATCAAGAACAACGTCGCGACGTTCCTCGTCGGGCTCGCGTTCGTCATCGCCCTGGTGCCGCTCGTGTGGGTGCTCGCGACGGTCGTCGTCCGCGGCATCGGCGCGATCCTGTCCTCCGACTGGTGGGGCAAGTCGCTGTCGGGAGTGCTGCCGGAGTCGTACGCCGGCGGCGTCTACCACGCGATCTACGGCACGCTGATCCAGGCAGCGCTGGCGGCCGTCATCGCCGTGCCGATCGGCATCCTGGCCGCGATCTACCTCGTCGAGTACGGCCGCGGGCGCCTGGCGAAGACCACCAGCTTCATGGTCGACATCCTCGCCGGCGTGCCCTCGATCGTCGCCGCGCTGTTCATCTTCGCGGCGTTCATCTCGATCCTCGGCGCCGAGCAGAGCGCCTTCATGGTGTCGCTGGCGCTGGTGCTGCTCATGCTCCCGGTGGTCATCCGCAACACCGAGGAGATGCTGCGGCTGGTGCCCGACGAGCTCCGCGAGGCGGCCTACGCCCTCGGCATCCCGAAGTGGAAGACGATCCTGCGGATCGTCCTGCCCACCGCCCTGTCGGGCACCGTGACCGGCGTGATGCTGGCGCTCGCCCGCGTCATGGGCGAGACGGCGCCGGTGCTGGTGCTCGTCGGCTACTCGCAGTCCATCAACTTCGACCCGTTCTCCGGGAACATGGCCTCGCTGCCGCTGTTGATGTTCTCGGAGCTCTCGAACCCGGAGCCGTCCGGCCAGTTCCGCATCTGGGGCGCCGCGCTGACGCTCATCCTCATCATCATGATCCTGCAGCTCGGGGCGAGCGTCGTGTCGCGCTTCTCCGCCATCTCGAAGTAGAGGAACACCGTGGCCAAGCGACTGGACCTGAAGGCCGTCGACATCTTCTACGGCGACTTCCACGCCGTGTCGGACGTCAACCTCTCGGTGTCGCCGCGCAGCGTCACCTCGTTCATCGGCCCGTCGGGCTGTGGCAAGTCGACCGTGCTCCGGACGCTGAACCGGATGCACGAGGAGATCCCCGGGGCCCGCGTCGTCGGCGAGGTGCTGCTCGACGGCGAGGACATCTACGCCCGCAGCGCCGACGCGGTGGCCGTGCGCCGCACGATCGGCATGGTCTTCCAGCGCCCCAACCCGTTCCCGACGATGTCGATCCGCGACAACGTCGTGGCCGGCCTGAAGCTCCAGGGCGTGCGCGACAAGAAGAAGCTCGACGAGGTCGCCGAGGCCTCGCTGCGCGGCGCGAACCTCTGGCAGGAGGTCAAGGACCGCCTCGACAAGCCGGGCGGTAGCCTCTCCGGCGGTCAGCAGCAGCGTCTGTGCATCGCCCGCGCGATCGCCGTCCAGCCCGACGTGCTGCTCATGGACGAGCCGTGCTCCGCGCTCGACCCGATCTCGACGCTGGCGATCGAGGACCTCATCGGGGACCTCAAGAAGGAGTACACGATCGTCATCGTCACCCACAACATGCAGCAGGCGGCGCGGGTGAGCGACCAGACGGCCTTCTTCAACCTCGAGGCCACCGGCAAGCCCGGCAAGCTGGTCGAGATCGACGACACCGAGAAGATCTTCTCGAACCCGCGCGAGCAGGCCACCGAGGACTACATCTCCGGCCGCTTCGGTTAGTCGCGCCAAGGAGATGCGGTAGACAGCGCTCCTTCGTCGCGCTGTCTACCGACCTCCGGCGCGCTCCGGTGGTCGGCAAGCACGAGAGCCCCTCCCGCAGCAGGCTGCGGGAGGGGCTCTTCGTGTGTGCGCGGCCGGTCGGTCAGGCCTCGGGCGTGTTGGGCATCTTGCCGGTGACCATGAAGACCACGCGGCGGGCAACGGCCACGGCGTGGTCGGCGAAGCGCTCGTAGAAGCGGCCCAGGAGGGTCACGTCGATGGCGGGCGCGACACCGCTCGGCCAGTCCTTGCTCAGCAGCAGGGTGAACAGGTGGCGGTGCAGGTCGTCCATGGCGTCGTCGTCGGACTCCATGGTGAAGGCGAGCTCGACGTCGCGCGTGAGGATCACCTGGCGGGCGTCCTGGGCCAGGTCGAGCGCCACGCGGCCCATCTCGGCGAAGTAGGGGGCGACGTCCTCGGGCAGCACCTTGGCCGGGTGACGACGCCGCGCGGCCTTGGCGACGTGCAGGGCGAGGTCACCCATCCGCTCGAGGTCGCCCGCGGAGTGGATCGCCGCGATGACCGAGCGCAGGTCACCGGCCACCGGCGCCTGGAGGGCGAGCAGACCGAACGCCTGCTCCTCGGCCTGGCTGCGCAGAGCGTCGATCTTCGTGTCGGAGGAGATGACCTCCTCGGCCAGGTCGAGGTCGCCCTCGAGCAGGGCGGTCGTCGCCTTCTTCATGGCCTCGCCGGCCATCTGGGACATCTCGGCGAGCTCTTCGGAGAGGGCGGCGAGCTTCTCGTTGTAGGCCGTGCGCATGTCGCGCAACGTACGCGGACGGCCGGTCGCCCGTCCGACGACGGCATGAACCAGGGATGAACGCGACCGGGTCAGGCGCAGGTGGCGTCGGCGGCCGTGATCGTCGGGTTGACCGGCGCGGCAGGCGTCGCCCCGTCCGGGGCGGCGTCCGAGCGGACGTCGCCGTCGAAGTCGTCGCCGAGGGTCAGGGTCAGCGTGCTGCGCCCCGCGCCGCCGGGCTCGAGACGCGCACCCGGCACGGCCGCGCCCAGCGCCGAGGCGGCGGCGGCCTGGTCGGGCGAGTAGCGGATCGTCGTCCCGCCCCCGCCCGACGACGAGCCGCCGTCGTCGCTGGTCACGACGAAGCCGGCGGAGCGCAGACGATCCGCCACCCGCTCGGCCGACGGGCCGTCCGACGCCCCGCCCTCGTCGCCGCCCCCGTCGCCGCCGTCCTCCCCCTCGTCGTCGCCCCCGTCGTCACCGAGGTCCTCGGCCGGTGAGCGGGCGTCCACGAGCCGGATGTCGGCGGGTGCCGGGGCGGGCACGGGCGCGGCCGGCACGCCGGGTGCCGGCGCGCCGCTGCCGGGCAGCGGGTCGTTGCGGATGATCGCGTCGAACATGGCCCGCTCGTCGCCGCGGCGGAGCACCTCGTTGCCGCGGTCGTTGGCGAGCCCGGTGGTCGGCACCGTCACGAAGCTGACCGTGCGCGGGTCCAGGCTGCCTAGCGACTGTGAGAGCGCGAGCAGCTGGTCGGAGCCGATGTTCTCGCCGAACGTGGAGCGCGAGACGGCCTCGACGAGCCCCTCGAGACGGCTGGGGTCGAGCAGCGTGCCGGCCGAGAGCACCGAGCGCAGCAGCGCGCCGAGGAACCGCTGCTGGCGCTGGATGCGGCCGTAGTCGCTCGACGGGTCGCCCTCGACGTGGCGGGCGCGGACGTAGTCGAGCGCCTGCTGCCCGCTCAGCACGGTGGGCCCGGCCTGGGGGATGACGGTGCCGAGCACGGAGTCGCGCACCGGGCGCTCCACGCAGATCGGCACGCCGCGCACGGCGTCGACCATGCCCTGGAAGCCCTGGAAGTCGATGCCGAGGAAGCGGTTGATCGCGAGGCCCGAGAGCTCCTGGATCGCGCGGGTCACGCAGCGCGGCCCGCCCGCGGCGTAGGCCGAGTTGAGCTTCACGCGCGGGGTCGGCGGCAGCATCTGCGGCGAGTAGGCGCCGGAGACGGGGTCCCAGCGCTCGCAGGCCGGTCGGGTGATCTCGAGGTCGCGGGGGAACGACACCACCGTGACCGTCGATCGGTCCTCCGGGACGTGCACGACCATGATCGTGTCGGTGCGGGCCCCGGGCACGCCGGCGGTGTCGCCTGCGTCCTCCGACGGGGGCGCGCCGGCGCGGCTGTCCGAGCCGACGACGAGGAAGTTCTGGTCGCCGGCCTGCGCAGCGGCGTTCTGGATGGCCGACGAGTTCGGGTCCAGCGCGCCGATCTGGCGCACCGCGGCCTCGACCCACGACGCCGCGCCCCACCCGAGCCCGCACACGACCACGACGAGGACCGCGCAGGTCGCGGTGAGCAGCCTCGCCGTCCGGCGCCAGGTCCACCGTCGTCGCCACGTCGTGAAGCGGCTGCCCACCGACGCGAGCACCGCCGACGTGGCGGCGTACTCGGTCTCGCCCGCGCGGGCCTCGGTGGCGGCCGGGCGGCGCGGCGCGGCCTCGCTCGTCGCCGCCGCGGCACGGACGTGACGGACCGCGGGCGACTCCGCGGGGGCGGCCTCGGGCTCGGGGGCCCGGGGCTCGTCCGCCTCCGGCTCGTCCGGCTCCTCGGGGGGAGGCGGGTCGACAGGCCGCGCGACGTCGGGACGGGCCGGGGGGACGGGCGCGACGGTGGTCGCGACGACGGCGGGGGTGGACGGGCGCCGGGGCGCGGGCGCCACCGGGGGACTGGGCGGGGGTCCCGTCTGCGGAGGCGGCGCCGCGCGCGCCGGGATGCGCCCCGCGGGCAGCGTCACCGCGTCGACCGGACCCCGCGTGGACGGCGCCTTCGCCGCGGCAGGCGACGGGATGCCCGCCGACGGGGTGCCGGGCGAGGTGGGGAGCGCGGACGGCGCGGTCACGAGCCCGGCGCCGGGCGGGCGGAGACCGAGACGCGGCCCGCGCTTGCGGGTCAGCGGCACCATCGTCGGGCGGCGGCCGGCCTGGGCCGTCGGCGTCGCGACGGGGATACGGAACGGCGCCGACGCCGGGCCCGAGCGCGCCGCGGGGGAGCGGACCGCGTCGGACCCGGGAGCCCCGGGGCGGGAGCCCCGGGCCGGGTCGCCGGCGCGGTCGTCGGTCACGCATCTCCTCGTGGCTGATGATCTCGGGCGGGCAGCCCGGACACGTGCTGGTCAGCAGCGGGATACTACGGCCGGGACGGACCCCGACGGTTCCGGGGCCGTTACGCCACGCGGTGACCGGAGCACAACGGTCGCCACACGACCGGGCGATACGGGACACCCGTTCGGGCACTGCTGTGCTCAGGTCCGGCTCAGCGGCGCCGCGGACGGGCGATCCGGCCGGCCCCCGGACGCGGCGGTGCCCGGTGAGCGGTCGGAGGCCGTCAGGACGTCGGGAACGCGCCGCGGGCAGCGGTGGCGATCCCGCGACGGGCGGCAGCCGCTCCGGCCAGCCGCACGGTGCCGTCGTCGGCGTCGCGGTAGGCCACGGCGTTGCGGCCGGCGCGCTTGGCGACGTAGAGCAGGGCGTCGGCGGCGTCCAGGCCGGGCGCGCCGGGGTGTGCGCCGGCGTCGAGGCACGCGACGCCGACGCTGACCGTGACGCGCAGGTCGTCGGCGAGCTCGTGCCACGGGTACGCGTCGACCCGCGCGCGGGCCTCCTCGCACACCCGCACCGCCTCGGCGGGCGCCAGGCCGGGCAGGACGAGCGCGAACTCCTCGCCGCCGTAGCGCGCGCAGAAGCCCTCGGCGGGCAGCTCCTCGTTCATGAGGTCGACGAGGCGGCGCAGCACCTGGTCGCCCACGGCGTGGCCGTGCGTGTCGTTGACGCCCTTGAAGTGGTCGACGTCGGCCAGCGCCACGCAGGCGGGGGAGTCGCCACCGTCACCACGCAGCGTGCTCAGCCGCTCGTCGAGGTAGCGGCGGTTCCAGGTGGCGGTGAGGCTGTCCCGACGGCTCTGCTCGCGGGCCTCGGCGCGCTCGCGACGGAGACGATCGACCTCGAGGCGTAACTGATCGGGCACTTCGTCCGGCGTCGTCCGCTCGTCCCGCACGAGCGAGACGGCGGCCTTGAGATGTTGGTACGCGCGGCGCCAGTCGCCGCGGTCGGCGAGGACCTCGGCGGCCGCCTCGTGGGCCCGCGCCTGGTCGGACCGGCCGGCGACGGTCGGCGCCCCCGATGGTGTGACCGAGGGCGCCGCATCGAGCCCGACGATCGGGGAGGTGGGGAAACCGCAGGTGACGGTGCCCTCGTCGGGGGTGGGGTGTGCGGCGGGGGTCGCGACCCCGGTGTCGAGCACCGGCTCCGCGGTCGTCGTCGCCACGGTCCCGCGTCTCGGCAGCAGCCCGGCCAAGCGCACACACATCACCTCCGTCCCTGCCTCTAGTGTCGCCCTCGATCATGGTTCTGTAACGGTCCTTCGCCGCGACGCCGACAACTTCGCTCGGTCGGCGCACGTGACGCTGCGTAGACGGATCCCGTGCCGACACGTTCGGCCCACCTTGAGTCGCCCGCGACGGTGGTCGTGGCGGACACGCGCATGCCGGCCGTGACGTGTGATCGACGTGATGCCGGGCCTCGATACGGGGAGTAGCGTCCGGTGAGGGGGTCAGCCGCCGGAGTGCATGACGTCGGCGCCCGCCGGGACGGTGTCGTCCTCGGGGTCGTCGAGCCATCCCTCGGGCAGGGTCACGTGCCCGGGCGAGCCCTGCCGACCGCGCGGACCGTCGGCGTCGGGCGGGAACGGCAGGTCGGGGTCGAGCTGCGCGAGCAGCGCGTCGAGACGCTCCAGCCCGTCGATCATCCCGAGCTCGCGGCGCAGTTCCGAGCCGACGGCGAAGCCGTGCAGGTACCAGGACATGTGCTTGCGGGAGTCACGCACGCCCTTGCGCTCGCCGTGGTGGGCGATCAGCAGCTCCACGTGGCGCCGCATCACCGCCGCGACCTCGCCGAGGCGCGGGGGCGTGGGGATCGGGCGACCGGCCAGCGCGGCCTCGAGCTCCCCGAAGAGCCACGGCCGCCCGAGGCAGCCGCGCCCGACGACGACGCCGTCGCAGCCGGTCTTCTCCATCATGGCCACGGCGTCGGTCGCGGCGAAGATGTCGCCGTTGCCGAGCACCGGCACGTCCGCGGGCACCGCCTCGCGCAGCTCGGCGACGCGGTCCCAGTCGGCGTGGCCCGAGTAGCGCTGCGCCGCGGTGCGCGCGTGCAGGGCGACGGCGGAGGCGCCCTCGGCGGCGGCGATGCGACCGGCGTCGAGGAACGTCACGTGGTCGTCGTCGATGCCGACGCGCATCTTCACCGTCAGCGGCAGCCCGCCGCGGGACGCCGAGGCGACGGCCGTCCGCACGATCGACTCGAACAGCCGCCGCTTGTAGGGCAGCGCCGCCCCGCCGCCGCGTCGCGTCACCTTGGGCACCGGGCAGCCGAAGTTGAGGTCGACGTGGTCGGCGAGGTCCTCGTCGACGATCCGGTCGATCGCGCGGCCGATCGTCACGGGGTCGACGCCGTAGAGCTGCATCGAGCGCGGGGTCTCGTCCGGGTCGAACGCGATCATCTCGGCGGTGCCGGGGTGCTTCTCCACCAGCGCCCGCGCGGTGATCATCTCGCAGACGTAGAGCCCCGCGCCCTGCTCGCGGCACAGGCGGCGGAACGCCACGTTGGTGATGCCGGCCATCGGCGCGAGCACGACGGGCGTCGGCAGCTCGAGGGGACCGATGCGGAGCACGACCTCAGTCTCCCAGCTTGTGCGCCCGGATCTCGTGCCCCGCGGACGTCAGGCACCGACCGGTCCGGAGGTTGAACTTCCAGTTGTGCAGCGTGCAGGTGAGCACCTCGCCGTCGACGGCGCCGAACTTCGACAGGTCCGCGGACAGGTGCGGGCAGCGCGCCTGCACCGCCCAGCCGTCGAGCTCGATGTCGCGACCGTCGTCGTTCTGCGTGTCGTACCAGTTCTCGACGTAGTCCATCCGCTCCTCGGACAGACACTTGAAGAACGTGTAGAGGTACTCGTTGTACTGACCGACGCGCGTCGCGGTGAAGCGCACCGACAGGAACAGCGAGTTCGACCAGTCGACCTCGCCGGTGGCGATGTTGGTCTGCACGAGCGTCGCCGGCACGCCCCAGCGGTAGCGGGCCTGCTCGCCGTTGTAGACGCGGATCTCGCGGGCGGTGAAGTCGAACGCCAGCGACAGCGTGCCGTCCTCGTCGACCCCGGGGGTGTCGTCGGGCATGCCGTGCAGGTCCATCCGGACCGGGCCGCCGATGCCGTCGCACATGTGGTCGGCGCGCTTCATCAGCGGCTCGATCCACTCCTTGAGCTGGCGCAGGATGTCCGGCTGCGGCGCCGCCCACTGCGCCTTCTGGGCCTCGATCGCCGGCCGGGCGCGCTCGGCGAAGTCGCGCAGGTAGCGCTCCTTGTCGAGGAAGATCGTCTCGATGTCGGCGTCCGACATCGGGTGCGCGAGGTCGTCCACGGTGCCGTGGCCGATCTCGGCGGTCGTGCCGGGCAGGAGCAGGTGGCCCTGCTGGTCGCTCCCGGCGTCGTGACCGAGCTCCCGCATCCGGCCCAGGAACTCCCACTGGTCGGTGAAGATCGACTCGTCCTCGACGCCCTCGTAGCCCAGGCCGTTCCACTGGAACAGCTCGTCGTCGAGGAAGCAGGGCGGGCCGGCCGTCGGGAAGATGTGCGGGGCGCCGACCTCGCGGATGTAGCGCATCGCCCGGTCCTCCTGGCCGATGCGCTTGCGGCGGGCGAACTCACGCTTCGCCGCCTTGGGCAGGTCGTAGACCATCGGCCACCAGATGGCGCCGGAGAACTGCGTGAAGTGCGCGTCGTAGGCGCCGAACTCCAGCAGCTTCGGGATGTCCAGCGGGTGCGCGTCGTTCTGGTCGACGATCCGCGCGGTGCCGTCGTCGAGGGAGAGCGCGGAGTCGCCGATCGGGCCGTCGCCCGGCCCCTTCAACGACGTGATCATGAACCGCAGGCCGCCGTCGAGCTCCTGCGGGACACCGCTCTCGGTGCGTACGAAGTGCCGGAAGCCCAGCGCGCGCAGCTCGTTCTCGAGCTCGTCGGTGGGGTAGTCCGGCAGCAGGACGCGGGCGTCCTTCGAGACGTGGTCGCGCAGGTTGACCGCGTCGAAGTGGTCGCGGTGCAGGTGCGAGACGTAGAGGTAGTCGCAGTCCCCGAGGGCGTCCCAGTCCAGCTGGGTGTTGTCCGGGAACGGCACCCACGACGCGAAGAACGTCGGGTTCACCCACGGGTCGCACAGCACGCTGCCGCCCGTCGTCTCGAAATGCATCCCCGCGTGCCCGACTCCGGTCACCCGCACGAGCAGACCACCTCCATCACAGTGCTCACCACCGATTGTGCGTGGTGGCGCGGCCCACGACCGCCTCGGGTGGGGTATCCCTGACCACGTGACCGCCCTTCCCGTCGACGGTGACCCGATCGCCGCACTGCGCGCCGTGGCCTTCTATCTCGAGCGTGAGCGGGCCGAGACCTACCGGGTGAAGGCCTACCGCTCCGCGGCGGAGCGGCTCGCCGAGCTGGACCCCGACGACGTCGCGGCTCGCGCGCGGGCCGGCACGCTGACCGACCTCAAGGGGGTCGGGAAGAAGACGGCGGCGGTGGTGACCGAGGTCCTCGACGGCGGGACGTCGGCGACCCTGTCCGACCTGGAGAGCCGGCACACGGAGCCCGTCGCGGGCGGGACGGGCCTCCGCGCCGCGCTGCGCGGCGACTGCCACACGCACTCGACCTGGTCCGACGGCGGCAGCGACATCCTCGAGATGGCTCGTACCGCGCGCGACCTCGGACACGAGTGGATGGTGCTCACCGACCACTCCGAGAACCTGACCGTCGCCAACGGCCTCACGCCCGAGCGCCGGCGCCGACAGTTCGACGTCATCGCCGCGGTGAACGAGGAGCTGGCGCCGTTCCGCCTCCTGCGCGGCATCGAGGTGGACATCCTCGAGGACGGCGACATCGACGCTCCCGACGACCTGCTCGAGGAGCTCGACCTCGTCGTCGCCAGCGTGCACTCCAAGCTGCGGGCGCCGAGCGACGTGATGACCGCCCGCATGGTCGCCGGGGTGTCGCACCCGCTGGTCGACGTGCTCGGGCACTGCACCGGGCGCCTGGTCACCGGGGGCCGCGGCACCCGCCCGCCCTCGACGTTCGACGCCGAGGCGGTGTTCGACGCCTGCGTGGAGAACGGCGTCGCGGTCGAGATCAACTCGCGCCCGGAGCGCCTCGACCCGCCGCGCCCCCTGCTGCGCCAGGCCCTCGCCGCGGGCTGCGAGTTCGTCGTCGACACCGACGCCCACGCCCCCGGCCAGCTCGACTGGCAGCCCTACGGCTGCGAGCGCGCGGAGGAGTGCGAGGTGCCGGTGGAGCGGATCGTCAACACCCGCTCCGTCGACGACCTGGCCGCCTGGCGTTCTCGGGGCTAGTCAGTCAGCACTCTCCGAGTGCAAGCCCTGCGTCCTCGCTGGCACTCAACGCCAGGAAATCCGCTTCCTCGACCCGGCGCTCAGTCGGTCACCACGGCCTCGCCGGTCTCGAGCACCGACTTGAGGTTCGACAGGATCGCCGGCCAGCCGCCCGAGACCCCCTTGAGCATCTCGCTGTCGGGCACGAAGTCGTCGTGGGTGACCGTCAGCTTCACGGCCTGCCCCGCCGGCTCGATGTCGAAGGTGACCTTCGAGCGCTTCTCCTGCTGCAGCTCGGCCAGGCGCTCGTCGCTCCAGCCGAACATCTCCTGCATCTCGGGCTGGTAGTTGTGCCAGGTGAAGGACAGCCGCCGGGGCGGATCGGCCTCGAGGACGTGCTGGTCCCAGTCGTTCGGCTCCTCGCCGCCCATCGACCAGAGGACCTTCGAGCCCACCGCCCAGTCCGACGTCGGACCGCCGCCGTCGTAGTACTTCGCGATGAACGCGGGATCGGTGAGCGCCTGCCAGAGCTTCTCGGGCGTCGTGCGGATGTAGGTGACGTAGACGAAGTCGTCGGACATCTCGGTCTCCTCGGAGTTCTCCTGCAGTGCCTGCTTGAGGTCGGCGAGGGTCTGCGCCCGCGCCCGGTCGTACCGCCGGATCCACCGGTCGGCGACGTCGTTGATCGGCGCGGCGTTGAGGTGGTGGTGCTTCTCCCGCCCCTGCCACGAGGTGACGACGAGACCCGCGGTCTCGAGCACCCCGAGGTGCTTGGCGACGGCCTGGCGGGACATCTCCAGACCCTCGCCGAGCTCCCGCAGCGACTGGCCGCCGCGGGCGTGCAGCGCGTCGAGCAGAGCCCGTCGACTGGGGTCGGCGAGTGCGCGGAACACCTCGTCCATCACGCCTCCGATCAGGCAACCCTGCGGTTGCCTGTCCTACCATAGGCAACCTATCGGTTGCTCGTCAAGGAACGTGCCGGAAGCCGTTTGCGAGGTGATCGAAGCGCGCCTAGCGTGGTCGGTACACGGGAGAGGAGGTGGTCCAGCGTTGAAGAACGACAGGACTCGTGAGGTGTCCGTCAGCTAGCTGCTCGAAGGCCGTGGAGTGGCCGGTCCGCAGGCGATGATCCTGCGGCAGGGCGGCCAGCGAATCCAGGCAGGACACCAGCCCCCGGAGTTCCCCGACCCTCGTCCAGTCGGGGCCCGACCGCCCGGCATCGCCGGTGCGGGAGGGAGCGCTCCGGGGGCCTTCCTGTCTCCGGGGCCGGCGACGCGCCCGGGTGCGCTGCCTAGTGCGCGGCGCGGGGCCGGTCGTCGATGCCGAACGAGGCGCCGTAGGGCGCGTCGAACGTCGAGCCGTAGGG
Organism: Actinomycetospora sp. NBC_00405; assembly: GCF_036044095.1. Taxonomy (NCBI): domain Bacteria; kingdom Bacillati; phylum Actinomycetota; class Actinomycetes; order Pseudonocardiales; family Pseudonocardiaceae; genus Actinomycetospora; species Actinomycetospora sp. NBC_00405. The sequence goes on from NZ_CP107938.1 coordinate 4,539,284, forward strand.
GCGCTCCCCGGTGGCGTCGTCCCGGGCGGCCGGCATCGGTCCGGAGGCCAGCGGGTCGCCCGCGAACCGACGGTGGTCGTCCGGGATGCTCTCACCGGTCAGCCAGGGCAGGGGCGTGGAGCCGGTCGACGGCGAGCGCCAGCCCCCGGTCGCGGGGAACGGGGTGGAACTCGGGGTCGAGCTCGGTGCGTCGGTGCTCTCGAGAGGGCCCTCGAGCGGGTCATCCCGGCGCGCGGCATGGGGCTCCGGAGGGCTGAGCCGGGTGCGGCTCGGGCCGGGGCCGTGCGGCCCGGTGCCGGGCAGACCGCCCTCGGCGACCCACTTCGCCTCCTCGGCGATGCGGTAGGTCTGGCACGGCCAGCTGGCCCGACCGCCGGCGTGGTAGCACTCGCGACAGTTCCCCTGAGGGTCCGGCACGTGCTCGGCGAGCACCTTGCGCCAGAGGTCGGGCATCTCGGACATGACCACGGCCATCGACACGTCGTGGCCTCCTCTCCGTGCGGTCGGGAGGCCTGGGTGGCGTCCCGTCGGGGCCCACGGGGAACCGTGCGGCACGCGGCGGGATCGAGCCGTGAATCAGGGAGCGCTCGGTCCCACCGCACCGGTCGTGCACACCGGGAGTAGGTACTCCGGTGCTGCGAGTGTTTGGTACCCGTTTCCTCGTCGCTGCACGATGGTCAGCGGACGGTGACGCCCTGCTACGCAACGTCATACGGGTGATCGGCGCGTCGCTCCGGCGTGTCGGGGAGCCCTGGCGGTGCTCAATCGCGTGCGTTGCGCTGAGCAGCGGAAACGACGTTCTCGAACCCTCGCGCGGTGATCGGCCCTCACTCGTCCAGGTCCGTCGGGACGGCCGGACGCCTCCCGGGTGGGTGGTGCCGGCCACGACTCCTCGGTCGCTGTGGCGTCGCCGAGTGGAGCAACAATTGCGCTGAACGGCCCAGCGATACGGTGGCCTCGGCCATCGACCCCAAGTCGGGGCAGCGCCGCGGTTACGCTTCCCCCGCGGCCGCACCGCGGCCCGGGCCTCTAGCTCAATGGGCAGAGCTACGGACTTTTAATCCGTTGGTTGTGGGTTCGAGTCCCACGGGGCCCACCACGTCTGACCAGCAGGAACAGGAGCTCCCGCGGCCCGCGCAGTGACTCTAGGGCCCGTCGTGGAGCAGATCGTGGAGCAGATCGAGCTGTACGCTCCTCGTCGTGGCTCCTGAGCGAGGCCGTCGAGGCGCACAGCGGGGCACGGTCGAGACGTTGCCGAGCGGATCCCTGCGGGTCTCCCTCTTCGCCGGCTGGGACCCCGTCACCGGCAGTCGGATGTACCTGCGTGAGGTCATCCCTCCCGGCCCCAGGGCCGCCCGTGAAGCAGAGAAGGCTGCGCGTCGCCTCGGAACTCAGCTCGACGAGCGCCGGAGTCCCCGGACGTCCGCGACCGTCAACCAGATGCTCGACAAGTACTTCGAGGTCATCGACCGCGATGCGAGCACGGTCTCCACATACGTCGGCTACGCAGACAGGCACGTCCGCCCGCTCATCGGCGGCCTGAAGGTCGGAGCCCTCGACGGAGACGTGTTCGACTCGTTCTACGCAGAGCTCCGGCGGTGCCGGGCTCACTGCGATCGGCGCCCTCGCCTCGACCACCGGACGTCTCGCGAACACACCTGCGATGAGCGTTGCCGTGACCACGTCTGCCGCCCGCTGGCGCCAGCGACCGTCCGTCAGATCCACTTCATCTTGAGCGGCGCCTTGAAACGCGCCGTCCGCTGGCGCTGGATACCCGCGAGCCCAATCGAGTCGGCAGAACCTCCGGCTGCCCCGAAGCCGAACCCCACGCCCCCTTCGCCCGAGGAAGCTGCCCGCATTCTCAACGAGGCGTGGAAGGACCCGGACTGGGGCTTGCTGGTGTGGCTGGTCATGGTGACGGGCCTGCGACGCGGGGAGCTCTGCAGTCTCCGGTGGCGCGACGTTGACCTCGTGCGGGGCACCCTGATGTTGGCGCGGAGCATCGGCCAGCGAGGAACACAGCGGTGGGAGAAGGACACGAAGTCCCACCAGCACCGTCGTCTCGCTCTCGACGACGAGTCCGTCGCTCTCTTCCGCGCTCACCGGGCACTGTGCGAGGAGCGGGCTCGCGCCGTGGATGCCTCGCTGACCGACGACGCGTTCGTCTTCTCGCGGGACCCTGACGGCTCGACCCACCTCCTGCCGGATTCGGTCTCCCAGCGGTACACGAAGCTCGCCACGCGTCTCGGCATCAAGACGACGATCCACAAGCTGCGTCACTACTCGGCGACCGAGCTCATCTCCGCGGGCGTTGATGTCCGCACCGTGGCGGGGAGGCTCGGTCACGCAGGTGGGGGCACTACGACCCTCCGCGTGTACACCGCGTGGGTCTCGGAGTCTGACCAGCGCGCTTCCTCGACGTTGTTCTCACGGATGCCGTCCCGCCCGGCGCCGACATCGCGCGCTCGTCCGGCACTCGACGCGGTGCATCCGTACGAAGTCGTGGCGCACGCTCTGGCCGAGGAGATCGAGGCCGGCGCCTGGCCAATTGGCGAGCTGTTGCCGTCGTTGGTCTCGCTCGCCGAGAAGCAAGCGGTGTCGGTGTCGACTGTCCAGCGAGCGATGAAGTTGCTGGAGAGCTGGGCGTACGTCCAGGTCGTGACCGGACGCGGAGCCAGAGTCCTGCCGTGATCGCTTCGCGCGATCATCGATACGCGCTATAGCCCCGTGACCGTGTCTCTCGTAACCGGGCCCAGTCCACCCGACCTACTTCACGATTACGGCCTTGATGCCTACGAACGTGAAGGATGAGATCGGTAGGCACGAGGACCCAGCGCGCCGATCGATGCAGGACACAGAGCGGCTCCGGCCGGCGGTGCAACGCCGGCTCCGGGGCCGCAACGGACGCTGGAGGTCCGACGTATGAGCATCATCCCCGACGTGCACCGCCCAGACCTAGCGCTGCTGGTCCAGCTCGCAGCCGCCGGCCCTCTGGACATCAGGACCGCCCGGGTGGAGCCGCAGCACCGATACAAGATTGACGTCCGCGACCCCGCGCTGACAACGATCTACATCAACCGCGACAAGGCGCCCTCCGAGCTCGCGACCGGTCTCATCGAGCATGTGAGGGACTGCGCCGACACCGGCAGGAGCAGCGGCGAGCCGGGCTGCGCGTGATCCAGGGCGGTACTCAGTGACCACCTCGCGGTCCGGCCGCATGCGCGTCGTCGAGGGCACGACGGAAGATCAGAAACGTGACCGCTAAGCCAGCGCATCCACGATCACCGAACTCGCGTAGGGAAGGGACTAGATGGCCGGAGGAGTTGCGCAGCTCCTCCCTGGTCCCTTCCCTACGCTCGTCCGTCTAGCGGGCGAGAACTTCGACAAGCTGGAGCAGTGCAGTCGAAGCACCCAGGGCTGCGGCGGCCACGTTGAACCAGATCACGACTCTGGCCACCCTCCCTCTCTTTCTCTTCTCCATCGCAGACTTTCCCGACGTGCTCCGGTGGCCCACGGAGCGCGGCCTGACGGCGGGTTGCCGCCAGCCTCGGGTGCTCCCTTGTGGCCGACGGGTCGCGTGGTCACTCATACACGGAGGGGTCTGCAACCACAGACGGTATTGGGCAGTCCGGGCCAGCGGAGTGGATCGTGAATCCGATCCGCCACTGCATGGAGAAGGTGCGGCTTATGACTCCTGCCCCGAGCAGGAGACGGCGGCTTTTACCACAAAGTCGATAAGCTGTGGGAAATCCATCATTGGTTCTTCTTATCGGAGGCCGCCTGAATACGACTAGCCGGAGCGTAGCGTCGCCCTCGCGGTGAGGTCGTGATTGACGCCTGGGGTTGCGCAGCCTCGGGCTTCCTTGCGCACCCCTCCGTGGGCTCGCCCGCCTAGCGAGCGAGAGCTTCGCCCAGCAGGGTAGAAGCGCCCAGGGTCGCGGTGGCCACGTTGAACTAGATCACGACTGTGGCCCCGCGATCCTCTCCGTCCCGCTCGACTTCGAACGGGGCTCGAGGCCGTCCGCCGACCTGCGGCAAGGTCACGCCGGTCCGCGCGACGGCCTCAGACACCGACTCGACGCCGACCTCGTCGGTGGCGCGGTCGTCGCAGATGACCCAGCGGACGACCTGTCCAGGTTCGGCGGTGCCAACGACGAGCTCGGCGAGGTCCGGCGTGCTGTGCTCCGGCCCGGAGCTCGACCCGCCAAGGCCCTACTAGCCCTACCACCAGGGCTGCCGGGTCTCGTCGTCCTCGTCGAGCAACGCGCGCAGCTCCACCACGACCTCGGTCATCGGTCTCCTAGTACGGCTCGCGCCTCATCCCGCACCGTGGCGGGACCTCCCGGCGCCGCCCAGGATCACGCCCCGGTGGTCGACACCATTGCCACGACAAGCGGCGCTCGTCGAGCCACGCAGTCGCGGCGGATATGCCGCCCTGGTCGGTGCCGGCGAGGAGCTCAGCCTGTAACCGCCTTCGGCTGATCATCGTCCAGGTCTCGCCGACGAGGAAGAGGGCGTCGTCCCCGCCGGTCTTCGGCCGCGATCTCCTCATCAGACTGCTCGCGGCTGAGACCGGCGAACCGGCGCAGGTCCATCCGGCCGAGGCTCCACGTAAGCTGCTTGCGGCCATGGCTCGCAGCCTCGTACTCACGCCACAGCTCTACGTCCCTGACCTCGTAGGTCTCGGTCGCGTCGCGGAGCAGGGCGCACGGGGACCGGCCAGCGCGGGAGTCCTTCGTGAACGTCGAGGTCAGCTCGAGCGACGCCTTCGCGAAGTACGCGCCGAGGCCCTCGTCCCCGCCGACCACGCGCCGGATGTCGACTCCGCGGACCGGGGTCGAGTCGAAGTTATGCCGGCGCAGTGCGCGGTCCCAGCGGCGCCAGGCTCGAATCGGGACCCAGGCCGAGTCGCGTTCGGTCACCGCCGACGACCAGGCCGTGAGTGCGTGGACGTGGCAGTGCCAGCCCGATCGGCGGGTGTGGGTGATCTCGACGACGCGCGCCCAGTCGAGCATGCCGACCTTGTCGCGCATCCACTCCTCGCCGCCGGTCACTGCGCGCGAGGCGGCCGAGACGGCGTCCCGCACGTCGCGGAGACGGTGCCCGCGGTGGTGGCGGACCGTGAAGGTCGTGAAGTCCATGACGCCGCCGACGGCTTCGACCGCGGCCATCACGGCGGCGAGTTCTGAGGCCCGGCGTGAAGCAATCTTCCCGGAACAGCACGGGCATACCCACACGCTGCCGCAGGTGGCGACTCCGGCGTAGCCGCTGCGTCCGGGCCGTGCGCAGGACGGGGTTCCCGGCACGGGCGCGGGACCGCCGCATCTCGGAGGTGGACTGATGGCCTGCCACAAATGCGCAGCCTGCGGCGCCGACCTAGCCCAAGATCAGGCCAGCTGCACATCCTGTGGCAGCCGAGACCGCGTGATCGAAGTGACCGACGAGCTGCGCATCGACGAGGGACTCAGGGGCAAGGCGCGCCACGGCCAGCCGGGCGAGGTCAAGCCCCACCGCGAGCAGTACAGCGAGATCAAATGGAACGGCGACCGGCAGCGCATGGAGCGCCGGGTCGAGGTGGTCGATCGCGAGAACGACTACTACCTGCAGGAGTGGCGCCACCTGGACACCAACGAGGTGACGTTTCGGAAGGAAGGCAGACTCAGCGACCCGGCGATGCATGGTCAATCAGCCCGACGGGGCCGACCCGAGCGTCCACACGACTCGTAGCTAGCCCTCGGGGTCCTCGAGCCCGTTCGCGCGCATCCGCTCGACGATCTCCTTGGGCGTGCGCGGGGCCGGCTCCACGAACGCGCCCTCGACCGCCAGAACCTGAAGTCGTCGGTCGCGAACTTCTCGTCAATCTCCTGCGCCCACTGACGGACGAGATCGCGGGCCGGCTGCTGCGGTCTAGGCTGTCCGGAATGCCGTTCGAGCCGCCGCGTGCTGAAGATCAAGCAAGGCGACTACTCGCGGTGGCCCTCCCGCGACGCTGGGCGCACGTACTCGCCGTAGCCAGTAAGGCGCGGGTGATCGGCCAGGAGCTCGGGGAGGACGGTGAGCTCCTCGAGGCGACGGCGTGGCTGCACGACGTCGGGTACTCACCCGACCTCGCGAGCACCGGTTTCCATCCCCTCGACGGGGCCCGGTATCTCCGCGAGGTCGTCGCACCAAAGCGCGTCGTAGACCTCGTCGCCTTCCACTCGGCAGCATGGGCGGAGGCCCAGGAGTTCGGCGTTGCCGGCGAGCTCGCTGAGTTCGAGGACGAGCGAACGCTGACCCGCGACCTTCTCTGGTATTGCGACATGACCACCGGCCCGGACGGAACGGACCTCGACTTCGAGGACCGCATGGCTGAGGTGAGAGAGCGCTACGGCCCACACCACTACGTCACTCGGGCGCTCGACGCTGGCATGGACGAGCGCCGCGCTGCTGTGCGCCGCTCAAGGGAGTGGCTGATGTCGGTCGGGCTCGCGGATCAGGTGTAGTACGGCGGGGCATCGGTCCTGAAGCCGTGGTCGATCCGAAGCCGGATCGAGGGGTGGACGTCGATGCCATCGAGCTCCGCGCGGGGCACCCACACGACTTCGCTCGACTCGTCGCTCGTCCGGGGCGCGCCAGCAACCGGCCGGGCGCGGAAGCAAATAGAGAACTCCTGGCGGACCTCGCCGTCGTCGTAGGCCATGACGTGGTCGGGATTGGAGTAGATGCCGACGAGACTGGTCACGTCGACGGTAATCCCGGTCTCTTCCTCGGTTTCGCGAACGACTGTTTTTGTCATCGTCTCGCCGAGCTCGTGGCGGCCGCCGGGTAGCGCGTAGTAGCCGTTGTCGGTTCGGCGGATCATCAGCAGCTGGTCGTCGTCGTCGAGGACGAAAGCGCTGACTGCGATGACGATGCTGTTCGCTCGAGGAGCGTCCGGGTCGTTGAAGTGATCGGTTCTGGCCACGCCACTACCACTCGGCCGGCTTCGACTGTTCCCACACGTCTACAAAGCTGCCCTCGTAGGTGTCGAACACGTCGCCGGCCGCCAGTTTCCGGAGATGCATTGCGGGTGCATGCGGACCGGGAACCCCGAAGACGTGCATATTGACGATCATCTCATCGTCGAACCGGAAGATCGAGTTGTACAGCGTGGTCTCGTGGAAGCGGAATTCGACGCCGTCGGTGCGGAGGAGTGGTCGGTAGCTGACGAGGCCGTACCGGATGCGTGCTCCCAGCACCCCGAGGCCGAGCTTCTCCTCCGCGCTCCGGCGCTCGGTGGCCTCGCTCTCCGGCGCGCCGAAGGCGATCCGCACCGCGACACCGGCCTCGGCCTTGGCCTTCAAGGTGGCGATGAAGCCGGGCCGCTCATGGAGGAACTGCCCGGCGTGCACGAGCACGTCGATCCGTGCTGACGCCCGTTGCAGCAGGTCCTCCCACAGGCGGGCAGGCACGTCGCTGCGGTGCGGGAACGTCTCGACGATCTCCGAGGTCGCAGCGTTCTTCTGTCGCTGAGCGGGCACGGCGGCTGGCCACAGGTACGACTCGCTTCGCCCCACCAGGGCAGCCAGGACACCTCGATGCCGGGGGTACGGAACCCGATCTTGGGTGAGCCACCGTTCGACGGTCTTCGCGTCGACCCCGACCTGGTCGGCTGCCGTGGAGGTCGAGTGCCCGGCGTGCGTCAGGGCGTCACGGAGACGTTCGTTGGCCATCTCGAACCTCCGCGCCTTGCCTAGGGACGACTTCATTCTAGCGAAGACGTCCCTAGTTGTCCCGCCTGATGGTGTAGGCGTCCCCTGCTTTTCCGCACTCTTGCGTTGCCTCGCCGCCAATCGGCGAGCACGGAAGAGCTTCGGAGGACACCGTGACACTCAATGAAAGGACTGCGACAGCGCCGACGTTCTACGACGTGGCCGAGGTCGCCGCAATGTTCAAGATGTCGCGCATGACGGTCTATCGCGCGATCAACTCCGGCGAGCTGCGGGCGATCCGCATCCGTGGTCGCCTGCTGATCCCTGCTGCGGTGATCGAAGGACTCGTCGCGGAAGCGACCGCCGAGCGATCGGGCGGCGACTCTCCGCTACTTGGCATGTTCCGTGGAGAGCGGTCATGAGCGTCGGGCTGCTGATTCTCTTCGCAATACTGGGCGCGTTCATCTGCGCGAAGACTAGGTCCGCCGCTGGTGCCGTGGTGTTCGCGCTCGTTGCTCTTGTGCTGTTCATCGGCACACCGGCCGGTCAGGGCCTGCCCGGAGTGATCGGCGGGTTGATGTCGGCCGTGGATCAGGCCACGACGCCGGCCTTGACGGGCGCCTCGGAGACGACCACCGACGGCTAAAGGCTGCCGCGACCGAAGGCGCTCAAGGCCGCGCGGCCGCGGAACCAAGGCGGAGCCGCCGCCGGCGACGCCGAATAGGTAGGTCCCGCCGAGCGTGAACGAGCCGTTCCTCCCGCCTCAAGGGCGCCTGCGGCGCCGCTGCGCGGCCGGACGAGTCCGGCCCTTGACCCCGGAGACCTCGACGCCCCGCGGCCCCCGCACGCGGGGTGAAGGCAGCCAGGACGCCTCCACCCGCAACCGGCGGGACCCACCGCACCCAGCTGTGCGACCGACGCAGCTGATCACTTCTGAGGAGAACGACATGAAAGAGACGACGCTGACGATCGTCGGCAACCTGACCGATGCGCCGGAGCTGCGGTACCTGCCGAGCGGGGCAGGGCGAGCAGGGTTCACGGTCGCTTCCACACCCCGGCGTTTCGACCGCCAGCAGGGCACGTGGACCGATGGCGATGCCCTGTTCCTGCGCTGTGTCGCATGGGGCCCGCTTGCGGACCACGCTGCTGAGTCGCTCGACAAGGGCGACCGGGTCGTGGTGGCCGGCCGGCTGCGCCAGCGGTCCTTCGAGACCGCCGAGGGCCAGCGCCGGCAGGTGATCGAGCTCGAGGTCGACGACCTCGGGGTGTCGCTGCGCTACGCCACGGCCCGACCTCAGCGCACGAGCGCGCCTGCCGGCCGCGCTGGCGACCCCGAGAGCGCCGAGGCCTCGGCGGAAGAGCTGGTGGGCGGCCATGAGTGACACGAACTGGCAGGTCCGAGCGGCGTGCCGGGGTGTGGACCCGGAGCTGTTCTTCCCGGAGCCATCGGACGAGCCGCTGGTGCGTCACCAGATCGCGGCGGCGAAGGCGGTCTGCAGGCGCTGCCCCGTGCGCGAGCAGTGCCTGGCCGAGGCGCTCGAGCGTCTTCCACACGGAATCGCCGGCGGGCTGACCGAGCACGAGCGTCGCCGAGCTCGGGCGCAGCGCGAACGCCCGGGGGAGCGAAAGCCGCGGTGGCTGCGCCTCCTCGAGGCTGGGTCTTCCCACACGGAGATCGCGGCTGAGTACGGGGTGAGTGTCCGCACCATCGCGCGATGGGCCTCCCGGCAGCCCTCAGATCACTCGGTGGCTCAGGGGGCTGGTCGCCGATGAGTGCCCTCGACATGAGTCGACGCGAGCAGGCGGCGTGGCGGACCCGCGAGCTCGTGCGCCACGTGGCCGTCATCGCGTTCGCCGCGGTCGAACACCAGGAGCCGATCGAGGGCTTCCATGGTTTATCCCGCCCCGCGCTGGACGATCCGCTGACCGGAGTCCGGGCGGGACGACTCGTGTCCGACATGGCGACCGCTGCGCTGCGGGACTGGGCGCTGCGAGCCCGTGGCGGCGGCCGAAGCTGGGACGCCGTCGGCCAGGCCCTCGACCTCCCTGCCGAGCCCGGCAGGAGCACCCGCGGTGAGGCGGCGTGGGAGTGGCTCATGGAGCACCGACCTCCGCCTCCTGCGGTCGGTAGCCAGCTGGCCTCTGCGGTGTGGACGTGCACGACCTGCCGTGGCCGCGTGCGCGACAGCGGCCCCTACGCCTCGCATCCAGACGACCGCGAGACGGGCCATCTCGACGACTGCGCCCGCCGCGCGGCGGCACTCGATGTGTGGCGCCACGACGTGGAAGGAGACACCGATGCCTAGTCGTAGGCCGACGCCGAGTGCGCGCATCGGTGCGCCGGCGCGGACGACGTGGCCGCTGCTGCTGGGGGTCGAGCTGGTCCGCGCGGATGTCGCGGCCTCGGTCCTCGGTGTCGTGTGCGGGGATTCGCCATGCGGTGGGCCGATCACGTGGGCCCTGTTCGTTGACGCAGCTCTGGTGGGGCGCACCGACGAGGCGATGACCGACGAGGCCGCCCAGGCGTGGGCGAAGCGCATGACCGGGGAGGGGACGCGGTTCCAGCTCGCCCGTCCTGGCGGCGGCTACTGGCTCGCCGACCCCGCCGACCCCGCCGACCCCGCCGGCTCAGCCGTGCCTGCGGACCTGCGGCCCGGCGAGGGCGGGAGGCCGTCATGATCTCGACGCTGCTGATCCTGGTGCTGATGCTCGGGTTGACCGCGCTGTTGGTGATACGCGGTGCGCTCCGTCAGGCGCTGGTGTGCGGGGTGTTCACGAGCTTGCCGGCGACGACTCTGGTGCAGGCTCTGCCCTGGCCCGTGTGGGTCGTTGCAGGCGCGGTGGTGCTGCTGCTGGGCTGGCACCGCTGGTCACGGTCGCGTGCCACTGTGCTCCGGTGGTCGGCGCGGTCCCGGCGCCGTGCCGGGGTCGCCTCGAGCTTGGACTTGGCCCGGCACGCAGGAACGGTCGCGACCCGCCGTCGGGCGTGCACAGTCCGCCCCTCCCTCGCCGCCCTCACCCGTCGGGAGCGGCTGGGGATGCCGACCAGGGCGGTGGGGGTGGAGCTGTGCCGGGTGGGGGTGCAGAGGGTCTGGTCCTCGATCGAGGACGTCACTCTCGTCTTCGGCGGCCCCCGCACCGGCAAGACCGGCTGGCTCGCCGGCCGCGTCCTCGACGCCCCCGGTGCCGCGGTCGTCACCTCGACCCGCACCGACCTGCTCGAGCTGTGCGCCCCGATCCGGCAGAAGAGCCACGGGTCGGTGTTCGTGTTCAACCCGGTCGGGCTCGGCGGCCTGCGGTCGACGATCAGCTTCGACCCGCTGACCGGCTGCACCGACCCGGTCACGGCCACGGAACGCGCCACCGACATGGTCGCAGCGACCTCGCGCGCCACTCACGGGGACGCGGAGCGCTGGGACGCCCAAGCCCGCCGCGTCCTGGCCGCCCTGTTGCACGCCGCCGCGCTCGGCGGCGGGTCGATGCGCGACGTGCTCGGGTGGGTCGCCGACAACGACCGCGCCGCCCGGGAGGTGCCCGCGCTGCTGCGGCGCAGTCAGGTGGAGACCTTCGACAAGGCGGCCGAGCAGTTCGTCACCACCAATGACCGCACCCGTACCTCGATCACCAACTCGATCATGCCGGCGCTGGGGTGGCTCAACCATCCCGACGCTGCCGCTTCCGCTACGGCGACCGACCAGCCCTTCGACGTCGAAGCCTTGCTGGCGTCGAAGGCGACGGTGTTCCTGCTCGGCGCCGAGGAAGCCGACACCGGTCCCCTGGTGTGCGCGCTGACCGGGCACATTGCCCGTGAAGCCCGCCGCATTGCCACCACGAAGCCGTCGGGGCGGCTCGACCCGCCGCTGCTGCTGGCGCTGGATGAGGCGGCCCTGATCAGCCCTGTCCCGTTGGAGAACTGGACCGCGGACATGGGTGGGCGCGGGGTCACGATCATCGCGCCGTTCCAGTCCCGCGCCCAGCTGTTGGCCCGCTACGGGGAGCACAAGACCGCGACGATCCTGAACAACACCGGCTCGGTGCTGTTGTTCGGCGGCACGCGCGACCAGGCCGACCTGCAGTTCTGGTCGACCCTGGCCGGGGAGCGCGACGAGCGGATCACCACCACCGACATGCGCGGCCGGGTCGCGTCCAAGACGGTGCGCAAGGTGCCGGTGCTCGCTCCGGCGCAGATCGCGAACCTGCCCGCCGGGAAGGTCGTGGTCTACCGCCGCGGGATCGCCCCGGTCATCGGCCGCGCCCGGATGGCCTGGACCCGCTCCGATGTCCGCGCCCAGCGCGGCCTCCCGGCGACCATCGGCTGGCGAGGCCGGTGGCGCCGGACCCGCGCCTGGGTAGATGTCGGTCTCCCCGCCCTGCTGAGGCGCCTTCGGTGTCGCTTCACCAGCCCACGCCCCGCCGAGGCGCCGACCTGGCCGCCCCGACCGAGCCCCGGCGCGCCGCTGGTCATCGACATCGACCCCGTCGTCGAGCCGGTCCTCGGCGAGAAGCCCCCGAGCCCCGGCCCGCTCACTGAGGACAGCAGGCAGCAGCCGTGACCACGACGCCACAGCCACTTGCTTCGACCCGACCGCTCCGACCCGCTCCGACTGCTTGGAGGAGGCCCCCGCGATGACCACTCCCGCCGATCACCACCCCGACCACAGCCCCGTCAGCAACGTGGATCGCAGGACCGACGACGCAGCCGGCGACCACGGCGCCGATCCTTCGGAGGCCCTGCATGGACGCGACGAGGGGCTCGACCTCGCCCGGCTCCGCGAGATCACCGACCGCGACAGGTTCGCGGTGTACGACCCGACCGCGCCGGGCGGCGTCCGCTCCCTGAGCCCCACCGAGCAGCACGCCCTGACCGACTCGATCCGCTCGAGCCAGCTCGGAGCCGAACTGGACGGGGCCGACACCGGGCTGCACTCCGAGTCGCCGTACCGGCCGGATGCCGAATGGGGCGACCCTGACTACCGCGAACCGGCCAGCAACGCCGAGGCCGCCGCCCGCACCGCTTACGTCCACGAGCACTTCCCGGCCACCGGCTGGACGCCCCGGGCGAACACCGAGCTCGAGGACACCCTCGACGACGCTGCCGAGCGCGCCGTGCTCTCCGACCGCGCCCACGACCCCGACCCGCAGGCGTGGGCCGAGTACCGCCGTCTGCTCGCCCTCGACCAGCTCGCCCCCCTACCCACCGACCCCGACGCCCTCGACGACCCGCCGCACCGCGAACCCGGCCAGGGCGACTACAGCGACGACACGACACAGCCTCAGAACGACTGGCACCACGAGGATCGCGTCCTGCGCGATCACCTCGCCGACGACGCCGCCCAGAGCGGCGGCAGCACGCACGACGGTCCCTTCACCGACACCCAAGGCCGCCGGTGGGCCTCGACCGGCGCGTGGGCAGCGGGCACGTGCGACCCGGCCAAGGCCACCGACACCACCCACCCCGACGACCCCGAGCGGCTGCGACGCCGCCTCGAGGACCTCCGCGCCGAGCTCGCGACCCGAGACGACGCACCCCCCAACATGGAGGAAGACCTGCGGCGCGAGCAGCTGGCCCGCTGGCACGACGACGACGCCGCCGGACATGGCCTCGATGGTCGCGGCGAGACACCCGATGACGGCGAGGGCCGGGCGGGGTGGGGCCCGTGACCCGCCGCCCACCCCAGCAACCCGGCAGCGGCGAAGACGGCGAGTTCGCGCGGGTGCAAGCGCTGGCCGGGTTGGCGCGGGAAGTCGACGGGCTACGCCGCGGCCTGGAGGCTCTGGTCGGGACCCCGACCCGGGTCGACGACCTGGCCCGCACCGTCGCCCAGCTCGCCGACGCCGTCGCTGCGACCCCGGCCCGTCCCGGGCCGACGGTCGCGCCGTCCTGGCTCACAGCCCCCGCCGACGCCGAAGCCACGGCCGGGCTGCTCGAGGACCTCACCGGCTGGCTGCGCGCGGTGTTCCTACGCTACCCCGACGGGGCCGCGGTGCTGCCGGAGTGCTGGCTGTGGCACCCCGACGTGGTCGAGGAACTGCTGTGGCTGATGCATGCCTGGCGCGCCGCCTACGAGGGCCGCGGGGCCTCGGTGCAGCTCGCCGGGGACTGGCACGACCGCCAACGCCCCGGCGTCATCCGCCGCGTGAAGACGTCGGCAGGGTCGTGCAGCCGGGAACGGCACCAGTCCCGACCCGGCTGGCACGACCAACCCGGCGGCGCCACCCCGGTCCCCTCCCTCGACGCCACCGCCGATATCGCGGCGTGGTGGGCCGAGGCGCGTGACGACCCCGGCCCCGAACCCGCCCGCCGCCCCGACCGCGGCGATGACTGGCTGACCGGGCCCGGCCTGGGAACCAACGGCAACAACGGGGCGCACCGGTGAGCCCCGCAGGACCGCCGGCCGACGGGAAGCCTTCGCGCGCCGAGCAGCGGGCGCGGGAAAAGGCCGAGTGGGCCGACCACGACGCCCTCATCAAGCGGCTCGGTGAGCTGTGGCCGAACTACGGCTGCTTCTGCGGCACCCTCGAGGACCTCCGCGAAACCGTGGCCGACCTCGAACGCCGCGCCGCACGCACCCGCCCGAGCCGGCGCAGCTCAGCACGGGGCGAATCGTCTGCGGACGGCGACCCGCAGACCGCAGCACGGCTCGCGGTCAGTCGCGCGCGGCAGCGCCTTCAGCACGGGCACGAGAGCGGCTACGGCGACCTGGGCGCCGGCATGAGCCGCGGGCAACTCGACCGGCCCCACGCTCGCGGCGCAACCAGTAGCGACGTGGGCGGCGACGTCGATGACTGACCGCGCCCCCGGCAAGAACCCGCCGCCGGGGCGGGCGGTGCGGGCCGCGATCTGGCTGCCCGGGCTCGCGGTCGCTCTCGGCGCGGCTGCGGCCACCGCCCATGGTCTCTACGAGGTCACCCTCGCCGCGCGGGTACCGGCGGGGATCGCCTGGCTCTACCCGTTGATCACCGACGGTCTCGCCCTGGTGGCCTACGCCGCCACCGCCCGCTTGACCGGCCCGGCCGCGCGCTACGCCTGGACCGTCGTGGTCACCGCCGCCGGCTTGTCGGGGCTCGCCCAGGCCGCCTACCTCGCCGGCGGCCCCGCCGTCGAGGTCGCCCCCGCGCTGAGGTTCGGGGTCGGCGCCTGGCCCGCCATCGCCGCCGCCGTGGTCGCGCATCTGCTCTACCTGCTCGCCACCGACGACCTGGTCCAGCCCAGGACGGTTCACCAGCACGGGCTGTTCGATCCAAGCTCCGTTCAGCACACGAGCGTTCAGAGCACGCTGTTCAGCCCGTCCAATGTTCAGCCTCAGGCCCTGCCCGACGGTGTTCAGCCGACCCGTGACGGACTCAGTGAAAGATCCGGCCCGGAGGCCGGCGGCGACGCCGCGTCAGAGGCTTCGCCACCGCGGGCGGCGCCGTCACCGGCCCGGGACCGCGCTGAGGCGGCCGCGGTGCGTCACGCCCAGCGCCACGGGGCCTGGCCGACCGTCAGCGAGCTCGAGACCGGCGCCGAGGTCTCCCGCGGCACCGCCGCCGCCGCGCTCAAAGCGCTGCGCGAGCAACCGCTGCCCCTGCACCTGATCAACACCACCGATCACGACCCCAGCAACGAGGCTCAACCATGATCACCCACCGGCCGATCACCACGACCACGAGCAAGAACCAGAACCAAGAGAAAGACCAAGAACCAGGACCACTTCCCGACACCGATCACTACGCCGAACAGACGACCAGACACGACCAACAAGACACCGACACGAAAAGATCAAGGGAAAGATCAGAAGACGCACACCTAGGCATCACGATCCGAGGGTCCGGGCCGGCCTCCGGCCTGCCCGAAGGACCGACCCGCTCCGCCGTCGTCGCTCAGCCGCCGCTGTCGATCTTCGCTGGGTCGTCCGGATGCTGAGCATCGCGTCTGGCTACTCGCCGGACTACCTGCTCCACGAGGTCGCGACCGGCCGCGAGTCCTACTACACCGGCGCGGTCACCGACGGCGAGCCGCCGGGGCGGTGGTGGGGACGAGGAGCCGAGAAGCTCGGGCTGAGCGGGCTCGTTGACGCTCAGGACATGCGTGGTGTCTACGAGCGTTTCCTCGATCCACGCCACGAAGGGTTCGCCGACCCGGGCCGGTGGGACGAGGTCCCGACCCTCGGCCACACCGGCCGCCGGTACGCGACCGAGGATGAGTTGTACGCCGCCGCGCTTGAACGCGAGCCCGACGCCTCGGCTGAACGCCGCGCTGAACTCCAGGTCGAAGCCGGCAAGCAGGCCCGGCACAACGTCGCCTTCCTCGATGCCACGTTCAGCGTTCAGAAGAGCGTCACCGTGCTGCACACCGCGTTCGAGGCCGAGGAGGTCAAGGCCCGCACGGTCGGCGACGAAGACGCCGCCGCGGCGTGGGGCGAGTACCGCCAGGCCGTGGAGGACGCGATCTGGGCGGGCAACAACGCGGCGCTCGCCTACCTGCAGGATAAGGCCGGCTATGCCCGGGTCGGTCACCACGGTGGCGCCGCGGGTCGGTGGGTCGACGCGCACGGGTGGGTGGTGGCGTCGTTCTTCCAGCACGACAGCCGCGACCACGACCCGCAGCTCCACATCCACAACCCGATCCTCAACCGCGCGCCCGGCGACGAGGACGACGAGTGGCGCACCCTGGACTCGCGGGCGATCCACAAGTTCCGGCCCGCGGCGGCCGCGGTCGGCGAGCGCACCACCGAAGAGCACCTCGCCCATGCGCTGGGGCTCCGTCTCGCCATGCGACCCGACGGCAAGGCCCGCGAGGTCATCGGCATCGACGACACGGTCACCGACCTGTTCTCCTCGCGACGCCGCGCGGTCACCGAGAAGGCCGCCGAGCTCATCGCCGAGTTCGAAGCCCACCACGACCGCGAGGCCAACGGACTCGAGCGCGACCGGCTCTCGCGGCAGGCCACGATGGCCACCCGCCAGGCCAAGTCCCACGACGGTGAGACCCGCACCGAGTTCCTCGATCGTGTCGACGCCCAGCTGCGTGGCGAGGTCGCCGGCGGGTTGCGCGCGGTCGCCGACGATGTGCTCGAGGCCCGCGAGCAGGACCGACCGGTGCCGGGAGTGTGGTCGCCGAGGGAGGTCCTGGAGACCGCGCTGGCCGACGTGCAGACCCGCAAGGCCGCCTGGACCCGCGCCGATCTCACCCGCGCGATCAACGACGCCCTGCCCGACACCCTCGGGCTGACCGACGGTCGAGACGTGGCCGGCCTGCTGGACTGGCTCACCGACGAAGGCCTCGACCTCGCCACCCCACTCGACGCCGCCCGCCCCGGCGACGACGCACTGCCCGACGAGCTGCGCCTGGCCAACGGACGCTCGGCCTACGACGCGCCCGGCGCCAAGCTCTACGCCACCCCCGAGCACGTCCACACCGAACGCGCCCTCGCCGCGGCCGCCCGCCGTGGCGACGCCGCCGCGACCCCGAGCTCGATCGCCGACCGATTCTTGGCCCAGCTCAGCGGCTTCGGGCTCGAGCTCGGAGCCGACCAGGCGGCCGCCGTCCGCGGTGTCCTCACCTCGGGAGCGCGGATCGAGACCCTCGTCGGCCCGGCCGGCACCGGCAAGAGCTTCGTCGTCGGCAACATCGCCAGGGCCTGGTCCGACCCCGACCTGCGCGGCGCTGCGGCCGGACGAGTGTTCGGGCTGGCCACCAGCCAGATCGCCACCCAGGTCCTCACCGACGAAGGCCTCGACGCCCGCAACGTCGAGCGCTGGCTCAAGACTCAGGACCGCCTCGCGCAGGGCGCAGAGGTTGACGACCCGTCATCGTGGCGGCTGAGGTCGGGAGACCTCGTGGTGGTCGACGAGTCCGCCATGACCGACACCGCCGCGCTGGCCGCGATCCACGAGCACGTCGATGCGGCCGGGGCGAAGCTGCTGCTGGTTGGTGATCACCGCCAGCTCGCCGCCGTCGGAGCCGGCGGCGGAATGGACCTGCTCGCCCAGACCGGTGCGCGCTACGAGCTCACCGAGACCCGCCGCTTCCGAGAGGGATGGGAAGGCCCCGCGTCGCTGCGCCTGCGCGACGGCGACGAGGGCGTGCTGCGCGACTACCACCGCCACGGGCGCCTCCTGGACGTCGGCACCCTCGACGACGCCGAGGCTTCCGCCCGCCGCGGCTGGCTCGCCGACACCCTCGCCGGGCACCGCTCGGTGCTCGTGGTCGACACCAACGAGCAGGCCGACCGACTCTCCGCCGCGCTCCGCGCCGAGCTCGTCCGCCTCGGCCACGTCGCCGAGCACGGCGTCGCGCTCGGCCGCGACGGCAACCACGCCGGCGTCGGCGACCTCGTCGCCGCCCGCCGCAACGGCTGGGAGCTCACCGGGCACCGGGACGGGGACCACATCAACCGCCGCGGACCGATCAACCGCGAGAGCTACCGCGTGACCGCTATCGGCGACGACGGATCGCTGACCGTCGCCCCCGTACACGGCCGCGACCCCGAAGGCGCCGAGGTCCTCGGCGACCGCATGGTCCTGCCCCCCGACTACGCGGCCAGCGACCTCTCCCTCGCCTACGCCGGGACCGTCCACTCGACCCAGGGCCTCACCGTCGACACCAGCCACCTCGTCGCCGGCCCCAGCACGGGCCGCGCCGCCAGCTACGTCGGGCTCACCCGCGGCCGCCTGGCCAACACCGCCCACGTCGCCACCACCACCGCACCCGCCGACCCCGCCGACGGCCGAACCACCGACCACTCCCTGCACCGTCATCCCGTCGCCGTCATGGCCGGGATCCTGACGCGCGACGACCACACCGACTCGGCGTCAGCCCTCGCCACCGCGACCGAGTCCGCCACCGACACCGGCAGCACCCGCACCGCGGGCGAGCTCTTCGCCGATGCCGCCCACCTCGCCGCCACCGAACGCACCGGACGCTGGCTCGACCGGCTCGCCGCCGACGGCACGATCACCGGCCACGACCGTGCCCGGCTCGCCGCCGAAGACGGCGCGGCGTCTCTCACCCGCGTCCTGCGCCGTGCCGAGATCGCCGGCCACGACCCCGAGGCGGTGCTGCGCGAGGCGGTCACCGACCGGCCGCTCGAGGGCGCCCGCAACCTCACCAACGTGATCCACGGTCGCGTACGCGACGCCCACACCTACGACCCCGTAGGGCGGAGCTGGACCGACTGGACCCCGGCCACAGGCCGCGCCGACTGGGACCGCTACCTCGCCTCCCTCGCTGACGCCGCCGACCGGAGCAGCGCCGAACTCGGCGACCAGCTCGCCGCGGAACCACCTGCATGGCTCACCAAGGCGCTGGGACCAGTGCCCGAAGCGCTCGACGAACGCGAGCAATGGCAGAACCGGGCCACCGCCGTCGCCGCCTGGCGCGACCTCAGCGGCCATACCGACGACGAGGACGCCCTGGGCCCGGCCCCCGGCCCCGGCAAGGTCGAGGCCTACGCCGCCTACCGCTCGGCCTGGCGAGCCCTCGGCCGCCCCGAGATCGACCGCGAAGAGCTCGAGCTCTCCGACGGCCAGCTCCGCGTCCGGGTTCGCGCCCACGATCGCGAATCCGCCTGGGCACCCCGCTACGTCGCCAACGAGCTTGCCGGCACCCACCAAACCGCGACCCGAGCCCAGCAGGACGCTCAGCTCCGCCGGGCGGAGGCCGACGCCGCCACTGACCCCGACGAGCACGTCCGGCTCGGCTCCGAGGCGGAGCAGACCTCCAGCCTCGCCGCGACCCTCGAAGCAAGGGCCGCCGAACTGACCGAGCTGGACGACGCCCGCTCCCGCTGGCTCGCACACACGGCCGGTACCCGCTCCGCCGCCGAACGCGCCAAGGCCGAGCTCGCCGCCCGCCATGCCGACGACGAACCGGAGGCACGGACCACGGCCGAGGAGTGGCTCGCCGCGCACCGAGCAGCCGTGTCGGAGGACGAGACCCACCGCGACGTCACCGACGACGACATCACCGACCGACCCGCCGACCTCCACGATCACCAACCGGCGGACGAAGCGGCCGACGACGAACCCGAAGGGATCGACCTCGAGCCTGCCGGGCCCGACATCCGCGAGGAGGCAGCTGCGGAGCCTGAACCCGTCGCCGAGGACCACGTGCGTGTGCCCACCGCCGATGAGACCTCCTCGGCAGTCGAGAAGGCCAACCGCGCCCTCGCCGAGATCCGTGCCCGCGAGGAGGCCGACGCACGCAACGAGGAAGAACACCGAGCCGAGCAGCTCGCCCAGTGGCAAACCCACGACGCGCCCTCGGAGACAGCCGACGCAAGCGAGCCCGAAGACGTCCAAGAGGAGTCCCAGGCGGACGATCTCGACGAGGTCGATGCCTGAGACGTGTCGTCAGCGCTCGAGCGGAATCTCGGCGGCGAGTGGCGGAGGCCCCTCGCGGCGCCAGGCCCAACGCAACGTGGCCCGAATGCCCTCGCACCACCCGGGGCGGGACCGCACGAGGTGCGGGCGCGTCTCCTCGAGCCGCTCGGCAGCGAGGAACTCCGCCTCGATCAACTCCTCGTACGCGAGGCTCACCCGCCGTGTCGCCGGCGCCGGGGTGGAGTCGGCGAGGCCGTTCGCGAGCCGAGACGGAGCAGTGGCCAGCCACCGGCACGTTGCGGCGACACCCGCGGCGTACCAGCCCAGGCCACCGCGAGCAGTGTCGTGATGTGCCCGGCTTGAGGCTGACCTCCAGACAGCCACGAAATCAGCTCGAGGTACACGGACGTTCCGCGCCGGGATGGCGGCCAGGTCCGCCTCGGTGACGTCCACGCCCACACGTTGACACCGCACGCCGACAACGTGAAGGGCCTCGGACGCCAGCGCACCATCTCTCGCGGGGACATGCCCAGGCTCCCCGCCTTCGCGTGGAGCCGGCGGACCTCAGGGCTTGGTGTCCTCGAGGGCGAAGCCCACCTTGAGCGTCACCTGAGCGTGCCCCACCTCGCCGTTCTCGACGTGCCCCGAATCTCGGACACCTCGAACCAGTCGATCTCGCGGAGTGATGCCGATGCGCGCTTGATCGCTCCGCGGATGGCGTCGTCGACGCCCTGGGCGGAGGTCCCGACGATCTCGGTCTTCGAGTACACGTTGTCTGCCACGGATGTCCTTCAGCTCTCGTAGGGAGTTGAGTTTCAGCGCGTCGGGTCGACGAGCACCTTCAGCTTCTGACCGGCGTGCAGCGCGTCGAATCCTTCGGTCACGACGTCGGTGAGGGCGATCTGCTCGACCCAGCCGGTGGTGTCGTAATGGCCCTGGGCCATGAGGTCGATGACGGCGCGGTAGTCGTCGGCGGTCTAGCAGAGCGTGCCCTGGATGCGCTTCTCGCCCATGACGAGGTGCAGCAACGTGGTCTCGAGAGGCTTCTCGTAGATCGCGACGCTGACCATCGTGCGGGTGGGGCCGATGGAGGCCAGCGCGGCCTCGACGGCCGGTGCGACACCGGCGGCGTCGTAGGCGGCGTCGGCCATCCGACCGTTCGTGTGTTCTGCGACGGCGGCGGGGATGTCGACGCTGGTGGGGTCGAGGGTGATCGCGCCAAGTCGCTCGATCGACTCGCGACGGACCGGCGAGGGCTCGACGACGAGAACGTCCTCGATGCCCTGACCGCGCAGGCCGAACCACCTCGCCGAGGGCGATCGCGTCGCCATCGAGCCCGTCTACCGCTGCGACGCCTCGTGAGCGGCGGGCTCCCGCTCGAGGGCACCACGGTCGTGGCCCTGGAGCAGGCGGTCGCGGTGCCGCAGATGCCGTTGTAGCCCACCTGCACCTTGACTTCGCCGGCGCCGGGCGACGGCGTCCGTGTGCCGGAGTCACACCGGCTGTCGGGTGGGCGGGGCACGTTCTCCGACGCCGGCGGAGTCCTGCAGCGGACGCGCGCCAACGCGGCATGGGGGACAGTCGGGGTGCAGATGGCGGCGTACGAGCTGGCACTGTCCTACGCGCAGCAGCGCGAGCAGTTCGGCCGCCCGATCGCTGGATTCCAGCTCATGCAGGAGCTGCTCGTCCAGATGCTCGGCAACGTCACCGCGTCGCTCGGCATGGCGGTGCGGAACGCCCAGCTCCTCGACGCCGGACGCGGTTCGGACGCCCACTCCGCGCTCACCAAGGAGTACTGCCGGCGTGCGGCGGATCTCGGGCACGGCCTCCGGTGGCACGCGAACGAAGCTGATCAGCGCGAACTCGAACGCGCCGTCCAGGTCGCCGGCGTCGACCAGCTCCCGGTAGCGCCACCCCGGACTCGCGCTCCGACGCCGAGCTGCTCGCCGACTACGTCGCCGGAGACATGGACTCGCTCGCGGTCCTGGTGCACCGCTACTAGCGGGTCCTGCTGACCCTTGTCCGTCGTCTGGCCTGGTACGAGCCGGACCCGGAGGCCGTCGTGCAGGAGGTGTGGCTCAAGGTGCTCAAGCACGCCGGGACGTACTCGGGGCAGGCGAAGGTGTCGACCTGGCTACACCGCATCACCGTCAACGAGGCTCTCAACGCTGCCCGCCGCCGCAAGGCACGGCCGTTCACACCCATCGGGGAGATCTACAAGTCGCACGACCAGCCCGACCGGACCGACACGGGCGATCCTTCGCTGGCCGTCGACGACCGCGAGCAGGCCCTCGCCGTCCTGCCCGAGCTCCTCGCCCTCCTGCCCCGCGACCAGCGCGTAGTACTAGAAGTACTCCACCTCGACGGGCTCACCAACGAGGAGGCCGCGGAGCTGCTCGGTGTGGCCGTCGGCACGGTGAAGTCCCGTGCGCACCGGGCCCGCATGACCATCCTGACCGATCACGCGGTGCAGGGCCGTTTCGCGGACCCCTCGGATCAGTGACAGCGGCTCGCCGTTCCGACCCGTCCCGCGACGGGTGGGAACGGCGAGCACTCGAGCTGCGTCAGACCATCATGACGACTCGTGACACCAGCTCGCTCCCGATCGCCGACCTCAAGGTCGAGACCTTCGGCAGCGCCTTCCGAGGCGCGATCAGCCGGTTGTTCGCCTCCGCGCTGGACGGCGACCGGCGCGCTGAAGCCGCCCTGCACCTGTTGGGCAGCTTCGACGACACCGCTCAGCACGCTTCTTGGGCGCTACTCCGCGCTGACCGGTCCTTTGCACAACCTGCAACGTGCGACTTGCTAGCGAGCGTGGACCGCGTTGTAGCGACGCTCCGCGACCGTCAGCCCAGTCTTAACGCGCGAGCGGACGCGCCCAGGCCGCGGTGCCGTGACGGACGCGACGCCATCAGATAAGGACATGTCCGGCTCTCACGACCCTTCAAGATCGTCCTAGCGAGCGTCCAATCGCGACTTGTGGGTTCGACGGTGACCTCGCTTGAGGCGGCGATGGTCCTTGGAGTGCGGGAAACCGACCTGCGGCCAACAGCGTGGGCGAGCTGCCGCAGTGCCGCAGGGGTGGGTCCGACGGCGGCGCTTAACGGTCATCTAATCAGCGGCCCAGGCCGGACGCGAGCAGGTGTGCAAACACCTCGGCCTCCAGCTTGTCGTCGGTGGTTAGGGCGCCGACTACGGGGTCATCAACCGTCAGGAGACCAACGATCTTGTCGTCGGCGACGACCGGGGTGCAGATGAAGGTGCTGTATCCGGCGTTGGTCGGGTCCCAACCCGCCACATGCTCCTTCTCTGTGTCGGGGACGAAGCGAGTCTCTCGGTCACGCGCAAGGCGTAGCACCTCACGACCTCGCTCACTGCTCTCAGTGAAGTTGCCTCGAGGCTCCTCTGTACGACCTGCGTGAACTTGAAACTCGAAGCTCTCGGGGGGCCCAGGGACGTACTTGAAGAAGCTGACCCGCGTCTCCTCGCTACCGATCGTCCTTGCCGCAAGGTCGACTGCGAGTTGACTCAGCCGCGCTTGCTTCTCGCGCCGAGCGCCACCGTTGGTCGCCACGTTGATGTCCGCGACTAGTCGAGCAACTGGCGCGAAACCCTTGTTGAGAGCCTTGCGGTTGCGTTGGACGGCACGAGCAGCGACCTCGGTGGTGCGGGTCTCCCTGGCGCGGGCACCTGCCGCCTGGCGGACTGGGAGGAGGAAAGCTAGAGCCGCGCAGAAGCAGCCGAAGGCGAACAGAGGCGAACGGACTTCCGGGGGGACCTCCTCGCCCAGCACAACCTGAGAGGCCCAAGCTCCGACAGTGAGCAGGCTGGAGGTCAGCGACCCCGCCCACCACCGCTTCGCTGGTGTCTCAGCTCTGCTTGGGCCGCTCCACCAACGCTCCAGCCAGGCCCCCCCGGGTACAGCCATAGTGGATCGAGCTTACCGAGCGCTACTTGCGTCACACGGCCGGGTCTCGTAGCCCGCCTGGAGGACTCGCCGTCTGTGTCACTATCGTGACGCAGCACGCTCTGTGAGCTGCTAGCTTCGGAAGAGTGAAGGGCCTGGTTCTCCTACTGTCGTGCCTCCATGGTAGATCTCGAGCATGTCGGGCACCTGGCTCGCTTCTTGGGGGATGCAGTGACTAGTGGAACTTCGAGCGCCAGCACGGGACGCCACTGGGACGTTGATCGGATCCTCGAGGATCCGAAGACCTATGTGAATGAGTCAGAGAGTCAGAGGGCCGATGAGGCTCGAGCCTTTGTGATCCAGCAAGTCATGTTGCAGTCCTATAGCAAGCGCGCCTTGAAAGTAGACCACTTACTGCGAATTTGGCTTGCATTGGCTCTTCTCGGTGCTTCGGTGAGTCTCGTTCTTACTGTTGTGACTGTTTTTTCGTCCAGTTAGGTCACCGCAGGCTGGTGAGTGGGCCGCTGCAGGTCTCCGGGTTTTGTCGTCGTCGGGCTAGCGGTGCCAGGAAGTGAGACCGGGGCTTGTCGCCAGAACCTCAGGTCTTCGAGAGGTTCCACAGGTCTCCGCGCTGAGGGCATGAGCCGGCTCATCTCGAGTCGCCTCACCGGCTGGCGGCCCGGAGACAACACGCCCTGCTCTTCGCAGGGCGTGTTGTCCTACGAGCCATCCTGCTCTGGCTCCGACCTACCTCGGAAACACGTCCTAGGTGTCGAGAAGTCCCTCGTCGTCCCAGGCAGTCCCGAGCACCCAGCGCAGCGTGGCTAGCTGGCCGTTTACAAAGCCCCAGTGCCAGTCGTCCCAGGGCCCGACGTTCTCCGGGCCGTAGCGCTCGACGACGCGCTGAGCGGCGGCCTCGGCGCCAGCTCGAATCTCGGTGTTCATAGGCTCGATCTCGCCCCGCTCCTCCTGCTCCAAGTGAATCAGGTGCCTGATGTACCAGACTTTGTCGAAATACTCCTCGGCCGCCGCCACTATCTCGCCGTAGGTCCGAGACTCGTCGTCCGACTGCAAGAACTCGACCTCTGCGACCTCCTCGGCGAATGCTTCGCCGAACTCGTTGGCCATGAGCTCACGCAAGCCGTCGACTCCAAGGCAGTAACGAGAGCGGGTGCCGTCGAACAGCTCGGCCAGGTCCGGGTGGGGCTGGCGCTGGTCACCGCCGGTCGCCGAGAAGTCCTTGTGGTTGGACGTGACGAAGACGAATGAGTCGCCCGCCTCGCCGTGTTCCGTGGCCGTCCGGTACAGCTCCATCAGCAGCGCATCAGCAACGCTGTTCTTGGCCAGGTGGAACGGCGCGCGCTTGTCGAGCGCCCGCCGCACGACCCGCTGTTGCTCCTCAGCGCTTGGGTCGAGCCGATAGCCTCGCTCTAGCAACTCCCGAGTCTCCCGGAAGTTCTTCAGTGTGGTGCCGCTGACCATCTGGACGCGCTGGGTCATCCCCACCCACTCCTGGGAGCGCTCTATCCCGATGTCATCAAGGTCTCGGCCCAGGATCTTGACCCTGTCGGTGATGCTCTTGGTAACCCGCTCCTCAGCGTGCGGCCTGTTCCGGTCGAACTCATCCATGACAAGCGCCGGCACGAGTAGGCGCAGCTCGCCCCAACGCTCGAACTGGCGCAGCGGCACCAAGAGAAGTTGGCCCTCCCGACTGCCGGCGAGGTCGAGCCAGGTGGACGTATCGACCAGCACGGACAGCACAGCGAGCGACCCTAGAGGACCGTCGCATCGCTCACGACGGTCTCGATCTCCTCCAGTGGCACCCGGCTCGTCGGCCCCACCGAGATCGTGCGATCGGTCGACGCCGCCCCGGAGCTCTAGACCGTCTCCTTCACCTACAAGCCTCGCTCGCCCTCTGGCAGCACTGTCGAGGCCTCTCGCGGACCACGGGGCGAATGCGCGGCGGCGACGATCTGGTAAGGAGTCCGAGATCGGGCCCGGGATCAGGGTGATCGTGAGAAGTTGACCGGGTGGGGGAGAGCTTCGGCCCGTACCGGCTCGAGCACCTGCTCGGGCGGGGCGGCATGGGTGAGGTCTGCCGGCTTCAATGTCAGCGGGAGCACCTTCCGGGCATAGAGCGGGAGAGGATGGCCTAAGGTTTCGATAGGCCACGCGGTGGCTCCTCGCAGCTTCAGTAGTTCGATCGCGACCATGGCCTTGGCGGCGAGAGTGCGGACCGAAGTTGTTCGTGCCGTCCGTAGGTAGGTGCCCACCTGTCGTAACGGATCAGCGTGCAGCAGGGCGTCGATCGAGCGTCCGATGAGGTCGACGCGGCCGGCTTGCGAATCTGCCGCCGCGACGCAGCCGAACTCCTCGACGAGATCCGCCACGTCCACGACCGGTCCAGGCAGACCTACTTACGTCGCGAGGCGATCGACGGGTCGCTCGACGTCTCGCGCCGGTACGGCCGGGACGATCGACCGGAACTTCCGACTTTGGATGGCCCGGCGACGAACGGGGCTGTCCTCTGCCGACTGCTCATCGGTGGATCGACGAGGGGTGTGTTGTCCCACGTCCAGGGACTCTGTCGGTGAGCGGCCCGACCGGTCGAGCCCTGCCTGACCGTGACGCGAACGCGACCTGTCCGATACGAGCTCCAATTAACGTTAGCTCTTCGTGGCGCGGCGCAAGAGAATCTGCACAATCCCGAGGTCGTGTCGCGTTAGCTTTCACTGGGTTGGATCGAGCGCGGATATCGCCTGTAGGCAAATGGCCCAGGCGAGACGCAGAAGAGCCACCCATGCGGCCGCGTCCTCCCTTCGCTGGACGGTGCATAACGAGCTGGCGGGCAGCCGCATCGCTTGGGCTTACGTCCAGCGCGCAACGCATGGAATACGTGCCCGCCGATCAATCCTTTCGCAGCCGAGGAGCACGGAGAAGGAGAAGCGCGCGCAACAACAGCGCGAGGCGCAGGCAACCAACAAGAAGCTGGCAAAGGAGCGTGCTGATCGCGTCTCGCGGGCCAACGCCTACGCTGTGGAGTATATATTCACCCCAGAGCGCTTCTACGATCGACTCGCCGCGCAGCTTATCGAGACTGCGGCCGGTCAACGGTCGCAGAAGAAAGGCCATTGGCTCTGCATTCAGCTGAAAGAGACGATCACGTCGATTAACCCCGCTACGTGGGCAAGCGCAGCTGAGAAGCCAACCGTCTCCGCGCTGCAGAAGGTCGGTTTCCGCCCGGTTGTTGCTAATGGACTGGGGGCAGGGGCCGCCCTGGGCATCCGTGTCGCCTTTTCGCGAACACCCCTTGCCGACATCATTACTTCGCTCCGCGTACTGATCTCGTTGGTCTGCCCGAACTTGAACGAGTGCCCTGCACGATCCGAGGCGCTGATCGCCTATCTCTCGCCGACCCTGTCGCGGGAGCTACACGACCTCGAACGAGCGAGCGAGGTCCGCGCCCAGAGCTCCTGACCCGTAAGCAAGTACGAGCCGCCACTGAAGACACGTGTGGCGAGCCGGGCCGCAACGGGACGCGTGGCACCGTCGGGGTGGAGCTGATCGCCGGGGCCGGTGGCAGTGACGGGGCGAAGCCGACCGACAAGACCGGTGCTCTAGCCGACTTGCAGGTCAGAAAGCCGAGTCAAGGCCGCAGCGTGGTTTCGTTGTGGCGTTCGTTGCCGTCGTCCAGCCAATCCACGTGGCAGACGACCTGGCTCGCCGTCCCCATGTGGCCCAACAGCGGGTAGCCCGTGGACGCTCCGGCCGCCAGAACAGGGATGGTCTGGTCCTCATCGCCGCCCACGTACGGGAGCCCGGAGGGGTCTCCACCCGGTGCCGGCTCCAGGCGCCACGTGATATCTCGGGCCTCGGACCCGCCCTCGTTGGTGAACACCAGCCGCTTCTTCGTCTTTGACTTCGGCTGGCCCTTTGAGCTGTATTCGGTGACGTGCTGAGAGTCGATGCTCGGGATGATGTGGGAGCGCCCTCGTCGACCGCCCGAAGGCGTCGCGGGTTCCCAATCCTTCTCGTGACGCCGCACAAGGCGGTTCAAGATCGTGTCGACCTGGCGCTCCAGGGCTCCCGAGTCCTCGTACTCGACCAGGAGTGCCTTGGGCCGCACTTGTTCGTTTAGGTACTTGTCGAGCCGGGCCCGCTCCTCGTGGTCACCTCGGGGAGGGACAGGCTTGACACAGCGCAACACGCTCACCGGCTTACCGGCCGCGTGCAGGTGCATGATCTCCTCCGCGGTTCCCGACTCGGCCGTGCCGGTCGGGGTGCCGAGGCGGCCCCAGAAGATCGCCAGGCCCATGTCGACGACATCGACGAGCTGGCGGTTGAGGATGTCCTGCGGAGGCTCACCGAACTCAGATGCAGCGTGCTCGGACCAACTCACCGGTACGACCACGTGCTCGAACTCCTCGCCGAGCAGCACGTTCCACCGAGTGATCGCCCGACGCACGGCGGCCAGGTCCGAGTCCTCGACGTCGCCAGGACAGGAAATCAACATCCGCAGGGCGGTCGCACGGTAGGTCATGACCTTCAGTGTCGCCTGAGGGTCCGACAGCCCCGCTACTCGCCCGACCATCGTCGACGAGGTCGAAACCGGTGCCTCCCGGACTCGAGGCGACGGGCGAGAGACAGGAGGCCGGTCGGTTGCGAGCCCAGGGGCACTAGGTGTAGTGAGCTTCCCCCGGTAGCCCGGAGACCGACGATCATGGCCGTAGGCCGTGAAGGGAGTCTCCGATGGCAGCAGCGAAGAAGTACCCCGACGAGCTGCGCGGGCGGGCGGTGCGGCTCTACCGGTCGTCCACCCCGCGCCCGACCTTCCGCCAGCTCGGAGAGCAGTTGGGGGGTCCATCACGAGGCGCTGCGCAACTGGGTGCGCCAGGCCGAGGCCGAGGCCGACGCCGGCGAGCGTGACGACCGTCCGACCAGTGCCGCGTCAGAGGAGCTGCGCCCGGCTGCGCAAAGAAGTCGCCGAGCTGCGGCCTGGTCGTCGGGGTCGGCCAGCTAGAGCGCAACGTAGAGCAGGCCCCACCCGTTCCGGCGCTCCGAGTGCCACAGCGCGCTCGACGCGCCTCCGCGCCCCTCGACGTCGTGGTGTCGCCAGGCGTGCCGGTGGTCGAGTTCCTTGGCGATGGTGGTGGCCGGCAGCGGCGCGCGGTGTGAGGAGTTCCGAGGCCGTAGGTGGCGCTGACGTAGCCGGTGATCGGCGCGGGGTCACCCAGCGCAGCGTGCAGGTCGGCGATGGCGGCGTCCCCGCGGAGGTCGGTGGCCTCGAGGAGCCCTGCTCGGTGCGGGTCGCGTCGGGCCCGAGGTCGCGGGCGCACTCCGCGCTGAAGCGCGGGTCGGTGCTGCGCTCGAGTCCAGCTTGACCGCGCCGCGCAGGAGATCGGGGGTGCGCGGCGGGGCGGTCAGCTCGGTCACGGGGCTGTCCTCCGGGGCCGTGGCAGATCGGTGGCACCGGGATCGTCCCGGTCGGGTCGCGCCGGAGCGCGCCGTACCGGTGGGTCGGCGGGTGGGAGGCGCTCCCTGCCCCGAGCAGGTGTTCGTAACGATCTCGGTGACCTGACCGAGATCAAGCCGATACCAGGGACCTTGGGGGGCGACGTGTCGGTCGAAGGGCGTGCATCAGGACGTCATGGTGCACGGGGAAACGGCGTGGACCTCCGGAGCCGCTGGCGTCGGATGGCATGGTTGCTTACGGCGCTCGCGACGGCGTTCTCGATCTTGGTCGCGGCGTGTGGTGTCCCGGGGGGCCGTGGGCCGTCGCCCGGGCAGGTCGGCGCCTCGGAGTCACTGCTGCCACCGGATCCCGCGCCGCTGCCGCCCCCCGACGCTCGCGGGCGCGTCGAGGCGGCGCGAGCGGGCGCCGGAGCAGTCGGCCCCGACGGCTCCGAGGGTGCGAGCTCCGACTCAGCTCCCTCCGGCGGCGATGCTCCGGGTCACTCCGGATCGTCACGAGGTGCCGTCGCCCCCGACGGTGCCGCTGATCCTGCGCCCTCCGCGTCCACGGGTCGGGAGGGTGCCGGCTCAGGCGGCGGCGGAGCGCACGACAGCGGTCCTGCCCGGGGCCCGAGCGGCACAGCGGGCGGGGCTGGCGACCCCGGCGCGGGAGCCTCGGCGGGACTCCCGGGCCCTCATCCTGGCGGGCCGGGTAACGGCGTCGGCGCGGTCCCGCCGGGCGGTGGCACGTCTCCCGTCGCCGCCGCCCGGGTGACCCCCGACGCGGGTGGCCGCGTGGCTGTCGGCGGAGCCTTCCTGGAAGTCCCGCCCGGAACCGTCGAGCGCGCCACGACGGCGCGGATCACCCGGATTGACGCGGACGTCTACGACATCCACATCGACGGCCCGTGGACGGGCGAGGTGAAAGTGGGGCTGCCGGTCGCTGGTCCCGAGGACTTCATCGTCCACGAGATCGACGAGCTGTGGCTGCCCGAAGGTGATCGCGGCGAGCGCACCGCACAGGTGCGCACGCTCTCGCTGTTCTCGACGTTCACCAAGCTCGCCTCCGACCTCAAGGAGAAGCTGTGCCTGCCGCAGCTAATCACTGGCAAGCGCACCGCGGCCCTGCAGTGCCTGGTGGACGCAGGGATCGAGGAGATCAGCAAGGCGGCCGCCATGAAGCTGCTGCGGGAGATGGTCGACGACCCGTGCTTCGAACACCTCGAGGCCCAGGCGGGCAACGGGGGGCAGTTCGGACCAAAGGTGGCTCTCGTGGCGATCATCGCGGCGATGTTCACCGGGCCCTGCCGGGGCACGGCGTCAGCGCCCGGCGTCCCGGTCGTTGCCGAGCCCGTGCTCTCGCAGACGTCGGTCCGTGCCGGCACGCGCATCGACGTCGAGCTCAGGACGCCGTGCCCGACCCCGTGGGGTGGAGCCCCGACCTCGGAGGTCGGGCTCTACGCCGCCGGCGGTATGACCCGGCTGGCCGAGGGAGTCGGGGTTGCCGCCCCTGGCGAGGCGATCCGGCACTTCTGGCTCACGATCCCCTACCAGAACCGCCCCGGTGGGGTGGATCTCTCCACCGGGAACTACGTCGTGCGGGCCGCCTGCAACGAAGGCACGACGCAGCGCTACCGCGACGCGCCGCTGCGGATCGTCGGACCGTCGCTCGCGATGACGGCCTCGCCCTCGGCCGGGCCGGGTGGCCGGGTGACGGTCCGCTCGGTCGATCCGTGCCCGATGTCGGACGGCACGGCCAACGTGCGCCTGCGGCAGATCCGTGACTTCGGGGGCCCGTCGACGCGCATCGACGGGAACTACCAGGGCAACGACGCCTGGCCGCACTGGGAGGTGACGATCGAGGTGCCAGCCGACGCCTCGACCGGGCAGTACGCGGTCGAGGCCCACTGCAGCGGCACCCACAACGACACGGGAACGCTGACCGAGACCTGGTACGGAGCGGAGGCGGTCGCGATCGGCGGGTGACGGGCAAGGTCGTGCGGCGACCCGCGATGGCGTCAGGGCAACTCCGGCTTCCGCTAACATCGAACATGAGTTCGATCACGGTGATGGCTGGCTGCCACATCGCGATGATGTCGCAGTCGGGTACGCGGACGTTGCCGGGCGGAATGCTGGCGATGTGCGCCTGGGTGACCTCCACCCGCTCAGAGCGACACCGCTCCGCAGCACTAGTACTACAGCCTGAGTGTAGGTGGCTTGTTGGGTGTGTCGGCTTGGTCGGGACGGTCCGATGAGATCTTGTCCAGGCGGTGGGCGACGATGTCGGTGTGGCCGAGGTCGAGGTGTGGGCTGACGGGTTCTCGCAGGTTGAGGAGCTGCTGGCGCCGCGGTTCCGGCGTAGCGAGCCCAGGAGCCGGGCTGCGGGTTATGCCCAGGGCTTGATGTCGGGGCTGGAACGCAAGAATGGCTGGACGATCTCCGAGGCGACCGGGGCAGCGTCGCCGAACTCGGTGCAGTGGCTGCTCACCGGCGCGGACTGAGACCCCGACCTGCTGCGCGACGACCTGCGCGGCTGGGTGGTCGATCGCCTCGGCGACCCCGACGGGGTCTTGGTGGTCGACGACATCGGGTTCCTCAACAAGTGCACCAGTCCGCCGAGGTGCAGCGCCAGTACACCGGCACCGCCGGGCGGATCGAGAACGCCCAGATCGGGGTGTTCCTGGCCTACAGCACCTCCGCCGGGCGGACCCTGCTCGACCGGGAGCTCTGATGGCGCTAGCTGAAGCTTCCCACTCCTGCCAGATCAACTTCCCCAGGTTGTACGGCGGTCTCGGCGTGGTGTCGGAGCCGGGCGAGGGCCTACCGCTGGGCTCGCGGGTGAGTGGTCACCGGCGGAGCAGCGGGAGGCCCGGATGCTGTCCGGGGGCAGATGTGGAAGCGCACGCGTTGCGCGAGCAGGGCTGGACGATCTCGGCGATCGCCCGGCATCTGGGCCATGACCGCAAGACCGTCCGCGCCTATCTCGAGGGCCGGGCGGGTCCCCGAGCAGCGGGTGCGCCGCGAGCCGACGCTCGCGTCACCGGGTCCTACCCCGAGTTCGCCGCCGCGCTCGCCGAGCGTCTCGGGACGCGGCGGGCGGTGCTCGACGGCGAGGTGGTGGCCCTCTCGGTACCCGCTATTGGGGCGCCGGCGCGCCCGAGCTTCGACCGGCTGCAGCTGCGCATGGGCGTGGCCCGGCCGTCGACGGCGCTGCGCGCCGAGGTGCCGGCGACCTATGTGGCCTTCGATGTCCTCTGCTTCAACGGTGAACCGGTCACCGACCGGCCGTGGGCCGAGCGACGCCGGCTGCTCGAGGACCTCGGGCTCGACGATCGCCCGCGGCTGGTCGTGTCACCGCGGCTCGACGGCGTCGACCCCGCCCAAGCGCTCACCCTCGCCGAGGCACACGGCATGGAAGGCGTGGTCGCCAACGCCGCGACGCGCCGTATCGGCCCGGCCGCTCGACGGCGTGGATCAAGACCCCGATCTGGCACACCAGCGAATCGGTCATCGGCGGCTGGCCACCGGGCCGCGGACGCCACCACGGCAGCCTCGGCGCATGCTGCTCGGCCACCCCCAGCCCGACGGACAGCTGCGCTACATAGGCCACGTCGGTACCGGCTTCACCGACGCCGCCCGCAACCGTCTCCGCGACCTCCTGGCCGGTGACGCGCGCACGTCGAGCCCCTTCACCGGGCCCGTCCTCGACCAAGCCCGCGCACGGTGGTGCGCACCCCGCCACGTCGGCGAGGTCCGGTTCCGCAGCTGGACCGACGACGGGCACCTGCGTCACCCGTCCTGGCGCGGCCTGCGACCCGACCGCGACCCAGCCGAGCTGATCTCGCCGAGAAGCGGCTGACCGGCGGTCGTGACATCAACCAGACCGCGCAGCACCCTCGGGACCCCGAGTCGGGCGTCGACTCAACCGCCCCGGCATGTCCGGAGACTTTGGGGTGCCCCGCGCCCACCGCCGGGCCTACCTCGACGGCGCTGCCTCCGTTCTCGGCTACCGGCCCTTGATCTCGCCGTGAGCACCAGTTAGCGCCGCGCGTCGGCAGCTCGTGGGCCCTCTCCGGACTCGTGGCATGGTGCCGTCATGCCCGACGAACGCGGAACACGTGCTGACGACGGCTGAACCCTGACCCCCTGACGGCGGGTGAACTTGGACCCCCCTTGCCGTTAGGGAGGGGTGCTGAAGGTGGAGGACTGGGCGGAGATCCGGCGCCTGCACCGGGCGGAGGGGATGCCGATCAAGGCGATCGCCCGGCAGCTCGGGGTTGGACGGAACACGGTGCGCCGGGCGTTGGCCGCGGACGCGCCACCGAGGTACCAACGCCCGGCGAAGGGCTCGATCGTCGACGAGGTCGAGCCGCAGATCCGGGACCTGCTGGCGTCCTGGCCGACGATGCCGGCGACGGTGATTGCCGAGCGGATTGGCTGGACGCGGTCGTTGACGGTGCTCAAGGACCGAGTCCGGGAGGTGCGGCCGCTGTTCACCCCGCCGGACCCCTCGTCGCGCACCGAGTACCGGCCCGGCGAGCTCGCTCAGTGCGACCTGTGGTTCCCGCCCGCCGAGGTGCCGTTGGGCGCCGGCCAGGCGGGGTCGCCGCCGGTGCTGGTGATGGTGGCGGGCTACTCACGGATCATGACCGCGCGGATGCTGCCCTCGCGGCAGGGCCCGGACCTGCTGGCCGGGCACTGGGCCCTGCTGAGCGGATGGGGCGCGGTGCCGCGGGCGCTGGTGTGGGACAACGAGTCCGCTATCGGCTCGTGGCGAGCTGGGCGCCCGCAGCTGACCGAGGCGATGAGCGGGTTCCGCGGCGCGCTCGGAATCAAGGTGATCCAGTGCCGCCCGGGCGACCCCGAGGCCAAGGGCCTGGTCGAGCGGGCCAACAAGTACCTGGAGACCTCGTTCCTGCCCGGGCGCGCGTTCGCCTCCCCGGGCGACTTCAACGGCCAGCTCGGGGTCTGGCTGGCGCGGGCCAACCAGCGCCACCACCGCCGCCTGGGCGCTCGCCCGGTCGACCGCTGGCGCGCTGATCGGGCCGCGATGCTCGCGCTGCCCCCGCTCGCGCCGGCCGCCGCGACCTCGGGATGGACCACGAGCCTGCGCCTACCCCGAGATCACTACGTCCGTCTCGACGGCAAACGACTACTCGGTGCACCCCACCGCGGTCGGGCGCCGGGTCGTGATCAGCGCCGACCTCGAGCACGTCACCGCCCGGCTCGCTGATGGTCAGGCCGGCGCCCACGTCGCCTGCCACCGGCGGTGCTGGGCGCGGCACCAGACGATCACCGACCCGGATCACGCCGACGCGGCCGCCGCGCTGCGCCAGGCGCACCGCGAGCGGCCAGCCCCGCCAGCGCACGACGAGGTCGCCTACCGCGACCTGGCCGACTACGACCGCCTCTTCGGCCTCGACAGCGACATGCCCGGCAGCGACGTGATCGGGGAGGCGGTCTGATGGCCACGAAGAACACCACCGGCCAGAACAGCCGCAACATCACCGCGGAGCTGGCGTTCCTGACGCGGGCACTCAAGGCGCCGTCGCTGGCCGCAGCGGTCGAACGGCTCGCCGAGCGCGCCCGGACCGAGTCCTGGACCCACGAGGAGTTCCTGGCCGCCTGCCTGCAACGCGAGGTCGCCGCCCGCGAAGCCCACGGCGGCGAGGGCCGCGTCCGCGCCGCCCGCTTCCCGGCCCGAAAGTCGTTGGAGGACTTCGACGTCGAGCACCAGCGCTCGCTCAAGCGCGAGACCCTGGCCCACCTCGGGACGCTGGACTTCATCGCGAACAAGGACAACGTGGTGTTCCTCGGTCCGCCGGGCACCGGCAAGACCCACCTCGCGATCGGGCTCGGCGTCCGGGCCTGCCAGGGCGGGCACCGCACCCTGTTCGCCACCGCCGCCGAGTGGGTCGCCCGCCTCGCCGAAGCCCACCACGCCGGACGACTCCAACAGGAACTGGTCAAGCTGGGCCGTGTGCCGCTGCTGATTATCGACGAGGTCGGCTACATCCCGTTCGAAGCCGAGGCCGCCAACCTGTTCTTCCAGCTCGTCTCCTCCCGCTACGAACAAGCCTCGCTGATCGTCACCAGCAACAAGCCCTTCGGCCGCTGGGGCGAGGTCTTCGGCGACGACGTCGTCGCCGCGGCCATGATCGACCGGCTCGTGCACCACGCCGAGGTCGTGTCCCTCAAGGGCGACAGCTACCGGCTCAAGGACCGCGACCTCGGCCGTGTCCCCGCCGCCGGCAAGACCGACGACTGAACATCAACAACCACCGAGGGGGGTCCACTTTCGACCGTCGCCAGGGGGTCCAGGTTCAGCCGCCGTTGACAACACGAACGCCCGTACGCCCAATGATCTTCCGCTTCGAGAGCTCTTGCCGATGACGCGCTTCACGGGGGAGGAGCCCGACCCACTTGCCGAGGTCCAGGAGGGGGACCCTGACACAATCGATCGCGGCGAGTGGAGCTGTGGTGCCATCGGCCCCGGCGTGTGGTGGTGCAGTCGGCCGCCACGGCACCCCGGGAAGCACATCGCCGGGAACGGCGAGTATGTCCTGCGAGTCTGGGCGCGTGAGTAGAGGCAACTGCTGCACCCGAGCCCTTCCGCCTTATCAGGTGCATACCGCCGGTCTGATCTTGAGCTGTGGTTAGAGCGCGCAGTGCGTTGAAACAGCCTTACGCAGTTCGACAACCGGCTTCAATGACACCAGGACGAAGTTTGCTGCGACGATGTGCCCGGCTGAGGCACCGATCCGGGCGGAGCGCCGATTAAGAGCTTAGTTGGAAGGTCGCGCTACGCGGTTCAGGTCGTCGAGGCGGGCAGCGCATACGGCGTTCGGCTGAGCCCGATCGTTGAGGCAGGTCTCATACAGGCCGGCGAGCATGATGGTGAGGGCGCGACGATTATGTTCTATCGCCGCCTCTTCGGCGCTTGGAGCTGAAGGCGTCCGCGCCCTCTCTGCTCCACAGCGTTCGGGGAGTGCCGTATCTCGGTCAGTCTTCGTGATCGCGCTCCGCGCCTCCGCACACGCTCTCGCGGTTGCGATCTGAGCATCGTTGCGCGCGCTAGTAAGGAAGCCTGAACCACCAGCGAGTACGACTAGACCGACGATGAAGAGAACCGCGAGGCCGACGGTGCCTCTTCCTCGCACGGCACGCGAGGCGCGTTCCCTAACGACGAGAGCGGCCACCCTGGCCTGGGTGGCCCTGACCTCGGCTCGGATTATGTCAGCCTGCAGCTGTAGCTGAGGTTTCCTAGTGTCGTCCGCTCTCGCGGCAATGCGCTGGAGTCGCCAGCTCCTAGCTTCGTACGCTAGTAGCGAAGGGGCGCCATTGAGTCGGGCCATATTGAGGTAGGCCCTGCGAACAAGCTTCTTCTCGTGAGGGCCAAGTTCTTGTTGAGTTTCCTCTAAATTGGAGGACGTGAATACGGGCTTCGTGGCCTTCCATAACGCGGCCGAGAATCCGCCTAGGGCGATCGAAACTAGAATGAATCCGCCCACGACAGCCGCCACGGACCAGGCCGTTTCTGGAGTCCAATACTGTGGCGTCAGATCGGTTGCCTTGGTGATGCCGAGGGCTCCGAAAGCGAGCGCGGCGAACCCTAGTAGTCCTTTGGCGGCAGCGTCCGCACGGCCTCGAATCTTCTCGACGGCCTCATTGAACCGAGTCTCTTGATCCTTTGCGGACTGGAGTTCCGAGCTCGTGCCTTTCGGAGGTGACTCGCCGGATTCCGGGCCTTTCGACCCCGGCGGCGGTGGTGTCATGGCCGACTTCCACTTCTGGACGGCCTCAGACGTTGCGCCAGAGCTGTTACCTGGCCAGCGAGGTCGTCGATCTGCTCCTCAAGCAACTGTATGTCGAGGCGTTGACGTCTACGCTCTTCGTTTTCTAACTCTCGCTCCTCCATTTCCGACTTCGTTAGACGTGGTGTCTCACTAGCGAGCGTCAGGGCAGGGTTAGTGCCAGCATCGAGCAGTTGGTCCCGCACCCGTTGGAGGGCTTTCGCCGCCCCCTTGAGAACGATATGAAGCGCCGGTGGTCCTACGGGACCGGGCGGAGGGGGCGTCTCGGTGACCACTCCCCGCGTGGCCGGCCCCGCTTCGGGTGTGGCGCTCTCGTCGGGTGCTGGGTGCGCTGTGGGCTCGGGCGTCTCCCGCGGTTCGTTCAAGTAGCACCTCGCTGGGAAATCAAGTGGGGGTCGGCTGTGCGCAAGAACAATCGCCTGTCGGGTCGGAGTGTTACGGTTGTGGCCCTCTTGCTTGCGTGGGGAGGTTGCGTCGACCGGTGCGCGGCCGCCGCGACAGCCTCGGACGATGGGACTACGGCGCTTCGGGCGACCCGGCTGCTAGGCCCGCCAATCCGATAACCCCAGCACTGTCACGTCCTGTGTGACCGGTCGTTCCCCGACCGGTGCTCGCTGGTCCTGGTCCTGGTCCTGGTCCTGGTCCTGATCCTCGTCCTGGCGCTCGGGGGACGCCGTCGTCGGCGTCCTGGCGGAGAACCCCGACCGCCGGCCTGGCTCCGCGGGTAGACACGCCCCCCGGGCGGCTCGCGCTCCGCTAGCGGCTATACCCCGGTGCGTCGCGGATGTCCACGGGCTTTTGCTGCGGCACTTGGCCACCACCCTGGCCCGGACCTATTGGTGGCTGCTCTGACGCGGGCACTCTCGGGGCCCCTGCGGGACGGCCGAAGTAGACCACCTGCGTGTCGCCCCGGTCCGCCTCCTGTCGCTTGGCGACGACCCGTTCGAGTTCCCCGACCCGCTCGGTCAGCTTGTCGACCTTGGCGTTGCGTTCCCGCTCACGTCGAGCCCGAGCCGCGGCGACCGTCTCGCCGACGAGCGCACCAGCCGCCGAGCTGATCGAGGCCTCGACGACCTTCTCGGCCACAGGTGCCTGCAGCGCCATCGCGACATACGGGCCCGCTATACCGGCACCGATGATCGCGCTGATCCCGATGCTCAACGCCGCCTCGCCGATCCCGTGCGCGAGGTTCTGTTCACGGCCGTGCGCCGGTGCGCCCTCGACGTTGACCTTGCCTGTCCGTTCGCCGAGCTGGCGGAGGCTGTCCGACTCCTCGTACTCGCCCGCCCGTTTCAGCACCGCCGCCGACTGCTCGAGCACCGCACGCGCCGCAAGCGGGTCGACATCGCCGGCGTCGCGTTCCAGGGGCGCCAGGCGCTCCTGCAGCTCGGCGAGCTGCCATAAGGCGAACTGGTCGTCGGCTGACGGCCTGCGGCTCAACCTGGGCCCCCGTCCGCGGCGGGAACGTACGGAACACCCCGGATCGTACGACCCGGACGAAGGGTGCGAACTCCGCCGAACGCGTCGACGAGCGGCGCCGGGCGCCACGAGTGCTCCGCGCTGCGACGGACCTGTGGCACGGGATGCGCGAGTTCCGCCTGGAGCTGAGATCCCCAGGATAGAGCGCAGACCTGGACCGGGCGTCTACGGCGCGGCTTCGACGGATCAGCCGGAACGAATCGCGAGCGCCGCCATGACACGTCGCGTGACACGAAACTACAGCCAACAACGAGGTCGAGGAGCATCCAGTGACATCCCGCGCGAACGTTGTCGCTGTTGGAGGCCCTGGTGAACGCGGTCGTCCATCTTTTCAGGGCGGGGGTTGAGGGTTCGATTTCCTTCGTGTCCACGCTGTGGTGTCTCAGGACATCCGCGTAGCCCTGAACCCTCACGGGTTCGGGATTTGTGCGTTTCTGGGTCTGGTTGGTGGTGGCGTGGCTGGTAGTCGCGGCTGGGGTCGAGGGCCAGTTCGCGGATGAGGTCGCCGGTGGTGGCGTTGACGACGCGGATGTGGCGGTCGTGGACGAGGAGTAGGACGTGGGATCGGGCGTGGGCTCGTCCGATGCCGATGTGGTGCAGGCGGCCGTGGAATCGCAGGGTGACCACTCGGGAGGTGTCGACTCGGTCGCGGCGGACCTGGAGGTGAGGGCGCACCGGAGCGGCGCCCCTCGCCGTGCCGCCAGGCGTCTGTTGCGGGCGTACGTCTCGTGCTGGCATGCGAGTTGTCGGAAACGACGTACGTCGATCTTCGTGGTCAGGGAAGGTGCCGGGCATGATGAACGAGAAGGCCGGCGAGCCCGATGAGGACGACGGATTCAAGGCTCTGCACGTTGCGGTCGACGACGCGATTGAGGTTGGCCCCTGGCACCGGACACGTCATCTGAGGTGGACCCGGTCCGCCAGAGAGGATGTCGTTCGTGCCCGCACCTCACCCGCCGGAGTTCCGGCGTCGCGCCGTCGAGCTGGCTCGTCTGGGCGAGCAGCCGGTCGCCGCGATCGCTAAGGACCTCGGAATCTCTGAGTCGTGTCTGCGGAATTGGATGGCCCAGGCCGACGCCGATGACGGCAACCACACCGATCGGTTGACCAGCAACGAGCGCGTCGAGCTCGCCGAGCTGCGCAAGAAGTCCAAGCGCCTCGAGGTCGAGAACGAGATTCTCAAGCGTGCTGCGGCGTATTTCGCGCGGGAGAACGTCCTCCCAAAGTAGTCTTCCCGCTGGTCCGTGAACTCGCCGACGACGGTTTCGACGTCGCGGTGACCTGTCGGGTGCTCGATGTTCGTCGTCAGGGCTACTACGAATGGCTCGCGGGGGCGAAGTCTGTCCGCGCGCAGGAGAACGAGTTGCTGCTCAAGCACATCGAAAAGATCCACGAGGAGTCCCGCGGCACCTACGGCTGGCCGCGCGTGCACGCCGAGCTGACCCTCGGGCTCGGCCTGGCGGTCAACCACAAGCGGGTCGCCCGGCTGATGCGCGAGGCCGGCATCCAGGGCCTCTACCGGCGCCGACGCCACGACTGCACCGTCCGCGACCCCGCCGCTGACCCCTACTCCGACCTGGTCGAGCGGCGCTTCAGCGTTGAGGCACCGGATCAGCTGTGGCTCACCGACATCACCGAACACGGCACCGAAGAAGGCAAGCTGTACTGCGCGGCGGTCCTCGATGCCTACTCGCGAAGAATCATCGGCTGGTCCATCGATGACAACATGCGCACCGCACTGGTCACCGACGCCCTCGGCATGGCCATCACACGCCGGCGTCCCGACAACGGCTCCACGATCATGCATTCCGACCACGGCTCGCAATTCACCTCGTGGGCGTTCGGGCAACGCCTGCAAGCCGCCGGACTACTCGGATCGATGGGCTCGATCGGTGACTGCTACGACAACTCGATGATGGAGTCCTTCTGGGGCACCATGCAACTCGAGCTACTCGACTCACGGACCTGGAAGACACGCGCCCAACTTGCCAACGCTATATTCGAATGGATAGAGTGCTGGTACAACCCCAAACGGCGCCATTCCAGTATCGGAATGCTCAGCCCACTGGAGTACGAAGCCCACCACACCGACCCCGATCAAGATCACTGACCCCACACCGTCGGTGTCCGGTGCCAGGGGGCAACCTCAGATCGACCCGCCCGGCGCCCTGGACTGGGGCCAGGTGATGCGAGCGGCGTGGTTTGGTGTCGACCGCGATCCCGACGCACCCGTACCCCGCGACATCGTCGACCGGGGTGACTCGGGACGACCATCCGCGACGACGGTCCGTGCCTAGCCGCGGCGGCCGGTCCGCAGCGGCGACGT
Organism: Actinomycetospora sp. NBC_00405; assembly: GCF_036044095.1. Taxonomy (NCBI): domain Bacteria; kingdom Bacillati; phylum Actinomycetota; class Actinomycetes; order Pseudonocardiales; family Pseudonocardiaceae; genus Actinomycetospora; species Actinomycetospora sp. NBC_00405. The sequence goes on from NZ_CP107938.1 coordinate 4,580,240, forward strand.
CGCGTGCTGCCACCCCGACACCGGCCAGGCGCAGGCGCGTCATGAGCACCGTCTACGGGCCGCTCGGTGAGCGCCTCGGCGCGTTGAACCAGGTCGATGTCGCCGAGGTGGACTGGCTGCACGAGGCCGACCCCGACCACGGGATGGGGTACTTCCCGGCAGGGTGGCCGGCCGAGACGTGGGTCCTGCACGGCATGTGGGAAGACCCTGCCGCCACCGATCCACGCGACGCCGACCAGCAGTGGCGCGAGGACAACCCCGACCAGGTCGGGGGCCGCCTCGATGTCGGCGTCGTGGTCTACGGGTCCACGCCGTTCCCCGATCCACCCCCGCCAGGGTGGCGCCGGCTGCGGTGGCGCGAGCTGGCCGAGCGCCTGAACGAGTCACTGGACCGGCCGCACCGGGCGCCGCCGTCGTCGGGCTGGTTCCCGATCCGCAGCTGGCCCGCCTCGATCCAGACTCCTCCCGAGGGAACCCTCGACAACGTCTGCGGCCCACGCCTGATCGACCTGGTCGCTGAACACACCACCGGCGGGCCCACGACGCCCTGTTTCGCCTACTACAACCTGCTCACCAGCCCCATCCGAATGCAGCCCAGCGTCCTCACCGGGCCGCTGCACGCGATCCTCGACGCAGCCCACCAGTGCGGTTGGACGCCCACCAACGTCTGGCCCGCCGACCGGTCCTGGCTGATCACCACCGACTACGACCTGTGGAGCACCCGCCTCGCCGGGCCACCCGAGCTCACCGCCGCTCTGGAGGGCGACCCCGAACTCGAGACCGTCCGCCACCACCATCCCTGACAGCAGTCCTCGGGAGCCGCATGGCTGATAACCGGCCTCCATGTAGACGGCATGACAGCCTCAGAATCGAGGTGCCTGCGGCGTGCTGGCGCGTCCGAGGAGCACCTCTGGCCGGTTCAGGTGAGCCAGCGCTGCAGCCACGCGCGGGTCTCGGGCTGCTGGAAGTAGCTGAGGTGCCAAACCTCGCCGGGATCGAACACAAGGCGACGGTCGGCAGGGACGGGGAAGCCGGTGATCCTGGTCGGCCGGTGGTTGACGGAGCGGACTGCCGCGGGGTCGCCGACGCCGGCGGTGGGCACGGCGATGTCGTTAGGCTACTGGTGGAAGATCGGGTCAATGAGGTCGTCGACCGCGTTCCGGACGAGGCGGTGGCTTTCAGGGTCGGGTTCGTAGTTCGCCCCGATGGCGTAGTACAGCGGGGCGTTGCCGGCGAGGTGGTCGAGGCCGGCGTGGAGGTCGCTGTCGGGGTCCATAGCGCGTGGGCCCGAGGGGTTGTCGGCTGAGCGGCCAAGGCCTTGACCAGTTCGAGGACGCCCTCGAACACCGGGGTGGTGGCGTTCCACCGTCCCGGCGGCAATACGTCGAGTAGGGTGGTCAAGCTGTCGATGAAGGTGTTCCAGTTCTCTTCCTCGACGATGTTGGTGCCCCTGTTTGGTGTGCCCACGAACACGATCTTGCGCACGGTGACCGTGGCGTGTGATCGATTCCCGCCAAAGAGCCATCGGGCCGGGCTCAGCAGGACGTCGAGCATGCCGCGATCGAGCAGCTGCCGCTGGCCGGTAGGGGGAGCTGGCCGTCGAGGATGCGGGCGACGAGTCCGCCGCGGCTGTGGCAGACGATGTCGAGCTCGAGGTGCACGTCGTCGGGAATCAGCCGGAGGAGGGCTTTGGCGTTCTGTTCGGGCGGGACCGAGGCGGTCGGGTGGTCGAAGGCGATGATGCGCCCGTCGTAGGCCCTCTCCAGGTGCGCCCACAACTCGGCGTCGTCGGGCCGGCTTGGTGTCGAACAGCCCGCCGAACGCGCTGGCGCTGGTGCTGAAGATGCCGTGCAGGAACAGCAGCGTCCGGCCCTCGGCGCGCCGGCTGCCGTTCAGTTGGGGGTCGACCGCGGTCCTGCCTGAAGATCAGCGGTCCACGAGCACACCGCTCTCGAAGTCGCAGTAGTGATCAAGAAGTATCCGAGAGTCGTCCGAGAACTCAACCTCGCAGAGGACAAGGAACGGTCCGTAGGCTTCCGTCACGATACCAAAATTGCCGTCGCCCCCTCTCTCGCCAGGGAATACGTGGTGGCCCCAAGCGCGGCCCAGGTAGAAGGACGCGGCCCGAACCTCATCGCCGCTCGCGCTTCGATGACGGATCAGCTTAATGGCTACCGCATAGCGCTGTTCGCGCCTTGCCGGTGGTCCGAGGATGTGTGCGAGGAAGAAGCCATGCTGGCTCGCTCGGCGGCATGATTGATAGTCTCGCAGATAGGCTGGTTCGATATCGCGTAGAGGAGTATTCAGCCGGGTAACGGCGACTGGTGCTACTCCTTCTTGGCCGACCCGTTGCTCCTCGATATGCAGGGGTGCGATCTCGAGACGGGATAGGTCTTCGAGGTGCGATAGGTCCTCTCTCTCGCTGGGATTCGAATCGCTGGTCTGAGGGGGCGCGGTCTTTGGTAGGTCGCCCGTCTGTCCATTCCAACTCTCGAGCTCGACACCTGGCCCTTTGATGCGACTGAAACGTAGCCCCAGAACAGCAATCAAGGCTAAGGCTGCTCCGATGCCTGCAAGAGTTATCGCGAGGGTCGTGAGGTCGCTATCGACGCCCACGATACAACCATCAGTCGCCCGGGAGCAATTCGCTAACGCTACGTTCTTGATGGGCGGCACGGCTGTTAGCAGTATCGCCGTCCCGAAAAGGATGGCCGATAATAGGCCGGCTGCCGAACGCTCTCGCCGAGTCAGAAGAGCCAGCTCATGTTTCTCCTCGATGTCCATTACGCGCCACATTCGCTGTCGGACACTGGACCGAGCCTCATCGGGCTCCGCCTTCCACAGCCACCGGCCGCACCTGCGGACCCGTACCGCGTCGGCCGCTACCAGCCATCATGCATCCCTGCGGGTGCTGGGTGGCACCCACACCCATTAGGGCGAGATCCAGCGCGGTGGGTAACGTGAATTCGTCGGCGTTACCAAAACTGACCGTATAACCCATGTCCTGCATAGCCGCGATTGTGAGGCGGCTCACCGGATTCTCTGAGGCGTCGAGGATACCGGTCATAAGCTCGTTGCCGAAGACGGTCTCACGCCAGTGTCCATCCCGCGTACCGGGACCACCTTTGTTCTCCACAGGTACCGGACGTGGTCCGTCAGCACCGATGAGCTTTCCGAACTCACGCATCGCCGCTCGCCCGACGAATGTGGGGTTTATCGACCCCGCATCTTGGAGAAGTCCCATCTCCTGCCACAGCGTGCCTAACCCGAGTACGTGACCCATCTCGTGAAAGACGACATTCTCAAGACTTCCGTCGCCCTCCATGCGAATAAGATCGGCGGTGTCAAAACGCATGACGCCCAGCGCTGGGAGCAGCGTGTCGTCGCGCCACATCCGCGGGCCTGCCTCGCCAAGAATGCCCGACGGACCGTCGATGACGGAACCTTGAGCGGTGATAGAGCAATCGTCGATGGTTCGTCCCTGCACCGTGAAGCTCGGGAGGTCTGCAACGATAATTCGCGACCATCGGGCCGCTGCTGCATCGAACGCACGCTCCTGTTCCGGTGAAAGACCGCCAACGAACTCGACCTCGATGTCGAAGCTGCCGGAGATGTCGGTCATGAAGGCCCCCATGTCGGTGAACGGCGCTGCCTTAGGAGAGCCCAGGCCAAGCCTGAGGTCGACTGGACAAAGATCTTCTATTCGCTAATTCTAGGCTCTCTGCGAACGACGCCCTCTTCCGTGGTGTTGGTCGGCGTCGGAGACGGTTATGAAGTCACAGGGCGACCCGGAGGCACAGGGGTTAAAGCGGCCAAGCACAGGTGATGGTGATGCCGTCGGGCACAGCGCCGGGTGCGCTCACAATGCTCATGTAGAAGGACTCACGGTCGGCGGGTTCACGAACTTCTCGCTTCCGCTCATTTGCGTAGCGATCTTGAGGATTGGCCAACTAGCGATTTCGAAAAATAGGACCGTAAGCAAACTGACGCCGACGCCAAGGGCTGGAACGGTTACCACGGGTAAAACAAAGAGTGTGGTCAGTAGGATCTGTGCGGCGTCGCGCCACCAGCCACGCCAGCCGCGGTAACCGCGCGCGAGGCAGGACCACCGTACCGCACTAAAGATCGTCCACCGTTGCACGAAGGGAACCCCTAGCCGGCGCATGCCTTCGAGGAGGACCTGGTCGGCCTCCCGATACTCAAAATCACCGTTGGGGACGCGTCGCCTGTAGGCGTAGTCGTGCATGACAGCGGCTGGCAGATACCGGCCAGAACGTGGAATCAGCCAGCTGAAGACACGAGGAACTGAGGCGCCGTCGGTGCCGGATCGAGCGGGGACCAGGTACTCGCGCCCTGCGAGAGAGGTGTATCTGAGGTCTTCGCGAAGGTCCCAATCGACGTCACCGACTTGTTCGAGGACGACTGGGCCAGAGAAGCCCGTACGCGTACGGCGCCGCGCATCACGCGCCGGTGGGTCCGGGATGCGCCGCACCGTCCCCGTGGTGGTCGCGTCTACCTCCCCCGGTTGGGTCATCCCCATCCCTCAGCTAGGTAGCTTGAAGTCAGGGCCGAAGGTACCGCCGCCACCGGGTAGCGGTGTTTCCATCAGCGCGACAGCTTCAGACTCGAGGGCGAACATGTCACTGACGCTTATGTTCATTGCACTTTGGTCTCCGTTCTCCCACGCACTCTGAAGCTTGTCGAGAATGCTCTTGTAGGCTTGGTCGAAGTCGGCGGATTCCGGGTATCCCGCCGGAGGCACTTCGGCCATGGGGAGGACATCCGGAAACGGGATCACGTCGCCGACGAACTCGAAGAGCCCGTCGACGGCCACGAGGCGGCGTCCGTAGAAGATCTCTGCGACCTGGTAGTAATGGGCTAGGTCGTCGGTGAGAGGGTTGGTATCGGGGTCGCCGAGTGGCGAGTTCGAGCTGCCTTCGCCCTGCTCCTTGATGCGGCTAATAGCTTGCTTCGCGTCGAGCCGGTCTGCAATAGTAAATGCGGCGCCGGTTCCGGCCCCCACCTCGATCTGCCTTTCGCCGGTAATCGCGTCGGGGGGTAGTTGTTCGTAGGCGCGGGCGATGGTCTCGTAGAAGGCACCGATGGTGGGGAAGGCCATCCCTTCGGCGAATAGGACTGGTCCGCTGAACGGAAGCTCGATCTCCATGAAGACGTTCCATATGAGGTCCCTACTGAGGCCGGCCAGCGGAACTACTAGACCCGGATGTACCTCCCCCGGAAGGGGCCCCGGATACTTCGGGACCGCGTCGATGGTATTGATGGCTGGTGTTCCGCCGATGGCGGTAGGCAAGTTGCACGCCGTAGCCATATGGGCCATCTCTTCGATCGCAATGTCTCGAATCATTGAGCGCACGGGATCGGCATTTTCTTTGACAGACCACATGGCACAGAGATACGGCGGAATGGTGGCGAGTTCTAGCTCGACCGCGGCCTGTAAGGCAGTCTTCAGCCAGTCAAGATCCTGATCGGCCGGTGAGACACGGACGAGGTCTAGCACTCGAGGCATGGTGGACCTCCACGTTGAATACGACTCAGAAGTCAGGATCTGGATTGAAGTCGGGCTGGTCGGAGATTTTGTCGAGCGTATTGATGCTGACGTGCGGCCAGCCGATGAGGCCAGGGAGTCCGTCGAAGCGAGGAAAGAAGTCCAGCATGACGACCTGAAGGTACTGCATGCGTTTCGAGCCGTCCGCGAGCTGTTGAATCCAGAATGTCGACTTCATGGAGACCGCATCGGCCTGCTTCACGATAAATGGGATGTTGGATATCCCGCCGGTCTCGGTCTCGGTTTCGGTCGACAAGTCGAGCACTGTTGTGGATGTTATGTCGAGGCCCACGTTGGCTTGCTCGAGCAGGGCGTGCGGAGACGTCGGGTCGAAGAGTCCTTCGAAAGGATTGTCTCGGAAGAACTTGTAAGGCTCGAGGTAGGGGTTGGTGTCGACGTTCTGTCCAACCCCCAGAGGCAGACCGTTGACGCGGGGGATGGTCGGTCCTCCGGCGATCGTAGAGCTGGTTCCGAGGGCCAGGGCCGAGTTACCGTGAGGAATTGTCGCAAGCCGGGCGACGTCGGGTCCGCCGTCGGTCAGGTTCGCCATGTTGAGGAAAAGTCCCGGCTCATGGTGGATAGGCGCCGGAGGGTCGATCGAGCCAGCTACTGTGCTCTGCGGGCGGTCCGCGACGGCTATCTGCTTGATGAGCTGTTCGTAGTCCAGAGTCACTACACGTTGATCAGTCTGTACGGCTGCAGCGGGAGTATCGACGCCTCGATTAGGTACTGCTTTATCCACGAGCGAGAAGTTCAGGATCTCTTTATACTGATTGAGCAGGAGCCGGTACCCGATTGGGTTTGTCGCGCTCTTGGCGAACGGCAGAGCGATCATGTTCCATCCTCTGTCGTTCGACTTCCACTTGCCCGGAAGATCACCTAGGGGCCCAAGATCGGCGTCCCCAGGTTCGGCTAATGCGAAGACTCGTTCATGTGTGCGGAATCGTTCGAGGCGCGCGTCTTCAGGCATGTCCGGCTACCCCCCAGGAGTGGTGGACCCGCGGTGGCGCTTCACAGTCCGATCGCAGGTTATGTTTTCGAGAATCGACCGAGCCGCATCCGGTGGCTAGCGGCCAATCCGGTGAATCCGGTTGTAGAGGACGACACACGGCAAGCTATTCACTATCCGCGACCTGTTGAGCGCTGGGAGTGAGATGTGGTGACAGGCGGCGGCGCAGCAGGCTGCCAGCCAGGAGTTTCCCGGCGAACTAGGCGGGACCGTACCGGCATCGGACGGTCGGTCGACACGGCGGATGCACCTATTGCGGCGTGTTCAGCACTGGTGCCACCGCCAAAGTAGTGAATGCACTACGTAGAAGTACGTACCCGTCCAGAGTGTCGCGCAGGGTGGAATCTTCAAGCGCCGTTGACGTAGAAGACGACGTTTCACCGCATTGGCCGATTGGCATGGGACCGAGTTCGCGTTTTCCTAGTTCGTGTGGTGAACAACCCGAGGGGAGGTCGCGATGGCAACGTACATCGTGCAACGAGGCGATACTTTCAATGCGATCGCGCGCAAGTTTGGTGTCACGCCCGACGAGCTCGGCGCGCTCAATCCTCAAGTCACTAATCGCGACCGCATTAATCCAGGCGATGTACTAAATATTCCCGGAGGGGAGTTGCAGGGGTCAACCGACATGAGCTTGCACGTTGTTGCCAACGAGATGGGAGTCATCTTCCGCGGGTCTGGTGGCGTCTCCTGTGACCGGGGAAATGCGGGAGTCTACAACGTCACCTTTACTACTCAAGTCATTAGCGGCTGGGCCTGGCACGCATCTATCGGGTCCGGCGACGTTTCTGCGGTTACCCCAGGTCTTGTAACGACTCAGCTCCTAGGGAACTCGGGCAGAATCATTCAAGTCAGAACCTTCGACGATGCGGGGAATGCCGCAGATAGGCCCTTTCATCTGAGCGTCCACGAAATCTGATCAGCATGTGGGTTGCCTGGCACGGCGTACTGGTCACGGATGCACGTCGAGCTGCTCGGCCGGCGGCCGTGGAAGACCAGCATAGAGCTGGCCAACGCGTCTTTCAGTACTTCGAGATCATCTCAGTTGCAGGCGGTTCTTGCTGGCTGTCCGTCAACTCAAGGGCACTTTCTGCTCGGCTGACTTCTGGGCAGGAATTCGCCAGGAGCATCTGCGAACAATCCCTCCAGCTCAGTTCTGCGCTAGGCGGGCCAGTCCCACCTTGACGTGCCGGCTCAAGAGGCAAGCCTGCGGGTGAGGCCGCCCGCTGAACATAGTCTCTTGAGTACCAGCTGCTCGTCGACCACAACGTCTTCCGCTGCACTCGCTGTCCTCGGCGATCAACACCCACGACTCCGCGCTCGTCGAGCCGCTGCTCGACGCAATCCTGACGTGCGGGGTCGGCGTCATCGGCCCGGCCGAACCCCCGTGGGCCCGAGAAGCTGCACGGCAAGTGTCGGAAGTTCATTCCAAGTCTCGTGTTCGGCCAGCGTGTTCCGGTGAGATGCTCGACGTTGTCGTACGGGATGAACCAGTTGGCGGGGCCGAAGGCTTCCATGCCGAGCTGGCGGCCGTGCACGCTGGCGTCGACGCCGTCGAGCCCAGGGTTGTCCAACATCTCGAAGTCGAGGTCCTCGACAGCGCGTCGAGGAGCGCTACTTTCCGGACCATTTGGTCCGGGCCCGTCGCGCTTCCTCTGCGGGGATGGGCGCTCTCGACCGGTTGCCGTCTCTTTCGTGCTCGTGCTCGACGCTGAAGGGCGTCAGACGAGGGGAGCGGGAGGAACGCGCTCGATCGTCCCTCTCGGTCGGCGTCGGCCGGAACGGGGCGCTCGTCGAGGCTCAGCCGCGCGCGGAATGCTGTCGGGGCGCACACGAGCCGGCTGCGGGTCCAACTGCGTGAGGTCGAGCCAGTGGTTTGTGCGGGTGCTGGATGAGTGAAGCACACCGGGTTCAGTGGAGGCTGTGCGGCGTCCCGGGCTTCGCGCAGGCGTGTGGCAAAGAGCGCCTTCAGCATACTTTGTGATCTGGCGCGCTCAGTGACAAGCTGGAGGGGGAACGGCGGATCCTGGTGCGGAGTAATCGAGGCGCACGCCGTCTTGACGGGGCAACAGGATCGCTTGTCCGTTTGCTGGCGACCACCGCTCAGGGATGAGCATGTATGTGTTGCCGGATTGGAGGATCAACTTCAGCCCGTCGTAGCGGTAGCGGTATGTCCCCTCGATTCCAGGGCAGACGGTCTCCTGCGCTCCTGTGTAGGTCAGGGCGAGCCCCCGAGTGCTGAAGAGAATTACGCTCGGCGACCCCGCCAACTTCGTTACCGTTGCCTGTGCGCGTCCGGTTCCCACTCGCGCGGAGTAATCGCCGATGGCAAGGAAAAGCCCTACTCCCACCAGGACGAAAGTCGCTACCCACACCGCGAGTGCAGCTGTCGCCGCGGGCGCTCCAGACCCGACGCGCCGCCGCCGAAGAGTAGCTGCGTAAGGCAGTGACAACGCGCCAATGGCGAGGCTCAGCGCCGGGATCACGTCTCCGGGGATGAGGGAAGCCCCGACGACATACGCCATGCCTATAACCAGGAGCACGAGTCCAACAACGGTGGCAAGTCCTTCAGCCACCCGGAGCGACCATTGGCCACCGGCGCGATCACTTTGAAGTAGTCGCCGGTCTGCTGCGATGACAATCAGGCTGAGTCCGACCGCGACGGTTAACGGGACGACGAAGGCGTCGACGCTTCGCATCAAGTAGTCCTGGGTAGTAAATCCAAGCGACGTTGAATTTACGCCGAAATAGATGCAGAACCAATACGCATGCAACCAACCGAAGTAGAACATCAGTGCGGTTACTAGAGTGGTGGGCGCTACGACCTCACCGATCAATCGTGCGGCAAGCGGCAATGCGCTACCTGTCGTAGGCGGTGGGGGCTCAAGCTCGGAGGGGGCCGAGGGAGGACGCGGCCAATTGGACCTTCGAGGTCGTCGGCGACGACGCGGAGGAGGAAGCGGGCGATCCACGGGCTAGCTAGTTCGTCGTCGTGGTGGTCGGGGTCGTGGTCGTGGTCGCTGACCGTCCGCTTCCTGCGGACGTGGTCGGAGTGGCACTAGATGACTGCGTGGTGGTGGTCGGGGGTGTGGTGGTGGTCGGGGGTGTGGTGGTGGTCGGGGGTGTGGTGGTGGTCGGGGGTGTGGTGGTGGTCGGGGGTGTGGTGGTGGTCGGGGGTGTGGTGGTGGTCGGGGGTGTGGTGGTGGTCGGGGGTGTGGTGGTGGTCGGGGGTGTGGTGGTGGTCGTCGTGGTCGTCGTGGCCTCAGGTTCCGCGGGTAGGAATTCGAGCGCGATCGCCGCGGGCTCGCCGGGTCGAGTGCATGGCGCAGCCAGGGCACGCGCCGGGTGACATTTTTGGTCCTCGGGCGTGTCCTTCCTAGGGTCGAGAGCGAAGGTGTAGCACGGATGCCTCAGGAGACGTTCCGCGTCCCACCCACCTTCGTTGATCACCACTTTGCAGGTGTGAAAGTCAGGGTCGGATTCCACCGCTCGAAAAAGCGCTATGACCGCTTCCACGCAATCATTTCGTCGTTGCGCAAGTTCCGCCCGCCTCGCTGGATTGAGATTGGGTTCATCGGAGGAGTGCACCGCGCACCCAGCTAGCACCTCGGGGTCCGTCCCCGACACTTTGATGTCTCCACGCTCGTTCAGCAGGTAGTCGCGTAGCTGCGCAAGCGACATTGTGCCGACAAGATCAATGAAATCGGGGAGATTCTCGAGGGGCAAGCCGGGGGCTGGCGAAGGAGACCGGCTTGCCGGAGATCCGACAACAATGTCAGGTGCGCCGACATCAAAGAGGCTCCCGAGCCACTCCCAAAACCCTGACCTGCCCTCACTGCTCTCGGTACCGACGGCGTGGACGCCGCCGGAACGGCTGTGGCCGCCGGAGTCGGGGGCGCCGCTCGGGGCGCCGGAGCCGCTCTCACCGCTGGCGCCCAAGCCGCTCTCATCGCCGGCGCCGGAGCCGCTGCCCTGACCGGGACTACTTCCGCCGCTGCGCTCACGCCCTGAAGGTCCATCAAGCGGCTCTCCCAACAGAGTCGCGTTCGGCCCGCCGCCCGACATACTGCCATTGTCGTTGTTGAGTCTCGGCTCCGCAGCCGCGAATAGGTTGAAGGCTAGAAGCGTGATAACGATCAGCCCCGCGAGAATCGCAGCCCAACGGCGTCTCATCGCCAGGAGGGCCAGATTGAGGCGACGGCGCCAGACGGCGCCGTCTGTAGTTTCGTGCTCACCGTCAGCCAACCCGGCCATGCCAAGCCCCCCGCACGCACAGAGCCGCGCTGCCAGTCTCTATCGCCTTGCCCTATTGTCCACTACTCAGAGCGATAAGTGCGCGAGTTCACTCCGAAAGACGAGCAATCTCAAGCCTCGTAGCACATTTGGCCCTCGTGTCTGCGTCAAATGGTCTCAGAATGACTTTGTAACCCCACCGTCTGAGCCGGAGGTGCGTCCCACAACTCAACTTGAACCGCCCCCGCCGTGTCCGGAGACCACTGGCCGAGAGCCAGGACGGGGTCGCCGTGGCGGGCGCGGACGCTGGCCGCGGAGATGCGGGCCACGCTAGATGCGGTGCCGGTCTTCACCCCACGCGCAGCGCGACTGACCGGACCTGGGTTTACTTCTGATCCGTGCTGGAGTTGGCGCTGGCGTCGCCGCATCGAGGACCGTCTCGCCGTTCACGCGCACCCCACCTGACGTCACTCTCCCACCGCGACTGCAGCTCGAACTGGTGGTCGAGGTCGAGACCGACACCGCCTACGAACAGGGACGATGGCGGCACGCCACCACATATGTGCGCCTACGGGGCAACGGCGACCCCGCGGCCCTCCCCGGCCATACCTCCGAGATCGTCGCCGCGGCGTAGCGACCGCGACCTTCTCGACCACCGCGGGAGTTTCGCTGAGGGTCGGCGGCCGGTGCCAGCGGTGGACGTAGGCCTCTCCCTGAACGGGACCCCCGGTCCTCGCCGCGGCCCAGCGAGACCGAGCACGGACGCCACTGAAGAGCGGTCGCGATGGGCCTACAGCGGAAAGTCGGTCTTGTCCCGCCGGGGGCTACGGTAGCCAGCTGGCAGCGGGCCGGGGAACTGGGGCGCCGGCTCGCGGATCGGATCGTGCACCATGCGCTGCGCGGCGCGGACCGCGTGCTCCCACACCCGCGGTGAGGTCGGGCGCTCGCGCCAGTCCTCCGCGAGCGTCTCGAGCAGCGCCCCGACCGCGTCGGCCGACTCTCGGTCCAGACCGGCGAACCCGCCGGGTCCGCGTTCGCGCACCACCGCAGCGGCTTCGATCATCTGCTCGGCCTCGAGCCGTCGTTGCTCGCGGCGCCGGAGCTCGGCGGGCTGAACCACGCGTACCTCCAGGACCGGACGAGACGGGCGTCCTTCCGCGGGGGAAGCGCGGCGACGACCTGAGCGTGGCACGCCCGGACGACAAGGGCGCGTCGTCACCTGCTGCCCACCGGCGGCCTTGATGACCGCAGCGAGCTGGGCCCGCCGGTCGATCAGGTAAGCGCAGCCGCCGTGGGGTTCCTCAGGGCCGGGCGGCCAGGGCGCCTCCGGCGCGAGATTGACGCCGCTGCGCGGCGGCCGGTGCTGACGGGCCCCGGGAGCTTGATCGGGCCGTTCCTCCCGGTCAAGGGCGCTGCGCTGCGCTACGCGTCGCTGCGCGACCAGCCTGCGGCTGGCCCTTGACCGCGAGCCTCGACGGCTCGCTCGGCGCCCTTCGGGCGGTGGAGGCAGCAAGCGCCTCCGCCCACCGCCCCGGGGCCCACCAGCCCCGCCCTGCCCAGGTCGGAGGCCACCATGACCACCCAGCGCCACCACGACCCGCGTACCGATCGCCGCGCTGACGCAGACCTCTTGGCCGCCTACGTCAACGGGGCCACCGACGCACTCGCAACGTTGGTGCACCGGTACCAGCGGGTGCTGCTGAGCCTCGTGCGCAACCTGGCGTGGGTCGAGCCGGACCCCGAGGCCGTGGTGCAGGAGGTGTGGATGCGCGTGCTGCAGAGCGCGGCGACCTTCTCCGGGCAGGCGAAGGTGTCGACCTGGCTGCACCGCATCACCGTCAACGAGGCCATCACCGCAGCTCGCCGCCGTCGCGCCAACCGGTCGACCCCGTTCGGGGAGCTGTACCGGACCCACGACCAGCCCGAGCGCACCGACCCCAGCGACCCTGCGCTGGCGGTCATCGACCGGGAGCACGCCGCGGTGGTGCTGCCCGACCTGCTCGCGCTGCTCCCACGGGACCAGCGACTGGTGCTCGAAGTGCTCCACCTCGACGGGCTCACCCACGAGGAAGCCGCGGAGCTGCTCGGGGTCGCCGTCGGCACCGTCAAGTCACGGGCGCACCGCGCCCGTACGACAATCCTGGCCTACCTCGCGATGCAGGATCGTCTCGAGGCCCGGGCCTACCTGTGAGGGTGGGTCGCCGTTCCCACCTGCTCCGCGACGGTGGGAACGGCGAACCGGCCGGCTGCGTCAGACCAGCATGACCATCCACGTGAGCTCCTGCGGGACCGACAACCGGGAGGCCGGCGACCCGGGGGGCACCCCTCGAGACGCGATCAGCCGACTGTTCGCTCGTGCCCTCGACGGCGACCGACGCGCTGAGGCCGCACTGCACCTGCTCGGCGGGTTCGACGAGGCCGCTCATCACGCATCCTGGGCGCTACTCACCGCCGACCAAGACCCCGCCTTGCCCACTCCGTCGGACGTGCTCGCGAGCATCGACCGCACCCTGGCGGCGCTTCATGACCGTCAGATCTCGTCGTGATGCGTCAGTGGCCGTTGCCCTGGCCGTGGTGATCGGCCCACAGGGAGTCCTGCTCATCGAGCGCTGCGACCGCCCCCCCACCGGTCGCCTTTCCTGGAGGCAAGGTCGAGCCAGCCCACCGACCGCAAGCACGGCCAGACCTGGCTGTTCGTGTGCGCGATCTCCCGCGACGGCACCCGGATCTACGTGCCCCACCACAACGCCTCCGCAGTGTCCGTCATCGACGTCGTCGCCGGCGCCCCGGTCACGCAGATACCGATGCCGAAGAACCCGCACTCGGTCGCGCTCTCGCTGTCAGCCGCGACGACCGGAAGGGCGTTCATGACCCAGACCCCGCCGCGCCTGCGGTCTCGCATCGGGGAGTGATCTCCCGGCGCTGTGACCGCACCATGACTAATGCGGCTTTACAGCCAACCCCGCACAGGAAGCATGAGGGCCGCTGACGAGGTGGCCCCGCGATGCTCGGGCTCTTCGCTGAAGTCGAGGGAGGCGCTGAGGAGAGGTAGCTCGGTCGGGTGACGTTGGGGGTTCGGCGAAACGGACGCTGGGGTCGGCGCGACGGAGCGGTTGATTCGATCGACGTCGGGGGGCGCACATGGCCAGGCATGCCGCAGTCTTGGTGGAGGAACCGCCGACCGCGCCGCTTCAGATCGCGAGCTTCGGGCCCAGCCCTGCCAACGCGCCGGCGGCCGCCACGGCCGTCCCGCGGACCAACGTTGCACCGAGGGGGCGGCGGTGGATGCTCGTCGGCGCTCTCGTTGCTGTGGCCGCCGTGTCTAGCCTCATCGGCGGCGTGGTCGCGGTGACGTTGACGCCGCAGCCGACGAGCCTCTCTGCCTCGGCTCACGAGGTCGCCGTTCCTGCGGCCACCCCGGCCCCGCACAGTGCAACTGCGACCCAGCCTGCTGCGCCTTCCCAGACAGCCGAGGCCATCTCCCGCACGCGCCCGTCGAGCAGTACTCGCAGCGCCCGTCCCTCCGGTCGCGACACCCGGTCTGGATCGGCGGACTCCGGGACCGAGACGACCGACACTGACGGGGAGGACAGCGGAACTTCTAGGGAGCGTTCGAGCCGGACCTCGCAGGGCGACGGGTGCGGACCGTATGAGCACAAGCTGTCGACCGGATACTGCAGTCCCGACACCGGCGTCCTCGACGAGAACGGCAACCCCGACCCCGCCCGCGCGGTGGTGCCCGGCAATTTGCGCTGACAACTCGCACCGCTCCGGTAACATCTCGGCGCCTTCCATCGATTAAGCGTCAGTGACTGTTCTGCAAACACTACTTGCGGTGCCGACATCGGTTCCTAGCATAGAGATAATTGTGAGTGATGGTGAGGGTCCGAGCTTTCCTGACTGGCTCGAAGCTATCTCCACCGCACTCGCGGTCGCCCTAACTTCGATCACGCTGGTCTACCTGGCAAGGCAAGGCAAGCTCCAAAAGGAACAGAGGGAGCTGGAAGAGCAGACCTTGGAGCTCGCCCGGGTTCAAGACCGGCGTAAACAGGCGAGCTTGATCACTGTGAAGTTGGACAGAGCTGATAGCCGGACGGCGACATTCAAGTACAAGGTGGAGAACCGCTCCGGTGTCCCGTGCTACTTCACCTTCTTCGAGATTTTGATGGGAACGTCGTGCACGTTAGACGCCTCGGGACGTTGAGTTCGAAGTACGAGAAGAGTGTGAAGCTCTCCGAGCAGTACGGGTACACGTGGGGAAACCATCCGTCGCGGCCACCGTGGCCGTACTATCGAATCACGTTCATGGACGCTTCAAACGTGTTTTGGGTCCGTGACTCCCTCGGTGTATTGCGTGAAACGTCTCCCAGCTTGCCGCGGCCTTCGGCGACTCCCAAGACTATCTCAGAGATGCGTGGACAGGCGCTTAACGAATCAACGCGCGAGTACCACAACACCATCCCGGTCTTGGCAGATGGAGACTTGTGGGAAAGGGAGATCGTGGTGTTCTATCGATCGACCGACCTCTGAGCGCAGAGAGCTCACCGACGCCACCGGTGCGAACCGCCCGGACGTCGGCGAAAGTGGGTACGGTCGTATTGTAGTGCGCACCCCGGTGACGCGGGAAGCTCTCGACAGTCGTGAGCATGCGGCCGGACCCACCCGCGGAGCGCGCTAGCATGATCTTCGCGTAGTTGGGTGATTGAGCAGGGGGAGATCATGTCGCCTGGTCCAGATTGGACGGATGTCGTTCAGGCTATCGGAACAGCGGTCAGTGCAGCCACCTCGGCGCTTCTGGTGTACATCGCTATAAACTTTCGTGATGAGGTTCGTGCTGCTAGGCGCAGACCCGAGTTGCGCCTAGCTTACGATCCCACGAGAGACACGACACTCTTCCAAGACCCCACCTGGAACTACGACATTCACCTACGCGTAGAGAATAAGCCTGGTCAGGACCGCGCCCTCGGGGTGAGCTTAGAGCTGATGGGCGTCGAATCGCTACTGGACACCCCCGCCTTACGGCCAAGGCCGCCACAGCGCCCGTTCGCGGTTGCTGAACTAGACAACTATCAGTCGACGACCGTAGACATCGCGCCCAACGTGGGTAGGCGGTTCCTGTTTGTTTACCACGACACGGCCAAGTCCGAGGGGAAGTTGGAACTCGGCCTTATTCCGCGAGCGGTCGAGTCGAAGCGAGACTGTCTACCGCCCGGCAAATACAGGATGACCATGGCGCTCACCGCAACGAACGCCGACGCGACTTACTGGACAACCGATGTAGAGTTCCTCGGTATAGGTGGCAACGAGCAGCACGACGTTTCCCGTCTCGCTGTCACTGCTCCAGTGCAAGTGCAGGCCCCCACGCGGATCTATGCAACACTGATGTGGCTGGGTCGCAGGATGCTCCCCTCCTCGCAGGGGAACGAAGCGGAGTTCCTCGTGCCCAGAGCAAGCGTCCTTCGCGCACGCACCCTGTGAGGACTTCGATAATGGTAAGGCGCCATCCGCAAACGCAGCTGCTCGATTCGTTGAATCGGCGCTCGATTGCCATCTCAACCTCAGCTTGGCGAGAGATATTCAGTTGATGGTGCGGGAAGGCGCAGTATCGTTCTGAGTAAGGTTGCGGTACCGAAGCGTTCGAGTCGGACTGGAGGCGCCGCCACCGCATGAAAACCTGCGGGGGGCGCTCGCCGCCCCCGCACCCCAGGCGACCTCCGGAGAGGGGGGTAGGGCAGGTCTCCCCTCCGGCCACCACGAGGGCGTAGTACCCCAGGACCCGGGGAACCTGGCCGACGGGGAGACCACACACCGGACGTGGCGTCTGGACGACGTCGACGAGCTCGGGCACCGTGCCGGACATGACAGAGGAGGCGCAGGCCCAAGCCCAGGGCGAGCAGGACGCCGCGATGGCGCTCGCCGAGGAGGACCGCTGGCAGATCGTCGCGGCGGCATGCTCACCGTGCATCCGGTTGAGAAGTGGGTCCCGCGAGCGCACCGACGCGCGTACCTCGCCGGCGCGGCCTCCGTCCTCGGGTACCGCCCGCTGATCATGGCCTGACAGGCAAGATTATTCCCACACTTTTCCCCCACGGAACGATGGGGGAAAGGCCGCCAGAGCCGGTGACGGTCGGAACGGCGCCACCAGCGTCCGCCCAGCTCAGGGCCGAATCCGCCACTGATCGCAACTGGCTAGAACAATCCAACCAGGACCCGTCAGATCCTGAGTCGCCGGCACGGCGTCAACGTTGGTGCCTCGAGCTGTCCGGGGCCCGTGGTGCGGGTCGTGGTGCGAAACGGCGGAGACTGACTGCCCGTGGTGCGGTTGGAGTGCCTGGCTCCGAGATTGTTGTTGCTGGTAGAGGTCCTAGTAGCCGGAGTGCGGCGATCTCTTAATCCGCAGCCGGTCTCTCTAGCCGCAATGGCAGCTAGCGACGAGCGTGCACAGATCGGTAGTTGCCGATCAGGTCTTTGCTGAGACGGCCCCGGGCCTTGACCTCGATGCCCTCCTCGTTGGCCCAAGCTCGGATACGTTCGCGCTCCTCGCTGGTCAGCCCGTCCGGGCCTGGAGGCGAGACTGACGAGTCGATGGTGGCCGCTGAGGGACCTGGGCTCGGCTCCTCGCCCGTGGGCGAGGTGGCAGCGGGGGTGGTCGTGCTGCTGGAGGTGCCGCCGGGGAGGGCAGCGGGGTCGTCGCGGTGAAACGCGTCGCTGACGGCGGCCGGGATGCGCCCGCGCGACGCGAGCGGGTGCCCGTGGCGGGCGGCCCAATCACGGATGGCCTGGTTCTGCTCCCGTCCGCCGGGAGAGGTCGACGACGACGTCGGTGTCGAGGTGGCCCGGCGGCGAACCGGGGCCGCCGGACCGCGGCCACGTCCGGTGCGTCGGGCGTGGGTGATGAAGGGAGTGAGAGCGTCGCGCAGAGCGCTGGCGTGGGCGTCGGTGAGGTCGATCTCGTAGCTGACGCCATCGAGGCCGAACTCGAGGCTCTCGTCGGCATCCGAGCCGTCGAGGTCATCGACCAACAACACCGTCTTCCGCTGTGCCACGCACGTGCTCCCCTGCTTGATGATCGTTCACCCGAAGGATAGATCGGACCTGGAGGTGAGGGCGCACCGGAGCGGCGCCCCTCGCCGTGCCGCCAGGCGTCTGTTGCGGGCGTACGTCTCGTGCTGGCATGCGAGTTGTCGGAAACGACGTACGTCGATCTTCGTGGTCAGGGAAGGTGCCGGGCATGATGAACGAGAAGGCCGGCGAGCCCGATGAGGACGACGGATTCAAGGCTCTGCACGTTGCGGTCGACGACGCGATCGACCCGCCCGGCGCCCTGGACTGGGGCCAGGTGATGCGAGCGGCGTGGTTTGGTGTCGACCGCGATCCCGACGCACCCGTACCCCGCGACATCGTCGACCGGGGTGACTCGGGACGACCATCCGCGACGACGGTCCGTGCCTAGCCGCGGCGGCCGGTCCGCAGCGGCGACGTCGCGTGCTGCCACCCCGACACCGGCCAGGCGCAGGCGCGTCATGAGCACCGTCTACGGGCCGCTCGGTGAGCGCCTCGGCGCGTTGAACCAGGTCGATGTCGCCGAGGTGGACTGGCTGCACGAGGCCGACCCCGACCACGGGATGGGGTACTTCCCGGCAGGGTGGCCGGCCGAGACGTGGGTCCTGCACGGCATGTGGGAAGACCCTGCCGCCACCGATCCACGCGACGCCGACCAGCAGTGGCGCGAGGACAACCCCGACCAGGTCGGGGGCCGCCTCGATGTCGGCGTCGTGGTCTACGGGTCCACGCCGTTCCCCGATCCACCCCCGCCAGGGTGGCGCCGGCTGCGGTGGCGCGAGCTGGCCGAGCGCCTGAACGAGTCACTGGACCGGCCGCACCGGGCGCCGCCGTCGTCGGGCTGGTTCCCGATCCGCAGCTGGCCCGCCTCGATCCAGACTCCTCCCGAGGGAACCCTCGACAACGTCTGCGGCCCACGCCAACCCCTCGCGACGTGACACCCTCCCCAGCAACTGGCCCTTCCTGCGCCCGCGCCCGGCTGAACATCGACGGCTTCCGCTGCGTGCAGGTGTTGCAGTCCGGGGTGGAGGCAGGGACCCGGTGTCCGGAGAAGGCCACCGACGTGGACCACGTCGACGACCCGAACGATCACCGGATCGCCAATCTCCAATCCCTCTGCGGCCACCACCACAAGGCCAAGACAGCGCAGCAGGGCAACAAGGCTCGCTGGTCTCGCCCTCGCCCGACCCCCGACCACCCTGGCCTCCTCCGGTGAGGAGAGCAGGGCACGGCCTGTGACTGTGGTCAAGGGCCGGCAAGAAGAACTGTGCAAGCAGCAGCAAGCACAAGAACACGAACGCGCACGCAGCAACGCAAGAAGTTCTGTTGTGAGTGAACGTCCACTCCACCCGCACGACGCGGACCGGACGGTCGCGAGTGCAGTGGTGAGGGGTGGGAGAGACCTCCTCCTCCCGGGCATTGGAACGCCGGGACGTAGCTACGGCTCGGAGTGTGCGCGAGTCTCAGAGATCGGATTCGGAGGTGCCCTATGCCTGGTCGGGGACCTGCTCCTGCAGCACAGAGGTCCCGTGCGGGGGACACCGCCCGCCGAGACGCTGAGATGACGACCGTCGTGGATGAAGACGAGCCCCACGGGCTCGAGCTGCCCGATGGCGTTCTGCCCGACGGCCAGGTGTGGCACCCGCGCACCATCGCGCTTTGGGACGCGCTCCGGCGTCACCCCATGCTCGCCGACGAGCTCGACCTCGGGTGGGAGTTCCTGATCGACACGGCCCTGATGCACCACACCATGTGGAGCAAGGGCAAGTGGGAGTACGCCGCCGAGCTGCGCCTCCGGGTCGCCAAGTTCGGCGCCACCCCCGAGGACCGCATGCGGCTGAAGATGAAGGTCGAGAAGCCCGACGCCGACAAGGCCAAAGGGCCCGCCACCGTCACCGAGGTCAGCGACCACCGTCGCAACCTCCGCATCGCGGAGTGACGCTTAGCCCGTCTACAGGAGGGGCCCATCTATCCCGCAGCGTTTCCTAGTCGTCACCTTTCCTTAGCGTGGCTCTATGCTTGTAGATCGCGGACGCGATATCCCGGGAGAGTGCTCTACGCGCCACCCAGTCGAGGTTCGGGTCTCTCTGGATCTGGGACAGAACCTCGACGATACTCTGCAATTCGTCTGGGTTGTCGCGTCGACGAATGCCGGGATTCGGCCTGTAGTTGCTATCAACCCAGATGTACGCCTCCCAGTCTTCCTCCCCGGGTTCGGTCACGACCGCTCCCCGCGCTTGGCTCGGTCCAGAAGTGCGCCCACGCGCGCAGCGAGCCCCTCGGCAATATCCGGAGTAACGGTCACCCAGTGCGCGGCGCGGAGGAGTTCAAGAGCGACCCGCTCGAGCGGACTGATGATGGCGGCTGTCTCAGCAGGCTCGAAGTCGCTGTCGTCGACGCGGCCATCGTCCAGCCCGAAGATGCCGTCGGCGTTGGTTTCGACCGCGGAGGTGTCGAAGTCGCCGTCGTTGTCGGTGTCGCCCAGGACGACCTCGCCGTAGCCGTCAGCGTTGGTGTCGACGACGGCGGATTCGAAGGAGCCGTTGTGGTCGGTGTCGACCGCGGAGGTGTCGATCAGGTAATTGCCTGATGTCCAGATGTAGTCGTTAAGGGTGTCCTCGGACTCGGGTTTCCTCGTCATGACAGAGCTCCGTTCCTCGCGCGTTCGAGAAGCTGAGCTATCTGTCTCGCGAGTTCCTTGGCGACGTCGGGAGAGAACTCACCCTCGAATTCGGCGCGGACTAGCTCGCGAGCGAGGTCTCTTACAGGGTGGTCTTGAGGTGCGAGATCTGGCGAGATTCGGGGTCGTCGGAAATGTTCAACGCTTTCGCTTTGTGCCGACTGAGCCGCGCGGCGTCCTTTAACTGCAGCTTGAGGCCGTGGGGCGGCACGTCGCCGCTTCGGCCCGCTG
This sequence comes from Actinomycetospora sp. NBC_00405, assembly GCF_036044095.1. Taxonomy (NCBI): domain Bacteria; kingdom Bacillati; phylum Actinomycetota; class Actinomycetes; order Pseudonocardiales; family Pseudonocardiaceae; genus Actinomycetospora; species Actinomycetospora sp. NBC_00405. Next base: position 4,601,021 of record NZ_CP107938.1, read on the forward strand.
CCCGTTGTATAGTTCCCCGAGGTCCACACGTAGTCTGCCAGTGCGTCTTCAGATTCAGGATCCTCGATCATCCCAGATCACCGTTCTTTGCACGCCTCAGGAGTTCGTTCAGCTGGCCGCGATTTCGTGGGCGGCTTCTCGGGAAATCATACCTCCAGATGCGGCCCAATACAGGTCCCACCGACCATCGACGAGAGGACGCCAAGCGTTCAATGCTCTCCCGCGAATCCCGCCGACCGACCTCTGACCAGTCGTTGGTGTCGAGAATAAGGCGCACTGACGCGCTCCTCCTCGTTGGTCAACACGTGTTCGACTGGTGATTGACGATACAGGTAGTAGCGCCGCCGCGTCTGCTTAGTCGAGCTCATCCGAAGGCGTGCTCTGCGGTTGCGACGGCCGAAAGAGAGGAAGAGCTCCTGACTCTTGCAACGGCCTTCCCGGCCGAGCACGTGTTTGGGGCTGACCTCGGGCCTGCTCGTCGATCAACACTGACTAGCCAGAGTTCGGCGGCGTGTGGGTGGCACGGTCAGGCTCAAGGGAGCACTGCGTCGCCTAGCCCACAGGTTGATTCGAGTTCACGACCTGCTTAGGATCAACGCGCGTGCACACTTCGGCGCCGGGCACATGACCGATAACCGGCTTGTATGTCCGCTGCCGAAGGCGATGTGCTCGCGCGCGAGCCGAGGCGCCCTCGGTCTGCCCTGTAGCTCCTCGCGAGGTGATGGCGTTCGGATATCACCATATGAGGATGGTTAGTCATCTGAGTGGACTAGCCCTCGCCAGGGAGGAGGACAGCTGCGGGTGAGGTCTTCTCGATGACCGGATCAGCGTGCCGATGGACGATTCCCCAGCCACCGCCGCCTCGACGGAAGATGTGCGTGACTCGCAAGACGCTCGGCGACGGCTCGGCGCGTCCGACTATAGTTTGCTCGCCCCGCTCCAGGCTGACGGTGTAGCCGAAATCAGGCCCGAAGTCACTTGCGATCACTTCCTGCACTGTCCAGCCGCTCTTGAACCCGGACGCGGCCCATTCCAAGCGGGCACTGACCTGCTCCCACCCCACTTCGTGAGCGCCTCGCCCCCCGAAAATGCTCACCTGCGCCTCTCGGAGCCAGCACGCCTTATAGGGCTCAGCGTCTCCGTTAACAAATTGATTTATCGCTTGATCGATCTTGCTAATCAGGTCGCGAGTCTCGTCCTCAGCCACTTCACACCTCCCAGGGATACCTCAGTTTCCGTTGTTTCTTGGCCTACCTAGCCAGCAAGCCTGCCGTGAGGAATCTACTGTGTCTATAGCCGTCGGGGCTGCGAAGGCTGACGAGTCGGCCACCCTGGTAGCGGCAATGGGTGCCACTGAGAGGGGCTCCGGGCCCCCGCCCTCATTGTGAGGGCTACGTCGCATAGTCAAGTCGGCCCAGACGGGCCGTCGTGGGTGGCACCGCGCGGTAGCGCCCCTGTCCCGGTCGGCGAGCGCCGGGAATCGCTCCTCGCCGGCGGGACACGCGACCGCCGTGCGCTCAGCGGAGACCAAACCTGTCCGGTCAACACAGCTAGAGGCCGAACGCAGACCGCCGCCCGGCCGTGACCACGGTGAGGACGGCGACCAGCAACTGTGGCGACCAGCGCTCCGATTGCGGAAGTCGATCGACTCGTCAGCAACATGACGGAGTCCAGGACGATCTTCGCGTGGAGCAGGTCGTGGAGAACAGCGGTGTCAACTGGGCGTGCGTGGAGTAGGTCAGCGAGGCTCGCGCCGTTAACGGAGTTGCTGGTAGAGGCTGTGTGAGGCAGGCAACGGGAATCTTTTAATCCGTTGGTTGTGGGTTCGAGTCCCACGGGGCCCACTGCGTGTGCTGATCCAGGATCTGGCCGCACCCGTCGGGCGGAATCACTTCACGGTCGTAGTCGGTGCTGGTCGCTCGAGGGGAAGCGCATGCCACAACCGCCCAGACGTCGTCTACGCGCACGCGGTGTCGAGCGGGCTCCCGACCCGGACGAGATTCCCCGCAGGCTACGGAGCGGAAAGCTTGAACCGGTCGCGCGCTCCGGCGACCGCCCGACGGTGGCAGCTGTCCGGGGTGAAGTTCAGGTTCAGCGGCGGGAGGAGACGGGCGACGACGGCGTCCTCCACGGAGGCGGGGTCGACGGCGATGGACCAGGTCAGGGAGAGGTGGCGTCGCATCCATGTCGTCAGCTCGCGTTCCGATGATGCCGTGAGCGCCACCTTCGGTCGCTGTCGGCCGACGCGGCGCGTTGACCAGCCGGCCTCGTCCATCAGGAGCCCGGCCAGGGAGCGCCGGAGCGTGGACTGCGCCGTGGCCGGCGCGAGGTGGTTCCTGAGGATTCGGTCTCGGAGCCGGGTCGCCTTTCCGACGTAGAGCAGTCGTACCCCGCCGGTGGGGTAATCCGGGCCGGGCATGGCGGGCAGGACGTCCCTCGCTGCCCACCACGCGTACAGCCCGGGCTCTGCAGGGACATCTGGCGAGGGGTCGAGGATGCGCGGCGACGTCCCGGTCAGACCGGCGAGGACGTCGGCAGAGGTGGGTGCGGGCACGGGCAGACCCTCCCAGGGCTCACCCCCGGCAACAGAACCCGCTCTCAGTCGGCTGCCCGCGGCCCCGGAGCAAGCTCGCGCCGGCCAGACCTGCTGCGCGGGCGGAGCACGTCGACGTGACAGCGGCGGGCGGCGGTCGCCGGGCAACGTGTCGCGTCGTCGGTCGCGGAGAGCGAGCGGCTTCACCCCCGGCGCCGGCGGCGTCCGTCCTTGAAGCAGAAGCGCGCAACAAGAAGGGACTCAGCGGACCACGAGATGGCACGGTAGATCGGACTACGTCCGCCGGGTCGTAGTCCGGTCCGGACCTGCGGGCCGGTTGCGAGCTCGGCGACTTCTGCCCCTCCACGCCGATCACCGCTGGCTACGTCGTCGGCGGCGTCAAGACGTACTGGTCTGGGTCCGGGTGCTGAGAGCTGTGAGGCTAAGAGTCAGGGGTAGGGCCAGGGGTTTCGGGCGCACCCGTCGAGACCGAACGTCTGCTGCTGCATCACGGGCGCGGGTGCGTCCGGGGCGGGGCACGAGAGGTGGCCGTTGCCGAGCCAGTGCCCGACTTCGTGGTTGATCACATAACGGCGGTAGGACGTGAGGTCGTTCGCGTAGTCCGGGGTGCCGTAGGTCCACCGGAAGAGACTGATCACCGCTCGGGACCCGTCCCGGCAGGAGAGCTTGCCGGAGGTCTTGAGGGGCCGGCACAGCCGTTCGCCGGTCTCCGGGGTGGCCAGGACGACCTGCAGCGGCGCCTCGTCCGAGGAGCGGGCGAAGCTCATCGCTCCGTCGCGACCCCAGCCACGTGGATCGTTCAACGTCGTCATGACGAAGTCCGCGAACGCCTCCCCGTCGACGGGTACGCCGCGCTCGATCTCCACTCGCACGGCGCGGACCCGTCCCGGCCCGGGAGCGGGCTCGTTTCCCGGGACAGGGACGAGCTCCCCGGTCCCCACCTCCGGGACGCGGCGGTCGAGGAGACCCGCGAGGCGGTCGGCCGGATCGGGGCCCGGCGCCGGAGAGTTCTCGCGCGGGGCTGGTGGCGCCGCGACGGTCGACCGTCCCGTCTCGGGCGGCGGCCGGTCGACACCACCCGCGAGGGAGAGGGCCGCTGCCAGGGCGGCGGCCCCGACGGCCAGGACGACAGCCCAGCCGATCGGCGTCGAGGCGACAGCGCGAAGGCGTGGCGGTACCCGCACGCACGAAGGATGGCAGCAACGGCCGTCGGGCGCCGACCTCACCGCGGGGACAGTGATGACGAACGTCAGTCACCCGGTGACGCCGAGACACTCTCTCGCCGGCCCCGGCGGACCTAGTAGCGCCGCGGCCATGGTGTCGATTCTCGAGCGTCAGCGGCCATTGCACCTCGTCGTCGCATGCACCCGCACTTCGCCAACGTCGCCGGGCCTTTCCGCCTCGACAGGGCCAAGCGCCTTGACCTGCTGTCTGCCTCCGGTGCCCGAGCCCCGTACGCGGCCACCGCCGCCGACCGACCCTCTCTCGCGGTGGTGCAGACCGGGCGACTCAAGGGCGGGGCGCGTCGGTCGGGTGGGGGGACGGGGTGAACGGGGCCAGGAGAAGGCCTGTGAGGCGTTGTTTGGCGTGTTCGACGCCGTCGAGGTGCAGTGAGCCCGCGTCCAGTGCCGCGGCCAGCGTGATCTGGTGTTCGCAGATGGCGCGGAGGGTGTCGAGGTCGGTGGTGAGGGTGGCCTCGGGGGGCTGGTGGGCGGTTTCGCGGCTGATGTTGAGCGAGTCGTCGGTGATCTCGATGCAGTAGGTGTCGGAGTCGATGTGCAGCTCGTAGACGCTGCCCTGCTCAGCGGTGCGCGCCGGGTCGAAGGCGGCCTTGATGCTGAGCAGGATGGAGTCGATGCCGAGGGAACCGTCGGGGGTGGTGGGGGCCTGGCTGCCCCAGCGGCCGAGGTGCAGGAGGAGCGGTTCCAGGGCGCGGCCTCGATCGGTCAGTTCGTAGAGGCGGACGCGGGCCGGGGGTGGCAGGTCGCGGCGTTGTACGACGCCGTGCTCTGCCAGTTCGCGGAGCCGCTGGGCGAGCACGTTGGGGCTGACGCCTGGGAGGCCAGCGTGCAGGTCGTTGAAGCGTTTGGGTCCCAGCAGCAGGTCGCGTACGACCAGCAAGGCCCAGCGTTCGCCGATGACGTCCAGGCCGCGAGCCACCCCGCACGGGTCTCCATAGCTGCGCATGCTGCTCATGACCTCGATGCTACAACACAGCTATAGAAGTAGTAGTACTACTTGTTTTCTAGGAGTTCCTCCCCTACGTTCAGGTCCATGAGCTTCTCTGACACCCAGGCGGCGGGCATGCCGCAGGGCGATGTGCGACTGCTGGGCACCCCCACGGCGCAGCGTCTGCTGAACGACGCGACGCTGCTGGCACGGTTGGCCTATACCGGCAAGGACGGCACGCCGCGGCTGATTCCGGTGAACTTCCTGTGGAACGGCGACGAGGTGGTCGTCGCCGCGTTCACCGGCACCTACAAGGTCCGCGACCTGCGCGCGCGACCCGATGTGGCGATCACCATCGACACGGCCGACGGTCCGCCGCAGGTGCTGATGCTGCGCGGGAAGGTCACTCTGACCGAGGTCGAGGGCGTCCTGCCCGAGTACGCCACCATGCAGCGCGCGGGACTCGGCGAGAAAGCGGGCGACGCCTACGTGGCGGCTATCGACAAGCCCGGTCTGCGGATGGTCCGGATCGGTCTGCGTCCGGCCTGGGTCGGTGTCCTGAACTTCCAGGAGCGGTTCCCGGGCCTGACGCCCGCACCCGTCCTCGCGGCTCTCAGTGCCGGCCAGTAGCCGGCACCGCGGGGCCCGACACGGTGCGCCGCCAAGGTCAACACCACGATGGAGGCTGGCAGATGTGCAAGATCATTGTGTCGATGTGGACAACGCTCGACGGATTCGTCGCCGGTCCGCGCGACGAGATGGACTGGTTGCTGATCGACGACCAAGTGCAGAAGTACGAGCGGGAACTGGTGGAGGAGTCCGGCAGCCTCTTGCTGGGGCGGATCACACACGCCGACTTCGCCAGCCACTGGCCCCGAGCCGCGAAGGACCCCCACGAGACCGACGAGATGCGCGCGTACGCCCGGCGGGTCGACGTCATGGAGAAAGTCGTCGTTTCCGCTTCGGGGAAGGTCGCAGCGTGGCAGAACACCCGCAGACTCGCACGCATCGACCCGGACGAGGTCACCGAACTCAAGCGCGGTCACGGGCGGGACATCGTGGTCTACGGCAGTCTGGCGGTGATCCGGCCCCTCGCTGAGCTCGGGCTCATCGACGAGTTCCATCTTCTGGTGCACCCCGTGTTCCTGCGAAATGGCAAGGCGTTGTTCGAGGACGGCGGACCGCCGGAACGAATGGAGCTGGCCTCCGCCGAGTCGTTCACCTCCGGGGTCGTCCTGATGAAGTACCGGCCGGCCGGCCGGAACCCTGCCACCACCTGAATCCCGCCATGGCCGAGGTCAACGCGATCGGCCGTCGAGGCCCGGTGGTGCTTGTTCGCGGCGATGACCGCGAGGTCGACGTCCGGGCCCTGCTCGATCCCGGCACGCCGTCGGACCGCGGGTCGTGGTCGACCAGAGACACCAAGAGGTTCAGCAGCCAGGTCAAGGCCAGGGAGAGCCTCGGCGACGCTGGTCGCCTCGCCAGTGAACGCGCTCCGGCTTACAGGCCGTTCCTGTGGGGCTGGCTACAGGAGGGCCTGTCGCCGCCGTATGATCAACTAGGTGACTGCGAATCTGACTGCGAGTCGGACGCGCCTGTGGGCAGTGCAGGCAACTTCGCCGTCGTGTGGGTCAGCGTGAAAAGGCACAACCAGCGCAGTTGCCACGGAGCCGCGCTCTCTTAATCCGTTGGTTGTGGGTTCGAGTCCCGCGGGGCCCACCAGTCATCGCCGCCCACGGTGCATCACCCGCGCCAGTCCAGCCGCCTGCCTCGACACCACGGGCATACTCGCCCGCCGCGGGAGCGCCGTTCGACCGTCGTTCTCTACCGCCGGCCTTCCCCGGAGCGGGGCGGGTCACTCGCGACACCGGGCAGCGGAGTGCCGGTCCGAAATCGGAGCGCGAATGCCCGCAGCGCGGGGTGCCTGCGCAACTCGCCGAGCACCATCCCATCGTTGAACCTCGTCGAACCGAATCTCGACGATCAACGACAGCCACAGGACGTAGGTGAGGTCTGCGGGGCGGATCGGCGTCGGCTGTCCGACCAGGGCAGCGATGCGCACGGAGCCGGAGGCCCGATCTTGTGGCACCGTTCGCGGTGGACTTCGTCGCGTATCCGCTCAGATCGGTCAACGGCGCACTCGATAGCGCAGGTGAAGCACCCGGTTGCCTTGAGTCACCACGTCTGGATCCTCCAACAGGTGCTGCGCGTGGACCGACCCGAAGTAGCGCTTGCCGGACCCGAACACGACGGGGACGACGTCCATGCGCACCTCGTCGATCAGGCCCGCGGCGAGCACCTGGCCACCGACGTCGCCGGCGGCGACCTCCACGATGCGGTCACCCGCAAGCTCCTGCGCCTTGGCCACGGCGGCCTCGACGCCGTCGACGAAGTGGAACGGCGCCTCGGGGTCCCAGCCTTCGGGCTCCGGCCGGTGCGTCACGACGACCACATGGTCGATCCCGCCCGGGGGCTTCCCGTCCCAGCCGTTGGTGATGTCGAAGACGTGGCGGCCGACGACTGTCGCCCCGATCTGGTCCCAGTACGGCCGGGTGTAGTCGTAGGACGTCTGCGACACCCTTATCTCGCCGCTCTCGTCCAACGGAACGTCACCGCTGACCAACCAGTCGAACAGCGGCCCGGGCTGGTCGTGCTCGTCGGCGACGAAGCCGTCCACCGACACCGAGTTGTACAAGACCACCGTGCCCACGAGGCTCTCCTCTGCTCAGGGGCGCCCCAAGTTAGCGTGTCGTGAGCTGTCGCTCTTGTAAGAAATCAATCGGCCGGCAGCGGCCAGCTGTCCAGCGCGTGGCCGGGATGTTCGCGCAGGAACCGCCGCCGAACTTCGACGTACCGGGTCGGTGTGAGCCCGGTGAACGCGCGGAACTCGTGGCCGAAGTGGGCCTGGTCGAAGTAGCCTGCGCCACTGGCGAGGTAGCCCCAGTCGATCGGTCCGGCGGGGTTGATCGCGAACACGGCGGCGGCGAAGCGGTAGGTGCGGGCCAGCCGCTTCGGCGTGACACCGATGAGCTCCTTGAACCGCCGTGCCATATGAGTGCTGCTGACACCGGCTGCCACGCTCAGGTCGCCGATCGCCACCCCCCCGCTGGTCGCCGCGATGACGCTGCTCGTATGGCGGACCAGCCCCAGGCCGGCGGTCTCGCACAGCCGTCGCACTAGCTCCTCCTCGAGCAGCGTCAGCATCTTGTGCGGTCCGTCCGCCATGGCCAGCCGGTCTCGCAGCTCAGCAACGGCGGGCCGGAACCAAACCTGCTCTACCGTCACCGGCCGGTCACACAGCTCGGCCGCGGGCATCGGCAGGAACGGCGCCAGCCCCCACGGCTTGAAGTGCACGCCGACGGACCGGGTCCGGAGTGGGTAGCCGAACTCCAGCGCGCGGGTAGGCGTGGTGACCACGCAGCCGTCGGCGTACTCGGCCGTCTCGATGTCGGTGCCGGCGCGGATGCGGAACGGCGCCCCGAGGTTGACGATGAGCACCGCCGATGGCATCGGCGGCAGCGTCAACCGGGCGTACGGCGGCGCACCCTCCAGGTAGTAGAGGTCGTCTATCAGCCCGTCCAGCGGCGGTCGCGGCACTCTGGACACGTACTCCACGCTCACAGCATCGCCGACATCGCCGACGCCCCGCCGGGCATCGCGCGCCGGGATGGTCCAGCCGCGCTGTCCAGCTCGTGGCGCAGCTCGCCGGCTGACAGTAGTGGCAGGCCGTCTACGCCGCGCGCGTCAATGGCACGAGCTGGGACCAGAGCGGCGCCGCCACCGGAACCACCGCCAACCAGGCGCACGAGGCGCGGCGTCTCGTGGGTAGGGCGTCCTCGAGGTCGGCGCGGCCTCGTCGAGCTCGCCGAGGACCAGTGGAGCCGGCCGTGGCCCACGGTGACCCGCTGGAGCTGCGCGGGCTGGCGGACTCGACCGGTGATGGTGCGGTACTCGGCCAGACCCTCGTGGGGACATCCGACGGCGGCCGCGGCCGAGACGCTGCCGGTTCCCCTGCGCGGTGGTGCCGCAGGATGATGCTCCACACGAGGCTTGTTGCGTAACTGCGGAAGGTGTGACGTGACCGCCGACGACGCCCCGAACGCCGCGCAGTGGCAGGCCTGGAACGGGCCGATGGGTGCGTTCTGGGCGGACAACGCCGACCGCTTCGACCGCGGCGCCCCCGCCTACCGCGAAACACTCGAGCACGCCGCTGCCGTCGAACCGGACGACCAGGTGCTCGACATCGGCTGCGGTGCCGGACAGAGCACCCGCGACGCCGCGCGGCGCGCCCACCGGGGACACGCCTACGGCGTGGACCTCTCCGCACGCCTGCTCGAGGTCGCCCGCCGACGCGCCGCCGACGAGCAGATCGGCAACGTCACCTTCACCCAGGCCGACGCTCAGGTCCATCCGTTCACCCCGGCCAGCGTCGACATCGCCATCAGCCATCTCGGGTCGATGTTCTTCAGCGACCCCCGCGCTGCGTTCACGAACGTCCGCAGCGCGCTCCGACCCGGTGGACGGCTGGTCCTGCTCGTCTGGCAGTCCTTCGGCCGAAACGAGTTCATGCACAGGGTCCTCGACGCGCTCACCCCAGGTCGCGAGACCCCGCTCCCGTCGGCGCAGGGGCCTGGCCCGCTCTCGCTCGCCGATCCCGAGCGGGTCCACGCTCTTCTCGAGCACGTCGGCTTCGCGGACGTTGAACTCGTGAGCGTGGAGAGCCCGATCACCCTCGGCGCCGACCCGGACGACGCACTGGCCTTCCAGTCCGGCCAGCACGCCGGGCTGCTCGCCGACCTCGATGCCGGCACCCGGGCCCGAGCACTGCACCTTCTCCACGACGACCTCGTCGCCCACCACGTTCCGCATCGCGGCGTCTGCTACCGCTCCGCAGCATGGATCGTCCGAGCCCGCAACGGTCTGAACTGATGGTTCGCGCAGTCGCCACCCGGTGATGACGAGGCAGGTGGCGAGGAAGACGACCGTGGCCGTGCTCCAGAATCTGCTGCCGTTGGGGTACACGTAGAGGGCGCCGAGGTCGGCCACGAACATCAACGACGGGGACGGCGTAGCGGCGCACGGCGCAGCGCAGAGCCAGTCCGCTCAAGCCCGCACGCAACCCGCGCCCAGATCGTCAGAACGACATGGCTGCCGTGGCGAAGGGGGCGAGCGTGGCGGGGCCCGAGTCGTCGTCCGCGCTGCTCGTCGCGCCGATCTGCTCGAGGTGGCCTGGACCTGTCTCGTGGTCCAGGGCGATAGTCACCGGGTGGGCTGTCTTGTTCACCAGTAGGAGCGTGCGCGTGCCGTCCGGGGCGACGTATCCCTGGGCGTGGACGCGGACGTCGGGGAACCCGGGGAAGCCGGTCGTGGTCGCGACGAGCGTGTCGCCGGGTCCGAAGTGACGCAGCAGCAGCGCCAGCGCCCGGTAGCGGGCGTTGGGCGCGCCGGTCTCCCAGTCGAGCAGCGACGTCCCGGGGATCATTCCCGGGTAGTCCATGAACTCGGCGATGCCGACCAGGTCGACGCCCAGCTCCACCAGCCGTGACCAGATGTAGGACTGGACCGCGGCGCTGAGCGCCCAGTACTCCTCGGGGATCTCAGGTGCCGGGTTCATGATGTCGGGCGGGAAGGTGCCCAGCTCGTTGATGAACGTCGCCGTGCCGGGCGCGAGCCGGCGGCGGATCGAGTCGATGAAGCGGACCTGGTCAAGGAACCCCTCCGCCTGGCTGAAGAAGATGTCGCGCCAGTGCGCGTACGCGGCGTTGCCGTGCTCGGAGAACGGGTTGGCGATCTCCGCCGACCCGTAGAAGTGGTAGGAGACGGCGTCGAGCGGGATGCCGTTGGCATGCTCGGCGGGGTCGAGGAAGGTCCAGAAGTACTCGGGCTCGTGGTGGACGTGGCTCAGCGACAGCCCGACGAACTTCATCTCCGGGTCGAGTGGCCGGAGGCGTTCGACGACCGCGTCGTAGATCTTCGTGTAGGTCTCGGGAGGGATGCGGTGACCGATGTCGGGCTCGCAGAGGATCTCCCAGTAGGCGAAGCGGTAGTGGTGACCGGACTCGTGCCGGCACCCGTGCTCATCGGTGAAGCCGCCGGCGATATACCAGCTCGCGAGGCGGTGGAAGTAGTCGGCGACCTCTGCGCAACTCGGATCGCGCAGCTCGGTCCCCTGCTCGTAGTTCCACTGGGTCTCGGTGGCGTCGTCCGGGACGGGCACAGGCTCCGGCGTGACGAACATCCAGCTCGGGATCGTGGCGAAGTTCGCCACCACCGGGCGTCCCGCAGTGGCGGCCATGAAGTCCTCGACGAACGGGTCGAGCAGCGTGAAGTCCCAGGAGGTGTCCGTGTCCGTCGGCGGGGTGAGCTCCGCGACGGCGACGCGCGGGTGGGAGTACCAGGGCAGGAAGCGGACGAGATCGGCCTCCAGAGCGCGGAGCGCGTCGAACGCCGCGTCATGGATCGGGGAGTCGCGGCGCATCGGCGGGGCAGTCCACATGTGGGTGGTGAGCGTCGTGCGGGAGGTGCCCACCGCCGTGGTCCAGCTGACTTCGACGGATACGGGCGGAGGTGTGGGCTCGATGGTCACCGCGTGTCTCCTTGGGATGGTCCTGGTGGGGGAAATCCGAGGGCGGGCAGGATGGCCTGGTCGACGATCTCCTCCAGGGCCTCCACGCCCGGCAGCCCCCCGGTGTCGATCTGGTGCTTGATCACCAGCGCCTCGCCGATGTCGACGACGACGGGAGTGGCCAGGTGGGCGTCGATCTCGCCGCCCCTCGCGTAGTGCTCGATGACCGTGCGGGTGAAGGTCCCGCCGTGGGCGTCGAAGACCCGGCTGTACAGCGCTTCGACGAGCTCCGGCCTGCGCTGGCGCTCCCCCAGGATCGCCGCGACCGCGGGTGAGGTGGGCCCGCCGAGCCAGGTCACCAGCTGCTCGAGCGAGCGCAGCAGGTCCGCTCGGAGGTTCCCGCCCTCGAGCGAGGGCTCCTCGACCGGATGAGTCTGAGCGAGCGCGTCGAGCAGCAGGTCCTCCACGGAGGGCCAGTGCCGGTAGATCGAGGTCTTCGCGACCCCGGCCCGCCGGGCCACGCCGTCGACGGTGAGACGGCCGAGGCCGGTCTCGGCGATCTCGGCGATCACCGCGGTCCGGCAGGCGTCGCGGAGCGCGGCGAGCGTGCGTCGGCCCTTCTCCGGTCGACCGGCAGCTGCCATGGAACGCAACATAGCTACTACAACGTAGCTATGTAATAGAAGCTACGAGACCGTAGCTAGATGCTGCTGCGGCTGATCCCAGCGCCCGGGCAATCTGCTCCGGTGAGCTCCTGCTGCTCGCAAGCTGTGCACCAGCGACCACGCGATATGGGCCAGGTGGGCGTCGGGTGCGGCCCGTCCGCCCAGGGGCCACGCCGACCCCGTGGTGGAGCGGCTCGCTGAGCGCTCTCGCGCGGCCCGCACCGTGGGGATCTTCGGCGTGGTAGAGGTCAGGGCGGTGCATCACCTCGAAGCGCGCGCGGTGGGCGACCGCGAAGCCCACGTAGGCCACGCCCACTCGAGGTGACCACGCAGCCGTCGGCCTACTCGGCCGTCTCGATGCCCCTCGCGGGGACATCCGACGGCGGCCGCGGCCGAGACGCTGCCGAGCTCCGTCGGACACGATCCACAGGATTTCTGCCAGGTCGTATGCGCGCGGCATCACCGCCCCGGAAGAAGGCAGAGAATCGCTTCTCGCCCGATCAGCGAGAGGCGGGCTCGAACCATCGGCGCGGGAGGGCACCTTGGAGCCACGAAGTAGCGACCCGCGCAGCCCACCCGTCATGCCTGCTGCTCGCGGCGCCCCTCTGGTCCGGACTGAATCTGCTCGAAGCGACGGGCGGAGATCGGCATCGGGGTTCGCATCCCGCCGGCCGCCGGCCGCGCCACTGCTCGATGACCAGGCGCTCGACACCCAAGGAGCCGGCGGTGATGAGCAACGTCCCACCGACCGGCGGGATCATCCAGCCACGTCCAGGAATCTCTTCGTGACGTCTTGGCGTTCGGCCACCCGCTACACGTCCCGCGTCGATATCGCCGAACTCAGCGATGGCCGCAGCCTCGTCGGTGATCCGGTCGACGCTCAACGAGCGCTTCGGCTCCGGGGCTGTGCCGGTTCGCCGACCGCTCGTAGCGCCACGACGAAGTCGGCCCCTCGTCCTGTCGACCCTGGTCGTCATCGATGCCGACCCCTCGCGGCACCCCTTGACAACTGTGTCCGCTAGACACAGTATCGGCTCGGAAACTGTGTCCGGCGGACACTAAGGGCCCGGCAGTCGCGTCCCCGCGCGGCGGGCAGGCCCCGGAGGGCGCCCGTTCGATTCTCGAGGAGCATCAGTCATGGCCACGCCCCACCGACAGCGTCGTCTGGAACATCACCATGTCGGCCGACGGGGTACGTGTCCGTCCTCACCGGACCGGGGAGAGTTGCGGGGCGGCGAGCTCAGTCGCCCACCTGATGCACCGCGTGCGGTCCTGATCGGCGATCACGGCCACCGGGTTCTCTTGGTGTCCTCCGGTCAGATCGGCGGCTTGGCTACCGACCGGCTCGCATGAGAGGTCGGCCGCCCACGAGAATCCGTAGATCGAAGCTGTGAGCGTAGGAATGACCTCAACACCTGGAGGGTCGCCAGTATGTCCGACCGAAACCCCGTAGCCGGGGGAGCCAGAAGATTCGACCTCCTGCAGGAGTTCATCGACGACGTAGAACTCGTGGTCGTCGGCACCGACGATGAGCACGAGATCACCTGGCGGGTCGCCGAGGGCTTGTCGAACCTGCTGGACAGCGGCTACCGGCTGCCTTCGGAACTCACTACGCCGTCAAGAGAGCATCATCTGAACTATCGCCTCTACGTCGCTCCCGACGACAGTTGGTCACTCGCAGTTGTCGTGTGGAGCGTCGGTCAACGTGCCCCGGTGCACTCGCACGAGACCTGGGGAGTCGCTGGTATCTACTCGGGCGCCGAGCACGAGTACCGCTACGTCAAGCCCGCTGCCGACGAGCTCGACCGACCACTCACCCCGGCCGGTGAACAGGTGTGGCGAGCCGGACAGGTCACCGTGTGCTGCGCCACCGACGACGACGTGCATTCCGTCGCCGCTGTCGGGGACGAAACCACGATCGGGATTCACGTCTACGGGGGCAACATCGGCACCTTGCGCCGCCGGTCCTACGACCCCGCGACTGGCACCGTTCGCTGGTTCGTCTCCGGCTGGGACTCGCTGACGCCCATGCCGGCAGCGGCCAGCGCCTGAATGACGACCACGCCCTCGGGAGTGGAGTCGAACCGGGTTCGCCTCCTCGGCTTGACGCACATCGACAGCAGGTGATCGCGGGGATCCTCGCAGCCGACGCTTCCGATGCCCGCGACGTAGGGATGGCGCCGACAACAACAATATCCGTCCGCATCATCGGGCGACAATTCCGCGCCGACCCGAGGGCCTGCCGCGGCCACAAGACCGAAGGCGCTCGGAGCAGCGACAAACCTCCGATCAAGAAGGAGCAGCAACGATGACACACGTCCGCGTCCACAACTTCGCAGTCTCCCTCGACGGCTACGGCACCGGTGAGGGTCAGAGCGCCGAAGCACATTTCGGTCACGCCGAGGACAGGCTGCACCGGTGGATGTTCGCCACCGGGTGGTGGCAGCCCGGCGGTAGCGGCGGCGTCGACGACGCCTTCGTCCACCGGCACGACCCGGGGATCGGCGCCGAGATCATGGGTGCCGGGAAGTTCGGTCACCCCGGATGGCACGAGGACGCGGAGTGGAAGGGTGCATGGGGCCCCAACCCGCCGTTCCACACCCCGGTCTTCGTCCTGACCCATCACACGCGCCCGCCGATCGAGATGGAGGGCGGCACGACGTACCACTTCCTCGACGCCTCGCCCGCCGAGGCGCTCGAGACTGCCCGCGCACACGCGGACGGCAAGGACATACGCATCGGCGGAGGACCCACCACCGTCCGCGAGTTCCTCGCCGCCGGGCTCGTCGACCACATGCACACCGCGGTCGTTCCGATCCTCCTCGGCCGTGGCGTACGCCTCTGGGACGGACTGGAGGGCCTCGAGAAGGGCTACCAGGTCGAGGCCACCTCTTCACCGAGCGGTGTCACTCACGTGACCTTCACCCGAAGCTCTACCTGAACCGCTTCGGAAGATGGCTGCCCCTCGATCCCCGCCGCAGCCGCCGGAACGACACGCCTGGTTCACAGCGCCGCTCGGCGTGCAAGGCTTGATCGGGCGCTGAGCGGAGGATCTTTCTGGTGGGAAGCTCTCGGGCTGTATTCGGGAGAACCTGCTTGCTCGCGGCCCGGACTCACCTCACCGCTGGCTGCCGTGATCGTCGGCCAGGTCTGACCCCCGATAGCTTCTACGAGCGGAGACGAGGATGCTCGGCGACCATCCAATGGATGTACTCCTTCTGGCGACTGACCTCGAAGCGTCGAGGGACTTCTACGCCAACAAGCTCGGACTCGAGATCGTCTTCGAGACCGACTACGCCGTGTGGTTCAGGAGCGGTAACGAATGCCGTCTGGCGATCGGGGCGAGCACGACCGGGACCGCCGATGAACAGGACCAGGCCACGTGGCGCGTGGAGGATGTGCGGGCGGAGGTGGAACAGCTGCGGTCACGCGGTGTCGAGATCCTCGAATACGACATGTCCTGGAACAGGGCGGCAGATGGTGACGACATCGTCCGGATCAAGACAGAGGACGGAGTCGCGGACGTCGGGCACGCGTACGCTGCATGGATCGTCGACCCGGGCGGGAACTCCCTATCCATCCTGCAGTTCAAGTGAGAATCAAGAAGGGCAGGGATCCAGGGCGCGCGAGGTTGAGGTTCTGATCGCGTCGCGCGCGCGGGTAGAGCCCCAGATGTACAGATCCTCTCGTTCGGGGTGAGTCTGGGCGACGTCCCCGATCGCGTCGGCGCGTCGGCGCCTGCCGGTTCGGTGTTCCACAGCGGGGTGGGGTTCGGGCAGGCTGCGGCGCAGGTCCTGAAGGAGCCGCAGTCCGGCGGGGGTCATGCTGGACCGGCGGGCGCCACGGGAGCCGCGGCCGATAACGGCCCGGACCAGAGTGATGCAGCTGGTCTCTCCGGCCAGCCGACCGATGACCTCGGCGCTGGGACAGTGTCATCCACGAGGCGGCACCGGCCGAGCCGGCGCCGCTGTCGGGATCGGCCCGGGTCGTCGCACTGGGGAAGCACCGGCGGCCGGGCGCGACGAGCCCGTACACGCCGTGGTCGAGCGCGGCACGCGCGTTGTGCAGCGCGTCGTCCAGCGCGAGATGCTCGGCGGGTCAGCGCAGGACGAACTCCTCGGCTGGTGGTTTGAGGGTGAACGATCAGGTCTTGTCCAACTGATCGGCCAGATCGTCGAGGTCTTGGGCGTGCAGGTCGAACTGGTCGCCGGGCGCCGGTGGTTCGCCGACTGGGCGGGCGATGTAGGCGGTGCGCATGCCGAGGGCCTGTGCGCCGCGCAGGTCCCAGGCGTGTGCGGCGACCATCAGCAGGCGCTCAGGTGGGCGGGCGGCGACCTGGAGGGCGAGGCCGTAGACCGCGGCGGCGGGCTTGTACGTCTCGGCGGATTCGGCGGACAGGGCCTGGTGCCAGCGCAACCCGGCGTGTGCGTTGAGCCCGAGCAGCGCCGTGCGGCTGGCGTTGGACAGCCCGATGAGGGGGAATCGCTCGGCCAGGCGGGCCAGCCCGGTCTGAGAGTCCGGCCAGGGTGGGAGGCGCTGTCCTGCGGCAGCGAGTGTCGCGACCACGCCGGGGTCGGTGATGCCGACGCTGTCTGCGACGAGCTGGGCGGCTTCGCCGTCGAGGACCTCGCTCGGCTCGAACGGACGGTCGCCTCTGAGGATGCGCTGCTGCTCGTTCTCGACGTGGGCCTGCCACCGGGCGAGCAATTTCTTCACCGAGCCCTCGTCGCAGTGAGGGGCCGCGCACTGGACAGCAGCGCGGATCCCGGCAGGTTCGTCGACGAGGGTGCCGAGAACGTCGAACACGACGACGTCGATCGCGGGAGTAGGCATCGGGCGGTTCTCCTCGCCACGTCCGGGCGGCCGCATGTATGGCCACCGGCCGGTTTGGTGATCGTCATCGACAGCGGAACCAGCCTCGCGAGCAAAGGATTCCGGTCTCACCGGAGTAGATGCTGCGGGACAAATCGACGTTGCGTCGAGGGCGCGCACCGCGACGCATGATCGACTGGATGACTGCGAAACCGACTGTGAGGTTGGCCCCTGAGACCGGACACGTCGCCTGAGGCGGACCCGGTCCGCCGGGGAGGATGTCGTTCGTGCCTGCACCTCGCCCGCCGGAGTTCCGGCGTCGCGCCCGTGGCTCTCGCGGAGGTCGGCCGCGCCGCCGGCGTCTCCCGACAGGCCGTGGCCTTCCAGTCCGGCCAGCACGCCGGGCTGCTCGCCGACCTCGATGCCGGCACCCGGGCCCGAGCACTGCACCTTCTCCACGACGACCTCGTCGCCCACCACGTTCCGCATCGCGGCGTCTACTACCGCTCCGCAGCATGGATCGTCCGAGCCCGCAACGGCCTGAGCTGATGGTTCGCGCAGTTGTCGGATGATCGAGCTGCGCGGTTCGTCGCTCCGCGGTCGAAGCGGTGCACGTTGTTCGCTGCCGTGATGATCCGCCCGTCGCTGGTACCGACAGACTTGCCTGAGACCACGGTGGCGACCGGCAGCAGCAGGAGACGCGACGGCGGCCAGGCGCTTCGCCCTGGACACGGCCACCGGCCTCAGGAGAGTCCCCACGAGTCACGAAGACGGTGACGGGTGAGTGGTGATGGGCGAGACGGGGTCTCATCCCACGACGGCGCGTGGTGGCCCCGGCGCTGGTGCTGCACGCCCTGCAGAGCCTCTCGGACCGCGAAGCGGTCGACCTACGGTGAAAGGCCGCTGCTGGCTGGCAACCACCGCCCGCATTCGGCGGCGGCCAGAGTGGTGACGGGGCGTTGGCGATCTTGTCGTGGAGCAGATCGTGGAGAACAACGGTGACAACTGTTGCGCGTGGAGTAGTCCCGTGAGGCCGGCTCTGCGAACAGAGTCGCTGTGTGAGGCAGGGAACGGGAATCTCTTGATCCGTCGGTTGTGGGTTCGAGTCCCACGGGGCCCACTCGATGAGCAGGTCCGGGAATCGGCTTGTGCTCAGCTGCGCGGCTCGTGGTGATCAGCCCCGGTAGTCCTGTCTACCGCGGAGCGCAGCCCGGGCCCGGACCAGCCAGGCAACAAGCGCGCCGAGCTGCCGAGGGAGCCTCACCTGCGACGTCATCTGGGCCGCAAGCAGAGCCTTGCGAGCTCGACCCGCGACGGTCAGGCCGACTGCTTCGGTGCGACCGAGAGACCGAGAGGAAGCATGATGACGACGAGGTCATCGGTCGGTTCTAGGAGCCGTTCGTGCGCACGCTCGAAGAGGGCCGCCTCGACGAGCTCGGACTCGACGCCGCCGGCCGCGTTAGCCGCCGACCGGCGGCTGCTCGGTGCTCCAGCCGTACGAGGTCGGCCTTCGGTTCACGCAGGTCCGGACTCGCCGACGAAGTGATCGGCGATGGCGTCAATCACCGCGAGCCAGGCACGCTCGGGCAACTCGTGACCGACTCCGGGCAGGAGCCGGAACTCCGCTCCGGTGATCTCTTGGGCGAGCGACTCGCCGTTGGGGGGCGGGAAGAGTGGATCGAGCGCACCGTGCAGCACCGTGGTCGGGGCGACGATCCGACCCAACGCCTCGCGCCAGCGCGGGCCGGTGTTCATGATCGTGTGGTTGTCGATGGATCGGAGCTCTCGGGGTTCCCGTGACCGCGCGACGGCGGCCGCGCAGACGGACCGCACGGCAGACTCGTCGAAACGGTCGCCGGCGAGGACTCGCTCGCCCTCCACCAGGTAATCGACGATGGCGGCGGGGTCGTCCCAGTTCGGTTCAGTGAGCGCGTCCCAGGCCGCGAGGAGCCCGCCGGTGACCTCGGGTAGGTCCGGATCTGCCGGGCCGTGCGCGATCGGGCGGGTCGCGACGAGAGTGAGGGAGGCTACTCGGTCGGGGTGGTGCACCCCGAGGTTCTGCGCCACCCAACCGCCCTGGGAGAAGCCGACGAGGTGTGCGTCGGAGATACCGAGTGCGTCGAGGACCGCGATCGCGTCATCGACGAGGTCGGGCAGCCCGTATGCCGGTGCGCCGACCGGCCAATGCGTGCTCGAGCCGGTGTCGCGCTGGTCGAACCGAATGACGAGCGCCTTTCTCGCCATGAGCGAGTGACAGAACGACGGGGGCCACCAGTCCCTCGTGCAGGAGGTGCCGGCCAGCAGGAGGACGGTCGGATCGCCCGGGTCTCCCCACGATTCGACGTCGAGCCGGCCTCCATCGACCTCCACGGTCGATGTTGTGATCGTCATGTCTTCTCCCCGACGGGTCGTGCGCAGCGGTTGCTCGTGTGTGACTTGCCGTTGAAGTTGCTACGGGGGAGGTCCGCGGGTGGCGGTCCGCCCGAGTGCCGCGGTGGGCCGACGTGCAAGGGTGGGCCCTCGGTTCGCCTGTGATCTCGCACAGCTCGGCGACCCACGTTCTGCGACGGCGTGTCGGTGATGGTGCGCAACGCCTGACCGTCCGCTTCTCGTGCGTGGCGCTTAGGGCCATCCCGCTCGACGTCCACACACGGGGGTAGGGCCGATCACGTCAGTTCAGGCGTGCGTGCTCGATGTGGACGGGCGAGCAGAGGGTTTCGGTCGCGGGGGCCTTCTCTGAAAGGGCGAGCAGCTGGCGCGGCAGGTGGTCGCGGCAGAGTGCGGCCCCACGAAGTGCTGCTCCCGAGGCGGCGGGCGTCACTGCCGCGCGTCGGTAGGGGGCGCGGTGGTGAACTGCCCTGCGAACTCGGCGTTGGGCGGGATCTCGGTGATCACGTCGATCAGCACGCCTGCCGGGTCGCTGACGATGAAGTGCCGCTGCCCGAAGTCCTCGCTGCGCAGCTCGATTCGGGGTCCGAGTCCGCCGTCGGTGATCAGGCGGCGGTACTCCGCGTCGACGTCGTCGACCTCGAAGTTGAGGATGAGACCGGCGACGCTTGAGCGGAAGCCTTCCGGGATCGAGTGCTCGGCGTCGACGATCGCGAGCTCGAATGGACTGGCGCGCCGACGGAGGCTCACATACCAGCTCGCGTCGAAGGTCACCTCGAAGTCGAGACGCTCGAGATAGAAGTCGCGGGTCTGCGCGAGGCGGTCCGAGCAGATGACGGGGTAGAAGCTCGAGAGCGCCATGATGGTCAGACTTTCGTGTGGTTGTGGGTGGTGGACGCGACTGCGGTCCGGTGCAGCCACTCGATCACCGATGGGACGATCTCTTTGGCAACCGAGTCGGCGATCATCCAGTGCCCGCGGTCGGGGTGGATGTGGTGCTCGGCGGCGTAGCGGCGGGCGATGGAGCGCGAGATGCGGGCTGAGACGTTGCGGTCGGCGCCGCCGCTGATGGACAGGACGGGGCAGGTGAGGACTCCGCGTGGCACCCGTGCAGTGCCGAGGAGGAGGCACGGGCGGCGGGGCGATGGTCAACGGTCGGGCATCAGGGGTCGTCGATTCTCCGCGGACAGGCGTCGGCCTGCTGCGGTCGCGCTGTACCTGCTCCTCACCGCCCACGGGACACTCCCTGCCTCGGGACGTCGGCGACATCGAGACGTCCCCGGTCCTCCCGGGCTGGCGTCGTCGGCACGACGGGCCGGCCGGGACGACGCGGGCGGTCTCCGGCGATGACGAGGGCACCGATGACCGGGATCGTCCAGCCCGGGGAGGCTGGCAGGGCGGTCACGAAGGCCACACCCCACAACAGGACGAGCCATCCCAGCCGGCCCGGCACGCGCTGGTGCCGGTGGGCCGACCAGAGGATGTGGCACCCAAGGGCCAGGATCGGCACCCCGAAGCTGCCGAGCGTGGTCCAGAACACCGACGAGAGTTCGGCCTGGCCGAACGTGGTCGGCGGGTCGAGGGTGAATGTGTTCCACCAGC
Organism: Actinomycetospora sp. NBC_00405; assembly: GCF_036044095.1. NCBI lineage: Bacteria > Bacillati > Actinomycetota > Actinomycetes > Pseudonocardiales > Pseudonocardiaceae > Actinomycetospora > Actinomycetospora sp. NBC_00405. The sequence continues at coordinate 4,621,776 of NZ_CP107938.1, forward strand.
CCGCGGCCCAGACCTCTTTCCAGGTCGCCGAGGTATCCAGCGGGGCGACCACCACGTGCACGGTGCCGAACGCGACGGCGATCCAACCGGCGGCCGTGGTCAGCGGACTCTTGCTGGGAGGGGTGTGGGCAAGGGTCATGACTCCTCCTGATCGCCTGATGTCGTGGGTGGTAGTCCAAGCACTCCGCGAACCGCGCGCTCCATCAGCTCGACGTCGTGCGGTGTTCGACCGGCGACCGTTACGCCCACGGCCTCGACGACGCTGAGGAACACGTCGGCGGTCTCGCGTGGGGGCGGGCCTGCGGGCAGCGACCCGTCCGCGCGGCCGGCGACGATCAGGTCCGTGCACCACACCAGGAGCCGCTCGACGATCTCCTCGACCGCGCGCCCGACGGGATGCTCGCGGCCGCCGAACTCCACGTGAAGCACGTTCATGACCCTCGCCACGTCGCGGCGGCAGTAGATCGCGTGCTGGCGGGCGATCGTCAGCAGCGTGTCGGTCGGGGTGGCCTCGGCGAGAGACGGTTGGGCGACCTCTGCGGCCCAGGTTTCGTCGATCCACCGCACCACCGCGAGCGCCAGCTCCTCCTTGCCGGCGAACTGATGATAGAGCGCGCCGCGCGAGTACCCGGCCTCATTGGCCACCTGCTCGAGCCCGAGGGCGCTGTACCCGTGGGTGGAGATTCCCCTCGCGGCGGCCTCGAGCAACGCGTCGCGGGTGCGAGCACGACGGTCGGCCTGCGTCCGCGGCCGGCGGTCCAACGCGGTCATCCGACGATCATAGATACGAACATGTTTGTATGTTACTTGCGGCGGGCTGGGACGGCAAGCCTCAACGAGGCTCATCACACGGAAGACGCCTCGTCACGGCGGAAGACTGACGAGCGGGCCAGGTCTGGACATTGCTCCGCCCCGCGTTCAGTGGAGTCCGGAGCTGGCAGTCTGGTCACGTGACCCTGAGGGAGGGTTCGTCGGTTCAGGAGGCTTGCGCTGCAACCAGAGTTGCTGGTTGAGGCTGTGTGAGGGCGGAGCACGGGAATCTCTTGATGCGGTGGTTGTGGGTTCGAGTCCCACGGGGCCCACAAGTCTTCGATCAGCGACTTCGTCGGTACCCCGATGATCGAGAACCTCGAACTCTGGGTCGAGAATCGGCGTCGTGGTGCGGGTCGTGGACGCTGCACGCCGCTGAGCAGCGCAGATGCCGCTCGAGCACCCGGCAGGCTCGCCTGTCGGCGAGAACCCGGTGTGTCGGAAGACGACGAGGTCAGACCGGCTGCTGCGCCACTACCCGACGTGGGTGCCACGAGCCCACCGAAGCGCGTACCTCGATGGCGGGGCGCTCGTCCTGGGCTACCGAACGCTGATCGTGGCCTGAGGCTACGAGGTCGGTTCCGCGCGGACTCCGCGTCCGGGTGGGCAGCAAGCCGGCGATGGGCTTGGGTGGATTGGGTTCTGGCCGAGGCCTTGACCTCGTCTCGACTCGAGGTCGGACGCTTCGGTCATGACGAACGACATGAATGACCTCGAGACCGTTCAGCCCGTCCAGTCCGTTCCGCCCGGCCCGGGAGGACCGCGGTATCTCCGACGTCTCGCCGGTGTCGGCGCCACCGTCGCCGTCACCGCCGCCGTGTGGGCTATCGGTCGGCTCGCCGGAGCTGACTACGTCCTGCGCGATCCGGCCGGTTCGGTGACCATCGACGTCACCACCACGGCTGTGGTCACTCTCGTGGTCGCCGGGCTCGGCTGGGCGGTCCTGGCCCTGCTTGAGCGATTCACCCGTCACGCGGTCGGGATCTGGGTGGGTACGGCGGCCGTGGTGGTCATCGTGTCGATGATTCCGATCTTCCTCGTGGACGCCACGCCTGCGACCCAGGTGTCACTGTTCTTCGTCCATCTCGCCGTCGTTGTGCTCGTTCCCGCGCTCCTGTGGGCCCGAACCACGTAACCCGATGGTTACCGAAGCGTGTGGGAGCGCAGGCGCGCCACCAACGAGCTGAACCCGTTGGCGCGCTCCCCGGTGCCGGTGGACTGCCGCGTGACGGCCGGGACGTCTCGAGGTCCCTGTGCCCGGCGCCAGCCGTCAAGGGCCACGCCGGCCCCCCGGGTAGAGCGGCTCGCTGGCGCGCTTTCGCGCGGCCCGCACCGTCGGGTCCTCGGCGTGAAGGTCAGGGCGGTGCATCACCTCGAAGTGCGGGCGGTGGTCGACCGCGAAGCCCACGTAGGCCACGCCCACCTCGAGGAACTCCCGCCGCTGCGCTTCGGAGACGCTCGCCTGCGCGTCAGCGCCGCTCCGAGGGGTGCACAGGATGCTCGTCACCGCCATGCGTGCGCCTCGGTCGCCCGGACGAGGGCAGCGATGCGCGCGACGGCGAGCGTGGAGCCGGTGACCCCTGCGACGGCGAGCAGGACGGCCACGTCGGGCATCGCCAGGCACAGTTGCCAGAAGGTGAACACCCGGCCTGCCGCAGCGACCCGGACGAGCTCCACCAGCCCGGCGAGGATCACGACCGGGAGGATCAGCCACACGATGCCGGGTGCGGCCGTCCACCACGGCCGGCCCGCCCGACGCCGGCGCCAGGACCGGATGCGGGTGAGCGAGCGCACCCGCACCAGCAGCACGAGGACGCACACCCCGCCGATCACCGCCGAGACGAGTGTGGTGCTGCGCGGGGGGTCGGGTTCGCCGTCCCCGCTGAGCAGCGCGGCGAGCCCGGCCGTGACGCCCGCGGTGTCGGCCAGCTGACTGTGTCCGTTGTAGAGCAGGGCGAATCCGTAGCCGCTGTCGGGCAGCAGCACCTGGACCGCCGAGAAGGTCGAGAGCACCCCCGTGTGCTCGATGCGTCGCGGGTCGTGCGCCGGGGTGACGACCTGCCAGCCCATCGCGTACCCGCCCACCACCCCTGGTGGTGGGTGGTGTCGGAGTGCGCCGACGGAGGGGGGCAGAACCCGACCGCCGTCGGGCGACTGCGCGATCAGCCAGCGCGCCATGTCCTCGGCGGTCGAGATCACCCCGGTCGATCCGGCGACCAGACCGTCGAGCTCCGGGCGGGCCGCGGGTTGGCCGAACACCAGAACGTGGCCCTGGGCGAGGTCGGGTGCGACCCGCCCGGCCTGCGCCGCGGTGGTCGTTGCGAAGGTGCTCGTCATCCCGAGTGGGGCGAACACCTCCTCGTCGAGGTCTTGCGCCCACGGCCTCCCGGTCACGACCTCGATCAACCGGGCGAGTACCTGGTAGTTCAGGTCCGAGTAGTGGAACTCGACACCGGGCGGGCTCACCGGCTCGGCGGTGCGCAGGCTCGCCACTCGCCGGGTGAGGTCGTGCTCGTCGGCGGTCACGGCGGGGAATCCGGCGTCGGCGATCCCGCCGGTCTGGTTCAGCAGGTGGCGCACGGTGAGGCGGGCGGAGACGCCCGGGTCGGCGAGGGCGAAACGGGGCAGGTAGCGGCGTACGGGGGCGTCGAGGTCGATGCGCCCGGCGGTCACGAGCTGCAGGACAGCGGTCGCGGTGAACGATTTGCTCAGGGACGCGAGCCGGAACTGGCTACGCGGCGTCACGCGCCCGCCTCGCCCGTCCGTGCCGATGCCGGCCAGATGGACGACTCGGGAACCGTGGGTGATCGCGACCGCCATTCCGGGTAGGCGGGTCGCGGCGAGTGCCTCGGCCAGATAGCGGTCGATCACGGCCGGGTCCGGTGCCGGCGGGGCTGGTGCCGCGCCCACCGGGCCGGCGAAACCGAGCAGCACCGTCAGGACGCCGGCGGCGACGGCGATCAGCTGCATCGGGGAGTCCTCTCGATAATGGGACGGCGGCGGCGCTGCCGCACCGCGATACCCAGCAACAAGCCCCAGACCAGGAACCACGGCTCCCAGAGGAACATCCGCCACCGCAGCACGGTCGGGTCGATCGGTTCGACGTCGAGGAACCCGGTGGCGGCGAGCGCCACCGCGCCGGTCTGTACGGCGCCGTAGAGGGTCAACAGCACCGCGGCCGCCTCGGCGCCCGCGAACAGGGTGCGCCGGGGAACCCGCTGTCCCCAGGGCCGAACCAGGGCGAGGCCGAGTACGGCACCGATGATCTTCGCGACGGCGGTGGCCCACAGCAGTGCGATGAACTGCGGGTCGCGGGCTCGAGTGAGATCTTCGACGGGGCCTCCGATGGTGCACAGCCCGGCAGTGCCCCCGGCAGCCCAATACAGGCTCACAGCGGCGAACGCCGAGCCGACCGCGGCAGCTAGGTAGCCCGCCCACGCTGTCGACCCGGCGACCGCCGTCGGCCTCGTCGTCCCCAGGCAGCCGCCCGTCGCCATCACCTCGTCGCAAGCCACCGGGCTCACGTGCTCGAGGTCGCGGTGATCGCGATGACCCCGCACACGGTCAGCGCGATCCCGGCCTGACCGATCGGGCTGACCCTCTCGCGCAGGTAGATCCACGCCAGCGCGATCGTCACCACCGGGTGGAACGCGCTGAGCACGGCCACCACGCTCAGCTCACCCACGGTGGACGCCGTGGCGTAGAGGGCGTCGGCCGCGACGATGAGGATCCCGATCAGCGCCAGCGCGGGCAGGTGCCCGCGGGCGACCCGCATCCGGGCGCGGGCTGTGACTGCCACCAGGAGGACGCCGGTGACCGCGGTGAGCCGGGCGACGAGCAATGCCCACGGGACGCCGCCGTCGCTGGCCGCGTCCATCGCCACGAAGAACGTGCCGAACCCGCCGGCGGAGACCAGCCCGTAGGTGAGGCTGACGAGGCCCCGGCGTCGGTCGATCGCTGCCGAGGTGCGCTGGTAGGCGGTGAGCACCACGCCGAGGACGACGACCACCAGCCCGGCGCCGCGGATCGGTGTCGGCGCGTCCCCGAGCGCCAGCCCTACGACGAGCGGTAGGGCCGGCGCGACGGCGGCGGCGGGCGCGACCACGCTGGTCACGCCGACGGCCAGGCCGCGGTACAGGGCGGCGACGCCCACCACCTCGCCCAGGCCGGCCAGCGCCGCGGCCAGGACGGAACCGCCCGGAGGCACAGCCCCGCCGATGAGCATCACGCCACCGGCCAGCAGCACCAGCGACGCGAGCTGGGACACCACCAGAACCGGTAACAGAGTGAGCGCGCTGCTCTTGCGGCCGCCGAGGAAGTCGGAGATTCCCCAGCCCAGGCTGGCGCCGAGGGCGAGGATGGCGGCGAGCGTCACGGCGGGCCACCGAAGTCGGAGGTCAGCCACCGGTCCGCTCGAATCTCGATGCACTCCGGGTCGCCGCTGCCGTTCCCGCCGCGCAGTTCCCAGTCGGCCCACGAGTCGACGGAATCTGCGGGAAGATAGCGGCGGCCGATACTCAGGAGATCGTCCCGGGTCGCTACGTCCTGCCTGGTCACCGTTCCCTCGACGGTGACGTACTTGTCAGGGATTTGGGGGCGCTGAACCGAGAACGACACCTTGCCCGCCCGCCTGATGAGTCTGGACTTCCGCTTTCCCTGGCGGGCGATGACCAGGATGCTCCTGCCCGGCTCGTACGCATACCAGGTCGGCAGGGTGGACGGTGGACGCTCGTCCTCGCTGACCACGCTGAGCACACCGATATGAGGCTCGGCGAGAAACTCTTCGCGCTCGCCTTTTCCGAGCCTGCGGGGCGCGGTGTTCTGTGGCGCGGGTTCGTCAGGCATGCTTTCCCTGCCCCTGGTTCGCGATCCGGAGGACGATTTTTCCGCGGCCGTGCCGTGTTTCGATCGCTCGGTGGGCGTCCGCGATTCGCTCGAGCGGGAAGCTCTCGCGTATCAGGATGCGCAACACGCCGGCCCGGTGCAGTGCGGTGAGCTCGTCGAGCTGCTCTGCGCACAGCCGTGCCCGCACCCCGCGCACACCGAGGCGGTCTGCCTGGTCGTGATCGACCAGGGTGGCGATCCTGCTCCTGTCCTGGACGAGACCGAGCGAGTCGCGCAACGCCTGTCCACCGGCCGCGTCCAGCGCGGCGTCGACACCGCCCGGCGCGACGGCCCGAACCCGATCGGTGAGCCCGGGGCCGTATGCCACCGGGATCGCGCCGAGACCGGCCAGGTAGGCGTGGTTGGTCGCGCTGGCCGTACCGATCACCCGCGCGCCCCACGCCCTGGCCAGTTGCACGGCTATCGTGCCCACCCCGCCGGCGGCGGCGTGGATGAGCACGGTCTGCCCCGACCCGACGTGCAGTGCGCGCAGCGCCGTGCAGGCGGTCTGACCCGACGACGACAGGGCGCCGGCTTCGTCCCAGGTCACGTCGCGCGGCTTGGGCACGAGCGCGTTCGCGCCGGTCAGGACGTACTCGGCGTGGGAGGTCATGTGTGCCCAGCCGAGCACCTCGTCGCCGTCGACCCATCCGGTGACGGCACCACCGACCTGGTCCACGACGCCGGAGAATTCCTGGCCCAGTTGTTGAGGAAATGCCTGGGCGGAGAACCCCGGCAACCCTTGCCGCACGTAGGTGTCGAACGGCTGTACCCCGGCGGACCGCACCCGCACCCGCACCTGGTCCGGCCTCGGTGCCGGCGCGGGGAGGTCCACCACCTGCAACACCTCGGGCGGTCCGTATCGGTCGAACACCGCGGCCCTCATGAGCGGACCCCGCGCGGCGATGTTGCCGCGGCGGAGGCCGAGGAGCGCAGGCCGGCCGGCGCCTCTCTCAGCCGCGTGGGCTCCGGGGCGATGAACCAGCCGGTCACGGCCGGCCCGACCCTGCCTGGGCGAGTACTCGCGACGATCACGTTGAGGGTCGGCATCGGAACCCCTTTCACGCGGCAGGACGGCCACTCGGTGTCGTTCGAGCTGACATGTCAGCGTGACGGTAGACTTGCTGAGCTGACACGTCAACTCATAGGCTGGCGCCATGAGTGGAGATCGGTGGCTCAGCGATCGTGAAGCCAGGGCGTGGCGCGGCTACATGAAGATGCGCGCACTGCTGGACCTGCAAATCTCCCGCGACCTGGCCCGCGACGCCGGGCTGTCCGAGCCCGACTACACGGTGCTCGTGGTCCTGTCCGAGGCCACGGGGGGCCGGGTGCGCCTCGTCGACCTGGCCGACCGCATGCTCTGGTCGACGAGCCGCACCGCCCACCACCTCGACCGCATGCAGCGCCGCGACCTGGTGCGCCGAGAGAAGCACCCCACCAACTCGCGAGCAACCGTGGTGGCGCTGACCGAGCACGGGCAGGACGTCATCGAGAAGGCCGCGCCCCACCACCTCGACTCGGTCCGCCACCACTTCATCGACCGGCTGACCCCCCACGAGATCGACGTCTTCGGCGACGCGACCGAGGCCGTCCTGAACCACCTACGCCAAGACACCGACCCACCTGGTGATCGGCGACCCGAACGCGAGGTAGTCCCGGGTGCCCCCCTCCGGGCGCTGCTCGCGGCCCACAGCCCGAGTGCTGTGGCGTCGCTGCTCGCGGAGGACGCGGTGTTCCACAGCCCGGTCGCCGCCTACACCGGACGCGACGACGTCGCGCATCTGCTGACCGCCATCGCGGGTGTCGTGAGGGACATCCGTGTGATCCACGAATTCGCCGACCCTGCGCGCTCCGCTTCTCAGTTCACAGGACGAGTGGACGGGGACACGGCGGAGGGCATCCTGATGTGGCGGAGCGACGCGAACGGTCTCGTCGCGGAAGCGACGTTGTGGCTGCGCCCCCTCGCCGTGCTACACCGCGCGGTCGCCCAGATGCGCGAGACACTTGCCCACGCGCCTCTCCCGAGCACGCGAGACCACGCCGTTGATCCCTCGGGCCGCGACCAGGTCGAGCCCGCGTGAGGGCTCGATCCGAGCGTGGCCCTCTGGAGGACCTGGTGGCGTGCGAACGCGTCATCGAGGACACGAGCCCGGCTCCGGACGGAGCACGCCATGAAGGCGGTGGAGCGTGCCTGTCGCGCCGGCCGAGCTCGTGGGCTCGACGCAACCGGTCGTCGACCTCGGCCTGGGTGGGCGACCCGATGACGAACCGGCACTCGTGGGCGCCCTTGGGCGATCGCTTGCGACCACCGATGACCCAGCCGGAGCGACCCGCGGGAGATGAGCCGCTTCCACCACGGCTCGCCGCGAGAGCACGGCTCCTTGCTCAGGCTTGCGCCGATCGAGGCGTCTGCTGCCCGGCGAGCCCCCGCAACTCTGGATCGGGGTCGGCGGAGGCTTGACGCCACGGGCGGGGCCGAGATCGTCGCGCTCGGTCTCGGATGCGTCCCCACGGCTTGATCACGGAGAGGGCGATCGCGACCAGGAGCAGGGTGGGGGAGACCGTCGGCGGGTAGATGAGGTTGCTCAGGTCGTACGTCACCACCTCGCCGGCGGCGGAGCGGCGAGCGAGGGCGGCCTGCTCGACGACCTCGGCGCGCAACGAGACGAGGACCAGCCCGGTCAGGACGAGGTTGAGCACGAGCTTGGCCGCCACCCACCAGTACCGCAGTAGGCCCCACTTGCTGCCCACACCGAGGACGACCCCGGACAGCAGGCAGAGGAGCCCGCAGGCCAGCAGCGGCCAGATCGACACCACGTCGAGGGCCTGGAGGCTGAACGCGAGGGTGCCGGGCTCGTCGGCGGTCATCGCCGTGACGATGAGGACGGCCATGGCGACGTCGACGCCCAGCCACGCGCCGGCGGAGGCGATGTGGGTGATGAGGACCGCGCGGCGGGTGTGCACCCCAAGTTGAAACGGGCGACCGGTCGGACGAGCCGGAGCGGTGCTCACGGCGCCACCGCCGATCGGCGGGCGCTGCGGAAGCGGGTGCCCGGCCGGGAGATCGCCAGCAGGGCCGCAGCGGTGATCATGGCGACGTGGTAGATCGCCACCAGCACCAGTGCGTGCTGGATGTCGGTGTAGGCGGGGCTGCCGACGGTATCGGCGTGGCCGACGGCGAATCGCAGCGCGGCGGGCGAGACGCTGACCGTCACCACCACGGTGGCGACGACCAACGCCAGCTTCGCCGGCACCCACCACAGCCACCAGCGGGGAGCGCGGCGGCGACCGGCCGTCAGCGCGAGCAACATTCCGGTGGCCGCGACACCGATCGCGGCGGGGCGCGCGACCCACACGACGAGGAGCTCGTGCACCAGGTAACCGGTGCGGACGGTGGCCGGGTCGCGGACGTCGAGGAGCCAGACGGTGAGGACGACGAACGCCGAGGTCACCCCCAGCCACCCGAGGCCCATGGCCAGGTGCAGCAGCAGGAGTACCCGCCGGGCGCCCGCTGCCGACCGGGGACGTGCGCTCGCGGCCCGGGCCGGTGACGTGATGGACATGGGAGGAGCCTCCGTGGCACGCGCTCAATCGTGTCGTCCGTCCGCCGGCGACCCCCGCACACGCTGCAACGAGGACGAGCAGGTGCACCGCGCGGACGTAGGTGGTCAGGGCCGCCGTGCCCAGACCAGGCATCCCCGTTTCGTGACGTCCATAGGGGCCACGAGCCGCGCGGCCGCATGGCGCGCCTCAGTCGCGGACAGCCCCCGCCCGCGCAGGAAGAGCGTGAGCGCGCCGGGGTCGGGCAGGTGGATCAGCGGCGCGTCCCAGCGCTCGACCTCGACCACGTCGAACTCGGCGGCGACGAGGTCGGCGGCGTCCTCGGCGTCGAACGTGCCCGGGACGCCCCAGCCGGGGAGCACCGACGCCAGCTCGGGGTCGTTGTCGCGCGCCGAGGTGCAGGCGACGAACCGCCCGCCGGGCGCGAGCACGCGAGCCGCCTCGCGCAGGGCCGTGCGGGGCTCCTCGAGGTGGTAGAGCACCCACAAGCACGCTGCGGCCGCGAACGACGCGTCGCGGAACGGCAGCGCGCGCAGGTCGGCGCGCACCGCCGGCCGAGGGGACCAGGCGACGTGCGCGGCGGCGTCCACCACGACCGTCGCGAGCCCCTCGGCGGCGAGCGCGCGAGCGAGCGTCCCGGTGCCGCCGCCGAGATCGAGGACGGTGGCGGTGCCCGTCGCCGCAAGCCGACGGGCGACGGGGCCGTGGACGTCGCCGACGAGGGAGAACTCGGCGGTGGCCGCCTGGTTGGCCGCGAAGCGTACCGGGTCGCGGTCGTAGTCGGCGCGGAGCGCTCGACGCGGAGATCCGGGCACGATCAGACCCGCTGGGACCGGCTGCGGTGCGGCGCGAGCGCGGCCACCGCCCCGGCCACGATCGCCGCGATCACCCCGCCCATCTGCAGGACCGTCCCGAGGAACAGCGTGGCCGCGCCCGGGTCGGCCAGCCGGATCAGCGTGCCCTCGTAGATGACGAAGGCGCCGAAGGCGATGACCAGGCACAGGGCCACCCCGATCAGCGGGACCCAGCGCCGCCCTGGGAACACGAGCACCGCGAGGGCCGCCACGAGCAGTACTGGGACACCTGGCGGGAACGGCTGCAACTCCGGAACCCCGGCGACGAGCAGCACCAGGAACCCCCCACACGCCACGACCAGGCTCGCCACGTGGGTGCGGGCGGCGGACGAGAGCTTCTTCCACATGATCGATCCCTCTCCGACGGCCCTCCCGGTCCGGTGATCGGGGGCCCCGGGCCACCGCGGCCGGGTCGACGTTACGAAGGCGGACAGCCGAGGTCTTGAAAGGAATGCACCCGCGTCGCGACGAGAGAGCGTCGCGTAACGGTCTGGCCTCGCTTGACCCCACTGGACCTGGCGGTGAAGTCCGTTCAAGACGGCGGTCGGTCGCCCGTCCTAGCGTGCCCGGCCATGCGGATCATCGTGGTCGGCGCGAGCGCCGCCGGGCTGTGCGCGGCGATGGTGCTCGCCCGCGACGGGCACGACATCACGGTGCTGGAGCGCGACCACCTGCAGCCCGCGGTCGACGTCGAGACCGCAGCCGCCCGTGCGCACCGGGCGACGGCGCCTCAGATCGTGCAGCCGCACGTCCTGCTCACGACGTTCCGGGAGGTCCTACGCGAGCGGCTGCCCGACGTGGCCGAGGCTCTCGGGAGAGCCGGCGCGCAGGATGCGTCGCTGGAGAGCCAGATGCCGCCGACACTGCAGGACCGGTCGCCGCGCCCGGGCGACGACCGGCTCCGGCCGTTGATGACCCGCCGGTCGACGCTGGATTGGGTGCTCGGCCGCGCCGCCGCCTCCGAACCTCGGGTCGACCTGCGCCACGGCGTCGCGGTGACCGGCCTGCGCGCGGGCCCCGGCGACCCGCCCCACGTCGGCGGGGTGTTCACCGACCACGGCGCGCTGGCCGGCGATCTGGTCGTCGTCGCCGGGGGTCGCCGCGTCCCGCTCGAGCGGTGGATCACCGCGATCGGCGCGCGCCCGCGCCCGCAGGCCGTCGCCCCGTGCGGCCTCGCGTACTACGGCCGCCAGTACCGGGTGCGCGGCCGGGAGCTGCCCGGCCCGGTCACCACACGCGTCGTCGCGGGGTTCGACGAGTTCACCGCCGGCATCTGGGCCGGCGACAACGCCACCATGCAACTGGCCGTCGCCCCACTCGTCTCCGACCACCGTTTCCGTGGTGCCCGCGACCCGGCGGTCTTCGACGCGGTGCTGCGGACCGTGCCGTTCCTGCGGCCGTGGCTCGACGTCCTCGCGCCGACCACCGACGTCGCCGTCATGGGCGGGCTGCACAACACCCTGCGTCGTCTCGCCGTCGGCGACCGGCCGGTGGCGACCGGGCTGATCGCGATCGGCGACGCCGTCTGCACCACCAACCCGACCTTTGGACGCGGGCTCAGCATGACCCTGCGCACCGTCGCCGACCTCGCCGACGCCGTCGCGAGCAGCGAGGACCCCGCGGCGCAGGCCGTCGCGATGGACCGTGCCGTCGAGGAGCACGTCGTCCCCTTCTACCTCGACCAGGCCCGGGCCGACGCGGCGCGCCTGGCGATGCTGCGCCACACCGTCCACGAGGCCCCGCCACCCCCCGTGCCCGCCCCGACCGCCACGTTGACGTTCCCCGAACTGCGGGCCGCCGCCCAGCGCGACCCCCTGGCCTTTCGCGCCGTGTGCCGCATCATGGGCATGGTCGGCACCCCCGAGGACGTCTATGGCGACCCCGAGCTCGTCGCGAGGGTGCGCGACGTGTCGGCGGACGAGGTGCCGCAGGCGCCCCAGCCGAGCCGGGCGCGACTCGAAGCCGCGCTCGCCGGGGACCTGGTGCGCGTGGGAGGCGCCGGACGGAGAGGTGAGAGTTGACCCCCGACCCCCTCGCGTCGCCTGACGCCCTCGAGACACCGGCCGAGCCCGAGCAGGCGCGCTGGCCGCGCGTGCACGCCCGGCCGCACCCGGCGCTGCGCCCGGTGCTTGCGCGTGACCACCTCGGGATCTCCGCGCCGAGCACTCCCCGCCACCTCGTCGTCCCGGCCTCCACCACCGTCAACCTGGTGGTCAAGCTGGCGGACTCGCCGCACCGCACCCCGACGTTCGTCATGGGCCCACACGCCGAGCACGTCGTGGTCGACGGGGCGTGCGCTCCCTCGTACGTCGAGGTCTCGCTCGAGCCCCTCGGCGCCTACACCGTGCTCGACCTGCCGATGGACCAGCTGGGGGCAGGCACCATCGATCTCGCCGACCTCATCGGGCCGGCCGCGTCCGGGCTGGCCGAACGGCTCCGTGGCGCCGCCGGATGGCCCGAGCGGTGGGCGCTGGTCGACGAGCTCCTGCTGCGGCGTTGCGAGCGCGGTCGCCGACCGAGGGCCGAGGTCCGCTACGCCTACCAGCGGCTCGTGGAAACCGGTGGGTCGGTGCCCATCGGCGCGCTGGCCCGCGAGGTGGGATGGAGCCACAAGCACCTCATCCACCGCTTCACCGAGCAGGTCGGTCTGCGCCCCAAGACCGCGGCTCGCCTAGTGCGTCTCGACGCGGTCCGCCGGCGCCTCGACCAGCCCGGGGCACCGCGCTGGGAGCAGATCGCCTCCGAGACCGGCTACGCCGACCAGGCCCACTTCGTCCGCGACTTCCACACCCTGACCGGCATCAGACCGACCGACTACGCCTCAAGAATCGCCCGCCACCGAGACAGCTCGCGGCCCGAGAGCACCAGACCCTGATCGGGGAACGAACCCAGCACACCTTGCCGCTAGGCGCCGAACCGGCCGAGTACTTTCCCCGTCGCGACGAAGTGAGGCGCGCCGACCGCGTTGGACGCCCTGATTCCGCGGCAGGCAGGGTCGTAGCGCGCGGACGCCGGGAGAGGTACTCGACCCAGCGTGGGGAATGATCTCAGCGATGGCAGCAGCCTCGTCGGTGATCCGGTCGACGCTCAACGGACGCTTCGGCTCCCGCGCAGACGAAGCAGCACCCTCCATGTCGGCCCTGCCCGTGACCCTCAGGTGTGATCCCCGGCCTCGGCCGGTCCAGGATCCCGGTTCGGCCGGGGTTCGGAAGCGGGGGCAGACAGGGTGCTCAGGTAGCGATCGGCGGGGCTGGGCTCGCCGGTGGTATCGGTGTCGCGTCCGCGGGCGAGGTCAGCGAGAACGCGCGCGAGGGGCAAGACCTCCAGGTCCCACCATGCCGCGGCCGCAGCGGTGTCCATGACGCAGTCGGGGTCGGGGCACGTGTGCCCGGCGTGGTCGGACCAGGCGCGAGCAGCGTCGGCGAGGCGGCCGTAGCCAGCGGGATCGTCGAGCCACAGCTGGCGCAGCGCCGGGTCGGGGAGGGGAACCTCGGCGAGGAAGTCGCGCTCGGCGGCCTTGTCGGCGAGATCGCCCCGGGTCAGGCAGGCGCAGGCCCAGGCAACCGTGCAGATGCTCCGCACCGAGGCGTCGAGGGCGAGTTGCCCGCGCGCGCGGGCCAGGGACACCCGGTGGTGCCCGTCCTCGACGAAGTACAGCTCCCCGACCCGCACCAGTGCCACCGCCGTCGCGGTCACGGCCGGGCCCAGGGTGGCGAGGTGGTCCCGGCGCTCGCGCAGCTCGCGGCGCCGTGGGGTGAAGTCGCGGTCGAAGTCGCCGTGGCGGGCCACGCTGCCCACGATCTGCTCGATCGGCACTGTCGCCGCGAGACGATGGCCCGTGTGCAGGCGGGTACTCGGGTCGAGCTCGCAGCGGCCGAGGGTCGTGACGACCTCGTCGAGCATCAGGGCCGCCTCGACGGCGCTCCGCCCGAGACGAGACCAGGGCCGCGGCACCCACGACTTCCCCACGACGACCGCCTCCCGACCGCACCCCCGCGGGTCATCCGCTGGAACTCGATGCACTCCGTGACCAGACGAGGCGGCCATCGTCGCCTCGCAGCTGCCGCCGGGCCAGACCCACGAACCCTGCAGGGTGCGGTCGGCGGTGTCAGAGCGGCCGCCGAACAGGCCGATGAGCCCTTCTCCCCGGCCCAGGTCGTGAGGGTGTCTCCGTCAGCTCATAGACGTAGCCCTAGGTTAGGAGTTCACCGCCCGGGATTCTTGAACGGATTTCACCACGTCATCGCGCGGTTCCCGGAGGCTCGGACCAGGAACTCGGTCGGGGTCATGCCGACATGACAGCGAAACTCGCGGATCAGACGACCGGACCCGCCAGCTGCTGAGCATACCGCGGGGTGTCGAGCTGTCAGGTCCCGCTCGCATCCTTGCTCAGCGACTCGCCCCGAGGGGGACCGGAGGCCGGTGAGGCCAGGCGGGGGTCCTCGCGGTGAGCGGTGGCGCGTCCGTGCAGGACGAGGGCCCAGGCGAGGCATCCGAAGGCGACGGTGGTGGCGACGGTCCGCACGTTGTGCCAGGCGGCCCACTGGGCCTCATCGAAGGCGTTGCGTACGGCGCCCACGTCGGCGATCGCGTCCGGGTCGCCGGCGTAGCGGAGGATCTGGTTGAGCGGCTCGTGGATCGCCATGGTGATGACGACCACGACCACGTAGAGGCCGAACGCCAGGGTGACCCACAGCAGGGGTGCGCGGTCCCCCGCGCGCCGGTAGAGCAGCGCGGCGAGGCCGGTGAGCACGAGCGCGCCCATGAAGGTCAGCATGAACAGCGGGCTCAGGATGGCCCGGTCGAGGGCCTGGAGAGCGGCGACGAAGGTGCGGTCGTCGGTCTCGCGCAGGCCCGGCATGATCGCGCCGGCCCAATCGCCGAACCAGCCGGCCACCAGACCCGTCGTGACTGTGGCGGGCAGCAGGACAACGAGCGGTCGCGATCGTCGGCTCATCGAGGTCTCCGTGGTGGTCTGGTTGCTGGAATTCCCGGCGCTGGTGGCTGCGGTGGCTCGCGCACCGCCGGCGAAGGCCTCGGGCGGGACGCGTCTGTGGGTGATGTCGCGGCCGGTGACGCCGGCGATCGTGACGGTCGCCTCGGCGAGGGCGTCATGTCGTTCTCCGGTCGACGGGTGGTCCGGCCGTGCCACGATCTGCCCGGGCGGGGTGGCGAACAACGGCGCACTCCGCAACGATCGTTGAGCGAGGCTTCACGAACTCCGGAGGGGCGGTCGTGCCACCGTGGAGCAGCGCGAGATCGAGATCTTCCTGACGCTGGCCGACGAGCTGCACTTCGGCCGGGCTGCGGCACGGCTGCACGTGTCGACCGCGCGGGTGAGCCAGACGATCAAGAAGCTCGAACGGCGTGTCGGCGCGCCGCTGTTCGAGCGCACCAGCCGCCGCGTCGGGCTGACCCCCCTCGGACGCGGCCTTCGCGACGAGCTCGGGCCCGCCTACCAGCAGATCAGGGCCGCGGTCGACGCGGCGGTGGCGGCCGGCCACGGCACCAGCGAGACGTTGAGGGTCGGCTTCATCGGCGCCGCCTCCGGCCGCTTCGTCCTCGAGGTGGCTCGGGCGTTCCGTGCCGAGTACCCCGATTGCGCGGTCGCGCTGGTCGAGAACCAGTTCGGCGGTGGCCTCGGTCCCCTCCGCGCCCACGAGATCGACATGGTGCTCGCGACCGTGCCGCCCCGCGGTGCGCGTCAGGTGGAGCTCACCGCCGGGAGCGTGCTGCTCGAGGAGGACCAGCTCCTGGCCGTGTCGGCTCGCCACCGGTTCGCCCGGCGATCCTCGGTGTCCTTCTCCGACGTCGCTCGCACGACGATCCTGCGCACTCCGCCGGCGATCTCCGACTACTGGGACCAGACGCTCATCCCCCAGCGCACCCCTGACGGCCGGCCCGTGGAACGGGGCCCGACCTTCGAGACCTCGCAGGAGATGTTGGCGCTCGTCGGCGCGGGCGTCGGTAGCTATCCGGTGTCGGCCCAGTTCACGAGCTACTACGCCCGTCCCGATGTCGCTTACGTGCCCATCCACGACGCCCCGCCCTACCAACGGCGGTTCCTCTGGTGCTCGGCCGCCGAGACCACCACCATCCGCGCCTTCGATCGGGTCGCCGTCGCCCTGGCTCGAGCGCACACGGCGTGACCCTGCGATCGGAGCCGCCTCCGCCGCGCGGCAGGAACGGTCAACGGGCCTCGGCTCGTACGGCCCCTGGCAGAGGACGGCGAACGTGGCGTCGCGGGAGTGCACCTGGGAGAGCTCGCGGACCTGCCCGGTGTAGAAGGTGCAGCCCTCGCACTGCTCCGCCGCCGGGTGCCCGGTCTGCCACAGAAGTAGTACGCGATGAGCTGCCTGCGCCCCTCGAACGCGTCGAGCAGGGTCAGGGGCCCGTCGGGATCGACGAGCGGCAGGCTCGCGTCCACCTCCACCGCGGGTAGGCGGCGTCGCGCTGCGGCGATCGCGTCGCCTTCCCGGGTGTGGGCCTTCTCCCGGGCCCGCAGCCCGTCCATTGCGGTCGTGAAGGTGGCCCGGTCGACGACCGAGGGCCGACCGGGCGCATCCGCCGCGTCGTCCGCCGGTGCGGTGAGACCGGTCGGGCCCACAGTCTCGGTGCGCGCGCTCCCGCGGGTGTCGTCGTTCATGACTGTGTCCTCCCGTGTGCTGTCTCGTGCGACTTCGGAGCACCGGTCAGCGGACGACCACTGCTGGACGCCCGGCTCGCACGAACCCGACGGCGGCGATGAGGACGCCGAGGACCGCGAGGAGGGCGATGAACGCGAAGGCGGCGTGGAAGCCGTCGAGCCCGGAACCGGCGACCAGCACGGTCGACACCGCGGCGACGCCGGCGGCGCCACCGATCTCGCGCATGGTCTCCTCCAGTCCGGACGCCAGTCCCGCCTCCGACGGCGCGACCCCGGACAGCGCGCCGAGCTGCAGCGCCGGCTCACAGAACCCGAAGCCGACGCCGGCGAGAAGGAACGCGGGCAGCAGGTCGGTGAGGTAACCGGCGTCGTCCGGCATCCTCGCCATCCAGAGCGACCCGACGGCGACGAGCGACAGGCCGATGAGCAGCAGCCGCCGCACGCCGAGCCGGGCCACCAGCCGGCCGCCTGCCATGGCCGCCACGAAGGTGGTGGCCGTCGTGGCCAGCCACGCCACGCCGGCCTGTGCCGGTGAGTAGGCCAGCACCTGCTGCATCAGCAGGGACCCGACGAAGATGAACGACAGCAGCGCGCAGAACCCGAAGAACGCCGTGAGGTTCGCGGCCACGAGCGAGCGGTTCCTGAGCAGCGCGGTCGGCACCAGCGGGGCAGTCGACCGTGCCTCGATCCGCACGAACACCGCCAACAGTGCTGCGGCAGCGACGAACAACGCCAGCGCCGAGCCGGAGAACCAGCCGTGCTCGACGGTGTGGTGCAACGCGTAGACCGACAGCAGCAGCCCCCCGGTCACCGTGGCCGCCCCGGCGACGTCGAGTCGACCGGCGCGGCCGCTGCGTCCGTCCGGGGCCAGGAACACCAGGGCGATCGCGACCAGCACCACGCCGATCGGCACGTTGATGAAGAACGACCAGCGCCAGCCGGGCCCCGACGCCAGCAGCCCGCCCAGGACGACCCCGAAGGTGCCGGCCAGGCCGCCGACGGCCCCGAAGAGCCCGATGGCCCGGTTCCGCTCGGGCCCCTCGTGAAAGGTGACCGCCAGCAGGGACAAGGCCGACGGCACGACGAGCGCGGCACCGAAGCCCTGGACGCCACGGGCTGCGATCAGCAGGCCGGCATCCTGCGCGGCACCGGCCAGGAACGAGGCGGCGGTGAAGACGGTGAGCCCGGCCAGGAAGATGCGCCGTCGGCCCAGGTGGTCGGCGAGTCGGCCGCCGAGCAGGAGGAACCCGCCGAGCAGCAGCCCGTAGGCGACGACGACCCACTGCAGGGTGCTGTGCCCGACGCCGAGGTCGCGCTGGATCGACGGGAGCGCCACGTTGACGATGGCGATGTCGAGCCCTGCCATCGCCATCGTGGCGCAGGCCAGGGCCAGCACGAGCCGCCGCCGGACCGGTCTCGCGGGAGCGCGCCCGGCGGGCGTGAGGGTCTCGTGCTCTCGTGTCGAGTGGGTGGGGGGCCGATCGTTGCGCGTCGGCTCGGGGGTCCGGGTGGGCATGGCTGTTGCCTGCCTTCTGGTGGTCGGGATGTGGGTGGAGGCTTTTCGGGCGTGCGGGACCGACCGCGGCGCAGCGCACGGGCTCGGCCGCGGTCGGTCTCCGTGATGGCTGGAGCTCAGGAGCGAGGCGGCCGGTCGTCGGGACGCTCGGCCAGCTCCTTGATCCGCAGCAGCCGGGTCTCCCAGGACCGGCCGATCCGGTCGAGTTCCCGGGCCAGCGCGTTGAGCCGGGCGCCGACGGCGAGGTAGACGACCTCGCGGCCGCGCTGCTCGGACTCGACCAGGCCGACCTCGCGCAGCACCTCCAGGTGCTTGCCGATCGCCTGCCGGCTCACCGGGAGCTCTCGGGCCAGCGCAGACGCCGACTTCGCTCCCTCCCCGAGCTGGGTGAGGACGTCCCAGCGGGTCGGGTCACCGAGGGCGGCGCACATCGTCGGGAGGTCCTCCGCGTTCACGACCCGCCGCCCGCGCAGGACTCGACGAACGTCTTCGCCGCGGCGAGTTCCTGCGTCCAGCCCTGGTCGTTGCCTTCCCGCTCCTTCAGCCACACGGCGGGGTCCTCGGACAGGGTGGAGAACCCGCTCTCCAGGACCCGCAGCGTCACACCGCCCCCCGCACGCTCCTGGACCCAGAGCTCGACGAGCGTGCCCTCGGACACGTCCCGGAACGGAGTGCCGAGCCAGCGGAAGGCTGCGTAGCGCGGCTTGTCCAGCTGCACCGTCCGGAACCGGAACTCGCCCGTCGGATCCGTGACGACCGCGACGTCGTCCTCGTAGCGCAGGTCGGGCTCGGCCTCGACCTTGCCGTCGTTGATGAACCAGCCCGGCCGCGCGATCAAGTCCCAGACGCGCTCGGCGGGCGCGTCGATGTCGATCTCGCGGGCGATGCTGTCCAGTTCGGCCAGCTCCGCTTGGGTGTACGTGGCGTCGTTCATGGCGATGCTCCTCGTTGAGTGGGTGCAATCAAACGATTGCACATCGAGGAGCGTAGTGCAACCGATAGATTGCAGTAGGCCTGGGCGACGTTACGGCGAGGCTCGAGGCGGAGCGCAGGTCTTCCCGGGGCGGCGACCTGAGGGAGTTCGGAGAGCTGAGGGCTCGGGGCGGCCGCACCCGAGCCGGACGGCCTCGACATGACGCGGCGTCGCACCGAACAACGCCACCCACGTCGTCGGACTGTGGTCCTTCGGCGGCGGCCTCGCGGTGGCGGTGTACCAGCGCCACCCGGAACTCGTCCGGTCGCTCATCGCCGCAGGGGCCTACGCCGGCTGGAGAGGTTCCCTTGCTCCCGAAGAGGTCGAGGCTCGATTGCGGCGGGTGCAGACCGAGTGCGAGCGGCCTCCGGAGGAATGGATCGACAGCTACCTGCCCGGGTTCTTCGCCCGCACGATGCCGACCGATGTGCTCGACGGCGTTCGTTCGATGATGTCGGATGTCAGGCCGGCCGGGCTGCTGGCGATGTTGACCGCGTTCGCCGAGGCCGACCTGACGGCGGTGTTGTCGACCATCGTCGTTCCGACGCTTCTGCTCTGTGGTGAGTTCGACGTTCGCGCTCCTCGCTTCGTTGCGGAGGCGCTGCACGCCGGCATCCCGGCTTCGGAGCTCGTCGTGCTGCCCGGGGTGGGTCACTACGTCAACCTCGAGGCGCCCGAGACGTTCAACGCCGAAATCAGGCGCTTTCTCGGTCCCGGTTGCTGATCAGCGAAACGCCATCGGAGGAAGGGCGCGGGGCGTGCGAACCAGATGCTCGGTCGAGCCTCGGGCGGGGGCTGCCCGTCCTGACGGTGTCGATGTCGGGTGGAGGCACAGGCCCGAGACGAGGAGTCGTCATCCTCCAAGCTGCCGTAGCTGCCTATGCAGCGCCGGTTCGTTCTCGCCGCCCCCGTGGGGCTCACGCCGACGGGAGTGCGCCGGCCTCAGCTCCAGGGGGTGAGCGGTCGGTCGCGCCGCTCGCCGTCGACCACGATGTCGACGCGCTCGTCGAAGAAGCAGATCATGTGGGTGACCGGGGCGGCGTCGGGCAACGGGTCGGAATAGGTCCAGGCGACGTCGGTCGGGATGCCGGCAGTGTCGGTGGCGGTGGTGTCGGACGCGGCCCAGTAGGACGCGATGCCCTTGTAGGCGCACGTCGTCCGGGTGTCGCTCGGGCTGAGCAGGTCGAGCCGCACGTCCTCGGGGGGCAGGTAGAACCGGACCGGCAGGCCGGTCTCGAAGAGCAGCCTCGGCCGCGAGCTCTCCGCGAGGATCGTCCCGTCGCGTTCGACGCGGACGTGACGGTCGCTGCGCAGGACGTCGATGCGGGCCAGCGGATCGTGCGGATGGCCGATGACGGGTTGCGCCTCCTCGAACCACTCGTCGAAAGCGTCCCAGTCGAGGACCACATGGTCGGCGAGATCGGGGTCCGCGAGCCGGAACGCCGCCCCTACCCGTTCCTGGTCCGAGGTCCGCACGGTGAGGACCTCGCCCCGAGCGGTGTGGTGACCGAAGCCGGCTTCCGGGGTGAGTACCTCGGTCCCCCGGTCTCCCATCCGTACCGGCCCGCCGCGGGTGTCACCGTCGCCGGGGCGGCCCGGGACGAGGTCGGCGGCGACGTCGGCCGCCGGCACGGCGTATTGCGCAGCGACGCGTTGCGGTTCCCAGAGCAGGACCGCCCGTCGGGAGTCGACGACGGTCTTCCCGTCGACCGTGGCTCGCACGTGCTTCGCGGTCGGGATGTAGCGCAGCTCGGAGAGCCCGAACTCGAACCGAGCGAGGCGTGTCGCCATAGGGGGATGCTGCTCGCGTCGAGCCCGCCCATCAACACCTTCGGGGCCCGCGCACGATGAGTGACCTCTTCGATGGTTCCCCGGACGTAGCGCCGGACCCCGCGCCGTAGGTACCGCCTCATTCCACGCGTGACAGACGATTCTCCGTGTCATGGGGCGGGCAGGCGACGCTCGTCAGTTCGCCGTCCAGCCGCCGTCGACGGTGAGCACCTGGCCGGTGACGTAACTCGAGGCACTCGAGGCCAGGAACAGCAGCGGGCCGTCGATCTCGGCGATGTCGGGCGCACGTCGCAGCAGGGTTCGTCGGCAGATCCGATCCCGCAGCCCGGGATCGGAGAGCTCGCCGGTCAGTGGCGTGGGGAAGAAGCCCGGCGCCAGCGCGTTGACGCGCACACCGCGCCGGCTCCACTGCTCCGCGAGGTGGCGGGTGAAGCTGATGAGTCCGCCTTTCGCGGCGTGATAGCCGGCCATGCCGCCGCCGGAGCTGATCTGACCGAAGATCGAGGCGATGTTGATCACCGATGCGTCGGGCCGGTCCAGCAGCAGGGGGGCGGCCAACCGGCACAGATCGATGGCGGCGAGCAGATCGATGGCGATGATGTCGGCGACGTCGGTGAGCGATTGCTCCTCCAGCGGTCCGTTGTCGCAGGTGCCGGCGGCGTTGACCAGCACGTCGAGGTGGCCGTGGTGGTCACGGACGGCCTCGATCAGCGAGGCGCGGAACGCCGCGTCGCGCAGGTCGCCGGGCACGACGAGTGGCGACTCGCTCATGCACGCCGCTCGTCGACCCAATCGGTCGGCGTTGCGACCGGTGAGCACGACCTCGGCGCCCGCGGCGTTCAGCGTGCCCACCATCCGCGCTCCCAGCCCCGAGGAAGAGCCGGTGACGAGCGCGACGCGCCCGTCGAGGCGCGGGCCGGTGTCGGTGCCGCTGTCGGTGTCGCTCACGGCCGTGCCTCGTACACGATGTTGAACGGTGTCTCGGCCACACGCTGGAAGCCGCCGAAGCCGGCCTGCTCGACGAGGTCGGCGACGGGCTCCTCTCCGGCCTGGTTGCCCCACGCGTCCGGCGCGCCTTCGGAAAGAGCATGTGGCACGCACAGGAAGCTGGAGAGCGAGTAGTAGATCCGCCCGACCGGAGTGAGGTTGTCGGCCACCGAGGTTCCGGCGAACGGCTCGACGATCATCCAGACGCCCTCGGGTGCGAGCGCGTCCCTGACACGGCGGGCCGCGCCGAGTGGATCGCCCATGTCGTGCAGGCAGTCGAACGTGGTGACCAGTCCGTAACCGTCGCCGGGAAGATCCTGGGCCGGCGCCACCTGGTAGGTGCACCGGTCCGCCAGCCCGGCCTCGAGCGTCATCCGGCGTGCGAGCTCGATCGACCCAGGATGGTTGTCGAAGCCCACGATCTTCGACGCCGGATAGGTCTGGGCAAGAATCCGTGTCGAGGACCCGAGCCCGCATCCGAGGTCGGCCACGGTCACCCCGGCGGTGAGTCGGTCATCGAGGCCGGTGATGGCCGGGATCCACTCACCCACCAGGTTCGCCACGTATCCCGGTCGGTAGAACCGCTCGCAACCGGTGAAGACGTCGGGGTGGTGCTCGCCCCAGGCGAAGCCCTTGCCGGTGCGGAAGGCGTCCTCGATGGCCGGGAGATCGGCGAAACAGGCCAGGGCGAGTTGGAAGGCACCGGCCAGCTGCAGCCCGTTCGGGTCGGCGAGAGCGAGCGCCTGCGGCTCGGTCAGCCAGAACTGGTCGGTCTCCGGCTCATAGGAGACCAGACCACCGGCTGCCTGGCCGCGCAGCCACTCGCGGACATACCGCTCGGACGAGCCGGCGTAGGTCGCCAACTCGGCCGACGTCAGCGGCCCCGCCTCGTCCAGGCCGCGGTAGAGACCGAGACGGTCGCCGAGCACGATGTTCCCGGCGGCGGCGGTCGCTCCGAGATCGTTGATGAACTGCGTGAGCAGGTCGTCCAGGCTGTGCCTGACGGTGGATGTCGTGGTCATGTCGGCCCTCCGGTCGCTGCTGAGCTGGTCGCACCCAGAGTCGCCACCGACGTTGGTCGAGCGTTGTCGAAAGGTTGTCGGTGCCGAGTGGCCCGGCGCGGTCAGCCCAGCAACTCGAGGTAGTAGTCCTGCACCGTCGGGCTGGGCAGGGTGCCGAGCTCATCGCGGAGCATGCGACGGAGCTGCTCGTAGGAGCTGAGCGCCTCGGCCACGTTCCCGCGTGCAGCCAGCGACTGCATCAACAGCAGGTGCCCGGTCTCGCGCAGCGGCGTCGCGGCCACGAGGTCGCGCGCGGCACGTTCGGCGGCCGCCAGCTCCCCACCACCGAGATGCACGCAGGCGGTGGTGTAGCACTCGAGGGCGCGGACGCCGGCGTCTGCGAGCTGGCGACGCCGGCTCTCCACCCACAGGCTCGTGGCGCCGGGCAGCAGTGTCCGTCGGGTGACGAAGAGCGCGGTCAAGGAGGCGAACCAGGCACGCCGCCAGCTGCCGGACGCGACGGCGGACTCGGCGGTGTGCAGCGCTCCCAGGGCGCGCTCGACGTCGACCGCGGCCGGGTCGGGCAGCACCGCGGACAGTTCCCCACGACCCTGCACGATGTCGGCGCCGATGGCGGCGCGCAGTTTCGAGATCACGACCGTCAGCGCTCGGTCGGCCGACGGGGGTGGATCGTCGCCCCAGAGCGCGTCGATCAACACCTCGCGGGGGACCGGCTGGGGACGACACAGGACGAGGTAGGCGAAGAGCAGACGCGCCTGGCGGCTCAGCCGGGACGACCCGGTGTCTCGGCCGGGCAGCTCGATGGCGAAGGACCCGCAGAGCTGAACCCGTGTGCCGCCAGGAAAGTAGGGCACTTGCTCACCTCGGCAGCTGACGCTAGACCCGACGACGATACGTGCGCTGTCGAAGGAGGCCCATGACCCGCCAGGTGCGCTGCGAGTGCGGTTACACCGCCCGCGGGCAGACCGACGACGAGGTGATCTCCCTGATCCTGACCCACGTGGCGGCCGAGCACCCCGAGCTGGCCGACGACGAGTCCGCCGACGAGGTGCGCAACTGGATCGAACTCGTGCCCGACTGAGTGTGGAGAAACAGTGCTCGAGGACCCGTGACCCGCGGAACCTCAGAGGGGTGGAGGTCGGTCCTCGCCGTCCTGCCGGCCGAACCCGGCCGGGCCGCCGTGGCCTACGGGCTCCACGCCCGCGCGCGCCAGAAGGCGGTGAGGACGCGCGCGCCACGGGCCGGGTCCTCGGCCATCCACCAGTGGCCCAGGCCGTCGAGCACCGCGACCTCGGCGCCTGCGCGCTCCGCAGCTCGTCGACGGAGCTCCTCGTCGCCACCGAAGGGGTCCGCGGTGGCGACGAGCGCGAGTCCCGGGCGACTCGCCAGGGTCGGCAGGCCCTTCCCGAGCTCGGCCATCGCCGGTTGGGCGGCGGAACGGTAGAGCGCGAGGATCGCCTGCTTCATCTCGTCCCCCTGCACGCCGGCGATCTGCAGGGCCTCGGGCCGGCCGATGCCGAAGGCCTGCAGCCGCTCGGCCCGCTCTGCGGGGGTCCCGGCGAACATCTCGTCGAGGCTGGCCTCGCCGTCGCCGGGCGTCTGCCAGGTCTGGGCGAGGTCGTGCCACACGTAGTCCGGCTCGAAGAGGCTCAGGGCGTCGCTGGCCCAGCTGCGCACCAGTTCCGGGCGGTGCATCAGCGCGGTCCCGAGGTGGCCGCCGCCCCAGTCGTGGCCCAGGAGGTCGACGGGCCGGTCGAAGCGCTCGAGCTCGCTGATCAGCCAGTCCCGGTAGGCAGTGACGGTCGCGGGGAAGCCGGCCGGCAGCGGTACGCCGAAACCGGGCGGGGAGAGCCGGACGACGTCGTCGACGCCCGCGCGGGCCAGCTCGGCGACGAGCGGGTCCCAGATCGCCGCGCTCTCCGGATTGCCGTGCACCAGTGCCACCGTCATGGCGCCGCATCCTGCTCCGGTCGCACGGGCGCGGCCACGCGGGGGAGCGGCACGCTACT
The DNA here is from genome assembly GCF_036044095.1 of Actinomycetospora sp. NBC_00405. NCBI lineage: Bacteria > Bacillati > Actinomycetota > Actinomycetes > Pseudonocardiales > Pseudonocardiaceae > Actinomycetospora > Actinomycetospora sp. NBC_00405. Next base: position 4,646,829 of record NZ_CP107938.1, read on the forward strand.
CGAGGGCGTTCGTGCGCTCGACGAGCTGCTTGATGGCGGCGAGCGTCTCGTCGACGCCACCCTGGACGGACTCGTCGCCGGACGGGACGCGCTCGGAGTGGATGTGTACCTCGACCTCGCTGCGGTCGTCGCCGACCGCCCGGACGTCGAGGTAGCCGTGGTACCCGCTCTCGCCCTCGGCGCCCCACGCGATGTGGCGGGAGTCGTCGGTGACCTCGAACCACGCCTTCCCCTCGACCTGCGATCCGTCGGGGAGTGCGGCGGTGGTGTGCACCTCGTTGCCCTCGCCGGGCTCGGCCGAGGTCATGCGCGCGAAGTACTTCGGGAGGTTGTGCACGTCGGAGAGGAAGGCGAAGAGGACGTCGTCGGCAGCGTCGACGGTGGTGGTGCCCTGGAAGTCGGCCATGGCCGCGGGTATCCCGTCGACGCGCAGCTCACCGGTGAACGCGCACGTTTTCTCGCTCCGACACGGTGCCGTCGGTGCAGCGACCGTCTCGACGTCCGGGACGACGGCCGGTGGCGAGGCGCTCGCCGCCTGTCAGGCCTCCGCGGCGGACTTGCGGGGGATGTCCGGCGCGGCGGCGCCCGCGAGGGTGGGCATGTGCCGAGCGAAGGTCACGACGGTGTCCGCGAGGTCGTGCAGCCGGTTCCGGACGTCCCGGTCGACGAGCTCGCCCGCCGAGAAGTGCGTGTTGTTGGCGTACACGGCTCCGGGGACGGCCCAGGCCCGGAAGAAGCCGACGAGCGGCTTGAGCTCGTGCTCGAGCGCCAGGAAGTGGTGATCGGTGCCGCCGGTGGCCACCAGGCCCACCGGCTTGCCGGCCAGCGCGTCGTTCGGGAGCAGGTCGAACAGGTTCTTCAGCCGACCGGTGTACCCGCCGCGGTACATCGGGGTGCCGACGAGGAGCGCGTCGGCGGCGACCACGTCGTCGATCGCCCTCCGGCTGGCCCCGGTGTAGTCGGCCGGGTCGCGCCCGTCGCTGAACACCAGTTCCTGCTCGCGCAGATCCAGCAGGTCGGTGTGCACGTCGTCGTGCTCGGCGCCCCGCGCGAGCGCGACCGACAGCGCCAGCACCGTCTTCGAGGGTGACGAGGGGCTGCCCGAGACCGCCAACAGCTTCATCGTGCCTCACCGGTCCTCTCGGTGGTCCTCGGATCGGGGTCGACCGTGATGATCCACGGAGGACCGCCACGGGGCACGCCGGCCGTCCCGGGCCACGAGAGCGGTGCTGGACGTCCCGCGTCCGCCCGCCCGGGTCATACTTGCTCCCATGAGCTCCCCGAGGGACGAGCTCGTCGCCGAGGTCGTCGTGGCCCTCACCGACACCTTGAGCGACGGGTTCGACGTCGCCGACCTGCTGTACACGCTCACGACGGCGTGCGTCGAACTGCTCGACGTCGACGCGGCCGGGGTGCTGCTGGTCGACGAGCAGGGCCGGCTGGTCCCCGTCGCCGCCACCCACGGCGGCAGCGAGAACCTCGAGAACCTGCAGATCCTGGTCAAGGAAGGCCCCTGCCTCGACGCCGTACGCGCGAGCGGAACGGTGCATTCCGCCGATCTGGACGACGACGTGGATCGTTGGCCCGCCTTCGTCCGCCAGGCTCGGGCGGAGGGCTACCGCGCCGCCCACGCCGAGCCGGTGGCGCTGCACGCCGAGGTCGTCGGTGGCCTCAACCTGTTCCGTCGCGAGCCCGGGCCCGTACCGGCCGCCGACCAGCGGATCGCCCACTTCCTGGGCACGGCCGCGGCGATCGGCATCCTGCACCGCCGGGCCCAGGTGAACGTCGAGACCGTCAACCAGCAGCTGGAGCAGGCACTGACGAGCCGGGTGGTCATCGAGCAGGCCAAGGGCTTCCTCGCCGCGCGCCACGCTCTCGACCTGGGCACGGCCTTCACCCGGCTCCGCGGTCATGCCCGCAGCCGGCAGCGGCCGCTGACGGACGTCGCCCGGGCCGTACTCGACCGCTCGCTCGACCTCGGCTGAGAGCGAGGGCGAGACCGAGGAGCGCACGGCTACGGTGCGGGCGGTGTCCGGACCAGCCGGACCGAGTCGGGGTGGGTGTCGATGAGCGCTCGCTTCGAGGAGCTCGACTGGCGGACGACGTCGATGGGTGAGCTCGTGCTGCGTCGGCGGCGGCTCCCCGCGTCCGACGTCGACATCTTCGAGGTCAAGCTCGGCGACGATTTCCTGATGTCGAGCATGTTCACCGTCGCCGAGGTGGAGATGGCGCGTCTCGCCCTGGCGGAGGTGTCGGGGACCGACCTCGACGTGGTCGTGGGTGGACTCGGGCTGGGCTACACGGCGCAGACGGTGCTCGCGGACCCGAGGGTCGGCCGCCTGGTCGTCGTCGACGCGCTCGCCGAGGTGATCGAGTGGCACCGGCGGGACCTGGTGCCCGCCGCCGCGTCGTTGATCTCCGACGAGCGGTGCACGCTGGTGCACGGCGACTTCTTCGGGATGCTCCGGTCCCCGTCGGGGTTCGACGTGTCCGCTCCCGACCGTCTCTTCCACGCGATCGTGGTGGACATCGACCACTCGCCGAGGCACGTCCTCGATCCCGCCCACGCCGAGTTCTACGGCCCGGACGGGTTGGCCCGCGTGGCCGCGCGTCTGCGGCCCGGCGGGGTGTTCGCGCTCTGGTCCAACGACCCGCCCGACGACGAGTTCACCGCGCTGCTGGCCGACGCCTTCGCGACCGCCGAGGCGCACGTCGTCCGCTTCCCCAACCCGCTGCAGGACCGCGAGGCGGCCCACACGGTCTACGTCGCGAATACGGCCGGCGTCGCCGCTCGGCCCTGACGAGCAGGCTCCCGACAACTGTCTCTGCGTCGCGACGCCCCTACGTGCGGTGGCTCGGCCGGTCAGCGGCTGGTGACCATGCCGGATCTTGCGCCAACCTCGTCGCATCCGACGACGATGTCGGTGCCCAGGGCGGGAGCAGGACATGCGCGCTGACGCTCGGCCCGTGCCTCCCCTGCGAGGTCGTGTCCTCGGGCTGGCGGCCTGCCTGGTCCTGGTGCTCGCCGGCTGCTCGGCGAACGGAGCGGCGGCACCCACCGCGGCAGCCGCGGCGACGCCGTCGACCGGGTCGGGCGTGGTGAAGACGATCGATCCCGCCGCCCTCACGTCCATGGTCGAGGCGACCGCCGCAGAGCTGATGATCCCCGGCGCGGTGGTGGAGGTCCGCACCCCGCAGGGTGAGTTCACGGCCGCCGCCGGGACGACGCAGCGGGGTGCGCAGGTGGCGCCCACGGGCGGCACCCACGTCCGCATCGCCTCGATCACCAAGACGATGACCTCCGCGGTGACGCTGCTGCTGGCGCAGGAGGGGAAGCTGCGGCTCACCGATCCCGTGTCGGCGTACGTCCCGGGGGTGCCGAACGGCGAGAACATCACCGTCGCCCAGCTGCTGACGATGCGCAGCGGCCTGTACGGCTACACGAACGACCCCGGCTTCGCGGACACCCTCGACGCCGACCCGGCGAAGATCTGGACGCCTCAGGAGGTGCTGGACATCGCCTTCCGGTACCCCCCGTTGTTCCCGCCCGGCGCCGACTACGACTACAGCAACACCAACTACGCCCTCCTCGGCCTCATCATCGAGAGGGTCGACGGCAGGCCGCTGGACCAGGCGTTCCAGGACCGCCTGTACGCCCCGCAGGGCCTGGCCCAGACCAGCCTCCCGGCGACCACGGACACCTCGATCCCCGAACCCTTCTCCCGTGGCTACATGTACGGCGGCTCCGAGTACGCCCTCGTGGAGACGCCCTACCCGCCCGAGATGGTGGCCGCGGCCCGGGCAGGCACCCTGGCGCCCGTCGACTACACCCACCAGAACTCGTCCTACGCCACGGCGGCCGGCGGAGCCATCTCGACCGCCGACGACCTCGCGACCTGGATGCGGGCGCTGGTCGGCGGCCGGGTGTTCGGCGCCGACCTCCAGCGGCAGTGGCTGGACAGCCCGCAGCCCGCCGATCCGGCGCAGCCGGGCGCGACGCAGTACGGGCTGGGCATCGAGCGGCAGATCCTCGCGCCGAACGTCCCCCTCTACTTCCACTTCGGCGAGATGCCGGGCTACAACGGCTTCGCCGGCCACGACCCGGTCAACCAGGTGACGATCGTGATCTGGAGCAACCTGACGGTGGGGCTCGACGGCCGGCAGACGGCGAACGTGTTGCTGACGAAGGTGGCCGACCAGGTCTACGAGCTGCCACCGGGGTGATGCTCGGCGGGCTGACCGCCGTCAGCCGACGTCCCGGAAGAACACGACCCCGTCCATCGAGCCCAGGTGCGCCGGGTCCAGCGGGGCGTAGCCGAACCAGGGCGAGACACGGGGCGTGGCGCCGGTCGGCAGCTGTCGCGGGTCGACGAGGACGGGGCTCTCCGGTAGCGCGGACAGCCGCCCCTCGAGGGTGTCCGGCGGCGGGTCGTCGACGCCCTGGTGCCGGATCGTGCCGAGCGCCGTGGCCAGGAACGCGTAGTCCTCGCCGAGGCGGGCCCCCACGAGCGCGCCGGCGCTCCACCACGCGACGGGCAGGTCACCCATCCGCATCGAGCTCTTCTCCCGCTGCAGGTGGGCGTTGTGGGCGAAGACCAGCGTCGGGCCCCGCTCGGCGGCGGCGAGGACGTTGTCGGCCATCATCTGGTCCCGCACGCCCAGCAGCCGCGGCATCCGGCTCGGCGAGGTGTCGGCCATGCCGTGGTGGTAGCGCAGCAGACCCACGGCGGTGCGGGCGTGGAGGCGTGCCCGCTCCCACTCGTCCCGGGAGGTCGCCGCGAGCAGGTGCGGCGTCTGCTCGTCGAGCAACGACACGAGATCGTCGGCGATCAGCCGCAGTTCCCGGGCCTCGGCGGACCGTCCGACGGACTCGGCCGGCTCCCACATCACGGCGGGGTTCGTCCACCGGTCGTCGGTGCCGAGCAGGTCGTCCAGCGTCGCCGGAGGACACGGGAGCAGGCCCTCGTCCCCGTGCGCGGCGAGGTAGCCGTGAAGGGGCGTGAGGGCCTGCCGGGGGCTCGCCGCCCCGCTGATCTCCAGCGGCCCGTCGACCCCGGCGAAACGGAGCCGCTCGGAGGCGGGCCGCCCGTCGTTGTGGGCCCGCATCCAGCGGACGAGCTCCCGGTTCGCCGCGGACGCGCCGAAGCCGTGGCTGAACCCGTGCTCCATGACGTCGTCGAGGCTGCCCGCCCCCGAGGTGACGTGGTCGTCCACGAGCAGGCCCTTCAGGCAGTCGCTCTCGATCGCGAGGGTCCGGTAGCCCTCCTGCTCGACGAGCTGGCGGAACAGCGCGTTGCGCAGGTCGAGGAGCGCGTCCTCGCCGTGGGTCGGTTCGCCCAGGGCGAGTACTCGCGGCCGACCGGGGAGCAGCCCCATGACGGCCCGGGCGTCGACGGGTCGGGCGATGTCGGTGATGTCAGCAGTCACCTCCTCAACGCTATCGTTGAACCGTCCATGGAAACTTCGACGCGCTTTTGGGAGGACAGTGGAGCGAAACCCTCAAAGCACCGGGAAGCTCCGGCCGGTGGACCTTGCGCGTCGGCACGGCCTGTCCACCCAGGCCGTCCGGAACTACGAGGACGCCGGCAGCCTCCCGCCCGCCGCCCGCACGGCGCACGGTTACCGGGTCTACACCCCGGTGCACGCGGCGGCCCTGCGCGCGTTCCTCGCCCTCGTTCCCGGGAACGGCCACCGGGCGGCGACGTCGATCATGCGGGCGGTCAACGAGGGAGCGACCGAGGAGGCCTTCCGCCTGGTCGACGAGGGCCACGCCCAGCTCCTCGACGACCGCCGCACCCTCCGGGCCGTCGAGCGGGCCCTGCGCGACCTGGGGCCCGTCGCGGCGCCCGAGCCCGGCGGCATCTTCATCGGGCCGCTGGCGCACAAGATCGGGCTGCGACCCGCCACGCTGCGCACGTGGGAGCGGGCCGGGCTCGTCGTCCCGCGCCGTGATCCGCGGACCGGCTACCGCGTCTACGACGACGCCGACGTCCGGGACGTCCGGATGGCCCACCAGCTCCGCCGGGGCGGCTACCTGCTGGAGCAGATCGCTCCGCTGATCGCGCAGGTCCGGGCGGCCGGCGGGCTCGAGCCGCTGGAGGCCGCCCTGGGCGACTGGCACGCACGGCTCGCCGCCCGGGGCCGGGCGATGCTGAGCGGGGCCGCCGAGCTGGAGGCCTATCTCCGCGAGCGCGAGCGCTGATGATCATCTGAGGGTCGCCCGGCCCGGTAGTCTGCGGGAGCCGTGCGCACGCACAGAGTGGCCGACGACACCGCGGCTGAGAGTGGACACCATGACCACCACGGACAGCACGCGCCTGCTCCTCGATCTCGAGCCCGCCGTCACCGAGAACCTCGACCGGCACCTCGAGATGGCGAAGGACTGGATGCCGCACGAGTACGTGCCCTGGAGCCTCGGCCGTGACTTCGCCGACCTCGGGGGAGAGGCCTGGAACCCCGAGCAGTCGGCGTTGTCGCCGATCGCGCGGACGGCGCTCGAGGTCAACCTCCTCACCGAGGACAACCTGCCCAGCTACCACCGCGAGATCGAGCGGGCGTTCGGCCGCGACGGCGCCTGGGGGACCTGGGTGCACCGGTGGACCGCCGAGGAGGGCCGTCACGCCTTCTGCATCCGCGACTACCTCCTCGTGACCCGCGGCGTCGACCCGGACGAGCTCGAGCAGGCGCGGATGCAGGTGATGCAGACCGGCTACGACTCCGCGGAGAAGCCGATCCTCAACGTGCTCGCCTACGTCTCCTTCCAGGAGCTCGCGACGCGTGTCTCGCACCGCAACACCGGCAAGTTCGCCGGGGACCCCATCGCGGAGAAGCTGCTGACGCGGGTGTCCACCGACGAGAACCTGCACATGGTCTTCTACCGGAACCTGACGAAGGCGGCCCTCGACTTCGCGCCGAACGCCACCATGCGCGCGATCACCGACGAGGTGGTCCACTTCGCGATGCCGGGGGCGATCATCCCGGGCTTCACCCGCAAGGCCGTGCAGATCGCCCAGGCCGGCATCTACGACCTGCGCGTGCACCACGACGAGGTGGTCTGGCCCCTGCTGCGCCACTGGAAGGTGTTCGAGCTCGAGGATCTCGACGCCGAGGGCGAGAAGGCCCGGACGGAGCTCTCCGCGTTCCTCGCCAGGATCGACGCCCAGGCCACGCGGTTCGAGGAGCAGCGGGCGAGGACGCGGGAGCGCCACGCCGCCAAGTCGGGCTGACGAACAGGAGGAGCCACATGACGTACGTGATCGTCGGGGCCGGCCTGGCCGGTGCCCGGGCCGCGGAGGCCCTCCGCGAGGGCGGGTACGAGGGCCCGGTGGTGCTGATCGGCGCCGAGCAGCACCGGCCCTACGAGCGCCCCCCGCTCTCGAAGGAGTACCTCCAGGGATCGTCGGAGCGCGACGAGGTCTTCGTGCACCCGGCCGACTGGTACCGGGACCACGACGTCGACCTGCGCCTCGGCGCGACCGTCACCGCGATCGACCGCGACGCCTCCGAGGTCGTCCTCGACGACGGCGCCCGCGTGGGCTACGACGCCCTGCTGCTCGCGACCGGGTCGTCGCCACGGCACCTGCGGGTGCCGGGCGCCGAGCTGGAGGGCGTGCACTACCTCCGCTACCTCGACGACAGCGACGGCCTCAAGATCCTACTTCGGCGGGCGGGGCGGATCGCCGTGATCGGCGGGGGCTGGATCGGCCTCGAGGTGACCGCGGCGGCGCGGATCGCCGACGTGGAGGTGGCGGTGCTCGAGGCCGCCGACGCGCCCCTGCTGGGCGTGCTGGGCCCGGAGATCGCCGAGGTGTTCGCCGGCCTGCACCGCGAGCCCGGCGTCGACCTGCGTACCGGCGTGCAGGTCACCGAGATCGTGGGCAAGGACGGCGCCGTCGTGGGCGTCCGCCTGGGCGACGGCTCGCTCGTCGAGGCGGACGCGGTCGTCGTCGGCATCGGCGCGGCCCCGAACACCGGGCTCGCCGAGAGTGCGGGTCTGCAGGTGGACGACGGCGTCCGGGTCGACGAGCACCTGCGCAGCAGCGATCCCCACATCTACGCCGCAGGGGACATCGCGAGCATCCACCACCCGGCCCTCGGTCGACAGATCCGCGTCGAGCACTGGGCGACCGCCCAGAACAGCGGGCCGGTCGCGGCGGCGGCGATGATCGACGAGAACGCCGCGGGCTGGGACCGGCTGCCCTACTTCTTCACCGACCAGTACGACCTCGGCATGGAGTACACCGGCCACGTCGACGTGGGCGACGAGGACGTCGAGGTGGTCGTCCGCGGCGACCTCGCCGGCCGCGAGTTCATCGCGTTCTGGCTGCGCGAAGGGCGGCTGCTCGCGGGCATGAACGTCAACATCTGGGACGTCACCGACGACATCGAGCGGCTCATCCGGTCCGGCACGACGCTCGACACCGCCCGGCTCGCCGACCCCGGGGTCCCGCTGTCCGACCTGTGATCGACGGCGGCGTGCTCGTCCGGCTATGAATGGAGGAATGAGTACGGAGCTGTGGCCGGCCCTCCGGGTCGCCGACTGGGCGGACACCCGCGACACGCTGCACATGTGGACCCAGATCGTCGGGAAGATCCGGATGGTCTCGGAGCCGATGGTCAACCACTGGTGGCAGGTCCCGCTCTACGTCTCGGCGCGCGGCCTGACGACGTCGTCGATGCCGTACGCCCACGGCGCCTTCGATATGGAGTTCGACTTCGTCGAGCACCGGCTGGACCTGCGGACGAGCACCGGCGGGCAGCGCTTCGTGCCGCTCACGAGCCGGCCCGTCGCCGACTTCTACGCCGAGACCATGGCCGCGCTGGGCGAGCTGGGCGTGGACGTCACGATCCGCACCACGCCCACCGAGGTGGTGCGGGCGATCCCGTTCGAGTCCGACCACGAGCACACCACCTACGAGCCGGCGCACGGGCGGGCGTTCTGGGGCCAGCTCGTCAACGCCCAGCGGGTGCTCACCGAGTTCCGGTCGCGCTTCATCGGCAAGGTCAGCCCGGTCCACTTCTTCTGGGGCGGGCTGGACATGGCGTGCACGCGGTTCTCGGGCCGCACCGCACCGCCGCACCCCGGCGGCGCCCCGAACTGCGCGGACTGGGTCATGGTCGAGGGCTACTCGCACGAGCTCAGCAGCGCCGGCTTCTGGCCGGGCTACGGCGAGGAGGGCGCCTTCTACGCCTACGCGTACCCGGAGCCGCCCGGGTTCCGCGAGCACCCGGTCGCCCCGGCCGAGGCGGCCTGGGTCGATGCCGCCCAGCAGTTCCTGCTGCCTTACGAGGTCGTCCGCCGGGCGGCGGATCCGGACCGGTACCTGCTCGAGTTCCTGCAGAGCACCTACGAGGCCGCCGCCGACAACGCGCAGTGGGACCGCGACGCCCTCGAGCGGACCGAGTCGCACTCGTCGGCGGGGATGTAGCCCACCGGAGCTCGGGGCGCGGCCCGGGGTCCGCGACGCCGACCGTCGCGCTCGTGGCGTCCCCGGTGGCGCCCGCCGCGGTTGAGCCCGCGTGCGAGCCGTCACTCGTCGGCGTGACCCAGCCTGGCTCGGGTCAGCACCACCACTTGCGGGCGCAGTAGCCGCCGGTGAGGGCTCCGTCGGGGAGGTTGACGTCGTCGTCGACATCCACGTCGACGTCGTACTCGGTGGTGCGGGGCGTGTCGTCCGGCTGCGAGCAGTCGCGACCGCCGTAGTCCCGCTCGCGGAGGTCGGCGAGCCGCGCGTCGGAGGCGTCGCTGTCGCCCCGGGCGGCGCCGGTGTGGGTCTGGACGACCATGGACTCGCCGAAGTCGCTGCCGTAGCCGGTCGAGACGTAGCGCAGAAGGCGGCCGTAGCGGTCGCGGTCGACGCCGGGCTCCTGCTCGAGGACCACGGACTCCCCGTCGAGCGCGATCTCGGCGGACTGCTTCGCCTGGGTGCCGCCGTAGGTGCCGATCTCGCACGAGTCGATCCCGAGGACGCGCACCCGCTGTCCGCCGGCGATCTCGAAGGTGTCCCCGTCGATCACCCGTGTCACGGCGACCCCCGCGGGCGCGGCCGACGTGGTCGGCGCCGCCACGGGTGCGACGTACGGGGACGAGCTGGCAGGCGCCGCGACAGGGGCCGGCGCCGTCGTCGAGGTCGTCTCCTCGTCGCTGCACGAGCCGACGATCGCGAGGAACGCGACGACGCCGATGGCCCAGCCCTTCTTCGACACCGGAATGTCCCCCCGACGACAGAACGCACGAGCGTGGATGTGACGGAACTGCGGCGGCCGCTTCCGCGTTGTCGCGGGCGTTTCCGGCCGGTCCGTCGACGGTGTTCTCGTCCGGTGGGTCGGAATTGTTACGTCGTCACCCGCTCGTGGGATCGGGCAGATCGGTGGGAGGCTGCGGGAATGCCGTTCACCGTCGCGCTGCCGGTGCAGGACCGCCGGGTCGCCCACGACTTCTACCGCCGGGTGCTCGACCTCGAGACCGTCGGCAGCGAGATCGCGGACGACGGCCTGCCCGAGCCGCTCCAGTTCGCCCTCGGCCCCGACGTGACGCTCATGCTCATTCCCCGCGACGGCTTCGGCTTCGTCAGCGCGGACCACGAGGTGGCCCCGGACGGTGTGAGCGAGTGCCTCCTCGCCCTCGGCGTGGCCACGCCTGCCGAGGTCGACGCCGTCACCGAGCGCGTGCGGTCGGCCGGCACCGCGGTGAAGGTCGAGCCGGGCGACCCGGGGTGGGGGTACCAGAGCACGTTCACCGACCCCGACGGCCACCTCTGGATGGCCGCGGTCGTCTGAGCCGCACCGTGGAGACGCAACGCACCGTCGTCCACCTTGCCGAGCTCACGCACCCGTTGCGATCCTCGGAAGGCGTTCCCCGATCATCGGGAGCGACCTGGACGAGGGGCGCCGTACCCAGACCGCGACAAGACGGCGACCGCAGCGAGGCTCGTCGTGGCATGGATCGTTCTCGTCGTCTCCGGTGTGCTCGAGGCCGTGTGGGCCACGGCGCTGGGCAGGTCGGAGGCCTTCTCCCGGCTCGGACCGTCGATCACGTTCGGTGTGGCGATCCTGCTCAGCATGGTCGGCCTGGCCTACGCGATGCGCAGCCTGCCGGTGGGGACGTCGTACGCGGTGTGGGTCGGGATCGGCGCCGTGCTCACCGTCGCCTACGCCATGGCCACGGGCGATGAGTCGATCTCCGCGCTGAAGATCGTCTTCCTGGTGGCGATCGTCGGCAGCGTGGTCGGGCTCAAGCTCGTCCACTGACGCACGCGTCAGTGGACGCGCTCAGGCGCTGCGCAGCTGCCAGTCCGCGCGGTCGGCGACGTCGGAACGGTCGTCGTCGCCGCTCGCCAGCCAGGCGAGGTCGACGCCGGCGAGACCCTGCTCGGTGACGACGCGGCGGAAGTCGCGGTACTGCCGGCGGCCCGTGCCGTCGGCGCCCTCGACCGCGTCGACGGCCCGCACGAGGAGCCAGAGCGCGACGAACCGCAGCTCCCAGGCGAGGGCGAGACCCATCGCCACGACCCCCAGCACCACGGGCACCATCATCGCTGCTCCCTCGCCAACCCTGTGTGACGGATGGTGATCGATCGGAAGGCGAAGTTCGTTACGCAGTGCGTCCGGCGCCGGTCACGGCCTGACACATGACGGCCCCGGACCCACCGGTGGCCGGTCCGGGGCCGTGCGGAGTGTGTGGGGAGCTACTGGTGCTTCTTCTGGTCGGCGTCCTTCTTGTCGGCCTCGGCGCGGGCCTTCTGCGCCTCCGCCTCCTTCTCCCGAGCGGTGTCCTCGGCGTCGGCCTTCTTCTGCTGCTCCTTGCCCTCGCGGGCCCAGTCGTCCTGGCCCGTGACGGCGCCGACGGCTTCCTTGGCGCGGCCCTTGAGGTCCTCGGCGGACGTGTCCTCGGCCATGCGGTGCCTCCTGGATGAACGGTGCACGGTCGTCGACGGACCTACCCGCTCATCACCTCGCCGCACACACGGAGCGGCTGAGACAGCGGTTGATCCGATCGGGTGTATCTCAGCCGCCGAGCGGGCGTCGGGAGCGACCGCTCGTCCCTTCCGAATCGGCGGTCGGCGGACGGGTCCTCAGGCGCTCTCAGCTCCGGCGGCCGCGGCGTGACCGCCCCCTAACGTCGCGCCGTCGATCCCCGGCGACGAGCAGGAGGTGGCGGCGTGGCGACCGATGTCGCGGACAGCACGACAGCGGCGAGCGCGGAGACGGTGACGACCGAGCTCGCCGTCACCGGCATGACCTGCGGGACGTGCGCCGCACGCATCCAGCGCAAGCTCGGACGCTTGCCGGGCGTCGAGGCCAGCGTCAACTACGCCACGGGCCGCGCCCGCGTCACCCACCCCCCGGAGCAGGACACCGACGAGCTCGTCGCGGCCGTCCGGACCCTCGGGTTCGGTGCGACGGCGGCGCCGCCGCTGGTACGCGCCGGCGGTGGTGTCCCCGCGCCGCGGACCGCTCCCGAGAGCGCGGCGCGCCCCACCACGACGTCGACCGCCGCAGTACCCGGGGCCGAGGACGCGCCGGACCCCGAGCTCTCCGAGCTGCGCCACCGTGCCCTCGTCTGCCTCGCGCTGACGCTGCCGGTGATGGCGGTCGCGATGAACCCCGACTGGCAGTTCCGGTACTGGCAGTGGTTCTGCCTGGTGCTCACCGCGCCCGTTGTGATCTGGGGCGGCTACCGGTTCCACCGGGCGGCGTTGCGCCACCTGCGCCACCTCTCGGCGACGATGGACACGCTCGTCTCGGTGGGCACGCTCGCCGCGTTCGGCTGGTCGCTGTGGACCCTCTTCTTCGGCGGCGCCGGGCTGGGGGGCATGCGCCACGCCCTCTACCTCATCCCGCGGCCCGACCAGTTCGACGGCTCGCGGACGGTCTACCTGGAGGCCGCGGCCGCCATCACCACCGCGGCGCTGCTGGGACGCTGGATCGAGCTCCGCGGACGACGCCGTGCGCTCGGGGTGTCGTCGTCGCTCATGGCGCCGCCCGCCACCGAGGCCCGGGTGGTCGTCGGTGACCGTGAACTGCCGGTGCCGGTCGACGGCGTGCAGCCAGGTGACCGCATCGCGGTGGCCGCCGGCGAGCCCTTCCCGCTGGACGGTCGCGTGGTGGAGGGACGGTCGACCGTCGACGCCGGCGCCATGACCGGCGAGTCCGCGCCCGTCGACGTCGAGCCCGGCACCGAGGTCCTCGCCGGCACGCGCAACGAGACCGCGCGCCTCGTCGTCGAGACCACCCGCGCCGCGGGGGACACGCAGTGGGCCCGGATGGCGCGACGCGTCGAGGAGGCGCAGGCCGGCAAGACCGCGATCCAGCGGCTCGCCGACCGCATCTCCGCGTGGTTCGTGCCGGTCGTGATCCTGGTCGCGATCAACACCCTGCTCTTCTGGGGCGCCTCGGGCGCCGGCTGGGGCTTCGCGGTCGCGGCCGGGATGGCCGTGCTCGTCGTGGCCTGCCCCTGCGCACTCGGCCTCGCCACGCCGACCGCCCTCGCCGTCGCCACCGGCCGCGGTGCCCAGCTCGGCATCCTGCTGCGGGGGCCCGAGGTCCTCGAGTCGACGCGACGGGTCGACACGATCGTGCTGGACAAGACGGGCACCGTGACCACGGGCCGGATGACCCTGCAGACGCTGCGCACGACGGACGGCGTCCGCCGCGACGAGGTGCTCGCCCGCGCCGGTGCCCTCGAGGCGCGCCTCGAGCACCCGGTGGCCCGGGCGATCGCGGCGGCGGCCCGGGACGAGGTCGGGTCCACGACCGCCGAGGTCGCCGACGTCGCGCCGCTCGACGGGCTCGGCGTCGTCGGGACCGTCGACGGCGTGCGGGTGCTCGCCGGGCGCCACCGCCTGTTCGTCGAGCGCGGCGTCGACGTCCCCGCCGACCTGCAGTGCGCGTTCGACGACGCCGCCGACCACGGGGCGACGACGGTGCTGGTTGCCTGGGACGACGAGAACGGCGTCCTGCGGGCCCGCGCGGTGCTCGCGGTCGCCGACGGGGTGCGCGAGGGCTCGAAGGAAGCCGTCGCCCAGATGCGGGCGAGCGGTCTGCGTCCCGTGCTTCTCACCGGCGACAACCCCGCCGCGGCCCGCGCCGTCGCCGCCGAGGTGGGCATCGACGCCGCCGACGTCGTCGCCGAGGTCCTGCCCACCGAGAAGGCCGACGAGGTCCGCCGCCTCCAGGAGGGCGGCGCGACCGTCGCGATGGTCGGCGACGGCGTCAACGACGCCGCGGCCCTCGCGCAGGCCGACCTCGGCGTGGCCATGGGGACCGGCACCGCCATGGCCATCGAGGCCGGCGACGTCACCCTCGTCCGCGACGACCTGCGCGCCGTGCCCGTCGCCCTGCGCCTGGCCCGCCGCACGCTCTCCACGATCCGCGGCAACCTGTTCTGGGCCTTCGCCTACAACGTCGCGGCGCTCCCGCTGGCCGTCGCCGGGCTGCTGAACCCGATGATCGCCGGCGTGACGATGGCGCTGTCGAGCGTCTTCGTCGTCGGCAACAGCCTGCGGCTGCGGCGCTTCACACCCTGACGGCGTTTCCGTCCGCGGGAGATCGGCAAGGCCCCGTGCATGGCGGATCCGGAGGAGCTGGCGGAGTCGGTGTCGAAGGCGGCATCGCGGGACGGACGTCGTTTGGCGGTCGTCGAGTCGTTGACCGGTGGACTGGTGTGCAGTGACCTCGCCGCGTCGCCGGGCTCGAGCGAGTGGTTCCGCGGCGGCGTCGTGGCGTACGACCGCACCACCAAGCACGGGGCACTGGGCGTGCCCGACGGCCCGGTGGTGTCGGAGCCCGCGGTGCGGACGATGGCCGAGAAGGCCGCGGGGATGCTCGGCGCCGACCTGACGCTCGCGGTCAGCGGCGCGGGCGGGCCCGAGCCCCAGGACGACCAGCCCCCGGGCACCGTCTGGTTCGCGGTCGACGACCGGGGTGAGACCCAGGCATGGGTCGAGCAGTTCGGGACCGACGATCCGCAGGAGGTCCTGCGGTGCACCCGCGAGCGCTCCCTGCAGGCGCTGCTGGATCACCTCGGCGAGTGACGGATCATGGGTGACGTGGTCGAGCACGTCATCTGGGACTGGAACGGCACGTTGCTCGCCGACGTGCACGCCGTCGTCGACGCCACGGCGGCGAGCCTGGCGGTGATGGGCGTCGAGCCGGACCTCGACCTGGAGCAGTACCGGTCGACGTTCCGACGGCCGCTGCGGGACTTCTACACCGACCTCGTCGGACGTCCCGTGGACGACGCGGAGTGGGCGCGGGCCAACGTCGCCTTCGGGTCGCACTACCTGGGCGTCGAGCCGGGCCTGCCGCTGGCCACGGGCGCGACCGAGGCACTCGAGCGGTTCGCGGACGCCGGGCTCGGCCAGTCGGTGCTGAGCATGCTCGCCCACGACGAGCTCCACGCGACGCTCGGACGGCGCGGCCTGCACGACTGGTTCGCCCGCGTCGACGGCGACCACCACCACGACGGCCGCAGCAAGGCCGAGGCCCTGGCCACCCACCTCGACGCGCTCGGCCTCGACCCGGCCCGCGTGGTGCTGGTCGGCGACACCCTCGACGACGCCGCGGCGACCGCCGCGGTCGGCAGCGCCTGCGTGCTCGTCGCCGAGCACTCCACCCACCACGTGGCCGACCTGCGCACGGTCGCCCCGGCCGTCGCGACGCTGCCCGAGGCGGTCGAGCACGTGCTGGCGATGCGCTGACCTACCGATGGATGCCCTGATCTACCGCGCCCGGCGCACACGCCAGACGGTCACTGCGACCACCACCAGCGCCAGGACGACGAGCAGCAGCCCGTCGGGCACCCGGGCGCCGAGGCCGGCGACGGCGTCCTCCGCGCGGGCGGACGTCGCGGGATCGGCACCGACCAGCCCGGCCGTGCCGTCGGCGACCAGGAAGAGCACGCCGATCCCGACGAACAGCAGCCCCGAGATCGTCGACGTGGTGTGCAGCCGCAGCGGGCCGACCCGGAACTCGCGACCGCGCAGCCAGCGGCGTCGTCCGAGGTCGAAGCGCACCCAGAGCGCGGCGAGGACGAACGCGGGCACGGTCATCCCCACCGCGTAGACCGCGAGCAGGGCCGCGCCGCGCAGGGGCTGCCCGCTCGCCGCGGCGACCGTGAGCACCGCGCCGAGGATGGGCCCGGAGCAGAAGCCGGCCAGCCCGTAGACCGCGCCGAGCCCGGCCGTCGCCAGCCAGGTCCCGCGGCGGGCGAGGCCCTGCTGGGCGCGCGCCGCGGGGGCGAACGCCCACCCGCCGCCGAGGATCTGGGCGACGCCGAGCGCGATGACCACGAGCCCGGCGACGAGCACGACCGTCGCGCGGTGCCCGGTCAGCAGCCCCGTCAGCGCCGACGAGCCCGCGCCGAGCGGCACGAGCACGACGAGCAGCCCGAGGGTGAACACGCCGGTGCGCGCGAGGAGCTCGGTGCGTCCGGCGACGGCGTAGGCGAGGAACGAGGGCAGCAGCAGCGCGCTGCACGGGCTGAGCAGCGCGAGCACCCCGCCCGCGAAGGCGGCGAGGTAGCCGATGTCGAGCACGTCAGCGGGACCGGGCCAGCGCGTCGTCGAGAGCGGCGGTGAACGTCGGCAGCGGCTGCGCGCCGAAGACCAGCCGGTCGCCGACGACGAAGCTCGGCACGCCGCCCACACCGAGCCGCGTGCCCAGCTCCTGGTCGGCGGTGACGGCGTCGGCGATCGCCGGGTCGGCGGCGTCGCGGCGGAAGCGGTCGACGTCGAGCCCCAGTCCCGCGGCCGTCGCGGCGAGCGAGGCCTCGGTGAACCCGCCCCGGTTCTCCGCCGGCTGGTCGCGGTAGAGCGCGGCGTGGAAGTCCCAGAAGCGGTCCTGGCGGGCCGCCGCCCGCGCCGCGCGGGCGGCGAGCACCGACTCGGGGCCGAGGTAGGCGAAGTCGTGCCACTCGATGCGCACCAGGCCGGCGTCGACGTACCGGCGGATCAGCTCGGGCTCGGTCGTCGTCGCGAAGAGCCGGCAGAAGGGGCACTGGAAGTCGCCCCACTCGGCCATGACGACCGGGGCGTCCGGGCGGCCGAGCGCGAGCGGGTCGCCGGCCTCCCGGCGCGGGACGTCGAGACGGGCCTGCGCCTGCGGGTCGCGGGTGACCTCGCCGGGCCGGGACGTCGGCTGGGGCGTCCCCGTCCCGAGCAGCAGCGGCACGCCCAGCACGGCGAGCACGACGAGGGCGATGACGCCGCCGATCACGGCGCGGCGGCGCGTGCCGGGGCCGGTGCTCATCGTCCGACCGTCCCATGATGGGCACGCGGCCGCGCGCGCTGCGCCGTCCGTCGGTGTCCGCGCCGTATCCTCGGCGTGTGGCCCTGCCGTCCGAACCGTCCCCGGTGCCCGCCTACGAGCGGGTGGTGCTCGTCTACAACCCGGAGAGCACGGGCGACGGCCCGCAGCGCGCGGTGCGCGCGAGGTCCGAGCTGGCGGATGCCGCGCCGCACCTCGAGGTGGTCGCCGTCCCCACCGAGTACGCGGGGCACGCGCGGGTCATCGCCGAGCAGGAGGCCCGCGTGGGCCGCGTGCTCGTGGTGTCGGTCAGCGGCGACGGCGGCTACCACGAGGTCGTCGAGGGCGTCATGGCCGCGGGCGACGGCACCACCTCCGCGGCCGTCACCGCCGTGCACGCGGCCGGCAACGCCAACGACCACCGCCGCGCCACGCGCGAGCGCCCGCTGGTGGAGGCCATCGCCGGGGGCGACGTGCGTCGGCTCGACCTGATGCGCATCGAGATCGCCGGCGAGGAGGGGCCGCGCTGGGCGCACTCCTACTTCGGCCTCGGGATCACGCCCACCGTCGCGCTCGAGATCGAGCGCGGGGGCAAGGGGTCGATCCGCGAAGTGATCACCACGCTCCGGGCGTTCTCCCGCTTCAAGCCCTTCGCGGTCGACGTCGAGGGGGAGGGGCCGCGGCGCTTCGACAGCCTCATCCTCGCCAACATCCCCGAGATGGCGAAGTACGCGACGCTCTCCGACGGCGACCCGGCCGACGGGCAGTTCGAGGTGATCACGCTGCCGCACCGGTCGCGGCTGCGTCTGCTGGCCTTCGCCGTGCGGGCGGCCGTGCGCGGACTGGGGCCCCAGCCCCACACCGACCGGTTCGCGTTCACCACCCTCAAGCCGATGCCGGTGCAGATCGACGGCGAGGTGCTCGACCTCCCCGCCGACCGCGGGGTCACCGTGACGATCGCGCCGGGAGCCCTGGCGACGGTCGTATGACCGGTCCGCTCGACGAGGCCGAGACCGAGGCGCGGGCGCGCATCGCGGCGCTGACGGCCCAGCTCGCCGGCATCGTCGAGACCGCGTCGGCGAGCTCCGGGGACGACGAGCACGACCCCGAGGGCCAGACGATCGCCTACGAGCGGGCGCAGGCGGCCGCGCTGCTCGCGGGGGCGCGCCGCGACCTCGACGAGCTCGCCGCGGCCCGGGCGCGGGAGGCCGCCGGGACCTACGGAGTGTGCGAGCGGTGTGGACGCCCCATCGCCCCCGAGCGCCTCGAGGCCCGCACCGCCGCGCGCACGTGCGTCACCTGTACGTGAGCGAAGTTCCCGGCCATGGCCGGGAACTTCGCTCACGGGTCAGGGGCGGCGGAACGGGACCGACGGGTCGCGGACGGGGCGCTCGCCGGCGGCCGCGTCGAAGCGGGCCAGCGCGGACCGGGCGGGCTCGCGGTCGTCGCGCAACCCCGGGGCCATCGCGTCGCGCACCGGCCCGAGCAGCAGCTTGCGGTCCTCGCGCACCGTCACCGTGAGGCGCAGGTGCGCGCGCATCCACTCCGTCAGCCGATCCTCGTCGGCGCGCGGCAGGATCACCTCGGCGGCCCAGGTGGGCGCGAGCCCGAGGTCGTCGAGCAGCAGCCCGGCGAGCGTCCGGCGCAGCGTCGAGACGCCGGTCCGGTAGAGGTCCTGGCGGGTCACGCGGTTGCGCAGCATCGTCGCGTCGCCGACCTCGAGCAGCACCCAGCCGTCGTCGACGGGGTGGGCGGGGCCCGACACCGGTGCGCCGGTGGCCCACCACGCCACGAGCCCCGGGTCCCGGCCCAGCGAGGCGACGGTCTCGTCGAGGGGAGCGAGCGGGGCCGACAGGGCGGCGACGGCGTCGGTGACGGTCACGTCCGCAGTGTGCGCGCCGGCCGCAGCGCGCCGGCCAGCAGCATCGCGGCCACCGCGGCGATCGGCACCAGCACGAGCCCCGCGCCCACCGAGACGCGGTCGGCGACGAGCCCGATCAGCGGCGGGAACGTCAGGAAGCCCAGGCGCGCGAGCCACCCGACCACCGCGATCCCGTCGCCGGGCCGCACCCCGGGGATACGGCCCGCCGCCGCGAACCCGAGCGGGAAGAGCGTCGCCACGCCGAGCCCGGTGACGGCGTAGCCGACGACGGCGGCGACGGGGTGTGCGATCAGCAGGGCCGTCGACATCGCCACCGCGGCCAGTGCCGCGCCCGCGCGCGCCACGGCCACCCCGCCGAAGCGGTCGACGACGCGGTCGCCCGCGAGGCGCCCGAGGGTCATGGCGATCTGGAACGCCACGAACGGCAGGCCGGCGACGAACGGGCCGCCGCCGAGGTCGTCGCGGACGTAGATCGCGCCCCACGACGCCGCCGAGTCCTCGATGCCGCCCGAGGCGATGAGCAGGGCGGCCAGCGCGAGCAGGGGTCCGGCGGCGACGACGGCGGCGCGCCACGGGCCCTGACGGGCGGCCCCGTCCTCGTGCTCGGCCTCCGGCTCCGGCCCGGGCAGTGCCCACCGCCAGGCGAGCACCGACACCCCGACCAGTACGACCGCCACGACCCCGAGGTGCACGAGCAGCGGGACCCCGAGCCCGGCGGCCGCCGCGCCGAGCAGGCCGGCGCCGACCGCGGCCATGCTCCACACCGCGTGCAGGCCGTTGACGATCGAGCGCCCGTAGCCGGTCTGGACCCGCAGCCCGTGCGCGTTCATCGCGGCGTCCGCCCACGCGTCGGTCAGGCCGAGCACGAACAGGGCCGCAGCGAGCGCGAGCCACGACGGCGCGAGCGCCACCGCGGGCAGCAGGACCGCGCCCGCCAGGCCCACCCCGGCGCCCGCGCGGCCGCTGCCCACCCGCGCGATCAGCGGGCCCGCGAGCACCCCGAACAGGAGCGCCGCGGCGGGGAAGGCGGCGATCGCCGTGCCCAGCGCGGCGTTCGACAGGCCCAGGTCGTCGCGGATGTTCGGCAGCCGCGGGACGATGCTGTTGTACGTCGCGCCGTTGACGACGAACATCCCGATCACCGCGACCCGCGCGCGGCGCAGGGACGTGGTCACCGAGGTCATGTCACGGGCTCCACGTCACCGACCGGCGGGCCACCTCGTAGGTCTGCGCGACCGCCAGGTCGGACAGCGGATCCCCGAACGCCGTGAGCAGGCGCGGCAGCTGCCCGACGCGGGTGACGGTGACGGCGACGGTGGCGCCCGTCGCCGGCGAGGATCGCGCCGACGACGGCGATGACGGGGTGCACCGCGGGCGGGTCGAGGGTCTCGGCGGCCCCCGCGGCGCGGGCGAGCGCGACCGACACCCGGTCGGCGGCCTCCGCCCCGATGCGGCGGTGCCGCTCCAGATCCATCGAGGTGCCGGCGAGGTCGAGCTTGTTGTCCTCCACGACCACCCGGCCGCCGGGGATGTTGACGACCTCGATGACGAACAGGCCGGGCGGCCCGACGACGACGTGGTCGAGGACGACCTTGCCCTCGGGGCCCTCGGCGAACGCCATCGGCACCCGGTGGAGGATCCGCCAGCGGGCGCCGCGCCCGCGCCGCAGGGCCGGCGGACGGGTCAGCTTGCCCAACGCCTCGGCCACGGCGTGCTGGCCGTCGGCCCGCAGGCGCAGCGGACGGTCGGCGTCCGGTCCGCGCGTGGCCCGCGCCTGGGCGGCCTCGTCGAGCAGCCCGTGCCCGGGCCGGCGCAGGGCGAGGTCGTCGACGCCCGGGTCCCAGCCGCCCTCCGGCGGCTCGACGCCGGCGCCGAGCGCGGGCGGGGGCTCGGGGGCCACCTCGCTCGGGCTGCCCATCGGCGGCATGTTGTTCTGCCAGAGCCAGGCGTTGGCCTCCTTGACGAAGGTCTCCCGGTACCCGGCGGGGACGTCGTGGGCGACGCGGCTGAACAGGTCGAGGTGCCCGAGCGGCAGGCCGTCGGCCGAGGTCACGTACAGCCGGTCGGCCCCGAGCCGGCGACGGCGGCGGGCCGGCATCAGCCGGCCTGCTCGGCGCGCACGAGCCAGCGCGAGATCCGGTCGTGCTCGCTGCCGGTGAGCCCGCGGATGCCCGCCACGACGGCGCGCTCGATGCCGCCGCCGAGCAGCGGGACGGCCGCGGTGATGTCGAGGTCGATCGAGAGCCGGGTGCCGTCGGCGCCCTGCGGGACGACGGCCATCGTGCCCGCCGCGCTGATCGGCGTGCCCGGGACCGCGACGTGCGCCCGGCCGTCGCAGCGCCGTGGCGTGAGCGTCCACTCCTCGGTGCGCTCGATCACCAGAATCCCCGAGAGCATCTGCTCGAGCACCGCCGGGACCTGGCCGGGCGGCACGGGCTGGCGCAGGACGACCCGCACGCGCCGCGCCCCCTCCCCGTCGCGGGCGTCGGCGTCACGGCGCTCGAACGCGACCACCTCGATGCGCCCGGAACCGTCGACGTCGAGCTTGACGCGGTGGAAGTCGGGCTCGGCGAGCGCGGACGCGAAGGCGGGCACGCCGTGCGGGTAGTCGCGGCTCAGCGCCAGCCGGGTGCTCACGTGGATCGACCCTAATCGTCGGCGGCCGTCCGTTCCCGGACACGGCGCGGACGGCCCCCGACCGGGCGGCCCCGGCGTCCACCGAGCACCGTCACGCGCGGGCCGGCCACAGCACCGTTCCCCCGGATGCCCCCGGCAGTCCGTCGGTCGCCGCACCGCCTGTCGCGCGGCCGTCGCAGGCGGTCCACGGAGCGGTCGGCGAGCAACGGCGCACCCCGTGCGGTCAGCGGTGATTGCAGATGCTGCACGCGGTAACCGTGATGTTGACCACAAGGTCCGCGACCGCGTTCAGTGGCCATCTCAGGACGGCGAGCGAGCGGCCGGTCGGAGCAAGGTCCACCGACGACGGGAGGAGCAACGATGACGGAACCGCGCTCCGCCCACTCGGCCCGTGGCGTCGGTGGGGGCCGCTCCCTCAAGACCGCCGCCGAGGCGCTGTCCGCCCTCCGGATCCTCGGTGCGTCGCCCGAGGGGATCACGCCGGAGGCCCTGGCCGCGCAGCTCGGCAAGAGCACCGCGACGGCGCGGTACCTGCTCAACACCCTCTGCCAGGAGGGCTACGCGGTGCGGGACAAGCAGGCCGGCACCGTCCGCCTCCACGAGTCCCCGCCGTGGGGCGAGGCGTGGGGCGACCCCGCTCCCCGCGACGACCTGGCGCGCTACGAGCTGCCCGAGCGGCTCTCCGACGCGGTCACCGAGCTCTACTGGCGCACCCGGCAGCGCACCTACCTGGCCCGCTGGGAGGACGACGACGCGACGGTGATCGTCGACGCCCGCGGCCACCAGGGCCTCGCCCGCATCCCGCACCTCACCGAGCGCATCCCGCTCGCGTCGGCCCACGCGCTCGCCGTGACGAAGGCCCTCGTCGCCTCCTCCGGTGCCCGCACCGAGCGTCTGCGGGAGCAGCGGGACCTCACCTCCTTCACGGGCACCACGATCACGAGCACCCCGGCCATCGAGCTGGAGCTCGCCAGGGTCCGCCGGCGCGGCTACGCGGTGGACCGCGAGGAGTACGCCGAGGGCTTCTGCTGCATCGGCGCCCCGATCTTCGATCCCGAGGGCCGGGTCGCCGCGAGCATCGCCATCTCCACCCCGGCACGCCGCTTCGAGACCCACGGTGACGAGCTCACCGGCGCGGTCCGCGACGTCGCCACCACCGCCACCCGATCCTGGCTCGAGGCCGACACCGACCTCCCGCCACCTCGGCCTGCCGATCCCGTCCCCGGGGGGCACTGAACCCCTCTCGCACGCGCGACCGGACACGACGCCGGCCGTGCCGCCGTCCCTCACCAGGGGGCGCCGGCCACCACCACGGACCACGGCTGCGGAACCCCGTAGGCCGAGCTGGAACTCCACAAGGAGAAGAGATGAGCCGTCAGAGTTTGGCGAAGGCTCACCAGAAGATCCAGGAACTTTCCTGGGAGCCGCAGTACCACGAGCCGTACATGAAGTACGGGACGGACTACACGTTCCGTAAGGCGGCCAAGAAGGACCCGCTCAAGCAGGTCCTCCGGTCCTACTTCCCCATGCAGGAGGAGAAGGACAACCGCGTCTACGGCGCGTCCGACGGTGCGATCCGCGGGAACATGTTCCGCCAGGTCCAGGAGCGTTGGCTGGAGTGGCAGAAGCTGTTCCTCTCGATCATCCCACTGCCGGAGATCTCGGCCGCACGGTCGATGCCGATGCTGTTCCAGGCGGTTCCGAACCCGGAGCTGCACAACGGCCAGGCGATCCAGATGATCGACGAGGTTCGGCACAGCACGATCCAGCAGAACCTCAAGCGCCTGTACATGAACAACTACATCGACCCGGCGGGCTTCAACAACACCCTCCGGAACTTCCACTCGGACTACTGCGGCACCATCGGCCGTCAGTTCGCCGAGGGGTTCATCACCGGTGACGCGATCACCGCGGCCAGCATCTACCTGACGATCGTCGCCGAGACGGCCTTCACGAACACCCTGTTCGTGGCCATGCCGGCCGAGGCGGCGGCGAACGGTGACTACCTGCTGCCGACGGTGTTCCACTCGGTGCAGTCGGACGAGTCGCGGCACATCTCCAACGGCTACGCCACGCTCCTCATGGCGCTGTCGGACGAGGACAACCGCCAGCTGCTCGAGCGCGACCTGCGCTACGCGTGGTGGAACAACCACCGCGTGGTGGACGCCGCCATCGGCACGTTCATCGAGTACGGCACGAAGGACCGCCGCAAGGACCGTGAGTCCTACGCGGAGATGTGGCGTCGCTGGATCTACGACGACTACTACCGGGCCTACCTGCTTCCGCTCGAGAAGTACGGCCTGGTGATCCCCCACGACCTCATCGAGGAGTCGTGGAACCAGATCTGGAACAAGGGCTACGTGCACGAGGTGGCCCAGTTCTTCGCCACCGGGTGGCTCGCGAACTACTGGCGCATCGACGGCATGACCGACGACGACTTCGAGTGGTTCGAGTACAAGTACCCGGGTTGGTACGACAAGTACGGCAAGTGGTGGGAGAACTACAACCGCCTGTCGCGGCCGAACGGGCACCACCCGATCGTCGCCGAGGACGTCGACTACGTGTACCCGCACCGCTGCTGGACCTGCATGGTCCCGTGTCTGGTGCGCGAGGACATGGTCGTCGACAAGGTGGACGGCCAGTGGCGCACGTACTGCCACGAGGCCTGCCGCTGGACCGACGCCGAGGCCTTCCGGCCCACGTACCAGGGTCGCGAGACCCCGAACATGGGCAAGCTCGTGGGTCACCGCGAGTGGGAGACGCTCTACCACGGCTGGAACTGGGCCGACGTCGTCGAGGACATGGGCTTCGTCCGCGACGACGGCAAGACCCTCACGGCGCAGCCGCACCTGGACCTCGACCCGAAGAAGATGTGGACCACGGACCACCTTCGTCGGATGGGGCCGGTCGCGAGCCCGAACGTCATCCTCAACGAGATGAGCGATGCCGACCGCGAGGCGTTCGTGGCGGACTACAACCGTCAGGGTCCTGCCGGCCGTCCGGCCGACGCGACGAGCTGACGCCAGTGGTTCGACGCGTGGGCACGACGCAGTAGCACGGTGAGGTGACAGGGAGGGCCGGGGAAACCCGGCCCTCCCTCGATCCCGCACGCCCTCGTCCGGCCGCAAACCGACCGTTTTCGTCCGGATATTCGGCATCTGACTCCCGAACGGAGAAGCCATCGATGGGTGACAAGCACCTGGTGCGTTTCGAGCCGGTGGGCATCGAGATCGAGGTCGACGAGGACCAGACGATCCTGCGCGCCGCGTCCGAGCAAGGCCTCCAGCTGATGCACGGCTGCAAGGAAGGCCAGTGCGCCGCCTGCAAGTCCTTCGTCCTCGAGGGCGACATCGACGACATCGACCTCGACAAGTACTCCACCTTCGCCCTGCCCGACATGGAGCGCGAAGAGGGCCAGACGCTCCTCTGCCGCGCCCACGCCTACAACGACCTCGTGATCGAGCTCCTCAACTACGACGAGGAGATCATCCGGTCGGGCCTGCCGCTGCGGAAGGGCACCGTCGAGGTGCTGGCGAACGACGCCGTCACCCACGACATGCGCCACCTGGTGGTCAAGCAGATCGCCGGCGAGGACATCAAGTTCTTCCCCGGTCAGTACATGGACCTGACCGTCCCCGACACCGGCGAGGTCCGGTCGTTCTCGATGGCGAACCTCCCGAACCGCGAAGGCGTGTTCGAGTTCGTCATCAAGATCTACCCCGACGGGGCGTTCTCGCAGTTCCTGGAGCACAAGGTGTCGATCGGCGACCGCCTCGAGGTCGAGGCGCCGTTCGGTACGTGCACCCTCCGCGAGAACCGGACGTCGGACATCGTCTTCATCGGCGGCGGCGCCGGCATGGCTCCCATGCTGGGCCTCCTGCGTGCCCTCGCGGAGAAGGACGGCGACCGCAAGGCACGCCTCTACTACGGCGCCCGCACGAAGGGCGACCTGTGCTTCGAGGACGAACTGCGTGCCCTCGAGGAGAAGATTCCGGGATTCAAGTACGTCCCTGCCCTGTCCCACCACGAAGGTGACGACTGGGACGGGGCGACGGGCCTGATCACGGAGGTGGTGCGGGACGGCGAACCGAACCTCGAAGGCATGGACGCCTATGTGTGCGGACCGCCGCCGATGGTCGACGCGGCGATCGCACTTCTGACGCAGCGCGGCATGGACACCCGGAACATCTTCTACGACAAGTTCACCACCACTGGAGAGCCGGAGGACGAGGGCACCTCATGACCAGCACCGAAGAACGTCCGGAGCGGAGCGTTCCGAAGCCCGTCTTCACCGACGCGGAAGCGGGCGCCAAGGAGTTCCCCGACTCGGGGCCCTCGGCCCGGCGCTACAACTACTTCAAGCCGGCGAAGCGCAAGCAGACCCACTACGAGGACGTCACCGTCGAGGTCCAGCCGGACCCGCGGCACTACCTCTCCCAGGGCTGGATCTACGGCTTCGCCGACGGATCCGCCGGCTACCCGCTGACCTGGACGAAGCTCAAGGCGTGGGGCGTCGACAACCCCGAGCCCGAGCGCGGTCCCGGCTCCGGCGGGCGCCACGTGGCCGACTGGCCGGCCCACGGCTGGCACGAGTTCCGTGATCCCAACGAGGAGTGGGAACTCACGATGTACCGGTACAACGCCAACGTTGTCCGGCAGGTGACCCAGAACGTCGAGAACGCGCGCCAGGCGAAGGCGTTCCAGCAGTGGACCCCGAACTGGGTGCGCTTCGTCGAGCGCAACGTCGGCGCCTGGATGCACATCGAGCACATCCTCGGCCTCTACGTCTTCGCCGCCTGCAACCGCAGCGGGCCGACGAACATGCACAACACGGTCATGG
This sequence comes from Actinomycetospora sp. NBC_00405, assembly GCF_036044095.1. Taxonomy (NCBI): domain Bacteria; kingdom Bacillati; phylum Actinomycetota; class Actinomycetes; order Pseudonocardiales; family Pseudonocardiaceae; genus Actinomycetospora; species Actinomycetospora sp. NBC_00405. The sequence continues at coordinate 4,673,435 of NZ_CP107938.1, forward strand.
CGGTGAACAGCGAGCACAAGATTCGCTTCGCCCAGGACCTCGCGCTCTACAACCTCACCCTCACCGAGGAGATCGAGGGCTTCGACGGGGCCGCGCACATCGAGGCGTGGAACTCCGACCCGGAGTGGCAGGGCGTCCGCAGGGTCGTCGAGGCGCTGACGGCGGTGGACAACGACTGGGGCGAGATGATCTTCGCCACCAACATCGTGTTCGAGCCGCTGCTCGGCGAGCTCTTCCGGTCCGGCCTGGTCATGCAGTCGGCGGCCGGCAACGGCGACTACGTGACGCCGACCGTGGTGGGTTCCGGCGAGTACGACTACGCCCAGCGCGACCTGCGCTGGACCGTGGCCGCGTTCGCCCCGCTGACCCAGGACCGCGAGTTCGCGGACCACAACAAGGAGCTCTTCAACAGCTGGCTGGCGCACTGGGTGCCGCTGGCGATCGATGCGGCCCGCACGATGCAGCCGCTGTGGTCGCAGCCCGACGCGAAGCCTCCGCGATTCGAGGACAGCCTCGACCGGGCCAAGAACCGATTCTCCGGGATCCTCACCGATCTCGGTCTCGAGACCCCGAAGGAGCTGAACCAGTGACGAAGAGCTTCAAGACGGCCGAGAGCCCGTTCAAGCAGGACAACACCGAGTCCGGCATGGCCGGCGTGACCCTGATGAACAACCAGGTCGGCGTCGTGGTGGCGGAGGTGATGGACCGTCAGGAGAACGTGACGGTCAAGGAACTGCCGTCGATGATCCGGGTCGACTGCGTCGGTCGCATGGACTTCGTGTACGCCGACATCTCGGAGGCGCTCGGGGAGGACCCCGACTTCTACAACGCCGCCGAGTTCGAGGAGAACATGTCGACCCACTACGGGAAGATGATCCACATGGATGACCGGACGATCATGTTCGGGAATCTCGAGGAGGCGGCCGAGTTCATCGGCGACATGTTGCCCCCGGTGGTGAACCAGAAGTAGCACCGCGGCCCCGGGTCGTCGCACGCTCGCACGGGGCGGGCGGCGACGGCCCGGTGGCCGTTCCACCGCAGCACCGATGACTCCCCGTTCGCGCCCCTGAGCACCGGAGAAGTGAGGACATGGCCAAGGAACTGCGATTCGGCGCCGACGCGCGCAGGGCTCTCCAGGCTGGAGTGGACCAGCTCGCCGAGGCGGTCAAATCCACGCTGGGACCCAAGGGGCGCAACGTCATCCTCGAGAAGATCACCGGCACGCCGGAGGTCACGAACGACGGTGTGACGATCGCGCGGGAGATCTACCTGCGCGACCAGTTCGAGAACATGGGCGCCCAGGTGCTCAAGGAAGCCGCCGTCAAGACGAACGACGTGGTCGGTGACGGCACCACGACCTCGACCGTGCTCGCCCAGGCGATCGTCCGCGAGGGCCTCAAGGCCATCGGCCAGGGCGGCAACCCGGTGCTGGTGAAGCGCGGGATCGACGCCGCGGTGGCGCGCGTGGTCGCGCACCTGGCCTCGGTCGCGCACCCGGTGAACGACGTCGAGGCGCTGTCCCGGGTGGCCGCGATCTCGGCCAACGACGACGACGCGATCGGCCGCGTGGTGGCGGAGACCCTGCACACCGTCGGCGACGACGGCGTCATCACCGTCGACGACGGGCCGATGATCGGCCTGAACGTGAACTTCGTCGAGGACTTCGAGTTCGAGAACGGCTACGTCTCGCCGTACCTGGTCACCGACCCGGGCTCGATGCTCGCGGTGCTCGACGATCCCTACATCCTGTTCTCCGCCGAGAAGATCTCCGACGTCCGCACACTCATGCCGATGCTCGAGCGGATCATGCGGAACCCCGCCCCGCTCGTGATCATCGCGGAGAAGGTCGACGGCTCCGCGCTCCAGATGCTCGTGCACAACCACGTGAACGGGCACCTCAAGACCACCGCCATCCAGGCCCCGGGCTTCGGTGAGAAGCGCGTGCACCTCCTCGAGGACATGGCCGCGCTCTGCGGCGGCCAGGTGTTCTCCCGGGCCTCGGCGTTCTCCATCGAGCAGATGGGCGTGGAGCACCTCGGCCGGGCGCGGCAGGTCCGCGCGACGAGCGACCAGACGGCGATCATCGGTGGCGGCGGCGACCCCGCGGCCCGCGAGGTGCGCCTGTCCCAGCTCCGTGCCGAGATGGACCGCACGACGATCGGCACCGACGAGGACTGGTTCTCCGAGCGCATCGCGCGGCTCTCCGGCAAGGCCGCGATCCTGCAGGTCGGTGCCCCGACGAACGCGGAGCTCAAGGAGGTCCGCCACCGCGTCGACGACTCCCTGCAGGCCACGCGCGCCGCGATGGCCGAGGGCATCGTGGCCGGCGGCGGCGCGGCACTGCTGCACGCCGAGGGGGCGCTGGACAACCTCGACGGGCTCACCGGCGACGGCCGCATCGGCGCCGAGATCGTGCGCGCCGCGCTCTCCGAGCCGGCCAACCTCATCGCCACGAACGCCGGCTACGAGGGCTCCGACGTCGTCAAGCAGGCCCGCGACCTGGGCGTCGACGAGGGCTTCGACGCCCTCGAGGGCCGCTTCGGCAACATGCTCGAGCTCGGCATCATCGACCCGCTGCGGGTCGTGCGGTCGGCGCTGCAGAACGGCGCCTCGGTCGCCGGTCTCATCCTCACCACGAACTCCCTGGTGGCCGAGGAACAGACCCCCTGGAACAAGTCACTCATGACAGAGTTCGGCCAGCTCGACGAGGGCCTGCCCCAGCCGCCGCCGGACTCCAGCACCCCGCAGTCGCTGGGCCTCGGCCCGTCGATGGGCTGACTCGTTATCACTGCCGAGAGGAGACAGTCGTGAAGGCCGTGCGGGTGCACGAGTACAAGAAGGACCCGTCGATCGACGACATCCCGGAGCCCAAGCTCCAGGGGCCGCTCGACGTCATCGTGAAGATCGGCGGCGCGGGCGTCTGCCGCACCGACCTGCACATCGTGAACGGGGACTGGGAGGCGATCCAGAACCCGTCGCTGCCCTACGTGATCGGCCACGAGAACGCCGGGTGGGTGCACGAGGTCGGTGACGCCGTCACCAACGTCAAGGTCGGCGACACGGTCATCCTCCACCCGCAGCCGTCCTGCGGGCTGTGCCTGGCCTGCCGGGCGGGCCGGGACATGCAGTGCACCGGGGACGCGTTCTTCCCGGGCCTGTCGAACAACGACGGCGGCATGGCCGAGTACCTGCGCACCACCGCCCGGGCCTGCGTGAAGCTGAACCCGGACACCAACCCGGCCGACGTGGCCGCGCTGGCCGACGCCGGGATCACCGCGTACCACGCGGTGCGCAAGGCCGTGCCGCTGCTCTACCCGGGCACCACGGCCGTCGTGATCGGGGCCGGCGGCCTCGGCCACATCGCCGTCCAGGCGCTCGCCGCGCTCACCGCGACGAAGATCATCGTGGTGGACAAGAACCCGGACGCCCTGAAGCTCGCCTCCCAGATCGGCGCCGACGAGACGGTCGTGGCCGACGGCAACCAGGTCGGCGAGGTGCAGGAGCTCACCGGCGGCGGCGCCACCGTCGTCTTCGACTTCGTCGCCGAACAGGGCGTCGAGCTCGAGGCCTGGCAGATGACCGGGCCGGCGGGCTACCAGTTCGTCCTCGGGTACGGGGGACAGTTCCAGGCCCCGACGCTCGATTTCGTCGCGGGCGAGAAGAACGTGATCGGCAACATCGTCGGGACGTACAACGACCTCACCGAACTGATGGTCCTGGCCCAGGCCGGAAAGGTCACGCTGCACACCGTGCAGTACTCGCTCGACTCGGCGCTGGACGCTCTGCACGACCTGGACGCGGGGAAGGTCCGCGGCCGGGCGATCCTGGTCCCGTAGTCAGGAAGGACACCACCACATGTACGAGAAGGACGGCGAGAAGTACTTCATCGTCGACAGCCACATGCACTTCTGGGACGCGTCGCCGGAGAACTGGGTCGAGGGCGCCGAGCAGTACGCCAAGGGCTGGATCGAGTGCTTCCACGCCTACCAGGGCCTCGGCCCGGCGGAGACGCACCAGCCGATCGAGGAGTTCCAGAAGGTCTCCGAAGAGCAGCTGATGCGCGAGGAGTTCGAGGAGGGCCACGTCGACGTGGCCATCTTCCAGTCGACCTACCTGCGCGAGTGGTACAAGAAGGGCTTCAACACCACCGAGCAGAACGGCTACCTCGCCGAGAAGTACCCGGGCAAGTTCATCGTCAACACGCGCTTCGACCCGCGTGACGGCGACGCCGGCATGCGCGAGTTCGAGGAGAACGTGCGCAAGTACGGCGCCATCGGCGCGAAGCTCTACACCGCGGAGTGGAACGGCGACTCCCGCGGCTTCAAGCTGACCGACCCCGAGGCCTACCGGTTCCTGGAGCGCGCGCAGGAGCTGGGCATCAAGAACGTCCACGTGCACAAGGGCCCGACGATCTGGCCTCTGGACAAGGACGCGTTCGACGTCTCGGACGTCGACCACGCGGCCACCGACTTCCAGGGCCTGAACTTCATCGTCGAGCACGTGGGCCTGCCGCGCATCGAGGACTTCTGCTTCATGGCGACGCAGGAGCCCAACGTCTACGCGGGCCTGTCCGTCGTCGTCGGTGGCCTCATGCACGCCCGGCCGCGGTTCTTCGCCAAGGTCATGGGCGAGCTGCTGTTCTGGGTCGGCGAGGACAAGATGACCTTCGGCTCGGACTACAACATCTGGGAGCCGAAGTGGCAGGTCGAGGGCCTCGTCGACTGGACGATGCCCGAGAGTGAGGAGTTCGCCGACTACCCGCGCCTGGGTGTCGACGGCAAGAAGAAGATCCTCGGTCTGAACGCGGCCAAGCTCTACGGCATCGAGGTCCCGGCGGAGTGCCAGATCTCCCCGGAGAGCTCGGCCCCGGCGTCGCCCGACGACGCCGAGCTGGTCGAGGACCGGTCGGTGGCCCAGGCATGACCGTCACCTCCGACACCCCGTCCACCGCCTCCGCGGTGGACGGGGTGTGGGAGGCGCTGCGCACGGTGCGGGATCCCGAGCTCGACACCGACGTCGTCAGCCTGGACTTCGTGGCGTCGGCCTCGGTGTCCGACGACGGGGTCGCGCACGTGCGCCTGCGCCTGCCCACCTACTTCTGCGCCCCGAACTTCGCATTCCTCATGGTCGCCGACGCGTGGGACGCCGTGTCCCAGGTGCCGGGTCTGACCGACGTCGACGTCGAGCTGCTCGACCACTTCGCCTCCGAGGCCATCAATTCGGGCGTGGCGGCGCGGGCCGGCTTCGTGTCGTCGATGGCCGGCTCGGCCGTGGGGGAGGCCGTCGACGAGCTGCACGACCTGCGTCGTTCGTTCACCGAGCGGGCGATGCTGGCCGGCACCGACCTCGTCGTCCGTCCGCTCGTGCGGGCGGGGACGACGCCGGAGGAGCTCGTCACGATGACGCTCGGGGACGCCCCGCCGAGCGACGACCTGCCCCGGCTGCGGGCCCGCCGCCGCGAGCTCGGCATTCCGGCCGGGGACGACGCACCCCTGGTGGTCGACGCCGTGGGCCGCGCGGTGGGGGTCGACGACCTCCCGCTGCACCTGCGCAAGGCGCGCAGCTACCAGGTCGGCGTCGACGCGAACACCAGCATCTGCCGCGGTCAGCTCGCTGCCCGCTACGGACTCTGACCACAGGGTCCCGCCGAGAGGAGAGGCTTCCGCCATGCCGTCTGACCCGGTGCCACTCGACCCCGGCCACGACGACCCCGGTGCCGGCCGTTGCCTCACGGAGCACGTCTCGATGCTCGCGGGCGAGGCGTTCCGGGCGTGGCCGCGCTGCACGCACCCCGCCGTCGCGGCGCTGGCCACCCAGGTCGACGACCACTGCTCGCCGAAGGGACGGACCGCGCTGCTGCGTCGGGCCGAGGCCCTCGTCCTCGCCGACAGCGACGACCCGGCGCTGACCTGGCGCCTGGTCGGCGTCGCCGCGGAGACCGTGCTCATCCGGCGTCCCGGCGAGCGCGTCGCGACGCGGCGCCTCGCCCGTGCCCGTCGCCACCAGCGGGTCCGGAGCGCCGTGGTGCCCCGGGCGCTGGTGCACCGCCTCCCGCGATGGGTGCGGGCCGCCCGCAGCCTCGCCGCGCTCGACGAGCTGGTCGCGGCGCTGCACCACGTGGTCGCGGTCTCCGGCCCGCCGTCGTCGCCCGAACGCGACATCGTGCTCGTCGCCCTGCTCGACGCCGCCCTCGACGAGGTGCTCGACGAGGGCCGTCCCGTCCCGACCCCATCCCCCGCTCGCTTGGAGACCGCCGCATGACCGCCCCCAGCGAGACCCCGCGCACCGTCCGGCGCATCGCTTCCCCGGCGGCCGCGGCGCTCGCCGACCTCGCCGCGATCTTCGACGACCTGCAGACGACGCTGCTGTGCTGCGAGCGCCTCGTGCAGCAGCTCAGCGTCCCGGAGCCCGACGCCACCGTCGTCGAGTCGCTGTGGACCACCGCGCTGCTGTCCTACTCGCGGTGCTTCGCCCCGGGTGGGCGCGGGATGGGCCTCGTCGAGGCCGACGTCGAGGGCCTCGAGCTCGAGGGCGAGGTGCTGGCCTGGCACCAGATGCTCCGGCAGCTCAAGAAGCACTACGCCGACCCGGCGACCAACCCGCGCGAGACCTTCGAGGTGGGGGTGGCCGTGTCCGACGGCACGCCCCAGGGCGTCGCCATCACCTCCACCCGCCAGGCCCTGCCCGACACGGTGTCGGTGCACCAGACCGGCGCGATCGCCTACCGGCTCAGCCAGCTGGTCGACGGTCGCATCGCCGAACACCAGGCGACGGTGCTCGAGGGCACCCGCAGCCTGAGCCCCGCCGAGCTCGAGACCCTGGACGAGGTCGAGCTCACCGAGACCCCCGGGAGCGAGGAATGATCGAGAAGTACAACCCCTGGACCGTCGTCAACCTGGTCTTCCGCCACCTCGCCGACGAGGGCCTGCACCCGGTGCTCGGGGAGGCGGGCGACCCGTCGGCGGCCGCGGCCGAGCTGCTGGCGACCCTCGGGATCACCCCCGGGGACCCGTCGTGGGGCGAGGGCCAGGACGCCGCCCGCGTCCGGGCGGACCTCGCCGCGGTGCGGGCGGCGTTCGACCCGGTGGACGACTCGCCCCCGTCCGGGCGGGACTGACCGTGGTCGCCATGCGCCTGGCGCGGCTCGCGGTCCACCGCATGACCCGCGAGCCGCTGGCGCTGCTCGTCGAGGACGAGGCCGACCGGTGCCTGGTCGTGTCGGTGCGCGGCCCGCAGGCCGAGGTCATCGACCGGGGGCCCCGCTCGGCGGTCACCGACGACGACGGCAGGCTCACCCAGGATCTGATCGCCGACCTCGCCGGGCTCCTCGGCCGGCGTCTCGATCACGCCGAGATCACCGACCTCGTCGACGACCGCTTCCACGCCCAGCTGGTGCTCGACGACGGGACGGGCCTGCCCGCGCGTCCCAGCGACGTGCTCGCCGTGGCCGTCCGCGAGGCCCTGCGCATCGAGGTCGCCGACGCCGTGCTCGACGCCGTCGGCCAGTCCTTCTCGGCGCTCGGCGGTGACCGTCCCGAGCCGGCGCGCGAGGCGGCCGAGGAGGTCGAACGGATGCGCGCGTTCCTCGAGGAGGCGACCGCCCAGGACTTCGGGCGGCCGCCCGGCGCGCCGGATGCCGAGGGTCGTGACCCCGGTTGACCCGGCCCGTCCGGGATGAACCGATCTGACCTGCGACATCGTCTCGATCCGAGACACCCCGAAACCCCCTGCGGAGCCCGTTCGCGCCGTACGATGCCGTGTTGCGCATCACTCACGGTGTCGGGTCGATCGAGTGGTGTCGGATGGCGAGGTGGCCGATGAACGGACGCTCCCGGAGCGCCCTCGACCGCGCGCGTGAGTACTTCGTCGACCGCGGCTCCGTGAACGCCCGCGGCGTCGTCCGGCCCGAGATCGTCGACTCCTGGGAGCGGTCGCGGAACGCCGGCGTCGACGCCACCCAGCTGGCCCTGCCCTACGAGCCCGACCTCGACTTCGACGGCAGCCTCACCCACTGCGCCCGCCCGGTCCTCGACGACCTGGCCGAGCGCCTGTCGGGGATGTCGGTCGCCGTGGTGCTCACCGACGCCGACGGCCGGGTGCTCGAGCGGCGCGTCGGCGAGGGCGAGCTCCAGCGCCGCCTCGACGAGATCTCCCTGGCCCCGGGCTTCAGCTACGCCGAGGAGTTCGCCGGCACCAACGGGGTGGGCACGTCCCTGGAGGGCGCGACCCCGGCCCTCGTGGTCGGCGCGGAGCACTTCAGCGAGCGGCTGCAGGCCTTCGCGTGCGCCGGGGCGCCCGTGCGCGGCCCCGACGGCGCGCTGGCGGGGATCCTCGACGTCACGTGCCTGCGCGCCGAGGCGAACGACCTCATGCGCTTCCTCGCCCACCAGGCGGCCACCGACATCGAGGACGTCCTGCGCGAGCGCGGCGGGGCCGGGGTGCGCCGGGTCATGGCGGCGTTCCGCGCGACGTGTGCGCGCGCCCGGGGCCCGGTGCTCGCGGTCACCGAGGACATCGTCATGGCCAACCGGGCCGCGCGGGCCCTGCCTGCGGGCGACCAGGACCAGGTGACGATGCGGGCGATCGACGTCGGCACCGGGGCGCGGCCGTGGCAGGAACGGGTGCTGCTCGCCGACGGTCCCGCCCGCCTGATGATCACGCCGGTGCCCACCGGGCGCCCCGTCGGGGTGGTCATCGAGGTGGTGCCGAGCCGCAGCAACCTGCGCCTCGCCGGCCGCGAGGAACCCCTGCACCGGGTGCTGCCGGCGCCGCCCGCCCCGGCGCGCAGCAGCGCGCTGCCCAACCCCGGACCCGGCCTCGACCGGCCGCTCGCCGGGCTCGCCGGCGACTCCCGGGCCTGGCGGACCGCGGCGAGGGCGCTGCGTACCGCGGCGTCCGCGGCGCGCAGCACGGTGGTGCTGGGCGAGCCGGGCACCGGCAAGGCGGCGGCGGTCCGGGCCGTGCACGGCGAGATGCGCCCGACGGCCCGCTGGATCACCGTCGACGGGTCCGACCCCGAGGCGGCGGTCGTCCTGGCCGGGTACGCCTCCGAGGCGTCCGCCTCGCCCCAGGGCAGCCGCAGCGCGGCCACCGTCGCGATCCGCCACGCGGAGGCGCTCGACGCCGCCGGGGCCGGCGCGCTCACCGCGCTGCTCGAGGAGGTCCCGCCCACCTGGTGGGTCGTCGGGCTCGTGACCGCCGAGCGGACCCCCGAGCACGGCCAGATCGGCGAGGTGCTGGCCGGGTTCGCCACCTCGGTGCTCGTCGACCCGTTGCGCCGCCGGCCCGAGGACGTCCCGCTGCTCGCCACCGCGCTGCTGGCCCGGCTCGCCCCCGCGCGGCGTGCCGGCTGCACCCCGGAGGCGGCCGCCCTGCTCGCGGGGGCCCGCTGGCCGGGCAACGTCACCCAGCTCGCCGACGTCCTGCGCCGCGCCCTCGCCGCGCGTCCCGCCGGTGACATCACCCCCGCCGACCTCCCCGGGGAGTTCGCGGTCTCGGGCACCCGGCGTCGTCTGACCCCGCTCGAGGCCGCGGAGCGCGACCTCATCGTGTCCGCGCTGGTGGAGGCGAACGGCAACCGTTCGCAGGCGGCGGCCGTCCTCGGGATCGGCCGCGCGACGCTCTACCGCCGGCTGCGGGCCTTCGGGATCACCGACGTGGGCCGCTGACCAGGCGGTCCTCGTCGTCGGCGACGTCCTCGGCCGCCACGGACCCGTCCGGCCTGCCGCCCAGCGCCGCGGGGGGTGTCCCCTCGCCGGCCCACTGCTCGCTCGCCCACCGCGCCACCTCGTGCACGGCGTCGACGAGCTCGTCGTGGTCGGTGGCGAGCCGTCGCGCGGAGCACGACAGGCCCAGGGCCACGGTGGCGGCACCGGAGGGCGAGACGACGGGGGCGGCGATCGTCGCGAGGCCCTCGGCGTACTCCTCGCGGTCGAGCGCGATCCCGTCGCGGCACACCCGCTCGAGCTCGGCACCGAGCTCGGCCTGGTCGGTGATCGTGGCGTACGTGAGGTCGGTCAGCTGCTCGGCCGCGATGGCCTCGCGGTACGCCGGCGAGGTGGCCAGCAGCACCTTGGTCATCGCGAGCGCGTGGGCGTGGTGCGGCGGGACGTGCGTGCCCAGGCCGGGCAGCTTGGCCAGGCCCTGATGGCCACGGGAGTCGGTCACCGTGGCCACCAGGGTGCCGGTGCGGCGCACGAGGTAGGACCTCTGTCGCGTGCGCCGGTAGAGCTCGGTGGTCGCCTCCGCGAGCACGGCACCCGGGTCGGGATCGCCGGGCACGGGACTCGGGGAGGCACCCCACCGGCCCCAGGGCGGGGCCTCGGTGAGCCGTACGCGACCGGAGCGGTCGCGCTCGGCGTAGCCGGCCTCGCACAAGGTGTTGATCATGTATCGCGCCGTCGAGGCGCTCTTGCCCAGGCGCTCGGCCAGCTCCGCGGCGCACAGGCCCGCGGGGTGGTCGCCGAGCAGACGCAGTGCACGCAGGACCGTGGCCGCGGTCTTCAGAGACCGCGAGCCGCCGCCCGTCGACACACCGTCGTCGTCCACGTGCCTGAATCTAGGACCGCCGGAGGGGTGACACCTGTCTCAATGTGGGACGGCGCCCGACCGGGTGGGGGGCGCGGGACCCCCCCCTGGGCGTCGCCACGGCACCCCGACGAACCCGGGGGTCGGGCACCGGAGCGGGCACCCGGACGTTGGAGGAGAGTCGGAGGTGACGGTGGGGACGGTCCCGCCGCACGAGGAACGGAGACGTCATGGCCACGCTGACCAGACCGCAGCACGGCACGGTGATCGCGGGGGTGTGCGCCGGGCTCGCGGAGCGGTTCGGCATGTCCGCCGGGGTCGTGCGGCTGCTGTTCGTGCTGTCCTGCCTGCTGCCGGGCCCGCAGTTCATCATCTACATCGCGCTCTGGGTGATCATGCCGAAGCGGTGATCAGGAGGGGTTCAGTCCGCTGCCAGCCGACTCTCAGCGTCCGCCCACAGGATGGGACGACACGGACGGGGCCGAATCCGTCGGTCCCGGCGCCGAGAGGAGTCGGACATGGATGCGCTCCTGGTCGTCCTCGTCGTGGTCGCGCTCCTGGTGCTCGTCACCGGTGGCTCGGCCGTGCAGGCGGTCCAGCAGTACCAACGAGGCGTCGTCCTGCGGTTCGGGCGACTCCTGCCCACCGTGCGCGGACCGGGCCTGCGGGTGATCGTCCCGTTCGCCGACCGGATGCGGAAGGTGCCGGTCCAGACGACGGTGCTCGACGTGCCGTCGCAGAACGCGATCACCCGGGACAACGTGACGATCGGCGTCGACGCCGTCGTGTACTTCCGGGTCAGCGATCCGGTCCGCGCCGTTGTGAACGTCGACGACTACCTGCGGGCCACCTCGCAGGTCGCCCAGACCTCGATGCGCTCGGTCATCGGGCGCGCGGACCTCGACACGTTGCTCACGGACCGCGACGCCATCAACGGTGAGCTCAAGGCGGTCATCGACGCGCCCACCGAGGACTGGGGCGTGAGCATCGACCGCGTGGAGATCAAGGACATCGCGCTGCCCGAGGGCATGCGCCGCTCGATGTCGCGGCAGGCCGAGGCCGAGCGCGACCGGCGCGCCCGCGTCATCTCCGCCGAGGGCGAGCTGGAGGCGTCGGAGAAGCTCACCCAGGCCTCCGAGCGCATGAGCGCCGCACCGGGTGCCCTGCAGCTGCGGCTGCTGCAGACCGTCACGGACGTGGCGTCGGACAAGAACTCGACGCTGGTCATGCCGCTGCCGGTGGAGCTGCTGCGGTTCTTCGAGCACACGACGGGCGCCCCCGCGGCCGCGTCGGCGGCCGGGGCGGCCACGGCGGGTCCGGCGGACGAGCCGGGTCAGGCCGCGAACGACACCGCGGCCGTGCAGCGGGCGATCGACGCCGTCGCGGAGCCGCTCACCACAGGTTCCCCGGCAGGTCGCGGGTGAGGTCCGCGAGCTCACCGCGGGTGCGCGCGGCGTAGGCCCGGGCGGCACGGTCGTCGAACTCCTCGACGCTCAACCGTCCGTTGCCCACGGCCCGCTGCAGCCGCTCGACGGTGAGCTCGCGTTCCGCGTCCGAGGCCCGCACGTCCCTCTGCACGTCCCCATCATCCCTCGATCGGGACGCTCGCCTCCGTGGGCTGCGCGACCCGGCCGAACCGCGAGTCGGCCGGGTCGGCGAAGACGTGGAGACCGAAGGTCGCGGACAGCTCGCGGCAGAGGTTCACCCCGCGCACCGAGTTGCCGTGCTCGTCGAGGCCCGGCGAGTAGACGCCGAACCCGAAGTAGCGGGGCAGGACGCAGACGATGTCGCCCGAGACGCCGCTCTTGGCCGGGATGCCGACCTCGTTGGCCCACTGGCCCGCCGCGTCGTACATCCCGCAGCTCATCATCACGCTGACGATGCTCCGGACGTGCTCGCGGGCGACCGCGCGCTCGCCGTTGAACGGGTTGATCCCGCCCTTGGCGAGCGTGGCGCCCATGACGCTGAGGTCGGCGGCGGTCACCGTGATGGAGCAGGCCGACAGGTAGGTCTCCACGACCTCGTCGATGTCGCCGTCGATCATGCCGAGCGAGCGCATGATGTAGCAGAGCCCCAGGTTGCGGTCGTTGCTGCGCAGCTGCTGCCGCAGGATCCGCTGGTCGACGGCGAGCTCGGGGTTCCCCGCGTAGACGCGGTAGCGCTCCAGGATGCGGTCGACCTTCTCGTCGACGTCCTTGCCCGCCACGAGGCTCGCCGCGACGAGCGCCCCCGCGTTGATCATCGGGTTGTGGGGCCGGTGGTGGACCTCGTCGAAGGTGATCGAGTTGAACGGGTCGCCGGAGGGCTCGACGCCGACGTGGCGCAGGGTCTCCTCCGTGCCGTTGTCCTCCAGGGCGAGCCCGTAGGTGAAGACCTTCGACACCGAGTGCAGCGGGAACGGCACGGAGCAGTCGCCCGCCTGCCACTGCGTCCCGTCGATGTTGGTGCCGGCGAGCCCGAAGAGGTGGCGGTCGGCCTCCGCCTCGGGCGGGTAGAAGCTGACCACCTCGTCCTGGCCGGTCAGGCGGTACTTCTCGTGGAGCTCGTCGAGCTGCTGTCGGACGAGTTCCCGTTCTCCTACGGCGACCACGAGCGGCATTGTGCCCGCCGTGCGCCACACGCGGGTCAGACCCGGGTCAGGCGCGGCCCTCCGGTGCGGCGCAGGCGCCCGAAGCGGGTCTGGTCGGGCGACGAGAACATGTGCAGCCCGTAGCGCTCGGAGAGCTCGCGGAACACGGCCTGGCCGCGCACGGAGTTGCCGTGCTCGTCGAGGCCGGGCGAGTACGTCGCGAGGCCCAGGCGCCCCGGCATCACCGCGACGATCCCGCCCGACACGCCGCTCTTCGCCGGGATACCGACGTCGGTGGCCCACTCGCCGGTGGCGTCGTACATCCCGCAGGTCATCATCACGCTGACGACGTCGCGGACGTGGCGGGTGTCGAGCGCGCGCTCGCCGGTGAGCGGGTTGACCCCGCCGTTCGCCAGCGTCGCGCCGAGGGCCGAGAGCTCGCTGGTGGTGACCCGCACCGAGCACATCGACAGGTACACCGAGAGGTTGTCCTCGATGCCGCCGGAGATCATGCCCAGCGAGCGCATGAGGTAGCTGATCGCGAGGTTGCGGTCGGCGGAGACGAGCTGGTCGGCGAGCAGGTCGCCGTCCACCACGAGGTCCGGGACGCCGGTGAACACCCGCAGTCGCTCCAGGATCCGCGCGACCTTCTCCTGGGGCGAATCGCCCGCGACGAGGTAGGCCGCGACGAGCGCCCCCGCGTTGATCATCGGGTTGTGCGGGCGCTGGTGCTCGTCGTCGAAGGTGATGGAGTTGAACGGGTCGCCCGACGGCTCGACGCCGACGTGGCGCAGGGTCGCCTCGCGGCCGTTGTCCTCGAGCGCGAGCGCGTAGGTCACGATCTTCGAGATCGACTGCAGCGGGAACCGGTGCTCGCAGTCCCCGACGGTCCACTGCGTGCCGTCGACCGCCGTCCCGGCCAGCCCGAAGATGTCCTCCTCGCCGTCGGCGGCGGGGAGGGCGATCGAGACGATGTCGTCCTCGTGCGCCTCGGAGTGGTGATCGTGCAGCTGCTCCAGCTGCTCCTGGACCAGGGCCTCCTCGGCATCGCTCACCACGATCGGCATCCTCCCTCCCGTCCGGTGGGTGCGCTGCGGGGGGATCCGGGGCATGCTCAGTGGCGTTCGACACCGACGTCGTCCCGCACCGAGGTCCCGCCATGGAACGCCTGCCCGAGCCCCGTCCCGGCCCGCTCACCGACCGCGAGCGGCAGGCCCTGGCGCAGCTCGCCGCGCACGAGTCGGCCGCCGATCCCGCCTTCGCCGAGCGCCTGGGCGCGCGGCCTCGTCGTCGCGGGGGCCGCGTGCCGTGGCTGGTGGCCGCGGCGCTCGCGGTGATCGGCGTCGCCCTGCTGCTCGTGCCCGGCCCCTGGGTGCTGGCGGGCGTCGCGACGCTCGTGATCGTCGTCGTGCCCGTGGCCCTCATCGCCTGGGCATTGGGCCAGGGCGACCGACCCCCCATGTGAGCGAAGTTCCCGGCCATCACCGGGAACATCGCTCACGTGAGCTTGGCCAGCGCCTTCGTGATGCGCTGCTCGGAGACGGGGCCCGCGGTGCCCACGTCCTGGGCGAACAGGCTCACCCGCAGCTCCTGGAGCATCCAACCGATCGCGTCGTAGGCGTCGCGGTCGAAGGTGCGCGGCTCGGCGGCGGCCCGGGTCCGCTGCGCGCGGTAGGCCGACTCGGCGCGGTGGATCTCCTCGGTGGCCTCGGCGTCCCGTCGGGGGGCGGTCGGGAGCTTCTCGAGGCGCCGGCGCGCGGCCCGCAGGTAGCGCACGACGTCGGGCAGGCGCGCCACCGGCGTGCGCGCGACGAAGCGGTCGCCCACCAGGGTGCGCAGCTGCTCGCGCACGTCGTCGAGGGCGTGCCCGACCGACCGGGCGCCGAGCTGGTCGATCGCCAGCTCCACCGGCCCGGCCTCGCCGAGCACGGACTCCGCCCGCGAGAGCACCTCGGCGGCCGCGGCCGGCAGCCGGGCGGCGACGTGGGCGCGCAGGGCCTCGAACGCCTCGGGGTCCCACGCCGGCCCGCCGCCCGTGGCGACGAGGGCGTCGATCGCGGCGTCCACACAGTCCTCGGCCAGGGCCGCGACGTCCCTGTAGCCGCCGGTGGCCATCGCGCCCCGCAGCCGCAGCACCGCCGTGTTGTCGAGCGAGCGCACCAGCGACTTCGCCGGTGAGGACAGCGCGAGGCGCAGCAGTCGCCGGGTGCCGGCGCGCATCGCGTCGCGCGCCTCGAGCGCGGAATCGAACACCCGCACGTCCACCGCGTCCCCGCGGTCGACCAGGGCGAGGTGCGCGGTCACCGTGCCGCCGGGGCGCTGCTGCTCGCGGGTGCGGGGCAGCGTCCCGATCTCGCCGAACGAGGTGACCCCGCGGCGCTCGACCCCGTCGGCGACCGCGGCGACGGCGGCGCGGGTCTGGGCGGCGTGCCGGCGGCGCAGGGCGCCCAGGTCCGGGCCCTCGTCGATCGTCGCGCCGTCGTCGCCGACCACCCGGAACGTCAGCCGCAGGTGCGACGGGAGGCCGGCCACGTTCCACGCGTCGGTGGGGATGGTGAGGCCCGACAGCCGGCGGACCGCGTCGGACAGGGCCGGCAGCAGGGGCTCGTCGGCGGCGGGCCGGCCGTCGTGGGCCAGCCGGGCCGCGAGCGCGCGGGCGGT
The DNA here is from genome assembly GCF_036044095.1 of Actinomycetospora sp. NBC_00405. Taxonomy (NCBI): domain Bacteria; kingdom Bacillati; phylum Actinomycetota; class Actinomycetes; order Pseudonocardiales; family Pseudonocardiaceae; genus Actinomycetospora; species Actinomycetospora sp. NBC_00405. Next base: position 4,689,192 of record NZ_CP107938.1, read on the forward strand.
GTCCGGCGCCGGCACCAGCGAGCGGCGCAGGTTCTTGGGCAGCGAGCGCACCAGCGAGGTGAGCATCTCGTCGCGCAGCCCCGGGACCTGCCACGCGAGGTCCTCGGCGCGGACCTGCCCGAGCACCGCGAGCGGCACGCTGACCGTGACACCGTCGGTCTCGGCGCCGGGCTCGAACGCGTAGGACAACGGCAGGGTCAGCCCACCCGCGTTCCAGGTGTCCGGGTACTGCTCGGTGCTGGGGGCCTCGCCGGCGAGCAGCGTCGCCTCGTCGAGGTCGAGCAGGTGCGGCTCACGGCGGGCGGCCTTCTGCCACCAGCGGTCGAAGTGCCGCACCGAGACGACGTCGGCGGGCACGCGCGCGTCGTAGAACGCGTAGATCGTGTCGTCGTCGACCACCAGCTCACGGCGGGCGCGGCGCTCCATCTCGGCGACCTGCTCGAGGCGCTCGCGGTTGCGCGTGACGAACGTGTGCCGGGTGTTCCAGTCGCCCTCGACCAGGGCGTGGCGCACGAAGAGCTCGCGGGCCACCTCGGGGTCGATGCGTCCGTAGTCGACGGTGCGGTCCATGGCGAGCGGGACGCCGAACAGCGAGACGCGCTCGGTGGCGACCGCGCTGCCGCGCCGCTTCGACCAGCGCGGCTCGGAGTACGTGCGGGTGACGAGCTCGCCCGCCGCGGCCTCGACCCACGCCGGGTCCACGCCCGCGACCGTGCGCGCCCACAGCCGGGAGGTCTCCACCAGCTCGGCGGCCATGACCATCGTCGGGGGTCGCTTCGCCACGGTCGAGCCCGGCCAGATCGCGAACCGGGCGCCGCGGGAGCCCTCGTACTCGATGAGCGCCCGGCGCCGCGGCTTCCCGGTCTTCGGGTCCTTCGGCGGCTCCTGCGCCAGGCCGATCTGGGAGAGCAGGCCGGTGAGCAGGGCCTGGTGGACGCGGTCCGCGACGTCCTTGGTCAGCTCGGCACCCGGCTCGTTGCGGGTGAGCCCCAGCTCGTCGCCGAGCTGGCGGATCTGCGCCGCGAGGTCCTGCCACTCGCGGATGCGCAGGAAGTTGAGGAACTCGGCCCCGCAGCGCTTGCGGAACTGGTTCGACGAGAGCTCGCGGCGCCCCGAGCGCACGTGCTCCCACAGGTGCACCCAGGACAGGAAGTCCGAGCGCGGGTCGGTGAACCGGGCGTGCGCGGCGTCGGCCTCGTCGGTCTTGTCGGCCGGTCGCTCTCGCGGGTCCTGGGCGGAGAGGCCGGCCGCGATGACGGTGACCTCGTGCAGGCAGCCCAGCTTGTCGGCCTCGAGCACCATGCGCCCGATGCGGGGGTCGACGGGCAGGCGCGCCAGCCGGCGGCCGATCTCCGACAGCCGCGTCGGGTCCCCGAGTCCATCCTTCCCCGTCGCCCCGGCCAGCGCCCCCAGCTCGGTCAGCAGCCGCACGCCGTCGCGCACCGCCAGCCGCTCGGGCGGGTCGACGAACGGGAACTCCTCGACCGGCCCGAGCTTCGCGCCGGCCATCTGCAGGATCACCGACGCGAGGTTCGTGCGCTGGATCTCCGGGTCGGTGAACTCTGCGCGCGCGTCGAAGTCGTCCTCGGCGTAGAGCCGGATGCAGATGCCGTCGGCGACGCGCCCGCAGCGCCCGGCCCGCTGGGTGGCGGACGCCTGCGAGATCGGCTCGATCGGCAGCCGTTGCACCTTGGTGCGCCGCGAGTACCGCGAGATGCGCGCGAGGCCGGGGTCGACGACGTAGCGGATGCCCGGGACGGTCAGCGACGTCTCGGCGACGTTCGTCGCGAGCACGACCCGTCGTCGGCCACCCGACGACGGCTCGAAGACGCGGTGCTGCTCGGCGGAGGACAGGCGCGCGTAGAGGGGGAGGACGTCGAGGTCCTCGATGTGGGCCTGGGCTGCGTGCTCGCGGAGGGCATCGGCCGCGTCGCGGATCTCCCGCTCGCCGGAGAGGAAGACGAGCACGTCCCCGGACGGCCCCTCGCGGCGGAGCTCGTCGACGGCCTCGACGATGCCGTCGACCTGGTCGCGCTGATCACCCTCGTCGTCCACCAGGGGCCGGTACCGCACCTCGACGGGATAGGTGCGCCCGGAGACCTCGATGATCGGCGCGTCGCCGAAGTGGCGCGAGAACCGCTCCGGGTCGATCGTCGCCGAGGTGATGATGACCTTGAGGTCCGGGCGGCGCGGGAGCAGCTGGGCGAGGTAGCCGAGCAGGAAGTCGATGTTGAGGCTGCGCTCGTGGGCCTCGTCGATGATCAGTGTGTCGTACCGGCGCAGCATCCGGTCCTGCTGGATCTCGGCGAGCAGGATGCCGTCGGTCATGAGCTTGACGAGCGTGTCCTCGCTCGCGCGGCTGGTGAAGCGGACCTGGTAGCCGACGGTGTCGGTGCCGGTGGTGCCGAGCTCCTCGGCGACGCGTTCGGCCACGGTGCGCGCCGCGATCCGCCGGGGCTGGGTGTGGCCGATCGTGCCGAGCACGCCCCGGCCCAGCTCGAGCGCCATCTTCGGCAGCTGCGTGGTCTTGCCGGAGCCGGTCTCGCCGGCCACGACGACCACCTGGTGGGTCTCGAGGGCCGCGCGGATGTCGTCGACGCGCCCGCTGATCGGGAGCTCGTCGGGGTACGCGACGGCGGGCACCGACGCCCGGCGGCGCTCGAGGCGCGCCTCGGCGGCGGCGACGTCGCGGCCGATGGTCGCCAGCGTGTTCTCGCGGCGTGCTTCGTCGTCGATCCGGCCGGCGCCCTCCAGGCGGCGCCGCAGCCGGTGGGCGTCCGCGGTGCCGAGGGCGGCGACGCGCGCGGCGAGGTCGCCGCCGACGTCGGTCTGCCTGTCGGTCGCGGCGGGCACGGCGGCACTCCTCCTGCGGGCGGTGGGGATGCGGGCACGAGACGGCCCTGTCCCCATTGTCAGCGCGCGGGGCCACGCCGGTGTTCCCGACCCGTCTGGTGACGCAACGAAGCGGATACTAGGCTGTTCGAGTGATCGCGATGGCAGGTGTGGTCAACGGACAGTAACGTCTGGGGCGGTGACACGACGTCGTGGTCACCGTCGGTGACCAGAGCGGGAGGGGTCGGTGAGCGTGTCGGACGGGCGGGCGGACACCGAGCTGGTGGTGCTCGCCGCGGGCGGCGACCAGGCCGCGTTCGCCGAGCTCATGACCCGTCACCGGCCCCGGCTCTACGCGGTCTGCCGGCGCGTCACCTGCCACGACCAGGACGCCCAGGAGGCGCTCCAGGAGACGATGCTCCTGGCCTGGAAGCGCCTCGGCGAGTTCGACGGCCGCTCCGCCGTCGGCACCTGGCTCTACCGGGTGGCCACGAACGCCGCGATCGACGAGGTCCGCCGGCGCAAGCGCACCCCCGAGCCGACCGAGGCCGCGTCGATGCCCGAGCCGACGCCGCACCGGGGCGCCGACGGCGCCGTCGTCGCCCGGATGGACGTCGACCGCGCCCTGGCCGAGCTGCCTCCGCAGTACCGTGCGGTCGTGGTGCTCCGGGAGCTGTGCGACCTCACCTACGCCGAGATCGCGGAGCTGCGCGAGATCCCGATCGACACCGTCAAGTCCCAGCTGTCCCGTGGCCGCCAGGCCCTCGTCGAGCTGCTCACCGACCGTCCTGCCGCCCGGACCGCATGACGAGGACGGCATGACCGAGTCAGGGCCGGTCGGCCCGGTCACCTCCCGCCTCATCGCGGTCTGCACCCGCACCCGCGACCAGCTGCGCACCCCGGAGCTGCGCGAGCGTCTCGACGGGCTCGTGGCGCGCCTCGGGGAGCCGAGCATCCGCGTGGCCGTCGGCGGCCGGATGAACGCGGGCAAGTCGACGCTGGTCAACGCCCTGCTCCAGGAGCGGCTCGCGGCCACCGGCGCCACCGAGACGACGCGGCTCGTCACGTGGTTCCGGCACTCCCACCAGGCGCGCCTGCGCGTGCACCACCGCGACGGCACCGACCGGCTGCTGCCGCTCGCGCCGGGGGGCGGCGTCGGCGCGACGGTCGCCGGGGCGGGCTCCGACGTCCCCGGGATCGCCCACCTCACCGTCGAGACGCCCAACGACGCGCTGGGCCGCCACACGATCGTCGACACCCCGGGCACCGACTCGCTGAGCCGGCTCGACCCGGACTCGCTGGGCGCCCTCGGCGACGCCGACGCCGTCGTCTACCTCATGCCGCATCCCGGCGAGCGCGACGTCGAGGCGATCGACGCGGTGCGCGGCTGGACCGGCGGCCTGCGTCTCGGCGCGGCGAACATGATCGGCGTCCTCAGCCGCATCGACACCCTGTCCGGCGAGGACGACCCCTGGCCGACCGCCCACCGGGTGGCGCAGCGCTACGCCCGCGAGCTCCGTGCCGTGCTCTCCGACGTCGTCCCCGTGGCCGGGCTGCTCGCCGAGACCGCCCGCGGGCCGGACTTCGGCGAGGCCGACGCCCGGCTCCTGCGCGCCCTCGCCGACGGCGACCGCGGGCGGACCACCCGCGCGCTGCGCACGGTGCAGCGCTTCCGCGGCTGGGACGACGCCCCGGTGGACGTCGGGGACCGCGAGCGGCTCCTCGAACTGCTCGGCCTGCACGGCCTCCGGGTCGGCCTCGAGCTGCTCGACGAGGGCCGGCGCGCGACGGCGGCGCTGCTCGAGGGGTTCGCGCGGCGCTCGGGGATCGAGACGGTGCTCGAGCGCATCGACACCGTGTTCGTCGCGGGCGCCGATCGACTGCGCGCGAGCGCGGGCATCGCGGCCCTCGAGCACCTCGGGTGGGACGCCGTCGACGAGGTCGACCGCCGCTCGCTGCTCTCCCTCCAGTCCGAGCTCGACCGACTGCGCCTCGAGCCCGCCCTGCGCCAGGTGGACCTGGCCGCTGCGCTGGTCGACCTCGAGGCCGGGCGGATGCGCCTCGCCGACGAGCACGTCGCCCGCCTGCGCGACCTCGCCACCGGCAGCGACGACGCCCGGCGCCTCGGGCTCGACCCCGGCGCCGACCGCGAGGCCGTGGTCGCCGCGGCCACCGCCCAGATCCCGGCGTGGCGCGCGCTCGAGGCCCGCCCGTCGCGGGTGCTGCAGCGCCACGTCCGCACCGCCCGCGAGATGTGCGAGCACATCCTGTTCGCCGGACCATCGCAGGCCCCGACCTGGCAGGCTCGATCGGAGAGCCGGTGATCGCCGGGTCGCGGGAGGAGGTCGTCGTGGGCGTGACGCCGCGTGCCGGCCCTCCGCGGTCCGCCCTCGGGCCCTACGTGCTGTCCGAGGTCGTCCACCGGGGCCGTTCCGGCGAGGTGGTGCGCGCGCACGACACCGCCCGCGACCGCGTGGTCGCCCTCAAGCTCCTCGCGCCCGACACCGCCGAGCGGGAGTTCCGCGCCCGCTTCGACCGGGCCTGCGGCACGGTCCGGACGCTGCGCGAGCCCCACGTCCTGCCGGTGCTCGACCACGGCGAGGCGGGCGGACGCCTCTTCGTCGCGACGCCCCTGCTCGCCGGTCCCGACCTGGGCGCGGTGCTGGCCCGCGAGGAGGTCCTCACCCCGGAGCGGGCGGTGGCCGTCGTCGAGCAGGTCGCGGCCGCGCTGGCCGCCGCCCACGCCCGCGGGCTCGTGCACCGCAACGTCAAGCCGTCGAACGTGCTGTTCACCGACGCCTCCGCGGCCGAGGCCCGCGTCGGCGACTTCGGTCTCGTGTCGCGCAACGGGCTCTCGCTGGACCACACGGCGCCCGAGCGCTTCCGCGGCGGCGCCACCGACCACCGCGAGGACGTCTACGCCCTGGGCTGCGTGCTCTTCACCTGCCTCACCGGCGCCCGGCCCTACCCCGGCCGAAGCCTGCCCGAGCGGATGCGGGGGCACCTGGAGAGCCCGATCCCGCGGCCGTCGGAGCAGCGCCCGGGCGTCCCGTCCGGGTTCGACGCGGTCATCGCGGGCGCGCTGGCCAAGACGCCGGCCGAGCGCACGGCCACCGTCGGCACGCTCGCCGCCGCGGCCCGGTCCGCGCTCGCGTAGGGAGCCCGGAGAAAGTCGGCCGCCGCCGGAACATCCGGGTGGGCCCGCACCGTCACAGGCACGAGCGGTCCGCCACGGCGGCGGGCCACAGGGCGAGGGCGGACAGATGAGCGGGACGACCGGGGCCTCCGGCGACATGTACTTCAGCGCCGACGGCGGCGTGTACGACGCCTCCGGCACCATGATCGGCACCTACGAGACCGACGCCGCGGGCAACGTCGACGCGGTCTCGAGCGACACCGACGGCGACGGCGTCCTCGACACGACGGTCACCGACACCGACCACAACGGGACGTTCGAGACCGGCGTCGTGGACACCGACGGCGACGGCTACTACGACACGATGGTCGTGGACACCGACGGCGACGGCGACCTCGACACCGCGGCGGTCGACACCGACCGCGACGGCACCGCCGACACCACCGCCCACGACCCCGCCGGCTTCTGAGCCGCCCGGAGACGACGGCCTCGACAGCCATGACGGTGTCCCTCGACGACGAACGCGCGGCGCTTGTCCTGCTCTGCCTCGACCTCGCCGACCGGCTGCGCTCCGCCGGACCCGGGCTCCGGGACCGGCTGCACCGCGGTCTCGCCGACGTGGGGGTCACCCCGCTCGAACCCGACGGCGCGCCCTTCGACGGGGCCCACCACGACGCCGTCGGCCGTGAACCCACCACCGACCCGGCCCGCGACCGCACGGTCGCGAGCACCGCACGCACCGGCTACCTCGACCACGGCAGCGTCCTGCGCCGCCCGGAGGTCGTGGTGTACGCCTGGGAGACCAGCTCCGGAGACCACCGATGACCATCCAGCCACCCGCGACGACGACGCGGGGCCGCCACCCGCTGACCGACGAGGTCCTCGCGCTGGTGGCCGACGTCCGCGCGACCGCGGTCGAGGACGACGAGGCCAGCGCCGCCGAGGCGCTCGACGCCGACGTCGCCCGCATGCAGGCCGGGAACGCCGCGGTGGTCGTCGTCGGGGAGAAGAAGCGCGGCAAGAGCTCGCTCATCAACGCGCTGATCGGGCGCCCGGGCCTGCTGCCCGTCGACGCCGACGTCGCCACCTGCGTGCACATCGTCGTCAGCCACGGCCCGGACGGCGCGACCGTCGTGCTCGGCGGCGGCCCCGAGGGCCGCGAGGTGGGGCTCGACGCGATCGCCGAGTACGCCGCGCTCGACCCCGGCGCCCGCGCCCCGGAGCACGAGGACGTCAGCCAGGTCCAGGTCCGCGTGCCCGCCCCGCTGCTCGAGGGCGGCCTCGAGCTCATCGACACCCCCGGGGTCGGCGGGCTCGTCGCCGGTCACGCCGCACTGACCCTCGCGACGCTGAACCGCGCCGACGCGCTGGTGTTCGTGCTCGACGGTTCGAGCGAGATCACCGCCTCCGAGCTCGCCTTCCTCGAGCGCGCCACCGAGCGCATCGCCACCGTCGTCTTCGCCATCACCAAGATCGACCAGTTCCCGTCCTGGGAGGCGGTGCGCGCCCGGGACATCGAGCTCATCGCCCACCACGCGCCCCGCTACGCCGACGCCCCCTGGTTCGGGGTCTCGAACCGTGCCGTCGTCGACGCCCTCGCCGCCGAGGTCGACGGCGAGCTCGAGGAGGCGGCCGAGGAGCGGGCCGCGAGCGGGATCGACCCGCTCTCGGCGCACCTCGCCGGCCTCGCCGAGGGTGCCGACGGCCTGCGGCTCGCGAACCTGCTGCACCAGGCGTCGGCGACGGTGAAGCGCCTGTCCGCCCTGCAGGTGCGGCGGGCGCTCTCGCTCTCGCCGAGCCCGGAGTTCGCCGAGCTGGTGAAGCGCGAGAAGGCGGCGCTCACGGCGCTGCAGGGGCAGAACGCGACGTGGCGCCAGACGCTCGGGGAGCGCTCGGCCCGCCTCGAGCAGCGGATGCGCACCGAGCTCAACCGGCGCCTCGAGGACCTGCGCAAGGAGGTCGGCGACCGCATCGCCGTCGGCAACAACAAGATCTTCGACGAGGTCGGCACCGACCTGCCGCCGCGCGCCCAGGCGCTGTGGATCGAGCTCGACACGCTGCTGCGCCGCGAGCTCACCGCGCTCGGGCAGGCCCTGCTCGCCGACCTCGAGGGCGTCGAGCTCGACGTCACCGGGGTGGTGCCGGACGCCCCCGAGCGCCTCGCCCAGCTGCCCGAGGCCGCCCGCGGCGGGGGCAGCACGAGCTTCGCCGAGCAGGGGATCATGGCGGCGGGCCTCGGCATGGGCCTCGGGCACCTCGTGGCCCTCGTGGTCGCGCCGCCGATCGGCATCCTGGCCGGGGTCGGAGCCGTCGGCTTCTTCAGCTGGCGGCGCTGGAGCAAGGAGCGCGGCGCCCGTAGCCGCGAGGACGCGCGCCGCTACCTCGGCGAGGTCGCCACCCGGCTGAACAACGAGATCCCGCCGGTGGTCTCGCAGGCGGTGGCCGGGGCCCGCGAGGTGCTGGGGCGCCAGATCACCGAGGCGCTGACCGCGGAGAAGGAACGGCTCACCGTGAGCCTCGCCGAGCACGAGAAGAACCTGGCGAGCGAGAAGAGCGCCGTGGCCCGCCGCAAGGCCGAGGTCGAGGCCCGCCTGCGCCGCCGCAACGCACTGAGGGAGACCGCCGAGCAGCTCGCGACGCGGCTGCCCGCCGACCGAGAGGAGTCGTCGTGACCGTGTCGCAGGAGGGGGGTCAGCAGGACGCCGGGGGTCAGGGCCCGTGGCTGGACATGTCGCGCTACCCCGACACCGACCCGGACACCGTGCTCTCGTCCGACGACCACAGCCTGCTGACCGCGTCGCTCGCCGTCGACGATGCCGAGCTGCCCGACTCCGTCTGGGAGCACATGCTCGCCGTCGTGGTGGGGGACGTGCCCGGGGACGGGGACGGGGAGGTCGACGCCGCGACCGGGTCCCCCGAGGGCCCGGCCGACGACCCCGCCGACGAGGTGGTGGACGAGCACCCCGCTCCCGACATCGCCGATCCCGGGGACGACCCGGCGGTCCACGACCCCGCGCCGCACGACGACGGCGGCTGGGACGGCGGCTGGGTGTGAACGGCTGGGACCTCGCGATCGACTTCGGGACCTCGTTCACCACCACCGCGACGCTCGCCGACGGGCGCACCGAGGTCCTCGAGATCGACGGCTCGAAGTACGTCCCGTCGCTGGTGTGCGTCGACGAGGACGGCACGATCCTGGTCGGCCGCGACGCGGTCAACGAGGCCGTGATGGCCCCGGAGCGCACCGAGCGCGTGCCCAAGCGGGCGCTGGTCGCCTCCGAGCAGGTGCTGCTCGGCGGGCGCACGATCGCCACCGTCGACCTCGTCGCGGCCGTCCTGGCGCGGGTCGCGGGCGAGGCGACGCGCCGGTTCTCCGGCCGGCGGCCCGGGCGCGTGCTGCTCACGCACCCGGCCCGCTGGCAGGCGGGCGGCCCGGAGCTGCGCCGGCTCACCGAGGCCGCGGAGCGCGCCGGTCTCGGCGAGCCCGACCTCGTCGCGGAGCCCGTGGCGGCCGCGCACCACTACGTCCGCAGCGGCGACCCGGTGCCCGACGGCGGGATGATCGGCGTCTACGACTTCGGAGGTGGCACCTTCGACACCGCCGTCCTGCGCCGCCGCCGCGACGGCTTCGAGCTGGCCGGCTCGCCGGGCGGGGACGTCGCGCTGGGCGGCGAGGACCTCGACGCGGCGTTCATGGAGATCCTCGCCGAGCACGCCGAGGCGCTCGACCCCGACGCCTGGAACGAGCTGTGGGAGGCCACCGGCCGGGTCGCCGAGCGGCACCGCACGCTGCTGCGCCGCGACGTCACCCAGGCCAAGGAGGCGCTCTCGCGGCTGCCCGCGGTCAACCTGTGGGTGCCGGGCCACGACGACGAGATCCGCGTGACGCGCCGCGAGTACGAGCGCGCCGTCGAGCCCCTGCTCGCCCGCAGCGTCGAGGAGCTGACCGACACGATCGCGCGGGCCGGCACCACGCCGGACGCTCTCGTCGACGTCTACCTCACCGGCAGCACGAGCCGGACCCCGCGGATCAGCGCGCTGCTGGCCGAGCTGCTCGGGCACGTCCCCGGCATGCGCGACGACCCCAAGGCCGTCGTCGCGCTGGGGGCGCTCGCCACGGTCCCGGGGTCGGTGAGCGCGACGATGCACGTCCGGCTCCTGGCGCACCGCCGGCAGCGACCCGGCCAGTTCCCGGCCCAGCCCCCCGCGGCACCGACCCCGCCGCTGACCCCGTCGGGCTTCCCCGTCCCGCCCGCGCCGGTCGAGGCCACCGCGAGGGTCCCCCGCCCGGCGAGCTCGTCCACCGAGGGCGGCCGGCACGCGACCCTGCCGGTACCGCCCCCCGACGACGACGCCGCGCGCGAGATCGCCCGCGAGATCGCGGCGATCGCCGAGGCCGCGGGGGTGGCCGACCTCGTCGGCGCGTCCGCCCCGACCGTCCGGGCGGGCCGGACCGCGGCCGCCGCGCGTCGGACGCTCCTCGTCGCCCTCGACGGCGTGGGCGTCGCGATCGGCACGCGCTTCAGCCCGTTCCCCGGTCTGCCGCCCGAGATCGCGCTGCAGGTCCTGCGCGAGGGACGCGGCGAGCTCGCCGCGCTGGGTCAGTGCCTCACCCGGCTGGACGGTGTCGCGGAGCGTCTCGCCGCGTGGTGAGCGCGAGCGGGCCCCACGTGGTCGAGTAGGCGCACCCCCACCACCACGGAGGACCGCATGTCCCACACCGCGACGGGCCGTGCCACGACGCCCGCCCTGCTCACCGCGCTGCGCGTCGTCGCGTCGCTCACGGTCCTGGCGCTGCTGTGGCAGTTCGTCACCGCCGGCCCGCTGGTGGAGGGGTCCCAGTCGGCGGACACCCACGCCACCGGCGCCATCGTGCTGCACGTCCTGTCCGGGCTCACCATGATCGTCGCGGTGCTGGTGTGGCGCGGCGGTGCGGCGCTGTGGCCCGCGGTGCTCGCCCTGGTGGTGTTCGCGCTGACCTTCGTGCAGGCCTACCTCGGCAGCAACGGGCCGATCTCCGTGCACGTCCCCGGCGCGATGGTCCTGGCCGTCGGCGCCGTGGTCGTCGCCGCCTGGTCGTTCACGGGCGGCCCGGCCCCCACCCGGCGCTGATCAGCGCTTGCGGGCGCTGATCACCCCGGTGTCGAAGCCGGCGAGGTGCAGCCCGCCGTGGAAGCGGGCGTGCTCGACCTTGAGGCAGCGGTCCATGACGACGGTCAGCCCGGCCTCGACGCCGCGCTCGGCCAGCTCCTCGTCGTAGAGCCCGAACTGCGTCCAGAAGGTCGAGGCCCCTTCCCGGGCGAGCGAAGCGACGGGACGAGTCGCGGCGATGGTCGCGTCGAGGACGTCGGGCAGGTCCTCGGGCCGGCGGAAGACGTCGACGAGGTCGGGCGTCACCGGCAGCGCGTCCAGCGACGGGTACACCGGCCGGCCCAGGATCTCGCTGGCGTTCGGGTTGACGAAGTAGACGTCGTAGCCGGTGGAGCCGAGCAGGTAGGTCGCGACGAAGTTCGAGGCGCGCGCCGGGTTCGGCGAGGCCCCGACCATCGCGACGCTCCGGGTCCGGCGCAGGATCGCCTGGCGCTCCTGCGCGGACGGCGGGGTCCAGGTGCTCATGCGCCCTCCTTCGTCGCCTCGGTCAGGGCCTGGTCGAGGTCCCAGAGGATGTCGTCGGCGTCCTCGATCCCGACGCTGATGCGGATGAGGTCGGGCCGGACGCCGCCCTCACGCAGCTGGTCGGCGGTCAGCTGCTGGTGGGTGGTCGACGCCGGGTGCAGCACGAGCGTGCGGGCGTCGCCGATGTTGGCGAGGTGGCTGCAGAGCTGCACCGACTCGATGAACCGCCGTCCCGCGGCCCGCGCGGCGTCCTCGTCGGCGCCGCGGACCCCGAAGCTGAACACCGCGCCCGGGCCCTGCGGGAGGTAGTGCTTCGCCCGCTCGTGGTGGGGGTGGCCCGGCAGACCGGCGTAGCTCACCCACGCCACCCGCTCGTCGGCCTCCAGCCACTCCGCGACCCGCTGCGCGTTGGCGACGTGGCAGTCCATGCGCTGGGGCAGCGTCTCGATGCCCTGAAGCAGGAGGAAGGCCGAGTGCGCGCTCAGGGTGGCGCCGACGTCGCGCAGCTGCTCGGAACGGATCTTGGTCAGGAAGCCGTACTCCTGGAAGTTGCCCCACCACGTCAGCCCGCCGTAGGACGGGATCGGGTCGGTCATCTGCGGGAAGTGGCCGTTGCCCCAGTCGAAGCGCCCCGACTCGAGGATCACCCCGCCGAGGGTCGTGCCGTGGCCGCCGAGGAACTTCGTCGCCGAGTGGATGACGATGTCGGCTCCGTGCTCCATGGGCCGGCACAGGTACGGCGTGGCCATCGTCGCGTCGATGATCAGCGGCAGGCCGCGCTCGTGGGCGACCTCGGCCAGGGCGGCGACGTCGGTGACCTCGCCCGAGGGGTTCGCGACGATCTCCGCGAACACGCAGCGGGTGCGGTCGGTGATCGCCGCACGGAACGCGTCGGGGTCGTCGCCGGGCACGAACGTCGTGTCGACGCCGAAGCGGCGCAGCGTCACGTCGAGCTGGGTGACCGTGCCGCCGTAGAGCGCGGCGGCGGCGACGATGTGGTCGCCGGCGCCCGCGAGCGTCGCGAACGTCAGGAACTCCGCGGCCTGGCCCGAGCTGGTGGCCACCGCGCCGAGTGCGCCCTCGAGGCTGGCCAGGCGCTCCTCGAGCACCGCGACCGTCGGGTTGGCGATGCGGCTGTAGATGTTGCCGTACTTCTGCAGCGCGAACAGGTTCGCGGCGTCGGCGGTGTCGTCGAAGACGAAGCTCGTGGACTGGTAGATGGGCACGGCGCGGGCGCCGGTCGCGGCGTCGGGCACGGCGCCCGCGTGCACCGCTCGCGTGCGGAATCCCCAGGGACGGTCGGTGGCCACCCCGCCGTTCTACCGCAGCGGAGCCGCGAGGGTCGGGCTCAGGTGCTCCACGCGTTCTTCAGCGTCCCGACGCCGCAGACGACGACCACCGCGCCGGCCACGAGGGCGACCAGCCCGGACGCCGGCGAGGGGGCCAGGAGCGCGACGGTTCCGGGCAGCGCGATCACGGTCGAGAGCATCACGAGCCCGGCGAGGACGGTGAGGGCGAGCTGCGCCCATGCCGCCCCGCCGCGGAAGTGCAGGGCGACGAAGCCCCCGACCAGCACGATGAGGAGGGTCACGACGAGCTCGCCGCCGCCGGTCGTCGTGACGAGCCGTCGGACGGCGTCCGCCGCGATCGTCGCGACCGAGAGCCGGAACGCCCGGCGGGCGGGGTAGGAGGCGCCCACCGGCGCACCGCCGCCGAGGCCCGGCGGGAGCAGCCCGAACGGGCCCTCACCGCGGGGGAGCGCGCGCGGACCGGGTTGTCCACCGGGCAGGGGTCCGGGCTCCGGTGCGCCACCCCGTCGCCGGCGGGGCCGCGGGGCGAACTCCTCGGGGAACTCCTTCCCGAACTCCGAGCCGAACTCCGACGGGGGCCGCCCGTAAGCGTCGTGAGGTCCGCGTGATCCGGAGCCCGGCGGGCCGGACGGCGGCCCGTCGTCCGACGGATCGAACGGTCCCCCCGGCGCGCCCATCGCCCGAACGTAGGTCGACGTCGATGGCCCGGACAGAGGAGCCGGTTACTCATTCCCCCGCGCCGACGGGCCGGAGTACTCACGTCCCCCCGGGGTTGTCGGCCCCCCTCGTCGGGCATCCGTCGGCCTCGGTCGGCGCGCCCGCGCCACCGCACGACGCGAGGAGGACCGTCATGGCCGTCTGCGAGACCTGCGGGAACGACTACGAGATGGCCTTCGAGGTGCGCGCGCAGGGTGCCTCGCACACCTTCGACAGCTTCGAGTGCGCGATCCACACGATGGCCCCGCGCTGCGAGCACTGCGGCGTCATGATCCTCGGTCACGGCCACCAGGTCGACGGCCGCTTCTTCTGCTGCGCGCACTGCGCCTCCGCGTCGCAGGGCGCGTCGACGGTCGACCACGTCTGACGGCCGTCAGCGGAAGTAGGCGTTGGCCGGGCCCTGGAAGGCGAAGAGGATCGCGGCGACGATGAGGGCGGCCTGGACGAGGCTGACGATCGTCGACACGGCGCCGATGCTGACCCCGAGGCCCGCGGTGAGCAGCACGCCGAGCACGGTGAAGACCGCGGAGATGCCGCCCAGGATCGTCAGGGCCAGGCGGGCCCAGTGGTCGCCCGCCCGCAGCCGCAGGGCGAGGTAGACGACGACGCCGAGGAAGAGCAGGCCGATGACGACGCCGACGACGCTGCCGGTCGCGGCCAGCGGGCTCGGTGCCGTCGTGGCGGTCGCGAGCGAGAGGGCGCTGCCGACGACGCCGACGACGACCGCGGCGATCCACAGTTGGAAGGAGCGCTGCACGGGGGTGGGCGGGGTCACGGTCGGCCACCGTAGTGGGGATCAGGCCGGATGCCAGGCCCAGCGCCACACGGTGCCCTCGTCCGGGTCGACGGTGATGCCGTCGCGGACGAAGCCGTTGCGGCGCAGCACCGCACTCGAGGCGTTCTCCGCGGGCAGGGTGTGGGCGACGACCCGCCGCACCCCGGCCCGCGCGGCGCGGGCGAGCCACCGGCCGACGGCGGCGGTCGCGATCCCCCGGCCCTGGCAGGAGGGCGCGACGGAGTAGCCGATCTCGATGACGCCGTCCACCGGCGGACCCGTGTAGCCGCCGAGGCCCACGACCTGCGTGCCCTCGACGATCAGGTGCGCGAACCATGCGGGCGCGACCCCGCCCTCGAGCGCCTCGACGGTGGGTTCGAGCGCCTCGGGGAAGGCGAGGAAGCCGTCGACGAGCGTGAGCCCGAAGCGCCCGGCGAACTCCTCCGGCTCCGTCAGCAGCGTCACCGCCTGCTCCGCGCTCAGCGGCACGACCTCGATCCCCATGTGAGTGATGTTCTCGGCTATAGCCGGGAATTTCACTCACGGAGGGGTCTCACATGCCGTGCATCTTCGCGATGACCTGGAGCATGACCTCGTCGGCGCCGCCGCCGATCGACGTGATCCGCATGTCGCGCAGGAAGCGCGCGGTCCACGTCTCCTCCATGTAGCCCAGGCCCCCGTGGTACTGCAGGCAGGTGCGGGCGACGTCCTCGCAGAGCCGGCCGATCGCGAGCTTGGCGATCGTCGCGAAGCGCGAGGTGTCCTCGCCGCGCATGTACGCCTCGGCGCAGGCGTAGTTGTAGTGCCGGCACATGTCCAGACGCGCGTAGAGCTCGGCGAGCTGGTAGCTCAGGTACTGGTTCCTGATCAGCGGCCCGCCGAAGGCCTCGCGCTGACGCAGGTAGGCGGCGGTGCGGTCGAGCGCCCGCTCGCAGGCGCCCACCCGTCCGTAGCAGGCGACCATCCGCTCGTTCTGGAACTGCGACATCTGCTGCTGGAAGCCGCGCCCGACCTCGCCGATGGTGTGGTCGACCGGGACCTCGGCCCCGTCGAACGCCAGCTCCGCGGTGTCCGAGCAGCGGTTGCCGAGCTTGTCGAGCTTGCGGGACACGCTCACGCCGGGCGTGGATGTCGGGACGACGATCTGGCTGATGCCGCGCGCGCCGCCCTCGTCGGACGTCCTGGCGAGCAGGCAGAGCCAGTCGGCCTCGACGCCGTTGGTGATGTAGAGCTTCGACCCGTGGATCACCCACTGGTCCGCCCCATGATCATTCCGGCTGCGGACCGCGCGGGTCTTCAGGCCGGCGACGTCGGAGCCGGCGTCGGGCTCGGTCACCGCGATCGCGCTGACCATCTCGCCGCGGATCGCCGGGACGAGGTAGCGCTGCTTGAGCTCCTCGGTGCCGAAGCGGTGCAGCGACGGGGTCGCCATGTCGGTCTGCACGGCGATCGCCATCCCGACGCCGGCGGCGTCGCAGCGCCCGATCTCCTCGGCGAGCACCACCGCGAACAGGTGGTCGGCGCCCCCGCCGCCGTACGCGGGGTCGTACTCGAGGCCCAGGAAGCCGAGGTCGCCGAGCTTCGCGAACAGCTCGTGGGTCGGCATCCGCCCGTCGCGCTCCCACCCGTCGACGTACGGGTCGATCTCCCGCTCGACGAACGTCCGCACCGTCTTGCGGAACGCCTGGTGCTCCTCGGTGAACGCGACCATCTCAGGTCCCCTTCTGGACACGCTGCCGCAGGACAGCCTTCTGGATCTTCCCGGCGGGGGTGAGCGGCAGGTCGTCGACGAACTCGACGACCCGCGGGACCTTGTAGTTCGCCAGCCGGTCCGCGGCGAGGGCGACGAGCTCGTCGGAGGTGACGTCGCTGCCGGGGGTGCGGACGACGAAGAAGTGCCCGACCTCGCCGTGGGTGTCGTCCGGCGCCCCGACGCCGGCCACCATCGCGACGCCCGGGTGGGCGCCGAGGACGTTCTCGACCTCGACGGGATAGACGTTGTAGCCGCCGCTGATGAACATCTCCTTGAGCCGCCCGCGCAGCGCCAGGTGGTCGCCGCCGACACGGGCCACGACGTCGCCGGTCGCCAGCCAGCCCCTCTCGGCGTGCTCGTCCGATGGTCGGAACGTCGTCGGCTCGTCGCGGTGCCAGTAGCCGGCGGCGACGGGCGCGCCGCGCAGCCACAGCTCGCCCTCCGCCCCGTCTCCCGGGGCGTCGGTCCCCTCGACCGGGTCGACGATGCGGGCCTCGATCCCGGCCAGTGGCACGCCGAGGGTGCTCGCGACGGTGTCGGCGTCGTCGTCGAGCGCCGACATCACCGCGGCACCGGAGGTCTCGGAGAGCCCGTAGAGGTTGACGACGCGGGCGTGCGGCGCGGCCGTGGTGATCGCTGTGCACAGGGCGGGCTCGACGTTGGAGCCGCCGGCCACGGCGTAGCGCAGCGACGGGAGCGTGGCGTCCGGGCCGAGCTCGCGCAGCAGGAGCGTCCACATCGTCGGCACCCCGGCGAAGACCGTCACCGCGTGCTCGACGACGTCCCGCAGCGCGCCCGCGGGCGAGAACCCCGGCGTGAGCACGACCTCGCTGCCGGCGACGAGGGCCGAGAGCAGCGTGCACGTCAGGCCGCCGACGTGCGTGAACGGCATCGTGGCGAGGAACCGGTCGTCCGGTCCGAGACCGAGGTGCTCCACCTCGGCGCGCGCCGACGCGAGCAGGCTGCCGTGGGTGAGCACCGCGCCCTTCGGTGTCCCGGTGGTGCCGGAGGTGTAGAGGATGACGGCGGGGTCGCCGGGTTCGGCGTCGTCACCGGGGGTCTCTCTCGGCCGGTCCCCGAACAGCTCGTCGACGTCGACCACGACGTGCTCGAGGTCGGGTAGCGCCGGCTCGAGCTCGGCGTAGAGGGCGACGAGGTCGGTCCCGCCGGCCTCGGGCACGGTGACCACGACGCGGGCGCCGGAGTCGGCGAGCATGTGCTCGAGCTCGCTGCCCCGGTAGCGGACGTTGAGGGTGACGAGCACGGCGCCGAGGCGGGTCGTCGCGAACAGCAGGCCGATCCACGCCGCGCCGTTCGGCAGCGCGACCGCGACCCGGTCGCCGGGACCGACGCCGCGCGCCGCGAGCCCGGCGGCGAGCCGGTCGGCGTGCTCGTCGAGCTCGCGCAGGGTGATCGTCCCGGGCGGCCGCGACGCGGAGCGGGGCCGGCCCATCGACTCCGCCTCGCGGAGGAACACCGCGTCCGGGCGCTCCCGGGCGGCGGTGCGCAGGAGGCCGGGGAGGCTCACGGGAGCGCCTGCAGGTGCGCCAGGGCCGGGCCCCAGCGATCGGTCTGCGAGCCGCGCGGCGCGTAGAGCGGGATCCGCTGGGCGACGCCGCCGAAGCGTCGCTCCAGGGCGGGCCCCACCTCGTCGGGCTCGGCGACGATCGCGATGGTGTGCAGGACCTCGTCGTCCACCGCCTCGCCCATCGCCTCCCACTGAGCAGGATCTCGGGCCGCCCTCTTCGACAGCGTGTTGAGCTCGCGCGCGAGGTCGCCCCAGCCGTGCAGCTCGAGCACCGGGTGGTACGCCGGGGTCGAGCCGTAGAAGGCGACCTGGCGGCGGACGTCGCGGATCGACTCCTCGAACTCCTCCTCGGTGTTGCCGGTGGCGATGAGCGCGGTCGCGGAGAACTCGAAGCCGCTGCCGTCGCGCCCCGCCGTCTCGAAACCCTGGTGCAGCGCCGGCAGCGTCACCTCGTGCAGGTAGCGCTCGGTGGAGAACGCGTGCGCCATGAAGCCGTCGGCGACCTCGCCCGCCACCGCCGTCATCCGCGGGCCGACGCCGGCGAGGTGGATCGGCGGGTTGCCGAACGCGTTGGGCCCGGGCGAGAAGAACGGCGTCATGAGCGTGTGCGTGTAGAAGTCGCCGCGGAAGTCCAGTCGCTCGCCGGTGGCCCAGGCGTCCCAGATCGCGCGGACGGCGCGGATGTACTCGTGCATCCGGCGTGCGGGCTCCGACCAGGGCATCGAGAACCGCTTGGTGACGTGCGGCTTGATCTGTGTCCCGAGCCCCAGCGCGTACCGCCCGCCGGTGACGAGGTGCAGGTCGTTGGCGGTCATCGCCGTCGTCATCGGGGTCCGGGCGAAGGCCACGGTGATCGCGGTGCCGAGGGTGACCGCCTCGGTGCGGGTGGCGGCCAGGGTGATCATGACGGCGGGGTCGTGCTGGGTCTCGGAGGCCCAGACGGCGTCGTACCCGGCCTTCTCCGCGGTGACGGCGTCGTCGGCGAAGTCGCCCAGCCCGCCGGTGACCACGGTGGCGTCGACCTTCATCGCAGCAGCTCCTCAGGGATGTCCACGTGGCGGGCCCGGACGAACTCGCCGAGCCCCTTGGCCTGTGCGTCGAGGGCCAGGTTGTCGGCCACCCCGCGCCCGAGGAAGCCGACGACGGTGACGCCGACCGCCCGGAGCAGCGGGAACTCCCACAACCGCAACGCGCACCCCGCGGCGTCCTCGCCGAGCAGGTCGGCGACGCGCTCGTCGTCCCACCGGGCGCGCAGCCACGCGTACGCCGCGTCCTCCCGCGCCCACAGCCCGAGCGTCGCGTTGCCGCCCTTGTCGCCCGACCGCGCCCCGACGAGCCGCCCGAGCGGGGCGCGCGCGGTCGGGCTGTCGGAGCGAACGCGCTGTTCGCTGCTTCTAGGCGCCGGAACTCCCCGTTCGCTCGCCTCGACCGCCGGCGGAAGCACCGTCCACGTCCGGTCGCCGAGGCCCACGAGCTGGGGCAGGTCGGCGGCGGGCAGGAGGATCGGCCAGAACACGCTCGCGGCGCTGCCGGGGCCGGGCGGGGCGGTGGCGAAGAAGCCGGGGTAGCCCGCGAGCGCGGTCTCGACGGCCGCCCGGGAGAGCCGTCCGACGGCCTCCTTGGACCCCGCGACGGCCACGGTGAGCAGGGAGACCGCCTCGGTCATGCGGGCGGGGTCGGGCCGGTCGGCGCGCAGCAGACGGGTCTCGACGCGGTCGTAGGCCTTGCGACCCCCCGGCACCCCGGCCCACAGCGCGGCGAGCGCGTGCTCGGCCTTCGCCTCGACGTCGAGGCCGGTGAGCACGAACGTCATCTCGTTGTGCCACCCGGCGGGCACGACGGCGCCGACCTTGACGGTGTCGGGCGGCGGTTCGCCGCGGGTGCCGGTGAGGCGGACGCGGTCGGGGGCCTCCTGCGTCAGGGTGATCGTGTCGAGGCGGGTGACGACGTCCGGGGTCAGGTAGCGCGGTCCGTCGACCTCGTAGAGCAGCTGGGCGGTGACGGTCTCGACGGTCACGGCGCCGCCCGTCCCGGCGGCCTTGGTGATCACCGCGGACCCGTCGGCCTCGATCTCGGCGACCGGAAGCCCCACGTGCTCGGTGCCGTCGAGCTCGGCGGCGAAGGAGAAGTTGCCGCCGGTGGCCTGGGCGCCGCACTCGATGACGTGCCCGGCGGCGACGGCGCCGGCGAGGGCGTCGAGGTCGTCGACACCCCACCCGTGGTGCCACGCGGCGGGGCCGACGACGACGGCCGCGTCGGTCACCCGGCCCGTGACGACGACGTTCGCGCCGGCCTCGAGCGCGGCCACGATCCCGCGGCACCCGAGGTAGGCGTTGGCGACGACCGGCGTGTCCGGCAGCGGCTCGCCGGTGTCGAGGTGCGCCGTGCGCGCGGGCGGCAGGGCGCGGACCTGCTCGGTGACGTCGTCCCCGCCCACCCAGGCGACCCTCGCGCGCCCGTCGATCGCGGCGATCTCCGCGGCGCACCCGGCCGGGTCGAGCCCGCCGGCGTTGGCGACGACGAGGATGCCGGCGTCGAGGCAGTCGGCGAGCACGTCGCGCATCTGACGCACGAACGTCGTCGCCCAGCCCCCGGCGCCGCGCTCGCGCTGCTTGGCGAGCAGCCCCATCGTCAGCTCGGCCAGCCAGTCGCCGGTGAGGACGTCGACGTGGACGCGGCCTTCCACGTGGGCGTCGACGATCTCGCGGGCCGCGGCGAGCCGGTCGCCGTAGAAGCCGGAGACGTTGGCGATCGCGATCATCCGGACGCTCCCAGCGTGACGAGCGTGGCGTGCGCCTCGACGTACTGGCCCACCGCGACGTGCACGGTCTCGACGATCCCGTCGGCGGCGGCGAGCGCGGGGTGCTCCATCTTCATGGCCTCGAGGACGACGAGCTTCTGGCCGGCGACGACCTGCTCGCCCTCGCGGACGAGGACCTCGACGACCGTGCCCGGCACCTCGCTGACCGGCCCCGCCCCGCCCGCCGCGGCGTCGGGGGCGGGCAGGCGCGGCAGCTCTCGCCAGGCGCCGTGGCCCTCGGTGTCGTCGACGTAGGCGGTCACCCCGGTCGGGCCGCCGTGCTGGGCGACGCGGCAGCGGTACTCGACGCCGTCGTGGGTGAGGCGGACCGACCCCGGGGCGAGGTCCCGGAGGCCGAGGGTGTGCTCGACGCCGTCGACGTCCAGCGCGATCGCGTCCGGGCCGATCGTGCACCTCACCGCGACCTCGCCGTCCGGCCCGGCCCAGTGCACGGTCGGACGGGGCGCGCCGCGCAGGGCGCGCCAGCCGGGCGGGGCGAGGTGGGCGCGGGGATCGTGCTCTCGGCGCGCCGCGCTGGTGCAGGCCACGGCGGCGGCGAGGTGCACCACGGGCGGGGTCGCGGGCGCCGGGGTGCGCAGGTGCGGGTGGCGGTCGAGGAAGTCGGTGCGCGTGGCGCCGCCGAGGAAATCGGCGTCGCGCAGGACGGCGACGAGCAGGTCGCGGTTGGTCGGCGGCCCGTGGATCTCCGCCTGCGCGAGACCGGCGGCGAGCCGTCGCGCGGCCGCGGCCCGGGTGGGAGCGTGGGCGATGACCTTGGCGATCATCGGGTCGTAGAAGGCGCTGATCTCGCCGCTGGCGCCGAGCGCGTCCTCCCAGCGGAGGGTCTGATCGTGTACGTAGCGGTGCAGGGTGCCGGGCGCGGGGCGGTCGTCCTGGGCGGGGTCCCCGGCGTACAGCCGCACCTCGACCGCGTGTCCCCGGGGCCGCACGTCGTCCTGGGTGAAGGGCAGCGGCTCCCCGTCGGCGACGGCGAGCTGGAGCGCGACCAGATCGACGCCGTAGACCTCCTCGGTGACCGGGTGCTCCACCTGCAGCCGGGTGTTCATCTCGAGGAAGAAGTAGCACCCTCGGGGGGCTCCGCCCCCCGAGAACCCCCCGACCTCGGAACCGTCTTCCGCATCGTCGACGAGGAACTCGACGGTCCCGACGCCCACGTAGCCGAGCTTCTCCGCGAGCGCGACGGCCGTGCTGCCCATCCGCTCGCGCAGCTCCGGCGCCACGGCGGGGGACGGCGCCTCCTCGACGACCTTCTGGTGCCGCCGCTGGATCGAGCACTCACGCTCGCCGAGGTGGACGACGTGGCCGTCCACGTCGCCGACGACCTGGATCTCGATGTGTCGGGGCGCGTCCAGCAGGCGCTCGAGGAACACCGTGTCGTCGCCGAAGCTGCGCGCGGCCTCGGCGCGGGCGGAGCGGACGGCGTCGACGAGCGCGTCGGACGACCGCACCTCGCGCATCCCGCTGCCGCCACCGCCCGCCGAGGCCTTGACCAGAAGCGGGAACCCGACGCCCTCGGCGGCGCGCGCCCAGTCGTCGGGATCGTCCGAGTCCAGCAGCGCATCCGGCAGCGTCGGCACGCCGGCCTCGCGCGCCAGGGCCTTGGCGGTGTGCTTGACGCCCATCGCCTCGATCGACGCCGGGTCCGGACCCACCCACGTCAGCCCGGCGTCGGCGCACGCGCGGGCGAACGAGGCGTTCTCCGACAGGAAGCCGTAACCCGGGTGCACGGCGTCGGCGCCCGTCACTCGCGCCGCGGCGAGGACCTGCGCGACGTCGAGATAGGTCTCCGTCGCCGTCGAGCCCCGCAGCGCGACGGCGCGGTCGGCCTCAGCGACGTGCGGGGCGTCGGCGTCGGGCTCGGAGTAGATCGCGACCGTGCGGATACCGAACGTCCGGGCACCCCTGATCACCCGGCGCGCGATCTCTCCGCGGTTGGCGACGAGCAGCGTGCTGATCACCGGCGCACCTCGAGGATGTGGATTTCCTGGCGTTGAGTGCAAGCGAGGACGCAGGGCTTGCACAAGCGAGCCGACACCCCGCTCACATCCGGAACGGCGCGAAGCGGGTCGCGCCGGCGATGGGGGCCGAGTGGACGGCCGAGAGGGCGAGGCCCAGGACCGTGCGGGTGTCGCGCGGGTCGATGACCCCGTCGTCCCACATCCGCCCGGACGCGTAGACCGCGTTGGACTGCGCCTCGACACCGTCCTCGATCGCCTTGCGTGTGGCGCGGTCGGTGTCCTCGTCGTAGGGACGCCCGGCCCGTTCCGCCGACCTGCGCTGCACCATCGACATGACCCCGGCGAGCTGCGTGCCGCCCATGACCGCGATCCGGTGGTTGGGCCAGGTGAAGACGAAGCGCGGGTCGTAGGCGCGCCCGGACATGCCGTAGTTCCCCGCGCCGTAGGACGCGCCGACCATGAGCGTCAGATGCGGGACCTCGGAGTTCGACACCGCGTTGATCAGCTTCGCGCCGTCCTTGATGATCCCGCCGCGCTCGTAGGCCGACCCGACCATGAACCCGGTGATGTTCTGGACGAACAGCAACGGGATCGACCGCGCGTTCGCGAGCTGGACGAACTGCGCGCCCTTCTGCGACTCCTCGGAGAACAGGATCCCGTTGTTCGCGAGCACGCCGACCGGGAAGCCGCCGATCGATCCCCAGCCGCAGACGAGCGTCGTGCCGTAGAGCGGTTTGTGCTCGTCGAAGCGGGAGCCGTCGAGGACACGGGCCAGCACGTCGCGCACCTCGACCGACCGCTTCGCGTCCGACGCCGCGCAGGCCAGCAGTTCCTCGGCCGGGTATCGCGGCGGGTCGGCGGGCAGCGACCGGCCGGGGCCGCCGCGACGCCAGCCCAGGTCGGCGACGATCCGGCGCCCGATCCGCAGGGCATCGCGCTCGTCGGCGGCGAGGTGGTCGGCGAGCCCCGACTCGCGGGCGTGCATCTCCGCGCCCCCGAGGGTCTCGTCGTCGACGTCCTCGTTGATCGCCATCTTCACCAGCGGCGGACCGCCCAGGTACACCGTCGCCTGGCCCCGGACGAACACCGTGTACTCGCTCATCCCCGGCATGTACGCGCCGCCGGCGGTCGACGAGCCGAAGACCAGCGCGATCGTCGGGATGCCCTGCGCCGACAGCCGTGTCATCTCGCGGAACGTGCGCCCGCCGGGCACGAACAGGTCGGCCTGGCGCGGGAGGTCGGCGCCGCCGGACTCGACGAGAGCTACCACCGGCAGCCGGTTGCGCTCGGCGATCTCGAGGCCGCGCAGCTGCTTGGTGACCCCGATCGGTGTGATCGAGCCGCCCTTCACCGTCGGCTCGTTGGCGACGACCAGGCACTCGACGCCGCTGACCGCCCCGATCCCGACGACGAGCCCGGCGCCCGGGGTGGTCAGGTCGGGTTCGTGCGCGCCGGCGAGCGCGCCGATCTCGAGGAACGCGGCGTCGGGGTCCAGGAGCAGGTCGACGCGCTCGCGCGCCGTGAGCCGGCCGCGCTCGTGGTGGCGGTCGACGTACTTCGCGCCCCCCGCGGCGAGCACCGTCGCGGCCACCTCGTCGACGCCCGCGAGAGCGGCGAGCATCGCCTCGCGGTCAGCGGCGAACTCCGGCGACGACGGGTCGAGGCGCGACCCGAGCACGGCGCTCGGCGAGATCTCGGGAGCGCTCATGCCCGCACCGGATCCTTCCCCGGCGTCCCGGCGAACGCCTGGCCGATCTCCATCCACTCCCGCGCGACGTCCCCGGTGACCACGAGGCCGGTGTCGTCGACGTGGCGGCGACGGATCAGCACGAGGCAGAACTCCTCGGCGTCCCCGGTGATGGCTTCGCCACGTGAGTGATTTGGGTCGTCCCGACGACCCAAATCACTCACGTGGGGCTCGCCCCATCCCCACACCTCGCCCGACGGCCCAGCCAGTTCGACGCGCACCGGCGTCGCGGGGACCTCGAGACCCCGCACCCGGTACCCCTGCGCCCGCGCGCGGACCGCGATGTCGGCGACGTGGCGCAGGCGGTCGGTGGGCGGGAGTCGGGACCCCAGGGCGTCGGCGACGTCGCTGCCGTGCGCCCAGGTCTCCATGATCCGGCTGGTGATCGCCGACCGGAGCGACATCGGCGGCCCGTACCAGGGCAGCCGGGTCGACGGGTCGCACGCGCGCGCCGCGGCGTCGAACGCCCGGGCCGCGTCCTGCCACCACGCCAGCGCTGCGGGGCCGGCCTCGGGCACCGCGGCGTTCGCGGCGTCGACGAAGCCCTCGAGGTCGGTGATCGCGTCGCGCTCGGCCTCGAACTCCGCGGGCGTCGAGATCGCGCGGGCGAACGCCGCGTCGAACCAGCCGAGGTGGGCGATCTGGTCGCGCACGGTCCAGGGCTCGGCGCGGGTGGGCAGCGTCCACGACGCCGGCGGGAGCCCCCGCACCAGCGCCATCACCGCCGCGCGCTCGTCGTCGAGGTCGGCGAGCAGGTCCTCGACCGAGGGCCCGCTCACGCGTCCAGTCCCAACCGGCCCGCCACGACCTCGTTCATGATCTCGGTCGTGCCGCCGCCGATGCCGAGGATCCGCGCGTCCCGGTAGTGGCGCTCGACCTCCACGCCGTGCATGTAGCCCATCCCTCCGTGCAGCTGGACCGCGCGGTCGACGACGGCGTCGCACGCCGCGACCGCGGTGTTCTTGGCCATCGCCAGATCGGTGACGACGTCCTGCCCGGCCTGCCAGCGAGCCATGACGTCCCGGACGTACGTGCGCGCCACGGCCGTCTCGCGCGCCATCTCGGCGACCTGGTGGCGCACGACCTGGCGTTGCGCCAGCGGCGACCCGAAGGTCTGGCGGGCACGGACCCAGGCGATCGTCAGGTCCACGCAGCGCTGCGCGGTGGCGTAGGCCTGCACGGCCATCGACAGCCGCTCGGCGGCGAAGTTGACCATGATCTGGCGGAAGCCGGTGCCCTCGGCGCCGACGAGGTTCGTCGCCGGCACCCGCACGCCGTCGAAGCGCAGCTCGGCGGTGTCGCTGCAGTGCCAGCCCATCTTCCGCAGCCGTGAGCGCGACACCCCGGGCCGGTCGGTCTCGATCACCAGCAGCGAGATCCCGCGGTGCCCGGGGCCGCCGGTGCGCACGGCCGTGGTGACGACGTCCGCCCGCGTCCCCGAGGTGATGAAGGTCTTGGCGCCGGTCACCACGTAGTCGTCGCCGTCGCGCTCGGCGCGGGTCGTGATCGCCGCGACGTCGGAGCCTGCCTCGGGCTCGGTGATCCCGAGGCTCGCGATCGCCCGGCCGGCCAGGACGGGGCGCACGAAGTGCGCAATCTGCTCCTCGTCGCCCGCCGCCGCGATGTGCGGGACCCCGATGCCGTGGGTGAACAGGCCCGCGCAGACCCCGCTCGACCCGCCGGAGAGGATCAGCTGCTCGGCGACCAGGCAGGCGTCGAGGTGGTCGCCGACCCCGCCGGCGGTCTCCGGGAAGCCGAGCTCGAGCAGCCCGAGGTCCCCGGCGCGCTCGTGCAGCGCCCGCGGCAGCGCGCCCTCGTCCTCCCAGCGCTCGAGGTCCGGGAGGATCTCGCGGGTCGTGAAGTCGGCGACGAGTTCGCGCAGCGCCCGCCGCTCGGGGGTCGCCCAGGCGTCGTGCGCGGAGACCGGTTCCGGCCGAAGGGCACCCTCGCGCGCTCTATCCGGCTGATGGTGCCCTTCGCGCGACACGGCGGACGCGCTCACCGCGCCACCGCCGAGGCCTGGCCCGCGAACTGCTCGCGCAGCACGCGCTTGAGCAGCTTGCCCGTGGCGTTGCGGGGCAGCTCGTCGACGATCTCGACGCGCCGCGGTGCCTTGAAGTGCGCGATGCGCTCGCGGGCGTAGGTGATCACCTCGGCCGTGTCGATCTCCCCGGACGCGACGACGACGGCCAGCACCGCCTCGCCCCACTGCGGGTCACCGACGCCGACGACGGCGACGTCGGCGATGCCCGGGTGGCGGTGGAGCACCTGCTCGACCTCGACGGGATAGACGTTCTCGCCGCCCGTGATGATCATGTCCTTCTTGCGGTCGACCAGCGTCACGAAGCCCTCGGCGTCGCGCACGCCGAGGTCGCCGGAGCGGAACCAGCCCCTATCGGCGTGCTCTCCTGGATAATTGCGCAGCGCCTCCGCCGTCGCCTCGGGCCGGTTCCAGTACCCGGCGAAGACGGTCGGCCCGCGCAGGACCAGCTCGCCGACCTCGCCCACGGCGACGTCCTCGCCGGTCTCCGACACCAACCGCGCGTCCACGTGCATGAACGGCCGCCCGACCGAGCCGGCGTGGGTGAGCACGTCGTCGGCGTCGAGGAAGAGCGCGGCGGGGGAGAGCTCGGTCATCCCGAAGCCCTCGGTGAACGTCCACCCGCGCCCGGTGAAGTGCTCGATGACGGTCACGGGGCACGGCGCCCCGCCCGAGATCGCCCAGCGCAGCGCGGGCAGCGGGGGCAGCGACGGCAGACGCGTCAGCGCCGCCCACATCGCCGGGACGAGGAACTGGGTGGTGACGCCCTCGCGCGCCAGGAGGTCGACGAAGGCCGCCGGGTCGAACGACGGCACGACGACCACCGTCCCGCCCGCGTAGAGCAGGGGGAGCGCGGAGAGCCCGAGCGCGCCGATGTGGAACAGCGGGGCGGCCGCGACCGTGATGTCCGTGCCGCCGATGCCGGGGCCGGCGACGGCCATGTTGATCGCGTTCCACAGCATGTTGTCGTGCGTGAGCACCGCGCCCTTGGGGACGCCGGTGGTGCCCGAGGTGTACATGATCACGCAGGGGTCGTCGCCCGCGACCGGATGCGCCTCGACGACCTGGTCGCCAGGCTGCTCGCCGAGCTCGACCACCGGGACGCTGCCGGCCACCGCGAGCGCGTCCCCGGCGAGGCCCGTGAACGCCGTCGAGCGCACCAGCACCACCGCGCCCGAGTCGGTGAGGACGTGGGCGACCTCGTCCGGGGACAGGCGGTGGTTGATCGGCACCGCGATCGCCCCCAGGCGGGCCGCGCCGAAGAGCCACTCCAGGTAGGCGGCGGAGTTCTCGCCCAGCAGGGCCACGCGCGCGCCCGCCTCGATCCCGAGCGCGGCGAGCGCCGCGGCGCGGGCCCCGACACGGCGGTCGAGATCGGCGTAGGTCAGGCGGGCGCCGCTGGCGACGTCCACGAGCGCCACCGCGCCCGGCCGGCGTTGCGCACGCCTCGCGATCCAGTCGGCGATCCCACCGTCCATCGCCGTCCTCCTCGGACACCCCACGCCGACGTGACCTGGGCTACTCTGCCCGTACGTGCGGTCAGTTCACAAGGGGGCGTCATGACGGAGCCGGTGACGGTGGCCCCGGGTCGCGCGCGGGGTGGGCGGCGCGACGAGATCCTCGTGACCTTCACCCGCCACGTCGCGGAGCGCGGGTACGACCGCGCGAACTTCGGCGACGTCGCGTCGGAGCTGGGCCTGTCGAAGGGCACGATCGTCCACCACTTCGGCACCAAGGACCGCATGCTCGCCGAGGTCCAGGAGCGCTACATGCGCCGCGCGCTCGACGAGGCGCGCGCCTTCCTCGCCCGGCTCGACCGTCCGGAGCTCCGGCTCGCCGCGTTCGTCCACGCCGGCGTGCGCTACCAGACCGACGACCCGGCGACGACCATCGCGTTCCAGCGCGAGGTCGTCCGCCTCACCGACGAGCCCGGGATGGAGACCGCCCGCGCCCAGCGCGACGCCTACCGCGACCTCGTCGTCGGCGTCCTGCGCGACGGCGAGGCGGCCGGGGTGTTCGTCCCCGGGGATGCCCGGCTGCGCAGCCTGCAGATGTTCGGCTCGCTGCACTGGATGTGGACCTGGTTCGACCCGCAGGGCCGCCTCGCGCCCGGGGCCGTCGCCGCGGAGTTCTGCCGGACGCTGCTGCGTGGGCTCGGCGTGCCGGAGCCGGCCGTCGCGGAGGCCGCGGACCCGGACGGTCCGGCGGCGGTGTGCGCGCGGGACGTGGCCGTGGACTGAACGCGCCGGCGAGGCCGTCGGGACCTACTCCGGTCCGCCGATGTCCTCGAGCCACGCCTCCGGGTGCTCGACGGCGAAGCGCTGCATGAGGGCCGCGCAGGCCGGGTCGTCGAGGACGGTCACGTCGACGCCGTAGTCCGCCAGCCAGGAGTGCTGGCCGCCGAAGTTCTCGGCCTCGCCGACCACCAGGCGCGGGATGCGGAACTGGCGGATCAGCCCGGCGCAGAACCAGCAGGGCGAGAGCGTCGTGACCATCGTCGTGCCGCGGTAGTCCGGGCGGCGCCCGGCGGCCCGGAAGGCGGCGGTCTCGCCGTGGGTGGCGGGGTCACCGTCCTGGACACGGCGGTTGTGGCCGCGGCCGAGCAGCTCGCCGTCGGGCCCGAAGAGGGCGGCGCCGACCGGCACGCCCCCCTCGGCCGCACCGGTCCGGGCCTCCTCGAGCGCGACGGCGAGCATGGCGGAAGGTTCGATCACGGGTCCACGGTGCCAGCAGCGACGCGGGGATGAAGGGCCGATCGGCGGGGCATGCTGGAGCCGTGCCCGAGCTGCCCGAGGTCGAGAACGCGCGTCAGGTCGTCGAGAAGGCCCTCGACCGCACCATCTCGGGTGTCGACGACACCGACGAGTACGTGTGCCGCCCACACCACCCCGGCGAGATCGACCAGGCGCTGAAGGGCGGCCGGCTCGTCGCCGCGCACCGTCGGGGCAAGACGATGTGGTGCGACACCGTCACCGCCGACGGGGACGAGGGCCCCCACCTCGGCATCCACCTCGGCATGGGTGGCCGGATCTTCGTCACCGGCCCGACGGGCGACGCCAGCAGCCTCTACGCCGGCGGCGACCCGCACGTCGGCGGGATGCCGAAGAAGCCCGGTGAGCGACCGGACAAGCCCGAGTGGGACCGCGTCACGATCACCTTCGACGACGGCGGAGCGCTGCGGCTCTTCGACAAGCGACGCCTCGGTCGCGTGCACCTCGAACCCGCCGTCGAGGCCCTCGGCCCGGACGCCGCCGAGATCACCCGCGACGAGTTCCGGGCCCGCGTCGGCAAGGGGATCGTCGCGATCAAGGCGAAGCTGCTCGACCAGTCGGTGCTCGCCGGGGTCGGCAACCTGCTGGCCGACGAGACGCTCTGGCAGGCCGAGCTCCGCCCGTCGCGCCCGGCGGGCGAGCTCTCCGCCGACGAGCTCGACGACCTCCGACGCGTCCTGCGCAGGGCCACCCGCGCCGCGATCGCCCAGGGCGGGGTCCACACGGGCGAGGTCATCCCCCACCGGAAGAAGGACGCGACGTGCCCCCGGTGCGGTGCGCCGATGGAGCGCGGCGTCGTCGGTGGTCGGACGACGTGGTGGTGCTCGGCCGAGCAGGCGGACTGAGACCGATCACGCACGGGTACCAGCCGACCGGAACAACGACGTTTCGGAGGCACGGCGATGGCGCGCGCACGCGACGAGGAACCCGAGAACGCGGTGCTGCGGGAGGTCTGGCGGGACGTCCTGCGCCGCGACCCCCACCAGGAGTTCTTCCACTCCGACGTCCGTGGGGTGCTCCGCAGCATCGGGCCGGTGCTCGTCGAGCACCCGGAGTACACCGACGTCGTCGGGCGGCTCTGCGAGCCCGAGCGGGTCATCGTCTTCCGGGTCCCCTGGGTCGACGACAGCGGACGGGTGCGGGTCAACCGCGGGTTCCGGGTCCAGTTCAACTCCGCGCTCGGCCCGTACAAGGGCGGCCTGCGGTTCGCGCCGTCGGTGGACCTCGACGTCGTCAAGTTCCTCGGCTTCGAGCAGGTGTTCAAGAACGCCCTGACCGGCCAGGACATCGGCGGCGGCAAGGGCGGCGCGGACGTCGACCCGAAGGCGCTGTCGACGGGCGAGCTCATGCGGTTCTGCCAGTCGTTCGCCACCGAGCTGGCCAGCCACGTCGGCGCCGCCGTGGACGTCCCCGCCGGTGACATGGGCGTCGGCTCCCGCGAGATCGGCTGGATCTACGGGCAGTACCAGCGCCTCATCGGCTACCACGAGCCCGGCGCGTTCACCGGCAAGCCCGCGGTGCTCGGCGGCTCCGCGCTGCGGCCCGAGGCGACCGGTTACGGCGCCGTCTACTTCACCCGCCGGATGCTCGACGACCAGGGCCGCGACCTCGACGGCGCCCGCGTCGTCGTCTCCGGCAGCGGGAACGTCGCGCTCTTCGCGATGGCGAAGGTGATCGACTCGGGTGGGACGGTCGTCGGCTGCTCGGACTCGCGCGGGTCGATCTCGGAGCCCGACGGCGTGGACGTGGACCTCCTGCGCGAGATCAAGGGCCAGGGCGGCTCGGTCGCCGACTACGCCGAGAAGCGCTCGGGGGCGACGGCTTCGGACGGCTCGCCGTTCACGCAGGAGTGCGACGTCGCGCTGCCCTGCGCGACGCAGAACGAGATCGGCCCCGACGAGGCGCGTGCGCTCGTCGACCACGGGTGCTGGGTCGTCGCCGAGGGCGCCAACGGCCCGGTGACCCCGGAGGCGCGCGAGATCCTGCGCGAGGGCGGGGTCGGCTTCGGTCCCGGCAAGGCCGCCAACGCCGGCGGCGTCGCGGTGTCGGCGCTCGAGATGCAGCAGGCCGCCGGCCGTGAGCGGTGGAGCGCCGAGGACGTCGACGCGCGCCTCTCCACGATCATGAGCGACGCCTACGACCGGGTCCGCGAGGCCGCCGAGCGCTATCACGGCGATCCCGGGGACCTGGAGAACGGCGCGAACGCCGCCGGCTTCCTGCGGGTCGCGGAGGCGATGACGAGCCTCGGGGTGGTGTAGACCGACGCCATGGAACACGTCACGCCCGCCCCGTTCAGCTTCACCGAGCTGACCCCGACGGCGTTCCTCGACCGCGCCGAGCACGCCTTCGCCGCGCGCCCCGCGATCGTCGACGGCGAGCAGCGCTTCACCTACGCCGAGTTCGGTGCGCGGTCCCGGCGGCTGGCCGGTGCCCTGCACGAGCTGGGCATCGAGCCCGGGGACCGCGTGGCCGCGCTGGCCACCAACAGCCACGTGATGCTCGAGTGCCACCACGGTGTGCCCTACGCGGGCGCCGTCCTCGTGCCGCTCAACACCCGGCTCTCGGT
The DNA here is from genome assembly GCF_036044095.1 of Actinomycetospora sp. NBC_00405. Lineage (NCBI taxonomy): Bacteria > Bacillati > Actinomycetota > Actinomycetes > Pseudonocardiales > Pseudonocardiaceae > Actinomycetospora > Actinomycetospora sp. NBC_00405. The sequence goes on from NZ_CP107938.1 coordinate 4,720,763, forward strand.
CGACGAGATCGTCCACATCGTCGAGCACTCGGGCGCCCGGCTGCTGATCGCGACCCGCGAGCTCGTCGAGCAGGCCCGGGCCGTGGCCGAGCGCACGGGCGTCGAGCTGGTCGAGGAGGGCGAGCGCTACGAGTCGCTCGTCGCCGACTCGCCGCAGCGCGTCGTGCCGGTCACCGACGAGCGCGGCCTGCTCGCGATCAACTACACGTCGGGCACGACGGGACGTCCCAAGGGCGTCATGTACCACCACCGCGGCGCGAACCTGCAGGCGCTGGCCATGGCGTTCCACCTGCGGCTGGAGCCGGCGTCGCGCTACCTGTGGACCCTGCCGATGTTCCACTGCGACGGCTGGTGCTTCCCCTGGGCAGTGACCGCCGCGGGCGGGCTGCACGTGTGCCTGCGCGTGATCGACGCCGAGGAGATCTGGCGCCTGATCCGCAGCGAGGGCGTCACGCACTACTGCGCGGCGCCGACCGTGCTGACGATGATCGCCCACGCCGAGGCGGCGAAGGACGGGCCGGCGCCGGAGCGCGTCACCGTCGCGACGGGCGGCGCCCCACCGACGCCGACGCTGCTCGCGCGCATGAACGAGCTGGGCATGTCGATCACCCACCTCTACGGGCTCACCGAGACCTACGGTCCGGCCGCCGTGAACGACTGGCACCCCGAGTGGGACGACCTCGACGCCGACGAGCAGTCGCGGCTCAAGGCGCGCCAGGGCGTCGGCAACGTCGTCGCGCAGCGCCTGCGGGTGCTCGACGAGCAGACGGGCGCCGAGGTCCCGTCGGACGGCGAGACGATGGGCGAGCTCGTGCTGCGCGGCAACGACGTGATGCTCGGGTACTACCGCGACCCCGAGGCAACCGCGGAGGTGAACGCGGACGGCTGGTTCCGCACCGGGGACCTCGGCGTCGTCCACCCCGACGGCTACGTCGAGATCCGCGACCGCAGCAAGGACGTGATCATCTCGGGCGGCGAGAACATCGCGTCGGTCGAGGTCGAGCGCGTGCTGGACAGCCACCCCTCCGTCGTCGAGTCGGCGGTCGTCGGCGTTCCGGACGAGCGGTGGGGCGAGGTGCCCGTCGCGTACGTGACCGTGTCCGCCGAGGTCGAGGCCGACGAGCTGGTCGAGCTCGTCCGCACCCAGCTGGCGCGGTTCAAGGCACCGAAGCGCATCGTCTTCGGCGAGCTGCCCAAGACGTCGACGGGGAAGATCCAGAAGAACGTGCTGCGCGACCGCGGCTGAGGGCGGTCTCAGGGTCAGCGGCGGACCGTCGCTGACACCCAGTGTCCGTGTTCTTCCGTCGATCACGGCGCCTACCGTGACGGCGTGACCCCGCTGCCCTACGGATCCTGGCCGACACCGATCACCTCGGAGCTCGTCGTCACCGCGGGGGTGCGGCTCGACGGCGTGCGCCCCGACGGGCGCGGCGGCGTCGTGTGGGGCGAGGGGCGCGCCGGCGAGGGCGGCCGGGTCCAGCTGGTGCGCCGTGACGCCGACGGCAGGGTGACCGACCTGCTGCCCGAGGACGCCAACGCCCGCACCGGGGTCCACGAGTACGGCGGCGGGGCGTGGTGGCTGCACGAGGACACCGTCTTCGCCGTCGACTGGGCCGACCAGCGCCTGCGCCGCTACGCACCGGACGCTGACCCCGTCGTCCTGACCCCGGAGCCGACGGTCCCGCGGGGCGACCGCTTCGCCGACGGCGACGTCGCGCCCGACGGCACGTGGCTCGTCTGCGTGCGCGAGCACCACCCGCGCGAGGGCGCCCCGGCCACCGAGGTGGTCAACGAGATCGTCCGTCTCGACGCGCGGGCGCCGAGCGAGCCCGAGGTGCTGGTCACCGGCCCGGACTTCGTCGCCGCCCCGCGCCTGTCCCCGGACGCCCGCCGGCTCGCCTGGGTCTCCTGGGACCACCCGTCGATGCCGTGGGACGACACGGTGCTCACCGTGCGCGACCTCGTGACCGGCACCGAGACGGTCGTCGCGGGCGGGCCCGGCGAGTCGGTCGGGGAGCCGGTGTGGCAGGCAGGAGGGGAGCACGCCGACAGCGCGCTGCACTTCCTCTCCGACCGCGCCAGGGCGAGCGCAGCGACGGGGGAGGAGGACGGGTGGTGGAACCTCTACCGCTGGCACCCCGACGAGGGGGTGACCCCGCTCGTCGTCATGGACGCCGAGATCGGGCTGCCCGCCTGGCAGCTCGCCGGGGCGCGCCACGCGACGTTGCCGGACCGCCGGGTGGTCGTCGCGCGGTCCTCCCACGGGTTCGACGCCCTCGCCGTCCGGGCGCTCGACGGCACGGTGACGGAGCTGCGCACCCCGTTCACGACGATCCGGTCGGTGCGCGCCGACGGGTTCGGGACCGTCGTCTGTGTCGCCGGGTCGCCGACCTCCGAGCCGGGGGTCCACCGCATCGGGGTCGACGGGACCGTGGAGACGCTGCGGGCCCCGCGCCACCTCGGGCTCGACCCCGCGACGATCTCGGTGCCCGAGCCGATGACGTTCACCTCGACCGACGCGGCCGGCGCCCCGCGGGACGCCCACGCGCTCTACTACCCGCCGGCCACGGCCCACACCGGCCCCGACGGCGAGCTCCCGCCGCTGCTCGTCGTCCTGCACGGCGGGCCGACCGGGTCGGCGGCGCCGGTGCTCAACCTCGGGGTCCAGTACTGGACGAGCCGGGGCTTCGGGGTCGTCGACGTGGACTACGGCGGCTCCAGCGGATACGGCCGCGCGTACCGGGAGCAGCTCCGGGGCGCCTGGGGCGTCGTCGACGTCGCCGACTGCCTCGCCGCGGCGAGCGCACTCGCCGACGCCCGCCGGGTCGATCCGAAGCGTCTCGCCATCCGCGGTGGGTCCGCGGGCGGCTTCACGACGCTCGCCGCGCTGGCCCGCGACGACACCCCGTTCGCCGCGGGCGCCGACCACTTCGGGGTGGCCGACCTCGAGGCCCTCGCCCTCGAGACGCACAAGTTCGAGTCGCGCTACCTCGACGGCCTGATCGGCCCGTACCCGGAGGCGCGCGAGGTCTACGTGGAGCGCTCGCCGATCACGCACGTCGAGCGGTTCACGACCCCGCTGATCGTGCTGCAGGGCGACGAGGACGCGATCGTCCCGCCCAACCAGTCGGAGATGATCGTCGAGGCGTTGCGCCGCGGGGGCGTGCCCGTCGCATACCTGCTCTTCGCCGGCGAGCAGCACGGCTTCCGTCAGGCCCGGAACATCTGCCGCGCGCTCGACGCCGAGCTCGCCTTCTACGCGCGGCTGTTCGGCTTCACGCTGCCGCCCGGGGAGCGCATCGACCCGGTGCCGATCGAGAACCTCGACTGAGTCCGGTCCGTCCGGCGGACGCGGGTGGTGTCCACTTCCGTCGACGGGCGCGTCGGGTGCACAGTGAAGACGTCACTCCGGGTGAGGAGGGTGTGCCATGGCGACCTCACGACTGCGTCGGCTCTTCGGCCGCGATCACGACGAGCGGGAGGCCGACACCGCGCCGCCCGCCTACACCGGCGTGGGGGCGCCCCGCCCCTACGACCCGCCCCCCGGCGCCCCGGCGCCCGTCGCCCAGCCGACCCGTCAGATGCCGCCGGCGCAGGTACCCCGGCCCGCACCGTCGCCGCACGGCTCGGTGACGCCCGCGCAGTACGAGCGGGCGGGCCGGGACCGGCGTGCAGCCGACCAGCAGGTCGGCGTCTTCGAGCGCTTCGACGCCAAGCTGACCGCCCAGATCCACGAGGCCACCGAGGCCGAGCGGTACGACTACGTGCGCGAGCTCCTGTCGCGGCGCATCGCGGTGCGCTCGCGCCTGGAGGAGGCCACGCTGCGGCGCAACCGGCTGGTCCAGACCGAGGAGGACCTCGCCCGCAGCCTGGACGCGCAGACGGCCCGCGGGCGCCGGTGACCCGGCGCTGGGTGACTCAGCGCTGGGTGTGCGGCACGACGTAGACGGCCGTGCCGTAGGCGGCGATCTCGCTGGCGGTCTGGGCGATCTCGTTGCAGTCGAAGCGCAGGGCGAGCACGGCGTTCGCGCCGTGGGCCTGCGCCTCCTCCGCGAGCCGCCCGAGGGCCTCGTGGCGGGAGTCCGACAGCAGCTTCGACAGGCCCTTGAGCTCGCCGCCGGCCATCGCCTTGAAGCCGGCGCCCATGGTCGAGAACATGTTCCGGCTGCGGACGGTGAGCCCGAAGACCTCGCCGAACACGCGCGTGACCTCGTAGCCCGGGAGGTCGTTCATCGTCGAGAGCAGGATCGGGTACCGCTGACCCTGGAACTGACCCTGCGGCTGGCCCGTCTGCTGCGGCTGGTTCATGTGGCGGAGCGTAGCGACGCGACCGGACGTGTGGTGTGCCGTCCGCCGGGCGGTCGTCCGTCAAGTGAGCGCGTGCAGGGCGGCGCGCACCATGGCGACGAGCAGCGGGGCGGCGACGTCCGGGCGCGTGTGCCCGGCGCTGCGCGGCGTGGAGTTCATCAGGCCGAACGCGGCGTGGGCCCGGACCCGCGCGGCCTCCTCGGTCGCGGCGAACCCGGCCCGGCGCAGCGCGTCCACCCAGACCTCGACGTAGGCGCGCTGCAGCCCGCGCACCCGGCGCCGGGCGGCGTCGGGGAGGTTCGCGAGGTCGCGGTCCTGGACGGTGATGAGCTCGGGCTGGTGCAGCGCGAAGTCGGTGTGGAACGCGATGAGCGCCTCGAGCAGCTCGACGGGGTCGGTGGTCTCGGCCGCGCGTTCCCGGCCGCCGGCGAGCAGGTGCTCGCTGATGCCCACCAGCATCTCCGCGAGCAGGCCCTCCTTCGACGGGAAGTGCCGGTAGAGCGCCGGTCCGCTGACGCCGACCGCCGCGCCGATCCCGTCGATGGAGACGCCGTGGAACCCGTGGCGGGCGAAGAGCCGGGCGGCCTCGACGAGGATCTGCTCGCGGCGTGACGTCGTGACGGGCACGCTCGCACCCTACGGCCTCTTGCCAGGGGACGTGAACGGTCACTAACGTGAGCGAGCGTTAACGTGCGGTCCGCACGTCGACGTCGACGAGGAGGTCGCCCGTGGCTGCGCCGAGCACCGACCACGTGAGCGGAATCCGTGGCGATGGCCACGAGGACCGCGCACAGGGCGGGCACCACGCCCTCGTCGCCGACCTGCGCGAGCGGCTGGCCGTCGCGCGTCTCGGCGGCCCCGAGCGCAGCCGCGTCCGGCACGTCGAGCGGGGCAAGCTGCTGCCCCGCGAGCGGGTCGACGCCCTGCTGGACCCGTCGAGCCCGTTCCTCGAGCTCTCCCCGCTGGCGGCCACCGGGATGTACGGCGACGCGGCACCGGGCGCGGGGATCATCACCGGCGTCGGGCGGATCGCGGGACGCGAGTGCGTCGTCGTCGCCAACGACGCCACGGTCAAGGGCGGCACCTACTACCCGATGACGGTGAAGAAGCACCTGCGCGCGCAGGAGGTGGCGCTGCACAACCGCCTGCCGTGCATCTACCTCGTCGACTCGGGCGGGGCGTTCCTGCCGCAGCAGGACGAGGTGTTCCCCGACCGCGAGCACTTCGGCCGCATCTTCTACAACCAGGCGACGATGTCCGGGCTCGGCATCCCGCAGATCGCCGCCGTGCTCGGCTCGTGCACCGCCGGCGGGGCCTACGTCCCGGCGATGAGCGACGAGGCCGTGATCGTCCGCAACCAGGGCACGATCTTCCTGGGCGGCCCGCCGCTGGTGAAGGCGGCGACGGGCGAGGAGGTCACCGCCGAGGAGCTCGGCGGCGGCGACCTGCACGCGCGCACCTCCGGCGTCGTCGACCACCTCGCCGAGGACGACGCGCACGCGCTGTCGATGGTGCGCGACATCGTCGACACCCTGGGCCCGCGCGTGGCGCCTCCGTGGGAGCGGCGCCCCACCGTCGAGCCCGCGCACGACCCGAGCGAGCTCTACGACGTCGTCCCGGTCGACGGACGCACCGCCTACGACGTGCACGAGGTGATCACGCGCCTCGTGGACGGCAGCGCGTTCACCGAGTTCAAGCCGGAGTACGGGACGACGCTCGTGACGGGGTTCGCGCGGCTGCACGGGCACCCGGTCGGGATCGTCGCCAACAACGGCGTGCTGTTCCGGGAATCGGCGCTCAAGGGTGCGCACTTCGTGGAGCTGTGCGACCAGCGCGCGATCCCGCTGGTCTTCCTGCAGAACATCACCGGCTTCATGGTCGGGCGCGAGTACGAGGCGGGCGGCATCGCCAAGGACGGCGCCAAGATGGTCACCGCCGTCGCCACCACGCGCGTCCCCAAGCTCACCGTCGTCATCGGTGGCTCGTACGGCGCCGGCAACTACGCGATGAGCGGGCGGGCGTACTCGCCGCGCTTCCTGTGGATGTGGCCCAACGCGCGGATCAGCGTCATGGGCGCCGAGCAGGCGGCCACGGTCCTCGGCACCGTCGGGTCGTCCGACGCCGAGGGCGTGCGCGAGCAGTACGAGCACCAGGGCCACCCGTACTACTCGACCGCCCGGCTCTGGGACGACGGCGTCATCGACCCCGCCGAGACCCGCACGGTCCTGGGCCTCGCCCTCTCGGCGTGCGCCAACGCCCCCCTCGACGCGCCGCACTTCGGCGTGTTCCGGATGTGAGTCGATGTCAGCGGCGTGGCGCCGCTGACACCCAGTGTCCGCAATCTTCCGTCGATCTTCGCGAAACCGAGGCCACCGTGTTCACCAGCGTGCTGATCGCCAACCGCGGCGAGATCGCCGTGCGGATCACGCGGACCCTGCGCGCCCGGGGCCTTCGCGCGGTGGCCGTCTACACCGACCCCGACGCGGGGGCGCCGCACGTGGGCGCCGCCGACGTCGCGGTCCGCGTGCCCGACTACCTCGACGGCGCGGCGATCCTCGCGGCCGGCGCGGCGGTCGGTGCCGACGCCGTGCACCCCGGCTACGGCTTCCTCGCCGAGAACGCCGGCTTCGCCCGCCAGGTCGGCGAGGCCGGGATGACGTGGATCGGCCCGCCGCCCGAGGCCATCGAGGCGATGGGCGACAAGATCCGCGCGAAGGCCACCGTCGGCCCCGCGGGCGTGCCGCTGGTGCCCGGGTCCGACGGCACCGGGCTCGACGACGCCGCCGTCGCGGCCGCGGCCCGCGAGGTCGGCTTCCCGGTGCTGCTCAAGCCCAGCGCGGGCGGGGGCGGCAAGGGCATGCACGTCGTCGAGCGCGACGACGAGCTCGAGAGCGCCATCGCCGCGGCGCGACGCGAGGCCAGGAGCTCCTTCGGCGACGACACGCTGCTCGTCGAGCGCTACGTCACCGACCCCCGCCACGTCGAGATCCAGGTGCTGGCCGACCGGCACGGCAGCGTCGTACACCTCGGCGAGCGCGAGTGCTCCCTGCAGCGCCGCCACCAGAAGGTGGTCGAGGAGGCCCCGTCGGCGGTGCTCGACGCGCGACAGCGCCTCGCGATGGGCGAAGCCGCCGTCGAGGCCGCGCGCGCCTGCGGCTACGTCGGCGCCGGCACCGTCGAGTTCGTGACGAACTCCGACGCGAGCGAGTTCTTCTTCCTCGAGATGAACACCCGCCTGCAGGTCGAGCACCCCGTCACCGAGGAGGTCGTGCGGATCCGCGGGGCGCGGCTCGACCTCGTCGCCGAGCAGCTGCGCGTCGCCGCCGGCGAGCCCCTGGGCTACGAACAGGGCGACGTGGTGATCGAGGGGCACGCCGTCGAGGTCCGCCTCTACGCCGAGGACCCCGCCCGCGGGTTCCTGCCCACCGGGGGCACGGTCCTGGACCTGGTGTGGCCACCCCACACCCGTGTCGACGCCGGGGTGGAGATCGGCACCGAGGTCGGGTCCCGCTACGACCCGATGCTCGCCAAGATCATCGCCAGCGGCCCGGACCGCGCCGCCGCCCTCGACCGCCTCGACGCCGCGCTCGCCGCCACCACCGTGCTCGGGGTGCGCACCAACCTCGCCTGGCTGCGCACGCTCCTGAACGACGAGGACGTCCGCGCCGGTCGCCTCGACACCGGGCTCATCGCGCGCCTCGACCCGCCCGCCGACGACATCCCCGACGACGTCCTCGCCGCCGCGGCGCTCGCCGGCCTGCTCGACCTGCCCGCCGGCGACGCCCCGTTCGACCGCCTGGGCGGGTGGCGCCTCGGCGCCGACCCCTCGCCGGCGCGGTGGCGTCTCGTCCCCGCCGCGGGGGCGAGCGGCGACCCCGTCGACGTCGCCGTGGCGGGCCCGCCGCAGGACGCGAGCGTGACGATCGGCGCGGAGGGCGCACCTCGCAAGGTCTCCGCCCACCACGCGGGCCCCACCCTCGTCGTCACCCTCGACGGTGCCACCCGCGGCTACCGCAGCGCGGTCGCCGGCGGGGTGCGCTGGCTCGCGCGCGACGGCGACGCCTGGGCCCTGCGCGAGCAGGAACGCCTGCGGGCGGCCCGCACCGCCGCCGGGGGACAGGACGGTCCGCTGACCGCGCCGATGCCCGGCACCGTGACCGCCGTCGAGGTCGCCGAGGGCGACCACGTCACCACCGGTCAGCGCCTCGTCGTCGTCGAGGCCATGAAGATGGAGCACGTGATCTCCGCCCCGGTCGACGGGGTGGTCAAGGACCTGGCCGCGAAGGCCGGCGCAGCGGTCGCCCTGGACGCGCCGCTCGTCACCGTCGTGCCCGAATCAGGAGAATGATCATGCAGTTGTCCGAGGAGCACGAGGCCCTCCGCGCGACCGTCGAGGACTTCGCCCAGAAGGAGGTCGCGCCGGTCATCGGCGACTTCTACATCAAGGAGAAGTTCCCGTACGCGCTGGTCGCGAAGATGGGCGAGATGGGCCTGTTCGGTCTGCCCGTCGGCGAGGAGTACGGCGGCATGGGCGGCGACTACGTCGCGCTGTGCGTCGCGCTCGAGGAGCTCGGCCGGGTCGACCAGTCGGTCGCCATCACGCTCGAGGCCGGGGTGTCGCTGGGGATCATGCCGCTGCTGCGGTTCGGCTCCGACGAGCAGAAGCAGCGCTGGCTGCCCGACCTCGCGGCCGGCCGGACCCTCGGCGGGTTCGGCCTCACCGAGGCCGGAGGCGGCTCGGACGCCGGGGCCACCCGCACCACCGCGAAGCTCGACGGCGGGGAGTGGGTGATCAACGGGACCAAGGCGTTCATCACCAACTCGGGCACCGACATCACCTCGCTGGTGACGGTCACCGCCGTCACCGACCGCGGCGAGGACGGGAAGAAGGAGATCTCGGCGATCCTCGTCCCGTCGGGGACCGACGGCTTCACCGTCGCGCCGTCGTACTCGAAGGTCGGCTGGAACGCCTCCGACACCCACGAGCTCGTCTTCGACGACTGCCGCGTGCCCGAGGAGAACCTGGTCGGCACCCGGGGCCGGGGCTACGCGCAGTTCCTGTCGATCCTCGACGAGGGCCGCGTGGCGATCGCCGCGCTGTCCACCGGTGCCGCCCAGGGCTGTGTCGACGAGTCGCTGCGGTACGCCCGCGAGCGGGAGGCCTTCGGCGCCGCGATCGGGACCTACCAGGGCATCCAGTTCAAGATCGCCGAGATGGAGTCGCGCACCGTGTGCGCCCGCCTCGCCTGGCATGACGCCGCCGCGAAGATGTCCGCCGGGATGTCGTTCAAGAAGGAGGCCGCGATCGCGAAGCTCGTGAGCTCCAACGCGGCGATGGACAACGCCCGCGACGCCACCCAGATCTTCGGCGGCTACGGCTTCATGAACGAGTACCCCGTGGCCCGGCACTACCGCGACTCGAAGATCCTGGAGATCGGCGAGGGCACGAGCGAGGTCCAGAAGATCCTCATCGCCCGTCACCTCGGCCTGTGAGGGGCCTCCGGCCCACGTGAGTGATCCGGGTCGTCCAGACGACCCAGATCACTCACGTGCGCCGGAGGCGCATCTCCCGCAGGGCCAGGAACAGCGGGAACGTGAACGCCACGGCGATCACGAAGCTGAGCACCACGAGCAGCACCAGGCCCAGCGGACGGAAGCCGAGCCGGCGGCCCTCGACGACCATCACGATGCAGGCCGCGACGGCCATGACGATGATGTCGACGGCCGCCGAGGAGCTCGCGGCGTTGGCGAACCAGCCCCCGAGGTAGTCGGTGCCGCCCGTGGCGAAGAAGTTCAGGTTGAACCACCACGTCCCGACGAGGCCGACGAGCGACAGGACGAGGTAGACCGCGACGAGGGCGGGGTGGCCGGTGCGGGCGGGGGCGACGGTGGTCGGTGTGCTCATCGCTGGGTCTCCAGGACGGGTGTCGGGGTGGTGTGGGGGCGCAGGACGGCGGCGGTGGCCAGGGCCGTGATGACGACCAGCGCCGCGCCGACGGCGATGGTCGGGCCGTCCGGGGCGACGATCGATTGGCCGCGCAGGGCCTGCCAGACCAGGAGCAGCGTCAGCCCGGCCCAGAACCCGCCGGCGATGCCGACCAGCCGCGCCCGGACCGCCACGTCGCGCAGCACCGGCACGCGCGGTGCGAGGGCGAGCAGCGCGAACGCGAGCAACGGCAGGCCCTGCAGGGCGTGCAGGCCGATGAAGTGGCCGATCCGCAGGTCGCCGCCGGTGGTGCTCCAGCCGACCAGCGGCAGGGCCGCGCCGCCGTCGGGCACCCCGACCGCGTGCGCCCCGGCCGTCGGCATCGATCCCGTGGTGCTCGCGGCGGCGATCTGGGCGCCCGTCGGGCTCGTCATCAAGAACGCCGTGGCCATCCCGAGCAGGGTGACGACGAGGCCGAGCCGCACCGCCCGGGCGATGTCGACGGGCAGCGTCCGTTCGCGCAGCAGCAGGACGCCGAGCCCGGCGGTGGCGACCCAGAGCACGACGATCGTCGTCCCCATGACCGCCCAGACGGCCGTGTCGAACGCCGTGGCGACGTTGAAGTGGCTGGCGCGCCCGCGGACCACCTGCCCGACGATGGCGATCATCTCGATCGTGCCGGCGGCGGCGACGACGGCTCCGGCGCGGCGGGCCCACCGGCCTGCCGCCGGCGAGGTGACCAGCGAGATCATCCACACCAGCGTCGCGCCGTACAGGACGAAGCTGACCGAGAACTTCAGGGGCTTGGCCCAGATCGGCTGGCCGCCGAGGAGGCGCGGGTCGAGCGCGAGCCCGGCCAGGCACACCGCGGCGAGCACGGCCATGGCGACGGTGAACACGGCCAGGGAGCGTGACTCCCGGGCGAGTGATCGGATAGTGGCACTGTCCATGAACGGAGAGTAGAACTATCTGAGTCGGACGTCCAGAGGGGAGCGGGATGCGGGTCGCGGAACTGAGCCGCCGGTCGGGCGTGAGCGTCGCGTCGATCAAGTACTACCTGCGCGAGGGCCTGCTGCCGCCCGGCGAGCTCACGAGCCCGAACCAGGCGTACTACGACGAGGAGCACCTGCGCCGCCTGCGCCTGGTGCGCGCGCTGCTCGACGTCGGCGGGCTCACGGTCGCGGGCGCCCGGGACGTGCTCGCCACGGTCGACGACGAGCAGGTCGACCTGCACCACGCGCTCGGGACCGCGCAGGACGCGGTGATGGCGCGTGTGCAGCCCGTCGAGGACGACGCCTCGGTGCGGGCGGAGAAGGTCGTCGCGGACCTCGTCGCCCGCCGCGGGTGGCGGGTGACCGAGAACAACGCGGGCCGGCGCGCGGCGGTCGACGTCATCGCGACCCTCGACCGGCTCGGAGGCGACCAGGTCGTCGGGCTGCTCGACGTCTACGCCGAGGCGATGGAGGCCGTCGGCGACCGGGAGGTCGCGGCGGTGGTCGACCGCGACGAGCGGGAGGGCTCGGTCGAGCGGGTCGTCGTCGGCATCGTCCTCGGGGGCGCGCTCATCGCCGCGCTGCGCGGGATGGCCGAGGAGTCGGCGTCGGCCCGGCGGGTGGGCCCCGGCGAGGAGCGCTAGCGTCCGGTCAGTGTCAGGGTCAGCTCGCCGCTGTTGCGGTGGTTGGGAACCTGGCTGCTGGTGATCTGGCTCTTAGCGTCGGTGCCGCCCTAGAGGCTGGCGAGCATGCGTTGTGCCGATCATCCGTGGCTGGGACCGGCCGGCGTGACTTGATAGGAGCGTGGCTGCGCCCCCACTGAGGTGTGTCCGCCGGCCGGCCCAGCTGTGTCCCTCACGGCTCAAGAGAGGAGACCTCTCGATGGTGCTCACGGTCGGGGTCGATGTCCACAAGGACACCCATACCGCGGTGGTGGCCGACGAGCTGGGGCGCGAGTTGGCCAAGCGCACGGTGTCGGCCACCGATACCGGTCACCGCGCTCTGGTCGGCTGGGCCGCCCGGCACGCGGCGGGCGAGCGGACCTGGGCGGTCGAGGACTGCCGGCACGTCTCCACCCGCCTGGAGCGGGCCCTGCTCGGCGCCGGGGAGCAGGTGGTGCGGGTGCCGCCGAAGCTGATGGCCGGCGCCCGGTCCTCGGCGCGCACGCGGGGCAAGTCCGACCCGATCGACGCGCTGGCGATCGCGCGGGCCGCGCTGCGTGAGCCCGACCTGCCCGTCGCCGAGCACGACCAGAGCTCGCGAGAGCTCAAGCTGCTGGTCGATCACCGCGAGGACCTCGTCGCCGAGCGCACCCGGATGCAGAACCGGCTGCGCTGGCACCTGCACGAGCTCGACCCCGGGATCGACCCGCCCGCGCGGCGCCTGGGCGAGATCGGTCTGCTCGACGCGCTCGCGGCGCGGGTGGCCGAGCAGCACAGCGGGATGGTGGCCCGGCTGGCCGGTGAGCTGCTCGCCGACATCCGTGAGCGCACCCTGCGGATCCGGGCCCTCGAACGTGAGATCACCACGTTGACCCGGCAGGCCGCGCCCCGGCTGCTCGAGCTGCCCGGGTGCGGGGCGCTGACCGCGGCGAAGATCGTTGGGGAGACCGCCCGGCCGGGACGGTTCCGCTCCGAGGCCTGCTTCGCGATGCACGCTGGCGCCGCCCCCATCCCGGCGTCCTCGGGGCGCACCGACCGCCACCGCCTCGCCCGCGGCGGCAACCGGCAACTCAACGTCGCTCTGCACCGCATCGCAGTCACCCAGACCCGTCTGCCCAACAGTCTCGGGCAGGCCTACTACCAGCGGCGACGCGCCCGAGGCGACACCACCATGGAAGCCCTACGAGCCCTCAAACGACGCCTGGCCCGCGTCGTGTTCAACCTCCTCCAACCCCCGACGACCACCGTGCCTGCCTCGCAGCCCACGGCGGCTTGACATAGGAGCAACGCGTGGCCGCACAGATCGACTTCCCGTCCCGCATCGGCGTCTGGTGGACCAGCGACTCCTGGTCGATGCCGGACGCGCAGCAGGTAGCCCGCGACATCGAGGCGATGGGCTACGGCTCGCTGTTCTACGGCGAGGCCTACGGCAAGGAGACGCTGACCCAGGCGGGCGCGTTCCTGGCCGCCACCGAGCGCCTCGTCGTCGGCACCGGCATCGCCAACATCCACGCCCGCGACCCGATCGCCGCCGAGTCCGGCGCGCGCACGCTCACCGCGCTGCACCCGGGGCGCTTCGTCCTCGGGCTCGGGGTGAGCCACGCGCCGCTGGTCGAGCGCGGCCGCGGCGGCACGTACGAGAAGCCGCTGGCCACGATGCGCGACTACCTCGCGCGGATGGCCGCGGTCCCCGAGCAGATCGAGCCCGGGGTGGGCCGTCCCGCCCGTCTCGTCGCCGCCCTCGGCCCGAAGATGATCGAGCTCGCGGGCGCCGAGACCGACGGCGTGCACCCCTACCTCGTCCTCCCCGAGCAGAGCCGCGTGACCCGCGAGGCCCTGGGGCCGGACAAGTGGGTCGTCACCGAGCAGGCCGTCGCCGTGGGCGACGACGCCGAGGACGCGATGCGCCGCGCCCACGCGCACCTCGAGGTGTACTCGGGCCTGCCGAACTACCGGAACTCCTGGCTGCGCCAGGGCTTCGAGGAGTCCGACCTGGTCCGCGGCGGCTCCGACCGCCTCGCGCGGGCCCTGGTGGGGATGGGCGACCTCGAGACCGTGGCGGCGTCGGTGACGGCGCACCTCGACGCCGGTGCGGACCACGTGCTGGTCCAGGCGTTGGGCGACGGGGCGGGTGGGGGCGTCACAGCCGACCCCCGCCCGGCCCTGCGCGAGCTGGCGGCCGCCCTGGGTCTGTGAGCGAAGTTCACGGCTATGGCCGTGAACTTCGCTCACGTACGGAGGTCGGTCCGGATCGGGTGGCCGGGCGGGATCTCGACGAGGACGATCGCGCGGCCGTCGGGGTCGGCGAGCCAGCACTCGTCGAGCCCCCACGGCTCGCGCACCGGCTCGCGCGTGATCGTCACGCCCCTGTCCCGGAGCTCGGCGACGGCGTCGGGCAGCGAGCGGACCTGCAGCCACAGCGCGTCGTCCCCGACCGCGACCGCTCCCGCCTTGGAGAGCTCCAGGTAGCCGGTGCCCAGGAAGAACACCACGCCGCCGGGGAACTCGCGGGCCACGGCGAGGCCGAGGGTCTCGGCGTAGAACGTCCGGGAGAGCTCCCAGTCGCGCGGACGCACGAGGATGCGGCTCGAGAGGATCTCCACGGGCGTTCCCTCCGTCTCGTGTCACGATTGGCCCGGTGACCGGCGGGAACCTCAGCAAGGTGAGTTCTGCCGAGCCCGACCCGAGGCGCTGGCGCGCCCTGGCGGTGTGCCTGATCGCCGGGTTCATGACGCTGCTCGACGTCAGCATCGTCAACGTCGCCCTGCCCGCGATGCAGCGGGGGGTCGGCGCGTCGTCGGCCGAGCTGTCCTGGGTCGTCTCGGGCTACGCCCTGACGTTCGGACTGGTGCTCGTCGCCTCGGGACGCCTGGGCGACGACCGCGGGCGCAAGAAGATGTTCCTGCTCGCGCTCGCGCTGTTCACGCTCACGAGCGCCGCGGCCGGGATCGCGCCGAACGCGGAGACGCTCGTCGCCGCCCGGCTGCTCCAGGGCGCGGCCGGCGGGATGCTCAACCCGCAGGTCATCGGCTTCATCCAGCAGCTGTTCACCGGCCGCGAGCGCGGCCGGGCGTTCGGGCTCTTCGGCGCCGCGATCGGCATCTCCACCGCGATCGGCCCGCTGCTCGGCGGCCTGCTGCTGCAGTGGGGCGGCGAGGCCGACGGCTGGCGCTGGGTGTTCTACGTCAACGTCCCGATCGGCGTCGCGGCCCTGGTCCTCGGCGTCCGCCTGCTCCCGAGGGACGCGCCCACGGCGACGGACCGGCGGCCACTCGACCTCGTCGGGGCCGTCCTGCTCGGCGGCGCGGTCGTGGCGCTCATGACCCCGGTCGTGCTCTCCGAGCAGGACCCGGCGAACGCGCCGTGGTGGCTGCTGGGAGTCGCCCTCGTCCTGCTGCTGGCCTTCGTCGCCTGGGAGCGCCGGGCCCGCCGCACGCACGGGCACCCGCTGGTGAACTTCGGCCTGCTGCGCACCCGGAGCTACGCGTTGGGCACCTCGCTGGGACTGCTCTACTTCGCCGGCTTCACCGCGATCTTCTTCGTCGTCACCCTGTTCCTGCAGAACGGCCGCGGCTACACCCCGCTCGAGGCGGGACTCGCCCTGACGCCGTTCGCGCTGGGCTCCGCCGTGACGTCGGCGATCGGCGGCCGCCTGGTGTCGCGGCTCGGCAAGTCGCTGGTCGTCCTCGGGCTCCTCGCGGTCGCCGTCGGGCTGGTCGCCGTCGACGTGGTCCTGCGGCTCGATCCCCAGCAGGTCGGCTGGGCGATCGCCGGGCCGCTCCTGCTCGCCGGCATCGGCAGCGGCTTCGTCATCGCGCCGAACCAGACCCTCGCGCTCGAGGAGGTGCCCCCGCGGGAGGGCGGCACGGCGGCCGGCGTCCTGCAGACCGGGCAGCGCATCGGCTCGGCGGTCGGCATCTCCGCGGTGGGGGCGGTGTTCTTCGGCCAGCTCACCGCGACGGGCGGCGACTGGTCGCTGGCCATCAGCCAGGGCCTGATCGGCGCCGTCGCGTTCGTCGTCCTCGCCCTGCTGCTCGGGCTCGCCGACCTCGCCCTCGACCGCCGTCGTCGGCGCGCCGCCGCCGCCGAGGGGTCGACGGCGGAGGAGGCGCCCGCCCACACCCCCGTCCCGCACCACCCCGTCGCGGTGGACGCATCGACCCTGCGGGGCCGGGTCACCGACCGGCAGGGGGACGGGCTCGGGAGTGCGACGGTGACGCTCGTGGGGGCCGACGGCCACGAGGTGGCCGTCGCCGCGGTGGACGAGGACGGGACCTTCCACCTCGAGCCGCACGAGGCGGGCACGTTCCAGCTCGTCGCCCGGGCCGACGGCCACCCGCCCGAGGTGGGCTGGGTCGCCGTCCCGGCGTCCGGCGAGGTCGTCCGCGATGTCGCGCTGGGCAGCCGGTCGTCGACGGCGGATTGAGGCGTCCGTCCGGGGGTACTCACCCGTCCGTCCAGCGCGCCGGAGGCGGCGCGTGGTGAGGAGGCTCTCATGGCGCAGGAAGACAAGGTCGACAACAAGGCCCAGGAACTCAAGGGCAAGGTCAAGGAGGGTCTCGGCAAGGCGGTCGGCAACGAGCGCCTCGAGGCCGAGGGCAAGAAGGACCAGACCGCCGGCAGCCTCAAGAACGCGGGCGAGAAGGTCAAGGACGCCTTCCGCGACTGACGCCGAACACCGTCGGCGGGGCGGCCCGCACCGGGCCGCCCCGCCGACGGTTCCTCACAGGCGCTTGAGGGGCGGCGGCGCAGCGCCGTCGTCGCCCGACAGGGACGCCTGCGCCGGCGAGCGCGCCAGCACCACGACTCCACCGAGCGCGAGCACCAGTCCCAGCACGAAGGCCGGCGTCCAGCCCGGCCGCACGGAATCCCCCAGCGCCACGAGGCCGAGCAGGCCCGGCGCCAGCGTCTCGGTCACCGCGAGCACCGCCACCACCGGGCCGACCGACCCCCGACCCAGGGCCACCGTGTAGAGCGCGAGCCCCAAGAGCGCGAAGCCGAGCAGGGTCCAGATCACCGGGTCGGCCACCGCCTGGCGGGCCATCTCGCCGAGGGACCCGTCGAGGTCGATCATCCGGACCGCCACGGCGGTCCCACCGAACGCGAGCCCGGCGAGGAACGACACGAGCATCGCGCGGCGGCTGCGGATGGCGATCGGTACCGACACCCCCAGCAGGACCAGGAAGACGATCACGAGCGCGACGATCCCGGCCGTCGTGGGCCGGACGCGCTCGTCGTCGACGCTCGCGCTGGCCACCAGCAGCGCGAGGCCGAGGACGTTCGCCCCCGCCGCCGCGAGGTCGAGGCGCCGCAGCGGGGTGTCGAACACCCAGTGCGACGCGATCACCGTGATGCCGACCTGACCGGCGACGATCGCCTGCACGGCGACGATCGGCATGTAGCGCAGGGCGAGCACCGTGAGCACCCAACCGCCGATGTCGAGGGCGAGCCCGCCGAGGTACATCGGGTGCAGCACCACCGTCGCGGCCCGGGTCGCCCGACGGGTGGCGCTCGCCTCCAGCAGCGCCGCACCCGCGTTGGCTCCTGCCGAGGCGAGCGCGAAGAGCAGGCCCAGGAGGAGCACACACCCAGTCTGCCTTGGGATGATCGCCCCATACCGGCGCCGGACCGGCGCGTCCGCTCGTTCGTCGACCGGATCGGTGCCCGACCTGGAGGAGGAGCATCCGTGGCTCTCGACGCCACCGCCGTGTCGCTGGTGGTCCTCGGACTGCTCATCGTGCTGGCGGCGCTCGCGGACCGCCTCGCGGGCGGGGCCCTGGCCGCCGTCCCCGGCGCGGTGCGGGACACCGCGATCGTCGGTGTCCTGGTCGCCCTCGCGGGTGTCCCGTTCGCCCTGGTCGCCACCGACGAGGCCCTGGCCGCGGCGGACTCGCCGGTGCTGGGCTGGGTCGTCGAGAACCGCACCACCGGGCTGACCGCCGCCGCCGAGGGCGTCTCGCTGGTCGGCGGCACCGTCGGCACCGGCGGGCTCGCCGTCCTCTCGGCCGTGGTGCTCTTCGGGCGCGGTCACCGGCGCACGGCGCTGATCTGGGTGCTGGGCGTCGTCGCGGGATCCGTGACGATCCGGCTGGTCAAGCTCGCGGTCGAGCGTCCGCGTCCGCCCGAGTTCCTGCGCCTCGCCCCGGAGACGACGGCGTCCCTGCCGTCGGGTCACGCCCTGATGAGCGCCCTCGGGCTGGGGCTCACGGCGGCCGCGGTGATCGCCCTGACCGTCGGGACGCGGCACGCCGCCCTCGTGCGCACGGTGGCGGTCGAGCTCGCGGTCCTCGGCGCGCTGCTGGTCGGCGCCAGCCGCGTCTACCTCGGCGTCCACTGGACCACCGACGTGACCGCCGGCTGGCTCCTCGGGGCGGCGCTGGCCACGACCTGCGTGACCCTGGCCCGCGTGCTCGACGCCCGGGACCGCCTGGGCGACAGCCCGGCCCCGGACCCGTGGCTCCGCGACCCCGTGACGGATTCCCCGAAGGATTGACCCCCGGACGGGGTGCCGATCGGCCCCACTGATCACCAACCGGCGCCCGATTGCTCCGTCCGAGATGCTCTGCCTACGCTTGTCTCGTCCGCTCGGGTGAACGAGGTGAGCTGTGGTTGCCGTACCGCTGCTCGTGCTGGGCGCACGCGTCTCCGGCCTCGTCACGGCGCTCTTCCTCGCCCACCAGGGCTTCCCCGTGCACGTCCTCGAGCGCGACCCGCCCCAGGACGGCGACCAGGACGTCGCCGTCCTGCCCCCGCACGCGCTGCGGGAGCTGGCCGTCCTCGGCCTCGCCGACGCCGTCTGCGCCCGGGCCTGGGAGCCGGTCCGGCTCACGCACGCCGACGCCGGGACCGGCGCGCTGCTGCGTGTCGTCGATCTCGGTGGCGCCGTCCGCACGCGGTTCGGCCGCCCCTACGTCCTCGTCCCGCACGCCGTGCTCCGCGCCCTGCTCGTCGCGGCCTGCGCAGCCGACGAGATGGTCACCGTCGAGTACGGCCGCGCCGTGGCCGCGGTGGAGGACCTCGGCGACGCCGCGCTCGTCACCGACGACACCGGCGGGACCTACCGCGCCGAGGCCGTGGTGGGCGCCGACGGCCCCGGCAGCCGGCTGCGGGGGCACCTGGGCGGCGGTCACGCCGTCTCCGCGCCCTACCTGCTGCACCGCGCGCCCGCGCCGGCGCCGCCCGACGGCGTCCTGCGGCTGTGGTCCTCCCCGTCGCTGCACGTCACGCACGCCGAGGTCCCGGGCGGCGGGGGAACGGTGTCGGTGACGGTGCGCGTCGACGCCCTCGACGAGATGCACCGCGACGGCGTCGCCGCCGTCGTCGGTCGGCTCATGGCGGCCACGGCGCCGGACGTCCGCGCGGCGGCAGGCGAGGCCGTCGGGACCCGCCCGCCACGCGTGCTGCGCCACCACGTGCCGCTGCAGCGGGACGCGCGCCACCGGATGACCGTCGTCGGCGCCGCGGCCCAGCCGATGCTGCCGCACACGGCGCAGGCCGTCGCGGTCGATCTCCTCGACGCGGCGGCGCTCGGGCGCGCCTTCGACCACGCGGACGGGCGGATCGTGCCGGCCCTCGACGAGTACGCCCACGTGCGGGCGGACCCGCGCGCGGCCACGGCCGTCCGGGCGCACGACTTCGCCGCCCTCTGCCACGCCGAGGGCCTGGTGCGCCGCATGCGCGACCGGCTCTGGCGCAGCGACGCCATCGACGCCACGGCGGCCGTCGTCGACGCCGGCGCGTGGGGTCCGGTCACGGGCGGGCCTGCCGGTCGCCCGGGGCCGGCCGACGGCCGCTGGGCGGGCCCGGAGCGTCCCGGCGTGGCGGGGCCGCCCCGGGATTCCCCCGGCCCCGCCGGTCCCATGGCCGGGTGACGCCCGGCACGGGAGGATGCGGCGGCGTGAGCACCCCCACCGAGAGCTCCACCGACGACGTCCTCACCGCCGACACCGTCGCCCTCGACGGGGTGCGCCTGCACCACCGCGTCGGGGGCAGCGGCCCGCCCGTCGTGCTGCTGCACGGCTGGCCGCAGACCGGCCACTGCTGGCGCCACGTCGCCGGTCCGCTGGCCGCCGACCACACCGTGATCGTCCCCGACCTGCGCGGCTACGGGGCCAGCGACAAGCCCACGGGCGGCTTCGACAAGCGCACGATGGCGCGCGACATCTCCTCGCTCGTCGAGCACCTCGGCCACGAGCGGGTCGCCGTCGTCGGGCACGACCGCGGCGGGCGGATCGCACACCGCTGGGCGCTCGACCGGCCCGAGCAGGTCACGCGCCTCGCCGTCCTCGACATCGCCCCGAGCCGCGCCACGTGGCAGCGCATGGACGGCGACCTGGGCGCGAAGTACTGGCACTGGCTCTTCCACCTGCAGCCCGACCTGCCCGAGCGGTTGGCCGGCGCCGACGTCGAGGGCTATCTGCGCTACTTCCTCGAGAAGTGGACCTATGCGCGCGAGGGCCTCGAGCCGTCGGCGATCGCGGAGTACGTCCGCGCGTTCTCGCAGCCCGGGGCGCTGCGCTGCGGCTTCGACGACTACCGCGCCCACCCCGTCGACGCCGCGCACGACGAGGAGGACCACGCCGCGGGCCGGCGCGTCACCCAGCCGCTGCTCGCGCTGTGGGGCGCCGACGGGGTCATGGGCACGACGCTGCCGCTGCTCGACATGTGGCGCGAGTACGCCGACGACGTGCGCGGGCGGGCGATCGAGCGCTGCGGGCACTTCGTGCCCGAGGAGCGGCCCGCGGAGGTCCTCGAGGAGTTGCGGGGCTTCCTCGCGCAGGCAGGATGAGGACGTGAGCAGCCCCCTGAAGATCGAGGCCGATCCCGAGGAGCTGGGCTTCGACCCGGCACGCCTGAACCGCATCGAGGAGCACTTCACCCGCTACGTCGACGACGGACGTCTCGCGGGCTGGCACGCGGTGGTGGCCCGCGACGGGAAGGTCGTGCACTCGTCGAGCGCCGGCCACCGCGACGCGGAGGCCGGGCTGCCGGTCACCGACGACACCCGCTGGCGCCTCTACTCGATGACGAAGCCGATCACCTCGGTGGCGGCGATGATGCTCTGGGAGCGCGGGCTCTTCGAGCTGACCGACCCGATCAGCCGCTGGCTGCCCGAGTTCGCCGAGCCGCGGGTGTACGTCAAGGGCTCGTCCGGCAAGCCGCTGCTCGAGGCGGCCACCGAGCCCATCCGCGTGTGGCACCTGCTGACCCACACCGCCGGGCTGACCTACGGCTTCCACCACGCCCACCCCGTCGACGAGCTCTACCGCGCCGCCGGATTCGAGTGGTCCGCGCCCGCGGGCCTCGACCTCGCCGGCTGCGTCGAGGCGTGGGCGAAGCTGCCGCTGGTGTTCCAGCCGGGCACGGAGTGGAACTACAGCCACGCCACCGACGTCCTCGGCCGGCTGATCGAGGTCGTGGCGGGTCAGCCGCTCGACACGTTCCTCCAGGAGAACGTCCTCGGGCCGCTGGGCATGGACGCCACCGGCTTCGTCGTCGACGACCCCGACCGTCTCGCCGCCCTGTACCTCCAGAACCCGTCGACGGGCCGTGCCCTGCTCGCCGAGACGGCCGGGATGGGGGCGATGGCCCGCGAGGCCCTCGAGCCCACGTGGCTCGGCGGCGGGGGCGGGCTCGTCTCGACGGCCGGGGACTACCACCGGTTCACGCGGATGCTGCTGGGTCGCGGGGAGGTCGACGGCGTCCGCCTGCTCGGCAGCCGCACCGTCGACTACATGGGCCGCAACCACCTGCCCGGCGGCCTCGACCTCGAGCAGGTCGGGCGGCCCCTGTTCGCCGAGATGCCGTTCGACGGGGTCGGGTTCGGCCTCGGGTTCTCGGTGGTGACCGACCCCGTCCGCTACCGCACGCCCGCCAGCCCCGGCGAGATGGCGTGGGGCGGGGCGGCGAGCACCGCGTTCTGGGTCGATCCCCTCGAGCGCATCTCGGCGATGTTCTTCACCCAGTTGCTGCCCTCGAGCGCGCACCCCATCCGCACGCAGCTGCGCGGGCTCGTCTACCAGGCGCTGATCGACTGAGCGCGTCCGCCCGAGGCGCACGGCCGGGTGCGCGGCCACCGCGCCGGCCCCGATCGTTGCGCTGCGTGATCGGATCGGGACGAAGCGGGTGCACGGAAATCTTTCCGATCGTCACTCGGGAAGGGGGCTGCGTCCGTGCGGGCGGCTGGGTAGCGTCGTCGCGACTCGGACGAGGGACGGCATCGGGCACAGCCAGTGACCAGTGCCGTCGTCGTGACGGGTGATCCCGCCGCGTGAGCTGTGACAGCGGGTCGGGACCAGGCGGCCACCGGGAGCCAGCATGAATGCGACATCAGGACCTCGCCGACGACCGAACGGACCACATCCCGAGCGCACCGCGCCGGACGAGCCCACGGTGCCGGCGCAGCGCACGGCGGCCGACGTCTACGGGGTGAGCGACGACCAGGTGCACCGCGCCCGGATCGCCGTGGCGCGCAACTCCCTCGACTCCGAGGACTGCCGCGAACTGCTCGACATGCTCGGACTCATCGGCGAGGGGGGCGACCCGCCTCCGGTCCGTCGCTGAGGCCAATTCGTCCGAGCCAGGACGGATTTGCGCGTGGGCGGCCCCTTCCCGGGTCGCTCCCGCGCTAGCGTGACCGCCGATGTCCGACCATGCCGAGGCCGCATCGCGCGATCCCGCCGGGACGCGCGGGGTCGTGCCGCGCCAGGCGCGGGCGCTGGCGACGCGGAGCGCGATCCTCGCCGCGGCCGCCGAGGAGTTCGCCGACGCGTCGTACCACGAGGCGTCGCTCTCGCGGATCCTCGAGCGCAGCAAGGTCACCAAGGGCGCCCTGTACTTCCACTTCGTCTCCAAGGAGAGCATCGCGCTCGCCGTGGTCGACGAGATGGAGGTGGTGTGCCGCGAGATCGTCGACCACGCCGCGGCACGCGGCCTCGACCCGCTCCGGACGGCGGCCCAGGTGGCCCGCGAGGTCCAGGACGCCGTCGCCGGCACCACGCTGCGCGCCGGGCAGCGGCTGTGCTCCCAGGGCTTCGCCGGCCCCCACCGCCCCGGATGGCCCTTCCGGTTCTGGGAGGAGGTCTTCCTCGACCTCTTCGCCCGTGCCGGCGAGGCGGGGCTCCTGCGGCCCGGGGTCGACCCCGCCTCCTTCGCGCGCACGGTGGTCGACGTGTCCGCGGGCGCCTTCGTCGTCTCCCTCGGCATCACTCGGCTCGCCGACCTCGCCCAGCGGGTGTGCGAGAACTGGGAGCTGCTCCTGAGCTGCACCGCCGACCCCGGCTGGCTGGAGGGCTGGCGCGCCGAGGGCGGCATGGGGGCGGTGCTCGGTCCGCATCTCCTGGCCGGACGGGGAGACGGAAGGGGGTGGGTGCCGGAGTCCTGAGCTCCGTCACCTATGCTTGGTCCGCTCCCAACGGGTACGCCGTTGGCGGGTAGGGTCCTCAGCCAGAGGGTCGCGCCCCCATCGTTCAGCGGCCTAGGACTCCGCCCTTTCAAGGCGGCAACGCGGGTTCGAATCCCGTTGGGGGTACGGTAGGTCAGCACGATCAAGGCCCAGTGGCGCAGTTGGTTAGCGCGTCGCCCTGTCACGGCGAAGGTCGCGGGTTCGAGTCCCGTCTGGGTCGCTCCACGGTCGAGGTTCTTCCTCGACCTCTCGGCCAGGTAGCTCAGTCGGTACGAGCGATCGCCTGAAAAGCGATAGGTCGGCGGTTCGACCCCGCCCCTGGCCACCCCTGCCCACCAGCGGAAACGCTCGGTGGGCGTTGTGCTTTCGGGGCCGTCTGCACCAATCCCTGCACCAACGGGTCATCACAGGTCCTTCCACTCGATGGCGTCGAGCGCCTGACGCATGGCGTCGAGGTTGGTGTGGGCGTAGATCGCCATCGTGATGTCGACGTGCGCGTGGCGGGCGATGGCCTGGACCACGTGCGGCGGCGTCCCGAGGTCGAGCAACAGGCTGACCACGGTGTGACGCAGATCGTGGAGCCGGACGTCGGGCAGCCCGGCGGTGACGCGCAGCCCGTCGAAGTGACGGTTGAGGTTCCGCGGCTCCAGCGGCTTACCGATCGTCGAGGGAAAGACGAGGTCGTGGTCCTCCCACCGGCCGGCCGTGGCGCGGTCCTTGTCCTGACGCCGACGGTGCTCCTCCAGGACGCGGCGGGTGACCTTGGGCAGCGGGATCGTCGCCTCCGAGGCGTCCGACTTGGCCGGCCCGACGTAGAGCTCACCGGCCGCTCTCGCGACCGTCTGCGCGACGGTGAGCGTGGCGCGCTCGAAGTCGATGTCCTGCCAGCGCAGGCCCAGCAGCTCGCCGTGACGTAGCCCGAGCGTGGCGGCGGTGACGTAGAGCGCGTACCAGCGCGTCCCCTTCGCCGCGTCGAGCAGGCTCTTGGCCTGGGCCACGGTGAGCCCCTTGCCGACCTTGTACTTCGGTGTCGAGACCTTCACGAGCTTGGCGACGTTGCGCATGACCAGCTCCTCGCGCTCGGCGTTGCTCAGCGCGTTCCGGAGCACGGCGTGGACGTACTGGACTTGACGGGCCGTGGGCCGGCGCTCGCAGCACCGCAGGCCGGGGCGGCAGCACGCCGGCTGCTTCGGCTTCCGTCTCGCGTGACGGCCGTTGGTGCAGCACAAGCACTTCGCGCGGACCGTGCTGATGAAGTGGCGGACATCGGCACCGGTGAGCCGGTCGAGGCGCTTCGTGCCGAGGCTCGGGACGATGTGCAGCCGGACCACCGACTCGTACCCGTGGTACGTCGTGAGCCGGCGCTCGACCTTGACGATCGCGAGCCAATGCTCCAGGTACTCGGCGACCGACATCGACTTGTCCGGTATCGGGATGCCCTGATCGTTGTTCGACTGCAGCCGGACGAGCTCGGCGCGAGCGTCGTCGAAGCTGCGGGCGTACTTGCGCTTGCGCTCAAGGCGGCCCGACGCGGTGTAGACGTACGCCGAGGCGACCCACAGGCCATCGCTGGAGCGCTGGAAGATGCTGCCCTCGCCGTTGACCTTCCGGCCCTTCTTGCGCTCGCCGGCCATCACACGACCGCCTGGGCGTCGACGAGCCGCGCGACGTACTCCTCGAGCGATGCACGGGGGATGCGGCGGGAGCCGCCGATCTTCACCGAGCGGAGGTCGTGGTTGCGGAGCAGGTCGTAGACCTTGCACCGGCTGATCTTGAGCAGCTCGGCCGCTTCCTCGGCCGTGAACAGCAGCGCGTCCATGGGTCAGTCCTCCGGGAGCCGGCGGCCGAGGTGGCCGAGGTGGGCGTGGTCGAGCTGGTGGGCGAGGTCGTCGACCAGGGCGCGGGCGTCGCTGAGGTGGCCGTGCGCGTGGCAGAGGGCGCCGGTGGGGTCGGCGCCGCGGTCGTCGCGGTGCTCGGTGGGGTCGGCGCGGCGCAGCGACCGGGCGAGGAAGTCGAGGACCTGCGGGAGCCGGCGGACGAGCTCGGCGAGGTTGCCGACGGCGGCGCAGGCCTCGGGACCGTCGAGCACGCCGCGCACGGTCGCGTGGTTGGCGCTACGGACCGCCTCGGCGGCGCGCTCGAGCTTGCGGGCGACGAGGTTGGTCATCGCTGCACCTCCCCCGGCGAGACGTCGGCGGCGCGGTCGGTGGCGGCGCCGAGCTGGTGGGCGAATTCGCCGGCAGAGGACGAGACGGCCGGTCCGAGGGTCGGGAAGGCGGCGAAGAGCAGCACGAGGGTCACGACCCCGGAGACGAGCGCGGGCGCGGCCTTGCGGCTCTTGACCAGGAGCGCCGTCACCAGGCCGGCGATGATGACGATCGCGATGAGGTTCATCGGTGGGCCCGCCGTCCTTGCGCGGCGACGCGGTCGCAGTACTCGCCGTAGTCGCCGAGGTACGGAACGCGGATGCGCTCGCAGTCCCTGCCAAGGCCTGACAGGTACGCGACGCCGGGCGCGGCGTTGGCGTGCGCCTGCCCGAGCGCGCGGGCGTTGGTGCCGTGGAGCATCTCCAGCGAGTCGGCCGGCACCCTGAAGCTGAGCCGCAGGGCGAACTGGTCGCGGGCGTAGCCGCCGCCGACGGCGGTGGCCTCGAAGCGCTGGGCCAGCATCAGCACCCGGAACGTGGCCTTGCGGCCCTCAGAGAGCAGCCTCAGCACGGCGCTACGGATGCGGTCGCCGACCGGGATGCCCTCGCCGCGCTTGGGCTTCGGGAGCCCGTCAGCGGCTCGTAGGAGGCCGGGGAACTCCTCCAGCACGACGAGGATCGTCGGCGTGGCCGAGGTCGGCTCGATCTTGTCGCGGCGCGGCGGGATGGTGGCCAGCCGGCGGTCCATCTCGGCGACGAGGTCCTCCAGGAGGACGGCGTGGGCGGCGATGTCGCCGGTGCCAATGACCTGGTGGGGACGATGAGCGGTGTCGTCCCAGGCACGGCCGAGCAGCAGTCCGGTGATGTCCGAGCCGCTGACGAGGACGTCAGGAGCGGCGGCGAGCTGGGCGAGCAACCCGTAGGTGAACACCGACTTCCCGGACCCGTTCATGCCCTGCACCGCGAGGTGGGCAGGGTCGGTGAGGGCGTGCCCGAGGGTGGTGGCGTCCTCGGTGCGCCCGAGGATCACCGACTCAGCGCCGGACGCCACGGTGACCGGCGGGAGGCCGAAGCCGTCGCGCAGCGGGTCGGCGTCGAGCAGGTGCAGCCGTACCCAGCGCCCGGCGAGCGGTTCGACCCGCAGCGCGTGGGCGCCGAGGGTGTGTGCGAGGCGGGCGCCGTTCTCGCCCTTGGTGAAGTCGCCGGGCTCCTGGCCGGCCATCAGCTCGAAAGTGAACGAGGTGGGCGGGCCGAGACGGACCTCCCCGACCCGTGGGGTGCGGATGGTGACGCCGGCCGCAACGTGGACGTACTGGCACAGGGCGATGCCGGTACAGGCCTCGCGGAACGTCGACTTGAGCGAGGCGGCGAACACCAGGACGGAGGCTTCGTAGTCGCGGCGAGCGCGCTCGGCGCGGAGCCGGGCGAACAGCCCAGGGCGGTGGGCGCCGGGCCCGCGGGTGCGCCCGGAGCGGTGCTCGAGGCGGCGCGTGTGCTCGAGGGCGGTCATCGGATGGTCCTTTCGGTACAGGCGGCACAGAGCTGGCCGTCCACGGCGGGCACGGGGAACAGCAGCGCGCAGCCCGAGCACATGGGCTCGGCGTCGGCGACCGGGTCGGGGACGCCGGCCATCCGGGCGCGGCGGATGGCACGCCGGTCGGTGGGCGTGGTCGCTGCCCACAGGCCGTGGTCCTGACCGCTGTCGAGCGCCCAGCGCAGGCACTCGGTGGCGACGGGACAGGCCCCGCAGATCGGGGCGACGGCGATCCGGTGGCGAGCGACGATCGTGCTGGCGTCGTCCTCCGACGGCGGGAAGAACAGCTCCGGGTCGGCGTCGCGGCACGCCGCGGCGGTCTGCCAGCTCATGACGCCGCCGCCTCGGACTGCGCCGGCGCCGTCTCACCGCGCCGGGGACGCGGGGCCGTCGAGGCGATCGGCCGGACCTCCTGGGAGCGATACCAGACCTGCGCGCCGGTGACGTTGCCGTTGCGGTCCTTCTTGTCCATGACGCCGATCTCGAAGCCGACGAGCTCCACCGGAGTGGCCGGCGCGAGGTCCTCGGCGGGCGGGCGCTCGGCGACCAGGCCGACCTTGATGATCTCGTTGGTGGCCCGGCCAAACTGGCGGAAGCGGGCGACGAGCTGGGCCTCCCACTTGGGCAGGCCGTCCTTGGTGGTCTCCTGCCGGAACGAGTCCCCGAACGCGATCTTGGGCTCGCACGACAGGAACAGCAGCGACTCGAAGGTCGCGGCCTGGTCGATGGCGAAGTTCTGGATCACGTGCTCCTCCTCGCTCGTACTCCTCTAGACGAGATGACACTAGCAGCAGAGAGATAGACGTCTAGAGGAGTAGGGCGAGACGTTACGGAGCTGTTGTCCGCGCAGGTCAGCGCGCCGGGACCTCGTACTCCAACACGTAGGCCGGCGCGGCCTTGAGGGTGTCGCAGACCTCCAGCGGCCGGCCAGTCGTGTCGTAGGCGGTGCGTACGAGGACGACGACGGGCACGCCGACGGTGAGCTGGAGCCGGCGCCGTTCCTCGGCGCTGGGCATGCGCGCGGAGACCTCTTCGGTGAAGTGGTCCAACTCGAAGCCCATGTCCTCTAGCCGCGCGTAGATGCCGCCGGGGCCGGTGTCGGCCTCAACGATGCGCGAGCCGACGGCGACCGATGCGGGCAGGTAGGAGACAGCGGTCTCGACCGGCTGCTCGTCGGCGAGGTAACGCCGGGACCGGCTCACAACCTCCTCGCCGTCAGCTAGGCGCAGCCGATCACGAATCTCGGGCGTGGCCGGCCCTGTCGCGATTTCCAGCTGGTCGACGTTCGGCGTGAAGCCGGTCTTCTGGGCCTCGACGCTGAAGGCTGCGAGCCCGGCTTCCCGGTGGCGTCGCGCGAAGCGCTCGGAGGCGAGCCGGCGCACCTGGACCGGCTGGCGGACGAAGGTGCCGCGCCCGTGCTCCGCGACCACGCGCCCTTCGTTGCGCAGCTCCTGAACGGCCTGGCGCACCGTCATACGGGCCACGCCGTAGTGCTCGATGAGTACCGCCTCGCTGGGCAGCTTGTCGCCGGCCACGAGGTCGCCGCGGTCGATCGCGGCACGGAGGTGGTCGGCGATCTGCCGGTAAGGCGGCCGGTCGTCCGCACGGTCGATGACACCGAGCTGCACGACTCCTCCAGACGACTGGACCTCTACGATCGGTGCCAAACGCTACCGAACGGTGACGAACGTCAGGAGGCGACAGTGGCGGACACGCCCAAGCACTCGGTCAGCGTCGCCGGCATCGTCGTCGACGACCAAGACCGCGTCCTTGTCGTTCAGCGCCGCGACAACGGGCATTGGGAACCGCCGGGGGGCGTGCTTGAACTCGACGAGACGCCTGAAGAGGGAGTCCAGCGCGAGGTTTTCGAGGAAACCGGTGTTGTTGTTCGAGCTCTTTCGCTATCGGGCGTCTATAAGAATATGGCCCGTGGAATAATCTCGCTCGTCTTCCGATGCCGATATCAGTCTGGACATGCTCGGCCCACTGATGAGAGCGCGACGGTGCAATGGCTTTGCCTGGATGAGCTCAGAGTCCGAATGGCGGAGGCGTACTTCGTCCGCGTTGCTGACGCCTTCGAGTTGAATGTAGCGGTCCGTGCGCACGACGGCTACTCGCTCTTGTCGCTCGAATCAGGATCCGACAGATCGATCTCCTCGTGATCCACATCGTCGTCGAGATACCGATAGCGCTCTTCTAGTACCCGTGTGACGGCGCCCTTCGGAGGGTGGCTGAGTTTAACTTCGAGACCCCAACCTCGGAAGATGACGACCGACATCACCTCTGCGTGCATTTTCATCTGTTCGTATGAGAACCGCTCAAGCGGTACTTCCTCGTCGTCGGGTGACTCTGGCCGGCGAGAACGTCGCTCAATCTCCTCTCGCATCTCCGGACGGTGTACGTCTGCACGAGAACGGTAGTTCAAGACGACGTTGGAGACGACACTCAGAAGCTGCCAGTCAAGCCATCCTTCGTCCCGAAGTCTTCGAAAGTCCGCCTTCACTTCTCGATCCGCTAGAACTCTCGCGAGCGTGGTTGGCAAGTTTCGTCGAACGTTGGAGTACCGTTGAGCGATAGCCTCCATGGAGCGGGCCTTGTCGTAGCCTGGGCCAGCGCCGGAGAAGCCAGCTAGCTGAGAATTCCCTCGCGTTCCGGGTCCAACTACCAACATCTCCGGCATAGACGACCGGGCCTCAAAGAACTCCTGTGGCTTCTCTATCAGCTCGTCGATAGGGCGACCGGCGATGGTCTTCGTGATGAGGTCAGTCTCCATCAATGACACTCTCAGCGCGGCCTCCACGTCGGAGTACTTGCGCGCGGATGATCTGATCAAGATCGTGAAAAGACAGGCAATTATCTCCGCAGTCAACTCTTCGGAGTTTCCGGTCCTGATAGCGTTATCGCTCGGAACATACTTGGACAGTGTGATCTTCCAGTCGCCAGTGGCGTGGCCCGACGTGTCTTCAAGTTCGCACGTTGATTCGCCACCATCCGTGTGGCCAACAGATATGCGAATGCTTGTGAGAAGTGGAAGAAAGTCGAAGTGCGCCATCTCGGCTTGTACGATCTGTGCGATAACGACAAATCGCTCGCCGAGGCAACTGCTCTCTTGATCGTTACTCCAGCTTACCTGCCACGCAAAGCCAAGGGCCGACCAGTAGGCCGTGCATGTCGCGCCTGCATCGGAGACTATTGCTGAGGAAAATTCGTTGACTGTGTCCACAACGAACTGCTCGGCAGTCGACTCGACACGTTCATGCTCGACAGCTCGCTCATCGTCGAGACCACGAACAAACACAGAAACTGCAGCGAGGCTCTCGATGTACTGGCGAAGCGGTTGCAGCTCAGTGGAGTTGGAGAATCTATAGGCCGTGGCACACAAACTGCAGGCGTCCGCCATCTCTTCGTGAAGGGCGGCGTTCCACGGATCGCTCGAGTATTCTGCGTGAGCGTGTAAGGCGTCTTCTAGCGTGTCAAGCATCGAATACCAATGACCGCCGACGCCATCGGCAATGCTTGCCAGGAAAAGGCCGCGCGGGAACAGATACGACAGCCGGCCGTCGGTCGAGTTCACAGCCATCAGGCCCGCGGCTAGTGCATACATCTTGGAGGCCCAGGCAAGACGCAGTCGATAATAGATTCGTGAGATCACTAAGCAGGCCAGTAGCGTACCTTCTTTCGTGTCCCCACTCCACCACTTGCGCTTAGCCGTATGCATCTCCCTTAGCGCCTCGAGGTTGCGGTCTGCCTGGAGCAGCCGCATGCCGCGATCTCGGGCCCGGGCGGCAATGGCTTGCTCTCCTGCCTGAGCCGCGAACGCGTCATCTAGCCCATCTCGGATCGACGCGAACGAATCGAACTGCACTAGTAGCGGCGACATGAAATCAAATTGGTCTAGTGCGCTCCTTACAGGGAACAAGGGTGCGTCGGGCAGGAGCTGCACGAGCTGCTCGTACAGTGCCATCCCCCGCTCCGGACGATATAGTGTCAACCCTTCGAGTGCTTCGGAATCGACATCGTCGTCGCGCAACAAGCGAGCAGGGGGCGCAACAATTTCTTCGGCGGGAGACTCCGTCTCCGTCTCAGGTTGCAACACAGAAATGTCGGGTTTCACACAGAGTTCTGCGGCACAAGCTATCAACGAAGCTCTTACATTCGGCCCGGGGCTTTGGGTGATCAGCGTCTCTAGATGGTCAAGTAGCTGGTCCCGCCACGCGGTCTGCTCTTCTAGTGGTATTACGCTCAACCCGAGACCGTTAGCTGGCGCCAAGTAAGAGAGGAGCGTGCTTGCTTCGTCCATAATGGCCGGGTCATTGAGGTCTCGAAGCCTTGCGAAGAATTCTCGAGTGGCGCTGTCGCCATCTGCTGCGCTCGCTCCACGGTAGCGCGAGACTGCAGTCGAGTAGAGGGCGAGCTGGCGAGTCCGAGCGTTCGGGCTGCTCTTCAGCGGGGCCAACATCTGAGCCCACGCGTCGATGTCTTCTCGACCCTTATCATTGAAGAGAGCGAAATCTAGACCCGCTCGAATGTCAAGAAGCTCGGCAATCGTGGCAGCCTCGTTGCCATCCCGGTAGCGCTGTCGCCACTCGTCCCGCTTCTCCACGTACCAAGCGGGTCGTTCGTCCTCGGGGGGCTTCGTTACGAGCTCCCCAATGTCTACCGGAAGATGCAGGTACTCGCCGACTACCCACACAAGGTCGCTATCGCTTAAGAAGTCTGCAAGCGCGTGCTGATCTACAATCTCCAGTTGGAGGCCGATCTCCGTCATTGCTCGCTTGGCGACCGCGTGCCGCTGCGAAACAGCCATGGGTTGAGCGAAAAATGAATATACGCGGTCGACCGGCGACCCTTGTTCTGCGATCTTTCTAAGGTCGCGAATGATTTTCCCGGGTAAGTCGCTTTCTTGCAGCGTGCATGTGAAGACGATGGTCTCATCGCTAGCGCGCGCAGCAAAGGCGCTGACGGGGAACGGCTCGGAGGCCAAGTATGATACGAACGTCTCAAAGTCACGGCCCTGGTCGCCGCCTCGTGCGACTGGACCCGTGGCTGGCAGGATGTTGCTCGCAATGCGGGCGGCCGCCACTTCACGGCACAAGTGCTCGAACTCGTGATGGGCGTTCCGCTCTGCCATCTCGGCGAGGCCGAAGCGCAAAAGCCCTGCCACGCGCGCCTTCGAGCTATGACTCTGGTCGCTCGACACCTTCGTGATCTTAGCGGAAGGCCCAGAAACTTGGGATCACGACGGCTTTGTCCTCAGGTCGAGCATCCACTGAGAGATGTCTGTTGCCAGGAACGGACCGTGGTTTGTTGCGACCCAGCCCCGGTTGCCGTTGGTCATGGGTCGGACGCGGGAGCGGGTACGGCGGTAGTGCACGCGGCCGGTGGCCTGGCTGACGCGGGGTTTCCAGGTCTGGTGGGTGCGTCCCGCTTGAGCATCGAGCCGGTGGGGACGACGGTGAGCCAGTCGCTGGGGTAGGTCAGGGTGACCATCGTCGGCAGCCGGCCCGAGGCGTAGAGCGCGGTGTAGTCCAGCTCGTTGAGCCGGCGCACCATGCTCGCCCTGCTCTTGCGCGACCAGGACGTGATCGCCGTCCGGGGCGTCGGGGGCTCGGGCCACTCGCCGGTGGCGATGTGGGCGGCCACCGCGGCGTCGACGTCCTTCACATGCGCGACGCGCGCCCGCTCCTCGATGCGCTCCCGACGCGCCCAGTCCCGGCAGGCCACCGGCGAAGACGCCCGGTACTGCAACGCTCTTGAGAGCCTGGGTGTAAGTCCAGCTTGCAGAACCGCGGCGCAAATATTCGCGCGGCTCTTCAGCGACTACGACGTGATCGCCCTCCGCGGCGTAGGTGGCTCAGCCGCTCGCTGGTGGCGATCTGCGCGGATGCCGCGGCGTCGACCTCTCTTAAAGCCTCCGTCGGGCCGCCGCTTTTTGGTACCGTTACGCCGCGCTCAGTCATCGCAAGCGATTCGCGCTCCTAAGTACGTCCACTCGACGCTCGCCTTCATCGTTGAGATTCTAGGTAGCGCTCGACAAGTCCCTTAGGCAGGCGCCCCCGTTCGCTAGCACCGAGTCCCTGGCTTTTCGCCCAAGCGCGAACGTCGCGAGGATCAACTGCCCGCTCCTGGATACGAGGGCTGCTCGACTTCCGGTCGTGTCGTATTGACCGAGAGCTGGGGGGAGCAGCCGGCTCGTCTATCGTAGTCGCTGTCTCGCTAAGCACGGCCGCAGCAGCGAACGCAAGTCTCGCCGAGACATTGTCGGGCGATCTCGCCGCGGAGAAGCTCCCGTTGCCCTTCTTGGAAACGGCGCCGATTAGTGGCGATGCCAGAAGATGGAGCGCTTCGGTGATCTCCGCTTCCTCCACCTCCGGCCTGGTACTCATCATCAGAAGCCATACTTCGCGGGGTGTAAAGCTCCCGCCGCTCTTGGCCACGTGTCCGCTGTTGTTCGCGGAGCTCCAGAGGAGATGCGCTACCTCGCGCAAGACGTCATATTGATGTGCAACTGTTGTCCAGGCGGCCTCGAGTTCGTCTTCACCGTCACGCTGTAGAAGCCGAGCGGCATCAGCAGGCTTGAACGCTACTACGCTGTGCCGCATCACCCACCTTGCTAGCGTCGCGACCTCGATGAACAGTACATTCTGATCGTCGGCCCAGCCCGCTAGTCTCGCGTCGAAGGAGGACGCTATTACGGCAGTCTGATCTGCTCCGTGCCGCTTTCGATGTTCCTCGAGGGCGGGGAACTTGAGGTCGTCGAGCACCCCCGACGAGGTCGATTTTGCGTCGATGGCTACTCGACGAGTGGTGCCCGGCGCGAGCCAGCAATCGACGAGGACGTCAGTATTGCTCGGACCACCGATATGTCTGGCGGTGAACCCGAGAAACTGCATCGCTCGCTCGACTGCTTTCTCAAACCTGACGTAGTTGGCCGAATCAAGAGATGCTTCTTGTAGTTCGCGCGACAGCGCTCGAGCCTCAGTGGACCGCGCCGAGGTCCCGCTCTTGGGCTCGTCTTGATCCTGGTCGATACGAGCCTGGACACCTGGTTCTGATCCTGCACTCGATGGCTTCAGCATCGGCAGGCTGTCACCCAATGCGCGGCCCGCAGGCGTCAGCCGAACTTGATTCGACAACTCTTCCACGAGCCCAGCTGACTTGAGCAAACGAAGCCGTCGAGCGACTTCCTCTTGGGAGATCATCGGAAGATCGTAGCTTTGAGCGATGTGCCGTCTAATTTCCCCCGAGTTTCGCGAGGTGGTCTCTAGTACCTCCAGAATCTCCCCGACGAAGACAAAGTTTGCGTGGAAGATGCGGACGAGGTCGATCGGGTCTTCGGTTTCTAACCACTCCTGGGCGATATCCGTGGCACAGAAATGGTTCGGACCCACTTGCTCAACGAGTCCGGCTGCCCGCAGCGTGCTCAGCGCCGTCCGCGCAGAAGATTCAGCGATCGAGAACTCCCGGCTGCAAATCTCCTCGAACGCTTCGCGCGAGACCTTCGTCTCCATGGTCGAGACTAGCTGGTGCAGAACACTTACAGTGTCCCCTCCGGGTATGTAACTCACGGCTCTGCTACGAGCCGTGAGCGCAGATTCGTCCAGCTCCTCTAGGAGCTGGCGGATATGCGGGCCAGCGGAGGGCCCAAGGGTCACGGCGCCGGAATCGTTATTCGACGCCAAGTCGAGAGGCGGTTCGATCTCAAGGATAGACAGTAAACTGTCAGAGGGCTCAAGAAGTACAAGCTCATTACTGGACCACAGTTCCATTGCACCAACAGCCCGGAACCAATTTGTTCGACGCCGTACTTGGTCTAGAGTCTTCCAGTCGATCCCGTATTGTTTCTTGGCTGCCTGACGGATGTCGTCGTGAGTCATTCGCTCTGAAAAGCAAGCGAGGAGCTCGCCAACGAACTTCACGTTCGCATGGAAGATGCGGATAAGAAGCGTGTCGTCATCTCCTTCGCGCCAGGCGCGCGCTACGGAGGTGAGCTCGAGTGGGCCTGACTGCGACGAGCGCGTAAAGAGTCCGGACCTGCCAAGGCCGCGCAGCGCTGCACGGAGTGTCGTCTGGCCAAGGCCTACGGCCCAAGTGAAGGCCTCATCGAGGTCATGCTGGGCATCTACAAGATCTATGACCTGCCTTAGCCGCGGCAGGCATTCCTCGGCTGACCCGGGCAGCCAAGGCATGGCTCCGGCACGGAGACGCCACGGCAACGGCTTGTGAGCGTCTGCGCCCGCATCCACCTTGACCACCTTCCTAGCCCAGCATGTGGGTAGGACCTACGTCAACGAAGTTCTGACATTTTGCAGGATTGTGTTCCATGTTGCCGCAGCGAGGCGCGAGCAGAAGCTTGGCCCGGAGTTGACTGCGATCCAGCCGCGGTTGCCGTTGGTCATCAAGCGAGCGCGGGATCGTGTGCGGCGATAGCGGACGCGGCCGGTGGCCTGGTCGACGCGGGGCTTCCAGGTCTGCTGCGTGCGTCGCTGGGCCTTGGCCCAACGGCGGGCGATGCGGCCGGCGCGGATGCCGTCCTCGGGGGAGACGTGGACGGTGCGGACGGCCCGCTGGAGGGTCCAGACGCCCCAGAAGCGGCCCGGCCCGGTTCCGGCGTCGGTCCACTCCGGTGGGACGTGGTGCTGGTATTCCTTCGAGGTCATGAGGCCGTGCTTGGTGAAGTAGGCCGCGACCCGGCGCGGGTCGGTGGCGCGCAGGCCGTCGGCGTAGTCCAGGGCGGTGCCAGCGCGTTCGTGGCGGCGGCGCTGCTCGGGGTCGGGGTGGTCGACGACGTCAGCCCACGCCGCCGACAACCACACCGCGAAGGTCTCGCCCGTGGTTAGAGCGCGACGGTGGGGCGGGGTGCAGAGCATGTGCACGTGCGGGGCCCCGCGGCGCTGGAACTCCAGCTTCCACACGCACGCCCACTCCTCACCCCACGCGCGGGCGTAACGCTTCCGCAGCGCCTTGAGGTGCCGCTTGAGCACCTGGCCGGTCGGGACGACGGTCAGCCAGTCGCCGGGGTAGGTCAGCGTCACCATCGCCGGGAGCCGGCCCGAGGCGTAGAGCGGGGTGTAGTCCAGCTCGCAGAGCCGGCGCACCATGTTCGCCCGCGACTTCCGCGACCACGAGGTGATCGCCGTCCGTGGCGTCGGCGGTTCAGGCCACTCGCCGGTGGCGATGTGCGCGGCCACCGCGGCGTCGACGTCCTTCACGTGCGCGGCCCGGGCCCGCTCGACGGTGCGCTCGCGGCGTGCCCAGTCCCGGCAGGCGACCGCGAACACGCCGGGTCCGACGGTCAGCTCCCACCGCGGTCCCTCAGCGAGCGTCCCGGGCTCCTCGCGGATCGCGGGGAGCATCGCGGCCGCCGCGTCGACGAGCTCGGGGGAGGGGAACGCCGGGGCCCACAGCCCCGCCACCGAGTCCGGGACCGACGTCTCGTCGAGGCCGTCAGGTTCGGTGTCTGCGGTATCGCTGGGCCCGCGGCCCGATATGGCACATAGAACAAGCCCAGACGGCCGGCCCTCGGCTGGCGCCGGGGCGGCGGCCGGGTCCGCCGCGACCGGCTTACGCCGGTCGCTCCTGTCTTCGACCCGCTGCGGCGTGCCGGCCACTCCTGCCCCGGCCGCCCACGACGACAGCGAAGAGGCGGGCGCAGGGGTGTACGAGCGCCATGGATCAGGCAGAGCAGGCAGCAACCGCCGCGACGACCGAACCGACGGCGACGAAAACGAGCGGGTCCGGGTGCTCGAGGTGGGGGAGTGGGACACGGCGAGGCCTCTCGGGGAGGCCGTCTCGCGGCGCGTGTGACCGGATGCGGACGCGCGGCATCGCCACAGGACCCAGAGGGGTTCTGCGGTGGGCGCGTCAGAAGGGCCGTCTCGCGGCCCTGGCAGTCAGAGCGTCGAGACGGCGGCGTACGGGATCAGCGGGCGGGAGAGCGCGAGCCTTCGGCGACCAGGCGCTCCGCCCTGGACCAGGACACCGACCTCAGGAGAGGTAGCCCCGGTGATCGGAAGGTCGGGAGTGCGGTGGTGGTCGGGACGGGGTCTCGCCCTCGTCGGCTCTTCCGGGGTCTGACAGCCCGCTCGCACCGCCGCAAGGGCCAGGATCAGCGAGCAGGCTGGCGGTGTGGACGAGGTGGCCCTTGCCCCGGCACGATCGACCTGTCCGGGGCGACCCCGCGCCGCCGAGGGAGAGACCCCGAGGCCGATCCGCGTGGCGTGGGTGCACTGCACCAGTCCTGCACCAGCGGGACGAGACCCGGGAGTGTCCGGCCTCGTCTGCTTCTGTCGTTCGCCCTGCTCAGGAGACTCACCTAGACGAGTTGTGGCGTGTTCCGGGCACCTGAAAAGCGATAGGTCGGCGGTTCGACCCCGCCCCT
Organism: Actinomycetospora sp. NBC_00405; assembly: GCF_036044095.1. Lineage (NCBI taxonomy): Bacteria > Bacillati > Actinomycetota > Actinomycetes > Pseudonocardiales > Pseudonocardiaceae > Actinomycetospora > Actinomycetospora sp. NBC_00405. The sequence goes on from NZ_CP107938.1 coordinate 4,758,116, forward strand.
GGCCACCCTGCCCACCAGCGGAAACGCCTGGTGGGCTTCTTCATTTCGGTGGCTTCTGCACCAACCACCGCACCGATGCCGCATCGCAGGTGACGGGAGCAGACTGGACCGGTGGACACCGTCCTGACCGCGAGCGTCGTCTGCGGCATGTTCGGCGTCCTGGTGGTGCTCTTCCTGGCGGCGATCCTGCGTGTCCGCCGAGGTCGCGGAGCCGGCCGGGTGGTGGTTGAGCGCCTCGCCGAGATGGACGACTGGTTCAACCCCGGACGGCGGCGTCAGCTCGACCAGGAGCGCCTCGTCGCGACCGCCCGCCTCGACGCCCGGACCGGCGACGGCGACCCGCTCGACCGCTTCTCCGACGCGGCCGAGCTGCGCCGTCGTCGGGATACGTCCGACGGAGCTGGTCCTGGCGGTCGCGGCCGGCGGTCCTGACTCGAGGACGCCAGCGCGAGCCGGCCCCCTCGAGAGGTCAGCCAGCCCGTGCGGTCACGAGAGAGATCGAGATCGACCACCTGGGCTGCCTGACCATGGGCAACCGGCACCGAGCCGCTCCGCGCAGCCGCCTCCCTCTCACCCGCCGGAAGCCATGAACGCGTCGTAGGCCGCCTGGTCCTCGTGGATGAACCGGGCCTCGCGCACCTGACGCCCGTCGATCTCGAAGACGACCACCTGGGACGACGTGAACGTCCGGTCGCCGCGCACGCCCGTGACGTCGACCAGGGCGACCGCGCGGACGTCGTCGGCCAGGACGTCGCGCACCGCCAGGCGCAGCCCGCCGCCGGTCTGCTCGGCCATCCGGCGCCAGAACGTGAAGATCGCGTCGGGGCCGACGTGGGTCCCGGCGAGCGCCCCTCCGCCGGCGATGACCCAGCGGGTGTCCGGCCGGAGCGCCTTCGCGAGCGCGCGGCCGTCGCCCCGGTCCATCGCCGCGTAGAGCTCGCGGACGAAGACCTCGTTGGGGTGCGCCACGGCGGCAGCGTCGCGGGCGCCGCCCGGGTCGTCAACGACCCGTCGACGGGCGCCCGCCGACCGCTCGTCCCGTGTCCGGCGCCGGACGGCGAGGAGCTCGGGCGCTCGCCGCGACCGGACAGCGAGTGCGTAACGCCGTCACCCGATCGAGCGACGGTCCCCGAAACCGGCAGTGGAGTCGAAGGGGGGCCGGCGTGGAGTGGATCGTGGCGGTCGGGGCGTTCCTGGTCATCTCGGTGATGGTGATCGGCCTGCCGATGTACCTGGTGGCGACACGGTGGACGACGCGGTCGGAGCGTCTGGCCGCCGAGGCGCGCCGGCGGGCGTCCGCGTACCCGGCGCCGCCGGACCCGGCCGCGCGCAACGGCGCCGGGCGGCGCCGCAAGGTTCTCAGCGGCTGACGGTCAGCCCGTGACCAGCCGGACGCCGCCGGCGCCGTGGTCGCGGGCGTAGTCGAGCATCCGCGCGAGGTCGCTCACGCCGTTGCTCGCGGGCACCGGCGCGAACTGCAGCGTGGAGAGCACGCCCAGGGCGGTGCCGTCGGCCGAGAGGAAGGCGCTGCCCGAGTCGCCGGGGATGCCCGGGGTGGCGGTGAGGACGTCGTGGCTCCAGCCGCCGCCCCGGGTGGCGACGAGGGTGCCGATCTTCGGGCTCAGCAGCGTGACGCCGCCGCGCAGCTCGGAGTTGCCGTAGCTGCGCACGAGCTCGCCGGGCCGCGCGCCGTCGGCGTCGACGCCGGTCGGGCCGCCGAAGACCGGCACGGTGGCGGTGACGGTCGCCGCGTCGGCGGGGTCGAGGCGCACGAGGGCGAAGTCGTTGTAGGCGCAGGCGTCCGGGTCGGTCTCGCCGGCCTCCTGCATCGCGAGCCAGGAGTTGTAGGCGAGGGTGCCCGGGCGGCTCGCGCCGGCGATCTCCACGGGCGTGCCGAGGGGCAGCGAGCCCGCGGTGCAGCCGTCGACCTGGTCCGCGCCCCCGGTGCCGGAGCAGTGCGCGGCCTGTCCGAGGTAGGTGTCGTCGCCGTCGGTGAAGACGAAGTTCGAGGTGCACTGCCCGCCGTCGGTGCGGGTCTGCACGCCCGGCTGGACGCCCGGGGCGGTGGGCACCGGCTCGTCACCCGGAGCGGCGTCCGCGGGCACGACGGCGAGCCAGGCTCCCGCCGCCACGGCGGCACCCGTCACCAGGGCGGCCAGGGTGCGGCGGGCCGAGCGTCGTGCAGGCATGTGGTCTCCCCGGGGCGTCCGTCGCGTCCACGAGGACCAACGCCGTCACCCACGACCGGGTGACGCACGAACGGGCGGCCGGCGGAGAAGGGCTCAGCGCGACTGCAGCGCCGCCCAGGTGGTCGCCGCGGAGACCCCGCCGTCGGCGGCGAGCGTCTGGCCGTTGACCCAGCGGCTCTCGTTCGACATCAGGAACGCGACCACCGACGCGATCTCCGCCGCCTCCGCGTCCCGGCCCGCCGCGGTGCGCTGGCGCGCGAGACGCCGCGGGTCGGTGGAGCGCTCGACCTCGGGCAGCGACGGCGTCCGCACGGTGCCGGGGGCGACGGCGTTCATCCGCACGCCGTCCGCCCAGGTCAGCGTCGACGAGGCCGTCGTGTAGGCGAGGACGGCCTCCTTCGAGACCTCGTAGATCGGCCGGTCGGGACGCTGCTCCCGGCACCAGCGCAGGCCCTCCGAGAACGTGGGGGTGGCGAGCAGGGGGCGCAGCTCCGCGAGGTGTGCCACCCAGTGACGCCCCTCGGACGACGACACGTTGACCACCGAGCCGCCGCGACGGATGCGTCCCACCAGGCGCTCGGTGAGGTGGCGCATGCCGAGGAAGTTCACCGACAGCACGGTCTCGACCGGGGCCGTTCCGGGGACGCCGGCCACGTTGGCGAGCGCGTCGACCTGGCCGTCGAGGCGGTCGACGGCGGTGTCGATCGACGACGGGTCCGCGAGGTCGCAGGGGATGTGCGAGACCTCGCGGTCGGGGGGATCGCGGCGGTCGAGCCCGACGACGGACACCCCGTGGCGCCCCAGGAACTGGGCGAGCGCGCGTCCCACCCCCGAGGAGGCGCCGGTGACGAGGAAGACCGTGCTCATGACGGCACGGTAGCGGCGTGTCCGCGTCACCCCGTCGGGGCAGTCCCCGCTCGACCTCCTGCCCCACCGGCTGCGGCACGCCGTGATCCACCCGTCGCTCCTGGTGTCGATCTTCGGCCGTCGGGGTGCAGTTCCTTGGCTTCGGGCGGGTGGGATGTGACGGTCGGTACGCAAGTGACGGTCACGGGATCGGAGCGCGCGATGTCGCAGCACCTCGAGGTCGGAGCGCAGCCCTGACCCCCCGGCGTCCCCGCCGGAACCCGAGTCCGGGGCGTGGTGGGGCGGCCCACGCCCCGGGCCGGCCCGGCCGGGGAGCAGTGTCACCGGGCGCCGAGCGATCCGACTGCCCGAGCGGCGTCGCACACGGCACCATGGAGGCCGTGCAGCTCCTCCTCGTCGACGCCTTCACGTCCTCGCCCTTCACCGGCAACCCGGCCGGCGTGTGTCTCACCGACGCCGACGACGCCGCGTGGATGCAGGCGGTGGCCGCCGAGGTGAACGTGTCCGAGACGGCGTTCGTCGACCTCTCGACCCTGGCGACGACGGGCGAGGTGGGCCTGCGCTGGTTCACCCCGACCGTCGAGGTGGAGATCTGCGGCCACGCGACGCTGGCGAGCGCGCACGTCCTGTTCGAGCAGGGCCTCGCCGAGTCGCCGATCGCGTTCCGCACCGCGTCCGGCGTGCTGCGGGCCGAGGCGCTGCCGGGCGGCGGCATCCAGCTCGACTTCCCCGTGGACGAGCCGATCTCCGCGCTGCCGGACAGTCACCTGGCCGACGAGTTCGCCGACGCGCTGGGCGCCGCGATCGTCGAGATCGCCCGCTGCCGCTACGACGTGCTCGTCGAGATCCCCTCGGCGGCGGAGGTGCGCGACCTCGAGCCGGACCTCTCGGTGCTGCGGGCGGCCAGCGGGCGGGGCGTCATCGTCACCGCCCGCGCCGAGGAGGACCCGACGCCGGGCGCGCCCGACTTCGTCTCCCGGTTCTTCGCCCCCGCCGTGGGGATCGACGAGGACCCGGTGACGGGCTCGGCGCACTGCTGCCTCGCGCCGTACTGGTCGTCGCGGCTCGGGCGGGACCGCCTGGTCGGCGCCCAGCTCTCCCCGCGCGGCGGCGAGGTCGGGGTCGAGCTCGCGGGCGAGCGCGTCCACCTGCGCGGCGACGCGGTCACCGTCAGCCGTGGCGAGCTGCTCGCCGAGGCGACGAAGATCTGACTCCTCACCGACGGTAGGCGCCTCGCCCCTCAGAGGTCTCTCACTGGCGTCACCCCCTGCCGTGTGTCACTCTCTGTGAGCGGTGTCGGCGAGCGTCGCCGACCGGGACAGCGGGAGTGGCAACCGTGTGGATCGTCGGCCTCGTCCTCGTCGCCCTCGGGGTGGCGGGCTTCCTGATGGCGCAGCGCACCCGCGCACGTCGGCACGCGATGATCGCGGCCGAGACCCAGCCGATCGCGGAGCTCGAGGAGCACCGGCGCACGCTGGCCGACCTCGGGACGGTCCGGGGCTTCCGCAAGGTCTGTGAGGTGGTCGGCGCGGCCCACCCGCACCCCGACGGCCCGCTGCGCGCGCCCCAGAGCGGCGTCGAGTGCGTGTGGTTCCGCCAGACGGTGGTCCACAAGTACAGCGAGCAGTACCGCGACTCCGATGGCGACTGGCGGCGCCGGGAGCAGAACGACACCGTCCTCGACGACACCTCGCGCCAGGGCTACGCGCTGGTCGACGACTCCGGGATCATCGGCGTCGACCCGAACGGCGCCGCCCCCGACCGCCCCGAGAAGGTCCACGAGAACTTCGTCCCCGGCGGCCAGGGTCCGAGTGGCGGCGGCTTCTTCCACGGCGGCAGCCAGTCCCTCGGCATGACCTACACGGAGTGGGTCATCCGCCCGGGCCAGCAGCTCTACATCCTGGGCGAGGTCCACGACCGCATCGGCCCGCTGGTGATCGGCAAGCCGGAGTCGTCCTCGGAGCCCTTCATCGTGTCCACGCGCTCCGAGGAGGAGCTCAAGGCCTCCGCCGCCGGCGCTCAGCGCTGGTGGGCGTGGGGCGGCTCGGCGGTCGCCGTCCTCGGGATCGTGCTCGTGGTCGTCGGGCTGCTGTGAGCGGAGCTCACAGGTCCCCGCCCTCGTCGAGGAGACGGTCGATCTCGCGGCGCAGCAGGCCCAGGCGGGCCTCGCGCACGAGCGGGATGTCGCGGCGACGCCTGCGCACGTCGGCGAGGTCGATGTCGACCGTGCAGGTCTCCTCGGCCTCGGCGCCCTCGCCGCACTCGCCGACGACCTCGCCCCAGGGGTCGACGATGTGGCTGCCGCCCCAGAACGTCAGGCCGCCCTCGACACCGACGCGGTTCACGAACACCACGAACAGCTGGTAGATGCGGCCGTAGAACGTGGTGATGTTGCGCCAGTACTCCTTGGAGTCGTAGCGCTCGGGCGACATCGACTGCGCCGAGTTGGCCGGGACGAGCAGGATGTGCGCGCCGTCCTGGGTGGACAGGAAGGCGACCTGGGGCTGCCAGGCGTCGTTGCAGATGAGCGTGGCCGCCCGGTGCCGCCCGCCCTTCACGCCGTACGCCCGCGAGTGCTGCCCGGGCAGGAAGTGCTTGCGCTCCTCGAACGTCGAGTAGGTCGGCAGGTAGAGCTTGCGGTGGGTGTGGACGAGCCGGCCGTCCTCGTAGTAGCCCGCGCTGTTGTAGGTGTGCAGGCCGTGGCCGCCGGCCTCGGGGAACCCGACGAGCACCCCGGCGCCGCCGGCGCGCTGGGAGATCCGCAGCAGCCGCGGGTCGTCCGGGGCCATCGAGAGGTCGTGCGGGACGTCGCCCACCTGGTAGCCCGAGAGCGCGAGCTCGGGGAACACCACGAGGTCCGAGCCGGCGTCGGCGGCCTCGGCGACCACGCGCTCGGTGCGCTTGATGTTGCCGTCGACGTCCCCGAGCGTGGCGTCGGTCTGGGCGAGCGTGATGCGCACGCGGGCTCCTCGGGATCGTCGCCGCACGCGGCGTGGGGGACGGGGACTCCACCCGGGCCCCCGGTCGCCTCAGCGCGACCGGCGTGCCCGTCGAGCGACGAGGACGATCAGACCGGTTCCGCCCAGCAGCGCCATTGCGGCTGCAGACCCGGCCAGCGCCACCGTGCGCGATCCGGAGTGTGCATCGCGGCCGTCGCTCAGGTCGACCCGGCCCGCCCCTGCGGGCGAGACCGACGCCGGACCGTCGCCGGTGAACTCGTCCGGACGGACGTCGGCGACCGCCGCGACGGGGTCGACGGTGCCCGCGCCCACCGCGTCGTCGTGGGCGCCGCCGGACGCGGGCGCGCCGCCGGGACGGTCGACCGACGCGGTGACGCGCGCCATCACCTGGCGGGCGTCGAGGCCCGGATAACGGGCGCGGACCAGCGCGACCACACCGCTGACGTACGGCGCCGCGAAGCTCGTGCCCTCGATCGGCACGCTGCGCTCGGCGCCGATCGGGGCGACGGTGTCGACCACCCCGGGGCCGGCCGGGTCGAGCGAGACGATCTCCGAGCCGGGCGCGGAGAGCGACACCCACGGGCCGCGCAGGCTCAGCGGCGACGGCAGGCCGTCGCGGCGCGTGTAGCCGACCGAGAGCACGTCGTCGCCGAACCACGCCGGCGCGACCACCTGGCCGCCCTGCCCGTCACCGCCCTGCCCGTCGCCGCCCTGGGTGCACGCTCCCGACCCCGCGTTGCCGGCCGCGGCCACGACGACGACGTCGGCGTCCACGGCGGCCCGCACCGCGGTGCGCAGGGGCGCGAGCGCAGGCCCCGCCGAGGCCGCGGGCACGCACGCCGCCTCGGAGACGTTGATGACGGTGGCGCCGAGGCGGGTCGCGCGCACGATCGCCTCGGCGAGGGTGTCGACGTTCCCGCCGCCCGTGCCGGTGGTGCCGTCCGGGTTCGTCGTGCTCACCGTCAGGCTCGACTGGCGGATCGAGAGGACGCGGGCGTCCGGGGCGACGCCGACGAAGCCCGTGGCCGGGTCGGGAGCCGCTGCGACGATGCCGGCGACGAGGGTGCCGTGACCGTCGCAGTCGAGCAGCCCGCCGTCGCGGCCCACGAAGTCGCCGCCGTCGACGAGGCGTCCCGCGAGCCGCGGGTGCGGGCTGACGCCCGTGTCGATCACCGCGACCGTCTGGCCCGCGCCGCGGGTGAAACGCCACGCGTCGGTGAACCGCAGACGCTGCTGGCTCCAGGGGGCGCCGGGGATGACGCCGCCGCCGGCCGAGCGCACGCACGGGACGCGGGACCGCACGCCGGGCAACGGGTGGGGCTCCGGATCGAGGGCGGCGAGCGCCCGCGCGTCGGGAGGCGGTGGGACCGGCGCGTCGACGGGGAGCACGGAGGCGGCACCGGCCGGGACGACGGCCGGGCCGAGCGCCACGAGGGCGGCCGCGACGAAGGCCACCGCGACGAGCGCCGCCGTCCCGCGCGCCACTCGACGGGCGATCTCCCCCACGCCGCGGATGGTAGGGCGCCCGGTCGGATCGCCGGGGCTGTTCGGCGGAAGCAGTACCCACCGTGGCTCCCGCCGGTGATCTACTGGATTCGTTCACCCGTTCGTCCTACTGTTCGAGCTTGTCGTCTCTCTGTGTAGCCAGCAGGCTGGCCGGCGAGGAAGGAGGACGATGACCGCGACGACGACGCACGAGCCCGGGCCGGCCGGCGGCGGCCCTGCCGCGCGGTGGTCCCCGGCACGTCTGGGCCACCACCGCTACCTGTGGTGGGCCGGCTCCGTGCTGCTCGCAGCCCTCGCCGTCGTGATCGCCGTCGGGTCCACCGACGCGCCGGAGGGGGGCATCACCGACGCCGGCGCCCTGACCGTCGTGGTCGCGGTGGGCCTCCTCGCACCGGTCCTGGTGTGGATGACGGGCGCCGAGCTCGTCGGCGCCCTCCGCCGCCGGGTCTCCGACGACGTCCGGGTCTACGGCACCGGGCAGGCCGTCCGGGGCGCCGCGCCCCCGCCGGACCCCGACGCCCCCTCCTGGCTCCGCCCGGCGGAGGACGTCCTCCTGCACGTCGAGGTCGACCACGTCCCGGACGCCGCACGGGTCGTCGAGCGCGCCGCCCACGGGCCGCCGGACGCCGTGGCGTTCTGCCTGTGGCTGTTCTGTGAGCTCGAGAACCACCAGGAACGCGTCCGCAGCTACGGCCGCGACGTCGGTGCCACGGCACCGGAGCCCGTCGCCGACACGTGGACGGGCCATGAGGAGCAGGAGAGGATCCCGTGACCGCCACCCTCGACCCGGTCCGCCCGGCCCACGGCGGCCCCGCGCCCCGCTGGTCGCCGCGACGCCTGGGGCACCACCGCTACCTCTGGTGGGCGGGCGCGCTGCTGCTCGCCGGCGTCGCGGCCGCGATCGCGGTGACCCTCGACCCCTCGCCCGAGCCGGGGATCGCCGACGACGGCGCGGTCAACGTCCTCACCGCGGTGATCGTCCTCGTCCCGATCCTCGTGTGGGGCCTGGTCCACCAGCTCGTCTCGGCGATCCGCCGGCGCGCGCGCGACGACGTCCGGACCTACGGGACGGGCCAGCCGGTGCGCGTCCGCCGCCCGGGGCCGCAGGACGCAGGCCGGCCCGGCGACACCGTGCGCTACGTCGTCGACGTCGACCACGTCCCGGGCGCGGTGACGGTCAACGACCGCCAGGACCGCGGCGGCCCGTCCGCCTTCCTCGACGACGGCGAGCGCCGCCTGCGCCTGCGGGCCCGCACGGGACAGATGACCGCGAGCGGCGCGAGCGGGCCGGTGTTCGTCGCGCGCCGCTTCGGCCCGGCCGGGCAGCGTCGCTGGGAGATCGCGGTCGAGGGCCGCCGCCTGGACCTCGAGGTCCGCGGCACCCATCCCGTGCCGCGGCGCACCCTCGTCGACGACGAGGGGGAGGCCTGGCTGGTGCGCCTCGGCCCGTGCCGTCGGGGCCGCGTCCACCCGCAGGCCCGCGTGCCCGAGCGCCTCTCGCCCGCCGCGGCGGCGTTCGTCGTGTGGGTGTGCGCGGAGCTCGACGCGAAGATCCGCGCGGCGCGGGACGCACCGCTGACGCGGGGCAGCGGGGACGACGGCGGGGACCCGACGTGGTGGGACACCGGGAGCTCCGGTGACTCCTCGGGCTCGGGCGACTCCGGAGGGTCGAGCAGCAGCAGCGACTAGGCCGGAGTGACCTTCTCGATCGATCGAGAAGGGCCGTCGAGGGCCTACGCTCGGAGACGTGCCAGCCCGCCCGGTGATCCTGACCGTGGACGACGACCCCGGGGTCTCCCGCGCCGTCGCCCGCGACCTACGACGTGAGTACGGCGAGCACCACCGCATCGTGCGCGCCGAGTCCGGCCCCTCGGCGCTCGACGCCCTCAAGGAGATCGCGCTGCGGGGTGAGCAGGTCGCGGTGATCCTCGCCGACCAGCGCATGCCGCGGATGTCGGGCGTCGAGTTCCTCGAGCAGGCCATGGATCTGTTCCCGCGGGCGCGACGCGTGCTCCTCACCGCCTACGCGGACACCGAGGCGGCGATCACCGCGATCAACGTCGTCGACCTCGACCACTACCTGCTCAAGCCGTGGGACCCGCCGGAGGAGAAGCTCTACCCGGTGGTCGACAGCCTGCTCGCGGCGTGGCGCGACACCCCGGACCGGCCGTCGGCCCCCGTGCGCATCGTCGGGCACCGCTGGTCGTCGCGCTCCTACGAGCTGCGCGACCTCGTCGCCCGCAACCAGCTCTCCTACGACTTCCTGCGCGCCGACGAGCCCGAGGGCGCCCGCCTGCTCGAGGCGGCCGGCGCGGATCCCGACCAGCTGCCCGTCGTCATCACCGAGGACGGGACGGCGCTGATCCAGCCGACCGACGCCCAGGTCGTCGAGTCCGCGGGCCTCGCCACCACCGCGTCCGAGGCGGTCTACGACCTCGTCGTGGTGGGCGGCGGCCCGGGCGGCCTCGGCGCGAGCGTGTACGGCGGCTCCGAGGGGCTGCGCACGGTGCTCGTCGAGTCGCGGGCGACGGGCGGGCAGGCCGGCACCTCGAGCCGTATCGAGAACTACCTCGGCTTCCCGAACGGCGTCTCGGGCGACCAGCTGACGACGCGGGCGCGCCTGCAGGCCGAGAAGTTCGGCACCGAGGTGCTCACCACCCGCACCGTCACCTCGCTGGAGCCGCGCGGACGGGCCCGCGTGATCACGTTCGACGACGGTTCGGAGATCACCGCGCACTCCGTCGTCCTGGCCACCGGCGTCTCGTACCGGATGCTCGACTGTCCGGGGCTCGAGGAGCACACGGGGCAGGGCGTGTTCTACGGCGCCGCCGCCACCGAGGCCGCCTCGTGCGCCGCCCAGGACGTCTACATCGTCGGCGGCGCGAACTCGGCGGGCCAGGCGGCGATGAACTTCTCCCGGCACGCGAGCCGGGTGATCATGCTCGTGCGCGGTCCCTCGCTCACGGCGTCCATGTCGCACTACCTGATCGCGCAGATCGAGGCGAACCCCCTGATCGAGGTCCGCACCTGCACCGAGGTGGTCGGCGCGGCCGGCACCGAGCACCTCGAGAAGCTGACGTTGCGTGACAGGAACTCCGGCGCCGAGGAGACGGTCGAGGCCTCCTGGCTGTTCGTCTTCATCGGCGCCGCCCCGCGTACCGACTGGCTGGACGGCGTCGTGGCCCGCGACGGACGCGGTTTCGTCCTCACGGGGCCCGACCTGCCCGGGGGCCCGAACGGCCGGCGTCCCGCGGGATGGGAAATGGAGCGGGATCCGTTCCACCTTGAGACGTCCGTGCCCGGGGTCTTCGCCGTCGGCGACGTCCGGGCCGAGTCGGTCAAGCGCGTCGCGTCCGCGGTCGGTGAGGGCGCGATGGCCGTGAGTCTGGTGCACCGATGGTTGGAGAACCGATGACTGAGCTTTCCGAAGCCCGCTCCGCGGGCTCCGCGGGCTCCGCGGGTGGGACCGAGCAGATCCCCGAGAAGCTCACCCGCGACGAGCTGCGGGAGCTCTTCCTGTTCGAGAAGCTCGACGACGCCCAGCTCGACTGGCTCGCGCACCACGGGGACGTCGTCACGGCCTCCGCCGGCGAGACCGTCTGCCGCGAGGGCGATCCCGCCGCCTGCTTCTGGGTGCTGCTCTCCGGCGAGATGGCGATGCTGCAGACGGTGCGCGGCGACGAGGTCGAGACCACGCGCACGAGCCAGCGCGGCACCTACGGCGGCTCGACCCAGGCCTACATCCCGAACGCCGAGCAGACCTACATGCACTCGCTGCGGGCGACGCAGGACGCGACGTTCCTCGCGCTGCCCGCCACCGAGTGGGCCGCGGCGCTGCGCGAGTGGTTCCCGCTGCCGATCCACCTGCTCGAGGGCCTCGTCGTCGGCATGCGCCGCACGTCGACGATCACCAGCGAGCGCGAGCGGCTGCTCGCCCTCGGCTCGCTGTCCGCCGGCCTCACCCACGAGCTCAACAACCCCGCGGCCGCGGCCCAGCGCGCCACCGAGTCGCTGCGCAGCCGGGTCGCCGGCATGCGGCACAAGCTCGGGATGCTGGCGTGCGGCAAGCTCGACGGCGGGACGATCGCCCAGCTCGTCGACCTGCAGGAGGACGCCGTCAGCCGGGCCGAGACCGCCCCGGACCTCTCGGTGATGGAGGCCTCGGACGCCGAGGACGAGCTCGGCGACTGGCTCGACCAGCGCGGCGTCGCCGGCGCCTGGGACCTCGCGCCGGTCCTGGTCGCGGGCGGACTGGACGCCGAGTGGCTCGACAAGGTCGAGCGCGCGGTGCCCGAGGGGTCGATCGAGGCCGCGGTCCGCTGGATCGCCTACGCCGTCGAGACCGAGACGCTGATGGGCGAGATCACCGACGCCACCGGGCGCATCGCCAACCTCGTGGGGGCCGCGCGCCAGTACTCCCAGCTCGACCGCGCGCCGTTCGACGAGGTCGACCTGCGGGTGCTGCTCAAGTCGACGCTGATGATGATGAGCCGCAAGCTCGAGGGCCTCCAGCTGGTCAAGGAGCTCGACCCCGACCTGCCGAAGATCCCGGCGTACGCGGCCGAGCTCAACCAGGTGTGGACCAACATCATCGACAACGCCGTCGGCGCCATGAGGTCGACCGGTGATGGATCGGGGACGTTGACGATCCGCACGCGCCGCGACGGCCGCAACGCCGTCGTCGAGATCTCCGACACCGGACCGGGCATCCCCGAGGACGTGCGCCCGCGCATCTTCGAGCCGTTCTTCACCACCAAGGACGTCGGCGAGGGCACAGGGCTGGGCCTGGACATCTCCTGGCGCATCGTCGTGAAGAAGCACCACGGCGACATCCGCGTCCACACCGGTCCGGGCGGGACGACGTTCGAGGTCTGTCTGCCGATCGACGGTCCGGCCCGCGAGACGACGCCGGGCGACGCGCTCGAGGACGCCTGAGCACCAGGTCAGTGGGTGGCGGCGCCGGTGAGCCCGGACGCCAGGCGGCGGCTCACCACGGGCAGACGGGCCGCCCTCAGGACGATCCGCCGTAGCCAGAGGTCCCGGCGGTGGCGCGGGACGAACGTGCCGGCGGCACGGCGCCCCGAGGCCTGCACGGGCTCGACGACGGCACGCCACGTCCGCTCGTGCTCCGCCAGCGCGGCGTCCAGGTCCTCGTGCGCGGCGACCTGGTCGACCAGCGCCATCGCCCCCGCGATCGCCAGCGACGCGCCCTGCCCGGCCAGCAGCGAGACCGCGTGCGCGGCGTCGCCCGCCAGCAGCACCCGGCCGTGGACCCAGCGCGGCACGATCGACTGCGCCACGACGTCGAGGTAGGGCGCGGCGGGTACGCGGTCGGCCACCGCCGCCGCCCACGCCCCGTGCCGGCCCAGTTCGTCGACGACCGCGCGCCGGGGGTCGTCGGGGAGCCGGCTGCCGCCTCGGCGGATCACGAAGACGGACACCATGCCCCGGTCGGGCTCGGGGCGCTGCTCGCGGCCGTCGAGGTCGAGCGCGAACAGGCCCACCTGCCCGCCGACCACGTCGGTCAGGAGCACCTCGTCACCCAACCGGGCCGCCAGCTCCGGATGGGAGCAGGTGAACGCCGCGGTCTGGAACCCCAGCGGGCGCAGCAGATCCGCCTCGTCGCCGACCACGAGCCGTCGCACGCCCGAGTGCAGGCCGTCCGCGGCGACGACGAGGTCGCCGGTGAGGGTGCTCCCGTCGTCCAGCGTGACCCCGGCCGGGCTGCGGGGCGCCGCGCGCTGCTCGACCGCCGTCACGGTGCGTCCGTAGCGCACCTCGACCGTCGGCGGGAGCGACTCCCGCAGGGCCTCCTCGATCTCCGGGCGCAGGACGGAGAAGTAGCGGCCGCCGGTCACGCCGGCGAGACTCGCCAGGGGGAGCCGGCCGGTCGTGTGCCCGTCCCGGTCGACGTAGCGCGCCGCGGTGTAGATCCGGCCGCGGCGGCGCAGGGCGGGCATCACCCCGAGGCGCTCGGCGGCGGCCCAGCCCGGGCCGAAGAAGTCGATCATGTAGCCGCCTCGCCGGGGTCCGGGTGCGGCCTCGACCATCGTGACCTGCCAGCCCAGACCGGCCAGCCCCGTCGCCGTGGCGAGCCCCGAGATGCCCGCTCCACTGATCACTGCGTGCACGGTGGTGCCTCCGTCGTCGTGAGCATCCGGAGCAACGCGTCGACGCCGCGGTCCAGGGGCAGCTGAGGGTCGAGGGCGCGGTGCAGCGCGATCCCGTCGAGGACCGCGGTGAGCAGGGCGGCCGACTCCCCGGCGGTGCCGCTCGGCACGCCCCGCGAGACCAGCCACCCGGTGAGGCCCGTCCGGAACTCCGCCACGACCCGACGGAGGGCACCGGCGAGCGCGGGGTCGCGCGAGGCCGCGAGGTAGGTCTCGGAGGCGAGGAGGTGCAGCGGTTCGGTGGGGTCGAGGTGCGCCACCGACTCCAGCAGGAGCGTGAGGCCCGCGCGCAGATCGGACGTGGCCTCCAGCGCGGCGAGGCCCTCGTCGGCCCACACCGCGACGCGGCCGGTGGCGGCCTCGGCGAGCAGTTCCTGCTGGGAGGCGAAGTGGTAGTGCACCAGGCCGGGCAGCACGCCCGCCCGCTCCGCGACCGCCCTCGTGCTGACCCGGCCCCAGCCCAGCTCGCCGATCAGGTCGGCGGCGGCGTCGAGCACCGCACCACGGGTGGTCCGGCCGCGTTCGCTGTGCACCCCCCGAGGAGTACCACTGACTTGGACGATTGCCCAATTCGGTGGGTGGGCGCGTCGTCGGGCGGGTGTGCGTCGGGGTGTGCCTGCTCCTCCGTGCTGGGACACGGGCAGGGGCGCGCGGGGCCGGAGGCCGGAAGGGGGGCGCCCCCCGGTCACCGTGGGGCAGCACGGCGACCGGGGGACGCGAGACCCCGTGCGGCCGGGCGCGGTCGGTCGCACGGGGGTCCGGGTCGTCCCGAGGGACGGCGCGGGGTGGTCGGAAGACGCGTCGACGACCCTGTTCACGGTGGGACGACGGCGGCCGTGGAGACCGTGCGACGACTTCGGCGCGAACAACGGCGACAACGGCATCTATCCAACGACCGAAGTCGCCCGAGCGATACGCACTCTCGCCGCCCAGTGCGCGATTCGCGCCGGGTGGTCCTCCGGTTCACCGGACCGGGGGACGGATCGGCCGTGACGCACGTCTCCTCGACGCGTCACTGGACCGAACGCGAGGTCCCTGTGCTCGACGGGCCCCGCACGGCGCCGGTGGGACACTGGAGACGTGCAGACCGCCCACGGCCCGGACGGCGCCAGCACACGTGGCGACGTGGAGGCCGACCCGCCGACCGAACCCGTCGGCCCGCCCGTCACCGGTGGGGGCGACGCCGTCGCGCTCCCGCCGCCCCGCCGCGCGTCCGGCGGGGAGGGCGGCCTGATCCCGGATTTCGTCGACGACCCGGAGAAGCGGGCCCGCCTGCGCCGCATGAAGGTCGTGGCGCTGTCGTTCCTCTTCGGTGCCGCGATCATCTGGATCGTCTTCCTGGCCTGGGAGCGCAACGGCGGGCCTGCGTTCACGGGCTATGTACGCGCCGCGGCCGAGGCCGGGATGGTCGGCGGGCTCGCCGACTGGTTCGCGGTCACCGCGCTCTTCCGTCACCCGCTGGGCATCAAGATCCCGCACACGGCGCTCATCCCGCGCAAGAAGGACCAGCTCGGCGCCAGCCTCTCGGGCTTCGTCGGCGAGAACTTCCTGGCCCCCAAGGTCGTCGCGGAGAAGCTGCGCGCCGCCCAGATCTCCGCGCGGCTCGGCGGCTGGCTCACGACGCCCGGCAACGCCTCGCGCGTGACCGGCGAGCTCGCCACCGTCGTCCGCGGCGCGGTGACCGTGCTGCGCGACGACGAGATCCAGGCCGTCGTCGACCAGGCCGTCACCCGGCGCGTCGTCGCCCAGCCCTGGGGGCCGCCGATGGGCCGGCTGCTGGCCGGGGTGCTCGACGACGGGGCGCACCGCCGCGTCGTCGACCTGATCTGCGACCGCGCCTACGACTGGGTGCGCGACAACCACGACACCGTGATGGCGTTGGTCAGCAAGCAGGCGCCGAGCTGGTCGCCGCGCTTCGTCGACGGGCTGATCGGGGACCGGCTCTACGCCGAGGCGCTGTCGTTCGCCTGGGCGGTGAAGTCCGACGCCGACCACCCGATGCGCAAGGCCGTCGACCGCTTCCTCGTCTCCTTCGCCGCCGACCTGCAGGACGACCCGGACACCAACGCGCGGGTCGAGGACATCAAGCGCCAGCTCCTCGAGCACCCCGAGGTCCAGGCCCTCATCTCGCGCGCGTGGGCCACCGGCAAGGCGATGCTGCTCGACGCCGCCGAGGACCCGTCGTCCCAGCTGCGGCTGAAGGTGACCGACGGCGTCGCCCGCTTCGGCGAGCGCCTCGACACCGATCCCGAGCTCCGCGGCAAGATCGACGGCTGGATCGTCGACGCCGCCGGCTACGTCGTCGGCCGCTACTCGAGCGAGATCTCCACCCTGATCTCCGACACCGTCGCCCGCTGGGACGGCCCCGAGACCTCGCGCAAGATCGAGCTCCAGGTGGGCCGTGACCTCCAGTTCATCCGCATCAACGGCACCCTCGTCGGCGCCCTCGCGGGCCTGGTGATCTACACCGTGGGCGAGCTGCTCGTCTGAGTCGTCCCCCGGAAGTGTGTGTGGCAGCCCACGCGACCTGCGCAAGCACAGTGCTTGCGTCAGCTAGCACTCGTGTTAGCGTGGGTGTCAGCGAGTTCGGAGGAGGTGGTCATCGGTGTCCGGGACGGACGGGGTCGAGAAGATCGGCCAGGCCGTCGAGGACATCGGTGCCTACATCCGCCGGCAGCGCGAGGGCGCGGAGGTCAGCCTCCGTCAGCTCGCGAAGGTCGCGGGGATCAGCAACCCCTACCTGAGCCAGATCGAGCGTGGGCTGCGCAAGCCGTCCGCCGAGATCCTGGGTCAGATCGCGACCGGCCTGCGGATCTCCGCCGAGGCGCTGTACGTCCGGGCAGGGATTCTCGAGCCCCGGGAGCACTCCCCGGTGCTCGACGCCCTCGCGTCGGACACGGAGCTGACCGAGCGCCAGAAACAGGTGCTCACCGACATCTACGAATCGTTCCGTCGCGGCAACGCTGCCGAGACCAGCACCGCGACCGGGACCGACGACGCCGCGCTCGCCGTGGCCGCCATCGACGCTGCCGCCCCGGCAGTCGAGGCACCGGCCCCGCGCACGTCCTGACCTACCGCTCAGGCGCGCACGTCCCACACGTATCCAGGAGAGAGGACGACCATGGCTGTCACCTTCCCCACCAAGTTCGACGTCCGCGAGGTCCGCGACCAGGCCAGCAAGGCCGTCTCGGACGCCATCGACCCGCTGCGCCAGCCCGCGCTGGCCGTGCTGGGCCTCGGCGACGTGGCCGTCGCCGCCGCCCGTGAGGCCGCCGAGCGCGTGCAGTCCGGCGCCACCGAGGTGCAGGCCCGCGTCGAGGACCTCCCGGCCGAGGTCCAGGAGCTGCGCACCAAGCTGACCGCGGAGGACTTCCGCCGCCTGGTCGACAGCTACCTGGCCGCCGTCCGCAGCGTCTACACCGACCTCATCAAGCGCGGCGAGTCCGCGTACCGCGACATCACGTCGCAGCCGCAGGTCAAGCAGGCGCTCAACACGGTCGACCAGGTCTCGAGCGAGATCGAGGACCGCCTCGAGCACGCCGTCGAGGGTGTCCGCGTCCGCGGTGAGAGCGCTCTCGCCGGGGTCACCAAGCAGACCCGTTCGGTCGGCGAGCGCGCCGCCCGCACCACGCAGCGCTTCAGCGCGCAGGCCGCCGAGGTCGTCGCCGAGGCCGGCTCCGAGCTCTCCGAGGAGATCAAGGAGGCCGGTGACGAGGTGGCGTCCGAGACGCGCAGCACCACGCGCAAGACCGCCGCGCGCACCGCGCCGAAGAAGCAGGGCCCGAAGAACGCGCCGAAGTCCGCGGCCACCGCGGGCGGCGCCAAGCGGGCCCCCAAGAGCTGAGTCCCGCCACCGTGCGGTGACGCTCTGCTCGACACGACCCCGGGACGCTCCGCCGTCCCGGGGTCGTCGTGTGTCCGGGGGAGGACCGCGCGCCTGTCGCCCCGCTGCACGGGGCACGTATCGTGGTGGCGTGTCGGTGCTCTACAACCTCGATGGCTACGTGCTGCTGGTGCTGTGGCTCCTGGGGATCCCGGTGGGCCTGTACGCCTTCGTGCACGCCCTGATGCAGCGCTCCGACGCGTTCACGGCCGCGGACAAGCTGACCAAGCCCGTCTGGTGCGCGATCACCGGCGTCGGCCTGGCGATCCTCGCGATCTCCACCAGCGGCCCCTACAGCTTCCTCTGGCTCGTCGGCATCATCGCCGTGCTCATCTACATCGTCGACGTGCGCCCGCGGGTCATCGAGATCCAGCAGGGCCCGCGCTGGTGACGTCGCCGGCCGCCCTGGCCATCGCCGGGTCGCTGGAGCCGGTGCCCGCCCTCGAGCGGACCGACCTGCTGGCCGGGCCCGTCGTCGACGCCCTGCGCGCGCTGCCGACCGACGTCGCCGCCGACTGCCTGGTCGCGGCGATCGACCCCACGCTCGCCGACACCGCGGCGTTCTGCGAGGCCTACGGCTCGCCGCTGGAGGCGTCGGCCAACTGCGTCGTCGTCGCCGGCTCGCGCTCCGGCGAGCGTCGCTTCGCCGCCTGCGTCGTGCTGGCCACCACGCGCGCCGACGTCAACACCGTCGTCCGCAAGCGGCTCGACGTCCGCAAGGCGTCGTTCGCGCCGATGGACGAGGCGGTGGAGCTCACCGGCATGGCCCACGGCGGCATCACCCCGTTCGGCGTGCCGGCGTCGTGGCCCGTGCTCGTCGACCCCGCGGTGCTCGCCACGCCCGCGGTGGTGGTGGGCAGCGGCCGGCGCGAGAGCAAGCTCCTCGTCCCCGGTGCCTCGCTGGGTGCGTTGTCCGGGGCCGAGGCCCTCGAGGGCCTCGGCCGCTGACGCGGGTCCCGGTGGGAATCGGTCGTCCCCGAGCCCGCGGCGCCCCGCGTCGGCGTCACCGAGCGGGGCGTCCGCACGGTGACCACCGCGCCGCAGGGCTACGAGGGCGAGGGCTTCCCGGTGCGCCGCGCGTTCGCCGGCGTCGACCTCGCGCTGCTCGACCCCTTCATCCACATGGACCAGATGGGCGAGGTCGAGTACGCGCCCGGCGAGCCCAAGGGCACGGCGTGGCACCCGCACCGGGGCTTCGAGACCGTCACCTACATCATCGACGGCACGTTCGAGCACGCCGACAACCACGGCGGCGGCGGCTCGATCACCAACGGCGACACGCAGTGGATGACCGCGGGCGGCGGGGTGCTGCACATCGAGCGCCCGCCGGAGGCGCTCGTGGCGTCGGGCGGCCTCTTCCACGGCCTGCAGCTGTGGGTGAACCTCCCGCAGGCGCAGAAGTGGGTGCAGCCCCGCTACCAGGACCTCCGCTCCGGGCAGGCCGCGCTGCTGACCTCCGCCGACGCCGGGACGCTCGTCCGGGTCATCGCCGGCGAGATCGGCGGGCACGAGGGGCCCGGTTCGACCTACACGCCGATGACGATGGCGCACGCCTCGCTCGAGCCCGGCGCGGCGCTGCACCTGCCCTGGGACCCCGAGCAGAACGCGCTGCTCTACGTCCTGTCCGGCGACGGCACGGTGGGCGCCGAGCGGCGGCCGGTGCGCACCGGTCAGCTCGTCGTCTTCGGCCCCGGCGAGTCGCTGCGGGTCGCCGCGGATCCCGGGCAGGAGGGCCGGCACCCCAAGCTCGAGATCGTGCTGCTCGGCGGCCGCCCGATCCGCGAGCCGGTGGCCTGGGGCGGGCCGTTCGTCATGAACACCCAGCAGGAGGTCCGGGAGGCGATGGTCGACTTCCACGCCGGCCGGCTGGGCGCGATCCCCGCCGAGCGGGTCTAGCGGAAGACGACCGTCCGGCCCGCGTGCACCTGCACGCGGTCCTCGAGGTGGGCCCGCAGCCCGCGGGCCAGCACCAGCTTCTCGACGTCGCGGCCGCGGCGGACCATGTCCTCGGCGGTGTCGGCGTGGTCCACGCGGCTGACGTCCTGCTCGATGATCGGGCCGGCGTCGAGGTCCGCGGTGACGTAGTGGCACGTCGCGCCGACGAGCTTCACCCCGCGGGCGTGGGCCTGGTGGTACGGGCGGGCACCGGCGAACGAGGGCAGGAAGCTGTGGTGGATGTTGATGGCCCGCCCGGCCCACCGGTCGCAGAGCTCGGGCGTCAGCACCTGCATGAACCGCGCCAGCACGATCGCCGCCGGGTCGTGCTCGTCGACGAGGGCGGCGACCTCCGCGAACGCGGCGTCGCGTCCGGAGCGCGCCTCGTCGTCCTCGGCGCGCGAGGGGAACGGCACGTGGTGGAAGGGCACGCCGTGGGCCTCGGCGAGTGGGCGCAGCACCTCGTGGTTGCCCACGACCGCGCGCACGTCCATCTCGAGCTCACCGCCCCAGACCCGGCCGAGCAGGTCGTGCAGGCAGTGCGACTCCTTGCTGACCAGCAGCACCACCCGCGGCGGCTCGGCGGCGTCGCGCACCTGCCAGCGCACCGGGTCGCCGCCGGGCACCTCGAGGCCCGCGGCCACCTGGCCCATCACCACGCGCAGCACGTCCGCCCCGCCGGGCACCGAGGCGGCGTCCACGACCTGTCGCGTGACGAACCAGCCCGCCGCGGTGTCGGCGTGGTACGCGGCCTCGGTGATCGACGCGCCGAGCGCCGCGAGCCGCCCGGTGATCGTGGCGACGATGCCGGTGCGGTCCGGGCAGCTCAGGGTGATGACGAGGCGATGGGTCGCCATGGTCAGCGCTTCTCCAGCCGCCGGCGGGTGAAGGCGTCCTCGGCGTCGAGCAGCGCGCCGACCTGCTCGACGACGACCTTCTCGATGCGCCCGCCGACCATCGGCACCGACACCGTGGCCTCGCCCTGGATCTCGGTGACCGCGCCGCCGCCGGAGTCGGTGAGCTCCTGCGTGCCGGTCATCGTCCCGGGTAGGCCGCGGACCGTGACCTCGAACGTGCCGTCGTAGCCGCCGTCGGTGCGCACGCGCCAGGTCTCGACGCGGTCGAGGACCAGGTCGTCGCCGGTGAAGCGGCGGACCGCCGTCGGCAGGAACTCCACGGGTACCGAGTGGCGCAGCTCCAGCCGGGCGCCCGAGGCGTCGACGGAGTGCTCGACGAGAGCGGGGTCCTTGCCGCCGAGCTCCTCGAGGCGTGCCCGGAGGTGGTCGCCGTCGACGAGCTCCGCGTACACCTCCTCGGCGGGGACGTCCCAGGTGGCGCGGTGGGCGATGCGGGTCGACACGGGCGGGAGGTTACCGTCGGAGGCCGTGGCACCCGGTCCGACCGCTCAGACGACGCCCGCGGCGGGCGACGGCCCCGTCGACACCGACGCCGCGACGCTCCTCGCGCCCCACACGACACTCGGTCTCGGCGGCCCGGCCCGGCGTCTGGTCCGGGCGACGACGGCCGACGAGGTGGTCGAGCGGGCCCGCGCCGCCGACGGGGCGGGCGAGCCGCTGCTGCTCGTCGGCGGGGGCTCCAACCTCGTCATCGGCGACGCCGGGTTCGCCGGCACCGCGCTGCTCATCGACACCGAGGGCCACGAGGTCGTGCGCCGCGACGCCGACACCGTCGTCCTGCACGTCGAGGCCGGCCACGACTGGGACGCGCTGGTCGCCGACACGGTGGCCGACGGGTTCGGTGGGCTCGAGTGCCTCTCGGGGATCCCCGGACGCACCGGGGCGACGCCGGTGCAGAACGTCGGCGCCTACGGCGTCGAGGTCGGCGACCTCCTCGTCGACGTCGACCTCTACGCGCGCCGCACCGGCCGCCGTGGCACGGTCGCGGCCGCCGACCTCGG
Source organism: Actinomycetospora sp. NBC_00405 (assembly GCF_036044095.1). Lineage (NCBI taxonomy): Bacteria > Bacillati > Actinomycetota > Actinomycetes > Pseudonocardiales > Pseudonocardiaceae > Actinomycetospora > Actinomycetospora sp. NBC_00405. The sequence continues at coordinate 4,779,544 of NZ_CP107938.1, forward strand.
TCTCGGCTACCGCACCAGCCGCCTCAAGGGCGACCGCAACGTCGACGGCGAGATCGTCCTGGGCGTGCGCTTCCGGCTCACCACCGACGGCCTGTCGGCCCCGGTCCGCTACGCCGAGCTCGCCCGCGCCCTCGGCGTCGAGCCCGGCACCCGCGTGCCCGTCGCCGACGCGCGCGCCGCCGTGCTCGGGTTGCGCCGCGGGAAGGGCATGGTCATCGACCCCGCGGACCCCGACAGCCGCAGCGCGGGCTCGTTCTTCACCAACCCGGTGGTCGACGAGGCCTCCGCGGCCCGCGTCGCCGCCCGCACCGAGGCGGCGGGCCAGGTCCCGGTCACGGCGTGGCCGCAGCCCGGCGGGCTGGTCAAGCTCTCCGCGGCCGCCCTCATCGAGCGCGCGGGCGTCCCGCGCGGCCACCCGGGCGAGCACGCCCCGGCGCGGGTCTCCACCAAGCACACGCTCGCCCTGACCCACCGCGGCGGCGGGACCACCGACGACCTGCTGGCGCTCGCCCGCGACGTGCGCGACCGGGTCGACGAGGCCTTCGGCCTCGTGCTCGAACCCGAGCCCGTGCTCGTCTCCTGCGCCCTCTGACCGGATCGCGGCGAGACCCCTCTCACGATCACTGGGCCACCGGTGTGAGTGTGCCCGTGGCCTGACAACCGCTCCAGGGCCGTTCGCGTCATGCGTTCGGGATCGATCAGGAGAGGTGGCCCTCGGGGTGCGGGAACGCGTGCAGGGTGTGCTGGCCGTGGTGGTGGCGCTCGTCGCCGTCGCGGGAGTCGTCGCGGGATGTGCGGCTGCGGGCGCGACGCCCCGGTCGGCGGGGAGTGACGCGACGCAGCCCCCGACCGTGACGACGACGGCCGTGCCGGGGCGCGCCGACGTCGACCCGGGCGGCGAGATCAGCGTGACGGCGCCGGACGCCGCCCTGCGCGACGTCGCGCTGACCGGCGCGGACGGCCGCCCCGTCGCCGGGGCCGTGACCCCGGACGGCCACCGCTGGGCCACGACCGTGGCACTCGGCTACGGCAAGCCCTACACCTGGTCCGGTGTCGCGGTGGGCGCGGACGGGGCCACCACGCCGGTCGCCGGTGGCTTCACCACGGTGAGCCCGGAGCGGGTCGTGCGCGCACAGTTCGCGCAGCCCGACGACGCCACCGTCGGCGTGGCGGCGCCGATCGCCATCCAGTTCGACGGCCCGGTCACCGACAAGGCCGCCGCGGAGCGGGCCCTGCAGGTGCGCACGTCGGTGCCCACCGAGGGCTCCTGGGCCTGGTTGCCCGACGACGCGCTGGGCTCGCGGGTGCACTGGCGGCCGAAGGAGTACTGGAAGCCCGGCACCGTCGTCGACGTCGCGGCGGACCTGTACGGCGTGGACCTGGGCGACGGGGCCTACGGGCGCGAGGACCTCACCAACCACCTCACCGTCGGGCGCTCGCAGATCGTGCGGGCCGACGTCACGAGCCACCGGATGGTCGTGATCCGGGACGGCCAGCAGGTCATGGACGTGCCCGCGAGCTACGGGCTGGGCAGCGACCCCAACCGCATCACGCGCAGCGGGACCCACGTCGTCACCGAGAAGTTCGACAACAAGCGGATGACCAGCGCGCAGTACGGCTACGACCTCGTCGAGCACTGGGCCGTGCGCATGAGCAACAACGGCGAGTTCATCCACGCCAACCCGGCGTCGGCCGGGGCCCAGGGGTTGAGCAACGTCACCCACGGCTGCGTCAACCTCTCCACCGCCGACGCGCGGGCGTACTACGACACCGCCATCTACGGCGATCCCGTCGAGGTCACGAACTCCCCGGTCCAGCTCTCGGCCGCCGACGGGGACATCTACGACTGGGCCCTGGACTGGGACACCTGGCGCGGGATGTCGGCGCTGAGCTGATCCTCGACCCGGCGGGCCGTCGGGGTGCGGTGCCACGATGGTGGCGACGCACTGCCGAGAGGTTCGGGGGACGTATGGGTCGCGCGCTCGTCACGGTGCTCAGCGGGCTGCTGCTGGTGGTGCTGACGGCCTGCGGCTCGGGGGCGCCGACGTCCGGCGGGCCCGTCGCGTCCACCGAGGCGCCGCCGCCGGTCGGCGTGGCGGTCGAGCCGGCCGCGAACGCCGCCGACGTCGCGCCACGGGCCACGGTCGCGGCCACCACGGAGGGCTCGTTCACCGACGTCACGCTCACCGCCTCGCCGGGCGGTGCCGTGGCCGGCACGCTCTCGCCCGACCGGAAGCGCTGGACGCCGTCCGGCCCGCTGGCCTACGGCGCCACCTACACCTGGGGCGGCACGGCCACCGGGCCCGGCGGGAGCAGCTCGCCGGTCACCGGCTCGTTCACCACGGTCGCGCCCGGGCAGACCGTCCGGGCGACGCTGAACATCGGGGACGACCGCGAGGTGGGGGTCGCCGCGCCGATCACGATCCAGTTCGCGGCCCCGGTGGAGGACAAGGCGGCGGTGGAGCGGGCGCTGCAGGTGCGCACGTCGGTGCCCACCGAGGGCTCCTGGGCCTGGCTGCCCGACCAGGACGGCGGGTCGCGGGTGCACTGGCGTCCCAAGGAGTACTGGCGGCCCGGCACGCAGGTCGACGTCCGCGCGAACCTGCTCGGCACGCCGTTCGGCGGCGGCGCCTGGGGCCGTGAGGACCTCACGACGTCGTTCCGGATCGGCCGTTCGCAGGTCGTGCAGGCCGACGTCAACAGCTTCCGCATGGTCGTCATCCGCGACGGCCGGCAGGTGATGGACGTCCCCGCCAGCTACGGGACGGACTCCGACCCGAACCGCACCACGCGCTCGGGCATCCACGTCGTCACCGAGAAGTTCACCAACAAGCGGATGGTCAGCGAGCAGTACGGCTACGACCTCGTCGAGCGCTGGGCGGTGCGCATCAGCAACAACGGCGAGTTCATCCACGCCAACCCGGCGTCCACCGGCGCGCAGGGCTCCAGCAACGTCACCCACGGCTGCATCAACCTCTCCGAGGCCGATGCCCGGGCGTACTACGACACCGCCCAGTACGGCGACCCGGTGGAGGTCACCAACTCCGGGGTGAACTACTCGCCGAGCGACGGCGACATCTACGACTGGGCCATCTCGTGGGCGGAGTGGCAAGCGATGTCCGCGCTCTAGGTGGTGCGGTGGAAGCGCATCCCGGTGGCCTGGTCGCGGGGCTTGAGGACGATGGTGTCGAGGTTGACGTGCGACGGCCGGCTCATGGCGAACGCCACGACCTCGGCGACGTCCTCGGCGACCAGCGGCGTGATGCCCTCGTAGACCTTGGCCGCACGATCCTCGTCGCCCGCGAACCGCACGAGCGCGAACTCGGTCTCGACCGCGCCGGGCGCGATCTCGGTGACACGCACGGGCTCCCCGAGCAGCTCGCCGCGCAGGGTGCGGTGCATGGCGCCCTCGGCGTGCTTGGCGGCGGTGTAGCCGGAGCCACCGTCGTAGACCTCGAGGCCGGCGATCGAGGTGATGGTGACGACGTGGCCGTCGCCCGAGTCGATCAGCAGCGGCAGCAGGCCCTTGGTGACGCGCAGGGTCCCGAGGACGTTGGACTCCCACATCCAGCGCCACTTCTCCTCGTCGGCCTCGATCACCTTCTCGGTGCCCTTGGCGCCGCCGGCGTTGTTCACCAGGCCGCGCAGCGGGCTCCGCGGGGTGACGAGGTCGCTCACGCCGGCGACGAACGCGGCCACCGAGTCCGCGTCGGTGACGTCGAGGGGCAGGGCGGTGCCGCCGACCTCGTCGGCGACCTCGGTGAGGCGCTCCACGCGGCGCGCGCCGAGGACGGGGTGCCAGCCGTCGGCGGCGAGGGCGCGGGCGGTGGCGGCCCCGATGCCCGAGCTGGCGCCGGTGACGACGGCGAGGGGACGGTCGGTTCCCGGTGTCGGCGTGCTCATGCCCCGCACCCTAGGTCTGTTCGTCACGTGGTCCTCGGCGAGCCCGCGAGGGCCCGGCACACCTAAGCTGGCGGGGTGACCCCGGCGGCGACGACGGCGACGGCATCTCCGGCGACCCGTTCCCGTCCCCCGGGCCGGGTGGTTCGTCCGCATCCGGGGCGGCCCCGCCGGGTCGCGGTCATCTCGCTGCACACCTCACCGCTCGCCCAGCCCGGCACCGGGGACGCAGGCGGCATGAACGTCTACGTCGTGGAGACGGCCCGGCGGATGGCCCAGCGCGGCGTGGAGGTCGAGATCTTCACGCGGGCGACGTCGTCCGACCTGCCGCCGGTGGCCGAGCTGGCGCCCGGGGTGCTGGTCCGGCACGTCATCGCCGGGCCGTACGGCGGCCTCGGCAAGGAGGACCTGCCCAGCCAGCTGTGCGCGTTCACCGCCGGGGTGCTGCGGGACGAGGCCCGCCACGAGCCGGGCTGGTACGACGTGGTGCACAGCCACTACTGGCTCTCCGGGCAGGTCGGGTGGCTCCTGCGGGACCGCTGGGGCGTGCCGCTGGTGCACACCGCGCACACCCTGGCCAAGGTCAAGAACGCGTCGCTCGCCGACGGCGACCGGCCCGAGCCGCTGTCGCGGGTGGTCGGCGAGGAGCAGGTGGTGGCCGAGGCCGACCGCCTCGTGACGTCCACGCAGGCCGAGGCGGACGACCTCGTCGCCGCCTACGGTGCCGACCCCGCCCGCGTCCGCACCATCGCGCCGGGCGTCGACCTGCGCACCTTCACCCCCGCGCCCGACCGCGACGCCGCCCGCGCCGCCCTGGGGATCCGGCCCGAGGACACGGCGATGGCGTTCGTGGGGCGGATCCAGCCGCTCAAGGCGCCCGACGTCCTGCTGCGCGCCGCCGCGACGATGCTCGCGCGCCGCCCGGAGCTGCGCGAGCGGCTCGTCGTCCTCGTCGTCGGCGGTCCCTCGGGCACCGGGCTCGCCGAGCCGGAGTCGCTGGTGGCGCTCGCCCGGGAGCTGGGGATCGCCGACGTCGTGCGTTTCCTGCCGCCCCGCCGCGGCGAGGAGCTCGCGCAGGTCTACCGCGCCGCCGACGTCGTCGCGGTGCCCAGCTACTCGGAGTCCTTCGGTCTCGTCGCCCTCGAGGCGCAGGCCTGCGGCACCCCGGTGGTGGCCGCCGCCGTCGGCGGGCTGCCCACCGCGGTCGCCCACGAACGCTCGGGGCTGCTGGTCGACGGCCACGATCCCGGGCACTGGGCCGACGCCCTCGAGCGCGTCGGCCTCGACCGGGCCGGGCGTCAGCGGTTCTCCGCCGGCGCCGTCGAGCACGCGGCGATGTTCTCGTGGGACCGCACGGCCGACGCGCTGCTCGCGACGTACGCCGAGGCCTCGCGGGCGAAGGACCGCGACCGGACCCGAGGGATGGCGGTGTGAGCTCCCCTTCCACGGACGAGCTGGAGAAGGTGCTCGTCGACGCCCTCGACGAGCGCGAGCTGACCTATACCCGGCCGGGTCCGGGACGGTTCTTCGTGACGCTGCCGGGCACGAAGAAGCTCGCCACGCACTGCTGGCTGGTGCTCACGCCCCACGCGTTGCTGGTCGAGGCGTTCGTGTGCCGGCACGTGGACGAGAACCTCGAGGAGGTCTACCGCTTCCTCCTGCAGCGCAACGCCCGGCTCTACGGGGTGCACTACACGATCGACCGGGCGGGCGACATCCACCTCGTCGGGCGCGTGGCGCGCCACGCCGTGGTCGACGAGGAGATCGACCGCATTCTCGGGCAGGTGCTGGAGGCCGCCGACGGCGACTTCAACACCCTGCTCGAGCTCGGCTTCGCCACGTCGATCCGCCGCGAGTGGGCGTGGCGGGAGTCGCGGGGGGAGTCGCTGGCGAACCTCTCGGCCTTCGCGCACCTGGTGGAGGGCCGCGACTGAGCCACCGGGGCCACCGGGGCCACCGGGCCACGCCGCCGGCGTGGGACGGGGGGCATCCGACGCCGGCGGCGGGCGTCCAGGGCGCTCGCACAGGCGAACGGGCACACGTGAGCCACGCCTCGGCCGAACCGTGGGGTCGAATCGGCTTCTCGCGCTCACTGTCCCACCACGCAAGACGGGGGGCAAGACGCCGTCATACGGCCGAACGGGTGACCGTCCGGGCCGTCAACCCCGCGCCCGGTCACAGAGAGACCATGCGAGAGGGCAGACGATCGGCCGTACCGACAGGTAGGTTTACCGACGCATTGCCGTCCCGCGCTCAGCGAGGAGTTCCCGCATGGTCGTCCGCAGCCCGTACGCCGACGTCGACATCCCGGACGTGGGACTGCCGGAGTTCCTCTTCGGCGACCTGAGCGATGCCGACGCCGCCCGCGTGGCGGTCATCGACGGATCGTCCGGGGCGCAGACGACGTTCGGCGAGCTCGCCGGAGCGATCGACCGCTTCGCGGCCGCCCTCGGCGAGCGGGGCCTCGGCCGCGGCGACGTGATCGCCCTGTTCGCGCCCAACAACGCCTACTACCCGGTCGTCTTCCACGGCGCCCTCGCCGCGGGCGTCGCGGTGACGACGATCAACTCGCTCTACACCCCCGACGAGCTCGCCTTCCAGCTGCGCGACTCCGGCGCGAAGATGCTGGTCACCATCAGCGCGTTCCTCGACCGGGCCCGCGCCGCGACGGAGCAGGACGGCGTCGTCGTCACGGAGACCGTCCTCATCGACGGCACCCGGGACGACGCCGGCACCCCGCGGCCCGAGAACGGGCTCGCCGACCTGCTGTCGACCACGGCCGAGCGCCCGCAGGTGCGGGTGACCGGCGACGACGTCGCCGCGCTGCCCTACTCCTCGGGGACCACCGGGCGCGCGAAGGGTGTGGTGCTCACCCACCGCAACCTCGTGGCGAACCTCATCCAGTTCCAGGCGCTCAACGCGAGCACCGACGCCGACTCGAAGATCCTCGCGGTGCTGCCGTTCTTCCACATCTACGGCATGACCGTGATGATGAACCACGGCATCTACGTCCGGGCGACCGTCGTGACGATGCCCAAGTTCGATCTCGCGGAGTTCCTGCGGATCATTTCCGAGTTCCGCGTCGACCGCGTCTACATCGCGCCGCCGATCGCCGTCGCGCTGGCCAAGCACCCGATGGTCGACCAGTACGACATCGACTGCGTCGACATCGTGTTCTCCGGCGCCGCCGCGCTCGACGCCGAGCTCGGGCACGCCGTCGGGAAGCGGCTGAACTGCACCGTGCTGCAGGGCTACGGGATGACCGAGCTCAGCCCGGTCAGCCACGCCATGCCGCAGGACCGTCCCGACATGGACCTCAACTCGATCGGCGTCGCGCTGCCGAACATCGAGTGCAAGCTCGTCGACCCCGAGACCGGCGAGGAGGGTTCGCGCGGCGAGCTGTGGGTCCGCGGTCCCAACGTGATGCGCGAGTACCTCAACAACCCCGAGGCCACCGCGGAGACCCTGGACGCCGACGGCTTCCTGCACACCGGCGACGTCGCCACGGTCACCGACGAGGGCGTCTTCCACATCGTCGACCGCGTCAAGGAACTGATCAAGTACAAGGGCTACCAGGTGCCGCCGGCCGAGCTCGAGGCGCTGCTGCTGACCAACGACGGGATCGCCGACGCCGCGGTCATCGGGGTCAAGGACGCCGAGGGAGAGGAGATCCCCAAGGCGTTCGTCGTCCTCCAGCAGGGCGCGCAGCTCTCCGGCGACGACGTCATGGGCTTCGTGGCCGAGCGCATCGCCCCGCACAAGAAGGTGCGGGTCGTGGAGTTCATCGACCAGATCCCGAAGTCGGCGTCGGGGAAGATCCTGCGCAAGGACCTCCGCGCTCGCGAGCAGGCCTCCGCGTAGGGCCCCCGACCCGCTGCTTCGGGTCTCTGACCTGCACGAACGCCGGATGACCGATGTGAAGTCTCTGTGAGGCTCCGCAGCGGTACGGCGTTGTGTCCGGGTTTCCACGGAACAGTCACGGAACGGATCTTGAATAGTCGATCAAGCCTCTCCGTCGAGTAGATCTTGGATGCGGGCCGTTGTAGGCTTCGCGCTCGCCGTCGAGGCACGCGGCGTAGACCGACAGCAGGACCTTGACCGAGTGGCCGGCCCGCTCGGCGACCTCCGTGGGCGGCGCCCCGGCGTTGAGCCAGGATGTGAGCGCCGCGTGGCGGAGGTCGTACGGGCGGGCCGCCAGCGGCGAGGCCGCCTGCGCGGGCGTCAAGCCGATCTCGCGGGCCTCCTTCCAGATGCGCGTGTAGACCGACTCGCGGACCCGTCCGCCGGTCAGTGCCGGGAACAGCGGCCGTCGGGTGCGGCGCCGTAGTGGTGGAGGTGCTCGCGCAGGATCGCCACGAGCGCCGGCGGGGCAGGCACACGACGGACGGCCTCGCGACGGCGGCGCTTGAGCGGTCGGGCGTCGGGGGTACGCAGGCCGTCGTTGTAGTGCTCGCCCGAGACGCCGGTCAGCGACCCGGAGAGGACCAGCTCGCCCCAGCCGGCGGCGGGGAGCTTCGCGTCGGTGTCGCGGAGCTGCTGGGCCTCGCCGGGACGTAGGCCGGCGTAGTACAGGCAGGCAAAGAACGCCCGCAGCCGCCAGCCACGCTCGCGATCGCTCCGGCGGCGCCCGGGTACGTAGGTGAGCGCCGCGAGAAGCTGGCGACGCCGTACCGGTGCGCCGGCCGTGACGGGGTAGGCGGCCATGACGCCGGTGTCCACCGCGTAGCCGGCCACCCGGTGGAGCACAGCGCGGCGCTTGTTGGCGGTCGACGAGGTGGTGGGTCGGCCGTCCGCTCTCGTGTTGAGGTCCTGGATGAGTGCTCCGAGGACGGGAGGCGCGTCGGAGCCACGAGGCGATCGCACGGTCCTCGGCGGTCAGCGGCTCGTCGCGGCGCGGAGGCGGCAGCAGGTGGGTGCTCGCGATGCGCCGGAGGTCGCGCCATCGCGGTCGCCTCGTAGGTATCGACGGCGTCGGCAAGGAGCTGCATGGGCGTGCGGCCGCCGTGGCTGCGGCCGTGCGGGGCAGCTGTGGGCAGGACTTGTGGCTGCAGTCTGCCCCGACTGCCTCCGAGCGACTCAGCCTTACCGGACATGCCCTGAGAAGGGGCTTAGCAGCTCACTCGCAATCATCCTCGTCGGGTGGTGCGCCGTTGCGTCAGACCGGTGACGGTGACCTCGTCCGGTAAACGCTGAAGGCAAAGGGTCCACGAATGACGAACAACCAAGCGTTGGATGAACCTGCTGTGCTGCACGACGGTGAGGGCGCCGAGTTCTGGCGCGTCGACGGCATGCACGGGACCCGCTACATCGAGATCTTCCTCGCCGGACGCGAGGCGGGGACCGGCAAGGTGGTGGCAGCCTGTTACAACCCCATGTTCAGTGAAGAGGGCATTCCAGCGTCCAGGGATGCTGCCCCGCATGCCCTCGTCGAAGGCATCGACTTCGACCAGCTCAAGGCGGACTACGGCCTGCTCGGTGCATCGTTGAACGGACCGAAGATCTGGACACCTGACTGGACCGAGGTGCACCGGGGCAAGGAGCGCGACTTCAACGGCATCAAGGCCCCCTGGGTCGGCCAGCTCGACATGAAGAAGGTGGGCGCCGTCGCAGACGTCACGGCCTACGAACCGATGACCATCGCACGCGACAGCCGCGTGGGCTGGAACAAGGGCACCACGGTCATGCTCCTGGACGACGCCGGCGGCAACACCTGGGTCATGAAGGGATTCCAGCTGGGACTCGAGCCGAAGTTCACCTACGACGACTTCGTCGCCAACGGGGCGAGCTACTTCACGAGCCTGCCGGCCGACTGGCAGTTCCGGGTGACGCCCCTGGAGCAGGACTTGATCGAGACGCCAGAAGGCGGGGTCGCCACCATCATGAGCGACGAGTTCTTCAACGTCTACGACAAGACCGGGCCACGCCAAATGAACTACAAGGCGTAGCCATCCAACGATCGACCGGCAGCGCGCCCGCGGTTCGGCAGCTGAGGTTCCCCCGGTAGCCCGGAGTGCTTCCTACCTGGCCGGGACGGGCTCGGGGTGAGCCCGGCTGGTGTGCCAGGTGTGCTCGTACTCGTCCGGCGAGCGCCAGCCCAGGCGGGCCTGGATGCGCTCGCGGTTGTACCAGCCGTCCACGTAGGCGAACAGGGCGTTCTCGGCCTCTTCCCGGGTCCTGCAGATTCTGCGGTACACGAGCTCGGTCTTGAGGTGGAGAAGAAGTTCTCCATCAGCGCGTTGTCGTAGGAATCGCCGACCGACCCCATCGACGCGAGAATCCCGTGATCTTCTAGCCGAGCCGAGAATCGGAATGACGTGTAGTTCGAGCCGCGGTCGGAATGATGCCTAAGCTGGCCGTCGCGCACCTCGCGGGACCAGACCGCGTATTCGAGAGCGCCGAGGACGAGTTCGGTGTCGCACCGGTCGGAGGTCTTCCACCCGACGATGCGGTTGGAGAACACGTCGCGGACCGCAGCGAGCCAGAACACGCCCTCGGCAGGGGATGCGGGTCGCGTCGGCGACCCAGAGCCGGTCCGGGGCCGAGGCGGTGAAGTCCCGATCGACCAGGTCGGGCGCCGGGGCGGCCCGCGGGTCCTGGCGGGTGGAGGGCGTCCGCCAGCGCTTGCGCAGGTGGGCACCCTGCAGCCCCGCGCTACGCATCAGCCGCTCGACCCGCTTGCGCGAGACCTGCCGGCCGCGGCGGCGCAGAGTGGCGTGCACCCGCGGGACGCCGTAGGTCTGGCCCGACCGGTCGTGCACCTCGCGGATCTCGGCGAGGACCTCGGCGTCGTCACGGCGGAGCGACGACGGGTCGCGGTCCTGGGCCAGCCACCCGTAGTACGTCGAGGGCGGGATCCCGAGCTGGCGCAGAATCGGCTCGATCCCAAAGTCGTCGTGGCGAGCTTCGACGAACGCTATGACTTCCTCCTTGTCGGGTCGATTTCCTGGGCGAGGAAAGCGCTCGCCGCCTTCAGGATCTCGTTGGCCCGGCGTAGCTCCGCGACTTCCTTGCGCAGCCGGCGCAGCTCCTCGGTCTCGGCGCTGGTCGGACGATCGTCGCGCTCACCGGCGTCGGCCTCGGCCTGGCGCACCCAGTTGCGCAGCGCCTCGTGATGCACTCCCAGCTGTCACCGAGCTGGCGGAACGTGGGCCGCGGGTTGCTCGTGCGGTAGAGCCGCACCGCCCGCTCGCGCAGCTCGTCGGGGTACTTCTTCGGCGCTGCCATCGGAGACTCCCTTCACGGCCTACAGCCATGATCGTCGGTCTCCGAGCTAGCTGGGGAACCTCACGGCGACCGCGAGCAGGACGAGCCTCCGGCGGCCAGGCGCTCCGCCCTGGACCAGGACACCGACCTCAGGAGAGCCCCCACCAGCAACGAGCTCGACGACGGGGGAGTGGTGGTGGGCGGGGCCTCACCCACGTCGACGCGCCCGAGGGCTGCCAGACCGCCCGCACAGCCGCAAGCGCCACCAGGCAGCACATGCATCGGTCGTTGACCGTCAGGGCGCTTGCACCCGCGCGAACGGCCCGGCAGGTCAGAGACCGCGCCGCCGAGGGAGAGACCCCGAAGCCGATCCGGGCGTTAGTGACGTTGGAGTTGCGACCCGGACGAACTCCGCTGCGACGGCTGGACCAACGAAGGGACCCGGACCACACTCGCGGGCGAGAGCGTCGGCCCGGTCCCTGCCGTAGATCGCTCTCGTGTGGGTCGAGAGCCCGGGCTGACGAGGTCCCATGGCTGACCACGAGCTGAACCCGCGCGACTGGCGCGACATCCAGGTGCTGCGGGCCCAGGGTGTCCTGGCCGAGGTGCTCGTGGTGGACCTCGACGAGGCCGACCAAGGTTTGCGGGCTTACGCCGACGCGACCGGAACCCCACTGCACGACGTGGCCCGGCAGGTCTGTGACCGGGACCTGGCCATCGATCGCGAGCTGTGTGTCGTGGCCCGAGACCGCGCCAACCAGGCCGAACTCCTGGCGCGGTCGGAGAACGCTCTCGAGCTGGCTCGGAAGACCCTTCTGCGTCTTGCTGACACGGCTGAGGCCCTCGCCCACACCTACGACCGCATCGCCGACAGGCGCGAGACGGACGCCCGCAACGCCGGCTGCACCGACCCCCACGAGCGAGCCCGGATCACCCGCCGGAGGGCCGACGCCGAACGACGAGACGCGCAACGGCTCCGTCGAGCCGCTGAACCGCCCCCCGAGACACGCTGAGACTGCGACCGGTCGTGAGTAGATCCGACAGTGTCCGCCGCCAGGGACCGCGGGCTTCCTGCCCGGCACCGAGCGCGACGGCCCGGCCAACCCGGTGTTATCTCGTTTGCCCCGTAAGGGGCTCAGCCTACGGTGGTGATCGCAACCGGCGTACACGTAACGTAGCCGCGGGCCCGTAGCTCGCCCCAGACTTCAGCGCGCCGTCGGTCGGGGCGCTGCGACGACTGCGGAGGGTGACATCACGAGATGTCTATGAGCAACAACGACGAGCTGGTCACCGCCATGCGACGTGCTGTCGAACGATTGATCGAGCACGGCGCGACGTATGACCAGGACGAGATGCTCAGCCGCATTGTCGAGGCCGCCGTCGAGACCGTTCCCTCTGCCGTCGGCGGGGGCATCACCCGCACCGCAGCCGGCAAGGTACGCACGAGTCACTCCTCCGACGACCGAAGCCGCCGCGTCGACGACCTCCAGGCCGACCTTCACGAGGGGCCGTGCGTCAGCGCAGCCGACGAGCCGCCACCGAGCGGCATCTTCGTGGCCCACGACCTCGAGGGACCGGACGGAGATCGCTGGCCGCTGTTCGCGCCGCGCGCCGTGGAGCTCGGTGTCCGATCGGTGCTGTCGATCTCGTTGTCGGTCACCCGTCGCTGGCGCTCGTCGCTCAACTTCTACTCGGACAGCCCCAATGTCTTCGACGACCACGCCTGCCTGACCGCCGGCCTGTTCGGGCTGCAGGCCGCCACCCTGCTCTACGGCTCCGACCGCGCCGCCGGCCTCAACCAAGCCCTGCAGACCCGCGACGTGATCGGCCAGGCCAAGGGCATCCTGATGGAGCGCTTCGACATCACCGACGACGCCGCCTTCCAGATGCTGGTCAGCTCGTCCCAGGACACCAACATGAAGCTCCACGACGTCGCCCACTGGCTGGCCAACGAGCGAGGTCGGCGCAGCATCGTCGCCCCCGAGTGAGACCTGCAGCGCGAGTCCGACGGTTTCGAGATGGCGAACGCGCGGGCAGACTGAGTCGACCGGGTCACGCAGTGAACCGGAACTCGGTTCACCAAGGTAGCCGTGCGGGTCGGCCCAGGCCCTCGTTGCGTCCCCCGCACGCGTGGCCTGGGTCGACACCGACCTACCCGATCTGACATCTGTTTTCTGAGCGGGCCTTCGGTGCGGCGCTGACCGGCACCGTGCGGGGGTATCCGGCGGCGGTAGTGCGCGGAGTACGGAACCACCACGGAACAGGATCGAGGTCGTGAGCCCGCGAGATGCTGCTTCCGCAGGTAGGAGCGCCGCGAGCCAAGGTCGTCCGAGGTCCTGCGCACGGACCTCCGCGCTCGGGAGCAGGCCTCCGCCTAGGGCCTCTGACCTGCTCTCGCGGAGGTGAGGTCTCCGCGGCGCTCCGCTCCCGGCAGAGCGCCCAGCACGGCCTCGATGCTCCCGTACAGCTGTCGGGGGAGTCGGGCGAGTTCGGCCGGGTTCGCGGCCGCGAGGCCGTACAGGTCGGCCATCGCCATGATCTCCCACCAGCGAACCGGGTAGCGCAGGTCCTCGAGGACGTAGCGCAGCAGGCGCCCGTCGTGGGCCGCCAGCGAGGTCGCCATCAGCGATCACCGCGCCCGGGTCGTCCTCGTCGGACCTGGCCGTTGGCTCGCCGGTCCGCCCACTTCAGCAGCTGCCACGCCACCATCGCCAACGCGCGTCCGGCGTCACTCACCAGGGAGGTCGCCGGGGGTGTGCGCCATCGCTCGATGTTGCGCTGCGCAAGGAGCGGTACATCGTTTGCGCAGCTCGACATTGTTCTCTTCATCGACACTTCACCTCGGACGAGGATCGGTCCAAGCGGTCCCGATGCTGAATGGCCGATCGGCCGGCGCACGGGCTCCGTCGGGCGGGTACGGACACGAATGTCCGTCTCTTCGCCGGCTGGATGTCAACCGTGCTGTCGCGCTGAACCATACGGGCCGACGCGGCACCTCGCCATCCGAATCGGCGTCCAGCGCATTCTGCGCGGATGTGTGGTGACCGGCTGACCCGATGAATCGACGTCGGCCCTCCGAGGAATCCTCCATTCCCACCACGGGTCATCCGCACCGGACGACAGGGCCTCGGGCCGGGCGCAGGCATACTGGCACCGACGGCCTCCACATCGGCGGGGTCCAGGTACAGGTATTGCCCCACCCGCCGACACATGGAGTCCCGCCGTGGCCGACGACGTCGAGAACGCCATCTGTGCATTACGCGAAGCGACCGCCGCACTCAGGCACGCCACCGAACGCCGCTCGCTCGGTCACGGTGGCGGCGACAAGAGCGAGCTGATCGTGGATCTGGCCAAGAACCTCGAGGCCCTCGCCGCACTCGTGCGTGCCACCGGTCTCGAGGCCATCCCGACCACCGCGGCCAGCCACAATCTCCTGGCCGTGGTCCAGGGCGTCACCTCGACCGCCTCCATGGCGCGCCGGATGACGAGCCTCGACGGCCACCACGCCGCCTCGTGACCGGTCGGCCGGCGAGCGTCGCTCCCGGTGGCCGACCATCCCCCGCCGGGCGGCAAGCCCGTGCGCATAGTGGACAGTGGGGTGCACGGCGCTCGAACTGACGGGCGTCGACCGGACGCGGAGCGCTCGTCTCGGCACGAACGCTCCGAAGCTCACCGACGCCGCACGCTGGCTCACCAGCGAATCCGGCAGACGTCACGCCCGGCCCGCCACGATCTGTCTGGCGGGTGTCATGGTCGGTGGCGGTCGGCCACCTCCGCCGCCCGTCGAGACGCGGGGTCCGCGCAGTAGTTCGCGGGGCCTGGGCAGCTCCGACCTTCATGTGCTTCCCCGGTGACGTGTCGCCGTCGGCGTCGAGAGCACGGCGCATGCAGCTCGCTGTGAGCCTCGTCAGCCGGTGACCTGGCGCTCGCCGACGCCGAGGACCTCCTGGGGCCCCACCTGGACGACACCGCCAAGGACCCTGTCGCCGTCGCCGAGCAGCTCATCGACCACATCACCGGTACCGACCACCCCTAGTCGGCCGGCCCCCTCCGGCCCGCGCGCCGACCGAACAGGACCTCGGGGTGCGCGATGGCTGTACGGTGACCCGTGGTCGACTGCACGGCCGTGACCCGGACACGGGTGTCTGCTCGACAGCGTTCCCTCGGTCCCCGTTCTTCATGTGCATCCCCGACTCCGCCGGCCGGTCGACAGGGCAGATCGCCGCGCATGTCGCGTCGGCCCTGCCGATCGGCGCGCTCGATCATTCGCGCCTCGTGCCCACCGACTTTCCATGTCACGGGGGAGCACACTCATGGACGCCCGGCATCCCGAGGACCTCGTCGTCGCCCTGCGCACCGCGGCCCGGGGCCTGGCCCGGCGCCGCAGCGTCCGCGACCTCGAGCAGACCCTGGAGCAGGTCGTCGCCTCGGCCGTCGTGACCGTCCCGGGGTTGGACGCGGGCAGTATCTCGATCACCGAGCACGGGCGCATCGAGACCCGCCATCCCACCAGCGAGAGCATCCGCAAGCTCGACGAGAAGCAGAGCGAGCTCAACGAGGGCCCGTGCATCACCGCGATCGAGGACCCACCCGAGACCGGCACCGTCGTCGCCCAGGACCTCGCAGGGGCCGACGCCGACCGCTGGCCACGGTTCGCCCCCAACGCCGCCGAAGCCGGCTACCGGGCCCTGATGTCGACCCAGCTCTCGGTCGACGGCGGCGTCTGGGCCGCGCTGAACCTCTACTCGGCCGAACCCGACGCCTTCGACGAGGAAGCACAGACGCTGGCCGGACTGTTCGGCATCCAGGCCGCGATGCTGCTCTACGGCGCGAACACCGCCGTCCACCTGCAGCGCGCCGTGGACAGCCGCGACCTCATCGGCCAGGCCAAGGGTCTGCTGCGCGAGCGCTTCAAGGTCGACGACGAGGGCGCCTTCCAGATGCTGGTCACGTCCTCCCAGGACACCAACATGAAGCTCACCGCCGTCGCGCAGTGGCTCCTCGACAACGCCGACACGTCCGGCTCCCGCCCCGAGGCGAGGGAGATACGCCGATGACACGAGGCCAGGGCGCCCGCGGGTGGGCTGGACCGACCGGGTGAGCCGGGCCACACTCGTCGGCGGAGGCACAGGCCCAGTCGCCACCG
This sequence comes from Actinomycetospora sp. NBC_00405, assembly GCF_036044095.1. Lineage (NCBI taxonomy): Bacteria > Bacillati > Actinomycetota > Actinomycetes > Pseudonocardiales > Pseudonocardiaceae > Actinomycetospora > Actinomycetospora sp. NBC_00405. The sequence goes on from NZ_CP107938.1 coordinate 4,795,793, forward strand.
TCTGACGCTCTCGCGAAGGCGCGAGAGCCGGGCCGATGAGAGCTGATGGCCGACAGGGACCTGAACCCGCGGGATTGGCGCGACGTCCGGGTGCTGCGCGCCCGGGCCGTCCTGGCCGAGGCGCTCGTCGTGGACCTCCTCGAGGCCCACCGGGGCTTGCGGGCGCACGCCGCCGCCACCGGACTCTCGGTGCACGACGTGGCCCGCCAGGTCTGCGACGGGGACGTGGCCATCGATCGTGATCTGTGCGTCGTGACCCGGCTCCCCCCGGAGTGCCCCGACCTCGTGGAACGGGCCAGGAACGCCGTCGAGACGACCCGCAAGACCTACCTGTGCCTCGCCGACGCCGCCGAGGCCCTCGCCGCCACCTACGACCGCCTCGCCGACACCCGTGAGGCGCACGCGCGCGAGGCCGGCGCCACGACGCCGGGCGAGGACGTCCGGGCCACGCGCCGCAGGGCTGAGGCCGAACGACGGGAGGCGCAACGGCTCCGTCGCGCCGCCGAGGGGCCACACGACGACGAGGACCGGCGCTGAGCCGGTCGGACCGCGCGGGGTCGGCCCTGCGGCAGGATCCGGACGATGAGCGTCCAGGTCGATGCGCGGGCGACGTACACCGCGGTGCTCGTCCTCGTCCCCGCCGCCGAACCCGCCGTCGGGGCGCTGCGCGCCGAGCTGGACCCGTCGGCACCCCAGGGCGTGCCCGCGCACGTCACCGTCCTCTTCCCGTTCGTGCCCGCCCGTGCCGTCGACGACCGGACGGTGGCGACGCTGCGCCGCGCGGTGCGGGACGTCGCACCGTTCTCGTTCCGCCTCGACGCCGTCGGCTGGTTCGGCGACGACTACGTGTGGCTCGCGCCGGACCCGCCGGAGCCGTTCGCGGAGCTCACCGAGCGCACCGCCCGCGCCTTCCCGGACCACCCGCCGTACGGGGGCGAGCACGAGCCGGTGCCGCACCTGACCGTCGGGTACCGCCGCCACTCCTCGCTCGCGGCGCTGCGTGCCGCCGCGGAGCAGCTCGCGTCCAGCCTCCCGATCACGGCCGAGGTCGATCGCGTCCACCTGCTCGCCGGGTCGTTCGACGTCGGGTCCTGGCACGTCGTGGCCGAGGCGCCGCTGCTGGGCGACGCGTCCGTCACCCCGGCACGGACGCGGTGACGAGGTAGTAGCCGATCGCGCCGAAGAGGCGCCCGGTGCGGTGGAGCTCGGCGACGGTCGACGTCCAGCGCTGCCCGGCGTCGACGTCGATCACGCCGTCCCGTGCGGCGGCCGGGCCGAGACCGCCGAAGTACTGCGCGCCGAGGTCGGGTGAGAAGACGACCATGCGGCTGGCGAGCTCGACGTCCTCGAGACCCAGGTCCTCGAGCTTCCCGCGCAGGTCACGCACCAGGCGGGGGTTGACGACGGACGTGTCGGCCTCGTGCGCGAGCACCGCGCGGACCAGCGCGGCGTCCGGCACGTTGACGGTGTTCGTGTCGAAGTCCGGCGCGATGATCGCGATCCGGCCGCCGGGACGGGTCACCCGGACCATCTCGGCGAGCGCGCGGTCCGGGTCGTCGAGGTAGATGAGGACCCGTTCGATCCGGGTGACGTCGAAGGCGTCGTCGGGGAAGGGCAGGTGCTGGGCGTCGCCCGTCGCGAGGTCGACGTGCAGGCCCTGGGCCTCGGCCCGGCGGACGGCCTCGGCGATGAACTCGGCGGAGAGGTCGATCCCGGAGACGGCCCCGCCGGGCTGAACGAGCGGCGCCAGCCGAAGCGTCTCGAGCCCGAACCCGCAGCCGACGTCGAGCACCCGGCGGCCCGGCCCGATCGCGGTGCGCTCGATGGCCAGCGCCTTGAGCTCCCGGAGCAACGGCAGCCGGTCGAAGGCCTCGAGCGCGGCGACGTAGGTGGGCTCCGGGGAGTGGTCGATGTCGGTGAAGTCGTGCAGGGAGATGGCCGGGGTCCCGGACGCGGGCGTCTGCTGGGCGGCCACGGTGCCTCCGGGTGCTCGGTGCCGGTGCTTGCTCGGCGGGAGATGATCGTCGCCCATCCACGGCGGGAGCGGAACCGGCCCGCGCCGTCCGTCGCCGTACCGTGAGGGCCGTGCCGACCCACGCCGTGCTCGCGACCATCGCGGCGTGCGCGCTCGGCGCGGGCGTCGCGGCGACGATGCTGCTGGCCGGCGGGTCGCTGCTGCTCGTCGTGGCCCTCGTCGTGGCCCAGGTCGCGCTGCTGGTCGCGGTGCGGGACGGGGCGCGGCGCGCGCGGCAGTTCGTCCTGGCGTGGTCGGCGGAGGCGGGGCTCACGTACGCCGTCGCCGGGGACCCGACCGTGGTCTCGGCGCTGGTCTACCTCGCGGTCGGTCTGGTGTTCGCCGCGGTGGCCGTCGCGTTCCTCGCGTTCTTCCGGTCCGGGACCGACGAGGAGCCGCGCGTCGACACCGCGCCGCTGCCGGTGGTCGACGGCGACTGATCCCCGGTGATCGACGGAGCGATACGGACACTGGGTGTCTGCATCTCATGGAGGACGCCGATAGGGGCACGCCGCTGACGCTTCTACAGAGGCATTCCTCAGTGGCTTCCCGCGACGGTGTCGTACTCGTCGTGGCGGCGCCACCAGACGTACGGGTCGCCCTGCGGCGTCCCGGCCGGGGAGTCCTCCCACGCCTCCTGGCGCCCGAACGGCGTGATGTCCAGGAACGACCAGACGCTGCCCAGCTTCTCGGCGCCCCGGCCGTCGATCGTGTACGTCCGGTAGACGTCGTCGCCGTCGCGCAGGAAGACGTCGAGCGCGAACGAGCTGTCGTGGCCGAGGTCGTCGAAGAGCTCGCTGCTGGCCGCCGAGTAGAACGGCACGGTCCAGCCCATCCGCTCGCGGTAGGGCAACGTCTCGGCGAGCGGGCCGGAGCTGATCACCACGCGCGTCACGTCGCGGGCGTTGAGGTGGGCGGTGTGGCCGAACTGGTCGACGAACATCGAGCAGCCCTCGCAGGGGCTCTCGGGGTCGGTCCACATGAACTTGTAGGCGATGAGCTGGCGGCGCCCCTCGAACACGTCGACGAGCCGCACGGGCCCGTCGACGCCGTCGAGGACGTAGTCCTTCCCGAGCGCCTCCATCGGCATCCGGCGCCGGGCGGCGGCCAGCGCGTCCTGCGCGCGGGTGGCCTCCTTCTCGCGCACGAGCATCTCCTCGCGGGCCTTCCGCCACTCGGCGGACGTGACGACGGGGCGCGCGGTGAGGTCCATAAGCGATCCTAAATCCATACCGCACGGTCCTGTCAAGCGAGGGTGCGGACCGATGTCGGGGTGCCTCGCTACGGTCGGCGGCGTGGAAGAGCAGGGGGACGGGACGGACGAGGGGCTGGGTCTCGACGAGGGGCTGGGTCTCGACGAGGTGCTGCTGGCGTTGCGGCGCGACCTGGTCGCCGCGCGGGGGCGCCGGGACGAGGGCTACGGGCTCGGGGTGCGGGAGGTCGAGATCGAGCTCGCGGTCGAGGTGCGACGCCGACGGGACGCGCAGGGCTCGGTCGCGGCCAAGTGGTTCGTGCTCTCGGGGGAGGTGTCCGGCGGGGGCGAGCGGGAGCGCACCGACACCCATCGCATCCGGCTCACGCTCGGCCCGGTGGCCGACGAGGGCGAGGCCGAGGAGGAGTCGGGCGGCGACGCCTCGATCAGCGTCGTCGGCCCCGCCATCGCGGGCACGCTCCCGGAGGACGACGAGTCGGATCCGCGTGGCCAGGATCAGCGCCGCCCGGGACGTCCCGTGCGGTAGTGGCCCGGGTCGGTGAGCAGCAGCTCGCGGCGGGTGCCGTGGTCGGGCCCGATGCGGTGCGCCAGCCGGCCACCGTGCAGGGCGACGAGGCCCTCCTGGAGCGGCTCGTGGTGGGTCGACGCCGTCGCGTCCACCAGGGCCTCGCCGACGACGTCGGGACGGCCCTCGCGGCGGGCGGCGCGGTCGACGGCCTCGACCACCCAGAGGTGCTCGGGCAGGGCCGCGAGCCGGTAGAGGTCGGCCAGCGCCGGGTCGACGCCGCGCGCCCACAGGCCCTCGAGGTACTCGTCGCTGCGCACGACGAAGGTGCGGAACGTCAGCTCGCCCGCCGCGGCGGCGCGGGCCACGGGCTCGTCGTCCTCGGCGCCGCGGAGATAGCCCGCGAACCACAGACGCCCGGCCGCCTCGGCGCGCTCCGCCGTCACGTAGATCGCGGGCAGCAGCGGCAGGATCGC